>NZ_CP150343.1:10792500-13696185 GCF_051520915.1 Sorangium sp. So ce448 | reverse complement strand
CGCTGCTCTGAAGTCCGCTCCACGAAAATAGGTTTCGGGGGCGACCGAAAGAACCGTCGCCCCCAACTTATCCACAGGTCTCACAGCGAGGACTCGCCTCTAACTCCTGGAGATCTCTATGTTATTCTGAATGTAATCGAAGGGCGTGTCGACTTTTCAACAGTCCGCCCACGGCCGCTTCGTCCTCGGGGAATCGTCCGCATGCTCCCGCCAGCTGCGGGTGAACAGTACAGCCCTCCTGTACCTGGGCCCGGCCCGGCTGCAGCCGAGCACGCCGATCGAGGTGGGGGTACAGCCGTCGCGTCGAGGTCCATCGCATTGAAAGACAGATCGGCACAGCCGTCCCCCATACCGCCTCATAGAGCTCGGTAACCCGCAGCGCCCCTTTCGAGGCCACCCTTTGGAGGACCCGGTGCGGCACGGAACCGCCCCGAGGACGAATCGGAGGTAGCACCGGGTGAGTCCGGGCGTCTATCCCCAACTGCGAAACTTGGCTCAAGTATCCGATAGTATTGTTATAAATTCAGTCCCTGACACACTGCGAAGCCGGCTTCGCGTCGACCGAGCTCTGGCTGCCGGACACGAGGCGCCAAAACTCCCGACGCGGGGCGGTGATTTTTACGACGCGCTCACGATTGCAGAGCAAAACCCGCTCATCTCGTCGTCAAGAGCCTCGACGCGGCGGGTTTTCCAGCTTTCTGAGGAAGACGGAGTTCGTCCAGCACAGAGCGACCGAGGTTCGCCGGTTTTCAGGAGCCGAGAATTTGCCCCCGGGGTCCAGGTGTGCGGTATGGCGAGGCGATGTCGTCAGGGATCCGGTTGACAAGGGGGGCACTCCTGGCGCAGCGGCCGGAGGGGGCGTCGCGCCGGGCGGCGGTCGCCTGGCGGGCCGGGGCCCTCTCGGCGGCAGGCGCGCTCCTGATGGCGTCGGCCGCAGGGCCGGCGGCGGCCGACGAGCTGCCGCCCCAGCTCGCCTACGCCTATGGGGAGAATGAGACCCCCCGCGCCGCGGCCTTCGGGGGCGCGCTGCGCGCCCTCGGGAACGGGACGTCGGCCGTCTTCCTCAACCCGTCCGCCATGGTGGAGACCCGCGTCTACCACCTCCAGGCGCTCTTCCAGGGGAGCCCCGAGGCCGGCCGGCATGCTTACGGCGGCGTCATCGTCGACTCGGTCACCGGCAAGCTCGCCGGGGCGCTCTCCTTCGTAGGTGGCTTCGTCGGCATGGACGACGGCGGCATCAAGCGCTCCTACCTCGACGCACGGGCAGGCATCGCCTACCCCCTCACCGAGCGCGTCTTCGTCGGGCTCACCGGCCGCTACGCCAAGATCACGCAGGACGGGACCCTGATCGAGGGCGGCCTCGGCGACAGCTCCGTCTCGGGCGGGCTGCGCGAGTGGGAGAACGGGAAGCTCGTCGGCCGGCACTCCTTCGTCGACGAGTTCACGTTCGACGCCGCGCTCACCGTCAAGGCGACCGACAACCTGCACATCGCGGTCGTCGGACAGAACCTCACCTACCCGGACCACGGGCTGCTCCCCACCACGGTCGGCGGCGGCATCGGGTTCGGCACCGCCGACTTCTCGATCGAGGTCGACGGGCTCGCCGACCTCAACTCTTACCGCGACACCACCTTCCGCTTGATGGCCGGCGGCGAGTACCTCGTCGCCGATCACTTCCCGCTCCGCGCCGGTTACCGCTTCGACCAGGGCGCCGACCAGCACGCGCTGTCGTTTGGCCTCGCCTATGTGGGGACCCAGTTCGCGGTCGAGGGCACCGTGCGGCGGGCGCTCGCCGGCGGAGGACCCACCACGTTCGTGGTCGGGCTCGCGTACCACCTCGAGTCGAGCGGGCTGACCCGCGGCTCGTCCGATAGCTTTTAGAGCGGCGGGTCCGGAGCGAGCCCCTTCTCGCCGCGGCGCGCCTGCTCTAGGTCGGCCCTGCGTGCTGTGCCTGACCCTACCGACCGACCCGCGCTGGGCTGACGTGGCGCTCGCCGATCTGCCGGCGCTCCTGACCGATCACGCGCACTGCGAGATGAAGGCGGCGTCGAACGCCCTGTCCCTCGCCGCGCGCTGGCCGTCGCTCCCGCGCCTCGCGCGGGCGCTCGTCGACCTCGCCGAGGAGGAGCTCCGGCACTTCCGCGCGCTGCTCGACGTGATCGAGCAGCGCGGCCTCGCGCTCGGCAAGCCGGAGACCGACGTCTACGCGAGCGAGCTGCGCAAGGCGGCCTCGAGCAGCTGCGCGCGCAACGCGAAGGCCGCGCTCATCGATCGGCTGCTCGTCGGCGCGATCATCGAGGCCCGCTCCTGCGAGCGCTTCAGGCTGCTCGCCGACGGGCTCGCGGCGCGCGAGCACGAGCTCGCGCCGCTCTACGAGGAGCTCTTCGCGTCGGAGGCCCGGCACTACCGGACCCTCGTCGACCTCGCCGTCGAGGTCGCCGGCGACGAGGGCGCCACACGAGGCCGGCTGGCCGAGCTCGCGCGCGCCGAAGGCGAGATCGCCGGGCGGCTCGGGACGGCACCCGCGGTGCACGGATAGGCGGCATGGAAATCGATCTGATCCGCCTCGACCGGGACGTCGCCCGCGCGGAGCGCGCGTGGCGCGCGGCCCACGGCGACCTCGCCCGGCGCGGTCCGACCCCTCCCGCCTCCGACGAGGACGGCCCGAGCGCCGCCGAGGCGAAGGCAAGGCTCGAGAACCCGCTCGATCCCTTCCGGCGCGTCAGCTCGCGGACGACCTACCTCGAGCTCACCGGCAAGACCCCGGGCCTCGGCGCGGAGCTCGGGCTCGCGAGCCCGACGTCGCCCGCCGCGCCGGACCCGACCGGCCTCGCGGCCCCCCTCGCCGACTGGGTCTGCGTGCTCACGCTGGAGCGCGTCATCTGGACCGACCGCGTCAGGCTCGCCGCGGCCTGGCACGCGCCGCTGGTCACGATCGATCTGCCCGAGCCGGCGCGGATGTCGCCCCACGAGGCGCGGCTCAGGCTGCTCGCCGACCCGACGAGCGCCGGACGGCAGATCTTCGCCGAGGCGCTCGCCCGAGGCTCCGGCGCGGTCGCCGACGCCGCCCGCGTCCTCGTCGAGCGGAGGCACGAGGCGGCGCGGCGGCTCGCGGAGGAGGGCCTCCGCGCGATCGAGATCCCCTGCGACCCTCCCGGCGCGGCGATCGGCGCCGCGGAGGCGCTGCTGCGCCGGACCGAGTCGGTGATCGAGCTCGAGCCGACCTGGCACGCCGCGCTCGGGCGCGCCGTCGGCCGCGACGCGGCGTCGGGGTGGCCAGCGCGGCTCGGCCCGCGATGGATCGAGGAGCTGTTCCGCGCGACGAAGCTGACCGAGGGCATCGCGATCGATCTCGGACCGTTGCCGCGGCCGCTCGGCGCGGCGTCGTTCGCGCGCGCGCTCGCCCGCTTCGGCGCGGCGCTCGCGCGTGGTGGTGGAGCGCGCGGGCCGTTCGCGCTCTCCCGCGCGCCGTTCGATCTCCGGCAGGCGCGCCGCGCCGCGCTCTTCGGCGGGCTCGTCGCCGATCCCGTCTTCTGCGCCCGCGCGCTCGGGCTCGGCCGTGGCCGCGCGCTCGATCAGGCGCGCGCCACCGCGCGCAGCCTCCTCCTCTCGCTGCGCCTCGACGCCGCGACCGTGGCGCTCGTGTTCGGCGCCGGCCAGGACGGAGACGGGCACGTGCTGCTCCGGGCCTCGCGCGATCGGAGCGACCGCTTCGAGGAGACCACCGCGCGCGCGCTCGGCGCGCCGATCCCGGGCGCGCTCGCCGGGGTCGTCCCGGCGCTCGATCCCGGCGCGGCGGTCCGGCTCGCCGGGGCGCTCCTCGCCGCGCGCGATCGGCGCGGCCTGATCGAGCGCTTCGACGAGGACTGGTTCCGCAATCCGCGCGCCGCCGAGGCCATCCGCGACGAGGACGGCGCGCGCGCGCCTTCGCCGCGCGCCAGCGAGGGCGATCTCGAGGCGGGCCTCGGCGAGATGATGCGCTCGCTCGCGAGCCTGTAGCGCGGGCGCATCGTCAGGAGACGTGATGTTTAAAGAGGGGCTCGTCCGCTCTGCGAGAACCCTTCCAGCTTTGACTGACACGTGCTAGTGCCGGCTCGCGAAATCGCCCCCCTGAGGGGCGTGGGGCAGCGAGCGGCTCGCGCTGCGCCGCCCTCGTCGCCGAACAAGCACCCGTGAACCCGAACGCAATGCACCCACTCCTCGCGTCCGGCGCCAGCCCCATCGCCGTCGACTTCGATCTGACGTTCCTGGCGCAGGTCGTCCTGTTCTCGACGTTCGTCGTCGTGCTCAAGCCGCTCCTGTTCGATCCGCTGCTCCGCGTCTTCGAGGAGCGCGAGCGGCGCACCGACGGCGCCAAGCGGGAAGCGCGCGAGATGGACGAGCGCGCCGGCGAGCTGCTCACCCGCTACGAGGCCGAGATCGAGAAGGTCCGGCGCGAGGCGGGGATCGAGCGAGAGCGGCTCCGCGCCGAGACGGCGAAGATCGAGGCGCAGATCATGGCCGAGGCCCGGGCCGAGACGGCGCGCATCCTCGAGGACAGCAAGGCGAAGATCGCGGCCGAGGTCGCCCGCATGCGCGGCGAGCTCTCCGCCGCCCAGCCCGCGCTCGCCGCGGAGATCGCCGCCAGCATGCTCGGCCGCGAGGTGCGCCAGTGAAAAAGCCGCTCCGCCGCTCCTCGCTCGCGCTCGGCCTTGCCGCGGCGCTCGCCGCCGGCACGGCGCTGGCTCAGACGCAGCCGGGCTCCGACCCGGCGCTGCCCCCCGGGCACCCGCCCATCCCGTCGCCTGCCGAAGCGCAGCCGGGCTCGCCGCAGATGCCGCAGCGCCCGCGCGACGCGCAGCCCGGCCGGCCGCTCGGGCCGGGCGGCCGCCAGCTCCCGCCGGGGCACGGGCTCCGGCCGCCGGGCATGCAGCGCGCGCGCCCCACGCCGCCGCCGGCGCCCGAGCCGGCGTCCCACGGGGAAGAGCACTGCCCCGGGCACGGCCCGACGGATCCGCCGCCGCACGTCAACTGGTGGCACGGCCTCATCGGCGTGAACAACGAGGCGGCCGCGAAGGGCGGGATCAACGCGCTGCTCTGGCGCTACCACAACGAGCAGAACCCCTGCGATCCGAAGAACGAGCCGCCGCCGTTCCTCGCGTCGGTCCTGAACTTCGGGCTGCTCGCGCTCATCGTCGTCCGCTTCGGGAGGAAGCCCATCGCGGAGGCGCTCAAGAAGCGCAAGCAGACGATCACGCAGGAGCTGGACAACGCGTCGCGCCTCAAGCAGGAGGCCGAGCAGCGGCTCGAGGAGTACGAGGACAAGCTCACGCGGCTCGAGGAGACGCTCGCCGAGCTCAAGGCCGAGCACGCGGCGCAGGCGGAGGTCGAGAAGGCCCACGTGCTCGCCGAGGCGGAGCAGCGGCGCGTCCGGATGCGGCGCGACGCCGAGTTCCGCGCCGAGCAGGAGCTCAAGGCGGCGCGCGCCATGCTCCTCCAGGAGGCGGTGCAGAACGCCGTCGCCGCGGCCGAGGAGCTGCTCCGGCAGCGCATCGGCCAGCAGGACCTCGACCGGGTCAACGAAGAGTACCTGAAGGCCATCCCCGCGGCCGTCTCCGCCGGCGCGCGCCGCGGAGCCCAGACCACCGGAGCAGCGACATGAGCTACGAGTCCGTCGCCCGACGCTACGGGCGCGCGATCTTCGAGATCGGCAAGGAGACCGGGACCCTCGCGGCCCTCGCCAGGGAGATCGGGGACGCCAGCGCGATGTACTCGGCGAGCGAGGAGCTCCGCCTCGTCCTCGACAACCCGCTCATCCCGGAGGCCTCGCGCGAGGAGCTGCTCCGCGAGATCGGCGGCCGCGCCGCCTTCTCGGACGTGACGAAGAACACCCTGCTTCTGCTGGCGCGGCGCCGGCGGCTCGCGGCGCTGCCCGAGATCGCGCGGCAGCTCGCGCTCCTCGTCGATCAGGACCAGAACGTCGCCCGGGCCGTGGTGACGAGCGCGGGCCCGCTGACCGACGGCTACCTCGACCGGCTCCGGGCCGAGCTCGAGAAGGCGACCGGCAGGAAGATCTCGGTCACCCACAGGCAGGATCCCTCGCTCATCGCGGGGGTTGTGACCCAGATCGACGATCAGGTGATCGACGGCAGCCTCCGGACCCGGCTGTCGAGCTTCCGTGACAACCTGCTCAGGACCTGAGGGGACGCGAGCAAGCCCCCCTGTTTCATGATGGGTCGTGGCCCGGCGCTCAGCGCCCCCTCGACCTTGACGACGTTGACTCCGCAGCCCAAGCGTCTCCCGACAGAGGACTCCGCATGCAGCTCCGCGCCGAAGAGATCTCCCAGATCATCAAGAAGCAAATCCAGAATATCGACAAGGCCGCTCAGGTCACCGAGACGGGCACCGTGCTCACGGTGGGCGACGGCATCGCCCGCGTGCACGGCCTGAGCCGCGCGATGGCCGGCGAGCTCGTCGAGTTCAGCGGCTCGGAGGGCGGCAGCCTGATGGGGCTCGTGCTGAACCTCGAGCAGGACAACGTGGGCGCCGCCATCTTCGGCGACACGAGCTCCATCAAGGAGGGCGACGCCGTCAAGCGGACCGGGCGCATCATGGAGGTGCCCGTCGGCGAGGCGACCCTCGGGCGCGTCGTGAACGCGCTCGGCATGCCGATCGACGGCAAGGGGCCGCTCGAGACGAAGGAGCGCCGCCGCGTCGAGGTGAAGGCGCCCGGCATCATCCAGCGCCAGCCGGTCACCGAGCCGATGCAGACCGGCATCAAGGCGATCGACGCGATGATCCCGGTCGGCCGCGGCCAGCGCGAGCTCATCATCGGCGACCGGCAGACGGGCAAGACCGCCGTCGCCGTCGACGCGATCATCAACCAGAAGGGCAAGGGCGTCATCTGCGTCTACGTCGCGATCGGCCAGAAGCTGTCGACGGTGCGCCAGGTCGTGGACAAGCTCGATGCGCACGGCGCGCTGGAGTACACGATCATCGTCGCCGCGACGGCGAGCGAGACCGCGCCGCTCCAGTTCATCGCGCCGTACACCGGCGTGACGATCGGCGAGTTCTTCCGCGACAGCGGGCGCCACGCGCTGTGCATCTACGACGATCTGTCGAAGCAGGCGGTCGCGTACCGCCAGCTCTCGCTCCTGCTCCGCCGCCCGCCGGGCCGCGAGGCGTACCCGGGCGACGTCTTCTACCTCCACTCCCGGCTCCTCGAGCGCGCCGCGAAGATGGCCGACATCTTCTACGTCGTGTCGAAGGGGACGAAGGTCGAGGGCGGCGACGCCTCGTACCGCGGCGTCGACGGCAAGGCGCACGTCGGGGCGCACGGGATGCACTCGGCGAAGGACTCGCTCTGGAAGACGATCGACGGGGCCCTCTTCGAGAAGCTCGAGCAGGCGCGCAAGGACGAGAAGAAGGACGAGATCAAGAAGCTCGAGCAGCAGCTCTCGGACAAGGCGAAGGCGAGCGACTACGAGATCGTCCGCGATCCGAAGTCGGGCGGCTCGCTCACGGCGCTGCCGGTCATCGAGACGCAGGCGGGTGACGTGTCGGCGTACATCCCGACGAACGTCATCAGCATCACGGACGGGCAGATCTTCCTCGAGGCCGACCTCTTCTACTCCGGCGTCCGCCCGGCCATCAACGTCGGCATCTCGGTCAGCCGGGTCGGCGGCAACGCGCAGATCAAGGCGATGAAGTCGATCGCCGGCACGCTCCGCCTCGACCTCGCGCAGTACCGCGCCATGGCGGCGTTCTCCCAGTTCGCCTCGGACCTGGACGCGAAGACCCGCGCGCAGCTCGAGCGCGGCGCGCGCCTCACCGAGATCCTGAAGCAGGGCCAGTACGTGCCGCTGGCGGTCGAGAAGCAGATCCTCATCATCTACGCCGGCACGCAGGGCCTGCTCGACAGCCTGCCGGTGAGCTCGCTCTCGCGCTTCGAGGAAGAGCTCTACAAGTTCATCGAGGCGAAGCACCCGCAGATCTTCACGGACATCCGCGAGAAGAAGGTCCTCGACGACGACCTCAAGTCCCGGATGAACAAGGCGATCGACACCTTCAAGAAGCGGTTCGCGGTGGAAGCGGGCGGCGCCTCGACCGCGGCCGACGAGGACGGCGCGGGCGACGAGGAGGAGGAGGCGCCGGCGCCGAAGGCCAAGTCGAAGAGCGGGAAGAGCGCCTCGAAGGCAAAGGAAAAGTAGGCAGCCGTGCCCAGCCTCAAGTCCATTCGCAAGCGGATCTCCAGCGTCAAGTCGACGCAGAAGATCACCCGCGCCATGAAGATGGTCGCGGGCGCCAAGCTCAACAAGGCGCAGCTGCGCATCACCGAGCTGCGGCCCTACGCCGTGAAGGTGCAGGAGGTGCTCTCGGCGATCACGCGCGACGCGGCTCCCGCGGCCGAGGCGCTCGCGGCGGAGGGGATCGGGGCGGAGGGCGAGGCGGGCGCGCTCGCCGGCGGCGAGAGGGCGCTGCACCCGCTGCTCGTGACCCGCCCGGAGCGGCGCGTGCTGCTCGTGGTGCTCACGAGCGACCGCGGGCTTTGCGGCGCCTTCAACACCAACATCAACAAGCGCGCCGAGCGCGAGTGGAAGAGCCGGACGGAGGCGGGCCAGGAGGTCCAGCTCGCGATCATCGGCCGCAAGGGTCGGGACTACTTCAACCGCCGCGGCGCGCCGATCCTCGAGTACCTGGCCGGGGTCTGGGACAAGCTCAACCTCGAGACGGCCCAGGCCGTCGGCGCGAAGCTCCTCGCCCCGTTCAACAAGGGCGAGATCGACGCGATCTACCTCGTCTACAACGAGTTCAAGAGCGCCATCACGCAGACGGTCGTCGTCGAGCGGCTCCTGCCGCCCGCCGGCGGCCCGGCGAAGGAGCAGGAGCAGGGGGACGAGGCCGGCCACGGCGCGCCCTCCGCGGCGTCGGAGTTCCTCTACGAGCCGGACAAGGGCGCGCTCCTGGAGCGGCTCGTGCCGATGTACGTGGACATCTCGATCCTGCGCGCGCTCTACGAGTCGATGGCGAGCGAGCTCGGCGCGAAGCTCACGGCGATGGACGCCGCGAACAAGAACGCCAAGGAAGTGATCGACAACCTGACGCTCGAGTACAACAAGGCGCGTCAGGCGGCGATCACCAAGGAGCTCATGGAGATCATCGGCGGCAGCGAGGCGCTCAAGGAGTAGCGAGCCGCGCCGGGATCTTCGATCTCCGCCTCGAGCCGGTCGTGCGTGCGACCGGCTTGCGTCTCGGGGCTTCGCCCCACCTCTCTTCACCCGTAGCGCCCGTACCCGGCTACCCGACGCTGGCCGAACATCCGAGCAGCCAGCACTGGCGGAGCCGACCGGGCGGCCCCATGGTTGCGTTCCCGTGCTCCAGCCCATCAACCCCGATCACCCGGAACCCCGCAAGATCGCGCGAGCGATCGATCTCATCCAGAAAGGGGAGGTCATCGGCTACCCGACCGATACCGTGTACGGGTTCGGGTGCGACCTGATGAACAAGGCGGCTATCGAGCGGGTGTATCAGATCAAGGGGATGCGCCAGAACAAGAACCTGGCGTTCATCTGCCCGGATCTGAGCGACATCGCGCGCTACGCGATCGTCGAGAACCAGACGTACCGCATCCTCAAGCGCTACCTGCCCGGGCCATACACCTTCATCCTCCCCGCGACGCGCGAGGTGCCGAAGTACGTGCACCTCAAGCAGAAGACGGTCGGTATCCGCGTGCCGAACCACCCGGTCGCGCTCGCGCTGGTCCGCGCGCTCGGGCGGCCGCTCATCAGCACGACCGCGGCGCCGCCTGGGGAGGATCCGATCATCGATCCGGGGGAGATCGACGACCGGTTCCCGGGGCTCGCCCTCGTCCTCGACGCGGGGACCGGCGGATCGGTGCCGACGACCGTGATCGACCTGAGCCAGGGCGAAGTGCAGATCGTCCGCGAGGGCGCGGGACCGACGGACGATCTGGTCTGAGCCAGGGGGAGTAGGGAGAGAGGGGCATCGGAGATGCCCCCCCGAGGAGAGGGAGCTCGACGGGGCCCGGTCAGGGACGCTCCGGCTCGCTCTCCGCGGCAGGAACGGACTCGTACGCCGTGTACACGATCCCCTCGCGGTCGAGGCGCTCCCGCGCCGTCGCGAACGCGAGCGGGCTGCGGTCGCCGCCGACGAAGCGGCGGCCGAGGCGCGCGGCCGCGACGAGCGTGGTGCCGCTTCCGCACATGAGGTCGGCGACGGTCGCGCCGGGCGCGGAGGACGCGCGGACGATGCGCTCCAGCAGCCGCTCCGGCTTCTGCGTGGGGTAGCCCGTGGCCTCGCGGCGCAGCGGGGTGTTGGCGACCATCCCGGGAATGTCGCTCCACACGCTCCCGAGCCGGCGGCCCTCGTCGGCGTAGTACCGGTACGCCTTGCCGCCGAGGATCCGCTCGCGGTACAGGCGGCCGTCCTCGTCGCGGTGCTTGAAATGCATCGCGAGGCTGGTCTCGGCGTACGGCTCGCGGAGCGTCGGATCCGCGGCGTTGTAGACAACCTGGCCGCGCTCGCTCGAGGCGCGCGCGTAAAGGAGGATCGTCTGGTGCGTGACGGAGAAGCCGCGCGCGCCCCGGCCGCCGTTGCCGGGCGCCCAGATGATCTCGCCGAGGAAGGCGCCGCGGCCGAACAGGCGATCACACGCGACCTTCGCGTCGTGGACCGCGCGGTGATCGAGGTGCAGGTACAGCGTCGCGCCCTCGGTCATGCGATCGCGGATGGCCTCGAGGCGCGGCGCGAGCATGGCGACGAGCGCGTCGGCGCTCGCGCGATCGTCGTACGCGTCGGGCCCGCTCTCCGGCCTGCGCCGCCCGCGCGCCTGGCCGCGCGCCGCCCGCGCGGTCATCGTCGTCCCGACGCCGAAGGGAGGATCGAGGTAGACGAGATCGAACCGCACGTCCGCGGGGAGCGCCGCGCAGACGTCGGCAGCATCGCCGTGCGCCAGGAGGTGGCTCACAGCGCGCTGTCGGGAGCCGCCACGCGAGAGCCCGCGGCGGCGCTTCCAGGCAGGAGGTCGTCGAGCAACGCAGCGGCGAGGTCGCCGTCCGACGGCGCGATGAGCTGCGGCACGGCCGGCAGCCACGGCCACTGCGGGCCGCCGCCGAGGCAGCCGGAGAGGGTCTCGTCCGGCGTACAAGCGACGCGGAGGTGGATGTGATCGGCGTGCGCCGTGCTGTCGCCCGGCTGGAGCAGCACGCTCTCGGCATACCAGAGGAGCTCCGGGTCCTCGCCGAGCGCGCGCGCGTACTCGATGAGCAACGCCTCGAGCCAGCGGGCCAGGAAGAGCCACTGGACGTGCGCGTCGGGCGAGCGGATGAGCGCCTTCACGAGCAGCCACTGCCGCTCGACGTCGAAGCGGACGTACTGAGGCGCGCCGGCGCGCGGCGACGCGGGCTCCTCGGCGCCGTCGCTGATCCGCCCGAGCCCGTCCGGTCCGAAGGCGACGAAGCCCGGCGATCGCACAGGGCGGCCGTCCGGGGTCAGCGAGTAAAGCAAGAGGTCGGCGTCGCGCCCGGTGCGGTGGGACCGGTGGCCCCGCGTCGCGCCGCCGTAGCGCGCGGAGAGGTCGCCGACGACGAGCGGCTCGCCGCCCGGCCGCGCCAGCGACACCTCCGCCGCGGCGCGCTGGACCGCGGCGACCAGCCTCGCCGTCCCCCACCGGATGCCGTTGCTGCGGAGCAGCCGGTAGCCCGGGCCCTGCCTCGGGAGCTCGACGGCGTCGGTGATGACGCCGTGGTGCGGGACGCCGATCGAGCCGCGGAGCGCAGGGGCGAGCGGCGTGGGCGAGGAGCCGACGCAGGCCGCGCAGCAGAGCGCGACGAGCCCGAGGAGAACGGTGGCGAGGAGAGGACGGCTGGGCATCACGACGACAGAGAGGAGGGCCACGGCGCCAGGCACCGGACGGACGAAGCTGACAGCCGCTCGTTAGCCTCGCCGGCGGCGGAGGGGAAGTTCTCGGCTCACCCGGGTGCCCGGAGCGCGGCGCGCGCCGCGTTCGTGGGTCCAGCCGGCGATGCAGATGAGCTCGCCTGCGCGCGTGGGCTCCCCATGGTTGTTCAGGTCGTTGATTATCCATAGAGGGGCCTTGTCGGGAGGCCCGTCGTGGACGAGATCGGCCTGGTTCGAACGCACACCGGGCTCGGGAACAAGATGGCTGTTTCGGTGATCGCTCGTCCTCCTGGTGGAGGTGATATCGCAGGGTCCTGCGCCCTGAAATGGTCCCTCGATGGTTGATATCGAGCATCGATGGATATCCGCACGACTCAGCGCGAGCGAACCGGCGTCGCGCCACGTAGAGGCGGCCAAACTGCCACACCGATGTGGCGTCGAAACAAGGCCCTGGAAACGGCGCAACCGGACACACGTAAGAGGAGACGGGCCGCGTGAATGCGCTCCGGCACGTCCAGCGCGAACGGCGCCGCTCGAAGCGGACACCCCATCGTCCCACGGTGCCGCCGCGCAACAGGCCTGTGCGCCGGCGCCCCAGCGATTCGACGGGACGTGCCCGCGCCCCATCGCGAGTTCGCCCGCAGCGGCCGCGCTCGCGGCGCTGCGCGGCTTACGCTCCCCCTGCCCTCGCGGAGCGATCAGCGCTAACACCCACGCCCCATGGATCCCGAGCAGCGCGCCACCCAGCGGAACACCAGCCAGGGGAGCACGGGCGCAGATCGACAGCCACCGCCAGGGGAGGAGCCCGAGGGCGTCGCCTGGAAGGGGGCCCTCGCCGTCGCGCTCGTCGTCGGCGGCCTCGTGGTGTGGCGCGCCTGCGCCACGCCGGGAGGCGGCGCGAGTGACGCGCCCGCGCCGCCCAGCGCGACGCCCGCGGCGTCCGCGCCGAGCGACGCCGACGACGCCGCCGCGGCGCCGCAGCCGCCGCCCCCGCGCTGCACGCCCGCGAGCCCGCCGCCGTTCGTCATCGGCGACGCGCCGCCGGCCGCGCGCGGGGCCGAGGAAGGCGCAGGGGGCAGCGGCGCGGACAGCGCGGACAGCGTTGAAGACCTCGCGCCGTTCGCCGTCGAGGTCGGCCGCGGGACGACGTTCTCCGGCGGGTTCGCCGTGGGCGCCCAGCGAGAAGCCGAGGGCGGGACCATCGCGATGGTGGCCACGCTGTCGGCCGACGGCGCCCAGGGGAAGCTCGTCCGCCTCGCGCGATCGCGCGGCGACATGGATCCTCCGGTCGTCGCAGGCGCCGGGGGCGCGATCCTCGCCGCGATGCTCGAGCCGAACGCGGGCGGGCGCGCCATCAAGGTCGCCAGGGTGGAAGGGGACCACGTCACGTGGGGGGCCGAGCTCGCCGAGGGGCGGGACGAGTCGCTCGCGCTCGACATCGCCGCGTCCGGCGAGCGCGCGGTCATCGTCTGGGACGACGTGACCCGCGACGGCAAACGATCGCGGATCATGCTCGCCTCCGCCGACGTGGGCACGCTGCGCTCCGTGACGTCGGCCCGCCCGGTCTCCCAGCCGAGCACCGACGCCGAGATGCCGCGCGTGATCGGCCGGCCGGGCGGCTACTGGCTCGCGTACATCGCGCGCGCCGAGGAGCCGGCGCGAAAGGCCGCGGCGAAGAAGGACGACGGCGACGAGGACACCGCCGCGGCAGGCGAGACGATCACCCACCAGTGGATCGAGGTGGTCCCCCTCGACGAGGCGGGCGCGCTCACCGCGACGCCCCGCGCGGTCACCCCCAAGAACGGACACGTGCTCGCGTACGACCTGACGCTCGGCGAGGACGACGGGCTCATCCTCGCCTTCCGCGACGACGACACCCCGAGCGGCTCGATCGGAGGGCGCATCAGCGCCGTGCTGGTGCGGCTCGGCGGCGCCAGCGAGCCGCGCGTGCTCGTCGGCGGCGATCGCGAGCAGGACGCCCCGCCCGAGGCCGCGCTGGGCCTGGGCGCCGGGGTGCCGGCGCTCCTCCCCGGCGCTCGAGGCCCGGGCGGGCAGGACCCGGCGAAGGCCGCGGGCGCAGCGGCATGGCTCGCGATCGCGAACGCGTCCGGCCCGACGCAGCTCGCGGCGCTCACCGCGCGAGGCGAGCTCGAAGGCGGGCTGCAAGCCGAGCCGGCCCTCGGGCGCGGCGAGCCGATCGCCGCCTCCGCAGAGGCGCTGCTCGTGGCGCACCCGGCCGGAAAAGCGATGAAGCTCGCCTTGCTGCGCTGCGCATCGACAGCACCGTTCAACAAGTAGGTCGCCCCTGTATCAGTAAGCGCGCGACGCCAGCGAGCAGGCGCATCGACTGTAGATTGAAGGCACGTGGATGTGTAGCATCCGCGGCGGTGGCCCACGGGGACGATCCGCAACACGAAGCGTCGCGCCGGCCTGGTTTGCCGAGCCTGTCCGGATCGCCGGACGAAGGTGGCTGGGAAGCCAAGGCCGACAACGCTCAAATGACGCGCGCAAGCGCGCAACCTCAGCCCGGCGCGCAGACGCTGCTCGTCGGCACGAGCGCGCCGACAGGCGGCGAACCGCTGCCGGCGACCGCGAGCGCGCCGACAGGCGGCGAACCGCTGCCGGCGACCGCGAGCGCGCCGACAGGCGGCGAACCGCTGCCGGCGACCGCGAGCCCGCTGCCGCCGCCAAATCCACCGCCGCTACCGAGCGCGCCGCTGACCTCGATCCCTCCGCCGCTGCCAAGCCCGCCGCTGGCCTCGAGCCCGCCGCTGCCGCCGAGCGCGCCGCCGCCAGGGCCGAACAAGACGCCGGCCCCGAGCGTACCGCCGCCGGTACCGAGCAGGCCACCGCCGCTGATCCGCCGCAAAGACGGCAGCGTCGCGAGCGGGCCGCCGCCGGCGCCGCCGTCGCTTGCGCCGCCGTCTAGGCCACCGCCGCCGATGCCTCCGGGAGGCGCGTCCAAGACGACGGTGGCGCCCCCTGGCTCCACCCCGGCGCGCCCTCCGGCGCGCGGCCCAGGCCAGCGCCCGCCGAGCCCGAACCGCGCCGCAACGCAGCCCGCTCCAGGCTCCGCCGCGAGCGCGGGGAAGCCTGCGACTGGCTCCCAGCCGGGCGGCGCGGCCCAGGCGATCGCCGCCTTCGACGCAAGCACGACGCCGATGCCCATCTCGGTCGAGCCGACCGCGACGCCGCTGCCCATCTCGGTCGAGCCGACCGCGACGCCGCTGCCCATCTCGGTCGAGCCGAGCTCGTCGCCGGCGCCCATCTCGGTCGAGTCGATCGAGCCGGCGCTCGCGCAGAGCGCCGCGCCCGTACAGAGCGCCCCGCCCGCGCCCGTACAGAGCGCCCCGCCCGCGCCTGTACAGAGCGCCGCGCCCGCGCCCGTACAGAGCGCCGCGCCGGCACCCGCGCCAAGCGCGACGCGCACGCCGCTGCCAGGCGGCGCGCACGCACCGAGCGCCACGCGCACGCCGCTGCCGGGCGGCGCGCCCACGCCGGGCGCCCCACGCGCGCCGCTGCCGGGCGGCGCACCCACGCCGAGCGCCACGCGCACGCCGATACCGGGCGTCGCGCCGAACGCCGCGCATGCGCCGGGCGGCACGCCCGCGCCGAGCACCGCGGCGCCCGCGCAGAGCGCCGCGCATGCGGCGACCGTCCTGCACACGCCGAACGCCGCGCACGCGGCGACCATCCTGCACACACCGAACGCCGCGCATGCGCCCGCGCAGAGCGCCGCGCACGCGCCCGCCCAGCCACCTCCGGCGCCCCGCTCGCAGCCGAACGCGCCCGAGGCGCCCGCGCAGAGCCCGCAGCTCGCCGCTCCGGACCTCGCCACCGAGCTCCAGCAGCGCGCCGAGCGGCTCAAGGGCAGCGATCCGGTCGGCGCGGCGCGCGCCCTCGTCGAGCTCGGCATCCATGAAGAGCGGGTGCTCAAGAACCCCGCCGCCGCGCGCCGCTCGTACGAGCGCGCTCGACAGCTGTCCCGCACGCTCGAGCCGGCGCTCTCGCGGGTCCACCGCGTGCTCGACGCGCGCACCGAGCTCGCCCTCGCGCTCGAGGTCGTCGAGGACAAGCTCCGCGTCGCCGAGACCGACGCGCTCCGGGCCGACCTCCTCGCCGAGCGGGCGCGCCTGCTCCAGGCGCTCGGGCGGACGCCCGAGAGCTGCGAGGCCTTCACCGAGGCGCTGCGGCTCGTCCCGCTCCACGCCGCGTCGCTGCGCGGGCTCGAGATCGCCCTCCGGCGCGAGAGCGCCCGCGGCGCCGAGCAGGCGGCCAAGGACCTCGCCGCGCACCTCGACCGGCTCTCCGCCGCTTACGCCCCAGGGCGCGGGCGGCCGGACGGCGACGGCCAGCTCACCGCCTGGGTCCACGTCGAGCGCGCCGCCGTGCTCGATCGGAAGCTCTACAAGCCGGAGCTCGCCCTCGCGTCCCTCGAGGGCGCGATCGCGTTCGATCCAGGGCCTGGGCCCGTGCGGGAGGCGCTCCGCCGCCACCTCGTGCACCACGACGGCATCGTCGGCCTCGTCAGCGCGCTCTCCCTGGAGGCCGATCACGAGAGCGACGACGACCGCGCGGCGCGGCTGCTCTACACGGCGGCGCGGCTGCTCATCGACAAGATCCGCTCCCCGGCGGACGCGGTGCCCCTCCTCCGGCGCGCGTCGACGCGGGCCCCGGCCGGCTCGCCGACCGCGCGGCGCGTGGTCGGCGAGCTGATCCGCCTGCTCGAGGCGAACGGCATGCTCGAGCTCGCCGCCAACGTGCGCCAGAAGGAGCTCGCGCTCCTCACCGACAAAGAGGCGATCATCCACGAGCACGTCCGCCTCGCGGAGATCTACGACACCCTCGGGGACGCAGAGCAGGCCGCGCTCCACGCGACGCGCGCGCTCGAGCTCGACCCCGAGGACAGCTCGACGCGGGAGCGGCTCGACCGCGCCCTCCAGCGCCTCGGCCACCACGCCGAGCGCGTGGAGGTGTGGACCGCCGTCGCCAACGCCGACCGGCCCGGGCCCGTCCGGGTCGCGGCGCTCCTCCGCGCCGCGGACATCTCCGAGCGCCACCTGAAGCGGCGCGACGAGGCGCTCGCCATCCTGCGCGCCGCGTGGGCGATCGAGCCGGGCAACAGCTCGGTCTTCGACGCGCTCTCCGCCCTGCTCACGCCGGACGCCCTGGCCGTCGAGGAAGATCCGCGCGGCGTGCAGGCGCGGCTCGACCTGTACACGCAGGCCGCGAGCGCGACGGAGGACCCGACGCGCAAGATCGGCCTGCTCGAGAAGCTCGTCTCCATCTGGGAGGACGAGCTCGCCCAGCCCGCCCGCGCCGTGGAGGAGATCGAGAAGATCCTCGCGATCGACCCGGAGCGGCGCGCCGCGATCCTCGCGCTCCAGCGCAACGCCGCGCGCGCGGGCGACGCGCAGCGGCTCGCGCGCGCGCTCTGCGCCGAGGCCGAGCTCACGAGCAGCCCGCGCGAGCAGCGCAGGCTCCTCCTGCGCGCCGCCGAGGTCACCGAGCTCAGGCTCGGCGATCGCGACCGGGCCTCGTCGCTGGTCGATCGCGCGCTCGCGATCGACCCGGCCGACCCCGACGCGCTGCGCGCGCGCATCCGCCTCGACGAGCGCGCCGGCCGGTACGAGGAGGCGCGGCGCGCGCTGCTCAAGCTCATCCAGCGCGACCCCGCGGGAGACGCGGCGTTCAGCCTCTGGCTCGAGGTCGCGGGGCTCGACGAGCGGCGCCTCAAGCGGCCGCACAGCGCCGTGGAGTCGTACCGCGAGGCGGCGCGGAAGCGGCCCGCTCACCCGCTGCCCCGGATCGAGATCGCGCGGCTCCTCCGCGAGACCGGCAACTACGAGAAGCTCGTCGAGGTCCTCAGCTCGCTCGCCGACGAGGCGCAGCGGCCCGACGACCACGCGCGGCTGCTCTTCCAGGCGGCCGAGGTGCAGGAGCTCGCCCTCGGGCGCGATCAGGACGCCCTCCGCCTCCTCGCCCGCGCCGACGCGGCGCTCGCCTCGGGCCAGCACGATCCGGCGATCCTCGACGCGATGGAGCGCATCTACGTCCGCGCCGGCGGCGCGGGCGTCGGCGTCGGCCTCGGCGCGCCCGTCGCGCAGCGGCCCGCGACCGGCGTTCGCGCGTCCAGCCTGCCGGGGATGTCCGCCTCCATGATCGCGAGCGAGCTCGCGGGGCTGTACGCGCGCTGGCTCGAGCGCAAGCCGCCGGCGCTCGTCGATCACGCGCTCCGGATCTCCCTCGCGCTGGTCCTCGCGGACAGCAGCCCGCGCCAGGCCGTCGAGATCCTGGAGGGGCTCGTCGGGGTGGTGCCGAACCACGTCCCGGCGCTCCGCATGCTGGAGCAGCTCTACCGGCACCTCGAGGCGCCGACGTCGCTCGCGACCGTGCTGCGCGCGGAGGCCGACGTGTTCACCTCCGCCACCGCGCGCGGCGGCGCCCTCTGGGAGATCGCGTCGCTCGAGGAGCAGCTCGGGCCGAGCGCCGCGCTCGAGGCGCTCGCGCGCATCGTGAAGGAGGCGCCCGACGACGCGGCCGCCCACATGGCGATCCTCCGCATCGCCGCCAAGGCGAGCCCCGCGGATCCGAGCGCGCCGCGGGCGCAGGACCTCTTCGCCAGCGCCATCCGCGACAGCCGGGAGCTGACGCCCGATCCCATCGCGCGCGCCCTCTACAGCGTCGAGGAGGCGCTCCTCGCGGAGGCGCAGGCCGACGCGGACCCCGCCGCCGCCCGCGCGGCGCTCGCCGGCTTCCGCAACGCCCTCGGGCTGTGGCCGGAGAGCGTCATCGCGGCGCGCGGGCTCGATCGGCTCGCGCAGCGCCTCGGCGACCGCGCGAGCGTGATCGCGGCCCAGCTGGCGCTCGCCGACCTCGTCCTCGGAGCGCCCGCGCGCGCGATGCACCTCGTGCGCGCGGCGGAGCTCACCGCCGAGGACGCGTCCCCCGAGGGCCGCGCGCGCGCGCTCGAGCTGTACGAGAGCGCGCTCCGCGCGGATCCGAGCTGCGTGGCCGCGGCGCGCGCGCTCGCCAAGGAGCTCGCGGGCGATCCCCAGCGGCTCACCGACCGGCTCGGCGAGGCGCTCGGCAAGGCCGCGAGCCGCGAGGCGATCTCGCTGCTCGGCACGGAGATCGCCCGGTCGGTGCTGCAGCACCACGGGCGCCCGGGCGCGATCGACGCCGGCGTGGGCATCTCGGCCGTCCGGCGGGTCATCGAGACGCTCCCGAACGACGCGGCCGCGCTGCTCCTGCTCGCGCGGCTGCTCACCGCGCAGCGCGTCTGGCTCGAGGCGCGCGACGCCCTGAAGCGCGCCGTGGCCGCGGCGACGGACGCCGAGACGAAGATCGCGGCGCAGTTCCTGATCGCCGACCTGTACGAGGGGGCGCTCGCGAACCCGGCGCTCGCCCAGGACGCGCTCCAGGCGGTCCTGTCGCTCGACGCGCAGAACCGGCCCGCGCTCGAGCGGCTGCACAAGCTCGGCGTCACGCGCGGCGACCACGCGCTCGCGCTGCGCGCGCTGGGGCGCCTGGTCGAGCTGTCGCCCGACCCGGGCACCCGCGTCGAGGCCGCCCTGCGCCTCGCGGACGCCTACCGCGACGCCGGCGACACGGCCGGCATGGTCCGCACGCTGTGCGACGCGATCGTGAGCGCGCCCGGCGGCGACACGCGCGGGTGGGTGGCGCTCGCCCGCCTGTACCGCGTCGACACGAGCGAGGGCGCGGCGGCCTACGCCAAGGCGCTCGCGCAGCTGCTCGAGGTCGCCGAGTCCCGCCGGATCCCGGCCGATCCGCGCTGGCTGACCACGCTCGGCCTGCTCGAGTCGACCCTGCTCGTGCGGCCTCGCGACGGGCTCGCGCGCCTCCAGCAGGCCGTCGCGCTCCCGGGCGCGCCGCCCGAGTCGCGCACCGCGCTCGGCCGCGGGCTCGAGGCCGCGGGGCGCAACGCGGAGGCGGTCCAGGTGCTGCGGGACGTCCTGACGCCCGATCCGGAGGTCTTCACGCGGCTCCCGGATCTCGGCCCGGCGCTCGCCGCGCTCGAGGCCGCGCTCGCCAAGGACGGGCGCGCGGAGGAGCGGATCACCGTGGAGGAGGTCCGCGCCTGCCTCGGCGAGGTGTCGCTGGACCGCATGGCCCGGCTCAGGAGCCGGCGCGTCCCGTCGGAGGCGCCGTACGCCGGGGCCTTCGCGGGCCCCGAGATGGGCCGGCTGCTCCTCCCGGAGGCCCGGAGCCCCTGGATCGACGTGGCGCTCGCGATCGCGCCGATCGCCGCGAAGGCGATCCGCTTCGAGCTGAGCAACTTCGGCATCAGCTCGCGCGAGCGGATCGGCCCGCGCGACAACCACCCGACGCGGCAGCTCGCCGAGCGGGTGGGCCGCGCGCTCGGCATCGAGGCGTTCGAGCTCTACCTCGTCCCCTCCTGGCAAGGAGCCGCCCGCGTCTTCCCGGGTGATCCCCCTGCCCTCGTCGCGCCGACGTCGTTCATGGAGCTCCCGGAGCTCGAGCAGACGTTCGCGCTCGCCCGCCTCTTCGCGCGCATCGCGGTCGGCTTCACGTTCCTCGACGAGATCCCGGCCGAGGCGACCGACGGCCTGCTGCTGGCGTCGATCCGCACGATCGATCCCGGCTTCGGGTCGGGCGCCATCTCGCCCCCGCGCGAGCACGCCACGCAGCAGATGCTCCCCGGCGTGCAGCGGGCGATCGGGCGCCGCCAGCGCAAGATGCTCGAGGAGCTCGCGTCGACCGTCGCCGTGTCGTACGACGCGCGCGCCTTCGTCCTCGGCCTGCGCCGGAGCGAGCACCGCATCGGCTACCTGCTCTGCGGCGACGCGCTCGCCGCGATCGACTACCTCCGCCGGTACGATCGCGACATGGCCCGCTCGACCGAGGAGCCCCGCCTGCTCCTTCAGCACCCGGTATCGAACGAGCTCCTGCGCTACGCGCTCTCGGCCGAGGCCTACGCCGAGCGCCGGCGAGCCGGATCCATCTGGCCCGCCGTCTGAGCGGCACGCGCCCGCTGCGGATACGGGCCCACCTCGACGTTTTCGGTGCTCAGCGCACGGGAGTGCGCTTGCGCGCCGAAAACGCCGATCTGGGCCCGTCTCCTGTGCGGGCGCGCGCCGCTCGGCGGGGCGGGTTCCGGGGCGGATGGGGTCGGTGACGAGGGGGCTTCACCAAGGATGAGCTCGGTGGGGGCGCGCCACGATGAATGAGCGGGGGTGACGCGGCTTGGCATGGTGTGTTTCATGATCGGTGAAGTTCGATGTCGAGAAGATATCGGTGCTTCTGCGGTAACAGGGACGTACAGGGGGTCGGTGATGTTATGTGGCTCCCGGGGTCGCGGTGAGCAGCCGAACACCCATGTTGAAAAGATCACCGCGCTTTTACGGCAACAGGGACGCACACACGAGCGCCTATGTCGCATGGCGTGCCGGGGTGCGCGGTGCTGCGTCGAACACGTAATTGTCCGACCGGAGCGGTGTTTGGGCGTATGAGGCGCGCCGAGAGGGTCGGGAGGACGGCGCGTGGTATCCTGATCTCCGCGTGAGCAATCCGCTGATGCCGGGCGCCCTGGTGGCAAGTCGCTATCGGGTCGATCGCCAGCTGGCCGAGGGAGGCATGGGGGTCATCTGGGCCGCCACCCACCTCGCGGACGGCGAACGTGTGGCGCTGAAGCTGCTGCGCCCCGGCACGGCGGAGGACGCGTCGACTCGGCGGCGCCTCGTCCGGGAAGCGCGCGCGGCGGCGGCGGTCGATCACCCGAACGTGCCATCCATCCACGACGTGCTCGAGCTCGACAACGGGACGCCGTTCCTCGTCATGGATCTGCTCGAGGGGGAGTCGCTCCGCGACAAGCTGCTGCGCGAGGCGCAGATCCCGCTCCCCGAGCTGTCGCGCATCCTGCTGCCGGTCATCTCGGCCGTCGGCACCGCGCACGCGCTCGGCATCGTCCACCGCGACCTCAAGCCCGACAACATCTTCCTGCTCACGCCCGACGCGGCCGCGCCACGAGCCTCGCCCGGCGCAGCCGCGGAGCCCCCGAGCGGCGCGCCGGCGTCTGGCTCCACGGATTCCGCGGATGCGCGGGAGGCAGCGCCGCACGACGCCCGCGTCAGGGTGCTCGACTTCGGCATCGCCAAGGTCACCGCGGCGCCCGGCGAGACCAGCTGGTCCTGGGGACGCACCGGGAGCGGCGAGATGCTCGGGACCCCGTACTACATGTCGCCCGAGCAGATCCTCGGCGAGCACGACGTGGATCACCGCGCCGACATCTGGTCGCTCGGCGTCATCCTCTACGAGTGCCTCACCTCGGTGCGGCCCACCGAGGCCGAGAACATGGGCAAGGTGATGAAGCGCATCCTGACCGGCTCCATCCAGCCGATCGGGGAGAGCGCGCCCACGCTGCCCGCCGACGTCGCGGCCATGATCGATCGCATGCTCAGCCCGGACCGCGCGCAGCGCCCGGCCGATCTCCGCGAGGTCGGCGCGCTCCTCGAGCGCTACGCGGCCGTCGCCCTCCGCCCCTTCGGCCCCCCGGCGGCGCCCAGGGTTCCGGAGAGCGACTCGCTCGTGCCCAGCGCCCGCGCCAGCGACCCGCTCGTGCCCAGCGCCCGCGTCAGCGGCTCGCTCGCGCCCGACGCCCGCATCAGCGACGCGTTCCCGGCCAGCACCGCCGATCTGGACGGGGAGGCGTCGACCGCGACGCTGCGCGCAGGCAGCCTCCTGCCAGCGCCCCCCTCGAGCAACCGGCCGCGCGCGCGCGGCGCCGGAGCGGCCTCCCTGGAGGCGCCGCCCGACGCCGCGGCGCTCTCCTCGCCGGAGACGGCCGGCGCGACCGACGCGCTCGCCGAAGAGGGAGCGGTCGCCTCGTCGGCAGGGGCGCGCCGCGCGAAGCGCGCAGGGATCAAGCTCGTCGCCGCCGGCGTGCTCATCGCCGCCGGAGCAGGCTTCTCGCTGCTTCGCTGCTCCGCCTCGTCAGCGCAAGAGTCGCCCCGCCACCCCGTCATCGCGCCGGCGACGCGCGCTCCATCGAACAAGGAGTGATCTGGTCAACTCCGGATCTGCCGGAGAGCCATTGAGGGAGCTGCCTGAACGAGCCAGTGTCGAGCTCGCCCTGATCCGGGTGTGACGCGATACGCCAGCGCTCTGCCGGGTCGGATTCCTGTTGCGCCGGGATCTTGAACGCGGCGACGCTCCCGCACCTCAGGAGAGCGTCATGCCCAGCGATGTCATCGTCCGGATCCGTTCGCCCCGAGGGTTCGTCGACCTGCCTGGCAGCGTGGATGCCGTCGGGCCAGCCGCGTCGTCCGCCTTCGAAGAGCGAAAGTCCGCGCCAGGCATTCACCTGCTCACGGTCGCGATGAGCGACAGCGATTATGCCATCTCGCTCTCGGCGCCGGTCCCCGGGGACAGCCTCGCGGCGCTCCGGGAGGGCGAAGGCAGGGCGGTGCTCATCGTGTTTCCCGGCCACTCGCCCGTGCGCCGGCGGCTGCGCGCCGTCGCCGTCTCCAACGTCGAGGTCGTGCCGGATCCGGGCGTGGCGTCGCAGGCGGCGCCGCTCGACCTGAACGCGGGGCGCGAGGGCGCCGCGCCGCTCTGGCTCCTGCCCGCCGGGGTGTTCAGCGCGAGCCCGACGCTCGGCCCCGACGGGCCCGCCGCCCGCGATGCCCTCGTCACCGCGGCCCGGTGGATCTCGTCGCGCCGGACGAGCACCCTCACGCAGCTCTTCCCGCCGAGCGCGTTCCACCCGGAGGAGCCGGAGCGCAAGGAGCGGCTCTCGGCGCGCCGGGGCGCGGCGCTGCTGGATCAGGCGCGCGCGGCGCTCGAGATCGCGGCCGTGGGCGGCGAGGAGGCGAGGCGCGATCCGACCGCCGCTGCGACCCTGCGCTCGGCGGCGACGACCATCCTCTCGCACCTCATCGCGACGTCGCTGGACGACCGAGGCTTCGCGCCGGTCGCGGAGCGCGCCGCCGAGGAGATCCTCGCGCTCATCGAGAGGGAGGCGGGCGACGAGGCGGCCCGGCCGGCGCTGCGCGCGCACGCGATCCACCTGCTCCAGCTGCGCGCCCCGGGGCTCACGGCGGCCCAGCAGGAGCGAGCCCGGGGGCTCGTCCGCGGGCTGCTCCGCAAGGCGCCGCCCTACGACGAGCTCACGGGACCGTGGAACCTCGCGATGTGCGGCGCCTCGGAGTTCCACGAGGGCGAGTGCAGCATCCTCGTGTCGACCCACGGCTTCAAGGAGATCGCCCTCCCGCCCGAGGCGCCCCCGTCGCCGAACGGCTGGAGCCCTTACCGCGCCTTCGAGGCCCCCTTCAAGACGCCCGCCGGCGAGCCCATCCGCGTCTTCGCCCGCACGGCGACCCCGCGCGACGAGAACCTCGAGATGGGAATGGCGTTCTTCATCGGGGTGCTCATCAACCGGCACGCCCAGCTCGGCGCCTTCGATCTCCGCGCGGCCGCGGTGCAGGTGAAGCAGGAAGGATACAAGCTGATGATGAACTCGCAGTGCGCGGGGCTCACCACGCGCTTTGCCGTCTCCCAGATGTTCCCGGACGCGGACATCTACTCTTCGTGGGACTCGACGTACTTCAGGACCGGATCGGACGGCGTGGTCAGCTCCTCCGAGGGGGTCGACTGCTTCGTCGCCGCGCTGCGCGGGATGAGCAAGCGCGCGTCGCACGCCGAGCTCGACGCGCGCCTCCGGAAGGCGCAGTGGCCCCACCCGCAGGCGCAGATCGCCGGGTTCTCGCAGTTCGTCGGGCCCTCGCACCCGCTCGTCGTCGCCCGCTACTCCGACGTGAACCGGGACGGGCGCGCGGATTATTACGACGGCTTCCTCGACTTCCAGCTCGCGGACATCGCCGAGGACATCGAGGCCTCGATGACGCCGCGCGACCCGGGGGTGAGCGCGTCGCAGATCGGCGGCGACGGCGCGGCGGGCCTCAACTGGGCGGCGGGCAGCCTCAATCGCGTCGCGCAGTACTCGGACATCTGGGCGGGGCTCGCGGGCCAGAGCGAGCTCTACTATGCCTTCCAGTCGGGGGGCTTCTTCAGCCACCGCGAGCCGCCCCACGACGTGCCCACGGGCGGCGCCGCGCAGCAGGATCTCGGGCGGCTCCCGGCCGTCACCCGCTTTCAGCAGAGCAAGGAGGCGCTCGGCGGCCTCTCCGTCGAGGTCATGTTCCACAGCCACCTGAGCCACGCGGCCAAGGAGCTGAAGCGCCTGCTGTGCGCGGCCGACGCCATGCGCCGCGCCTTCGATCTCGGCCACCTCTCCAGCGGAGGGGCGCTGTCCACGCCGAGGGGGCAGCGCTGCGCGATGCTGCTCACCATGGCTGGCCTTTTGGAGTTCCCCGCGGACCAGAACCGCATCGACGGCCTGTGGTCGATGGCGCTCAAGGCGCTGCGGCTCCCGCAGATCTCCCGCAGCGCGGTGCGCGCCTGCATCACCGCGGAGGATCACGAGATGTCGAACTACTACGGATCGCAGCGCGGGCTGGCGCAGCTCCTCTCGGCGCTCGAGAGGAGCGATCCAGGGGCGTTTCAGCAGCTCGGGAGCGAGGATCCGCTCGTGGGGAGGCTGGAGGAGATCGACCTCTCGGCCGAGGGGAAGCCGGAGGGCTGAGCTTGAGAGCGCAGGTCGGGGGCTGAGGCGGTCGTCGCACGCGTCGTGCTGGCGCAGTTCGTGACGGCCGGACGGAGACAGGGCGAGGGCGCAGCGCTACCGAGCGCGGGCGAGCAGCGCCTCGAGTTCCCGGATGCGCCGCTCGGCAGCCTCGCGGGCCGCGCGCTCGGCCTCGGCGTCCCGCTGCGCAACCTCGGCGTCCCGCTGCGCGGCCTCGGCCTTGCGCTGCGCGGCTTCGGCCTTGCGCTGGGCGCGCGCCGCCTCCCGACGGGCAGCTTCCTTGGCGGAGCGCTCTGCCTCTTCCGGGGTCAACCAGCGCTCCGCGCCGGCCTCGTCGGTGCTGAGGTCGAACGACGCGCCGGCCGGCGTCCGCGCGGCGTGAAGCCAGCCCCGGAGGAGCTCCGACCATGCGGGCCCCTCGCCGGCATGCACCTGCACGAACATGGCGTCGTCCACGCGGCGCCAGATCTGGATGCGGAACGGGCCGCCGTGGGCGCGCGGGCCCTCGTGGAACGGGTCGAGGATCCACAGCTCCTCGACCCCGCAGGCCGCATACTTCTGCGGCGCGATGACGTAGTCCTTCGTCGGGTGCTGCGCGCTGACGATCTCCACGGAGAGCCGCGGCGCGACATGGCCCATCTTCCAGAGCCTCAGGCTGCGCACCGCGTCCCCCTCCGGGGGCGGCGGCTCGACGACGTAGACGTCCGGGTCGACCCCGAGCTGCGGGTGCTTGCGGTCCCAGCGGACGGCGAGGTTGCGGCCTATCTTCACCGCGCGCCCGGCACGAGCAGCCCAGCCGAGCAGCAGGGCCCGGATGCGCTCGCTCAACAGATCATGGGGGCTCGACTCGGGCACCGTCTCCTCCGTCAGCACCCAGCGCTCAAGGTCCGGGACGACCTCGGAGCGGCGGATCACGCGGAGAGACGGCGGCATCGGCCCAGAAGGTAGCACGGGGCTGGGGGCGCGCTGCGCGGCGGGCAAGGTCGGCGGAATCCTGGGTGCGGTCATGGCAACACCTCCCCCCGGCGCGGAAGGGGCCGCGCTGCGGGGTGTCTCCGCTAAGGAGTTCCGGGCGGGCGGGGCGGGTGATTTCAGAAAATGCGTCGCCGCGTCGTGAGCGCACGACCGACGCCATCGGGAGCGTCGGCGCGGGGCCGGCGACGGCTCCCGTCGCGAAGGACGAAGCGATGGCGACGAGGGCGGAGTGAGCCGAGCGGGGCGGGTCTCGCGCCAGCTCGATCTGCTCGATTGAGCCACAGGAGCAGCTCGCAGCTGCCCACGTGGGGCCCCCTGCCGGACACCGCTTGAGCTCAAGGCATGCTGGCGATCGCGACGGAGGTGAACCCACTGCGGCTGGCGTCGACTCGAACGGGCATCGTCCAGTCCGAGCAACCGGTGTTGCCCACCCCCAGCGTTCTACAGCGCGTATGCTCGATGCTTTCGGAATTCAGGATCACGTAGGCGAGCTCTACAACGGCTTCGAAGCCGGATCCCCTGCCGGTGCCTCGGGCGATCGCCGGTGAGCCCAGGATGCGAAACGGCCTGCCGCTGGAGTCAACGAACGGCAGGGGCGGAGACCATGTGTCTGTATTCCGGCGGTAGAAACTCGTATACAAGTGCCCAGCCGGGTCGCTCTCGCCGGCTCGGTAGGCGAGCGCGGCGTCGCCTCCAGGCAACGCTGCCAGCGCGACCGGGTACGCCGTCGTCGCGGAGCCAAGTCGGACGGGTGTCCCCCAGCTCGTCGCCCCGCTCGTCCCCCCGCTGCGCTTCGTCCAGAATATCTGGTTCTCCACGACGACGACCATGAGCAGGTCTTCGCTGCTCGTGGCGACCATCGCGACCGACGAGGGCGGCGTCCCGCCAATGCCGCTCAGATCCGGCGTTCCTCTATCAACCCACGAATTCACCCCGGTCCGCTCGAACGCCTGTCCGGCCCTCGGCGCGTTGACAGGGAAGGCCATCCATGGACGCTCCGTCTGGGGCAGCACCGCGAGGCCGAACCCGATTACGTTCACCCCCGGGGACTCGACGGAAGCTGCCGTCTCGGGTGCTGCCGACCAGCTACCTCCCGCGAACTGGAGATAGAAGTAGTTGTCCAGCGGATCGGGGGTCCCCGCCACGTCCTCGAAGTATGCCGCACTTGTCCGTGTCCCGAGCGAGCCAAGCACCGGCGCGCCTGTCGTCATCAGCTCGGTGCCCAGCGGAGCCGCGAAGCGCGACCACGTCTCGGTCTCGTAGGACCACCGCGTGTAGCGCAACGGGGCCGCCCCCTGAAGCTCGGAGTTTCGCACCAGCCCGATCCCTTCCGCGACGTTCAGCGTCAACGCCGGCGGCGACCCAGTCGATGCGCCGCTCAGCGCCGCCGCCGTCCAGCTTCCTCCGGGATGGAAGTGAGCGCCGACGAGCGAGACGGTGTCCCCCTGGTTCGTGCTGCGCCTACCCAGGATGAGCACCGTGTGCCGCGAACAGATGCGCCGCGTTCCGTCGTTGGACAGCGTGCAGAGCGCCCCCGGCGCGCACTCGGAATCGCTCGTGCAGCTCGTCGCGCAACTGCCGGCCATGCACACATAGTTCCCGCATGGCGTCATGTCGGACATGTGAGCGTCATCAGGGCACACGCCGCTCACTCCGTTGCAGCTCTCCGCGACGTCGCACCCCCCCGCCCTCGCCGCCCTGCACTCCGCTCCCGCCGCACTCACCACGTCTCGCGGGCAGGCCGTGCTCGTGCCATCGCAGGTCTCCACTGCGTCGCACGTCCCCGCCACCGATCGACATACGGTATCGCGCGGGACGGGGGAGCACGTCCCCAAGCGCCCGGTCAGGTCACATACCTGGCAATCGCCGTCGTCGCCGCCACCGCATGCCGTATTGCAGCAGACCCCATCGACGCAGTGCCCGCTCGCGCACTCGTCCCCGTCGGCGCACGGACCACCGTTGGCCATGAGCGTCGTCGAGCACGCCGCGCCGACGCAGGCCATCACGCCGCAGCTCACCGAGGGCGCATCGACGCAGCGCCCCTGGCCATCGCAGGCGTCCGCCTGATTCAAGGTGACGCCGTCCGCCGCGCAGCTCGCCCCGCGGCACACCGTACCCGTCGGATGCAGCTGACACGAGTCCCCCCCGCTGCACACGCCGGTCATCCCACAGGTGGCCGGGGCCTGCGTCGCGCATTCGTTGTCAGGATCTTCGCCCATGAGAACGCTCGTGCACTGGCCGTCTCGACCAAAGCCCTTCTTCGCGGCGGAGCAGGCTCGACAGGTCCCCGTGCAAGCGGCATCGCAGCAGACGCCGTCGACGCAGTACCCGCTCGCGCAATCGCTCGCGCGCGAGCACTGCTGCCCCTCGTCCTTCTTCGTCACGCAGCGCTCGCCGTCGCAGTACGCGGTCGGCGCACAGTCCTCGATACGCCCGCACCGCTCCAGGCAGGCGCCGGCCGAGCAGCGGTAGTTTCCGCAGCTCGCACCGGCGCCGTCCACGCACGCGCCGTCGCCGTCGCAGAGGCCAGGGCTGAACGCCGTCAGCCCGTCTGCGCTGCATCTCGCCGATGCGCACGTCGTTCCACCGGCATGGAATTCACATCGACCGAAGCCGCTGCAGAAGCCGGTCGTGCCGCAGGTCGTCGGCGCCTGGTAAGCACACTCGTTGTCCGGGTCACGCCCAGCCCCGATGAGCCCGCAGGCGCCGTCAGGACCACCACCCGGCCCCTTCCGCGCCGCGGTGCAAGCTTCGCACGCCCCGTTGCACGGAAGGTCGCAGCACATACCATCCGTGCAGATCCCACTCAGGCACTCCCTCGCTGCGCTGCACGTCGTGCCGTTGACCTTCCTCGCGACGCACGTCAGCCCGTTGCAATAGGCCGTCGCGGAGCAGCCCGCATCGCCCACCCGCGAGCAATCGTTCTGGCAGGCCCCCGCGAAGCAGACGGCGTTCCCGCAGTCCGTGGTGCCCGCGTCAACACAGTCGCCTGCGCCGTTGCAGAGCGGCGCGCGCGAGGCGCCCGACAAGCTCGCCGTGCACGCGGGCTCGCCGCACGTCGTGCCCACCGGGTAGAGCTGGCAGCGCCCTCCCCCATCGCAGAACCCGTTCGTGCCGCAAGAGCTGCGCCCCTCGTCGGAGCACTCGTTGTCCGGGTCCGCCATGGGCGTGATGGGCTCGCAGCGGCCGTTCTCTCCCCGACCTTTCTTCGCGTTGCTGCACGCCATGCACAGGCCGGCACAGGCCGAATCGCAGCAGAACCCGTCAACGCAGTTCCCCGAGGCACACTCGCTGGCGTTCTCGCACCGGACACCGGGCCCCTTCTGCGCGCAGAAGCCGTCCGTGCAGACATTGCTCGCGCAGTCACCGTTGCCGACGCAGCGCTGACCGACGGCGCACTTCACCGAGCACGGGCCGCCACAGTCGATGTCCGCCTCATTGCCATTGCGGACGAGGTCGGCGCAGGTCGGCTCTGCGCAGGTCTGCTCGATGCACACGCTGCTCAGGCAGTCCCTCCCCGAGAGGCATCGAGCGCCGCTCGTGCACCGCGGACACGAGCTCTCTCCCCCGCAATCGGTGTCGGTCTCGCTCCCGTTCCGCACCCTGTCCGTACAGCTCGATACCTGGCAGATGGAGTGGCTGCATCGAGAACTCCTGCAATCCCGGTCGAGGACGCAGGCCCGGCCGTCATCGCAGCTCGCGCAGTCTGCCCCGCCGCAGTCGGTGTCGGTCTCGCCGCCGTTCCGCACGTCATCGTCGCAGCCAGGCGAGATGCACACGCGGCTCGCGCAGACGAGGCTCTCGCAGTCGCTCGGGATCTCGCACGACTGGCCGATGGCGCAGTCGATCGGGCAGCTGCCACCACAGTCGACGTCCGCCTCGCTGCCGTTCCTCCGCCTGTCATTGCACGTCGGAGCGCGGCAGGTGCCGCTCTCGCAGACGAGGCTCTCGCAGTCGGAGTCCTGGTTGCACCGCCTCCCCGGCGCGCACGTCGACCCGCACACCCCTCCGCAGTCGGCGTCCGACTCGGCGCCGTTGAGCACCGTGTCGAGACAGCAGAGATTGCCGTTGTCGATGATGCCGTTACAGTCGTTGTCGATGCGGTCGCACGCCTCCACCACGGGGAGATTCACCTGCCGGCATTTGAGCTCACCCCCTTCGCAGGTCTTGACGCCAGCCGCGCAGGCGCCCCTGAGCTCCGGGTTCTCGGTGATCAAGCACTGCGCTCCGCCGCCGGGGTTGCCCTGGTCCGGGATACCGTCGCAATCGTCGTCCGCCCCGTTGCACTGCTCCGCCGCCGCAAAGATGGTTTGCTGGCAATCGAGGCCCTTCGGCCCACACACCGTGATGCCGTTGCGACAGGGACCGAGCACGTCGGGCACCGAGCAGGGCAGCCCCTCGCCGAGATCGCCTTCATCGATCTCGTCGTTGCAGTTGTCGTCTCTCAGGTTGCATATCTCGGGCTTGGGCAGGACATAACCCTTGCACGGCCCCCACTTCCCAGCGTTGCACTCCTGCGTGCCCGTCGCGCACTCGCCGATGCCTGCCACCGCCGGATCTTCATGGCAGCTCTGGGTGCTTCCGTCGACGCAATCGCACGTGTCGTCCGGCACCCCATCGCAGTCCTCGTCGAACCCATTGCACTCATCGATCCCAGGGAGCGCGTCGCCCTTGCAGTCGCCCCAGGTACCGCCGTCGCACGTCTGCTTGCCCTGCTTGCAGCTCCCCACCCCGAGCGTCGATTCTTTGCCGCCATAGCATAACTGCTCTTGCCCTGGCGCGCACTCGCACCCTTCATCGACGTCGCCATCACAGTCGTTGTCGCGCTCGTCGCAGATCTCCTCGGAGGGCAGGAGATCGCCAACGCAGTCCCCCCAGACGTTGTTCGCGCACTCCTGGATACCCGTGTGGCAGAGCCCTATGCCGCGAGTGAGCGGCGAGCCGCCATAGCATTCCTGCCTTTGGCCCGCCTCGCAGGCCGACCCCTCATCGACGACGCCGTCGCAGTTGTCGTCGATGCCGTTCGGGGTCTCGTCATTCATCCCCACCTGGGGACCACAGGCGTCCGGCAAGCCCTTTCCGTCACAGGCGGGCACGAGGAGGTGGCAGGCGCCGACCCCACACTGGAGCGGGGGAAGCCGCGCTTCGCCGTTGCACGGGTTGTCACCGTAGTCGGTGTCGATGCCGAGGACCGCCGTGCAGCTCAGCACACCGAAGACGAGCATCAGGCCCGCGACGAATCGATAGTACGCGCGCATCACCATGTCCACGTCGCCCCCACGTAGCCTTCGGACCGTCCTGACGCGCCCACGAGGATCACGGGCGTAGAACGCCTCACGATCGTCGGGCGGTTCGCTCCGCCGAGCCGCACACGATCGGGCTCCGTCGCGAGGAGCAACACCACCCCCGCAACGCCGACGAGACCGATAGGTAGCGCCACCGTGCTCACCACGCCCATCGTGGCGGCACGATCCGCGGCGCCCTCGCCCTTCTCGTTGCAGAAGCCGCCGGCGCAGTTCGTCGTGATCGTATCCTTCTGCCCCGCCGCCACCACGCCCGTCACCACGCTGGTTGCTATCCCGCCGAGCCCCAGCACCCCCGCCGCGATGTACCCGCCGAGCCTCCACCCCGACATGCCCTCGTCGACGGCGGGCGGCAGCAACACCGGCACAGGCTCGAGCGGCCGGCTATATCGCACCGTCTTCGCCTCATCGCCGGGCTGCGCCACCGTCAGATCGATCGTCAGGCGCTCTTTCCGGTTCACGAAGAACCGCCTGTCCCGCGGCGGCCCCCCGGGCGGCTCGGTCCTCACCCACTGCTCTCCCGGATCGACCGGCATCGGCACCCCGAGCACCACCGGCACCGCGTCCGGGCTCGCCTTCGACGACCGCGTCACCTTCGTCCCCTTCGGCGCCGCCTCCGGCAGCCGGAACGTCACCCGGGGGATGTCGGCGTCGAGCCGCTCCCGCCTCTCCAGCGCGAGCTTCTGCCGCGCCGCCTCGTCCTGCTGCTCCGGAGGGGACAGGCGCTCGAGCGCGTCGAGGTATTCATCGTAGTGCAGCGCCGCCGTGGCGATGCGCCCCGCCCGCTCCTCGCACTCGGCAAGATGAAACAGCGTCCGCGGCCGCTTCTCCAGCCGATAGCTCTTGCGAAGCAGAGGACACGCCGCGTCGTGACGACCGGCCTGAAGGTCTGCCATCCCTCTCTCGAAGAGCTGCTCGGGATCGCTCGCGCTGGCCGGCGCCGTCGACCCCAGCAGCGCGCACCCCAGCAGGACCGCCGCCGCCCAGCTGCCAGACCGACGGCCGAGAGAGCGACGCGGCGAAGAGGAGAGTTGGTCGGACCCCGCGCAGGTCGAAGCGGACATCTCAGGTGCTCCATCAAGGTGGCATGAAGGTCATGGCGCCTCCGCGCCCGTCGTGCGCAGCCGGCATCTCCTCCACAACCAAGTCCCCGCTGCATCTTACGTGGGTGCCCAGCGCGGGCCAACGGAATAGCGCGCGGTCACGAGCCCCATAACCGCCGGCTCGCGCGCCGCGAGACCGAGCCCGTCTCCTCTCCTGCGAGCCCCTCCGAGGTCGTTCCTTCCTCGGATTCCGCAGACCCCGGCACACCGCGCCGGCCCTGCACACATGAACATCTCGACAAGAAGAGGTATTTCGTGTGTCGGACTCGTTGCCAGTGCGCCTGAAGCATTCCGCGCGCGCAGCACCGAACCAGCCGGCGCCGTGTCGTTCGACGCGGCGCTCATGGCTCGTTGCAGCAATCGGGCGAGCGCCTCGCCCGCATCGGCCGCTTCACCGGCCTCTGCAGTTTTTTTCCATGCGCCGCGCGCCCCCAGTTACCATCGCTTCCATGCCGTACCCGACCGGCGTCCGGGGGCGCCGGAGTTCGCTCCGCCGCATCCTCGGGGCCCTGCTGGCGGCCTGCGCGCTTATGGGTTGCGGGGGCGGGGTGGTCGCTACTCGCCTTCTTCTCGAGATCCGCATCGCCGCGCTGGCGAACCAGAACTCCCCGATCCCTGTCACGCTCCTCGCCGTCTATGACACGAAACTGTTCGAGCGCCTCGCCGAGATGTCGGCGAAGCAGTGGTACGAGCAAAGGGATCAGCTCCGGCGTGATTTCCCTGGCGGAGACGCGTTCACGGAGTGGGAATGGGAGTTCGTGCCGGGGTACACGCCGCCTCCCGTCGTGGTGGAGATCCCCCGAAACGCGAAGCCGCTCGTGTTCGCCAATTACCGCGCGCCCGGATCCCACCGCATCCGCCTCGGCTCCCAGCAGCGGATCCGGATCGAGCTGCAGGACGGCGACTTCGCCGTGACCACCCTCGAAGCCCTGGAGCAGAACCGATGACCGCGGGCAAGCTCCCGACGCGCCGCGCCACGGACAGCCACGCTGCCAGGCAGCCACGCCTCGCCAGGAGAGCTCACGCATGAGACGCCCCGCGGAAGTCCCCGCCGCCGTCCAGTGGCACGACGGCATGCTGCTCTCGCCGCAGCACTTCCAGGAGGCCGCGCGGCGCTCCGAGCGCCTCCTCGATTACCACCTCGGGCAGCTCCACCCGTTCCATTACGGGGTCCACCACCTCGAGATCGACGCCGGGCTGCTCGCGAGCGGCACGCTGCGCGTCCTCGAGGTCGAGGCCGTGCTCCCCGATCACCTCGTCGTCCATCACACCGCGCGCGATCCCGAGCTCCAGGTCGACCTCAAGCCCCACGCCGCCGAGCTCGCGGCAGGCCCCCTCACCGCGTACCTCGCCGTTCCCAAGGAGCACCTCGGCGGCGCCGCGACCGGCGGCGATCTCGCCCGCTATCGCTCGATCGAAGGAGCGCCGGTCCCGGACGACAACACGGGAGAAGAGCCGCTCCCGATTCCGCGCCTCGTCCCGGTGGCGCGCCTGCTCGTCGCGGCCGCGCCGCCGGCCCGCTTCGTGTGCCTGCCCGTCGCGGAGCTGCGGCGCGAAGGGGAGGCGTTCGTGCGCACCGAGTACCTGCCGCCGAGCATGACCGTCCCCCTCACCTCGCCGCTCGGCGCGATGTGCGGCCAGATCACCGCGCGGCTGCGTGAAAAGGCGCTGCGGCTCGCCGACAGGCTCAGCGCGCATTCTCGCAGCAAGGAGCGAGACGTGCTCGAGGAGCTGCGCCGGCAAATCCACGCCCTCGTCACCGCCTTGCCCCCCTTCGAGGTCGTGCTCGGCACGGGCAGATCTCACCCCTACGCCCTCTACCTCGCGCTCTCCTCCCTCGTCGGCCACCTCGCTGCCCTCGCCCGCATGCCGGTCCCGCCCGTCCTGCCCGCTTACCAGCACGACGATCTGCGGGTCACCTTCAGCACCGCGCGCGACCACGTCTTCCGCCTCGTCGACGAGGGCATCCTGGAGTCGTTCACGGCTCACCCCTTCGACTTCGGCGATGGGCGCTACCAGGTGGAGTTCCAGCGGCGCTTCGCCGGGCGGCCCGTGCTCGTCGCCGTGCGCGGCCGCCGCGGGGCGCAGGAAAAGGACGTCGTGAGCTGGGTCGAGGGCGCGCTCATCGGCTCGGCGCGCCGCGCGCGCGAGATGCAGCAGAGCCGCGTGCTCGGCGCCGGACGGCGGCGCGTCGATCGCCACGGGGATCTGATCGCGCCCGCAGGGACCGTGCTCTTCGAGCTCGAGCCGTCGAGCCCCTACCTCGATCTCGGCGAGCCGCTCCTCATCTTCAACACGGGAGATCCCTCCGCGGCCGCCGGGCCTGCAGAGCTCGTCCTGTACGTGAAAGCGACCGACGAGCGAGCATGACGGCAGGAGCCACAGCCACCGTGGAGACGCCACGACGGGAGGCCCCGGCCCCTCTCCAGGGGAGCCCCGTGCAGGCGCTCGCGGGGAGCACGCTCCTGCTCGACGCCTTCCATGCGTTCTACGCCGAGGTCGTGCGGCAGCGACAGCTCGTCACCCTCGCGCACGGAGGGCTCGCGCCAGGCATCGAGACGGTGCGGCAGCGCCTCGTCGACTTCCTGGAGACCCAGGCCGTCTCGCTCGGCCGCAAGCTCACCAAGCACGAGCTCCGGGCTTACGACGACGCCCAGTACGTGATGGCCGCCATGGCCGATGAGCTCCTCCTCCAGGCCGAATGGGACGGGCGGTACGCATGGGCGGAGCGCCCGCTGGAGGCGCACGTCTTCCACACCTACGTCTCCGGCGAGCGCATCTTCCGCAAGCTCGACGACGTGCTCTCCGGACACGACGCGGCCCCCTCCGCGCTGCTGCTCGTCTACCTCGCCGCCCTCGCGCTCGGCTTCCAGGGCAAATACCGCGCGCTCGGCCTGCGCGACAAGCCCGAGCGGTACCGGCAGGACCTGGCGCTCCACCTCCAGCGCGTCGATCCCACCCTGGCCACCGGGCTCACCGAGCTCTGCCCCCAGGCCCACGCGCACACCCTCGGGGGCTCATCGCGGAGCCGGCTGCCGTCGCTGCGCGCCGGCGTCGTTCCGCTCGCCGTCGTCGCGGGCTTGCTGGCGCTCGCCGCGCAGGGGGTCTGGCTGTACCGCGTCGATCGCGTGGTCGAGGAGCTCGACCGGATCGAGGGCGCGCCGTGACGTTGCCCCTCGCGATCGCCCTCGCGCTGCTCGTCGCCGCGCTCGTCGGTCTGGCGCTGTTCCTCCGCGCGCGCCGCCGGCGCCGCGCGGCAGGCGCAGCGCCGACCGACGATCTCGAGCCCGAGATGGCGCGGCTCTTCACCGCAGCGCGCGCGGCGCTCAGGGCGTCGCCCGACGAGATCCCGTGCTTCCTCGTGCTCGGCGCCGCCGGCGCCGGCAAATCCACGCTGCTCGCCGGCGCCGGGCTCACGCCGCGCTCCGGGACGACCGCGCGCTCGCTGGGCGATCCGTCGACCTGCCAGGTGTGGCTCTTCGAGCGGGCGATCTTCGTCGAGCCGGCGGGGCGGTTGCTCGCGAACGAGCCGCAAGGCGGCGGGACGCCGCGCGCGTCCGGCTTCCGCGCCGTCCTCGAGGCGATGCGACGCGCGCGCTCCGAGCGGCCCGTCGACGGGATCCTCGTCGCGCTCTCCGCCCGCGACCTGCTCGACAGCGACGGCGCGGCGCCGGCCCAGCAACGGGAGATCGCCCACCTGCGCCAGCGGCTCGACGAGGCGCAGCAGCACCTCGGGATGCAGGTCCCCGTCCACCTCGCGATCACGCAGAGCGACCGGCTCGACGGGTTCGACCGCTTCGCGCACGAGCTCGACGCCGATCTCCGCCAGGCGACGCTCGGCTGGGCGCAGCCGGGCGCCGCCTGGGTCGAGAGCACCGCGGGCCTCGTCGACGAGGCGCTCGGCAGCGTCGGCGCAGCGCTCTCCGCGATGCAAGCGCGCCGCCTCGCGGCGGACCGGCCGTTCGTGGCGGGCGTCGAGGCGTACTTCCTCTTTCCGGACGCCCTCCTCGCGCTGCGCGAGCCCCTGAGGCGGGCGCTGGAGGACCTCCTCCGCCCGAACGATGGCGGCGAGCCCGTCGCGGTCCGGAGCCTGTCCTGGGTCGGCCTGGAGCCGCCGGCGCAGCCCGAGCCCGCGCAGCCCGTGGCGCCATCGGAGAGGCCGGCCGGGCGGCGGGCGCTCTTCGCGCGGGATCTCCTCGAGAGGAAGGTGATCGCCGAGGCCTGCCTGGCGCGCCCGACCCGCCTCACGCTGCAGCGCCGGCAGCGCGTCGTGCGGGCGCTGAGGATCGCCACCGTCGCGCTCGCGCTCCTCTACAGCGTCTTCCTCGGCCTCGAGAGCAACCGCCTGGAGCGCCACGCCGCGTCGCTGCTCCCCTTCCTGAGCGACCTGGCGGCGAGCCTGCGCCACATGAAGCTCGAGGACCCCAGCGCCGACCCCTCGGGCGCGGTGCGCGCGGAGCGATCCGTCCGCCTGCTCCAGGGGCTGAGCGCGATCGAGGGCACGCGGCTCCGCTCCGCGCTCGTGCCCGGATCGTGGCTGAGCGGCATCGACGCGCGGATCGAGCAGGCGATCGCGAGCGCCTACGAGCGGGTGATCCTCGACGCCTTCCGCGTCGGCCTCCACGCGAGGACGGGCCCGCTGTTCGGGGAGCCCCCCGCGCTGCCCCCCGCGGGCGCGGAGATCGCCGCGGCCACGTTGGAGCGCACGCCGGAGTACGTCGCGCTCGAGGCCTGGCTGCGCGAGGCGGCCGCGTTCGAGGGGCAGGTGGCGCGCTTCGAGACGCTCGTGGCCGGACCGCCGAAGGATCCCACGGCCGAGGCCGGCGACGCGCGCGTCCAGAGCGTGGCCGATCTGGCCGAATCCGTCCTCCAGCACAGGCTCCCGCCCGCGCGCACGACGGCCTACCAGCGGCGCGCGCTCCTCGCCATCCCGCCCCTCGCGCCCTTCGGCCTCGACGCGTACCGCGATCCGGCGCGCGCCCGGTCCGATCGCCTCTTCAGCCAGCTCTACCAGCGCATCTCGCGGACGCTCGACGAGGCCGCGCTGCGCGCGGACGTCGACGCGCTCGTCCGGGGGCTGAAGGAGCTCGAGCGCGGCGGCCCCGAGTACCGGTCCGCGAGCCTCGCCGCGCTGCACGACGCGATCGCGCGCACCGAGGCGCGGCTCGCCGCGCCCACCCTCTCCTGGGTCGCGACCGACAAGCTCCCGCCGAACGCCGCGCTCGATCGCCTGCTCGCGGCGGTCCGCACCTTGAAGCTGCTCGGCGATCCGGCCTACGGCCTGGTGAAAGACGACGGCGAGGGGCGGCTCCTGCTCCTGAAGAGCTACCTCGGGGGCGCAGAGACAGCGCTCTCGGGGCCGCTGCTCGTGCGCAAGGAGGGCGAGGTGCAGCTCCAGCTCTCGCCCTTCGTCGCCGCCCTGAAGGAGCCCTCGACCGCGCTCCTGCGCCAGCGCTTCATGGAGCCCGTCGACAACGTGGATCCGCTGCCGGCGACCCTCGACGACGCGCGCCTGAGCTGGAACGTCGAGGAGCTCAAGGAGGGCGCGAAGCGCCTCAAGGAGTACGAGGCGTTCGCGCAGGAGGAGGGGCTCAAGCGGTTCCCGGAGAAGGTGCGGGGCACGCTCGGGGAGCTCGCCCTGCGCAACCTGCGGGACAACGTCCTCGCCGCGGTGGGCAAGGCCGCGCGCCGGGAGATGGCCCCGCCTCCGAGCGAGTCGCGCCGCGTCGAGACGGTGCGCGCCGACGTCGGCACCCTCGCGCTCGCGAGCGAGCCGCTGCGGGAGATCCTGGCGGCCGCGGGGCGCCTCGGGCTGGAGGAGGTGCGCGATCGCGTCCGCGCGCTCGTGCGCGGCCAGGGCGCGTACCTGCTCACCCTCGCCAGCCGGACGCTCGAGGCCGACGGGCTCTACGAGGTCAAGAACGGGACGTTCCTCTGGTGGAACGGCGAGCGCAGCCCGGCGTTCGAGGCGTTCGGCCTCGCCGACGGCGACGGGGCGCAGCTCGCGGAGTACGCCGTGGCGCAGCGGGGCCGGGCCGACGCCTTGACCCGCGCGCTCGCCGAGCCCGTCCTCGGCTTGCTGGAGAGCGCCGAGGTCGCGGCCGATGCCCGGTCCGTCAACGACATGGCGCCGTGGCAACACATCGTCGGGGCGCTCCGCGATTACGAGGGGAAGAAGGCCGGCAACAGCGTCGCCGCCCTGGAGCGCTTCCTGCTCAACGACCTGCCCACGGTCACGTTCGAGAACTGCATCGCGCAGATCGAGCGCGTGCCGGTCGACGTGCGCTCGGACGACTACTTCGCCAGGCGGCGCCGGCGCATCCTCGTCCTGCTCCGCGATCGGTGCGCCACGCTCGCCACGGAGGAGATCCGCACGAAATACCCGAGCCTCCGCCGCTCGTTCCACCGCTCGCTCGCGGACCGCTTCCCCTTCGCGCGGCTCGAGCCGGGCGTCGAACGGGAGGACGCGAACCCCGACGACGTCCGGCTCTTCCTTCAGAACGCGAGCGACTTCCGCAAGCGCTTCCGGCCCGTGCTGTCGCTGCGCGGCGGCGCCGCCGCCCGCGACGTCGTGCGCTTCCTCGACCGCATGGAGAAGGTGCGCGAGTTCCTCGCGCCGATGTGGGCGCAGGGGGACGCGACGATGGACGGCTCCTTCGACGTCACAACCGCCTTCCGCGTCAACCAGGCGCGCGAGGTGGCGGGCAACCAGATCGCCGAGTGGAGCCTGCGGATCGCCGACGAGCGGCTGTTCCTGGGCGGGCCGAAGCCGACCGCCACCTGGCGGCTCGGCGACCCGGTCCAGCTCACGCTCCGGTGGGCGAAGAACAGCCCCGACATCCCGTCGGTCGAGCAGAACGCCGGTGCGGTCGCGAAGGAGCGGACGGCGACCTTCGAGGCGAGCGGCCCCTGGGCGCTCCTCCGGCTCATCGCGATGCACACGCACGCCGCGGAGGAGGCGGAGCTGAAGAAGGAGGACGCCGTCGCCAACATCCTCCAGCTCGTCGTGTTCACGATCCCCGATCCCGCCGGCGGCTGGCTGGAGCGGGCCGGTACGACCGGCGGCTCGGCCCGGGTGTTCGTGCGGCTCGGCCTTGTTGGCAAGGAGAAGGACAAGCAGCTCAAGTACCCCGATTTCCCGACGACCGCTCCGGTGCTCGACAGCGAGTAGCGCGGCAGCAGCGACGAACGAGGCACGCATGGCAGAACGCACCATCGCAATCGACATCGAGCGCCTCCTCGCGCCCATCTCGCAGTCAGCGCCCGCCGGGGCGCCGCTGCGCTACGAGGGCACGTACGATCGCGTCCGCGAGGCCCGGCGCGAGGACGATCCGACGCTGCCGCAGGGCGTGTGGGCGACGCGCCTCAAGACGGCGGACTGGAAGCTCGTGGCCGAGCTCTGCGCCGAGGCGCTCGCGCGGCGCTCCAAGGACCTGCAGATCGCCGCCTGGCTCACGGACGCGTGGGCGCAGATCGGCGGGATCGGCGCGGCGGCGCCGGGGCTCCGGCTGATCGCGGGGCTCTGCGATCGCTACTGGGACGCGATGTTCCCGGCGCTCGACGACGACGGCCTCGAGGCGCGCGGCGACCTCGTCGGCTGGCTGGACGAGGCGCTCGCGCGGCGGCTCCGGATGGTCCCGCTCCTCGAAGGCAGCGACGACCGCCCCCCCTGCACGCTCGCCGACTGGGAGAGCGGCCGGATGGACGGCGGCGGCCCGGCCGAGGGCGCGCGGTCGGCCGAGCCCCTCGCGGCGCGGCTCTCCCTCGTCGATCGCTCGCGATGGACAGCGCTCCAGCGCGACGCGCGCGCCGCCCTGTCCGCGGCCGAGGCGCTGGAGCGGAGCCTCGCGGCGAGGATGGACCGCCCCCCGGTCCTCCACCGGACCCGCGGCGCGCTGCGCCTGCTCGGCGCCGCGACGGCGTCCGCCCTCGGCGAGCCCGCTGACGACGCGCCGGCGCCCGCCGCGGGAGAGCCCCCGGCGCAGAGCGCGGAGGACCCGGCGCCCGCGCGGGGCCCGGCCGCGGCGATCCAGAGCCGGGTGGAAGCGTATCGCCGGCTCAACGAGGCGGCCGACTACCTCCTTCGCACGGAGCCGCACAGCCCCGTCCCGTACCTCGTGAAGCGCGCGATCTCCTGGGGGAACATGTCGCTCGCGGAGCTGCTCGGCGAGTTCGTCTCGAGCGCCGACGACCTCGTCGCGATTTACCGGCTGCTCGGCATGCGCGGCCGGGAGGAGGGCGACGCCGGATGATCCCATGAGACCGCCGGCGCCGGCCCGATCCGCCGATCGGTCCCCGGCCCGGCCGCGCGAGGGTGGATTGGCCCCGGGGAGAGCGTCCGCGCGAGATGCACGCTCGACCGAGGCCGCGGGAGAAAGGAACGACCATGGCAGAGAGCAAGCAACAATGGCTGAGCAGGAACCGCCCGCCTCGGGTGCAGATCACCTACGACGTCGAGACCGGCGGCGCGATCGAGAAGAAGGAGATCCCGTTCGTCGTCGGGATCATGAGCGACCTGTCCGGCACCTCCGAGGCGCCGCGGCCGAAGCTCAAGGACCGCAAGTTCGTGGAGATCGATCGCGACAATTTCAATGAGGTCCTCGCCGCGGTGGCGCCCGAGGCCACGTGCCTCGTCGACAACAAGCTCACGGACGAGGGCGGCAAGCTGAAGGTCAGCCTCTCCTTCAAGAGCATGGATGACTTCCGGCCCGAGCAGCTCGTGGAGCAGGTCGAGCCGCTGCGCGCGTTGCTCCGCGCGCGGGAGCGGCTGAACGATCTGCTCGCGAAGCTCGAGGGCAACGACGATCTGAGCGGGATGCTCAAGCGGGTCGTCGAGGACACGAAGAAGCTCGAGACGCTCAAGCAGGAGCTCGAGAAGGGCCGGGACGGCTGAGCCGCGATCTTAGGACGGGAAGGGAGAGAGCCATGGCGGAAGAGAGCACCCAAGCGGTCGGCTCGGCGGCGGCAGCGCCGGCCGAGGAGATGAGCCTCATCGACCAGATCCTCGCGCAGGGGATGGTCCGCGGCGCGGCGGAGCCGCAACGAAAGCACGCGCGCGATCTCATCGATGAGTTCGTGAACCAGGTCCTCGACGAGAAGGTGAAGGTCGGGAGCGACACGGTGGCGGCCATCGAGGCGCGCATCGCCGAGATCGACGCGCGCATCAGCGCGCAGCTCGACGCCATCCTGCACCACAAGGAGTTCCAGCGGGTGGAGGCGCGCTGGCGCGGGCTGAACTACCTCGTCATGAACACCGAGACCTCGACGCGGCTGAAGCTGCGCGTGCTCAACGTGAAGAAGGACGAGCTGCGCAAGGACTTCGAGGCCGCGGCGGACTTCGACCGGAGCGCGGTCTTCAAGAAGGTCTACGAGGAGGAGTACGGCACCTTCGGGGGCGCGCCGTATGGCATGCTCGTCGGCGACTACGAGTTCGATGGCACGAACCCCGACGTCTCGCTCCTCACGGAGCTCTCCAAGGTGGCGGCCGCGGCGCACGCGCCGTTCATCGCGGCGGCGTCGCCCGAGCTCTTCGACATGCCGAGCTTCACCCAGATCGGCGTGCCCGGCGACCTCGCGAAGATATTCGAGAGCACGCAGCTCATCAAGTGGCGCGAGTTCCGCGAGTCGGAGGACTCGCGCTATGTCGGGCTGGTCCTTCCGCACGTGCTCATGCGCCTGCCGTACGGGCCGAAGGGCGTCCCGGTCGAGGGGTTCAATTACGAGGAGCAGGTCGGCGAGGGCGACGGGAACTTCCTCTGGGGGAACGCGGCGTACGCGCTCACGCAGCGGATCACGAACGCCTTCGCGCTCTATGGCTGGTGCGCCGCGATCCGCGGCGTCGAGGGCGGCGGTCTCGTCGAGAACCTCCCGCTGCACACCTTCAAGACGAGCGAGGGGGATATCGTCGCCAAGATCCCGACCGAGGTCGCCATCACCGACCGGCGCGAGAACGAGCTGTCGGAGCTCGGCTTCATCGGGCTCTGCTACAAGAAGGGGAGCGCGCAGGCGGCCTTCTTCGGCGGCAGCACCACGAACAAGCCGAAGGCGTACAACCTGCCGCAGGCGAACGCGAACGCCCGGCTGAGCGCGCAGCTCCCCTACATCCTCGCGGCGTCCCGGTTCGCGCACTACGTCAAGGTGCTCATGCGAGACAAGATCGGGAGCTTCAGCTCGCAGGAAGGCGTCTCCAACTACCTCAACAACTGGATCGCCGACTACGTGCTCCTCAACGACAGCGCCGGCCAGGAGACCAAGGCGCGGCTGCCGCTGCGCGAGGCGCGGGTCGACGTCTCCGAGGTCCCCGGCAAGCCCGGCGCGTACCGCGCGGTTGTGTTCCTCAAGCCGCATTTCCAGCTGAACGAGCTCTCGGTCTCGATGCGGCTCGTCGCGGAGCTGCCGCCGCCGGTGGGGTGACGAGGAGCGGCGCGCGCCGCGGAGAAGGTGGCCGCGCTCGCGGAGGCGCCTCGCGATGGGGCCCGGCCGCGCGCGGGCTGTGCAATCGTGGATAGAGGAGGGATGAACCATGCAGAATATCTTCTGGGAAATCGATGGCATCAAGGGAGAGAGCACGTCGGCTCAGGGCAAGGACATGATCGAGCTGCTGTCCTTCAGCCACGGCGTGGCCATGCCGCTCACGGCCGGGCCCTCGAACACGAGCCGCGCGAGCGGCCGCTGCGTGCACAACGATTTCACGATCACCAAGTACTTCGACATCGCGTCGCCGACGCTCAACCTCAAGTGCTGCGGCGGCGAGGACATCAAGTCGATGAAGGTGCACATCTGGAAGGCCGACGTCGCCGGGGCGCCGCACAAGTACATGACGTACACCTTCGATAGCTGCATCATCACCTCCGTCTCGGTGACGGCCGGCGGGGATCAGCCGATCGAGACCATCACCTTCGGCTACAAGAAGATCACCTGGGACTACGCGCAGCAGAAGCAAGAGGCGCCGGGCGGGGCCAAGGGCAAGAGCTCGGCGAGCTTCAGCCTCGAAGAGAACAAGGGCAAGTGATCTCGCGGGGCCGAGGGCGCGCCGCCGCCCCGGCCTCGTGACGAGGACGCGAGATGGACGAGAGCTGGGGCGCGGCGGACGCGGGGCGTGTACCGCTCTTCGACCGCCTGGTCGACGACAACCCATCGCAGCGCAGCGAGGCGCGGCCGAAGCGCAGCCACGACCTCGACGCGCTGCGCGCCTCGGTTCTCCGCGAGCTCGAGCGGCTGCTCGGCACGCGCTGCCCCGTGCCCGGAGACGTGGCCCTCTCGCGCCAGCGCACCGTGATCGACTACGGCCTTCCCGACCTCGAGCTCGGCGGCCGCGACGTCGTCAAGGAAGACCGGTTCCGCGTCGCGCGGCTCGTCCAGCAGACGGTCGAGGCATACGAGCCCCGCCTCGCGCGGGTCGAGGTCGAGCTGCTCCCTCCCGCGGACGGCGACGCGCGGTACCGCGTCGCCGTCCGCGCGCAGCTCGTCACCGAGCGGGTGCGCGAGCCGCTCAGCTTCACCTTGCCGCTGCCGGAGGTCGGGTGACGACGACCGACCACGACGCCGAGCTGCTCGATCTCTACGCCCGCGAGCTCGCCTACCTGCGGGAGCGCGGCGCCGAGTTCGCCGCGGCGTACCCCAAGATCGCCGCGCGCCTGGGCCTGGAGGGGCGCCACTCCGCGGATCCGCACGTCGAGCGCCTCCTCGAGTCGTTCGCGTTCCTGACGGCGCGCCTCCAGCGCCGCCTCGACAGCGATCTCCCCGAGCTCACCACGTCGCTGCTCGGCGTCCTCTATCCGCCGCTGCTCTCGCCCATCCCGTCGATGGCGATCGCGGCCTTCGAGGTGAGCCCCAGGGACAGCAAGCTCACCTCGGGCCACGTGATCGAGCGGGGCACGCCGCTCTTCGCCGAGGCGCACGGGGGCCCGACCTGCCGTTTCCGGACGTGCGCTCCGGTCACGCTCTGGCCGATCGAGATCGAGGCCGCCGGCTTCGGCGCCCCCGAGGCGCTGGATTTGCCGCCGGGCTCCGGCGGGGTGATGGCGGCGCTCCGCATCCGCCTGCGGAGCGGCGGCCCTCCGCTGCGCGCGCTCGGGGTGCGGCGGCTGCGCTTCTTCCTGAGCGGCGGCGGCCTGAGCGGCTATCGCCTGTACGAGCTGCTCTTCGGCCACACGCTGCGCGTCCTCTGCGCCGGCGAAGGCGGCGGCCGGGATCTCGCGGAGGCGCGGCTCCACCCGGTCGGCTTCGGGCCCGACGAGGAGGCGCTCCCCTACCCCGTGCACGCGTCTCCCGGTCACCGGCTGGTCCAGGAGTACTTCGCCTTTCCCGAGAAGTTTCTCTTCTTCGACGTCGAGCTCACGCACCTCCCCGAGGGCACGGCGTGCAGCCTGCTGTTCCTGCTCGACCAGCGCCCGCCCGCGAGCCTCGTGGTGCGGGCCGACACGTTCCGGCTCGGCTGCGCGCCGATCATCAACCTGTTCTCCCGCACGACCGAGCCGATCCGGGTCGATCACCGCTTCCCGGAGTACCGCCTGGTCGCGGACGCGCGCCGCGAGCGCACGACCGAGATCCACTCGATCCACAAGGTCACGGCGACGGCGCCGGGCGAGGCGGAGCAGGTGGAGTACGCGCCGTTCTTCTCCTTCACGCACCACGCCGAGGGCGCGGGCGCGGGCCCACGCGCGTTCTGGCAGGCCCGCCGCGTCGCGACGTCGCGTGAAGACGTGCCCGGCACGGACGTGACCCTGTCGTTCGTCGATCTCGACCTCTCGCCTCGGAGGCCCCCATCTCGGGTCGTGTACGCCTCGGTGCTGTGCACCAACCGCGACCTCCCCGAGGAGCTGTCCGCCGGCGTGTCGCTGTCGCTCGAGCGTGGGGCCGCCATGGGCCGGATCACCTGCCTCACCAAGCCGACCCCGCAGCGCGATCCTCCGCTCGGCGGACAGGCGCTCTGGCGGCTCGTATCGAACCTGTCGCAGAACCACCTCTCGATCTCGGGGCCGGGCGGCATGGACGCGCTGAAGGAGATCCTGCGCGTCTATCTCTTCGCGTCGATCCCCGAGGCGGAGCGCCAGATCCAGGGCATCGCGGGCGTGTCGGCGCGCACCGTGACGCGGCGGATCGGCGCGGACGCGTGGCGCGGGTTCTGCCGCGGGACCGAGGTGACGCTGACGCTCGACGAGGAGCAGTTCGTCGGATCGAGCCCGCTGCTCTTCGCGGAGGTGCTGAGCCGGTATCTCTCGCTGCACGCACACATCAATTCATTCACGGAGCTCGTGCTGAGGAGCACGGGGCGCGCGGAGGTATGGAAGCGATGGCAACCGATGGCAGGCGCGAAGGCGCTCCTCTAGACGAGGAGGACCGGCTCTTCACCGAGGGCCGCCGCTTCGACTTCTTCCAGGCCGTGGCGCTGCTCGAGGCGCGGGCGGAGGGCTGCCGGAGCGTGGGCGAGAGCGCCGAGCCCGCGGCCGAGGCGGTGCGGCTGCGCGGCGCGATCGACCTCGCGTTCCCCGAGACGGACGTGGCCGGAATCGAGCGCGCCGCGCGCGAGGGGGAGCCGGCGGTGTTGACGGCGAGCTTCATGAGCCTCGCGGGCGCGCTCGGGCCGCTGCCGCCGCCGTTCGCGGAGCTCGTGTACCAGCGCGCGGCGCGGCGCGACTTCGCGCTGCGCGATTTTCTGGACATCTTCAATCATCGCCTGCTCTCGCTGGTCTACCGCATCCGCAAGCGGCACCGGATCGGGCTCGGCGTGGCGTCTCCGGAGCAGGACGACGCCGCGCGGTACCTTTATGCGTTGATCGGCCTCGGGTTGCCGTCGCTTCGCGGGAGGTTGCCGGTGAGCGACCGCGCGCTGCTGGAGCCGGCGGCGCTGGTGGCGCGGGAGGTGCGGCCGATGGCGGGCCTCACGGCGCTGCTGCGGCATCACCTGCGGGTGCCGATCGAGGCGGCGCCGCTGACGGGGGCGTACCACCCGATCGAGGAGAGCGATTGGACGGCGATCGGCCCCTCGGGGCGCAACCGGGGGCTCGGGCAGGGGGCGATCCTGGGGCGGCGAGCGTGGGACCAGGAGGCGGGGTTCGAGCTCGTCGTGGGGCCGCTGTCGCTCCGGGATTACGTGCGCTGCTTGCCTGGAGGGGACCTGCTCGAGCCGCTGTGCGCGCTGACGCGGTTCTATGCGGGCGACGTGCTGAGCTTCACGGTGCTCCTGCGGATGCGCGCCGAGGAGGCGCCGGCGGCGCGGCTCGGGAGGCGGCACGGGGCGCGCCTCGGGACGACGGCGTGCCTCGGCGGGGGCGCGCGGAGGCGAGAGCCGATCGAGAAGAGGCTGCGAGGGGCGGCGCTCTCCGCTGCCACGATGTCTCGCTCACCGGCCGACGACGGCGGCGCGGCACGGAAGGACACCCATGGCCAGTAAAGCGGAGCTCATCCTCGACCTGGTGCAGTTCGCCCTCGACCTCGTCGGCCTGGTGGATCCGACGTTCATCTCGGATGGGGCCAGCGGGCTCATCTCCCTCGCGCGCGGGCAATGGCTGGACGCCGTTATCAGCGGCGCCAGCATGATCCCGTATGTCGGCGACATGATGAAGCTCGGCAAGCTCCCACGGTACGCTCGCTCGATCGCGGACGCGATCGCGCTCGCGCGCGAGGATGCGAAGCTCGCCGATCAGCTCCGCCCAGCGCTCGCGAAGCTGCTCGAGGCGCTGAACAGACTTCCTGCTGACAAGCTGCCTCGTGACGCCATGGCTCCGATCCTGCAGATGAAGCGAGAGATCGAGGCGTTCCTTTCGGCGACGAACGTCCTCTGGAAGCAGCAGCTCACAAGCCCGGCGTTGCGGAAATATGCCCCCACACCGAAGCACGCAGGGAGAGGCGGTCCTGGGGTGAAGGGCACGATCATGGATCTGGACGACGCACAGGCGAGGCAGGTGCTCCAGAGCGCCCTCCATGACGCCGCCGCGCCGCTCCGCGACAAGGCTCCCCGCCTGTGGGGTTACCGCAACGGGAAAGTCTATCAGTTTCATTACGACAACGCGGGCGGCTGGCACGGGTTCTCTGATGACGTGAAGCCTCCCGACTACGTGATACAGCAATGGCGGGCGACGAAGGCGATCAGCGAGGCGGAGTTCAACCGGGTGCGCAAGCTCCCGAACCGTGGGTTCTGAGCGCCTGCGTCCGTTCTCGCCGGCCATCCCATGCTCCAGCTCCGAAATAGCACCTCGTTCAAGGCGAACATCGCGCTCTTCCCGGACGCTCGCGGGGTGGACACGCTCTACGTCGCGGTCCGCGCGACCTTCGCGCTCCGCGGCGGGGCGCTGCGCATCGCCGAGGCGCAGGAGCCGCTGAAGCTCGCGGACGAGTACTGGGGCGAGCCCGGACAGACCAGCCTGAAGCACGCCGCGGATCTCCACCTCGGCAAGCCGGCGACCGACGTGGTGCTGCTCGGCGAGGCGTGGGCGCCGCGCGGGCGCCCGGCGCCTTCGGTCGATGTGTCGCTCGCGGTCGGCCCGGTCGCCAGGGTGGTCCGCGTCTTCGGCGATCGGGAATGGCGCGGCCCGCTGGATCTTCGCATCTCTCCGCCGGTCCCGTTCGAGCGGTTACCGCTCGTCTACGAGCGCGCCTTCGGCGGCGTGCTGAAGTACGATCCCGAGAAGGGTCCCCAGGAGATCGATCAGCGCAATCCGGTAGGCATCGGCTTCGGCCTGCGGAGCGCGCCGCCCGAGAAGGCGGTGCGGCGGCTGCCCAACCTGGAGGACCCGGCGCACCTCCTCTCGGGCACGCGCGACCGCCCGCCGCCCGCGGGTTTCGGCTTCATCGCGCCCTCGTGGGAGCCGCGCAAGCGGTATGCGGGGACCTACGACGAGGCCTGGCAGGAGACGCGGGCGCCGTACCTGCCGAAGGACTTCGACGCGCGCTTCTTCAACGCGGCCTCGCCTGGCCTCGTCTGTCCGGGCCACCTGCGCGGCGGCGAGCCGGTCAAGGTGCAGAACGCCTCGCCAGATCCCTGGGATGTGCGGCTGCCGCTGTGCGATCTCGACGTGAAGGTCACGATCGATACCGACGTGGAGCGGCCGCCCATGCGGCTTCAGACCGTGATGCTCGAGCCTGGCGAGGGGCGGCTCGGGATCGTGTGGCTGGGCGAGGTGGGTTGCGACAAGCGAGCCCTCAAGGTGAAGCTGGTGGAGATCGACGCGAGGCGGATCGAGCTGAGCGGACGGAGGTCGTGATGGCGGCCCCGGGCGCGGACATCCTGCGGGTCGGCATGGTGAGCTCTGTCGGGCTGAGCGCCGAGGTGACGAGCGCGGCGGTCCGGGCGGGGATCGATCGGTTCCAGCAGAGCTCGGTCCTGGATCGCCGCTTCAATCCGCTGGTCATGGCGCTCGTGGCGACTCCGGATCTGCCGCCGCTCGCGCCTGCGCTCGAGGGGATCGCCGGGCTGACCGCGCGGCAGCTCCGGATGCTGCGGCTCGCGGGACCAGCGCTGCGCGCATGCCTCGAGGACGCTCCTCCCGGACCGGCGGCGGTGCTGCTCGCGGGGCCCGAGGCGTTCCCGGTAGGCCGTCCCGCGCCGATCGGGCCGGTTTTCCTGGAGCACCTCGCGGCGCAGGCGGAGGTGAAGCTCGACCTGGCGCGCAGCCGGGTGTTCCCGGCGGGGCGGGCGGGGGCCTTCCTGGCGCTCGCCGCGGCGCTGGAGGGGCTCTCCGCGCGCCGGTATGATCGCGTCGTGGTGGGTGGAGTGGATACGCTCCTCGACCTGTACCTGCTCGGGACGCTGGACCTCGAGGAGCGGCTGCGCGCGGCGGGGATCTTCGACGGCTTCATCCCGGGGGAGGGCGCGGCGTTCCTGCTGCTCGCGCGGCCGGGCTCGGGGCGCGCGCCGCTGTCGCGGCTCGTCTCGGTGGGCACGGCGGAGGAGGAAGGGCACCGCTACACGACGGCAGCGCCGTACCGCGGCGAGGGGCTGGACGCGGCGCTCAAGACAGCGTTCGCCGCGGCGCCGGGGGGGCCTGTACGGACGGTGTACGCCGGCTTCAACGGCGAGAGCTTCTTTGCCAAGGAGTGGGGAGTGGCGGTGGCGCGGCACAAGAAGAGGATCGCCGAAGACTTCGTGATCGAGCACCCGGCAGACTGCGTGGGTGACGCGGGGGCGGCGCTCGGGGCGATGCTTGTGGGGCTGGCGGCGATGTCGCTGGCAGAGGGCCACCGTCCGTCACGCTGTCTGGTGTGGGCGCCGTCGGATCTGGCGGCGCGCGGCGCGGCGATCCTGGACAGGGACTGATCGGGGAACGAAAGGGACTGGAGGAGCGAGCGATGGGAACGAAGGTGTTCGCCAACATGCGCGGGGTGGTCCACAAGCAGAGCGGCGGCATGAGCATGGTGTTCCCCGACGTCTGCAAGACGCCGACCCCCGGCGGGCCGGTGCCGATCCCCTACCCGAACATCGGGCAGGCGTCGGACACGTCGGACGGGCCGAAGAAGGTCACGTGCGACGGGAAGATGCCGATGGTGAAGGGGGCGAAGTACTCGAAATCGAGCGGCGACGAGGCGGGGACGGCCGGCGGCGTGATGAGCTCGTGCAACCGGGGGGAGTGCGAGTTCATGCTGTACTCGTTCGACGTGAAGTTCGAGGGGAAGAACGTGTGCCGGCTGGGGGATCCGCTGTTCCATAACAAGAAGAACATGATGGGATGACCTGAACCCGCGCCTCCGAGCGCCACGATCATCGAGGTGAGACATGGAGATCGGCGAGACCGTCGCGAGCGTTCAGGCCATGGTCGATCAGGGACAGTGCATCGTTTGCGACAAATCGCACGAAAAACCCAAGGACGAGCCTGTCGAGCCGACGGTAGGGAAGAGCGGATGGGAGCGCGACAAGAGCATGTCCGGCGTCTTCGACGGCGGCGATGCCGAGCGCTGCAAGATCTACAAGGACAACACGTATCCACCCAGCTACGCATCGGAGGGCCACCACAGCCTCGCTTACTCCAGCTTCGTGAAGAACGGCAAGGACGAGTTTCTTCGTCTGAATCACTTCCTCAACGCCGCAGAGTTCCGACCCAACGATAGCCCGAACATCATCCAGCTCCCCGGCCGGAGCGGCGACGCAGGAGCGCCTGCATCCCTTGAAAAGAGCTTCCAGGCGTTCTGGGCCTCCGTAGAATCGGGGAAGCCGCTTCAGCTACACATAGGACGTCATAAAAGCAGCTACTTCGTGAGGTCGGACAACATGGTGCGCAGGATTGCCGTGCTGATATCGGCCCCGGCGCGGTGCGAGCAGTCGGATCTAGACAGCCTCAAGAAAAAGCTGAAGCAGTATGCGGACGGGGCTGTCAACCATGCGTTCATGTCCGTCGCGAGGGCAAAGTGGGAATGCCACCCTGAAAAGCTGCGCGAAGCCCAAACGGCCTACCGTGACCGCGGCGGCCGGCTCTCGCCATCAGCGTGGCCCGACATCCGGCTGGACATCTCTCCTTTCCGCTGAGCTCGAGGAGAAAGGGATATGTACTACGTCCTGGAGATGGATCTCGAATTTGCCGTGATGGCCTCGCTCGAGGAAGCACGCCCTGGGCACGATCTCAAGTGGCTGCACGGCCAGCGTTTCGCCCCTGACGTGGCCCCGGCCGGGCTCAAGGTCGTCCTCGAAGAGCCCTTCGACGAGCACACGATCGATGAGGAGGAGACCGCGCGCGCGCCGACAGAGACGTTCCCGGATTTTTTCGAGCTCATGAGGGTCCCCATCGGCTCCGGCCGCCTGCGCAACGCGTTGGTCGGCGCAGGCGCTGACAACGTCGAGTATTACCCCGCGCTCCTCGTCGAGCCCTCCGGCCGGACAGTGGAGGGCTTCCATGCCCTCAACGTCGTGGGGCTCGTCGATGCTATCGACCGTGCAGCGTCCGATCTCGTCATGGACGACGATCAGATCGTGCGCATCGACGCCCTCGCGCTGGACGAGAGCGCCATCGGCGACTTGAAGATCTGCCGGCTCAAGGACTATCCGGACATCCTCGTCGTCCAGGCTGCAGTGGCCGACGCCGTGCGCTCCCTCGTCGGCGTACGGCTGTCTCCTGCGCGAGGCTGGAGCGATGACCACCGATTTTGATGTGATGAGCGTGCCTGGTAGGTGGCTTCCAAGAGCGCCCGCTCACGCCCAGAGCAACGTAACCCGCCTCCCCGACGGCGCCCTCGCCTCCTCGAACCGCGTGCGCGCGTCGATCTCGCCCGCCTCCTTGCGCCGGTCGAAGATCACGAGCACCCCCTCGTCGAGCCCGATCTGCGCGAGGTACCCGTCGAGCTGCGCCAGCCCCTTCGGCAGCGGGCTCTTCTCCCCCTCGCGCCATACCTTGAGCTCCAGCGCCGCGCGCTGCACGGCGCGCCGCCCCTCGGCGTCGCGGTAGGGCCAGCGCACGAGCAAGTCGATCCTCCCTCGGCCGAGGCCGTACTCGCGGTCGATCGTCCCGCCGCCGTTCACCACCCGCTGCAGGAAGGCCATCAGCACGATCTGCGGCGCCACCTCGTGGTAGCCCAGGCTCCCTGCGAGCGCCTCGCCATGCTCTTGCCAGAACGCCGCGAACTCTTGGAGCAGGCGCTCCACATCGAGCCGGCCGTCCGGAAGCACGAAGCGCCTCGGCTCGGCCAGGATCACCGGCTCGACGTCGCCGGCGAGCACCCGGGCGATCACCTCGCGGTAGATGGGGTTCGCGACGCGCGCGGGGTTGTCCGAGGCGAGCAGCCCGAGGTCGCGAGCGTACTGGAGATCGTCCTGGTACGTGTCGCCGCCGGCCGACAGCGCGCCCGCGACGAGCGGCTCGATCACGCGCCGGATGCGCGGCTCGTGCAGCCGCGCGACGAGCGAGTCGAGGTGCGTCGCGCGCGCGAGGATGAGCCGCTCCTTCGCCTCCTCGACATGCGCCACGGTGATCGGCTCGTCCGGCGGGACGGCGAGCTTCTCCACGATCTCCCGGGCGAGCGCGTTCACCAGCCATGGCTGGCCGGCCGTCAGCGCGAATGCGCGCTCGATGGCCTCCTCCGTGAACAGCTGGCCGGTCTCGGCGGTGTGCTGACCGTACAGGTCGTGCACCTCGTCGCAATCGAAGTCGCCGACCCTGAGCGATTCGATCTTGATGTTGAACGGGCTCGCCGTACCGAGTCGGCCTGGATCCCCTCCGCTCGCGGCCTTGTACTCGCGCACGTCGCGCAGGCCGCACAGCACCACCGAGGCAGGAAAGTCCACTGGACGGTTCGCGAAACCGGCCCGGAGCTGGCGCAGCACGCTGATCAGGCTCTGGCCTCGCAGCGCATCGATCTCATCGAAGAACAGCACCAGCGGCCGCGGACACGCGCGCGCCCATGCAGACAGCTTCGCCCGGAGCAGTCCCTCGTCTCCCTCGAGCGACATCGGCGGCGGCCTGAGCTCCGCCGGCAGCTCCACCTCCGCTTGGAGATCGATCTCCCGCAGGATCGCCCGCTGCGCCGAGCCGATGTCGTCGCCCCACGCCTCGCCCTCCTCGCACGAGAACAGCAGCGCCGCGAAGCGCCCCGCCGCCGTCAGCCGCCGCGCCAGCGCCCGCAGCGCCGTCGTCTTGCCCGTCTGCCGCGGCGCGTGCACCACGAAGTACCCCATCTGCTCCACGAGCCCGGGCGCCTCGGGCAACCGCCGCTCCGCCGGGATCATGTAGTGCCAGTCCGGGCGGCAGGGCCCGGCCGTGTTGAAGCGGCGCGCCATGCCCCGAGCTTGCGTCCCGCCACCGCCCGGCCGCAAGGCCCGGCCGCCGCTGCCTCGCGCGCGACCGGCCTCGGCCTCGCGCTCGCCTCCTCCCCCGCCTCGCCCCGCGCTCGCCGCGCCCGCTGTGAGCTATGCCCTCAGCACCGTCACCCTGCGCCCCGCGGGCGTCACCGCCTCCTCGAAGCGCGTGCGCTCCTCCGGCTCCCCCGCCTCCTTGCGCCGGTCGAAGATCACCAGCACCCCCGTCGGCAGCCCCAGCCGCTCCAGATACCGCTCGAGCTGCGCCAGGCCCTTCGGCAGCGGATCCTTGCCGCCGTCCTTCCACACCTTGAGCTCCAGCGCCTCGCGCTGCACCGCGCGCGTCCCGTCCGCAGCCGCATGGGGCCAGCGCACCAGCAGATCGATCCGCCCGCGCCCCACCCCGTACTCCCGGTCCACGTGGCCCCCGCCGTTCACCACGCGCTGCAGGTACGCCATCAGCACGAGCTGCGGCGCCACCTCGTGGTACGGCATGCCCGCCGCGAGCACCTCGCCGTGCTCTCGCCAGAACTCGGCAAACTCGCGCAGGATCCGCGGCAGATCCAGCCGCCCGTCGGGCAGCATGAACGCCCGCGCCGGCGGGGCGGGCACCCTCGCCTCGGCCGGAGAGGCCAGCACGCGCACGATCACCTCGCGGTAGATCGGGTTCGCGATCCGGAGTGGGTTGTCCGGCGCAACCAACCCGAGATCGCGCACGTACGACAGATCGTCGTCGTAGGTGTCTCCCCCGCCCTCGTAGGTGCCGGCCAGGACGGGCTCCAGCACCCGCCGCACGCGCGGCTCCGTGAGCCGGTGCACCAGCGAGTCGAGGTGCGTCGCGCGCGCGAGGATGAGCCGCTCCTTCGCCTCCTCGACGTGCGCTGCGGTGATGGGCTCGTCCGGCGGGATGACGAGCTTCTCCACGATCTCCCGGGCGAGCGCGTTGACCAGCCACGGCTGGCCGGCCGTCAGCGCGAAGGCGCGCTCGATGGCTTCCTCGGTGAACACCTGGCCGGTCTCGGCGGTGTGCTGGCCGTACAGGTCGCGCACCTCGTCGCGATCGAAACCGCCGATCCTGAGCGATTCGATCTTGATGTTGAACGGGCTCGCCGTGCCGAGCCGGCCCGGATCCCCCCCGCTCGCGGCCTTGTACTCGCGCACATCGCGCAGGCCGCACAGCGCCACCGAGGCGGGGAAGTCGGCTGGCCGATCGGCGAAACCGGCCCGGAGCTGGCGCAGCACGCCGATCAGGCTCTGACCCCGGAGCGCGTCGATCTCGTCGAAGAACAGCGCCAGCGGCCGCGGGCACGCGCGCGCCCACGCAGACAGCTTGAGACCCAGGAGCCCTTCGTTCCCCTGCTCGGGGACCGAGGGCGGTCTCAGCTCCGGCGGCAGCTCGATCGCTGCCCGCCGGTCGATCTCCCGCAGGATCGCCCGCTGCGCCGCGCCGATGTCGTCGCCCCACGCCTCGCCCTCCTCGCACGAGAACAGCAGCGCCGCGAAGCGCCCCGCCGCCGTCAGCCGCCGCGCCAGCGCCCGCAGCGCCGTCGTCTTGCCCGTCTGCCGCGGCGCGTGCACCACGAAGTACCCCATCTGCTCCACGAGCCCGGGCGCCTCGGGCAACCGCCGCTCCGCCGGGATCATGTAGTGCCAGTCCGGGCGGCAGGGCCCGGCCGTGTTGAAGCGGCGCGCCATGCCCCGAGCTTGCGTCCCGCCACCGCCCGGCCGCAAGGTCCGGCCGCACGCGGGTGGTGGTGCACGCGAGCCACAAGCGCGCCGCGCGCGGCCGGCCTGGCGCCCTCATCCCCCGCGCGCCGCGCTCTACCCCCGCGCGCCGCGCTCTACCCGCCGAGCTCCGCCCGCTGCGCGTCCCCCCGCGCACGCACCTCGAACACCCCCAGCCGCGGCCTCAGGAAGCATCGCTCGATCGCCGCCGCCGCCCTCGCCGGCTGGCTCCCGCGCCGCAGCACCTCGTTCAGCCCCTCCAGATCGACCCCCCTCCCCCAGAGATGCCTCTTCCCCGCCGCGAAGTCCCCTCGCCGCCGCGCCCACCACCGCGCCACCGCCGCCGCATCAGGCCACGGGAGCCCGTCGTCCGGATCGGGCCCCACGTCCTCGTCCTCCGGGTCGTCGCTCGGCCCAGCCTCCTCCAGCGCGGGCCCCTCGAGCTCCTCTCTCACCAACTCCACGCCCGTGATCAACGACAGCGCCCCGCCCGCCAGGCGAGCCAGCCTGGGCGCGCTCATCCGTTCGATGAGCCACGGCACGTGCGCCGGATCCCCGAGCGCCCCCACCCCCGCGATCGCCGCCCGCGCCGCCCCCGGCGATTCCCCGAGCCCCCTCAGCCATCTCGCCCCCGCGTGCGGACCGAGCCGCCGCAACGCCACGCCCGCAGCCCGCTGCGCGAGCGCTCGCCCGCCGGCCGCGATCTCCAGCAGCACATCCACGCCGCGCTCGTCCCCGAGCAGCGCCGCGGACCACGCCGCCCAGAACCGCACCGCCTCGTCCTCGGCGCCGAACGCCCGCCGCGCATCGTCGATCCCCTCCACGTACCCGAGCTCCCCGAGCGCCTTGAGCGCCCGCGCCCGCAGCCGCGCGTCCTCGGCGGAGAGCGCCTCCTTGAGCGCCGGCCCCGGATCCCGCCGCCGCACCGCGCTCGCGGCGATGCCAATGGTCCGGAGCGCCGGCCCTGCCTTCGCGCCGAGCAGCGCTGGCAGCACGTCCTTCACGAGCTCCGGCGCCGCCCACCCGAGCGCCGACACCACCCCGCGCGCCACATCCGGCGCATCGATCCCCCGCGCGATCAACGCCGCGATCGCCCCCTGATCCCGCCGCGTGAGCGCGAGCGAGAGCGCCGCGAACACCTCGCCCGCCCCCCCTTCCTCGGCCGCGGCCGCGCAGCCGTCCCACGCCGCGCGCCCGCCTCGCTCGAGCAGATCGAGCTGCGCCGCGAGCCGCGCGTCGACCTCCGCCAGGCCCTTCAGGTCGTACCGCGGATCGCGCGCCGCACTGTCGCGCTGGCTCCACAGAAATCCTGCGTTGTCCACCGCCTGAGCGAAGACCTCCTCCTCGGTGATCGACAAGGGCGCTCCTTTCGCGACGCGCTCGCCCACGCCCGGGCGGACGTCAGTTGTTCTTCACCTCGCTGCCCTTGATCGCGACCTTCCCGTCGCCCTTCAACGTGAGATCCGCGCCGGCCTCGCCCTTCAGCGCCTTCCCAGCCTTGAGGGTCATCGCCTGCTCGCTCTTGATGGTCACCGTCTTGGCCTCGATGACCAGGTTCCCCTTCACCTTGAGGACGTGATTGCCCTTCACCTCCTGGGTGAAGTTGGCCTTGTTGGTGTGGGTCTCGTGCCCCTCGACCGTCACATCCCGTGTCCCCTTGACCGCGTGCGACTCGTTGCCCTTCGACACGTCGATCGTGCGGTTGCCCTTCCCCACCGTCAGCAGGTCGTCCCCCTTGTCGATCGTCACCGTGCGGCTCTTCTCCACGCTGATGGTCTGGTCTCCACCCACCGCCAGCGTCTGATCGTGGTCGATGGAGATCGCCTGGTCGTGCTTGACGCCGATCGTCCAGTCGTTCTCCACGTCGACGACCATGTCCTTCTGGGCATGCATGAAGAGCTCCTCGCTGTCCTTCCTGTCCTCGAAGCGGAGCTCGTTGCCCGCGCTGCCCCCCTTCGACGAGCGGGACAGGAGGGTGCTCTTCGTCTGCTCGCCGGGAAGCGCGTAGGGGACCGTCTGGTCCGCGTTGTACACCGACCCGGTGCAGAGCGGCCTGTCGGGATCGCCGCCGAGGAAGCTGACCACGACCTCCTGGCCGACGCGCGGCAAGAACCAGTTGCCCCACCCCTTGCCGGCCCAGGACTGGGCGACGCGGATCCAGCAGGAGCTGTTCTCGTCGCGCTTGCCGTACCGGTCCCAGTGAAACTGCACCTTGATGCGGCCGAACTCGTCGGTCCATATCTCCTCGCCGCTCTTGCCGACGACGACGGCCGTCTGAGCCCCCGCGATGAGGGGCCTCGGCGTCACGCGCGCGGGGCGAAAGGGGCTCTGCATGGGCATCGCCTCGAAGGAGTTCTGGTACTCGTCGTTGTCGGCCGAGTGCGTGACGGCGAGCAGCAGGTACTCGCCGTTCACGTCGGAGCGCTCGTGCTGGACGAGCTGGAACGCGTGGCCGGCCGTGAACGCGCGGCAGAACGAGCTGCCGACGAGGCGCCGGGCCACGCCCTCCTCCGCCTCGATGCGACGCGTGGCGATCGCGTCGCCGGCGCCCTTGTCGGCGTAGCCGCCGGGATACTCGAAGAGCGCGAGCTTCGCCCCGCCGCCGCTCGCCTGGCTGAGCAGCGAGGTGCTGGGCGCCTTGAAGTTGTAGTCGGTCGCCGCATACGACCCCGCGACGACCTCTTCGATGAGCTCGCAGGCGGTCATCGCGTCCTCATCGCGCGTCGAGGTCTCGGCGGCGCCCACGTGGCGCACGTCGCCGAGATCGGGGCAGCGCGGGTTGCCCGCGCTGTCGTCGCCGAGGACGAGGGTGTGTTTTCCGTCCTCGTGCTGGAAATAGTAATAGATGCCCTCCTCCTCCAGCAGCCGCGAGACGAACTGAAACGCGGTCTCCTGGTATTGGACACACACCTCGCGAGGAGCGTACGAGCCGGTCAGCTCGTCCTTGTGATCGGAGAAGCCGAGGTCATCGAAGATCTGCTTCACGATGTCGGGCACCGATCTGTCCTGGAAGATGCGGGAGTCGGTGGTCCTCGTCAGAAACCAGAGCCAGGGGTGGATCTCGGCGCGATAGGCGGTCCTCGGCTGGCCGCCGTCGACATAGACACGGCCGGCCTGACGGAAGCGCGTGACGACACCGTGGATCATGCGCTCGGCACCGCTGGAGAGGCGGATGACCGCGGTGATGCCCTGGCCGACGATGGCAGAAAAATCGATGGCCCGCTCCTCGGACAGGAGGTCGAGCTCGAACCGAAATAGGCCCGACAGCCGCTCCTCGCCATGGATCCTGACGAGGGCGAGGGCGTCGGGGCCGAGAGGGCTATGGAGGGCGAGGATCGTCTTCGCCTGGGAGTAGGGCATCGCGCATCCTCTTGGTTCAGGGCCGGCGGTCGGGCCGAGGCTACCACAGGGGGCCCGCGGAGCCGCAGCGCGGCGACAGGCCCAGAGGCCATTGGCGTCCAGCGAGCGGTGTGCGACAAGGACATCGCTGCCCTCGAGAGGCGGCGCTGATTCGCTTCGCTGGCGCGGGTGCGTTGTGACCCCTTACGACGAGCTCCCCTCCCTGTTCCGTGGGCACCTGACCGCGGAGAATCGCGCGTTCTTGCTCGCGAAGCGCGGGCGCTTGCTGGCGGACGGATGGCGACCGGGCTGAACCTCTTGGCGCTGGCGGCGCTGCTCGTGGCGGCGCTCGTCGCTGAGCGGGGGCGACGGCAGCTACGGAGGGCTCTCGAGGAAGCGCGGCGCGCGCTCGCTGCAGGAGAGGCGGCTCATGCCGAGTCGGCGCGGGAGCGCGAGGCCGAGGCCGTGCGCCGCGGGGCGGAGGCCGCTCGCAAGGCGCAGGATACAGCGCAGCGCGACACCGAGGCAGCCCAGCATGAGGCCGAAGCGGCCCGACAGGCACAAAGCGCGGCCCTGCGCGAAGTCGAAGCGGCTCGGCAGGCGCAAAGCGCGGCCCTGCGCGACGCCGAAGCGGCCCGACAGGCACAAAGCGCGGCCCTGCGCGAAGTCGAAGCGGCTCGGCAGGCGCAAAGCGCGGCCCTGCGCGACGCCGAAGCGGCTCGGCAGGCGCAACACGCGGCCCTGCGCGACGCCGAGGCAGCGCAGCGTGAGGCCGAAGCGATCCTGCTGGCGCAGCACGCGACGCACGCCGCCCTGGAGTCCGCGAAGGCTGTCGCAGAAACGGAGCGCCAGGCAGCGCTGGAGGAGGCCCGGCAGGCGCGCGCCGAGCGGGACTCGTTCGCGCTGGAGGCGCGGGTGCTGCGCGCGGAGCTCTCGACGGCGCGCAAGCCTGTCGAGAAGGCGCCGCAAGCGGCGGAAAAGCTCGCGGGGGCCTCCGTGAAGCCGAGGACGCCGAAGACATCCGAGCAGCCGGGCAAAACGAGCTGGTGGTGTCAGCAATGCGGGCGAGGAGGAACGCGGCCTGAGCGGTGCTGCCGATAGGCATCCGGCGGATCCGGTCCCAGCCCACCGAGCATGTGGGCACGGCCGTCGCTCGTCTCCACGCAGCGCACGCCGAAGCGACCGCCCCCGTTTCAGGGAGCGCAACACCTACACCTCGACTACATCGCGCCCCCCGGACGCTTGACCGCGGCTTGAGGCCGCCCTGCTCAGCGTCGTACAATCGACCAGAATGAAGTTTTTCCAGGCCATCGCTCGGATGGGGCTGAAGTCGGGCGACGATCCGAAGGTGCGCCAGCACAAGAAGATCCTCACGCTCACCGCGGCGCTCAAGGCGTGCGCGTGCCCCGTCTGGGTGATCGCCTATGGGGCAGCCGGGGACCACCGCTCGGCGGCGATCCCGCTCGGCTACATGGTGTGCACCGGCCTGAGCCTCGCCCACTTCGCCAGGACGAAGGAGTTTGCCGGGTTCCGCTTCCGTCAGGCGCTGCTCATCTTCGCCCTGCCGTTTCTCATGCACGCGAGCCGGGGAGGGTTCGTCGGCTCGAGCGGCGTCATCCTCTGGGCGCTCCTCGCGCCGCTGACGTTGCTGCTGTTCCACGGATCGCGGGCGTCCGTCCCCTGGTTCATCGCGTACACGCTGCTCGTGATGGCCGCCGGCGTTGCCGACCCGCTCCTCTCCGGCGTCGCGCCGGAGGCGCCTCCGAGCCTCCTCGCCGGCTTCTTCGCGATGAACCTCCTCACGGTGTCGGCCATCGCGTACGCAACGGTGCAGTATTTCGCGCGCCAGCTCGCGGAGGAGCAGGAGAAGCTCGCGGAGCTCGTCGTCTCCTCGGCACAGGCGCTCGACGACATCGCGAGGTGGTCGTCCGCCGCGGCGGCGCAGATCGCGGAGGCGATCGGCGCCCGCGAGGTCGCGGTGTGGAAGGCCGAGGAGCAGGCGATGATCAGCCTCACCGCGACCGCCACGGAGGCGCCGCACGTCGACGCGCTGCGCCACGCTGCGCTCACCCAACACCCCTTTCCGAGATCCGCGGATGTCGTCGTCCCCGTCCTCGGCATGTCGGGCGACGTCCACGGCGCGCTGGTCATCGTCGGCGGCGGCGTCGTATGGAACGATACGGCCAGACGGCTCGTCCGCACGTTCGCGCATCACCTCGGCAGCGCGCTCGAGCTCTCGCGGCTGCGCAAGGATCTCGCGAGCGCGGCGGAGCGGCGGGAAGCGACGCTCGAAGACATGGTGCGCCGCGGTATCGATATCCTGCAGATATGCCCCAGCTGCCAGCGCTGTTACGACCAGCACGCGGAGCGATGCCTCGATGACGGCGCCGCGCTGAAGAGGCCGCGGCCGTCCCCCTATCGCGTGGCGGGGCGGTATCGCCTGACCCGGGCTGTCGCGGAGGGCGGCATGGGCAGGGTGTTCAAGGCCCACGACGAGCGGCTCGGGCGCGAGGTCGCGATCAAGACCATCAGGGCAGAGCACTTCAACAACGAGGATGTGCGCGCGCGGTTCGCGAGAGAGGCGCGCCTCGTCGCGCGAATCCATCATGCGTCGGTCGTCGAGGTGTACGACTCGGGCGAGATCGAGGACGGGACGCTCTTCATCGTGATGGAATGGCTGGACGGCTTCACCCTCGCTCACGCCATGAAGTCGCACGGGCCCGGGACGCCAGCCCAGGTGGCGGTGCTGCTGCGCGAGGGCGCCTCGGCGCTCGGCGCTGCGCACGCGGCGGGGCTCGTGCACCGCGACGTCAAGCCGGAGAACATCTTCCTGATCCCGTCGACGGGGCCGGGCGACTTTCACGTCAAGATCCTCGACTTCGGTATCGCCAAGGAGCTCTCCGCCGACGTGAGCGCGACCTCGACGGGCATCTTCCTGGGGACTCCGCTCTACATGGCCCCGGAACAGGCGCGCGGCAGGTCGGTGGACACGCGCAGCGATCTCTACTCCTTCGCGGCCGTCGCTTACCAGGCGCTCACCGGACGGCGCATCGCCGCCGGAGAGGACCTCGCCACCATCCTGTCGAGCCTCTCGCGCGCCCCTCCGGCGCCCGTCTCGTCGCTGCTCCCGGGAACGCCGCCGGACGTCGACCGCGCCTTCGCGCGGGCGCTCGCGCTGTCGCCCGACGAGCGGCCTCAGGACATCAAGGAGTGGGTGAGCTCGTTCGTCGGCCTGCTCGACAGCCTGCCCAAGCGGAGCCCGGGCTGGCGCATGTCAGGCGACGCGCCCGACATGGAGGAGCTCTCCAGCGCCGAGACGGTCCTGATCCACGAGCCCAGGGCGCGGATGCCGTCGGACATGTCCCGCGCGTCGTGATCGTGCCGCGCCCCTTCGCGAGGCGCGATCACGACACGCACGTCGGGTCTTGCAAAAAGGGCGGCGGAAGGGCTATCCCCGAGGACGGGACCTCATGCTGTGCCCTCGTTGCCACCGGCGGTACGCGGATGACCACCGCTTCTGCCCGCACGACGGAGAGAAGCTGGTCGCGAGCCACGACATCCGGCGGATACGGTCCCAGCCCACCGAGCACGTGGGCGCGATCATCGCCGAGCGGTACCGGGTGCGGGGCCTGATCGGCAGCGGCGCCATGGCGCAGGTGTTCCTGGCGGAGGACACGAAGGGCGGCGCGCCCGTCGCGCTGAAGCTCCTGGAGGCGAGGTTCCGCCGCGAGCCCAAGGTGAAGGCGCGGTTCCTCCTGGAGGCCAAGGCCGCGGCCACGGTCGTTCACCCGAACATCGTCGAGGTCCTCGACATCGGCCTCCACGATGGGTCGCCTTACCTCGTGCTGGAGTTCCTCTTCGGCGAGTCGCTGAGCTCGCTGCTCCTGCGCGAGAAGCGGCTGTCCCCGGAGGCCGGCGTGCCCTTCCTCCTGCAGGCCGCCGCCGGGCTCGGCGCGGCCCACCGCGCGGGGATCGTCCACCGCGACGTGAAGCCCGCCAACGTGTTCCTCGTGGGGGAGAAGGGCGACGCCTGGGCGGCCAAGGTCGTCGATTTCGGGTTCGCCAAGCTGTACGAGCACTCGGGGCTCACGCAGGCCGGGGTGACCGTCGGCACCCTGGAGTACATGGCGCCGGAGCAGACCGTCAGCGACCCTCCCGACGGGCGCACGGACGTCTACGGCTTCGGCATGCTCATGTACCGGATGTTCACCGGGCGTCTCCCCTTCAGCGTCGCGCGGAGCTCCTCCCCCGCCCTGGCGCCCGCCATGGATGAGGCCGTGGTCCTGGCCAACCAGCTCGTCACCCCGCCCCCGCCGCCCAACCTGGGTGAGAGCCCGGCGTCGCGCGCGCTCGAGGCGGTGATCGCGAAGTGCCTGCGCAAGCGGCCGGAGAACCGGTATGCCTCGATGGAGGCGCTCAGCGAGGATCTCGCCCGGCTCGGGCGGCCAGGCGCGCTGGCGGCGCACGCGCCGATCGCCTCGCCCGACGTGTACGCGGCGCAGACGCCCTATGGCGAGCACGCGGCGCGGTTCCTCTACAAGCAGCTCGGCAGGGTGTACGGCGCAGCGCCGTAGCCGCGCCGTGACCGAGCCCGGAGGCGCGGCGGCGGCGGGCGGCGAACGGCCCGGTCAGTCGAGCTCGCGGAGCGCCGCCGCGTAGTCCTCGGGCGTGTTCAGGTTGCGCAGCGATCGCAGCGCCGGATCCGCCGCGCGGAGCCGCGGATCCGCGAGCAGGAGCTCCGGCTCCGCGACAAGGGTGCGCGCCCGCTCGAACAGGGTGGAGAGCCGCAGCCTGCCCTCGGCGAGCAAGGCCGCCACCTCGCCGCGCACGGAGCACGCGTACACCGCGGCGAGCGGGTGATGGTGCCCCTCCGCCCGCGGCACCGCGATGGCGTGGCCGCCCGCCTGGAGATCCGCGACGCGCCGCACGAAGGCGGGGTGCAGGAAGGGCGCGTCGGTCGAGGTGACGTAGGCCCGCTCGGCGAGCGGCGCGATCGCATCGAGCCCGGCCGCGATGCCCTGCAGCGGCCCGCGGCCCTCCACCGGATCGCGCACGAGCAGCACCCCCTCCGGCAGCGGCGGCAGCTCCTGCCCCGGCGCCGCGACCACCACGATCGGCCAGGCCGCCTCGCCGAGGCGCCGCACCACCCGCTGGAGCAGCGGCTCGCCCCCGAACGGCAGCCATGCCTTGGGGCGCCCCATCCGGCGGCTCTGCCCGCCGCACAGCACGACGCCCGCGAGGCCGGCCACGCGGCCCGCCCCGCCGCCGTCCTCCGAGGTCGCCGTCATGAGCTGCACCGCTGTCCTGCATACCACCGCCGCCTGGAACCTGCGCCCGCGGCGCGCGCCGAGCGCCGCCGCCGGTGCGCTCGTGCCAAGCCTAAGGCGCCGGCAAGAGGACCCGCGCGCCCCGGGCGAGCGTCACGCCGTCCACGTGGCCCATCAGCGGTCGCTCCGGCAGGACGACGTGAAAGTGCGTGTTCGACCCCATGTGCGTGAAGACGCCGTGGTGACGCTTCGAGAAGAAGCCCACCAGCACCCCCTCGGCGGCGGGGAGCGCTCCGTTCACCGACGCCCGGACATGGTCCGCGTGACCGGCGCCGGGGGCGAGCTTTCTCCCGTCGACGACGTGCCAGCGGAGATCGCGGAAGCCGCCGCGCACCTGGACCGGGACGGCGCCCTCCGTGTCGAGCCCGCGCTCCCGCAGCAAGGCCTCGATGCGCGCGTCGATCTGCCCGTCGGCCACGTCGGCGTCGAGCGTCGCCTCCTGCCAGCGCGCGACGTTCGCCACCACGAAGAGCGTCGCCTCCTCCTCCGCCCCGACGGGGCGCACGTCGAGGGTCCCGTCGTCGCGCGCATAGGAGGTCCAGATCGCGTCGTCGACGACCGTCACCTCCCCGCGCAGCGCGCTGAGCGCCCCGAGCCCGAACGCGCGCGGGCCCGGCACCACATCGCCGATGCGCACGGCGGGCCCCGTCTGCCCCTCGTGCATGATCGCGCGCAGCGCGCCGAACGAGCGGACCTGCACCGCCGCCGGCGCGCCCGGCGCGGGTCCCGCAGCGCCCTCGCCGGAAGGTGTGCAGGAGGCGATCGGGGACATCAGGAGAGCTCCGAGGAGCCCGGGAAGAACGCTAGGGAGAGTCGCTCGCATCGCTCGCATCGGGTTGCTCCTCTGTCGCGCGGGTCACGCGCGAGAGCGCGCGATTCAGGACGTGCAGCGCGCGCACCACGGCGGCGCGCTCCTCGCAGGGGATGGCGTCCACGATCGACTGGAACCGCAGCAGGCTTTGCCCCTCGAGTCGCCCCGCCATGCGGCGCCCGGCCGAGGTGAGCCGCAGGCGGCGGACCCGCCCGTCTTCCTCGCTGACGTCCTGCTCCACCCGGCCATCCTCGCGAAGGCGCTGTATCAGCCGGGTAACATTGCTCTTGTCGATGCCGAGCGCCCGCCGCAGGTCGCTCTGGGAGAGCTGCTCGCCCGCCCGCTCGGCGTCCGCCAGGACCGTCAGGGCGTGGGCCTCGCGCGGCGCCACCTGGACGCCGCACGGCGTGCGCTCCTCGTCCAGGAGACCGAAGCCGCGCACGAACGCGCGGACCTCCGAGCGGAGCTCTCTCGTGGTCACCCTCCGAGGAGAACACAGATGGTTGCGATGCGCAACCAATTTGGGACGGGTGTTCCGCGCCGCGGCTACCTCCGGCACACGGCCGGCGACTGCCCGGTGAGCCGTGGGGCCGGCTGGGGGTCCGCGCGAGCTCGTCCGGGCGGCGCCGCCCCGATCTCTGAGCTGGAATACCGATCAGCGTGGAAACCCGAGAAATGAGACGTCAGGACGCCAGAAGACGCCAAGAGACGCCAGAAGACGCCAAGAAAACAATAAATCTTGGCGTCTTCTGGCGTCTCTTGGCGTCCTCTGGTGTCTCGACTTCTCGCTGTTTGCGTGCGGCTTCAACCCGCTTGTCGCTCTAGCACTACTGCGGGAAGTTGGACGGGGAAGTGAACCGCCAAGGCGCCGAGGGCGCCAAGAAACCTGGGAAATGGAAGGGGAAAATGCCGGGACGGCACGTCCTCTCTCTCCTTGGCGGCCTCGGCGCCTTGGCGGTTTTTCTGCCGATCCGGGGCAACTTCCCGCAGTAGTGCTAGCCGCTGGCGCGGCGCTTCCAGCAGCGCCGCGCCCCGCCGGCGGCCGCGCCGCCCGGGTCAAGGCGAGGGCGTTCGCCCCTGCTCCTCGGCGCTCGAGAGCGCGACCTCGCCGAGCACGCCGTGGTTCGCCGCGCCGAACAGGTTGTCCGGATCGACGGCCTGCTTCACCTGCTGCATGAAGGCGCGCGCGCCGTCCGAGTAGATCTCCTTCACGAAATCCTGCCGGATCTTGCCGATCCCGTGGTGGTGGGACAGCGACCCTCCGGCGGCGAGGATCTCCTCTCGCGCGGCGTGCTCCATCTCGGCGTAATGGCGCACGGGGTCGTCGACGCCCTTCGCGTAGAAGCCGAGATAGAAATAGATACAGACCCCCGTGGGGTAGACCTGGGTGATGCGGCCGGTGAAGAACGGCTTGCCCGGCAGGCGCCGCTGCTCGTGCTCGCGCAGGATGCGCTGGCGCACCCGGTCGTAGAGCTCGAGCGCCCGGCTCCACGGGACGCTCGTCTCGAAGCTCTCCGCGATCGCCCAGTGCTCGAACGTGAGATCGCGGATGTACGCGATGCCGAAGGTGAGCTGATAGCCGCGCTCGCCGTTCGCCGCGCCCGCCTTCATCCCGCCGTGCTGCGCCGCGATGCGGTAGAGCGTCTTCTCCTGGAAGTCGACCTCCTCCTTCGTCCCCTCGAACACGAGGGTGGCGACGGCGAGCTGGTGCGGATCGAAGCCCTTGATCCGGGTCACCACGAGCTTCTCCGCCTGGCTCTTCACCCGGGCGAGCAGCCCCGACTTCTTCGGCTTGAGCGCCTGACCGAAATGGAACTGCGTGTTGTCCATGACGCGCACGCTCGCGGGCAGCGCGCCGGCGGCCTGCAGGTCATAGAGGAACGCGAGCCCGCGCGCGAGATCGGGGAAGATGACGCTGCCGTAGCGCTGGACCTCGGGCACGGGGAACAGCTTGACGACAGCGCTGGTGACGATTCCATAGTTGCCCTCGCTGCCGAACATGCAGTTCTTCGGGTTGGCGCCGACGCTCTCGCGCGGGGCCACGTGCGGCCGCTCGACCACGCCGCGCGCGGTCACGACCTGCATGTCGAGGACGAGATCCTCGATGTTGCCATAACGGTTCTTCTTCATCCCGCTCGCGTTCGTCGCGATCCACCCCCCGAGCGTCGAGAACTCGAGGCTGTCGGGCTCGTGCCCCATGGTGAGCCCGTGCTTCTCGAGCTCCGCGACGATGTGCCGCCCGGTCGCGCCCGCCTCGATGCAGGCCATGCGGTTCACGGGATCGAGCCAGAGGATCCTGTTCATGCGCCGCATGTCGACAGCGATCACGGTCCGCTCCTCGTGGATCGACAGGCGCAGGGCGTCCGTGACGTTGGTGCCGCCGCCGAACGGGACGAGGCACGCGCCGTGTTGCTTGGCGACCTCGGTGAGGCGCACGACGTCGTCGTGCGACGCGGGGAACACGACGAGATCCGGGACGCGCTCGAGGCGCTCGTAGCGGATCGCCCAGATCTCGGCGCCGGTGTGGCCGTGGCCGCGCCGGAGGCGCACGAGCGGATCCTGCGAGATCTGATCGTCCGAAAGGAAGCCGCGGAGCGCGGCGACGAGCTCGCTCGCGACCTTGGCGTCGGGGATCTTGGGCGGGTAGTGCGGCTCGTTGCGGTTCTCGTAGGAGAGCGGCGCGGCGAGCGTGGCCGACATCCACGGGAGCAGCGACGGCAGCTCGACGTTGCTGATGCTGTACCGCGTGCCGGTCAGCACGACGCTGCCGCTCGGCTTGACGACGAACCGGGTGTCGGCAAAGCCCCAGCCGTCCTTGCGCTCCTCGTCGCGCGCCTCGTCGCGCGCCGCGGGGCCCGGCACGATGCGCGTGCTCGACGGCGTCGCGCCGCGCGAAGAGAGCAGCGCCGAGCCCGAGGGAGTCTCACGTCTTCGATTCACCATGGAGATAAGGCCTTCCAAGCAACCCGCGCACGAGCGCGCGTCCAATCCGCAGTAGATCGCGCTGGAGCGGGCCGGAAGTCCATCGAGAGCGCGCGGCCGGCGATCGACGCCGCGGCTCCTCTGGGCCTGCTCAACGCGCGGCGATGGTGGCACGAACGTCTGCGGGCGTACCACCGGATACTTGGGCGCGGCCGCGGGCCCGTGGATAATGCGCGCCGAGACGCCGCTCGCGATGCGCCCTGCCCCTTTCTTCCTCGCGATGTGCGCAGCGGCCACGCAGCTCGGCTGCGAGCGCCCCGCCAACGTGGGCGCCGGGCTCGCGCCTCCGCCCGTCGTCGCGCCGGCCGCGGCCCGTGACGTCGCGGAAGCGACCCGGGAGGCCCGCGCCGCGCCAGCTGCCGCCACCGCCGCGCCGGCCGCCACCGCCGCGCCGGCGGACGCGATCACGTTCCTCGCCGGCGGCGACGTCTGCCTCGGCAAGGCGCTCGGCCAGGAGCTGCTCCGCGATCCGGCGTACGATCCGTTCTCCTCCGTCGCGGCGCTGTTCGCGTCCGCCGACGTGCGCTTCGTCAACCTCGAGAACCAGCTCAGCGACCAGGGCGGAGAGACCCAGCACGCGCGCCAGCCGCTCGTGTTCACGGGCCCCCCGGCCGGCGCGGACGCGCTCGCGCGCGCAGGCATCGGCGTGGTGTCGCTCGCGAACAACCACATGTGGGACTACGGCAAGGGCGCGTTCCTCGAGACGCTCGGCCACCTGGAGCGCGCGGGCGTCGCCTACGTGGGCGCCGGCCGGACGCGGCTCGAGGCGTACGCGCCGGCCGTCATCGAGCACCGCGGCTTCCGCGTGGCGCTGCTGGCCGTGACCGGCATCTGGAACCAGGGCTCGCTCTGGCAGCACCCGGCGCGCGAGTTCGTCGCGGGCGCGGAGCGGGACGGGCTCGCCGCCGCGGTGCGCGCCGCGCGCAAGCGGCCCGGCGTCGACGCCGTCGTGGTGAGCTACCACGGCGGCACCGAGTACCTGGACACCCCGCTCCCCCAGGCGCGCGCGCTCGCCGGCGCCGCCATCGACGCGGGCGCCGACGCCTTCCTCGGCCACCACCCGCACGTGCTCCAGGGCATCGAGCTCCGCCGCGGCCGGCCCATCTTCTACAGCCTGGGCAACTTCCTTATGAAGGTGAAGAGGACCGGCCCCGCGGTCGAGCTCGCGATGCTCGCGCGCCTGCGCCTGCGGCGGGGCGCGCCGCCCCTCGCGGAGATCTGCCCCGTGCGCAGCGACGGCCTCGGGACCGTCCCGCTCGCGGCCGACCCGCGGCGGGCCGAGACCGAGGCGGCGTTCGCCGAGCGGATGCGCCGCGTCTCGGTGTTCGTCAAGGGCAAGCCGGCGATCGGCCCCTTCGCCGCCGACGGCTGCGCGCCGCTCGAGCCCGCCGCGGAGGCGGCCCCCGCCTCGTCGCCGAGGGTCGCCGGCCCGATCCGCTGAGCGACGCATCGCGTCCTCGCGGCGGACTCGCGCGCGAATCGCTCGGCACCGTCGATCGGCGCCGGCTGCTGGGCGGAGGCCGCCCGCGAAGCGGGTCGGAGCGAAGCGGGTCGGAGCGAAGCGGAGAGCCTCGATGGCGTCGAGCACGGCGCCATCGAGGCGTTCGACGGGCGTTCGCGCCGTACGCCCACGAAACGTTCAGGAGCGCCTCATCTTCTTTGGATCAGGGCGTCGCGTTCCAGACGCGACCCGCTGCAGTTCCATTGCTACCGGGGTTGAACACCTCGACGGCCAGGACCTGATAGGTGGGATCGTCGCTCGCATCCAGGTTGTTCATGTTCGGGACAATCCAGCCGTTGTCGGCCCATGCCTTCACGTGATCGGCGAAGATGATCTTGTGGTCCTCTCCGAGGGCCTGCGCCCGAGCAGGCTTGCTCCAGTACTGGTAGAACGTGGAGCGACCATTGATAGAGGGCTGCTGATTCCGCGTCGAGCGGTAAGTGGAATACTGAACCCCATCGCTCGTGAAGGTCTTGCCAGCGGTGGCACCCTGGCTGGGGTCATAACTCCATCGCTGCAGGATGTAATACTCCACCAGGTGTGCCGCGTTCGACGTGGGCATGGTCTTGTCGTACCCCCAGCCGTACAAAGCGATATAGCTCGCGCCGCTGTCGCTATTGAGGCGGTAGCCGATCACCCGCTTCTCATCTCCGTAATGCCACCCTGGACCACCGACATAGTTATAGCCACCGCCCTGCCAGGTCACGCTGAACTCGCCGTTCGGGTCCACGGTCATCGATGTCGAGCCGCCATCTTTCCAGTGGGTGAAGAAGAATTCACCGACGTGGCCCGTCGCGTGATTCGAATTGATCACAGTCTTCTCAGTGTATTGCTTAGTGTACGCTGAGTACTTGGAGAAATCGGGGAGGGGCGCCGCCGTCGTATCCAGCTCTCCATCGTTGGAGAAAATAGCAAACCCTGCGATGGTGGGGTTATCTACACCCTTGATCAGCTCAATGGTGACGCTGCCGTCATTCACCGCGACATCCGCGAAGGTCTCCGTGTGGCCCACGTCATGACCAACCTCGGCATAGATATCCAGATCACTGACAACGGTGTTACCTTCGATCGCAACGCCAAATTTGCGCGATCCAGCGCTGGTTTTATTGATCTCCGCAAAATGCAACTTCACGGTATATTTGCCATTGGCGGTGACCGGAATTTCATATTTGAATGCGCCATACCGCTCTGTTTGATAAAGCTGCCCACCGACAACAGAGTCTTGCGTGCTGTTGGGCGTACCACCGTTAGAGTATTTGTCCGCCTGGTACTCTACACCATCGACCGTCGCGCTCGAATTGCTACCGGAGTTGATGGCGACCACCAATGCGAGATCGCCACCAGACGAGCTGGAGCTGCTCGAAGACGAGCTGGCGCTGCTCGACGACGAGCTGGCGCTGCTCGAAGATGAGCTGGCGCTGCTCGAAGACGAGCTGGCGCTGGAGCTGGAGCTGGAGGATGAAGAGCTGCTGGAAGACGATGAGCTGCTCGAGGGCCCTGTGGTATCGTCATCACCGCCACAGGCTGCCAGCGCGACTGACGCGAACGCCAGTATGAACCAACGAGAGGACTGATTCTGCTTTGAATTTTTCATAGGTATTTCCAATGTTTCCCGAAGATGCACACGAAGCGACTCGCCTGTCAGGGACTCTCTGTCGCGCATTCGCAGAGTCCGAAACCTTATCCGGACACCCATGCTCTCTCTGGAAGATCATGTTGTCCTTCGACTAGATTTATACACCATGGAGCGACCGCGACACAACGCCATTTTGCGCGGTTTCATTGCTCGTGTTTCTCACCCAACATTGGCACAGAGGGGGCGGAAAATGCCAACAGGATTGAGACGGGCCGGACGAGAATCCTATGAGTGGATCGCGCAGAGAGGCGCGTTCCGGCTCCAGCCGACGGTCATGCGACTCAACAGGTCGAGGACGACGTACAGGCAGTAGAAGACCCCAGGCAGCGGCCCGCGCAGCCTGGTGATGTCCCACGCCCAGATCGGGTTGGGGGCCGTGGCGGCGAGCGCCGGCTTGGCGTGCTTCATCGGCGCACGCTGGGCGCGCCGCTCGCCGCGCCCGCCGGAGGCGGCGAGCAGCCGGACCGTCGCACGGATGGAGGCGAGATGGGATGCCGCGCGACAGCAGCGTCGCGCAGACCTCCGGCGGGGCCTGGTCGACCTCAGGCCCGCCCGCGCCGCGCGCCGTCCACCTCGTCGACCGCCTCGAGCGCGCTCTCGATCTCGCGGACGAGCTCGTCCGCCGCCTGCTGCTCCCTGTCGGCGCGCGCCTCCACGGCCGACGCGTCGAGGCGCAGCTCCACCCGCCGCAGCACCTCCGCGACCCGCTTGCCCTCCGTCGAGGCGGCGTCCACACGCCGCCGCTTCAGCGCGCCCAGCGCGGCCTCCACGGCCGGCACGAGCGGCGCGGCGACGACCGGGTCGGCGGCCCTCAGCTTGGCCCGGGCGCGCTTCGCGAGATCGAGCAGGCGGCCGCGCGGCGATCGGGCGCGCCGGCGCTGCACGACCCACACGATCGACGCGAGCACGGAGGCGCCGAGCAGCACGGCCGCGCCCTGCACGTAAGGAACGGCCGCGGGCGCGACGGGCGGGAGCACGGCGTCCGGCACCTCGACCGTGATGCCGCCGTGAAGGCAGCTGCCCAGCTCCTGCGCCGTCTGGAGCCGCGAGCGCGCGAGCGGCAGGAGCCGGAGCGGGAGGCACGGGGCTTCCACGCCCGCGAGCGCGCACGCGGGGGCCGGATCCCCTGTCGCGATGGCGTGGACCTCGTGGGTCGCGGGGTCGCGGCTCGTCATGTGAAAGCCGCCCTGCTCGAGGTCGACGAGCCCGCCGCTGTCGACCGACGCGCCGCCCGGCGCGCCCGCGGGCCAGGTCGTCGTCGCCGCGTCGATGACCGAGGCGTCGGTGGAGCAGACCAGCTTGCCGCGGAGGACGATCTCGCCGCCCGGCGCGACGTCGACGTGCTGCGCCGCCACATCGCGCCGGAGTGTGAATGTCTGGGTCATGTACGCCCCTCGGCTCCGCCGGTGGATCGCCCCTGCGCCATCGTGCCCCGAGCCGCGCCCTCAGTGAAGGTGCGTCCGCGAGGCCGTCTCGAGAAGCATCGCCAGCACGAGCGGATCGCCCAGGCCGCCCGCGGCCCCGGCGTGGCCGCGGAGGCGCGCGAGGCGGGCCGCGTCCTTCAGGAAGAGCGGCTCCCCGAGCGCCTCGGCCGCGGCATGCAGGATCCCCTCCCGCTCGGAGAGCAGCGCGGCGGCGCGGGCGCGATCGCCGAGCGCGATCTGGCGGGCGGCCTCGGCCAGCGTCTCGCCGGCGGCGAAGCCCTGGATCGTGCGGGCGACCGACGGGTCGACGCTCGCCGCGCTGTCCGCGTCGCCGGTCGCGTACGCGACCCGGAGCGGCGCCTCGTCCACGACGTTCTTCTTGGCGACGCGGTCCTTGTACTTGAGCTCGATCGCCGCGATGGCCCGCGTGTCGACGCCCGCCGGGAGGCTCAGCTTGAAGAGCATCGCGTGGCTGTCGTCGCGCGAGAACGCCGGGATGAAGAACCGCATCCCGCCCTCGGCGTCGTCCTGCCGGTCCCGCTCGATGCCGTCGCGCCGCGCGGACTGCGCGTCCGCCGCGACCTCGATCGTCCGCACGCGCGCCGCCTCCACGTCGTTCAGCCGGCGCGACCCGTAGACCTGGAGCAGCTTCACGTCCGGCTTCAGCCGCACCCGCAGCTCGACCGCGGTCGCGACGGGATCGAGCCGCCTGTCGAGCTCTGTCGCGAGGGCCGGGGCGATCTGATCCGGATCGCGCAGGTAGTAGTACCCGCCCGCGCCGTCGCTCGCGATGGAGCTCATCAGCGCGCCGTCGTAGTCGGCGCCGAGCCCGAACGTGCTCGTCTGGACGCCGCCCTGGAAGGCGTCGAGCGCGAGGCGCGAGAGCCGCTCCGAGCTCGTGATCCCGGAGTTCGCGCGCCCGTCGGAGAGCAGCAGCACGACCTTCACAGCGCCCTCCGGGATGCCCGGCCGGGCGGCCTGCGCGTAGCCGAGCGCGAGGCCCTGGCCGATGTTGGTGCCGCCGCCCTCGCGGATGCCGTCGATCGTGGCCTTGATCTCGGCTCGCCGCGGCCCGACGGGGCCGTCGTCGATCCTGACGTCGGCGCCGCTCGAGAAGGTGACGAGGGAGAAGTCGTCGTTCGCGTCGAGCTTGTCGACGAGCGCCCGGGCCGCGTCGCGCGCCCGCGCCATGGGCTCGCCCTGCATGGAGCCGCTCACGTCGAGCACGAGGTGCACCGACAGGTGCGGCCGCGCCGCGGGCGCCTGCGCCGTCGAGCGGAGCGCGACGCGCACGTGCACCGGGCCGCCGCCGGGCGGGACCCGCGTGCGCTCGAGGTCCGTGCGCAGGGCGAGCGCCGAGCCCTTCGGGACGTGCGGGGCGTCGATCGACGGGGCGTAGCGGGCGCCGACGTCGCTGACGAGCTCGCGCCCGTCGGGCGAGACGATGCCGCGCGCGACCGCGGACTCGAACGCGGCGAGGTGGCCGCCGCCGGGGCGGTACGTGGTGGCGAAGCGGCCGTTCGGGTCGAGGCCCGCGGCCTCGGGCGCCGCGGCGCGGGCCGCGCCCTCACCCGGCGCCGCGGTGGCCGCCGGGGCGGGGGCCACCAGGCCGCCGGCGCCCTTCCCGCCCGCCACGTCGTGCCTGGGGGCGGCGGCCCCACGCGCCGAAAGGCGTTCGGCGGCCGACCCCAGGGCCTCGCGCTTCGCCTCGGCGTTCCCCACCGGCATCGACGCCGGGGACGCCTCCGACATCGTGGGGGCATCCTTCGTGCTGCACCCGATCCCCACCCCCGAGAGCCCCAGCACGAGCGTGCCGCCGAGGAGCGCTCGCTTCACCCACACGATCCCGAGTTCGTTCATGGTCTTCCCCTCCCGCGGACAGAGCGGGTGCTCGGTCTGACGGGTGAGCGCCGCATCTGTTCTGTCGCTCCGCTCCGGAGCGCTCCGGAGCGACGGCGCCGCCGGGTGCGACAAGGCCCGGAGGCGCCCGGCGCCGCTCCTGCGCGGAGCGCGGCGACCGGCCGGGCCTGCCTCCTCGCCTCAGCGGATGTTGACCCTGAGCCGCGTCGGGCGGCCGTCGCGCTCGACGACGACGGAAAGGCTCTTGTCGGAGCGCATGCGCGAGTAGGCCAGCATGGCCTTCTGTGGGTCGGTCAGGTCGATGCCGTTGATCGACTTCACGATATCGCCGCTCTGCACCCCGAACGACTCGAGCACCGAGCCGGGCTTGACCATCATCTTCAGCCCGACCACCTTGTTGTCCCGCATCTCCGGTATCGCCGCCGAGGTCTGCGTCACGAGCTCGGGCTGCGCGAAGATCTTCTCGGCCGCCGAGCGATCGATGTCGATCTCCGTGTCGCTCACCCGCTGCATCCGCGAGGCGATCTCGGGCGGGACATCGCTCCTGCTGCTCGGGCGGTACGTCGCGCGGGACGGAGCCGGCGCTGCCGCCTGCGGCTCGGGCTCCTTCTTGCCGCCCTCTCCGCCCTTCTTGCCGAGCTGCATCTGGCAGCGCGCGCCCCCCGAGGTCGAGGTCATCCACACCCGATCCCAGGCGATGCCCTCGACCTTGCGGCCGGCGATCTCTCCGCCTCGCCGCCCGAGCGCCGTGTGTCCGCCGTCGCTCTCGAAGGCGGCGAACGACCATTCGGGGTCCTCGGACATGGCGATCAGCACGACGCGGCCCGTATCGCAGGGTGGAGCGAGGTAGGGGTCGAGCGCCGAGAGGTCCGCCGGGCCGGCGGGCGCGGCGCTCGGCGGGGGTACGAGCGGCCCTGTCGTCGAGTCGAACGGATTGCGCTCCAGGATCGGCGCCGCGCTCGGCGGCGGATCGTCGGAGGGCGGCGCTTCGACCGGATCCATGACGAGGGGGGCGGAGGCCTCGCCGTCCCGCGTGATCTGGTGAGCGACGAGCTGAGATACCCCGGAGGCCTGAAAATACGCGGAGACCGCGACCATTCCTCCCAGGATGAATGCGAATCGGCGCTTGACGAACGCGTCCGGGTTCATGAGTAACGCTCCTCCTGGCCGGAGCGCGCCGGGGCTCGCTGCGCGAGTGTCCCTTGCCGCCGCGGCGTTCGCGGCAGTGCACGCCCTCGCCACCGGCGAGACCGCGTCTCAGGGCGAGCACCGAGCGTGCCTGCGCGGGAGCGAGCTCGACGCGCGTCCCCATGGGAGCAGGGACTGCCGCTCTGACTGGACCGCTCAGCGCCGGTCGCGGCTCGTCCGATACGGACGCGGAGCGCGCCCCGCGAGCATCAAGCGCGCCGCCCTGTGGAACAACCGGAAGATCCGTCGATCAGGGGAAAGCTGCCGGGCAACGGGGACGGCGCCACGAACGAGCCCGCGCGCTCGCCCCGGGGAACGGGGCCGTGAAGGGCGCGCTCGGGGACCGAGGAGCGCCCTTCGCGCGGCTCAGCGGAGCGTGTACTCCAGGCCCCAGATGTCCACGGAGCTCCGCGCTGGGTAGTACACGGTGAGCTCGTCCGAGGCCTCGAGTCGGGCGGCGTCGATCAGAGGATCGGAGAAGAACCGGCCCGAGTCGGCGGCGTCGAGGAGCGTCCAGGTCGCGTAACCGTCGCTCGGGGAGGCGCCGGCGATGCGGAGATCGGGGAGGATCGCATAGACGTTCTCGGTGGAGGAGATCGCGAGCTTGCCGCGGAAGTTCTGGACCACCTTCAGGCCGATGCCGTGGCGCGCCCAGGTCCCGTCGGTGTCGCGGAGATAATGGAAGAACTCGCTGCGCGTCCGGGCGCTTGTGAAGTTCGAATTGTCGGTCTCGGCGTCGGGGAGGTGCGAGAGCAGCACATGGACACGGCCGCTCACGTCGACCGTCATGTGTTCCTGGTTGATGAGCCCTCGGTTCTGGCCGATGGGCCACACGGACAGGCCCTCCGTGCTCCGTGTGACGAAGGAGGCGCCGGTCGTCGCGACCGTGGCGCCTGCGTTGTTCTTCCATGTGCGCCCGTGATCGTCGCTGTAGACGTACAGGAGATCGTGGTTGGTCGTCGCGTCGGGCGTGTCCCGCCAGCACCACGCCGCGTGCAGGCGCGAGCCGCCGCGCGTGTACGACAGGCCGTGCAGGTAGGCGTTCATGCTGGCGTCGGTGCCCTCGATGTACTCGCCGAGCGCTGTCCAGGCGTGCGTCGTGGCGTCGTACTCCCACAGGTGCTCGTCGCCGCTGCCGCTCTCGCCGATCCGGGCGCTCAGGAGCATCCTGTCCCCGCCGGGCTCGGTGACGAACCGCGGGTACGTCACGAGGGACACGCGGGTCGATCCGACGAGCGCGCCCGAGACGGCGCCGAAGCTCGAGGCGGCCCAGGCCGCGCCTTCCGGGTCCGTCAGGAGACCCGGGACCGAGCGGCGGTAGTGCAGGTTGCTGCCGTGGTGATCGAACGCGAGGTGGAGCGTGCCGTCGCCCGGCGTGATCCCGAGAGAGATCGTGTTGTGGGCGTCGTCGGCGCTCAGCCGATACTCCTTGAAGTCGAACTTCTCCCAGGCGCCTGCCGCTCCGCCGGCGCTCGCCGGCAGCCGCCGTCGCGCGAGGACGACGTTGCGGTTGGTGTTCCAGAAGGCGGTGTACTGGAAGCCGCCGAACGACACGATCGCGTCCTGCTGGAACGACTCGCCGTTCAGGTAGCCGCCGTAGGACACCACGGTGAGCCCCGACTCCGCGAGCTTTCCCTCGCCGAGCTTGACGATCCCCGGCGCGACGGGCTCCGCCCCTCCGCCGCCGCCGACCGTCGTGCTGCTGACGGTCGTGCTGCCGATCGTCGCGCCGCCGGTCGTCGTGCCGCCCCCCGCGCCGGTGGCCTCGGAGGTCGTCGCCGCCGCGCCGCCGCCGCCCGGGTTCGCGCCGCCTGAGCCTGAGGACGTGGACGACTCGGGCGTCGAGGGGCGCTCGCCGTCGCTGCAGCTCGTCAGCCAGGCGAGCGGCGCAACGACGGGCAGGAGGGAGAAGATAAGTCGGAGGGTCATGCGTTTGCCCGAGGATACTGCCGTACGACGGCGGTACCAAGCGAGGCAAGCGGCGGTCGTCGAGGGATTCGCGGCAAACAGCGCTCCGGCAATCGCATTGCGCTGTCATCGCCCACCGACCAGAGCGGTCCGAAGTGGGCGCTCCACAGGAAGACCTGGCAGCGCAACGTGCTGTTCGAGCCGGTGAGGGGGAAGTGAGCGGTCGTCCGGCGTAGATCATGGCAGACGCTGGCGGTCGTCCTCCGGGACACGCCCGTCAGACGAGAGCGCTCCGATGCGACCGGTTCCCCGGGAAGCCCATCCAGACGCAGGCGCGAGCGCCATTTACGTAAAAATCACATGATTTCAATTATTTGGCGGTCACGATCTGCGGCGCATCGCCCCGCGCTGCTCCTCGCTGAGCGGCCCCTCCGCGGCGCGGCGATGCGCTTCCTCCGGCGATCCACGGCAGCCGCAGCGCTGCTCGCGAGCGCGCTCGCGCCGTGCCTCGCCGCCGCCGCGCCCGACACGCCGCTGCCCCATGCAAAGCCGCCTGCCGAGCCGTCCGGCGATGCGCCGCCTGCGAAGCCGTCCGGCGATGCGCCGCCTGCGAAGCCGTCCGGCGATGCGCCGCCCCCCGATGCGCCGCCTGCGAAGCCGTCCGGCGATGCGCCGCCGGCAGCGCCGCCCCCCGATGCGCCGCCGGCAGCGCTCGTCCCGCCCACGCCGCTCACGCCGCTCGGCGCCGACTACCCTGCTGGAGCGCATGGTGACGCGACGGTCCGCCTCGTCCTCACGGTCAACGCGGACGGGGCCGTCCGCTCCGCGGTCGCCGAGGATGGCGTGGAGCCGTTCGCATCGGCCGCCGTGGCCGCCGCAACGTCGTTCCGCTTTGCGCCGGCCACCAGGAACGGCGCGCCGGTCGCCGCCAGGATCCGTGTCGAGGTCCGCTTCACCGAAGCCGCATCGCCCGCGCCGTCCGACGCCTCCGCAGCCGCGCCGCCCGGCGCCTCCGCGCCCGCGCCTCCGCGCCCGGCCACGGCTGCCGGGCCGGCGCCGAGCGCGCCGCGCCCGATCGAGGTCACCGTGCGCGGCGAGCAGCCGGCGCCCGGCGTCTCCAGCTTGAGCCGCGGCGAGGTCAGGATCGTGCCCGGCGCGTTCGGCGACCCCTTCCGCGCCCTCGAGGTGCTCCCCGGGGTGACCCCCATCGTCTCGGGGCTGCCGTTCTTCTACGTTCGCGGCTCACCGCCGGGCAACGTCGGCTATTTCCTCGATGGCATCCGCGTCCCCTACCTCTATCACCTCGGGCTCGGGCCCTCCGTGGTCCATCCCGGCATCGTCGATCGCGTCGACCTCTACCCTGGCGGCTACCCCGCGCGTCACGGTCGGTACGCCGGCGGCGTCGTCTCGGGCGAGACGACGCCGCCGCTCCCGTACTGGCACGGTGAGGGCATGCTGCGGCTCGTCGACGTGGGCGGGCTCGTCGAGGGCCCCTTCGCCGGAAACCGAGGGGTCGCGCTCGTGGGCGGCCGCTACTCGTACACGGCGTTGCTCCTCTCGCTCGCCGCCCCCGAGGTCGCGCTCGATTACTGGGATTACCAGGCCCGGCTGTCCTACGAGGTCGTCCCGGAAGGCCGGGTGAGCCTCTTCGCGTTCGGCGCCCACGACTTCCTCGCGAGCGACGAAGACGGCGAGGAGACGACCCTCTTCGACACGACATTTCACCGGCTCGATCTCCGGTACGACCATGCCTATGGCCAGGGCAGCGCGCTGCGCGGCGCGCTGACGCTCGGCCACGACGAGACGGGGATCGGGGACGGCCAGAAAGCGCTGACGCGGAGCCTCGGCGCGCGCCTCTCGCTCGCTCACCGGCTGCGCGACGAGACGATGATCCGCGCCGGCATCGACGCCGTGCTCGACGACAACGAGCTCGATCTCGGGACCGGCGCCGGCGGCCCTCCGGGCGATGAGGACGACGTCCCCGTCGACGATCTCCTCTTGAGCCGCGTCGACCTCACGGTGGGCGGCTACATCGAGTCCGACATCGCGATCACCCCGCGCCTGCGCATCACCCCCGGGCTCCGGCTCGATCTCTACCACTCGGACGGCACGGTCGCGCTCGCCGTCGATCCGCGGCTCTCGGCGCGGCTCTCGCTCGGGCGCGGCGTGACGTTCGTGCAGGCGCACGGCATCGCCTCCCAGCTGCCGAGCTTCGTCCTCCCGATCCCCGGCTTCCGCCCGGCCCTCAAGGACGGCCTCCAGCGGAGCTTCCAGTCGAGCGCAGGCCTCGAGCTCGCGCTGCCGGAGGACATCACGGCCACGGTCTCGGTGTTCCACAACGCGTTCTTCGACATGACCGACGCGCTCGGCTCGCTGGGCCTCGAGTCGGTCGAGGACGCCTTCACGCTCCGCGCGCTCGGCGCCGCGACCGGCGTGGAGCTGTCGGCCCACCGGCGGCTCACGCGGCGCGTCGGCGGGTTCGCGTCGTACACGCTGTCGCGCTCCACGCGGAGCATCGGGCGAAGCCGGCAAGTGAGCTCGTTCGACCGGACCCACGTGGCGAACGTCGCGCTGACCTACGACCTCGGTCGCGGGTACAGGGCTGGCGGGCGCTTCGTGTTCTACTCGGGGCTCCCCCAGAGGGTCGGCGGCGCGACGCTCCCGCCGATCAGCGGCGTCCCCGGAGGCTCCGGATCCCTCGCCGGCGGAGCGCCGCGGTGGGAGCGGCTGCCGCCGTTCTTCCGCCTCGATGTCCGCCTGGAGAAGCGCTGGTCGATCGGGAAGTCGGGCTGGCTGGCGGTCGTCCTCGACGTGCTCAACACCACGTTATCGAAGGAGACCCTGCCGGGGATGTGTGATGCGTTCTCGTCGTGCAAGCCGACGACGTTCGGGCCTGTCACCGTCCCGAACTTCGGCCTGGAGGGCGGGTTCTGACGCCCCGGAGGCGCGGCGCCCCAGGCTGGCGGCGGCCCGCGCCCGCTCCGGCGGGAGAAGAGGATGCCTCAGGTTACCACTTCAAGGCTTCGATCATCTTCTCACCATAACGCGTGCCCATGAGGACGACGGACGCATGATCGAAGTGGTACTGATCCATGACCTTGGTCCCATCCTGGGAGACCCAGTATCCATCAGGCAGCATGTCGGCCGCCTGGTGCACGAGGTTGTTATGCGAGCTGCAACATCCGCCCGCAGGCAGCTCCCCGAGGATGAAGGGAACGTCGTAGTCGACGCCCCAGGCCGCTTTCACCTCGTTGTAGAGCTGAACGACCTTGCCGGGCCATGAGCCCTGGCCGGTGTCGGTCTCACCCTGGTGGAAGATGATGCCCGCGAAGCGCGCATTCTCGGCCGTCTTCGCCTTGGCGATCTTGTTCAAGATCGTCTGGTGATGTGAGCCACCCGAGATGAACGTGTTGATCGACTCACCGCTCTCAGCAGTACCGATCAACCCGATCGTATCCCCCTCCCGCAGCTTTCCGAGCAGGGTCTTGCCGAACCAGATGCCTGGGTCGACCGACGTCGACAGGTTGATCCGCGATTCACCAGGGCAATCGCTGAGCGGCGGATTGGCCAAGTTCCACTGTCCGGCCGGCTGGTTGCACCCGCCGAGGACCTTGAGCCGCTGGTCGGAGTTCTGGTCGCTGGCCTGCTTGGCCGCGACGCCAGCCATGTTCGACTGGCCCATGAGCATGAAGATGTGGAACGTCGGGCTCGAGCTCGGCGCGCCGCCGGCGCCCGCCCCGCCGCTGCCCGATCCGGTCACGCCCGCCGCGGCGCCTCCGGTCCCCGCGCTCGAGCTGCTCGCCGCGGCGCCTCCGGTCCCCGCGCTCGAGCTGCTCGCCGCGGCGCCTCCTCCGGTTCCCGCGCTCGTGCTGCCCGCCGCGGCGCCTCCGGTCCCCGGACCGGCCCCCCCGGTGTTGTCGACATCACCGCTCGAGCCGGGCGGGGAGGACTCTCCACATCCGGACGCGGCGAGGATGGCGAGAAATGGGAGGAGCAGGAATCCGGCAGAGCCTCGGATTGTGCGGTTCATCTGGGTCATGGTCGTTACCTCGTCGCGCCGAGGCGCGATCAGAACGGAAGGGCGAAATCGGTGGGCCGCCGGTGCGATGTCGGCAGGACGAACCTCGCCCGCAAAGAGCTCAGCGCCGAGGCCCAATCTATCGCGCCCAATCTATCGCAACTCGGGAGCCTGGCATCCAGGATTCGGCTTGGGACGACGCGAGGAGAAGGCCATCATCGATGGATTCTTCCATCATCAGCGGAGTTCGTCTTTACGTGCGCCTCAAGCGCCGACCGGTCCTCTCGAAGCGAAGCGGTTTCACGGTCCGGGACCGCGGAAATTTGAAACCGACGCGCCGCGTCCCAGGTTGGGTGCCGCGGCGCGCCGCCGCGCGGACGCCGCCGGCCGAGCCGCTTCGCTTCAGCCACCCGCCTGATTTGCGAGCAGGACCAAGGCGAGGCCGATGGCCGACGGGACGGTCTGCACGAACAGGATGGAGCGCTTTGCCGTCACGGCGCCGTAGACACCGGCGACGGCCACGCAGAGGAGGAAGAAGGCCTGGATTTGCCATGCAAAGGCCCTGTTCGGATGGATGACGCCCCACAGCAGGCCCGCGGCGAGGAATCCGTTGTAGAGCCCCTGGTTGGCCGCCAGCGGCGCGGTGATCGCGGCGACCTCGGGGGTTGTACCGAACGCTTTGTACGCTCGCTCCGAGCGCCACAAGAACATCTCCAGAATGAGGATGTAGATGTGAAGGACTCCGATCAACGTGACGACGATCCGAGAAGCGATCAGCATGCAGCGCACCTTACCACGCGTGCCGTGGCGCCACCGGATGTCCCCGAAACGTGCGGAAAGCGCGGCGCCCCTCCCCCGCCTCACGCGTCGTAGAGCAGCACATCGACCTCGGCGCCCTCGCCGATCACCGCCTCCTCGGCCTGCACGATGACCACGCCGTCCGCGCGCGTCGTCGACGACAGGATGGACGCGCCGCTCGTCGCGATCGGAAACACCCGATCTCCCTCGACACGCACCCTCACATAGTCGACGCGCCCGGGCTGGGAGACGATCTCGCTCGCCACAACGCACCGCCGCCGCCGGTGCGGCCACGCGCGCGGCAGGCCGCCGAGGGCGCGGATCGACGGGCCGGCGAAGAACTCGTAGGCGCAGAGGCACGAGACCGGGTTGCCCGGCAGCAGGAACACCGCCCGCCCCCCGGGCAAGAAGCCGAACCCGGCGGGCTTCGCGGGGCGCATCGCGACGCCGTGGACCACCACCTCACCCAGCTCCGCGAGCACGAGCGGCGCATGGTCCTCCGAGCCGACCGACGACCCGCCGGAGAGCAGCACCACGTCCCCGCCCGCTGCATCGAGGGCGCCCCGCACCGCCTCGCGCCGGTCGGGGACGTACGCGACGGCGATGTCCTCCGCGCCGTCGCGGCGCGCGAGCGCCGAGAGCACCAGGCTGTTCGTGTCGACGATGCACGCCCCGCTCGGCGCGCTCCCCGGCGGCAGGAGCTCGTCGCCCGTGATCAGGATCCGCACCGACGGCCTGCGCACCACGCGCACCTCGGCGACCCCGGTCGAGGCGAGCACGCCGACGTCCTGCGGGCGCAGCCGGCGCCCCGCCGGCACGACCTCCGCGCCCTCCAGCACGTCCTCGCCGATCGCCGCGACGTGCTTGCCGGACGGCACCGGCTCGCGCGCCCGCACGACCGCCGCCCCGTCGCGGCCCGCGCACTCTTCCGCGCGCTCCGCCATCAGCACCGCGTCCGCCCCCTCCGGCACCGGCGCGCCGGTCGTGATCCGCACGGCCTCGCCCCGGCGGATCGCGCCCGCGTGCGGGCGCCCGGGGAACGACGCGCCCACCAGCGCGAGCTCCACCGGCGCGGAAGCAGCCGCGCCGGCGGTCGCCTCGCCGAGCAGCGCATACCCGTCCATCGCCGCGCGGACGAAGTGGGGCACGCTGATCCGCGCGCGCACGGGCTCCGCCGCCACCCGCCCGGCCGCCTCGCCGATCGGGGCCAGCTCGTCGCCGAGCCGCTGGATCCGCCGCTCCAGGACCTCGAGCGCGCGATCGACCGCCGTGTGCTCGCGAAAACCCCGCATCCGGACGTCGCGCATCGGCCCTCCGTGGAACGACGGCCGCTCAGACCGCCGCGGAGGCCTCGAGCGCGCCCCGGTACACCTCGTCCACATCGAGCAGGGCGTCGATCGACGCGAGCCGCGCGCGCTCGCCGGGCCCGGCCTCGTGGAGCGTCCACGTGCCGTCCTCGTTGCGCCGGAAGACCTCGATCCTCCGGTGAGCCTGGGAGATCAGGACGTACTCCCTCAACGAGGGGATCCGGCGGTAGTGCGCGAACTTCTCTCCCCGATCGTACGCCTCCGAGGAGTCCGACAGCACCTCGACAAGCACCAGCGGGTTGACCACCGCGTCCCTGTCCTCGGGATCGCGCGCGATCGGGCCGCAGACGACGCTCACGTCGGGGTAGGTTGCGAGGCCCGTCGCGCGCACGCGCACGCGGAGGTCGGACGAGAACACCTCGCAGGGGCGCCGGCCGAGCTGCGCGCCGAGCGCCACGGTCACCCGCGCCGCGAGCCGCGCGTGCTCCGGCGTGCCGCCGGCCATATCGAAGATCTCGCCCCCGAGGAACTCGTGCTTGGTCGGGCTCGCCCGCTCCTGCTCGAGGTACTCGGCGTAGGTGAAGGAGAGCCGGCGGGCGGGCGCGTTCACGTCATGACCTCGCCCGGGAGTATGCCACGGGAACCGCCCCCCCGGGTGCGCCCCCCTCCCGGAACGCCGCCGCGCGGCCTACCGCCCGCCGCGCGAGCCGCCCTTCCGGGGCCGGCTCGCGCGCCGGAGGGGCGCGATCAGCGCAAACATCCCGAGCGCCATCACCGACAGCTTCGGCCCCCGCTTCTTCCGGGCGCTCGACCGCCGCTCGCCCGCGATCGAGCAGTCCTCCGACTCGGCGGAGTCGTCGGTGTCCCCGCTGCAGCCGTCGTCCTCCGCGTAGTACTCGTCGTCGGACTCGCTCGTGTCCCCGCTGCAGCCGTCGTCCTCCGCGTAGTACTCGTCGTCGGACTCGCTCGTGTCTCCGCTGCAGCCGTCGTCCTCCGCGTAGTACTCGTCCTCGGGCGCCGGCTCGCTCGTGTCCCCGCTGCAGCCGTCGTCCTCCGCGTAGTACTCGTCGTCGTCGACGTCCTGCGGATCGGTGTCATCCACGACCACCGTATCGGCGGTGCCGGCGCAGCCGCAGCCCACGTCGGCGGCCGGCTCGTCGTCGTAGTCGTCATCGTCCGGCGGCGGCTTCCCGGCGCCGGACGAGCCGCTTGTCGGGCCAAATCCACCGCTGCCCGGCCCGCCGCCCAGGCCGTCGGGCCCGCCCACGCCCGACGAGCCGCCCGCCCCGCCTGCGCCGGCCTCGCCGGAGCACTCGTCCACACGGACGCGCCCGGACCTCACGACGGGCGAGATCGCGGAGCCCTCCCCGAAGGTCAGCGGCCAGTCCGCGCCGGGCTGCCCGGCCGCGAGCCGGAGCGAGACGCGGGTCAGCCACACGGACGACGGCGCGAGCCCGGAGAGCCCGACCGCGAGATCGTCGGCGGCCGGACCGCAGCGCAGGAGGTCGGGATCTGTCTCGTCCCTCCGGGGCGCCTCCGCGCAGTCCAGCGCGCCGTCGACCACGCCGTGCGCGGCGCGCGGGCAGCTCGCGGCGACCTTGAGGCTCGACTCCAGCGCGGCCGCCGCGACCGCGGCGCACGTCCCCGGCGCATCACCGATGTCGCCGTATGCGCTCGCGCGCGAGAAATACGCCTCGATCACGCTGTCCACGCTGTCGCTGCCCAGGGAGATGCGGCGGCTCAGCGCCTCGTGGCCCGCGCCCTCGACGAGCGCCCCGTGGAGCCCCGCCTGGCCGAGGGCCCCGGCCCGGAGCTCCGCGTAATCGCTGCGCTGCGCGCTCGCGTCCCAGCTCAGCGAGGCCGGCGGGAGCGTCACCGGCGCCGCGCCCGAGAGCGCGCCCCGGCCGTCGCCGAGCAGCCACGCCGTCACCTGCACGTCGCCTGCGCCCGCCGCGGCCAGCGACAGCGGCAGGATCGGCTCGCCGCCGCCCATGGCGATGCGCAGCGTCCTCGTGACCGCCGCGCCGCCGGGCGCGTCGAAGCGGGCCGCCGCGAACCGCATCCCTTGCAGACCGCCGAGCTGCGCGGCCGCCTCGGAGGACAGCGCGAGCCCGGCCGACGCCGCCCAGCGCGCGACCGCGTCGGCGTCCTCGAGCACCGTCACCTCGACCGGCTCGAGCGTGGCCTCGTGGGCGAGCCGCCCGATCGTCTCGAAGGGGTTCGGCGCGCCCGCCTCCCCCGGGCAGTACGGGTCGACGCCCTGGGGCGGGAGCACCCGGGGCGCCGTCGCCGCCTCGAGCGCCTCGAACCACGCGTCGGAGCTCGTGTCGAGCGCGGCGAGCGGCGGCACCGGAACGACGAGGGCCACGGGCCCGCTCGCGCCCTGGAACCGCAGGCTCGTCCAGAGCGTCGTGCGCTCCGGCCCGGCCGCGACGGCGACGCGCTGCTCGACCGACGCCTGTCCGGCGCCGGGCAGCCACGCCCCCGCGGCGAGGGCGTCGCCGGAGAGCGAGAGAAGGAGCGATGAAGAAAGAGCGACCGCAAGCGACCGTCGGGGCATGCGAGGCCGATTGGCAAGCAGCATGCCCTGCAGAGTACGCCTGGTTCGAGGCCAACTTCCACGCGGCCGCGTCCGGCTGAGAACGGCGGTTCACGACGCCCCGGCGCCACACGGGCGCGACGGCCGACCAGCGAGGATCAGCCCTCGTGGACGATGACGATGTCGTCGGGGTGGAGGTGGCAGAACACCCGGTCTCCGACGTGAAGCGCCGCCTGGCCGGAGCTCTCGTTGGCGACCACCGCCGTGAGCACGAGGCCCGCGTCGGTCCGGAGTCGCAGCTGGTCGGTGGCGCCCTTGAACAGCTCGTCCTCGACGCGCGCCTCGAAGCGGTTCTCCGGCGCGCCCTGCGGCTCCTTGCGGAGGGCGATCTTCTCCGGCCGGATGGAGACAAGGGTGCTCCCGGCCCCGCCCGCCAGGTGCTCGGCGTTGGCGTTGACGAGCAGCTCGAGCCCCCCGTCGAGCTGGACCCGCGCCCGCTCGCCGCTCCGCGAGAGGACGGTCGCGCGGAGGATGTTGGCCTGGCCGATGAAGTTCGCGACGAACGTCGTCTTGGGGCGGTGGTAGATCTGCGATGCGTCGCCGAGCTGCTCGATCCGGCCCTTGTTGATCACGGCGATGCGGTCGCTCATGGTGAGCGCCTCTTCCTGGTCGTGGGTCACGAACACGAAGGTGATCCCGAGCTGCTTTTGCAGCGCCTTGAGCTCCACCTGCATGGCGTGCCGGAGCTTCGCGTCCAGCGCCGAGAGGGGCTCGTCCAGCAGCAGGACCTTCGGGCGGCACACGATGGCCCGCGCCAGCGCGACCCGCTGCCGCTGCCCGCCGGACAGCTGCGACGGCTTGCGCTGCTCCATGCCCCCGAGCGACACCATCGCGACAGCGGCCCGGACCCGCTCGTCGATCTCCGCCCGGGGCACCTTCTTCATCCGCAGCCCGAAGCCGATGTTCTCCTGCACCGTCATGTGAGGGAACAGCGCGTAGCTCTGGAACACCTGGTTCACGTCCCGGCGGTACGGCGGCTCGTGCGTGACGTCCTTCCCCTCCAGCAAGACGGCGCCGCTCGACGGCGTCTCGAAGCCCGAGATCATCCGGAGCAGCGTCGTCTTGCCGCACCCCGAGGGGCCGAGGAGGGTGATGAACTCGCCCGCCCTGATCTGGAGGTCGACCTCGCTCACGGCGTGGAAGGCGCCGAATCGCTTGGTGACCGCGCGGAGCTCGACCATCACATCCATCGATTCACCTCGGAGGGCCGGCAAAGCGCGCGGGGGCGGCGGGAGAGGCGGAAGAGGGGGAAGAGGCGAAGACGAGCGGCGCTGGGCCACCCCGCGGGACTGCGCCGCATCAGGCCTCCGGCTCCTTGCGCAGGCCGAGCAGGAAGAAGAGCGAGAACAGGAGCAGGAGCGCCATGCCGAGCGCGGCGCCGAAGGGCCAGTCGCGCGCCTGACCGAACTGGTTCTGGATGACGTTGCCGATCATCGGCACGCGCGATCCCCCCATGAGATCCGTGATCGCGAACATCCCGAGCGCCGGGATGAACACGAGCAGGACGCCCGCGAGGATGCCCGGGCGGGTGAGCGGGACGATGACGTGCGAGAACGCGGACACGGGCCCCGCGCCGAGATCGAACGCCGCCTCGATCAGGGCGTTGTCGAGCTTCTCGACGCTCCCGTAGATGGGCAGGATCATGAACGGCAGATACGAGTACACGAGGCCGATGACCACCGCCGTCGGCGTGTACATGATGTCGAGGGGGGTCGAGATGATCCGCAGGTAGAGGAGGAGCCCGTTGAGGAGCCCCTCCGACTTGAGGATCGACATCCACGCATAGGTCCGGATGAGGAAGCTCGTCCAGAAGGGCACCATCACCAGCATGAGCAGCCGGTTCCGGACGCCCTCCCTCGCCCGCCCGATGAAGTACGCCACCGGATAACCCGCGACGAGGCAGATCGCCGTGGTGATGGCGGCGTACTTGATCGAGCTCAGCAGGATCTTGAGGTAGGTCGGGTCGAAGACCCGGGCGTAGCTCGACAGCGAGAGCTCGAAGACCACCTGCCCGAGCTCATCTCGCTCGCAGAAGCTGTAGACGAACATGATCGCGGTGGGCGCCACGACGAAGGCGACGAGCCAGAGCAAGAGCGGGGCGAGCAGCAGCCACCCGCGGACGCCCGGCCTCCGCCGGGCGCCCTGGAACTCGACGACCTGGCCTGTGGCCGTGTTCATGACGCCCCGCCGCTCACTGCGACGCCTTGAGGTCGGTCACCAGCTTGTCCACGTCCGCGGCCACCTTGCCGATGTCATGGAACGTCTCCATCCCCGCGATCGGCGGGTAGCTCGCCGGGTTCGCGAGCTGCTCGGGCGTGAGCAGCTTGCGCGCCTCCGCGTTGGGGTTCGTGTAAGGGAACTTGTCCGAGATGAGCTTGCTGACCTCGGGGCGGAGGATGTAGTTCATGAACATCTCCGCGCCGATCTTGTTCTGGGCGCTGTCGGGGATCACCAGGCTGTCGATCGCCTTGTGTGTTCCCTCCTGCGGCAGGACGAACTGGAACTTGTCCTTGTCCTCCTGGTAGAGCAGCGCCGCCTCCCCGCTCCAGACGACGCCGATGTCGACGTCGCCGTTGAGCAGCGCCGTCTTCGGGCTGTCGGAGTCGAACACCTTCACGAGCTTGATCCACTCCGCCAGGGTCGGCTTGATCTTCGCGAGGTTCTCCGGCGTCACGTCGTTGGCGTTCATCCCCATCGTCACCATGACCCAGGAGACCATCTCCCGGTTGTCGTTCAGGGCCACGATGCGCCCCTTGTACTTCGGCTGGAACACGTCCTTGAAGCCCTTCACGGGCTCCTTCACCTTCTGGGTGTTGACGACGATGCCAACGACCGTGCCCATCCACGGGACCGAGTACTTGAGCTCCGGGTCGTGCGGCTGGTTCCTGAACGCGGGCGCGATGTTCTTCAGGTTCGGTATCCGCGACGGATCGAGCAGCTGCAGCTTCTTCTGCCGGATGAGCGCCTCGACCGCGTACTCCGACGGCTGGATGAGATCGTACCGGGTGCCCCCCGCGAGGAGCTTCGACAGCATCTCCTCGTTCGAGGCGAAGGTCTCGTAGTTGACCTTGATCCCCGTCTCCTTCGTGAAGCCGTCCAGGACCTCCTGCGGGACGTACTCGGACCACCCGAAGAGGTTGAGCTCGTCGCCGGGCTTCGGCTCGGGCGCCGGGGCGCTCCCGGAGGCGGCCGCCTGCTGCGGCGCCGGGCTCTCCTTCTTCCCGCAGCCGAGGAGGCAGAGGAGCGGGACGAACATCAGTATCAAGAGCGCTGAGATGCGTTTCATTGGCCTTTCCTTGTCTCGCCTGCGCCGGCGCAGGCCCCCGCGTTCGCGCCGCGCGCCGCTCCCCTTCAACCCTCGTCCGGGAGCCGCCTCGCGGTGCCCTTCAGCGACTCGGCGATCACGACGAGCATCGCGGTCGCCACGATGAACACCGTCGAGATCGTGTTCAGCATCGGGTTCAGACCGACCTTCGCCATGCCGAACACCTTGATCGGCAAGGTCTCGGACTTGGGCCCGCGGGTGAAGTAGGTGACGATGAGCTCGTCCATCGACAGCGTGAACGACATCAGCGCACCGGAGATGATCGCGGGCAGAAGGTAAGGCACCAGGATCAGGAAGAACGCCTTGAGCGGCGTCGCCCCGAGGTCCAGGGCGGCCTCCTCGAGCGACGGATCGAGCCCCGCGAGCCGCGCCTGGACGGCGATCAGCACGAACGGGAAACAGAAGGTGACGTGCGAGATGATGACCGTCGTGAAGCCGAGATCGAGCTCCACCGTCTTGAAGAAGATGAGCAGGCTGATCCCCATGATGATCTCCGGGATGATCATGGGAATGAAGATCAGCGTCGTGATCGACCGGAGCGCGGGGAACCTGTACCGGTAGAGCAGGAAGGCGCCCGCCGTGCCGAGGGCGACCGAGAACGCCGTCGTGATCGCGGCGATGATCACGCTGTTGCTCAGCGACTCGATGAGCGGCGACCGCCGCTCGTCGCCCAGGTGGGCGACGAGCTCATCGAAGAGCTGCCGATACCATTTGAAGGTGAACCCCTCCCACACCACGCTCATCCGCGAGTCGTTGAACGAGTAGGCGACGAGGATCAGGATCGGCAGATACAGGTAGAGGAGGACGAGCCCGCTCCAGCCGCCAAGGAGCCAATTCGACAGCTTGATGCCCGACATCGTCCGGAGTCGCATGCGGCGGCCTCGCGATCCGACAGGATCGCCGCGCGAGCTTATCGCCTGCCGAACGCCGCGCGCAACACATTGCCGAGTGGAGAGGAAGGGCGCGACGCAGGTGATCGCGGCCACGCTGGCTGTCGTTCGCGAGGACGCACCTGCACCGGCCGCACGCCCGCACGCCCGACCGAGCGCGCCCTCGCCGCGTGCGGCGGGCGCGCGCCGCACGCAGCACGCAGCGCGCACGGCGGCTCCTTCCGTAGAAGCCCTTGACACCGCACTCTCCTCCGCTTACCGGCCCTGCATGACCGGGTCGTCGCGCCGCCCTTCAGGTGAGGTCCCGTGAGCACTTCCCGCATCTGGACGATCGAAGAAGCGAACGCGCTCGTCCCGCGGCTCTCGTCGATGATCGGCCGGCAGCTCGCCCTGGCGAGCGATATCGAGCGCTGCTGGCAGGAGCTCGTGCAGGCCGTGCAGAGCCCGGCGGCGACGCCGGATCAGCTCATCGAGATGGCGCGCAACGGCAGCGAGCAGGCGCGGGCCCGCGAGCGCGAGCTCTCGGAGAAGATCGCCGCGTACGAGTCCGGGTGGCAGGAGATCGAGGAGCTCGGGGTCGTCGTGAAGGACCAGCGGATCGGCCTCTGCGACTTCTACGGGCGCCTCGACGGCGCCCTCGTCTGGCTCTGCTGGCGCTACGGCGAGCCGGCCGTGGAGCACTACCACGGGCTCGAGGCCGGCTACGCCGGGCGCAAGCCGATCACCGCCGAGAGGCGCCGGCAGCTGCTCAACTGACGAGGCCCCTGTGATCGATAGGAAGAGAGCGGCGTGGGCGATCGAGGAGTTCCTGCGCGCCCTCGGGCGCGACGTCGAGGGGGACCTCGCGGGCACGGGTGAGCGGGTCGCCGACGCGTGGGCCGACGACCTGATCGAGGGCGAGGCCATCGACGCGGCCGCGGTGCTCCGCGAGGGCGCCATGGAGACAGGCCCCTTCGAGCGCGGCCTCGTCATCGCCCGCGACCTCGCGGTGACCACGATGTGCCCGCACCACCTGCTGCCGGGGCACGGCACCGGCATCATCGTCTACCTGCCGGGCGCGCGGGTCGCCGGCATCGGGACGCTCGCGCACGTCCTCGACGCGCTCGCGCGGCGGCTGACCCTGCAGGAGCGCATCGGCGGGCAGCTCGTCGAGCTCCTGGTCCGCGAGCTCGGCGCGCGCGGCGCGCTGTGCAAGCTCACGCTGACGCACACGTGCCTCATCGCCCGCGGCGAGCGCAAGGCGGGCGCCCTCATCGAGACCGTCGCCGCCGCGGGCGAGCTCGCCGAGCCAGGCCCCGAGCGCGATCTCGCCCTCGCCGCGCTCTCCGGGGGGAGGGCGTGACCGACGTCGCGGTCGTCACCGGGCCGAGCCGCGGGATCGGCCGGGCGACGGCGCTCGCGCTCGCGCGCCGCGGCCTCTCCGTCGCGCTGCTCGGCCCGCCGAGCCCGCGCCTCGACGAGGTCACCGACGAGGTCCGCCGCCTCGACGTCGCCGCGCTCCCGGTCCCCTGCGACGTCGCCTCCGAGGAGCAGGTGGCGCGCGCCTCCGCCGAGGTGGTGGCGTGGCTCGGCGCGCCCCGCGTCGTCGTGAACAACGCCGGCATCGTGAGCCGCGGCGCGAAGGTCCACGAGACCGCGCCCGCCGCCTGGGACGAGGTGATCGCGGTCAACCTCCGCGGCCCCTTCCTCATCTCGCGCGCGTTCCTCCCGGCCATGCTGAAGCAGGGGCGCGGCCGCCTCGTCCACGTCGGCAGCATCTCCTCGACCCTCGCGTGCCCCGGCAACGCCTCGTACGCCGCGTCCAAGTGGGGCCTCATCGGCCTCTCGAAGAGCCTGGCCGAGGAGCTGCGCGGGACGGGGCTCCAGTCCGTCGCCGTGCTCCCCGGCTCGGTCGACACCGACATGCTCGTCGGGAGCGGGTTCCCCCCGCAGATGAGCGCCGACGAGGTGGCGCGGCTCCTCGTGTACGCCGCGCTCGACGCCCCCGACGCCGTCACCGGCTCGGCCATCGAGATGTTCGGCTGACGGCCGAGATGTTCGGCTGACGGCGCGCCGCGCTCGCCTCCGCAGAATGCGCGCCGGCGACGGCGGACCGCCGAGCCCGATGTGCATGTGCGTGGCGCCGCCACACCCGACCCCCCGCGTGCTACCCTGCGGCCCGTGGACACGACGCCTCCGCGCCCGGGCGACCTCAGTGCGGCATTGCCCGAGCTGCCGCTGTTCCCGCTGCCGCAGACGGTGCTCTTCCCCGGCGCCCTGCTGCCGCTCCACATCTTCGAGCCGCGCTACCGGGCGCTCGTGCGCGACGCCCTCGGGACGCACCGTATCCTCTCCGTCGTCCTCATCACGGACCCCCGCGCGGTCGACGCGCACGGCCACCCGGCCATCGCGCAGGTGGCCGGCGCCGGCGAGATCATCGATCACGCCGAGCTGCCCGGGGGCCGCTACAACATCATGCTGCGGGGCCGCGCCCGGGTCCGCCTGGCGGAGCGCCCGTTCGTGCCGCCGTACCGCACGGCCGCGGCGACGGTCCTCGAGGACGAGCCCGGGGAGGTCTCGGCCCAGGACCACGCCGCGCTCATCTCCACCGCGGCCTCGTTCGCGGCGCTCGTCCGCGATAGGGACAGCAATTTCGAGTTCCGGCTGCCGCGCGACGCGGCCACGTCGCTCGTCGCGGATCTCTGCGCCCACCACCTCATCCTCGACGCGCGGGAGCGGCAGGCGGTGCTGGAGACCCTCGACGTCGTCGCGCGGGTTCGCCGCGTGACCGAGGCGCTCGCGCTCCAGCAGCTCGCGCTCGCCTCGGCGGCGCGCGACGTCAACTGAGACCCGAAGCGCCGGCCTGCCCGCATCGGCCGGCGCGGCGCACCTGAACACGGGTCCAGAAGGGCCTCCGGGGCGGATGCGGTCGTCCCAAGATCGAGTAGGCTGCGCCGCCTATGGCGACCTCTCGTTCAACGGAACCCTCGGCCCCGATCATCGTCAAGCACCCGGGGTGTCCCCAATGGGGACTCGGATACCTCGTCGAGGAGCGCGACGAAAAGCGCTTCTACGATTTCGAGGATGGCCTCAATCACTCCATCGCCAAGGCTTTCTGGTCGAAGCTCGAGCCGGTGCAGCTCGGCGACGACGAGGCGAGCGCGCTCGAGGCCAGGATCCGCGGTCTCCGTGACCGGCCGTCGGCCGCCGCCAAGAAGCAGCGCGCCCGCGTCGTCGCGCCGCCGGTCACGAGCTTCGACGAGCAGGTCGCGAGCTTCGAGTCGCAGTTCGAGGGTGGGTTCGGGGGTCCGCAGTTCATCGCCGAGGAACGAGGCGCCGCCGGGGGCGAGGGGGCCGAGGGACCGGCGAGCGGGGCGAAGAAGAAGAGCAAGGCCTTCAAGCAGGGCGCCATCGAGACCGCGCGCGCGCTCCTCGCCAAGGGCGAGCTCGAGGCGCTGCTCGCGGCGGGCAACCTGAACGATTTCATGGAGCGGATCACCAAGGTCCACAAGGCCGCGACCGGCCTCCTGCACCCCCTCGGCGATCTGATCCCCTTCAACAAGATGCCGGCCGAGCACCACCGCGCCTACGCCGAGGCGGTCGTGGATCTCCTCTATGGCGCGGGCGATTACGCCGCGCGCTTCGACCGGCTGGCCGGCGTGCTCGCCGCGGCCAAGGTCGTCACGTGGCCGCTCGTCACGATCCTCGGCGCGCTCGTCTACCCGGGCGAGCACGTCTTCGTGAAGCCCTCCTTCTACGAGAAGCAGGCCGCCGTGCTCGGCTTCAATCTCGCCTACGATCGCGCGCCGAGCGCCGAGGGGTATGCCCGGATGCAATCGCTGGCGCGCGAGCTCGAGCGGCGCCTGCGCGAGCGCGGCCTCGCCCCGCGCGATCTGATGGACGTCTACGCGTTCCTCTGGCGCACGATCTCCCCGTCCAAGCCGGCCACGAAGTCCTGACATCCCGCGTCAGGCCGCCCTGCGCGACGTGCGCGACGTGCGCGACGTCGACCGACGCCGTGCGGGGCGGTCCCCGGCGCCGCGAGGCGGAGCGGGCGCAGCCGGCGGCCCTCGACGCGCGGCGCTGGCCCGCCTATGCGACCTTCCCAAGGAGGGTCTCGCATGAAGGCTGCCGTGCTCGAAGCCGTGAAGAAGATCGCCGTTCGCCATGACGTCGCCCCGCCGCAGATCGGCCCGCGCGACGTCCTCGTCCGCGCGAAGGCGTGCGGCATCTGCGGGACCGACGTGCACATCTGGGAGGGCGATTTCTTCCCGACCTTCCCGCTGATCCCCGGGCACGAGCTCGCCGGCGAGGTGGCGGCGGTGGGCGACGAGGTCGAGGGCCTCCGGCCCGGCGATCGGGTGATGGTCGACCCGACGGTGACCTGCGAAGAGTGCCACTTCTGCATGATCAACCGGCAGAACCACTGCCTGAAGTGGAACGCGGTGGGCGTGACGCGCGACGGCGGCTTCGCCGAGCTCGTCCGGGTCCCCGCGAAGAACTGTTATCGCTTCGAGCGCGTCTCGTTCAGCGAGGCCGCCTTCTGCGAGCCGCTCGCGTGCGTCGTCTTCGGGCAGGATCGCGCACGCATCGAGATCGGCTCGGAGGTCCTCGTCCTCGGCGCCGGCCCGATCGGCCAGCTCCACCTCCAGGCGAGCCTCGCGAACGGCGCCGCCGCGGTCACCGTTGTCGACGTCGTCGAGTCGAAGCTCGACCTCGCCCGCCAGCACGGCGCCACCGAGGTGGTGCTCGCGGACAACGCGCTCCAGGCCAAGCTCAAGAAGATCGCGCCCTACGGCTTCGACGTCGTGATCGACGCGACGGGCATCGCCCGGGTGCTCGGCGACTCGGTCCAGTACGTCAAGAACGGCGGCCGGTACCTCGTGTTCGGCGTGTGTGGGCCGCACGACAAGGTCGAGATCTCGCCGTTCGAGATCTACCGGCGCGATCTCGAGATCATCGGCAGCTTCGCGATCAGGCGGACGTACGACCGGGCGTTCAAGCTGATGGAGCGGGGCGCGATCGACGTGAGGAAGCTCCTCTCCGAGGCGATGCCGGTCGAGGAGCTCCAGCGCGGCCTCGAGATGATGAAGAAGGGCACCGCGCCCATGAAGCTCCAGGTCGTGTTCTAGCCGCGCGGCTTGCGCGCTTACAAAGCTTACGATTTTCTCGATTAGTTAAGAGTCGTTACGAAGATCACCGAAGTAGACGAAACTGCAAAAAGGACGCTTTCCATGGCCATCGTGATCGGAATCGACGTCGGGACCAGCGGCCTCAAGGCCATCGCAGTCGAAACGGAGCGCGGCGCGGCGGTCGCGTCGGCGCACCGCGAATATCCGCTCTCCACGCCGCACGCCGGGTGGGCCGAGCAGGATCCCGAGGACTTCGCCGCGGCGGCGCTGAGCGCCCTCGGCGAGCTCGCCCGCGCCCTCGGCACGCGCCGCGACGACGTGCGCGCGATCGGGCTGACGGGGCAGATGCACTCGGCGGTCTTGCTGGACGAGGCGCAGGCGGTCATCCGGCCTGCGATCCTGTGGTGCGACACGCGCACAACGGCCGAGTGTGAGGCCATCCGCGCGAACCCGAAGGTCGGCGACGCGGGGCTCGCGCGCCTCGTCGGCAACCGCGCGCTCGAGGGGTTCACGCTGCCGAAGCTGCTCTGGCTGCGGGCGAACGAGCCCGAGGCGTTCGCGCGCGTCCGCGCGGTGCTCATGCCGAAGGATTTCGTGGGCTTGCGGCTGACGGGCGAGCTCGGGACGGACGACAGCGACGCGAGCGGCACGCTGGCGTTCTCGCCCGGGGATCGCTCGTTCAGCGCCGAGCTCCTCTCGGCGGTCGGCGTCCCGCGCGCGGTGTTCCCGCGATCGGCGCCCTCGAACGCGCCGCTCGGCCAGCTGAAGGCTGAGGTCGCGGCCGCGACGGGGCTCCCGGCGGGCATCCCCGTCGTGCGGGGCGCCGCGGACAACGCGGCGGGCGCGGTGGGGCTCGGCATCGTGCGCCCCGGCCGGGCGATGGCCTCGGTCGGCACGAGCGGCGTGATCCTGGCGCACACCGACTCGTGGATCGTGGAGCCGGAGATGCGGCTCCACAGCTTCTGTCACGCGGTCCCGGGCCGCTTCTACCTGATGGGGGTGATGCTCGCCGCCGGCGGCGCGCTCCGCTGGTACCGCGACGTCCTCGGCGACGGGGAGCGCATGGCGGCCGAGCTCCGCAAGGTCGATCCGTACGAGATCATCTCGGACACGGCGTCGACGGCGCGCCCGGGCGCGGGCGGGGTCGTCTTCCTGCCGTACCTGATGGGCGAGCGCACGCCGCACAACGACGCGGCGGCGCGCGGCGCGTTCGTGGGGCTGAGCGCCCGCACGACGAAGGCCGATCTCTCGCGCGCGGTGCTGGAGGGCATCACGTTCGGGCTCGCGGACTCGCTGGATCTGATGCGCGGCGTGGGCCAGACGAACGGCGCGGCGGCGGTCTCGATCGACGAGATCCGCCTGACCGGCGGCGGGGCGCGGAGCCCGTTCTGGCGCCAGCTGATGGCCGATGTCTTCGAGGCGCCGGTGGCGATCACGACGTCGACCGAGGGTCCGGCCTACGGCGCGGCGCTGCTCGGCGCGGCGGGCGCGGGGCTGTTCCCGTCGGTCGAGGAGGCGGCGGACGCGTTCGTCCATGTCGTGTCCCGGGTCGCGCCGGACGCGGCGCGCTCGGCGCGGTACCGGGAGATCCACGCGGTGTACCGCGGGCTCTACAACGACCTGCGCGGGCGGTTCCGGGAGCTTGGCAGGCTGGCGTGATGGGGTGATGGGGTTCTCTCCGGACCGGCGCGGGACGGCGCTTGTGGTGGGTTGTCCACGACCCCTGCCCTTGGTGCATGCGAGTTAGGCCTTTCCGGATCGCCCGACGCCGAGGGAGGGCGTTCGCCGCGCGGGGTGGAGGCCCCGCCGAACTCGCCTGAGCCATCTCTCCTCCGGCAAAGCCGGAGGAGAGATGGCCATTGGGCTCAGACCTCCGCCCGTCGCCCGCCCCGCGCGGAGGGCACCCTTGCTGAGCGCTGGCGGCTCGGCAAGACATATGACAGGAGACACCTCCTAGGCGATCCGTCCCCCCAAGAGCGACACCAATCATCTAGTACAGCGTTCCCCAAGTTCATCCCTGGATCCGAGGTGAGCCAGCCGAGCCCATCGGGGCCGTGCAGCCAGAGCGTGGCGAGCACGTGCAGCGCATTGAGATCTGCGAGGCGAGGTTGCCGGGTCACCTGCGATCGCGTGCGTTTTTGAAGCCCTCGGCTCGGGGGCAGGTCCCACGCGCGAGGTGCCCCGAGCTCGCGCAAAACCCGTCCTGCTGCCCGCGCCGCTGCGCCAGAAGCTGCAGCAGACGGCGCGCTCGCCCAAGACCTCGCAGCGCGATGCACAGCGTGCCCGGATCGCGCTCCTGGCCGACGAGGGATGGAGCAACGAGCACATCCAGCGTACCTTAGGCTGCGACATCAAGACGGTGCGTAAGTGGCGCAACCGGGTCGCAGCGATCGCGGACGAGGCGGTGCTGCAGGACAAGCCGCGCATGGGCCGACCGCCGCGCGTGGCGACCGCGGTGCACTACGAGCTCATCAAGCTGGCCTGCTGCCGCCCCGATGAGCACAAGGTCCCGTTCGAGCAGGTCTGGACCCTGGACCAGCTGGCCAAGGCCCTGAAGCTCGAAACCAAGGTGGAGCTGAGCCGCACCGAGGTCTGGCGCGTGCTGCGGGGAGCCAGCCTCCGACCGCATCGGGTCCGGCTGTGGCTGCACAGCCCGGACCCGGACTTCCGGTCCAAGGTCGAGGTGATCTGCAAGCTGTACCTGGAGCCTCCCGCAGGCGCGACCGTGCTGTGCGTCGATGAGAAGACCGGCATGCAGGCGCTGGAGCATCGGTTCCCCATGCAGCCGTGCCGCAGCCGAAAAGCCGCGCGCCGGGAGTTCGAGTACCGACGCCACGGCACGCTCACGCTGATCGGCGCCTTCAACGTCAAGACGGGCGAGGTGGTGTCGCGCTGTGGACCGACACGCACCGCCGCCGATCTGCTCGCGTTCATGGACGAGGTGGCGAAGCGCTATCCCACGGGCGAGGTCTACATCATCTGGGACAACCTCAACATCCACCACGGCGCCAGGTGGAACGAGTTCAACGCACGGTACGGCGGGCGCTTCCACTTCGTCTACACGCCCATCCACGCGTCGTGGGTCAATCAGATCGAGCTGTGGTTCAGCATCCTGAGCCGTCGGGTGCTCAAGCACGCCTCCTTCGCCTCCACCGAGGAGCTGAGCCGGTGCGTGCTCGGCTTCGTGCGCCACTGGAACGAGCACCAAGCCCGGCCCTTCCGCTGGAAGTTCCGCGGCCAGTGGAGGGCGACCTTGCCATCGTACGCAGCCTGAGCTTCCGTGCGGGCCGATGTCCAAGCCGCACGCCGCCCCGGAGCACGCCGCCGCGGTCCGCTCCTACCTCGAAGCGCACGGACTGCCCCACCTGAGGGCCCGGAAGTACGGGCAGTTGGTGATCATCGAGTCGGGTCCTGAAGCCGACCCGATCGCGCACGCCAGGCTGCGCCGTGACACCGTCCACCTCTGGACGCTCGAGATCGCAACCCACACCGGCAAGTGGGAAAAGACCGGCTTCCGTGGCCTGTGGCAGGACTTGCTCAAGTTGATGATGACCGACTTCCCCTGGACGCTCGCGCCTATCGAGTAGCTGCCCCTGCGCTGGTGTTGCGCCGCCGGCGTTGCGTCGACCTCCAGCGACGAACTCGCTTTGGCCGGCTCAGCTCGTAGCGGGGCTGGCACATCGCCGATCCAGGGACGAAGTTGGGGAACGCTGTACTAGCCGCGCATCGAAGGGATAGCTGCGAGGGGGCTCGCAGCTCCACAGGCCGCTCAAGCGCGCGCTATGCAGCGCCCGAGCTGCGGGCGCGCCGTGGCCACGTGAACGTCAGGCATGCTGTCATGCGGCCTTCGTTACCGGAGCCGACGACGGCTTGCGGTAAATAAGATCCGCCGCCAGGCAGAAGCCGACGGCGTCCTTGAACTTGTTCTGCGCAGCGACGGTCGCCGAGACGAGGAGCCCGACGGGAGTGAACAGCGTGATGAACACCTGGAGGAGCGTGCCTCCCACAAGCCTGACCCACTCTTCAGCGTTCGCGTCGATCGCCGCGATGCTGATCATCGCGCAGAGCAGGATGAGCAGGGCGCCAGCGATGCTGCCATACACACAGGTCTTCAGCACACCTCGCGCCTGATCCACCAGCGCCTTCGTGGTCGAAAGCTCGCGGATCAGCAGGCTGTCGATCGCGTTCAACGTCATGACGTCGCGCGCTTTCCTCGCGATGGCCTCGTACTCCGCCAGCAGGCGAGCCTTCTCCAGCTTGAGCTCGCTGGACGAGCGCGCGATGGCGACGGCGAGGAGGACGCAGAACAAGATCGCGACGCACAGCGTCGGGATCGAGTACTGGAGTGCCGCGCGCCGCAGCTGCTTCTCGAGGTTGATCTTCTCGGACGAGAGCTGCGTCAGCTTCTTCTCTTGCTCTACCTTGTCATCCGTCACCCGCTTCAGCTGCTGATCCTTGGCCTCGATGACCCTGGTCGCTTCCTCTACGACCTTGGATTTGGTCCCCAGCTCCGCCTCGCTCTCGTTGATTTCTTGGCTGAGCCTCCGGATGTTCTCGAGGAGCCGCTGTTTCTCTGCTTCGGTGAGCTTCTTGTCGTTGAAGTACCGATATTGAATTAGGTTCCGCTCGTCGACCTTCTTCTTGTACTCGGCGGTGAGGGCAACCATCTTCTGCTGCGTCTGGCTCAGCTGCTCCCTCGCGGAGCTCAGCTCTCCGGTGGCGTTCGATATCTCCGCATCTTTCGTCCTCAGATCGTGCTTCAAGGCGCCTATGTTGCCGTCCTTGATGGTGATATCCCGCTCCAGCGTGGCGATGCGGTCGTCTTTCGACGCGACCACGTTGTTCAGTCGTCCTATCTCCATCTTGAGGGACTCGATCTCCTTCTGAAGCCCGCCCATGAGCTGCGCGTTGTCCGGGCACGCCGACGGGGTCGCGTTCGCGGGCTGACCATCGGGAGAGCCGTCTGCTGACGGTTGCCCGAGCGCCGTCGATGCCGTCGAGACGACGACGAGAAAACAAAGAAGCGAGCGAAGGATCTTCAACAGCTCATGATGATTCAACATGTGTACCTCCATGCGCGGTTCGAGCTCGTCCTCAGCGTGTCGGGCCTCATCGATGTCGCCGAGGTCATCCGTCACGCGCGCGCGGCGCGCCGTCGCTCGGAGCGCGCGCCGCAGCGCGATACGGCACCGGAGCTGAGGCGGAACCACCATTCAGCTGGTCCACGTCCACGAGCGAGCGACGCGCTCCGCGCGGAGGTGATCGACCCCGAGAGCGGGCGCCGGTGCGTGTGACCTCGGGGCGTAAGGCGGCAGTCTAGATTCCCCAGAAGCTCGAGCCCACGGCGACGATGGGCGAGAGCCGTGTGAGGGTGGCGTTGCGCAGCGCCGGATCCGTCCGCTCGATGTGCCCTTTCACGGTGTCGGTACGCCAGCTGACGCCGCCACGAAACTGGAGCGCCTCCTCGATCCGCCACTCGACGAATCCAGTCACCTCCGCGCGTCGGGACAGCGGGAGCTGCCCCTTGTTGTCTCCATAGGCGGGATCGGGGCTGCCGACGGGCGTGAGGCAGCCGCCGTCAGCGCCGCAGAACCAGACCGTGCCTGACAGGCCGAGCCCCACGCCCGGCTGGAAGCCGCTCGCGGCCGACTTCGCCCCAGCGAAAGGGACGAACACCCCGAGCCCTGCGCCGAGGACCGCACGCGGGAGAAGCTCGCTATCTCCCACGGAGTCAGCGCGCTCCGCGCGGTAACCGCCGTGGAGCTGCGCCGCGATGGTCCTCTGGAAATGAAAACGATACCCGAGCGAGAGGTCGAGCCGCTTCACGACGTTGGGGCTCCCGTCACGGAGCGGATCGCCCTCCTCGGGCGCGATGTCCGGGCCGAAGAAGAGGGGGAAGAAGCCCACGGATCCGGACAGGACAACGGTCGATGCCATGCTGTAGGCCCGCTCCATGCGGCAGGTTTGCCGTTCGCCGAGCCGATCGGTCTCGCGCTGATTCAGCGCCGAGTTGCCTTGCACCGTGACCTTCTCGTTGAGCAGCAAGCCGCTCGCCAGATGGCGCTGAAGGGTGCTGAAGTCGATGCGGCGCTGCTGATGAGCCCAGACTTCCGCCTCGTGGGCAGCGAGCTTCTGCTGGTACTCTGTCAGCTGCGTCAGGTAGCGGCTCAGCGCCGCCGCGTACGCCGCGTCCGGCGCGCCGGCAGGCGCCGCGGGAGGGCTCGGAGGGACGGGCGCCGCTGCGGAGAACGGCGCCGGCTCCCCGATCGCCGAGGCCTTCTGCAAGAGGCGTGTGAGGAGAATATTGGGGGGAACCCCGGGAATTTCCTCTCGACAGATCTCGGTAGTGGCGCGGCAAGCCACCCCGCCACCCGGTCCGCATACGGCCTGCGCCGTGGCGCAGATCGCCTGATTCTTCCCCTTGACGTCGTTCAGCAGATCCGGGTCTGGTGCTGGTAGCGGGCCAGTCGACTCGCAGAATTTCGGGTCCTTCGCGTAGCCGTCGAGCCTGGTCCGGGGCTCGTTGTAGCCGATCGAAAGGCCCAGGTTCGAGCCGCCCGTGGAGTCGGCGCCGACTCCGACGCGCGTCTCCGAGAGGACGGGCACGTAATCGCCGAGCGTCAGCAGCGGCGCGACAGAGACGTGGGCGGTGGTCTTGTCTGGCGTAACGACGATCCTGGCGACGGCGCGCTCGACATCCGTCGCGGCGAGCACCCCGTCGATCTCCCCACCTACCGCCGGGGTCGGCGTCACCGCCCCGCCCTCGAGGAGGGCCGGGTCCTCCGCGCCAGCGCGCTGCGTTCCGAGCAGGCCCGCGACGAACACGGCGGCGAATACAGCTTTGCGCCCGTCAATCATGGCGCCTCTCCGGCGACGGAATCTCTTTGGAAAGGGATTCGAGCGTGTTGGCAGGTATTGTCTTGCCGGCCGCGATCACCTCTCGCTTGCCTTTGCTCCTGTCGTCATTGCAGAACTCCACCACCACCTGGAGCCCCTCGAGCGAGCTGTTCGTGACATCGTTCACGAAGACGCCCACGGCCCAGACAGCCGTCGCTCCGTAGGGCACATGGGTCGGCGGGATCGCGACGCTCTCTCCATTCGCGATCAGCACAGGCTCTCGGAGCGCGCTAGCCCCGCTGACGGTGACATATCGGATCTCGATCCTCGGATGCTGCGATTTCCAGCAACAACGCACGATCGTGTGAATGCCGCTCCAGGGTGGGGTCAAGGGCGGAATGGGTTGGTCGCAAGGCGATGGTGCCATGAAGGTCCTCCTCGTCGCTGTCGCTCAAGCAGCGCACATGCCACAGCTCGCGACGCCTGCTCGATCAAGGCATCGGGTAGCCACGGTGAGCGTCGTTCGGTTCGCACGGCCGACGCGGAGCCTCGCGCCGCGCCTCGCACGCCGGGGCGTGACGTCCAGTCCACTGGACACCCGCCTCGCGCTGGTCGGGCGTTCTTCCGGGCGACGCGCGGCAACGCGCCTCGATTTGGGTGTCCACCCGGCTGGACGCGGCACTTCACAGCACGCTGCCGACTCCGATATCCTCCCCGCATGCAGGATTCCGCCGCCGTTCAGACCGGAATCGTCCCGCCAGTCGATGTGGAGGTGGCCAGGCTCCGGCGCGAGCTCGACCTCTACCGTCAGCTCCTTGACCTCGGGCGCAAGGACGAGATCGAGCCGTTCCTGGAGGAGGCGCTGGCGCTGATCGTCGACGTCGCCGGCGCACGTCGAGGGTACCTCGAGCTCCACGACGACCAGGAGGGACAGGGGGGGGTGCGCTTCTGGATCGCCCGAGGTTGCTCCGAGGAGGACGTCGCCGAGATCCGCGCCGCGTTCTCGGCGGGCGTGATCGCCGAGGCGCTGGCCACCGGGAAGACCATATGCACGGCGTCTGCGCTGCTCGACCCGCGCTTCCGCGACCGCGGCAGCGTGCGACGGAACCGGATCGAGGCCGTGCTGTGTGCGCCGATCGGCGCATCCCCTCCGCTCGGCGTCATCTACCTCCAAGATCGTCTGGAGTCGGGGCCGTTCTCCGAGGAGGACCAGATCCACGCGGAGACCTTCGCCGGGCACCTCGCGGCGTTCGCCGACCGGCTCCTCATCCGGAGGCGCGATCGCGACGAGGCGGATCCGACGCTGCCGTTCCGCCAGAAGCTCCGCCTCGATGGGCTCGTGGGCCGCAGCGCCGCGCTGGCAAAGGTGCTCAAGCAGGTCGCGGTGGCGGCGCCCGTCGATGCCGGGGTGCTGCTCTCCGGGCCGTCCGGCACGGGCAAGACGCAGATCGCGCGGATCCTGCACGACAACGGGCCGCGGGCCGCCGGGCCGTTCGTCGAGCTGAACTGCGCCAACCTCACCGAGGCGCTGCTCGAGAGCGAGCTGTTCGGCGCCCTGCCAGGCGCACACTCGACCGCCAACCGGCGCGTGGACGGGAAGCTCACCGCCGCGCAAGGGGGGACGCTCTTCCTCGACGAGATCGGCGAGATACCGCTCGCGTCTCAGGCGAAGCTCCTGAAGCTGCTCGACTCGAAGGAGTTCTATCCGCTCGGCAGCGCGAAGCCCGTGCGCGCGGACGTGCGCGTCGTGGCGGCGACGAACGTCGATCTCAAATCGGCGGTGACACGGCGCGAGTTCCGCGAAGATCTCTTCTACAGGCTGCAGGTCCTCCCCATTCGCGTCCCGCCGCTCGCAGAGCGGCGCGAGGACATCCCTCTCCTCGTGAGGTATTTCTGTGATCGCCTGTGCGAGTCACAGCAACGATCCGCGGTGATGCCCTCTCAGAGCGCGCTACGCGCGGCGCAAGCTGCGGAGTGGCCCGGCAACATCCGCGAGCTCACGAACGCCGTCCAGCGGGCGGTTCTCCTCGCGTCGATGGAGGGGCTGGCGCAGTTCGAGCGGGTCCACCTGTTTCCGGATGACGACGCCGTGGAATGCCCGGCCACGGAGCAGCTGACGTTCCAGCAAGCCACGAGGCGCTTCCAGGCGCAGCTCGTCCTGAGCGCGCTCGATCGGACCGCGTGGAATATCACCGAGACGGCGGCGGTCCTCGATGTGACGCGATCTCACGTGTACAACCTGATCCGCGCGTTCGGGATCGAGCGCCGCACGAGGTGAGCCGGACCGGGCCGCGCTGGGCCCCTCCCGGCGCGCTCGCGAGGTCCGGCCACGACACGGGCTCCCCACCCGCCAAGCGGGTCCGGCCTGGCGGCCTCTGCCGTGCGAGCGGACTCTGCTAGGATGGGAACATGCAGAGCGCGATCGAGCGCCCCCGCGGCGTGGACGTCGATCGGCCCGTACTCATCGTTGGTGCCGGGATCGCGGGCCTCTCGGCCGCGCTCGCCCTGAAGCGGCGCGGTATCCCTTTCGCCATCGTCGAGCGCGCGGCCTCGCTGCGAACGGGCGGCGGCGGGCTGCTCGTCTGGGCCAACGGCATCGTCGCGCTCCGGCGCCTCGGGCTTGATGAGGCCGTCATCGCGGCGGGGGCTCCGATCGAGGCGACCGAGTTCCGGACCTGGCACGGCGCGCCGATCTGGCAGCTCCCGGTCGGCGCAATGGGGCGGCGTTGCGGCGCGCCGTCGATCGTGATCGCGCGCTCCGATCTGATGGGCGTGCTCGCCGGCGCCCTCGATCGAGGCGTGGTGCAGCTCGGCGAGCGGTGCACGGGGTTCACCGAGCACGGGCGCGGCGTGCGCGTCGAATTCGCGAGCGGGACGAGCATCGAGGCTTCCTCCCTGATCGCCGCCGATGGGATCCATTCCGCGATCCGCGCGCGGATGTTCGGGGAAGAGCCGCTTCGATCGGCGTACCAGGACGCGTGGGTCGGTATCGCGCCCTATTCACACGCGAGCGTCGTTCCGGGAAGGGCGGTCGCGACCGTCGGTCGAGGGCTGCGGTTCTGGGCCGCCCCCATCCGGAACGGCCGGGTCTACTGGTATGCCACCGTGAGCGACGCCGCGCTGGACGGGGGTCAGCCCGCGTCGAGCAAGCGCGATTTGATTGACCTCTTTCGCTCGGCGCACACGCCCGTGGCCGACTTGATCGACGCGACCGACGACGCCTCGCTGATCCGGGTCCGGGTTCAGGATCGGGAGCCGCTGCCCTACTGGGGTCACGGTCGGGTCACCCTGGCCGGCGACGCGGCGCACCCGACGACGCCCGATCTCGGTCAGGGCGCGTGCCAGGCCATCGAGGACGCGGTGAGCCTGTCCGACCACCTCGCGTCCGGCGCCGGCGTCGCGCCTGCGCTCCGCGCTTACGAGCGCGAGCGCGTGCGGCGCACGGCGCGAATCACCAACCTGTCCTGGGCCGTCGCGGTGCAGAGCGCTCCCGCGGATCCAGCGTTCTGCACCCTGCGAGACGTCGCGCTCCGCACCGTGATCCCCCGCATCGCCGAGGCCGAGCTCGGCTGGATTCTCCGCCATGAACCCTGAGCCTCGCGCCGATGAAGCGCCGCAACACGCCTCCGGCCCTCCGGGGTTGGGGGCCCGCTTCCGGATTCGCGAGTGCCTCGGACGGGGGAGCATGGGCGTCGTCTATGCCGCGCTCGACGAGGAGCTCGGCCAGGAGGTCGCGCTCAAGACGCTCGATAACGTGAGCGCGGAAGGCTTCTTCCAGCTCAAACAGGAGTTCCGGATCGTCCGCGGGATCGACCACCGGAACCTCGTTCGCCTTTATGAGCTCTTCACGTCGCCCGAGGGCGGGTGGTTCACCATGGAGCTCGTGCGCGGCGTGGACCTGCTCCGCTGCGCTGGGTGGACCGGCGGCGCAGGCCCGCTCCCACCGGAGCGGCTTCGACGGATCGGCGATCTCTTCCTGCAGCTCACCTCAGGGATCGAGGCTCTCCACGATTCCGGCAAGCTGCACCGGGATATCAAGCCGTCGAACATGCTTGTCGAGCGCGACGGCCGGCTCGTGCTCCTCGACTTCGGCCTCGCGACGCACCGCGAGCCGGGGCCGTTCGACGTCGGCGACGAGGTCGCCGGATCGCCGGCCTACATGGCGCCGGAGGCGCTCTGGGGCGCCGCGCCTCTCCCGGCCGTCGACTGGTACAGCGTCGGTGTCGTCCTCTTCGAGGTGCTCACGGGCGCGTCGCCGTTCGCCGAGGCACGGTTCGATTTCGTGCGCTCCAAGGGGCGCCCGCTCGCGACGCCGCCGAGCGCGCGCGTGCCGGGGATACCGCAGGCGCTCGACGCGCTGGTGTGCGCGCTGATGCACCCGGACCCGGCTCGGCGCCCGGGCGCAGCCGAGATCCGGGACGCGCTCGCGCGGACCACCGGCGCTGGCGCGCCGCCGTCGGTCACGAGCGCGCGACCCCATGCCGCCCGGACGCCGTTCGTCGGGCGTCACGCCGAGATCGACAAGCTCGCCGCGCTCCACCGCAGCGCCTGCTCGGGCGCCGCCGCGGTCGCGTACGTGAGCGGTCCCTCGGGGATCGGCAAATCAGAGCTCGCGCGGACCTTCCTCGCGGCCGTCGAGCAGCGCGCGCAGGCGCTCGTGCTCCGCGCGCGCTGCCACCCCCTCGAGTCGGTGGCCTTCAGGGCGCTCGACGGCATCATCGACGACCTCACGCGCCACCTCGTGCGGCTCGACGAGGTCACGCAGCGGCGGCTCGTACCCGAGCACACCGACGCGCTCATCCAGCTCTTTCCCGTGCTCGAACGCGTGCCTGCCTTCGCCGCGGCGCCACGCGACGCCTCGGCGGTCGAGCCCCACGAGATCCGCCAGCAAGGAGCGCTGGCGCTGAGGGAGCTCATCGGCGCGCTCGCCCGTGAGCGGCCGGTCATCCTCGCGATAGACGATGTGCACTGGGGCGACGCCGACAGCGTGCTCCTCCTCCAGGCGCTGCTCCAGCCGCTGGAGACGCCGGGCCTCATGCTCGTGCTCGTCTATCGAGACGACGAGCTCGAGAGGCGGCCGGTCCTCCAGCGGTTCGCCGCGCTCGGAGCGCCCGAGAGCGCGGCGGTCGCGCGCATCGAGCTGCCGCCGCTGGCGGAGGCCGACGCGCGCGAGCTCGCGCACACGCTGATCCCGGCGGGCTCTCCCGCGCGCGAGGCGATCGTACGCGCCATCGCCGTGGAGTCGGGCGGCTTCCCGCTCTTCGCGGGCGAGCTAGCGCGCGCGGTCGGCGGCCGTCCGCTCGCGGCCGATGAGCCGCCTCGCCTCGGGATCGAGGCCGTCATCATCGAGCGTGTCGACCGGCTGTCCGAGCCGCGCCGGCGCCTGCTCGAGCTCGTGTCGATCGCAGGCGGCCCGATCGATCAGCGCCTGGCGCTCGGGGCGGCCGGGCTCGGCGAGGCGGGGCGGCCGCTCCTGTATCCGCTCATCGAGGATTGCCTCCTCCGCGACACCACGATCAGCGACGTTCCCGCGATCGCCCCGTACCACGATCGCATCCGAGAGGCCGTGATCGCCGCGCTCCCCGCCGCCGAGCGGCGCTCTTATCACCGTCGCATCGCCGACGCGGTGCGAGGCAGCCAGCGGCCCGACCCGCTGATGCTCACGGAGCACTACCTGCAGGCCGGCGAGGAGGAGCTCGCGGCCACGTTCGCCGTCGAGGCCGGCCAGGCTGCTGCGCGCACCCTCGCCTTCGATCGGGCGGCCGATCTCTACAGGATCGCCGTGCGCCTGCGCGGCGCCGCGGCGAGCTGGTCGCTCCACGCCGAGCTCGCGGAGGCGCTCGCCAACGCCGGGCGTGGGATCGAGGCCGGTCAGAGCTATGCCGAGGCCGCGCGCATCCTCGCCGCATCGCAGCCTGGAGCGCTCGAGATCCTCGCCCTTCGCCGCCGAGCCGCGGAGAACTTCCTCCGCAGCGGCGAGCTGGCCGAGGGCCGACGCGTGATGCGCGACGTGCTCGACGAATTCCACATCGACGTTCCGAGGACGCCCGAGGCCTCCCTGCGCGCCGCGCTCTTCAGCCGCGGGCGCCTCCTCGTCCGCGGCCTCGACTTTCGCCGCCGTGAGGCGCCTGAGATCCCGCCCGAGGTCCTCGCCCGGCTCGACGCGATCTGGGGAGCGGGGACGAGCGTGACCATGGTCGATTATGTGCCAGCGGACGCGCTCAGCATGATCCACCTCTTCGGCGCGCTCGACGCTGGCGAGCCGTCCCGCGTGCTCCGCGCGCTCGGGTGGGAGGCGTCCTTCGAGGCGCAGATCGGCGGCGCCTTCTTCCAGCGCCGCGCCGACAGGCTCCTCCAGATGTCGGCCCGGCTCGCCGAGAGCACAGGCCTCGATTACGATCGAGCCTGGGTCTTCGCCTGCCGGTCGACCGTGCACTGGCAGCGCTGCGCGTGGTCGGCGCTGGTCGACGCCGGGAGCAAGGCCATCGACATCTTCCGCGACCGGTGCCGCGGCGCGGACTGGGAGATCGCCGTCACCCAGGTGTACGTGCTCGCCGGCCTCGCGAACCGGGGCGCGATCCGGCGGCTCGTGCAGCTCACGCGGGCGGGCCTCGACCGCGCCGCCGCGCGCGGCGACCGCTTCGCCACCAACGTCTATGTCCTCGGATTGCCGTCGCTCGCGTGGCTCGCGCAGGACCAGCCCGACGTCGCCCTCGCGCAGGCCGACGAGGCCATCCAGCGCTGGACCACGGATGGATTCAACCTGCAGCACTACCACCACCTCCTCGCCTCGACGCAGGCGCTCCTCTACCGCGGCGACGTCTGGCCCGCGTGGCGGCGCCTCACCGCGGGCTGGCCGGCCTTCGCGAAGAGCGCCTATCTGAGCGTCGCGAACATCCGCTGCGAGATGGCCCACCTCCGCGGCCGCGCCGCCCTCGCCGCCCTCTCCGCCGGCACGCCGCCGAGCGACCTGCGCGCGTGGACACCACGGAAGCTCGAGCGCGAGGTCGACGACGCCATCCGAAATGTGCGTCGCACCGGGCTGCCCATCGCCGCCCCGCTCGCGGATGCGCTCGAGGCCGGGCGCTGCGAGCGCCGAGAGGACGCGTCGATGTACTGGGAGCGGGCGTGGCGGGGGTTCGTGCGCGCCGAGATGATGCTCTACGCGCGCGCCGCCGAGCGGCGGCTAGGCGAGACTGCCGGGCGGACGGAGTGGGTGCGGGAGAGCGAGGCGGCCATGCGGGAGGAGGGGATCATCTGCCCGGAGAGGATGGCGGGGCTCATCACTCCACACGGTGGACGTCGCACTTATAATACCGGATGGGGCCGTTGGGGGTGCTGAGAGTGATCCACCAGCACCGACCGCTATTAGCCCTCCCGTCTGATATTCTCTGCGGAAATCTTGCAGCCATTATCCCGTAGATCTCATCCACGTGATCCGGCTTCTCGTTCGTGAACGGAAAGTCCTCGTTCACCTCCAGCACGAGCTGGCCCTCCTCGTTCGTCCCCGCGCGTCTTAACGCTCCGCCCACGAGCGCCGTCACCTCTGCCGGCACGGGTTCGAGCACCGCGACGATTTTCGCCTCATTTGCCATACGCTATCTCCTTCCCTGTTTCCTTGACACGTGGTGGCCAAGGGTACTGCGGAAGCCAAGCATCTGGAATCATGTCGAGCTCTTGGATATCCACGAAGTGCGGGAGCCCTCGCTCGACGAGCTTCTCGTCGAGCTTCTTCAAAAAATCGATATCATCGAACTCGCGCTCCTCGATGGGCCACACCGAGACGAAATTGCCAATAAACTGCCGCTGCTCCTCGGGCAGGCTCCGGAGTATCGCGTTCACGGCGTGTCGAGCCGACTCGTTCGCGGCCTCCATGGTGGTGAGCCTCGTGAACGTCTTCATGTAGGTGCCCGCGAGCACGAGGCTACCGAACATGAGATCATAGCTGCCTGGCTCACCGGGTCGAGACGCCCAAGTTCCCGGCGGATTCACCAGAAACCGTGATGTGTTCATTCTCACACCACCAGCAGGAAAGAATTCGATCCCTTCGTCGATATGATAAGCCACCGGCTCTGGGACGCGCCTTCCGCCCCCCTCGATGCCTACACGGATCTGGCGGAGTACCTCCTTCGCGATCTCGTCGGGCGTCGACTGCCACGCGGTCTTGCGGTTCGATCCCAGCTCGTGCCACTGCCCGATGTCGACGGACAGGACCCCGCGGTAACTCGTGCGCCAGTTCAGGCGATCCTTCCGGAAATGCGCCTGCGCGATCGCCGAGAGTCCCCACTCCGAATCCGGAAAGTAAGTATGCCCGTCCACGAAGTGGATGTCTCCTTCGAAAAAGAACTGGATTCCACTGAAGTCGGCCAGCGCGCGAGTCGGTAGGCTATCGGACGGGTCGCTCGCGCTGGCCGCCATGAGCGCGAAGTCACGAGCCGCTCGCAGCGTGTTGTCCCATGCAGCCTGCCCTGAGCGCCTTCTATTCCACTCATCGAGATCTGCTACGAGATCCTCGGTGAGGATTTTCGGTATATGCTCGATAGGAAGCGCAACGACGACGTATCCGCGGGGAACGGGGACATTTGCCCCCTCCACAACTGCCTTGAGGTAGCTCCCCTCCCAGTCGTACTTGATACTCTTGAGCTCGCCGCGTACGAACCTGACGCCTTGAACTCGCTCGAGGTACCGCCGCCAGGGGTCCAACCATGCCTCGCTGGTCGGTCCGTTCAGGGTACCATCGGTGAACGACACACGCGCCATGTCGAGGAGGAGTTGAAGCGTCGTGTTCCCGTAAGTGCGCGCATCGCACTGAGATGCCCGCATGGCCACGAGCGCCTGCGGCCAGCGCTCCATAGCCTGCTGAAACTCAGAGCTGTACCGGTGCGATTCGATGAACTCGAGCCATGTCATCGATTCGTACTCGCGGCGGCGCGCGTCGCATGACGTAGCGTACTTGAGGACCTTGACCCCGAAGAGCCCGACGTCGCGCGGAGAGAAGCGCATGTCGCAGAAGAGCGCACGCATCATGCGCATCAGCTCGGTGACGGATGACGGCCGCTGCCTCGGCAGATGCTCGGGAGGAAGCCCGTCTGCGCGGTCGATCTCGTGGCTGGCAAGCGGGACCAAGTTGTCATATGCGGTTCGCTCCGTCATTCGGTAGACGCGACCCTCGACGTTTTCCGACGCGCGACTGAGAAGCCCGAGCTCGACCAGCTTCTCGTCGGAGAGGCCCAGCTTCGCGAGCGCTTCTGAATTCTTATCGGCCATTCGCTCGAGAAACTCCCGCTTGCGAGCGAAGAGGAGATCCGGCGCGCGCGTCTCTTCGAGGATCGGCGTTCTCCGCATGCTGTCGAAGAGGTGTTTATAAAACGACGGGAAAAATCGGTATCCATGCTCACCCGGCACGGACCTTGCTGCCAACTCGAAGATGACGCAACGCTGCTTCTCCGGCCTAAGGGCACGATCTTCCATCAAGGCGGATCCGAGGGCGCGCGCCGTGAGCCGTGAGCGGTCCACTCCCCTCTGGGTCAGCTGTTCGCGCACCGCTTCGGCACGCTCCAGCGCAACCCGCTCCTCCTCGCGAGCTTCGCGGACGCCGTCGACGTAGACGGACTTGATCTCCGGGTATTTATTCAGCTTCTCGACGACTTTGCTCAGCTCCGCCTTGGCCTCGTCCGAGAGAGCGGCGCTGTTCTCGTCGAATTGGATGCGCTCACGCAGCATCACGACGGGCTCGAGCCGCTTCATGGGAGGAGGTGGCAAATCCGCGCTTTCGGGCTCGGGAGCCTCGGAGACATCGATGCGCCTCCACTGGCTCCTCGCCATTCCACCGACCTGGCAATCGTTGGCCTCCGATCGTGGATCTGGCTCCGCCTCGTAGACAAAGACGATGAACCCCCGCTCCGAGAGCTCGTGCGCCGCCGTGAGACCAGCGATGCCGGCGCCGAAGATCGTCACCGTCGGAGGCCAACCCTTGCCATTACCGTTCGCCATACCGCTCCTCCTCGCCTCGAAACGCCTCTGCGAACCGCTCGAACGAGGGCGCGCGCACGCCCCCGAGCACGTACCACCGCAGCCCCTCGTGGAGCGCGAGCAGATCGTCGGCCGCGCCCCAGACCTCTACACGATCTCCAAGAACGGCCTCCTCGAGGCTCTCTCGGCCATCCATGAGATCGAGCAACGCGCGCCGGCTGGCCACCACGCGGACCGCGGCGCGGTCCGCCGGGCATTCGCCTGCTACTTCGCAATCATTCCCGCTGCCGTGAAGCGTGATCACCTCGCCATCGATGGTCAAACGTGCCACGCGACGGCCCACGGCGGCGCACATGCGCAGGTGGGCCGCCGGGCACTCCACGTGGAGCGCCGCGAGAGAGTCCGCAATCAGAGTCCGCAGATCAGAACCGCGCATGAACAAACTCGAAAATGCCGCGGCCGCGTAGCTCGACCGGGCGGCCATGGACCGTCCCCGTGACCACGAGCGAGCCCGCCGTCTCGTCGATCTCGGTGGTGCGAAGATCGCGGGCGCGGGGCAGGAGCACCTGGGCGGCGCTCTCGGCGTCGAAGCGGGCCTCGATCCGATCGCCGCCGGCGCGAGCGCCAATCACGAGGCGACGAGGGACGGCGGCGAGGTCGCCCGGGTCGACGAGGCGCATGACGTGCGGGATCTTGAGGAGGCAATCGCCGCGCAGGCCGCCCTCCGCGATCACGTCGATCTGGCGATCGCGGAACATGCGCCGGAGCGCGTGCCCCTCCCAGAGGAAGAGCGACTGCATGAGGACGCAGGCGCGGCGCTCGTCGATGAGCCGGCCGAAGACGACGGTCCACGGGCTCGCCTCGTCACGCTCCGGCAGGCCGAAGCCCCACTGCCACACGACCTCTCCGCTCCAGGCACCCCAGTTGTGATCATGGTAACCCATGGCGCCGCGGAGCGAGATCACGCGGCTGCCAATACGAATCTCCCCGTCGGCCACCAGGCGCGGTAACACGAGCCAGCTGCGAAGGCCGCCATCGCCGGCCTCTAGGTTGTGGGCGACGAACGGCTCGCACCGGGGCTCGATGCGGAGGTCGACGGCGGGCCCGCGCCGGACGCGGGCATGAATCTCGTAAGCGCCGTTCTCGTAGGCGATCCAGCTGTCTCCGAAGCGCGCACCGAGCTTGCCGGCGCGCACGTCGAGGCCGTCACCGGGGATCCGCTGCAGAGCGCCTTCCCACACCTGCCCGTCGGCACGGACGACGACGAGCACCCGGCCGACCGGCGTGCCCGCATCGCAGGTGACGCTGAAGTTGACGAGCGCGTCGACGCCGCCGCCAACGATCACGAAATGCTGCCACTCTCGATATCCAGGGAGGCTCCGCGCCGACGACGATCGCCGGAAATAATCCTCCCCCACGTCCATCGCTGAAGCGCCTCTCCCCATCGCGATCACCCGATCACCGGAGCAGATTGCCGAGATCACGAGGCCACGCCGCCTCCAGAGGGCGCCGGAACGCGGCGCGACCGCCCGGAGACCGCATGCCCTCGACGTAGCGACCGAAGCGCGCGCGCAAGGAGGCAACGCCGAGGACGAGGAACACCACCTGCTCGTCCTCGCCGCCACGCTGCCCTCCCGGTCCGTCCACTCCAACAGGCCGATGTCCGAGTCCCCGGCGCGTTCGACCGTAGCGCGACAGGAGCGCGTCGAAGCGCCCGGCTGCAGATACGAGACCCAGCACGAGGTGGAGGAAGACATTATATTCCTCGAACTCGCTTCGTGGATGAAAGAAGGTCATGGCTCCTCATTCGCCAGAAAACGGCGCAGCAGCGATTCGAGATCCGCACGGCGCGCGACGTCGATGAACGCGTCGAGGAGCGCAGAAGGGAGCCCGTCGGGCGCGCGTTCCTCGAGCACATTGTGGGTGACGAACTGGAATACGGTCTGGCAACGCTCGAGCAGCTCCGACTGCGCGATCTCGGCACGGAGACGCTCTCCCTCCTTCGTCTGCGCGAAGCGGCGCCCCTCGGCGACGAGCGCGCTGAACAGCGCCTGCGCCGCGAACGGGTACTTCAGAATGAGCCGCTGGAGACGACCGAGGAGAGCGATCATCTCGTCAGCTTCCTGGCCAGCGAACGTGAGCCTCATGACGGGCGTCGAAGGATCCGGGGTCATCGCTCCTGCCGCTCCGGCTCGACCTCGATATAGAGCACGAATGAGCGCACGATGGCGGCGTTCATGACGGCGTCGACGTGGCCGACATAACGGCCGCCAGCGCGGAAATCCTTGTCGAGGGCGACACGCGCCCGGACGACGACCTCCTGGCCAGGGCTCATTCGAGGGCTCTCCGGGTCGAACGACAGCTGCTTCTGGAGCGCGCGTCCCGTGCCAGCCTCTCGGAGCTCCGAGACCGAGAACGACACAATCGCCGCCTGTTCCTGCGCGTTGACCACCAAGAAGCAGGCTTCGGCCATACCACCTGCCTGGCCACGCAGGAGGAGGAGCCCTGGCTCGGGGTGGGATGGAGGCGCGCGCCGGGATCCGAAACGACCGTACAACGCATCGATCAAGAAATCGGCGTACCGGGTGTGCAGGCGCGTGAGCTCGCGCATGTTGTAAAGGCCGAGCAACGCCACGTCCTGCAGCAGGTCGCCGAGGTTCGGTGATGGAGGGCAGGAACGAGCGCCTCCCGGCTGCACCTCAGGATCGCAGCGCGGCGCGTCTCTCGGCCCGGAGTGGCCGAACATGCGCTCGCGCTCCTGGTTGATGCGGTGCCGGTAGGCGAGGTGCTCGACGCATGCGTCGATGCCGAACTGACGGAGCGCGTCGAAGAAATTCATCTCGTGCATGTCGATCCCTTTCCGATCCCGGATGGCCAGGGTTTATCGGTCTCGCTCGACGACGTAATTGACGAGGGCCCGGAGGACGCCGCGATGCTCGGATGGCCGCATCCAGCGCTCCAGTTCAACGAGCGTGCGCCCCGCGGCGAGGGCTCGGCGGACGGCCACATCGCGGGCATGACGGTCGCTCGCGTGGACCTGTATCCAGTGGAACAGCCGCGCGACATCGGCGCTGGTCCGAGCCGGGCGATCGATCCCGTCGACGTCGGCGCGCGCCCGCTCGATCTCGAGCCGCGCCGAGCGGGTAATGTCTCCCCGCTCCTCGAGCCTCGCCAGCAGCCCCGCGAACGCGCGTGCCGCCGCGTCCGCCTCGGCGGAGCGTGGGCGGTCCTTGCGGAGGATGTCATGGACCTCGTTCCGCGCCTCGGGGGAGGCCGCGCGCAGCACGTGCAGCAGGATCAGCGTATGCTTTCCTTCCCACAGGTCGCCGCCGATCTCCTTGCCATATGCCCCCGGCTCGGCGGCGAGGTTGAGCAAGTCGTCCTGAATCTGGAAGGCAGAGCCGAGACGGGCGGCGAACACGAACAGCCGACGCAACACCTCGTCGGGTGCACGCGCCGCGATGCCGCCGGCGAGCATGGGCGCAATAAAGCTGTAATAACTCGTCTTCTTGTGAACCATTCGCACGTAGTCAGCCTCGTGCAGGTCCCACCTGAGCTCACGCACCCACGCGAGCTCCATCGCCTGCCCCTCGGCCGACTCGCGAGCCATACGCGTGACGAGTTGAAGGATGCGCAGCGCCGGCCCCAGCCCGAGCAGCCGGGTGTTCTCGAGCAAAGGCGCCAGCGCCAGCGCCAACATGCCGTCACCCACGTTGACCGCGACGGGGACGCCGTGCTCGACGTGGAGCGTGGGCTCGTCGCGACGACGGAGCGAGCCGTCCTCCACGTCATCGTGAATGAGGAAGGCGTTATGGTACAGCTCAATCGCCGCTGCGGTCGGCAATGCCATTTCGGTAGCGCCGCCGAGCGCGCCGCACGTCGCGATGACCAGCGCCGGGCGCAGCGCCTTCGCACGGCGGAGCGGATACTTGCGCATCAGGTCATAGAACGGCGATCGCGTTGGTATATATCGATCCATTTCAGCGAGCACCAGCTCACGAACCGAAGATAGATAGCTCGCCAGATCACGCTGGCTCGACGTGGCACCAACGCCGGCTCGCACCTCACCGGCGCGATCCCTGCCTTCATGCTCCCGCAACACCTGCTCGGAGCTCACAGGAACACCCCCTCGATCGGCAGCACTCGAGCTCAAACCAGACGCACCGAGCAGACGCGAACTAGTGCGAGTGTATACGTCCATGTACCGCCAGCTGGCAAGAGTAAATGCGTAGAAGGATCATTGAATCAGAGCGGCGGGAAGTTCGACATATGCATTGGGGGTACGGACCTAAATTTGCCACGTTCGGAGATTTTTTCTGAAGCTCGGAGCCAACGGAACACACCGCGCGGTAGAGAAGACGATAGTGAAGACGACGTCGCGCTTGTCGATGGCATCGATCGCGCCGTTCGAGCGGCAGCGCAATCAAGGCGGCTCCCGGGTCAGTCGCCGATGGCGCCGTCTTCCCCGCCGGAGGGGATGCTCCGAACCACGACTGTGATTCTGCAACTATCGCACCAACGTCGAGCAGGCGTGGTCGTGGGCCGGCGCCCTGGCATGGCGCGCTTGCCTGTCCTGGATTGTCCAATACAGTGGAAACCTGTACAATTTTGTTGACAGCTCGTCGGGCTGGGCGGCGCAAGGGCCGCTCGCGCCGCCCCTACGCCGCTCGCACCCAGCCCCGCGCCGTCTCCTCGAAATGCTCCACGCGCGCGATCCCGAATACGCTGCTGTCCGGCTGCCAGAAGTTTCGCTCGAGATTGATGGATGCGCCCGGCGACCGCGCTGGCGATGAGCTTGAGCGTGGAGAGGCGGCTCTCCGCGTGCGCCACGCACACGCCGAGCTCGCCCGAGCACGGCGGGCGCTGGCAGCCGATGTCCACGTCGGCGTGGGCCAGACGAACGGCGCGGCGGCGGTCTCGATCGACGAAATCCGCCTGACCGGCGGCGGGGCGCGGAGCCCGTTCTGGCGCCAGCTGATGGCCGACGTCTTCGAGGCGCCGGTGGCGATCACGACGTCGACCGAGGGTCCGGCCTACGGCGCGGCGCTGCTCGGCGCGGCGGGCGCGGGGCTGTTCCCGTCGGTCGAGGAGGCGGCGGACGCGTTCGTCCATGTCGTGTCCCGGGTCGCGCCGGACGCGGAGCGCTCGGCGCGGTACCGGGAGATCCACGCGGTGTACTGGGGGCTCTACAACGACCTGCGCGGGCGGTTCCGGGAGCTTGGCAGATTGGCGTGATGGGGTGACAGGATCCGGGCGGCTATTGTCCCGGCGGACGTGAGGTCTTGCCGGGTCGCCCGGCGCCCGGAGAGGGGGTTCTCCGCGCGGGGTGGGGGCCCCGCCGAACTCGCCTGGGTCATCCCTCCTCCGGCTCCGCCGGAGGAGGGATGACCCAGGCTCAAACATCGGCCCATCCCCCACCCCGCGCGGAGAACCCCCTCTCCGGGCGCCTACCGCTCACTCGACTGATCCAACAGACAGACCAGACAGACATCGGCCCATCGGCCACGCGGCGCGGAGAATCCGCTCTCTGGGCGCCTACCGCTCGCGCTGCATCCGCGCCCAGCACAGCCGGCGGGCTACCGGGGCATCGGGCCCGTACCGAGGATGTATCGAATCCAGATCGGGAGCGCAGTGTGAAAGTCCGGCGGGAAGGAGTGTTGTTGCTGCTCCGCGTAGGGCTTGTGGAAGACCTCGGCGCCGAGCGCGCGCAGCCGCGTGGCGTCGCGCTCGGCGAGCCGGACATTGCCCGGTGACTCGCCGGCGCCGACCACCACGACACAGCGGCGCTGGGCGAGTTCGGGTGAGCGCGGCACGCCGTCGAGCGAGAGCTCGGTGACAGACCCGGGAGACATGACGACGGCACCGGCGTAGTGGCGCGGATCCCGGGCCGCGATCTCGGCGGCCATCTGACCGCCCTGCGAGAAGCCGATTAGGATCACCTGGCCGGGGACAACGGTCACCCGGTCGCGCACCTCGGCGAGCGCCTCGTCCAGCCGCGCGCGGTCGCGCGCGGTCGACTCGGACCATACGAACTTGCGTGGTCCGCGCGGCAGGGTGCCGCTCACGGAGACGAAAGCGACCGAGAGCGCGTCGGCGGCCCGCTGGACGCTCTCGTCCACGAAATCCTCCGGCTGCGACCCGAGACCGTGCATGCCCATCACGACCGGGATCGGCTTGCCGGTGCGATAGCCGTTCGGGAGCACCAGGAGCGTCTTCTTGATCCCGGACTGTCCCCAGTAGCGCCCGGCCCGCGCCAGGTAGGGATAGACCATCGCCCATCGCGCATCGCTGCGCAGCACCTCCAGATCGGAGTCCCGGGCTGCCCAGTCCGGGTCGACGCCCTCCTCGACCGCAGCGCGCTCCAGCCAGTGGAAGGAGGCGTCGAGCTGCCCGGCGCGGGCGTAATAACACGCCAGGTCGTATTTCCCGTCCACCCCGCCAGCCACGGCCCAGTGCTGGATCTGCGCCGCTGCCTGGTAATCGCCGTGCGCGGCAGCCCTCCGCGCTTCCATGAAGAGCCGCACGGGCTCGATCTTGCGGAGATCGTGGCCATCGCGCTGCGCGGGCGGCTCGGGCGGAGCCGGGAGCGCGAGGGGGCGCTCGGGGAGCGCGCGCTGGGGAGGCTCGGGCGGCGGCGGCTCGAAGGAGCGAAGCATGGCCTCGATGTCCGGACGCATCTTGGCCATCGCCTCCGCGGTCGGGCCGGGCCGCGAGCCCTCGGGGCCGCCCGCAGGCCGCGCGATCCACCAGGACGTCAGGCCGACTGCTCCCGCGACGACGAGGGCGATCAGCGCGATCCTGGCATTCCCTGGGCGCGGCAGCGCTCCGGACGGCATGCCACAGCGTTCACGGGGCGAGTTCTTCATGCGGGGCGGGGCCAACGTGACCCCATGCTACACCGCGGCGCGCAGTGCGCGAGATTCAAGCGAGCGGCGTGGCCGCCGCGCGCAAAGGCGCAAAGGCGCAAGGAGAAGACTCTCTTTTGCCTACGCCGCCTGCACCCAGCCGCGCGACGTCTCCTCGAAATGCTCGGTGCTCGCGATCCCGAAGAGGCCGCCTTCCGGCTGCCAGAAATACCGCTCGATATGGATCTTCCTTCCATCGACGCGGATCGCATTGAAGGCGTTCTGCTCGCCCCGGCCGCGCGTGGAGGTCGCGGTCCCGGCCTGGACGATCAGCGAGGAGTGGCCGCCTGCGTCGAAGCGCTCCGCGGAGTGCCCCGTGTGGCTGAGGTGCAGGTGCCCCGACAAGATGACGTCGACGCCACAACCCGCGATCGCCGCCATCGCCTGCCTCGCACGCCCGACGATCGCGTGGGGCGAGCTCTCGGGCAGATCGAACGGGTGATGCGTCACCACGATCTTCGTGACCTCGGGCCCGAGATCGCACATCCTCGCCTTGATCCCCTCGACCTGCCGCGCGTTGATGCGCCCATCCTTGATGGTCAGCGAGCGCGCGGTGTTGATGCCCAGGACGGCGATCTCCGCGTCGAGGTGGAACGGCGAGAGGTCGTCCGTGATGTGGCTCCGGTACCTGTCGAGCGGGCGAAAGAACCGGTCGAACAGGTTGTAGAGCGGGACATCGTGGTTGCCAGGCACCACGATCTGCGGCGAGGGCAGCGCGTCGAGGAAGGCGCGCGCCTCGGCGAACTCGGCCTCGCGCGCCCGCTGGGTCAGATCGCCGGAGATCACGACCACGTGCGGCTCGAGCCCCCCTATCCCGTCGATCAGCGGACGGAGGATGGCCTTGTCGACACGGCCGAAGTGCAGATCCGACAGGTGCACGAGCGTGCGCACGGCGCCTCACCCCCCCAGCGCCGCGACACGGCCCGCTCGATCCTCCTGCCGCCGCGAGCCCACGCGGAGCTCGGACGACAGCGGCACGATGACGCGCAGCGCTGCAGGCCGCACGCGATAGCAGAGCGGCGCCGTCATCCTGAGGACCTCGCCGTCCGCGGCCACATGGAGGCTGCGGTGGGGCGCCTCCACCCGGAGCTCCGTCGTTCGTAGGATGCTGAAATCGCTCGATTGATGGATGCGCCCGACGGCCGCGCTGGCGATGAGCTTGAGCGTGGAGAGGCGGCTCTCCGCGTGCGCCACGCAGACGCCGAGCTCACCCGAACACGGCGGGCGCTGGCGGCCGATGTCGACGTCGCCAAGCTTGAAGTCGTTGTTCGCGACGAACACGAACGGCGTCTCCAGCTCGACCTCCTGCCCATCCAGGACGAGCCGGAGACGGACGCGCTCGTGCCGCCGGATCCCCGAGACGGTCGACAGCGCCAGGGCTATCCACTTGTTGAGCCCACGCCGCTTCCGGAGCGCCTCGCGGGCGCGCACGATGCCCGGGTAAATGCCCAGCGTCGAGTTGTTCACGAAGACTCGGCCGTTGACCTCGCCGACATCGACCCGGACGCGCCGCCCCTCGACCAGCGTGCGCACGGCGCCCTCTAGAGCCAGCGGAACGCCGAGGTGCTTGGCAAAATGGTTCACCGTGCCGAGCGGAAGGACACCCATCGTCTTGTCCGTGCCGGCGAGCGCGGCAGCGACGGTGTTCACCGTCCCGTCGCCGCCGCCGGCCACGACGAGGTCGCAAGGCCCCCGCGCCACACGGCGGGCGAGCTCCCCGAGCTGCTGCCCCTTCTCGGCGCACAGCACCTCCGCGGCGAGGCCGCTCTCTTTCAGGAGCTCCCCGAGCCGCGCGCGCTGCGCCGCCGCGCGGTTCGACCGGGAAGAGCAGTTCAGGAGGACCGCCATGGATCGATGCTTCACCGTCGCGCTCCCGGCATGGGGCAAGGGCCCATGCCCACCCGACGGCGAGAAAGCAGATCGCGCGCCACCGCCCCGTGGCGAGCAGCCCCGACGCTCCGGCTCCGTCAGGCGGCGCGGAGCGTGGCGGATTGCCACGCTCGCCTCGCGCCGCGCCACAGCCGGCGCTGCGCCACAGCCGGCGCGCCTCAGCGCATGCCGAGCCCGCCGTCCGTCTCCATCCGAGGCCAGGTGAAGAAGAACGTGGCGCCGGCGCCCTGCTCGGACTCGACCCACACACGCCCCCCCTTGCTCAGCACGATCTTCTGGACGATCGCGAGGCCGATGCCCGTCCCCTCGATGTTGTCGCGCGCGTTCAGGGTCTGGAAGATCTCCCATACCTTCCCGTGGTATCGCGGGTCGATCCCAGGCCCGTTGTCCTTCACCGAGAACTCCCAGACATCGCCCAGCACCCGCCCCCGTACATCGACGCGCGCGTCGGGGCGTTCGGCATACTTCAGCGCATTGCCGATCAGGTTCAGGAACACCTGCTCCAGCGGGATCCGCTCGGCGAGCAGCGTCGGCATGCCCGTCGCGACCTCGATCGACGCGCCCGCAGGGACCGTGAGCAGAGCGACGACGTCCTCGAGGAGCTTCTGGACGTCCACGATCTCGGGCTTGTCGCGGAGGCGCCCAGCGCGCGAGTAGCGCAGGATCCCGTCGATGAGCGCCTCCAGCCGGACCACGCGCGAGCGGAGGAGCTCCATGTACTGGCGCGTCTCGGGCGTCGCCTTGTCCACGAGATCGTCCTCGATCCACTGCGAGAGGTTCGCGATGGCGCGGAGCGGCGCCTTCAGGTCGTGGCTCGCCACGTAGGCGAAGCGGTCGAGCTCGTTGTTGCTCCGCTCGAGCGCCTGGATGAGCTGCTGCGCCTTCCGGAACAGGTGCGCGTTATCCATCGCGATGGCAGCCTGAGCCGCGAGGCCGACCACCAGCTTCTCGGCCCGCTCGGTGAAGACACCCCGCTCGGAGTGCCCGAAGAAAAGCCCGCCGATGACATGCCCCGAACGGGAGGCCACCGGCACGGCAAGGTAGCTGACGACAGGCAAGTGGCCCTTCGGCATCCCATGGTAAGGGGGGTTGTTCCCGTAGCGCGGGTCCTTCGTGACATCGTCGAGCCGCACCACGCCCTCGCCGTTGAAGGTCGGCGCGAACACGGCCGTGTTGCGCGGCATCGGGAACCCGGAGAAGTGGTCTCGGGGCACGCCGGAGATGGTGTAGAGCATGTAGCTCTTCCCCTCGGCGTTCGTGACATTGTAAAAGAACGCGCCGAACTGGGCGCCGCTCAGGCGGGTGGCCGCGTCGGTCACCGCCTGCACGAGCTTCTCCAGATCCAGCTCGGCGGCGAGCTGCTTGCCGGCGCGATTGAGCAGCTCGAGCGTCTCCCCTTCTTCCTGGAGCCTGTCCTCCGTCTGCTTGCGCTCGGTGATGTCGAGGACGATCGCCCCCACACCCATGACGGGCCCGTCCTTCGCCCGCACAGGCGCGTAATTGACCAGCCAGGAGCGCGGTCGCTCCGACGCCCGCGTCGTCCCCGTCACCTCGGCGGTGAACGCCTCGCCCGTCTCCAGGACGCGCCGGAGATTGGGGACGATCGCGTCGCTCATCTCCGGGAGCAGCTCGGGGATCGTCCTGCCGAGGTGCGCCTCGAGGGGGATCCCGTTGATGTCGGCCAGCGCCTGGTTGAGCCGCACCACGCGGAGATCGCGGTCGATCACCGCCAGCCCCGCGGTCGTGGCCTGGAAGAAGGCGTCGACCAGCGCGCGGTCCGCGGGGGACTCGTGCGGCGCAGGGCGCTCCTCATCGAGCCGCGCACCCCCCGCCTCGCCGCGCTGCGGGGGCGCCGCCGCCGGCTCTGCCGCCGCGGGCGAGGCCGCCTCGGAGAGCTCCGCCGTTTCTTGACGCGAATCCGTGTTCTCCATGGACCTCGTGGACACAGGCTGTCCCCACGACCTTAGCGCTCGAGTGCAAACGCGACATCCGCCGTCTGTCGCCGTTTGTCGCCGTCTGTCCCCGTCTGATACCAGGCCGTTCCCCGGCGCCAGCGCTGCGATGCGGGCTCAGCAGTCCAACACGGCCGATCGCCGGGTCCGACCGCATCCCCCTGCGCGCCGGCGACCGCCGGCTACCCGCCGGCGACGGCTGGCCGGGCAAGACGGAAGCCCACGGCGCTGAAGCGATCCTCCGGGCGCGCGGCGAAGCGGCCTGCCGCGCGGCACACCGCGGGGGGCCCGGAGCTCCACGCGCCCCCGCGGATCGAGCGGAGCCCCGGAGCCGCCGCGTCCGCTGGCTGGAGGCGCGCGATGCGGTCGACCACCGTGGGGCCGTCGGGCATCCACAGCTCGGCGCACCAGTCGCGGATGTTGCCCGCGAGGCCCCGGGCGCCGTGGGGGCCCTCGTCCGTCGGATGGTCGTCCACCGGCGCCGGGCTCGCGGGGCCAGGGCGGCCCCCCACCATGCAGGCCCACGTCGGCTCGGGCTCGTCTCCCCAGGGGAAGAAGCGCCCGTCGACGCCGCGCGCGGCCTTCTCGCGCTCGAGCTCGCCGACGAGGCGCCACGACGCGCCGGTGCGCGCCTCCAGCCAGGACGCGTAGGCGACGGCGCTGCGCCAGTCCACCGAGGCGACCGGGTGCCGCGCCTGCTCCGCGCGCGCCTGCGGGCCGAGCACGAAGCGCCCGTCCCCGTCGCGCGCGAACAGCGGGATGTCCACGTCGCCGGCGATCGCGCGGGCCGCGCGCGGGCACGCCGCCGCGGCCTCCGCCTCGCGCCCGCGCGCGAGCAGATCGTTCAGGAAGGCGAGGTACTCGGCCTGCGTCACCGGGTGCCGCCGCACCACGAAGCCGTCGACCCAGATCCGGCACGCCGGCAGGCCGTCGCCGGCCTGCGGGTCTCCGCCGGCCGAGAAGAAGCCCGCCGGCACATAGACGTCCTCTTCGCCGAGCGTCTCCGAGGGCAGGAGGGGCACGACGAACGGCTCCGCGCCGCCCGGACGCACGCCGTCCCAGTGCTCGCCGCGGCCGATCTTCACGGGGTACGACGCCTCGCGGTACCCGGGCGCGCGGATCGAGAGCAGGTAGCTGCCGCGCGCCAGCGGGACCTCGCAGAGCGGCGTGTGACCGAGGAAGCCCTGGGGCTCGGCGCGAAGCCGGCGCCCCTGCTCGACATAGCGGAGCAGCCAGACCTGCGCCCCCTCGGGATCGGTCCGCAGCGAGAGGGCCCCGGTGCCGCGGAGCAAGACCGCGTGCCGCTCGCGCGCGTGCGCCCTGAGGAACGCCTCGGCGCGCGCCGCGGCCTCGGGGTCGCGGGCCTCCTCTGCGGCCCGCAGATCGGCCAGGTGGGCGTCGGCGAGCGCCGCGTGCGCTTCGTCGAAGTCCGGGGCCTCGTTGAGCGCGGCGCGGAGCTTCTGGTGCCAGGTCGCCTCGTCCAGGGCGGCGGCCCGGTCGAGCGCGCGCGCCTCGTCCTCGAGCGCCCAGCCCTGCGCCTTCTCGGCGGCGGGCGCGAACGAGTCGAGGCGCCCGAGCACCGCCTTCGCCTCGGCCCGGAGGGCCCGGGCGCGCGCCCGCAGGCCCTCGATCTGCGGCGCCAGCGCGCGCGACTCCTCGACCAGGGCGCGCGCCCGCTCGCGACGGCGGGCGCCGTCGAGGAAGCCGCGGATCTCCGCGGCGAGCACCTCGGCGCTCGCGTAACGCGAAGGCGGCTCGCGCGCCATCGCCCGCTCGCAGATCGCGATGAGATCCCGAGGGATCTGGTCAGGGCACCGGACGGCGAGGCGCTCCGGCGGCCGCTGGGCCACCTGCGCAAGGACGGCCAGCGCCGTCCCGCGGAACGGGGGCTCGCCGCAGAGGAGCTCGTACAGGACGGCCCCGAGGGCGTACACGTCGCTGGGGGGCCCGAGCTGCTCGGCCTCGCCGCGCGCCTGCTCCGGGGGCATGTAGACCGGCGTCCCCAGGACCAGGCCCACGTGCGTGTGGTGGCCGCTGTCCGGGAGCGCGCCCGCCAGCGCCCCGCGCGCGGTCGCGCGGGCGATGCCCCAGTCCATCACGAGGACCTCGCCGAACTCGCCGATCATGACGTTGTCAGGCTTGAGATCGCGGTGGAGGACGCCCTGGCCGTGCGCGTACGCGACCGCCTCGCAGACGCGGACGAAGACGTCGAGCCCGCGGCGCAGCGCCTCGGGCGAGGGCCCCGCCTCGCCGTCGCGCTCGACGCGGGGACGGAGCTCGTGTTCGGCGGCGACGCCGAGCGCTGGACCGTGGAGGAGGCCGGCGCGCCCGTCACGAGCGCGCGGGCCGAGCTCACCGGCGAGGTGCGCCCGGCGGAGGAGGGCCTGCTCGCGCTGCCGGACGCCGCCGACCCCCGGGTGACGCTCTTCGAGGACCAGCACGGCGTCTGGCAGATCGAGATCGACGGGAGCACGCGCCCGGCCGTGGATCAGGAGCGCATCGAGGCCGGCGGCGCCTGGGTCCTGCGCGTCCCGCCGCAGGCGCTCGACGCCGTCGTGCCCACGACCGCGTCGAGCGCGGCGAGCCCCAAGCTCCTCGGCCTCACCGTCCTGCGCTTCGAGGTGAGCCACGACGAGGAGCACATCGCCGTCGCCCTGGTGCAGGGGGAAAAGGTCATCCAGCTCGCCGCGCGCGCCCACCACGAGCTGCTCCTCATGCTGGCGCGCTCCCGGCTGCGCGACCGGGAGACCGGGCTGCCCCCCGCCGAGCGCGGGTGGCGCTACGTCGATGACCTGCTCGGCAAGCTGCGGCTCGACCTCCATCACCTCAACGTCAACGTCTTCCGCGCCCGCCAGCAGCTCGCGCGCGCGGGCGTGCTCGACGCCGGCTCGCTCGTCGAGCGCCGGACGACGTCGCGGCAGATCCGGCTCGGCACCGAGGCGGTCGAGGTGGTCCGGTACTGAACATCGGGTCGCGGCCGGAGCCCACCGGCCGTCGCGCGTGACCGCCTGTCATCGACGCCGCGGCCGGGAGGATCCAGGTTTCCTTTCGTCGACGCCGGGCGAGGCCGCGCGGGTCGCGCGTCGTGAACACGCACGCGCGACAGCGCCGCCGCCGGAGCGCGGGCTGGGCAGGGCCCGCGCGCTGCGATCGACGCTGTCGTGATCGTCATCCCAGGAGAGAGCGCAACCATGAGCAACGATGCAGACTCAACGTTCGGTGCGCCCGCCGCTGGCGCTTCCATCTCGACGCGCAGCCCGGCGAAGGCCAAACCGGGCTCCGGTGTGATCGCCCAGATCCCGCCGGACGTGAGGCTCAGGATCTTCTCGAACGCGGATCTCGTCCGGATCGTGACCCTCGGGAGCAACGGTGTTTCCAATGGCCAGCTCACCTTCCAGGCGCAGACCGAGTACTGGCGGTGGGCGAGCAACATCACCTTCGCGAACACATTGACCTTCACGTCCGAGGTGATCCCGAGCTTCACGGCGCCGGCGCTCGATGCGTTCCTGGACGTCGTGAGCGCGAGCAACCAGTTCACGGCCCCCCGGAACCCGACCCAGGGCGACTGGACGCAGGGGACGCGCACCGTCCCGGGGACCCGCACCGGGTACCTCTACCGGTTGCCGAGCCCCGACGACAGCCAGGTGAAGATGGGAGTCCTGTTCGAGAAGGACAACCAGACATCGGCCCTGATGGCGGCCGCCTGGTACGTGAAGACGCAGGCGCCGAGCAACGGCCTTGCGTTCAACAAGAAGATCTTCACGAGCACGCTGACCCGGGTGAGCGGCACGCACCCGAACGCCATCGAGGTGGGCACCTGGTACTATCTCCTGATGGGCACGCCCTGACCTCGGGCAGGGGCGAGGGGCGGCGCGGCGGGGTCGCCTCCGGGGCCTCTCGAGCGCGCGCGCCGCCTCAGAGGAGCGGGGTAGAGCGCCGCTCTGGCTCGCGAAGGGGGATATGCGGCTCGCGCTGGGACATCGGGACGACGATCCCCTCCGTGTCGAGCCGCTCCTTGAAGTGGCGCGTGAGCTCGAGCCGCACCGGGAAGAAGTCGGCGGGGAGGGTCCAGGCGCGGACGAGCAGGTTGACCTTCTCGTCCGCGAGCTCGATAACGTCGACCGACGGCGCCGGCGCCGGCAGCACGCGCGGCTCGTTCGAGAGGACGTCCCGCAGCGTGGCGACGGCGTGAGCGATGTCGGCGGTGGCGCTGACGCCGATCGTGAGGTCCATGCGCCGGCGCTGCGCCCGGGTGAAGTTCTGGATCTTCGCGGACCGGACCTTGGAGTTCGGCAGCGTGATCGGGACGCCGTCGAAGCTCGTCAGCTTGGTCTGGAACACGTCGATGGCGTCGACGACGCCGGAGGTCCCGTCGACCTCGATCGCATCGCCGACGTCGAACGGACGGAGCACGAGCAAGACCAGCCCGGCGGCCACGTCCGACAGCGTGTCCTTGAGGGCGAGGCCGATGGTCAGACCCGCGGCGCCGAGCACGGCGAACAGGCTCTTCGTGTCGACGCCGAAGCGCTCGAGCACGGCCATGGCGGTGACCGTCAAGACAGTGAGCCGACTTACGCTAGCCAGCAAGGGGACGAGGGTCGCGTCGATCTGCGTCCACTGCTTGCCGATCGACCGCACGCTCCGCGCGGCCCAGGCCGCGGCCGTCCACCCGACGATCGCGATGAACAGCGCGCTCGCGACGCCGGGCCCGTGGCTCTTCAGGAGCTCGATCGGCGTGCCCCACGTCGGAATCCCCTGCTCCACTGCGCATCCTCCTCGGCTTCGACGCCGCGCGCGGCGCCGCGCGCAGCCCTGCGCCGGGCTGTCTCCGCGCGCGGCCGGCGGGCGTCAACCCGCGAACGTGACGAGGCGGCGGAGCCGCTGCGCCGCGAGCTCCACGCCGTTCACGAGGCCCCGGAGGAGGTGGGCGGCGAGGTCGTCCTTCGCCGCCCGCGTCGCGCGCATCGGGCGCGCCGCGAACCACGCGAGCTCGTCGGCGACCGCCTCGACAAGAGGCCTGCGCATCGAGAGCCAGCGCGCGCACCACGCGGCGAGGGGCGCCTCCCCCTCCACGGTCGCGACGTACTGGAGCAGCTCGACGAGGTCGACGCCGTGCCGCATCCCGAGGAGCGTGCCGCGGTAGGACCTCTCGGTGCTGAGCAGGTGATCGGCGAGGTGATCGCGCAAGGCCGAGAAGGCCTCGCCCACCATGCGGCCGCCCGCGCCGATGGGCAGCCCGCGCTCGCGGAGGAGCGGGCGGATCTCCGACAGCGCGGCCTCCGCGTGGGTCGAGACCGCCCGCATGGCGTGCGCCGGCGGCACATCGCCGAGGCGCTCCGCCTCGATCCGCGGATGGATCATCGCCGAGCGCTCCGTCTGAAACAGCTCCCGGACAAGGGTCGTGAGGAACTCGCGCCCTCTCCGGCTCTCTACCTGCGGCCCGGACTCGTCGCCCAGCAGGCCGTCTTCCCCATTCGTCGCTCCGTTGCTCTGAAGTTCCTGCATGGTCGCCCCCTCTCCTCTTCTCGCCGGGGCGTCAGGACCCGCTCGCGGTGCGCCGCGCTCCGGCCTTCGCCCCCGAGGTCGTCTTGCGTGAGGCCCCGCTCGCGGCGCGCCGCGCTCCGGTCTTCGCCCCGGAGGTCGTCTTGCGTGAGGCCCCCGCCCCGCCGCGGCGGGCCGTGCCCTGCGCCGCGCGGGAGCGGCCGCTCGTCGACGTGGCCGAGGAGCTCCGCGAGCGAGCGCTGGACGCGGCGCTCTTCTTCGCCCTCGCCGGCGCCTTCTTCGCGGCCGTGGTCCGTCCGGCGCTCGCCGCGGCGTTCCGCTTGCGGGTCGCCGCCGCCTTCTTCGCCGCCGCGCTCCTCGCGGCGGCCGGTCGCGCCTTGGACGCGGCGCCTCCCTTGCGGCCCCCCTTTTTCGCCGGCTCCTTGTTCACGGGCTTGCCAACCCCCGATCCCGACTTCTTCCCCCCGCCGGTCATCTTGTTGACGGTCGCCCAGGCCCGCCGCTCGGCCTCTTCCTCGGAGACCCCGCGCTTCTCGTACCCCTCTTCGATATGCTCGGCCTGCCTCTTCTGCTTGGTCGTGTAGCTGGATTTGTCGCCCCTAGGCATGGTGCCCTCCTTGCGCCTGCTCCACCTCGCGGGTCGGCAGCTTCGTCGGAAACGCCGGCTCGCCCCGTCGTGAGAGCGTGAGAATCGCGAGATCGTGTGAACGTGCGGACGTGCGGGAAAGACAGACCGTGCGTGTGGCCCGGGTCCATCGAGCCGCGATGTCGGTTGCGTCGGTTGCGTCGGTTGCGTCGGTTGCGTCGGTGGTGATGGACGAGCAACGGCTGTGCCGTCGGAGAGCGCGGCGCCGGTCGACGGCGGCGCGTCCGGGCCGGGCGCCCCGTCACACGCGGTTTCCCCGCTCCGCCGGTTGCCGGGTGATGGGGGCTCGTATCGTGGCAATCGGCCCCGGATGTCGAGGAACGCCTCGGTCGTACCGCGCGAGGAGCGCGGCGTGCCGGAGGCTCAGAGGGACTCGAGGTACGCGACCAGATCGTCGAGCTGCGCTGAGGTCAGGCCGGAGACGTCACCGTGCTTGTCGCCTCCGCACAGCGGATCGAAGCGATCGCGGAGCGTCGCCGCGCAGCCGTCGTGCATGAACGGCGCGCGCCCGGAGATGCCGAGGAGCGAGGGCACCTGCAACCGCTCGCCCTTGCCCACGTCCTCGTTCCGGTTGTTGGTGAGCATCGGGCCACCGTGGCAGTCCGCGCAGGCCACCTTCTTGTCATGGAAGAGCACCTCGCCCCGCGCCACGGCGGCGTCGTCCTCGGGCGGCGACGCCGGGAAGGCGGGCAGGCTGTCGAGGTAACGGGCCATCAGGTCGAGCCGCCGGGCGCCGGGCTGCTGGCCGCCCATGCGGGAGACGAACACCTCTCCCATCAGGCCCGCGAGATCCTGCAGATCGCCGCTCCAGTGGAGGGGCGCTGTCTTCAGGATGCCACCGCCCAGCGCCTGCGTCCGCCGCAGGCCCACGGGATCGAAGTCCCACGTCCGCCCGTCCTCGTGCCCTTCGGGGTGGCACGACGCGCACGCCACGGCGCTCACGGCGTTCGGCGGGCGGTGGAACATCTCGTGTCCGGTGTCTTTCACGCTTTCGCCCGGAAGCGCGATGATGCGCCCGCCGAGCACCTCCAGGGCCGCCGGCTCCCGCAGCTGCACGACGATCTTGTCCTGGCCGTCGAAGGCCACGGCGACAGGCTGCCCGCTCAGCGCGTTCGCGGTGACCTCCGGGCTGCAGCCGTTCATCTCGGCGTCGCGCTCCAGGTTGTCGACGGTCGCGCTCACGACGCTGCGTCTGCCGGCCGCGACGATGGCCATCCGCGCGCCGTCGGGCGTGACCGCGATGTCGACAGGCAGCGAGACATTCGGGATCGCGGCCGCGGGCAGCGAGGGGATCGATGTGTCAGGAACGTCCGCCGGGTCGATCCTGCTGACCGCGGCGTGCACGATGTTCCCGTCGCAGTCGGCAGACTGGTAATAGCCGCCCGGGCTGAGGGTGACCTTCGACGACATCGCGCGCTGGTGCACCATCAGCGCACCTCCGCCCGCGAGCGGCGCCATGCGCCAGGCCACGGACGGCGCATACTCCGAGTTGGCGAACCCGTTCGAGTAGAAGACGGGGAGCGTGCGGCGCGAGAGCACCGCGCCGTCGGGGCCCACGACCAGCGTCTCCGCGGACCTGAAGCGGCTGACAAGGAGCCGGTCGCCCTCGACCACGACGTCGCGCAGGTCGGGGGCGAGGCGGAGCTTCCGGACGGCGGGGCCGCCGGAGGCCGGGAGCGTCACGAGCTCGCCGCCGGCGCAGGCGACGTGGATGGCGTCGCTCGCGGCGTCGTAGGCGACCCCGCGCGGCGCGCGGCAGACCTCTCTGCGCGCGATGACCGACCGCGCCTCGACATCGAGGGTCACCACCGCGCCGGCGCGCCGGAGCGCCACGTGAACCCGGCCGCTCGCGTCCTCGACGAGGCGCCCGGGCTCGTCGCCGCGCTCCAGCAGGACCGCCGCCGGCTCGCCGCCCTCGAGATCGACGATCCAGACGCGATCGCGGTCGGCGTCCGCCGCCACCGCCGTGCGACCGTCGCTGGCGACGATCAGCGTTCCGCCGCTGATGGCCGGCGGTGGTACCTCCGTCACCGTGATCTCCTGATCAGGGTCACCGACATGGGCCCCGGCCACCGGGTCGGGATCTCCCGGGCCGCACGCCGTGAGAGCTGACGTGAAAACGCCCGTGGACAAGAGCACTGCCACGACAAGAGAACGAGAAAGGCGCAGACGCATGGGTTCCTCCGTTCGCCGCGCGCGCGAGCTCAGCAAGAAGGATTCCAGGCAGATGTCGAGATTTGGACGGCGGCGATCCCCGCGGGCGGCGCGCCGTCCGGAGATGGGAGCGGGAACGGGTGTTCTCGTGCGAGGCACGAAGGGCGTCACGCGCCGCGCACGCCGGGGGGGCGCTCGACCCTGAGGTCGCGACGGCGCCACGGAGGGCGCCGAGCAGCCGGCTGGATGGAGGCCCGAGCTCGGGAGGCCCGAGCTCGGGAGGAAGGCAGTCAGCGGTAATTGCCGTATCCCAGCTCGTGCTCGATCTTGACCAGCTTGTTGTACAGGCCAATCACGAGCAGAGATGGCGCCCACTGGCCGATGAAGTTCGCGACCTGCTTCTTGCCGGCCAGCATGCAGCCGGCCGAGACAACCATCGAGCCGATCGCCAGCCCGAGATAAGTGCCGGACGGAATCCTGCCGGTCCTCTCCTCGATCTTCGTCGTGATCTTGCCCTCTTCCTTCTGGACCATCTGCTTCTGCATCATTGGCTCGGTGGTGGTCATCGTGGCTCTCCTTCCGCAGCGCCTGGCCGGCGCTGCCGTGGCCGGCGCTGCCGTGGCCGGCGCGAGCCAGTGCGACGACCGGGCCAGAAAAGAGGGCGTCCGGACGAGAACAAACCGCGCAGCGCTCTCTTCTGCCGAAGGCGCGGCGGCGCGCTGTGCCCTCCAGTCGACCGCCGCCGGAGCGAAGCGCAGGGGGCGGCGACAGCGACGATGGCAGGGCTCGATCGCGCCCGACGCTCACTGCCACGTCGATGCACACGCCGGCCCGGTAAACCGCTCGATCGCTGTCCTCCGGCGCCGGGCCTGCCCGGGCGCCCGCGCCGCTCAGATCCGCGCCGTCACCGCCCGCAGGATCTGCCGCTGCGCCGCCGCGAACACGAGGAGCACAGGCAGGCTCAGGATCACGTTGCCGGCCATCACGAGGTGCCAGCGGACCCCTGTCCCCTGCTCCCGGAGGAGGGCGATCGCGAGCGGCAGCGTGCGTACCTGGTCGTCGGTCGTCATGACGAGCGGCCAGAAGTAATCGTTGTAGTGAAAGACGAAGCTGAACAGGAACAGCGCCGAGAGCGTCGGCCGCAGCATCGGGCCGAGGATCAGGTAGACGATCCTGAGCTCGCCGGCCCCATCCATCCTCGCCGCCTCGATGATCTCGTCAGGGACCGAGAGCAGCGCCTGGCGCACGAGGAACGTGCCGAGCGCGCTCACCCCGAAGGGCAGGATCAGCGCCCCGAACGTGTTCACGAGGCCGACCGAGCCGAGCATCGTGAAGACCGGCACGAACGTGACCTGCGCCGGGATGAGAAGGCACGAGAGCACGATGACGAACGCGGCGCTCCGCCCCACGAACCTGAGCTTCGCGAGCGCATAACCGGCCGGGAGCGCGAGGGCGATCTGCAACAGCGCGATGGCCGTCGCCATGAACACGGTGTTGACGAAATACCGCATCACCGGCACCGCCTGGAGCACCTCGCGGTACGCGCCGAGCTGGAAGGCCTGCGGCAAGGGGTAAGCCGGAGCGCGGGTGATCTCGGGCAGCGTCTTCAGCGAGGTGATCGTCATCCACGCATACGGCCCGAGCCACACGATGGCCACCACGACGAGCACGGCGTCCGAGACGAGGCGGCGCGAGCGCGAGGTCGAGTGCGCGTTGAAGAGCCCCGCGCCGGCACCGCCGCTCTTCCCCGCCGTCACGACGGCCGCCTCCCCTGGCGCGGCGCGCCCGCGCGGAGCGCCCAGAGCTGCAGGACCGTCAACAGGAGCAAAAAGACGAAGAAGATCACGATCATAGCGCTGGCCCGGCCGACCCGCAGGTTCACGAAGACGTGCTCGTAGATCGCGTAGACGAAGAGGGTCGTCGCCTTGACCGGCCCTCCCTGCGTCATCACGCGGATCACGTCGAACGCCTGAAAGGAGAGGATGAGGCTCGTCGTCGCCACGAAGGCGGCGCTCGGGCGGAGCAGCGGCCATGTCACGTGGCGGAACCGCCGCCACGGGCCGGCGCCGTCGAGCGCGGCCGCCTCGTGGAGCGCGCGGGGGATGTCCTGGAGGCCGGCCAGGAAGATGACCATGGCATAACCGGTGATCTTCCAGACGCTCACCGCGGCCAGCGCGAGCAGCGCCGAGCGGGGATCGCCGAGCCAGCTCATGGTCGGCAGGCCGAGCCAGCGGAGCGCGACGGTGAAGAGCCCCTCGGCGTCGAGGATCCACATCCAGAGGAGCGCCACAGCGACCCACGACACGACATAGGCGCTGAACACAGCGCCACGCACGAACGCATAGACCGGCCCAGGGCGATCGAGCGCCACCGCGAGCGCGAGCCCCAGGGCGCCGGAGAGCGCCACCACGACGGCGCTGTAGCCGAGCGTGCGGAGCAGCGTGCCGGCGAGCTCGCCGCTCTCGACGAGGACCTCGTAGTTCCGGAGCCCGACGTACCGCGGGGGCGTGAGCAGGTCCCACGCAAAAAAGCTGTTCTTGGCCGCGAGCAGGAGCGGGACCAGGAAGAACACCGCCAGGAAAGCGGCGGTGGGCAGCAGGAGCAGGTAGGGCGAGAGGGGGTGTTTGGGCTTCATCGCTCGCGCGCCGCGCGGACGGCCTCGGAGAGGGTCTCGGCGGCGTCGCGCGGGGCGAGCACCGCCTCTTCGAGCCGGGGCTGCACCGCCTCGCGCTGGACGCGGAACAGGTCCGGAGACCAGGGCCAGGGCGCGGCGTGCGCGAGCTGGTCCACCGCGACGCGGTCGTTCGGGTGCGCGGCGTAGTAGCCGCCCTGCCGGAGCACCTCGAGGCCGCGGCGCGAGACGGGGATGTAGCCCGTCCGCGTCGCGAACGAGTTCGCCTGCTCCGGCTGCATCATCCAGCGCAGGAACGCGAACGCCGCCTCCTGCGCCGCCGGCGCGGCGCCCCGCGGCATCACGAACATCGTCCCGCCCGTGGGCACCGAGGCGCGCACGTCGCGCGGCAGCGGGGCGGCGCCGACCTCGAACTTCCCCGCGCCCGCCTGGCTCGCGTTGTCCTCCAGGTATCGAAGGAACGCTGTCGAGGTCCAGATCATCGCGACCCGGCCCGCCAGGAAGTCGGTGTTCGTCACCTGCCACGCGTTGTAATCGCGCCCGGGCGGCGGCTTCATCGTGCGGTCCTCGTGCACGAGGGTCTGCCAGAACCGGAGGGCGCGCACGCCCGCCTCCCCGCCGAGCGTGGCCGTGCCGTCCGGGGCCACGACGTCGCCGCCCGCTTGCCCGACGAGCGCCGCCCAGAACCACCAGTCGACAGGGCACTCGAAGCCCCACCGCCGCGTGCTCTCGCCGTCGCGCACGACGAGCCGCGCGGCCGTCGCGCGGAGCTCGTCCCAGGTCGTCGGCGGCGACAGCCCGAGCTCGCGAAACACATCCCGGTTGTAGTAGGCGATCGGCGTCGATCGGTTGAACGGCAGGCACACGAGCGGGCGCTCGCCGCCGCCCACGAACGTCCCCGACTGGCCGAGCGCATCGACCACGTCGAGGTCGCCGCCCGGGGCGCCGGCGAGGAACCGATCGAGCGGCTCGAGCACGCCCGCCTCGGCCAGGTAGGGCACCACCTCGCCGACCACGTGCGTCAGCGCGGGCGCCGCGCCCGCCGCGAGCGCGGTCCGCAGCTTGGCGAGCGCCTCGAAGTAGTCGCCCTGGTACACGGCGTCGATGCGGTAGCGGCCCTGCTCGCGGTGGAACTGATCGACGAGCGACAGGAGCACCTCGCGGTTCTTGCCGCCGTAGGCGAACCACAGCGAGCCCTCGATACGTCCGTCGGGCCCGCGCCGCGCGCAGCCGATCGATCCCGCCGCGGCCGCGGCGAGCGACGCGGCGAGCGCCCGGAGCGCGTCGCGCCGCGAGCGCACGGCGCGGCCTTCCCCGTTCATGACGCCGCCCGCGGCGGGGCGATCCGCGCGCCGGAGGCCGCGTCGAACCAGAGCACGTCGCGCGGATCGAGCCGCGCGCGCACCGCCTCGCCCGGCGCGGGCGTCGCGAAGCCGTGCGCCCGCGCCCGCAGCCGTGTCCCGCCCGCGTCGAGGTACAGGAACGTCTCGGCGCCGAGCGGCTCGGCCACGACGACGCGCGCCTCGACCTCCACCTCGCCCTGCGCCCCCGCGTCGCCGTCCGATCCGCGCCCCGGCGCGACGCGCAGGTGCTCGGGCCGCACGCCGGCGATGGCCCGGTCGGGGAGCGCCACCCCCGGCGGGGCGGGCAGCGAGAGCGCCGCGCCCTCGTAGCGCTCGCCGGAGCGCTCGAGCGGGAGGAGGTTGATCGCCGGCGTGCCCAGGAACCCGGCCACGAAGGTGTTCGCCGGCGCCTCGTAGATGGCGCGCGGCGGGCCGACCTGCTGGAGCTCGCCGGCGCGGAGCACGGCGATGCGGTCGCCCATGGTCATGGCCTCGACCTGGTCGTGGGTCACGTAGACCGACGTCGTGCCCAGGCGGCGCACGAGCGCCGCGAGCTCGACCCGGAGCTCGGCGCGCAGCGCGGCGTCGAGGTTCGAGAGCGGCTCGTCGAAGAGGAACGCCGCGGGGGCGCGCACGATAGCGCGCCCCATGGCGACGCGCTGGCGCTCGCCTCCCGAGAGCTCGCCGGGGCGCCGCTCCAGCAAGTGGCCGATGGCGAGCAGCGCCGCCGCCTCCTCGACGCGGCGCGCCCGCTCCTCCCGCGCGACCCCGCGCATCCTGAGCGGGAAGCCCATGATGTCGCGCGCGGTCATGTGCGGGTAGAGCGCGTAGCCCTGGAAGACCATGGCCACGTCGCGGTCCTCCGGCGCGACGCGGCTCACGTCGCGCCCGCCGATCGACACCGTGCCGCCGTCGGGGCTGTCGAGGCCCGCGATCAGCCGGAGCGCCGTTGATTTGCCGCAGCCCGAGGGGCCGACGAGGACGAGCAGCTCACCGTCGTCGACGTCGAGATCCAGGCCGGCAAGCGCAGCGCGCTCGGCGCTCGGGAACCTTCGGGTCAGGCCTCGGAGCGAGAGGGTGGCCATGGCAAACGCTCAGGTGGCGAGCAGGACGAGCCCGGGGATCGTCTCGGCGACCGCGAGCAGCTTGGGGCTCGGGGAGACCGCGACGGGCACCCGGGCGATCCGGAGCAGGGCGGCGTCGTAGGCGCTGTCGCCGAAGGCCGCGAGCACCGCGAGATCGGGGAAGATGCGCTCGAGGGCGCGGGTCTTCCCCTCGCCGTAGGTCGCGGGCGCGCCGAGCTCGGGGGCGAGCCGGCCCTCGCGGACGGCCGGGGTCATCGCGGCGATGCGCTCGGCTGGGACGCCGAGGCGCGCGACGGCGCGCTCGATCACGGCGCGCGGCGACGCCGAGACGACGTACACCGGGACGCCGCGCGAGCGCGCCCAGTCGAGGATCGGCAGCAGCGCGGGCCGGATCCGCCCGGCGTGGCCCTTCTCCTCGAGCACGCGGTCGACGAGCGCCGCGAGCTCGTCCTCGCGCCACCCCGCGAAGGCCCAGGCCATCATCGCGAAGGCCCTGTCCTCCGGGTAGCGCTCGGCGTTGAACGCCGCGTAGAGCGCGCCCGCCAGCTCGTGCGCGCCGCCCTCCGCGGCGACGCCGAACGCCTCGGCCTCGCGGCGCAGCGCCGCCTCCGCCTCGGGGCGCGCGAAGCGCCCCGCGAGGAACGCCTCGAAGAGGTCGACGCCCACGTCCCCTTCCCAGAGGGTGCCGTCCGCGTCGAAGGCGAGCGCGGGGCGCGTGGCGTACGTGCCGTGCGCGGCCTCGATCCGCCGCAGGATGTCCGTCGTGCTCTCGCGCGGGATCGTCGCGCTGCCGTCGAGGTGTGCCGCCGTCATGGTCTCCCCGGGGCCGGACGCCTGGTCCGACCGAGGCCTACGCCTACTGCGGCGCCCGCGTCGCGTCACGCTTGTCAACGTCGCGTCACCCGGCAGGAACGCCGATCACGTCAAGGATCCGAGAGGAAACAACAGGGAGACGGGGAGGCGAGGAGGAAGAGAAAGAAAAATCTCCCCGTCTCCTCGCCTCCCTGTGAAATCTCTGCTGTTTCTTGAGTTTCAGTCTGTTCGGCGCGCCACGAGGCGTCACCGCGCCTTCTCGAAGAGGGAGTGGTGCAGGACGCCGACCGCGGAGGCGACGTGCGCGTCCTCGATGACCATCGACAGGTTCACGCTGCCCGTGGCGTAGCTCAGCATCTCGACGTTGACGCCGGCCTGGGCCATCGCGTCGAGCACCTGCGCGGCGACGCCCTTCTGCCTGGGCATGCCCTGGCCGACGATCACGAGGGTCGTCCGGTTGGGCAGGACCTCGCAGGCGCCGAACTGCTCGAGCTCGGGGAGCGCGCGGCTGAGCTTCCCGAGGTCGTCGGTGGTCATCGAGATCGAGACCTCGGACGTGGTGATCACGTCGATCACGACCTCGTGCCGGGCCAGCACGGCCAGCACCTGCGCGAGGAAGCCGACCTCGCCGAACATCCGGGTCGAGCTGATCTTGAGCACGACCTGCCGCTCGCGGTACGCGATGCAGGTCACGGCCGGGGACGCGGCGTCGGTGTCGAAGTCGATGACCGTGCCGGGGTGATCCGGCCGGTTCGTGTTGAGCACCCGCACCGGGATGCCCTTCTCCATGGCGGGCAGGAGCGTGGAGGGGTGCAGGACGCGGGAGCCGAAGAACGCGAGCTCCGCCGCCTCTTCGAAGCGCATCGTGGGGATGTTCCGGGCCGTCTTCACGACGCTCGGGTCGGCGGTCATCACGCCGTCGGTGTCGCTCCAGATCTGCGCCTCCTCGGCGCCGAGCCCCGCCGCGACCAGCGTGGCCGTGAGGTCGCTCCCGTTGCGGCCGACGGTCGTGATCTCGCCCGCCTCGTTGCGGCCGACGAAGCCGGTGACGATCGGCACGACCCCCTCGGGGACGCGCTCGGCGAACATGGCCTTGATCCGGGCGTCGAAGCCGGGCAGCGGGCGCGCGCGGCCGAAGTTCGCGTCGGTGATGAAGCCGAGGTCCCAGACGTCGTAGGCGCGGGCCGGCACGCCGCTCCTCGCGAAGAAGTCCGCGATGCAGCGCACGGCCATGCGCTCTCCGAAGCTCGCGATGTAGTCGAGGCTCCTCGGGCTGAGCTCCTTGACGAGGCTGATGCCGCGCAGGAGATCGGCGATCTCCTCGTAGAAGGGCGCGAGGAGGTCGGGCGCGCAGCCGAGCGACTCGGCGACCGCGCGCTGCTTGTTCACCGGGACGGAGGGATCGAACCGCCCCGTGGCGGCGGCCTTGGCGGCGTTGATCAGCGCGTCGGTCATGCCCTTGTGAGCGGAGCTCACCACGACGGGGCGGCGGGCCAGGCGAGCTCTGACGATGTGAAGAACCTTCTCGATCTGCGCGCGGCTCTCGACCGAGCTGCCGCCGAACTTCATGACGATCATGCGCGTGCCTCCATGGGCCAGCTGGGCCCGGTGGGCGCGAGAATAGTCGCGGTCGGCGGTTAGGCGAGCCCGGCCTGACGTTGACGCGAGGTGCTAAGAGCCAGTCGCGGTGGCCGACCCAACCAGGCGGGCGAGGGGCCTATGCCTCGGTCGCAAGGAGGGCCCGGAAGCTCTCGCGCTTCGTGAGCAGGAGCCAGCGCAGGTTCTTCATGAGCGTGCCTTGCTCCGAGAGGGCCGCGTGGCTCAGGAGGACGAGCTCGGCGACGCTGATCCCTTCCCGCACGTCCTCCAGGGAGACCTTGACCCTGCCATCCGCCGCGGCGCGGCAGCGGGCGAAGCGGGAGATCACGACGGTGGCCAGCGAGAGGTCGAGCACGGCCGCCAGGAGGTGCCTCGGCGCCGAGAAGATGTGCCGGCGCTGGAGCACGAGGCGCAGGTAGTCCTTCACGGCGGCCCCCTCGTCGCCGGCGAGGAAGCGATCGACCGTGCTCACCCGCTGGAGCTTGAACGGCCTCGGGACGAACATCATATCGACGGTGCCTCTCCCGAGCATCCAGGCGGCCTTGTTCCCGAAGCTGCGCAGCGCCTGGAGCTCCGTCCACGAGGCCTTCTCGACCCGGTGGGGCTCGCGGACCCGCGACGGATAGCAGAGGTTGCCGAGGAGATAGGCGAACAGCACCCGCGCATAGAAAGAGGGCTTCTTGCGGGGCGCGAGCGGCTCGGGCTCCTCCTTGCCGGCCTGCCCGAGGGCGGCGTCGACCGAGGCGTCCGTCGCGCGCCCCTGGCCCTGGGGGAGAGCGCGCTCGAAGGCCGCCGTCCAGTCGTAGAGCCGGGCCAGCGTCGACGCCGGCGACGCGCCGGTCGCGAGCTGCTCTTCCCAGTGCCTCGCGGCGCGCAGATAAAGCGGCTGGGGGAGGATCACGCCGCTCAGCGTCGCCAGCGCCGTCGACATCCGCTCCGTGTCGCCTCGCTGCTGGAGCTTCGCCTTGAGCTGGCGATCCACGGGCTTGCCGTAGTTGTCGCGGATCGACGGGCACAGCTGGGAGAGCTGCGCGACGACGGCATCCTTCTCGTCGCGGACGAACCCGAACGGGAACGCCTGGCACGACTTCGGGATGTACTCGTGGCCGAACCGCTTCTGCATGCTGCAGAGCATGTCGTCGTCGAGGAAGACGCACTGGAGCTGGCGATCCCGCTCCCGCACGGGCAGCACGCCGCGCCCGAGGACGAGGGCCCCCTCTTCCCCGACGCGCTCCCGCACCCAGGGCTCGGCGAGGTACCGCCTGGCTTCGTCGCCGCTGAAGCGGATGTTCCACGGCATCCGGCAGCACCGAGCTGGGCAGTCGCGGCACTCGAACTTCTGATTCGCGGGGTGACTCGAGGGAGCGATGAGCTTCGTCGCCATGGGGCGGCGGGACCATACAACGCCACGGAGATCGGCGCTCGATCCGGCGTCGATCCCCCGCGTGCCGCGTGTCCATCGCGCCCGGCGTGGCGGAGCGAGCCAGTGGGCTCAGGCGTGGCGACGGCTATCGACGAGACGACGACCGACAAAAAGACAGCGCCGCCGGGGCCTCAGGGGGGCGAAGGCCACGCCGGCGGCGCTGCCTCCCATGAAGCACTGAGCGTGCCATCCGGACGACCCCTAGGAAGTACCCCGAATTGCGGCCATGCGTCAGGGACATCCCCTACAGGTTTCGTTTTTGAAACTTCACGGTCTCAGCATTGAAAGATTGTAAGGGTTCTTTTCTTACCACCACATTTCGCCCCGGACGTAACAATTCCAGTGAATCCGGGCTCTTTTCGCTGTTGTCGCAAGTTTTGCTGCGTTCCGTTGTCGAGCGCTGTACCTCTCTTTCAGGAGAACACCATGCGACTTGCTCTTCCCCTGTCAGCGGTCACAGCGATGTCTCTCGCGCTCGCCGCCTGCGGCGACGACGACCAGATCTCACCGTTGGGAGCGGCGTCCAGCGCAGGCGGCCAGGGCGGCCAGGGCGGTGACGACGGCGAGGGCATCGCGCCGGACGGGAAGGCGGACGGCGAGGCCTGCGCGGTCAACGAGGACTGCCTCGGCGGGCTCTGCTTGACCGAGGAGGACTTCGGCTGGGCGGGCGGCTACTGCACAAGGCTCTGCGACACGGACCTCTTGCCCTGCGGTGAGGGCTCCGAGTGCCTGCCGCAGGGCAGCTTCTCGCTCTGCCTCAAGTCCTGTGAAGAGGCGTCCGACTGCGGGAGGGCGGGACAGGCGTGCGTCGACGTGACCGACGACGGGTGGACGATGTGCTTTGGCGGCTGCGACGACGACGCGCAGTGCAAGGGCGCCTGCGACGAGGACTCGGCGTTCTGCGTCTCGTCGGGTGAGATCTGCGACAGCGGCGAGGACGAGGACAAGGACGGCCTGCAGGACTGCGAGGAGCGCGACTGCTCGACGAAGGCAGCGTGCGTCGAGAGCGTCGCCGCGGCGTGCGCGGAGGCCACCGACGTCTCCGAGGGCGGCAGGTTCACCGGCACGACGGAGGCCGGCACCAACCTGTTCGCGGCGCTCTGCCCCGGTATCATCACGTCCGTCACGGGCACGGGCATGCGAGAGCGGGTCTTCCGGTTCGTCGCGCCGGCGAAGGGCGCGGTCCAGATCGCCGCGACGGCGACGGCGCCGGAAGCCGACTTCGACTGGTACATCCGGGCGAGCTGCGACGACGAGACGACGCTGCTCGGCTGCGTCACTGCGTTCACACCGGAAGACGCCCCGCTGGAGCTGCTCACCGAGCCCGGTCAGACCTATTTCATCTTCATCGAGGGCAAGAACGGGATGGACGCGTCGTACACGCTCGACGTGTCCTTCGCGGAGGAGATCTGCGGGGACGAAGCGCGCGTCGGCACGGAGGAGTGCGACGACGGAGACGCCGTGGACGACAACGTGTGCAGCGACGAGTGCAAGGTGAACCTGGAGCCCCTGTGCGCGGCCGCGGCCACGCTCGCGGAGGCAACGACGGTGGGCGACACCTCCCAGGGCACGCAGGGCGTCACGGCGTCGTGCGGCGGCGAAGGCGGGGAGCTCGTGTACAGGTATACCCCGGAGGAGAGCGGCAAACTGACGATCACGGCGACGCCGGAGGGTTACGCCGATGTCGTCCTCTACGCGCGCAGCGACTGCGCAGACCAGGGCAGCGAGCTCGCCTGCGCGGATGATCCCTTCGAGTCCGGGTGGGCCGAGTCGATCACGGTGACGGCGACGGCAGGCCAGTCGTTCGACATCTTCGTCGACAGCTACAACGCCGCCACCTCGGGGCCGTTCACGCTGACCATCGCCCCGGCGGAGTGACGTGAAAACGCGGACCGGCCGTCCAGGAGGCTCCGCCTCCGGACAGCCGGGAGATCGCGCTGGCGCGGAGCTCGCTACCGCTGCGGGAGCTCGGCCTCCTGGCCCTTCATGCTGGGCAGGTCGATCACCTGGAGATCCGCCGTCTTGACCTCGCCCGCCTTCACTTGCACGCCGGTCCCGATGCTCGTCGACTCGACGTTGATGATGTAGCCGCCGGCCGGGAGCCCGGACGCGCGGAACGAGCCGTCCTCCGCGGTGACGGGGTAGAACATGCCGATCGCGCCGTCGTCCCCGATCTGGGTGGCCATCATGAGGCGAGCCCCCGGGAGCGGCTTGCCGGCCACCGTGACGCGGCCGCGGATCTCCCCGGTGCCCCGGGGCGCAAAGGCGATGTCGTGCTGCGTTGTCTTCCCGTCCTCGATGCCGACCGCCGCGAGCATCACCTCCTCGCCTCGCCGCATCATGACGCGCAGCTCGCCGGGCGGGACCTGGTCGAAGTGGAAGGTGCCGTCCTCGTCGCTCACCGTGTTCACGAAGCCGATCGGGCGGTGCATGAGCGTGAGCCGGGCGCCGGCGATGGGCTTGCCCTCGGCGTCTCGCGCCACGCCGGAGAGGCTGCCGCCGGGCGACATCACGAGCTTCACCGGCTTCAGGCCCTCGCAGCCCGCGACCTCGATCTCGGTCGAGCTCACGGCGTTGCTGCCGTCGTAGCCGCGGACGACGACCGTGCCCTTCGGCACGTGCGGCAGGCTGAAGGAGCCGTCGTCCTCGGTCTGCGCCTGCGCGGCGGCCTCCATGGACAGGCTGCTCAGCTCGCCGACGGCGAAGAGCGACTCGGCGTCCACGTACACCCCGGGCAGCGGAGCGCCGGACGAGTCCACCGCCTGTCCGGTCAAGGTACATCCCTTCGAGAGGGTCAGATCCATCTTCTCGACGTCTCCGGCGCGCACGTTGACGTTCGTGGAGAACGCGGGCGCGAACTCCGCCGCCGTCGCCCTGACGACGACGTCCCACGAGGGCAGCTGATCGACGCGGAACGAGCCGTCCGGGCTCTCGAACGTCCGAGAGAACAGGGGCGGCGTCGCGGGCGTCTCCGCCGTCACGGCCGAGAGGATGTCGATCGAGAAGCGGCGCACGGGCTCGCCCCGCTCGTCCAGCACGCGCCCCTCGATGACGCCGCTCTTCGGCAGCACGAGGCTCACCGCCTCGCCGGGGCGCGCCGTTGTCGACGTGGTCCCGTATCCATCGACGCTCGCGCTCAGCTGATAGGTGCCGTCCGGGAGTGTGAGCTCGAACCGCCCTCCATCGTCGCTCTTCACGGAGCCCGCGGTCGAGAGCACGTTGCCGGCCACCTCGAAGGTCATGGCGACGACGGTCGCGCCGGAGAGGGTGTTCCCGTCCGTGCCATAGACGAGGCCGCTGATGGTGGGCTTCGCCTCCTCCTTCGCCGCCGGCGCCGCGCCGCGCACGAGCGCCCTGTTGCGGTAGCGGACGTGCTTCTCGGCCCCGGCGGCCGGGCCCATCGCCCCGGCGGTCTGCTCGTCCCCGGAGCGGAAGGCGAGGAAGAGGGCGACGCCGGCGAGGGCGGCCAGGAGCAATCCGGCGGCGATCCACAGGGGCCGGCGCGAGGGGTTCCGTTGCGACGAACTCGGTTGCATCATTGTTCCTCCAGACAAGTTGACCTGGCTAGAGCCCTCGAGCCGGGAGCTCGGCAGAGGCGGAGAAGAGAAAGGGGCCGCCGGCGTTCCGCCGGCGCCCCCTCCTCAATCCGCACGACGCGATCGACGAGCGCCTCCCCGACCTGCCCGGGGCCGATACTATGGGCTTTCTGCAGGGAGGCTCTCGCCGATCGGTCGGACGCCGGGCGCCGTCTCAGAGCCCAGTGAAGACCGGTCTCAAAGGCACGCCGTCATCAGTAGCAGTGCGGGGCGAACGTGACCGGCGTGGGCATCGACAGCGCGGAATAGAACTGGATCGTCGACTTGATCGTGCCGGTGTAGTCGTCCTCCATGCCCACGAAGTTGCAGATGGGCGCCTTCTGGAGCCGTGAGGTGATGCCGGAGCTGGGCGGGAACGCCACGGTGCTGGGCGGGATCGCCACGGAAGGCAGGAGCGAGATGCTCCCGTCCGTGAAGTAGAAGGAGTTCCAGTCGCAGTCGTTGGCTCCGATCGTCGTCGCCTGGCGAAGGAAGAGGTTGGCGGCGACCGCGGCGCCCGGGGCCGCCACGACTCCCCACTTGCCCACGTAGCCGCACTCATCGTTGAACGGGGTGCCCGCCTGCTCGGCCAGCTGGAAGACGGTCTGACCGACCGGCACCTTCCTCAGGCCGGTCTTCATCGACACGTTGTAGACACAGTCGTTCCGGATGGCCATGGCGCTGCCCGAGATCGACGTGATGGTTGCGAAAGCGAGCACCCAACGAGCAAAATTCTTCATGAGAAATACCTCCGAGGAATCGAATCTGTGGTGAAGTTTGATGCAGATACCTATCCAGATCGTCACCCAAGGGATGCAATCCCCCGGGGCCTGCGCCAGGAGAGCGGTGCCCCGACGGGAGCGACGCACGTCGTCGTCGTCCCGTCACGGTCACGCTCCCGGAGGAACCCGCCCCGAGGTCATGACGCGAACAACAGGAGACTATTCTCCCTGCGGTCTCACGCAAGCACTTTTGACTGGCATCTTTCCGGTCAAAAACAGGACGGAGTTAGAACCAGGGAGAATACCGGCACTCCTCGACAATCAACTCATGTCCTCTGCCTCGAACGCACCCCGCGGGCTCCTACATCCGGCCGAAGCATCACGCACCCGCGCCGAGATGCGGTGTGCGGCGGCGCCGCGAGGCGCGGCCGAGGGCGGGAATCGCGGGGCGACGCCGGGGCGGGCGCGCGGCGTCGGACGCGCGGGCGAGGCACAAGGCAGCTCCGTGCCGCCCCCGGCGCTCGATCTACCTACCTACCTACGTACCTACCGAAGACCTCCCGCGAAGGTGCTTGTGGGTAGGGCCCCCTCATGCGGCTCCGATGAGCACCGCCGAGCCACACCGCGCGGCGGCGCGACGGAGCGCGGCAGTCCCGCGATGATGGGATATCGAGACATCGAGTCGCCGCGCGGCGGCGGGTGCGTCCCGGCCTCCCGGCGGCGCGCGACGCCGGACGCTCCGCTGACGGGCGCGGACGCGCGCCGTCCCGGCCGGATGGGGCCACCGGTGCTCCCGGACGTCCGGCGGCGTCCGCGCTCGTCAGCGGAGCGTGACGGCCAGCCGGTACGCGAAGAGGGCGGCGGCGCCCGAGGCGCCAGACGCGGCGCGGACGCGGAGGAAGTACCGCCCCGCCGGTAGCGCGTGAGCCCCGGGGTGGCGCGGGGCGTCCCCGGTGCCGTCGAGCATCGAGCAGTTGCCCCGGCCGCCGTCGTCATCGTCCGCGAGGAGCGAGCCCGCGGCGTCGAGCAGCGACAGCCGGCTGTCGATCTCGAGCGACTCGCACGCTTCCTCGCCGCCCTCGATGATCTCCGCGCGGATCGACAGGTTCTCCGGGACATCCACGGCGTAGAAGTCGAAATCGTCGGTCGTCCGCGCGCCGGCGATGAACGCATCGGATCCGACGGATCCGCTCGCGGTGGCGATGGTGCCATTCGGCTCCTCCTCGGCGCCCGCCGGCGCGAGGATCTTGGCCTGGAGGAGGTAGAGCGGAAATTCCGCGCCGCCCTCGCGCGCCGCGACCTCGACGTCGTGGTCGCCGGGAGGCAACGCCACGACGAGCGCCGAGCATCCGCCGATGCCGCCCGCGTACGCGGTGTCGGAGAGCCCCTCGTCCGTCGCGACCGTCCCGCCCGCCGCGTCGAGCACGCGGAGCGTCGTGAGGAGGCCTCCCTCGCAGCCCGCCGCGGTGCCGTCGAAGACCTCGAGGCGCACGACCGAGGCGACAGGCAAGCTCAGGCGGAACACGTCCCTGTCGCCGCCCGCGGCGAGGCTCGCCGCGAGCAGCGCGTCGCCCGAGATCACGAGATCGCTCGCCCCGGCCTGCGCGGGGGTGTCGTTCGGCTCGATCTCGGCGGTCACCGCCTCGAGCTGGCAGGCGGGGCTGCACCCGTCGCCGCCCGCGGCATTGCCGTCGTCGCACCCCTCCGGCGCGTCGCGCAGGCCGTCGCCGCAGACCGGGAGCCTCTCGCAGCGGGCGCTGCACCCCGCGCCGCCGTCGCACTCCTCCGCGCCCTCCCTCACGCCGTCGCCGCACGAGGCGTCGAGCGAGACCCGCAGCGTGTAGCGGGCCCCCGGCTGCTCCGGGAAGCCGCTGACCCGGACATGGTATGTCCCGGGATCCAGGCGGCGCGCCGCGGCCCCGCCGGGGCTCCTCGAGTCGATGAGCGAGCAGGCGCCGATCCCGCCGTCGTCGTCGGAGGCGAGCACGGTCACCCCGTCCGGCGAGAGGAGGGAGAGGACCGTGTCGACGCCCTCGGCGCACCGCGCGGGGCCGCTCGAGTCGAAGGTCTCGAGCCGGAGGTCGGAGACGGTCGTGACCTGCAGGGCGAAGAGATCGACATCGCTGTCCGGCTCGATCGCGCCGGACACGAGCGCTCCCGGCGCGACAGCGCCGTTCGCCTCGGCCTCGGCAGGGGTCGAGTTGGGCTCGATCTCGGCGATCGCGCCCTCGATCCGACATGCGGCGTCGCAGCCATCCCCGCCTCCCATGTTGCCGTCATCGCAGATCTCGGGCTCGTCGATGAAGCCGTCTCCGCACACCGGGATGCGCTGGCACGTCGCCCCGCACGCGGCGCCGCCGTCGCACTCCTCCAGGCCCTCGACCACGCCGTCGCCGCAGAGGGCCGTCGTCCGCGCGCGCACGGTATATCCAGCGATGGAGTCTCCTCCATAGTCCTGGACGCGCACGTAGTAGACGCCCGGCGCGGTGACGGCGGCGCGGAGTCGGGAGCACCTGGCTTCGCCGCCGTCGTTGTCCTCGGCGATCACGGCGCCGTCGGGCCCGAGGAGCCGCACCACGGTGTCGATGCCGCGGCACGAGGTCGGGCCGGTCACGTCGAAGGTCTCCACCTCCAGCTCGGCCACGCCCGGGACGTCGACGGCGAAGAAGTCGAGCTCTCCCGGCGGAGAGATCGACGCCGTGAACAGCGCCCCCGCCGCGGTCGCCCGCCCCGCGGTGGCCTGGCCTCTCGCGTCGTTCGGCTCGATCTCCGGGAGGGTCCCCTCGAGCTGGCACGCGGCGCTGCAGCCATCTCCGCCCTCGGTCCCGCCGTCGTCGCACGCCTCGCCGCCGTCGATGGCTCCATCGCCGCACACCGGGATCCGCGCGCATTCCGAGGAACACCGCTCCCCGCCGTCGCACGCCTCGCCTTCCTCGATCACCCCATTGCCGCAGAGCGCGGTGAAGGCGACGAGGAGGTCGTATCCGGGGATGGACGCGTCGTTGTTGAACTCCTCGACGGTCACATAATACGTGCCCGGCTGGAGCCGTGTCGCCCTGTCGTCGACGCTCCAGTCGATGAGCGAGCAAGCCTCGGGGCCGCTGTCGTCGTCGCTCGCCAGCACCGTCGCGCCGTCCGCGTCGAGCAGCTGGAGGAAGGTGTCGACTCCCTCGGCGCACTCGTTCAGCCGCCCGGGGCTGAACGTCGCGAGCTGGACGTCCGCGAGGCCCGGCACCTCGAAGGCGAAGACGTCGATATCGCCGAGCGGCTCGATCGCCGCCGAGACGAGCACGTTCGGCCGCAGCCCGGCGCGCCCGCCCGCCTCCGCCGCGGTGTCGTTCGGCTCGACCTCGGGAGAGCGGAGCTCCAGCTCGCACGCCGCGCTGCAACCGTCACCGCCGGTCGTGTCGCCGTCGTCGCAGAGCTCCGGATCCTCCAGCACGCCGTCGCCGCACACCGACGTATCCAGCGTGAGGGAGAGCGTGTAGTCGAACGTCGCGGGCTCCGCTCCAGGGGAGATCTGCACGCGGACGAAATACTCGCCAGGGGCCAGCTTGCGCAGCGCCAGGAAAGAACAGTAGTCGTCGTCGGCGACATCGTCGTTGTCCTCGATGCTCGCCAGGCTCGCGTCAAAGATCGTCACATGGGTATCGACGCCGAGCGAGCTGCACGTCGTGCCCAGCGGGCCGTCGAGCGTCTCTGCCTTGATGCGCCCTACCGACCCCTCGGGGACGGTCACGGAGAACACGTCCACGTCGGATTCGGGGTCGATGAACGCGCGGATCCGACCGCCGGGCGCGATGGCGAAGGCGTCGTTGGCCGACGCGAATCCGTCGTTCGGCTCGACCTCGCAGCCGGACTCGAGCTGACACGCGCGCGAGCAGCAATCGCCGTCCTTGTCGCCGCCGTCATCGCAGGTCTCCGCGCCGCCCAGCGCGCCGTCGCCGCACCCGCTCGTACACACGCTCGGCGCCCCGGCGCACGCGAACCCAGGCTCGATCGCGCAACCCGGATCGCACCCGTCGCCGGCCGTCCGATTCCCATCGTCGCACATCTCGGCAGGAGCGCTGATCGCCCCATCGCCGCACACCGCGCCGGGCGCGCCGCCCTGCCCCCCGGTGCCGCCTTCTCCGCCGTTACCGCTTTCTACACCGCTGCCGCCCTGTCCGCCGCTGCCGCCCTGTCCATGACTGCCGCCCTCTCCGCCGTTGCCCCCGACTGCGGACACCTCGATCTTGCTGCGGTCCGGTGAGACGAGCAGATCGCACCCGCTCAGGGCAATCAGCGCCGCACCGAGGAACCATGGGAGAGCGGTCCTGGGGGAGAAAATCATGGTTTATGAGGCCTCTGCTCGGCAGCATCGCGAGGATCACGGTGATCGCGGCATTCGCGGCGATCACCGCAGGCGCGCCGCAGGCTGGCCACGACGGCGGGGGCGGCAGCAGACCGATGCTCCGCGGCCGCGTCAAGAGATGACGACCGCGCCGCGCCCTCAGTACGTCACGACGATCGCCTTGCGGAGGTACTCTTCGCTCTCCAGCTGGGAGAGCATGAAATACGCCAGATCCTCGCGCGAGATCGTGGGGCCGCCAAAGAGGTAGCCCTCCGGCGGTGAGGGGTCGACTTCGGCGCGGCACTCCTTGGTGAGCCGCCCGTCGGTGAGCTTGGGGACGCGCACGACGGTCCAGGCCACATCGCTCCGGCGGAGGGCCTCTTCCATGCGCAGCATGTCGGAATACCTGTTGCGGAGCATCGGCTTGACCAGGAGCCGGAACCAGAGCGCAGGCTGCTGCTCCTCGCCGATGCCCGCGGCGGTGACGGCGATCAGGCGGCGAACGCCATGCTCCTTCATCGCGCGCAGGACGTGGACGATGCCGTCCGAGTAAACGCGCGTCGGGCCCATGCCGCGCGACCCCAGGGCCGAGAGGACGGCGTCGTGGCCGGACACGGCGCGCGACACCTGCTCGGCATCCATGATGTCGCCGCGGAGCGCGCGCAGCCGCTCATGGTGCGGGACAGGGATGGTGGCGGGCGTGCGCGCGAATGCCGAGACCTCGTGTCCAGCCTCCAGCGCCTGACGGATCAACGCGGCGCCCGTGCCCCCGGTCGCCCCCAAGATCAGCAGCCTGCTCATGTGCCGCCAGCCTACCCGGTCCGCCGCAGCGGGTACAGTTTGCGCCCGGAGGCCTCATCCATCGAGATCTGCTGGAGATCCGGGCGAGCGGGGCCCAGCCCTTCAGGCCCCGAGCCGCAGCCACGCGGCCACGCCGAGGTGATCCGAGCCGGAGAACGGCGCCCGCTCGCAGCGCGTGATCGCCCACCCCTCGCCCGGTTGAACGAAGACATAATCGATGCGGCGCAGCGGCAGGCCCGCGGGCCAGGTGCCGCCCGCCTTGCCGGGGTGCGCCTGCGTCCAGGCGTCGAGCCAGGAGCCGTTTCCGGCGCTCGCCTGGAGATAACAGACCGCCTCCTCGCTGGGGAGCGCGTTGAAGTCGCCCATCAGCACGGCGCCGTGGCTCCCCGACTTCTGGCGCTCGCGCGCGGCGAAGCTCACGAGCTCGCGCACGGTGCGCGCCCGCGCGCGCTTCGACAGCGAGAGGTGCGTGACGAGCACGTCGACCACCGCGCCGGCGTGCCGGATCGCGGCGCGCAGGACGACGCGCTGGCTGTCGCGCTCGAACGGGTCGTCGCGATCGAGCGTGAGCGCCTCCACGGAGTGATCGAGCACCTCGATGTCCTCCCGGCAGAGCAGCGCGACCCCCTCGCACTCGCCGCTCGCGGCGACCCTGCCCGGCGCGAACCAGGCCCTGTATCCGCCGGCGAGCCGCGAGAGCTCCCCGGCCTGGCCGAGGTCGCCGCTCGCCGCCGGCGCGTGCACCTCCTGGAGCCCGAGGAGGCCGGGGCGCAGATCGCCGATGAGCCTGGCAAGCATCGTCCGGCGCCGCTCCCAGAGGGCGACTCCCCCCCAGATGTTCTGCGTCAGGACGACGAGATCGCGATCGTGGCTCAAATGCCTCCTCCTCGGGCGTCGGTCCGGGGATGTCTCTTAACCAGCTCGTCGAGGAGGCTCAAGGTCCCGCGAGCGAGCCAGTCGGCGGCTTGCCGGGGAGCGGGGAGATGGATCCGGGCGTGTCGGCGCCGCGCGGCGGCGCCTTTGGGAGGGGAGCGCTCAGTTGAGCGAGAGCGGGCCCGCGCCGGGCTGGGCGCCGCCCTTCATCTCGTGCGAGTTGGGATCGTACTTGGAGGTGCACTTGGCCATCACGAGGCTCGCCTCGAAGTCGCCGCCCTGCGAGAGCGTGCCCTCGACGGTCACCTGGACGCCGCCGCTCGGGACGTCGCGGAAGGTGTCGGGGATGACGCACTGGGCGTAGCGCACGGGCAGCGGCGCCTGCGTGCCGTGGATCTGGAAGCGGTACTCGCAAGGCGAATCGCGCTTGACCAGCGTGCCGGGCACGAGCTCGCCCTCGACCCGGACCTTGCGGCCGGTGAGCTTGTCCTTCGACGCGAGCAGCTGGTCGACCGGCGTCGCGTAGACGGCCGCTTCCTTGAAGCCGACGAGGAACAGGGCGACGAGCGCGCCCACCATGACGAGCAGCGTCGCCAGCAGGCCGAGGCTGCGCGACGGGCGCGCCTTCGGCGCCGGGCTCGCCGCGGCCGGCTTCACCACCGCCGGCGTATCCTGCTGCTCTGCAAGAGACAGCGCCTGGGCCAACTCGTCGTCCAGCTTCTTGCTCATCGTGGATAGGTACAGGCTAGCCCGCGCCCCGCGGACGGTCGAGCACCACCTGCACGGCCTCGGGTCCGGCCGGCGGCGCCCTCCCGTTTGGGCGCTGCGGCGGACAGCCGTACCGGAGTTCTCCCTCGCGAGCGGACCCGACGAACCCGTGCGCCCGCTCGCGGACGGTCGAAGCGCGGGCCGTGTCGTCGGTCGGGGGCGAAGCGCAGAAGAGCACGCGGAGGCCCTCATGGGCTGCTCACGGCCAACTCGATGGCGGGGAGAAACACGGCGTGGGGGTACGCCGCGCGGAGCCGCTCGGCGCGCGCGCGGGCGTCGGCACGCCGCCCGGCCTGGACGAGGGCCTGGATGGCCAGCGCCTCGCGCAGCTGGCCTCTCGGGCTGCGCGGGTAATTCCGCTCGTGCAAAGCCAGCACGTCGAGCGCCTCTGTCGCCTTCCCTTCGCTGAGCGCAATTCCAGCGCTGCTGAGCAACGCGCTCTCCTCCGTCGTGTCGCGCTCGCTGGGCGGAGCCGCCTTGCGGGAGGGGGCGCGTGACGGCGCCACAGCCGCCTTCGCCACGAGCGCCGGGGGCTCAGCGTTCCCGACGATCGCGGCCACGGCGCGCCCGTCTGCGGCGCCCCTGCTGCGCCCGTCCCCGGCGCGCTCGGCTCGCTCGGGCGCGGCGCCGTCGGCCTCGGCGCGGACGGACACCACCGGCGCCGCAGCAGGCGGCGGGAGCATGGCATAGACCAGGCCGGCGCCGGCCCCGACGCCCCAGAGGAACAGCGCCGCCCCCGCCTTGATGAGCCTGGATCGCGCGATCGTGACGACCAGGGGCGTGCGCTTCTCCCCGGTGACACCGGCGGCCTCCACCGCGTTCCCGGGGCGGCGCCGGTGGGACGACGTAGCACCTGCATCGGGCTGTGTTGCACGGGCGCCGGCGAGGCTGTCCGCGCCGCGGGCCAGCCCTCCTGTCGAAGCGAGCGACCGCTGGAGCCGCGCCCAGAGCGGCCCGGCGAGGTCGTGCGAGAGGCCGAGCCGGACCCCGCCTGCATCGAACAGCAGGGGTCTATCGGCCAGGGCGAACGGCGCCAGGGCGAAGCGCAGGCGACGAAGGCCGAGCGCGTCCGGGTCCCGCGCGGAGAGTCGTTTGACCGCGGCAGTGAACTCGCTGCGAGCGCGTCTCAGCCGATCCCATGCGGTGTTCACGGGGATCTGGAGGGCCTGCGCGATGTCGCGCATGTCGCTTCCCTCGAGGTCGTAGAGCACGAACACCGCTCGTCGTTCCCTCTCGATGCGCTGGATGAGCTCGCGGACGATACGCTGGGTCTCGGCCTGTGCGACCCGGCGCTCGGCGTCGAGCCCTGGGTCCGCGAGCTCGATGGGCTCGACATCGCCGGGATCGAGCAGCTCCCGCTGGTTCCGGGCGAGCTGCAGGTGCCGAAGGGCGACATGCGCGCTGATTCCCGCGACCCACGATTTGAGCGACAGGCGAGGATCCTGGTCCTTGAGGCGGCGGTGAACGACGAGAAACACCTCGTGAGCGACATCGTGGAGATCCCGAGACGCGACGCCGACCCGCCAGAGCACCGCGAGGACGTACGGGAGCAAGGTCTGGTAGACCTCCTCGAACGAAGGCGGCGGGGACGAGCCGGTGGCGGACGCAGGATCCCTATTGGGTCCGGCAGCGGGCTCTGGGTCCGGTGCAGGCGTCCTCTCCGGGGCGGGCGCGGACGCCGCCTCCGGGGCGGGCGCAGGCGGAGGCGCGGGCGTTGGGTCGGGCGCAGGAGGGGGCGCTGGACGCGCTCGGGGGTCTTTCATGGATAGGTAGTCCGGCGAGGCCGCCCGGCTCGTTGCGAAATCGTACACGGGCTCGACACGACCGGCCGAGCGGGTACCGAACGGAGGATCACCCCGGCGCCGGCGTCACCGAACGGCGCCGTCACCGAACGGCAGCCGCGGTGAGGCGAGCCTTTCAGCCAGCGCCCTCCTGGCGCGACGCAACCGGCTGGCAGCGGAATTGGGGTTCATGCGGCGCCTTCGTGCCCAGGCGACGAGGCTCAGGGGCCCGGCCCCAGCGAGGAGGACCTCGCGATGGCCGGCGGGGAGTGCGGCGATCTCGCGGAGCGCGGCGCGGGCGAGGAGCGCTCCCTCGATCTCCACGGGCGCCTGGCCGGCGGGCGAGAAGGGCGCGTCGAGCAGGATCTCGCAGCGGACGCAGGCGCGCTCCCGGTAATGGGACACCTGGCGCCAGACGATGCCGTGCAACCACCCGCGCAGCGCCGCGCGCGGGTGCCGCCGTGGGTCCGGGCGGTACCTCCGCGCTCGAATGGCTTCCCAGGCGCCGAGGAGCACCGTCTGGAGGAGATCCTCTCGGTCGCGGGCGGGAACGTGGAGGGCGCGGAGCAGGGGGGCGACGAACGGCCGCTCGGCCCAGAGGGCCTCGATGGAGGGCGAGACCGCCGGGTGGAGCGCCTCGTTCGGCGCGCTGCGCGCGCGGCGGCGCGCCCGGGGTCCCGGCGCATCGGAGGACAGGCGGCGGGCTTCCCGACGGCGGGGGATCGGCAACGGGTTCTTCATCGGAACGGTGTCCGGGACTGCCCCGCTCCTCGTTGCACAATCGACAGGCCTGCGTACCGCTAGGCGCCTGGACGTCGAAATTTGGCCCATTTTGCCGCGCTGGTGCAGGGCGGGGAGCTCGCCGGAGCTCTACGATCCCGGCGAAGGAGGCGGCTCCGAGCAAAACGGATCTACGTCACCCTCGAAGTCCTCGTGCTCGTCCGAGTCGGATTTTTCTGGGACCGACGCCGGCACGCGCGCGATCCTATCGCGCACGCCGGGCGGTCATGGCTTTGGAGCACGTCGAGGGGCCCCGGACCTGGGGGACGGCGATATCCGAACGGGTGCCCCGGGAAGGGACGGCACAACGTCGTTCTCGGCAAAACAGAAGCGGGAGTCGGTCAGCGCGTCGAGTACCTCGTGGCCGTACACGCCATCGGACCGGCCGATCCGCTTCACACACTCCGCGTCCGACACGCAGGACCGGCACCGCCCCTTGATGCAGAGGCCACCGCACTGCGCGTCCGTTTCACACCGGAGGCCATGCCGACGGCCACAGGTCCAGATCGCGCTGCACTTTCCTCGGTCGCAGAAGCCGTCAGCGCACTGGCTGTCGTTCGTGCACGTCACCGCGCAGCGCACCTCCTCGCACGGCCAACCGCCGCATCTGCCGTCCTTCGCGTCGGCCTTGGTGCACGCTCGGTCCGGCACGTTCTTCGACCAGCGTCGTTCGGGACAATCATCGACGATGGCCATCTCACGCGGCGAGAGCTTGAGGCCAAGCTCGTGCGCGAGCACTTCGGAGGGGAGGGGTTTGGGGTCCGGGGCCGGCGGCGCCTCCAAAGACGTCAGCCATTCCTGCGCGGAGCCTTCTGGGGCGGGTAGAGACGAGCTGCTCGCCGGAGGCGGCGGGGTGGGCAAAGGCGGTGGTGTGACCGATTCACTCGCGGGAAGCGGTGGGGGGGGCAAAGGCGGTGGCGCGGACAGCGGGACGACGCGGACAGGGTGCTCGACGCGCCATCCCCCAGGCAGCGAATCGCCCGGTGAGCAGGAGGCCATGACGGCGGCACCCATCATCGCGCCGAGCCCCAGAAGGGCGAGTCGCCGGTGCATCCAGCGCGCATGCCTCCGAGGAACGGGGACGGCCTGCTGTCGGGCCAGGAACCCTGGTTGTTCGGACAGCATGCCCCCGCTCCTATCGCCCGTGCGGCCCGATCACGGCGCAACCGCGACCACCGCTCCTTTCTCGGCGGGAGCCACAGATAAACCCAGGATGGCCGAGCTCCTTCTCACAGTCTTGGTCGGATGTGCAGGACCGGCAGCGCCCGTCGAGGCAGATCCCCGGACACCTGTCGCGGAACCGAGGGTTAGGCGCCACGTCGCCGTTCACACAGCGCTGCCCGAACCGTTCACCACAGGTCCAGATCGCGGCGCAGCGCCCTCGGTCGCAATACCCATCGCCGCACTCGCCGTCGCTCGTGCAGTCGCGCTCCGGCACACGCTGGGACCAAGGCCGGGCCTCCGGCAGCCCGGGCACATCCCGGCAATCGAGGGCGATTGCCTTGTCGAGCGGCGAAAACGGTGCTTCGGGCGATGGGGGGCTCGTGTCGACGGCTTCGGTCGCCGAGGATACCTGCCTCGATGTTTGCGGGTCGGGGTGCTGGACGCGCGTGCCGAGCGGCACCTCGTCGGTCGATCCACAGGAGGCGGCGCCGGCGAGGCTCACCGCTCCCGCAAGCGGCGCGACGAGGATCGTCGCATGGATCCGGTTCATGTGCGTCCTCATGGCCACTGGCACCCCGGATCGTTGCCGCCGGGGCCTCCAAGGTAAAAGACCCTGTCCCCAGACGCAGCGTCCTCATTGACCTTCGACTGGGTGTAGCAAGAGTCGCCATAGGGCTCGAGCGCGTATAGGTTGAGCGGTTTCACCCCGAACCACAAAAGGTCGTAGTACATCGGATTTCGCACGTAGGCCGCATACGGCCATCCGGCGTCGGCGAACTCCCCACTGCCCATCTCGGTCTTGATCGCACCGTTCTGGTTCTGGAACGCCGGAGAAGGCCCTGAACGATACACCTCCCCGTACCAGTCGGCCCGGCAGGCGCCCGCGTGCAACGTCCCGAACAGGCTGGCCGGGTAGTACCCGAGTAGCTCGTGCTGGTACGCGATCCACCAGTCGCCGGTCGGGGCCTGAAAAATGGAGATCAGGTGCTCCACCTGCGCCCCGCCGAGCGCGGAGACGGGCACGATTTGGCCGGGGGATGCCCGGCGAAGCGGGTTCGCAACGAACTTCCCGCCCCGGTGGTCCCATGCGTGCTGGTGCTTGCCACCTCTCTGGCTGATGTACTCGACGTGCAACCGTGGCTCCCCGTCGATGAGCGGTTGCTCGCCCTTGCCGAAACCGTTGATCTTGTCGACGGAGATCACAACGCCGACCATTTCTTCTGGAGTGCCCAGCGCTGGACACGCGACCGCAAATTCCAGGAGGCTGAAGCTCCCGGGAGCCACCTCCGGGCGAAACTGGTTCATGAAGGCGGACATGCCGCGGTTCGGCTCCACGGACACGACCCCGGCGTAAAGTCGATCGGGGCCTGTCGGCTGCCCGGCGACCTGATAGCGGTCGAGGTAGTCCTCGATGGATATTGCGTCCGTCTCGCCCAGCACATAAGACCAGAAGGTCGGCCGGTGAAACGGCGCCGCCGTGGCGACGAGATCGAGGAACTCGGGGACGGCCTCCGCCTCCGAGAGCCCGAGCTCCACGCCTGAGGGCAGCACGAGCTCCTCCGGCGCCCACGGCAGCGGCGGCAGCTCGTACGGGATGGCGGGCAACCACGCCCGGTCGAGCCCATCGATGATATCTCCTGACGGGAGCTGGATCGACCGGACGATCGGCGCGCCGTGGTACATCACCTCCGCCACATAGCGCTCGACCTCCTCCTGTCTCGCTTGCTGGGCCTCGTCGAGCACGGGCGCTTCCGGAGGCGGCTGCTCCGGCCCAGGCGGCTGTTCCGGCCGAGCCGGCTGCTCCGGCGCCGGGAGGACGGACGTCTTGCGAGGCTCGTTTTCGCTGCTCTCGTCGAGCGGGCCGAGCGTGATGGTACATCCGCCGAGCACGATCGAGACCGGCACGACGAGCCATCGAGCCATCCACCGGCGTGAGATCGGCACCCGAGAGCACGGCGGCGGGGCGAGCGGGGAGCGAAGAAGGTGGGCCAGACGCCGGGGAGCAGGCGGGGCGAGCGGCATGGTGTGGGGACGATAACGCCGATGCGGCGCGGAGAGGAAGTGGACGCTCGCCCGCCACGACGCCGGGGGCGGTGCGGCGCTGAGCCCAAGGCGCGCCAGGCCTACGATCTGCTCCTGCGCGCGTGGACGCGACGCCCGGCACCGAGGGCGACGCGGGCGGTCGCCTGGCGAGAGATGAGAAGAATACCTCGCTCTTCGTAATGCGATCGCACGGGGGTGGGCTACCCCGGATTGGTCTGGCGGCGCCCTGGGGTCCCTTGGTAACGTGGCCGCACTTACGGCGGCACGCCGTCGACGGCGCCGTAAATGATGAGGAGAGGCGATGGCAACGCGGGCGCGACGTTGGCAGCGTGGGATCGTGGCGGTTTGCTGTGCGAGCACGCTCGGGCTCGGGATCACGTCCGGCGGATGCGGCAGACCAGAGGTGTACATCTGCCCGTGGGATGAGGATGAAGGACCCAAGGGAACGCCTTGTGAGGTGCACGAGCCCCCCGACGCGGGCGGCGCTGGCGGATGCGGCGGCGGCGACGATGGCGGCGATGACTGCGCGGCCGAGGACGACATGGACGTCGCCATCGCGCCCGATTTCGGCGACCTGATCCCGCCGGCAGAGGTCTGCGCAGGGCAGTGCGTACCGAAGGAGCCGCTCGGGTGGTCCGAGCCGGCGCTGCTCTGGATCGGCTCCCCCGACCGCGTGCCGAGCTGCCCTGCGACCGCGCCGATCGTCGGCTATGAGGGCTACGCGGATTTCGCGGCTCCGGCTCCGCACACGTGCCCCGTCTGCGCGTGCGACCCGCCAGAGGCGACGTGCGAGGTGCCGGCGGAATGGAGGGCCTACGCCGGCTTCCCGTGTGGCGGCCCCGAGGCTCCCGCGACCTCGTTCGCTGCCCCGGATGGGTGGAACGGGACCTGCATCTCGGCGAATGCCGTCGAGGCCGGACGGACCTGCGATGGCGCGCCGTGCGTGCAGTCGCTCGCGATCCATGCGCCTCGCGTCGTCTCCGCTGGTTGCGCACCGAGGGCCGCGGAGGCGCCGGAGAACCCCGACGAGCCCACGATGGCGGGGACCTTCGCGATCGTCGCCCGGGCGTGTACCGGAAACGCCTTCCCCCCGTGCGCGGATCCGGGCATGACCTGCACGCCGGTACCGCCGATCGGCGACGCCGCGCCGCCGGAGGGGTTTCTCACGTGCATCCACCACGAGGGAGAGCAGGACTGCCCCGCCACGTACCCGGACCGGCACGTCTTCTACGCCGGCGTGGAGGACACGCGCGGCTGCGCGCCGTGCGGCTGCACCGAGCCCGCCGGAGCGACGTGCAGCGTCCTGGCCTCCGCGTTCAGCGACGCAGCGTGCTCTCAGCTCGTCGCGGGCCAGGTGATCACCTCCGACGCCCCGTACTGCGGAACCATCGCTTCCGGGACAGCGCTCGGGAGCAAGTCCGTGAGCGTCGTCAGCCTCGATCCCGGACGATGCGAGCCGTTCGGCGGCGAGCCCGTCGGCAGCACCTCGCCGATCGCGACAGCGACGTTTTGCTGTCACCCCACCAGCGCTGTACCGGCCTAGTCGGCGGCTCGTTCCGGGCGCAGTAGCGGCCTCGCCGGGGGGATGGCAGACCGTGAGGCGTGCGCGTGCGACCCCCGCGCGTCGCACGCGCTCGCAGCCGCCTCACGGGATTCACTCACGCTGGTGCGCCCGATGCTTCATAAAACCGCACGGAAGCTCAGAAAAGAGCGACTAGACGGATTGCCACCGCCTCCGAGACGGGCGCCACGGACCACCCTTCTCCATGGATCGGCCGAGAGAACGGTCGAAGCGTGTTGACCAAGAGGTCGCCGGTGAGCTGCCCGGTGAGGCGGGCCGAAAGCGGCACCTCCATTCCCGCACGAAGCCCGAACCCTGCGTGAGGCGCCGCGTACTGCCTGCCGGTGCTCTCCCGCGCGTACCACACCTCGCCTGCCGTGGCGACGGCGCAGCCGAAGAACCAGTCCATGTGGCCGCAGGGAACCAGCGAGCCGCTCACCCCCGACACGCCGTAGATCCAACCGCGGTAGGGCTCGGCATCGATCGGAAGATCCCCCCGGGCCTCCAGCGAGAGCGAGAACCTCTCCCAGCGGGCGCCGGCGAACCCCGAGAACCCGACCGCCACGGAGGGCGCCACGCCGGCGCCGAGCAGCACCCCGGCGCCCAACTGGAGGCGCGGGCGATCCGGCGGCGGCCTCGGGCGCGGAGCGGGTCGGGCCGGCGCAGCGACCGGATGGGGCGGCTTCGAGGCCGGCGCCCTAGGCGGCGCGTCCGGCGAGACGGGCGGAGCGGCATCCCCCGGCGCCGGCGGGGGCGGCGGCTCTGACGGCGACGAGGTGGGAGCGCTCCCCGGTGCAGGCCGTGGTGGCAGCAACGGGCGCATGACGGCGCTGAGGGCGAGGCCGATGTCCCCCACGAGCACGCCACAGATCGGGCTCGAGAGCTCCTGGCGGCCGAGCGCCCGGCCATCGCGGTCGTAAAGCGCGATCTCTCCCCGGAACGCCGGTCCCCTGTGCTGGACGACCACCTCGACGCGCCACGCGCCGTCGCGCACGAACGGGTCAACCCCGCCGAGCTGGCTCGCGACGATCTCCCGGAGGCTCGGCTCCTCGGGGCATCCCTCGGTGCCTGGGCTCCGCGTGTAGGACAGGCGCGCGCCGCGCGGCGCGACCTGCGCGAGCGCCACGGGCGCCGTCAGGAAGAGCGATGCGGCGAGCGGCAGCGCGGCGCGTTTCATCCTGGGGATCCGATTGCGGACGAGGAACGGGCCGGACATGAGCGGAGCCCCGTCATCCGTCACCCGTCGTCATCCATACTATTTCCGGGAAGGTCCCCCGGATTGTTGCGAAATCGTGCGCAGGATCCGAAAAAGAGTGCGCGAGGTGTACCGGCGACATCTCCCCCCAACCTGAGGGAGATGTCACCTGGGATCGGGACTGGAGCGGCGTCGCGAGGTGACCGGCGAACGGCGCCGTCCTCGCGCGATGGGTGGGATGGCCGGTCGCCTGCCGGCGGGCACGCGAGGAGCAGCGCTATCCGATCGGCTCAGGCTCGACGTCGGCCTTCTTCCTGGCGCTGGCGGCGCGGGCCCGCTGGTCGGCGCGCCGCTCTTCCTCCGCCACGTCCTCGTACGGCGAGAGCAGCCGGTCGCGGAGGAGCGCGTGAGTCTCGTCCTTGTCGTCGTCGTACTCGGCATGGGCCTGGACCAGCAGCGTGCCATAGGCCTCGTGCCACGCCTCGACCGCCTTGACGGCCGGATCCGCGGCCTTCGCTTCCGTGACGCCGAGCTTCTTGCCGTACAGCTCCGTCCAGCGCTGGAGGCGGCCTGTCTCGGCCGAGAGTCCGAGACGCTCGACCGCCGCCTTCACGTCCTTGCCCTCGAGCGCCTTGATCATGGCGCTCATGCGCACCCACTGCTGGGAGTAGACGAGACGGATGAAGTCAGTGCCCGACGACAGCACCTCCGAGCGCACCAGCAGCGCATCGCGACGGCGCGCCGCCTCGTCATCCATCAGCGGCAGGATGTCGTCGTGATCGAACGCGCGCTCGATGCTGGCGAGCTGGCTGCTGAACGCTCCGATGCACCGGTCGGTGCCGCGATCGATCTCCACCATCGTGGCGTCGATGCTCCCGAGCGCCTCGAGGGCCTCGGTGGACGCGATGACGGACTGGACCGCTGCGTCGACCTTGGCAGCGAGCTTGATCTTCTTCGACTTCAGGGCCTCCCTGTGAGCGGCGAGCTTCGTACCTGCAACAATGCACCCGCTCGGCGTGAGCCGGCGGGCGAGTAATGCGGCTTTTCCCATCAGACCTGGCTATCGGGCGGGCGATGACCAGGCAAGGCGGCAGCATGGTATCGACGCGCCGCAGCATGCCGGCGGCGTCCCCCCACGCGCCGCCGCACGCCGGCCGGCGTCCTCCCACGCTCCGCCGCACGCCGGCCGGCGTCCTCCCACGCCCCGCAGCACGCCGGCCGGCGTCCCCCCACGCCCCGCAGCATGCCGCACTCCGCCGGGCGTCCCCCCACGCCCCGCCGGGTGGAGTCCAGCATCGCTGGCCTTCCGAACCCCCGAGGCGCGGCCCCAATCGCGCTGAATGCCTACCGAGGATTCTCGGGCGGCTCGGTCGGGAAGACTGGGATCCTGGCTGCTGCCATGTGGCCGCCGCTGAAGGCGGATCTCTGATCAGCAAGCATGGCATTGCCCGCGGCTTCGACGGCTCCGAGATCGCCAAGAGGTCGGCAGGGCCAGTCGACAGGGGGTCGGACGGTTCAGGAACGCGAGCTACCCTCGATGGGCAGGACCTCCTTCAGTCCGACCTTGGGGCACACGCGGGCTCCGAGCCTGCTGCACGCCTCTTGAAACCTGGCGTCGGTGACCTTCTCGTAGTCGTCGACCAGGAGGCGCTTGAACGTCGGGGGCTTCGACGCGTCCTTGGGGAAGGGGCCGGACATCCGGGGCAAGCCTACCACAGGTACGGCCGGGCAGCCTGGACCTGCGGACGAAGCCAGAGCGACGTCTACGACCCGGGCCGGTGGTCGACAGATTCACGACCCCACGCCGCAAGCTTCGGTCCGTCGAGCGGCTCAAGTTCAGGAATCAGGGAGGTAGCGCGTCATAAGCGACGCGGACGCGGTTCCCTTTCCTCTTGATGCTCAGGACTCGTATAACGGAGATATCGGACAGGGCTCGCACGTGGGTTCCACCGCAAGGTATCGGTGGGAAGTCCCCGATCTGGATCGCTCGCGAGCTGTACGGATCACCCGTCACCTTGACCTCGATGGGTTTCGAGAGGAGCTCTCCCAGGCGTCTCGAGAGCTCTGTAGCAAGCCCAGCAAAGCTGGAAGCTTCCACCTGCCCCTCGAACTCGACGCGCGCTTCTCCTGGCCACTGATGACCGGACACGGCGGTCAATCCATGCTGAAGACTTTCCACCAACCCGGCGATCAGGTGCCCGGACGAATGGTACACAGAATTCAGCCTCCGCCAGGCGAAGTCGACTGCAAAGCCGTAGGTTCCTCCGACGGATAGGCCCGCGAGCGAGTCCACGAAGTGGTCCACCATGCCTCCATCGTGAGCCACGTGCAGGACGCGCACCGGACCCATGGTGCCTCGATCGGATTTTTGACCGCCTCCCTGAGGGTGGAACCAGGTCTCAGCCACTCGGACGACGGGGCTTTCACCTGCGATGAGCTCTGTCACGACAACATTCCCTGTCGCATCGGCCCGCTCTAGATAGACTCTTTTTGTACTAGACTCCATCTCCCCTGTACCTCGACCCCCTTGGCGTCCTCTCTGCCATTTCCGGACCAACCGCGGGCGTGCGACCGCTGCCCGCGCTAGGCTCGGCCGCCGCCCCGAGCAGTCACGCGGACAAGGAGAAGACCCGAGCGCGAACGAAGGACGCATCGTCCCCGATCCCCGCGATCCGTGCTCCCCTGCCCTGCTCGTCCCGCTCGCCTGCGGCGCGAGTGCGTGCTCCGGCAGCTCCCTGCGAGACTCGCCCGCACAGACCGGCACCGCGGCGCACGCGCCCGGCGGCAGCTCGGCCCCGGCCTCGGAGAGCGCGCCCTCGACTGGCGCCGCCGCGACCGCGCTCGCGAGCGCGGCGCCCCCCGTCCGCACACCGCTCGGCACGGCGGCGGTACAGCCCTTCCCGTTCCTCCTCACCGAGCCGTCGCGCGACGGCCGCTCGGTTCTGCTCCTCTCCAAGGCACGCCAGCCGGCATCCCCTCACGCCCCGCCGCACGCCGGCTGGCGGCCCCCCACGCCCCGTAGCACACCGATGGGTACAACCTCGCCGGCGCGCTCGGCGGCCCGGTCGAGACGGCGCACGACCAGTGGTCGCGCAGGCGCGCACGCTCGACGACTTCCAGAGTGACGGCGAGTGCCCGAGGCGCGAGGTGCTGGCGTCAAGGCCTCTCCTGCACGAGGTGAGCGCACGTCGTAGGGACGGGCAAGGCGACGCGCGCTGGGGTTGCCATCAGAAGCGATAGACGCCCTCGACGGCGATGCTGATGGAGATCCCAGACCAAGCGATACCTGGGATATACGCCGTATGTAGGGTGCATCTGCCGCGAAGCCTGCTCTCCGGTGCCGGGGATAGCGTCGCGCCGAGATGCAGGGCCGGCGCCAGGCCGTGCTCACGCTGGCACCACGTGTCGGCGCAGAGCGGCACGGCGAACACGTCGAGGCTCGGACCGAGCTCCAGCGTGAGCTCGCGGTGGTGGATCCCGAGCACGGCGGCGTTCACGTCGATGACGCCGATCCAGCGCAAATCTTTCAGATTGAAGAAGGAGATTGCATTGCGGTAACGAAGGCTGCCCCATTCGGCGAACCGCCAGCCGAGCGCTACGCTGGGCTGCAGGGTCATCCCTCCCGTGGCGCGACGCTCGCCCAGCGACGTGATGCCCACGCCGAGGCCCGCCTCCAGCTCGAGCTCGCCCGCGCGGACGATTCCGGGGAGCAAGGTGACGGCGACGGCGGCAACGACCCGGCACCGCGAGAGGCCGTCGCTCAGAAGTCGCCTCCGCCCGGCGGAGGGAGCGGCGGAGGGAGGTCGCTCGCCATCGGAGGAGCGTCGTCGCAACCATCGATGTCGTTCGGACAGCTGCGCACCGGCATCGGTGGCGGCGACCTGAGCGGGGTGCCGTTGCAGCGCACTTCGTCGACATGGAAGCTCATCTTGAGCAGCACGCGATCCGCCGCCGACAATTTGTCGCTCAATTTGCCGAGAAGCCATTTGGGGAAGTAATATTCGCTGTTGCTGATGCAACGCGCCACGACCTCGGCCCAATCGACGCCATCTATTTTGAAGGCTCCCAGCACTTCCCGAGCAGTCCACCGATCAACACGCTCGTACTCCGTCCACGTTCCGCTCCCAGGGGGCTCTTCGAGGTTTCCGGTGCACCGAACCTCGACCACATCAGCGTCCGAATCGAGGGATTCGAGCCACGCTCGGACCCGACCAGATGCATCATCATCGGGAACAGAGCAGCCCAACAAAGCCAACAGGAACAACAACACGCATCGTCGCATCACGCACCTCCGATACCGCATGCGCGCCTTGCCTGCGGATTCGCCGCCAGACTGAATGAGTTCACTTTATGTGGATGAGCCGGTCGAGACCGAGCGTTCGGGCACGCTCGCGAGGGAGGGCTCATGAGTCGTCTTCGGTCGGGACGGGGGGTAAGCCGAGCTCTACCCTGATCGCGTCCCTGGCGTCACGAAGCTCGCGGGTGATCTCATTCTCCGGTTCCGCATCCCTCAACCTCTCCAACGTCGCCTCCAACTCATCTGGAAATTTCTCCTCCTCGAACGTCCTTCCGCCTTCCGTCATCCGCAGAATCGTTTCCCACTTGGCCTGACGCCACCGCTTCTGGGCTATCGACAAGTCGTAGACGGTCCTCGCGCGTTCGTAACGCAGAACCACCTGTTCGCTCACGCCAAACTCCTCAGCGAGAGCGCCCCGCTCCTCCGCCGACAAGCCACCAGAGTGCGTCTTGCGGGCTATGCGCCAGATGAGAAGGATGTCTTTCGTCCATTCAACGTTCATACCCGTAGCCCAGCCCACGCCTTGCGACCAGCGAGAGGATGCCGGTCACCGCAGAGGAGCATCGTTGCAGTCCTCGGCTCCGTCCAGGCAGCGGCCCGCCGGCGCCGGTGGCGGCGACGTGAACCGTTTGTCGGCGCAGCGCACCCCCTCGACCCAGATCCTCATCTTGAAGGCGAGGACCTTCGCCCCCCTGATCTGCTCGCTGATGGCGCTGGACAGCCGACCGGCGAGGTCGTTTCGGGCTGCTTCGCGGCGTGCGGCGCGGCGACGCGCCGCGATCTCCTCGTGGTCGACGACCTTGCCATTGATGATGACCACCGATTCACGAGCGAACCATCGATCGAGTTGCTCGGTCTCCTCCCATGTCCCGCTCTCGGGCACCCCCTCGATCTCCCCTGCGTACGGGGCCTCGATCACCCCGGCATCTGGACCGACCGACTCGGGCCACGCTTGTCTTCGAACGGACGCACCGTCCTCGGGGAGAACGCACACCAGCAGAGCGAGCAGTAACAACGAGACGTATCGTCGCATCACGCACCTCCGGCGCCAGAGACGCGCCAGATCGTCCACATCCCTGTCGACCCCGCTGAAGCCGGCCGGCGCAACCGCACACGCGCCCCTCCGGATGCCGAGCAATCCGGCAGACTCGGCGCGCCCAGGATCCGTCCTTGTGGCATCAGCTGCTGCATCGGACGCGCCGCCTCGCCGGCGGTCTGCAGGTCGGTCCACCGGTGAGCGTCGCACGCGCTGCGCTCGTGACCAGGCGGGTCGCTGATCTCCGCGCCATCGCGCCGGCCGGGCGCAGGAGGGCTGCCCGCCGCCTTGGCTGCGTCGACGGCAAAAACCGGGGGGCCAAGCATCCGGCGCACCGATAACAATCGCGTCCCCCATCGCACGAGACGACGGTACCTGCAGTGATCGCTCGGCGTCAACCTGCGTCAGGCACGGACCGGTGGCGTGGTGAACGGTTCAGACCGGGAGCCTGGGTTGCACCCGGACGGAAGGGGAGCCTGGGTTGCATATGTTGTAGAGGGCCAACGATGGAGGACGCTGCACACGATCTTATGAATCGTGCAAGCTTGGGTCCGTCGAGCGGCTCATGATTGAGGAATCAGGGAGGTAGCGCGTCATAAGCAACGCGAACGCGGTTCCCTTTCCGCTTGATGCTCAGGACTCGTAGAATGGCTCGCCGCGCCACACTCCATCGCGCAGCGAAGCGCCTTCTTTTACCTACGCGCCGCGCCTCGAGGCCATCAGGGTCTCGTCATCGCGCGCCATGCGCTCTCGTGGAGCGGGCTGCGATTCGTCGTTCTGACAAGGCGTTCCTGCACGTGAAGACGTGTGGTTGGATGGTGGGCCGTGGCGATGCGCGCCTGTGTCGCGCATGGACGTGCCGCCCCGTCCCGCCGGCGGCGAGACGACGCCCTCGGCCACGGCGCCGGGGGTCAGCCCCGTCCACCGCTTGAACGCGCGGTGGAAGGCGCTCGGGCTCGAATAGCCGAGCTCGTGAGACACGACCTTGGGCTGGGCGGCGCCCAGCGCCTGCCGCGCCCGCTCCAGCCGCAGCTCCTGCAAGAGCTCGCGGTGGCTGACGTGCGCCGCGGCCAGGCGGCGCTGCAGCGTCCGCGCGCTCATCCCGAAGCGCTCGCCGATGCGCGTCAGGCCGGGGTCACCCGCGTCGAGCGCCAGCGCCAGGGCGCGCCGGAAGGCAGAGACGAACTCGGTGTCATGCGTGATGCGCTCGCGGACGTCGAGGCGAGAGAGCGCCTCCTCCGCTTGCACGACAAGGATGCTCATGAGCCGCGGATCCTGGCTGGCGATCGGCGCTTCAGCGATGCCGCGATCGAAGACGATCTCGTCAAAGCGACATCCGAAATGCACCGGGACGCCGAGGACCTCTTCATACGTGCTCGCCGAGGCCAGGGGCGCGTGCGCGAAATGGATCCGACATGGCGCGTGGGCCGGACCGAACAGCGCCCGGGAGCGCGCGACGATCAGCCCGAGCAGCAGCTCCGAGAGCGAGGGAACGCCGCCGGGAGCGTCGTGACGGAATCGAAAGCTCTTCCCGTCGGATTCAGTCCAGACGCGCCCGGCATCGGCGAGCAGCGGCAGATACCGCGTCAGGTGCGCGAACGCCTCCGCGCCGGTCGTGCTCGCCACCGTGAGGTAATCCAGGATGTCGAAGCTCCCCAGGGGGAGCTGCCGGGCAGCGCGGAGGCCCAGGAGAGGACCAGCCGCCCGATGGTCGGTGAGCGCGCTCCACACGCGGCGGACCATGGCGATGGACACGCGAGCGCCCCGCCTCTCCAGAAGACCGCTGGGGAGGGCCATCGCACGCTGAACCTCCTCGGCCTCGAGCCCGTCTCGTGCTGCCGCTGTCACAAGAGCCCGCAAGAGCTCCGTGGATCCCGAACCTTGAGCCGGCACGATCGCTGATTATGTGGGCGCGTCGCGAAATGTAAACCGTCGCCAGCGACGTGATCCCGGGGTGCTGCGCCTGCGACCACGGCGCTGATTGCGGCTGCGGCTGCGGCTGCGGCTGCGGCTGCGGCTGCGGCTGCGGCCTCCGCTGCGCGCTCAAGACGCCTGGGAACGCTCCAGGGAGAGAACGCGAGATCGAAGCAGCACGGGCGCAACTTTGCGGTACCGCGGCACGATGGCGCATTCTGTACATCGCCTGTCGCGAAGTGGAAATCGAGCGCTCGCGAGCGCGTGCTACAGCTCGTCGTAGCACCGTCTCGGCCGGAAACGCTCGCCGCGAGCAGGATGCCTGGATAGGTCCGTTCACCGCAGCAGTCCAGCGGCGACCGGCGCCTGTTGCCTGCTGAGCGCTCGGCGGAGCCGTGTGGAATCGCGCGGACGCCCCGGCGCGCCGAGCGCACCGCGGCGATGGCGCCGGGCGGCGCTGCAATCACGAACCCTCAGGAGATCCGAATGAAAAAGAAGCTTGCTCTTGCCCTGTCCATGCTGATCGCGACGCTCTCCGCAGCTTGCGGCTCGGGCGACACCACGGAGACGGAGAGCGACGCGCCCGCGCCGCAGGCCGAGGCGACTTCGGCCGTCACGCCCGACCTCTTGCTGCGGACGGTGGAGAACATCGGCGCCGAGCTGGAGGCGCGGCAGGCCTCCGGGACGCTCTCGGCCGAATGGGCCGAGGCCTGGTCCAAGGCGCAGGCCATGCGGCAGCAGAGCCCGATCCAGACATTGATCGAGCTCCTCCAGGAAGGTGCCTCTTCCGGAGACCTGCTCGCGGTCGGGTCGGACGCGATCGAGCTCTTCTTCCAGTCCTACGATCCCGTCCTGCTCGAGATGGAGCGGCAGCACGCTGACGGAACCCTCGACGCAAGGCTCACGGAGCTGCGCGCGAGCTGGCTCTCGGTCGCAGAGAAGGTCGTCGAGTCCGGCGACTCGTCCCAGAGGGCGTCGACGTACTGCTGCCGCGCCAGCGTCTCCTTCTCGGACAACTGGAGTTGCCACCAGTTCAACACGATCGGGGTCTGGGCGGCCGCGAAGTGTTCGGCGTTCTTCGCCGGGGTGCCGGTCGTGGACGGCATCCGCCTGTCGAAGGCGTCCTGCTCCAGCATCCAGGAGTGCCAGTAACCGATCCCGAGGGCGCGGCGAGCCGGGCACCCGAGCCCGGCTCGCCGTGAGCCCGGAGCCCTCGTGACATGAGTTCACGCCTCGTCGCTCTCGCCTGCGCGGCCCTCGGCGGCCTCGGGGGGTGCTCGGACGTCTTGCCCGGCGACCCCGTGGAGGAGCAGTCTTTCGCTATCAAGGACGGGAGACCGGCGACCCCGGACGCCCTCTTCGGCGCGGTCGCCGTGCTGGACAGCGAGGGTGTCCAGGAGTGCTCGGGCGCCCTCATCTCACCGAGCTGCGTCGTCACCGCGGCCCACTGCGTCGTGCTCCAGGACGAGGTCACCGGGGAGCTCCTTGCCGAGCTCGGGCCGGCGAACCTGCGGGTGGCGGCAGGCGCGCTCGACGTGACGGACGCGCCGCCCGAGCAGACCTTCCGTATCCGAAAGGTCGTCGGGCACCAGAGCTTCCCGGCGCCTGGCACGATCGGCGCGAGGGAGCTCGCCCGGGCGGAGGACATCGCGCTCTTGCTGCTGGAGACCCCCGTGCAGACGATGCCCCCGGTTCCGCTGGTCCCGCCCGAGGCGCTGGACGACCTGCTGGACGAAGGCGCACCGGTCGTGATCGCCGGCTACGGCGCCCGGGGCAAGCCTGGTGAGCCCTCCGGCGCGCTGTACGTCGGCGAGACGCCCTTCCAGCAGCGGAACGCGACCGAGTTCTCGGCCGGCGCGCCCGGGTCGCCGGACAGCTGCCCTGGTGATTCGGGCGGGCCTGCGTGCCTCATGATCGCTGGAGAGCCGCACCTCCTCGGCATCAGCGTCCGGGCGCTCGGCTCGCCCGCCGGCGCCGACTGCGGAGACGGCGGGATCTATACGCTCGCGCCCGCATATGGCCGCTGGATAGCGGAAAACGCCGACGGAGAGGCGCCCGTTACGGGCGTCGGTGAAGCGCCGGCGGCGGGCTTCGAAGGAGACCCGCCGGGCGGATGCGCCGTTGGCCGCACCGGGCGCTCCATGGCCCCGAGGGGCGTCGGAGCGAACGGCGCCTTGATGGCGGGCGCTATCGCGATACTCGTGCGACGATCCAGGGCACGCCGGTGAGATTTACGCGCTCGACCGACTTCTCGACGATTCAGGTGTTCCTGACCCACGGTCCAGCCGGAGACTCACAATCGCGGATCGCGATCTGCCATCGATGCATCTCGCCCCTCCTGGCGTCCTCTTGGCCACTTCCGGACCAACCGCGAGCGTGCGGAGGGCGCCCGCGCCGCGTCGAGTCCCATCTGCGCAACCTCGCCGAGCCGGCGTTCGTGCCTGATATCCTCGATATCAAGCGCGAACTTTCTGTGCTCATTCATCACAACCGAGCCAGCCGGACATCGTCGAGCAGCACCCAGGGGGCTGATGTCGAGTATGCCTCGATTCCAGCAATGGGCAAACCAGGCGCGTCCGCGAGGCGGTCGAGGCCTTCTCGGAGCTTCATACCACGTTCTGTAAGCCGATAGACACTCGAAAGCAGCGGGTGCGAGTCTGACGGCTTCGGGCCAGGCGCCCGTTCCACAGCCGCGCCAGAGTCGTGGTCTGCCCAATGCTCTAGCCGGCGTGGCAGGAACAGGTCGCCGGTACAGGAGAGCATCTGCCACAAATTCATCCCAGATCGCAAGTCGCGACCAGCCACCGCGAGAGGAGTTTGCCATTCCGTGGACAGGATGGTCAGGAGCAGCTCGTCGAATCGACTTAGACGCAGCAGTCCTTCCGTGGTCCTCCTTGGAAAGAAAGAAGAGAGAAACGTCCACAAGGCAGCGAGCTCTGGAAACCCTTCGATGCCATGCGCGCAACTCTGCGCGAGCGGCCTCGGGTCCGCTGCGGTGTACTGGCTCCAGAGGCGGACGGCACGCCGGTAGCGTTCGCGCGGCCAGGAGCGCGCTTCGCTGAACCGCCCCGGGAGGGTACTCAGCGTCGAGGCGGAGCACCACGTCGGCACCGCAGATTCCTGCGTATCCAACCCGCGAAATGGCGGATCCAGCTCGACGACGACGATGTCCTTACGCGGGATTCCGCGCTCCTGCAGCCTACCACAGACTCTCCAGAGGCCCACGCGCTCGCGCAGATTCGTGGACGAAACCCACACGACAACCATGAGGCGTATCTTGCTATCAGCACCGATAGCACCGACAGGGTCGTCGAAGGAGCCCCACCATGCGTGACGCGCAAGAACGTGCTCCGGCGTCCCCGCACGAGACGGCCCAACAAGAAGGCAGTCGGAATCGACGACAACGTCGGTGGCCCCCAGCGACGCGACGCGCTCGGCCACGCGAGACTCAAACACGACATGCGTCGCGCTAGCGATATCCACAGCGAAGACACTCACTGGATTCGTACGGTTCGTTGCGGAGGCAATAGTCAAGACAGTCGCGACAGAACGTATGGCCACTTGTCGTTACGCGTGCAAGGCCGCCCTTTGACCTGGCAAGCTTCGAAGTACTCGCTGCACCTGGTGACCGGTGCGCACCCTGCCATCTGCTCGGAGGCGCCGCTCCCCACGTCATCACCATTTCGGGGCCAGTCACCTGCAGCTGCTGACTGGGGAATGAACCTGCCCCCAGCGCCGTCCGGCCCCTGTTCCCTGAGATAGCACTGACCCAAATCGAAGTTGCACGCCGTGAGACCGGCACCGAGAGCAGCGATCGCCTTCATTTTCAGCGTGTCCCGCATGCCACCCCCAAGTCATTCACGGTACACACGCGGAGATGTAGCGTCAACCGTGATTCAGGACACGGATTACGTCCTTGCGGCTACCATTTATCCACTATTCACCCTCGCCCTCGCAGCCGAGATCGAGCTGTCGCACATCGTCGCGGCCGAGCTCGGCGCCCGTCATGCACGAGCTCGAACGGCACCCCTCCCGTCGTTGGCGCAGCGGCGCACGCCGGCGAGCTGGCGCCGTCGCGGTCCCTCCTTGGTCGACCTCGCACGTCATCGCCGACGACGAGGGCTTCGAGGGCAGAAGCGCGAACCATCGTGGAGCGATAGACGTTTTATTTTCTCGGGTTTCTACCGGCTCCCATCTAGGCTCGGCCGCCGCCCGGGCAGCCGCGCGGACAAGGAGACCCGAGCGCGAGCGAAGGATGCGTCGTCCCCGATCCCCCCTCTGCCCCCGATCCGTGATCCCTGCCCTGCTCGTGCCGCTCGCCTGCGGCGCCGGCGCATGCTCCGGCGGGTCCCTGCGGGACGCGCCCGCACAGACCGGCACCGCGGCGCACGCGCCCGGCACAAGCCCGGTCCCGGCCCCCGCCTCGGAGAGCGCGCCCTCGATCGGCGCCGCCGTGACCGCCCTGGCGAGCGTTGCTCCCCCCGGCCGCACGCCGCTCGGCACCGCGACGGTGCAGCCGCTCCCGTTCACGATCGAGCCGTCGCTCGACCGCCGCTCGGTGCTGCTCCTCTCCAAGCTGTCGTCGGATCGCGCCGGCTGGGTCAGGCGGCTCGACGCTGCCACCGGAGAGCTCGGACCGCCGCACCTGCTCCTCGACGAGGACCTCGCGGGCGCCCACTTCTCCCCGGACGGCACCGCCACCCTGCTCACCTCGCAGGGCGGCGAGCTCTGCGTGACCGCCATCCTCCCGGGCGAGGCCTCGGCCGCACCGCGCACGTGCGCCTCGATCCGCGCGCACGCCCTGGCCGCCGTGGGCGAGCGCGTCGCGCTGCTCGAGCTCGCCGAGACCGCGCCGCGCGCGAGCGCCACGACGCCGGCGCAGCGCGCCGCGCGCGAGCGCTCCGCGGCCGCGAAACCCGCGCGCAAGGCCCCCGGCCGCAAGGCGACGGCGGCGAAGCCGAAGCAGCCGGCGAAGACCTCCGGCGCGAGCGGCAAGGCCACGCGGAAGAAGCGCGGCGAGCACCGCGGGCGCGACGGTCGGCCCGCGAAGACCACGCGCCCCGCGACCCGGCCGAAGCGGCCGGACCCGCTGCCCGAGGTCGAGGTGCGGCTCCGCTGGGTATCGCCGTCCGAAGGGATCGCGGCCACGTCGTCCCCCACCGGGCTGCGCTTCCGGCCGCCGCTCGACGGCATGGGGCTGATCGACGCAGGCGGGCGGCCAGGCGCGATCGATCTCCTGTTTTACGCGGCGAGCTCGAAGAAGACGAGCACGTCGTGGCTCGGGAGCGCGCAGATCGCCTTCGCCTCGCTCGGAGAGGACGGCAAGCTCGATCCGGGCCGGCGCGCCGTCGTTGTCGAGGGCGACCTCGACTACGGCGCGCTGCGCGGCCACCAGGATCCGCGCCTCGTGACGGCGAGCGCGGGTGCCGTGGTCGTCGACGTCACCGGCCGCAACGGGGCCTGCCAGGCGACGCGCGTCGCGCCCTCGCTCCAGCGGCTGGTCGCCGGCGCCGCGCCCAGGGCGGTCTGCTCCGTGGATCCGGCGCGCCTCGCGGACGCGACCCCGGTCACGCCGGCCGAGATCGGCGCGCTCGAGCGCATCGCCGCGAGCGGCGCCCGGCGCGCCCCGGGACAGCCGGGGTACGATCCGGGGCTCGCTGCGTGGGCGGGAGATCGCGCGTACTTCCAGACGATCTCCGGCGGGCTCTTCTCGGCCTCGCGCGCCGACGGGCAGCCGCGCCGCGAGCCGGACCCATTCCCGGCGCGCCGCGCGCGCATCGCGTGGGGCGCGCTCGCGACGGACGGCGAGGGGCTCGCCTTCGCCGCGGGGCAGCTGCACCGGCTCGACGCGCGCGCCCTGATCACCTCGGCGGCGGCGCCGGAGAGCCTCGGCGCGGCGCCGGCAGGCGCCGCCGGCCGCGCGCCGGGCACGCCGATCGGCGAGCCGGAGCGCCCCACCGACAGGCGGCGCGCCGCGCGCATCGGGTCGTCCTGGTGGCTCGCGAGGACCGACGTGGCGCGGCTCCTGCCCGGACCGCTCGTGGTGCCCGCGCTGCGGGGGCGCGCGCACGAGGACAGCACGGCGCTCGTCGGCGGGCACGAGCGCGGGCTCTTCCTCGAGGTGCTCGGCGACAGGCTCCAGATCACCGGGATCGACGCCTCGGGCGCGCTCACCGGGCTCGGCGCTCAGGGCGGGCTCGCGCCGGTCGCGCCCGGCGCGCCCGATCCCGACGCCGCACGCCACGCGCCGCCCGCCCTCGCCATCGCATCGCCGGTGCGCGCGGGGTTCGACGCATGCGAGCGCCGCGGCGGCGGGGCCATCGTCGCCGGCGTGAGCGCCGCGGATCCGCGCGTGGTCGTGGCGCTCTCGATCGACGCGCTCGGCCGGCCCGGCGCGGCGCGCGTGACCTCGCTGCCGATCGTCGAGGGCGACCTCGCGGTGCGGCTCGTCGCCCTGCCCGAGGGAGGCGCGCTGCTCAGCGACGCGGCCCGGCGCCACGTGGTGTGGCTCGACGACGAAGGCGCCGAGCTCGCGTCGCAGCCCTGGCCGGCCGACGACACCGGCGCGCTCTGCGTCGACGGGCAGCCCGCGCGGCGCGCGGTCCCGGCCCCGTCGCCCGGCGCCTTCGTGACCGTCCCGGAGCTCGCGGCGCCAGGCGCCTGCGTGGTGGGTGATGCGGTCTGGGCCTCCGACGGCAGCCTGCGGTGGTTCGGGAGCGCCGTGAGCGGCCTCGACGCGCAGGCCGAAGCCGGCGTCGCGCGACCCACGCCGCCCGCGAGCGCCGGCGCGGCGGCGCGCCCGGCCGCAGGAGAGCCCGCAGAGGCGCCCGCCGCCGCGCTGCCGGGCGCGCCCGCGTGTCCGGCGGACATGGTGGCCGTCGACGGCGGCCGCTTCTGCGTCGATCGCTTCGAGGCGATGCTCGTCGACGGCGCCACCGGACAGGCGCTCTCGCCCGACTACCCGTCGACCCCGAACCTGCTGGAGCTCACCCTCGCCGACTGGTCGACCGGCCTGCGGCGGATCGGCGACGTCCACGCGCGCGCCTTCCCCCTGCCGCTGCTCGCCCCCTGGCAGCGCGGCCGGGCGATCGCCGCCCTTGCCCGCTCGCGGTCCGGGGTGCGGCCGAGCGGCTACGTGACCGGCCTCGTGGCCGAGAGCGCCTGCGCCTCGGCCGGCAAGCGGCTCTGCTCGGTCGAGGAGTTCGTCACGGCGTGCCGCGGCGAGGACGACACGCTGTACCCGTACGGCGACACCTTCGAGGAGGGCGCGTGCAATGTCTACCGGCCGGCGCACCCCGCCGCGCTGCTCCACGGCAATGCGTCGATTGGCCACCTGGATCCCCGGCTGAACCGCGTGCGCAGCGCCCGGGAGCCGCTGCTCCGGGAGACGGGCGGGAGCCCGCGGTGCAGGAGCCGCTGGGGCAGCGACGCGGTCTACGATCTCGTGGGCAACCTCGATGAGTGGGTGAACGAGCCGGGCGGAGCGTTCGCCGGCGGCTTCTACGCGCGCTCGACCCGCGCAGGCTGCGAGGCCCTCATCACGGCCCACCCGAGGAGCTACCTCGATTACTCGACCGGCGTCCGGTGCTGCCAGGACGGGCCCTCGCCCCCGGCGCCAGCGACGGACGCGGAACCGGGCGCCCCGGCCGCTCCCGCCGGCTCAGAGCCGCGGCCGCCCGGGCACCTGCCGTAGCATCCCGGTCACGGCGAAGGCGGCGGAGATCACGAGGAGCGCGGGGGTCCACGGGTGCACGGTGAGCACACCGACCACGGCGAGCAGCCAGGTCAGCAGCGAGACCAGCACCACGCTCCAGAGCACCACATCGGTCCAGCTTCTCATTCGTGCACCTTTCGATGAGGGTCCGTCCAGGGGCGAGGCGAACGGCGTGCCACTCCATCGCTGACGCGCGGCCCCGCGTGCTACGTTGGGCCGCGATGAGCGCGTCGTCCCCCGCAATGGCAAGCGATCTGGAAAACCCGACGGAAGAGCACCGGATGCTGCGGCAGATGGTGCGAGATTTCGCCCGTGAGGTCGTCGAGCCGCAGGCCGACGAGCACGACCGGAGCGCCACCCTGAACGTTCCCCTGATGCGGCGGCTCGGCGAGCTCGGCCTGCTCGGCGTGACCGTGCCCTCGGAGTACGGGGGCGCGGGCATGGACGCGGTCGCCGCGGTGATCGTCCACCACGAGCTCGCGAAGAGCGATCCCGGGTTCACGCTCGCGTACCTCGCCCACTCCATGTTGTTCGTGAACAACCTCTTCCACGCCGGCAATGACGAGCAGCGCGCGCGGTACCTGCCGAAGGTGCTCTCCGGCGAGTGGATCGGCGCGATGGGCATGACCGAGCCGACGAGCGGGACAGACGTCCTCGGCATGAAGACGTTCGCCCGGCGCGACGGGGACCGGTACATCCTGAAGGGGCGCAAAGCGCTCATCACGAACGCCCCGGAGGCCCAGATCTTCCTGGTCTATGCGACCATCGAGGGCCGGGTCACGACCTTCGTCGTGGAGCGGGGGTTCCCCGGGTTCTCGACCGACGAGAAGACCCCGAAGATGGGAATGCGGGGGAGCACGATGAGCGAGCTCCTCTTCGACGACTGCGTCGTGCCCGCCTGGAACGTCCTGGGCCAGGAGGGGGGCGGCATCCGCAACATGATGAGGAACCTGGAGCTGGAGCGCCTCACGCTCGCGGCCATGAGCCTGGGAATCGCGGACCGCTGTCTGGAGATCATGATCCAGTACGCCGGAGAGCGGAAGAGCTTCGGCAAGCCCATCGCCGAGCACGGGCAGATCCAGCGCTACATCGCGGAGAGCTACGCCAAGACCGAGGCGGCGCGCGCCCTCATCTACGCGGTGGCGCGCAACGTCAGCCCCGAGCGGAGAAACCGGCTCGGGACCGACGCGGCGAAGCTCTTCGCCGCGCCGGTGGGCAAGGAGGTGGCCGACAACGCCATGCAGGTGCTCGGCGGCTGGGGCTACTGCACCGAGTACAAGGTGGAGCGGTTCTTCCGTGACGCCAAGCTGCTCGAGATCGGCGGCGGCACGCTCGAGTCGCACCAGAAGAACATCACGCGCGAGCTGATCGGCCGCATCGGCTGACGCTGCCCGGCCGCGCCGACGGGCTCGCGTGGCCCCGGCGCGTGTGTCGGCGACGGATCCTGCGCAACACCCGAGCTCGTACCGACCATCACGGTGTGTCGTGGGCGATGAGGGGCTGTCACGCCTCGGTTGCGAAAAGTCAGCGCTGGGTTTGCGGTCCGGCCATCGAGACGCCACGCGTTTCGATCAGCATGGCCGTCCATGGATTGGGGAGAACTGGCGACGGTCGCGCCGACGGCGCTGTCATCCATCATCTACGCGACGATCCAAACCTCCTTCCTCTGGAGGATGGCGCGGCACCGGCTCGTGGCGCCGGTCGACGCGTGGCGACCCTCCGGGGCGACCCCGTTCGTCAGCATCCTCAAGCCCGTCGCGGGCGTCGACGACGGGCTCGCCGACAACCTCGAATCCTTCGCCCGGCTCGATTACCCCTGTTACGAGATCGTCTTCGGCGTCGCATCGCGAGAAGACCGCGCGGTGCCCGTGATCCAGGCCTTCATCGCGGCGCACCCCGAGGTGAAGGCGCGGCTCTGCCTGACCGATCCGAGCGAGGCGTTGAACCCGAAGGTGGCGCAGCTCCTCGAGCTCGAGCGCAGGGCCGAGGGCAGCGTCCTCGTCATCTCGGACGCGAACGTGTCTGTTCGTCCAGACTACCTCCGCTCGCTTCTGTCGATCTTGATGCGGCCGGGCGTGGGGCTCGTCTCGAGCGTCGTCGTGGGCACGGGGGAGCGGACGCTCGGCGCGGTGGTCGAGAACGCGCAGCTCGGGGCGTTCATCGCGCCCGGGGTCGTCGCCGCCGCCGAGCTCGCGGGGCGGTCGATCAGCGTGGGCAAATCGATGGCGATGCGGCGGGTCGATCTCGCGCGCGTGGGAGGGTTCGAGAGCGTGGCCCACGTGCTGGCGGAGGACGACATGCTCGGACAGCGCTTCAGCGCGTGCGGGTTCGTCGTCGATCTCTGCCTGGATCCGATCGAGAACCGCAACACGAGCTGCTCTCTCACGCGCATGCTGGATCGACACACCCGCTGGGCGAAGATGCGGCGCACGCTCGCCCCGCGCTGCTTCGCGGCGGAGCCGTTCAACTCGCCGCTGCTCATCGCGTGGCTCACGTTGCTGCTCAACCCGACGGGCCTCGCGCTGGAGATGTGGCTGTTCGCCTGGACGCTGCAGAGCCTGGGGACCTTCCTGGCCCTGAAGATGCTGCGCCCGGCGCGCTCCAACCTGGCGCTCGTGGCGGTGGAGCCGCTCCGGACGCTGTGCTGGTTCTTCTGCTGGCTGAACGCGTATTCGAACCGGCGGGTCGCCTGGCGGGGCAACGCGTTCCACATCGGGCCCGGGACGGCGCTGGTGGCCGCGGACGAGCCGTCTTCCTTGCGATCGCCCGCCAGGTAGCGGGGGCGAGGGATCCCGGGCTGCTCCCCGGGCGCGGGCACGGCGAGGAGGGGCCGGTACAGCGAGGAGCGCCGGCTCAGACGTGAACCGACGCGACGCCGATGACGGCGCCGGCCAGGATGAGCCAGAGCGAGCTCACGCGGTACCGGATGAGCAGGAGCGCTGCCGCGATGGCCAGAGCGCCCGTGAGCCAATCGACGACCGCCGCGCGGGCGAGGCGGAACGAGACGACCGCCATCAGGGCGAGCGACGCCGCGTTCACGCCGTCGAGGAAGGCCGAGGCCACGGGGGAACGGCGGACGCGGGGGATCAGCGGTCCGCTCAGCGCGACGAAGAAGAACGCAGGAACGAAGATGCCCGCCGTGGCGACCAGCGCGCCCGGGACGCGGCCCAGGAGATAACCGATGAAGGTGGCCGCCGTGAAGACGGGGCCGGGCGTCACCTGGCCGACCGCCACCGCGTCGAGCAGCTGGGCCTCCGTCATCCACCGGTATCGCTCGACGAGATCCGCGCGGAGGAACGCGAGGAGCACATACCCACTCCCGAAGAGGACCGAGCCCACCTTGGCGAAGAAAAGGAACAGCGGCAGGAGCCCGAATGGCACGCTCACCGCCGCGGCCGTCGCGGCGGCGCCGCTGGCGAGCGGGACGGCGAGCGGGAGGGCGACGGCGGCCGCGCCGGGAGGAGGACCCGCGGGGCGCCCGGCCGCGAGCCTGTGCGACACGGCGAGCACGCCCGCACCGGCCAGGACCGCGAGCTCGTGTACCCCGAAGAGGCTCGCGCCCGCGCAGAGCGCCGCGAGGCCGAGCGAGCGCCGCGAGCGCAGCCCGGCGCGGCCGAGACCCCAGAGCGCCTGGGCCACGACCGCGATGATCACCGGCTTCACCCCGTAGAGGAGCGCCGACATCTCCGGCACCGCGCCGAACCGGACATAGGCCCACGCGAACCCCAGCGTGATGAGCGCCGCCGGCACGATGAAGCACCCTCCGGCCACGAGCAGGCCCGCCCAGCCGGCCCGGCGATGCCCGATGTGAATCGCGAGCTCGGTCGAGCTGGGTCCCGGGATGAGGTTCGTGGCACCGTAGAGATCGAGGAAGTCCTCGCGCGTCATCCAGCCGCGCCGGCGGACCACCTCGTCCTCCATCATGGCGACATGGGCCGCGGGGCCCCCGAAGGCCGTCGCGCCCAGCCGGAAGAAGAGCCGCGCGAGCTCCCAGAGCGCCGCGCCGCGGGCCTCCCCGGACGTCGGCGCCCCCTCGATGGCAGAGTCTTTGCTCATGATACGTGATACGTGCCGCGTGGAACAGGCCTCGCCGGGCCTCCAGGGAGCCCCGCGAGCGCCGGATGCTCATCAGTCGATGGGGGGCTCCGGGATCTCCGGCGGGACGAGGAAGAAGACCTTGCGGGTGCTGAGCGTGGTCACGCTGTCGCCGGTGACGACGATGTTCGCCGTGAACACCTGCGGCTCCGTCGTCGGAGGCACCGAGACGTTGGTCTTCGGGATCACGTCGAAGCAGACCGTGGGCCCGGGGAACACGTTGGTATAGGTATCCGCGACGCCATCGACGTTCTTGTCGATGACCCTGAGGCCGGTGGTGCAGGGCGCAGGAGCGCTGTTGTTCGCGATGATCCTGTCGATGAACGCGCTCGCGGCGTCGACCGCGTCGGTCTCGTCCGCCACCGCCGCCGCCGAGATGTCGAGCGTGACATAGGTCGTGAGCACCTTGATCGCCTGCACGACGGCCAGGTTCAGCCCGTCGCCGCTGCTGGCGACCCGGAACACGAGCGGGCATTTGCCGCTCTCGATCGTCACGCCGCTCCCGTTCTCGCCGACGCAGCACTGTCCCACCGCGCACCGCGGCGGGCGCATGCCCTCCGGTCCCCACGCCGCCGGCGGGACCACCGAGCCCGTCGCCACCGCGCCGGCCGTCAGGTCGGCTTGCGCCTCGACCGAGCTGGAGGCGACCATGCCGATGAGCCGGCCTCCCACGCGCGTCACCGCCCGCAGCGCCTCCGAATGGGTCGGCGACTCCACCCTGGACTTGACGTAGTTGTGCTGCACGAACGTCCCGTTGTGGCTCGGCGTGTCGGTGATCATCACCACGATGGGCAGCGAGCCGAAGCGGAAGCCCACGCCGCCGATGGTCCCGACCGTCTCGCCCGCCGGGGTCATGCCCGGCGGAGCGCTCAGCCGATTGAACATGGGCACGTTGGCGCCGCCCTTGTTCGTGCCCGCCCCGGTGGCGATCTGATAAAGAGCCTCCCAGCCGCTCTCCGGGATATCGCCGCCGGCATCGGCCTTGAGGTAGTTCACCGCGTCCTGCACCGACTCGCGCCCTGCCGGCGTGAGGACGCTCATCACCCGGTGCTCCAGGTAGAACGGCTGGTCGTTGCGGCCCCCGTAGGAGTCGATCGGGAAGTCCTTGTACTGAGTCACCCCGATGCCGATGTTCGGGATCTCCTTGGCGAGCTGATCGATCATCTCCTGGAGCGCGCCCTTCAGATTGTTGATCTGGCCGCTCATGGTCGCGGTGGTATCCATCGCGAACACCACGTCGGCCTGCGAGATGGTGGTCGAGAAATCCAGCGTGTCCTGCGCGGGATCCGGGCGGCTCTGATAAGGCACGATGAACACGAAATCCCCGCTGGCCCGCGGGTTGTCCAGGTCGTCGTTCGGGTCCGTGCCGGCGGCCTGCTCGATGAGATCGTTCACGCCGTCCTCGTCCGTGTCCTCGCTCGCGGTGCTGGACTCGCCCGGGTCGAGCACGCCGTCGCAATTGAGGTCCTCGAGCTCGTCGAGCAGGCTGTCGTTGTCGCTGTCCAGGTCGAGGAAATCGCCCCCGCCGTCCCCGTCGCTGTCGCTGGGCGGCTCCTCGGGCTCGCCGTCGCCGCGCTCGATCGAGTCGGGCCGGCAGTCACCGTCCGAGTCGAGATCTCGAAACGCCGGGATCCCGTCGCCGTCGACGTCGAACTCTCTCTCGAACCGATCCAGGATACCGTCGTCGTCGGAGTCCCTGTCACGGAAATCAGGCCAGCTGTCGCCGTCGGTGTTCACCGGATCGAGCGGGTCCGACCCGAGCTCGACAACATCCAGGAGGCCGTCGCCGTCATCGTCGGGATCCACGTAATCGGGGGTTCCATCGCGGTCGCGGTCGCTGTCGCCGTCGTCCTCGTCGGGTAGCCCGTTGTTGTCGGAGTCCTCGTCGCGGTAATCCGGCACCCCGTCGCCGTCGCTGTCACGCGGCCCCGCTTCCCCTGGGAAGGGAGCGCCCTCGAGCTTGTCGGACAGCCCGTCGCCGTCGGAGTCGATGTCCTCGAAATCCGGCTGACCGTCGCGATCCGTGTCGACCGCCTCGCCGCGCCCTTCAACCGCATCGCTGATCCCATCGCCGTCCGTGTCCACGCCCGGCAGCTCCACCGGCGTCTTGTCGGACGGCGGCCTGTTCGTCGAGGTGGCGTCGCAGCCGATCGGCGCGGAGAGCAACAGGCAGCAGAGCAGAGGGTGAAGACTGCGACGCATAGGAGCTCCCGCGCGAATGTGGGCGCGAAATCCTAGACGCTCCACGCAATCCGGATCAACCGACATTCCGTGGTGCGCCGGGGCTCTCCGCCCGTCATCAACCGCAGACGGATTGCGTTTCGCGGCCGCCGCGGAGCGCCCGCGCGGCGGCTGCTGCGAACCCGTCACGGCGGCACGTTGCATGGCGCCGCTCGCCGCGATCCGCCGCGGAGGCTCGACCGCTGCGCCGGCGTCACCGGCGTCAGGGGAGCTTCAGCCGAGGCAGCGCGACGGTGACCGACTCTGCCGGCGCCCTCTCCCGGTAAGGGCAGTGGCGGCACTTGGAGTTACAGCAGTATCCCCGTTTCAGGTGATACGCCTCTGTAAAAACCACCCGGCCTCCCTCGAGGTAATAGTCTTCGCCTTCGACGGCCCTGGGAGGCTTCGGCCCGCTCATCTGCCCTCGATCAAGCTACTCCGAAAGGCGCAGCGGCGCCATCCGGCGCGCGGGCGGCTGGATGGCGCGCCGGCTCCACGACGCCCGCCCGCCGCCCGTGCTACGCCTGCGCCGCCCGCCGCACACCGGTGACCGGTGCGCCGCCGGGTCCGCCCGCGATGCCCGATCGATCCTGCTCGAAGCTCCTCCGCGCCCTGCTCCCGCTCCTCGCCGCCGCCGGCTGCGATGGCTGCCCGAGCTCCAGGCCCTACACGCCTTACACGCTCGGCTCGGCGGCGCCCTCCGGCTCCCCGCCCCCGCTGAGCGGCGTCGGCCCTGGCGCGGCGACCGCCGGCCCCGAGGCCGACGCCGGCGCCCCGGACGCCGCCGCGCCTCGGTTCGCGGTCGTGCCGAGCGTCCCGGCGCCGGAGGGCGGCAAGCAGTGGCCCCTCGAGGGCGGCCCCGTGGCCGCGGCGCCGACCGGGCGCACGTTCGAGACCGGGCTCCTCCTCGACGTCGACGGGGACGGCGCGCGCGATCTCGTCGCCTGGGCGCGGTCGCCGGACGGCCTGCGCGGCGAGCTCCTGCTCGCGCCCGCCGCGCGGCCGCAGGCGCTGCGCACGCTCGCCGCGCTGCCCGGCGATCTCGACGCGCAGGGGTGCACCCCGCGCGTCGGCCTCAGCCAGATCGGCCCCTCCGCGCTCGCCTTCGATTTCGCCCCGCAGTGCGGCGGCGCTCACCGCGGCGCCGCGGGTACGGGCCCGACGCGCTGGATCGCCGTGATCCGCCTCCCCGGGCCCGCCGCGGGCGCGGGCGCGCCGCCGGAGCTCGCCCTGGAGCTCCGCCTCCGCGCGCCGCCCGCGGAGGAAGCGCTCTCCGCCTCCCTCGAGGTCGCCGACCGCGACGCGGACGGCCGCGACGACCTCATCGTCTCGGTCGGCCTGTCCGGCGCCCTGCGCCCGTTCCCTGCCCCGGCGGGCGCCGCGTCCGAGGTCCGCGCCCCGCTCGTCTTCCTGGATCGCCCCGCCGGCCTCTCGCGCGACGCGGCCCAGCCCGGCGAGGCGCTGCGCGCCCTCGCCGCCTCCCTGCTCCGGGACGCGCGCGGCAAGTCGACGGCGCCGGCCGTGGCCGCCTCCGCCCAGCGGCTGCGCCGGTTCCACGCCGCCCTCTGCGCCGACGCCGAGAGCGGCGCCGGAGCGACCGCCGGCCGCGACGCCGCGCGCGCCGGCGAGGCCCTCGTCTGGACGGGCGCCGGCCCGGTGCGCTGCGGCGAGCCGGGGCTCGCGGCCGCCATCGGCCACGCGGAGGCGGTCGCGGCGTCCACGCGGGGCGCGCCGATCGCGGCCATCGCGGCGCTCGACCGCGGCGGCGCCGAGGCGCGCACCAAGGAGGACGGCAAGCTCCTCGCGAAGCTCGCGCCGCCGGCGACCGCCGCCGCCGTGTACCGCACCGCCGCTGCCCCGCAGCCGACCAGGACCGGCGCCTTCGGCCCGCTCGCGTTCGAGGCGAGCGGCGCCCTGCTCGTCAGGACCGCGCAGGGCGTCGTCCGCGTCGACCCGGCCACGTCCACCGAGTCCGCGACGGACATCCCTCCGTGGCCCGCCGCCGTCCACGCCGGGCCCGCGGAGCTCGTCGCCGTCGAGCGGCGCTGCGACGCGCCCACCTTGCTCGCGCTCTTCCGCAGCTCGCCCGATGCCGTCGGCGAGATGGAGGTCCCGCTCCCGCTGCTCCGCGGCCAGGGGCCTCGCGCCCGGCCCGGCGCGGCCGCGCTCGAGCGCTGCGCCGGGACGGAGCGCCTGCCCTTCGTTCCGCTCGCCGCGTCCGAGCGCGGCTTCGACATCGCCCTCGGCGCCGCGCTGCTCTCGATCGACCTGCGCGCGGCCGCGCCGGCCTCGTCCGCGCTGTCGTTCCCGCTCACCACGCCCGCGCCTCAGGGCGCGGCGCGGTCGCCCGACGGCGCCACGCTGGCGATCCCCGCGGCCGGCGGGCTCCTCGTGGCGACCGCAGGCGGCGCCGCGCGCCTCTGGACGGGCGGCGACCTCGCGCAGGCGACGGCGTGCGCGCCGGCCAACGGAGGCGCCCGCGTCGCGTGCGTCGCCGGCGCGGCCGCCGTGATCTTCGAGGCGAAGTGACCTCCGTCGGCCCTCGGACCCCGGAGGTCAGCCGGGGATCACTTGTTGACGCGCTCCAGGTACTTGCCGTCGGCCGTGTCGATCTTGATCCACTCGCCCTCCTTCACGAAGAGCGGGACGTTGACGGTCGCGCCTGTCGACACCGTGGCGGGCTTGGTGGCGCCGCTCGCCGTGTCGCCCTTGACGCCCGGCTCGCTGCTCACGATCTGGAGCACCACGTGCGGGGGCATGCTGACGCCGATCGGCAGCCCGTTGAACAGGGTCACGTCGATCGACATCCCGTCGCTCAGCCACTTGGAGTCATCGCCGATCTTGTCGCCGGGGACCGTGAGCTGCTCGCCGGTCGCCGCGTCCATGAACACGAAGTCGGTGCCCTCCGGATAGATGTACTGGAGGCTGCGCTCCTCCACGTCCGCCGGCTCCAGCTTCTCGCCCGATTTGTACGTGCGCTCGAGCACCGCGCCCGTCGCCATGTTCCGGATCTTGACGCGGGTGAACGCCTGCCCCTTTCCCGGCTTGACGAACTGGAAGTCGATGACCGAGTAGGGCTGGCCGTCGACCATAAACTTGAGGCCTTTTCGGATGTCGCTTGTGTCCATGGGGAGAGCTTCCTGGTAGCGTAAGGGCGGCCTGTCGGCGAGGCCGGGGATCCGCGTCCGCGGCACCCTGGCGCGGCTCGGGGGTCCGCGTTCGCGGCCCCCTTAGCACGAGCACAGCCCCCTGCACAGGGCACCGTTTCAGGACCTGAAAATGCACGACTTCGACGACGAGCTCAGGGAGATCAAGCGTGAGATCGTGGAATCCCGTGGGCTCATCATCAAGACGAACAACCTCACGAACGCCCTCGCCGCGGATCTGAAGAGCATCTCCAAGCGCCAGATGGCGTACGAGCGGCGCGCCTTCTGGAACAGCGCGAGCGCGAACCTGCTCTTCGTGATCGTGGTGATCGGCGTGGTCAAGCTCGCCTGGGACGCACGCGTGGACGCCGTCCAGGCCGAGACCAAGGGCGCGCGAGACCGCATCGCGAAGCACGAGGCCGATCTCAAGGAGATGCAGCAGCGGAGCGACGCGCGCGCCAAGGCCGAGAGCGACGCCGCGGCGTTCTACGAGCTCATCCGTGCCGAGCGGCGACAGGAGGTGATCGAGGGCTTCGAGGCGCTGCGCAAGGCGCCGCTCACCCGGGCCGAGCTCGCGTTCTTCTCGGACTCGGTCGACAAGTCGCGCTCGGAGCTCTCGATCAAATCGTACCAGACGGGCCTCGATCACATGCGGACGGGCCGCTGGCACGAGGCCGCTGTCGCCTTCGAGGACGCCATCCGGCAGAAGGAGACGGCGTCGCACACCCCGTCGGCCCGCCTCAACCTGGCGCGCGCCTACCGCAGGCTGAACCGGCAGCGCGACGCGATTCCGCTGCTCATGACGCTCTCCGAGGCGTCGCCCGATCGGGAGGTCATGGATGACGCGACCTTCCTCCTCGCCGAGTGCCTCCTCGACATCCAGGCCTGGAACGACGCGAAGACGACGCTGCGATCGTTCATCCGCCGCTTCCCGGACAGCGCGTACATCAACGACGCGCGCCTCGCGCTGGCCGACGTCTCGCTCCGGCACTGACGCGCGCCGCCGCGGCCGGCCGGCGCTCGTGCTCGCCGCGGCGGCAGGACGACGTCAGGACCCGCGCCGCACGTCGATCCGGCGCGGCTCGTCCTTCTCCTTGAACCAGCTGGATCGGAGCTGCCGGCGGAGGCCCGACGCGAACAGGCAGTCGCGGAACGCGTTCTGCTCGAAGGTCACCGCGCTGTGCGCGAGCGGGACCTGGATGAAGATGGCGCGGCCGTCCAGGAGCTGCTTGCGCGTGAGCTCGCCCGGGCGGCGCTCGTGCAGGCAGGCGACGCCCTGCGCCTCGAGCGCGCGCTCGAGCTCGAGGTTGAGCCGCCGCACGTCGCCCGCGACGAAATGGCTGATGAGCTTGTGCCTCTCCCGCCCCGAGCGGCCCTTCCGCTCGAGCACCCAGTCGCGGAACGCGTCGACCTCGCCGTACAGCGCGTCGAACAGGTACACCTCGTTCACCTCGCAGCCGCCGTGGCGCAGGCACGCGGCCGCGACGCGGTATCCGCCCGAGTGCGCCGACAGGCAGAGCGTCCCGAGCTTCGCCTTCCGCGGGATGGCGCGATCGCCGAGCGCCCGCCGCGCCGAGGGGCTCGCGAGCACCGACGCGAGCTCGCCGCACAGCCGCCGGAGGCCGCCCTTCTGCCCCAGCTTGCCCGGGGGCGACTCCGCCGCGTTCACCGCGCACTGCGGCACCACGAGCACCGCGTTCTGCTTGCTCTCGTGGAGCTGCTCGCGGAGCTTGTGCGCCGCGATGGCCCGCTCCGCGGTCGTGACGTGGCCGTGGAAGTGGATCACGAGGTCGAGCTCATCGCTCTCCGGCGCGCGGTAGTGGGCCGGCACGAAGACCATCGCCGTGGCGTCCTGGTAGGGCGCCCCGTCGCAGGGAAACGGCGCGTTCGACAGCTCGATCTTCAGCGTCACGCCGATGTCCGACGCCTCGACGGCTCTCACCCTGGAGGCCGTCCTGGCGAGCGCCGGCGCCGGCGCCCAGAGCCCCGGCGCGGCCAGGGCGCCGCCCGCCACGCCGAGCGCACGAAGAAAGGCCCGGCGGCCGAGCGCCGGTGTTGCGATTCGGGACATCCTGGCGACCTCGTCCCGCGCCTATCACCGACGCTCGACCCCGGCCAAAAAACCGCCGCTCAGCTTTGACTGACAGCGGCGGAGCTGACCTGCGCGAGCAGGTCCTGGATGCGCCGGACGAGCTTCGCCGGCTCCTGCACAACGCCCTCGACGAGGAGGGCCTGGTCCAGGAGGAGCTCGGACCACTGCTTCACCCGCTCCGAGCCGGCCTCGCGCCCCGCCAGGATGTTGAGGTTCTTCACCACCGGGTGGCCCGGGTTGAGCTCCAGGATCCGCTTGGATTCCCCGGTATTCTGATCGATGAGCTTCATGATCCGCTCGAAGTTCGCCCCTGGGTCCCCCTCGGCGGCGACGAGGCAGCTCGCGCTGTCGGTCAGGCGCCGCGAGACGCGCACGTCCTTCACCCGGTCGCCCAGCGCCGCCTTGACCGCCGCCACGGCCGCGTCGACCGATTCCTCCGGCTCGTCCTTCTTCTCCGGCTCGGCGCCGAGGTCGACATCGCCGTGCATCACGCTCTTGAGGCGGCGCTTGTCGAACTCGCTCAGCGACTGCACGAACCACTCGTCGACCGGATCCACGAGGAACAGCACGTCGTAGCCGCGCTTCCGGAACGCCTCGAGGTGCGGGCTCTGCTCGACCGCGTGGCGGCCGAGCCCCGTCACGTAATAGATCTCCTTCTGCGCCTCCGGCATCTTCGCCACGTAGTCGCGGAGCGAGATGGCCTTGCCGGCCTCCGTGTTCATCGACTCGAACCGGCAGAGCTCGGCGATCGCGTCCTTGTTCTTCCAGTCGTTGGTGACCCCCTCCTTGATGACCCGGCCGAACTCCTTCCAGAAGGCCGCGTAGCGCTCGGGCTCCGACTCGGAGAGGTCCTTGAGCGACTTGAGCACCTGCTTGACGATCTGCTGCTCGATCTGGGAGAGCGTGCGGTTCTCCTGGAGCATCTCGCGAGAGACGTTCAGCGAGAGGTCCTCGGAGTCGACGACGCCGCGCAGGAAGCGCAGGTACATCGGCGTCAGCTTGTCGCAGTCCTCGACGATGAGGACCCGCTTCGCGTAGAGGCGCACGCCCCTGCGGTCCTTGTGGAACATGTCCGCCGGCGCCTTCTCGGGCACGTAGAGCAGGGCGTGGAACTGCACGGGCGCGTCGATCGACAGGTGCACGGTGAGCAGCGGCTTCTCCCCCTCGTAGCCGCCCGTCACGTGCCGGAAGAACTCCGCGTGCTGCTCCTCGGTGATCTGCGACTTGGGCAGCGTCCAGAGTGCGGCCGAGCGGTTCGCGACCTCGTCGTTCACCTTGATGGGGAAATGAACGAAATCCGAGTACTTGCGGATGATCTCCTTGATCCGCCACACCTTCGTGTACTCGCGCGCGTCGTCCTTGAGGTGGAGGACGATCTTCGTGCCCGGGTGCTCGCGATCGCCGGAGGCCACGGTGAAGGAGCCCGCGCCGGACGAGCGCCACAGGACGGGCTCCGCGCCCGGCAGCATCGAGCGGGTCTGCACGTCGACGCGCGAGGCGACCATGAACGCGGCGTAGAAGCCGACGCCGAACTGGCCGATGAGCTGGAGCTTGCCGCCGTCCTTCTTCTGCTTGGCGGCCTCGGCGTTGGCCTTCAGGAACTCCAGCGACCCCGAGCGGGCGATGGTGCCGAGGTTCTGCACCACCTCGTCCCGGGTCATCCCGATGCCGTTGTCCTCGATGGTGAGGGTCCGGGCCTCGTCGTCGAGCGTGATGAGGATCGCGGGCTCGCCGGCTTGTTCAGCGACGCCCTCGCGCGTGAGGGCCAGGAAACGGGCCTTGTCGAGCGCGTCCGACGCGTTCGAGATGAGCTCGCGGAGGAAGACCTCCTGGTTTGCGTAGAGCGAGTTGATGACCAGCGCGAGGACCTGCTGCACCTCGGCCTGGAAGGGGAGCTCGACCGCGCCGGCGGCCTTGGCCTCCTCGGACGGGGTCGACGCGGGCGTCTCCGGGCCCGGAGCCGCACCCGAAGGCTCGGCAGAGGGGGTGGAACCGCTGGTTTCGGGGTTCGGGCTTTCCGTGTTCATGTCGGCGACCAAATGGATCCGATTTTCGAAAGGGCAATCCCCCGGCGCGCGCGGAGCGCCACGGGGGCGTCCCCGGAGCGCGCCGCGGTGTGTCGCCGCGCTCCGCGGCCAGCTCGCGGCCCCGCCGCCGCGGCGCCCCGGCCGAGGTGAGGGGCTCACCAGGCCGCGGGCCGGCGCCTGCGTCGGGGTCGGGATCTGCGCGCCGGGTCGTCACGTTCAGGTCGCTGTGCGCGATCCCCGCATCCCTGCCCGGCTTTTCCGGTGGGTAAGGGTTTCTTCATCAGGTCGCCGGAGCTAGATTCACCGGCGTTGTACCCTCGCCGTCGTGGAGATCTGTTGTGGTAGCACCTCTCCGTGCAGTACTCCGTGTTCTCCCGGCAATCGGCGTGCTGGCCGGGGTGCAGGCGCTCGCGGGGTGCGGCGATCGGGGCAAGACGGCCGATCAGGACGTGAAGCGTCCGCCCGCTGTGCTCCAGTTCGACGGCTATGTCTACGTCCCGACCGGGACGAGCGATTTCAAGATCCTCGAGCGCGTGCGGACGCAGACGCGATCGGTGTTCACGGGGCTCCGGAAGTCCCGGGTGATGGTGAGCCGGCGCGAGGTCCAGGGCGCGACAACGGACAGCTTCGCCAAGGAGGCCGTGACCGTCGTCGACGCCGCGGGGCACCGGACCCTCGCGCTCCGCGTGCGGTACCGCTTCGTGGCCCGGCCGGAGGTCGCGAACGGCATCGACGATCGCAAGGAGCTCCCGCTCGCGCTCCTTCACCGGGAGGACGACGACGTCGCGGAGCGCATCCACGAGGAGTGCACGCCGCCCCAGGAGCGGAGGAAGGGGGGCGCCAGCGCCGTCGGCCTCGACTTCGATCCGTCCCTTCCGAGCTGCAAGGCCGCGATGGCCGCGGAGCAGGCGGCGATCGACGCGGCGCGCGCGAAGGTGCCCGAGCTCGCGGGCGGGCCGCCGGCCTCCGCCAAGGACACCGTGGTCCCGCTCGAGGAGGTGCAGCGCGTGTACGTCCCGACCCAGGTGACCGTCGAGCTCCGCGATCGCAAGCCGGGCGAGGTCGCGCCGCGCTTCGTCCCGGTGGATCGACCGGAGAAAGAGGACGCGCGGATCGCGACCGCGGCGCCGGGCGGCGCCGAGGGCGCCGAGGGGCTCGAGCCGGCGGCGGTGCTCATCGACCCGGATCTCAGGACGGAGCGGACGCCCGAGGAGAAGGCGATCGCCGAGGGGACCCTGCTGCCGAGGATGCCCGTGGCCGGCGGCACGGGCGCCGTGAGCGGCGGGAGGCGGCTCGAGGTCGTGAGCCCCGCGGTGGCGCAGGCGCAGCAGCGCAAGGTGGAGGCCGCGACAGCGAACGAGCGCTTCGAGATCCCGTTCGAGACGCTGACCGACCCGAAGTTCCTGGTGGTCTGGCTGAGCTTGCTGATGGCATATCCCATCCTCCGGGGCGATCCGCGGAAGAAGCGCTGACGCGCGCCGCAAGCGCTGGCGCGCGCCACGGCGCACCTCGCCGAAAGGGGCGACGGCGCGGCGCTCGGACCGTTGCGGGCACAGGCCGCCGCGGTCGCGGGAGGCGTCCGCTACGATGCCCGCCATGGTGCTTCGCCTGATGAAGATGTTCGGCCTCGCGTTCGTGGAGACCACGACCGAACGCGCCCGCCGTGGGCCCGCGCGCCCGGGCTGGGGCTTCGGCTTCGAGTGGGTGGTCCGCTTTCTCCGCCGCGATTTCATCCAGCTCCTCGACCGGCCCTACCCGGAGGTCAGGGCCGAGCTCGACGCGCGCCCGTACTCCCGGAAGGCCGTCCGGCGCGTGAAGCGCACGGACGACACGTTGAAGGGCGTCCCCGCGGTCTGGTTCGAGCCTCCGGGCGCGGCGTCGCGCGGCGTCGTCCTCTACCTCCACGGCGGCTCGTACCTGTTCGGCTCCACGAGGACGCACGCGGACCTCATGGCGCGGCTCGCGCTGGCGAGCGGCGCCCGCGTCGTGGGCATCGACTACCGGCTCGCGCCGGAGCACCGCTATCCCGCGCAGATCGAGGACGCCCTCGCCGCCTTCGACGCGCTGGTCGAGCGCGGCCATGCGCCGGGAGAGATCGCGCTCGCCGGCGACTCCGCCGGCGGCAACCTCGCGCTCGTCACGCAGCTCGCGCTCCGCGACCGCGGCGCGCAGGCGCGCTGCGCCGCGCTCATCTCTCCCTGGCTCGACCTGACCTCGAGCAGCGCCTCGGCGCGCGCGAACGACGCGACCGATTACGGTACCCGCGACGGTCTCTTGCGCCAGGCGCGCGATTTCGCGGGCGCGACCCCGCTCGACGATCCCCGGCTCTCGCCGCTCCACGCGCGCCTCGACGGGCTGGCCTCGCTGTTCATCCAGGTCGGCGACGCCGAGCGACTGCACGACGAGGGCCAGGAGCTCGCGCGGCGCGCCCGCGAGGCGGGGGTCGACGTCACGCTCGACGTGCTGAGGGACATGCCCCACAACGGGCCGGTGCTGGCCGACTTCCACCCGGAGGGCGCGCGGGGCACGGACACGCTGGGCGCGTATCTCCGAGCGAGCCTGTCGCCGGGCGCCCGCGTGGGCGACCCGGCCTGATGCGGAGCTCGCTCCGGGGCGCAGCGAGGCGAGGTGGTTGCCGTGAGCGGGCGGCCCGCGTAGGGGATCGCGCCGTGGGGCTCGCCTCGAGGGCCCACGGAGGAGACGATGACCCCTTCCCAGGACCTGGTCGAGCTGGCAGAGCGGCTCGCGGACGCCAGCGGCGCCGTGATCCGGCGCTATTTTCGCAAGGGCATCGAGGCCGACGACAAGGCGGACGCGAGCCCTGTCACGATCGCCGACCGCGAGGCCGAGGCGGCGATACGCGAGCTCCTTGCCGCGCGCGTTCCGGGCCACGGGATCGTGGGAGAGGAGTTCGGCCGCCAGAACGAGGCGGCGGAGCTCGTGTGGGTGCTCGATCCCATCGACGGGACGAAGGCGTTCATCACGGGCAAGCCGCTCTTCGGCACGCTCATCGCGCTGCTGCACCGGGGCCAGCCGGTGCTCGGCGTCATCGATCAGCCTGTCCTCGGCGATCGCTGGCTCGGCGTCCTGGGCCGCCCGACGCTCTGGAACGGCGCGCCGGCGCGCGTCCGCGCGTGCGCGGGGCTGCCGCTCGCGCGCCTCTCCACCACGGGCCCGCAGTACTTCCCGCCGGCGAAGGCCCGCGCCTTCGGGGAGGTCGCGTCCCGGGCCAAGCTCGTGAGCTACGGCGGCGATTGTTACCAGTATGGCCTCGTGGCGAGCGGCAGCATCGACGTGGTCGTCGAGTACGGCCTCAAGCTCCACGATTTCGCGGCGCTCGTCCCGGTGATCACCGGCGCCGGCGGGGTCATGACGGACTGGGAAGGGCGCCCGCTCGACGCCGCGAGCGCCGGTGACGTGGTGGCCGCCGGCGATCCGCGTACCCACGCCGAGGTGCTCGCCGCGCTCCGCGCCGGCGATCCCCGGCAAGGCGTACGCTGACGCGCGCTGACGCACGCTGACGCCGGCGGCGCCTCACGCCCGGAGCCCTCGGAACTGGAGGGTGAGGGAGCTCTTCAGCACGGGATCCAGCGCCGCGCCGAGCGTCACGAAGCCGCTGAGCCAGGACAGGAGCGCCGCGAAGTAGAGGGCGAAGATGTTGTGCGCCGCGGCGAGCGGGTCGATGTCGCCCGCGACCTCGCCGCGCGCCTGCGCGTCGCGCACGAGGCCCGCGACGCGGTGCAGGAACGCGAACGTGAGCGCGTTCAGCCGCTCTCCGTTCGGACCCGACGCGCCGGGGAACGCCTTCACGAACGCCTGCGACACGAGCGGCTGCTCGCCGTACATCGCGAACAGCCGCTGGAAGACGTGGAGCAGCTGAGCGAGCAGGGGCTCTTTGCGCGGCAGCGCCTCGAACGCCGCGTCGACAGCGGCCGCGAGCCGGTCGTGCATCACCATCATGAGCAGGTCGGGCTTGTCTCGCGCGTGCACGAACACCGTCCCCGTCGCGACCTCCGCGCGCTCCGCCACAGCCTTGGTCGTCGTGTCGTCGTACCCGAGCTCCGTGAAGAGGGCCCACGCGGCGTCCCGGATCCGCCGGCGGGTGTCGAGCTTCTGCTGGGCGCGCCCGCCGCGCCCGGGCGCCGGCGGCGCGGACGCGACCGGCACCGGCGCGATCGGCGCTCGCGGCGCCGCGGCTCGCTTCCGGCGTTTCGTCGCGCCTGGAATGACCTTGCTCATCGACAGGGCACTCTGTTGTCGCGGATGCCTCCCCGTCAAGCGGCGATCTCCTTGACAGAACGAGCGCGAAGAATGACCATGGTCAGTGACTGAAGTCATCGAATGAGGTGCTGCCATGGCTCTGGTGCATTACGACGAAGGCCTCACGATGCGGGAGGCGCGGGCGCTCTACTTCGAGGTGAACCGCTTCGGCGCGGACGGCGGGTACGGCGACGCGTGGGTCGACTTCAAGCTCGGTCCGCTCCCCGTCCCTTTCCCGAACACCCGGGCGCGCGTGCGCGCCGTGCGTTACCACGACCTGCACCACGTGCTGACGGGCTACGACACGAACGCGATCGGCGAGTTCGAGATCTCGGCCTGGGAGCTCGGCGCCGGCTGCAAGGGCTTCGTGGCGGCCTGGCAGCTCAACCTGGGCGGCCTCTTCGCGGGGCTGCTCTCGGCCCCGCGCCGGACGGTCCGCGCGTTCTTCCGCGGCCGCCGCAGCGAGAGCCTCTATGGCCGCCCGTTCGAGGAGCTGCTCGATCGCGAGGTCGGCGAGCTGCGCAGGGAGATGCGCGTCGATGAGCGCTCTTCTACTACCGGTTCCAGGCCGGCGGCGCTCGACGTGCTCTGGCTCGCGCTCGCGAGCCTCGCGGGGCTCGTGGTCGGCGTCCTCGGGTTCGCGACCGTGCTCTTCGTGGCGCCGATCGGGATCGTGAACCTGGCGCTGCGCCGGCACCGCGCGCGCAGCGCCGCAGAAGCCGGGGCCTGAGGCGAGGAGCCTGCCGGCGTTCACCCCCCGAGCAGGTTACGAGGGTTCAACGAACCCCCCAACACCTTCTCGCATACTCCACGACCACCTTTGCGAGACCATGCTCAAGCGATGACACATCCACGCGAACAAAATCGCCCTTGAGAGGCCCACCGGAAGCAAGGACGGTATACGGGCCGTTATCGGACGGACCTCTGCCACCATCAAGCTTGATGAGGACGATCGCCCCGTCGCTGCGCATGCGCTCCAAGAGCGGGAGGACCGCGTCGACTCCTCTCCACTGCGGTGAAATCGGGCTCAAACCAAGGTAGCTTGCTACCATTGGAACGAGTCTATAATCGCCTGTAGCCATGAAAACCCCTGGGGTGTGACACAAGTAGCCTCTTGTCAAAACGCCGTCTCGAACACCTTTACAAATGGGGTTCCGAAGAAGTCTGAACCGCCAAGATCGTCGACAACCTCCGAGTACGGTACGCCACCGGGCCCGGGAATGCCTCGCGCACAGCATCTGTGCGCCCGTCCGGCCGCTGGCCCGTCCCCTGGCGAAGCTCGACGCCCCCCCCGCCCCTCCCCCGCCCCAGCTTGACCTGGCCCCCGCGACGCACGAGGATCCGCCTCGTGCCCCAGCGAAAGCGCTACCTCTTCGTCTGCGTCAACCGCCGCCCCGACGGCGTGCCCAAGGGCTCCTGCGCTCAGCGCGGCGCCGAGGGCATCCACGTGCAGCTCAAGGCCGCGCTCGCCGAGCGGGGCCTCGCGAAGGTCGAGGCGCGCGCCTGCTCCGCGAGCTGCCTCGACGTCTGCTGGGCGGGCCCCGTCATCGCCGTGGAGCCGGACGGCTACTTCTACGGCCGCGTGACCCCCGCCGACGTCCCGGAGATCGTCGACGCCCTCGCCTCCGGCCGCCGCGTCGAGCGGCTCGTGCTCCCGCCCGAGGACTTCACGGAGGCGACGGCCGCCCCGCCGCTGCCGGCGCCGCCGCGCGGCGCGCCCCCGGAGGCGTGATGCGCGGCTTCGAGTTCTGCGAGACCATGGCCGGGAGCTTCCACCTGGTCGACTCGCCGTCCGACGAGCGGCCCATGTCGTTCACGATCCGCGCGCGCTCGCGCGGCCTCCTCGCCTTCCTGCGCAAGCCCGAGGTCGAGATCGAGGGCGAGATCGACGCCGAAGGCTTCGCCGACCACCGCTACCTCTCCGGGCGGCTCGGCCTCGACGTCGCGCGCACCGGGACCCTGCCCTACTCCTTCGAGTTCACCGCCAACGACGGCCGCCGCTGCGCGTTCGCCGGCCGGAAGACCGTGCGCCCCGGCGATCTCATGACGTCGATGACCGTCCTGCCCGGCGTCCTCGTCGGAGACGGCGGCGCCCTGATCGGCGAGGCGCTCCTCCGCTTCGACCTGCGGAGCGACCTGCTCCGGTTCCTGAGGAGCTTCCGGGCCACGAGGTAGCCACCATGCAAAGGATCGAGCCCGCCGACAGCGCGGTCATCGTCATCGACGTCCAGGAGAAGCTCGCCGCCGCGATGCCGGCGCCCCAGATGGACGCGCTCACCCGTGCGGCCACGGTGCTGATCGAGGCGGCGCGGCGGCTCGGCGCGGCGGTCATCGCCACCGAGCAGTACCCCGCGGGCCTCGGCCCGACCGTCGCGCCCATCGCCGAGCGGCTTGCCCAGGCGGGCGCGCCCGTCATCCCCAAGATGGAGTTCTCCGCCTGCGGCGCCCCCGAGTTCGAGCGCATCTTGCGGACGTCGACCGGGCGCGCGCCCCGCGCCGCCATCGTCGTCGGCGTGGAGGCGCACGTCTGCGTCTTCCAGACCGTGCGCGATCTCGCCGCGCGCGGCGTCCTCGTCCAGGTGCCGCTCGACGGCGTCGCCTCCCGCCGCGACGACCACCGGCTCGCCGGCCTCGATCTCTGCCGCGCCGCAGGCGCCACCATCACCACCGCGGAGACCGTCGTCTTCGACTGGCTCAAGATCGCCGGGACGGACGACTTCAAGCAGCTGTCGAAGCTCATCCGCTGACCGATCCCGCGATCTTCGCGGGCGGCGCGCAGGGGACCACGGCGGCGTGTCAGTTTGTCAGGCGCCGGATCGGACTTTGTCAGACCCGTGCTCTCCTGGACATGCCGCCGACGTCTGTGACACAGTGGCGCATGGCTGACGATCTGGCACAAGTCCCCCCGAGCGCGCCGCCTGCTGGCCCCGCTGCGCCGCCGCCCGGCGCGCCGACGGTCCTCGTGGTCGATGACGAGCCGTCGAACGTCGCCTCCATCGAGAAGATCTTCCAGCGCGACGGCATGCGCGTCATCACGGCGGACAGCGCGAAGGCGGCCCTGGAGATCGTGCGCAGCCGCCGCGTCGAGGTCGTCCTGACCGACCTGATGATGCCGGGCGTCAGCGGCCTCGAGCTGCTCCGCGCGCTGAAGCAGCTCGCGCCCGACACCGAGGTCGTGATGATGACCGCCTACGGGACCGTCGAGACCGCGGTCCAGGCCATGCGCGAGGGCGCGTACGACTTCGTGGAGAAGCCGCTCAAGCGGATGACGATCATCAAGAGCGTGCGCAAGGCGGCCGAGCGCCAGTCGCTCGTCGCCGAGAACCGCTCGCTCCGGCAGGAGATCAAGCTGCTCACGAAGCGCGAGATCGTCGGATCGAGCCCGACGCTGCGCCGCGTGCTCGACATCGCGACCCAGGCGGCGCCCTCGAGCGCCACGGTGCTCGTGCTCGGCGAGAGCGGCACCGGCAAGGAGCTGCTCGCGCGCTTCATCCACGAGCGCAGCGCGCGATCGCGAGGGCCGTTCGTCGCGGTCAACTGCGCGGCCATCCCGGAGACCATCCTCGAGGCCGAGCTCTTCGGCCACGAGCGCGGCGCGTTCACCGGCGCCCTCGCGAAGCGCGACGGCCGCTTCGCCAAGGCGGCCGGCGGCACGCTGTTCCTCGACGAGATCGGCGAGCTCTCGCCCGCCGTGCAGGTGAAGCTCCTCCGCGTGCTGCAGGAGGGCGAGTACGAGCCCGTCGGCGGCGACACGGTGCGCGCCGACGTGCGCCTGGTCGCGGCCACCAACAAGGACCTCCGCGCCGAGGTCGCCGCGGGCCGCTTCCGCGAGGACCTGTTCTACCGGCTCAACGTGATCGCGATCACGGCGCCCCCGCTCCGGACCCGCCGCGAGGACATCCCGCTCCTCGTCGACCACTTCCTCGGCGTCTACTGCACGAAGAACAACCGCCCCCGCCTGGAGGCGCCGCGCGACGTGCTCGCGCGCCTGACCGACTACACGTGGCCGGGCAACGTGCGCGAGCTCGAGAACGTGATCGAGCGCGCCGTGGTCCTCTGCCGCGGCGACCAGCTCTCCGTCGACGACCTGCCCGACTTCATCCGTGAGGCCGCCCCCGCCGAGCCGAGCTCGCTCACCTTCTCGGTCGGCACGCCCCTCGACGAGGTCGAGCGAAGGCTCATCCGCGAGACGCTCCGCCACGCCCGCGGGGACAAATCCGTGGCCGCGCAGTTGCTCGGCATCTCCACGCGCACCATCTACCGAAAGCTCGGCGAGCTGGAGTGACGCCGCGCGCGCCGTCCCGCGGACACGGCGCGCTCCCGTGCGCCGGCACCCCGCGAAGATCCATTTGTCACTTTGGCAACGAAGGCCGTCCGACGCGGCTGGGGTGCGTCACCTTGGCGGGACAGCTTCCGAAATTTCGTGAAGACGCGGGAAACCACCGGCGATTGACCGCTGGCATGAAACTCGCCTAGAGGAGGATGGGCGCATGGGCATCGACGCGATCCTGAAGCGGTATTTTCCCTGGGTGCTGGGCGCGCTGATCGCGCTCGCCGCCTACTTCCAGGCGTCGGGCATGGGTCAGCTGGTGGTCTCCAGCGTCGCGATCGACGCCCCGCCGGCGCCGCCCACGCATCCGACGCGCCCGGCGTCGTTCGGGTCGACCGCGAGCAGCACGGACCACGCGACGAGCGCCGCGGCGATCCTCTCGCGCAACCCGTTCGACTCGGTGACGGGGCCGCTCGACGGCAAGCCGGTCGAGATCCCGAGCGTCCCGCACGAGCTGCCCAACAAGGACCCGTACGCGGACCCCTCCTGCGACGGCGCCCGCGTCCTGCTCATCACGCAGGCCGAGGATCCCGCGTGGTCGTTCGCGGCCATGGCCGGCTCGGACGGCAAGGCGATCTTGCGCCGGCAAGGGGATGAGATCAGCGGGCAGACCGTTTACTACGTGGGGTGGGATCGGGTCTGGCTGACGTCCGGCAGCTCGCGGTGCCAGGCCATCGTGGGCAGCAGAGGCGTCGTCGCCCGCGCCAGCGCCACGCCGGCGCCGGTGCCCCCGACGACGTCGACGGCCGCGGCGGGGAAGGCCCCCCCCCGCGGCGGCAAGAAGATCCCGCCGGAGATCGCCTCGAAGATCCAGCGCGTGAGCGAGAACGAGTTCAACGTGGAGCGCAGCGCCGTCGACCACATCCTGGAGAACCAGGGCGAGCTGATGCGCTCCGCGCGTATCGTCCCCGAGAAGGAGGGAGACAAGGTGGTGGGCATCCGTCTCTTCGGGATTCGCCCGGACTCTCTGCTGGGGACGCTCGGGCTGGAGAACGGAGATCGGCTGTCCAGCATCAACGGGTTTGAGATGAGCGATCCGCAGAAGGCCCTCGAGGCCTACGCGCGGCTCCGGACGGCGGACCGGCTCACGGTGAGCATCAACCGCAAGGGCAAGCCGATGAACATCGACTTCAACATCAAGTGAGCGCTCCGGACTGAATCCAGGGACGAAAGCAGGGTAGCGGCATGGCGCGATGGATAGGGACGCTGAACGAGGGGAGCCTGCTCCGGCGGACGCTGATGGTGATCGGCACGTTCGTCCTCGGCTCGCTCACGTTCGTCGGGGTCATGAGCCTCGTCCTCGTGTCGGTCGCCAAGGCCGTCCTGCCGCCCCACGATGATAAAGAGTCCGCGACGGACGCGACGGAGGAGGCCGACAGCGAGGCCTCCGCCGGCGCGAGCAAGACCGCCCTGGGCAAGACCTCTCGCTCGAAGCGGCCGCGGCCCCCCTCGCCGGCCGCACGCGAAAGCGCGCCGAGCGCGCCGAACGCGCCGAACGCGCCGAACGCGCCGAACGCCGACTGAGCGGCGCCGCCTCCCCCCACCAACCAACGCAGAGAATATCGAGTCGACTGATGGTGATGACGACCCTCGAGCGATCCTGCTGCCTCCGGAGGAGGCTCCTCGCCGCGCCGGTGGCGGCGCTCGTGCTCGCCGCCGCGGCGCCGCCCGCCGCAGCGCAACCCGCGAACCGCGGCGCCCCCGTGCTGCGGACCCCCGGCCAGGTCCAGCCGCCGCCCGCCCGCCCCGCGCCGGGCGCCCCGGCCGCAGGCGCTCCGCCGGCCGGCGCGCCGGGCACAGCCGCGCCAGGCGCCCCGGCCGACGCCGGGGACGACCCGCTCGCCGCGGTCAAGCAAGGGGTCCAGGAGATCGAGTTCAAGCCGAAGCCCGGCGGCTACAAGGTCAGCTTCAACCTCGACGAGGCCGACCTCCCCGAGCTCGTGAAGGCCATCAGCAACATCACCGGGCGCCGCTTCATCTACGGCGGCAAGCTCCGGCAGATCAAGGCCACGGTGTACGCGCCGGAGAAGGTGACCGTCGCCGAGGCGTACAGCGCGTTCCTCTCGATCCTCGCCTCGAACGATCTCACCGTCATCCCCCACGGCCGCTTCCTCAAGATCGTGGAGACGCCGGGCGCGGTGTCGGAGACGACCCCCGTGTTCGGGACCGCCGCGCCCGTGCCCGCGGAGGACCGGTTCGTCACCCGCATGTACCGGCTGTCCCATATCGACGCCAACGAGGCGGGCGGCGTCCTGAGCAAGTTCAAATCGAAGGACGGCGACGTCACCGTCTACCCGCCCGGCAACCTGCTCATCATCACGGACACCGGGTCGAACATCCAGCGCATGCTCCGGATCGTCGAGGAGATCGACGTGGGCGGCGCCGGCGATCAGCTCTGGGTGCAGCCCGTTCATTACGGCTCCGCGGCGGAGGTCGCGACCAAGCTGAACGAGATCGTCGACCCGAGCAGGGGCGCGGCGGGCGGCGGCAGGCCCGGCAGGGGCGGCGCCGGCGGCACCGGCGCCCGCATCATCGCGGACGACAGGACCAACTCCCTCATCATCACCGCCACCGAGCCGGACTACCTGCGCGTCCTCGGCATCCTGAAGCGCCTCGACGTGGCGCAGACGGGCGAGGGGCAGGTCCACGTGCTCTCGCTCCAGCACGCCGGCTGCAAGGAGCTGTCGGCGACGCTGAACCAGGTCCTCGGCGGCGGGAGCGGCGGCGGCGCGCCCGTGGGCGGCAGGCCGGGCGCGCGCGCCGCCCAGGCGGTGCCGGGCTCGACCGACGACATCTTCGAGGGGCAGGTCAAGGTCACCTGCGACGAGGCGAGCAACAAGCTCCTCATCACGTCGTCGCCCCACGATTACGCCCAGCTGCGCACCGTGATCGACGAGCTCGACGAGCCCCGGCGGCAGGTGTTCATCGAGGCCGTGATCATGGACGTGAACGTCAGCCGCTCGCTCGATTTCGGCATCGGCTACCACGCCGGCGCGCCGTTCGACGGCCTCAACGCGGACGACAGCGTCGTCTACGGCGGCAACAACATCCGCCAGTCCGTCATCGGCCTGCCGGCGCAGCTCGGCGCGCTCGCGCTGGGCATCAAGGGCCCCGCGATCACGGGCTCGAACAACATCCTCGGGACGGGCATCTCGATCCCCGCGTTCGGCGTCGTCCTCCACGCGCTGGCCCAGGACGGCGACTCCAACGTCCTCGCGACGCCGCACATCCTCGCGACCGACAACGTGGCGGCCGAGATCTCGATCGGCCAGAACATCCCGCTCCAGACCAACGTGGGCGGCGGCGGGCTCAACCAGCTCGCGAGCCTGGCCGGCGGCGCGGGCGCCGCGGCGGGCGGGCTCGCTGGCCTGCTCGGCGGCCTCGGCGGCCTCGGCGGCGGCGCCGCCGCGCGCCAGGACGTCGGCACGAAGATCAAGGTCGTCCCCCACGTCAACGACTCGGATCAGGTGCGGCTGGAGCTCTCCGAGGAGATCTCCGACGCCGGCGCCCCCCTCGAGGGCGCGCTCGGCGCGATCCCCATCAACAAGCGCACCGCGAGCACCACGCTCGTCGTCCGGGACCAGCAGACGGTCGTGATCGGCGGCCTCATGCGCGACGGCATGACCACCTCGGAGACGAAGATCCCCGTGCTGGGCGACATCCCGGTGCTCGGGTTCCTCTTCCGGCAGCGGGTCAAGACCAAGACGAAGACGAACCTCCTCCTCGTGCTGACGCCCTACGTGATCCGCGACCAGGACGACCTCCGGACCATCTTCGAGCGCAAGATGCAGGAGCGGCAGGAGTTCATCGACCGTTACTTCGTCTTCAGCGAGAGCGCCGCGTGGGAGCCGCCGCGCGACTTCGGCCGCGCGAACGGGCTCCTCGAGGACATCCGCCAGTCGATGCTGGCCGAGGAGGAGCGGGCGCGCCTCGAGGAGGAGGCGCGCCCGAAGGGGCCGCGCGAGCACGTGCCGGTGGACCCGGTCGGCCTGCCGACGTTCGGCGGCAAGGCCACCGGCGCCGTGCACATGCAGCCCGGCATGGCCGACATGGAGGGCGAGCCGGCCCAGCTGCCGCCGCCGCCGAACGGCGCCCCGCCGCCGCGGCCCACGCGGCGGCCGCCGGGCGGCGGACGGCAGATGGAGCGCGTGGAATGAGCCTGCAGCAGCAGCAGTACCTCGGCGAGATCCTGATCCGGAGGGGCGTCGTCCCCGCGGAGCGGCTCGTGCCGCTCTACGACACCGTCCGCGAGCGCGGTCAGCCGCTCGTGGACCTCATCGTCTCGTCCAACATCGCCGACGAGGCGAGCATCGCCAAGGCGCTCGCGGAGGAGTGCGAGGTCGGCCTCCTCCCGCGCATCGACATCGACGCGGTGCCGCTCGAGCTCGCGAGCCGGGTGCCGATCACCTACGCCAAGCAGCACAAGATCCTGCCGCTCGCCGAGCACGACGGGGTCGTCTACTGCGCCGTCGCCGACCCCCTCGACACGACGGCGATCGACGACGTGCGGGCGCTGTTCGGCAAGCCCGTCGAGATCGCGGTCGCCACGAGCGACGCGGTGCTGAACGCGATCAACCGCATCTGGGAGCGCAAGGAGGACGGCGGCGCGAAGCTCGAGGGCGACACGGCGCTCGAGGAGGACAACCTCGTCGACATCATCGACTCGGACGACGACGCCCCGATCATCGCCTGGGTCAACGGCCTCTTCGCGCAGGCGGTCCGCGAGCGGGCGAGCGACATCCACATCGAGCCCGAGGAGCGCGACGTCGTCGTCCGCTACCGGATCGACGGCGAGCTCTACGTCGCGAAGCGCGCCTCGAAGCAGTTCATGGCGCCGATCATCGCCCGCGTGAAGATCATGGCGGCGCTCAACATCGCCGAGAAGCGGCTCCCGCAGGACGGCCGCATCACGCTGAAGATCGCGGGCAAGAGCGTCGACATCCGCGTCTCGACCGTGCCGACGAGCCGGGGCTTCGAGCGGATCGTGATGCGCATCCTGCACAAGGCGTCGGTCCTGCTCGGGCTCGACGACCTCGGCTTCGCGCCGCGCGAGTACGCCATCATGGACGCGCTCATCCAGCGGCCGGACGGCATCATCCTCGTCACCGGCCCGACCGGCAGCGGCAAGACGACGACGCTCTACGCCTGCCTCAACCGGATCAACGAGCCCAGCCGGAACATCCTCACGGCCGAGGACCCTGTCGAGTACGAGATCGGCGGCATCCACCAGATCCACGTCCACCCCGGGATCGGGCTCACCTTCGCCTCGGCGCTCCGCGCGTTCCTCCGCCAGGATCCGGACGTGATCATGGTCGGCGAGATCCGCGACAAGGAGACCGCCGAGATCGCCATCCACGCGTCGCTGACCGGCCACCTTGTGCTCTCGACCCTCCACACGAACGACGCGGCCGCCGCCGTGACCCGCCTCGTCGAGATGGAGATCGAGCCGTTCCTCGTGCGGAGCAGCGTGATCGGCATCCTCGCCCAGCGCCTCGTGCGCCTGCTGTGCCCGGCGTGCAAGGTCCCCTACCGGCCCTCCGATTACGAGCTGCAGCAGCTCGGCCTCGACGAGGACCGGCTCGCCTGGAAGGCGCGGCGAAAGGTCTCGAACCGCTACAGCGTGCACGGACAGAAATACGACTACATCGGGCAGGACCTCGACCGGGCCGTGTTCTACAAGCCCGGGGGCTGCGATTCCTGCAACCAGAAGGGCTTCGTCGGCCGTCGGGGCATCTATGAGCTGATGGTCGTCGACGACGCCGTGGGTCCGCACATCCTGAAGAGCGCGGACGCGCAGACCATCAAGCGGGTCGCCATCTCCCAGGGGATGGATACGCTCCGGGATGACGGGGCGCGCAAGGTGCTCAAGGGCATCACCACCGTCGAGGAGGTCCTCGCGGCGACGCAGGAAGACGTCATCGTCGACGAGTAGGGAAGGCCGTGGCGGTATTCGAATACAAAGGCATCCTCGTCGGCACCGGCAAGCCGGTCAAAGGGGTCCGCGACGCGGAGAACGCGAAGGCCCTCCGGGCCGCCCTGCGCAAGGACGGCGTCATGCTCACCGGCGCGACCGAGGAGCAGGCCGCGAAGGCGAAGGCGAAGCGCGATCTCAAGATGTTCGCCTTCGTGGGCCGCCCCTCGACGTCGGACATCGCCGTGATGACCCGCCAGCTCGCGACGCTCATCGGCGCCGGCATCCCGCTCTTCGAGTCGCTCAACGCGCTCATCGAGCAGGTCGAGAAGGAGTCGCTGAAGAAGGTGCTCACGCAGGTGCGCGAGCAGGTGCGCGAGGGCACGAGCTTCGCCAAGGCCCTCGAGGCGCACCCCTCGATCTTCCCGCCGCTCTACGTGAGCATGGTGCGCGCCGGCGAGGCGTCCGGCACGCTCGAGGGCGTGCTGACCCGCCTGACGGTCTTCATGGAGAACCAGGCGAAGCTCGTGGGCAAGGTGACCGCCGCCCTCGCCTACCCCGCGCTGATGGCGCTCATCGGCATCGGGCTCATCTCGGTCCTCATGGTCGCGGTCGTGCCGAACGTGACCGGCATCTTCGCCTCCATGGACCAGGCGCTGCCCTGGTACACGGCGGCGCTCATCGGCACGTCGGCGTTCGCCTCGAGCTACTGGTGGCTCGTCCTCCTCGCGCTCGTGGGCGCGGTGTACGGGTTCCGCCGCTGGGTGCGGACGCCGAAGGGCCGCCTCGCGTGGGACACGTTCGTGCTGCGGGCGCCCATCTTCGGCAAGCTCATCCAGATGCTGTCCATCGCGCGCTTCGCGCGGACCCTCGCGACCCTGCTGTCGTCGGGCGTCGCGCTCCTCAGCGCGATGGATATCGTGCGGAGCGTGCTCGGCAACGCGGCCCTGGAGAAGGTCATCGTCGACGCCATCGCGTCGATCCGCGAGGGCCAGAGCATCGCCGAGCCGCTGAAGCGGAGCGGCCGGTTCCCGCCGATCGTCACCCACATGATCGCCATCGGCGAGAAGAGCGGGCAGCTGGAGGCGATGCTGGAGAACGTCGCCAACGCCTACGACTCCGCCGTGGAGACCCGCGTCCAGGTGCTCACGAGCCTGCTCGAGCCGCTCATGATCGTCATCATGGGCGGCGCGGTCGCGTTCATCGCGATATCCATCCTCATGCCGCTCATCCAGATGTCGAGCTTCGTCGGGTAGGTGGCTATGGGGCGGCGCAGGCAGCGAGAGAGCACGATCTTCTTCCCCTGGGAGCGCGGCGGCGGGCTCTTCCGGCGGACCGGCATGGCGCGGGCGAGGCCCTTCGCCGCGGGCCTCGCGATGGTGGTCCTCCTGCTGCTCCTCGGCGCGCGCGAGCGGCGGCTCGTGGGAATTCGATCGACCCGCGCCACGTTGTCCGTCGTCCACGGGGCGATCACCCTGTACCGCGCCGATCACGAGCGGCGGTGCCCGGCTTCCCTGGAAGAGCTGAAGCGCGAGGGATACCTCGCGATCGACCCGGTCGACGCGTGGGGCAGGCCGCTCCGGCTCACCTGTCCCGGAAGGAAGGATCCGGACGGATACGATCTCATGAGCGACGGACCGGACGGCGAAATAGGCGGCCTTGACAGGGTGGAGTGAGAGATGGAGACGAACAGAGCAAGCAGCGCAAGAAGGATTCGACGGCTGAGCCGGAAGCTCTCGCGGGGCGTGACCCTGGTCGAGGTGCTCATCGTCGTGACGATCATGGCGATCATCGCCGGCGGCGCCACGCTCGTGGTGTGGCCGAAGCTCAAGCAGTCGCGCGTCAAGAGCGCCTATACCGGGGCGACGATCATCAAGAGCGCCGCCGAGCAGTACCAGCAGCTCGGGGCGGGCAGCGAGGGGTGCCCGACGATCCAGGCGCTGGTCAGCGCGAAGCAGATCGACGGCAACAAGACGGACGATCCCTGGGGCCAGCCCTACAAGATCAAGTGTGACGAGAACAACGACGTCCATGTCATCTCGTCCGGCGACGACAAGAAAGAGAACACCCAGGACGACATCCGGGATGACATGAAGCAGTCGGATCTCAACAAGATCGCGGAGATGTAGCGCCGCGCGGGAGCAGGAGCGCCCATGGCACGCCGTCGCACGAGGGGACTCACGCTGGTCGAGGTGCTGATCACCGTCACGGTGATCGCGCTCATCAGCGGCTCGGTCATGCTCGGCATGGGCGCTGTCACGAGCGCGCGGCTGAAGCGCAGCGCGGCGCTGCTCGCGGGCGCCGTCCGGGTCGCCTACGCCCACGCGAACGCGAAGTCGAAGCCGGTGCGGCTCGTCTTCGATTTCGAGGAGCGGATGATCGTGCTCGAGGAGTCCACAGGCGAGCTCCTCGTCGAGCGGAACGACCGGGCCGGCGGCGCCGCCGCGGCGACGGAGGCCGAGAAGGCGGCCACGGCGGAGGCCGAGGCGATCCTGAAGGGGCCGCGCGCGCCGCGGCCCTCGTTCGAGCCGGCGAAGGCGTACGGCTTCAACCCCGAGAAGGACAGGCCCGGCAAGGAGCTGTCGAGCGGCGTGCGCTTCCTCCAGGTGGAGACCGGACACCAGGACGAGCCCGTGACGGAGGGGCGGGCCTATCTCTACTTCTGGCCCGGAGGCCAGACCGAGCACGCCGCGATCCAGCTCAGTCTGGGCGGCGGGGAGACCGAGGACGCGGTGATGACGGTGCTCGTCTCGCCGCTGACCGGCAAGACGGAGCTCAGGAAGGGCAAGGCGAGCATGCCCAGGCCGCGCGACGACGCCGAGGCGTCGGAGCGCGAGGACACGGGGCTCTGATGCGCGCCCGCGGCTTCACCCTGCTCGAGGTGATGGTGGCGGTCGCCATCCTCGGCCTCGGGCTGACGGCGATCCTCTCCGCGCAGGCCGGCGCCTTCTCGGCCGCGGCGCACGCGCGGAACCTCAGCCTCGCGAACGGGCTCGCGCGCTGCAAGATGACCGAGCTCGAGGAGCGGCTCGCCAAGGACGGTCTGCCGGCGCTCGACGAGGCCGACAGCGGGCCGTGCTGCGAGGGCGACGAGTCGCCGAACATCAAGTGCAGCTGGCGCATCGAGAAGCCCCAGATGCCCGAGCCCAAGTACGGCGATCTGGACCTCGACACCAACCTCGAGGGGCTCGGGGCGCTCGGCAAGCCGGGCGAGTCGAGCGGCACCGCGGCCCCGAGCGGCGACATCAACGATCTCGCGCAATCGCTGGTCGGCGGCGGCGCGGGGGGCGGCGAGTCGGGCGGCGGGATCTCGGGGCTCCTGCAGCCGTTCGTCGACATGCTCGCGCCGACGCTCCAGCCCATCTTCGAGGCGAGCGCGCGGCGGGTGACGGTCAAGCTGACGTGGCAGCAAGGGTCTCGGGAGCACGCGTTCGAGCTCGTGCAGTGGGTCACGATCCCCCAGATGGGCCAGCCCGACGCCGACGCGGGCACGGGCGAGGGAGGAGGAGGACCATGACGGCGCGAAGGGCGAGCTCTCTCCGCAGGCGCCGCGGCCGCTCGCGCGCGGTGACCCTCCTCGAGGTCCTCGTCTCGGTCGGCATCCTGGCGCTCATCGGGACGCTCATCTATGGCGCGTTCGACGGCATGAGCCGCGCGCGCTCGGGCATCGCGCGGATGGGCGACCGCTACCACCAGGGCCGCGCGGCGATCGCCCGCATCTCGCGCGAGCTCCAGACGGCCTTCCTGTCCAGGCACCAGCCGGCCGACAAGAACATCGTCGTGCGGCTCACCGCCTTCGCGGGGGACGACTCGTCCCCTGCGGACCGCGTTGATTTCACCGCGTTCGCGCACCGGAGGCTCCTCCGGAACGCGCACGAGTCCGATCAGTGCGAGATCGGCTATTTCGGCGCGCGCGACCCGGAGCGCGACAGGCTCGATCTCGTGCGGCGAGAGGCGAGGACGATCGATACCGAGCCGACGAGGGGCGGAGTCGTCAACGTGCTCGCCGAGGACATCGAGAGCTTCAATCTCCAGTACCTCGACCCGATCACCGGGGAGTGGGTCGACTCGTGGGACTCGACGCAGCCGGCGGCGCAGCTCGACCGGCTCCCCTCGCAGGTGTGGGTGACGCTGGTCCTGAACGGCGGGCCCGGCGGGGAGCCGATCAAGTTCGAGTCGAAGGTGCCTATTCCGATGCAGGTCCCCATCGCCTTCGGGAACTCGACACCATGAGCCGGCCGAGGCGCCGAAGCGAGAGGGAGCGCGCGTCCTCCGCCATCCAGGGCGGGCGCGGCCGCCGCGGCCTCCGGAGGCGGCGCGACCAGCGGGGCGTGGCGCTCGTCATGGTGCTCGGCGCGATCACGGTGCTCACCGTGTTCCTGACCGAGCTCCAGGAGGAGACCTCGACCGAGCTCTCCGCGGCGCTCGCCGATCGCGACGCGCTCCGGGCCGAGTACTACGCGAAGAGCGCCGTGAACCTGTCGCGGATGCTCATCGCCTCCGAGCCGAGCGTCAGCACGGCGATCGGGCCGATGCTCGCGATCGTCGGGATCAGGGGGAAGTTCCAGGTGCCGGTCTGGAAGTTCACCGACATGTTCCTCGGCCCCTTCAACGCGCAGCTCGCCGCGGGCGAGGGCAGCGCGGCGCCGCCCGCCGAGGCCGCGGGCGAGGGCAGCGCGGCGGCGGGCAAGAACCTGGGGCTCACCGGCGGTGGCCGCTTCGAGCTCAAGATCGTCGACGAGGACTCGAAGATCAACGTCAACCGCGCCGCCGACGACGTGGGCGGCATCTCCGATCAGATCGCGATCGGGAACCAGCTGCTCAGCCTGATGAGCGACGCGCAGTACAACACGCTCTTCGAGGAGCGCGACGGCGACGGCCAGTTCTCCGACCGCGCGACCATCTGCAGCGCGCTCATCGACTGGGCCGACCCGGGCGACCAGACGTTCGCCTGCGACGCGACGTCGAACGCCCCGAGCTCCACCGGCGCCGAGGACAGCTTCTACCAGACGGTCGGCCTCCCCTATCAGCGCAAGAACGCCCCGTTCGACTCGGTCGACGAGCTGCGGCTGATCCGGGGCATGAACGACGACTTCTGGGCGACGTTCGTCGACCCGGATCCGGGCAACCCGGACAAGAGGGTCCTGACCGTCTGGGGCAGCCGGAAGCAGAAGGTGAACGTCTCGTCTGCGAACGCGCTGACGCTGCTCAGGCTCACGTGCACCGCCGATTTCGTGGATATCGCGACGACGACGCTCTGCAGCGACGTGAACCAGCAGTCGGCGTTCCTCACCGTGGCGTCGCTCGTGCAGAGCATGACCGGGGGGCTGCTCTTCCCCACCCCGAAAGATTATGTCGATGCGATGACCCAGAAGGCGGGCAGCTCGCTCGGGGGGATGCTCGGGCAGCAGTTCAAGGCGATGGGCGTGGAAGCTGTGAGGTTCAAGCCGAACGTCACGAGGTCCCTCGGCAACAGGACCAACTTCCTGAGCATCTACGCCGATGGCATCGTCCCGGGGAACAAGCGCGAGACGCGCGTGCGCGTCCATGCGGTGGTCGATCTCACGGGGGCGGCGAAGCTCCCCGAACCGCCCACGGATCCCAGGGATCCCGCTCAGCCCAGCACCCCTCCGACGCCGGAAACGTACGAACAGCAGGTACGATCGAACCCTGCCGGGACGATCATTTACTATCGCATCGAATAGGACACCCCTCCGGGAAGAAGCGCGCAAATGCACAGGCTGCTCGGGATAGATGCTGGAAAATCCGTGGTGCGGGCGGCGCTCATCCGCACCACGTACAGGAGGGTCTTCGTCGAGGCCCTCGGCGAGGCGGCCGTCACGGACGCAGTCTCCGAGGCCGAGGCCATCCGCGCCGCCGTGGGGCTCCACCGCCCCGACGCCGCGGCGATCGCGCTCTCCGGGGAGAAATCGTTCTACCGCCGCCTCGACCTGCCGGCGGCCGCGCAGAAGGAGGTCGAGAACATCCTCGGCTTCGAGCTCGAGGCCACGGTGCCGTTCGAGATGGAAGACGCGGTCTTCGACCACCGCCTGCTGAAGCGGCCGCCCGGCGTGGAGACGCTGCCGGTCTTCGCCGCCGTCGCGCGCGCCGACGACGTGCGCGAGCGCATCGCCGTCGTGAAGGAGGCGCTCGGCTTCGAGCCGGAGCGGGTCGCGCTGGGCGCGGTGGCGCTCGCCAACCTCGAGGCGGTGATGCCGGAGCTCGCCGCGCCGTCGCCCGCCAGCGCGCCGATCGCCCTGCTCGACCTCGACTACCTCACGTCCGAGATCGTGATCGTCTCCGGCGGCGAGCCCGTCTTCGCCCGGACGCTGTCGCGCGGGACGGCGGGCCTCCCCGGCACCGCGCCGGCGCTCGCGCGCGAGCTCCGCCAGACGCTCGCGGCGTGGCGCAACCTCGGCGGCGAGCCGCTCGCGGGGCTCTACCTGGTCGGCGGCGGCGCCACCGCGCAGGGCGCGGAGATGTTCCTGTCGACGCAGCTCGGCCTCACGATCCTGCCGCTGCCGACCCCTCGCATCGAGGGGCTCACGCCCGAGCAGGCCGCGGCGCTGCCCCGCTTCGCCAAGGCGCTCGGGCTCGCGCTCGGGCTGACGCCGAAGACCAAGGGGTTCAACCTCCGGAAGGGCGCGCTCGAGGCCGAGCGCAGCTACCCGTTCCTGCGCGAGAAGATCCCGATCCTCGCCGGCCTCGGCACCGTCATCGCGCTGAGCTTCGGCTTCTCCATCGTCGCGGAGCTGCGCACCCTCGACGCGGAGCGGGAGCTGCTCGCCGCCTCGCTCGCGACCGCCTCCCACGACGTGCTCGGCGAGGAGACGAACGACCCGCAGAAGGCCCGCGAGCTGCTCGAGCAGGGCCCCGGCGCGGCCGACGAGGACCCGATGCCCCGCGTCGACGCCTTCGACGTCATGGTGCAGCTCTCGAAGGCCGTGCCGAAGGAGATCACGCACGACGTGCTCGAGCTCGACGTGAACCGCGGCCACGTGACCCTCCAGGGCGTCGTCCCGTCGGTGTCGGACGCGCAGATCATCGCGGATCACATGAAGGAGCACCGCTGCTTCCGTGACGTGAAGGTCGGCCGCACGAGCCAGTTCACGGAGGGCAAGCACAAGTACGTCCTCGAGCTGGATCTCAGGTGCGAGGACAAGACGAAGAAGAAGAAGGCCGGCGCCGCCGACGCGGCGGAGAGCGCCTCGGCCGGCGCGCCGGAGAAGCCGGAGGGATCGCGATGACGCTCCGCGAGCGACTCGACAAGCTGGAGCCGCGCGAGCGCAGGCTCCTCACCATCCTCCTCGGATTCCTGGCGGTGCTCGTCCTCCTGCTCGTGCCGATCGGGCTCGCGAGCGTCGCGTCCAGCAAGCGCGCCGAGAACCAGGAGATCCGCGACCTGCTCCAGTCGATCTACGAGGCCTCGGGGAAGGTCAGCGAGCGCAAGGCGCTGAAGGACGCGCTGCTCGCGCGCTATTCGCGGCCGGCGCCCGCGCTCGCCGGCTTCATCGAGGACGCGGCGAAGCAGCAGCAGCTCACCGCCGCCGAGTCGCAGGATCGCCCCGACGTCCCGCACGGGAAGAAGTACACAGAGCGGATCACGGTGGTGAAGATGCACAGGATCGGGATGCTCGGGCTCGCCAAGATGCTCGAGCACATCGAGGGCTCGGGCCACCCGGTCGCGGTGACGAAGCTGAACCTCAAGCCGCGCGCCGGGGAGCCGGACTCCTACGAGGTCGAGCTCGGCATCTCCGCGTTCGACCGGAAGGGCGAGCCTCAGCCGGCGGCGACACCGGCGCCGTCCGCGCCCCCCGCCGCCGAAGAGGAGCAGGAGCCATGAAGGCGCGGCTCGTCAAGATCGCGAGATGGGCGGTCTACCCGCTCTTTTACCTCTTCTGTCTGGGGCTCTTCGGCTACCTCACGTTCCCCTACGACCGGCTCAAGGACCGGCTGATCGCCGAGTTCGACCGCACGCAGCAGAAGCGGGGCCCGAGCCAGGCGCAGCGCCTCGAGATCGACGAGCTCGACTCGTACTGGTTCACGGGGGTCGAGATGAAGGGCGTGCGGCTCATCCTGCCGCCGGGTGAGCTCGGCACGAGCAGCAGGCCGAGCGGCGCCGCGGCCTTCGCCTCGGGCGACGCCGCCAAGGACAGCGCGCCGAAGCCGAGCGTCATCGAGATCGACGAGGCGCACGCGCGGGTGAAGATCCTGCCCCTCCTGATCGGGCGGATGCGGATCTCGTTCTGGGCCAGCGTGTTCGGCGGCGAGCTCGAGGGCGTCGTCCCGATGGGCCGATCGGGCGGCGACGTCCACGTCGAGGTCTCGGACGTGGAGCTCGCCAAGGTGGGTCCGCTCGGGGACATCCTTGGCCTGCCGATCGCCGGCACGCTGAGCGCGAACCTCGATCTCAGCGCGCCCGACGGCAAGTTCAACAAGGCGAACGGCGCGCTCGAGGTCTCGGCCAAGGAGGTCTCGGTCGGCGACGGCAAGACGAAGATCCAGGGGCTCATCGCGCTCCCGGAGGCGAAGCTGGGGGAGCTGCTCCTGTCGGCGGAGGCGAAGGACGGGGTCCTCAAGGTCACGAAGATGAGCGCGAACGGCCAGGATCTCGAGCTCGACGGCGACGGCAAGGTCAACATGCGCGAGCCGTGGAACAACTCCACGGCGGATCTCTACGTGCGCTTCAAGTTCACCGACGCGTACCGATCGAAGAGCGATCTCACGAAATCGCTGCTCGGCGCGCCGGGGTCGAGCGTGCCCGGGCTGATCGAGATGCAGCAGCCCAAGATGAAGCGGTCGAAGCGGGCGGACGGCTTCTACGGCTGGCACGTCCACGGCCCGCTGAAGCGGCCCCGGTTCGACCCGCACGCGGCCGAGTCGCCCGCCGCGCGGGGCCGCGGCACGCCGGGCGCGAGCCCGGCCACGACAACGAGGAAGCCCGGCGGCGTGAACATGCCCCTCGGCGCCTCCGAGGCCGGCGAGGAGCACGAGCCCCCCGGGATGCCCCCGCCTCCGCCCCCGCCCTCCACCGAGGACGAGTCCCCCACACGGCCCCCGACGCCTCCGCCCGTAGACGGCGAGGGCACGCCTCCCGTTGAATAGAGCGGGGCGCTGCTTCGTGCGACGAAGACGCGCCTCGCTCTAGGACCCGGACCCACGCTCCAAGGACTCGTTGATGGGGGATCCCAGCTGGCAGCAGAACCGGCGCGTTTTACTGATCGACGACGATCAGGCCATCCACGAGGATTTCCGCAGGATCCTCCGATCCGAGGCGGAGGGCTCGACCTTCGCGGGCCTCCAGCCGACGCTGTTCCGCGAGCCGCCCGCCCGGCGGCCGGTGAGGTTCGAGCTCACGTCCGCGACCCGCGGGGAGGAGGGGCTGGCGAAGGTCCACGAGGCGCAGCAGAGCGGCGCGCCGTACGCGCTCGTGTTCGTGGACGCGCGCATGCCGGGGTGGGACGGCGTCGAGACGCTCTCGCGCATCTGGAAGGAGGACGGCGCCATCCAGGCGGTCCTCTGCGCGGCGGACTCGGATGACTCGTGGGAGGAGATCGCCGCCCGGTTCGGGCAGACCGACAACCTCCTCATCCTCGCCAAGCCGTTCGACCCGAGCGAGGTCCGCCAGATGGCCTTCGCGCTCACCGAGAAGTGGAACCAGCGCCGAGCCCTCGTCGAGGCGAACTACAAGGTGTCGACGCAGTACACAGTGACCAGGATCCTCGTCGAGTCGACGACGCTCTCCGAGGGCGTCCCGGCGCTGCTCGGCGCGCTCGGGGAGACGCTCGGCTTCCGGTTCGCCGCCCTCTGGCTCGGCGACGACGAGAGCGAAGGGCTGCGCTGCGAGCACACCTGGAGCGCCGCGCCCGACGACTCGATCGCGCTCGAGGCGGCGACCCGGGGCGCGCGGTTCGCCCGCGACGCCGGGCTGCCCGGCCGCGCGCTCGCCCAGGGGGAGCCGACCTGGTTCAGCGACCTCGACGCCGAGGCGGACGACCCGCGCGCGCAGGCGGCGCGCGGCGCCGGCCTCCGCTTCGCGGTCGAGCTGCCCATCGCGGTCCGCGCCGACGCGCAGGTCGCGGCCGTGCTGGAGCTCATGGACGCCGAGCCGCGCGCGCCCGATCCGGGGCTGCTCGACGTCCTGCTCGCCGTCGCCGCCAAGGCCGGCCACTTCATCGGCAGCAAGCGCGTGGAGGCGGCCCTGCGCCGGAGCGAGGCGAACAACCGCGCGCTGCTCTACGCCATCCCCGACACGATCCTCCGGATCAGCAGCGACGGCATCTGCCTGGACTTCAAGGCCTCCCGGGACCCGAGGCCCTCGCTCCGCGCCGAGGATCTCCTGCACAGGCACGTCGCCAACGTGTTCCCCGCCCACGTGGCCGAGCAGATCACCGGCCTCGTGGCGCGAGCGCTCGCCGACGAGGCGACGCACGTCTTCGAGTACCAGGAGCAGCAGGCGGGCAGCGCGCGCGACTACGAGGTCCGGATCGCCGGCAGCGATCGGGCGGAGGCGGTCGTCATCGTGCGGGACATCACGGAGCGAAAGCGCGCCGAGGCGGAGACCGAGGCGCGGCGCGCCCGGGAGGAGGCCCTCCGGGCGCAGAACGAGATCCTCGCGGCGCTGTCGACCCCGCTCATCCCGATCAGCGACGACATCGTCGTGATGCCGCTCGTCGGCGCCCTCGACAGCCAGCGGACGCGCCGCGTGCAGGAGACGCTGGTCCGCGGCGTCGCCGCCCGGCGCGCGCACGTCGCGATCCTCGACATCACCGGGGTGCCGCGGATCGACGGCCCGTGCGCCGACGCGCTCCTCGGCGCCGCGACGGCGGTGCGCCTGCTCGGCTCGGAGGTGATCATCACGGGCCTGAGCCCCGACGTGGCCAGGACGCTCGTCGAGATCGGCGTCGACATGAGCGGCATCGCCACGCACAACACCCTGCAAAGCGGCATCGCCTCCGCGATGACCTCCGCGGGCGCGCGCGGACGGCGCCGGCGGCGCCGCGCGAGGTCGCGCGGGTAGCGGCCGGCGGCCCGATCTTGCCGGAGCGTCAGCGCTTGCTGTTCTGCGCGGCGTGCTTGTCGAGGGCGGCGAGGACGCGGTCGTAGTCGGGCGGCAGCGCGACCGGCGGGTTGGCGAGCCGGCTCGTGACGTCCGCGAGCGCGCGCTCGTGGTATTTCACCTTGAACTCCGTGAACTTGAGGCCGTTCGCTGTCGAGACCACGACGACCCGCTGGCGCTTCTCCACGAGGCCCTTCTTCACGAGCTTCTCCAGCGCGGCGAGGGCGACCGCCGTGTGCGGGCAGGTGTACATGCCGGTGCGATCGGCGCGGGCCGCCGCGTCGCAGAGCTCGTCCTCGGTGACCTCCTCCGCGACGCCGTCCATCGCCTTGAGGGCCAGCATCGCCCTCGGCGCGCTCACCGGGTTGCCGATCTGGATCGCGCTCGCCAGGGTCTCCCCCGCCTTCATCGGCACGACCTCGCTCCGCCCCTCGGACCACGCCTTGAAGAGGGGGTTGGCCCGCGCCGCCTGCGCCACGCACAGGCGCGGGAACCGCGTCGTCAGGCCGAGGTCCTTCAGCATCTTGAAGCCCGCGTAGAGGGCGTAGGCGTTGCCGAGGTTGCCGCTCGGGAGGATGACCCAGTCGGGCAGCGTCCAGTCGAACTGCTGCACGATCTCGATGGCCACGGTCTTCTGGCCCTCGAGCCGCAGGGCGTTCATCGAGTTCGCCAGGTAGACGACGCCCTCGGCCGAGAGGCGCTGCACGATGGCCATGCAGCCGTCGAAGTCGGTGTCCAGCGAGAGGACCAGCGCCCCCGAAGCGATCGGCTGGACGAGCTGCGCCGTCGACACCTTGCCCCGCGGCAGCAGCACGACCACGGGCAAGCCGGCCGCCGCCCCGTACGCCGCGAGCGACGCCGAGGTGTCCCCCGTCGACGCGCACGCGATCGCGCGCACCTCGAGGCCCTCGCGGATCGCCTTGTTCACCACCGAGACGAGCACCGTCATGCCGAGGTCCTTGAACGACCCGGTGTGGCTGTTGCCGCAGAGCTTCACCCAGACGTCATCGAGCCCGAGCGTCTTGCCGTAGCGGTCTGCCCAGAACAGGTTCGAGCCGCCCTCGTCCATCGACACGATGGCCTCGTCCGGGACCTCGGGCGCGACCCACTCCCGCTTGCCCCAGACCCCGGAGCCGTAGGGCCACACCGTGCGCTTGTAGCGCTCGTCGAAGAGCTTCATCCACGTCGCGGGGCTCCGGTCACGGAGCGCGTCGATGTTGTGGGCGACGTCGAGCAGGCCGCCGCAGGTGGGGCAACGGTAGAGGGGCTGCGTCAGCGGGTAGCTGCCGGGGCAACCGGCGAGGCATCGGAATGCAGCAGAGTAGGCCATGGCAATACGGATCTCCTGGGTGGCGGGAAGCGCCCGCGGGAGGTGGTGTCGGGTCAGTCGAAGCGTGGGGCTTCCATGCCGAGCCGCCTATAGAAGTAGATCGCCGCGTTCCTGGCAAACGATCCCTGCGGGAGATAGACGTCGCCGGGCTCCCGCAGCGGCTCGTCGGCCGAGAGCGGCCCGTCCCGGTCGCCGGCCAGCCGCTCGAGATCCTCGAGGAACGCTTCCATCGAGGGATAGCGGTTGTTCGGGCTCTTCCGGATCGCCTTCAGGATCACGGACTCGAGCAGCGGATCGAGGCTCCGGCGCTTCTCCGAGGGGCGGGGCGGCGGGGTGACGAGCTGCCGGGCGAGGAGCTCCGACTGCTCCGAGCGCGGGAACGGCAGCTCCCCGGTGAAGGCCCGGAACATGACGACGCCGAGCCCGTAGACGTCGGTGCGGGCGTCGGGCAGGTCGCTCACGACCTGCTCGGGCGCCATGTACTCGAGGGTGCCCACGGCGGTGCCGGTCGCCGTGATGAGATCGGCGGCCTGGATCTTCGCCAGGCCGAAATCGAGCACCTTGACCGCGTACGGATCGCCCTGCGGGCCCACGAGGTAGATGTTGTCCGGCTTCACGTCGCGATGGATGATCCCGGCCCGGTGCGCGGCGGCGAGCCCGGACGCGGCCTGGGAGAGCACCGGGATGGCGAGGTCCGCGTCCATGCGGCGCTCGCGCCGCAACCAGTCGCCGAGCGACTCGCCGAAGAGGTACTCCATCACGAGGTAGGGCGCGCCGTCTTCCGAGCGCGTGCCGGCGTCGAGCACCCGGACGATGTTCGGGTGCCCGATCGTCGCGGCGCTCTGCGCCTCGCGCACGAACCGCTCGCGCGTCCGCTCCGCCCGGGCGGCGAACTCCTCGAGGACCTTGATCGCGACCGGCTGGCCCGTCGCGATCTCGACCGCGAGGTAGACGCGCGCCATCGCCCCTTTGCCGAGGTAGCCGCGCACCTCGTAGCGCTCGCCAAGGAGGGTCCCGCGCAGCCGGGTCGGCTTGTACCGGAACAGGTCGACGCGCCGGCCCTCGGTGAGCTCCGCGCCGTCGTAGGGGCAGAACCGATGGCCCGCGTCGTACTCCCGGTGGCAGCGCGCGCAGAACATGGCCCCGCATCGAATAGCGCCCCGCGCTCCGGCCACGCAAGCCCGCTCGGCGGGCGCCCCCGCTCTACGCCGCCTTGCGCGGCGAGCGCCCCGTCAGCTTGGTGTACGCGTGATAGCCGAGCCAGCGGAGCGGCTCGGGCGGGACACCCCGGAGGGGGGCCATGTAGAACGGCAGATCCCGCCACCGCGCGTCGTCGCCCGCGTAGATGTCGCAGAGCACGCGGCCCGCGAGGTTGGCGAGCGTCACGCCGTGGCCGCTGTAACCGAGGGCGTAGTAGACGTTCCGGTGCTCGCCGCGCACGCCCATGCTGCAGAGCCGGCTCATCGTGATGCCGAGGGTGCCCGTCCAGCGGTGCGCGATCCGCAGCCGCTCGGCCGCAGGGAAATAGCCGGTGAGCCGGCGCCGGATGGCCTCGAACGCCGGCCCTGCCGACTCGGGTGTGCCCGGGTAGGAGGTCTTGTTCCCGTAGAGGTAGGCATACGCTGCGTTGCTGCCCCCGCCGAACACGAGCTCACCGGCGGGCGTCATGCTGGCGTACGCGATCCGGTCGCGGTCGTCGCTGAAGCCGGCGACCTGCCCCCAGCCGAGCGCGGCGCGCGCCTCGGCGTCGAGCGGCTCGGTCGCGATCACGTGCGAGTGCAGCGGGAAGATGCCGGTCTTGAAGTAGCCGAGGCGCGGCGTGTAGCCGTTGGTGGCGAGCACGATGGCCGCGGCCCGGACGACGCCGCCCGGCGTTGTCAGCTCGATCGTGCGCCCCTCCCGGATCCCGAGCACCGGCGTGTCCTCGTGGACGGCGACCCCCCAGGCGAGCAGCAACGGGCGCAGGCAGCGCAGCAGGTCGACCCCGTTCAGCTGCCCCTCGGTCGCGTCCAGCACGGCCCCGGCCCCGCCCTGGATCCCGAGCCGCTTCGAGAGCGCCGCGCTGTCCAGGTACTGTAGCGAAATGCCCCAGCTGGCCAGCTGCTCCACCCGCGCGTGCGCCGCCTCGGCCCGGCGCGCGTCGGTGAGCACCTCCATGCATCCGTCGCGGCGGTGGCGCACCGGGAGGTCATGCTCCTGGATCATCCCGACGATGCCGTCGATCCCCGCGCGCGTCGTCTCGTACACGCGGCGCGTGAGCTCCGGATCGCGAGAGCCCACCCCGTTGATCCAGTTCAGCATCATCCCCCCGTTGCGCCCGCTCGCGCCGTTCGCGAGGTGGCGCGCCTCGAGGATCATGACGCGGAGGCTCGGAAACCGGCGGATTAGATGGTATGCGGTGGAGATCCCGGTGAAACCTCCTCCGATGATGGCCACGTCGGCCGTCGCGTCCGCGCGCAGCGGAGGGACGGGCTCATAGACGGGGCCCGCCTCGCTCCACACGGAGCGCGCGGAATCGACGTGCATGAGCGTGTGCGTGGACGTGTCAACGAGCGCTGCGCGAGCCACGATGATCACCTATCAGAGGGATGCGCCTCTGGCACCATGAACCCCGGGAGCCCTGCTTGAAGCGACGTGTCCGGCTCTGCATGAAGGATCTCTTCCACCAGGACGTGGTGGAGATGATCGAGCGCGAAACCCGCAAATACCAGATCTGGTCCATCGAGGATCCTTCCGACCCGGACTTCGACGCGGCGTATCAGATCCTCTGGGACTGCTTCGGTCCTCATGGAGAGATGGAGCGCAAGGAGGCGATCGAGGCGTTCCTCCGCGACGACCCGTTCACGCCCGAGCCGTCGGGCACGTACATGCGCTACTTCCTGCTCGTGGCGCGAGACGCGGACGGAAAGGTGCGCGGCGTCCGCGACGGCACCGTGCTCATCAATCCGGCGTACGCTCCGGACCTCTGCGTCATCTACCTCGCTCATATCTTCATGATCCCCGAGGCGCGCGGGACGGTGCTGTCGTACTGGCTGCGCATCTCGCCGGTCGAGCTCGCCATGCAGTACCTCACCGACCTCCACGCGATGGGGAAGATCACGCTCCCCGCGCCGTCGGCCCCGGGCAAGTACTTCGGGATGAACGTCGATCTCGCGGCCGAGGTCGAGTACTTCACGCCGGAAGAGCGCCTGTCGTGGCAGCGCATCCTGTTCTACGGCCGAGGCGGGTTCGACGCGATCAACCCGCGCCACTTCCCCTACCGCCAGCCCGACTTCCGCGATCCCGAGGTGATCCGGGCGACCGGAAACCAGCCGTCTCCCTTCATGGTCCTCGTGCGGCGCATGGGCCGCGAGCGGCAGGCGCAGCTGCCGATCGACGAGGCGAGGGCGCTCATGCGGCTCCTGTACGACGACTTCGCGGATCACTGCGCGCCGCACCTGCTCGAGAACAGCCTCCAGCTCGTCCTCGACCGGCTGGAGGAGCGGGCGAAGCGGAAGAGCTTCGTCGAGCTGTTGCCCCTCCCGACCGGGCCCAGGGATCTGCACCGGCTGAAGCCGCTCTTCCGGTACAACGTGTTCACGAAATACTACCCGGACAGCCCCGACATCCGCGGTTACCTGAAGAACAGCGGCATCCGCGAGAGGCTGCTCGCGAACCCGCGCCACCTCGACGAGGAGCTCGCCCGCATCGCCCGGGAGCTGGAGACCCGTCCGCCGTTCGTCTACGGGAGCCGGGACAGGACCGCGACCTGGGAGGGCACGCCGCTCGCTCCGGGCTCGGAGCCGCTCGCTGACGGGCCCGACGCGGGCGAGATCACCCGCGAGGTGCCGGCGCCGCCGTCGACCCTGCCGCCTCGGTGATCCCCCACGGCGCCGTGATCACCGCGCCTCGGGCGGACGGGCGGCGCCGCCGCTCCCGGGGCCGGCCGTCGCGGCCCGCGCGCGCAGGGCGCCCGCGCGGAGCCTTTGCACCGCGGCGGAGGCGGCCTCGTGGGCGTCGAGCGCGCCGCGCAGCACGAGCGCCCGCCCCTTGGCCGCGGCGGCTTCTCCCAGCGTCCCGTCGAGCACGCCCTCGGCGAGCCGGACGAGCGGGCCGATCTCGGCGAGGTTCCGCGCGAGCGCCCGGGCGTCCGTGGCGAGCCCGGACGCCGCCTCGCACGGCGAGGCGCTCGCGATGGCCGCGGCCTCCTCGCAGAGCTCCTCCGCGACGGGGCCCATGTCGCGCCAGCACGACACGGCCGCGCGCAGGCTGGCGGGCGTGACGTGCGTCGCGCGCGGTGCGTGCGACGCGTGCGACGCGTCGACCCGCGGCCCCGCCGTCGCCGCCTGCGCCGCGGCGATGACGGGCGAGAGGGCGAGGAGCGCGCGCTCCAGGGCGCGGGTGGCCTGCTCGACGCGGACGAGGCGCTCCTGCACGTCGGCGCTGGCCAGCGGGGCGTCGCTCAGCGTGAGCGCCGAGAGCCGGCCGGAGACGTCGATGGCGAGCTGCTCGAGGGCGCCGACGATCCGCTGGTCGAAGCGGCGCGGGACGACGTCGAGCACGCAGAGCGCTCCGAGCACGTGCCCGTGCGCGCGCACCGGCACGCCCGCGTAGGCGCGGATGCCGTAGCTCTCGACGAGCTCCTTCGGGACGCGCTCGTCGCGCAGCGCGTCGTCGACGATGAGCGGCACCTCGTCGAGCACGACGAGCTGGCAGAAGGAGTTGCTCCTCGACGTCGCGCAGCTCACGGCGAGCTCGAGGGGGAGCCCGTGCTGCGCGCGCAGGAGCTGGACATGGCGCACGAGCAGGCTGACCACGGCGATGGGCGACCGGGCCAGCTTGGCGGCCCGCACCACGCAGGCGTCGAGGATGGCGTCCGCGTCGGCGCGCAGCACGGCGCCGCGCAGCTCGGCCAGGCGGACGGGGTCGTTCAGGTCGGCCATCGCGCGATGCTACCTTGCCTGGCGGGGCGCGGGTCGGCCGAGGTCACCGGTCACCCCGCGCGCGCCGCCGCTTCCCTCGCCCGCACCGCCGCGATGAAGGTGCGGAGGTGCACCTCGACCACCCGGCTCACGTCGGGCGTGTACCCACCCGCGAGCACCCACGCGATCGGGACGCCCCGCTCGAGCGCGGCCCGGAACACGATCTGGTCGCGCGCGTAGAGATCGTCGTGCGTCAGGTCGAGCGGCGAGTACGGGTCCTCGCGGTACGGGTCCGCGCCGGCCTGGTACAGGATCAGATCGGGCGCGGCGCGGTCGATCGCCGGGCCGAGGTGCCGCTCCAGGATCTCGAGGTAGGCGGCGCCGCCGCTCCCGTTCGGGACCGGGACGGACCAGCAGTTCTCGGTGTCCGGGGCGCGCTCGCCCTCGACGTCCCGGTGCGCCTTGTTCTGCTTGTACCAGCTGCCGTAGATGGAGAGCTGGGACGCCCAGGGGCGCGACGCGAGCAGCGAGGCGGTGCCGTTGCCGTAGTGGAGGTCCATGTCGACAACCAGGCCGCGGCGGATGCGCCCCTCGGCGCGCGCGCGCTCCAGCGCGACGACGAGGCCGTTGAAGGTGCAGAAGCCCTCGCCGTGGCCCTCGTGCGCGTGGTGGAAGCCGCTCGCGAGGTTGCCCGCGACGCCGTCCTCGAGGGCCGCGGCGGCGGCGGCGACGCAGCCGCCGTTCGTGAAGCGCACCGCCCCGGCGAGCGCCGGCGACCACGGGAGCTTCTGCGACTCGGCCAGCGCCCGGGGCTCGCCGGTCGCGATCGCCTGGACGTACCCGGGCGCGTGGACGCGCAGGAGGTCCTCGTCACACGCCGCCTCGGGCTCCTCGATGCGCACGGGCAGGCCGCTCCGCTCGATCGCCTCGCGCACGAGGGCGAACTTGCGCATCGGCATGACGTGCTCGCCGATGTCCGCGAAATACCCCGGCGAGTGGAACACCCGGATCGGCGGCGAGGCGGCGGCGCCCGAGGTCACTTGCAGACCGACTCGAGGTGGTCGAGCGCCTCGCCGACGTGGCGCGGGGCGAAGATCAGCGCCGGCCGGAAGCGGAGCGTGCGGTCGCCCGAGCCGCCCACCTCGAGGCCGCGGTTGCGGAGCGCGGTGAGCGCCGCGTCGCGCCGGGCGGCGTGGGGGAAGTCGACGGCGGCGAAGGTGCCGCTGCCCCGGGCGCCCGAGAGCACCGCGGGGTAGCGCCGGCAGATGTCCTCGAGGCCGGCGACCAGGCGCTCGCCGGTCGCCCGCGTGTTCTCGAGGAGCCGGTCGCGCTCGATGACCTCGAGGATGACCTCGAGCTGCGCGCCGCGGAGCGGGTCGCCGAGCCAGGTGTTGAAGACGCGCAGCGGCTCGATCGGCGCGAGCTCCTCGCGACAGTAGAAGCCGCCGAGCTGCATCTTCTTGGAGAACGTGACCATGTCCGGCGGCTCGGGCAGGTCCCACGCCTCGTGCGCCCAGAGCGCGCCGGTCCCGCCGCCGCACGTCTGCACCTCGTCGATGATGAGCGCGACGCCGCGCTCCGCGGTGAGGCGGCGGAGCGCCTGGAAGAAGGCCGGGCTCGCGTGGCGGTCGCCGCCCTCGCCCTGGATCGGCTCGACGATGACCGCGGCGACCTCGTCCGGGTGGGCGTCGAGCGCCGCCTCGACCGCCTCGAGCGAGCGCGCCTCGGCGGCGCGGTTCTGCTCGGCGTGCGCGGCGAGGGGGAAGTGGCTCGCGGGGAACGGCGCGACGGGCCAGTCGAACGCGGGGATGTCGAGCTTGTGGATCGGCTTGCTCCGCGTCGCCGAGAGGGCGCCCATGCTGCGACCGTGGAAGCCGCCCTCGAAGGAGAGCACCTTGAAGGCGTTCACGCCGGGCTGCCGGTTGAGCATGCAGGCGGCGAGGTCGCCGTCGCTCGGCTGCGCGCCGCCGCGGCGGCGCCGGGCGAGCCGGATGAACGCGGCCTTGAGCGCGTTCTCGACCGCCTCCGCGCCGGTCGTGAACGTGAAGACGCGCGTGTGCCCCTTCGGCGCGACGCGCATCAGCGTCTTCTCGACGAGATCGACCCACTCGGGCGCGGGCGCGACGCCGAGCGCGGAGCGGTAACCGGCGCACCAGTCGAAGCGACCGCCGCGCCACGCGGCGAGCAGATCCGGGTGGTTGTAGCCGATGGGCACGGCGGCGATGTGCCCGTACACGTCGAGCAGCACGTTGCCGTCCACGTCGACCATGTAGTTGCCCAGGCTCTTGCGCGCGTCCTGATAGAAGTGGATCGGTCGCGCGTCCTGGTAGCGATGGTGGCGGGCGCGGAGCGCCTCGGACGCAGGCCCCGGGATGGCGGTGCGCATCGAGGCGCGCTCGGGCTCGCCGGGGATGGGCGGGGGGATGTGGGTCGGGGCGTTCATGGTCGGACTCCAATGCAACGGGGGCGGCGGAGCGTCACGCGGATCCGTCGGTCGCGACGGCCGCCCGGACGCGCACAACGATCGATTTCGACGCGGGCGTGTGGCTCTTCTCGGCGATGCTGCCGAGCGGCACGAGCACGTTCGCCTCGGGGAAGTAGGCCGCGACGTTGCCGCGGGGGATGGTGTACAGCACGACGCGGAACGCGCGCGCGGCGCGCTCCCCGTCGGAGAAGCGGCTCGTGACGTCGACGAGGTCCCCCTGGGCGAGGCCGCGCTCGGCCGCGTCCTCGGCGTTCATGAACACGACGCGGCGCCCGCCCCGGACGCCGCGGTAGCGGTCGTCGAGCCCGTAGATGGTCGTGTTGTACTGGTCGTGGCTGCGGATCGTCATCATCAGGAGCTCGCCCGGCTCGAGATCGTGCCGCGGGAGCGGGTGGATCACGAAGTTCGCCTTGCCGGTCTCCGTGCGGAACTCGCGCTTCGCCGCGGCGTTCGGCAGGGCGAAGCCGCGCGGGTCCCGGACGCGCGCGTTGAAGCCGTCGAAGCCGTCGATCGTGCGCTCGATGAGATCGCGGATCCTGTCGTAATCGGCGGTGAGCTCCTCCCACGGCACGCGCGAGCGCGCGCCCAGCGCCGCGCGGGCGAGGCCCGCGACGATGGCCACCTCGCTGCGCAGCAGCTCCGAGGCCGGCGGGAGGCTGCCGCGCGAGCTCGAGACGACGCCCATCGAGTTCTCGACGGTCACGAACTGCGGCCCGCCCGCCTGCACGTCGCGCTCGGTGCGGCCGAGGCAAGGCAGGATGAGCGCGCGCCTGCCCGTCACGAGGTGCGCCCGGTTCAGCTTGGTCGAGACGTGCGCGGTGAGGTCGCACCGGGCGAGGGCGCGGGCGGTCAGCGCCGTGTCCGGCGTGGCCGAGAGGAAGTTGCCGCCCAGCGCGAAGAAGACGCGGGCGCGCCCCTGGGCCATCGCCGCGATCGCGGCGACGGTGTCGAGCCCGTGGCGGCGCGGCGGGGAGAAGCCGAAGTTCTGCTCGATCCGATCGAGGAGCTCCGCGGGCGGGCGCTCCCAGATGCCCATCGTCCGGTCACCCTGCACGTTGCTGTGCCCGCGAACAGGGCACGCGCCCGCGCCGGGCCGCCCGATGTTGCCGCGAAGGAGCAGGAAGCTCATCACCTGCTGCACGTTGGCCACGCCGTTCTGGTGCTGCGTGAGGCCCATGGCCCAGCACGCGATCGTGCGCTCGGAGCGCATCGCGATCTCGGCCGCCGCCCGGATCTGCTCGCGCGGGACCCCGCTCTGCGCGACGATGTCGTCCCAGGGCGCGCCGCGCACGGCCTCGGCGAACGCCTCGAAGCCGTGGGTGTGGCCCGCGATGAACGCGCGATCGAGCACGGCGCCCGGCCTCCGCTCCTCCTCTTCGAGCATCTCCTTGATGATCCCGGTGAAGAGCGCGACGTCGCCGTTGATGCGCACCTGGAGGAAGAGCGTCGAGAGCGGCACGCCCGAGCCGACGAGATCGAGCGGGTGCTGCGGGTGCTGGAAGCGCTCGTTGCCCGCCTCGGGGAGCGGGTTCACCGTCACGATCTCGCACCCGCGCAGCCGCGCCTCGCGCAGCGCCGAGAGCATGCGCGGGTGGTTCGTCCCCGGGTTCTGCCCGACGACGAAGATCGCGTCGGCCAGCTCGAAATCGTGGAGGGATACCGTCCCTTTGCCCACGCCGATGGCCTCGCGCAGGCCAACGCCGCTCGACTCGTGGCACATGTTCGAGCAGTCGGGCAGGTTGTTCGTCCCGAGCTCGCGCACGAAGAGCTGGTAGAGGAACGCCGCCTCGTTGCTCGTGCGGCCCGACGTGTAGAAGACGGCCTCGTCCGGCGAGCCGAGCGCGCGCAGCGACGAGGCGACGACGTCGAGCGCCTCGTCCCACGACACCGGGCGGTAGTGCGACGCGCCCTCGTCGAGCAGCATCGGGTGGGTCAGCCGCCCCTGCTTGCCGAGCCAGTGGTCGGACTGCCGCGAGAGCGCCTCGACGCTGTGCTCCCGGAAGAACTCGGGCGTGACGCGGCGGAGCGTCGCCTCCTCGGCGACCGCCTTGGCGCCGTTCTCGCAAAACTCCGCGACCGAGCGCTTCTCCTCGGGCTCGGGCCACGCGCAGCCGGGGCAGTCGAAGCCCTCGCCCTGGTTCACGCGGAGAAGCGTGCGCACGGCGCGCGCGACCCCCATCTCGCCGACCGCGTGCCGGAGCGTCGCGCCGACCGCCGGGAGCCCGCCGGCCGCCGCGCTGCGCTCGCCGATCCTCGGTGCCTCGGGCTCGAGCGGCGGCTCCGCCTGCACGTCGCGCGGCGCGTCGCGGGCCGTCACGACGCGGCCTCCGCCGGGGCCGCGACGGGGACCTCGACGCGCTCCCGGCCCGCGTACACGTTGAACCGCCCGTCGCGGGCGAAGCCGACGAGCGTCATCCCGTGCGCCGCCGCGAGCTCGGCGGCGAGGCTCGAGGGCGCGCCCACCGCGACCATCACGGGGATCGAGGCCCGGAGCGCCTTCTGCACGAGCTCGAACCCGGCGCGCCCGCTGACCATGAGCACCGCGCCCGGGTCCGGCAGCCGCCCGGCGAGCAGCGCGGCGCCGATCAGCTTGTCGACGGCGTTGTGGCGCCCGACGTCCTCGCGGAGATCGGCGAGCGCGCCGCCCGCGTCGAAGAGGGCCGCCGCGTGCAGCCCCCCGGTCCGCCCGAACACCGGCTGCGCGCCGCGGAGCCGCGCGGCGAGCCCGTGCACGACGCCCGGCGCGAGCCGGGGGACGCCCCGCGCGAGCGGCGCGGGCGGCGCGAGCGCCGCGACGTCGATCGACGCCTTGCCGCAGACGCCGCAGCTCGCGCTCGCGACCGCGAGGGCGCGCTCGGTGCGCCCGAGATCGACGGTCACGTCGTCGCCGAGCGTGACGCGCACGAGGTCGCCCGAGGGCCCGAGGGCCTCCTCGACGGCGACCACGTCGGCCGCGCGGGAGATGACGCCCTCGGCGAACAGGAGGCCGACCGCGAGCTCGCGATCGTTGCCGGGCGTGCGCATCGTGATGCCGAGGCGGCGCTCGGCGCGGCGCGCGTCCCCGGGGGCACGCGCGATGACGACGATCTCGAGCGGCTCCTCGACGGCGAGCAGATCTTCGGCGTCCGAGGCGGCCTCGTCCGTGATCCTGCGGATTGAAACGGTGGTGGTGCTTGACGGCATGGCGGCGTGTCCGGCGCTCTCAATCGTAGCCCGCGGTGACCCGCCGAGCAGGATCCGCGTGGAGCCGCCCGCCTGGCCGCCACCGACCGCGCTCCGACGCGCCCCGGGCGGAGCCCTCGCAGGGCTCTCCGCCGGACAGCCGGCGCCTGCGACGGGTCACGGAGCCCCGAGGACGCCTCACCCCGGCTATCCCGAGGACCACGCCGCGCAGAGCCTCTCGAGCTCCCGCTCCGGCACGTCGAGCGGCGCCTTGCCGCGCCACGCCGGCGGGAACAGCGGCATCACCGCGCTCCGGAGCACCGGCGCGAACCCCGCCACCTCCGCCGGCCCCCGCGGGATCCGGATCAGGGGCACGCGCTCACCCGGGAACGCCGCCAGGCGCGCGAGCGCGTTCTCGCGGATCGGCGCGAGCTCGCTCGGGCTCACCTCGCGCGCGTGGACCGCCTGGTAATGGCGCAGAAACGACTCGGCCCGGGCGCGCGGGATCTCGTCGCGCTCCTCCTCGCCGACCTGGCGCACCACCGCGAGGAGCGGCAGCGGCACCGGCGTGACACCGAGCGCGGCGATATCGCGAAAATCCGGCTGCGCGTACGGGAGCACGTCCGGCGGGACGATCGCGAACCCCGCGCGCCCGTACGCGATGAGCCGCACCACGGTGTCGCGGTCGTCCGGGTCGACGGCCTCCATCTCGGCCGCGAGCATCACCTCCGCGCCGTCCCCGCCGGCTCCCTCGCCCCCTGCGAGCCCCGCGCCCTCGATCGCGCGGCGCGCGAGCGCGACCGGCGCCGCGCGCAGCAGGGCGGCGAGCCCGGTGCGGCGGAAGGCCGGCAGGACGAGCGCGTGCGACAGGAGCGCCACGCAGCGCCGCGCCGCGCGGTCCAGCGTGACGTAGCAATCGCGCACGCCGGCGAGGTGCCCCTCCGCGTCGCGCGCGAGCAGCAGGTGGTACGTCGCCGTGATGGGCGCCCCCGCGTCCGTGTGCGCCCCGGTGAGCCACGCCCAGAGCACCTCGCGGCGCTCGAGCTCGCCCTTCGGCCCGAAGACCGCGTCGAGCGCCCGGTAGCCCTCGTCGAACGCCGCGCCGTCCTGCGCCTCGTCCACGGAGAACTGCGCGAGCGCCCGCGCGACCTTCTCCGGCCCCTCCCCCGGGCAGACGTCGCGCGGATCGACGATCATCCGGCCATCTCGCGCAGCACCGCGTCGAAGACGCCGATCGCCTCGTCGACCTCCGGGACCGTCGTGATGAGGTGCGGCCGCAGCCGGACCGAGCGCGTCCCCGTGTAGCTCGCGAACACCCCGCGGCGGAGCGCGCGCGAGAGGAAATCGTCGCGCGCCGCGGTCGTCGGCAGGTCGAACGCGAGCAGGAAGCCGCGGCCGCGCGGCTCGCTCGCGAGCGCGGGGTAGCGCTCGCAGAGCTCCTCGAGCCGCGAGAGGAAGTGGCGGCCCGTCGCGCGCACGTTGCCGAGCAGGTCCTCGGACTCGATCGCGCGGAGCGTCGCCAGCGCGATCGCGGACCGCGCGCGGTCGCCGTTGCGCGTCTGGTACATGCGCCCGAACTGCGCGACGTCGTACGCGCTCGTCGCGAAGAACCCGCCCATCTGCATCTTCTTCCCGAAGCACATGAGATCGGGCGGGCGCGGCAGCTCGAGCTGCTCGTGCGCCCAGAGCGTGCCGGTGATCCCCATGCCGGTCTGCACCTCGTCCAGGATGAACGCCGCGCCCGCCTTCCCGGCGAGCTCCTGCGCGCGGCGGAAGAAGGCTGCGCTCGCGTGCCGATCGCCCCCCTCGGACTGCACGGGCTCGACGATCAGGGCGGCCACCCGGCCGCCGTGCGCGTCGAGGATCCGCTCGAGCGCGGCGAGGGCCTCCGCCTCGGCGCGGTCGTTCTCGTCGGCGAAGCGCGCCAGCGGGAAGCGGCTCGCGGGGAACGGCGCCGTCGGCCAGGGGAACGCGGGCAGGTCGGCCTTGTGGATCACCTTCGAGTGCGTGGCGGACATCGGCCCGAGGCCCCGGCCGTGGAACGCGCCGGCGAACGACACGACCACCGCGTCGGTGCCCGCGTTGTCGAGGATGCTCTTCTGCTGCTCCTCCGGCAGCTCGAGCGGGTTCCTCGGCAGCCCGGCGGCCTCCCGCCGGCGCTCGCCGTGCCGGATGAACGCCGCCTTGATCGCGGACTCGACGCCCTCGCCCCCGGCGTCCACGCAGAAGACGCGCGCCATGCCGCGCGGCGCGAACCGCTGCTCGAGCGCCTCCACGAACTCGAACCAGGCCGGCGTCGTCACGAACGGCGTCGACGTCGGGTTCGCGACGGCGCGGATGAAGGCCTCGCGGTGCGCCACCTCGACAAGCGCGGGGTGGTTGTAGCCGAGCGCCCCGAGCGCGAAGTTCGCGAACAGGTCCAGGAACACGTTGCCGTCCACGTCGACGAGCGAGCACCCGCGGCTCGCGATGTCATCCATCACGACCGCGCGGTACCTCGACTGCATGTCGAAGCCGCCGCGCGCCATCCAGGCGCGCGCCTTCGGCCCGGGCAGCTCGGTGACGACTCTTCGCGGAGGGACGGACGGGAGCGTGGGGCGATCGGAGAAATCCATAGGCAGCGCGAGTATCCCGCACGCCGGGGCGCGTGTCATCGCCGCTTGCCGCGCCCGGGTGCGCGGGTTTACGACGGGGGCATGGGTGACACGCGCGAGACGGTGAAGGGTCTTTGGATCGACAACGCCGAGAGGGAGGCGCTCTCGGGCGAGACGTTCGAGACCGCGAACCCCGCGACGGGCGGGGCGCTCGCGCGGCTCGCCCGCGGCCGCCGCGAGGACGTGGACGCCGCCGTGGCGTCCGCGCGCGCGGCGTTTCCGCGCTGGGCGGCGATGGATCCGAACGAGCGCGCGCGCATCCTGTGGAAGGCGGGGGAGCTGATCCTCGCGCGGTGCGAGGAGCTGGCGCGGCTCGAGGCGCTCGACACGGGCAAGCCGATCACGGCCGCGCGGACGCTCGACGTGCCGCGCACGGCGGACACGTTCTTCTACTTCTCCGGGTGGGCGACGAAGCTCGGCGGCGAGACGATCCCGGTGCGGGGTCCGTTCCTGAACTACACCGTGCGCGAGCCGCTCGGCGTCATCGGCGCGATCATCCCCTGGAACTTCCCGCTCTTGCTCGCGGCGCGGAAGGTGGCGCCCGCGCTCGCGGTGGGCAATGTGGTGGTCGTCAAGCCGCCGGAGGAGGCGAGCCTCACGACGCTGGAGCTGGCGCGCCTCCTCGCGGAGGCGGGGGTGCCGCCGGGCGTCGTCAACGTCGTCACGGGGCACGGCGAGGAGGCGGGGGCTGCGCTCGTCGAGCACCCGGGCGTCGCGAAGATCTCGTTCACGGGCGGCACGGAGACGGGCAGGACGATCATGCGCGCGGCGGCGGGCACGCTGAAGAAGCTGTCGCTGGAGCTGGGCGGCAAGAGCCCAAACATCGTCTTCGCGGACGCGGACGTGGAGAGCGCCGCGAAGGCGGCGGTGACGGCGATCTTCTACAACCAGGGCGAGCTCTGCACGGCGGGGAGCCGGCTCCTCGTGGAGCGGTCGGTGCACGACCGGGTGCTGGAGGTGGTCACGAGCGGCGCGCGCCGGCTGGTCCCTGGCGATCCGCTCGATCCATCGACGCAGCTGGGCCCCCTCGTCTCGGAGGCGCACTTCACGAAGGTGCTCGGCTACATCGACCGTGGCGCGGCCGAGGGGGCGCGCCGCGAGACCGGCGGGCGCCGCGAGGGCCCGGGGTTCTTCGTCGAGCCGACGGTGTTCTCGGCGGTCTCCCCGTCGATGGCCCTCGCCCGCGAGGAGATCTTCGGCCCGGTGCTGGCTGTCCTCCCCTTCGACGACGTGGAGGAGGCCGCGCGCGTCGCGAACGCGACCGAGTTCGGCCTCGCGGCGGGCATCTGGACGCGCGACGTCGGCAAGGCGCACGCGCTGGCCGCGCGCCTCTCGGCGGGCACGGTCTGGATCAACACGTACAACCGCTTCGACGCGGCGAGCCCGTACGGCGGAACCAAGCAATCCGGCTTCGGGCGCGAGAACGGCCGCGCGGTGCTGGACGAGCTGACGCAGCTCAAATCGGTCTGGGTCTCTCTGAGCTGAGCGGGACGCATCGGCGCTGACGACGCGCCCCGCTCTCGTCTCCTTCTCCCGTCCTGGCCTGCGGCCGGCTACTTCGGCGGGGGCGCGGCCTCCTTCGTGCCAGGGGCCGGCGGCTGGGTCCCTGTCGCGCCCGCGCCCGCCGGGCCGAGCTTCTGCGAGAGCGCCTCCGCGTCCTTCAGGTGCTTCTCGATCGTCGGCCGGAGGTCCTTCTCGACCATCGCCTTCAGATCGGCGTTCTTCGCGTTCGGCAGCGCCTTCCTGTCGAGGAAGTCGAGCGTGTTCTGGTGATCCTTGATCATCGTGGCCACGAACTGCTGATCGAAATCGGCTCCTTGCAGCGCCTTCAGCTGCTCGAGCGCGCTTTGCGTCTCGTCGGTGAGCTGCTTGCTCTTGTCCGAGTCCGCCGCCGTGATACCGAGCTTCTTGACCAGCTTGGCCTGCTTCGCCTTGGCCTCGGTGTGGTGCTGGGCGATGGCCTTGGCATAGGCCTTCACGTCCTTGCTCTTGGCCTTCGTCTGCGCGAGCTGGGCCTCGTCGATCTCCTTCTTGTTCGAGGCGTCGAGCACGGCGAGGATCTGCTCGTCGGTCAGCGGGGCCTCGGCCGGGGCGCTCGGCGTCGTGGCCGTCCCCGCCTGCGGCTCGGTGCCGGGCGGCGGAGCCGGCGGCGTCGCGGGAGGGGCCGCCTCCGGCAGCGGCGGGGCGGCGGTCGGGGCCGGCTGCGGTGGTGCTTCGTTCGGGCTCGGGCTGCTCGCCGGGGGCGTGTTGGAGCAGCCGACGCCGACAGCGAGACCGATCGTCAGGACGAGAGCGTTGCGCGATGCGACCATGGGTAAAGACCTCCTCACGTGGATTCGAGTGCCGGCCCCCGTGCAAGATCCGGTGCACCGCACGGGTGCACCCTTTTCTCCCGAGTCCACGCGACTGCCCCCTCCTCGCTGTGGCAAGTTGCTACGGGAGTGGGCGAATCTGCCTCATCAGTCCGCTTGCGGTCAGGAGGATGCCTGTGGCGGACTCGACGGTTGCGCGGCGATTCTGTCGCACGACAGCCCCGGTAAGGCCGCGCGGCACGGCGCGATGACCTCGGCGAGCACCTCGCGGCGCAGCGCCCCGAGCGCGCGCGCCGGGAGCAGGCCGAGCGCCTCGTGCACGGCGGGCCCGGGGGCCGGGTCGACGGCGTAGCGGGCGGCGGCGCGGGAGAACGCCCGCTCCGCCGCGGAGCGCGCCGGCTCGCCGAACGTCGCGAGCATCCACGAGAGCGCCCTCCACGAGAGCGCCGCGTGCCGCTCCTCGTCGGCGGCGATGCGCGCGAACGTGGCCGCGAGCGCCGGATCCCCCGCGCGCTGCGCGATCTCACGGCCTTCCGCAGCGCCCAGCGCCTCACCCACGCAGCCCTCCTCGACGAGCGCCTCCACCACCTCGGCGACGCCGGCGCCGAGCGGCGCCGTGGCCGCCTCGAGCAGCGGCCCGGGGCCGATGGCCCGGCCGGCGAGGCGGGAGGCGACGCCGTAGGCGAGGCGCGCATGCTCCACCTCGTCGAGCGCGGCGCGGTGCGCCTCGCCGACGAGGGCGGCCGGCGCGCCCAGCGCGAGGAGCTGGAGGGAGAAGCGGGCGAAGCTCGCGACGGACGCGTGCTCGAGCGCGGCCACGGCGGCGTAGTGCGCCGCGGCGAGCTCGCGCACCTCGGGCGAGAGGGACGCGACGTCGAGCTCGGCGCGAGCGCGCCAGTCGTCGCGCGCGGCGCCCTGCGCGGCGCGCGGCTGCCCGTCGACGACGAAGGGGCGGCCGATGGCGCAGGAGATCCCGGCGCACTCCCAGCGCACGCTCTCTCCCTCCGGGTCGGTGACGACGCAGGCGGCGCCGCGGCTCTCGTCAGAAGATCGGCAGTCCGCGTCGCTCTGACAGGTATCTTCCTTGGTGCGGCAGGCGAGCGTCACCTGCTCCCAGCAGCCATTGAAATACGCCGACAGGCCGCAGGTGCTGCCGGGGCAATCGGCGTCGACCGAGCAGAGGGCCTTTGCGCAGACCGAGTGCTGCTCCCGGAGGGCGCCAGTCCCCTTGCACACGCAGGCCTCGGACGCGCCGCACTCCGCGTCGCTCTCGCAGGCGTACTCGCAGCCGCAATACGCGCCGATCTGCCCGAACGAGCTCACGCACTTTCCGCGGGGTCCCTCCTTGCAATCGGCGTCCGTCTTGCACTGGAACGTTCGCTCCGTGCCGCTGCACGCGCGCTGATCGATGGTCGCGTCGCACCGGACCCGCGTGGCGCGGTGCACGGTGCCGTCCCGCTCCTTGACCCAGCCCACGCCGCGCGGCGGCCGGGGCCCGGGCGACGCTTGTTCGTCCGGGACGCCGGCGTCGGGGGGCGTGGCCTGCGGCTCGCCGAGCGTGACGACTGCGATCTCGGGGCTCTTCGCGTTGGAGCAGCCGGCGGCGCCAGCGGCGAGGAGGAGGGTCATGCGGAGCGAGCGATGGCGTTCCATTCGCGGAAGGGTAGCAGAGGGGCGCGCGAGGCCGGATCGATGGGCTCGGGGATGCTGCACGCCGGCGCCGACGCAGGGCGGGCGGAGCGCGTGGCGCAGGAGCTCGCGGTCGATCCGGGACAAGACGGACCGCGTGGAGCAGCAGCTCGCGGTCGATCCGGGACAAGGCGGAGCGCGGCGCTGGCGAGCTCGCGGAGGTGGTGAGGCGTGAAGGCAGAGTACGACGTACCGGCACGACGATCGGGCGAGGCGCTCTACCGTGCCGCGAGACCGCCAACGGGACCGTCCGCCGTGGTGATCCGGGTGACGCAAGGCAAACCTCGACGATCGAAGCGACATCCCCAGGCACGGTCGGCGTCGTACGCGACACAACCACCGATGGCCACCGGCGGTGCTGCTCGCAGGCTCGGCAACGATTCAAGTATCGCTTCGCCCCCGGCATGCCATCGAAAGGACCATCTGTTCATTTCGGAAGGTTTCTCCGGGTGTTCCTGGCACTCGACAAAGCGCCCACCGCCGTGCCGGCTCCACTCGAGCAATCGCCTGGGCACATAGAGGTCCCCGACGTGCGAGAGCCATTCTCTCAGGCCAGGGCTGTCAGCTTGCCCATTGACGAAGACCCTGGTCGACGTGATCCATTCACCGGACAGCTGCCTCAAGAGCAGCTCATCAAAGCGCGACAGCAATAGCTTTTTCTCGACTCGCCTAGGGAAATACCCGGCATGATAGCGGCCAAGATTTGCCAGCTGTGGGTGGAGCGCGTCGCCCGCAGCGCACAACCTGGAGAGGGCGACGGGAGAGCGGTCACACCACAATTTCCACACGGTGGCGAGGAGCGCGACCTCGAGCTCCGAGCATTCGGTCACGGCTGGATTCCGTCGCAGAGCGTCCGCGACGTCGAAAAACGCCTCTTCCGTCGGGTCCTGGCCGTGCGGGAACGGCACGGCGATGTCCGACCTGAGAGCAATGAGTTTTATCTGGCGCCTTCGCTCCGCTCCCGAGGCACAGATTCTACACAAGCTCAGCAACCCGTTGATCGTCGGCGGAATGGCCACGCAGATAGGTATATCTGCAGAGCAGGCGAGCTCCTTGCTGAGCTTTGCCGATGGCTGCCTTCCCCAGTATCCAGTGCGCGCGGCGCGATGACGCCTCGGGTCCGAGCTCGACGGACCAAGAAGAAGATTGTCATCGTCGACGACGACGGGAGACACGATCTTCTTGAGTTCCGACTGTGCGATTCCACCGATCGCGACATACACGGCATCATTCTGCAAGGAGATCATCATCGATAACCGCACGATCTACAGTTGCACACCGGCGGATATACCTCAGGGAGCGCAGGAGGAGCGGCTCGCGCACCACTGCTCCCCCGCCGCGTGCTCAACGCCTTCCGGCGTCACGGCGCGGATCGCTCCGCCCAAAGAGCCAGCGGTGCCCGTGCCCTCGGTCGGGCGCGCTGGTTGGAGCCGCTGCTGTCCCTCACAGGCGAGCGAGCCGACCATCTTCGAGCAGCACCCACGGGGCCGAGGCTGAGTACGCCTCTGTCCCGGCAACGGGCAGGCTTGGCGCATCCGTCAGCTGGTCAAGCCCCTCGTCTCGGAGTCGCGTCCCACGCTCGGTGAGGCGGTAGACGCTCGAAAGCATCGGGTAGCCAGCGCCTGGCGGCTTTGGGCCAGGCCCGCGCTCCACAGCCGCACTCGAGTCGTGGTCTGCCCAGTGCTCCAGCCGGCGCGGCAGGAACAGGTCGCCCGTACAGAAGAGCAAATGCCACATGTCCACGAGCGTCTCCGACTTCTGGGCGGCCACGCCCGCTGGCGTCTGCCACTCAGGCAACAGGCGAGAAAGCGTGATCTCGTCGAAACGACTCAGGCGCAAGGCTGCTTCCGTGGTCCTTCTTGGAAAGAAGGAAGAGAGGAACGCCCACAGGGGAGCGAGCTCCGGAAAGCTGGTGTCACCAGCAGAGCAGCTCTCCACGAACGGCAAGGGGTCCTCGTCGACGTAGCTGTTCCAGAGGCGAACGGCGCGAGCATAGCGTTCAGGCGGCCAGGGGCTCGCCTTTTCGATTCGCGCGAGAAGGGCTTCGTCAGGGTGGTCGGACACCGAATGACTGCAATCAAACGGTCGCTTCGATCCCTCGTGACTTCTTGCTCTTGAACGGACGACGGGCTCAAGCTCGAGGATGAGGATGTCGTCGCAGGCGAGCCCCAGGTCGCGCAACCAGCTACAGGTCCGCCAGAGGTTCACCCGCTCGTGGAGGCTCGATGATACCCACGTTACGACAGGCAACTCCCACCGGGTCTCCGACGAATAGAGGCTATCCCACAGCTCGTCCGAGCTCCACCAAATCTGACGCTGCCGGACATGCTCAAGAGGACTCGGGCGGCTCGGTCCGGTGAGAAGGCGGTCGGAAGCGAGCACGACACGGGTCGCGCCGATGCGAAGCAGTTGCTCTGCGGTCGGCGCGTCGAAGGCGACGTGCGTCGCCGTGCGAATGTCAACGAGCGGTGTCATGCTCAACGAAACCCGCAGCTATAGCACTCTCTGTACTTGTAATCATGCTCCTGCCAGCAATTGTCCTGGCAGATGGCGCAGAGCGTGTAGCCTGTGGTGATGTAGCGGTTGCATGGATAGCCCTTTGCGACGCAGGCGTCGTACATCTCGGTGCATTTGTTGATTGGTGAGCACCCTGCCATCAGCTCGAACGATTCGCTGCCTACGTCTTCGGCTCCGCCTTCGTCACCTGGTCCGAGATAATCTCCCGCCCCTACGGATCCTGTCGGGTATCCAGCACCCGCGCTTCCCGGCTCCACCGTGTCGCAAGTATAGGACAAGTCGCATGCAGACGTGAGCACCATTCCAAGGACGCCGCACAGCACGAGCGCGCTCGCCTTCTTCAGGCCACCTCCCATGTTTCCTCTCTTTCCGGACACGCGCACCGTTCTCCCACCGGAAGGCGACGTCAATGGTGATCCGAGCGACAATACATCCGCGCGAGCCTGCCACCGGCGGACCAAGCGCAAGCGCGACCGGTCGCGGCGGTGGACCGGAGCGCGCGTCAGCGAGCTTGGCACTGTCTCGTCCACCGGTGGCTCGCTACGTTCAAAACGGATCGTTCGACGGCTCGCCGTCCGCTATGAGCGTTGGCCTGGCCCGTCCGTCTCCGTGTGACGTCCGTGTGCCCGACGTCAGGGGAGGGCACGGGGCTCCATGGGCGAGCGTCGGCCGGGCCGTCGCGCGCAGATGACGAAGCGAACGGCGCCCGTGTCCCGGCGCCGTCGGTCGCTGAAAAGTGGACCTCCACTGGGCCGACGTGCGACCCCGCGTGTCGGCGCGCGTCCCGGTGAACGACCTGAAGGCTCGGAGGTGGTGCTCCGGGCCTTCACTCTTCGGGCCGCCGGCTGGGAGATCGTCCGCGACGACGGCGGCGGACGGCCACTTCTCGGCGGTCGAAGCGCTGGCCTACGCCCCCGGGACCGGCGAGGTCCCGCCGGCTCGCGCCGCCTCGGGTCCGGGGAGCCAGGTGGGTCGGCCCGTCCAACTTCACGCGGTTTCCGAGGAGCATCGACAGGATCACGGCGACGACCGCGTGAAGGTCGCCCACGAGCTTGGGGGGCTCAACGGCATCACGGCGGGGGATCACGTGCCTTGGCGTTCATCGCGCCCGTGTTCTGCGTGTGCTCAACGCCTTCCGGCATCACGGCGGGGATCGCAGGGCGGCGTCGCTCAGCTGCTAGGCCGCATAGAGTGCTCAACGCCTTCCGGCATCACGGCGGGGATCGCAGGACTCCGCGATAGAGGTCACCGACGTCTGGATGGTGCTCAACACCTTCCGGCATCACGGCGGGGATCGCCAACAAGCAGTCGAAGCAAACGCCTATCTCTACTGCGGGAAGTTGCCCCGGATCAGCAGAAAAACCGCCAAGGCGCCGAGGCCGCCAAGAGAAGAAGGGGAGGGCCGTCCCGGCATTCCCCCTCTGATTTCCCTGGTTTCTTGGCGCCCTTGGCGGCTTGGCGGTTCGCTTCTCAGGGCCCTCTGTGCCGTCGAACGCCCACTGTGCTCAACGCCTTCCGGCATCACGGCGGGGATCGCCGATCGATAAGCTCTCGGATTCGCGCTGCGACAACGTGCTCAACGCCTTCCGGCATCACGGCGGGGATCGCGCCCGAGATCGTGACCACGAGGAACCACAGGCCCAGGTGCTCAACGCCTTCCGGCATCACGGCGGGGATCGCCGCGGCAATGCGAGCAGAGCAGCCGCCGCTCCTTGTGCTCAGCGCCTTCCGGCATCACGGCGGGGATCGCCAGGGCCAGCTCGGCGAGCAGTTCGACGTTGGCGCGTGCTCAACGCCTTCCGGCATCACGGCGGGGATCGCAATGGGGCGGTGTCCTGCAGCTGGTCGCCCAGGTGGTGCTCAACGCCTTCCGGCATCACGGCGGGGATCGCCCGTCCGGACCCTTCCGGGTCTCGAGCTCGAGCTTGTGCTCAACGCCTTCCGGCATCACGGCGGGGATCGCCTCCGAGCAGAACGACCTCGCGTTGGCGAACATCCCTGAGGTGCTCAACGCCTTCCGGCATCACGGCGAGGATCGCGACCGAGGCCACGCCGTGTGGGCGGTCGAGGCGCCGGCGTGCTCAACGCCTTCCGGCATCACGGCGGGGATCGCATCGCAAGACGGAATCGACCCGGCGCGATGTCCACCTGTGCTCAACGCCTTCCGGCATCACGGCGGGGATCGCCTCCGGGATCGCGCGCCCCTGGCCGTCTCCGCTGTGCTCAACGCCTTCCGGCATCACGGCGGGGATCGCCGCGACGGGCAGGGCGAGCCCGTCATGGCGTACTACCTGTGCTCAACGCCTTCCGGCATCACGGCGGGGATCGCAGGACACGCTGGGCGAGGCCGGCATCACCGGGCTCCGGTGCTCAACGCCTTCCGGCATCACGGCGGGGATCGCATCCAGCGACCTGCAGCGGCCCGCCTTGAACTGCGTGCTCAACGCCTTCCGGCATCACGGCGGGGATCGCCTGCCGTCCCGCTCCACATCCGCGCCGCGTCGTTGTGCTCAACGCCTTCCGGCATCACGGCGGGGATCGCATGAGCAGTTTGCCGCGAGAAGTTTTTGATGCGTGGTGTGCTCAACGCCTTCCGGCATCACGGCGGGGATCGCCAGGGGACGGGATCCAGGTCCCCGGAGAGGGCAAGGTGCTCAACGCCTTCCGGCATCACGGCGGGGATCGCACGCGCGCGACGACATCCGCCGCCGCGTTTGCAAGTGCTCAACGCCTTCCGGCATCACGGCGGGGATCGCAAGACGGTCGGCGCGGCCGCGTTGACCACCGTGTTGTGCTCAACGCCTTCCGGCATCACGGCGGGGATCGCAGGGCTTGACGGCCCACCACGCGGCGTCCCTGAGGTGCTCAACGCCTTCCGGCATCACGGCGGGGATCGCACGACCGCGGAGCCGTCGGGCTGCGGCTCGGCCGAGTGCTCAACGCCTTCCGGCATCACGGCGGGGATCGCCAAGGTGGGTTCTGGCGTAACCCTGCCACCGATGTAGTGCTCAACGCCTTCCGGCATCACGGCGGGGATCGCAGGACAGGAATCTTCGAGCCCTTGGGGGAGTGGTCGTGCTCAACGCCTTCCGGCATCACGGCGGGGATCGCCGGCCGAGTACCCGCGGGCGGTGGACTTCGACGAGTGCTCAACGCCTTCCGGCATCACGGCGGGGATCGCCGCCTCGTCCTGCAGGTGCTCGTGGGCCCGGACGAGGTGCTCAACGCCTTCCGGCATCACGGCGGGGATCGCAGCATCGAGAGGAAGTCAGCGGATCTCTGTGCCTGTGTGTGCTCAACGCCTTCCGGCATCACGGCGGGGATCGCAGAGGATGGCCGCGCGCTCAAGGCCAGAACTCCCGGGTGCTCAACGCCTTCCGGCATCACGGCGGGGATCGCTCGGGCCAGCGCCGCTCGTGCAGGAGCCGCACGAGCTGTGCTCAACGCCTTCCGGCATCACGGCGGGGATCGCCTCGCTCCTCCCTTCTCTCCCTCCCCTCCTTTCTTGTGCTCAACGCCTTCCGGCATCACGGCGGGGATCGCTCGCAACGCAGAGCGTCCCCTCGCTCCACGCACTGTGCTCAACGCCTTCCGGCATCACGGCGGGGATCGCAAGGAGCGCGGGTGGGTGCGCCCGCTCGACAAGGCGTGCTCAACGCCTTCCGGCATCACGGCGGGGATCGCTGTCGGCGTTGCGCATCTTGGCCTGCGCCTTGGCGTGCTCAACGCCTTCCGGCATCACGGCGGGGATCGCATGCCTCTGCGAAAGGCCAAGGCCGCTGCGGCCATGTGCTCAACGCCTTCCGGCATCACGGCGGGGATCGCTCACCGCGACAAGCACCCGTGTCCGCTCTCGCTCGTGCTCAACGCCTTCCGGCATCACGGCGGGGATCGCTCCCAACGCTTGAGCACTCGGTGCACGATCCGCATGTGCTCAACGCCTTCCGGCATCACGGCGGGGATCGCACGCATGAGCGTCAGCGTGCCTTTAATCGTCAGCTCGTGCTCAACGCCTTCCGGCATCACGGCGGGGATCGCAGACTCGCCTCGAGCTCTCCACGACGCTTGCGCGGTGCTCAACGCCTTCCGGCATCACGGCGGGGATCGCGACCGAGGCCGGGAAGTTCAAGGACCCGATCGAACTGTGCTCAACGCCTTCCGGCATCACGGCGGGGATCGCTGCCGTCGACAAGGGACGATCACCGCGACGATGATGTGCTCAACGCCTTCCGGCATCACGGCGGGGATCGCACGGAGCGCGTGCTCCCGCCGTTGGTCAGGCCCACGGTGTGTGCTCAACGCCTTCCGGCATCACGGCGGGGATCGCTTGCGATCGGTCAGGTCGCCGGAAAGTCCACAGCGGTGCTCAACGCCTTCCGGCATCACGGCGGGGATCGCGCGCCATCCGCTCCGCGAGCAGAGCCGCAACGCTCTCCTGTGCTCAACGCCTTCCGGCATCACGGCGGGGATCGCCCGAGAAGCGCACGCTCGAGGAGGTCCGGCAGATGTGCTCAACGCCTTCCGGCATCACGGCGGGGATCGCTGCTCGCCGGATGCGCATAGACGCGGAGCTCCGGGCGTGCTCAACGCCTTCCGGCATCACGGCGGGGATCGCCGATCACCTGCGCGCGCTCGTCGCGGCGAGCCTTGTGCTCAACGCCTTCCGGCATCACGGCGGGGATCGCTTGTTTACTCGGCTACTCGGCCGGGTGTCTCCGCGGGTGCTCAACGCCTTCCGGCATCACGGCGGGGATCGCGTCAAACCGATCATGACATCGGCGACCGAATCCTCTATGTGCTCAACGCCTTCCGGCATCACGGCGGGGATCGCCCCGCCCCCACAACCCATCGATATTACTCACCAATTTCCACACTCCAGCAAGCACCTCCCTTCCCGGCCCCCGTCCACGCCCGGCTCGCGTGCGCGCTCCTCGTCCAGCAGCGTCTTCCCGCGCGTCGAGGCCCATTCACGCACCTGCCCAGCCTTGCTCACCACGCAAATTATCGTAATCACTGGGTTAGAATGTCAAGGACCAGGGCGCGCGAGCCATCGCGCGCCGGTGCTTGATCCTTCGCCTCACACGATCCGGAACGGCGGCGGCTCCAGATCGAGCGGCGTCAGATCGTTGCCCTGAACGGTGACCCTGGTGGCGCAGTCCGGGCAAAGTCGGATGACCATCAGGCGGTCCGTCGGGGCGATGAGCCCGGTCAGCTCGAAGCGCAGGCGCGCGAGCTCGCGCCCCGTCCCGCGTACGCGGAAGACCGAGTACTGAACGGGCTTGCCCCAGGCGCTCAGCACCTTGTGCACCTTGCGCAGCGCCTTGGGCTCGGAGACGTCGTACACGACGAGATGCCAGTGACGGGGCTCGGGCATGGGGACCTCTATCGGATTCGAAAACGGGCAAACAGACCAGGTTCGCCCGACCACTCTTTCTCCAGGAGCCGCGCTTCGAGCTCCATCATCCGCGCATAGGAGAGAGAGAAGCCGAGCACGTCGTGGCGGTATTCCTCGTGCTTGCGGCGCTCGTACACCTCGATGAACGCACGGCGGCCAGCGTCCGACAACCAGACCTGACGGCCCGTGATCACGAAGTCGCGCTCCGGGTCGAACGTCCGGCGGTTGACGGCGCCGAGGACCGCCATGTCGACCACCGGGACCCGGAACAGCTCCGTCAGATCCAGGGCCAGCGGGAACGCCGCGGAACGTGGCTGGTGCAGCACACCGAAGCCGGGCTCCAGCCCCACCCTGAGGATCGCGCTCAGCACGTCCCGGTAGAGCAGCGTGTAGCCGAAGGAGAGCAGCGCGTTGAAGCGATCCTCCGGCGGCCGGCGAGAGCGACCGCGCGGCCGCAGCGCGTCTCCAGCCTCCGGGTGAACGAGCGCCGCGAGCGCGCCGAAGTAGCCGCGCGCGGCGCTGCCCTCCTGACCGATGAGCGACGTACGATCGACCGCCTTCGCCGCGCGGCGAAGGCCGCCGCGCAGCATCTCGATCGGCTCCTCGATGCCCGCGCGCACCGCGCCGTCCTTGCGCGACGCCCTGAGGACATGGCGAAGCTGCATCTCGATTTTCGCCATCACCAGCCGCCGGGCGAGCCCGATAGCGAACGCGTCGTCCGTCAGCCCGCGGAACTGGCGGATCCTCCGCTGCACCCCCGAGCTCCCGCCGCTGAACACGCCGACGTGCGCCCCGCCGGCGGCGACGAAGTGGACCGCGATCTCCTCGGCCGCACAGAGCCGCAGCGCCTGCGTCGTGATCTGCGCATGCCCATGCACGACGATGTCGCTCACCTCCCGCGCCCCGATCCGCGTGCGCTCGCCTTCGCGCTCGCTCACCTCGAACGCGTCGGAGGAGCGACCGACCCGGGCCCCATGGCTGACGACGTGCAGCGATCGCCGCTCCGTGTCCGGCGGATACAGCCGCACCGGTGAAGGGAGCGCCTCCGCCGCCGCACCGCGAACCGCCCCGGCGCCCCCCGGCGCGAGCGCGCCCGGTGTCCCCCGCTCGGCCGCCGGCGACGAGTGCGCCTCCGCCTCCGCGAAGCGAGACTCCTCGGGGAGGCAAACGGGCGCCAGAGAGCAGCGCACGCACTTGCGCTCGTCGTCCGTCACCCGGGGACGGTCCGGAGAACGCGCGAGCTCTCGCGCGCGGGCGACGGCTCGCACCACAGCGGCGCGCTCCGCCTCGGCGATCGGCAGGCGCACCGTCACACCGTCTCGGTGATACCGGATGCGCGCCTCGGCGACCGGTCTGCCAGCGTGCTCCTCCAGGAGCATCGCGTACGCCGCGGCCTGCACGGCGTCGCTCTCCCACGCCGCGGGTTCGCCGCCGGCCCCGCGTCGGGCCCGGCCGCGCTTGTGCTCCACCGGGTACAGCTCGCCGCTGCGCCGGCGGAGCGCGTCCAGCCGCCCTCGGATACCCAGCGCGGCCGACTCGAGCGTCATCTCGACGACGTCGCCAGGCTCGTCGAGCTCGGCGTGGAGCTGCCGGCCCGCCCACACCGCCTCGTCCGCCACACGGATCTCCTCGACCTCCTCGAGGTAGAAGAGGCGCTCGCAGTACGCGAGCGCGTGGAGCGACATGACGCGCAAGGTGGGCTCGGCGGTCTCGGAGGACATGACACGCTCCTTCGCAGGCGCTCGCACGGGCCATCTGCCAGCGCCGCTCTCAGGCCATTCTCGATAACTGCCTCCCCACGTTCCAGTGGAAATAGCGGCGCGCTATCGGCAATGCTCCGCAGAAGCGCCGGGAAACCGCCGCCTTCGGCGGCTCATGCGCGACGCCCGGGGCGCGGATCCTCGATCGCCACGAAGTGCTCCGGCGGAGGCGAGGGGGAGCTCTCCTTCGGCTCCGCATCGAAGTGAAATCGACGCCAGCGCGTATCGAGGGAGCCCACGTGATCGACCCACGTGGGCAGCTCCACCTCCCCGGCCTCGTCCGGCACCAGCGACCGCCACCGCCCCTCGGGCCGCCGCACCAGCGTCACCGCGTCGACCGCGTCGTCGCTGAGGCCCAGGCACACGATGCCGCTCCGCGTGACGGTCTCCGGCGACAGCACGGCGCGCTCCACGCGCTCCTCCAGCCGCGCGCCCCCCGCGCCGTGGCGCGCCGCTCCGACCTCGCCGGAGCTGTCGATCCAGCAGAGGAAATCGAGCCCGCAGAGCGTCTCGACGAAGTCCGGTGCGTTGCCGAGCTTCTCCTGCTTGGTGGCGACACCGTACTTGTAACGGCTCAGCTTGCGGAGCGTCGTCGCGACGGCCGGCTGGCGCGCGTACGCGAACGCAAGGCGGACCCCCACGTGGCGCGCGCGCGAGCGCTCGCCCACGAGCGACAGGAGCATGCCGTAGACCGTCGCCGGCGGCGCGAACGGGTAGCTCTCCGCAAACGAGCGCGCGTACGATCGGCGAAAGCTCGCGTACGGCGCCTGGACGCGTACGGTGATCATCCCTTCGCGCCGGGCGCGGCGACCGCCGCGAACAGGCCTCCAAGCCTGGCGATGCGCGCGCGCGCCTCGGCTCCTGCCGCCGCGATCCCGGGCAGCACCGTCGCGCCGAGCTCCCTGAGCCGCGCACCGGCGGGTGTGGCGACCAGCTCGCCGGCCACGATGAGCTCACCCGCGGGCACGTCGCCGCTCTCCACGCGCTGGAGCAGACGATCGACCTTATAGGTACGGCGCGCCTCGTCGTGCTCGAAGCAGTTCTGGATCCGCGGCGAGTGCGCTTGGGTGAGGCGGAGGACGATCGACGCCGGAGAGAAGTCATACGCGAAGCGCGCGTGATTCCCCGCGACCGGCGGCGGGTCGAGGATCGCATCGACGAGGTGGCCGATGTTCCTCTTGTCCACGACGTCGCCGAGGTTCAGCCCGAACGAGTACTGATACTCGGTCGTGTGCATCTCCGCGCTGTAGAGCGAGAGCTTGCCCTTCTCCTTCTCGCCGCTGACGGCGTTGTACGAGAGCTCTCCGCGGTACGGGCGCAGCGACACGGCACGACCGATCGCGAGCGGGCTGGGGCGCTTCGTGGTCTTGCCCTTCACCTTCGGTTTCGCGGCCTGCTTGCCCTTCTTGCCGCTGCTCCCCTTCGCGCCCGAGGCGTCCGCATCCTCCTCGCCCTCGTCGCCGTCTTCTTCCTCTCGCTCCTTGGCCGCCGCCGCCGCGTCCATGAAGCCCATGAGGTCGTCATCGACGAAGACCTCGCCGGATGGGTCCCACCCTGCCCGCTTCTCATCCACGTACTCCAGCCTGCCCAGGGTGCCGCTATAGCTGCGGTTGACCCGGAGCCCCTGGAGCTGAAAGCGGTAGCGGATCGCGAAGCGGATCGACTCCGCCGACACGCTCGTGTGGAGGTCGTCCTGAAGGAAGACCTTCTGCAGCGTCGTCGTGTTCCCGATGTTCTCGCCGCGGTTGTTGGCAGCGACCGCCTCACCCGTCAGCACCGTGCCATAGAGATAGTTCGTGGCCATCGTTCACGCCTCTCGCTTGATCTCACCTTTGGTGTCGTCCTTCGCGTAGCTGACGAGCGCGAAGAGGAGCAAATTCTGCAATCGACTCGCGTTCCGCTCGTTGAAGAGGAACTCGCGCAGCGTCGCGGCCTCCTTCCTCGCCGCCGCCAGCGTCCCCCCTTGCGTAGCATCGGCGCAGAAACGTAGGAACCAGCCAGCGAGCGCATCGCCGGTCTTGGCGCGCAGGATCGAGTTTCGGATGCGCTCCTGCTCCCGCTCAACGGCCCACTCAACGTGGATTTCGCGCCCACGGGGCACCAGTGGTGCCGACGGCGACGCGCGAGCGGCGTTCCGCCGACGAATGCGACGCCAATTACAACTGCGCGTTCCCAACGCGTCGCGAAGGCACACGCCCCCCTTACCCCCCGCAATGACTTTGGCTGGTTCCAAGCTCAATTGAGCTGGCGAGCGAGCTGCGAGCGCTCTGGCACGTGCAGGGTCGTGCCCCGACCCGACCGGGCCAACCTTCCCGGGACGAGGATCAGCGCGCGGCGCAGCCACGGCGTTCGCCAGCTCGCGAGGTGCGGAACATGGTCGAGCACATACCGGCGCATCAGGTTGGCGGTCAGGAGCTTCAGCAGCAGCGCGGCATGATTGGCGTTGAAGCTGTGGCTCGGCACGCGGCCGCAGCCCCACCCATGCTTGAGATCGCCGATGAGCGGCTCGATGCCCGCGCGCAGGTCATACCGCGCCGCGACGTCTTCCGGCGCTTCGACCGGCTCGTTGGTCAGGAAGACCTGCACCGTGTAGTCGAGGTCCTCCCAGAGGTAGATCTGCTTGCCATTGTACCGATCGCGTGTTCGTACGGCGATCACGCGGACGCCATCCGGCCAACCGCTGCGCCGGAAGGGGACCTCGGCGACCTGTCGTCGAGGACGACCATCGGCATCCCAGTCGATGGTACGCCATCCGGTGGCGTAGGCGACCATGCCCACCAGATCGGGGCTCATCCGCGCCTTGGTCAGGAAAAAGCATCCCTTCGCGGCGACGGCGTGCATCAAGGCGCTGCAATCCCCCGCTCCGTCGATCCGCACGTAGATGGCCGCGCTCGGCGCTGCGGCGCGCGCCCGGTCGATGCACTGCTCGACGAAAGGCACATCGGCTTCGCCGAAGCTCGTGTCACCCGGTCGCAGCTTGGCTCCGACGACGGCGTCGGCCTCGGCGATGCGCGCCAGGATCGGATGATAGCTCGGCCGGCCGTGGTATCGCGGGTTCGGGCCTGGAAGCGCCCCCTCCTGCATCCCGAAGAGCGGCTCCACGGTCGTGTCGACGTCGAGGTGCACGAATCGGTGCTTTCGCCGCGCAATGAGGGCGAGCCCGTGGTCGACGACCATGCCGTGCAGCGCTTCAACCGCCTCCTCATCGAAGCGGCACAGGTCCCGGTAGACGGTGTCGATGCTCGGGACGACCCCGCCGGCGAGGCGTACGAAGAGCGGATCGACGGCGAGCGCCTCGATGCCGAAGACGCGCTCCTCGCCGGCGAGCGCGCTGTCCATGAGCAGGCGCATCTGCGCGGCCATCGGGTAGATCACCGAGCGGCCCGTCTTCAGCCGGGAGAACCTGCGCCTCAAGGCCGCGTCGACGCCGAGCTGCCGGATGAAAGCGCCGAACGGGGCAAGCCCTGCGACGCCGGTCAGGTTCTTCTCCGTCGGTTCGACGTGGATTCTGCATGGGTCTGGCCGCCGGATTCGCTCCTGGTGCCGCCCGTCGCCTTTCCTCTTGAACCCGAGTTCGCGCCGGCGCACCTTGCAGGTGCTCGGCGTGTGCCTTCGTTTGGTCATAGCAACCCGGACGGGTCGCCACGCCGAGCCTTTCTTTCAAGGCGTTCCGTTTACGGCGTCGAATTTCTCACGCCTCGGACCGGCATCGTAGGCGCGAAATCCACGCTCAAAGGGCGCATTTTCGCTGCGCGCCCGCTCCCCGAGCGCGCCCATCTTCCTGTGCCATGCCTCGTGAAACATGTTGATGACGGCCTGATCGACGCCGTCCTTGATGACCTCCTTCATCGCCTGCAGCCCTTTCCGCGCGAAGCGCATCCTGCTGAAATCCTTCGACTCGCTCACCAGCTCGCGGAAGTGCGCCGCCCAGTGCCGGCCGGCGGCGAGGTTCGCGGCGATGAGCTCCGGGATCGGGCTCTTCGGTACGGCGTAGCCGTCGCCCTTGCTCCCCGGGACGATCCTCGCCTTCCCAAGGTCCTTGTGCTTGCTCGCGCACAGGAACACATCGAGCTCGGGATAGGTCAGCCCGAGCCGGACCGACGCGCTCCGGTTGACCTGGTTCTTGTCCCACGCGACCTTCCCCATCGCGATCGCCTGGAGCCCCGCCACGGCGGGGTCCTCGCGCAGGTCGTCCGCTGTCAGGTCGATCAGCAGCCGCAGCGCCGCCTCCTCGACGCCGCCGGCGACGCGCCCGAGGTAGCCGCTGCTGAGCCGCGGCCGCTCGATGTCCACCCCCGCCACCGCGCGCAGCGCCCTGGAGAACGCGACGAGATCGCGCACGTCTGGCACGACGACGCACGCCTGCATCTTCTCCTTGTATGTCCTCGGCCGCAGCAGGAACACCGAGCTCCCCACCATCAGGTAGAGCAGCAGGATCGCCTCCTCCGGGCCGGTCTCGAGCGCCTGCACGCCCGCCATGGCGCCCGGAACCACGGACTGCGGGATCCTCGCGACCGCGGGAAATCGCCCTGCCGGAGAGCCCTTCTTCGCCGGATCGAGCAGCCCGGTCCCCTGCGCCTTCTGGTGGGCGTACGAGGTGATCGCCTTGTACGTGAACAGCCCGCGCGACTCGTCGTCCGCGCTCCGGATCTCGAATCGCCTCGGCTCCTTCTCCGACGGGCGCATCTTGTTGTGCTGCAGGAACGTCGCGCAGAGGCCGTTGTGGATGGCGACCCGCAGCTCGTCGTTGTCCGCGGCCACAGCCTGACCGACCAGATCGATCAGCTTGCCCTCGGTGAGCCGGAACGAGGCGTCGAGGATCCGCTGGAGCGCCTCCTGATCGGAGAGCTTGTCGCCCCACGCGAGCGTCACACGGTCGCGCTTTACCTCGTGCTCGATCCCGGCCGGCGCGCTGCCCCGCTTCGATTGCCATGCGAGCACCGTCGCCGCGAGGCCTCCGAGCGCCGCGCGATGGCAGACGGTGTAGTTCGGGTTCGTGAGCCGGTAGATCAGCTCTCTCGCCATCGCGCGCCGGTCCCTTCTCCTGTGGAGTCATCGTAGTCGTACGTGACGGCGTCCTCGGGCGCGACGGGCAACCCGGCCACGCGCGGCCAGCTGCCCACCCCCCGGGCGATCGGGACCGACACCTCGTGCTCGCGGAGCCACTCGGCGGCCGGAACCCGCGCGCCGTGCTCCCGCCGGTGCGCGTCCATGTCGCGCTCGAGCAGCACGGTGACGGTGTACCCGGCGCCGCGGGTGCTGCCGGGCCGCGTGCGCCAGAGGCCGGTGCGCTCCGGGACCCCCAGAAACACAGCCGCCTCCTCGGCGGCGCTGTAGTCGAGCGAGCGCCCGGAGGCGATGAGAGCGAACTGCTCCGAGAGGTCGCGCTGATGCAGCGCGCGCCCGAGCTTCACGAGGCCGCTCCGCCAGACGCGGCTCGCCTCGATCTCCTCCTCGCCGTAGGGTGCGATGTCTCTCTTCGCCGCGATGGGTACGATCAGCGCCCGCTTCGGGCTCCCCGGGGACTCGGGCGTCGCGCGCCGGTTCAGACGTCCGAGGCGCTGGATCATCGCGGGAACGGACGCCTCGTCCGTGACGAGCAGATCCGCCGAGAGATCCAGCGACATCTCCGCCACCTGCGTGGCGACCAGGAGGGCAGGCACCCCTGCGCGCTTGAAGCGATCGATCACGCGGCGGTGCCGGCGGCTGCGATCCCTGTACCGCAGGCGCGAGTGGTACACGTCGACGCTCATCCCCTGGAACCGCTCGCGCGCGCTGCGGTAGGCCGCGTTCGCCCATTCGACGCGGTTCCGCACCCAGAGCACCTTCCCGCCTCGCCGCAGGCAGCCGTCGATCTCCGGCCAGCAGGCCTCGACTCCCTCGCTCTCGACGAGACGATAGCGCGGGAGCGTCTCCAGGTCGGGCGGCCCGGGCACGACATGGAGATCGGGGCGAACCTCGGCCAGCGCCCGCCGCCGTGCCTCCGGCAGCGACGCGGTCATCAGGAGCACCGGGATGCCCGGAAAGTTCCTCAAGAACACGAGCAGGTGACCGAAGAGCTGATCGTCGAACGCATGGATCTCGTCGAAGACGATCGCCGACTGCACGATCGCCGGGAGCGCACACAGCGCGCGGCGTGCGTTCGCCATCAGCCCGAGCACGGTGTCGGCGGTCGCCACCGCGACGCGGGCGTCCCACAGCGCGAGCGCCTCGATCTTGTCCCGCACGGCCCTCAGCGCGCTCTCCGCCGGCGCGGCGCGATCGCGGCGCGCGGCGCCGGCTCGCGCGTCCTCGTCGTCGTCCTCCTCTTGATCGGCGGTCGTGGCCAGGGTGTGTAGATCGACGGAGGCCCGCGAGTGCACGAGCTCCGCCGGGACGTCCGCCTCGAGCGCGTAGTCCTTGAAGTGCTCGGTGCTCGTGCCCGTGGTCGGGAGGCAGAAGAACAACCGGAACCCCGACGCGCCCGCGGCCTCGCGGCGCGCGGCCCATTCGCGCGCCCAGAGATACGCCGCGACGCTCTTCCCGGAGCCGCATCCCGCCTCGGCCAGCGTCACGCGCGAAGGGGACGCCGCCACGCGCTCCTGAAACGGCCGGTAGCTGAAGCCGGGTGGGAGCTGCGAGAGGTCGGCCGGCGCATCGCGGTCGTACGTGCACCACGCCCAGCGATGGATCAGCGCGGTCAGGTCGCCGCGGGTGAGCGTCGTCGACAAGCTGCGGCCGATGCTCTCAGGGAGCGAGTAGCGCGCGGCGGTCACGCCGCGACGAGCCACGGCGCTCGCCACCACATCCGCGGCGATGCCGAACCCCTTGACGAGCGCGACGAAGCGGCGCGCAGGTTCGCCCTGGAACGCAGCCTCGGCGTCCCGGAAGCCGTCGACCATCTGTTGCCGCATCGGCCCAGCAGCACGGTCGGCGTCGCCCCGCCTGTTGCGGCCGATCGTGAAGTCGCGCGCGAAGCTGGGCGGCGCTGGCAGCCCGAGGTCGGCCGCCATGTCCCGGAGGATGGTCGCGAAGTCCTCGTGGGCTGCGTGCACGGTGAGCGCCGTGCCCAGGTTGATTCCAGCCTCGTCGTCGAACTTGCGGTGATGGCCGAGCGCGCCCCACGTCGCGACCAGGAGGATCTCTTCCATCGGCGCGAGCCAGCCGCGGATCGCCGGGTCCAGCCAGACGAGGAAGCCGGAGACGACCTCGTGACGAACGAGCTGCTGGATCTGCGTCTGGCCGCGCGCCATCGCCTGGAAATCGCTGTTCGCCTTCCCGAGGTCCTGCATCCAGCCGCAGAGCCGCAGCGTGGAGGCGAACCGCTCGCCCTCCCGCGCATCGAGCCCGGCGGCCTCGAGCGCGGCCGGGCCGGCGACCTCGGCCAGCGAGGCGCACGCCGCGGCCACATCGCGGCTGTGCTGGGTCAGGAGCGCAAAGTCGGGCGGGGCTCCCTTGAAGTCCCGGTGGTCGTAGGACTTCGCGAGGAGCGGCGGGCGCATCACGCCTCGACCCGTGGCTGCACGGCGCGCCCACCGCGACCGCTCGCCACGAACACGCCGCACCCCATCCGCTGCTTCCCTCCGAGCCCCGCGTACTGCGCCCGCAGCGACCCCTCCGCGGTCAGCTCGTGCAGCGTGGTCTCGAACCCCACGACGGTGTATCCGTTGACGGTCATCGTGCGCCGCCGCCCGAGCTCGATGCGCGCCGCGACCTCCATGGCTTCGAGCTGCCGCCGCAGCGCGTCCCGGAACGGCTCCGGCTCGGTGAACCCTTTGATGACGATGATGCGGGCGCGCAGCGTCCTGGCAGGTTCGATGGCGTGCACCGTGGAGACGCCCACGCGCACGGAGTGCCCGTCGAGCTCGAGACGCTTGCCGGCAAGGCACAGGACGCGAGCGATCTGGCCAGGCTCCAGCCGGAGGCGAAGGCCGCGGCGCGCGTCCACCGCGAGCAAGCCGTCAGGCCGTGGCACGCCGGGGAGCGGGTGCACCGCGAGCCACCCCGCGCCGTGCAGATCGCCGGCGATCCGGCAGATCGCGCCGAACAGGGCGTAGCCATGGTCGAGCGGGACGAGATTCGCAGCGAGGTGGAATGCGATATCGACGCGTGGCGCGATCTCCTGGGACACCGGCATCTCCTTGAAGAACAGGTGGGGTGTTCATGCCACAGATGGCGGCTCAACCTCGTCGACGAAGCAGAGCAGCCGCGCTCGACTGCGTTCCTGTATTAACAGATGACAGAGCGCTTGTGACCATCTCTCGATTGCTGGAAGAATCAACAACCTGCCTATCCGCAGCTGGCAGGCATGGTGCTCGTGAGAATCCACGCCGTGATGCCGGAATGCGCTCCTGGTCCGAGCCGCTGCTCGGACAACCGAGCCAACTGCCACAGCACGGCCGTCGTCTCCGCATCCTGTCCCCGCCCACGAGGCTGAACCGGGCCACGCGCCTCCCGCATCCCCGCGTCACATCCGGCGGAGCCCCGCGCACTTCCCCCAACGTCCTCCACCACCTCCGGCGAAGCCCCGCGCACTTCCCTCGACGTCCGCCACCACCTCCGGCGAAGCCCCGCGCACTTCCCTCGACGTCCGCCACCACCTCCGGCGAAGCCCCGCGCACTTCCCTCGACGTCCTCCACCACCTCGGCCGAAGCCCCGCGCACTTCCCTCGACGTCCTCCACCACCTCCGCCGAGGTCCAGCGCTCGTGCCTCATCGCCTTCGTCTCTCACGCCTCCCCGCACCACCGCGCCGCGTGCGCGCAACCGCGCGACGTTGCTCCAGAAGCGCGCCCATTTCGTGCTCACACGCGGCATTCCTCCCTGGGCGACTTACTCCTCGGGCTTATGCCCAAACCCAAAAACCCGAACAAATCAGGGACACCCGCCGTTGAATCCACCCAGCTTCACACCGCGGAGGCGGCCTTCCAGCGCCTGCAGTCCGACCTGGACGCCATCCCGCTCGCCGGGCTGGAGGTGCCGCGGCTCGATCTCCAGGCGGCCGCCGTGCAGGCCATCGGCGTGGCCGAGGCGCTCGCAGCGCCGAAGCTGCGCCAGCGCATCGCGGCCATCGCCGCCACAGGCGCGCTCGATGCCACGCTGATCGACAGGCTCGAGGGCGTCGCCTGGGCGACATGGTTCGCCCGGTACAAGTTCCTCCTGACCTCGGCCACCCACTCCGGGGCAGCGCTCCCGGCCACCCTCGTCGAGCGGGCGTACGAGACGCGCGCGCGCATGCTGAAGACGCTCGAGTATCACCTCGACGGCGACGCGGAGGCGGTCGCGCAGCTCGCGCACCTGCGCGCGGGCAGCGGCCACCTCGACCTCGCCAACGATCTGTCCGGCGCCGCCGAGATGTACCGGAAGCACCGCGAGGCCATCCAGGACGACAAGCGGAACTTCCGCGACGAGGACGAGCAGGACGCGGCCACGCTCGCGGCGCAGATCCTCCGCTTGCTCGGCGCCACGACGACGCCCGAGCAGACGCTCTGGAAGGGCTACCAGGCGCGCGCCGCCAAGCTGCTCTTCCGCCATTACGACGAGGCCGTCCGCGTCGGCCGCTTCCTCTTCTACTACGACGATCCCGAGGGCCGATTCCCCAACCTGTACACGGCGACGCGCGCCACGCCGACGCCCCCTCGGACCGAGAAGAAGCCGGATGCCAGCCCCGTGAAGCCCGAAGCCGTCACCGTCGATCCGCCGGTCGGCATCGCCTGATCCGGACGCTCCCTCCAACCGCGTTAACCAACGTCGTTCGGTCGCGCTCAGCGCCCGAAGCCCCCCACCATCACTCACCAACGTGAACGTGGTTGTGATCGTCAGTGGTCGTCAACGGTACGCCGTTCACGACCACGATCACGTTCACGTTCGGAGCCAGGAGAACGCGGCGCGAAGACTGTTCGCAGCGCTGCGGCGCCGGCATCGCGCTGCGCCGCAGCTACCTCCTGGCCCTGCGCCCGATCCCGCGCGCGTCGCGCCCGATCGGCTCGCCCAGCTCGAACGCCGGCTCGCCGGTCCTCGCCGGCGGCGCTTGCGGCTCGCCCGCCTCGAGCGGGCCGTGCGCGTTCTCGGCGTCGGCGATGGATGGATAACGCTCCATGTCGCCGTCGACCCTGAACCCCCCCTCGCACGCCGGGCGCACCACGCGGCCGAGGACGAGCCCCTCATCCCAGATGCCGCCGTGTTCGACCGCGATCGCAGCGCCTACGGCCACCTCGGAGAGCCGCGAGAGCGCGCCGTCCGGCCGCTTCGGCGTGGGCCGCCAGCGCAGGATCGTGTCCTCGTGAAGCACGACCACCGCGCGCTCGCCGGGCAGCTCGGAGATCCCGAGGGCAAAGCGCACACGGTGCCCCGGTGCCCCAGAGCCCTCGCCGCGCCCGCCGCGGGCAACACTCTCCGCCTCGTCGAGCGCGGCGAGCTGCTCCGGTTGCTGAGCCTCGAGCGGAGCCATGCGCCGTGTCCTCCCCCGCAGATCTCGGACGAGGTCGCCGCGCCGTCAAGCCCGCTCCGTCGCCCGCCCCCTCGCGCGCGCCAGCTCGGACGGCGCGTGTTCTCCAGCCTCCAGCGCGCGCAGCGCTCACCTCTCGCGCAGCGCGCGACCCCCGCGGCGCACAGCGAGGGACGCACGGCGAGGATCGGGATTGCACGCCGCACGAGGCGAGCACCGCTCCAGTCGAACGCCGCCCCGGACGGCGGTGGCCAGCGCCGTGTCCGACGCTTGACGTCCGCCGTACCTCCGCCCATCCCCTCGCCCGATGGTGTCGTTCGATCCGTTCCCCGTCCTGATGACGCCGCGCCTCCGCCTCCGCGCGATCGAGCCCGCCGACGCCGCGACCCTCCTCCGCATCCACTCCGACCCGGAGGTGACGCGCTACTTCGGCCGCGCGCCCGACAGCTCGCTGGCCGACGCGGAGCAGCGCGTCGCTTCCATCCTCGCCGGGATCCGCGACGCCACAGCCATCCGCTGGGGCATCACCCTCCACGAGAGCGGAGAGCTCATCGGGACCACGGGCTTCTGGCGCTGGCACAAGCCCCATCGCTGGGCGGAGATCGGCTACGAGCTGCTGCCCGCGCTCTGGAACCGGGGCATCATGACCGAGGCGCTGCGCGCCATGCTCCCCTTCGGATTCGACGTGATGGACCTCCACCGCATCGAAGCGCACATCGATCCCGAGAACCGCGCCAGCATGCGCGTCCTGGAGCGGCTCGGCTTCGTGCGGGACGGGCTGCTCCGCGAGAGCTGGTATTACAACGGGCGGTATACCGACACCGCGATCTACGGGCTCCTGCGCCGCGACGCCGACGGCGCCGCGAGGTGACCCGAGATCGCCCGAGCGGCCTGCGCGCGCCCCCTCCCACGGCTACTTCGGCGCCGGCGCGCCCTTGCCGCCAGGCGGCGCCGCGGTCCCGGCATCGCCCTTGCGCCCCAGGTTCAGCTGGATCCGCGCGGGGGACTCCGACGTGATCTCCACCGTCTGCGAGACGCCGTCGCTCGTTCGCACGTCCACCGAGAGCGACACGCCCGGCATCGGCCGCGCGATGACCTGGCTGCCCACGCCGAGCACCACGCCGTTCAGCCGCACGACCGCGGCGCTCGGCTCGATCTGCACCGCGATCGGATCCACGAGCGACCGCTGATCCCTCGGCCGGCTCAGCGCGACGAACATGAGCGACGCCACCGCGACGCCGGTGGACACCGAGGCCACGAGCCACGGCAGCGCCACCGGGCGCAGCGCGTCGCCGCCGGCGCGCATCAGCCCGCCGAGCCCCTGCCGCGGCGCAGGCCGCACGCTCCGCCGCCCCTCGGAGGGCGGCCCCGCCGACAGCGTCGCGCCCGGCTTCGGCCGCCACCCCGCGCGCTGCTGCGGGACGACGGCGGCCGCGATGCGCTGCCGCTCCTCCTCCATGCTCTCCCCGCAGCGCTCCAGGAGGAGCTCCGCCACGTGCGCGGGCGTCACCACGCCCGACCTGCGCATGAGGAAATCTTCCAGCACGCTCGCCATCTCGCCCGCCGTCTGGAAGCGCTTCCGCGGATCGCGCGCGAGCGCCTTCACGATGATCTCCTCGAGATCACGCGGGCAATGCGGCGCGATCAGCGTGGGCCGCGGCGGCTCCGGCACCCCGGTCTGCGGCAGCACGAGGTCGTGCAGCACTTGAAACGGGAGCGCGCCCGTCACCGCCTCGAAGAGCACCACGCCGAGCGAGAAGATGTCCGAGCGGCGATCGACCGGCTGGCCCTGCGCCTGCTCCGGCGACATGTACTCGCCCTTGCCCTTGATCTCGCCCGTCTGCGTCGTGTCGCCCAGGCGCTCGAACGCCTTCACGATCCCGAAATCGGCCACCTTCACCGTGCCGTCGCGATCGATGAGGATGTTCTGCGGGCAGACGTCGCGGTGCACGATGCCGAGCGGCTCCCCGCGGTCGTCGTGGAGGTCGTGCGCCGCGTGCAGCCCGTGCGCCGCGTCGGCCACGATGCGCGAGGCGATCGCCGGGGAGAGCGGCATCGGACGGAGACCCGGGCGGAGCAGCTGCTGCATCGTCTGCCCGTCGATCCACTCCATCACGAGGAAGAGCACGCCGTCCGTGTCGCCGAGGTCGAGGATCTCGACCACGTTGCGGTGGTGGATCTTCGAGGCGAGGTTCGCCTCGTCGAGGAACATGCGCTGGAACTGCGGATCGCGCGCGAGCGCCGGGATGAGCGTCTTCAGCGCGACGACCTTGTGAAAGCCGCGGGAGCCCTCCATGCGCGCGGCCCAGACCTGCGCCATCCCGCCCTCGCCGATGAGGCGCAGGAGCTCATATCGCCCGAGACGCTGCCCCGGAGCGGGGTCCTCGGAGATCCGCATGGCTCACCAGATGCTGGTGCTCGGGGAGCCGCGCCTGCGGTCCCCAGGAGCAGCCCGGCCGCGGGTCGCGGCCCCTCTCTCCAGACGATCACCATAGCCAAGCGCGACCGCGCCGGAAAGGCTCGTGTGGCGCGCCCGCGCCCGCGACGCCTCGATCTCGGCGTCCGCGATGCCCGCGACGCCCCGCGTGACCTTCTCCACCTCCACCTCCACCTCCACCTCCACGTCTGCTTCCCCTCGCCCGCGATCCGCGTCGCTCCCTCGCCTCGCCCCTGCTATTGGCCGGAGCACGATGACGAACGCGACAAGCGCCCCGCCCGCCCGCGCGGATCGGTCCCCCGCCTCCAAGGCCCTGTTCGACCGCGCCGCCGCCGTCCTGCCGGGCGGCGTGAACAGCCCCGTGCGCGCCTTCCGCGCCGTCGGCGGCGACCCCCTGTTCATCGCGCGCGCCCAGGGCGCGCGGCTGTTCGACGCCGACGGGGCCGAGTACATCGACTACGTCGGCTCCTGGGGGCCGGCCATCCTCGGCCACGCGCACCCCGCCGTCATCGAGGCCGTCCGCGAGGCCGCCCTCGGCGGCCTCTCGTTCGGCGCGCCGACCGAGCTCGAGGTCCGCTTCGCCGAGAAGATCCGCGAGCTCTACCCGAGCATCGACATGCTGCGCTGCGTCTCGAGCGGCACCGAGGCCACGATGAGCGCCATCCGCGTCGCGCGCGGCTTCACGCGCCGCGACGCCATCATCAAGTTCGAGGGCTGCTACCACGGCCACGCCGATCACCTGCTCGTCAAGGCGGGCAGCGGGCTCGCCACCTTCGGCGCCCCCGACTCCGCCGGCGTCCCCGAGAGCATCGCCCGCACCACGCTGTCCTTGCCCTACAACGACCCGGCCGCCCTCGAGGCCGCCTTCGCCGCGCGCGGCGGCGACATCGCCGCGGTCATCCTCGAGCCCGTGGTCGGCAACATGGGCTGCGTCCCGCCGGAGCCCGGGTTCCTCGCCCTCGTGATCGACCTCTGCCGCAAGCACGGCGCGCTCTCGATCTTCGACGAGGTGATGACCGGCTGCCGCCTCGCCCGCGGCGGCGCGCAGGAGCGCTTCGGCCTCCGGCCGGACCTGACGACGCTCGGCAAGATCGTCGGCGGCGGCATGCCCCTCGCGGCCTACGGCGGCCGCGCCGACGTGATGCGCGTCGTCTCGCCGCTCGGCCCCGTGTACCAGGCGGGCACGCTCAGCGGCAACCCGCTCGCGGTCACGGCGGGGCTCGCGACGCTCGATCGCCTCACGCCCGCGCTCTACGAGCGGCTCGAGAAGCTCGGCGCTTCCCTCGAGGCGGGCCTCCGGGCCGCCGCCGAGGGCGCCGGCGCGGCCGCGTGCGTCCAGCGGGTCGGCTCGATGATCACGCTGTTCTTCACGAAGGGCCCGGTCCGCTCCTGGGCCGACGCCGCCACGTCCGACACGAAGCGCTTCAGCGCCTTCCACGCGGCGATGCTCGCGCGAGGCGTCTACTGGCCTCCGTCGCAGTACGAGGCGGCGTTCCTGAGCGGCGCGCACTCGGAAGAGGACATCGAGCGGACGATCGCCGCCTGCCGCGAGGCGCTCGCGGCCTGAGGGCCGCGCCGGCCTTTCCCAGGGGGACACCCGCGAGGGCGAGGCCAGGACGGCGAAGGGCCGACCGCCGCGGCGATCGGCCCTTCTGCGCAGGCGCGCTCGAACGCTCCTCGGAGCGTGTCAGTCCGCCGCGCGGACCCAGCCGTTTCGGTAGTAGTTGCCGCGCGCGGTCGGCCAGAGCAGGCAGTTCGTCGCCGATCCCGGCACCGTGTACACGTACGTGTTCGGCTCCGGGTCCGCCCCGTCCCACCCGATCTCGCGGAGCGACACGACGATCTCGATCGTCCCGTCGCCGTTCACGTCGGCGAGCGTCGGCACCGGCATCGCGCCGAGCCGCGGCAGCGCGATCTTGTGGAGGATCGTGCCGCCGGCGTCGAGGACGAAGAGGTGGCTCCTGTCCTCCTCGGTCGAGTAGGTGTTGAACACGACCTCGGGGATGCCGTCGCCCGACAGATCCCCGACCACGACGCCGCCCGTGAGCACCTGCGTGTCGTCCGTGTAGGTGACGTCCCAGAACTCGGTCTTGTCGGCGTAGACCGCGTGGATCCGCCCGTCCAGGCCCGCGAAGATCATCTCGGGCCCGGCGTGCGTCGCGTCGAGATCGGCCACGGTCACCTGCTGCGTCATCGCCACGATGTTGCCGTCGAAATCCTCGCCGCCGGACAGGTAGTCCGACGCGTAGAACGGGCTCTCCCACCCCTCGATGCGGCTCGCGTCGTTGCGGACCGCCCACAGGCCGACGCCCTGGGACTGGTCATTCATGGCGACGTCCTCGGCCGCCCCGAGCATGATGACCTCCGGCGTGCCGTCGCCGTCGAGGTCCGCGATCGCAGGGGCCGAGTTCTTGAAATAGGCCTGCAGGTCGCTGCTGTCGCCGAAGCCCTGCTGCGCGAGCTCGAGATCGTGCATGTACCGCACGCCGGGCGTCTTCGGGCGGCCCTCGAACATGGGATTCGCGTCGAAGGCCTCCCCCGTGCCGTGATAGAACCCGGCATAGGAGTTATCCATCGGCGAGACGATGTCCTGCGATCCATCGCCGTCGAGGTCACCGATGGCCAGGTTCTGGTCGTAGGCGCCCACGATCCAGCACTCCGCGTCGTCGCTGCGGCGCGCGTCGCAGCCGATCGTCTGGCTCTCGATCGGCGGGAAGCCAGCGACCGGCGACCCGCTCGCGTGGAAGGCCATCAGGATGTCGGAGTAGTCGGGGGACCTGTCGGTGCTCGCGGCGACGACGTCGAGCTGACCGTCGCCGTCGATGTCGCCCGCGGCGAGGGAGCGGATCTCGTCGTTCCAGGTGACGGGCCAGCCGCTCACCAGCTGGCCGCTCGCGTCGAGCATGTAGATCGTCGTGCGCGCCGCGAAGACCACCTCGAGCTGCCCGTCGCCGCGGAAGTCCGCGACGATCGGGCTCGCCCAGATGCGGCCGTTCTGGCGCGACTCGTCGTACCGCCACTTCTGCTCGCCGTCGGGGCCCCAGACGACGACGTTGCCGTTGTGCGTCACCAGGATCTCCTGCTCGCCGTCGCCGTCGAGATCGGCGACCACCGGCGACCCGAGCCACGCGCTCTCGTCGTCGTCGGACAGCTGGAGGAGGAGCTGGGGCTCCGCGACGTCGGAGGAGCCGCTCGACGCCGGAGCGCACGACGCGGCGGCCGGCAGCGGCTTGGAGCCCCCACCGACGGGGGGGCGGTAGCCACCGGAGCCAGAGGAGCCGCTGCCGCTGCCGCTGCCGGTGGTGGGAGAGGTGCCGTCGAGGTTGCCGAGCTGCCCTTCGCAGGCCGCGAGGGCGAGGACGCTGGTGAAGAGAGCGATTCTACCGGGAATTACAAAACCTCGGTTGGAGACAAGGGAGTTCATCATGCCAGGGAGCTTACCAGCGCTCCGGGCCCTACAAGGAGGTGGAAGCGGAAAATTGACGCAGTCGCGCACACGTCGGACGGTGCGTTACGCTCCTCCTTCTGGCGCGCAGGTGGCACACGTCATTGCAGGGGGGAGGCAAGTACACGTTCGTGACGTAGCGCGCGCGCGCTCCCACCCCCGTTTCCGTTCCCCACCTCCGCTCGCGCCCCCGCGCGACATCGGAGACGCATGGCGGGGGTATGGGTGCGGGTAGGTGCTGTGCTAGGCTCCGCCGCCATGAACGTATCGCGACGGCTTTGGATTGCTGGCGCCGCATGTGCCCTCCTGATGGGGACGACGGCGCTTGGCTGCAGCTCGAATCCCGCGCCCAAGACGGCCAAGGTGCAGGCCGGTGACATGCCCGAAGGCGGCGACTGGACGGGGGTCTATTACAGCGAGCTCTACGGCTACCTGCACCTCGTGCAGGACAACGACGCCATCGAGGGGCGCTGGCTCCGTCCCGTCAAGGATCGCTGGGGCGCGCTGCACGGGACGGTGACAGGCGACCTCATCAAGTTCACGTGGACCGAGCACACCATCGGCGCGATCGGGCAGAGCGCGACCAAGGAAGGCCGGGGGTACTTCAAGTACCAGCGGCCGGAGGGCGAGAACGTCGACGACCGGCTGGCGGGCGAGATCGGCCGCAACAAGGACGAGGTCGGCGAGCCCTGGGAAGCGGTCAAGCAGCGCAACATGCTCCCGGATCTGAAGTCGATCGGGGGCTCCGGCGCCTCCGACATGGGCGGCGGCGACTGGGACAGCGCGAACCAGGAGGAGGGCGCGCCCGAGCCGCCCGCCGCTCCCTCCGACGAAGCACCTGCCGAGCCCCCCGGCCTCTGACATAACAGCCCCCGATGACCCAACCGCAGCCTCGAGGCATTCAGTTCCGCGAACCCCCCATCTTCGAGCGTGGCACGCCGGGCAGGACCGGCGCGTCGCTCCCCCCGCTCGACGTGCCCGAGGTCGAGCCCGCCGCCCACTACGGCGCGCTCGCCCGCAAGGAGCCAGCCGGCCTGCCGGAGGTGAGCGAGCCGGAGGCCTTCCGGCACTTCATCCGGCTCTCGCAGTGGAACTTCTGCATCGACGGGCAGATGTACCCGCTCGGGTCGTGCACGATGAAGTACAACCCGAAGATCAACGAGTGGGCCGCGCGCATCCCCGGCTTCGCGAAGCTGCACCCGATGACGCCCGACGAGCTCAGCCAGGGCTCGCTCGAGGTGATGTGGCGCCTGCAGGAGGCGCTCTGCGAGGTCAGCGGGATGGACGGCTGCTCGCTGCAGCCCTCCGCGGGCGCGCAGGGCGAGCTCGCCGGGCTGATGATGATGCGGGCGTTCCACGAGTCGAAGGGGCGCTCGCCGAGGAAGGTGTTCATCCCGGAGAGCGCCCACGGCACGAACCCGGCGAGCTGCGCGCTCAACGGGCTCGTGGCCGTCCGGATCGAGAAGACCGCCGACGGCATCACCCACCCCGAGCAGGTCCTCGCCGCGATCGAGCGCGAGGGGTCGGACGGCGACGTCTGCGGGCTGATGATCACGAACCCGAACACCCTCGGGGCCTACGAGACGCACCTGCCGGCGATCATCAAGCTCATCCACGACAAGGGCGGGCTCGTGTACGGGGACGGCGCGAACACGAACGCGATCATGGGGCACGCGCGCCCGGGCGACGTCGGCATGGACGTCATCCACATCAACCTGCACAAGACGTTCACGACCCCGCACGGCGGCGGCGGCCCCGGCTCCGGGCCGGTCTGCTTCAAGAAGCACCTGGAGCCGTTCCAGCCCTCGCCCGTCCTCGTGCGGCGCGGCGACGCCTTCGCGTGGGACCGCGACCGGCCCCAGAGCGTCGGGCGGCTCCGGGCCTTCACGGGCAACTTCGGGATGTTCATCCGGGCGTACACGTACATCCGCGAGATGGGCGGCGACGGCCTGACGGCGGCGAGCAGCCTCGCCGTGCTCAACGCGCGCTACCTGTGGGCCAAGCTGAAGGACCACTACCTCGCGCCGGTGCCGCAGCCGTGCATGCACGAGGTGGTGCTCTCCGACAGCCAGCTGGAGAAGGAGACCGGGGTCAAGACGCTCGACGTCGCCAAGCGGCTGCTCGACTACGGCTTTCACGCGCCCACCGTCTACTTCCCGCTGGTCGTGCCCGGCGCCCTGATGATCGAGCCGACGGAGACGGAGACCCGCGAGACCCTCGACGAGTTCGTGGCCGCGATGCTCAGCATCCTCAAGGAGGCGCAGGAGACGCCGGAGGTCGTGAAGCAAGCGCCCCACGGCACGGTGGTCGGCCGCCTCGACGAGGCCCGCGCCGCGCGCCAGCCGCGGCTGCGATGGACGAAGGCCTGAGCTCCCCGGAGGAGGCGGCCCGCGGTCGGCCTCCTCCGGCGGGCGGCGCCGGCCGGCCGCGCGCTCCAAATTCGCGAATCTCCGCCAGACGCGATTACAATGAGCGCCGAGGGACCGCGGTGAGGTACCTCACGGGACGAGCGACGCGTGGCCGATACCGTTGAGAACGAAGGCGACATCGAGACGATCAGCCAGACCACCCCGGTCTCGGTCGGAGACACCGTGCGCCTCGTGTTCCGTGCCTACGACGAGGCGACCCCGCCGTTCAACATCAAGATCCGCTCCCCCTCCGGGAAGATCATCATCGAGCGCGTGCTGCGCGATCTGCCCACCGGCAAGCCGCAGAGCGCCTCGCCCGTCGAGTTCAGCGCCTCGTCCCCCGGCGAGTACAAGATCGAGATCAAGCAGCTCTACGGCAAGGCGAAGGGCACGGCCGTCCTGCGCGTGAAGCCCTGAGGCGCGCCAGAGCGACAAACGGGTTGAAACCGCCAGAAGAGAGCAGAATTTCGAACCGCCAAGGCTCCAAGGACGCCAAGAAAACTACAAAATCTTGGCGTCTTATGGCGCCTTGGCGGTTCATTCTCGCTCGATCAACGCGATCGATGTTCTAGGTCGAGAAGCCGGGAAGGAGCATGCGCGTCATGCGGTCGGGGCTGATGATGCCCTGCTCGTGCATCCAGCCGTTCGCCGCCTCGACGGCGGCGCGGCCCTCGTCGCCCTTGAGCAGCTCGCCGTGGCGGCGCCGCGCGGCCGCGGCGTAGAGGGCCATGCCGGCGGCCTCGAAGCCGCGCACCGCGTCGGCGAGCTGCTGGACGGCCACCTCCCCCTCGCCGCGGGCCGCGGCGATCGCCGCGCGCACCGCGGCCGCGAGCGGATCGGCCCAGGGCATGTGCTCCGCGTCGATCTTGCGGGCGGCGCGCGTCGCCTCCTCGTACAGCGGCTCCGCGTCGGCCGGCGTGGACGCGGCGGCGGCGGCCAGCGCGGCGCAGGCCCGGAGGTGGGTGATGATGATGCGCACGGCCTGGATGCGCAGGACGAGCGAGCTCTCGAGGCCCGCCCGCTGCTCCGCGAAGAGGCGGTACGTCGCCTCGCCCTCGCCCCGGTACAGGCCGATGTGCGCGCGGGCGACGAGATCGAAGTAGCTCTGCAGCTGGAAGCCCGCCTTGGACCAGCTCCGGATGGCGTCCTGCGCCTGGCGCAGCGCGGAGTCGGGGTCGTCGCCGACGAGCCAGTAGGCGTTGCTCTGCGAGGAGCGCAGGCTCGTGGCGAGGTAGCGATCGCCGCGCTCGTCGGCCGCCTGCAGGTACATCGGGACCCGGCGCATGAACTCGCGCGTCTCGCCGCCGTACCAGAGCGCCCAGACCGAGAAGGTGTGCGCCCAGCTCCGCTCCCACGTGACGCCGGTGCAGCGCTCGCGAAAGATGGTGTCCGCTCGGTCGAGATCGGCCACGCCCTGCTGCCAGCGGCCGAACAGCGTCGCGGTGACGCCGCCGACGAAGCCGACGAGGCCGAGCGCGTGAGGCCTGCCGATGCGCGCCGCGATCGCGCTCGCCGTCGAGAGCAGGTCGGCGACGCGGGACGCGGAGGGGCCGCCGTCGATCGCGAGGTAGGTCGCCTCGAAGGCGAGGGCCCGCGTCACGCGGTACGGCTCGCCCGCCTTGAGCGACAGGAGGAGGTTGCGCGCCTGGAAGTCGGCGCCGCGCGTGGGGTCGACGATGGCGAGCCCCATCGCCGCCGACCAGCAGACGTCGATGCGCATGAGGTCCTCGGGCGAGACCTCGTCGGCGGGGCGCTCGACGAAGTTGAGCCCGCGCAGGCGCACCTGCGCGCGCCGCAGCATCAGCGACGCGACAGCGAGCTCCGGCGTCTTCGGCACCTGCATGCCGACCGCGCCGAGCACCGAGCGCAGGCCCGCCATCCCGGCGTCGACGTAGCCGGCGCGGAGCAGGTTCTCCGCGGCCCGGCGGCCGAGATCGATCGCCTCGGACTCGGGGGCGCCGTCGCTCGCCGCCATGTAGGCCTCCGCGGCCTTGGCGCCGCGGCCCGCGCTGCTCAGGGCGTCGCCGAGCTTGGCGAGCACGACCCGCCGCTCCGCCGCGCCAGGCAGGTGGAGGTCGATCGCCATGCGGTAGAGGCGCGCCGCGTGGTCGAACGCGAACGCGGCCTCCGCGTGCTCGCCGGCGCGCACGGCGTAGCCGGCGGCGCGCTCGGGGTCCCCGGCGGCGCGCCAGTGCTCGGCCAGCGCCTCGAGCTCCGCGCGCCCCGAGGCCTCCAGCGCCAGCGCGAGCCGGCCGTGCCAGCTGCGCGCCGTCTGCTCGTCGAGCCGGCTCGCCACCGTCTCCCGGATGCGGTTGTGGAACGGCTCGAGGAACTCGTCCTGACCCGAGCCGCCGGTCCGCACGAGGTTCGCCGCGCGCAGGGCCGAGAGCACCCGCGTGAGCTCCCCGAAATCCGCCGCCATGGCGTGCGCGGCCACCGACGTCAGCACCGGCGCGCCCGCGCACACGACGAGCTCGAGCAGCTGGCGCGCCCGCGGGTCGAGCCGGCTGATCCGCGCCCAGAGGACGTCGTCGAGGCGCACGGGGCCGCCGTCGGTGTCCGGGGACATCATCCGGTGGCGCAGGAGCGCGTCGATGAAGAGCGGGTGGCCGCCGGCCTCCTGCGCGATCGCCTCGATGCTGAGCGGGCGGCCGACGTGGGCGCCCCGGAGGAGGAGCGCGCAGAGCTCCTGCGCCTCCGCGAGCGACAGGCGGTGGAGGATGATGTGCCCGAGCGAGTCGGTCGGCACCCCGAGCTGCCGCGAGACGGGCGGCGCGGTCTCCGAGGCGGTCCGCACCGTCGCCACGAGCATCATCGCGCGCGGGCGCGAGGGGTCGACCAGCGCGCCCGAGGACGCGGGCCCGTCGAGGCCGACGAACGAGCCGGGCCTGGTCGCGGCGTGGAGATCGGCCTCGGTCCACGGGCGCATCACCTCCGAGAGCAGCGCGACGCTGTCGGCGTCCGCCCACTGGAGATCGTCGATCGCGAGCACGAGCGGCCGCTCGGCCGCGAGCCGGCCCAGCAGCTCCCGGAGCGCGGCGAAGACGAGGGCGCGGATCTCGGGCGGGTCGATCGCCTTGCGCCGGGCGCGCGCCTCCGTGATCGCCGGGACCGTCCGGAGCACCGGGAACACGGTGCCGAGCAGGCCCGCGTTGGGCGGCAGCAGCGCCTTGACCTGCTCGGGGGGGCGGCGCACGAGGTGCCGGCTCAGCCCGTCGATGAGCTCGTCCACCGCCTTGTAGGGGACCGCCTCGCGCTCGTAGCAGCGCCCCGCGAGGACGAGCGCCTCCTTGTCGATGCGCTCCAGGAACCGGCGCAGGAGCGCGCTCTTGCCGACGCCCGACTCGCCCTCGATGAACCGCGTGACCGCGCGCCCGAGCTTCGCCTCCGCGAACGCGCCCTCGAGCGCGGCGAGCTCGCTGCGCCGGCCGACGAAGCCGATGCGCTGCGAGAGGACGGGCGGCTCCTCGATGAGCTCCTGCACCTGCAGCCGGCGCAGCACGTCGCGCGCCGTCGGCCGGGCGGCCGGGTCGATGCGGAGCATGTCCACGCAGAGCTCGTCGATGTCGGCGGGCATGTCCTCGACGAGCCGGCTCGGCGGCGGAGGCTCCGCTCGCCGCATCATGTCGAGCGCCGCCTTGGGCGCCGTCTGGAACGGGTAGACGCCGGTCAGCGCAAGGTAAAGCATGACCCCGACACTGTAGATGTCCGCCTCGGGCCCGGCGGCCTTGGCCTCGGCCTGCTCGGGCGCCATGTAATGGAGCGTTCCGACGACGGCCTGCTCGCGTCCTGCGCCGCTCGCGTCGGCGACGAAGCCGAAGTCGAGGAGGACCACCCGCTCTTCCGCGGTCACGAGGACGTTGGAAGGCTTGATATCGCGGTGAACCTTGTAAGCCGCATGCACCGCCGCGAGCCCCTGGGCGAGCTGCGCCAGGGCCGAGCGCAGGCGGGCCTCGTGGAAGGGGCGCTTGATCCGGGGCTGTGGCTCCGAGGCAGGGCCCTGCACAGCAGACCACATGGGGCTCGACGGCAGGGTCGAGCGGCGCCCGACGCCCGCGGGCTCGCCCCTCGGCCCGGCGTCGCCCTCCTCGTGGAGCCGCACGTGGACCACGAAGTCCACGCCGCGGATGAGCTCCATCGTGAAGAAGAGCTGCCCTTCTTCCTCGTGAAGCTCGCCGAGGCTGACCAGGTTCGGGTGCTGGATGTCCTGGAGCGCACGGAACTCGTTCTTGAACCGGAGGCGCGCGTCGGCGCTCAGATTGCGGAGGATCTTGAGCGCGACCCGCCCCTTCCGCTCGCGATCGAAGGCCTCGTAGACAACCCCCATCCCGCCGCGGCCCACGACGCGAACGACCTGGAAGCGACGCGTGCCTCCAAACTCGGGTCTCGCGTTCCTCAGGCCCATGCGTGGGACCAAGAAATCACCGGCGCCGAGCGGTGGCAAGCAGTGCGTGGGGAACGCGTGGGGAGCGCGCGGCGAACGCGTGGGGAGCGCGCGGCGGACGCGTGGGGAGCGCGCCCGAACGCGCAGGGGAGGCGCGCTCCGAACGCACTGGGCGCGCTCCAGCGACGCGCGAGGCTTGCGTGGCGCGCGGCGCTGGAGCGCGCCGCGAGCAGGATCGGCAGAAAGGTGGCACGCCCAGGGGAAGGGCGGTAGCGTACGCCGCCTGCGAAAGAGCCCGGCCGGGCGCGCGCCGCTCAGCCGGTCAGCCCGGCGCGCACCCAGTTGACAACGGGAGGGCATCATGGTCTGCGTAGTACGCTCCGAGGCTTCGGAAGCGGTTCGGAAAGCGCCACGCGCAAAGGGTTTGCTGGGGTGATCCAGAGGTTGAGAGACTTCTTCTCGTCGTCGGGCCAGCGCAGCACGACGCCCCAGACCGAGAGCGCGGCCGAGCGCAACCCGGGATGCAGCCTCGTTGTAGAGAACGTCAGCAAGAGCTTCGGTAAGACACAGATACTGAACGACGTGTCGTTCACGGCGGAGGCCGGCGAGTTCGTCACGCTCCTCGGGCCTTCCGGCTGCGGCAAGACGACGCTGCTCCGCATCATCGCCGGGCTCGATCGCGCCGATCGGGGGCAGATCCTGCTCGCGGGCAGGGCGGTTGACCACCTGCCGGCGAACCGCAGGCCGGTGAACACCGTGTTCCAGAACTATGCGCTGTTCCCGCATCTGACCGTGTTCGAGAACGTGGCCTTCGGCCTGAGGTCGCGCAGCTTCCCTGATCCCGAGGTGCGCGAGCGCGTGCGTTCGAGCCTCTCGATGCTGAAGCTCGATGACCTCGCGGAGCGGTATCCGCACCAGATCTCGGGCGGTCAGAAGCAGCGAGTCGCGCTCGCGCGCGCGGTCGTCAACGAGCCCGAGGTGCTGCTGCTGGACGAGCCGATGTCGGCGCTCGACGCGAAGCTGCGCGCCGAGGTGCAGCTCGACCTGCGCCGGCTCCAGCGCGCGCTCGGGAAGACGTTCGTGCTCGTCACGCACGATCAGGACGAGGCGATGACCGTCTCGGACCGCATCGTGCTGATGAACAAGGGCCGCATCGAGCAGCAGGGGGCGACGGCCGAGGTGTACGAGCGGCCGCAGAGCCGCTTCGCCGCCGAGTTCTTCGGCGCGGCCAACCTCATCTCCGCGCAGCGCGTCGGCGCCACGCTCGTCTTCACGACGGTGGGCGCGCTGAGGGTGCAGACCAAGCCTCAGTGGGAGTACGGCACGCTCGCGATCCACCCCGAGTGGATCGAGCTCTGCGAGAACGAGCCGGCGGAGAACGGCGTGCGCGGCGTGGTGAAGGAGAGCTTCTACCGCGGCGATCACGTGGAGCTCATCATCGAGCCCGGGCCGCTGCGCGTGCAGCTCAGCCCCCGCTCGCGGCTCAAGCCCGGCTCCTCGGTCTGGCTCGCCCTGCCCGCCGAGCGGCTCGAGGTGCTCAGTGACTGAGCCCACGGTCTGGTATGGCCAGCTCACGACGCGGCGCAGGCTCCTCGCGCGGGGGTCCCTGTTCATCGCGGGCGGCGTCTCCTGGCTGTCCGTGTTCCTCCTCTTGCCGAGCCTGGCGCTCCTCGTCGTGTCGTTCCTCAAGCGCGACGCGGACGGCGCCCTGCTCTGGGAGCTGTCGTTCGAGTCGTTCGAGCGCATCTTCGGCTCCGCGTCCGGCGAGAACGCGCGCATCCTCATCAGGAGCATCGTCCTCGCGCTGGTCGTGACGACCGCCTCCGTGATGCTCGCCTATCCGATGGCCTTCTTCATCGCGCGCGGCTCGCGGCGCCGGCGGTTCTTCTGGCTCGCGCTCATCATCGTCCCGCTCTGCACGAACCTCGTGATCCGCACGTTCAGCTGGAAGCTCCTCCTGTCGGCGCAGCTCCTGCCTGCCAAGCTCGCCGCCTGGCTCGGGTGGATCGACCCGGGCCGCGACGTCTACCCCAGCTGGACGGCGGTCACGATCGGCCTCGTCGCGGCCTCCCTCCCGTTCGCGGTGGTCCCCCTCTACACGAGCATCGATCGTCTCGACTGGTCGCTCGTCGAGGCCGCGCAGGACCTCTATGCGTCGCGGCTGCGCATCTTCCTCGCGGCGATCCTGCCGCAGACGCTCCCGGGCCTCAGCGTCGCAGTCCTCCTCACGTACGTCCCTGCGATGAGCGTCTTCGTGGTGAGCGACATGCTCGGCGGCGCGAAGCACTGGCTGATAGGGAACCTCATCCAGCACCAGTTCGGCCCGGGGAGGAACATCCCTTACGGCGCGGCGCTCAGCCTGGTGCTCATCGTCCTGACGCTGGGCGGCGTGTCCCTCTACCGCCGGAATGGGCGCTCCGTGGAGATCCTGTGAAGCTCGGCCGGGGCCTCTGGCGCGCGCTGACGACGATCGCCGCCTTCCTCGGCTTCGCGCTCCTCTATCTGCCGCTCTTCGCGGTCGCCGTCTACTCGTTCAACGCCGCGGAGCGGGGCCTGCTCTGGACCGGCTTCTCGGTTCGCTGGTACCTCGATCTCTTCGCCGATCCCGAGACCAACCGGCGCGCCATGGAGATCCGCGAGGTCGCCGTGAACACCCTGATGCTCGGCGGCGCCTCCACGATCATCGCGACGGTCCTCGGGACGCTGCTCGCCCTGGGGATGCACTTTCCGTGGCCGAGCTCCGTGAGCCGCGTGCTCGAGTCGATCGTGGACATCCCGGCGGTCGCTCCCGACATCACGTTCGCGGCGGTGCTGGTCATGGCGTTCAACGTGCTCCGCCGCGTGGTGGACCAATGGTTCGAGCCCAGCATGACGACGATGATCATCGGTCATGTGACGTTCGAGATCGCGTTCGTGACGCTCATCGTCCGCAGTCGGCTCACCGCCATCGGGCCGACGCTGAGCGAGGCCGCGATGGACCTCTATGCGTCGCCCTGGATCCATTTCCGGAGGGTCACGCTCCCCCTCCTGTGGCCGGCGATCGTGGGGGGCGCCATGCTGGCGTTCACGCTGTCGCTCAACGACTTCGTGATCAGCTTCTTCACGTCCGGCCCACGCTCGGTCACGCTCCCGCTCTACGTCTACCAATCTCAGATGCGAGGCGTGCGGACCGACCTGTTCGCGATTTCAACGCTCCTCCTGATCGGCGTGGCGGTGTCCATCGTGCTCCTGGAGCGGCTGACCCGCTGGAGGCACAATTGAGCCGCCTGCCCGGGCTCGCGGCGAGGCGGCGGAGTTCGGCGCGCAGGGCGCCGGGCGACCAATGGGCTCGCGCGCGCCGCGCGGAGCCCGGCGGACTCCTGCGCGTAAGCGCAGCGATGCACCGCCCTTGTTCACCTTGGCGCTGGGCCTGACCAGCGCTCCACCTCGCTCTGGCTCGCGCGGCCCAGCCCCGGGGCGCCGAGCTCGAGCGCTTGCCTGACGGCGTCTCCCGCGGGGCACCGGGCCCGGACCGCGCGCCGCCCTGGGTTCCGCTCACTCTGTCATGCGCTCCGCGCACGGCGCCTACACAGCGGCGTCCACGCCGGCGCGAGGTCCCCGGCCGCCTGTGCGAACAGGTTGGATCAGCTGACGGCTTACGGTAAGCTGACCCGGCAATGCGGCTGTTTCGTCCCAAGCTCGCCGGGTTTTTGCTTGACGGCTGGACCCGGCGGACGGCGCTTTGCGCTCCACTTCGACCGTTGGGAATCGAGATCGAAAGATGAGCTTTCGTCGCTCCGCACTCCTACTCATACTCGTAGCACTCCTCACATTCTCCGGTCGGCCTGCCTGGGCGGATGATCTGGCCGATGAGGCCGATCTGCACTTCAGGATCGCCACGGAGCGCTATTCGGCGCGTGACTACCGGGGCGCCCTGGAGCACTTCCTGGTGTCGAACCGGCTTGTCCCGAACCGAAACGTCATCTTCAACATCGCCCGAACTTACGAGGCTCTCCAGGAGTATCCAGACGCATTTCGCTACTACGTTCAGGCGCTCGATCTCGAGCCCAACGCCGCGCGCAGGCCGGCCATCGAGGAGGCGCTCGCGCGCATCCGGCCCAACGTCGCCGTCATCAACGTGACGACGGACCCGCCTGGAGCGACGGTGTACATCAACCGCCGCGATCTCGGCGGCCGCGGCAGCACGCCCCGCCTCCTCGGCTTCCAGCCCGGCAAGCACAAGATCATCGTCGATCTCGAGGGGTATGAGCCGGCGGAGGTCGAGAACGTCGAGGCGAAGATCGGCGAGCAAACGAACGTCGCGGTCAAGCTGAAGCGCATCGTCGGGACGGTGCGCGTCGTCGGTGAGATGGCGGGCACGACGGTGCGGGTCAACGACGCGGGCGGCCCCGCGGCGTGCACCGCGCCGTGCGATCTCACGCTGCCTCCTGGCCGGCACCGCCTCTACCTCTCGCAGGAGGGGTACCAGCCGTCGGAGCAGGACGTGAACGTTGCGGCCGCGAGCACGGTGACCGCGCGTTACCGGCTCAACCCGCTCACCGGCAGCCTCGTCGTCAACGCGGATGAGCGCGACGCGCTCGTCGAGGTCGACGGAAAGCCGATGGGCTTCACGCCCGCGGTCCTCAACGTGCAGAGCGGCCAGCGCCGCGTGCGCGTCTCGCTGCGCGGCTTCCGCCCGGTCGAGCAGTCAGCCAACGTGATGGCCGGACAGCAGACCCGAATCGACATCTCCCTCCGGCAGCTCGAGGAGGTCGAGGCCGCGTCGCGTACGGCGGAGGCCGTCGAGGACGCGCCCGGCTCGGTCACCATCATCTCGGGCCAGGAGCTCCGCGCGATGGGGTATCCGACCGTCGCAGAGGCCTTGAGGGGCATGCGCGGCGTCTACACGACGTACGACGGCACCTACTCCTGGGTCGGCATCCGCGGGATCAGCATCCCCGGCGACTACAGCAACCGCGTGCTCGTGCTCCTCAACGGGCACTCGATCAACGACACGTGGGACGGCCTCGCCTTCGCCGATCAAGCCGCGCGCACCGACCTGGAGGACGTCGAGCGGATCGAGGTCGTCCGTGGCCCGGGCTCGCTGCTCTACGGTACGGGCGCGTTCGTCGGCGTCATCAACATCGTGACCAAGGGCCGCCCGACGGCGTTCGGCGCGGGCGTCGGCGTGGGCGCGGCGCAGCACGGCTTCATCCGGGGCCGCGGCCAGGTGCAGGTGCCCTTCGGGCGCGACTCCGGCATGTGGCTGTCGGTCGCCGGCGGCCACGGTCAAGGGCGAGACTACTACCTGCCGATCCCGCCCGACCCCGATGGCGAGCCCGACCCCAACAACCCCGGTGAGCCGAACATCCCTGATCCTGCGCTGAAATGGAAAAACGGGGATCCCAACTCCCGCGGCGCGGATCACTTCAATGTCGGGACGATCCAGGGGCGGCTCTGGTACAAGTCCCTCTCGGCGCAGGTGTTCTACAACGAGCGCAAGAAGTCGCTCCCGAGCGGCGCCAACTTCACCATGGTCGGCGACGACAGGACGTTTTACCGCGACAGGCGCGGGTTCGCCGAGCTCACGTTCTCGCCGCGGTTCTCCGACAGCTTCTCGATGACGACCCGCGTGGCCGTCGACATGCAGCTCTACGATGACACGCTGTGGCTGTCCGACGACGGGGCCGGCACGCTCCATGACGTCGAGAAGTACCAGGACACGTGGCTGCTGGCGGATCAACGATTCGAGGTCTCACCGCTCCGTGAGCTGAAGGTCACGGTCGGCGCCGAGGGCCAGGTACACCTGCTCGGCAGGATGCGCATCGAGGAGACAGAGTACACCGGGGACATCATCACCCGCAATGAGCTCGTCCTGCCCCTGGGCGGCCTCGACCCCGACGACGAGGATCTGTTCGACTCGCACCCTTACCAGATCCTCGCCGGCTACGGCGTTGTCGACTTCGTCCCGTCCGACCGCGTCCGCGTCTCCGCGGGTGCTCGTATCGACTATTACAACTACGGTAAGGACAACCTCAGCTTCAACTCCGGGATCAGCCCGCGTATCGCGCTCGTCGTCAAGCCCTACGAAGGGGGCAACCTGAAGGTCACCGGCGGCCGCGCGTTCCGCGCTCCGCCCATTTACGAGCTCTTCCTGCAGGTGCCCTCGAGCAACTTTGCCCCGGGGTACGAGCCGGAGAAGGGCGCGTCGGTCGATCCCGAGAGCATCCTTTCGGGAGAGGTCGAGTTCACGCACCGGCTCTCGTCCACGCTCTCCTTGCTCGGCGCGGGGTACGTGAACTACATGACCGACATGATCGCGCAGACCGGCGACTTCACGTTGGCTGTGCCGGGGAGGTACGACAACACCGCGGATCCGATCCTCGTGATGGGCGCGGAGGCCGAGCTGCGCCGCGAGTGGCGCCAGGGCTGGATGGCCTCTCTCTCCTACTCCTATTCACGGGCGCGGTACCTCAGGGAAGGAGACGTCGATGAGGTGCTCACGAAGGTGCCCAACTCGCCGGAGCACATGGCCTCCGTCAAGGGGACCGTGCCGCTGTTCGGGAAGGCGCTGATGCTGTCGACGCGCCTCACCGTCGAGTCGCCGCGCATCGACAAGACCCTGACGGAGACCGACCCCGCGGTGATCTGGGACGTGGTCCTCTCCGGTCAGACGGAGGTGGCCGGCCTCCGCTACAACATGGGCGTCTACAACGTCGCCGACTGGGAGTACGAGGCCCCCATCTCGCCCCAGTTCACGGCGACCAGGATGCCGCAGGCAGGCCGCACCTTCCTCCTCTCTGCCAACCTGAACTTCTGATCATCGCGCGGCCGTCCTGGCCGCGCGCTCTCCACCTCACGCCCATCACCCCTCGGCGCGCCGCCGCGCTCGACCGCGGCGCAGGCGGCCCGCGCAGCGCGTAGCCTCGCGCCCCGCGGCCGTCTTGCGGCGTCGCCCTGGCGGGCTCATCCATGCCAGGCGTCGCGCAAGCCACGGCGGCGCCACCGTTCCACTCTGACAGGAGCTCCGCCGCTGCACGCATTTCGCGCCACGCTCGAATTCAGCGTCTCGCGTGAACTCAGCGCCTGGACCGGCCTCGCGTCGTATGCAGCGCTCTCGTGTGTTTCCTTGCCAGACGCAAATCATGCGCCGGGGCGCAAACCACGCACGTTCCTCCGCAATCCACGATCGAGGCGCGACGGTGTGGAGCGGTGCGTTCGCTTCATGGCCGTCGCCGGAGACGCCGCGATCGGACGGCGCGCGGCCGCGCGCCACGTGCCACCCGCGCCACGTGACCAAGTGACCACATCATCGGACGCCAGCGCACTCTTGTGGCAATCCGCGCGGTCATGATTTTGCTTGAAAGCAAAACATCGCTTGTCCATCATGGTCACTCGTGAATATCCGCTCCTCGACCTCGGATCACGCGACACACGGCGCGCGCCTTCCGGAGCGACGGCGGAACAAGGGGCGCGCCGCTCGGCGGATCGCGCCGTGACCAGGAGCGACCAGGAGAGCGATGGGCGCCGATCTTCGCGCCGAACCCTAGGTCACGAGAGGAGCGCGCGTCGGGTATTCCGCCCGCGGCGCGCCATCTTGAAGGCGTTTTTGCCAACCTGACGATCGTCAGCCAGCCCGAGCAAGAGGTCCATGTTGCCCGACCGCCCGATCGATGTCCCCGAGCAGTCGTTCGCTTCCGTCTACGACCGGCGTCGCCTCGCGGCCGCAGGGGAGATGTTGCCACAGCTGTGGGACACCCTACCTGAGTGGCCGAGCGTCGGCGGCGGACGCCGTGTCATCGTGCTCGGCGGCGGGATTTCAGGGCTGTGCACCGCATGGTCGCTGCGGAAGGCCGGGTTCGACCCGATCATCCTCGAGCGGAATGACCGTGTAGGCGGCCGCTTCTACACGCTCCGGAACCACTTCGGCGACCAGTACGCGGAGCTCGGCGTCACCCGGATCGCCGACACCCACGTCCTCACGCTCGCCTATGCGCGCCACTTCGGGCTGGAGATCCTCGAGTATCCGCTCGACGCGACGCAGCTGTACTACGTCATGGGCCATCGCTTCCTGAGCACCTCGCGGGGCAAAGCGCACTATCCTGCCGATTTTCCGCTCTCTCCGGAAGAGCGGGACATCGACGCGGAGTCCCTCAACCTGCAGCTCGCGGCGAAGGCGTTCTCGGTGATCGGCGACCCGCGGGACATGCAGTGGCCACCGGCCACCGTCCGCAAGGACTTCTCGGGCGAGACGTTCTACCGCAGCCTGGATCGGACCGGGGCCTCGCACGCCGCGAGGGAGATCTGCCGCGCGTACGAGGGGACGGAGATCGAGATGTTCAGCGGCCTCGCCTGGTCGGCGAACCAGCGGCTCGACGCCAAGTGGTTCCACACCTACGCGATCGCCGGCGGGAACGACCGCCTGACCACCGCGTTCGCCGACGATCTCGGCGATCGCATCCTCAAGGGGGCCCATGTGCAGCGGGTGATCTCCCGCGAGGACGGCGTGACCGTCGAGTTCCTCAGGAACGGGGACCCCGAGACGATCGAGGGCGACTTCGTGGTGTGCGCGCTCCCCCACCGCATCCTGCTCGAGGTCGCGTTCGACCCGCCGCTCTCCGGCCCCAAGCACCGCGCGGCGTCGGAGATCCCGATGTTCACCGTCACGCGCCTCAACTTCCAGTTCTCGCACCGGTTCTGGGCGGATGAGGGCATCGTCGGGCTGCTCGCGGCCTGCACGACCACGCCCATCGAGCGTCTGTGGGACCTGACCTCGCTCCAGTCGGGCACCCCGGGCATCCTCACGGCCTACGTGCAGGACCGCAACGCCGCGGCGCTCGACGAGCTGCCCACCGCGGCCGATCGCATCGAGTTCGGGCTCAAGACGATGGAGTCGTTCTTCCCGAACGCTCGGCAGTACTTCCAGAAGGGGCTGTCGTTCTCGTGGCACCACCAGCCGTACACGCGCGGCGGCTGGCCCGCGTACCGGCCCGATCAGACCGACCTGATCGCGGATCTCCAGCGCGGCGAGGGGCGCGTCGTCTTCGCCGGCGATCACACGTGCCTCTACACGGGCTGGGCGCAGGGTGCCCTCGAGTCGGCGCACTTCGCCACGGCCGAGGTGATCGCGGCGGCTCGCGGGTCGATCGAGCCGGGCACCTGAGCCAGCTCGAAAGGCGCCCCCCGGCGCGACGTTCACGACGCCCCTCGAACGCACGCCGCGGAGGGGGTGTATAACGTCGCTTGTATGGCTCGCCTCCTCCACGTCATCGGAGTCCAGTCCCGGCCCGTGCCCGGCGACCCTGCTGCGACGCTCGAGAAGCTCGAGCGCGAGGTGCAGACGCTGGGGGTCTCGTTCCCCGAGGCGCAGCTCTACCTGTTTCCCGAGCTGTGGCTCACGGGGGATCACCCGTTCCGCCACACCACCTCGTCGCACGAGCTCGCCCAGCCGATCCCCGGGCCGCTCACCAGGCGGCTCGGCGCGATCGCGCGCAGGGCTGGGAGGTGGCTCTGCGCCGGGTCGATCTACGAGCGCGCGGGCGACAAGCTGCACAATACCGCGCTCGTCTTCTCGCCGAGCGGCAAGCTCGTCGCCCGGTACCGCAAGCTCTATCCCTGGATGCCCTTCGAGACCTGTGCGCCGGGCGATGAGCCCGCTCCCGTGTTCGACATCCCGCGCGTCGGCCGGCTGGGGCTCATGATCTGTTACGACGGCTGGTATCCCGAGGTCGCGCGCGGCCTGGCGCTGCGCGGCGCCGAGGTGATCCTGCATCCGACGCTCACCACGACGCCGGATCGCGAGGAGGAGCTCGTGCTCGCCCGCGCCCGCGCCATCGAGAACCAGTGTTATGTGGTGAACGTCAACGCCGCGGTGGAGGTGGGCGGCGGGCGCTCCATCGCGGTCGATCCCGAGGGCCGCGTCCTCTTCCTGGGCGGCTCGGGAGAGGAGTACCTCGGGGAGGTGCTCGATCTCGACCGCGTCCAGACGGTCCGCGCCCACGGCACGCGCGGGCTGAACCGGGTGCTCCGCCAGTTCACCGAAGACTCCCCTGAAGCGGTCTTCGCCCCGTACCGAGCGCGCTCTCCGCGCCGCCGGACACGCTCGTAAAGCCGACGCAGAGCGGCGGTCACCCGGATGGCTCCCTTGCTTTGGGCGCGCCAGGCCGGCACGCGATGAGCCCGAGCCCCTCCTGCGCGATCGTCGCGCCAGCCAGCGCCGTGATTTCACCCACGTCGTACGCGGGCGCGACCTCCACGACGTCCATGCCGACGAGCGCGATGCCCTGGAGCCCCCGAAGGATCTCCAGCGCGACCGCGGTCGACAGCCCCCCGCAGACCGGCGTGCCGGTGCCGGGCGCGAAGCTCGGGTCGAGGAAATCGATGTCGAACGTCAGGTAAACCTCGTGGTCCCCGACGATATTACGAACGTGCTCGATCACCGCTCTCGCGCCATGGCGATGAACCCAGGGCGCGTCGAGCACCTGGAAGCCGAGCGTATCGGCGTTGTAGGTGCGGAGCCCGATCTGCGCCGAGCGGCTGGGCTCCACGAGGCCCTCCCGCGCCGCGTGGAAGAACATGGTGCCGTGATCGACCCGGCCCGATCCGACCTCGTCGCTCCACGTGTCGGAGTGAGCGTCGAAATGGATCAGCGAGAGCTTCCCGCGGCGCTTGGACACGGCGCGCAGGATCGGGTAGCTCACGAAGTGATCCCCCCCGATCGAGAGGGGCGTCACCCCGGCGTCGAGGATCCGGCCGATGTGCTCCTCGATGGCGACAGGGCTCTCCTCCGGACGCCCGTAATCCCAGACGCAGTCGCCATAGTCCACCACGGCGAGCCGATCGAGCGGATCGAACTCGTAGCCGTAAGGGCGGTTCCACGCGAGGTGCGCCGAGGCCTCCCGCACCGCGCGCGGGCCGAAGCGCGCCCCTGGGCGGTTGCTGGTCGCCGTGTCGAGCGGAATGCCGGTGACCGCCACATCGACGCCAGTCAGGTCGCGCGTGTACTTGCGGCGCAGGAAGGAGAGCGCGCCGCTGTAGGTCGGCTCGCGCCGGACGCCATAGAGGCTATCGGCCGTGAACGCGTTGTCTACGACCATGCCTCTCGCGCGAGCGGTGGTCTTGGAGCGATGATCTTCCATAGAGGTCCTTACGTTCTGATCGACGCACTCCACCTCGTCGCGTCGGGCGCCTCGGGCGCGGTGCGCTCCGGTGGCAGCGAGCTACGCCGTGCGCTCCAGCCGGGCTCGTCGCGCCCCCGTCGGGGACGCGCCGGCGAGACGAGCGCCGCGCCAGAGTGACACGTCGGTGGCAACGAAGCATTCCGTTCTGCCAGGGGCTCCACGCAGCAGCCCTGATTCCAGTTCGGGCGTGCGCTCGACACCGGCGCGTCGCGCAGGATGGGCATCGGCGTGCTCGGAGGCTGAGCACCTCGCTGGCGCCATCGCCTCAAGGTCAGTTCGATTTCACGGCCGCCCAGACCTCGTCGTAGAGCTTGGCCGACTCGCCGAGATCACGATGGGCCTCCAGGCGGGTCGCCATATCGCCCGTCGGATAGATGAGCTGGTTCGTGCGGTCTTCGACCGGCAGCTTGGCCTGCGCGGCGCTGTTCGGGGTCGCGTACTTCGTCATCATCGAGAGCTGCGAGCCGCCGTCGGGGGTCAGCATGTAATTGATGAACTTGTGAGCCAGCTCAGGGTGGGGCGACTTGGTGGGCACGGTCATCACGTCGACCCAGATCACGGAACCTTCCTTCGGAATGACGAGGGCGAGGCGATCCTTGTCCTCCCAGACCACCTTCTGCGCGTCCCCGTTCCAGACGACCGCCATGTCGACGGAGCCGCCCTTCACGTCCTGCGTCGCGCCGATGCCGCCCTTGAAGCCGAGGCACTTCGGGTTGCTCTTGGCCTCCTTGAGGATGCGCCCGGCCTCCCGGATCTCTTCAGGCTTCGACGTGTTGCTGGAAAATCCCTTGTACTTCAGCGCCGCGCCGACCATGTCCCGCATCTCGTCGATCAGCACGAACGTGCCCGGCGTCTTCTGGGCGTCGAAGAGCACGCCCCACGTCGGATCCATGTTGGGGATCTTCTTCTTGTTGTAGATGATCGCGACAGTGCCCCACTGGTAGGGGATAGAGTACTTGTTGCCCTCGTCGAAGTTCGGGCCCGAGAACCGCGACTCGAGGTTCTTCAAATTGGGGAGCTGGGCGTGATCCAGGGGGCGGATGAGCCCGCGCCGCGCGAGCCGCCCGCTGGCGTGCGCCGCCATCACGACGACATCGTACTGCGCGTCGGCGCCCGCATAAGCGAGCTTGCTCTCCATCTCCTCGGTGGAGTCGTAGATCGTGAGCCGCAGACGGGCGTTGTTCTGCGTCTCGAAGTCCTTGATGCTCTTGTCGTCCAGGTAGTTCGGGAAGATGAGGACGCTGAGCTCGGAGGGCTGAGCCGCAGCTTCCTTGGTGCCCGACTCTGCACGTCCTTCAGCAGGAGCCTTATCTTTGCCGCAGGCGGCGATCGATAGGACACCCAACAGAATGGCTAGTACCATCAGGGGTCGACGTTGAGTTTTCATAAGTTGTCCTTTCTCCAGCTGCTCAAGGCGGACAGGCCTGCGGGTGTTCGCTGGCGCGATGCTGGCCTCTGGGATCTCCGGAAGCGAAAGCCAGCGGAGCGCGTTTGCGGACCGAGACCCCCATCGGCCGGTAGGACGCGCGCGGGATGCCGGGCAGCCCCGGCCGCAACCCTATGGTCCGTGGATTGCAAGCGCGCGTCCCCTTGTCAAGGAAAATGTGTTGCGCGGTAAGCAACACGACTGGCCTTCTCGTTCGGAGCGAAACCACGACTGTTCGCAAGCTTAGGCGAATCGTACATTCCGTGGCTCTGATTCCGGAAGAGATCGACGAAATTGCATTCAAATGTGTGTTCACCGCGCATCCACGCACCTCCGGGATAGCGTCTACACGAGATTGTTCTCCCCCAGGTGAAACGGCGCGCGGCACGGCAATGCGTGTTTCGACGCGACCGGAACACAGGACGGCAATGCTCGCGGGTTGCGCTCGGTCGTCGTGCGCGTCGTGCGCGATAGGATCTGCGGGAGCCAGGTGCTCACGCGTGCAGCATTGAAGAGCGGACACGCCGGCTCCCCGGCGCGCGGCGCGCACCGGCCGGGGGCGTACTGCCGTCGCACGATGCTGCAAGCGAGTCTCCACGGGAACGCAGCGCTCCAGGCCGAACCGATCGAGTCTAGTTGAACAGCGATTTCACGGGCCCCGTCGAGTGCACGATCCTCCGGGCCAGCAGCGTGACCACGAAGTGATGGAAGGCCGCGGCCAGCTCGGGCGCCTCGTCCGTCATTCGCTGCAGCGCCTCCTCCGTGAGCCGGTAGAGCGTGGACTGCCGGCTGGCGGTGACCGTCGCCGACCGCTTCTCGCCCATGTAGAGCCCGGACTCGCCGACGACCGACCCCGGCCCCATCGTGCGGAGCCGCTTCACCTTCTTCCCGTCGATCTCGAGCCAGGCCGTGAGCTCTCCGCTCTCGATGAGGTAGAGGTCCTTCGACACATCTCCGGCCCGGAACAGATCGAACCCATCCGGAAGCTCCACGCGCTCGAGATAGTCCTTGAAACGCAGCATTCCCTGGCGACCGCCGAATACATCCTGGAGATCGTAGAACAGCATCGGAGGCGGCAGCATGCTGGGCGGCGCATCTGCGATGATCTCCTTCTCACACGCCTCGAGGCCTCGATCCAGATCCGGGTAGATCCGGCAGACCTCGTCCTCCTCGCCGACGAAGACCTCGCCCCGCTCGAGGTGATTGCGGATGTCCACACGCACCTCCGTGAAGATGAGCTTGACGCCGTGCGCCTTGGCGAGCCTGCGGAGCCGGAGGAAGCTCGCGATGGCGGACGAGTCGATGCCGTTCACGTGGCGGAAGTCGAGCAGCAGATAGCGCACCTCACCTTCCTCGCTCTGGATGCGCTGCTGGGCGGTCGAGAGGAGGTTGTACGCCGTCCCGAAGAAGATATAGCCCTGGAGCTGGAGCACGTTGAGCTGCTTGGCGCGCTCCGTCAGGGTCATTTCCTCGCCGTCGCTGCGAGCGACGTTGCTGCGCAGGTAGACCCCGGAGATGGCGTTGCGCACCACCTCGATGCGGCTGTAGCTGAGCGCGAAGAGGATGAACGAGACGCCGAGCCCCACCCCGATGCCGACAAGGAAGCCCCGGACGGCGACGACAAGGAGGATCACCACGATGACGAAGTACTCGATGCGCCGCAGCCGGAACCAGCCCTCGTAGAGCGTGTTGATGAGGAAGTGGAATCCGAGATAGGCGATCAAGCCCCCGAGGACGGGGCGCGGGAAGTACAGGATGGCGTCGGCGCCGACGAAGAGCACGACGCAGCTGATCGCCGCCGCGACCAGCCCCGAGACGCGGCTGTTCGAGCCGGCCTTGTAGCTCATCGACGACTCGGCCAGCGACAGGTAGCCGACCATGCCGCCGAAGAGGCCCGTGACGATGTTCGCGACGCCCGTGGCCCGCAGCTCGCGGTCGAGATCGATCTCCTGCTCCGTCGCGAGCTCCACGCCCGACGCGCTGAGCAGCACGGTGATGGCGGCCATGATCGTGACGGCGGCCATGTTGCCCGCGCTTCCGAACAGGACCGACCAGTCCACCTTCCCGAAATCCGAAGCGCCGATCGGCGGCCAGAGCGACGCGGTCGGGAACGGACCGAGGAGCCAGCCGCTGTCGAGCACCTGCTGCACGCTGACGCCGGCGAGGCCCAGCGAGACGTAGAACACCACGATCGAGCCGCCGAGCAGCACGGGCAGGAGCAGGAGCGACGAGAACCGCCGCAGCACCAGGAGGAGCAGGACGCCGAACACGAGGCCCGGGAGGACCCGCTTCAGGAGCTCCGGATCCATCACCACGCTCGGAAAAATATCGAGCGTCGATGGCTGGCCGGACATCACCGAGATCGATCCCTGGAGGAGGAGCCAGCCGGCGCCTGCGATGAAGCCGCCGGCGACGGGGTACGGGATGAAGCGGACCAGGATGCCGAGCCGTAAGAGGCCGAGCAGCAGGAAGAAGCCGCCTGCGACCACGGAGGTGATGGCGATGGCGGCCACGACCGTCGGGAACGGGCTCGCCGTCGGGTCCTTCTGCGCGATGCCCGTCGTGATCGCCGCCGCCATCGAGGCGAGAATGACGGCGGCGTCCTCCTGCGGCGCGGCGATCACCGGCTTGTAGGAGCTGAGGAGAGACACGATCACGCCGACGATGACGGAGCTGATCAGGATGATGCCGATCCCTCTCGAGAGGTATTCGGCGAGCCCGTGGTTGAAGATCAGCGCGCCAAGAGAGATATCGAACGAGACGACAAGCGTCCCCGAGACCATTCCGGCGATCACGGCGGGCATGAGCTTGGAAGGCTTCGCCTTCTCAAGGAGCTCCTCGTTCAACAGCGCAGGTGACTCCTTTGTTGCCTGTCGTGTCATGCTCTTGGGAGACCTCGTGATCGATTGTCAGCGGAATTCGCAGGGCGGCGAGGGCCGGGGCGCGCCGGCGCCGCGCGGGCCGGCGGGGCCTCTGCGCCGCGATCTAGGGAACGCGCGACGACGGCGGACGGCGGGGCCGCCTTCGCGTGGGCGGAGGGCACGCCAGCGGCCCCCACCGGCTCAAGAGGCCCCCAGCTCACGCTCGATGGCAGCGGCCTGCTCCTGCAGGGCCTCCGCCTCGCCGAGGTGGCCGCTCAGCCGGTGCAGCTTCGCGAACTCCCCGAGGAGCCTCGCCTCCTCGCGCCGGTTGCCGATCTGCCGCTCGACCGTGATCGCGCGCGAGTAGAGCGTGCGGGCGGCGTCGTACCGGCCCTGGACGGCGTAGGCCATGCCGAGGCTCGCGAGCGTGAGCCCCTCGGCCGGCAGGTTGCCCGCCTCGCGCGCGGCGCGCAGCCCCTCCTCCCAGTAGGTGCGCGCGTCGTCCGGCTGCTGCATCGCCCAGTGCGTGCGGCCGAGGCCGAGGAAGCCGAGCGACTCGGACCCGCGATCGCCGAGCTTCTGGGCGTCGGTGAGCACGCGGATGTGCTCCTGCCGCGCCTCCTGGTAACGCCCCCTCGCCTCGAGGACGTCGCGCGCGAACTCGTAGCGCACGACGACGCTCTCGGGCGTCGGCTCCGGCGAGAGCTTGAAGTAGACGCGGTAGAGGCGGGTCGCCTCCTCGTGGGCGTAGCGCGCCGCCGCCTTGCGGGCGCCCGCGAGGAAGTAGCGGCGCGCGTGGTCCACCTTGCCCGCGCGGCGCCAGTGGCGGCCGAGCGCGACGAGCTGGTCCTCGAGGTCGTCGCCGTAGAGGCTCTCGATCGCCTCGGCCGCGAGCCGGTGGAGCTCCTGGAGCCGCGCGCGGGACTGCATCTCGTACGCCGCGTTGCGGAGGAGCGCGTTGCTGAACTGGAAGCGCCGCTCCGTCATCTGCGACCAGATGCACTGCGCCTCGCCGATGCGCACGTGCTCCTCGAGCACGGAGGCGTCGGGGAGCATCAGCGCGAGCACGCGCAGGTCGAACTCGCGCCCGAGGACGGCCGCGGCGACGATCGTCTGCTTCACCTTCGCGTCGAGCCGGTCGAGGCGCGAGATGAGCAGGCTGTTCACGTTCTTCGGCGGCATGAACGTGTTCGAGATCGAGATGGAGCTCGAGCTCGATCCGTAGCGCCCGTCCTCGAGCCAGTAGGCGAGGATCTCCTGCGCGAAGAACGGGTTGCCGCCGGCCGTCTCGCAGAGGAGCGTCGCGAGCATGTCCGGCATCGGGCCGCCGAAGAACGGGACCGCGAGCGCGAGGAGCTGCTCGCGCGGCAGCGGCTTCAGCTCGATGACGTTCTCGGAGATGCCCGGGTCGAGGGGGATGCGGACGGGGGTGCCGTCGTCCTTGCGCCGCGTCGTACAGATGATCGCGATGGGCAGCCCCCGGCACGCGCGCGCGATCACGCGCACCGCCTCGAGCGAGTCCTCGTCGGCCCAGTGCGCGTCCTCGAGGTGCAGGATCACCGGCTGGAGCGACGCCTCGGCGAGGAAGACGAAGCTCAGCGCCGAGAGCGTGCTCGTGTACCGGAGCTTCGGGTGCAGGCGCTCGTACGGCGAGTCCTCCCAGCGGATGCCGATGAGCGCGGCGAACACCGAGCGCGCGCGATCGAGCTCGCGCTTCAGCGCGGCCTGGCTCTCGGGCAGGCGCTCGAGGAGGTACTCGAACGCGTCGTCGAAGTTCGTGAGCTTCTCTTCCTTGCCGAGCGCGGAGGACTCCCAGAAGTACTCCTTCAGCGCGAACTCGAACGCGTTCAGCGAGCTCTGGAGCGTCTGGTCGCAGCGCGCGTCGATCCACAGGAAGGGCCGGTCGCTCTGGTGCTCCTCGCACCGGTGGCGGAAGCGCTGCACGAGGTAGCTCTTCCCGAGCCCCGGCTCGCCGTCGATGTACGTGATCCCGGCCGGCTTGCCCTCGAAGATCGGCCCGACGTAGCGCACGAGCTGCTCGATCTCCGCCTCGCGGCCGATGAGGCCGAGGTCGTAGAACTCCTTCTGGACCGAGATGCGGCGGCGCTCCAGCGAGTAGACGAGGATGGGCAGATCGAAGCCCTTGAACCGGAAGATGTTCTCCGTCGTCCACTGGTAGCTCGTCTCACCGGCGCGGAAGACCTGCTCGTCGGCCCAGATCGCCGACCAGGGGGCCTTCGCGACGAGGCGCGCGGCGAGGTTCGTCGCGCGGCCGATGCACGCGAACTCGTGGCGCTCGGTGCCGCCGTTGAAGCCGGCGTACCGGACGTCGCGCGTGATCCCCGCGCGGAGGCGCATCTGCCGGAGGCCGCGCTTCTTCAGCTCCAGCGCGAAGTCGAGCGCGCGATCGTTGTCGTTCTCGTGGGTGATCGGGGCGCCGAAGTGGATCAGCGCGGCGATGCCGAGATCGCCCGCGTCGATGCCCGTGAAGGTGCCGCCGTAGAGCTCGGAGAGCTCGTGCAGGAGGCGCGTGAGCTCCGCGAAGCTCGGGATCTGCTCGAACGAGAGGAAGACGCTCGTGACGTTGCGGAACTCGCCCTCCGGGGGCATGTCCGCGACGCCCCTCGCCACGAACGCGGTGCCCTCGCCGCGCGGCGGGTTCCTCGGGACCTGCGGCATCCTGGGCGCCGGCACGTCGCCGAGCTTGTAGACGCCCTCGCCGTGGTACTTCGCGCTCGCGGGCGGGATGCGGTCGCAGAGCGCGCGGTCGAGGAGGATGTCGCCCTTCAGCGCCTGCCGCTCGATCGCGACGCACGCGGCGAGCGCCTGCCCGTGGAAGTGGTAGTACGCGCGCTCCGGGGAGATGCGGACGATCCCCCACTCGACCGAGCCCCACGCGAGCCCCATCCGGAACGAGAACGGGAAGCTGCCGAAGGGCGTGTCGCGCTCGGGGTGCTCCGCGAACAGGTCGCGCATCGCGAGCGCCGCGCCGAGCACGTACTCCGCGACCTTGCGGTCCGGCGTGTCCTGGAACAGCGCCGTGAACGCGTCGCCCGCGAAGTTCGTGATGAAGCCCCCGGCGTGGTGGACCGCGGCGATGAGCGGGTCGAAGTAGTACCGGAGCGTGCCGGCGAGCGTCTCCGCGCCCGCGCGGCCGTGCTGCATCAGCTTCTCCGTGAGCTCGGTGAAGCCGGGGATGTCGATCATCAGCACCGCCCCCGTGAAGCTGCCCTCGGTGTTGCCGAGAGCGTCTTGCTGGATGATGAAGTCGGGGACGAGCGGGTTCATTTCCTTGCTCCTCAGCAACGGATCCCGCTTGGAATCGGCCTGGGAAGCGCGTCTGCGGGACGCAGAGCCTGGAGTCTACTGCCGGCGGGAACGGATGAATACGGGGATCTTCGATCGATCGTTCGGTTGGTCGTTCGGGCGGTCAGCGCGGCCTGGGTTCGCCGCTGGATTTGACGTTCGCCGCGCTGCACGGGCCGAGCGAGCGCGTGTTCGTGCGCGTGTTCGTGCGCGTACATTTGCGCATGTTCCGGAGAATGCGGCACATCGTCTCCTTCACCGTCACCGCGCGCGCCGAGCGCAGGGTGCCCGTCAACGGAAAGCCTGGAACAAGGTGCCTCCGAGCCGGCGAGGATATCCGCCCAGAGCGGCCGCGCGGTGAAGACAGACGGGGAGACGACGATGGGGTGTGGGGGGCGCCGGAGGGTCATCGTTCGATCTGGATATCCAGCGGCCGAGGAGAAGGAGGCGGAGGCGGGGACGGCGCGTCGGGGGCGGGCGCGGGCCTGGCGGCCGGCCGGCCGGAGTACGGGCGAGGCGCCGGGGCGGCCGGAGGCGGCGTCGGCGCGGCAGGCGTGCTCGTCGGCGCCGCGGCCTGCTTCGTGAGCGTGGCGACCAGGCGCACGGACTGATCGGAGGGGCCCTGGACGATCGAGTACGGCTCGTACCCCTCGTGGCGCACGGTCAGCCGGCGCGGGTTGGCGCGCACGGAGCTGTTCGAGAGCGACAGCTGGAGCGGCGTGTTCCCGAGCGGCTTGCCGTCTTCCAGCACCTCGGCGCCGGACGGCATGGACTCGACCATCAGCACGAACGACCCGACGTCGGCGGGCGGCGGCGCGGCCTGCGGCTTCTCCGGTTGCGCGGCGGCCGGCGCCGGCGGCGGCTCGCTGGAGCGCATCTGCGACATCGCGACCCCGATGCCCGCGACGGCGAGGACGCCCACCGCGACGAGCACGATGCCCTTTCGGCCCTGCGGCGCGGCGTCCGCGGGGCGCGAGGCGGCGCCGAGCGAGGCGTCGTCCACCTGCGAGGTCGTGGCGCCGGACGTCGACGTGGGCGACGACGAGCTGGCGGGGATCGCCGTCATCACGCGCACGGGCGGCATCGGCGTCGGCATCCTGCCGGTGCCGGTGGAGTCCATGGTCACGAGGCCCGTCGAGCCGAACGCCGGGGACAGGCCCATCGCCTGCGCGCACTCGCCGAGCCCGCGGATGAGGGCCTCCATGTTGGCCGGGCGGCCGTCCGGATCCTTCGACAGGCAGCGCAGCACGAACGCCTCGAGCGGCTCGGGCACGTCGGCCTCGGGGTTGCGCTCCTTCATGCGCGGGACGGGCTGCTGCAGGTGGGCGATCAGGATCTGGACCGAGTTCTGCGCCTCGAACGGGACCTTTCCGCAGAGCATCTGATAGAGGATCACGCCCAGCGAGTACACGTCCGTCCGCAGATCGACCTTGCCGTGCGAGATCTGCTCCGGCGACATGAAGCGCGGGGAGCCGAGGAACGAGCCCTGCTGCGTGAGCTCCTCCGAGTCGTCCGCGAGCACCTTCACGAGGCCGAAATCGAGGATCTTGACGAGCTCTCCGGTGTCCTCGCCGGGGACGAGCATGACGTTCGACGGCTTCAGATCGCGGTGCACCACGCCGTGCTTGTGCGCCTCGCGCAGCCCGCGGGCGATCTGCCGGGCGATGCCCATCGAGTCGGGCGCCGTGAGGCGGCCCGCCTTGCGCAGCCGCCGGAAGAGCGTCTCGCCCTCGAGGAACTCCATGGCCATGAAGTACCGCTCGGGCTCCATGTTCTCGACTCGGCCGTAGTCGAAGACCGTGACGATGTTCGGGTGCTGGAGCCTGGCGAGGATGCTCGCCTCGAGGAAGAAGCGCTTATGAAAGTTGGGGTCGATCTGATTCGATGAGTTCGTGGGCGTCAGGACCTTGATCGCGACCTGCCGCTCGAGGGCGATCTGCTCGCCGCGATAGATGACGCCCATGCCGCCCGTCGCGAGGAGGGAGTGGATCTTGAACTTCTGATTCAAGACCTTTCCCAGCAGCGGATCGGACTCACCGCTGGCCGAGGCACCGTCCGAAAGCTTCTCCGCCGTGCTCATGGCCTCTGTCTCTTTCCCCTTCCCATCCCGCTGGCCCCCACTGCTGGCAGTCGGGGAAAGCGTACCCCGAGCCCGTCACGCGCTGCCCAACGCTCGATTTACGTTCGATCTTACGTTCGAATTACGTACTGGCTTACGTGCTGGTCAACGTTCAGGTCGACGTGCCGCCTTACGTTTCGTCTTACGTTCCGGATTACGTTTCGCCTTACGTTCGGGTGCAAATTCTGGTACCCGCCCCGCTGCGGTAGCTCTCGCGCTCGTCGGGTTGGCTTCTTTCGGACCGGCTGCGGCACGCTTGAGCTCAGCCTACCGTAAGCCGCGAGCCGATCCAACCCAGCTGCTGAAGATGACATGGGTTGGCTACCCAACCACACGCTGTGGGCGTGCCCCCCCAGCCGGGACGCTCGCTCCCTGAACGAGCTTGCTGCATGGGCGGATGTACCCGTACTCTGACCGGGTCCCCGATGCCGCCGCAGCACTTCATCCGATGCCAGGCGTGCGGGTTGCCGCACCCGTCGGACACCGAGAGGTGCCCGGTGCACGGCACGGCGCTCACGCCGAGCGTCGCCCCGCCCTCCTCGACGCGGGTACCGCCGACGAGCCGGGGCGAGTCGGGGTGGCCGGTGGACGGGCCGCTGCCGCCCGATATCGATCCCGATCAGCCGCGGCCGACGAAGGAAGCGCCGCTCGTCGGCCGCCTTCTGCACGACCGCTACCGCATCCTCGGCGTCATCGCCAAGGGCGGGATGGGCATGGTCTACGACGCGATCCACATCGGCCTGCGGCGCCGGGTCGCGATCAAGACGCTCCGCGGCCAGTACGCTCAGAGCAAGACGGCCATCGCGCGCTTCCACAACGAGGCCGCCGTCGCCGGCCGCTTCGGCCATCCGAACATCGTCGAGGTCTACGATCTGGGCGTGCTCGACGACGGCACGCCCTACCTCGTGATGGAGCGTCTCGAGGGCGAGACCATCACCGAGCGGCTCGCGCGCGAGCGCCCCATGCCCATTCCCGTCGTGCTGGACGTGGCCGTCCAGGTGCTCAGCGCGCTCGTCGTCACGCACACCGAGGGCATCCTCCACCGCGATCTCAAGCCGGACAACATCTGTCTCGTCGGCGGCGACCGGGGCCCGCTCACCGTGAAGGTGCTCGATTTCGGCGTCGCCGAGGCGTTCAACACGGGGGTGGCGCCGTCGATCCTCGTCTCGATGGCCGCCGCGGGGAGCCACGCGGTCGCCGGCACGCCGGCGTTCATGGCGCCGGAGCAGGCGCAGGGCGTCCGCGATCTCGACGCGCGCGCGGACCTCTACTCGGTGGGCATGCTGCTCTACGTGATGCTCACCGGGCAGCTGCCGTTCAAGGCGCCGACGGCCGCCGCCCTGCTCGCGGAGATCCAGCGCGTGAAGCCGATCCGCCCGCGCATGCTGCGACCCGAGGTGCCCCACTCGCTCGACGTGGCGACGATGCGCGCGCTCGCGCTCGACCGCGAGGAGCGCTTCCCGAGCGCGGCCTCGATGATGGACGCCCTCGAGCAGGTGCAGATCGAGGCGGCGATCGGCGGCAACGCGCCGGCCGAGCCGGAGAAGGAGCCGGCCGATCCGGACTCGGAGAAGGTGGAATACTTCTACCGGAAGAGCGTGCTCCCGCCGCCGATGGAAGAATGAACGGCGTGAGCGCCACATTGAAGATGAAGATGCGCGCCGTCGTCATCCGCGAGCCGGGCGGGCCGGAGGTCCTCGAGGTGCGCGAGGTCGATGCGCCCGAGGTGCCCGACGGGCACGTGCGCGTCGCCGTCCGCTTCGCCGGGGTGAACCGCGCCGATCTGCTCCAGCGGCTGGGCTTTTACCCGGCGCCGCCCGGCGCGCCGCAGGACGTGCCGGGGCTCGAGTACTCCGGCGTGGTCGAGGCCACGGGGAAGGGCGCGCGCCGCTTCGCGCCGGGTGATCGCGTCTTCGGCCTCCTCGCGGGCGGCGCCTACGCCGAGCGGGTCGTCGCGCACGAGCGCGAGGTCGCGCCGGTGCCGGACGGGCTCACGGACGAGGAGGCGGCGGCGGTCCCCGAGGCGTTCGTCACCGCCTACGACGCGCTCGTCACGCGCGCCCGGCTGGCGCCCGGCGAGCGCGCGCTGGTGCACGCGGTCGGCAGCGGCGTGGGCACGGCCGGTCTCCAGATCGCCCGCGCGCTCGGGTGCTTCGTCGTCGGGACGTCGCGAACGCAGGACAAGCTGGATCGCTGCCGCGAGCTCGGGCTGCACGCCGGGATCGCGACGTCGGGCGCGACGTTCGCGGGCGAGGTGCTGAAGGCGACCGGAGGCGCGGGGGTCGACGTGGTCCTCGAGCTCGTCGGAGGCGCGTACGTCGGCGAGGACATCAAGGCGTGCGCGCCGAGGGCCCGGATCGCGCTCGTCGGGCTGACAGCCGGCGCGTCCACGGAGCTCGATTTGCGCGAGCTCCTGCGGAAGCGCATCGAGCTCTTCGGCACCGTGCTCCGCTCGCGCCCGCTCGAGGAGAAGATCGCGGCGGCGCAGGTGCTCGAGCGGAACATCTCCCCCTGGCTCGCGAGCCGCGCGGTGCGGCCGGTCGTGGACCGGGTCTTCCCGATCGGCGATGCTGCGGCGGCGCATATTTACGTCGCCAGCAACGCGTCGTTCGGGAAGGTGCTGCTCCAGCTCGGCGGGTGAGCGAGCGCCGCGGTCAGCCGCCGCGGCCGGTGAGCCGCGCGAGCGCGCCGGCCTCCGCGTCGTGCGCCTCGGCCTCGTCCGCCGGCGTCCACGACATGTCGACCTCGAGGCGGTACGAGCCCTCGAACGCGTGCGGCGGCGAGCCGCCCCACTCCTCGGGCGAGAGCATCGAGAGGTAAGGGACGCCGTCGCCGCGCCGGTACAGGTGGTAGACGTGGCCCGGCCGCTTCTTGAAGCTGCACGCGGCCCGGTGGAGCTCGCCGTCGCGCTGCGCCGCCTCGAGGACCCGCCGCGCCTCCTCCTGGAGCGACCGGATCTGCCGCGCGATCTGCGCGAGCTTGCCGCCGGTGACCGCGCCGAGCAGCGCGTCCGCCTGCTGGATCTCCCGCGCCACGTCGACGAGCTCGTGCGGCGCGGAGAGCCGGCTCAGGGGATACGGCGAGGTGCGGGAGGGCCCCTCGTGGCGGCCGCCGCCGTGCTTCGTGTAGCCGTCGTCGCTCATGCGGTCCGCGTCGTCATGGATCGTCCACGGCCCGGCGTCACGGGTCAGGGCACCCGTCTTCATCCGCGACGCCGTCCTCGTCTTCCTTCTGCGTGGGGCAGCGGTCCTCGTCGTCGAAGACGCCGTCTTCGTCGTTGTCCCCTTCGGGGCACCCGTCGTCGTCCTGGAAGCCGTCGCGGTCCTCCGCGAGCTCGCCGCACTGATCGACGTCGTCCGGAACGCCGTCCTCGTCGGCGTCGTGGACGCGCGGGGTCCAGGCCACCGAGAGGACGGCGCGCAGCGGCGCGGTGCCGACGCCGCCGGCCAGCGCCGTCTCGACGCCGGCCAGGAACGAGACGTCGCCCAGCGCGTAGCGCGCGGCGAGGCCGAGCTCGAGCGCGGCCGCCTCCTGGCTCGCGAACGGCGCGATCGGCGAGAGCGGGAGGTGCCCGTGCGCCTCCAGGAAGAACGTCGCGCGCCCTTCCGGGTCGATGCCCAGGATCTGCGGCCGGAACGAGAGGCCGAGGCCGAAGGGGAGCTCGTGGCCGAACACCGTGGGGCACGGGTCGTCGCCCGCGGCGGAGACCGGGGTCGCCTGGCACCCGAAGCGGGCCTCGCCGGCGCGGAGCTTGACCCCCGCCGCGAGGTGCGCGCCGAACGCGATCAGGCGGTACTCGGCGAGGAGCCGGAGCTCGTTCGTGACGCCCCCCTCGCCCACGAACGACGCCTCGTCGCCCGTGGGCAGCGTGAAGCGCTCGTGCAGCGCGAGCGCGAGCCCGCCGAGATCGCCGCCGGTGGGCTGCACGAGCGTGAGCTTGCCGACGAGGCCGAGATCGCCGAGCGCCTGCGCCGGGAGCCACGTGTCGCCGAGCACCCGCGTGGCGTCGGACATGGGCGCGTCGCCGGTCTGGTGGAGGACCACGGGCAGCGTGAGCCCGACGAGCAAGCGCCGCGCGATGCCCACGCCGGCCGCGAAATCCGCGCTGACCTGGTGGCGGATGACGTCGAAGCGGACCTCGCCCGAGGCGGGATCGCGCAGCACGATGGGGCGGTAGGCGTACGAGGCCCAGAGGCTCGCGCTCCACTCGCCCGTGTCCGGGGTCGCGGCGGGCTCGAGGTAGACGCCGGCCCCGGGGTCGATCGAGGCGCGGAACCCGCGGAGATCGGCCGACGGCTGCGCGGCCGCGAGCGGGGCCACAGACGCGGCGAGCAGCGAGGACAGGGCGATGGCGCTCGGTCGCATGGCCGGTGGAGACTAGACGAGCGCGCGGGAAGCGCACGGGAAAGTGGGCCCCGTGCTCGGCGCCGGCCGGCGCGCCCCGCGCGGCGCGCCGGCGGCGATCGCGACGGCCGGCGCCGAGCACGGGGCGAAACGCGGCGCGCGGCGCGCGGCGCGCAGGCGGCCCCCGAAACATCGCGTTCCGCCGCGGGTTGTGCGATAGCGGGGGCATGGACTCCATCCGGATCCGGGGCGGGAAGCCGCTCTCCGGCAAGATCCGCATCAGCGGCGCGAAGAACGCCGCGCTGCCGATCCTCTGCGCGACGCTGCTCTCCGACGGGGAGAGCCTGCTCCGCAACGTGCCCGCGCTGCGCGACATCGAGACGACCTCGGCGCTGCTCCGGTTCCTCGGGCGCAACGTCGAGACCGCACCGCCGCTCGTGAAGGTCGGCGCCGGCGACAACGTGCGGCCCGAGGCGCCTTACGAGCTCGTCAAGCAGATGCGCGCGAGCGTCATGGTCCTCGGCCCGCTGCTGGCGCGCTTCGGCCGCGCCAAGGTGTCGCTCCCCGGCGGCTGCCAGATCGGGACGCGCCCGGTGGATCAGCACCTCAAGGGCCTCGAGGCGCTCGGCGCGACGATCCGGCTGTCGCGCGGCTACATCGTCGCGGAGTGCAAGCGGCTGCGCGGCGCGGAGGTCGTGTTCGATCTGCCGACGGTGACCGGCACCGAGAACCTGATGATGGCCGCGGCGCTCGCGAAGGGGCGGACCACGCTGGTCAACTGCGCGCGCGAGCCCGAGGTCGAGGAGCTCGGCCGGGTGCTCAACAAGATGGGCGCGCGCGTGAGCGGCGCCGGCACGGACGTCATCCACATCGAGGGCGCGGACGAGCTGGAGCCGTTCGACCACGCGATCATCTCCGATCGGATCGAGGCCGGCACGTACATGGTCGCGGCGGCCGCGGCCGGCGGCGACGTGCTGATCGAGAACGCGCCGCTCGAGGACCTCGAGGCGGTCGCGGCCAAGCTCCGCCAGGCGGGCGTCGAGGTGGGCCGCGAGGGCGACTGCGTGCGCGTCCGCCGCGAGGGGCGGCCGCTGCGCGCCGTCGACGTCACGACGGCGCCGCACCCGGGCTTCCCGACCGACATGCAGGCGCAGTTCATGGTCCTGATGTGCCTCGCGCAGGGCACGTCGCGCATCGTCGAGACCATCTTCGAGAACCGCTTCATGCACGTCCCCGAGCTCGCGCGGATGGGGGCGCACATCGACGTGGACGGCCACACGGCGCACGTGCACGGCGGCGCGCCGCTGTCGGGCGCGACCGTGATGGCCACCGATCTGCGCGCGAGCGCGTCGCTCGTCATCGCCGGGCTCGTGGCGACCGAGGGCGAGACCGAGGTGCTGCGCGTCTACCACCTGGATCGCGGCTACGAGTTCATGGAGCGCAAGCTCGCGCAGCTCGGCGCCGACACGGCGCGCGTCGAGGGGCGGGACGGATGACGAAGCCCCTCACCATCGCCGTCCCCAAGGGGCGGATCCTGAAGGACCTCATCCCGCTGGTGCGGCGCGCGGGCCTCGACAGCACGCCCCTCGAGGAGAACGATCGCCGCCTGGTCCGGCCGACGGCGGACGGCGCGTTCCGGTACGTGTTCCTGAAGCCGGACGACGTCCCGACCTACGTCGAGTACGGCGCCGCCGATCTCGGGGTCTCCGGCCGTGACACGCTCCTCGAGCGCCGCCACGATCTCTACACGCCGCTCGATCTCGGCATCGGCCGCTGCCGCCTCGTCGTGGCCGGGCCGGAGGATACGCCGATGCCCGATCTTCCGCGCGTCGCCACGAAGTACCCGCGGATCGCCGGGGATCACTTCGCGAGCAAGGGCGTGGTGGCCGAGATCATCCCCGTCCACGGCTCGGTGGAGCTCGCGCCGCTCGTGGGGCTCTCCCACCTGATCGTCGATATCGTCGAGACGGGCTCGACGCTGCGCGAGAACCGCCTCGAGGTGCTCGAGACGGTCACCGAGGTGAGCACCCAGCTCATCGCGAACCGCGCGTCCTACAAGCTGCGGAGCGACGTCATCCGCCCCCTCGTCGAGCGCCTGCGGGCCGCGACGGCGGGGCGGTGATCGCCGCGGGGGCGCTCGTCACCGCACGCTGATCGACGACCGCCGCCGTCCGGAGACCCAGAGAGAGGAGGCCCAGCTGCTATCGCATCTCGCCGCGCTCCCGGCCGACATCGACACCTGGGTGGGAGGGGGGACCAGCGTGGTCGCGGGCGTGCACCGCGAGCAGCCCGCGGCCCTTCGCTTCGACGCGCTCGCGCAGGCCGAGGTCGGGCTCCGGCTCGCGAGCGGCTCGCTGTACTTCCGGCTCGATCTCGACGTGCAGGCGACCACGGCGCCGCTCGGCCTGCCTGCGTTCGGGCTGCCGGCGTTCGTCTACCCCACGTGGTCCTTGCCGACGCCGGGGATCAAGATCGGCCCGCCCGAGTGGGCGATGCTCCAGATTGGCCGGGAGGATCACCACCTCCGGCTGGGCATCATCACGCACCCGATTGGCATGGAGGACTGGGACGGCTGGATCAACTATTTCCCGACGACCTCGACCATGATCAGCACCGTCCCGGGCCGGATGCTCGGCGTCGAGCCCGGGCTCGTCCTCGGCGAGGGATACGAGATCAACCTCTTCGGCGGCTTCGATCTCGACGTCGACGCGCCGACGTTCGGCGCCGGTCTCACCACGATGCAGCCGCTCTGGTCGACCTGGTCGGGTGTCGCGCTGTATCCGTCGATCGATTTCTACTCGGCGGTCGTCGCCCTCGAGCTCTACCCGGCCGAGGCGCTGTCCGTGTCGATCGACGGCAGCGTCGGGCTGGTCGGCGCGGCGGACGAGGCGGGAGCGATCGCGCTGAATCCCTGGGTGGGAGGCGAGATCATCGCCAATGTCCTCCCGAAGGTGGCAATCCATCCGGTCTTTCGAGTCCAGGCTCTTCATGAACCGGGAGGCGCCCTCTCTGCCTTTCTGTTCGCGCCTCAGCCGAGCGTCTCCGCGAGCGCCGGGCTCACCTGTACGCCGTTCGATGAGCTCAAGATCAGCCTCGAAGGCAAGGTCTCCAGGGTCGAGGACGACATCCTGCCCGGCCTGTTCGCCCTCGTGGCGCTCCGCCGACCTGAGCCGCCGCCCTACGCCGCCAAGTGAGGCGACGGAAGCGGCGCCGCGCCGCCGCACTTTTCCATGGATGGGTGAGCCGGCACGAAACACTCGAAACGTAACGTGCCGGAACGTAACAAAACGTAACACGTGACTCGCGCGGGCAGGCAAGGCACCGCGCACACGGACGTCCGTCGGCCCTGTTTTTCGAGTCTCGCGCGGGCGCGGCCTTGTGATAGGGTGGCGGCCCCTCTCATGAAAATCCACGAGTATCAAGGCAAGCAGCTCTTCGCTCGCTACGGAGTGCCGGTACCGAAAGGGGAGCCCGCTTTCCAGGCGAGTGAGGTGGCGCCGATCGCCGATCGGCTGATCGCCCAGACAGGCAACCCGGTCGTCGTCGTGAAGGCGCAGATCCACGCGGGCGGCCGCGGCAAGGGCGGCGGCGTCAAGGTCGCGAAGGGTGGCAGCGCGGAGGCGAACGCGCTTGCCGAGAAGATCCTCGGCATGCAGCTCGTCACCAATCAGACGGGCCCCGAGGGGCAGAAGGTCCGGCGGCTCTACATCGAGCAGGGCCTCGACATCGCGCGCGAGCTCTACTTCGCGATGCTCGTCGATCGCGAGCGCCGCCGCGTCGCGGTGATCGCCTCGACCGAGGGCGGCATGGACATCGAGGAGGTGGCCCACAGCACGCCGGAGAAGATCTACAAGCTCTTCATCGATCCGGTGCTCGGCCTCGCCCCGTACCAGGGGCGGCAGCTCGCGATCGCGCTCGGGCTCACCGCGAAGGAGACGCAGCGCCAGTTCCTGAAGCTCGTGGCCTCGCTCTATGCGTGCTTCACCGCGGAGGACTGCTCGCTGCTCGAGATCAACCCGCTCGTCGTGACAGGCGCCGGCGACGTCTTCGCGCTCGACGCGAAGGTGAGCTTCGACGACAACGCCGAGTTCCGCCACGCCGAATGGAACGGGATGCGCGACGTCGACGAGGAGGATCCGGTCGAGCTCCAGGCGAAGCGGGCCGGGCTGTCCTACGTGTCGCTCGACGGCGACATCGGCTGCCTCGTGAACGGCGCCGGGCTCGCGATGGCGACGATGGATATCATCCTCCATTACGGCGGAAAGCCGGCGAACTTCCTGGACGTCGGCGGCGGCGCCTCGCAGGAACAGGTGAAGACCGCGTTCCAGATCATCCTCCGGAGCGAGCGGGTCCGCGGCATCTTCGTGAACATCTTCGGCGGCATCATGCGCTGCGACGTCGTCGCGGCCGGGGTCATCGCCGCGGCGAAGGAGCTCGGGCTCAAGGTGCCTCTCGTGGTGCGCCTCGAGGGGACGAACGTCGAGGCGGGCCGCAAGCTGCTCGACGAGAGCGGCCTGACCATCCAGTCGGCGAGCTCCATGGCCGACGGCGCGCAGAAGATCGTGGCCGCCACGCGCGGCGGCAAGGCCGGCGCCTAGGGCGCCCGCGTGCACCGAGCCTCGAACCCAGTTGAGCAGCGAGCCAGCGGCGGTGGCCGAGCTCCTGTCCACGTTGAAGGTAGAGTAATCAAGCGATGAGCATCCTCGTCAACAAGGACACGCGGGTCGTCTTCCAGGGCATCACGGGCGCCTACGGGTCGCAGCACGCCCGCGCCTGCATCGAGTACGGGACGAAGGTCGTCGCCGGCGTGACGCCGGGCCGCGGCGGCCAGCGATTCGAAGACAAGGTGCCGATCTTCGACACGGTCGAGCAGGCCGTACGCAACGAGGGCGCCGATGTCTCGTGCATCTTCGTGCCGCCGGTCGGCGCTGCGGACGCGATCACCGAGGCCATCGATGCGGGCTGCAAGCTCGTCATCTGCATCACCGACGGCGTGCCGGTGCTCGACATGATCCGCGTCCGTCGCTTCCTCGAGGGGAAGCCGGCGCGGCTCATCGGGCCGAACTGTCCGGGCGTGATCACCCCGGGAGAGTGCAAGATCGGGATCATGCCGGGCCACATCCACAAGAAGGGCCACATCGGCGTCCTCTCGCGCTCGGGCACGCTGACCTACGAGGCGGTCGGCCAGCTGAGCGCTCTCGGCATCGGCCAGTCGAGCTGCGTGGGCATCGGCGGCGATCCGGTCGGCGGCATGGACTTCATCGACGTGCTCGAGCTCTTCAACCAGGATCCCGACACCCACGGCGTGGTGCTGATCGGCGAGATCGGCGGGACGGCCGAGCAGCGCGCGGCGGCGTGGATCAAGAAGAACATGAAGAAGCCGGTGGCGGCGTTCATCGCCGGCCGCGCGGCGCCTCCGGGCAAGCGCATGGGCCACGCTGGCGCGATCATCGCGGGCGGCGAGGGCACGGCGGCCGAGAAGATCGCGGCGCTCGAGGCGGCGGGGGCCAAGGTGGCCGCCACGCCGGCCGAGATGGGCATCGCGATGCAGGCCGCGATGGCGGCGGCGCGCTGATCTTCTGGCCCGAGAGGGCGCCGAGCGTGCAGCGGCCTTGCTGTGCGTGATCTTCCGAATTGCCCGGCCCGTGGCGAGGGTGCTCGTTGGGCGGGGTGGGGGCCCCGCCGAACTCGCCCGAGACATCTCTCCTCCGGCTTCGCCGGAGGAGAGATGTCTCGGGCTCAAACATCGGCCCATCCCCCACCCCGCCCAACGAGCACCCTCGCCACGGGCCTACCGCTGTCCCTTTTTAACCCACCTCGGACATCGGCCCATCCCCCGGGACTACCGCTGTCGTTGTTGACACACCTCGGATATCGGCGCATTCCCACCGCCCCACAAACACCCTCGGTACGAGCAGACGGGGGTCGCGAGAGGCTGTGCCCTTGAGCGCTTATCAACGCTAGCAGCGGTCTTCCTGCGCGGCGTCGATCACGCCCCCAGCGATATCGTCCGCCGCTCGGCAGCGCTCTTCATCGCGGCCTCGATGACGCGGATCACGTCGCGCGCCTCCTCGGCGCGCACCGGCGGCGGGGCGCCGTCGAGGATCGCCGCCGCGATGCCCTCATAATAGGCTTCGTAGGCGCCGGACAGGCTCTCGATCACGCGGCGCTCGCCGCTCGCCTTGACGAGCGTACCGAACCAGCGCGGGTCCTCCCGTCCCCACTCCGGCACGCCCGGGCGCATGCCTGCCTTGAGGGCGTCCTCCTGGCCGTCGATCCCGTACTTGAGGAAGCTCCCGCCGTCGCCATGGACCGCGAAGCGCGGCCCCGGCTCGGGCACCAGCGTCGAGGAGCGCACGATCACCCGGCGCTCGCCGTAGTCGAGCGTCAGGTGAAAATAGTCCACCGTGCGCGCCCCGGATCGCTGCGCGAGGACGTCGGCGGTCACCGCGCGCGGCAGGCCGAAGAGCACGAGCGCCTGGTCGATCAGGTGCGCGCCGAGGTCGTACAGGATCCCCGAGCCCGGCGCCTCCTGCTCTCGCCAACCCTGCTTGATGGCCGGGCGGAAGCGATCGAAGTGCGCCTCGTACGAGGCCACCTCGCCGAGCAGACCCTGCTCGATGCAGCTGCGCACGGTGCGAAAGTCCGCGTCCCAGCGGCGGTTCTGGAAGACCGAGAGGAGCCGGCCCCGGCGCTCGGCCAGCGCGATGAGCTCGTCGGCCTCGGCGCTCGTGATCGTGAACGGCTTGTCGACGACGACGTGCTTGCCCGCCTCGAGCGCGGCGCGCGCGAGCGGGAAGTGGGTCTCGTTGGGCGAGGCGATGACCACGAGGTCGATCCCCGGCTCGGCGATCAGCACCTCGGGCGTCGGGTGCACGGCGACGCCCGAATGGTCGGCCATGACCTGGCCCTCCCGGCGGGTCGCAATGGCGGCGAGGCGCAGCCGAGGGATGGTCCGTATCAGCGGGGCGTGGAAAACGGCGCCGGCAAGACCATAGCCGACGAGGCCGACAAAGATGCGCTGGGACATGGCAGGACAGGCTCGTCCGGGACGCTAGCCCGAAGAAGCGCTGGGGGGAAGCCCGGCCGCGAAATCGCCGAGGAGCTTCCAGAGGCGCGTGACGGCGGCCGGCGAGCCACCACAGGCATCCGCAACACCACGATTCGCCCCTGGCGAGCCGCCACAGACATTCCGCAACGCCGCGATCCTACCCGGCGAGCCGCCACAGGCATCCGTCACGTTCGCTGTCGCGCTCGGTGATATGCCCAGAGCATCCACATCGCTCGTCATCCCACGAGGCACTCCGCACAAGGCATCTTCGAACCCCACGAGCTCACGACGAAGGCCGGCGCGAGCGGCGATCGCGGGAGAAAAGTGGTCAATGTGCACCCAATGTCGTCGCCCGTGCCACCCATCGCCGTGGAACGAGTCAGTTCGCACAGACGCGGCGCGGCAGTTGCGATACCCTCCTGCGCTTGGAGGCTTTGATGCAAGCCAGGAGCATCCTTTCCGTGGTGGCCCTGACCACCTTGTTCGCCGGCAGCCCCTTCGCGGCAGGGTGCAAGACCACCGCCGAGGCCAGCGTGACCGAGGAGTCGGTCCAGGCGGCCCCCGTGGCCATCGAAGATCCGTTGACCGAGGAGCACGACGGCGGCTCGGTCGGGTGGGATTTCGCGCCCGATGGCACAGTGAAGGCGATCGTGAAGGCGCCTGACGGCAAACCCATCGACAAGGACGTGAGCGGCACGCTCAGCTGGAAAGGGCCGAACGGCGACGCGCAGGCCCCGCTCGCGCTCGACGCGAAGACAGGGCTCCTCGTCGCGACCGGGCCCAAGCTGGAGGCCGATCTCACCGAGGTGAAGTACAACATCATCGTCTCCGGGAAGCCGTGGAATGGCACGCTCCACGTGCCCTCAGGGGGCACGAAGGTCATCGTCGAGGGCGCGAGAAAGGCCGAGAAGAGGCCCATCCCCCCCGGCAAGACGGGCCCGAACGGCGGGGTGATCCAGGTGGTCGGCGACGACACGATCGAGGTCGTCGCGGACAAGGCCTCCGGTCAGGTCAGGGTCTACGTCCTCGACGCGGACCTGAAGCCGGTCCCCGTCGGCGACCGCAAGATCAAGCTCGGCTTCGTGGGACAGGGCTCCGAGCTCGTCGTGCTCACCCCCGGCCCGGGCGGCCTCTACTGCGTCGGCAAGGTCGCGGCGAAGGTCAACCCGGTGAAGCTCACCGTCGTCGTGGCGCACCCGACGCACGCCGACGTGGTGCTCGTCGGCTATCGCCCCGGCGTGCACGTCATCGTGGGCCCGAGCGCTCCGGCCGTGAACGTCGTGGTGGCGACGGCGTGGAACGTGGATGTGAGGGTCAAGACGGCTCCAGGCGTGGTGGTGGTCCACGATGACGACGACGACGACGATGACGACGGCCGACCGGTCCACATCCACGTTCACGGCAAGCACAAGCACAAGCACCACCCCCACCACCGCCACTAGGAGCCCCCTCGCGCGGCGCTGGGCGGCCTACCTCACCGCCGAGGTCGACGCCGCCTCGCTCGCCGTCTTCCGCGCCGGCTATGGCGCCCTGATCGCATGGGAGGTCGTCCGGTACGCCCTCCACGATCGGATCTACCGCTATTACATCGAGCCCGACTTCTTCTTCAGCTTCGTCCCCTTCGTCCGCCCGTGGGGCGGGACTGGGATGTACTGGCACTTCGGCGCCCTCTTCGTCCTCGCGCTGCTCTGCGCCGTCGGGCTCTTCTACCGGGTGAGCGCCGCGCTCCTCTGCGCCGCGCTCACCTATGTCTTCCTCCTCGACAAGGCACAATACCTCAACCACCTCTATCTCCTCTGCCTCCTCGGCCTGCTGCTCGCCGCCGCCCCGGCGCACCGCGCGCTCTCGCTGGATCGCCTCCGCGCGCGCCGCGCCTCGCTGGGCGGCGCGCCGGCGGAGACCGTGCCGCGCTTCTATCTCTTCGCCCTGAAGGCCCAGATCGCCATCGTCTACTTCTACGGCGGCGTCGCGAAGCTGAACGGCGACTGGCTCCGGGGGCAGCCGCTCACCATGTGGCTCGCCGCGCACGGCGACGCGCCCCTCGTCGGGCCGATCCTTGCCTCGCCGACAGCGGGGCTCGCGCTCTCGTATGCGGGGCTCTTCATCGACCTCTCGATGGGCTTCCTGCTCTTCTCACGGCGCACCTTCCCCTTCGGCGCGGCGCTCGCCGTGGCGTTCAACCTGTCCAACGCCCTCCTGTTCAAGATCGGTATCTTCCCCTACGCGATGATCGCGTCGCTCGCGCTGTTCGGCGATCCCTCGTGGCCGAGGCGGCGGCTGCCCTTCCTGTTCAAGGGCGCGGACGCCCCCGGCGACGTCGCCCGCGCCCCCTCGCCCGCCGCGTCGCGCCGGAGCGCGCTGCCGCTCGCGCTGCTCCACGGGTATCTCCTGTTCCACCTCGTGGTACCGCTCCGCCACTGGGTCTACCCGGGCGACGTCGCCTGGAACGAGGCCGGACACCGCTTCTCGTGGCGCATGAAGCTGCGCGACAAGAACGTGAGCGAGCTCGGGATTCACGTGCTGGATCCGAGGACCGGCGTGCGCGAGCCGCTCGACGTCGAGGCGTGGCTCACGGACCGCCAGCTCGATGAGATGTGCACGCGGCCCGACATGATCGTCGACTTCGCGCGCCACGTGGCCGACCGATTTCAGGCGAACTTCGGGGTGCGCCCCATCGTCACGGCCAGGGTCGTCGCGTCGCTGAACGGAGGTCCCCTCCGCGACCTCGTCGATCCGACGCTCGATCTCGCGTCGCAGCCGAGCGGCCTCCTCGCGGTCGTGCAGCCACCCCAGCACTAGCCACCAGCGCGGCGGCCCCCGGGTGGAATGGCGCTACGGCGACGCCTGCTTGTCCTCGCAGCGGCCGAGCACGAAGATCCCGCAGACGCGCTCGTTCACCAGGCACTGCTGCCCTTCCGGGCACTGCGACGGATCGAGCACGGCCGGGTCGCACGGCCTCGCGCAGAACGGAGGCGGGCCGCGCGGGGCGTCGTAGACGCCGTTGCCGTCGCGATCCAGGAAGATGGGGTTCGTGACCGCGTAGGGCGCCACCGGGTACCAGTCGGGGACCGGCGGCGACGCCGTGAAGAACCGGGAGAGCGCCTCGACCTGCGTGAACGCGAGGCTCGCGACACGGGGCAGCTGGAGCTCGCCGAACGACACCGGCAGCGCGACCGGCGTGAGGAGGTTCTCGTCGCGCAGGCCCATCGCCACCACCACGACCCAGCCGTCCGACGACGGCGCCGGCAACACGAGCCGCTCGTCGACGTCCACGATCGCCGACGGCCCCGAAGGCGGCTCGAGCACCCGGACCAGGCGGCCGCTCACGTAGACCTCGACGCGATCCACGCCGAACCAGCTCGCCGTCTCGATCCGCAGGTCGAGCGGCACCGTGTCGCCCTCGACGCGCGCCAGGCCGCCGAACGTCGCGCCGCCCACGCTCGCGCGGACGAAGGGCCCGTACGTGGCGAACGCGCTGCCCGCGCGGAGCGCCCCGGTCGCCTCCTCGAGATCGAGCGCCGCCGGCTGGTCGGTCGGCGAGCGGAAATAGGTGCGCGGGAAGCCCGGCTCCAGCGAGGCGCCGTGGCTGTCGCTGCTCCCCACCTGCGTCGGCGAGAAGCCGTGGTCGAGGTAGCGGAACAGGTCGTCGACCTGGCCCGCGTGGAACGTGCACGGCCGATCCGCGTCCTCCGGCGGGACCGCGCCGCCCTCGCCTCCCAGGCACAGCGCCTCGCCGTCGGCCGCTGTCGTGTCGAAGTCCCAGACGGCGTCCTGCTCCTCGGGCGTCCTCGTCAGGATCCGCTTGGTCACGCTCCAGGCGAGCGCCGAGCGGGCGCGCTGCTGGCACGCCGCGTACCGCTCGCCAGGCTTGCACGCCGGCAGGCCACCAGGGAGCTCGGCGCACGCCGCGCGGAGCGACGCCTCGTCCGCCGCGGCGTCGATCCGGGACAGGCACCGGTTGAAATCGACGACCTCCTGCACGGTGGGGGTCCGGAGCAGATCGAACCGCTTCCCGTTGAAGACCTCCATCGCGTCGAAATCGCAGCTGCCCGCCTGGAACAGCGGGTTGCTCGCCTCGAGCGTCGGGATCGACCGGCGCAGCGTGAAGGGGTCGACGCCGAGCTGGTCGATGTACCCGATGAACCCGTCGCGCGGGTGCGCGACGATCACGAGCGCGTCCTCGCCCTCCGCCGCCGTGCCGCGCACCCCGTCGATCACGTCCCCGCCCGCGCGGCAGACCCAGTCGAAGACGCCGTGATCCGGCACGTCGAGCTCGTCGTAGCGGAGCGGGAAGCCGATGAAATGCCCGAGCTCGAGCGTCGAGACCTCGGCGCCGACCGCCGTCTTCAGGTGCGGCTCGAGCCCCAGCTGCCTCACCGCGGGCTCGAGATCCGTGTGCACGTCGTGGTCGGTGGTCACCGCGACGTCGAGCCCCTCGACGACCGCCGAGGTCACCCGCTCCTCGAGCGGCAGGCCGCTGTCGAAGCTCGGGCGCTGGTGCAGGTGCATGTCGATCGACATCCAGCCCGTCGAGTCGACCTCGCGCGGCACGACCGCCTCGATCCGCCGGACCTCCCCGGCGCGCACCTCGAGGTCGGGGAGCTCGAACCGGCCGAACTCGGGCCCGCGCGTGGCGAGGACGCGGTAGCGCCCGGGCTCGATCTCGACAGCGCCCTCCCCCGTCGCCGATCGCTCGATCTGCTGGACGCCGCTGCCGAGGCGGCCGTGGCCGAGGTAGACCCGCCTCCTGCCGTCGCCCTCGAGCGGCTGGCCCGCGGCGTCGAGCGCGACGAACGTCAGCTTGGCGGGCGCGAGCCGGCCCCCCTCGTCGACCACCCGGTACGCGATCCGCGCGGGGCTCGGCAGCTCCGCCGCCACCGAGACCGTGGCCCCGGCGCCGAGCGCCACGCGGATGGGCGCCGACACGGCGGTGCCCTCGGGGTTCTCGGCGACGAGCAGGTAGCCGCCGGGCGCGAGCCGCGCGTGGAAGTCGCCGTCCTCCACCGGATCGAGCCCGAGGTCGGCGTCGATGGAGCTGAGCAGCCCGACGTCCCCCGAGCGCGTGAGGTTCGCCTCGGCAACGTCGTCGACGCTCGCGAAGGCGGCGCCCGGGTCGGGGTCGCGGAAGACGTGGACGCGCGCGTTCGGCACGGGCGCGCCCGTCGACCGCCACCGCACGGCGCCCTCGAGCGATCCGGTCGGCGTGCCCCGGGCGCCGTACACCACCTCGGCGACGCTCGCGATGTCGCCCTCGCCCACGGCGAAGTAGCGCTCGTAGGTGAACGACCGCTTCCTGTCGCACGCCTCGTCGTCGGAGTCCGCGGCGAGGCAGCTCCGCCCGGCGCTCAGGAAGGCCGTCGCCGCGCTCGTGAAGACGGGGACGTTGACCATGGAGGGCGGGCCGCCCGCCGGCGCCTTCGTGAAATAGCCGTAGCTGACGTCGCCGCCCGCCGCGGCGACGAAGTCGAAGCTGAGCGGCTGCTGGAACGTGTCCCGGCCGGCGAAGAGGGCGTCGAACACCGCCTTCTCCTCGTCGAAGCCCATGCCGGGGCCGAAGATGTCGTTCTGGTTGCCGAAGAAGACGAAATCACCGGCGACGATCCCGCCCTTCTGCTCGGGATGTCCGTTCCGCTCGTCGCCAAGGATGCCCCTGAAGATGTCCGAGGGTCCCGCGTAGTTGTCGAGCGAGAGCGGCTCCCCGCACGCGCACGCAGGGCAGCCGTCGTCGCCCGCCGCGAGGCCGTCCTCGCACTCGAGCGCGCACGAGGCGACGCTCGGGCACCCGAGCACCTCGTCCGGCAGGAGGAGCGTCGTGCGGATCGTGACGAACCGCTCGCCGGGGCGCAGGACGTAGTCGGTGCGGAAGCGCATCGCCGGCTTGAGGCCGTCGAACAGGAGGCCGAGCAGGTCCTCCTGGGTCTTCAGCACGCCGAGCGCGTGGAAGAGGAAGCCGCCGTCGCCCTCGACCCGGACGACCGCCTCCTGCCCGTCGGAGCCGTCGTTGACGACGAACACCTCGGTGGCGCCCGGGTCGGGCACGAGCAGGTTGGCGACCGGGAACGACTCGGCGAAGCGGTCGCGGCCCGACGCGCTCGCGAAGCGCGGATCGGGGCGGCGCAGGTCGGCGTCGACAAGCGAGCCGCCGTAGACGCCCGGCCCCGGCGAGTGGCGCGGGCCGAGGATCGCGACCCGGATCTCGTCGTTTTCCAGCAGGAAATCGCCGACGTCGGCCATCGCCACCGGGCCGCCGACCAGCTCGAACCGGTTCTCGATCGGCTTGGCGCGCAGGAGGTTCGGCTCGTCGCAACCGACCAGGCCGAGGAGGCCGAGGAGGCCGAGGGCGCCGCGCGGCGCGGGCAGGGCGAGGGCGGAGCGGCGTCTTCGCATGGCGGGCCGCTAGAGGTTGAGCTGCAGCTGCAGCGCGACGGCGTCGTTGTCGAGCGCGACGCCGTGGCGCTCCTGCCGGTGGGTGAAGTCGGCCTGCGCCTTGAGCGTGTTGTCGATGAAGTGGTAACTCGCGCCGGCGGTGAGGGCCCAGCTGTCCGTCTCGTCCGAGAGGTCGAGGTTGGGATCGAGCCACTCGAACCGCGCGCTCACGCCGAGCTTGATGCGCCTCACGAAATACCCCACCTCGCCGACGAGCCCTATCGACGTGACCGGGGCGAGCTGGCCGAGCGGCTGCGTCGGGGTGCTCTCGGGGTCGCTCTGGTTCCAGAGGAGCTCGGCGAGCGCGTGTGCGCCCTCGACGTGGACCAGGACGTCGGCGCCGATGCCGTGGATGTCGCGCGTCCCGCCGTCGCTGAAGAAGTAGCTCGCGCCTGCGCCGACGCGGAGGCGCGAGACGGCGAGGTCCTGCACCGAGCGAGGGAGGGGGCCGAGCGGTTCGGTGGCGAGCCGCGCGACATAGGCGATGTGGTCGAAGCGGTTGCCGAAGCTCGCGGCGTTCTCGACATAGCCGGCGAAGAACTGATCCGAGCGCTGGAAGCCGTTGAACATGCCGGCGAAGTAGCTGAACGCCCTGCCCCGGAAGTGCCCCTCGACGTGGAGGCCGACCTGGCGTGAGGGCGCCATGGCGCGCACGGCGAGGGGCCGCTCGATGAGCGCGCCCTCGCCGGCGCCGGCCATCGCGGAGCGGCTGAACGGCACGTCGTGCGCGCCGAAGTAGAGGTTCGCGAACGGGAAGTGGGCGTAGCCGATCCACGCCTCGGAGAGCCGCGCCGAGCCGTCCGCGCCCCCGGCGAGCTCGCCCGAGACCGCGAACGGCACATAGCCGGCGAGCCTCCCCGCGAAGCCGACGCGGGCGCGCCGCAGGCGGAACCCCTGCCCCTCGGCGACGTCGCCCGCCTGAAGGAAGCCGTCCTCACCCACGTAGGGGACGGCCTGTGCCTGCACGAGCACGAGGGGAGAGAGCACGAGGCGGCCGATCGCGAGCTGGAACGGCGGTCCACCCGCGGACGGCGCAGCGGCCGCCCCGTCAGGTGGCGGTGCGCCCGCGGCCGCGGCGGGCGGCGCGGCGCTGGACGGCGCGGCGCCTGCCGGCGACGCGCTGGCGGCGGGTGCTCCGGGTGCGGCGACAGCGGACGGCGCAACGGCGGCAGGCGGTGCGTCCGGCGTGGCCGCGGGGGTGCCGGATGTGGCCCCGGCAGGTGGCGTGGCCGGCGCGCCGCTCGGCGGCGCAGCTCCGGCAGGTGGCGTGGCCGGCGCATCGCCGGGGGGAGCCGCGCCGGGCGGCGGCGCGACCGGGATGGCCGGCGCCGCGGGCGGGGGAACCGGGAGCGCGTCGGCGGCCGGAGGCTGGGTTGGCAGCCGCTGGGCGGGTTGCGCGCTGGCCTGCGGACACCAGAGCGCCACCGCTGCCAGAAGGATGAGGGCGAACGCAGCGCTGTCCGGCGCCGTGCTGCCCCCGCGGCGCCGCGGCCGGGCACATCGAGGATCCGCACCGCGACGAGTCCATGCGCAAGGTGTCATTGGCGTCCGTGCTGGCCGGCGGGCGAGAGGAATCGCGACGAACTCGGCAACATCGCCGCTGGCAGGCGCCTTCGTCTATCCCACGTGTCGACAGGGTGTCAACGCGCCGCCTCGCACCCGCGCGCACCAGGCGAGTTGCCCTTTCCGGGCACCTGCGATGGGCGTACACTGAGTGCTCCCGAACCCCGCGGCGCTCGACGTCGATCGCCGCCCGTTCCCGGAGGCGGGCTCGCCCCGCCGCCGCGCGGAAGGCCGGAATGACCGGCGCTCCGCGCGGTCGACCTCTCGCTGGATGTCCGTCAGCCGCGCGAAGGCGCGCAAAGGAGGTGGTGAATGAGGGTGTGCAGGAGAGCGCACGGAGCTGCCGTGGCGCTGATCGCGACGCTGGTTGCGCCTGGCCTGGCGCAGGCGCAGGAGGTCGGGCCGCCGCCCCGGGCGCCCGCAGAGCGGACTGCGACGGTGCTGTCCGACGCACAGTTCAAGGCGCGGTTGGAGGCGCTCGCAGCGGAGCTTCCGTCCGCGCAGATGGGACGTAACTGGAAGCGTGTGGTCGACGAGGCGCTACAGCGGGTGACCGACCTGCCGCAGGCGAGCGCGCCGGCGCTTCCGTCCTCGGACATTCTTGAGGATCCGGAGGCGCTGGGGGAGTTCGACGACCCGACTCAGGGGTTTCCGGAGGCGGGCGTGGCATTCGCGCTGGGCCGCTATGAGGTCACGCTTGCGCCGGTGGTGCTGCCCGTGTCGCCGGTGGTCTGGAACCTGCCTGGCGATCAGGGGATCCTTCCCGGAGCACGGGTACGGCTGCCGTGGGCCGTTCCTTGATTCAGCCTCCCGGTTGAGAAAAATCTCTGACCGAAGGCTCTCGACAGCCTCCCGGTTGAGAAAAACCTCCGACCGGAGGCTCTCGACAGGGCTTTACCCCAAGATCCTTGTTCTTGGGCAGGGTCTCCGGGCGAGCGGACGGCTTCTAGAGCCCCCACGTCGCCCGAAGAGAGCGCTGGCTCCCCCCGGGCACCATTCGCCACTGGGGGCGGCTCGGCGAGATCGAGCGGGCCATGCTGATGAAGCGGACGTGGGGCTTCGACTTGCTCCGCTGCCCCGGTGCGATCGCAAGGTTGCGGGCGCCCGCCAGCGCCTTCCACTGCGACAGAGAGGTTGCCGTCTCCGCGGCCCCTGGTGTACGTCGGCAGACGCGGGCAACGGTTGCCCCGCGTTCGCGAGCGACGCAGCCACAATGCCGGGCATCCTCGACAAGAACCCGAAGCAGATGAAGCGAGCCAGCGCCCATGCTTGAGTCGATTCACCTCAAGAACGTCGGCCCCGCGCCCGAGATGACGATGGATTTGGCGCCGAGGCTGAATCTCGTCACGGGCGACAACGGGCTCGGGAAGAGCTTCCTGCTCGACGTGGCATGGTGGGCGCTGACGCGGACGTGGGCCCGCCATCCCGTCGTCCCCACAACGAAAGGCGCGTCGATCTCGTATTCGTACACGAAGAAGACGCCCAGGCCCTACACCTACACGAGCAAGTACGACCCCGCCGCCGAGCGATGGAGCGTGAACCAGGGTCGCCCCGCGATCCCTGGGCTCATCCTCTATGCGCAGGTGGACGGAGGGTTCTCCGTCTGGGATCCGGCGCGGAACTACTGGACGGAAGACACGCCCAAACGCCCGAACGCCTACCTCTTCTCGGCGTCCGAGGTCTGGGCAGGGAACCAATACTGCGAGGGGCTGCTTCGCGACTGGGGCTCGTGGCAACGCGAGAAGAGCCGTCCCTTCGAGCTCTTGAGCAAGGTCCTCGGGGCGCTGTCGCCGTCGAGCGACGAGAAGGAGAAGCTCCAGGCGGGCGATCTACGCAAGCTCACGGTGAGCGATCCCCTCAGGTACCCGACCTTGCGCATGCCCTACGGCGAAGACGTCGCCGTCATCCACGCCTCGGCCGGGATGCGCCGGATCATCGCGCTCGCCTACCTGCTCATTTGGACGTGGGAGGAGCACCTTGCCTCTGCGAAGGTGCGCGGCGAGCGACCGGCGAAAGAGGTCGTCTTCCTCATCGACGAGATCGAGGCTCACCTGCATCCGCAATGGCAGCGACGCATCGTACCGGCGCTCTTGCAGGTGATGGACATCCTCACCGGGCAACACGGTTCGCGTGTCCAGCTCGTCGCCGCGACTCACTCCCCGCTCGTCCTGGCTTCGGTCGAGCCTCACTTTGACGACGACGAGGACGCCTGGTTCGATCTCGATCTGGACCGTACGAACAAGCGATATTCCGTCAAGCTGACGCAGCGGACCTACGTGCGCCACGGCGAGGTCGGCAATTGGCTCACGAGCGAAGCCTTCGATCTGAAGGAGCCCAGATCCCTCGAGGGCGAGCGAGCCGTGAAGGCGGCTCTGGCGCTGATGGACCAAGAGGCAGCTTCCGACGCCGCCGTCGCCGCTGCGGACAAAGCGCTGAGAGACGCCGGTCTGCCCGACATCGACCCGTTCTGGGTGCGATGGGGGTACTTCCGCGACCGTCGAGCAGAACGGGCACCGGCGAAGCCGAGGCGGAGGAGGACGTGATCCGAGTTGTCCTGGCCGCCGAGCCGACCAGCTTCGAGAAATACGTTCGCAAGCGAGGCAACGAGGCGATCGCGAGACTCTTGGGCAAGCCTGTGAAGGGCAAGGGGGGCCGCAAGCCGAAGAAGACCTACGCTCGCCAAGAAGATATCCCTCCGAAGAAGCTCCCGGCCCTTTGGATTCAGCCTCGCAAAGCCGATAGCAAGAGCACACTCGACGACATGATGGGCCTCTACGGCCAGCAGTGTGCGTACCTCGCCATGTATATCGAGAAGGCGACGGGGAGCCCGACGGTCGACCATTTCATCCCGAAGTCGTCGAACTGGCGGCTCGTCTACGAGTGGTCGAACTATCGGCTCAGCGCCGCCTGCGTGAACACGGCCAAGGATGTGCTGGATGTGGTGGATCCATTCGAGGTGCAGGCAGGGTGGTTCGAGCTCGACTTCGCGACGTTTCACGTTCAGCGAGGACGCGGCGCGCCGAACGCGCAGCATAAGAAAATCGACAACACCCTGCCCATGTTGAACCTTCGTGAATGCTGGCAACAGCGGGGAGAGTATGTGAAGCTCTACCGGCTCGGCCCAGGCAACAAGGGGATCGATCTCCCGTTCCTGGAGCACCGCGCGCCCTTCATCGCGTCCGAGCTGCGGCGCCAAGGGAAGCTCGTGCGAGGTGACACCTGAGGCTCGCGCCCGGTTGGCGCTTCCGTCCCCCGCAGCCTCACCCGTCCCCGGAAGGCCCGATCATCCTCTCCGGCCGCACGATCTCGTCGAACTTCCCCCCGTCGAGGATCCCGAGCGCGACCGCCGCCTCGCGGAGGGTGGTCCCTTCCGCGTGCGCCTTCTTGGCGATCTTCGCTGCGTTGTCGTAGCCCACGTGCGGGTTCAGCGCGGTCACCAGCATCAGGCTGTCGCGCAGGTTCCGCTCGATGCGCTCGCGGTTCGGCTCGATGCCCCGCGCGCAGTGCTCCTCGAACGACGCGCAGCCGTCGGCCAGCAGCCGGATCGACTGCAGCACGTTGTGCACGATGAGCGGCTTGTACACGTTGAGCTCGAAGTTGCCGCTCGCCCCGCCGATGCCGACCGCGACGTCGTTGCCGAGCACCTGAGCGCACAGCATCGTCATCGCCTCGGCCTGGGTGGGGTTCACCTTCCCCGGCATGATCGAGCTGCCCGGCTCGTTCTCCGGGATCGTGATCTCGCCGATCCCGCAGCGCGGCCCGCTCGCGAGCCAGCGGACGTCGTTCGCTATCTTGGTCAGGCCGCAGGCGAGCACCTTCAGCGCGCCGTGCGCCGCGACGAGGGCGTCGTGCGACGCGAGCGCCTGGAACTTGTTCGGCGCGGTGACGAAGGGCGCCCCCGTGAGCTCGGCGATCCTGGCGGCGACCTTCACCGGGAACTCCGGGTGAGCGTTGAGCCCCGTCCCGACGGCCGTGCCCCCGAGCGCCAGCTCGCGCAGCGGCGGGAGCGCGCGCTCCACCGCGGCGATGCCGGCGTCGAGCTGCGCCACGTAGCCGGAGAACTCCTGCCCGAGCGTGAGCGGCGTCGCGTCCTGCAGGTGCGTGCGGCCGATCTTGACGATGTCCGCGAACGCCGCGCTCTTCTGCGCCAGGGTCTCGCGCAGCCGGCGGACCTCCGGGAGCAGGCGGCGCTCGATCTGGAGCGCGGCGACGACGTGCATGGCCGTCGGGAACACGTCGTTCGAGCTCTGCGACCTGTTCACGTCGTCGTTCGGGTGGACCGGCGATTTCGAGCCCATCACGCCGCCGCTCATCTCGATCGCGCGGTTCCCGATGACCTCGTTCACGTTCATGTTGGTCTGGGTGCCGCTGCCCGTCTGCCAGACGACGAGCGGGAAGTGGTCGTCGAGCTTGCCGTCGATGACCTCGTCGGCCGCCGCGACGATGAGCGCGCACCTGTCCGCCGGCAGGAGCCCCAGATCGCGGTTCACGAGCGCCGCCGCCTTTTTCACGGTGGCGAGCGCGGCGATCATCTCCCGCGGGAAGCGCTCGCCCCCGATCCGGAAGTTCTCGAGGGAACGCTGCGTCTGCGCCCCCCAGTAGCGGTCGTCCTGCACCGCGATCGGCCCGAAGCTGTCCTTCTCGATGCGCGTCCCCATGGCCGCGTCTTAGCGGCGGCGAACGCGCCCCTCAAGCGGCGCGAAGCGCTGTCGCCGGCGCGTGCGCAGACGCGCAGGCGCGTAGGCGCATTCGCGCCGCGGGGGTAAAAAGCGGGCGTGCTCTTGTTTTCCCGCCTATTTTTTGCGAAGTTCCGGGCCGCGCACGCGCGAGAAACACGGAGATCAGCATGGCCGGCATGGACACAGTACCGCGGGAGCTGCTGCAGGCTGCCTACAGGCGCAACCCGATTCACCTGCTCAAGATCCCGCTTCATTTCGGCATCTGGGCCGCGGTCACGTGGGTGCTGTACGCGACGCAGCACCACCCGCTCGCCATCCCGATCGGCGTCGCCTGCTCGTGGTTGATCGCCAACCTCGTCCGCGGCCTCGGCGCCGTGGCGCACGACGCCGTCCATGGCAGCTGCTCGCGCTCGAAGCTCACCTCGTACGTCATCGCCCTGCTCTGCTGGGCGCCGACCGGCATGAGCGTGACGCTGTACACGAACTACCACCTTCATCATCACAAGATCGCGAACACGTACCCTGACGTCGACAACTTCGTCGTCACGGATTACACGCGGAACCCCGTCCTGGCGAGGCTCCTGCTCCTCGCCGTCTACACGTTCGCCTATCCGCTCTACTTCCTGGGCTGCATGGCGCGGTACGTGAAGCGGCTGTCGCCGCTCCAGCGCGTCAAGATGAACGTGGAGCTCCTCGGCTTCTACGGGCTCATGGCCTTCTTCTACTGGGTCATGCCGCTCCAGGTGTTCTTCTTCTTCTATGTCCTGCCGTTCGTCTTCGGCGCCATCCTCGCCAGCGTGACCTCGATGATCGAGCACTACGAGATGCTCCCGGGGGAGGACGCCTACAGCTCTCGCACCTACGGGACGAGCGCGCGCGTCACGAACTTCCTCTGGAACAACGTCACGTACCACAACGAGCACCACAAGTTCCCGGGCATCCCGTTCTACAACCTGCGCAGCTTCCACGAGGCGGCGTATCCCTACTACGATGAGCGGGTGAAGTCCGCCTGCCACCCGTCGATCGTGGGCGTCGCCCTCTCGCTCTACGGCCGTATCCTGAAGCTCGATATCGCGAAGCTCGACGAGCGGTACCGCGGACTCAACAAGGACGACGAGCGGCGGAAGATGATGGCGCTGAACGGCATCCAGCCCGGCGCGACCGCCTGAGCCGGACGAGGGCTCAATCCGCGGCGAAGCAGTAGATACGGCCCGCGCCGCCCACGGCCACGAGCTGCTGCTGGCTGCAACCCGCGGGGGCGTGCACGGAGTTCCACGAGTTGTAGGGGGCCTGGCCGTTCATGTTCGGACCGAGGCCGTCGGAGTGCCCCACCTGCGGCCCAGGCGTGGCTGTGGACGACGTCCAGTCATTGCACGTGGCGGCCAGGGCCGTGCCGTCGGCCGCCGAGCCCGTGAGGATGTCGTGCTCGTTCGGCGTGGGAGAGCCCTGCCACTGGCCGTTGATGCGGTTGCCCTTGTGATCGACGAAGAGCTCCGGGTTGCCCCCGGGCAGCGCGTGCAGCGCCTCGACACTGGCGGCCACCGTGACGCCCTTGGCATTGACCCAGGGCCCCTTGCCGATGCGATCGCGGGCATTCTGCGTGCTCGTGCTCAGGTACGCGCGCCACGTGCGACCGCCGGCGCCCACTTCGGCCGCCAGCGCCTGGCAGGTCGCGTCCGCGCCGGCGATCCCCCCGAGATCGCCGCCGCTGTCGCTCGGGGTGGACACGAAGAAACCCAGGGATGAGGTGCCCGGGTCCCCGCCGGCCCCGGTAGCGGGCCCGCCTGCTGTCCCCGCGCCGCCCTCGCCTGCGCCGCCCGAGCCGCTCGTCGCGCCCGCCCCACCGGCGCCGCCTTCTCCGACACCCGAGCTCCCTGACCCGCCGTTGCCCCCGGTACCGCTGCCCGAGGCACTGCTGGTCGAAGTGCTGCTGCTGGCCTGGTCATTGCTCGTACCGCCAGAATCGGATTCATCCGAGCAGGCCGTAGAAGTGACGAGGAATGCTGCGGAAAGGACGAGGTAGATCTTGTGCACGGCAGAGCTCCTGAGTGGGCGAATGGCGCGCACGATACCGACAGCTCACCCCTTGCCGCAACCTCGAGCGCGAAAATGCTGATAGGTTGGAGACAGCCCGAACGAGAAGGCAGCGCGGTAGACCTGGCGGCTGACCGATCGGGTCGACGTGCTCTCCCGTGCGACCATGGCGGGAAGAGGCGCCCTTCAGGGGCTGTGCGGCCCTGTTACGCTCGATCCCATGGCGCGCACGGCCCCTGTCCCGAATATCCCCGCGATCCCCGGCATGAACCCCGGCGTCTTCATCATGGGCGGCGGCGGCAGCGGCGGCGGCGGCAATGGCAAGGGTGGCAAGGGGAGCGGCAAGGACCAGGGCGCCGACGGCTCCGACGGGGGGAACGGCGCCGACGGAGGGGGGAAGTCGGCCTGCGGCGGCGCGGGCGGCGACGGCTCCGGCTGCCCGAACCACCACGGGTCGAAGAAGAGCGGGAAGGTGTCGAAAGGGGACCCGGTCGACGTCGCCACCGGCCGCGTGTTCATCGATCCCGTGGTCGACCTCGAGCTGCTCGGTCCCCTCGGTCTGCAGTTCGTGCGGCGCTACAGCACGAGCGCCCACGAACGCGACATCGGCCTGGGCTTCGGCTGGGTGCACTCGTTCGCGTGGGCCGTCGAGGTGCGGCGCCAGACCACCGTGCTGTGGACCGACACGGGCGCGGCGGTCTCGTTCGAGCCCATCGCCGAGGGAGACGCGGGCGTCGGCCCCGACGGCTGGGTGCTGACCCGCGACGCCACCGGGTTCGTCCTCGATGACGCCGCGGGCAGCTTCTATCTGTTCTCGGAGCGCGACGGCTCGACCTACCGCCTCTCCGCGGTGCGCGACGCCCATGGCAACACGACACGGATCGCTTACGGCGACGGGCGTATCGAGTCGATCACCGACGCCGCCGGCCGCGTGGTGCGTGTACGGCGCGCGCCCGACGGCCGCATCGCCGCGCTCGAGGTCAAGAACGCGCCCGAGCGAGGGAGGTGGGTGACCCTCCGGAGCTATACCCATGACGAGCGCGGCGACCTCGTCGCCGATACGGACGCCGAGGGCTGCGTCACCCGCTACACCTACGACGAGCACCGGCTGACGTCGCGCACGGATCCCGAGGACCTCACCTTCCATTTCCGGTACGACGAGCGCGGCCGCTGCGTCGAGACCTGGGGCGATCACCCCGATCCGGAGCGCCTGGGCCTCGCGAAGGGCGTGCCCGATAGGCTCGCCGATGGCACGAAGGCGCGCGGGATCTACCATTGCGCGCTCATCTATGGCGAGAATGGGTATTCGGAGGTGGCGGACTCGATCACCGTTCACCGCTACTTCGCCAACGAGTTTGGCAAGCTCGACAAGGCCGTGTCCGGCGGGGCCGTCTACTGCCGCACCTACGATGAGAACGGCAATCTCCGCTCGTTCACCAACCCGCTCGGCGCCACCACGACATGGGTCCGCGACGCCCGCGGGCGCACGCTCCGCGTGACCGATCCGCTGGGCCGGATTACCGTCATCGAGCGCGAGCCGGACGGGCACATCCGTCGCGTCACCGATCCAGGCGGCGGCGTCACGGAGGTGACGCGCACCGCTGGCGTCCTGTACTGGACCGATCCGATCGGCGCGACCTTCGAGGTCCGCGTCGAAGCGCGGGGGCTCATCACGGAGACCGTCGCGCCGAACGGGGCGCGCACGCGCTTCATTCATGATGCGCACGGCAACGTGATCCAGAAGATCGACGGGATAGGCGCCGTCACCGAGCACGTCTACGACACCTGGGGACGTTGCCTCTCGGTGCGCGACGCGCTCGGGCACGTCACGTCGTACGCCTACAACGATCGGGGCGATCGCGTCGCCGTGCGCCACCCGGACGGGGGCGTGACCCGCTATGTCCACGACCGCAACGGGGATGTCGTGCGCATCGATCACCCGGACGGCACCACGACGCGCTTCGATCGCGGAGGGCTCCACAAGGTCTGCGCGATCCGGCGCCCGAACGGCGAGGTGAACCGGCTCGCCTACGACCGCGAGGGGCGCCTCGTGCAGGCCGAGAACGCGCGGGGGGACGTGTACGTCATGCGCTACGACAGCGCGGGACTCATGGTGTACGAGCGGACGTTCGCCGGGCTGGAGAAGTATTACCGGCACGACATGGCCGGGCAGCTCCTCCACGAGAAGACCGGCGCAGGAGAGCTCACGGAGTTCACCTATGACGCGGCCGGACAGCTGGTCCAGCGCACCCTGCCGGACGGGGCCACGGAGTCGTTCGAGTACGATCACTGTGGCCAGCTGATCGCCGCCGTCACGCCCGCCGGGGAGCTCACGTTCACGCGCAACGCCGTGGGGTGGGTCGTGGAGGAGCGGCAGCTCGCCTCCGGGGACGCGTTTTTCGTGCGGCGGACGTACGATCTCATGGGCAACGTCGTGCAGCGGACGACGTCGCTGGGCCACTCGGCCGCCTTCGCGCGGGACGCCTGCGGCCGGGCCACGCAGGTGGTGCTGGACGGGCGCACCACGGTCGGGGTCGCGCACGACGGGCTCGGGCGCGAGATCGCCCGCGCGCTGCCGGACGGAGGGCGCATCCAGGTCGTCTACGACGCGCTCGGCCGCATGGCGCAGCGCTGGGTAGGCAACCCCGCGCAGGCGGCCAGCGCCGGCGCGGGGCGGCCCGAGTGGGTCGGCGGTCGCCCGCCGGGGACGACGGTGTACCAGGCGTTCCGCTATGGGCCGTGCTCGGAGCTCGTCGAGTCGTGGGACGACGCGCTCGGCCGGAGGCTGTTCGAGCACGACCCCGCTGGGCAGCTCCTGGGGATCCGCGACGAGCGGGGCCGGGGGCAGCGCTTTGCTTACGACGCCGCGGGCAACCTGCACGAGCCGGACGGCGAGCAGCGCGCTTACGGCGCCGGGAACCGCCTGGTGCAGAAGGGCGGCACCACGTATGCGTGGGACGAGTCGGGCAGGCTCACGAGCGCGCGCGACGCGGAGGGGCGGCTGACGCGGTACAGATGGAACACCCTCGGGTTGCTCGCCGCGGTCGAGAAGCCCGACGGGAGGGTGGTCGAGCACAGCTACGATCCGTTCGCGCGGCGCATCGGGAAGCGCACGTTCGAGCGAGCGCCCGACGGGCGGCGGCGCGAGGTGTCGAGCGTGCGCTTCGTGTGGGACGGCGGCGTGCTCGTCCACGAGATCAAGCGCGTGACGCAGGCGGCGGGCGATCCCGTCGTGGAGGAGCGCACGTACTGCTTCGAGGAGGCCCGGTACGCCCCCTGGGCGCACCGCGACACGCGCGTGGCGGGCGGGCGGCGCGAGGAGAGCCCGTGGTTCCATTACCTCAACGACGACGTGGGCGCGCCGGAGCGCCTGGTCGGCCCGGCGGGCGAGGTGGTGTGCGAGCTCGACCGATCCGCGTTCGGCGCGAAGGTGAAGGAGGGCGGGCGGACCACGACGCCGCTCCGGTTCCCGGGCCAGTACGAGGACGAGGAGACGGGGCTCGTCTACAACCGCTACCGCTACTTCGATCCCGCCATGGGCCGGTACCTCAGCGCGGACCCGGCGGGGCTCGACGGCGGGTTCAACGGCTTCGACTACGCAGGCAACGCGCCGACGCGGTTCGTCGATCCGAGCGGGCTGATGCCGTTCTCGACCGTCCGGAACGCGGCAGGGAACAACCCGGAGGGCAAGGATTTCACCGATCCGAAGAATCGTCGCGGGGTGCCGGGCGATATCGAGGGCAAGAGCCAGGGAGAGCGCGGCGGGAAAACAGCGGAGGATCATCGCGAGAAGCACTACAAGGACCCCGCGATCACCGAGGCCGTCAAGAACGCGCAGACGGCGCGCAATCCTCAGAATCAGACCGCAACGGGGGACACAACGTGTGCAGAGGTCGACGCGCTGCACAAGATGGCGAGCCAGATCCGTGCCGAAGGGAACGCCCAGCGAACGGCGAAGGGGAAACCCAAGATGACCAATGAGGAGGTGCGCGCCGAGCTTCAGAAGCGCTTCAGGAACGGCGCGACGATCGAAACCACGAACGAGGATGGTGAGGGTATGGCGCCCTGCCCCATGTGCGCCCAGATCTTCCGCGAGCTCGGCCTCCACCCGGCGAACATCGGAGAGGACGCCAAGGGCGGCGTGATCGGCCCGAACAACAAGGATGAAACCAAGGTGAACAAGATGGGCCGGTGGGACGGGACCTGGACGCAGAGCAGCGAGCGCACGAAATCTCGGGAGAAGAACGTCACCACGGTGCCCTCCTCGACGCCTCCGTTCGCCGGCACTTGACCCGCGAGATGACCGATGTCCCCGCCCCATATCCTCGCCCCCGCACCCGTCGAGCGCTCCTTCCGTTGCGCCTGGAATGAAGGGTCGAACGCTGCGCTCGACCCCGCGGAGCAAACCGCGCTGGCCGCGCTCAGCCGGTGGCTCGACGAGCCGGAGCTGCCCTATGCGATCTTGCATGGCTCGCGCGCGAGCCGACGCGCGGTCGTGGCCGCCCACCTGGTCCGTGCACAGAACGAAGGTGTCGCGTACGGTGCGCAGCTCGTGCCAATCGGGCCTGATCTCAGGCTCGAGCGTGACATCCTCGCGCTGCTGGTCTCGCGGGTGCTCTCCGACTACGTAGGCGGCGAGCCTCGGCTGTTGCGTAGACAGATCGCGCAGGAACACCTGCGCGTCGGGCCGACCGAGAACGAACCCTCGCTGCTGCTCGCGATCACCGACGTCGAGGAGGCGGAGCCGCTCGTCGCCTGGCCGGCGCTGTTCTCCGCCGTTGGCCCCCGCGTCAAGGTGCTCGCCACCGTCGAGGGCGACGACGCCGCGGCCCGCGCGTGGATCCAGCGCCTCGGCTTCGATCCGGCGCGCACGCAGATCCATCCACTGCCGGTGCGGCCCTGGCCCACACCGGGCGATCCCGCGGAACTGCTCGCGACCGCGGACACCGCATCAGCCAAGCTCCTCGGCCTGCTCTCCGTCGCCTACGGCCGGCTCCCCGAGGACGAGATCACTGCCGCCCTCGGGGCGCCCATCGAGGGCGCCCTCGCCGGGATCGAGCTGCTCGTCACGGCCGTCGATGGCACCTACGCGTTCCGCTCGAACGCGGCCCGCCGCGAGGTCGAGGAGCACCTCGTCCTCGGCGCGCGCGAGACGTCGACCCGCCAGCTCCTAGCGCTCCCGCCAGACGGCTATCCCTGCGCCTACGTGCGCGCGCACATGGAGCAGAGCGACGCACCGCTCCAGGCATTCGCCGCGCTGGTCACCGAGGAGCACCTCGCCCGCTGGATGGCTCGGCCCGAGGCCTACCTCGGCTTCGTCGCCGACCTCGAGCGCGTGCGCCGTCGCGCCGTCGTGGTGCTTCCCATGGGTCGCGAGGCAACGGCCCTCGCCGTACGCGCGGCCCTCGTCGAGGCGAGCCTAAACTGGTGCGCCCGACGCAAGGACCATGATGCTCCCGTCGGCGTCGAGCCCATCAACCGGCAGAAACGGATCGCCGACGAGCGAGATCAGGCCAGGGCGCTCACCGCGCTCGGCGCGGCGATGACGGCCGGCCCGGCGCGCGCCGAGGTGCTCGCGTGGGCCGCGGACGCCGCACGGCGCATCCCGGAGACCGAATTCCGCGGGGATGTCCTCCTGAGCCTCGCCGAGTGCGCAGGGGGCGAGACGGGATACGCGTTCGCGCGGGAAGCGCTCGCCGCGTTTCGGACCACGGAGGACGCGGAGAAGCGAGCGCACCAGATGCTTGTCGCGACAGGGGCACTGCCTCCGGAGGAAGGGGTCGCGGTCGCGCGCGAGGCGCTCGCTAGCCTCCGCGACGGCGCCGGAGATCCTGGCGATATCGAGGCGTTCTCCAGACATTTCCCGCACGCCGTCGCCGAGGCGCTCTGGCCCGACGCGGAGGCGCTGCCTGGGCCGGCGCGGGCGCGAGCGCTCGCCGCGCTCGCGCGGGTCCTTGACGATCCCGAGCGCGTACGCGCCGCCTTCGCCGCGGTGGAGCAGCACATCGAGCCGTACGACCTGAAAGAGCACTGGACGCTCGCGCGGCTTATACCGCACCTCGCCGCCCCGGAGGCCCGCCGTGCCGCGGCGCTCGCGCCCGGGTTCGGCGAGCACGCCGTCGAGCTCCTCGAGAGCCTGATCCCGCGCCTCAGGGCGCTGGGCGATCCCGCCGACGACCTGTTCGAGGCGCTGCCGACAGCGCCCCGCGTGCGCGCGCTGGCCCGAAGCCTCCCCTTCGCCGCGGAGCCGGTGCAGCTGCTGGCGCGGATCGACCAGGCCATTCAGCAGGCCGAACCGCGCGACCGCTACGGGCTGCGGATGTTCGACGTGGGGCCCTGGTTCGCGGCGAAGGGCGACAGCGACGTGCTGCTCGCCGCGGTCGAGCCGCTCAGCGATGCTGGCCGCCTGGGCGCCTTCGGCTTCCTGGCGCGCTACGACCCCGTGCACGCGCCCGAGCTGGTGCGTCAGGCCCTCCCCCTGGCCCTGCGCTTCGGCGCCGACGAGCCGGACCGCCTGCTCGACCTGGTCCCGCTGGCCCGCCATTTCCCGCCCGAGGGCGCCGCCGCGGCGTTCGGCATCCTGCTCGACGCGCTCGCCGGCGACTTCCGCCACGCCGCGCTCGCAGGCGACGGCGTGACCCTCGTGAAGCTCGCGCCGCTCATCGCGGCCGTCGCGGGCGACGACGGCCTGGCCGGCGCGGCGCGCGAGGTGGTGCAGGTCGCAGCGTGGTTCCCCTGAGCGCCGCGGTGCTCGCGGACTGCCATCGTGGACTGCCGCCCGCCTGCTTTGGCAGCGCGCCGGCGCCATCCTCGGCGGCCAATGGCGCCCAGGCCCGGCACGGACCAGCTATCGCTTCTTCGTCGCCATCGCCTTCACGACCGCGTCGACCGCCGTGACCAGCGAGCGCCTGAAGGCGTGCAGCCGCTGCTCCGCCGCCGATCCCTTCTCGGCCGGCTGGTTTGGCGCGAAGCCGAACCAGGACATCGACAGCCCGAGGAGGATGACGAACAGGTCCTCGGCGCAGAGCTTCGGCGTCGCCCCGAGGTCGTAGGCCGCGGCGAGCTCCTGCACCTTGGCGGTCGCGACGTCGTGCTGCGCCTCGTCGGGGAGCTCGAGCTGCCTCCACATCATCATCCGCACGCTCTTCGGATTCTCGACCAGGTGATCGAAGACGCCTGCCACGAAGGCCGGCAGGTCCGACGGGTCGAAGGGCACAGCGTCGAACGCGATCTGGCACCGCTCCTCGAGCACGCTGCGGAACAGACCCTCCTTGGAGCCGAAATAGGCGTAGATGGCCTGCTTGTTCGCCGAGGCCCGCTCGGCGATGCGGTCCACGCGCGCGCCGGCCAGCCCTCGCTCGGCGAACTCGTCGAGCGCAGCGTCGAGGAGCCTCTTCTTGGTCGCCGCCGAATCGTAGCGCATGGGTGGATCCTTCATGGAGCATACGCCGTGGCGCGCGGCAAGAAGAGCGCGCCGCCCACGTTCGAGCCGCAACCTCCGGGCCTCCCTCGCGCGGCTCGCCCGCGGCCGTTCGCCATGCGCAGCGGCATCGCCGCTCCGCCCAGTTGACACGGCCCAGACCGCTCCCTAGATTTAAACCATCCAGTTGGTTTAACACCGAGGAGGGCGTCGTCGATGACGATGGCGCCGCGGTGTCGAGATTGCAGGCGCGGGCGTTACCGAGCCGCCAGGACGCTGCCAGCCGCGGCGCCCTGGCGACGACGACGCCCAGAGAACCGGAGAAGGGACGGAGCGATGGCGGATCCGCAACCGAACAAGAACGACGACGTGAGCGCGCTCTTCAAGCCATTCGAGCTGAAGGGGCTGAAGCTCGAGAATCGGTTCGTCATGGCGCCCATGACGCGCCAGCGATCGCCGGGCAACGCGCCGGGCGAGCCGAACGTCGATTACTACACCCGACGCGCCGCCGCGGACGTCGGGCTGATCCTGTCGGAAGGAACGGTCGTGGAGCGGCCGGGCAAGCTTCACCTCCGCGACGTCCCGCACTTCTATGGCGAGCGGGCGCTGGACGGCTGGCGAAAGGTCATCGACAGCGTGCACAGGGCGGGAGGGAAGATGGCGCCCCAGCTATGGCACGTCGGGCTCGCCAAGCAGGATCCGAACGGCCACGAGGAGCCCGCGGCCCTGGAAGGCCCGGCGAACATGTCGCGCGACGACGTGCACGCCACCGTGCGGGCCTTCGGCAAGGCGGCGGCCGACGCGAAGCGCCTCGGCTTCGATGCCATCGAGATCCATGGCGCGCACGGGTACCTCATCGATCAGTTCTTCTACGAGGTGACGAACCAGCGCACCGACGAGTATGGCGGAAAGACGATCGGCGAGAGGAATCGCTTCGCCGTGGAGGTCCTCGAGGCCGTTCGAGAGGCCGTCGGGCCGGAGATGGTCGTGATCCTCCGCCTCTCGCAGTGGAAGATGGGCGCGTACGATCACAAGATCGCGAAGACGCCGAAGGAGATGGAGCAGTGGTTATTGCCGCTCGCCGAGGCGGGCGCCGATGTGCTCCACCTCTCCCAGCGACGCTACTGGGAGCCCGAGTTCGCCGGCTCCGATCTGAACACCGCTGGATGGGCGAAGAAGATCACCGGCAACCCCACGATCACCGTGGGGTCGGTCGGCCTGTCCGGCGATCTCTTCGGAAACTTCGCGGGCGAGGCCTCGGCGCCCCAGGGGCTCGGCGAGCTCGTGCGCCGCTTCGAGCGCGGCGATTTCGATCTCGTCGCCGTCGGGCGCCCCCTGCTCAACGACCCGGCCTGGGTGCAGAAGATCAAGACCGGCCGGACCTCCGAGCTGACGGAGTTCACCAGGGAGAGCCTTGGTCGGTACTTCTGACTCGGGCGGTCCTTCATGGGCATTTTTACAGGAGCTACGGTGTAACGCATGAAGATTGCCATTGTCGGCGCCGGTAGGATTGGAAGCACCTTTGCATTTCAGCTCGCGCGCGCGGGGCACGAGGTGACGGTGGTCGCCCGAGGAGAGCGGCTGGAGCAGCTGCGGCGGGACGAGGCGATCGTGAGCGCCTCGGGCGAGCGCGCGGCGGTGCGCGTGAGCGCCGCGCTCGACGCGACGACGCCGTGGGATCTCGTGCTCGTGACGGTGCTCGCGCACCAGGTGGACGCCGTGCTCCCTGCGCTGGCCGAGAGCGCGGCGAGGTCCGTGATGTTCATGTTCAACACCTTCGAGCCGCTGGGCCGCCTCCGAGATGCGGTGGGCCCGGCGCGCTTCGCCTTCGGCTTCCCTGCGATCCTGGCGACCCTCGAGGACGGCAAGGTGACGTCGAAGATCGTCACCCGAGGCATGGTCACCACGGTGACGGACGCGGCGTGGGCGAAGGTCTTCACGGACGCCGGCATTCCCGCCGTCGTGCACGCCGACATGGAGAGCTGGCTGCGCACGCACGCGGCGCTCGTCGCGCCGGCGATGGTGGCCATCGTCACGGCGCACGCGCGGAACGCAGGCGTGTCGTGGGCAGAGGCGATGCGCCTCGCGCGCGCCATGGAGGAAGGGCTCCGCGTGGTGCGCCGCCTCGGAAACACCATCACGCCGGAGCCGATCGGGACGCTGAGCCGCCTGCCCACGCCGGCGACGGCCGCGCTCCTGTGGGGGCTCAGCAGGGTCGACGCCGTCCGCAAGACGGGGGCCGTCGGGCCTGGCGAGCCGCGCGCGCTGATCGACGCGATTGCCGCCGCGGCGCCGGGTCAAACGCCGACGCTGCTCGCGATCAGACCCTGACGTGCGACCGCGGCAGGAGCTCGTTCTGATGCGAGGCATCGGCATGGCCGAGATGCCGACGCATGGACGTACGGCGAGCACGGTCCGAGCTGGTCATGAGGATCAGCTCGCCTCCCGCGGAATGTGGCGCGCGGCGAGCTGCCGCCAGATAAGCCAGCTGACGAGCTCGGCCACGGCCCAGGTGGCGGCGATGGCGATCGCCAGCACGACCATCGCCCGGACGTCGAGCGGCCCGAGCCCGAGGACGCGCCGCAGCGCGGGGACGAGGATCGTCAGCAGCTGCAGCAGGATGCCGAGGCCGATCGACAGGTGCAGGGTGAGATTGTGCCGCGACGGGTGCACCATTCGACGCGAGGGGTACGCGGAGACGAGCTTTGCGATTGACTCGTACAGGAAGAGGACGCTCTGGATGGCGACGGGCCCGTACCCCCAGCGCGGCACGAGCGTCATCAGCAGGATCCCGATCGAGCCCTTGAGCCCTCCCGTGGCCAGGATAAACGCAGCCGATGGTCCATCGAGCAGCGGGCTCTTCGGCGGGCGCGGCGGTCGACTCATGACATCGGGGTTGCGGTCGAGGGCCAGCGCCAGCGCGGGCGGGCCGTCGCCGACGAAGTTGATCCACAGGATCTGGAACGCCGTGAGTGGCAAGAGGAGCATGCCCGATTCGTCCCGGAGACCGAGGACGTACGAGCCGATCACGCCGGTGACCACGAGCAGTACGAGCGCGACATTGGTCGAGAAGGTGTACCGGATGAACTTCTGGATGTTCTCGTGGATGCCGCGTCCCTCCTCGATGGCGCCCACGATCGAGGCGAAGTTGTCGTCGAGCAGCACGAGATCGGCCACCTCGCGGGCGACGTCACTGCCTCGCTGCCCCATCGCGATCCCCACGTCCGCCCGCTTCAGCGCGGGTGCGTCGTTCACGCCGTCGCCCGTCACGGCGACGATGTTCCCATCCGCTTTCAGCGCCTCCACGAGACGGAGCTTGTGCTCCGGGCTCATGCGGGCGAACACGCCCACCCGGCGCACGGCTCGCCGCAGATCCTCGACCGAGAGGTGCTCGATGTCGGCCCCGGTGAGCATCTCCGTGCTCGCCATCCCGACGGCCTCGGCGACGGCGCGGGCCGTCGCCGGGTGGTCGCCGGTGATCATCAGGACCCGCACGCCCGCCTCCTGCACCTTGCGTATCGCCTCGGGTACCTCCCGCCGCGGCGGGTCCCAGATCATCACGAGGCCGAGGAATTCGAGGGCGTCTTCCCGCTCGCCCGGGGCGCGTGCCAGGGCAAGGACGCGGTAACCCCGCGCGGCCCCCTCCTCCGCTCGCTGGGCCCACCGCGCTCGACCTTCGGGCGACAGCTCCGCGCGCGCGAGCAGCACCTCGGGCGCGCCCTTGAAGTAGCTCACCGGCCCGGTCGGGGATGCGACGGTGACCCGCATGAACTTCCAGGCGCTGTCGAACGGACGGCTTGCGAGCCTGGGGTGCGCTTGCCGCACCGCGAGCGCATCGATCCTCCGCGAGCGCGCGTACTCGAGCAGCCCGAGCTCCAGCGGATCGCCCGCGCCGGCCTGCGCGTCGGCGTCGTTCGCGAACACCAAGACGGCAAGAGCCGCCTCGGGATCGTCGGACTCGAGGGCGGCCACCGACATGCGGTTGTCGGTCAGCGTGCCTGTCTTGTCGGTCGCGATCACCGTGACCGAACCGAGGGCCTCGACCGCGCTCAGACGCCGTACGACGGCGTGCCGCCGCGCCATGTGCTGGACCCCGAGGGCGAGCGTCGCTGTCACCACCGCCGGCATGCCCTCGGGCACGGCGGCGACCCCGAGCGCGACCGCGAAGATCATGACCTCCACGAAGTGCGCGAGGCCCTCGGCGATGAGCCCCAGGGCGATGAGCAACGCCGCGAGTGTTCCCACCCAGCGGGTGATCCTGTGGCCGAGCACGTCGAGACGACGCTCGAGCGGCGTCTTGTCGGCCTGGATCTGGCCGAGCACCGCGGCGAGCCGCCCCATGGTGCTCCGGGCGCCGGTCCCGGTGACGCGGAGGAAGCCCGTGCCCCGAGCGAGGAGCGTCCCGCTGTAGACCTCGGCGCCCAGCGATTTGTCGACCGGGATCGACTCGCCCGTCAGCACCGACTCGTCGATCATGACGCCGAGCCCCTCGAGCAAGGTCCCGTCAGCCGGGATCCGCTCGCCCGCTTCGACGCGGACGACGTCTCCTGGGACGAGCTGGCGGCTCGGGATGTGCACGAGGCGCCCATCACGAAGCGTCCAGGCGACGGGGGCGGCGAGGATCTCGAGCCGCGCGAGCGCGTGCTCCGAACGGTACTCCTGGAGCACCCCGAGCACCGCGTTGAGCACGAGCACGGCCGCGATGGCCAGCGCCTCGACGGGCCACCCCCGCCCGCCCCCGTAGAGCCAGGCGCCGAGATCGAACACGAGGGCGAAGAACAAGATGAAGTTGAGCGGGCCTCGGAACTGCCGGACAAGCCGCCTCCAGAGCGGCAGAGGTGCGGACTCCGGGATTGCGTTGGGGCCGAGCTCCTCCAGGCGACGTGCCGCTTCCGCCTGGGTGAGACCCGTCAACGCTTGCGCAGCGTTCACGCCTGCCGCGGCCGGCGCGGCGTCGCCCTGCGCGCTCAATCGCGTCTCCGCTCAATGAGCTCGCCATCCGGGGCCACCTGCACCGGGGTCTCCGATCCGTCCGCCCTCTTCACCTCGTCCTGGAAGACGGGTGCGTTGTTCTTCGTGGTCTCGTGCACCCTCGTCACCTGGCCGGGCGTTCACTTCACCGACCGGCCCTGCCGCGGCGACCGTTGCATGCGCGGGACCACTGCGATGCGCCTTCCCTGCTCGGTGTGCGTGTCCGTTGTCGTCGTCGACGAGGGGACACGCCGGCGCCGTGCTCGCGCATCGTCCGCACGACGTCCTCGATGCTCGTGGCGACGGGCAGGGAGGCGAGCTCGTCCGACATCTGTCGTGCGCAAGGCTCGAACCCGAGCTTCACCGCGTGCAGCGGAGGGCCTCGGGCGTCTTGACGAGGCACGGACCACGACGACGATCACCACGTCGAACCGCGGAGACCTACGTGATGGCCGACCCCCTCCCGCCCGACGCTTCGGGGCCGCCCCCGTCCTCGGAAATGCGCGCGCCGGAGCCGCCTCCCACCGCGGTCCTGCCGGCGGCCCCTCCGGAGCCCGCGCGGGAGCGACGGGCGCTCGCGGCGCTGGCGATCGCCGCGGTCGCGGCCATGGTGTGGATCACCCACCCGGTGGGGATCGGCATCCTCCTCGGCACGCTCAACGCCTTCACGATGCAGCCGTTCTACGAGCGGATGCGGGCGCGCGGGCGTCGACCCGCGGTGGCGGCGGCGATCGCGGTCGGGCTGTCGTCGATCGTGATCGTCGCGGTGCTGGCCGGGATCTCGTCGCTGCTCGTGGGCCGGGGCGTGGTGCTGGCGGGGGAGCTCATCGCCGCGCTCTCCCCCGGGGCCCCGGCCCGTGAGCTCGTCGTGGAGTGGACCCGGCGCCTCGAACCGCTCGGGCTCCGCGCCGACGATCTTGCCGCCCGGCTGCGCGACGCCGCGGCCGAGCTCGCCGCCCGCGCCGCCGGCATCGCGGCGTTCGTCGCCTCGGCCAGCTTCAGCGCGCTGCTCGGCTTCTTCTTCGTGTCGATGACCACCTACTTCGTCCTTCGGCACTGGACCTCGCTCGCGCGCCGCGCGGAAGACGTGCTCCCGCTGCACCCACGCCACACACGCGCGTTGCTCGACGAGTTCCGTGTCGTCGGCCGGACGACGCTCCTCGGCACGGTGCTCACCGGAATCGCGCAAGGGTTTCTCGCGACGATCGGTTACCTCATCACGGGGGTGCCCGAGGCGGCGTTCTTCGGCGCCGCGACGGCGGTGGCCTCGCTGGTCCCCGCGGTCGGCACGCTGCTCGTCTGGGTGCCGGCGGGCGTGTACCTGATCCTCACGCACCACATCGCCATGGGGATCGTCGAGCTCGCGTGGGGGGCGCTGGTGGTGGGGGGCGTCTCCGACTACGTGATCCGCCCGCGGCTCGTGGGCCGGGGCTCGAGCATGCCAGCGCTCTTCACGTTCGGCGCGCTGTTCGGTGGGGTGGAGACGTTCGGGCTGTTCGGGCTCTTGCTCGGGCCGCTGGTGATGGCGCTGGCGATCTCGACGCTGCGGATCTACGTGGCGGAGACGAAGGGGACGCGCACGGAGGGCGAGGCTCGGAGGTGATCGAGGTGGCGAGATCGACGCTCAATCGTCCATCGTGCTCCTGGCTGCCGCCCCGGGGCAGGTCTCGACGCCGCGCGCAAGCTTCCGGTTCACCACCGCCCCCACGAGGAGCGCTGCCGTAAACAAGTACAGGCCGATCATGGTCACGCCGATCACCGCGAGCCCCGCCAGGTAGGCGCCGCCATCTCCCGCTTTGGCGATGTAGAACGCATAGGCGAAGCCGAACAGGATCTCGAGCGCGACGGCGAGCAGCGCACCGGGGAGGATCGGCACGCCACGCCGGGCCCGGGGCGGGATGCCGACCCGGTACAGGGCACAGACGTACGCGAGGACGATCCCCGTGCTGACGCAGAAGCGGAGAAGGCGGCTCGCCAGGGTCGGGGCTTCGGTCGCCCGCAGCGGCGGGATCCACCGCCCAAGCCCACCCATCGCGCCTTGGAGCGCGGGGCCCAGGGACGCGAGGAGAGCAACCGCGACCGGCAGGACGATGCACATGCCGATGGCGAGCAGGCGCTTCTTCCACCAGGGACGCGAGATCCCGGTCCCGATCTCGAGGGAGTCGAAGATCGAGTGCACGCCGCTCGAGGCGAGCCAGATGAAGACAGCTGTGCTCGCGACGCCCGCCGAACCCTCGTTCCAGGTGGCGAGGTTGATCAGCTCGGCGCTGACGAGCTGGCGGGCCGCCGCCGGGAGCGGGCTCAACAGCTGCACGACCGCGCTCCAGTTGTTCGTCGAGAAGCGCCCGGCAAGGAGACCCGCGACAGCGGCGAGCGGCACGAGCGAGAGAAATAGCCAGAACGCCGTCTCGGCGGCGAGGCCGAGGACCCTCGTGCGATCCAGGCAGACGAGCACGTCCTTCGACCAGGCGCCGGCGCGTGAAAACCGCCGCTTCCATCCCGCCAGCTTCAAGGCGTGCAGCCGACGCATCGATGCCTCCCACCTCGGGGCTCCATGGGCTCCTACTGTTAGCGTCGTGCGTCGTGTGATCGCGCCCCGACATGGCCAGCGAAGGCGCGTCGCCGTCACGCCGCGCGCCCGCGCGTGAGGAGCTCGCGCCACCGCTGCGCGGAGACCCGCGCCGGCTCCGTCGTGTCCACGAACCCCTCGAGCACGCGCACGAATTTCTCCGGATCCTCGCAATGCGGGTAGTGCCCGACGGCGTCGAAGAGATCGAGGCGGCTGCCCGGCATCGATGCATGCGCGTCGCGGGCGTGGGCGACGGGGATCACCGGGTCGTTGGTCCCCCACACGATCAGCGTCGGCACCTCCGCCGTCAGGTACAGCCGGTCGTGCGCGCTCACGCGCTGGCCGGCGCGGTCGATCACCGAGCGCAGGGTCTGGACGAACGCGCGCCGGGCGTCCGCGTCCGCGAGCGATGAACAGGAGTTGACGAACTCGACGAGCACCGGGCCGGGGCGCCGGCCGCGCCGCTCCAGGAAGCGCAGGGCGGCGCGCGCGGGGAAGCGCTCCGGGCGGAGAGCGAAGCGGAGGAGCGCGCGGGAGAGCGGCCGGCAGCCGATCGGCAGCGCCAGCTCGGCCCCGGGCAGGCTCAGCGCCCGCAGGAGCGCGTTCACCTCGATCCCGAGGCCGCCGCTGCCGACGAGGACGAGCCGCTCGCAGCACTCGGGGAACTGGTAGACCGTCTGCATGGCGACGCCGCCACCGAACGAGTGCCCGACGAGGGTGCCGCGGTCGTGTCCGAGCGCCGCCATGAGATCGCGGATGCTGCTCGCATACGCGCCGAGCGAGTAGTCGGTCCGCGGCTTGGCGGAGGCGCCGTGGCCCAGCAGATCCGGCGCGACGACGGTGAACCGCCGGGCGAGCGCGGGGATCACGTGCCGCCACGTCGCCGAACTCCCGGCCATGCCATGGATGAGCACCAAGAGCGGGCCCCGGCCTTCCCGGCGGAAGGCGATGTCGTGCCCGTGGATCGTGGTGTGGCGCAGCTCCATGACACGAAGCGTAATGCCGTTCCGGCCGGTGTCAGATCCGACCTATGCGGGTCGCGCCCGGTCGAGCAGGCGCTCGTCCCTCAGCCGGAGCTGCGTCTCTTCGCCGCCTTGTCCTCCCTGTCGAGCCGCTTCGCGTCCTCGTCGTAACGCTTCTCGTCGGCGCGGATCTCCGCCTCGGTCTGCTCGCGGATCGGCGGGCGCACTGCCTCCGGTTTGTCTTCGCTGAAGATGGCCTTGGCCGCTCCCCGGCCGAGGCCGTAACCGAACCATGCTGTGAACCATGACATGGTCAGCCCTCCTTCCTGGATTCTCGAGGCGTCGTACACGCCCCTCGAGGTCGCTTCCGACGTGGTCGGCGCCCTGCTTCACCTCGTCCCACGTACCGTCGGTCGTCTCGGCGATCTCATGGAGCTTGGCCTCCCCGACGTCGAGCGCAGCGTGCAGGTGTCGAGGTGAGGCCTGGTCAGGGCTAGGACGAGCTCTCGTCGACAGAGCCCAGCGCGTCGTCGGGCTCGCCGGCGCCCGTCGATGCCCCGAGGCCGTGTCGCTCGATGAGCCGGCGAAGCTGCGTCCGGTGCATGCCGAGCGCCCGCGCCGCGGCCCGCACGTTGCCGCCTTGCTCGCGCAGCGCCGCCTCGATGCGGGCGCGCTCGGCGGCGTCGAGCGGGGGGGCGCGCGAGGGCAGCGCGCGGCGCGCCCGGGGCGCGGCAGGCGCGCTGTCTAGGCTTCCGGCGGGCGGGGCGCCGGAGGGCGGGTCGGGCTCGAAGAGGGCGCCGGCGCTCGGGCTGAGGTGCGCGGCCTCGACGCGCGAGGCCCCCTGCATGAGCGCGCTCTGGGCGGCGGCGCGCGCCTCGACAAGGAGCTCGCGCACGTTGCCCGGCCAGGGCCGCAGCAGGCACGCCTCGACAAGCGAAACGTGGAGCCCCAGCTCGGGCGCGAGCTGCCGCACCTGCTGCTCGATCAAGAGGGCCATCTCTTCGAGGCGCCGCCGCAGGGGCGGCAGCTCGACGGCGGGGCGCCCCAGGCGAAAGTAGAGGTCTTCGCGCAACCGCCCGCTCGCGACCTGCGCGCGCAGGTCGCGGTGGCTGGCCGAGCAGAAGGCAAAGTCGACCTTCTTCGGCCTGGACGCGCCGAGCGCGAGCACCTCGCGCGTCTCGAGCGCGCGCAGGAGCTTGGCCTGCACCTCGAGGTCGAGCTCGCCGATCTCGTCGAGAAAGAGGGTGCCCCCCTCGGCCGCCTGGAGATACCCCTGCGCGTCGGCGTTGGCGCTCGAGTAGGTGCCGCGCTGCACGCCGAAGAGCAGGCGCTCGGCGATGCCCTGCGGGATGGAGGCGCAGTTGACAGGCACGAAAGGCCCGGCGGCGCGCGGGCCTTCCTCGTGAAAGGCACGGGCGACACCCTCCTTGCCGGTGCCGCTCTCGCCGCGAATGTGCAGCGAGAGCCCGAGCTCGGCGGCGCGCGCCGCCTCGGCCAGCCGCCGCTGCATCGCCGGGCCCCGCACGAACCCCTGGCGCGCCACGACGCCCTGGCGCGCCAGGGGGCCGACGTCGATCGAGGGCACGAAGAGCGAATCGCCGAGGCGCACGACGCACGTCGCCTCGCGCGGCGCCCCCGCCGGCAGCGGCTCCCCGTCGACGAAGGTGCCGTTCTGGCTGCCGAGGTCCTCGACCCAGAAGCGCCGCCCATCGAAGCGGAAGCGGGCATGGCGCCGCGACATGCGAGGGTCCTTCGCCTCGCCGAGCGCCGCCGAGCCGCGACCGAGCTCGAGCGCCTCGCCCTCGAAGGGCAGCGCGCTGGCCAGGGTCACCCCGGCGCCGAAGACGCGGACGAGGCCCGGCGCGGCGGCGGGCCCGCCGCTGCTCGAGGCGCGATGCCCGCTCGGCTGCAGGGTCGACCCGTCGTCCGTCATCCCACGGTCAGTATAGGTGCCCGGCGCCGACGGGTGTGCCCACAGCGGTGCCCGAGCCGGTGCCCGGGGCTGGCGCTCCGAGGGGCGACACGAGGCGCAGCGTCCCGCGGCGGCGCGCGCGGGCCCGCGCTGGATCCGGGCCGGAGGCAGAGCGGCTGGCACGCGCCTCGCTAAAGACCTTTGCCAAAGGCCATCGCGAAAGGCCGTCGCGAAAGACCGCCGCGTCCGCGGAGCACGCCGCGCGCGGCGGCACCGACTTCCGCGGTGGCCGGGTCGAGGCCACCACGCCGCGCCCCCTGAGCGGGGGGCGCGAGGCCATCCATCGACGACGCCGCGCCGCGCGCAGGTGTCGCGAGCCAGCTCAGGAGGAAATCATGTCGAATCATGTGCACATGCGCGCCCGCCGCAGCTCGGTCCTGTCTCCTGTCGTCCTGGGTGCGCTCGGCGCGCTCGCGGCCGGGTGCCTCGCCGACGCGGAGCCCGCGCCGGAAGCGCCGGACGACACCGGCGTCGGTGAGCAACCGATCGTCAGCGTGGGTTCGCCGGTCGCCGGCCCCGCCACCGCGAGCGCGACCTTGCCCGCGGCCGGCATGAGCGCGACGCCGGCGAGCACGCCGATCAGCGACACGACAACGAGCGCCATCCGCCTGGCGAGCTTCTCGAACGGAGCGAACCTCGCGGCCGGGCCGACGAGCGACCGCGCAGGCTGGCGCAACGCGGCCACGACCGACCCCTTCTCGGCGCCTCCGGCGCTCAGGACGCACCTCGACGAGGCGCTCGCGAGCGCGGACGCGAAGGTCGCCGCCGCGCTCGACGAGGCCGACGCCACGGCGACGCTGGCCGCTTTCAGGGCGATGTTCCCCGGGGGACTCTCGGCCAGCGTGACGCAGGACTTCGACGGCTTCACCGCCGCGCGCGCCCGCTGGCTGAAGCGCTCGATCGAGAAGACAGGCACGTTCAATTATCCAGACCCGCGCCTGTTCGGCGAGGCGCGCCAGCGAGGCGCGCGCCTGTACTGCGCGGCCCGCGAGGTGCAACGCCAGCAGAGCGCGCGCGGCAAGCGGTCGATGGGCCGGAGGGCGCTCGCCGAGCTCAAGCTCTTCGGCCACACGGTGGACCTGCTCGTCATGGAGCCGACGGTGGTGCTCGACGGGCCCGAGCGCTTCACCGGCTCGGGCGCCAACGACGGCGCGCAGGCGTTCGTCGTGCCCATCCTCGCGGGGGGCAAGCTGACGCCGATCGGCAACATGGGACTGCCGGGCTTCGGCGAGATGCGCGCGCCGCTCGCCTTCGTCAGCGCGGACGGCGAGGTGGTGAACGACGCGTCGCTCGATTCGACGACAGGCGCCTTCCGCCGGCGCTTCCAGACCGTGACGCACGCCGACGCGGTGGTCTCGCGACGGGCGGTCGTGCGGCCCGACCCCGTCAGGTTCCCGCTGTTCGATATCGGCGTCGTGCACGTGAACCTCGAGCTCAACGCGCGCGCCGACATCGGCACGCTGAGCACGCCGAACGAACGGCTGCTCGGTCACACCTCGGGCACGCTGCCCTTCGGCCTGACGCCGCGGCCGATGGCCCCCATCGGCTCGATCGTCACGCCCTTCCCTGTGTCGTGGGGCGACATGCCGATGATGCTCGGCTCGGGCACGGCCGCCACGCCGACGCCTGTCGCGCCGGCGTCGGGCCTGCGCTGGTTCTTGCTGTCGCCCTCGGGAGCGGGCGACATGGGCCTGATGCCGGTCACGAACCCGATGCTCGCGCGCATGATCCAGGACGATGATCACACCTTCACGGTGCGGCACAGCGCCGGCATGGAGTCGGTATTGACGGCGGGCGCCGGGTTCGACATCGGCATCTTCGCCATGTGGCTCGACGTCTCCGGCGGGCTCGGGGTCAACGGCGGCCAGGAGCAGGTGCTGCGCGATGCGGTCGCGCTCGAGAACCAGCAGCCCGTCACGGTGCTCTCGGTGACCCCCCGCGGCTTCGTGAACGCGACGTACTCGGCGGCCATCAAGCTGCACCTGCGCTTCGGGCCCTTCGGCTTCGAGGTGCCCATCGTCAACACCCGCGGGACGCTGGCCGAGACGACGACGGGCGACTGGCCCGAGGCGAACCGCTTCCGCATGGGCACCGGCTCCGGCACGGGCGCGCCCCTGACGCAGCCGAACGTCCAGTCGCACCTGCCGCTCGACGGCGCCTTCTCGAGCTTCCCCGTCGACGTCGACACCTGCCTCGCCGACACGGCGCCGAACCCGCCGACGCCGCCGCCTTGCGCGGCCGATGGGCCGAGCGGCGCGCGCCCGGCCGTGAACATCTGCCTGACGGGCCGGGCGGTCTCCGGCTTCCCCTACCCGTCGAACGTCTGCGCCGACCCGGCTTCGTACTCGAGCACCCTGCGCGCCAGCGGGTTCAACGCGGCGCAGGCGAAATGCGTCGAGGCCCAGCTCAGCCTCGTGTGCGCCCCTGTCTCGACGCAGACCAGCCTGACGAGCGTGAACCACGTGACCGACATTCGCTTCAACCCCGACGGCAGCGTCGACACGAGCGCCATCGGCGCCGAGGCCAGGGCGGTGAGCCAGGCGATGCAGCAGTGCGAAGACGCCTTCGGCGCAGGCGCGGCGCGAGCGCTCTTCGGCGTCGAGGCCTGCGACGACCACGCGAAGCCCTTCAGCCCGAATCGACCGCCCTTCAGCGTCACCGCCGGCGGCACGACCATCCGCCCGCCGAGCTGCGAGTGAAGGCGGCGCCCGGGGCCGGAGGGCCGCATCCTGCCTCCCACCCCGGGGCGTCCCCGCGGGGCTGTCGGAGCACGGGTGCCCGCGTCCAGAAGGAGCCGCGGTCCCGGGGGTGGTAAGGGCGGCGAGCACGACGAGCGCGACGAGGAGGACTACCGATGAGGAACGGAACCTGGCGAGGCGAGCAACGTGGGCGCGGCGTGCGGGCCGCCGGAGGCGTCTCGGGGGCGTGGCGCGCGCGATCGATGCTGGCGCTCCTGGCAGCGGGCGCGTGCGGCGCCTGCGCGCTGCCCGAGGCGGGGGATCCCGAAGACGCAGCGCAGGCGGCGCCGGACGCGCCCCCGTCCGGGATCGAGGCCGGCGGCGCCGGCGAATCCGCCGACGCGCTGCCGCCCGGCGCGGCGACGGGAGGCGCCGAGGGGGACACGACCTACGAGATCCCCGATCTCAGGGCGCTGCTGCCTTATGACCCCACGAAGCGCCCTGGCAGCAATGGCCCGGGTATTTACGTGGCGGCGGCCAGCGATAGCACCTACTGCTTTCTCAACGATCAAGGCGTGCCGTCCTTTTGCCCCGAGCGGTTCGTCAACGCCGGGGGGAGCGTCAAGCTCGAGTTCCGCAGCGCGACGAACCCCACCGCGGTGTACTCGTCCACCGTGAGCGCGTCGCGCATGCTGCCCGGCGAGGCGGCCTTTCGGCCGGTCGCGCTGCGAAGCGTGCGCGCCGTCGGGATGGAGCTCGAGATCGAGGTCGCGCTCGACGGCGTTGTGTTCCCGCCCGTCCGGGGAGCGGCGCTCTCGTCGTTCAAGCTCGAGGTGGCCGGCCCCGGGGGCCTGTTCTTCCGCTACGAGCTGATGGTGGAGCCGCCGGGCCCGGCGCCGCTGCCGCCTCCGCCGCCGGATCCGGAGCCGCGCTCCTGGTTCCGACGGTACAACGTCAAATACCGGGTGGTCCCCGCCGGGGCCGATCCGAGCGCCTCCAGGTGGCGCCGCCACTGCAGCGCGGCCGGCGTCGATCTCCGGGCGTCGTTCGCGGGGGAGAGCAGGGTCGACGGGCTCTTCGCCACCGTCACGCGCGACGCGAGCGCGACAACGATGAGCTGTGAGACGGGGGCCATCGACACGTGCCTCTCGTGGGGATATGCCCCCTGGCGGACCGAGACGGCGAGCACCGACGAGGGCCGCTTCCTGTTCGGCGCCTGCCTGCACGCGAAGCGCGCGGCCTACTTCGCGGGCCCCGCGGGCGGCGCGGAGCGCACGACCAGCTTCACGCGCCCGGGCACGCCGATCGTCGTGCGCGACAAGCTGGGCATCCTTCCGGGCGCCGACCCGACGCACCTCGAAGCGATCTGGAGCCCCGAGGGCGCGAAGTGCTTGAACGTGGAGAACCTGCGCATCTCCGAGTTCCACGACCATGTGGCCTCGCTGTCCTCGCTGCCCCCGTGCACGGCCCACTGGTCCACCATCGGCGCGTTCGCCACGGGGCGCGTCGGGCCGCCCGGCCCTTCGGCGTGGTGAGCAGGCACGAGGGTGGTCCGGGACAACGGCCACACCGTCAAAGCGACGATCGTCGATCAGTCTTCGGACGCGAAAGTGCTATCCTGATGTCTCATCATGGACGTTATCTTTCGACGCACCGGGGAGCGGCGGTACGCCGTCGTCGTGGAGGTCGCCGGCAAACAGCCCCAGGTGATGGATCCGGCGCCTGGGTTCGACGACCACATTCCGCACGACCTCGTGCACTACGTCGTGGAGGCCGAGCTCGGCTTGACGTCGGGCGTCTTCGGTCGTGCCGCGAGCGGCGGCGGCACCTTTATCTCGGCCGCGCCGGGCGACCGGAGCCCGCGCGAACGGGCGCGCGAGCGGCGGAAGCAGCTGCGCCGGGAGACATCGCTTCGCAACGCGGACGAGGGCAGGCAGCACGACATGGTCACGTCGGAGCGCCTCGCCGCCGTCTGCGACCTGATCTGGAGGCGCCGCCAGGGGCAGCGCCCGGACGCCTCGCGTCCCGCGCCGCGCGAGTCGCTCTCGGGCGAAGACGCCCGGCGAGTCGATCGCGTCGTCGTCCGGCTCGAAGAGCTGGCGCCCTTGTGGAGCCAGCTGCCGGTGGGCGGTGAGCTCGCCTTCACATGGCCGAGCGTCGTGCCGAGGGCTCCAGACCGACGAGACGAGCGCCGCGCCGTGTGATGTCGGCTCCGCGGGGCGCCGTCACGCCGAGCGCTTCGGTGGCGGACCACGCGATCGTCGCGCGCAGCGCGCGACGGCGGCGTGTTCCTCGGCGCGGGCGAGGTGTAGGATGCCCCCTTGAACCAGCCCACACCATCCGGCCCCGATCTGCTCGACGTCCTCGAGGCGCGGTTCAACTTCCGCGAGCTCCGCCCAGGCCAGCGCGCGGTCATGGATGCCTTGCTCTCGGGCCACAGCGCGCTCGCGGTCTTCCCGACAGGCGGCGGCAAATCGCTCTGCTACCAGCTCCCCGCGCTCCTGCTCGACGGGGTCACGATCGTCATCTCCCCGCTGATCGCGCTGATGAAGGATCAGATCGATTTCCTCAGCGCGCGCGGCATCGCCGCGGTCCGGCTCGACTCGTCGCTGTCAGCCGACGACGCGGCGGAGGCGCACAGGGATCTGCGCTCGGGCAAGACGAAGCTGCTCTATGTCGCCCCCGAGCGGTTCGTGAGCGAGCGGTTCATGGCGCTGCTGAAAGAGCTCAAGATCGCCATCTTCGCGGTGGACGAGGCCCACTGCATCTCCGAGTGGGGACACAACTTCCGCCCCGACTACCTGAGGCTCGCGGACACCGCCCGGGCGCTCGGCGTGCCGCGCGTGCTCGCGTTGACGGCCACCGCGACGCCCGGGGTCGTGCGCGACGTCTGCGCCACCTTCGGTATCCGCGAGGAGCACACGGTCATCACCGGCTTCTACCGACCGAACCTCGAGCTCCGCGCGACGGCGGTGAGCGCGACCGCGCGCGACCGGGTCCTGATCGAGCGCCTGCGATCCCGGCCGCCCGGCTCCACCATCGTCTATGTCACGCTCCAGAAGACCGCCGAGCACGTGGCCGAGAAGCTCGCTTCTGCGGGGCTGCCGGCGCGCGCGTACCACGCCGGGATGGAAGCGACGGAGCGCGCGCGGGTGCAGGACGACTGGATGCAGAGCGACCGCGGCATCGTGGTCGCCACCATTGCGTTCGGGATGGGGATCGACAAGCCCGACGTGCGTTATGTCGACCATTACAATCTCCCGAAGAGCCTCGAGAGTTACAGTCAGGAGATCGGCCGCGCCGGCAGGGATCAGGCGCACTCGGTGGTCGAGGTCTTCGTGTGCGGCGACGATCTGCCGGTCCTCGAGAACTTCGCCTACGGCGACACGCCGACCGAGGACGCGCTCCACGGGGTGGTCGGCGCCGTGCTCGCCGCGCCCCAGGTGGAGCTCGGCCTGCACGCGCTGGGGACGCGCCACGACGTCCGGCCGCTCGTGCTCCGCACCGCGCTGACCTACCTCGAGCTGATGGGCGCGGTCCGGCAGCTCACGCCGCACTACGCCGGCTACGAGGTGCGGCTCCACCGCAGGCTCGAGGAGGTCATCGCATCGGTGAAGGGCGAGCCGGCGCGGTTCCTCGAGGCGCTCTTCGGCCACGCGAAGAAGGGGCGAGTCCTGTACGCGGTCGACCCGGCCGCCGCCGCCGCCGCGCTGGAGCAGCCGCGCGAGCGGGTGGTGCGCGCGCTCGAGTACCTCGAGCGGCAGGGGCTCGCGGAGCTCAAGGCGTCGGACATCCGGCACCGCTTCGTGCGCGTCGCCTCGACGGACGACGCGGGCGCCCTCGTCGGCGAGCTCCTCGCGCGCTTCGCGCGGCGCGAGGACGCCGAGATCGGGCGCGTGCGGCAGGTGATCGAGCTGCTCACCTCGGCGCGCTGTCACGCCGCGGCGCTCGCCGCGTACTTCGGCGAACGCCTCGACGCCGCGTGCGGGAGCTGCACCTTCTGCCGCGCCGGCGTCGCCGTGACGCTGCCGGAGCCGGCGCACGCGCCGCCGATGCCGGTGGGGCTCGACGTCGCCGCGTTCACGGCGCTGCGCGCGGCGCACGCGGGCGCCCTGGGCCATCCTCGCCAGGCGGCGCGTTTCCTCTGCGGCCTCTCGAGCCCGGCGACCACCCAGGCCAAGCTGGCACGCGATCCGCTCTTCGGCGTCCTCATCACGCGCCGGTTCGCCGAGGTGCTCGACTGGTGCGCCGGGCTCCCCCGCCTTCCTGCAGAGCTCGATGGCGCCCTGAGGGCCGCGCTCACCTCAGCGTGAGTGTTGCGGTCGCCAGCGTGGTGCCCTCGGCAGTGCGCACGACGCCCGAAAGCGTGCGTGGACAGCTCGAGAGAGACTTCACCAGCACAGAAGCGGTGTAGCGCGTGGGCTCGCCGGCGTTTCCCGGCCGGAACGAGGTCGTGTAGTGGGCCAGTCCTTCGAACTCGAGGAGCCCCGGTGGATGCGTCCCCCCGTGGCCGAAGGTCAGGACCTGACCGTCCGCAACGAGCTCGACGATCAGCCCGAAGGTGCGGCTCGTCGGCCCTCCCGAAGGCTTGAAGAAGGGGAAGGCCACGGCGTAGCGGATGAAGAGGTCCACCGGGCCCGCGGGCGGCGCCGCGACGGTCAGCGTGAAGGGGCCCGCGCCGTGGAGCGTCGCGCTGGCGATGACGGGCTTGCCGGCGCCCAGCCGCGTGTGAGCGATATAGAGCCCCACGGCGAGCAGGGCGGCCGCGGCGATCACCGCGGCCAGGATGAAAGCGAGCGGCGAACCGTCGGTGAAGCTCATCGAGCCCATAGGATCGCCATCAGCTGCGCGAACCGACGACGACGGCGTCCACGTCGGCCACGGGCCCGCCCCACGGCTGGCGCCCGCGCAGCTCGCGCACGTCGAGCTCGCCGGCGTCGAGCAGGCCGGAGGCAGCGTCGTGGATCTGATACGCCATCTTCGCGCCGCCGAGCGGCTGGCTCTCGACGAATATGCAGCGCAGCTCGCCTGGGGCGAAGCCGCACTGGTCCTGGATCGCGCGCAGCAGGCCATCGCGGTGCAGGTGGCCGTCGCCGAAGTTCCAGCCGAGCGCGAGGCCGGCGACGAGCTCGCCGTCGAGGTACTCGTACTCGTGGAGCGGGCCCTCGATCGCCTTCGGCACCAGGACCGGCAGCGCGCGGCCCTGGAGGTGCATGAGGCGGAACGCGAGCACCTTGCCGACGAGGCCGACCGACGTGGCGTGGTCGTAGAACCGGTCGAGCTGGTCGTAGATCCACGGCGCGGACTTCACGAGCCGGTCGAGCTTTCGATAGCTGTCGCCGCGGAACAGCCACACGCTATAAGGCCAGTTTCCGGCGTAGTACCGCATCGCGAGCAGGAACGAGATCCGCCCTGGCGCGATGTTGCCGAGGAGCGGAACAGCGACAAGCAGGATCGCGAGGAGCGCGCCGAGCTGAGGCGGGCCGACGTCGAACGGGTGCGCGCCGGGGTGGGCCCAGAACAGCGCGAACACGCCGTAGACCACCATCAGGTTCCACTCGACAGGCACGCCCATCGGCACATTGCTCGTGATGAAGGCGTGGAGCGCGAGCGCCATCGCGATGCCGACGACGATCGCCGTCTCGCCGGTCGAGCACGCGAGCACGATGGGCACGCCGAGCTCGAGCGCTGTGCCGGCGTGGCTCATCGCGATCGCGAGCCGCGACGGGCGCAGGTCGTCCGGATAGCGGACGTACATGCGCCGCCGCAGCCATGCGAAGCGGGCGAACGGGCTATTGCTCGTCATCACGCACACGACGGTCGGGAAGTGGTGGTTGAGCTTCGAGACGCCGGCCCAGAACCAGAGCGCGAGCTGGACCGCCTTTGCGCCGCCGATCCAGTCGGCGGTGGCCGCGAACACGACGACGGTGGTCCAGTAATGTTCGGCGCGCAGCGCGAGGAAGATGGTGCGATCGGCGACGGCGAGGACCGGCACGAGCGCGGCGATCGGCACGAGGTGCGAGGCGCCGAGCGCGGGGGCGAGCAGCGCGCGCACGAGCAGGGCGAGCAGCGCGAAGTAGAGCGCGACGTCGAGCGGGGTGCGCCGCGTGCCGCCGAGGAGCGGCGCGCGCGGGAACAGCGAGAGCTTCGTGGTGCCGGGGCGGAGGAAGTAGAGGGCGCCGCCGACGGGCGGGGCGTAGCGTCCGCTGAGCGGACCGAACCCGCAGCCGAAGCCCAGGCCCTCGAACAGCATGCTCCACAGGATCGCCTTCTGGAACGCGAGCGGGCGCAGCCACCAGTCGCCGATCGTCGAGAGGCCGCCGAGGCTCGGCGAGGTGCTGCAGAACAGGACCCAGGCGCCGGCATAGAGGGCGAGCTTGACCGCGTGGAGCACGTAGACGGCGAGCGGCGCGCCGGAGCCCTGCAGCGCCCACGCCTCGCAGACCATGCGTGCGCGCTCGGGGAACGGCCGCTTCGCCCAGTCGAGTGGATCGTACGGCGGGGCGAGCGGACGCAGCAGGGCCACGGCCGCGATGCTACCCGAACGCGTCCCCCGGCTCACGAAATCGACGCGCGGCGGCCCTGCCATTCGTCGCGGGACGCCCTGTGCCGGCGAGCCACTCACCACGGTGTGGGCAGACAATACATCTTTCATCGGCGACTCGCCGAACGTCTGCGAGAACTCGTTCGTGCGTCTTTATACCTTCGCGCAGAAGGCAATTATTCTTTCATCGTGCCATCAAGGGTCAAACAGGGAATCGACTTCGGCCTGCTGCTGGCCCCGGGCGTGGGCGAAAGGGACGATGACCAGCGGAGGCCCGAGGGATCGAGGCCATCGAAAAGGACGCAGAGAGCTCGTTCGGTGGCAGGCCGTCGAAGCAGCGCACCAGCTGCACGCCCGGCGCATTCCACAAGAATCGACATTTCGCGAGAGCCGAGAACAGTCCACCTGAGCGGCACGTGCAGCACATGACTGTTACGAAAAGTAGCACAAAATCAGCTTGAAGATGACCGGCAAAGTGGGGAATAACTTCGGTGGCACTCGCGGGTCGGGCCCTCGTCCGCCATCCCATCGCCCGACCACGGCGGGAGCCTGCTTCACGACCCCTCACGAGGAGCGCTCAACATGCGTCTACGCACTGCACATCCCACGATCTCTCTGGCCTTGTTCGCAGCGCTGCCTTGGATGCTTGCCGCCTGCACCACCGGAGGCGAGTCGGATCCTGTCGGTCCAGGAGGGAGCTCTGCAGTCGGCACGGGAGGCGGCACCGGCACCGGAGGGACGCCGACGGGCACTGGTGGACCGTCCTCTTCTTCGGGCGGCACCCCGACCGGGACGGGCGGCGACGTGACGACCGGTGAAGCCAGCACCGGTGGCGGGGGCCCGGCCGGAACGGGCGGAGCGCCGGGAACCGGTGGTGCCGGGGGCAGCGGCGACGGCGGCAACGCCGCGGGCGCCGAGTGGGGCGAGGTGGAAAACCCTGGAGCCGGGTGCACCGTCGGACAGATGCCGAGCGTCGCCTCGCTCACGGCGAACTCGAAGCTGCCGGACCCCTTCAAGAAGATGGACGGCAACCGCATCGCCAGCAAGAGCGAGTGGGCCTGCCGGCGCGAAGAGATCCTCCAGCAAGCCTACAAGTTCATCTACGGCGACAAGCCCGTCCCGGCAAAGGGAGCCGTGTCCGGTACCGTGAGCAACAGCAGGATCACGGTCGAGGTCAAGGATGGCAGCGGCAGCGCCTCGTTCAACCTCACCGTGAACATGAACGGGGCGACTGCGCCCGCCCCGGCGATCATCGGCTACGGCGGCCTGAGCGGCATGCCAGTTCCGAGCGGCGTCGCGACGATCACCTTCACCGCGGTCGAGTCGCAAGGCACCAGCGGCGCGAAGAACGGGCCGTTCTACAGCGTGTACGGTTCGGACCATCCCGCGGGGTACCTCACGGCACAGGCCTGGCAGATCAGTCGCGTCCTCGACGTCCTGGAGCAGAACCCCGGCGTCATCGATCCACGCCGGGTGGGTGTGACGGGTTGCTCACGCTGGGGCAAGGGTGCCTTCGTCGCCGGCGTGCTCGACAACCGCATCGCTTTGACCATCCCGGTGGAGTCGGGTCTCGGGGGCACGATAGGCCTGCGCCTCGTCGAGGTGCTCGATAGCTACAGCGGCTCCGAATGGCCCTATCATGGCATCAGCTACGTCCGCTGGCTTTCGGAGGTGGCGCTCGGTCAGTTCACCACGGGCAACAACGCTGGGGCCGACAACACGAACAAGCTGCCCGTCGACATGCACGAGATGATGGGCCTCATCGCTCCACGCGGCCTCTACATCGTGGACAATCCGAGCACCATGTACAACGGGCTCGACCGGAACTCGGCGTGGGTCACCGCCAACGCCGGCAAGATGATCTTCGAGGCGCTCGGCGTCGGAGACCACATCGCCTACACGGGCGCGGGTGGGAGCCACTGCAGCTGGCGCTCGCAGTACACTGCATCCCTCAACGCCATGGTCGACAGGTTCCTGAAGGGCAACAACGGTACGGCGACGGGCAATTTCGCCACGGACCTGCCCAGCAAACCCAACCACCTGGACCACATCGACTGGACACCGCCGACGCTCGGCGGCGAGCTTTGATCCAGCGCGGAGGTAACGCATGAACCCTAGCTCATTCCTCTCTCTCGGGGTCGCCCTGGCCCTGACGCTGGGCGCTTGCGGCCCTGGCGAAAACGGTGACGCCACGGGCGGCACCGGAGGTGGTGGAGCCTCAGGCGGCACGGTGGGCTCGGGCAGCCAGAGCTCCGCGGGAGGCGCCGGCGGCACGCCGCAAGAGGCCAGCAGCGCCTCATCCGGCGGCGCCAGCGGCGGCGCGACGTCGACCGGCGGAGCGGGGCCGAGCGGCGGCACCTCCAGCGGCGGTGGATCCGGAGCGGCCACCGGCGGGACGTCGGCATCGGGTGGCGCTCCGGGTGGCGACTGCACGCGCGAGCTCCTGGATGGCCTCCTGGACGACTACTTCGCTGCCCTCGCTGCCGGGGATCCTTCCAGCCTACCCCTGGCAGAAGGCGTGAAGTTCACCGAAAACGGCAAGCAGGCCGAGATCGGCGCGACGGACTTCTGGAGGGACGCTGGCGAGGTGAAGCATTCGCAGCGTGCCCTGGATACCGAGGCGTGCAGCGCCGGCGCTCAGGCGGTGATCCCGGAAGGCGGGAGGGATCTTCCCGTCGCCCTCCGCATCAAGGTGGAAGGATCGGAGCTGACGGAGATCGAGACGATCGTCGTCCGCCCGGGCGACTACACGGCATCGTTCGCGGTCGCCTCGAATCCCGCCGCGATCATCGCCATCTCGGACGAGATCGGTTGGCACGACGAGGTCCCGGAGGCCGAGCGGGCCACCCGGGAAGAGCTGACGAGCTGGATCGACAAGTACTTCCGCGCGTTCCCCTCCGGCGTCTGCGACGTCACGGGAGCCTGCAAGCGCCTGGAGAACGGGGGTGGCAACTTCTCTTGCCGCACCGGAGCATCCTGCAGCGCCGGCGATCCTGGGTCCGGCGGCACCTTCATCCCGCGCGTCATCCTGGCCGACGAGGTGCGCGGCATCGCCATCGGTCTCACCATCTTCGACTTCATGACGGACGGGCATCTGGACATGCATATGATCAAGATGTCCGGCGGTCAGGTGCACGCCGTCCACGCCATCCTGCGCGACACGAACGGCGTGTCCGGCTGGGAGTGATGGCGACCTTCCTCGATGCCGTCTCGACGTGGGCACAGCTGCCTGACACAGGGCAGCTGTGCCCGGGTCGAGACTAGGGCCGAGCGGCGCCCGGCGCGGCGCCCTCGGCTCCTCGCTCCGCTTCGCGCGCCGCCTCGGCGTACTCGCCCCGGAGCAGCGGATCGAGCTCGAAGGCGCGCCCCAGCGAGGCCTGGGCCTCTCGCGCTTCCTCGCGGCGCGCCTTCGCGTCGGCCGCCCCGCGCGCCCGCGAGAGCAAGAGCCCGCCGCGCACGGCGTGGGCGTGCGCGAGGAGCGGATCGCGGCGCAGCGCCTGCTCGACGTGCTTCAGCCCCTCGTCGGCGGCGCCGCGGGCCTCGGCCGGCGACGACGCTCGCGCGAGGTGCCAGCAGGCGCGCGCGAGCTCGACGTGGCCCTCGGCGTGGGGGTAGATCTCGATGGCCCGCCGCGCGTCGTCGCGCGCCCTCCGCAGCGCGGGCAGGGGTGAGCGCCCTCGCTGCCGCGCCCACTGCGCCTCGACCGCGCCGAGCTGCGCGCCCGCGAGCAGGCAGCCGAGGCAGCTCGGCTCTGCCCGGTAGGCCTCGGCCAGCGCGGCCCGCCCTGCCTCGAGATCGTCGCTCGGGTCTCCGCCCGAGCGCAGGGCGTGGAGCGCGGCCAGGCGGTGGCCCTCGGCGCGGTACGACGAGGTCCGCCCCGCGGCGGGGTTGATGGCGCGCGATCGGTCGAGGTGGGCGAAGGCGCGCTCGATCGGCGGGCGCGGGTCGGCGCCGCGCGCGGCGAGGTGCTGCGCCAGGGTCAGCTCGGCCACCGCGGCCTGGTTGAGCGCCTGGTAGAACTGGGCGTCGAGCGCGAGGGCCCGGCGCCCGATCTCGAGCGCCCTCTGCACCGTGTCCTGCGGGTCGAACCCGTGCGCGAGGTCGTACGAGGCCCAGTCGTTGTAGAGATCGCCGAGGTTCCAGTAGGGAAAGAGGTACTTCGGATCGCTCTCGATCGCCTGGCGATAGGAGCGCGCGGCCTCGGCGTACTCGGGGCGCGGGTCCTCGCCCTTGTCGCGCCGGTGGTTGCCCTTCCAGCGGTGGACGTTCGCGAGATCGTTGAGCGCCCAGGGGTAATTGGGCTCCAGCTCGAGGGCCCGCGTCAGCCGGGCGTGGGCCTCGTCCCAGGCAGGGCCCGGGTCGAGGCCGGCGCGCGCCTGCTCGAACCCCCGCGTGAAGTGGGCCAGCCCCGCGGCGTCGTGCGCGACCACGTCGCTCGGGTCGAGCGCGATGGCGCGCGCGGCGGTGGCGAGCCACTCCTCTAAGATGGGCTCGGGCTCGAGGCCGCCGCCTTCGTCCTTCATGAGCTGATACCAGCTCATCAGGACCTGGGCCCTCCGGGTGTGGCCCGAAGCGCGCCCCGGCGCCGCCCGCACCGCCTTGCCCGAGGCTTCGAGGGCGCGCTCGAGCGCCTCTTTGCGGGGCTTGCCCTGCCGCTCGTCGACCTCGGCCCGCTTCAGCCAGGCCACGGCGAGCGCCTCGTACGCCAGCGCGTCGCTGCGCCCCACGTCGAGCGCCTCGTCGTACCGCGCGACCGCCCGCTCGAGATCGGCGCGCGCGCCGTCGTAATCCCCTCGATCGAAGCGATCGACCGCCTGCGCGTGGGCGATGTCGCCGGCGAGGCGGAAGGCCTCGTACGACCAGGGCGCCTCGTGGCCTGCGAGCTCGGCGGCGCGCGCGGCGGCGGCGTGGTCGCGGCGATAGAGGGCGATGAGCCCCTCGAGGTGGTGGGGCGACTCGAGCCCGAGCCCGCGGCTCTTCTCGAGCGCGGCGAGCGCGGGCAGGAGGTACTGCTCTTCGAGCGCGCGCCGCCGCCCGGCCACCCACGCGACGCCGCCGCTGCGCCGGGCGTCCTCGAGGGCGCGGCGGTACAGCTCGCCGAGCGCGCGCCCGAGCGCGTGGTGGAGCTCGGGCGAGTCGACCCCGAGCGCACGGGCGCGCTCGAGCTGCTCGCGCGCCTCGTCGAACTCGAGCAGGGCCAGGTGCCCGCGCCCGAGCGCGTAGCGCGCGAGCCCCGCGCCGGCGCCGCCCGCCTCGACGTGGCGGGCCGCGATGCGGGCCATGCGCTCGCGGACGCGTGCCTGCTCGCGGCCGGTGTCGTGCAGCGGCAGGCCGTAGGCGGCGCGCAGGAACCACTCGATCTCCTTGACCTCCTGTCCGATCTCCTCGCCGAGCCTCGCCCGCTCGGCCGCCTCGGCCCGGGCGCGCCGCGCCTCGAGCTGCGAGCGCAGACCGAGCGCGCCGAGCGCCGCGATGAGCGCGAGCGAGAGGGCCGAGACGGCCACGAGCGCGCGGTGCTTGCGCGCGAGCCGCTTCAGCCGGAAGGACAGGCTGGGGCGCCGGCCGAGGATCGGCTCGCCGTCAAGGAAGCGCCCGAGGTCCTCGCCGAGGGCCCTCGCGGTGGGGTAGCGCTGCTCGGGCTCCTTGTGGAGGCACTTGAGGGTGATGGTCTCGAGGTCGGCGGGCAGCTCGGGCGCGAGCGCGCGCGGGGGTCGGGGCTCCTCGTGCAGCACCTTGAGGAGCGTGGCGGCGGGGGTGGCGCCCTCGAACGGCGCCGCGCCGCAGAGGAGCTGGTAGAGCGTGGCGCCGAGGCCGTAGACGTCCGAGCGCTGGTCGGCGCCGTGCACCTGGCCGCGCGCCTGCTCGGGCGCCATGTACGCGGGCGTGCCCAGGAGCGCCCCGGTCTCGGTGAGGCTCTGCTCGCCGCCGGCCTCGTAGGCGAGGCCGAAGTCGACGACCACCGGGTGGAAGCTCCCGTCCTCGACCCGCTCGATCAGGATGTTCGAGGGCTTCAGATCGCGGTGCACGATGCCGAGCCTGTGCGCCTCGTGCACCGCCTCGGCCACCGCGCGCATCGCCCGCACCTTTGCGGGCAGCGACATCTCGCTCGCCGCCTCGTCGAACCTCCGGCCGCGCACGAGCTGCATCGCGATGTACGCTTTGCCCGCGACCTCGCCGACCTCGTAGACCTTGCAGACGTTCGGGTGGTCGATGCGCGCCTGGGCGCGGGCTTCCTGCAGGAGGCGCAGGGCGCGGTCTGGGTCGGCCCCGCGAATGAACTTGAGCGCGACCGCCCGGCCCAGGCGCTTGTCGCGCGCCTCGACCACTTCCCCCATCCCGCCCCGCCCGAGCGGCCGGATGAGCTCGTAACGGCTCCACGCGGCGACGGGAACCCCGGCCGCGGCGCCGGGCGTGGGCGCGCCCCCTTCCACCTCGGCGCCGGCCGTATGCGCCTCCCCTTCGGCCGGAGGGAGGGGCCGAGTCGGCGCCGAGGCGTCTGCCGGCGGCATCGTTGTCGACGCCGGGGGCCCGCCCTGCGCTGGACCCGGGGCAAGCGGGCCGGGGCGCTCCGGCGGGAGCGTGGGCTCGAGTGTTGCGTCTTCTTCCGGCGCCGACATGTTGGAAGTGGTGACAAGGTGGCACGGCCGTGCGGGCGGCGAAACGTGCCCATGGGGGCCAGGCCGATGGTGCGCTGCGGGGAGCTCCTCCACTGGCGTGTTCGGATCCGCCGATGTCGCGGCCGGCGCCGGCAGGATGGCTCTCCCCGACGCCCTGGACCGCAAGGTTCCGACCGCCGGCCGGGAATCGCCCTGGCAATGGGTCTTCCCCGCGACGCGCCCCTGTCGCGACAGGGAGACAGGTCGGCTCCGGCGGCATCCTCTGCACGAGACGATGCTCCAGCGCGCGGTGCGAGAGGCCGCCCTCGCCGCCGGTCGATCAAGGCGCGCGCGCTGTCACACCCTGCGTCACTCCCTCGCCACGCACCTGCTGGAAGCCGGCTACGACATGCGCACGATCCAGGAGCTCCTCGGCCACCGCGACGTGAGCACGACGATGATCTACACCCACTTGTCGAACCGCGGCAGTCTGGCCGTCCGCAGCCCCCTCGACGGCCCCTTTGGTCCGACGTTGTGAACGGACCGGGTTGTGCCCAGCAACCTCCCGATGCGGCGGCCGCGCCGTTTCACCCAGGCGCGACGCGGCGCGACGCCTCCGGCTGCGCGTCCGCCGCGCCCCCTCCAGGCGCCCCCGGCCCCCGGAAAAGCGGCGACTGCCAACGTTGTTGGACGGATCTACGCTATGGCGCTGGACCGCATTTGGGCCTTGCAGCGCAGAGCCGATCCGTGAGAATTTCCGTGGAAGAGGCCACAAAAGGCTTCGATCTAGACAGATCTGGCCCGGCGGCTTCGGTTGACCAATCGACTGATAGTTCGACGAACTCACGCATGTCCTGACCATTCTAGGGAAGTAACTTGACCATGGCCTGCGTCAGCGGGTTAGACGGAAGGTTGTCATGAACGCGAAGCAACTCGTGGCTTACGTCGACGTCGACGATACGCTCGTCCGTTCCTTCGGTTCGAAACGGATCCCGATGTCGGCGGTCGTCGAACACGTCCGCCAGCTTCATGAACAGGGAGTAGTGCTGTATTGCTGGAGCACGGGTGGCGCCGACTACGCCGAAAGCTCCGCACGCGAACTTGGCATCGACCGTTGCTTCACGGGCTTCCTGCCTAAGCCCAACATCCTCATCGACGATCAGCCGCCCGCCGACTGGCGCGGGCTCGTATGCGTGCATCCGAACGAAGCGGTATCGAAGAGCGCCCACGACTATGCCACCACCGTTGCCGCCGGGAGAGGCATCTAACACGGCGATGAAGGCGGACGGGCTTCGCCCGCCGCATATCGCCTGGCCGTTGGGCGGGCAGCGGGTAGCCGGGGATCGTGCCCGAGCGCCCTCAGTGAACTCGAACGGAGAACAATGGAACATCAGATTCGACAGGTGGTTCGTGCAGGCTTGTCCCGGCTCATGGGAGCCACGAACGAACTCTGGCCGGGCATGGATCGTCAGCTCCCGGAGCGGAACTTGTCTCTGTACGTCGCCCGAGAATTTGTCGATCGCGACTACACGACGCTGACTGAGTGGCCGTTAAACCGGAACGAGCACATCGATCTCGTGGCGTACCGCTCGACAGAGCGTGCTATGGTCTTGCTGGAGAGCAAGCGCGCGTGGGGCAGGTCGCAGGAGCTCAGTTGCCTCTGGAACGATATGGAACGTCTTGAGCAAGCCGCAGCGTGCCTCGATGCGTGGACTTCGGCGCCGAGCTCTCCTGCGGCTTGGCAACGCATCGATCCCGGTGCCGTTTTCGGTGTCGTGCTGGTGAGTTCCACTGACGCGACCACCTTTGACGCGACCAAGCGACGCAATGGTGGCATGAACGACGTCATCTCCCGACTCGTTGAGAAGGTAGGCGACTTCGACCATATCGCACACCCGGACGAACATTACCCGTACGTACTGCACTATGCAGTATGGCGGATCAAGTAGGAGGATCGATGGTCAGCATCTTTCAGGGAGACGACGCAGAGACGCATCGAGCCTTCCAGGCTTGGAGGCGCGCGAACGTGGATGGATTCGACATGACTGAGGGTCCGGCGGGGTCGTTCACGATTCACTATGCGCAAGATAAGCGAGAAAACTCGGCTGGGCGCGGCTGTTGGCATCAGGGTGGGAGCGGCAATGACTATCGAGCGGATAAGGATGGCTGCTATACCACCGCTCGGAAGGTTTGCTCGAACAGCCTCGCCGACCTGACCGCATGGGCCAGGAACAATGGCTTCAAAACCAAGAAGTGCGGGCACTGCAACACCGAGCAGTTCCCGTTCTGACGGAGTCGTTGCGTGGTGCGGCCCAACCCGCGGCTGGTGCTGACGGTGCGCCGAGACAGGCAATCTCGAGCCCGGGAAGAGCTGATGCGCATCGTCTATGCCGCGCGGAAGCGCAGGAACTCGTTCTGATGCGACGTGTTGGCATAGCCGTCGTCCTGGTCGCGATGGCGCTCGGCTGCGCCAGGCCGCTCACGTGCCCCGCCGCGGGCGGACCGCCCTGGGCCGAGCTCGAGTCTCCGCATTTCCTGCTGCGAACCGATCTCGACGAGGTCGAAGCGAAGGAGACGATCGTCCACTTCGAGCGAATCTACCGCGCCTTCGAGCGCGTCGCCTTTCCCCACGAGCCCAAGCCGAACGGGCTAACCCATGTGGTCGTCGTCGACGGCGAAGACGCTTTCGCGCGCATCGGCCCGCGAGGCTCCGGAGGGTACGTCTCCCACAAGGGCAACGACATGGAGCACGTGCCTTCCCTCGTGTTCCCGGGCGGCCTGAGAGACGCGGTGCGCGAGGTATTCCAGCACGAGCTCAGCCACCGCTTCTTTGCCTACTACTTCCCATCGGCGCCGGTCTGGTTGAACGAGGGGATGGCGGAGTTCTACTCGACGCTTCGCATCGAGGAGAGCAGCGTCGTCCTCGGAGAGCAGCTCTCGGACCGGCTTATCACGACAGGCAGCCAGTGGCTCACCCTGAAGATCGACGGGCGCTCTGTCGTCGGCGTGCCCAAGGCGGCGCTGCCCAGCGTCCCTACGCTGCTCTCCCTCGACCCGGCCGCGTTCTACGTGCGCGACGTCGAGGACCCAACCTCGCGCGAGGCCCGCAGGCGCAGGAGCGCGAACTACACCGCAGCCTGGGCGCTCGTCCATGCCCTGCAAATCGAGGATGACGGCTTGCACCCCGGTTTCCTCCGCTACCTCCGGGCGCTGAGCGACGCGCGCGACGCGCGGGATCGTGCCCTCGTCGATGCGTTCGGCGACGCGCCCGAGCGCGCGCTCACGCGCTTCGTCGAGACGAATGAGGTCGAGGTGCAGACCGTGAGGCGCGCGTATGTCGACCGCGCCCGGGCGATCGCATGCGCAGCATGCGAGACGAGGACGTGCGCGCGCTCTGGGCACGACTCCGGACGTGGAGCAATCCGTCGGGAGCACGGGCGGCGGCGGCCGATCTCGACGAGGCGGTCCGGGTCGGGCACAACAGGCCGGAGCCGTACCTCGCCCGCGGGACGTTCCGCTGGGACCGGGGTGAAGCAGATCGCGATCAACATCCTCGGTGACGACCAGGTGAGCGACGCGAGCCTGCGACGGCTGTGGTACTACAAGAAGGCGCTCGAGCAGGCGGAGCTGGCGTCCGGCGAGGAGTGATCGCGCGGGGGCTCTCCGCAGCGCGTGCGGGTAGTCCGCCGCGGCCCGTCCCCGCGTCGCCCGCCGTGTGGCGACTATCGTTTCGGCCACTCGATGAGCAGGGCGCGGGTATGCGCATTGTAGAAGCGCATCCCGCCCATGTCCGCCACGCGCTCGGCATCAAGGTCTGCGAGGATGGGAACAAAGTTCTTGAACACGTCGCCATGGACGGCTTCGAACGCTTCACGCGTATCGTGCGAAATGCTCACCCGGGGCGCGTGCCAGCCGGCACCGTGAACCGCGGCCAACCGGCGCTTGGTTTCCGGGCGGAGAGTAAAGCGAAGCCCCTCTTCGGTCTGCTCGACATCGACCTCCAGGGGCTCGCGGGTGCTCCATGCCGGTTCGCGCGGATTCTTGAGGAGGTCGAGCGCCTGCGCGGTGATCTGCTTGAACTCCTCGCGAAGCTGGGCTTCGGCGAGGCCAAACTGCGCGCCAAAGCGGATCGCGACCGCACCGACGGTCGTCGACAGCGGAAGCTGCTCCGGGGACAAGCGCGCTTCGACTGTCTGAACCGCAGCCTCGATCTGTTCGATCGGTGTTTCGTCTGCGGCGACCACATCGACGAAGCTGACAACCCGATTGCCCCCGGGCGCGATCTCAACGTGCTCCGGCCCCCGCGTCCCGACGTGTTGATCTGCAACCGGTTCGACGAGGGGACGAGCCCAGGACATGCCGGGCACGATTTCGACACCATGACGATAGAGGAACGCGTTGATGCCGGTCTTCTTCTTCGAGGGCGAGTACACGCGCTGCGCGGTCAGATACATCAGGCGGCCTCCATGCTTCGAGGCGGCAGCTCCCGGTAGAGCCACACGTCAGTGTCCATCGTCGTCCGCGTGATGGCACGCTCCCTCTGAAGGAGCGACCGAGGAGGGGCGGCGTTCACCTCCGACTGCTCTTGGGCGGACAACCGAGACCAAGCGCCATCCATTTTGTCGAGGATCTCGTCCTCTTCCTGCGATTCGAGACCTCGGTGGATCCACCGGATGTGCACGAGTCTAGCCTCGAGTTCCCGGTATTTGGCGAGAGCGTCAGACATCGTATGGCCTCCAAAACGGACGCGTTGCCGCGAGAGCAGCCTCGTACTCCACCAGCGGAGAGCGTCCCGCCGGCTCGACGACGGCATGCGGCGCATGGTCCTCGTGGACGTTCAAGCTCTTGCCGAGCTGGCTCACGGGTAGCGAGAAAACCGGATCCCGTCCCTCTCCTCCCAGCGTTCGAGGCCTCCGATGCTTCGGGAGTCCGCGGGGATTGTCCATAGCGACGGACATTCCCCAACGTGGAGCGACGTATCCGTTCGCGTCGGGGTAGACGTCGAACTCGGGCGGATCCTCTGGAACGGCACCCGGTGGAGCGACCCTCACGCCCAGCGTGCGAGAAGATCGACCCAGTTCAGGCAGGTGGTCGGGAGCTTCCTTCATCGCACGGAACATGACGCGACCCATTCAGCCATCGCATACCATGGCCAGGCGTCGCTCGTCGACGCGCACGGAGCGGTTGTACATCGAAGTCGCGGAAGTCGCGTTTCTGCTCGCGTCCCCTTGCCTGTCCTCACGCCCTCGCCGCAGTGGCGGCAGAGCTTCCACGCCCGGGGGCGGCGGTCGTTTTCTCCTCGCAAGTCCGCGAAATCATTGGCCATGAACGGCCAAAGCAGATCACCACCAGCTCAACTGCCCTCGCACGACCGGCGCCGGTTGCCGGGAGGCTGCTCAGCTGCCTCCGCACCACCGGATCCGGTTGCCGGGAGGCTGCTCAGCTGCCTCCGCACCACCGGATCCGGTTGCCGGGAGGCTGCTCAGCTGCCTCCGCACCACCGGATCCGGTTGCCGGGAGGCTGCTCAGCTGCCTCCGCACCGCCGGATCCGGTTCGCAACGCAAGCTCAGCTGCTCTCGCACAACCGGACGCGGTTACCGGGGGCCGCCAGCTGCCCGCGCCAGAACCGATCTCTGTGCCGGCGCGCGCGCTGGCGCTGCTGTCAGGATTGCCGACGCCGCCGCGCCCGTCGCGCGGCCGGACCCCGGCGCTCCCTACTGCCCGCCGGGCACGCAGATCGCCGTCGCCGAGCCCGCGCCCATGCACGAGAACCCCGCCGCGCAGTCGGTGTTCGCCGCGCAGGGGAAGGCGCACTTGCCCACGGCCGTGTTGCACTTGTGCGTGCCGCAGACCATGTCGTTCGAACACGGGAGAGCGAGCGGGCCCGGCTGCCCCGTCGTCGCCGGAGCGGTCGTGCCCGGCTGCTGGTACTGCCCGGGTTGCTGATACCCCGGCTGCTGGTACTGCCCAGGCTGCTGGTACTGCCCGGGCTGCTGATACCCCGGCTGCTGGTACTGCCCAGGCTGCTGGTACCCCTGCTGCTGCTGGTTGTAGGCGTTGTACTGGGGATCCGACGGATCCTCGGCGTCTCGGCCCCGGCTGCACGCGGAGGTCAGGAGCCCGAGGCCTCCGAGGGCAAGGACGACCGACGCGGCCGAGCGCGCGCTGGTGAACCACATGGATCGCTTCATCAAGGTCTCCTCGAGGTGCGGGGCTCTCCCCGCGTGAGCGACGGGCCGGTGACGGCCCGCCGCTGAGATCTGAGCCCCGGCCCCCGGAGGAGGAACCGCAGGCCCTTCGCCGGCGAGCGCCGCGTCGCGGGCCCGCTGGACAGGAGCGTACCCCCGGTCGGCGGCCGCGCGCCCCTCAAAAAGGACGCGCCACCGCGCGCTCACCGCGCCGCAGCATCCTTGCAGCAACGAAACCCTTGCTCGTAGCCGTAGTCCTCTTCCTTGTGGAACCCCACGGTGGGGCGGCAGCGGCCGCGCATGGGGCCCCACCAGCCGCCCTTCAGCCCGCTCCGCTCCGGCGACTTGCGGCCCGGCCGCACGACCCACTCGTTGATGTTGCCGTTGAGATCGTAGGCGCCGAACGGCGACACACACGCCGGCATCGAGCCCGCAGGCACGCGCTGATCGAGCCGCTCGAGCTCCGCCTTGCACTTGGGGTGCCGCATGCACCGCTCGTAGTGGTAGAGCGTCACCTCGCGCTGGCGAAAGGGCCTGTCGATGTTGCACTTGGTCGCGTCGCGGGCGAAGCCGTACGTGTACGGGAGCATCTCCTCGCCCTCGCAGGCGAAGTTGAACTCGTCCTCCGTGCAGAGGCGCTTGCCGACGCCCTCGCACGCCTTGACGGCCTGGCGCCACGAGACGAGCAGCGCCGGGAGCTCGCCCTTCCTGTTGGGCCACTCGTAGCGGTCGACGCAGAACCGCATCGGCGCGCGCTTCTTCGAGAGGCACTCGCTCGGGCGCCTGTACTCGAGGCACCGCTCGCTGACGCTGGTCGGGCCCTCGGCCTCTTTGTAGGGCGTCGCGCGTCGCTCCTGGTCCTTCTCGTACTCCTTGTGGTGCTTCAGGCAGATCTGATCGACCACGGGGCAGTAGTCGCCCTCCACGACGACCATGTCGTCCGGGCACCCCTCGGAGCTGCCGGGCAGCCCCGCATCCGGCGAGCCGCCGTCGAGCGCCTCCGCCCCCGCATCCGGAGCGCCGCCGTCGAGGGCCTCCGCCGCGGCGTCCGGCGAGCCGCCGTCGAGGGCTGCTGCCGCGGCGTCCTGCGCCGCCGCCACGTACGACATCGCTGCCCCGGCGTCCGGCGGCTCCGCCGGGGTGTAGGCAAGCTCCGCCGCGGCGTCCGGCGGCTCCGCCGGGGTGTAGGCAAGCTCCGCCGCGGCGTCCGACAGCTGTGCCGCAGCGGCATCGGGCGGCGCGGTCTCGGCATCCGCAGCTGCGCCGGCGCGCTCGGGCCCTCCGGAGGCCACGGCGCCGGTCCCCGCGGGCGGCGAGCTGTCGCAGGCGAGCATCGCGGCCGTGAGGCCGCAGAGGAAGGCGAGGCTGACCGCGCAGGGTCCGCGTGGAGCCCTGCGCCGTCGAGGTGGCGCGGCCGGCGGCGCGGCGCGGCGAGAGCGCCGGCTCATCGGCCGGGGGCGGGGATGACCTTGAGCGGCACCCGGGTCCCGCCGCGATCCACCTCGATCTCGACCTCGCGGCCCGGCTCGAGATCGCCGAGCGCGAACATGAAGTCGTGGATGTTGGTGACGGCGTGGGCGCCGATGCGCACGATCACGTCCCCCGCCTGCATGCCGGCGCGCGAGGCCGGCGCGTCGGGCCGCACGCCCGTGAGCTTCACGCCGGGCCCCTGGTACGCGTAGTCCGGCATCGTGCCGAGCGACGCGCGGAAGCCGCCGCGCATGCTGCGGTGCGGGTCCGCGGGCGCGTCGGTGAAGGCGAGGCGCGCGTCGCGCCGCGACAGGGCGAGCGCCATCCGCGCCGCGAGCACCGAGCACCGCGAGACGCCCGCGGCGTTGATCTTGTCCGCGGTGTCGCTCGGCCGGTGGTAGTCCTCGTGGACGCCCGTGAACAGGAAGGCGATCGGGACGCGCGACGCCGTGAACGACGCGTGATCGCTCGCGCCGAAGCCCTCGACGCCGAACTGGAGCGCGAAGCCGAGCCCGCGGGCGGCGTCGTCCACGATCGGCTTCCAGTCGGGCGAGGTCCCCAGGCCGTCGACGAGGAGCTTGTCGTCCCGCATCCGGCCGACCATGTCGGCGTTGATCATGGCCACGATCGGCTTCATGCCCGCGAGCGGCGCCGGCGGGTGATCGACGAAGTGGCGCGAGCCGATGGTGCCGAGCTCCTCGGCGCCGAACGCGATGAACAGGAGGTTCCGGGCCGGCCGCTCGGGGAGCGAGGCGAACCGCCGCGCCACCTCCAGGAGCATCGCGGTCCCCGAGGCGTTGTCGTCGGCGCCCGGGTGGACCGCATGCACGCCGGGCGCGCGCGAGAACGACGTGCCCCCGTAGCCGAGGTGATCGTAGTGCGCGCCGACGACGACGTACTCACCGGCGTGCGGCGAGCCGTCGCGCGCAGAGAGCAGGCCGATCACGTTCGACGCCGGCGCCATCCGCGCGGTGACCTTGGTCGTGATCTCGACGGTGGTGCCGTCGAGCGGCTTCGGCGCGGCGGCCTTGGTCGCGGCCGGCTTCACGGCCGGGGGCTTCGCAGGGGCCGCCTTCGCGTCTGCCGGCTTCACCGGCGGCGCGAGCCCGGCCGCCGGGAAGAGCGCGCGGGCCGCGGAGCGCGTGATCACAACGGCCGGGATGCCCATGCTCGCCGCGTCGTCCGACACCCGCGGGAGCTCGTCGCCCGCCGCGACCAGGATCACCCCGGAGGCCTTGTGCTCGCGGGCGGTGCGGAGCTTGTAGCGGACGCTGCCAAAGTCGCGGAGCGCGTCCGCCGGCCGCGGAGCATGATGATGAGGATCGGCGGGCGCAGCGCCGCCGTGCGCGCCGGCGGGAGCTGCACCGGCAGGCGCAGCGCCGCCGTGCGGCCCCCCGGGCGCAGCGCCGCCGTGCGCGCCGGCCTGCGCCGCTCCACCCGGGCCGCCGTCCAGCGTGGGCACGCCGTCGAGCACGATCACGATCTTCCCCTCGATATCGCGGCCGGCGTAGTCGTCCCAGGAGAGCGCCGTCGCGGTCACTCCATGGCCGACGAGCACAGCGGCCCCCGACACCGTGCCGCTCGCGCTCCCGTCGGCCGTGACCAGCTTGCCGGCCTCGGCGCTCTGCTTCCGGCCCGCGCGCTGCACCGCGAGCGCCGCGGGCGCCACGTCGGCGCCGACCCGCGCGTCGAACGCCTGCCGGTACGCCTTCGCGTCGCTCCCCGGCCCGCCCAGCGGCGAAAGCTTGAGCTCCGCGAACCGGCGCGCGATGAACTCGGCCGCGAGATCGGCGCCGGGCTCGCCCGTCCCGCGCCCCGCGAGCTCGGGCGACGCGAGGTACGCGACGTCCGCCGCGATCCGCGCCTCCGCGGCAGGATCGACCTCCATCGAGGCCGGCGCGGCGGGCGCCGGCGCGGCAGGCGTCGAGGCCGGCGGCGCGTCGGGCTGGCGGGGCGGCGCGGCCGGCGGAGCGCACGCCGCGACAGCGGCGAGCAGGCCGGCGGCGAAGGCGCGGCGAAGACCCCACGCGCGGGGCGACAGCGGGGCCGCGGCGCGCCCGGCGCTCACCACGGCGACGCCTTCTGCGCCGCGCGGACCAGCTCGAGCGCGCGACGGCCGATGTACTCCTCCACGTCGGCGGGCGCGATGTGGCGGTCCTTCGCAAAGTCGAACTCGCGCGGTTTGCCGTCGCCGAACGTCACCCGGACGATCGCGGACTCCCGCAGGAGCTCCAGGGAGAGGCTGAAATCACCGAGCGCGAGCCGGTGCTTGTCCTGCTCCTGGGCGAACGCGATGGGCTGCCCCTTCTCCTGCAGCCGCTCGTGCGCGAACTTCAGCGACTCGGCCCCCAGCGACACGGCCGACTCCGCGGCCGCGAGCGCCTCGGCGACCCGCTTCTTGTGCCGCGCGAGTTCCTCGGACTCGCGCTCCGCCTTCGATTTCACGGCTTCGATGAGCTCATCACGCCAGGTAGGCACAGTGCACCTCGGCGCGAACACTCTTCCGAAACGTGCGTTTTGTCCAGCCCGACACGCGCCGGTCACCCGACGACCCCGGCCAGCCCGACGCGCGCCGGAGACGGAAATGGCCGCGCTGCCAGCACAAAAACAGGAAGCCCGGAAGCTCCGGAGAGGACGACCTCCTCCTCGAGCGCTCCCGGGCTCGCTGACCTGGATCGTGCGCCGCGGCTTCGTGCGCGGGCCGATGCGCGCCGCGCGCCGGTCGCGCCGGACCGCGCGCCGCTACTGCGTGTCGGCGCCCCCGGCCTTCGCCGGGGCGAACTTGCTCAGGTCCTCGGCCACGGTGGCCTTCGGGTTCATGAGCTCGTGGAACGCGCGCTTCGCGAGCGCGCCCGTCTCGCCCTGCTCGTGCCGCAGGGCCATGAGCACGCCCTTCTCCTTCATGAACTTGAGCGTCTCGATCGCGCCCTTCTTCTTCGCGCCGTCGCCGCTCTTGGCCTCCTGGAAGAGCCGGTAGCGCAGCACGACGCGGGTCTCCGAGTGCGGGCCGTTGTCGTACTTCAGGTTGTCGAACTGGGCCTGGAGCCGCTGCCGCGCCCACTCCTGCGGCGCGTCGGCGACCTTCACCCGCGTGATCGCCTCGGCGTTCGCGACGTACCGGTAGAGGTTGCCGCGCTTGAAGTCCTCGTCCGACCAGTAGCCGAAGGCGCGGTAGTAGTGGTCCTTCAGGTCGTCGAGCGCGGACTTGTCGAAGTCGGCGTACATCGCGACCGTCCGCGCCGCGGTGTCGCTCGTGCCGCCGAGGATGAGCGCGAGCGCCGCCGCGTTCCGGACCTCGACGTCCTTGAGCTTCTCGAAGAGCTGCCCCTGCACCGCCTCGTCGAAGCCGCCGACGCCGATGGCGCGCGCGATGGCCATGCGCACCCCGGGCTCGACGTCGGCCGCGAGGAGCGGCACGAGCTCGGCGGCCGCGCCGGGCACCGGCCGGAGCGCGAGCGACGACGCGTAGCAGGCGCCGATGAGCTGCTTGCGCGGCTCCTTCTTGCTCGCGAACTCCTTCGCCTTCTTCGCCACCTCGACCATCGTCTTGTCGTCGGCGCACCAGGCGATCGCCTCGCAGGCGGCCTGGCGGGCCTCCTCGTGCCACAGCTCGTCCTCGATGAGCTTCGTCAGCCTCTCCACCGCGCGCGGATCGCCCCACTCGGCGAGCCCCTGCGACGCGCCGTAGGCGACCGCGCGGAGCGCCATCCCCAGCATCGCGAGCCCGGCGCCCTGGAGCGCGTCCTGAGTGATGTCCAGCTTCGGGTCCTTCTTGCGGCTGAACTGATCGATGAGCTTCGGGTACGAGGGCTCGTCCTTCATGCGCCCGATGTACCGGAGCGCGCTCTGCGCGGTCTCGAAGGCCGCGGGGAACGGCGGCTGCTGCCCCTCCTTGGGGAGCGGGTCCGTCGGGAAGGCCCAGTCGCGCATGTCCTTCAGGATCCTCTCGGAGCGGACCGTGGCGAGGAAGCGCAGGCCGTTCGCGTGCGGCTGCGGGCGATCCTTGAGCCACAGGATGACCGGGGCCTCGGCCGCGGCCTTGAGCTCGGCGGCCTTGTCCGCGTGGATCGAGGCGAGATCGGCGAGCATGCGGGCGCCGACGACGCGCGGCAGATCGGTGCGCGACAGGTGCCCGCCCTCGTCCGCCTCCCAGAACTTCTCGAGCTTGTAGAGCTTGAGCGGATCGGCCAGCAGCCGCTCGCCGAGGAACTTGGCGGCGCGGATGTCGCCGACCTCGGCGAGCCGCGTCCCCGCCTCGCCCTGCCAGTGCAGCGGCGGCTTCCTGGCCTCGATCCACTTCACGAGCGGGTCGGCCGACCGCGGGTCGGCGAGCTCGCGCAGCATCTCCATGATCTGCTTCGTCTGGAACCAGGTCGTCTCCTCCGGGTCCTGCTTCACGCTGTCGAGGGCGAGGACGAGCCCCTCGCCGCCGATGCCGTCGCGCAGCGCCTCGAGGAAGCGCTGGCGGCTGTTCTTGTCGGCGTTCGCGAGGGCCTCGAGGAGCGGGGCGCGCGCCGTCTCGTCGCCGATCCGACCGAGGCCGTTCGCGGCCTCGCGCGCGACCTCGACGTCCTTGTCCTTCACGAGCGTGATGAGCGCGCTCGTCCACTTGGGCTCGGCGTTGCGCGACAGGACCGTCGCGACCAGCTGCCGCACCGACGAGCTCTCGTCGGTCGCGAGCTTCGAGAGCTCCTCGAGCGACACGAGGCCGGCGAGCTTCTCGGGGTCGAAGGCGATGCCGCCGCCGAGGCGCTCGACCTTCGAGAGGAACCCCTTCCTGTACTGGTCCATCGCGTCCTTGAACGCGGCCGGCTCCTTGAGCTCGACGAGGGCCCAGACGAGCTGGGGCCTGTCGCTCTCGTCCGCGACCTTGAGCGCCTCGAGCAGCGCGGGCTTGGCGCTGTCGGCCTTGGGCGAGCCGTAGTACGCGAGCACCTGCGCGGCGACGCCCTTCACGCGGTGGTCCGGAAGCGCGAGCGCGTTCTGCGCGTGCGTGACGCCCTCGGGGTCGTCGGCCCACGCGAGCTGCATGAGCGCCTCCTGCTGGAGCGACAGCTCGGCGCTCGCGGCGGCCCACTTGCGCCACAGGGGCAGCTGGTCCTTCTTGGGCAGGACGAAGATGTTCTTCTTCTCCTTGGAGACGGCGTCGACCGTCATCTTCTGGCTGTCTTGCTTGACGCCGAGCCAGATGGCGCCCGCGGCGCCGAGCGCGACGACGAGGCCGACCACGATCGACACGGGGCTGAACCGGCCGCGCTTGAAGTTGCCGTCGTCCGCGAAGCCGCCGCCGCCTGCGGGCGCCGGCGGTGCGCCGGGCAGATCGTTGTCATCGGGGGGCCACTTGGCCGCCTGCTTGGCCGGAAGGGGCCCCGGCGGCGGGCGCCGTCCGCGCGGCCCCGCGGGATTCTCTCGTGAAAGATTCGGACGATCGAGCATGGTTCCTCCAGCGCGCGGGCGACGACGTGACCCGAACGGCGGTGGCATCGCGCGGCGTGCCGCGCTGCGCCCCCGACCCCTCCCGGCGGCGGCGGCGTCGCACGGCGAGCCGCGCTGCGCCCCCGCCCCCGGGCCAGGCGGCAAAGCGCCCGGCCGGTCGAGGCGCCGGACCGTACCAGAGCCGCTCGGACGTAGGCCCAAAGATTTGCTATGAAGCCCAGGGCCCGTATGGCCGAACCCCAGCCCAATTCCGGCAAGATTCTCTATCCTGCAGTCGCGTTGCTCATCGCCCTGAGCGCGCTGATTGGTCTTGTGATCCTGCCGCGCCTTGCGCCGGGGGTCGGGGGCATGGTCGGCGCGGAGGCCCCCGACGTGACGCTGCCGGTCGCGGCCAACGGCGAGCCCGGCGCGCGCATGCAGATCGCCGAGCTGAGGGGCCAGCCGGTGATCCTGGACTTCTGGGCGACGTGGTGCGGTCCCTGCGCGGTCCAGGCGCCGATCCTCGACCGGATCGCGCGCCGCTACGAGAAGAAGGGGCTCGTGGTGCTCGGCGTCAACGTGGACGACCCGCCCCAGGTGGCCAGCCAGTATGCGCTCAAGAAGGGCCTCTCGTATCCCATCCTGATCGACGACGCGAAGGAGGCCTCGGCCCACTACGGGGTGGACAAGCTGCCGAGCCTCGTGGTGATCGACCGGCAGGGGAAGGTCGCGGCCTACCTGACCGGCGTCGTCGACGAGGCGAGCCTCTCCGAGATCGTCGAGGCGGCCCTCTGATCTCGCTCGACCCGCCCCGCTCGCTCCACGTGCCTCTCTAGCTCGACGTGCCCCGCTCGCTCCACGTGCCTCTTCCCTCCCGTCCCTTGCACCTCGTGCTGGCGGCGCTCGCCGCCGCCGCGCCCGCCTGCTCCCGCGGCGACGCCGATCGCGGCCGCGACGCGGGCGCGCCGCCTCCGGCCAGCGCCTCCGCGCAACCTTCAGGCCCGGCGGCCTCCGCCCCGGAGGTGCCGGCCCCTCGGGCCTCCGGCGAGCCCGGCGCGGCCGGCGGCGACGCCGGCGCGCCCGGGGCGGTCGGGGATCCGATGGCGACCCACTACGAGGCGCGCGAGGATCTGGTGCGGCTCTTCTCGCTGAAGGAGTTCTCGGAGCGAGAGCGGAAGTTCAAGAACCCCGAGCTCTTCCTGGAGAAGAACTTCGGCGGCGGCTCCCCTGCCCGGCTCAACCAGGGCAACAAGGAGCTCGCGCGGCACACGCGATCGAAGGAGCAGTGCCTGGAGGGCCTCCGGGGCGTCGTCCTCCAGACGGAGGAGCAGCGCGCCCGCTGCGGCGGCCACGAGAACATGGTGCCCGTCTTCAAACACGCGCGCGGGAAGCCGGCGTCGGCCGAGTTCTGCATCGACATCTTCGAGTTCCCCAACAAGCCGTGCGAGCTGCCGATGGTGTGGGCGAGCCCGACGCAGGCGGCGGCCGTGTGCAGCCTGCAGGGCAAGCGCCTCTGCACCGAGGACGAGTGGAGCCTCGCGTGCCGCGGCGATCCCGAGGGCGGCAAGCCGAGGACGTACGCCTACGGCGACGAGCTCGATCTCGCCGTCTGCCACACGCGGACGCCGCACCGCGACATCGACGGCAAGCCGTGCGACGGCGACACCGCGCGCTCTGCCTACCAGACCTGCGCGACCGACACCGAGCCTGCGGGGTCCTTCCCCGCGTGCCGCTCGCGGTTCGGGGTGTTCGATCAGCACGGCAACGTGGCCGAGATCATGACCCGTCGCGACCGCGACGACGGCAAGCTGTACAGCCAGCTCAAGGGGAGCGCCTGGTTCTACGTCGAGGTCGCCCGCGAGCACGACGCCCCGAGGCCGAAGGGCCGGGAGACCTACCCCGATCACTGCTCCTACAGCCCGCGCTGGCACGTCGAGCCGATGGAGGACGCGTGGCACGCGAACTACCACCTCGGGCTGAGGTGCTGTGAGACGATCCGCTGAGTTGACACGCCCTGCGCGCGCGGCTGGCTCGCGCACGCATCGACGGGTACCCTTCCCCTGCGATGCAAGCGCTGGCGCCTCGCGCGCGGATCACCCGAGGCAACTCCGGTGAGGGCCGCTGGGAGATCGCGACGCGGCCCCCGGCGCCGCGCCTCCGCCCGTACATCCGCGACTACAGCGGCTACACGGAGGAGACGCCCGGGCCGCTGCGGCGGCGCGAGCTGCCGGCGCCGCAGGTCGTCGTGATCATCGAGTTCGGACCGCCGCTGCGCGTGTTCGACGCGGGGAGCGATCGCCGTCATTCCTCGCACCCCGGCGGCTTCGTCGCGGGCCTCGACGCCACCTTCACGATCACCGAGCACGACGGGTTCCAGCGCGGGCTCCAGGTGAACCTCACCCCCATCGGGGCGCGGCTCTTCTTCGGCGTGCCCATGGCGGAGCTGACCGGGCGCGTGATCCCGGCGCGCGATCTGCTGCCCAGGAAGCACGCCCGGCTGGCGGAGCGCCTCGAGGAGCTCCCGACCTGGGACGCGCGCTTCGACCTGATCGAGCGGGCGCTCGGCGAGCGCGTGGACGAAACGCGGCTCGAGGTCGGCGTGGTCTCGTGGGCGTTCCGCCGCATCGAGGAGCGCGGGGGCGCCGTCGACATGCGCGCCCTCGCGCGCGAGCTCGGCTACAGTCAGAAGCACGTGATTGGCCTCTTCCGCGAGCACGTCGGCGTCCCGCCCAAGCTCCTCGCGCGGCTCGTGCGCTTCGACCGGCTGGTGCGGCACCTCAAGACGGGCGCCACGGGGACCTGGGCGGAGCTCGCCCAGCGGTTCGGCTACTACGACCAGGCGCACCTCGCGCGGGACGTGAAGCAGTTCAGCGGGACGACCCCCACCCGGACGCGCGCGGCGCTGATCGACGTCGCCGGCATGAGCCCATAACACCGCGTCGGCCTGAAGCTCGCTGCGATCCGTGACATGTCACGCTGCGATCCGTGACATGTCACGCTGCGATCCGTGACATGTCACGGAGGAATGGGCCGCACTTCACGTGCGGACGACCCATGATCCGGCGTGTGGAACGCGACGGTTCGAGAAAGCAAGCGCCCTCTGCGCGCGGCACAAGACGTGCTTTGACCTCCGAGCGAGATGGAGAAGGAGCTTCGAGTTTCCGGAGCGCACGCGGTTACTTCCATCGCTTCTCAGCGTACCGCCGATTGGGCCGAACGCGGCCGCCTCGCTGGCTCCGGGAGGTTGCTCGAGCGTCGTGGTCGCCCCTCGGCGCACGGTGGACCTCGGCTCGGGCACTTGCATCTCGATGTATCCATCGGCCGGTTCAATCAAGGAGAAATTCATCCATGCGATCCGCGAATCTTATCATCGCAAGTGCTATCACCTTGGCAGCCCCCGTGCTTGGTTGGGAACGGGATGCCCACGCTCACGAAGTCGAGATGAGCGATCTTCCCGAGGGCTGCATCGACGAGCTTCGAGCAGGAACGTTGCCGATCGATCTCGACCTCGGCACGCTGTCCGGCAGCGATTCCTCGGTTGAAGTCGCCGGGTTCACCGCCTCGGAGTGCATGGGCTACACCTGGCTCAATTTCAAGAATGGCACGAACGCCAAGGTGATGACCCCTCATTACGGCCCCAACGTGAATTCGTCGGCCTTCGACTGCAATCATACGGCGCTCACGTGGGGCCTTTATTTCAGAGTCGTGATCCCATTCGCCTCGACGAGCACTTGGGTCTTCGTCAAGGGGGGCAACATGTTCGGAAGCCTCGTGGGCGGAACCTGCACTTACGATCCTGAAAACTTTCCGCACGGAGCTGGAGGGACGAGCAGCCCCCTTCCCTTGACCTCCGTCCCTGGTGGATGGGTAGAGTATCGGCTCGCCGTCAAGGCATGGCAGCACGACGATACGCATATCGGCCATCCGGGGACAGCGTGCGGCGGTCTGACGGAGTGCCATAACAACGTCGTCGTGGAGTTCGACGCCCCATAGTCCGAGCTCGGGCTACGGCTCATCCGTCTCGTCCTCGCGCCCGGGCCGAGGCGGCGGCTCGCCGACGCCCGCGATCCTTGGCAGCGGGGTCCGCGGCCGCGCCGTCGGTCCCGCGCCTCCCAAGCCCCGCGTCCGCCGCCGACGCGCCAGCCGGCGTCGAGGAGGAGGGGGATGACCCGCGCCTGCCCGGCGGTGTGGCGCCCCAGCGCCCGTTCCCTCTCTCGCCACCGCGCGTCGGCGGTCCTCGGGGCGGCGCGCGCTTGAGCTCCGTCACGACAGCGCCGTATCCTCGCCGCCGAGGCGCACCGCCGTGATCTCTTCCGACGATCTTCGAAAGCTCGCGCTGTCGCTTCCCGAGGCCGAGGAGCAGGACCACTTCGGCAAACCATCGTTCCGCGTGCGAGGGAAGATCTTCGCGACCCACTGGGTGGCGGAGGAGCGCGCGGTCCTCAAGCTGTCCCTCGAGGAGCAAGACAGCCTGGTGCAGGCGCAGCCCGACGTCTTCTCCGTGACGCCGTGGGGACACCAGGGCTGGACCCGGGTGGAGCTCCGCCGCGTCGAGCGGACGCTCCTGGAAGAGCTGCTCGTGGGGGCCTGGCGCCGCGTGGCGCCGAAGCGCGTGGTCGCGCAGTGGGACGCGGGCCGCAGCGGGGAGCCGGCGGCGCCGCCGGGCTCTCCCTCACCTCCCCGGAGACGCCGGCGCGCGACGTGACCGGCGCCGGGATGCGCGGTCCGGAGAGCGCCTCGGCCGCGCACGGCGAGCCCCGGGCCGGAGGCTGCGGTCCATTTTGCGATGGTGAGGAAGGAAAGTTCGATACTGGTCGTAGTAGGTTCACGCATGGGCGCCTGCCTGATCGACGGGGCAGCTCGCCCGCTTCCTCCGGCGGAGCCGTCTCGAGCGCCGCGCGGACACCCAGGTGGACCTTCTCGATGATGGAGTACTCGATGACACGAATGAAGCTTCTTGGACTCTTGATGGCCGGGCTCTCGCTCGTGGCGTGCGGCGATGACGAGGCAGGCAATGGGGCCGAGACCGGCGGCAACACCAGCGGCGGGGGCGACCTCGACGGCAAGCAGCTCGACGAGCTGACGGCCGCGGAGTCCCAGCAGGTGTGCGCGGACATCGCAGGGTCGATCGAGTTGTCGAAGGAGGACTCGTGCGAGCTAATCGGGCTGGGCAACACCATCCTCGGGGGGGATTGCGAGACCTTCAAGGACCAGTGCATCAGCGAGCCGGAGGATCCCGAGCCGATCGGCTCGTGCGATCCGTCCGAGTTCGCGGGGTGCACCGCCACGGTCGCAGAGATGAAGGCCTGTATGACCGCAATGACGAGCGCCATGAGAGCGCTCACGTGTGAATCGAGCATCGCGGACCTGGCGCAGCAGCCCGCCGCGTGCGCGGTCGTCAACGAGAAGTGCCCGGAGCTCGGCGAGACCGAAGGCGAAGGCTCCTGAGGTCGCCCCTCCCCCAGGTCACCGGTCGATCTCGGGCGTCACGACGTCGAAGCGCGCGATGAGCGCAACGAGGTCGGTCAGGAACAGCCCGAGGAGCCTGGCCTCGTCGCCATCGCCGTGAAGCTCCCTGTCCGGAGCCGCGCCCGTCACGCCTCCTCCCCGCCCAGGCCATGACATGCGGTGGGCCGAGCACCTCCGCGAGCTGCGCGCGACCGTGCATGCCTCGAGCGCCATCCCGCGCTTTCCGCCGACCTGAGCTTCACCGACGAGACCGTCGACCGCGTGGCACGCAAGGCCGACGTGGCGTTCCGGATCGGACGCTGCCCGAGCTCGCGGAGCGCGGGTATCGTCGGGGCGACGGGGCGCCTGCGGGTCCTGAACGGCCAGGAACGCACCTTCCTCGTCAAGGAGAGCTCGAATGAGACGGATGACGCTTCTCGAGGTCCTGGCGGCTGGGCTCGCGCTCGCGGCGTGCGGCGACGATGGGGACGAGACCGCGAGCGCCCTCGACGAGAACCGGCAGCTCGGCGAGCTGACGACCAAAGAGGCCAGTCAGGTGTGCGACGACCTCAAAGAGCCGATGAAGCTCGCGAAAGCAGACCAGTGCGATCTCATCGGACTGCTCAACGCCTCTGACATAGAGGAGTGCGCGGCCATCTGGCGGGCGTGCCTCCTCTCTGCAAATGAACCTCTGACGTCCAGCAGGTGCTTCACGTACGACTTCAAGGGGTGCACCGTCACGGTCGCGGAGGCCAAGACCTGCCTGATCGCCATGGCCGGCACCCTCAAGGCGCTCTCGTGCGGGTCCAGCCTCGACCTCTTGCAGCCTCCCGCGGAGTGCGCGGGCGTCCGCGCGCTCTGCCCGTCGATCCTCGAAAACGGCGAAGGCTTCTGAGGTCGCCTCTCGCCCCGCTTGCCGGCCGCCCGACCGCTCTCGATCAGGCCGCACACCCTGCGCCTCACATCTTACATCCGCGCACCTGGAGCGGCCCGCGCCCGGATCCGCGCCGGCCGAGCATCCCGGACCTTGACAGGTGACCATTTGGTAACATATCAGGGAGGTGACGGACGACGATCGCGTCTTCAAGGCGCTGGCCGATCCCACCCGGCGCTCCCTCCTCGACCGGCTCTTCGCGCGTGACGGCCTCACGCTCACGGAGCTCGAGTCCGAGCTCGAGATGTCGCGGTTCGGCGTGATGAAGCACCTCCGTGTGCTCGAAGCCGCGGGGCTCGTCGTCACGGTTCGATCGGGCCGGAAGAAGCTTCACTACCTGAATCCGGTCCCCATTCGCCAGATCCACGATCGTTGGATCGACAAGTACACCGAGGGGCGCATTTCGGCGCTCGTTGATCTGAAGAAACACCTGGAGAAGAACAATGACGACGAAGAGTGAGAAGCCGGTCCACGTCTACCGAGTCCACATCAAGGCGACGCCCGAGGCCGTCTGGGAAGCGATCACGAAGCCCGAGTGGATCGAGAGGTACGGGTACTGCGCCCGCGCGGAGTACGATCTGCGCCCCGGGGGCAAATACCAGGCGTTCGCGAACGCGGAGATGTCCCAGCACGGCGGCCCCAGCGTGATCATCGATGGAGAGGTCATCGAGGCCGATCCCCCGCGAAAGCTCGTTCAGACGTGGCGCATCCTCTGGGATCCCGAGATGAAGGAGGAAGGCTTCAGGCGACTTACCTGGGAGATCGAGGTGAGCCCCTACGGCATCACGTCGCTGACCGTGACCCACGAGGTCGGCGACGCGCCCAAGACAGCCGCCATCACATCGGGCGCGATCAAGGAAGCCGGCGGTGGCTGGAGCTATATCCTGAGCGATCTGAAGACGCTGCTCGAGACAGGCAAGACGCTGTCGGCGGCTTGAGAGCGCCGCGCCGCGCGTCCGGACAGACGATCGCGCCGTCGGCCCGCGTCACCTGGCGCGGGCCCAGCGCCAGAGCTCGCGGAGGGTCGGCGTCGATCCATGGGAGAGGACGCCTGCCCGGAAGACCCTTGCAGCGACCCAGATGAAGAGAAGCACGGTCGCGCCTGTGCCGCCGATGGCGACGAGGATCTGCCAGAGCGGCGGCTCGGAGACGAGGACCCGGACGAACATCACCATCGGGGCGTAGATCGGGATCATCGAGAGCACGACGGCGAGCGTCGAGCCGGGGTGACCGGCGATGACCACGAGGAAGAACGGCGGCGCGGAGAGCGCCATCGAGATCGGGCTCATCAGCTGCTGCGCGGCCTTCTCGGAGCTCGCGGCCGCGCCCCCGACGGCATAGACAGCCACGTTCACGAGATACCCCAGCAGGAAGAACACGACGAAGTACACGGCGACCATGGGACGAAGCAGGGTGTCGGCGTCGATGAGGGGCGGCCCTCCCAGCGCGCCTGTCGCGACGCCCGCGACAGCCGCCATCCCGAGCCACACGAGGATCTGCGTGAGGCCGGCGGCGGCGAGGCCAAGGATCCTCCCGGACAGGAGCTCGAACGGCGTCACCGAGGAGAGGAGGATCTCCATGATCCGGTCCGACTTCTCCTGCACGATGCGGCGCAAGATCTCGCGACCATTCAAGAGGATCGCGACGAAGAGCAGGCCGCCGAAGCCGAAGGCGACGAGCAGGTCGAGGTCTCCGCCGGGGCCCCCGGGGCCGCTCGAGGAGAGCGGCGCCGAGTCGAACGCAGGGGGCGACAGGAGGCCCTCGATCTCGGCGGCGTCGCGGCCGCGCGCCGTCCACCGCGCCACGGCGACGCCGCGCGCCACCACCGCCGCGGCGTGCTCGACGGCATCGAGGTCAGCCCCCTTCGCGTACAGCGCGCCCCGCGCGCCGGGGTCCTCGAGCATCGCGGGCGGGAGCACCAGCACGCCGTCCACGCCGTGCCCTCCCGCCTCGATGCCCGCCCTCGCGCCGTCGAGCAGCGCCGCGACGGCCGCGCTCGTGGCAGCGGCATCCCCGGGGGCCACGTAGGTGAGCCGCAGCCGGGCGGCCCTCGGGAGCACAGCGCTGCCCATCGCGGCGCCGAGCGACCTCGCGCTGGACCGCGCCGACGCCTCCTCGGCCAGGCCCGCGGAGGCGGCCTCCACGACCCCTCGGAGCCGGCCTGTCCCGTCGACGACGACGACCGAGCGGTCACCGGCGCCGACGGCGACGATGAGCGCAGGGAGCAGGCCCACCGCCGCGAAGAGGACCGGCAGGAGGAGCGTCGTGAGGACGAAGGACGCTGTCTTCACCGAGGCGACGTACTCACGCTTCAGCACGACGAGGATGCGGCTCATGACGCCTCCAGCGCCGCTTCGCGACCCGCGCGCGCCCTGTGGGCGAGCGGCGGCGGGGCGCCCTCGCCGACGACGCGAGAGAAGATCTCGCCGAGCGACGGCGACGAGACCTCGAACCGCCGCACCTGGACGCGCGAGAGCGCCGCCGAGAGCGCCCGCTGCGCGTCGCCGGCGTCGCGCAGCACGAGCTCCGCCACGCCGGGCTCGATCCGCGCGCTCACCACGCCGTCGACGCCGAGGAGGAAGGTCCCGTCGCCGTCGAACTCGATCCGCGCTGTGTTGCCCGCGAAGGACGCCTTCACCTCGCCGACGGGCCCCTCCAGGACGACGCGCCCCCGATCGACGACGACCACGTGGTCGGCCAGGCTCTCGGCGAGCGGCATGACGTGGGTCGAGAGCAAGAGGGTCTTTCCGGCGGCGCGGAGCTCCCCGAAGAGCCGCTTCACGAGCACGGCGTTGACGGGATCGAGGCCCGACATGGGCTCGTCGAGGACGAGGATCTCGGGGTCGTGGACGAGCGCGCCGCAGAGCTGCACCTTCTGCTGGTTGCCCTTCGACAGCGTCTCGATCCGCGCGCGCGCGACGTGATCGAGCTCGAGCGACCGGAGGAGCCGCGCGGCGCTCTCGCGCGCGCGGCGCGGGCGGACGCCCTTGAGCTCGCCGAGGAAGGCCAGGTGCTCGGCGACCGGCATCTGCTTGTAGAGGCCTCGCTCCTCCGGGAGGTACCCGACGCGATCGCGGATCGCGACGCTGTCGCTCCTGCCCCCGAGCACCTCGACCGCGCCCTCGTCGGGGAGGAGGATGCCTGTCACGAGGCGCATCGTCGTCGTCTTCCCGGCGCCGTTCCGGCCGAGGAGGGCTGTGGCGCCGCCGCGCCGCACCTCGAACGACACGGCGTCGACGGCCCGCCGCGACGCGAAGACCTTCGTCGCCCCGCGGAGCGAGATCGCGGGCGTCATCGGCGCTCCGGGGCCGAGGCGCTCGCGGCCCGGTCGCCGCGCGCGACGCGGCGATAACACACCTCGCGCAGCGCCACGCGCTTGAACTCGTCCGCGTCGGCGAAGCCGGCGGAGCGCAGCGCGCTCGCCGGATCGGGCGGCAGGGGCGCGCCCAGGCATCGCTCGAAATACCACCGGATCAGGTCGCCTTCGGCCATCCCGGCGTCGGAGAAGGCGGGGTTCGATAGGCCGAGCTCGGCGAGGCGCTGCTGCTTGTCGCGGGCCCGGGAGAGCAGCTCCGCGTACTCGCCGGAGACCGAGAGGTGGTCGCGGACGTGGCCTTGCGCCACCTCGTCGACCGCCTTCTCGACCCAGCCGATGAGCGCCTCGTCGCGGAGCAGCCGCGTCAGCTCGCCCCAGCCGACGCTGAACCGACCCATCCACGCCTTCACGTCGTCCGGCTCGTAGAGCCGCCGCTCGCGGCGGAAGGCGTCGGACGCCCGCTCCAGCGCGGCGTTGTCCACGGTGAGGCCGCGCCGCTCGGCCTCCTGCAGCGCGAGGTACCGGAGCATGGCCCCGCGCTTCGCCCGGCCGTAAGCCGCCGCGTCGAGCCGGAGCTCGTCCAGGATGCTGTCGAGGGCGACCGTCTCGTACGGCGACGCCTCGCCGGCGGCGCTCGGGCGCTCCGCGGCGACCATCTCGCCGGCGGCCTGCTCGGCGCGACACCAGAACTCGGTGACCTCGAACCTGTACGTGACGGTCTTCAGCGAGAAGCCCGCCTCGGCGCGCGCGCGGAGGTGCCGGAGCAGCGCGATCGCGTCGTCGCGCTTCTGGTTGACGCGCCCCTTCGGGAGGAAGTCGCGCAGCGACGAGAGCTCGCTTTGCGGGACGCCGTGGCGGGACGCGGCGTCGAGGATCACGGGATAGACGCGGTCGGGATAGTAAAGAGACTTTGCGACCGACGTGAGCGCGTCGCGCGTGGCGGCGGAGATCGCGCCCGCGGCCGCCGCGGCGTCGAACGTCCTGCGGATATTGACCATCGCCTCGGAGCCGGCGCGAAAGCCGCTGTCCGCGGGGCCGTGGACGACGGCCACCTCGTCGTCATCCTCGAGGAGGCCGTCGCGGTACGCCTCGAAGATGGCGCCCACGCCTTCCATGCCGAAGGCGGAGAGCTCGGCGGCGCGCAGCGCCCCCATGCTGGAGCTCCCGAAGACGTGGATGCCCTGCGCCATCGCGAAGAGGATCTCCTTGTGCCAGACCGCCGGGACCCGCTCGAAGTAGCCGTCGATGATCGCGATGGCGCTCGGGCGCTTCGCGCATGCCCGGTAGACGTCGCCCTGCGAGACCGGCGGCAGATAGAGGGCGTCGAGCTCCGCCCGCGCGGCCTCGAGCGAGAGGGTCGGACCGACAAAGACGATGATGCTCATGCGATCTCCTTCAGGCTCGCTGCGCTCCCGCTCCGGCGCTCGAGCGCGCGGCGGAACCGGCGGCCAGGGATGTAGCTGGGGAACGAGTGGATCCCTTCGAGCCCGGGGATCACGATCTTGACGACGGGGATGCCGAACTCCGGCTTCGTGAGATCGAAGGCGACGACGCTGTCGATCCCGACCGCGCGCAGCCGCTCGATCTGCCAGGCGACGTCGTCCTCGAACGTGTCGCCCGCGAACGTCGGGCCCGCGGAGAACGGGCGCTCTCCGCGCGCCGTCAGCAGCCGGCGGAGGTGCCGGACCTGGTCGGGGCTCCGGTGGCGGTCGTACTCGGTCCGGAGGAGGTCGTCGCGCGCGCCCGAGATGACCGTGAGCCGGGTCTGCGCGGCCTCGGTGAGGGCGCGCAGCAGCGCGACGGCGCGCGACGGGTGGCAGCCTTGCCCGCCGGAGCCGTGGAGCGCCCGGACGGCGTCCTCCGTCCGCTCGGCGATCAGACACTCGTACGAGGGGATACCGACGTCGGAGGTGGTCTCCCACGCGCCGACGGCGATCCCGGCGGCAGAGAATCGCGCGAGCACATCGCGGCAGCCGGGATCATCGATGCTGTCGAGATCGAGCCGCCTCGCGTCCCGCTCCTCGTCGGTGAGCGCCCCCCACACGGCCGTGGCGTCGCGCTCGACCACCTCGCAGATACCGTAGCTCACCGCCTCGAGGAGCCCGTTCCCCGACGAGAGCCCGTTGGTCGAGCAGCAGAAGATACCCGGGTTGACGCGGCCCGTGGCGGTGGCGTTGACGTGCACGAGCTCGTAGGGGACCCACACAGGGGCGCCGCGCATGAGGTCGTAGCCCTCGGCCCACAGGAGCGGGGTGTCCTCGTCGAGCGGCACGCTCGAGGTCCGCGGCAGCGCGGAGACGTCGGCTATCGCGTGGGAGCGCCGGAGCTCGCGAGAGGAGCCGAGGAGCAGCGGCCGGACGATGTTCTCGCCGTGATAGGCCTCGATCGACTCCATCAGCCCCGAGACCTTCGCCGCCGCGAGCGTCAGCCCCTTTCCCTGGCTGACCGAGAGAGAGCGCGAGTTGGGGCGGCAGACGACGACGACCGGTATCCCGATCGCGTCGAGCCCCGTGACGTTGGCGATCCGCGTGATCCCCATCGCCGGCATGAAGCCCTTGATCCGATCCAAGGTCTCCTCGGGTGAGGCCGCGCGATGGGTGCCGTTCATGAAGCGCTTCTTCTCGGGGCCCGAGAGCCCCGGCATGGGCGGAAGCTTGGTCAGAGTCTCCACGATGCTTCTCCTTCGCTCTGCGCCATGGCTGGCGCGGCTCGAGTTCGTTCTCGTTCAAGTGCTCTGCAAACCGAGGACCACCGGCCTGTCGCGGCGGCCGTCGGCGCGGCAGGCGTCGCGCCGCGCGCGGGCGATGGCCGTGACGAGCCGCCGCTCCTCCGGCGGCACGCCCGGGGTGAGCTCCGCGGCGCGCGCGAGCGCGGCCGCCCTGCCGGCGTCGTCGCCCGCGGCGGCGGCGACGTCGGCCTCGAGGTGCGCCGCGGCGAGCGCGAGCAGGGGCGCGCTCCGCGGGGCGGCCCCCCCGAGCGCGGCGAGGCGCGCGTGCAGGCGATCGAGGTGCGCCCCCGCCGCCCCGGCCTCCCCCCGCGCGAGGGCCGACTCGGCGCGCGCGAAGAGCACGGCGAGCTCGCCGTAGGGCGAGCGCCACACGCGGGCGCGCGCGGGCCGCGCGCCGTCGAGCCAGGCGCGGACCGGGGCCGCGTCGCGGCGCGCGAGGCCGAGCGAGATCGCGTTCTGCGCGGCGAGCGACGCGAGGTCGAAGAGGCCGATCCACGCCGCGTGACAGGCCGCGATCTCGAAGAGCGCCGCCGCCTCGGCGAGCTCGCCCGCGGCTGCGACGCTGCTCGCGAGGCGCACGCGCACCATGAGGGCGCGGCGGAAATCGGCGAGCTCCTCGGCGAAGGCGAGCGCCCGGCGCTGGTGCGCGAGGCCGCGCTCGTGCTCGCCGCTGGCCGCGTGCGCGGCGCCGCGCCACGCATGCGCGGCGGCGAGGCACTGCGGCGGCACGTCGCCGCGCGGCGCGGCGAGCAGGGCGTCGAGCCGCGCCTCGTGCTCGGCGCGGCGCTCGTCGGTCGCGCACACGAGCGCGGCGTCGAGCTCCGCCCAGCAGCGCTCCGCGGCGGACGCGTCGGGCGCAAAGCGCTGCGGGGCGACCTCGTCCCGGAGCGCGTCGAGCGCGGCGGTCTCGCCCAGGTTGTGGAGCGCGGCGAGGAGGACGCGCCGCGCGAGCGCGCGGCGGCGCTCCGGGAGGCCGAGGCGGAGCGCCGCCTCCGCCGCTTGCCGCGCGAGGGCGGGGCGCGACATGCGGAGCGTCGTCCTCGCGAGCGCCACGAGCGCGTCGGCCCGGGCCGCGGGCGAGAGGCCGGGCGACGCCAGGGCGTCGCCGAGGATCGCGGCGGCCTCGTGCAGCGCGCCGGCGCGGCAGAACGCTTCGCCCCGCGCGACCATCGCGGGCCCCGGCGTCGCCGCGGGGGCGGCCGCCGCTTCGCCTTCGGGCGCGGGCGCGGTCGCGACGCGGAGGAGCCCCGGCCCCTCCTCGATCTCGGCCACGATCGCGGCCCACCCGGGGCTCGGGCGCCCGCTCGCGGTGACGACGAGGGCGAGCGGCTCCGTCTCCACGGCGCGCGCGAGGTACGCGACGGCGTGCTGCGTGTCGGCGTCGGCGCGGTCGACGTCGCGGAGGACGAGCACCGTGGGATCGAGCGTGTGCTCCGCGAGGAACGCGCGGAGCGCCTCGGCCACGGAAGCCGGGTCGGGCGGCAGCGGGCACTCCGGCGCGTCGTGCGCGGCCTCGATGCGGCCGAGGGCAGCGAGGAGCGCGCCGCCCGCCGGGTGGGCGTCGGCGAGGGCGCGCAGCAGCGCGAAGGGCGCGGACATCCCGCCGGCGGGCCCGGCGGACAAGAGGAACCGGAGGCCGTCGCGGCGGGCTGCGTCGCGGAGCGCGTCGAGCGCGGCGTTGTCGCCCGGGTCGAGCAGCGCGGTGACGGGCCGGCGCTGCTCGGCCGCGCGGGCGAGGCGCTGCCACGCCTCGCCCGGCGAGACGCCGGGCGGGCGAGCCCGCGGCGGCTCGCGCGGGGCGCCTGCCTCGGCGAGCGCGTCGGCCACCCACACCTCGAAGGCGAGCGTGAGCCCGAGGCGGTTGTGGAACGTGTGGGCGAGGTTGGTCACGACGGTCGCCAGCGACACGCCGAGCGCTCCGCGCCGCGACGCCTCGGCGAGCTCGGGCAGATCGGCGTCGAACGCGGTGAGGAGCGCGCGCTCGCCGTCGACGAGCTCGCCGAGCGCGGCGAGCCCCTCTCCCCGCACGAGCGCGCGCACCAGCGCGACCGACTCGGCGTCCGGCGCTGCGCCGATGAGATCCACGCCCGAGATCGCGCGGGCGAACGTGCGCCAGTGCCGCGCGTACCCCGCGAGGAACGACCGCCGCGCGTCGCCCGTGATGCCCGCGCGCGCGAGCAGCGCGTCGAGCGCGCACGCCGCGACGAGGGCGCGCGCCCGCGGTCGCCCCGCCGTCTTCCGGATACAGCCGAGCGCGAACCTGCTCGAGGCGAAGAACTGTCGCTCCGCGATCTCCATCCCCGCGGGCCCTCCGTGCTTCTCGAGCTCCGGCTCGTACACGGCGGCCTCCGCGCGCGACACGGCGGCGCAGCACGCAGCCGCGGCGTCCACGCGCGCCGCCACGTCGGCGGGGTCGCGCCCGGGCGCCACGCGCACGCGCAACCGCAGGTGGTCGCCTCCCTCGGCGTACCGGAGGAAGAAGAAGCGATCGATCGCGCCGCGCTGCTCGAGCTCGGACACGAGCGGATCGATGAGCCCGAGGAGGAGCGCGTCGGTCCCCTCGCCCTCGATGCCCCGATCGTGGAACAGCTTCCGGTAGATCCAGCTCATCGCGCGCTCCTCTCGCCGTCGATCTCGACAAGCAGCTCCGCCGCGTGCGGCCTCCCGTCGAGGCGCAGCCACGACGCCTCGGGCTCCGGCAGGAGCTCGGTGAAGACGAGGTACCCGCTCCTCACGTCGCCGGGACCGCCGAGCAGGCGAGCCAGCCCGATCAGCGTGAACGGGCTCTCCCAGTCGACGTACATGTTCGTCTCGGTGAAGCCGTAGCCGGCCACCTCCCGCCCGACGTACCGGGCGAACCCCCGGCTCGGGAGATCGAGCTCGCGCCGCAGGCGCGCGATCGCGCGGAAGTACGACGCGTACGGCTGCTTCGATTCCTTGCGCGGGATCGCGCTCACAGGGATCGCCCACCGCGCGCGCTCCACCACGACGCGACCGACCGTGAGGCGCGGGCGCCGCGGGGCCGGCGCGACGCCCCGGGCGAGGTCGAGACGATCGAGCACGTTGTAGAGGTCCGCCCGCTCCGCCACCGTGTCGTCGCGGAGCCGCGGCGAGAGCGCCCGGAGCAGGAAGTGCGGATCGGGGAGCGCGGCGTCCCGCAGGAAGCCGAGGTGGATCGGCTCGATCTCGCGGCCGAGGCGCCGCGATCGGAGCCGGAGCTCGACCGCCGCCGCGTCGAAGCGGAGCGAGAGATCGCGGAGCGGCAGGACCTTGTCGCCGGGCGCACTCGGCTCCCACGGGAGCTCGATCGCCCACTCCGTGAGGCGCGGGTGCACCTGGAAGTTGAGGCCGAGCGTGGGCGAGAGCTCGACGGGCAGCGGACCGCCCTGCTGCGCCAGGCGGCGGCGGATCGCCTCGAGGGCCTCGGGGGCGCGCCCCTCGGCGTCCGCGAGGTAGCGCGACAGGTACTTCGCGCGCCCGGCCTGCGCGCCGTTGAGCACGACGCGCGGCTCTCCGCCGTCGCGCGGGCAGGGAGGCGCGATCTGGAGGAAGAGCGCCATCGACGACGGCGCGTCGCCGCCCGGCGCGGCGAGCCCCTCGAAGAGGCCTGGATCGAGGCGCACGACGTCGCCCGTCGCCGCGGCGGCGACGCGGCCGAGCTCCGCGTCGATCCAGCGGATCGGCTCGGACGCGCCGCGGATGAGCGCGACGCGCCGCGGGTCCTCGAGGATCTCGGTCACGAAGGCGCCGACGTCGTCGCACACGCCGTCGCGACCGAACCGCTCGATGAACGCCGCGCAGAGCCGGCGGTGCGCGGCCCCGCAGGCGCTCGCGCGCACGAAGCGCACGACCGGATCGAGCGCCTCGGCGAGCGCCCCGCGTGGGACAGGGAGCTCCGCGCCGGAGGCGCCGTCCACCATGACATCCTCGAGCAAGGACGAGCGCCCAGGGCCGCGGCCGAGCTCGGCGGCGAGGCGCGCGCGGGTCTCGACGCCGGCGGTCGCGTAGTCCTCGAGGCGCCGCGCTACCGAGCGGAGCTCGTCCGGCGCGCCCGCGCACCCGATCTCGCCCAGGGCGTCCGCCGTGGCGCGCAGCGCCGCAGGGGTCGGCCCCATCGGGACGCTCGCCGGCTCGAGCATGCCCGCCTCGACAAGCTGCTCGAGCACGTCGCGGCACACTCGCTCATCGGCGTCGTCCGACGCGAGCGCCCGGGCGGCGTCCTCGAGCGTGCGCCCCTCGGCGCCCTCGACGAGGCGGGCGACGGCGGGGGTCCACCCGAGCGACATCAGCTCGCCCGACCCGGCGCGCGAGAACACGACCGACGGCGCGGCGCCCGCCACGAAGCGCCGGAGCGGGTTCATCCGGAGCGGCAGGCGCGCGCGTGCGTGGGCGTGAGCCGCCGGGGAAGCGGGGGAAGAAGACGAGGAAGACATCGCGCGCGCGACGAGCTCCCCGGCGTGCGCGAGCGCGAGCTGCGGGAGGCTGCGCCACCGCGCCTCCTCGGGCGTGCGCAGCGCGCTGCAGACGCCGTCGGACGACGCGGAGAGGTCGAGCAGCGCGACGCCCGCGAACCCCGCGAACGGAGTCGTCCGCGCCGTCGCACGGAAGACGTAACGCGCGATCGTGGCCTCGCGGATCTGCTGCGCCGAGGTGAGCGGCGCGCCGCTCGGGATCTCAGCGAGCTTCTGCGCCGTGGTATAATGGTCGGCGCTCGAGAGCAGGATCCCCCCGAGCAGGCGCGAGCTTCCGAGCGTCCTCCGGAAGCGCTCCGACGCGGCGATCCACTCCGCGGCGAACGTCGCCTCGTAGCGCTCCTCCAGCGCGGCGCACCGGGCCGCGCGCGCGTCGACGAGCGCGAGCGCGGCGCGCGCCCCTTCCGGCGGCGCGGTCCTGGCGCCCTCGAGCGCGCCGGCCGCCACGGCCTTTCCGTTGAACAGCCGCCGCTTCACCTCGAGCGCCGCGCGGCGCAGCGCCTCGTCCTCGCACCCGCGCACGACGTCGAACATGCGCGCCGCCGCGTCCGCCCGCGCGGCCGCGAGCTCGAGCTCGGCCACGGCGAGCTCGCGTTCGACCGCGGGGCTCTCGCGGAGGCGGAGCCCGGCGAGCGCGTCGGCCGGCATCCCCGCGACGCGCAGCGCGCCCCACGGCGCGATCTGGAGCCCGCGGCTCATCGCGGCTGCCCTCCGCGAGGCGCCTCTCGGGAGGCCGGCTGGCGGTGCCCTCCGACGGCGAACGCGAAGAACGCCGTATGATCGCGGCCGTCGAGCCCGAGGACCTCGTCGACGACCGCGGGGGCGAAGCCGCCGGTCGCCGTGTAGGTGAGCCCGAGCGTCTCCGCGACGAGATAAAGGCGATCGGTGAGCCACCCCGCCGCGAACGCCGCGCCCCGGTAGCCGCGATCGCCGAACGCCACGAGCCACCGCCCGATCGGGACGACCAGGAAGAGCACCGCCACGCCCGTGGCGTGCTCGCGCTGCAGGATCGCGGTCTCGGCCATCCACGCGGGCGGCGCCGGGCCGATCGGCGCGAGGTGATGCTCGCCGCGGTCGTACCGGTGCGCGCCGGGCGGGACACCGTCGACGTCGAAGACCACCGGAAACAGCAGCGGATCGAGCGTCGCGTCCGCGAGCCCTGCCGGGCGCGCCGCGGCGACCGCGAGCAGCGTCCCGAGCGTCGCCGCGTCGATCGCCCCCGCCGAGAGCCTCCCGCTCCGCCGCGCGGCGATGACCGACGCGAGCGAGCGCTGGACCGGCTCGAGCGCGCGCGGCGCGGGCAGCGAGACGGCGCGCTCCGCGTCCCCGGGCAGCGGCGACGGCGCGGGGAGCGCCGGCTCCGGCGAAGGCCGCGTCTCGGGGTAGCGGCTCGCGACGACGAGCTCGGCGACCCCCCGCAGGGGCTGGGTCGCCGCGGCGAGCGTGGACGAGATCCTGTGATCAGCGAGAGACATCGCGGGCCTCCGTGGCTGCGCCCCTGAGCGCGATGAGGAGATGCGGTGCGAGATCGATGCCATCGACGCCGACCACGCGCGCGACGGCCTCGTCGTCGAACGTCCAGACCGCCGTCGCCGCGAGGCCGAGCTCCTGGGCGAGGAGCTCCACGCGGTGGGCCATCAACCCGGCGTCGATCAGCGCGTAGGTGTACCCGCGCGCGTAGTACTTGGAGCACGCCCGCGCGACCGAGCCGACGACGACGATCACGGCGCCCGCGGACTCCACGGCCGCGGCGTGCTCGGCGCTCCCGCCCGCGAGCACGGCGCGCGCGAGGGCGCCCGCGGCCACGCCCGTGCGGAGCGGCGTGAGCGCGCGCGCGGCGAGCTCGAACCGGTGGACGCCCGCCGCGATCCCGGGGACCCGCGCCGCCGCGACGTACGCCTCCGCCGAGCCGAGGTTCCCGGCCGACGCGGTGGTGCGACGCACGTGGGCCTCGCCCTCGGCGCGGCGCTCGACGCGCCCGCCGAAGCTCAGCTCGAGCAGCGCGCCGAGCGCGCCCGCGTCGAGCGTCCCCGTCGCGTCGCGCCGGCGCGACAGCGCGGCCCCCACCGGCGCGCCGAACGCCGCGGCGAGCGGCGTGGCGACCTGCGCGCCGGCGCCCTCCGGAGGCCGCCGCGGCGACGGCGCGGCCGGCGTGCTCTGCAGCTTCCGCACCTCCGGGCTGATGTGCGCCTGCATCCCCGCGTGCTGGCCGATGTGCCACGGCTGGACGACCGTCGTGTTGTGGAACATCCGCGCGAGGCTCTCCGCGTGGCCGGACGGGAGTGTCGCCGTCCGCGGCGGCGCGTCGCCGCCGCAGAGCGGGCAGCTGGGCAGCCTGGTCATGAACGGGTGGAGCGCCGTCTCGCCGGCGCCGGGCCGCCACACCTCGACGTGCTCCAGCGGGGCCACCGCGAGCAGCCCGCTCGCGTGGAAGATCACGTGCTGCGCGACCCGGCTCACGAGCGCGCGCCCCCAGAGCGCGCGAAGAGCGCCGTCGTCGAGCGCCGGATCCGCCGCGGCAGCGCCGATCTGGAGCCGGACGCACGCCGGGCACGCGGACGCCCCGGGGATCGTGAGCGGCCCGATCGTCCACGTGCCGGGGTTCGCCGCGAGCATCGGGACGCGCGCCGCGATGCACGCGCGCGCCGCCGCCTCGAGCGCTCCCTGCTCGCCGATCACCACGGCCAGATCGACCTCGCCCTGCGCGAGCTCCCCGGCGCTCGCGGCGAGGCGGACGTCGGCGACGCCCGCCTCGCGGAGCATCGTCACGAGCATCCCCGCGAGCGACGCGTCGCCGTCCCCCAGCGCGCGCACGCGCGCGCCTTCGAGCGCCCGCTGCGCTTCCCCCCGGCTGCGGTTGCGCCCGGTCCGGCGGAGGTACCTGCTGAAGAACGCGCGCTGCGCCCGGCGCGGCTCCTCGGCCTCGTCGGCCGCGGCGCCCTCGCCCTCCTCGAGCATGCCGTGCATGTGCATCAGGTGGATCGCGTCCCGCAGGTCGGAGGCCACGACGCCCGGAAACGCGGCCTCGACGTCGCCGACGGTGCGCGTCCCGTCGAGCAGCGGCACGAGGTTCTCCATCACCCACGGGAGCGACGCGCCCTGGATGATCTGCGCCTCGCCGCCGAGGACGTGGAGCTCTCCGCCCGGGAGCGTCACGCGGAGGAGATCCTCGACGAAGCGCGGGCGCTCCGGGCAGCGGAGCTCCCAGTAAAGCTCGGCGAAGCGGCTGAGATCGCGGGCCTCGTAGGCATCATCGGACGGGCTCATCGTTCACCTCCCACGCCGGACGACCCGGCGATCGCGAGCGGGTGCTCGGCGAAGTACCCCGCGAGCGACGCCCCGCGCCCCGCAGCGTGCTCGCCGGCGGCGCACCGCCCGCACAGCCCGACCCGGGCGAAGCGCCGCGCGCGGAGCGCGCCCGACGTGACGTCGCACTCCCAGAAGCGCCCCATGCGCGCGGCTCCGGCGCGGGGCGGCTCCGGCGCGCCGCGCTCCCTGGAGAGCGCGAGCGCCTCCGCGGCGAGCAGCGCCGCGGCCTGCTCGGTGACGGCCGCGAGCTCGCCCTGGAACCAGGGGCCAGGGTCGCCCGAGGCCCCGAGCGCCTCGAGGGCGTCGTGCGCCTCGAGGTCCAGCGCGACCGAGCGCACGCGCCGCGAGAAGCACGCGAAGCACGGCGTGCGGCCGGGGACGATCGACGGCCCGATGCGGAGCTCGTGCGCGAGCAGCGTGCCCGACGTCCAGGCGACGCGCGCCGCGAACGCCGCCGCGTCGAGCGCGAGCGCCGCCGCGGGCCGGGGGCGATCGGTCGCGAGGACGATCACCGCGTCGGGCAGCGCCTCCGGCGCGCCCGCGCCCAGCGCCGACGTCGTGACCCGCGCCCCCGCGCCGGTCAGGAGCTCCGCGCAGCGGGCGCCGAGCTCTCCGTCACGGAGGACGTGCACAGCGGGCGCGCCGGCGGGGCGCTCCGGGGCCGGGCTCTCCTCAGGCGAACGGGATCGGATCATCGGTGATCGACTCCTCTGTGCGAGCGCCGTACCCGAGCCTCTCCGGCGCGTCGTACAGGCGGGGGTGCGCGAGGTACCGCGCGTGGTGGGTGAAGCTGATGGGCAGGAGCTCGGGCACGATCACCTTCACGACGACGATCCCGAAGTCGCGGACCTCGGGCATCGTCACGTCGACGGCGACCACCTCCATGCCGAGCGCCGCGAGCCGCGCGACGATCGCCGCGAGCGGGTCGTCGCCCTCGATCGCGCGGGGGAAGGCGGTCGCGACCGGCGCCTCGCGCGTGGCGAACGCGAACCGCGCCGGGCCGTCCGGCCCCGCGTAGAGGCGCCCGAACGACTCGGGTGTCTGATCGGCGTCGGTGAAGAACGACGCCCGGGTGACCGGCGGAGCGGGCTCGCTCAGCGCCACCCGCAGGCTCCCCACCTCCTCGAGGACGCGCGCCGCCGCGGCCTCGCCGTCGGGGCGGCAGGCCGCCATCGCGATCGCGTGCGGCGCGCCGTGCGCGCACGTCTGCACGGCGCCGATCACCGGGACGCCGACGTCGGTCGTGAGATCGAGCAGCGCCGTCTCCGTGCCCGCGGCCTCGGCGCTGCGGAGGAGCGCCGCGACGAGCGGGCTCCGCGCGCTCCCGGGCGCGATGCGCGGCATCCGGAGCTGGTGCAGCCAGAACAGCGCGAGGCTGTCGCGCTCGATCACCTCGCACAGGCCGGAGAGGATCGCCTGCCGGAAGCTCGCGCCCGCCGCGAACCCCGTCGAGAGCGGGAAGAGCGCGTGGTCGCGGATCGGCAGCGGCAACCCCATGTACGTCGCCGTGAGCGGCACCCAGATCGGGCGCTCGTGGGTGAGCGAGAAGCCGCGCACCCAGAGCTCGTCGCGATCCGGATCGGGCTCGCGCAGGCGGAAGGCCGACGGCGCGCGGGCCCGCTCGCGCGCAGAGCAGCGCGGCAGCCGCGCGGGGTCGAGCGCGCGATCGCCGAGCGAGCGCGGCGTCGCGCGCAGCACCCCCTCGGTCGGGTACATGACGCCGCAGTAGCGCTCGAGGGCCTCGCAGACGGCCCGGATCTGGGCCGTGGTCTCGTCGACGGCCGTGCCGGAGCCCGTGAGCGACCCGAGCTTCGAGCCCGTGCGGGACGGGCCCGGGTGGAGCGCCGCGGGCCTGCCGAGGAACGCGGTGAAGCCGTGCATCTGCCCCTCGAACCCGGGGGGAAAAATGAAGCGCCGGACACGGCGGATGATCCCGCAGCGCTCGTCGATGAGCGGCGCGAGGCGATCGATGAGCGAGATCTCCGGCATGGTGGCGGCTCCTTGAGCGGGGCAGGCGGCGCCCCGGGAGCCCGGACGCGCGACGCGCGTCCGGGCCGCCCAGGGTGCGCCTACGGGTTCACTTCTTGTCGGCGCCGAGCTCGACGCCCTTGGCGATCGCGGCCGAGACGAGGGCGTCCTGGCCCATGACGTCGATCGCCTTGTCGTGCATGCGGATGACGCTCTCGAGCTGCCCCTCGTCGAGGCTGTCGAAGGACGAGCTCGACGAGACGCTGATCGAGCTGACCGAGGAGAAGCACCCGCTCGTACAGGCGGAGCTCAGCGGGACGGCCTGGAGCGTCTCGTTGCTCTTCTCGCTGATCTTCTTGAGGGTGAGCTCGAGACGCTGCACGCCGGCCTTCGTGTCGACGACGTCGGTCGCGCCGGCGGTCGTCTGCGTCTCGATCATCGACTCGGTATTCTGGATGGTGAGCATGGCAATCTCCTTACAGACGTTGACTACGTATCGACGCGCGCGGTCGCTCGCGAGGATTCGCGAACGACCGCGCGCGCCCTCTCGGATGCGCTCCGAAGAGTCCTTGAGGTCCAAGGCGGCATGTCGCCTGTGACACCCCGTGATCGTCGAGCCGGACAGCGAGCGTGCCTTCCGGCGCCGCTCCAGCCCCGAGGCTCGCGTTCCTTCGTTCCTTCAGGTCAAAGCAACGCGCATGCCGCGGGGCCCGAGCTCACGACCACAGCCCGGGACCGGCAGAGCGGCGCCCGGGGCGCGGGCGGCATCCCCACGATGCTGCCCTCGATGCGCAACTACGCGCCCAAGTGAGCGAGGTTTCGCTCAACATGCGCAGGCGGGTCTCCGAGGGCGCCTCGGGGACGAGGAGCGCGTATCGTTCCCGCGAGGCACCGAAGCACCATGCGTCTAGACCGGCTCTCCCTCTCTCTCCTGCAGATCGCGCTGCTCACTGCGTGCGTGCAGCGCCTCGACCCGGTCGACGGTGCAGGGACGGACGCCGGGCCCACGTTCCCGTGCCCACCGGGCGCGGTGGAGACCGGCGCGGGCTGCGAGCCGGCGGGGGTCCCGCCCGGGCGGTGCGGGAGCGGCTTCACGCCCGACGGAGCGCAGGGCTGCGTGCCCGTCCTGCCGGCGGAGGCGGGCCCGCCAGGTCAGATGGCCGTCCCCGGCGAGGCGGCGTGGCGCGAGGTCGCTCCCTGCGGGACGGGCCCGTGGGGCGACGCGCCGATCGATGAGACGACCGAGTTCGTCGACGCGGCCTACGCCGGGACGGACAGCGACGGCACGGAGGCCAGGCCGTGGACGACGATCCAGGACGCGATCGACCGCGCGGCCGAGGGCGCCCTGATCGCGATCGCGGAGGGCAGCTACGCCGAAGAGCTGCTGATCTCAGGGCAGCCCGTGCGGCTCTGGGGCCGGTGCCCCGCGCGCGTCGAGATCGTCGGGCCGCCCGCGGCGATCGCCGTCCAGGTCGACAGGGGCGCGAGCGCCACGGAGATCCACGACATCGCGATCCGCGGGCAGGGCATGGGCCTCGGCGTGGCGAACGCGCGCGATGTCGTGGTCGAGCGGGTCTGGATCCACGACACCAGCGACATCGGCCTCCTCGCCGCAGGCCTGGACTCCGAAACGAGCCTGACCGTGCGCGGAGCGCTCGTGGAGCACACAACGGGCGCTGGCATGGTCGTGGCGGACGCCGCCGTGACGCTGGAGGGCACGGTCCTGCGCGATATCGATCTCGCCACCGAGGACCGAGGGCACCCGTTCTACGGCCATGCGATAGCGATGCAGGTCGAGTCGTTCGAGCGCCGCGCGAGCGTGACGGCGCGATCCGTCGTTATCGAGCGCGTCGGGGGGCTCGGGTTCAGGTTCTCCGGAGCGGACGGCGTCGTCGAGGACAGCGTCGTCCGCGACGTCGCCTGGCTCGCGGCGGAGCTGCCGGGCACCGGGCTCACGGCGACCCATATCCCGGACTTCGATCCGGGGACCCTCACGGTCCGGGGCAGCGTCCTGGAGCGGAACCACACCGCCGCCATCGCGATGATCGGCGCCGAGGCGACCATCGAGGCGACGGTCGTGCGCGACACGGGTCTGGTGCTGACAGAGGGCGATCCGGGCCACGGCATGGGCCTCTACACCGAGCCGAGCCGCGTCGACGGCCGCCCCGCCCTTGTGGCGCTGCGGCACGTCCTTGTCGAGCGGAGCCGCGAGAGGGGGGTCGTCATCAACGGCTCCGACGTCGAGATCGACGGCCTCCTCGTGCGGGAGATCCTCCCCGGCGCGCCGGACTACGGCGCGGGGATCGAGATCGCGCACGATCAGCGGCGCTCGAGCGCCCAGGTGCGCGGCAGCGCGGTGGAAGGCAGTTACGGGATGGGGATCGCCGTCTTCGGGGCCGACGCGACCCTGGACTCGACCGTGGTGCGCGACACGAGGCCGCTGCCGTCGAACGAGGAAGTCGGCCGGGGCGTCAATGTCCAGTCGCTGCCCGACCTCGGCGAGCGCGCGAGCGCGCACCTGCGCAACGTCCTTATCGAGTCGAGCAGGGACGGCGGCCTCTTCCTCAGCGACTCGGACGCGACCGTCGACTCGACGACGATCACGGACACCCTGGGGCGCACGCTCGACGGCGGGAACGGCTACGGCTACGGCATCATCGCCTACGACAACGAGACGGGTCAGGCGGACGCCCTCGTCCGGGACAGCGTGATCGAGCGGAGCACCGCGGCCGGCATCTACAACGTCGGCGCGACGGTGCGGCTCGCGTCGACGACCTTCACGTGCGAGCCGCTCGACCTCGTGAGGTACGTCGACGAGCTCTCCCCGGCGGTCTACGAGGATCTGGGCGGGAACGTCTGTGGCTGCGATGGCCGCACCATCGACTGCAAGGCGGAGCCGACGCGCCTCGAGCCCCCCCGCGCGCTGCCGCCGCCCCCGCCGCTGCCTGCAAGCGAGGACTGAGACAGCCATTCGCCGGCTACCCTCTCAAGCCCCTCGCCCAGCTCACCTGTCGATCTCGGGCGCCACGACGTCGAAGCTCGCGATGAGCGCCACGAGGTCGGCCAGGAACAGCCCGGGGCTCTTGGCCTCGATCATCGCCATCGCGGTGAAGCTCCCTGTCCGGAAGCGCGCCCGGTACGCCTCCTCCGCGCCACGCCCGATGACGTAACAGCCCATGTCGCCGCGGGCGCTCTCGATGCGCGCGTACGCCTCCCCGTCGGGCCGCATCTTCTTCGGCAGCTTGCCCAGGATGTCGTCCTCGGGGTGCTCGTCGATCTTGTCGAGCGCCTGGCGGAGGATCTTCGCCGACTCGCGGCACTCCTCGACACGGACGTAGAACCGGTCCCAGCAGTCCCCCACGGTCCCATAACGCCCGCGGCCCACGGGGACGTCGAACTCGAGCTCGGGGTAGACCGAATAGGCGTCCTCCTTGCGGAGATCCCATTTCACGCCGGACCCGCGCAGGTTGGGGCCGACGAGCCCCCAGTCCTTCGCCTCCTCGGCCGTGACCACGGCGACGTTGGCGAGGCGCTTGATGAAGATGTCGTTCAGGCTGATGAGCCGGTCGAACTCGACCATGATCGGCTCGAAGCGGTCGAGCCAGTGCCTCACCTTGTCGGCCCACCCCTTCGGCATGTCGAACGACACGCCGCCGATGCGGTGGTAATTGAAGGTGAGCCGCGCGCCGCACAGCTCCTCGATGAAGTCGTTGATGTACTCCCGCTCTCGCAGCGCCCACGGGAACGGCGTGACCGCGCCGACGTCCATCGCCATCGCGCCGAGCGCGATCATGTGGCTCCCGATCCGGTTGAGCTCGCAGGAGATGACGCGGAGGTACTGCGCCCGCTTCGGCACCTCGATGCCCATCAGCTTCTCGCAGGCGCTCGCCCAGGCCTCGTTGGCGAACATCGCGGCGATGTAGTCGACGCGATCCGTGTACGGCATGAAGCCGCTGTACGTGCAGCGCTCGCCGATCTTCTCGATGCTCCGGTGCAGGTAGCCGACGTCCGGCACCGCCTTCCGGATGATCTCGCCGTCCGTCGAGATGATGAAGCGGAGCACGCCGTGGGTCGACGGGTGATGAGGCCCCATGTTGAGGGTCATCTCGTCGTCCATCTCGGCGCCCGGCTCCGCGCCCCCGCGGTCGACGCTGAAGATGACCTGGCTCATGGCGCCTCCGCGTCCTTCTTCGGGAGCTTGATCTTGAAGAGCTCGACGGGGTTCGGCCGCTGCGTCGGGATGCCGTGGTACTCGGCCTTCTCCTGCCAGTCCTTGCGCAGAGGGTGCCCCTCCCAGTCGTCGGGCAGGAGCAGGCGGCGGAGATCCGGGTGCCCCTCGAAGCGCACGCCGAGCAGGTCGAAGCACTCCCGCTCCTGCCAGTTCGCCGCCGACCACACGTCGACGAGCGTCGACACCGCGGGGCTCTCCCGGTCGAGGAACACCTTCAGGACGACCCGGTGCTTCTTCGCGTACGAGTAGATGTGATAGACGACGACGATCTTCTTGAGATCGGGATAGTCGACCCCGGTGACGCACTCCAGGTAATCGAAATCGAGCTCCGGCGCCTCGCGCAGGAGCCGGCACACGGGCTCGATCTTCGCGGGCGCCACCTGGAGCCAGGCGTCGCGATCCTTCGGGGACACGGGGTGGAAGTCGAAGACCGCGTCTTCGCCGAGCTTCGCCTGGAGCGCCTGGAAGATCTCTTCGGGTGACATGGGGGTACGGGAGGTGTCGAGTCGAGAGGAGGGGGCTCAGCCGCCCGTCGCGCCGCGCCGGCCGAGGGCCCGCTCGCTCTTGATCTTCTCCTGGATCTTGAGGAGCCCTTCGAGCAGCGCCTCGGGGCGCGGGGGGCAGCCGGGCACGTAGACGTCGACCGGGATGATCTGGTCCACGCCCTTGCAGACCGAGTAGGCGTACTGGAAGAGGCCCCCGCAGTTCGAGCAGCTGCCCATCGAGATGACGAAGCGCGGCTCCGACATCTGGTCATAGAGGCGCTTCACGCGGGTCGCCATCTTGTACGTCAGCGTCCCCGCGATGATGAACAGGTCGCTCGACCGGGGGCTCGGCCGCGGCGCGGCCCCGAAGCGCTCGAGATCGCCGCGGGGGCCGCCGGTCTGCATGAGCTCGATGGCGCAGCAGGCCAGGCCGAAGAGCATGTACCAGACGCTGTTCGACCGGCCCCAGTTGAGCAGCCAGTTGACGGTCTGATCGACGCTCGTCGTGATGACGCCGCCGCCGTCGCTCTCGTACTTCGCTTCCCACCCGCGGGGCGGGGCCATCAGGTTCAGGTTCGATGTCATGACTCCGCACCTCCCTCGGCGACCGCCGCCTGACCCGGGAGGCCCGCCGGCGCGCCTTCGCCCGCGCCCTCGCCCGCGAGCGGCGCGCGCGGCCGGGCTCGGCTGCTCACGTTCTGAGCCCCGCGCGGATCCCCCTTGATGGAGCGGATCCAGTTGAAATCGCCCTTCACCCAGACATAGGCGAAGCCGAGCATCAGGATGGCCACGAAGAGGAAGATCTCGATCAGCGCGAAGAGCCCGCTGCCCTGGTCCACCCAGCGCTTGAACACGGCCGCGACCGGGTAGATGAACGCTATCTCGACGTCGAAGATGATGTAGACGAGCGCGATGATGTAAAAACGCGGGTTGAAGTTGAACCACGCGGGCCCGACAGGCGCTTCGCCGCACTCGTACGTCTCGACCTTCTCGGCGTACATGTTGTTGGGGCGCAGCAGCCTCCCGAACAGCAGAGAGCCGAGCATGAAGCCGATCGCCACCAGAAAGAACGCGGCAACGCTGGCGTAGGCCATCAACATCGGGCGGAACCTCGCTCGGCTCGCCCCCCTCGTTTCAGGCGAGAGGGGACGGATCCAGGGGTGGTTATGTAGGTGAAAAGCTGAACCGCGGCAAGCCGGCAGACCCTGGCCTCGCCGCGCTGCTGCTCGGGATCGACAGGACGCGCCGAGCTGGGATATCGGTCGGATGTGGGTCTCGTTGACGTGACGGTGCTCGCGGCCGTGCAGGGGGCGGCGCAGGCGCTGCCCATCTCGGCGACCGGGCATGGCGCGGCGGCCCGGCTCTGGCTCCGCGCGGCCGACGGCGACGCCTGGGTCGTCGCCGCGCAGGCGCTCGCGGCGGCCGCGGCGCTCGCGCTCGCCGTGCGGCAGCGGCTCCTCCGCGCGCTCGGCGAGGGCGCCCGGGCGCTCGCGAGGCCGTCGCTCATCAGCTCGTCGCCGCCGGCGCGCGACGCGGCGGGGCTCGCGCTGGGCGCCGCCGTGAGCCTGATCGTCGCGGCGGCGCTCCGTCCGTACGTCGCGCCGTGGCGGGACGCGCCGCTCGCGGTGGGGCTCGGCCTGCTCGCCACCGGCGCGGCGCTCGCCAGCACCGCGCTCGCGCCGCGGCGCGACGGCCGCGACGAGACCGACGCGCCGTCGATCGCCGGGGCGCTCGCGGCCGGCGCGGCGCACGGGGTCGCGGCGCTGCCTGGCGCGTCGCGGGTCGGGGCCGCCCTTGTCGTGCTGCTCTGGCTCGGCGTCCGGCCCGCGCGCGCCGTCGAGCTCGCGCTCGCGCTGAGCCTCCCCGCGCTGCTCGTCTCGGCGCTCGCCGAGGCGCGCGCTTTCCATGGCCCGCCGCCAGGGGCGGACGCCGTGGCGCTCGGCCTCCTCGCCGCCTTCGTGAGCGCCGCCGCGGCGGCCTCCGCGCTCCGCGCCCTCGCCGAGCGGCGGCGCGTGGGCGCGCTCTCGCTGTGGCTCGTCCCCCTCGGCCTCGCGATGGTGGCCTACGCGCGCGCGCTGCCCGGCCTCGCCTGAGCGCCCCTCGGCGACCGCACCACAGCCGTGCGACCCTCTCTTCGCCGTCCAAACCGCACGTCCACACCGAGGAGAAGCGCCAATGACCCCGACCGACCCCTCGATCCATGTCCTGATCCTCGCCGGCGGCGCGGGCACCCGCTTCTGGCCGGCGTCGCGCGCCGCGCGCCCGAAGCAGCTCTTGCCGCTGCTCGGCGGCGAGGCGCTCCTCGCCGCGACGGCGCGCCGCGTGCTCCCGCTGTGCGCCCGCGGCGGGCGCGCGGGCTGGGAGCGCGTCTGGATCGCGACCGGCCAGCACCTGGTCGCGCCTACCCGCGCGGCGCTGCCCGAGGTGTCCGAGCGGCGCCTGCTTGTCGAGCCAGCGCCGCGCAACACGGCGCCGTGCATCGGCTGGGCGGCCGCCACCGTCGCGCGCGACGACCCCGAGGCGGTCGTGGTCGTGCTCCCGAGCGACCACCACATCGCCGACGTGCCGCGGTTCCTCGAGGCGCTGGGGGCCGCCGTCGCCTCGGCCCAGGGCGGCGCGATCACGACGATCGGCATCCGCCCGACGCACCCCGAGACGGGCTTCGGCTACATCGAGGTGGAGGAGGCCGCCGGGGCGGAGGGCGCAACGCCCGCGGCGCCCCGCCGCGTGCGGCGCTTCGTCGAGAAGCCGAGCCGCGAGCGCGCCGCGGAGTTCGTGGCGAGCGGCCGCTTCCTCTGGAACGCGGGGATGTTCATCTTCCGCGCGGGCGACATGCTGGCCGCGATCCGCGCCCACCTGCCGGCGCTCGCCGCGGGGCTCGACGAGATCGACCGCGCCGCCGCGCTCGGCCCGGGCGCCGAGGCGGAGGCCGTCCTGCGGGTGTTCCCGGGCCTCCCGGCCATCAGCATCGATCACGGTGTGATGGAGCACGTCGCCGGGCTCGCCGTCGTGCCCGGCGACTTCGGCTGGAGCGACGTGGGCAGCTGGCAGAGCGCCTGGGAGCTGGCCGACAAGGACGAGCGAGGCAACAGCGCGCCCGCGGGGTCGGTGCTGATCGACGCGCACGGCAACCACGTGGTCGATCTGCGCGCGCGCGCCGCGCCCGACGATCGCCGGGTCATCGCGCTCGTCGGCGTGGAGGGCCTCGTGGTGGTCGAGACCGACGACGCGCTGCTCATCGTGCCGCGCGAGCGGGCCCAGGAGGTGAAGCACGCGGTCGACGAGCTGAAGGCGCGAGGGCGGGGCCGGCATACGTGACCCAGCGGCGCGCCTCTTCGGAGCAGTGAGAGGAGAGAAAAAACGCAAAGTCGCAAAGACGCAAAGGCGCAAAAAGAAACATGAGAGAGACAGCGTCTGCTGCTCACCAGGACGCTTCGTCAATCTCTTCTCTTTTTTGCGTCTTTGCGCCTTGGCGTCTTTGCGTTTTTTCTCTCGCTCTACCCGCGCGGCTCCCCACGCCGCGCCACCGTCCGCGCGTAGATCTCGCGCCGCGGTAGCCCGAGCTCGACCGACAGCTCCTCGGCGATGTGCTTCGCCCGCCTCCCCTGGGCGAGTTCCCGATCGATGCGCGCGTCGAGCTCCTCGTCGCTCGGGCGCGCGCCCTCCGCGGCCGGCGCCGCGGGCGCGAGCACGAGCGTGATCTCCCCGAGCCACTCCCGCTCGATCGCCGCGAGCTCCTCCACGCTGCCGCTCAGGATCTCCTCGTGCACCTTCGTCAGCTCGCGCGCGACGACGGCGCGCCGCCCGGGCATCCGCTCGGCGAGCTCGTCGAGCGTCTCGCTGAAGCGCCGCGGCGACTCGAACAGCACAACCGCCTCCGGCGTCGACGTGACGAGGGCCAGCGCCTCGCGCCGCTCGCGCCCGCCGCGGGGCAGGAACCCGACGAAGCGGAAGCCCCCCGTCACCAGCCCCGACGCGCTCACCGCCACCATCACCGCGCTCGGCCCGGGAATCGCCACGACGCGCGCCCCCGCCTCCGTGGCCGCGCGCACGAGCGCCGTCCCCGGATCGCTCACGACCGGCGTGCCGGCGTCGGTCATGAAGGCGATCGACTCGCCCGCCGCGAGCCGCGCGGCCGCGCGCGCCGCGTCCGCCTCCGAGGCGTGCGCGTCGAACCGGTCGACCGGCTTGCCCGAGACGCCGAGGTGGCCGAGGAGCGCCCGGGCCCGCCGCGTGTCCTCCGCGAGGATCCGGTCCGCCCCGCGCAGCGTCTCGACCGCGCGCAGCGTGATGTCGCCGAGGTTGCCGATCGGCGTCGCCACCACGTAGAGGCAACCGCGGTCGCTCGGCCCGCCCTGCTCGCCGCCGCTCGACACGGCCTAGTCCATCTCGACGGCGTCGCCGAGCTCCTCCTGGAGGTACGTCCGCAGCTTGGACTGGAGCCGCGCCTCGAGCTGGCGCACGCGCTCGCGCGAGATGCCGAACTCGTTGCCGAGCTCCTGGAGCGTGAGCGGGTCCTCCGCGGCCATGCGCTTGTCGAAGATGATCACGTCCTTGCCCTTCAGCGTCTCGCGGAACTTCGAGAGCCGATCGTGGACGAGCTTGCCCATCTCGCTCGCCTCGTACGCGCTGTCCGGGCTCGCCCCCGACGACACGAGCAGCTCGACGCGCGGGATCGTCCGGCCCTCGAGATCGCCGACCGGGGCGTCGAGCGAGGCCTCGCCGCTCGAGAGGCGGCGGTCCATGTCGACGACCTCCTTCTCCTCGACCGACAGGCGCTTCGCGATCTCCGCCGCCGTGGGCTCGATGCCCATCGCCGAGAGCTTCGCCTTCTCCTTGTTGAGGTTGAAGAAGAGCTTCCGCTGCGCCTGCGTCGTGCCGAGCTTCACGAGGCGCCAGTTGTTGAGGATGAAGCGGAGGATGTACGCGCGGATCCACCAGGCCGCGTACGAGGAGAGCTTCACGCCGCGGTACGGGTCGTAGCGCTTCACGGCCTGCATCAGGCCGATGTTCCCCTCCTGGATGAGGTCCATGATGTTCTTGTAGGCGCGCCGGTACTCGTACGCGAGCTTGACCACGAGCCGCAGGTTCGCCGTCACGAGCCGGGCGGCGGTCGCGACGTCCTGCGTCTTCGTGTACTTGATCGTCAGCTCCTTCTCCTCGTCCGGCGTGAGCAGCGCGTGGCGCTGCACCTCGCGCAGGTAAGCCTGCAGCGGGTCCGTGCGCGACAGCGCGACGTCGCCGCCGCCGCCGCCGCCGCCGCCGCCGCTGGCCCGCGCGGACCGCGGCAGCTCGATGTCGTTCAGATCGACGCCCGCGTCGTCGATCACCTCGCCGACGACCTCCACGACGTCCCCCTCGTCGACGTCGCCCGTCCTCGCGGCGCCGCTCTCGGGCGCGTCGTCCGCCTCGTCGTCGTCGTCGCGCGGGCCCTCGTCGTCGCTCTCCGCGGGCTGCGCTTCGCCGCCGCGCGCGCGCCCGCCGTCCTTGCTCTCCGCGGGCTGCGCCTCGCCGCCGCGCGCGCGCCCGCCGTCCTTCGCGGTGGAGCGCGCGCGGCGCTTCGCGGCGGGCCGGGGGGCCGCGTCCGAGTCGGGCCGGAGCTCCGCGCCTTCATCCTCCGCTCCGGCCTGGAGCCCCGCCTTCGCCACCCCGTCGGGCTGGGGCGCTCCGGTCCCCTTCGTTCGCTTCGTTCGCGGCTCGCTCTTGCTCTTCGCCACCCGGACCTCGTCCTCGAAGTTCTAGTACAGCCCCGCCGCACCGCGCCACATGTCCCGGCGCGCAGGCGCGCGGGCGCTTCGCGATCCGGAGGCTACCCGCTCCGCGATCCGCAGGTAAGGAAGAGAGCGCGCGAGATCGGAGAACGTGCTACACGCCAGCCTCCTCCACGTGGACTCGCACCGCCCTCCGCGCCCGCGCTCGCTGCGCCCCTGGTACCTGGTGGCCACCATGCTGCTCACCTGGCTCATCGGCGTGCGCGGCTTCATGGCCGGGTGCGGGACGGCCATGTACCTGCGCGCCGGCATGGCCCCCGACGTCATGGCCGTGGCCGAGCAAGCGCGCGACCAGGGGGATCCGTTCCAGTTCACGTTCCTCGTGCTCGAGGCCGCGCAGGCGCGCGCGCTGAGCCTGTACCAGGACGTCTCCTTCCCCCTCAGCATCGGGAAGCTGCTCCTCGGTGGGCTGCTCGTCGTCGCGAGCGGGCTGGCGCTCGGCGGGCGGCCCGGCACACGCGGCTTCGTCCTCCAGGTCCTCGTCGCCAACCTGGCCTTCGCCGCGGTCGAGTACGCGCTCACGCGGGGCGTCCGCGGCGCCTGGATCGACATGGTGGCGCAGGCGGGGGCGCTCCTTCCGCCGGACATCCCCGAGCGCGCGGGCCTCACGAACACCGGCCTCTGGTGGACCGCCGAGCGGGTGCGCTTCGTGATCTTCGAGCTGGCCGTCCTCGGCTCCGCCGCCGTGGCGCTGACGCGGGAGCGCACCAAGATGTACTTCCAGGCGGTCTCCCGGGCGGTCGACCCCGGCGACGAGCCATGAGCACCGCGGAGAGGATCGCCGGCGCGGATCCTCGATCGACGCTCACGCAGGCGCAGGTCGAAGAGCGGAGGGTCGCCATCCTCCCGGACGACCTCGCCAACCAGATCGCGGCGGGCGAGGTGGTCGAGCGGCCGGCGAGCGTCGTGAAGGAGCTCGTCGAGAACGCGCTCGACGCGGGCGCGCGCCGCATCCGCATCGACATCGAGGGGGGCGGCGTCGGCCTGGTGCGCGTCGCGGACGACGGGCGCGGGATGAGCCGCGAGGACGCCTCCCTCGCGGTGCTCCGCCACGCCACGAGCAAGATCGCCCGGATCGACGACCTCCGCAGCATCCAGAGCTTCGGCTTCCGCGGCGAGGCGCTCCCGAGCATCGCCTCGGTGAGCCGCTTCTCGCTGCGGACGCGGCGCGACGGCGAGTCCGAGGGGACGGAGATCCGGATCGAGGGCGGCGGCGCGGCGCAGGCCATCCCCTGCGGGTGCGCCGCCGGCACCGTGGTCGAGGTGCGCGATCTCTTCTTCAACGTCCCCGCGCGCCGCAAGTTCCTGCGCGCCGTCGGCACCGAGTCGGCGCACGTGTCCGAGATCGCGCAGGCTGTCGCGCTCGGCGAGCCGGGCGTGACGCTGATCCTCTCGCGCGACGGGCGCGTCGCGCGGGAGTGGCTGCGCACCTCGAGCCGCGCGGAGCGGGCGCGCGCGATGCTCGCGGGCGAGGAGCTCGCGACGTGCGCGGGCCAGCGCGGGCCGCTCACGGTCGAGGCGTTCGTGTCGCGGCCGGAGCGCGCCCGCTCGGGCGCCAGCTGGCTGTGGATGTTCGTGAACGGCCGGCACGTGCGCGACCGCTCTCTGGCGCGCTCGATCGCGCTCGCCTACGGCAGCGTCCTCGAGCCGGGCCGGTACCCCATCGGCGCGGTGTTCATCGATCTGCCCGCCGAGCTCGTGGACGTGAACGTCCACCCCCAGAAGGCCGAGGTCCGCTTCGCCGACGGCCGCGCCGTCGCCGACGCGCTCTACAAGATCGTCGCCGCGCAGGTGGCCGCCGCGTTCGGCCTGCCCGCGCCGGCCCCCGGCGGCTTCCAGGGCCGCAAGGGCAAGCTCTTCGAGGACGCAGCGTCCCCGCCCGGAGACGCCTGGGTCTGGTCGAGCGGCCCCGCGGCGGAGACGCCCGCGGCGGGCGCATCGACGCCCACGACGGGCGCATCGGGCGAGCGGCAGGGGCCGCCGGCCGATCCATGGGGCCTCGGCGGCGACCTCGGCGGGGCCCCGCCGGCACGTCCTCACGCCGCGCCGGCCGGGCCGGCAGCGCCGGCGCAGCTCGGGGCGTGGGCCGACATCGCTGCGCTCGATCTTCCGGCGCGCGGCGGGCTCCCGGCGCGCGGCGGGCCGGGCGAGCCGCCGGCGCCCGCGCCGGGGTCGCCGCCCGTCCCCTACCCGACTGCCAGCGGGCCCGTGCTCGCCGCGGCCGAGCGCGTGGTCTCCTGGCGGTCGCTGCGCTTCCTCGCCCAGGTGCGCAACACCTTCTTCGTGTGCGAGGGGCCGGACGGCATCTACTTCCTCGATCAGCACGCGGCGGCGGAGCGCGTGACGTTCCACCGCCTGCGCGCGTCGTTCGACGGGCGCGACGTCGCCACGCAGAAGCTGCTCTTCCCCGTGATCGTCCAGGCGGCCCCCGCGGAGGTGGCGCTCGTCGAGGAGGCGCAGGAGGCGATCGCGCGGCTCGGGCTCGACGTGCGCCCGGCGGGCGCGGCGCAGCTCGCGGTGCACGCGGTGCCGACGCTGCTCCGCCGCGCGGCGCCCGAGCGCCTCGTGCGCGACCTCGTGGACGAGCTCAGCCACTCGGGCGAGCGCGCCTTCTCGGGCGCGGTCGACCTCGCGCTCGCGACGATGGCCTGCCACGGCTCGCTGCGCGCGGGCGACCCGGTGGCGCCGGAGGAGGCGCGGGCGCTGCTCACGGCGCTCGACGAGGTCGACTTCGCCGGCCACTGCCCGCACGGTCGGCCCATCGTGATGCGCGTCGGCTGGCCGGAGCTGGAGCACCGCGTGGGGAGGCGGTGAGCGAGGCGGCGCTCGAGCTCGACCCGGACGCAGGCGCCGCCGCGCCGCCGTCGTGGGAGACGATCGCGCCGCCGGCGCCGGGTGAGCTGCTCGTCGTGGTCGGCCCGACGGCGAGCGGCAAGACCGAGCTCGCCATCCGGCTCGCGGAGCGGTTCGGCGGCGAGGTGGTGAGCGCCGACAGCGTGCAGATCTACCGCGAGTTCGACCTCGGCTCCGGGAAGCCGACGCCCGCCGAGCGGGCGCGCGCGCCGCACCACCTTGTCGACGCGGTCGATCCGCTCCAGGCGATCGACGCCCAGCGCTTCGCGGAGCTCGCTGAGGCGGCGATCGACGACATCCGCGGCCGCGGCCGGGTGCCCGTCGTCTGCGGCGGCACGTTCCTCTGGGTGAAGGCGCTCGTGCTCGGCCTGTCGCCCGCGCCGCCCGCCGATCCCGAGGCGCGCGCGCGCCACCGCGCGATCGCCGACGCCGAGGGGCGCGCCGCGCTCCACGCGCGCCTCGCCGCCGTGGATCCGGAGAGCGCGGCCCGCCTCGCGCCCAACGACCTCGTGCGGGTCAGCCGGGCGCTGGAGATCTACGAGCGCTCGGGCCGGACGCAGAGCGCGTGGCACGCGGAGCACGGCTTCCGGGAGCGCCGGCACGCCGCGCGCCTGCTCGCGGTGCACCGGGACCGCGCCGAGCTCGACCGCCGCATCGAGGCCCGCGTCGCCGGGTGGCTGGAGCAGGGCTGGGTGGAGGAGGTCCGCTCGCTCCTCTCCCGCGGCCACGGCGACGCGCGGGCGATGGGCTCCGTCGGCTACCGGCAGGTGCGGGAGCACCTGGAAGGGCGCCTGCCGGCCGACGAGCTCGCGCCGGCCATCGTGCGCGCCACACGCACCTTCGTGCGCCGGCAGCGCACGTGGTTGAGGGACCAGGCGGTCGCGTACGTCGCGCTGCCATGAGTCCTAAACCATAATAATTACAATAATTTACACCAGAACCGCCCGCCGGCGAGGCGCCGCGGGCGCCGCTCATGCGCGCTCTTCGCCGGTCCCTCCGCCGCCGCGGCGCCTGCCCGCTCCAACCGGGGGCATGCGCCACCGCACCTCTCCGTCGCAGCGCGGGCAGGCCGCGGTGGACGGCCGCGCCTCCTGGGCGAACGCGACGCGCCCGCAGTGCGAGCAGACGGTCATGTGGCGCTGATAGATGTCCGGGCTCGAGAGGATCGCCGCGGCAAAGAGGCTGAGCACGACGTCGCTGAGGAAGTCGCTCTCGCGCGGCGCCGGCAGCCAGCCGGATCGGTCGCCCACCACGGCCCAGCGGACGCGCGCGCTGTACAGCGCTGCACGGAGAAACCTGCCCTCGGGGTCCGGTGCCACGAAGTCGAGCAGCGCGCTCCCCACGCGCCGGCGCGCGCGCCCGGTGAGCGCCGCGACCGCCTCGGGCCGCTCGTCCAGCTCGCGGAGCGCCACGGTCTCCGCGCCCGGCTCGCGCACCGCGCGCGGGGCCATCATCCACCCCGGAGCGATCACGTGATCGTGGAGCCACGCCCTGAGCTCATGCGGCTCCCAGGGGCGGTTCGTCACCTGCATGAAATGGAGCGCCCCGGCGAGGCTCGGGCTCGCGAGCATGCGCCCGCGCAGGGCGACGAACGATCGGGCCCTCCCGGCATCGGCGCGCGCGCTCCATCCGAGCCTCCTGCTCCGGCTCGCGAGGTCCGTCGGCGCGGCGCCGGGCATCGGGATCTTCAGGGAGTTGCTCATGAGTTCCATGGGGTCTTCCGCCCCGCTGTGCGCCGCGAGGAGCGGCCGGCGAACCGGCGATGTGCGACGCGGTAAGCGCCCGGCGTGCCAGCCGCCGCGGAGGCCCGGAGCTCATCGCGCGCGCCGGCGGCGCGCGCAGATACGGCATGTTCGCGCGCGCCGGCGGCGCCGCTGAGGCCTCGAAACCGCCGTCCGCCGAGCGCGGTTGCGGGGTCCAAGCATCAGGGGGCCATCAGCGCGTCATCGACACCGCAGTTCGCGACGCTTCATCGGCTCACCCCGGACGGCGAGGGGGCGGGGCCCTTCTCGCCTTTTTACGTCCATGCTAACCGCATCTCTCCTCCGGCCAGGAACGGCTCGAGAGAGCTCACCGCGGAGCACGGCGCCTCCTGCTCCACGCGACGAAAGGACGACCATGACGCGAGAGTTGAGTGACGTGCAGGCGATCCAGAATGTCGTTGTCCGGATCGCCCACCACATCGACAAGCGGCGCTGGACCGAGCTCCGCGGCCTCTATGCCGACGTCGTGGTGGCCGATTTCACGTCGGTCTTCGGGGGCGAGCCGCAGGAGCAGAAGACGGACGATCTGCTGGCGGGCTGGAGCAAGTTTCACGACGCGATCGACGCATCACAACATTTCCTCGGCCCCCTCGACATCGAGGTGAAAGGAGAGCACGCCACCGTGGAGTGCCATGTCCGCGCCCACCATCGGTTCGCGCGCGCGCCGGGCGGCGAGGACTGGCTGGTCGCGGGCCACTACCGCTATGAGCTCGCCAGGCACGCTGGCGGCTGGAAGATCTCCAAGGTCAGGTTCGAGGTGTCGTACCAGACCGGCAACACGAACATGTTCGAGGAAGCGCTCAGGTAGGCCCGCCGCGGGTCACCGCGGGAGGGGCGGAGAGATCGCCAGGCCGAGCGCGTGCGCCGCGCGCAGGGCCGCGACGCGGAGGTGGCCGTCCGGCAGGTGCGCTCGCCCCGCGACGAGCTCGATCAGCGGCACCCACGAGAGCCGACGAGCGGCATCGGACCCCGGCGCGAGGTCGGGCACGGCGGCGGCCGAGGCGGGCGCGCCGGCCGAGGCAGGCGCCGCGGTCACCACGAAGGCGAGCGGCTGGACCAGCTCCGGGGTCAGCCCTGGCGAAGGGCGGTAGGCCCCTCCGAGCTCCACGGCCGCCCCCACCCGAACGCCGTACTCGGCCTGCAGCCGCTCGCGCACGAACGCCTCGGCGGCCGAAAGCGCGCTCACGCTCCGCGGCAGCCGCCACGCCGGCGCGACAAGGATGCCGCTGTTGCCCGAGAAGCTCTGGGCAGCGGGCAGATCGTGGTCGTCCACGCCGAGCACGAGCTCCCCCGACGGCGCCCGCGCGAGCAGCGCCGTCGAGACCGTGAGCACCCCGAGCGGCCGAGGCACCACGTACTCCAGCTCCCGCGCGGCCACCACGCCGCCGTCCGCGGTCAGCTCCTCGAAGCGCGCCCGTCGCACCTCGAGGAACCCCGCGCTGGCGCTCGGGTCCACCCGCGAGAACCTCCGGCGGCTCGGGCGCCCGAGCAGCGCGGCGAGCGACGTCGGCTGCACGGCGGCCACGCCGCCGTCGCCGGCACCGCCAGCGGCGCCCGCGCCGGCCGCCGCGAGCGGGATCTCGTCGCCGATCCACGGCCCGAACGGCAGGCCGAAGCGCGCCAGGAGGTCGTAGACGTTCAGCTCGAGCCGCGCGTCGGGCAGGCCGCCGACCTGCGCGGCGCGGAGGAGCTGGCGCGCCTCGATGGCGCGGATGCGCCCCGAGGTGCCGAACCCCGACACGTTCTCCGAGGGCGCGTTCACGAACGTGGGCTCGACCTCCACCAGCATCGACCGCACCTCTTCGAGGATGCCGCCCGGCGACGGGTAGTACGTCGTGCCCGGGATCATGCGCTGGATCGCCGCCGCCCGCACCCCGGCCGCCCGCTCCAGCGCATGCTCGACGGTGTGCCCGACCGGGAACTCGGTCTGCACGACCGCGATCGGCTCGGCCAGGTAGTCCGCCGGCCCGCTGCCGTCGAGGGGAGGCGTCTCCTCGCGGCAGGCGCGCGCGATAGGCCGCGGATAGCTGGTCCGCGCCAGCACGTACGCCGTCTCACCCGCGAAGAAGAACGGCACGATGTCCAGCGTGGGGTGTGGCCGCGCCGCCAGGTCGAACACCTGCCCAGTCGCCCGATCCTGGTGGTGCTCGATCCGCAAGAACTGCCGGGCGCTCTCCGCGGGCGCGAGCCGGAACGCGACCCCTTGACCGGCCTTCACCTTCTCTCCGACGATCAGGTAGTTCGTGGGCGGATAAGGCAGGCACGCGCCCGTGGTGTCCCGGAGCTCGAAGCGACCGACGAACCTGTTCCGCACGATCCAGGGGTTGCGCAGCGGCGTCGACGACAGCACGCGCAGGCCGAGCCGGGCGAAGAGCGCCTCGAACTGCGCCTGTGAGAAATAGGTGTACTCCTCCTTGACCTCGGCTTCCCAGTCAGCGCGGTAATCCTTCCTCAACACGAACTCGACAGCATGCTTGTGGGCGAGACGATACCGGCGCCACCCCTTGCGCGGCGCGGGGAGCGCGCCGGAGGGCTCGCGCGGGGCGCGCGCCAGCGGGAACCCCGGCTCCGGCGCGAGCGAGCGAAACTCGCCCGCGAACCGCTCGAGCAGCGCCGCCGTCGAGGCGCTGCGGGGATCGCGGCCGTCGTCGCCGTCCTCGGCGGGCACGTCCAGAAACACCGTCTCCGGCCCGGGATCGACGAAGTCCCTCACCACGAGCACCCCGCCCGGGGAGAGCTGCTCCACCTGCGCCGCCAGCGCTTCCGCGGCGTTCGCGTGGCGGTAACCGCCATACGAGGTGACGTGGTGGAGCACCGACGAGTCGAAGATCCCATCGAGGCTCTCGGGCGGGAATACAGTCCTCGCGATGTCGCCCAGCTGAAAGCCCAGGTTCGGGTGCTGATGAGCGCGGCGCGCGAGCTCGACGACCGTCGGATCGATGTCGACGCCGATGACCTCGAGGCGCGGGTAGAGCTGGGCCAGCGCGGCGCTGCCCTGCCCCGAGCCCATGCCCATGTCGGCGACGCGGCCCTCGCACAGGAGGTGCGCCGCCGTGAGCGCGACCTTCTGGCGCATCGACGCGTCCATCGCGGACAGGTACCGCGCGTACGCGGACAGGTCGTCTCGCCGTTGATCCGCCTCGTATCCCGCCGGCGCGCGCGTCGTCATGGTGACGAGTGTACGCCGGGCGCGGGACGGGGGTCGACGGCGGCGTGCGCCCGGGAGAGCGCAGGCGCCCGGGCGCGACGCGGCGGTCGCGGGGAACCGGAGAGAGCGCGCGCCGGGAAGGGGCGCGCCGGCCGCCTCAGTTGCCCGTGAGGCCCGGGAGCGGCGACTTGGACCGCAGGTTCGGATCGCCGAAGCCGGAGAAGTCCGTGACGCCCATCGCGTCGCACAGGCTGAGCAGCACGCGCTCGTGCCGCTCGCCGCTCTTGATGTACCGGCCGCCAGGGGCCGTCTTCAGATAGCCGCCTTCACCGCTCGCCAGGACGAACTTCATCTCGTTCTGGTTGTGGTTCGGCGAGTCGCCCATGTCGCGGCACCACGCGATCAGCGTGTTGTCGAGGAGCGTCCCGGAGCCGTCGGCCTCCGGGATCGCCTTCAGCTTGTTGATGAGGTCGACGAACCGCTGCGACAGCCACTTCTCCAGCTTGATCAGGTCGAGGTGCGCCGGTGCGCCGGTGTGGATCATGGCGCCGTGCTCGTCGCCCTTCAGCCCGATGTCCGGGAGATCGACGTTCATGGCCTGATCCGAGCCCCACTGGATCGCGCCGACCCGGGTGATGTCGCACGCGAACGCGCCGACGAGGAGATCCATGTGGAGCAGGTTGGCCTGGAGCGGGTTGGCCGGATCGGTGGAGGGCTTCGTCGGCACGCTGCAGCCGCCGGTCTGGCCGGACGACGCGTTGGACAGCCGCTCCTCGACCTGCCGGATCGAGTCGATGTGCAGCTCCAGCTTGTACTTCTGCTCGGAGCCGAGGTTCCCCTCGAGCGCCTTGATCTCGTTCTTGAGGTGATCGAGGACGCTCTTGCGACGGCGCAAGAGATCGTCTGACGACGTGTTCGACGGGATCGCCGAGCCGAACAGGGTGGAGTAGGCGGACGTCGGAGAGGCGATGCCCGGCAGGTTGTCCTTGCGATAGTACGGCGATCTCCCGCCGCTCACCGTGCTCTCGGCCCCCAGCAAGAGCGAGGGGATCTGCGTCTTCGTGCCGGCGGCGATCAGCTTGTCCGCGATGAACTGGTCGACGGAGATCAGCTTGGCGGGGTCGCTGAAGCCGAGCCCCGTCAGGGCGTCGGGCGCGCCGTGGTTGTTCCCCGGATTCCCGCTGGGGAGGCCATCCACGAGCACGACGTGCTGCTTCACGTCCGCGAGCGGCGACGTCGACTCGCTGAACGTGGGGGTCTCGCCGGAGACGCTCGTGGGCTTCCAGATCGATGGCGCGGTCCCCATCGTGCAGAACAAGAGGAGCCGCTTGGGCTTCCGGCCCGGCGCGGCCTCTGCGATGGAGTCGAGGAAGGGGTTGAACAGGAAGCCGGCCCCGACGCTGGCCCCCAGCCCCTTGAGGAAATCTCTACGACGATGACTGCGCATGAACGACCCTTTCACGCTACCGATCTCGCGCCAATGGAGCTCGCCGCGACAGGTGCGTGGGGGCGCACCTGTCGCGGCGAGCGGCCTCGCGCCCTCGGTGTCAGGTCGCGGCGATGCCGGGGAGCGGCGACTTGCTGCCCAGAGCCGGATCCCCGAAGCCGGAGAAGTCCGTGACGCCCATCGCGTCGCACAGGCTGAGGAGCACGCGCTCGTGCCGCTCGCCGCTCTTGATGAACCGGCCGCCGGGGGCCGTCTTCAGATAGCCGCCGTTGCCGCTCGCCAGGACGAACTTCATCTCGTTCTGGGTGTGGTTCGGCGCGTCGCCCATGTCACGGCACCAGGCGACCAGCGTGTTGTCGAGGAGCGTCCCGGAGCCGTCGGCCTCGGGCGTCGCCTTCAGCTTCTTGATGACGCCGACGAACTGCTGGTGCAGCCACTTCTCGAGCTTGATCAGGTCGAGGTGCGCGGGGGCGCCGGTGTGGATCATGCCGTTGTGCTCCTCACCGCTGAGCCCGATCTCGCTCAGGTTCGCGTTCATCATCTGATCCGAGCCCCACTGGATCGAGGCGACGCGGGTGATATCGCACGCGAACGCGCCGACGATGATATCCAGATGAAGCTGGTTGGCCTTCAAGCCATTGGTCATGTCGCCGGTGGGCGTTCCCGGGACGGAGCAGGCGCCCGTCCCTCCTCCTCCTCCTCCTCCCGGGGTCATCGTGTTCGAGAGCCGCTGCTCGAGCTGGCGGATCGACTCGAGGTGCAGATCCAGCTTGTACTGCTGCTCCTTCCCCAGGTTCCCCTTGAGCGACGAGAGCTCTTTCGTGAGGTTGTCGAGGACGCTCTTGCGCCGCTTCAGCAGGGCCTCGGCGGCGCCGTTGTCGTTGCTGCCTTGGTTGTTGGACGGCGTGAAGCCCGTGAACACGGTCGAGTAGGCGGACGTGGGGGAGGCGATCGGCGACAGGTTGGTCCCCTTGTAGAACCCCGTCTTGCCGCCCTCGACGGCGGCGCCGAGCAGGAGCGAGGGGATGGGCGTCGACAGCCCCTTGCCCTTCAGCTTCTCGACGATGTACTGGTCGACCGAGATCAACCCGTAGGGGCCGTTGCTGTAATAGCCCATCCCGGTGAGGCCGTCGGCGGAGCCGTGGTTGTTGCTGGGGCTCCCGCTGGGGAGGCCGTCCAGCATCACGATGTGCTCCTTCACCTCCTCGAGCGGCGAGGTGGACTCGCTGAACGTGGGGGTCTCGCCGGAGACGCTCTTGGGCTTCCAGATCGAGGGGGCCGTCCCCATGGTGAAGAAGATCAGGAGCCGCTTCGGCTTCTTCCCGGGAGCCGCGTTGGCGATGGAATCATAGAAGGGGGAGAACAGAAGACTGGCGCCCAGGCTGGCCCCGACACCCTTGAGAAACTTCCTACGACTATGGCTGCGCATGACCGATCCTTTCACTCGCTACCGATCTGTTCTTGGGTTGCAGCCGTGGGGTCACGGGCCTTGAACTCTGCGGGTGAAGTGCGGCGCGCGCGTCAACGCGAGCCACACGCTCTTGAGGCGGAACTCGTCCGCCGCGGCGTCCTGCTGGACCGTCTCGTACGTGCAGCCGTCCTGCTCCCAGGTGCCGCCGAACGCGTAGTACGACCAGTAACGGACCATGCACGCCTTGACGTCCTCGCTCGCCGCGAGGTAGTCGGCCAGCTCGGTGGCACCATTGAAATTGAAATCTTCGCCGCTGGGCGGCTCGAAGACCGTGCCGGTCACGTCGACGGGGATCCCGTTCTCGTCGTTCCGCCACCGACCGAACGTGTCGTAGTGCTCGAAGCCCACGCCGATCGGGTCCGTCTGCTTGTGGCAGTTCGCGCAGAACGGCGCCTGCGCGTGCTGCTCGACCATCTCGCGCGTGGTCGCCGGGGTCTCGAGGGGCTTGACGTTCGGATCCACGCCGGGCGGCGGGGGCTCGAGCGGCTGGCAGAGGAGGCGCGTGCGGACCATCTTGCCGCGCTGGGTCGGCGAGGACAGCTTCGCGCCGCCATGCCCCGTCAGGAAGCTGCCGTGGGCCAGGATGCCCCCGTCGCGCTGCCCCGGGGTGAGCGTCACCTTCGTCAGCTCGGTGCCCCCGGCGCCGTTGATGCCGTAGTGCGCGCCCAGGCTGGCGTTGATGAACGTGTAGTCCGCCTGCAGGAGGTTGGCGAACGTGCCGTTCTGGTTGAACGCGGTGTCCACGATGAGCGCCTGCGTCTCGGCCATCATGTCCTTGCGCATGGCGTCCGTGAGATCGAAGAGCGTGTTGTCCTTCACCGCGGTGACGAGGCGGTTCAGCTGGAGCCAGCCGCGCATGAACCGCATCATCTCCTTCTCGGCGAGCGGCCTTGTCGCCGAGTCCTCCAGCAGGCGCAGCGCGTGCTGGGCGATCTGCTCGCTGGTCAGGTTGGCGCCCTGGGCGGCGGCCGCGTCGGCGGCCTGCAGCAGCGCCTCGTCCGGCATGGTCCCGGTCAGCAGGTACGAGAGGTTGCTCGCGATCTCGTGCGGGGTGAGCTCGTAGACGCCCGAGCCGTTCGCCGCGGTCCCGATCTCGTGGCGGTAGAGGAAGTACGGCGACTGCAGCATGGCGCCCACGACCACCTTGGCGCCGTCCTCGAACGACTTCTCCGCGCTGAACAGCGCGTCGTAGGACGCCACGCGCTCGTCCGTGAGCTTGTCGCGGAACGCGCGGCGGCCGAAGTCGCGGATGAACTCGGTCCGGCAGCTCGCATCCAGGGTCCGGCACGAGGCGGAGGTGATGCTGGCGAGCTTGTTCGTCACCGCCCAGTCGGCGGTCGTCTCGGCCCAATCCATGATCTGCTGGGCCGTCAGGTCGCGAATCACCAGCGCGTTCGCGTCGGCCGTGAACCCGAGCACCTGCGGATCGTTGAAGATGCTCGGAAGGGCGACGGACTGGTCCTTGAACAGATCGCGGACAGTGGCCTCGAATTGATCCACCGTCAGGCGACGCACCACGCGCGGGCCCGGGGTGCTCTTGTCCGCGACCTCGCAGTGCGACACCTCCGGGATCTCCGTGTGCATCTCCGGCGGGTCGCCGGGGCCCCCGCCGTCGCCGCCGCTGCTGCTGCCGTTGCCGCTGCCGTTTCCGCTGCTGTCGCCGCTGCTACCCGTCTCGGAGGGCGTCCCGTCGGGGTTTCCGAGGTTGCCCAAGCAACCGAGCGGACCGGCGAGGAGAAGCGCCACTGCGGAGTAGCGGCGACACGCTTTCGCCGAAACTAAGCTATTAAGCGTGCTCATCATTGCTTGAGAAAAGCTGATGTCTCTCATATTGTCAAGCCCCGATCAAGCGGTGTCGCCTCGATAATCCATGCGCATACACGCGCGCTTCAATGGCCTGTCACCGAATCGTCCGCGTCATTCGTGTTGTTTGCGTTGACTGTGTTCGCCGCGTTCGAATCGTTTTCAGCGTCGTTTTCAGCGTCTTCAGCGTATTTGCCCTGCCTGCTCGCCTGTATGCGTCATGGTGGGCCCTTGGTGGCTCTCCCCGGAGCGAAGTCGAGTTCGACGCTCCGCGTTGAGCCGACTCACGGTGTCACCCGCCACGCCAGAGAGCTCGACCTCCCACCGGATCCAAGGTCGAACCGGAGCCGCTGGATCGCCGGGCGCGCTTCGACCTCAGGGCTCTGGGCGAGCCGCTGGGCAAGGCCTTCGTCGTCCATGAGCGTCGAGAAGCGATCCACAGCCGGCGGTAAAGCAACCCTCGTGCCGAGTGTTCTCGCGGGGTTACCCGGCGCCGCTATGCCCGGTTTCTGGATTTTTTCGAAGGTTACGAGGGGTGGACGCCGAGGGGTCCAGGAAGGGCGATCCACCGCATCCGCGATCCATCCGTGCGCCGCTGCAACCCGGCCCCCAGGCCAGCCGCGTCAGCCCTTGGACCAGGCGCTGATCGAGCGATAGCTCGCCACGGACTCCTCGATGACCTCCAGGGCGCGGTTCCTGTCGTACATCGTATCTACCTCTGCGAGCTTGTTCTCGAGCGTCTTGTAGTCGATGAAGAACCGCATGAGCTCCTTGGTCACGTGCGGCGGCAGCTCCTCGTGGGTCAGGTAATGGGCCACGGAGGGGTCGTCCACGGCGACCGCGATGATCTTGTCGTCGACGCCCTTGTCGTCGCGCATGAAGAAGCCGCCGATGGCGCGCGCCCTCACGATCGTGAGCGGCACGACCGGCTCCTGCATGATGACGAGGACGTCGAGCGGGTCGCCGTCGCCCGCGTGCGTCTGCGGGATGAAGCCGTAATTGGCCGGGTAGTGCACTGACGAGTAGAGCACGCGGTCGAGCATCAAGAGCCCGGTCTTCTTGTCGAGCTCATACTTGCACTTCGATCCTTTCGGGATCTCGATCACCACCGGGAAGAAGTCGTGTCGGCTGTCGGGGAGCAAGATGTCGTGAAGCGGATGGGTCATTGAATCGTCCTGGGCTTTCGCCCCCGCCCGGGAGGCGGACGAGGGGCGCGCAGGATACCAGGAGTTCGATTCGGTGAGATCGGGGTCCAGACACCCCCGCATTCCCGCTCTGGAACGAGAGGAGCCACGCCGCCGCCGGGGCCCTCCCGGCGCGGGCCGGCGGGGGCGCAGGACCGACGCTGGCGAGCATGGGCAAGGGCGGTCGCTCGTGCGATGAGCTAGCGCGAAGCCGCCGGGGCAGACTCGCCGGCGGATCTCCGGACACCAAGCGCGCTCCCCATGAGACCGTTCCCCACACACGCCCGAGCCGCGCGACCCGAGCGAGCGCCCGCGCTGCGACGCAAGGCGCCCTGGGCGCTGGTGGTCCTCGCCCTGGGCGCGGCCCTCGGCGGCCCCCCCGCGGCAGCGGCGCGCGCGGCGGACGCGCCGTCGGCCAGGCCGCCCTCGCCCGTCGCGAGCGCGCAGGCCGGGGCGCCCCCCGACGACAGCGCCTCGGTGGCCGCCGCCCCGCCGGCCGAGGGCCGACCCGTGGTCTCGCCGGTGCAGCGCCCGGGCGAGCGCGATGTCCGCGATGTCCGACAACGCGCTTGCTCCTTCACGCTGCCCGTCTGCGTGCACGCGCCCGCGGACGTCCCCGGCGCCGCCCTCCTCGAGAGCCTCACCCACCTGGAGGCCGCGATGCGGACCTACGACGCGCTCGGTCTGCCGCGACCGCTCCCCGATGGCGCGCGGGGGGGCGGCCCTGCGTACGATCTCTACCTGGAGCCTGGCCCGCGCCGCGGCCCGATGCGCGTGGGGCACGATCTGCGGGCGCTCGGGGAGCGGTTCGACGCCGCGAGCGCGTTTGCCATCATCGCAGCGCCGGAGCGCGGCGGCGGGTGCGCGAGCGCGTCCGACGCGGCCTACGCGCTCGGAGCCGCCGTCGCCATGCGCCTCGACGCCGGGGCGGAGGAGGGCGCGATCGCCATGACGGCGAGCTACCTCGCCGCCATCGCGGCGCCCTGCGCGGCCGAGGAGCTCGCCGCGGTCGACGCCTTCCAGCGGGCGCCAGAGCGGGCGCTCACCGGCGCGGCGCTCGGCGCGCTCGACGGCGGCCTGCTCTTTCCGTGGTACCTCGACGACGCGTACGGCACCGGGACGCCGGCGCAGGTCGCGACGTCGCTGCTCGCCATCGCGGCGCAGTCCACGCCCGCGGGCGCGGCGCGCTTCCACGCCGAGCCCGACACCTTCGACGCGCTCCGGGCGTCCCTGCGATCTCGCGGCGAGGACCTCGACGACCTGCTCCTCGAGTTCGCCATCGCGCGAGCGTTCGTTGGCAGCCGCAGCGACGGCGCGCACCTCTCCGACGCCGGGCGCTTCGGCGATTTCGGCCGGGTTCGCTTCGAGTGGTCGCTGCCCTACGCCACGCTCCCGCGCCGGGTCGCGCCCCTGCGCCCGATCGAGCCGACCGGCGCGACATATCTCTGGCTCGATCTCTCGGCGGAGAACGCGGCCGCTCGGCCGGATCTCAAGGCGGCCGAGATCACCTTCGTGGCCGACTGGGAGCTGCCCGCGCTGTTCCGCTGGGCGATCGTGAAGGTCGACGCGCAGGGCGCCGAGGCCGGCCGCGTCGACGTGGCCGGCGTCTTCGGCAGCAGCCGCGCGCAGCGCACGGTGGTGGGGCTCGACGGGCTCTCGGGGCTGCTCGTCGTGGGCGTCAACGCGGGGAGCATGATCCGGAGCCTCCCGTTCGATCCCGACGACGCGCCGTTCATGCCGCACGCGTACACGGTCTGGCTCTCCAGGTAGGCGCCGCGCCTGCCGGCGCGCGCCGGCAGGCGCCGGCGGGCGGCCCGCGGCAGGCGCGTCACGCCCTCGCCTCGGCTCCTCGCGCGATCAGGTGCTGCGCGAACCACTCGCCGGCGAGCCGGGCGACCGCCGCGAGCGCGCCCGGCTCCTCGAACAGGTGCGTCGCGGAAGGCACGACGGCGAGGCGGCGCGGGCCCGCGAGCTCGTCGAGGGCAGCCTGGTTCAGCGCCAGCACCTCGGTGTCCGCGCTGCCCACGATGAGCAGCGTCGGCGCGCGCACCATCGCCAGGGCCGCGCCCGCGAGGTCGGGCCTGCCGCCGCGCGACACGACGGCGCCCACGGCGCGCGGCCGCGCCGCCGCGGCGATGAGCGCGGCCGCCGCGCCGGTGCTCGCGCCGAAGTAGCCGACCGCGAGGTGACGGAGCTCGGGTCGCGCGAGCGCCCAGTCCGTCGCCCCGATCAGCCGCCGCGCGAGCAGATCGACGTCGAAGCGGAGGTGGGCGCTCCGGCGATCGTCCGCCTCTTCCTCGTCGGTGAGCAGGTCGAAGAGCAGCGTGGCCAGCCCCCACCGCCAGAGCGCCTCCGCGACCGAGCGGTTGCGAGGGCTCCTGCGGCTGCTGCCGCTGCCGTGCGCGAAGATCACGAGGCCGCCCGCCCTCTCCGGGATGGCGAGGTCCCCGGGGAGCGCCGCCGTCCCAGCCTCGACGAAGAGGGGCCGCTCCGCCCCTTCCGGCCTCGGGACCTCGCGCCGCGCCTCGGCGAGCAGCGTGGCGACGGCGTCGTCCGACGTCTGCGAGAAATCCTCGTAGTAGGCGCCGATCGCCTGGAGGCCCGGGTCCTCCTCGATGCAAGCGATGCCGTCGACCTCGCGGCGGAGCGACGACAGGCTCGACGGCGCGGCGACCGGCGCGGCGAGCACGAGCCGCCTCGGCGAGCGCTTGCGCAGGTCGCGCAGCGCGGCCCGCACGGTGCCGCCGGTCGCGATGCCGTCGTCCACGACGATCACAGTCCGCCCCTCGACGCGGGGCATCGGCCTGTCGCCCCGGTACCGGCGCACCCCGCGCTCCACCTCGGCGGCCTGCCGCTCCGCGATCTCGGCGAGCTGCGCCTCGGAGATCCCCAGCAGCGCGACGAGGCCCCGATCGATGTACACCTCGCCCCCCTCGGCGATCGCGCCCACGCCGAGCTCCGGCTGCCCGGGCGCGCCGAGCTTGCGCACGATCCACACATCGAGCGGCGCGCCCAGCGCGCGCGCCACCTCGTAGCCCACCTCGACGCCGCCGCGCGGTAGGGCGAGCACGAGCGGCGCCTCGCTCCTGTACCCCGAGAGCAGCTGCGCGAGCCTGCGCCCGGCGTCCCTGCGATCCTCGAACAGCTTCGCTCGCCCCATCGCCCCCTCCCCTCACGTCCCCTCCTGCGACCCCTTCAAGAGCGGTGCCGCGGGCGCGCGGCGCGGGCTCGGCCGCGCGCGACGCGAGGAAAGGCGGGGGTTGACCGCGATACGGGCAAGGCCGCGCCCGTCACCGCCCCATCAACCGAACAGGCTCCACTCGTCCTCGATGAGCGAGAGCGCGTTGATCAGCTCGACCGCGAGCTCGCGATCGAGCCACTCGTCGATGCGCTGGCCCGCGGCGATCGCGCTGAAGCCGGCGCGTGGGATGCGCTTCGCGAGGTGCGAGAGGCACGAGCCGGTCCGATCGAGGCGCGCGACCCAATCGGTGTCGCGGTAGGCATATCTGGCCTGGTGGAACAGCGAGTCGCTGAGCGCCGAGATCCTGTCGCGCACGACGTCGGCGGGCTCGGCGCGGGACGCGATCGCCTCGCGCACCTCGCCGATGGCGCGCAGCACGAGGCAGACCGGCGCGCCCGGATGGAACGAAATGCGCTTCGGTGAGAACGTCAGCCCGTCGAGCGCAAGGAAGTACCAGGCCTGCGGCGAGGACACGCGATAGAGGTAGGCGGCGTTGCAGGCGTCGGCCGCCCTCATCGCGATCTGCCAGGCGCCTTGCTCGTCGATGCCGTCCTGCTCCGCGGGCATCCCGTCGATGCGCCCGATCCCCGCGCCGCTGGCGAGCGGGTCGGCCCACGCCATGACCAGGACCGAGGTCGCGCACGACCAGCTGCACAGGAGGCGCGCGCTCGCCTCGGCGGACACGCGCCCGCTCGGCGCGATCCAGACGAAGCGCCCCTCCTTGAGATCGGCGCGGTACTCGTGGAGCGCGGCGCCGTGGCCTTCGAGCTGCTGGAAGAGCTCCTCCCCCCGCGCCGCCCAGCGCTGGGCGAGGGCCTCCTCGGCGCTCTCGGACGGCGTGTCGTCCCAGTCGAGCTCTGGCGGCCGCGGCGGCGAGAACTCCACGTCGTCCGCTCCGCTCTTCGCCTTCGCGTTCCGGGGTCGGCGCTTCGGCGGCGCGGCGCTGGCCTGCTCGCCGGCACGCGCTCTCGCGGGGCGCATCCTCGGCGCCGCCGGTGGCTCGGCCGCCGCGCGCTTCCCCGGCGCTGCCGGTCGCTTCGCGACGGAGGCCTCCACGAGCGAGGTCGCGCCCTTCGCCTTCCTGGGCCTGGCGCGCGAGCTTGCGGGCGCCCGCTCCTGCCCGTCGCGCAGCGCGGCCGGCGGGCCCGCCTTCGCGCCCGCGCGCTCGACCGCCTTGCCATGACGCCGCGCACGCGCGGATCCGCTCGATGCCTTGACGGTGCGCCTGGGTTCGGCCGATGTCCCTCGACCGCGCGGTTTGGGCATTGCGACAGGCTATCACGAGCTCGAAGCGCGATATCGATGGAGGCGGCCCGGGAAACGCACATGGTGAGCCGAGCGCCAGATCGCTCGGAGCGCAGGTCCTGGAGCCCGGAGCCGGAGCGCGCGCCGCCGGGACGCGCGTGTCGCGCGCGTTCAGGTCGCGTTCAGTTCGCTTCGCCGAGGGCGCGCCGAACTACCTTCTTGAATTTCGCGAGCGGCTGGGCTCCGCTGACCAGGTAACCGTTGATCACGAACCCGGGAGTCCCGGTGATGCCGGCGCTCCGCGCGGCCTGCGCGTCGGCCTCGACGGCGGCGCGATGGGTGTGCTCGTCGAGCGCCTTTGCGAAGCGCGCCGCGTCGAGCCCGAGGCTCTTGGCGTGCTGCTCCAGGGCCCCGCGGTCGAGGTTCGAGGCGTCGCTCACCTTGAAGAGCAGGTCGTGCATCTTCCAGAAGCCGGCCGGCCCTTTCTGCGCGAGCGCTTCCATGGCCGCTTCGGCGGCCAGCTGCGCCTCCGGGTGGAAGGGGAGCGGCAGGTGGCGGTAGACGACACGGACCTTGCCCGGGAACGCCTTGATGAGCTCGTCCATCGTGGCGGCGGCGCGCGCGCAGAAAGGGCACTGGAAGTCGGAGAACGCCTGGATGACCACCTTGCCCGTGGCCGCGCCCTTGCTGGGGTGGCCCTTGGGCACCGGCGGCACGGACACCTTCGGCGGCGGCGCCGGCGGGGCCGCCTGCTTCTGGATGGCCTCGTACACCTTCGCGCGCGGCGTCCCGGCCACGACCATCGCCTCCGCCTTGGCGATCTCCTCGTCGATGATCGCCTGGAACTTCTCTATCGGCTGCGCGCCGACGAGGCTGCGGCCATTGATGAAGAAGTGCGGGGTCCCCTGGGCGCCGAGATCGTCGGCGAGATCCACGTCGGCCTCGATCTTGGCGGCGTGCTTGTGCGAGGCGACGGCGCGCTTCACCGCGTCGACGTTCAGCCGGAGGTCCGCGGCGACGGCCTCGAGGGCGGCGTCGTCGAGGGCGGCCTCGCCGGCGAGGAGGCGATCGTTGGCCTGCCAGAAGGCGTCGTTTCCCTTCTGGGCGCGGGCCTCGCGCGCCAGCTCTGCAGCGGGCTCGGCCCGGGGGTGGAACGGGAGCGGGTTGTCCTTCCAGACGACGCGCAGCTTGTCGCCGTACTGCGCCCTGAGCTTCTCGACCGTCGGCGTGACCCGCCTGCAGAACGGACACTGATAGTCGCTGAACAGCACCATCGTGACGAGCGCCGTGTCCGCGCCGCGCACGGGCGAGTCCCCGACGGGCACGAGGTGCACCATGCTGCCGTCGCCTTCCTCTTCGGCGTCGTCGGGCTCCTCGGCAGGAGGAGCGAAGTTCTTCTTCGCGAGCGCCGCGTAGATCTTCTCCGGCGGCGTCCCCTCGGCGCGGAGCGCCTGCGCCGCGGCGAGCTGCGCGTCGATGATCTCCGCGAACCGCTCCGCCGGCTGCGCGCCGACGAGGAGGACGCCGTTGATGAACGACGCCGGCGTGCCGTTCACGCCGAGCCGCCCGGCGAGCGCCATGTCCGCGTCGACCTTCTGCGCCGCCCTGCTCTGCTGGACGAGCTGCTGGATCTGGCCGGGGGTCACGCCGGCCCGCCGGAGCGCGTTGCCCTGGACCTCCGGCGAGAGCCGCTCGTCGGCCGTGAAGATGGCGTCGTGAAACGCCCAGAAGGCCTTGGGACCCGCGTGCGCGAACACCGCCATCGCGGCCTCGGCCGTCGGCCGAGCCTGCTTGTGGAAGGCGAGCGGGAAGTTCTTCCACACGACCCGCAGCCGCTCCGCGCCGTACCGCTGCTCCAGCTGCCTCAGCGTGCCGCCCAGGTGCTTGCAGAAGGGGCACTCGAAGTCGGAGAACACGACGATCGTCACGGGCGCGAGCCGGCTGCCGCGCGCCGGATCCGCGCGTGTCACCGGCACCGGACCGGGGTCGCCGTCCGCGACCATCACGTCGCCATCGAACGTCGCTCCCGGATCCGCGGCTGGGCCCGGCTGCCGCGCGGAAGCGCCGCTGCTCTTCGCCTGCGAAGCGTCTGGAGGGGGCGGCGGCAGCGCGGAGCTGCAAGCCAGGGCGAACAGCAACGAGAGCCAGGCGACGGCGGCGATGGCGCGGCGAGACATCGCGCGAGTGTACTCCGGTTCCGCGATGACGCCTTCGCCGCGCGGGCGTCGCTGTGCCCAGCGCGGAACGCCTCGCCGCGCCGCCAGGCGCGATTGACGCCCTCGCCGCCTTCGGCCATGACGGGCGCGGCGCGCCGCTCTGCCGCGCCAGGAGAGCGCACGGGAAAGCCATGGAGAAGGTCTACAGCGCCGCCCGCGTCCATCCGGAAGAGCACAGGGACGTCCTCGCGCAGCTCTGGAAAGAGAACCTCGCCCACGGCGAGGTGTCGCAGGAGCTCGTGGAGCGGCGGATGCGCTGGTTCCAGGAGCAGAACCCGGCCGGCCCCCCGCGGACCTGGATGGGCTTTCACGGACCGGAGCGGGAGATCATCGGGAGCGGCTCGTTCTACCCGCGCGACCTGGTTGTCGACGGGCGCAAGCTCAAGGCCGGCGTCCTCGGCGACTTCGGCGTGACCAAGGCGCACCGCATCGCGGGGGCCGCCATGAGCATCCAGCGAGAGCTCGCGAGGGGCTGCCGCGACGCCGGGGTCGATTTCGTGTTCGGCTTCCCCAACAAGGCCTCATTCCCGATCTTCCAGCGCGCCGGTTACAAGAAGATCGCCGATTCCATCATCTGGGTCCGGCCCCTCATGGCCGCGTACAAGCTGAACGAGCTCGCGGCCTCGTCGGCAGGCGAGCAGCGGAGCACCGTGAGCGCGGTGGTGCAGCGGGTCGCCGAGCGGGCCGCGTCGGCGGTCCCCCACCCTCGCTGGCGCGCGCTCTGGGAGGCATCGGAGCCGGGCGCCCCGCCCGCCCCGCTCGCGCAGGCGCTGTCGACCGCGGCGGAGCGCGCCGTCCAGCGGGCGACGGTGAAGCCGGACAACCTCCTGGTCCGCGCCGCGGGCAGCGCCATCGACGCCTCCATGGCGCTCCGGGACACCGCCGCGCTGCTCGCGAAGGGGAGCCGCGTGCGCACCGAGCTCGTGGACGCCGCCGATCACCGCTTCGACGGGCTGTGGTCGCGGGCGAAGCCCTGGCCGGTCGTCGGCGAGCGGAGCGCCCAGTTCCTGAACTGGCGCTATGCGCAGCTCGGCAACGTCCGATACCGCTTCTTCTGCATGCTCGACAGGCACGACGGGCGGCTGCTCGGCTACGCCGTCTACTCGGTGCGGAACAACAAGGTCGAGATCAGCGACCTGTTCTGCGAGGACAGCGGCCCCACGTTCGACGCCCTGCTGCTCGAGTTCTGCCAGGCGATGCGGCGAGAGGGGCACGTCTCCGTGGGCATGCTCCTCGTGACGCCCCCTTCGTTCAGCGCCCGCCTGCGGGCGCTCGGGTTCTTCTCCCGCCCCCACCCGCCGAACGTCGGCTCGCGGTGGCTCATCGTCCACCTCGATCCCGCCTTCCCCGACGAGCTGCGGCGCGTGCTGCTCGACGCGGAGAGCTGGTTCATGACCGACGGCGAGCTCGACGTCTGATCGCCCGGGCTCCCGCTTCCCGGGGGATCCCACCGATCCGCTGGACCACCTCCTCCCGCCGGTTACCCTTGCCTCTCCATGGATAACGAGGCGCCGGCCCTGTCCATCGCGCGGCTGCGCTCCGTCTGGGATGCGGAGGTGGGCCCCTCCGCGCGCCGCGCGCTCACCGCGGCCGCTTGCGCAGGGCTGTTCGGCGCGGCGCATGTGGCGCGCGTGGGGTCGCCGCTCGCCCGCGGGCTCGCGGGCGCCGGGCTCGCGCTGCTGCTCGCGGCCATCGCCGCGCGGGCCATCCTCATGCGGCGGCGGCGCGGCGACGCCCGGCGCACGGTGCGCGAGATCATCGGCCGCACGGACGAGGCGCTCGGCGCCGCCACCCTGCGGGCGCTCACGCTCGCGGATCGCGCCGCGGCCGACGATCGCGTCGGCTCGCCGGAGCTCGCCGGCCTGCACCTCCGGCGGCTGCTCGGCCGCGCCTCGCAGGCGCGCGTCGTCTCGCGCGCGCGCCAGGCGGCGACGCGGTGGGCGAGCGCGGGCCTCGCCCTCGGCGCGGCGGCGCTCGCGGCGGCGGCGATCGAGCCGTCGCGCGTCGTCGAGGGGCTCGATGTCCTCGCCGCTCGCGGCGGCGAGGCTCCCCTCGATCTGCCGTGGATCGAGGAGGTCGAGATGACGGCGACGCCGCCCGATTACCTGCACCAGGGCGCGGAGGAGCTCCTGCCGTTCGCCCCGACGATGCAGCCCCGAGGGACCGTGATCACGGTGCGCGGCCGCCCCGTCCGCGCGGGGCGCGCGCTCGTGCTCACGGACGGCGGCGCCGAGGTGCCGTTCGTCGACGACGGCAAGGGCAGCGTGGTCGCCCGCTGGACGCTCGGCGAGTCGACGACCCTCCAGGCGGCCGCGCGCTTCGGGCAGGTGCGCGTCCGGCAGGCCGACGCGCAGCGCGTCGTGTCGATCCCGGACGACGCGCCGCGCGTCACGCTCGAGGGCGCGCCCCGCACGGTGAAGCTCCTCGACGAGCCCAGCATCCCGCTCCGCTACGAGATCACCGACGATCACGGCCTGCGCGAGGTCGATCTCGTCCTGCGCGCCGGAGCGAAGGAGGAGCGGCGGGTGCTCTCGCGGCCCGCGGCGGACGCGAAGGTCGACCGCGGAGGCTACGAGCTCCGGGCGCGCGATCCCTTCTTCCGCAGGACGTACGTGCCCGTCGAGGTGCGGATCGAGGCGCGGGACAACGATCCGATCGAGGGCCCGAAGTGGGGCAGGAGCGAGGCCATCCTGGTCGTCCCGCCGCAGGTGGGCGAGCCCGAGGCGCGGCGCTACGCCGCGCTCGTGAAGGCGCGCGACGCGCTCACGGATCTGCTCGCCGACCGCATCGGCCAGAGGACGCCGGAGGCGGGCGGCGCCGCGGCGCACGCGGCGCACGAGGCCGAGGTGCAGGCGACGGCCAAGGCGGCGGTCGAGGCGGCGCTCGCCGCGGATCACGGCGGGCTGCGGGTGCGGGGGCGCGTCGCGTCGCTCGCCCGTGGTCAGCTGGCCCGGCTCGACGCGGCGCTCGCCGCCGAGCGGAAGTCGACGACCCGCGCGGCGCACCAGGAGCTGCTCGACGAGACCGAGGGCGCGCTGCTCGCGTTCGACGCCGGCCTGCGCGGCCTGGGCCACCGCGACGCCCGGGCCGTCGCGCAGCGGCTCGCCGACGTCGCGGACGAGGCGGCGGCGGCGGCCGAGCTCCTGGGCAGCGGCGACGGCGAGGGCGGCGAGGTCCGCCTGGAGGCGGCCGTCACCGTGCTGGGCGGCGGGGGGGTCGAGCTCGGCAAGCTCGGCGAGCTCGGCCTCGACCTCGGCGAGATCGTCGCGAACGACCTGCGCAGGATCGCGCGCGCCCGCGGCGCCAGCGACTGGCTGCACACCGAGCTTTCGGCGCGCGACCTCGCGGCGCGGCTCAGGCGGCCGGAGCCTTCGTTCGGCGGCGGCGGCCGCGGCGGGGTGGAGTCGGGCGCGCCGCGCGGGCCTGACCCCGGGGACGCGTCGAACGCCGACGAGAGCGTCGCCCAGAGCGAGCGGGATCTCGAGGAGCTCGCGCGCGATCACGCCGCCGAGACGAACGCGGTCGCCGAGGAGCTCTCGCGCGCGTCGCGGCCCGAGGAGATCGCGGCGCTCCGGGAGGAGGCGAAGAAGCACGCGGAGGCGATCCGAGAGGCCGTGCGGGACCTGCCGCAGCCGGGCGCGGCGCCGGGCTCGGCCGAGTCCGCCGCGGCGGCTGGCAGGGAGCAGGCCGAGGCGATGGCCGGCGCGCTGGAGCAGGGCCGCCCCGAGGAAGCGGTGACGAGCGGCCGGGGCGCGATGCGCTCGCTGGGCGACGCGAAGCGGCTCGGCGCGCAGGCCGGCGGCTTCTTCCCCGAGGAGCGCGCCGCGCGCGAGGCCGGCGAGGCGCAGCAGGCGCTCGCCGAGGAGCTGGCCTGGGCCGAGGAGGCGCTGCGCAAGCTGCGGCAGGCGGCGGCGGAGCGGGCGCGGGACGGCCTCGGGAAGTCGAGCCAGCGCGAGGGGTCGCTCGCCGACCGCGCGCGCGATCTCCGCAAGCGGGGCGAGCGCGGCGACGGCCGCATGCCCGAGGAGATGCTCGATCGCCTCGACGAGGCCGAGCAGGCGATGCGCGACGCCCAGCGCGCCCTCGCCGAGGGGGACGGCGAGGGCGGCAACGAGCGCCAGCGCGACGCGCAGCGGCTGCTCGAGATGTCGCGCAGCGAGGACCAGGGTCAGGACAGCGACGCCGAGTCGGAAGGGGATCGGAGCATGGCGAGGAAGGCCGACATCCCGGACAAGGACAAGCACAAGGGCCCCGAGGAGTTCCGCCGTCGCGTGCTCGAGGGGCTCGGGGGGACCTCGGAGCCGCGGCTGCGAGAGGCGGTCAAGCGTTACGCGGAGGGGCTCCTGAAATGACGCGCACAGGCGGTGGGGCGGCCCCGGTCACGGCGCGGCGCGGGGCGACGGCGATCGCGAGGCGCGGCCTCCGGGCGGCGATCCTCGCCGGGCTCGCGACGGCGTCGGCGACCGCGTCCGGCCGCCTCACGGTCGGCGATCTCGATCGCGCGGCGCGGGCCCGGGCCGCGATCCTGGAGATCGACGTCCCCGCGGCGCGGGACGCCCTGAAGGACGCGGATCCGGCGGACCTCGCGCTCGCGCTCGAGCGCGGTCGCCTCGCCATCTACGAGGGCGACTGCGACGCCGCCTCGGCGATCCTCGCGCGCCCCGATCTCGCGGCGACGGCCGAGGGCGCGGCGCTCGGGGACATCGCGCGCGGCTGCGCCCGGGCCACCGCGGCGACCGTCGTCGTGAACGACGAGGAGCGCGGCGTCTGGGTGCGGCTCCAGGACGACGACGATCGCGCGCTCGTGCCGCTCCTCGTCGACGTCGCGGCGAGGACGCGCGACGTGCTCGCGAAGGACCTCGGCGTCGAGCTCCTCCGGCCCCTGCGGATCGATCTCGTCCGCGATCAGTTCACGCTCTCCGCGATGACGGGGCTGCCCGAGGAGGCGGCGCGGACGACGGGCACGGTCGCCATCGCCAAGTGGGGGCGGGTGACGATGCTCTCGCCGCGCGCCACGCCGAGCGGCTATCCCTGGCTGGACACGCTCGCGCACGAGATAACGCACCTCGCCCTGTCGCGCGGGACGCGCGACAACGCCCCGCTGTGGCTGCAGGAGGGCGTGGCCAAGCGCGAGGAGGTCCGCTGGCGCGAGCCCGACCCGCTGGACGACGTGCCGTCCGCGGACGCGATCGCCTTCCTTGGCATCCAGAGGGGGCTCGGGCGGCCGCTCGACAAGATCGGCCCCTCGATCGCGATGCTCCCGAGCGCCGAGGAGGCGGCGGTCGTGTTCGCCGAGGTCGCGAGCTTCATCCGTTACTGGACGAGGGAGGCGGGCGACACGGCGCTGCCGCAGCTCCTGCGCCGGCTCAAGGACGCGAGCAGCGACGCGGACCTCGAGCGGGCGATCGCCGAGATCTCCGGCGCGGACCTCGCGGCCTGGGACAAGCGCTGGCGCGCCTACCTCGCCAGCGTGCCGGCCGACGTGCCGCCCGACCTCGCGCCCGGCGCCGACATGCCGCACCGGCAGGAGGTGAGCAAGCGGGTGCGGCTCGGCCAGCTGCTCCATGACCGCGGCCACCACGCCGCCGCCGCGGTCCAGCACGCGCGTGCGCAGGCGCTCGCGCCGCACGAGCCGGCGGTGCGCTGCTTCCTCGCCGCCGCCCTGCTGGCGTCGGGCGAGCGCGCGAGCGCCTCGCCCCTCGTCGAGCGGGTGGAGGACGTGCACAGCCGCTACGGCCGGTGGTGGTCGCTGCACGGGCTGCTCCACGGAGGCCCCGACGGGGACCGCGCCTTCTCGGCCGGCACGGCGCTCGACCCGCTGAACCCCGACGTGGCCTGCGAGGAGAAGCTGCCGCCCGATCTCCCCGGCGACCCCCTCCGTTCGGCCCTCTGCGAGGCCGCGCGCCGCAGGGCGCGCTAGCCCGTCGCCTCCGAGATCCAAAAAAAGACGGCGAGCCGAGGAAATAGCGCCGCTCGACGCAATGGCGCGCGAGCGGCGGTTTGTTCGCGAGCGCGCCCGCTCCGGATTCCGTCGCGCCGGAGCGCGCTCCTACGGTGCGCGGGATGCCGAACCCTGGTCGCATCCCCTTGATGATCGCGCTGGGCCTCGCCCTGCCGGCCCCGGCCTATGCCCACGGCGCGCAGCGCGCGCCAGAGCCGCGTGTGCACAGCGAGTTCAGCGCGTCCTCCGTGGTGGCATTTGGCCTGACCCCCACGGCAGGCATCGGCATCTCGCCCGCTGCCGCTCTCCGCTGGTCCGACCTGTCCCTGTCGCTCGAGGCGCGGGCGATCGTCGCGCTGGGCGGCCCTCCGAGCGATCTGCCGAGCGGCGGGCCACGGCGCATCAGCGCCGGGCTGGGGGTCATGTCGCTTTGCAGGCACCGGGACGGCGTCTTCCTGTGCAACGTCTTCCAGCTCGGCGCTGTCCGCGCGCCCGCCCCGGAGAGCATCACCCAGACGGAAAGCGACGTCCTCTGGCTGCTCACCTCCGGCGCGCGCGGCGGCGCCGAGTGGCGCATCGCGCGGTACCTCCAGCTGCGCAGCTTCCTCGAGCTGCACGTCGTCCTGGCGCGCCCTCTGCTCTCGGCCGGCCCGGCCGCGAGGTGGAAGACCTCCGCCGTCGCGGCGATCGCCGGGATCGGCCTGACGTTCCCTGTGGACCCGGGGTGAGGAGGGTCGCGCCTGCGCCCCGTGACCCACGCCCCGCGCCTCCTCGGGCGTCGCGCGGCTCAGGCGTCGGGCCGGAGGAGGTCGCGCGCTCCGCGCGGCCTCAGTGCTTCGCGCGGAGCGCGCGCGCCAGGGTGTTCCTGCCGACGCCGAGCCGCTTCGCCGCTTCCGTCTTGTTCCCCTCGCACGCCCGGACCATCGCCTCGACGTAGCGCCGCGTCACCTCGTCGAGGGTGAGCCCGAGCGGCAGCGCCACCCGCGCGTCGCCCTCGGGCGCCGCGGCGGCGTGCGGCGGGGCGCCTTCACCCCGGCGCGTCGGGAGGTGCCCCGCGGAGATGCGGCCGTCCGGCGCGAGGGCGATGGCGCTCTCGACCCAGTGCTCGAGCTCGCGCACGTTGCCTGGCCACGTATGCGCGCGGAGGTGGCGGAGCGCGTCCGGATCGAAGCGCGGCGACGGCCTGCCGTACCTCGTCGCATAGACGTCCGCGAAGTGCCGGGCCAGCGTCTCGACGTCGTCGGGGCCGCGCTCGCGCAGAGCCGGCAGATCGATCTCGACGACCCGCGCGCGGTAGTAGAGGTCCTTCCGGAAGCGCCCCTCGGCGACGGCGCGCTCGAGGTCGCAGTGCGTGGCGCACACGACGCGCACGTCGGCGCGGAGCGACTGGCGACCGCCGACGCGCTCGAAGGAGCGGTCCTGCAGGAAGCGAAGGAGCTTGCCCTGGATGTCGAGCGGCAGGTCCCCGAGCTCGTCGAGGAACAGCGTGCCGCCCTCGGCGAGCTCGACCTTGCCCGGCACGCGCCGGTCCGCGCCGGTGAACGCCCCCCGCTCGTGGCCGAAGAGCTCGCTCTCGACGAGCTGCGCCGGCAGCGTCGTGCAGTCGACGGTGACGAAGGGCTTCGTCTGGCGCCGCGAGTTGACGTGGATCGCCCGGGCGAACAGGCTCTTGCCGGTGCCTGTCTCCCCGCGGAGCAGCACGGTCGCGTCGGTCTGGGCCGCGAGCTGGACCTTCTCGTACACGGCGGCCAGCCGCTCGCTCCGGCCGACGATCCGGTTGAACGGCCCCTGCAGCACGACCCCCGGGCCGCCGCCCTCGGCGGCGCGGAGCGTCGTCAGCGAGAGGGCGCGGGCGAGCTGCGTCGCGAGGGCGACGAGGTAACGCTGGTCCTCCTCGTCGAACGGCGCGCCCGCGCGGTTCAGCAGCTGGACGACGCCGCGGACCGGCGCGGCGCCGTCCTCGCGGATGGGCGCGACGAGCATCGAGCGCGTCGTGTAGCCCGTCGCCCGGTCCGCCGACGGATCGAAGCGCGGGTCGCGCGAGGCGTCGTCGACGCGCACGACCTGCCCGGTCGTGGCCACGTGCCCGGCGATGCCGCGCTCGAGCGGCTGCCTGAGCGAGGGGAGCTCGGGCAGCAGGGCGACGCGCGTCACGAGATCGCCGCGCTCGGCGTCGACTAGCCAGATCGTCGCGCGGTCGGCGCGGAGCGCCTTCGCGAGCCGCTCGCACGCCGTGCCGAGGAGGGCGTCGAAGTCGACCTCCCGGGCGAGGAGGGAGGCGAGATCGACGAGCAGCGAGAGGCGCGACATGGATAGCGGAGCAGTATCCAGCATAGAGGGCGCCGCGCTTGTCGTCATCCGGGTCATCACGCGGCCCGCGCGAGGGCCTCGACGTGGATGCAGAGCCCCTCGCGCGCGGCGACCGAGGCAGGGAAGAGCTCGCGGGAGAGGCGCTCGATCTCGGCGACGCCGGCGTCCGTCCGCTGCGGGTCGTGGTGGAACAGGACGAGCTTCCGCGCGCCGCACGCCCGCGCGATCTCCGCGCCCGCGACGTACGTCGAGTGCCCCCAGCCGACCTTCGAGCGCCCGCCGTCGCCGCGGTACTCCTCCGGGGTGTACTGCGCGTCATAGATGAGCACGTCGGCGCCGTCCGCGAGCGCGCGCAGCGCCGGATCGACGCAGGCGTAGTGCTCGGTGTCGGTCGCGTAGACGACGCTGCGGCCCTCGTGCTCGACGCGGTAGGCGAGGACGCCGCCCGGGTGGTTGAGCTTGGCGATCCGCACGTGCACCTCGCCCACATCGAACGCCTCGCCCGGCCGCGCCTCCCGCACGGCGATCTGCGCGCAGAGCTCGTCCATGCGGACGGGGAAGCTCGGCGCGGCCATCTGCGTCGAGAGCACCTCGCGGAGGCTCCCGACCCCGTGCGCGCTGCCCACGAACGACAGCCGCGAGCTCGGCAGGTACGCCGGCACGAAGAACGGCAGGCCCTGGATGTGGTCCCAGTGCAGGTGCGACAGCAGCACCGTCGCCTCGACCGGTCCCTCCCGGAGCAGGGCATCTCCGAGCTTGCGTACGCCCGTCCCTGCATCGAGGATGATCCGCGACGCTCCGCAGCGAACCTCCACGCAGCTTGTGTTTCCGCCCACCGCAGCCGTCTCCGGCCCAGGCGAAGCGATGCTCCCGCGAACTCCCCAGAACTTGATCTCCATCGTTGTTGCGAGCCTCCTCGGCCCTCTTCAGCGAGCGGCGTGCCAGGAGGCAGGCCCTTGAAATCGTTCCGCTTTTCTGCCGCGCCCGCGGAGGTCGATCGAAGTTGCAGCGCGAGGTCCGGATCGCCGCTTCAGAATGGAGCGCGTCGAGGGGACGGCCTGCAGGCCCTCACGCCTCCATTTGCGCGGAGCGGCGCTTCGCGATTGACGCGCTCGCAGCGACGTGGAGAAACGTGGGGCGCGGGGGACGGGCCTGGCGTCGCGCCTCGGATCGCGCTGTGCGTCGCGTCAAGGCTGAGCTCCCTCGCTGGTTGGGGACTGCGCCGACGCTGGAAGGTTCGTCTGACCCGAGCGTTGACCAAGGTCCTTCCTGAGGCCTAGCATTCCTGCACCGCTCTCTTTCCCGCATCGTTACCGCTGCTCCGCACAATGACCGTTGCCACCTACGCCGCCGCACAGCTGTTGCGGGTGCTTCCGCGAGAGCGCATTACCCGGGCCGTTGGCCGCCTCTGCGACGCCAGAGCCCCCGCCGCCGTCTTGAACACGGTGGTGAGGCTCTACGCGCGCGCGTACCGCGTCGACATGGACGCCGCCGAGGTGCTGACGAGCCCTTACGAGAGCTTCGACGCGTTCTTCACGCGCAAGCTCCGCGAGGGGATGCGCCCTGTCTGCTCCGATCCCGGAGCCATCACCAGCCCTGCCGACGGACGGGTCGAAGACATCGGCCCCGTGACCGAGGGCGGGCGGCTGACCATCAAAGGGCAGCCGTACCGCGTGGAAGACCTCGTGGGCGACCCCGCTGAAGCCACGCGCTATGACGGCGGGCAGTTCGCGATCGTCTACCTGTCGCCCCGCGACTACCACCGGGTCCATTCGCCCGTCGCCGGGCAGGTGAGCCTCATCCGATCGATGCCGGGGGAGCTGTTCCCGGTGAACGCGATCGGCGAGCGCCACGTCCCGGGCCTCTTCGCGCGCAACCGGCGCGTCGCGATCGTGATCGACACGGAGCGCCAGGGGCGCGTTACGGTGGTGATGGTGGGCGCGATGATCGTCGGACGGATCACGGTGAGCGCCGTCGACGCGCGCGACGTGCCGCTCGGCCTGCACACGATCTCGCCGGCGCTTCCGGTCGCGTGCGGCGAGGAGATCGGCAAGTTCCACCTCGGATCCACCGCGGTCATGTTCGTGGAGCGCGGGGTGGCGCCCCCCTGGAGCAGGGCTCCTGGGCCGATCCTCTACGGCGAGCCGCTGGATGGAGGGGGCCCGCGATGACGAGCGAGCGGCCGCGCAACCCCCTGGCTACGCCCGCCCAGGAAGGCGGCGCCTCCGGAGAGCCCGGCGCGCCGCTGCCGGGCGAGGCAGGGAACGCGGCCGCACCGGCGCCGCAGGGAGACCAGGGCTCGCTCGCCCCGCGAGCGTCCGCTCCACGGCCCGAGCGCTCGCCGAGCGTGCGCCCGCAGCTCGCGACGACGACGCCGCTGCCGCGCCTCGATGTCATCGCGGGCATCGCGGACGGGAGCTCCGGCGGGCAGATCGCGGAGATCCCGGACCTCGATCTCGACCCGCGGATCGCCGGACCGCCCACGGAGCGCTCGCGGCACGGCGCTCCCCTGCCGACGAGCGCCAGCTCCAGGCGGTCCTGGCAGTCGCTCGCGACGGAGGTGGAGCGGGCGGCGGAGGCGAAGCGCGGCGAGGGCGCGAAGACCGGGCGACGGCGCTCGCGGCGACTCGTGAACGTGTCCGGAGACGCAGCGCATCAGGGTGACGATCAGGTCGCCACGCACGACCGCGCCACCGTGCCCGAGGACGCCGCGGCGGAGCGCCCGCGCGCGCGCGACGAGGCGGACGACGACGGGTGGCCGAGCGCCTCCGAGAGGCGGCCCAGCTACCCGACGCTCGACGCGCCCAGGCATCCCAGCGAGCCCGCGCTGGATGGATCCAGACCCCCCAGCAAGCCGGCGGCGGCGACGGCTGCGGCGACGAACCTGGCCGAGCTGGTCGCGCCCCGCGCCGTCCCGCGCCCGTCACCGAAATCCTCGAGCATGCCGCCGATGCCGGCGCCGAGCGGGCTCATCATCGATCCCGATTCGGTCGCGGTGATCCGGCCGCTCCAGATCGTCAGCATCGAGTCGGACCTGCCGCCGGTGCCGCCGATCACCTCGGCCCCCGAGCCCGCCAGACCGCCGCTCTTGACCGATCCGGCGGAGCACGAGTGGCCGCCGCTCCAGTTCAGGATCCAGCCGGACGACGTCCCGACCGGGATGGGCCTCGAGTCGTTCCAGGAAGGCCTCCCCGAGGGCCCGCCGACGGCGCGCGACGCCGCCTTCGACGCCCTCCAGCCGCAGCCTCGGAGGCGGCCCAGGAGGCAGGCCTCGGCGCCGGAGATCGACGCGCACCCCTTGGACTGGCCGCTGGGGGCGGGCGCGGACGAGGTCGCGGAGCTCGATCCCGAGTCCGGGCCCGTCGCCGAGGCGAAGGCCGAGCTATCGAGCGCTCCTCCCGCGGGCGGCGAAGGCCAGCAGGCGCAGGGCGACGCGACACGCATCACCGTGCCGCCGAGGAGCACCGAGGTCGAGCTCGAGGAGGTCGAGCCCGAGCGCGAGGCCGAGCTCGCCGACGCGGGCTCGGCCGCGCAGGCCGATCCGCACGGCGCGCACCCCAAGAAGCCACCGCCGCCTCCCTTGCCGCCGCGGCGCCCGCGCGCGCAGGCGCTGGCATCGCCGGATCTCGCGACGTTCACGAGCTCGGTGCCGCCGCCGCCCGCGTCGGCGCCGCCCGTGTCGGCGCCTTCGTCGCACGGCGAGCCTTCCGCGTCCGCGCGGCCCGCCGCTCCCGCCGCGGCGCCCGCGGCGAAGCAGGTCGAGCACGATTCCGGCCCCTCGACCGAGCCCGCCGCGCGCCGGAAGCGCCCGTGGTGGGAGGAGCTCTTCGGCGACGACTTCCTGCGCACGCTCGACAAGATCGACAGCAAGGTGGTTCGCCGCGAGGTCGATTTCATCGAGGAGCGGCTCGGCGTCGAGAAGGGCGCGGTGATCCTGGATCTCGCGTGCGGCGCAGGCGGCCACGCGATCGAGATCGCCAGCCGCGGCTACAGCGTGGTCGGCTACGACCTGTCGCTCGCCATGCTCGCCCGCGCCGCCGACGAGGCGCAGGACCGCGGCCAGAAGCTGAACTTCCTCCAGGGCGACATGCGCGAGATGACGTTCGAGGAGACCTTCGACGGCGTCTACTGCTGGTCGACGAGCTTCGGCTACTTCGACGACGAGAAGAACGCGGACGTCCTCGCCCGCATCCGCCGCGCCCTCCGCCCCGGCGGGATGCTCCTGCTCGACATCGTCAACCGCGACTATGTGGCGTCCCGCCAGCCGAGCCTTGTCTGGTTCGAGGGGGAGGGCTGCGTCTGCATGGATGAAATGCACGTGGATTTCTTCACGAGCAGGCTCAAGGTGAAGCGCACCGTCATGTTCGAGGACGGCCGCTCGCGCGAGCTCGACTACTCGCTCCGCCTCTACGGGCTGCACGAGCTCGGCAAGGTGCTCCACGAGGCGGGCTTCAAGGTCACCGAGGTGACCGGACACCCCGCGCACCCCGGCGTCTTCTTCGGCTCCGAGTCGCCGCGGCTCATCGTCCTTGCCGAGCGGAGCTGAGGCGCTAGGGCTCCCCGGGAATGAGCTTCGAGGCCGCGATCGCGCGCGCGCTGCCGGGGATCCCGCGCAGCGCCTCCCCCGTCGATCAGATCGCCTACGCCCGCGATCTCTGGCCGCGGCACCACCTCGCGGTGACGGAGGGCCGCATCGCCGAGCACCGGCCTGGGATGATCGTCTGGCCCTCCTCCGCGGAGGAGGTCGCCCAGGTGGTGCGCTTCTGCGCGGACGAGGGGCTCCCGCTGGTGCCTTTCGGGGCGGGCTCGGGCGTGTGCGGCGGCGTCTTGCCGGACGAGCGCACGGTCGTGCTCGACCTCAAGCGGCTCTCCCGCCGCCGCTCGCTCGATCGTCAGGCCCCGTCGGTCGAGATCGAGGCCGGCGCGCTCGGCATCCGCTTCGAGGAGGAGCTCAACGCCGAGGGCTTCACGCTGGGCCATTTCCCGTCGTCCATCCTCTGCTCGACCGTGGGGGGCTGGGTCGCCGCGCGCAGCGCCGGCCAGTGCTCCGGGCTCTACGGCAAGATCGAGGACATGGTCGCGTCGCTCGAGTGCGTCGTCGGCCGCGGCGAGATCGTCCGCTTCGATCGGCGCGCGCGAGGCCCGGACCTCACGCCGCTCCTCATCGGCAGCGAGGGCGTGCTCGGCGTGGTCACCGCCGCCACGCTCCGGCTGCACCCGGCGCCGCCGGCGCGCGCGTTCGCCGCGTTCTCGTTCCCCAGCGTCGAGGCCGGATGGGACGCGATGCGGGCGATGTTCCAGGCCGGCCTCCGCCCGGCGGTCTCGCGGCTCTACGACCCGTTCGACTCCTTCATGGCCCGGCTGGGCGCCGTGCGCCGGCAGCGCGCCCACGCCGGCGCAGCCCATGAATCCTCCGGCGGGGCGGCCGCGCGGGGGCACGGCGCGCGCGGCCCTGGGGCCGGCGCCGCAGTGCTGCGCGGCCTGCTGCGCGCGCCGGGGCTCCTCAACCAGATCGTCGACGGCGTCGGGTCGCGCGTGCTCCGCGGCGCGACGCTCATCCTCATCTTCGAGGGCACGGCGCGCGCGAGCGCGGAAGACCTCGCCCGCGCCGCGGCGATCGCGGAGCGCGGCGGGGCCAGGCCGCTCGGCGAGGAGCCCGCGCGCCACTGGCTCGCGCACCGCTACAGCGTGAGCTACCGCCAGGCGCCCGTGTTCATGGCCGGCGCGTTCAGCGACACCATGGAGGTCGCCGCGCCCTGGTCGCGCCTCGACGGGCTCTACCGCGCGGTGCGCGGCGCGCTCGGGCGCCACGTGTTCGTGATGGCTCACCTGTCCCACGCGTACCCGGACGGCTGCAGCATCTACTTCACCTTCGCTGGCAGCGCGCCGAGCGTCGCGGCGGCCGAGGCGAAGTACGACGCGGCGTGGCGGGCGGCGCTCGACGCCGCGATCGACGCCGGCGGGACGCTCTCGCATCACCACGGCGTCGGCCGGAGCAAGGCGCCGCGGCTCGGCGCCGAGCTCGGCCTCGGCGCCGACGTCATCCATGCGCTCCGCGGCGTCTTCGACCCCGCCGGCGTCATGAACCCTGGCAACCTACTCCCGCGCGAGGCGTCCTCCGCCGCGCGCCGCCCGCTACCGCCGCCGCCCGCGGCGCCCCTGCTCGACGGCGACTCCATGCTCGTGCACGCCGCCGGTACCGCTCGCCTCGGCGACGTGGAGCGCGCCCTCGAGCAACGTGGCCTCACGCTGGCGATCGACTTCGGCGCGACCTCGCCCGAGCTGACGCTCGACGCGTGGATCGCGGCGGGCGCCCCCGGCGCCCCGGATCCGTGGACCGATCCGGTCGATCACCTGGTCGCCGGGTTCACCGCGCGGCTCGCGTCGGGCGCCGAGCTCGCAGTGCGGCCCGCCCCGCGGCGCGCGGTGGGCCCGGATCTCTTCGCGCTGTTCCTCGGCGTGGGTGGGCGCGTCGGCGCCATCACGTCCGCGCACCTCCGTGCCCACGGCGCGTCTCGGCCCCGCGCCCTGCCGACCACGCTGCCGAGGCAGCCCTCGCTCCGCGACGACGAGGCGGCGTGGCTCGACGCGGCGGTGAGCGCCGCCCGCGGCGTCCGCTGACCGCGGCCGGCGCGGCGCTCACTCGGAACGCGCGGACAGCGTTCAGCCGGGAGGCCAGGCCATCGGCCTTCCACCCATCACGTGGACATGGATGTGGAAGACCGTCTGGCCCGCGTTCGCGCCGCTGTTCACCACGGTCCTGAAGCCGCTCTCCGCGATGCCGGTGAGCTCCGCGACCCGCCGCGCCGCGAGGAGCAGCCGGCCGAGGACCGCCTCGTCCTCGGGCGTGGCCTGGGCGATGCCCGCGATGTGGCGCTTCGGGATGACGAGCGCGTGCGTGGGCGCCTGCGGGTTCACGTCGTGGAAGGCGATGACGTGCTCGTCCTCGAACACGACCTTCGACGGGATCTCCTTGTTCGCGATCTTGCAGAAGATGCACATGGCCGCCTCCTACTCCCAGGGTGCTTGCGAGTCACGCCGCGCCCGGTCACGCGGCAGCGCCCTGGTCCCCGGGTCCGGCTCTCCCGGCTCCCCCTCACCAGGCGACTCCAGCGCTCCGCCGGCCTTCCCCTCGGGCAGCAGCCGGGCGAGCGCGCGCTCGATCCGCGACGTGTCCGCCGGCTCGGGGAGGAGCGCATGCGGCAAGGCGGCGCCTGTCGCCGAGCTCGACGCGACGCCCTCGCCGCCCGGCTGCTCGGCCCGCGGGACCGCCCCGCGCGCGACCGCGATGCGGAGCACCGCGAGCTCCAGGGCGTCGAGCGCGGCGGTGCGCTTCAACCCGAGCGACGGCACGTCGTAGGTGAGCAGCGCGCCGCCGCTCGCGGCGGGCGCGAGCCCGGCGCGGTCCGCGCCCGCGACCAGCTGCCGCACGATGCTCCTGAGCAGCGCCGCCCGCCGCCGCACCCGGCGCGCCTCCGGGTCGGCGTAGAGCGAGAAGAAGCGGTTTCGCGAGAAGGTCGACGGCGCCAGCACGAGCGCGACGAGCAGCGCCTCCAGATCGACGGGCGGCGCCCCTCTCTCGATGGACGGCGCACCCATCACGTGGCGGGCTCCAGCGCGGGCCCCGAGAGCCCGCCGCGCCGCAGGAGCTCCGCCTGGCGGTGCGTGCGCAGCGCGCCGATGAGCTCGTCGAGGTCCCCTTCGATGATCTTGTCGAGCTTGTGCAGCGTGAGGCCGATCCGGTGATCCGTCACGCGGTTCTGCGGGAAGTTGTAGGTCCGCACCTTCTGCGCCCGCTCTCCCGTGCCGACCATGGTCCTTCGCTCGGCGCTCTGGGCCTCTTCCTGCCGGCGCTGCTCGAGCTCGAGCAGCCGGCTCCGGAGCACCTTCATCGCCTTCGCCTTGTTCTTCAGCTGGGAGCGCTCGTCCTGGCACTTCACGATCATGCCCGTCGGCAGGTGCTTGATCTGCACGGCGCTGTTCGTCGTGTTGACGCCCTGGCCGCCGGGGCCGCCCGACGCGGCGATCGAGATCTCCAGGTCCTTGTCGTCGATGTGCACGTCGACCTCGTCGGCCTCGGGCAGCACGGCCACCGTCGCGGTCGAGGTGTGGATCCGCCCCTGCGTCTCCGTCGAGGGGACCCGCTGAACGCGGTGGACGCCGCCCTCGTACCGGAGGTGGGAGTAGACGTCCTGCCCCGTGATCAGCGCCGCGACCTCCTTGTAGCCGCCGGCGGAGGCCTCGCTCAGGTTGAGCACCTCGACCTTCCACCGCTTCGTCTCCGCGTAGCGGCACAGCATGCGGAAGAGATCGGCGGCGAAGAGCGCCGCCTCCTCGCCGCCCTCGCCGCTGCGGATCTCGATCACGGTGTTTCGCGTGTCGTTGGGGTCCTTCGGCAGGAGGAGCACCTCGAGCTCGGCGGCGAGCCGCTCGCGCTCGAGCTCGAGCTCGGGGAGCTCCGCCTGGGCGAGCTCGGACAGGTCGGGATCGCTCAGCGCCTCGCGATCCTCGGCGATGCGCCGCTCGACGTCCCGCAGCCGGGCGAAGGCGACGACCACGGGCTCGATCTCGGTCCGCTCGCGGTTGAGCCGCTGGAGCTCGGCCGGCGCGGAGAGCACCGCCGGGCTGCACATGAGGTGCTCGAGCTCCTGAAAGCGGCGCTGAACCGCCTCGAGTTTCGCGATAGGTAGCATCTGCAATCCGAAGACGACGCGGGGTTGAACGGCGGCGAGGGGCCCGGCGGAGCCGGCGCGCGCTAGCCGTGAGCGCCTGCGTAGCCGGGGTCGGCCAGCAGCTTGGAGTAGTCGGCGAACACCCGATCAGGCTGGGCGGGAGCGGCCACCGAGGCCTCGCGCCAGAGCGTCGCGCGGAGCGACGCGAGGGCGATCTCCAGCTGCGCGTCGTCGGGCTCCGCCGTCGTGATCTTCTGGACCAGGAACCCCGGCCAGAGCAGCGCGCGGAGCGGGCCGGTGGTGCAATAACGCGCGAAGATCCGCTGGATCTCGAAGGTGACCGCGGCGATCAGCGGGAGGAACGGCAGCTTCATCAGGAAGAACGTGACGCTCTCGACGAGCCGGCCACCGGGCAGCTTGGGCAGGAGCGCCCCGAGGGACGCCCCGGCCACCGAGAACACGACGATCGAAACGAGCGCCACCATGACCAGGAACGTCGTCCCGCAGCGGGGATGCATGGCCGTCTTCCGGCGCGCGTTCTCGACCTCGAGGACCTCGTGCGCCTCGTAGGTGGAGATCGCCTTGTGCTCGGCGCCGTGGTACTGGAAAACGCGTCGAACCTCGGGGATCTGGCGGATCAGCAGGAGGTAGCCGACGACGATGGCGAGCTTCGCCACGCCGGTGATCGCCTGGAACGCCGGTGACGTGACCTCGAGACCGAGGCCCAGGAGCTTGTTGACAAGCTCGGCGCCGGCCTGGGGCGCCGCCACGAAGAGCAGGACCGCGAAGAGGATCGGGATCATGCCCATCCCTCCTCCCCGCTTCTTCCCCTCTGCGCCGCCCGGCGCGGGGCTGCCCGTGACCTGCGCGGGCTCCACGTCCTGCGCCGCGATCGCCGCCATGCTGAGCGCCAGGGAGGTGAGGTTCACCCCGCCCGCCTGCCCTGCGCTCGGGCGCTTCGACTCCGGCCCCTTGGCCGAGCCCGCCTCCTCGGCCGAGAGATCTTGCTCGTAGAGGTCCGCGGACCAGCGGAGCGCCTGGGATCCCAGGCGGAGCGACTCGACGAGGGTCGCGACCCCCCGCACGAACGGCCACGTGCGCGGCCCCTTCGCGACGGCGGTCATCGGCTGCTCGCGGACGACCAGCTCTCCCGAGCGGCGCCGGCAGACGATCGCGACCGAGCTCGGCGACCGCATCATGACCCCTTCGATGACCGCTTGGCCGCCGATATACGGACGTGCAGGCTGATCGCTCATACGCGTTCCAATCTAGCGCATAACACGGCCAGCGCATCGGCCCGACCGACCATCGCCGCACAGGTGAAGGTGCCGACGTGGTCAGGTTCGCCTTCGCGTCCGCGTCCGCCGCGCGCGACGTCTCGGCCGCTCACGCTCCGCGCAGGGCTAGCGTGCTCCAGGCGAACCAGCCCATCCGCCACGCCCCGGGCGGGCGCGGCGTGACGGGCGAATCCGGTGAAAGAAGGGAGTTCGGGGGTAGAGGGACGATCGGCCCGGCTACTTGCCTGCGGTCGCGTACTTCTTGCGGAAGCGGTCGACGCGGCCGGCGACGTCCATGATCTTGTGCTTGCCCGTGTAGAACGGGTGGCAGGCGGAGCAGACGTCGGTGGTGAAGCTGCCGCGGGTGGAGCGGGTCTCGACGACGGCGCCGCACGCGCAGGTGATCGTGGAGGCCTTGTACTCGGGGTGGATGCCGGGCTTCATGGTGAGTCCTTCGGGTGTTGCGAGGGAGGGCGCCTATAGCTCAGCGCGTCTTGGACCGCAAGAAGCCCCTCAGACGCGCCCGCTCTTCCTCTCGTCCGGTTCTCGTCCGGTCCGCTCGGCATCGTTTGCACGAGTTTGCGCGAAGCTGCGCAGCGAGGCGGCCCTGGCGCTGCCGGCCGAGCCCGCCGCGCTTCCCCCAGGAGCGAGGCCCCCGGATCGAGACGCTGGCGGTGCGAAGCGCGGACACCTTAGGTGCGGCGCGACCGGGCTCCGGTCAAGGTGCGGGCAGCCCCAGCCCGCGCGCACGGCAATTGCTAGAGGCGGCGTTGACGCTCGGGCGCACATGGTTAGTTTCGCGGTCGCGAGCCAGCGAGCTCGCGAAAACTCGGCGAAAGTATCCGGATTCCCAGCGGTTTTTGACGGCTCTGGAGCGGTGGCTCGCGGCAGCTGTCAGCTGAGCCCTGCTGGCCGGTCGGGTCTTCTCGCCCCCCGTGGTCATCAGGCCGTCGCGCAAACAGTTCTCGGAGGGTTCAACGTCATGGGCAAGATCATCGGCATCGATCTCGGCACGACCAACAGCGTCGTCGCGGTGATGGAGGGCAAGGAGCCCAAGGTCATCGTGAATGAGGAGGGCTCGCGCCTCACGCCGTCCGTCGTGGCCTGGGACGACAAGGGCGAGGTGCTCGTCGGACAGATCGCCAAGCGCCAGGCGGTCACGAACCCCACCAACACCATCTACTCGGCCAAGCGCTTCATGGGGCGCCGCTACGAGGAGGTGCAGGAAGAGGCGAAGCGCGTCCCGTACACGGTCAGCAAGGGCAAGAACAACGACGCGTCGATCGCGGTGCGCGGCAAGCAGGCGTCGCCCCCCGAGATCTCCGCGAAGGTCCTCCAGAAGCTGAAGAAGGCCGCGGAGGACTACCTCGGCGAGAAGGTCACCGAGGCCGTCATCACCGTGCCGGCGTACTTCAACGACTCGCAGCGCCAGGCGACCAAGGACGCGGGCCGCATCGCCGGGCTCGACGTGAAGCGCATCGTCAACGAGCCCACGGCCGCCGCGCTGGCGTACGGGCTCGACAAGAAGAACGAGCAGGTCATCGCCGTCTACGACTTCGGCGGCGGCACGTTCGACATCTCGATCCTCGAGGTCGGCGACAACGTCGTGCAGGTCATCTCGACCAACGGCGACACCCACCTCGGCGGCGACGACGTCGACCACCTCGTGATGGACTGGCTCGCGGCCGAGTTCAAGAAGGACACCGGCATCGACGTCGCGAACGACAAGATGGTCGTGCAGCGGCTCAAGGACGCCGCGGAGCAGGCGAAGATCGAGCTGTCGAACGTGCAGGAGACGACGATCAACCTGCCGTTCTTGACCGCGGACGCCTCGGGGCCGAAGCACCTCCAGAAGCAGCTCACCCGGGCGAAGCTCGAGCAGATGATCCGGCCGCTCATCGACCGGACGCTCGAGCCGACCCGCAAGGCGCTCGCCGACGCGAAGAAGTCGCCGCAGCAGATCGACGAGATCGTCCTCGTCGGCGGCTCGACCCGCATCCCGCTCGTGCAGGAGACGGTCAAGAAGTTCTTCGGCAAGGAGCCCCACAAGGGCGTGAACCCGGACGAGGTCGTGGCCGTCGGCGCCGCGGTCCAGGCGGGCGTGCTCTCGGGCGACGTGAAGGACCTCGTGCTGCTCGACGTCACGCCGCTCTCGCTCGGCGTCGAGACGCTCGGCGGCGTGATGACGGTGATGATCTCGAGGAACACCACGATCCCGACCCAGAAGAAGGAGATCTTCTCGACCGCGACCGACAGCCAGCCCAGCGTCGAGGTCCACGTGCTCCAGGGCGAGCGCACCGAGGCCCGCTACAACCGGACCCTGGGCCGCTTCCACCTCGAAGGGATCATGCCGGCGCCCCGCGGCGTGCCGAAGATCGAGGTGACGTTCGACATCGACGCGAACGGCATCCTCTCGGTCCACGCCAAGGACACGGCCACCGGCAAGGATCAGCGCATCACGATCACCGCGTCGGGCGGCCTGAAGGAGGACGAGATCAACCGGATGGTCAACGAGGCGGCGACGCACGAGGCCGAGGACAAGCGCCGGCGCGAGGAGATCGAGCGGCGCAACAAGCTCGATAACCTCTGCTACACGCTGGAGAAGACGATCAGCGAGAACAAGGACAAGCTGCCGGAGGGCGACGTCTCGGCGCTGAACGGGATCATCGCCGAGGGGCGGTCGGCCATCGAGAAGCAGGACGACGCGGCCGTGAGCGCGGCGCTCGAGAAGCTCGAGAAGGAAGCGCACCGCATCGCGAGCGTCATGTACGAGAAGGCCGGCCCGCCGCAGGACGGCGGCGGCGCCGCGCCCGGCGGCGCGCCGGGAGGCCAGCCGCCGCCCCCCGCCGGCGGCAAGGGGAAGGATTCGGTCATCGACGCCGAGTTCGAAGAGTCGAACTGATCGCCGCGAGGAGCCCGCTCCTCGACGGTGTGCGACGAGCGCGGATTCCTCCGCGCTCGTTCGCCGAGCGCCAAGCGCCAAGCGCCAAGCGCCAAGCGCAACGAGCGCGGATTCGTCCGCGCTCGTTCGCATTTGGAGCGGCCGCCGCGCGGGAGGCGGCGCACGCAGCCGTCGCCTGCGCGGCGCGCTCCTTGGGCGTCGACTCGGATGTCCGGGAGCCGTATAACCGGCGCTCATGCGAACCCTCCTGCCGATCGCCCCCCTGGTCCTGATGGCCGGCTCCCTCGCCTGCGGGCCGTCCCCCGCGCCTGTCGCGCCGACAGCAGGACAAGGCGAGGTCAAGGCCGGGCCCGCCCACGTCGCCGCCAGCCCAGCGTTCGATCTATCGCCCGTCGCCGAGCCGGCCGACGTCGTCGGCGTGCTCCGCTGGAGCAACCCCGCGGCCACGCTGTCGAGCATCGCGACGTGCGCGGGGCTGCCTCCGGCGCTCGCGGAGACGGGCGCGCAGGCGTTCTCCTCGGGTGTGCTGGGCGAGCTCGTGAGCCCTTCCATCGACACGGATCAGCTCGCCACGGTGCTCGCGCTCGACGCGCCGGTGCACCTGATCGTCGCGCTCGATGACAGCTCGAAGCGGGGCAAGCCCGTGGCGGCCGTGTCGTTCGGGCTCACGTCGCTCGAGCGGGCGAGGGGCGCGCTCGAGGCGGGCGCCGCCCTCACCGAGGTGAAGCCCGGCATGTGGAAGATCGGCGGCAAGGAGCCCTCGTCATCAAGCTGCTTCCTCGCCGCGTCCGCCGGCTCGGCGCCCGCGCGGCTCCTCTGCGGCGATCGGGACCGCGACGTCACGACGCTCGGGCCGTACCTCGCGCGCACGCTGCCGACGCTCGCGCCCGAGGCGCGCGATCTCCACGGCGAGGTCCGCTTCGTCCCGCTCAGCACGAAGTTCGGCGGCATGGCGAAGCAGCAGCTCGGCGGGCTCCCGATCCTCGCGCAGAGCCAGCTCTCGATCGGGCAGCCCCAGTTCGACCGGGCGCTCACCGACGCGGCGACCTCCGTTCAGCAGGAGCTCGAGGCGCTCATCAACGACGCGAGCAAGGCGGTCGTCGATCTCCAGGTCGACAACCAGTCCTGCGTGAACCTCACGGCTGCCCTGGAGCTCCGGGGCCAGTCGTCGTGGGTCGCCAAGACGATGGCCGACAGGGCGAAGCGCGCCGGGGCCGCGCCGGCGCTGTACTGGCGCGCGCCGAAGGACAGCGCCGGCGCGTTCTTCGACCACGGCTACGACCCGGCGCACTACGGCGGCATCCTGAAGACGCTGCGCGAGATGCTCGAAGGGTGGCTGGAGAAGGAGAAGATCGGCAAGCCCGCCGATCGCAAGGCGCTCGCCGACCTCCTCTCGCTGCCGGTCAACCAGGGGCCGAGCGTGTCCGCCCACGGGTACCCGGACGCGCCTCCTCCCGCTCCCCAGGCCGGAAAGCCGACGCCGAACGAGGCGCTCGACAAGATGATGGGGAGCTTCGTCGGCTGGAACCTGTTCGGGTTCGAGGAGGCGCCCGACGCGCTCATCAAGTACGTGAAGAACGCCGTCACCGCCTACAACACGCCCGGGCTGCGCAAGCGCCTCCCGGAGATCGACGTCGATCCGAAGGATTTGCCGACGGTCAAGACGGTTCAGGCGCCGAAGGAGCTCGGGAAGACGTCGCTCGCCGTCGAGATCCAGATCGTCCGCGATCTCCCGGCGCTCGACGGAGACGCGAGCTCGACCCCCGCCGCCAAGGGCAAGCAGAGGCCCAAGCTGACGATGACGCTCCACCTGCTCCTCATGGGTGAGGAGAAGACGACGTGGGTCGCCTTCGGAAACGACAAGGGCGACCTGCTGAGGCGGCTCGCCACGGTGAAAGCGGACGCGCCCGCCGCAGCGACGCTCGCGTCACGTCCGGGGCTCGAGAAGCTGAAGACCGGGAAGTTCGCCTGGGGTGGATTCTCGACGCTCGCCCCGATCACCCGCACGTTTCAGAGCGTGCTCTCGACGCTGGATCAGCCCGGCGCGGCGCCGGTGGCGCTGCCTCAGGAAGCTCGAATCTTCGGCGAAGCGCTGGCAAAGCTCCCCCACAAAGGGGAAGGGCTGATGTTCGTCACGACCCAGCAGCAGGGCGGCGCCGCGCCGCGGGCCGAGATCTCGATCAACGTGTCGAAGCCCGTGCTCGAGGACATCGGCGCGCTCGTCGCGGCAGGGCTTCGAATGGCCGGCATCACGAAGCCATAGGCTCGTGGATGCGCTATCACCACAGCCAGTAAGCTGGCGCGGCTGCTCCTGCTCGTTCGTGTTCCCTGGTCACCGCGCCGCGCGTGCTTCGTCCGCCCACGTTCAAGATCGGTACGCGAATTGCCACCGAAAAGATGAGAGGAAACAATGAACAACCGTGAAGGTGCGAGTCGCGACGGAATGAGCCCGGCGCAGCCAGAGACGTCTGCCACGACGGCAGGCGCCATGCCGAGGCCGCCCGTGCGCCGCGCGACGCCCGAAACGGACGACTCCGATCTGCCCGATCTGACGCAGGAGCAGCTCGACGAGCTCAGGAAGGCGCTCGAGGAGCGCCGGGCGAGCCTCGTCGCCAACATCGATGAGCGGCAGCACGCAGAGCGCGACATCTCGCGCGAGGTCGGCGACGAGATGGACGAGGCCAACGCCGAGGGCGCGACGTCGCTGACGTCGAAGCTCCTGGAGCGCGATGTCCGCGTGCTCGCCGAGATCGACCGTGCTCTCGTGAAGATGAAGGAGGGGAGCTACGGGATGTGCGAGGGCACCGGCGAACCCATCGGCTACCGCCGTCTCAAGCTGCGTCCCTGGGCGCGCTACAGCGTCGCCTACCAGGAGCAGATCGAGCGCGAAGAACGGACCGGCGGCGGCGCCTGATCGCTCCGCGCCAGCAGGCACCGCACGTCCCTCCCCGCCAGCGCGGGCGAGAGACGTGCGGCCTGCGCTAGCGGAGGCGCATGTCCGCGGGAGCGCTCGAGCTCGTGCCGAGCGCTCTGGTCCGCGCAGCGATCCCACGCACGAGCAAGACCCGCGCGACGAGGCCCCTCAGCCGCCCATCCGCTGGATGAACGGGACGATGCGCTCGACGAAGGGCTGCTTGTGATAGCGGTCGAACTCCGCCCACGTGCAGAGCGTCCGCGGATCCTTCACGCGATCGACGAAGAGAACGCCGTCGACGTGATCCTTCTCGTGCTGGAAGGTGCCCGCCGACAGCCCGCGCACGATGCGGTCGATCGGCCTCCCATCGCGATCCAGGCCGGTGAGCCGGATCTCGGTGGCGCGGTCGACAACACCCCTCAGGTTCGGGACGCTCAGGCACCCTTCGTAGTTCTCGAACGTCTCCTGCGTGAGCGGCTCGATCACCGGATTGACCACGACGGTGAGCGGGATGTTCGGCTTGTACGGATAGCGGGGGTTGTTCTGCACCTCGACCGCGAAGATGCGCACCGGCACATGGACCTGAGTGGCGGCGATGCCCGCGCCGTTCGCGTCGCGCATCGTCTCCACCAGGTCGTCGATGAACGCCTGCATCGCAGGGGAGGAGAGCTCTTCTGGCGTGACCTCACGCGCTCGCTGCCTGAGGACAGGGTTGCCGATGTGGGCGATTTTCAGGAGCGTCACGCGGCGATCGTACCATGGACGCGCGCCGTCGGCCTGCCGGCCATGGCGGCGCCCAGGCGCTGATCCCATGCGGCGCGCGGCGGCGTCAGCTATGGAGACGGGGCATGCACCACTTCCCTGACGAGCCTTGCGTCCCCGAGCAGCAGCAGGGGACCGCCGTCATGCATCTCCGCTTCGAAGACGTCAGCCAGAACGGACGGGTGATGCTGGACGCGCTGCCGCACGGCCTCGGGCCCGCGGTCTGGGTGAAGCTCCTGCGGGCGAGCCCCGTCGAGGCGCTCATGCTCACGCAAGGGATCGTCCCGATCCTCACCCGCCTCATCATCGAGGGCGGAGAGGGGCCGATCGCGACGCGGGAGCCGCTAGAGCTGCAGGGCCGCTACCAGCTGGCGCACACGGAGGACGCCACCTCCCAGGTGAACCGGCTGATTCTGGCCATGTGGCTCTCGGCCAGCGGGCGCCGCAGCCGGACCTACGGCCCGCCGCCGCCCGGCGCGGGCGAGCCGATCCAGGTCGGTCGCGTGTTCGCGGAGCACGTCTTCACGCGGCCCTTCGCGGCGCCCGAGGCGCGCAAGGTGCTGCGCTTCGAGTCCCCGGATCTGCCGGCGGTGCCGCCCGAGCGCTACGACTTTCGCTCGCCGGAGGCGTTGATGGGCCTGCCCGAGGGCGCGGAGCCGCTCGACGCGAAGCCGACCCTGGATCCGATCCCGGTGGTGTTCGGCCTGGATCACACGGACGGGAACCAGCACGTGAACTCGCTCGTGTACCCGCGGCTCTTCGCGGAGGCCGCGCTGCGGCGTCTCTCGGCGCAGGGCCACAGCGCGGCGGTGCTCGCCCGGAGGGTGGAGATCGCCTACCGCAAGCCGTGCTTCGCGGGCACGCAGGCGAGGATCATGCTGCGCACGTTCACCGTCGGCGGCGCGCTCGGCGCGCTCGGCGCGTTCGTGCCGGACGCGCCGGAAGACTTCGTCAGCGGAGCCCCCGGGGCGCGCGCCTATTGCTACATCCGCACGCTGTTCCAGGGCTGAGCCGGCGCGAACGCGAAGACGGCGCGCCCTCTGGAAGGACCGGCCTTCCGGGTCGGCGCCGCGCGCAGCGGCGCGCGCGATGACCGGCCCGCTACGCGCTCACCGTGCGGGGAAGGCCGGCGCGATCGGCGATCTCGTCGTGGAAGGCGCGGAACGTCGACTCCTGGGGCCATGACGGCGCGTCGGCGAGGAGCTCCTCGACGCGGGTGAGCTCGCCCTCGTCGATCGCGACGACGGCCGCGGCGTAGCGCATGGCCCAGAAGACGAGCGGGCTGGCCTCGCTCGCGCGCTCCAGCAGCGCGCGGTCGCCCGGCACGCTCGTGTGAGCGAAGGCGCGGGCGAGCGCGCCGGCCGCCGATCGCAGGGTGACCACCCGGCTGCGAAAGGGCGAGCCGATGTCCGGGAGAGGGAGGCGCGCCAGGCGACCCGCCTGCGCGAGCGCCGTGTCGCGATCGCCCTCGAAGGTGCAGAGGAGCGTGTCGAGGAAGAGGCGGTGCTCGAGGGCCGCTTCCCATGCGGGCCCCCGCTCGGCGGCGGCCATGGCCGCGCGCGCCTTCTCGACCCAACCATAGGCCGCGAACGCCGTCGCCGTCATGAGCGGCGCCATCGTGGCGGGGTGCGGGACGCGGTGAAGCGACGACGACCAGCGCCGCAGCACCGAGCCCACATCGCCCGAGCGCAGCAGCCGGCGCAGCTTGCGGCGCGCGAGCCAGCGGGCCGCGGCGAACACGAGAACCACGCTGAGCACCGCCGCCATGATCACCGGCTGCTGCCAGGCGAACCGGAGCGTGGCCGCTGCCAGCGCTGCGGAGCCGATGAAGAGAAGCACCGGAATCAGCCGGCTGCCCCGTCCCTCGTCCTCGGAATCGAACGGATTCACGACTCCTCCAAGCGTACGGGGCTTCCTGAACGAGGCAAGTCCTGGCCGATGCCGCTCCAGGTCGATCGCTCCGCGCTCACACCACCACCCTTTGCACACCCCGATCGCACCCTGCTCACGCTCACACCTCGCTCGCACGCTCGCACCGCGCTCACCCCCCGATGGCTCCGAGGAGGAACCAAACGTGAGCGACCTGGGCGACGTGGGCGGCGGCGCTGCGTTCGCGAAGGAGCCGAGACGCCATGGCCCACGAATCGCCGCCGCGCGCGCCATGGGGCTCGACAGAGGGACGAGGTTCGACTACGAAGTCCCTGCGTCAGGCAACAGCGCCTGGACCTCATGGGTCCGCCGACAGCGCGCCGTGAACCCCGCCAGGCCCGGAAGGGAGCAACGGTAGCGGAAAGCGAGTGTGGCGGGCCCACTTACTTTTTGTCGGTCCAGTTGTGGGCCCGACGCGCGCCCGCGCTCACCTCGGGACGCGGTCCCAGAGCCGGGCCGATGCAGGCCTCAAGGGGTGTCGAGCGCCGCCGGCGCGATGGGCGCGACGGGCACGGAGAACAGCGCCTCCGGGCTCGTCACGATGCGCGGGACATCCGCGTCGCGCAGCGGGCTCATGCCGTCAGCGGGCAGGCGCTGCTGCACGATGCCCGCCGCTTCGTCGCCGCCCTCCAGCGTCACGGCGGAGAGGCGGCTGTCCACACCGACGCCGCCGTCGATGAGCACGCTCGCGCGGCGTGACGGGCGGATGGAGGGGTTGAGGGACTCGAGCCCGTTGCCGCTCAGGACGAGCCCGAAGATCGCGGCCTGCGCGCGCTCCTGCCAGCTCACGCCGTCGCCGACGACCTCCTGGGCGAGCCCGCCGTCCGCGCTCACCACCGCCGAGTCGGCGAAGGTCCCGGCGATGCGCATGCCGTCGATGATGATGCCGCGCGCGTCGCCGCTCATCCCCAGGCCGATGGCCCGGTTCTTCTCGAGGAGGCCTCCCGTGAGCTGGACGGTCTGCTCCGGCGTCGTGTGCTGGATCCAGATCCCGGGCTGGTTGCCGCTCACCTCGAAGCCCTCGCCGCTCTCGCCGAGGGCTGCGTTCGCTCGATCGATCAGGAGACCGAACCCGGTGTTGTCGGCGACTTTGAGGGCCGCCGCGTCGAGGGTCGAGCAGCCGGACACGGAGACGCCGCCGCTCGGATCGAACCCGCTCAGGCCATTGCCGCTGACCTCGAGGCCAGACATCGTGGCGCGCGCCCCGACGAGCGACACGCCGACCACCTTGCTGTCGCGGACGAGCGCGTCCTCGACGTGGAGCTCCACCGGCGCCTCGCAGTCACAGCCGCCGGTGCACTGCGCCCACAGCCCCGGCCCCTGCGAGCCCGAGACGACGGACCGCACGACGGAGACGCGGCCGGCGTCGAACGCGCTCAGGCCGTACCGCGCGGAGCCCTCGATCGCCGACGCGACGAGGTCGAGCGACGCGCCGAGGCCGAGCGTGACGCCGTCGGACGCGCTGCCGACGACGCGCACCGCCTCGATCCGCGCCCGGGCGCCGGCCGCGATCCGCACGCCGCCCTCGCCCACGGTCAACGCCCGGAGGACGGCGCCGTCACCGGCCGCGAGCGAGACCGCCGCGACGCTCACGGAGCCGGCGCCGCGGCCGAGCAGGCTCACGCCGGGGGGCAGATCGATCGGGCCGTAGGCGCCGGGGCCGAGCGCGATGCACGCCCCAGGTCGAGCGGCCTCGGTGGCCTGCGCGAGCGCGGCGGCGCTCGAGACCTCGATCACCTCGGCGCAATCGACGGACGCGGCGCAGAAGTCGCCGTCGCAGAGCGCTCCCGCGGGGACACCGATGCACGCGCCAGACGCCGCGCGCGCGCCAGGGCATCCGCCCGGCGGCGCGGGATCCGACGCGCACCCGAGCGCGGCCGAGCCGAGCGCGGCCGCGGCGGTCAGAACGATAGCTGCCTGATTCCAAGCCTTGATCATGACGAACGTCTCCCGCGCGGCACGTCGCGCTACCTGACGAGAAAAGGGTCAGCGCCTCAGGGATCCGAGAGCAGCGCGCGGCACTCGCCCGCCCGCGCCGCGAGCTCGCCGTCCCGGAAATGCGCCGCCAGCGAGGCGGAGAGCTGCGCCACGGCCGCCTCGGCGCGAGGGCGGGTCGAGGCGTCGCGGAGGGCCGCGCGGCAGATCCGCGCGAGGCCGAGCGCGACGTCCGCGAGGTACACGCGCCCGCCGCCCACCTCGGCGAGGCGCAGCGCCGCACAGCCGGACTCGAGCGCCTCGCCGAGGTGGCCGGCCGCGAGCAGCGCGGCGGCGAGGTTGCGGTACGCGTCCGGGAGATCGGCGCCGGCGCCGGCCTGCTCGCCCAGCCTCACGGCGCGCCGCGCGTGCTCCAGCGCGGCGTGCGGGCGCGCGAGGCGGAGCTCGACCTCCGCGAGGTTGTTGTGCCCCGACGCGATCGCCTGGAGATCGCCGAGCCGCTCCTTCAGCGCGAGCGCTCGGGCGAACACCTCCCGCGCGCCGCCGAGATCGCCCTTCGCGAACAGCACGGCCGCGACGCCGTTCAGCGCGAAGCCCAGCGCCTCCGGGTACGCGCGCTCGTCGACGGCCCGCGCGGCCTGGCGGTAGCAGCGCTCCGCCTGCGCTAGCCGACCGCGCGAGTAGAACACCGTCCCGAGCGCGAGGAGCAGCTGCGACGCCGCCACGCGGCGGCGGTCGTCGCCTCGATGCAGCGTCCGGCAGATGCGCAGGCTCCGGAGCGCGACCGCGCGACACGCGTCGAGATCGCCGGCGCGCCGGTGGAGCGCCGCGAGCAGCCCGTACATGGGGAGCGTCTCCGGGGCGGCGCCGCCGCGCTCCGCGAGCGCGATCGCGCGCTCGACCAGCGCGCGCGCGTCGGCCGTCGCGCCGCGCACCTTGAGCACGAGGGCGAGGCGGAAATCCACGCGCGCATCCCAGAACAGCGCCGCCTCCGGGCCTTGCGCGGGCGGGGCCGAGGCGCGCCGCTCGACGCGGAGGATCCGCGTCCGCGCCTCGAGGTACGCGCGCTCCGCCTCGTCGAGTCGGCCCGCCCTGCGGAGGGCGTCGCCGACGTCGAGCAACAGCGCCGCGCGCTCGTGCCAGGCGAACAGCCGGCGCTCGTCGCCCCCCGGCGCGGCGGCCGACGGGAGGCGCGCCGCGGAGCCCCTCGCCGGGGCGCCGTCCGCCGCGCTCGCGTGGATCTCCCGGGCCCGCTCGAAGTGCCGCAGCGCCTCGGCGTTCTGCCCGAGCGACGACGCGCTCGCCGCCGCGCGCGCGTAGGCGAGCGCCGCGCTCCGCGCGTCGCCGCCGCGATCATGGTGGAGCGCCGCGAGCGCCTCCCCGAGCCGCCGCGGCGCGCGCGCAGGCGAGCGCCCCGCCGAGACGCCGTCGACCCAGGCGGCGACCGCGCGGTGCATGGCCCGGCGCACCTTGAGGCTGAGCGTCTCGTAGGCGATCTCCTGGGTCGCCGCCTCGGCGAAGACGTACTCGCAGTCCTCGGGGAAGGTCGACGCGTCACGCGCCTGGATGATCTGCTGATCCCGGAGCCGCCGAAGCACGTCCGCGGTGCTCGATCCGCCGCCGTCGAGCGGCGCCGCGCCGCGCAGGTGGTCGATCGCGCCCTTCCAGAACGTCCTGCCGACCACGGCCGCCTGCGCCAGGACCGCGCGCGCCTCGCCGTCGAGCCGATCGAGCCGCGCCTGGACGATGCCCTGGATCGTCGCCGGCAACGAGAGCCGGGCGAGCTGCTCCTCGTGGAGGATCCAGGGCTCGCCGAGGCGCCGCTCGAGCGCGCCGGCGTCGATGAGCAGGTACAGCGTCTCGGTCAGCGTGAGCGGGTTGCCCTCGGCGCGCTCCGCCAAGGCGCGGATGGCCTCGGCGGAGCAGCGCGCGACGAGGCGGAGGCGCTCCCGCGCCATGTCCTCGATGTGCCGCCGAGGCAGCGGGCCGAGATCGAGGCGCGCGTGGCTCGCCTTCCCTTCGCCCCAGTGCGGCCGCCGCTCGTAGAGCTCGGGCCGGGCCGCGCCGACGAGCAGCAGGGGCGCGTCCGACAGGCGCACGGCGAGATCGTCGAAGAGGTCGAGGCTGGCGTCGTCCGCCCAGTGGATGTCGTCGAGCAGCACGACGACGGCTCCTCGCGCGGCCATCGCTCGCAGCAGCATCGCGACGGCCGCGGCCACCCGCTTCGCCACCTCGGCGCCGCACTCGTCGGGGACGATCGCCGTCGCGGGCGCGGTTTGCGCCGCCGGGCACGGGCAGAGCACGGCCGCGACCTCCGCCAGCGCGTCCTCCAGGGCGAGCGGGTGCGGCGCGCCGCCGGCCTCGCCTCCGGCGTCTGCGCCGAGGACGCCGCTCGCGAGCTTGCGCAGCACGACGTCGCGCGTGTCGCCGTCCTGGACGCGGAAATGAGCGCGAAGGAGCGACGCGGCGAGGTGGTAGCTCGCATCCATCGACAGCGACGAGCACGCCGCGCCGAGCACGATGCACGGCTCCGCGCACGCTTCCGCCTGCGACAGCGCCCTCGTCCGGACCTCGGCGAGGAGGCGGCTGCGGCCGATGCCGCCCGCGCCGATCACCGAGACGAACGTCGCGCGCCGCTCCGCGATGACCGTCTCCAGCGCCTCCGAGAGCCGCTGCACCTCCGCCGCCCGCCCGACGAAACGGGTGTCGAGGCCGAGGAAATCGGATCCCGCGCCCGAGCCGCTCGCGAGCTTCAGCACACGGAAGCCCGGCGCGCCGTCGCCTTGCGGCTCGACCTGGAAGAGCCCGGCCACCTGCCGGAACGTGGGCTGCGCGATCAGCACCGCGCCGGGCACGGCGGCCTGCTGGAGCTGCGCGGCCGCCTTCAAGGCCTCGCCGGAGGCGTCGACCGGGGCGCCCCGCCCGGTCGCGCCGCTGACGAACAGCCTCCCCGTGCTGATGCCCACGCGCAACCTCGGCCGGGAGCTCGGCGGCAGCTGGACAGGGAGCGACCCGGCGTCGAGCGACGCGAGCTCCAGCCCGGCGCGGACGGCGCGCTCGGCGTCGTTGTCGCTCGCGCGCGGCGCGCCGAACAGCGCCGTGACGACGCCCTCGCTCCTGCCCTGCACGACGCCCCCGAGCGCCTCGACGCGCTCGCGGACGAGCTCGCGGCATGCCTCGCGGAGCTCCAGCTCCTGCTCGGGATCGAGCGGCTCCTGCCCGTCGTCGCCGGCGACGATCTCCGCGGAGAGCACGGTGCAGACACGGTACTCACCCGCGGGCGCCGCGACCTTCGTCCCGCCCGCGGGCGCCGCGACCTTCGTGGCGTCCACGGGCGCCGGGGCGGCCGGGAGCGCCGCGCTCGAACCCCGCGGAGACGCCTGGTCGGCCCTCGGCGAGATCGCGGAGAGCGGGGCAGCCGGCGGCCGGAGCGCGGAGCCGGCGCGCGCGGACGCGAGCGCTTCTCCGAGCTCGCGCGCGTCCCGGAAGCGCGCTGCGGGCTCGACCGCGACGGCCCGCGCGACGACCGCCTCGAGCGCGGGGCTCGCCTTGACGCCGAGCCCCGCGAACGACGGCCGCCTGCGCGGGTCCACGGCGGCGAGGTAGAGCTCGGCCCAGTCGCGCCCGTCGATCGGCTGCTTCCCCGAGGCCAGCTGCAGCAGCACGAGCCCGAGCGCGAACACGTCCGTCCAGGGCCCCGTCGCGCCGAGCTTCGGCTCGAACTGCTCCGGAGCGCCGTAGAGCGGCGTGAACACGTGCAACATCGGCGACGTCGCGAGCACCTGCGTCGTGTCGCTGGGGCTCACGGCCCGCGCCGCGGCCACGGCTCGCCTCGTCTCCGCGAGCTCCTTCGACAGCGGCAGCGACGCGTCGATCACCTTGGCGATGCCGAAATCGACGACCTTGATCGTCGTCGCGCCGGGAATCTCGACGAGGAACAGGTTCGCCGGCTTGACGTCGCGGTGAGAGACCCGCTCGTCGTGCGCCATCGCGAGCGCGTCCACCGCGGGCGCCAGGAGCGCGATCGCCTCGTCGACGGAGTAGGGCGCGCGCCCGGACGCGCGCCGCGCCTCGATGTGCTGCGCGAGCGTCTCTCCCTCGAGCCACTCCATGACGATGTACGGCGTCCAGCAGCCCTCCGGCGAGGTCGCGGCAGAGACGTCGAGCGCCTGGACGATGCCCGTCGTCCGGCGCGAGAGCCGGTGCAGCAGCCGGGCCTCGCGCTCGAACGTGTCGAGCAGCGACTGCCGCTCTTCCGGCACGAGATCTGCGGGGATCTTCAGGCACTTGACCGCCACCTGCTCCTGGAACCCCAGGTGGGTCGCCCGGTAGACCACGCCGAACGTCCCCTCGCCGGCCACGGCGTCCACCAGCAGCTTGCCGCCGATGGTGCTGCCCACCCAGCCGAACGGGTCCCGCGCGATCATCGGCGGAAACTCTACTGCCCGCGCCGCGGCGCCGGGAGCGCGCCGCCTCGCAGCGATGACGATCGCTGCCCCGCGCGCGCTGGGCCACCGCGACCGCCACGCCCCGCGAGCCCCACGAGCCCCGCGGGCGCGAGGCGAGCGCGACGGCGGTCGCCCTGCGCGCGCGTCCGTGCTACGCAGCCGGCTGCTGGGCGTGCCCTCGGTCCTGGCGACCGTCCCGCGAACGCTGCCGCAACGGTCCCCGGAACGGATCGCACGCGCGCGGCGGCTGGGCGTCGCTCGTTGTCCGGCGCGACTCAGGGGTGCGATGTGGCTGAGCCGGAGATTCTTTCCCGCGATGGTGGCTCGCTCGAGCTCCTGATCATCACCCAGAGCTCGATGAGCACCCGACAGCTGCCGGGCTCGGGCAGCGTCGTCCTGGGCAGGGACGAGGACGCCGGCATCTGCGTCCCCGACTCCTCGGTGTCGCGCCGGCACGCGGTGCTGCACCTCGGCCCGCCGCTCCGGATCGAGGACCTCGGCAGCAGCAACGGGACCCGCGTGCGCGCCCGGCACTGCAGCGCGGCGACCGAGCGCCTGATCGATGTGGGCAAGAGCACGCCCGCGCGGGGCGCTGCGGTCGAGCTCTCGCCCGGCGACGTCATCTACCTCGGCGCCGCGCGCGTCGTCCTCCGCCAGAAGGGCGGCGAGCGGGACGCGGGCAAGGACGTCATCGTCAAGGACGACGCGATGCGCGCCGTCTACGAGCTCGCCCAGCGCGTCGCGAACGGCCCGATCAACATCCTCCTCCTCGGCGAGACGGGCGCCGGCAAGGAGGTGCTGGCCGAGTCGATCCACAGGGCCTCGCCGCGCGCGAGCCGCCCGCTCCTGCGCCTGAGCTGCGTCGCGCTGTCCGAGTCGCTGCTCGAGAGCGAGCTGTTCGGCCACGAGCGCGGCGCGTTCACCGGCGCCGTCCGGGCGAAGCCGGGGCTGCTCGAGACGGCCGAAGGGGGCACCGTGTTCCTCGACGAGATCGGCGAGCTGCCGCCCTCGATCCAGGCCAAGCTGCTCCGGGTCATCGAGGAGCGGAAGGTGATGCGGGTCGGCGGGCTGACCCCCATCAAGATCGACGTCCGCTTCGTCTCGGCCACGCACCGCGACCTCGAGGCCGAGGTGAGCCGCGGCGCGTTCCGGCAGGACCTGTATTTCCGGCTGAACGGCGTGACCCTCTCCATCCCGCCGCTGCGCGAGCGGCCCGGGGAGGTCGCGGCGCTGGCGCAGCTCTTCGCCGAGCGTACGGCGAACGAGCTCTTCCCCGGCGAGGCGAGCGCCGCGTCCGTTCCGATCTCGCCCGCGGCCCTGGCCGAGCTCCAGCGCCACAGCTGGCCAGGCAATATCCGGGAGCTGCGCAACGTGATCGAGCGCGCGGTGATCCTCGCCAACGGGGCGCCCATCGGGCCGGAGCACCTGCTCCTCTCCTCCCTGGCCGATCCCACCCGTCCATCGCATGCCATGCCCCTTCCGGCGCGCCCGCCGCAGGCGCCCCCGAACGCGCGTGCGCCGGCGCCGGCGTCAGGGTCCGCGTCCGCGTCCGCGTCCGCGTCCGCGTCCGCGTCCGCGTCCGCGTCCGCGTCCGCGTCCGCGTCCGCGTCCGCGTCCGCGTCCGCGTCCGCGTCCGCGTCCGCGTCTACGATTGCGAGGAGCGTGCCTGACGACGCGAAGAGCGCGCCGGACGGCGTGGACCCGGGCCCCACCCGGCTGCGCGACGCCATGGAGGCCCACGAGCGCGAGCGCATCGTCCAGGCGCTCGAGCAGTGCATGGGGAACCAGACGCGCGCCGCGGCGCTGCTCGGGATCTCACGGCGCACGCTGGTCGAGCGGATCCGCGTGTACGGGCTGCCGCGGCCGCGCAAGGCCTGAGCGTTGCGCAGATCGCCGCGCAACCTGGCGTCGATATGGCGTCGATTGCGCGAGGGCTCGCTCAACCGAGCGGCCGCCCGCGCAACACCTCAGGCGGGCGTCTCGCGCCGCTCCAGCGGGGCGAGCTCGATCCCGAGCTCCGTGGCGAACCGGAAGATGCGCTCGTCGCGGTAGAACTCGCCGAAGACGACGCGCGAGAGCCCCGCGTTCGCGATCATCTTGAAGCACCCCCAGCAAGGAGAGGCCGTGACGTAGACCGTCGCGCCGTCGATCCGCACCCCGTTCCGCGCGGCCTGGATGACGGCGTTGGCCTCCGCGTGGATCGTGCGCACGCAGTGGCCGTCCTCGATCAGGTGCCCCTCCTCATCGCAGTGAGGCAGCCCCCGGATCGAGCCGTTGTACCCGGTCGCGAGGATGCTCTTGTCGCGCACGATCACCGCGCCGACGTGCTTCCGATCGCAGGTCGCCCGCGACGCGACGACCTCGGCGATGCGCATGAAATATTCATCCCACGAAGCCCGATGCGTCATCGCTCACCTCCACGACGGGGGATCCGCGCCCGCCGCCCCCTCGACGTCCCCTCGACGCCGAGCGACCCGCGCTCGCCGATCCCTCCAGAATGTTCAGGGATCCGCCCTCCGGTCCCCCTCGCGAAGGGCCCGGCGGCGCGCGCCCGCGGCCCCGGCTGAGCCGCGCCGCGCGCCCAGCGGGCGCTTCTATCACGACGCCGGGCGCCGCGGAGCCCCCCGCGGGCACGGGACCGCGCGAGGCGCCTCGACAGCGAGGCCCGGCGCGTGGTAGCGCGCGGGGGTGAGTTCCGCCGCCCCCCGAAGGTCAGATCGCCGCATCCTCGTGCTCGGCTCCGGGGGGCGCGAGCACGCCCTCGCGCGTGCGTTCGCCCGATCGCCCTCGGTCGCCGAGGTGATCGTGGCGCCCGGGAACGCCGGGACCCAAGCGCAAGCGGGCGCCGGCCGCGCCCTGATCCGCCGCGTCGACCTCCCGTCCCTGTCGCCCGCCGAGGCGACCCGGCTGGCCGTCCGCGAGCGCGCCGACCTCGTCGTCGTCGGCCCCGAGGCGCCGCTCTGCGCCGGCGTCGCCGACGCGCTCGCCGCCGAGGGCGTCGCCGTCTTCGGGCCGAGCCGCGAGGCGGCGCGCCTCGAGGGGTCGAAGGCGTTCCTCAAGGAGTTCGCCGCCCGCCACGGGATCCCGACCGCGCCGTTCCGGATCGTGCGCTCCTTCGACGAGGCGGCCCGCGTCATCCGCGAGCGCGGCGCGCCCATCGTCGTGAAGGCCGACGGGCTCTGCGCCGGCAAGGGCGTGGTCGTCGCGACGACCGTCGACGAGGCGCTCGCGGCCGCGAAGGACATGCTCGTGGATCGCCGCTTCGGCGACGCCGGCGCGACCGTGATCCTCGAGGACGCGATCCTGGGCGAGGAGGCCAGCGTGCACGCCATCAGCGACGGTGAGGCGATCTTCGTCCTGCCGGCGGCGCGCGATCACAAGCGCGTCGGCGAGGGCGACACCGGGCCGAACACGGGCGGCATGGGCGCGTTCGCGCCGAGCGCCCGCGTCACCCCGGCCCTGACCGCGCGCGTCGAGCGCGAGATCCTCCGGCCGACGATCGACGGCATGCGGGCGGAAGGGAGGCCCTTCCGCGGGGTGCTGTTCGCGGGCCTGATGATCACGCCCGCCGGGGACCCCATGCTGCTCGAGCACAACGTCCGCTTCGGCGATCCCGAGTGCGAGGCGCTGATGGAGCTGCTCGAGGGCGACGTCGCCGAGCTCTGCGCGTCCGCCGCGGCGGGCGCGCTCGCTCCCGCGGCGGCGCGCGTCGCCCCCGGCCGCCACGCGCTCACCGTCGTGCTCGCGGCGCGCGGCTACCCCACGGCGCCGGTGACCGGCGACGTCATCCGAGGCCTCGACGCCGCGGCCGCGGTGGAGGGCGCCTTCGTGAACCACGCGGGCACGGCCGAGCGGGACGGCGCGGTCGTGACCGCGGGGGGCCGCGTGCTCGCCGTCACCGCCGCGGGCGACTCGCTCGCCGAGGCGCGGGAGCGCGCCTTCCGCGCCGCGGGCGCCATCGACTTCGACGGCAAGGTGCTCCGCCGCGACATCGGGGTGGACGGAGCGCGCGCGGCCGGGTGAGGCGGCACCATGGAACCCATCGTCGATCTCGCCCCAGGCGCTGAGGAGAACCCGCTCGCGGCCTACCTCGGTCAGCTCATCCGCGAGCACCTCGCGAGCGACCCGAAGCGCGCCTCCGATTTCCGTGCGCTGCGCGGGTCGGTGCTCGTCGTCGCGCAGGACGCCGATACGTCCATGACGATGCGCTTCGACCACGGGCGGCTCACCATCCACGACGGCGCCATCGGCATCCCGTCCGTCACGTTCTGCGGCGACGAGTCGGCGCTCCGCCGGCTCCCCGACGTCGCGTTCCACCGCTGGCTGCGCCTCCCGAAGCTGGGGGTGCTGCACCGCCGACAGAGCGGCCCCCTGCGCGATCTCGCGCGCCTCGTGGCCCGCGGGGAGCTCAAGATCTACGGGCTCGTCGCGCACCCAAGGCTCCTCCTTAGACTGCTCCGGGTCCTCTCTCGCCTCCCCTAGAGCCCCGCCCAGGCCGGTAGCAACGGCGCGCGACGACACGCGACGACGGCGACGAGAACGATGACTGGTGTGATACTGTAAGACGGAAGCGGACGTCCCGTCCCCATTGCACGGCCGTTCTTGTGGGCTTGCAAACCAATGCTACGCGGCCCGAAAGCTGTCTTTTGACGGCCTGTTGGGCTGTTGGTATGGCTCGATCATGGGCATCCGATTGCGCTACCTCGCCCACGATCTCGAGGTGCCGCTCGGCGAGTTCTTCATCGGACGGAGCGCGGACTGCCAGCTGTCGCTGGACGACCCGCTGGTGTCGCGCAGGCACGCGCTGCTGACCGTCGGTGAGGGCGGCGTCGCGATCGAGGATCTCGGCAGCCGCAACGGCGTGCTCATCAACGGTGCTCGGATCGCGGGGCGCCAGGTCCTGACGGACGGCGACAAGATCGCGATCGGCGGGCAGGAGATGTTCCTGCTCGGGGCCATCGAGCCGAGCTCGGCGCACTCGCCGCGGAGCGCGCCGCTCTGGACGAGGCAGCAGAACGCGCGCACGGTCGACATGAGCGAGATGCCCGCCGGCGAGGACGACGGCGCGACGGCCATCGCCTCCCGGAGGTCGCTCCCCGGGCTCGTCCCCCAGCACCCGGACAAGCGCGTGCACGCGCTCAGCCTCATCGGCAGCGTCGCCGACAAGGCGCTCGCCCTGGGGCGCGTCGACGAGGCCGAGCGCATCCTCCAGCGCTCGCTCAGCGACATCCTCACGAAGGCGCGGGACGGGGGCGTCGGCGCCGTGCAGCCCGAGCTGGTCGAGAAGGCAAGCATGTATGCGGCCCGCCTCGCCTCGGCGACGGGTCGAGGCTCGTGGATCAACTATATTTTCGAGCTGAATACCCGGCTCGAGCTCCTCCTCCCCGCCTACCTCGTCGATGAGCTGTATAGTGTCCTGCGCAAGGTGAAGGCCGTCGACATGTCCATTCTCCGTGGCTATGCGAAGCGGCTCCGCGAGCGCGCAGGTGAGCGTACGCCGGCGGAGCGGTTCATCCTCCAGCGCATTGAAGGGCTCGAGCGCCTCGGCGCACTGAAATAGACCATGCCTTTCCGCCTCCGGTACTTGGCGCACGATTTCGAGCTCCCCGAAGGGCCCTTCGTGATCGGCCGGAGCGGCGACTGCCAGCTCTCGCTCGATGACCCGCTGGTGTCGCGGCGCCACGCGACGCTGCAGGTGCGCAACGACGGCGTGGCCTTGCACGATCTCGAGAGCAGGAACGGCGTGTACGTCAACGGCACGCGCATCTCCGGCCAGCGCGAGCTGACCGACGGCGACCGCATCATCATCGGCAGCCAGGAGATGCTGCTCTACGGCGGGGAGGAGTCGCGCCCCCACGACGCCTACGGGGTCGAGTTCCGCCGCGCGACGGCGACGCTCGGCGCGATGGCGCTGACCGAGATGCGCAAGATGTCGGACGACCCGACGGAGCTCACGAGCCCGACGGGGGACGGCGGATCCAAGGGCTTTCAGTCGCTGCGCCTGCTCGCGAGCCTCGCCGACAAGGCGCTGGCGATGGGCCGCAGCGAGGAGGCCGAGCGCATCCTGCAGACGGTGCTGATCGACATCCTGAGCCGCGCGCGGACGAACGTGCCGCTGGAGATGCCGGCCGCGGAGCTCGCCGCGCGCTACGCGGCGCGCCTCGCGGGCGCCACGACCAAGGGGACGTGGGTCAACTACGCGTTCGAGCTCTTCACGATCGCGCGCCGCCCGCTGCCCGGCCCCGTCGTCGACGAGCTCTACACCGTCGTCCGGCGCGTCAAGACGCTCGATATCCAGCCGCTCAGGATCTACCTCGACGACCTGCGCCGGATGGCTCCGTCGTTCGGTCCGACCGAGCGGTTCTTGATGCAGCGGATCGAGGGTCTCGAGCGCCTCGTCGCGGCGAAGTAGCCTCCGCATCGCCGCCGGGCGTCGCGGGAGCGGCGGCGTCTGGCGACACGCGCGACACGCGCGGAGCCGGCGCCTGCGCCGCGCGCGGAGCCGCCGGCGGCGCCGCGCGCGGGACCGGCGGCGGCGCCGCGCGGCCGGCCCCGTGTGGGGCAGGCGGCGGCGACACATGGGGGGTCGGCGCCGCGGAGGGCTGGAGCGGCGGCGGTGCGTTGCGGGGACGCGCGCTCGCCTCGGCTTCCTGCCAGCCGAGGTTCCTCGCGGCGGCCTTCGCGATCGCATCGCGCAGCTCGGTGTCGGCGACCTTCCCGAGCTCTCGCCGTACCTCGACCGGGAGCGGCGCCTCCTTCGGGGTCGGGCGGACCTCCTCGCGCCACGGCGGCCGCGCGACCGGCTCCACCTTGCCGACGCGAAACCGGAGGGACTGCACCGGGAGGCCGCGCGACCGGAGCTGCGCGGTGATGGCGTCGCCGAGCAGCGAGAGCTCCTGCGCCCACATCGAGCTCGCCGCGCGGACGTGGAGCACGCCGCGCTCCAGCTTGAGCGGCCGCGCGCGCGCGGCGATCCGGGACCCCACGGCCGCTTCCCACTCGCGGAACGGCATCGGCGAGGTGTCGATCTCCGCCGGCGCCGAGAGCGAGGACCCGCGCTGGATCAGCGCACCCAGCCGTTCGATCCCACCTCCGCTCCGACGCGACATGCGCGCCGAGCGTAGCAGCCTGACAGCGCCGTGCTCCGGCAGAGCGCGCCGTCCAGGCTCGCCCAGCGTCACGAACGGTCAGCCCCTACGGCGTCGCCTTGTGACCAAGACGGCCGCCCGCCAGAGCGAACCACCCGCCCTCGGCTGCCTGGCGGCGAACGATCGTGAGAGGCGCTCTCGGTACCGAAGGTGGGACTCGAACCCACAAGCCCTTGCGGACAGCGGATTTTGAATCCGCCGCGTTTGCCATTCCGCCACTTCGGCTCAGCGCTGCAATGTCAGCGAGCTCCTGGAACCGTAGATCACCGGGCACGATCCTGGCAACCGTCTGAGCGCCTGAGAGCCTGAAAGCCTGAGAGCGGTCGCGCGGGCAGGAGGCGCGGCGAAGCCAGGAGCAGCGCCGCCGCGCCGCCGCCGCCACGCATCGAGGCGCGGCCCGCGATCGCGGCGCGGCGCGAGGTCAGACCACGAAATCCAGCATCTGGAGGCGCGTCAGATAGTCCTGGAGCGCGGAGGCGTACTCGTCGATCAGGAGATCGAGCTTCACCAGCGCGCCGTGATCGTCGACCGCGTCGATGGTCCCGCTCACCGGGATCTCGCGCGCGGGCAGGACGAGCACGCCGCTCCAGTGCGCGTCCTTCGCGACGTCGCGCAGACCGGCGAGGCGCAGCCAGCCATCCGAGAGCTCGACGACGGGGACGAGGGCGCCGCTGTCCAGACGGACCGAGCTCTTCAGCGTGTGAGCCGGCTCGACCATGTAGTGGGAGCGCCGGTTCTTCTCGATGAGCTCCTCGAGGGTCGCGCAGATGACCTTGCTCAGCGGCGTCTCCTCGCTGTCGAGCACGAGATCGAGGAGCCGCTTCATCGCCTTCTGCGTGCGGATCAGGTTCGCGCGGGTCTCCTCGAGGCGGCGCGCGTCGCGCCGGATCTTGCCCGCCACGACGTTGAGCAGGTTGTTGTAGAAGGGGTACGCGACGTCCCCGTGGTCCTCGAAGAAGTCCTGGAGCTCGGCGACGCCGATGCGCCAGATCTCCGAGGGCTGCGTCGTCACCGCCGTCGTCGTCCGCCGGAAGCCGGTCAGCGCGCCGAGCTCGCCGATGGGCGAGATGGGGCTCAGGCGGAAGCGCGTCTCGCCCGCCTCGAGCAGCGCGACCTCGCCCCGGACCAGGAGGAACAGGTGCGCCGGGGCGCTCCGGGCCTCGAAGAGCACGTGGCCGGACGGGACCTCCTGGCGCTGGAACGCCTTCATCAGGTCATCGAGGTGATCCTCCGTGATTCTCTCGAACAGCGGGATCGCGTGCAGGTCGGATGGGCGGACCGCCATGGGATGACACTCCTCTTCAACATGGGTCGGGCTCCGCGTCCGCGGCGTCGCGGGATACGGAGCCTTGCGGCGCGCACGAGCTCTGCGTGGACCGCGGGAGCGGCATCCTACTCCAGGTCCCGAGCCGAGGAAGAGGGATGGCCTCGCCGCAGCGAGGTGCGCGCCCAGGCCCCGTGGAGGTTTGCCCCGCTGGCAGGATCGGGTAGGTGCCGGTAACGTCGCTCGGGTGATGCCGTCCGTTCGCCAGGGGCTCCCCGCCGCGGTGCGCGCCTCGCCGCTGCGCCGCTCGCTGCTGCAGCTCGCCGTCATCGGCCTCGCCCTCCTCGCCGCCGCGTGCGGCTCCGCGTCGTCCGGAGCGCCGGTCAGCGTGGAGACGGCGCCGCCGCCGAAGCCGCGCAACGCGGCCGCGATCGCGCAGTCGATCGCCGGGGGGAAGGTCTCGGTGCTCGTCTACGGGGACAGGACCCGGGGACACCCCATCATGGCGCGGCTCGCGGCGCTCGATCTGTGGGGCCCCGTGCTCACCGGCACGGGGCTCGATCCGGAGCGGGACGTCGAGCGCGCCTTCGTCACCGCGCCGCGCGCGGACGCGGCCCACGAGGCGGTGGTCGTCGTCCAGCACAGCGTGCCGCCGGACAGGCTGGCGTCCGGCCTCGACGCGCTCCTCTCGCGCAGCCAGCCGCCAGGGGCCCGGGAGAGCGGGCTCGGCGTGCCGGCCGTGCGCGTGACCATCAAGGGGCACACGCGCGTCGTGGCGACCGTGGAGCCCGACTTCCTCGTGGTCTTGCCGGTCGCGCGGGCGCGCGAGGCGCGGCGCTTCCTGGGCACGGGAGGCTTCCCCGATCCGACAGGCGACGAGGCCGCGATCGCCGCGGCGATCGACCCGGCGCGGACGCTGAAGGGGCCGCGGGAGGCGCCCCGGGTGCCGCCCACCCTGAGATCGCTCGAGGCGACCGTGACGCTGACCAAGGACGGCGGCGCCACGGTCGCGCTCGACGGCGCGAGCGAGAGCCCCGAGCTCGCCGCCCGCGACGCGGCCTTCCTCAACGAGGAGATCGAGCGCGCGACCTCGTTCCGCATCGCCATCGTGACGGTCCGCGTCGTCGACCCGATCGTCTTCTCCGCCGAGGGGGACCGCGTGAAGTCGAACCGGCGCGTGACGCCCGGGGAGCTCGACAAGCTCTTCGGCCTGCTCAGCGCCGTGCTGCCGCGGTAGGCTGCCGCCCGATGCGACTCGTCAAGATCGGAATCGCCAACGTCAACGCGACCGTCGGCGCCGTCCGCTCGAACACCGACCGGTGCCTCTCGCTCGCCCGCGCGATGGCGCGCGACGACGTCACCCTGGCGGTCTTCCCGGAGCAGGTGATCGGCGGCTACGCGGCCGAGGACCTCGTGCAGTGGCCGGCGTTCGTCGCGAGCCAGCAGCGCGAGCTCCGCCGGTTCGCCGAGGAGACCGCGCAGCTCCGCACCGTGTTCGTCATCGGCGTGACCGTCGGCGTGGGGGGCGACCTCTTCAACGCCGGCGCCGTCGTCCACGCCGGCCGGGTGCTCGCCTTCTCCCCCAAGGAGAAGCTGCCGACCTACAACATCTTCTACGAGGCGCGGACGTTCTCGCGCGGCATGCCGTTCATGGAGCTCGACGCCGACGGCGTGCTCTGCGGCGATCGCGTCTACGCCTTCGATTTCGGCACGATCGCCGTCGAGGTGTGCGAGGACATCTGGTCGCCCGACGGCCCGATGCGGCGCCGCTGCTACGCCGGCGCCGAGATCGTGTGCAACATCTCGGCGTCGCCGTTCCGCGCCGGGGTGACGAGCACCCGGCGCGAGATGATCGCGACCCGCGCCTCGGACAACCAGTGCACGATCGCCTACGCGAACCTGGTCGGCGGCAACGACGGGCTCGTCTTCGACGGCGGCGGGTTCATCAACCAGAACGGCCGGCCGATGCTGGAGGCGCCGCGGTTCCGCGAGGGGTTCTCCGCGGCCGTCGTCGACCTCGACCGGACCACCCGCTGCCGCCGCGAGGCGAGCACCTGGCGCAGCGATCTCGAGGAGTTCCGCCGCGCCTCCGCCCGCATGGTGCAGGTCCTCCGGATCGACGGGGAGACCGCGGACCGCGCGCGCCTCGCCTACCCCGCCCCGCCGGCCGGCACGACGCCGTTCCTGCCCTCGGCGGCGCTGCCCGCGATCTCCGCGCGCGACGAGCTGCTCGACGATTTCTACGAGGCGCTCGCGCTCGGCGTCGCCGACTATTACCGCAAGATCGGCGCCTTCAAGAGCATCGGCCTCGCGCTCTCGGGCGGCCGCGACTCGCTCCTCACGCTGCTCGTCGCCTGGCGCGCGGTGCAGCTCATCCACCCGGGCCTCGAGGGCGCGGCGCTGCGCGAGCGGATGGGGGCGTCGCTCCACGCGTTCTTCATGCCATCCCGCTACTCCAGCGACGCCACGCACCGCGCCGCCGCGCAGATCGCCGACGATCTCGGAGTGTCGTTCGCGGTCATCCCGATCGAGGACGCGTTCCCCCGGGAGCTCGAGGCCGCCCAGGCGATGGTCGGCGAGGGCGGGCAGCTCACCGAGCTCACGAAGCAGAACGTGCAGGCGCGCATCCGCGGCGGGCGCATGTGGAACTGGGCGAACACGAGCGGCGCGCTGTTCCTGCAGACGGGGAACATGAGCGAGAAGGCGCTCGGCTACACCACGGTGGGCGGCGACCTGGAGGGGGCGTTCAGCGTCATCGCCAACCTGCCGAAGACGGTGGTCATCGCGCTGCTCGAGCGCCTCTCGCAGCGCTTCCGCTTCCAGGGCATCCAGCAGACGCTCGCCACCACCGCCGGGCCGGAACTCGCCGAGAACCAGTCGGGCGAGGCCGAGCTCATGCCGTTCGAGGTCCTCGACGCGTGCCTGCACCTCTACGGCGCCGAGAAGCTCGCCGCCGACGAGGTCGCGGCAGCCCTCCCGAGCCTGTTCCCGGACAAGGACCCCGCCGCGCTGCGGGCCTGGGCCGAGAAGTTCGCGACGCTGTTCTCGAGATCGATCTTCAAGTGGGTGCAGTCGCCGATCGCGATCCACCTCGGCTCGCTCGACCTCGACCGCGAGCGCGCGCTGCAGCTGCCCGTGGTGCAGCGGACCGAGTGGAAGGGCGGCTGAGCCCGACGCCAGGGCGCGGCCGCCGCCGTGCGCCGCGCGATCGGCGCTTCGATCCGCGGCGCGCGGCGCGTGGGCGGGCAACGCGTCAGTTGGCGGCCTTCTCGACGGAGGCCGGGGGCCCCTGCCTGCCGTCCTTGCCGTCCCTCGAGGCGATCTCTATCCCGTCGTGGCCGGCAGCCGCGCCAGGAGCCCCGGGCGCTGCCGCGGGGCGGATCGAGCCGTCCGCGGAGAAGCGCTCGAGATCCTCGGTGACGCGGCGGAGATAGGCCTGCTTGATGTGGAACGGCAGGAAGGCGCTCTTGAAGCCGGCCACGATGGTCGCCTTGATCTCCTTCAGCCCGAACCCCATCTTCGTGTGGCAGTGCCAGAGCTCGTGGGACACCGTCGTGTCGGTGACGAGCCGGTTGTCGGTGTTGACGGTCACGCGCAGGCCGAGGCTCTGGTAGAGCTTGAGCGGGTGCGAGGCGAGGTCGCGCACGGCGCCGGTCTGCACGTTCGACGACGGGCAGCACTCGAGCGGGATGCGATGATCGTTGATGTAGTGGAGCAGGTCGCCGTCCTCGCGCAGGCGGCAGCCGTGGCCGATCCGGTGCGCGCCGCAGACGTGGAGCGCCTGCGCGATCGACTCGGGGCCGTACGCCTCGCCGGCGTGGATGGTGCAGTTGATGTTGTTCTGCCGCACGAGCTGGAACGCGGCCTTGTGGTGCTTCGCCGGGTGGTCGTACTCGGCGCCGGCCAGGTCGAACCCGACGACGCCGCGGCCCTTGTACGCCACCGCGAGCTCCGCCATCTCCAGCGACGACTCCGACGAGATGTTGCGGATGCCGCAGACGATGACGTTGCTCTCGATGCCCAGCGCGTCGCGCGCCGTCCTGAGCCCGGAGAGCACCGCCTCGACCACGCTCGTGAGCCGCAGGCCGAGGCGGGTGTGCAGCATCGGCGAGTAGCGGACCTCCATGTAGCGCACGTTCTCGCGCGCGGCGTCCTCCGCGAGCTCGTAGGCGACGCGGTGGAGGGCCTCCTCGGTCTGCAGGACGCGCAGCGTGATGTCGAACGCCTTGAGGTACTCGACGAGCGAGCCGCAGTTCTGGCCCAGGTTCATCACCCTGCGCAGCTCCGCCGGCTCGTACGTGGGGAGCTCGACGTGGTGGGTGCGAGCGAGCTCGATGATCGTCTCGAGGCGCAGCGAGCCGTCGAGGTGGACGTGCAGATCGGTCTTGGGTAGTTGCCGGAAGAACTCCAGGGGGAGCTTGCCGGCTAGCTCGGGATGATCACTCATGAGCTATTCTGTCACCCGGCGACCGGCCGCGAAAGGCAGCGCGGGGCGCGACGTCGCTCACGATCGCTCTGGCGAGGACGACGAGGGCGCGGCGCCGCCCTCGTCCGCCACGCCGCGCGAGCGATCCCTTCCGCCCGCGAGCACGGCGACGGCGGCCACACCGAAGAGGGCGACGAAGAGCCACGGGAGCGGCAAGCTCATGTCGTCCCCGGCGGCCTCACGGCGCAGCGCATCGCGGATCCGCTCAGGGTTGTACGCCACCACGAGCCGCCGGCCGACGTAGGTCGTCGGGAGCCCGCGCGCCTCCATCCGCCCATACAGCGCGACGTCCGCGTCGATGGCGGCCTGGGTCTCGGGGGCGGCGAGGCAAGCCGCGAGCTCCGCGGCGGAGAGGCCGAGCGGCGAGAGGACGGACGCGACGCGCTCGTCCGTGAGCTTGCTGGGCGACGCGCTGTAGAGCAGCGCCGCGGCCTGCTCGCGCCTGTCCTCGGGCGTGCAGACGTAGGCCTTCGCGGCGGGGAGCGCGCCGGGGTGGATCGGGAGCGGCACCATCTTGCGCACGTGGCGCACCCTGTCGCCGTAGGGTTCCTCGATCTTGCTCAGCTCGGGGTGCAGCCTGCGACAGAAGGGACACTCGAAGTCGGTGAAGGCCACGATCGTGATCTTGCCCGGCTCCTGCAGCGCCGCGAGCTCCGGCGGGAGCGGCGGAATGACCGGGTGGCTGCCCCAGAGGAACGGCAGGCCGATCGCCGCCGCGGCGGCCGCGCCCCACACCGTGACGCCCAGCGACCCGCCCTGGGCAGCGCGCTCGAACGCCCCGGCCGGCATGCGCCACGCCTGCCGCGCGACGAGGGCAGACGTGACCGCCGCGGCGAAGGCCGCGAGATCGACCGCGATGCACCACGCGCAGAACGCGCCGATCACGAAGCTCTGGAGCCCGAGGAGCACCGCGGCGGCGAGGCCGCCGACCGCCGAGGCGGCCGCGATCGCGGCGTGGTGCCAGCGCGCCCGTGCGAGCAGCGAGGCGGTGAGGAGCGCGGTGAAGGCGGCGAGGCCGAGGTTCGGCAGCGGGACGCCGAGGAAGCGGCTGTACGGCGAGATCCTGACGGCGAAGCACCCCGACGTGACGCCACAGAACGCGGGATCGCCCGCGTTCTGGTACTCGACGACGAGCGCCGCGCTCGCCGCGATGGCGACGAAGAGCGCGAGCCGGAAGAGCGTGACGAGGAACCGGGCGCGCCCAGCCTGCCGCTCGTCGCTCAAGGACAGCGACGCAGGCGCCTCGGGGCTCGCCTGAGACGCCTCCGCGCGCCCAGACCGTCCGTCGCGTCCTTCGCGTCCCTCACGCCGGTCACCGGCCGGACGCACCGCGAAGACGTTGCCCCTGCCGGCGAGGGCGACGAGGAGCACCAGCGCGAGGAGCAGGGCGATCGAGTTCAGCAGCATCGGTCGTTGCGGGTGCGTTGCAGGTGGAGGAGGAGTGGGTTCGAGGCATACCGGACCCGGGCGGAGACAGCCAGCGCGAGGAGACTCGTGCTAGTCGAGTTTCATGCGTTCTTCATCTCGCGGAGATCCCCCGACGACCGGCTCCGGCGCGCGCCGCCGGGAGGCCGTGGTCGACCTGCTGTCCTCGTTCAAGCGGGCCCTGCACGCCAACGAGATCGCCGAGCGCCTCGGGGTCGAGCCGGGCCGCTACGCGAAGCTGCAGCGGCTGCTCGAGGAGCTGTCGCTGGAGGGCAGCATCGTCGCGCTCCCCGGGCAGCGCTTCCGCACGAGCCAGAAGCAGGTCGAGGCGCGCGGCGCCGAGCGCGAGGGGACGCTGACGGTGCACCCGCGCGGCTTCGGCTTCGTGGCGCTCGGAGGGGCGGCCGAGGACGTCTACATCTCGCCCGAGGCGATGGGCGGCGCGCTCCACGGCGACACCGTCGCCGTGCGCATCTCGACCCGCTCGCGGCGCGGCGTGGAGGGCGAGATCGTCCGGGTCGTCAAGCGGCGCCACGCGCGCGTGGCGGGCGTGCTGCGGCGGCGTGGCAGGAGCGCGTGGCTCGAGCCGGACGACGGGCGCGTCCGCGGGCCGATCGTGATCGTGCCGCGCGAGCCGGGTGGGCCGCTCGTCCCGCCCGACGCGGAGGACGGCGCCGCGGCGGTCGTGTCGATCGCCCGCTTCCCTGACCTGGCCGACGAGAACCCGGAGGGCGTGCTCGAGGCCGTGCTGGGGACGCCCGGCGACCCGAACGTGGAGGTCGCCAAGATCCTGGTGCGCGAGGGGATCGAGGAGGAGCACTCGCCCGAGGCGATCGCCGAGGCCGAGGCGTTCGGGGGCGAGGTGCCGGCCGAGGCGCTCGAGGGGCGCACGGACCTCACGCACCTGCCCATGCCGACGATCGACCCGGAGGACGCGCGCGACCACGACGACGCGGTGTGGGTGATCCGCGAGGAAGACGGCTCGTACCGCGCCTGGATCGCGATCGCCGACGTCTCGCACTACGTGCGGCCGGGCACCGCGCTCGACAAGGCGGCGCTCGCGCGGGGCAACTCGGTCTACCTGCCCGATCGCGCGATCCCGATGCTGCCGCGGGCGCTGTCATCGAACCTGTGCTCGCTGCTGCCGGGCGTGATCCGCCTCTGCCTGTGCGTCGAGGTCGAGCTCGACGCGACGGCGACGGTGCGGCGGGCCCGCGTCATCGAGGGGTACATCCGCTCGATCGCGAAGCTCACCTACCCCGGCGTGGCGCGCGCGCTCGGCTTCACCCCCGAGCCGCCGCGCAGCCCCGAGGCCGAGGCGCTCAGGAACGACCTTCAGGTGATGTGGGACCTCGCCCGGCTGCTCCGCGGCAAGCGGATGCGGCGGGGCGCGCTCGACCTCGACCTGCCCGAGGCGAAGGTGGTGCTCGACCCGAAGACGGGCGCGCCCGTCGACGTGCAGAAGCGCAGCCACGACCCCGGCGTGGCGAAGGCCTACCAGCTCATCGAGGAGATGATGCTCCTCGCGAACGAGACGTGCGCGCAGTTCGTCGTCGACCAGGGCATCCCCACGGTCTTCCGGTACCACGCGCCCCCGGACCAGGCGAAGCTCGAGCGCTTCGCGACGATGTGCGGCGAGCTCGGGCTCGCGTTCGATCCGGAGGACGCGGCCGACCCCAAGCGGCTGTCGGTGTTCCTGAAGAAGCTCGACGCGCACCCGCAGAAGCAGGTGCTGCACATGCTGCTGCTCCGCGCGATGAAGCAGGCTGTGTACGACGTCGCGAACGTGGGCCACTTCGGGCTCGCCTCGAGCGCGTACCTGCACTTCACCTCGCCCATCCGGCGGTACCCGGACATCACGGCGCACCGGGCCATACGCGCGGTGCTGCGCGGCGAGCGCGTCGACAGGAGCGAGGCGGCCACCGAGCGGCTGCGCGAGGCGGCCATCACGGCGTCGGAGCGCGAGCGAAAGGCGATGGAGGTGGAGCGCGAGGTGGTCGACCTGCACCGCGCGCTCCTCATGCGCTCCCGGCTCGGCGACACCTTCGAGGGCACCGTCACGGGCATCGTCGGAGGGGGCGTTTACGTCAACATCGAGGATCCCTTCGTCGACGTGCTCGTCCGCATGGAGTCGCTCGGCCCGGATCAGTACGAGATCGACGACGAGGGGCTTCGCGTCATCGGCCGCCGCTCGGGGGACCGGATCGCGATCGGCGACGCGATGCTCGTGCAGATCGAGGACGTGGCCATCCTCCGGCGCGCCGTCTATGGCCGGCGCCTCGCCGGCGAGCCGGCGGCGGACGAGGCGAAGCCGCGCCGGCCGCGGCGCGACGCGGCGGACGCACGGCCCCCCCGTCGTGTCAAGATCAGCAAGAGCACCAAGCCCCTGAAGGGCATTAAGACCAGCAAGCGTACCAAGGGCGGCAAGAGCGCCAAGGTGCGAAAGAAGCAGCGGTAGCAGCCCGCCCGAGGGCTCGATTCTCTGCAGGCTTTGCGCTCGACCGCACGAGCGCGCAGCGCCTTCCCAGCCACGCTCGTTCTCGCGGACAAACGCGCGAAACCTCGTCGAAATCGTCGAGATGCCCCGGCCCGCTCATAAAGAGAGAGGGCTCCTGCATTTTCCTTGCGTCCAGAAAACCACTATGTTCTCAACTAACTCATTCTAGGAGAGAGGTAACCAATGCCCAAGCCGACGTATCCCGCCTACAACGCTGGTGACTTCCTGGTCGATTACGAGGAGAAGGTCTTCGAAGACGTCAAGGCGAAGCCGGGAGAGAAGGCGCTGGTTACCTTTCACACGGTGGCCTTCGAAGGGTCGATCGGCCTCGTCAACGTGCTGACGGCGATCCGCCTGCAACGTAAGGGGTTTGAGACATCCATCCTGCTCTATGGGCCGGGCGTCACCCTGGGGCTCCAGCGCGGCTTCCCCAAGCTCGGCAGCGAGGCGTTCTCCGGGCACCTCGCGGTGAACCAGCAGATCGGCCGGTTCATGGAGGAGGGCGGCAAGGTGTACGCCTGCCGGTTCGCGCTGCAGGCGCTCTATGGCCACGGCGAGCACGCGCTGATCCCGGGCATCAAGCCCATCAGCCCGCTCGACGTGCTCGACATCCAGCTGATCCACCGCCGGGACAACGCGTTCATGGTCCACTCCTGGACGCTCTGATCCGAGCGCGGTCCATGGAGTTCAACCGCAAAGTCCGGGCGGCCGCGGTGCAGGCCAGTCCCGTCCTCGGCAGCCGGGACGGGACGACCGAGCGAGTCGTCGCCGCGATCGCCAGGGCCGCGAAGGAAGGCGCCGAGCTGTGCGTCTTCCCCGAGGCGTTCGTCCCGTATTACCCGTACTTCTCCTTCGTGCTCCCGCCGCCCGCCATGGGGAAGGAGCACATGCGCCTTTACGACGAGGCGGTCACCGTCCCCGGCCCGGTGACCCGGGCCGTGGCGGCCGCCGCGCGCGCGCACGGGGTTGTCGTCGTGCTCGGCGTGAACGAGCGCGATCACGGGACGCTCTACAACGCGCAGCTCGTCTTCGACAGCGACGGCTCCCTGGTGCTCCACCGGCGCAAGATCACGCCGACCTACCATGAGCGCATGATCTGGGGGCAGGGCGACGGCTCGGGGCTCAGGACCGTGGACACCGCGGCCGGGAGGCTCGGGGCGCTGGCCTGCTGGGAGCACTACAACCCGCTCGCGCGGTTCGCGCTCATCGCGCAGCACGAGCAGATCCATTGCAGCCAGTTCCCCGGCTCCCTTGTCGGGCCCATCTTCGCCGAGCAGATGGAGGTGACGATCCGGCACCACGCGCTGGAGTCGGGCTGCTTCGTGGTGAACGCCACGGCCTTCCTGACGCCGGAGCAGGTCCGGGAGGTCGCTCCGAACGAGCAGATCCAGGGCGTGCTGCGCGGCGGGTGCATGACGGCGATCGTGACGCCCGAGGGCGTGCACGCGTGCCCGCCCGTGACCGACGGCGAGGGGATGGCCGTCGCGGAGCTCGATTTCGCCCTGATCACGAAGCGAAAGCGGATGATGGATGCGGCGGGGCACTACGCCCGGCCCGACTTGCTGCGGCTTTGGATGGATACGGCGGAGCGCTCGATAACGCTCGGCGCGGGCAGCCCCAAGGCCTCCTCCCTTGCCCCTGCGGCGGTGGACCATGGATACCCAGACGCTGATCACCGAGCTCCAGTCGTTCGGCCTGAGGCTGGCTGAATCCCCCGAGGGCGCCCCCGAAGCGGGCGCCGCGCCCCCGCCGGAGCCCGCCTCCGGCGAGGCCTCCGGCGAGGGCGACGGCCGCCGCGCGGCGTGGACCTCGAGGCGCGGCGGCGCGGGGCCGACCCAGCACGTCGCGGCGACGCTGCGCGGGGCCACGGTGATGATCCCGATCCACACCGACCAGGCGGCGGCGTCGCCGTTCGTCGCGCGGCTCGGGCGCGACGGCGCGGGGACGGTGGAGCGGGACGGCCAGGCGCTCGCGCCCATCGCCCTCGTGAAGACGCCGCGCTTCTACGCCCTCTCGACGAAGGACGGCATCCCCTACCCGAAGATCGCGCTGCTGCACGGGGCGGACGTCCTCGCCTCGACGGTGCTCCAGACGTGCATCCGGTACGCGGAGCCCGAGAAGGCCTGCACCTTCTGCGCGATCGGGCAGTCGCTCGCGGCGGGGCGCACCACCGCGAAGAAGACGCCCGAGCAGCTCGGCGAGGTCGCCGAGGCGGCGGCGCGGCTCGACGGGGTGCGGCACGTGACGCTGACGACGGGCACGCCGCGGTCGGCGGATCGCGGCGCGGCGCACCTCGCCGACTGCGCGCGCGGCATCAAGGCGCGCGTCGATCTGCCGGTGCAGGCGCAGTGCGAGCCGCCCGACGATTTCGCCTGGTTCGAGCGGATGCGCGCGGCCGGCGTCGACAGCCTGGGCATGCACCTCGAGGCGGTCGAGGACGAGGTGCGCGCGGCCGCGATGCCGGGCAAGGCCGAGGTGAGCGTGGCCCGCTACTTCGAGGCGTTCGAGGCGGCCGTGCGCGTGTTCGGGCGCGGCCAGGTGTCGACGTACCTCATCGCGGGGCTCGGCGACTCCCTGGCGTCGCTGCTCGACGCGAGCGAGCGGCTCATCGCGCTGGGGGTCTATCCGTTCCTCGTCCCGCTCGTGCCCATCCCCGGGACGCCCGGGGCCGATCGCGCGCCGCCCTCGGGGGACTTCATGCGGGCGCTCTACGAGCACATCGGCCCGCTGCTCGCGCGGGCGGGGCTGCGCTCGACCGACGTGAAGGCGGGCTGCGCCCGCTGCGGCGCCTGCTCGGGGCTCTCGGGCTTCGAGGCAGAAGGCCGGCCCGCGGCGCGGCCGGGACCCGGCGCGACATGGACATCAACCTCGGAGAGCTCCGATGACGCCACGTTACAGCTTCGAGCTTGTGCAGAGCAGGGACACGTACCTCGAGTACCTCCGCTTGCGCCGGGCCATCTTCTGCGACGAGCAAGGGCTGTTTAAGACCACCGACGAGGACGACTGGGACGGCTCCGCGTTCCCGATCGCCGCCCTGGAGCACGGGGCGCCGGGGGACCCGCGGCTCGTCGGCACCGTGCGCATCTACGAGGCGGAGCCCGGCCTCTGGTACGGCGGCCGGCTCGGCGTCGAGCGCGCCCACCGCAAGCAGGGCGTGGTCGGCCGCGGCCTCGTCCACAAGGCGGTCACCACCGCCCACGGCTGGGGGTGCCGCCGGTTCCTCGCGCTCGTCCAGGCGGCCAACGTCCCGTTCTTCGAGGGCATCCACTGGCGCTCCCTCGAGGAGCGATCGCACCGCGAGCGGCCGCACCACCTGATGGAGGCCGACCTCGACAGCTACCCGCCGAGCGACGAGCCCCGCCCGCCGCCCGGGCAGAGGTTCCGCTGATGCTCGGCGGCATCGCGGCCGAGCTGCGCGGCGCGATCGGCGTCCTCGCGAAGCGGGACGTGCAGATCCCGGCGCGGTACCTGTCGGGCGCGGCCGGCGCGGCGCTCGCGGCCAGCGCGGGCGACGCGGCGGGCGCGGCCGGCTCCGTCGCGCTGCCCGCGGCGCTCGGCGACGACTGCGCGGCCATCCCCGACGGAGACGGCTACCTGCTCCTCGCCGCCGAGGGGATCTGGCCCGCGTTCCTCGAAGGGGACCCGCGGTTCGCCGGCTACAGCGCCGTGATGGTCAACGTCAGCGACGTCTACGCGATGGGCGGCCGCCCCATCGCCGTTGTCGACGTCGTCTGGGGGACCTCGGCCGGCGCGCTGGAGCCGATCTGGGAGGGCATGGTCGCCGCGTCGCGCGCCTACGGCGTGCCGATCGTTGGAGGGCATACGAGCGCGCGCAGCCCGTACAACGCCCTCGCCGTGGCCATCGCGGGCCGGGCGCGGCGGCTCATCACGAGCTTCGCGGCGCGCCCCGGCGACGTGCTCGTCGCGGCGATCGATCTGCGCGGCGAGATGCACGCGGAGCACCCGTTCTGGAACGCCTCGACGGGCGCGGACCCGGCGCGGCTGCGCGGGGACCTCGAGGTCCTGCCCGCCCTCGCCGAGGCGGGCCTGTGCGACGCGGGCAAGGACATCAGCATGGGCGGCGTCGCGGGGACGCTGCTCATGCTCCTGGAGACGTCCGGCGCCGGCGCGGTGCTCGATCTGGAGGCCGTCCCGCGGCCGCGCGACGTCCCGCTCGCGCGCTGGCTGCTCGCGTTCCCGAGCTACGGCTTCCTGCTCAGCGTGCGACCCGGGGTCGCCGGCGACGTGCTCTCGGCGTTCGCGCGGCGGGGCATCGCGAGCGCGACGGTCGGCGCCGTCGACGGCTCGCGCCGGCTCACCCTCCAGGCCGCCGGCGAGCGGCAGACGCTCTGGGACCTCTCCGCAGAGCCGCTCACCGGGCTCGCGCGCGAGGGCGCGCGATGAGCGCCCGCGCTGCCTCGGGCGCGCCGCTCTCGGTCGCGCTCCTCACCTACTCGACCAAGCCGCGCGGCGGCGTCGTGCACACGGTCGAGCTCGCGGAGGCGCTCCACGACCTCGGCGTCTCGGTCTGCATCTACGCGCTGAACAAGGACCAGGGCGGCTTCTACCGCGCGCCGCGCTGCCCCTCCGTCCTCGTGCCCGCCGGGCCCCCGCCGGCGGGGATCGACGCGGTCGTGAAGCAGCGCATCGCGGAGTTCGAGGACGGGCTGCGCCGCCTCGGGGCGCGGCACGACGTCTGGCACTCCCAGGATTGCATCAGCGCGAACGCGCTCGCGGCGCTGCGCGCCGAGGGGCGCGTCCCCCACTTCCTCCGGACGGTGCACCACCTCGACGACTACGACAGCCCGTACCTGCGCGCCTGCCAGGACCGCTCCGTGCGCGAGGCCGACGCGTGCCTCGTGGTCAGCGAGGCGTGGAGGAAGGCGCTCCGGGCCGAGCACGGCGTCGACGCGGCGATCGTCCCGAACGGCGTGAGCCTGCGCCGCTACACGGCCACGCCCGACGAGCGGGACGCGGCGCTGCGCGCGCGCCTCGGCGCGACCGGATCGCCGCTCTACGTGACCGTGGGCGGCGTCGAGCCGCGCAAGAACTCGATCGGCCTGCTCAAGGCGTTCCTGTCGGTGCGGAAGCGGCTGCCCGGAGCCCAGCTCCTCATCGCCGGCGGAGAGACGCTGTTCGACTACGAACCTTACCAGCGCGAGTTCGAGGCGATCGCGCGCGAAGGCGGCGTATGGCCCTCGCCCGCGGGCGCGTCGCCGCCGCCGCTCGTCCTCGCGGGCGTGCTCGCCGACGCGCTGATCCCGCCGCTCTATCGGCTGGCCGACGCGTTCGTCTTTCCGTCCGTCCGAGAGGGGTTCGGGCTCGTCCTGCTGGAGGCGATGGCCTCGGGGGCGCCGGTGGTGAGCTCTGCGCAACCTCCCTTCACCGAGTTCCTCGCCGACGGGGAGAGCGCGCTGCTCGTCGATCCCTCGAGAACAGACGATCTCGCCGGCGCAATGGAGGCTATCCTGGACGAGGGCGTGAGGCGGCGCCTCCGCGCCGCGGGGCTCGAGACCGCGGCCCGGTACACGTGGGATCGTTCGGCCCGCATCGCGGCCGGCGTGTACCGCGAGTTCCTTGGATCCCGCCAAACGTAGGACAAGCGAGCGACGTATGCCGGAGATGCGCTTCGTTATCGAGTGGCCGAGCGGCGAGCAGCAGGTCTGTTACTCTCCGTCGCTCGTCGTGAAGGAGCACCTCGACGTCGGGGAGAGCTACGATCTCGACGACTTCGTGTCGCGTTGCCGGACGGCGCTCGATATCGCGAGCGAGCGGGTCCTCAAGAAGTATGGGTTCCCCTGCAGCCTGGCGCGGGCCGAGGCGGCGCGCATCGCGAGCGCGGCCGCGCGGTTCCACGGCCGGAGCGGGGCCAAGGTCCGGGTCCTCAGGTTCGTCGAGTGACGGAGTCCTCAGGTTCGTCGAGTGACGGAAGGAGCAGGAGATGGTGACGAAGTCGAAGATGGAGCGCCTCCTCAGCGAGCGCCAGTTCCTCGTTTCCGCCGAGCTGACGCCCCCGCGTCACTACGATCTGGAGAAGTTGCTGAAGCACGCCCGAAACATGGCGGGCTGTGTGGATGTGGTGCAGATCAACGATCACCTGCTCTCGCAGGCGCGCTGCGCCAACATGGCAGTCGGCCATTTCGTGAAGCAGGAGGGGCTCGAGCCGGTGCTCCAGTTCTCGCTCCGCCACAAGAACAAGATCGCCCTCCAGGGCGACCTCCTCGGGATGGCGGCGCTCGGGCTCTCGAACATCATCGTCCTCGGCGGCTACCCGTGCGCCATCGGCTCCGATCCCGACGCGAAGGAGGTGAGCGACGTCGACAGCTTCGCGGCGATCGAGCTGACCCGCCGGCTGACGCGCGAGGGGAAGCTGTTCAACGGAGACGTCGTCTCGCCCGCGCCCTACTTCCACGTCGGGACCATCGATTTCCCGTGCGCGGAGCAGGCGATCGCCGGGGCGATGGACCGGCTCGCCGCGAAGATCGACGCGGGCGCGAGCTTCATCCAGGTGCAGGCGGTGTTCGAGCTCGCGTCGATGCGCCGCTGGATGGCCGCGGTGGTGGAGCGCGGGCTGCACGAGCGGGCGCACTTCATCGCGGCGATCTTCCCGTTCGCTGGCGTGGACCGGCTGAGCTTCCTGCAGAAGGTGCCGGGCCTCGTGGTCCCCGAGCACCTGATCGAGCGTGTCCGCCAGAGCGGCGATGCGGAGGGGGAGAGCTACCGGATCACGCTGGAGCTCATCCGCGGGCTCCGCGACATCCCCGGGCTCTCGGGCATCCACATGCGGTCCATCGGCGCCGAGGACTGGGTGCCCCGGCTGGTCGACGAGGCAGGGCTCCGGCGGCCGGCATGAGCCTCTAGCGCGGGGCGCTTCGGGCGGCGCGCTCAGGCCTTGCGGGCGATCCAGAGCAGCGCGAGGCCGTTCATCCGGCGCTCGCGGCGGTCGACCTGGAGCCCGGCGCCGCCGAGCTCGCCGCCGAGCTTGTCCTCGGTGTGACGGTAGGTGACCTCCGCCGCGTCGGCCCACGCCAGCATCGCGTGGGCCGTCGACGGGTTGTACCGGTGGCCGCGCAGGTAGCCGGCCATCGCGGCGCGGCTCATCGTCGCCGCGGGCTCGAGCAGCGCCAGGCGGCCGCCCGGGCGGAGGACGCGCGCCGCCTCGGCCAGCACCGGGCCCGGCTCGGGCAGGTGCAGGAGCAGGTTCGACGCGGTCACCACGTCGAACGAGGCGTCGGGGAACGGCAGCCGCGTCGCCAGCGCCTCCCGGAACGTCACGTTGTCCAGGCCGAGCGCCTTCGCCCGCTGCGCGGCGCGCTCCACCATCGCCGCCGTCGCGTCGATCCCGATCGACTCGTGGCAGCGGCGACCCATCTCGCGCGTCAGGCGGCCCGTGCCGCAGCCGAGGTCGAGGCACCGCTCCTCGACGCCCGGATCGACCAGCGTGACGAGCTCGTCGATGAGCGTCGCATAAGGGCCCTCCGCCTGCATGCGATCGAAGAAGTCGACGAGCTCGTGGAACGGGGTCGCCTGCTCTCGCGCCGCATAACGATCGCGCCACCGCCAGACGTCGTCGAGGGCCTGGTACGTCCCCCGGTAATACAGGAGCGGCGCGCCCGCCTCCCCCCGGCCCGACGCGAGCACGCGACCGACATAGATGATGTGATCGCCCCCGTCGTACGTGTGCTCCACCTTGCAGTCGAGGAAGGCCAGCACGTCCTTGAGGATCGGGCTGCCCGACTCGGCCACGTGAGCCTCGGTGAGCACCGCCTGCCGATCGATGTCCGTGCCCTTGCCGGCGAACAGGTCCGAGAACTCCCGCTGCTGCTCCCGCAGGATGTTCACCGCGAAGACCCCGGACGCCTCGATGGCCGCGCTCGTGCGCGACCGCCTGTCCGCGCAGAACAGCACGAGCGGCGGGTCGAGCGAGACCGCGCTGAACGAGTTCACCGTCATCGCCTGCGGCGTGCCGTCCTGCACCGTGGTCACGAGCGTGACCCCGGTCGCAAACTGGCCCAGCACCTTCCGGAACTCCGCGGGATCGAAGAGCATGGGCCATAGTACGCGCTCGGCGCCCACCAGGGATCGAGGATCTGCGCGGAGCGGTGGGCGGCGCCAGCGCGCGCGCCGCGCACCGCGATGCGCGCATCCTGCGACGGCGCCGCTCAGATCACGCGCCGGCGCCGCGCACTGCGGAGCTCACTCGGCGTCGCGCCGCGCCAGGTCCGGCGCGAAGGCCGGTATGCAGAGCGCGAAGTACTCGCTCTCCTCGTCGAACGGGTTGCTGTAGCGGACGCGCTGATCGGGCTCCGTCCAGAGGGCCTGGCCGGCCGAGACGTCGACCACCTCGCCCGCGATCTCGGCGCGCACACGGCCGCGGATCACGAGCGTCAGCTCGCCGAACGAAGGCGTCTGCGCCGGCTCGCCCCAGCCCGGCGGGGCCACCATGTGCGCCAGGCTGAACCCCTCCGTGCCGGTGTTCACGCGGCCGAAGAGCTCCTCGATCAGCTTGCCGCCTGGGACGGGGATCCGGGCCCTGGAGGTGACGAGACGGTAGGGATGCGCCATGGGGTACCTCGCGTTCAATCACATCGCGCGCGTCCGATCATCGGACACGCGGTAGAGCTGCATGAGCAGGTGACGGCCGCCGTACGGCTGCAGGTAGCGGATCGCGCCGGCCTTGCTCGCCATGAAGCGATGGTAGCGCCGCGCCGGCACGGCGATGAGATCGCCCGCGCCGACCCAGACCCGCAGCCAATCGTCGTTCGTGCAACGGATGTCGTAACAGCCCTGTCCCTCCACGAAGAGCCGCACCTCGTCGCCCAGGTGACAGTGCTCGTCCGCCTCTCTCGCGCTCTCCGCCTCGTCGCGCGGCTTGCTCCCGTCGCGGCGGACGTCCTCGTGCTCCGTCCATCCGCGGTCCGCGACCACGCGCTGCAAGGCGAGCGCAGCTGCGCCCGGGTCGAACGCGCCGCACCGGATCCCTTCCGCCTCAAGCTCCGCCTCGGTGGCCTCGCCCTCGCCGTCAGCTCTCATTCGGATCGCACGCATGCGCACCCCTCCGGGACTGCGCTTTTCGAACCCTGCGCGCGCGCGACGTCAAGACGCTAAGAGCGCCCAAGCAGCCACAACAGGCCAGCAATGCTGAGCGCCAGCACACCAAGCGCGAGCAGGGCAATGAGCGCCTCTGTGAAGCCCCACCCACTTCCCTGCGCCGCGCGAGACGCCGGAGCCGCTTCAGCGGGCTGCGCGAGCGGCGAACTCGTGCTCACCGAGGCAGGCGGAGGCGTCGGCGTGGAATGCGCTGTCTTCGGCTCCTCGAGCGAAGGCGGCTCGAACACCGCGTCTGGACGGAGCGGCTCACACGGGCTGCGCTCGATCTCCGCGAGCGCCTCGGCCGCCGGATGCTCGAAGATGAGCCGATCACCCGAGATCGCGAGCACCTGTCCAGGACGCCAGATCGTATCGAACTGAGGCACCGGAACGCCGTCGAGCGAAGCGCCCGAGCGCGATCCTAGATCTTGAACAGAGAATTGATCGCCCCTGCGGGTAATGGCCAGATGACGGCGAGAGACGTCCGGGTCGTCGAGGACGAGATCGGTGTCCTTGGCGCGCCCGAGGATGTAGGGCCGCGCCGCCTCCTCGATCTGCAACACGCGGCCGGTGTCCGGGCCCTCGACGACGACCACGCGCGGCGCGGGATCCTCCCCTTGCGCGGCGAGGCCGCGCGCGACGAGCTCGAGGGCGAGCTCCTTGGCGGCGGCCGCCGGGGCGGCCTTCGCGACCGCCGGCTCGATCCGGAGCAGGAGCCACACGCGCCCGATGCGGATGCGGTCGCCGGTCTTCAGGGGCATCGCCGTGCGCAGGGCGATGCGTGTCTTGCCGAGGAACGTGCCGTTCTCGCTGCCCTCGTCGAGGAGCAGGTACGTGGCGCCCCGCTGCCGGATCGACGCGTGCCGGGGGCTCACGCTCGTGTCGGGGAGGCGCACCTCGCAGCCCTCCGCGCGGCCGAGGATGACGCGGGGCGCGTCCAGCGTCAGGGAGAGCTCGCCCCCGTCCGCCTTCCCCGCCCCGTCGGGCGCGAGCACCACGATCGTCAATGCCATCGATGCTGCCTGCGCGCGAGGGGGCGGCTCGGCCTCAAATCGCCGCCGTACGACGCATCCGCTCGGTGGCGCTGAGGAGCTGGCGCACCGCCTGGTCCTGCTGCCGCGCCGCCTCCTCGATGCGCTTGCCGGCCTCGACGAGCTGCTCGCCGCCGCGCGTCTGGCTGCGGTGCGAGGCGTTGAGGCTGTTGACCCCGTGCGAGATCTGCTCGATCGCGCTCGTGATCTGGCGACCGCCGCGCGCCTGCTCCTGGCTCGACCGCTCCACGTGCTGCGTGATGGTCCGCATCTTCTCGGCGCTCTTCATGATGAGCTCCGAGCCGCGCGCCTGCTCCGCCGTGGCGGCGGCGATCTGCTGCACCGTCTCGGCGATGCGCCCGATCGCGTCCGTGACCTGCTTCGACCCCTTGGCCTGCTCGACCGTGGCGCGGGCGATCGCGCGCACCATGTTGGTCGACTTCTGCGAGCTCTCGTGGATCTTCTTGAGGGCCCGCTCGGCCTCGTTCGAGACCTCGACGCCGCGGTCGACGTTGTGAGCGCCGCGCTCGACGGCGGCGATCGCGTTCTTTGACTCGGACTGGATCGTCTTGATGAGCTCGGCGATCTCCTTCGTGCTGCCGCCGGCGCGCTCGGCGAGGTCCTTGATCTCGTCGGCGACGACGGCGAAGCCCTTGCCGTGCTCGCCGGCCTGGGCGGCGATGATCGCGGCGTTCAGCGCGAGGAGGTTCGTCTGCTCGGCGACGTCGTCGATGACGGCGAGGATCTGCCCGATCGCCTCGATGCGGAAGCCGAGGTTCGAGATGACCGCCACGGCCTCCTGGCTCGACTCCTTGATGCGGTAGATCTCGCCGATCGTCTTCAGGATCGCCTCGGCGCCCTTCTCGGCGTCGGTCGCCACCTCCTCGGAGAGCCGGGCCGTCTCGTTCGCGTTCGACTGGACCTGGTCGATCGAGACGTCCATCTGGTTCATCGAGGAGCTCGTCTCCTCGGCCGTCAGCGCCAGGGCGTCGACGTTCTTCGCGACCTCGCGGATGGAGTAGGCCATCTCCTCGATCGAGGAGACCGTCTCGCGCACGCTCGACCCGAGCTCGCCGACGTTCTCGGCGACCTCCTCGTTCGTGGCCGTCATCTCGAGGATGCTCGAGCTCGACTCCTCGGCGCTCGACGCGAGCGACTCGACCGACTGCGCGATGTTGGCGAGGGCGGTCGTCATCTCGCGGATGTACACGGTCGCCTGCTCGCTCGCGTGCATGACGCTGCTCACGCCGTCGCTGAGCTTGGGCAGCAGCTCGTCGAGGAGCCCCGTGGCCTGCGACAGCTCCGAGCGGCGCTGCTTGTCGCGCAGCTCCGCCTGGGTGATCCGCTCCGCGATGCCGCTGAGCTCCGCGTAGAGGCGCGAGAGCTCGGACGGCGCGCCCGCCGGGACGCGCACCCGCTCGCCGGCAGTGGCGCGGAGCACGGCGTCCACGAGCGCGTCGACGTCGATGTCGGGGCCGCGCTGCGCGAGCTCGTTCACCTTGCGGGTGAGCGTCGAGCACTCCCGCTCGAGGGTGTCGCGCTCCTTCGCGATGCCGTCGCGCTCCCGGCTCACGGTGTCCCGCTCCCGCTCGAGGGTGTCGCGCTCCTTCGCGATGCCGTCGCGCTCCCGGCTCACGCCGTCGCGCTCCCTCGCGAGCTTGTCGCGCTCCTCGGCGAGCGCGTGGCGCTCCTCCGCGAGCTCGAGCTGGCGGCCGGCGATCTCGGCGATCTGCTCGTAGGTCTCGGCGACGTCGGCGGGGGCGCCCTCGGGGAGCTTGGGCCGCTTGCCCCGGGCGGCGCCGCGGAGCGCGTCGCGCAGGCCTCCCAGGGGGACGCCGCCCTTGGGCCCGAAGCTCGCGTACAGCACCGCCCCCGCCGCGGAGAAGCCGAAGACCATGAACAGCTGGCCCGAGAACTCCGCCAGCGACTTCGACGCGAAGCTCAGCCCGAGGCCGATGGACGCGAGGATTGCGGCGATGGGGATGGAGAGCTGCTTGGCGTTCATTTCGTGCGTTCCAGCGCGGTCGAGCTGCGGCGCGCGCGTTGGCCGGCGCGCCGAGGGCGACCCCGAAGGACGACCGAGCGTAAGAGGCGAGTGCCCCCCGGTGCAAGGAGAGCGCGCGGCAGAGGCGCGGCAAGCGCCGGCAAGCTACCGAGGGCAGGCGAGCCGTGAACCGAGATCTCCTGGGCAGAGGCGCAGGGGGCGGGCCCGCGCGGTTGGGGGAAACGCGATGAACTTGGACGATCTCGACCCGATGGCGTATGCACGGGGGTTGCGGCGGAGCGGGAGCCCGCCGCGGGGGCTCGGCACCGGCGCCGATTCCTCTAGGTTCGACCGCACCGACCCTGAACACCGCCGCGGACCGCGGCGGCCGCCCGGCCGTACCGGCGGCGGCGCGGCCGGGCGGGCGTGGCTGTCCCGCCATGTCCCTCGCCGCTCGCCTCCTTCTCGCCTTCGGGCTCGTCGCGATCATCGCGACGGCGTTCGTCGGGCTGACCCTCCGCGAGGCGTCGCGCGAGATCATCGAGGGCGGCTTCGCCGAGCGGATCGACGCGGCGCATGCAGGCGTCCGGCAGCAGCTCGCCTGGGAGGCCGACGCGCTGCGCGACCTCCTGCCGCCGCTCTGCCGGCACGACACGTTCGTCGACAAGGCCCACGTCGAGCTCGAGCGCGCCAAGGGCGACCCGGACGCGATGGATCCGGGGAGCCGCATCGCCCTCGGGCGGCTGGTCCCGAGCCAGGCCAAGGCGCTGCGCCTCGACGAGCTGTCGCTCGTGGCGGGCGACGGGAGCGTCCTGGGGGCCGAGGACGCCGCGCGCCTCGGCGCGCGCGACAAGCGGCTCGCGGAGCTGATCCAGGCCCCCGGGGGCGCGCCGCGGCTCCGGCCGGCGAAGGCGGGCGGCGAGCCGTCGCTGGAGGTCCACTGCGCCCTGTCGAACCACGGCGTGACGATCGGCCTCGTCGGGGCGCGGCGGATCGGCCCGGTCCTCGCGCGGATCGGCGAAGCGTACCATGTGCGCCTCACTGCGGCGCGGGAGGGGGAGCTCGCCCCTCGGAGCAGCGAGGCGGAGGTGGTGCGCGTCCTCCATTTCGCCGAGATCCCGGGCCTTGACGTTGTCGCGTCCGTTCCGCGCGATCCGCTGAGGCAGGCCCTCGCCCGGCTCGATCGTGCGATCGCGCTGACCGGCGCCACGGTGCTGGCGATCGCCGTCGCGATGGCCGTCGTGCTGGCGCGCAGCCTGTCGCGGCCGCTCGTGGCGCTGGCCCGCGAGACGCGCGAGGTGATGAGCGGCGCGCCGCGGCGTGTGGAGGGGCGCGGGGGGCGGGAGATCGCGGATCTCGCGGCGGCGTTCAACGCGACCATCGACGAGCTCGCGGCGATGCGCAAGCGCCTGGCCGCGACGGAGCGCATCGCCGCGCGGCGCGAGGTCGCGCGCCAGATCGCCCATGAGATCAAGAACCCGCTGGCGCCCATCCGTGCGGCGGTGGAGACGCTGCGCCGGCTCCGGCAGCGTGACGACCCGGCGTTCGACGACTACTTCGCGGAGGCGACGTCGACGGTCCTGAACGAGGTGCACCGCATCGCGAACATCGTGACCGAGTTCACCCAGTTCGCGCGCCTGCCGCCCCCGAACCTCACGCCCATCGACCTCGTCGCGGTCGCGCGCGGCGTGATCACGCTGCACGCCGCGCCGGCGTCGGCCGAGGCGACCTCCAGCGCGGGGTTGTCCTCCGGTGCGGGGTTGTCGTCCGGCACCGGCGTGACCTCCGGCGCGCCGTCGCCGCGCGTGGAGCTCGTGGCGGATCCGATCCCGGAGGTCTCGGCCGATCGCGATCAGCTGATCCAGGTGCTCACGAACCTGGTCCAGAACGGCCTGGACGCCGCGAGCGCCGTCCGGCGCGACCCACGCGTCTCGGTGACCATCGGCCCGCTGCCCAACGACCGCGTGCGGATCGTTGTGCGCGACAACGGCCCTGGCGTGGCGGAGGACATGGTGCCGCGTCTGTTCGAGCCCTACGCGACCAGCAAGGAGAAGGGGACGGGTCTAGGCCTCGCGATCGCGCAGCGGATCGTGTTCGAGCACGGCGGAGAGATCACCTACCGCAAGGCCAAGAAGGGTGGTGCTGTCTTCGAGATCTGGCTGCCCATCGCGGGCCCCCCTCTCCTGGAGAAGCCGCTGGGCGACACCACGGTCCGCCCGCGCCCCCCCGACGCGCCGCGCTCGTGAGCGTTCCCGCTCCCAGGTGAGCCCCATCCAGGGTGCTCTCCCGCCCCCCGTGCGCCCTCCGCCGAGCGCCGCCGACGCCCTCTACCGACCGACGCCGACGCCCTCTACCGACCGACGCCGACGCCCTCTACCGACCGACGCCGACGGTCACCCGCACAGGAGACGGGCCCAGATCGGTGTTTTCGGCGCGGAAGCGTACTCCTGTACGCTGAGCACCGAAAACGCCGAGGTGGGCCCGGATCCGCAGCGGGTGACCGTCTCTACTACTGGGGTTGGCCGTCGTGTTTGCAGGCCGAGCTGCAGCCGTCGCCGCTCGTGTTGTTCGCGTCGTCGCACTCCTCGTACAGGCTCTGACGCACGCCGTCGCCGCAGTACGGGCCGTAGATGCACCCCGGCGCGCACTTGCCGTAGCCGCCGGTGTTGTTGCCGTCCCCGTCGTCGCACTGCTCGGGGCCGTTGACAACGCCGTCGCCGCAGCGCGGGCCGTACAGGCAGCTGGGGCCGCACTCGCCGTAGCCGCCGTCGTTCACGCCGTCGTCGCACTGCTCGCCGAGGTTGGCCTGCACCACCGAGTCGCCGCACTGGGCGCCGAGGCGGCAGTTCTCGCTGCAGCCGGCCGCCGCGTTCGGGGGATCGCACTGCTCACCCCAGTCCTCGTCGACGCGGCTGTCGCCGCACTTGGCCGCCGGCGTGCAGTCGGGGAAGCAGCTGCCGTAGAAGCCGTCGTTCACGCCGTCGTCGCAGGTCTCAGCGCCGTTGACGCTCGCGTCGCCGCAGTACGGCCCGTACGCGCAGTGCTGCGTGCACCCGTTGTAAGCGCCGTTGTTGTCGGCCTCGCCGAGGTCGCAGTCCTCCTCGTCGGGCTGCACCACGCCGTCGCCGCAGCGCGGGCCGTAGAGGCACATCGGCGCGCACTCGCCGTAGCCGCCGTCGTTCGAGCCGTCGTCGCACTCCTCGCCGTAGCTCGCCTGCACCACGGCGTCGCCGCAGAGCGCCCCGAGCTGGCAGCCCACGCAGTTCGGGTCGGACGGATCGTCGCACTCCTCACCCCACTCCTCGTCGACGTTGCCGTCGCCGCACCGCGGGGCGGGCGTGCAGTTCGGGTTGCACGTGCCGTAGAAGCCGTCGTTGCTGCCGTTGTCGCACTGCTCGGGGCCGTTCGTCGCGCCGTCGCCGCAGTACGGCCCGATCTCGCACTCGAGCGTGCAGCCGCCGTAGCCGTTGGCCGTGTTGCCGGCGCCGAGGTCGCACGCCTCGTACGGCGCGTTGACCGCGCCGTCGCCGCACCGGGGCGGGGCCACGCACCCCGGCGCGCAGGCGTTCGAGGCGTTGGCGTACGCGCTGTTGTTGAGCCCGTTGTCGCACGCCTCCGGGCCGTTCCTCTGGCCGTCTCCGCAGTAGGGCCCGAGCTGGCAGTTGTTGCACCCGCCGTAGCCGGCCCCGTTCTCGGTGCCGTCGTCGCACTCCTCGCCCGGCGTCACGACAGGCGGGTCGACCCCGCACTGCGGCGAGCAGACCGACGTGCCGGCGCTGAAGCCCGACAGCGTGAGCTGGTAGTTCGACCCGGTGACGTGGCGCTCGGCCTGGAACACCGCGATCTCGTAGACCTTGCCCGGCTCGAGGTTCAGGTCGACCACGTAGTTGGTGCCGCGGTCCGTGCAGCCGGAGGTGGCGGGGCAGGGGGTCACGCGGGCGTCGCCGTTGTCCAGGATGGTCACGCTCTCCTGGAGCTGCGCGTGAATGCTGCCGATGTCCGCGGTCAGCGTGTTCTTGATGAACACCCAGACGTCGTCGTCACCGAAGAAGGTGAGCACCGGATCGGCCGCGGCGCCGTTCGGCGTGAACTGGAACCAGTACCGGACCTCGCTCGTGAAGTAGTAGTTGTGCGAGGGGTTGCTCTGCTGCGCCCGCTCCAGCCCGGCGGAGACCAGGTTGTTGCTGAGCACGGGATCGCCGTTCGGCGGGGTGCGGTCCACGGGCCAGAACGGGTTCCGCTGGTACACGTACCTGCCGGCCTGCGGGGTCAGCTCGATGGTGGTGACGAGCGTCCTGTTGAAGTCCGGGTTGTCCCGGTACCACCACTGGAAGTTGTTCTGCCCCGTGGTCCAGCCGTTCGAATCGTCCGGCGTGACGAAGTCGGGGCCGAACCTGCTCACGGGCTTGCCGGCGGTGTCGAGCGTCGGCTGGACGATCCTGTCGATCTGATTGCCGCTGGGGGTGATCTCGAAATCGAAGTGGCCGACGAGCCTGTCGTTCAGGTTGGCGTCGCACGCGGTGTTGCTGACGTTGCGGTTGTAGTCGGCCGGGCACCAGCCGATGAAGTCGCGGATGACCATCGGCAGCCGCATCTCGGTGGGCTGAACGGCGCAGGTGTAGCCCGGCTCGATCGTGCACGTCGCGGAGCATCCGTCGCCGCTCACGGTGTTGCCGTCGTCGCACGCCTCGGTGGCGTCGCCGGGCAGGAGCATGCCGTCGCCGCACTTCGAGATGCACGCGCCGCCGCTGCAGTCCGGCTCGCCCTTGCAGTCCGGCGTGCAGCCGTCGCGCCAGTTGCCGTTGCCGTCGTCGCAGGCCTCGGTGCCCTCGCGAATGCCGTTGCCGCAGACGGAGTAGCCCGTGCAGTCCTGGGGCACGGCGCTGTTGCACACCCGCCCGGGCTCGATGCGGCACGTGTCGTCGCAGCCGTCGCCCGAGACGAGATCACCGTCGTCGCACTGCTCGGCGCCGCGCTTGCGCCCGTCGCCGCAGATGGTCTTGCAGGGGAACCCGACGCGCGAGCAGTCCCAGCCCACCTCGATCGTCTGGCAATCGGCGCTGCAGCCGTCGCCGCTCGCCGGGGGCTGCTTCCCGTCGTCGCACACCTCGGTGCCGCCGATTTTGCCGTCGCCGCACACGGGCGGCGGCGGCGGGGTGCAGCGCCCGCCCGCCGGCGGGCACGTCCAGCCGACCTCGATCTTGCACTGCGCGGTGCAGCCGTCGCCGCCCTCGGGGGACGTCCCGCCGCCGTCGTCGCACTGCTCGCCGAGCTGCACGACGCCGTCGCCGCAATAGGTCCTCACGGTGCAGGGCTGGCCGGGCCTGCAGACCCAGCCCTCCTCGAGCCGGCAGTCCGCGGTGCAGCCGTCGCCGCTCGCCGGCGGGTCGTCGCCGTCGTCGCACTGCTCGTTGCCGCTCACGCGGCCGTCGCCGCACAGGTAGAGCGGGATGCACGGCTCACCGGGCGCGGGGCACACGTACGCCGGGTCCTTCACCTGGCAGTCGGCGGAGCAGCCGTCGCCGCCCACGGCGTTGCCGTCGTCACAGAGCTCGCCCGGCTGCACCTTGCCGTCGCCGCACTCGATCAGCCGCACGCAGGGCGATCCGGGGGTCGGGCAGTTGTAATAGGGCTCCTGCCGGCACAGGCTCGAGCAGCCGTCGCCGCTCTCGGTGTTGCGGTCGTCGCACCCCTCGCCGGTCTCCTTGGCGCCGTTGCCGCAGACCGGCAGCCGCGTACACGGCTGACCGGGCCGGCTGCACTGGAACCCCGCCTCGCGCTTGCACTCCGCGCTGCAGCCGTCGCCGGACGCGGGCGGGTCGTCGCCGTCCTCGCACTCCTCCGAGCCGTTCACGCGGCCATCGCCGCAGTCGTAGAGCAGGATGCACGGCTCGCCCGGCTTCGGGCACACGTACGAGGGGTCGACGTAGTAACAGTCGGCGCTGCAGCCGTCGCCATCGACGTTGTTGCCGTCGTCGCAGAACTCGCCGGGGTCGACGACGCCATCGCCGCACGCGATGGTCAGCTCGCAAGGCCGACCGGCCGTCGGACACTCCCAGTAAGGCTCGATCTGGCACTGCCCCGAACAGCCGTCGCCCGGCAGCGTATTGCCGTCGTCGCAGGCCTCGGACGCCTGGTTCAGCGCCGCGTCTCCGCAGGCGGGGTCGGGAGGCAGGAAGCACTCGGGGGGCGGATCGGCGACGTCGCACGGGTCCGGCTCGCCGCCGCCGTTGCCGCCGAGGCCGATGCCGCTGCCCACCGTGAACTCGGGCACACCGCCGGCGCCGCCGGCGCCGCCGACGCCAGGCGAGCCGCCGCCGGAGTTCGCGCCGCTCCCGGAGCCGGTCGCATCGCTCGTGGTCGCGCCGCCCCCGCCGCAAGCGACCGTGATCTGAAGCAATCCCACCGCCAAAGCCAGATAAGAAGTCCTTAAACCCACGGCCACCTCGATAACGCACGTTGCGCTCTTCCCGAGCAAACGGCGCTAGACACACTTTATCGTAAAAGTGCACCCCGGCTCCAGGCGAAATTGGCGGCGCTGCTGTGCTCGGCGCGGGTGGGTCTTCATTCGCGCTTCGTTCGCCCTCATCGCCAGTCGCCGCTGTAGTTCTGCGCCTTGGTTCTGCGCCCAGGCGTCCACCTCGGTCCTGCGCGTTGGTCTTGGCGTCCTGGCGTCTTGGCGCAATTTCGATAATAATGTCTATTTCCACCGTGGCTCAACTCGGCTTCTGCCGACGAGCTCGCGGCTTGATGTCGAATCGGGCGCGGCCGGAGTTCGATCTTGACATCGCCGGGCTCGCTGCGGATCACGGCGGCGCCGGCGAGCTTCGCGCGGGCCAGCCGCCGCTCACCCGGTGATCAGCGACTGGCCGTCTCAGGCAGGCGGCGACTGCCCGTCGATCCGACCTGGCCTGCGCCGCGCGACCTCGATCCCCGAGATGCAGACGGCCAGCCACACGGTGCCTGCGGCGAACCCTGCGAGCACGTCGCTCAGGTAGTGCACGCCGAGGTACATGCGGCTGAAGCCCATCGCCACCGTCCAGCCGAGCGCGAGCGCGACGAGCGCGAGGCGAGCGCGCAGCGTCCGGAGGAGCAGGAGGCCCAGGTACGAGAGCATGCCAAAGGCGACGAACGTGCCCATCGAGTGCCCGCTCGGGAAGCTCCACCCCGCGGCCACCGCGAGCGGATCGGCGAACGTCGGCCGCGGCCGGGCGAACAGGGCCTTGAGCGCGAAGTTGAGGAGCCCACCGCCGGTGAGCGCAAAGAGCCACCCGACCGCGAGGACGCGCCGGCCCCGCCTCAGCAGCGCCGCGGCCACGACGACCGCGAGCAGCGCGAGCGCCCAGAAGGTGCCGAGGAGGGTGAACGCGCGGAGCGCCGCCACGCCGGCGCGGCTCGACGACGCGTGGAGCGCGCGCGCGAGCGCGAGATCGACGTCCACGATCGGCTCGCCCCCGCGCACCCCCTCCGCGAGCGCGACGAACACGAGCGCGGCCATGCTGAGCGCCAGCCCGAGGCCGAGGTGGATCACGAGGTACTCGGCCGCGGAGAGCTCGCGCAGCACCCTCGCGACCGCGGGGAACCGGGCCGAGAGGCGCCGCGTGACCGGGTGCGCGGCCGCCGCGGCGTAGGCCCGGACGGCCCACGCCCACAGCGCCCGCGCGTGGCGGTCGGAGAAGCGCGCGACGCCGACGAGCCCAAGGAGCACCCCCACCGTTCCGATCAGGAGCAGCGCGAGCAGCAGAAAGGGCCGCGCGCCGACCGCCGAGGCCAGCTGCTCGGCGGGGAGGTCCAGCGCTTCCATGCGGGAGCTCTAGCACGCGGCCGCGCCGCGGATCCCGCTCAGGGGACGAGCGGAACGACGGCTTCCGGCGTCGCGAGATCGCTGATGTTGGCGACCCGGATCTCGTCCTCGGAGACGGAGTAGACGTAATCCTCCATGAAGACGCTCCGCTTCACGAACGACGTCGCGTTGCTCCACCAGCTCCCGCAGCTCGGGCCGTTCCCGCCCGCGCTCGCGTCGGGCAACGGGTGGGGCACGCCGCCGACGGACGTGAAGCCCGCGCCGGTATCCACCTTGTAGACGAGCAGCCCGCTGAACGTCATCGTGTCGCCGAAGTCGCCGCCGCTCCCGCCCTCGCAGATGACCATGGGGATCCCGAGCAGCCCCCGCTGGGTGAAGTAGTTGAACGCGAGGTGGTTGGTCGCGGCGTCGCTCGCCGAGCCGCGCGTCCCGATCACCTCCTTGTGCGTGAGCTTCGGCGCGTCGAGGTCCGTCACGTCGAAGATCTGGAGCAGGATCCCCTGGAACCACGCGAAGTCGCCCTGGTCGTCGGCGTCGTAGCCGATGCTCATGACGTGCCCCTCGTCGATCATGTGCATGTAGGTCGAGAAGCCGGGGATCTTCAGCTCGCCGCGCACCCTGGGCGCCTCGGGATCCGAGAAGTCGATGGTGTAGAGCGGGTCGGTCTTCTTGAAGGTCACGACGAACCCGACGTCGCCGTAGAAGCGGGCGGATCGGATGTCCTCGCCGGGAGCGAGCTGGTCCACCATCCCCTTGACCACGAGCTCGCCGCCCTCCTGCTTCAGCGACGCGACGGTGTTGTGCGTGTCCGGGTCGGGCAGGTGCCCGGTGGTGGTCGCGATGCGGAGATACCCCTCGTGCTCGCTGAGGGCGAACTGGTTGAGCACGCGCCCCTTCACGACGCCGCTCCCCAGGTACGCGCTCGGCGCCGCGCGCTCGCTCAGCGCGAACTTGTGGACGGTCGTCGCGTCGGGCGTCGTCTCGCCGTCGTCGTAGAACCAGCCGTACGTCTCTCCGTACTGGTGCCGGCTCGCCACGTAGAGCGAGTCCGCGGTCGCGTAGACGGCGCCGGGCCTGCCCACGATCGTCGTCTGGCCGAGCGCCTCGGTGCCGAGCTCGGTGGAGACGACCGAGAGGAAGCTCTGCCCGTCGCCCGTGTTCGACAGGTAGAAGTTCTCGCAGCTCGCGAACGGGGCGTGGCTGCTCGTCGAGGCCACGCCGTCCCGGTACAGCGTGTCCTCCACGGTGGGCAGCTGGATGTCGAGCGGGGCCGCGTCGATCACGGCGAGGTTCTTCTCCACGAGCTTGTCGTACGCGCTGTTCACGGCGGCCACCGTGGACGGGTTGACCCCCTGCTCGGACAGGGTGCAGACATCGATGCCCTCTGGCCAGGTAGAGAGTCCCTCCACCACCGGCTCGGGGGAGGCCACGACCGTGTGCACAGCGCTCCCGATGCGCCGGGCATTGAGGAACGATCCGGAGAACTTCAGCGTCCGCACGACGGTCGGCGCCGTGAGATCGCTGATGTCGAGCTCGGTGACCAGGAGCGGCGTGCCGTCGCCCGTGAACTCGCAATCGTATCCGTACGTGCACTCACCCCTGTAATAAGGGAGCTCGCCGTCAGGCGACGAGGACGGGGACAGCGACGAGTACACGAGGGCGCGCTTCTCGTGGACGAAGAGCTTCTTCGGATCCCCCTCGATCACGACCGACGCGACGCGGTGCGTGTCGGCGGCGGGCCACGCGTCGAAGATCTGGAATTGCCCGTGGGCCAGGATATAGACGTGCTCTCCGTCGTTCTTGATGAAGTCGGCCTCGTCGACGTCCGCTTCCTGCGTGTTGGTCGTCGAATACTCCGTGGCAGCCCCGTCGTCCCCCCCTGGCTCCTCGGCCGGCGGCGAGATGGGCCCTCCCGTGGCGCCCGTGGAGGAGGAGGCCGATGCGACGACCCCGCCGTCCGGTCCCGACCAGTAGCACCCCTCCTCGAGCTGCTGCAGGGCGGACTTCCGCGCCACGTCGACCGACTTGATCATGTTCTGCTTCAGCCGTTCGCGGAGCAGCGCCTCGACATCGTCGCAGCTCGTCGCGGGCATGAGGGCGCTCTGTGCCAGGCCCGTCTCCGCGGGCCCGCCCGAGCCGCTTCCGCGCGAGCAGGCGGCGAAGCTGGCGCCGAGCGCAAGCAGAGAAACAAGCGTACAACCTCTGTAGAATGATCGCATGTGAGTCTCCGTGTCCGTCTGTCGTTCGGATCGATGGCCTCAGGAGAAGCACTCGACATACCGAGACATTTCATCAGCAATTACGGGCAGATACGGCGGATACCACCTGGCACATGCCGGCACAAACTGCGCCTGACAGCGGATGGGGTCGGCGTGCAGGCGCCAGAGGGCCCCAGAAGGAAGGGAGGAGGAAGAGGAGCGCCGCGGTGACACGGGAGCTCGGACGAGGCAGGGTGGGTCGAGGAGAGCACGAGGAGGGAGTGATGCAGGCGTGATGAAGAAGCTGGATCTCGAGTCGTATGCTGCGCAGTCCGCCCGCTGGCCCTCGGCAGGACGCCACATCCTCGCGCAGTTCGACGCCGAGACCGTCGTGGTCTATCAGGCGTACCGTCCGTCGATCGCGCGTCACGCGGCCCTGCACCAGCGGCTCGGAGGGCCGGAGTTCAGCTTCGGCCGCATGAGCTGGATCAAGCCGAACTTCCTCTGGATGATGTTCCGCTCGGGCTGGGGCACGAAGCCCGACCAGGAGGCGGTGCTGGCCATCCGCATCCGGCGCGCGGGGTTCGACGCGATGCTGGCGGCCGCGGTGCCGTCGAGCTTCGTGCCCGAGCTCTACCCGAGCGAGGAGGCGTGGAAGAGCGATCTCCAGCGCTCGGACGTGCGGCTCCAGTGGGATCCGGACCACCATCCGTCGGGCGCGCCGGTCGAGCGGAGGGCGATCCAGCTCGGCCTGCGGGGCGCGACGCTGCGGCGGTTCGCCGAGGAGTGGACGGTGGGCGTGGAGGACATCTCGGCGCTCGTGGCGGAGCAGAGGGAGGTGCTGCGCGGCGGGGGTGCCGGGCCGATCGAGATCCCGCGGGAAGAGGTGTATTGGCCGACAGCGGCGGAGGCAGCGAGGCGGGTTGGGATAGAGCGCTGAGGGGCGTGGCGGGACGACGAGCCCTGGCCAGGGTAGCGGCGCTCCCCTACTGTCGGCGCGAATGGCTTCCAGCTCTCTCGGCTCCGCCGAGTCCCGCCAGCGACGCATCGCCCACGTCCTGCTGTTCGTCACCCCGGCGCTGTTCACCGCCAACATGCTGCTGGCCCGCGCCACGGCCGATTTCATCCCGCCGGTTGCGCTGGCGGAGCTGCGCTGGATGGGCGTCGTGCTGGTGCTGCTCCCCTTCTTCGGCCGCGAGCTGTGGCGCGCCCGCGCCGCGCTGCGGCGGGACTGGGCCCGATATGCCCTGCTCGGCCTGCTGGGCATGGGCATCTGCGGCGCCGGCGTCTATTACGGCGCCGCCACCACCACGGCCACCAATATCGGCCTGATTTACGCCGTCTCGCCGGTGATCATCATCCTGCTGTCGCGCGCCATGTTCGGAGAGCGGCTCAGCCGGCGCCAGGGCCTGGGCACGGCGCTGGCGCTGGCCGGCGTGCTGGTCATCGTGCTGCGCGGCGACCCGGCGGCGCTGCTGGCGCTCAGCTTCAGCACCGGTGACCTGATGATCCTCGGCGCCGCGATCTCCTGGGCGCTCTACACCGTATTGCTGAAGCGCTGGCCCGATCCGCTGGGGGTCCAGGCGCGGCTCACCGCGATCGCGCTGGCCGGCGCGATCCTCCTGCTGCCGCTGCTCGGCTGGGAGCTGGCCAGCCGCGGCGCGCCGCATTTCGACCTGCGCACCATCGCCACCGTGCTGACGCTGGTCCTGGTGCCGGGCGTCGGCGCCTATGCCACGTACGGCTATATCACCGAACACCTCGGCCCCAGCCGCACTGGCCTGCTGCTCTACCTGTCGCCGGTCTATACCGCCGTGCTCGCCTGGCTGCTCCTCGGAGAGGCCTTTGCCCTCTACCATTGGCTCGGCGCGGCGCTCGTCCTGCCAGGCCTCTTCTTCGCCACGTACAAGCCGAAGACGACCTGAGTACCCCGCGCTTGGCGACCCGACCCCTGCCCGAGCGGCTGCGCCCGGCCGAGCCGCCGCCGCCCGGCGGCCCCGGGGGCCGCTCCGGCCGGGGCGCGCGCTGACGCGTCGCGCCCTCCATGATCTTGCGGATCTTGCGCGGCGCCCCCTCGTGCGCAGGTTCTCTCCTGGCGCCTGCGGGCTCCCGGTGCTGGGCTCGGCGCCTGCTTGACAGAATCCTCCATCAGCACCAGACAGATCCCTCCAGATGATGATGAAGACCACCCTGCCCGTCGTGCTCATGACAGCCCTCGCCGTGGCGACCGCCGGCTGCGATACCAGCGGCAGCGGCGGGCGGTCCAGGGAGCGATGGGCGACCACCGAGAACACCAACGTCGAGCTCGACTTCGACAAGGTCAACGAGGCCTTCAAGGCGGCCGAGGGGCCCGAGGACTTCGAGCGGCGCGTCAACGAGATCTACCAGGGGAGCGAGGTCATCAGCGTCGCCGTGCAGGACCTGGACGCCAAGACGCAGGTCGTCACCGGGTTCTTCGACAAGAACAGCGACGGCAGCGTGCAGGACCCCGAGAAGGTGTTCTCGATCCGCCGTGACGTCTCGGGCGACGGCGCCGCGCAGATCCAGACGTCCGGGTTCGGCCCCTACGGGTACTACCACTCGCCGGTGATGAGCCTGGCGTCGGGCATGCTCCTCGGCGCCATGGTGTCGTCGGCGCTGCGCCCGAATTACGTGCCGGTGTACACGCAGCCGTACACAACGCCGCCCGGCCGCTCGCACGATCTGCGATCCCACCGCGAGGCGTACCGCGCCTCGAACCCGTCCAGCGTCGACCACAGCCGGTCGTCGCAGACCGGGCGGCGCTACAACAACGCCGGCGGCAGCCGCTTCGGGAGCGGCAAGTCCGGCGCCGGCTCGCGCTTCGGCGTCCGCCGCAGCGAGCGAGGCCGCAGGCCCGAGCGCCTGGTCGCGTAGCGGCGCGCCGGCCGCCGCGATGCAGCCCCTGCGAAGCATCTCCGAGCTCCCCTTCCGCTGCCGTCCCGCCCTGGAGCTGCTGAACCTCGAACATCACCGCGACGAGCCGGACGTGGAGTCCACGCAGTTCGGCTGGTGCCGGGTGGACGCGCTCTGGCTGGATGGCCGCGCGGATCGAGGGCCGCTCCGGGTGACCGACGCGCTCGTCGTGGCGGTGCACGCCGCGGACGAGCCGGAGGTGCTGCCCGATGACGTGGAGCTCGAGTTCTTCGTCGAGGAGATCGCCAAGGACTACTCGGTGACCGTGCTCCTGTCGGCGTTCCTCGAGCGCTGGCTGCCGGCCGCGCTCTCCGGCGAGCGCGCCATCGTGCTCGCCATGTGCAACCCCCACGCCGCGCGCATCCGGCGGCCGGAGGCGGCGGGGCCCACCCCCGTGTACTACGCCGACGGCGACGTCGACGCGTGGCTCGACACCGACGCAGACGGTCGCCGGCACATCCGCCTCGAGGCGGAGGCCTGGCGCACCGCGGAGTGAGGCGATGTTCGAAGGACGCAGACAGCAGCCGATCGTGTCGCGCGAGCAGAAGCTGGTCTATGCCGGCATCTACGTGCTGAAGAAGATGGACCTGAAGCCCGCCGACGGAGGCATGGAGATGCCGCTCGTGCTGCCGTCCGAGCTGAGCCCGCTCGAGGACGTGCTGCAGGAGCTCGTGAACGCGGACCTCGTCGAGGTCAACCGCCGCAAGGCGCGGTTCGAGCTCACCAAGAAGGGGCTGGCCTACCTCGGCGAGATCATCGACGAGGCGGAGGCGCTGGTCGACGAGTTCGACGACGAGTCGCTCGAGGACGCGGTGGCCGAGCTCCGCAGGCGAAACGTGGACGTGCTGCGGGCCCGGTTCCTGTGGGGCTGGTACGACGGCGAGCTGGACGATCTTGTGCTCTTCCAGCAGCGCCGGGGCGCGACGCCGATCGAGCAGTGGTGGGCCGACTACCTCATGAGCGACGCGTTCTACGAAGCGCTGCGGCGCGACTACGAGTGAGCCCGAGGGCGGCCGTCAGCGCGGGCGAGCGCGCTCCCCCGTCAGCCGCGTGAGGAGCCGCCGGAGCAGTCGGCGGCGCTCGACGGGCTCACCGCTCCGAAGCTGAACTTCCCGGCCGAGCTCCTCGATCTGGCGCACATGATCCAGGCCGGGGGGACGACGATCAACGGCCAGCCGTCGCAGCTCATCCCCTTCGGCGTCACGAAGAAGGGCGATCATTACTGACGAGTAACCTCGACCACGGCGCGATCCGCGCGACGCGAGCGCGCGCCAGGGGAGGCGCCGCCCGGGCGTTTTGATAGTCTCGCCCCCCTCTCGTGGACACGCCCGCCCGTCGCCCGCTCTTCCCTCACCTGCCCGCGCTCGACGGGCTGCGCGGGCTCGCCCTGCTCGGCGTCCTCTTCTTCCACGCGAACGGGATGCTGCGCGGCGGCTTCCTCGGCGTCGATCTCTTCTTCGTCCTCTCGGGCTACCTCATCACGTCGCTCCTCCTCGCGGAGCACGAGGCGCGCGGCGCGATCTCGCTCAAGGACTTCTGGATCCGCCGCGCGCGCCGGCTCCTTCCGGCGCTCCTCGCGCTCGTCCCGGTGGTCGTGCTCCACGGGCGCCTCTTCGGGCCGCCGAGCGCGCTCGCCGGCCTCCGCGCCGACGTGCTCGCGACGCTCGGTTACGTCGCGAACTGGCGCGCCATCTACGCGCACAAGAGCTACTGGGAGATCTTCACGTCGCGCTCGCCGCTCGAGCACACGTGGAGCCTGGCGATCGAGGAGCAGTTCTACGTCGTCTGGCCGCTCGTCATCGTCCTCGTGCTCTCGCGGTGGTCGCGCCGCGGCGTGCTCGTCCTCACGCTGGCGCTGGCCGCGCTCTCCGCGATCGCGATGCTCGCCCTCTTCGCGCCGGAGAGCACGACGCGCGTGTACATGGGCACGGACACGCGCGCATCCGGCATCCTCCTCGGCGCCGCGCTCGCGACGGTGCTCACGCCGCGCGCCGAGCTCTCCGCGGGCGCGGTGCGCCTCCTCGACGGCGCCGGCGTCGTCTCGGGGATCGGCCTCGCGATCGCGTGGTCCACGTTCGACGGCCAGTCGTGGCTCCTCTACCACGGCGGGTTCTGGCTCACGGAGCTCGGGGCCCTCGTCCTCATCGCGTGCGCGGTGCAGGGCTCGCGGAGCCTGGTCGCGCGCGCGCTCGCGTGGCGCCCGCTCGCGTGGGTCGGCACCATCAGCTACGGCGTCTACCTCTGGCACTGGCCTGTGCACGTGTTCGTGTCGAGCGATCGCCTGCACGGCCCCGCCCTCACCGCGCTCCGCTTCGCGGTCACCTTCGCGATCGCGCTCGTCTCCTACCGCTTCCTCGAGAGGCCGATCCGCGAGCGCGGGCTGCCGAAGGGGCGCTCGTTCTGGGCGGTGCCGGCCGGCGTCACGCTCGGCCTGCTCATCGCCGTCCGCGCGACCCACGCGCAGGACGGCGAGGCGCCGAAGGGCTCCGCGATGATCGACGCGCTCGTCACCGCGGTCGTGAAGGACGACGTCACGTTCCGCGTCGTCGTCGTCGGCGACTCGACAGCGAACACGCTCGGCTGGGCGCTCCGCGGCCTGCAGGAGCGCGGGCTCGCGGTGGACCTCCACGGGCGGGACGGCTGCACCATCATGGCGGACCTCTGCGGCATGACCGAGTGGCCCGCGCTGCTCGCGCAGGCGAAGCCCGACGCCGCGGTCCTCTACCTCGGCGGCGCCTTCATGCACGGCATCACGGTGAACGACGAGTGGACGAAGGCGTGCAAGCCGGCGTGGCACGAGCGCTTCGAGACGAACCTCGTCACGAACCTCGACAAGCTCCGGAACCCGCACGGGCGCGTCTGGATGGCGACCGTCCCTTACGCGCTCGGCGACTGGGAGACGAAGGACGTCCGCGAACAGGTGACGTGCATCAACCGCTCGATCCGGAAGGTCGTCGCGGCGCTGCCCGACGTGGCGCTCCTCGACCTCCAGGAGAACATCTGCCCCGGGGGCGAGTGCCGGCGCATGTACGAGGACGTGGCGATCCGGCCCGACGGCGTGCATTTCACGATCGAGGGGGCGCGCGGCGTGGCGCAGTGGACGCTCGCGGAGCTCCGCGCAGAGCGCGCTGCGGCGGATCCCGGGCCGCCCCGCTGAGCGGGCACGCCTCCTGGATGAGCCGCCGGGCGGCCTCGAGAGCCGGAATCGCAGCTGCGGTGAAGTGAAGCACTGCCCCTATCGATCGGCACAGCCCCACGCGCTCTGCCCTGCGGGCCATGCGCTCGTTCGCCCGCCTGTTCCGCCGCGCGGCACCGAATTCTCGCACCACGCAGGCGAAGAAATCCGCTAGGCGTCAACAAGGAGGGCACGGACAATATGACGGATACGCCTACCTCGAACGGCTCGATGGCCGCGCGGGCAAAGGGGCCGGAGGGCGCGCTGGTCGAGCAGAGTTTTGACCAGGCGCCGACCATCCTCTGTGTCCTCGATGTCAGGGACAGGCGGATCGTCGCCCGCAATCGCGCCTTCGTCCGGGCGCTCGGGATCAGCGACGAGGAGTCGCCAGAGCGCGCCTGGGAGACCCTCGTCTCTCGCATCCACCCCGAGGACCTCGATGCGTCAGCGGGTCATGGGCGGCAGCTCACGGCTTCACTGGACGGCCAGCCCCTCGAACGCGCGCTGCGCGCGCGGTGCGCTGGAGACGTCGAGCGCTCCTTTGCCCTGCGCTGTGTGGTCCTCACGCGCGGCGACGACGGGGCGGCGCACCAGATCCTCGTCTCGGCCGAGGATGTCACCGAGAGAGCGCGCCGTGACATGGAGCTGCAGAAGAGCGAAGCGCTGTTCCACGCGTTCCTCGAGCACATGCCTGCCATGATGTTCGCCAAGGACTCGGACAGCAGGTATGTCGTGCTCAACGCTCAATTCGAGCGGTTCATGGGCATGGAGCCGGGGAGCGGCGCTGGCATGCGCGACCACGACATGCTCCCGGACGACATCGTCGCTCAGGTGAAGGCCGCGGACGACGCGGTGAGGAACACCGGCGTCGCGACGGTGTTCGAGGAGAGCGTCCCTCACCCGACAGAAGGGATAAAGCACTTCCACGCCGTCAAGTTTCCCGTCCGGGGTCCTGGCATCCCGGAGGGGACGGTCGGGGGCGCGGCCGTCGATATCACGGCCATCAAGCGGGCGGAGGCCGAACGCCAGGAGGCGCAGCTGGCGGTCATCGCGGCGCAGCAGGCGATCATCCGGGAGCTCGCGACGCCGCTCTTGCCGATCGCCGACGGGGTGCTCGTCATGCCGCTCATCGGCACGCTGGATCCCGAGCGGGCGAGCCGGATCATCGAGACCTTGCTGTCCGGGGTCGGCGCGCACCAGGCGACCATCGCCATCATCGACATCACGGGGGTGAGGTCGGTCGACGCCCAGGTGGCGGGGGTGCTCATGCAGGCCGCCCGCGCGGTGGGGCTGCTCGGGGCGAGGGTCGTGCTCACGGGCATTCAGCCGGCCATCGCGCGGATGCTCATCGACCTCGGCGTGGATTGGCAGGGCCTCGTGACAGAGGCCACGCTGCGCAGCGGCATCGATTACGCGCTGCGGACCAGGGAGCGCAGAGGGGGGGCCATCCCCGGCTGAGCGGACGCGGAGGTGCCCGTGGGACGGAGATCAGCGTCCCTCACGCTTGCTCGGGCACGCCCCCCGGGACGCGCGCGGGCAGCGGAAGCTCGACGCCCTCGGACAGGTTGCCCTTGCCGGGGACGTGGTTGATCTCGAGCCGGATGCCGTCCGGATCCTCGAACACGATCGAGTAGTAGCCTGCCGCCCACGCACCGTCCTGCGGCGCCTGCACGAGCTTGCCGCCGAGCGCGGCCAGGGTGCTCTCGAAGAAGGCGTGGAATGCGTCGATATCCTCGCGGCTGCGGGCGCGGAAGCACAGGTGGTGCAGCCCGGGCTTGTACTGGTGAAAGCGGGCGCCGGCGTGCTCCGGGTTCACGGGGCGGATCAACAGGCCGGTCTTGCCGCCGATGTAATAGAGCATGGGCCGTTCGCTCTCGCTGCCCGGATCGTCGTACTGGCACTGCATCTCGAAGTGCTCGCACAGCGCGCGGTAGAACGCGCGGCTGCGCGGGAAGTCCGTGACCGACAGCTGGATGTGGGCGATTCCGGCGAGGTTCATGGCGATCACGGTAGCCGAGCTCCGGTCGGTCGAGCGCGCTTCGTGGCAGGACCACGCGCAAGGCGGGACTGCGTCCGCCGTACCAGCTCCACGGCGTACGGGCGCTTCGGGCACAGCCGTAACACCTCCGCCTTCGACTCGGGCGTGAACGCCGTCCTCTTTCACCGTCCCATTCCTGCTCCCTGGTGTCGTCCGGGGTGTCCGCGGAAGCGGGGAGGACCAATCCAGTTGCGGCGCCCCGGGTGGTGTGGCTAAAAAGGCGGAGAACGATCCCCGGCGGAGAAGCAAGAACGAGATGCGAATTCCCAGCAGCCTGATGTCTCTGGCCGACGAAGGGTTCATCGAGGAGGTCGTGCGCCCGCTGATGAGCGGCAAGGAAGCGGAGGTCTTCCTGGTGCGCTCCGGCGGCGAGCTTCGGGTGGCCAAGGTGTACAAAGAGGCGCAGGACCGGACCTTCAAGAACCGGGCGGAGTACACGGAGGGGCGCAAGGTGCGCAACAGCCGCGATCAGCGCGCGATCAACAAGCGCTCGCGCCATGGTCGTGCGCAGGACGAAGCCGCCTGGAGATCGACCGAGGTGGACATGATCTTCCGCCTGCACAGCGCGGGGGTGCGCGTCCCGATACCTCACCATTTCATCGACGGTGTGCTGATCATGGAGCTCATCACCGGCGCCGACGGCGGCCCGGCCCCGCGGCTCGCCGAGGTGAGACTGAACCCCGACGAGGCGGTGAGGGTCTTCGACCGATTGCTGGCAGAAGCGGTCCGGATGCTGAGCGCCGGGGTCGTGCACGGCGATCTGTCCGACTTCAACGTGCTGATGGGCGCGGACGGGCCCGTCGTCATCGATTTCCCGCAGGCAGTGGACGCTTCCAGCAATCAGAACGCGCGAAAGCTGCTGCTGCGCGACGTCGACAACCTCCAGCGCTTCCTCTCTCGGTTCGCTCCCAATCGACAGCCCCGCCCTTACGCGCAGGAGATGTGGGAGCTCTACGCGTGCAGCCAGCTCACGCCCGAGACACGGCTGAGCGGCGGTTTCCGGGCGTCTTCGCGGCGGGTCGATACCGAAGCGGTCCTGGAGCTCATCGGCGATGCCAACCGCGACGAGCGCCGCCGCCGTGAGGCGCAGGGGCGGAGCATGCGGGGCGTATCGTCCCCGCCTCGCAAGGTCGAGGTGGTGATTCTACCGAGCAGCCCGCGAGACCGCGCGCGCCGGAACGCTCAGGGAGCACAGGCGGGCGGCGCCGCGAACACGCGCCCAGCACAAGCGGGCGGCGCCGCGAACACGCGCCCAGCACAGGCGGGCGGCGCGGCGAACACTCGCCCAGCACAGGCGGGCGGCGCCCCGAACTCTCGCCCAGCACAGGCGGGCGGCGCCGCGAACTCTCGCCCAGCACAGGCGGGCGGCGCCGCGAACTCTCGCCCAGCACAGGCGGGCGGGGCAGCGAACACCCGCCGGGCTTGAAGTCTCCGAGCCGCCGGGCTCAAATCACCTTGTCGTCCGAGCTCCCGGAGGGCGCGTCCGGCGTGGCGCCCGCGCTGCCGGCCGGCGGCTCCGCCGGCCGTGCCTTCTGCTCCACGAGAAAGAGGACCACATCCACCGCGCCCCCCACGGCGCGGTTGACGAGGCGGATCGCCCCGTGGACGCCGGACAGCGTCGTATCGTGGATGAGCCGGATCCCCCTCACGGGCGCCTTGATCGGGGGAATCTGCTCCAGCAGGTCGAAGGGCAGCTTCGCCGCGTCCTTCTGGATGCGCTCCACGCGCCGGGAGCCGTGGTCGACGGCGTCCTGCACGAGGTCCTTCAGGCCGCGCCACCGGTCCATCACACCGCCTCCTCGCACCACGCGCGGATCTGCGCGTAGACGTCCGGGTCGTGAGCAAGGCGCAGGTGCCCGAGCGACGGCATGATCCGCGCGTGCTCCTGAGGGAAGGGCGAGCACCGGTCCTCGGCGACCGCCCGCCCCGTGGCGCTCCGCAGCGAGACCATCGCGTCCCCGAACAGGAGGGAGAGCCTCGGGTCGGCCGTGAGCGCGCCGGCGATGAGATGATGGCGAATGTGGGGGAGCAAGGGCACGGGATGGCGGCGATTCTGGAGCAGGGCGTTCGCGCTGGCGCCCTCCCAGTCCTCGCGGCGTAGATTGGCATACGCCAGGTCTTTCATCCCGCCGCTGCGGAGGTCGACGATGTCGGCGATGAGCTTCGTGTACGGATTGTCGATGCTCGCGAGCGCCCACGTGACCACGTTGCCAAAGCGCTCCAGCGGGGCGCCGAGGTGCGGTGTGCCGAGATAGAAGGCCCGCTTGACGAGGGGCAGCCACCGTCGATCCTTGCCGCTCGCCGCGTGCGCGGCGCTGCGCGCGACGAGGCCGCCCATGCTGTGGCCGATGAGGGCCAGCTCCTCCACCGCAACAGGGTAGGCGCAGACGAGCTGTTCGAGGAGGACATCCAGGGCCTCGCCGTTCTCGGAGACACGAAGGCCGCTGTTGTACCGCACATGAAACGGTGTGTACCCGAGGTCGCGCGCAAGCAGCGATCCGTAGGTCTCGCCGTCCGGCATCGTCCAGACTTCCTCGGTGCTCATCAGCCCGTGCACGAGCACGACGACGCGGGGCGTGGCCTGGGCAGAGACGGCCGGGGGAAATGCCCTGGCAATCGGCACGGGGTGCCCGTCGCGGACGAGCTGCATCGCGGTCGCGAGGCCGTTGCTGGTCCGCTTCAGGTAGTCGCCGAGGACCCCGTTGAGCACCCCGACGACCCGCTCCAGGTGGTTTCCCATGCGACGATCCGGCCGCATTTTGGCACGGATCGGCGCCGGGGGCGACGCCGGGTGTCGACGCTCACGATGGTATCTGCTCGATTGCGCAGGCTGTTTGCTGGCCATCACGAGGGTGAGCGCTCCCGGTCACGGCCGTGATGGTCGGCCCATCCCGCGGCCGAGATTGCCGGAGTGCTCAGGCGCATCAAGGGTGCCCGCGCCGGGGGCGCGGCAGCTCCGCCGCCCTTGACCCGCCCTCCGCGCTCCGACAACCGTCCGGAGCGGGGCGAAGATGCCGAGCCGGAAGTTGATCGTCACGACGACGACGTCGCCGCCACCGGCGAGCCGACAGGCGTCGAAGACGCTGCCTGAGCCGGTGGCTCAGGAGCCGGTCGTCGCCAGCAGCTCCCGGGCGTCGCTGACGGCGGCAGCGCGGCGGATCCAGCGGTCCAGCTCGGCCACATCGGTGCTCGCGAGGACGCGCTCCCGGACCTCGGCAGGGACCTCCAGCCCGCGGGCCTCCAGGACAGCGAGCACGGCCTGCGCCTTGGCTTCGAGGAGCCCTTCCTGGCGCCCCTTCTCCACGCCCTTGGCCACGTAGCTGCGCGCGAATTCGCTCTGAAACTCGTATCCGCTCTTCATCATCGCCTCCAACATCCGCCTCGCCGCACCGTTCAGCGAGGATAGCACCAGGTCCCCGTAGACGGCGCGGCGCTCCTCATCGAGCCCGGCTGCCGCCGCCAGGAACGCCACGCCGATCGCCTCCCCCGCCTCGCCCTGCCCGTGCGCCATCGCCGAGAGCACGACCACCTCGGGCGCCGCCCTCGCCTGCTCGGCATCGGTGACGACCGGGACGCCCGCGGGCCCGAGCACCAGCGGCGTCAGCGTCAAGCCGGGGTGGCCCGCGTCGATCGGGCGCGCACACCACCGCGCGATCCCCGCGTCGATCGTCACGACCAGCAGCCACGTCGGACAGCGGTGCCGGGCCCTCGTCTGGGTGACATACACCGGCCAGACGTACGGCTTGTCCGGGTCCACGCTGAGCTGGACCTCGACCACGATCGCCATCGCGCGCCGCTGCTGCTCGCGGACCAGAAGCACGACCACGACGTCCGCCCGACGGTCGGAGGGCACGATCTCGGCAAGATCGGAGGACTCGACGCGCGCCTCGGTGAAGGTCGGGACCGGCTGGCCGAGCGCGTCCTGGAGCATCTCGGCGGCGAGCGTCGGCCGGTTCTTGAACAGCTCCACCAGGGCTTCATGGGTCACGGAGGGCATCGGGTCGTCTCTCGGGTGGTTACAGCCATGCTGGACATGCTGGCTCTCCAGGCGGTATGCCAAGCTCATGCGTGGGGCCCGCAGGAGCCGGAGCAGCCGTGTCCTGCTCTTCAATTCCGGGCACCTCCCTCGAGTTGTCACGCCGTGTGACCTGCGTGCGCTCCGACACCAGGGCACGGACCCGGCGAGCGTGGCGCTCGGGGTTGCGCGATACGTCCGCGAGCCTTGAAGCTCTCTCCGGCGGCGACCCGACCCACCTGGAGAGACGTGTGAAGCTCGCCCGCTGGGCGCGTGGCTACACGCAGCGTGTTGTTCGTGGCTATCTGCCCGACAGGGCCCCAGCCAGCCGCTTGGCCAGGTCGCCTTTCGGCTCCACCCGCACGCGCTCCAGCCCCAGCCACGCGGCCATGGTCCGCAGCTCGCCTGCCAGCCGCTCCGGCGTCTGCGCGCCCGCCGAGGGCTCGGCGTGGCTTGCCTGCACGAGCAGCACGCCCGCCTTGCGATCGGCCTTCAGGTCCACCCGCGCGGTGATTGCGTCGCCCTCGAGGAACGGCAGCACGTAATAGCCGTGGGTCCGCTTCGCCGCGGGGGTGTAGATCTCGAGCCGCACCCGCACGCCGAACATCCGCTCGGTGCGCTCGCGGAACCAGATCAGGTTGTCGAAGGGCGAGAGGAGGGCGCAGGCCTCGATCCGCCGCGGCCGCCGGGCGGCGGGATCGAGGAAGGCCGGCTCCCGCCAGCCCTTCACGCCCACGGGGATCAGCTCACCGGCCTCGGCGAGCTCGGTGACCCGCGCCTTCGTCTCGGCGACCCCCATGCGGAAATGGTCCCGCAGGTCCCGCTCGGTCGCCACGCCCAGGGCCCGGGCGGCGATGCGGATCAGCGCGCGCTGGGCGTCCTCGCGCGCGGGCGTCGGCGCCTCGATCACCGCGCTGGGCAGCACCTTCTCCGGCAGGTCATACACCCTCTCGAAGGTCCCCCGCCGGGTGGCGGTCGTCAGCTCGCCGCTCCAGAACAGGCACTCGGCCGCGCGCTTGGCGTCGCTCCAGCCCCACCAGCCGCCCGGCCCCTTCTTGCCGATCTCGAGCTCGGAGGCGGCCAGCGGCCCGCGCTCGCGGATCTGCTCCAGCGCCCCGTCCGCCATCGGCCGATGCTCGCGCAGGAAGCGCGCCACACCCTTCCAGACGCCCACCCCGTCGCGCGCGTCGGCCATCCGCCAGCGCAGCAGCGGCTGGGTGGCGAGCGGCAACAGCGACGCCTCGTGCGCCCAGTACTCGAACAGCGGCCGCTTGCTCGCCCACGCGAGCTCCTCGAGCATCGTCCGCGGATAGGCCCCCAGCCGCGAGAAGGCCGGCAGGTAATGGGTGCGCGAGACGACGTTGACGCTGTCGATCTGCACAACGCCCAGCCGCTCGATCAGCCGGGTCAACTGCTGCTTCGTCGTCGCCGGCCCGGGTCGCTCCGCCCGGAAGCCCTGCGCCGCCAGCGCGATGCGCCGGGCCTCCGCCGCCGACAGGGTGTCCTTCATCCGCGCCTTCCGTCCGTTGAGGCCCGCACCCTAGCTGGCCCTGCTCACTTGGCAACAGCTCATCGACCCCCTCCTGACATCTGATCCCTGGCCGGGCGCTGGCGCGAGATCGGGTCGATCGCGCGCCAGCGCACCGCGGCCAACAGCTAACGTCCGGCGCCCGCTCAGCAGCGCCAGCAGATGACGCCGTAGTCCCCCGCCGTTCCGCAGCACAGCTTCAGGCCAGGGGCATTGGGACGATCGGAGCGCGCGGCGGTGCTCATCATAGAGGTGTCGTCGGCGTCGGTCACGTCACCACCGGAGCACGCCGCATCGTCCGCAGCGCCCCCGAGCTCCGCCGAGGCGTCCACGGCCGTGGACTCGAGGTGCACGGCGCTCGCGGCAGAGGTCGGGCCGGTCTCGGCCGCCGAGGTCGCGGTGACGGCGAAGGCGGCGAGCATGAGAGGGAGAGAGCAGAGAGCGAATCGGATCGTCTTCATGGTCATTGTCTCCTTCGGGCCTCGTGGCCCACGTGAAGGCGCCAGGGGCGCCGGCCGAGAACAGCCCGCTGCGGGCAGAAGCGCCCACAGAAAGGCGTCTCCCCGCGCCGCAGCGGTGAGCGGTACGCCTGCGAGCGACCCGTAGGGCGCTGCTTTCGGCGTTGGCGGCGCGGAGATGCCACCTCTACGCGGCAGCGGGCGGGTCGTTTCGCAGAAGCTCATCCCCCCGTCGTTCGTGCTCTCTTTCGCGCAGGGGCGGCGCGTTGCCGGCGGCACCACCTCGGCGCGGCGCTGCCCGAGCCGCCGCTCGGCCGCCGCGCTCCCGGGACGGATGGGACCGCCTTTCTCCGCCGGGGTTCATCGCTTGCCGGCCCACCCGTATACCGGGTGACGAGCCAGGGTCGCCCGAGGCACACTGCGCCCGATGAGGCTCGCCATCGACCTGTCGCCCGCGCAAGCCGACCGCCTCCAGGAACGCGCGAAGAGCCTCGGCTTGCAACCCGAAGAGCTCGCGCGGGCCGCCGTGGCGGATCTGCTGACGACGCCGGACGACGAGTTTCACGCTGCAGCCGAGGACGCCGGCTACGCCGGAGACCCCGGGTCGGTCACGCTGGATGTAGCCGCGGGGACCCTCTCGACATCTTCGTCGACAGTTACAACAACATCTTCGTCGACAGCGACAACAACGTCTCTGCCGGCTCGTTCGAGCTGAGCATCACCACGGGTTGACCTGCGGATACGGCCGGACGAGCGCGGCCGTCACCCGAGCTTCACATGGAAGCCCGCTCGATGAGGTCGGCGGCGACGGTCGTTCCATCCACCGCCACGGCGCCCGCGCTCGCGGCCGCGCGGGCGGCGACCCCGTGGTCGAGGGCGCCCTTCAGCGCGGCCAGAAGGGACTCCGCGCTCAGCCCACCACGGGCCACCGACGTCCCGAGCCCGAGCGCCCGGACGCGCGAGGCCCAGTAGGGCTGATCGGTGAACATCGGGACGATCACCTGCGGGACGCCCGCGCGCGCCGCCGTCGTGGTCGTACCCGCCCCGCCGTGGTGCACCACCGCGGCGACCCTCGGGAACAGGGCCTGCTGGTTGACGTCGCCGATCGCGATGCCGTCGGGGGCGTCGTCGACGAGACCGAGCTCGGCCCACCCCTGCGACAGCACCACCCGGCGCCCCGCAGCCCGCACGGCCTCGATGACGACACGGCCCGTCTTCTCGTCGACAGGCATGCTGCCAAAGCCGATGTAGACGGGCGGCTCGCCGGCGGCGAGGAACGCTTCCAGCTCGGGGACGAGCGGCGCCTGGTCGGGAAGGAGCCAGGCTCCCGTCTGCGTGACCTGAAGGCCGGGCGTCGCCGGCAGCGGCCCAAGGACCGAGTCCACCGCGAGCCACGGCGCCTTGCCCAGGACGTGACTGAAGACGTCGCTCAGCGGACCCAGGCCGAGGCGCTCTCGGTTGGCGTTGAGCCGCTCGAGGAGGCGCTCGTTCCAGCTCCGCGATTCGTCCTGCCAGCGCCGGAGGTTCGATTCCGGGTCGCCCCCGGGCTCCCCGCCGGGCGCATGGTCCGGCGACGGCAGGGCCACCGGCGCGTACAGGGCGACCACGGACGGGATGCCCAGCCGTTCCGCGATGGACCGCGCGGCGTACTGGTGCGCTCCGCCGGCCACGATCACGTCGCATCCCTCGGCGGCCGACGCGGTCGCGTCGAACTGGTCTCTCGCGAGGTGATCGACCAGCGCGCGGACCTGCTCCGGCGTCGGCGGGGCGGCCGGCGCGGTGGCCCCGCTCGGTTGCCGCATCGCGATTCCGATCGGGGTCGCCATGAAGCCCATGCCGCCCACCAAGCCGATGAAATTCGGCGGGACGCACAACCTCACATGGTGCCCCCGACGCCGCATCTCGACGGCCAAGGCCACCACGGGTTGCACGTCACCGCGAGTCCCCACTCCCGTCAGCAATACCCGCATCGTCTCTCTCCCTTCCACCACGCGGGCCGCGTGGATGACGGAGGCGACGATGGCACCGGAGACGCGTTTTTTCATCGTATCAACGCCTGAGTTCCGGTATACATGCTGAGACGGGAGGCAGGGCGGGACCCCCGTACCACGGTTCATCCGTTCAGGCTGAGACCGGTTGGAGGTAAGCGCCCGACCGACGCCATCGTGACCAGCCTGGCGGTGCCGGTCGCCTATCCCCACCGCGACGCACCAGCGTTGGACCCAGATTTCACTGGTGAGCTTCACCGAATTCCCTCGGGTCTCTGAGACCATCTGCGGCATGGCCTCGCCCGGCGACGATCTCGACTGCCCGCTCCCGTGCTGCGATGGACACGCTCGGCAACGTGAACGCAGCGCGCTAGACGCGCGCCATGGTGACCGTCTTCGCCGGCGCGGTACCCGCGGCGAACCGACGCACGTGTCGCGAAAGCGTCGTCTCGCGGAGTTCGATTTCCTTCGTGAACACGCAGCCCGTCTTACCGCTCGCCTGGAACGCCCTCACGCGCTCACGCCAGATGTCGTCCGTTTTCCTCTTCATGGCCCGAGAGCGTCGCTGGGGAGCAGGGTGCCAGAAAGCCGGCGTTCATGCAGCGGTTACACTGTCGTCTCCAGGGGTCTCGGCATGCGTAGCATTGGTAGCGCTCCCGGACGAGCGCTGCCGGATTCCCCCTTATGTCCACTGCCACTCCGAACGGATCTCGATAATATATCGCGCAATCTCGGATAGGACATCTCGCGGTAGAACGGACGGACTGAACACACCTTCCTCAGTGCAGAACCGTAGCAACGATGCACGGTCTCCATGCGCGGCGGCCCTTAGATGATCCACGATCGATCTTAGGATCTCCCGCCGGACGGCGGCTGGATCTGTAGAGAAAGGCAAGAACGCAGCCAATACCCTAATGCGACTCACACCCTTCTCGGAGTGCCACAGCACCTCAATAGCCCGCTCCCTGGCCGCGGTGTCGAGGTGCGGCGCCAGCGCGATCAAGCTCTCGCACAGAGCGGGCTCCTCGAGCACGCTTAAGATGTGCTCGAAGCAAGCTCGTCGTTGCTCGTTGGTCATGAGCGGAGAAAGAATTTCAAGCACACGACCGTGGATGGATACGGACTCAGTGGAGGTGAGCAGTGCATCAACAGCCACTTTGACAAGTTCTTCCCGTGCCCCAACGGGCATCCGCACGGCCAACGCGGCTAGCGCAACCGCGCGCTCCATCGCAGGTCGAACGCGTTGGGCCACTTCGATTACGTGGTTGAGTTGCTTGCCTTCGAGTACCGGCGCGAAGGCCGCCAGCGTAGAGCCGGACACGTCTGGGTGCTTCAGCGCGGTATCGAGCCCCAGGTCGAGCAGCGCACCGCTCAAGTGAGGAGCCAGACCGAGCAAGACTCCCTCGCGACCCCATCGCCGTTTTAGTCGCGGGAGGAAATTCATGCAGGCCGGGATCATGTCGCTCGCAAGCGAAGTTGCGATCGCGGCAAGGGCATGGGCTTGGGCAGGCCAATACTCGAAGCCAGCGATGCGTTCTAGCGCGCGCTGTTGCTGCACATCGCTCAGGAACGGCGCTAGTCTCTTAAGCGTTTCAATCGACTGGCTGCTGATATCTTGTATGCCATCCAGTGTAGTGTCGAGAGCCGCATCGACCGCACGCATTCGCTCTTCGTCGTCAAGGTTGGGAAGGAGAGCGGCGAGCGCTTGTGCTCGGTCTTTATGGTCTTGTATGTCGAAGGCGGCCTGGAGTGCTCGGAGCGTGTGCGCCCCCTCGAGATGGCGTGAGAGTGCGTTGAGTGCGCAAGCATACGCATCCTCATCGCCTGCGGTGTTCACCGAGTCCAGTGCACGCCGAAGGTAAGGCCCCGAGAGTCGCGGAGCCAGCGCTGACAGGAGCCGGAAAGGAAACCCATGAAACGAATTTTGCACACGGAGCAGCATTTCGTCCGTGAGTAGGAGAGTGAGATCCCGGATGGCGTCGATGCGCGCTTGTTCATCCTCTAGGCCTAGCGTAATGCTCAAAGCCTGCTCGACGATCGCTGTCTGCTCCACGCCTTGCCACCTCTTTGCAAGGGCGGACAACACCATGCACTGTGCCGCGGGATCTCGCAGCTCTCGCGCAGCTTCCGTGGCCTTGCTCAAGAGATTTCTTGTGAGATAGGGGGCCAGGTGACATAATGCCTGCGCCTTCTGGTCGCCGAGATCAAGGCGCCATATCTTCCTGTGGCGCGGGCCCAGATCGTGGCGCGCCGGACCTCGCTGTTTGTTGAGGTCGATCCCTAGCGTGCCCTCAAGCGCTAGCGACAGAAGATTCTCCGGCAGTAGGGGCGCCAGCTTCGCGAGCGCGTTGGTCCACCCTCCCCCTTTGTCCATATCCGCGAGCACCAGCGACTCACCCGCGAGCGCTAGTGCCTCGCCGAGCAATTCAGTGCGTCGCGGATCTCCGAAACGTGCGGCGACTGCAGCAATAACCGTGGCCCGGTTCGACTGACTCTCGAAGCAACCCGCGGCGTGCAGCGACAGTTCTAATCGTCCTTCGTCTAGCCTCGGCGCTAGCTTTTCGAAGATCAGCGTGCGCGTGAACTCGCGTCTAACGGTAAGCGCGGCGTCGAAGGCGCGCGCCACTTGCGAGCCCCGCAGCACTGGTGCGAGAAAACACAGAACATCTTCCCACTCGGGAATAGACCGATCAAGCACCTGTTTCAACTCGATCTCTGCAAGTGCCGCGCACGCTTCTTCCTCATCGGCAAACGATAGCGCGACGAGCAAGCCCACGCGGGAGAACGGGGATTCGAGGCTGGACGCCAACACCAACCCACGAGCAACGACGGCCTTGCGGCGCGATCCTTCCAGTGCCCCAGCGAGGCTACCAAGCCAGGCATCCCGAAGGTCGGCTACCTTCCAGTTACCGGCGGCTACCGCGGCCTCGAACCCGAGCCGCACTGCCTCGTCGAGTTCCGGCGGCCGCAGACTGCCGCTGGCCACCAGATCGGCGAACGCTTCCAGGCGGCTGAGCGCATCTGGAATATGGGCCATGACACTGACGGCCCGCGCTGGCGCCCATACGCCGGTTGCTACAGCTCGTGAGAGGAGCGCGGGGGGGTAATTCGACGCGAGGGAGTTGATCGTGGTCCGGATCAATGCATAGCGAAAACATCGCGCCAGCGCTATCGGTGGCGCGCCTGCCTCTATCTCACGCAGCGCCGTCGGATTCGCGATTTCATGCCAGGCTGCCATCAGATCGCTGATATACCCCGGCCACAGGTAGCCCGCGGCACGAAGCCGCCCGCGCATCCAGACGTCATCCACAAATAGGGTCTCGATCTCCTGATCCCTTCGCGCACCGCGCAGGTGGTAGACGAGGTGTTCAAACAGGTATGGATCGGCTACGGTATGCCATGGCACGCGTTGCGGGTTAACGGCGTTGAGGAAGGCCGCATGCTTCGCCGGCAGCTCCTCACCCAGCGCCTCACGGGCGAGATCGCGCAAGAGATCGTGCAGACGGACCGTGCTGTCATTTGGGTTCCGCTCAAGCAGCGCTAAGCGTCTCAGCGCGATCACGAGCTCTCGACATTCGTGGACACCAAGGCTCGGAACAAGCGCCTGCCATACCTGTATGACAACGGACTCGGGTATCCACACGTCTTCCGGGAAGATCCCAAGGGCGTAGTACAGCGGGCGGTCCTCGGGGGGTAGCTGCTCCAAGCTCAGTTCCAACGAAATGCGGACGTTCTCCTCGGGCCGACGCGAGCGCCTTTCCAGTTTGATCTGCTTAGTACTTTTGAACATCGAGAGCCACGCTGAACCGCTCATTCCGTCGCGCATGCACGCTCCGGCGATCTTCAGTGCCAGCGGGAGGTGGCCGAGTCGTCGGGCGAGGGTCCCAAAGGAATCATCTTCGCGTCCTGCCCCTTCTCGCAGCAGTGCAACGGACTCATCAGGCAGCATTGTTCCAAGCCGGAGCTCGGTGGCGCCCAGACCAAGAGCGATCCCTGCATCACGCGTCGTGAACAAGACCTTCACACGAGGCGCGTTCACCAGAAATGGTTCGACGTGTCGAGCGTCCCATACGTCGTCCAACACCACCAAGGCGGTACGCTGGGCGAGGAGTGTCCTCAAGCGACCAACCGCCAAGAGCTCCGACGGGTACGACGCAGGAGAATCTCCCAATGCCGTCCCGATTGCCTTCATTGGCTCGATCAAACCATTTGGTTCACGTCCGATGGTTGCCCACGCGATGCCATCGGGGAACGCGCTCTGGACGCTTTCGTCGGCGCACAGCGCAGCAGCCAGAGTTGTCTTCCCGATTCCTCCCATCCCATGGATGCTGATCAATCTCACCCTGCGCATCGTGTCCTCGCTGAGCACAACGCGACGGAGCGCATCGAACTCTCCGGGCCGGGGGACGAACCTTGTAGGGATGGGCTGCGCCGTGGAAGGCGGCCGCGTCACAGGGAGCGCATGCTCGGCACGCGTGTCTGCATCGACTCTCGGTTCTCCGGCGATCTCGCGCCGAATCTCCTGGGCGAATGCGGTCAACTCGGACTCATAGTCGGGGCGCTCCGAGAGCGGACGGCCACACGGCCGTACTGACATGCCCTCCAACCATTCCGCGGCCTCCCAATCGCAAGGCCTGACGATCAGCGGTAGCACGCGGATGCCGCCGTGCCGGCGGCGCGAGAGTAAGCTAGGTAGCTCATCGCTTTGGAGCAACTCGGAGGCGAGGTAGTCTGCCGAGATGAGCAGGACGACGACGCGTGCTGCCTGGATGGCTCTCCGGACCTCGTCACGTCTGTCTGCTCCCGCAACAATGCGGCTATCGCTCCATATATCGATCCGCCCCGCACGGGCCAGAGCCCCGAGATGGCTAAGCAGGCGGCCTTTCCAGACTTCGTCCTGATGGCTATAGCTGATGAAGACAGTGGTTCGCGGCTTCATGAACGCGCAGCAGTGTTCTGATCGGAATTTACGTGCTCATCATCGTTCGCCCGACGCCACAACCGGTTGTGGCGCAGCGGGCATCAGTATCGGGGCCATTTCGATACTGCAGGGCCACAAGAATGAAATAGTGACAACGTGAAGATCAGGGCGTTCTATACCCATACCATTGTTCGCGGCACGCTCGGCGTCATCAGCCCTCCGACCACTAACCGCCGTTCCCGTGCGGAACGCCCGCATGTTTCCATTTTCGCATGCCCCTTCCACTCGTTGTGGTGGTAGCGTAACCGATGATTACCCCTCGTTGTCAAGCACCGTTCCAGCGGCGCGAGTCCCGACTCCCGTCAGCAATACCCGCATCGTCTCTCTCCCTTCCACCACGCGGGCCGCGTGGATGACGGAGGCGACGATGGCACCGGAGACGCGTTTTTTCATCGTATCAACGCCTGAGTTCCGGTATACATGCTGAAGCGGGAGACGGGGCGAGGACGCCCGTACCACGGATCATCCGTTCAGGACCAGACGGCCGGAGCTTCCTGGGGCTGAGCTGGCTTGTCGAGCCGTCTGAGCGGAAGGCGCTCCTCCTGCTCGGTTAGGGAGCGGGTGAATCCTTATCCGCTCGACCAAGGCGATAGCCGATCTCGGCAGGGCTGCGAGCGGGCTCGGCGTCGGCGCCCGCGGGGCGCGGAATGCATCTTGAACCGCCCTGATCCATGGGCGACGAGGCTGCGCATCCTGGTGACGCAGCGGGGGCCGCGGCGCTCCCGCTGAGCGAGGCGACGAGCGAAGCAGGCGTGGGCGGGCGCCCTGTCGATGCATGGCTCGAGGAGCTCTTGTCCCGCGCGGTGCGCCGCTACAACCGGCGGCCTCGCCCCGCGAGCATCGCGGCGTCGACCGGCGTGACGGAGTCGACCGACGCGCGCGCGGTCATCCGGCGCGCCTGCATCCGCTCGGCGCTCGCGGGCGGCGCGACCGGGGCGCTCTCGACCGGCGCGGCCGTGGCCACGGCCGAGACGAACGGGCTCGGCGGGCTCGTCGCGATCCCTGCGGCCATGCTCGCGATCGGTGGTGAGACGGTGCTCCGGCTGCTCCTGCACGTGCAGATGCTCTGCGAGCTCGCGGATCTCTTCGGGCTCCGGTTCGATCCGGACGAGCCGGCCGACGTGTGGGCGCTGCTCGCCCTCACGTTCGGCGTCGTGGAGCACCCCCAGGACACCGACGATCCTGCGGGCGTGCTCGTGCGCTCGGCGCGCGGGCGGGGCTCGGATGTGGCAAAGCAGCTCGCGGCGCGGCTCGCCGGCGAGAGCGTGGCGCGCAACCTGGTGCCCGTGCTCTCGGTCGCCTCCTCGTCGATCACGAGCTGGGTAGTCACCCGTCGCCTCGGGGATACCGCACGTCGATACCTGCGTTACCGGAGCGCGCTCGACGAGGCGCTCTGCGACGAGACGCTGCGCCCGCACCTCGATCGGCTGTTCGACGGGCTCTGGTTCATCTTCACCGCCGATGGACGCCTCACGCCGGAGGAGTCCGCGCTGCTCGCGGCCGTGCTTCGGCGGCTGCCGGCCTCGGCGCGCGCTGGCCTCAACGAGCGGCTCGCCGACGACATCACCTGGATCGAGCGCCTCCGCGACGTGCCGGAGGGCGCGCGCGCTCCGCTGCTGCGCGCGCTCGAGATCGCGGCGGCCGTGGACAAGGTCGCGTCGCTGCGGGAGCGGAAGCTCCTCGTCCACGCCGCGGCGGCGCTCGGCCTCCGCGTCGACGAGGGCGGGCTCGCTCGGATGATCCGCGAGTTCGAGGAGATCGGCACCCTCGGCGTGGCCGCATAGCGCGGGCCGTGGCGCGCCGGCCAGGGAATCACGGGAGGGCGGGTCGGCCCTTCAGAAAGACGCCGACGAGGACGCCGAGGTATGCGCCGGCATGGAGCCCCCAGCAGACGAGGTATCTCGTGGCGGCGTCGCGGGACGACACACCGAGGCTCGCCTCGCGCACGCCGAACGGGTCGAGCGCCGCCATGACGGCCGGGCAGAGCGCGAGCGCGGCGGCGAGCGCCGCCATCATCCTGACCAGCCAGGCGCGCCACGAGAACCGGTCGCTGCGCGCGGCGCGGAGGAGGCCCACGCCCGCGACGAGGGCGCCGAGCGGCAGACCTCCCCGGAACCCCGTCCACGCGACCGCGAGCCGGAACGGCAAGCTCGACGCGGCGAGGCCCTTGCCGTCGAGGAAATACTCCGGGGAGATCGTGGCGGTGACCTGATCGAAGAGCGCGCCACAGGCGCCCGCGGCCAGCGCGCCAGCGAGGATGGCCAGGTACTCGCGAAGACGGGAGGGCGAGGCGGGTGGGCTAGGCCGCACGACGCCCACGATACGACAAGCGGAGGCGATCGCCGCAAGCTTGCCGGGCGATTGTTCTCGGCCGGCAGAGCACTTCCCGCTCGGAAGCGCACGGTGGGCAGGAAACAAACGAGCAGAGCTATTCCAATCCATTGGCGTGAGATCCGACATGCGGGAGGCTCCGTTGCACGCTGCTCTTCGGGCGCGGCCCGCCGACGAGGCGAGGGCGGTGCGTCATGGAAGGTGAACGCGATGAAAGGGAGCGGCAGATGATCCTGGTGACCGGAGCGACAGGGAATGTGGGTGGTGCGGTGCTCGAGCAGCTCGTTCGCATCTCCTCGGGCGCATGGACTGGACGTTCGACGAATGGCTTGAACGCCACGTGAAAGCGTTCCAGTAAGGTGCGGCGGCAGATCGCCAAGGAGGAGAGAGCATGGCAACGAGAGCGACAAGGATCCTCGTCATCGGCAAGAGGGCCGATGTCCTCGAGCGGAGTGTGGCAGCGCTGAACAAGCAGGGGCACTCGGCCGTCGGCACGTTGAGCGCATCGCCGGACACGGAGCTCCACGCCGGCGACTTCGACCTCATCACGATCGGCGGCGGCGTGGACGCCGCCACCCGGGCGCGCCTCCACGCGCGCTTCAAGGAGCAGAACAAGGACGTGATGGTGCTGGACGTGTACGCCCCGATCGCCAGCCAGCAGATCGCCCGGGCGCTCAGGAGATCTTCCGGCTCTCCTTTAGGTTTGGTGGATGCGTGGCCAGGTGTGAACCGGTTGCAGTGCGAGACCTGAACAGCAGAGGTGAATCAGCGCGATGAGGGAGGAGGCGCCGTGAAGGCCGTACGACCGTCGCGTAATGGTGCGCACCTTGCCATTGGTGCCTTCCGAGCGTGCGTTCGACAGCCCGCTTGCGACGTAGGCGACGATGCCATCGAGATGGCGACCAATTGTTCGCGCCGCTTTGGCGAAGGGCTTGAGGCCCGAGCGCGTCGCCCACGATATCCACTCTTCGAGCTTCGCCAGTGCGACATTCGGCTGACGCCGATCGAGAATGGCAGCGAACGACTCCTTGAGCAAATAGGCGCGGTAGAGCGTCGCATTCGCCTTCGGCAGTTCGGTCAGCTTCGCTCGCTCGATTCCAGTCAGGTTCCAAGGGTTTTTCTGCAGCGCGAATCGGGTGTGCTTCAGCGCGCTGCGCTCTTCTGGATCTTCGATCGTTCTCACCTCTGCACGGCGTACTTCGTCGAGCGCGTCATGAACCAGCCGCTGGACATGAAAGCGGTCGAAGATGATCTGCGCGTTCGTCGCCGACTCCGAGACCGCCGAGATGTACGCGTTCGACATGTCGATGGTGACCGCCTGGAGGAGCGCGCACCGCTCCGAGCCGAGCTCTTGGAAGAAGGTCCGGAGCGTGTCGGCGTTCTTCCCCTCTCGCGCCCAGACCACGCGCCCGGTGACGTGGTCGACCACGATGGTCACGTACTTGTGGTGTTTCCTGTAGGAGAGCTCGTCGACGCCGATGTGCGTGAGCCCGTCGAGGATGTCGTGGGGCAGCCGTCGCTCGACCACGCGACCGATGATCGCGCCGACCGTCGCCCACGCGACGCGCATCATCGCCGAAACGACGGTCTTCGAGGCCATCTGCGCCAGGTACCCGACCGTCTCCTCGAAAGCGTGCGTGAACCAGCTCATCGGGTCGGCCCAAGGCACCATCTCGGTGGTCACTCCGCACCGCGAGCAACACAGCCGCCGCGGCGAGTACTGGAGCTCCAGCGACATGCCAGCGAGGTCGAGGTGACGCCAGCGACGCGGTTTCCGCTGGTCGTACACCTTCCTCACCTGGTGACCGCACCCTCCGCAGCGAGGGATCTCCGTGGTCGGCTCGACGTCGCAGACCAGCCCGTCCGCCGTGAATTGCGCGCCAGTGACGCGAGTGAACTTGATTCCGAGGACATTGTTGAGCAAAGTGGTGGCGCGCACGGCCGATCGGGCTCCATGGGTTGGTGTGGTAACCCCCGAGGTAGCCCGTCGGCTGTGCGCGTTCCATCCCCAATCGCACCGTGCCCCTCCTGAGCCGGGGCCGCCTGCAACGCCGCGGGCGCCAGGGCGAGGTCACGCCGCCGCGCATCCACCAAACATCTCGGAGAGCCGATCTTCCGTCGAGGGCGAGCTCGGGAGCGCCTTCTCGGTGACGGAGGCCAATGACACCTTCGTCGCCCGCGCGACGATCGAGCGCGCCTGCACGCTGCGCCTCGACATCTACAGCTACCCCGGCGGCGCCCTGGAGCCGGAGGTCGCGCGCATCGTCGACACCTCCGTCCCCCAGGGAACGCACGAGTTCAGGATCGAGAAAGAGCTCGCGCGTGACGGGTTCATGGCGGTGCTGACCTTGAACGGCGAGGAGCACCACCTGCACCGCCTGCAGCAGCACCCAGGCTGAGCCGCGCGGCGCGCGCCCTCCCGCAGGTGACCTGCATCGGCCGGTTCGGCACGTCAAGAGTTGCCACCCCAGTCGCGGTCACATCGCCGCGGGGCGGCGGGTTGCAGCCACAGACCGACATGCGGCCGGGCTCGGTGGTCCTCCACTGACCGTTCCAGGTCACCCGGCGGAGCTGGCTCGGACATTTCGTCTGGGCGTCGTCGTTGTTCCAGATCGGACCGGCGTTGACGTCGAACGCCACGGCCGTGCGGAGGGACAACACGCTGCCAGCGATCGCAAGTACAGCAGCCTCGTGCTTCGTTTTCATGATCGACTACTCTCCTTCGCTCTCGCTGGCGGCTCTCTGCGATGGAACCGTCGTCCATCCGCGCTGAATCGAGCGGCGCACGACACTCTACAAACCACCTTATGCCAGCCGACATGACGTCAACATCTCGACGAGATTCGCACGATGCCGGCGCTCGCATCATCTGGAGGGGCAGGAAACCCAAGGACCTTTCCACCGTGTCAAGCCCCTCGCAAGGCGTTCCGGGTGTCCTCTCGGGCACACGCTTGCCCCGCGTCTTCGCCAACCGCTCCAGATCGTCATCAGCCCCGAGGATCCGGGATCAGCCCCCGAGCCGCTTCCCACCACCGAGCCGATCAGCACCAGGGAGGCAAGGCCTCCGAGCACCCGCGAGGTGGCCGACCTGCTGGGCATGACGTTCTCACCGCTTCTCCAGCCCGAGCAGACCGCGCGCCTGCGCAGGGCGCGGCCCAGCTACACGGGCCTCCTGGGCGACGTGGCGGTGCTGCGCGCGACGGACGCCGGCGCGCTCAACCTGCCGGACGACGCGCCGAGGTGCTGCTCGTGGCGCAGGCCGAGCAGGAGCACCTTGGCGCGCAGGAAGCCCACCGGAGCCTGTTCGAGCAGCGGATGCAGGTCGACGATCGCGCGATGAAGATGCGCGTGGAGATCGCCCGGCGGCCAACGCCCTGAAGAAGAACGACCGAGATCTTCCACGTTTCGGCTCGGAGGGGCAGGGAGTCGGAGGCCCGCTCACGCCGTCGTCCGCTGTCTAGCCGGCACGCGCCCGCCCCGGTCACCTTGACAAGGCGGGGTAGCCGTAGGGTACGCTATCTTTCCGCAATGAGTGGAGCGGGACGACGCGGTGGGTCGGAGTTCAAGACGCTCCACGTCGGGGCGGCGGTCGGCTGTCGGGCGGGCGGATGCCGCCGAGGGGGCCGCGGTCGATGACGCGGGTGCGTCGGCACATCCTTGTGGCCGAGCAGGGTATGAATCATTCGGACCGTAGCGCGGCGCCGCTAGGCAGATGTACAGCTGCATGAACAGCAACATTTAACAGCTGAGTACTGCGTCGGCGATGCAGGTCGCAGAGGGTTTGTGGATCCTTTGTCACGAGGTGACGCGCATGGTGGCACGCAAGACCGTGAAGGCTCAGAAGAAGGATCGTCTGGTCGAAGCCGCGGCCGAGGCCGAGCCCAAGCCGCGGGAGCAGCCGACATCTCAACCCGCGTCAAAATCGCGTGGGAAGAGCACTGTTCTGATCGCCGCAATCGGTGCTTTACCAGCCTGTCTAACGGCGGTACTGGGGTATCTCCAGGGATCCAAGAGCACCGATGCCGCGAAGGCCGAGGCGGAGCTAAGCGCGAAGAATATCACGCTACAATTCTCCGAGAACCCTAATTTCAAACGACTGAGCTACCCCAACTATGGGCTCTCTCTGTTTGCTCCAGTGTCCTGGACGATGGAGGACAGCCCTGCACGTCTCGCGGGAGGCGAGTTCAATCTCGTTCAGCGATACGAAGACACCAAGGGCGCCGTTGGAATGAACTTCAGGCTCCGCCCTGTACAACCCAACTACATCAACGACCCTGCTTCCCAGGTCAAGAACCAATTAGATGTCCTTGAAAAGATCTCAGTCGTTCAAGTTGGCGATGTCAGCATATCTGGAATGACCGGAAAGGTCTTCGACTATGAAACGCCGACGGGCGCGAGAAAGATGCGAATCAAACTATACTGGGTTCGTATAGTCCCGGACGTTCAATTGCAAATTACATGCGCCGAGTACACCGACTCCAAGGGAGCAACCGAGTTCTGGCGGGATGTAGATCAGGTCTTGTCCAGCATTGTTATCGCGCAGGATTCCTGGCAAGTCCGCTACAAGAACGGGTTTGCCAAGTAGCCGCGCATGCTGCATCGATCACCGAAATCAACGCTGAGCTTAGAGAGGCTAACAGGCTTTCGCAACCTCGCCGCCGACGTTGACGGAGCCGCCGCGGTTCCTGCCGGTGGCGGTGATGGCCGACGTCTCGCCGATCGTCGCGGAGCCGACCGCGTGATCTCGAGCGGCATGTTTTTCGTGAGCTTCCGCAGCGACATCCGCCGGATGTGAGCCCGCGGAGACCTCCATCGCGGCGCGCGCGGTGGATCGGCCATGGCCCTCGCCGATCCGCACAGCACGCGCCCTGAGGCCGCGCCGCGATCGCTATGCCCTGGCGCGGAGATCGATCGCCTCGATCGCCATCCGGGCCGTGTCGCACGCGCGGTAAATGTTGGTGCGGGTGCCGGTCGCGGTACGCTCGAACGGCTTGGTCTCGTGCTCGAGCAGTCGCTCGAGCGCCGGCCGCGCCCGCGCGTCGCCGAGCTCGCCCAGCGTGCGCGCGGCGTCCTGGCGCATGAACGGATCGGCGTGCCGCGTGAGCTCGGTCAGCGCGTCGAAGCCCGCGGCGCGATCCTGCCGGACGAGCGTGTCACGGAGGCGCGGCAGGAGCGCGGCCAGCGTCCTCCACCTTCGCGGCATCCCGGGCGCGGAGGGCCGCCGCAGCGATCGAGCCGTCGGCGTCGTCGACGCATGGCGCGGGCATCGGCGGCCCAGCGCGCCACATCGTCACCCGCGCGCCGGCGCTGTCGTGCGCCGCAGGATCACGGCGCGGCGCGCTCGTTCAGGGAGCTGTCCGACCGCGACGTCGCTCCGAGCGTACAGCGGTCGGGGCGCGCCAGGCCGTCTTGAAACCCGGCCATCGTGAGGACGCAGGACCTTCCTCGGCAGCGGAGATACACTTTCATGCCTTCTTGCGCCCTTGCGTCTTTGCGCCTTTGCGTTGAAATTCTCCTCCTCGCCGCGCGCCGGACCCCGCCGGGATCGCTGGCGCGCGACCCACCCCTCCGCGCCCGCAAGGAGCTCTTCATGACACGAACGCGCGTTCTCCTGGATCACGACGGCGGCGTCGACGACTACCTCGCGATGCTCCTCCTGTTGACGATGGACCACGTCGATGTCCTCGGCGTCGTCGTCACCCCCGCCGACTGCTACATCGAGCCCGCCGTCAGCGCCACGCGCAAGATCCTCGATCTGGTGGGCCGCCACGACGTGCCCGTCGCCGAGAGCACCGTCCGCGGGCTCAACCCCTTTCCGCCCATCTTCCGGCGCGACGCCTTCTGCATCGACAAGATCCCGATCCTGAACGAGCGCGAGGAGATCCTGACCCGGCGCGTCCCCGAGGCGGGCCAGGCCTTCATGGCGAGCGCCCTGCGCGCCGCTCCCGAGCCCGTGACGCTCCTCGTGACCGGGCCGCTCACCACCGTCGCCGCCGCGCTCGACATCGATCCTCAAATCGAGAGGAACATCCGCGAGATCGTCTGGATGGGCGGCGCGCTCAACGTGCACGGGAACGTGCAGACGGCCTTCGAGAGCGGACAGGACGGCTCCGCCGAGTGGAACGTCTACTGGGACCCGATCGCCGCCGACCGCATCTGGAAGACGGCCATCCCGATCACCCTGTGTCCGCTGGACCTCACGAACCTCGTCCCCGTCACCCAGGCGTTCCTCCGCCGCCTGTCCCGCCAGCGCCGATACCCCCTCTCCGACCTCGCGGGCACCTGCTACGCGCTCGCCGGCCACCAGGACTACTTCGCGTGGGACGTGCTGACGACATCGTACCTCGGCAAGCCGGAGATGTTCGCCCTCCGCGCGTGGGAGACGGAGATCGTCACCGCGGGCCCCTCTCAAGGGCGCACCAGGGTCGTGCCCGGCGGTCGCACGGTACGGGCGCTCGACCAGGTGGATCTCGAGCAATTCTACGGATATCTCTTCGCCCAATGGTCGAGGTGACACCGGGAGGCCGGCACAGGGTGACATCGCGGTCATATCCGCGACGCGCGCGGGTGCCCGCAACGACCTCGCGGCGGTCGCGCGAGTCGCCATCGGCATGGTATCTGCACACGCCCCCGCGAAGCTGACCCGGGTCGGGTCATCGAGGAGGAACTTCAATGCATCATTCTCGCTTCACCGCGTTGACGCTCGCCGTCATGGGAAGCCTGGGCGCTCTCTGCATCTCCCGTCCGAGCTCCGCCTGCACGCCTGTGCCGGACGGGCGCTATGTGTACGACGCCTCGCGCGCCATGCCGCTCGACGGGGTCATCGTGGTCCGGCTCAGCTGCTATTCCAACTGTCCGGAGAGCGCGCCCGTGCTCCTGGTGACGGACAAGATCACGGGCGAGGCCGTCAGCGGCACCCTCGAGGAGGTCGCCGAGATCGCCGAGGTGGTCGCCGGCCAGCGCGAGAGCGTGCTCGCCTTTCGCCCCGCAGCCCCGCTCGTCGAAGGCCATACCTACCAGATCGCGCTCGAGGGAGAGCAGCGCGGCACCGTCCCCTGGGAGACCCGGGCCAGCGCAGCTGTCGACATGGACGTGGGCGCCATCCCCGTCGAGACCTGGGTCGCCGTGCAGGAGCGCTGGCGCGGCGAGGCGAGCTGCTGTGTCGCCGACCTGGGCTCAGCGAGTTGCGGTCCGCTAGAGGCCTGCGTGGCCGAGGAAGTGGAGCATTATGTCACTGTCTCCCTCGATCTGACCGGGGAGGAAGACAGCGGCGTGCGCCAGTACGTGCAAATCGTCACCTTCTCGAGCCCGGACGGGAAGGAGCTCGACACGCAGACGTTCTGGGACGGGAACCCGAGCCATACGTACGACGTCGCGGCCACGGAGTACTGCTACCAGATCACCTACAAGAGCCTCATCGACGGCACGACGGTCGAGACGGAGCGCGCCTGCGTTCCGCACGGCGACGCGGGCGCGACGGGCGTCTTCCCGGCCGACCCGGCGCAGATCGCCGCGAACATCGGGGCGTGCTCTTCTCCGCCCCAGGGCTTCGAGGAGGCCTGGTGCAGCGCGAGGGCGGCGTTCTGCGAAGAGGCCCCCCACCTCTGCGCCGACAACGACGTGAGCTCCTGCGAGGCCCCCGATACGGGTGCCGGCGGCTCGGGGGGATCCGGGGCGGGTGGTGGCAGTGACGCTCCCGAGGACCCGGATGGCGATCACGTCAGCGTCGGCTGCTCGGTCGGCGCGGGCAGCGGCGCCTCGTCCGGCTGGGCGCTGCCCGCGATCGGGCTCGCGCTGTCCCTCGCGAGCCGCGCGCGGCGGCGTCGCGACCGCCGCTGAACGGATCCAACGCGCCATCGCAGCCCGGACCGGAGCGAAGCCGCCCGATCCGGGCGGCGCTACCTGGCCAGATCCGCGCGCAACGCGTCCGGGCGCTCGCGGATGGTGTCGAGCAAGCTCTGGAAGCCCCGCTCGAACTCTCGCTGGGAGTACTCCTTGCGCGGGTCGGCGGCGACCTGCTCGCGGATCTGCTCGTAGTAGCTGCTGGCGAGCCCTTCGAGGTCGGCGCTCTCGTACGCCTCGATGATGCTCTCCACCGCGCCGCGATAGGCGGTCACGCAGCCTGGGCTCTCCAGGCAACGCCGGAAGAGGAGCCCCGTCGAGATCGCGCCGTTCGGGAAGTCCCCCTGGCGCGCGAGCTCGAACAGCGCGATGTAGGGCTTGCCCGAGTCGCGGAAGGGCTTCATCGAGAGGTCCATCCCCCACGGCAAGAAGACGAACTTCCCGGAAGCGGGATCGTTGTAGATGCGAAAGTTGTTCGGATAAAAGACCGTGTAGGCGTACATATCCCACTGATTCACCGCGGCCTCGGCCGCGGTGAAGCGCAGGAAGTGATCGGTGTCGAGCGAGCCGCCGATGTCCTCGAGGAACGTCGCGCTCTTCGCCGTGTCCACGGCGGCGATCAGCGCAGCGAGGTCCGTGCGGTCGTTCGCGGCCTCGTTGGTCTCGAGATCAAACTCCGCTTCGGCGCCCGGCACGAAGTCGACCTGCCCTTCTTCGTACAGGTTTCCGTCGTTGCTCGCGAACCAGCGCGAGAGAAAGGTCGTGTCCTCGGCTTCGACGTTGGCATACACGCCGTAGAACTCGCCATTGACGACCACGAGCGCGCTGTTGCAGCGCGGGGCGGGCAAGCCGGCGTGGCGGAAGAGGTCGTACGCCAGGCGCTCCGCGAGGAACGACGGATCTTCGACCATGTTGTTGAGCGTCATGCGCTCGAGGCCGAGGAAGGTCTGGTCGTCCACGAACTCGTCGAACTTGAGCTTGAACGGCGCTTTTTCGTCGAGGCCGCGGAAGCTGCCTTCGCCCTTGATGCGCAGCCCGATGTTCGAAACGGTGATTGTCCCGTAGCGCAGCGTGGCCGAGACGTACTCGTCCTGGAGCGGATCGTCCGGGCCCGACACCCGCTGCAGGGCTTGAACCGACTCCGGGGGCAGCTCGATGTCGAAGCGCGGCAGGTTGGTGCGGTCGTAGATCTCCGCGCTGAGATCAGGACCACCTCCTGCTCCGCCCGACCCGTGCCCACCCGCCCCCGCCTGGCCCGTCCCGGCGCCGGCACCTCCGCTCGAACCCGCCTGGCTCCCGTTGCCGCCCGTCGTCCCGCTGACGCTGGCGCCAGCGCCGGTTCCGCTGCTCCCCGCTCCCGCTCCGGCCGCTCCGGGTCCCGCGGGCTCGGAGCAAGCGACGACAAGGCCGCACAGGGCCGAGGCTAGCAGCGCTGTCGGCACACAGCCGACGAAGGTCTCGATGCGCATGACGACACACCCAAGGCGAAGAGAAAGGACACCGTTCGTGAAAATGTGTTCGCTCACATGGTCGATGTCAATTCCAATCAACCCGGCCGCGGGGCTTCTCGCGGGCGCCGCGTCGAGCGGAGGTCCCCTCGTTGGATGGCGTGCGGGAGCTGCCGATCGCCGATGAGCACGGACTCGGGTTCCGGGTTATGGTGCGCGACGCGTGCGCGACGCCCGCGCGAGAGCTCATGACCACCCCGACGACCGCCTCAGCACCGATGGGCCCCGGCGCGCCCGCCCTCCGCCCGTACCAGCGCGCCGCCGTCGATGCCGTCCTCGCGGCCCGCAGGCGCGGCGTCCGGCGCATGGTCGTGTGCCTCCCCACCGGCGCTGGCAAGACGGTCATCTTCTCCCATCTCGCCCGCCTCGCCAGGCGGCAGGTCCTCGTCCTCGCCCACCGCGAAGAGCTCCTCTTCCAGGCCAAGGAAAAGATCGAGCGCGCCCTCGCCGGACAGGCCACGGTCGCCGTGGAGCAGGGCGAGCTCCGCGCCCCGGCGGACGCCCGCGTCATCGTCTGTTCCATACGCTCCCTCCACGAGAAGCGGCTGGAGCAGGTCACCGGCGGTCGCGATATCGGCCTCGTGATCTACGATGAATGCCACCACGCCCCCGCCGACGACAACCGCCGCGTCCTCCGCCAGCTCGGCGCCTTCGACCCCGCGTGGACAGGCACCCTCCTCGGGTTCACCGCCACGACGGCCCGCGGCGACGGCAAAGGCCTCGACGATGTCTTCGAGGCGATCGTCTACAGCCGCTCCCTCACCGAGATGATCGCGGACGGTTACCTCGCCCCCCTCACCGGTTACCGCGTCGCCACCGCCACCGACCTCTCCCCCCTCGACGCCGGCGGGCTCGACTTCGCCACGGAGGAGCTCGAGGAGGCCGTGGACCTGGAGGAGCGCAACGCGCTCGTCGCCCGCTCCATTCAAGAGCTCGCCCGCGACCGCCGCACCATCGCCTTCTGCGTCACGGTCGCGCACGCCAGGAACCTCTCGAAGGCGCTCAACCACCTCGGCGTCCGATCCGCCTATGTCCACGGCGACATGCCCTCCGACCTCCGCGGCCGGATCCTCGCCGATTTCCGGGAAGAGCGCGTGCAGGTCCTCACCAACGTCGCTGTCCTCACCGAGGGCTTCGACGACCCTGGCGTCTCTTGCATCGCCATGGCCCGCCCGACACGCTCGGACGGGCTCTATGCCCAGTGCGTCGGGCGCGGCACGCGCCTGCATCCAGGCAAGAAGGATTGCCTCATCCTCGATTTCGTCGACCTCTCCTCGCTCCAGCTGTGCACGCTGCCGTCGCTCTTCGGCATGCCCCGCGACCTCGATCTCGAGGGCAGGGACGCCTCGGAGGCGAGCCGCTTCTTTCGGCAGGTGACCTTCGACTACCCCGGGTTCGAGGTCGAGGCGGGCCGCATCACGCTGCGCGAGATCCAGGAGCGCGCCGCGCACTTCGATCCGCTGAGCCTCCGCGTCGACCCGGAGGTGATGGCCATCTCGCGCAATGCGTGGGCCTCTCTCGGCCGCTTCGGGCTCGCGCTCCATTACGAGAGGAAGCCCGGCGCGCTCAGCGAGGTCGTCGTCCTCGCCCGCGGCGCTCGCGGGAAGCGGTGGCACGTCCTGCTGGACGGAAGGCAGGTCGAGCGCTTCTCCACCCTCGAAGAGGCGGTGGCCGCGGTCGATTACGAGGTCGCGCGCCGCGGCCCCGCGGCCGGGGCCTCGGCGCGCCACGACGCGGCATGGCGCAGGGCAAAGGCCCCTGTGCCCCTGCCGGTCGAGCCCCCGAGGGGCTATCCCCCGCCGAGCACGATGGAACAGGCGATGATCCTCGCGGTGTGGGCGAGGGTCACCGCGCCGCGCGAGCAGCGCTGACCAGGAGCGTCATCGCGGCGCGAAAAACCCATCTTCGCCGTCGCGTTCCCGGCCCTCGTCGCCGGCGCCTTCCTGGCCGCCGCCCTCTTCACCGGCGCCTCGCCCCATTTCGGCCTCGGCCTTTCAACGCCCGACGGCATGATGTAGAGTGCAGTCATGTCATTCGGCATGAACGTCCTCCGGAAGCTCATCGAGCTCGCCCACGAGCGCGTCAGCAAGGACGAGTCCGTCATAAGAAAGAAGCTTCGCGATCACTTCGCGCTGGACCCCGCAGCGTTTCCCGTCGTGGAGGCGAGCTTTCCGGAGTACGACCGTCCGAACGTCCAGGTAGCGCTCGACGCGATGCTGGGAGAGGGGGGACGATCGCACGCGCTCCTCGGGCTCACTGGACGCGATTCCTACAACCGCATTCGGCTCGGGCAGCTCGCCACGGCGACGGAGGCGGGCCTGTTCGAGGGTGGTCCCACCATCGGCCCCGTCGAATACACGACGGTCGATCTCGATGCAGGCCAGAAGGTCTCCTGCCTGCGATGCGGCCTTCTCCTCGTACACACCCCCGAACGCCTCGCCGTGCTCATCGGCGGCAGCGAAAAGCCATGGGACGGCGGCCTCACGGTGAGCGTCATGGCGCCGGAGCGCGAGGCGGGAGAGCGCTTCCTCGCGATGCTCCGCCGGACGATGCTCGAACGCAACGTCTACCGCGGCAAGGTGGTGTCGCTCGACCAGGTGGACCGCAGCACCATCGGGGTGAGCTTCCGTCCATTGCGGCAGGTCGGAGAGGGGGACCTCATCCTGCCGGGAGACCTGCTCCAGCGCATCGAGCGCTGTACGATTCGCATTTCAGAGCACGCGCGCTCCCTCCTCTCCGCGGGCCGACACCTGAAGCGCGGCGTTCTGCTGCACGGGCCTCCGGGAACCGGGAAGACGCTCACAGCGATGTATCTCGCGAGCCGCATGGAGGGGCGGACTGTCATCTTGCTGACGGGCCGTTCCCAGGGCCTCATCCGGCAATCGTGCGCCATGGCGCGCTTCCTCCAACCCGCCACCGTGGTGCTCGAGGACGTGGATCTCGTCGCGGAAGATCGCACGCGGCCGGACCAGTCGTGCAATGGGGTGCTCTTCGAGCTCCTGAACGAGATGGATGGCCTCGGGGAAGACGCTGACGTCCTGTTCCTCCTGACCACGAACCGTCCGGATATCCTGGAGCCCGCGCTTGCATCCCGACCCGGCCGCGTCGATCTCGCCATCGAGGTGCCGCTTCCGGATGGCGAGGGCCGCCGCAGGATGTTCGAGCTCTACGGACGCGGGCTGACGTTCAAGGGGGTCGATCTGCCCCGGTGGATCGCGCGCACCGAGGGGGCGAGCGGCGCCTTCATCCGCGAGCTGCTTCGCAAGGCGGCGGTCTTCGCCGCCGAAGAGGGGCAGGAGATCGTGGTCGACGATCGGCACCTCGACGACGCGATCCGGGAGCTCGTGCTGTGCGGTGGCGGCCTCACGAAGAGCCTTCTCGCGGCGCAGAAGATGATCGAACAAGGGTGATCGCCCAGCCATCGCCATGGGCACGGCCGCTCGCGGCTCGCGATGATCGTCGACAGCTACCTGGCGAAGGAACTCGGGCCGCGGACGCTCAGGATCCCCTCTTTGCGGTCGCCTTCCCGCCCCTCTTCGCAGCCGCCTTCTTCGCAGCCGCCTTTTTCACCGGCGCCTTCTTCACCGGCGCCTTCTTCACCGGCGCCTTCTTCACCGGCGCCTTCTTCGTTGCCGCCCTCTTCGCCGGCGCCTCGCCCCGCTTCCGCCGCTCGCCCGGCACCTTCCCGATGCGCGGATCTCCCGCCTCGATGAGCGCGCAGGCCCGCAGCGCGGCTTCCTCGAAATCGGGCGCCTCCGCCGGGAGCACCTGCCAGCCCGTCACCCCGCTCCCGAGCACCTCGATGCTCCTCATGCTCGGGAACTCAGGGCGCAGGGCCGCGTGGTGCTCCTCCGTCGTGGCGAGCCAGACGCCGTTGTCCTGCGCGGGCGCGGGCTTGTCGCGCAGGATGAGGACGATCTTGTCCTCCACATAGACCGCCAGGCAGCCGAACATCGGCCGCGTCTCGGGCCCGAGCGGGGTGAGCGCGTCGAGCACGAACTCGTGCGGTACCGGCTTGCGCTTCCTCGCGGCGAACACGTCGTCCGCCGGCGCGACTCGGCTGCTCCCGCTGCGCTTGATCATGGCGACAAGGATAGACGAAGCGGCGCCCGAACGCACCGCCAGGCCAGCGCCCGTACGACGCCCCGACGATACCCGAGGGCCCGAGCCCCGCCGAGCGGACCGGGACGCGACAGCTCGGCGATCATCCAGCCGCGGTGAGGATCCGTCGAACCGGACGGGGTTGACACCGGCCCCGGCCCGGTGACACTCCACCGGTGGAACATCGGACGGTCTTGATCTCGGGGGCGAGCATCGCCGGTCCCGCGCTCGCCTTCTGGCTTGCGCGCTACGGATTCCGACCCGTCGTCGTGGAACGCGCCGACGCGCTCCGGCTCGGCGGGCAGAACATCGACGTCCAGGGCGCGGCGCGGAAGGTCGTGCGCCTCATGGGGATCGAAGGCGACATCCGAGCCGCCACGACGGGGGAGCTGGGGCTCCGCTTCGTCGACGAACACGACGTGACAAGGGCCGAGTTCCCCGCGGAGACATCGGACACCGGTGGGTTTACCAAGGAGCTCGAAATCCTCCGCGGTGACCTCGCCAGGATCCTTTACGACCGCACCCGAGACACGACGGAGTATGTTTTTGGCGACCAGATCACGGGCCTCCGGGACCACGGCGACCGGGTAACCGTCTCCTTCGAGCATGGCGCGGCGCGCGATTTCGACCTCGTGGTCGCTGCCGATGGCATCCGCTCGCGAACCCGCACGCTCATCGTCGGGGATGAGCCCAGGATTCGCCCGCTCGGCCTGTATGCCAGCTACTTCACGATTCCCCGCGGAGCTTCCGACAGCGCCTGGGCGCGCTGGTACCACGCCCCCGGCGGGCGATCGATGCTCCTGCGTCCAGACAATACGGGTACCACCCGGGCGTCGCTCTGGTTCCTGTCGCCCCCGCGCGGCTATGAAAGGCTGAGCGTCGCCGAGCAGAAGGCGGTCATCGCGCGCGTCTATGCCGACGCCGGCTGGGAATCGCCGCGCGTGCTCGCGGCGCTGGCAGACGCCGAGGACGTCTATTTCGACGCGGTCAGCCAGGTCATGGCGCCACGCTGGTCCCACGGTCGCGCCGCGCTGGTGGGTGACGCCGCGTACTGCCCGTCGCCGGTCAGCGGGATGGGCGCGAGCCTCTCTCTCGTCGGCGCTTACGTGCTCGCGGGAGAGCTGTCGCGGCACGCCGGCCATCGAGACGCCTTCGCGGCCTATGAAAAGCTCCTGCGCCCCTATGTCGATCTGGCCCAGAAGCTCCCGCCAGGCGTCCCCTGGATCGCGCACCCGAGGTCAAGGCTCGGGGTTTCGCTCCTTCACCGGGTCCTCTGGCTCGCTTCCACTCCCCTGCTGCAGCGCCGCGAGGGGTGGTTCGGCTCCTCCGCGGCCGACAAGATCGAGCTCCCCGATTACTCGAACGGAGGCTGACAGCCGCATGACCCTGGCGGCGGATCTCGCCGCGACTCTTGACGAGCGAGGCCGCGCAAACAAGCCGTGCTGCCGGCCGCGCTTCGAGCGCCGGCGGCGCTGCAGAACGTCGGCTGGAGCGAGCACGCTGTATTGCCGAGCAATGGAGTCACAACATGGGCGTAGACTTCACCGCCATCGTCGACCATGGCCTATCCTGGGCATGGTCATCTACCTACCGGACAGCGGCTTCAGGCCGTCGGAAGCGTCCGACCTGCTGTTCGAAGACGCCGGCGCTGGCGACGTGAAGAAGTGGCTGGAGACGAACGTCGGACCATCGATCGCCGACGCGGGGAGCCTCCTCGATGCAGACGACGACTCCGCAGAGACGGCCTACTTCATCGAGGAGGTCAATCCAGGTCGTTGATGTCGATGAACCAGGGGATGAACGCGCCGAGTGCAGGCCAGGGCGCGCCGCCTTCGGCTCAGGGAGCGAGCGCCGTCTTGTCGAGGTGCCCGAAGTCCCAGGCCACGGAGGAGCCAGGACCGTAGTCGACCGTCACCGGCTCCTGCGCGGCGAGGCGGTCGAAGGCTGCGCGCGGGAGCAGGAATTGAACGGTGTGGAGATCGCCGTTCGGATGGCGAGCCGCGGTGCTTCGCTCGGCGCCGACGGTGAGCACCAGGTTGGTGGCGCGGAGGTCGAAGAACTCGGCGCTTGTGAGCGTGAGCTCGACAGCGTCGGACCCGCTGCTCCTCACGCTCTGGATGGCATTGCCTGCCGTGATCCGCCGCGCCTCGGGCCTGCTCGTGCCTGCGGCGCGCGCACGGGCGCTGGGCGGCGCCGCGCTCGACGCAACGGAGGCGAGCTGCCCCGAAGCCGCCAGGGCCTCGGTGGTGACGCGGGTCGCGCGGATGTTCGCCAGGAACAGGCTGTTTCCGTCGAGCGGGGTGGTGAAGGTCAGACGAACCCCGCGCACCGACGCGAGCGTGGCGCCGCTGAACGAGGACAGCGGAATGCGCGCGGTCGGCAGCGTGGTGCCGCCGCGCGGCGGCGGACCGAGCTCCAGGAACTCATCGATGGCGACAGCGCTCGACCGGGTATCGTCGGCGTTCACGAGCTCCACGAGGAACGACGCCTCGGTCGGGTCGGAGCTCCAGCTGCGGTCGGCGCGAAGATCGAGGGTGTCGTACCCCGTGAGATCGAAGCCCGTGCCTGCGGCGGACCAGTTCGACTGGAAGAACGTCGCGCTGCCCTCGGCCACGTCGTGGATCCAGGCGCCCGAGAGCGAAGGGTCGTGCCCGCTCAGGGGCGTGTGCTCCACCGAGAGCGTGCCGCCGGTGGTGTTCGGCAGGCCGTACGAGCTCGTGCCTGTCGGATTGATGAAATCCTCGAGCATCAGGCTGTCGGCGGAGCCGCCGCCGGGATGGTAGCCGCGGCGGACGCGGTACGGGACGTCCGGAAAGGGGAAGGCGGGGTCGAACAGGGCGTTCGCGGCCTCGTCGCGCTCCGCGCCCACGTTGGCGGTGAAGAACTGAACGGCCGCCAGGCGACCCGTCTCGCGCTGCGCCGGCGAGCCATGCTCCAGCGGATCGAAGAGCTCCTCATGGTCGATGCAGCCCGTGATCCCGCCGCCGTTCCCGTCCGCGAGCTGCCACTCGCTGTTGTAGTAATTGTGATTGGCGCCCCACACATGATAGAAGGACTTGGAGAGGGGCTCCGGCTCGGCGATGCTCATCATGCGATCGAACGGGCGCATCCCGGGCAGATCGCTCAGGTCCCAGTCGCAGGCCGGAAGGATCACGTTCCAGGCCGTCTGGTCAGCGTTCAGGCGCTGGCCGTTCTGGCCCTGATCGGTCGGGCCGATCTCGAAGATCCCGCGGATGCTCACGGGGCTCTCTATCAGCGCAGGCCAGGGGCTGCCGCTCCGGCGGTACTCGTTGTAGGCGAACCGCACGGCCTCGCCGCCGCGCGAGTGCCCCAGCAAGCCCACCTGGTCGAAATCGATGCGATCGAGCAGATCCACGCCGAGCTCCGGGGGCGTCGGCTCGGCGCCGCTGTCCCAGCGGCTCAGCCGCTCGAGGTGGCGGAGCAGCAGGCGTCCGCGCGGCCCGATGACGAACTCGTCGCTGGGCGAGCCCGACGCGGCATGGATACCCCGGTTCGTGTTGATGGACACCACGAAATAGCCGCGCGCGGCGAGGTCCGCGGCCATGTAGTCGTAGCCGCGATGGTTGGGGACGACGACGTAGTTCGCCGGGCACGTCCCCGTCGCGGCATACTGGTTGTTGTTGTCCGTGCGAGGATTCACGCCCGTGCCGCACGTGGGGTGGTTCCCGTGCATGAACACGAGCAGCGGATACTGCTTGCCGGCCTCCAGGTTCGTCGGGCGGTAGAAGGACGCCCAGAGCTCGGTCGCGTAGTCAGGGCTGACCATCGCGTCGATCGCGGCCGGGAACTTGTACTCCGCGATCGCGACGCCGCTGCCCATCGGCGGCAGGTCGCTGCTGACTGACAGCACGACCGGCTCGATCCCCTGGCTCGGGATGCTGGCGCAGAACCCGAACTGGCGGCTGCCCGACGGGGGGATCGCCGCATTGCTGCCTTGAGGCGTGACCGTGATCTGACCCGTGCTCCCGCTGAACGTGCCGTCCCAGGACGAGAAGATGGCGCCCGGGCCGACGTCGAGCGCGACGCTCCACGTCCCCGTCGTGGCGCTCGGGTGCTGGTTGCTCACGACGATGTGCGCGCAGTACCCCTGACCCCACTGCGAATCGATCACGCGATCCGCGCTGATCCCGTTCGCGCCCTCCAGCGCGGCCTGCGATGTGCCGATCGGCTCCGTCGAGCCGTCGCTGCATGCCGGCAGCAGCGCCAGCGCTGCAGCCGCCGCCCACGTGTTCCATCTGCTCTGGAAGCTGAAGTTGTGCATGGTTCTTACCCAAGTTGGTGATGAAGCGTCCGATCGTCGCGCCGCGTTCGGCAGGGCGACGAACCACCCCGTTCGTCACGACGAGCTGCTGACACTCGAACCGATCTAGCGTCCGGATTCATGACCTGGCAAGCGCCGGAGATGACCCGATGCGCATGCGCGATGCCGTGATTCAGCCGTGATGCCGGGGCTCACACCTGACGACGCCCGCCGCGCGCTCGTACCGGCGCGGAGAGCGGTCGCTCTCGGTGCGACGAACGCTATTGGCAAACAAAGGAGCCTCGTCAAGCTCAGCAGTGCAAATCATTCCTCTCATCGCCGGACGGCCGATGACGGCGCATTGCATAGTCGCTCTTCGACGGCTGCGCCAGTAGGGTTCTTCCGGACTTCAGCACGGATCTTCATGCGCTTGGCGTACCACCCACCCGCGGCGACATGGATCCATGTGCAAGGAGCGATTTCGTGGTTTAATTTCGAAAACTATCGTGTGAAGTAATGTAAAGGAGCATCAAATCCATTGCGTCCGGGCGTCTGCCGGCGGCGCGACGCTTCGTGAAGAGACGAGGCCGCGCCGGGGCTCGGCGCTCGCCGTCCCCGCGCCGGTCCGTCGACCGGGTGCCTGGAGATCGAACGCTCCCTCACGGGCCCGCTGTCGCCTATGCTGCCGGAGCCATGGCGATCGGCGGCATCAACCACGTGACCCTCGCGGTTCGAGATCTCGACCGCGCCGTGCAGTTCTACGTCCATATGCTCGGCGGAACGCGGCGGGCGCAGTGGGCCAGTGGCGCGTACCTCGAGCTGGGAACGCTCTGGCTCTGTCTGGAGCTCGACGCGCGCGCCGCGCGGCAGGCCGACGACTCGCACCTCGCGTTCTCGGTCGATGCAGAGGGCTTCGCCTCCCTAAGCGAGGCCGTTCGCCTGAGCGGGGCCCGGATCTGGAAAGAGAATCGCTCCGAAGGGGCGTCGCTCTACTTTGAGGACCCGGACGGCCACAAGCTCGAGATCCACGTCGGCGACCTCCGGACGCGCCTTATGTCCTGCCGCGAGAAGCCCTACGAAGGGATGGAGTTCTTCGACGACGGAGAGAGCAAGGCGCCGGCGCGCTGAGCGATCACCACGTGGCGCTCGACATCGTCGAGTACAGAAGAGGACGTCGCGCGGATCACGCTGGCAAAGAAGGGCTGAAGGACAGGGGGACGTCTGCTGTCGTGAGCCGTCACGCGCTCGGAGATGGGCGCGTCGCCGGCCAGAGCCGGACGAGGAGCGCGCTGGCCGCCGCCGACGAGGCGAGGGCCGTCACCGCCAGCCAGCCCCACCGGGCGAAGAGCACGCTGCCCAGCGCGGCGCCGGAGGCCATACCGACGAACATGCCGACGACGAGCACGGCGTTGACACGGCTGCGCGCGCCGGGCTCGATGCCATAAACGATGGTCTGATGCGCCACCAGCGCGGCCTGGATACCGAGGTCGAAGGCGACGGCGCTGGCGCCGAGCAGCCACAGCCGTCCATGCGCCGACAGCCAGGGCGACAGCGCCATGGCGGCGAAGGCCACGAACGAAAGGGCGGCGCCCATGCGCGTCACCCGTTCGGGCCCGCTGCGGTCGGCGATGCGGCCGGCCAGGGGCGCCGCCACCGCGCCGGCCGCCCCGGCCAGGCCGAAGGCGCCCGCCACCGCGCTGCCGAGGTGGAACGGGGCGCCGTGCAACAGCACGGCGAGCGTGGACCAGAACGCGCTGAACCCCACCGACAGCAGCCCCTGGGCCAGCGTCGCGCGGCGCAGGGCGCCGTGGCGCTTCCACAGCGCGGCCAGGGAGCCGAGCAGCGCGGCGTAGCTCAGCTGCGTGGTCGGCTCGAAGCGCGGCAGGCTGCGCCACATCGCCGCGCCGAGCAGGGCGATGCTGGCCGCGGCGGCGACGAACACCGCGCGCCAGCCGAAGTTCTCCGCCACGAAGCCGCTGATCACGCGGGACAGCAGGATGCCCAGCAAGAGGCCGGTCATCACGGTGCCGACCACCTTGCCCCGATGCGCCTCCGGCGCCAGCGTCGCGGCGGCGGGCACGATGTCCTGCGCCAGGGTCGCGGCCAGGCCGGTGACCAGGCTGGCGACCAGCAGCGTGCCGATCGCGTGCGCGGCGCCGCCGAGCAGCAGCGCGCCCGCCAGCAGGGCAGCCTTGGCCAGGATGATGCGCCGCCGGTCGTAGCGGTCGCCGAGCGGCGCAAGCAGCAGGATGCCGAGCGCATAACCCAGCTGCGTGAGCGTGGGCACGAGGCCGAGCGCGCGGTCCGAGGCGCCGATCTCGGCCCCCAGCACGCCGAGCATGGGCTGGCTGTAGTAGATCGAGGCCACGGCCAGGCCCGCGCCGGTGGCCAGCAGCAGCACCAGGGCGGCGGGCAGGGGCGGCGCGGACGCGGCGGGCAGCGGCTGGGGGGCGGGGGGTGTATGCGTCAACTGAATGGCGTGCATGGTACACCGAGTATGGGAAGCATCGCTCCAGCGCTGTAGTGGCATGGAGCGCACGATGGTTATACCGTCGGCGTATGACCAGGCCGGCACCTCCCTCGCCCTCGTCGCTGGACGACATCGGCTTGCTGCAGACGTTCGTGAGGATCGTCGAGTCCGGCAGCCTGTCGGCCGCGGCCACGCTGCTGGGGACGACGCAGCCCACCGTGAGCCGGCGCTTGCAGGCGCTGGAGCGCTCGCTGGGCCTGCCGTTGCTGCAGCGGTCCACGCACACGATGAAGCTGACCGAGGACGGCGAACGGTGCTTCGAGCGCGCCAAGGCGCTGCTGGCCAGCCTGGAGGCGTTCGCGTCGGACATGCGAGGCGACCGCGACCAGCCCGACGGGACGCTGCGCGTGGTCGTGCCGCACGCGTTCGGCCAGCACCAGCTGGTCAAGCCGCTCGCCGACTACCTGCGCCGCTACCCGCGCGTCTCGGTCGAGTGGCTGCTGCATGACCGGCAGCCGAACTTCATCGCCGACGGCATCGACTGCGCGATCCTGGTCGGCGCGGTGGCCGATCCGGCCGTGGTGGCGATCCGCCTGGCCGAGGTGCCGCGCATCGTCGCCGCCGCGCCCTCGGTGCTGGGCCGGGCCGCGCGGCCGGCTCATCCGTCGGACCTGGCCGACCTGCCGTGGCTGGCGTTGCGCACCTACTACCGCGACACGATCACGCTGACCCACGCGTCGGGCGGTGAACGGGTCGAGCTCGCGATCCGCCCGCGCATGAGCACCGACAGCCTGTATGCCCTGCGCAGCGCCGCGCTGATGGGGCTGGGCGTCTGCGTGGCCTCGTCCTGGCTGTTGACCGACGACCTGGCGCAGCAGCGGCTGCTGCACCTCGCGCCGTCGTGGCAGGCGGATCCGCTGCCGGTCCACCTGGTCTATCCCCATGCCCGCTTCTATCCGGCCCGACTGCGTCGCTTCATCGAGGTGATGCGGGCGTCCGTGCCGGCGGTTGTCGACGGCGCGGCGGCGCGGCGCGGCTGATCGATCGGCGCGTGCCCAGGCCCGAGCGTCGAACAGGCTACCCTCGCGCGTCGAGCAGTCGCGGGTCTCTGGACGCGGCGACCTTGGAGCGACGGGTCGGCCATGGCCTCCGAGCAAAAGTCACCACCGGTGGTTTCACCTGACACCGCCGAACAAGCCGATGAAACTGACCCGAACGAAGAAGGAGACACGCGGGAAGCCGGGGATAGGCCATGCGCCGCGATCGATCGCGACGCTCGGCCGACGAGCGCGGATGCGATCTTGCCGTGCCGCACGGGCAGAGGTAACAGGTCCACCACGTCCTCCCCTTCGACCCCGTCGAGCCCTGTCGTCGAGGCACTCCTTTATGCCCTCATTGATCTCACTCTGGAGTCGCGCTCTCGCCGCTCTCGGTATTTACACGAGCACCGGAGACGTCGCGTTCGAGGAGGACCGCGTTATCTTGCGAGATCTCCATCGTGCGAAGGCGTTTCCGCAGGAGCCGAGAGAGCCGGGCCGCAGGGAGATGGCGGCATGCGAGCGGTGCGACAGGCCGCTCCGTCAGGTGGTGTTCACGACCGCGGGTCGTGGTGCTCAGGTCGAGATCTGGCGAGAGTACCCGCTGGCTGTCGATGGGTGGATGTGCCGAGGGTGCGGGTGGTCGGCGATGCCGCGGTTCCTCAGCGCCGAAGAGTTCGTCCAGTATGGGCGAGAGGCGGCAGCCCACGCGTCGAACGGGCAGTTCGACGACGCGGAGTTCTGGCTCCGGCGAATCATCGGTTCATGGCCAGGCTGCGCGCCAGGCTACGCGGAGCTCGGTCAACTCTCGTCTGCACGCGCCGAGGCGGCTACAGGTCCGGAAGCAAAGGAACTCCATCGGTCCGAGGCCGAAGCCTGGTTTCGGCGCGCGGTGCTTGCCGACCCCGACCGCAAGCTCGCAGGAGTGCGTGTTCCTCTGGCGCGGACCCTCGCTCTCAACGGCAAGGAGCGCGACGCGTTCGAGGTGCTGGACGAGCTCCTGTGCGACACGGCGCTCCCAGCGTCGCTCCGCACCGAAGCGGAGACGCTCGCGACCGATCTCCGCGACGGAAAGGCGCTCTTCTCACGGGCTACCGAGATGAGTGGACGCCTCGTGCTCGAACCGCCGTCAAAACCCCTGGCGACGGCGGACCGAGACGCACTGGAGCGAGCCCGGGCGCTGCTCCGGCAGGCGGCCGAGCGAAAGGGCACGTTTCCGACGCTCTGGTTTCTCGGGAAGATCGAGATGCGACTGGGCGATACGGACGCCGCGCTTGCCGCCTTTCAGCGCGCGCACGCGATCGATCCCGAGCAGCCGGACGGATGTCGCGAGCTCGGCGCCGTCTACCTGGAGCTCGATCGCGCGCACGACGCCCTGCCGGTTGCCCGACGCGCGATCGAGCTTCGGCCCGATGATGCCGGGCTGCACTGCAACCTCGCCCTGATCCTCCTGCTGACAGGAGACGTCGAGGGCGCGCTCGCCAAAGCGACGTCCGCGCTGTCGCTCGATCCCACCGACGCCATCACGCGTAACCTGCTGAAGCTGATCGAGGACGTCGTCGCGGGTCGCCGCCAGCGACCGCGCTCCCTCGCAGAAGCAGAAGGCCGAAAGCGGTGAACAGCGCATCCGTGGCGCGAGGTCGTTGAGGTCCTGTTCGGGCGAAGCAGCACGATGCCGCCGAAGCGCCGGGCCGCGGTGAGCGTCCGCGCCGCCTCTCCGGCGCTATCCTTCCTGCATGACGCCCCGACCCGTCTTCGTCGATCAGGCCCTGTCCGCCCGGCTCGAGGCGACCGAGGCCGCGAAAATCGAGGCGCTCGCGCGCGAGGTCGCCGCGCGGGTCCCGGCCCGGCGCGCCGCCGTCGCGGCCATCGCCGGCGGTCGCGCCGCGTTCGTCGCCCCGCACGCCCGGCTCTCGCGCGCGGTCGGCCTCGGGTTGAGCGGCCCGGTCGAGGCGCGCGACGTCGAGGCGCTCGAGGACTTCTACGCCTCGCGAGGCACCGCGGCGCGCATCCTGGTCTCGCCCTTTGCCCACCCTTCGCTGCTCGCGCGGCTCGGGGAGCGCGGCTTCCGCCTGGACTCGCTCGACACCCTGCTCGTGCGCCACCTCGCCCCCGCGGTCGAGGTCCACGCGCCTGAGCCGGCCGCGCACGGCGGCGTGATTGTGCGGCGCGCCGCGCGTGAGGAGGCCTCGGCGTGGGTCGCGGCCTCGCTCTCCGCCTTCGCCACCCCGGGTGAGCCTCCATCCGATCGGGCCGACATCTTCGAGGCGGGCTTCCACGTGCCCGGGGCGGCGTACTTCCTGGCATCGTCAGCCGCAGGCGCCGGCCCCGTCGCCGGCGTCGGCGCGGTCTACGTGCACGAGCGAGTCGCCCTCTTGTTTGCCGGAGGCACACTCGCAGCCCACCGCGGCCGCGGCGTGCAGCGCGCCCTCATCGACGCCCGCCTCCCCTACGCCCGCGACGCGGGGTGCGACCTCGCCTACTCGGTGGCCGAGGCGGGGAGCACCTCGCAGCGCAACCTGGAGCGCGCGGGCCTCGTGGCCATATACTCACAGGCGATGCTCATCAAGTCCTTCGCATGAGCGCTTCGGGAGATGCGGTCCACGGCCCCGTAGCGTAGTCTCCCGTCAGATCATACCGATCGCGAAGAGTGGATTGCATGCCGAAGCTGCACGAGATCCGAGCGGACTACGACGCGGAGACCATCGTCATGTACCAGGCCTACGCGCCGGCCATCGCCGAGCCTGCGCTCGCTGCCCAGCGCTTCGTCGCCCCGTTCTCGTTCGGTCGCATGACCTGGATCAAGCCGTCGTTTCTCTGGCTCATGCACCGCAGCAACTGGGGGCGCAAGGCCGGGCAGGAGCGGATCCTCGCCGTCCGCATCCGGCGGACGGGCTGGGAGCAGGCGCTCTCCCTCGCCGTCCTCACCTCGCCGGAAGCGACGGTGTTTCGCTCGCCGGACGAGTGGAGCAAGGCGTTTGCCGAAGCGAAGGTGCACATTCAATGGGACACCGAGCGCAACCTGCGGGGCGGCCCGCTGCCTTGCTACAGCATCCAGGTCGGCGTAGGCCGCGATCTCATTCGCGAGTACGCCGAGAGCTGGGTCGTCGCCATCGAGGATCGGACTCCCCTGGTCCGGAAGATGTACCAGCAGATTCAGGCCGGCCACGCGGACAGCGCTGCGAAGTCGCTGCCGCGCGAGAGGCCCTACGCCGTCGACGAGAGGATTGCCAGGCGGCTGCTCATCGACCCATGACGAGGCATGCCGCTTCCGGATACCGAGGAACATGCTCGCATTTCTTCATACTTCCCGCGTCCACGTCGAGACGTTCAGCCGTCTCGTTCGGGACGCAGACGACGCGATTCCGGTCCGGCATGAGGTGCAGGAGAGCCTCCTTGCGGACGCGCTTGCGGCCGGCGCGATCACGGGCGGCATCCGCTCGGCCACCGCCACGGTCGTGCAGGCGCTCGCGAACGAGGGCGCGAGGGTCATCGTGTGCACCTGCTCGACCCTCGGCGGCGTCGCGGAGGCGGTCCCCGTCCCGGACTGTACCGTGATGCGGATCGATCGCCCGATGGCGGAGCAAGCCGTCGCGAGCGGCCGCCGGATCCTCGTCGTGGCCGCGCTCCAGAGCACCTTTCAGCCCACCGGGGCGCTGCTGCGTCAGATAGCGTCCGACGCGGGTCGCTCGATCGATGTCGTCGAAGTCCTGTGCGGGCGCGCATGGCGGCTCTTCGAGAGGGGTGACTCTCCCGGCTATGCCGGCGAGATCGCCAGCACGATCGAGTCTACGGCGCTCCCGGGCGATCTCGTGCTCCTGGCTCAGGCGTCGATGGCCCCCGCGGCCGAGCTGGTCCGTCACCTCGGGATCCCCGTTCTGAGCAGCTCGCGATCAGGCGTGGAGGCTGCCGTGTCGAGGTATCGATCGAGAGCGCGGCACGATGCCGCCCAGAGCCGCGGAGAGCCATGAGCGACATCTCCGTGAAGGTCTTCCAGGCCGTCGTCGCCGGCGCGGCGGCCGACGGCGTGGCGCCCGCGGAGCTGCTCGCCGCCGCCGGGGTCGATCCGGGGGACCTCGCCGATCCGGACATGCGCTTTCCGCGGGCGATCGAGGCCCGGCTCTGGAGCGAAGCCGCCCGGCTCACCCGCGACGACAGCTTCGGCCTGCGCCTCGCGCAGAGGCTGCAGGTGGGCAGCCTCGGAGCGCTCGGCTTCGCGGTGCGGAGCAGCGCCACCCTCGGGGAAGCCTACGCGCGCGCGGCTCGCTACCTCCGCGTCGTGGCCATCGGCCCCTCGCTCGAGATCCGGATCGACGGCGATGTCGCCCGCCTCCGCCACGAGCCGCCCCGGAGCAGCCCGGCGCCCTCACGCCACGCCGTCGAGTTCTTCCTGGGCAACCTCGTCGTCCTCGCGCGGCGGGGCGCGGACCCGGCGTTCACCCCGCGCGCCGCGCGCTTTCGCCACGCCGCGCCCGCGCGCGTCGACGAGCACCGCCGCCTCTTCGGCGCCGGCCTGCGCTTCGGGGAGGCCCACGACGAGCTGGTGATCGATCGCGCTTTCCTCGCGAGGCCCCAGGCGCACGCCGAGCCCCTGCTCTGCGAGGTGCTCGACCAGCACCTCGCCTCGCTCGCCGCCGCGCTGCCGGCCGAGGCGAGCTTCCTCGAGCGCGCGCGCGCCGCGATCGCGGCCGAGCTCGCCCACGGCGAGCCGGCGCTGCCGGCCATCGCGGCGCGACTGCGCATGAGCCCGCGCAGCCTCCAGCGGCGGCTCAAGGAGGAGGGCACATCGCTCTCGTCGGTGCTCGACGGGCTGCGCGCCGATCTCGCCGCGCGCTACCTGAGCGAGTCGCGCGACGCGATCTCGGAGATCGCGTTCCTCCTCGGGTTCTCCGAGGTGAGCACGTTCCACCGCGCCTTCAAGCGCTGGACCGGCGCGACGCCGGCCGCCTACCGCCGCGGCGCGGGGCGCCCGCCGCGAGAGCTCCCCCGCGCGGCGGCGCGTCATTCTTCGAACAGCACATCGTAAACGTACGGCAGCGCGTCGTGCGCTGTGAGATCGTCGAGCGTGTACGTCTTTCCGCCGCCGTACCAGGCGCCTTCGCTCGCGGTGAGGGGGTTGAAGCTCCCATCGTCGCCCTGGAGCGGCGGCTTGTCCGCGTGCGTCTTCTCCCATGTATACCAGTAACGATCGAGCTCGCCGTGGAGCATCCAGAACACGGGATCGACCGTCAGCTCATTGAAATACGTCACGGTGCCGCGCACGTCCGCGTTCGACGGATCGAGCCCGCCCGCCCACAGGTGCATCCGGACGTGGGGCATGAAGTTGAAGAGGCCATAGACATCCTTGACGGCGCCGACGAGCTCGGTGTCGGGCGCCGCCTTCTGCGCCTCGACGGCGCCGATCCAGCCGATCTCGAAGAGGGCGTTGGTCGTCTCCGCGCCCTGCTGAGAGCTGCTCGGGGGGCCGCCGAAAGCGTTGACGAGCGTCTGGACGGCCGCGCTGTCCGGCAGCTTCACCTCCAGCACCTCCAGCGCCGACAGCGCCTTTGGATAGTTCTCGATGCGGAGCTCGGGGGTGACGTCGAGCGCGTCGTAGAAATCGGCGAACGTGCCCTTCGCAAGGATGCGCTGGACGTGTTCAGGCGCCTGCAGCGTATCGAAGACCAGGTTCTTGCCCGGCCAGCGCTTGAAGACGATGTCGTAGCGCTCACCCACCTCCTTGCCGTACCCGGCGTGCCCCTCGGGCAGGCCGGGCGGCACGACGGCCGTCCCGCCCTTGGGCTCGAAGCCGTGGACCCAGTGCGGCAGGTCCTGATCGTGCGCCGCGTCCCAGTACGGGATGAACAGGAGATCGGCTTCGCTCGGGTCGACGCCCTCTTCCTGGTCTCGCTGGCGGAGGGCGGCCCGGAGCATCTGCTCCGCCTCGAGGAGGAAGGCGCGGTGCCACGGCAGGAGCCGGTATCCCGACGTTTCGTCCATGACCAGGACGGTCATCGGCGAGGTGGCCTGGAGATCGGCGCCGTGGTGGCGATGCCGGTGGTGGTCGTAGTGCTCGTCGTTGAAGACGTCGAAGAAGCCGTTCGCCACGGCGTACTCGTAGGCTCGCTTGAACCTGTCGACCTCTTCGCCGGTCATCGCCGAGGCGCTCTTGCGGACGGTCGCCTGGGCTCCCGGGCTCGCGTCGCCGGCGTCCCCCGAGGTGTCGGCGCCACAGCCGAGCGAGAGCCCGAGCCACGCCGCCGACGCCGCCGCGATGATCCCACGCACGAACGCTCGTCGATGCAACTCACGTGTCATGACCTGCCTCCTTCGGACGGGAGCTCCGTCGTTCATGAGGCTTTTATAAAGACGCGAGCGCGCCCTCACATTGGCCGAGCGCGACGAAAGCGTTGGCCTACCGCGCCACCGGGCGGTCACGTCGCCGCGTGGGCGCGTCGTGCTCTCTCGAACGGTGGGTGCAACGGAGGCGCGGGCCCTACTCGGGATCGTCGAAGTCGGCGATCTTCGCCATGTCCCGCCGCAGCTGGAGATCACGCTCCACGAGGAGCTTGTCGAGCTCCTCTTCGGAAGCGTACGCGAGCCGTCGATGGCGCTCCGCGACCCGGCTGTCGATCGCCCGGATCATCCGCACCCCGAGCCACGCGGCGGCGATCGACGCCGCGTCGGACGCAATGAACGCATAGCGAGACCGGATGAACTCCGCCACGGTCAGATCCGGCATGGTGGAGGCCACCCACCCGAGGCCGCGGCTCGCGACATAACACCCCCACCACGCGCCGAGCGCGGCGTGGTGCACCGCGCCCGCCCGCGGGGCGTGCTCCATCTCGACGCGCCGGTAACCACCCCCGCCGTCCAGGAGAGGGCGCGGCGCAGGCTCGGGCACCGCCTCCGGGGCAAGGCCGTCGTGGAGATCGCGCGCCACCCTGTACGGCTGCACCAGGTTCATGACGGGAATGAAGAACCCCAGGACCGCCTCGGACGGCGTCCAGGAAAACCCCCGCACGAGATCCAGCACGCCCGCCAGCGCGACCGCCCTGGCGAGCCAGCGCAGGAACACCACGCCAGCAACGAGCCCGAGCCCCAGCTCGAGCAAACCCCCGACCTCACGGAGCGTGTTGGCAAGCCGCCACGTCGATGCCGAGACGTCCGTCGAGCCCAGCAACACAATGTGCCAGGCGCCGGTCAGCGCCGTGAACGCCGCCACCGCCCCCATCGCGATCAGCCCGGCAATCGCCACGCGAGCGCGCCGGCGCACGACGCGGACGTCGCGGCGCCACCCCTCCCGAGCTTCTGCCCAACCGCTCACGACGAGCGAGGCTATCAGCGTAACGCGCCGCATCGCAAGCGACGTGGCCGAGGAACACGCGTGGTGATCGTGCGCTCCGAGGTGCCCGCTCCGCCCCCGACACCACAATCGCAGGCTGGCAATCCGTCAGCTCGCCATCGCCGGCTCCCCTCGCCTCGCGCATTCGTCGAGCCCCGCCAGCGCGCGCCGGAAGCTCTGGATCGTCGCATAGAGCCCCTGCCGGAGCGGCACCCGCGGCTCGAACCCCAGCGCCCGCCGCGCCAGATCGATCGCCGGACGCCGCCGCATCGGATCGCCCTCCGGCAGCGGACGGTACGCGATCCGGCTCGCGCTCCCCGTGAGCCGCACGATCTCCTGCGCCAGCTCGAGCACCGTCACCTCCACCGGATTCCCCAGGTTGACGGGCCCCACCTCCGACGGGTGCTCCATCAGCCGCAAACACCCCTCCACCAGGTCGTCGACGTGACAGAAGCTCCGCGCCTGCGACCCGCTCCCGTACACCGTCAGCTCCTCTCCCCGGAGCGCCTGGGCGATGAAATTGCTCACGGCGCGCCCGTCGTCGATCGCCATCCGCGGCCCGTAGGTGTCGAAGATCCGCGCGATCCGCCCCGACGCCCGCCCCTGGCGGTGAAAGGCCATCACCAGCGACTCCGCGCAGCGCTTGCCCTCGTCGTAACAGGCGCGCACCCCGACCGGGTCCACCCGCCCGAGGTAACCCTCCGGCTGCGGGTCGACCTCGGGATCGCCGTACACGTCGCTCGACGACGCCAGCAAGAGCCGCGCGCCGTGCCGCTCGGCGCACAGGAGCGCGTGCAGCGTGCCCATCACGTTCGTGATCGTGGAGCGCACCGGATCGCCCCGCCAGCGCGCTGGGCTCGCCGGCGACGCGAGGTGGTAGACCCTGTCGACCTCGTAGTCGAACGGCAGGGCCACGTCGTGCTCGACAAGCCAGAAGCGGCTGTTGCGCATCAAATGAGCCACGTTGGCCGGCGAGCCCGTCGAGAAATCGTCGAGCGCAATGACCTCGTGGCCGTCCGCGAGGAGCCGCTCGCACAGGTGCGAGCCGATGAAGCCGGCGCCCCCCGCCACCAGGACGCGCATGCCGCTCCCCACCGTCCTCCCGTTCGCGTCACCCATAGGAACACCTCCGTCGTCACAACACCGCCCCTCGTGAACCGCCGAGACCCCCCCGCGCCGCGCAGCACCTCACGCGAGCGGGCTCCGGTAGCGGCCCGGGTCGCGCCGGCGAACGCCGGACGCAGGGCCGCTCCGCTCCACGTCGTCGTCCCCCGCCTCGCCGAGCCGGTAACACGGCCGCAAGAGCAGCTCGTCGATCAGGTCGAGGAGCGTGTCCACGCGGTGCGCGCACGTGTGGCGCGCGAGCACCGTCCGGCGCCCGTGCTCGGCGACGCCGCGCGCGAACTCCGGGTCCGCGAGCAGCGCGCGGAGGTGCTCTGTCATCTCGGCGCCCGTGCGCGCGACGAGGTAGTCCCGGCCAGGCGAGAAGAGGCGCTCGACGTCGGTCCACGGCGCGCTCACGAGCGGGATCCCGCACGCGAGCGCCTCGAACGGCCGGATCGTGGGGATGCCGGGGAGCCACGCGGCGTACGGCCGCCGCGGGACATGCACCGTGATCCTGGCGCGCGCATAGGCGTCCGGGACACGGTGGTTGGGGAGCCAGCCTGCGTACTCGATGCCGGCGTCCGCGAGCGCCGAGAGCGCGCGATCGGGGTAACGCACGCCGTGGACCCGCGCGCGGAGCCCGAGCGCCCTCACGGGCTCGACGAGGAACTCGTGGAGCTCCGCCGTGCGCTCGCCGTCGCCCCAGTTGCCGATCCACACGAGATCACGCTCCTTCTCGACCTCGGGCAGCGGCCGGAACAGGCGCGCGTCCGCGGCCTCGTGCCACACCACGGCGCGCCGCGCGACGCCGCGGCTCAGGTAGAGATCACAAACGCTCTTTCCAAAGCCGAGCACGCAGTCGTACCCCGAGAGATCGCGCCGCACGATCGCGGCCGGATCGGTGATGAGCCCGTGGTGCGTGTCGTGAAAGAAGAGGCGATAACGATCCGTGCGGGCGCGGTGCTCGCCGAGCCGCCGCACGAGCTCCGGGTCGCTCCGCTCGTGGACGAGCACGACGTCGACCCCCGCGAGCGCGGCGTCGAGGTCCAGCGTGGAGAGCGCGTAACGGCGCGGGCGGAGGCGCGGATAGACGGCGGCGGCCTCGCGCAGCGCGTCCGGGCCGTACGCCGCGACGAGGCCCAGGGCGCTCCAGGCGTCCTCGGGCTCGAAGGCGAGCACGTCGTGGCCGCGCGCGTCGAGCTCGGCCGCGATCCCGCGGAGGAAGTGCGCGTCCGCGTGGTCCCAGTCCGAGAGCAAGGAGTGGCAGAAGAGGGCTATTCGCATGGTGTCCCGCAGGGTGAAGGCGACGAAGGAGGGCAGACCCGCCGGGGGGCCGGCGGGCGGGCGGCGAGCGCGAGGGCGTAGACGTCGAGGTAGCGGCGGGCCATGGCGCGCGGGCTGAAGCGCACAGCACGCCGGCGGGCGAGCGCGCCGAGCGCCTCGCGGCGCGCGACGTCCCGGATGAGGTGGTCGAGCGCGGCGTGGAGCGCGCGCGGATCGTCCGCGGGGACGTAGAGGGCGGCGTCGCGCCAGATCTCGCGCAGGCTGGGCAGATCGCCGAGCACGAGCGCGCAGCCGGAGAGGGCGGCCTCCAGGGTGGCCATGCCGAACGGCGCGTACCGCGCCGGGGAGGCGTAGATCGCGGCGCGCGACATCCACCACGTGAGCTCCGGCTCATCGACCCACCCGAGGGAGCAGAGGCTCTCCCCGGCGCGGCGGCCGACGCCGCCCGCCGCGACGTCGCTCCCGGCCACGAGCACGGGCCACGCGAGGTGGGGCGCGACCTTCTCGAGGGCCGCGAGGTTCTTGGCCTCGTCCCAGAGCCGGCCGGCCGCGAAGACGAACGGCTCCTTCAGCCCCGGCGCGAACCGCCTGCGGTCGCGCGCGTGCGGGATGACATGGCCGCGGCCCAGGCCGAGCGCGCCATACTCGCCCGCGAGGGCGCTCAGCATCGCCGCGCTCGGCGCGACCACCGCGTCGGCGGCCCGGAGCCCCTCGGCGACCCGCGCGCGGTAGCGCTCGTAGCGGACCGGCGCCGGCAGGCGGTGCACCGCGCGCCACCATGAGAGCACGCAGGCGTGCGCCACGACGACGCGGGGCGCCCGGAACGGCAGGGCCGCGTGGCAGTAGCCGTTCAGGTGGACGACGTCCGGCCGCACCCGCTCCTCGAGGTCGAGCAGCCAGTCGCCGGCGGCCGCGACATCGTCCCACGGGTCATCCATCCATTCGAGCCGGTACGCGCTCTCGACGAGCTCGAGGCCCGGTATGGCGGCGGCCGCCGCGCGCGCCGCGGGCGACATTGGCCCGCCCATGATCGCGAGCACCGTGGCCACGCCGGCGCGGGAGAGCGCGCCCGCGAGCTCGAGCGCGACCGTCCACACGCCGCCCTGCGTGTCGGCCGTCATCAGCACCCGGCCGGGCCGCGGCGCCGCGGCGCCCGGGGATCCGCGGTCAGCGCGCGCCATGCTCGAGCTCCGTGAGCGGCAGCGGACGGCTGTCCGGCAGATCCCCGAACGTCCGGTGCTCGGCGATATAATGGGCGTGCGCCCGCTCCCAGGCGCCGTCGTCCGGCGCGCCCCACCGCCGGGTGTACGCGGCGGAGCCGGGGTACGGGAACGCCGGGACGGGCTCGTTGGCCCACACGCCGAGCCCGAGGAGGCGCTGCCGCCACGACGCGGCCTCGGCCGGATCGCCGGGGCCCGCGTCGCTCAGGTTGGCCTGCACGAAGGGCACGCTGCGCCGGGCGTGGACGAGCAGCGCGGTGAGCTCCTCGGTCGACGCGCTGCACTGCCTGGCGAGCGCGTCCATCCCCTCGATCGACGGGCGCTCGACGCTGGCCTCGATCGAGACGCAGCCGGCGCGGCCGAGGAGATCGAGCATCTCGCGCGACCAGCTGTCGATCCTGAGCTGGACGCCGAACACGATGTCCCGCGCCCAGAGCTCCTCGAGAAGGGCCCGGTCGGGCAGGAAGCGCTCGTCGATGAAATAGACGTGGCGCACGCCCTCGGCGAGGAGCGCGTCGAGCTCCTCGAGCACCGTCTCGAGCGGGCGCTTGCGGAGCCTGTCGCGCGCGCCGTCCCTGGCGCAGGAGGCGCAGCGGCAGGGGCTGCCGCGCGAGGTCTCCATCTCGGCGCTCGGCCCCTCGGGCACGGCGTCGAAGCGGTGGTGGTGGTGGACGTGCCGCGCGAGCGTCGCGCCGTCCCACCGCAGGGCCGGCAGCGTCCTCAGGCAGGCGGCGTAGGGGCCTCCTTGCACGTGGTCGATGCCGTTCCTGCGGTAGGCGATCGACGGGATCTGCCAGAAGCGCGATTCGGTCGCGCCGGCGAGCATGACGAGGATCTCCTCGCACTCGCCGAGGACGACGACGTCCACGCCGAGCTTGCGGAGCGCCGCGCGCGGGGTCGCGGAGCCGTGAGGCCCGACGGCGACGAGGAGGCCGCCGTGGCCCCGCAGCGCGGCGGCCGCCGCCATGGGCACGCGCAGCTCGGGCGGGGGGCTGCGCCAGGAGAGGTAGCTCGGCGCCGTGGCGATCACCGTCATGGCCGGGCGGAGCGCCGCGACCTCGGCGCGCATCGCGATGAGGTCGATCCCGCGCGCCTGGGCGTCGATGAGGGCGGCCTCGTGGCCCGCGCGCTCGAGCAGCGCCCTGGCGTACCCGAGCTCGATCGGCAGGTGCGGCTCGCGGCAGCCGAGGTAGACGCTGCCGTGGAAGGTCCAGGGCGGGTTGACCAGCGCGACCTTCACGACGCGGCCTCCAGCCGGTCCATCCGGACAGACGAGGGGATGTCGGCATAGACGGCCCCGAGGCGCGCCTCGACGCCGAGGCGCCATTGATAGAGCGCGCGCAGCCCGTCGCGCAGGGGGACCCGCGGCGCCCAGCCGGTGAGCTCCTGGAAGGCGCGGCAGTCGGAGACGTAGTACCGCGGATCGCCCCGCCTCCACGAGGCGAGCGAGACGACCGGGCGGCGCCCGTCGAGCTCCTCGAGCAGATCGAGCAGCTCGACGAGGCTCACCGCCGTGTCCGGGCCGCCCCCGATGTTGAAGACGCGGCCCGAGGCGGGCTTGAGCGCGCGCCGCGCGCGCAGGAGGGCGTCGACGAGGTCCTCGATGAACAGCGCGTCGCGGACCTGCAGCCCGTCGCCGTAGAGGGTGATCGGATCGCGGCGGATGGCGCGCGCGACGAAGTGGGCGATCCACCCCTGGTCCTCGTTGCCGAACTGCGGGGGGCCGTAGACGCAGCTCACCCGGAGCACCACGGCGTGGAGCCCGAAGGTGCGGGCGTAATCGAGGACGTACTGGTCGGCGGCGCCCCGCGAGCACCCGTAGGGGCTGCGGAGATCGAGCGGCTGACTCTCGGAGATGCCGTGCTCGCGCGCGCTCTCGCAGAGGGGGCGATACCGCTCCTCGCCGCGCTCGATCGGCAGATCGGGCAGCGCGCCATAGACCTTGCTGGTGGAGGCGAAGAGGAGCGGCGGAGGGCGGTCGAGCCTCCGGAGCGCCTCGAGCACGTTCAGCGTGCCGCGCGCGTTCACCTCGAAGTCGAGCGCCGGGTCGGCGACGCTCCTCGCGATGGCGACCTGCGCGGCGAAGTGGAAGACGAACGAGGCGCGCCGCACGGCGTCGCTCACGGCCTGCTCGTCCCGGACGTCGCACACCCGGACCTCCACGCCAGCGCCGTGACGCACCTTGAGGCGCTCGACGTTGCGCTCGACGAACCCGCGCGAGAGGTTGTCGAGCACGAGGACCGGCTCCCCCTTTCGGAGCAGCTCGTCGGCCAGGTGAGAGCCGATGAACCCGGCTCCCCCCGTGATCAGGACATGGTCAGGCATAGGTTGCTCCGTTCCGGTCTGGACGAGCGGCGGGCGAGCGGGCGATGAGAGAGAGCGCCTCGCGAACGGACGGCGCACGACGGCGCAGCGCGGCAGGCAGACCGAACGCCCGCCCACCGCGCGATGTCCCCCCCGGCTCCGCGCCTCGCTGCGCGGGAGTCCCTGAGGAGACACCGATTAACATGCGAGCTGGAGAGCTGCAATCGATCGAAGGAGCTTTGTTTGACGATCGGTATCGCGCCTTCCGCGCCTCCTGGAGAGGGTACGGCGCCGCCGGATGGCAGCGGAGACTCGATGTGTCGCAAAGGGGGTTTGAGGCGAGGAACGCCCCTCGGACAGGCGATGAGAGCGGGCGGGGACGGGGGGGAGAAGGGAGGAGCGCGCTCGGCGCGGGGCGGAAACGGAAGCGGAGAGGGAGGGCTGAAGCTTCTCCTGGAATTTTTCGGAGAAATTCACAGGGAGGCGGGGAGACGGGGAGTGAGATCCCACCAATCTCCCCGTCTCCCCGCCTCCCTGTTCAATTTCCCGCTGAATGAGGGGATCTGTCAGGCGGGAGATGCGAGGCGGCGCGACGATGGCGCGCGGGAGGGGCTCGGCTTGCAGGGAGGAGGGCTGCGCGGGCGCGCGCCCTCGGGAGGCTCAGCTCGCGGTCGGCTGGCCCGTCAGACGCAGGTAGATGTACGCAAGCCCGATGCCGGCGACCGGTGCGGCCACGAGCGTGCCGAGGCAGCAGGCGAGCACGCCCGCCAGCACGAGCGCGCAGGCGAGCAGGGCATAGACGAGGAGGCCCCCCTTGTGGCCGGTCGTGATTCGCCAGCTCTCCTTCATGGCGTCGATGGCGCCCAGGTTCTTATCGACGATGCACAGCGTCGTCATGCTCAGGCCGAGCGCGACGATGACGCCGGGGACGATCAAGAGGATCATGCCGGCGCCGACAGCGAGACCGGTCAGGATCTGGGCGCCCAGGATGGACAGGAACCACCTCCCGCCGCCAAGGACGTCGCTGAACGAGTACGGCTGGCCGCGCGCGACCTTCAGCAGGAGATTGTTCATGCCTCCGGCGAAGTAGGCGCCGACCACGAGCGCGACGGCCTGCATCAGGAGCTGGATGGCCGCCCCCGCGGAGGGCGCGTCCCTCGCGAGCGCCGCCTGGATGCCTCCGCCAATGCCGTTGGGGACGCTCGACGCAAGCCCGACGACGACCATGGCGCCGATGAGGACAGCCGGGTCGCGCTTCAGGCGCTCCCAGCCGAAGGACGCCGCATCGCCCGCTCCCCACGGCCCCGCGACGCCCGTGCCCGGCGGCGAGCCATAGCCCGCGCCGCCACCCGGGGGCTGGTAGGGGTTGGCCCCACCCCAGCCGGCGCCGCCACCCGGAGGCGGGCCGTAGCCGCCGCCACCGCCCGGAGGCGGGCCGTAGCCGCCACCCCCCGGAGGCTGGCCCCAGCCGGCGCCGCCACCCGGAGGCGGGCCGTAGCCGCCGCCGCCCGGAGGCTGGCCCCAGCCGCCACCGCCCGGAGGCTGCCCCGGCGGCTGACCGTAGCTACCGCCCGGAGGCTGCCCCGGCGGCTGGCCGTAACCACCGCCCGGAGGCTGCCCCGGCGGCTGACCGTAGCTGCCGCCCGGAGGCTGCCCCGGCGGCTGACCGTAGCTGCCGCCCGGAGGCTGCCCCGGCGGCTGACCGTAGCTGCCGCCCGGAGGCTGCCCCGGCGGCTGACCGTAGCCACCGCCCGGAGGCTGCCCCGGCGGCTGACCGTAACCACCGCCCGGAGGCTGGCCGTAACCACCGCCCGGAGGCTGCCCCGGAGGCTGGCCGTAGCTACCGCCCGGAGGCTGCCCCGGCGGCTGGCCGTAGCCACCGCCCGGCGGTTGACCGGGGCCAGCGCCCCCGGGTGGCTGTCCGTAGCCACCGCCCGGCGGCGGGCCGTAGCCACCACCCCCCGGCGGTTGCCCGTAACCACCACCGCCCTGACCGCCCCCTGATCCCCCGCCCCAGCCACCTTGGCTCATCTTGTCTCCACTGGGTGTGAATACCGACTACGCCCAACCAACTACCCCCACTATACGTGGAGGGCGCCGGCACGGAACAACTAACTTCCGGCGCGCGGCGCCCCCGTGCGCGCCCGCACCGCGCGCGGCGCGCGGTGTAGAGGAGCGACGGCCCAATGCCGCGTGCGCTCCGCGATTGCGGACAGCGCAGCAATCGCGGAGCGCGCGCGGAATGCGGCGATCAACAGCGATTGACCGCTCGACGTCCATTGCTGCACACGGGCGCGAAACGCGCGCAGATCACCTCGGCGGCGGATCGCTCAGGCACAGGCCGGCGATGCTGCTCGTGAACGACGTCCCCTCCTCGCGCCGGACCTCGACGGAGTTGCCCGTGAGCGGCGACGAGAACACCCCCTGAACGACGCCCGCCCCCTGCTTCGCCGTCACGGAGCGGCCGACGAGGGAGCCGGGCGACACGGCCTCGATCGGCGCTCCCGGCGCGATCGCCTGCTCCTCGGGCAGCTCCGCGCGCCGGAACCCGCCGAACCGCACCGCCGTGCCGCCGCCCTTCCCCGGCATGATCTTTCCGATGCACTGCCCGAGCGGCGTGCCGACGACCGCGTACGTCACGGCGGCGTCCACCGGCGACCGCCTCGATTCGCCCACCAGGGTGACGGCCACGGCGAGGACGAACGAGGCGACCGGGACCGCGAGCGCGGTCGCCACGACGACCGCGACGGCGCCGGACGTCGCCCGGCCGAACGAGGCGAGCTCGGCGCTCACGGCCTGCTCGAACGACCGCAGGATCACGACCTGGCGCGCGCGCACCCGCTCGAGGACGGCCGCGGCGACCAGGTTGTCGGCGGCGCAGAAGCCGCACCGCGCGATCGCGCCGTCACCCGCGCCGAGCGGCGCGCCGCACACGTGGCACGCCGCCGGCTCGCCCGGGGCCGCCGGGGGGCGCGCGGCGCACGCCTCCTCGAGCCGCCGCTGCCTGCTGCGCATGACCGCGAGCACGGCCGCGCCGGTCCCGACGGTGCCGAGCCACGCCGCCACCGTCATGCCGCCGGTGATGACGTTCCCCTCGGTGTCGGGGCTGACCCAGACCCCCAGCACGATGAGCGCGCCGAGCAGGGTGATCGGCACCGACGCGAGCGCGAACACGACAAGCAGCCGCGCGTGCCGCTGGGACGCCGTGACCAGCCTCCGCCGCAGCGCCTCCGAGAGCTGGCGGCGGCGCACGTCGGTCTGGAAGACCACGTGCGCCGCGGCGCGCAGGCCCTGCGCCGCCTCCCCGGGCAGCGGGCCGCGGTAGTGGCAGGCCGCGCAGGCCATGAGATCCGGGCTGGCGAGGGACACAGGCGCTGGCCGCCCGCAGCGCGGGCAATGCACGGCGAGCATGGACCGATTCTACGCCAGCCGCGTCTCGGCAGGTCAAGGCGCCTCAGCGCGCCCCACGCCTCGCCTTGCGCGCGCGCCGCCCCGCCGGCGCGAGCTCGCGGAGCGCCGCCGACAGCGAGGAGAACGTGCTCAGGACGCCGAGATCGACGCCGACGAGGCTCATCGCGATCTCGGGGCGCACGCCGACCAGATAGACCCGCGCCCCGAGCAGCGCGGACGCGCGGCTGGTCATGCCCACCGTGTCGGCGACCCGGGCGTCCACGAACGGCACGCCCGTGAGATCGAGCAGCACGGAAGACGCCCTGTGCCGGCTCACCCCCTCGGACACCTTCTCGAGCACCTGCCTGGCACGGCCGCCGTCGATCATCCCGATCAGCGGCACGAGCAGCACGCCGGGCAGGAGCGGGATGAGCGGACAGCCCAGCTCGCGCACCGTCTCCGAGAGCGCGCGCTCGATCTCGTACGCCTTCTGCAGGTCGGCGTGCTGCGCCGACAGCGACTCCACGAGCGCGTCGCGCTCCAGGGCCGCACCGAGCAGCGTCCCCCAGATCGCGACCGTCCCCTCGTCTCCGGCCATGGCAACGAGGGTCGGGCCGACGAGCACCAGGATCCCCCAGTCGCGCCGGGCAGAGCGTATGGGCAAGAGCAGCACCATGTGCGTGCCGTCCTCGGCCGACGGCGGCAGCATCTCCGCCGGCAGAAACGCCTCCGGCCGACAGCGGCGGCCGATCGGCGGGGTCGGGCTGCCGTCGCGGCTGTAGGCGCCGGCGACGACGAGGCGGGAGCGCGCCTGCGGGTCATCCCACAGCGCGAGACAGCCCCAGACCACCGTTGTCGTCTCGAGCCACGAGAGCGACCGCGTCGCCTGCTGGGTGCCGCCGAGCAGGGCCAAGCTCACATCGTAATTCGTCCTCGCGAGCACCCCGAGCTGGCGGACATACTGGCTCTCGGCCTCGAGCCGGGCCCGCCCGATCGCGAGGCGCACGAGCTCCAGGAACGCTTCCACCCGCCGCCTGGCCGTGTCGTCCAGGGACGCGCCGCGCCGCTCGTGAAACTGGCCCAGCAGGCGGATCGCCGCCAGCAACGTCCCCACATCCATCGTGAGGCCGACCGCCTGCCGGCAGGCGACCCCGAGCTCGGCCGCCGAGGGCAGCGCGCTGCCCCGAAGCGCCGCGAAATAGCCGTCGATCAACGACGTGACCGCCGGCCATACCTCGGTCGGCGGGAGGTCGGGCGGGAGCGGCTGGGGCAGGAGCAGGAGCTCGACCAGCTGCCGGGCCAGGACGCCGCGGGCGTCCTCCTCGGGCACCGTGTCCTCCTTGTCGAGGAACTCCTGGATCGTGTTGCACCCGCACGAGCTCCGCACGGCGAGGGAGTTGGCCGTGCGCACGCCCTCGGCCGGGAAGGCCTCGCCGGCGATCATCGACGCAAGGAGATCGCACGCGGCGCTCCCCATCATCTCGAACCGCTGGCGCACCGTGGTCAGCGGCGGATCGGCGCCCTCCGCGTCCGCGAGGTCGTCGAAGCCGACGATGGCGAGATCCTCGGGGATGCGGACGCCCGCCGCCTTCAGCAGGGGCATCATCCCGAGCGCGTTCTTGTCCGTCCCGAAGACCGCCGCCGTGCACCCGGGCAGCTGCGCGAGGAGCGCCGGCGCGGCGCCCTGGCCGCCGGTGTACCAGTTGTTGTCGCTCCGGATGACCAGATCGGGGTCGAAGGCGATGCCCGCCTCGGCGAGCGTGTCCTTGTAGGACGCGAAGCGCTCGCGCACATCGTACGCGTCGAAGTGGCCGACGAACGCGATGCGCCGGTGCCCGTGCTCGATCAGGTGGCGCACCGCGCTCCGCATCCCGCCGTGGTTGTCCGGGATCACGGATGGACAGGCGACATCGGCGGAACGGGTGCCGACGGTGATGAACGGGACCCGGCCGCGCGCGAGCGCCTCGATGCCATGCAGCTCGATCAGGACGATCCACCCATCCACCTGCTCCCCGGCGAGCAACGGCGCGTGGACCTCGAACGGCGTACCGCGCAGCACCAGCGTGCGAAACCCGCGCTGCTGGGCCGAAGCATGGATGCCGAGCAGGACAGGGTTCCAGAACGAGCCGTCGAGAAAGGGGGAGATCACCCCGAGGGTGCGAGGGCGGGCCGCGGCGCCGGCTGCCGGGACATGGAGCGGCGGGGCGTCGGTGCGGCGGGCCGGAGGGAGAGACGAGCGGCGCGCCGGAGGGAGCGACGAGAGGCGCGCCGGAGGGAGCGACGAGAGGCGCGCCGGAGGGAAAGAAGAGCCGGTGCCGCCCCCCGAGCCCGCCCCCTGCCCCGGTGCGCCGGAAAGCTCGCCCCACTGCTCCGGCACCACGATGCCGCTGTCCCGGCGCTCCTGACCCATTCTCGCGCTTCCTCCCGCCCTGCTCGCCCACGTCCGGCCGAGCGTCTCCACTTGCGTGGCCAGCGCCATCCTTAATCGATTTCGGGCGGGAGGTGAGGAAAGCGACAACGCCCTGGCGCGCCCATCACCTCGCCCTGTGCGCGCCACCCGCCGCCGGCGCGAGCTCGAGGAGCGCCATCGCGAGCGAGGAGAACGTGGCCAGCTCGCCAAGCTCGACGTCGATGAGGCTCTCCGCGATCTCGGGGCGCACGCCGACCAGGTAGACCCGCGCGCCGAGCAGGGCCGCCGCGCGGCTGGTCATGCCCAGAAAATGGGCGACCTGGAGGTCCACGAACGGAACGCCCGTGAGGTCGAGCAGCACGGACAGCGCCTCGTGCCGGCTCACCCCCTCGGCCACCTTCTCGAGCACCTGCTGGGCGCGGCCGTTGTCGAGCATCCCGATCAGCGGCACGAGCAGCACGCCGGAGAGGAGCGGGATGATCGGGCAGCCCAGCTCCCGCACCGTCTGCGACAGCGCGCGCTCGCTCGCGAACGCCTGCTGCAGGTCGGCGTGCCGCGCCGACAGCGACGCCAGCAGCGCGTCGCGCTCGAGGGCCGCACCGAGCAGCGTCCCCCAGATCGCGACCGTGCCCTCGTCCCCGGTCATCGCGACGACGGCCGGGCCGATGAGCACGAGGATCCCCCAGTCGCGCTCCACGGAGCGTATCGGCAGGAGCAGCACCATGTATGTGCCGTCCACGGCCGAGGGCGGCAGCATCTCGGCCGGCGGGAACGCCTCCAGCCGATGGCGGCTCCCGTTCGCGGGGACCGGGCTGCCGTCGCGGCTGTAGGCGCCCGCGACGACGAGCTCCGCGCGCTCCGCCGGGTCATCCCACAACGCGAGGCAACCCCAGACCATCGTGGTCGTGCCGAGCCACGAGAGCGACCGGTACTCCTGCTGGGTGCCGCCGAGCAGGGCGAAGCTCACATCGTAGTTGGTCCTCGCGAGCACCCCGAGCTGGTGAACGGAGTGGGTCTCGGCGTCGAGCCGCGCCCGCGCGCTCGCGAGGCGCGCCAGCTCCACGAAGTCCTGGACCCGCCGCCTGGACGCGGCGTCCAGGGACAGGCGGCGCCGCTCCGGGAGCTGATCCATCAGGCGGGCCGTCGACAGCAGGGCCCCCAGATCGGGCGTGATGGCGACGGCCTGGCGATAGGCGCGCTCGAGCTCGGCGGCCGGGGCCGGCGCGGTGCCCCGGAGCGCCGCGAAATACATGTCGACCACCCGCGTGACCGCCGGCCAGACGGCGGCCGGCGGGGTATCCGGCGGGAGCGGGCGCGGCAGGAGCAGCTGCTCGACCATCTGTCGGGCCAGGGTGTCGCCGGCGTCCTCCTCGGAGGCCGCGTCCTCCGTGTCGAGGAAGTTCTGGACCACGTTGCAACCACACGAGCTCCGCAGGACGAGCGCGTTGGCCGTGCGCACGCCCTCGGGCGGGAAGGGCTCGCCGGCGACCATCGACGCGAGCAGCTCGCACGCCGCGCTCCCCATCATCTCGAACCGCTGGCGCACCGTGGTCAGCGGCGGGTCGGTGCTCTGCGCCTCCACGACATCGTCGAAGCCGATGATCGCGAAATCCTCCGGGATACGGACGCCCGCCGCCTTCAGCTGGGACATCGTCCCGAGCGCGTTCTTGTCGGTCCCGAAGACCGCCGCCGTGCACCCGGGCAGCTGCGCGAGGAGCGCCGGCGCGGCGGCCCGGCCTCCGCTGTACATGTTGTTGTCGCACGGGATGACCAGATCGGGGTCGAAGGGGATCCCGGCCTCGGCGAGCGTGCTGATGTAGGCATCGCGGCGCTCGCGCACGTCGTACGCGGCGAAGCTGCCGACAAAAGCGATGCGCCGGTGCCCGTGCTCGATCAGGTGGAGCACCGCGCTCCGGATGCCGCCGTGGTTGTCCGGGAGCACGGCAGGACAGCGGACGTCGGCGGGTCGAGCGCCGAGCGTGATGAACGGGACCCCCGCATCGGCGAGCGCTTCTAGGCCGCCGAACTCGATGATGACGAGCCACCCGTCCACCTGCTCTCTGGCGAGCGAGGGGGCCAGGACCTCGGACGGCGTGCCGCGCAGCACCAGCGTGCGGATCCCGCGCCGCTGGGCCGACTCATGGATGCCGAGCAGGACAGGGCCCCAGAACGCGCCGGAGAGAAACGGGGCGACGATGCCGAGGGTGGGAGGGCGGGCCGCCGCGTGGGGGCCCTCGGAGCGGCGCGCATCAGGGCCGGAGACGCCGGCCTTTCCCCTGGCCTTCCGCTCCGCTGCGCCAGGCAGCTCGCCCCACTGCTCCGGCAACGGTACCGCACTGCCCTGGCGACCCTGACCCATTCCCGACGGCCTCCTGCTCCACAACCTGACCGCCCTCCCCACGACAGCTGAGGACCGGCTACATCGTATACGCTGCGCAGCCGGCCCGGGCGAGGAGTCTCGTGTCCTGCCGTGGAATCCGGAGCGTAGCGTCAGACTGCGGACATGGCCGCCCCACGCGCGGCGTGTGTGTCGACGCGCGTCGACGCGCTCCCACGACCGGCGCGCCGCCGGCGCCTGGCGTCGCTGGCGAGCTGGTCGGTGGTATCGTCGAGCCATGCAATACCGCGACGAACGAGACGCGCTGCGGGGGCGTGTGGACAGCCTCGAGGAGCAGCTCGCGGCGGCCAGGAAGGAGCTCGAGGAGCACCGCGACGACGATCGGGCCGCGCGGGTCGATCAGATCGAGCGCCAGATGGCGGAGGCCCGCCGCGTGCTCGATCAGCTCGGCCGGGAGCTCGCCGCGGTGCGCGGCCGGCCGAAGCGGTCGTCGGCGGTGCCGCTCCTGGTGACGATGGCGGGCGTGGGGCTCTGCGCGATGATCGCGAGCTACCTCTTTGCGCGGCCCGCGCGCGAGACGATGGCGATCGTCCAGCAGCCGGCCCTGCCCCCGCCTGCCCCTCCCCCCCCGGAGCCGCCGGCGCCGGTCCCCGAGCCAGCGCAAGCGCCGCCGGAGCCGGCCGCACCGGCGAGCAAGGCGCCGTCGCGGACCGCGACCGCGACCTGGAAGGCGACCGTCACGCGCGCCACGGGGCTCCCCCTCGCGGCCGGCGCGGCGTGCACCGTCGAGGCGGAGCTCGCGAGCTCGGGCGACGACATCCGCGTTCCCGCGCTCCGGGTCCTCTGCGGCGGCAAGCCGATCTACCGGTCGAGCGATCCGCTGAACGGCATGTCGATGTTCAGCAGCGGCGTGGAGGAGGACTCCGGTCCTGAGCCTGGCACCTATGCTTATGCCCTCTCGTACCAGGACAAGGGCTCACGCGCCGGGGAGCGGGCCGAGGTCTCGCTCGACAGCATCCGCAAGGCCGGCGCCGTCTGGCGCGACTCGGCGCCCGGGTACCGCGTCGAGCTCACGCTGGCGTACCAGAGCCTGCCCGTCGCGGGGGAGGCGCTCCTCGACGCGACCCGGAAAGCGCTGCGCCGGTCCGCGCGCGTCACCGAGTCCACGGGACCGAGCCCGGTCAAGGTGGGCCAGAGGTGCGCGCTGCTCGTCTCGCCTCTCCCGCGCGGCGGCAAGTGCCTCACGCGCCTCGCGTGCGCCGGCCGCATGCTCTACGGCGCGGGCACGACCGGCGTCTCCGAGTGCACGGTGGAGAGAGACAAGGTCGTCCGCGTCCACGACGGGAACACGACCCCGAACGGCGGCGACCCGGCGTTCGAGCTCGACGCCGCGACGGGGCGCATCACCGTGAAGGACGAGGTGGGCGGCGCCGCGTGGACGGTCGGCGTGCAGCTCGATCCGAGCGGCTAGGCCGCTTCGAGCTCGCCCCTCGCCCGCGTCGTCCAGTCCGCCCTCCGGGCGTGACATCTCGCATCGCGTTATGGGCGAGGTTGCCTATGCCTCACGCCCGAAGCATAGGCGAATATGCCTATGCCTCGGGCGTGGGGCATAGCGTACGACGTCGTCGCAGATCACCTGCATCGGGTGATGCGCGGACGGACGGCGATCTTGGAATAGAGAGGCGGGGACGAATGAAAACGCTTCGCAATTTCGGCGCGATCGGTCCAGGGCTCGTTGCGCTCGCGGCGTTCGCGGCGCTGGGCTGCGTCAGCCAGGGAGAAGCAACGACCGCGGGATCTTCCGGCGGCGCCGCCGGAGGGCCCGCTGGGCCCGGATCCAGCGCCTCCGGCGCCACGGGGAGCACGTCGGCAACCGGTGGCTCGTCGGCAACCGGTGGCTCGTCGGGGACGGTCAGCGGCGCCGGCGGCAGCGGCGGGCACCCGGGCTCGGGGGAAACCGGCGCGGGCGGCGGGAGCGTTGTCGGCTCCGGCTCGAGCGGCGCTGGAGGAGCGGCGCAGAGCGCGGGCTGCGGCAGCGCGACCGCGCCGAAGAGCGGCCGTTTCAGCGTCGATGTCGGGGGCGCGACGCGCGAGTACATCCTCGCCGTACCGGACGGCTACGATCCGAAGCACCCTTACCGGCTGATCTTCGCCTGGCATCCCCGCGGCGGCTCGGCCGAGCAGGTCGCGACCGGGTTCGGCGGCGGCTACTACGGCCTCCAGAGCCGCGCCGACGGCTCGGCGATCTTCGTCTCGCCCGAGGGCATCGACCAGGGCTGGGCGAACACGGGGGGCCGCGACATCGCGTTCCTCCGCGCCATGCTCGACCGCTTCCGCGCCGAGCTCTGCATCGACGAGAGCAGGATCTTTTCGACGGGGTTCAGCTACGGCGGCATGATGTCCTACGCGATCGGCTGCGCGATGGGCGACGACTTCCGCGCCATCGCCTCCATGTCCGGCGCGATCTACAGCGGCTGCGAGGACGGCGACCATCCCGTGGCCATGTGGGGCGCCCACGGCAAGAGCGACAACGTGGTTCCGCTCGAGAACGGTCAGAGCGCTCGCGATATCTTCCTCGAGCGAAACCACTGCGGTCAGCAGACCACACCGGTCGAGCCGAGCCCCTGCGTCAGCTACGAGGGCTGCGACGCGGGCTATCCGGTCGTCTGGTGCGAGTTCGACGGGGGCCACGCCCCGCAGAACAACTCCGGCGAGTCGATCTGGAGCTTCTTCTCGCAGTTCTGAGGCGGGTGTCGCTCGAACCAGCGCCACGTCTCAGGGTGCATCGAATCGCAGCGTGCGATTGAATGGATGGGTCCGGCCATGGTGATCAAAAATCTGCCAGCGAAGCTCTTGATAACTGGAATCCTGGGCATCTGCTCCGGAGGGTGTGGCTCGTCGACCGACGATACCAGCGGAGGGACGACGAGCAGCAGCTCGGGCGGCGCGGCGTCGAGCGGCTCCGTCGGAGCGACAGGCACGGGCGGCGACGCCGGCACGGGCGGCGCGGGCAGCGGAACCACCGCGGGCAGCGGAACCACGGGAGCCGGCGGCGCCGAGGAGACGGGCAGCGGCGGCAGCGGCGGCGCTGGCGGGATGCCCGGCGCTGGCGGGAGCGACAACGGCAGCGGTGAGGCGACGATCGTCCCCGATCCGTCGTGGACCTGCGGGATGCCGGGCGGCATTCCGCTCCCCACGCGCGGCGAGCTCGTCCTCCGGGCGACGCTCCAGCTCGGCGAGACCCACGATGTCGGGACCACCCAGTTCGGACACCGCCGCCTCCTCGACGTGAAGGGGGGCACGCTCACGGGCGACAAGATCCAGGCCACGTTCCTCACGGGCGGCATGGACCTCGAGCTCACGCTGTCGAACGGATCCGTCGAGCTCGAGGAGATCAACATCCTGAAAGCGAGCGATGGCACCAGCATCTTGATGCGGACCTGCGGCGTGGCCGCCGCCGGCGATGACGTCGTCCGGATCGTCCCGGACTTCGAGGTCGCCACCTCGAGCTCGCTCGCGTGGCTCAACACCGGGAAGTTCGCGGGCACCCGTGTCGTCGACGCCGCGGCGGGCACGATCCAGCTCGACATCTACGACATCAGCGAGGTGGCCGCCGGAGAGCCGAAGATCCAGCTCAAGGATCCCGAGGGCGTCGCGAACCAATCGTGGGAGTGCTCGAAGGTGACCGGAGCGAAGGGCTCGAGCGTGTTCACCGAGTCCGTCACGCTCGGCGGATCCGTGTCTGTCGGCGCGAGCAAGCGCGGCACGCGCAACATCATTCCCATCACCGGGGGCACGGTCACCGGCGGAATGCTGCTGAGCGGCCTGTCGGGCTCGGTGCTCCCCGGAGGCGCGGATTACCAGCTCATCGGATCGACCACGGTGCTGGACGCCCGGTACGCGCTGTCCTCGAAGGACGGCGAGGTCATCGTGGTGAGGAACTGCGGACCGTTCGGCGCGCTCATTCCTGTCTTCGAGACGCGCGCGGACGGCCCCTATGCGATCCTCAACACGAAGCAATATGTGAGCTCCGACCCGGGCGGCGCGGCGGGCGGCGGGGTGAGCCTCACCTTCTACGAGCGCAAATAGAACGGCAGCGCCGCGGTGACACCGGCGCCGTCCGGTGCCTTCGGCGCTTCAAAAGGAAAGCCGAGCCGACAGCCCGGCCGCCGCGCCCGACGCCCCGGGCACGATCCGGAGCTCGACGCCGCCTTGATCCTCGGTGCGATACGTCCGCGACAGGTTGAGGAACACGAGGGCCGCGCCTGCCGCCAGGGTCGCGCCGCCGGCGATGAACAGGCCGGTGGCGACACGGCTCTCCGTCGTACCCCGACTCGACGTGTCCGTCGTCGTTGGAGCGCAGCCCGACGTGCAGGTCTCTTCAAACTGCTGCTCCGCCTGCTCCAGATGCTCGTCGGCCTGCCAGCGCAACACCGCACCAGCCAGCCCGAGGCCCGCCCCGGCCCCGACCACGGCCCAGGGTTTCCAGGCGGACCACCTGCGCACCGTGATGATGCCGTCGGCGCTCAGCTTGAGCACGCCCGAGGCCTGGACCCCGGCGAGCACGACGACGGGCTCGACGAGCGGGAAATACCCCGCCTTCCTCGCGCTGACGACGTGCTCTCCGGGCGTCACGAACCGGCGCGCCGAACCAGGACCGAGGAACCACGGCCTCCCGTCGAGCAGCACCTCGGCGCCGGGCTCACCGCAGCGCATCTCGACGACGGCCAGCTCGCGCTCGACGAGCTCCTTCATCAGCGAGCGCGCCTCTTCAAGGTCCTCGGGCTCGAGCGACGCCGGCCCCCACCGGAGCGAGAGGCGCAGGTTCTCGTAGGCAAGCAGCGGCATCCCCATCATCTTGAGCACCCTGCCCAGATAGAACCGGAGATCCGGGTGCTCCCACAGGGCGAGCGCCTCCTCGTACTTCTTCTTGGCATCGCCGAGCACCATCCTTCTGTGCAGGTCCCGCCCCTGCATGAAGAGCTCCAGCGCCGCCTGCTTGCGCTCCTCCGCGACGCCCTCATGCCAGGGGGGCAGCGCCGGCGCGGTCTGAGCCCACGCGGGCACGGCCCGGGACGCGAGGATCGCGATCGAGAGCCATGAACAGATCGCGGCTCGGGTGCTCATCGGCGTCCTCTGCACGGGGAATGGTTCGATGATCTCCCGGAGCGCTTTTTACCTCAAGCGGTCCCGGACCTGCCCGACGGAGCGCTGGATGAGCTGCTCCAGCGCCTCCTTGCTCCGGCGCTCGTCGTCTGCCGCTTGCTTGGCCTTCCGCTCCTCGACGCCGGTCCTGGCCCGCTCGTCATCGGCCTGAGCTTCGGCGCGCCGCGCCTCGGCCTCGGACGCCCGCGCCTCGTCGCGCGCCGTCCGAGCCTCCTCGGCCGCGGCGTGCGCCCTCTCGGTCTCGACCTCGGCCCTGTCCCTGGCCTCCTCGGCCTCCTTCTGCAGCCGCTCGGCCCGGTTCCGCTGCTCTTCCGTGCTCATCCTCGCCTGCTCGGCGGCTTGTCGAGACGCCGTCTCTCTCGCGAGCGCCTCCTCGAGGCTGTCCTCGGTCCGGCGGATGTCCGCGAGCTGCGCGCTGATGACCCGGTTCTGGCGGACCACCGTGACGATCCCCGCGGCGGCGCCGACGACCAGGAGGGCCAGGCTCGCGATGGTTCCGACGATGAGATTGCGCTTCCGGCGCTGCGCCTGGCCGGCCAGCCTGACCACGGCGTCGAGGTAGCGCTGCTCTCGCTCGGGCAGCCGGCGCGCCGACCGCTCCGAGAAGCGGCGCGCTTCCTCCGCGAGCTTGCCGCGCCACAAGAGGTCATCCGCGCGGCCGCTCGATTCCCACGGCCGCGCCGCCGCGCGCAGCTTGTCGAGGAACACCGAGTCTTCCTGGTTCTCGTCGAGCCAGCGCTGCAACGTCGGCCAGCGCGCGATGAGCGACTCGTGCACGATCTCCACCTTGCCGCCGGCGTTGTCGCCCCCCGTCTCGATGGCGAGGAGCCGCGCGTCGGCCAGCAGGTGGACGACGCGCTCGATCTCGTCCGGATCCCCGTCCCCGGGCAGCTCGCGGAGCTCTTCCAGGCTGGCCATGGCCCGCGTGCGCTCGGGCGTGACCAGGCGCTCCAGGATGGCCCGGCAGAGCTTCGTCTGACCACCGCTGAGCCCGGCCAGCACCGCGTCGGCGTGGCTCGCCAGCGCTCCCGCCACGCCGCCGATGGCCTCGTAGCTCGCCCGCGTGAGCAGCCGCCGCTCGCGGTCGCGCATGTCCCACAGCCTGGCCGCGGTGAACTGCAGGATGGGGAGGGCGCCTGGGGTCGTCTCCAGCACATCGAGGATGCCCTCGACCATCGCCGGGTCCTCGATCTCGTACCGCGCCGCCTGGACCGGCTTCAAGAGCGCCTCGCGCAGCCCTTCCCGGCCGATGGGCGAGAGGAACACGAGGCCGCGGGTCACCCCCGCCATGAAGCGCCTGTCCTCGGCCACCCGCTCGATGAAGTCCGAGCGGGTGGAGAGGATGACGCGGAGGGGCGAGGAGGCGTCGTCGGCGACGCCTTCGAGGCACGAGAAGAAGGCGGCGCGCTCTCGGGCGCCGCACGACAGGGTGTAGAGCTCCTCGAACTGGTCGACGAACAGCACGATGCGCCGCTGGGTCCGGGCGGACCACGCGCGCAGCGCGGCGCCCAGATGGCCGGGCTCGGCGCGCAGCCGCTCGATCACCTGCCCGCGCTCGGCCACCTGCCCGCGCTCGGCCACCTGCCCGCGCTCGGCCACCTGCCCGCGCTCGGCCACCTGCCCGCGCTCGGCCTCACGGCCGCGCGCCGCCGGCGAGCCGACCTCGCCCTGCTCCAGGAGGGATGGATGGTGGAGCAGCTCGGCGAGCGCCGCCATGGGCTCGCGCCCGGGCCGCAGGACGAGCGACTCCCACCCGGCCCCCGAGCGCTTGAGCGCCGGGATGATCCCCGCCCTCACAAGCGATGATTTCCCTACCCCCGACGCGCCGACGATCGCGAGGAGCGGCTGGCTCTTCAGGCGCGCGACCATGCCGGCGATGTCGTCGTCGCGGCCGAAGAAGCGGTCCGCGTCGACCTCCTGGAACGCCGAGAGGCCGGCGAATGGGCTCTCGTCGGCGCCGAGGACGACCTCGCGGCGCCCCGGCAGGAGCGGCAGGAGCTCGGCCAGGAGCTGCCGCGCCGAGGCGATGCGCTCGGATGTCCGCCTGCGCAGGCACCGCTCGATGATCGGTCCGAGCGCGCCCAGCTCGGCGCGCATCCCGCCGATCTTCCGGACGGACGCGTCGAGCGCGGCGAGGCGCGCGCCGACCGTCATCGCCCCGTCGAACGGGCGCGCGCCGGTCACGAGCTCATAGAGCATGATCCCCACGGCCCAGATGTCCGTCGCCTGGTCGATCTCCTCTCCGGCCTGCTGCTCGGGGGACATGTAGGCCAGCGTCCCCATGACGGCCCCTTCGCGCGTCAGGGTCAGCTCGCTCCCGGGAGCAGGGGGCTCGCACGTGACGGCGGCGTCGACGTCGAGCAGCTTGGCGATGCCGAAATCGAGCACCTTGATCGCTCCGGACGGCTCCAACATGATGTTTTCCGGCTTGAGATCGCGGTGCACGATGCCGAGCTGATGGGCGCACACGAGGGCGCGCACCACGGGCACCATCAGCTCCACCGCGGCGCTCGTCGACACCGAGGTGGCCGCGACGCCCGCTGGCGCGCCCGCCGGCCTCCGCTGCGCCATCCACGCGCGGAGGCTCTGGCCCTCGATGTATTCGAGCACCATGTAAGGATACCCGTTGTGCTCGTTCACATCGTGGATGGTCACGATGTTCTCGTGCTTGCAGAGCGCGGTGGCGCGGGCCTCGACAAGGAATCGGTCGAGCCGGGAGCCGGTCAGCGTCGTGACGAGCTTGATCGCCACCAGGCGGCCCAACCGGACGTCGCGGGCCAGAAAGACCGTTCCCATGCCCCCGCGGCCGAGCTCGCGGATGAGCTCGTAGTGACCGAGGGACGTCCCGGCGTCGATGGGCAGGTCGCGCGGCGCTCGCCGCGCAGGGCCGGTCCTGGGCCCGGTGAGCTCCACCGCATGGAGATCGTTGTCGGTGCTCCAGGTCGCCGACGGGTACATCCCCTCTTCTGACTCCGGACGTCCCCTCCGGCTCGGCGGCGCGGCGACCGCCTCCTCGTCGACGGCAGAGGCGGCGGATTCGCCCACAGCAGCGAAGCGTATTTCCTTCATCGGGCTCATGACAATCTCACCGCACGAACCCGACAGGCTCATGCCTGTGGGCCGGAAGCCTGGCCGTCGCGTCCGCCGTACGCCGGTCCCCGGCGCCGCGGCGCGCAGAGAGGCTCCGGGGCGTCCATCGCAGCGCGAAGCCAACCGGAACCAAGCATCCGTCCTCGGCCTTCAGCGGCTGAGCGCTGTCCGGCGGAGCCGATAGCTGCGTTGGCCGAGGCTCTGCTTGTCGAAAAAAAACACATTACCCAAAGAATCACCCCATACCGCCTGTGCTCCCCAACGCATGGGCAGCCAAGAACCACCGTCGAAGTGCAGCACGCCGCCGTCGACGGCGAAGACGTCGTTGGGCCCGCTGCCCCACAGGTCGGTAAACGCAAAATCGCGCACCGATGCCGTCGCCGTCCAAGAGCTGCCGTCGAAGTGCAGGATGGCGCCATTATCCCCGACGGCGAAGACGTCGCTCGGTCCGCTCCCCCACACGTGGAAGAGGGCCACATCGACCGGCGATACCATCGTCGTCCAGGAGCTGCCGTCGAAATGCAGCACGGTGCCCCGCTCTCCGACGGCGAACACATCGCTCGGCCCGCTCCCCCATACGCCGTTGAGCATCTGATCGATGCCCTCTACAGACATTGGTGTCCAGGAGCGACCGTCATAGTGCAGCACCGTCGACGACGCCCCGACGGCGAAGACGTCGCTCGCTCCGCTTCCCCACACGGCGCTGAGATGCACATCGACCGTCGATTCCATCGCCGTCCATGAGCTGCCGTCGAAATGCAGCACGGTGCCCAGCGTTCCGACGGCGAAGACGTCGCTCGGTCCGCTCCCCCACACGCCGGTGAGATGCACATCGACCGTCGATTCCATCGCCGTCCATGAGCTGCCGTCGAAATGCAGCACGGTGCCCCACAATCCGACGGCGAAGACGTCGCTCGCTCCGCTTCCCCATAGATCGAAAACGTGAATGGTCTTGTCATCGGCCTCGACAGGCAGCTCTCCCAGGGTGATGCCATCGAAATGCATCACGCCGCCGAAGAAGCTGGCGAAGACGTCGCTCGGACCGCTGCCCCACACGGCACTGATCTCCTCGATGCCCGACCCAATCTCATCGAGCGGTGAGGTCATCTTCGTCCAGGCGCGGCCGTCGAAGTGCGCCAGGACATTTCCGACGGCGTAGACGTTGCTCGCGCTGCTGCCCCACACGTTGTAAACTCCCACCTCGAACGGCCAAGGCATCTTTGTCCAGGAATTTCCGTCGAAATGCAGCGCGCCCCCTTCTCCGACGGCGAAGACGTCGCTCGGAGCGCTGCCCCACACGTCGCTCAGATTCACATCGACCGACGAAATCATCTTCGTCCAGTAATTTCCGTCAAAATGCAGCACGGTGCCCCCCGCCCCGACAGCGAAGACTTCGCTCTGGTCGCTCTGGTCGCTCGGACCGATGCCCCACACGCCGCTCAGATTCACATCGACCGGCGAAATCATCTTCGTCCAGGAGCGGCCGTCGAAGCGGGCCAAGGTGCCCCCAGCGCCGACGGCGAAGACGTCATTCGGGCCGCTGCCCCACACGTCCCTAGGAGCCCCCTCGTAGGGCCAGGGCATCCGAGTCCATGAGTCTCCGTCATAGTGCAGCACGAGGCCGGTGGCTCCGGCGCCGCGGCCCTCGAATCCGACGGCGAAGACGTCGCTCGGACCGCTGCCCCACACGCCGCTCAGCCATGCGCTCGCATCGACCGGTAACGAGATCAATGTCCAGACGGTGCCGTCGTAATGAGCCAGGGTGTCCCCGGCCCCGACGGCGTAGACGTCGCGCGCTCCGCTTCCCCACATATCGAGGAGATACGCCGTTCTCGGCACATCCGTTTTGCGCCAATTGAAGTCGCCGCAGCCCACGACGTCCAGCGAGTCGCAGGCGCGCGAGCAGGCAGGGCGGCCGAAATCGTAACGGAGATCCACGCAGGAGGCGGCCAAAGGAAAGGCGGGGTCACACTGCTCCTCCTCCGCGACCTCGCCGTCGCCGCAATGAAGCCGGCAGTCCAGGCGGCACACCCCGCCCGCCGACGCGTTCTGGCGATCGCTGCACACCGGCTCCCGGGGCGCGACGGCATCGGCGCCGCAGTCACACGCCTCGCCTGGGTCGCGGACCGCGTTGCCGCACACCTCCCGCTGGCAGGTCGCGCCGCACCCGTCGCCCGCCGCGACGTCGCCCTCGTCGCACTCCTCGCCGGGATCGACGATCCCGTTGCCGCACTCCTCCCGCCGGCAGGTCGCGCCGCACCCGTCGCCCGCCGCGACGTCGCCCTCGTCGCACTCCTCGCCGCGCTCGACGATCCCGTTGCCGCAGACGTTCCGCGGCGTATCCTGCGGCACGCACCGCGGCGCTCCATCCGAATCGACGCACTCGTAAGCCGCCAGGCAGTAGCCGTTCCCGCACGGAGTGGACACGTCGCTCGCGCACGCGGCCGCGACGAGGAGGAGGCTCGACATCAAGAACACATGTTGATTCATGACGAGGAACCCTCCTGTCGCCATCGATCGCCATCGATCGCCATCGAGAGCAACCCATTTGCCATGGATGCCCGCCTGGAAGCTAGCCTCCCATCGGCGCGTCCTGCGCGCCCTCACGTCGCATGGCTGGCGCACGGGCCAGGCGCAGGGCGTCCTGAGCGCGCCCCTCGCCGAGGAGCGGCGGCGCTGAGCTCCGTCCACCGCGGCGGGTGCCCCCTGCACAGGACATGCGAGCCGCGTTACACTCCGCGGTGATCGTGGCGCCCTTTGCACCGAACACGACCCTGGACGACGCGCCCGGCCCTCCGTCGGAGCACCGCGGCCTCCGGAAGCCAAGGCCCGGGCTGCTCCTGATCTTCTCGGTGGATGGCCCCCGCTGCGATGTGCTCCCGCTGGAGGACGGCGAGATCGAGCTCGGGCGATGCGAGGTAGCGGGCGTGCTCCTGGACGACAAGCGGATGTCGCGAGCGCACGCGCGCGTGCGCTGGATCGAGGGCGAGTGGCAGGTCGAGGATCTCGACAGCCGGAACGGCACCTGGCTCGATGGCGTCCCGCTCATCGGCACGCGCGCCGGCGCCGAGCTCCGGATCGTGCGCACAGGCTGGTCGGTGTTCTTGCTCCAGGCCGACGTGGAGCCGTTCCGCGCGGGGATCTCGCGCGCCGAGGGCACGATCCTCGGCCCGACCCTCGCCCGCACGTGGGATGCGATCGGTCGGGCGGCGAGCCTCGGGACGACGCTGCACATCACCGGCGAGAGCGGAACGGGTAAGGAGCACGCGGCGCGGGCCTTCCACGTCCTCGGCCCGCGGCGCGATGGGCCCTTCGTCGCCGTGAACTGCGCCGCCATCCCCGAGGTGCTGGCCGAGCGGCTGCTCTTCGGCGCGCGCAAAGGGGCGTACTCGGGCGCCGCGGCGGACGCCGAGGGCTACGTGCAGGCAGCGCACGGCGGGGTGCTCTTTCTCGACGAGGTAGCCGAGCTCGACCTCGGGGTGCAGGCGAAGCTCCTGCGGGCGCTGGAGGCGAAGGAGGTGATCCCCCTCGGGGCCTCGCGGCCGGTGAGCGTGGATTTCGCGCTGGTCTCGGCGACCCACAGGGATTTGCGAGCCCAGATGGCCGCGGGGAAGCTGCGCGACGATCTCTTCTTCCGCATCGCGCGGCCTTCGGTCCGCGTGCCGCCGCTGAGCGAGCGATCGGAGGACATCCCGTGGCTCGTCGATGCGGCCCTGCGACATGCGACGCCGGCTGGCGCGCACGCCGAGACGACCGCGCCCGCTCGGGCGCATGCGTCGCTGATCGAGGCGTGCCTCCTGCGGGCGTGGCCAGGAAACATTCGAGAGCTCACCGCAGAGATCCGGGCAGCAGCGCAGGAGGCGCACCTTGCGGGCAGCTCGGTGGTGCACGAGCAGCACCTCTCCCCGTCGGCGGGGCGGCGGAGCGTCCCTGAGCCACCAGCGGGCATGTCCGGCGGGGTCCTGGGCGAGACCGTGAAGGACACCGCGCAGGCGCAGCGGGACACCGCGCAGGCGCAGCGGCCGGCGGCGGAGGAGGGGCCCTCGCGGCGGGCAGCGGCGCGGCCCGCCGCGGCGGAGATCGAGGCGGCGCTGCACCGTGAAAACGGCAACGTGATGCGCGCGGCCCGGGCGCTCGGCATGCACCGGACCCAGCTCTACCGCTGGCTCGCGCAACGCGCGGCGGGCGGGAACGAAGAAGGGTGAGGCTGCGGGCCCGCGTGCGGCGCTCGCTCGGCCAATCACGAGGGGACAACCTTGTACGAACTGAAGGCGGTCGGGGTCCGACGAGGGGGCAACCGCTACCAGGGCCTCGGGATGTGGTCGGCCATCGCCTCCGACGTCTCCCGCGCCGCGCGGACCGCCCCGAGCCAGTGGACCTGGGCCGGATCGCCCTCCCACGGCGGCGCCTCGCGCCAGTGCGCGTCCCAGTACTCGCGCGCGGCCGCCTCGGCCGTCGCGAGCTCGCTCTCGTCCTCGGGCGCGTCCTCGACGCGATCTGCGAAGTACCGCCACGGTTCCGAGTCGCGGTGGCTCCGCTTCGACCGAGGGGGCGCAGGATCCCCGTCGGGGAGTCCATCGCTGCTCCGGAGATAGGCCTCGTAGGCGCTCTGCGCCACCGCGCGGCGCCGGCTTACGATGACCCAGTGCGCGCAGGTCTCGCGGTACGCCTCGGCCCAGGCGCGGTCCTCCTCGGGCACGTCCTCTCGCCAGGCGCTGGCATAGAGCTCACGTAGCGCCTGTCTGATTTTCGTGCTCTCCTCCACACCCTTGCTGTCGTGCCACTGTACCAGGAGGGTTCGATTGCGCTCTGCGCTCGGTCCAGGAAGCTCCAAGCTGTTCAACGTGCCGCGCCAAAAATAGGGCGGGTCTAACAGCCGAGGGATGTTCCGCTTCGTGGAGAAGGGTCTCTCGCTTCGTCCCAGCCGGAAGCCCCGCTGGAAGGCGCGGAGCGCCTCGGGGCCGTCGCCCTGGGCCACATCGTCGGCCGTCAGCAGCTTCCAGAGATAGGTCCTGTCCAGGCGCGCGAGCGCCTCGGCCTCCGTGGTCGGCTTTCGCTCGAGAGCCCCATAACCGGCAACGAACGCCCGCTTCACGGCGGCGATCAGCATCGGCCACGGCGGGGCCGCTCTGCCGTCGACCCAGTGGTTGAACTCTTTCCGGTGCGCCTCGGCCCACGCGCGATCCTCCTCCTCTGACAGATCGTCTCGCCATGCCGTGCCGCACACCTCGCCCAGTTTCTGGAGTGAGGACTTCCATTTTCGTGGGTCCTTGGTCGTGAACATGACCGACCCATTGCCCGCCTCGCGCACGACGAGATGATGTTTCACGGTTGATCCCAACCAGCGGCGACACGCGGACGTCTCATACCCCTCCCTCCTGAGCGTGGCGCACGCTACACCGCGCCGCGTCGCCGGACAAGACGTCCCGCGGGCCGTACAGCGCGAGCGGCAAGACTCCCCTTGTGAGCACGGCGCCCGCAACGTCGGCCTTCGTGGTCCCCTCACATGCGGCGACGATGGCAATCACCAGGCTCAGCGGCGAGCCGTGGCTCAGCGCCACCCGCGACTGCTTGCCACGTGGACGAAATCGAAGGCCACGCGTTCACCTATCTCTACTGCGGGAAGTTGCCCCGGATCAGAAGAAAAACCGCCAAGCCGCCAAGCCGCCAAGGGGAGAAGGGGAAGGGGGGCCGTCCGGGCATCCCCCCCCTATTCCCCGTTTTTCTTGGCGTCCTTGGCGGCTTGGCGGTTCGCTTCCCCGGCCGACTTCCCGTAGTAGAGCTATAGAGCAGACATAAGCTGTCGTGCGCTGCGAAAGCTATCGCTCGGCCGGCTCAAGCTCATCGTGTGGGAGCGTGACGAGCGGCAGGAGGCGTCGAAGGCCGAATACCGGATCGCGGACAGTGGCACGTCGGGGGATCTCGGCTCGCAGATCAGCGCCTGCCGTCTCTCGGACCTGTCGGGCGGCAGTTCGGGCGCCGGCGACGTGGTGGTGGCGATGCGGAACAGCAGCTCGCGGCCCACGCTCATCTCGTGGCGCATCGGCGCCCCGTAGGCGCAACAGCGCAGCCCCCTGATCCGGCACGGCGACTGACGAACCGAACGGATCCGAGAGGTCGCCCCGGGCCACGCTCTTGGCGGCCAGAGGCACGACGGCCACGGCGGCGGGCGTCCTGGGTAAAGCTACCAGGGCCTCGGGATATGGTCGGCCATCTCCGCCGACGTCTTCCGCGCGGCGCGGACCGCCGCGAGCCAGTGGACCTGGTCCGGGTCGCTCTCCCACGGCGGCGCCTCGCGCCAGCGCGCGTCCCAGTACTCGCGCGCGGCCGCCTCGGCCGTCGCGAGCTCGCTCTCGTCCTCGGGCGCGTCCTCGACGCGATCCGCGAAGGCCAGCCATGGTTTCGCGTCGTCATGGAGTGGTCTCAACGAGGGTGGCGCAGGCGCCCCGTCGAGGATTCCGTCGCTGCTCCGGAGATAGGCCTGGTAGGCGCTCTGCGCCACCGCGTCGCGCCGGTGGACGACGACCCAGTGCGCGCACGACTCGCGGTACGCCTCGGACCACGCGCGATCCTCCTCGGGTACATCATCGCGCCAGGCGCTCGCGTGGAGCTCGCGCAGCGCTCGCTGGCTCGCCTCCACGTCCTCCCGACTCGCGCCGCTCGCGCGCCACGTGGCCACGAGGGCTCGCTCGCGAGCTGCGCTCGGTCCCTGCAAGTTCGCCTCCGCCTGCTGGCGGTACCAGTGATAGGGAGGATCCACCATCCGGGGGATGTTCCCCTTCGTGGAGAAGGGCCTCTGGCCTCGTCCCAGCCGGAAGCCCCGCTGGAAGGCGCGGAGCGCCTCGGGGCCGTCGCCCTGGGCCACATCGTCGGCCGTCAGCAGCTTCCAGAGATAGGTCCTGTCCAGGCGCGCGAGCGCCTCGGCCTGCGTGATCGGCTTTCGCTCGAGAGCCCCATAACCGGCAACGAACGCCCGCTTCACGGCGGCGATCAGCATCGGCCACGGCGGGGCGGCTCTGCCGTCGACCCAGTGGTTGAACTCTCTCCGGTACGCCTCGGCCCACGCGCGTTCCTCTTCCTCTAACAGATCGTCTCGCCATGCCGTGCCGCACACCTCGCCCAGGTTCTGGAGGTAGGACTTCCATTTTCGCGGATCCTTGGTCATGAACATGACCGTCCCATTACCCCCCTCGCGCACGATGAGATATCGTTTCACGGTTGATCCCCGCCAGGAGGGTCTGTGGGCTCTCCGCCTGTAGGGAACGAGTCGGACGGTCTGGGAGGGCATCCCCAGCCCTCCCCTGCGCCGAGCGGGCAGAGGAGCGGCGCGAACCGAGGAATAGCCCACCCTGGAGGCGGTCCCGGAAGGGTGATCATGGCTTGGATGATATCATCCGACTCGATCGCATCTATATCGACCATCTTCGGATCCACCTTCTCGGGCTCGTATCGAAAATCCCACACGTACTTGCACTCGATGTCGGTGTACGCGGGCAGCAACTTCTTGATCTCATTCTCCGCGTCAGGGATGACCCACGACGCAAAGTCTTCGGCGCAGAAGAGATAGTTCGGAAGATCGGGCTTCTCCATGAGACAGCGGAGCATATCCTCCACGGTGATGTACTTATTCGGACGATCGTACCATCCGCTCCACATGCCACCCTCGTTGTCGCGGCAGATTACCTTGCCCACCTGGTCGTTCTGGTCCCTTGTCAGCAACCATTCCTTCGCCAGCTCGTGCATGGTCCAGCGCTTCATCTGCGTCAGATTGTCGTGCGGCAGCGCCGCGATCTGACGTCTCAGTTCCTCGCGATCTTCAGGGTCCATGATCGAGCAGCCGACGACGAGCGAAACGAGCACGGCGACACGCAGACGTCTCATACCCCTCCCTCCTGAGCGTGACGCACGCTACACCCCGCCGCGTCGCAGGACAAGACGTCCCGCGGGCCGTACAGCGCGAGCGGCAAGACTCCCCTTGTGAGCACGGCGCTCGCAACGTCGGCCTTCGTGATCCCCTCACCTGCGGCGACGGCGGCACGCACCAGGCTCAACGGCGAGCCGTGGCCCAGCGCCACCCGCGACTGCTTGCCGCGTGGACGAAATCGAAGGCCGCGCGTTCACCTATAGAGCAGACATAAGCTGTCGTGCGCTACGAAAGCTATCGCCCGAGCACCTCGTCATAGAGGTCCTCGTACGCGCGCGCCATGCGGTCGATCCCGAACCGCTCCATCACCCGCGCCCGCCCGCGCAACCCCATCTCCGCGCGATCCTCCCGCACGGCCACCGCCTCGAGCGCGCCCGCCAGGGTCTCCGGCGCTCCGGGCGGCACCAGCAGCCCTGTCTCGCCATCCACCACGATCTCCGGATTGCCCCCCACCCGCGTCGCCACGATCGGCAACCCCGCCGCCGCCGCCTCGATGAGCGTCAGCGAGATCCCCTCCGTCAATGACGCGAGCGCGAACACGTCGAACGCCGGCAAGAGCTCCGCCACGTCCCCGCGCGTGCCCGTGAACGTCACCGCCCCGCCGAGCCCGAGCCGCGCCGCCTGCGCCTCGAGCGCAGGCCGCCGGGGACCGTCGCCGATCAGCGTCAGATGCGCGTCGGGCCGCGTCGCGCGGAGCCGCGCGAAGGCGTCGAGCAGCGTCGCGTGATCCTTCTCCGGCGACAGCCGCGCGACGCACCCCACGTGGTAGCCCGTCGCCGGCACTTCGAGCCGCGCCCTCGCCGCGCCCGCGTCGCCCGGCCGGAACACGTCCGTGTCCACGCCGTTCAAGATCGTCACGACCTTGGCCGGGTCGACATGCTCCACCTCGAGCGCGACCGCCCGCGAGTCGTCGCTCACCGCCACAACCCGGTCCGTGAGCGCCGCGGCCAGCCGGTTGAGCAGCACCTTCCGCTTCTGCTTCGGGTAGTTGCGCCCGTGCTTCGTGTGGATGACGCGCGGCCCGCCGCCGCCAGGGAGCGCCGCCGCCCGCGCGAGGCCCGTCGCGAGCGCGCCATAGAGGTGCGGCCCCGGGTTGTGCGTGTGCACGAGCCTGATCCCCTCGCGCCGCAGCCACGCCGAGAGCCGCAACGGGAGCCCCGGGTCGAGGCCGGGCTTCCGCGAGAGCACAACGAGCGGCACGCCGAGCCGCGCCAGCTCCTCGGCCAGCACGCCGGGCTCCTGCAGCGCGCACACCACCGGCGCGAACCGGTCGCGCGCCATCCTGTCGAGCAGCCGGAGCACCACCCGCTCGAGCCCACCCACGTTGAGCGAGAGCACGACGTGGGCGACCTTCACGGGCCGGCCCGGCGCGGCGGACGGCGCCGGCCGGACCCCGGACGCTCCGATCATGCCGCGGCCCCGCGGCCGAACTCGATCGGCACCTCGGTCATGGTGAAGCGGAACTTCCCCCCCGAGGTGACCGGGATGTCACTGACGAGCTGGACCCGGATGTCCGCCCGCTCCCCGAGGAACCGGCGCAGATCGCGCTCGATGGCCTGCGACGTCTCCGGCCCGTACCCCTCGCCAGGGATGATCTTGATCGTGATCGCCCGCGTCTTGTCCTGGTGGACCTGATACCGCTCCACCGTCGGGTTGTCCTTGAAGAAGTAGGGGAAGAACACGGACGAGAGGAGCTGGCCGTCCGTCCCGACGATCATGTCGAGCACCCGCCCCTCGACCGAGGCGAGCAGCGGCAACCCGCGGCCGCACGAGCAGGCCTTGTCGGCCGCGACCACCACATCCTCGTTCTTGTAACGGAGCAGCGGCATCGACCGGCACACGAGATCGCTCAGGATCACCTCGCCCGGCTCGCCGGGACGCGCGTGCCGGCCGCCGCGCACCACCTCGAGGAAGACGTTCTCGATGTTGAGGTGCTTGCCCTCGTGACGCTCACACTCCGCGCCGATCAGCATCATCTCCCTGCACCCGTAGCGGTCGTAGACCGGCGCCTGGAACGCCCGCTCGATCACCTCGCGCTGGTGAGGGAAGAGCCGCTCCGCCGTCGCGATGATCCCCCTCGGCGTGGGCAGCCGGTGCCCCGTCTCGAGCGCATAGCGCGCCGTGTAGTAGAGAGGGCTCGTGTACCCCACAACGAGGTTCGGCTGGTAGCGCCGGATCTCGTCCACCACCCCCGCGAGCCGCTCCTCCGCCAGGTTCCACGCGCTCACCGTCTTCTTCCGGATCAGCGCCTCGTGCAGCGTGCGCTTCGCCTTCTTCCAGCGGGGCTCCAGGGTCGGAATCCCCCAGATGTACAGCTCCTTGTCCCCGATCCGGCCGCCGGCCCACGCGTCGGAGCGCAGGGCGGCGGCGCTTCTACACTCGTACGTCGCGTGATCGTAAAAGAAGCGCGCCGGCTCTCCGGTCGATCCGCCCGTACCGCTCCTGAAGAGCTTGCCGCGCCACCCATCCGCGATGAGCTCGCTGCCGTGGGCGCGTAGATCGGCTTTGGTCAAAACCGGAAAGCGCGCGAGATCCTCGGGCGCGTGCACGTCCTTGACCCGCACCCCGTATTCGGCGAAGCGGCGCCGGTAGAAGGGCACGCTCTGCTCCGCAAAGCGGAGGGCCGCCAGCATCTTTCTCCAGTTGAGCTCCCTGAGCTCGCGCTCCGGACGCCACTGGGACCGCTCCAGCTCCCCCAGGTAGGCCAGCGTGGCTCTCCCTCGGAGTTTCGTCTCGTAAAACGGAAAGAGCACGTTCCGAAAGAGGGTTGAATACATGGCTGCTGAGGATTCTTTCGAACCTCGGCCACACAGTCAAGCTGCCGCGGCCGGGTCGCCGCTTCCCCACGCACGCGCCACCCACGCGCGCCACCCACGCGCTCCACCCACATGTTGCGCACGCCACGCCACCCGCGGCCACGATTGGTTACCGCGGAGATGGCGTGAGTGAACTCCTCATGACAGCCGCGCGGCTCAGCTCGATCCGCTCACCGCCGCGCGGTGACACGCGCGCTGCGCCCCCCCCTCGCCGCCCACCGGCGCAGCCGGGCGGGCCAGCACACATGAGCTCTTCCGTCCGCAGCGCGGCCGCGACTCGGCGCCTCACTGCAGCGTCGGCTCCGCTTCTTGCTGCCAGAGCGCCGCCAGCGCGAACGTCTTGGCGTTCTCCGGCACGGCCTGGCAAAAGCTCTGCCGCCGCGCCGGGTCCTGAATCCATTGCGCCCGCGCGACGAGCCGCTGCATCGCCACCGTGATCGCCTCGCGCGCCGCCTCGTGGTGGCCGCAGGCGCGGAGCGACTCGGCATACACGAGCCGGATCTGCGCCTCGCCCTCCTCGGTCCCGCCGACCGACACGAGCAGCCCGAGCCCGCGCCGGGCCGCCTCGAGCGCGTCCTCTGCCCGGCCCTGCTCGAGCAGCACCCGCGCGCGCACCGAGAGCGCGTGCGCCTGGAGCGTCGGCACGTGCGCCAGCATCGCCACGGCCGCGCCCGCCTCGTTGTCCGCCGCGTCGAGGTCGCCGAGCCGCGTCAGGATCGCCGCGAGGTACGCCCGCGAGCGCGCCTCCTGCCGCCGGTTCGCCTGCGCCACGAAGGCGTCCATCGCCTCGGCCGTGGCCGCGCGCGCCGCGCCGAGGTCGCCCTGCTGGATCCAGAGCAGGCCCTGGTTCTGCTTGGCGAACGCCGCCACGTTGTAGAGCCCGAGCCTCCCCGCCTCCGCGAGCGCGTCGCGCAGCTCGGCCTCGGCGCGGCCGTAGACCCCGAGCTGGAGCAGGCAGTGCGCCGCGTTCACGCGGCTCAGGCACGCGTTCCTGAGGTCGCCTGTCTGGAGGTAGGCGGGGATGCTCTGCTCCGTGCACGCGAGCGACGCCGCGGGGTCGCCGTAGCAGAGCGCCCGCGACGCCCGGAGCGCGTGGATGCGCGCGGCCACCGCCGCGTCGCGCTCGGCGAGCGGCACCGCCACCCGGGAGAGCTCCTGCACGATCTCCTCCGCCGCGGCGTACTGGCCCCCGTGCAGGAGCGACCCGGCGATGCGCGCCAGCGCGCTCACGGAGGCGCCGGTCGCCTCCGCGACGTCGACCCACGAGCCGCGGTCCCCGCTGCCCGGGCCGGCCCCCCGGAGCTCCTCGACGAGATCCGCGAGCCGGTCGCCCATGCCGAGGCGCACCCGCATCGACGCGGCCTCCCCGGCCGCCGCGTACCAGAGCGCGCTCTTCCGGGGGAAGCCCCGCATCGCCATGACGGCGCACCGCTCGGCCTGGGAGGCTTCGCCGAGCCACTTGTGCGCCTCGGCCTGGACGAGGCGCAGCGCCGCGAAGAACTCCCCGTCCACGTCGGCGCTCGCGGCCCCCTGCTCGGCGCGCTGGATCGCGGCGCGGAAGTCGTTCGCCCCGAGCGCCTGCTCCGCCGCGCGCCGGAACCAGATGACCGCGCGCTCCGCGTCGCCGCCGCGCTCGAAGTGGTCCGCCAGGAGCGCCGCGTCGCGCTCGCCGGCCGCGTCCAGCCACTCGCCGGCGAGCAGGTGGCCGAGCGCGCGATCCTCGTCCGTGAGCGTCGCGTACGCCGCCTCGCGCACGAGCGCGTGCCGGAACGCGTACTCGTGCTCGCTCCGGAACTTGCCCTCGCCCCGCCGCGCGATGAGCTCGCGATCGACGAGCACCGCGAGCCACCCGTCCACCTGGGGGGCGCGGCGCTCGCCGCCGAGCAGCGCCATCAGCCCCCCGCGCCAGAACTTCTGGCCGAACACGCTCGCGGCCCGGAGCACCCGCCGCGCCTCGCCGTCGAGCGACTCGAGGCGGGCCTGCACCATCGACAGCACCGTCTCGGGGAGCGCCTCGGTCCGGCCCGAGGCGGCCGCGCGGATGAGCTCTTCCAGGTAGAACGCGTTGCCCCCGGCCCGCTCGCACAGGCGCGCGCACAGGTCGGGCGTCACGGCGTCGCCGAGCACCTCGCGCACGAGCCGCTCGCTCCCCCGCCGCCCGATCTCGCGCAGCCGGAGCTCCTGGACGCCGCGCGAGACCCACACCTTCGGGAAGACGGTCTCCACCTCCGGCCGCGCCAGCGCGAGCACCATGAGCGGCTGGTCGCGGAGCGCGAGGGCCGCGTCGATGAGCTTCACCGTGGGCACGTCGCCCCACTGGAGGTCCTCGAGCACGAGGAGCACCGGCTCGGCCCGGCACTCGGCGAGCACGAAGTCCTCGAAGGCGCGGCGGATCTGGTCGCCCATGAGCATCGGGTCGCTCCGCGCGGCGCGCAGCTCCACCCGGCCCTCGTCGGAGAAGCGGATCCGCGCCACCTCGCCGAGGAACTCGGTCACGCGGTCGAGGTCGGCGCCGCTCACGTACCGGCCCACGCGGGCGCGGAGGCGCTGCTCGCGGACCTCCTGCGGCTCGCCGCCCGAGAGCCCGGCCTCGCGGCGGAGCATCTGGCGCAGCATCCCGAAGGGCGAGCCGGCGCTCATCGGGTCGGCGTGGCCGAGCCAGACCTGCACCCGCTCCTTGCGCTCCTCGACGCGGCGCAGAAACTCGTAGCGCAGCCGGCTCTTGCCGAGCCCCGCGGGCGCCGTGATGAGCACCGCGCGCGCGGTCGGCTCGGAGAGGCACTCGTCGAGCACGGCGTCGAGGATGGCGAGCTCGTGGTCGCGCCCCACGAACGGCGTCGTGCGCCCGAGCAGCGTCCGCGCGGCCTCGACGAGATCGCGCTCGGCGCGGAGCACGAGGCCGGTCGCGTCGCCGCCGACCTCGAAGCGGGCGTCGAGCAGGCCGGCCATCACCTCGTCGAGGCGGATCGACCCGCCGTCGGCGCGGTCGAGCAGCCGCACGGCGCGGTCGATGGTGGGCCCCATCGGGAGCTGGTCGTCGGCGGAGCCGCGGCCGGCGACCAGCGCCATCTGCACGCCGGGCAGGAGGTCCCGCACCTCGAGCGCGCACCGCGCCGCGCGCGCGGCCTGGTCCGTGATGAGGCCGCGCCCCTCGAGGGTGATGAGCAGGAGCCCGTCGCTCGACGTTGGCAGCGTCTGGAGCGCCCCGCCGAAGCGCGACGCCACGCGCTTCACCTCGTCCTCCGGGACGGTGCGCGCGAGGGGCATCGTCATCGGGAGCGTCATCGGCATGGTGGGCCCCTGCCACGACGGGACCTCCGGCGCGCCCATGCGCGCGAGCATCAGGCACAGCGTGCGCCGCTCGCCGGTCGTGAGCGCGCTCGCGCGCCGGCTCGCGGGCGCGGGCGGGGTGCTCTTGATCTCGCCGACGCGGAGCAGCTCGAGGGCCACGGCGGCGCCGTTCGCGGGCCGCTCCGCCGGGGCCTTGGCGAGCATGCGCGCCACCGCGATGTCGACGTTCTCGGGGATGTCGGCGCGCAGGTCGCGGAGGCGCGGCGCCTCGTCGAGCACGACGCGGAGGAGGGCGGTGTGGATGTCGTCGCCGACGAACGGCGGGCGCCCGGTGAGGCAGTGGAACAGGACGCAGCCGAGCGCGAACACGTCGGCCTGGGTGCCGACGTCGCGCTCGCCGCGCGCCTGCTCCGGCGCCATGTAGAACGGCGTGCCCATCACGACGCCCGTCATCGTGAGCGGAGCCAGCGACGTGAGGCGGGCGATGCCGAAGTCGAGGAGCTTGACCTGCTCGACCGACTTGTCGACGAGGTACAGGTTGCTCGGCTTGAGGTCGCGGTGGACGACGTTGTGGCGGTGCGCCTCGGCGAGCGCCTCGGCGACCCGGAGGCCGAGCGTGACGCTCTCGGCGATGGTGAGCCCGCGCCGGCGCAGCCGGTCGCCGAGGCTCTCGCCCTCGAGCCACTCGAGCGCGAGCCAGGGCTCGCCGCTCTCCGTGGCGCCCTGCGCGATGTACCGGACGATGCCGGGGTGACGCAGCTCGGCGAGCACCTGCGCCTCGCGCGCGAAGCGCTCGCCGTGCTCGAGGCCGCGGCCCGACATGACCTTGAGCGCCGCCGTCTCGCCCGTGTGCCGGTCGAGGGCGCGGTAGACGGAGCCCATCCCGCCCGACCCGGCGAGGCGCTCGATCAAGAAGCGGTCGGCGACGATGTCCCCGGGTTTCATCGGGACGGCGAGTATCACACGGAGCCCCGTGGGAGAGGCCAGATCCCGGCAACTCCCGGCGACGAACCCGCGGCAGGGCGCCGGCGAGCCGGCTCACGCCCCACGGCCGAGGTGTGATAGGGTGCGCGCTATGTCTGCGCTAGTTCTGCCCTCCGTCGAGCTGCTTTCGCCGTACGAGACCGGGAAGCCGCTCGATGAGCTCGCGCGCGAGCTCGGCGTGACGGACGCCGTGAAGCTCGCCTCGAACGAGAACCCGCTCGGCCCGAGCCCGCGCGCCCTCGAGGCGGCGCGCCGGGCGCTCGAGAGCGTGCACCTCTACCCGGACGGGGCGGCCTACCGGCTGCGCGAGCGGCTCGCGGCGGTCCACGGCGTCAGGATGGAGGAGATCGTCCAGGGAAACGGCTCGAACGAGCTGCTCGACCTGATCGTGCACACCTTCGCGACGCCCGGGTCGCACATCGTGTTCGCCGACCCGGCCTTCGTCGTCTACAGGCTCGCCGCGCTCGCCTACGGCGTCCCGTTCACGGCCGTGCCGCTGCGCGACCAGCGGCACGATCTCGAGGCCATGGCCGCGGCCGTCACGCCGAAGACGCGGCTCCTGTTCATCGCGAACCCGAACAACCCGACGGGCACACACGTGGGCCGCGCCGCCGTCGAGCGCCTGCTCAGGGAGCTCCCGCCCGAGGTGATCGTGGTCATGGACGAGGCGTACATCCAGTACACGGACGCGCCGGACTTCCCGGACTCCCTGCGCCTCCGCGGGCTCCGCGAGCGGCTGCTCGTGCTCCGCACGTTCTCGAAGATCTACGGCCTGGCGGGCTTCCGCGTCGGCTACGCCGTGGGCCCGGTTCAGCTCATCGACTACCTGAACCGGGTGCGCGCGCCGTTCAACGTGAGCGCGCTGGCGCAGGCGGCCGCCGTCGCGGCGCTCGACGACGCCGAGCACGTCGAGAAGAGCCGCGCGCTGAACCTCCGCGAGCGCGACCGGCTCACGCGCGAGCTCACGCAGCTCGGGCTGTCGGTGGCGCCGAGCCAGGCGAACTTCGTGCTCGTGGACGTCGGGCGGCCGGCGCGCGCCGTGTACGACGCCTTGCTCCGGAAGGGCGTCATCGTGCGGCCCTTCGGCAACCTGCCGACCAGCCTTCGGGTGACCATCGGCACCGAGCGCGAGAACCAGCGATTCCTCGACAGCCTGTCCGCAGTGCTGGCCTGACCCGGCGAGCGGCGCGCTACCAGCGCCTCGCCTCAGGCGGCGCGCAGCCCACTGCGGCGCGCAGCATGCCGCCGAGGCGCAGCGGCACGAGCGCGATGAGCTCGCGCTCCTCCGCAGCGCCGGGGCGCGCCGAGAGAAAATAGCGCAGCGACGGGTTCTCGTGGACGTGCAGGAAGTCGCAGCCGCCCGCCGGCTCGACCGCCGTCTGCCCGACCTCGAAGACGAACGGGCTACCTCGATCGTTCGCCTCCGGGTCGAACGAAGAGGCGAGCCTGGACATGAGCTCGTCCGCGCCCTCCGGCGGGCTCGTGCGCGCGATATCGACGAAGCGCGAGAACAGCGCATAGCTCGACGGGTGAGCCACCGAGCACAGGCAAAACACGGGTCGACCCGGGTGGGCGAGCATGTACCGGATCAGGCGCAAAAGGACGTGGCGGAGGACGTCATCGTCGCCGACGTGCTCGCCGAGCGCCCCGGACTCGCCGCGGAAGATCGCGATCTGCGCGCCGGAGGGCTCCGGATCCATGATCTGAACGGCGAAATAGCCGGTGATCTGGCCGCCGGCGCCCCTCTGGACCACGACGGCGCCGTGCTCCGCGCCAGCGTCGATGACGTGGGTGGCGAAGCTCTTCTCCCGCTGCGCGCCCTCGAAGATCACGCGGCGTAAGCCATAGAGCTCGTCGATGAGGCGCTGTCTCTGATCCGGCGACATCTCACGTGGAACAAGAACCTCGACGGCGGTCTGGTCTTTCATCGAATCCTCCATGCCTGCCCATCCCCACGCCAGCCTCGGCGGCGGGACGGCGGTCCGCCGGGCGCCGTCAGCGTCGTTCATGCGATCGGCGCCGGCGCCATCAGCGCGAACACCTCCAGCAATGGTGGTGCCACCGGTGCGAGGAGCGGCGATGACGCCACGGTCCTCCCCTCATCTCCGGCCGTGCGCCACGCACGACGCGCCAGCCCGGCCCGGGCGTGCTCGTCGGCGCGGCGGCGCGACGAACCTGACGGTCTATCGCGGCGCGTCTGCCTGCTTCGCCGGACCGCACAGCAGGACGGGTGAGGCCGGCGGGCATCAGCCCCGCAGGCATCAGGAACGCTGGAGGACCACGCGACCGGGCCATCCATGCAACGAGACGCTCGCGGCGCGCCGCCCTCGACGCCTCGTGACATGCGGCCGCGAGCGCGATTGCCCGCTGGCAAGCGGTGCTTTACGGTCGCGCTCGATGAACCGCATGCGTCGAGCCCGCCTCTCCCGCCTTCCTTCCGCGCTCGCGCTTGCCTGCGGTGCCCTGCTCGCCTGCGCCGCGTGCTCCGGCAGCGGCGGCGCGCCGGTCAAGGCGCCGGCCACAGCGCAGGGCGAGGCGCCCGCGCCCGCGGCGCAGGGCGAGGCGCCCATCGCGCCGACCCAGGCCTCGCCCGGGCCCGCAGCGCCCTCGACCGACTTCCTGGGCAAGCGGCCGGCCACCTCGCTGCTCTCGGGTCGCCTCGCGGTGCGGCTGCCCGAGGGAGCGCGGCTCGAGGCGCGCGCGCACTCGGTCATGGCCGCGGCGGAGCCGGACGAAGAGGAGACCCGCGTGGTGCTCGACGCCGGCGATGAGCGCTTCGTGATGATGGCCTCCGAGCTCTTCGCGCTTGGCGGCAAGGACCCCGAAAGCGGCGTTCGCGCCGCGGTGGCCGCGGACTTCCCCGGGGGCAGCGCCACGGTGGAGCCGCTCCGCCTGTCCGACGAGCAGCTCAGGGCCTGGGCCGTGTTCCCTGGAAGCACGAATCGCGGCAGCGTCGCGATCCCGGTGCTCGGCCTGTACGTCCTGCACCCGGACGGCTTCGTTCAGAGGCTCGCCTTCTACGTCAATCCTCCTGCCGCGAAGGCCGCGGCGGGCTGCAGCGGGCTCGCGGCCGGCGCGGGCGATCTGCCAGAGGCGCCCGGCGAGCTGCCCCGCTGCACGGCCTTCGCGCGCGCGATCGCCGCCACCGTGAGCGCGGGGCCGCGGCGCATCGACGCGGGCGGAGGAGAGCGCCCTCTCAAGGGACAGGGCAGCGAGGACAGCTTCCTCGTGAAGGTCCCGGCAGGCGCGAGCGCCGCCCTGCAGCGCGGCCCGGACTTCACGGTGCACCGCGTGCGATTGCCCGCGGAGCTCGGCGCGCCGCAGTCCGCGATAGGCATCTATGTCGGTGACCACCCGTCGTTCCAGTACAACCAGAACGAGGCGAAGGTGACCCCCACGCGCAGACCAGGCAAGGTGTTCGGAAAGGCGATGAGCTGGCAAGTCTGGCCCATGAGCCCCACACGCGTCATGGCGGAGGCGATCCTTCCGCACCCGAAGATCAAAGGCCTGATGGTGCACCTCTTCGCCGGCGCGGCGAACGACAAGGCGCTCGTGCCGCTGCTCGACGTCGCTGCCTCGCTGCGGGCGCCCTAAGGCCCCGCGCCGCTGCCGAGGCGCGGCCCCGGCGCGAAGCGGATCGGCAGGCGCGTCGGGCCGTGCACGTGGATCGCCCGGCGCGGCTCCCACGGCGCGTCGCTCGCGAGCGTGAGGCCGCCGAGCCGCGCGACGAGATCCGCCAGCGCTACCCTGGCCTCGAGGCGCGAGAGCGGCGCCCCGATACAGAAGTGAATGCCGTGCCCGAACGCGATGTGCGGGTTGGGATCCCGCGCGATGTCGAAGCGGCCAGGCTCGCGAAATTGCTCTGGATCTCGGTTGGCGGAGCCGATCATCGCCAGCACCGCCTTGCCGGCCGGGATCACCTGGCCGTGCACCGCGACAGAGCGCCTCGTCACGCGGAACATCGCCTGGACCGGCGAGCGGTAACGCAGGACCTCCTCGATCGCGGAGGGCAGGAGAGCGGGCTCGGCCCGGAGGCGGGCGAGCTCGTCCGGGTTCTCGAGGAAGCACAGGATGGCATTGCCGATCAGGTTCGTTGTCGTCTCGTGGCCGGCCACGAGGAGGAGCTGGAAGAAGCCCAGGATCTCGTCCTCGTTCAACCGCTCTCCGTCCACCTCGGCCTCGACGAGCCTGGTCAGGAGATCATCCTCCGGCGCCGCCCGCCGCTGCTCGATGAGGCCTCTCAGGTAGGCCTGCATCTCGGCCGTCACCGCGGCGAACTCGTCGAGCGCCCGGGCCGCGTCCTCGCTGCCGGAGACGGTATGACTGAGGTCCAGGATCGCGTCGCTCCAGCGCTTGAACCGCGGCTGGTCCGCCGCCGGGGCGCCGAGCATCTCGGCGATCACCAGGAGGGGGAGCGGGACCGCGTAGTCCTCGGCGACGTCCATCTGGCCGCTCTCGATCGTCCGGTCCAGGAGCTCGCGCGACAGCCGGCGGATGCGCGGCTCGAGCCCCGCGACGGCGCGCGGGGTGAAGGCCCGTGTGACGAGGGCGCGCAGCTTGGTGTGGCGCGGAGGGTCCGAGAAGATGAGCCACTCGGCGGTCCTTGTGCCCGGCGGCGACACGACCGAGCTGAACGCGTCGTGATCGTGGAGCGCCCGCTTCACGCCGTCGTGATCGAAGATCAGCCACGAGTCGGACGGCGGGTAGTGGAGCACGGGAGTACGGCTCCGGAGCTGGTCGTACACGGGGTAAGGGTTTCGGCGCATCTCTTCCGAGAACAGGTTCATCGCTCACCACCTCCAGCGGTGGCCAAGGTAGGATCAGGCGACGTGGGCCGCTTGAACGAATCCCGGATCAGCGCCGTGCTCGCGGACGCCTTCGCGGTGCGCGCCTCGACGGCGATGGGGTCGACCCTCCACGCGGAGCACGGCGCGGCGATCCTGGTGGGGATCGAGCGCGAGGTGACCGTGACCGAGCCGGGCGGCGCGGTCGTGCGCGGGCGCGCGGTCGTGGTGCCCCCCGACCTGTGGCACGCCGCTGTGAGCCCCGGGCCGACGCTCGGGTTCCTGTACGACCCCGAGGCGATGCCGCACGTGGCGGGTTACGCGCGCCTGCGCGGCGGCCCCTGTCCGCTCGAAGGCCGGCTCCTCTCGCGCCTCGAAGGCGCCGTGGCGGCGCACCGCGCGTCCCTGTCGCGCCCCGACGTGCTCGGCGGCCTCGCGCGCGAGGTCGCGTCCTGGCTCGCGAGGGAGTCGCCGCGCGCCTCCCTGGATGGGCGGGTCGCCCGCGTCCTCGAGGCGCTGCGCCATCCGGCGGCGGACCGGCGCCTCGCGGTCTCGCGCGCCGGGGTCTCCGAGGCGCACCTGCAGGCGCTGTTCGTGCGCGACGTGGGGCTGCCGATCCGCACCTTCCAGCTCTGGCGCCGGCTGCTCGCGGCGCTCCTGGCGTTCGCGGGCCTCGACGCGACGGGCGCCGCCCACGCCGCGGGGTTCGCCGATCTGGCGCACTTCTCGCGGACCTGCCGCCGCATGCTCGGCTATTCCCCGAGCGAGCTGCGCGGCGGGCTCATGAAGTAGCCCTCACCGCGCTTCGCCGGCGATCTGCCGCCGGCGGCCGCCGCGATTGACGTGGAGCTGCCCAGCCGGCAGCGTATCGGCCTCTCGAGGAGACGACGTCATGACGATGGATATCGCCGCGCTGCGCCGCGACACCCCGGCCTGCACCAGCGTCCTTCACTTCAACAACGCGGGTTCCTCGCTGCCTCCGGCCGTGGTGGTCGACACGGTGGTCGAGCACCTGCGCCGCGAGGCGACCCTCGGCGGCTACGAGGCCGAGGCGGAGGCGGGCGAGCGGCTCGAGGCGGTCTACGGCACGATCGCCCGGCTGATCGGCGCGGCGCCCGGCGAGATCGCGCTTGTCGAGAACGCCACGCGCGCCTGGGACATGGCGTTCTACTCGCTCCGCTTCGGCCCTGGCGATCGCATCCTGACCGCGCGGACCGAGTACGCCTCGAACTACATCGCGTTCCTGCAGGTCGCGCGGCGCACCGGCGCCGAGATCGTCCCCATCCCGAGCGACGAGCGCGGCGCGGTGTCGCTCTCTGCGCTCGATCGCCTGCTCGACGAGCGGGTCAAGCTGATCGCCATCACCCACGTCCCCACGAACGGAGGGCTTGTCAACCCGGCGGAGGAGATCGGCCGCCGCGCTCGGTCGGCGGGCGTGCCCTTCCTGCTCGATGCCTGCCAGTCGGTCGGGCAGCTGCCGATCGACGTCGAGGCGATCGGCTGCGACTTCCTGTCGGCGACGGGGCGCAAGTACCTTCGCGGACCGCGCGGCACCGGCTTTCTCTATGTCCGGCGCGCGCTGCTCGACCGGCTGGAGCCGCCGTTCCTCGATCTCCACGCGGCCCGCTGGACGGCGCCGGATCGCTACGAGCTGCTGCCCGACGCCCGGCGCTTCGAGAACTGGGAGAGCTATGTCGCCGGCCGGCTCGGGCTCGGCGCGGCCGCGGAGTATGCGCTCCGGCTGGGCCTGCCGGCGATCCGCGACCGCGTAAGTGCGCTGGCCGAGCGCCTGCGCGCGCGGCTCTCCGAGATCCCGGGTGTCACCGTGCGCGACCTCGGCGAGCAGCGCTGCGGCATCGTGACCTTCACCCGGGCCGGCGAGGACGCCACGGCCATCAAGGCGCGGCTCGCCGCGCAGGCGATCCATGTCAGCGTGTCGACCGCCGCCGGGACGCTGCTCGACTTCGAGGATCGCGGGATTCCCGATCTGGTGCGCGCCTCGGTCCATTATTACAACGACGAATCCGAGATCGACCGCTTCGTCGCCGCGCTCGCCGCGGCCTAGCGCGGCCGAGGCAGCGCCTCGTTCAGGCGTGCGACGTCGCGCGCCATCTCGAGGCGGCGCGCCTCCCGGTCCGCCTGCGACGGGAACGCGATCGCGGCGAACGCCACCGTGGCGGCCTCGGCCACGCGCGCCGCGCCCTCGGGACCGACGAGGCCGCGCTCGAGGGCCGTGAGCGCGGCGCCGATGTAGGTATCGAACAGGTGGACGCCCGAGGCCGCGAGCTCCCTGCGCGCCAGATCGGGCGTGGCGACCACGTCGTGAATGAAAACCGCCTTCACCGCCTCCTGCGCGACCTCGAGCATGCGCTGGCCGAAGTGGATATCGCCCTGCCCGCTGTCGCCGACGAAGACGAAATCGTACTCCGGGTACAGCCGCCGGTATTCGAGGAAGTTCTCGAGCTTCTTCTCCGCGATCGTGCGGTTGCCGATGAGGCGGGTGAACGAGCCCGCGAGCACGGTCGCGGTGAGCTGACCGCGCTCGGCGAGCGCCTTGATCGTCGCGTCCTCCACGAGGCCGAGGCGGTCGCCGGGGCGGGCGGTGACGAAGGTCAGATCGCCGGCCCGCCCGGGCACGGGGCCAGGGCCGCGGTCGAGCTCCGCATAGAACTGCAGGACCCCGGGATAGACGGTCTTCTTCGGGTACCGGGCGTCCTTCCAGTTCGCATAGAACGTATCGTCGATATCGGACAGGATCTTCACCTCGCGCACAGAGACGGAACCTGAACCCGAAAGGGAGCCAGACGCCGAGACCGCCTCTCGCGCGAAGTGCGCGAGGATCTCCTCGCGCAGGGAGTCGTCGTCGATATCGTGGTAGAAGAGCTGGTGAAGGTCGCGGTAGCCCCCGCGGCCGTCGAGCGCGTTCTTGAGCCGCGTGACGTCCGCGCCGCGCGTGCCGAGCCAGATGCGGCGCAGCGCCCGCTCGTCGCGGCTGCCCGTCCGGCCGCGCTGCAGCGCCGAGATGAGCGCCGCGCGGGCCGGAATCCCGAGGTCGCCGAGGCGCTCGGCGGTCAGGAGATCGAGCAGCGCCGTGCGGTTGTCGGGGCCGATGAGGCGATCATCGATGTCTCCGAGCAGCGCGGGCAGATCGAGCTGGAGGAGCAGCTGATCGAGCTCGACGGCGGTCGAGCCCGCGAGGATCTCCAGGACCCGCCGCTCGTCGTCCCGATCGGTGTGGGAGGCCATGCGCTGCCGGATCTCGTCGAGCTTCGACAGCACCGACGGGATGGGCGCGTCGGGAGAGGTGTCGATCGTCATGGGGTCCTGACAACGTAACCGATCCGGCGGGCGCTGGTAGTCTCGGCCAGCTCACGCCGGCCGACCACGCGCCTCGCCGGTCGCCCCTCCGGCGACGGCCGCGCGGCAGGCCTACATGGCAATGCCTCAGCGTGGCTCGGCGGTCGAAGGACACGGCTGCCAGGCGGTCCGAGCTCCTGCTCTTTACGACGGATTCAGCCCGCTGACCGCAGGTTCGCCTGGTGGCGGAGGGCGTGCGCGATGCCGCTTTGCAGGGTGCCCAGCGTGGTGATACCGGACAGATCCGCGCCGAGGGTGACCAGCGTCTGCGCCACTTCGGAGCGCACGCCGGTGAGCACCACGCGCGTGCCGAGCAGCTGGGCGGCGCGCGCGGTCCGTGTCAGCGCATCGGCGACGTGCTCGTCGACCGCGCGCACGCCGGTGACGTCCAGGATCGCGGTGTGTGCGCTCTGACTGCTGATGCCGGACAGCAGCGTCTCCATGATCTGCGCTGCGCGCGCGCTGTCGATCGTCCCTACGAGCGGCATCGCGACCACCCGGTCGGCGATCGGGATGAGCGGCGTGGACAGCTCCCGGAGGGCCGCTTGCTGGGCGACGATGATCTTCTCCTGCAGCGCGGCCCGCTCGGCCTCCGCGTGCCTCAGCAAGGTGGTGTTGGTGACAACGCCGCCGAGGCCGATCGGCTCGCCACCTCCGCCGAGGATAGGGAACTTGACGGTGGAGAAATGAATGCTCGTGTCGCCGAGCAGCAGCACCTCTTCGTACTGCATCGCCTTTCCCCCGGCCATCACCTCGTGCTCTTTCGCCACGAGCTGCTCGATGGCCTCGGGGGCCAGGGGGCTCAACTCGCCCTCATCCTTGCCGATGATCTCGCAGACGTGCCTCTGGAGGACCTCCGCGTGAGATCGGTTGACGAAGACGTAGCGCCCGTCGGTGTCCTTGACGAAGATGGAATTGCGCGAGTGATCCAGCAGCTGAAGGAGCAGCTGAAGCCGCCCGAGCAGCACGTGCTCGCTCCACGGTGGCTCGCCGGCGTCCTCGACGATCGCCGCGATCTCACGCGCGCCGCCGCGGTCGTCGCGCAGCACCGCGTGGGTCCACCGGAAGAGGCGCGCCTGCCCGTCTTTCGTCCTGCCCTCGCTCGTGGCCGAGGAGAACCGGTTCTCCGCCCAGTCGAGCAGGAGCGCACGCACCGCGTCCGGGGACACGGGATCTGCGCCCACGAGCTCGGAGAGCCTGCGGCCGACGGCCTCGCCCTCGCTCCAGCCGAAGACACGTTCGGCGCCCTCGTTCCAGCGCGTCACCACGCCATCGGGACGCCAGTGGATCAGCGCCGGCGCCGGCGTGAGCAGCCACGCGAGCGCGCCGCAGGCGGCGTGAGCGTCCGCGCTCACCGCGTCGGGCCGCGCGGCTCCCCCGGCCGCCCCGCCGTTCGACCGCTCCGCCAGCGCGCTCTCCAGCTCCTCGACGCGCGCGTGCAGCGCTGCGATCTCTGCCCTGAGACGCCCGATCTCCCCTAATCCCTCATCTGTCATTCGCTAGGTGCTGGACTGTATCCGGAGCGCGCCCGGGGTGGCAAGGTCGACATCCCCGAAGATGTACGCAAGATCCGTACGCAAGCCCACGACGACGCTGCGAATCGCGACATTCCCCAACCAACCGATGGGACGGGTCCGGGGCTCCGCGGCTCCGATGGTGGATGGGGCCATGCCGTCTCCCTCAGCGCCAGGTCATTCCCAGCTCTTGCGCTGGGGATTCACCCAGGGGGAGATGCACATCACGCAATCATCACCGTAGACATAGTGCTTCCCACCGGTGTCCTTGTAGATCCAGTAACGGAGCCAGGCCACGATCGCCGGCCGCTGTACGCCTCCGTTACGTCACGCCAGCGCGAAGCGGGCAAGGCAATGCAGGTGCTGGAGCGCCCAGATGTGAACGCTCACATTGCCGGCGCCAATCACAAACGGGCGCGCGGCGGTCACGCGGACGGCGCTACTTGGCCAGCTCTTCGATGGCCGCAGCGAGCTCCGCGGGGGGCAGCGCGTCGGCGGCGCGCCACGGCGGCATGCGCAGCGGCGAGGTCGCGGGCTCCTGCAAGCGAAAGATGGCCTTGTCCTTCGTCTCTCGCGACATGCCGTCCAGGTTCTTCACGTTGAACCTGGCGCGGTTCAGCGCCGGGTTCCCGCGACCGTCGTGACAGCGCGAGCAGAGCTGCGTGAGCACGGCGCGCCCGCTCGCCCCCGGCGGCGGCACCAGGCCGAGCTTCACCTTCGCGTCTTCGGAGAAGAGGTTGCGCAGATCGAGCAGGGATTGTCGCGGGGCCGCGCCCGTCACAACGTCGAGGTAGGACCGGGCCCGCTCCGCGCGGAGCGCGGGCTCCGTCACGTCCACGAGCGGGTAAGGCACAGGGATCGAATCACCCGCCAGCGACAAGGCGAACTGCTCCTCCCAGATCGAGCTCGACGAGCCGGCCTTGGCCTCGGCCTCGATGCGCGGGTCGAACGCGTTCGGCTGCGCCGCCTGGCCTTCGGCGACGAGCAACGCCTCGAGCTGCGCGCCGCTGCCCTCGTCGATGGCATTCTGGATGACCGCAATGGGGATGCCGCCGTACTGCGCGTCCACTGCGTGGGCTTCCAGGAACTGCGCCGTGAGCACCCGATCGGACTCGGTCCGCTGCACGAAGCGCTGCGGGAACCAGTGCATCCAGGGGAACTCCAGCTCCTGCATGCGCAAGATCTTCTTCGTGCCATGGCCGCCGGGCTGGTGGCACGAGCGGCAGTCGAACGACGTGTTCTCGACGTCTTCTTCGCTGTAGATGCTGAACGCGGTCCAGCCGTGCTCTATCTCTTCGGTGAGCAGGCTCGCCAGATCGCAGCTGCCGTCGTAATCACACGGTCGCTCGAACGTGAACAGGTAGAAATTGTAGTCGCCTGTCGAGAGGTCGCGGCTCACGATCTCGACGAAGGGCTCGCCGCGGACGAAGCCGAGCGCGGTCATCTCAGCCGGCCTCTCGCGCATCTCGGTCACGCGGGGAAAGACGATGAGTCGCGGATTGACCGCAGAGACGGCGCCCTTCACGAGCGAGGTGGAGTTGCCGGTGAGCGCGAAGGCGCGATCTTCGTCGAGCTTCGCGACGCTGAGCAAGCTGGCGAAGTCGGTGATGTTCGGGCGGGGAGCTTCGCACACCGCCTGCCAGAAGCTGTCGCCTCGCGGCGTCGCGCACAGCGCGCGGTGCTGCGCCTCGCGCGTGGGTAGGCCCGACAGCTCCGGGTCGGGAGCGTTCACGGACGGCAGCGTGTCCCAGTCGGTCGTCGCCTCGTCCGTGGCAGCGCCCCCGCCGATCTCGCCGACGCACGCCGCCAGCAGCAGCGAAGCCAGGCACAGGCTCTGCAGGCGCCTCACGCGGACCTCCCTCGGCGGACGCCGAACGTCATCAACCCCGCCATGAGCGCGAGCGCCAGGAGCGGCGCGTGGCGGTCGCCGCGCCCGCCCGCCGCGCTGCAGCCAAAGAGGCCCTTTTCGCTCGGCTCCTCAACCGCGGTGTCACCCTCGCTCGGCTCCAGGTCGACGGTGCCGTCCAGCTGCTGCACATAGGCGATGAGCTGCCCGAGCTCGGCCTCGCTGAGCCCGCTGATGAAGGCGTGGCGATCGTCGGGGTTGGCCGTGACGAGGACATCGCGCAGCGTCGGCGCGGAGCCGTCGTGCAGGTACGGCGCCGTCTCCCAGACGCCGTTCAAGGTCGGCGTGTCGATGCCGAACAGCGGCTCACCGGCGCGCATACCAGACGACGCCTTCACGGTGCCGACGTCGTGCAGCTTGCCACCCGCGCTGTCGGTCCCGTCGGCCCCCGTGTGGCAGAAGCCGCAACCCAGGCGCCTGAAGATGGCGCGACCCGCGACGCCGTCCTGGGTGAGCGAGCCGTCGGCGTTGCGAAAGGGGCTCGGCCGGTGCGTGTCGAGCGAGCCGATGAACGCCGCCAGCGCGTCGAGCTCGGGGCTCAGGCCAGCCTTCTTGTCGCCGCGCGGCGTGCCGACCGTCCCCACGGCGAGCTGCTCGGCGGTCAGGAAGCCCTTCCCGCCGAACAGGTGGCGGATGTTGTCGTCCGAGTCCTGGATCTCGTCGAAGCTGCCGCTCCAGTTGACGTTGCCGTGGCCCGTGCCGCGCCGCCCCAGCAGCGAGACGGTGTTGCGCAGCCCCTCCCCCGCGCTGCCGAAGTCCCAGACTCGCCCGTCCTCCGCGCCGTCGAAGTGACACGACGCGCAGCTGATGTAGCCCTGGTCGCTCATGCGGATATCGGCCGAGTTGAAGAACAGCTGCTTGCCGCGCAGGACCTGCGGGTCGAGCTTCTCCACGGCGACCGTCGGAATGTCGGCCAGCTTCTTGGTGATGAGGTCGTGCGAGCTGACGATGTCTGCGACGTCGTAGACCGTCACCGTGCGGCTGAGCGACGCGTGCACGAACAGCTTGTTGGTCTCGGTCAGCGCCAGGCCGCGCGGCGCGAAGCCCGCCTCTTTCAGCGCGGTCACGAACTCGCCGGTGTAGGCGTCGCGGACCTCCACCAGGGCCGAGCCGGCGACGCTGATGAACGCGTAGTCGCCCAGCGGCGTGAACACGACCTGGTTCGGCAGGTTGCGATCGTCCAGATCGATGCGCCGCGCGACGTCCTCTGTGCCCTCCGCGAGGTTCAGCAGCGCCACGAGCGGACGTACCGTGTTGTCGTCGGTGAGGTCGAGCCCATCGCGAAATGGACCACGAAAGATGTTGTCCTTCTTGCCCGGCACCCACGCGAACGAGCCGTCGGGCGAGAGCCCCACCGAGAACAGGTAGTTCGGCAGGCCGCGCCCTTGTTGGTCCGTGTCCTCCGTCGTGGTGTCCGCGGCGAGCGCGAAGCGCGTGCTCACCTGGAAGGTCGCCGCGTCGATGCGCGCCACCTCGCCGTGGCTGTCCTCGGAGAGGAAGCGCGTGACGTAGATCTGCGAGCCGTCGTGCGACACCGAGACGCCCCGCGGCGTACCGCCGAGCGAAAGCTCGGCCACGACGGCGCCGCTCGCCACGTCCAGCTTCAGCACCTTGCCGACCGCCATCAGCGTCACATACGCGGCGTCCCCGGTCGGGCTGATCGCGAGGCCCATCGGTTGCGACGCGTACGGCAGCGCGATCTCGCGCTCCACCGAGAGCGACGCGGTATCGAGGATGGAGACGGAGTGCGCATCCCGGTGCAGCACCCACAGCGTGCCTTGCGCGGTGAGCGCGAGCCCGACCGGGCCGCGCGCCACCGGCACCTCCGCGACCTTGGTCAGCGCGCTCGCGTCGAGCACGCTCACGCTGTCGTTCTCGTAATTGGCCGTGTAGACCTTCGCGTTCGGCGGGTCGTACACGAGGTCGGTCGAGCCCGCCGCGCTGCCCGTGACGAGCGGCCGGTGCACCGTGTGCCCGAAGGCGACGCTGGTGAACCCGACATCGTCTTTCACCGTCACGAGCACCGGGTAGTGGCCGGGAGCGGCGTAGGTGTGGACCTGCTGCACGTCATCGACCATGAACTCGGTGCGCGTCTCGTCTCCCATGTCCCAGCGCACCTGAACGGGGCCGACCGCGTCGCCGATCGTCAGGTCGAACGTGACGGCCTCGCCGGCGAGCGAGGGCGCGCGCACGGGGACGCTGGCCGTGACGGCGCGCGCCTCGGCCGGCCAGGCCGCCGCCGCGCAGAGGCCTCCGAGCAGGCCGAGGAGCTTCGGGAGCGAGCGCATGGCTCAGGGACCGGTCGTGAACGTCGACTTGAACTCAGCCGCCATGCCGTTGCCGACGAGATCCTTCATGCCGTCCTTCGGCAGGACGATCTCGTAGGTCGTGTTCGGCATCAGGTCCTCGTCGGGATCGAAGTTGACGATGCCCATGTACAGGCCGAAGCTCCCCTTCAACGGCTGCCCGCCCATCGGCCTTACGATGAAGCTGCCGTTGTGAACCGTGGCGATCTCGACATTGTCGGTGAGGCTGAGGCCGATGCGCGACTTTTTGGACAGCCCCGTCGCTCCGTTCTTCGGCAGCACCGTGTCGACCGCCGGGGGCGTGGTGTCCGGCTCGGTCGAGTGCGCGGCGATGACCATGCCGCGGTAGGGCAGCTCGTCGTCGGCCAGCACCAGCAGGCTGCCGACCGGGATCGAGAACTGGTCGTCGCCGTTCGTGAACTCGAGCCGCCCCCAGACCCGGCTCTCGATCGACATCTTGTGGATGTCGCGCACGTCGATCTTGGAGACGCCGGCGTCCGGCCGCAGGTGACCGAGGAACAGGGTGCCGTCGGAGAAGCTCATGTACTCGGAGCCGGCGGGGTAGCCCTTGGCCCTGAACGCCGAGTCGGGCAGCGTGGCGATGGGTGAATTGGCCGAGCCGATGTCGGTGGGGTCGGTCAGCACGTCCCACACGCGCAGCGGCGACTGCACGTAGATGTGCTTGCCGTACAGACCGCAGATGTAGCTCTTGCTCGGGGTGATGAAGTCGAGCGCGACCGGGTTCATCGGATCGCTGATGTCCATCGTCGCGATGCCGCCGTTGTCCTTGGGCGTCGTGATGACCAGCGTATTGCCCACGGCCCACAGCGGACCGGCGCTCACGCCGCCGAACTGCGAGATCGGGATCTTCTTGACGAACTTCACGTCCTCGGGATCCGCGGCGTCCAGGATGTGCAGGCCCGTGTTGGTGCCGCCGACGTAGATGACGCTGCCCTGCCAGTACATTCCCCAGACGGAGTCGGTGAAGTCCCCGTAGTTGATGCCGGCGAGCTTGACGAGCCTCACGTGACGAGGCGCGCGGGCGTCGGTGACGTCCCAGATGTCGACGCCGGTGCCCGAGGTGGTGACCTGGTAGAACTTGTCGCCATAGCGGCCGAGCGACGTCTGGTGCGACTCCGCCTCGCCGACGCCCTTGGGCCCTCCCCTGGGATCGAAGCCAGGGCTCTGGATGCGCGAGAGCATCTTCGGGTTGGTCGGATCGGCGATGTCGTAGAAGACGATCTCGGCGTTGCCGGCGCCCTGTACGTAGCCGTTGATGACGATCGGCTGGTTCTGGTGATGGCCCGCCTCGAGCGTCGGCGACACCAGGCCGTCTCGCCAGCTGTTGCGCGGCAAGTTGACCTTGTTCGCCGGCATGGGCATGTTCGGAATCTTGCCTTCCGGGGCGGTGATCGTGTCCGGGTCGATTCCGCCCGCGCCGCCGCTTCCGGTCGTGGCGCCTCCCCCCGAGCCGCTCGTGGCGCTGCTGCTCGTGGCCCCGCTGCTCGTGGCGCTGCTGCTCGTGGCCCCGCTGCTGCTCGTGGCCCCGCTGCTCGTGGCTCCTGCCGCCGGCGTCGGGGCTGCGCCGCCGCTGCCCACCACCACGGACGAGGTGTCACCGGAGCTGCCGCCGTCATTTCCTTCCGGTGAGTTGAGGTCCCCGCCGGAGCACGCCGCGAGCAGGGCGGCCAACGAAGGAAAGCCGAGCCAACGCAGTCCCATCCTCGTCGAACGCATGCCTGACCTCTTCTGTAGCGTATGAGTCATGATAAGTGGCCATCCCAACGGAAGGTGGAGCCCACAGCCCCCACCGCGATCGCGCGGGCACACGGGCACACGGGTACACGAACGCGCGACGCGCCCCCTGAAATGAATCGGTTAAGACGAAGTCGAATGTGAACGTTCACATTTCGAATGTCAAGCGCGATCGGCCGTACGCGCTTTGACGCGATCCGGCAGCTTGACCCTGCAGGCCAAGAATCGCCGGATTTCGATTGACGCTATAAATGTGAACGTTCACATTCGATGGCCGGATACTGGACGTCCGAACGGTGCAGCTTGGCGTGGTGGGGCTCACCGTCGCCATGGTCGTCGTGTTGGACAGGCTGATGAGGAGGTGCTCGATGGACTACGCTCGTTCGAAGCGGATTGCTGGTCTTCTACTTTGGGCATGGCTCGGGGCTTGCGACGGTGGTGCGGAGAAGCCGGACACGGCGGCCTCTGGCCCAGGAACGTCGTCATCGAGCTCCAGCAATAGCTCGAGCAGCAGCGGCGCAGGCGGCAGCGGCGGTGAGGGCGTCAGCAGTGGCACGGTGGGCAGCGGCGGCGCGACGGGCAGCGGCGGCGCGACGGGCAGCGGCGGCGCAGGCGGCAGCGGCGGCGCGGAACACGGCGGCGGCGGCGCAGGCAGCACGCCGCCCCCGACAGAGTTCGACAATCCCATCATCAAGTACGATGCGCCAGATCCGACCAGCGGCCCCGGAGATTACATCTTCACCGCGGACGGCGCGGCCATGGCGTGGAACAACAAGGTCTACCTCTATACCGGCCATGACGAGCAGGCCGAGGGTGCAGAGGGCTACCGCATGTTCGACTGGCGGCTCTGGACATCGTCCGACATGATCCACTGGGAGAACAAGGGCGCGGTGATGCGCTACAATGTGTTCTCCTGGGCTCGCGGCGGCGACTCGACGGGCAACGCCAATGCGGGTCAGGTGGTCGAACGCGACGACGAGGACGGCAACCCGAAGTTCTACTTCTACGCGCCGGTGGAGGGCGGCCAGTCCGGCTACGGGATCTCGATCGGTGTCGCGGTCGCGGACAAGCCGGAAGGGCCGTTCAAGGACGCACGGGGGATCCCGCTCATCTTCCTGGCCGACACCGACGGCACGGCGGACCATTCGTGGCGGAACCTCGATCCGACGGTGCTCGTCGACGACGACGGCCGGGCCTACATGTACTGGGGAAATGGTGTCTTGTACTGGGTCGAGCTCGAGGACGACATGATCCACCTGAAGGGTGAGACCTACACGACCGACGGCAGCGGGAAGATGCAGAACCGCAGCATCGGCGGCGCCCAGATTCACGTGCTCAAGAACATCCCCAGCTACACCGAGGCGCCTTATCTGTCCAAGCACGGCGGCCTCTATTACTTGACGTACGCTTCGGGGTTCCCGGAGAGCATCTCCTACGCGACCAGCTCGTCACCGGAGGGGCCGTGGCAGCATCGAGGCGTCATCCTGGATCCGGTGCCGAACAGCAGCACCATCCACCAGTCGCTCTTCGAGTTCAAAGGGGCCAGCTACCTCACGTACCACAACGCCGCGCTGCCGACCGGAGGTAGCTATCGGCGATCCACGTGCGTCGATCGCGCCTACTACAACGACGACGGGACGATCCGGAAGATCGTCCCGACACACAGGTGATTTGCACGGCGCCAGGGGAGCATCGGCGAGGGCCGGGTGACGCGTGCTCGCGCGTGGGCGCGGTCGTTCGCCACGCCATGGCGATGCCTCTTTTCGTATCAATCTGCGGGTCCGTTCTTCCTCCGCTGCACGGCTCCTTTGCTCGTGTCGAGCCCGGCGGCCGACTCGACGCGATCGGCGTGAGGGCTGCCCGGGTGTGCCTCGAGGAAGCGCCGCGCCGCCGCGTGTGCGCCCGCGCGATCCCCCTTGCTCGCCAGCGCCTCGACGCGGATCGCGGCGGCCTCGTCGGAGAGCTGAGCGCTGGGGAACTCGCGCGCGTGGCGAGCCAGGAGCGCGAGGGCGGCCGCCGGATCGCCGCGTCGCAGCGCGCGCCGCGCGGTGTCGAGCAGCGCCAGCTCGGCGGCCAGCGTCGGCGCGTTCCTCTCGCGTGCGCGCGGGCTGTTCACCGCCGTGGCGGCAGGAGCCGTGACGGCGGGCGCGGCCAGGAGCGGAGCGTCGTCCGTTCGCCTTTCCGGGACGCGCTCGTGCAGCTCCGACTCGGCCGCGCCAGGCGCGCGCGGCGCGGCGAGCGCAGCCGGCGCGCTGGACGCCTCCTGAACGCGCCTCGCGGGCATCGGCGCGTCGACGTGCGTCCATTCCGCGACCCCGAGCGTGAGGACCCCCGCGAGCGCGCCGATCCCGAGCGCGCTCAAGATCCCGCTCCCGCCCGCCACACTCGCCACCTTCAGCGCGGCGCTCGCCCCCGCCGCGGCCGCGCCCCCCGTCGCGGCCGCGCCCCCCGCCCCCGCGGACGCGCCCCCTGCCGCGCCCGCGCCCCCCGTTCCCACCGCGGTCGCGCCCCCTGCCGCGCCCGCGCCCCCCGCCCCCGCGGTCGCGCCCCCTGCCGCACCCGCGCCCCCCGTCCCCGCCACGGCCGCGCCCCCCGTCCCCGTCACGGCGGCCCCGACGCCGACCGCGACGAGCATTCGCCGGGTCAAGCCGCTCGGCGGACTCTCGTCGAGCGCCGCGCGGAGGAGCGTCGTTCGCAGCGCACTCCCCTTCTCGTCCAGAAGGCGCTCGGGCTCGGTCATGGCGATTCACCTCGGAAATGGGCCCGCGCCTCTATCCGCCTCACGGCGGCCTGGAAGTGCTCGCGCGCCCGGCGAAGGCGAGACGCGACCGTGCCTGCCGGAAGATCGAGCAGCGCCGCGATGTTCGCCGTCGTCATCTGCTCCAGCTCGAACAGCACGAAGACAGCTCGCTGCTCCAGGGGCATCGTGTCGAGGATGGCATCGAGCATCGCGCGGGCGCGGGCGCGATCCATCATCTCCTCGGGGTCCGGCGCCGGGTCGACGCGCTCGCAGGGCGCTTCCTCCAGCACCTCCCGGCGCCGCTGCTGGGTCCTCCGCGCGCGCGAGGCGATCCGCAGCGCCGTGCTGAACAGGAACGCGGCCTCCCGGCCCGATTCGATGTCCCCGAGCCGCCGGGCCGCCACGAGGAAGACCTGCTGCGCCGCGTCCTCCGCGTCGGCGCGCGGCACGCCGAGCCGCACCAGCGAGCGCCAGACGAACGCCGAATGCTCCATCACCAGCCCGGTGAGGCGCCCGGCCGCCGCCCGGCTGTCGGGCGGAACTGCGGCGGGGAGCTGCATCAGGGTCAGCGCTTCACCACGGCTCACGCCTTGTGCAATCTCCGGATCGAGGCGACTCGATCACAAAATCGACAGGCCAGCACGGAGCTGCAGCACCCGGTGACCGCGGGCGCTTCGTGAATGAGCTGCGCCGAGCGTTCGAACAAGCATGAACGCCGGATGAGCGGAAATTGCGGTCCTTGGTGCACGTCGACCCGCACAAGCGCGCTGGGCGCGGGCTCCGCGCGCCGCATGCGCGTCACTTCACGCGTGGAGCACGACCGCGCGCGCAGCGCCTTCGTCGTCGCCGGAGCTCGTGGTCACGACGACGCTCTCTTTCTCGTGCCCTTGCTCGACACAGGCAAGCACCGTTGTTCTCAACCCCGCTCGCCCGGCGCGTCACCTTTCCACTGAAAGACGTGCTCGAGCGGCACGCCGAAGGCCGCCGCGATGCGGAAGGCGACCTCGAGGGAGGGCGAGTAGCGGCCCTGCTCGATGGCGACGATGGTTTGACGGGTGACGCCGACCTTCTCGGCCAGCTCCGCCTGGGTCATCTCGCCCGCATGAAACCTCAGCGTGCGGATGACGTTGGTGATCCGAGGTTGCCCCTTGCCCATGCCGCGTTCCGGCGCCCGCTCCGCTGCCGCGCTGGTTCGAGGTGCCGGCGATCCCTCGATGGATCGCCGGAACCTCGGACCAGGTAACTGACCGGCGAACCAATGTCAAATTTTTCATACATAAAGTCGCAATTAATAAACATGAAGTCCGGTTTATGCGACATCGGAGTGCTCGCCGTACCTTCCGTCAGCGAGGGCACCAGCGTAGGCTCTCTGGCGATGCTCACTCCCACGGTGGTCGTGTTCGACCTGGACGGTACGTTGATCGACAGTCGGGGCGACATCGTGGCGGCGGTGAACCATGCGCTGGTGGCGACGGGCCGGGCCCCGCTGCCTGGGCAGGTGATCGTCCGGTACGTGGGCGACGGCGCGCGCGCGCTGTGTGCGCGCGCGGCCAGGCTCCCCGAGACATCCGAGCGCGTCGAGGACGTCCTCCGCCACTTCCTCGACTACTACGAGCGGCACCCGCTCGACTTCACCCGCTGGATGCCCGGCGCGCAGGAGATGCTCGAGAGGCTCTCGGACCTCGGCGATCTCGCGCTCTGCGTCTGCACGAACAAGCCGCGCTCGACCACGGACGCGGTGCTCGCCGCGCTCGGGGTCGGCGCGCGCTTCCGCGCGGTGGTCGCGGGCGGCGACGTCCCCGCCAAGAAGCCGGATCCGGCGCCGCTGCTCCACCTCGCGGCGCGCGTCGGCGTCCAGCCGCACAAGATGGTGATGGTCGGCGACGGCCCCCAGGACATCGAGTGCGCTCGCCGCGCGGGCGCGCGGTCGATCGCCGTCCTCGGCGGCTTCGCATCGCAGGACGAGCTCCTCGACGCCCACCCCGACGTGCTCCTCCGTACCATGGGAGAGCTCTGGGACGTCCTCCGCCGCTGGCGCGACGCGACGGTCAGGCTCTCCACCGTTCGTTAGCTGCACACCCCTGGTGTGGTGCGCGTCGGATCTGCGCGCGCGGCCGGCCTGCACGCGCGGCCAACCTCCCTCCCCGCACGCGCAGGACGTCGCCGCCCGCGCGCCCCTCAGGCCGCGACGCCCTCGGCGATCTCGCGCCCGAACGCCGTCGCGTTGAGGATCGCGCGCAGGCGCACGCGCGCCCGGTGGAGCCGCGAGCGGACGGCGCTCTCGCTCACGGCGAGCTTCTGCGCGATCTCCTGGAGGCCGAGGTCCTCGTGGTAGTGCGCGAGCACCACGTCGCGGTAGTCGTCCGGCAGCTCGCAGAGCGCCTCGCGGACGTACGCCTCCCGCTCCGCCGCGGACGCGGCGTCGTCCTCGCCGATCGTGCTGCGCATCGTCGGCAAGAGGCCGAGCTCCTCGAAGTCGAGCCCCTCGACGATGCGCGCGCGCTGCCGCCGCTGCGACCGCATCAGCATGAGCGCCTCGTTCGCCGTCACGCGGAAGAGCCACGTCGTGAAGCTCGAGTCGCCGCGGAACGAGCGGATCGTCCGCACCACCTGCAGCAGCGTCGACTGCACGAGGTCGAGCCGGTCCTCGTCGGACACGGGGTAGCGCGCGAGCTGCCGCTCCACGTGCGGGCGGATGAGCCGCGTGAGCTCGTCGAGCGACTCCCGATCGCCGTCCTTCGCACGGCAGATGACCTCGGCCAACGGGCCCGCGCTCGCGGCGCGGGGCGAGGGGCGCGGCCCGACAACGCCGGGCGGGGTGAGACCGCAGGGCGCCGGAGGAGTCTCAGGCCTCGTGCTGGCGCTCGGTACATCGGTCGGAACGGCGGTCAGAGCCATGAGCCATCTCTCCGTCGAGGGCGCCGCGTGCGCTTCCGGCCCACGGGCCCGGTGGTGCGCACCGACCAGCAAAGGCCTTGCCACGGCAAGCTCAACGGACGTGCGCGCCGCGTGCGCACCGCGTGCTCAGCCGGTATAAGCGGGGCCACGATGTCCAGCGACGCTCCGCGATGGGAAGCCCCCCGAGGGGGAAACAGCCACGTTCCGACGCCCGAGGTGGACAGGCCAGCGCCGTCCGCCTCCGCCCCGCCGCGTGCGCTGGCCCACCCGCTGCCCGCCGGGATGCGCGATCTCCTCCCCGAGGAGGCGCGGCGCCGGCGCGCGCTCGCCAAGCGCGTGCTCGATCACTTCGTGCTGTGCGGCTACCAGCCGGTCTCGCTGCCCGCGTTCGAGTTCGCCGAGGTGCTCGAGCGCGGGCTCGGCACGCTCGACGCCGCGGACGTGCTGCGCTTCATCGAGCCCGAGTCGGGCGAGGTGGCCGCGCTCCGCCCGGACATGACCCCGCAGATCGCGCGGCTCGTGGCCACGCGGCTCGCGGACGCGCCCCGCCCCATCCGCCTCTGCTACGAGGGCACGGTCCTCCGCCGCCGCCAGGGGCGGGCGCGGCGCCACAGGCAGATCCCGCAGGCCGGCGTCGAGCTCTACGGCGTCGGCACGCTCGCCGGTGAGCTCGAGATCCTCCGCCTCGCCGCCTCCGCGGTGCGGGAGGCCGGCCTCGAGCACTTCGTCGTGGACCTCGGCCACGCGATGATCGCGCGCGCGCTGCTCGACGCCGTCCCGGCGGGGCTCGCGGCCGAGCTCTCGGAGGTGCTCGAGCTGAAGGACGCCTCCCGCCTCGCCGCCGTGCTCGCGAGCCCGAAGGCCGCCGACGTCCCGCGCCGCATCGTCGCGGCCATCGCCGCGCTGCCGGACCTCGCGGGCGGCGGCGCGGCCGACCCGGACGGCGCCGCGGTCTTCGACCGCGCCACGCGCCTGCTCACCGGCACGCCCGCCGAGGCGCCGCTCGCCGAGCTCCGCGCGCTCTGGGACGCGGCGAGGGCGAGCCCCGAGCTCGGCCCGGCGCTCCGGGTCGACCTCGGCGAGCTCCGCGGTCTGGCGTACTATACGGGTGCAATTTTCCACGTGCTGGCCGATGGCCCCGGGGAGGCGATCGCGGCGGGCGGGCGCTACGACATGCTGCTCTCCCGCTTCGGCCTGCCGATGCCGGCCGTCGGCTTCGCGCTGAACCTCGACGCGATCGCCTGGGCGCGCGACGTCGCGGGCGCGGCGGACGAGCCGGCGCTGCGGGTGCTCGTCGCTGTGCGGCCGGAGCGCGCCGCGTCGCTCGCGGCGGCGCTGCGGGGGCTGGGCCTCCCGGCCGTGACGCACGCGCCGGACCAGGATCCGGAGGGGTACGCGCTGTCCTGGCGGTTCTCTCACCTGGTGCGGGAGCGGGACGGGGCGCTTGTGGTCGAGGCGACATCCGGCGGCGAGGCCGCGACGAGCGCGAGCGCCGTTCCGGCGGCCCTCGACGACGCCGCGGCGGCCCAGGCGATCGTGCTGAAGACGGGGGCAGGACGTCCGGGCGGCAAGTAGACGCTCGCTCGGCAAGCGAGCCTGGGGTAAAGGCGAACCTGGACCCGGACGGAGCCGCTCGGAGTGACGAGCGGGCCGAGGCCGGGCCACGTGATCCAAGAGGAGCTTCGGAATGACCGCGATCGTGATCGTCGGCGCACAGTGGGGCGACGAGGGCAAGGGCAAGGTCGTCGACCTTTATACGGAGAGCGCCGACCTCGTGGTGCGCTACGCCGGCGGACCCAACGCCGGCCACACGCTGGTGGTGGGCGGGGAGAAGCTCATCGTTCGGCTCATCCCGAGCGGCATCCTCCGCTCGAACGCCCGCTGCGTGATGGCGCAGGGCATGGTGGTCGATCCCGGGGTGCTCGTCTCCGAGATCGACGCGGTGGAGGCGCGGGGCTGCTCGACGCAGGGGCGGCTGTTCGTGTCCGATCGCGCGCACCTGATCTTGCCGTTCCACCCGCTCGTCGACTCGCTCCGCGAGGCGGCGGCGGCGGACGGCGTGCGGCTCGGGACGACCAAGCGCGGCATCGGCCCCTGCTACGAGGACAAGGCGTCGCGGCGCGGGGCGCGGCTCGGCGATCTGCGCGACATGAAGCGGCTCGCGCAGCTCGTGTCGCGCTCGATCGAGGCGTGGACGCCGACGCTGCGCGCGCTGGGCGGCGAGCCGCCGTCGCTCGACGCGATCCTCGACGAGCTCACGCCGCTGGCGAAGCGCATCACGCCGCTGCTCGCCGACACGTCGCAGCTCATCGACGGCGCGCTCCGCCGCGGCGAGCGCGTGCTCCTCGAGGGGGCGCAGGGGACGTTGCTCGACATCGATCACGGCACGTTCCCGTTCGTGACGTCGTCGTCGGCGATCGCGGGGGGCGCGTGCGTCGGCGCCGGGGTCGGCCCGACGCGCATCCGCCGCGTGCTCGGCCTGGCGAAGGCGTACTGCACGCGCGTGGGCGAGGGGCCGTTCCCGACCGAGCTCAACGGCCCGCTCGGCGAGCGGCTCCGGTCGGTGGGCGGCGAGTACGGCTCGGTGACGGGCCGGCCGCGGCGGACCGGATGGCTGGACCTGCCGGCGCTGCGCTACGCGGCGCGGGTGAACGGCCTCGACGGGATCGCGCTCACCAAGCTCGACGTGCTGACCGGCATGCCGGAGCTCAAGGTCTGCGTCGCCTACGACACGCCGTCGGGCCGCACGCGCGAGTTCCCGATCGACGACATCGCGACGGCCAAGCCGGTGCTCGAGACGGTGGCCGAGTGGAGCGAGTCGATCGACGCCGCCCGCTCCATGACGGAGCTGCCCGCTGCAGCGCGGCACTATGTCGAGATGGTCGAGAAGGAGACCGGCGTGCCGGTCGACGTCGTCTCGGTCGGCGCGGACCGCGAGGCGACGATCGTGCGGCGCAACGCGTTCGCGTGAGGGGCGGGACCTCGGCTCACCGCAGTGGGCGATGAGCCGCCGTCTCGTCCAGTGGGACGGTTGTTACGACGTGCAGCGTTGAAGATTACTGGCCCGAGCCGCCGCCCGGCGTGTGGGAGCCGCCGTTCTTGCTACCGCCGCCGGGCGTGCCGCCCCGCTGGCCGCTGCCGCCGCCCGGCGTGGTGGTCCCGCCCGGCGTGCCGGTTCCGCCGCCCGGCGCGTAAGCCCCTCCCCCCGGCGTGCCGCCGGTGCCCGGCGCGCCGCCCGTGCTCGGCGTGCCGCCGGTGCCCGGCGTGCCTCCCGGCGTGCCGCCGGTCGTGCCGCCGGTGCCCGGTCTGCGCTGGGTGCCGCTGCCCCACTCCTGCGTGCCGCCCTGGGTGCCTTGCCCGCTCTGGGCGCCTCCGCCCGGCTCTCCCATCTCTCCAGGCATCGTACCCGCGCCGGGCGTTCCGCTCTCGGGCGCTCCTGGGGTTCCAGGCGCGCCGGGGGTCTCTCCGCCCGCCGGTGTGGGCGCCGGCGAGGCCGCCTCTCCGCCTCGATTGCCCCCACAGGCCATGAGCGGCAGCGCGGTCAGGACTACCAGAAACATGCTTCGCATGATGTGTCTCCCAGGTCGTTTGCGTTTGCGGCTCGTGCCGAGCCGCCGGCGATGCGGACGCGCCCGTGCGCGCGAAGGCCGCCTCCGGAGCCTGGCGGCGTAGCGTCCCGCGCTCGACATGCTGGGGCCGGATCCGGCCCTCGGGATCGAGACGACGCCGGAACGACGCATCGGGCCGCGCCCGATCGAGAGCCGTTAACCCCTCGGGACACGAACAACGCCTGACGCCGGCCGGCGCGCGCTCGACGACAGGCGCTCAGCCGGTCACGGAGCGAGCGAATCGATCCACACGCGCCACACGCCACGGCGCCCGGGCCGCGCTGGCCCAGCTCCGGCGACAGGGCAGCGGCGTGCTCATCAGAAGCCGCGCGGGAGGGGGCGCCGCCTGCGCGCCGCGGTCCTCGGGCTCGCGGCCCTTGCGCCCGCCGCGCCAGGCCTCTTGTGCTCCGCCCAAGGCTGCTCGCCTGGCGGTGACGGCGCGCTCCCGCTCCCTTGAAGGCGTCTGGACATATCGTCGGCACAAGCACGCTTTACAGCCCGGGCCGAACGGCTCACCCGCTGTGCGCCGCTCGACAGATCGACGCCGCTGGAAGAAGGTGGGGCGAAGTCAGCGGGGAGAAGTTCGCTCTTCCTCCATGGGATCGACTATTCTGTCCATTCCTATGGCCGAGAACAGCTACGTGTTTGCGGGTTCGGAGCGTGCGCGAGAGCTGGAGCGCCTGCGGCGGATCGAGGGATTCTTCGACCCTGGCAGCCGGCGCCTTCTCAAGGCGTCCGGGATGGGGCCCGGCTGGAGCTGCCTCGAGGTGGGAGCCGGCGCCGGGTCGATCGCCTGCTGGATGGCAGAGCGCGTGGGCCTCGAGGGCGAGGTGGTCGCGGTCGACCTCGATGTCGGGTTCATGGACGCTTCTCCGCCGCCGGGCGTCCGGATCATCGAGGGCGACATTCGCCAGCTCAATTTCCACGCGGCGCGCTTCGATCTGGTGCACGCCCGCTACGTGCTCGTTCACAATGCGGATTTCCAGGAACTCCTCGACGCCATGCTCGCAGCGCTGAAGCCCGGCGGCCACCTGGTGCTCGAGGAGCCGGACTTCACCGCGGCGAGGGGCGCCTCCGGTCCCGATATCGAGGCGTTCGATCGGGTCAATCGGTCGATCCTCGCGATGTTCGAGGCCGACGGCAAGGACCCCGGCCTCGGCCTGCGCCTGCCCGCGATCCTGACGTCGCGAGGGCTCGCCATCGAGGCCGTCGAGAACGAGGCGCCGCTGTGCCCGGGCGGTCACCCGCTGTCCGAGATCATGAGCCTCTCAGCCACCCAGCTCCAGCACAGGCACCTCGCGACAGGGCGGGTCAGCGCGGAAGATCTCGCCGGCTACGCCCGGTTCGCGGCCGATCCGTCGGCGTGGGGTGTCTACTATGGCACCGTCGGCGTCCTGGCCCGCAAACCGGCCAGGATCTCCGACTGACGTCCTTCTCCCGCCCGGGCGGCCAGGTGACGGTGCCAGTGACCAAGATCCCGATTCCGGGCCCGTCCTCCCGCAAAGCAGCAAACTCCGTCCTGCGCTCTCCGTCGGGCCCGGACATGGCACAACGCTGATCCTCCGACAGCGCCGCTCCCGGCCCCCGCCCGCCCTCCGGCAGGGATTCCAGCGCCTCCGCCCGGGCGGGTGCCCGCGTCCGTTCATCGACGTCGAGAGGTGGCACCTCTGCGCCGGTCCGTCGCGCGGCACGGACGATTCAGCCGATCCTGCGCGCTGGTGAGAATTGCCTATTTGATCTTCTCGCGGCTTGCGTCTCCCAACAACAGTTCAAGATACGTGACGGGGCGGGCCAGGCATCACCGCCGAGCGCTCCAGCGCCGGCCCCGCTTCCGTCAATGACATGGGGGAATTATGAACATTCGAGTCGACTCTCTTCGTTTTGCATGGATGGCAGCCCTCGCGCTCGCGGGGACCAGCGCCTGCTCCGTCGCGGCGGGAGACGGTGTTCTGGTGGCGGCGGACGAGGACAGCTCGGAGGAGGCGGTCGAGTCCACCTCACAGGCCTTCTCGCTCACCATGCCGCAGCTCGCCGCGGTGCTCGCCGCCTTCAACACGCTCGAGCTCAGCGACGCGCAGATGGCCCGCGCCAAGGCGTCGGACCCGCACGTCATCGAGCTCGCCGAGCAGCTGTTCGACTATCACACCGCCGCGAGCCAGCAGCTCGCGCTCGCGCTCACGCAGATGGGCATGGCGCCGGTGGACAACGAGATCAGCGTGGCGCTGATCGAGCAGGGCGCGACGGATCAGCAGCAGCTCACGGGGCTCGCGGGGCCCAGCTTCGACTGGACGTTCGTCAACGTTCAGATCTATCGACACCGGGAGTTCCTCGCCCACATCCAGGAGCAGATGGCCATCGTGGGGCCCGAGCTGCACCCGGGGCTCTCTCACCTCGTCCCGGAGGTCCTGAGCGCCACGAAGCGGAACCTCTCGTTCGCCACGTCGCTCCTCGCGCTCATCGGCAGCCCGTACATCCCGGAGGGCGGCTATCCGCCTGGCGTTCCCTACTACGGCAATTACGGGAACTATGGGAACTACGTCGACTACGGCAATTACGGGAACTACGGCAATTACGGGAACTACGGCAACTACGGCGGCGGCTTCGCCAACAGCGCGCCTTCCTACGGCCCCGTCTACTTCGGCGCCAACGGGCCCTACTCGCCCGCCGTCTCCCCGTACTACGGGGTTTACGGCCGCAGCGCGCCGTCCGGCTTCGGCGCGCCCGGCCCGTACCCCCGCCCGTGAGCCGAGGGGCGCGGCGCGCTACAGGCGGCGCCGTGCCCGGCCGCGATCCGGGATGACCGCGTGGATCTCCGCCTCGCTGAAGCCAGCCGCCCTGTAGAGACGCTTCAGGTGCACAAGCTCGATGTGCGCGCTCTTCGCCACCGAGGCGCGGATGCGGTCGAGCACGCTCAGCCGCTCCAGCGGCAGCCGGGTCGCCTCGACCGTCGAGCGCACCGCCGCCGCCGCCGACTTCACCTCGGCCGCCGCGGCCTGCGCCTTGTCCAGGCTGAGCTTCGGGTGGATCCCCGAGCCGAGCAGCTGCGCGAGCACCTCCAGCCGATCCGGCTGCCCCGTGAGATCGCCGTCCTCGTCGTCGGCGAAATAGGCCACGCCGCCCGGGAACAGGATCGACAGCGCAGGATCCGCGGAGGGGCGCCCCACGGCGTTCCAGACGTCGTCGGCGACCTTGCCGAGCGCGTCGTCGGCGCGCGCGGACTCGGCCTCGACCTTGGCGAGCAGCGGCTCCGCCTCGGAGCGCGCGGCGTTGCGCTGGGCCTCCACCCCGTCGAAGAGCGTCAGCACGGGCACGAGCCGCTGCTCGGCGAGCTCCCGGAGGGGCCCGCCCTTCGCAGAAGCGCTGTGGAGCGTCGCGCGCACGTCACCGATGATGTCGTCCGCTGGCGCATCCTTGCGAATCACCTCGCCCATGATGTCGATCCTCCTCAGGCTCCAAGGCTGCGGAGTCCAGCGATACACGACCCGCGAACGCCCCCCGTCGACGCTGTCACCTCGGGCACCATAACGGACCAACGCCCACCCGATCAACCGGATCGCAGCCCTGCGCCGTCGGCCCCGGCGTGAGCCTCCAGTGCGCCTCCCTGGTACACTCTCGCCGTGCACCTCGGCCCGCTGCTGCTCACGGCCCTGCTCGTCCTCCCGCTCGCCGCGCACGCCGGACAGGCTGGCGATCTGGTCGCCGCCGCGGCGGCCGCGGGGCGCCCGCCCGAGTGCGCGGCGCGATCCGGCCGGGCCATCGCGCGGGGGCCCACCGTCTGGGAGCGCGCGCGGGCGCCCGAGCTCCCGCGCTACTGCGACCTGCTCGCGCGCGGCCAGGCGCAGCTCGGCGGCGACGCCGGGGCGGCGCGCGAGTCGGCGCGCCTCGCCGACCAGCTCCTCCCGGGGCACGCCGCGCCGCAGGTCCTGCTCGCCCGCGCCGCCCTCGCGCTCGGCTCGCCCGAGGACGCGGCGCGCGCCTTCGAGCGGGCGCGGAGCGTCGATCCCCGCAGCGTCGAGGATCCGCAGACGATGCACGACCTCGCGCGCTCGCTCGCCCGCACCGGCAAGCGCGGCGAGGCAATCGCGATCTACCGCGCGCTCGTCCCGCGGATCGATCTGCTCGGGACCGCGGACCAGCGCGCGCTCGTGCTGCTCGAGGCGGCGCACCTGTCGATGGCCACGGCGGGCGCGGCGTCCGTCGCCGACGCGAGCGGGAGGCCACCGGCAGGCGCGCACGGAGAGGCGGCCGCCCGGAGGGACCTCGACGAGGCGATCGCCTACCTGCGCGAGGCGCGCCTGCGCGCGCAGACGCAGCTCGCCCGCGACGTCACGCTGTCGCTCGCGCTCGCGCTGGACCGCTCCGGCGACAAGGCCCAGGCGGACGCCGCGCTCGAAGGCGAGGCGACCGCCCTGGAGCCCGCGCGCCCGCGCGGGGAGGGCGCGCGCGGGCGCGCGGAAAACCAGAGCGCCGGCGCGGCCGCGCGCGAGCGGACCGCGGACGACCTCGCCAGCGCGGCGGCGCGCCTGCGCACCGTCGAGTACCTCGCGGTCCCGGAGGACAGGCTCGCCCTCGAGGCGCTCGCGCTGGAGCGGGCCATGACGGCGGCCGCGATCGCGCGCTGGGAGGCGTACCTGTCGGGCGCCGGCGGCCAGGGGCCGTGGGCCCCGGCGGCGCGCGCGCGCCTCGACGCGCTCCGGCGAGGCGCCGGCGGCGGAGGCCACCGGCCCGCGCGCGCCCCGCAGGAGCGGAGCGCGGCGCCGCGGCCAACCACGGGAGGGGCGCGGTGACGCGGCCATCGCCCCCGCCCCGGCGGTCGCCCCTGCCGCGGCGCTCGCGCCTGCCGCGGCGGTCGCGCCTGCCGGGCGTCGCGGCGCTCCTCGCGTTCGCGCTCGCGGCGGGGCCCCTCCACGCGGCGCCGACCGTCTGGTCCCGCGCGCTCGATCCGGCGGCCGACGAGCGCGAAGAGCTCATCTCCCAGGCGGACGCGCTCCTCGCGCGGTACGACCAGCTCCGGCGCTCGCCGCTCCTGGAGCGGGTCGAGGAGATCGGCCCGCTCTGGCTGCGCGAGGCGCGCGCCCTGTACGAGCGCGCCGGCGCGGCGACGTCGCGCACCCCTTCGGTGCGGCTGCGCTACGCCGACATCCTGGAGCACCTCGGCGACGTGCAGGGCGCCGCCGCGACGCTCGAGGGGCTCCTGCGGCTCCAGCCTCCGGCGCCTTTCCGGGCCGACGCGTGGCACGCGCTGGCGGTCTGCTACGCGCGGCTCGGCAGGTACACGGACGAGATCGAGGCGTACGACGAGGCGCTGGTGCTCGAGCCGCACGCTGTCTCGCGAGCGCTGCTGCTGGCCAACCAGGCCGAGGCCTACATGGCGCTCGGCGACATCACGTCGGCGGTCGAGGGGTACCGCGCCTCGCTCTCGACCCTCGGGTCGCTCGATATGGTCCGTTACGGCGTGACCACGCTCTGGGGGCTCGCGGTGGCGCTCGACCGGTCCGGCGACCTGGAGGGAGGCATCGAGAACATCCGGCTCGCGAGGACCTACGACCGGGCCGATCAGCAGATCAACGGCGCGGGCTGGTTCTACGTGCCTGCCCACGACGAGGCCTGGTACGCGGCGCTCGGCCACTGGGCCGCGGCGCGGAGCGCCGAGCTCGGCGCCGCGCGCGCGGAGGCCTACCTGCAGGCCGTGACCGCGTGGGAGTCCTACATCGCCCGGGCGCCGGGGAACGATCACTGGCTGCCGCTGGCGAAGGTGCGGCGGGCGCAGTGCGAGAGGGAATCGGAGCAGACGTTGAAGACGCTGAAGCGCCTGCGCAAGCTCGCGGCGCCCGAGCGGCGCTGAGCCGAGGCGCCGCGCGCGTCAGCGTCTGGACGGCCGCGCGCCGCTTTCCGCCCGCGCCGGCGGCGCACGGCGAAGGACGGCCGCGCGTGCGCGTGGTTACCGATGGCGCTCTGGTCGTACAGCGTACAGCGGGCGATGGCGAGAGCCCCCTTTACGACCCCGGCCGGCGGGTTCACCTTAACGTGGTCGCCCTCGCGCGCGGGGGCGGCGCCGGCCAGCTCACCCCGGACGGAGGATCCATCGAGATGCGTGACTCGGTGTTCGATGAGCATGTGCTCTGGTCCGGACGTCCCAAGGTCGTCGCGACGCCGATGCTCTACCTCGTGGGCGCGGCGGTCTGCGGCGTGACCTCCGCGATCAGCACCGCGTCCGCCATCGTCGTGAGCAAGGCGCTCGACGCGTCGCCGAACCAGCTGCTCGCCTTCGCGGCCTGGATGGCGAGCCTCGCGGTGGCGTTCAGCTACCTGCCGCGCTGGTGGCGCTCGGAGCTGGAGTACATGCTCACCGATCGGCACATCGTCGTGCAGCGCGGGAAGCTCCGGCGCTCCATCGAGCGGCGGTCGATCAGCTACGCGCGCATCCACTGGAACCCGAAGCACCCCGGCGTCGGCGACCTCGAGCTCGTCAGGGCGGTGCCGACCGGCGCCCTCCGGCGGCGGCTGTCGATCGTGCTGACCGGGGTCGTGGCCCCGGATCGCGTCTGGGCGATCCTCCGGGGCGTGGTCCCGTCGGCGCCCGCGGGCGACGGTCACCGCCTGCTCTCGCAGCGCCTCGACGAGGGCGAGCGGGTGCTCTGGTCGGCGCACCCGGCCGACGGCTGGCACAAGTGGCTCCCGAACGGCCTGCGCGGCGTCGGCTCGGTGCTGCTCGGCGTGCTCGTCGGCGGCTTCGCGGTGGTCACGGCGGTGCACGCCGTGCGCAGCATCCGCATCGTGACCGCGGCGGGCATGGATCCGGAGAGCGTCTCCTTCGTGGCGCTGGTCGCGTCCCTCTCGCTCACGATCGTGCTGCTCGTCGCCGCGGGCGCGGCGATGCTCTACATGTCGGTGGTGCGCCCGGCGCGGCTCGCGGCGCGGACGCGGTACCTCATCACCGACCGGCGCGTGCTCATCCAGCGGGGCGACGAGGAGCTGCACCTCGATCGCTCGCGCATCGTCGACGTGATCGACGCGCCGGGCGCCGGGGGCCTCCGGGACGTGTTCCTCGTGCTCGACGGCCCGCGCGCCCGCGCCGTCGCCGCGAGCGGCGCCTTCGGCGAGGCCCCGGGCGCCGGGCTCCAGCCGGTGCTGCACCGGGTCACGGACGTGGACTCGGTGCGGCAGATCCTGCGGCCGGCGTAGCCCGCTGCGCGGCGCCGTTCAGACTGCGACCTCATCGCATGGTGGTCGTCGAGTGGAGTCCGATGGTCGGCTCGCCCCCCGCGATGACGTCGACCGGAGCGCGCTTGACCAGGTTGAAGACGCTCACGGGAGGGGCCCCCGGCAGCAGGCTCCTCGCGCCGGCCTCTTCGAAATCGAAGAGCTGCTGCGCGGCCTCGTGGACCGTCGCTTCGACGAGGATCTCCCCGGGCCGCGACGCCCTGGCGAGGTGCGCGGCGGCGTTGACCACCTCGCCGAGCACCGTGTAGTCGAGCCGGCCGTACGCCTGAGATCCGACGGTGCCGGAGAGGACCTGCCCCGTGGAGAGCCCGATGCAGATCCCCTGCGTATACGGCGAGCCCTCGCCGGCGCGGCGCGCCACCGCCGCCATCTGCGCGCGGACGGCCACGCACGCGCTGAGCGCCCGCGACAGGTGATCCGGCCCCTGGAACACCGTCATCACCGCGTCGCCGAGGAACTTGTCCACGCTCCCCCCCTTGGCGACGAGCTCCGGGACGATCACCTCGAAGTTGGCCCGGAGCAGCCTCATGGCCTCGCCGGGCAGCCTCTCCCTGGTCACGGGCGTGAACTGGAAGATGTCGATGAACGCTACCGTGGCCATGACCGCCTCGCTCGCGAGCGCGATCGCGGGGCCCATCTCCCGGATCCGCTCGATCAACGTCGCGCTCGTGAACTGCCGGAGGATCTTGTTCTCCTCGTCCGAGCGGGCGTTCCTCCGCAGCTCCGCGACGTGCTTGATGGTCTTGTCGATGGTCGCCTCGAGATCGCCGCGCTGGATCGGCTTGAGCAGGAAATCGAACGCGCCCTGGTTCATCGCGCTCCGGATGTTCCCCATGTCGCCGTAGGCGGACATCATCACCGTCCTCGCAAAGGGGCTCACCTCGGGGACGCGTCCAAGGAAGGTGAGGCCATCCATCACGGGCATGTTGATATCGGTGACGACGACGTCGATGTCGGGGTGGCGCCGGAGCTCGTCGAGGGCGTTCTCGCCGTTGTCCGCGAAGATGAACTCGTAGACCCGGTCGCGGATCTTCTGCCGGAAGAGCAGCTTCATCATGAGCGCCACGTCGGGCTCGTCGTCGACGATGAGGATCTTGGCGGGGCCCCCGCTGGCCTCGATCACCGCCGCGAACGCCGCCACGAAATCCGCGGCCGACTGGAACCGCTGCGCCGGGTCCTTCGCCAGCGCGCGCTCGAAGAAGCGGTCGAAGCCGGGCAGCAGGCCGGGCACGAGGCTCGACGGCGCCGGGAACGGATCGGTACAGAGGCTGATGAGCAGCTCCCCGATCCCGCTCGCCGCGAAGGGGAGCCGGCCCGTGAGGGCCCTGTAGGTGATGACGCCGAGCGACCAGAGATCGCTCAGGTGATCGGGCACGACGGCGCGCACCTGCTCGGGGCTTATGTACGACGGCGTGCCGACGACCCTGCCGAACGAGCCCTGCTGTTCCTCGTCCGACTCGAAGACCGTCCACACCACGCCGAAATCGAGGAGCTTCACGCACTCCCCTGGCTCCTTCCGCGCCAGGAAGACATTCGCCGGCTTGAGATCGCGGTGGATGATCCCCGCGGAGCTCGCCACCTGCAGGCCAGTGGCGATCTGCCGGAGCAGGGCGAGCGTCGCCGACGGCGAGAGCTGCCCCTCCCGGGTGAGCCTGTCCTCGAGGTCCTCCCCTTCGAGCAGCTCCATGACGATGTACGGGCAATCTTCGTCGATGCCGTAGTCGTATATCTGGACGATGTGCTCGTTCTGGAGCCGCGCGATCGCCGTCGCCTCTCGCTCGAACCGGCGTCGCGCGGAGTCCGAGCTGACATGCTCGGGCGTCATCACCTTGAGCGCCACGGGGCGCCGGAGCACCTGATCGAACGCCTCCCAGATGACGCCCATCCCGCCGCGTCCGATCTCTCGTCTCAGCGCGTACTTCCGCGCGATCGTCCGATTCAGCATGGTGGGCGCAGCGTAGCGAGCTCCGAGCGCGCTTGCTCAGGTTCGAGACGCGGGCGCTCGCCGACGGCAGCCGCGCATCACCGAGGAGACGGCCGCTTCACGCCCAGGACCTTCATGCGGTAGGACAGCGTACGCACCGGGATCCCCAGCCGGCGCGCGGCCTCGGTCCGGTTCCAGCCTGCGGTTTCGAGCATGTCCTGGAGCAGCTTGGCCTCGTACTGCTGCACCTTCCCCCGGACCTGCCCGCCCTCGGGGGGCGCCGTCTTCGGGGCGGACGGCGTGGGGCAGAACACGGCCACGTCCGGCGGAGCGCGGCCGAGCTCCGCGTCCGTCCCCCGGTCCGCGGGGCGCTCCGACTCGCCGCGCGCCGCCGCCGCGCGCACCCTCGGGGGCAGATCCTCGAGGCCGACGAGCGCGCCGGGCGTCACCACCACCGCGCGCTCGATCACGTTGCGCAGCTCGCGCACGTTGCCAGGCCACGCGTACGCGCAGAGCAGGGCGAGCGCCTCCGGGGTGATGCCCTCGACATGTCGCCCGTTGGCCGCGCTGGCCGCGCGCAAGAAATGCCGCGCGAGCGGCTCGATCTCGTCCGTTCGAGCGCGCAGCGGCGGGATGTCGATCACGACGCCGCCGAGCCGATAATACAGGTCGGCCCGGAACGCGCCCGACGCGGCCATCGCCTCGAGATCCCGGTGCGTCGCCGCGACGACGCGCACGTCGACCTCGATCTCGCGGCTCGAGCCGACGCGGCTGAACGACCCCGACTCGAGCACGCGGAGCAGCGCGGCCTGGGCCGGCGGCGGCAGCTCGCCGATCTCGTCCAGGAACACCGTGCCGCCGTCGGCCTCCTCGAACACGCCCTTCTGCTGCTGCAGCGCGCCCGTGAACGCCCCGCGCTCGTGGCCGAACAGGGTGCTCTCCACGAGGTCCTTCGGGATCGCCCCGCAGTTGACGCGCACGACGCGCCGCCCCTTGCGCGGGCCGCCCTCGTGGATCATCCGCGCGACGACCTCCTTGCCGGTCCCCGTCTCGCCGTGAAGGATGACCGGGATGCGCGAGGCGCCCACGCGCCGCACCGTCTCGATCACCTCGCGCATCTGCTGGCCGGCGATGATCCCCCCTTCCTCCGGCTCCTCGCGCGCGAGCACCGAGGTCGCGGCCGGGCCGCACGCCACCGGGCGCTCGGCCGAGGCGTGGCGGGCAGCCTCGCGGGCGGCCGCGAAGACCTCGTCCGCGGTGCTTCCGGCGTCCGGGTAGAGGGCGAGGCCGACGAGGAGCCGGGCGTCGCTGCCCACGAAGGAGGCCGCGATGGCCTGCGCGGTGCGGCGCGCCTCCTCGGCGCCGGCCTCTGGCAGGAGCACATGGGCAGCGCAGGTGCCGTAGAGCGCCACACGATGGACGGGCTGAAGACAGGCGCGCACGGCGTTGATCCAGCCCTCTGCCGTGACCGCCGCGCTCATGCGCACGTGGAGCAGGGCGAACGGGCGGCGAAAATGTCGGGCGCGCGTCAGCTCGTCCTCCACGCGGCGCAAGAGCTTCTCCTCTCCCTCGATATCGAGGGACTCGCCCCCGGCGCCGAACGCCTGCACCCGCAGCGCGACGCTGCCGAGCACGACCTCATCCCCTACCGCGATCCCGGCGCGGGAGACGCGGCGGCCGTCGAGGAACGTGCCGTTCTTGGATCCCAGGTCATCGACCCACACCCGCCCGCGCGAGAAGAGGAAGCGGGCGTGCTCCCGCGACAGGGTACGATCGTCGATGCAGAGCGCGGCAGGCGCGGCGCGCCCCACGACAAGCGGCGTATCGGGCGAGAGCAAACGTCTCTCCGTCTTTCCGGCGTATTGCCAGACGAGCGCGATGCCCAGCGCCGCGGTCTGCTGAACGGCGGAGATCGACCTCCCCGCCAAGGTCCAGGTCCTGGCCGCGTCGTCCTGCACCGACTTGCCTGACCGCATGCGCTCCGCCTCGCCGGTCTCTATATCAGGCTCCTTCGGGAGGTCCAAGAGCCACCACGGACCTCGCCGCTCATGAATCTCAGCCGCGCCGCTGCTGCTCGTGTCGCCAGGTCGCCACAGGCGGTCGATCCGACTCCATTTCCACTTCCATTGCGCGCGAGCATTCATCGGCGCGCCCGGTCATGCACGGTGAGCCAGGGACGGAGGCTCTGGCCGGCTCACGTGCCACGTGCCGGGCGGAGCGACGATCTGGACGAAGGCCGCGGTCGCGGGAAGGACACCGCTGTTACGTTCGGCGCATCCTTGCCGGCAACCTCTTGCCGGGCAACTCGCGACGGCGATCTCTCGCGGGCAAGATCTTGCCGAGGCGGCCGTCGGAGGGCGCGCCGCGCCCCCGGAAACGCGCGGATGCCGCTCGCATTTGCCCGCTGACATAGAGGACCTGGCGCTTCCGAGGAGAGCGCGCCCTGGTGGCACACAGGCTGCAAACAACCGAAACCAGAAGCTGACGGGCGGCGAACATCGCGACCCAGGACATCCACCAGACAGCCCACTCCAGGAGCCGACCATGAACACGAAACACATCCTCTCCGGACTCTTCACCTCCAGCGCGCTCGGCATCATGCTCATCGCGGGTTGCAGCGTGCCGATGGAAGAAGGCGACTCCGAACAGGCGTTCTCCGACGAGGAGACCGTCGAGGAGGCGTCGCAGGCGCTCGGCCCTGCGTGCGTCGCCAGGAACCTCGCGCTGGAGGCCGGGCCCATCTGGAACACCAGCGATGCCCAGACGAAGTGCCCTAACGTCTGCAATCCCCAGAACATGAACTGGAACGGGCAGTGGTGGACCACCGTTCCGGGCGCGATGTCGGTCTGCGAATGCAGCCCGCGCCCCGCCGCCGTCGTGCAGGCCGGCCCCATCTGGAGCAACACCCACGCTCAGACGCAGTGTCCGAACACCTGCGCCGCGTACAGCAGCGCGACGAAGTGGAACGGGCAATGGTGGACGACCGTCCCGGGCCAGATGTCCGTCTGCGAGTGCGCGTTCACCCCGCCGGCCACGGTGTCGCTCGAGGCCGGGCCCATCTGGAGCAGCGCCGAGGCCCCCAGCAAGTGCCCGGCCGCGTGCGGCACGGGCCGCGCCTGGAATGGGCAGTGGAGCACGACCGTCTCGGGCCAGATGTCCGTCTGCGGATGCGCTTGCACGCCCTGACGTCACGGCGACCCGCTGTTCAAATTCTCCGCTGAAAAGGGCTGCAAACCAAGGGGATTCCTTGGGTTCCGGCGAGCGCGCCGCGCTCACCTCCGGGTCACGCGGGCCTCCAGGTCGCGCACCCGCGCCTCGAGCTCGCGGACCCGCGCCTCGGCGGCGGCGCGGGCGCGCTGCTCCGCGACGCGGGCGCGCTGCTCCAGGGCGCGCGCCTCGCCCTCGGCGCGGAGGGCCTCTTCCTCGGCAGGCACGAGATCCGTCGCGCGGGAGCTCCGCGCGACACGCAACGTCGGGTGCGGGCCGTCCTTCAACACGACGAGGTGCGCGTCGAGCGCCTCGATCCAGACGGGATCGCCGCTCCCGTGGACCCGCAGGTAGGTGCCGTCCGCGTCCCGCCGGTACAGCTGGAGAGGCACCCGCTCCTCCGCGAGCGGCGCGCGGGCGGCTGCCGCCTCGGGATCGAAGAGCAGGAGCTCGGGACAGCCGAGCTGCCAGTACTTCGCCGGCGCATCCTCGTAAATACGGCGCCAGTCGCCCGCGACCACCTCCAGCGCGAACCGCGGCGGGCGATGGCCCGGCAGCCAGGTCTGCCACTGCCGCGGGACGGGCGGCGACGGGCGATGATCGAGGACGTAGAGGTCCGGCAGGACGCGCACGAGCGGCTCGCCCCGCACCCACGCGAAGAGATGCCCGGCACCAGCGTACAAGTCGGCCCAGCCACGCTCGCGCGCGAGCTGCGCGATCACCGACAGCAGCAGGCGGACGACCTCGGACCGCTCGGCCTTGTCAGGACGCTCCGCGTCATCGGGCAGATGCCAGCCGGACCAGTCGATCGCGGCGCCGGCCTCTTCCGGCGACAGATCGCGGAGCACGAGCGCGCGGGGAGAACGCCGAGGGGTGAGCGGGAACCCGATGCGATTCGGCGATGCCACGCGAGGAAACTAGCACCCCGACAGGCCCCGCGGGGCAGCAGAGACAACGGACGCGACCGACGCAACCGACGCAACCGACGCAACCGACGGCAACCGACGGCAACAAAGCCGCGCGACGTGCCCCTGCCGGACGCTTGACAGGGACAAGGGGTCATGCCCTCCCACCTGCTCGCCCTCCCATGGCCGAGACGAGGGCAGCGTCCGAGATGGCCAGTCGCACGGATCCTCGATAGCTGACCTCATGGGTCGCCCGAGGCCACCACCATCGACGGCAAGACCTCGTCGGATTGGCATTCATGACGGAGGTTTGAACAGGGAGACGGGGAGACGGGGAGTTCAATGGATTGTTCTCCCCGTCTCCTCGCCTCCCTGTCTCATTTTCTCGGAGATTCGAAGGACGTTTCAGAGCGCTCACCCCACAAGGTGTGCTGTCCGGGTCCCATGAACGTCGGCGCCATCCCGCACCGACGTAAATCAACAGTCCCACCATCCCGCTTGGCACACGTGTGCCAAGCGGCTTGCGGCCAGTGCTTGCATGTCGTGCCCTCGGCGGCGCTGCCCGAGCGGCGCGCGAGAGAAGCGCGGTGAACCGAGCGAGCGGGCGGCTGGCGCGGGCCTTGCGAACGCAGCAGGCACCATGCGAACCCATCGTACCCATTCTTCTCTCTGGCTCCTCCTGGCAACAGGCCTCCTCGCCGCCGGATGCGAGACGGCATCAACGCCTGGCGCTGGCGAGCCTGTCGACTCTCAGCGGGCGGCGCTCCACCGGGCTCAGTCCTGCGACGACCTCGAAGCGCTGCTGAAGCAGGACGCGCTCGCCAAGATGAACGCCCAGATCGACGCGACGATCGCGAGCTACTCGGCGTACGGCTACCCCCGCGGCGCCGCCGTCGGCGGCGTCGACAACGGCAGCGTCGGCGTCCCCGGAGGGGCCCAGGATCCCACGGACACGCCCGCCCCGGTGCCGCCCACAGCAGACGACGGGGGAACCGGCCAGGAGACCTCAGGGGACGCCAGCGGCAGCGGCGCCGACCCTGCCCACTCCGAGACGAACACCCAGGTCGCCGGCGTCGATGAGGCGGATATCATCAAGACCGACGGCAACAACATCTACGTGCTCCACGGCCAGAGCTTCTACACCCTGACGGCGTGGCCGGCGTCGTCGCTCGCTGTGGGCAGCTCGCTCGCGATCGAGGGGTCGCCCCTCGAGATGTTCGTGTCAGACGACAAGGTCGTCGTCTATTCGTCGGTCAACGGGGCCGCGATCTACGAGCAGGCGGGCGTCACGCCGCGACCGGGGTATTACGACTACCTGCTCATCGACACCATGGTCGGCGGCGGCGGCGTCGCGCCGACGCCTGGAAACCCCAGCGCGCCGAGCGGCGCGCCGGGGACCCCCGCCGACGGCGGAGACGCGAAGCCGCTGCCGCCGGACGACAGCGAGCCGCCGTCCGGCGGCGACACGCCGTCCTCGGATGGCGCGCCGTCCGGCGGCGACACGCCCTCCTCCGACGACACGCCCCCCGACGCCGACGCGCCGGCGCCCCCGCCTCCGGACGGCGGCGGGGCCGATGAGCCGCCGTCCAACGACCCGGGCGTCGACGTGCCCGGCTCGGGCGGCGTCTGGGCGCCGCTCACGAAGATCACCGTGCTGAGCCTCGCCGGCGGCGCACCCAGCGTGGTCAAGGAGGTCTACTTCGAGGGAGGCTACAGCTCGGCGCGGCGCACCGGCCCGAACGTGCGCACGGTGCTGACCGGCGGCGCCCACGGCCCCGCGCTCCGCTACTGGCCCTCAGGCCTGACCGAGTACCCCGAGACCGCCGAGGCGTGGACCGCGGCGTTCGAGCAGCTCCGCGCCGAGAACGCGGCGATCATCGAGGACGCCGCGCTCTCGACGTGGCTGCCGTACCGCTTCGAGAAGCAGGGAGAGGCGGTCACGCTGCTCGACGCGAGCTGCTCGGACTTCTATGTTCCTGACGCCGGCACGACGTCGTACGGCCTGACGCAGATCGAGTCGATCGACCTCGCCGACCTCGCCGCGGCGCCGGAATCGACATCGATCGTCGGCGCGACCGACACCGTGTACGCGAGCCACGACGCCCTCTACGTCGCCGCGCGCTCCTGGCAGCAGCAGGCGGCGCCCGGCGAGATCTTCGTCGGCACGAACCTCACCCACCTGCACAAGTTCGATCTGATCGCCGACCCGAGCCAGCCCGGCTACGTCGCGTCAGGCTCGGTGCCCGGCCACATCATCAACCAGTTCTCGCTCGATGAGCACGACGGCAAGCTCCGCGTCTCGACGACCTCGCAGGTGCCGGCGGAGCCCAGGTGGACGACCAGCAACAACGTGTTCGTCCTCGAGGCGCAAGGGACCGATCTCGAGCAGATCGGCGCCGTCACCGATCTCGCCCCCGGCGAGACCATCCAGTCGACCCGGTTCGTCGGGGATCGCGGCTATGTCGTGACGTTCCGCCGGGTCGATCCGCTGTTCGTGATCGATCTCGCGGACCCGGCGTCCCCCTCCGTCGCGGGTGAGCTCAAGATCCCCGGCTTCAGCGAGTACATGCACCCGCTCGACGACGGTCACCTCCTGACGATCGGCAGGGATGGCGAGGAGGACGGCACGGTGACCGGCCTTGCTCTCCAGATCTTCGACGTCACGAACGCGTCGGCGCCCGCGCTCCTGCACAAGGAGGCGCTCGACGGGGCGGAGTACATGCACTCCGAGGCCGAGTACAACCACAAGGCGTTCACGTACTACGGCGAGCTCGGCGTGCTCGCCTTCCCGCTCGTGAGCTTCGACGGGCAGACAGGCGCGATGTCGAGCACGCTGGAGCTGTTCAACGTCGATATCGAGGACGGGTTCAGCCGGCTCGGCGCCGTCGACCACAGCGGCTTCTTCAGCAGCGTGCCGTCGGGGTGCTACTACGGCGGGGCCGCCGTGCAGCGCGGCCTGTTCATCGAGGACTACGTCTACTCGTACTCCCAGGGCGGCGTGCTCGTGAACGCGCTCGACGACCTCGCGACGCCGGTGGCGTCGCTGCCCCTGCCCACCCCGGACTCGTTCGGGTACGCGTGCGCCGTCGACGGCGGCGTCGCGGAGCCCGCGCCGGCGCCCGAGCCGGCGCCCACCCCCGAGGAGTAGCGCCGACCAGGCCACGATCGGCCGCAGCGCCGCCGCCCCGTCCGGGCCGGCGGCGCTGCGCCGCTCAGGCGCCCTGCCGCGCCGCCTCCCACGGGTGATCCGGGTAGAACTCCTTCATGAGCCGCGCGGTGTACGCGGTGAGGTTCGCGAACCCCTCGGCCCTGCGCCGCAGCGGCGAGTCGAAGAACGGCGTGAGCAGGCCCGCCAGCGCCGCGAAGGCCGTCGCGTCGACGCCCGCCGGGCGCGCTCCGAAGAGGTACGGCTTGTCCCCGAGCAGCACGGAGAGCGCGGCCAGCGAGCGGGCGCCGAGCTCGACGACCTCGTCGTTCGCGTGGCGCGCGGGGCCGACCGCGCGGAGCGCCTCTCGGACGCGCGCGACGAGCTCCTCACGCAGCTTCGGGCGCGCCTCCTCCGGCGCGCCGTTGACGAAATTCGCCGGGCCCTTCGCGAAGTTCTCCGGGATGAGCCAGCGGGCGTACACCATGGTCGGGGTGAGGCTGTTCTCGATCATGCGCTCGATGGCCCACGCCTCGGCGCGCTGCCGGGCGTCGAGGCCGGCGTCGAGATCCTTGCCGTGCTTCTTCTCGAGGTGCTCGCGGATGAAGTGCGAGTCGGCGATGCGCGCGCCGCCGTCGTCGATGAAGGGGAGCTGCCCCTTCGGCGACTGATCGGGCCGGGCGCGCTCCTTCGTGTAGGGCAGGCCCAGCAGCTTGAGCTGGACCTCGGTCTTGGTGACGTAGGGGCTGGCCTCGGGCAAGCCGAACAGGGGGCCGAAGCTGTGGAGCGTGATCATGTGCAATCTCCGAGCGGTTGTGGGTGCGCCGTGGACCGCGCTTGATGTAGCCCCGCCCTGCTGACAACCTGGTGTCAGCATCCCCGTGCGACGCGCCGATCGGCTGTTCCAGATCCTGCAGATCCTGCGCCGGCAGCGGGCGCCGATCACGGCGGCGGCGCTGGCCGAGGAGCTCGAGACGTCGAAGCGCACCGTGTACCGCGACATCGCGGACCTCCTGGCCCAGCGCGTCCCGATCCGCGGCGAGGCCGGCACGGGGTACGTGCTCGATCGCGGCTTCGACATGCCGCCGCTGATGCTGACGCCCGACGAGATCGAGGTCGCGGTCCTCGGCGCGCAGTGGGTCGCCCACCGCGGGGACGTCGCCCTGCAGCGGGCGGCGAAGGACCTCATCGCGAAGATCGCCGCGGCGGTCCCCGAGCGGCTGCGGCCCTTCGTGTTCGAGCCGGCGACGGGCGTGCCGGTCGGGGAAGACCAGGCGCCCGACGCGCTCGACCTGGCCGAGGTGCGGGCGTCGATCCGCGCCGGCACGAAGATCGCGCTTCGCTACCGCGACGAGACGGGGAGCGAGAGCGAGCGCATCGTGTGGCCCGTGATCGTGGGTTATCGCGAGTCGACGCGGCTCCTCGCGGCGTGGTGCGAGCTCCGCCAGGACTTCCGCCACTTCCGCACGGACCGCGTGACAGGCGCCAGGTTCCTCGACGAGCGCTACGCCGAGAAGCCGAGCGCCCTCCGCGCGCGGTGGCGCGCGCACATGCGCGCGCGTGGCGAGCTGCGAGAGCGCGCCGACGCGATGTCGATCAAGAATCGCTAGATCCGCCGTCAGCAATTCCGCCAGAAAGCCGGTCGACGGCGAGGGGCCGCCGGGCGAGGCGCGCGACCGTGCGCAGAGCGGCTTCCATCACGTGGGCGCCTGGACGTGGACTCGCCGGACCCCGGGCAGCTTTGCGAGCTGGTCAATCAGCGTCTCCACGCCGATCGTGTTCGGGATCCTCGCGTCGAGCGTCAGGTTGACGCGCCGCTTGTCGTCGAGGCGGCGATCGTAATCCATGTCCGAGACGACGGCCCCGAGCGCTTCGAGCGCCTTCATGATGTCGGCCACGCCGGCCGACTCCTCGCCCAGGACGAGGGCGATCCGCCGCCGGGTGCTGCGGTCGTCCTTGTCCTCGAAGCGGCGGAGCGCCGTGAGCGCGAGCACGCCGAGGAGCGTGACGACGACAGCCTCGACGTACATCGCCGCGCCCGAGCACATGCCGATCGCCGTCACGAGCCACAGGCCCGCCGCGGTCGTGATGCCCTGGACCGTGGTCCCGGTGCGCAGGATGGAGCCGCCGGCGAGGAAGCCGATGCCGGCGACGATCGACGCGGCGATGCGCGAGGAGTCGACGGCGACCAGATCCTCCTTTCCGTAATGCTGGAAGTAGACGAACTTCACCGAGATGACCATGAACGTCGCCGCGGCCATCGAGACGAGCAGGTGCGTCCGGAGCCCGACCTGGCGGCCGTGGCGATCGCGCTCGTATCCGATGACGCCCCCGAGCGCCGCGCCCACGACGATCCGGATCAACAGGTCGACGTGCATGGTGTCCATCTGTGCTTGCACCTCCCGAGGGTGGCCGAGGCTTGCGGCGCGCTTGCGCCCGCGCGCGTCCTCGCCGGTCGCGTGGCGACGCGTCCCCCTACATAGAGCTCGCCGGCGCGCAGGGGGAGACAAGGCCGCCGGGCGGCCTCGCCGGCGGTCACCGCCGCTGGCGCTGGGCGCCCGACGCGGCCGCGCGCGGCTGCGACACCGAATCGTTCGCCGGCGACGCCGGCTCGTCCCCGCCTCCGGGCCGCGACACGGCGGGGAGGGGCTCCTCGATGTCGTCGAGCTCGCGATCGAGCTCGCCCTTCTCGGTGCGGAACGCATCGCGCTGATCGGCGGGGAGCTCCCGCAGGCGCATCGCGAGCAGCGTCTCCGCGTCGAAGTAGACGCCGTTGCGCCTCGCGCTGAAGTGCAGGTGCGGCCCCGTCGAGCGCCCGGTCGACCCCACGTAGCCGACGAGCTGATGGGTCGCCACGTGGTCCCCGCGCTTCAGGCCCGCCGCGAACCTCGAGAGGTGCGCGTAGCCCGTCTCGACCCCGTTGTCGTGCTGGATCGCGACCCAGTTGCCGTGCCCCCCATGCGGCCCCACCCAGGAGACGCTGCCCTCGAGCGCGGCATAGACCGGGGTTCCCGACGGCGCGCCGTAGTCCGTGCCCTCGTGCGGCCTCACGCGGTGCAAGACGGGGTGCATCCGCTTGGGGTTGAACGGTGACGTCCGGCGCAGCGTGGCGAGCGGCGCCTGCCACGGGTTCGGCACCGGCTCGCGTCCGTCTTCGTCGACCAGCCGCCCCGTGGCGTCGCCGTCGAACCGGTAGAAGCGGGCGTCCGGCTGACCGGCCGCCCGCACGGCGAGCGCCAGGACACGAGGCTCGTCCGGCGCCCTGGCGGCCTCGGCCACGGCGCGGATCACCGCCCCGCGACGGAGCCCGCGAGGGAGGCGCCGCGCGAGCTGCTCCTCGGCTGCCCGCCGCACGCTCGCCAGCGGCTCGGCCGGCTCGCCCGGGGCTCCCACGGTCCAGGACAGCGCGAGGTGCGGCTCTGCGCCCGCGTCGGGAGCCGGCGCGGGCGGCGGCGGCGCGTCCGGAGGCCCGGCGCTCGCGAGCTGCCGGCTCGCGGCGCCGAGCGACCTGTCGATCTCGATGGCGCGCACCGTGAACCACAGGACCCCGACGCCAAGCAGCCCTAGCCCGAGCCACACCGAGGCCTCGGTGCGGGGCGACCAGCCGTCGGAAGAGGGCTCGGGTCGCTTGAGGCTTCCACCGGGCATCAGAGATCACCTTGCGCCATGGCGCCGGCGAGCCTTGGCGGCAGTGACGGGGGCACGAGACATGCGGACGCTATGCGCGAGCGTCCCTCGGCGTCAACCTCGGCCGCGTCGCCCCGCGCGCCGGGTACTTCAGCGGCCGGCGCAGCTGGCTCGGCGCGCCCCTCATCATCCGCTGTCAGCCCCGCACAGCGCCGCGAGGCGGCGCTCGTCCTCGGGTCCGCCCGCCGCGCGCGCCGTGTAGTAGACGAGCTGCTGGCGGCTCGACGTCGTCGAGGCGAGCGTGTGCCACTCGAGCACGAGGGGCCCGGCGCCGCCTTCGTCGCGGCCACCCGCGCCCTCGGCCTCCACGCGGAAGGCCTTCGTGCCGCTCACCTTGGCGCGGACCTCGTGGCGCGCCCAGATCACCCGGAACGCCTCGCTCGTCTCGAGCAGCTCGGCGACGAGCGCGTCGAACTCCGGATCTCCGACGTGGGAGCTCGCGCTGAAGCGGAAGGCGGCCACGACCTCCCGCTCGATCACGCCGATCTCCGCGTAGCGCGCGCGGTAGGCCGCATGGCGGAAGGTCATCCAGAGCAGGTTGCGCCTTCGCGGGGAGACGTCGCCGAAGTCCACGAGCAGGCGGCGCGCGGCGCCGTTCCACGCGAGCACGTCGAACCGGGGGCTGAAGACGAGCGCCGGGACGCGCATCGCCTCGAGCGCGCGCGCCATCGCCGGCTCGGCCCTCTCCTGGCGCGCCGCGGCCCGCGCGGGCTCGGGCCGCGCCAGGTAGAACAGGTGACCTCGCTCGTCGTCGTCGAGCTTCAGCACGCGCGCGATCGCCTCGAGCGTCTCGCGCGACGGGTTCACGTCACGCCCCTGCTCGAGCCGCGTGTACCAGTCGACGCTGAGCCCGGCGAGCTGCGCGATCTCCTCGCGCCTGAGGCCCGGCGTGCGCCGCCGCTTCCCCGCGAACGCGCCGCCCGCGATGGGCGCCGCGCGCATGCGCCTCCCTCGGAGGAAATCCGCCAGCTCGCTCCGCCTGTCGCTCACGATCGCGCGCGCCCCGGGCACGCGTCGAAAGATGCGCTGTTCGCGCTCCTCCATCCAGGGATTGCCAATCCTAGGTTCGCGGCACGTCTGCCTAACCTCGACGCGGAGCTCCAGATTGCGGGCACCCCCGACCGGGGACCCAACCAGGAGCTGGCACCATGTCTCAACATCTTCCTCTCGCAGGTCGCATCGCCGTCGTCACCGGGGCCTCCAGCGGCATCGGTGAGGCCACCGCGCGCAAGCTCGCAGCGCAGGGCGCCGCCGTCGCGCTCATCGCGCGCCGCAAAGACCGCCTCGATTCGCTGGCCGAAGGCATCCGCGCCGCGGGCGGGCGCGCGCTCGCGCTCGCCGTCGACGCCAGGGACAGGAGCGCCGTCGCCGGCGCCGCTCGGTCGATCGCCGCCGAGCTCGGCGCCGTCGACCTCGTGATCAACAACGCCGGTGTCATGTTGCCGTCCGGCGTCGAGGAGCACCGGATCGCCGATTTCGAGCAGATGATCGAGGTCAACCTCACCGGCGCGATGCGGATCGTCGACGCGTTCGTCGATCCGCTGGTCGCGGCCGCGAAGCGGGGCGGCCCGTCGGACCTCATCAACATCTCGTCGATCGCCGCGCACGGCGTCTTTCCGACGTTCGCCGTGTACTGCGCCACCAAGGCCGCCGTCACCCACCTCTCGCGCAACCTGCGCGCCGAGCTGGGACCGAAGCACGTCCGCGTCTCGGTCATCGAGCCTGGGTTCGTCAACACGGAGCTCCAGAGCCACATGACCGACGAGGCCGCCAAGGCGTGGATCGCCGAGGCGAGGCAGCAGATCACGTGGCTCACGGCGGACGACCTGGCGAGCACCATCGCCTTCACGGCCGGCCTCCCGCGGCACGTCAACCTGGCGCACGTCACCATCATGCCGACCCAGCAGGTGTGACCGGCGCCTCCTCGCGACCGGAGACGCTCGCGGCGCCGTGACGCGCGCCATGCGTTACCCCTGATCCAGCTGCTCCAGCTCGCGCACGCGCGCCTCCAGCTCGCGCACGCGCGCCTCGGCCGCCTCCCTGGCGCGGGCCTCGATCGCCGCGGCCTCCTCCTGGGTGGGCACGAGCTCACCCTTGCCGCCGGTGCGCGTGAGGCGGAGCCGGGACTCGGCCCCGCTGCCGATCACGCAGAGCCAGCTGTCGAGCGCGGGGCTCCACACGCGCCCGGCGCCGGCGTACACGCGGACAAACGCGCCGTCGGGGTCGCGCCGGTAGGCCTGGAGCGCCACGCGCCCCGCCGGCGGCCGGTGCGTGGCGGCCAGCGGATCGAAGATCGCGAGCTCGGGGCAGCCGAGCTGGCAGTACTTGAGCGGGACGTCCTCGTAGGCCTTCTGCCAGTCGGTCGCCACGATCTCCAGGGCGAAGCGCGGGGGCCGGTGTCCGGGCAGCCAGGTCTGCCACTGCTTGGGCAGCGGCGGCGCGGGGCGGTGATCGAGGAGGTAGACGTCCGGCGAGACGCGCACGAGCGGCTCCTCGCGCACCCAGGCGAAGAACCGATCCGTGCCGGCGTGGTGGTCGGTCCAGCCCCGCTCGCGCGCGAGCTGCGCGATCGAGGAGAGGAGCAGGCGGGAGATCTCGTCGTGCTCGCCCCACGCGCCGATGCCGTCCGCGTCGTCCAGGTACCAGTCCGACCAGTCGATGGTCGCGCGGAGCTCCTCGGGCTCCGGGTCGCGGACGACGAGCGCGCGCGGCAGGCGCATCGCAGGGGGAGCGGCTCCGGAACGGGCAGGCAGCACGAGCCCACACGGTAGCACCCCGAGCGGAGCGGCGGGAGCCACAGGCGGGCGCGACCGCGCGCGGCGTCGCCGTGGGGCTCCCGATCCGGCGCGCGGGCGCCATGTCGGCGGCATGCGTTCTCTCGGGGGAGTGCTCTTCGACGTGGATGGGGTGGTCGTCGACTCGCCGCATGAGCGCGCCTGGCAGGAGGCGCTGGAGGCGCTGATGGCGAACGAGTGGCGCGCGATCGCGCCCGAGACACGCTACGCGCCCGAGCGGTTCACGACGGCCGTCTACCAGAGCGAGGTCGCCGGCAAGGCGCGCGAGAGCGGCGCGCGCGCAGCGCTCGACCACTTCGGCGTGCCCGACGCGGCGGAGCGCGCCGGGGTCTACGCCGAGCGCAAGCAGGAGGTGCTGCTCCGGAAGATCGCGGCGGGGAAGTTCGTCGTGTTCCCTGACACGACCCGGCTGATCCTGGAGCTCAAGGCGCGCGGCGTGCTCCTCGCGGCGGCGTCGTCGTCCAGGAACGCGAGCGAGCTCCTCCGCAGGATCCGCGTCGATGCCTTCGTCGAGCACCAGAACCCCCGCCGCGCGCCGGTCGCGCTGGGCGCGACGCTGCTCGATCTGTTCGACGCCGACCTCTGCGGCGCCGCGGTGGCGCGCGGAAAGCCGGCGCCGGACCTGTTCCTGGCCGCCGCGCGCGCGCTCGGCGTGCCGCCGCCGCGCTGCCTCGTGATCGAGGACGCCCCCTCCGGGGTGCAGGCCGCGAAGGCGGCCGGGATGACCTCGATCGGCGTGGCGCGGCTCGCCGACGAGGCGCTGCTGGCGGCCGCGGGGGCGGATCGCGTCGTGACGACGCTCGATCAGCTCGATCCGGACGCGCTGGTCGAGGGGCGGATCGCGGCACGCGCGGCGTGAGGGTTGCGCGGCTGGCGGCGAGAGAGTGGCGGACGGAATCCGTGCAGCGAAGGACGTCTGGCCGTCGCTTACCGGCAAGCGACGGCCAGACGTCCTTCGCCGCACGGATACACTCCAGCAATGCTGCAGCTCCTCTCATGCATCGATATTCCGATCGCTCTGAGCGTGGATTTCGCGCCTACGATGCCGGTCCGAGGCGTGAGAAATTCGACGCCGTAAACGGAACGCCTTGAAAGAAAGGCTCGGCGTGGCGACCCGTCCGGGTTGCTATGACCAAACGAAGGCACACGCCGAGCACCTGCAAGGTGCGCCGGCGCGAACTCGGGTTCAAGAGGAAAGGCGACGGGCGGCACCAGGAGCGAATCCGGCGGCCAGACCCATGCAGAATCCACGTCGAACCGACGGAGAAGAACCTGACCGGCGTCGCAGGGCTTGCCCCGTTCGGCGCTTTCATCCGGCAGCTCGGCGTCGACGCGGCCTTGAGGCGCAGGTTCTCCCGGCTGAAGACGGGCCGCTCGGTGATCTACCCGATGGCCGCGCAGATGCGCCTGCTCATGGACAGCGCGCTCGCCGGCGAGGAGCGCGTCTTCGGCATCGAGGCGCTCGCCGTCGATCCGCTCTTCGTACGCCTCGCCGGCGGGGTCGTCCCGAGCATCGACACCGTCTACCGGGACCTGTGCCGCTTCGATGAGGAGGCGGTTGAAGCGCTGCACGGCATGGTCGTCGACCACGGGCTCGCCCTCATTGCGCGGCGAAAGCACCGATTCGTGCACCTCGACGTCGACACGACCGTGGAGCCGCTCTTCGGGATGCAGGAGGGGGCGCTTCCAGGCCCGAACCCGCGATACCACGGCCGGCCGAGCTATCATCCGATCCTGGCGCGCATCGCCGAGGCCGACGCCGTCGTCGGAGCCAAGCTGCGACCGGGTGACACGAGCTTCGGCGAAGCCGATGTGCCTTTCGTCGAGCAGTGCATCGACCGGGCGCGCGCCGCAGCGCCGAGCGCGGCCATCTACGTGCGGATCGACGGAGCGGGGGATTGCAGCGCCTTGATGCACGCCGTCGCCGCGAAGGGATGCTTTTTCCTGACCAAGGCGCGGATGAGCCCCGATCTGGTGGGCATGGTCGCCTACGCCACCGGATGGCGTACCATCGACTGGGATGCCGATGGTCGTCCTCGACGACAGGTCGCCGAGGTCCCCTTCCGGCGCAGCGGTTGGCCGGATGGCGTCCGCGTGATCGCCGTACGAACACGCGATCGGTACAATGGCAAGCAGATCTACCTCTGGGAGGACCTCGACTACACGGTGCAGGTCTTCCTGACCAACGAGCCGGTCGAAGCGCCGGAAGACGTCGCGGCGCGGTATGACCTGCGCGCGGGCATCGAGCCGCTCATCGGCGATCTCAAGCATGGGTGGGGCTGCGGCCGCGTGCCGAGCCACAGCTTCAACGCCAATCATGCCGCGCTGCTGCTGAAGCTCCTGACCGCCAACCTGATGCGCCGGTATGTGCTCGACCATGTTCCGCACCTCGCGAGCTGGCGAACGCCGTGGCTGCGCCGCGCGCTGATCCTCGTCCCGGGAAGGTTGGCCCGGTCGGGTCGGGGCACGACCCTGCACGTGCCAGAGCGCTCGCAGCTCGCTCGCCAGCTCAATTGAGCTTGGAACCAGCCAAAGTCATTGCGGGGGGTAAGGGGGGCGTGTGCCTTCGCGACGCGTTGGGAACGCGCAGTTGTAATTGGCGTCGCATTCGTCGGCGGAACGCCGCTCGCGCGTCGCCGTCGGCACCACTGGTGCCCCGTGGGCGCGAAATCCACGCTGAGACCAAACCTTGGCGCCTTCGTACGTAGGTTACGCCTGAGTGCAACGACCCGCCGAGGTAGTAGGCGGCGCCGGCGGTGGAGGTACGGCCAATACACAGGCGCCAGCAATCAGTCCAAGGATTATCGCCACTACAACGGCAGCGTAGGATGTATGCAAACGATCGATAGCATCTTCATTCCGCTGACTTCTGTCCCGGATGGACGCAAAGGTCTCTGCGACTTTGCGCCCAAGCGGCATAGGTGCAGCATTCGACCCTTGAATAAGATCCGACACTGCGATGGGCTGGTAAAATATTTCCTTGCCCAGATTTCCAAGAATCGCAAAAAGAGATACCAATAGAAAACAAATTGCAAAGAATGAGCCCACGAGTCCAATAACATTGAGCGATGATCGCGGGTTACGCAGCGCAACAACCAGGATTCCCACCAAAAACGGAGCCACTACAATAATGCGCGTGAGAAGCTGGTCGCTGCGCTTTCGCGTTTCTTCTGCGCGCGAGACTTCTTCTTTAAGCAAAGGCTCAGCCTGCTCAAGCAATTCATTGATATCTTTGGTTTGATAATAAATAAGCTTGGGCTCTTCAAAGGTGCTACCACGCAACGCTCGGTCTATTCGAGAAGGAGCGAGGTGTCCAAAGCCTCTAAAGATACCACGAATCGACCGTACCTTCGCGGGCACTAGCACGCTCCATCAGTCAGCGCTGAGATGATAGCCCTAGAAATTGGCAGACCGAGCTGAACCTCCAGCCATCCCCATTGACCAGTCGGATTCACTTCGAGAAAGAAATATTCGTCCGAATCCGATTGAACGAGATCAATGGCCCCGAAGGTCAAGCCTAATTCGCGAAGAAGACGAACGCAGCCGTGTCGAACAGCCTCCGGCAGTTCAACGACACTCAACGCAGGTTCACGCTCCGCTGAACGTCGCCAATCAGTCGTAGTCTCTGGCTGCGCCTGAGAGTCGATGGCGACCGAGAAAATCTCATCTCGCACAATCGTCACGCGCACATCAGTCCGTTTAGAAATCTCATACTGCAAGATCAGCGGCGCAAGCGCGACAGCATCATAATCTTGCTGCCCACAAGGAATTCGAGTCGTGTAGATCGCCAGGTCGCGCACTCCTGACTCTTCTACGAGGCCGTGCGAAACCGGCTTTGCCACGACATGTCCAGGTGCTCCGCGCACGAAATCGCGCGCAGCGTCGGGACGTCGCGTGATAAGGGTGCGCGGCACGGCAAGTCCGCACCGCCTAGCTACATGCAGCTGAAAAGGCTTCTGCGACGCCGACCACGAATTAGCAGGATGATTGACCCACCGCGCACTTGTCGCAAGCATCGATCCGAAGAGCTGTGCAAGAGCCTCACGTCCGGCGAAAACTTTTGACGAATGGTCCGTTCCGGGGCTCGTCAATGGGCGCTCATGCGTACGGTACCAGACTGACTTGACATTGGTGAGATCGCATTGTTGACCTGCTTCATCACAGTAGATCAGCTTGGAGTCAACGACCTCCAACCAACAACCGCTAAGCAGCTGATCAACGTTAATGCGAACAAACTCACGCCCTAATTCAACTAGTCGATTGACGACCAAATCGGCCGTGAGGTCATGCTGCCGAGTGAGTAGCGCAATCATGCGAAAGTTAACCGCGTCACTGGCCAAGGCGAGATGCTAATAAGAATGGGAAGATGAACGTCTTCGGCGTAGTCTTCAACGACCACATCAGAAGGGTCGCTCTGTTCCCCAGCCCCCGTCTTCTTCGTACCCAACAGAGCCGCCAGTTCATCAAACCGCGTTCCGCTAGACGATGCTGCTGCGTGCAGGTCTTCGACGACCTCGGAGTAGTCGGATGCTTCTCGAGTGCAGGTGAGCAACGTCCCTTCGCATGATGTTGCTGCATGCAGGTCTTCGGCGATTTCCGACTGATCGGCCGCCTCATGAGATTTCGTGATCAGGGTTCCATCGCCTCTTGGACTTCCAGAAAGAATGAGATTGAGCCGGCGTTCTGGAACGTAAATGAGTCGAGCTGTGGCGCCAGCAGGCGCAGGGGTAGCGAAATTCAGCAAGAACGGTACCATGCCCCTACTATATCACAAATCTAACATCGGTAGGCCACCGCAGCCAATGCTCACACTCTCGTCGATCGGCCGCAGCTCCACACGAGCTATCTCGTATCCCCGAAGGTGAACTGTGCCCTTACGCGGCTGCTCCGCACAACGCCGGAGACAGAGGCCGCTGATCGCTAGCTCTACTGCGGGAAGTTGCCCCGGATCAGCAAAAATACCGCCAAGGCGCCGAGGCCGCCAAGAGAAGAGGGGGAGGGCCGTCCCGGCATTCCCCCTCCTATTTCCCTGGTTTCTTGGCGCCCTCGGCGCCTTGGCGGTTCGCTTCTCAGGGCGACCTCCCGCAGTAGTGCTAGGACCTGCAACTTCGGAATGTCGATGACAAGTCTCGCCACATTCCGCGCTGCTCCGGTCCAGCAGCCCTTCGCCACGCCCCGGTACCGGAGCGGCGCCGCCCCTCAGCCGCCCTGCTTGCGGACGATCGCCAGGCTCCAGATCTCCCCGGCGCTCGTCCCGACCCACAGGCTCGGCGATCCCTTGCCGGCGACCGCGAGCACCGCCGGCTCGCCGCGGGCGCCGAGCGTGACGCTCGCGGTCGGCGCGAGCGGCGCGCCGGAGGCGGCCTCGATGGCGGCGCCGTCGAACAGCGCGACGCGGCCGTCCGCGAAAGCCGCGAAGAGGCTCGACTCGAGGACGGCGACGTCGGCAACGGGATCGGCGAACGCGAGCATCTTGGCCGTGAGCTTGCCCGACGACCTCACGACCGCGCAGACCGCGCTCGCGCCGCGCTTGTACACCGCCGTCAGCTTCGCGCCGCCGCGCACGCGATCGAGGTTCTGGGCCGCGCGCGGCAACGAGGCGCGGAGCGTCGGGCCCGGCTCGGGCGTCGCGCCGGGGTGAACGCGGAGCTCGCCGCCCTCCCCCGCGCCGTCCATCACGACATGCGCCTCGGTCTCGGTGAGATCGAACGCCCGCGCGGAGCCGCGCACGGCGAACGTGCGGCCGTTCACCTCGGTCTTGTCGAGCTTGAGCTCCGTCGCGCTGCCGTCCCAGCCGAGCGCGAGCGCCGTCTCGCCCGACGGCCGCGTGGCGAGCTGCCGCGCGTCCCGGCCGACCTGATCGAGCTTCGGGCCGTGCGTGATGCCGAGCAGCGCCCACACCGCGTCGTCGCCGCTCCGCACCACGGCGACGTCCTTCGACAGGAGCGCCACGTCGTGCGCCGAGGACAGCGACAGGTTCGTCGTCTTCGCGCCGGAGCCGCCGACCGGGCAGACGCCGAGGCGCACCGGATCGGTCGAGATCATCGCGACGAGCCCTGGGCTCGCGAGGACCGCGGCGCCTCGGATCTCCGCGTCCAGGCCGTGCACCTTGCGGGGGGAGCTCAGATTGCTGAAGGGCATGGCCCGCGAGGATACCGGTTCTCGCGCGGCGCGGGGCCAGCGTTCTCACCGGGCGCGGGGCCAGCGTTCTCGCAAGGCGGGCCCGGAGACGCCCCCGGGGCGGATCGCGCCCGGCCGGCACATGGCCGCGCCCCGCCCGGAGCGCCGGCCCTCGGCGGCGCCGCCCTCGCCGGGTCAGCCCTTGATGAGCGAGCGGACGTCGATGTCGAGGTTCTCGGTCTCCGCGACCGCATCCATCGCCTTGCGGAGCTGGGTGACGGTCACCCCGGCGGGGACGTCGACGCGGGCCTCCATCCGGAAGAGCTGCGAGCCGGTGACGGGCGCCTCGTAGGCCGAGGTCTCGAGCGAGACGATGTTGACGCCGACGCCGTGGAGCGCGCGCGACACCGCGCGCACGATGCCCTCGTGATCGAGCGCGTCGACGGAGATGACGCAAGGGATGGTCGCCGCGCGCCGGTGCGACTCGGGGCTCTTGGTCCTGCGGCTCTGCACCGTGAGCCCCGTCGCCCGGGTGAGCGACTCCGTCTCGCGCTCGACCGCCTCGATCGCGCCGGGGGGCCCCGACGCGAGCAGGAGAATGCCGAACTCGCCGCCGAGCACCGCCATCCGGCTGTCCTCCACGTTGGCGCCACGCTCCGTCAGGTAGTGGGTCACCTCCGCGACGATGCCCGTCCGATCAGGGCCGAGGCAGGAGAGGACCAGGAAGACTTCAGGCGCGGGCGTCGTCGTCATGCGGCGCATCTTAGTCCGATCCGCGCAGCCAGCGCACCTCGCCGCGCGCGCGGCGAGGTGCGCGTCCCGGACGACGAGCGCCCGGGCAACGCCGTCCGTGTCCTCCGGCCGAGCTCCCCCGAGAGCGGCGGGATCGAGCGCCGCGCGCGCGTCCGCGTGCGTCATGCCGGCGACGAGGCGCTTGTCTCCGGCGGGCCAGTGGGCGAGAGACGGCCATCCCCATGCTGTACGAACGCGACAACATCCATCGACTCACGCCCTACACGCCCGGTGAGCAGCCGCAGCGGGCCGACGTGGTCAAGCTCAACACGAACGAGAACCCGTACCCGCCGCCGGCCGCCGTGCTCGAGGCGATCCGGGACGTCTCGGCCGATCAGCTCCGCCGGTACCCGCCGCCCCGGGCGCAGCAGTTCCGCGAGACCGCGGCGCGGCTCCATGGCCTGTCGCCCGAGCAGGTGATCGCGACGAACGGCGGCGACGAGCTGCTTCGCATGGCCATGACGGTGTTCTGTGAGCCCGGAGGCCGCGGCATCGGCGAGACGTACCCGACCTACTCGCTCTACGACGTGCTCGCGGAGATCCACGGCACGACGATCACCCAGGTCCCCCTCGCGGAGGACTGGTCGGTCCCTGAGGATTTCGCGCAGCGCCTGAACGAGCACGGCTGCCGGCTCGCGCTCCTCGTCAACCCGCACGCGCCGTCGGGGCGGCAGGAGCCGCTCGACAAGCTCGAGCGCGTCGCGCGGGCGTTCCGCGGCGTGCTCCTCATCGACGAGGCGTACGTCGACTTCGCGGAGTTCGACGCGACGCCGCTGCTCGACCCGGCGCGGGGGCTCGACAACGTGCTCCTGCTGCGGACCCTGAGCAAAGGGTACTCGCTCGCGGGGCTCAGGTTCGGGTACGGGCTCGGGCACCCGCGGCTCATCGAGACGCTCGACAAGGCCCGCGACAGCTACAACACCGATATCCTCTCGCAGGCCGCGGCCACCGCGGCGCTGTCCGCGCGGGACGAGGCGAGGAAGAGCTGGGAGAAGGTGATCGCCGAGCGCGCCCGGCTCACGGGGGCGCTCCGGCAAAAGGGGTTCACGGTGGCGCCGAGCCAGAGCAACTTCGTCCTGGCGAGTCCGCCGGGAGGAGGGCTGTCGGCGCAGGCGATGTACCGGGCGCTCTACGACCGCGCGATCTTCGTGCGCTACTGGGACGCGCCGCGCATCCAGGACAGGCTGCGGATCACGGTGGGCACGCCGGAGCAGAACGACGCGCTGCTCGGCGCGATCGACGAGCTGTCGCGCGCCGCGCGGTGATGGCGCGCCGCGAGCGCATCATGAGCTGAGCCGCCGTGGCGGATGGGGCGCCATGCGCCCTCGCGCGCCGTCCGCTTCGTGCGCACGTGTACGATCCTTGCGCAGCCCCTGGCCTCGGCGCCGCGCGCGCCGGAGGGCCGGGCCGGTGGCATCGGCCCTGCAATCCCCTCGACCCTTCACTGGACAGCGTGCCCCAGAGGTCGGGCCATGAAGCCTCGTCGATTCACGGCGGGAGAGGAGATTGCTTATGCGTCACCAGCGTCACCAGCATCACCAGAGCATCCGGTCATCATCCCATGTCCTGTCGCGCCTGTTTCGCGGCGGCGCCCCCTGTCTTTCCCTGGCGCTCGCGACGGCATGCGGCGCTGGCTCCGGCGGCAGCCCGGTCGACTCGCTGACGTCCAGCGCGGCAGCGGAAGGCTCCGTCAGCGGCGGCGGCAGCGGCACCGGCGACAGCTCCGGCAGCGGTGCCGCCGGCGGCAGCTCCGGCAGCGGCGGCGGCGCGGTCCCCCCGCCGGGCAGCTGCGGCGCGAGCGGCGCCATCGTGAGGCGCACCTACGCGCCCAGGCTGTTCGCGACGGGCGCGGATCCCTCCGGTGATGCCGAGTGCCAGGGCGTGCTCAACCCCGAGCGCGGCGTCTTCCATTTCAGGGATCTTCGGAGCCTCGGATCCGTCGCTGGCCTCCGGGACGAGGGATACACGCTGATCTACGGTCAGGCGCTCATCGACGATTACCGCGCGCGGGACATCGACCAGCCCCTCATCGACCAGCTCAACGAGAGCTTCGCCGCCGTGCGCTCGGCGGGGCTCAAGGTGCTCCCCCGCTTCTACTACGCGACGGACATCGGCGAGGACGACGCGCCGCTCGGCCGCGTGCTGTCCCACATCGACCAGCTCAAGCCCGTCCTGGAGGCGAACGCCGACGTCATCGCCGTGCTGCACCCCGGCTTCGTCGGCGCCTGGGGCGAGTGGCACTCCTCGACGAACGATCTCACCCGTCCAGACAGCCGCAAGCAGATCTTCGACGCGCTGCTTCAGGCGCTGCCCGCGAACCGGATGACCCTCGCGCGCCGCCCCTCGCACAAGCTCGAGGCGTACGGCGGCCCGCTGACCGAGGAGACGGCGTTCTCCGGAGCGCCGCTCTCGCGGGTCGGCCACCTGAACGACTGCTTCCTCGCGAGCGAAGATGACGTCGGCACCTACCAGCTCCCCGGCGAGAAGGCCTATGCCGCCGCGGACTCGGCGTTCACGCCCGTCGGAGGCGAGACCTGCGGCCGCAACCCGCCGCGCAGCGAGTGCGCCTCGGCGCTCGCCGAGCTGTCCGCGCACCACTTCAGCTTCATCAACACCGACTATCATCCCGACGTGCTCGATGACTGGCGATCCGGGGGCTGCTTCGAGACGATCGCCTGCCGCCTCGGGTACCGCTTCGTCGTGATGGAGCACGAGTCGCCCGAGCGGGTCGCGCGCGGGCAGCCGCTGTCCCTCCGGCTGCGCGTGTTCAACGACGGGTACGCCCGGGCCTATAACCCGCGACCGGTCTACCTCGTGCTCCAGCAGGGCGAAGCGCGGCGCGTGGTCCAGATCGACGCCGATCCGCGCCGCTGGGCTCCCGGCGAGGAGAGCGAGATGTGCCTGGAGGCGAAGATTCCAGCCGATCTCCCGCCGGGCGACTACCAGCTCGGCCTGTGGCTGCCCGACGCATCCGAGCGCCTGCGCGACGACCCGCGCTACGCCATCCGGCTCTCGAGCGGCGCGTCGTGGGACGGCGCCAGCGGCGTCAACCGGCTCGACGCTGCGGTCCGGGTGGTCGAGTGACCGGCCAGGGGGCTCCGCCGCGCGCGAGCGTCCGCCCCCGCGGCCCAGGTTGACCCGGCGGCCGTCAAGCGCTGAGCTTCGTCGTGCTAGAGCGCAGCAAGGGAGAGGCACAGATGAGCCAGGAATCCGAGCGAGACAAGATGATGAAGAGGACGGCGGTCCTCGAGATCCCCGGCATGGATGCCGTCATCCTCCGCAGGGACATCGCGTACCAGGCGACCGACGCAGGCGCCCTGACCTTCGACCTCTACGCTCCACCAACCTCGGTGGCCGTGGCGCGGGCGCCAGCCGTCGTCTTCGTGTCCGGATATCCGGATCCGGGGTTCGAGTCGGTGTTCGGCTGCAAACGCAAGGAGATAGGGCAGTCCATTTCGTGGGCACGGCTGGTGGCCGCATCCGGCCTCGTGGGCATCAATTACACGAACCGGGAGCCGTCCGATCTCCACGCGCTGCTCGAGCACCTCCGGCAGAACGCCGCCACGCTCGGGATCGACGAGGGCCGGATCGGCCTGTGGGCCTGCTCCGGCAACGTCCCCATGGCCCTGTCGGCGCTGATGCGGGAACCGAGCGGCTCGCTGCGGTGCGCCGCCCTCTGCTACGGCTTCATGCTCGATCTCGGTGCGTCCACCCGCGTCGCGGAGGCCGCGGCGCAGTTCCGGTTCGTCAACCCGTGCGCCGGGAAGTCGATCGACGACCTCCCTCCGGACCTGCCCCTGTTCATCGCCAGGGCAGGACAGGACAGGATGCCTCACCTCAACGAAACGATCGATGACTTCGTCGCCGGCGCGCTGGCCCGCAACCTGCCCGTGACGCTCGTGAACCACGCCGCGGCGCCGCACGCGTTCGATCTGCTCGACGACAGCGGGGCTTCGCGAGAGACGATCAGGAGCCTCCTGGGGTTCCTGCGGTTCCATCTCCTGGGATAGCGCGATCCGGCCTGCGCGCTCGGCTCACCGGGCGCCGCCGGCGGGCGACGAGCCCTCCGGCGCCGCAGCCGAGCACGGCCACGGCGCTCGCGGCGGGCCCACGGGCAACGACCCCGCCGTCCTGCGCCAGGAGGACGACCGCGCGGCGCACGTGCGATATCGCGTGTTTCGGTTCATTTTCGTTCGATCTATCGTACAGGCGTCAGCTCCACCCACCGCGAGGAACATCGTTAATGACGACCGTGAACACCTCCTTGATGCATGCGCTCGTTCTGGACGGCGTCGGCTCCCCCTTCCGACGGACCGACGTCGCCCGCCCCGTCGCCGGCACGGGCCAGGTGCTGGTGCGGATCAAGGCGAGCGGGGTCAATCCGCTCGATCTCAAGATCCGAGCGGGCCAGGCGGCGCACGCGAGGATGCCGCTGCCGGCCGTGCTGGGCATCGACCTCGCCGGCGTCGTCGAGGCGGTGGGGCCCGATGTCGCCCATTTCAAGCCGGGGGATGAGGTCTACGGGATGACAGGCGGCGTCGGCGGGCTTCAGGGCTCCCTCGCCGAGTTTGCCGCGGTGGACGCCGACCTCCTGGCCATCAAGCCGGCCAACCTCACCTTCCGCGAAGCGGCCGCGCTTCCGCTGGTGTTCATCACCGCCTGGGAAGGCCTGGTGGATCGGGCCAATGTCCGCACGGGCCAGAAGGTGCTCATTCATGGGGGGGCTGGCGGCGTCGGCCATGTCGCCGTCCAGCTCGCCCGAGCGCGCGGAGCGGAGGTGTTCGCGACCGGCTCGGCGGACAAGAGAGAGCTCCTCTCGAAGCTCGGCGCGACGGCGATCGACTACGCCACGAGCTCGGTGGAGGATTACGTCGCTGCCCACACGGACGGTGAAGGCTTTGACGTCATTTACGACACGGTGGGCGGCGCCGTCCTCGACGCCTCGTTCCATGCGGTGCGCCGCTATCATGGCCACGTCGTCAGCTGCCTGGGATGGGGGACCCACGCGCTCGCGCCGCTGTCATTCCGCGGCGCGACCTACTCGGGCGTCTTCACGCTGCTGCCGCTGCTGACCGGGAAGGGGCGAGCCCATCACGGCGACATCCTGCGCCAGGCGAACAGCCTCGCCGAGGCCGGCGCGCTGAGGCCGCTGCTGGATCCCCGTCGCTTCACCCTGGGGACCGCTCACGACGCCCACGAGGCGATCGCGACGCGCTCCGCCGCGGGCAGGGTCGTGATCGATATCGCAGAAGGATGACGGGCTCACCCAGCCGCCCGCGCGTTTGAAGAACGCGCCCGGGGTGAGCCCGACGAGCTGACGGAAGTCGGCGATGAGGTGGGCCTGGTCATAATAGCCCGCGTCCGCGGCGATACGCGCCCAGTCGCACGAGGTCGCTGCCATTCGCACAGCGCGTTGCAGGCGGACGGTCCGCGCGAACTCCTTCGGGCCGATGCCGACGTTCTCGGTGAAAGCGCGGCGAAGATGCCGCGCCGTGACGCCGAGCCGATCGGCGACACGCTCCACCCGGACCTCGCCGCCTTCGAGCAGGCAAACCGCACGACGGGCGAGCTGCCCCGATGCCGTCTCGATGGGTTGGCCGGCGCGAAGGGCGAGCGCCCGGGCTACGCGGTCGATCACGTCCGCGCGGCTCCTCGCGGCGAGCAGCTCACCGCCGAGCTCGCGCCCCGCGCGGCCCCACACGTCCTCCAGCGGGACGATCCGGTCCGTGAGCTCGCTCGCTGCCACGCCGAGCAGCGGAACCGACCAGCCAGGCTTGAACCGAAGGGTGACCGTCCGCGCGAGGCCGGTCTTGCTCTTGAATATCGCGTGCGTTCGGGGGCCCGCGACCCACACGTCCCCCTCGCGCCCCCCCTCGAGCGCTCGAAAATAGAGGCCCGTTCTGCCGTCGGGAAGCCACGCGACGTCGAACACCTGACCGGGGGGTGCCGCGATATCACGGACGTCCTCGACGAAGCGCGGGAGCGTGAGGGTGGGGAGATCCATCGCTGCGGCCACGTTCGTCACTCTTACGCCTCTCGTGCGGCCGTTCAAGCCGACGCGGGTGGCCGCGTCGATCGGCTACCGCTCGCTGTCGAGAACCTTCATGTGCTGGGCGGGGTAGCGCGTGCCGCCGATCGCGTCCGCTGGCACGATGCCCTCGAGCGCCGCGACGTCGCCTGCCGACAGCGGCTTGTCGAGGGCCACGAGGGCGTCGTCGAGCTGGGCTCGCGTGCGGGCCCCGACGATCGGCACCAGCGTGGGCTGCTTCGCCAGCACCCACGCGAGCGCGACCTGAGCCGGCGTCATCCCGCGCTCGCCGGCGAAGGCGTGGAGCTTCTCGACGACACTCGCGTTCTTTGCCCCCTGCTCGCCTGCGAAGCGCGGCATGTACTGCCGGAAGTCCCCCTTTCCCGAGGGCTTGCTGCCGGTGAGCAGCCCCCGCGCAAAGACCCCGTAGAGCGTCGCGCTCATCCCGAGCTCTGCGAGCGCGGGGAAGATGGACGCCTCGGGCCCGCGCGTCGCGATCGCGTACTCGATCTGCAGGTCCACGATGGGGTGCACCTTGCTCGCGCGCCGGATCGTCTCGACCCCCACCTCGGACAGCCCGACATGCCGGACGAAGCCGGCCTTGATGAGGTCGGCGATCGCCCCGACGGTGTCCTCGATGGGCACCTGAGGGTCGAGGCGCGCGGGGCGGTACACATCGATGACCTCCACGCCCAGCCGATGCAGGCTGTACGCCGCGAAGTTCTTCACGGCCGCCGGGCGGGTGTCGATGCCCAGCGCGGCGCCGTCCGGGCCGCGCATCGCGCCGAACTTCACCGACAGCTGGACCTTGTCGCGCACCCCCTCGATCGCGCGCCGGATGAGGAGCTCGTTGTGTCCGTTGCCGTAGAAGTCTCCGGTGTCGATCAGGGTGATCCCTCGCTCGATGGCGCGGCGGATCGTCGCCACGCTCTCGGCGTCCTCGGCCGGGCCGTAGGCGCCGGACATCGCCATGCAGCCCAGGCCGACGGGAAAGACGCTGGGCCCGGTCTTGCCCAGCGGAGTCGATCGGAGCGGGGAGCGGCTCATCGTGGCGTCGAGGTGGGTCATGGGGTGTTCATGCCACGCGCCCACGGCCTCCGATTGGAGAAACCGGACATTCGGGGACCCGGCGTTTCGCTCCAACTGGGCACCAGGCCCGCGGATCGGGTCCGCGGCCGACGGCCCCCTCGATCATGGAGTGGCCCCGAGCAACGGCGTCATGTCCGGGTCCGCCTTCTGCATCGCGCGCCGATACGCGGGGCGCGCGCCGATCCGCTGCAGATAAGCCAGGATGTTCGGCCACGGCGAGAGATCGTACGGCTTGAACAGCCGCATGGTGGTCAGCGAGAACACCGTCATGATGTCCGCCGCCGTCAGCTCCGGACCGGCGAGATAAGGCGCCTCACCCAGACGCTTCTCCACCGTGGAGAAGATCAGGTCGAACCGCTCCTTCGCCGCCTGCAGCGCCGCACTCTTCTCGGACGCATCGACGCGCTCCAGAGACCACACCCGCAGGACGGCCGGCTGCAAGGTCCCGTTGGCGAAGTGGAACCAGTAGAGATAGTCGGCGAATCCAGGCTGGCCGCGCTGTACGGCGAGCCGCCCCTCGCCATGGGTCGCGATCAGATAGTCGGCGATCGCGCCGGATTCGCCGAGCACCAGCTGCCCGTCGGTGAGGATCGGCGCCGTCCCCATCGGGTGCAGCGCCTTGTATTCCGGCGGCGCCATCCTGTTGTCCTTCCGGCGCTCGTACCGTTTCAGCGCATAGTCGAGCCCAAGCTCCTCGCAGAGCCAGACAATCCGCTCCGACTGGGAACGCCCGAGGTGGTGCACCGTCAGCATGTTGTTCGCCATGAGCCCACTGTACGACCGCACGTCGCGGGGTGCTTGCCGGTAGCTCTCTGCTTCTTGCTCGATCCTCTCACGGGGACAAGAAGGCGTGATGGTGCTACGCTCTCCGCATGAACCTGGCGGCGCTCGCCGAGCTCGCTGCAAGCCAGCTCCCTCGCCCGAAGGACCGCGCCAGCCAGTACGTGCGACCGCTGAAGAGCCTCGGCATCCTCCGGCACCACCGGCCGACATCGTTCGAAGCCGCGGTCTATGAGCCGGTCATGGGTCTTGTGCTCCAGGGGCGAAAAGAAACGGTGCTGGGAGCCGATTCGTTTCCGATGGGCGTTGGCGAGTGCCTGCTCATCAGCCACGACCTTCCGGTGATCGCGCGCGTCACGAAGGCCCCGTACCTCGTGCTGCTCTTCGATGTCGAGCTGGAGACGCTGCGCGACCTATACGAGGCGATGGCCGACTCGCCTCCCTCCGCCGCGGAGTCTCGCTCGATCGCGGTCCACACCTGCGATGCCAGGCTCGTCGACGCGCTCCACCGCTATCTCGCGCTCGCGGGCGCGCGGACGGACGCAGCGGTGCTTGGTCCGCTCGTCTCGCGCGAGATCCACTACCGGCTCGCGACAGCGCCGTTTGGCGGCATGTTGCGCGACCTGATCCGCCGTGACAGCCACGCCAGCGCCATCGCGCGCGCGATCGCACAGCTGCGGCGTGACTTTCGATCGCCGGTCGAGATCCCGAAGCTCGCGCGCAGCGTCGGGATGAGCGCGTCCTCGTTTCACAAGCACTTCAAGGCGATCACGGCGTCGTCACCGCTCCAGTATCGAAAGGGCCTCCAGCTCCTCGAGGCCCGCCGCCTGTTGCGGGCCGGCACGCTCTCGGTCTCCGCGGCGGCGTTCGACGTCGGCTACGAGAGCGCGGCGCAGTTCAGCCGCGATTACACGCGCAAGTTCGGCGTATCGCCGAAGCACGACATCCCGGCAGGATCTCTGACCCGCGGTGTTGCCCGGTGAGAGACGCGCCCTCGGGCGCCACCTCCGGCGCGGCCGCGCCGGGCGGCGCGGGCGGCGAGGAGGTCCGATCTCTCCGGCGCGCTTCACCTCCGCCCCGATCCGCCAGCTCTCGTCGGGTCGCTGGGTCGCCGAGAGGCGCGCGAACACTCACTTACCACCGCCGCCACGGGATCCAGCGATCCAGCTCGTCAAGGTTGGCGCTCGTGAGAACGCGCTCCCGCACCTCGGCGGTAGCCGCTCCGCAGAACGCGTTCCGAAGCGTGCTTGTGGAAGGCGGCCCCGTGCGTAGAGTCGCGGTGCGATGACGGAGCGACGGAGCGGGGACGCAGGCGTCGAAGTCCCGAGCCTGACGACGGCGGTGCTGAAGCTGTCTGCGCCGCACGTCGCGTGGCCAGGCCGCGAGGACGCCCCCGGCCGCGCGACCGGGCGCCCGCGTCGCGCGGCCGGGCAGCAGGAGCGCTCGGGAGCGACGGAGGCCGCCGGCGTGCGGCGCCGCAAGAGCGCCGCCCAGCCGTCCGCAGAGGAGGTGAGCGGACGGCGGCCGACGCGAGACGCGGACAAGCAGCGCCGAAGCGATGCGACCCGAAGGGGCCCCGCCAGGACGAGCTCGACGGCGGCCGGGCGAAGCGACGACAGCACCGGCTCGACGAGCCGACGCACCTCGGCGCGGAAAGGACGCGCGCCGGTCTCGGCCGCTCCGGACGCGACGAGCGCTGTGGGCGCGACGGAAGCGGGCGACGCGGCGCGATCAGCGGTCGCGGAAGGCGAGCCGCGAGCCGGTGATCCGAGCCAGGTCCAGGTACTTGAGCCGCCCCTCGGCGATGAGGCGTTGTCGCGTCGCGACCCAGTTCTTGGGACTCAGGTCGAGGATGCGACTGAGGTATGCGTTCTGTAGACCCCATCCTCGCGTGGTGCGCGCCGTCGCCGTAGATTCGCGGCGCGATGCGAGAGCAAGAGCGGCCTGCGAGGAAGGGTGGCTGGACCCAGCAGCGAGCGGAGGAAGCGGCGGTCGACGCCGAGGTCGCCGCCCGCGTGCACGTCGCCCGCAAGCGCGCCGCGGCGAAGCCACGTGCCACCGATGCCTCGGCCGAGTCGTCGACAAGGCGCCGGAAGCCACGCGTCGACCGCGCGAGCATCGACGAGGCGTCGCCAGCGCGCCAAAGCCGGCGAGCGGCGCGCCCGGCGGGCGGCAAGGTGGCGTCCGTGCCCGCCACATCGGACGGCGACGCTGAGCTGCGATCAGCTGGGCGCCGCGGCCGGCGCCCGGGGCCACGGACTGGCCGCGAGCCGCTGCCGAGCGTCGGCGTTCTCGAGGGTCTGCTTCCAGGACTTGGGAGCGAGCTCGATGATCCGCTCAGGCGGCCAGGTGGGCAGCAGGATCAGCACGTCGCGCAAGTAGGCCCAGGGCTCGATACCGTGCAGCGCACAGGAGGCGATGAGCGACACGATGGTGGCGTTCCACTCGGCACCGTCCTTGCTGCCCACGAAGATCCAGTTCTTCCTGCCCACGGCCTCACGGCGGAGCTCAAGCTCGCTCCGGTTGTTGTCCAGGCGGAGCCGACCATCCTCGAGGAAGCGATTGAGCGCGGTCCATTGGTTGAGCGCATAGCCGATGGCGCCAGCGATGGGGCTCCTCGGCAGGACGAGCAGGTCCTCTGTCTCAAGCCACACGCGGAAGGCCACGAGCACGGGCTCGGCATCCGTTCGGCGCTGCTCGGTTCGACGGCTCGGAGGCAGCTCCTTCGTCGCCTTGTCGATCGCGTAGAGCTTGCGAATGAAGCCGATGGCTACCGTCGCGCGCTCCCGGTCGGAGGTCATCGCCTCGAAGAACTTCCGCCGGCAATGCGCCCAGCAACCGACCTCGGTCACCTGCTCGGTGCGGAAGAGCTGCTCGTAGACATTCGAGGCGTCGGCCTGGACATAGCCCTTGTAGCCGCGAAGGAACTCCTTCGGGCCATCCTGGTTGTGGTGCGGCGTGAATCGGAACAGGACGTGCTCTCGGTCCGCCACCAAGACCCAGAAGTGGCCCCGCCGGCACTTGTCCTTTGCTTGCACGAGCACGCCGGTGGCATCGATGGCGATACAGTGCGCGTTCAGGGCGTCCTTGGCCATCGCCCCGACAAGGATCGCGAGCTTGTTGGCGCACGATTCGACCCAGCCGCACAGCGTCGAGCGCGAGAGGTGAAGGCCCCAGCGCTCGAACATCTTCTCCAGCCGGTGAAGCGGCAAGTGATCCGCGTACTTGCTCACCAGCACGTGCGCGAGCAAACCCGGACCGGCGAGGCTGCGCGGAACAGGGCTGTCGGGGACGTCGGCGATCGTGATGCCTTGCTCGGGCTCACCTTTGACCGCGAACTTCGGCCTCACGATCTGCAGCCGCACGAAGCTCGCGGGCCGCCACTCGAGCGTCTCCGATACCTCCTCGCCGATGCGGACAAGCGCGGTTGCGCGCTCGTCCTGCGCCTCCGGCGGCAACAGCTCGATCCGCTCGACCGGCAGATGCTCGGGCAGGCGTTGCCGCCCGTGCGGGCGGGCTTGACGCCCCTTGTCCCCGCTTCCGGAGGAGCCGTTCGGCGCCGCGCCATCGCGCCCGTCTGGCGAGCCGGTCGCGCCCGCGTCCGGCTGCGCACCGGCGCCCGCGAGCATCTGCAAGATCGCGTCGAAGGCGAGCTGCATCTGCGCTGGGTCGACGTGCTCGGCCTTCTGGCCGAAGATGTGCCGGCGAAACCGCTCCAGCTCGATGCTGGCGAGCTCGTAGAGCTTGCGGTACTCGTCCCGCTCGTGGGCAGCGCGTGCGAGCTTGTCCTTGAGCTCGCGAATCTGCTCTTCGACCGGCTTGCTCACGGCGCTGTAAGTACTCGTGAGCTCCTGCTTTTTGAAGGGGCTTGTTGAGGAAAATTTCCGCCGCTCGATGCAATGCAACCGTGGGTGCTACCCGGGAGCGTGCGAAGCTGTCAGGTGGGATCAGAGCGCCGGAGGCGATGCGGTCTCGGCGAACGGGACCGCTCTCCGCAACTTCGAAGGCGCAAGGGCGATGCCTTCAAGGATCTTCGCGAGCTCGGCGGCGTCGATGATGACGCTCGTGGCTCCCGGAGTGACGGCACGCGGGGCTCGGAATGCCCCGCGCTCAAGCCTTTTGTAAAGTAGACAGTACCCGCTGCGGTCCCACCAAAGGGCCTTGCAGCGGTCGGCCGCCCGGTTGAAAAAGAGGAACAGGGCTCCGGAGAGCGGGTCCTGTCGCAGCACCTCGCGCACGACGGCAGCGAGACCATCGAACGAGCGCCGCAGATCGAGCGGCTCGGTGGCAACGTAGATCGAGACGCGGCCAGGGATCATCGCGCCCCCCCGAGCGCACGAACAACGCGCGCCAGCGTAACCTCGTCGAACGACGGCGGGACGCGGACGACCGCGCCGTCGGGCAGGACGACCTCAAGCGGTGCGCCCGAGGAGAGCGCCGTCGCCTCCGGGGAGGCTACCACCACCGGGAGGAATGAAGGCAGCTTCGCCGCGTCTGGGCGCTGCCGGCACTCGCTCCGCTTCATCCCCAGTCGGCGGCTCCAGGAGTAGAGCGTCCCGGCGTTGACGCCCTCCTGCTCCGCGAACACGCGGGCTGAGTGCCCGCTCTTGTGCCAGCGCGTCACTCGATCGCGCCAGGTGCTTCTGCTTTCGTCCATCGACACCTCCGGCGCAGGGTTTTACGCAGCGTTTGGGCCTCAGGACAGCATGCAGGTCGCCGAACGGATACCGACTGAGCGGATAGCTCGGAGCCACGGTCAGGATCTCCTGCAAGTAGAGCTCGGGGTCGAGCCCGTGCATCTGGCAGGTCGCGATGAGCGACGAGATGGCACAAGACCGGACAGCGTGCTCGTCGCTGCCGTGGAAGAGCCAGTTGCGCCGTCCCTTGACGACGCGGCGCAGTGCCCTCTCGGAGGCATTGTTGTGGATGGGGATCTCCCCGTTGGAGAGGAACTCGCAGAGCGCCTCCCTCTGGTTGTGCAGATAGACCAGCCCTTCGCGCAACGGCGAATGCTCCGGGACGACCTGCCGCTGCGCCTCGACCCAGGCGAAGAGCTTCTCAATCAGCGGTGCGGACTTGCGCTGCCGGATCTCGAGGCGCTCGTCCGGGCTGCACAGGGCGCATTCCTCCTCGACGCGGAAGAGCGCCTGGAGGGTCTGGAGCGCGAACGCCGCCTCCTTGCCCGCCCCGGCCTTGAACGCCTTGAAGAAGCGCCTTCGTGCATGGCTCCAGCAGCCGGCCTCGCGCGCCTTGCCCGGCCCGAACAGCACGTTGTGGTTGGCCGAGGCATCGGCGACGAGCGTCCCCTGGTAGCCGCCGAAGAGCTTCGCGACGGTGGGGCCGTCGTACGTCGGTGTATAGCGGAACAGCACCCCATCGCCGGGCGCGACCAGGACGAAGACATGCCCATAGCGGTGCTTGTCCTTGGCCCGGATGGCGGTGCCCGTCGCATCCATGGCGAACCACGACCGCGAGAGGGCGTCGCTCCAGATGGCATCGGCGATGCGCATCGCGATGCCGCCACACTCGTACTGCCAGCGGGTCATGTTGCCGCGGCCGATGCGGAAGCCGTGGCGATCCGACTCCACCTCTTGCCGATAGTACGGCGTGTGGTAGTCGAGCTTGTGGACGAACAGATGGGCCAAGAGGCTCGGATCGGCAAGACACCTGTCGATCGGGCGCTCCGGCAGCGACGCGATCTTCACCGGTCCGCTGTCCTCCGCAGCGTCCGACTCGGGCGTGTAGCGTACAAGGACGCCGTCGACGAAGGGGCTTTGCTTGAAGGACGTGTCCGCGGGGATCCCCAGGAGCTCGTGCTCCTGCACGACGAGCGGCTCGCCGCGCTTGTGATTCAAGACCGGCCCGGCGGCTGGCGAAGGAGCTGGCTCCTCTTCAGCTGCGCTGCTCGCCGCCGGTGCCTCCGCCTTGGCCACGTACTTGAGGCGACGCGTGACGAGCTCGAGGAGGCCGCCTCGCCGGTAGCCGATGCTCGAGCTGTCTTCGGCGCCCACACGCTCGAAGCGCTCGAGGCCTTTGAGCAGCACCTCCTGCGGCAGCGACTCGATGATCACCCTCGGAATGACACCGATGCGGCGGCGCCCGTGCTCGTGGCGCTTGACTGGCTTGCCACCTCCGGGATCGGAGCCGGAGGAGGATTCTGCCGTCCCCGCGTGCTCCGGTGGGCTCGCGGAGCCCGGCGGCGGGCTGCTGGCCTCGCCCGGGTCCGCTTCGGGCGCGGCGTCGATGCTCTCGGCCTGCGACGAAGTCGGAGCCGGACAGGCACCTGGCTCCCCGGCCAGCGAAAGCCGCAGCTGGTCAGGCGAGACCTGCTCGGAGACGTGGCGCCGGAATCCGATCTCCAGGGTCCGAATCGTCTCCTGCAGCTGTTGATTGTACGCCTTGAGCGACGCGACGCTGCGAGCGAGCTCTTGGGCCTGCTGCTCCGCCGTCGAGAGCTCGGCCAGCCTCGCCTCGAGCTCCTGCACCCGCCGGAGCAGCGCGTCGACCACCGACGCGGGGCCAGCGGGGCTCCCCTGTCCTTGTCCCCTGGCCTGGAGATAGCCGAGCACGAGCGCCGCGCCGTCAAGGCGCTCTGTCTCCGCCGACTGCGGCAGCGCGGTCTCACCGGGGCGTGTCGTCGAGGTCAAGGCGCGCCATGGATGCCCCCTGCGCTTGCTCTTGACAAGTACCTTGTGCAGAGAAAATTCGCTGGTTTTGATGAGAATTTCTCGTCGAAGACGGGAATGCAGGACCGCCATGGTGCGCCATCGGCGGCGCGCTCTCGCGAGGTCTTCGGGCGCGATGCAGCGCGCGCCCTGCTCCATCTCCGCATCGGGCTGCGCCGGCCGCCATCGGGCCGCGCTGGCGCCGGCAGCGCGGTGAACGAGCGCCGGCGCAGACGCCTCAGTGGATCAGCCGGCGGCGGCTTGCCAGCTCATCTACAGGCAGACCGGCGAGCAGCTGCGCGAAGTCCTGTGCTGACAGCTCGATACACTTGCCGTCGGCCTCGGTGAACGAAGGCAGAGCAAATGCACCCTTCGAGAGACGTTTATACAAGATCGTGTATCCATTGCGATCCCACCAAAGGGCTTTGAGCCGGTTGCGCCTCTTGTTGAGGAACAAGAACAGCGCGCCGCTGGCCGGGTCCAGGCAAAGCACCTGCCGGGTGATCGCGGCGAGCCGGTCGAACGCGCCACGCAAGTCCACTGGACCGACCGCCAGATAGACGGCAATCGTCGCGGGGGTCACCGTCCCCTCCGCAACGCTTCGATCGCTTCCACGAGCTCGCGCGCGCCTATCCCACATACCTGCATCCGCGTCCCATCGGCAAACGCGACGTTGAGCCGCAAAGGGGGCGCCTCGCGGCGCTCCGGGCGCACCACGACGGGTAGGAACGGAACCTGCTGAGCCGCCTTGGGGGCTCTTGGCGACGCACCCTCGTCTGCGCGCTCACCGTCAGCCACCCATCGGTCGGCAGTCATCTTGTGGACACCGAGCTCCGTGGCGATCTCGGTCGGTGTTGCCCCCGAGCGGGAGCGCGCCTTGGCGTAGGCCTCGGCTCGCTCCCGCAGCTCGCTCGGGAATTTCCCACGGCTCTTCTGCTCTCGATACCTCGACAGCTCTGCACGCAGCTGTACCAGCTCCCTGCTTCCTGGCATCGCTCGCTCCTCTTCGCTCGGCGAGGGCACGGCCCTCATCTGGCGTCGCGTAGCGTGTAACCGAATCTGGCCAGGGGAAAGACGCGGTCTGCGGAGCGGCTACAGAGGCATACACTGTTGCAAAGCGAGCATCGGCCGCCGATTCACCATGTCGTCGCCACGAGTGCAGAGCTGCCCTCAATTCGCGAACATATGCACGAGGAACATTAGGGCGCGCGTTGACAATCAACCCGGTCACAACCTTGCGCGTGGCCGGCCCCTGGATCCTCGTCTTTTCCGGATTTATGTGAAAGCCGCTTTGCCGGAGGATCTCGGCGATCTCAGCGCTCAACGTTGGCGGCGTAGTCCCGGAATTAGCGACAATCGCAGCTGGAAATGATGCATCCCGAGTTGACAGTGTCAAATCATCTGCGTATCGCGTATATGAACACCCCGCCAAGACGGCCAGGCGCGACAGCTGATGATCCAGCCTCCGACACACGAGATTCGAGAGAACGGGCGATGATGGCGCTCCCTGCGCCAGCCGCCCTTGAAAGCAGCAAATTTGCGCAACAATGGTAGCAACCCGCGAATTTAATCCCAATGGAGGTCGCATTAGCGCCCAACGGACCCTGCCGAAAGGGATCGAAGGAAAGAAATCGCGTATATCGAAATTTAAAACCAGGCGACGGGCAACATGACGTCGAGCGTTGGTGACCACGCTCCGATCCGGACAGAACCCGTGCACAGCCCGATGCGGTCTATAAATCGCCGAAATAATGCTCGCGATTATTCTTTGGTAGGTCGCTATCGGCTCCTGTGGAGCATTGATCTCTCGAGAGCCGCCCGCTTTCTTCGGAATGTAGAAACATTGATAAGAGGGAGTTCGTACATACAGTTGATGCGCCAACGATCCGGGGCTCGTGCCAAGGAGCGAGGCAACGTCCGCCATTGTACGCATCGAGCAAAACTGGGCGACTTGGGTAGGTAAAGGTGGCTCTCCGAGATGTTTGGTGGATGCGCGGCGGCGTGACCTCGCCCTGGCGCCCGCGGCGTTGCAGGCGGCCCCGGCTCAGGAGGGGCACGGTGCGATTGGGGATGGAACGCGCACAGCCGACGGGCTACCTCGGGGGTTACCACACCAACCCATGGAGCCCGATCGGCCGTGCGCGCCACCACTTTGCTCAACAATGTCCTCGGAATCAAGTTCACTCGCGTCACTGGCGCGCAATTCACGGCGGACGGGCTGGTCTGCGACGTCGAGCCGACCACGGAGATCCCTCGCTGCGGAGGGTGCGGTCACCAGGTGAGGAAGGTGTACGACCAGCGGAAACCGCGTCGCTGGCGTCACCTCGACCTCGCTGGCATGTCGCTGGAGCTCCAGTACTCGCCGCGGCGGCTGTGTTGCTCGCGGTGCGGAGTGACCACCGAGATGGTGCCTTGGGCCGACCCGATGAGCTGGTTCACGCACGCTTTCGAGGAGACGGTCGGGTACCTGGCGCAGATGGCCTCGAAGACCGTCGTTTCGGCGATGATGCGCGTCGCGTGGGCGACGGTCGGCGCGATCATCGGTCGCGTGGTCGAGCGACGGCTGCCCCACGACATCCTCGACGGGCTCACGCACATCGGCGTCGACGAGCTCTCCTACAGGAAACACCACAAGTACGTGACCATCGTGGTCGACCACGTCACCGGGCGCGTGGTCTGGGCGCGAGAGGGGAAGAACGCCGACACGCTCCGGACCTTCTTCCAAGAGCTCGGCTCGGAGCGGTGCGCGCTCCTCCAGGCGGTCACCATCGACATGTCGAACGCGTACATCTCGGCGGTCTCGGAGTCGGCGACGAACGCGCAGATCATCTTCGACCGCTTTCATGTCCAGCGGCTGGTTCATGACGCGCTCGACGAAGTACGCCGTGCAGAGGTGAGAACGATCGAAGATCCAGAAGAGCGCAGCGCGCTGAAGCACACCCGATTCGCGCTGCAGAAAAACCCTTGGAACCTGACTGGAATCGAGCGAGCGAAGCTGACCGAACTGCCGAAGGCGAATGCGACGCTCTACCGCGCCTATTTGCTCAAGGAGTCGTTCGCTGCCATTCTCGATCGGCGTCAACCGAATGTCGCACTGGCGAAGCTCGAAGAGTGGATATCGTGGGCGACGCGCTCGGGCCTCAAGCCCTTCGCCAAAGCGGCGCGAACAATTGGTCGCCATCTCGATGGCATCGTCGCCTACGTCGCAAGCGGGCTGTCGAACGCACGCTCGGAAGGCACCAATGGCAAGGTGCGCACCATTACGCGACGGTCGTACGGCCTTCACGGCGCCTCCTCCCTCATCGCGCTGATTCACCTCTGCTGTTCAGGTCTCGCACTGCAACCGGTTCACACCTGGCCACGCATCCACCAAACCTAAAGGAGAGCCGTAAAGGTCTCCAGGGCATAGTAAAAACGCTGCGCCGTCGTACGTTTTCCTCTGCCCCCTACGTTGGAGTACCGCGCGCGAAACGCGGTGGGCCTCAGTGAGGCGACATTGATGCGATGTTGGTTGCGTAACAACAACCAGCTTCTTAAGCGTTCCGTCCGGCGCAGCATCTTGAGACTATTACACCCCAGGCGCAGGGGCAAGCCGGAGGCGCCGCTCACGCAGCGTCGCCCGCGAGCAGCGCCTCCAGCCGGTTGCCGGCCGCGCGGCGCGCGAGCACCTGCAGGACCTTCTCGACGAGCACCCCGCCCGCCTCCGCGGCGGGCAGCCCGCCGGCGTGGATGCTGGCGATCACCGTGTACTCGAAGCCGATCGCTGGATTGCCGCTGAAGGCGGCGGCAGACTCCTGATCCACACCGGGCGTGAGGCGGTAGGCGAGGTAGGCCGAGAGGCTGCGCGAGGCGAGCTCGCCGCTGCCCGGGCGCTCGCCGAGCAGCATCACGACCAGCCGCGCCCCGAGCCGCTCGGCGACGGCCTCGGCGAGCTTCACCCGGCCGTACCGCGCGAGCAGCGGCCGCCCGACGGTCACGCCGCGCGCCGCAAGGCCGTCCAGCAGCACCGGGAGCAGGTCGGGGACGTTGTGGTGGACCGCCTCGGCGCTCAGGCCGTCGGACACCACGATCTGCACCTGCGCGTCCTCCGGCGCGAGCCGGGCGGCGCTCTCCTCGGACAGGCGCGCGCCCGCGTCGGCGGATCCGAGGTGCTCGTCCTTGCTGACCGCCGTCGTGGTGATGACCCGAAACGCGGCGACGCGGGCCAGCGCCTCCTCGCGCAGCTCGCTCTCGAGGGCCCCCCGCGCGATGGCCTCGTCGCGGCGGCCGAGGCGGCTGACGGCGTTGGCCGGGCGCGGGCCGGCGGTGGCGAAGCCGTGGGCGGCGGGCGTGGCAGCGAGCAGCTCGGCGAGCTCGGCCTCGTCCGGGCAGAACTGCCGCACGTCGCCGAAGCACGGCCCGCGGGTGATCGCGCCCGCCTCGCCCTGCCCCTCCCCCGCGCGCGCCAGGATGCCCCGCGCGAGGGCCCACTCCAGGAACTCGCCGCCGGGCGCGCGGCCATGGATCTCCCGCAACGTCTGCACGTCATGCCCGCTCGTGTCGAAATAGGCGAGCATGCGATCGGTATTGAGGCAGACATCCATGTAGTAGTTGGCGCCCGCCGCGGTGAGCAGCTGCGTCGCCATCTGCTGGCCCTCCAGCGTGACGTGGGCGTGGAGGGTGTAACAAGGGGCCATGCCCATGGGCACGCCGAGGAGCTTGCCCATGAAATGGTCCTGGAGGTTCGCGACGATCATCTCGCGGTCGTCGAGGTGCGTCTCCGGGCCGATGAAGCCGGTGACGTTGTTGAGCATGAACGGGTCCCAGCGGCGGGCGAGGCCGTAACAGAGCGCCTCGGCCGTGGCCATGTCGATGCCCTCGTGCTTGCCGTACGTGAGCTCACTGCCCTGGCCGGTCTCGAAATACATGAACTGCTCGGCCTGGCCCGCGAGCGGGCCGCGCGCGGCCATGCGGCGATAGCCCTCGTCGAGGAGATCCACGGTGACGTCGAACTCGGTGACACAGCAGGACTCGGTGCCGGCCAGGCTCTGAAAGAGGATCTCCACGGGCGCGCCCTGGTCGAGCGCGGCGAGCTGCACCTTGAGGTGCGACAGGCAGCAGATCTGCGTGGGGACGCCGGTCGCGCGGCGGATGCGGTCGAGGTGGCGGAGGATCGCGGCGGTGGTCTCCACCGTGCCGGACGCGGGGTTGACGCCGAGCAGCGCGTCGCCGGCGCCGATGGAAAGGCCCCAGTAGAGCAGCAGGGTGATCCCTCGGAGATCGTCGGTGGGGTGGTTCGGCTGGAGGCGCGAGGCGAGCGTGCCGGGGGCGCCGAGGAGCGTGCGGGCGCGGGTCGGGCGGCTGATCTTGCGGGCGAGATACACGAGTTCGTGCACGTCGCAGAGCTTGGCGAGCGCCGCGGCCATGACCCCGGTCAGGGCGCGGCCGAGGCGCGCCACCTCCGGGCCGGGGGCGCCGAGCAGGTGGTCCTTGAGCTCGCCGAGGCGCAGCGAGGCGATCCGGGCGAAGGCGTCTCGGTCGATGTCGTAATTGACGCGCATCACCGCGTCGATCTCGCCCCGCGCGTCGGTGAGCGGGTGATCGTGGAGGTGCTCCAGGGTCAGGTCGCCGAGCAGCTCCCGCGCGGCTTCCCGCGCCGCGTCGTCGCTCGCCGCGAGGCCTGCCTGGCGATCGCCCGCCTTGCTGCAGTCGGCGGCGCCGAGGAGCCGCTTCAAGCCGCGGAACGAGCCGCCGTGCCCAGGCAGGCGGGCCGCGTAGACAACGTCGGTCCGGGGGCGAGGGACCTCGATCCGATCGAGCGGGGTCGGTTCCTTCACGGCGCGCTCCTCCCTTCACGGAAGGTTCGCCGAGCGACGTCATGGCGTCATCCCGTAGAACGAGACGGGCAGGACCTGATCGCACAGGCGGCCGACCTGGACGAACCGGGCGCCGTGCGCCTGCACCTCGTCGATGACGAGGAGGTCGATCGGCAGCGCGCCCCAGCCGGTCACGTAGCCCCCGAGCGTCTTGCCCGCGTTCTGCGCGGTGAGCAGCACGAGGGGGTGCTCGGGGATCGGTCCGGCGCGGCGCAGCGCACCCGCGATGCGCGCGCCGAGGCGCTTGAGGGTGGCCGCCGAGACGTCGTCGAGGGCGATCTCCAGAGAGCCGCCGCGGGTGCTCCGGCGGAAGAGGTCCACGGCGTGATCGAGCTCGGCGTCGGAAGAGGCCGGCGAGAGGCGCGCCAGGATGGGCAGGTCGCGCAGGGGCAAGCGCTCGGGGCGCGCGAGGAACAGCGTCGCGCCGGAGAGCTGGGTGGCGTGGCGCAGCAGGCCGTACGCCGTGGCCCGGCCCATGCTGGCCGGCGTCGCCACCCGCGCGCTCAGCCGGGGCGAGGCGAGGATCGCGCGGGCGAGGTCCACGCCGAGATCGCCGTGGTGAGCCGGCTCGGGCAGGGGGCGCCCGGCCAGACCGGCGTAGATCAGCTCGCCCACGCCCCCGGAGAACGTGAGGGTGGGCGCCGCGAGCCCCTCCGGCAGCGCGAAGGGCACCTGCACGTGGCGCGCGGCCGCGGGTGTGTCGAAGGCGCCGGCGCGCCCCGCGATCGCCGCCTCGAGCAGCTCCACGTAGAAGGCGACGACGGCCTCGGCCTCGGCCTGCGAGAGCACCTCGCCCGGGCCGCGGTGGAGCCCGAGGTGGTCGAGGGCGGCGCGGGCCTCCGGCGAGAGCGCGCGGAGGCGGCGCGAGCGCGGATCGAGCGCGACGTGCCGCGCGCCCACGAGAAGACAGCCGGTGCGCTGCACCTCGCCGGCCAGGCCGAGCGCGAGGTTCGTGGTGCCGCCGCCGATGTCCAGGTTGACGACGGGCTCGCCGGGGCGCGCGCGCGACAGGGGAGCGGCGCTGCCCATGAAGGCCACCCAGGACTCGAGGCAGGGGTCCTCGGTGACGGCGAGCAGCGCGTCCCCAACCCGCGCGCGGATCAGCGCCGCGAGCGCGTCGGCGTTGCTCCGGCGGGCGGCGAGGCCGGTGATGATCGCCCCGCCGCCGAAGAGGGCCCCGGGCGCCACGCCCGCCTCGGCGAGCCAGCGATCGAGGAGCGCCGCCGCGGCGTCGAGATCGAGCGCGTCGCCGGCGAGGGGCGTGAGCGCCATCTCCGATCGGTACCGCTCCTCCAGCGCGCCGAGCTCCACCCGGCCGCTGCCCGCGGCGCGCGTGAGCGTCGCCGAGGCGGCCACGGCGCAGCTCGTGGTGGAGCCGAAATCCAGGCCGAGCAGGGTGACCTGGGCGCCCATCACCGGACCGTCCTGATCTTCATGGCCAGGCCCCAGTCCTACCGCACCGGCGCCCGCGCGCCGCTCCCCGTCAGGGGCGTCAGAGCACCCGCTCGAACGCGGCCTGCAGCGCGTCTCGACCGCCGCGCTCGATGACGTCGCCGTGCGCCACCACGATGCGCTCCGGCCCCCACGCGAGCATCCGCTCCACCGAGGCGCGCACCGCCGCGCGATCGCGCATCATCGAGCGCGCGATGCGGGACGGGCCGAACCTCCCGTAGGCGCCGTTCAGGCGCATGAAGAGGCGCGTCGGGAGGTGCTCGCTCCGCGCGATGTGAAAGCAGAGATCCCAGACGAAGAGGGTCCTGCTCGGCCGGTGGAAGAAGACCGTCTCCTCGAGCTTCGGCATCCCGAAGACCGCCACCTGGTCGATCTCCGCGGACCAGAGCGGGTCCGGCGCGCCGTCGAGCGCGCCGGTGAACGTCACGTCAGGGCGCTTCTCGCGGAGCCCCCGCGCGCCGTAGAGCCGCGCCCCCGGGAACAGCCGCGCCGCCGGCGAGAGGCCGAGGTGGTGCAGCAGGTTCGGCGCCACGATCGCCCGCACCTCGCCGAGCGCGCGGATCTCGTCCGCCTCCCGCTCCACGCTCGGGAGCGGCGAGAACAGCAGCAGCCCGCCGTCCTCGAGGCGCACGACCGGAGATCGCACCGGAAACCGGAGGAACCCCACCTTCAACGTGTCTTCCGCAACCCAGAGGGATTGATCGAGCCGTCGCAGCATGCTCCAATTGGTAAACCAGCTTGACCATTTGGTCAAGCAAGTTGACTATCATGACCAAGCACAACCTCGATCCATGCGACGTCGCCGAGCTCGATCGGCGCAAGCGCGTGAGCCTCGGGCAGCTCCTGCTCCGCTCGGCGCGGCTGCTCGACGAGCGGGCGGTGGCGCGCGTCGCCCGGCGCGGCGCGACCGGGGTGCGCCGGGCGCACACGGCGCTCATGCCGTACATCGACCTCGAGGGCACGCGGCAGATCGACCTGGCGGAGCGCGCCGGCGTGACGAAGCAGGCGGTGGGTCAGCTCGTGGAGGAGCTCGAGGCGGCGGGCGTGGTGGAGCGGACGCCCGATCCGGAGGACCGGCGGGCGAAGCGGGTGCGGTTCACGCCGCACGGGCTGAAGATGCTCCTCCACGGGCTCGGGGTGCTGCAGGAGCTGGAGGACGAGCTCACGCGAGCCCTGGGGGAGAAGCAGATGGCCTCGCTGAAGAAGGGGCTCACCGCGCTCCTCGCGGCGCTGGAGGCCCCGGAGACGCCGCCCGAGGGCCGGTGAGCGCCGGCGCGGCGGGGAGCGGTTCCCACACCCGCCACGGGCACACCCGCCGCAGAGCGGCGGTCTCCCGCACAGGAGACGGGTCCAGATCGGCGTTTTCGGCGCGCAAGCGCACTCCTGTGCGCTGAGCACCGAAAACGCCGAGATGGGCCCGTATCCGAAGCGGGTGACCGCCGCTCTAGAGGCCCAGCGCGTGCGGCAGGAGCCGCGCGATGTTGCGCGCGTCGTCGATGGCGCGGTGCTGCGTCCCCTGAAACGAGAGGCCGACGCGGCGCAGGGCCTGCCCCACGCCGAGCTCGCGCTCGGCGCCGAGGCGGCGGGCAAAGGCCCGCTTGAGGTTGAGGTGATCGCCGCCGAAGGGCAGCGCCACCCCGTGGCGGCGGGCGTCGCGCTCGATCTGCCGCTTGTCGTAGCCGCCCCAGGAGCAGAAGAGCGCCTGTTTCCCGCGCACCAGCTCTCTCAGCCGCGCCGCCGCCGCGGGGAAGCGCGGGGCGGCGTCGACGTCGGCCTGGCGGATGCTCGTCAGCCGCATGCAGAACGCCGAGAGGCGCGGGTGTCGGATCGGGCGCACGAAGCACTGCAGCTCGGCGGCGGGTCGCAGGGTGCCGGCATCGACGAGCACGGCGCCGACCTCGATGATCTCCATCTCGTCGCGGGGGAAGGCGGGGTCGTCGCTGCAGGTCGCCTCGAGATCGATGACCAGGTAGTGAGTGAGGGAAGACATCGGCGTTCTCCTTGAATTCGTTGCGGGTAGTCTGCGGTCGCGAGGACCGGAGCACCCGGACACGATTCCGGACACGCCACCTCAACGGGCTCGCCCGCGCGGCGGCGCTCGCGCTCGCCGAGTCGGCGTGCCGTCACGCGGGCGACAGCGGCTTCGTCCGGCTACGGGCGATGGCGCTGCTCGTCCTTACGCGCATCCTGGGCGAGGAGGAGGGGGCGGCGGCGCGGGCGCGAGCGCTTCAGATCGCGCGGCGGATCGAGGACGAAGAGCTCCTCTGGCGAGGAGAGCGGCTCGCGCCGCGCTGATCGGGCGCAGCGCCGCTCGTCAGGAGAGCACCTCGGAAGCGTCCTTTGCTTCGAGTGCGTTGTCGACCCACCGATCGAGGATCGCAGGGTCCTTGCACGCCTGGATGCGCTCGCGATGGTCGGCGGTGAAGGCGATCCCGGCGCGCGCCACCAGCCGGAGCAATGCGTCGCGCTTGGCCTCGAGGATGCCCTCGAGCTTGCCCTCCCGGATGCCCTCGAGCTTGCCCTCCCGGATGCCCTCGATCCGGCCACGCTCGATGAGCTGCTGGGCGAACGGGGGAAAAGTTGCCTTGCCTTCGGTCTGCCGCTCCATGATCAGCGCCTCCAGGGCTCTCCGCATGGGTTCACGCAACGCATTGTAGACGATCTGGAAGTACACCGCCGCGTGCTCGTGGTCGAGCCGCCCGAGCGCCCCCAGCGCAGACTGGACCACGGCGAGGCCGTTCGGTCCGTTGCCGTGCGCCACGGCCGAGAGAATGGCGAGCTCCGTCTCCTTTTCCGCCTCGGCCTGATCCGTCACCTCCGGCACACTCGCCGGCCCCAGCACCAGCGGCTGGAGCGTCCCGAGCCCCAACCCGAGATCGATTTTCTGCGCGGCCCAGGCGGCCACCTCCGCGTCGGGCGCGACGACGAGGACGACAGCCGAGCACTCCTTCCGGGCCCGCACGACCGCAACGTAGACAGGCCATGAGTAGCCCTTGCGCCGATCGATGTCGCGCTGGACCTCGAGGACGATGGAGAGCACCAGCGCACCGGCCCCGTCGCGGAGCTCGAGCACCAGGTCGGCGCAGAACTCGACCGGGAGGAGCTGGTCCAGCGAAGCCTCGACGACCGCGACCGTGGCATACGGCGGGAGATCCAGGTGAAAGAGGATCTCCAGAAAATGAGGCGCGAGCGACGGATTCTCGCGGAACATGTCGACGAAACCGTTGTGCTCGAGCGTCGGCATGGGCAGCACGCTACTGCCACCTACATGAGGTGGGCAAGCTGCGCGCACGCCTCCAGCCATGTCTCCCATGAGCGTAAATGAGCGAAATGAACCATGGTGCAACCACGTAAGTCGCCGTGTCGCTCCACACGCGGCGGCTCAACCGTGCAGGCCGGCGCCGAGCAGCCCCGCGCGACGAGGGCTTCCCCTGGCCGCGCCGCCGCGATAAGACAGCGCCGTGACACGCACCATCGCACGGTGGATACCCCTCCTCGCAGCGCTCTCCGCCGGGTGCGCCCCGGCGCCGCCCCCCGCGGCCCCGACGGCCGAAGAGGTCACCGCGAAGAAGGCCGCCAGCATGGCGCTCACCGCGCTGTTGAACCGCAAGTTCGACGTCGAGGGCTGCGACGCCTCCGAGGCGCGCGTGGTCCAGGAGGCCGAGGCGCGCGCGGGCACGCCTCAGGGCGAGCGCTGCGCCATCCTCGTCGCGCGCAGGAGCGACCGGACATGGCTCGTCGCCGTCCGCTCGTCGCTCTCGTCCGCCTCCGTCGGAGCGCAGGCGCTCGTGACCGTGCTGCCCGAAGCCGAAGGCGTCGGCGCCATCGAGTACACGCGCTGATCCGCGCGGCGGCCGCGCTCACCGCGCCGTGGCGACGAGGAACAACCGCCGGAACGGAAACGGCGTCTTCCCGTCCGCCGCCTTCGGATACGCCGCCGCCACCCGCCCGCCGTACTCCTCGAGGAACTCGGCCCGCTCGTGCTCATCGAGCGCCGCGAGCAGCGGCCGCAGCGCCGTCCCCTTGGTCCACTCGACGACCGGATTCGCGCCCTCGAGGACGTGCAGATACTCCGTCTCCCAGATGTCGAGCCGCGCCGCGTGCGGCGCGAGCATCCCGTAATACGCCGCCGGCGCCGCGACCGGGCTCTCCCTCACCACCGCCGCCAGCTTGTCGCGGAAGCGAGGCAACCGGCTCGCCTCCACCATCGCCGCGTGCGACGGCGCGCCGTGGTTCCTCGGCATCTGCACCGCCAGCACGCCACCGGCCGCGAGCCGCCCGAGCAGCGCCGGGAACAGCGCCTGGTGGTCGTCGAGCCAGTGCAGCGCGGCGTTGCTGAAGATCAGCGCGGGCGGCGCGGACGGCGCGAAGCGCGCGATATCGCCCTCGACGAACCGCGCCCCGGGCAGCGCGGCGCGCGCCTGCGCCAGCATCTCCGGAGAGCTGTCGACCCCGAGGATCCCCCGGCCCGGGAAGCGCTGGGCCACGAGGCGGGTGATGTTGCCGGCCCCGCACCCGAGATCGACGATGTCGCCCGGCGCGGCGAGGTCGACCCGGCCGAGCAGGTCAATCGCAGGACGCGCCCTCTGGTCCTCGAACTTCAGGTACTGCGCAGGATCCCAGTCCGCCATCACGCCCTCCACCGATCCAGCGCGGCAGAGCGTGAGCCCACCCGCCGCCGTTTGCTTTCCCTACTTCCAGCAGATCCGGGCGCGCCTGTCGACGCAGAAACCGGGGGCGCCCCCGGCGGCGCTCGCCCCCGCGACAGCGCAGGAGCCGCCGAGGCCGCCGCGCTGGACATCCCCGCACGGGAGCGGCACCCTCGCGCCGGTGGATGCTCCGGAGATCTCCGATCTCCTCGTCGACTACGATCCCGACACCCTCGCGCGCCTCCCCGTGCGCCGGAGCGCGGTTGTCGAGCGCCTCCGCGCCGCGGGCCGCCCCGGCGCAGCCCGGCTCGCCGCGCGGCTCCCGGCGCGGGACGATCTGCTCGACGAGGCCGCCGTGGACGCGCTCCTGCTCCGCGTCCACGCCGAGCTGCAGCGCCTGTCCGAGGAGTTCGACCAGGGAGCGCGCGTCCGCTTCGTGCTCGCGCCGCTGCTCGACGCGCTGCGCGCCGCCGGCGCGCCCCGCCCCCTGCGCGTCGTCGACGTGGGCTGCGGGCTCGGCTACGTCGTCCGCTGGCTCGCCGCCCGCGGGGCGCTGGGCGCCGACGTCGAGCTCGTGGGCTGCGATTACAACCGCGCGCTGATCGAGGCCGCGCGCGCGGCGGCCAGCGACGAGGGCCTCCCGTGCCGCTTCCACGTGGCCAACGCGTTCACGCTGCGCGAGCCAGCCACCGTCTTCCTGTCCACCGGCGTCGTCCACCATTTCCGCGGCGACGCCCTCGTGTCGTTCTTCCGCGAGCAGGCCAGGGCCGGCGCCCTCGCGTTCATCCACTTCGACATCAAGCCGAGCCACCTGTCTCCCCTCGGCGCCTGGATATTCCACCAGGCCCGCATGCGCGAGCCGCTCTCCCGCCACGACGGCGTCCTCTCCGCCCTCCGCGCCCACGCCGGCGACGCGCTCCTCGCGGCGGCGCGCGCCGGCGCCGAGGGCCTCTCCTCCGCGCTGTTCGACGGCCACGTCGGGCCCTTTCCCGTCCTGCGCATCATGCACGCGGTGATCGGACTCCGCCCGGACCTGCGCGCGCGCTTCGTCGACCAGCTCGAGCAGCTCGGCCCGCGCGCCGTCCGCCGGCTCGGGGCATTCACGTGATCCCCGCGCTGCTCACCCTGCTCGCCCTTGTCGACGCGGCGTTCTGCGGCTTTCGCGACGCCGCCGGCCGCAACCCGCGCATTGAAAAGCGCGCCTATTTCCTCCGCGCCGTCCGCCGCGGCGCCCTCGCAGGGCTCCTCGCTATCGCCGCGCTCGCGGCCCTCACCTTCGCCGTGCTCGGGCTCGCGCCCGACCCCGCGGGCCTCTGGATCGATCTGCTCGCGGCCGGACGGCGCCTGATCCTCGTCTACGGCGCCTACGCCGCCCTCGTCTGCACCGCCCTGCTCGCCTACGCGCTGCCCATCCACGAGGCGCGCGTGCTCGCCAGCGTGACGATCCTGGGCCCGCTCACGATGGTGCGCCCCTGGGTCCTCGCCGCGGGCGCGCTCCTCGCCGCGCTGACCGCCGCGCGCGCGGAGACGGCCGCCCTGACGCTCGCCTCGGCGATGGCGATCGGGCTCATCGAGCGGCTCCTCGGGCGCGGCTGGCGCCGCGGCCGGCCCGTCCCCTTCCAGCCTTCGTAAATGGTCCTCCTCAAGCGGCTCCGGCCGCGGCGCTCGACGCGAGAGGCGCCTGTCGCCACGGCGCCTCTCGCTGCGCGGCGCGGGGCCGAGGGGGTCCCCCGCGCCGACGAACTCCTCGACCCGCCGCGCGAGCGCGGGGTAGCATCGCGCCGCCCGCAATCCACCGATCACCGAGGAGCGCCGCGCGATCCGTCGCCGGCCGCACGCAATACCCTATGAAGCTCGCTGTCATCTCAGGCAGTCACCGCAACGGCTCCGAATCGGGGAAGATCGCCCGCCACGTGCAGCAACAGCTGTCGTCGTCGGCGGACGTCTCCTCGACGTACACGCTCGATCTCGCCGACAACCCGCTTCCGCTCTGGGATCCGGAGGTATGGCAGCCGTCCGAGAAATGGGAGCGCGTCTGGGGCCCCATCTCCGCAGAGCTGAAGACGTCGGACGCCTTCGTGGTCATCGCGCCGGAGTGGGGCGGCATGGTCCCCGCCGGACTCAAGAACTTCTTCCTCCTCTGCTCCCGGGGCGAGCTCGCGCACAAGCCCGCGCTCATCGTCGGGGTCTCCGCGAGCTCGGGCGGCGCCTACCCGATCGCGGAGCTGCGCATGAGCAGCTACAAGAACACGTACCTCTGCTACATCCCGGACCACGTGATCGTGCGCAACGTCCGCGGCCTCCTCAACGACCCGGAGGCGCCGCAATCCCCGGACGACGAGCGCATCCGCGAGCGGCTCCGCTACGCGCTGGGCATGCTCCTCCAGTACGGAAAGGCCCTGCAGCAGGTCCGCGCGAGCGGCGCGATCGATCTGGCCAAGTACCCTTACGGGATGTGACGGGCCCCCGGCGGCGAACACGCTAGTCTCGCCGGGTGCCGAAGATCCTCGTCATCGACGATCAGCCCGCCGTCTGCGTCGCGCTGACGACGCTGTTCGAGCTGCACGGGCACGAGGTCCGCGTCGCCGCCACGCCCGACGAGGCGATGGCGGCGGTGCTCGGCGACGAGCTCGGCGCCGTGGTCCAGGACATGAACTTCCGGCAGAGCGCCACCTCGGGCGAAGAGGGGATGGAGCTGCTCCGCCGGATCAAGGCCGTCGACCCCGAGCTGCCCGTCGTGGCCATGACCGCGTTCACGTCGATCGCGGGCGCGGTCGAGCTGATCAAGGCCGGGGCGAGCGACTACGTGCCCAAGCCGTGGGACGACCAGAAGCTCGTCGCCACCGTGGGCAACCTGGCGCGGCTGCGGGCGCTCGAGCAGGAGAACGCGCGCCTCCTGGCCCAGCGCGGGCGCGCGCGGCACAGGCTCGCCGAGCGCCACGACCTGGCCGGGCTCGTGTACGCGAGCGACGCGATGCACGAGGTCGTGAGCCTCGCCGTCAAGGTCGCGCCCGCCGACGTGCCCGTCCTCATCACGGGGCCGAACGGCACCGGGAAGGAGCTGCTCGCCACCATCGTCCAGGCCAACTCGCGGCGGCGGGACCGGCCGTTCGTCAAGGTGAACGCCGGCGCCCTCCCCGACGAGCTCGTCGAGGCGGAGCTGTTCGGCGCCGAGCCAGGCGCGTTCACCGGCGCGACCCGCCTCCGCGCCGGCCGCTTCGAGGAGGCCGACGGCGGCACCCTCTTCCTCGACGAGATCGGCACGCTGTCGCTGAACGGCCAGAAGAAGCTGCTGCGCGTCCTCCAGACAGGCGAGTACCAGCGCCTCGGGAGCAGCGTCACCCGCAAGGCCGACGTGCGCGTGCTGAGCGCGACCAACCGAGATCTCCCGCGGGCGATCGCCGAGGGATCCTTCCGCGAAGACCTGTACTTCCGGCTCAACGTCATCGAGCTGACGATCCCCGCGCTGCGCGATCGCCCCGAGGACATCGTGCCGATCGCGAGCCACCTGCTCGATGGCCTCGCCGCGCGCGCGGCGGGCGGCGAGCGGGTGACGCTCGGCCCGCGCGCGCGCCACGCGCTCGCCGAGCACGACTGGCCGGGCAACGTCCGCGAGCTGGAGAACCGGCTCACGCGCGCGGCGCTTGTGCGCAAGGGCGAGACGATCGAGCCGCACGACCTGGGGCTCGACGCGGTCGCGCGCCTGCCGCCGGCGCCAGCTGCGCACGCCGCGTCGTCCGCGCCTTCCGCGACCTCCTCCGAGCGCCTCGAGATCGAGCGCGCGCTCGTCGAGGCGCGGGGCGTCGTCGCCAAGGCCGCTGCGTCGCTCGGCCTGAGCCGGCAGGGGCTCTACAGGCGCATGGACCGGCTCGGGATCCAGATCGAGCGGAAGCTCAAGTAGCGCGCTCGTCCGGCGGCGGCGGCAGGCGGCACTCCGCCACGGCCCCGCCCCCCTCGCGGCGCCGCAGCGCGAGCGCGCCGCCGTGCGCTGTCGCGATCTCGCGGCAGAGCGCGAGGCCGAGCCCGCGGCCCTGCTGCTTGGTCGAGTAGAAGGGCAGGAGCGCCTTGCCCGGGGCGTCGTCCGGGAGGCCGTGGCCCCGGTCGGCCACCGTGAGCGCGAGCTCGCCGGTCGAGAGGCGCCGCACCGAGACCTCGATCCGGTCGGGCGGGCTCCCGGCCTCGACGGCGTTCTTGAGCAGGTTCAGGAGGAGCTGCTGGATCTGCGCGGGGTCGAAGAAGCCTGGCTCGTCCGGCGCGTCGCCCAGCGTGAAGGGCGCGAGCCCGCGCAGCCGCTCCAGGAAAGGGCGCCACGCGACCCGCTCGGGGGCGGGCGGCGGGAGGCGCGCGAGCTCGGCGTACGCGGCGAGGAAGCGGGCGAGATGCGCGCTCCGCTCCTCGATGGTGTCGAAGACGACCCCGAGGCGCTCCCGCTGCTCCGGACGCTCGAGCAGGAGGCGGCCCGAGTGGAGGAGCGAGGAGATCGGCGCGAGCGAGTTGTTGAGCTCGTGGCTGATCAACCGGATCGCGTTCCTGTGGAGCTCCGCCTCCCGGCGCGAGATCTCGCGCGTGAGCGACCGGACCGAGACGAGGACGTGCGCCTGGGTGTTCAGGCGGAACGCGCGGCGGGCGACGTACAGCGTCTCGATCTCGCCCCGGCGCTCGACGGACACGAGGGCGTCCCGCCCGGCGATCATCGCGGCGCGGAGCTCCTCGGGCTCCCCGGCGAGCAGCGCGGAGAGCGTCCTCTGGCCGATGCGCTCGCCCGCGGCGAAGAGGGCGCGCGCGGCGCCGTTGCCGTACACGATCCGGCCCGCCTCGTCGTGGAGCACCATCGCGACAGGCGTGGCGTCGAGCGCCGTCTCGAGCAGGAGCTCCTTCTGGTAGAGGTCGTCGCGCTGCGCCCGCAGCGCGTCGCCGAGGCGGTTGTGGCGCTCGACGAGATCCCCGAGCTCGTCCCGGCGGTCGTGCCGGACGCGCTGCGTGTAGTCGGACTCGGCGAAGCTCGCGAGGCCGTCGGTCACCGCGCGGAGCAGGCCGACAGCGCGCCCGAGCAGCGCGCGGGAGGCGAGCGCGCCGGCGACCAGGGCGAGCCCGAGCCCCGCAAGGGCGGACACGGGCAGCGACGCCTGCGCTCGCGCGGCGGCGAGGCTCCCGGCGCAAGCGGCGGCGGCGGTCAGGGCGACCACGGCGGCGAGGCGGACCTGGAGGGGCACGCGGAACCGCGCGCGGGGCCACGCGTGGAAGGAGGTCATGATCGCGACGCCTCCGCGGGGGAAACAGCGCTCGCCCGGAGCGCGGGCACGAGCGCCGCGGCCATGCCCGCGAGCCAGAAGGCCACGGCGACCAGGAGGGCCGTCGGCGGCTCGAGGGGCACGTCGAGCTCGGGGGCCGCGGCGCGCGCCGCGGCCCGGAGCCCCGCGAGGGCGACGGCGCCGGCGGCGAGGCCGGCCGTCGTGAGCAGCGCGTTCTCCGCGAGCACGAGGCGCGCGACGTCGGCGCGGGTCGCGCCCAGGGCGCGGCGGATGCCGAGGGCCTGGCGGCGCTCGGCCACGAGCAGCGAGGCCATCCCGATGCGCCCGAGGAACACGACGACGAAGATCGCCCCGAGGAGCGCGAGGGCCAGGCCGCCCGCGCCGCGGCTCGTGCCGGCGTCGAGGTCGACGCCCTCGTCGAGCCGGCGCACGAGCACGGCGCGGCGCGGATCGGCGCGCTCGAGCGCCTCGCGCACCCGCGCGCCGGCGCGGTCGTCAGCGCCCGGACCGACACGGACGAGGTACGTCAGCGAGCGGCCGAGGGCGGGCCCCTCGGCCGCGAAGAGGGCGCGCTGGGCGTCGTCGGGATCGCGGCCCATGGAGACGCGGAACGACGGGACGACGCCGACGACGACGAGAGGCCTCTGCCGGGCGCTCCGGCGCACGATCTGCCCGACCGCGCGGCCGTCCGGGAAGAGGCGCGCCGCGAGCGCCTGTGTGACGACGGCGGGCGTCGCCTCCGCGCCCGCGGCGTCCGCCGCGGCGAGCAGGCGCCCCGCGAGGGGAGCGAGGCCGAGGACCTCGGCGACGCCGCCGCGGTCGTCGAGCATCCAGGCGACCGCGCGCGGGCCGCCCGGGAGGGTCGTCTCGACGACCTCCCGGTGCGTGAGGTTGAACGGGGCCGCGGCCGCCTCGGCGGCGGCGAGGACGCCGGCGACGCGCGCGAGGGCCGCGGCGTCGCGGCGGACCGCGGCCGCGCGCTCGTCGAGGGACGCGAAGCTCGGGCCGTCGCGCTCGGTCGCGGCGAGCAGCAGCGACCGCGTCTCGATGCCGCGCGGCGCGGAGGCGCCGCGGGCATAGTGGACGGCGAGCCCCGAGGCGTGCACGGCCACGGCGAAGCCGAAGGCGGTCTCGAGCACCATCAGGAGCGCGGGCGTCTTCCGGCGAGAGAGCGCCCTGACGAGGGGGCCTAGCACGATCGCCGGAGCCCTTCGGCCGGAGGGATCCTCGCCGCGCGCAGGGCCGGGTACGCGCCGGCGAGGAGGCCGGCGGCCATCGCGGCCACGAGCGCCGCGCCGGCGGAGCGCGCCTCGAGGTGGTAGTCGACCGGCCGGAGGTGGATGACGCGGTTGACGATCTCGAGCGCCGCCGCGGCGACGCCGACGGCGAGCGCGGCGGCGCCCGCGGCCACGAGCGCCACCTCGGTCAGGAGCCCGAGGAAGACGCCGCGGGCGCTCGCGCCGAACGCGCGGTAGACGGCGATCTCGGCGCGCTTCGCCCGGAGCTTCCCCTCGAGCAGCCGCGCGACGCTGAGCGTGCAGGCGCCGAGGAGGACATCGGCGAGCAGGACGAACAGGGTCGTGCCGGGGTCGTCCGCGCGGAGCGCGTGCAGGCGCTCGCGCGGCACGAGCTCGGCCCCGAGGACGCGCCGGCCGCGCGCGCGCTCGCCGCGGGCGTAGGCGTCGAGCTCCGCCTGGAACGCGGCCCGGCTGGGCTCGTCGCGCAGCTCGACAACGAGATCCAGCCAGCCGTTGTCGGTGGCGGCGAGCGCGTCGAAGCTGCCGCCCGGGTCCTCGACCTCACGGACCAGCGCCGGCCGGACGCCGAGCGCGAGGCCGGCGGCGCTCGGCGCGAAGACAACGGCCGTGCGCGGGGCGCGCGTGCGCGGGGCGGCCGGGAGCGCGACGACGCCGACCACCCGGAACGGCTCGCCGAAGAGCCGCAGCGTGCGCCCGATCCCGCTCGCTCCGGAGAACAGCGCGCGCTCCGCCACGTCGGAGAGCACGACGGGGCGCTCCTGGCCGGCGCCCCCCGCCGCCGGCCAGATCGCGCCGCTCCGGACCGTTGCGCCGATCATCCCGAAGAGATCGCCGGTGCAAAAGATCACCTGGACAGGGGCGAGCGGGCCGTCGTCCGGGCTCCCGGCGGCCACGGCGGCGAAGAGATCCGACGCGCGCGAAGGGTGGGGGCTCTCGAGGAGGACGCGATCGCGGTAGCTCGGGGGATCGATCGCCCTTGGATCGGTGACGGCGCCGCCCTCCCGCGGGAGGGAGACGAAGTAGAGCCCGCGCGCCGACGCGAACGGATCGGACGCGCGCGCGTGGAGGACAGCGCGCGCGGCGGTCCATGCGGCGAGGCCGAGCGTGAACGCCAGCAGCATGATGGCGGTGTGCCCGGGCTGCCGGCCGAGGCTCCTGAGGGCCATCCGGAGCGCGTCGCCAGCCGTCACGGGAGGCCCTCCGGCGGAGCTTCCGGAGGCTGCGCCGGCGGCGCGGGGGCCCACGGATCGATGAGCTTGCCATCGAGCACGTGCACCTTGCGGCGCGCCCGCGCCGCGAGCTCGGGGTCGTGCGTTGTCATGACGATCGTCGTGCCGCCGGCGTGGATGCGCTCGAGCAGATCGAGGATCTGCCGCGCAGAGCGGGAGTCGAGGTTGCCGGTGGGCTCGTCGGCCAGGAGCAGCGAGGGCTCGCCGACCAGCGCGCGCGCGATCGCGACGCGCTGCTGCTGGCCGCCCGAGAGCTCGCTGGGCCGGTGGTGGAGCCGCGCGCTCAGGCCGACGTCCTCGAGCGCGCGCAAGGCACGCTCGCGCCGCACACGCGCGCCCAGGCCCCGGACCCGCAGCGGCACGTCCACGTTGTCGAGCACGTCGAGGTCGGCGATGAGCTGGAAGCTCTGGAACACGAAGCCGATCTTCCGGTTCCTGACCGCGCTCGCGCGGGCATCGGAGAGCCCCTGCATCGGCTCGCCGTCGAGCAGGTACTCGCCCCCGTCGAAGGGATCGAGGAGCCCTGCGACGTTGAGGAACGTCGTCTTTCCGGAGCCGGAGGGGCCCATCACGGCGAGGAACTCGCCGCGCGCGACGTGCAGCGTGAACCCGGCGAGCGCGTGGGTCTCGAACAGGCCGCGCCGGTAGACCTTGGCGACGTTCGTCATCCGTATCATGTCGGTCGCTTTGGCAGGAAATGCAGGTACTTTATCTTCAAGGCCACCGGCCCGACAGCTACCGTCGTCGCGTGAGGCGGCCCCCTGCATCGAAATCCGCTCCCTCTGCCGCGCCGCGCGCGCATCGCCATGGACCGACGCGCAGGGTCGTGGCCGTGGCCTACGACGGCGCGAGCGCCATCGACGTGGTGGGACCCACCGACGTATTCGCCCTGGCCTCGGACATCGCGAGAGCGAAGGTGCCCGGCGCTCCCCCCGCCTATGCCGTCGAGATCGCCGCCGTGAACGGCGGCGTGATCCGGACGCTGTCGGGGGTGCAGATCGTCGCGCACAAGGCGCTCGCGGATCTGGCGCCCGGCATCGATACGGTGCTTGTCGCCGGGGGCGAGACCCGTGAAGCGACGCGGGATACCCGGCTGCTCGCCTGGCTCCGCGCGGCGACGCCCGAGGTGCGGCGCATGGGCGCCGTCTGCACGGGCGCCTTCCTCCTCGCCGCCGCGGGGCTGCTCGCGGGGCGCCGCGCCGCCACCCACTGGCATTCCGCGGCAGCGCTCGCGCGCGAGTTTCCCGGCGTCGAGGTCGACCCCGACGCCATCTTCGTGCGCTCCGGGAAGATCTACACGTCGGCGGGCATGACAGCGGGCATCGACCTCGCGCTCTCGATGGTGGAGGAGGATCTCGGATACGACATGGCGCTCCAGGTGGCGCGGGGGCTCGTTGTGTTCCTCAAGCGCCCCGGTGGACAGTCCCAGTTCAGCCGCCCGCTCCTCGCGCAGACGGTCGCCACGGGCCCGCTGCAGGGCGTGATCGACTGGGTGCTCCGGCACCTCGACGCCGACCTGCGCGTCGAGGCGCTGGCGAACAGGGCCGGGATGAGCCCGCGCAACTTCGCGCGGACGTTCACCCGGGCCATGCGGATGACCCCCGCGAAATTCGTCGAGGCGGCCCGCCTGGAGCAGGCGCGCTCCTGCCTCGAGGGGGGCCGAGCCTCGATGAAGCAGCTGGCGCGCGACTGCGGCTTCGGCACGGACGAGCGGATGCGGCGCGCGTTCCAGCGCACCCTGCAGGTCACGCCGGAGGACTACCGGAGGCGCTTCGGTCGAGCGTGAGCGGACGCCGGGCGCCCGGCCGAGCGCTGTCGACGCTCGCCGGATCCTTCGCGCACGGCTGCACGCGACGGGGTGCGCGGGTGCCTTGCGCCCGCGTGTCCTGAAAGCAGGGGACGATGTCCTTTCGGCCCCCGCCGGCGTGGCTCACAGTCGGGTCAACGAAGCGCGTTCAGCCGCGCTCGTGAGCGCCAGGCGCGGGGCGGCGTCGAGACGAAGCTCCGCCATCAGGGCAATCATCCGAGAATGAAGAGACGAAAGGGTTCAGGGACGAACGATGACCGACGCCTATGACATCAAGCTGCCAGATCCTCAGCCGCCGCTCCAGGTCGGCATGGTGCTCTACCCGGGCCTCACGGCGCTGGATCTGATCGGCCCTCAAAGCGTGCTGACCGCTCACGCGACGACCTATCTGCTCTGGAAGACGCGCGACCTGGTCATGTCTGACTCGGGGGTTCCTATCCAGCCGACGGCGACCTTCAGCGACTGTCCGGACGACCTGGACATCCTGTTCGTGCCGGGCGGTATGGGCACCCCCGACGCCATGGTGGATCAGGAGGTCCTTCGCTTCCTGAGGGATCGGGGCGCCCGCTCCAGGTACGTGACGTCCGTGTGCACGGGGTCGCTCATCCTGGCGGCGGCGGGTTTGCTACAAGGATACAAGGCCACGACACACTGGTCCACGCGCCACATCCTGGAGGCGTTCGGCGTGGAGTGTGTCCGGGCGCGCGTCGTGGTCGATCGCAACCGGATCTCGGGCGGCGGGGTGACCGCAGGCATCGATTTCGGGCTGACGCTGCTGGCGCTGCTGCGCGGAGACGACGCCGCGAAGCTGACGCAGCTCATGCTGGAATACGACCCCGCCCCGCCCTTCAACGCCGGGACGCCCGAAGCTGCGGGCCCCGAGCTGACGCAGCGCCTAGTGAGCGTCCTCGATCCGTACGATCAGCAGATGCGGAAGATCGCCGCCGAGAGGAGCAGCAGAGCGAGCTGAAGCGCCGGACGCGCGGACGCGCGGACGCCAACAGCCGCAGCATCATGCCAGCATCTGTCGCCGCATCCCTCGTCGATCGGGAGCGCGCCGTCCACGCCGCGGCCTCCCCGGGGCTGGTCGTCACGTGGATCGCGGGATACCTCTTGACCGCGCTGCTGCAACTCCCCATGACGGAGCTCTGGATCGCCGCGGCGATCACCCCGCCGCTGGTTTCGCGGCTCGCCCCTCGTCCACGGGGCGCGTTCGTAATGACCTTTACCCTTCCCTTCGTGGTGCTGCTGATGATGGTCTTTCGCCCCACCTGGTCCGGTGTCGAACGATGAGCGCGCTCCGCGCCCTGCGCCTCGTCGGCTTCCTGGAAGGGCTGTCCTTCCTGGTCCTCCTCGGCGTCGCGATGCCGCTCAAGTACTTCTTTGAGCTGCCGATCGCCGTGCGGATCGTCGGCAGCGCCCACGGGCTCCTCTTCCTCCTGTTCGTCGGCGCGCTGATCCGCGTGGCCAGCGAGCGCGACTGGCCGCATCGCCGCTCCCTCGCGGCGCTCGTCGCGTCGCTCGTCCCCTTCGGGACGTTCGTGCTGGATCGCGCCCTGAAGCGCGAGATCGAGGGCGACACGCAGGCCGCCGGCGATGGCTGACGCCGGCGCGCCGCGTCCACGTCGTCACGCGCGCCGGCGCTGCGCGCGCCGCGCGCGGATGCGGCTCAGGGACACGGGCGTGATGCCCAGGTACGACGCGATCTGGTACTGCGGGACGCGCTCGGCGAGCGCGGGACTGCGCGCCAGCAGCGTCTCGTAGCGCTGCTCGGCGCTGAGCGTGAGCAGCTCCGCGGCGCGCTGCTCGCGCTCGACGAAGAGGGCCTCGGCGACGCGCCGCCCCAGCGTGTTCCAGCTCGGGTGCCGGTCGTAGAGGCGCTCGAAGGCCTCGAATTCGACGACGAGCACGCTCGAGCCCTCGAGCGCCTGCACGCTGAGCTGCGACGCGCACTTGCCGAGCAAGGCGGCATACGCGCCAACGAGCTCGCCCTCCATGGCGAAGCCGCGCGTCACGTCGCGTCCCCGCGGGGTGACGTAGAACTTTCGAACCAGGCCGCTCAGCACCAGGCCGAAGTCGCGCGGGCGCTCCCCGGCGCGGGTCATGAGCTCGCCGCGATCGAGGCGCACGCGCCGCGTCAGGCCCAGAAAATAGCGGATCTCCTCCTCGGGGACGCGCGCGTAGCCGGCCAGGAGCTCGCGGACCGCTGCGAAGGAGCCCTCCACGGGCGACGGACGTATCAGCGCGAGGCCAGCCCGACAAGCATCGGGGCGATCTTATCCGAAGTGAATGCGCGCCGCGGGCGGCGGGCATTACGGTGCGCGCATGTCGAGCCGCCGCCACCCGCTGCTCTCGGAGGGATTCAGGATCATCGCGTACCGCGGCGGCGCCGCCGAGCAGCCCGAGAACACCCTCGAGGCGTTCCAGCACGCCGCGTCGCTCGCGAGCGACGTCGTGATCGAGCTCGACGTTCAGCGGACGGCCGACGGCGTGCTCGTCGCGCACCACGACGAGGACACCTGGCGCACGACGGGCGCGCGCGGGCGCGTCGCCGAGATGCCGTATCCGGAGCTCGCCCGGCTCGACGCGGGCTTCGCGTTCGAGGCGGGCGGGCGGCACCCGCAGCGCGGGCGCGGCGTGCGCATCCCCACCGTCGACGACGCGCTCGCCAGCTTCCCGCGGCACCCGTTCGTGCTCGACGTCCACGCGACGCACCCGCAGATCGCGGCGGACGTGGCGGCGCTGGTCGCGCGCCATGACGCGGCGTCACGCGTGGTGATCGCGAGCGAGGCGCCGCGCGTGGTGGGCGCGATCCGGAGCGCGCGGCCAGGCTGGCTGTTCGCCGGCACGTCGCGCGAGGTGCTGCTGCGCGTCCTCCTGGAGCGCGCGCGGCTCGACGCGCTCGCGCCGCGCACCGGCGGCGTCTTGATGATCCCGGAGCGCCACGGCGCTCTGCAGGTGCTGAGTCGGCGTGGGCTGCGGCAGGCGCACGCGCGCGGAGAACGGGTGTGGGTCTGGGTCGTGGAGCGCGTGGAGGACCTGGCGCGCCTGCGCGACCTCGGGGTGGACGGCGTCTTCACGCCGCGCCCCGCCGCGTTCGTCGCGGCGCGCGCCGCTCTCGCGGATCGCCCGCGCTGAGCGCGACGTGCCGTGTCGAGGCTCTCAAGCGACCGCGTGAGTCTGGACTGGCCAGGACTTGCTGAATTTGCGAGGCGGTTGCATTCGAGTCGCTCCGGCACGCTCGCCTGCTCTCGCAGCCGCTCGTCCGCCTCGAGGGCGCGACGCGCCGACAGCGCCGATCGCGCCGGTGCGCTATAGGGTGTCGTCGCGGATGAAGCAGCAGCAAGAGCAGCTGTGGCTCGTCGACTTCGTCGGAGGGCTCCCCGTCCTCGTGCTGAGCCCGGCTGGTGTCGCGATCCACGAGAACCCGGCGTACCGAGCGCGGTTCGGCCCCCGCGCCGACGAGCGCAGCGAGATCGCGTCCGCGCTGCGGGGCGGGCACGCCTCGGCGCTTCGCGCGGCGCTCGACGGCGTCTCGCGCGCCGTGCCGCTCGGCTCGATCCGCGGCGCGCCGTTCACCGGGCACTATTTCCCGATCCGCGATGCTTCAGGCGCCGTGGCGTTCGTCGGGATCCTGTTCGTCGAGGAGCGCGCCGCTCCGGTGCCGGCCGCTCCAGCGCTGATCTCGGAGACCCACGACATCCCGGAGGTCGAGCGCAGCCTTCGCCGCATCCTCGACATGATGCCGCAGCTCGTCTGGTCGGCGCGGCCCGACGGGTATCACGATTTCTACAACCGCCGCTGGTACGACTATACAGGCGAGACGCCCGACGCCACGCGCGGCGCCGGCTGGAACGACCAGCTGCACCCCGACGATCAGCAACGCGCCTGGGAGCGGTGGGTTCGCTCCGTCGAGACGGGGGAAGACTACGAGATCGAGTACCGCTTCCGGCGCGCCGACGGCGCATACCGCTGGTTCCTGGGCCGCGCGCTGCCGATGCGCGACGACGCAGGGCGCATCCTCCGCTGGTTCGGCACCTGCACCGACGTCGACGATCAGAAGCGCCTCGAGCAGCAGCGGGCCGAGGTCCTGGCGCAGGCCGAGGAGACCAGCCGGCTGAAGGACGAGTTCCTCGCGATCGTCTCGCACGAGCTCCGCACGCCCCTGACCGCGATCCTCGGGTGGGCGCGCATGCAGCGCTCGCGGCCCGAGCTCGCGCCCAAGGCGATGGCGGTCATCGAACGCAACGCCGAGGCGCAGGCCAGGCTCATCGAGGAGATCCTCGAGAGCTCGCGCATCGTGACCGGGAAGATCCGCCTCTACCCCAGGAACGCGAGCGTGAACGAGCTCGTCCGCACCGCGGTCGACGCCATCCGGCCGGCCGCTGACGCGAAGGCCATCGGCCTGGAAGTCAGGCTCGATCCCGGTGTCGGGGACATCGTCTGCGATCCCGATCGCTTCCAGCAGGTGGTCACGAATCTGCTGGTCAACGCGGTGAAGTTCACGCCGGGCGGCGGGCAGGTCGGACTCCAGACATCGCTCTGCCCGGGCGGCGTCGAGGTGACGGTGACGGATACCGGGAAAGGCATTTCGGCCGCCTTTCTCCCGCACGTGTTCGAGCGGTTCCGCCAGGCGGAGGCGGCCACCACACGGCAGCACGGCGGACTCGGTCTCGGGCTGGCGATCGTCAAATACCTCGTCGAGATCCATGGCGGCACCATCCACGCGCGGAGCGACGGCGAGGGGAAAGGGGCGTCCTTCAGCGTGCGCTTGCCGGTGCGGGCCGTGGCCGTGGCGCAGAGCGAGGGCTCCGAGGTCTCATCCGAGATCGAGCACCCCTCGGCCGGGACGATCCCCCGGCTCGACGGGCTGCGCGTGCTCGTCGTCGACGACGAGCCGGACGCCCGGGAGCTCGTCACCATGGTGCTGCGCGAGGCGGGCGCCCAGGCGGACGAGACCGGCTCGGCCTCGGCCGCGCTGGAGATGATGAGCCGCGCTCGGCCCGACGTGCTCGTCAGCGACATCGCCATGCCGCAGCAGGACGGCTACGCCCTCCTTCGCGAGCTCCGATCCCGCGCTCCGGACCTCGGTGGCGCCGTGCCGGCGCTGGCGCTCACCGCCTTCGCCCGGCGCGAGGACATCGTTCAGGCCCGGGACGCCGGGTTCCAGCTCCACCTCGCCAAGCCGGTCCAGCCGGGCGAGCTCGTGGCGGCGGTGTATCGGCTCGCGCGCAAAGGCGCCTGATACGCACCAGTCGTCGAAGCGGGGAGAATTTCACAGGGAGGCGGGGAGACGGGGAGTATTTTGAAGATTTCCCTCCCCGTCTCCCTGTGAATTGTCCGCTGAAAAAGGGCTGCAAATGAGCGGGTTCCTCGGAGGTCAGGCGGGAGGGGTCCAGTCGGCATAGTAGCGCTGCCGCATGCGCTCACAGTAGGCAACCAGGTTGGGCTGGGCCTCGGCGTGACGCTTCAGCGGGGAATCGACGGGGAAGCGGAGCACGCTGGCGAGGAGGGCGTACACGGTCGCGTCCACCGAGCTCGGCTCGGTCCCGAGCATGAAGGGCTGGTCGCCGAGCAGGGTGGCGATGGCGTCGAGGTCGGCCTTGCCCTGGGCATAGATCTCCTCGCGGCTGTGGCGCCCCGTGCCCTGCGCGCGGAGCATGCCGGTCATCCTTTTGCGCAGGAGCTCGACGATCACGCCGCCGACGACGGGCGGCATGAGCGGAAGGAAGATGGGGCGGTAGGCGGCCCACCCCTCGGGCTCGCTCCAGCGGACGAACACCACCATCCAGTAGAACGCCTCTTCGAGCATGCGCCGGATCACATGGCCTCGAGCGCGCGCCTCCGCGGTGAGGTTGGCGTCGAGCTTGTCGCCGTGGGCGCGCTCCAGCTGCTCGATGATGAGCTGCGAGTCGCCCACGGTACAGCCGTCGATGTCGGCATAGGGGACCTTGCCCTTTGGCGCGCGGAGCGGGTCGGCGGAGCGCACCTCATAGGGGAGGCCGGCCATGCGCAGCCAGGTCTCGAGCTTGAGGCAGAAGGGGCTGATGTTCGGGACGCCCCACGCGGCGGGGGCCTGATAGAGGGTGATCATCTCGGCGCTCCTCGTTGAAGTTCCAGCACGTCATCTCATCTCCACGAGGAGCGGCGCGGCGTCCACGTGGACGGATAAGGGACGGAATCCCTCGCTCGTCCCCCGCAAGAAACCGGCGCCGGACCGCGGCCGCACGACACCTGTCCGCCTCCGCGGCGGACACCTGTCCGGACGCGGACACGCGCCCTCGCGCGCCGCCCGCCGATTGCGGCCAATCCTTTCGGGCACGCTCGCTGCTTGGGCGCTCCGCATGCGTCTTCTCATCCACTTCGTTTTGCCCTCCGCCACGGCGCTCCTCCTCGGCTGTTCCCCCGAGGCGGCGCCGGGCGCGAGCACACCGACATTCCACAGGGACATCGAGCCGCTGCTCCAGAAGAGCTGCCTCGGCTGCCACGCGCAGGGCGGCACCGCGCCGGTGAGCCTGGCCTCGTACGAGAACGCGAAGGCGCTCGCGCCGGTCATCGCCGACGAGACCGAGGCGCGGCGGATGCCGCCGTGGGGCGCCCTGCCGACCGACGAGTGCGCGCCCCCTCGCCCGTTCCGGGGGGACCTGCACCTCTCCCTCGACGAGATCGCCCTGCTCCGCGCCTGGAGCGACGCCGGCGCGCCCAAGGGCGATCCCGCGGACGCCCCGGCCCCCTATACGCCCGTCGCGGCAGGCCTGTCGCGCACGGACCTCGAGCTCTCGCCAAGGGCCCCCTTCGCCGCGGCGGAGGGCTCCGACAGCTTCCGCTGCTTCGTCCTCGATCCGGGGCTCACGGAGCAGGCGTGGGTCCAGGGCTACGACGTGCTGCCGGGCAACCGCGCCGTCGTGCACCACGCGCTGCTCTTCATCGACGCGAACCGCGAGAGCGAGGCGCTCGGCGGCGAGAGCGGCAGCTACGAGTGCTTCGGCGACGCGCGCCTCTCCGAGACGGCGCTGCTCGGCGCCTGGGCGCCCGGCACGCAGGCGTTCGAGCTGCCGCCGGACATCGGCATCTCGGTGCCAGCGAACGCGCTGCTCGTGATGCAGGTCCACTACCACCCGAAGCCCGGCGAGGCGCCCTCGCCCGACGCGACCCGGGTCGCGCTCCGCCTCGCGGACGAGAAGCCGAGCCGCGCGCTCTCGAACCTCGCGCTCGGCAACGCCGAGGCGCCGTTCCGGGACGGCAACGGGCTTTTGCCCGGGCCGGGCGACCGCGGGAGCGTCGAGTTCCGGATCCCGGCCGGCGCCCGGGGGCACGTGGAGCGGATGCGGTACGTCATCGACTTCCCGATCCCCGAGATCTCGATCTACGGCGCCGGCGTCCACATGCACCGGGCCGGCGTCGACCTCAAGGTCGACCAGATCCGCGCCGATCCACGGGACGACGAGGCCGACCGCCAGTGCCTCGTCCAGACGCCGGCGTGGGACTACAACTGGCAGCGGCTCTACAGCTACGACGCGCCGATCGACGAGCTGCCAACGCTGCGGTCGGGCGACACGATCGAGCTGCGCTGCACGTACGACAACACAACGGAGAACCCGGCGCTCGCGGCGCAGCTCATCGAGGAGCGCCTGCCCGCGCCGCAGGACATCGCCCTCGGCGAGACGACGCTCGACGAGATGTGCGTGGCGTTCCTGCCTGTCGTCCACCCGAACCTTTGAGGAGACGCCGATGCCTTCGAACCCCTGTCCTGCACTGTTCGGTCTCGGCGCGCTCCTGCTCGCCGCCTGCTCTTCACCGCCGAGCGCCGCGCCGCCCGGGCCCACGACGCCGCGCGAGGACCTCTGCCCGGAAGGCTTCGCCGATTGCGACGGCGACAGCGACAACGGCTGCGAGGCCGCCCTGCTGACGAGCGTCGAGAGCTGCGGCGCGTGCGACGCGCGCTGCGCGGGCGGCGACGGCGCGACCGCGCTCTGCGCGGCGGGCGCCTGCACCCTCGCGTGCGACGCCGGGCGGGCCGACTGCGACGGCGACGGCCGCAACGGCTGCGAGGCCCTCGTCGCGGAGGACCCGCGCCATTGCGGCGCCTGCGGCGTGACCTGCGCCGACGCTTGCTGGAACGGCACCTGCGACGCCGCCGTGCTCGCAGGCGAGCTCCGGCTGCCCACGTTCCTCAGGATGGACGCGACCGGGCTCTACTGGACGAACCAGGGCTCGGGCGACGCGCCGGACGGGAGCGTCATGCGGCTCGATCCAGGCGGCGGGACGCCGGTGGCGCTCGCGCCGGAGCAGGAGCTCCCGGGCCCGCTCGCGCTCGACGAGGCCGCTGTGTACTTCGCGCACGCCCGCGGCCTCGCGGCCGTCCCGAAGGCCGGCGGCGAGGTGACCGAGCTCGCGCCCGACACCCGCGGCGTCACGGCGCTCGCAGTCGACAAGGGCGCGCTCTACTGGGTCGAGGCGGGGACGCCGCCGGCGTTCGAGGACGGCGGGCTGTTCACGCTGCCGCTCGGCGCGGAGCCCGGCGCGGCGAAGGTGATGCTCGCGGCCATCCCGGGCGCCGCCAGCGGGGTGGCGCTCGACGCCGGCCACGTCTACGTGACCGCGCGGGGCACCGGCGCGGCCGACGGCGCGATCTACCGGGTGGCGCGCGACGCGGCGCCGCCGAGCGCGCCGGAGAGGCTGCACGAGGCGCTGGTCGCCCCCCGCGCGCTCCAGGCGCGCGGCGGCGCGCTGTGGCTCATCGAGGGGCGCGGGATCGCCACGTTCTCGCCCGGGGGCCCGCTCCGCAGGGTCGTCCCGGATCTGCCGCAGATCCCCGCGCAGCTCGCGTTCGACGACGCGCGCGTCTTCTGGACGACAGCGCGGGAGGCCGACGGCCAGGTGCAGAGCGCGCGGCTCGACGGGAGCGATCTCGCGACGCACGCGCGCAACCTGAGCTACCCGTGGGGCATCGCCGTGGACGGGACCAACGTCTACTTCAGCCTCGCGTGGAACGGCGGGCCCGCGACGGGGGCGCTCGTGCGCGGGCCGAAGGGCCCGTGACCGCGCTCTCCGCCGGGGGAGCCCGGCCTCAGCGCCGGCCGACCCTCGCGCTCGCCGCGGCGTGACCGCGCTGGATCGCGCGGGCCCAGAGGTCGGGGCGCTCCGGGCCGTGGTCGCCGGCGCGGGCGATCTCGGCGCAGATCGCGGCGGTGAACGCGTCGCCCGCGCCGGCCGCGCGGGTCTCGGCCACGACGGGCGGGGCGAGCGCGATCTCGCCGAAGGGGCCGGCGGCGCGGGCTGCGCCGGCGCCCTGGGTGAGGACCAGGGTCGCGCTCGGCCGCATGGCGGCGCGCACCTGGGCGTCGTCGAGCCCGAGCCCGGCGAGGTCCGCCGCGCTGCACCGCACCACGTCGGCCTCGCGGAGCAGGGCGTGGAGCACGCGCGGATCGCGCCCGGCCCAGAGGCGCCACCGCGCGTTGAGGTCGACGACGACGACGGTGCCCGTGCGGCGCGCGGCCCGCGCGGCCCGGCAGAGCGCGGCGATCGGCGCGAGCGCCGGAGAGATCCCCGAGAGCAGCAGCACCGGCGCCGCCCACCCCTCGGGCACCGAGAGGGGCAGATCGTCCTCTGCGCGGTGGGCGACCATGTGCCGCGCCCCGCCGGTGTCCTCCAGCAGGATGAGCCCCTGGCGGGTCGGGATCAGCGCCACACCCGCGACGTCGACGCCGGCCGCCGCGACCCTCGCCAGGAGCGCCCGACCCGGGGCGTCGTCGCCGAGCGCGGCCGCGAGCCCGACGCGCAGCCCGCTCCGCGCGAGCGCGACAGCGGCGTTCACCGCCCCGCCGCCAGGACGGAACCGCAGCGAGGCACCGCCCGGAGGCGCGAGATCCCAGAGGGCCTCGCCGGCGCAGATGACGTCCAGGGTCGATCCCCGCGACGGCGCGACCCGCGCCGCCGTAACCCGCCCAGCGCTCGCAAACATCGATGCCATGGGGATCCCCATCTTACACCACGGGGATCGCAGCAGCGCGCCGTAACTTGATCGTCCCCACAGACGTCGAGCTGTTCCTGCTGCACTCGTGGACCTTCGGCCCAGCACGACCTGCACCGCAGGCGCACGTGTTGCGCCGCAGAGGACAGGCGTTCCGGCCTGCGCCGCGCCTGCGCCGGCCGGCACGAGCCATGCAATCGTCGAGCATCGTCGATCGTGACGAGCGCACGAGCGGAGCGCGGGAGGCCCCAATGCGGAACAGGATGGAAGACGTCAATGAATTCCTCTCCCACCGGCGGGTGGCCCTGGTGGGCGCATCGCATGACGACAAGGACTTCAGCCGGATGGTGATGCGGGAGCTCATCGATCGGGGTTACGACGTCGTTCCGGTGAACCCGGGGGGCGGCGTGATCGAAGGCCGCGTCGCGTACGCCGAGGTCGGCGAGATCGATCCCCCGGTCGAGGGGGCGATCGTGATGACCCCGCCCCAGGTCACCGAGCAGATCGTGCGGGCGTGCGCCGCTGCCGGCATCCAGCGCGTGTGGCTGCACCGGGGGGTCGGTCAGGGTGCAGTGAGCGCGCCTGCCGTGCAGGCCTGTCAAGAGCTCGGGATCCGCGTGGTCGCGGGCGAGTGCCCGCTGATGTTCCTCCCGAACGCGGGCTTCGTCCACCGGCTCCACCGGTTCACCAACAAGATCGCGGGGAGTTACCCGGCGCGCGCGTGAAGCGCCATGAACCTGGGAGATCTCGAGATGACCTCGTATCCTGTCACCTTCACCGTCACGCGCCCCTGGAAGCTCGATCGCGTCCAGCTCCTCGCGCGTGTCCTCCTGCTCGCGGCGCTCTCGATTGCCGGCGTCACGGTGGGGTTCGTCATGATGCTTGTCTATCTGGCCCTGCCCGCCGTGGCGGCCGCGCTTGTGGCCCAGAAGGGCTCGGCCCGGTTCCTGGCCGAGGACGGCCCGAGGCTGACGCGCGCGCTCGTGTGGCTACAGGCCGCGTTCGCTTATCTCTTCCTGCTCACCGACAGGCTCCCGCTCGATCGCCCCGCCGAGACCGCGCGCCTCGACGTCGATCCGACCGGCGCGCCGACAGCGAAGGACGCGCTCCTGCGGCTCTTGACGAGCCTCCCCTCGGCCATCGTCCTCGCGCTGCTCTTCTGCGTCGCCTATCTGGCGTGGCTCGTCTCGGCGGTCGCGGTCCTCTTCACCGAGCGCGTCCCGACGGCCATCTACGATTTCCAGTGCGGCGTGCTCCGGTGGCAGGCGCGGCTCCTCGCCTATCATGCGTCGCTGGTCGACCAGTACCCGCCGTTCGCGTTCGATCCGGGTCCCGTGGACGGCACCCCGCGCGATCACGCGGGCACGTTCGCCTGAAGCGTCCTCTCGGCGCCGAGGAAGGAGCCCGTTCGCTGGTCCTCGCCGCCGGAGGGAGCCGTCACAGGTCGACGACGCAGGCGACGCTCGTGGTCGTGTCCGCGCCGTGCTCCGTGACCTCGATCTGGATCTTCGAGGTTGCCTCGTCCACTCCGGCGCCGAAGCGAGCCGTGAAGTCCAGCTCGTACCAGGTCTCGAGCGTGATCGGATCGGACACCTTCCACGCGAGTTGCTCGAAGCCGCTGATCGACGTGTGATCGAAGACGAAGATCGTCTTGTCGGGAGCGGTGTGCGAGACGGTGAGGGAGGGGCTCGTGAACTCGTAGGCGCCAACCTCGCCGAGCTCGAGGCTGCAGGCCTCGCCCGAAGGTGTGGTCCCCTCGTAGGTTCCGACCAGGCAGGCGCTCGCGCTGGGATCGCTCGTCAGGGAGATGTCGGGACAGGCGGCGAGGCGCTCTTCGAGCGCCGAGAGGCTCGGGCCCGAGCCGCCCGGACCCGAGCTCGAGTCGCCCGACCCGTCGTCGTCGCCTCCGCAGGCCACCACCAGGCCGAGGGTGAGCACGGGAACGAAAGCCAGGTAAGAGCGTCGTCGAGCGGGGTTCATGCCACGGGAGGATGAGGTCATCGGACAGAGGTTAGTGGAGACGCCAGCGCTCGCCCAGCGCTGTCCGATCTGACAGGGGGCTCCGCGTCGACCTCACCGCGCGTCACGACGCGCCCGCCGCTGCGTGACCGCGCTGGAGCGCGCGGGCCCAGAGGACTGTGCAGGGCTTTCGCCCTCCGGTCCTCCGGCCTTTGCGCTTCTTCATGCACCGGCACAGTCGCCCTGACTACGCTGACCCGCATGGCATCCGGAAAAGGTCGCTTGCTCGGGCTCCTCGGCGGGCTGGTGCTGACCGAGGCGAAGGTGCGGGCCGTGGACACGCCCCACCCGCTCTACCGGCACGTGGTGCTCGAGGGCGAGGGGCTGCGCACGAGCAGCTGGCAGCCCGGCGACAAGATCCAGGTGCTCCTCCCCTCGAACGACGTGCGGACGTACACCCCGATCGACTGGGCGGGGGGTCGGACCACGCTGCTCCTCCACGCGCACGGGAGCGCGCCGGGCGCGCGGTGGACGGAGGCCGTCCGCCCGGGCGACGTCGTGCGGTTCGTCGGCCCGCAACGCTCCCTCCGTCTGGGAGGCGTGGGCCTCCTGACCGGCGACGAGACCTCGCTCGGCGTGGCGGCCTCGGCGCGCCGCCTCGGCGCCCACGCCGTCCTCCGGGTGACGAACGTCCCCGCGGCGGAGGCGGCGGCGCGATCGCTCGACGTCTCGGTGGACCTCGCGGGGTCCGACGAGGAGGCCGCCGCCTTGCTCCGCGAGCGCGCGGCGGGCGTCGCCGCGGCGGTGGCCTGCGGCGGCGGCGCGTGGGTCCAGCGGGCCCGGGAGGTGCTCCGGGCGGCCGGGGTGCGGGAGGTCCGCGCCAAGGCCTACTGGATCGCGGGGAAGACCGGGATCGACTGACCTCGCTGCACACCGGCGAGCGCTGGAAGGGTGGTTTGTTGGCCCTCCTCGCGCGTCCTGATAGCCCCTCCGCTCGAGGTGGTCGGGATCGATGATGCAGATCGGACGCTGGGCGCTCGCCGTCGCGCTACTCACGCTCTCTGCTGACGCGCGTCCGGACCCGCGGAGCGGCGTCGCCGAGGCGCCGCGCGCCCGCGCCGGCGTCACGCTCGCCGAGGCGCGGAGCCGCGTGCATCCCGCCGCCACGCGGCTCGGTGACGTGGTCCCTCTCCTGCGGCAGGACGCGTCCGCCGAGATCTCGGCGATCGACTGGAGCCCGCTCCGGCTCACCCGCCGCTACGGGGTCGCCGCCACCGTGGTGCGCCTGGACACGAAGCGCACCGGGGAGCGAACCCTGACGGCGGCCTGCGTGGTGTCGGCGGCGGTGCGCGAGCTCGACACGGGCAACATCCTCTTCGTGGTCGAGGGCCGCGCGCGGGTCGAGGACAGCGCGGCGGCCGGCGAGCGCGCCCAGCGCGACGCCCTCCGGGCCGCCATCCAGAGCGCCGTGCGCGCGGTGCCGGACGGCCTGCGCCGCTCGCGGTGAGCTGATCCGCGTAGAAAAGGAGACCCCTCAGGGGTCGGATCGACCGCGCTCCCCCGCGGGCGGCGACGAGGACAGCGCGTCGACCTCGCCGCGCGTCACGCGCTTGTCGCCGTCGCGGTCGAGCGCCTTCATCATCTCGCCGACGACCACCTCGGACGGCGTCTCGGAGGTCGCCCTCGAGACGGCGGCCCTCAGCTCCTCGGTCGAGACGCGGCCGTCCCCGTCGGCGTCGATCGCCTCGAAGGCCCCGAGCTGGCGGACGAGATCCGCGGCGAACGACTCGACGAGGACGAGCTTCGGATCGCGCCCGCTGTCCGCCGGCGGCACCTTCTCCGGGTGCTCCTGGGCGAAGCGGACAAGCGGCGCGATGTCATCCATGCCGCCGAGGAGCCCGCGCGGGAGGGCGATCCGGTACTCGCGCTCGTCGACAAGCGGGAGGCCGTCGATCGCGCTCAGGACGCCTCGCGCGTCCGTCGCCATCCGATCGTCGATCTGGAGGTAACCGCCGTGCTGGGCGGGGGCGCGCGACCGCGACGCGGCGACGGCCTCGCGGACGACGCGGCCAGGCAGGAGGGTCACGACCACCTCGTTGCTGAAGGGCACCTCGGCCTTGAGATCCCCGTAGGTGAGGCGCTCCCGGTACGCGCGGCCGCCGCGGATGCCGCCGCCGTTGAAGAGGCACCCCTCCGCCCCGAAGGCGTCGCGGATCCGCGAGCAGAGCAGCGCGCCGAGCGACGTCTGCTGGACCCGCGTCCCGACGGACGAGAGCTCGTACCCCGGCGGGAGCCGGAGGAGGGTCGCCGCGTCGAGGTCCCGCACGATCTGCATGTGGCGGTCGACGCGCGCGCGCATCGCCGGATCCTCGGGATAGGCGCCGGCCTCCTCGATCCGGACGGTGACAGCGGGCAGGTCGGGCGCCCCGGCGGGCGGCGCCATGGCCGGCCACACGAGGTCGATGATGGCGGCGCTCTCCGCGTCCGTGCCGGCCTTCACGACCCAGCAGCCGTCCACGTCGTCGAGGATCACCTCGTGCTCGTGGCCGCCGAGGATCACGGGAAAGCGCGGATCGCGCTGCGCCCGCGCGAGCTCGAGGTCCTGGTCGCGGCTCTGGTGCGTGATCGGGATCACGCACGCGCACCCCTCGTCGCGGAGGAGCCGGCGGGTCCAGCGGAGGGCCGCCTCGTTCGCCGGCTCGATGTCGATCCCCCCGAACGCATCCCGCCGGTACAGGCCCTTCACGTGCACGAGCAGGCCGAGGAGGCCGATCCGGACAGCGCGCCCGCCGGGGGTCGAGACGTCGAGGATCTCGTGCGTCGGCAGCGCCGGGGCGAACGAGGGCATGTTGGTGTTGAGCCACGTGCCCCGGAACTCCTGCACCCGCGCCCTGAGCTCCGGCAGCTCGACGTCGGCCTCGTGGTTGCCGAAGATGGTGTGGGTGACCGGCAGCGCGTTCATGCAGTCGACCATGCCCCTGCCGTGATCGAGGCTCGACAGCAGGCTCGGCGCGAGGAAGTCGCCGGCCATCACCACAAGGAAGCGATCGGCGGGCGCGGCGGCGTGGCGCCGCACGAGGGTCACGAGGCGCGGGAGGTTGTCGAGCAAGTACACGTCGTTCACGCAGACGATCCGCAGAGAGGGGCCTCTGGGCAGGGCGTGTGCGGCGGCGGTCATCGCCATCCAGGATAGCCCAGCCCGCGGGCGCGCGACGCCGTCAGCGCCGAGCGCCCCTCGCCTTGGGCGGGCGCCACGCGCGCAGGCTCTCCGCGAGCGGCTCGAGCACCGCGCGCACGCGCGGAATGGCGCGGGCGCTGCGCGGGCAGAGCAGGACGAGCGAGCGTCGCGCGGGCGGCAGGTCCACCTTCAGCTCGACGAGCGGCGGGTGCCTGCGGAAGTGCGGGTGCTCGCGCGCGAGCATCATCGCGCCGAGCCCCAGCTCGCACGCGCGGATCTGAACGAGGTAGTCGTCGGACGCGAACGACGGGCGCCACCCCGGGATCAGGCGGCCGAGCGCGCTGTTCGGGGAGAGGTCGTCGAGCGGCGGCGCCCAGCCGATCCACGCGAGCTCCGCGGGATCGGCCTTGCCCGCCGCCCGCGCCGCGTACTGCTCCGACGCGAAGGCGCGCAGCTCGATGTCGACCGAGGCGACGCTCTCCTCGCCGGCAGGGACGCCCAGCCGCAGCGCCAGATCCGCCTCCCGCCTCGTCAGGTCGAGCGGGCGCACCGTGGACACGACGTGCAGCTCGATCGCCGGCGCGCGCCGCGAGAAGGCCGCCGCGAAGGGGACGAGGAAGCCGTGCGCGATGCCGGGGGGCGCCGTGACCCGGACCACGCCCGTGGGCGCGTGCCGCCGCTCCGCCGCGCGGGTCAGCTCGGCGGCCCAGTCGGCCATCCGCTGCGCGGGCTCGACAAGGCCGGCCCCGTACGCCGTCAGCGCCGTGCCGGCCACGCCGCGGTCGAAGAGCGGCTCGCCGAGGAGCGCCTCCAGCTCCGCCAGCCGCCGGCTCACCGTGGGCTGGGTCATCTGCAGCTTGCGCGCGGCGGCGCTCAGGCTGCCTGCCTCCGCCACCGCGAGGAACAGCCGCGCATCGTCCCACGAGATATCCATTTTCGTATGAGTACATGCGACTTCCGCCAGTTACCCATTCATTTTTCGGAGAGCACACTGGCGGCATGTCAAGACACACCTTCCGCTTCGTATCCCGCGCTCTCCTCGCCTCCGCGCTCCTGCTCGGCGCGTGCGCCGAGCCGCTCCCGCCGCCGAAGGACCCGCCCGCGTCGACGCACGGCGCGGCGAGGGCCACGCTCGGCACGCCGATCCGGCTGCAGGTGATGGAGGCGCTCCTCGACGAGGCGGGCCCCATCACCGTCGAGACCGTCGTCAGCGCGCGGTGGGAGACCAGCCGCGCCGGGCTCATCAACCTGGCCCACGAGCGCGCCGCCGGCCTGACCGACGGCCTCGAGCCGGTCGACATCACCTTTCACGCGCTCGCGCACCCGGCGCGGGGCCTGTACCTCATCGACACGGGCGCGTCGCAGGCGCTCGCGGCGAGCGACCATCCCCTCCGCACCGGCCCTGTCGGACAGGCGCTCGACTTCGGCGCCTTGCGGGTGGAGGCCAGCCTCGGCGCCTTTCGCGGCGAGCGGGCGCTGGCCGGCGTGCTCCTCACGCACCTGCACATCGACCACGTGCTCGGCCTGCCCGACGTCGCGCGCGACGTCCCGATCTTCGTCGGCCCCGGCGAGTCCACGTTCGAAAGCCCGTTCCATGCGCTCACCCAGTCCACCGTGGACCAGCTCCTCGAGGGCCGCGCGCCCCTCGAGGAGTGGGCCTTCGGCGGCGAGGGCGTGATCGACGTGCTCGGCGACGCCTCGCTCTTCGCGCTCTCGGCGCCGGGGCACACGCCGGGCTCGGTCGCCTACGTCGCGCGGACGCCCGAGGGCCCGGTGCTCTTCACCGGCGATGTGTGCCACACGGCCTGGGGCTGGCGGAACGACGTCGAGCCCGGGAATTTCTCGTCCGACCCCGCCGGGAGCGCCGAGAGCCTCGCCTTCCTCCGCGCCCTCGCCGCCCGTCACCCGTCGATGCAGGTGCGCCTCGGGCACCAGTCGCTGTGAGCGCCGACGACCCTTCCGGGCGGGCGCTCATCCGTCGGAGGTGAGCTCCTTCTGGAGGTGGCGCTCCAGCCGCTCCAGCACCTGGCGCGCCACGCGCCGGAGCCGCCGGGGGTAGACGACGACGAGGGGAGGGCTCGGCAGCGGGAGCCTTGGCAGGAGCCGGATCAGGCGCCCCTCCTGGACCCGGCGCGCGACAAGCCAGCGCGGGAGCACGCTCACGCCGAGCCCTGCCTCCACGGCCCTGAGGTTCGTCTCGATGTCGTCGGTCGTGAGCCTGACGGTGAGCCCCATCTTCTCGAGATCGCGCACCCCGCCGCTCGCCACGACCCGCACCGCGGCGAGCTCCGACATGGATGTCGGCGCCGGCTTGCCCGCGAACAGGCCGGCGCTGCCGACGAGCCACTGGGGCGAGGTCCCCAGCGTGCGCTCGATGAACGACGGCTCGCTGCGGACGCCGACGCGGAGCGCGAAATCGAACGCGCCTGCCACGAGGTCGACCCGCTGATCGGTGAGCGCGGCGTCCACGACGAGCCCCGGCGATTCATGCATGATCCGCACGAGCTCGGGCAAGAGGAGGCGGCGGCCGAGCGCCCCGGGCGCCGAGAGCTTCACGCGGCCCGCGAGGTCTCCGAAGCCGGAGGCGGCGCGGAGCTCGGCGTCCTCGAGCGCGCGCACGTGCTCCTCGATCTGCTCGTAGTACGCGCGCCCCTCCAGGGTGAGCGCGACGCGCCGGGTGGTGCGCTCGAACAGCCGGAGACCGAGGCGCGACTCCAGATCGGCGATCCCGCGGCTCGCGGCCGATTGCGTCATGGAGAGCTCGCGCGCCGCCCGCGAGAAGCTGCCGCTGTCCGCCACCTTGCAGAACACGCGCAGCGCGAGGAACCGATCCATGGCTCAATTTATTCTGAATTGAACTAACTGTAAGCCGTATTCTATCGCTACCGGCATGAGCGGGCGCTGGCCATCCTGCGTGCATGCTCGTACGCCACACGTTCGATGGGCCGAGGCGGGGCCGTCTGCTCCGCCTCCTCGCGTTCTTGAGCGCGCTGCTGCCGCCTCTGGGCGCCCGCGCAGCCGAGGCCACGGGGGCATCCCCTCCGCCGGAGGTCGCGCCCCGCGGCGCCGATTCAGCGGGCCAGGGGCCCGCAGAGGCTCGCCTCATCCTTGGATCACGCCTCGTGGGCAGGGACACGGGCGGCGGCCTGGAGCTCGACGGCCGCGTGCGCCTCGCGGGCGGGGCGCAGCTCGGAGCCGCTGCCTCCTTCTGGGCCCTCGAGCGAGCGTACATGGGAGGGCAAACGGTGACAGGCGCGAGCGGCGCCTCGGGCGCTGCGGTCTTGCTGATGCCGCTCGTGACGCACGGCCCGCTCGAGCTCGATCTGCGCCTCAAGACGGGGTTCCTGGCGCTCCGGGATGTCGGAGGAGGCGACGGGGAAGGAGGCGACGCGCCCGCGTCGGCGCTCCGACACGTCGACGAGTTATCGATGGTCGCGCACGTCGCGCTCGGCGAGGCGTGGCTGCTCCGCGCCGGGGCCACCGTCGGCTTCGAGCTGGAGCTCGATCCGACCACGGAGCTGGCCGACCTGGCGCAGGTCCTGACGGCGGGCGCCGGCTACGCCGTGTCCGAGCACGTTCTCCTCACCCTCGACGCCGGCGCGGGAGGCAGCTTTGGATTCAACGGCGACAACGGCAAGTTCCTGCTCGAGGGCTCCTTCGGAGCGCGCTTCGCTTTCGGACAAGGAGGCTCCCGTGTCGCTCACTGACCGCCGCGGCCGCGGCCTTCACCTCATGACGCTCGCGTCGAGCGCGTGCCTCGCGCTCCTGCTCGGGGCCGCGCGGGCCGACGCGCAGGCCCCGGACGCCGGGTCCGGGGCCGTCGAGCGCGCCGGCGTGGGCGCCTTCGATGCCGGGCCGCCCGGGGCCGCGGACGCGCGGGGCGCGCGCCGGCCCGCGCCGGACGTCCCGGTAGGCGGCTTCGTCGACCTCGAGTGGCGCGTGATGGGCCTGGGAGGACACGTGTCGCACGGGCCGGCGTTCGCCGCCGGCGTGACCTTCGCCAACGGCCTGGTGCGCCTCGGTCTGGGTGGGCTCGGGCGGCCAGGGCCCATGAATCCGGCCACCTTCGACGTCACGCTGCCCGGAGGGCAGACCTACAAGGGGCAACGCACGCTCGAGCTCAAGTCCGACGGATCCATGCTGGGCGCGCACGTCGGGCTCTCGTTCCGGCTGCCCTTCGCGGAAGCGCTGGCGGTCCAGATCCCGATCACGGTCGGCTACGGCGGGTTCGGCTTCTACTTGCAGGGGAACGATCGCAAGACGCCCGACGGACGCCGCGTGAGCGCGTGGGAGGACGAGCTCTTCGCGGGCAAGGACTCCTCCCTCGGCCTGGTCGTCGATACGGGGCTGCGCCTCGGGTACCAGCCGGACGACGCGCCGTGGTTCAGGCCCTACGTGGGCGCGAGCTTCACGGCGGTCCCCGGCTTCGACACGGTGGTGCGAGACGATTACCTCGGGTTCAGCGGAGTCCTCGGCGTGGAGATCGGCCACGGCATCTGAGCGGGCGCCTTCGCCGGTATCTTCTGCTGATCTACGCGGCCCCGATGCGCGAGCGCGCTCGATGGACGCGCTTCTCGGGTATTCCGTTGGAACCCGACCCGACGCCCATTTTCTGTGCGACAGGCCGGCTCGCCAGGCTCCTTCGGGAGCTCAGAAGCTCCGCACCGGCTCCGCGAGCCAGCGCACCAGCGCCTCGCTCTCGAGATCGAGCAACGCATCCTCGACCTCGCCCGGACCGCTCGCGCGGGCTCGCTCGAGGATCGAGCGCTCTTCTTCCGCCGTCGGCCGTCGGCCGATCCGCCGCGCGAAGAGGCGACCGAGCAGCTCCGAGATCGCCTTCTCCTCCCCGCGCTGCTCGCCTCGTTGCTCGCCTCGTTGCTCGCCTCGTTCCTCCCCTCGTCGCTCGGCCTCGATGATCAGCTCCCCGATGATCGGTGTGCGCCGGAGCAGCCCCTCTTCCTTGTCCTCCACCATGTCGACGAGCTCCTTCATCAGATTATGCCCCCAGGGATCGATGGCCGCCATCACCAGCAGCGCCGTGTACAGCTCGGCCCGCTCCGCAGCCGTCGCCGCCCCGGCGTGGATCTCCGCGACGACGTCCTGCAGCGCCGCCGCGGTCGCGTTCCGTGCGAGGGGGGTGAACACCAGCCAGAGCACGCTGCCGCGCGCCCGGAGCTCGCCGATCGTGTGCTGGTAGACGGCATCGATCCGGGAGGGTGCGAGATGGATCAGCGCAGGTCGCCAGCTGCCCAACGTCGTTGCGGTCTGCCGCAGGCGGGCTGCGCTCAGGGGTCGAACCGGTAGGTGGTCTCGATGGCGGATGCCCGCGCCGCGAACTCTCGACAGAAGCCGTTCAGCGCCGGATAGGGCTCGGTCGGCAGGACGCGCCGGAACTCCAGATGGGTGACGAGGCAGAACAGCGCGACCTCGAGATAGCTCAGATCCCGGTCCGACGGGAGCGCGGCGAGCGCGTGACCCGCGTTGTCCTCCAGCCATGACATGGTGTTCATGAGGCTCTTTCGCTGCTTGGCCTCGTGCGCGCTGCCGTCGCCGGCCCCGGCTGCGCCGGCCATGATCAGCGCGACCTCCGTCGCCATCGCATGAACGACGAGCTCCTGGGCGTTCGCGAGGAGGGGTTGGTCGAGGTCCTCCGGCCATACCGTGCGCACCGCGCGCTTCGACTGCCGCGACAGCTCGCGGCAGATGTTGAGCGCGCCGAACCACACGCCGCGGGATGTCCGGAGAGCCGGCATCTTGAGCGCGGGGTTGCCCCCGTAGTCCGCCGGGTTGGACGACATGAGGTCCCGCACGACCTCGAGCGAATGGTCGACCCCCATCTCCACGGCGAAGATCCGCGTGACACGCGTGAAGTGCGAGCTGGAACGGCCGACGATGACGGGCTTGACGAGCTCTCCTAGAGCATCTGACATGCTTGCTCCTCCGATCCGGGAACCATTCAGCGTCGACGCGGGTCCGACGCGTGGATCGCCTCGAGCCCCGAGCCGGCCCCGTCGTGCGGCTCCCACGCATCGTGGAGCGGTAGCATAGCTGGCGTCCGACCCGCGCCGTCAAGCATCCCAGCATGCGCACGATCACGGCCAGGCGTGCGGACACCAGGCGATACGTCACGGTGACCACGTCGACTACCACCCGCACGGCGGGCACTGCGACCATCACGGCGACGTACAGCTGACGGCGTAGCGCCGCAGAGTCAGGCCAGGGCGTCGAGCGTCACGACGACACGCGGCGACGTTCCGGGCGGCGACCGGTGCACCGCGCCGCGGTCCTGGTTGCCCGGCCACGCCTCTCCCTTGAGCAGCCCGACGTCGAACGGCTCCATCCGGCGGAGGCGCGCGCCGGCGCGCAGCACCCCCGAGACCTCGTCGGGGACACCGTTGGCGCGGTGTCCGAGCCGGTCGCGCCGGATGGCCGCGTGCTCTGCCCACTCCGTCCCAGGCCCGACGTAGGTGGTCACCAGGCGGACGGTCACCATGTCCGCGTGCAGACGAGGGCACATGGGCTTCGCGAGCCGCGCGAGCCGGAGGCCGACCCGCGGGCAGCCCGTGAGATCCGCGAAGAGCGATATCAGCCCGCGCACGTCCTCGAGGAAGGCTTCACGACCGGGCGAGGGGGGTGCTCCAGCAGCCAGCGCCGCGAGGTCGGGCGCGACCGGATCGACGCTCAGCGTCTCGGCGAGCGACCGAGGCAGCAGCCATTCGCGCACGAAGCCGTCCACGTCGGGGTCGACGCCCCGCCGCAGCACGCAGACGCTCACCTCGGGCGCCGCGAGCTCGGCCATGTCGACGAGCTCCGTCACGACGCGCGTCGAGCTGGCTGGCGCCGCGCGCGGCGATGCGAAATCCTCGTGTTCCTCAGCGGTCGTTGTCGTCATCACGTCTTGTCTGGCCTCCCGTGGTAGGCGCCGCGACATGAGCCACCATGCCGCGACGAAGCCTCGCGAACCATGATGCCATGGGGCACGGCGCTGATGCAACCAAGTTGCATCAACGGGCAGCTCGATCTAGTGATGTCGCTGCCAGCAGGTCCAGCGGATGTGCTGGCATAGGGTGGATGGATCGCTCGACGTGGGCTACCGCTGCGGAGACAACGACCTGAACGACTCGCCTCCTGACTGGGAACCCGTCATCTATCACGCGGATTGAGCCGGGGTCCGAGGGAGCCATTCAGGCGGCAGGCCTCCAGGTGGCAGCTACCCGCTCTATCGAACGCGCATCCTCGCAGCGCCCTCGCCGGCCTCCGGCCCATCCGGAGGCGGCAGCGCGACCGTCAGCGCCTCGATCCGGGGGAGCTCGCGCCGCAAACGCGCGCGCTGGAAATCAGCGTCGAACGGCCCCTCGAACCACAGCACCAGCACGTAAATCCCTCCGAACGACTCGGCGAGGTACGAGTCCTCGGGGGGAGCGGCGGGGCGAGCCACGCGGAGCCGGCCGCCCCGCCGCAAGGGTGGACCCGACCGACCGGCCATCTCCCGCTCGGCAAAGCGCGCGGCGAGCGGGAGCACCGTGGGCGCGACCGGCCAGGCACACCAGATGTTGTTCGATTCATCGATCACGGCCGCTGCGGCGGCGCCGGCGCGGGCAACCAGATCGCTCAAGGTGTCTCGCAGCGCCTTCCACTCGGGGATGTCGTCGCTGAGGGGCATGAATCCAGTGTAGACCCTTCGCGAGAGCAGGCAGGCTCATCCTCCGGCACGCCAGCCCGGCCAGGCCAGGCCATGCGAGCGACGACCCCGCGGCGACGCCCCTGTCACACTCTCGCCCGCTGGGCCGATGGTCCACGCATGAGAGCCGCCGCTCCGACCGCCCTCGCCCTCCTCGCCCTCGCCTGCACCCCCTCCCCGCGCGACCCGGCCCCGGCGCCGCCGCCCAGCCCACCTGCCGCGGCGGAGGCGCCGCCGCCGCCCCTCTGCGCCCGGCGTGCGGCGGGCCCCGCGCCGGCGCCCCTCGACGCGACCCACGCCGGCTCCGGCGTCGCCCTCGCGGAGCTCGGCGGGCGCACCCTCGCCTTCGTCGCCGACGAGGACGACGCCGCCCTCCACACCGTCGACGTCGACGCCCGCGCCGCGCTCGCGCGCACGCCGCTCGCGGGCCGGCCCGCCCAGGTGATCGTGCTGGGCGACGGCCGCGTCGTGGCCTCGCTGCGCGACCGCGCCCTGCTCGAGGTGCTGGAGCCGGTGGGCCCTGCCGCCCCGCTCGAGCGAAGGTGTCTGGTGCCCGTGGCGAGCGAGCCGGTGGGCCTCGCGATGACGCCGGACCGCGCCACGCTGCTCGTCGCGAGCCGCTGGGGCCACGCGCTCACCAGCCTCGCGACCACCGACCTCCGGCGCACCGGCGAGCTCCCGCTCGCCCGCGATCCCAGCGCGGTCGTCGCGTCGAACGACGGCCGGCGCGCGTTCGTCTCCCACGCGGTCGGCGGCCGGATCAGCGTCGTGACGCTCGGCGAAGGCGGCGCGCCGACCGGCGCGCGGGAGCTGTCGACCGACGGGGTGGAGCGGCGCGCCCCGAGATCGACGTCGAAGCTCGCCAAGCCTTTCCCCCGCAGCTCGAGCGGGCCATCGCGGAAAGTGTCCTTCGATCTGGAAGACGGGACGCCGTTCCAGATGCGCCGCCCGACGGTGAGCGTGGATCGCCGCGGCTCCCAGGGCTTCGCGCTGGCGCGCGCGGCGAGCGGCGCGGTCTTCGCGCCCGTCGCGCTCGTCGATCCGGGGCCCGCGACGGGTGGCGGCGGTTATGGCAGCGCGCTCGTCCACACCGTGATCGAGCACATCGCGGTCGTCGACGCGATGGGCGAACGCGCGGACGTCCCGCCGGTCTCGACCCACCTCGGGCTCCGCGGCTGCCGGCTACCGCGCGCTGCAGCGATCGAGCCCGGGGACGAGGTCCTGCTCGTCGCGTGCCTCGGCCGCGACGAGGTGATCGCCTACGACGCCCGCGCCCAGATCCCCGGCAAGCTGCCGCGGACCGGATCGGCGCGGGATCGCGAGCTCTTCCGCGCCCGCGTGGGCGCCGGGCCCACCGCCATCGCGGTCGACGGCGCGCGCCGGCGCGCCGTGGTCTTCTCCCGGTTCGACGGCGCGCTGACGATCCTTCCCGCCGCGCGCGACCCGGGGCCGACCGCGATCGGCGCCAACGGCAAGGAGCTCGCGGGCGAGCTGCCGGTCATCGCCCTGCCCCGCGCGTCGCGCCTCGACGAGCAGCGCGCGGAGGGCCAGCGGCTCTTCCACGCGGCCGGCGGCCGTCGCGTCGCGTTCGACGGCCGCGCCTGCGCCAGCTGCCACCCCGACGGCCGGGACGACGCGCTCACCTGGTCGACGCCGGAGGGCCCGCGCCAGACGCCGATGCTCATGGGGCGGCTCGACGGCACCGCGCCGTACGGCTGGGAGGGCGGCAAGAAGGACCTGGAGAGCCACTTCGCCCGCACCATGTCCCGGCTCGCGGGCACCGGCCTGAGCGCGAAGGAGCGCGACGCCATCTTCGCGTACCTCCGCGGCATGGAGCCGCCGGCCGAGGCGGCGGTCCTCACGGCCGAGGAGCGCGCCGCGCTCGTGGCGGCGCCGGCCGGCGCCGCAGAAGCGGCAGCCGCAGAGACGGCAGCCGCGGCGGCCGGCGCCCGTGAGGCGCTCGCCGCGCGCGGCGACGAGGTCTTCCACGCCCGCGAGGCGGGCTGCTCGAGCTGCCATGTCGGCGACGAGCTGACCACCGACGGCGCGCGGCACGACGTGCGGAGCGCTACGCGCTTCGAGACGGAGCGTTCCTTCGAGACGCCCTCGCTGCGCTTCGTCGGCCGGTCCGCGCCGTACTACCACGACGGCCGCTACCCGACGCTGCTCGCGCTGGTCGAGGGGGTGGACGGCTCCATGGGCCACACGGCCCACCTGTCGGCCGGGGATAGGCGCGCCTTGGTCGCTTACCTGGAGTCGCTCTGAGGGCGGCGCGGCCGGCCTGATACGCGTCGTCCAGAGCGGGGCGACGTTCGACGGCCACGCGCCCGATCTCCACGCCTCTCGCGGGAGCTCACGAGTGGCGAATCGGCTCCGCGAGCCAGCGAACCAGCGCCTCGCCTTCGAGATCGAGCAAGGCATCCGTGACCTCCCCCGGGCCGTTCGCGCGGGCTCGCTCGAGGATCGAACGCGCTTCGTCAGCCGTCGGCCGTCGCCCGATCCGCCGCGCGAAGAGGCGGCCCAGCAGCTCTGCGATCGCCTCCTGTGCTCGTTCTTCGCCACGAAGCTCGCCTCGCAGCTCGCCCCGCAGCTCGCCTCGTCGCTCGGCCTCGATGATCATCTCTCCGATGATCGGCGTGCGCCGGAGCAGCCCCTCTTCCTTGTCCTCCACCATATCGATGAGCTCCTTCCGCAGATTATGCCCCCAGGGATCGATGGCGGCCATCACCAGGAGCGCCGTGTACAGCTCGGCCCGCTCCGCCGCGGCCTTAGCCCCCGCGTGGATCTCCGCGACGACCTCCCGCAGCGCCGCCGCGGTCGCGTCCCGCGCCAGCGGGGCGAACACCAGCCAGAGCACGCTGCCGCGCGCCCGGAGCTCCGCGACCGTGCGCTGGTAGACGGCATCGATCCTGAAGTGCGTCCCGCTGAACGGCCGCCCCGGCCACGCCGTGCAGCGCCGGCCCGTTGCACGTAAGCGTCGCTTTCTGCCCGAGAGGACAACAACGACGCTCTCGATCGGCGGCACAGGCTCACCGGGGGCTTCGAGGCGGAGGGCGGCGAAGAGGAAGCCGAGGTATTCGAGGACGCGATCCGGTATGTCGTCACGGAGCGCGAAGCAGAACTCGACGTGCAGCACCCGCGGTTCGCCGTCGACCTGCAGGCGCAGCGCCTTGTCGAGGCGGCGCTCGATGTTCGTGACCTGGCTGTCCACCCAGCCGACGACCTCGGTGCGATGGCCCTCCGGGACGAAGGCGCGCGCCAGGTCCCCGGGGCGCCTGCGGGCGAGGTGGCGCAAGGTGATGTCCGCGTCTCCCATGCATGGCACCCACGGCAGATCGCGTGCCAGCGAAGAGAAGACCGAGATTACGGGATACCCGCGTGAGTCATTCACATCGGGGGGGTGGCGGCGCCATGGCGGGCTACGCTCGGGAGTCGAAGATGGCCGCGCGGCCGGCGCCCAGCGCGGGCCGCGCGGCCCCCCTCAGGCCGAGAACCCGCCGTCGATGGTGATCGTCGCTCCGGTGATGAAGCGCCCGCCTTCGCCGGCTAGATGAGCGACCGTGGCGGCGATGTCGTCGGTGTTGCCGTAGTGACCGAGCGCGAGCATGCTCCGCTGCCCATCCGCTCCGGCGCCGTTGGCCGGGTTCATGTCCGTGTCGATCGGGCCAGGCTGGATGAGGTTGGCGGTGATGCCGCGCGGCCCGAGATCGCGGGCGAGGCCCTTCGTGAGGCCGACCAGCGCGGTCTTGCTCATGGAGTACAGCGTGATTCCCGGCCCCGGCACCCGGTCGGCGAGGCAGCTGCCGATGCTGACGATGCGCCCGCCAGCGCCCATGTGCCGCGCCGCGGCCTGCGAGGCGAGGAAGACGCCCCGCACATGGATCCCCAGCGTCTTGTCCAGGTCCGCGAGCGTCACGGCCTCGAGCGGCGCCATGATGGCGACACCGGCGTTGTTGACGAGGATGTCCAGCCTGCCGAACTCGGCCACCGTCCGCTCGACCGCGGCCACGATCGCAACCGGATCCGCTGTGTCCGCCGCGATCGCCATCCCCCGCCGACCCGCCGCCTCGACGTCGGCGATCACCGAGCGCCCCTTGTCCGCCGCGCTCACGTACGTCAGCGCCACATCCGCCCCGCCCCGCGCCAGCCGCTTGACGATCGCCGCGCCAATACCACGGCTGCCCCCGGTCACCAGCGCCACCTTGCCTGCAAACTCCGCCATGTGGTCCTCTTTTCTGTACAGATCGACACAGAATATATACGTTGTCCCGTGACCGGTGGTCAATCGGTTTTTTTATCGATCGTCACAGAAACACAGAAAGGTCTCGCTGATGGTCGGACGAGGTCGCCCTCGCAGCTTCGATCGGGGCGCCGCCTTGCGGCGGGCGATGGAGGTGTTCTGGGAGCGGGGCTACGAGGGCACCTCGCTCAGCGATCTCACGGCCGCGATGGGCATCAACTCGCCGAGCCTCTACGCCGCGTTCGGCTGCAAGGAGGCGCTGTTTCGCGAGGCCGTGGCGCTCTACAGCGAGGTCGAGGGCGCGGCGACGAACCGGGCCATGAGCGACGAGCCGACGGCGCGCGGGGCGGTCGAGGCGATGCTGCGCGGCAACGTGGAGGGGTACGTGACGCCGGGCAAGCCGAGCGGCTGCATGATCGTGCTCGCCGCGACGCTCGGCACGCCGGAGAACGAGCGCGTGCGCGCCTACCTCGCCGGGTGCCGGCGGGCGGCGCTCGACGCGCTCCGGCGCCGGCTGGATCGCGGCGTCGCCGAGGGCGACCTGCCGACGGGCACTGACACGGCGGCGCTCGCCGCCTTCTACACCACCGTGCTCCAGGGCCTCTCCCTCCAGGCCCGCGACGGCGCCTCGCGCGAGGCGCTCCGGGCGATCGTCGATTGCGCGATGGCCGCATGGGAGACGCTGGCGAGGCCGCGCGCCGCGGTCTGAGCGCGCGCCGCGGCGCGCGAGGCGAGCCCGCGCTCTACGTGGCTTCGTTCATCGGCCGCATGACGATCTGCACGATGCGCGAACGGTCCCGCGGCAGCGCGGCGAGCACGACGGCCTCGGCCACGTCCTCCGGCGTGGAGAAGCCCTGCATGCGGTCCGAGCCGGCGGTGCGCCCGTCGCCGAGGGCGAAGTGCGTCTCGACGCCGCCCGGACAGACGGCGCTCACCTTGATGTTTTCCTGCCAGAACTCGCGATCGAGCGCCTGCGTCAGGCCCATCTGCGCGAACTTTGAGGCGCAGTAGATGGCCTCGCTCGGATAGCCCTGCAGGCCGGCGACGCTGGCGACGTTGATGATGTGGCCGCCGCCCTGGCGGCGCATGTGGGGGATCACCTCGCGGCAGAACAGCCATGTCCCCTTCACGTTCGTCGCCATGATGCGGTCGTAGTCGTCCTCCGACCACTCGAGGAAGGGCCGGTATCCGCCGATGCCCGCGTTGTTGACGAGGATGTCGACCCGCCCGAGCTCGCGGACCGCCCGCTCCACGCACGCGGCGACGGACGCGGCGCGGGTGACGTCGGCCTCGATCATCAGCCCGCGGCCGCCCGCCTCGCGGATCTCCCGCTCGAGCGCCGCCAGATCGGCCGCGTTGCGCGCCACGCCGACCACGACGGCCCCCTCCCGGCTCAGCGCGAGCGCGCTGGCCCTCCCGATTCCCCTGCTCGCCCCGGTGATGAGCGCGATCTTGTCCTTCAGACGCACGGTGTCCCCCTCTCTCTCCGCCGCGCGCAGAGGAACGGAGCGCCGCCCCCCGCGCCGGCGGAGGCACGCTATCACGGGCGCGGCTCGCCGGCGCGAAGCCGGTGCCCGGCCTCAGGCGGAGCGCCGGCCTCGAGCCAGGCTGGTTTCAGTGGCGGCGGTCACGGCCCTCGCGCTCCGCGGCGCGCCGCCGGGAAGCACGGCCGGGCTGAAGGGGTGATATAGGACCTGCCATGACCACGCCCGCGATCCCATCGAAGCTGCCGTCGACCGGGGTCAGCATCTTCACGGTGATGACGCGGCTCGCGAACGAGCACGGCGCCATCAACCTGTCGCAGGGCTTCCCGGATTTCGACTGCGCGCCGGAGCTGGTGGAGGCCGTCGCCCGCCACATGCGCGCCGGCCACAACCAGTATGCCCCCATGCCTGGCGCGCTGGCCCTGCGCGAGGCGCTCGCGATGAAGATCGAGCGGCTCTATGGCCGCCGCCACGATCCGGCGACCGAGATCACGATCACCTCGGGCGCCACCGAGGGCATCTTCAGCACGATCACGGCCTTCGTCCGCCCCGGGGACGAGGTCATCCTGTTCCAGCCCTGCTATGACTCGTACGCGCCGGCCGTGCTGCTGAACGGCGGAACGCCCGTGTTCGTCACGCTCCGCTTTCCGGACTACCGCGTCGACTGGGACGAGGTGCGGCGCGCGATCACCCCGCGCACGCGGCTCCTGCTCATCAACTCGCCGCACAACCCGACCGGAACGGTGCTTTCGGCCAACGACATGCGCGAGCTCGCGCGGGTGCTGGAAGGGACCGACGCCCTCGTCGTCGGCGACGAGGTGTATGAGCACATCCTCTTCGACGGCCGCCGGCACGAGAGCCTCGCGCGGTATCCGGAGCTCTCGGATCGCTCCGTCGTCATCAGCTCCTTCGGCAAGACGTACCACACGACCGGCTGGAAGGTGGGCTATTGCGCGGCGCCGCAGGCGCTCTCGGCCGAGATCCAGCGGGTGCACCAGTTCGTGACGTTCGCGGTGAACGGCGCCATCCAGCACGCGTATGCCGAGGTCGTGGCGCGCGATCCGCTCGCCGCCGATCTCGCCCCCTTCTACCAGGCCAAGCGCGACCGGTTCCTGAAGCTCATCGAGGGCTCGCGGCTGCGCCCCCTGCCGTGCGAGGGCACGTATTTCCAGCTCGTTGACTATTCCGAGATCACGACGGAGCGAGACGCCGATTTCGCGCTGCGCCTGATACGCGAGCACAGCGTCGCCGCGATCCCGATCTCCCCGTTCCTGTCCGGCGTGGAGCCCGGGCCCGTCCTGCGGTTCTGCTTCGCCAAGCGGGACGAGACGCTCGAGCGCGCGGCGGAGCGGCTGCGCCGGGTCTGAGGGCCGCCGCGGCGGGCCCGCGCGGCGCCTACGCGCGTCAGCCGAGCAGCTGCCGGATCCGATCGAGCAGATCCGGAAAGCCGATCCCCTTCGAGAGCACCGCGTCCGGCGGGGGCCCGTCGCCGAGGGCGTCGTCGCCGCTGCCGCTGATCAGCACCGCCTTCGCGCGCGGCAGGCGCGCCCGCAGCACCGCCACGAGATCGGTGCCGTGGCCATCGCCGAGGTTCTGATCGAGCAGCGCGAGGTCGTACCGCGCGCCCTCCGCCGCGATCTTCCGCCCGGCCTCGGCGAACGAGCCGGCCTCCTCCACCTGGAAGCCCTCGTCCTCCAGGAGCGTCGCGAGCACGAACCGGGACGACGCGTCGTCGTCGACGAGGAGCACGGTCACGCTCACGCCGCCCTCCTCCGCCCGCGCGACCGGCGCGGTCGCGGCCAGGCAGGGCGCAGCGCACGCCGCTGCCCGGCGCCATGTCCCGCGGCCCTCAGCACGTCCCCGGATCGCTCCGGGCGCGCGCGATCGTGTGCATCAGCTCGCGCACCTCGAACGGTTTGTGGAGGCAGGCGTACCCGCCCTGGCTCGTGAACGCATGGATCATCTCCGGCGTCGCGTGGCCGGTCATCGCGATCACCGTGATCCCGCGGCTCAGCCGCCGGATCTGCTCGTGGGTCCTCACGCCGTCCAGGGAGGGCATCCGGAGGTCGAGCACGCAGACGTCGACCGCCGCGTCCCGCGCGCGCTGGATGGCCGTGTGCCCGTCGTACGCGGCCTCCGCGCGCAGCCCGGCCGCCTTGAGCCCCGCCACGATCGACTCCGCGACCGCGGGGAGATCGTCCACCACGAGCACCCCGCGCGACGAGAGGGCCCGCGCGATGATCCGCATGAGGTGCTCCATCGAGAAGGGCTTGTAGATGACCGCGTAGACGCCCTCCCCGATGCCCTGCTCGATGAGCTGCTCGCGCGCGAAGCCCGTCATCAGCACCACCGTGAGCTCCGGCTGGAGCCGCTTGATCTCCCGGAACGTCGCGACGCCGTCGAGGCCGGGCATCCTCACGTCGCTCAGCACGAGCGCGAAGCGCCGTCGCCTCACGAGCTCGAGCGCGTGCGCCCCGTCCCGCGCCTCGACGACCTCGTACCCCTCGAGCTCGAGGTTCGCGGCGAGCGTGGCGCGCATCCCCTCCTCGTCGTCCACCACGAGCACCGGTCCGGTCCCTTGCATCGAAGGACGTCTCCCTCCGCTGTCACGCGAGTTGAACGGAGTGTACCTCCGGCGCCGCGGCGCGCGGTAACCGGATGGTGAACGTCGTCCCCGCGCCGGGCGCGCTCTCCACCGCGATCGTGCCGCCGTGCAGACGGACGATACCGGCCGTGATGGCCAGCCCGAGGCCCGTCCCCTTCAGCTTCGTGCTGAAGAGCGGCTCGAAGATCTTCGCGAGGTGCTCCTCCTCGATCCCCTCCCCGTTGTCGGCCACAACGAGGCTCACGGCCTGGTCACACACACGTCCAACCACGCGCACCCACCCCTCGCGTTCGGCCGGGATCGCCTCGGCCGCGTTCTGGATCAGGTTCACGAGCACCTGCCGGAACTGGTCCTTGTCGAGGCTCGGCACCGGCAGCGCCGCCGGCACGAGGTTCTCCAGGCGCACGTGCGCGGGCGGCGTGACGACCGACATGGCGTCGTCCACCAGGGGCGCGAGCGGGCAGGCGGTGCGGCGGAGCCTGCGCTCACGCGCGAAGTCCAGGAGATCGCCGATGATCCGGTTGCACGAGAGCAGCTCCTTCTCCATCAGGCCGAGGACCTGGGCGACGCGCGGCTCCGCGCCGACCTCGGTCCCGGCGAGGCGCTTCTTGAGGTAGTGCGTCGCGTTCCGGATGGCGCCGAGCGGGTTGCGGAGCTCGTGCCCGACGCTCGCCGCGAGCTGCCCTATCGCCGCGAGCCGCTCGACGCGCACGCTCGACGCCTGGGCCTCGCGCAGGCTCTCGGCCATGTGGCGGAGCGCCGCGCCCATGCGCCCGAACTCGTGCTTCCCCAGGTCGGGCAGCGGGTACTCGAGGTCGCCTCCGGCGATGCGCCGCGAGCACTCCGCGAGCGCGCCGAACCCGCGCGCCATCGAGCGCAGGAGCCCGCCGAGGAGGACGACGAGGAGCACGAGCGCCGCCGTCATCAGGGCGATGCTCGCGATCCTGATCCTGGCGCCCGCGCGGCCCGCCTCCTCCGCGTTCCGCGCGACGTCGCGCCGCGCGTCGGCGATGGCCGCGTCGATCTGGGGCACGAACCCCTCCTCGTACTCGGCCTCGGGGCGCTCCACGAACCTCCGGTAGGCCGCCAGATCCCCGGCGCTCGCCATGCGGTACACGTGGTCGACGCCCCCGGCGATCGCCGCGAAGCTCGCGCGCATCCGGCGCAGGCGCTCGTCGCCCTCCTGCGCCTCGCGCAGCGCCTCGGAGGCGCGCTCGCCCTCGATCAGCGCCCGCTCGAGCGGCGCCCACGCCCGCTCGAGCGGCGCCCGCGCCCGCTCGATCGGCTCCCGCGCCCGCTCGATCGCCTCCGCCGCGGACAGGTCCCGCGCGACGAGCCCGGCCAGGTGGTGGAGCTCCTCGGTGTCGCCGCCGCCGAGCGAGATCTCCGCGGCTTCCCGCATGTAGCGGCCGGCGTGGTTGGCGAGCGTGACGTGGCGGGTGAGATCCTCGTACGACAGCTCGGCGCGCCGCTGGAGCCGCGTCATGCTGGCGGACGTGACATAGAGCGCGCCGGTCGCGAGCAGCACGACGGCCGCGGCGACAGCGAAGATCAGCGAGAGGAGGGCCCGGATGCTCATCGCGGCGCCTCGGCCGCGCGCGCCGTCACGGCCGCCCTTCGACGAGCGCGCCCGCGCCGGGCGGCTCGGGCGCCAGAGCGAGGGGCAGCTCGATGCAGGCCAGCGTGCCCGAGGGCGCGCCGCGGCCGAGGGTGAGCGCCCCGAAATAGCGGCGCGCCACGCGCCCGGCGATGTTGAGCCCGAGGCCGAGGCGGCCCGGCTTGGTTGTGTAGAACGGGCGCGTGATCGCCTCCCGCTCCTCCTCGGGCACGCCCGTCCCCGTGTCGCCGACCTCGATGCGGTAGCGCGCGCCCGCCACGCTCCCGCGCAGCGTGACCACCCCGCCCCCGGGCATCGACTCCGCCGCGTTCTCGACGAGGCACCGGACCGCCAGGGCGAGCTCGGCCGGATCGAGCTCGACGACGCCCTCCGCCGCGTCGACGTCGACGCGGATCCCCGGCCCGGCGATGCGCGCGCAGGCCGCCGCCGTGAGGACGCACTCTCGGGCGCTCGCGCTCACCGGCCGCCGCCTGAGGCTCGGGTTCGCGTCGACGGCGCCGTCGACCAGCGCGCTCGCCGCGATCGCCTCCTCGTCGATGACGTCGAGGAACTGCTCCACGCGCGGATCGTCCCGAAAGGCCTGCTCCCGGCCGACCTTGCGCCGGATGAAGAACGCCGCATTGCGGATCGTCCCGAAGCAATTGCGCAGGTCGTGGCGCAGCGTGGCCACGATCTCCTCGGCCGTCGCGGTCTGCTCCACCGCGCCGAGCGGATCTCGGCTCGTCATCGTGGGGGATGGCCTCCTCGGGTGCCGCGTTCACCGCGGCGGGTGATCACTTGAGGGTCCGGGCCGGGAGCCCGGCGTCTCCGACCCGCACCGTGTCCAGGTAGCTCGACGCCGCGCGGGAGGACGGGGGCGGGTACGAGCTCACCCGCTCGCGCTGCGAGGACGCCGGCGCGTCCTGGGCCTCCCGCGGCCTGAGCGACGGCGCGGCCCTCCTCGTCTTCGAGGCGGGCGCGGCGGCCTCGCGCGCCGAGGAGGCGTCCGCGGACCGCCGCGCGTGGGCGAGGCGCGCGAGCTCCAGGACGATCCGGGTGACCCGGGCGGGCTCGAACGGCTTGAGGATGACGTAGTGGCGGCCCGCCTCGCCGGAGCGGATGTACTCCTCGTCGCCGGTGATCAGCAGGCAGCTCGTGTAGAACGGCAGGCCGGCGACCCGCTTGAGGAGCTCGTCTCCGTTCATCCCGGGCATCTTGTAATCCGAGCAGACCACGTGGAACTGGCCTGTCTGCAGCAGCTCGAGCGCCCGGTGGGCGGACGTGCAGGTCTCGACATCGACGTCGTCGTCGAGGATGGCCGCGATGCTGTCCAGCATCCTCCGCTCGTCGTCGACGACGAGCACGCGCAGCCGCTCCTGGGCATACAGGCTCACGATTCTCCTCTTGTGTGCTCGTGCAGTGATCTGGACGCAGCCCGGGCGAGCGGCGGCAGGACGCCTCGCGTCATGTCGCGCGCGCTCGGCCGGCGCGCTCCAGGCTGTGCGGTGGCGCCGCACGACACCCGTGCTCTCGTGTCGATACGTTCCAGCCTGGAGCAGCGGCGCAGCAGATTAGGAATCTACACCACTCACCCTACCCCGGCAAAGAGATTCCTGAACGATTCCTGAGCGGTTCTCCTGCTCGCCGTCGCAGGGCGTCATCGCGCTTCATCGCGGGTGTTCGCGCCTCTTCGCGCGTCTTCGCGTCTTCTTGCTTCCAAGTCACCGTCTTGAAACATTCGATTCACACGAAGGATAAGCGCGTCGGCAGTCCGCCGCGCGAGACCGCATGGATTGCACATCTGCAAGGAGCGGGGAGATCTCGACGCGAAAAGGCGGCATGATCTGCGACTCCGTGCGAGGGGCATCCATTACAGAGTTGCAATCAGCGCAGGTGTGCGCTCGGCGCCGCTCACCGGCGGGCGGGCGCGCGGCGCGCGGCCTTTCCGGAGGAGCCGGGCCGCCTCCCGTCTCCTCGTCATCTGCATCTGCACCGGCGGAGACGGACGCGCGCCGGGCGGCGCCGAGGACGGCCGGCCCCTCGGCTGTCCTCAGCGCCGCGCGGCGCCTGACGACCGTGGAGTGACCGCCGCGATCCCGTCTGGTAAGATGTGCGTGTCCATGCCACCGGCCATCGACAAGCGCACGTTGCTCGCCGCCCTGAAGGACCAGCTCGCCCGTGAGCTCGAGCGCTCCACCGAGCGGGCGCGCGACGCCGCGAGCGCCGTGACCCACGAGGAGAACCGCGCCGAGGGCGACAAGGACATGCGCGCCACCGAGGCGTCCTACGTGGCGCGAGGTCACAGCGAGCGCGTCCTCCAGATCGAGCAGGCGCTCGCCAGGCTGGGCGCCGTCACGGTGCGCGACTTCGGCCCTGGCGCGGGCATCGAGAGCTCGGCGCTCGTGGAGCTGGAGAGCGGGAAGCGGCGCGCGCTCTACTTCCTCCTGCCGGCCGCCGGCGGCGAGCGCATCCAGTTCCAGGGGGTCGAGCTGCAGACCCTCGCCACGACGAGCCCCCTCGGCGCGTCCCTGCTGGGCCTGTCGGAGGGCGACGAGGCCGAGGTCGCCACACCACAGGGGATGCGCACCCACCTGATCGCCAGCGTGCGGTAACACCGGGCCCGATCCAGCCCGGGTTGGCCTCTCCCGGCTGCCTGGGGAGCTTGCCGGACGACCAGGCCTCCAGAAAAAGTAGCTCGCCCTCGTAGGGCCCCCCTCCCCGCCCGCGTCACAGGGATGAACGACCCGCTCGGCACGACGCGGGCGACGCAGGAGAAGAGTCCATGACGCAGTCTCGTTGGTGGAGGCTTGGTGGGATATTGCCGCTCGTCGGCGCGCTCGTCGGCGCGGCCGGTTGCACGGCGGAGACGGGGCAGGGCAACACGTCCCCGAGCGACGAGGCCGCCGAGGCGGCGCTCGCCAAGGGCCCGCCCGGGGCGGGCGGTCCCCGGGAGGGCTTCGGTGGCCATCGCGGCGGCCCGCGCGGCCCCGAGCACCTCCTGCGCGCGGCGCTCCACGAGCTCGACCTCTCCGACGCGCAGGAAGCGACGATCGAGGGCGCCCTCGAGGGGCTGCGCGACGGCGCGAAGGAGCGCCCGAAGGACGGGGCCGCCTTCGCGGCGCTCGCCGAGGGCGTGCGCGCCGGCAAGATCGATCGGGCGGCGATCGAGGCGAAGCTCCCCGACGCCGGCCGCGCGGCCGAGGAGCGCCGCGCCCGCGTCGCCGGGGCGCTGAGCACCCTGCACGCCACGCTCACGAAGGAGCAGCGCCGGCAGCTCGTCGACGTGATCGCCGCGAAGATGGACGAGCGAGGAGAGCGCGGCCCGCGCGGCGGCGAGCACGGCGGCGAGCACCACCGCGGACCGCGCGGCGAGCGCGGCGGCATGGGCGGCCCCGGCATGCGCGGCGGTCCGCTGGGCCACCTCCTCGCCGGCCTCGACCTGCGCGACGAGCAGCGCGCGCAGATCGACAAGGCCCTCGAGGCCGCGCGCCCGGGCGACGCCGACCGGGTCGGGCGGAAGGAAGATCACGCGGCGAGGCGCGCCGAGATGCGCGCGCGGCTCGAGACGTTCGCCGCGGATCGCTTCGACGCGAACGCGTTCCTGCCGCAGCCGCCGGCGGGCGAGAAGATGGGCCCGCGGGCGCACATGGACCGGATGCTCGGCGCGCTGGCCGCGATCGTCCCGATCCTCGACGAGGCGCAGCGCAATGCGCTCGCCGAGCGCATCGAGAAGGGGCCGGCCGCGGGCAGGCCCGAGCGCGGCGAGCGCGGCCCCGGCCCTGGCAGGCACGGCGGCGAGCACGGCCCCGGGCCCGGCATGCGCGGCCCCGGGCCCGGCGGGCCCGGCGGTGAGCACGGCCCCGGGCCCGGCATGCGTGGCCCCGGGCGCCGCTGAGCGCCCGTCCCTGTAGCGCGCGCGGTGCCATGGGCGCAGAATCGCGGGGGAACGTGATCGTCGACCTCAGGCTCGTCGCAGCGCGCGTCGCCAGGGGCGATGATGCGGCCTTCCGGCAGATCGTCGAGCACACGCGCGCGCCGATGTACCGCCTGGCCGCGCGCCTGGTCGGCGACCTCGCCGAGGCCGAGGACGCCCTGCAGGAGGCGTTCGTCGACGCCTACCGCGCCCTGCGCGAGGGGCGCTACGACGGGAGATCGAAGGTGGAGACCTGGCTGTACCGCATCGTGACGAACGCCTGCCTCGACGCCCTCCGGCGCCGCCGCGACACCCCGCGCGAGGCGTCGACCGAGCCGCGCTTCGACGGCCTCGTCTCCGCCGAGGCGCGCGTCGCGCTGCGCGAGCTCGACGCGCTGCTCGCCGCGCTCCCGCCCCAGGATCGCGCCGCGCTCGTCCTCGTCGCCGTCGAGGGCCTGCCCGCGAAGGAGGCCGCGGCGGCGCTCGGCTGCTCCGAGGGCGCCGTCGAGCAACGCCTGGTGCGCGCCCGCGCCGCGCTCCGCGCCCGGCAGATCGAGGAGGAGGCGCCGCATGTCTGACCGAGACGACGACCGGACCGGACCCGATCGGGACCTCGCGCGCCTCGCGGCCGCGACCGCTCGCATCGACGCCGACGACCGCTTCACGGCGGCCGTGCTGCGCGCCGCAGCGGCCAGCGATCCGCTCGCGCGCCTCGCGGCCGCGACCGACGGCCTCGAGCCGGACGCCGGCTTCACCGAGGCCATGGTCCGCGCCGCGACGGCCGCTCCTCGCCTGCCCCTGCCCGCGCGGCCCGCGATCGCCGACGGCATCGTCCGCTCGGGTCGCCCTGCCCTCGTCGTGACCGCCCTCACGGCGGCCGCGAGCATCCTCTTCTTCCTGCAGACGCAGCGCGACGTCGACAGCGCGATCATGGCCTCCGTGGAGGCCCTCGAGGCGACCGAATGACAGAGCGCCCCGCGTCCCCGCCCGCCCTCGCCCGCTGGAAGCCGCTGGCCGTGCTCGCCGCTGTCTTCCTCTTCGGCGGCGTCGCCGGCGCGGCCATCGGCCGCGTCACCGCGCTGCGCGACCTCGAGGCCACCTTCCGGGGCCCTCCGACCGAGGCGCGCGCCCAGTTCCGACTCAAGGCGATGCGCCGCCACCTCGACCTCACCGACCGCCAGGTGCGCGAGCTCAAGGCGACGCTCGCCGAGGCCGAGGCCGAGCGGGACAGGCTCCTCTCCGAGTGCCGCCCCGCGCTCGACGCCCTCCGCGATCGCACCGACGCGCGCGTGAAGGGCGTGCTCACGCCCGAGCAGCTCACCCGCTACGAGGAGCTCGAGGCCGAGCGGCGGCGGCGCCCGGGCCCGCCGCCGTTCGGGCCGGGGCCTGGCCGCGGGCGCGGGCCGGGCGGTCGGGGCGACTGAGCGCCTGTCCGGTCAGCGCAGGCGAGGGCGCGCGGCCCCGCTACACGAGCTCCTCTTCTTGCAGCGCGCAGTTGATCCCGAACGCCGCGGCGGCTCCCTCCGCGGCGGCCACGATGGCGAGCAGCACCTCCTTCGAGGCGGGCGCCGGTCGCGGGCGTTCGCTCGAACCGCTATGGTCACCGCATGCGCTCCTGCATGAGGCTGCCTGCCGTGCTGCTCCTGGCGGTGACGCTGACGAGCGCCTGCGCCAGAGGGGACCATTCCGGATCGGCCCCGCCGGCGCAGATCGCGGCGCTGGATCAGCGAGAGCAAGGGCAGCGAGCGCAGGGACCATCCCCCGCGGCGCCGCTCGCCGGGCGGGCGATGCGGATCACCGTCGAGACCGCGATCCTCGTCGACGCCTTCGATCCGGCGATGCAGCGGCTGCGGACCGCGGTCGAGGAGCACGGCGGCTACGTGAGCGAGGCCCGGGTGCACGGCGGCCCGCACCGGAGCGCGTCGCTCGAGGCGCGGGTCCCCTCGGCGAAGGTCGGCGCGTTCCGCGCCGCGGTGGCGTCGGTCGGCGAGGTGGTCGACGACGCGGAGAAGGCCGAGGACGTGACCGAGCAGCGCGCGGACATCGGCGCGCGGCTGCGGAACGCCCGCGCCCAGGAGAAGCGGCTGCTCGACCTGCTCTCCGACAGGACGGGGAGCCTCGCGGACGTCGTCGCCGTCGAGAAGCAGCTCGGGAGCGTGCGTGAGACGATCGAGCAGATCGAGGCCCAGGAGCGGTTGCTGGAGGGGCAGATCGCCTATGCGACCGTGAAGATGTCGATCACGGCGCGCGGCGAGGAGCAGACCTTGGGCGCCGGCGGCAAGATCGCCCGCGCGGCCAGCGAGGGAATCGAGAACGCGGGGGTCGTCGCCGTGAAAACCGCGGTCCTCGCCGCCTCGATCGGCCCCACGTTGCTGCTCCTGGCGGCGTTCTTCGCGGCGCTCTACTACGCCCTTCGCGCGATCCTCCGGCGGCAGCGGCGCACGACAGCCAGCTTCCGTCCACCCTTCCAGGCGGGCCCGATGCACGCTTATCCGAGCGGCGCGGCGCCGGTGCAGGGTGCGCAGCCTTACCCGATCGCCGCGCAGCCGGCGCAGGGCGCGCAGCCTTCCCCGGAACCGACCTCGCCGCTTCCGGCGCAGGGCCCGCGCGGCGACGGCGAGATCGACCCCGGGTAAGCCGGTTCGCAGACCCGAGCAGCTCGACCACCGCCCGCTCGGCCCCCGCGCACGAGACCCCCTGACTGCGCCTGCCGGGGCGCTCGGCGGCGCGCTCGTCAGCGGCGTGCCTCGCGCCATCGCGCCCGGCCCCGCGCACGCTCCTGTCGCCACACCGCACATCGCAACGACACACAGGCCGCTCGCTGCCCTTCTGTCGCGCCTTCATGCAATGTGAGATTTCGATCATCCACCGCTCCTTACTACTGGGTCTCAGACGGCGCGAGACGATCGCGACACGCGAACTCGCGCTCACCCGGCACGCCGTGGACAGAGCACCCCTGACTCCAACGACTTCAGATTTCTACACAAATCGCCAGTTGAGTACTGGACATGATGGCTAGTCATCGGTACACCCCATGTGACCTTCGACGAGGGCACGAAGGGACGAACCCGGGGGGGGGAACGACGATGTACCGGATCAGCATCGCTGGTTTCATGGCGATTTTGCTCGCGTCTTTGGTCGGCTGCGTCGCAGTTCAGGAAGAAGAGGAGGACTCCTTAGGAGTTGCCCTTAGCGCGCTCGAGTTCGTCAACGCCCTCAACCCCAACGCCCTCAACCCCAATGCCCTCAACCCCAACGCCCTCAACCCCAACGCCCTCAACCCCAACGCCCTCAACCCCAACGCATTGAGCCCGGCGGCCCTGAGCGCGATCCAGGATCCGGGCGCGGCCGGCGATCTCTCGCGCCAGCTCCTCAGCTATGTGGTCGGCTGTGCGTTCCTCCCCTCGCAGTCGTTCAGCTTCTCGTGGACCGACGGCTCGGGCACGGTGCACAACGAGCAGTACTGGGGGATCATCGGCCTCGTACCGGACTGGAGCACCAAGCCGCTCGGCCACAACGATCAGCAGTGGATCTCGGCGTGCCTCGCGTCACGGACGAACTGGTACGGCGTCTCCGTGACGATCTCCTCGCGGGGCACCCCCTCCGCTATCGACAAGACCGGTACCCTCGAGCTCACGACCTACCCGCATCTGGAAGGCGCCTTCTGGGGCAATCTGTTTGCCCCCTCTCCTTACCTGAACGCGTGCTACGACGAGGCCAATCGCAGCCATTCACGGTCGCTCTTGCGGGACTGCGCCGCCGGTCACCTCACCAGCGGCGGGGCCGTCCAGCAGTGCGGGATGCTCAGCATCCGCGGGTCGTGCGCCGCCTACTGCCAGCAGCTCAACACGAACGGCATGTACTACCCGAGCTGCGTCAACAACCTCACCGGCATCCCGGAGTCGACCACCCGGGTGATCACCGTCTTTCTTCCCTAGCCACCGGCGGCGAGCCCGAGCCGCGGAACCTGCCCCTGGTCGACAGGACATTCTCAGGAAACAGGAGCCACGCAAACACGAAGCGGCGTCCGTCCGGATCGAACGTGTCTTTCACCGCGTCGATAGCGCCTCCGAGATGCTCCCATGTACGAGGCGGCGAGCACGAAGGGCAGGTCCCGGCCTTTGGTGCGCGGGGCTGCGATGAGGGCGAGTCGGTCGTGCCTGGGAGTACCGCTGTCGACGCGAAAGCCCGAGAGAACGAGCCAGCCCCGGCCGATTCGGTACTTCACGGGGCCGGCCTGATGGTGCACCATTTCCGCGCAGAAGAACTCCGGGACGGCCGCGGGCGGAGAGCGGCGCGCAGGGCTCAGGGGGCTGAACGCGCTCTCCTCGGCGGCGAGCGGCCGCGCGTGAGGTCGCAGATCAGGCAGGGCTCAGGGGGAACGATGGAGATCGATCGGCAGAGCGACGAGCGAATCAAGGCAGAGAACGCGCGGCTCCGGGCTCGCGTGGAGGAGCTGGAGCGAAGGCTCGGCTCGGGCGCGGCGCCGCGCGACGCGCAGCGCGAGCTCGCGGACAGCGTGCCTTATCGCGCGCTCTTCGATGCGGTGACCGTACCGCTGGTGGTCCACCGCGCCGACGGGCTCCTCGTCGCGATCAACCGGGCCGACTGCGCGCGATGGCGCATCAGGCCCGAGCAGATCATCGGCAAGTACAACGCGCTGGAGGATCCGCAGGCGGTGAAGACGGGCCACGCCGAGGCCTTCCGCCGGGCGCTCGCCGGGGAGGTGGTCACGCTGCCCCCGGTCCCCTACGACACCGAGCCGGGCGAGCTTTACAAGGATCGGCGCCGGCTCTGGACCGAGCCGAGCTACGTTGCGTTCGAGGACGCGAGCGGGAACCGCTTCGTGGCGGTGGTGAGCATCGACGTCACCGCGCGCGTGGAGTCCGAGGCGCAGAGGCGCCGGGGCGCCGCGCTGCTGGAGGCCTTCATCCAGAACGCGCCGATGCTCATGTTCGCGCGGGACAGCGAGGGCCGCCACACGCTGCTGAACCCGCCGGTCGAGGCGCTCCTCGGAAAGCCCCGCGAGGAGCTGATGGGGAAGACCCAGCACGACCTGTTCCCCGCGGAGATCGCCGACCGGTTCGCGACGCAGGACCGGGCGGCGATGGCGTCGTCCGAGCCCATCACCTCCGAGGACGAGATGGAGCTGGCCGACGGGACGCACGTGTACATGAGCACAAGGTTCGCGCTCCGCGACGAGGAGGGCAGGGTCGCCGGATGCGGGGCGATCGCGGTGGACATCACCGAGCGGGTGCGGGCCGAGGCGAGGACCCGGCAGCTGCAGGAGAAGATGCTGCTCGTGCAGCAGGAGACGATACGGGCGATATCAACGCCGCTGTTGCCCATCGCGGACGGGGTGCTGGTGGCGCCCTTGGTCGGCGAGCTGACCCGCGAGCGGGGCGCGCAGTTCACCGAGACGCTGCTGGACGGGATCTCCCGCCAGCGCGCCCGGATCACCCTCCTCGACGTGACAGGGGTTCCGCAGGCGGGGCCGGAGGTGGCGGACGCGCTGATCCGGGCGGCGCGGAGCGCGCGGATGCTCGGGGCCGAGGTGGTGCTCACCGGGATCCGGCCGAGCGTGGCGCAGGCGCTCGTGCAGCTGGGGGCCGATCTGGGGGGGATCGTGACGCGGGGGACGCTGGAGCGCGGGGTGACCTATGCGCTCTCCGGCCGCGAGGGCGCGCGGGCGCCGGCGCGACCCCGGAGCGGGCGCGGCGCGCAGTAGCTCACATCCCGGGGCCATCGTCGCTCTTCGCCAGCGTCGCGGCGTTGGCCTCCACCTGCTCGCGGGTGAGCGGCTTGCCGTACAGCGCGGCATACTGGATCGAGCCGCGAAGAGAGCGCCCGGCCTTCCGCGAGTTTCCGAGCACGAGATACCAGGTCGGCTCCGCCCACGTGAAGACGAAGTCGGCGGGCGGCCGATCCGGGATCGCGTTCGTTCGCGCGCCGCCGTTCACGTAGAGATCGACGACGCCCTCGGCGGCGTTCAGCACGAGGTGCAGGACGCACGGCCGCTCCAGCTCCTCGAGGGGAATGAACCACTGCCCCACGAACAGCGTCTGGGAGCCGGCGTAGATGTGGAACAGCAGCTCTCGGTTGCCCATCCCGTCGGGGTCGCCGGCGCTCAGCGAGTACTTCCCGAACTCTCCGGTATCGGTCCCGAGGTACAGGATGCGAGCCGGCACGCCCTCGACCGCCGCGTCCGTCACGCTCACAACGGTCTCGAGCGTGAGCGCCGCCTTCGAGACGAGGAGCTTGCTCGGGGGCGTGGCGGTCGAAGAAAACACGGCCTCCACGCGCGCGTTGCCGCCGAGGTTGTTCCAGCGGATGCCCCTGCGCCCCGCCTCGCCTTCCAGGTTGAGCCTCTCTCCGTCCGACACCACGTCGAGCGAGAGCCCCGGCGCTGGTCCCGAGTCGACGAGCTTGCCATCCGTGCCGTACGCGTCGAGGAAGTACCGCGCGAGCAAGCCATCATCGATGAGGCAAGTCGAGATATGGCTCCCCGGCCCATCGCAGCCCTCCGGGGGCGCCCCGCCGCAGCCGCCACCTCCTTCACAAGGCTCCACGGTGCCGGCGCTGCCGCTCGTTCCGCTCGTTCCGCCTGCGCCGCCCGTGCCGGGCACGACATCCTCGTAGCTGTAAAAGACGCAGCTACCCCCGGTGAGCGCGACCAGCGGGACGATCGTCGAGAGCGCCCGGCCCATCCACGTCCAAGATACGATGCGCACCATCGGGAAGATCCCTCTCTTCGGAAACCTCACCAGCGCTTGCTGAGCCCGAGCCCGCCCGGCATGGGGATCACCGACAGGCCGGTCGCCGTCGCGTCCCGCGCGTCGGGCTGTCCTGTCAGGAGGACGTACGCCGCCGTGCCGAGCCCCGCCGCGCCGGCGGCCACGAAGCTCCAGACCGCCGCGTTCGCGAGGTCTGCCTTGGCGTGCCCCAGGTCGTTGTACTCGCCCAGGTCGAGCCCGGGGCAGCGCGCAGGGTCGGTGCAGGCCGGCTCCAGGAGGCGCTGCTGCGCGCTCGCCTTCCCGTTCGAGAGGAGCACGAACGCGACGCCGAGCCCCGTCCCCGCGGCGGTCGCGGCGAGCCCCGTGAACACGACCGCTGTGCTGCGCGGGCCCGGGCGTCCATCCGCCCCGTCACCGCCCTCCTGGGCGCTGCCGTCGGCCGCCACCTGCCCAGGGCTGAGCGGCCCGCCGCCCTCCTGAGCGCCGCCGTCCGCCGCACCCTGCCCGGGGCCCAGCGGCAGCGGCTCGCCGCCCGCGCCGCGCCCGGCCCTGTCGCTCTCGATCCGCACCTTACCGGCCGCGAGATCGACCTCGACCCTGGCCCTCATCCCCTCCTTGAGGACGATCTCCTTCGTCAGCCCGCGTCGTCCAGGCGCCCCCACGGCGAGCGTGTGGCTGCCCGGATCGCGCGCGACGGGCGTCGACGTCGGCACGTCCAGCCCGCCGAGCGCCACCTGCGCGCCCCCCGAGCCCGCGCCCGTCACGATGATCTCCACGGTCGGGATGCGCGACGAGACGGCCTCGAGCTCCGTCCTCGCCTCGGCCTGCGCCTGCCGGAACGCCTCCGAGGCGTCGGCCGGGAGCTGTTCGTCGACGATGACCTGGTAGACCGAGCGCGCCTCGGTCAGGCGGCCGAGCTTGTGGCAGGAGCGCGCGACCATGATCAGGAAGGTCGGCGCATGCACCGTGGCCTCCGCTCGGCGGAAGGCCTGGAGCGCGTCCCGGTACCGGCGTGCTCGGTAGGCCGTCCACCCCTGGTTGGCGTACGTGACGGCCGCCTGTCGCGCCTTCGCCGACGGGGGCGGCGCCTGCGCGGACGCCTCCGCGCCGGCGAGCGTGACAAGGAGGAACGTACCCATCACCGCCGCTCGGAAGCGCATTCTTGCTCTCTGGGGACGCGGAGCCACCCGGCTAGAGCCCCCAGTCCGGCCTGCTCCCGCCGGACTTCTTGCGAGGAGCCGGCGCCGCCTTGCGCGGCGCCGCGGTCGACGTGGTCCGGGCGGTGGCCGGAGACGCGGGGCGCGCGGGCGCGGCGCTTCGCGCCGCCGCCGCCGAGGGGACGGCGGATGCCTGTGCCGGCGCCTGGGAGGCCGCGCCCGGGTCGAGCGGCAGCGGGGCCGGCACCACCGCGGGGGTCGCCGCGGCGCGCGCCTCGGGAGCGCTCGCGATGGCGGGGACCGCGGCGGGCCCGGCCGGCGCGCCGCTCGACGGCGCGCCGAGCGCGGGCGCCACGGCGGCCGCCGACGCCTGGATCGCGGTCGTGTCGCCGCCGGTCGATGCACCCTTGAGCGTGGCGATGAACAGGCCGCCCCCCACGGCGACGATCGTCGCCCCGATGGCGACGCGCCCCGCGACCCGCGCGATGGCGCCGCGCGCCGCGTGCGGCGCCGACAGGTTGATCGCGCCGGTCAAGGTGCCCGGCAGCGAGTGCGGGTTCGGCGTCGAGGCGCGGACATCGTTCGGGTCCGAGCGCCGCTGGAGGGGCATCGTCGTCAGCTGCGCCACCGGCGGCGTGCCGGGGTCGGCGAGCCCGGACACGCCGCCGGAGACCAGCGACGACCACCCGGCGCCCAGCGAGGTGTCCCCCACGAGCGAGAAGAACGGCGGCGCGCCCGCGACGCGCGCGAGCTCGTTCACCATGTCGCGCACGTTCTGGAACCGCTTGTCCCGATCGCGCGCCAGCGCCCGCTCGAAGAACGCGTCGATGCCGCTCGGCAGATCGGGGGCGAGCGCGCGCGCCGACGGCACCGTGCCGAGGAGCACCTTCGTGACCACGCGCCCGATCGCGTCGCCCGGGAACGGCAGCTGCCCCGTGAGCATCTTGAACAGGATGACCCCGAGCGACCAGAGATCGCTGCGCGCGTCGACGTCCCGCTCGCCATAGAACTGCTCCGGGCTCATGTAGTTGGGCGAGCCCATCACCTCGCCCGTGGCCGAGATATCGGCCGCGAGCACCGCCGAGACGTCCTTCGCGATCCCGAAGTCGAGCAGCTTCACGATCTCGCCGTCCTCGCCGTCGATGCGCGCCAGGAAGAAGTTGGCGGGCTTGAGGTCGCGGTGCACGAACCCCGCTTCATGCACGCTGCGGAGCGCCTTCCCGGCCTGGACGATGATGTGCAGCGTCTCCGGGAGCGAGAGGCGGCCGCACCGCTGGAGGCGCTTGCTGAGATCCTCGCCTTGCAGGAGCTCCATGACGAGGTAGGGCACCTCGTCGTCCTCCTCGAAGCCGAAATCGTGGACCTGCACGATATGAGGGCTCTTGAGCTGCGCGGCGGCGCGCGCCTCCCGCTCGAAGCGCGCCCGGAGCACCGGCAGCCGCGAAAACGAGTCGCGCATGAACTTGATCGCGACCAGCGTGCCGAGCTGTACGTGCTGCGCCACCCAGATCGAGCCCATCCCGCCGTGCGATAGCTCTCGCTCCAGGCGGAACTTGCCGGCCAGAAGGACGTCTTTCTCGAACTTCATACGCCCGGTCACCTCCCGAGGGGGGAGTCGAGAGGATACCGAATCCCGGGCAGGACGCGAAGCTCCGTGTGGTCGTTCCGGCGCGGGGGGCAGCACCTCGTACGACCGTCGCGGGAGGCGGTATGCAAACAGGCGACACGGCGCCGGAGCAGGGCGACGGGGCCAGGACGGCGCGCGCTGCGCCCCGCGCTGCGATGCGCAACGCCACGGCCGCCGCCCGATCCTGCCCGGGGGATGCGCGCCGCGTTAGCTCGCCGGGCCGCCGGAGGCCGGCACCAGCGCCAGCACCCGGGCCGGCGCGCCGCTGCCGCGCGCGAGCGGGAGCGGCGCGACCACCACGACCGCCCCGGCCTCGGGCAGCTGCTCCAGGTTGGCGAGGTTCTCGATGTGGTAGCCGCCGGCGCCAAGGAAGACCCTGTGCTGCTCGAATGTCTCGCTCTGCCCCGGGTCGGTCGACAGCGTATCGATACCGATGCAGCGCACGCCGCGCTCGCGCAGGTAGCGGCTCGCCTCCACGGACACCCCGGGAAAGTGCATGACGCCCTGGGGGTCCTGGTTCAGGTACCTCGCCGGATCGGACCAGCGAGCCCCCCAGCCCGTCCGGATCAGCACGATATGCCTCGCGCCGAGCGCTCCGTGCCGCGCCTCCCATCCCCGGAGATCATCGACGGTGACCCGGTGGTCCGGGCTGGCCGCCACGGCCGCCGTCACGTCCACGACCGCCGCCGCCCCGACGAGCTGCTCCGGCGCGATCTGCTCGACGGTCGCCGCCCCGGCCGTGAAGTGCGCCGGCGCGTCCACGTGGGTGCCCGCGTGCTCGTCCATCGAGAACCGATTGGAGCAATACGCGTCCTTCTCGAGGGTGCCGAGCGCCTCCGACGCATAGGGCTCGTCGCCGGGGAACAGCGGCATCTCCGGAGTGATCGGGTGCGTCAGATCGATCACCCGCGCCGTGGCGAGGTCGATCACGAGAGCTCCGCGCGCCTCCTGCATGGCGCACAGCTCACCACGAGCCCGCTGCCCGCACAAGGCACGCCGACGGGCGCTCGCGCCGCGCCGCGAGCGGCGGGCCCGCCCGACGCGACGGCCGAGCGGGGATCGCCTGCCCGCGCGCGCGGCTCAGACCTCGTGCAGCTTCACCCGGCGTCGCAGGTAGTTGATCAGGTCGATGCGGGTGACCAGCCCGACGAACTCGTCACCATCGGTCACGATCGGCACGAGCCCCGCGTCGAACATCGGAAGGAGCTCCCGGATCGGCGTCCGCACGTCGACCGTCCGGAGCCGCGTCGTCATCGCGGCCTCGACCGACTGGCGGAAACGCGTCACGTCGTCGACGGCCGCGAGAAGGAGGTCGGACTCGTCCAGGATGCCGATGATCTTGCCGTCCTCCAGGACGGGCAGCTGCGACACGTCGTAGAGCTTCATCCTCGCATAGGCCACGAGGAGCGCGTCCGACCGCTGCACCGTGACCACCGCCCTGTCGGCGTGACGGCGCGTGATCACGTCGCGCAGATCCCCTGTCGGCGCGCGGTCGGTGAAGCCCTGATCGGCCATCCAGAAATCGTTGTACATCTTCGACAGGTACTTGTTGCCGCTGTCGCAGACGAGGGTGCAGACGCGCTTAGGCGACGACTGCTCGCGGCAATAACGCAGGGCCGCCGCGAGCAGCGTCCCGGACGACGAGCCGGCGAGGATGCCCGTCCTGGAGAGCAGCAGCCGCGCCGTCTCCAGGCTCTCCCTGTCGGAGATCGTGTAAGCGCGCTTGACATGGGAGAGGTCGAGGATGGGAGGGAGGAAGTCCTCCCCGATGCCCTCCACGAGCCACGAGCCCGCCTTGCCGAGGTTGCCGGTCTTGACGTAGCCCGCCAGCACCGAGCCCTCCGGATCGGCGAGCACCATCTCGCAGCGCGGCTGCGCCCTGGCGAAGTAGCGCGAGAGCCCTGTCATGGTGCCGCCGGAGCCGACGCCGCACACCATCGCGTCGATCCTTCGATCGAGCTGCGCGTCGATCTCGGGGCCCGTCCCGGTCTCGTGGGCGAGCGCGTTCGCCGGGTTCTCGAACTGGTTCACGTAGAACGCGCCCTCCTCGCGCGCGATGCGGGCCGCGAGGTCCTGGTAATAGCTCGGGTGGCCCTTCTCGACGTCGGAGCGCGTCATCACCACCTGCGCGCCGAGCGCCTTCAGGTGAAACACCTTCTCCTGGCTCATCTTGTCCGGGATCACGAGCGTGAGCCGGTAGCCCTTCTGCGCCGCGACGAGCGCCAGGCCGAGCCCGGTGTTGCCCGCCGTCGCCTCGACCACATGGCGCCGCTCGCCCCCGAGCTGGCCGGCGCGCTCGGCCGCCTCGATCATCGACAGGCCGATGCGATCCTTGATGCTGCCGCCCGGGTTCTGGCTCTCCATCTTGAGGAAGAGCTCGCACGGGCCGGCGTCGAGCTGAGTCACCTGGATCATCGGGGTGTGCCCGATGAGAGCGACGATGTTCTCCGCGGGCGCAGGGGGCGGCAGGGGCATTGGCATGACAGCTCAACGGTCACACGACGCGCACCGTCTGTCGAGGTGTTCGACAGCGGATGACGCGCGTCGACAAGGGCAGCCTTGGAAAACGGAACAACGTCCGCTAGGATGGCCTGCTCCTTGCGGAGCGCGGGGGGGCGCGCCGGATAAAGTAAAGAGGGTTTCTCATGTCTCGACCGCTCACAGGGGCCGTGGCGCTCGTCACGGGCGCCAGCCGCGGCGTCGGCAAGGGAGTCGCGCTCGGGCTCGGCGAGGCAGGGGCCACGGTGTACGTGACCGGGCGGACGGCCGCGGAGGGCGAAGCGGCCATCCCGCTGCCCGGCACCATCGATGGCACGGCCGACGAGGTGACGCGGCTCGGCGGGCGCGGGATCGCCGTCCGCTGCGACCACCGGGACGACGATCAGACCCGGGCCGTCATCGAGCGGATCCGCGCCGAGCAGCACGGGCGGCTCGACGTGCTCGTCAACAACGTCTGGGGTGGATACGAGCACTTCCACGATGGCACCGAGTTCTGGACGGAAGCCGGGTTCTGGGCTGCGCCGTTCTCCCGGTGGGACAAGATGTTCTCCGCGGGCGTGCGGGCCCACTACGTCGCGAGCGCCCTCTCGGCTCCGCTCATGATCGCGCGGGGCCGGCCGCCGATCCGGGCGTGATGCAGAAGAGCGGAGCGGTCCTGATCGCGGCCGAGCTGGCGAGGGAATACGGCTTCACCGACGTGGACGGCGCCCAGCCGAGGTCGATCCGGGAGGCCGACGCCGGCGGCTCCGCGCCGTAGTACCGCGGATCAGAAAGCCTGCCAGGGGTCTTCCTCGAGCGAAGAGAGATTTCAACGCAAAGGCGCAAAGCCGCAAGGGCGCAAAAATGCACAGAAATTGTTCTTTTTGCGGCTTTGCGCCTTTGCGGCTTTGCGTTGAAATCTCTCTCAAGATCCCCGGCGAACCACTGGCTGGAGGAACTAGGCGGCGGGCCGGACGGCCTTCTGGAACGCCGCCAGGCCGCGCGCGTTCAGCACCTCGCCCCGGCGGAGGCCGCCTCGCCGCGCGGTGCCCACGCCGAACCGCAGGTTGTGGAGCGCGCTCGTCGAGTGTGCGTCCGTCGAGATGACGAAGCGGATACCGCGCTTGCGCGCCTCCTTGATCCACCGGGGCTCCATGTCGAGGCGGTACGGGTCGCCGTTCACCTCGACGGCGGCCCTCGACTCGGCCACGGCGTCGAGCACCTCCTCGACGCGGCACGCGAACGGCTCGCGCCGCTGGATGAGCCGGCCGAGCGCGTGCCCCCAGATCTTGAAGACAGGCAGCCGCATGGCGCTGACGAGCCTGCGCGTCATCTGGTCCGCGTCCATCTTCATGCGCGAGTGGATGCTCGCGATGACCACGTCGAGCTGCTCCAGGATCGCGTCCGGATAATCGAGCTTCCCCGACTCGAGGATATCCGACTCGGTGCCCCGGAGGAGCTTCACGCTCACGCGCTCCTGGACGCGGGCGATCTCGTCCCACTGATGCTTCAGCCTGTCGAGGCCGACGCCGTTCGCGTAATGGGCGGCGGGCGAGTGATCGGTGATGGTGAGGTATTTCATCCCCATCGCCTCGGCCTCGAGGGCCATCTCCTCGATCGTGTTCTTGCCGTCCGAGTACACCGTGTGGCAGTGCACCATCCCCTGGATATCGCCCTCCTCGACGAGCTCGCCCTCGCGGTCCGCCCGCGCCGCGCGCTCGATGGCAGCGACGATGTCCTCCGCGCTCTCGCGGAGCTCGGGCGCGATGTACGGGACGCCGAGGTGCTCGTAGAGGTCCTCTTCCGTCTTCACGGAGAGGCGCTTCTTGCCCCGCCGGAGCCCTCTCTCGTCGAGCGTGAGCCCCAGCTCGCGCGCGAGCGCGCCGAGCGCCGAGAGGTACTCGGGCGCCCCCGTCCGGTGGTGAAGCGCTGCCGCGTAGTCCCGGGGCGGCACGCAGAGGAGCTCGCCGCGCAGGCCGCCCGAGAGCCTCACCGTGCAACGCGCGTCGCCGCGCTCCTCGACCTCGGCGACCCGCGGGGACCGGACGAAGCAGTCGATCACCTGCGCGGCGTCGTCCGCCGCGGCCACGAGGTCGATGCCCGTCACCGTCTCTTCCCAGCGCCGGATCGAGCCCGCGAGATCGGCCTGCTCGGTCGCCTCGCAGCCGCGCACGTGGGCGAGGAGCGGCTCGGCCGCCTCGAGCGCGTCGACGAGCAGGACGCGCTCGTCGCGCGCCTCGTGGAGGGCTATCCCCTCGATCAGGCTCGCCTCGGTCTTCGCCCCGAAGCCCTTCACCGCCCGGACCTTCCCGGCGAGACAGGCCCTCTTCAGCTCTTCCACGCTGCCGATGCCGAGCGCCTCGTGGAGCGCCTTCATCCGCTTGAGGCTCATGCCCGGCACCTGGGCGAGCTCCAGCACGCCGCTGGGCAGCTCGGCGCGGAGCTCCTCGAGCTGCCCGGAGCGCCCCGTCTGGTAGAGCTCGGCGATCTGGGCGGCGAGCGCCGGGCCGATGCCCTTGATGCCGGTGAGCTTCTTGCTCCTGACGAGCGCGCCGAGGTCGTCCGTGAGCTGCTCCAGCGCCTCGGCCCCGGTCTCGTAAGCGCGCGCTCTGAACGGGTTCTCCCCCTTGATCTGGAGGAGCGTGCCCGTCTCGCGGAGGGCGCGGGCGATGTCGAGCTTGTCGAGCATGGATGACGGCAACTCTAGCACTCGCGGGCCGCCGGAGTTCATGCCGCAGGAACCCGTGCAGCGGGGCAGTTTGCCACAGCGTCCTGAGCGTGGCGGAGGTCGAGCGCTGGCTGGCGCCGAACCTCGGCGATGACGCAGCGGCTCGACCTCCGCCGCGAAGGTCACCACGCGCCGGTGACGGGCCGCCAGTAGGAGGAGCCGTAGTACATGGGCGTCGCGTCCTGGGTGTCCCACCCGTTGGCGTTGACGTCCATGTACCATTGCCCATCGCGGAACACGCCGATGCGCGATTGCCGGGTGCCGGTCCAGTCGCCCACGACCGGGATGTCGCCGCGCAGCCCGAGCTGGAGCGTGCGGTCGGCGCTGTCGACGGTGCCATTGCCGTTGTAATCCAGGTACCACCACATCATGCCGTTCGAGAGGACGCGCGCGACGCCGAGCCGCGCCACGCCGCTTCCATCCCAGCTCCCCACGACGGGGATGTCCCCGGGCGCGCCCCACCACGTCACCCGATCACCGCCGTCGTGGAGCCCGTTGCCGTTGATGTCGAGCACCCACATGCCATCGCGGAAGATGCCAATGCGCGCCTGGCCGGTGCCGGTCCAGTCGCCCACGACCGGCGTGTCGCCGCGCTGCCCGAACTGGTACACGCGGTCACCGCCGTCGATGGCGCCACTGCCGTTGTAGTCCAGGTACCACGACATTCCGCCCTCCGGGAGGACGCGCGCGACGCCGAGGTACGCGGTGCCGCTGCCGTCCCACCTCCCCGCGACCGGGATGTCGCCCGCCGCTCCCCACCAGGCGCTCCGATCGGTGGATTGGTATCCCACCGCGCCGGTGTCGAGCACCCACTGACCCTCGTGAAACAGCCCGATGCGTGTCGACAGAGACCGCTGCTCGAAGGGGAGCGGCCCGCTCGGGCAGAGCTCGCGGGGCTGCTTCTGGGAGCCGATCCAGCGATTCCAGACCACCGTCTTCAGCCCCTCGGTGGGCGAACCGTTCCACTCGAAGCTCACCCAGCCCCAGCCCTTGGCGTACCAGTGGACCTCGTCGCCGGTCTTGACGCCGATGGAGTCGACCGTCCCGACGTCCCCGCCCCAGGATTTGTTCTTCACGAGCTTGACGGTGTAATCGAACCCGGTGGTGTTGTTCCTGTCGTCGCTCGCCCGGTTCGACCAGTGGCACCGCTGCGGATCGCTCCCCGTCTGGAACCCGATGATCTGCACGCTGGTGGACCACGATTCGCCGTCGCGCATGCTGCGCCTGGCCCGCGTGTGCACCCCGTACCGGTGCGTCGTGGGGCTGACCGCGTCATACGAGTCGAAGGGCCCCCGATCGCTGGCGGGCCAGGTCGTGTCCCGCTCGAGCCAGACGGTATTTCCGTCGAACCCGAAGCGCTCGAACTTGCTCCCGTCGTTGGAGGGCGAATTGGCGCCTTTCACGTAATAGAAATGGCCGCCCGGCTGCTCCACGAAGGAGACGATGCTGCCGTCGTCGCCGAGCAGCGTGCCTCCATGGGTGTTGCGCATGTAATCGAGCGCGTCGAAGGTCGGCGCGGAGCAGGCCCTGTCGTGCGCGTACCAGCCGTTGTTCCAGTCGTCGATGGTGGCGCAGCCGCCGCTCGGGACGCCGCAGGCGCCGCGATCGATCGCGCTCGCATAGTTGCAGGCGTTCTCCGTGGTGGGGAGGCAAGGGCACGAGCGCGGCACCTCGCAAGCGCTGTTGTACGCGTACCAGCCGTTGTTCCAGTCGTCGATGGTGGCGCAGCCGCCGCTCGGGAGCCCGCAGGCGACGCGGTCGGCCGAGGTGTAGTTGCACGCGTTGGTGGTGTTCGTGAAGCAGGCGCAGCGCGACGCATCGAGCGCGGACGCGGCCGCGGTGACGGGTTCGTCGTTTTCCTCGGCTTCCTCGGCCCCGGCGGAGCAGGCGGAGAGCGCGACCGTCGCGGCGAAGGTCGCGATCGAGCCGGTGAGGAGAGAGCGCGAAAGCAAGCCGAACAGATGAGAAGGAATGGCACGCATGGAAGTCTCCTGGTTTCGCGGAGGACGACGGCTCCCACGCGGAGTGCCGTTTCCTGCCCGCCTGTCGGCCGGACGGGAGAGCACCGCGCATGCCAGGGCCCTCCCGCGCGAATCAGGCGCTGAATCGCGCGCTGAATCGCGGGCCAATCACCGATTCGCGGGGGGAAATGGGTGGGGGCGCGCTGACCAGTGGTCGCCGCGCCCCTCCTCCGCGCCGTCTCCTCGACCAGCGCCGGGCCGCGGGTGGCGCCGAGAGACTCCGGGCGGGGGCCGTGCTGGTACCGCTGCATCCGCGCGTCAGCGCGCGCTGGCTGCCACCTTTGCCGGCGTCACGCCGAGGACGCGGCGCATGCACCTCGCCATGTGGCTCTGGTGCGCGAACCCGGCCTCGATCGCCACCTGGCTGGCGGGCAGGTCGCCGCGCAGGAGCAGCGCCTTCGCGCGCTCCACCCGGCGCTGGATCACGTACTCGTGCACCGGCACGCCGGTCGACCGCTTGAACAGCGTCTTGAGGTGGGACGCGCTGACCCCGGCGACGCCGGCCAGCCGATCGAGCGACAGGTCGTGATCGAGGTGCTCCTCGATGTACTCCGTCACGCGCCGCAGCTGCGGCGCAGACAGCCCTCGCCGCAGGCGGCCCGGCGCCTTGTAACGGCCGAGCAGGTGCGCGGCGAGCGCGACGCCAAGGCTCTCCCTGTAGAGAAGCCCTGTCGGATCGCCGGCCCTGCGCTCGGCGTCGAGCGCCCAGGCGATGTGCTCGATCTGCGGGTCTCTGATCTGGTGGCGTGGCTCCAGGCCGGCTTTGTCGGGGTCGAGCCCCATGTCCGCCGCGACCCGGCGCAGCAGCGAAGGGGACAGCGACAGGATGAGCGAGGTGCCCGCGTCGTCCTCCTGCCAGACGTCCGAGGCGCCGGCGGGGATCAGGTCCACGTCGCCGCGCGTGTAGACGAACCGATCGGCGCGGCAGGCCCCGCGTACCGGCGCGCCCGCATGGATCTTCACCCGATGATCCTGAGAGGCCTCGAGCGCGATCACGCCGGGCTGGGTCGAGTGAACGCCGACATGTACCCCGACGTACGGGCGCGGCGCGCCCGCGGGCGGCTCCAGTCGGAGGGGAGCTCGGGTGTGTCCGATGACCTGCATCCCCGTTAGTATCCACCGCCGCCGCGCGGCGCGCCACGGGGCGGCTCCGCGCTCGCCGCCGTCGGAATGTGCTCTCCGGGCGTCCGATCGTGCGCGACGGCCCGGGGCGCAGGCCCCTACCTTGGCCGGCACGAAGGCGCGCCCGTCACCGGCAGACGGGCCGCAAACGAAGGAGCTCACATGCTTGAAGTCACGGTCATCGGTCTGGGTCTCATGGGCACCGCGCTCGCTCGGGGATTGCTCCGCGGCGGCGCTCGCGTCACCGTCTGGAACCGCTCCATCGCGAAGGCCGCGCCGCTCGTCGCGGAGGGAGCGGTGCTGGCCCCGAGCGCGGCCGCAGCGGCGCAGGCGAGCGGGATCGTGATCACCTGCATCACCGACTACCGCGCGACGTACGGCGTGCTGGAGGGGCGCGACGTTGTCTCCTCCCTCGCCGGCAAGGTGCTCGTCCAGCTCAGCACGGGCAGCCCCGAGGACGCGCGTACCCTCGAAGCGTGGGCGAAGCAGCGCGGCATCGACTACCTCGACGGCGCCATCCTGGCCACCCCGAGCCAGATGGGGAAGCCGGAGAGCAGCATCCTCGTCTCGGGCTCGGGCTCTGCCTACGAGAAGAGCAAGCCGCTGCTCGAGAGCATGGCCGGGACCGTGAGCTACCTCGGGGAGAAGGTCGGCTGGGCGGCGGCCATGGACCTGGCGTTCCTGTCGCACCTGTTCGCGGGGCTCCTCGGCTTCTACCACGGCGCCCGCATCTGCGAGGCCGAAGGGATCCGCGTGGCCGACTTCGGGGCCATGGCCGCCGTCGTCGCTCCGGCCATCGGTGGGATGGTCAAGCACGACGCGGACTCCATCCAGTCCGGAGCGTACGAGGCCTCGGAGGCCACGCTGGAGATCTGCGCGCAGGCCGTCGAGCTCATCCAGCGGCAGGCGCGGGAAGCGAGGATCAACGCCGAGCTCCCGGCGTTCGCCGCGGCGCTCTTCAGGAAGGGAGTCGCCGCGGGCTTCGGGGCGGAGTCGCCCGCCGCGCTCATCAAGGTGCTTCGCGAGAGCGCTTGATGCTGGCGATCCGCGCGCATGCGGGCAGAGGAGCCCCGAGGCGCGCCTCTTCAGGAATACGAACGTGAGCCCTCCGCGAAGCTGCCGGCGAGGGCCGCGCGGAGGGCTCACGGCCCTGGCAGGTCGCGCGCGCACATCGCCGATACATAGTAGTGGCGGCCATCGGTCTCGTAGGGCGCGCGGTAGGTCGTCGTCTGCCGGTATCCGGCGGCGACGAAGCTCCCGCCGTGCGTGACGCGCAGGGCAGCGTGGTTGTCCAGGCGGGAGCAATCGGCGCACGGCACGAGCGGGCGGTCGTCGTCGGCGGCGTCGCGCGTGACCTTGTAGGCCTCGCCGGCGAGATCGAGCTGGCCCCAGCGCCCCGCTCCCCTGGGAAAGGAGCCGACGGGCGCGAGATCGTCCGTCGTGCAGTGGATGAGGCTCCACGGGGGAAACGCGTCCTCGCAGGGCAGCGACGTCGAGCCTTCCCCCTGGCAACAGAAGGCCGCGTCCTCGGAGGTGATGGGGGAAGAGCCCCACGGATACAGCCGTTGCTCGTCGCCGCCGGCAGCGGCGTAGTTCATCTCGGCCTGGGTCGGCAGGCGCCCGCCGTCCCACGCGCAGAACGCGAACAGCTCGAGCCATGTCGCGCACACGATGGGTTTGTCCTCGTTCGCGGCCGGAGCGTCGGTCCACGTCGGCCAGCCGTAAGGATCGCAGACGAGCGCTTGCTTCATCGCGGCCGTGGTCGCCGGGAGCATGGTGTTCCAGGCCGGGTCCCACCCGCTGTCCGGGATCTTCGGGTGCGCCCCCGCGCCGGCCGGCGGCGGGCTCAGCTGCGTCGGGCCGCCTGTCTCTTCCAGGTAGCGGCGAAACCGCCCGACCGTGACCATGTACTTGTCGAGGTGGAAGCTGCTCACGCTCGCCGGATACCGCGGATCGTTGAGCCGGTTGAACGTCCCGCCGGGCACGAGCAGGCTGGCGCAGCAGTCGTCGTCATGGCCGAGCCCGCAACGGTCGTCGGCGCCGGGCGTGACGCCGGCGCAGCTAGGCGGAGGCGCGTGCGCGCGGTCGCGCCCGGCCCCGGCGTGAACGGAAGCCTCCACGTCCGGCTCCGCTGCGCCGCCGCTGTACGCGTGGCTGGATCCCACGATGGTCGCGAGGGTGTAGAGGGCGAGGAGGGCCGCAAGCGGCTGTCGAGGCGTTCGCGTGGCCATTTGAGCGCTTAGGTGCGAGCGCCGCCGCTCTGGTTGTGCGACATCGCGTCGCGACGCGGGGGCGAGCGCCGGAGCCAGGCCAGCACGAGGCGGCTCGAGCGCCCCGGGGCACAGGAAACAGCGTATGCCTCCTCCTCACTTTCCTGGCTTCCTGCGATATCGTCGGAGCGCGAGGCAGGCGCCCTCGAAGCGGCTGGATCCGCTGGCCCATGGCCATCTCCGCATATCAGGAACCCAGCCACGATCTCCGCTCGGCGGAGCGGAACAACCAGACGACGCGAGGATATCAAGGGGTGAATCGCCGCGCTCACCTCAGGTGACCGCAGGCCCCTCGTGCGGTGGTGGGATTCGAGCTCGCACGGGCTGCGGAACAGGAACACCTCGCGCGTCCGCAGGGGCGCTGGCGCGAGATCAGGCCTGGATCCAGGCCCTTCCGGGCAGCTACGCTGAAGTGCCCTCATGCCTCCGCCCCGACCGCCTCGCGACCCCGGCCATCGCTACCCTTCATTGCCCTCGTCCGTGGTGTCCGCGTTCATCCGCCCCGCGAGGCTCGACGCGCTGCTCGCCCCCTGGATGCCCGACGCGGAGGAGCGCGCCTTCGTCGTCCGGTGCATCGTCGGGGAGGGCCCGGTCCATCACCGCGGCGCGAGCTACACGCTGGTCTGCCTGCTCGGTCTGCTGCTCGAGGAGCTCGGCCCGCCGGAGGGCGGCGCGCCGAGCGGCGAGTCGCTGCCCGTCCCGATCCGCCTGCCGCCGCACCTCGCGCGCGACAGCGAGCACGACTACCCGCTGGCCATCCCGCTCGCGCCGCTGACGCGCCTCGCCCCGAAGGGCTCGCCGGAGCTCGCGGCGCTCGTCGACTGCCTCACCGACGGCCCGCCGCACCACGCGCTCGCCAACGCCGCGATGGTCTGCCTGCTCGACGCCCTCTTCGCGCGTGCCGAGCGCGCCCGCGCCGGGACGGAGCCGGCCTGATGGCGCTGCCGCCGGCGCTCGGACAGGCGTTCCGGATGGTGGCCGGCGAGCTGGGCATGCGCTCGGCGGCGCGGCTGTTCCTGCGCGAGCTGATGGGCGAAGGCGGCGCCCCGCTCGCGCGCGAGGCCCGCGACCAGCTCGGGCGCGAGTTCCCCGTCCTCGACTTCGTCGCCGAGCAGTGGCTCTCCGGCGGCGCCGAGGCGCCGCTCGACCCCGCGGGCGTCCTCGACGCGCTCCGCGGCGTGACCCGGCTGCTCGTCGTGGGGCTGGAGGCCGACTGCCTCGACGCGCTCGTGCCGCGGCTCTCCGGCGTCGAGGCGGGCCTCGTCACCGACGCGGGCGGGCTCGACACGGACTTCGGCCGTGTGCTCGCGAACTACGACGGGCTCATCGAGCCGGTGGGTCTGTCCGAGCTCCACCGCTGGGCCGGGCGGAGGAGCGCGCTGCTCACGTTCGTCTACGGCACCGACGGGCACGCGGCGCACGTGAGCCCCTCGTGGCTGCGCGTCTCGGGCCCCGACGTGCGGACCCAGTTCCGCTCGCTGATCGGCTGGGACATCCTCGGCCGGCCCATGACGGTGTACCCGCGCTGGATGGTCGAGACGAGCTCGGCCGATTTCTCGTGCCTCGTCGGGCCGGCCCCGCGCGGCCCCGCGCCCGAGGTCGCCGCCGCCGGCGCGGACGATCCGCGCGCGCTCGCGCCGGCGATCGAGGCGACGTGACGGCCCCCCAGGCCGCGCTCTTCGCCGTCCTGCTCGGCACGCTGCTGCTCCAGGCGCTCCTGCCGTCGCGCCGCGTGCTCATCGTGACGGGCGGCGCGGGCCTCGCCTGCCTCGTGTCGACGCTGCTCGGGGTCGCGACCACGCCGCGCCTGCTCGCCGATGTGCCGTGGGACGTGCTCGTCATCCTCGTGACGCTGGGGCTCCTGTCCCAGCTCTTCGCCGCCTCGCGGCTCTTCGACCGCCTCGCCGTCGCGGCGACGCGGCTGAGCGGCGCCGAGCCCTTCCGTGTCCTCGTGGTGTTCTCGATCGCGATGTACGTCGTGAGCGGCGTCGTCAACAACCTCACGGCGCTCGTGCTCGTCCTGCCGGTGCTGCACGTGCTGCTCAAGCTGATGGGCACGCGCCAGCGGTACGTCTCCTGGCTGCTCGGCCTGCTGCTCGTCGCGTGCAACCTCGGCGGGGCCGCCACGCCGATCGGCGATTTCCCGGCCATCCTGCTGCTCGGCCGGGGCAGCATGACGTTCGGGGGCTACCTCTCGCGCGCCGCCCCGGCGACGCTCTGCGCGCTCGCCGCGCTGCTCCTCGTCGTGCGCGCCGTGGTGCGCCCGGCCGCGGGTGTGCCGCGCGATCCGGTCTCGGCGCGGCTCACGCGCGCGGCCATGGAGGCGCTGCACCGGCGGGTGCGGACCGACCGGCGCCTCCTCGTGCCGGCGGCGGCGTCGCTCGGCGCGATGGTGGTCGCGTGGCTGTTCCTGCCCGCGGAGCTCGGCGTCGGCCCCGAGCTCGTGTGCTGGCTCGGCGCCGGCGCGGCGCTGCTCATGTCGCGCAGGCTCGGCGAGCGGCTCGCGCGGACGGGGCTCGACATCGAGGCGGTGCTCTTCCTGCTCTCGCTCTTCGTGATGGTCGCGGCGGTGCGGCGCACCGGCCTGTTCGAGGAGGTCTCGCGCTCGCTGGCGCAACTCCCGGTCGCCCCGTCGCTGCAGCTCGTCGCGTTCCTCGTCCTCGCCGGCGTGCTCACCGGGCTGTTCTCGGCGGGCCCCAGCATGGCGGCGCTGCTCGACGTGGCCGAGTCGCTCGCCGAGCGGCTGCCCGCGCCCGCCGTGTATGTCGGCCTCGCCCTGTCCGTCTGCGCGGGCAGCTCGCTCTTCCTGACCGCGGCGACGTCGGGCCCGCTCGCGCAGGCGCTCACCGAGCGGGCCGACCTGCGGGACGTCGACGGCAGGCCCATCCGGTTCGGCTTCTTCGATTTCCTGCCGACCGGGCTCCTGAGCTTCGCGATCATCCAGGCCGTGGCGATCGCGTACGCGCTCCTCGCCATCTGGGCGGCGCGATGAGGGCGCCCGCCGGGGGCAGGAGCTGGCTCGCCCATGCGGGAGATGGGTGGCACCCGCGTCCGGGTGAATGCGCCTCGAGCATGAAGACGGGTCGCACCCGTCTCCCGCTGGTCCCCCTCCAGCATGAAGACGCGTCGCCCCCGTCTCCCGCTGGACATGCCTCCAACAAAACACGGGTCGCGGCCGTCTCCCGGTGGACGTGCCTCCAAGGACGTGCCTCCAACAAAACACGGGTCGCACCCGTCTCCTGGTGGACGTGCCTCCAACAAAACCCCAGCGTTGCATAAATACACCTTCCCACAAGGGAAAGGGGCAGCCACTCCCACGGCACGAACGCGTGGTCGTGGTCGTGCGCGTGCACGTGCGCGAGACACGTGGCTATCGGCACATCCTTGTCAGCATGGCGGCGAGGCGTCACAGAAGGCGCTTGCCTTGCTCGACGTCCTTGCTCTGGACGACGCCATGATGCGGCTGACGTCGAGCAGGGCCGCGCACTCCATCGCCGAGCCCCTGGCGATCCCGTGGTAACGCGCCCTGTCGGCAGGGCTCGGCTTGCCGGCACCCTCCGGTGATGTTGAGCAGGATCGACATCGCGGCGCGCTCGAGCTGGAGCCGGAGCTCGCGCCGTTCCTTCGGGATCTCCTCAAGCAGCTGCACGGAGAACGCAAGGAATTCGATGGTAACGCGGTAGGCGTCAAGGTTTTCGTGGTCCAAGAGTGGACGGTCGGTGCTGGACATGCCCGTTACATCGATGGGAAGGTCTCGCGAGTTGCGCGCCTTCGCGCACGACCACGACCATGCGGGACTGGGAGTCTGTGCGGCTTACACCCCAGATCGTTTATGCAGCGTCGATCCTGAGCCTGCTTTCGCTCATTCTTTTTGCGGGAAGAGCGTCTATTCTCTTGGTCTCGCATCGCATCGCGAATCTACGGCGGCGGCGCGGACCTCGCGAGGATGGGGTCTACAGTACGGATACACCAGATGGGACGGAGGTCGCGCCGCGCGCGCCGATATCGGTCCACCTCGACCTCCGCACCCCGCCGTGGGGGCTGCGCGACGCCGCCGTGGGGGCTGCGCCGCGCTCACGCTCAAGACCTTCCGCCCCAGGCGTCACAACGCGCCGAGCAGGCTCAAGGCTCAAGGCCGCGCCGACGTGCGCCTCGACCTCCGATGGTCCGCGCCCAGCTCGGCCGCGACGATGTGCAACCCGCTGCGCTCAAGCTCGAGCTCGGCTTCGGACCGGGGCGAGATTGACAATCCGTAGCCGCAGGGACGCAATCCATGCCCTGAATCACAGTTGACGCCGCCCCTCCGCACACGCATCTGGAAAAACCTGGAGGATGAGCATGCGCCACAGGCTGAAATTGAAGGCGATCCCTGTTCTTATTCCTCTCGGTCTCACGGTGTGGGCGTGCAACTACGACGTGGGCGAGTGCTATCTCAGGGGGACGGAAGGCACAGGGGCCGGAGAACCATACCCACCGGGGTCAGCAGCTACGGGGGACCGGTTCGGGAACAGTGACGACGTGGGGAGCGGCGCCACTGAAGAGATGGCTGGTTGCACTCCAGACAGGTCATGCACAGACATGTACGTCGACTGCCAGGACAAAGGCTATCCATGTAACCGCATCATCGATGACGGCAAATCTCTTTGCGCCATCTGTCGGCGCGACTGCCAGCTCAAAAAGCGATACACGCACGACGAGTGTTATCGATGTGGGTTTGAATGAACACGCCGATCCAGAAGTCCATTCGGGACGCGACGCATGTCGCCTTCGATACACCGACGACAGAGCGCCTGGCACGGCTCGGCGCGGGCAATACGGTGCGTGCGTCCGACTGCCTCATTATCGGACCGAGTCGAATGGATGCCATGGAGCATACTCGGGCGCGTGAGGCATGGTGGTCTTCGGCCGAAGAGCGGGACCGGCTCTATTCATCGGATATCCGCTGGCATCTGCCCGTTGTCCTGTGGGTGTCATCGAGTCTCCACGAGCGAGTCAACCTCTGGAGGGCCTGTAGCTGGTTGCGTCACCTAGGGATCGCGCGTCACAATGTCTTTATCGTCGATTTTGATCCAGTACACCGCTCAGGGATCCCCGAGGAACCGCTGCCTCCGTTCGACTGCTCCGCATCGGTGTCTGATCATCCTGACGAGGTTCTTCTGGAGCGCCTCGACGAGGCGCGCCCCTGGCCACGGGAACGCTACGATCGCGCCATCCGCCTCTGGGAGAGTTACGTCGATACGAATCCATTGCCCTTCGTCGAGAGGTGCATACGTGGCGTCAAAGGGTTTCCAGAGCTCGCTCCCTTGTGGGCGCTTCTCTCCTCCTTCTTTCCAAGAAGGAGCACGAGAGGAGCCATACGCCTCAGTCGATTCGACGAGCTCATCTTGGCTCTTCTGTCGACGGAGTGGCAGACTCCGTTGACCGTGTGCGGCCACAAGTCGCAACTGGGCACCGAGTTATGGGAGTTCCTCGACTGCACGGGCGACCTGTTCCTACCACGCCGACTGGGGCAATGGGCAGATCACGATTCGAGTGCGGTTGTGGAGCGGGCGACGGGACCGAAGCCGGCTGATGGCTACCCGATGTTATCGCTGGTCTATCGGCTCACCGATCGTGGCATGAAGCTCCGAGAAGGACTCGATCGGCTCGCAGATGCACCAAGCCTGCCGATTGCCGGGACCGAGGCGTATTCGACGTCATCTCCATGGGTGGTGCTCGATGATGGACGGCTAGCTCGGTTGTGATGGCCGGTCTGCACCGTCCACTGACAACGGAACGCCCCTCGGGTTGAGTGTTCGTCAATCAACTGGTTGGCGAACGGCCCTCGCCATAGATTCGCAGCGCCGCGACTATGCCGCTTGACCATGGCGGCCGCACCGTGGTGCCCGGCATGCGCTCCGACCTCTACGACCGCAGCGGCGGAGAGGAGCCGAGCTCGCGCCCGCGCGCCTCGTCGCTGGCGCCTCTCCTGTACTCGGCCAGATGGACCACGTCGCCACGCTCGCCCTTTGCCAGCGTCGCTCCTGCACTCGGCCAGGTGGAGAGCCGCTGCACCGAGCTGGCCGACGTTCACCTCGACATCTGCGACGGCCCTGAGCGTGCCCAAGTGGACGACCGCGGCCCTCCGAGTTCGTGCCCGGGGATCTCGACGTCGGCTAGGCGTGGCGCGGCCCCCCGACGCTGTACTGGTGGCGCTGGAAGCTGCGGGCTGACGGGCATCGCAGCCGTCACCGTCGCCATCGACGGGTGCGCCGCGGTGTCACGCGAACGACCGGACGAGCTGCTGCCCGACGCGTGGGAGTGAGCGTCTCTTGCGGCTCCGACTGCTCGCGACGCCGACGTGTCCGAATCGACGTCGCTCCCGAGCCACGTCCCGGGCGAGACCTCCTCGCCGACCCTCGCGTGTCCGCCGGTGTCCGCCCGGACCTTGGGCCAACGCCGGCCCGCGCCCAGCATCTCGACCCCGGCGAGAGCCGCAAGGGGTCGCGCCCATGGGGATATCTGAGTGGTTACCGCTGGCCGACGCGGCGCGCTCGGAGCGCGCACACGGACCGTCGTTGTAGCAGGCAGATCGCCGTGGTAGATGCTTTGCATGCGAGTTTCTGCTGAATGCCCTCTATGCCTGGGCGCGGCGCTGACGCGCAACGCACCTCCTGCCGAGCTCCAACGTCTCTCCCAGGAGCGGGTGGAAGGCTTCATTACGCACGAGCGATCTGCCGCCGTCACCTGCCTGAACGTGGATTTCGCGCCTACGATGCCGGTCCGAGGCGTGAGAAATTCGACGCCGTAAACGGAACGCCTTGAAAGAAAGGCTCGGCGTGGCGACCCGTCCGGGTTGCTATGACCAAACGAAGGCACACGCCGAGCACCTGCAAGGTGCGCCGGCGCGAACTCGGGTTCAAGAGGAAAGGCGACGGGCGGCACCAGGAGCGAATCCGGCGGCCAGACCCATGCAGAATCCACGTCGAACCGACGGAGAAGAACCTGACCGGCGTCGCAGGGCTTGCCCCGTTCGGCGCTTTCATCCGGCAGCTCGGCGTCGACGCGGCCTTGAGGCGCAGGTTCTCCCGGCTGAAGACGGGCCGCTCGGTGATCTACCCGATGGCCGCGCAGATGCGCCTGCTCATGGACAGCGCGCTCGCCGGCGAGGAGCGCGTCTTCGGCATCGAGGCGCTCGCCGTCGATCCGCTCTTCGTACGCCTCGCCGGCGGGGTCGTCCCGAGCATCGACACCGTCTACCGGGACCTGTGCCGCTTCGATGAGGAGGCGGTTGAAGCGCTGCACGGCATGGTCGTCGACCACGGGCTCGCCCTCATTGCGCGGCGAAAGCACCGATTCGTGCACCTCGACGTCGACACGACCGTGGAGCCGCTCTTCGGGATGCAGGAGGGGGCGCTTCCAGGCCCGAACCCGCGATACCACGGCCGGCCGAGCTATCATCCGATCCTGGCGCGCATCGCCGAGGCCGACGCCGTCGTCGGAGCCAAGCTGCGACCGGGTGACACGAGCTTCGGCGAAGCCGATGTGCCTTTCGTCGAGCAGTGCATCGACCGGGCGCGCGCCGCAGCGCCGAGCGCGGCCATCTACGTGCGGATCGACGGAGCGGGGGATTGCAGCGCCTTGATGCACGCCGTCGCCGCGAAGGGATGCTTTTTCCTGACCAAGGCGCGGATGAGCCCCGATCTGGTGGGCATGGTCGCCTACGCCACCGGATGGCGTACCATCGACTGGGATGCCGATGGTCGTCCTCGACGACAGGTCGCCGAGGTCCCCTTCCGGCGCAGCGGTTGGCCGGATGGCGTCCGCGTGATCGCCGTACGAACACGCGATCGGTACAATGGCAAGCAGATCTACCTCTGGGAGGACCTCGACTACACGGTGCAGGTCTTCCTGACCAACGAGCCGGTCGAAGCGCCGGAAGACGTCGCGGCGCGGTATGACCTGCGCGCGGGCATCGAGCCGCTCATCGGCGATCTCAAGCATGGGTGGGGCTGCGGCCGCGTGCCGAGCCACAGCTTCAACGCCAATCATGCCGCGCTGCTGCTGAAGCTCCTGACCGCCAACCTGATGCGCCGGTATGTGCTCGACCATGTTCCGCACCTCGCGAGCTGGCGAACGCCGTGGCTGCGCCGCGCGCTGATCCTCGTCCCGGGAAGGTTGGCCCGGTCGGGTCGGGGCACGACCCTGCACGTGCCAGAGCGCTCGCAGCTCGCTCGCCAGCTCAATTGAGCTTGGAACCAGCCAAAGTCATTGCGGGGGGTAAGGGGGGCGTGTGCCTTCGCGACGCGTTGGGAACGCGCAGTTGTAATTGGCGTCGCATTCGTCGGCGGAACGCCGCTCGCGCGTCGCCGTCGGCACCACTGGTGCCCCGTGGGCGCGAAATCCACGCTGAATGGTCACCGCTTTGGCGTCGTTGTCACCGAGCCAGCATACGCGCTCGTGTTTGAACGCGGTTTGCAGCGGTTGATAGATGGCGAGCTGCGAGATGCCGTGCTGGATGTGTACACTGCTCTCGATATGTATAGCAGCTGCCCCCCGTCCGGCGGCGTACTGCTGGGGCTGCTGCGCGCGGGACCACGCACCGACGGCGGCAGCGTCAGCACGGCGTTTCCTCGGCAGCGAGCGCCAGCACGCGCTCGAGCGTGGCCGGGTCGAAGCCCGGCCGAACCCGAACCACCCACCCGTTGGGCAGCGCGACCTCGATCGGCTCGGCCGCGGCCGGCGACACGTCGGCCACCACGTGCACCGGCAGAAACCGCGGCGCCCCGATCGACGACGACGTCGACTGCGAGGGCCCGTCAGCCCGCAGCTTCCAGCGCCACCAGTACAGCTGCTTCGGCTTGTACCCCTCGCGTCGCGCGAACTAGTCGGCACTCAGCCCGCTCCGCTCCCATCGCTCCACCCGCTCGGCCCACTCCGCCCTCGTCGTCATCGCTTCCTCCTTCGTCGCGATGGCGACACAGGTAGCCGGCGTCGCACGGTTGGTCACGATGCCCTTGGGCGGGTGCTTACGAGCAGCCGGCCGATCGCCTCGTGAACGACCCGGGCCGCCTCCGCATCCCGGAGGGCGACGGCCCGGCTCAAGGTGCCGGCGAGTGAGGCGATCACGGCCGCCCGAGGCGACGGGTCGGCTGGCGCGAGTTCGCCAGGCTCAAACGTCGTGGGTTGGGCCTGCGTTGGGTCGATGCCTTCCGAATGGGTGCGTTCGGTGGTCTGATGCCCCCCAAATCCCGGGCGAAGTGACGGATCGCGACGGTTCGGCACCGCAAATTCGTTCCTCCAACAAAACACGGGTCGCTCCCTCCCCGCGGGCCGTGCAGTTCGGCACGACCTTACGCGCAACGTAGAGAGGGCCTTGGCCGACGCGGAACCAGCTAGTTGCACCCCAGCCGGCACACCATGGCCGCCGTGTAGGAGCACCCGTGGTCGCCCCATATCGTGGAGCTCGGCCCCGTGCACCGGAACGCGCACCCCCGCCCGTCGGCGGTCGCCTCGGCCGTCAGCCGGTATCCCTCGGCGTTGCAGCTCCCCGTCGATGACAGGCAGCTCGCCAGCTGCGGCTCGCACTGCTCGACCACGTAGCCGGCCGGGCACGTCCAGTCCGCGCTCGCCCGGCCGTAGTCCGGCGACCGGCCCGTCTCGGTCGCGATCGGCTCGTGCTTCGAGAAGGTCGGCATCCCCGTCGTGACCTGGAGCGGCACCACGACGGCCCGCTCGCGCGGCACCACCGGGGCGGACGCGTCCTTCGGCTGCACGACGAACGTGTCCCGGCGCGTCTGCCGCTCGCACCCGGCCGTCGCGCCCTCCGGCGTCCACGAGAACGCGAGCTCCGCGCTCCCGTGCGCGGGCACCTCGACGGTGCGCTCGCCGTGGGTCACCCGGACGTCGACCTGCGCCCGGTTCGTGATGAGCGCCTGCGCCGTCCCCGTGGCGCCGTACGGCACCACGCCGAGGTCGACGGGCAGCGGCGCGATCTCCGGCTCGGCGAGCGAGAAGCGGCACACGTCCGCCACCGGGTAGATCGCGTACGCCAGCGGCACCGCCTTCTTGACCTCCATCCGCAGCGCGCCGAACGCCTGCTCGCCTCCCTTCGCGCCCGCGACCGGCGCGCCCTCGACACCCTCGATGGCCAGCTCCCCGACCGAGGTCATCGTCACCCGGCGGTCCCCCGCCTCGAGCCGGGCCTTGAACAGGCCGAGCGCCGTGCCGTGCGCCTCGCCGGCCGTCACGTCCGTCTCGTAGGCGACCATCGCGCCGCGCTTCACGGCCCCGATGAAATGCGTCGCGCGACCGCAGGCGCAGCCGCCGGTCGCCGCCGGCACCACGCTCTCGGTCGGCTCGAAGAACTGCGGATCCTCGTCCGCGACCAGCGCCATCGCGACCAGCCGCAGCCGTCGCCGGTCGAGCGTCCCTCCGGCGCTGAAGTACGCCGGCAGATCGACGTCGGCGCCGACGAGGACCGAGTCGACGGCGATGCCCACGTAGCGGAAGTCGATCGCCCGCTCGCCAGGCGCCGGCGCGGGTGCACCCGGCACTGACGTCGCCGCGGGCGCTGCCGTCGCCGCGGGCGCTGCCGTCGCCGCGGGCGCTGCCGTCGCCGCGGGCGCTGCCGGCTCCGTCTTCGGACGGGCGCAAGCAAGGCCGACCGGCGAGAACGCGCCCGCCGCGCTCCTCGACAGCCCGCGGCCCGGCACCATCGCGCTCGACGTGTCGAGGAGGTAGTCGTGCCGCACGTCGCTGAACGCCCGCGCGGCGGCGAGCAGTGCGCCGGCCTGCGAGCAGCCGCTGTCCTTGCACGCCGGCAGCGCCGCCGCGCCGGCCGGCTTGCGCGGCGGCGGGACCGGCACCTCCGGCGGCCCGGGGCAGCCGAGCGCGGAGGCCAGCGCCCCGAGGAGGAGCCCGCCCGCGCGCAGCGGCGCGGCGCGCCGCCGACGAGCGCGATCTGCGCCGCTCACGGCCATGCGATCGTCATCCACCGGACGCGCCCCGAGCCGCTCACCGCGTCGTCCGCAAAGAACAGCGAGGCGCCGGACCGCCCCGCGAACGCCGGCGACACGTCCTGCGACGCGCCGCCGGTCAGCCACGCCAGCGGCTTCAGGGAGGGCGCCGACACGTCGCCGGGCGCCAGCGTGAAGGCGCTCAGCTCCACCGAGTCCCCCGGGGCCGACGCGAGCACGCCGCGGCAAATTTTGTCGCATGCGAGCGCAAACGACGACACAGCCGCGCCGTCCGGGCCGCTCACCACGACGGGCGGGCCCTGCACCGCTCCGTTGCCGTCGACCCGCACCAGCCGCGCGCGCCCGCCGGCCCCCGCGCTCCCGCCGGCCTCGCCGGCCGGCTCGTCGATCCAGCCGACGAAGAGCCCGCCTTCGAGCGGCGCGAGCACCGGGCTGCGCGAGTGCTCCGAGGATGCATGGAGGCGCGATTCGTCGCCGATCCGCTGCAGCGTCTTCGCGTCGAGCCGCGCGAGGAAGATGTCGCCGCCGGGCTCGTCGCCCTGGCCAGCCGCGCCGCCTCCCGCAGCCGCGCCGCCTCCCGCGGCCGCTCCGCCTCCCGCGACCGCGCCGCCTCCCGCGGCCACGCCGCCGCCAGCGGCCGCGCCGCCGGCCGTGCGCGCGTCGGACCACACGAGCCACACCTCCTGGCCGCGCACCGCGATCTGCACCTCGGCCGCGTCGAGCGGCGCGTTCGTGATGCGCCGGTCCGGCGCCGTCCGGTTCAGCGCGCGGTCCACCCGCGCCGCGTACACCTCGGCATTGCCGTCGCGCGTGTCGATCCACGCGACGATGAAGCCCCCCGCGCCGTCGTAGGCGATCGCCACGTCGGACGCCTCGCTCGCGGCGCCGCCCTGCTTCTTGCGCGGCGCGGTGGTGAGCTTCTTCTGCGCGACCTTCGCGCCCGTCGCGTCGACCTTGGTCAGGTAGACCTGCGTCTCGCCGCGCTCGCGCGCGACCCACGCGATCACGCTCTCGCCCTGCGCCGCGCCCTTCCCCTTCGCGTCAGCCGGGAGCGGCGGCGCCGCCGCGATCGCGACGCCGCCGAGCGACGTCGCCTTCTGCGAGAGGACGCTCAGCTTGCCGAGGCCGCCCGGGGACACGGCGCGCACCGCGAGCGTCGCGGAGACCTCCTGCCCGCGGGGCGCGGCGTCCGACGCGCCCTCGACGAAGTACGTGACCCACGCCGAGAGCGCCGCGCCGCCGTCGAGCTCGACCGCCGCGACCCTGGCGATGGGGTCGCCCTCGGCGAGCGCGCGCACCGCGGTCGCGCGCGGCGGCGGGTCCTTGTCCTCCCGGAACGCGGGCGCGCGCCACGCGCTCTCGCGCACCGGGAGCGACACCAGCGCGAGCGGCGCCCGCGCGCCCGCCGCGCCGCCAGCGCCGCCAGGCTGCGGGCCGGGCGCGGCGCTCGCCAGCGTCGCGCACGCGCCCGCGTGGCACGTCAGCCCGCGCACGAGGTACGGCACGCCGTCCGTCGCCGCGAACGGCGCGGCGCGCACCGGCTCTGCCGCCCGAACCGAGAGATCCGGGCCGAACCGCACGAACGTCGGCCAGACCGGCGGCGCCGCCGCCCCGTCGCGCGCCATCTTGAGCGTGGCGGGCGCGAGCGTCACCGCGGCGAAGCCGTCGCCGTCGGCCGCGATGTCGGGCGGCCCGCTCGCGCTGAAGACGAGCCCCGCCCGCTCCACGCCGAGCGTCCCGTCCGGGCCGACCGACGCGAGGTGGATGAGGCGCCCCGGCCCGCGCGCCCCCACGCCGCCGACCTCGCCGCCGCGGGCGCGCAGCAGGTCCTCCCACGCGAGCAGCGCCCGTCCGCCTCCGCCCTGGGAGGGCGCGACGAGCGACACGAGCGCCTGCTCGCCGGACGGCGGCGTCGCCTGCCGCGGCGCCACCACCACCTTGCCGCCCGGCTCGACCGCCGCGAGGTAGACGGCGCCGTCGATGTCCCGCTCGTCGGTCCAGGTGAGCAGGTAACGCCCACCGAGGGAGGCGATCTCGAGATCGATCTGCGCCGTCGGCTCGGGGCTGACGACCACCGGCGCCGACACCTTCCCGGCCGCGTCGATCTCCAGCAGCGCGACGGTTCCGAGCTTCCCGTCCTCTGCGGCGTCCTCCGCCTTGCGCGCGGGCTTGCCCTCGCCTCGGCCGCGCGGCGCGGCCGGCGGGAGCACGAGGGCGACCGCCGCGCCCCGCTCGGTGGCGACCGCTTGCCACCCGAGCACCTCGCGCGCGACCGACGCGGGCGCCGTCGGCTTGATCGCGGCGCCCTTGCCCTGCGCCACGACCGTCATGACCACGTCGACGCGGTCGACACCGGCGCGGCCCGCGTCGCCCTGGGCCTCGCGCGGCATCTCCCACAGCACGAGCGCGCCCTGCGCGTTCGGGAGCACGTCGAGCCACGAGATCTCCTCGGCCGTCTGCGCGACGAGGCTCGCCGGGGCGCTCGGCTTGCCGGCGGGGTCGAGCGCGAGCACGCGCACCGCGCGGCTCCCCTCGATCTGCTCGATCCAGGCGGCGATGTAGCCCTGCGGCGTGGCCCGCAGCGCGGCGACCGGCACGTCGGCGGCGACCGGCCCCGCGTCCACGGTGTCCCCCCGCGGCGCGCCGTCCGCGCCGAGGAGGCGTGTCCTCCAGCGCCCTCCCGCGGCGTGGAGCAGCAGCGCCTCGTCGCCGCGCCGGGCGAAGTAGGGCGTCGCGTCCTCGTCGTCGAGCTCCGCGATCACGCGGGCCGGCAGGAGCGGCGGCCCTTCCGGCGCCTTCGGCTGCGCGGGCGGCGTCTTCACGACCGGCGCCTGGCGCGCGACGGGGGCCGGCGCTGCGCCGGAGCACCCGAGGGAGAGGGCGAGCGCGGCGCCGAGCAGCGCCGGCGCGCGGCGCCCGAGCGCGGGGCCGGTCAGGCGGCGTGCGTCGCGCCGAGGACCGCGTGGAACCCAGGGGAGAGCGCTGCGGACGAGCATGGCGGCGACCATGCCAGAAGCGAAGAGCCCCCGCTACAGGGCGCCGCGCGCAGGCCACTCCGAGGCTCGGCTGCGCTGGTCGAACGGGCCGATCCGCGGACCGACGGGCCCGGGCGGTAGACTCAAGGAGCGTCCCTTCGAGGAGCGGCAACCCTCGGTAGGAGAGCTGAGCGCGCTCGATGCTCGTGCCGAGGCAGCGCAGCGTGGAGGGCGGGTCGTGCGGCTCGTTCAGAAGGGGGAGCACGACCAGAAGGGGGAGCACGACACCGGCGCCGTCCTTGGCCGGTATCAGGGAGTATTTGCGCCCCATGCGAAGCGCCGGAGTGCCGTTGGTGCCCGGGCCAGAGCGGACTCGGTGTACCGGCGATCTGGGTATCTGGGTAGGGGTCAGGCATTCGCGCCCAGGCGCGGCGCGCCGATTCGTTTGTGGTGAAATGATCTGGCGCGGGTGCGTCAGGGCGGCACCCCCGAATTTCGTTTGATCCGGTGCTGGACACGAGCCGCACCGTTTCCTAGGAACGCGTCGCCCGAGATCGTCCGAGGTCCGCCGCGAAGGACCGGCGTGGAGACGAGCCGCAACAGCGGCTCGCCGGCGCGCTGGCCACGTGTGCGACGAGCCTGGAACGAACCTGGGCGACAACCCACCAGCGGTCGGAACGACGACTGCAGGACTTTCGTCCTGCCCGCGCATCCGAAGGTCGAAAACCACCATGCCCGTGCCCAAGATCCCGGACCCACCACCAGAACCTTCGCTATCCACGTGGAAGAGCGATCTCGTCTCGGGGTTCCTCGTCTTCTTGATAGCGCTCCCGCTCTCCCTCGGCATCGCCATGGCGAGCGGGTTCCCCCCCATCGCAGGCGTGCTCACCGCCGTCGTCGGCGGCGTGATCGCCACCTGGCTCGGCAGCGCGCAACTCACCATCAAAGGCCCGGCAGCGGGGCTCATCGTCATCGCGCTCGGCGCGGTCCAGGAGCTCGGCGGCGGGGACAACGCGACGGGCTACCGCCGCGCGCTCGCGTGCATCGTCGTCGCCGCGGTGGTGCAGATCGCCTTCGCGCTCGCGCGCGCCGGCACCCTCGGCGACTTCTTCCCCACCTCGGTGGTGCACGGCATGCTCGCGGCCATCGGGATCATCATCTGCTCGAAGCAGATCCACACGCTCCTCGGCGTCACCCCGACGGCCAAGGAGCCGCTCCCCCTGCTGCTGGAGATCCCGGCGAGCGTCGTCCGGCTGAACCCCGCGATCGCCCTGATAGGCGTCCTGTCGCTCGTCCTCCTGTTCGGTTATCCGGCGCTGGCCAGGAGAACACCATGGATGCAGAAGATCCCCGCGCCGCTCCTGGTGCTCGCGGCCTCGATGCCGCTCGCGCTGGTCTTCGACCTCGAGCACAGGCACACGTACACCTTCTCGGTGACGGACTCGATCTACACGATCGGGCCAAAGTTCCTCGTCAACCTGCCGGGGAGCCTGGTGCAGGCGATCGCCTTCCCGGACTTCAGCCAGGTCGCCTCGTCCGCGTCCCTCAAGTATGTCCTCATGTTCGCCCTGGTGGGAAGCATCGAGTCGCTGCTGTCCGCGAAGGCGGTCAGCTCCCTCGATCCCGAGCGGCGCAGCGCTGATCTCGACAAGGACCTGCTCGCCACCGGCGTCGGCAACCTCGTCGCGGGCATGCTGGGAGGGCTGCCGATGATCTCGGAAATCGTCCGCAGCTCCGCCAACATCGGCTACGGAGCGAGGAGCCGGCTCTCGAACTTCTTTCATGGCGCGTTCCTCCTGGTCTTCGTCGCCTTCGCGCCGGGTCTCATCCACAGGATCCCGCTCGCCGCGCTGGCCGCGATGCTCACCTTCACGGGCGTCCGCCTCGCGTCTCCCAGGGAGTTCGTGCACACGCTCCGCATCGGCAAGGAGCAACTCGTGGTCTTCGTCGCCACCGCCGTGATCACCATCGCGACCGATCTGCTCGTGGGCGTCGCGGCCGGCATCGCCGTGGAGATGTTCATCCACGTGCTCAACGGCGCGCCGATCCGGAGCCTCTTTCGGCCCGACATCGAGGAGCGCGTCGACGGCGAGCGGCTTTTGCTGCGCGTCAAGCAGGCCGCCGTCTTCAGCAACTACCTCTCGATCAAGCGGAGGCTCGCGCGGCACCCCGACGCCACGGCCGTCGAGATCGACTTCGCCGACACCCGCCTGGTCGATCACACGGTCATGGCCAACCTGCACGATCTCAAGGCCACCCTCGAGCGCGAGGGACGGAGGCTGACGCTCTCGGGCCTCGGCGACCATGGTCCGATGTCGTCGCACCCGCTCTCCGCGCGGAAGAAGGTCGTGCTCGCACCCGCGATGAGCCGCTGAGCTTGCGCGGCGGGCATGAGGCAACTTTGAACGACAATACCACTCCACGATTGACATGAACGAACCAGGTTCGACGTTCGGCGCAGGCGAAGCTCCAGAAGAGCGACTGCGCGCCCTCCTCCAGCACGTCGGTCATTTCCTGCCAGCACAGGGGCCGATCGGCGTGTTCGTCCACCACAACACGCTGCACGCGTTTCAACACCTGCCGTTCCACGACGCGCTCGCCGCGGCGAGCGCGCTGTTCGAGGCAGAGCCGTACCTCTCCGAGGCGGAGTTCCGCGCGCACATCGCGTCGGGCCGCATCGACGACCAGGACATCGAGGCGGCGCTCGCCGAGCGCTTCGCCGAGAGGCCTGACGAGCGCCGAGGCCCGCTGTCACGCATCGAGATCGAGCGCCTCGCGCTGCGCTTCCCCATCGAGACCGCTACCCAGGCGGGGCTGGGGTGGCGCATCGCCGAGACGGGAGCGACGCGCGAGCTCCGGCCCGATCTGCCGTCCGGGCCGTACCACCGCCTCCTCGTCTATACGGAGCGCTGGCTCGCCGAGCGTCCCCACGCCGCCGCGCGCCTCCTGGACCAGGGCGGCCGTGACCCGGAGTCCCGCGCCGCGCTCGCCCTCTGGGACGCCTGCCGCGGCGTGCCGCTGCCGCCGACGGAGCCCGCCGAGCCGCCGCTCGTCGATCGCGTGGGCGTCGATCGATCGCACCGCGATCTCCTGCTCGCGATCACGGGGGAGGATCCGGCCGAGCTCATCGATCCGCCCTTCATCCGGCTCCTCGGCGCCTACCTCGACGAGGGCGTCGCGCACTGGGCGATGCCGGACCGCGCGCAGGGGCTCTTCCGCGCGTTCCGCGGCCTCGTGCTGGAGGGGTCGAGGCCGGCCGGCGCGCACTTCGCCGGGCTCGACGCGGAGCTCCGCGCGATCGGGGCGAACATGCCGCCAGCCGCCGTGGCCGTCGCCGCCCTGCGCGACCTCGGCGTCGCAGAGCAGCGCTGGGAGGGCTACGTGACGCGCGTGCTGCTCGAGCTGCCGGGCTGGGCGGGCATGGTCCACCGCTTCGAGCACACGCCGAGCGACCGGCCCGCGGGCGCGCCGCCGGCGTCGCTGCTCGAGTACCTCGCCGTGCGCCTGACGCTCGCCCGGTACGCGCTGCGCGACGTGGCGCGCCGGAGGCTCGGGTACCGGGGGCCCCTCGCGGGGCTCGTCGAGCACGCCCGGCGCGCCGCGAGACCCGTCGAGCCGCCGCCGCGCTCGCCCGACGGCGACAGGCCCTTCCGCCTGTTCCAGCTCGCCCAGCTCGCTGGGCTGTCGGTCGCCCAGATCCAGCCGCTCTCGGCGGCGGATCGCGTCTGGGCGCTCGAGGTGCTCGAGGGCCTCGACGAGACGGCGCGGCGGCGCCTCCTGCACGAGGCCTACGAGCACCACCACCGGGTCGAGGTGCTGCACGGCATCGCGGCGAACCTGCGCCGTCCGGAGGAAGAGCGCGCGGTCCGCTCGCCCCGGTTCCAGGTCGCGCTCTGCATCGACGACCGCTGCGAGGGGCTCCGGCGGCACTTCGAGGAGCTCTCCCCGCGGCACGAGACCCTCGGCATCGCCGGGTTCTTCGGCGTGCCCATCCGCTACCGCGGGCTCGACGACGCAGGCCACGCGAGCCTCTGCCCTGTCAACGTCGCGCCGGCGCACGAGATCGTCGAGCGACCCCGCGAGGAGGGCGCCGCGCTCGTCCGGAAGGCGCGGCGCAGGCGCTGGGCGCGCTTCGTCCATGCGCTCGGGCACGGGACCCGGACCCTCTCGCGCGGCGTCTTGCTCACGCCGACCCTCGGGCTGTTCTCCACGATCCCGCTCGTCGGCCGCACCCTCTTCCCGCGGGCGTACGCGCGGCTGCGCCGCGCGTTCGAGCGCCGCCTCCTTCCGGCGGTGCCGACCCAGCTCCACAGCCCGCACGAGGAGGGGACGGCGCAGGGCCGCGGAGGCGGGGCCTTCACGGCCTCCGAGAAGGCCGCGCGGGTGGCGGCGACGCTCGAGATCATGGGGCTCACCCGGCGCTTCGCGCCGCTCGTGGTGATGCTCGGCCACGGCTCGATCAGCGTGAACAACCCGCACCAATCCGCGTACGACTGCGGCGCGTGCGGCGGCCGCCACGGCGGCCCGAACGCGCGGCTGTTCGCCGCCATGGCCAACGACCGGGAGGTGCGCGCCCAGCTCCGCGAGCGCGGCATCGACATCCCGGACGGGACCTTCTTCCTCGGCGGGATGAACAACACGACGACGGAGGAGATCGTCCTCTACGACGATCACCTCGCGCCGGCGTCGCACCGCGGCGAGATCGCCGCGCTCAAGGACGCCCTCGGCGAGGCGCGCAAGCGGCACGCGCACGAGCGCTGCCGTCGCTTCGCGTCGGCCCCGGCGCGCCTGAGCCCCGAGCAGGCGCTCGCGCACGTCGAGGCGCGCGCCGTGGACCTCAGCGAGGCGCGGCCCGAGCTCGGCCACGCCACCAACGCCGTCTGCGTGATCGGCCGCCGCGAGCTCACCCGCGGGTTGTTCCTCGACCGCCGGGTGTTCCTCGTCTCGTACGACCCGACGCAGGACCCCTCCGGCGCGATCCTCGAGCGCGTCCTGCTCTCGGCCGGGCCGGTCGGGGCCGGGATCAACCTGGAGTACTACTTCTCCCGCGTCGACAACCTCCGCTACGGCGCCGGCACCAAGCTCCCGCACAACCTCGCCTCGCTGCTCGGGGTCATGGACGGCGCGCTGAGCGATCTGCGCACCGGCCTGCCGAAGCAGATGATCGAGATCCACGAGCCGGTGCGCATGCTCACCGTCGTGGAGACGAGCACGGAGACGGCCGCGGCGATCTGCGCGCGGCAGCCGGCGCTCCGCGAGCTCATCCACAACGGCTGGATCCAGCTCGCCTGCCTCGATCCGGCGACGGGCCAGATCGCGCGCTTCACCCGCGGCGCCTTCGCGCCGTTCACGCCCCCGGAGCGCCCGCTGCCCGAGGTGGCGCGGTCGCTCGACTGGTACGCGGGCAAGAGCGGCTTCGTCCCGCCCGCCATCATCCGCGCCACGCCCTCGCGGCCCTCCCTGGAGATCGCCGACCATGCTGCCTGACCTCGTCCTCGGCAAGCTCACCGCGCTCGCTGTGCTCTCTCCGGCGGCGGCCTTCGCCGCGCTCGGCGCCTTCCTGCTCCTCCTGCGCACGCCGAGCGAGCGGGTCGTGTCGGGCGTCGTCCTGTCCTCGCTCTCGATCTCGCTCGCCGCCTCGCTCGTCGTCTGGGGCTCGTCCGTCCTCTCGCCCCACGCCTTCCTCCCGGTGGAGCTCGGGCACTGGTTCGAGGCGTCGGGCTACGCGTTCGACGTCGTCCTGCTCGTCGACCGGCTGTCGGCGACGATGATGGTGCTCGTCTCGCTGATCGCGCTCGTCGCCGGCAGGTTCTCGGTCGCGTACCTGCACCGCGAGGCGGGGTTCGCGCGGTTCTTCCTGCTCCTCGCCCTGTTCTCGGTGGGCATGCTCGCGCTCGTGTCCGCGGGGAGCCTCGACCTGCTCTTCATCGGCTGGGAGCTCGTGGGCGTGACGAGCGTGCTCCTCGTGGCCTTCTTCCACGAGCGCGCGGCGCCGGCGCGGGCGGCGCTCAGGGTCTACATCACCTACCGGCTCTGCGACGTGGGGCTGCTCGTGGGCGTGGTGCTGATGCACGAGATCGCGGGCTCCTCCCGCTTCGGCGAGGTGTTCGGCGGGGCCGCCTGGCCCGGGCCCGCCGCCGCGATCAGCGCCTCCGGGGCGACGGCGCTCGCGCTGTGCCTCTTCCTCGCCGCGATGGGCAAGAGCGCGCAGTTCCCCCTCGGCAGCTGGCTGCCGAGGGCGATGGAGGGCCCGACGCCCTCGAGCGCGCTCTTCTACGGCGCGATCTCGATCCACGCGGGCGTGTACCTGATGCTGCGCGCGGCGCCCGTGCTCGAGCGCTCGCCCGCGGCGAGCGCGGCGGTGGCCGTCGTCGGCGCGCTCACGGCCGTCCACGGGACGCTGGTGGGTCGCGTGCAGGCGGACGTGAAGAGCGCGCTCGCGTACGCGACGATGTCCCAGGTCGGGATCATCTTCGTGGAGATCGGGCTCGGCTATTACAGGCTCGCGCTCGTGCACCCGTTCGCGCACGCGTGCCTGCGGTGCCTGCAGATGCTGCGCGCGCCCTCGGCGCTCCGCGACGCGCAGGAGATCCGGGCCGCGCACGCCGGCGACCCGCTGCCGCACCTCGGGATCGCCTCCCGCCTGCTGCCGGCGCCGCTCGTGCGGCGCGTGTACTGGCTCGCCCTCGAGCGCTTCCACGTGGAGGCGCTGCAGCAGCGGTTCATCGCGGCGCCGTGCATGCGCCTCGGGCAGGCGTTCGACCGGCTCGAGCGCCGCTGGGTCGCCGCGCTGAGCGGCGTCGCCGAGCGTGAGCCCGGCGGCGCGGTCGCCGGGAGCGCGCGCGGCGAGCGCGCGGGGGCGGCGGCTCCCGCGGTCGCCGCGGCCGCCGCGGCCGGCGCGAAGGAGGCGCGATCATGACGATGTTCCTGCTCCTCTCGGCGCTCGTCCTCGCGCCTGCGCTCGCCGCGCTGGCCGCCTCCCGCGCGCGCGGCGACGATGCCGCCCGCCGCGTGGCCCTCGCCGGCGCGGCGCTCACCCTGCTGCTCGCGCTCGCGGCGCTCGCGGTGTTCCACGCAGGCGGCGGCGTCGCCCTCGACGCGATGGGCCCGGCGATGCCGCTGCTCGGCGTGCGCCTCCGGCTCGGCCTCGACGGCTTCAGCGCCTCGCTGCTGCCGCTGCTCGGCTTCATGCTGCTCGCCCTGATCGCCTCGGGCCCGCGCGCCGCGCTCGACCGGCCGAACCTCGCGGCGCTGCTCGCCACGGGCAGCGCCATCCTCGGCGTCTACTGCGCGACCGACCTCGCGGTGCTCGCCGTGGCGTGGGTCGCCGCGCTCCTGCCGGGCGCGCGCCTCACCTCCGGGAGGGGCGCGTCCGATCAGCTCCTCCGGCGGACCTACCGCATCTTCTTGATCGGCGGCGCGGCGCCGCTCGTCCTAGGGATCGGCATCATGGCCGCGCTCGCGGCGCGCCGCGGCGCGGCGCTGCCGTTCGACATCCAGGAGGTCGCCCGCGCCGGCATCCCGGAGGCGTGGCAGTCGCCGCTGCTCGCGCTCATCGGCATCTCCGTGCTGATGCGCATGGCCGCCGTGCCGTTCCACGGCTGGCTGCCGGTGCTGCTCGAGCGAGGGCCGATCGGCGTGACCGTCCTGCTCGCCGAGATGCAGGTCGGCGTCTGCGTGCTGGTCCGCGTGGCGGTGCCGCTCCTGCCCGATGCCTGCGCCGAGCACATGCCGTTCCTCGCCGTGCTGGGGCTCATCAGCGCCGTGCACGGCGCGATCCTCGCGCTCACGCAGACGGATCTCCGTCGGATGATCGGGTACCTCGTGGCGAGCCAGAAGGGGCTCGTGCTCCTCGGGATCGCGTCGATGAACCCGCAGAGCGTGAGCGGCGCGCTGATCCAGAGCTTCGGCCTCTCGATCGCGGTCACCGGGGTGGCGATGGTCGTCTGGGCGATCGAGGCGCGGACGGGCACGGCGGACATGAGGGAGCTCGGCGGCCTCGTGGCGAGGACGCCGCGCATGGCCGCCTTCTTCTTTCTGCTCGCGTTCGCGGCGATCGGCTTCCCAGGGGCGCTGACGTTCATCGGCGAGGATCTGCTGCTGCACGGGATCCTGCACGTGCACGCCGTGCCCGCGGTGATGATGCTGGGCGCGACGGCGCTCAACGGGATCACGATGTTCCGCGCGTTCCAGCGCACCTTCCTGGGCCCGATCCCGCGCGGCCGGGCGAGCGCCGCCGCGATCACGCCGCTCCTGTTCCGCGAGCGGGCCGTCCTGCTGTCGATCCTGGCGCTCATCGTGACCCTGGGCGTCGCGCCGTCCCGGCTGCTCGCGCAACACGCGCCGGTGGTGGAGCGCGTCCTCGCGTCGGTCGGCGACGGCAGCCCGGCGAAAATGTCGCCTCACGCGCGGGCGGAGTGAGCGCTAAAGCGCTAGCAGGCGCCCCAGCAGCGATCTGTACCTGCGCAGGGCGAGCCGGAGCTCCTCCGTCGACGCCTCCGCTCGCCCGGGCTCGCCGTCGATGAGGCGCTGCAGCGTGGCGCGCTCCTCCCGGAAGCTCTGCGTGACCCGCTGGATCACCTCGTTCACGAGCGCGTCGGCCTGCTCGACCGAGAGGCGCGGCGCTTCGATGAAGCCCGCCTGGATCGCGCTCCAGCGCTCGGACAGCTCGCGCGCCTCCTCCGGCGTGAGCACGGGCGCGCGCTCCGGCCAGGGCTCTCCGGTGGGCCCGCCGCGCGCCGTGTAGACGGCCGGCTGGCGGCCCGACTCGGGTGGGATCTCTTCGTCGGCGAACCGCGCCTCGGGCTGGCTGCTCTCGCGCGCCGTCACCATCCGTTCTCTGTGCAATGGGCTCACGATGGCCACCTCTCCGCTCGTTCGCGCTGTGCGCCCAGCGGGCATAGCAAGCCGCATGCGCGTCCCGATGTGCATCCGCGCCCGCTGCGGCGCGCGCAGCGCGACAAGGCCAGAGGGCCGGAAGAGCCCGAGAAAATCCAGAGAGCCCTCCGGGCACGCCGGGCTGCTCGGCGCCGATCACGCGGAGCGGCGATCCTTCACGAGCCGATGAGGCGGAAGAGTACGGAATACGCCCGGCGCCGGCCGAGCCGCCGCTCGCGCATCCCGGAGCCGCCGCCCGAGCGCGGCAGGGTCGCCGCCCGGGCGAGGGCGCGCAGATTCACCTCAGCGACGGGCGCAGCTTCGTCACGACCGCGCGGATCTCCCGCACCACCTGGAGGAGCGCCTCGTCCTCGTCGGGCCACTTGGTCACGGGCTTCTTGTCCCGCGGCACCGCCTGGAGCTCGGCGAAGCGCGTCGTCTCCCAGTCGCAGGGGCGGAGCAGGATCGGCACGACGACGGCCTGCCCCGCGGCGCGCCGCTCCATCGCGCGCGTCACCTGCGCGTCGCCCTGCTCGGACGCGAGGTAGCTCGCGCTCACAAGGAGGAGGACGAGGTCGGCCGCCTCGAGCTGCTCGCCGATCGCGCGCTCGGTGTCCTCGCCCGGGTCGATCTTCCCGCTGTGCCACGGCGCGATCAGCCCCTCCCGCCTGAGCGGGGTCATGTGCGCCTCGAGGCGCGCGAGGAGCTCCGCGTCGCGCGAGGCGTAGGAGAAGAAGACGCGCACCGGCCGCGGCGCCGCCGCTGCGCTCGGGGCCGACGTCTGCGACGCGGCGATCGCCTTCACGAGCGACGACGGCAACGTGGGCGACGACTGCTGCTGGGCCCGCGCACCGGCGCGCGGCGGCGCGGCCGCGTGCGGCGGCGCAGCGGCCTGCGGCGGCGGCGGAGGCGCCGCGCCCGGCTCCAGGCCGAGGAGGACCTGGGCGACCTCCGCGTGATCGCCCGCCTGGTTCTCGTAGACGATGAGCCGGACGCCCGACTCCTCGAGCAGCCGGCGGCGGAACGGCGGCACCCCCTTCGGGAGCAGCGCGAAGTGCATCGGCGGCTGCCCGCCGGAGAGCGCGCGCACCCGGGCGAGCGTCTGGTCGATGTTGTCGTCGGCGAGTCCGAAGCCCACGAACAGGATGGAGTGCGTGCGGTAGAGGGCGCCGAACGCGTCCTGGAGCAGGGGCGACCCGAAGATCGCCCGGTCGTACTGGTCGCGCGAGAACACCCAGGTGTCCCACGCCCGCAGCGTGCCGTGCAGCTTCAGGATGAAGCACCTGTCCATGGCGATGTCGCCCGCCGGCCGATCGACCATGCGCCACTCGCCCTGGAACGCGCGCTCCAGGAAGCGATCGATGTTCGTGGTGAGCACGGCCTTGAGCTTCGGCTTGAGCGCGGCGATCGCCCGCGCCAGCTCCGGCACGTCGCGGCCGGTGTCGTCGAGCTCCTTGTCGACCGTCCAGTTGAAGTCCTGCGGCCCGAGCGCGAGCCTCGCGGCGGAGAGCGCGTTGATGAGCTGGTTCGAGGAGATGTACTGCTGGATCTCGTCGATGACCGCCGGATCCGCGCTCCGCCGCCGCGCCCGGTCGCGCAGCTTCTCGGCGAGCTGCTTCCAGGTGGGCATGCCCGCGGCCGCCGAGACGCCGGCGCCTGCGAAGACGATCAGGTTCCCTGACGTGTAGCGCTCACGCAGCTGCTCGAGGATCTCTTCATCCATCAGCGATCACGATACCGCGGATCTGCGCCAGCGGGCGGCGCCCGCCGCATCCTCACCGCGCCGCACCCTCACCGCGCCTCACCCTCACCGCAGCGGCGCGGAGCGCCGCTCCGTGGCGAGCGAGAGGCCGATCCCCAGCCAGGCCCCCTCGACGGCGCCCGCCTCGCCACGGGCGCCCTCGTAGCGCGCCGGCCGGAGCACGATCCCCGGGTCCAGCGTGAGGCCGAGCCACACCGGGCCGCCCAGCCGCGTCTCCACGCCGAGCCCGAGGCCAGCGCGGGCGGACCACGTATCGCGCTCGCCCGCGATGCCATCGACGGAGACGGCGGCGGGCAGCCTGAGCGATGCGACGGAGGCGGTGGCGCCTATCGAGAGGCGCCACGAGGCGGCCAGCCAGAAGCGGTAGTCGCCCGAGAAGCCCGCCTCGATCCAGCGCAGCGGCTCGCCGCCGGACGGCTCGGCCAGCAGGCGGGCGAACAGCGACTCCGTGAGCCGCAGGCGCCGCAGGCCGAGCGCGAGGCCGGCCCCGCCGAGCACCCGCGGCCCGCCCGAGACGACCGCCGCGTAGGGACCGGCCGAGACGGACAGGGTGTCGAGATCGCGCGAGGCGAGCTCGACTTCGTCCTGCGTGGGGCGCCGCGGCGACGGCGGCCGCCGCGGGGCGCGCGCGCGGCGCATCTCGGCGAGGATCATCTCGGAGGCGGCGATCGCCACGAGCCGCGCCGCCACGTCCGAGGTGAGGCCGGAGACGGCGATCTGCCGCCGCACGACCGCGCGGCCGTCGAGGCGCACCTGGATCTCGAGGCGCGCCGCGGTGGGCCGATCGACCCACACGGTCGCGACGCGGTCGCCGAGCGGGCCGACGGGCTCGGCGGCCAGCGCCGCGCCGTCCGGGAGCTCGATCTCGAGCAGGCGCCGCACGCGGACGCTGGAGACCTCCTCCGCCGCGCCGCGCGACAGGGCGACGCGCACCTCGATGGGCGCCGCCGCGTCGGGCAGCCGCGGCGCGGCCGGCGCGGATGCGCGGCCCGTGATCGCCACGACGGCGCGCGGCTCGGCCGCCGCGGCGGGGAGGGCAGAGCCCAGCAGGAGGACGAACGCGGCGAGGGCGAGCGCGGGCGGCTCCCGGCGTGGGGCGCGCCCCGAGCGCAGGCGGCGGAGGCCCGTCCTCTGCGGCGGCTTCCGCGCCGGAGATGATCCGCTGGGCATCCTCGCACGGGCCATCGGGGTTCCTGGCCACATACCCTGTTGTCATCTGAATTGCCTCTTTCTTGTGGTCCGCGACCACGTCGCCGAGGCTGCGCCGGCCGAGCGATTCCACCGCGACACGCCCGTCGAGCGAGAGCGGCCGCGCGCTCGTAATATTTCGTTGCTGGCGCTCTCGTCACGCCGTGTCCCGCGCCGAGCCTCCGGGACTCCCACCCCCGCCAGCGTGCTTCCACATCGCGATCCACACGCCGCTCGCGAGATAGAAGCGCGCCGCGCGCGCGCGTTGTGCGGCGTGCCGCCTCGAACAATACTGACGCGTCGATGCGTCCGCCCCCCGACCCGACCGAGGAGACGAAATCCTTCGCGGCCGCGTCCGCGACGCCCGCCGGAGCGCGCCCGCACCTGCTCGTGATCCAGGGCGGATCGTCGTCGCGCTTCTTCCTACCGGCGAGCGGCGCCGTGCTCGTCGGGCGCGCCGCAGAGGCCGATCTCCGCATCGAGAGCAGCGCGATCTCCCGGCGGCACGCGCGGCTGATGGTGGCCGACGGCGAGGTGCGGATCTCCGATCTCGAGAGCCACAACGGCGTGCGCGTGAACGGCGAGCGGATCGAGGGGGCGCGGGCGCTCCGCTCCGGGGACGTGATCACGCTCGGCGAGATCGCGCTGATCCTGCGCTGCGAGGCGCGGGTGAGCCGGCGGGTGGCGGACGCCGCGCAGCTGCGCCAGCGGCTCGAGGAGGAGATCGAGCGCGCCGCCGATTACGGCTCTCCGCTCGCCGTGATCGCCGTCCTGCTCGGCGATGGCGCGCGGCCCGAGGCGGGCCAGCGGGCCATCTCCGCCGTGCGCCTCATGGACACCGTCGGCCTGGGCGGGGCCGCGCAGCTCGCCGCGGTCGTCCCGGAGCTCACCGGCGACGCCGCGCTCGCCGCCGCGACCGACCTCGTGGCGGCGCTCGCCCCGGTCGCGCCGGCGCTGCGCGCGGGCGTCGCCTGCCTCCCTGCGGACGGCTGCGACGCCGACACGCTGCTCTCCGTCGCCCGTGCGGCCGCCGAGGCCGCGACCCCGGGCGGCCTCGCCTCCGCGGCGGCTGCCACGGTGCGGCACCGGCTCGGGGAGCAGGCGCTGCTCCTCGCGGATCCCGCGATAATCCGGCTCTACGATCTCATCCGGCGGCTCGCCCAGAGCGACCTGCCTGTCCTCGTGCTCGGCGAGACGGGGGCCGGCAAGGAGAACGCCGCCGCCGCCGTCCACCACTGGTCGCGGCGGAGCAGCGGGCCGTTCGTCCCGCTCAACTGCGCCACCTTGCCCGAGGCCCTCGTCGAGAGCGAGCTGTTCGGCCACGAGAAGGGGGCCTTCTCCGGCGCGGCCGCCGCGAAGCCGGGGCTCCTCGAGCGCGCCAGCGGCGGCACCGTCTTCCTCGACGAGGTCGGCGAGCTGCCCCTCGGCGCCCAGGCGAAGCTCCTGCGGGCGCTCGAGGCGAAGCGCATCACGCGCCTCGGCGACGTGCGCGAGCGCGAGGTCGACATCCGCGTCGTCGCCGCGACCAACCGCGATCTCGAGGCCGAGTGCAAGGCGGGGCGCTTCCGGCAGGACCTGCTCTTCCGCCTCGGCGCCGCCACGGTCGACCTGCCGCCGCTCCGGCAGCGGCCCCGCGAGATCCCCATCCTTGCGCGCGCGTTCCTGGCGGAGGCGCGCGAGCGGCTCGGCGCGCCGCCGGCCGAGCTCTCCGACGCGGTGCTCCGCCTGCTCGCCGCCCACGCGTGGCCGGGCAACGTCCGGGAGCTGAAGAACGCCATGGAGTTCGCGGCCGCGACGATGCAGGGCGACCGGGTCGAGGTCTGGGATCTCCCCTCGCGCACAGCCGGGCGGGCCGCCGAGGAGCAGCCCTCGCCCGGGACGGCGACGGCGCCGCCGGGCAGCGCGCCGCCGCCTGCGGCCGAGCTCCGGCGCTTCGCGCCCATCGCCGAGGAGCTGCGGCAGCTCGAGCGCCGGCGCATGGAGGAGGCGCTCGAGGCCACGGGGGGCGTGCAGACCCGCGCGGCGGAGCTCATCGGCATGCCGGTCCGCACCTTCGTGTTCAAGGTGAAGCAATACGGCCTCTCTCAGCGAGGGGCGAAGCCGAGATCGTGAGCACACCGCCCCAGCGTCGCGGCGGTGCTCAGGTCCGGAGTCCCCCCGCCTCGCGGCGCGACGGCGCAGCCGTGAGCGCGAGAGGGCCAGCCGAGCGCGAAGCGTGGGATCCCCCCGAGGAGTTCGAGGAGTACCGGATCGTGCGCCCCCTCGGGCGTGGCGCGATGGGGCGGGTCTACCTCGCCGAGGACCGGCTGCTGGCGCGGCGCGTCGCCATCAAGTTCATCGCGGCCGAGTCCCCCTCGGAGGCGGCCCGGGAGCGCTTCTTCGCCGAGGCGCGGGCGATCGCCCGGCTCTCGCACCCGAACGTCGTGGCTGTGCACCGCGTGGGCGAGGTGATGCGACGGCCGTTCCTCGTCTCCGAGTACGTGCGCGGCCAGAGCCTCGACCGGCTCGACAAGCCCGTCCGCTGGCAGGAGGCGCTCGCCATCGGCGTCGCGCTCTCGCGGGGCCTCGCGGCCGCGCACCGGAGCGGGGTGCTCCACCGCGACATCAAGCCGGCGAACGCGATCATCTCCGACGACGGCGAGGTGAAGCTGCTCGATTTCGGCCTCGCGAAGCTCCTGCCCGAGGCGAGCGGAGCGGCGGCGCTGCTCGAGGCGCGCGCCGCAGGCTGCAACGGCGGGCTCGCGGACGGCGCCAGCGCGAAGCGCGGCGGGGAGACGCGCCCGGCGCCCAGCGATCTCTTCGGTACGACGAGGTCGCACGAGGCGGGACGCGCGCACGCGGACACAGCGGACGCCACCGTGTCCGTGCCGGGCGACGCCCCCCGCGTGGACGACGGCGACGCGACCAGGACCGATGTGCCCGAGACAGCGCGCTCTCGGGATGCGGAGGCGGCGGTCCCCAGCGCGCCGGGCGGCGGGCCGGCGCCGATCACGACGCCCCCGCGCAGCGACGGGCCGGGCGGGGCGCGCGCCGGGGTCGCTCGCTGCGACGGCGAGGATGTCGTCGGCACGCCGCTGTACATGGCGCCCGAGGTGTGGCGCGACGAGCCCCCGAGCCCGCGCGCGGACGTCTACGCCCTCGGCGTGCTGCTCTACGAGCTCTGCGCCGGCAGGGCGCCCCACCACGGCGCCGCGCTGGCCGACCTGCCTCGCCGGGTGCAGGAGGTCGCGCCGCGGCCGATCGCGGAGCTCGCGCCGGATCTCGATCCGCGCTTCGCCGCCGTCATCGATCGCTGCCTCGAGCGCGATCCCGCGCGGCGCTTCGGCGCCGGCGACGATCTCCGGGAGGCGCTCGAGCAGCTCGTCGCCCGCCGCGCCGAGGCAGCCGCGCCGGAGGGCAACCCCTACCGCGGGCTGCTCGCCTTCGAGGCGGAGCACCGCGGGCTCTTCTTCGGCCGCGACGCGGAGGTCCGGTCGATCGTCGACCGGCTGCGGGCGCAGCCGTTCGTCCTGGTCACGGGCGACTCCGGCGCGGGCAAGTCATCGCTCTGCCGCGCCGGCGTGCTCCCCGCCGTCGCGGAGGGCGCGCTCGGCGAGGGCGGCGCGTGGGCGATCGCCTCGGCGCGGCTCGGCCCGCGCCCTGTCGAGGCGCTCGCGTCGGCGCTCGGCCCGCTCGCGGGCGAAGGCGAGCGCGAGCTCACCGAGCGGCTCCGCGCGGAGCCGGCGGCCCTGGGCCGGGAGCTCCGCCGGCGCGGGACCCCGGTGCTGCTCTTCCTCGACCAGCTCGAGGAGCTCTGCACGCTCGCGAGCGCCGCCGAGGCGGCCCTCGCGGCCGAGATCCTCGCCGGGCTGCTCCGCTGGGGCGGCGGCGTGCGCGTGCTCGCGACGGCGCGCAGCGATTTCCTCGGTCGCCTCGGCGCGCTGCCGGGCCTCGGCGACGAGCTGTCGCCGGCGCTCTACCTCCTGCGCCCGCTCTCCCCCGAGCGGCTGCGGGACGCGATCGTCGGCCCTGCTGCGGCGAAGGGGTTCCGCTTCGCCGCAGGCGCGGTGGAGGCGCTGGTCGCAGAGGCCGCGCGCGCGGACGGCGGCCTCGCGCTCCTCCAGTTCACCCTCGCCGAGCTCTGGGACGCCCGCGACGAGGCGCGCCGCGAGATCCCCGCGGCGGCGCTCGCGGCGCTCGGCGGCGTCGCGGGCGCGCTCGCGCGCCACGCCGACGGCGTCCTCCGCGGGCTCTCCCCCGAGCAGCGCACGGCCGCGCGGAGGATCCTGCTCGCGCTCGTGAGCCCGGAGGGCACGCGCGCGCACCGGACCGACGCCGAATTGCTCGGGCCCGAGCTCGCCACGGCGGCGCGCGGGCCCGGATCGAGGACGGCCGCGCGGGCGGCGCTCGACGCGCTCGTGCGAGGGCGGCTGCTCGTCGCCCGCGAGGCGGAGGCGGGGGCGCAGAGCGCCTACGAGATCGCGCACGAGGCGCTGATCCGGGGCTGGGACACCCTGCACGGCTGGCTCAGCGGCGATGCCGAGCGCCGCGCCGTGGTCCACCGGATCGAGCGCGCGGCCGCCGAGTGGGAGCGGCTCGGCCGCCCCGCCGACGCGCTCTGGGTAGACCGGCAGCTCCGCGAGCTGCGCGGCGTCGCGGACGAGGCGCTCGCGCCGCGGGAGCGGGCCTTCCTGTCGGCCTCTCGCCGCGCTGCGCGCCGGCGCACGGCGGCGCGCTGGGCCGCGGCGCTCGGCGTTCCTCTGCTCGTCGGCGCCGCCGTGATCACCGCGCGCCTGAGCGCCGCGCGGGCGCTCGACCGGCGGGTCGACGCGCACGTGGGCCAGGCGTCGCGCGCGCTGGCCGAGGCGCGGGCCGGGTCGGAGCGATCGAGCGCCCTCGGACAGGACGCGCTCGCCCGGTTCGCCGGAGAGGACACCGCCGGGGGCGAGTCGGCATGGCAGGACGCGCGCGCCGCCGCCGCGGAGGCCGATCGCGCCTACGCGCGCGCGTCGCAGGAGCTCGAGGTCGCGCTCCGCCTCGGCGACGCGGACCGGGCCGACGCGCGCGCGCTCCTCGGCGACGCCCTGTACGAGCGCGCCGCGCTCTCGGAGCGCGAGCGGCGCTTCGAGCAGCGCGACGAGCTCATCAGCCGGCTCGCCGCCTACGACGACGGGGGCGAGCGCCGGCGCCGCTGGGGCGCGCCGGCGCGGCTCGCCGTGGTCACCGCGCCGGCCGGCGCCGAGGTGACGCTCCGGCGGTTCGAGGTGGCGGGCGGCCGCCGCGTCCTGTCGGAGCCGCGCGCGCTCGGCACGACGCCCGTCGAGGATCTCGAGATCGAGCGCGGATCGTTCGTGCTCTCCTTCACGGCGCAGGGGCGCGCGCCGGTCACGCTGCCCCTCGTGCTCGAGCGGGCCCAGGTCGAGCGCATCGACGCCGCGCTTCCGGACGAGGGCGCCGTCCCCGAGGGATTCGTCTACGTGCCTCCCGGGCGCTTCCTCTTCGGGATGGAGGAGGGAGAGCTTCGGCGCATGCTCAACTGCCAGCCGCTCCACGCGGCCGAGACGGGCGCCTACCTCATCGCGCGGCGCGAGGTCACGCTGGCCGACTGGATGGCGTACCTGCGCGCGCTGCCGCCGGAGGAGCGCGCGCGGCGCACGCCCGCGGCGCAGAAGGACTGGCACGCGCTGGAGCTGCGCCAGGCGGAGGGCGGCGGCTTCGAGCTCTCGATGCGGCCCACGGCGCAGGAGTACCGCGCGCGGGAGGGCGAGCTGCTCCGCTACCCCGGGCGAGCGCGGCACGCCGTCCAGGACTGGCGCCTCTTCCCCGTCGCCGCGGTCTCGTTCGAGGACGCGCTGGCCTATGTGGCCTGGCTGGCCGGCACCGGCCGCGTGCCCGGCGCGCGGCTGTGCACGGAGCTCGAATGGGAGCGCGCCGCCCGCGGCGCCGACGACCGGGTCTATCCCGGCGGAGACCTGCTGGAGCCCGACGACGCCAACCACGACGTGACCTACGGCCGCGAGCCGCTCGGCTTCGGGCCCGACGAGGTAGGCGCGCACCCGGCCTCCGACAGCCCCTTTGGCGTCCAGGATCTCGCGGGCAACGTGTGGGAGTGGACGGTATCGGCCGGGCGCGACGGCGCGCCTGTGCTCCGCGGCGGCAGCTGGTATCAGGACGCGGCGTCGAGCGCGAGCAGCAACCGCGAGGTGGCCGAGCCGACGCTCCGCAACCCGCTCATCGGCCTGCGGCTCTGCGCGACGCCTCGGGCTCCGGCGGACTCCGGTCCCGGGCGCTGAGCCACCCTTGCTTGCTCGGCAGTTCTTGCGTGCTGGAGCGTGTGCCCGGAGAGCAAGCTTTGCTCGACCTGCCGCGAGCGGCGCCGCCGACCAGGCGGCTGGGGCGGCACGCCGATTGCCAGATACGGTGTGCGGCGCGGGCCCGCGCGTGGGGCGAGGCGCGAGCGCCGCATGAGCAGACGAGACGAGAGGCAGGCTTCAAGATGGCGCTTTTCACGGGATCCAGGGTGGAGACGCGGCGGGCCGGCGTGTGCGGCGCAGCGGGCGGCGCGTCGAGCCTTCGGCGGGCGGAGCGCGCCGCGGTCGTCGCGCTTCGGGCCGCGGCCATCCTGCTCGGCGCTGCGTGCGTTGGCGAGGAGCCGGCCGATGCGCTCCCCCTCGTCGAGGAGGCCGGACCGCTGGCGGGCGAGGCGCAGGTCGTCGAGATCGACGTGGAGCTGGACGAGACGAGCGCGCTGCTGCCGTTGAAAGAGTGCGTGGGGGCTACGGAGTTCGACGAGATTATCGACCCCAACGTGCTCGGGCAGCGCTGGGGACAGCAGGGGAGGACGCTCCACGGCATCATGGACTGCGGCGATGGCATCCCCGGCGGCCGCGATTGCGAGGCGGTGGAGGTGCCCAGGAGCTTTTCCCTGAGCAGCGCGGCCGACGCCGACGGAGCGCACATCCCCGACGTCAAGGTCCGTGAGGGCAAACTCGTCAGCAGCGACCTCGATGTGGCGTGGACCGAAGCCACCTTCCAGGCGAGCCTCCGCTGCGCCCGCGGGGGGACTCTCCGCGTGGCCGCCGTCATCGAGGAGGAGGTGATCCCGGACGCGGACGACAGCAGGGACGCCAATCGGCCTCATTATTACCGCGTGATGCTCGAAGATCCGCAGAGCGGCGCCCGGTTTCCAGCGTGTCGCAACCCGGCGGACCGGACCCATGGCCATCTGGCGATCCCGCTCCCTGGCGTCTGGAACGAGCGCGGAAACCTCGCGGAAGACAGCGACGCATTCACGTTCGCCTGCGTGACGTCCACCGTGGCCAAGTGCTACGACTGGGGCTACGCGCGAGCGGGCCTCGGTGGGATGAAGCTCTACGAGGCGTGCACCCGGATGGCGCGCGCCGATTACTGCGGCACCGGGGTCTCGTGGACGCAAGATGGCATGACCGTCGGGTTCTGGGAAAACGTGACGCGCTCGACCTCCAACATGGATCTGCCGGAGGCTCCTGGCTTCTCGTTCGAAGCGGCATGGTCCTCGGCAGGGGCGCTGTGCATGCATCACCCACGCTGGAGGGAGCCGACGTGTCAAAAGGCGCTCCCTTTCTGCGACTCGGCGGAGCAGGCCATCGCCCAGGTCGGCCACGCTGCCCTGCTGTTCAACGTCTCCGAAGCCGCGGAGCCCTCGATCGGCTTGCCCCTCCCCGTGCCCGTCGTCCGGTAGACAGCGCGCTCGCCGCCCGGGCGGCCGCCCCCGACCGCGCCTCCTCTCACCGGACCGCGGCGGTCTCCCCGGCTCACGCCTCCTGGCGGAACGCGGCCACGAGCCAGTTGACGTGACGTCCGGTGTCGTCGTCGCTCGAATGGCGCTTGAACAGCGGCATCCGCAGGATGCGCACGTGATCCTGGAGGTTCGTCTTGAAGGGCGAGCCCTGGATGGGCGTCCCGTCGGGCCGCACCTGCCGCCCCTCGATCTTCATCTTCTTCAGCACCTCGAGGGACGCGAGCCGCAGGAGCTCATAGGCCCTGTCCGGGTCCTTGCAGCTCACGGAGACGATGAGCTTGCCGAACGTCGGGTCCTTGTTCACGAGGACGTCCCCCGCCTCGAAGCCGCAGTCGAAGCGGACCTTCAGGTCGGTGAGGCCCTTCTCCTCGAGCGCCTCGCGGATCGGGTCGGTGTCGGGGAGCGCGATGCGATCGAAGATACCCGCGTTGGGCAGGAACAGCCCTTTGCCGCCGTCCCGCGAGTCCCTGAGATCGGGATTCCAGCTCTCCGCGTTGATGCGGAACTCGCGGCTACAGTGGGTCTGCACCACGTGGTCCTGCTCGAAATCGATGGGTTGCCCGTCCGCGATGCGCATCTGCCACGCGACGAGGTTCACGGGGACGCGGCTGCGCTTCCGCTTGATGGCGTACGTCTCCTCGCTGACGGGGTGCTCCACCTGGATCCGCGTGTTCATCTCGAGGAAGTAGAACTTCCCTTCCTTGAACATCAGCTCGACGGTGCCCGCGCCCACGTAGCCCACGCGGTCCGCGATCTGCACGGCGAGCCCGCAGATGCGCTCTTCCAGGCCCGGGTACCGCCGGAGCAGGGCCGGCGGCGCCTCTTCCTGGATCTTCTGGCTCGCGCGCTGCTCGCTGCAGTCGCGCATGCCGAAGTGCCGCGCGTTGCCGTAGCGATCCCGCAGCACCTGCACCTCCAGGTGGATCGTCTCCGGGATGTTCTGCTCGAACATCACGCCCGGCTGCCAGTTGTACGCCTTGATCTCGCCGAGGACCTTCTGGATGGCCTGAGGCACCTGCTCCACGGTCGGGATGACGGCCTGCCCGCGGCCGCCGCCGCCGTTGGCGGCCTTCAGCCGCCCCGGGAACGTGAAGCGCCCAGCCGCGTGGGCCTCGAGGACGATCCGCTGGATCTCACCCGGATCGTCGCTGTCGATGACGATGCCCGGCGTCACCGCGGTCGGGTCGAAATCCTGGGCCATCAGGCGGAATTTGCGCTTGTCGCCGGCGCTCTCCACCACGTCCTGCATCGGGCCGACGAAGACGATGTTCTTCTGGCGGAAGTGCCGGATGGCCGCGGCGTTCTCCGCCAGCGGGCCGTACCCGGGGTAGAGCCCCGCGCGCGACAGCTCGTCCTGCCAGCCGTCGCCGAAGCGCCGCTCGAACTCGGCCCTCACCTTGTCCGCGATCTGGGTGAAGTTCGCGTAGCTCTCGCGGAAGCTCCCCTCGAGCCCCACCCCGAACCCGCCGCCCTCCCGCGCGATCCGCAGCTGCAGCGCGTTCGCGTCGTCCTGCAGGCTGTAGAGGACAACGGGGATCTTGCCGAGCGCGATCGCCTCCCGCGTCGCCCGCACGCCCATCTCGCCCTTGTCCGCGACGAGGATGTACTTGAGCTGGCCCGCGCTCACCGTCGTGGCGGGGTAGCTGTCCAGGCGATGCACGGCGGCGTACAGGAGATCCAGCACCTGCGCGTCCTCCCGCAGGAGGTCGCCGGCCCGGGAGCGCAGGAGCTCCGCCGCCTGGTCGCGGAGCGAGGGCTCGTCCTGCTCCAGGATCAGGAACTTGAGGAGCCGCTCGTCGTCGAATTCACGCCGCTTCAGCGCCCGGAGCAGCCCGCCCTCCAGGTAGCGAGCGAACCCGTCGCGGTCCGCGGCCGTGATCGCCGCGCGCGTGTCCCGGATCCGCGCGAGCAGGCCCTCCGCCGCCGCGAGGAGTTCCTGCACCCGCTCCTCGTCGAGCAGCGCCCTGCGCAGCGCCGCTTCCAGGGGGCGCTGCCAGCCGAAGTGCGTCCTCCACACCTCGCCGTTCGCGATGAGGTACCGCAGCCCGAGGAGGCGGTGCGCGTCCTGGCCGCCGGCCAGCGTGCCCAGATCGAGCAGCACGAAGCCAGGGACGCCCATCGCCGTGGTGAACGCCTCCATCGAGGACACATAGCCGCCTCGGGGCAACACCAGCTTCCACGACGGGAGCGATTGAACGTCGTTGCGGGCGGGTAGAGAGCTGGTGCGGACGGCGGTGGTCATCCTGAGCGGTTCTCCGGCGCGGCGAGCGACCAAGCAAGCGCAGAACCGCCAGGGGTGTCAAGCATGTCCGCCGCGCTCGGCCGAGCGCGATCGACGTGGACGGGCGCCCCCGCTCTACGGCGTCGGGCTCGCGTCCGGGGCCGGCGGAGGCTGGGGCGGCGGGGCCGCGTGCTCCTCTTGCTCGGCCGCCTCCTCACCGGACTCGCCGGAGACGATCCGCTGGACGTCCTCGCACCGGCCGTCCGGGTACTTGGCCACATACTCCTTGGCCATCTGAGAGGCCTCTTCCTTGTGGCCGGCGACCACCTCCGCGCGGATGCGCTTGCAGAACGAGTCCTCCGCGAGGTTGCCCTCGGGCGACAGCGAGCGCGCCTGCTCGTAGTACTTCGCCGCCAGCGCCTGCTCGCCCATGCTCGCGTGCATGTCGCCGAGCTTGTAGGCCGCGATCGGCGCGTTCGCGTCGCTCGGGAAGCCCTCGACCACGCGCGCGAACGCGCGCATCGCCGCGGCGCGATCGCCGCCCTTCCCGCGCAGGAGGTCGCTGAGGTCCATCAGCTCCCTCGCCGTCTTCGCGGAGGCGATGGCGCCGTCGATGCCGCCGCCCTGCTGCTGCAGGCTCTGCAGCGCCTCGGCGACGTTGCCCGCGTTGTACCGCGCGCGCCAGTCCGGCGCGGCGGAGGCGGCCGGCGCGGCGGCCAGCGGCGGCTCGACCGGCGCCACCTCCGCGCTCGAGCGCGGGAGCGACGAGGCGCGGGCGCGCCGGGGCTCCGGCGGCGCCACGACCGCGATCCGCTGCCGGATCGGCACGCCCTCCTCGGCGTCGCCGCGCCCGAGCTCCCGCGAGCCGGCCGGCGACGTGAGCTTGACCGAGCCATCCGCGACGTTGACGTCGATCGCGTCCACGTTGTGCTTCACGCGCAGCACGCTGCCCGCCGCCGCCGCGAGGCGGGCCTCGCCGGCGACGATCGCGAGCGCCGCCGTGCGCGTCCCGCTCACGGTGTCGAGCCACGCCTCGCCCTGCACGAGCCGCAGCGTCAGCGCGCCGCCGTCCGCCTGCTCGACCTCGACGGTCGTGCCCGCCGTCAGCGAGATCCTCCCGCCGCCCGGCAGCTGGAAGGTGCGCCCCTGCGAGCCCGCGGCGAACACGTCGACGAGCGACGGCGCGTCGTCGGCCGGCGCCACGGCGGTGGGCGCGGGCGCCGCGCGCTCGTCGCTCCAGATCGACTTCCCGAGCCACAGGCCGCCGCCGAACGCCGCGAACGTCGCCGCCGCGAGCATCGCGGCCATGCCCGCGCGCCGCGGCGACGAGCGCTCGCGCGCCCCGAGGTCGTGCTCGATGCGGTCCCAGACGCGCGCGATCCGCTCCTCGGTCGCGTGGTCGCGCAGATCTGCCGGGGCGATCCGGGGTAGCCCTCGCCGGCTCATGATGAGACCTCGCTGCTGGTTGAATCTACAAAATGACCGTCGAGGAAGTGTTGCGCCCGCGAAATCCGCCGCTTGACGGTCGCGAGCGAGCAGTCCGTCATCTGCGCGACCGTCTCGAGATCGTGCCCCTCCACCGAGCGGAGGATCCACGCGATCCGGTCGTCGGCCGGCAACGTCTGGAGCAGGGCGTAGATCTGCGCGATCTGCGCCCGCGCGTGGGGCGACGCGGCCGGGCTCGCCAGGGCGTCGAGATCGACCGGCTCGCTCGACTTGCCCATCCCGAGCACGCCGAGCAGCCGCGCGCGCCGCATCCGCGAGCGGACCTTGTGGACGATGATCGACCCGAGCCACGCGCGGAACGCGGCGGGATCCACGAGATCGTCGAGGCGCTCGAAGGCGCGGAGGAACGCGTCGTGGACGATGTCCTCCACGTCGCGCGCAGAGCCCTCGATGCGCGTCGCGAGGTGGATGGCGAAGGCGACGTGCCGCCGGTAGAGCTGCTCGAGCGCGCCCGTGTCCCGGCGGGCGCCGAGCACCACGAGCTGCGCGTCCGGCAGCTCCGCGAGGCCCGTCCCGCGCTCGGCCGGCCCGGTCGCGGCGGACGACCGCCGGTCCTGGGCGCGCCGGCCATCGCCGCGGCCGCGCTCCTCCGGAGTGAACGCGGGCCCGGCGTCGCCCATGTCCTCCTGGGCCTCCGCGGCCGGGGCAGCCGGGGTGGCCGGTTCGACAAGGCGCAAGCGCCCTCGCTGAGGTCTCAGAGCCATGCGTTCGTACCAGGGGACATGACTGGAAATGTACAGCAAACGGTGATCGCGGTGCCCTCGCGGGAGGCGGAGCAGCGGCCCGGGCGGAGCGCCGGGCCCTGAGCTCCTGTCCAGAGCGGCATCAGGAGCGCCCCGAGGTTCCCACACTTTTCTAGACGCCTGGTCGGGCCCGGGCGGCTCATCGAAAAAACTGTGAGCCGTTCTGGCCCCCCGCGGCGTCTGGGTGGTGGCCGCCGGATTTGCGTGCGGTTCACACGCCTGTTGATTGAGGGTGGTCTACCCGCCCCATTTTCGGAGGATTCCATGAAGAAGCTCGTTCTTGCGCTCGTCGCCGTGTCGTCCCTCGTCGTCGCCTGCGGCGGCAGCGCCCCGGCCCCGACCGACCCGGGCGCGGCTCCGGCGGCTGACCCGGCGGCGGCGCCGGCGGCTGACCCGGCGGCGGCCCCCGCGGCCGACCCGGCGGCGGCCCCCGCGGCCGACCCGGCGGCGGCCCCCGCGGCCGACGCCCCCAAGTGAGCTCTCTGCGCGGCGCGTCGCTTCCTGGGTGAAGCGCGCACTGCGGAGCGCTTTGGGCGACGCCTCTCCGGAGGCGCCGCCCTCTTTTATTTTGTGCCGCTCGGTCGCGCATGCGCCCCCGCCCCGCGGCTCCAGCGCCGGCGCGCCTGTGCTTTGGCGCCATCCGCGGGCCGTCTCCATGTATGTTCCGTCCGCGCGCGTTCCCGTGGACGGCTCATCGCGGCGCCGCTGCAGCCCGCGAGCCGGTCCCGCTCCTTCTGACAACCCGACCTCTCGTGTCCCCGGGGCTGATCGTATGGGTACCACAAGCCGGCTGAGCTTCCTGCTGCGGTCCGGGCGGCATCGCCCTGGCTTCCTCTCCTCGCGCGCCTTCGCCTGGTCCGCGCTCCTCGCCCTCGCGGGGGCCTCGCTCGGGGCGGGCTGCGGCCGCACCGAGACGTGGGAGTACGACAGCTCGTCCGGCGCCGAGCCCCCGGCCCCGGCGTGCGGCGACGGCGCCTGCAACGGCGCGGAGGACTGCCGCTCCTGCGCCCCCGACTGCGGCCCGTGCCAGGGCCAGGGGTGCGGCGACGGCGCCTGCTCGGGGACAGAGACGTGCTCGAGCTGCGCGAGCGACTGCGGCCCGTGCCAGGGCCCGGCGTGCGGCGACGGCGCCTGCAACGGCGCGGAGGACTGCGGCAGCTGCGCCGAGGACTGCGGCCTCTGTCCGCGCTGCGGCGACGCCGCCTGCGATCGGGCGAGCGAGTCGTGCTCGACGTGCCCGGGCGACTGCGGCGTGTGCCCGAACTGCGGCGACGGCGTGTGCAGCGGCGCCGAGACGTGCGCGACGTGCGCGGGCGACTGCGGCGTCTGCCAGGGCTGCGGCGACGGCGTCTGCTCGCCGCGGGAGGACTGCCGCTCGTGCGCCCCCGACTGCGGCGTCTGCGAGGCCTGCGGCAACGGCGTGTGCAACGGCGGGATCGAGAGCTGCTTCTCTTGCCCGGACGACTGCGGCGCCTGCGCCACGTGCGGCGACGGCATCTGCTCGGGGACGGAGACGTGCGCGTCCTGCCGGCGCGACTGCGGCGTGTGCTCGGTGTGCTCGAACGGCGTCTGCGAGAGCTTCGAGACCTGCGGCCTCTGTCCCCAGGACTGCGGCGCGTGCGACCCCGTGGACTGCCAGGAGGTGGTCACCTGCGCCGCCCGGTGCATCGACAGGGACCGGACGCCGCCGGAATTCAGCGTCGCGTGCGTCTCCAGCTGCATGTCGCGGGGCTGCCCCAACGCCCAGTTTTTCGCCGATCAGGTCCTCTCGTGCGCCTTCAGGTCGCTCGCCGCCTGCAACGGCGACTTCGCCTGCATCCAGAAGCGGTGCGGCGTCGAGCTCTCGACCTGCGCCCGGTCCACCTGCTGATCTCGCCCCGGGGCCGGCGCGGGCGTCCGCGTCGTTCGCCCTCGGCCGCCCTCGGCCGCCCTCGCCTCACGCGTCGTCGAGCAGCTCCTTGGCCGTCAGCTCGCTCGCCGCCCGCCCGTGCTCGTACTCGAGCAGGCCGAGCGAGGCGTAGCGCGGCCGCATCCGCGCGGACAGAAGGCCGATCCGCTTCAGGTTCGGCACGATCCGCCGGAACATCGTCCGGCGGAAGAACCCCATCAGGTCGCTCTTGAGCATGAGCTCGTCCCACGCGCAGCGCGTCATGCGGTGAGCGTAGAACTCGTCATAGAACTCGTGCGCCAGGAAGCGGTTGCGCAGGAGCACCGACAGGTCGAACGCCCAGTCCTCACGCTCCCTCCGCGCCCGCTCGTCGATGCCCTCCCGGTAGAACCTGCTCAGCGCGAGCACCCCGTAGTGGACGTGGCGCGCCTCGTCGGTGATCACCGACCGGAGGACGTCCTTGAGGAGCGGCTCGCCCGTCACCTGTCGAATCGAGCCGAACGCGCCGAGCGCCAGGCCCTCGATCATGATCTGCATGCCGAGGAACTTCATGTCCCACCGGCTGTCGCTCATGATCGCGTCGATGACGACATAGAGGTTGTCGTTGATCTCGTAGAGCTTCTCCAGCTTCTGCGTCAGGTAGGCGTGGAACACCTCGACGTGGCGCCCCTCGTCGGCGACCTGCGTGCTCCCGTAGAGCTTCGCGTCGAGCGACGGCACGCACTCCGTGATCTGCGACGCCGCGAACAAGGCGCCCTGCTCGCCGTGCAGGAACTGGCTCAGCATCCAGGAGAGCAGCCCGTGGCGCTGCGTCGCGCGCTCCCGCTCGGAGAGCCTGCCCCAGGCGGGCAGCTTGGACGGCGGCATCCAGCTGTCGGGCAAGAGCGGCATTGCCGGGTCGAGCCAGTCGACGCTCCGCGACCAGTCGAGGTCTGTCGCAGCGTTCCACTGGGACGTCTTGGCGAGGTGGTAGAGCCTCCCCATGTCGGGGTCGTCCCGCCCGTAACTCCAGTTAAAGCTGGCCTCGTATCCAACCGAGATATCGGTCGAGACCACGCCCTTGCCCCGCCGCTGGACGAAGCCGCGGAAGGCGGGCCCGAGGAGCGAGGCGAGCACACGGACGTTACCGCTGCTCGATGCGTCGCGAAGGAGAGGGGCGGAATGAAGGAGGGTCTGGAGTGCTTGCTGGAGGCGTATGGACATGAGAGCTTTCCGGAGCGGCGGGGCGCGGGCGAGAGGTCGAGCGACCCGCGGGCGGCCCTTATAATGGCACCTATCGTGGAGCGGCAATCGCCCCTCGCTCGTTTTTGCGTCGTCATATCGACTCCGGGAGCTCCCGAGTCCGCCAGGGGGTCCACGCCGAGCGCGCGCCCGTCGCCGGCCTGACATCGCGCGTCGCGGGGGCGCGGCGCGCGCGGCGCTGCGGGGCGCGCGCTGGCCGCGCGCCCTCCGCGTCCTCTGCGTCAGAGCGCGCGGCACCGCAGCGTCGGCGCCGGCGAGGAGCAGTGCCCGGAGAGCTCGCCGATCAGCAGGAGCCCGGGCGGCCCCGCGGAGAGCTCGAGTCCGCCGATCCCGCGGACCGCCGCCTCCGTCGCGCAGAGCGCGTGCACCGCGTCGACGGGCGCCCACGCCCCGACCCGGGCCAGGTCGCCGCCGATGATCTCCGGGTGGTTCGCCGAGCGCACAACGACCTGCCCGGCGTGCAGGCACAGGTTCGTGTGCACGCGCGTGTCCGGGCCGCTCCTCAGGGCGATCTCCTCGTGGAGCGAGGCGGCGATCTCGATCACCGCCGCGCGCTCCAGCAGCGACTCGCGCAGCTCGCTGGAGAGGAGGCGCACGGCGAGGATCTCGCTGCCGGTCACGGAGACGAGCGTGAGCCCGGCGTCCCGGAGGCGCTCCTCCGCGAGGTCGAGCACGAGGCCGAGCTCCTCGGCGAGCGCGTCGTCGAGATCGTCGGCGTCGGTGCGCACCCGGAGATCGAGGTAGATCGCGATCGCGTCGGTCTGGAGCTCCGGCATGCTGCTCCGCCCCGACGTCGGCTCGCCGACCGCCTCGCGCAGCGTGTAGAGGAAGCTCTTCACCGAAGGATAGCGGTGCTCCGGCTGCTTCTCCATGCAGCGCAGCACCACCGCGTCGAGCGCGGGCGGCAGCGGGGTCCGCCGGCTCGGGCGCGGCGCGGGCTCCTCCAGGTGCTGCCGGAGCAGCTCGGTCGCGTCCGGCGAGTAGAACGGGAGCTTGCCCGTGAGGAGCCTGTGCAAGAGGACGCCGAGCGCATACACGTCCACGCGCGCGTCGAGGACGCCGCCGAGGATCTGCTCGGGCGCCATGATCGTGAGGGTGCCAGGCGCCCTCCCCGCCGTGGTGAAGCCGCTCGCCCCCTCGTCCGGCTCCATCAGCTTGGCGATCCCGAAATCGAGGAGCTTGACCGCCCGCGGGGCGCCCCGCGAGACGAAGATGTTGCTGCCCTTCACGTCGCGGTGGATGATCCCGGCCGCGTGCGCCGCGTCGAGCGCCGAGCAGACCGGCTCGAGAAGCTCGAGCGCCTGCTCCGGCGAGAGCCGCCCCTCCTGCCGGAGGAGCACGTCGAGCGTCACCCCGTCGAGGTGCTCCATCACATAAAACGGCCGGCCGTCCGCGAGCTCGCCGGCGTCATGAATCTCGACGATCCCGGGGTGATTGAGCAGCCGCACCACCTCGATCTCGCGCAGGAAGCGCTTCACCATCTTCGGCGACGCGGCGAGCGTCCCGTGGAGCACCTTCATCGCCACACGCGCGCCGGTCTGGAGGTGAATTGCCTCGTACACGGCGCCACATCCGCCCCGGGCGATGGGCGACACAATGCCGTACGCACCCGCCCGCGTGCCGCACGGCAGCTCACCTCGGGAAAAGGACCTCTCCTCCAGTGAAAATGCCCGTGTCTCGTTATCTCGTGTCGCCAAAGCATCCATCGTCATAACCCCCCCGATGCGACTAAGGACTCACCCGAGCGAGGATTTTCTCCGCGCCAGACGGCCGGGTTGGCGCTACACGTCGCTTCGCCAAGTGGTACAGTAAATCCATCGTTATCCTTACGGTAGCCTATTCCATCTGCTAGCAGAACGGGCGCGGAGGGGGACAGATGAAGAGGCGAATCCGAGCGCTGTGCGCACACACATTTCTGTTGGCTTCAGTGCCGTGCTGCGGTGGCAGCGACGGATTTCCCGCGGAGTGGGGGTCGGTCGACGAGGTCTCAAGTGCGCTCGTGAATCACAACGCGCTGAACCCGAACGCCCTCAACCCGAACGCCCTCAACCCGAACGCCCTCAACCCGAACGCCCTCAACCCGGTTGCGCTCGCCCCGAACAGACTCGCCTCGAACGCCATCTCGGCGGCGGTCCGCGCCGCCATCACCCGCCCAGGGGAGCTCGGCGCGATGTCCAGGCAGCTCCTTCAATACATCGTCGGCTGCGCGCTGACCCCGTCGCAATCGTTCAGGTTCTCGTGGCGGGACGAGCGCGGCGAGCTGCGCGAGGAGGTCTACCCGGGTTACCTCGGGCTCGCGGCGAGCTGGGCCATCGCGCCGCTGAGCGAGTCCCGGGAGCAGTGGGTCTCGGCCTGCGTGGCGTCGCGCGCCAACCGGGCCGGCATCTCCGTGATGATCTCGTCGCGCGCGGCGCACCTCGCCCTCAGGCACCCGGACGCGAGCGAGGTCGAGTCGTATCCGGTGGAGGAAGGCGCCTTCTGGGGCGATCTGTTCGCGACCCCGCCCCGCCTCTATGCCTGCTACAAAGAATCCAACGTGGAGAGCTCTCGGGCCCTCAGCAGGGACTGCGCCGCGGGGCTCGCGGAGCCCGGAGGGGGCGTCCGAGAATGCCCGAACATTCACATCGTGGGCTCATGCGATCTCGCGTGTGACGCGCTCAGCGCGGCCGGCGGCCATCGCCCGAGCTGCACCGACGATCGAGGCGAGTCGTGGCCCGCGGTGATTACGACGTTCCTGCCATGAGGCCCCCATGTTGCCCGATGCTCGTCGAGGCGGAAGCGCGGCTCGCTCCGGGGCGCCCACCGCGCCCACCGCGCGGTGCAAGGAGTGTGGCAGGCGCGTCGCGCACGCGGATCCGGGGTGTCCGGAGCACGGCCCCGTGGTGCGGCAGGCGAGCCCCGAGCCCGGCGCGGACGAGCCCAGCGGCAGCTGGCTGAGCGCGACCGCGCTGCCCAGCATCGAAGGCTACCGAGGCGTCCGGCTCGCCGGCGCAGGCGGGTTCGGGGCCGTGTTCGCGGCCGAGCCCGAGGAGGGCGGCCCGACCGTGGCGATCAAGGTCGCGCGCGCCGACCAGCCGGACGCGAGCGCGCGCCTCGTCAAGGAGATGCGGGCCCTCTACGACGTCGGGCCGCCCCACGTGCCCGCCGTCTACGGGTGCGGCCAGCTCGCCTCGGGCACGCCGTACTTCGTCATGGAGTACCTCGACGGCCCCACGCTCGCCGACCGCCTCGTGGCGCGCGGGGTCGCCGTGCCGATGCCGGCGCGCGAGGCGTGCGCCCTCGCGCGCGCCGCGCTCCGGGCCCTCGAGGCGATCCACGCGCGCGGCTACGTGCACCGCGACGTCAAGCCGGAGAACATCTTCGTCGCCGGCGCGCCGCTCGCCGCGCGCGCCGGAGACGGCGGGCACCGCGCCACCATCATCGATCTCGGCCTCGCCGCGGGGCACCGCGAGCCGTCGCCCCGCATCACCGCCGAGAGCGACGCGCCCGGCACCGCCGAGTACATGGCCCCCGAGCAGTGCGACGGCCGCGGCGACGTCGACGCGCGCGCGGACGTGTACGCCCTCGGCGCCGTGCTGTTCGAGCTGCTCACCGGCAAGCCGCCCTTCTGGGGACCTCCCGCCCTCGTGCGGCAGGACCACCTCGGCCGCCGCCCCCCGCGGCCCTCCCTGATCGCGCCGATCTCGCGCTCGCTCGAGGAGGTGGTGCTCCGGTGCCTCGCGAAGGACAGGGGCCAGCGCTTCGCGAGCGCCGCGGCGCTCGGCGCCGCCCTGGAGAGCTTCGAGCGCGGCCAGGAGCGCCGCCCCTCGCGCGTCAGGGGCCCCACCACCGATCCGCCGCCGCCGAGCGCCCGCAGCGTCGAGCGGCGCGCCGTCGCGCTCCTCTTCTTCGAGGCCGAGCTCGACGTCGTGGCCCTCCAGCGGAGGCTCAGCGCCCTGGGCGGCGAGCTCGCCCACGCCGCGGGCGGCCGCTTCGTCGCCGTCTTCGATCACGCGGACGGCGCGAGCCCGCTGCGCCGCGCGGCGCACGCCGGCCGCGAGCTCGAGCAGCAGCGCGTCCTCTCCCGCGGGCTGCTCGACCTCGCGACCGTGTCCGTCCAGCCGCGGCCCGACGGCACGCGGCGGTTCCTGAGCCCGCTCTTCCACCGCGAGGATCGGCTCGCGGCGGGCGGCCCTCCGGGCCTCACCCTGTCGCCGGCGGCCGCGGCGGCGCTCGGCGACGACGCCTCCCAGGCCCCGGGCGACGGCCTCCCCCCGCCAGGGCCGGCCTCCGGCCAGCCCGGGCTGGCCGCCGCCCTGCCCGACGCCGACACCGCGTTCGACTCGAGCTCCCAGCCGCTGTTCGGCCGGAGCGACGTGCTCGACGCGCTGGTCGCGGGCGCGCGCGACGCCGTGGCGACCGCGACGCCCACCATCGCCAGCGTCATCGGCGTGGCCGGCCACGGCAAGAGCCGCCTCGCCGGCGCGCTCGCGCAGCGGCTGCGCGCGATCGAGGGGCGCGCCGAGGTGATCGAGCTCCGGACCGGCGAGCCGGTCGCGGGCGGGGCCGATCGCGTCGTCCGGGAGATCCTGCAGCGGGCGCTCGCGCTGCCGTCGTCCCCTCCGGCGGACGGCGGCAGCGCGCTCCTCCGGCGCCGCCTCGCGGGCGCGCAGCAGGCGCGGCTCGGGGCCGCCGTGGCGCTCGCGCTCGGCTGGATCAGCGACGACCCACTCGCCGAGGAGCGTTACCCGGAGCTCCGCGCGCTCTCCGCGGCGCCCGGCGCGCTCCGCGCCGCGCTCTCCGTGGCCGCCGGCGAGGCCCTCCGCCGGCGATCGCGCCGGACGCCGCTCTTCGTGGTGCTCGACGACGCGCACGTGGCCGACGACGCGGCGCTCGCCGCGCTCGAGTACGCGGCGCTCGCCGAGGCGCAGGCGCCGCTCTTCATCTGCGCGTTCGGGCGGCCGAGCTTCGAGAGCGCGCGCCCCTCCTTCGGCGAGCGCGCCGCGCGCCGCGAGACCTACCGCCTCGAGGCGCTCGATCGCGAGAGCGCGATCGCCCTCTGCCGGCGGCTGCTCCTGCCCGCGGAGGACGTGCCCGAGCCCGCGGTCGCGCACCTCGTCGAGCGCGCGCAGGGCGTCCCGCTCCTGCTCATCGAGCTCGTGCGCGGCCTCAAGCGGGGGGGCGTCGTGCGCCGGCACCCGCGGGGCGACGCGTGGTATCTCGCCACCGACGAGCTCGATCGTCTCCCCGACATGCCGCTCCTCGACTGGCTCGCGCTCGGCGAGATCGACGCGCTCCCGCCCGCGCTGCAGGCGCACGCGCGGCTCATCGCGCTGCTCGGCCCCGACGTCGCGGTCGCCGAGGTGGCCGGCGTGCTCCACCGGCTCGACGAGCACGGCGAGGCCGACGACCTCCCGCTCGACGCCGCGGTCGCCGTGAAGCGCCTGATCGCCGCGGGCCTCCTCGTCCAGGACCGGCGGGGCCGCATCGGCTTCCGCCACGCGCTGGTCCGCGAGGCGGTGGCCCGCGGCGCGCCCGAGCCGCTCCGCCGGCGCGTCCACCTCGCGGCCTTCAAGCTGCACCGCGACGCCGCGAGCGACGAGGCCGGCGAGCGCGACGCGCCGCACCTCAAGAACGATCGCCTCATCCCGTTCGCGTACCACGCCGCCCAGGCGGGCCTCGGCGAGATCGCGGAGATCGCCTACCTCACCCTGGCGGAGCGCGCGCGCGCCCGGCACGCCTACCTCGACGCGGAGACGCTCTACAGCCGCGCCCTGGAGCAGCCGATCGAGCCGACGGCCCCGGGCGGAGGCCCGCCCAGCCGCCGCGCGCCGGGCGGGGTGCGCCCCGACCGCGCGGCCGCGCACCGGGGCCGCGGCCTCATGCGCTACCGCCTGGGCCGCTACCACGACGCCCTCGCCGATTTCGCGAGCGCGCGGGCCATCGCGCGGGCGCGCGACGACATCCGGGCGCAGATCGACATCCTGCTCGACGAGGCCACGGCGCTCGACTGGATGGACGAGTTCAAGAGCTCCGAGGAGCGCGTCGAGGAGGCGGGCGTGCTCGCCGAGGAGATCACGCTGTCGCCGGCGCTCACCGCGCGCCTCGCGCTCGGCGCCGGGCGCACGCTCCACCGCTTCAGCCGGGAGGAAGAGGCGGCCGCCGCGCTCGAGCGCGCCGCGGCGTCGGCCGCCTCGCTCGGCGACGAGGGGTACGAGACGCTCGTCATCTCGCTGCTCATGCTCGGCTTCGTCCTCCAGGGGCTCGGCCGGCTCGACGACGCCGAGGACGCGCTCGGCCGGGCGATCGCGCTCTGCGAGGCGCACCACGACACGCTCCACCTCGGCTCCGTGACGAACAACCGCGCGCTCCTCTGGGCGTGCCGCGGCGACAAGGCCCGGATGATCGCCGACCTCGAGCGGGTGCTCGCGCTCGCGCGCGACCTCGGCCAGAGCGGGCTGGAGCGGGTCGGCGAGTACAACCTCGGCGAGTACCTCTACCTCATGGACGACCTCGCGGCGGCGAGGCCGCACATCGATCGCGCGCTCGAGATCGAGCGGCACCGGCTCTGCGGGGCGTGCCGGCCTGTCGCCTTGCTCCTCAAGACCCGGTTCCTCTTCTTTTGCGGCGAGCAGGCCGAGGCGCGGGCGCGGTTCGAGCAGATGCGCGAGATGCAGGAGCGCGCCCGCGACGAGGGCCAGGCCGACGCGCTGATGGTCCCCTCGGAGGAGGTGCTCTGCGCCATGATCGATCTGGCCACGCAGGACAGGGGCGCCGCGGACGACGCGGCGTGGGACGCGCTCGTGGACCGCTCGGCCCAGAGCTCCGTGGGCCAGGAGCACATCGAGGTCCTCGAGATCCGCGCGGTGACCGCGCTGCGCCGCGGCCGGCTCGCCGCCGCGCGCGGCGCGCTCTCGGCCGCGCTCGAGGCCTCAGCGCGCATCCCGAACGTGATGGGCGACCGGCTGCGCCGCCACGCCGCCGCCATCGCCGAGCGCGAGGCGGCGGAGGCCGCCCTGGATCAGCCGACGCAGCCGGCGTAGGCAGGCCGCCGGGGCGCCGCCGCCCCGCGGCGTGTCACCCGGCGGCGGCGAGCGCGAGGGTCCTCGCGTTGTCGGGCACACACGTCAAGAACCGCTCGCGAAAGGACGCGTCGCTGATCTTCGCCGCGCGGTCGAGCAGGTGCTGGCGCGCGACGGCGAGCGCCTCCGCCGCCTCGCGCGCGGCGCCCGCCGCCGCGAGCGCCTCGGCGTAGGCGAGCCGCACGAGCGCCTCGCCCTCCTCGAGCGAGCCCGCCTCCTCGAGCTGCACGAACGCCTCGCGCGCGGCCGGCAGCGCCTCCTCCGGGCGGCCCTGCGCGAGCAGCGCGCGCGAGAGCACGGCCACGGCGGCGGCGCGCAGCGGAGGCGCCACGACCAGCGCCTCGACCGCGGCGCGCGCCTCGCGCTCGGCGGCCACGGGATCGCCCGACAGGAGCATGATCTTCGCCATGTACGTCAGCGTCACGCCCTCCATGCGCCGGTCGCCCTGCTGCTGGAACGCCGCGGCGGCGCGCAGCTCGAGGCTCTTCGCCTCCTCGAGCTGCCCCAGGTGGGCGATGACGTAGCCGAGGTTCTGGAGCGCGGCCGTCTCCAGGTCGTCGAGGCCCATGCGCTGCGCCCCGGCCAGCGCCGTCCGGAGCTCCGACTCGGCCCCCTCGAAGTCGCCGAGCTCGCCGTACAAGAAGCCCAGGTTCGAGCGCGCCGCGCAGGCGTTCCGGCGGTCGCCGGCCTGCTCGAACGCCGCGCTCGCCGCCGTGAACCCGCTCAGCGCGGCCCCGATGTCGCCCCTCGTGTGCGCCCGGACCGCGCGCGCCTGCTGGTATTGCCCCGCCGCCTGCGGCTCCAGCCCGGCGGGCTCGCTCGCGGCCGCCTCGAGCATCCGGATCAGCGCGTCGGCCGCCGTGTAGCGACCGCCGAAGATCAGGTACATCGCGGCCTCGCACAGGCACATGATCCGCGCGCTGATCGCGCCGGCCGCCTCGGCCGCCCGCGTCGCCCAGGCCTCGACGCGGTCGAAGTGGCCGAGCTTCCCCTCCGCGATGATCACCTGCCCGATGGCGCGGAACCACGGCGAGCTCCCGGTCCGCACGAGGCCCGCCGCCTCGGTGCCGCGCTGCACGGCGAGCGCCGTCTCCTGCTGCCACAGGGCGATCTCCGCCTCCACGAGCCGCAGCCGCCCGAGCTCCTCGTCGGCCGCCCCGCACTGGACGCCCATCTCGGCGCGCGCGAGCGCGCTCGCCAGATCGTTCGCCTCGAGCGCCTGCTCCGCGGCCCTCCGGTACCACCGCACCGCGCGCCCCGGCTCGCCGCCGCGGCGGAAGTGCTCCGCGAGCGCCATCGCGTCGGTGTGCCCGCTGCGCTCGAGCCACTCGCCGGCCAGCTTGTGGCCGAGGGCGCGGTCCGGCTCCGTCAGCATCGCGTACGCGGCCTCGCGCACGATCGCGTGGCGGAACACGTAGTCCGTCGGGATGAGCCACCCCGGCGTCGAGACCGGCGCGATGAGCTCCCGCGCCGCGAGCGCGTCGAGCCACGTCTCGGTCTCCTTCACGCGCGTCGCGCCGCCGAGCAGCGCCGCCACCGCGAGCTTCGAGAAGCGGTCGCCGAAGATGCTCGCGGCCCGCAGCACGCGCTTCGCCTCGTGCCCCTCGGCGTCGAGCCGCGCCTCGACCGTGCCGAGCACCGAGTCGGGCAGCACGTCCCCCTTGCCCGTCGCGACCGCGCGGATGAGCTCCTCCAGGTAGAACGGGTTGCCGTCGGCCCGGTCCACGACCCGGGCCACCGTCTCCGCGGGCGTGTCCTCGCCGAGCGCGCTCCGCACCATGCGCTCGCTCGCCTTGGCGGGCAGCGGCCCGAGCTTGATCGTCTGCACCTCCCGGTCGGTCCACAGCCCGGGGAACTGCTTGCTCACCTCGGGCCGGGCCAGCGCGAGCAGCATGAGGGGCAGGTCCCGGAGGTTCCGGAGCGTCTGATCGATGAGGCGCACGGTCGCCGGATCGCCGAAGTGCAGGTCCTCGAGCACGAGCAGCACCGGCTGCGCCGCGCACTCGGCGGCGAGCCAGTCCTCCCACGCCGCGCGCGTCGCGTCGGCCATGAGCATCGCGTTGTCGCGCGCCGCGCGCAGCCCGCTCGTCTCGCCGTCGGGGAACGGCGTCCGCGAGAGCTCGCCCAGGAAGGCCGCGATCCGGCTCAGCGCCTCGCCGCTCAGGTGGCGCCCGAGCCGGCGCGTCAGCTTGCGCCGCCGGGCCTCCACCGGCTCGCCCTCGCGCATCCCCGCCGCCTTGTGGATCGCGTCGGCGATGAGGCCGAACGGGGACCCCGCGGCCATCGACTCGGCCCGCCCGGAGAGGATCTCCACCGACCCGAACTGGCGCCGCACCCGGGTCAGGAACTCCAGGCGGAGCCGCGACTTCCCGGACCCCGCCGCGCCGATCATGAGCACCGCGCTCGCCAGCGACTCGCTCACGCACCCGGAGAACACGCCCTCCAGCATGGACAGCTCGCGGATGCGGCCGACCCAGACGCTCGGCTTGCCGAGGAGCACGGGGACGCTCTCGTCGGCCGCCGTCTCGGTCGCGAGGAACGGCCCGTTCTCGTCGGTCTCCACCTTGAGCCGGCCGCCGACAACGCTGGCCGTCACGTCGTCGAGCCGGACCGCCCCCGCGTGCGCGGCCCGCAGCGCGCGCACCCCCCGGTCGATGACGTCGCCCTCGATGAGCTTCGCCGACGACACCCCGCGCCCCGTGGCGACGGCGAGCGGGATGCCGGGGAACCGCGCGCGCAGCGCGAGCGCGCACCGCGCCGCCCGCTCGGCCCGGTCCACCGCGCTCCCGGCGCCGGCGAGGATCGCGATGAGCGAGCCGCGCGAGATCTCCGTGATGTGGGCGCCGTAGGGCTCCACCGCGGCCCGCACCTCCGAGCGCGGCACCGCGGAGCCCGGGCCCTCGCTCGAGAGCTCCTGCAGCACGCTCGAGACGTCCGAGGCGCTCGGCACGCCGCCGGCCGCCGCGACGCTCATCTGCACGTCGTCCGGCTCACCGGCGAGCACGAGGGACACGAGCCGCTGCTCGCTGCGCGTGAGGAAGCCATCGGGCCGCGCCGAGCGCATGGTCGCGTCTTTCGGGGAGGCCAGCGTGGCGGGCCGCGGCGTCGCCCAGGTGTCGAGCACCTCCGCGATCTGCGCGAGCTCGACCCCGACGTCGCCGCAGTCGCGCGGCCGGTCCTCGGGGTTCTTCGCCATCATCCGGTCCATGAGCTGCTCCAGCGGCTCCGGGACGTCCGCGCGGACCTCGCGCAGCCGGGGCGTCGTCTGGAACAGGAGCTTGGCGAGCGCCGCCATGACGTGCGCCCCCTCGAAGGCCGGGCGGCCGGCGATGCACTCGTAAAAGACGCACGCGAGCGAGAACACGTCCGCCCGCGCGTCGAGGGCGCCCCCGCCCTCGATCTGCTCGGGCGCGATGTACCCCGGGGTCCCGAGGATCCCGCCCGTGTAGGTGAGCCGCCGCGACTCCCCGTCCGGGCGCGCGATCCCGAAGTCGACGAGCCTGAGCTGGCCGACGTCGCCGGCGACGAGGAAGATGTTGCTCGGCTTGACGTCGCGGTGGATGATCCCGCGCGAGTGCGCGAAGGCGAGCGCGTCCGCGGTCCTGCGCAGCACCGCCAGGCTCTCGGCGAGCGCGAGCTGCCGGCGCGCGAGGCACGCCGCCAGGTCCTCGCCCTCCAGCCACTCCATCGCGAGGTAGTGGTCCCCGGCGCCGGTCCCCCCGTGCGCCACGTACCGCACGATCCCCGGGTGGCTCAGCTCGGCGAGGATCTGCGACTCGCGCTCGAACCGCTCGACGTCGAAGGCCTCGCGGCTGTGCAGGACCTTGAGGGCGACCGGGCGGTCGTCGAGGCGGTCGTGCGCGCGATAGACCGTCCCCATCCCCCCGGCCGCAACCTGCTGCCCGACGACGAAGCGGTTCGCGAGGACGGCGCCTGAATCCACGCCGCCCGATGCTACTCGAGGAAGACGGACACCGAAGCCTTGTAGCGGTCGGTGCCGCGCGGAAAGACGCGGGGACCGCACGGAAGGTCGAGCGGCTCACTATCGCGGCAGTTCAAGAAGCTGCCGTCCGACCTCGGCCCATCGCACACGTCCTCACATTCGCCCACGACGTCGATCGGGCAACTGGCAATCGAGGGCCCGCAGACGCGCGGGATCTGCCTCTTGCCCGGCGCGAGGCAGGCGAAGAGGCGCTGCGGCTTCTGGAAGACGTTGCCGAAGTAGGTCGCCTCCGCCGCGTCGTACCTCGACCGCTCCCGCTTCGTGGACGAGAGCGCTTCGTGCTGTCCGCGGAGCGAGATCATGACGTGTTCGCCCCGGTAGTTCACGCGCGCGAGCAGGCACGCGGAGACCCACTCCTGGCAGTCTTCATCACACGAGCCGCGCTTCGTGCCCCACTCGGGCGCGAGGCCGAGATCCCCCGCGAAGCTGTAGGGCACCCCATCGACCTTGACGTCGAGGCGGGCGTCCTCGGGGAGCGCGCAGCCCACGATGAAGCTGAGGAGCTCCCTCGACTCGGGAGTACGGAGCGCGTCTCTCATCAGCGAATTACCCATCAACGAATTGACGGTCAGCGCGTTGACGGTGAGCGCATTGACGGTCAGCGCGTTGACGGTCAGCGCATTGACGGTCAGCGCGTTGACGGTCAGCGCGTTGACCGTTATGGCCGCCTGCTGGACCTCCTCCACCGCCTCATCGTCCCCTTCGAGCTCGGCAGACGCGACGCAAGCAGCCTGCGAGAACGACACCGCCACGCAAGCGAGGAGAGCGAACTGGCGTGCAGATTCCATAGTACCAATCAGATTTACACCACTCCAGCTATCAAGTTCAATTGATTTATGGAGATTTTGCTGGACATGTTTCTGCACACCTCCACGACACGCAACACCTAGTCAGGTGCCGGGAGTGGGATAACGCAGAGCGCAGCACTCGGGCGCACCCCGCGTCGGGGGGGAAGCGAAACAGCGCGTGGGTGGGAGATTTACGCCAGCTTCCTGGCCAGCAGCGTATTGACCAGGTCGGGGTTCGCCTTGCCGCCGGAGGCCTTCATGACCTGGCCGACGAAGAACCCGATCAGCTTCGAATTCCCCGCGCGGAAGCGGGAAACCTCGCCTGGATGGCCGGCGATGATCTGGTCGACGATGCGCTCCAGGGCGCCCTCGTCGGCGACCTGCCGGAGCCCTCTCTGCGCGACGATCGCCTTCGGACTACCGCCCTGCTGCATTATCTCAGCGAGGACATCTTTCGCGATCTTTCCGGAAATCGTCCCGTCATCGATCAGCGCCAGGAGCTCGCCGAGCTGCGCACCCGAGACGGGGAGGTCGCCTGTCTTCCTGTCCTTCAGCTCCCGGGCGACCGAGTGGATGACCCAGTTGGCGGCGCCCCGGGGGTTGTCGTGCACGGCGACCGTCTCCTCGAAGAGCCGGAGGAGGCCGTCGTCGTCGGCCAGGACCACCGCGTCATCGCCCGGTATCCCACGTGTATCGATGAGGTGTCTGGCCCTCTCGGCCCGCGCCGGGTCGAGCCGCGCGAGGCGCTCCTCGAAGGGCGCGCGCTCGCGCCGGGGCTCCGGCGGCGGCGCCTTCGCGGCCGGGCCCTCGGGCGCGGGCCCAGGGGCCCGGGCGGGCTTCTCGGCCGAGAGCCTCGACCACGAGTCCTTGAGCGCCACCGTGCGGTTGAAGACGGGCGCGCCGGGCGCGGAGTCGACGGGGTCCACGAAGAAGAACCCCTGGCGCTCGAACTGCACATGGCTCCCCTTCGCGACCGTGGACAGGCTCGGCTCCACCTGACACCCGCTCAGGACAACCAGCGAACCAGGATTCAAGTTCTCCAGAAAATCCTTTCCTTCGTCGACCGCGTCGGGCCGCTCGACCGCGAAGAGCCGGTCGTAGAGCCGGACCTCGGCGGTGAGCGCGTGGGCGGCCGAGACCCAGTGCAACGTCCCCTTCGGCTTGCGGCCGTCGGGCGCCTCACCGCTCTTCGTGGGGCGATCGTACGTGCAGCGGAGCTCGACGACCTCTCCTGTCGCCTCGTCTCTCACCACGTCGCGACAGGTGATGAACCCGGCGTAGCGGAGCCTCACCTGCTGCCCGGGCGCGAGCCGGAACCACTTCTTGGGGGGGTCCTCGAGGAAGTCGTCGCGCTCGATGTAGAGCACCCGGGACAGGGGGACCTTGCGGGAGCCTTCCCTCGGCACGTCCTCGGGCCAGTAGGGCGCGTCGATCTCCTCGACCTGCCCCTCGGGGTAGTTCTCGAGGACGACCCGCAGGGGGCGCAGCACCGCCATGACGCGCGGGGCGCGCAGGTTCAGATCGTCGCGGACGCACGACTCGAACTTGGCGATGTCCACCATGCTGTTCGTCTTGGCGACGCCGATCTCCTCGCAGAACGAGCGGATGGCCTCGGGCGTCACCCCGCGGCGCCGGAGGCCGGCGATGGTGGGCATGCGCGGGTCGTCCCAGCCCGTCACCAGCCCGCCCTTCACGAGCGCGAGCAGCTTTCGCTTGCTCATCACCGTGTAGCTCAGGTTGAGCCGAGCGAACTCGTACTGGCGGGGGCGGGACGGGACGTCGAGGTGCTCGATGATCCAGTCGTACAGCTCCCGGTTGTTCTCGAACTCCAGCGTGCAGATCGAGTGGGTGATCCCCTCGATCGCGTCGGAGAGGCTGTGAGCGAAGTCGTAGAGCGGGTAGACGCACCACGCGTCGCCCGTCCGGTAGTGGCGCGCGCGCTTGATGCGGTAGATCGGCGGATCGCGCATCTTCATGTTGGGAGCGGCCATGTCGATCTTGGCCCTGAGCACGTGCGCGCCCTCCGGGAACTCCCCTGCTCTCATCCGGGCGAAGAGATCCAGGCTCTCCGCAACGGACCTGTTCCTGTAGGGGCTCTCCCGACCGGGCTCCGTGACGGTGCCGCGGAGCTCGCGGGTCTCTGCCTCGCTCAGGCTGCACACGTAGGCGCTGCCCTTCTGGATGAGCTCCACCGCGAAGGCGTAGAGCCGCTCGAAGTAGTCCGACGCGAAGAAGAGCTTGTCGCCCCAGTCGCCGCCGAGCCAGCGCACGTCCCGCAGGATCGACTCCACGTACTCCATGTCCTCGGCGGCCGGGTTCGTGTCGTCGAAGCGCATGTGACACGCGCCCCCGAAGTCCGCCGCCAGCCCGAAATTGAGCAGGATCGACTTCGCATGTCCGATGTGCAGGTAGCCGTTCGGCTCGGGCGGGAACCGGGTCACGACCCGCGTGTGCCTGCCGGCGGCGAGGTCCTCGGCGATGATGTTGCGGATGAAGTTGGACGCGGCGACGCTGCTGTCAGCGTCGCTCGCTCTGGGGCTCTGCGTTGTCACAGCTCTTTTCACCTCGGCTCGGGCGGCGCCGCCCGCGCCGAGCCTACTCAAACGGCACCCGCCGGGCCACCGCGGAGACGGCGTCCGCCCGGCGCGGAGCCCGCAAGGACGGGCGCTTCGCGAGGATTCACGAGGAGAGGAGGGAGAGGCGCGGCCGGGGCCCGCGGGCAGACCGGGCAGAGACGCGGCGCGGAAGAGACGCCGCGCGGACGGGGCCGGCGGGTTACCCGGGGCGGCGGCGGGCCGGCGCCGCGCGGGCGGCGCCGCGGCGGACAGGCGCGGGCGGGCGCGACGGACGGCGCACGCCCGCGCGGGCGCTCAGAACTGGGCGGCCTCGGTTGACTCGTGGAGGGCCAGCGTGGACGCAGCGCCGCCCGAGATCACCTGGGCGACCTCGTCGAAGTAGCCCGTCCCGACCTCGCGCTGGTGGCGGGTCGCGCTGTAGCCGAACTGCTCGCCGGCGAACTCGGCCTGCTGGAGCTCGGAGTACGCCGCCATCCCCCGGCGCTGGTACTGGCGGGCGAGCTCGAACATGCTGTGATTCAGCGAGTGGAACCCGGCGAGGGTCACGAACTGGAACTTGTACCCCATCGCGCCGAGCTCGCGCTGGAACCGGGCGATCGTCGCGTCGTCGAGGTGCTTCTTCCAGTTGAACGAAGGCGAACAGTTGTAGGCGAGCAGCTTGCCCGGGAACTGCTTGTGGATCCCCTCCGCGAAGCGCTTCGCCTGATCGAGATCCGGCGTCGACGTCTCGCACCAGACGAGGTCCGCGTAGGGCGCGTACGCGAGCCCGCGCGCGATGGCCGCCTCGAGGCCGCCCTTCAGCACGAAGAAGCCCTCGGGCGTGCGCTCCCCCGTGACGAACGGCTTGTCGCGCGGATCGACGTCGGACGTGATCAGCTTGGCGCTGTCGGCGTCCGTGCGGGCCACGAGGACGGTCGGCACGCCCATGACGTCGCTGGCGAGGCGGGCCGCGATCAGGGTGCGGATGAACTGGCTGGTCGGGACGAGGACCTTGCCGCCCATGTGCCCGCACTTCTTCTCGGAGGCGAGCTGGTCCTCGAAGTGAACGCCCGAGGCGCCCGCCTCGATCATGGCCTTCATCAGCTCGAACGCGTTGAGCGGCCCGCCGAAGCCCGCCTCCGCGTCGGCCATGATGGGCGCGAGCCAGTAGCGCCCCGCCTTGCCCTCGGCGTTCTCGATCTGGTCGGCGCGGAGGAGCGCCTGGTTGATGCGGCGCACGAGCGTCGGGACGCTGTTCGCCGGGTACAGGCTCTGGTCGGGGTACATCGTCCCGGCCTCGTTGTTGTCGGCCGCCACCTGCCACCCGCTCAGGTAGATGGCCTTGAGCCCGGCCCGGACCTGCTGCATCGCCTGGTTGCCGGTGAGAGCGCCGAGCGCCGCCACGTAGGGCTCGGCGTGCATCAGGTTCCAGAGCCGCTTGGCGCCGAGGGTCGCGAGCGTGTAGTCGATACGGACGGTGCCGCGGAGGCGCGCGACGTCCGCCTCGGAGTACGGGCGGACGACGCCGCTCCACCGGCCCGGGACGGTGTCGCTCGGCGGCGCGTGCAGCGAGTCGGCGGAGATCGGCGTGTTCAGCGGGAAAGCAGCGGACATGACTGGGCTCCTAGTGCGTTGGGGTTGGGGGCGGCAGCGGCCGCTGTGTCGACGTCAAACGAAGCGCGCCGGGCGTCACGAGCGCTGCTCTCCGGCGCTGGAGATCAAGAGCTCGTAAGCAGGCAGCGTGAGGAACTCCTCGAAGGTCTCTCCGATCGACAGCCGCTCGAACAGCGCGCGCGCCTCGGCGAAGCGGCCGCCGTCGAAGCGCGCCGGGCCGAGCGCGCCGCGGAGCGCGGCCATCTCGCTGTCCACCGCCGCGCGGAAGCGCTCCACGGTGAGCGGCAGGCCGTCGTCGAGCGTCGCCCCGTGGCGGATCCATTGCCAGACCTGGGTGCGGGAGATCTCCGCGGTGGCCGCGTCCTCCATCAGGTTGTAGAGCGGGACGCAGCCGAGGCCGCTGATCCACGCCTCGAGGTACTGGACGCCGACCCGGATGTTGTGGCGCAGGCCGGCCTCGGTGCGCGCGCCCTCCGGGACGCGCAGCAGGTCGGCCGCCGAGACGCGGACGTCCTCGCGCTTGCGCTCGATCTGGTTCGCAGCCGGCATGTGCGCGTCGAACACCTCGCGCGCGAGCGGCACGAGCCCCGGGTGCGCGACCCAGGTGCCGTCGTGTCCGTCCTTCACCTCGCGCAGCTTGTCGGCGCGCACCTTGTCGAGCGCCGCGCGGTTCGCCTCGGGGTCGCTCTTGATCGGGATCTGCGCCGCCATGCCGCCCATCGCGTGGACGCCGCGGCGGTGGCACGTCTTCACGAGCAGCTGCGTGTACGAGCGCAGGAAATGCTGCTCCATCGTCACCTGCGAGCGGTCCGGCATCACGCAGGCAGGGTCGTTCCGGAGCTTCTTGATGAAGCTGAAGATGTAGTCCCAGCGACCGCAGTTGAGGCCGGCCGAGTGCTGCCGCAGCTCGTGGAGGATCTCGTCCATCTCGAACGCCGCGGGCAGCGTCTCGATGAGGACCGTGGCCTTGATCGTGCCGATGGGGAGGCCGAGCGCCTCTTGCGCGAACACGAAGACGTCGTTCCAGAGGCGCGCCTCCAGGTGACTCTCCATCTTCGGCAGATAGAAGTAAGGCCCGGTACCGCGGCGGACGAGCTCACGCGCGTTGTGGAAGAAATAGAGTCCGAAATCGAAGAGCCCGCCCGGCAGCGGCTTGCCGTCGAGCTCGACGTGCTTCTCCGGGAGATGCCAGCCGCGCGGGCGCACGAGCAGCGTCGCCAGCCTGTCTCCGAGGGCGTAACGCTTGCCGGTCGCCGGGTCGTCGTGACGGAGCTCGCGCCGCGCCGCGAGCCGCAGCGCCGCTTGCCCCTCGATGAGGTTCTTCCACGTGGGCGACGTGGCGTCCTCGAAATCGGCCATGAACACGCTCGCGCCCGAGTTCAGCGCGTTGATGATCATCTTGGGATCGACCGGCCCCGTGATCTCCACGCGCCGGTCGAGGAGGTCGTCGGGCAGCGGCGCCACGGTCCAGTCGCCCTCGCGCACATCGCGCGTCTCGGGGAGAAAATCGAACCGCTCGCCCGCGTCCAGCCGCTCTTGCACGGCGCGCCGCCGGGCGAGCAGGGCGGGTACCCGGTCAGCGAACTTGCGCCCAAGACCGGAGAGAAAGCGAAGGGCCTCTGGCGTGAGGACGGACTCGTCGCCCCCGACCCGAGGAGCGAGCAAGCGAACGCTTGCGGTCTCATGATTCTGGCTCATCCACATCTCCTGCAACGCTGCGCGTCGTTACAAGCAACCTATGTTTGTCGACGAGGTTTCAGCGTCAACTTCGCTCTGAAATGCAGGCGGATAACGATGTAGACGAAAGGGCTTTACAGCTTGTTAACGTGTAAACTATTGTAAATTTCCACCAGGCGAGCTGCGCCTACATTTCATCCAGGTTGTCCTGGTCACGTCGGGAGGGTCCCCATGGCCGATGCACCTCTTCTCGGAGCCAAGGTCCGCGCGCTCCGGCGTCGCGAGCACATGACGCAGGTCGATCTGGCGGAGCGCCTCGGTGTCTCGGCGAGCTATCTGAACTTGATAGAGAACAACCGGCGTCCGCTGACTGCGCCGCTGCTCATCCGGCTCGCCCAGATATTCCAGCTCGACCTCCAGAACTTCGCGTCGGAAGAGGACGTCCGGCTCACGGCCGATCTCCACGAGGTGTTCGGCGACCCTATCTTCGAGAGCCACGGGCTGACGAACGCGGATCTGCGCGAGCTCGTCGCGGCGTCCCCGAACGTCGCGCGCGCGGTGCTCACGCTCTACCGGACCTACGCGACGACACGCGAATCGCTGGATACGCTGGGAGAGCGGCTGGCGGGGGACGGGTTCGTCGGGGTCGACAACTCGCGGCTACCGTCCGAGGAGGTCAGCGATCTCATCCAGCGCCGGATGAACCATTTCGCGGAGCTCGAGGAAGGCGCCGAGGCGCTCTGGCGCGAGGCGGAGCTCGACGCGGACGACGTCTACCGCGGCCTCGTCCGGTACCTCCACGCGACGCGCGGCATCGAGGTGCGCATCGTCCGGGTCGCGGACGAGCGCCAGGCGATGCGGCGGTTCGACCCCGACAGGCGCGTGCTGAGCATCTCCGAGGTGCTGCCGCCCCGGAGCCGCAGGTTCCAGCTCGCGCACCAGCTCGGCCTCCTGACGCAATCGACGGCCATCGACCGCATCCTGCGCGACGAGAACCTCACGACCCCGGAGTCCCGCGCGCTCGCCCGCGTCGCGCTGGCCAACTACTTCGCCGCCGCCATCCTCATGCCGTACCAGCCGTTCCTGGAGGCGGCGCGCGCCGAGCGCTACGACATCGAGCTCCTCGCGCACCGGTTCGGCACGAGCTTCGAGCAGGTGTGCCACCGGCTGACGACGCTCCGCCGCCCGGGCGCCGAGGGGGTGCCGATGCACATGGTCCGCATCGACATCGCGGGCAACATCTCGAAGCGCTTCAGCGGCTCCGGCATACGGTTCGCGCGGTTCAGCGGCGCGTGTCCCCGCTGGAACGTCCACGCCGCCCTGATGACGCCCGGCATGATCCGGATCCAGCTCTCGCAGATGCCGGACGGCGCCGTCTACTTCTGCATCGCGCGCACCGTGCGCAGCGACCGCGGCGGCTACCACGTCCCCCACACGGTGCAGTCGATCGGCATGGGCTGCGACGTCCGCTATGCCCGCGAGCTCGTCTATGCCGACGGGATCGACCTGGACAACATCGGCGCGGCCGTGCCCGTCGGCGTCACGTGCCGGACGTGCGAGCGCCTCGACTGCGCCCAGCGCGCGCTGCCGGCGCTGCAGCACCCGCTCCGCCTCGACGAGAACCGGCGGGGCGTCTCGTTCTACGCGTCGGTCGACAAGTGAGGCGAGCCGGCGGCCCGCTCAGCTGGGCCGCCCGATCAGCTCGTTGAGCGTGGCCACGAGCCGGGCCACGTCGATGGGCTTGACCATGTGCGCGTGAGCGCCGGCCGCCCGGCTCTTCTCGCGATCGTCGTCCCCGCCGAACCCGCTCACCACGATCACCGCCCGTGGCCTGTCCGCGAGCGACGCCACCAGCTCGACGCCGCTGCCGTCGGGGAGCGACACGTCCGTCACGAGGGCGTCGACCGCGTTCCCGGCGAGCATCGAGCGCCCTTCGTCGCACGTGCGCGCCACGAGCACGCGGAAGCCGCGGCGGCGGAGCGCCATGCCGAGCAGCGCCGCCGTGTCGTCGTCGTCGTCGAGCACCAGCACCTGCGGCAGCTCCGCGCTCATCAGGCCCCCGCCTTGCGATCGGCCGCGTTCAGCGGCCACTCCAGGGTGATCTGCGTCTCCGCGCCGACGCGGTCGGCCCGCGCCTCGCCGCCGTGCGCCTTGAGCACGCCGTCGATCACCCGGACGGGCAGCCCGCCGTCGGCGAGCGGATCCGCGTCCGGCGCGAGCGCCGCCTCGAAGAGCTTCTCCACCGAGGCCGCGCTCGAGTCGCTCGTCAGCACCACCCGCGCGCGATCCCCATGGGCCGCGAGCGCCACGACGACCCGCGCGCGGGCGACGTTCAGGGCGAGCATGAGCGCGTCCGAGAGCGCCGCGGTCATCGACGCGGCGTGCGCGACGCCGCGCACGGGGGCGAGGTCGAGCGCCACCGTGACGTCGCGCCGCCCGTAGACGAACGACGCCTCCGCGACGGCCTTCTGGACGAGCGCCTCGAGGTCGAGCGGCTGCGCCGGGGCGTCGAGCTGCCGCGACAGCTCGGACGCGGCGGTGTAGCGGTCGGCGAGGCGCAGCAGGCGGCGCACGCCCCGCCGCGCCATGGTGAAGTACGCCGCGTTCTGGGCGGTGGCGTCGCCCCCGAGGACGCTCTCCAGCTCGTTGAGCGCCGTGGCCACCACCCCGGCGGGCCCGCGCACGTCGTGCCCCGCGCGCGCGAACAGCTTGTAAATCGAGTCGGACAGCCCCTTTTCGCTCATTCGATACGCCTCGCCTCGCGCCCCGCCTCAGCTCAACGAGGAGCTCGCCGAGCCCGGCGAAGAGGCCGCCTTGTCTGGGCCCTCGTCCCCGCCCGAGCCGTCCTGCTCCCCGTAGCGCTCCAGCTTGCGGTAGAGCGTCCGCCGGTCGAACCCGAGCATCTGGGCGGCGCGCGACTTGTTGCCGCCGACGAGCGCGAGCACGCGCTTGATGTAGCGCTTCTCGAGCTCGTCCATCGTCATGATCTCCGCCGGCTCATCGACGGCGACGACGAAGCGGTCGGGCCGGTAGGCCTGGACCTTCTCCGGCAGGTCCTCGACCGTGATCTGCTCGAAGCGAGCCAGCGCCACCGCGCGCTCGATGCTGTTCTCGAGCTCGCGCACGTTGCCCGGCCAGTTGTACGCCGTGAGCTTCTCCGCGGCCGCGGTCGAGAGCGCGAGCACGCCCTTGCTGCTGCGGGACGAGAACTTCTCGAGGAAGTGCATCGCGAGGTGGAGCACGTCGGTGCCGCGCTCCCGCAGGGGCGGCAGGTCGATCTTCACGACGTTGACCCGGTAGTAGAGGTCCTCGCGGAACCGCTTCTCGTACACCTCGGTCTCGAGGTCGCGGTTCGTGGCCGTCACGATGCGGGCGTCGAAGGGGATCTCGGCGTTCGAGCCCACCGGCCGCACCTTGCGCTCCTGCAGCGCGCGGAGCAGCTTCGGCTGGACCTCGAGCGGCATCTCGCCGATCTCGTCGAGGAAGATGGTGCCGCCGCTGGCCTCCAGGAACAGGCCGGTGCGCTGGGTCTTGGCGTCGGTGAAGGCGCCGCGCGCGTGGCCGAAGAGCTCGCTCTCGAGGAGCGCCTGGGGCACCGCGGCGCAGTTGACCGCCACGAAGGGGCCGGACCGGCCGCTGGCCTCGTGGATCGCCCGGGCGATGAGCTCCTTGCCGGTGCCCGTCTCGCCGTGCACGAGGACCGAGGCGTCGCTCCGCGCGACGCGCCCGATCAGATCGTAGACGCGCTTCATCGCAGGGCTGCGCCCGACGAGGCCCTTGGTCTGCTGGACGTCGTGGGCCGCCTCGCGCAGGCGCTTCACCTCCGAGCGGAGGCGCCTGTGCTGGACGGCGCGCGAGACCGTCAGGCCGAGGAGGTTCGCGTCGAGCGGCTTCGTGACGAAGTCGAACGCCCCGGCGCGCATGGAGGAGATGGCGGTCTCCATGCTCCCGAGCGCCGTCATGACGATGACGAGCATGTCGGGGCGCGCGCCGAGGATGCGCTCGCAGAGCTCCAGACCGCTCATCTCGCTCATGCCGACGTCGGTCAACACGACGTCGAAATCGTCCTCGCTCACCAGCTCGAGCGCGCTCTTGGCCGAGGTGCGCGCCGCGACGGAGAACTCCTGCCTCTTGAGGAGGGCTTCGACCAGATCGCACGTCGCTTCGTCGTCGTCGACGACGAGTATCCTGCCGCTCATCGCGTGTCCTTCCCCGGCAGCTCTTCTAAAGGTCGACCGCTGCCTGCAGTTGCAGGGAACGTGCCACGGGGAGTCCGCGCCATCAAGCCCAGTCCGCTCCTCACCGACGTCCTTCGAACGTGACGTTTCGCCACAGGTGCGCGTTCTTGCCCCATCCTGGATGGCACCGGCCGCGCGCAGCGGCCGAGCGGTCCGCCGCCGACGGGGGCCAGCGAGCGCCGCTGCGCCCCAGGTGCCGCGGCCGGCAGGGGGACCCACCGACCCGCCCCTCCTTCACGGACCGGCACGGGCCGGCAGCCATGGACCGGCACGGGCTGGCAGCGCGCCTCCGCGGCGCATATCGCGCGCCTCCGACGGGCCACGCGGGCGAGGGGCCGCTACCGAGGCATCGCCGCGGTCTCCCCCCCCCCGGACGCCGCGCGCCGCTCTCGATCGGTCGGCGCCGCCTGCCGGCAACAGCCGAGTTCGCCCGTGCTCCGGGAGCCATGCGAGAGGCGAAATTCCACATCGATATTCCCTGTCCGGCGTCCAGCGTCTCTTCGCATCCGGAATAAACCTAATCGGCACGGTGATTGCTTGACTGCGCCTCATGCAGAAGAGGGGGCGTGAGGGGGGACTCGCGCGCCCGCGGGCCTTGCCGCTGACGCTGCGCGCGCTGCGCGACGGCGCCATGTCGCCCCGCTGAAGGCTCGGCGCACCGTCGCGGGCCCTCGGCCGACGCCGTTGCGCGCGCTGATCGCGAGCGAGCGCGACGAGCTCCTTTCCACCCCGATGAACAACAACCCGACGTCCGGTCCTCGAGAGGAGAATGCATGAAGGCGACACAGCTCTTGAAGGGGCAGCACCGCGAAGCCGAGAGGCTGTTCGATCTGGCCCTCTCGACCACAGGCGATGTCCGGGGAGCGACGGACGAGCTGACCAAGCACCTCCTTGCCCACATGCTCGCCGAGCAGGTGGTCCTCTTCCCGGAGCTGCTCGCCATCGAGCCGGACCTCATCGGCGGAGCTTGCGAGGAGCATACGGTCACGCGGTTCGAGATCCGCCGCGTGGTCGGCACGGCGCCCGAGGACCCGAGCTTCAAGGCCAGGCTCGCCACCCTGAGGGAGCTCGTCATGCACCACGCCGAGGAGGAGGAGCGGGACCTCTTGCCGAGGATCGAGGCGGAGCTGACCGAGGACACGAACGAGCGCCTCGGCCGGCAGATGCTGGAGCTCTTCGAGGCGCTCATCGCCCACTCCCGCCGCCCCCACGCCTCGAGCCACGCCCCGCTCCGCACGGCGAGGGCGGCCTGACGGCCGGCGCCCTCGTCCGGCGGGTGGTGGTGGATCAGGGGCCGGTCGCGGGCGCGTCGCCGGGGCCGGTCGGGCCGCCGTGCGCGGGTCCGTATCCATGGGACTCGCCGTAGCCGAGATCCTCGGGGACCATGGGGTCCGCCGGGCTCGACGGAGCGGTCGAGGCGGGGCTCCGCGCGTCGTTCGTGACGAGCTCGTAAACGCCGCGCTCGAGCTCCACCTCGTCGAGGGCCGAGCCGCAGGCCCGGCAGGGCGTGGCCGCCGTCGACACGAAGACGTACCGGCGGCCACAGGATTTGCATCGGAGCTCGCGGATCATCGCTGCTCACCCGGTTCAGTTGGGTTGACCTCGCCGCGCCGCTTCCTCGGCTTCGCGCAGCTCGTCGCCCTCGGGTCCGTCGAGCGCGCGGGCGGCCTCCTCGGCGTGCTCCTTGATCTTGCCGGCCTTCACCGACTTCTCCACCCCTTCTCGGTAACGCCGATCGGCCGTGCGGTTGCCCTCTCCCTCGATGTCCGCCGACGGGGTCTGCTGAGTGGCCTTCTGATTCGCCATCATGTCCTCCTCGTGCTCGTGTCGAGCTTTGCTGGGCCCAGGCGAGCGGGCTTGCATCAAACGCGCCGCTTCACCGCCTGGATCGCGCGATCCAGCTCCTCCACGCGCTGGTAGACGCCTTGTTTCACCCGGTCGAGGGTCTCGCCGCTCGCCGCGTCGAGGTCGCGCAGGCTCCTGCGGACCGCCTCCGACTTGTCCTCCACGTCCTTCATCAGCCTGCCGACCTCGTCCTTGGGCAGCTTCTTCTCGGCCTTTTCGCGGAGCTCGACGGCATCCTTCTCGAGGTCCTCGATCCGGCGCGACGTGGACGCGCGCACGTCCGCGCGCGCCTTCGCCAGCTCCGACTGGGCCTCCGCGGTCTTCTCCTGGGCCTCGGCGGCGGCGTTGTTGAGCTTCTCCGCGGCCTCGCGGAGCGCGTCGTCGGTGGCCCGCTCGGCCTTCTGGTCGATCTCGGCGACCTTCTTGTCGAGCTCGGTGGCGACCTCCGCCGCCTTCTGCTGCGCCTCGCGCTGCGCGCGCTCGGCCTTGGTTTGCGCGTCCGCCGTGGGAGACTCGCAGCCCACGACGGCGCTCATGACGATGGCGATAGGCAGGAATGTTCGGACGGTCAACATGATGATCTCCTCTGGTCTGCGGTCGACGCGCGACCTTGCGCCCGGGCGAGCGCCCGGCGCGACACGGACGCGCTCTCGACCCCGCGCGCCGCCCGGGATGGGCCTCATGGCGCGATAGATGGGTCGGTCCGCGGGCATTGCGACAGGCGTGCCATGCGGAACCATGGATACCGCTCGGCCTGGCGAGGCATGTCGCCCCGATCGTGGCCTCCGAGCACGTGCGATCCGCACGGGGTCAGGTCGGTGCGCGTCGGCCGAACGCGAGGGAGACGACCGCCAGGACGAGGAAGATGACGAAGAGCAACTTCGCCACCGAGGCGGCGCTCGCCGCGAGGCCGCCGAAGCCGAGGATTGCAGCGATGATCGCCACGACGAAGAACGCGACACTCCAGCTGAGCATGATAACCTCCTCATTGGGTGAATGACTGGGTGAATCACTGGGTGGATGAATGTTCCAGCGCTTCGATGCTGCGTTGTTGCAGCGATTGCAGCGGTTACGTCGTCACCGCGTCACGGCGTTACGTCGTTGCAGCCGACGTGCCGCGACATCGCGAGTTCCCCGGATCCGCGGAGCGCCCGGGCGCCCCGGCGGCTCGCTGCAGATGCCGCCGCACGACACGGGCGGGCGGGGTAGCTGCGGCAAATTGCCTCACTCGTGACGTCGCGCACCGCGCATCATCTCTTTCATCGGCTGGCCGATCTCGGCACAACGCTTGCTCGCGCCTGGGCTTGTGCGGGCGAGATGGAAGTCAGGCTCGGCTCAAGGCCGGTGTCGAGATCGACGCCGACGGAGAGCCGGCCGCGGCTGTCTGAGGGTGGCGGCCGGCCGACCGAGGCCGGGTGAGCCGCGCTGTCAGCAGTGCGCCTTGTGGCGGTCGGTCAGCTCTCCGAAGATACAGTGCTCGCCGATGCCACCGGCGCCGCCGATCGCCCACCGTCGCTCGCCGCTCGCTGCCCAGGCCCCCTGACGGCGACGCCTGCCGAGGTCGGGCTCCCGACGCGAACGATCCGATCATGACGATCCCGCTCTCCACGCTCATCAGGACCCGCCGCGAGGCCATCATCGAGCGGTTCGTGGGCGAGCTGCGCAAGCGAAGCGCCGCGGTGCGCAACATGCCCAAGCCGCTCATCATCAACTCGCTGCCGAGCTTCCTCGACGAGGTGGCCGCCAGCATGGAGCAACGCGCATCGACGGCCGGCAGCAAGGAGGCCGCGCGCGAGCACGGCGAGATGCGCTGGGAGCACGGGCTCGACCTGAGCGTGATGGTCCGCGAGTACGGCGTCCTCCGGCAATCCATCCTCCGCGAGCTGGAGGAGGCGGGGTTCACGCCGGATCTACGGGAGATCGAGGCGCTCTCCGAGCGCGTGGACGCGGGCATCGCCCAGGCGGTGACCGAGCACACCCGACTCCAGCTGGAGGCGATCGAGACCGAGCGCAGGCGCACCGAGATCGAGCGAGGCAGGAGCGGCTCGCTGCTCTCGCAGGCGCCCGCGCCGATCTGCTTCCTCAAGGGCGCGGAGCTCGTGTTCGAGCTCGCGAACCCGCTCTTCTGCCGCATGGTCGGCCGCGACGATCTCCTCGGCAAGCCGCTCGTCGAGGCGGTCCCGGAGCTGCGCGGGCAGCCGCTGCACGCGCAGCTCGAGGCCGTCCTGACGAGCGGCGAGCCGAGCGTGGCGAGCGAGATCCCGGTGCGGATCACGCGCTGGACCGGCGAGACGGTCGAGCGGCTGTACAACGTCCTGTGCAAGCCGGTGCACGACGTGGGCGGCGCCGTGGAGGGCGTCATGATGACGGCGTTCGACGTGACCGAGCAGATCGGCGCGCGCCGGAAGGCGGAGCGGCTCGCGCTCGAGCTCCAGCAGAGCGTGGCCCAGCGCCTGCGCGCGGAGCAGGCGCTCCGCGTGAACGAGGAGCGCTTCCGCAAGGCGCTCCGGGGGTCGCCGGTCATGGTGTTCACCCAGGACCGGGACCTGCGCTACACGTGGATGCACAACTCGTTCGGCAAGTCCGAGCGCGAGGTGCTCGGGAAGACCGACGGGGAGGTGCTGGAGGACCCGGAGGCCGCGAGGTCGCTCGATCGGACGAAGCGCGACGTGCTCGCCAGCGGCGTCGGCCAGCGGCGCGAGATCGCGGTGCGCGCCGGCGGGCGCACCCAGCACATCGACGTCTCGATCGAGCCGCTGGCCGATGACACGGGCGAGATCATCGGCATCACCTGCACGGCGACGGACATCACGGAGCGGAAGTCGATCGAGCAGGCGCTGCGGGCGAGCGAGGCGAGGTTCCGCACCGTGCAGGAGGCGTCGCCCGACGGGTTCATGATGCTGCGCAGCGTGCGCGACGCGTCCGGGGCGATCTCCGACTTCGAGTGGGTCTACGTGAACCCGGCCACGGGGCCGATCGTCGGGGGCCGGGGCAAGGATCTGGAGGGCAAGCGGCTCTTGATCGAGGTCCCTGGCAGCGCGCTCGCGAGCGCGTTCGACGCGTACGCGCGCGTCGTGGAGACCGGCGAGCCCGCGCGGGTCGAGCTCTTCTGCGCGCACGAGGGCGCTCCGCGGACGTTCCGCGCCATCGCGGTCGCGCTGGGCGACGGCGTCGGGCTCTCGTTCCACGACATCACGGAGGAGAAGCGCACCGACGCCGAGCGCGCCCAGCTCCTCCAGCACGAGCAGCGCGCGCGCCAGCACGCCGAGCAGCTGAACCGGCTCAAGGACGAGTTCCTCGCGACGGTGTCGCACGAGCTCAGGACGCCGCTCCAGTCGATCCTGGGCTGGGCGCGGATCCTCCGGACGGGCGAGGTGGACGCCGAGTCGCTCGAGCGGGGGCTCGCCACGATCGAGCGCAACGCGAAGGCGCAGTCGCAGCTCATCGAGGACGTCCTCGACGCCTCGACGATCATCGCGGGGAAGCTGCAGCTCCGGACCGATCCGGTCGACGTGCGGCAGGTGCTCGCCACGGCGCTCGACCTGGTGCGCCCGGCGGCGCTGGCGAAGGGCGTCGCGGTCGACACCTCCGTCGCCGACGACGTGGGCATCTTCCTCGGCGACGCGGAGAGGCTCCAGCAGGTCGTCTGGAACCTGCTCACGAACGCGGTGAAGTTCACGCCGTCCGGGGGCCGGGTGCGGGCCCTCGCCCGGCGCGTCGAGGCGACGCTCGAGGTCGAGGTCGAGGACAACGGCGAGGGCATCCCGAAGAGCTTCCTGCCGTTCCTGTTCGAGCGGTTCCGGCAGGCGGACGGGGGGATGACCCGGGCCCACGGCGGGCTCGGGCTCGGCCTCGCCATCGTGCGTCACCTGGCGGAGGCGCAGGGCGGCAGCGTGCACGCCGAGAGCGACGGAGAGGGCAAGGGCGCGCGCTTCCGGGTCCGGCTGCCGATCCGCGCCGATGCGCCCGCGGCGCCGCCGTCCCCGCAGCGCCGGGGCGGCGAGGCGCCGGGGGGCGCCGCGCGGCGCGTGCTCGAGGGCATCCGGGTCCTCGTGGTCGACGACGAGACCGACGCCCGCGAGCTGCTCGGCATCATCTTCGTGCGCGCCGGGGCGACCGTGAGCGAGGCGGCCTCAGCTGGCGCGGCGCTCGAGGCCCTTCACATGGGCGAGTTCGACGTGCTCGTGAGCGACATCGGCATGCCGGGTGAGGACGGTTACGCGATGATGCGGCGGCTGCGCGCCCTGGGGACCGACGTCCCCGCGAGCGGCATACCGGCGCTCGCGCTCACCGCGTACACGCGCATGGAGGACCGCCGCCAGGCGATCGCCGCGGGCTTCCAGATGCACCTGGCCAAGCCCATCGAGCCGAACAGCCTGGTGACCGCCGTCGCGCACCTCGTCGGCCGCGCGGGCAAGCCTGGTAGCTGGCCGTAGCCCCGTAGCCCCTGCGCGCGGCCTGCGGTTGATGCTATCAACGAGCCTCCGCTTTGCCCCTCCACGAGGACGAGGATGGACGGTAAATTCCTGAATATTATCCTGGTCGAGGACGACACCGTCGACGTGATGAACGTCCGGAGGGCGTTCGAGAGGGGCAAGATCACGAACCCGCTCTGGGTGGCGGGCGACGGCGTGGAGGGGCTCGATCTGCTGCGCGGCAACCAGGTGCCCAGGGATCGGCGCCTCGTCCTGCTCGACCTGAACATGCCCAGGATGAACGGCATCGAGTTCCTCCGCGAGCTCCGGGCCGACGTCTCGCTGCGGCCGACGCCCGTCGTCGTGCTGACGACGTCGAACGACGATCGGGACAAGGTGGACGCGTACGATCTGAACGTCGCGGGCTACCTGCTCAAGCCCGTGACGTTCCTGAGCTTCGTCGAGCTCATGACGGCGCTGAACCGGTACTGGACGCTCGTGGAGATGCCTTGAGCCCGAGGTCGGTGCGCCTCCTCGTCGTCGACGACGACACGGTCGATCGGATCGCGATCCTGCGTGCGCTGCGGAGCGGCCGCGTCGACGCCGAGATCAGGGAGGCCGATTCCGTCGATTCGGCGCTCGCGGTGCTGTACGAGCAGCAGGTCGACTGCGTGCTGCTCGACTATTACCTCCCCGGGGGCGACGGGCTCGCGGTGATCGAGGCGGCGCGCAAGGCGAAGCTCACGGCGCCGTTCATCATGCTGACCGGGCAGGGCGACGAGTCGCTCGCCGTCGATCTGATGAAGCGGGGCGCGGCGGACTACGTGCCGAAGAACCTGCTGACGCCCGAGCGGCTGGTGCAGAGCCTGCGCCACGTCCTGCGGCTGAGCGAGGTGGAGCGCCGGGAGGAAGAGGCGCGCAGGGCGCTCGCCCGCCACGCGAGCCAGCTCGCGCAGCTCACCGAGGCGACGCTGCGCATCCACCGGTCGCTCTCGCTGAACGAGCTGATCCAGCGCACCACCGACGAGGCGCGCGCGCTGCTCGACGCGGGCGTCGCGGCCTCGCGGCTCTCGGCGCGGGGCGTGGAGCAGCGGCCTTTGACGGGCATCTCGCTGTCCGAGGAGTACGCCGCGCGGGAGGACCGCGACGGCATCCGCGAGGTCGCGTTCGGCCTGATCGAGCGGAGGAGCACCGGCGTCCGGCTGACGGGCGACGAGATCGCGAGCGATCCGACGTGCGCCGACCTGCTCTCGCGCGCGCCGGCCGAGCTCCACCCGCGCTCGCTCCTCGCGGCGCCGCTGCGCGGCCGGGACGGCCAGTGCATCGGGAGCATCCAGCTGCTCGATCGGCGCGACGGCCCCTTCGTGGAGAGCGACGAGGTGCTGCTCACCCAGCTCGCGCAGTCGGCGTCCGTCGCCCTGGAGAACGCGCGGCTCTACAACGAGGCGCAGGCCGCGACGCGCGCCCGCGACGACCTCCTGGCGATCGTGTCGCACGATCTCCGGAACCCGCTCAACACCATCGCGATCACGGCGTCGCTGCTGCGGAGCGATCTGCTCCAGCGGGAGGACGGCGACGACGACGACGCCGTCCAGCTCGTCGACCGCATGGATCGCGGCATCCAGAGCATGACGCGGCTCATCGAGGATCTGCTCGACGCGTCGCGCATCGAGGCGGGGCGGCTCGTTGTGTCGCCGAGGGTGGAGCGGGGCGGGACGCTCGTCCGCGAGGCGCTCGACGCGGCCGCGTCGCTCGCGGAGGCGAAGGGCTGCCGGGTGACGCAGGGGCCGCTCGACGCGGGCCTGGAGGTCCTCGCCGACCGGGATCGCGTGCTCCAGGTCTTCTCGAACCTGCTCGGCAACGCGCTGAAGTTCACGCCGAGGGGCGGCGTCGTGAGCGTGTCGCTCTGCCGGGTCGCCGACAGCGCGCGCTTCTCGGTGGCCGATACGGGTCCGGGCATCCCGCCCGAGCACCAGCCGCACCTCTTCGATCGCTACTGGAAGGCCTCGCAGGAGTCGCGCACCGGGGCGGGGCTGGGCCTCTACATCGCGCGCGGCATCGTCGAGGCGCACCACGGGACCATGGCGGTCGAGAGCGCCCCGGGCCAGGGGACGACGATCCACTTCTCGCTGCCCCTGGCGAGCTGAGGGGCGTCAGGGCGACGGCGGCGAGCCCCCTCGGCCGATCCCGGGCACGAAGCGGCCGACCTTCGCGCAGTAGGCCGCGTAGGCGCCGCCGTGGGTGCGCAGGAGGTACGGCTCCTCGACGAGGCGGACCTGGAGCTCGATCGCGAGGACCAGCGCGACGAGCGAGGCGAGCGCGGCCGCGTTCGGGAGGATCAGCAGCAGCCCGAGCGCGGCCAGCATCATGAAGCTGAAGACAGGGTTCCGCACCACCGCGAACGGGCCTCCGGTCACGAGGCCCGTGCGCTCCGCATCGCTGACGCCGATGCGCCAGGACGCGCCCATCGCGCCCTGGGACCAGAGCGTGCCGAGCGTCCCCGCGATCGTCATGGCCGCGCCGAGGGCGACGAGGGGCGGGCCGGGATCGGCGAGGGGCCCGATCCAGGCCGCGAGCTCCGCGACGGGGGCCAGCGCTCCGAGGACGAGCGCGATCACGAAGAGCACGCCGCCGAGCCACGACAGCGACCCGGGTGGCCCCGAGATGCCGCGGAAGCCGGCCGATCCCGTCGCGCGGAGCTGCCGGAGCGAGCGCCATCCGAACGCGAGCGCAAGGTAGATCCCGTAGAGAACGAGGGCGAGCCAGGGTCGGTTCATGTCGAGCTCTCCTGTCGATGGGTCAGCCGGTAGAGGACCGGCAGGACGACGAGCGTGAGCGTCGTGGACGAGAGGATCCCGCCGATGACGACCGTCGCGAGCGGGCGCTGCACCTCGGAGCCGGTGCCGGTGGCGAGCGCCATCGGGACGAAGCCGAGCGCCGCGACGAGCGCCGTCATGAGCACGGGGCGGAGCCGCGCGATCGAGCCGTGGAGCACGGCGTCGTCGAGCGCCTCGCCGCGCTGCCGCAGGTTCTCGATGAACGTCACCATCACGAGCCCGTTCAGCACGGCGACGCCCGAGAGCGCGATGAAGCCCACGGCCGCCGAGATCGAGAGCGGGAGCCCGCGGCCCCAGAGCGCGAGCACGCCGCCGGTGAGCGCGAGCGGGACGCCGGTGAAGATCAGCGCGGCGTTCCTGAGCGTCCCGACGGAGAGGAAGAGCAGGCCGAAGATCAGCCCGAGCGCCACAGGGACCACCACGGCGAGGCGCCGCTGGGCGGCGAGCATGTTCTCGAACTGGCCGCCCCAGGACATCCAGTAGCCCGGCGGGAGCTTGATCGCGGCGTCGATCCGCGCCTCGGCGTCGGCGACGAAGCCGCCGAGGTCGCGCCCGCGCACGTTGCACTGGACGACGACGCGGCGCTTGCCGCTCTCCCGGCTGACCTGGTTCGGGCCCTCCTCGACGCCGATCTTCGCCACCGCGCCGAGCGGCACGAACGCCGCCCGCTCGGGCGCGCCGGCCGCGGCGGCGATGGTCGGGCCGCTCGGTCCTGTCGCGTGGCCCCCCTTGCTCCGGAGCGGGATCGGGAGCCGCTCGAGCGCCCCGATGTCGCGGCGGATGGAGTCGGGCAGCCGGAGCACCAGATCGAAGCGCTTGTCCCCCTCGAAGACCTCGCCGGCGCTCACGCCCCCGATCGCGGCCTCGACGACCGCCTGCACGTCGGCGACGTTGAGCCCGTAGCGGGCCACCATGCGCCGATCCACGTCGATGGTCAGCACCGGCAGGCCCGTGACCTGCTCCACCTTGACGTCGGCCGCGCCCGGCGTCGCCTTGAGGAGCGCGCCGATCCTGCTCGCCTCCTTGAGCATCACGTCGAGGTCGTCGCCGAAGACCTTGACCGCGACGTCGCTCCGCACGCCGCTGATGAGCTCGTTGAACCGGAGCTCGATCGGCTGGCTGAACTCGTAGTTCTGCCCCGGCAGCTCGTGGATCACCGCCTCGATCGCCTCGGCGAGCTCCTCCTGCGTCTTCGCCTTCTTCCACGCGCTCCGCGGCCGCAGCATCAGGTAGGTGTCGGAGACGTTCGGGCCCATCGGATCGGTCGCGACCTCGGCCGTCCCGGTCCTGGCGAAGACGTGCTCGATCTCGTCCGGGAACCGCTCCCGGAGGAGGCGCTCGAGCTGCGCCTGCATGGCCACGCTCGTCGTGAGGCTGATCGACGGGATGCGCGCCGGCTGGAGCGCGAGCGCCCCCTCGCTCAGCTTGGGGGCGAACTCGCTGCCGAGCCCCGCGGCGACCAGGCCGGAGGCGGCGAGGACGACGCCCGCGATCGCGATCACGATCGGCCTGTGGGACAGCGCCCAGGCGAGCGCCCTCCCGTAGGCGCGCTTCGCGTGGTGAAAGAGGAAGTTCTCCTTCTCCGACACGTTGCCCCTGAGGAGCAGCGCCACGAGCGCCGGGATGAACGTCATCGACAGGATCGTCGCCCCCGCGAGCGCCAGGACGACGGTCTGCGCCATCGGCCGGAACATCTTCCCCTCGATGCCGGTCAGCGTGAGGATGGGCAGGTAGACGATCGCGATGATGAGCTCACCGAAGATCGTCGCCTGGCGGACCTCCTGGGACGCCTCGTAGGCGAGGTCGAGCCGCTCTTCGCGGGTGAGCACCCGCCCGAGCCGGCGCTGCTCCTCGGCGAAGCGCCGCACGCAGTTCTCGACGATGATCACCGAGCCGTCGACGATGAGCCCGAAGTCGATGGCGCCGAGGCTCATCAGGTTGCCGCTGATCTTGCTCTCGACCATGCCGGTGACGGCGATCAGCATCGAGAACGGGATCGCGAGCGCGGCGATGAGCGCGGCCCGGAGGTTGCCGAGCAGGAGGAAGAGCACCACGACGACCAGCGCCGCCCCTTCGAGAAGGCTGTTCCTGACGGTGCTCAGGGTGGCGTCGACGAGGTAGGTGCGGTCGTAGACGGTCTTGACCGTCACGCCCGCGGGCAGCGACTTGTTCACCGCCTTGATCTGGTCGTCCACGCGCCTGGAGACGGCGCGGCCGTTCTCCCCGACGAGCATGATGGCCGTGCCGATGACCGCTTCTTCTCCGTCCTCCGTGGCCGCCCCCGTGCGGAGCTCCTGGCCGACGCTGACCTCGGCGATGTCCTCGATCCGGATCGGCGCCTCGCGGTGGTTGCCGACGACGATGCCCCGGATGTCGTCCTCGCTCTGCACGAGGCCCGTGGCGCGGACGAGGTACTGCTCGCCCTTGTGCTCGATGTACCCTCCGCCCGCGTTGGCGTTGTTGGCCGCGAGGGCCTCGAGCACGTCGCGGAACGAGAGCCCGTAGCCGACGAGCTTCGCCGGATCCGGCGAGACCTGGTACAGCCGCTCGTGGCCGCCGATCGAGTTGACCTCCGTCACCCCGGGCACGGTCCGGACCTGGGGCCGCACGATCCAGTCCTGGATCGTGCGTAGGTCGGTGAGGTCGTAGGGCTTGCCGTCGGGCCGCCTGGCGTCCGGCGCGGCCTCGAGGGTCCACATGTAGATCTCGCCGAGGCCGGTCGCGATGGGGCCCAGCTGGGGCTCGCCGAGCCCTGGCGGCAGGCTCTCCTTCGCGGCGCCCAGGCGCTCCGCCACGAGCTGCCTCGCCCAGTAGATGTCGGTGCCGTCCTCGAAGATCACCGTCACCTGGGAGAGCCCGTAACGGGACAGCGAGCGCACCTGCTGGACGCCCGGGATCCCGCCCATGGCCCACTCGATGGGGAAGGTGATCTGGCGCTCGACCTCCACGGGGGAGAGCGCCTTGACCGACGTGTTGATCTGCACCTGGACGTTGGTGATGTCCGGGACCGCGTCGATCGGCAGGCGGGTGAAGTTGTAGGCCCCGAGCGCGCCGACCGCGAGGGTGACGGCGACGACGAGGAAGCGATGGCGGATCGAGACGGACAGGAGCCGCGAGAGCAGGGTGAGCATGGGTTCCTCGCGCGCCTCAGTGCTGGTGTCCGGCCTCGGATTTGCCGAGCTCCGCCTTGAGGATGAAGCTGTTCTTGCCGACGTAGCGCTCGCCTGCGGCGACGCCGGCCTCGATCTCGACGACCGGCGCGCCGCGTCGCGGCTCGGCGGCGGGGGCGCCGGGTGGCCCGCCGGCGCCCTCTGCCCCGAGCGCGACCCCGCTCGTGCCACGGCGCCCGATCTTCACGGGGCGGGCCTCGAAGCCGTCGCCCTCCTCGACGAAGACGACGTCCTTGCCCTCGACCCGCTGGATGGCCTCCTCGGAGACGACCACGGGCGCGGCCGCCTCCTCGACGGCGATGTCGGCGGTCGCGAAGAGCCCGGGGCGCCACGCGGCGCCCGGGCTCTGGAGGACGACGCGGGCCACGGCGGAGCGGCTCTGCTCGTCGACGACCTGCCCCAGGTACGCCAGCGTGCCCTGCGCGCTCTGCTCGATCCCCTCGGCCTTGACCCAGGCCGTCTGGCCGATCCGCGCGCGGCTGAGGTCCTTGGCGTAGACGGTGACGTTGACCCAGATGGTGGACAGGTCGGCGATCACGAAGACCTGGGTGTCTTCCTTGAGCACCTCGCCGATGGCGATGTGCTTCTCGATGATGGTGCCGTCGATGGGGGCGACCAGCGCGTAACCGGTGCCCTTGCCCGCGCCCGAGCCCGCGGCGGCGCTGAGCTTCTGCGCGGCGCTGCGGTGCTCGATCCGCGCCTCGGCGACCGCCTGCCTGGCCGCGAGGTACTCCTTCTCGGCCGAGATGCGCTCCTTCCAGAGCGCCTCGTGGCGCGTGAAGCTCGCCTCGGCGAGGGAGAGGCGCTCCTTGGCCGCCAGGAGCTCGCGCTGGAGCTCGGCGAGCTCGCGGCTGTCGAGCACGGCGAGCACCTCTCCTCGCGTGACCGTGTCGCCCAGCTGCTTCTTCACCTCTCGCGCCGTCCCCGGCACGCGGGGCGTGACGTGCGCGATGGCCTCCGCGTTGAGCGCGACCTCGCCGGGGAGCGTGACCGTCACCGCGACGTTGCCCGGTCCGGCGGTGAGCATCTCCAGCCCGGCGTTCTGGATCATCGCCGGCGACAGCTTGAGCGTGTCGCCGTGGGCGTGCGCTTCCCCGGGCTCGTCCGGCGCGTGCTTCTCCGCGTGGTCGTGCTCGTGATCGCCGTCGTGGCCATCGCCGTGCGCTCCCTCCTTCTCGCCGTGCTGATGCCCGTCGTGCTCCTCATGGCCGGCCTCGCGGTCGTGCCCGTGGCGTCGATGCTCGACGCGCACCGTGATGGCGACGGCCGCGACGACGAGCGCCAGGACGGCGGCCGCGATCGCGGCGATCACCTTCGGGGAAAGCTCTATCTTCCGCGGAGGAGCGCTCATCGGGGTGCCCTCCCCGCGGCGACCAGGAGCTCGATCTTGGCGGCCGCGTGGGCGTGCTCCGCCTCCAGCAGCGCCGCCTCGGCGTCGATGACCTCACGCCGCACCAGGAGGACGCTCGCGAGATCTTTCTCGCCGAGCTCGTACCCCCGCGCCGAGATCGCGGCCGCCTGTTCCATCAGGGTGGCCGTCGGTGTCAGCGCCTGGAGGGCCTCTTTCGTCGCCTTGTAGCGCGCGTAGAGCTGGGTGATGTGGCCCGCGGCGCCGGTCCGCGCGGCCTCGGCGCGCGCCTGGGCGACCTCGATCTCCGCGGCGGCGGTCGCGGCGCCGGCGCGGTTGGCGTTGAGGATCGGCAGCGGGATCGCGAGGCCGAGCATGCCGATGTTCGCGCCGTCGTCGCGCTCGACCTGGGCGACGACGTTGACGGTGGGCCACCCGGCCGCCCGCTCGCGCTCCGCCTTGGCCCGCGCGGCGTCGACCGAAGCCTCGGCGGCCCCGACATCGGGGCGCCGCCCCAGGTCGCCGAGGATCGACGCGAGCGGCGGTGGATCGTCAGGCGGCACGAGGGGCCCCTCCACCGGGGGCAGCTGCTGCGCTGCTCGCAGGGGGAGGCCGAGCAGGCCGAGGAGCGCCGCCTCGTCGGCGTCGCGTGTGCCTTCCGCCGCCTTCGCTGCCGCCTGGTCGCGCCCCTTCTGGAGCGACGCCAGGGTGACATCGACCTCCGACACCTCGCCTGCCTTGCGCTGGCGCTCCGCGGCGGCGTGGAGCCGCTCTGCGAGCGCGACGCGGGCGCGGGCGAGCCGCACCTGCCGCTCGCCCCGGAGCACGAGGGCGTGCTGGAGCAGGGCGGCGAGAAGGACGCGGCGCCGGCCGTCCTCGGCGTTGATCTCGGCGGCGCGCTGCTCGGCCTTCGCGGCTGCGATGCGCTCACCTCGCTGGCCGCCGAGCTCGATCGGCCACGCGAGGGACACCGAAGCGGCCGCCGGCTTGCTCCCGTCGGGGTTGAGCCGAACGCCGCCCATGCCGGTCAGCACGGGGTTCTCCAGGGAGAGCGCGCCTGCAGCTGAGGTCGCGGCGCGGGCGACGCCGGCCTCCGCCGTGGCCACGCGCGCGCTCGGGGCTGCGCGGGCGAGGTCGGCGACGCGGGCGCGGGTCAGGGGCGGCTCTGCGGCGAGGGCCGCCGGGGGCGCGAACGACAGGAGATGCAGGGCGAGCGAGGAAGCGACGAACAGACGACGCACGGGGGGACGGAACATGGACGGACAGCCCTCGAGCGCGTGAAGCGCTCGCGCGAAGAACCGCGGTTGTGCCCGGTCAGGATCGCGTGAGAGGGCCGAGCTCACGGCGGCGCGGCGCAGGGGCGCTCAAACGCCTGTGCGCTGCTGCCGTGCTCGCGGGTGCGACACCTGACGCGGGCGCCTCAGGCGCGCGGGTGTCGGGGTGGCCGTTCGAGGCGGTGAGGGGGGCTGCGCCCTGGCATTTCCGGCAGCGTCGACGCGGCGATCTCGTACGCCTCCAGGAGGATGTAGGGCAGCGCGGCGCCGACGGAGAGCGTCATGGGGATACGGCCACAAGCGCAGTCGCTGCAGCTGGGCGGACAGTCCTCGTGGGAGCTGTCCGGCGCCGCGTCCTCCTCGTGATGGGCCGATGACGCCTCGAGCATCGGGTGCTCGCAAGCGATCGTCATGCCGAGCGCCTGGAGGGTGTGGCCCTGCGCCAGGAGACCGACGACGAGCAGCACCGGGAGCGCGGCGCGGATCCAGCGAAGGATCGCGCTGCGGTCACGATGGGGTCGCCGGAGGCGGAGCATCCGATGCGAGCGTGGGGGAGGACCAGACGGGCGTCAAGGAAGGCGTTCGGCCGAGCCCGACCAGGCCGCCCGGCGACCGACGCAAGCCTGCGTGTGCCGTCGACGCGCGTCCGAACGGAGGATTGAGCAGGATTGCGCACGACACGGTCATCGTGGCACCCGGGACTCCACGCTGGAACATGCTGAGTGGCCCCTCCACGAACAGCATGGGTCCGCCTTCAAAGCGCCCCTGCCGCGGACACCTCGCGCGCACAACCGATGGATCGATTGGCGTGAACGCCGGTGCGATGGGCACGATGAACCATCGTCCGTATCGCGCGAGTCTGCGAGGCTCACCTGGACCAGACAGCCAGCGAGGAGCCTCGGGGCAGCCGCCGAAACACCACGTCGGCGAACCGCTCGGAGGAGCCCTGAGGGCTCCCTTGCGCGCTCTCCTGTGCATCCCGGCGCGAGCTCGTGTGACATCCGCCCCGAACAGGCGGTCTGTCGCACGCCCGCCGGAGCACCACTCCCCACGCGGCATGTGCTGCCCGCATACATCGCCGTGCGTCCAGCTGGACGCAGACGACCGCTCAGCGGTGCCAGGGCAAGCCGTCGAGGCCCAGACGCGCGCTCCGAAACCGGGCTGCCCCGTAAGGACACAAGGGCAGCGTCACCGGCACCACACACGAGCCGAGGCAATGCGCTCAGGCAGGTGTACACAAGGAGTGGAGAACGAGGCGTCGAGAGAGAGAGTGCGAAGGGGGGGACTTGTCGCACGGGGGCGGCAAGTGCTCGGAATCATGTAGCTATCGCGACTTTGCGCGAGGAGGTGTGCCGAGCCTGTGCAGAGGCCGTCGGCGGCGCGCCGGTTGACCCGGCGCTCCGAGGGGGTGCGTCAGCAGCGGCAGCTCTCCGACTCGTTCTAACATGGCGCCACATCTACGCTGTTTCACGCACAGGAGCGAACATCCTGCATCTCGGCGCGCTCCTCGGGGCCGTGATCGGGGCGGCGGAGGGGGCGGGAAGCAACGACGGGGCGCCGGTGGTCCTCCGGGACTTCAGGTACACCCGCCTCCTTAATAGAGAGGGTCCAGGGGGGGCGCCGCCGGGGTGGCCGCTCGAGGACGCCGACGCCGAGCTCCTCCGCTGGGAGGCGCGCCGCACGGGCGCGCAAGCGGTCGCGATCGCGGCGAGCGCGATCGCGGCTCTGCTGGAGGCGCGCGTCGGCGGGGCACGCATCCACGTGGCGCTCGCGTTCGAGGCCGCGGTGAGAGCGCATGCGTGGCTTGCGCTCGCGGAGCAGACGGCGGTGGCGCCCGACGTGAGCGCCGCGGTCGTGAGCGGGCACCGGGAGGCAGCGAGGCGATGGACGCTCGCGGTCGCGCTCCACGCGCTCGGGCGCTACCCGTTCGCGGCCGAGGCGGAGGCGTGCACCGTGCTGCCGGCGAACGCGCCGGAAGACGACGCGACGAGAGAGCGTGACCGCGAGCGCGTCGAGGGGCAGCCGACGTCGCCGCCTGATCCGAGCGACGGGGACCTGAGCGACGCGTACGCGTGGGAGGAGTCGGAGCGATGCGAGGGGTGCGGCGCGCCTCCGGGCGAGAGCTGCTCGACGGGGTGCACGTCGGTTCCTGACGCGGAGGTGTCCCGATGAACCCCACCATCGAGACGACGCTCCGTCGCAGCGCCGCCGCGCTCGGGCTCAAGGGCGTCTCCATGGACACGGCGCCCATGGGCGAGCTCGTCGGCGCCGTGCTCGCGCTCCGTCAGGGCGAGCTGATGTAGTCGAGCAGAGCGCGCGCCGTGAACGCGTGACTGTCCGTCTACATACAGCACGCGCCGAGCTCGATGGAGCAGCGGCACGCGGACGCTGATCGCTACCTGCACCCAGGCGAGGTGCGCGCATGATGGCCACCGACCGCGAGATGGAGCACGAGACCCTCGTGCACCGTTCGGACGACGGCGTCTGGGCATGGTGCGGGCGCCTCTCGGGTGACGTGGAGGTGTACGCGACGGCGCCCTCGCGCTGGATCGACGACGTGAGCTGCCCCGCGTGCATCGCCGCGTCAGCGCGCAACGCGCCGGGCCCGCGGCGCACGTACCACGTCAAGGACAGCGACTGCGCGACGCGATGCGGACGCGCGATCGTGCCCGACATGGCGCTCGCGGACGCTGCGTGGTCGCGCGGCGTGCAGTGCGAGGGGTGCGCGGCGCCGCCGCGCGCGGTGCAGCTCGGGCTGTCGTTCGGAGGGTGACATGGCCGAGACGAACATCGAGCGGACGCGCCGCGCGCGTCCGCGGGGCGGCTTTGTCCATCGCAACACGTTCGACGGGGGCACCCATCAGCTCGGGCTGTTCTTCGATGAGCGGCCGAGCGCTCCCATGGCTGATCGGGGGCGTCGATGAAGCCCGCCGACAAGGTGATCGAGGAGCTCGAGCGCTACGGGCTCCGCGATCGGGCGACACGCGTCGCAGGATCGCTGCCGCTCGTGCAGGCCTTCGGCGCGAGCGGGGCGGCCGCGGTGGCGGCGCGAGCGGCCGTGCTCCGCGCGGTGCACCTGGTGGATCCGCTGCGCTGGACGCCCGCGGAGCTCGCCGCGTTGATCGGCTCCCACGTCTCGTGGGTTAACCGGCTGCTTGCGCGCGGCCGTGGGCTTGTCGCCGTGCACCTGGTCGCGCCCGGCGAGCCGGTGTGGACGCGCTGCGGCCGGCTCGATCCGGAGCTCGGCCGCGGCGTGGCGGTCGATGTGCCGTGGGCGACGGAGGTCACCTGCACCGCGTGCGCAGGGGCATGGCGGACGGGTGTCCTCTGCGCACGCGGCGTCGTCCACGTCGCCGAGAGCGGTGCGGTGCGCACCCGCTGCGGCGAGATCGCGGGCCCAGGGATCCGCGCCGTGTCGTGGCTCTGGCGCGCGGTGATCTCCTGCGAGGCCTGCCGCGGCGGAGGTTCGTCATGAGCACCGCGGGTCGCCTGAGGCGATCACCTGGTCGAGCTCCCGAGCCTACAGCCGAGCGCGCGGAGCGAAGGCGCATCACGGCGTCCGGTGCTCGCGGGGTACTCGCCGCGCTTGGCGTGTCGCGCGCCGAGCGCTCGTGCGGCAACGGCATGCCGGCGTGCCCCAACGTGCCCGCTGCGGGATTCAACCCGCTCGGGCTCTGCGCGGTGCACCTGGAGCGCTACCGCGCTGCGCTCGGAGGCACGGGATCGCAGGCGCAAGCAGAGCCTCGGGCTGATGTCGTGCGGCGCATCGCGGTGACCTGCCCGCGCTGCGGCCCTGGGCTCGCAGTGCTCAAGATGCTGATCGCGACGTGCACGACCTGCGGGACCGAGCTCCGCGTCTGCCGCGCGTGCGGCCTGCGCGAGGTGCTCACGAGCAGCGGCGGCATGCATTGCCGCGCGTGCGGGTGGAGTGCCTGACGGTGGTTGGAGAAGCAACAATTTGGCGCGCGCGAGTGGGAAACGCCTTACGCACCTAGTGTAAGACCGGCGGTCACTAATGGCGACGCGAGGACAGCCCGCGCGCCCCGTCTCCACGCGCAGCAAACCGAGGCGGGGTGTCTACGTGGACGTGAGAAAGCCGGGGCCGGAGCTGTATGGGCGGCAGATCACCGACCCGCGCGACGGGAAAAGGAAGTGGATCTGGGGCAAGACGCCCGGGGAGGTGCTCACCAGGATCGAGCTCATTCGGAAGCAGATCGAGGACGCGAAGCTCGGCATCATCTCGCACGAGGAGTTCGTGCAGCGGGCACAGGCGGGCATCGAGGGCCTGCTGACGGTGCAGAAGGCGTGGGAGTCGCACGTCGCTGCGCTGAGCCCGCGGTGGGCACCGAAGGCGAAGGGGTACTGGAGGCGGTACCTGAAGCCGCGCTTCGAGGACTGCGCCGCGGCGCACCTCACGGAGGACCGGATGCGGCAGTGGGACGAGTGGATGCTCACCCACCGCGTCCGCCGACGTGGCGAGATGCGCCCGCTCGCGGAGAAGACCATCAAGAACGTCTTCGACCTGCTGAAAGCGGCGTTCAACCGCGCCATCGGGAACAAGCGGCTCGCATCGCTGCCGTGGGGCAAGTGGGCGCCCAAGGGCGGAGGTAATGGACCGGAGCGTGAGGCCTGCCGATCGACGACCGAGCTGCTCCTGCTCGTGCGCGCTGCCACCGCGCGCGATGCGAGAACGCGAGCCTTCCGGGGCTTCGCGGACCTCGCGTACCGCGTGCTGGTCGCAGCGCTCTCGGGCCTCCGCCAAGGCGAGCTCGCGGGGCTCGGGTGGGACGACTTCGACAACCTCGACGGCGAGATCCCGGTGCTCGGGACGCGCGTGTTCCTCAGGGTGCGGCATCAGGCGATCGACGGCTGGCGCCTGGCAAACCCCGCGTGGACGCGGCCCCTGACGCCGCCGAAGGATCGCGACGGAGACGACCAGGCCGACAAGCCCCAGGAGCTGCACCCAGTCGCGGTGTGGGCGCTCCGCCAGCAGCGCGAGCAGCTACGCGCGCGCGGATGGTACCGGCTCAACGGTCCCGTGTTCCCCGCGACCTGGGGCAAGCGTCCGGGTGACTGGCGGAGCTGCGGGCAGGCCATCGATCCGGAGCGAGAGATCCGCGCCGTCGTGCGCGCGGCCGGGTTGCCCGATCCGGAGCGCTGGGTGACGCACAGCTTGCGGCACACGTTCGCGACGCTGGAGCTCGCCGCGGTGCTCGCTTCGACGGGTGACGTGCGCGCCGTGCAGGAGCGCACGCGGCATCGCGACCGCCGGACGCTGGAAGGCTTTAGCGGCGCTCTACCACTGATCCACCTTGCGGCGGGATCGTGATCCACCCGGTGCCACCCCGCTGCGCGGCATGTCGTATGCAGGTTGGAAGGCGCCGCCAAGCGGAGGGAGTTGCAGTGGTTGCCACGTGGCAACCCGAACATGGATCAACGATGATCCATCTCCGCGCGGCACGATACGCCGCGCGCGAGATCAGCGCTGCGAGCCGCGCGGTTGCGCCCTCGACGCCGAGGCGGAGGGCGGCGCCGGCTCGCCCACGAACTCGCGCCGCCTAGGCGTCTCACGCGCCTTGGGTCGCACGAAGGTCATCGCACCTGATCGCGATGTCGCGGTTGAGATCCACGTGGGCGCCGCCGCACGGCGCGATGGGTGGATCACTTCGGCGCCGCGAAGTGGATCAGTGGTAGGGCGCCGCCGAAGCGAGGCCCGCGCATCTGCGGAGCTGTGGTGTCGCGACGTCGCCGGCGCGCGCATCCACGGCACGACACGCGAGGTGCCGCGCGAGGTGTTCGAGTCACGCGAGAAGGGTGCCATGAAACCGGCGCCGGCAGCGCCGTTCGACGTGCCGCACTGGACTGACGCGAAGGTACACCCCGATCATCACGTGCAGGTCCTCCGGTCGCTCTACAGCGTGCCCACGCGCTACGTCGGCAGCACGGTGCGCGTCCGCGCCGACCGCGCGTCGGTGAGGATCTACGCGGGCACGGAGCTCGTGAAGTTGCACGCGCGGGTCGCGCCGGGCAAGCGCTCCACCGATCCGAGCGACTACCCCACGGGCAAGGCCGTCGCGGCGGTGCGCGACGTGGCCTCGCTCGTCGCGAGCGCGAGGAAGTGCGGCGCACACGTCGGCATCTACGCCGAGCGGCTGCTCGACGTGCCGCTGCCCTGGACGCGCATGCGGCTCGTCTATGCGCTGCTGCGGCTGTGCAAGAAATTCGGTGATGGGCGCGTCGAGGCCATCTGCCAGAGCGCGCTCGCCTTCGACGTCGTCGACGTGCAGCGCGTGACGCGCATGCTCGAGACGGCGAAGCCGGCCGCGTCACCGTCGACCGAGGACAGCAAGGTCGTTGCGCTCCCCACGCCGCGGTTCGCGCGCAGCACCGAGCACTTCGCGACACGCACGACGGCGGCTGCCGCGACGAAGGAGGAGGTGCGATGAGCGCCAACGACGTCGACCCTGCGCTGGTCACGGCACTCAAGCGACTGCGCCTCGGCCGCATCGCAACGACGTTGCGTGAGCGCCTCCTGCTCGCCGAGAAGCAGTCGATGGGGCACGAGGAGATGCTGCTCATGCTGCTGACCGACGAGATCGCGCGCCGCGAGGCGAGCGCGACGGACAGCCGCGTGCGCGACGCCGGGCTCGACCCCAGCATGCGCCTGGAGCTCTGGGACAAGACCGCAAAGGTCAGCTTCGACAGGCGCCTGCTCGGTGGGTTCACGAGCCTGCTCTTCCTCGAGGAGCACAAGCACATCGTCATCCTCGGCTCGGTGGGCGTAGGCAAGACCTTCATCGCCAACGCGCTCGGACACCTCGCGTGCCAGCACGGCTATAGCGTGCGCTTCCTGCGCGCCGACGCGATGCTGCGCAGGCTGCGCCAGAGCAGGCTCGACAACTCACGCGACGCCGAGATGGTCGCGCTCACGACCGTCGACCTGCTCATCCTGGACGACTTCGCGCTCGAGGCGATGAACAAGGAAGAGAGCCGTGACGTCTACCAGCTCTTCCTCGAACGCACGGGCCGCGGGTCGATGATCGTCACGAGCAATCGCGACACGGCCGAGTGGCTCGGGATGTTCGACGACGTGTTGCTCGCGCAGAGCGCCGTCGATCGGTTCAAGAATGCGGCGTTCGACTTCATCATGGAGGGCGAGTCGTACAGGCCACGGCTGAAGCCGAAGCTCGACGAGAGCAACGCGGCCGCGCCGCGGCCTGCGCGCAGCAAGCTGCCCACCCATCCACGCACCAAGCGTCGATGACCGCTGCGGTCTCGGCAAGGACGTCGAGCCCGGGACCGCGCCGTCTCTGACCCCCTTGCTCCACGCAGCGCGCCTGGCCCACCCTCGTCGAGGTAACCGCCCATGCCGCGAGGGCGGCGGGACCTTCCTGTTCGTGAGCGTCTCGGCCCCTCCGCCGGAGCCTACAGGGGGCCTGGGTGGCCCCATGACCCTGCAAAAAAGAGAGACGTCGCCGGTCGCTTCGCGCCCGGCTCCGGGGACCTCGACACGCTTCGCGGTCTCGGGCATCGTCGAGGCCGATCACGTCGTCTCCCCCTGGCCCCATGACCCTGCAACGGGGTGGCCCCATGACCCTGAAACGTGGCAGCCGACCCATGTCGAGCTCGCAGCCTGTAAGATCGCGGGTCGGCGCGCACGGCTCGGGACGCTCGCTGCTTGGGCGAAGTGGCTGAAGCGCCACGAGCAGGCGGTGGAGGAGCGACGGGCAAGTGGTCAAGCGAATTTGTTGGCAACGTCGCCGGAGAGCACGGAGCAGGCGATCACGACAGGAGCACGCCGGTTGCCCTCCAGGGCCGCCGAGGTCGAGCCGCGCTACCGGCGGCTCGAAATCCTAGAGCGCGTCGAGAACCGCGGCGGGCGGGCGTTCTACCGGGCCCAGTGCGACTGCGGGAGCCGACCGGTCGAGGTCGCAGGTGGCGACCTGCGCGCGGGGAAGGTCGTTAGCTGTGGCTGCGCGAAGGTCGAGCACGGACGCGCGCAGCTCAGGATCTTGGTAAAAGAACGCGGCGCGCACGGCAGAACTCCGGTCGACGTTCGGCTACAGAGGGCGGCGCAGCGTGCCCTCAAAGTTGACACAAACCCGCCGGAGGGCCCAGCGAGAGGCCGCACCCCCTAGGCGCAACTCCACGTAGGGCGGATGGAGCTCGTCCACCCTCGTACGGCGGGATTTGCTCCGAGCCCCGGAAGGCGGACCCCTCCGCGATGCAACCAAGCACCGCAGAGGGGTGCCTGCGTACGCTACTTCGCGGTGGTACCCGCCCAGTCTTCTAAGAAGCCGCACAACATTCTGGATGGCGTTAGTCCCGCCCTCACAAGAGCCGTCCAGAGGACGTCGCGAATGGGAGCAGCAGGCACCCCCGCCTTGACCTCACCCATGACGGTCGTCCGTGGCAGAGAAACCTGTTCCCCCGGAGAAGCCGGGTACAGACCGGACTTCCCGAAGACCTCGTACGCAAGGTTGTAGGCGGCGGAATTCGCATCTTCCAAATCAAATGTAACAAAAAGCATTCTTGTCATGTTTTCTCTCCTTGTTGACCAGCCGTAGCTGGGACCGGCAACTATGACCACCGGTCGCTCGAGCGCAAGGCCGCCGCCACCGGCAACACACCCCTGCGTTCCGCACGAGAGCAACCGACCTCAGCAACCCGCTCGACGCGACGGAGAGCAAGACGCTGGAAACGACCTCGCCGTCGCACGGCCTCACGCACGCAGGCGGGCACAGGTTGGCGTCGGCGCTCGCCTGCCTCAGCTTCGGACGATGAGCGCGTCTGACATCCGCGACGGCCACGCGGACATTTTCATTGACATCGGAACAAAACTGCGCATCCAGGATCGCGAATCCGGCTGGTCAGCACCCATAACCTGAGTCAGGAGGTACTAAGCTGCGCGGCTGCGGCAGGCTCGCCGACCTACGTGGAGCTCGGAGCATGCAAGGTCGCCGACCGGCGCGCGCGCCTCGGCATGCTCGCCGCATGGACGAAGTGGCTGAAGCGCCACGAGAACACGGCAGATCAGCACCGGGTAAAATGTCAACACAATTCGACGGATCGTTCGAAGACCGCGGAGCAGCCAAGCACGACAGGAGCACGCCGGCTTCCATCCAGGGCCGCCGATGTCGAGCCACGCTATGGGCGGTTGGAGGTCTTGGAGCGCGTCCAGAACCGCGGCGGCCGGGCGTTCTAACGGGGCGCAATGTGACTGCGGGAGTCCACCGTTCGAGGTCGGAGGCGACCTGCGCGCGCGGCAGGTCGTCAGCTACGGGTGCGCAAAGGCCGAACACGCGCGCGCGCAGCTCAGGATCCTCGCGAAAAAGGCGGTGCGCGGGATGACGCCGGTCGACGTGCGGCTCCAGCTGGCGCTCCGCGCGGACGTGTCTGCGCCGGATCCGGCGAGCGACCGTTTGCCTGAGCCAGCGACAGGCGCTCACAGCGCGGCGCAGCTCCATGGCGCTGCCTTGCTCGAGGCTCGCCGACGCGGGATGGGGGGAGTTCGTTGCTGCCGTCTACGCGAACGCGGCTGCACAGCGGAGAGAGAGTAGCTTAAGCTCCACCAATGGACACCGCGGACCTTACCACGTTACTGAAACCTCACGAGACAACGCTCCAGGAGATGGCGAAGCAGCTTACCGCAGGGGACCGCGCCGGCTTCATCGGGAGCACGATTACACTGGTCACCGCGCTGGCTACGGCCAACCCGCACATCGTGCTCCTCGCCCCGTTCGCCAGTAAGGCTGCGAGTCGCGCCTTTTCCAGCGCGGCCGACGACTTCTTCCGACGCCAACTCGCTCAGCTCGAGGCTGAGGAGGGCCAGCGCGCATTCGTCTCGCAGATCGCAGACGCCGTCGAGCTTCTCATCTGTCAAGCCGTGCTGCAGGTGGTGCGCGTGCAGCACAACGTCAAGGCTGAGCTTCTCGAGGCGCTCGGCGGTGTTCGCGAGGACTTCGCGGACTTCCGCGAGCGGTTCCAGAAGGAGATTGAGAGCGGCGGCGACTTCGGCGAGGCGGTCCGGGTAGACGTCCAGACCGTGGGAGGGGGCGCCATCGGAATCCGCGTAGGCGCCAACGCGCGGCGGCGAGTGTTCGTGTCGCGGATGGAGGTTGCAGGTAACGGGAGCATCGGGATTGACCTTAGCTGAACGGCCTGACGGCGGACCGACGGTTCACATCGGGGCGCTGCACGTGGGCCCGGGTGGCACCGGCGTAAACATTGTTTCGGGGGCGCAGCCGCGGCGTGTGCCGCACCAACTTCGGTCGCCCCCCGCAGACTTCACTGGCCGCGCTGCGGAACTCGCCGAGCTTAGGGCGAAGCTCGACACCGGCGGGGTGATCATTGCGGGACTCACCGGCCAAGGAGGCGTGGGTAAGACGGCGCTCGCCTTGGTGCTCGCACAGAGTCTCTTGGAGCAGTACCCGGACGGCCAGATCGATGTGAACCTGCGTGGTACCAGCCATGAGCCTTATTCTTCGTCCGAAGTGATGGCCGAGGTCATCCACGCCTTCGAGCCGGACGCCAGGCTCCCGGACGACCAAGAGGCTCGAGCGAGGCTCTACAGAACTACGCTTTACGGACGGCGCGTGCTCCTCCTGCTCGACAACGCCCGCGACCGCGCTCAGGTCGAGCCGCTCGTCCCCCCGCGCGGATGTCTACTCCTCGTGACCTCGCGACAGCACTTTGTGCTGCCCGGCATCAGCAGCCGACGTCTCGGCAACCTCGGCCCTGACGAAGCTACTGAGTTCATCCGCAGCATGGCGCTCACAGTTGATCAGGCACACGCGGCCGAGCTAGCGAAGGTCTGCGGCTACCTTCCGCTTGCTCTGCGCGTCGCCGCACGTGTTCTCGCCGAACGCGCGAACCTGAGCGCTGCAAGGTACGTAGAGCGGATTCGAGCCTCACAGGAACGCTTTTCCGAAGTCGATGCCGTGCTCAACGAGAGCTTGGAGCTGCTCGACGAGCCCACGCGAACGCTTTTCATTCAGATCTCCGTCTTCCTGGCGGATTTCGACGCAACCGCCGGCGCGGCTGTGGCCCAAGTGGATCCTGAAATTACGGAGTCCATTTTAGGCTCTCTGATTCAGTGGAGCCTGGTGGAGTACAACCAGACCACAGGGCGGTACAGCCTACACGATATCGTGCGCAATCACGTACAGTCGCGACTTGGCGCAGCAGAAAGGTACGCCGCTGAACGTCGACACGCAGAGTACTTCGTGAATTTTGCTCACGCTGCGAACAACAAGTACACCCGCGGCGGTCTAAGTCTTCTAGAGGGAATCGCACTGTTCGACCGGGATTGGAAAAACATTAGCGTTGCACAAGCGTGGGCCACTCGAAACATGGATCACGACGAAGCGGCCGCCTTCGCTTGCAACGCACTGCTAAGCGCTACGGCGAATTACGCCAGTCAGTTACAACGGCGACCTCCTCATGAGCAGATCAGGTGGGGTGAAGCCGCACTCGCTGCCGCTCAGCGAACGAGACAAGACTTGCACGTCGTGGCCTCACTTGTACAGCTGGGTGGGGCTCACATCGCGCTTGGCAACTGGCACAAGGCCAGTTCGTTTTACAGACGGGCTCTCGCGATGAGTCGCCAAGCTGGCGACCTGAGAAACGAGGGGGTCATCCTAAGCAACCTGGGGCACACGCGCCTACGCTTCGGGAAGCCTAAAGAAGCTGCCGTTCTTTGCTGTAGGTCCCTCCAGATTGCCCACAAAATCAACAATCACATAGACGAGAGCAATGCGCTTGGAAACCTTGGCATAGCGTACGCAGCTCTCGGCGATGATACTAATGCCATCTCGTGCTGCGAGCGTGCACTCTCTATCGCTCAACAGATTGGAGACCATGTCTGTGAGAGCATAGCAGGATCCAATCTTGCAAACATGTACGAGCGATTGGATGAGCTCTCGAAGGCTATCGAGCTGCGCTCGACGACTGTCGCTGTACTCCGCAAGCTTGGCCATCGGCGCAGTGAAGCCGAGGAGCTCGCTAATCTCGCTACTCTCTATCGAGATCAGGGCGCAGTTCGTGAGGCGTTCGAGTGTCTTCAGCAGTGCCTTCGTGTTGCGCGAGAGGCTGGCCACCGCTCTGTAGAAGCCAGAGCACTGGTCAACTTGGCTACTTCGCGCCTAGAGGCAGGTGAACTGCACGAATTCTTCGAGTACGGCATGCAGGCCCTGGACATCGCTAGCGAGGTCGGCGACAGAACGACCGAGATCCTGTTAGTTGGCAACGTAGGCATCGCCTACGGTCTCCAAGAGAAGTGGCCCGAGGCAGCAGACGCCTTCGTTCGGGCGCTCGCTCTGGTCGCGCAGGCTGGCAAGATCGACCGCCGAACCGAGGTGGAGCTTTTTTGGAATCTGGGCTACGCGTACGAGAAACAGGGCGAGTTGAGTAAGGCTGTCTCTTGTTTCGAGATCGTGGTGAAGAGCGCCTGTGAGGTGGGTGTTATTGCGCTCCAAATGCTCGCAACCCGAGCACTCGGCCTGGCTTATGAGAGGCTCGGTGACCTGCGAGGCGCAATAGATGCGATGCAGGTTTGGGTTGCATTCGCGACCGATGTCTGTCACCCCTACGCGGACGCAGACGCGGCCCATCTAAACGAAGTCCGGGTCCGGTTGGCGGCACAAAGCAACGAGATGGCTTAGTGCCAGAGTGAGAAGTAAGACGCGTGCGCGAGATTATTCTGCTCAACCAGGGCGGTGCTGTCCCTTAAGACCTGTACATGCCAACGTCCGGTGCTAATACCACAATCGCCCGCCGGTGGCCTTCGGCGCGGTGCGCTCCACGGGCAAGGTTCAGTGGTGGGCTCCACGCAAGGCGCTCCGGCGTGACGTTCCTGGCGCAACGGCTGACTCGCTTGATCGTCGAGCAGGTTGTCGCGTCCATGGCTTGGGAAGCTCTTCGACCACGATCCACTTGACTGGCTACCTAACGCTGAGCGCCGTGGACAGCGATCGCAGGACGTGACGCGGGGCCGCCGGCCGGACCGGTCGGCCCGTCGCCTGAAGCCGAAGCCACGCCGCCCAGTTCCACGGCACCTCTCGCCGCAGCGCATCGCTCGCCGCACGGTAGCGGCGCTCGCGCTCCTTGACGCCTCGCGTCCCAGGCCCGGCGACCCAGCGCACCACGTAGTACGGCGCGCCGAGCGCATCGAGGGCGCCCCCACGTGTCCCCCAAGGCGGCGATGCGCCGGAAGTCGCTCCTCCGCGGCGGCGGGTTCGTTCAGGGAAGCTCCAGCGATGCCGTCAAGGTCGCGCAGGTCGTCCGTGTCGTGGAGATCGACGCGGACGCGGAGCCCGTTGCGTCGGGAGCTCAATCTACCGACGACGTACGCGCATCTCACGGTTCGCGGAGCTGCGCCTCGTGCTTTCTTGACGGCGGGGGCGCTGTTGCCCGACGCTCGTGCGCAATGGCTGTCGAGAAACAGATGGCTGCGCGCGTAGCGGTGGCGTTGGTAGGGGTTGCGGCTTCCGCAGCGGTGGGGTGCGCTCAGATCATCGGCGCGGACTGGAACAGCTACGCGAGAGGCGCTGGCGGGCACGGGACGGGAGGTGGAGGCGGGGGCGGAACGGGGGGCGTGGACGGGACCGGCGGAACGGGGGGCGTGGACGGGACCGGCGGTAGCGCGACGGCGAGCATCTCCACGGGCAGCGGCGGGACGTGCGAACCTTGTTACGAAGGCCCTGCCCTGACGGACGACATCGGAGCGTGTAGGAGCGGCTGTCGAGACGGTAGTACATGCGTCGGCCAGGTGCTCCCTGCGGTCGAGGGCTGCGCGACAACGGACGATGACGAGAGCTGCGACGGTGAGGCCACATGCACCGGAGCGCACGAGTGGAGCATCAAGATCGGAGGGGCCGGACAGCAGCAAGGACTTGGCGTCGCCTTCGGCCGCGAAGGGAACATCCTGGTCGCAGGGAGCTTCACCGGAAGCGTGGATTTTGCAGACAGCAAAGGCTCCTCCGATGGCTTCGTCATGAACCTCAGCCGCGACGGGGCCAGAACGTGGGCAAAGGCATTCGGGGGCTCGGGCACGGATCTCTGCAATCTCGTCGCGCGCGACAAGAATGATAACGTGATTTTGGCCGGACGCTTCGCCAACACCTTGTACTTCGCCGAGGCGACCCGCAACAGCCACGGAAACAGCGACGTGTTCGTGGCGAAGCTCGATAAGGGGGGCTCCCTGCTCTGGCTCAAGACCATCGGAGGTCTAGGCGCCGATAGCGTTCATGGGCTCTCAGTAGATTCCAACAACAACATCATCGTCGCCGGCATGTTCACCGACGCGGCCGACGTGCTCGACGAAACTGAGCTGACAAGCTTCGGCGGCGAGGACATCTTCGTCGTGAAGCTCGACACCGCCGGGCACCACGTCTGGAGCAAGAACTTCGGCGACGCGAGCCCTCAGGTCGCTCTGGACGCCGCCGTCACCTCTAACGATGACGTCGTCGTGGTCGGCCGCATCGAGGGCACGGTCAGCTTTGGGCCATCGATCCTCGCCGCGATGGGCCGCGATGCTTTTTTGGCGAAGCTCGACGGGATGACGGGCTACCCATTATGGGGGAAGGCCTTCGGCAACATTGAATATAGTTCGGAAATTGAGTTTGCGGGGGTCGCGCTAGACCACAAGGGGAACATCGTCGTTGCAGGGCACGCGGTCGGAACGATCGCTCTTGGTCCATCGCCGTGGCTCCGTGCCGAAGAGGCCGACGCGGTCGTCGGGGCGTACGATCCCGACGGCGAGTACCTCTGGAGCCGTAGCTACGGGGCCACGGAAGCTCAGCGCGCAGGACGGGTGGTGGTCGACCCAGCGGGCAACGTCCTCGTGGTCGGACATTTCGAGACTGCCATCGACTTCGAAGAATCCCGTCTCGTGTCCCGCGGTAGTAACGACGCTTTCCTGGCGAAGCTCGGTCCGACCGGGGAAACGGTCTGGGCAAAGTCCTTCGGCGGCGCAGCGTTCGACGACGCAGACGACCAAGGCGCTCAGGACGTCGCGGTGGATGCGCTGGGCACCGTCGCGCTGGTTGGTATCTTCAACGGCAGCGTGGAGCTCGGGGGAGGCCTTCTGACGAGCGACGGGCTCGGCGACGCGTTCGTCGCCAAGCTGCGGCCCTGACACTCGCATCGAGGATTCGCGCCCACCGGATCGCTCATGCCGTCTCGAGCGCTCGAAGCGCCGCATCGCGCACCTCGCCCAGGCGGCGCTCACTCACCGAGGCGGCGCTCAGTCTGACGCGCGACGAACGACACCCATCTGCGACGCCTGTCCGGCGCGGCCGCGCTTCTCGGCTCGACAGGTGGCGCCGGCGTCGTGTGGCCGCAGTGGGGCGCGTTGTGCCCGTCGCAAGCCGACCGAACGCGCCGCACCAGCGCTGTAGCGCACCGTCGCGTCGAAGTGCACCTGGTCGAGAAGGCCTCATCCTGAGCAGGGTGCGGAGTTCGTGGTTCCGAGCGGACGGGGCCGCGCCCGCGCCGGTTGGTCAGAGGGCTCCTGCTGACCCCGCGGGAATTCGGTTCGCGATCGCCACGCGAATCAAATGCCGCTTGACATCCGCCTCAAGTAGGAATTGGCATTGTCGCACACATCCGGGGCTCACTCACCCGGCGGCGTGTGTAGTGCACGCGCATTGCTGTACGTTTGTGTGGGCACAAACGGCTGTTCAGCAACGCTAAAACAAACCATCGAGATCACACGCGATCTCGGAAGCCGAGCGGGCCCGTCGAGGTAAAAGAGCGACGCCGCTGGTACTGCACACGAGCTGAAGGGAATGCCTCAGCTAAGTATCGGAAACAATGAGGGGAAGATGCAAAACCTGAGTAGGAGTGCGAAGGGGGGGACTTGAACCCCCACGGTGTTACCCGCTAGCACCTCAAGCTAGTGCGTCTGCCAATTCCGCCACCTTCGCGAGTGCGGTTGCGGGACGGAACCTACCCAGCTGGCCGGGGAAGTCAAGCTAATCCTCACAACGTCGTCACACGGCGCAGCGCCCGCGCTGGTCAGCCCGGCGTGGCGGCCTCGCGGCCTCGGCCGATCGCCGGCCGCCACGGCGGCGCGCGCACGATGTGGTGCGCGCGCCAGAGGAGCACGCCCGCACGCACGGAGCGCTGCGCGCACCTCGCCCGCGGGCTCGTCAGCGGACGAGCGCCTCGACGATCTCGCGGATCTCGAACGGCTTGCGCACCCAGGAGACGCCGGAGTTCGCGGGCAGAGGATCGGCGCCGGCGCTGCCGGACATGACAACGAGCCGCACGTCCGGGTTGGCCCTGCGCACGGCGGAGACGGTGCCGAGGACGTCCTGCTGGATCGGCGAGATGTCGAGCAGCGCAGCCTGGAACGGCCCGGAGGCGAGGGCCCCCGGGAGCTCGACCGCGCTCTGCACGCTGACGATGCTCGCGCCACGCGCGGTGAGCGCCGTGTCGAGCAGATCCACCACCGCGTCGTCGTCCTCGACCACCAGGATCCTGACGCCATCGAGGATCGTCCCGTGCTGCTGCGGCGGCGTCATGGTCCGCGGCACAGGCGGCTTTTCCTTGGCTCCTGCTTCGCCGGGCGGGGCCTCGGCGGGCGGCGTGTCCTCGATGGGCCAGCGCAGCTCGAAGCGAGCGCCTTCCTCCGAGGGTACGAGCGCGAGCGCGCCGCCGGCAGCGCTCGCCAGCGCTGCGGAGTGGCGGAGACCGATGCCCGCTCCGCCAGGCCGCGTCGAGACGCCGGAGCTCAGCAGCGTCGCTCGGCGCGACGGCGGGACGCCGGGCCCCTGGTCCGCGACGCCGATGACGACCGCGGCGCCCTCGAGCCTGGCATCGACACGGACGGACGAGCCGCGGGGCGACAGCGCCACGGCGTTGAGCAGGAGGTTCGTCAAGATCTGCACGACCGCAGCGCCGTTGCTCACGCCGGTGCGCGCGACCGTGGGCTCGATCACCGCGCGGAGCGCGATCGCCGAGCGGCGCGCCTCGGGCTCGAGCCCCATCACGGCGTCGTCGATGACGTCGGCGATCAGGCGCGCCGGCTCCCCCAGCGGCCTCGACGCGACCTCGCCGTCGCCGGCCGGACGCCCCTCGGCGCCGATGGCCCGCCGGATCAGGCGGCGAGCGTCGCGCGCGCGGGACGCTGCGACGCCGAGCGCGCGGCCCAGCTCGGGGCCTTGCTCGCCCTGCGCGCGCTCGATGCAACCCACGATGACCGTGAGCGCGTTGGAGACCTCGTGCAGCGCGATGGCGAGCTCCTGCGCAGACGGAAGCGAGGTCCCGGTCGCGCGCTCCTCGTCGGCGCGCTGGCCCAGGTCGCCGCGCAGAGGAGGCGCGAGGGTCAGGCCATCCTCGGTTGAAGGCTCCGATGTCCCACCGCGCGTCGGCTGCGCCACGGGCGTTAGCCTATCTCGCTCCGCGCTGGGCTGGTACCGCCCTTTTTCGCTCCGACTTCACCGGGACATCGATGGGGGGAGCGGCAGTACATAGGAGCCATCGGCCGCCGACCGGGTCTCGCCGATCTGGATGCCCCTCGTCTCCTGCGGGGTCGCGCCCTGGACCGGCAGCCAGGCCACGACCGTGGCGTCGCCGAGCCGGGCGCCCGACGCGTCGCGGACGACGCCCTGGAGCACGGCCGGGAACGAGATGGCGAGCTCGAGGTCGGTGACCGCGGCGTCCATCGCAGAGACCGTCAGGCGCTGCCTGACGAGCCACGGGTAGGCGGAGCCGGGGGTCGGGCGGACCGAGAAGTCGAACTCCCCTGGGTCGATACCGATCGAGAACGCGCCCTCACGGAGGACCCCGGACGCCTGCCGGGGCAGCAGCGGCCCGGGCGTCAGCGCCTGGCCGATGTAGGGCGCGACCTGGCCGCGGGCAGGGACCGCGAACACGCTGGCGCCGTCCATCAACTCGCCCATGGGTCCCTGGACGCGGCCGCGCAGCGTCCCGGCCTCGGGGATGACGACCGACTGACCGCAGTAGCAGTCGTCGCCGGCGGCGAACTTGAGCGGCTGCTTGACGGCCGCCTTGGTGCTGTCGTTGATCGGCTGCGCGAAGAGGACGTACTCGCCTGGCGGGAGATCGGCACGGAAGAGGCCGTTCGCGTCCGTCTCGGTGTCCAGCCTGTAGGCGGCGGTGGGCGCCCTGTCGATGATGGCGCTCTGGATACGGACGGCGGAGAGCACCGGGTTGCCGTTCACGTCGAGCGTCTGACCTTCCACGCGGCGCGCCGCCGCGTCGAGCTGGAGGAGCGACAGGTCCAGGTTGCCCGTGGAGCCCTGGAGCGCGAGCGCAGCGAGCTCCCAGTAAACCGTGGGCCTCGGCACTCCGTCCTTCGGACGCAGCCGGATGAGCGGGCTCCTGCCCTTGTCGGTCCAGTAGAACTTCACGCTGAACCCGACCTGCGTCGCGGTCGCCTGCGGGTCGGGCTCGGCCTGATCGAGGAGGCCTACCTGGGAGAGGACGCTGCCGGTCACCGGGTCGACGAGATCGAGCTTCCACCCGTCGACGCGCACGCCCTCGGGCACCTGCAAGCTGCCCTTGAGCACGGCGGGCGCCTCGGCGTTGATGCCGAGCGTCCACTGCTCGGGGACCACCTGGTTCGGCAGGAAGATCGGCGGGGGGATGTCGTCGAGGCAGTCGGCGCGCGCCTGCGGAATCAACGAGATGTGGTAGTCGCCAGCGGGGATCGAGAGCTGGAATCTCTGGCCGTCGGTGCCGTCCGGCTCCGAGAGCGTCGAGTAGCTCTGGGTAGGCAGGCCCAGGATCGGCGCGATGCGCCGGAACTCGACCTTCACGGGGAACTGCCCGCCGGCCAGGGGAGGCAGCCCGCCGGTGCGGTTCTCGCAATAGGAGCCGCCGAGGCGCACCGTGGCCTTCACGCTCGCGGGCATGGGGATCGTGAGATCGACGGAATGCACCTGCCCGCCAGGGTCCTGCGGAGGGAAGCCGCTCGCTGCATCGATGGCGAGGAGGTGGGAGACCTCCGCGCCCAGCTCGGGCGAGGCGCGCGGCCGGATCTCGAGGATGAGCCCGTCGAGGTTCGCGCTCGTCGAGACGCACGCGCGTTGCCCGCTGACATCGGCGCAGGTCGCCCCCGGGCCGCACTCGACCGACCCGTCGCAGGCGTTCATGGGGGCGGACTCCGCCATTTCGAGGGGAATGCCGCAGGCCACCGAGGTCGGTACGAGGGCGAGCAGCGCGGCGCACACGACGTGTCGCGCGCTCACGACGCCCTCCCCGCCAAGGACGCAGCGCGCGCAGCGCGGAGCAGAGACCGCCCCCGTGGCGGTGCGGCGGGAGAGCGCCGCGGCTCCGCGGAGACGCCGGCGACCGATGGCCGCCGAGCTGATGAGAGCGACGCGCGGAGCCCGAACGGGTCCGCACCCGAGCAGGCGCAGGGGAAAATCACACCCGAACGAGAAGGCGATGTTCGTGCCAACCGACAGACGGCGTTCCGGGCAGCGTGTGGCGAGCATCCGCTCGACAGGGCGCCGCGCAACCCGCGGCGGCGCTGTGACAGCGCTGTCGCGTCGAGACGGATGCGCCGATGCGGCCACCCCGCACTCATCGCAACCAGGCGAAGCACGGGCATGCACACCGGAAAGCTCGGGTGAGACGGGACACGACCGGGCTCCGGTCGGCGCTGCGGGGGCGCGAGGTCTGCGAGGAACATGACGCCACCGACGTCCGCGCAGCGGGTGCCGCGACGCCTATGTGCCTGCACGGAAGCGCGAGCTTCCCGTGTCGACCCGCCGGAGTGAAGGCACCGTACCAGGCTGCCATCGCGCTTCGGCGTACTCCATCCGCGTCGCGAGGCGTACGAGATCGGCGATCTCGGGGACCGCCGCGCAGGCCGCGGCGAGGCCTTCGGGGTCGGAGAGCGGGACCGCCAGCTCCAGGCTGCGCTCCTTGAGGGTCGCGCGCACGGCCGTGGCGACGTTGCCCGCGGCGAAGAGGCCAGCGCGGCGCATCGCGGTGCGGGTCGTCTTGACGGCCCCCTCGTAGGTCATCTTGTCGGCGCTGTCGCAGATCTCGCGGAGGCGACGCTCTGCGCGCGGGGGGATGAGCTGCCAGAGGTTCTGCTCTAACCGCACGACGGCCGGGTTGCCGCGGGCGCTGTGCGCGGTGGCCTCCAGAGGCCCGAACGCGGCGACGACGGCGGAGAGCAGCGTGCGGAGCTCATCCTCCGAGCTGGTGTTCACCAGGACATGGTCGGGCATGGCGCCAGCGAGCTGAGCGCCGAGCAGGTAACGCAGCTCGGGGGTGTCCTCGCGGACCTCGCCCCGCAGCAGCACGGCCGGCGGGTTGACCCGGATGATCTGCCCCTCCGGCGGCGACGGAGCAGGCAAGGGAGCGCGCTGGTGGAAGAGCGCGGTGCGCAGGAGGCCGAGGTGAGCGGCCATGACGCCGTAGATCTCCCCGAGGAGGGTAGGCGACGTCGGCTGGATCCGCTCGGAGGGGACGAGCCCGGACTGGCCTGCGTCGCGGCGGTAGAGGCCCGTCTCCCAGACGATCGCGAGCGCCTCGTTGACCGGCGACTCCAGATCGCGGAAGAGCAGCGCGCTGACGAGCTCCGGCGCGTCGCGCTGCGCGGCGAGGGGCGGCGGCGTGACGACGCCCTCGCCGGGCCGATCGGACGGCTCGTCACCGTCGAAGGCGCGCAGCACGTGCTCGATGGCGCGGGCGTAGGTCATGTTCTTGTCGGCGATCGCGGCCGCCTGGAGGCGCTCCAGGGTGCCCCGATCGCCGAGGCGCAGGTGGGCCTGCATCCGCCGGACCGCCAGCGCCTCCCGGGAGCGATCGTCGCGCGGAGCGAAGCTCTTGATGAGCCGCTCGCCAGCGTCGTACGAGCCCGCGGCGAGCTCGCGGAAGAGCGCTGCCTCCTCGAAGCTCTCGGCCGCGGACGGCGACCAGGCGGCAACGAGCCGCGTCGCGGAGGAGGGCGGCTGGATCGACGCCGGGGCGGAGACCGGGGGCCCGGGCTGCGGCGCGCCGGCGCTGGAGCGGCCCGACGCGACGCCGCCGCGCGCGGCGGTGCTCTCCGCGGCACCTGACACAGCGCTCGGTGACGGCGCCGGCGAGGCGGCGGCGCTCGCCGCCCCGTCGAGCAGATCGTCGTCCGACACCGCGAGAGGGGTCGATTGCGACGGGTCGTCGGCGATCAACCCCTCGTCGAGCGGGTCGTTGAGCTCGACGAGATCGATGTGCGGGTTGCTCGAGGCCGGCGCGCCGCCGCTCGACGGCGCTCGGCTGCTCGCCGGCCCGACCCCGCTCGACGGCGCTCGGCTGCTCGCCGGCCCGACCCCGCTCGACAGCGCTCGGCTGCTCGCCGGCCCGACCCCGCTCGACGGCGTACGGCTGCTCGCCGGCCCGACCCCGCTCGACGGCGCTCGGCTGCTCGCGGGTCCGGCGCCGCTCGACGACGCGCGGCTGCTCGCCGGCCCGACCCCGCTCGACGGCGCTCGGCTGCTCGCGGGTCCGGCGCCGTTCGCGCCGTTCGCGCCGTTCGCGCCGTTCGCCGCCGACGCAGCGCTGGGCGGCGCCTCTGGTGCCGCCTGGACCGGCTCCGCCGCGGCTGCCCGGAGCGTCGCAGCCTGGAGCACTTCCTCGGGAGGCAGGGTCGCCCGTTCGCTGGCCAGCTCGGCGTTCAGCTCGGCGATCTTCAGCCCCAGCGAGCGATCCGAGCCCGCGAGCACCGTGGCCTGCGAGAGGATCTTCGCAGCGCGATCCGGGTCGCTCGACACGTGCAGGCGCGCGAGCTGCATCAGCGCGCGCGCGCGATCGATCCCCGAGCTCTGCGCGGCGAGCTCTTCGAGCGCCTTCCGGGCCGCCTCGGGCTCACCTCGCGCAGCCGTGAGCTCGAGCTGGCGGCGCAGCGCCAGCGTGCGCGTCTCCGGCTCCGCCGCGGCCTCCTCGAGCAGGCGCGCGGCCGCCTCGAGATCGCCGGCGCTCTGAGCGGTCTCGGCGGCGGCGAGCGCGACCCGACCGCGCGCGCGCATCCCCTGGAGATCGCCGCCGAGCGCGCGATCGAACAGCGGGAGGGCGGCAGAGAAGTTCCGCTTCAGGGCCAGCCGCTCCGCCATGCCGAGCGCGACCAGCGTGCTCGGGCCGACCTCGGCGTGGCGCCGGGTCAGCTCCCGCATGCCGGCGCCGTGGCCCTGGATGACGTCGAGCGTCTCGGCGAGCAGGAACGCGTGCAGGTCGACGTGCGCCGGGCGCAGGCGCGGCGCGATGCGGCCGAGCTCCTCCACCGCGGCCTGCGCGTCGCGCGGCGTCCCGGTCCCGCGCAGGCGATACTCGATGCGCCGCGCCTCGAGGACGGCGTCGGGCGACTCCGGGGCGAGCTTCACGGCGCGGCGAGCGCGCTCGAGCGCCGTCGCGTCGTCCCCGAGCATCGAGGTGGCGCGCGCCGCCTCGACCAGCAGCTGCGCGCGCCGCTCGGGGGCGTCGCGCGACGCGCTGGCGAGCTGATCGAGCGCCGCGGCGAGCGCGTGGCCGTCCCCCTCCCGGCGGGCGATCTCGACGCGGAGCTCGATCACGGCCTCGCGCGGCGCGATGCGGGCGACGCTCTCCAGCGTGTCCTTCGCGGACTCGACGTCCCCGCCGCCGAGGTAGCTGCTGCACGCGCGGAGGCTGTACTCGGCCCGCTCGTCGGTGGTCGTCGCGAGATCGCCCAGCCTGCACCAGAGCGGGGCGGCGCGCAGCGGCGTCCCGAGCCGCTCGTGGATGTCCGCGAGGAACCTCAGCGCGCTCACGTCGTCCGGCGACACCGCGAGCAGGGCCTCCAGCTCGGCGCACGCCTCGTCGAGGAGGCCGAGGCGCTGCTCGAGCAGGGCGGCGCGCCGGAGCCGCAGCGCGCGCCGCGTGTCCGGCAGCGGGGCCGCCTCGATGCGGCGCGCGAGGAGGGCGGCGACCGCGGCGTGATCGCCGCGGTCGCTCGCGTCCTGCTCGACGACCTCGACGGCGTGCATGTCGGTGAGATCCAGCCGGGCGATCGCCTCGTAGAGCGCCACCGCGGCGCCGCGATCGCCGAGCTCCTGGGCCAGCGGCGCGAGCTCGCGGAGCACGACCAGCCGCTCCTCGTCGCCGCTCAGGATGCCCTGGAGGCGCGTGAGCACGTCGAAGAGCCGCTGGCGATCGTCGGTGCTCCGCGCGAGCCGGATGAGCTCGTCGATGTGCGCCTTGTCGAACGGCGTCCGCTGGGCCGCCTCCAGGAGGAGCTCCACCGCGCCATGGAGATCGCCGCCGGCGGCGAGGATGCCGGCGTGCTCGCGCGTCAACCCGAGGCGGACGGCATCCGGCAGGTCGATGCGCGCGAGCTCGGACTGGACGAGCGTCTCGAGATCGGCGCTGCGACGTTCGGCCGCGTACAGCCGGCGCAGCCGGGTGACGACCTCGTCGCGCGTCTCGCCCACGAGCTGCCCGCCGGCGAGCGCCCGCTCCAGGGCGACGGTGGCCTCGGCGCGCTGGCCCTCGCGCTCGTGTTTGTCGGCGAGGTGCAGCAGCGCCTCGAGGCGCCGCGCGACCGGCAAGGCGTCGTCCAGCGAGCGCTTCAGCGCCTCGTCCCCGCTGGCCTCGACGGCCCCCTCCGCCTCGTACGCGAGCGCGTCGTCCTCCGGCGCGCGCCGGGCCGCCTCCACGAGCAGCGCCGCGGCGACCGGCGGCACGTTCAGGGCGCCAGCGAGCTTGCTCGCCCACCTGAGCAGGCTGGGACCGACGCTCGAGTGCGGCCTCATCGCCGCGGCGTACACCGCCGCGACGAGGTGCGACGCCGGCTCGGTCTGCCGCGCGAGCTCGTCGACGATGTCGAGGAGCGTCTGGAACTCGTCGACGTCGCCGTCGGCGAGCATCGCGCGCTCGATCGCGGCGAGCGCGAGCGCGGGCGCGTCGAGGACGGCGACGGCGATGCGCGCCATCGCGAGCCCCGCGCGGGCCCCCTCGGGGCCGTCGAGCTTCGCGATGCTCGCCTTGACCGCGCGGTCGAAGCGGATGGCCTCGACCTCCGGCTGCCCCGTGCACGCGATGAGATCGCGGATGGCGGCGCCGACGTCCTCGACGAGCGCCGCGTCCGGGCGTACGACCATCGCGCGGAGCAGGATGTCGAGGCGCAGCCGGAGGCCCTCCTCCGTGCGGCCGGTGAGGGCCGCGGCGCGCTTCAACCACGCGTTGCGCGACGCCGGATCGGCCGTCGTCGCCACCCGCTCGAGCGCGCGCACGGCGTCCGACGGCTCGCCGACGTGCTCGGCGAGCCGAGCGAGCAGCACGTACGAGGTGCCCTCGGTCGGGACCGCCTCGAAGCTGGCCACGGCGTGCGCGAGCGCGAGCTCGAACGCGCCGCGCCTCTCCAGCTGCCGCGCCGCGCGATAATGGGCGGCGCGGCGGCCGTAGCAGCCCAGGGCCGCGTCGGCGAGCAGCCGGTAGGTCTTGTCGAGGACGACGATGCCGCCGTCGGCGTCCGCCGATTTCTCGACCAGCGCGACGGCGTCCGCGCGGAGGGGATCGAGCTCGATCGCGCTCGCCGCCGCGGAGAGCGCGCGCTCGGGCAGGCCGTGCTCGTGCGCCAGGTTCGCGGCCTCGATCAGCAGGTTGGCGCGCCTGCGCCGCTCGGGCCCGACGTCGCCCGACCACCTGTTCTCGTCCGCGGCGGGCTGCGCTCCCCTCTCGCTCCGCGCCTCCGCGGCGCGCGCGACGATCGCCTCGATCGCCGCCTCGACGCCCGCGAACTCGCACATGTCCCGCGCGTAACGCTCGGTGCCGCCGCTCGGCGCGAGCTCGCTCGCGCGGAAGAACGCCTCCTCGGCGCCCCGGTGATCCTCCGCCAGGTCCCAGCGCAGGCTGCCGAGCTCACGCCACGCGGCCGCGGCCGCGGCTTCCGCGCCGGCGCCCTGCGCGGTGAACGCCCGGGCCTTCGCCTCGACCAGCGCGATGGCGCCGTCGGAGCTGAGCCCCTTCGCGTCGAGCAGCGACGACTCGAGGCGCTGGACCCGCGCGAGGATCTCGTGAGGGTCGGCCTGCACCGCGGCTGCGCGCGCGAGCTCCTGCGCTGCCCCGTCCGGATCGCCGCCGTCGAGCCGGCAATCGGTGAGCATGAACATCAGCTCGGGGGCGTGCGCCGCCGTGATCTCGACGGCCAGCCACCGCTCGAGCACGGTCACCGCGAGGTGAGGGTCGCCCGCCCGGCGCGCGAGCTCCAGCAGCCGCTCGCGCAAGAGCGGGTTCTGCGGGCCGAAGACGTCGAGCGAGCGCCTCGCGAGCGCCGTGCCGCGCTCGGGATCGAGGTCGTAGAGGGCGTGCAGCGCGCTCGCCAGCGCCGCCGCCATCTCGCCGAGCGGCTTGGGCTGCGCCAGGATCCACGCGAGCGCGTCCGAGAGCCGGGCCGCGTCGCCGGCGGCCGCGGCGCGGCGGATGAGCTCCGCGGTCGCCTGGGGGCACCCTGGCCGCAGCGCGAGCCAGCGCTGGGTCCACGCGAGCGCGAGCGGCAGCTCACCCAGCGCCTCCAGCGCCCTCGCGAGGCCGTCGCAGAGCGCGCCGCGCGGGAACACCGTGGTGATGGAGCGCTCGATCGCGGCCGCCACCGCCCGGTCGACCTCGAACGGAGGCGCCTCGCCGGCCTCCGCGGCGGCGGCGAGATCTGCCGTGAGGAGGGAGGCGAGCGTGGCCACGGCGCGCGCGGACGACGGATCGGCCTCGCAGGCGAGCAGCGCGACCTCGCGCGAGAGCGCCGCCTCGCGCGCCCGCTGCGTCCGGTGGTAGAGCGCGGCGGCGATCGAGAGCAGCACCGCGCGCAGCGCCGGCCAGACCGGCGCGGCGAGCTGCACGAGCGCGTCGGCGCGCTCCCGCAGGCGCCCGGTCCGCGTGGCCAGCACGAGCGCGGCGCTCGCCGCGCCGCGGTGCCCCGGGGCCTCGCCGAGCAGCGGCAACACCTCGTCGAGGGCGCGGGCGTCCTGGCCTTGCCGCCGGGCGATCGCCGACAGGAGGAGCCTTGCGCGCACCAGCTCGACCCGCGTCAGCGAGGCCGCGCGGATCGCCTCGGACCTCGCGGAGCGCGCGCCCTCGGCCTCCGAGGGCGCCCGCGTCGCCTCGGCCAGCCGCGCGCGGAGCAGGGCGTCGAGCGCGGCGCCGCCGCCGGTCCGCCGGCTCAGCCGATCGAGCGCCAGCAGGCAGCCGCGGTCGGCCGGCAGCGCCCGCGAGAGCCCCACGAGCGCCTCCTCGTAGGCCGCGCGCTCCTTCGGGCGGCCGCGGTAGATCACGACGAGCCGGCGGAGCGCGTCGATCCGCCCCTCGGCGGTGTCCGCGCCGCGGAGCGCGCGCTGCGCCGCGGCGAGCGCCTCGTCCTGCCCCTTGAGCCGATCGGCGATCCGCTGGAGCCCTGCCTCGGCGTGCGTCGGGTCGCCGCTGACGTCCCTCAGCGCCTCGAGCGCCCAGCGCGCGAGGCCGGGGTCGCCGATCTTCTCTTCCGCGAGGCGCGCGAGCTCCGAGAGCGCGTCGATCCGCCCCGCCGCGTCCTCCATCGCCCTCGCGTCCGAGCCCTCGCCGATGCGGATGAGCGCCTCGACGAGGGGCGCCATGTCGTGCAGCGTCGCCGCGTGGTCGCGCAGCGCGGAGCGCGCGGCGGCGCTGCCGGAGTCGCTCGCCGCGGCCTCGATCCAGGCCTCCACGGCGCGGTCGGGGCTCGCGAGCGGGCCAGCGTGGAGCCGCGCGAGCGCCACGTACGCCTCCGCCCTCGGCGCCCCGACCCGCTGCTCCGCCCTGAGCTCGATCCGCGCGGCCACGAGCTCGTAGAGCCCCGCCTGCTCGAGCACCTCGTCGATCGCGCGGGCGGCGTCGCCGTCGATCGCCCCGTCGAGGCCCGCGTCGAGCACGCACCCGACGGCGCGCGCCCAGTCGCCCTCGTTCGTCGCGCCCTGGAGCCGGTGGCCGTGCACCTCCATCGCGCGCCGCAGGGCGGAGGGGCCGGGGGCCTCGCCCTCGCCGCGAGGCGCCCGCGCCGCGAGCGCGTCGGCGTGCGTCCGGAGCACCTCGTCGGCCGCGCCCTGCCGGCTGCGCAGGAACAGCGCGGCCGCCATGGCCTTGGCGGCCATGTCGTCGTGAGGCGCGATCTCGAAGGCGCGCAGGCGATCCTCGAACGCCGCCTCCCGCTCCCGCGCGGCTTCGCGCCGCTTGGCCGCCTCCAGGTATGCCTTCGCCGCGGCCGCGGGGAACACCTCGTCCGACGCCCAGGCCGCGATCGTGCCGAGCAGCTCGCTCGCCATCGCGTCGTCCGGGGCGAGCTCGCTCGCCTCTTCGAGCGCGTCGACCGCGCCCGCGACGTCGCTGGCGCGCGCGAGGAGCACGGCGATCTTCACCAGCATCCGCGCCGTCGCGCCGGGCGGCTGCGCGTCGTCGCGCAGGCCGCGCAGCGCCGCGGCGGCCAGGGCTGGCTCGCCCAGCCCGGCCAGCCAGCCGGCGAGCTCGCTCCTCATCGCCGGGTCGTCGCCCAGCGAGAGCGCCCGGCGCGCCAGCGTCGTCGCCTGGTCCAGCTCGACGCCGCGCGCGGCGAGGATCCTCGCGAGGGCGAGGGCCGCCTCGCGCTCCCCTTGCGCGTCGCCGGCGGCGCGGCGCTCGTCCATCCGCGCGCGCCAGTAGGCCTCTTCAGCCCGCGGGCCGCGGTGGCGCGACACCGGCGCGATCGCGCGGGCCCCCGCGAGGACCAGCTGCCCCGCAGAGGCGGGCCCGGCGGGCTCCATCAGCTCCGGCGAATGCAGCGACCTCCTCGCGCCCGACGCTGATGCTGCCCGATCCGGAGGTGAAGAGCTCATTTCGGCGACCCGCTTCGGGTATGCTGAACCCGCTCAGCCTACCAGAACGACCGAGGTACAAGGCCAGTCTTCCGGTGCAATCTCGCGCTTTACCGGAGCGTCACCGCGAACGGTACCACCGTGAGCGCCCTCTCTCCGGCCAGGAGAGGCGCCATGGAGGCGGCGAAGGTCCCGACCTCCGGCGCGACGCCGAGCCACTCCGGCAGGAGGACGGAAGCCATCGCGTCCCGCGCGCGCTCCTTGAGCGCTGCGCGGTCGGGAGCCCGAGCGCTGCCCTCGCTGGCTTCGTCGCCCGTCGCCAGGAGCTCCAGCAGCCCGCCGTCGTCCTGCTCGATCTCGACCGGCGCGTCCGCCGGCAGCTCCGCCAGCTCGCGCGCGAGCGCGATCGCTCGCTCCAGGCCGCCGAGCTCATCGACGAGCGAGCGCCCTGCGGCCTCGACCCCGCCGAAGATCCGTCCCTCCGCCGACGGCGCGATCGTCTCCAACGGGAGGTTCCGTCCCGCCGTGATGCGCTTCAGGAACAGATCGTAAACCGCCTCCATGGAGGCGAGCACACGGGCGCGTGTGGGCTCGTCCCAGGGTGTGAGCGCCGACATGTACGCGGCGCGCGCTGCCCGCTGAGGATCCGGGTTGGCCGCGACCGTCTCCGCGTTGATCCCGATGTCCGCAAGCGCCTTCCCGACGGCGAACTTGCCGCCCACGACGCCGATCGAGCCGATGATGCTCGTCCGCTCGGCGACGATCTTGGTGCCAGCGCAGGCGAGGTAGTAGCCGCCGCTCGCGGCCATCCCGCCGATCGAGACGACCAGCGGCTTCTTCTGCCGCAGCCGCATCAGCTTCTGCCAGAGCAGATCCGAGGCCAGCGCCGAGCCGCCGGGCGAGTCGATCCGGAGCACGACCGCCTTCGCGCTCTGATCCTCGATGAGGCGCGTGATCGTTTGCCCGAGCTCGCGCTCGCCGATCCCGTCCGATGAGCCGATGGGCATCCCCTTGGCGCTCATGGAGATGCCGCCGATCGCCGGGACGACCGCCACATGCGGCGTCCCCAGCGAGCTCGCCCCGGAGACCGAGCGGAACACGTCCACGAGGCTCCGGGAGAAGCTCGAATCGCGCGGAGCGCCGCCGAACCGAGGCACGGTGCGCTCGGTGCCGGCGAGCTTCTTCGCGTCCTCGGTCGCGGACTCGAGATCGCCGATCTCGTCCACGAGCGCCCTCGCCTTCGCCTCCTCAGGCGCGAACGGGCCGTCCTCGAGGGCCTCCCGGAGCTCCTCCTTGCCGCGGCCCTCCACGATGGCCGACAGCCACGCCTCGCGGACCCCGCCGAGCGCGGACTCGAGCGATCGACGCGCCTCGGGGCTCGCCCCTTCCCGCGTGAACGGCTCGCTCGCGCCCTTGAACTTCCCCACCTGGAGGAAGTCGACGTCCACGTTGAGCTTGTCGAGGAGCCCCTTCGCGAACACCAGCTGCGCCGCGATCCCCACCGTGTCGACCTGCCCGGCAGGGCTGAGCCAGAGCTTGCTGCAGGCGATGGACGCCAGCAGCATGGTCGCGTTGTTGTACTCGTCCGCGTGGCACACGACAGGTCGCCCCGCCGCGCGGACATCGCCGAGGATCCGGCCGATCTCGTGGGCCCGCGCGAACGCGAGGCGCGCGCTCCCGAGCCGCACGAGGAACCCCTTCGCGCTCGCGGACCCGGACAGCGCTCGCAACGACTGCACGAGCTGCGCGTGGGTCCTGCCGCTCGGCGGGCCGAAGAGCGACGCGGACGCGCTCTCGGGGAGCCCGCGCGAGAGATCGATCTCGATGACCGCCGGCTCGTCGAGGCCCGCCGCGGCGGGCGCCGGCAGCGCCGCCGCCCGCTCTCTCCCGGTGCACCCTGCCATCGATGCCGCCACGGCGAGGGCGCCGACGCCCGTCCACCGCGCCCCGCGAGCTCGGCGCTTACTCATGCTTCATTCCAGGCAGATCCGAGGTGTCGATCGGCGGCGCCGTCGCCCCAGGCGCGGCGGTCGGCGGCGGATGCACGCCGGGCAGATCGCTCGTATCGATGGCGCCGCCCGGGGCGACGTAGTCGTCGGGCACGCGGCCGTCGTCCAGCTCTGACTCCGGCGCGCGCCGAGGGCGCCCCGGCGCGGCCGACGGGCTCGCGGGAGGAGCGCTCGCCGCGGCCTTTGGGCTCGGCGGAGGAGCGCCCGCCTGCGGGCTCCCCGCGCGCGCGCTCGACGCCGGCTCGGCGACGCTTCCTGGCTCGCCCTGCGCCTTCTCGATCCGGTCGATGAAGGCCCGGAGCGGCCGCGCGAGCGGGTGCTGCCGGCTCGTCGCCAGCAGGCGCTCGTTCTCGGCGCGCGCGGCCGCGAGATCGCCGGACCTCGCGAGCGCATAGACGAGGAGCGCCCGCGCTCGCCCGGGGCTCTGCTCGATGCTCGCCGCCGTCCGGAGCCGCTCGACGACGGCGGCCCAGCTCGGATGTGCCTCCGCGAGATCGAGCGCGGCCAGCGTCAGCGCGCTCTCCGGCTGCGCGCTCTCGGCCGAGATCGCGCCGACGAGCTTCCGCGCGGAGGCGAGGTCGCCCTGCATGCGGAGCAGATCGATCGCCGCGCGGGTCACCTCGGCGTTCGCCGGCGCGACGCGCCGCGCGTGCTCGACCGCCTTGCGGGCGCGCTCGATCGCGATGTCGAGCTCGTGCCGCGCCGTGTCCAGATCCGCGTCCCCTGCGACGAGCAGCTGCAGCCGCAGCCACCGCACGTCCGCGTTCACCGTCTCGACCCGGGCCAGCGCCGCCGCGACGCGCGGGTCGTCCTCGGCGAGCGCGCTCGCCTTGACGAGCTTGTCCCTCGCCGTCTCCGGATCCCCTTCGGCCAGGCTCCTCTCGCCCTCGGCGAGCAGCGCCGAGACGCGATCGTCGCTCGCGGCAGGCCGGGCCTGTACGGCCGGCTTGAGGTACTTCGGCCCGAGGGTCGCCGCGCTCACCACCATGAGGCCGACGACGATGAGGCCGACGACCCACCGCGCGATCCCCGTCCTCCTCGAGGGCAGCGACGTGATCCCCGCGTCGCCGTCCCCCTCGTCGACATAGGAGGGACGCCCCTCCGGCTCCGCGGGTGCGGTCGGCGACCCCGACGTCGCCGCCCGCCGCGACGCGTGGTCCTCGCCCGCCGCGCGCGGCGCCCCGCGCCTCGCCACGGGGGCTTCTTCTCCCGCGCTGTCGGCGCGCTCGATGCGCGGCGGTGGGACGCTGTTCGGCATCCGCAGCGGAACGACGCCTGCGGCGCGCCCCTGCCCCTCGCCGCCGGCGTCCGCGGGCCTGGCGCTGCCCTGGCGCGCCTCGACGACCCCCGCGCCGCGGAGGGTCCGCGGCTCCTGCCGGCGCGCGGGGTGCCCGTCCGGCAGCGGCGGCGCCTCTTCCGGCGGCACCACGACCCCGGGCAGCGCGCCCGGCTTCGTCATCACCCGCGCGGGGGCGCTGGCCTCGGAGTCATAGGCCGCGGTCTGCGCCCCGCGGCGCGGTGACGGGCGCTCCCTGCCCGACTGGACCTCCCGCACGTCCCGAACGACCGTCTCTGCCTCGTGGATGGACTCGGGGGCGACGTCCGCGTCGCTCTCCGCCCGCGGGAGCGGGATCGCGACCGAGTGCTCGGTCTGCGCCGGCGCCGGACCGCCGAGCCCTGGAGGCGTCAGCGACCTCGAGCGGCCAGGGAACGGCGAGGGCCCGCCGATGCCCAGCGCGGTCCCGGCCATCACGATGCTGCCGGGCCCCTTGAAGAACGGCTCCAGCTCCGCGATCGACCCGAGCCGCCGCGGCCTCGCGTTGCCGCGCGAGATCACGTCATCGCGGGTGATCTGGCCCTGGGTGATCGCCGCCTGGAGCTCCCGGAGCATCTTGAACTCGAGCTCCCGGCCGCCGAGCGTGCGCACCACCCACTTCTCGGGGAGCGCGCCGTCGGTGCGGCGGACCTTGAACTGGAAGCCGCAGTTCGTGCACTTGACCGTCGTGCCGCGCTCCGACACGAGCGCGTCGTCGAACTCGTACTCGGTGCTGCAACGCTCGCAGGTGACATCCATCTGCTCGACCGGTCCCCGTGTCCTCGCGAACGGCTGGTCCCCCCAGGCGCGAGCCTGCCGGGGTTCCTCGTTCGGAGGTAGCCGCCCGGAACTCGGCGGAACGGTAGCACGGGTTCCCCTGTGCGCCCCAAAGGGTCGCGCCGCGCCGCGCCGTCCTCCGCTTTCCTCGGCGGTTCAGGGTTCACGGTTCCCTGCGGCTCCCCCCTCCCCTGGGGTCCCCCCTGCCCCCTGATGTCGCGTCCGCCGCCGCGTGACCTCCGCGAGGCACGGCACATCGGGGCCGGGCCGCGCCTCGCCTCGCCTCGCGCGCCACATGCCGACGTGAACGCGGCTTCACGGCGAGCGCGCGATCGGCCGAAATACGCCGCGACCTGCCAGGCTTGTATGGGGCATGTCGCTTGCTACGCTCGTCCGGTCGCGACCGTCACGCGCGAGGGCGCGGCTCCTCGACGCCGGGCGGCCGAATGCTTTCGGGAGACGGTGAATGAAGCGACTTACTCTGCTGGGTCTCGCGAGCGTGCTGGCGCCCCTCCTCGCGGGTTGCCCCATCTACGACGACGACGCCGACAGCCCCTTCTGTGATGCAGTCGTCGAGGACTGCACGCCCGGCATCCCGAGCGGCTGTGACGGGCCAGCCGACTGCTGGATCAACGAGACCTGTGGCGAGGACAACCAATGCCACATCGGCGACTGCACGACCTGGGGGTGTAGCCGGGGCTTCGAGTGCGTCATCGCCGACGACCGCACCGCCGCCTGCGTCCCGAGCGGCTCCTCCGGGGAAGGGGGCAGCGGCGGGGCCCCCGGCGACGTCGTGTACTGCGGCAACCCGGACGACTGCGCCGATGGCGAGACCTGCGCGCCGGATGGCACGTGTCAGCCCGGCAGCTGCGCTCAGGTCCTTCCGAGCGGCGAGCCGCTCGGGTGCATCCACGGCTATGTCTGCGAGGGCGACGAGGCCGACGCGACGTGCGTGCCGGCGAGCCCGGCCGCGTGCGGCGCCGACGCCGACTGCGCCCGCCTCGGCGCGGACTACCTCTGCGTCAGCGGCATCTGCACCGCGCCTCAGGACCAGTGCTTCGATCAGACGCAGTGTCCGGTCAACGACAAGTGCGTCGAGGGCAAATGCACGCCCGCCTGCAGCGAGGACGCGGACTGCCCCAGCAGCTACCGGTGCGACGAGACCCTCGGCATCTGCTCCCGCCCTGCGCAGCCCTGCGTCATCACCGACGACTGCGGCGGCCCCTCCGCCGTCTGCGTCGACGGCGCCTGTGTTCCGAGGAGCGACGGCGCCGCCTGCCCCGAGGGCGACGTCTGGGTCGAGAACGGCTGCATCCCGAATCAGTCGAGCAACTTCGTGTGCGGCGAGGATGGAGCGCAGGACGTCTGCGCGCCGGGGTCGATCTGTCTGCACCACAGCTGCTACATCTCGTGCGACCAGCCGAACCCGAACGCCTGCGACAACCAGTCGCCCTCGCTGAGCGAGTGCAGGACGGTGGCGACGTTCTCCGGCGAGCACCAGGTCTGCGGGTCGAGCGACAACCTCGGCGGCGACTGCGATCCAGAGACGCCCTGCAGCGAAGGCAAGATCTGCATCGACGGCTTCTGCCGGTAACGCCGCGGCGCTCCTCCACCGCGATCGCCCGCGATCGCTCCTCGGGGCAGGGCAGCCCCCTGCCCTGCCCCCTCCGTGCGCAATATGCCCTTGGCATGCGCGCTGCCTCACGTCCCGCCGGTCACTGTTCCATCCACGTGAATCCACGCTGAGGGATACGCGTTACGCGCCCCCACGCGATACGAACCGACGGAGCCACAATGAAGGCAGACGATCTCGTCAGTTACATGGCCGACATGTTCCCCTACAAGAGAAGGAGCTCACTCGATTGGATCGTTCCCTTGTCGCTCGGGCTCGGCCTCGGCGTCGCCATGGGCGTCGGGGTTGGCGTCCTGGTCGCGCCGACGTCAGGTGACGAGGCTCGCCGCCGGCTGCGCGACAGCACGAGCCGGCTGCGCGAGCGCGCGGAGAGGGCCAAGGAGCGCGCCCTGGGCGCTGCGCAGCGGACCCAGGACCAGATCCAGGAGAAGCTCCAGGAGAGCACCGGCTCGTACTCCAACGAGCTCGGCGCCCGCTGAGCGAGCTCCAGGGGGGCGCGAAGGCGCCGCACCGCCCACGCGCGGAGCGGCGCCTTCCATCATTTCCCGGGATGTGCTCCAGCAGCCGAGCGACATCTGCGCAGCCGGAGCGGCACAAGCGATGCTTTTCCGAGAGCAGATGGATTGAACGAGACACCTCGCGAACCGCGGCACAGGGGCACTCGTCGAATGATGTATTACCGGACGCTCACTGCATTCTTCCCAGGTCGCACGGAAGCCGCGGGCGCACTTGGCCGCCTCCTCGCCCTGGGCGTCGCGGCCGAGGACATCAGCATGGTGCCCAGGCAGCACTCCCGTCTGGACGAGATCGAGCTCACGATCCACAGCAAGGCGTCCGAAGGAGCCGCCCTGGGCGCCGTGATCGGAGGGCTCGTCGGGGGTACGCTCGCGGCGATCACGGCAGGAGGCGCGCTGATCATTCCGCGGCTCGACGCGTTCCTGGCGGGGCCCATCGTCGCGTGCCTCGCGGGAGCGGGCGCCGCTGGCGCGGCCGGCACCCTGCTCGGCGCCGTCCTCGGCGCGCGCCTGCCCGAGTACGAGGCGCGCCGGCTCGACGACGGCAGCGCCGGCGGCGGCGCGTTGCTCTCCGTGCGGTGCTTGCCCGACGTTTCCCACAGCGTTGAAGAGGTGCTGAGCGAGAGCGGCGGTCGCCGCATCCGCAAGACCTGCAGCCGCAGGGCCTGAAGGAGGACCTGCGCCCGGCGTGGCCCGGCGATCTTGCGAACGAGCACCGGGCGAGCCGCGATCCACGCGCGGACGCGCCCGTGGTGAAGCCGCCAATCCGCCAAGGGCGCCGAGAAAAACCTCAGAGACCTTGGCGTCCTTGGCGGTTCAAACGACCCCGCCTTCCGCCAAGGGAACGCGCAGCAGGTGCCTGCTGGATCAGGGCGACGAGCCGAGATGGCTCTGGGACCGCGTCTGCTCATCGACGACGAGCTCGACCGCCTGGGCCAACGCGCTCTTGACGTAGCTGCGCGTCGCGAGCGACCCGAGCCTGCTGAGCACGCGCGGCGTCAGGCCCCCGCCGAGCAGGAACCCCAGCCCAGCCGCCGCAGCGATCGCCACGTGCGGGTTGTCCCGCGCGAACGCCGAGACCGCCCGCGTGACCTCCGCCGCGTCGAGCTTGCTGAGCGCATCATTCACCATCTCCCGCGCATCGCGATCCCGTTCGGCCTCGACCTCGCGTACCGTCATGACGACCTCCTCAACTCAACCGCGTAACGACCCGCCCGATCAGGTAACCCACGGCGGCCACCGCGAGGAGCGTGGCCACAGGGCGCTCTTGCACGAGCGAGACGAGCCGCTCGTCCGCGCGGCGGACCTCGCCGAAGAGGCGAGGGACGGCGGCGGGAACGTTCGCTCGCCGCTCCCGGCGTCCGGACTCTTGTTCGATGTCTGCATCGTTGGCGATCATCGTGAGCCGGTCTCCAGCAATGCCCGAACCACCGCGCGACGTGCATCGGCTGCACGATCCGGAGACCGACCCACCGGCGCGGGGCAGCAGGACGAGGAGCGCCAGCGGAGAAGCGCGCGCGACGAGCGCGGGGACGATCGCCTTCCGGGACGTTCGTGCTCACGGACGGAAGGGCGAGCGCGCGACGCGCGTCTGGACCTCGCGACCTCGCGACCTCGCGACCTCGCGACCTCGCGACCTCGCGCGCGAGCGCCGCGCTTGCGGGCCGCGCTCGCCAGGTGACGGGCTCCTGGAGATCGCTGGCCACGCGACGGCGCGCGGCGCAGCGCACGCGCTAGAAGCGGACGCCGAACGCCCGGAGCGCGCCGCGCAGCGCCTCCGCGCCGTCGCACACCGCCACCCGCTCGGCCTGGGACGCCTCCGCAGCCCTCGTCGGCTCCCCCTTGAACCAGACGGCCCGCATCCCTGCCGCGACAGCGCCGCCGACGTCGGCGGCGAAGGAATCGCCGACGTGGACCACCGCGGCGAGCGGCGCACCGAGGCGCTCGGCCGTCCACGCGAAGATCTCCCTGCCCGGCTTCTCGAACCCGAGCCGCCCCGAGTCCGCCACCGCCACGAAGTGCGCCGACCAGCCGAGCTCTTCGATCAGCTCCTCGAGCCGGCCCTCCGAGTTCGACAGCACCGCGACCGGCACGCCGGCCTGCCGGAGCTCGATCACGACGTCGATCATCCCCGCGATCGGCCGGCGCCAGAGGTTCTTCCGGGGCTGCTCCGTCCAGAGCCAGTCGACCGCCGCGTCGCGCGCGCTGGCCTCGACGCCGCCCGCCTCGAGCAGGCGGCGCATCATGATCTTCCACGGGTGGCCGCCGAGCCCGCGCTGGATCGCCTCGTTGTACGCGCGCCAGCCCTCGTCCACCGCCGCGTCCAGCCGCTCCCGAGGCGCGGCGATGCCCCGCTCGGCGAGGCGGGCGGAGAGCAGCCCGGTGTCGAGCTCCACCAGGGTCTGGCCGAAGTCGAAGGAGACGGCTGTGGCAGGCTCGTTGCGCATGATTACTCGGCGTACATCGCCTCGATCTCGCGCGCAAAATTCTGGCTCACATTGCGCCGCTTGATCTTGAGCGTCGGCGTCAGCTCGCCGTCCTCGATGGTGAAGCCGCGCGGCAGGATCGAGAACCTCTTGATCGTCTCGACCTGCGCGAGCTCACCGTTCACCTCGTCGACGGCCCGCTGCACGGCCTCCCTGATCTCGGGCGACGCGTGCGAGAGCTCGCGGCCGAGCCCGCGCTCGGCCGAGAGGCGCTTCACCGCGTCGGGGGCCAGCACGAGCAGGGCCGTGAGGAACTTGCGCCCATCGCCGACGACCACCGCCTCGGCGATGAGGTCGTGGCGCTTGAGCGCCTCCTCGATGTTCTTGGGCGAGATGTTCTTTCCGCCGGCCGTGATGAGGATCTCCTTCTTCCGCCCGGTGATGTGGAGGAACCCCTCCTCGTCGAATCGGCCGAGATCCCCCGAGTGGAGCCAGCCGTCGACCAGGGCCTGCGCGGTCGCCTCCGGCTCCTTGTAGTAGCCGAGGAACACGGTCGGCCCCTTCACGAGGATCTCGCCGTCGTCCGCGATCTTCACGTCCATGCCTGGCACCGACGGCCCCACGGAGCCGAGCTTCGTCCTGCCCGGCAGGTTGTAGCTCGTCGCGCCGGTCACCTCGGACTGGCCGTAAACCTCGGTGATCAGGATGTCGAGCGACGCGAAGAACTCGAGGACCTCCTTCGCGATGGGGGCCGCGCCGCTGCTGAACGCGTGCGCCCGGCCGAGCCCCACGGCCGCCTTCACCTTCGCGTAGACCAGCCTGTCGAAGGCGCGGTGCTGGACCGCGAGCAGCGGCCCCGGCTGCTCGCCTCGGGCGCGGAGCTCGCTGTGCTGGAGCCCGACGCGCCTCGCCTGCTCGAGCATGATCTTCTGCAACCCCTTCGCGCCGGAGAGCTTCGCGTCGATCCCGTCCCTCAGCTTCTCCCAGACGCGCGGGACCCCGAAGAAGGCGGTAGGCCGCACCTCTTTGAGGTTGTCGGCGAGCGCCGCCATCGACTCGGCGAAGTACACGGCCGCGCCGACCGAGGCCGGGATGTGGATCGTGAACATCTGCTCGGCGACGTGCGAAAGAGGCAGGTAGGAGAGCGCGATGTCCCGGGACGAGCACGGCATGAGGCGCGCCGCCATGTCCGCCGAGCGCGTGAGGTTCTCATGGCTCAGCATGACCCCCTTCGGCGGCCCCACCGTCCCGGAGGTGTAGAGCAGCGTCGCGAGGCCGCTCGGCTCGAGCGCGTCGAGCCGCTGCTCGAGCAGCTCGTCCGAGACGCGGTCGCCCCGCGCGAGGAACTCATCCCAGGCCAGGATCCGCGGATCACGCGGATCGCCCGCGAACTCCGCGCCACGCATCAGCACCACCCACGAGAGCTGCGGCAGCCGATCCCACTGGCTCAGCACCTTCTCCAGCTGGGCCCTGTCCTCGACCAGCACCACCTGCGACCCCGCGTGGCGCACGACGTGGCGCACCTCCTCGGGCGAGCACGTCGTGTAGATGCCCGCGGGAGCGCCCCCGATCGCCATGCAGGCCACGTGGAGCACCACCCACTCGGGCCGGTTGAAGCCGAGGAGGCTGACCGTGGCGCCGGGATCGAGGCCGAGCGCGAGGAGCGCCTTGCCGGCGCGCCGCACCTCGCCCGCGTACTCCCGGAAGCTGGTCATCCTCCAGAAGCCCCCCTCCTTGACGTAGTGGGCAGGAGCCTCGGGACGCGCCTTCGCCTGGCCTAGCAGGCGCCGCGGTATCGAGTCACAGGGCATCGGGCTACCTCGTTCACGGGCAAAGGTGCGCAATCACAGGAGAATTTTCCTGCGCCTCCCGGGGTCCGGGACCGCCTGGGGGGAGTGACGCCCCGAACAGTAGCAGCAGACACCGCGGCGTTGCTGACCCGCGCTGTCGTCAGCTTGACTGCACGTCTTTGGATCAGGACCATTCGGCGGTGGGCGAGCGCAAAGGGACGATCGAGGAGGCTGACTGGGCGGCGGACTCCGCCCGCAGCAACGAGCTCGCCGCCTCGGGCCCGCCGGAGCGCGTGCGGGCAGCGATCGACGGCGGGACCCTGGTCTCCAGGCAGGGGCTCGTCCCCGCGGCCGAGCCCCCGCCCACCGTCCAGGTGCGGCGCGCGGATCGCGACGCGCCGACCACGGTCGGCCGGGATGCGCCGCCGGACGCGCCGCCGTCGCCCTCGGATCGGCACGCGCGGAGCTTCGGGAAATACCGGTTCATCGCGACGCTCGGGCACGGGGGCATGGCGGACGTGCACCTGGCGGTCGCGGTGGGGCCGGCGGGCTTCAGCAAGCTGCAGGTCATCAAGCGCCTCCGGCCCAACATCGCCGACGAGCCCGAGTTCCGGGACATGCTGCTCGACGAGGCCCGCCTCGCCGCCCGCCTGAACCACCGCAACGTGGTGCAGACCAACGAGGTCGGCCTCGCGGACGGCGAGTACTTCATCGCCATGGAGTACCTCGACGGGCAGCCGCTGAGCCGGGTGATCTCCCGCGCGCGAGAGCAAGCGCGGGCGATCCCGTTCGCCGTCCAGTTCTGGATCCTCAGCGAGGTGCTGGCCGGCCTCCACTACGCCCACGAGCTCGTCGACTACGACGGGACGCCGCTCAACGTCGTTCACCGCGACATCAGCCCTCACAACATCTTCGTCACCTACGACGGGCAGGTGAAGATCGTCGATTTCGGGATCGCGCTCGCCGCGCACCGCCTCGTCGAGACGCAGACCGGCACGATGAAGGGCAAGGTCGCGTACATGGCGCCGGAGCAGGCGTTCTCGCACTCTTCCCAGATCGATCCGCGCGCGGACGTCTTCTCGGCCGGCGTCATCCTCTGGGAGATGCTCGCCGGCCGCCGCCTCTGGCGTGGGCTGTCCGATCCGCAGATCATCTCGCGCCTGATGCGGGACATCCCGGACCTGCGGTCCGCGCGCCCCGAGGTGCCCGTCGAGCTCGCGCGCATCTGCGCCAAGGCGCTCGCGCACTCGCCCGACCAGCGCTATTCGACGGCCGCCGCCTTCCGCACGGAGCTCGCTCGCTACACGGAACGCCTGGAAGAGCAGGTGACGGCCGAGCAGCTCGGCGCCCTCATGCGCGAGCTGTTCGCCGGCGAGCGGTCCGAGATCCGGGCGATCATCGATCGCCAGCTCAAGCAGCTGCAGGAGCACGGCGCGGAGGCGGGGAGCGCGGGGCTCGCCGGCCGCGCGCCGAGGCTGCCGGCGCTGCCAGGGCGCGAGCCCCTCGACTCGGATCCTCCCGCGCAGGAGGACGGCGCGACCACGGGCTCTTCGCCATCGGCGCCCACGCGCGCCCTCCACCGCTCGAGCCCTCCGCAAGCGACGCTCCACGCCGTCGTGCGGACCGAGCCGGCCACGACCGTTCAACCGGCGCCGGCGCCGCGGCGCTCCCGGTTGCCGCTCGTCGCGTTCACAGCGGTCATCGCGCTGGTCAGCGCCGCGACGCTGTACCTGAAGCTGCGCGATCCGGTCCAGCAGAGCCTCCGCGCGCCCCCGCCGCCGGCCGAGAGCGCGCTGCCCGCGCCGGAGCCCTCGCCGCCATCCGCCGCGAGCAGCGCTCCACGCGAGCAGACCGACGCGTCGCTCCTCCGCGCATCGATCAAGGCGAGCCCCGCCAGCGCGAAGATCTTCGTCGACGGGGTGGAGCTCCCCTCGAACCCGTTCGACGGCAAGCTCATCAAGGACGGCGCGGCGCACCGGATCGAGGTCTCTGCGCCAGGCCACGCCGCGCAACGACGGATGCTCGTGTTCGACCGGGACATCGAGCTCGAGGTGACGCTCTCCCACGCGCAGAGAGGGCCGGCCCCCGCGGCCACGACGACCCCGAAGGTCGTCAAGCCCCCCGCCGAGGCGGATCCCACCGTCCCGCCGCCGAAGCCCGATCCCTACTGACGCGCGGGGCCCGCGGGCGGCCGTTACAGATCCTGGTAACCGATCGGCGGCTCGACGAGCTTCGCCGCCTTGGCGACGCCGCGGAACACGTAGTCGGAGTAGCTGTAAGGCCCGTCCGACCACACGAGGAAATCGTCCGCGAGCACCCCGTTGGGCGCTCCCTCGCAGAGCTCCGGCGCCGCCATGACGGGCCCTTCGTTGTAGATCGGCGCCGACGCGTTGACCGCCTCCTCGGCCTCTTCCATGGCCGCCAGCGCGCCGGCGTGCCGGTCGGCGTCGAGCTCGTCGACGGGGTAGAGCTCCCAGTCGAGCAGCACGAGCTCCGGGTGCGGAGGCTCGTTCGCCGCCGACGCGAAGGGGGCGTGCGTGGCCTCGGGGAGGCCCGTCCGCGCGAGCGCCTCGATCAGGCGGCTCCGGTAGCGCAGCGCCGCGTCATCCGGGGTCCAGAGCGCCGTGAGGGCCGCGATCACGTCCTCGGTCTTCGCCTCGCGCCACAGCGAGGGGTCGCGCGAGCCGAGATCGAGCGCGCGCTCCTTCCGGAGGCGCGCCTGGAAGGCCGACGCGTGCGGCGCGAACTCCGGCAGCTCGGCCAGGGCGTGATCGACGGACCAGTGGAGCCGATGATCGACCTCGCGCACGTACCGGTGCTTGCCGAGGGCGCGGAGGAGTCGGGCGATTTCGTCGGGTGTGCGCGCTGCGAACGACCAGGCAAGCATCATGGGGCAAGGCTCATCGATCCGTGCAGGGGATGGCACGCCGAGCTGGCTCGCCGATGCCGGTAGGGCGGCGGGCACCTCGGCACGACGTGAATTCCCATCGCTCGGCCGCGGTGTCGATCACTTCTTGCCGGGGAGGTGCCACACGCCGGCGAACCACACAAGGGATCCGTCTGCGCGGCGCACGGTGGTGGCAGGCGCGAAGTACGCGCCCGGCGGGACGGGCTCCCATCGTCCCTGCTGCCACGCCCAGCGGCGGCTCCGCCACTGCCACTCGCCGTCGATCCACACATCGCCCGGCCGCTCGGACGGCGAGATGATCTCGACCCGCGCAGGCGGCGGAGGGTACGGCACGACCACCGTCGTCTCGCTCGGCAGGTGAGGGCCGGTCGGAGGCAGCGGGAGCGAGCCGCCGCAGCCCGCGAGCGCGAGGAGCGACGCGAGCGGGATCCCGAGCGCGCGGCGCAGAGCGGCGTTCATCCTGCGTCGATCCAGGAAAGGTACGCGTCCAGGACGTCGCGGCCGAAAAGCAGGCACTCCAGCGTCGCGAGCGCGAGGAACGGGCCGAACGCGATGGCCGTCGTGCGGAACCGTCCATCTGGCGGGTGCGCGACCAGATCCAGCGCGTTCTCCTTCTCGGCCGCCGCGCGGTCCTCGGGGGACATCGCCGCGAGATCTTCCAGGTACTCCGCGCGTTCGCGGCGCACCGCCTCGGGCTCCTCGATGCGCCCCTGCACGAGCAGCAACGCGATCGCCACGATCGTGCCCTGCATGGCGGCGGCGCCGAGCACGATCAGCGCTCCTTGCCAGCCGAACCAGGCGCCCGCCAGCATGACGAGCTTCGCATCGCCGAGGCCCATGCCTTCGCGACCGCGGATCCAGGAATAGAGCACCATGCACGGCAGCCAGACGATGCCGAAGCCGACCGCGGCGCCGACGAGGGCGTCGACGAAGCCCATCGACCGCAGCGACGCGGTCGCGACGCCGAGCACCGCGCCGCCGAGGGTGATCGAGTCGGGGATGAACATGTGCTCGAGGTCGATGAACGTCGCCGCGAGCAGCCCGAGGGCGAGCGCCAGGCCAGCGGTGTACGTGGCGAGCGCGTGGAGGGCCGGCGTCGTCCCGGGGAGCCGGAGGATGATGACCTCGATGATCGCGAGCGAGAGCAAGCCGCCCGCCGCCTCCACCAGGGGATACCGCGGCGACACGGGCGCACCGCAGCAGCGAGCGCGGCCGCGCAGCAGCAGGTAGCTGAGGACGGGGATGTTGTCGTAGGCGCGGATCGGCGCGCCGCACGCCGGGCAGCACGAGCCCGGACGGACGACGCTGAGCTCGCGCGGGACGCGGTGGATGACGACGTTGAGGAAGCTCCCCCAGAGCAGGCCGAAGCAGAGCCCGAAGGCGCGCAGGAACCACGGGGGAAAATCGGCGAGCATCACCTGGGGCTCACGTCCTCGGGCTCGACGCGGCGAGCCGGAGCATCATCGTGAGCGCCTGCTCGAGCTCCGCGATCGTGGGTTGCACGGGGTTCTCGGCGAGCGCCGCCTTGAGGTCGACCAGGCGGCCGCCGAGCTCCTGGTAGTGACGGCGCACGCCCTCGGTCGGCGCCTCGGCGACCCACCGCTTCACGATCTCGCGCAGCTCGTCGACATCGCTGCCAGCGAGGAGCTGCGCCATCTGCGAGGCCATCGGATCCGGTGCGCCGCTCACGCCCTGCCCCATCCCGGCCAGCATAGCGCGGGCACTTTGACGGGCGAGGGGTCCTGCGACATAAGGCGAGTCGCTCACGAGGAACCGTGCCGACGAGGACGCCTGCCGTTGCCCTGATCCTGCTGGCCGCCGGCATCGCCGGAGGGGCCGGCTGCAGCCGCGCCGAGCAGCGAGAGCCCGGGGAGAAGCGCGCGGACGGAGGCGCCCCACAGGCGCCCGCGCCCCAGGGGAAGGTGCTCGAGGCGGCCGAGAACGAGTCGCCCGCCGCGAGCGCCACGCCGCGGGCCGGCGCCGCGGCGGCCGGGCCCGCGCGGATCGAGATCCCTGCTGGAAAGCTCGTCGCGGGCAGCACGCCCGGGGACAAGGGGCGCGATCCGACGCTCGAGCCGGCGTTGCTCGACGTCGAGCTGGGCGGCTTCACCGTCGATCGCCACCTGTACCCGAACGATCCTGCGCAGGCTCCGCTCACCGGGGTGACGCGGGCGCGCGCCTCGGAGCTCTGCCAGCAGGCCGGCGGGAGGCTGTGCACCGAGCTCGAGTGGGAGCGCGCGTGCAAGGGCCCCGAGGGGACGCCCTACGCGGGCGGCGCGGCGTGGGACCCGGCGTGCGCCAAGGCGCCCGCGTCGTGCGCATCCGGGTTCGGCGTCGTCGGCATGGGCGCTGCGCTGCGCGAGTGGACCGCGAGCGACATCGCGCCGATCGAGAACCTCCAGCCCAGAGCCGCCGCCGTGCGCGGGGCCACGGCGAGCGCGAGCGCCGTGGATCACCGGTGCGCGCGCCGCGCGGCGGTCGATCCGGCGGTGACGGGCGACGACATCGGCTTCCGGTGCTGCCACGGCGCGCCGAACGCGGCGTCGATCCCGTCGCCGCAGTGGCAGCAGACGTTCCGGCGCGCGGAGATCGGGCCGCAGCAGGTCGCAGAGCTGCTCGCGTCGGTGCCGCAGCTGCGCGACCTCGGCGGGCAGATCTCCTTCTTCAAGGAGCCCGACGACGCGAACGCCGTGCTCAGCCGGGGCCGGACGCGGCTCTCGCCGAGCGGCGCTCCGGCGAGCCAGCCCGAGGCGGGCCCGCCCCCGAACACCACGCTCACGACGTCTCCGCTGCTCTGGAACCCGGTCCCGGGCGAGGAGGTGCTCGTCGTGACGGGAAAGGCCGACGACGACGCCTTCATCGTCGCGTTCCTGAAGCTCCCTGGAGATCGCTACCGCATCGCGTCGTCGCTGCTGCTCAAGGACGACCCGGGGCCGCTCGCGCTCGGGTTCAACGGCTACGTGCGGCGGCGGCTCGCGTGGGCGACCTGCTGGGACTGCCGCGGCGAGTCCGGCAACATCACCTACCGGGACGACAGCCGCGTGGTGATCACGCAGAAGTGACCGCGGCGCGGACCGGACACCCGCGCGCCCCGGCGCCTCAGGTGTCGGCGCCGAGCAGGGTGTGCTGGTAGGTCGTGCCGTATTCGATGATCCGCTCGACCGCGTCGACGAACTCCGAGCGGTCGAGCGACTCGGTGGGCAGCTCGGCGCACAGCAGGATCTCGTTCCGATCGTCGAGGGCGAACTTGGCGACGCGCATGTCTCGGTTGGCCTCGAGCAGATGACGGAGCAAGCCGAGCACCTGACCGGTGTCCTCGGCCAGGGTCGGCATCGCAGCGCCGCCCTGGGCGTCGCTTTGCGCGTCGAGCAGATCGAGCACGCCGAACATCGAGAGCACGACCCAGTTCTCGGTGCACTGGACGTAGAACGGAGGGAGCTCGACGACCCCTTCCTCGCGCGGACGGATGCGCAGGGTCGACGGCTTCGTCAGCTCGGCGCTGTAGCCGATCTCCTCCGTCCAGCGCTGCAGGGTCGCCACGTCGATCACGGGTGACGTGATCGCCCTGCCGCGGCCGGAGATCAAGATGCGGCGCGCTGGAGGCCCCCTCGCAGGGGCAAGCGACGGAGGCGAGGGGCGCTAGAGGCTGAGGACGGCGTCCTCTCCCCGGTCGGCGAGCTTCGCCGCGATCAGGCTGAGGAGCGCTTGCCTCCGCTCCTCGAGCTCGACGAGCGCGCGCGGCGGCACCAGCTCCTCCTCGATGCCGCCGGGGCGCAGCGCCGCGGCGGCCTCCTCCGGGCCGAAGCGCGCGAGCGCATCGCGAAGGGCCCGGGGGAACCGCACCGCTTCCACGAGGCGCTCGAGCTGCCGATCGAGCTCGTGCGCCTTCACGTGCAGCGGGAAGGCGCTCGAGTTGGCCTCCAGGCTGAGCGCTCCCGCGTGCACGTCGATGACGATCTCCTTCCGGAGCCCGTTGCCCGCCAGGTAATCGAGCACCAGCACCTCCAGGTAGTCGCGGAGGATGACGGCGCGCTCGCCGCGCACAGGCGACGGCGACCGAGCCCAGCGCGCCCACACGTCGAGCTCGGGCGCGTCGTCGAAGCGCACGGACCGCCGGCGAGGCGAGAGCCAGCGCGGGCCGGGCGGACCGGGAGCGGGCGCGAGGACCAGCGCGTCGACCGTCCCGTCGTTCATGACGGCGAGGCGACGCAGCAGCTTGCGCGCGTTCGGCTCCCGGCCGATGAGCGCCGCGAGCTCGCCGATGCCGATGCGTCGCGCCGCTGCGGCGGGCACGACATGCGCGTCGAGCGCCCTCGCCATGCGGTAGAACGCGAGCGGGCGCCGGAACGCGAGCGGGGCCTTCTTCTGCGCCGGCGCGAGCTTCACCTTCACCTCGCGCGGGGCCGCTCCTTCCGCGGGTGCGCCCAGCGAGAGCGTCGCCTCGAACCGGCCGTCAGCCAGCTTGCCCGTGAGCCGCAGCGCGCGCAGCGGCGAGCGCTGGAGGGCGCGCGCGACGCGGGCGTCCCCTGCGGCCGAGGCGCTCGACGCCGGAGGCGGCCGCGGCTCGGCCGGCGGGTGCGCCTCGGCCGGCGGGCGCAGCTCGGACGGCGAGCGCGGCTCGGCCGGCGGGCGCGCCGTGGGCGCGCCGATCGCGGGCGCGCTCTCCTCGTCGACGAGCGCAGCGATCGCGCCGACGGACCCATCGCTGCGCTCGGACGATGGTCGCGCGCACGACACCGCGAGCAGCGAAGCCGCGACGAGCATGCGCTGCGCCCCCGCGCCGCCGAGGCGCCGCAGCGGTCCGCGCGCCGATCCGGGGGCGCGCAGGTCGCGCGCGCACCGGCTCATCCGTCCTTCGAGAGCCCGCGCGGATGGTCCGGCGAGGACCCGCCCTCGGCTAGACGTTGCGACGACGCCTCGTCGGCCAGCGATCGCGAGCGCCCCTCATCGGTCGGAGCCTGCGAGCCTGACGCCCGCGCGCTCGCCCCGAGCGACGCGCCGCCGATGACGCGCTCCAGGAGGAACTGCTCCACGCGCTCGATGACCATCTTCTTGCGCTCCAGCGGGACGACGTGTGTGCCGCCGTTCACCATCATCAGCTCTCCGCGCGGCAGCGCCGCCGCCATCTCCTCTGCGAGCCGAGGCGGGGTGAACGTGTCGCGATCGCCCGCGATCACGAGCGCGGGCACGTCGATCTGCGGGAGCAGATCGAGCGTCGAGTGCTCGCCGGCGCTGCGCAGCATGTGGAGGAACATCGAGAAATCGATGTCGACCATGTGCCGCATGTACGGCAGCAGATCCGCCGGCGTGACCGCGCTCGCGTCGACCTCCCGCGTGAGCAGCGCGATCCGCAGCGCCATCGGCGCGGGCACGCGGCTCCAGATCGCGCGCGCGATGTGCGGGTACGCGTCGACCTGCTCGATCAGCCGCGGCAGGAGCTGCGCGAGCACGTCCGTGCCCTTGAAATGATGCGTGATCCTGCCGGACGAGCCGCAGATCAGCACGAGCCCGCGCACCCCCTCGCGGTGGGTCCGCAGGTGCTCCAGGACGACCTGGCAGCCCATCGAGTGCCCGAAGAGCACCACGGGGCCGTCGCCGATCGACGCGCGCACCGCAGCCAGATCGCTGGCGTGATCGCGCAGCTCGACCGCCTGCGGATCGCCAGGCAAGCTGCTGCGACCGTGGCCGCGATAGTTCCAGTGAGCGACGTTGACCGTACGGGCCAGGTCGTCCCACAGGTACTTCCAGATGAAGCCGTCGCACGCGATGCCGTCACAGAGCACCGCGGTGAGGCGTCCCGAGCCCGCCCCGACCCCGCTGGCAAAGCTTCCGCTGCCGCCGGGACCTTCCCGGTAGCGGACGTAAATCCGCGTACCGTCCTTCCCGGCGGCGAAAAGCTCTCGGCCCATCGATCCCCGAGCGACGCGGCTTTACGCGAGGCTCGCGGCGATGTTAGTCGCCGCTGTCCTCGTCGTCAGCCACGTCATTGACACTCGGAAGCTTTTTGATGTCTATCCGCGCCAGCTTCCACGCGCGCTGCACAACCCAAGAAAGCGAGCGATCGAGCCGCGCCGCTTCCTCCTTGATTTCCTGCAGCATCGACTCCGGAAAGTAGAGGCTCTGCTTCCGCTTGTCCGTCTTCGAGGCTTCGTTGTTTTTCGCCAGCGTGTCCTTGTCGGTCATACGCTCTAGGGGCTCCTCCCGATCCGCCACAGAAGAGCACCTTAGCGTACGGTGCACTTCCGTGGAAAGCATTCGTTTTTCCATCATGCCGATTGCGGCCACCATGTGTGTATTACCGCGATAGGCGCTCTGCGTCATGATTCCGGGAATGCGATCTTCCCCGCAATCGCGCTTGCCGCGACGATGAGGGGACTGGCCAGGTAGACCTGGCCGGGCCCGCTTCGCCCCGGGAAGTTCCGGTTGATGGCCGAGACCGTGACCTGTTCCTTGCGGTCGGATACACCGGGACCGGCCTTGATGCACGCGCCGCAGGAGGGGTCGACGAGCTCGGCGCCGGCTTTCTCGAAGATCTCGAGGTAGCCCTTGGCCTCGGCGTAGCGGCGGATGTCCTGCGAGCCGAACTGGATGTAGAGGTGCACGCCGTCAGCGACGCGCTTGCCCCGCTCGACCGCCTGGCGCAGCACGGACGCGTACATGTCCATGTCGGCCTTCTTGCCGCCCGTGCACGAGCCTCCGTACGCGATGTCGATCTTCACCGGACCGCCGGTGGCCTCATCGAGCGACCGCAGCGGCACGCCGTTCCTCGGATCGCCCGGCGTCGCGACCATCGGCTCGACCGACGCGAGATCGACGTCGAACGTCGCCATGTACTCCGCGCCGGGATCCGCGCGCACGACGCGCGCGCGCACGTCTTCGGCGGCGAGCCCGCGTTGCTCGACGAGGTAGCGCACGATCTCCTCGTCGGCCTCGATGATCCCCGTGAAGCCGCCCGCCTCGACCGCCATGTTGGTGAGCGTCGCCCGCTCGTCGAGCCCCATCGCGCGGACGCCATCCCCCGCGAACTCGAGCACCTTGCCGATGCCCTGGCCCGTCTTCCAGAACGGCTGCGAGAGCAGGAACAGCATCACGTCCTTCGCCGTGACCCCCGGCCCGAGCCGCCCGGTCAGGTTGAAGCGCACCGACTGCGGCACCGCGACGCGGACGTCGCGCGTGAGCCACGCGTTCGCCATGTCCGTCGAGCCGACGCCGAACGCGAAGCACCCGAGCGCCCCCGCCATGCAGGTGTGCGAGTCGGTCCCGGCCACGATCTGCCCTGGCAGCGCGAGCGCCTCGATCACCTTGTTGTGGCAGATGGCCTCCGAGCCCACGGTCCTGCCGTCGCGCTCCACCTCGCCGTACAGCTTGATCCCGTGCCGCTCGGTGAAGGCTTGCTGCACCGTCGCGAGCGACGCCGCCTGCTCCCGCAAGCCGAGCCTGAGGTGCGCTTCCGGCATCACGCGATCGAGGAACGTCAGGTGATCCCGGAAGGCGAAGACGCTCTCCGGCTCGGTCACGACCGCGTCCGGCCCGACGCCCGCCCGGAAGAGCGACTCGGCCATCGGCGTGACGTACTCGTGCGAGAAGCGCACGTCGATGCGGGCGAAGAGCGCGTCTCCAGGCTTCACCGCGGGGACGCCGATCTTCCCTGCCCGGGCGTCCACGATCGCGTGCGCCGCGATGATCTTCTCGCACAGCGTCATCGGCCGCGGCGGCGTGGCCAGGGTGGGCGGCGAGACCTCGCCGGCCATCCGCGCCTTGTTGTAGGCGAAGAGGCCACCGTACTCGACGACATCGGCGCTGATCGGGTCGAGCCCGCGGGTGAACTCGCCGATCGGGATCTCGTCGCCCCGCGCGATCCGGTCGAGCAGCGAGAAATCGGTCGTCGTGAGCAGCCCGATGTTCTGGCAGTTCTGGCCGTAGATCTTCTCGATGCTTCGAGCGACGACGATCTGGATCCCCGCCTCGCGCTCCGAGTACGGCGCCGTCTCGCGCGAGCTGCCGCACCCCTTCGAGCGGCCGCTGACGATGACGCCGAAGCCGCCGTTCTTGATGGCGTCGCGCTCGATGTGACCGCCGCGCAGCCCGACCAGGCAGTAACGGGCGAGCGTCTCGTCGTAGTAGTAACAGACCCAGCCCGGCGTGAGCTCGTCGGTCGAGATGTTGTCGATCAGCGCGTGCTGCTCGGGATCGAAGCGAAGCTCGCCGCCCGCCAGCTGCTGCTTCAGGAGCGCCGGGTCCTCGGTCAGGTAGAGGGTCCTCCCGGTGACTTGAACGGACTTCCGGCGGGGGATCGGCATCTGCACCTCGGACGCCCCGGGACGCGCGGCGCGCGCCGGGACCTCTCCACACCTAGTCGCTCTGGGCGGAGGCGCCAACGGCGGTCTTTGCCGGCGCGCGCGGAGCTCCGCGCGGCTTACGTCGAATTACGTCGAAGGCAGGAAATCCAGCATGAGCCGAGGAGCGCCTGGACGGCAGCGTGCCTTGACGACGCACCGGGGAGATGGTGTCTTCGCGGCCGCGGCCGGGCCGCGAGCGATGACCCGACCCACGATCTCAAGCGTTCCCGTCGCGATCCTCGGCGCCGGCCTGACGGGCATGGCAGCGGCGTACCACCTGGGACGAGCCGGCGTGCCGCACCGGGTGTTCGAGCGCCTGCCGCGCCCGGGCGGCCACGTGATCACGCTCGAGGACGCCGGCTTCCGCTTCGATCGGACAGGGCACCTCCTCCACCTGCGCGACCCCGCGACCCGTGAGCTCGCGCTGGGGTGGCTGGGCCCCGACCCGCTCGAGATCGAGCGACGTTCGATGATCTGGTCGAACGGCACGTACACCCGCTATCCGTTCCAGGCGAACACCTTCGGGCTGCCGCCCTCGGTGGCCTACGACTGCCTCCGCGGCTTCATCGAGGCGCACTTCGCCAAGGACAGACCAGAGCCAAGGAACTTCGAGGAGTTCTGTCTGGCGCACTTCGGCGAGGGGATCAGCCGCCACTTCATGATCCCCTACAACAGCCGCCTCTGGGGCGTGCACCCGAGCGAGATCACCGCCGACTGGTGCTCTCGCTTCGTCCCGATACCGAAGCTGGAGGACGTGCTCGCCGGAGCGGTCGGGCTGAACGACAGGGAGCTCGGCTACAACGCGAGGTTCCTCTACCCGCGGCTCGGCATCGGGCAGCTGACGCACGGGCTCGCGCGGGCGCTCGCCGAGCAGCGGCCGCGGGACGCGGGAACGCCGGCGATCGAGCTCAGCCGCTCTCCCAGGTCGATCGACTGGCGCGCGCGCGAGCTCGTGTTCGACGACGAGATCGTCCGGTACGACGTGCTCGTCTCGTCGGCGCCGCTGCCCGCGCTCGTCAGGCTCCTCTCGGACGCGCCTCGCGCCGTCGGCGAGGCGGCTTCCCGGCTGCGCTGCACGCACCTCTACTACCTCGATGTGGCGCTCGACACGCCGTGCGGGCAGCCGCTGCACTGGGTGTACGTCCCGGAGGCGAAGTACCCGTTCTACCGCGTGGGCTGCTACTCCCACTTCTCCGCCGCCATGGCCCCGCCGGGCAAGGCCGGCCTCTACGTCGAGCTCGCCGATCGCGCCGAGCCCGATCTGGCGGCGCTGCTCCCCCGCGTCGCCGAAGGCCTCGTCGAGATGGGCCTCATCCCCGCCCCGAGCGCCATCCGCTTCGCCCGCCTGCGCCGCATCGACCACGCGTACGTCGTGTTCGATCACAGCTACTTCGGCTCGCTGGAGGCGGTGCGACCGTTCCTCGAGGGCCAGCGCATCCTCTCGTGCGGGCGCTACGGCGGCTGGAACTACTCCTCGATGGAGGACGCGCTCCACTTCGGGCGCGACGCAGCGCACCGCGCGCACGCGCTCCTCGGAGGCGCGCCGTGAGCACAGCCGAGCCTGATCGCGAAAACGCGGGCGGATCGCCGGAGATCTCCATCGTCATCCCCGTCTACAACGAGGAGGCGATCCTCCACGCCGCCGTCGTGGATCTGCGCGAGCGGCTCTCGCCGCTCGGCTGGCGCTGGGAGCTCGTGCTCGCCGAGAACGGCTCGCGCGACGGGACCCTCGGCATCGCCGGCGAGCTCGAGCGCAAATACCCGGAAGTGCGGCACTTCTCGATCGGCGAGCCGAACTACGGGGCCGCGCTCCGCGCGGGCATCGAGCGGGCGCGCGGGCGCTTCGTGCTCTGCGACGAGATTGACCTCTGCGACGTCGATTTCCACCGCCGCGCCATCGCGATGCTGCGGGCAGGCGGCATCGACATGGTGATCGGGTCCAAGCTCATCCAGGGGGCGCGCGACGATCGCCCGTGGGCGCGGCACGCGGCGAGCCAGATGTACAACGGGCTCCTCCGCGCCACGCTCGGCTTCCGTGGGACGGACACGCACGGGCTCAAGGCGTTCCTGCGCGAGCCGCTCCTCGGGATCGCGCGCGACTGCGTCGTGGACAAGGACGTGTTCGCCAGCGAGCTCGTCATCCGCGCCTACCGCGCTGGCCTGCGGATCGAGGAGATCCCCGTCCGCGTGCTGGAGAAGCGGCGCCCCTCGATCAACCTCACCCGCCGCGTCCCGAACGTGCTGCGCAGCCTCGCGAAGCTGACCTGGGCCATCCGGGTCCGCGGCTGACGGCCGGCTCCTCCAACCTTCGCGCAGCATTCGCAGCGCCGCGCGCGAGGCCGGGCCCGCTCGTGGAAAAATTCTGGCATGCTATACGCCGCAGGTGACGATCCTCCTCTCGAGCGCCGCAAGACCGGCTCGCCGCGCGGACACCGACGTGGACGTCGTGGTCATCGGCGGCGGCGTGAACGGCGTGGGGGTCGCGCGTGACGCTTCACAGCGGGGCCTGAGGGTCGCCCTCTTCGAGCGCAACGATCTCGCGTTCGGCGCGAGCGGCAACTCGAGCGGCATGATCCACGGCGGGCTCAGGTACCTGACCAGCGATCCGGAGGTGACCGAGAAATCGTGCCGCGACTCGGGCCACATCCAGGCGATCGCGCCGCACCTGCTCTTCCGGATCCCCTTCCTCGTCCCGTTCGAGAACGCGCGGCACGGGCGCCTCCTCTACCCGCTCGCGGACGCCTTCTTCGAGGCGTACGACAACTACCAGCCGCTCAAGCGCGGCAAGCCGCACGCGCGCCTCTCGCCCGACGAGCTCCGCCGGCTCGAGCCGGGGCTGCACGGCGACCTGGTGGGCGGCTTCAGCTTCGACGAGTGGGGGATCGACGGCGCGCGGCTCTGCGTCGCCAACGCGGTCGACGCGATCGAGCGCGGGGCCAAGGTCTACGTGGGGCACACGGTCGAGCGGATCGAGCGCCGGGAGGACACCGGCGAGGTCGTCGCCGTCCGTTACCGGGACCGCACGACGGGGGAAGGCGGGCGGCTCCGCACGAGCACGGTCGTGAACGCGACGGGCGCGTGGTCGCCGATCACATCGTCCCTCGCCGGCCTCCCCGCCGCGAGCTCGCGCGTGCGGCCCGGCAAGGGCGTGCACGTCGTGTTCGACCGGCGCCTCACCAACTACGCGATCATGGCGAGGACGATCGACGGCCGTCAGATCTTCCTCGAGCCGTGGGAGAACATGAGCGTCATCGGCACGACCGACGACGACTTCTACGGCGATCTCGATCAGGTCCGCGCGACGAGCGAGGAGGTCAGGTACCTGGTCCAGGGCATCGCCCGCGTGTTCCCGCAGATCCACGAGGCGCGCGCCATCGGCACGTTCGCGGGCGTTCGGCCCACGCTCTACGCGTTCGGTCCCACCGAGGACGCGCTCTCGCGCGAGCACCAGATCGTCGATCACGCGGCGCACGGCGCGCCGGGCCTCTACTCGATGATCGGCGGCAAGCTGGCGAGCTTCCGGCTCTTCGCCGAGGAGATGACCGACGTGCTCTCGCGGCGCTTCGACCTCGGCGCCCGCTGCGTGACGCACACGACCGCGCTGCCTGGCGGCGATCGCGCGGTGGACGCGCTCGCGCTCTCGCGGCGGATGGAGATCGACGCGGTGGCCGCCCGGCGGCTCGTGTACCGGCACGGCTCGCGCGCGCTCCGGATCGAGGAGCGCGTGCGGCAGCGGCCGCGCGAGGCCGCGACGGTGTGCCCCTGCGAGCCCGTGATCGAGGCCGAGGTGCGTTATGTCCTCCGGCACGAGCTCGCCCGGAGCGTCGCCGACGTCGCGCGCCGCACGCGCCTCGGCCTGGGCGCGTGCGGCGGCATGCGCTGCGCGGCGCGGTGCGGGCAGATCGTGGCGCAGGAGCTCTCGCTCCCGCCGCGCGACGGGATGCGGCAGGCGGCGGCGTTCCTCTCGCGGCAGGCGGTGACCCGCGCGGTCGCGCTCGGCCCGGAGCAGGCGCGGCAGGAGGCCCTCGCGATCGCCAGCGTCAGGTCGGAGCTCGGCGCGCCCGCGGACGACGAGCAGGCGGCGGCGTGCGAGGACGCCGATCGTCGCGGGCAGCGCGCCGCGCGGGAGCCGGAGGAGAGGGCGTGGCGCGATCGATCCTCGTGATCGGCGCCGGCGTCGCCGGGCTCGCCGCCGCGTGGAGCGCGCGGCGGCGCGGGGCCCGGGTCGCGGTGATCTCCGCGGGCGTCGGCGAGACGGCGCTCGCGGGCGGCGCGGTGGACGACGTGCCGTGGGAGCAGATCGAGCGGGCGTCGCGGCTGCTCGGCGGCGACCTGCCCGCGAGCGATCTCGCGCCGGCGGCGAGGCAGTTCGCGGCGGAGCTCGGCCTGTGGGAGCTGCCGCAGGCGGCGGGCGTGCGCCTCGCGACCGTCGCGGGGCGGATCCGCCCCGCCCGCGGCAGGGATCGCGCGCTGCTCGACCTCGGCCCGCTCCGCCGCACGCGCGTCCTCGTCCCGCGCGCGGCGCGCGCCGCGTGGGACGCGGACGCGCTCGCGGAGGCGCTCACGGACGAGCCGTTCGCCCGGGCGCGGGGGCTCCGCTTCCTGCCGGTCGACGCGCCGGTCCTGCGCTTCGACGACGAGCGGCACATCGCCGACGGCGATCTCGCGGCCCGGCACGACGACCCGGCGCGGCTCTCCTGGCTCCTCGATCGGCTCCGCCAGGCGCTCGAGGGCGCGGGCGGCGCCGGGGCGATCCTGCTCGGCCCGTGGCTCGGCGCGAGCGCTCCGCGGGCCGAGGCGCTCGCGGCCCGCCTCGGCGTCCCGGTGGGCGAGGCGCTGATGGGCGCCGGCTCGCCGGCGGGGCTGCGCTTCGAGGCGGCGCGCGACGCGCTCCTCGCGACGATCGGGGCGGCTCAGCGCCACGGCCGCGTGCGCGCGGTGGGCGGCGGACACCCGGGGCCAGGGGCGCCCGACGAAGGCGTCACGATCCACGTCGCGGGGGAGGACGTGCCGCTCGCGGCGGACGGGGTGATCCTGGCGATCGGCGGCCTCGCCGGCGGCGGGATCGCGTACACGCCGCCCGAGAGCGGCGCCGGCGCCGATTTCCCCGCGCGCGGCGCCGTGCCGTTCGCGCTCTCGATCGCGGCGCCCGTCACGATGGGCGACGATCGCGGCGCGTTCGGCGTGGTGAGCTCCATGCAAGGCCCGGAGCTCGACGTCGTCGCGTGGCCCCGCGGCGAGCGCCCGGGCGCGCTGGAGGCGGTGGGGGTGCGGTGCGAGGGCGTCCGCGCCGCACCCGGGATCCTGGCGGCCGGGGCGACCATCGCGGGGAGGGCGCGCACCGTGCTCGACGCGGTGACGACCGGGCTCCGCGCCGGCGCCGAGGCCTGACGCGCGTCGAGCGGCGCCCGGCGCAGGTCGCTCGACGCGCGATCCTCAGCGCTGGCGGATCGCCGGGATGGCGCGGAGGAGCTGCTGGTACCCGACGGCGAGCGCGAAGTCGCTCCCGCGGGTGGGATCGGAGGGCATGTCGCCCTCGGGGCCGGCCGCCGCGGCCGTCTCGGCGCGCTTCTCCACGAGCACGGCCCTCGGCGAACGGTCGCCGATAGCCCCTTCGGCGGGGAGGTGCCCCTCGAGGTCCTGCTCGCGGAGGATGGCGGCCGGGACCTGCTGCGCCGCGCTCTCGATGACGACGTCCGGGCGGATGCCCTGGGCCTGGATCGAGCGCCCGTTCGGCGTGTAGTAGCGCATCGTCGTGAGCCTCACCCCGGCGCCGCCGGGCAGCTCGTAGATGGTCTGCACAGACCCCTTGCCGAAGGTCCTCGCGCCGACGAGCACGGCGCGCCCGCTGTCCTGCAGGGCGCCCGCGACGAGCTCGGCGGCGCTCGCGGAGTACTCGTTCACGAGCGCGACGATGGGCAGCGAGGCGAACGCGCCGCCGTCGTGCGCCTTCGCCTCGTCGACGATCTGGTTGCGCTGGCGCGTCGAGTAGATCGTCCCCGAGGAGAGGAGCTCGTCGGCCACGGCCTCCGCCTCGTTGACGAGGCCTCCGGGGTTGTTGCGCAGGTCCAGGATGACGCCGGCCAGCGGCGCCTTCGATGCGGCGCGCAGCTTCGCCGCGGCGCGGAGCATCTCTTCGTGGGTGCCGTCCTGGAACTGCTTCACGCGGACGTACGCGATGTCCCGGTCGAGGCGCTTCGCCGCGATGCTCGTGACGTGGATCTGCTCCCGCGTGAGGTCGAACGAGAGGGGCTCAGGCACGCCCTGCCGGCGGATCGTGAGCTTCACCCGGGAGCCGGGCGCCCCGCGCATGATCTTCACGAGCTTGTCGAGGCGCTCGCCGCGGACGGGGCGCCCGTCGATCGCGAGGATCTGATCGCCGGAGCGGATGCCCGCCCGCGCCGCCGGCGAGCCCTCGATCGGCGCGATGACGGTGATGTTGTCGTCCTTGGCGTCGACCTCGATGCCGACGCCGCCGAACGTCCCCCCCGTCTCTTCCTGGAACTGGGCGAACTCAGAGGAGTTCATGTACGCCGAGTGCGGGTCGAGCTCCGCGACCATCCCCTTGATGGCGCCGTCGAGGATCTTGCTGCGCTGCGCCGGCTCGACGTAGTTGTTCTCCACGAGCACGAGCACGCGCGCGAGCTGCTCGAGCGGAGCGTAGGGGCTCTGTGCCTGTGTGCTCGCGCCCGCGAGGTGGGAAGTCGCCGCCCCTCCTGCGAAGGCCGCAGCGATGAGCCCCAGGGTGCGCATCCAGCTCGAGAAGCGTTGCATCCGCCGACCATAGCAGCGGTACGGGCGGCGGCGCGGTGCGCCGGCGACGGCCGCGCTCGTTCACACGCCTGCGCGGTGGGCGGGGCGGCGGGGCGCAGCGCAGGCTTTCGATGTGCCAGCGCGGGCGTATCCGCCCGCCAGTCAACGAGATCACCACGGCGCCCAAGCTCCGGGCGCATGGTTTGTCCTAAGAGGAGTGTTCGGCTATCTTCGCGCGCCTGAACGTGGAACTTGCCTCCTCATCGCCCGGCTTCGCGCTCGCGAAGCGGGGCTCGCCGCGAGGGGCTTCTCTCGCCGAGACGGTCGGGGGCCGTCGCGAGGAGGTGTCCGCGGCTGCGCTGTCGTCCGTGCGCGGGAGACAACTCGCACCCCGAGGCGGCTAGGATGGCCAAACCCACCGATCGTGAGCTCGTCGATCAAGCCCGGAGCGGAGATGCCCAGGCGTTCGGGGTGCTGGTTCGTCGATATCAGAAGCGCATCTTCCGGCTGGCGTTCCACCTTGTCCGCTCGGGCGCGGAGGCAGAGGACGTGACGCAGGAGACCTTCGTCCGGGCCTACCAGGCGCTCGACCGGTTCGACGGCCGGAGCGAACCGTTCACCTGGCTCTACCGGATCGCCGTGAACCTCTCGCTCAACATGATCCGGGCCCGCAAGCCGAGCAAGAACTCGACCCCCGCGGACGATCCGCGGATCGAGGCGCTGCTGCTCGAGACGCGCCCGAGCCACGGCGTCGATCCGGCCGCGTCGACCCAGCGACGCGAGCTCGCGGCCGCGCTCTGCGACGGCATCGACGCGCTCTCGGACACGCTGCGGACGACGCTCATCCTCGTGTGCATCGACGGCGTGCCCCACGAGGACGCCTCCAGGATCCTGGGTTGTCCGGAAGGAACAGTCGCCTGGCGCGTCCACGAGGCGCGCCGCAAGCTCCGTGCATACCTCGCGGAGCGCGGTTTCGGAGGGGACGCCGAATGAACGTCACCAACAAGCTCGACCTCGACGGGATGCTCAACGATTGGCCTGCCCCCGCGCCCTCGACGAACGACGAGGAGGCGTGGGAGACGCGGGCCGCTCACATCGTCGAGGTCGCCATCTCCCGGCGCTCGGAGGACACCACGGCGACAGCCGATCTCCTCGCCCCCCCCGACCTCACCGCAGCGCCAGGCGAGGAGCAGACGGAGGATCCTTCGCGCGAAGAACGCGCATCAGGAGAACGCAGCACCATGGGGGACGGATCACAAGCAGCCAGGGCCTCGAAGCCTGAGAGCCTGTCGGGTGGCACCTTGTCGCGGCCGCCGGAGAAGAGACGCCAGTCGCTGAAGGAGATCGCCGAGCGGGTCAGCCAGGCGCCGGGTCGCGCGAGCGGTATGCCCGCGATGAGCGGCACCGCGCTCTCGACGCCGCTGCCGGCGTCAGGACGCAGCTCGGCGCCGCCAGGGCGTGTGTCCCCGCTGCCGGGGCGCGGCTCGCTCTCCGGCGGCGCCCGCACGTCGTCGCCGTCCCTGCGGCCGGCGGAGGGGGTGCCCGAGGACTCCGGGGTCATCGATCTGAACCGGCTCAACGCGTCGGCGCCCTCGGCGGTGGAGGCCTCCGAAACGGCGCAGCCCGGCGCGGCGGCTCGGTTCGAGGACGCGAGGGCGGCAGCGGCCATGCCCGTTGCGGCGCGCCGCGCCCCGTCCGCGCCCGTGGCCTCGGTTCCAGCGAAGAAGCGATCCGGCGGGATGATCGCCGGCGCGGCCGTCGTGGCCCTGGGGCTGGCGGCGGCGGTCACCGTCATGGTGAAGACGACGGCTCCTCCGCAGCCGGAGATCGCGGCGACTGCGTCGCCCGCGCCGACCACCGTCGCGGCGCCCGCCGCGCCGCGCGGCGACACGCGGGTGGAGCCGGCTGCTCCGGTCGCCGCGGCGCCGGAGGAGCGCGCCGTGGTCGAGCAGCCCGTGCAACCGGAGGAGAAGCTCGCGGCGGCGCCCAAGGCGCAAGCCGCCCCCGCCGCCGGCGGCGCTCCTGCGCCGGCGGCCGTCGAGGCGCCGGTCACGCCTGTCGTGTCGCCGAAGCCCGAGCAGGCAAAGACGGCGGCTGCGCCGGCGGCGGCTGGCAAGCCGGGGGACCTCCCCTCGGCCATGCAGGCGGCCGTGGGCGACAACGCGGAGCGACAGCCGTCGGTCGTCTCTGAGGCGCCGGTGCCGGCGTCGGGTCCGCTCCGGCAGCAGAACATCCCCGAACAGCCGTCGCAGGGCTCGGTGCAGGCCGCGCTCGGCTCGGTCATGGGCAGCGCCAAGGCGTGCGTCGCGGGCGCGAACGACGTGTCGCGCGCGCAGATCACGTTCTCGTCGACGGGCCAGGTGAGCAAGGTCAGCGTCAGCGGGTGGGCGGCGTCGAACGGCCAGTCGAGCTGCGTGCAGTCCGCGCTCAAGGGCGCCAACGTCGGTCCTTTCTCCAGGCCGTCTTTCTCGGTCAGCGCGACGATCCGACCCTAGCCCTGACCACGCGCCCGCACGCGCCCACACGCCAACGCGCGCCCTCGCGGAGGGCAGCCAAACCTCCCGGTTGACACAGCCCCCCCCGTGGGTAGAATGCGCGCCCCCATGGTTTCCGCGACTCAGCAAACCCAGCGCATCCGCCGGCGCAAGGCGCGCACGGCGGGTACCCGCCGCAAGCGCTTCGAGCGCGCACACGGCACCCCCGCGTTCCCGATCCACCCGGCGGGTTACGACCAGAACGCGCCGGACGCCCTGCGCGCTGCCACGCCCGCCGAGGCGCAGGCGAAGAAGTAGGAGAGCTTTTCTCATGGCCAATCACGCATCTGCCGACAAGCGCAACCGCCAGCGCATCACGAGGACCGCGCGCAATCGCGCCATCAAGTCGGAGCTCCGCACGACCGTCAAGAAGGCGCGCACCGCGCTGAAGGGCGTCGCGCAAGAGTCCGCTGCGCCGGTGACCGCCGCGGTGAGCGCGCTCGATCGTGCCGCGTCGAAGGGGACGATCCCCGCCAAGCGCGCGTCGCGCGTGAAGAGCCGCCTCGCCCTCGCCCTTCACAAGGCGAGCGTCGCTGCCAAGACCGCCGCGAGCTGAGAACAACCTTCTGCACGTACGCCCCGCTCACCGCAAGGTGAAGCGGGCGTCGTCGTTTTGTCTCCCCGCAACCCCGTAGGCCCCCGTTGCCGCAGCCCTTCGCCGCCGCCGTCACAGCCCCGGCCCCGGAGAGCGCGTCTCTTCTCCGCCCCTCTCTCTCCACCGCATGACGCCAGCGGCGGGCACCCGCACAGGAGACGGGTCCAGCTCGGCGTTTTCGGCGCGGAAGCGTACTCCCGTACGCTGAGCACCGAAAACGCCGAGATGGGCCCGTATCCGCAGCGGGTGCCCGCCCCTTCAATGAGCGTCGGCCCAGGTGAGGCCGTGACCGACGTCGACGACGAGCGGGACGTCGAGCGGGAAGACCGACTCCATGGCCTCCCGCACCTTCGCCTTGGCCTCGTCCACGGCCTCGGCCGGCACCTCGAACGCGAGCTCGTCGTGCACCGTGAGCACCATGCGCGCGCCGGGGACGACGGGGCGCGGGACGCGCACCATCGCGAGCTTCAGGAGATCCGCCGCCGTCCCCTGGATGGGGGTGTTCTGCGCGATGCGCTCCGCCTGAGCGCGGCGCATGCGGTCGCTGCTGCGCAGATCCGGGAGCAAGCGGCGCCGGCCGAGCAGCGTCCGCACCGACTCGGAGCGCTTCGCCTCGGCCATCGTCCCCTCCATGAACTCGTGCACGCCGCGGTAGCGCGCGAAGTAGGCGTCGATGAAGCGCGCCGCCTCCGCCCGCGAGATGTCGAGCCGCTTGGCGAGCGCCGACTCGCCCATGCCGTAGATCACGCCGAAGTTGATCGTCTTGCTCCGGCGGCGCATCTCGGCGGTGACCCCCGCCTGGTCCACGCAGAAGATCTCCATGGCGGTGCGCACGTGCACGTCCTGCCCGGTGCGGAAGGCGTCGACGAGCACCGGGTCCTTCGAGAGGTGCGCGAGGACGCGCAGCTCGATCTGGGAGTAGTCGGCGCTCACGATCACGCTCCCGGGCGGCGCGACGAACGCGCGCCGGATCATCCGGCCGAGCTCCGTGCGGATCGGGATGTTCTGCAGGTTCGGGTCCTGCGACGAGAGGCGCCCGGTCGCGGCCACGGCCTGGCCCCAGCGCGTGTGGATCCGGCCCGTGCCCGGGTGCACGAGGCGCGGCAGCGCGTCGACGTACGTGCCCTTGAGCTTGGCGATGGCGCGGTGCTCGAGGACCACCCCGGGGAACGGGTGCTCCTCGGAGAGCGCCTCGAGCACGTCGGCGTCCGTCGAGCGGCCGGTCTTCGTCTTGCGCTGGGAGCGCAGCTTGAGCTCGTCGAACAGGACCGCCTCGAGCTGCTTCGGCGACGCGAGGTTGATGTCGTGCCCCACGATCTCGCGCGCCTTCTCCTCCAGCGCGGCGAGCTCCGTCGTCATCTGCGCGCCGAGCTGCGCGAGCGCCTTCGGGTCGACGAGGACGCCCGTGAGCTCCATCTCCGCGAGCACGGCGGAGAGGGGCAGCTCGATCTGCACGAGCAGGTCCTCGAGCTTCTCGGCGCGGAGCCGCGGGCGCAGCCGATCGGTGAGCGACAGCGCGACGTCGGCGAACGCGGCCCCGTAGCTCGACGCCTCGCCGAGCTCGATCTCGTCGAGGGCGCGCTGCGCCTGGCCGCGGCGCTTCGGGGCCACCTCGTCGAGGGTCTGCATCTTGGCGCCGAGCTCGCGCTCGGCGAGCTCGTGGAGCTGGTTCTTCCCCTCGGGATCGAGCAGGTAGCTCGCCAGCATCGTGTCGAAGGAGACGCCCACGAGCCCGATGCGGTGCCGCAGGAGGATCACCTCGCAGAACTTGACGTCGTGGCCGACCTTCGGGAGCTCGGGGTCGGCGAGCAGCGGGCCCATCACCGCGTCGATGTCGCTCATCGAGAGCTGGGCCGGCGCGCCGAGGTAGCGGTGGCCCAGCGGGACGTACACGGCTTGCCCCGGCTCGCAGGCGAGCGCGACGCCGCAGACGTGGGCGCTCATCGGCTCGCGGCTCGTCGCGAGCACGTCGAGGGCGAGGCGGCCGGCCGCGCGCACCGACCTGGCGAAGGCCTCGAGCTCCTCGCGCGTCGTCAGGACCCGGTAGGTCGCCGCGCGCGCTGTCGGCTCGGGCGCGCGGACCGCCTTCAGGAAGCGCGAGAAGCCGAGCTCGGTGAAGAGCTCGCGGAGCCTGCCGGTGTCCGCGCCGCCGTAGCGCAGCGTCTCGAGGTCGAGCGACACCGGGGCGCCGCCGTCGAGCGTCACGAGCTTCTGCGACAGGCGCGCGTCGGCCTCGTTCTGCTGGAGCGACTCCCGGATGCGGGGCTTCTTGACCTCGCCGATGCGCTCGTAGATCGCCGAGAGCGAGCCGAACTGCGCGAGCAGCTCGGCGGCCGTCTTCAAGCCCACGCCGGGGACGCCGGGGACGTTGTCCGAGGTGTCGCCGACGAGCGCGAGCAGATCGCGCACCTGCTCCGGCGGCACCCCGAACTTCGCGACGACCTCGGGGTGCCCGTAGACCTTGTCGCGCATCGCGTCCCAGAGCATCACCTGCTCGCCGTCGACGAGCTGCATCAGATCCTTGTCGCTCGACGCGATGACGACGCGCAGCCCTTGCTCCTTGGCCCGCGCGACGGCGACGGCGACGAGATCGTCCGCCTCGAGCCCCTCCTGGATGAAGATCGGGATGCGGTACGCCTCGACGATCTCCCGGCACCGGCTCATCTGCACCCCGAGATCGGGCGGCGGCGGCGGCCGGTGCGCCTTGTAGCGGGGGTCGAGGTCGTCGCGGAACGTCTTGCCCGGCGAGTCCATCGCGACGCCCAGGTACGCGGGCTTCCGCTCGTCCACGAGCTTCGTGAGCATCGCGACGGTGCCGTACGTCGCGTGGGTCGGCTCGCCGCTCGGGCTCGAGAGCGGGCTGATCGCGTGGTAGGCGCGGAAGACGTAGCCCGACAGGTCGACGAGGTAGAGGACGTCCGGAGCTCCGGCCGGGGGAAGCGCGGTGGGGCGCGTGGACATGGACCGACCCTTAGCACCTCGGCGCGCGGCCGTTCACCGAACCACGACGTCGCGCCGTATCGTCACGTCGAGGGAGCGCCCTTCCCGCTCCACGCCGACGGAGACGACCGTCCCCGCCGGGCCGCGGAGGCGCTGGATGCAGTCGGCGAGCGGGAGCTCCGTCGTGGGCCGGCCGTCGATGCGGGCGATGACGTCGCCCGCCAGGAGCCCGGCGGACGCCGCGGGCCCTCCCTCGACGACGCCTGCGATGATCACGCGCCCCGAGGAGAGCGAGAGCATCGCGCCGATGCCCGTGAGCTCCTCGCGCGCGCCGCCGTCGTCCAGCTGGCGGAGCTCGACGTCGACGCGCGTCGACTGCGCGCCGCGCGCGTCGAGGCCGGACACGATCTTGGCCATGTACTGCTGGTGGCGCACGCGCACCGAGAACGGGCCGCTGGCCGGCACGCCCTCGAGCTCGTAGTCGCCGTTCGCGTCGGTGAGCGCGAGCGAGATCGCGTTCGCGCCCGACGAGGTCGCGGAGTCGAGCTCGACCTGGGCCTCGACGACCGGCGCGCGCGACGCGGCGTCGACGACCCTGCCCCTCAGCGTCGCGCCCTGCGGCAGCACGATGCGCACGCGCTCGGCGGCGCGGCCCGCCGCGACATCGACGGGCCGGCTCCGCGCAGGCGGACGTCCGGCCGAGCTCGCCGTCAGCACGTAGCGGCCCGGGGCGAGCATGTCCCACCGGAACGCGCCGCCCGGATCCGACACCTTGCGCGCGCGGCCGTTCACGCCCGCGTGCGCGCCGGACCCGGCCGGCGTGAACGACTCGATCGCCAGGAGGTACGCCTCGACGGGCCTGCCCGATGGATCCACGACCTCGCCCACGATCGCGCCCGCGGCGAGCAGGCGAAGGACGTTGTCGCGGCCCGCGGCGATGCGCGTGGGCTCGGCGTCGCCGTACGGATTCTGCGCGGCGGTGGCGGTACAACCGTCGGCCTCGGGCGGCAGCTCGAAGCGCCCCTCGGCGTCGGCGCTCGCAGAGTTGCCGGGCGGTTCGCGGCAGCTGACCACGGCGCCGGCGCTGGGGTGGCCTTCCGGATCCAGCACGACGCCGCGGACCGGCCCCACGCTCGCGGCCGTGACCTCGCGTGGCGGCGGTGGGGGCGCTGGCGGCGCGGACGGCGCCGGCGGCGCCTCGACCTCGCGCGGCGCCGTGAGCTCCGGCTGCGGTGGAGGGAGCAGCGCGGCGGCCGGCTCGCGCCGGAGCGGCATCACGGGGCCGGGGCTCGGCAGGAGCAGCCAGACGAGGAGCGGCACGACCAGCAGCGCGACGGAGAGCAGCGCAGCGGAGAGCCAGGCCCTCCGCTGCTCGCCTGCCGTCCGGATGTCCGCCATGCCATCCTCCGCCGCCGGTTCACCGGCCGGCGTCGGCCTCGTCCGCCGAGCCTTCGCCCGCGCCTTGAGGGGCCGCGCTCGAGTTGGCCGGCCCGTCCGGCGACGCCTCGTCCGTGGGACCGAGCGCGGGGCCCCGCGGCTCGGCGGGCCACGGCGTCTCGCTGGAGGAGCCGCCGCACGCCCCGAGGAGCAGCATGAAAGGTAGGAGCAAGGTGCCGGACCGCATCGCCGGCATCCTAGCTCGTTTTTGCAGGGTGGTCATGAGGGCCGGGCGCACCGCCCGGCCGTGGAGCGAGCGCGGCAGGCGCCGGCTCAGCGCGTGGACAGGTTCGTCCGGGCGATCCAGAGGCAGGCTGCAGCGTTGACGGCGCACCACACGACGAGGGCCATCCTGCCGAAGGGACCGGCGGCCTCGCCGAGCAGGACGACCGACGTGAGGTAGGCCGCCGTGCCGACGGCGAAGCCCGCGATCGCCGGCCGGAGCCGCTTCACGCCGAAGAAGAGCGCCGTGAGGCCGAGCGGGACGAGCGCGTTGGCGAGCGGCAGCCAGCGGTGGACCGACGCGCCGATCAGCAGGTCGAGGTCGGCGATCGGCCGGGCCAGCACGTCGACGGCGAGCTCAACGCGCGGCAGGAGCCACGGCGCGAAGAAGAACAGCCCCGGCCCTGCCGCGAGCGCCGGGAGGAGGAAGCTCGCCCGCCACGGGCTCGTGGCGGTCGCGTCCTTCTTGCGGGCGCGGCGCGCGACCCAGGTCGCGAGCACCAGCAGCGCGAGCAGCCGCACGACGATGTGGCTCTGCGTCACGCGCACGACCGAGCTCGCTGCGTCGAGGATGCCGGCCCCGTAGAGGAGCTTGCCGCCGTCGGAGTCGTCGACGACGCGCGCGCCAGCGCGGAGCGCGTCCTCGACCGCGCGCGGGTCCGTCACGCCGAGGCTCACGAGCAGCGCCGCCGCGCCGGCCACGTGGGGCGCGGCCATCGAGGTGCCGCTGTACGCGTAGAAATTCTGGCACTTGTCGCGCCCGCGGTTGCAGATGGTCTGCTGGGTGACGTTCACCCCGGGCGCGGCGACGTCGACGCCCTGACCGCGCGAGGAGAACCGCGCGATCTTGTCGTTCACGTCGGTGGCGCTCACGCCGATGACGCCATCGGAGGCGCCGGGGAACTGCACGCGCCCGCCGGTGTTGCCGGCCGCCGCGACGACGACCGCGCCCCGCGCGACCGCGTCGTCGATCGCGCTCTGGAGCACCTTGGAGTTGCGGGGGCCGCCGAGGCTCAGGTTGATGACCTGGGCGCCGTGCTCGGCCGCCCACCGGATGCCGTCGGCCACGTCGGCTGTCGTGCCCCAGCCGCTCTCGTTCAGCACCTTGACCGGCATGAGCCGCGCGTGGAACGCGAGCCCCACGGCGCCGAGGCCGTTGTTGGTCGATTGCGCGATCGTCCCGGCGACGTGCGTGCCGTGGCCCTGGTCGTCGTTCGCGTGGTTGTTCTTGGTGACGAAGTTCCATCCCTCCACGCACTCGGTCGAGGCCAGGTCGGTCCCCTTGGTGAAGGGCCCGTGGTCCTCGCACGCGATGCCCGTATCGACAACGGCGACGGTGACGCCGCGGCCGGAGGCGAAGTCCCACGCGCGCTCCGCGCCCACGCGCGCCATGTGCCACTGGTCCTTCATCAGCGGGTCGTTCGCGACGAACGAGGCGCGCACCCAGGCGAGCGGCTCCGCCGCCTCCACGCGCGGATCGCGCGCGAGCCGCTCCAGCGTCGCGCTGACCGGCCCGTCCACCGTGGCGATCTGGATCCTGGTCTGCGACGTGAGCGCCGTCGGCAGCGCGCGCAGCGAGAAGTCGCGCACGAGGTCCGCGAGCGAGGCGTCGTCGAGGTCGTCGCGCGCGTCGACGACGATCTGCCCGGGGATGTCGTAACTGGTCTCGTCGAGCTCGGAGGCCAAGCCGTGCAGCGGCTCCCCCGCGGTCGCGACCGGTTCAACCAGCAGGTCCGGGCCGCGCAGCGGCTGGCCGACGTCGGCGGGCAGCGCAGGGTTGACGTACCCAGGGAGGCGAGGCTCCAGCATCCCCGGCGAGCGCGCCGCGAGGACGGCCCCGGCGCCTTGGCTATCCGTCCCATCGTCGGCCCTGACCGCGCCTGACACGGCGACCAGCGCGGTCGCAGCGAGCAGCGACGTCGCGAGCGCGCGTCCGGTTCGGAGATTTGCGGTCCCTGGCCAACGCAGAAGGCGAGACGTGTGCATGCGGGTCTCCTCCTCGCCAGGGTAGCGCCGCCGCCCGCGAGCAGCCATCGCTCCAGCATCCTCGCGCCGCGCCCATTGCGTCCGTGCGCCAGCCCCCCTCACCCCCGTCGCCGTGTCCCGATGGCATCAACCGCCATCCGCAACCACGGACTTCCTGGAACCACCAGACACCGCCCCATTCCCTCAAGGCCGAGCTCGACTGCCAAGGCTCCCGACCACCGTTCCCCCCGGCAGAGCCGCCGGTGGAGGGTGGGGCCGCGCGGGAGGGCGGCGGGGGTGGGCCCCACAAACCCGAGCGCCGGCCCGCATCGAAGCGAGTCGCCCCCAGCCCCACCCCACCCTCCTGTGTGGCAGTAGCCCCCCAAAAGGCGCGAGTTTGTGGGGGGACCCCCGCCGCCCTCCCGCGCGGCTCCACCCTCCACCGGCGGCCCCCGCGTCTGGGCGCTCCCTCCACCTAGCTCGCCTGGACCGTCCCCCCGCCCGCCGTTCAGCTCACTTCGACGTGGCCCAGAGTCCCGCCATCCACGCTTCCACGTCGCTCACGGACCTCGGGATATCGCTCGACAGGTTCTGATACCCCGTCTCCGTGACGAGGATATCGTCCTCGATGCGCACCCCGATCCCGCGGTACCTGGCCGGGACGGTCTCGTCATCGAGCTGGAAATAAAGCCCCGGCTCGACCGTGAGCACCATGCCCGCCTTGAGCTTGCCGAACTTGTAGACCTGCTGCCGCGCCTGCGCGCAGTCGTGCACGTCGAGGCCCAGCATGTGGCTCACGTTGTGGAGCGAATACCGCCGGTAGAGCTGCCTATCTTCCTTGAGCGCCTCCTCGGCGGAGACGTGGAGGATGCCGAGCCGCTCGAGCCCCCGGGCGAGCACCCGCATCGCCGCCCGGTTCGGCTCCATGAAGTCGTTGCCCGGCTTCACCTCGCGGATCGCCGCCTCCTGCGCCTCGAGCACGAGCTCGTAGATCTCGCGCTGCTCCCTGGAGAACTTCCCGTTGATCGGCAGGGTCCGGGTGATGTCGGCCGTGTAGAGCGCGTTGCCCTCGACGCCGGCGTCGACCAGGAGGAGCTTGCCCGGCTCCAGCGCGCCGTCGTTCCTCGTCCAGTGCAGGATACACGCGTGGTGGCCCGACGCGGCGATGGTCCCGTAACCGACGTCGTTGCCCTCGACCCGGGCGCGCAGGTTGAACGTGCCCTCCACCTCTCGCTCGCTCCGCGCGCGGGGGAGCGCGCGGATGACGTCCTCGAAGCCCCGCTTCGTCGACGCGACCACCGCCTCGAGCTCCTGCACCTCGAGGTCGTCCTTGAGGAGGCGCATCTCCGAGAGCGCCTCGCCGAGCTGCTTGTCGCGATCGTGCCGGGCGAGGAGCTTGTCGACGCGCTCGGACATGCCGCGGAGCACGCGGTGGGGGCGCGTCACCGTGCCGACGAGGCCGCTCAGGTACGCGTCCAGCTCGGGGAGCCCGCGGCACTCGTCGACGCCGAAGTGCGCGCGGCTCTGCTCGACGCCGAGGCGGGGGCCGACCCAGAGCTCGCCCTTGGCGCGATCGGTGAAGAACGTCTTGTCGCTGCGCCCGGGGTTCGGCTCGACGAAGAGGATGTCCCGGTGCCCGCCCCCCTCCTGCGGCTGCAGCACGAGCACGCAGTCAGGCTCGAGGTTGCCCGTCAGGTAAAAGAAGTCCGAGCCTGGGCGAAAGCGGTAGTGCGTGTCGTTGGCGCGCACCTTCTCGTGCCCGGTGGGGATGATGAGCGTCTCCGCCGGGAAGAGCTTCGACAGGGCGCGGCGGCGGGCAGCGAACACCTCCGCGTGCGCGATCGCCTGCGGGAGCTCGCTGGACGCCGGCGTCCAGCGCTCCAGCATGAACGCGACAAGCGCCTCCGGCAGCGACGAGTCGTGGCTCGCCGGCTTGGCCTCCGCGCCGGGAGCCGCAGCCGCGGGCGCCTCGGCCGGGGCGCCGCCGGCGGGCGCGCTGTGGGCAGGATCTGCCTGGAGGGGGGCGGCGCTGGTCTCGGGCGTGTGGCTCATGAGGCTCGAACTATGGGTCGATCAGGTGAGGTCGTTCAAGCCAAAGCGCGCGCCCGTTCACGCTGGGGCGGATCGACCCGGGCGAGAAGGCGGCGCGTCACGCGACCGAGACGCCGCCGTCGACCGCGAGGATCTGGCCGGTGATGAAGTCGTTTTCGGCAAGGAACACAACGGCGCGGGCGACGTCTTCCGCCTCGCCGATGCGCTGGAGCGGGATGCGCTCGCGGAGGCGAGCGAGCGTGGCCTCGTCGTAGGAGGACGGCGGCAGCACCGTCCCGGGTGAGACGCCGTTCACGCGCACCTCCGGCGCCAGCCCCACGGCGAGGCCGCGGACCAGGTGCGCGAGCGCGGCCTTCGACACGGAGTACGGGATGTAATTTCTCCAGGGGCGCTCGGCGCTCACGCACACCATCGCGACGACGCTGCCACGGCAGGCGCGGAGCGCCGGGGCGAGCTCGAGCGTGAGCAGGTACGGCGCGGTCGCGTTGAGCGCCATGGCGTGATCCCACGCGTCGGCGGAGAGCTCGGCCGGCGGGACCCGGTCGAAGTTCGCCGCGTTGTGGACCAGCACGTCGAGCCGGCCAGACGACCAGTCGAGCACCGCGCGGGCGAGCGCGGCGAGCGCCCCCCGGTCGTGGAGGTCCGCCTGAAACGCGGCGGCGCGGCGGCCGAGGGAGCGCGCCTCGTCGGCGACGAGCTCCGCGCCGGCGGCGCTCGTGGCGTAGTGGACGGCCAGGTCGGCGCCTGCGGCCGCGAGCGCGCGGGCCGTCGCGGCGCCGAGGCGGGAGCCGGCGCCGGTCACGAGGGCGATACGGCCGGTCAGGGGAGCATGGGGCATGGGGAGCTGTGTAGTCGATGCAGGGCCCCGCGCGTCGAGTCGGTGGACTTCGCGACGTCGCGACGTCGCGCGCCGCCGTTTTTTTCGCCCACGCCGCGCGCCATGGCACGCTGGACCGGCTTTGCCGACGCCTCCGACACGCCGAGCAGCCGCACAGGAACGCTCCCTGGAGCCGCCGCGCCGCCTGCGCGCCCTCGCCGCGGCGCTGCTTTGCGCGGCTGGATGTAGAGAGCGGCTCGAGTCGATCGATCTGCCCAGCATCGGCCTGCCGGGCCTCGATCCGCCCGGCGCGAGCGCCCCCGCGGCGCCTGCGAGCGCCGCGCCGCGGGCCCCGAGCGCGCCGCGCGCCGCCGGGACAGCGAGCGCCGCGCCGCGCGCCGCCGCGCCGCGCGCCGCCGCGCCGGCGACCCGACCCGAGTGCGACGAGCTGCCGTCGGAGGAAGAGGAGCGGCGCGCGCAGCTGCCGCCCCTGACGGCGCTCGGGAAGGCCGTACCCACGGAGCCGTGGGCCCCGCCGCCGTACGAGGTGCTCCCGGGCGTGACGCTCCCGGCGAAGATCGCCGCCAAGGTCGAGCAGATCGACCAGGGCTACGCGCGACGCACGCGCGAGCACCTCGTGATCACGAGCGGGACACGCGACGCGAACCGCCAGGCCAGGGCGATGTTCACGAAGCTCAGGCTCGGCGAGGACCTCCTCCAGCTCTACCGCAACAAGGCGGCGGTCCAGGAGATCAAGAAGGCTTATCAGGCGAACTCCCGCAAGCCGCCGGAGCAGGTGGTGGCCGCCATGGAGGCCGTGATCCAGGACCAGATCGACCGGGGAATCTACGTCTCCGCGCACCTGCGCAAAGGCGCCGTCGACGTGCGCAACAGGACCATGTCGCCCAAGGAAAAGCGCGCGTTCCTCGAGAGCACCGCGGAGGTTGGGGGCGTCCTGGTGCTCGAGGAGACGACGCCCGCGCACTACCACCTGCAGATCGATTGACGGGCGCGCTCCGCGCCATGGCGCCCCGCCGGGCGTCAGCGCATGTGCAGCGGCGCGACCACGCTCGGCACGCGGCGCAGGCGCAGCGAGAGCCCGATGAGCATCGCCCCCTCGGCGATCGCGAACGCTCCGATGAACCAGACGAGCGCCAGCACGCCGGCCGCCGGGAGCGCCACCATCATGACGCCGAAGATCACGAAGACGGCGCCGCTCAGCCCGAGCCAGATCTCGTTGGCGATCACGTGCCGGAGCTTCACCGCGCTGACGATCTTGAAGATGCCCATCACGATGGCCCACGCGGCGACCACGCCGTAGAGCGTGAGCGCTGTGATCATGGGCCGCCAGAACGTCAGCACCGCGATCCCGACGCCGAAGATGCCCTCGACCACGGAATACACGCCGCCGCGGCCGCTGATCGCGGACGCGAACGCGGCGCAGCCGTCGAACAACGCCCACACGCCGAACAGCAGCACGAGCGTGGCGAGCGATGGGATCGGCCACACGAAGAACAAGATCCCGAAGAGGATCCCGACCACGCCCCTCAGGGCCAGCAACCACCAATACCGTCCCAGCGATTCCATGCCTCACCCCCTTCTCTGGCATCCACGTCGCTCACATCCGGCGGACGCGGGCGGCCTGAGCGCACGGCGCGTCCGCCGCTCGCGCGCGGAGAGCTGTGCCGCTCATGCCCGCACGTCGTCCCACTGCCCGGGCTGGATGCACGTCCCCTGCCCGACCGCGGCGAGCGAGCTGCTCAGCAGCCGCGGGCAGGCGGGCCCATCGAAGGTCGAGCGCTGGTAGGTGTCACGCGCAGGCCTCGCGGCGCGCGAGGCTCACAGGCCGGCGATCGGCCCGCCCGCCGGGTCGCCGTACTCCGACAGCTCGACCCCGAAGTAGTTGATGATGGAGCAATGGAGCGCGCCGGTCGGGGGCTTGCTGGCCTTGATGGCGCGGCCTGTCTGGAACCCCCCAACGTGGCCGGCGAGCATGATGGGCATGTTGGTCCGACCGTGGGAGTCCCCGTCGCCGTTCTCTGACGTGTAGAGCACGAGCGACTCGTCGAGCAGGGTGCCTGTCGCCGTCTGGGCGGCCTTCATCGCGTTGAGCAGGTAGGCGAAGCGGCGCACCTTGAACCGCGAGGTCTGGACGACGCGGGCGTTCGCGATGCGCATCGCCTCCGCCTGCGGCAGCCCGTCGAGATCGGTCGCGCGGTCGCGATCGCCGAGCTTGTGCGAGATGAAGTGATCGCTCCAGTCCCCCACGCCGTCGGGCAGATCGTACCCGGCGAAGTCGAGGCCCCAGCTGTTCGAGTACTGCAGGACGAGCACCCGCGTCAGGTCGCAGGTGAGGGCGAGGAGCCCGAGATCGATCATCTGCTTGAACTTGCCGTGCAAGCTCTGCCCCTTCGTGGGCGCGCCGGGGACGGTGCAGCCCGACGGCGTCGTGGACTGGATCTGCTTCTCCAGCTCGAACACCGACTCGAGGTGCTGCTCGACGCGCGCCCGGTCCGCCGCGCCGAGGCGCAGGTTCAGGCGCCTCGCGTCCTCTCGCACCCAGTCGAGGACGCTGGCGCGGCGGCGCCGGATGTCGTCCATCTCCTCGCTGGGATTGCCCAGGTTGCTGAAGAGCGTGTCGAACACCTTCGCCGGATCGCGGAAGGCGTCCTCGACCTGACCGCCGTCCCTGAACGAGATGAAGCCCTGCGTGACCGCCGTGTCGCCCGTGGGAGACAGGTTGAGGTTGCGGAACGGGGTCTCGGCCGCGATGTGGTTGGCGAGGTACTGGTCGAGCGTGGCCTTGCGCGGGACGGCTGTCCCGCCGCCGTCGGTGTGGGCGCACAGCGCCATGGCCGGGCTGTGGATGTCGGAGCAGATCCGCTGGTGGTCGACGCCGGACACCAGGGTGACGTCGCGCCAGATCGCGTCTCCCGCCGGCCACTCGCGCTCGGCATCGAAGCCGTTCGTGTCGACGAGGCACGGAGGCAGCCCCTCCGCCGAGAGCGGCCCCTCCGTCTTCGGGTGCCACGCCCCGGGATCCGTGCCGTTCGGGACGAAGAACGCCACGAAGCGCTTCGGATCCGCCGGCGCGGCGCTGGCGCGCTGGGGCCGCATCACGTCGAGGAACGGCAGGGCGACCGCGACACCCGCCCCGCGGAGCAGAGCTCTTCTCGAGATCTTCACTGGCGACACTCCTCTTCCGTCGGTCGAACCGTGTGCGAGCACATCACTCTGGCGCCCTCCGCAGCCGGAACTCCGGCGAGCGCACGATGGCGGTCAGGAAGGAGCGGAACCGGTTGCCGTCCTGCGTGAAGCTGCCCGCGGAGGCGTCGATCGCGCAGCGGTCCTCGGCCGCCGGCTCGCGCCCCTGGGTGTAGATGAACAGCTTCTCCGCGACGCAGGCGGCCAGATCTGGGCTCCGCCGCAGCTCCGCCGCCAGGGCAGCGAGCGAGTCGAACGACTCGTTGGCCGCGCCCTCCAGGCGCGGCTCCAGCCCGAACTCGTCGATACCGATGCTCCCATCGTACTTCCCCAGCTTGTCGTACTGGGCAAAGCCGACGCCGATAGGATCGATGAGCGCATGGCAGCCGGCGCACCCTTCCTGGGTGTTGCGCTTCTGGAGCACCTCGAGATAGGTCAGGCCGGAGAGCTCGCTCTCCAGCTGCTCGAGGAGCCCCGCGGGGATCGAGATCTTCTCGCAGAGGAAGGCCGCCCGGAGCCACTGGCCGCGCACGGCGATGAGATCACCGTCGTTCTTGGCGCTGATGAGGCTCGCGTGCGTGAGCAGCCCGGTGTTCGCCCGGTGGTGGCCGGCAGGGAACTCGACGCGGCTCACGCCGTCCCCCGGCACCTCGAGGCCGTAGAACTTGCCGAGCGCGGGGGTGACATACGTGTGGTTCGCGGTGAGCGCGTCGAAGAAGTCGATGTCTGGGGTGAACGCGTGCTCCCCGAGGACGAGCTCGCTCTCGGCGATCATGTCCTCGAGCAGGGCGGGCGTGAACGACGCGTCCGGGTTGACCGGCGCGCGGAGCTGCTCGAAGGTCAGCCACTGCTTGAAGAAGGCGTTGAAGAAGACCTGCGTCCGCTCGTCTTCGACCATCTCCTCCGCGACAGCGCGGAGGCCCTCGTCGCTGTCGAGCTCGCCGGACTCGGCCCGCTCGAGCAGCGCTGCGCTCGGGGACCGGCCCCACAGCGTGAACGACAGCCGCGACGCGAGCTCGAGCGGCGTCAAGGTCGACGTCTCCGAGCCGGCCGAGCCGACCTCGATCCTGAACAGGAAGCTGGGCGAGGTCAGCAGCGCCTCGATGACGAAGCGGAACGCGTCCTCCCTGTCCCGCGCGACCTCGCTCGCCCGCGCGACCAGATCGCTCGCCTCCTCGGAGGAGAGCGGCCTTCGATACGCCAGCTTGCCGAAGCGCTGTACGAAGCGATCGAGGCAATCGTCGGCCTCCGGCTCGCAGCCGAGCACCGCTGTCCGGCGCGCCTCGTCCGCCATGAGCTCCTGCCCGAGCGTCTCCGCGATCGCCAGGTAGGCGCGCAGGTGCTGATCCGACACGTTCTGGAGGGCGGCGATCGTCCGGAAGCCGCCCTGGCCGGTGTCCTCGGGGATGCTGTCCACGGCGGGCGGCTCGTCGAGCTGGAACAGGTCCTGAAGGGTCAGCTGGACCTCGACCCTGGACAGACGGCGCAGCACGCCGGGGCTCGTTCGGGCCTCTCTGCAGTCGTACGCGGCCGGCTTCCCGGTGGCCGGATCGATGGGCCTGTCGTCGTTGGAGCTGCCCGAGCTGCCCGGGCTCCCATCGCCGAGCTGCCCGGTGCAGGCAGCCGCCGTCAGGCCGACGAGCCCCATCGCGAACATGCCCGCCGCGATGGAACGGCGGAGAAACAGTACCGATCGCTCGGTGTCGGGCGGCGCTGTCTTGCTCATGGAGTGACCAGCCGTTCGGGTGGAATTCACCTGGCCCATGCCGAGGCGCGCCCCGGCGATAAGCCGCATCGTGGCTAAGGAGAATATTTGAAGCAGAGCGGTACGTGCGCCCCGGCGTCACCTCGGGGCTCGGTCTATATTCCCGGCGATCGCTCTTCTGATCCAGGCTTACCCTACTTCCGCTTGCCGACCAACCCCTTCGTCGGTCGCCCGGAGGCGCTCATGCAGAGGCATTCAGAGCGGAAGCAGCATTCCCTCGAATTTTCCAGATCGGGTGTGGTGATCGTCTTTGACGACCGCATCGCCGGCTGCCTGCGCGAACCGGGGTGACGGCGCGGACTGCCGCGCTCGATCGCGCGATGATGCGAACCAGCTCGTGCGCGTCCCGGGAATCCCGTTCTTCGCTCCTGTCCACCTTTGATTTCCACCGGAGCGGCGCTGACCTCGGCGTTCTCGTGTAGGCTCCGGCGCGGGCGCAGACGCGAGAGCAGAGGAGCAGGGCGTTGAGGATCACATGCGTGGGCGGCGGGCCGGCGGGCCTCTATTTCGCCCTCCTGGCGAAGCAGGCAGACCCCCGGCGCGAGGTCGTCGTGGTGGAGCGGAATCGGCCCGATGACACCTTCGGCTTCGGGGTCGTGTTCTCGGACGCGACGCTCGACGGCCTCGCCGACGCGGATCGCCCGAGCTACGACGCGATCCGGAGCAGCCTCGCCCACTGGGACGAGCTCCACGCGCACTTCGGCGGGCGCGTCCTCGTGTCGAGGGGGCACGGGTTCAGCGGCCTCTCGCGCCGGAAGCTGCTCGCGATCCTGGGGGACCGGGCGCGGGAGCTCGGCGTCGTCCTGCGCTTCGAGGAAGAGGTGACGGACCCGGCGGAGGCCGTCGCCGAGAGCGATCTGGTCGTCGCGGCCGACGGGGTGAACAGCCAGATCCGCGAGCGGTTCGCCGACCGGTTCGGGCCGCGCATCGACGTCCGCCCGAACCGGTTCGTGTGGCTCGGCACGACGTTCCCGTTCGACGCCTTCACCTTCTACTTCGAGGAGAACCGCCACGGCCTCTTCCGGGTCCACGCGTACCGCTACGAGCCGGAGCGCTCGACCTTCATCGTGGAGTGCCGGGAGGAGACCTTCCGGCGCGCGGGCCTCGATCGCGCCGGCGAGGACGAGACGATCGCGTACTTCGAGGAGCTCTTCGCCGAGAAGCTCCAGGGACACCGGCTGCTGAAGAACCGGAGCGTCTGGCGGAGCTTCCCCACGGTGCACAACGAGCGCTGGAGCGCGGGCAACGTGGTGCTGCTCGGGGACGCCGCGCACACGGCGCACTTCTCGATCGGCTCGGGGACGAAGCTCGCGCTCGAGGACGCGATCGCGCTCGTCGACAGCCTCCAGCGGCACCGGGGCGTGCCCGAGGCGCTCGCCGCCTACGAGGCGGAGCGCAAGCCCAAGGTGCTCGCGCTCCAGCGGGCCGCGCAGGTGAGCCTGCTGTGGTTCGAGAACACCGAGCGCTACATGGCGCTCGACCCGGTGGAGTTCATGTTCAGCCTGCTGACGCGGAGCCTGCGGGTGACGCACGAGGGCCTGAAGGCGCGCGACCCGGCGTTCGTGCGCGAGATCGACGCGCACGTGGCGCACAAGGCGGAAGCGCAGGCGGGGGCGCGCCTCCTCGCCGGGGATGGGGCGCCGCCGCCGCCGATGTTCACGCCGTTCCGGCTGCGATCGCTCGTGCTGGAGAACCGGGTCGTCGTGTCGCCCATGTGCCAGTACTCGGCCGAGGACGGGCAGATCGACGACTGGCACCTCGTCCACCTCGGCAGCCGGGCGCTCGGAGGCGCGGGGCTCGTCATCACGGAGATGACCGACGTCAGCGCGGAAGCGCGCATCACGCCGGGCTGCGCGGGGCTCTATCGCCCCGACCACGTCGAGGGGTGGCGGCGCGTCGTCGACTTCGTCCACGCGCGCTCCCGGGCCAAGATCGGCGTCCAGCTGGCCCACGCCGGGCGCAAGGGCGCGACGAAGCTGCTCTGGGAGGGCATGGATGTGCCGCTCGAACGGGGCGCCTGGCCGCTGCTCAGCGCCTCCGCCATCCCGTACCTGGCGGAGAGCCAGGTCCCCAAGGCGATGGATCGCGGGGACATGGACCAGGTGACCTCGGACTTCGTGCAGGCGGCGAGGCGGGCGGACGAGGCCGGGTTCGACCTGATCGAGCTCCACTGCGCGCACGGCTACCTGCTCGCGAGCTTCATCTCGCCGCTCACGAACAGGCGCGACGACGCGTACGGCGGTCCTATCGAGAGCCGGATGCGCTACCCGCTGGAGGTGTTCGACGCGGTGCGGGCCGCGTGGCCGGCGGAGAAGCCCATGAGCGTGCGCATCTCCGCCACCGACTGGGCGCCTGGCGGGCTCACGACGGACGATCTGATCGCCCTCTCGACGATGCTGCGCGAGCACGGCGCCGACATCATCCACGTCTCGGCAGGACAGACGGACCCGTCCAGCAAACCCGAGCATGGCAGGCTGTTCCAGACGCCGCTCTCGGAGCTCGTGCGGCTGGAAGCCAGCGTGCCGACGATCACGGTGGGCAACATCCAGAGCTACGCGGACGTGAACAGCATCGTCGCGGCCGGGAGAGCCGACCTGTGCGCGCTCGCGCGGGCGCACCTCTACGACCCGTACTGGACCCGGCACGCCGCCGCGGAGCAGGGCTTCGACATCGACTGGCCACCTCAGTACAGGTCGGTCGAGAGATACACGCTCCGCATGCGGTGACGCTGCGCGGGGCGAGGGAGAGGTCTGTCCCACCCGGGGCGCTCCGCGCGGCGCCCCGGTCGAGCGAAAAAAGTGAAGGCGGGCCCTTGATCCTCACGCTACGTGAGGACCTAGCCTCCGGGGCATGGACGTCCTCACCCGCCCTGGAAACAGGGGTAGCGCCATGCGTTCAGCACCGTTGAAAGTCGGCGATCTCGCCCGGCAGACCGGCCTCTCCGTCCGCACGCTCCACTATTACGAGGAGATCGGCCTGCTCGTCCCGTCGCATCGCACCGCGTCGGGGCACCGGATGTACTCGGCGGGCGACGTCGCCCGGCTCCAGCAGATCAAGTCGTTGCGCGAGCTCGGCTTCAACCTGGAGCAGATCGCCGCGTGCCTGGACCAGCCGGGGTTCTCTCCGCTCCAGACCATCGAGCTCCACCTGTCGCGGCTGCGCGAGCAGATCGCGCTGGAGCAGCGGCTCTGCGCGCGGCTCGAGGGCCTGGCCCACGTCCTGCGGTCGGGAGAGGACGTCTCTGTGGAGCAGCTCCTTCAAACCATCGAGGTGATGACCATGAGCGAGAAATATTACACCCCAGAGCAGCTCGAGGAGCTCAAGCAGCGCGCAGAGGCGATGGGCCCCGAGAAGATGCGTGAGGCCGAGTCGGCGTGGAAGCAGATCTACGACGACATGCGGGCGCAGATGCAGAAGGGCGAAGACCCGAAGAGCGAGCCGGTGCAGCAGATCGTGAAGCGCATGCGGGAGCTCATCGACGCGTTCACGGGGAAGAACCCCGGTATCGAGAGGGCGCTCAACACGATGTACCGGGAGGATCCCTCGGTGAGGACGCAACACGGGAATGATCCGGAGCTGCACGAGTTCATCGGCAAGGCGATGAGCTAGCTCGCGGCGCAGGCAGGCCGCCGGCGGAGCGCCCGGCCGCGCGGGGCGGAGCGCCCCCCCGCTGGCGGCGGGGCGCCCACGCCGGCGGCGCCGGAGGTCCCGGCGCGAGCGCCCGGCCAGGTGGCCTCGGGCGCTCGCGCCGTGGCCGTTCTGCCGTGTGGGGCAATTCGCGCCACACGCGAGGATCGAGCCGCCTCTGCGCTCGGCCGGGGGCCCGCGCGAGAAAATCGCCGACCTGTCCGGGGAGCTGCAGCCGCAGGCCTGGCACCCGCGTTGCTTTTCATGACAGCGTACAGCGCCTCCAGCGCCAGCCGCCCCAGGAAGAACCCAGCAGCGCTCCATGCGCCCCACGGAAGGTCCATCATGCACCTGCCCGGAAGAGAGATCCCCTGGAAGGATTTCCTGAACGACATCAAGCAGGAATGTATCAAGGACAAGATCGACACCGTCGCTGCGTCGCTGGCGTTCTTCGGTGTCCTCGCGATCTTCCCGTTCCTGCTCTTCGCTGTCGCCCTCGCCGGCCTGGTCATCGATCCTGCCGAGTCCGCGCAGCTGATGGGCGAATTGTACCAGGTGGCCCCGCCCGCCGTGGCCACCATCCTGGGCGAGCGCCTTCAGGCGCTCACTGGGGGCCAGAGCCCGGCGCTCCTGACCGTCGGCGCCCTCGGCGCGGTCTGGGCCGCCTCGGGAGGCGTCACCGCGCTGATGGACGCGCTCAACTCCGCCTACGGCGTCGAGGACAGCCGGTCGTACCTCAAGCGCCGCGGCATCGCCCTGCTGGTCACGATCGGCGGCGCCGTCCTGCTGACGGTCGCCTCGGCGATCGCGGTCGCCACGCCGGCGCTCGCCGCGCACCTCGGCCCCTTCGCGACGCCTGTCCTCTGGCTGCGCATGCCGGTGTCGGCGCTCATCGTGATGGCGGTCCTGGCAACCCTCTATTACTTGCTCCCCGACGTAGAGCAGAAGTTCAAGTTCATCACCCCGGGGTCGGTCGTGGCGGTCGTGATCTGGGTCATCGCGTCGCTCGGCTTCTCCTTTTACGTCAGCCGCTTCGGCAGCTACGAGGTGAGCTACGGCGCGCTGGGCGGCGTCATCATCCTCCTCCTCTGGATGTGGATCTCCTCGCTGGCGGTGCTGCTCGGGGCCGAGATCAACGCCATCATCGAGCACCGCTCGCCCGAGGGGAAGCGCGCGGGCGCCAAGGACGCCAGCGATACGGGGGCGGACCTGCCCAAGACCGCGAAGGAGGAGGCCCAGGGCGCCGCGCTACCGGCCGGCGCCGCGCGCGGCGAGCGAGGACCACGCGACGAGAGCTCGGGCAACGACGCCGCGCTCCCCCACCCCGTCGGCTCGCGCCGGTCGGAGCTCCATCGAGGGAGGGCGTAAGCGACGCGCCTTCACCGCCTGGCCCCGCGGAGCGGGCCTGTCTTTGCCACCGGAGCCACCTTCATGCCAACTCGACACCTCTCCTCCTCGCCATTGCTGCTCGTGCTGCTCGGCTCGCTCGCCGTGGGTTGCCGCGGCGCCCCGAGCGGCGCGCCCGTGGCAGCTCCGCCGGCCGACAGCGCGAAGGGCGCGGAGACGGGGAGCGTGCGGGGCCCGGAGGGCGAGCCGACCGGCGCCGGCGGCGCGCCGGGCGCGAGCAGCCCGCCAGGCTGCGGGACCGACAGCCCGATGCTCAAGTACGTCGGGCAGAGCCATGACGAGTGCGCACGGATCCGCTTCGTGTGCGAGCCCGGCTGGAGCTACTTCGCCGACGACTGCGGCTGCGGCTGCACGAAGCAGTGACCGCCGCCGAGCGCGCCGGGGCGTCGGCCCGCGGGGCTCGCGACAAAAACACCTCGCCCTGGGCGGCCTGCGGCATCTAGCATCGGTGCCCGCATGCGCCCCCTCCTCATCGTGAACCCCCGGTCCAGCGGCGGAAAGACGGGCAGGCTCTTCGACGAGATGCTGACGCCCATCCGCCGCATCCTCGGCGACGTCGACATCGTGCGCACGGATCGCCCGCGCCACGCCGTCGATCTCGCGCGCGAGGCCGCGCTCGGCGGGCGCGAGACGGTCGTGGCGGTCGGCGGGGACGGCAGCATCAGCGAGGTGGTGAACGGCCTCATGCAGGCGAGGGACCGGGGCGCCGCCGGCACGCGGCTCGGGATCATCGGCGCGGGCACCGGCAGCGATCTCTGCAAGACGCTGAAGCTCACCCGCCGGCTCGACAGCTTTTGCACCGCGATCGCGAGCGGCCACACGCGCCGGCTCGACGTGGGCCGCCTCTCGTACGAGACGCGCGACGGCCAGCGGGCCGACGCGTTCTTCGTCAACGTCCTCTCCGCGGGCATGAGCGGCGTCGTGGTCTCGCTGGTCAACGAGTCGTCGCGGGTGCTCGGCAACACGCTCGCCTACTCGCTCGCCTCGCTCCGGGGCCTCGTCCGCAGCCGCGTCGGCCGGGTGCGCTGCGTGACGACGCTGCGCGGGGAGCGCCGCGAGGAGGAGATCTCGACGCGCATGGTGGGCATCTGCAACGGCCGCTTCTTCGGCGCGGGCATGCAGCTCGCGCCGATGGCGAAGCTCGACGACGGCGTGTTCGACGTCATCGACCTGGGCGCCGCGCCCCACCTCCGCTTCGCGGCCGTGTCGACCGGCATGTACACGGGCTCGCACATCCGCCACCCGGACGTGCGCCACTTCCAGTGCGATAGCATCGAGCTCACGCTCCTGAACCGCGACGTCGAGCAGTCGTTCTTCCTCGACGTGGACGGCGAGCCGCTGGGGAAGCTGCCGATCAAGGTCACGCTGGAGCCGAAGGCGATCGAGGTGCTGGCGCCGGCGGATTGAGGGGGACCGCGAGGGGAGGCGCTGCGGTCGAGCCGGCAGGGCTAGCCGGAATGGGGCAGGCGCGTAGACTGGCCGCCGTATGAGGATCCTGACCTTCGAGTTTCAGAGCGCTGGGCGTGGCTGGACGCTCGAGCCGATGGTGCTCGATGCGTTCAACCTGCTGGTCGGCGTGTCCGGGGCGGGCAAGACGCGGATTGTCCGGGCGATCGAGCAGGTCCGCGCCGTGGCGCTCGGAGAGAAGGAAGAGGATGAGCTGATCGATGCAGTCCGCGGGGCCAGCTTCGCGATCGGCTTCGAGCACGAAGGGCTCACGTACCGCTGGGAAGCCGATCTGGAGCCGCGCGTCGGGCGAGGGGCAGAAGAGCACGGCGCGCTGCACGCCGAGGAGCCACCCCTCCTCCGAACCGAGCGCATCTTCCAGGGAGACCGGGCCATCGTGGAACGCTCGCCTGAGCGCTTCCTTCTGAATGGCCATGCACTCCCCAAGCTGGACCGGGCGCAGAGCGCAATTGCCGTCCTCAAGGAAGACCCGCAGATGGCTCCGCTTTACAAGGCCTTTTCGCGCTGTATTCCTCGATCAGCGCTCGAAACGTTGCCGAGCCATGGATTTACGACGGAGACTCACTTCGACAAGCGGCGGGGCAACTACCAATCCGCGGCAGATCTTGGCGCGGACTTCACGCTGCCGCTGCACCACAAGGCCGAGCTTCTCCAGGAGGTGTTTCCAGAGGCGTTCGCCGAGATAGAGGAGGCGTTCAGCGAAGCGTTTCCCACGGTCGAGAAGCTCAAGGTCCAGCGCTACTACCCTTTGGGCTCCGAGGCGAGCAAGGAGTTAGGGGGTAGCTACAACCTCGCGCTCACGGCAGCCGAGTCGGGCGTCGATAGCTGGATCTTCTTTTACGACATGTCCTCTGGCATGCAGCGTTACCTCTCCTTCCTTATCCACCTCTCGTTCGCTCCGCCTGGTACGGTGGTGCTCATCGACGAGCTGGAGTCGAGCCTTGGCGTCAACTGCCTGCCCGCAGTGACGCGCTTCCTGCTGAGCCGGGCGCCGTACCTCCAGCTCGTCCTGACCAGCCACCACCCCTACATCATCGAGCAAATCCCGCCGAGCCACTGGAAGATCGTCACCCGGAAGGGCAGTCGCGTGCGGGTCCTCGACGCCGAGAAAATCCCGGCGATGGCAGAGGAGCGCTCGCACCTCGACCGCTTCACGCGCCTCATCAACCTGCCGGAGTACGAGCACGGGGTCCAGGGATGAACCTCGTCCTCCTCGTGGAGGGTGCCGAGACCGAGCCGAGGGTCTACGAGGCATGGCTCCGACACCGGCTCCCCGCGCTGCGTCGCGTGCCCAACGTGGCCGACCTTATCGCCGACGGCTACGTCCTCGTGAGCGGCAAGGGCTATCCCTCGGTTTATCGCAGGATCGCCGGCCTCCTCCAGGACATCGAGACCAACGCCGGTCGCGTGCAGGAATTCTGGATCTGTATCGACTCGGACGAGGACACGTACGAGGCTCGCTACGCCGAGGTCCACCGCGCCGTGCAGGCCGAGCTCCAGGGCACCCGCATGGCGAGGACCAATCCCTCCCTCGAGATCCGCATCATCATCCAGCATTGCTGCATCGAGACCTGGTTTCTGGGGCACGACGGCTTCCTCCGCGCCGGCCCACAGTCACCCCAGCTCGTCGATTTCAAGCGCTTCCACGACGTGAGCACGGACGATCCCGAGCGGATGGGGACCTATCCGGGCTACGTCACCCGCGCCAGCTTCCACCTGGCGTATCTCAAGGCCATGCTCATCGAGCGCAGCCATCGCTACACGAAGCAGCGCCCAGGCGTGGTGATCGAGCCGTCGTACTTCGACGCGCTGCGGGCGCGTTGCGCGCGCACGGGACACATCCAGAGCTTCCGGCGACGGCTCTCGGCCTTCGAGACAGCTGGGGACGTGGGGCCGTAACGCCCATGCGAGCCGCCCCTCGAGCCACCGCCGCATCACCCGCGCCTCCCCCATGACGCGCTGCGGAAGCCGCCGTGGCTTCCGACACCCCTGCCCCCTTGTGCCGCTCCCCTCGAGCCCGTCGAGCCCGCGCGGCAGCGGTGGTAATGGATCTTTCATGAGCTTCATCGATTCACCTGCCGAGCTTGCCCCGGGTGCCTCCGTGGCCCCCGCTTCCTCCGCCCCCCGGCTGCTCGTCGTCGGCTGCGGCGGGATCGGCGGCATCGTCGCCGCGTACCTGTTCGAGCAGGGCCACGACGTCACTGCCTTCACGACGAACCCGCTCATCGCGGACGCCATCAACGCCGGCGGCTTCCGGGTGCGCGGCGAGACGAGCCCTGGAACGGTCGGGGGCCGCGCGGTGCGGGAGCTCGGCCCGGACACCCGACCCTTCGACTACATCCTCCTGGCGACGCAGCCGCCGCAGGTCGAGGAGGCCGCGCGGAACGCGGTCGCGCACCTCGCCCCGACGGGCGCCATGATCTGCCTCCAGAACGGCCTCTGCGAGGAGCGCATCGCGCGCATCGCCGGCCCGGAGCGCACCTTCGGGGGGATCGTCGCGTGGGGCGCCTCGATGGTGGAGCCCGGCGTCTACGACCGCACCTCGAGCGGCGGCTTCGTCCTCGGGCGGCTCGACGGGGCGAGCGACCCGCGCCTCGACGAGCTCGCGCGCATCCTCGAGGCGATCGGGCCGACGACCGTGACGGACAACCTCGCCGGCGCGCGCTGGTCGAAGCTCGCCATCAACTGCGCCATCTCGTCGCTCGGCACCGTCGGCGGCGATCGCCTGGGCGTGCTGCTCAGGCACCGCTTCGTCCGCCGCCTCGCGCTGGAGATCATGACCGAGACCGTGCAGGTCTCGCGCACGCTCGGCGTGCGCCTCGAGAAGGTCGCAGGGACGCTCGACCTCGACTGGATCGCGCTCACGGACGCCGAGCGCACCGCCGTGGGCTCGCCGGGGCTCTTCGCGAAGCACGCGCTGCTCCTCGCGGTGGGCGCGCGCTTCCGCCGCATGCGCTCCTCGATGCTCGCCGCCATCGAGCGAGGCCGCCCGCCGGCTGTCGACTTCCTGAACGGCGAGGTCGTCGAGCGCGGCGCGGCGCTCGGCATCGCGACGCCGATCAACGTCGCGATCCGCGAGGAGGTGCTCGCGATCGCGGCGGGCAAGCGCAAGCCGAGCCTCACGCTGCTGCGCGCGTTCTTCGACCGGACGCGCGAACTCGTGGGCGCGCCGTCGTCCATGCGGCCACCGCCGCCGGCGACGCCCGCCGAGCCGCCCGCGGCCGCGCCGCACGAGCCGCCCGCGGCTCCGCCGTACGAGCCGCCCACGACCGCAACGAACGCACAGGCGGACGCATCGGGCGAGCCGTCCATGCCAGCAGCGAACGTCCAGAGCGATCTCAGGGACGCGTAGACAGGCGCCGAGCAGCTCGGCGACAGAACACCGACAAGCGGACGAACAGCCGAAGGACACCGACACGTGTCCTGGCGCGCCTGGCTTCGTCGCGGATCGAGCTCACCGCGCCGTCGCGGCACGAACTCTTTGTCGCGCCGTGGCGTCGAAGTTCGGTAGCATCGGACGTCTCTTCCTGCGGATCCCGAGAGATCCCTCGACGAGGAACCCTCGCATGACGCACATCTCGCTCGCCCTCTCCTCCCGGCGCGGCGCCGCGCTCCGCGGCGCTTCCCTCGTGCTGCTCGCCGCGCTCGCCGCATGCGGCGATGATGGAGGCGGCGGCAGCGGGGCCGCGGGCGGCGGGGGAAGCGGCGGCGAGGGCGGCGGGGGTGGCGGCGTGGTCATCGAGGAGCCGAACCGGTTCCGCCTGCGCATCGACGACGCCGAGCTCCCGTCGGTCGTGCTGGAGCTCGACAAGCAGAAGGCGCTCCAGGTCTTCGGCGAGGACGGGGCCAAGCAGATCACGATCCTCAACGTGGATACGACCGGGCTGCTCCGGAACGCGCTGGAGCAGATCCAGAACGCGTGTGGGACCTCGTGGGCGAACGACAACCCGAACCCCGGCCACGATTGCTCGCTCACCGAGCTCGGCGAGAGCTTCGGGATGGAGTGGAGGACATCCCCGGAGTTCGCGCTCGTCCGGCTGCTCAGCATGACGCCCGCCAACGCCAACGTGACGGGGACGTCGCTCGAGGGGCTGCAGGCGATCTTCGAGGAGAATCCGGGCACCTTCGCGTTCGACTTCGCCGACGTCCTCGCCGACAGCATCACCCTCGATCTGGCGGTCCAGCCAGATCCGACGGCCGTGCGCAGCAACCGGACGGCCCCCTTCGTGCCGATACCCAAGCTCATCGTCGCCCTCCAGCAGCAGCTGCTCGGCACGCACCCGGCCATCGCCAGTCCAGATGGCTTGAGGATGCCTGTCAGCCTCTACGAGGCGCTGGTCGATCTCCAGCCGCTGTCCGAGAAGCTCGGACCCAGCGGGGATCATCCTGGCGTGCTCGTGCGGGACGATGAGACGTTCACGACGAAGAGCGATGTCCTCCTGCCCGACTTCCGGATGCGCGTCGTCGCCGAGTCCGGCCTGCGCAGGGTCTCGGGGGTCGATCTCTCGAAGGGCGGCGGCGACATGTTCCTCCGGGACGGCGACGCGCCGCTCCGGTTCGACTTCACCGACCCGGAGAAGCTCCAGATCAGCGGCATCGCCCCGACACCGACGATCGATATGCGCATCTCGTTGCGCGAGCTGCCCACCAAGGTGAAGACGTGCATCGAGGCCGACGCGCCCGCCTGCAAGGAGAACCGTCCAGGCATGCCGGTCGGCTCCGATACGGTATGGTCCACCCCTCCATTCATGATGGAGCACATCGTGGGCAAGGCGGCTTATCTCACGTATGGCGAGCGCGTGCCCTTCACAGGGTGCTACTTCCGCCTGAGCGGGACGTGCCGGGTGGGCGTGACCATCGGCCAGAACGGCGACCCGCGCGGCTGGACGGCCTTCACCGACCTGGTTTCCGACCAACCGCCCCCGATACCGCCGCCGCAGTTCTTCTGGGAGCTGCTCACCGAGGTCGGCCAGGTCGCCATTCACGACCCCACCGGCGACGGCAGCCCCGAGATCCAGGAAGGCGCCGCCCAGCCGGTCTTCGCGCTCCACAACGTCGGCATCGGCCTGACCGCCGACGAGATCGTGGCCGACCTCCGCCCGACCCTGCAGAGCCAGGCCGACGAGATCGCCGAGATCATCCTGGGCAGGTACTGGGTCAACAACGACGCGCTCGACTTCTTCTACGGCCGCGGCGCGCCCGACGGCGCGCCCACCTTGTTCTTCGTCGCCGAGGACGACCTCCGGCCTTCGGATCAAAGCTCGCAGGCCCCTCGCGCCTACACCTACGAAAGTCCCGGCTTCTTCACGAGCCCGGATCTCGGCGAGGCGAGCAAGGTCTCCAGCAAGGAGCTCGACGGCCTCGACGACACGACGCACGAGAAATACAGGCTGCCACCGGGCGAGACCACGCTGTACATGCAGGACGACGAGGGCGCCGTCTACGAGGTCCGCTTCTACGTGCCCGAGAGCGACGATCCGGTGGAGATCACCGCCGACGTGGAGAAGCTCTGATCATGGAAGCGCGAGACCGCACCCGCCCCGCCGCGCCCGCCGCCCGCCGGCTCTCCCGGCTCGGCCCCCTGCTCGCCGCCGCGCTCTCCTCTGCGCTGCCCGGCTGCGTCGAGGCCGTCACGGTGGAGCAGGCGCCGCCCCCGCCGGCGCTCGGCATGAACGAGAGCCGCACCCTCACGCTAGAGTTCCTGCGGTTCGACGCGACGGGCTTCGCCAAGACGCTCACGCTCGAGGAGCTCAAGGCCATCCCGCGGCCCACCCTCGAGGGGATCTGGCTGCTCGATCTCGACATCTCGACGCTCATCGAGAACGCGCTGCTCAAGGTCATGTACATGCCCCCCGCGGAGGTCGCGGCGCTCCCGCCGGCGTCGCGCAACCTCGTCGGGCTCCTGAACATGACGCCGGAGAACGCCGACCTCCGCGGCACGAGCCTCGAGGGCCTGCTCGGGGTCGGCAACGCCGTGGGGCTCCCGACCTCCAAGATCCTCTCGGACCTCACAGGCGCGGCCGCCAACGAGCGGCTCATCCCCGTCCAGATCACCTCGCAGGCCGTCCTGGAGAACCTCGTCAGCACCCACCCGAATACCCAGCACCGGAGAGGGCCGGCGAACGACGAGCACCCGGACGGCGTCTACCCTGTCGCGCCGCACTCCATCCCCGTCACGCTGTACGACGTCGTCACCGACTTTGCCGGCCTCGCCGCGCAGTTCGGCCCGACGCCGCTCGATCCGGACGACCCGGACGGCGCGGAGCACCCCGGCTTCATCAAGGCCGCATCCGGGGTGAAGGCGGCCCTCGACGACTTCACGATGACGGTCCGCGTCGACGTCAACGCCCTGCCATACAAGGGGATCGACGCCACGATGGCCGATGTCGCGAGCGTCAACAGCACGCCCGGCCAGATAGACACCCTGTTCGATTTCAGCCAGGAGGACTGGCTCGTTCTGGACAACCTCAACAGAAACCTGAGCATCGGCGAGCTGACGCTGGCCATCCCCGAGAACGCGATGCTCCTGCCGGGCGGCACGAGCCAGGAACCCGCGCCGCGCGGCAACTCGCCCGTGTGGGACCAGCCGCTCTGGGAGTTCGAGCACATCCTCGCCCGCGCGGGTGAGCTCAGGGCGGCCCAGATCGAGGATCACTGCACGAGCTACGGGCCCCAGGGCAGCTCCACGAGCGACTTCCAGCCCGTCGAGGTCTGCATCGACGGCACCGGATGGACCAAGATCAGCGTCGATGACAGCGTGGTCGTGGAGGAGCCAGCGCCGTCCTACTTCTGGGACATCCTCCTCGACGTGGCCCAGGCGCGGCTGCATGACGGCGGCCTCGGCGAGGGGGAGGCCAACCTCGAGGTGACCCTGCGCGACGTGCCGGTCGGCGTGAAGACGGAGGATCTCGTCGCGAGCATCAAGAAGAACCTCGCGAGCGATCCAGCGGTCCTCAAGGACATGGCGCTCGAGCTCAACAACAACGCCGCCGGCGACGCGGACTTCTACCTCTACCAGCCGAGCACCGAGAGCGGCGTCGCCGGCCAGCGGGATTACCTCTACTTCGTCGCGCCCGACGACATCCGCAAGGACGCGGACGGCGTGCGCGTGCGCGACTATGCCTACGAGAGCCCTGGCTTCTTCTCCGACCCCGCGCTCGAGAAGAAGGTGTCGACGACCGAGGAGATCGACGGCGACGCGCTCCACGAGAAGGTGGAGGTCAAGGCGGGAGATACGCTGTACTTCGCGGACGACGAGGGGCACCGCTACGAGATCACGATCGGCGACAAGCCGAGCCCCCATCGCCTCTCGCTCACCCTCACCCGGATCCAGTGATCGGCCCCCCCACCGTGAGGACCCGTCTCATGCAAGGAGCTCTGCCGCCCCCGCGGCCCCGCGCCCGTGCGCGTCAACGAACAGGACGTGAACTCGCCGCGCTCTCGCTCGCGACAGGCCTCGTCTGCCTGACGGCGCAGGACGCGCGCGCCTCGGGCATCGACGCGCCCTGGGTGACGAGCGGCCTCTCGGGCCCCACGACCTCCGACGCCGCGGCCGTCTACTGGAACCCGGCCGAGCTCGCGGGGGTCCAGCGGCCCGAGCTCGTCCTGGGCGCGGGCCTCATCGTCGGCCACGCGACCTACCAGCGCGAGCGGCTCGGCACATACCAGACGCCGGACACGCTCCAGTTCAAGCTCCCGCTCGATCCGGCGAACGTCGACGCCAGCAAGCGCGGCCGCGCCGAGGAGGTGTCGACGACGCCGATCGCGCCGACGGGCAACGCCTTCCTGGCGATCCCGGTCCTGCCCAATCGCCTGACCGTGGGCGTCGGCCTGTATGTCCCTTATGCCGCGGCGCTCAGCTTCCAGGACGGCGCGCAGCGCTGGCAGCTCCGGCAGGCGTTCATCGTCTCGACGTCGCTCACGGCGGCCGCCGGGCTCAAGCTGACCGACCAGGTCTCGCTCGGCGCCGGCCTGTCCTACGTCAGCGGCCTCGCGGAGCTCTCGAAGGTGCAGGACTTCGGGAGCCTCAAGGAGTTCCACGACGGCCTCGACTACCTCGAGCAGGACAACGATTTCGGCCCGAACACGCCGTCCGAGCTGCGCGAGCTCGACGTGCTCGCCCGCTCCATCTCGATCAAGGAGGCGCTGTCGCACGGCGCCTCGTTCCACCTCGGGCTGGCCTTCAATCCCAACAAGGACCTTCGCTTCGGCCTCACGTACCAGCACAGCGCGGCGATGCGGTACAAGGGCAAGTTCGCCATCGACATGGACCACCCGTTCTTCACGCAGGACCTCGCCGAGCAGGGCCTGCGTTACAAGCCGCTGGTCGAGGGCGACGTGGAGCTCTCGTTCACGCTCCCCAAGCGGCTCACCGCCGGCGTCGGCTACCGGGTGAACGACAAGCTCAGCCTCGATGGGCTCCTCTCGTACGTGCTCTATTCGGACATCGAGGCGTTCGTCGTCGAGGCCACGTCTCCGGACCTCGCGCAGCCGAAGCTCGGGATCACCGATCGCGTCACCGTGACGCTGCCGCGCAGGTGGAACGACACGGTGTGGGTGGAGCTCGGGGCCAAGTACAAGCTCAGCGAGGCGCTTCTGGCGACGGCGTCGGTCGGGTATCAATCGGCGGCCTCGCCGGACAGCACGATCGACGTGGCCTCGCCCGACAACCACCGGCTGATCGGCGACGTCGGGGGCGTCTTGAAGCTCAGCGATCGCGTGTCGCTCTCGGGCGACGTCCGCGTGCAGGGCATCCTGCCGCGCACGGTGACCGGCTCGGATTACGACCTCGGCAACGGGAAGTACTCGCTCGTGCTCGCGACGGTGGGCGGACACCTCAAGTTCGTGTTCTAACCGCAATTTGCCGGCCGCCGGCGCCCGCGTCGTGGCTGTTCGCCGCGAGCCGGCCCGCTGTTCTCCGCGAGGAACAGGTGTCTCCTCCAGAGAGACAAGGGGCTCGGCAGCCTCGCGCTCAGGGCGGGAGATCAGGCGAACGATACGCCTCGATTTGGGCGCAAACGCGGGAGCCCGCCGGCGGACGCCCGGCCCGCTCGCCGTGGCATGGCATCTGCAAAACCTTTCGCCGGACGCTTCGTTTCTCGCCGACAGCGCCGCTTCAACCCACGGGCAATGCACGTTGCGCGCGGGTCGACGCGCAGAGGGCCATTCGCCGTGACCTCCTGTCGACGCCAACGACATCGCTGTTCCACCTGTCCGGTCACCATCGAGGAGAGTCGAATGTTCACTCGCGTCACCCAACGATCCATGTCTGTCCTTCTCGCGTCGCTGCTGGCGAGCTTCACCCTGTTCGGCTGTCAGGTCGAGGTCGCCGAGGAGCCGTCCCCCGACGTCGAGGTCGGCGAGGCGAGCCAGGAGTTGATCAACTGCAAGGGCCGGTGCGTCAGGTTCTTCTTGGCCTGCATCCAGTCGAGCGAAGGCGAAGACCGCGAGTTGTGCACCGCCGAGCGGGATGCCTGCCTGGCGGACTGCGACGAGCAGACCTGCGAGCCCTGGGAGCCCGGGTGCTGCCAGGGTCAGCCGACCTGCTGGTAGTCGCCTCTCCCCCGCCCTGCCGGGATGATGGAACCGCCATGGCGCCATAAGACGCCAAGATGATTGGGATTTTCTTGGCGCCCTCGGCGCCTTGGCGGTTCAAGAGACCCACCTTCAGTCAAAGTACCCCACCACCCGAGAGAGGGCGACGCGGGAGACCACAGGCCGCGACGCGGCATGCTACACAGCGTCCTGTGAGCCTGGGCGAGAGCGTGATCATCTGCCCGGGGTGCAGCGCGGAGAACTCTCCGTTCAACCCGCGTTGCACCCGCTGCGAGGCGCTGCTCTCGGAGGAGCCGCGGTCGAACTCCGCGACCGCCGAGGAGCACCCGTCGAGGCGGTCGACCTCCCGCGACGAGCAGGTGTCCTCGAGCGTCACGATCGATCCGCTCGCAAGCACGGTTGTCGTCCCGGACGAGGGAGCGCCCGGGCCTCCGGCGCCGCCCGGGGCCGAGGCGTCGCTCGATCTGCGCCCGGGGACGAAGCTCGGCAGGTTCGAGGTGATCGATCGCCTCGGCGAGGGCGGCATGGGCGTGGTGGTGCGAGCGCGCGATCACGTGCTCGGCCGCGACGTGGCGATCAAGGTGCTTCGGCCCGAGGTGCTGGGGCGCTCGGGCGCGGCGACGGCGCTCGCGCGGCTCGTCCGCGAGGCGCAGGCCATGGCGAGGATCAAGCACCCCAACGTCGTCACGGTGCACGAGGTCGACGCCTCGGGCGGGCAGGTCCGCGTGGTGATGGAGCACGTCGACGGCCGGACGTTGCGCGCGTTCTGCGCGGAGAAGCGGCGGCCCGCCGCCGAGGTCGTGGCGGCCTTCCTCCAGGCGGGCAAAGGGCTGTCGCAGGTGCACCACGCGGGGCTCGTGCACCGCGATTTCAAGCCCGACAACGTCCTTGTCGGCGCCGACGGCCGCGTGCGCGTCACCGATTTCGGGCTCGCGGGGCTCGCGGAGGGCGATGCCGGCGGCGGCGTCGCGGAGGCGGGGATCGAGGCCGCGCTCACGCGTTCGGGCTCGTTCCTGGGGACGCCGGTCTACATGGCGCCGGAGCAGCACCGGCGAGAGGCCGCGGATGCGCGGGCCGATCAGTATGCGTTCTGCGTGTCGCTCTGGGAGGCGCTCGCGGGCGAGCGTCCGTTCGCCGGCAAGACCTACGACGAGCTGCGCGAGAACGTGGCGCTCGGGCGGGCGCGAGAGCCGCCGCGAGGGGCCGAGATGCCGGCGCGGATCCGCCGCTGTCTCGAGCGCGGGCTCTCCGTCGACCGGGACGCTCGGTACCCCGACATGGACGCGCTGCTCGCCGATCTCGCGAAGGATCCGGCGGCGGCGTGGAGGCGCGGGCTCGTCGCGGCGTCGGGGCTCGCGCTCGCGGGCCTGCTCGTGTTCGCGTTCGCGCGGCAGCCTGCGGACAGGCTCTGCAAGGGCGGCGAGGCGAGGCTCGCGGGCGTCTGGGACGAGGCGACGATGGCGAAGGTGCGGGCAGCGTTCACCGGCACCGGGCGGCCGTACGCGGAGGACACGTACCGGCGCGTGGAGAAAGCGCTGGGCGATCGAGCGCGCGCGTGGGTCGCGATGTACGCCGACTCGTGCGAGGCCACGCACGTGAGGGGCGATCAGTCGGCCAGGCTGCTCGATCTCCGGACGCTGTGCCTGGAGCGCCGCCGCCAGGAGATGAGGGCGCTCACGGCGCTCTTCGCGCAAAGGGCGGACGCCGAGGTGCTCGATCGATCGATCGAGGCGTCGCTCGCGCTCCCGGGCCTCGATCGCTGCGCGGACGCGGGCGCGCTGACCGCGGCGGTCCCGCCGCCCGCGGACGCCGCAGCGCGGGCCCGCATCGACGCGCTGCGGGGTCGCCTGGCCGAGGTCAGGGCCCTCGATGAGGCCGGCAAGTTCGGCGAGGCGCTCGCGCTCGCGCGGCCGCTCGCCGACGAGGCCCGCGCGGCGGATTACGCCCCGATCGAGGCGGAGGCGCTCCTGATGCTCGGGCGCGCGGCGCGGGACGCACACGACGCCCCGGCCGCGGAGGCGGCGCTCCGCGAGGCGCTGCGCGCGGCCGCGCGGGCCAGGGACGACGCTCTCGCGGCGGAGGCGTGGCCGCAGCTCATCTACGTCGTCGGCTACCTGGGAGGCCGGCACGCCGACGCGCTCGCGCTGCAGCTGGCCGCCGAGGGCGCGGTCGAGCGGACGGGGGGCGACACGCTGGCGAGCGCGCGGCTGCTCGGCACGCTGGGCAGCGTCCTCGACGAGCAGGGGAAGTACGGCGAGGCGGCGCAGCACGTCGAGCGCGCCCTGGCTGGCCTCGAGAAGGCCCTCGGCCCGAAGCATCCCGAGGTCGCGGCGACGTGGAGCCGCCTGGGCACCGTCCTCCTCCACCTCGAGCGGTTCGACGACGCGGAGCGCGCCTACGCGCGAGCCCTCACCATCCGAGAGGAGACGCTGGGCGCCTCTCATCCGAGCGTCGCGCTCACGCTCAACAGCCTGGGTCGCCTCTTCAACACGCAGGGCAAATACCGAGATGCGTTGCCCCGGATCGAGCGCGCCATCGCCATCCAGGAGACGGCGCTCGGCCCCGATCACCCGTTCCTGGCGGCCTCCGTCAACAACCTCGGCAATGCGCTCGTCATGCTCGGAGAGACCGACGCGGCCAGGCGTGCTCACGAGCGGGTGCTCGCCATCCGGGAGAAGGCGCTCGGCCCTGAGCACGCCGACGTCGCGTCATCGCTCAACAACATCGGGGCCGTCCTGGAGATGCAGCAGAAGTTCGCCGAGGCGACTCCTTATTACGAGCGGTCGCTCGCGATCCGCGAGAAGGCGCTCGGCCCCGATCACGCGAGCGTGGCCGCCTCGCTCGCCAACCTGGGGAGCGCGCTCGTCGCGCAGAAGAGGTACGCCGAGGGCCTTGTGCGCCTCGAGCGCGCCGCGGCGATCCAGGAGAAGGCCGTGGGCCCGAGCTCGCATGCGGTCGCATCGATGCTCACGGGGATCGCCAGCGCCTACAACGAGAAGGGCGAGCCGGGAAAGGCGCGCCCGTTCGCCGAGCGGGCGCTCGCCCTCTATGCGGCGAAGGGCGAGGGCGTCTCACCGATCGAGCTCGCCGATACGCGCTTCCACGCGGCCCGGGCGCTCTGGGGATCGGCGCGGGACCGGGCGCGGGCGATGACGCTCGCGACCCAGGCGCGCGACGCCTATGCGGCCGAGGAGGGGGAGTACGCGAAGCGCGCGCTCACGGCGGTGAATGAGTGGCTCGCGGAGCACGGCGGCGCTCGGTGAAGAGGGGGCCGCGCAGGCCCTCACCTACCCGCGGCTCTCGAATCTCGAGCTCGCGATCGTCATCGACCTTGGCGAGGTGAGAGTGAGGCAGGGTATCCATCGCGTGGTCGCAAGTCGTTATGCCCTTGTTCGAACCATGCACTCAGCGCTTCTACGGAGGAGCCCATTTTTTCTTGACAGCTAGAACATCGAGATTGCTATCGTCGAGCATGCGTTCAGCCTCGTTCTTGCGCCGCTTCGCCCCCGTCCTCCTCGTCGCGCCGCTCGCTGCGGCGCTCGGATGCGATGACGCCGATACCCCGCGAAGCCTCGTGAAGGAGCAAGGCATCGGGGCGGCTGTCGCCGCGCTCACGGCGCCACGCTGGGACATGGCGCCGCCGATGAACGTCGCCCGGAGCAGGCACACGGCGACACGTTTGCTCGACGGGAAGGTCCTCGTGGCCGGCGGAGCGAGCGAGACGGCCGAGATGTACGACCCCACCACGAATACATGGGTGCTCGTCGCGCCGATGAGCACGCGGCACACCGGCCACACCGCGACGCTGCTTCCGGACGGCAGGGTCGTCGTGGCCGGCGGCGTGACCGAGGTCGTGGAGATCTACGACCCCGCCGCGGATGCATGGACGCTCGCCGCGCCGCTCGTCACGCCGCGCGAACGCCACACCGCGACGCTCCTGCCCGATGGCCGGATCCTCGTGGCCGCCGGCGAGTTCGAAGAGTGGGTGATGGGCTCGAGCGAGATCTACGATCCCGTCACGAATACGTGGACCGACGCGGGCCCGTTGGCGCGGGTGCGCTCCTCCCACACGGCCACGCTCCTGCCGAACGGCAAGGTCCTCGTGGTGGCCGGGGTGGACGCATCCGGCGACCCCATCGGCAGCGCGGAGATCTACGATCCGGTTACGGGCACGTGGACCGCCGCGGGCTCGATCCAGAATCGGGAAGGGCACACCGCGACGCTCCTCGCGAATGGCAAGGTGCTCGTCGCCGGCGGCTATACCGATTACGGTGGTGAGGGGTTCTCCTCCACGAACCGCAGCGCGGCGCTCTACGATCCGGCGAGCAATACCTGGACGACCGCGACGCCGATGAACGTCACCCACCACAACCACACGGCCACGCCGCTCGCCGATGGCCGGGTGCTGGTCGCCGGCGGCGGCGCGCTCACGGAGGTCTACGATCCGGCGAGCGGGAGGTGGTCGCTCGGCAAGTACCTGAACATGGACCGGAGCCGCCACACTGCCACGGAGCTCGCAGGCGGGCGGGTGCTCGTGGTCGGCGGCGGGAGCGCGACCGTCGAGAGGCTCACCCTCGCGGCCCCGGGCGATTCCTGCCTCTTCGCGGGCGAATGCGCGAGCGGCTTCTGCGTCGACGGTGTCTGCTGCGATGCCGCGTGTGACGCGGGCTCGTGTGACGCGTGCGCGGTGAGCGCAGGCGCGTCGGCGAATGGCACCTGCACGCCGCTGAGCGGAGCGGTTTGCGGCAGCGCCGACGGCTGCACGGCGAACGGCGTCTGCCAGGCGGGCGCTTGCGTCGGGGCGTTGCCGGTCGGCTGCCAGTCCCCGTGGACGCCGGCCGGGAACATGCCCGTGCCGCGGCAAGACGGCACGTGGGCCGAGCTCGCCGATGGCCGCGTGCTCGTGGCCGGCGGGTACGACAACGACTGGAACGATACCCTGTCCGCGGACCTCTACGATCCGGCGACGAACGCCTGGAGCGGCGTCGCGTCGCTCTCGCAGGCGCGCCGCAAGCCCGCGTCGATCCGGGTCTCGACCGGCGAGATCCTCGTCGTGGGCGGTGATTCTCCGTCGACGGCCGAGGCCTACGATCCGGCGAGCAATACGTGGACGCTCACCGGGGCCATGGTCGCGCACCACGATCGGAGCGTCGCTCTCTTGCGGCTCCCCGACGATCGTATCCTCGTCGTGGGCGGCGGGACGGCGGTCGCCGAGCTCTACGATCCGACGACGAGATCCTGGGAGGCGACGGGCTCGCTCGTCGTCTCGCGCTCGGGGCACTCGGCGGTCCTCTTGCAAAACGGGAAGGTGCTGGTGAGCGGCGGCGCTGGCAATCCGGCCACGGCGGAGCTCTACGACCCGGCCACGGGGACGTTCTCCCCGGCGGGGACGCTGACCTTCGCGCATTCCGGGCACCAGGCGACGAGGCTGCTCGACGGCGGCGTGCTCGTGGTGAGCGGCAGCGGCGCCGATCGGTATGACCCGGCCACGAACGCCTGGACGCCGACGCAGGCGTTGCTCATGCCGCCCGCCGATTTCACGGCGACGCTGCTCGGGGATGGTCGGGTGCTGGTCATGGGCGCGCCGCACGTCCCGCACGCGCAGGTCTACGACCCGGCGACGAATGACTGGACGGTGACCGGGCCCCTGGACGTCGCGCGCCGACGTCATACGGCCACGCTGCTCGGAAACGGACTGGTGCTCATCGCGGGCGGCACGGAATGGACGGGCGGCAGCCAGTGCGACCTCCGGAGCGCCGCGGTGTACGACCCCGTGACGAATAACTGGTCGATGGTGCCGAACCTGAGCAGGCTACGCAGCTCTCCGTCGTCCGTGCTGCTCGATGGCAATCGCGTCCTGGTCTTCGGGGGGTTACTGGGAGGTTGCTCGTCCGGGGACGGCGACCCCGAGGCGCATGGAAGCACGGAGATTTACGAGGGCGGCGTCACCCCGGAGGGCAGCGGCGGAAGCGCAGGCGCGGGCGGGTCCGGCGGAATGGCCGGCTCCGGCGGCTCCGGCGGAAGCGCAGGCGCGGGCGGGTCCGGCGGAATGGCCGGCTCCGGCGGAAGCGCAGGCGCGGGGGGGTCCGGCGGAATGGCCGGCTCCGGCGGCTCCGGCGGAAGCGCAGGCGCCGGCGGAAGCGCAGGCGCGGGCGGGTCCGGCGGAATGGCCGGCTCCGGCGGCTCCGGCGGAAGCGCAGGCGCCGGCGGAAGCGCAGGCGCGGGCGGAAGCGCAGGCGGCGCCGGTGCAATGGCCGGCTCCGGCGGTCAGGGCGGTAGGGGTAGCGTGAGCGGCACCGGCGGCTCCGGCGACGGCGAAGAGCCGGGCGACGGCTGCCGCGCCGCACGCGGATCCGCGGAGAATAGCGGGAGCGGCTTCGCGGCCCTCGTGGCCCTGGGCGCCCTCTTCGCACGCCGCCGCAGGCGCTGAAACGCGAGAAGGCACTCGCAGGCTGCTTCGTTCAGGCGGCCCCTTCGATGCATGGGGAAGTGCCTCCTCAGAAGAATTTGTGGGTGAGCCATTCGGGCTCCAGCAGGTTCCCGAGCGTAGGGTGGCTCCACTGCGGGAAGTCGGCCGGGGAAGCGAACCGCCAAGCCGCCAGGGGCGCCAAGAAAACCGGGGAATAGGGGGGATGCCCGGACGGCCACCTTCCCCCTCTCCCGTTGGCGTCCTTGGCGGCTTGGCGGTTCAAAGGCCGGCGGCGTCCGTCACCCATCGAAGGCAGGGCGCCGGCCACCTGCGCCGGCGACGCGGTGCTTCGCCAGGAGCTTCTGCAGGTAGGTCCGGTTGAACCCGGATTCCCGCGCCGCCTGCGACACGTTCCCTCCGTGCCGATCCATCAGCGCCACGAGGAACGCGCGCTCCAGCTCGGCGACGCCCGCCTCGCGCGCCGCATCGAGCTCGTCGGCGGAGAGCCGCGAGAAGCGCGGCGCCAGGGGCCCGGGGCCTGCTGGCTGAGCCACATCGGACGGGAGCAGATCCACGTCGAGCTCCGGCCCCGTCGCCAGGATGCACGCGCGCTCCACCACGTGGGCGAGCTCGCGCACGTTGCCCGGATAAACATGCTCGCGGAGCGCCCGCGCGGCGCGCTCGGTGAAGCGGGGCCGCTCGCCGGGGCGCTTCCAGCAGGTGCGGAGGAAATGCTCGACGAGGAGCGGGACATCGCTCGCGCGCTCGCGCAGCGGCGGAATCTCGATCTCGATCACCTTGAGCCGGAAGTACAGATCTCGCCGGAACTTCCCTGCCTCGACGAGCGCCGGCAGATCCTGGTGCGTCGCCGCGATCACGCGGACATCGACCTTGTCGGTCCGGTCGGAGCCCACGCGCTGGATCTCTCCGAACTGCAGGAAGCGCAGGAGCTTCGCCTGCACGTCGGGCGCGATCTCCGCGACCTCGTCGAGGAACAGCGTGCCTCCCTGCGCCGACGCGACCCGCCCGACGCGGTCCCTGTCGGCCCCGGTGAACGCGCCCTTGACGTGCCCGAAGAGCTCCGACTCGAGGATGCTGCCCGGCAGCGCCGAGGTGTGGAGCGTGACGCAGGCCTTGCTGCGCCGCGGGCTGTTCACGTGGAGCGCGCGGGCGATGAGCTCCTTGCCGGTGCCCGTCTCCCCGCGCACGAGCACGGTCGCGTCCGAGTCGGCCACCTGCGCGACCGTCTTGAGGAGCGCGAGCATCCTGGCGTCCTGCGTGACGATGCCCTCGAAATCGTAGCGGGCGAAGAGATCGCGCTCGAGGCGCTGGCTCCGGCGGCGGAGCGCCTCGCGCTCGAGGGCCCGCTTGAGGAAGAGCCCTGCGAGCTCGGCGAACTCGGCGACGAAGCGGAGCGCCTCGTCGCTGGCGGCCCGCGACCTGTACTCCACGTAGACCGCGCCGTAGACATCGGCGCCGTGGGCGAGGGGCGCCACGAGCGCGGCGGCCGCGCCCGACTCCTCGAGGCTCTTGAGGAGCGACGAGCGCGGCTCGTCGGTGTCCCTGGAGAGGTGGACGATCTGCCGGGTCTCGATGGCCTGACGCACGAGGCCGCGGCTGAACTTGCGCTCCTTGTCGGAGATCTTCGCCTTGTCGAAGTGGACCGCGAACTTCTGCTCGTAGGAGCCGTCCTCTCGGACCACGATGAAGCCGCGGTCGGCGCCCGTCGCCTCGAGCACGCGGCGGAGCACGAGCTCGGGAGCCTTCGCGTCGTCGTCCTCGGAGAGGAGGATCCTTACGATCTGAAGGAGCGAGGGGTAGAGATCCATGGCCGCAGAGCGCAGGGTACGATGAGGCGGGAAGGGAGCACAGAGCGATTTCCCGTGACGTCGGCGGTTCCGCCGTGGTGTCGCCGGGGAACGTCGCGATGAACGGCTGGTCGCCCGCGCGCCCCGGCCTGGCACGGATTGCTCGCCGGGGGCGTGGTCCGGGCTGCATCGGGTCGGGGAGGCATCGCCTGCGCTGCTTCCTACGTGGGCGCCGAGGAAGGCGTCGCGCTGAAATTGCCCCCCGTCCGGCATCGTCGGCCCCGGCGAGAGCGGCAACGTGCCACGCCCAGGCGATGTCTTGGCGCTTACTCGCCAGCATTGACACGATTAATAGGATCGGAGGATACTCCACTCGCAGTCATGAGTCAGCGGCCGGTAGTATTAATCAGCTATAGCCCGGACGACGAAGAGTGGAAGAACCGCCTCGTCAAGCATCTCCGCGGACACGCACAACGAGGTTTATTCAACATCTGGGACGAGAACCAAATTCCACCTGGTAGCAATAGACAAGAAGAATTTTTCAAAGCAATAGACCAAGCCAGCATTGCAATATTGCTAATCACAGTAAACTACCTAAATTCCGAATTCATTCAGAACACGGTCACACCTCGTCTTCTTCGACGAACAAACGAGAACGTCAAAATTATACCGGTACTCATCAGCCACTGCGATTGGCAATCATTAGATTGGATTCGCGACCTTGAACGCAGACCACGAGGAGACAAGTTCGTATTTGGCAATTCCGCCGCCGCTGCGGAACAAATGCTCTCTGAGCTCGCAACCGAGATCCGGCTGCTACTGCACCCGGAATCCGTCATAAATACCCACCGGAATCACACACAGACAACAGCAATCACACATGATCCGAACATCGAATTGGCACGCATCAGGGCGCATATGCTATATCAATGCGCAGTCGTTGTCGTTGTGGGCGGCATAGCCATTGCTTTCTTTGGAACTATTGCGCTTGCTATCACCGCGCTAACCGTGATATCTATCGTTGGCTCTTCCGCATGGAGGATGCTTCACTTGTCACAGCTGTCGGCCAAGCTCTCTGCGACTATATCGACAACAAGCTCGATAGCATCCACACTCACCGCATCCGCAACAATGATAGGCAGCATCGGAGCGGGCACTGCTATTATCTCTATCGCATCGTCACTCGCAATCTCCAGCGGCGCCACGGCAATAAGATCCAATTTGACAAATCGAGCCACGCCAGCTCAACACAATACGAACAACTTGAACAGCGACACTGATCCGTATTCCACTCTAGAAATGGACAGCCTTCGATCGGGGGCGTCGCAAATATCACCTACCGACACATCGCCCTCTGTCAACGCGTCTAGCAATGCTTCCCCCGGTGATAGGTCGAGCGCACACGCGGCCACCTCTGGCGCAGTTGTTCCTGAGCAATCGGCAGCAAAATGCAATATATATGGCGAATCCTGCTACAATCCAATTCGACAAACAAACAGAAATAAGTGCATACCGAATGACCCACTATGCGGCCTGTTCTCAGACCAGGAGCATTCAAACCGCCTTCCTTTCGGCACTGGGAGGTGCTGCGACGGCTTCGTGTGTGGCACAGACCAAATATGTCATTTTGAACCTAAGTAACGCTCAAAAATGGGAGGGTTTCGACCACTGCATCAAACGACAAAGCGGCGCGCACAACGTAAGCGCCCGACCAAGGCCATCGTGCTCACCCCGTCGGGACTGGTAGCCGGCCTCGACGAGGTGAGCACGATGGCCTTGGTCGGGTGGTTACTGATGCCCGCTTGGAACGCCTGGGGATGCCGCCACTGCGCGTTGATGCGATTGAATTCCGCTGACGAGTCCATCAGTGTGACGCCAGGATATTCGAGGTACGAAGTGCTCCGGACGCTATCGTGAGGGACGCTATTGCAGGCACGCTTCTTTTCGTGGATCCTTACGGCAAGATCACTGATGATGTCGACGAGGAGTTCGGTCGCAAGCCCTGAGAAGCAATGCCTGTGGTGATGATGGTGGGCAAAGTCTACGTTCGGCGCCGCCACGTGAACACGGCGGCCGGGCGCTTCCGTCCCCGCCGTAGCTACGAGGACGCGGTCGCAACGGGCAACCCGAGGCTTTGGGCGACCTCGCTCACCTGCTCGCCTTCACCCACGAGGATCAGCACCCCGCGCTCCCGCGGATGTACCTCCCAGAGCAATTCCAGCAGAACGCGCGGCTGAAACCCGCCCATTCGCATCATCCCGCTCCCCCTGAAAAGGCGACACCATCACCACCTTATCCGTGCCCCGAAGGGCGCGCCTTCACTCCACGACTTGCGGTCCTCCCCTCCCCGCGAGGTTCAGCCCCTGATGGTCGCTCCGTGGATATGCGCCGCGAGATCAGCGTACCTCATGCGAAACCGCCCGCACCCCTCCGGCAGCGGTGCGCGCGGCGGGTTGCCCTCGCAGCTGTCCGCCCCCGCAGGATTGCGCAGGATCACCGAGGCCGGCGAGCCATCCGCCCCACGCTCGCTCTTCTCGCCCGCGACCCAGTGGTAGCCACCTTCCCACTTCAGGAGAATGGGCACCTTCTCCCCGCGCCCCAGGGCCCCGACGACATCATCAGCCACGGACGCGCCGCTGCGCAGCAGCGCCGACACGCTCGTGTAGCTGCCGCCCATGATGTCCTGGAACAGGCTCGTGAAATTGCCGAGCGGGACGCGCGAGTCGCCCCCCAGAGCAGCCCAGAACGAGTCGTTGTCCTCGGGGTTGTCGTAATCGAAGATCCAGCTCATCAGGGTCGCGTGGTTCATGAGCGCGGACTGGAACAGCCGGTCGATGTCGATGCGGCCCGAGGCGTCGCGCGAGATCGCGTTGCGCGGCATCCTGAGCACGCGGCCGGAGCGGAGCGTCACCTCGCCCGCCTCCCGCGTGATCCCGTCGAGGAGCCGCGTGAACTCGGCCGGATCAGTGCGCAGCAGGACGTACTCCATCGTCCCCGCGCCGCAGGTGCCGTGGCGCGCCCCCTGCTTGACGCGCAGCGGGTTGTCCACGTGCCGGATCGCCTGCGCGAGCACGACGTGTGGATCGATGCCGCCCTCGAGCACGAGCCTGCCATCGCGCCGGACGCCCGCCATGGTCGCGAGGTTCGGCAGGAGCGCCCCCGCGTGCAGCCGGCCCGCGGCGAGCAGCCTGTCGAGCGCGGCCAGCGCGCGCACGTCGCCCCGTAGCGCGCCCCGGACCTCGTCGAGGCGCGCGCTCCGATCGGCGGCGAGCGCGCCGGAGGCGGCGGTCGCGGGCCTGTCGCCGACGGAGTCCACGGAGGGCGGCGGCGAGTCCGGGTCCGGCTCGGCCCCGGGCACGACCCGCGGGAGCCTTTTCGCATCCGTGAAATAGCCCTGATCGTGGCGCGAGGCCGCGGCGGACGCCTGGACCGCGGACGGCTTGCGGCCGAGCGCCGCCACCTCCTCCGGGCTGAGCCCCGCGGCCCTGGCAATGGCCTCCTCGAGCGGCTGCGCACGCCGAGCCCCGAGGCGCCTGTCGAGGGCGGCGATCGTCGCGGCGTCCACGATGCCCGTCTGCGACAGGCCCTCCCCGGCTTGCAGCGCGACGATGGCGGCGTGCGTCTTCGGCCCGAACGAGCCGTCGGCCTTCATCGCCTCGCCGATCGCGCCGAGCGCCTCTTGCAGGGCGCGCACGCCGTCGCCGTTCGCCCCCTGCGCGAGCGTCGCCGCACCCGCCGCGACCGCTCTCAACACCTCGTTCGACGCGAGCTCGGCGGCGCCGAGCCCTGTGTTCCCGCTGTCCCCCATGGGTCCCCTCCTGCGATCACCAGGCGCGCTGGGTTCGTCCCAGGATACCACGCCGCGCCCGTCGGTGCGCGCGTCAGGCGGATCTCCGTTGCGCGGCCCCTCGGCACCGCGAATTCGTCCTTCAGACGGATCGTGGGACTGCCTTCCTTTGTAGCAGCGGGTCGCGGCGAACGCCTCGGCGCGAAGATCCCTCAGCTCTTGCCGAGCGTCTGCTGGAGCCGGTCCACAAGCGCGACAGCTTCCCTCTGTTCGACGGCCGAGGCACCCAGCGCCCGCAGCGCGTCCATGATCTGGTCTCTCGTGAAGACCTCGTATTGACCGCTGAACGGATTCAGCGCCGGTGTATCCATACCATCGACCACTCCACGAACGAATGTCGAGCCTGTTACCAGGCAGATCTTGCTCGGCAAGCGAAACAACGATGAGCATGGGTGGCGCATCATGCGCTGCCACTGGGCCGGAGACGGCGCGCTGCCGTCCGTCACGATCAGCGTACGCGTACGGGTGCGCCCCTGAAAATGAGCCACAATCGCGTCGAGGTACAGGTTCCAATCCTCGTCGGACGGAGCCATGCTTCCCTGTAAAAGCACGAAGATCTCGCCCACCGCTCCAAACGCCATCGTCTTCATGCACCGAAGAATACCACAACGCGCTGACGGGCAGAGAGCCGGTGGGGCTCTCAACCTCGGCGCTCACCGGCACTCATCGAGAGCTAGATCCAGATCCAGAAAATCGACTCAAAAAAAACAGATCACCGCACCCGAGATCCAGAGAAACCGCTCAGGAATCGAGCAGAATCTCCGACGCTCAGGGTCAGCAGAGGGTCCGCGGCTTGGAGGCGGCCGATGGCGACGAGCAGAACGCCTCACGTACAGCCCTGGGCCGGCCGCGCGTCCGCTGGCAGCCGCATCGTGAACGTCGTGCCGCGACCGGGAGCGCTGTCCACATCGACGCTCCCGCCGTGGGATTCGGCGCAGGCGCGTACCAGCATCAGACCGAGGCCCCATCCGTGTGCGCCGTTCTCGCCTGCGGCGCGCGTGAACGGATCGAACAGCGTCTCTTGTGCCTCCGGCGGGATCGGCGCGCCCTCGTTGTGCACGCTCATCTCGACGCCGTCCCGCAGCTTCGTGATGGCGACGGCGATCGGCGCGTCGTTCGCGCCGTACTTCAGCGCGTTCGAGATCAGGTTCCAGAGCGCGCGTCGCAGCTCCGAGGCACCCCAGATCCCTCGGACGCCCTCGTCTGCATGCAGCACGATGAGGCCAGGGTGATCGGCCGCGATTTCGTCGACGAGCTCGCGGCCGATCTCGCTCAGGTCGCACTCCTCGAGCGTGACCGAGAGACGCCGGCCGGCGTGAATCCGATCGGCGTCGAGCAGATCGGTCACCATGCGGTCCGCCCGATCCAGGTTGCGGACGACGACCTTGATCCGCTTCGCGACGTCCGGCCCGCTCGCGTCCGGCTGCGCGGCGAGCATCGTCGCAGCCAGCCTCGCGGCCGACAGCGGACCGCGGAGATCGTGCGCCAGGACCGCGACGAACTGGTTTCGTAGCTCGCGCGCGACGCGCAGGGCACCGAGCTGATCGAGCAGCTCCGTGTAGAGTCTGGCGTTGTCGAGGTGGAGCGCGAGCCGCTCGCCGACCGCCGCGATGCGCCGCGTCTCACGGGCGGTGAACGTCCGCTTTTCACGGAGGCCGATGTACAGGACACCCATGAGAGAACGCTGCGGCGGGAGACGGATGCCGAGCAGCGAATGGATGCCGCTGTGCCGGAGTCTCTCCGGCACGTCGAGCAACGTGGTCTCCACGTCGCGCATCGACATCGCATACTCCTGCAAGGCGACGGCGCCTGCGAAGGACGATGCGTCGACGGCTCGCACGTACTCGACGAACGGCTCATCGGCCAGGCCCACCGAAGCGACCATCTCCAGCTTCCCGGTCCTGATGTCGTACAACAGCAGCGCAGCCGTATCGGCGTCCATCGACTCCGTGACGACCTCGAGGACCTTCCTCAAACGCCCCGACGACAGGGGCGCCTCTCCGCCGAAAGGCTGCAAGAATGGGTCATGGAGCAGCCGCAGGTAGCGCTTCTCGGTTTGCTCGTCCTCCAGGAGGTGTTGCCGGAACGCTCGCGCTATGAACACGGAACGGGCGTGGATCTCGGCGAAGAGGCGAGCGATCTCCTCCAAGCTCGGCTGCTCTTCGGCGGCTGCGATGGCCCAGGTGCGCACGATCGCGCGCCCGAGGATGGCGAACTCTTCAAGCGCTTCCTCGAGGCTGAAGCCAGCACGCAAGCGGGAGGACAGATGGCTCTCGATGAGCTCGTCTCGCTCGCGGCGCACGTCCTCCCCGTCCCATCCACGGGCGAGCGTCCGCACGTACTTGGGCATCATGTTCGTCAGCTCGGGGCTCGCCAGCCCCCGCGCCGCCGCTGCCCTGTTCGCTTCGCTGGCCCACGCTTCGACGATCTCTGATGCGCGCTCCGCGATGATCTGTTTGATCGTCCGCATCGACCCCTCACATCCTTGTCGAGATGATCCTTAAGAGGCTCGACGGGGCTCCTGCCAGTGCGCGTCACCGAGGCTCCGGATCACGCCACCCGAGCGCTTGGACGCATTCGCAGATCTCCCGGTAAGCGAGACCCGCACGCGCTCGGGCTCGCCCTGGTGATCGCGGTCGTAGCCCTGCCCCGGTCACCGCCCCGACCGGCGCGCCGACCTCCCCTGCTTTCACCGCCTTGCCTCGCCGCCCGCCCCCGGGCAGGCTTCGCCCATGGGCCAGCCCGGCGAGAAGCAGCGCCGCGCCACGTACGCCGACCTCGGCGCCGTCCCGCCGAACAAGGTGGCGGAGCTCGTCGGCGGCACCCTGCACGTGTTCCCCCGACCGGCGCCGCGACACGCGAGCGCCGAGAGCGCGCTGCAGGGCGAGCTCTTCGGTCCGTTCCAGCGGGGGCGGGGCGGCCCAGGAGGCTGGCGCATCCTTGTCGAACCCGAGCTCCACTTCCCCGATCCGGACGCGCCGGGGGAGGTCGACGTGCTCGTGCCCGACCTCGCCGGCTGGCGCCGCGAGCGCATGCCCGAGCTGCCCAAGACGGCGTATTTCGCGCTCGCTCCAGACTGGATCTGCGAGGTGCTGAGCGCATCCACGGAGAACGTCGACCGTGACGAGAAGATGCCTATCTACGCGCGCGAGGGCGTGCGGTATGCGTGGCTGGTCGACCCGATCGCGCGGAGCCTCGAGGCCTACGTGCTCGACGCGGATCGTCGCTGGGGACCCGCGGCCGTCTACCGCGACGCCGCGCGCGTTCGCGTCGTGCCGTTCGAGGCCATCGAGCTCGACCTGACCGTGCTCTGGGCGGAGTAGCAGGCTGCTGCGCCGTAAGCGCCCGGCCATCGCCATGGGCACGGCCAATTCTCGTATCCTGCGCGCCCCTCGCCCGGTCCGGGCGGGGCGAAAGCCCAGGACGCGCCAATGACCCATCCGCTCCGCGACGTCGTGCTCCCTGACATCCGGCCAGGCTTCCGGAACAGCACGAACGGCGCAGTCCGGGTCGCCTTGACGGCGCCTGCCTCGGTAGGTACGTTGTGATCACGTAGGCTGAACATGAAAACCCGCCTGGTCCGCATCGGCAATTCCAGGGGAGTCCGGCTCCCGAAGCCCCTCATCGAGCAAGCAGGCTTGACCGAGGAGGTCGAGCTCCAGGTGCGTGGCAATACCATCATCATTGCCGCACGAAAGTCGCCTCGGAGCGGCTGGGCGGAGGCCGCTCAGCGGTTGCACGCCGAGGACGGCGACCCGATGCTCGACGCTCCCACGCCGACACGCTTCGACGAGGCCGAATGGCAGTGGTAGGCGTGAAACCGGTCCGTCGCGGGGATGTCTTCCTCATCGATCTGGACCCGACCCGCGGAAGCGAGATCCAGAAGACGCGCCCCTGCGTCGTGGTCTCGCCGGACGAGCTCAACGCGCATCTGCGCACGGTCATCGTGGCGCCGCTCACGACAGGAGGGCAGCCTTACCCGTTCCGCGTCGCGTGCCGCTTCTCGAACAAGAGCGGGCACGTCGTCATCGATCAGCTCCGCACCGTCGAGCGGGAGCGTCTCGTCCGCCATCTGGGTCGCATATCGCCGGCGACCTTCACGCGCATCCTGGCCGTCCTTCAGGAAATGTTCTCTCCCTGAGCGGAGGAACGCGCACCGCCGAACACCACAGAGATAGAATGGGCTCTGACACTCGGCACATGCCGAGCCCGGCACCGCGCACGCCCATGAGCACCCCCTCGACCCCTGCCTCCGACGAGGCCGTCCTCCGCGTCCGCAACCTCCACAAGTCCCACGCGCTCGGCGCGACGCCCATCGAGGTGCTCCGCGGCGTCGACCTCGACATCCACGCCGGCGAGATGTGCGCGATCATGGGCCCCTCCGGCGTCGGCAAGAGCACGCTGCTCTCGTGCGTCGCGGGCCTCGAGTCGCCCGATCGCGGCGAGATCCGCGTGCTCGGCGAGGACATGGCCGCCCTCGACGAGCACGGGCGGACCCTCCTGCGCCGCCGCCGCGTCGGCATCGTCTACCAGTTCTTCAACCTCGTCCCGACCCTCACGGGCTACGAGAACATCGTCCTCCCCTACCTCATCGACGGCGCCGCCCCCGACCACGACGCCGCGTCGCGCATGCTCGATCGCGTCGGCATGCGCGCCCGCGCCGAGCACCTGCCGTCGCAGATGTCCGGCGGCGAGATGCAGCTCATCTCCATCGCCCGCGCCCTCGTCCGCCGCCCGGCGCTCGTGCTCGCCGACGAGCCGACAGGCAACGTCAACGTCGCGACCGGCCGCCGCATCATGGCGCTGCTCGCCGACGCCCTCCGCGACGCCGGCAGCGCCATGCTCCTCGTCACGCACAACGCCGAGGACGCCGCCCGCGCCCACCGCGTCGTCTTCATGCGCGACGGCCTGCTCCTGCACGACGCCGCCCTCGCGGGCCCCGCCGTCACCTCGGCCGCCGTCCACGATCGGCTGAAAGAGCTCGGCATCTGAATGCTCCTCCTCCTCCGCGCCCTCTTCCAGCCGCTCGTCCGGATCCTCGCCCTCCGCAACCTGCGCGCCGACCGCTTCGGCGCCATGGCCGCCGTGCTCGGCGTCGCCCTCGGCACGGCCACGGTCAACGTCGTCCTCATCCTCGACGTCGGGACGCGCGCCGTCGAGGCGAGGAGCGCCGTCACCAACCCCGACCTCCCCGTCTTCACCGATCAGACCATCACGCTGCGCGGCTTCCGCCCGGACGGGCAGCCCATCGACGCGGAGGACGCCCAGGAGGAGACCCACGAGGACTACGAGATCATGCGGTCCGCGATCCGCCTCGGCTCGCTCTCCGCGTTCCTCGTCGGCGCCCTCATCGTCTTCTTCACGTTCAACGTCGCGGTCGAGCGCCGCCGCCGCGAGATCGCCCTCCTGCGCAGCGCCGGCGCGCTGCCGCCGCAGGTCGCGGCGGTCTTCGTCCTCGAGGCCCTGATGCTCGGCGTCGGGGGCGCCGCGCTCGGCCTGCTCGGGTCGATCCCGCTCGCGTACCTCGCCGCGAAGGCGGGCATCACGACGACGGGCCGCGCGCGCATCCCGCTCAACGCCATCGTCCTGCCCTGGAGCGCGATGCTGCTCGTCTGCGGCACCGGCGCCCTCACCGCGCTGCTCGGCGTCCTGCGCCCGGTGCGCGACGCGCTCCGCCTCGACATCGCGCGCGCCCTGCGCCCGCGCTTCGTCGAGGGCGGGGCCGAGCAGCGGCGGCGCATGCGCGGCGTCACGCTGCTCGCGCTGCCGTTCATGGTGCTCGTCTACGGCCTGCTGCGCCCGTTCTTCCAGGAGTCCGTCCCGCTGTTCGCCTTCTTCGTGCTCGAGGCGGGCCTCGCGTGCGCGGCGTTCCTCGCCGCCATCGTCTTCGTCCCGGACCTCGTCGCCCGCCTCGGCGCGCTCGCCGTCCGCCTCGCGCCGCGCCGCTGGGCCGCCGAGCGCCTGCTCTTGCGGCGCCGGGTCGAGCACAGCGGCCACGAGCTCGCCTGGAGCGTCGGCGGCGTGATGATGGTGTTCGCCCTCCTGCTCGCGCTGCACATCGCCACGACGGCGCTCAAGCAGGAGGTCTCGGCCTGGGCCGGCCGCGCCCTCGCGCCCTACGCGTTCCTCTACCCGGACGAGCCGCTCGGCCACGCCGAGCGGCTGCTGCCGCGGTTGCCCGAGCGCCTCGTCGCGGCGCGCTTCTCGAGCCGCACCCCGTGGCCCAACGTCGCCTACGCCGTCCCCGCCGACGAGCTCCTCGCGCTCGCCGAGGCCACGGGCCGCGCCGACTCGATCGCCCTCGCCCGCCGCTTCGGCCCGGGCAAGGCGCTCGTCTCCACGATGATGGCCCGCCGCTTCGGCGTCGGCCCCGGCGACCAGCTCGAGGTGGGCGGCCGCGCCGGCACGCGCCGCCTCGAGGTCGTCGGCATCACCGACGAGCTCGGCTACGTCCACGCGGCCGGCGCGTACCGCAACCTCCGCACGTACGCGGTCATCGACGCGTCCGACTTCCCGGTCATCTCCCCGTACGCGACAGCGATCGGCCACACGATCGCCCTCGCCGATCCCCGGACCGGCGCCGCGGCCGCGCGCGGCGGCTCGGCGACGCCGCCCTGGGCCGAGCTGCTCGCCGACGTGCCGCGCGCGCGCGACGTCCGGATGCAGACGGGGGTCGAGATCGAGGCCATCCGCCGGAAGGCGACGGGGCGCGACTTCGTGATCTTCGACATGATCCTCGGCTTCACGACCGTGCTCGCGGCGATCGGCGTCGCGAACCAGATGGTCCTGGCGCTGCACGCGCGGCGCCGGGAGCTCGCGCTGCACCGCGTGCTCGGCATGACGGCGGGGCAGGTCCGCCGGATGGTCCTGATGGAAGGCGCGCTGGTGGGCGCGCTGGGCGGGACGCTGGCCGTGCTGCTCGGGATCCCGCTGGGCTCCGCGGCGCTCGGCGCGCTGCGCACGGTGTCGAGTTTCGAGGTCGAGTTCCATATCCCGCCGGAGTACGGCCTGTTCACGGCGCTCGGCGCGACCGCGGTGGCGCTCCTCGCGTCGCTCTATCCCGCGCGGAGCGCGGGGCGGAGCAACGCCGCGGAGTCGGTCCACTACGAGTGAGCACGAGCAGGAGCGCGCGCCCGTCCTTCACGAAACTCGCCCGGCCGTCGCGGGCTCTTCTCCCCCGATCGCCCTCGGCGTGCCGCCTCGAAGCGCTCGGACGCGGCGCTTGCGCAGAGGCGTTCAGCATGACAAGCCACGTTGCATATCGTGGGCGCGACCACATTCCCGCGGGCATGTGCGGCGGTGCCTCCGGCGCGTTCAGCGCGACGGGCGACTCGCTCTCGAAAGTAACTGTCACGGACAGCCTCGCCTACCTCCATCCACCACGAGTCCGGCAGGGATCCGGAGAGAGAGACTTCAACGCAAAGGCGCAAAACTGCACGAATTTTGTTCTTTTTTTGCGACTTTGCGGCTTTGCGTTGAAATCTCTCTTCGCTCGCGAGAGAGCCCGAGCAGATTTTCTGACCCGCGGCACCAGGCGTTGACGGCGAGCCAGCGCGCCCCGGCGCCCGGCGTCCCTGGCGTTGACGTGCGCTCTCGGCGCCCGCCGGGGCGGGCCGCCGCGCCGCGCGCGGCGCGCCCGCTCATGAAGATCGCTCAGGCCGGACACGGAGAGCGGGACATCGGTGTGCTCGCCTCGCGGCACCCCGGAGGAGGTGAGTCCCTCCTTGGCACAGCGGTGCTCCGCTCGACTTCTGCGCTCGCTCCTTGCTCCTGGTGGTGACTGACAGCGATGGATCGACCCTCGCCCGAGAGGAGGTATGTGTGTTATTGGACCAGCGGGTTGTGCAGATCTGGTTCGGAGTCCTGCTCGCGCTCGCCTCCGCTCCAGCCGGAGCGACGCTGCCCCCGGACAGCACCGCCCGCTCCGAGGCGGGCTGGGGATATCACCCTCGCTCCGGAGGAGCGCGCCGTGTCCTCCCAGGGTTTCTGCAGCCTTGATCTGCCCTACACCGAGCCGCCCTTCCTGGCAGACCAGACGACCGGCATCGCTTGCCCCGGTTACGCCACGCAATCGCCGATCTGCACGGGGCCCTTCTGCCCCGAAAGCCGCGTTTGCCCGGGGACGAGGACGCTGCACGAGGACCTGAATGCTTGCCAGGGGGCGGCCTGCTGCCTGCCAGGCTCCGTCGACCCGGACGGCGTGGTCAACGTCCTGCCCTACCTGGCGAGGCCGCCGGAATGGCCCTTCTCCGCCGACGCATCCGTCGATCACAGCACGACCGTCGACGACAGCCCGAGCATCGCCACGGCCATCGAGTGCGCGGCCGCGCTGCCCGCCAGCCGGCGCACCGTGGCTTTCCCTGCGGGGCGCTACGTGCTGCGCACCCCCCTGCGGCCTCACTACGACGCGCTCACCCTGGAGGGACCGGAGCTGTCTCCCGAGGCGCCCCCGGGTGATCCCCGGACCGCGACCCCCTTGGCGATCCCCTGCAATCCGGAGCAGTACCCCGGGGCCATCCAGGTCACCAGCGTCGTCAAGCGGGACGGGACCGCCGCCAGCGCGATCCGGGGGCTCTGGATCCGCAATCTGCAGATCGCGCTCACGGACGGGCCGCGCAGGAGGGCGAACGGCGGCATCCAGCTGAACACCTGCTCGGACTGCAAGGTCGAGAACCTCATCATGCGGTACTCGCCCCTCGCGCCGCAGCTACCCTCCTGCAAGCCGAGCAACCTGGAGGGCATCGGCTTCACCTGGGGCTCCGGGGGCGTCATCCGGCACGTGCTCGTGGACGGCGTGTCGAAGAGCGGCGTCTACCTGTCCTCCATCGCCGGGTACCACGACACGCCGCCCATCCTCGTGGAGAACAACGTCCGACGGGGATCCTGATCAAGAAGGTCAAGTTCGCTTACAACGGGAGCCATGGCGTCCACGTGCAGGCAGGCGCCGGCGTGGCGCTCCGGGACGTCTGGTCCTGGGGAAACGCGCTCTACGGCGTGCTCCTGAGCTCGCGGACGGCGCTGCCCGCGACCTCGGCCCGGGTAGAGGACGTGACCCTGGACGATCTGCTCGTCTTCGACAACGCCCTGCGCTTCACGTCGGGCTCCCATCCCGGCATCAAGATAGAGGCCAGCGACGTCACGATCCGCGGCGGTGCGGTGGCCCGCTGCGACCCCTGGCGCGGGAGGCAATCGCGATCCATCCAGCAGCAATGCTGGCTGTCGGGGCCGGCCGGCGCCCAGGCGCTCTTTCATCCAGAAGAGAACGTCATCTCGGGCGTGAGCACCTATGGCCTGAGCGCGCCGGAAGTGCTGGCGTGCCCTTATTGACGAGCCTCGCTTTCTCCCGCTGTGCGCTCCGCGCCTGAGCGCGTCCCACACCCACCGCGGCTGCAACCCCCCGATCCACGGGAGCACACCTCGCTGCGCTGCACCAGCTCGTAGCCCTCGTCCTCCTCGCCACGCCGCTCCTGTCGTCTTCGTCCTGAACCTCGCCGCACGCCTCGGCGCGCTCGCCCGCGCCCGCGTGCGCCTCGGCGTGCGGGGCGGAGCAACGCGGCCGAGGCGGTCCGGTACGAGGTGGGCCAGCCGCTGGGAGCGCCGTGTCGCAACCTCTCGCGCTCGCCATCGGGCGCACGCCGATCCTCGTGACCTGATGGATGCGGGTAGCGGACACGAGGCGCAGTTCGCCCACCTCGACGCCGCCATCGCAGTCGGCCGATCGGGTCATCGATGCACCAACCCCTTCGGAGCCGTATGCCTCCAGCGGGTCGTCCCGACGATGCACGGCATCCGCCGGCCGGCAAGCACCTGCGATCGCGCGCGCATGCCGTGCAACCGACGATAGCCTGTGCCACTTCGCAATTGACTTATGCCCTGAGTCATTAACATGATTGATGTGCCCTATCCCTTATCCTGCTTACGAATTTCACCCCATATTCAAGGAGAGCCGCGATGGCCATGACGACATTCTGGGCTCAATCCGTGACCGCATGCGACGACGTGGGAATCGAGGAAGACGGAAGCCCTCTGAAGCCGAAGCCGAGCGCATCGACGATCGACGGCGTTTCCCTCACGACAGGCAGTCGCGTACTTCTGACCAATCAGGCCACGAAGGCGCTGAACGGCATCTGGACATTCAATGGCGCTGGCAACTCGATGTCGCGCCCGGCCGATTTCGACACCACGAACGGTCCGGCGCCGAACATGACCGTCATCGTCAACCAGGGGACGAAGCACGCCCACGAGGCGTGGCGTCTGCTGACCACGGGTACGATCACCGTCGACACCACGTCGCTCGACTTCGGACGCCATGAGGTCGTTTACGACGTCGAGCAGTTCGGAGCTCGCGGCGACGCGAAGACGATCACCGACGCGTACGTGATGGCGAGCTCGACGACGCTGACCTCCTCGACCGCGGGCTTCACCAAGGCCGACCAGGGCAAGGCCCTGACGGTCAACATCCCGTCGAATGCCGCCTCCGGCACGGTGACGACGTCCCAGGGCGACGTGACGATCACGGGCGACTTGACCTCGTTCACGACGCAGCTCGCCGTCGGCCAGTTCGTGACGATCGACAACGGCGGGACGCTGACGAGCTACGCGATCGTCGACATCGACAGCGACACGTCGCTCAAAGTGACGCCCGCGCCCCCGAGCAATGGGTCCGACTTGACGCTCTACCGCTCCGCCCGGCTCGACACGACCATCTCCACGGTCACGAACGGCACGACCATCACGATGGCCGCGTCTGCCGCCGTCACGAAGGACTCGGTGACCGCCCGATTCGGCACCGACGCGACCGCCAAGATCCAGGCCGCAATCGATGCGTGCGGAGCGGCGGGAGGCGGGATCGTCCGAATACCGAAGGGCGTCTTCAAGGTCACAGCGCGGCTCATGATCTCGAAGCCGGGCGTGGTGATCGAAGGGAGCGACAAAGAGACCGAACTCCTGGTCGACACGACCACGCCGGGCAGCTCGTTCATCCCCGTCTTGTTCCAGACGGTCATCAACAGCGACCCTCCCGCTCTCAAGAACGTCGGCATCCGCAATCTCCGCATCCGGTTCGCGGCCGCGGGACCCTCGAGCGGAAGCGGAGTCCAATTCAACCACTGCATCGACTTCCTCTGTGACAACGTGACCGTCTTGGGTGACGGGGCCGGGATGTACGGCTCGACAACGAACGGCATCGCCTGCGCCTACCGCTCTCGGGATGGCGTGATCTCCAGGTGCGTCGTGGACGGGGTGTCGAAGCCCGCGTTCTACCTCGCCGGTGCCGAGCACGTGCGGGTCGTCGACTGCACGGCAAAGAACGGGAAGACCTCCCACGGGTTTTCCTTGGCTCCACCTGGCTTCCTCGCCGGAGCCGCCTTCGACTGCGAATTCATCGATTGCCACGCCCACGACTGCCAGGGCTCGGGCTTCCTGGTCTCGTCGCTCGCCCCCTTCAGCGGAAGCGTTAAGGCGACAGATCCGCCGGCCTCCCCGACGAAGTTCACCGTGACCCTACCGAACCGGCCGTACCCGCAGCCGCAGTTCGTGATCAATGCGCTCGCCTTCTTCAACGACACCACGACGCGCTGGGAGCTGCTTCCCATCTCCTCCGTGACTTACCTGAGCGAGTACGACTGGGAGGTGGAGCTCGCTACCCCGCTGAGCGCCGCGCCGTCCGCAGGCCGGACGATCAAGGCATTCTTCCAACCTTACCGCGGGGTGAAGATCCTCGGCGGCGTCGCACGAAACAACGGAGGAGCGGGGGTGACCGTGGGCACCAACCTCGCCGGTGTCGTCGGGCGTGATCTCACGATCGCCCATCTCACGTGCCGGGGCAACGCGGGCCCGGGGCTCATCGCGAACTCGGTAGAGGACCTGTTCGTGAAGGGGGGGCTCTACGTCGAGAACCAGGCCGGCATCACGCTCCAGGACATCGGCACAGGTCAGGGGTCGGAGAACCAGACCGGGCGCATCGTCCTCGACGGCGTGACCTGCTACGACAACACGTACCATGGGTTGCTCCTCGACTCCGTGAACAACGTCACGGTCCGCGGCGGACGGTTCTCGCGTACGACCACTTCCATCCAGCCCTACGCGATCGAGATCCACGCCCGGACGGTCATCACGATCAACAAGGGGTGCACGAACATCAAGCTGCTCGACCCGGACTTCCTCGAGTACTCGACCCTGGTCGCCGACACGTTGGATCCGCCCGACGGCGCGATCCTTCATAGAAACAGTGCGAATCAGCACGCCGTGCAGACGGGCCACTACCGGATCCAATTCGCGGGAGCGCCGACGAGCCTACGGGCCCCGCCGGGCTCCGAGTACGTCGACACGACGAACGGCGTCTCGTACATCAATTCGTCCGACCATCTGGCGGCGAACTGGAGCCATGTTTATTCCACGGCCGACGCCAACCTGACGGCCAACAGGGTGACATCGCCGTCCTATCTCGAGCTCTTCTCGACTCCAGGCAACAACGTGTTCATCGGCGACACGTCGACGTTGTTCATGAGCGTCTCTAGCACGCACGTCTACGCCGCGGCACCTTACTGGTCTTGGACCGAGAACATCTCCGGGCCGATCCTTCTTCATCAGACGAGGACTTCGGACGCGGCCACGAGCGACATGACCATCGTGTCGCAGGCCCCGCACCCCAGCGCCACCACCAACACGAACCCCGGCAACCTCGTCCTCGCGGTGCCGTCGCCTGCCCCCGGCGGTACTGACGGAGAGATCCGGCTCAAGGTGTCGACGCTGAACGTCATCCGCGTCGGCAACGCCAAGCTCGGGTTCTTCGGAGGCGCGCCAGCCTCGAAGCCCACCGTCACGGGATCGCGCGACGGAAACGCAGCCCTGCAATCGCTTCTGACGGCGCTCACGAGCCTGGGTCTCGTCGTCGACTCCAGTACGGCCTGATGGTCCTCGGGCGCCGAAGCTGGATCAACTCGCCTGGTGCGTAGACGCAGAAGATGGGTACCGGGGGCCGCCGGGGCATGGCTCAGGTCCCCCGCCGCCGCGCCGGCCGCCGCTTCGTCGTCGCCTCGGCGGCGAACGGCCGGTCGCCGATGCGCAGCGCGCTCCGCTGCTCCGGGTCGAGCCGCTTCACCGCCGCCCGGAAGTCCTCCCGGGCGAGCCGTAGCCGGTTCTGCCCGGTGTTCTCGTTGATCTGGAGCTCCCGGGCGATATCCACCACCGGGATGTCCAGCATGTCGTGCATCACCAGCATGACCCGCCGCTGCGGGTCGAGGCTGGCGAGCAGCGCGTCGATCACCTCGGCCCGCTCCATCGCCTCCAGCCGCTGCTCCAGACGGGGCCGGCTGTCGGCGCCGGCGGAGATCGCGATGAGCCGCAGGCCGTCCGGGATCTCGCGGCGCCGATAGGCCCGGTCGCGGTAGTGGCTGACCTGCCGCCACGCGATCCCGTAGAGCCACCGGTAGAGCGAGTCCCACACCCGCCGCGGCTGCCCCTCCCCGATCCACGGGAGCACCTCGCTGAGCGGCACCGGCTCGTGGTCCTCGTCCTCGAAGTCGTCCTCGAAGAAGTCGTCCTCGTCGCGCCGCCCCTGCAACGCGCGCAGCAGGCGGCTCGCGTCGAAGGTCTCCAGATTGCGGTAAGCGGCGAGGAGGACGTCGTGCACCACGTCCTCGCGATCGTTCGCCCCCACGCCGAACCCCTGGAGCAGCCCGCGAAGGAAGGGAACGCCCACCTCGTGCACCACAGCGAAGCTGAGATGTTTGGCGCGGAGGGCATCATCTGATCGTGATTCCACATATTATTTTTACGCACCCTCTTTCCGGGTCGTTTTGGAACCCTCCCCCGCGCGCAAAAACCGCTTGTTTTGAAGCGTTTTTTGATGAGCTCACCAGCGACTGCCGCTGTGTGTAACGCCGCGGTGGTGCGTGGCGCGCGCCAGCCCTCATGTCGCGTCCGGAGATCCGATGCTCCGGTGACCAGAAGCCGTGACCGGCTGGCCGGGTATCGTGTAACTTTGGCGTTTCTCCCGGGAAAACGCGGGCTGCGCCCTCCCGCCGGCCCCCCGCGCGCCGGCCTCGGCCGCGGCCCCGCGGGGCTCCCCGGCGCCGTCACGCCGTCACGCCGTCACCGTCGCCCCCCCGCCGGGGCCGCCCCCTTGCCGCCCGCTCTTCCGGCCCGTAGGGTGACGGCGCCGTGCCCCTCACCCAGCTCCGCCGAAGCGCCGGCGCCGCCCCCCGCGACCTGACCGCCTTCCTGCCGACGACCCGGGAGGAGATGCGCGCGCGGGGGTGGGACGCGCTCGACATCCTGCTCGTCAACGGCGACGCCTACGTCGACCACCCCGCGTTCGGCGCCGCGATCATCGGCCGCTTCCTCGAGGGGCGCGGCTTCCGGGTCGGCATCGTCTCCCAGCCCCGCTACCAGGACACGAGCGACCTCCTGCGGATGGGCGTCCCCCGGCTCATGGTCGGGGTCACCGCCGGCAACCTCGACTCGATGCTGAACAAGCTCACCGCGCAGAAGAAGGTCCGCAGCGAGGACCAGTACTCGCCGGGCGGGCAGGTGGGCCTCCGCCCCAACCGGGCCTCGATCGTCTACGCGAACCTCTGCCGCCAGGCGTTCCCCGGCGTCCCCATCGTCCTCGGCGGCATCGAGGCGTCGCTCCGGCGCATCGCGCACTACGACTACTGGTCCGATCAGGTCCGCCGCTCGGTCCTGCTCGACGCCAAGGCCGACATGCTCATCTTCGGCATGGGCGAGAAGGCCGTCTGGGAGGTCGCCGATCGCCTCCGGCGCGGCGAGCCCGTCCGGTCGATCCGCGACGTCCGGGGCACCGCCGTCCCCCTGCGCAAGGGCGAGTGGGAGCACATCGAGGGCTCGCGCTACGTCGCCGACGGCAAGGCGGTGATCCTCCCGAGCTACGAGGAGGTCGCCGCCGACAAGGGCGCCTTCGCGGAGATGTCGCGCGCCTTCCAGTTCGAGACGAACCCCGGCAACGCCCGCCCGCTGCTCCAGGCGCACGGCGCCGAGGCGGTGTACTTCAACCCGCCCGCGTTCCCGCTGGAGACGGGCCAGATGGACGCGCTCTACGACCTGCCGTTCACGCGGGTGCCGCACTGGTCGTACGACGCGCCGATCCCCGCGTACGAGACGGTGAAGCACTCGGTCGTCACGATGCGCGGCTGCTTCGGGGGCTGCACGTTCTGCTCGATCACCGAGCACGAGGGGCGGGTGATCCAGTCGCGCTCGGCGGACAGCATCCTGCGCGAGGTGCGGGCGCTGCGGCGCATGGACGGCTTCCGCGGCGTGCTCAGCGACCTCGGCGGGCCGACCGCGAACATGTACCAGATGCGGTGCAAGGACGAGGCGATCGAGAACGCCTGCCGGCGGCTCTCGTGCGTCTTCCCCGAGGTCTGCGAGAACCTGAACACCGACCACGGCCCGCTGCTCAAGCTGATGAAGGCGGTGCGCGAGGAGCAGGGGATCAAGAAGGTCTTCATCGCCTCCGGCGTGCGCTACGACCTCGCGGAGCGGTCGCCCGAGTTCATCGAGGAGCTGGCCGCGCACCACACGGGGGGCCAGCTCTCGGTCGCCCCGGAGCACAACAAGAAGGACGTGCTCGACAAGATGAAGAAGCCGGGCATCGAGAGCTACGAGCGCTTCGCCGAGCAGTTCCGGTGCGCGAGCGAGGAGGCCGGCAAGAACCAGTTCCTCGTGCCCTACTTCATCTCCGGGCACCCCGGCTCGACGCTGCGGGACATGGTCGACCTCGCGATCTACCTGAAGAAGAGCGGGATGAGGCCGCGCCAGGTGCAAGATTTCATCCCGACGCCGATGTCGATGGCGGCCTGCATGTACCACACGGGGATCGACCCGCTCACGCGGGAGCCGGTGTACACGGCGAAGGACCTGCGCGAGAAGAAGCTCCAGAAGGCGCTGCTCCTCTACTGGGACCCGGCGCACCACGACGAGGCGCGGGAGGCCTTGATCAAGGCGGGCCGCGGGGATCTCATCGGCACGAAGCCGCACTGCCTCGTGCCGCCGGCGGCCGGCAAGGGGGCGCCGCCGCGCTACCTCGCCAAGGTCCGCGGGGAGCGCCGGGGGAAGCGCGGAGTCAGCTGATGCGACACACCGCCGAAATCGATCGGGATCGGGCGTTCACCGCGAAGCTCGGCGATCGCGGGCTGTTCCCGCACCTCGCGCCGCTCGTCTACGTGAACCACGCGGGGATCTCGCCGCCGTCGCGGCCGGTGCGCCTCGCGATGATGGCGCTGCTCGACGACTACGCCGCGCAGGGGGCGGCCGCGTTCCCGGCCTGGTACGCGCAGCGGCTCCGCCTGCGGGAGAAGCTCGGCCGGCTCATCGGCGCCGCGGGCGACGACATCGCGCTGGTCCAGAGCACGACGCGCGGGCTCACGGACATCGCGCTGTGCTTCCCCTGGCGGCCGCGCGACCGGGTGATCCTCTTCGAGGGGGAGTTCCCGGCCAACGTGACCCCGTGGCAGCAAGCGGCCGCGATCTTCGGCCTGGAGGTCGTCTTCCTTCCGCTCGGCGGCTTCGCGGACGGCAGCGGCTCGGGCCTCGCCCAGCTGGAGGGCGAGCTCGAGCGCGGGGCGCGGCTCGTCGCGGTGAGCGCTGTGCAGTTCCAGACCGGGCTCAGGATGCCGCTCGCGGCGATCGGCGCGCTCTGCCGCGCGCACGGCGCCGAGCTCTGCGTGGACGCCGTGCAGGCGGTCGGCGCGACGCCGGTGGACGTGGAGGCGGCCGGGGTCGATTACCTCGCGTGCGGCGGCCACAAGTGGCTGATGGGGCTGGAGGGCACGGGCTTCCTCTACGTCCGCCGCGAGCGCCTGCCATCGCTGCGGCCCGCGGTGGCGGGCTGGCTGAGCCACGAGGACGCCGTGAGCTTCCTGCTCCAGGGCCCGGGCAAGCTCCGGTATGACCGGCCCATCCGGCAGCGCGCCGACTTCGTCGAGGGCGGCAACCTCAACGCCGCGGGCTTCGCCGGGCTCGAGGCGGCGGTGGACCTCATCCTTCAGATCGGGGTCGAGCGGATCCACGAGCATGCGAACCGGTTCCTCGACCCGCTCGAGGAGGCGCTCCGGGAGCGCGGATGGGAGAGCCTGCGGCCGGGAGATCCGGCGCTGCGGGGTTGCTCGCTCGGGGTGAGGCCGCCCGGCGGCGCCTCGGTGGTCGAGCTGTACCGCGAGCTCACCCGCCTGGGGATCGCCTGCGCGATCCCGGACGGCGTGCTGCGCTTCTCGCCGCACTGGCCCAACGCGCTCGACGAGTGGGAGCAGGTGCTGCTGTCCGCCGACGAGGCGCTCGGGCGGATCGCGACGAGGTGAGTCGGCGTCGCGCGCGGCGCGTCGGGCGATTCCATGATGACCATGACACCGCGCAAGCACCTCGAGTTGGACTAGTCCAAGAGTGATCGTGCCAAGAAGCTCCTTGGCGTGAAGACGGAGCGGATCGTCGCCTGAGCGCCTCGGCGGCGCTCCCCGCTGAGACTCTCACCCACACCGTCACGCTCGGGGATGCCGTTATCCGTTCCGTCGACATGTCGCATTGCGTGCGGCGGCGGTCTGACATCCACGCATTGAAGGACCGATCTTCTCACCACGACCTATCGAGGCGGGGCCCTCTCTCCCTCAACATCATCGATGTTCGCTCTTCTTGACACGCGCGAAACCGAAGAGGACGATGAGAACGGCAAATAAGGACGGGACCGTCCTTCAAGTGACCTAACCATCCGCGTGCGCTCGTGCGCTGGGGGGCTCCGCAAGGCGCTCGACAGCAGCGAGCCGCTGTGGACCGCCTTCCAATACAAGCTCGGGTCATTGGCTCCGGCGCCGCACACGTCGCCGGTCCGTCAGGGTTTACCACCGACAGGGAGAGCCACATGCCGCGTCATAGAACATCCATTCATGCACTCTGGTTTTGCATCATCGCCGTCACGTCCTGCAGCGCGGAGGTTGATCCAGCGAGCACGGACGGCGCCGAGGAGACTCGGCCTCACGGGCAGCAGGGGCCCGACGCCGCGTCTCTGGAGCGCCGCGCGGCGTTCATCGCGACAGTTCAGAGACAGGCGTCTTCTGCGTACAATGTAAGCCACAACACGGTGGGCGCGCGCGCCGGGGTGAGCGCTCTGAATCCGGCGCACGGCCTCGTCTCCGAGTTCACGTCGGCCGGCGTCGTCGTGACCCGCGAGAGCTCGGTGAGCGCGGGTCGAATCACGATGAAGCTCGCGCGTTATGGCTGCGAGGGGGATCTCGTCCCCCTGGACGTCGCGGCCGAACCGCGCGGATCAAACAACCGCGTCGAGCTCAGGCACCTAGCCCCGTCCGCGGGCCTGAGCGTCACGGAGTGGTACCTGAACGGCCCCCTCGGGCTGGAGCAGGGCTTCTCCCTCGATTCTCCGCCTCCATGCCGTCGCGACGGCGAAGGCAAGGTGGAGCTCGAGATCGCGCTCGGGGGCGATCTCTCGCCGGAGCTCTCGGAGGACGGCCAGTCGGTGGAGCTCTTGGACGAGACCGGCGCGGCCGTGATGCGCTATGCCGATCTCGTCGTTCAGGACGCGCGCGGGAGCGTGCTTCCGGCGGAGATCAAGCTGAGCGACGCGAGCCTCTCGATCGTGGTGGACGACACCGGCGCGGCCTATCCGCTCGAGGTCGACCCGCTCATCGCCACCGAGCAACACGTGCTCTACGCCAGCAATGCTGCGAGCAACGACGGTTTCGGGTGGTCCGTGGCCATCTCGGGGAACACCGCTGTGGTTGGCAGCCTGGACGCGGAAGCAGCTTACGTGTTCGTGCGCAGCGGCGCGTCGTGGACCCAGGCGGCCGTGCTCGCGCCCAGCGATGGTCTGCCGGGCGATCGCTTCGGCGCGTCCGTCGCCATCGACGGGGATACGATCGTCGTCGGGACGTTCTCTTATCCGGCGAATCACGGCGCTGCGTACGTGTTCACGCGCAGCGGCAACGCGTGGCAGGAGCAGCAAAAGCTCGTCGCACAGGACAACCCGCGCCGCGACAACTGGTTCGGATATGCCGTCGCCGTGTCGGGCAGCACGATCATGGTCGGGGCGCCCTACGATAGCGCCCCGACGGTTGATGGCCCCGGCGCTGCGTACATCTTCTCCCGGAGCGGCGCCGCGTGGGCGCAGCAGGCCAAGCTCGTACCCAGCACCGAGACCTTCGACCAAGGCTCCACCGTCGCCCTGGACGGCGACACCGCGGCCATGGGTGGAGAATGCGATGATGGGGTCGACTTCAATTCGGGCTGGGATCGTCCGTGCCAGGTTCACGTATTTGCCCGTGCCGGCAGCGCCTGGTCCGAACAAGCCATTCTTTACCCGCCGATAGGAGCGACGCCGCACTACAGGTTCGGCGCCTCGCTCTCGTTGAGCGCGGAGACGCTGGCGGTCGGCACCACCGTCTACGATGAGCGCGGCCCCGACAGGACAGCCGCCGTGGTCTTCGCGCGCAGCGAGGGCGCGTGGACCCAGCAGGCCATGCTGTACCGCAACGACGTCGACACGCCGGACTATGGCGGCTGGGGTCGCAGCGCCAGCGTCGCCGTGTCCGGGGACAGGTTGATCCTCGGCGGAAGCCACGACGGCGGGCAGGGACCGAGGATCTTCGCCAGGACCGGCGGCGTATGGACGCCGCAGAGCAAGGTCGAGAGCTCCACGTGGAACACGTGGGATGTCCGTGTAGCGCTCTCCGGAGACACGCTGATCGCCGGTACATGGGCCGATGGCGCTCACGGCGAGGGCGCAGGCGCCGCTCACGTCGTCCAGGTGAAAGAGGTTCTGCCGGCTCACCTCGTGGGAGCCCGCGCTTTCGTCGAGCGTGCCGCCGACAAGCCGTTCGTGCTCGACGGCCCCGACACCAACAGGTTCGGGACGCCGAGCAGCATCGATTGGGTGAGCTTCACCGGGACCACGCAGGGCGCAACGCTGTTCACCCTGTCCCTCTTGCATGAGGATCCCACGCTGACGACCTCGATCCTCCGCGGCTGGTGGGGCTCCACGAGCCCGACCTCCACGAGCCTGTACGGTCAGGTCGTGGCCGGGAACCACTTCAAGCGGATCTCGAAGATCGACGACATTCTGCCTGGCGATCTGCTGGTCATCAACTACACGGACAGCGGCTCGGGACACACGGCGATCGTCGATGCGTCCCCGACCGCCATCGCGCCGGCCGAGCCCGTCGTCTCCGGCACGACCCAGTATTCGCTCCGGGTCATCGACTCGACAAGCACCGCCCACGGGTGCACCACGGACCCGAGCACGGGAGACACGCGATGGGTGCCGGCCGATCCAGCCAAGCCCTGCCGCGGCGGGAGCACGGACGGCGGCGCGGGCAGGGGCACCATGCGTATTTACGCCGTCTCCCAGGGCCGGGCGAACGCCGGGGACCTCACCGGGTACAGCTGGAGCCTCACGTCGGGATCCGCGTACTTCCCGCAGACCGGCGCGCGGCCCCACGCGATCGGCCGCCTCGTCCGCTGACCTCGCTCACCGCCCCCGCTCGTAATCGAGCGCGGCCTTCTCCACGACGTCCCAGTCCCGCGCGGCCCGCTCGGCCTCGGCCACGAGATCCGCGGTGAACAGCGTGAGCCCCCAGATGCCGTTGTCTCGCCGCCGGAACGGGTACCGCGTGCCGCGCGCCGTCTCGACCGTGGCCCGCTCGCCCGTCACCTCCACCTTCCCGATGCCGGACAGGTCGCGCCGGAGGCGCGCGATGAAGCCCTGCTTCGTGGCCATGTCGACCCACACGTCCGCCCCGTCCTCGGCCATCGCGTGCGCGCGGTACTGCTCCAGCAGGCGCGCGCGCTCCGGCTCCGGGTAGCTCGCCTCGATCCGCTCGCTCGCCTTCCGCCGGTAGTCGCGGATGGTGTACGCCGCGTGCTGCGCCCGGTCCTCGAGGTACGGGAAGCACGCGCGCGGATCGCTGACGCCGATGCTGTACGCGATGCGGAGATAAGCGCCCTCGGGCATCGTGTCCGGCGGGAACTGGTTGAGCTTGAGCCAGACGAGCACGAGGGCCAGCACGGCGACGGCGGCGGCGCCCCAGGCGATGGCACGGCGACGGGTCATGTCTGGCTCATCTCTCGCTCTCTCGAACCGCCCGGCACGCTAGTCGAGGTGCCCGCCGAACTGCAGATAGAGGGACGTCACCCGCCCCCGGTCGAACGCGGGCCCGAGCGGCTCGTCCAGCGCGAGGAGCAGGCCGGCCCGCATGAAGAAGGTCTTCTGGCTGTCGTACACGAAATACGGCAGCAGCGAGACCTGCCCCTGATCGTCGTAGACCGACGACGGCACCCACACCGTCTGGAGCGCCACGCCGCCGCCGAAGCCGGAGCGGCTCTGGAACTCGGGCTCGACCTTGGCCTGGAACACCGCTTCGAGATCGTCGGAGTCGTCGATGAACCCGCGCCGGACGCCGTCCCCCACCGGGATGAAGAACGTGAGGTCCCCGCCCGCCCGGAGCACGAACGACCTCCCGAAGCGGTACTCGATGCCGCCCAGGCCGCCCACCGGGAGCGCGTTCGCCGCCCAGAGGTGCAGATCGTAATAGGCCATCGCCGACGCGCTGAAGCCCCGGGCCACGTGCCAGTCGTAGCCGTCGACCGCGCCGAGCGGCAGCCCGGCGCGGCCGCCCGCGTACCACGTGAGCTTGCGGCCCGCGTCCGAGTAGTAGAGCGTGAACGTCGGGTTGCCGAGCGCGGCGCGCGACTGGCGATCCAGATCCTCGAGGTCCCCCGGACCGTCGAACGAGAGCGCCAGCGGGAACTTCAGGTTGATGAACAGATTTGGCGTCGGCTCGAACTGCACGAACGGGACGGCGGCGAGCGAGGTGCCGAAATCACGGGCGCTCCACAGGTAGAGATCCACGCCTGCGTCCGAGCGGTGCACGGGCGGATGCCAGGCGTGCGCCTCGGAAGGGGCGGCGAGGAGCGGAGCAGCGGCGGAGACCGCCAGGGCGAATGCTTGAAGCCATCGGGGCGTGCTCATCTCGAGAACTGCCCTACCGAGATCCGCGCCGCGCCGTCAACCGCGTCGAGCCCCCCTTCCTGAGAAGCCGGAGCGCCCCTACGATGCGCCCCATGTCCCGCACGAGACCAGAGGCCCCATTCCTCGACGCGCTCCAGCGTTCGATCCTCGTGTTCGACGGCGCGATGGGCTCGCTGCTCTACGAGCGCGGGGTGTTCGTCACCCAGAACTTCGAGCAGCTGAACGTCGCGCGCCCCGATCTCGTGAAGAAGATCCACGCCGAGTACGTCGCGGCGGGCGCGAACGTCATCGAGACGAACACCTTCGGCGCCAACAGGTTCCGGCTCGAGCGGTACGGGCTCGTCAACGAGGTCCGCAACTTCAACCTCGCGGGCGCGCGCCTCGCGCGCGAGATCGCGGGCGGCGACGCGTACGTCGCCGGCTCGATCGGCCCGACGGGGCTCGTGCCCGGCGTCGCCACGCGCGACGACCTCGCCGCCGCGTCCGCCACGTTCACCGAGCAGGCCGGCGCGCTCGCCGAGGGCGGCGCGGACCTCCTGATCCTTGAAACATTTCGCCATCTTGACGAGATCAAGCTCGCCATCGACGCGGCGCGGGCGGCCGCGCCTGGGCTCCCGGTCCTCGCGTCGATGACGTTCGACACGAGCGGCGTCGCGGCGGACGGCAGCGAGCCGGAGCGCGTCGCGCGGACGCTGCGGGACTGGGGGGTCGAGCTGCTCGGCGTCAACTGCGGCGACGGCCCGCAGCTGTCGCTCGCGATGGCGGAGCGGATGGCGACCGCGGGGCTCCCGCTCTGCGTGCAGCCGAACGCGGGCCTGCCCCGCACGGTCGACGGCCGCCAGCTCTACATGGCGACGCCCGAGTACTTCGACGTCTTCGCCCGCCGCATGATCCAGGCGGGCGCGGCGATGATCGGCGGCTGCTGCGGCACCACGCCGGAGCACGTCCGGTGGATGGCCAAGTCGGCCCGCATGCTCCGGGGCGGCGCCGCGCCCGAGGCCGCCGCGCGCCCGCACATCACGATGGACGCGCCCACGGGGCTCGAGCCCACCCCGCTCGGCGAGCGGAGCCCCCTCGCGGCGAAGATCGCCGCGGGCAAGTTCGTGGTCTCCGTCGAGGTGAACCCGGCGCCGGGCCTGAACCCCGAGAGCGCGCTGAGCGCCGCGAAGATGCTCATCGACAGCGGCGTCGACGTCGTGAACGTCGCCGACGGCCCGCGCGCCACGGCGCGGATGACGAACCTCGCCTTCTGCTCGCTCCTGGTCCAGCGCTACGGCATCGAGCCGATCTTGCACGTCTGCGGCCGCGACCGGAACCTCATCGGCCAGATGGCGCACCTGCTCGGCGCCCACGCGATCGGCATCAAGAACCTCGTCATCATCACGGGCGATCCGCCGAAGATCGGCGACTACCCGGAGGCGACCGCCGTCTACGACCTCGACTCCATCGGGCTGCTCAACATGGCGAGCACGATGAACCGCGGCCTCGACCCGGCCGGCAAGCCGATCCCGGGCGGCAAGACGTCGTTCCTGCTCGCCACGGGGCTCGAGCCGGGCGCCCAGGACCTCGACAAGGAGATCGCGCGTCTGGAACGGAAGCGCGCGGCGGGGGCCGACATCATCATGACCCAGCCGATCTTCCACCAGGATCTGCTCGAGAACGTGCTGCGGCGCATCGAGCACCTGGGGATGCCGGTGCTCGTCGGCGTGCTGCCGCTGGTCAGCCACAAGAACGCCGAGTTCCTCCACAACGAGGTGCCCGGCATGCAGATCCCCGAGGAGATCCGCGAGCGCATGCGCAAGGTCCCGGCCGGCCCCGAGGCGCGCAAGGAGGGGGTGAAGATCGCCCGCGAGATGCTCTTCTCGGTGCGCGACCGGGTGCAGGGGGCCTACCTGATGCCGCCCCTCGGCAAATACGAGCTGGCGCTCGAGGTGCTCGACGGCCTCAAGACGGGCTGATCCGCCCGGCGGCCCGCCCCCGCGCACGAGTTCTTGCTTGCAGCGCCGGGCGCCGCGCGGGGAAACTCCGCGGAGATGTCCATCGAGTACCGGCTCCACTCGCGCTGCGCCTGCGGCTCCGTGCTGTCGTCGTCCGAGTTCGCGGCCGCGTCGCGGCCCTTCACGCTGGCCGGGACGAGGCGCGTCTACGAGCGTCCGCGCCCCTTCACGATCCGGCACATCGCCCTCGATCTCGCGCTCGACGTCGAGGCCCGCTCGATCCGCGGCACGGCGCGGCTCGACGCGGTCCGCGTCGACCCCGGCGCGCGCGAGATCGCGCTCGACGCGATCGGCTTCGACCTCGAGGCGGTCGAGATCAGCGCCGGGGCCGGCCGCGCCGCGAAGCCCAAGCGCGGCGCGGGCAAGGCGGCGAGCGGCGCGTTCCACGCGGCCGAGCACACGTACGACGGCGAGACGATCCGCGTCGCCGTGCCGCTCGACGAGGCCGAGGTGTCGATCCTGGTCCGGTACCGGGCGACACCGCGGCGGGGGATCTACTTCCTCCAGCCGGACGAGCACGTCCCCGACCGCCCGCGCCAGGTCTGGACGCAGTGTCAGGACGAGGACGCGCGCCACATCTTCCCGTGCATCGACAAGCCCCATATCAAGCAGACGACCGAGCTCCGCGCGCAGGTGCTGCCGGGCTGGTACTGCCTGTCGAACGGCGAGCTCGAGGGCGACGCGAGATCGCAGAAGGAGGGCGTCTATCACTACCGGCTGGACGAGCCTCACCCGAGCTACCTGTTCACGCTCGTGGCGGGCGAGTTCGCCCGCATCGACGGCGCGGCGCTCGACGTCCCGCTCGCGTACTTCGTGCCGAAGGGGCGCGAGGAGGACGGCCGCCGCACGTTCGCGCGCACGCCGGACATGATCCGCCACTTCAGCGAGAAGCTCGGCGTCAAATATCCCTTCCGCCGCTACGCACAGGTGGTGGTGAGCGACTTCATCTTCGGAGGGATGGAGAACACGACCGCCACCACGATGTACGAGCACATCCTGCTCGACGAGCGGGCGGCGCTCGACATCTCCTCGGACGATCTCATCGCCCACGAGCTCGCGCACCAGTGGTTCGGCGATCTGGTGACCTGCCGCGACTGGTCGCACGGCTGGCTCAACGAGGGATTCGCGACGTTCATGGAGCACGTCTATCGGGAGCATCACCTCGGCGCCGACGAGTACGATCACGGCCTGAAGGCCGATCTCGACTCGTACCTTGGCGAGGCGCGCGGGCGTTACCGGCGGCCCATCGTCTGTCAGGACTACGAAGCGCCGCTCGACATCTTCGATCGACACCTCTACGAGAAGGGCGGGCTCGTGCTCCACCTGCTCCGCCGGGAGCTCGGAGACGACCTCTTCTGGCGCGGGGTGAGCACCTACCTGACGCGCCACGCGCGCGGGGTCGTGGAGACACGGGATCTCGCCCGCGCGCTCGAGGACGTGAGCGGCAAGTCGCTGGAGCGCTTCTTCGAGCAGTGGGTCTTCCGCGCCGGGCACCCCGAGCTCGACGTGAAGATCGAGATCGAGGGCGACCAGTGCACCGTGACGGTGAAGCAGGCGCAGGCGGCCGGGCAGCCCAGCCGGGAGCACGCGCTCCAGCCGGACGCCTCGACGCCGCCCATCTTCGCGTTCGACCTGGTGCTCGATTTCGGCTTCACGGAGGGCAAGAGCTCGATGACGCGGCGCGAGGTGCGGCGCGTGGATCAGGCGGCCCACACCTTCGTCATCCCGCTCCCGCGGCGGCCTCGCTTCGTGGTGGTGGATCCGGACCTCAGGATCCTGGGCGAGGTCAGGGTCGACGCGCCCGGCGATCTCCTGCGGGCGCAGCTCGCCCACGCGCCCACGGCGCGCGGCCGCATGCTCGCCGCGAAGCCGCTCTCTCGGCGCGACGACCCGCCGACGGCGCGGGCGCTCGGGCAGTCGCTCTCGGACGCGAGCGAGTTCTGGGGGGTGCGCGCCGCCGCCGCGGCCGCGCTCGGCGCGCTCCAGTCGAGCGCGGCGTTCGCGCTGCTCGAGGGCAGCGCGGGCGTGGAGCACCCGAAGGTGCGCCGGGCGGTCGCGAGCGCGCTCGGCAACTTCCGGTCGGCCAAGGCGGCGGAGGTCCTCGGCAAGCTCGCCCTGCGCGACGCGAGCTACCTGGTGCAGGCCGAGGCGGCGCGCGCGCTCGGGGCCACGCGGCAGAGCTCGGGGTTCGAGACGCTGGTCGATCTCCTGGATCGCCCCTCGTGGGGCGAGGTCATCCGCTGCGGCGTGATCGACGGGCTGGCCAACCTGCGGGACGAGCGCGCCGTGCCGCACCTGACGGCCCGCACGCGCTACGGCGTCCCGACGCGGGGGCGGCGGGCGGCGATCATGGCGCTCCCGAAGCTCTCCAGCGATCGGCGGACGCGCGAGCTCCTCGAGGAGCTCCTCGATCAGCCGGATCCATACCTCCGGGTCGACGTCGCGCGCGCGCTGGGCGATCTCGGCGACGGCCGGGCGCGTGGCGCGCTCCAGCGGCAGCTCGACCGCGATCTCGACGGGCGGGTGCGGCGTCGGATCCGCGAGGTCTTGCGCGATCTCGGCGGGGCGGGCAAGCGCGAGCTGGATCGGCTGCGGGACGAGCTCGAGGCGCTGCGGCGCGACAACGCGGAGATCAGGGCGCGGCTGGGCAAGCTCGAGGCGGCGAGCACCAAGGCCAAGAAGGCGGCCGACGCCAAGTGAGCGAGCCTCTTTGCCGCGCCGCCGCGGTCGGCTAGGCAAGCTCCATGTCGGAAGCCCCTCCCGTGAAGCTCGACCGGCGCGGCGCGGTCGCGGTGCTCACCATCGATCGGGCGGATCGCCGCAACGCGCTCTCCCGGGACGCGCTGCTCGCCTTCGGCCGCCTCGGGCGCGAGCTCGTGGACGACCCGGAGGTGCGCGCGATCGTGATCACGGGCGCCGGTGACAAGGCGTTCTGCGCGGGCGCCGATCTGAAGGAGCGGCAGGGCATGAGCCCCGACGACGTCCGTCGCCAGGTGGGCCTGTACCGGACCGACCTCGGGGTGCTCGCGCGGAGCCCGAAGCCGGTGATCGCGGCGATCAACGGCGTCGCGTTCGGCGGGGGGCTGGAGCTCGCGCTGATCTGCGATCTCCGGGTGGCGGCGCCGCACGCCGAGCTCGCGCTGCCGGAGACGTCGCTCGGCATCATCCCGGGCGCGGGCGGCACGCAGCGGCTGCCGCGGGTCGTCGGCGAGGCGCGGGCGAAGGAGATGATCCTGCTCGGCAGGAGGCTCACCGCGCCCGAGGCGCTCGCCTGGGGCCTCGTGAACCGGGTATCCCCCGAAGGGACGCCGGTGGTCGACGACGCGATCGCGTGGATCGAGCCGATCGCGAGCGGCGCGCCCATCGCGCAGGCCGCGGCGCTCGGGGCGATCGACGACGGCTATGACGTGCCGCTCTCGCTCGGGCTCGAGATCGAGCGGGTCCACTACGACGAGACGCTGCGCAGCGAGGATCGGCTGGAGGCGCTGCGCGCGTTCGCCGAGAAGCGGAAGCCGGTCTACAAGGGGCGGTGAGGGCGGCGACCGGCGTGGACCGCGCGCCTCTGCCCGCTCCGGGAGCGGCCCCGCGGCGCGCGCTGGCCGGGCGGCGAAGCTCGTGTGACCGCCTTCGTGCTAGCCTTGTCGGCATGGATCCCAAGCCGACCGGTGCCGCGCTGCTGCTCGCCCCGGCCGCCCGGGGCGGCGCGGCGGTGAGGTTCCCGCCCGCGGAGCCGCGGCGGGCGCATTTCCCGGCCGTCGATGAGCACCTCGTGGCGCCCGAGGTGACGCGCGACGAGCTGATCCGCGGGCGCAAGGTCGTCGCGGCGCCGGCGCTCGAGCCTCACGCCGAGCAGCAGGTGCGGCTGGATTTCCTGATCGCGCCGCACCTTCGGCCCGGCTACATCGGCGCGGCCGATCTCATCACCCGCGTCGCCGAGGGCTCGGATTTCGCCACCGACCTCTCCATCCGCAGGGCGGGGCTCGATCCGGCGACGGGACGCCGGTATCTGGAAGAGCTCTCGTTCGAGATCGTCAACGAGCAGTCGACGCAGGACGCGCGCGAGAAGGCCGATGATCTCGTCGTCCGAGGGGTGCGCCGCGTCTTCGTCATCTTCGTCAAGCGTGACGAGGTCGCCGAGTGGTCGTCGGCCGAGGGGCGGTTCGTGCCGCTCGCGCCTGACGCGACCATCGAGGATCCGTGCTTGATCCGTCCGGTCCCCGTCCGCGCGTTGCTCGACGGCGCGGCGGCCGAGCGCGAGGTCGTCCGCGCGCTGGAGCGCAAGGGCAACCCTGAAATCGAGGCCATCAAGGCCCGCGAGCGAGAGGCAGCGCTCGATGAGGGGCGGCGCGCGGGGCTCGACGAGGGCCAGCGCGCCGTGCTGATGCGCCAGCTCCGGGCGCGGTTCGGAGAAGTGCCCGAGGCGAGACGGGAGCAGGTCCTCGCCGCGTCCGGGGAGCGGCTCGCGGTGTGGGCCGAGCGTATCCTCACGGCCAGGACGCTGGACGAGCTCTTCAAAGGCTGAAACGCCGCACATCGCGAGCGACTCAGCAGATGCATCGACATCTCCCTCGCTGAGAATGGCAATTGCAACATTGAATTCGTCTTGACGTTTGATGGCCCGAAGCTCCTCGGAAAGCGCGCGCACGCCCCAAGTTCCCGAGAGCACGATTGGCTCCACACGCAAAGCGCAACACCTGAAATCTAGCCTCAGGGCCGAGACCACTACAGCCCTTCGGTCGGCTGGCGGAGCACCTCGACCTTGCCCTCCAGCCGCTTCGACACCCACACCTTGTTGTTCCGGTCGACGATCACCGCGCCGCAGTCCTCGATCGACTCGACGAGCGCGAGCCCCTTCTCGGCCCCCAGGATGAACGCCGCGTCATCGACGGCGTCCGCGGTCAGCGCGTCCTTTGCCCAGATGGTCACGCTCCGGCTCTCGGACGCCGGGAAGCCGGTCCGCGGATCGATGATGTGGTGATAGCGCCTGCCGTCCTTGATGAAGCTCCGCTCGTAGTCGCCCGCCGTGGAGAAGGCGTGGTCCTCCACCTCGATCATCGCGAAGTAGTCGTTCGCGTCCTTGCCGCGCGGATCCCGCACTCCTGCCCTCCACGGCGACCCGTCCGGCTTCTTTCCGGCGATGTACAGGTCACCGCCGGCCTGCACGAAGAACGACGTCAGCCCCTCTCCGCGCAGCACGCGCGCCGCGGCGTCGACGGCATAGCCCTTCGCGATCCCGCCGAGGCTCATCCGCATCCCGGGCTTCCCGAGCATCACCGTGCGCCGCGCGCGATCGATCTTGATCTGCCTGTGATCGATGAGCGCGCGCGCCCGCTCGACGTCTTCCTTGCGCGGCACGTTGTCGTCGATGTCCTCGTCGAACTTCCAGAGCCCGTGCATCGCCTCGAAGGTGACGTCGAAGACCCCCTCCGAGCGCTCGCTGATCCAGAGGCTCTTCTCGATCACGGCGAGAGACTCCGAGCTCACCTCGACCGCGCCCTTCCCGGCCGCCGCGTTGACCCGCGACAGCTCGCTGTCCGGCCGCCAGGTCGTCATGAGCCCCTCGAGCCTGCGGATCTCGGCGATCGCCTTGTCCAGCCGGGCCCTGATCGCCGCCTCATCCATCGCCTCGCTCGTGTAGGCGGCGAGGAGCAGGTTCGTGCCCATCGCCCTCGCCTCGACCGCGACGCGGGCGGGCCCGGCCTGCGCCGGAGCGGCCTGAGCCGGCAGAGGCCCCGCGCTCGCGCTCGAGGCGGCCGGCCCGGCCTCCTGGCGCGCGCGTGGGCGCGCGTCGCAGGCAGCGAGCGCGAGCGCCGCCGCGAGGCAGGAGCAGAAGCAGAAGAGGAGCGAAGAACAGCGCGGTCCGTGCATTCGAGGATCCTGGCTCCGTGAGAAGTCCCGACAGCGTGGCGGCGCGGCGCGGCGCGGCGCGGCGCGGCGCGCGAGCGTGCGAGCGTCACCACCGGGCGGCGTCGGCGGAGCTCCTCCGCCGGCGCCACCATGGCCCGGGCGAGCCGCGCAGATCCAGAGTAGTATCGCTCGCCCCTATGAACCTCGACCCGAGCCGCATCCAGCGTGACATCGACGACCTCTCCCCGGACCTCCGCGAGATCGCCGCGCGCATCCACGCGAACCCCGAGCTCCGGTTCGAGGAGCACAGGGCCGCGGCCTGGCTCGCCGAGGCCGTCGAGAACCGCGGCATCCAGGTCGAGCGGGGGCTCGCCGGCATGCCCACCTCGCTCCGCGCGCGCATCGGGCGTGGCGAGGGTCCCCACCTCGCCATCCTCGCCGAGTACGACGCGCTCCCGGAGATCGGCCACGCTTGCGGGCACAACCTGATCGCGGCGGGTGCGCTCGGCGCGTTCCTCGCGCTGGCTCGGCAGAAGGACGCCGTGGCCGGCACCATCGATCTGGTCGGGACGCCCGCCGAGGAGGGGGGCGGCGGCAAGATCAGGCTGCTCGAGGCGGGCGCCTTCGAGGGCGTCGACGCCGCGATGATGTTCCACCCGTTCGACCGCGACCTGCTCGCGCACGACACGCTGGCCAGCACCTGGCTCGAGCTCCAGTTCCGCGGCAAGCCGTCGCACGCTGCGCTCGCGCCGTGGGACGGCCATAGCGCGCTCACGGCCTGCCTCGACACCTTCCGGCTGATCGACGGCCAGCGCGTCCACTTCCGCGACGGCGTCCGGGTGCACGGGTTCATCAAGAACGGCGGTCAGGCGGTCAACATCATCCCGGAGCTCGCCGTCGCCGAGTTCTCGGTCCGCGCCCTCGACACCGAGGAGCTCGCCCGCGTGCGGGCGATCGTGGAGCGCTGCGCCCGCGGCGCCGCCATGGCGAGCGGGGTCGAGCTGACGCTCGTCGATCAGGGCGGCTACAAGAACATGGTCAACAACCGGAAGATGGCGCGCCGCTTCGGCGAGCACCTGCGCGCCCTCGGCCGCTCGCCGATGGAGATGGACCCCGCCGTCGGCACCGGCTCGACCGACATGGGCGACGTGTCCCACGCGCTCCCCGCCATCCATCCGTGGATCGCGATCTGCGGCAAGGGAGAGACGACCTGCCACCAGCACGCGTTCGCCGAGCGCGCCGCGAGCCCCGCCGGTCAGGACTCGATGCTGATCGCCGCCAAGGCCATGGCGATGACGTGCGCGGATCTCCTGCTCGATCCCGAGCTGCGGCAGGGCGTGCGCGAGGAGTTCGCGCAGCGGAAGGCCGGGGCGAGCGCGCGCTAGGCGCCTTCAGCCGTCGTCCTGAAGGGGGTTCCCGAGGTCGTCCATCAGCCCGGTCCCCCCCTCGATCGGGATCGCCCGCGCCAGGGCGACCCGCTCCAGCATCACCGACAGCGCGATCTTGTCTCCGACGTCCGGCAGCCAGGTGCGGGACCCATCCCAGAGATCGAGCCGGATGTTGCTCGCTGGCGCCGTCCCGCTGACCGCCGCCGCGGCGCCGGCGCCCGCCTGCGCGGAGGGCACCGCCATCCGGTCGATCTGCGACCAGGCGAAGCGCCGCACGCGCGGCACGCCGAAGGTGAGCAGCTCGCGCAGCTCGATCCCTTCCGGGTGCACGACGACCCCCCGCATCTGCTCGCGCAGCACCATCGCCAGCGCGCTCACGCACAGGATGATGGCGCACACGCTGGAGGAGACGAGCCGGTGGCGATCGCCCTCGACGACGTACTGGAAGATCCGGGAGCTCGAGGGAGCGTTCTGGCCGTAGAAGATCACCGCCGAGACGCCGAGGGCGAAGGTCAGGTAGAGCAGCGCCGGGAGGCGCTCCTTCAGCGGCGGCCCGAACGCGATGCGCTTCTCGGGCCTGTACGTCATGTCAAAGCCGGGAGGTCTGGAGGGACGCGCCATAGACTCGTAGTCTACACGGCGGGGGAGCCGACGCTTGGGTCCGCCCCCTCGACCGGGCCGCCTCGGGCCCGGCCGCGCCGCGCTCCCGGCGACCCACGTTCGGGCGATGGGCTGAAACCCATTGCCGGGCGATGGCTGAACGGACATGAAGGGGCGTCCCGACGGCGTCCCGTCGACCCCTCCTGGAGCCTTCCATGCACGATCGCTTCCTGCGCGCCTGCCGGCGAGAGCCGACCGATGTCACGCCCGTGTGGTTCATGCGCCAGGCCGGCCGGTACATGGCCGAGTACCGGGAGCTCAGGAAGAAGTACACGCTCCTCGAGATCTGCAAGACGCCCGAGCTCGCGCTCGAGGTGACGCTCCAGCCGCTGCGGCTCGGGATGGACGCGGCGATCCTCTTCGCGGACATCCTGCTGCCGCTCGAGCCGATGGGCGCCCCCTTCGAGTTCGCGAAGGGCGAGGGCCCGGTGATCCACGAGCCCGTGCGCGATCGGGCCGGCATCGAGCGGCTGCGGGTGTTCGAGCCCGAGGAGGGCCTCGGCTACGTGCTCGACGCCGTGCGCCTCATCCGCAAGGAGCTGGACGGCAAGACGCCGCTCATCGGCTTCGCCGGCGCGCCGTTCACCATGGCGAGCTACCTGGTCGAGGGGGGCAAGTCGAGCGACTACCGGCTCACGAAGCAGCTGATGTGGAGCGACCCCGAGGCGTGGTCGGCGCTGATGGGCAAGATCTCGGAGGTCGTCCGCCGCCTGCTCCGCGCTCAGGTCGCCGCGGGCGCCCAGGCGGTGCAGCTGTTCGACTCGTGGGTCGGCTCGCTCTCGATCGACGACTACCGCGAGCACGTGCAGCCGCACGTGCGGCACATCCTCCGCGACCTCGAGGCGACCGGGGTCCCGGTCATCCACTTCGGCACGAACACGGGGGCGCTCCTGGAGGCGCAGCGCGACGCCGGCGGCACGGTGATCGGCGTCGACTGGCGCACGCCGCTCGACAAGGCGTGGCAGCGCATCGGGTACGATCGCGCGGTGCAGGGCAATCTCGACCCGCTGCTGCTCTGCGCGCCGCGCGCCGTCGCCGAGCGCCGCGCGCGCGCGGTGCTCGCGGAGGCCGGCGGGCGCGCCGGGCACATCTTCAACCTCGGCCACGGCATCATCCCGGAGACTCCGGTCGATACGGTCAAGGCGGTCATCGATCTCGTCCACTCCATCCCGCGCGCGTCGCTCCAGGGCGAGCCGGATCGCTGACGCCGCGCATCGCGCCGCGGCGTCGACCGGGATCATGGGGCGGGCGCCAGGCCGCGCCGGCGCGCCGCGGCAGCGCATCGCGCCGCGTCGCTGGCCAGGATCGTGCGGCGAGGAGCGAGGCCGCGCCGCCGCCTGGCCTTGATGAAGAAGCCGCATCGGCGCCTCACCGTCGAGATCTCAGACGCCCTCCCGGGTGATATGGTCCAGCCGCGAGCATGTGCGAGCTCCTCGGGATGGAGTGCAACGTCCCCACAGACATCGTCTTTTCGTTCAACGGCCTCCGGCACCGGGGTGGCCGCACCGGTCCCCACGCTGACGGTTGGGGCCTCGCGTTCTTCGAGGGGCGCGCCGCTCGCGTGTTCCTCGACGCGAGCCCCGCCGCGGAGAGCCCGCTGGCGCGATTCCTCAGCGAGACGCCCATCAAGACGCTGCTCGCGATCGGCCACATCCGGCGCCGGACCCGCGGCGACGTCCTTCTCGCCAACACGCACCCGTTCGTGCGCGAGCTCTGGGGACGCCACTGGGTCTTTGCGCACAACGGGACGCTCCCTCGCGTCCGGCGCCGCGCGCTGGGCCGCTTCAACCCCATCGGAACGACCGACAGCGAGCACGCCTTCTGTTACCTGCTGGAGGGGCTCCGCAGCTCGTTCCCATGCTATCCGCGCCGGCCCAGCGAGCTCTGGGAGGCGATCGCGGCGCTCGGCGGCGAGCTCGGCCAGGACGGGACGTTCAATTTCCTGCTCGGCGACGGGCGCCACCTCTTCGCCCGCTGCGCAACCCGGCTCTGTCACATCATCCGCAAGGCCCCCTTCGGCATCGCGACGCTCCTCGACGACGATGTCCGCGTCGACTTCTCGGCCGTCACGACCCCGAAGGATCGGATCGCGGTGGTCGCGACGAGCCCGCTCACCGCGAACGAGACCTGGACCATCGGACGACCGGGCGAGCTCTGGGTATTCGACGGCGGCGAGCTACGCGCGACGCTGTCGTCGCTCGCCTGACCGACGCGCCAGCGCGGTGTCCACCCCTCGCGCGCTGTCGTGCTGCGGCCTGGAGATGGGCACGGCAGCCTGAAAAGAAAAACGCCGCGACGGACCTGGGGGGGGAAGGTCTCCGCCGCGACGCAGGTCTATCCTACGCACCCTGTGTGCCAAGTCAACTAACCGGCACGCTGGCGGGGCCGCTGCACGGTCGCGGCGCACGCGGGTCCACGCGGTTCCGCTCCGTTCCGTTCCGCTCCGCTTCACGCCGTTCTGCTCGGCTTCGCTCGGTTCCGCTCCGTTCCGCTCGGTTCCGCTCCGGCGCAGCTCCGTTCCGTGCCGCTTCGCTCCGTTCCGCTTCGCACGGTTCCGATCCGCTGCGTTCCGCTCGGCTCAGTTCAGCGTTGTGATGCGCCCTGGTTTTGAGGCAGAACTCACAGAGCCTCGTCCCCGCAGAACGCGGGCATGCCAGGCGAACAGACACATCGTGTTCCAGCGAACCATTCTCTCCCTTGCCGGCTCAATCGCTCGCCGGACGGGTGGCGGCGCGCTCGGGAAACGCATAGAGAGACCCGCGTCCTCGGCAGCTCGGGCTGCACAAGAGGAAAGAGATGGGGCGCCAACTGCGATAGCAGCGCACAGCGCCCCACAAGGCGCATCGGCGAGCACCGGCGGTGCGGCGCGGCGTGAGCGGCAGCAAACGGCGGCGAGGGGCGGACGGCGTGCGGGGAACAAGCCGAGAACGTGGAAGGGCACAACGAGCGCGACGGAGCGCAGAGGGCGACGTAGGCCGTTGTCGGGTCGGGAAGGCGGAGGAAGCACTGAAGACGGCTCCGCCCGGATGGCCGTCTTGACGGGAGTCGGGGCATGTCAGTACGCTTTGACGTTGGGCGAGCTAGGGCATATCGAACCGTTGCATCACGGCCGAAGAGCCACGCCCGGGTAGGTTCCGTCTCGGGAAGAGCTCGAACGATGTCGAGGCTAGGTCGCACGACGGGTTGGGCTGAGCGCGCGTGAGTGACTTCGACGAAAAGACTCGTGTAACGCAGGTGGTCCAGCCCCCACCGGGCGGCGGCAGCAAGAACACGACCGACTGCCTGGTCGTGATCTACACGAAGGAGCCCACGCTGCTCGGCAAGCGGTTCGTGCTGGAGAACAACCCGACGCGGGTCGGTCGCGGCGCGGACAACCACATCGTGCTCGACGGCGACTCCGTGTCACGAAGGCACGCCCATTTCGAGCAGCGGCCGAGCGCCTGGATGGTCGTCGACGATGGGAGCACCAACGGGACGTACTGCAACGATGAGCAGATCTCCCGCGAGGTCGTGCTGAAGAACGGAGACCGGGTGAAGATCGGCCCCACGATCTTCAAGTTCCTGTCCGGCGCCGACGTGGAGGCGCAATACCACGAAGAGATCTACCGGATGACCATCATCGATGGTCTCACGCAGATCCACAACAAGCGCTACCTCTACGAGGCGCTCGAGCGCGAGATCATCCGCGGCCGCCGCCACGAGCGTGACCTCGCGATCCTCCTGTTCGACATCGACCACTTCAAGCGCATCAACGATGTCCACGGCCACCTGGCCGGCGACTTCGTGCTGAAGGAGGTCGCGCGCATCGTGCAGAGCCGCATCCGCCGCGACGAGGTCTTCGCGCGCTACGGCGGCGAGGAGTTCGCCATCATCCTGCCGGAGACGTCCATCGAGGGCGCGGCGGCCCTCGGCGAGACCCTGCGTCAAAAGGTCGCGGAGCACCTGTTCGTGTTCCAGGCCGACAGCATCCGCGTGACGATCAGCGTCGGCGTGGCGCTCCTCCAGGAGGGTGATCGCACCGCGAACGACCTCATCAAGCGCGCGGACGAGCGCCTCTATCACGCGAAGAACAGCGGGAGAAACCGGGTGTGCGCCTGAGCAGCCGCCCGCGGGCGCGCTAGGTTCCGGCGGAGGAAGGACGATGCCGAACAGCGATCTGCCGCTGCCGGCGGCGCCGGACGCGGGCAGCGGCGCCGAGCTGCCTGCGATCCTGTCGCCGCCGCCTGGTCCCCTGTCGCGGAGCGCCCTCGAGCGCCTCGAGCGCGTCGAGTGCCCGGCGTTCGGCCGGCGGCGCGAGGCGCGGGCGCAGAAGAGCGGCGCCGACATGCTGCCGATCGTGCTGTCGCACGGGCGCGGCGCGAACGTCTGCGACGTCGACGGGAACCGCTACGTCGACCTGTGCGCCGGCTTCGGCGCGCTGCTGCTCGGCCACGCGGCGGCGCCGGTGCGGCGCGCGGCGGAGGAGCAGCTGTCGCGGCTGACCCTCGCGCTCGGCGACGTGTACTCGGCCGACGTGAAGATCGCCCTGCTGGAGCGCCTCGCGGCGCTGCACCCCGGGCCCTCGCCCATGGCGCTGCTCGGCCAGAGCGGCAGCGACGCGATCACCGCGGCCATCAAGACGGCGGCGCTCTCGACGGGACGGCCGGGGCTCGTCGCGTTCGAGGGCGCGTACCACGGGCTCGGGTACGCGCCGCTCGCGGCGTGCGGGCTGCGCGAGAGCTACCGGTCGCCCTTCGCGGAGCAGCTCAACCGGCGCGTGACGTTCGCGCCCTACCCGCGCGACGAGGCGGGCGCCGCGCGGTCGGTCGACGCCGTCGAGCTCGCGCTGCGCGGGGGCGACGTCGGCGCGGTCCTCCTCGAGCCGATCCTCGGGCGGGGCGGCTGCGTCGTCCCGCCCGACGCGTTCCTGCGCGCGGTCTGCGAAGCGGCGCACCGGCACGGGGCGCTCGTGATCGCGGACGAGATCTGGACCGGACTCGGTCGTTCGGGGGCGATGACGCGCACAGGAGAGCTCGGGGCGCCGGTCGATATCCTCTGCTTCGGCAAGGGGCTCGGCGGCGGGCTGCCCATCTCCGCGTGCGTGGCGCCCGAGCCGATCATGCGGGCGTGGGCGCGCGAGGGCGAGGTGGTCCACACCTCGACGCACTCCGGATCGCCCCTCGCGTCGAGCGCCGCGCTCGCGACGCTCGACGCCCTCGACGAAGGCCGGCTGGCCGCGCGCTCGCGCGACGTGGGCGCTCGCTTCCAGGCGATGCTGCGGGAGGCGCTCCCGCGCAGGGCGGGCGTCGTCGACGTGCGGGGCGCGGGGCTCATGGTCGGCGTCGAGCTCGAGAGCGCCGAGCTGGGGCTCCGGGCCATGCGCGGGATGCTGGCCGAAGGGTACCTGGTCCTCACGGGCGGGGTGCGCGGCGAGACGCTGACGCTGACGCCGGCGCTCACCATCCCCGAGGCGCTGCTCTCGGCCGCGGCCGGCGCGCTCGCGCGCGTGCTGACGGCGTAGCGCGCGAGCGGAGCAGGACGCGCATGCTATCCCGGTGCCCGTGGGACCGATAGACCAGAGCGAGGCGCTGCACCGCCGCGCGCGGGCGTTCATCGAGGCGTCGCTCGGCGTGGACGGGGCGGGCTCGACAGGGGCCGGCCGAGCGGCGGCTGCCTCTCCTCCGCAGGACCAGGGCGAGCGCGCGGCGCTCCCAGAGTCCTTCGATGCGCTCGCGATCGACCTCGCCCGGCACCAGGCCGCGCATTGCGCGCCGGTCGCGCGCCTCTTCGAGGCGCGCGGCGCGGACGTCGCCGCGATGGATCACGCGGCGCAGATCCCCGCCGTGCCGTGCGACGTGTTCCGGTTCGCGCGCGTCGCGGCCCACCCGCCGGAGGCGGACGAGCGCGTCTTCCGCACGAGCGGAACCTCCCTCGGCGCGGCGTCCCGCGGCGAGCACCCGTTCCGCACGACCGCCACGTACGAGCTCGCCGCGCTCGCGTGGGGGGAGCGCCTGCTGTGGCCCGACGGCGCGCGGCTCCGGGCGATCGTCCTCGCGCCGCCGCTCCACGAGGCGCCGGACTCGTCGCTCGGCTTCATGATCGACCGCTTCGCGGCGCGCCTCTCGGGGCCGGCGAGCTGGCACGTTCGCGGCGGCGAGCTGGACGCCGCAGGGTTCGCCCGCGCGTGCGCCGAGGCGCGCGCCTCGCGAGAGCCGGCGCTCGTGCTCGGCACGTCGTTCGCTTTCGTTCATCTGATCGAGCATCTGCTCGAGGCGCAACTGCCCCAGGGCGCGGCGCTGCTGCCCGAAGGGAGCCGGGTCATGCAGACCGGCGGCTACAAGGGCCGCTCGCGGGAGGTGCCCGCGGAGGAGCTGCGGGCGTCGATCGCGCGGGAGCTCGGGGTGCCCCTCTCGCACGTGGTGAGCGAGTACGGCATGACCGAGCTCTCCAGCCAGCTCTACGAGGGCACGCTCGCGGCGGCCCTCGCCGGCGCACCGGGCGCGGCGCCGGGGCTGTACCTCGCGCCTCCCTGGACGCGCGTCACGGCGGTGGACCCCGAAACGCTCGCGCCGCTCCCTTCGGGGGCGATCGGGCTCGCGCGGATCGTCGATCTCGCGAACGTCGACTCGGCGGTCGCCATCCAGACCGCCGACCGCGTGCGCGTCACCGCGGAGGGCGTCGAGCTCCTGGGCCGCGCGTCCGGGGCACCGCCGCGCGGCTGCTCGATCGCGATGGACCAGATGCTCGGCGGCGAGGCGTGATGGTGGACGACGGCGCGGCGCGGCGCCTCCGGGTCGAGCGCGCGGTCGCCGCGGCGGCGCGGATCGCGGACGCGCGCGATCCGCTGGGCGACGAGGCGCGCCAGCGGTTGCCTTCCACGAGCGGCCTCTCGTCCGAGGGCGTGGAGCTCGCGCTCGCCCGCCACCTCGAGGTCGCGCCGAGCCACGGCGAGCTCGACGCGCTCGTGGCGTCCTCGGGGCGCGCGCGCCGCTGCCACGTGGTCCTGGCGGCCAACGTCTGCACGGCGCCGCTGCGGGCCATCGCCGTCGCGACGGCCACAGCGCCGGAGGTCTTCGTGCGCCCGTCCCGCCGCGATCCGGTGATCGCGGAGCTCCTCGTGCGCGCGCTGCAGGCCGACGAAGGCTTCCGCCGCGCCGGCGGGGCCATCGCGCTGGTCGCGGACGTCGCGCTCGGGGGCGCCGGGGCGACCAGCGAGCGGGTTCCCGGGGATCTGCCCCACGCCGAGCTGCACGTCTACGGCTCGGACCAGACCGTGGCGACGCTGCGGGCCCAGGCCGGCCCGGGCGTGCTCGTGCGCGGGCACGGCGCCGGCCTGGGGCTCGCCGTCGTCGGCCTGGACGCGAACCTCGTCGAGGCGGCTCGGGACATCGCCGCGGACGTCGTGCCATTCGATCAGCGCGGCTGCCTGTCGCCGCGCTTCGCGCTGGTGGAAGGCCCGGCCGAGCGCGCGGATGCGCTCGCGCGCGCCCTGCACGAGGCGCTCGAGGAGGCGGGCGCGCGCGTCCCGCGCGGGCCGCTCGACGGCGCCGCCCGCGCGGAGGTGACCATGTACCGGGCCACGCTCGAGGCCGTGGGCTCGTTCTGGGAAGGTCGAGGACACGGGATCGGCCTCGATCCGGCGCCGCGATCGCTGCTGCTGCCGCCGGCGGCGCGCGTCGTCCACGTGGCGGCGAGCAGCGCCGAGGCCGCTCCGGCGCTGCTCGCGCCGATCCGCGGCGCGATCACCGCGATCGGCGCGGGCGGAGGCGGGACGCTCGCGCGCGCGGCGGCCACGGCAGCCCCGCGCGCCCGGCTCTCCGCGCTCGGGTCGATGCAGCGCCCGCCCCTCGACGGCCCTGTCGATCTGCGGACGCCCTGACGTCCAGCTGCCCGCGCGGGCGGCTCGCGGCGAGCGCGCACGTCGCGCGGCCGCGCCGTCCAGACCGCGACACGATCCGGACGTGGTGGGAGCAAGGTGCGCTCGAGCGACGGTGTGTGATAGCGATCATGGCATGTCGTCGCGCACCGATCCGAAGGCGACCCATCCGCCCACGGAGCTCGAAGCGATCGCGAGCCCGTCGGCGACGCCGTCCGGCGTGGAGGGCTCACGAGACAGCCTCGTGGACCGCCCGCTGGACGAGCTCCGCCCCGACGAGGAGGACGCGTCCGTCTCGAGCGACCCGGCCCGCAGCTCGGCCCGCGCCGCGGATGCCGACGACGAGGGCGTGCCGCCGTCGGTCGCCTCCGCGAGGATCCAGGTGCGCCGCGACGAGCGCCTGGATCTCGTGATCGAGTACCTGGCCTTCGTGGCGAAGCCGATGCCGCTGTCGCTCCTCCTCGACGAGGCGCCGCAGCGGATCGCCGCGATCCTCGGCGCCGACGTGGCCTCGCTGTACCTCCTCGAGGGCGACGGCGACGAGCTGGTGCTGCGCGGCAACGTCGGCTTTCCGCGCGAGGCGCGCGGCACGGTGCGGCTCTCGGTCGGGCAGGGCATCACGGGCATGGCGGTCGAGTGCCTGCGGCCGATCTCGGTCGTCCAGGCGACCGAGCACGAGCGCTATCGCGCGTTCCCTGAGCTCCGTGAAGAGCGCTTCCCGGTCTTCCTCGCGGCGCCCATCCTCGGCAGCGGCCGCCCGCTCGGCGCCCTGGTCGTACAGCGCGCGGGCGATCGCGCCTTCACGGCGCGGGACGTCGAGCTCGTCATGGCGCTGACCGCCCCGATCGCGGCCGGCGCTCGCCACGCGCAGGTGCTCGACGAGCTGCGCGAGCGGCGGCGGCGCACGGGCGGCGGCACGCGCAAGGTCACGCTGCCGGGGTTGCCCGTCGTCGCCGGGCGCGCGCTCGGCGCCATCGCGGCCCTGCGGCGGCCGGCGACCTCATCGCTCGGCGCGCGGCCGGGCAGCGGCGATCCGAAGCTCCTGCGGCTCGCGTTCGACATCGCGGAGAAGGCGCTCCTCGACCTCAACGCGCGCGCGGCGAAGCGAGGGCTCGCGCAGGAGGCGGCGTTCCTCTCGACCTACCTCCTGATGATCGGCGACGGCCGCCTGCGCGCGCGCGCCTTCGAGCTCGCGGCCAGCGGGCGCAACGTCGCGCAGGCGCTCGGGACGGTCGCTCGCGAGGTGGCGCGGGCCGCCAACGGGATCGTCGGTGACCCGTTCTTGCAGGATCGCGCCCGTGACATCGAGGATCTCTGCGATGCGATCCTGATGCTGGCGACGCCGGATGCCCGGGCCGAGCTCCCCTCGAAGGCGGTCCTCGTGGGAGACCAGCTGACGGTCTTCGACCTCTTGATCTCCGCCCGGGCCCACCCGGTGGGCGTCGCGCTCAGCGACCGGTCCGGGCCGCGCTCGCTCGTGCTCCTCCAGCTGCTCGGCGTGCCGTCGATCGTGGACGTGGCGGGGGCGTTCCGCTGGGCGTCGCCAGGAGACGTCGCGCTCCTCGACGCGGACCACGGCTTCCTGGTGATCAACCCGTCCCGAGCCGAGGTCGCGACCGTTCGCGCGGCGCGACGCAGGGGACCGGCGTCGCCGGAAACCGACGAAGACGACGACGAAGAGGACGAGCCGGCGAGCTGAGCACCGGCCGGAGCCGGTGCTCGAGGCTCAGCTGCCGGACCGCGCGGCGGCGGCCGGCTCGGCCGGCGTCCCCTGGGCGCTCTGCAGCTCCTTCTTGGCGCGCCAGTTCGCCAGGCGCTTCGTATCGCGACGCTTCTTCTTGGCTCTCACTGCGGGCTTCTGCGGCATGGCCGGCGGTATAGTCGCTCGAGCCCCTCGAGGGAACCCCGTACTCACGCCGCCCCCTGTTCGGGCCACGGGGCGTTGACGCCCCACGGCGACCGCCCCATGACCGCTGCTCCGATGAACGTCCGTCTCGTACACGAGTTCCGCTTCGAGGCCGCCCACCGCCTTCCCAGGGTTCCGCAGGGGCACAAGTGCGCGCGCCTCCATGGTCACAGCTTCAAGGTCGAGGTCGCGATCCGCGGCCCGGTGAACGAGGAGACGGGGTGGTTCATCGATTACAGCCACCTCTACGAGGCCTGGGCGCCCCTCCACGACCTGCTCGATCACCACTACCTGAACGAGGTCCCCGGGCTGGAGAACCCGACGAGCGAGGTGCTCGCACGGTGGATCTGGACCCGCCTCGCGCCGTCGCTGCCGTCCTTGAACCGGGTCACCATCTTCGAGACCTGCGACGCCCGCTGCGAGTACGAGGGCGATTAGGTCGATGAAGACGCTCGTCTGCCGCTGCGAGGACGTCACGCTGCACGAGCTCGAGGCCGCGATGGATCGCGGCTACAAGGACATCGAGTCCGTCAAGCGCTACACGGGCTTCGGCACCGGCTGGTGCCAGGGCAAGTGGTGCCTCGCGCTCTGCGCGCGGCTCATCGAGGAGCGCGGGGGCGACGCCCGGAAGCCGATCACCCCGCGGCCGCCGTACCACCCGGTCTCGCTCGCGGCGCTCGCCGGGCTCGACGAGCTCGGCCTCCGCGGCGGCGGGCGCGAGCGCTAGCCGCGCTCGCTGGCGCTGGCCGCGCTCCGCGCGACCAGCGCCCTGGCCCGATCGTCGATCGAGATCAGACGAGGGGGCGCCGAGCGCTCGCGCACCCGACGTTCACGGTCAGCTCGAAGACCCCCTCGGACCAGTACTTCGAGACCGCGTGGTGCAGGTACTTGAGCATCGAGTCGATGATCTGCGGCTCGACGTCGAGCATCGCCGTCGACTCGGGGATCACCATCAACCTCGAGATGGGATCCTCGAGGAACTCACGCCCGCTCTCGAACGACACGGCGATGAGCTGGACGTCGACCTCGACCTCGTCGAGCCCCGCGCCCTCGATCTCCTCGGCGATGGTCTCGATCGTGGGGCGGCTGAGGGCGGCGGCGTCCACCGCGGCGCCGAGCTCCGAGAGGTCTTGCTTGAGCGCGCACTCCCGCGCGATGTCCGCGATCTCCGGGAACGAACCCCGCAACGGCATCGCGATGAGCGCCTGGCCGCCGGGGACCAGCACCCGGCGCAGCTCGGCGAGGAGCTGCGCCCGCTCGCTCGGACGGCAGACCGGGTGCAGCGTGAACGCGTGGGAGAAGCTCGCGTCCGGCAGCGGCGTCGGCAGGGCGTCGGCGAGCACGTAGCTCGCGTTCATCCCGGAGAACAGCGCGGCCTTGTCGCGCGCGAGCTCGAGCGCGGCGGCGGAGCCGTCGACGCCCACGAGGGTCGCGCCGGGCAGCTTGTCGGCCACGATCGCGTCGGGGAAGCCGCTCCGGCAGCCGAGGTGGACGATGCTCGCCGCCTCGGAGGGCAGCAGCATCTCGACCGCCAGCGAGGCGAAGAACGAGAGGTAGCGCGGGACGACCGCGTGCTCGAACAACACGGCGTCCGCCGCGCTCAGCGGCGGGCCGATCATCAGGCGACCCCGTCCTCCTCGTCGTCGTAGGGCGCGAGGAGGCTGAGCGCCTCTTCGGCGAGCTCGCCGATCGTGACCTCCGACGTCGCGTCGTCGCCGCCGTCGTCGGCGAGCTCGACCGTGCGCTTGTCGTCGAGCAGCGGCTGGATGAGCGGCGCATGCGCCGGGTCACCGATCTCGACAAGCGTCTCGATCGCCGCCGCGACCGCGTCCGGATCCTTGTGGCCCAGGAACTGGCTGAGCAGCTTCGGCACGCCCGGCTCCGGCACCTCGGCGATGAGGTACGGCAGCTCCGGGAGCGCCGACGAGCCCACCGGCAGCCGCTTCAGCGCGCGCTCGATCGCCTGCGCGACCTCCTTGAACCGGTCGTAGGCCAGCGTTTCGATCTCCTCGCCCGCGGCCTGCCGCGCCTCGGGGTGCTCCGACGCGAGCACATCGATGAGCGCGTCGAGCGCGCGCGGCCCCTCGTGCTCGCCGAGCAGCGACGCGATCCGCACCAGCCGGAGCGCCGCCTCGTCCTCGTCGTTCTCGCGCGTCGCGGCCGCGATCGCGTCGGTGAGGACATCCAGCAGCCCATCGCCGGGCATGGCCGTCAGGTCGTCGTGGAGCCGGCGAGCCGTGCGCTCCGCGTCGAACAGCTTGTTCAGGGTCGTCTCGATCGCTTGACGATTTTGCACGAAGAGGAGCTATCAACAGCGCGTCGCCTCCGCAAGCCGGCAGGCAACAAGGGCCTGTTCCTCGCGAATTCCCGTCCACGGCGGGCGCGGACGCGCGTGCCCGGCGCCGCCCGCGCCGTGGCCGCCGCGCGCAAGCCGGGCGGGGCGAGCGCGCCGCCGCTGCATCGAGCTCGCCCGCCGCGCGCGATGCGGTAGACCGTTCGTGGCATGCGTGTGTCCGGCTCATTGCAAGGCCGCCCGGCGAGGGCAGCGGTCTCCCCTTCCCCGCTGGTGCGCGGCGCCGCGGCGTCGGCGCTGGTCCTCGCGCTCGGCGGCATCGACGATCCCGAGCCGCCGCCACCCGCGGTCGTCCCTCCGGCGGCCGCGGCGCGCGGCGCCGCGGGCGCCGCGGCGCTCTGCGGCCCGCGCACCGTGCCGGAGGGCGCCGCCTGCGTCCCGCTGCCTGCTCCGGGCGCGCCGCTCCCCGAAGGCGGCGCTGCGGCGCTCTCTGAGCCTGCCGGCGCGCGTCCCGCCGGGGCGGGCACGCGCAGCCAGGCCCAGGAGCACATCCCCCGCCGCCCGGAACGTCCGGCGAGCGCCGCCGCGTACACGTTCCCGATCGGCGCGCCGGACGCGCCGCCGGGGTTCCTCCTTGTCGAGGACGCTCCAGCCGGAGCGGGCGCGCTGCCTGCAGCGGGCTCCGTCGCCGTGATCGGCGCCGCGCGGCCCGAGCCGCCGTCGTGGATCGGCGGGATCGACATCGCCGCGGCGCGCGGCGAGCGGGTGGCGGCGCTCAGGCTCGAGGGCCAGGAGGGGAAGGCCGAGGTCGTCTTCGTCGGCGCGCTGTCCGGGATCACGGTGGCCACGGCGCACGACGTGCGCGAGGCACGCGACGTGGGTCGCGTGCGCAGGTACCTCCTGCTCCATGGCCACCTCGATCGCCCTGGCCCCGGCGTCGTGGCGGGCGCGCGCCTCGACGCGGGCGACGTGGTCGGGTACGCCGGCGAGACGGGCAGCCCGGGCCTCGTCCGGCTCCGCCTCGAGGCGCGGCAGATCCGCGAGGGCGCGCGCCTCCCCGAGCTCGATGCGAAGCGCATCACCGACGCCGCGGTGACGGTGCCTTGCGACCTCCGCAACGTCCTGCCGCTCCGTCAGGGAGCGAGCTTGTAACCGAAGCCGTAGACCGTGAGGATGTGCTCCGGCTTGTCGGGCGAGCGCTCGATCTTCTTGCGCAGCTTGACGATGAAGTTGTCGACCGTGCGGTTCGACGGCCCGGCCTCGATCCCCCAGATCTTCTGGAGGATCTCCTCGCGCGAGACCGGCTGGCCCACGCGCTCGTGCAGCAGGCGAAGGAGCTCGACCTCGTAGAACGACAGCTGATCCGAGCGCGAGCCCCGCGAGACCGTGTGGGCGGTCATGTTGATCTGCACGTTGCCGATGGAGAACACCTCGACGGGCGCCTCGGCCGGCCGGGCGGCGCGGCGGAAGAGGGCGCGCAGGCGGGCGATGAGCTCGCCCACGCTGAACGGCTTGGTCACGTAGTCGTCGGCGCCCGCGTCGAGGCCGCGGATCTTGTCGATCTCCTGGCCGCGGGCCGTCAGCATGATGATCGGCACGAACGCGTCCCAGCGCCGCAGATCCTCGCAGACCTTGAAGCCGTTGGTGTCGGGGAGCATGAGGTCGAGCAGGATGGCGTCCGGCTTCTCCTGCCGCGCGAGCAGCACGCCGTCCTTCCCCTTCGAGGCCGACGCCACCGAGAAGCCCTCGAACTCGAGGGCGTCCGTCAGCCCCAGCACGATGTGGGGCTCGTCCTCGATGATGAGAATCTTCTTGCGTGCCACCACGACGGAGTCCGGTCTTAGCACAAAACCGGGCAGGTCCCCCCGAGCGCTCCGCCGGCCCGGCTCGCCGGCGCCGCTCTGTGGCCCCAGAAGCGCCCCAGAAGCGCCCCAGAAGCGCCACAAAAGCGCCGCGGGGCGCGACCTCACGATCGCACCCCGCGCGCCGGGCTCAATCAGACGTCTGACAGACGTCTGACAGACGTCTGACAGACGCTGGCTGACGCCGTCTACTCGCCGGAGCAGGTGATGAACAGCGTGGCCCCTTGCTGGGCCTCGCCCTGACCCGTGAACCGGATCTTGCGCTGCTCGGTCGACGGGCAGTCGGCCACGATGGCGGGATCGCCGAGCCGGATCGACGGGTCGACGTAGCACCACCCATGCACGTCCTGGATGTCGCCGACGTTGGTCCTGCACGCGGTGGCCCCGTCGGCCTCGAGCTGCTGGATCTCGCACACGCAGTCCCAGCCGGACGCCTTCGCGATGTCGAGCGAGAGCACCTCGTCCTTCGCCGCCGTATGAGCGCCCGTCACCTCGAGGCGCCCCGGCATCCTCTCATCCGCGCAGTTGCACTGGCCCTGCGAGTTGCGCGCCTCGAGGATCAGGCAGGAGACCTGCTGGTCCGCGTCCGGCGTCAAGGTGCGCGGCAGGCACTGGCCGCCGAGCACCGTCTTCAGGCGGTCGATGATGGCGCCGATCGCCGGCCGGTAGCCGTAGTCGGCCGCGCCGTCGTCGAGGAGCTGGCGCGGGCACACCGAGCCGACGATGCCCTGGGGGCCGAGCTCCCGGATGAGCTGCAGCTCGCGGAGGCCCGGGTAGGCCTTCGCCTTGATCTGCGTCGTCGACCTGGGCTCCGGATCCTCCTGATCGTTCCCCGCGTCAGGCCTGCACAGCGGGTTGTCGGTCGGCTGACCGCCCACCGCCCTGCAGTCGCAGCTCTGAGCCGCCCCGTCGCAGGTCTTCACGGCGTTCTGGGGGAGATCGAAGATGCAAGCGTACTGGAGGTCCCCCGTGCTCCCCTCCGGGATCGTGTACTCGCGGCCGTTGATGCCGTTCCAGCCCGCCTCCGTCGGCGCGACGATCGTGTCGTTGGTGATCGGGTTCGTGCCCGAGCGAGGCTTCATCGACTCGACCATGAAGGGATCCTTCGGCGGCTGGTACTTCGCGGGATCGCCGAGGATGAGCTCCCAGGTGCTGGCGGCGCCGGCCACCGGAGCGCTGAGCTCGTCGGAGTTCTTGAACCCGCCGACGGGCTCGCCGTCCTGGTTGAGGCCGTTCAGCAGGTCGGGCTGGCCTTGCGCGTTCTGACGCGCGATGTCCTGCCACGGCACGCCGACGATACCGGCGAAGAAGACGAGCCCGGGATCGCGGACGTTGGAGTCGAGGTCCTCCGGGTTCGGATCGCTGAAGATCGGGTTCGGGACCAGCTCGCCCTTGCGGTTCGGGATCTGCGCCTCGGTGAAGGCGCGCCGGTAGCGGTCGATCGGATAGAGGAAGTCGAAGCCGAACCGGCGCTTCTGATCCCAGCAGCGAGAGTTGACCGGGTCCTCCGCGGGGGTCAGCCTGGCGGCGTTGCCGTCCGGGCCCGTGCACGAGTCGTCCTTGGGGCAGCCGTCCTGTTTCTGGCTGCACGACCTGCAGCACTTGTCGCCCGGATTGGTGGCGCACTCGGTGCGCGGCCGCCACAGGCGGAAGCCCGGCCCGGTCTCTGCCACGAGGTAGTTCTTGCCCTCCTCGCGGATCGAGCAGTCGTTCTCATCGGTGAGCATGATGATCGCGAGGAGCGAGCTCGGCCGCATGAAGTCGGCGCGCTGCTTCTTGAGGACGGCATCCTCGCCGGTGACGACGATGTTCTCTTGCGCGTCGATGCCGATCGTCTCGTAGGGCTCCGGGTCGACGAGGAAGCGGTACACGCTCTCGAGCTGCGCCTCGAAGCCGCAGCCGGTCTGCCCCGTGCCTTCGACCATCGAGGTGAGCTGCCCGACCAGCGACGTGTTGTTGAGGTCGGCGTTCGAATCGGCGGTGATGTCCGCCTCGCCGTCGTTCGGATCCGGCCTATCCGGCTCGCCGTCGAGCTTCTGATCCGGGTCCCAGGCCAGGAAGCCCAGGTTGAGGTAGGTCGGGATGTCGTTGACGTTGGAGTTCTCGTCGGTGCGCGCGAGGAGGTGCGCCATGTCCACGTTCGAGGCGCTCGTCGTCCCCTGGCAGGCGGCCGACCCGTGGCCGCCGAGGCTCGAGCTGATGATGCCGATGTGGATGTCCTTGACCGGCTCGAACTCACGCTTGTAGTCCGGTAGACAGGGCGTGTTGGGCGAGGCGACCGTGGTCGCCATCATGCCGTCCTTGTGGATGCAGCGCGGGTTGACGAGACCCTGGACGAGGTCGGGGATCGCGGTGGCCAGGATGGCCTGCTTGTCGGCCATCGAGCCCGAGTTGTCGATTGCCAGGAGGAGGTCGATCTTGTCGACCGAGCTCTGCGTCAGCCGCTCGACGATCGTCGACGTCGACCGGGGCTTGTTCTCGGCGATGGGGCGGCTCAGACATCCGAAGGCGCTGCCTGTGCCCGCGATCAGCAGGCTCGCCATGGCGAACCTCACCGCGCCCCTCCACGGGCGCCTGCTCTCACGCTCTATCCGCGTCATATTCGACTTTCCTTTCGACCACCGATCCAGTTGCGCGGCGGTCAAGCCACCGAAAAGGCCCGCCGTCCACGGGCCCATGACCGACTTCCGCAGGCGATCCACGGCTCGACGGGAGCCCGATGCTAGGGACCCGACCGGAAGGCTGTCAATTCGACCCGGCCGGCCCCGCTCGACCCCGCGAAGGCGTGCCGTAGCAAACGAGATGCCGCCGCCGCAGACCCGTACCCTCCATGCCCCGCGCGCCGCCGCGACGTCAACCTGATTGCGCGACAGCCAACGCAGTAGGCGATCCGCCCCTCAACCTGGGTCGCCCTGGCTGGGCCGACCTGGCCCTCAACCTGGGTGCGTCGCGGGCCCGGCGCCGGTGGGGTTTGCCGCTTCCCAGCAGGGCCGAGTTGTGGTCAGTGCCCGGGCATGTTGCGCGTCGCCCTCGCCATGGTCCCGGAGGTACGGCAGCTGCTCACCGAGGATCCGGCGCAGCTCTCCGACCTGCTGGACGAGATCCACGACGAGGACCTCGCCGACCTCATCGGCCTGCTGGACGACGCCGAAGCCGCGAAGGTCCTGATGGCGCTCAGGGCCGAGGAGGCCGCGCCCATCTTCGAGCGCCTCGACGGCGAGACCCAGGAGGCGCTCGTCGAGCAGATGGGCATCGAGAGCATCGCGCCGATCGTCTCCGAGATGGCGGCCGACGACCGCACGGACCTCATCGAGGCCCTCCCGGACCAGGTCAGCGGCACGCTGCTCTCGACGCTGGAGAAGGTCGACCCCGAGGCGGCGGCCGAGGTCGAGGAGCTCGCCAAGTGGCCCGAGGACAGCGCCGGCGGCCTCATGACCACCGACTACGTGTCGGTGGGCATCCACCTCACGGTCGCCGACGTGATCGAGCGCATCCGCGCCGTCGGCGAGGACGCCGAGACCATCTACTACGTGTACATCGTCTCCGATCGCGGGCACCTCATCGGCGTCGTGTCGCTGCGCGATCTGCTGCTCGCCTCGCCGTCCGAGAAGCTCGCGGACGTGATGACCGAGAACGTCTTCGCCGTCAGCCCCGAGACCGACCAGGAAGAGGTCGCGCGGACCATGGCCAAGTACGATTTCAACGCGCTGCCCGTGCTCTCCGCGGACCGCAAGCTGCTCGGCGTCATCACCGTCGACGACGTGATGGACGTCCTCACGGAGGAGCAGTCCGAGGACATGCAGCGGCTCGGCGCGGTCGGCCCCATGGAGGACAGCTACTTCAAGACGAGCTTCTGGACGTTCATCCAGAAGCGCGCCCCGTGGCTGGCCGTGCTGTTCGTCGGCGAGTTCATGACCGGCGAGGTGCTCCGGCGTTTCGAGCACGACCTCGAGGCCGTCGCGACGCTCGCCTACTACGTGCCCTTGCTCATCTCCACGGGCGGCAACTCCGGCTCGCAGTCGTCGTCGCTCATCATCCGCGGCCTCGCCGTCGGCGACGTGCGCGTCGGCGACTGGGCGAGCGTCCTCGTCCGCGAGCTCGGGCAGGCGGTCGTGCTCGGCCTTATCCTCTCCGTCATCGGCATGTTCCGCGTCTGGCTCTGGGGCGACGGCACCGGCTTCGTCCTGACGATCGGCGCGACGTTGATGGCGATCGTCCTCATGGGCTGCACCGTCGGCGCCATGCTCCCCCTCCTGCTCCGGCGCATCGGCCTCGATCCGGCGACCAGCTCCACGCCGTTCATCGCGAGCCTCGTGGACGTCCTGGGGATCCTCCTCTACTTCACGATCGCCCGGCTCTTCCTGGCCGACCTCCTCGCGCAAGCGGGAGCGGGAGCGGGCGGGTGAGCGGAATCACGCGGCATTGCGCGGAACCTGGCGGAATTGGACGGCGATCGGGCGGAGATTCGGACGGAGATTCGGACGGAGATTCGGACGGAGATTCGGACGGCGATCGAGCGACGCCGCGCCGCCCGTGCCGAGGCCCGCGCCGGTCCCCCCGCGCGGGCGCGCCGCGTGCTTTTCGGCGCGCCACGGCCCTTGACGCGTCGGCCCCCATGGGGGAGTGAAGCAGGCGACGTTCGTTCAGCGCAGCGTGCGCTGAGCCCCTCCTAGGGAAGGAGTGACGATGGCCGAAGGCTTGAATCGCGTAATGCTGCTCGGCAACCTGGGCGCCGACCCAGAGCTCCGGTTCACCCAGGGGGGTCAGGCCGTCTTGAACCTGCGGCTCGCGACGACCGAGTCGTACCTGGACCGCGACAAGGTCCGGAAAGAACGGACGGACTGGCACAATGTCGTGATCTGGGGCAAGCGCGCCGAGGCCTTGGGCAAGATCCTCAGCAAGGGTTCCTCGATCTTCATCGAGGGCTCGCTCCGCACGTCGAGCTACGACGACCGGGATGGCAACAAGCGCTACAAGACCGAGGTGATCGCGAACAACGTCCTGCTGACGGGCGGGGGCCGCGGTCGCGGCGCTCCCGGCGATGACGCAGGCGCGTTCGGCGCCGATCCCGGCGGTGGCTACAGCGGCGGTGGCGGTGGCTACAGCGGCGGCGGTGGTGGCGGTGGCGGCGGCGGTTACAGCGGTGGCGGCGGTGGCGGCGGCGGTCGCCCGGCGGGTGGCGGCTACAACCGCGGCGGCGGCGGTCGCCCCGCGCCGGCCGCGCAGGATCCCGGTCCTCCGCCCGACGATTTCGGCGGCGGCGGTTACGGCGGCGGCAACGACGACGACATCCCGTTCTGATCGCTCCCCCTGCCCGGTCGAGTCATCCGCCTGGCGTACACCGCTCTCTTCAACATCTCGCATCCACGCGACAGGCCCTCTCCGAGGGCCGGGCAGCTCTCCACGAGCCCCTCTTCCCCGTCCTAGGGCCGCGGCCGCGGCCGCCGCGCCAGCAGGACGGTCACCCCCGCCGCCGCGAGCACTCCGAGCGCCGCGGTCATGGCGAGGGGCTGCTCCGCGGCGAGGAAGATCGCCCGCACGAGCAGCCCCGGCTCAGGTGGCGCCACGAACACGCCCTCGAACGTGGTCGCGCCGAGCAGCGCGCCGCACCGAGCGTCCGTCCCCTGCGCGGGCTCCAGGCAGGCCAGGCTGCAGAGCGCCGCGTCGTGCTCGCTCCCGGCGAAGCCGAGCACGTGCTGCCCGCGGATCACCACCGCGCGCGCGCCAGCCCTCCCGGTTCCCTCGAACGCCTGCTCGAACCGCTGCGACTGCGCGTGGATCGGCCCTGCTTCCCACCGCTCGATCGCTATCCCGAGGCCCCCCCGCACGAGCCCCGACGCCCGATCGAGCACGAGCTCCTCCAGGCCGGTCACCCATTGCCGCGACGGGGCCGTCACGCACACCGCGCGCAGCGAGAGCCCGTCCGCCTCGACGCCCCGCAGGAGCGTCACCTTCGCGCCCGCGATCGCGGAGACGTCGATCGCGGGCAGCGCCTCCTCCGGCGCGTCGCTCGCCCCGGCCGGCAACACAAGGCGCAACCCGAGGCCCGGCGCCACGCCGTGGAGCTCAGACGCGCTCGAGCTCATCCATCAGCGCGAGCACCTCGGTCCGGATCTCGACGAGGGCCGTGCGCATCCGCTGCACCTCCTCGTGGCTCGCGCCCGCGTCCGGCGCCGGCGGCTCGACGCCCCCCTCGCGCAGCTTGCGCCGCGCGCCCGCGATCGTGAAGCGGTGCGAGTAGAGCAGCTCCTTGACCTTGAGGAGCATCTCGACGTCGCGCCGGCTGTAGACCCGCTGCCCCTTCGCCGACTTCTGCGGGCGGATGGAGCGGAACTCGGTCTCCCAGTACCGGAGCACGTGCGGCTCGACCCCCACGATGCCGGCCACCTCGCCGATCCGGTAGTACAGCTTCGCCGGAAGCTGCGCGCGCACCGCCAAGCGGTCTACTCCTCGGCCGCCGAGGCCGTCTCACGCGGGTTGAGGGCCTGCTTCAAGATCTGGCTCGCCTTGAAGTTCAGGACCCGGCGCTCCGTGATCAGGATGGGGTCGCCGGTCTGGGGGTTGCGGCCCTGCCGCTGGCGCTTGTCGCGCAGCACGAAGTTGCCGAATCCAGAGATCTTGATCTTCTCCCCGCGACCCAGGGTTTCCTTCATGGTCTCGAAGACGAGGTCCACCAGATCGGCAGATTCCTTCTTCGAGAACCCACCAAGGCGGGAGTAGACCGCCTGAACGATTTCGGCTTTCGTCATGACACCCCCATCGCCCTTGCAGAAGGGGGGACGCGCCGCAACCCCTGAAGACCGTTCAGGAAGCCGCGTGCGGTCCCCCGACCGGCCTGGAGGGCAGAATGCCAGCGTGCGTCGGTAAGGTCTAGGGGGTTACGCAGGCTTCGCCCGATGTGCACCAGGCACGCTTCGTGGAGCCCCCCGAGCAACGCATCGCTCGGAGCGAACCTGCGACCCTGCGAGCAGCGCCCCACACCTCGCACCCTCGATCCGGCGGCCAGGAATGCGGCAGGCTCACCGGCGCGACCACGGGCGCAGGATGGGCTCGGCGGCGACGATCCGCTCAGACGGCAAGATCGCCGAGGTGGCGTTCCTTCGTCGACTGCCGGGACCAGGCGCCGACGACGGCCGCCTCGCTCGGCCGCGCGTCGCTCCAGCCGACGACCGGCGCGCTCGATGTCACATCGCGGCGGCGCACGATCTGTTCCTGGACGACCAGGAACGCCACGTAGAGGTAGCCGACGGCGAAGAGCACCGCGAACGGCGTGGCGAAGTAGTGCCCCGTCTCCACGGACGCGACCACCGCGCCGCACGACAGCACCGCGAGCATCGCCTCGGTGATCGGCAGGTCCGTGCGGACCTTGTAGCGGCCCTTGTTGTCGCCCTGCTTCGGCGTCCGGACGAACTCGCCGGACATGCTGCGGAGCCCCTCGATCACGGCCTTCGACAGGTACGGCGCGAGCCCCGTCCCGAGCGCGATGAGCATCGGCAGGCGCCTGACAGCGCCCCAGCGCGAGCGGCCCTGCGCCGTCTCGGCCAGCATGTAGAACGCCGCGAGCGACCCCGTCGTCGCCGTGCAGAGCGGCAGATCGATGGCGATCATCGTCAGCGTGTCGGCCGCGGGGAACAGCACGAGCGCCGGCAGCAGGAGGACGCTCAGCAGCACGAGCAGCGGGTAGGCGAAGTGCGGCGTGAGGTGGAAGAACGCCTCGATCCGCTGCCCGAGCGACAGCTTGGCGCTCAGCACGGTCGCCATCAGCTTGCGCGCCGTCTGCACCGTGCCCTTGGCCCAGCGGTACTGCTGCGCGCGCAGCGCCGAGATGTCCTCGGGGAGCTCCGCGGGCGAGACGACATCCTCGCGGTAGATGAAGCGGTAGCCCGCGAGCTGCGCCCTGTACGACAGGTCGAGGTCCTCGGTCAGCGTGTCGTGCTGCCAGCCGCCCGCCTCGCGGATGGCGTCCTTGCGCCACATCCCCCCGGTGCCGGAGAAGTTGAACAGCAGGCCCGCGCCGAAGCGCGCGCGGTTCTCGACGAGGTGGTGGCCGTCGAGCATGAGCGCCTGCACCTGCGTGAGGATCGAGACGTCGCGGTTCAGGTGGCCCCACCGCGTCTGCACCATGCCGACCGTCGGGTCCTCGAAGTGGCCGACGATGGACCGCACGAAGTCCGGCTGCGGGATGAAGTCGGCGTCGAAGATCGCGACCAGCTCGCCCTTCGCGATCTTGAGCCCCGCGTCGAGCGCCCCCGCCTTGTAGCCGACGCGGTCCACGCGGTGCAGGTACACCGCGTCGAGGCCCTGCGCGCGCAGCCGCTCGACGTGCGCGCGGACGAGGCCCTGCGTCTCGTCCGTCGAGTCGTCGAGCACCTGGATCTCCAGCTTGTCGCGCGGGTAGTCCATCTTCGCGACGGCATCGAGCAGCCGCGCCGCGACCGTCGACTCGTTGAAGAGCGGGAGCTGGATCGTCACCGGCGGGAGGTCGCGATCGGTCAGGGCCGCGACCTCCTGCGCGCGGGTGATCTTCGCGCGGTTCAGGCGACAGAGGACCACGAGGTGCAGCCGGTGCAGGCCGTAGCCGCTGAGGCCGAGCAGCACGCCGAAGTAGAGGACACAGAGCAGCAGGGAGAGCATCGCGAGCACCTACCGCCGGCGGGTTGCCGTGCAGCCGTGGGAACGGGCGAGAGCGCCGTTCTCCACCCCTGCAGGCGCCGACAGACAACGAACGCGTACCATCCGCCGGATCCGAAGTTGTCAGGCACTTGTAATTCGTTGCAACTCTCTGTCGCGAGATCCGCAAAGTTGACTTCGGCCCGAGTCGCTCCCCGCGGGAAATGACAATCACCGACAATCCCGCTTCGCCGGGGCGCGCGGCGCTGCCCGCAGGTCCGCCGCACGAACGCACGTGCGCGAGCGGCGCGCCGACTCAGGGAGTCCCCGGATACTGGAGCTCCAAGTAAGGTGTTTTTGGTAAGGCTGCTCCGAAACCACGTTCCATGAGTAGGGTGCTCACCCGCTGGGCAGATTCACAGTACTGCGCGATTTCGGGGGCCGAGCGGAGGCCAGGGGCCGGGCGCCGCGTGCCGCGTGCCGTGTCGACAGAGGCCCGGGGTCATCTGCGCCTGGCACCGGCGGGGGGTCGGGGCTATCGGTTCCCCGATGGATCGCGCGCTACTTAATGAACTGAAGGCTCGTCAGATCGCGTTCCTCGAGGCGCGGCTCGTCTCGGAGGCGGCTGCGCGCGACTTCCGGGAGCGGCTGCCTGCCGGCTTCGCGGCGCTGCTCGCGACGCCGCTCGGCGAGCTCGTCGACGCGGGGGCGATCGGGCGCGCGCTCGAGGCGCTGGCCGCCGAAGAGCCGCTCCGGCGGGCGGTCCGGCCCGCGGCCGCCGCGGCGCTCGCGGCGCTCGTCGAGGCGGCGCGCGCCGAGCGGCGGCGCGCGAAGGAGCTCCTGCCGGAGGGCGGCCGCGACAAGCTCGACCGCATCCTCGAGCAGCCGAAGATCGTGCCGGAGCGGCTCGTGCGCGAGGTGCTGGAGAGCGCGGCGCTCGACGCGGTGATGCGCGACGTCCTCTACGACACGCTGATGGAGTTCTCCGAGAAGGTGAACCCGTTCTTCGCCGAGTGGGGCCTGCCCGCGCTCCTCAAGCGGGTCGCCCCCTTCGGCCTCGGCGGGGTCGGCAAGACGATGGGCGCGATGCGGGGCGAGTTCGAGCGGCGGCTCGAGCCGGAGATCCGCCGGTTCTTGCAGGGCTTCTCGCGCACGGCGATGCGCCAGGTGCACGACCTCCTCGTCGCCAAGGGCGACACGCCCGAGTTCGTCGGCCTGCGCAAGCAGGTCGCCACGTGGGTGCTGGAGCAGGAGATCTGCGCGCTCGTCGGTCAGCTCGACGCGAAGAGCTCGGCGATCGCCGAGGAGCTCGGCGCCGACATCGCCGCGCAGCTGCTCCGGGATCGGCCCGTCCGGGCGCGGACCAGCGAGGCGATCGCGGCGTTCGTCGCGGCGCACGCGCGCGAGCCGCTCGGCGAGGCGCTGGGGCGGCTCGGGATCGCGCCCGAGCTCGACGTCGGCGCGCTCGCGGACGCGCTCTGGCCCATCGTGAAGAGCATGTGCGCGACCGTACCGGTGCGCGCCTGGCTCGCGTCCGTGGTGGAGGAGTTCTTCGACGGGTTGCCGGACGGGCTCGAGCCGTCCGCGTGAGGCGGGCCGATGCGGCAGGCGCCTGGCCCGGGTGAGACCCGGCCCGCGGCGAGCGCGGGCCCCGATCCGAGGCCGGCCGCGGTCAGCCCATGGCCGAGGCGTCGGCCACCGCAGACTCGATGTACGCGAGGCCGCGCGACGGGCACGCGGGCACCGTGGGCGCAAAGGCCTCCATGTCCAGGATGAGCTCGGGGCCGACCGCGGGCGTGAGCACCACGACGGGCACGCGCGGCGACATGCGGCGGAGCTCCTCCATCTCGCTGTGGAGCTCCGCCTCCTGCCGGGGCACGAGCACCATCACATGAGGACGCCAGCGGGCAAGCACGTCACGCGCATGGCCGAGCCCGCAGCACGTCTCCACCGTGTAGTCCCGGGATGAGAGGAAGTGGACGAGCGGCTGGGAGTTGCTGGCGTCGTCGTCGATCACCAGGACGCGGGTCGTGCTCTCAATCTCCATGGGTATCCCCCGTCAGCAGCCGGCCCTGGCCGCCGCTGTGAAAACCAGGTCTTCATGGCCTGGCTCACAGTGACCATACTCCATATTCGGCAAAGAGCGATATCAATCGCACCTCAGCGCATCACGCGATGCGTTGATACGCGCTTGAAACACCAGCGCTCTCTGCCTGTTTCTCTTCCGATCCGCTTCTGATCCGCTGTGTTCCGCCGTGTTCCGCGAGGGCCCGTCTGCGGCCCGCTCGGGGAATCGCGACGCGCCGGCGAGCACCGGCGCGGGAGCGGGATCAGCCGCCGAGGTAGGCCGCGCGGATCTCTTCGTTCGCCGCGAGGTCCTTCGACTCGCCGCTCATGGCGATCTGCCCAGTACGGAGCACGTAGGCGCGCGTCGAGTACTTGAGCGCTAGTCGGGTATTCTGCTCGACGAGGAGTACGGTTGTTCCCGACGCCGCGATCTTGGCGATCGACTCGAAGATGTCCGCGACGAGCCGCGGCGCGATGCCGAGCGAGGGCTCGTCGAGGAGCAGCATGGCGGGGCGCGCCATCATGGCGCGGCCGATCGCGAGCATCTGCTGCTCGCCGCCGGAGAGCGTGCCGCCGTGCTGGTGCATGCGCTCGCCCAGCCGGGGGAAGAGCTTCACCACGTCGTCGACGGTCTCCGCCATGGTGGGGCCGTGCTTGTGGCACCACGCGCCGAGCTCGAGGTTCTCGCGGACGCTGAGGTTCGAGAAGATCGCGCGCCCCTCCGGGACGAGCGAGACGCCGGCCGCGACGAGGTCCTCGGTCGAGACGGACGCGAGGTCCTTGCCGTCGTAGCGGACGCGGCCGGAGGCGATCGGCAGGAGGCGGACGATCGTCTTCAGCGTGGTCGTCTTGCCAGCGCCGTTCGCGCCGATCATCGCCACGATCTCGCCGCGCCGCACCTCGAGGCTGACGCCCTTGAGCGCCTTGATGCCGCCGTAGCTGACGGCGAGATCGTCGACGACCAGCAGGGGGTCGCCGGGGGCCACCGAGGGGGGCTGCCGCGTCGGATGCGATGTCTTCATGCGGGCTCCTCCGCCGCCGCGCCGGCCGCCTCGTCGTCGATCTCCTCGCCGAGGTACGCGGCGAGGACCTTCGGGTCCCTGCGCACGACCTCCGGGGTGCCGTGCGAGATGGTCTCGCCGTGATCGAGGACGTGGATCTCCTCGCACACCCCCATCACGACCTGCATGTTGTGCTCGACCAGCACGACCGTGATGTCGAAGGTGTCGCGCAGCCAGCGGATCTGCTGCTTGAGCCCCTCGGCCTCGCCGTAGTTCATGCCCGCCGCCGGCTCGTCGAGCAGGAGCAGCCTCGGCTTGAGCATCATCGCCCGGGCGATCTCGAGGCGGCGCTGGTTGCCGTACGAGAGCGACGTCGAGATCTCGTCGGCCATTTCCTCCAGCTTGAACACCGAGAGCAGCGAGAGGGCGCGCTCGGTCATCTCCTGCTCGTCCTTGTAGAAAAACGGCGAGCGGAGCAGGGCGGCGGCGAGCGTGGATCTCCGCAGGTTCTCGCAGGCGACGAGCACGTTCTCGAGCACCGTGAGCTGGCCGAAGAGGCGGATGTTCTGGAACGTGCGGGCGATGCCGAGGCGCGCGATCTGGCTCGGCCGGAGCGGCGCGAGGTCGGTCCCGCCGAAGCGGATCGCGCCCTCGTCGTGCTTGTAGACGCCGGTGATCAGGTTGAACACCGTCGTCTTGCCGGCGCCGTTCGGGCCGATGAGGCCGAAGATCGAGCGCTCGGGCACGGAGAAGGAGACGTCGCCGACCGCCCGCAGGCCGCCGAACCGCTTGGTCACGTGCTTCAGATCGAGGTTCACTCGAGCTCCCTCCCAACCGCCTTGCCCTCGCGGCCGACGGTGATGCCGGGCGGCGGCTCATCGGGCGGCGCGCCCTCGTGTCCGGCGCCCGCCTCCACGCCGGTCGTGGCGGGGACGGGCTCGGCCGGGCCCACCGGGAAGCGCTTCCTGCGCGACCAGCGCCGGCCGAAGAGCTCGCGCTCGCCGAACAGCCCCTCGGGGCGGAGGACCATCAACCCGATGAGGATGGCCGCGTAGATCACCATCCTGAGGGCGTTCAGATCGAGCGCGGGGTAGGCCGCCTTCAGCGCGAGGACGCTGTCGAGGCCCTGCAGCTGCTCGATGAGCTTCACCGTGAAGGTCACGAACACGCCGCCGAGGATCGCCCCGGAGACGCTGCCCGAGCCGCCGAGGATCACCATCGTGATGGCGTCGAACGAGTAGTTGAACGTGAACTGGTCCGGCTGGACGGTGGGGTTGCCGTCGCGCATCGAGGAGAGCAGGGCGCCGGCGATGCCGCCGCCGGCGGCGGAGATGACGAACGACGTGACCTTGTAGCGCGTCGGATCGACGCCCACCGCGGCGGAGGCGATCTCGTCCTCGCGGAGCGCGCGCAGCGCGCGGCCCCAGCCGGAGAACTTCAGCCGCCAGGCGAGGATCGTCGCGAGCACGACGGCGCCGAAGATCCAGAACGGGCCGGCGTACTGCGGCACCCCGGTGTCGTCGGGGCCCGCATAGCCGATCGGGCCGCCGAGCGCCCCGAGGAGCTTGCCGATCGCCCCCTGGTCGGGGCCGCCGGTCGTCGCCGTCGCGATCGTCAGGCGGAAGATCTCGGCGAACCCGAGGGTCACGATGGCGAGGTAGTCGCCCCGCAGCCGGAGGCTCGGCAGGCCGACCACGAGGCCGAAGAGGGCCGCGACGAGCCCGGACGCGAGCAGCGCCGCGGGCATGACGACGAACGAGTTGCCGAAGAGCGGCTCGCCGCCGCCGAGGTGCTGGTGCAGGTTGCCGGCGACGACCGCCCCGGTGTACGCGCCGATCCCGACGAAGCCTGCGTGGCCGATCGAGAACTGGCCGGCCATGCCGTTGATGACGTTGAGCGAGAGCGCCGCGATGACGTTGACCATCGCGAACAGGGCGAGCTGACGCCAGGCAGCGTCCGGCAAGAGGGTCTCGAAGCCGAACTCGAGGGCGACGACGACGCCGAGGAGCAGGAGCGCAGTGAGGATGCGCTGCAACGGTCGAGGCATGGCCGGCCAGAGTTGGAATGGCCGAGCCGCACCGTCAAGCAGTTGCGTCAGCAGCGTTACTTGATGACCCGCAAATAGGGGGGCAGTTCCCGCTTCGGCTTGCCCGCCCCTTGGCGAGGCTTGGGCTCGGGCTCACCGGAGCCACCCGATTCGTCGTCTTCGCGCTCCTCGGTGGACCGCACCGGCGCGAGGGCCGGCGCCGGCACCGGCGCGAGCGCCCTCACGGGCGCGCCGGCGTCCCGCGCCGGGGCCTCGCCCGCGCCGAGGCGCTCGCCGGCCTCCGCGGGCACGGGCTCGAGCTGGGGGCGCGCCCTGTCGCGCGCCCGCGCCTCGTCCGCCGCCTCGTCGCTCCGCTCGTCGTCGCCGCTGGGGGGCGCGACGGCGGCGAGCCGGGGGCGCGGCCTCTTGGCGGGCTTCTGCGGCGGGGCGACGGCGGGGCGCTGCTGCTTCTGCGCGGCGAGATCGGCCGGGATGTCCTCGGGCCACACCATGCCGCGCTGGTCCTCGCTCACGAGCGCCCAGATCGCGTGCCACGGCAAGCGGCACCAGAACGGCGCGCGGTTGAACGACAGGGTGCAGCTGATCCCGTCGTCGTCCACCTTGAGGTCGGGGATGGCGATCGCCATGTTCATGCCGACCTGGAGGATCAGCTGCGGCTGCCCCGTGAACCACTTGGGGACGGAGACACCGGGCCGGCGCGGATCGAGGTGGATGAACACGCTCGGCTCTCGCTCGAGGAGGGCCAGCGCGACGTCCTTTTTCGGCGGAAGCGGTCTCTGCACGTCGGACATCGTACTGCTCTGCCCAATACCCCGGACCGCGCGGCTCCGCCAGCGCTTCGGGGAGGCCACGCGCCGAGCAGCGTGCCGGGTGAGCAGGCCGCCGCGCCCCAGGCACCAGGCGCTCCAGCAGATCTGTAGAAAACGCGCTGTGACCGTGAGCGCAGCGCGCGGCGCGGCCGGCGCCGGCGCCGCTCGAGCCTCCCGGCAGCCGCGCGCCGCCGGGGGGCGTCGCCGGGGTCGGGCGCGACAGGGGCGCGCGCGACCCCGGCGACGCTCACGCTGCGCGCCCCCGGCCCAGCTGGACGGGGACCTCGGAGAGGGTGACCCGGTGCTTGCCGCCGCTCGTGAGGGGGATGTCGTCGACGATCTGGACACAGACCTCCGCGCGCTCGCCCAGGTGCTGCCGGACGACGCGCTCGATGAGCCGCGCGGTCTCGGGCTGGAAGCCCTTGCCCGGGACGAGCTTGACCGTGAGCGCGCGCCGCCGGTCCTGGTGGACCTGGTAGCGGGCGATCGTCGGCTGGTCCTTGATGAGGTGCGGGAAGAACTCCCCGGCGAGCAGCTCGCCGTCGGGGCCGACGAGCAGGTCGAGGACGCGGCCCTCGACCGAGGCGAGCATCGGCAGCCCGCGGCCGCACGCGCACGGCGCGCCGGCGGCGATCGCGACGTCCTGGTTCTTGTAGCGGATGAGCGGCATCGAGCGGCAGACGAGGTCGGTCACGACGACCTCGCCGGGCTCGCCGGGGAGGGCGTGGCGCCCGTCGCAGAGCAGCTCGACGAACACGTTCTCCATGTTGATGTGCTTGCCGGCGTGCCGATCGCACTCGGCGGCGATCAGCATGAGCTCCCGGCAGCCGTACCGATCGAACACCGGCGCGCCGAACGCGCGCTCGATGGCCTCGCGCTGGTGCGCGAACAGCCGCTCTGCGCTCGTGACGATGCCGCGCGGCGCGGGGAGCGCGCGGCCGTCCGAGAGCGCGTAGCGCGCCGCGTGGTACAGCGCGCTCGCGTACCCGACGATGAGCTGCGGCCGGTAACGCGCGATCTCGTCGAGCAAGGCGGCGAGGCGCCGGTCGGACAGGTCGAAGGCGGAGATCATCTTCTTGCGGAGGATGGCCTCGTGGAGGGAGCGCTTGGCCTTCTTCGCGAGCGTCTCGCTGACCAGCACGGTGCTCCACAGGTGGAGCTCCCGGTCGCCGAGCCGGGCGCCCGCCCACCCGTCGGACCGCATGGCGGCCGCGATGCGGCGCTCGTAGGTGCGGTGATCGAAGCGGAACTGCACCGGCTCGCCCGTCGACCCGCCCGTGCCGCTCGCATACAGCCGGCCGACGAAGCCCTCGGCGAGGAGGTCCTGCCCGTGGGCGCGGAGGTCGGCCCTCGTGAGGACGGGGAACCGCAGGAGGTCCTCCGGCGCCTTCACCGAGGCGGCGCGCACGCCGTGCTCGGCGAAGCGCGCCCGGTAGAACGGGACGTGCTGCTCGGCGAACTGGAGCGCGGCGAGCATCCGCCGGAAGGCGAGATCGCGAATCTCGTTCTCCGATCGCCACTGGGAGCGCTCTATCCGCTCCAGGTCTTTCAGGGTCTCCCTGCCCCTCAAACGGGTCTCGTAGAAAGGGAACAGGATGTTTCGAAACAGCCCACCGTACATGGGCGAAGCGTTCTTTCGAATCATCGACCGTCAAGCGCGCGCGGGCGGCTCTCCCGCGAAATCCCTGTATTCGTGGCGCGGAGTCCGACCGGAGCGGCGCGCGCAGGCAAACTCCTGAGGCATCCCCTTGGATTCGTCGGAGATTCACGGGGAGGCGAGGAGAGGGGGAGGAGACCTTCAAATACTGCCTGTCTCCTCGCCTCGCTGTTCAAACGCTGTCCCAGCAGAGCTGGTGAGCGCTCGGCGCGATCGCTGCACGGACACACGCTGTCACGGCTGCACGCCGCGCCGGAGGGGCGCGTCAGCCTGCGCTCGTGGCCGCGGACGAGCTCGACCCGAGGATCGCGACGGTGGCGCCGGCGAGGATGACCGCGGCGCCCGCGATCTCGAGCGCGGTCGGGGTGGCGTGGAGCCACAGGGCGCCGATGGCGATCCCGCCGAGCGTCTCGCCGGGGGACACGAGCGCGACGATGGACGGGGACATGCGGCGCGCCGCCATCTGGACCGCTGTGTGGCCGACGACGGTGGGGACGAGCGCGAGCGCGACGATGGCGACGGCGGCGTGGGCCGGCGGCGGAGCGATGCCCTCGAGCGCGCCGGGCGCGAACGGGAGCGCCACGGCGAGGAAGACGGCGGCGCTGCCGTAGACGAGGGCGGCGTAGCTCCGCGCCGGCAGCGCGTCCCGGAGCCCGCGCGCGAAGGACACGTAGAGACCGTAGAGGAGGGTGGCGCCGACGACCAGGAGGTCGCCCGAGAGCCGGTGATCGCCGGCGCCGGCCGAGCGCGCGACCACGAGCGCGCCGACGGTGGCGAGCAGCACTCCCGCCTGCTCGGAGCGCGTGGGGCGGACGCCGAAGAACGCCCATGCGCAGAGCACGACGGCGAGCGGCTCGAGCGAGACGAGCGAGAGGGCCGCGGCGAGGGACGTGCGGTCGAGCCCCCAGAGGAAGAGCGCGAAGTGGACGGCGAGCAGGAGGCCGGCGCAGAGGACGGCGGCGGCATGGCGCGGCGAGAGGCGGGCAGCCGAGCGGGCGATCGCGCGCAGGTCGAGCAGGGAGAGCGCGATGGCGGCGAGGGCGACCCGGCCGAAGGCGATGGCGAGCGGGTGGACCGGACGCGCATAGCGGGCGAGCGGGCCGCTCACGGCGAAGGCGAGGCTGGCCAGGACGACGAAGAGCGCGGCGCGGCGGGCGCGACGTGCCGAGGAGCGCGGCTCGTCCGTCATGCGAGGGTGCTAGTTCAGGAGACCGGGAAAGACAACCAGCGCGGCGCGCGCGGGGTCAGCGGGGCGGGGGCGGCGGGGGCGCGATGACGACGAGGTTGAGCCCGCCAGGGTACTGGTAGCTCGTGTAGGCGCCGTAGCCGAGCACCTGGATGCCGACGGGCGCCGAGGCGGTCAGCACGTGCGCGCCGCCGTTGCCGGGGCCGAGCCGGACACGCGCGACACCGAAGCCGGAGCCGTTGCCGATCGGGGTCGGGGCGACATCGACGGAGCCCTCGTCGAGCGTGATCGTGGCGTCGAGCGGCTGGATGATGTCGACGTAGCTCTCATCGTAGTCGCTCGGCGCGAGGAAGACGTACTTGGAGCGGTATTGCTCGACCGCGGTGGGGTGGCTCTGCGACGGATCGCCCTTCTGGCGAGGCTCGGTGTCCGCGTCGACGATCTCGGCGCCCAGCATGAACGTGCTGACCGCGAACTCGTGGTCTCCCACGACCTCGAAATCCCGCCTCACCACGTCGAGGTCGACGACCTGGCCAGCGTCGATGGTGGCCGGCGCGCCGTCCGGCTTGCCGGACGGGTACGTCAGCGCCGTGCCATCGACGTTGCCGTAGAGGCGCACGATGTGGCCGATGACGCGGCCGCCCGGCGACGTCGGGACCGTCACGAAGTACCGCTTGCCCAGCGTCTCGGCGGGGAACACGGACTCCTCGATGTGGTCGCAGGCCTGGTGGCCGACCGGCGCCTGCACGCACGGGATGCCTGTCAGCACCTGGACAGGGCGGGTCGCGGTGACGAGGCTGCCGCTGAGGTCGCTCCTCGGGTGCCCGAGGACCTCGACGACATCCCCCTCGTCGAGCTGGACGGTGAAGCTGCCGCCGCCGCTCGTCCGGGGGATTCCGTCGCCCGCGACCACCGAGCCTCCCTGGGCGACGTTCACGGTGACGCTGGTGCCGTCCTGGATCCCGCTGATGACGATGTAGCCGCCGAAGTCCGCCTGCGCCCAGCCGCGCTGGCCCGTGATGCGGTAGTTGCCTGTCATCGCGGTGCTCGGCAGGAGCAGCGACGCGTCGTTGGTGAAGGAGAAGCAGCCGAAGGGCTCTCCGTCGTTGGCCGCGCACGGCTCGTTGCCAGGGCAGGACGACCAGTCCTTCCCGGACGGGCCGCCCTCTCCCTTGTACTCGAGCGCGTTGAATTGATAGACCGTGACCGGCCTTGTCGAGACGAGGTGGTAAGCGCCGCCGTCGACGCGGACGGAGCTCGTGATCGAGTCTCCTCCGGTGCAATGGGTGGCGTCGGGCCCCTTCAGCTCGCGCACCCAGGGGAGGTAGATCTTGCTCAGGCTGTTGGGCTTGACCTCGGCGCGCGCCACCGCGGCGCCGGCGCGCGTCACCTCGACCTCGGCGATCTCGTCGCCGGCGTTCGCGACGACGACCGCGTAGTCGAAGATCGACCAGACGATGTTCGCTGTGACCGTGGGCCAGAAGTCACAGCCGATATAGGACTTGCTCGCGGCGGCCTCCGCGCACGTCTTCGGGTCGCCGGCCAGCTCGGGGCCGACGTCGCCGCCCCCGGTGCCGGCGCCGATGTCGTCGCCGAAGCCGCTGGAGCTCATCGACCCGACGGCGTCGCCGCCCGAGCCGCCGCCGCTGGAGGTGGTCCCAGGCCGAGGGTCGCCCGCCGACGAGCCGCTGGCGGAGCACGCCGCCGCCGAGGCGGAGCCCACCCACAGTCCTACGCCGAGAAATAGAGCATGCTTCGAGATCTGCATGGGCCCTCCCGTCAACGGATCTCGAGCGCAGGGGCCTGTACGACAGCCCCGCTGGCACGAGAACTCATGGTGCTTTTTTGCTGAAGGTGCTGGTCGGGTGCTCGCGCACTCCTGGACACGTTGGTGTCCATCGATCCCGGCTACGCGCTTTTGCAGCGCGGTGCAAGCCGATCGAATGCATACGTTATGGGCGACACCAATGAATATCGCGCTTGTCTGAAATGGATGGTCAGCGAGCGACGCAAATCACAAACGCGTCTGTCTCAGGCGCGTCGGAAGGAGCCGTCGCAGACGTTCTCTGCCCCACTCTGCCCCAGATGATCCATCCCCGCGCGGCCGGCGCCCGCACAGGAGAAGAGGGCATCGGCGTCAATCGAGTTCGTTCGGTTGCACCCAGCGCGCGAAGCCCGCCCCATCGGTCACCAACGTGAACGTTTACGTGGTCGTGGTCGTGAACGTGGTCGTGGTCGTGGTCGTGGTCGTTCACGGCCTAACGTTGACGACCACGACCACGACCACGTTCACGACCACGTAAACGTTCACGACCACGTTCGGATGTAGGAGAACGCGGCGCGGGGCTTGGTTAACGCCTGGGGGCGAGAAGGGGGCTAAGGAACTGCCCTGTATACGACCCCTTCACCTTCGCGACGTGCTCCGGCGTCCCCTCGGCGATGACCCGTCCGCCTCCGGCGCCGCCCTCGGGCCCGAGATCGATCACCCAGTCCGCGCACTTGATGACATCGAGGCTGTGCTCGATCACCACCACCGTGTTCCCCGCGTCGACAAGCCGGTGGAGCACTCCGAGCAGCTTGCGGATGTCCTCGAAATGCAGGCCCGTCGTGGGCTCGTCGAGCACGTAGAGCGTTCTCCCCGTCTGGCTCTTGCCGAGCTCCCGGCTCAGCTTCACGCGCTGCGCCTCGCCGCCGCTCATCGTCGGCGCGCTCTGGCCGATCTTCATGTACCCGAGTCCGACCTCGACAAGCGTCTCGAGGACGCGGCGCAGCGCGACGTGGTGCTCGAAGAGACGCAGGCAATCCTCGATGCTTGTGTCGAGGATGTCCGCGATGCTCTTGCCCTTGAACCGCACCGCGAGCGTCTGCGCGCTGTACCGCTTGCCGGCGCACACCTCGCACGGGACATAGACGTCGGCGAGGAAGTGCATCTCCACCTTCACCATGCCGTCGCCGCTGCACGCCTCGCAGCGCCCGCCCTTCACGTTGAAGCTGAACCGCCCCGGGCCGTAGCCGCGCGCGCGCGACTCCGGCAGCTCGGCGAAGATCTCGCGGATCTGGTCGAACGCCTTCGTGTACGTCCCCGGGTTCGAGCGCGGCGTGCGGCCGATCGGCTTCTGGTCGATCGCGATGACCTTGTCGAGCGCCTCGAGCCCCTGGATCGTGCGGTGCGCGCCGACCGGCTCGGTGCTGCGGTGGAGCGCCCGGCCCAGCGCCGGCAGGAGGATGCCGTTCACCAGCGAGCTCTTGCCGGCGCCGCTCACCCCGGTCACCGCGAGCAGCACCCCGAGCGGGAAGCGGACGTCGATGCTCCTCAGGTTGTGCTCGGCCGCGCCCAGGATCTCCAGCCACCCGCGCGGCGCGCGCCGCGCCTCGGGCACCTCGATGCGCGCGCGCCCCGCCAGGTACGCCCCGGTCACGCTCTCGGGGTCACGCGCGATCTCCTCGGGCGTCCCCGCGGCCATCACCCGGCCGCCGAGGTGCCCGGCCCCGGGGCCGAAATCCACGACGTAGTCGGCGGCCCGGATCGTCTCCTCGTCGTGCTCCACCACGAGCACCGTGTTGCCCAGATCCCTCAGGCGCCGCAGCGTCTCGATGAGGCGCTGGTTGTCCCGCTGGTGCAGGCCGATGCTCGGCTCGTCGAGCACGTACATCACCCCGGAAAGCTCGCTGCCGAGCTGGCTCGCCAGCCGGATGCGCTGCGCCTCGCCGCCGCTCAGCGTCGGCCCCGAGCGGTCGAGCGTCAGGTAGTCGAGCCCCACGTTCAGGAGAAAGCTGAGCCGGCTCGTGATCTCGCGCCGCACCCCCTCCGTGATCTTCTGCCGGTTGCCCGGCAGCTCGAGCCGGGCGAAATGCTCGTAGGCGTCCCTCACCGTCATCGCGGTGACGTCGGCGATCCCCTTGGCCGCGACGCGCACCGCGAGCGACTCGGGGCGCATCCGCCGGGACCCGCAGGCGTCGCACGGGCGCTCGCTCATGAACTTGCGATAAGCGTCCCGCGCCGACTCCGATGACGACTGCTGGAACCGGCGCATCAGGCTGGGGATCACGCCCTCGAACTTCATGCCCCAGGTGCCGTGCGTCTCGGTCCCCTCTTTCCCCCACGTCACCGCGATGCGCTTGCCGGAGAGGCCATGGAGCACCATCTCCTGCTTCTTCGCCCCGAGCTTGCGCCAGGGCACGTCGAGGTCGACAGCGCACGCCTTGGCCACGGCGTCGATGATGCGGAACGTCCAGCCCTCCCCGCGCGCCATGGCCGACGCCCAGGGGGCGATGGCGCCCTCCCGGATCGACAGCGCAGGATCCGGGATCACGAGGGCCGGATCGATCTCGAGGCGGGTGCCGAGGCCGTTGCAGGCGCCGCACATGCCGAGCGGGCTGTTGAACGAGAAGCTCTGCGGCGAGAGCTCGGGGAAGCTCTGGCCGCAGCAGGAGCGCGCGGCGCTGAACAGCAGCGGGGCGTCGGGACGGCGTCGCTTCCCGGACGCCCCCTCGTCGGCCTGGAGCTCGACCCGGAGCTCGCCGCGCCCCTCCTGGAGCGCGAGCTCGACCCCCTCCGTGATGCGCTGGCGCTCGTCCGCCCGCACGACCAGCCGGTCCACCACGAGCGCGATGGTGTGCTTGAGCTTCTTGTCGAGCTTCGGCAGCTCGTCGAGCCGGTGCTGCGCCCCGTCGATCTCGACCCGCACGAAGCCGCGGCCCCGGAGCTCCTCGAACAGGTCCTTGAACTCCCCCTTCCGGTGCGTCACGAGCGGCGCGAACAGCACGAACTTCGTCCCCTCCGGCATCCCGAGGAGCTCGTCGACGATCTGCTCCGAGCTCTGCGCCTTCACCGGCTTGCCGCAGAGGTGGCAATGCTGCTCGCCGGCGCGCGCATAGAGCACGCGCAGGTAATCGTAGACCTCCGTGATCGTGCCGACCGTGGAGCGCGGGTTGCTCGACGCGCTCTTCTGCTCGATGGCAATGGTCGGCGACAGGCCGCGCAGGTGCTCGACCTGCGGGCGCTCGAGCTGACCCAGAAACTGGCGCGCGTAAGAGCTCAGCGTCTCGACGTAACGCCGCTGCCCCTCGGCGTAGAGCGTGTCGAACGCCAGGCTCGACTTGCCCGAGCCGCTCACCCCCGTGAACACCACGAGCTTCCGCTTGGGCACCTCCAGCCGATCGATGCGGAGGTTGTGCTCCCGCGATCCGAGCACCTCGATGAAATCCGGCTCGCGCGCCGCGTCGAGGAGCTTGAGCGCCGGCCGGTGGTGCTCCGCAGGATCGAGCTCCGTCGCCGCCGGGCCGGCGCGCCGCGCGCCCGAGGAGCCGCCCTTCCCCGGCTTGCTCAGCGCCGCGCGCCCGGACGGGGATTCGATGGATTGCGGGTGTGTGGATCCGTTCGTTCGCGCGCCCATTGGGATTCCCACCGCCATTAACACGGTGGCACGCTCTCTGGCACCTCCTGGCACGCGGTGTTCCATGGAAAAACTGGCGGGCTGAGCGCAATGCTCTCGCCCTCACGCCGCCGGAGCGGCAGCGCGGGCGCGCGGATCAGCGCCTGGTCGGGCCGCCGGGCGAAGCGCGCCAGCGCACGACAACGCAGGTGACGTTATCGGGGCCACCGTTCTGGTTGGCACGCTTGACGAGCCGGGACGCGATCTCGGCCAGATCGGCCTGGGTCGCCAGGATACTTGCGATATCTTGCGCCGACACCACGCCGGACAGGCCGTCTGAGCAGAGCAGGAGGACATCCCCTCCCTCGATGGCGTCGATCCGCGTCTCGACGTCGACCGCCTCGTCGGTGCCGAGGGCGCGGGTGATCACGTGCTGGAGCGGGAACGAGCTGGCCTGCTCGGGGAGGAGGTGGCCGAGCCGGATGCACTCGTTGACGAGCGAGTGATCGCGCGTGAGCTGCTCGAGGTGATGATCGCGGAGGCGGTATACGCGGCTATCGCCCACGTGCGCGACCGCGATGAAGCCGTCGCGCGCCAGCACGGCCGCGATCGTGGTGCCCATGCCGCGCTTCTCCCGGTCGCGGCGCGCGGCGGAGAAGATGCGGCCGTTCGCGAGCTGGATGCCCGCGACGAGCAGGGGGAGCCCCTGATCGACGTAGCGCGCCTCCGAGCCCCGCGTCGTGGGCGGCCCCACGCCGACGGCAATAGGCCAGGTGGAGTCCGGGTCGTCGAAGAAATCACGCACCGTATCGATCGCCAGGCGCGAGGCGACCTCCCCGGCGGCGCGCCCGCCCATGCCGTCGGCCAGGAGGAACAGCCCCCGGTGCTCGAGGATCGCGAAGCTGTCCTCGTTCGTGTCTCGGACCATGCCAGGATGGCTGATCCCGGCGGCTTCAAAAACGAGGTGACGCTGCACGGCGCTTCCCTCCAGCGTGCTCGCAGGCACGCTCTGCCGGACTGCCGGACGACGGGCGCGCGTCTTCCGTCATCGCGTCATCCACACCCTTCCGGCGCCTTCCTCGGACCGATCGCGCGACACGGGGTGCTTCGTCTGCTCATCTTTGCCGCCCGCTCCGACTGCTCCCAGCGAGCCTACGCGCCAAGGATCGGTCGCGTCCACCAGATCAGGCCTCGGGGCGCGCCCGCCCGCGGCCGTCCGCGCAGAGCTCGGCACGGTGCGCGATTGCGCCCCACGTTGCGCGCCCGTCGCCGTTCCGTTTCCAACGTCTTGATTTGCCGCGGCTCCGGGGCGGCCTCCCGCCGGGCCAGCGAGCCGACCGGGCCGCCGGGCCGAGCCGGGGACGCCGGCGCGCGGCGGCCTCGTCACGGGACCGCGAACCGGTCGGCGCCGCCGCCGGAGCACGCGCTCAGCGCGAAGCCGAACCGTTCGTCCTCGGTGCCCTCCTGCATGATGCGCTCGAGGTTGCGGCACTCGTGGCGGAAGACGCCCCGGAGCGCGTAGCGATCCTTGCTGTTCACGACGACCACGACGCCCGTGAGCGTGACCTCGAGGCGGTAGGTGACGGGATCACCTTCGATGGTGTACCGCGTGGTCGTGAACTCGCTCGGGTCGTGGTTCCTGTACGCCTGCCAGATGCACTCGCGCGCCGCGCCGTTGTAGCCGTCGCCGCGCTTGACCACCTCGGTGCCGCACTGCTTGAGCGGCGGCGTGAGCGGCCCGCTCTGCACCTTGTCGGGCGAGGACGAGCAGGAGCTGGCGAGCAGGAAGAGCGCGAGGGAAGCGAGCGATCGGCCTGGCGAGCAAAGCATGGGGACTACTTACCTAACGCGATCCGCGAAAAAGGGATTCTTTTTTTCGGACGGACCGGGCCGGCCGTCGGCGAGGGGCGGGGTCGCTCGTGTTCCGAGGGGCGGCTTTTTTCCGCGCTGGCTTCTCGGGCTGCGGCTCGAGCGCGGCGGCCAGGGCGCCGAGGTCCTGGAGGCCGGCCACGAGCGCGCGCAGGTAGTGCTCCGAGAGCCGCTCTGCGGCGCAGAGCGCCCGGGAGGCGAGCACCTGGGCGTTGTAGGGGCCGGCGTCCTCCGGCACGTTGTCGGCCGCGCGCGCGACGGCGAGCGTGGCGCGCGCGCTCACCAGCGACTCGTGGAACAGCGCGGTGGACAGCGCGCTGCTGAGGGCCTGGGCCTGCCGCTTCACCCGGCGCTCGACGACGTCGCCGTCGCACGGGAGCTCGGCGAGATCGCGCGCGAGCGGCCCGGGGAGGCGCACGTCGCGCGCGGCCACCTCGCCGCGGAGGCGCGCGAGCGAGGGGACGGCGGTCGTCTTCCGCTCGGCGGCGAGCGCGCGCAGGCGGCGGCGGGCGGCCCTCACGACGGCGGGGAAATCGCCGAGCGCGAGCGCCGCGGCCAGGGCGCCGTCGTGAGGGAGGCCGGCGTCGGCGAGGGCGCGGAGGTGGGCCTCGGCGTCGGCGCGGGCGCGGTGGAAGGCGGCGTCGAGCGCCGCGAGCCGCGCGGAGGCGCGGGCAGCGAGGCGCGCGCGGGCGCCGCCGTCGAGGGCGCGAGCGCGCTCGAGGAGCGCCTCGACGAGGCGGTAGCCCGCGGGGTCGAAGCGGTGGGCGCCGGCCGCCCGCAGGGCGGCGAGGCGCGCGTCGGCCGGGGGCGACCCAGGTTGGGGGCACGCGGCCAACCCGGGTTGGGGGGGCGCGGCCAACCCGGGTTGAGCGGACGCGGCCAACCCGGGTTGGGAGGGCGTTGTCGTTGTCGGAGAAAAATCCGACGTGGATGTCATCAGGGCGCGCCTCGCCGCGGGATCGGCGAGATCTCCACCCGGCGGTTCTTCGCCCGGTTCTCGCTCGTGTCGTTGGGCGCCACCGGGTGCCGCTCTCCGAAGCCGGCCGCGAACAGCGACGCGTCGGGGACACCCGCCGCGGCGAGCGCCCGCGTCACCGTGAGCGCTCGCTGCGCCGAGAGCTCCCAGTTGTCGGCAAAACCGCGGGACGAGCTCGTGAGCGGGCGGTCGTCCGTGAAACCGCTCACCATGATGAGCTCGTCATGATGCTCGAGGTACGCCTTGAGCGGATCGGCCAGCGCGCGGAGCAGCGCGACGCCCGCAGGCTGAAGCTCGGCCGAGTTGAGCTCGAACAGGATGCTGCCGCGGATCCCGATGCGCCCCTCCGTCAGGGTGATCCTTCCCTCGGCCAGCGGTCCGGCCAGGGCGCGCTCGAGCGACTCCAGGCGCGCGCGCTCCGTCGCGCGGGTGGCGCGCTCGGCGGCGAGATCGCGGGCCAGATCGACCTGAAACGAGATCGCCCAGACGAAAAAGAGCACGAAGAGGCCGAAGAGACAGGCCATGAGGTCGCCGAAGACAGGCCAGACCGCCGCCTGCTCAGGGACGTCGTCTTCGGCCGGCGTCAGGGACATCGCCTCGCTCTCGCGGCTGACGTCAGCAAACGCGGTGAGCTCTCGCCACGATCCGCGGAGCCCACCATCTCGAGGCGCGAGAGACCAGGGCCACACGCACGCGAGGCGCGGCGCATCAGCTCGTTTTGCTCCTCAGCGCCCGCAGCTCGGAGAAGAGCTCGCGCTGGAACTGCAGCGAGTGATCGAAGACCTCACGGGTCTGGTCGAGGTAAGCGCCGAGGAGGTCCGTCGCCTCGCCGTGCTCCCGGCGCTCGATCGCGTCCTCGATCGCCCCCAGGCTGTTCAGCCAGCGATCGCTCGCGTCGCGGTAACGGTCAACCGCAACGGTGAACATTTCCGCCACGGATGTCATCTCGGCACCGCCGGCCCGCACGAGCTCCGAGGCCTCCCGCACCACCGCTGCGGTTGCCTCGAGGCTCTCGCCGAGGCCGCGGGCGTGGGCGCTGAGCCGCTCGGCGAGCCCGTCGGCCGCCTCCTGCCGCGCTCCGTCGAGCCGCTCCTCGAACGCCAGCAGCCGCGACGCCTGCTCCGCCAGCTGCGCCTGCGCCGCCTCGCCCAGCGCCGCCACGCGCGCCTCCGCCCGCGCCTCGCGCTCCGCGCCGCTGCGCTCCGCCGCCTCCGCAAGCGCGGCCACCCGCTCCGCCTGCTCCCGCGCGCTCCCGGCCATCCCCGCCGTCGCCTCCGACAGCTTCTCCAGCAGCGCGTCCAGCCTCACGTCCCGCGCTGCGTCCGCCTCCGCGCGCGCCGACAGCCGCTCCGACGCCTCCCCGATCAGCCGCGACGCCGCCTCCGGCGCCGCCTGCGCCGCTCGCGCCGCCTCCGACAGCGCGCCCGACAGCGTCTCTCCCAGCGCCGTCAGGTGCGCCGCACGCTCTGCATCCAGCTCCGCCTGCCGCTTCGCCGCTTCCGCTGCGCGCGCCGCGTGCGCTCGCTCCAGCCGCTCGATCGCCTCCCCCACCACCGACGACAGCCGCTCCGCCTGGCCTTCCAGCCTCGACGCCGACGCCGTCTCGAGCTCACGCCGGCGCGCGGCGGCCTCCTGGTCCAGCCGCTCGAGCCGCTTCGCAGCGCCCTCTTCCATCCGCTCCAGCCGCGACGCCACGCCCCCTTCCATCCGCTCCAGCCGCGACGCCACGCCCCCTTCCAGCTGCGCCAGGCTCTCGCCGAGGCCGCGGGCGTGGGCGCTGAGCCGCTCGGCGAGCCCGTCGGCCGCCTCCCGCCGCGCTCCGTCGAGCCGCTCCTCGAACGCCAGCAGCCGCGACGCCTGCTCCGCCAGCTGCGCACGCGCCGCCTCGCCCAGCGCCGCCACGCGCGCCTCCGCGCGCGCCTCGCGCTCCGCGCCGCTCCGCTCCGCCGCCTCCGCAAGCGCGGCCACACGCTCCGCCTGCTCCCGCGCGCTCCCGGCCATCCCCGCCGTCGCCTCCGACAGCTTCTCCAGCAGCGCGTCCAGCCGCGCGTCCCGCGCTGCGTCCGCCCCCGCGCGCGCCGACAGCCGCTCCGACGCCTCCCCGATCAGCCGCGACGCCGCCTCCGGCGCCGCCTGCGCCGCTCGCGCCGCCTCCGACAGCGCGCCCGACAGCGCCTCGCCCAGCGACGTCAGGTGCGCCGCACGCTCCGCGTCCAGCTCCGCCTGCCGCTTCGCCGCTTCCGCTGCGCGCGCCGCGTGCGCTCGCTCCAGCCGCTCGATCGCCTCCCCCACCACCGACGACAGCCGCTCCGCCTGGCCTTCCAGCCTCGACGCCGACGCCGTCTCCAGCTCGCGCCGGCGCGCGGCGGCCTCCTGGTCGAGCCGCTCGATCCGCTTCGCAGCGCCCTCTTCCATCCGCTCCAGCCGCGACGCCACGCCCCCTTCCAGCTGCTCCAGCCGCGACGCCACGCCCTCTTCCATCCGCTCCAGCCGCGACGCCACGCCCCCTTCCAGCTGCGCCAGGCTCTCGCCGAGGCCGCGGGCGTGGGCGCTGAGCCGCTCGGCGAGCCCGTCGGCCGCCTCCCGCCGCGCTCCGTCGAGCCGCTCCTCGAACGCCAGCAGCCGCGCCGCCTGCTCCGCCAGCTGCGCCCGCGCCGCCTCGCCCAGCGCGGCCACGCGTGCCTCCGCGCGCGCCTCGCGCTCCGCGCCGCTGCGCTCCGCCGCCTCCGCAAGCGCAGCCACGCGCTCCGCCTGCTCCCGCGCGCTCCCGGCCATCCCCGCCGTCGCTTCCGACAGCTTCTCCAGCAGGACGTCCAGCCTCACGTCCCGCGCTGCGTCCGCCTCCGCGCGCGCCGACAGCCGCTCCGACGCCTCCCCGATCAGCCGCGACGCCGCCTCCGGCGCCGCCTGCGCCGCTCGCGCCGCCTCCGACAGCGCGCCCGACAGCGCCTCGCCCAGCGACGTCAGGTGCGCCGCACGCTCCGCGTCCAGCTCCGCCTGCCGCTTCGCCGCTTCCGCTGCGCGCGCCGCGTGCGCTCGCTCCAGCCGCTCGATCGCCTCCCCCACCACCGACGACAGCCGCTCCGCCTGGCCCTCAAGCCTCGCTGCCGACGCGACGTCCGCCTCGCGCCGCGCGCGTGACTCCTCGTCGAGGCGCCGCTCGACCGCCTGCAGCGCGCCGCCCGCGACCGCGCCAGCGCGCTCCACCGCCTCCGCCAGGATCGGCCTGACCACGCTCGCCGCGACGTCGGCGGTCTGCCGGAGGCCCGCGGCGATGTCGCCGCGAACCTCGGCCGCGGCCGCGGCGAACGAGGCGGCGGCCTGGCGCGCGCCCTCCACCTGGACCGCGAGCAGCCGCTCCTCGAGGCGCTCGAGCCGGCCCGTCGCCTCGCGGAGCGACGCCGCCGCGGCGGGGAGCGCCTCGCCCTGCCGCGCGAGCGCCTCCAGCGCCGCGAGCTGCCGCCCCGCCACCGTGAGCGCCGCGAGCGGGCCCGACGCGTAGACCTGGAGCGCCACCGCGGCCCGCGCCTCGGCCCGGCGCAGGAGCACGCCGGCGAGCCCGAGCATCCCCGACGCCGCGACGCCCGCCGCGGACGTGCCGAACGCGCGCGAGAGGCCCTGCATGGGCGCGGCCAGGCTCTCCCGCAGCGCGTCGACGTCGGCGCTCAGCGTCAGCGCCTCACGGGCCCCCCGCAGCGTCTCGAACAGGCCGAGGAACGTGCCGAGCAGCCCGATCATCACGAGCAGGCCGACGAGGTACGACGCGAACGTCGTGCTCGCCGGGGGCAGCGCCGCGCCGGCGATCCGCGCCTCGAGCATCGCTCGGAGCGGGGCGCCGCTCTGCTCGATCGCCGCCCGCGTCGCCGGCCGCGGCAGCGCGCCGAGCTCGCGCTCGATCGAGGCGGCCCGCCCCGCGCGCACGAACAGCTCGAGCGTGCCGAGCGCGAGCCCCAGCGCGATGAGCTGCACGAGGCGGTACGCCAGCGGATCCGCCCCGCGATAGACGAGCGCCGCCCGCCCCACGAGGGCGAGGCCGACCCCGCCGGTGAGGAGCACCAGGATCCGCGTCGTCCACTGCCGCGCCGTCGCGAGCCGCATCGTGAAGCCCCCCGCGAGCTACGCGGGCGCGCCCGCCGCCGCCGCCCCATCGACCAGCGAGAGCAGCCGGCCCGCCTCGTGCGCGAGCACCGCCTGGACCACGAGCTCCATGCGCTGGAGCTCCCGCAGGAGCCACTGCTCCTGCCCGAACCAGCCCGCGACGTCCTCGAGCCCGGCCGCCTCCGGCAGCGCGCCCACGGCCGCGCGGAAGGCCCGCGCGAAGGCGCGCGAGAGCCCGGGGACGAGCTCGGCGAGCGCGCGCTCGCGCCGCTTCTGGGTCGCGGCGGAGATCGCGGCGTCGAGCCGCTCGAGCCGCGCCGCCTCCGGGCCGAGCGCCCGCAGCGAAGGCGCGAGCTCCTCGCGCAGCGCGCGCGTCTCGAGCCGGATGCGGCCGAGGAGGCGGCCCGTGAGCTCCCCGAACGGCTCCCAGATCTGCCCCACCGCGGACGCGAGCGGGCGCCCCGCGCGGTCGCGGGCGGCGCGCGCGGGCAGCAGCCCGGTCTGCTCCAGGGTCGCGTGCACCGCCGCCGCGTCGGGGAGCCTGTTCCGCCGGTGGAACGGCGCGGCGAACACCTGGTCGAGCGCCTCCGCGAGCTCGCCGAGGTGATCGGCGGCGAGCGCCCGGACCTCGGCGCGAGCGCCCCCGGACGCCGGCGGCGGCGCGGCGTGGCGGTCGAGGAGCGAGAGCTCGCGCGCGAGCGAGACGCTCCCGTGCAGGTCCATGAGCCCGGCCAGCACCGCCGCAGGATCGGCGAGGTCCGCGAGCGGCGCGCGCGGGCCCTCCGCGAGCGCCGAGACGGCGGCCGCGAGGGGGCGCGAGATCAGAGGCCCGCGGCGGGAAGCCCCGGCTACGGGGTGAAGCGTTCGCACAGCGGCGCGTTGTTAGCCGTCGCGGCGCGGAGCCGCAAGCCTGTCCGTCGCCCCGCCCGCGGCGCGCGTCCCGCGCCTCACTGCTTGATGGACGGCGCCTGCGCGCTCGTGGCCCAGAGCGCGAACGAGATCTGGTCGGCGCCCTTCGCGACCGCCGACTTGATGAGATCCGCGCCGCCGTGCCCGGCATTCCGCTCGATGCGGAGCAGGACGGGACCGCCCGCGCTCGCGGATTGCAGCGCGGCGGCGAACTTGCGCGCGTGCATGGGGTCGACCCGATCGTCGCTGTCGGCCGACAGCAGGAGGACCGGCGGATACCGCTTCCCCGACTGGACGTGGTGATAGGGGGAGTAGGCGTAGAGCGCCTTGAACTGCTCCGGATCGTCGGCGGAGCCATACTCGCTGATCCACGTCTTGCCGGAGCCGAACAGGTGGTATCGCACCATGTCGAGCAGGGGGACGCCGCAGAGGACGGCCCCGAACAGGTCGGGTCGCTGCGTGAGCGCGGCGCCGACGAGCAGGCCGCCGTTCGAGCCGCCCTGGATGGCGAGCCGCTCGGGCCGCGTGTACCCCTCGCCGACCAGGTGCTCCGCGGCGGCGATGAAGTCGTCGAAGACGTTCTGCTTCTTGAGCAGCATCCCGTCCCGGTGCCACGCCTCCCCGTACTCGCCGCCGCCGCGCAGGTTCGCCACCGCGTACACGCCGCCCCGCTCGAGCCAGGGGTACATCGAGGAGGTGAACGCGGGGGTCTGCGACATCTGGAACCCGCCGTAGCCGTAGAGCAGCGCGCGGGAGCTCCCGTCCTTCTTCATGTCCTTGCGGCGGACGATGAACATCGAGATCTTCGTGCCGTCCTTGGAGGGGAAGAAGGCCTGCTCGACGCTGAAGGGCGACGGATCGATGGGCACCTCGATGCGCGCGTAGAGCTCGGTCCGACCCGTCTTGATCGAGGTCGCGTGGATCTCGTGAGGCGAGGTGTAGGACTCGAACGAGAAATACGCCTCGTCCTCGTCGGGCAGCCCGGAAGGGCCGCCGACGGTGCCGATGCCCGGCAGCGGGACCTCGCGGACCAGCTTGCCGTCGAGCGCGCGCACCTCGACCCGGCTCGAAGCGTCCTTGAGATAGCTCAGCGCGAGGTGCCCACCCACGATGGAGACGCTGTCCAGCGTCGCGTCCGGGCGCTCCGGGACGATCTCCTTCCATGCGGCGCGATCCGGCCTGTCCGGATCGACCTCGAAGACGCGGTAATGCGGCGCGCCCTCGTCGGTGTGGACGTAGAACCGGTCCTTGTAGACCTCGACGGTGTAGTGGGCGTCGCGCCCGACCGCGAGCGGCTTGTCCGCGGCCTGGCCGCCCGGCCTGCGGAGATCGCGAAAATAGACGTCAGCCGAGGTCCACCCGTGAGAGACGGTGAGCACCAGGAAGCGGCCATCCTTGGAGAGGGACGCGTTAAGGAACGTCCTTGGATCGCCCGTCCTGCCGCGGACCACGCGATCCTGCTTCGGATCCTGGCCGAGCCGGTGGAAGCGCACCTCGGCGTAACCCGGCCGCTCGGCGATCGGGATGGACGGGTCCGTGGGGAGCCAGACGTAGTAGAAGCCGTCGCCGGAGGGCGTCCACGACGCAACCGCGTACTTGGCCCCTTCGATGACGTCCACCTCGGAGCGCTTGCCGGACGCGACATCCATCACATGAAGAGTCGCTTCATCCGAGTTGTTCTGCTGGATCTTGTAGGCGACGTTCTTGCCGTCCCACGACACCTCCCATCCGCCCAGCGAGACGCTGCCGTCCTCGGACCAGGTATTCGGGTCGAACAGCACGCGCTCCTCGCCGCTCTTTCCCTCCTTCCAGTAGACGACCGACTTCTCCTTCGTCGCGTGCCGCCGGCTCAGGAAGTACCGGCCCCGGCGGTGGCGCGGCGCGGAGACCGCGTCGATGTAGAATAGCTGCTTCAGCCTTGACGCGATCGCGTCCCGCTCGGGGAGCCGGGCGAGCTCGGCGCGCGTGAACGCGTCCTGAGCCTTCATCCACTCCTTCACCTCGGGCGCGCTGCCGTCCTCGAGCCAGCGGTACGGGTCGGTGATCTCGACCCCATGCACGGCGTTCGTCACCGGGGCGACGCGGGTGGGCGGGTACGCGGGGCGGCTCGGGTTTTCGGCGGCGGGGGCGGGCGCGGCGCTGGCCGCGGTGGGGAGCAGAGAGGAGCTTGCGGTCATGGTCGGACCCGATGGGTGTGCCTCGCCACCTCCGCAGGCGCCAGCGAGAAGCGCCGAGAGGAGCAGGCAGGGAGAGTACTTCATGGTGCGACAAGCATACCGTGCCCCAGCCGACAGGGGCACGCGGGTTCGCGGGGCGCGCGCCGGGGCGCGAGGGCCGTGCGAGGCGGGTCGGCGGGGCGGGCGGTGTTCCCGCGCCGCCAGCGGGCGGGGGGTCACATGATGGGCCGGAATATCCGATAGATGCGCTTCTCGTCGTGTCCTGGCCTGGTGTTTGCGGCGGGTCTGGAGGGCCGGCTGCGGCATGACATCTCTTGATTCCCGAGAAGGCGTTTGCTCCTCTTGGCTCCTCTCCTCGAATGATGCCTCCGCGCGGCACACACGTCTCGGCGCCGAGCCACAGCGCTGGGACTTCGCCGAACCCCACGCCACCCACCGACCCGCCGCTCGCTGCCCCAAGCTCATCCACGAAGCACGCAGCCCGGAACGGCGCTGTCGGGCGCCGGCCGGGCTCTCGAGATTCCTGCGGTCCGTGAGAGGCGCCTGCCGCATCGCCCCGGCTACACCGCGGCGAGCCCGGTGGCGCCCTGGGGCAAGCGGCCTACCGGCGGGCCCAGCGAGGTCAGCGCGCCGCTCGGCTCGATCCGGTAGCCGTGCACGACGGCTGGGCCCGCGCCCGTGAAGGGCGGCACGCTGAAGCCGTCAGGGCTCAGCACGTAGAGGAAGTCGTCGCCCATGCTCACGGCGCAATCGAGGGCCAGCCCGCTCGTGAACGCCGCCTGCTCCGTCGCGCTCAGCGGCCCCACCGGCGTCAGGCCGCCGCTCCGGTCGACGCGGAGGGCGGTGACAGAGCGCGAGCCCGCCGACGTGATGAACGCGAACGTCGAGGGGCCGGCGGTCGCGGTCGCCACCCAGCACGCAGCGGTCGTGAAGATGCGCTGCTCCGCGATGAGCCGCATTTCCCCGGTGGGGGCGACGCTGTAGCGCGAGACCGAGCTGTCGCCGGTCAGCGACAGGTTCGAGAGGATGACGTGGCCGCGCCGATCGAACGTGAAGCCGAACGGCGCCTGGCCGGCCTTCACCACGTCCTGCCGGCGGACCGGCCCGGGCATCCCGTGATCGTCGACGGTGACCGTCTCGAGGCTCCCCATCGGCTCGCCGTCCCCGCGGCTCGCGATCACCAGGACATCACCCGTCCGGTTGAACGCAATGGTGGCAATACCGGAGCCGCTCAGCGAGCGCGAGGCGCCGGCGAGCATCGTCAGCTCTCCTGTGGGACCGACCCGGTATCCCTGGATGCTCTTGCTGTCCGCGTTCGCGACGTAGAGCACGCCCTCGTGCAGCGCGAGGGAGACCGGGCGAGCGCCGTTCGAGGAGACAAGGCCGACCCGCTGGAGCTCCCCGCCTCGGCGGACGACGAACGAGGAGATGGTGTCGCTCCCTGCGTTGACGGCAAAGAGCATGCGCCCGTCCCGGCTGAGGACCAGGGCGCTCTGGGACTCGAGGATCGGGAAGCCGAGCGGAGGGTTCGGGGCGTGGCCGTTCCCGCCCGTCGGGTAGGACGCGCCCGGGGAGAGCGTGCCGTCGCCCGCGCGGTGGAACACCTGGATGGCATTCGGGGTCGCGTTGGTCATCACGTAGACAGCGCGTCGATCGTTCTTCGCAGCGTTGGTCATGACTCGATTCCTTGGGATGAGCGTTGATGGATGCGGTGGAATGGGCCCGTGAGGCTCAGAGGACGCCGATGCCGGCCGGGCTCCCGCCGGGGCCGAAGCGCTCCTCCGGCGCCCTGTCGCCATCGACGGTCCTGGGGAGCCCGCCGTATTCGCCGACCTTGGTGAGCCTGCCGTCGTCCTCGATCCGCCAGGCGCCCACGCTCCCCGAACCCGGCAGGACGTCATAGAGGAACCGGCCGTCGGGGCTGATGCCGAGATCGAGCGGCGTCGAGCCCTGCTGGCTCGCGCCGGGGGTGCCAGCGCGCTCGTCGGTGAGGCCGGCCTGCTCGTCGAGCACCGTCAGGCTGCCGTCGTCGCCGATACGGAAGCTCGAGATCGTGCCCGAGGTGTAGTTCGCGGTGAACGCGAACTCCCCGTTGTTCTCGAGCCAGCACGGATCGAGCTGGCTCACCTTCGCGGTCCGCGTGATCGGGGTGAGCGTCCCGTCCGCGTTGATCTGGAACGATCCGGCCGCGCCGGCGAGATCATCACCGCCAACGAACATGGCCGTGAGCAGGTGCCCGGCCGCGTCGAACGAGAACCCGAACGGGCCGTCGTTGTCGAGGTCGGTCCGCGTGAACGTCTGCGCGAGCTGGCCGTCCTCGAGCACGTCGAACACGAGCACACGGCTCGGGCCGGTCGGGGTCACGCCGTCGATCAGGCCCGCGGCGGGCCCGTCCTTGATCGTGACGACGAGCTGCCTCCCGTTCGGCGTGAAGGACGCCTGCGCCGGGTTGAACAGCGTGTCCGGCGGGCTGGCCTGGTTCGCGGAGAGCGGCCGGGTCGAGCCGGGGATCGGCGTGAGCTTCCCCTGGTCGCTCAGGCGGAAGCCGGTGACGCTCCCCGCGCCGGCGCCGTTCAGCGCATAGACGAGATCGCCGTGCTGGGTGACGCTGTTCGGGAAGCCCGGGCCGGCGCCATCGCTCGTGGGCTGGACGTCGGTGACCTCGAGGGTGTCCTTTCCGACGCGGAGCACGGAGAGCGTGTCGCTGCCGGCGTTCGTGACGAGGAGGAATGCCCGGTCCTGGCTGAGCACCATCGAATGGGACGAGCCGAGGCCGTCGCCGGCGAAGCGCGCCGAGGGCCCGGACCCCTGGCCGCCGGTGTCGACGTGATCGGCGAGCTCGAGCGATCCATCGGCGAACCTGCGGTACACGGTGACCTGGTTGGCAGGTTCGCCGGCGTCGTGCGTGTTGTTATGGTTCGTCCCCACGAACACGAATCCCACGGCGCGCCGGCCGTCCGCGGGGCTCTCGGGTTCACCCCCGCAGGCGCTCAGACAGGCCGACGCGAGGGATACGAGCAACAGGGCGCCAATTGAGCTTCTCATAGCTGCCTCTCCATTCTCTGATGGTTTGCGCTGACCGCAGCGCGCCATGCGAGCATTGCGGCCGTCGTGCGGCGTCCACGGGCGAGCCCGTGTCCGGATACGGCTGCATGCCTCGGCGATCGGCGCGCCGCCCCGCTCGTGTCGAGCGGCGCCCAGTCCTACGGCGAAGGCGCCGAGCGGTTTCTGGGCGAGCTCGATCTTTCAGATCGAGGCGGCCACGGGGGCGGGATGTGGGAGCGGAAACGAAGGACGCCGCTGGAAGCGGCCGGACTACATGTCCTGGACGACCGCGGCCTTCTGCTGCAGCGCGCGGGCGTCGCGCAGCGGCGAGTTGCCGAACATGCGCGAATACTCGCGGCTGAACTGCGAGGCGCTCGTGTAGCCGACCTGGAACGCCGAGACCTCGGCGCCCACGCCCTCTTCGACCATCAGGCGGCGCGCCTCGAGCAGGCGCAGGCGCTTCTGGTACTGGAGCGGGCTCATCGCGGTGGCCTCCTTGAACCGCTTGAAGAACGCCGCCCGGCTCATCCCTGCGGCGCGCGCGAGCGCGGCGATGTCGACGTCCTCGTCGAGCGACGCCTGCAGGTGATAGACCGCCTCGGCGATGCGGTGCGCCTGGCTGCCCGCGCGCACGATCTGGCGGATCGCCGCGCCGTCGGGGCCCTTCAGCAGGTGAAAGATCAGCTCCTTCCTTACGAGCGGCGCGAGCACGGTCGCGTCTTCGGGCGTCTCGAGCAGCGCGCCCAGCCGGACCGCGGCGTCGAGCATGCGGTCGCTCGCCTTGCCGATGAAGATCACGCGCCCCAAGTTCTCGAGCGCTTCCGGCCGCGCGCGGTCGAGCTGCGCCGCCACCTCGCGCAGCAGGGCCGCATCGAAGTCCATCTTCAGGCCGAGGAGCGGCTGCGCCGGCGAAACGCCCATCACCCGGCTCGTCACCGGCAGGTCGATCGGGCTGACGATGTAGTGCGGCTCCCGCTCGCGAAAGACCTGCCGCTCGAGCAGGATCTCCTTCGTGCCCTGGACGACGATGCAGAACGACGCGCGCCAGTGCCGCTTCGCGCGTTGCTGAGGGCGCGAGACTTTGATGCAAGAAATTCCGGGCACCGGCGAGGCGTGCACGCCGTCGCTGGGGCACCAGCGCGCGATGACGTTCTTCAGCGCGTCGCTCCCGTGGACCACGGTGGCAGCGTAGCCTCGCGTAGACGATCGGGCAAGAACTGGAGACGGCCGTGTATTTCGCGAGCGCCGCGGCGGTGCCATGGTGGATCGCGAACCAAGGAGAGGTGTCCCATGCGTATCTTCCTCACGGGAGCCAGCGGCTTCATCGGATCTGCCATCGTCCCCGAGCTCGCGCGCGCCGGCCACCGCGTGCTCGGCCTCGCGCGCTCGGACGCGTCCGCCGAACGGCTCGCCGCCGCCGGCGTCGACGTCCACCGCGGCTCGCTCACCGATCTCGATGGCTTGCGCCGCGGCGCCGCCGCCTGCGACGGGGTGATCCATTGCGCGTTCTCCCACGACGACTTCACCGACTACGCCGGTAACTGCGAGAAGGACCGCGGCGCGATCGAGGCGCTCGGCGGCGCGCTGGCCGGCTCCGGGCGCCCGCTCGTGATCGCCTCCGGCATCGCGCGCTTCGCGCCGGGCCGGGTCGCCACCGAGGACGAGGCGCCCGACGCGTCGGCCGGGGGCCTGCGGGCCGCCTCCGAGCAGCTCGCCCTCTCGTTCGCGAGCCGCGGCGTGCGCGTGTCCTCCCTGCGGCTGCCGCCGTCGGTCCACGACGACGGCGATCACGGGTTCGTCCCCATGCTGATCGAGATCGCGCGCAAGACCGGGCGCTCCGGGTACGTCGGTGGCGGCGAGAACCGGTGGCCCGCGGTGCATCGCCTCGACGCCGCGCGGCTGTTCGTCCTCGCGCTCGAGAAGGCGCCGGCCGGCGCGCGACTCCACGCGATCGGCGACGAGGGGATCCCGACCCGGGACATCGCCGGCGTGATCGGCCGCAAGCTCGGTTTGCCTGTCGAGTCGGTCCCCAAGGAGCATTTCGGCTGGCTCGGCGGGTTCTTCGCGCTCGACACCCCCGCGTCGAGCGCGCTCACGCAGGCGCGGTTCGGCTGGAAGCCCGAGAAGGCGGGGCTGCTCGCCGACCTCGAGCACGGCACGTACTTCACGCGCGCATCCTGGTGAGATCCGACGCCTCGAATCCTCCGCTCGTCATGAAGGCGCCCGACAGGTTGCTTTCGACGCGGAGCCCGCCTCCAAGCGCTGATTCTCTGGGGTTTCGACCGCCGGAGGTCGTTTGTGACGTCAGAAGCGGGCCAGGGAACGTCGGGCGCCGGCCGCGCGGCCTCATGTCACCGGGAACCTGAGCGCCACCTTTCCATCGCTCGGCTCCCACACGCCGCTCCATACGTCCGCCACGTTCCAGCCCCCGTCGATGGAGATCTCCAGGCGCTCGAACATCCGGTTCATCTCGGCCGCAGGACGGCTCCCGAATTTCTCGGGCAGATACGTGGGCTGCGCGCCGGGCACCACCGTGCCACACAGCTCGACCGCCGAGAGATCGGAGTAAAATAGCGTGTCTCCGCCGCTCTCGCGCAGCTTGTCGATCAGCAGGATGTAGTTCCGGGTGAGCGTGCTGTTGCGGGGGAAGTCCTTCTCGTCGTAGAACTTCCTCCCGGTAGCGTCGGAGTAGTACGCGCCTGCATCGGTCCGGATGGGGAGATCCAGCGGCCCGCGCTCGCCCTTCGGGTGCTTCAGGAGGAGCCTTAGCTTCAGGTCGAACGCGCCCTCCATGTACCGGAAGAGGTTCAGCGTCCCGGTGATGCGCACCCGGGCAAAATCGATCTTGGAGAGCGTCCTCCACGTCGCGATGCTCATCGCACTGCTCTTCTCGATGTGGTTCTCCCTCCGGAGGCTCCCTCCCCTGGAGAGGATGGTGCCGCGGAGCGAGCCGGATCGCCGGAGCCGGTAGGCGTGGAGGATCGACTCGACGTAGGCGTCCGCGCCGGCCTCGTTCGGGTGGAGGAAGCTCATCTGCCGCCAGGTATCGAGGGTGTCCTGGAAGTGGTCGTAGACCCCCGTGAACCAAGGATCGGTGACGCTGTAGGGAGGCACGGCCCCGGGGAAGCCGAAGTGCCGAACGATCTTCTGGTATTCCACGTCCGCGAGGCGCCGACGCTCCTGGGCCACGGGATCGGCCATGTTGTCGGGGTCGTACGACTCGAAGACCTTCGGCGCGGGACCGAACAGCGCGTTCTCACGGCCGATGAAAGGCTCGCAGAACAGGAGCCGCGCCGAGCGGGCGTCCAGCACCTCCTCGCGCATGATGGTCGAGGCGAACTGGTAGATCTGCCAGACTCGCCCCTTCGAGTAGCGGACCATCGCTTCCACGTCCTGGAACTTGGGCGTGGACTCGCCCATGGCCTGCTTGTAGATGAGGTAGGGGACGAGGAGCACCCCCAGCACCCCGAGCGCGGCCAGCACCGCGGGCTGGGCGTCGCTGTAGAGAGCGTCGTTGACGGACTGCTGCCAGCCGGCGACGTCCTTGAAGAAGTAGAACAGCCGCTTCATCCTCTCCATGTCCGTGTCGGGGCTGAGGAGGGGGTAATATCCCGTCGCGACCACCGTCGCGTTGGGGAAGCGCATCAGGGCCTCGCCGAGCAGCCTGCGGTAGCGATCCCGTAGGATCTGCTCGGCCTCCTCGAGATCGGCGGCCTGGGTGCTCTCGGGGTGGAGATACCTGGTGAAGTTCAGGTCGTTGCCTCCCCCGTCCACGAAGACCACATCGACCGAGCGATCGGGCCCCGGCGCGTATTCGCGCATCTGCTCCAGGACGGTGGGGAACCGGGCAGAGAGCTCCTGCGGCAAGGTCCCGGTGGGCAGGATGCCCCCCTGCCGGAACTTCTGGCGCCCCGCCTCGTTGTCCCAGAGGTAGGCCCAGACCCGGCTGAACTCTTCCCGGAACTCCTGGCTGGTGTCGATGGAAGCCCCGCTGTGGGCGCGGTTGGTGAGGTCGGAGCCCTGGAACTCCACCCCTTCGATCGCGGCGATGCCCCGGGCCGCCTTGTAAACGAACTTCTGCTCGGGTCGCAGCCCCTGCCCCCAGACGACCGAGTCGCCGAAGGCCACGAATTTCATCCTGGCCATCGCTCAGCGCCCACCCTCGAGCCGGGTGATGCGCTCCTCGAGCTTGCGGATGTAGTCGAGGAGGCTCTGAATCTGCCCCTGCCCCGCGCCCAGACGGATATCGCGGGCGTCGACCCGGCCCGTGACGCCCTGCAGCTCGACCGTCGTCGCCCCGTTCGGGCTCTTCATGCAGAGGGAGGACGCCCCCGCGACCTCGACGATGCCGAACCCGTTGATCCGGATGTTCGCCTCGGGGTGGTTGGCCGGGTTCACGGTGTTGCCCTCGCCCGCGCCGGCGGCGGCGGAGATGTGCACCAGGGCGCCGCCGGTCCCGCTCCTCAACACCAGATCGCCGTCGGCGCCGCCGCCGCCGAGGATGGCGTTGCCGAACTCCCCATCGAGGAAGACGCGGGTCGCGGCGATGTCCGCGGGCGTGACCGCGCCCTTACGAATGCTGACCACCCGGTTGCCGTTGTGATCGAGCACGTGGAGCCCGGCGGCGTCGTTGCGGCTCGCGCCCCCGGCGAGGGTCACCTCGCCGTTGCCGCTGGAGCCGGCCGAGACGGTGGCGGCTGTCTTCTGGTTGTCTTGGTTCTTGAAGACGGCGTTCTCGGCGACGAGGTCGAGGGTCGCGCCCAGCACAAGGTCGGTCTTCTGGCCCATATCGAGTCCTTCTCCTGGTGGGTTGCACGGCGAGCCCGGTGCTCCCCGAATGATGAAGCACATCAGGGTCGATCGCCCCTGTCAACCCGAAGCTGAATCCTCCAAAGACCATGCAGGCGCACCTCGCTGCGAGGGGCGGCGAAAATTCGGCCAACTTCTCGGCGCCAGCACGACTGCGGGAAGTCGCCTCGAATCAGCAGAAAAACCGCCAATGCGCCAAGACCGCCAAGTGAAGAGGGGGAGGGCCATCCCGGCATTCCACCTCTTCTTTCCCTGGCTCCTTGGCGCCCTTGGCGCCTTGGCGGCTCGCCTCTCGGGGCGACCTCCCGCGGTCGGGCTAGGAAGTCCGGACGCCATCCGAGCTGCTACCTCTTCGAGCGCGAAATTCATACCTGCGTACGGACCCTAGGCGGTCATGGCGATCTTGCCGCCCACGGAGCTGATGCGCAACGCAGCCTCCTCGGCCGTCATCTCGGAGAACGGGTGGGCCCTCCTCGGCTTGCTCCCGGCATTTCCATGGCGCGCTCCTCCGAACGGCGAAACCTCCTCATCTCGCGCGGCTGGGTCCAGGCGACGGCCCTCGTTTTCCTGTTCGGGTTCTTCGTGCTCGGCCTGCTCGCCTACCGCACCTACGCGGCACAGCCGCCCATCCCCGCCCGGGTGGTCGACCCCGCGGGGCGCGTTCTGTTCACGGGCGACGACGTGCTCACGGGTCAGGAGCTGTTCCTGCGGAACGGGCTCATGGAATACGGATCCGTCTTCGGCCACGGCGCCTACCTCGGCCCGGATTTCACCGCCGACTACCTCCGCCGGGCCGCCTCCCACGCCGCCTCTCGCCACGGCGGCGTGGGCTCGGCGGAGGCGCTCGCGCGCACCGTCGGCGATTTTCGCCAGAACCGCCATGATCCCGCGACAGGCACGCTGGTCTTCACCGATGCCCAGGCGGAGGCCTTCGAGCTGCTGAAGGATCACTATCGGCGCTTCTTCGCCCAGCCCAGCGGCAAGCACGGCCTGCGCACCGGCCTCTTCTCGGACGCGCGCGAGCTCTCGCAGCTCACCTCGTTCTTCGCCTGGACGGCCTGGACCGCCGCGGCGGAGCGCCCCGGAGAGGCCTACTCGTACACGAACAACTGGCCTCCAGAGCCGCTCGTCCGGAACCAGCCCACGGGCGAGCTGGTGGTATGGAGCGTGCTCTCGCTCATCGCGCTCCTCGGCGGGACAGGCCTGCTCTTCGCGGCCTTCGGGCGATGGCGCTTCCTCGGCTGGCACGGGCGGGAAGGGCACCGGCTCAGCTTCCGCCAGCCGGGCGAGGTCGCCCTGACCCCAGCCCAGCGCGCGACGGCGTGGTTCTTCCTGATCATGGCGTTGCTGTTCGCCCTCCAGTCCGTCCTCGGAGGCGCCACGCAGCATTATCGCGCCGAGCTGTCCAGCTTCTTCGGGTTCAACCTGGCCGGGGCCTTCCCCTTCAACCTGGTGCGCACGTGGCACCTGCAGCTCGCCATCTTCTGGGTCGCGGTCTCCTATCTCGGCGCGGGCATCTTCATCGCGCCCATGATCAGCGGGCGCGAGCCGAGAGGCCAGAGCTGGCTCGCCTATGGCCTGCTCGGGGCGCTCGTCATCGTTGTCGTGGGCAGCCTCCTCGGCGAGCTCCTCGGCATCCACGGCGCGTCGGACAGCATCTGGTTCGCGCTCCAGGGGTTCGAGTACCTCGATCTGGGCCGCTTCTGGCAGGTGCTCCTGACGCTCGGCCTGTTCGCCTGGGTGGCGCTGCTCTTCCGCGGGCTCCGGGGTCGGCTCGCCGTCGAGCACCGGGGCAACATGCCCTGGCTCTTCTTCTTCGCCGCGCTGGCCATCCCGGCCTTCTACGCCGTGGGCCTCCTCGCGCACCCGCGCGCGAACTTCACGAGCACCGACTTCTGGCGCTTCTGGGTGGTGCACCTCTGGGTGGAGGACTTCCTCGAGCTGTTCACCACGCTCATGGTGGCCTATCTCTTCGTCCTGCTCGGGGTGGTGGCCGAGGCGATCGCGCTGCGGCTCATCTACCTGGAGGTCATCCTCTATTCGGCGGGCGGGGTGATCGGCACCATGCACCACCTGTACTTCTCCGGCACGCCCGTGGAGCACATGGCGCTCGGCGCCTTCTTCTCGGCCGCGGAGGTGATCCCGTTGACCTTCCTCACGGTCGAGGCGTGGACCTTCCTCCGCCTGGGCATCGCGCAAGGAGGGCAGTCGGCGAAGCCCTTCCCGCATCGCTGGGCGATCATGTTCCTGGTGGCCGTGGGGTTCTGGAACTTCCTGGGGGCCGGGATCTTCGGGTTCCTGATCAACTTGCCGATCGTGTCCTATTACGAGATCGGCACCGCGCTGACCGCCAACCACGGGCACGCCTCGATGATGGGCGTCTATGGCATGCTGGCCGCCGGGCTCGCGCTCTTCGCGCTGCGCTACCTGATGCCCGCCGCGCGGTGGTCCGACAGGGCGGCCAAGATCAGCTTCTGGTCGCTGAACGTCGGGCTCGCGTGGATGGTCTTTGCCACGCTGTTCCCGCTCGGGCTCATGCAGCTCCACCACGCGGTGAGCTACGGATATTTCGAGGCTCGGGAGCTCCAGTACCTGACGAACCCCACGAACCGCCTCATGGAGTGGATGCGCCTGCCGGGCGACGTGCTCTTCATCGTCGGCGGCACCCTGCCGCTGCTCCTCCTCGCCTACCGCGGCGTCCGCCATCGCGTTCCGCAGCTCGCGGGACCGGAGGCCCAGGACAACCTCTTCACCGAGATCGAGGCGCCCCCGGACAGCGCCGGGAGGGCAGCGCCCTCGGGCGCGGGGCAGGGCGACCTGTCGTGAGCGTCGCGCCGGAGGCGCTGCTCGGCGCCGGATATGCGGTGCTTCTCCTGGGGATCGCCGCCGGGATCCGGGCGTGCGGAGGAGCCAGTGCCGAGCCCGAACCCGGGTGGCCACACGACGACGCGCGCCGCTTTCACCTCGGCCTCTCGCTCGTGGTCCTGCTCGTGGGCGATTGCATCGTCGGGGCGGTCGCGCTGCGGAACCACGGCCTCGCCGATCTCGGGATCCTTGGCCTCGCCGCGGCGCTCGTGACGACGGCGCTCGCCAGGGGCCTGGGCGCGTTCGCCCGAGGCGGCCGTCGCGCCTAGATCGGCTGTTCCTGGCGCGGTGGAGGGCGTTCTCCGAAAAGGGACCTGCTTCATGGAGAGGAGGCCACACGATGACCGAGAGTCTGAAGGAGCCGGGGGCAAGCAACGGGCAGCCCGAAATGGACGAGGCCGGGCGCTTCCATTCGCTGCTCGTCCCCGTCGATCTGACGGCCATTGCGGACCGCGTCCTCGGCCGAGTCGCACTTCTGTCTCTGGCCGATGGAGCTCGCGTCACGCTGCTCCACGTCGTTCCCGGCAACCTCCCCGCCAGGGCCCAGGAACGCGCCGAGCAGGATGCCAGAAGATCACTCGTGAACGAAGCGCGGCATCTCGCAAAAGCGCTGCCCGAGGGCGTCGACGTCGAACCGGTGGTGAAGGTCGGCACCCCGGCCGCGGAGATCGCAGGCTGCGCGACCTCGACGGGGGCCGAGCTCATCGTCATGGGTCGCGGCGGCAGCCGCGCGCTCCGGGACACCTTCCTCGGCTCGACCGCGGAGCGTGTCATCCGCCGCGGGCAGCTCCCGGTCCTGGCGGTCCGGCTGGCTCCTCGCGCGGCGTACAGCCGGCCCGCGGTCGCCCTCGATCTCGAGCAAGGATCCACGGAGGTGCTCGAGCTGATGCTCCGGCTGATTCCGCCCCCGCGGCCGCGTGTCACGGTGATCCATGCGTTCGACACGCCCTATCGCGGAGCCATCTATCGCAGCCTCTCGGAGGAGGACGCAGAGGCATGGAGCAGCGAGCTCGAGCGAGCAGCTACACAGCAGCTCGTGGAGCTGCTCGCTGCCTCGCTCGCGCAGCCGAAGGTGCGGCCAGCGGAGGCGCCGCCCTGGAAGATGCATGTTCGATGCGGCTCCGCCCGGCGCGTGATCGAGAAGGCGGTCAAGAAGGCAGACAGCGACCTCCTGGTGCTCGGCACCCACGGCTACTCCGGGGTCGCTCACGCCTTCCTCGGAACGGTCGCTGGAGACGTGCTGCGTCAGGTCGCCAGCGACGTGCTGATCGTGCCTGCTCGGCCGCGCGCGGACTGACTCCCCGGCCTCGAACCGCCCTCAGGGGTCGCGGTGTGGCGTGAGCGGAGGCGGAGCGTCGGCTGCTCCCGCCGCGCGGCGGCGGAACAGCGCCACACGTGCCAGGAGCAGCGTGGTCACAGGGACCGTGATGGAGAGCATGATGACGATGAGCCACGGGTGCAGCACGGGCCGGGACTCGATCATCGAGGAGTAGAGGATGCCTGCCAGCGCCACGCACCAGCTGCCGAAGGTGTACGCCAGCGCAGGAGGATGCATGCGCAGGAAGAAGTCTGGCAGGCGCAGGAACCCGAACGCGGAGATGACCACGAACAGGCCGCTCAGCACGAGCAGCGCAGCGACCGCCGCCTCGACCCAGAGGGGGAGCTGGCTCATTCAATCACCTCCCCGCGCAGGATGAACTTCGCCATCGCGGATGAGCTCACGAAGCTGAAGAGCGCGATCAGCAACGCGGCCTCGAAGTACGTGTCGCTCCGGTGACGAATGCCGAGCACCAGCATGACCAGCATCGCGTGGAAGTAGAGCAGGTCGAGCGCGAACACGCGATCCTGCGCCCGCGGCCCCCGGATCAACCGGATGACCACCAGGACCGACGCGACGGCGTAGCAGCCGAGCGCGAAGGCAATCGCGCCAGACAGGAGTGCGCTCATTCGAAGATCTCCCTGAGAGGCTGCTCGTAGCGAGCCTTGAAGCGGGCGACGAAGGCGCCTTCATCACCGACATCCCACACGTGCAGCAAGAGCGCGCGGCGATCGAGCGCGAGCTCCGACCACACGGTGCCCGGAACCACGGTCGTCACCATGGATAACGCGGCCAGCCCGACGGGGTCACGCAGATCGAGGGGCACGATCACGAACCTCGACCGCGGTCGCCGCCATTGCCATGTGACAACGCCCCAGGCGATCTCGAAATTCGAGAGCAAGACGTCATAGCCGACCCTCAGGATGAAGCGCACGACGACCAGCGGCCGCCGCGCCCGGACATTCGTCAGCCGCAGGGTCGATGTGAGGAGCGGCACCGCCAGCGCGAGCCCCAGCCCCAGGACGATCTGGCCCGCGCTCGTGGAGCGCGCCAGCGCCAGCCACAACGCGAACAGAGCGGCGGACAATAGCGGCGCGGGCACGATCTTCCCGAGGAAAGTCACGGTGCCCCCTCCTCTCCGACCACGGAGCGCGTCGGCCCCGGACGAGGCCTCGCCGACAAGACGGCCTCGATGTACGCCTTCGGCGAGTGCAGCCCCGCGGCCGTCGCGCTCGTGGTGCGCAGGACGGGCTCAGCGTACGGCGTGAGCAAGATGCAGCAGAGAAGGAGGCCGAGGACGGAGGCGGCCTCGACGCCCTTCAAGCGGGGCGGGAGCCGTCCAGCCGTCGACCAGAAGTGTCGAATGCCCGCCCTGGCCAGGGAGATGGTGGCCGCGAGCCCCGAGAGGAGCAGCAGCCCAAAGAGGATCCACGCGGCGGGCGAGACGGGGGCGCCGGCGCTCGCGTGGCCGTCCCCTCGGGGCGACAGGAGGGCTGTCAGCAACGAGGTCTTCGCGACGAAGCCCGAGAGCGGCGGCAGCCCCGCGACGAGCAGCGCGCAGACCATGAACGCCAGGCCGAGCAACGCGATGGACACCGGAAACGCCTGGCCGACGAGCGGCGCCTCCTCTTCATCGAGGTTCGTGTCCTCGCCCGGCTCCACGTCGAGGTCCGGCGCCCGCCGCTGTCCATCGGAGCCGATGCGCTCCACCAGCTCGACGAGGAGAAAGAGAGCGCTCACCGCCAGCGTGGCGCTCAGCATGTAGAACAGCGCCGCCGACGTCACCGCGGGGGTCCCCGTCCCGAGCGCCGCGAGGAGCGTCCCCGACGACACGATCACCGAGAAGCCCGCGATGCGCCCGAGGGACATGGACGCGATGAGGCCGATCGCGCCGAAGGCGAGGGTCGCGAGCCCTGCGTAGAGCAGGGTTGTCCCCCCGAACTGCGCTGAAGCGCCCGCGGAGAAGAACAGCGTCCACGAGCGCACGAGCACGTAGATGCCCACCTTGGTCATCAGCGCGAAGAGCGCCGCGACAGGCGCGCTCGTGGCCGTGTAGGCCGGCACCAGCCAGGCGTTGAGGGGCCATATCGCCGCCTTGATGAGGAACGCCACGGCGAGGACCGCCGCGCCTGCATGCAAGAGCCCGCGATCGCGCGCCGGGACGAGCGCCAGCTTCTCGGCGATGTCGGCCATGGAGAGCGTGCCCACGACGCCGTAGAGCACCGCGAGGCCGACGAGGAAGAGCGACGACGCGAGCAGGTTCACCGCGATGTAGTGGAGCCCCGAGCGCACCCGCGGCCACCCCGACCCATGAAGATGCAGGCCATACGACGCCGCGAGCATCACCTCGAAGAACACGAAGAGGTTGAAGAGGTCTCCCGTGAGGAAGGCGCCGTTGAGCCCCATCAATTGAACCTGGAAGAGCGCATGGAAGTACGCGCCCGCGCGACCCCACGCGGCCTCGGCGTACAGGGCGGCGCAGAGGCTCACCACACCCACCAGCACCAGCATGAGCGCCGAGAGCCGGTCCCCGACGAGCACGATCCCGAAAGGGGCCTCCCAGTTCGACATGAGGTACACGAGAGCGGCGCCGGACGAACCGCCGGCGTCGGCGCCGCGCAGGATCTCCAGCGCCACGAGGAGGCCCGCCAGGGCCGCGCCGACGTTGACGATCGACTTGGCGCGCTTGCGCTTCTCACCGAGCAGGAGCAGCACGGCCGCCGTCATCAGCGGCAGCACGACGGGCGCGACGAGGATGTGCGGGAAGCGCTCGGTCATGGCTCCTCCCTCGTTCCATCCACGTGGTCGGTGCCGCTGAGGCCGCGCGAGGCGAGGAGCACGACGAGGAAGAGCGCCGTGGTCGCGAAGCCGATCACGATGGCCGTGAGCACGAGGGACTGCGGCATCGGATCCGTGTAGTGCTGGAGATCGGCAGGCGCTCCAGGTCGCACGATCGGCGGCTTGTCGATGAAGATGCTCCCCATGCTGAAGATGAAGAGGTTCACCGCGTACGAGAGCAGCGTGAGCCCCATGATCACCTGGAAGGTCCGGGGGCGCAGCACGAGCCAGACCCCGGCTCCGCCGAGCACACCGATGACGAGCGCGAGCAGGGCTTCCATCTAGCTCGTGCCCCTGCTCGTCGACGACGCCGGCCCCTGCGTCGATCGCCGGTGCGCGCGCAGCGACTGGTGGGCGAGCGCCGTGAGGGTGAGGAGCGTCGCCCCCACGACGGCCGCGAACACGCCGAGGTCGAAGAAGGTGGCGCTCGGCAGGTGGACTTCGCCGACCAGCGGCAGGCTGACATGGGCCGTGTGGGTCGTGAGGAAGGGATAACCGACGGCGAGCGCGCCGAGGCCCGTGGTCGCCCCGAGCAGCAGTCCAGCGGCGATCCAGCGCGCCGGACGCAGGCGCGCGCGCGCTTCCAGCCAGAGCGCCCCGGAGACCATGTACTGCATGAGCATCGCGATCGCGACGACGAGGCCGGCCACGAAGCCGCCGCCTGGCTCGTTGTGCCCACGAAGGAGGAAGTGCGCCGCGACGACGGCGGAGACCGGCAGGAGCACGCGCGCGATGACCGCCGGCACCATCATGTATCCGCGCTCGGCGTCCTCGGCCGTGCGCGGCTTCATGAGGTCGGTGACGATGTCGGCCGGCAAAGCTCTCTGCTGCTGGGGCTGCTCGATGCTCTCCGGGGGCGGCCGAAAGCGGCGCAGGAGGGCGTAGACCGTGAGCGCGACCGCGCCGAGGACCGTGATCTCGCCGAGCGTGTCGAAGGCACGAAAGTCGACGAGCATGACGTTGACGACGTTGGCGCCTCCGCCCTCCGGCAGCGCGCGGCTGAGGAAGAACGGTGAGATGCTGTGAGGCGCCGGCCGGGTCAGCATGGCATACGAGAGCGCGGCGAGGCCGCCGCCGGCGCCGATCGCGAGCAGCAGATCGCGCGCGCGCCGCACCCTGTCGCGGGCCGTGACGGGCCTCGAGATTCCTTCGATGCGCATCGGCAACCAGCGCAGCCCGAGCAGGAACAGGATGGTTGTGACGACCTCCACGACGACCTGTGTGAGGGCGAGGTCGGGCGCCGAGAACCACATGAACGTCAGGCAGGTGACGAGGCCTGCGCCGCCCATCAACGTGATCGCGATCAGCCTGTGGAACTTCGCCATCACGGCGGCGCCGACCGCGCAGACCGCGCCGATGCCCCACAAGATCACGAACGCAGGCGACGCGGGGAGCCTGTCCCGGTCGCCCCACTCCAGCGGGACGCCCTGCGCCGCGAGGAGCGCGAGGAGGAGCGCGACCGCGATGATCGCGAACATCTGCGTCTGGAGTCGTCGCGTCCCGAGGAGCCGGAGCGCCCTCCGCGAGAGGCGCGTGAGCCCGAGCAGCGCGCCCTCGAACAGCCGCCTTCCGTTGAGCCGCGCGACGAAGGGCGTATCCTGGAGCCGCCCCTGCTCCTGATGCCTGCGCAGCCAGAGGTACCCGACGACGCCGCCCGAGATGGCGACGAGGCTCATGACGAAAGGCGGGTTGAAGCCGTGCCAGATGGCGAGGCTGTAGTCCGGGAGCGTCCCGCCGACCACGGGGCGGGCGGCCGCCGCGAGCGATGGCCCGATGGAGATCGCCGGCGCGACGCCGACGATGAGGCAGCTGAGCACGAGGAGCTCGATCGGTGTCCGCATCCACCGCGGGGCTTCCTCCGGCTGGCGAGGGAGATCGGTCGACGGCGGGCCGAAGAAGATGTCGTAGCCAAAGCGCAGCGAGTACACGACCGCGAAGATCGCCGCGAGCGTCGCCAGCACCGGGAGCCCCACTTCGACCGAGGGGTGCGCGGACAGGAACACCGTCTCGGCGAAGAACATCTCCTTCGACAGAAAGCCGTTGAGCAGCGGCACGCCGGCCATCGCGCCGCTCGCCACGAGCGCCAGCGTGCCGGTGCGGGGCATCGCACGGATCAGCCCATTCAAGCGACGGATGTCGCGCGTCCCGGTCTCGTGGTCGACGACGCCCGCGGCCATGAACAGCGAGGCCTTGAACGTCGCGTGGTTCATGATGTGGAACACGCCGGCGACGGCGGCGAGCGAGCTGTTGAGCCCGAAGAGGAGCGTGATGAGGCCGAGGTGGCTGACGGTCGAGTAGGCGAGCACCCGCTTCAGATCGTTCTGGAACATCGCGATGTACGCGCCGAGCAGGAGCGTCGTCATGCCCGCGCCGCTGACGATCCAGAACCACAGCTCGGTCCCCGACAGGGCCGGCCAGAGCCGCGCGAGCAGGAACACGCCCGCCTTCACCATGGTCGCCGAGTGCAGGTAAGCGGACACCGGCGTCGGCGCGGCCATCGCCCGCGGCAGCCAGAAGTGAAACGGGAACTGAGCGCTCTTGGTGAGCGCACCGAGCAAGATGAGGACGAGCGCGACCGGGTAAAGCGGGTGTGCCCGCACGCTGTCGCCCGAGGCGAGGGCCACATCGAGATCGTAACTGCCGACGATGTGGCCGAGGACGATCACGCCTCCGAGGAGCGCGAGCCCGCCGGCGCCGGTCACGGTGAGCGCCATGCGCGCGCCCCGCTGCGCGTCCACCCGGTGATGCCAGTAGCCGATGAGCAGGAACGAAACGAGGCTCGTGAGCTCCCAGAAGAGGACGAGCTGGACGAGGTTGCCCGAGATCACGACGCCCAGCATCGCGCCCATGAACGCGAGGAAGAGCGCGTACAGGCGCGCCACCGGATCCTCGGGGGACATGTAGTAGCGCGCGTAGAGACAGACGAGGGCGCCGATGACGGTGATGAGCACGGCGAACATCCACGCGAACCCGTCGATCCGGAGGACCAGATCGAGACCGAGCGAAGGCACCCACGAGATCGTCTCGCGAACCACGCCCCCGTCACGCACCCGCGGGAACAGGCTGATGACCCAGGCCGCCGCGCCGGCCGACACGAGCCCTGCGCAGGCCGCGAGCTCGGACCGTGCCCGCGTCGGCAGGAGCGCGGTGAGCACGCTCCCGAGAAATGGCAAGAGGAGCAGGGCGACCACGGGCATGGCGCGCGAGTGTACTTGCCGACCGCGCCGGTTACAGCCAAAAGGTGGGAGGGCTCGCGGCGCTCGCGGCCTGCGCGACGACGTCGGTCAGGTAGAGCTCGCTTTGCGCGACGCCGCTGCCCGCGCGTGCGCCGCGCTCGAAGGCAGAGGTCGCGAAGCTGCATGAGCGGTCCTGCGATTCCAGATCGACGTCCCCGCACAGAGGAAGCCGACCAGGATGGGATAGACGGCGCAGCGCTCGACGAGGCCGATGAGGACGTTGGCCCCCGAGCTGGCGACCGCGAGGAAGGCCACCATCGAGGCGAGCCCGAACACGCCGAGGACGACCATGGCCCTCCCGGCCCTCGGAGTGACTCCGATCTGCTGGCGCTGGCGACCAAGAAAGATCGCGAGCACGTTGCCTCCGACGATGGACGCGAAGGCGCCCAGGCCGTGATAGTCGACCGCGCCGTCGGGCGGCTCTCCGGAGCCGGGGTTGAGCGCCAGCAAGACGCCGCCGAGCGCCACGAGCGCTCCCAGGAGGAGCGCTGCCCAGCGGCGCCAGCCTCGCAGGCCCTCGAGCGCGGCGACACCAAGGAAGAACAGGATCCCGAAGAGGAAGAACCCGGTGTTCATGACCCACGCGAGCGGCGAGTTCATGAACTGGCCAAGAGCCTCGAGGGGGCCACGGACCCCCAGGTTGCTGATGTAGTGATGCGTGTAGCTGTAGGGAGGGTCCGTCCATGCCGCGGCGGCGATGAGCTCGGCGAGGAAGAAGATCACCGCCCCGGCGACGAGCGCCGCGCCGGCGGGGCGACGTTGCATCATCGGGTTCGCCTCGGAGTGAGCCGCAGGGCCTCTCTCGTGTCGCCTCATGTCGAGCAGCCTGCACCGTCGCGTTCGAGACCACCATGACATTGATCGCAACGGTTTCAGACCTGATAGATCTGAAACATGGAGCTACGTCACCTGCGGTACTTCATCGCCGTCGCGGAAGCGGAGCACTTCGGGAGGGCGGCCGAGCAGCTTCACGTCTCGCAGTCGCCCTTGAGCCGGCAGATCGCTCAGCTCGAAGCGGAGATCGGCGTCGAGCTCTTCGTGCCCTCGGGACGCGGGGTGCAGCTGTCCGCCGCCGGCCGGAGCTTCCTCGAAGGTGCGCGCGCGACCCTGGCTCGCGCCGCGCTCGCGGTCGAGGACGCCCGCGCGACGGCGCAAGGCCGTATCGGGAGGGTCGTGGTCGGATTCGACGGCGCCCTGGCGGACACCCTCCTTCTGCCGGGGATCGTGCAGGCGTTCCGCGCGCGTCATCCGCGCGTCGAGGTGCGCCTTCGGCCGCTGCCGAGCGAGGAGCAGGTCGCCGCGCTGCGCGATGGCAAGATCTCGGTCGGGTACGGCTATCATTCGCCGGAGGACAACCCGCTCTTCCGCTTCCGCGTGCTGTATCGCGAGCGCGTCGGCGTCGTGATGTCGAGGAGCCATCGCCTCGCTGCACGGCGCACGCTGAGGGTCGCGGACCTGAAGCAGGAGCGCTTCCTCTGGCCCCCGCGCAAGGAGGGCCCGCGCCTCCAGGACGACATCATCGCCGCCTTCCGAGCGCACGGTCAACCGCTCGAGCTGGCCCACGAGGAGGCCAGCAGCGATGTGATCCTCATGCTCGTGGCGAGCGGCGAAGGTCTCAGCTTGTTTCCCGAGAGCGCCGCGCCGACGCTCCTTGCCGGGGTGGTGTTCAAGCCGGTTCGGGACCTCGATGTTGTCATCCTTGGCCGCGCGGTGTGGCGCGCCATGGACGATAACGACCCGCTCGTGCGGTCGCTCCTCGAGATCACGAATTCGGTGCATGGATCCTGCGCATAGGGAGCCGTGGAACGTTCGCCCGGGTCAAGCTCCGCGGGGACGGCGCCTGGCGAGCCGTCTTCGGCCCAGGCTCGCGACGATCACGGGAGCGGGCCGTAGGAGAGCAGGCCCACCTTCGGGGTCTTCATCGACAGCAGCGTGATGAGCCCGAAGTTGGTGAGGAGGGCGTGCTTTTCCGAGCCCAACGTCGCGAGCGCGACGCTCGCGGGCCCGTCGAGCAAGCCGCCCCTGGCGAGCACGGCCGCTTTGCCGTCTGTCCCGACCCGGACGACCGCGTTGCCCCCATTGCCGGCGACAAGGATGCTCCCGTCGGCGTCCACGGTGATGCCGTCGGCGCCCTGGAGCGGCAGGCATGTCGCCGGATCCGAGGTGGAGAACTCGACCGCGACGTCCGGTGTCCCGTCGGCCTTGATCGGGATCTTGATGAGCGCCGCCTTGTCCGTATTGGCCACGTAGAAGGCGCCGCGCGAGAGCGCGAGGCCGTTGGCGCCGAACGGGATGCCGAGGACCGTCTTGCAGGGGTTCGTCGCGGCGATGTCCCCCTTCAGCAAAGGGTCGGTGAGCCAGTTGGTCACCGTCTTGCCATCGGGGCTTATCTTGAAGATCGCGCCCAGGGCCGAGTCCGTGACGAAGAGGTTGCCCTCCTCGTCGAAGACGAGCCCATTGGGCAGGTTCATGGCCGCGTCGGCGGCGAAGGCCGTGGTCACCGGACCGCCCGCCGCCGGGATCTTGTAGATGCCGGGCGCGTACGACGCCGGGTCGAGCGACGCGGCGGCCACGTAGAGATCGCCGGCAGCAGACTGGGTGATGCCGGTGACGAAGCCCGTGTTCGCGGGCGGCGCCGGCACGGTGGCGAAGGCAGACACCTTGTTGTCAGCGAGCGAGACGGCGACGATCTCGCCGGTCAGGGCATAGCCCATATACGCCGTCTTGCTGTCGGCGGTGACCCAGAGCCCCTCGGGGAGCTGGAACTTCGCTGCATCGAGCTCGGCGTGAACATTGAGCTCTGGCGTCGAGACGCTGTCGCCGCTGCCGCTGCTCGTGGTGTTGTCTCCGCCGCACGCGACGAGAGATGCGCTGAGCCCCAGCGCCGTCAGGAGGATCGAGCGGGAGAGTGCCATGGTCGATTTCATGAGAGCTCCTTCGGTAAGATGCATTTACTATCAGGGCGGCTGCCGCCCCTCGGTGAGACGTCAAGGACCGTGAAAGGTCGTGCCCGCGCGAACGAGCGAATGAGCGAACGAGCGAATGAGCGAACGAGCGTCCGCCCTCGCGCCGCGAGGTCTCGCCAGCGCCCGCGACAGGCGGCAGCGCCGCGCGGGCGCCGTGGATGGCGATGGCGACGGCCTGAAGATGAAGCGGCCATCGTCGTTGCGGTAGAGTCCTCCGCCGGTTAAACTGTTCTGCTCACAGGACAATGCTGACCACCTCCCTGGACGATCTCCTCTCGATGGCGATCTTTGCGCGCGTGGTGGAGCGCAAGTCCTTCACGGGCGCGGCGAGCGTGCTCGGGCTCTCGAAGTCGGTCGTCAGCGCGCGGCTCGCGGCGCTCGAGGAGCGGCTCGGCGTACGGCTGCTCCACCGCTCGACGCGGCGCCTCGCGCTCACCGAGGAGGGCGTGCGGCTCTACGAGAGCTGCGAGCGTATCCTCACAGCCGCCGACGAGGCCGCGTCCGCGATGCATGGCGTGAGCCGGGTCCCCGAGGGGCTCTTGCGCGTGTCGGCGCCCATCTCGTTCGGTATACTGAAGATCGCTCCCTTGCTAGGCGACTTCGCGGCGCGCTTCCCGCAGGTCCGCCTCGAGCTCTCCCTCTCCGACAGCCTCGTGGATGTCGTCGGCGGGGGCTTCGACGTCGTGGTGCGTTTTGCGCGGCAGCTCGATGAGGCGCGTGTCGCGCGCAAGATCGGGTCTTACCGTCGTGGGGTCTATGCCTCGCCCGGCTACCTCGCGCGCCACGGCGCGCCGCAGGTGCCCGGCGATCTCGTCCAGCACAACTGCATCCGTCTCTCGGGGCAGTCGAGCGAGTGGATCTTCGAGTCCGGCGCGGAGACGCTCGCCGTGCCGGTCAGGGGCAACCTGGTCGTGGACAATGTCGTCGTGCTGAGGCAAGCGCTCGTCGACGGGCTCGGCCTCGCGATGCTGCCGTACTTCGCCGTAGCAGCGGATCTGGCAGCCGGTCGGCTCGAGCCTGTGCTCTTGAGCCATGTCGGGCAAGAGATATCGATCTTCGTCGTCTTCCCTCACCACCTCCACCAGCCCGCCAAGGTCCGGGCGTTCGTGGATCTCCTCGTCGAGCGCCTGGGGAACGAGGCAGGAGCAAGCGCCGCGCCGGGGAGAAGGAAATCCAAGGCAGCTCGGACATGACAAGCCACGATTGCGCGATCTGCCCGCAGGCTGTGGAGTGACCGCGGCAACATGATCATGTGCTGAAGCGCGCCTGCCCGTCGAGGCGGCGACCTCAGGCGCGATCCACCGGGCCGAACGGAGAGCGCCCCGCTCCGGCGGCCAGCCGTCGCTGCTGGTACGAGGCTTGCTTCGAAGATCAACATGAAAAAGCAGCAGAAGAATCAGCCGACGCCGGCGACGACCCAGCAGGAGCAGGCGGACCCGGCGGCGAAGGGAGAATCGAGGGAGTCCTCCCCGGAGGACGAGCTCGCCGGAGGCGCGGCCAAGGGAGCGCTCGTCGGAGGCCTCCTCGGAGGCGCCGGCGGCGCGGCCGTGGGCGGCGCGGCCGGCCTGATCGGCGGCGTGCTGGGCGAGGACGAGAAATCCGGCTGGTGACCGGCATCAGCCGCCCGGGTCGGCCGCCTGCGGCGACGCGCCCGCCTTTTCGCCCCACCCCTTTTCGCCACACCCCGGGCCGTCATCGATCGATGGAATGGCCGTCAATCAGACGTCAATCAGAGATGGGGCACTGCTCGTAGCAGCGCCAGACCTCCGTGCTCCGGTCCGTGCCGCCGGCGAAAGACGCCTTGATCTCGTCGCAGGGCGCGTCGAGCACGCACGACGCGCGACACGCCTCGTGATCGGAGCAGCCGACGAGATCGTCCTCGAGCTCGAGGCCGTCGACCCCGCAGGCCTCGGCGTGCTCGACGGCATCCGCGCATGTCCCCGTCTTGCAGCCGGCCGCGAGGAGCGCGGTCGCAAGGAAAATTGACGCGATGAGATAAGTAGTGCGCATGGTCCAGCCCTGCAGCTCGCAACGTGTGGATGGAGGGGAGCCGGCCGGCCCATGCAGCGCGGCGCCCCGGAAGCGGCCCGCCGTTGTCGCCGGCCCCTTCACCCTGGGAAGAACGTGAGGGAGCCAGTCTGGGCACGGGCCGATGTCGATTTTTGAGTTCGCGTCTTGCTGGAATCCGGCGGAGGTTGAACCGGGCGCCGCACGCCGGCTCAGTAGCTCTCTGCGCACACGCCGTGGCCGCACGGATGGACCATGAAGGCGCCGGCGACGGCGCTTCGCAAGCCCGGGAAGGTCGCGAGCGCCGCCCCCGTCTCGATGTCATAGACGACGCCGTCGTAACGCGAGTAGAGCGCCGCCGCCGATACCGGCTGGATCCCGTAGTTGTCGCGCACATCCCCGGAGTCGGTGCGGATAGGGATCCTCGGCAGCGGCGGCGCGTCGACCGGATTGCCGAGCTCGTCGTAGATCGTGGAGGCCTGGTACGTCCAGGGGTTGCTCTGGAGGAAGCGGGTGTATGACTGGACGAGAACGTGGGTGTCGTCGAGCCAGCCGATCGCGCAGCCGGGCACCACGTTGACGAGCGCGCCGTCCTCGTAGAGCTGCGTGAACCCGCAGCCTTCCGAGGGGGCGGAGTCCGTGACGACGACGTGGTGACCGTCGGGGGAGACGAGCGGCGCCGGCCGGTGCCCTGTGTCCTGGAAGAGCGGCGCGCCGCCCGCCCAGTCGCTCACGACGCGCTCCGTCCTGTACGAGTCGACGTGGTAGGTACGGCCGACCGTGCTGCCGTCGAAGGACATCGAGAAGTCTTGAATCACCTCCTCGCGCGAGAGCGAGGCGAGCTGCGCGCCGTCCGGCAGCGAGAAGAGACGGAGTGATGTGTCCGTGACCATCGGATCGAGGGCGGCGCGCGCCGCGAGCAGGCCGCCGTCCGCCGAGAGCAGCACCTTGTTGCTGTGGAACGGAACGACCGCCGAGGGCCCGGCGTCGAGCGCCGCCGTATCATAGACGAGCGTCTTGCCCGAACCCGTCGCGAGGGCCACGTGCCCCGAGGGAGCGCCTGCGACCGAGTGGAGCGCGCCGCAGCCGAGCAGCCCCGAGCCCTCCGGATCGGTGAGGGTGCCCTTGTACGAGATCGCGCCGTACACGTTCGAGACCGCCAGGCGCAGATCCTGGTCGATGTGGACGCGGGCGTTCGCGACCAGCGGCGGCACGTGTTCGCTCAGGGTCACCTCGGGGCCGTCGAGATCGATGATGTCGAGCCTCGACGCTTGCTTGTGGAGCAAGGCGAGCGCACGCTCGGTCGGCGCGAACGTGTAGCGAAAGTCGGCTCGGTCAGGGTACTCGGCGACGGGGACGGCTCCGCCTCCGACGCGATAGACCATGAGCGGAGAGCCCGCTCTGTTGTCCGCGAGCATCCAGAAATAGTCGCGCGTCCCCGCGAGTTGCTTGGTCGACGGCAGGTTGACGATGCCCTCCTGGATCCCCGCCTTCGAGTACACGCGCACCGTCGTGCCGACGGTGGTGAGAAACCGCTCGCCATCCTGGAACCAGGAGTGGAATGAGCCCGAGAGCTCGGGGGTGACCGTGGGAGGCGAGCCGTCGGCGGGGAGCACGGCGATGCTATTTTGCAGCGGAACAGAAGGCTCCGGTGCGATCCGGAGCGCGTCCGGCGCCGCGTGGACCTCGCCGTGGTGGTTCACCGCCGCGGACCAGCGCTCGACCCCCGCGGTGCTCCAGAGCGTGATCGTGCTGGTGGACCGGCGGCGCGTCCAGGCGTAGCTGCCGTCGCTCGCGAGCCCCGCCTGGTCGTACTCGGTGGTCACGGAGGCCAGGACGGAGCCGTCGATGGCGCTGCGCAGCTCGAAGGCGTGCTCGGGGTCCGTCTGGATCAGCACGAGGTTGCCGCGGAGGGCCACGCCGCCCGGCAGCTCGAACGGCGGGATCCCGAGGTTCGGGCTGCCGGGGTCGAAGCCCCCCGGCGCGTGTCCGTCGGCGATCGCAGCGCTGGAGTCGGTATCCCAGAGCATCCAGCGATCGTAATCCCAGCTCAGCACGCGGCTTCCGGAGACGAAGAGCCGGCTGAGGCCTTTCTGGTGACCGAGATCGAGAAAGGCCCCCGGAGGGCCGAACGAGGTGCCTGCGGTGCCGCACGGCCCGAGGGCGGCGCTGCCCCCTTCGCCGCCGGCGCCGCCGGTGCCTGACGTCGAGCTCTCGCCACCCGAGCCCCCGGCGCCGCCGGTGCCTGACGTCGAGCTCTCGCCACCCGAGCCGCCGGTGCCCGACGTCGAGCTCTCACCGCCCGAGCCCCCGGCGCCGCCGGTGCCCGACGTCGAGCTCTCGCCGCCCGAGCCCCCGGCGCCGCCCTCCGCGCCGGTCGTCGTTTCAGGACCAGCTCCGCCTCCGCCGAGGTTTCCGCCCCCCGCGTCGGAGCAGCCGAGGAGAGCGACGAACGACACCGCGACAATCTGGGTGGTTCTCGTGTGCATGGCGCCTTCGATGCCGGCGATCCCCTGGCCATTCATTGCCAAGGCAGCGCCATGGGGGCGTCGCAGGGTTCGAGTCTGCACAATCGAAGTTGTTGTGCGTCCCCTCCCCTTCTTCCACCCGAGATGAGCGGGACAATGCGACCTTGAGAGTGTTCTAGATACGGTCGAGCGCCTTCATCGCGTCATCGGACAGCTCGAGATCTGCCGCCGCGAGGTTCTCGCGCAGGTGCTCGACGCTCGACGTCCCGGGAATGAGGAGGATATTCGGCGAGCGCCGCAGCAGCCACGCGAGCGCGACCTGCATCGGCGTCGCGCCGAGCCGGCGCGCGACGTCGGACAGCGTCGAGGACTGGAGCGGCGTGAAGCCGCCGAGCGGGAAGAACGGCACGTACGCGATGCCCGCCGCGGCGAGGCTGTCGATCAGCGCGTCGTCCTGCCGGTGCGCGAGGTTGTACAGGTTCTGCACGCACACGATCTCGGTCATCGCGCGCCCCTCTTCCACCTGCTTCGCTGTCACGTTGCTGAGGCCGATGTGGCGGACCTTGCCCTCGCGCTGCAGCTTCATGAGCGCGGAGAGCGGCGCCTCGATCGAGCCCTCCGCGGGTCCCTGCGCGTCGAACAGGACGCGCAGGTTCACGACGTCGAGCGCGTCGACGCCGAGGTTCCGGAGGTTGTCGTGGACCGCGCTCGTGATGTCCTCGGCGGCGAACGCCGGCTCCCAGGATCCCTGCGGGCCGCGCTTTGCGCCGACCTTCGTGGCGATCACCAGATCCCTCGGATACGGGTGCAGCGCCTCGCGGATGATCTGATTCGTGACGTGCGGCCCGTACACGTCGCTCGTGTCGATGTGATCGACGCCGCTCTTCACCGCCTCGCGCAGCACGGCGAGCGCCGCACCGCGGTCTCTCGGCGGTCCGAACACGCCCGGCCCGGCGAGCTGCATGGCTCCGTACCCGAAGCGCTTCACCGTGCGACTGCCCATCTTGAACGTCCCGACCTTGTCTAGATTCGTCATGGCTGTCGACGGTAGGCCACGACGGGGTGTATGATAAGGGCCCCGAATCAGCACGGCCCGTACGGAAAGGCGAACAATGGCAGTGGATCTCGACGACGTCCGGGTCTTCGCCGCGGTGGCGCGCGCCGGCGGCTTCCGCGAGGCGAGCCGCACGAGCGGCACGAGCGCGTCGAGCGCGAGCGAGGCGGTGCGCCGGCTGGAGGGCGAGCTCGGCGTTCGGCTTCTTCATCGGACGACCCGCAGCGTCGCGCCGACCGAGGCCGGCGCGCGTCTCCTCGAGCGGCTCGGTCCTGCGCTCGCCGAGATCGCAGCGGCGCTCGACGTCGTGAAGAGCTCGAGCGAAAAGCCAGCCGGCACGCTCCGGTTGAACGTCCCCGTCGTCGCCGCGCGGCTCGTGCTCCCGCGGATCTTGCCGCCGTTCCTCGCCGCATATCCCGATATCCGCGTCGAGGTGACGGCGGACGACACGCTCGTCGACATCCTCGCCGCGGGCTGCGACGCAGGCATTCGTTACGAAGAGACGCTCGAGAAAGACATGATCGCGGTCCCGATCGGCCAGCGCGAGCAGCGCCTGGCGCTCGCGGCGTCGGGCGCCTACCTCGAGCGGCACGGGCGCCCGACCCATCCGCGCAAGCTCCTCGATCACGCATGCCTGCGCGGCCGCTTCCCGAACGGCGCGCTGTGCCCGTGGGAATTCGAGCGCGACGGCGAGGTCGTGAAGGTCGACCCGACCGGCCCGCTCGTCGGCAGCCTCGGGAGCGCGACGGACCTCCTCGTGGACGCCGCGATCGCGGGCACCGGTCTCCTCTACTGGTTCGAGGACTGGCTGCGCCCGCACCTCGAGAGCGGCGCCCTGAAGCCGGTCCTGGAGCGCTGGTGGTCGCGTTTCTCAGGACCCTTTCTTTATTACCCGAGCCGCCGCCACATGCCCGCCGCGCTTCGCGCGTTCGTGGATTTCATCCGCGCGGGCAGCAAATGACGCGCGGGCGCGCCCGCCGCGACGGGGGCGCGCAGGAAAATCGAGCCGGATCGCGCCGCTCGAACCACGAGCGAAAGCGCGAGGAGAACGCCGAGGAACGGCGCGTATGCGAAGCGCGAGAACACGGAGCGCTCCGAGGCGCTCACCGCGACGCTCAGCGCAACACCCGATTCGGAGCTTGCCCGCGTGGGAGCCGTACATGACGCCGTCCGGTCGTCAGCGCGATCCGTGCCGTGGCCGAGATCGCGCGCTCCGCGCGATCGCTCATCCTGCGGGCGGGCCACGCGTGCCCCACGCGACCACGGGAAACACCTGAACGCTTGCCAAGGGTAAGCGCGTGAAGTATAAGTCCCCGCGAGAGGCCCGACGTGACGAGCAACGACCCGCGAATGCAGCGCATTGAGGAAGCTGCGCGCAAGTTGGCGCGGCGTCTAGCTTCCGAGGAAGGGAAGCGCGCGCTCGCCAAGGCTACCGAGGCGACGCTCTCGCGAATTCGCGAACGGCAGGATGCCAGCCGAGTCGATCCGAAGCTGCTCCAGAAACGTGTCACGCTCTGAGACGACGTTGGAGCCTCGGGTTCTGAAGTACGCGCCTGACGCACTCTGGGAGTTGCTCGCCTACGGTCCCGAGAATACCCGCGAGTCGATCGACGCGAAGCTCCACGCCGTCTACTTCGAAGAGTACTTTAATCAGCTCCAAGCGCGCACGATTGTCGTGGAAGACGGATATGTCGACCACGATTTCCTTGAGGACTTCGCAGCATACTACGTGCGGTGCTTCCAGCCTTACAGCCGGTACTGTCGACGACTTCATTTCTTCACAGTCGACATCGAGCCCGCCGAGTTTAGAGAGCTCTTGCGGGGGGACCTTCAAAAGTGCCCCTCACTTCAACAGGGCTATCTCGGGTTCATTGTTGTACGTCCCATCCCCCAGCGAGTGATAGGCCGGACCTGTTTGGCCACCTACCCAACTGAAGACGGCAGAGAGTTTCCGGCAGCTCGGACGCAGCTGGCGAACCTGTTCGGCATTGCACTCACTGTTCGCACCATTCCGTTTCAGGAGCAAGACCGAGCAGTGGCGGCCTGCGCGACGAGTGCTCTGTGGTCCATGTTCCAGGGAACTGGCAGGCTCTTTCAACATCGAATCCCATCTCCCGCCGAAATTACGCAGCAAGCCACCGCCACGAACCCATTGGATGGTCGAGCCTTCCCGGCAGGGGACGGTCTGATGTTCGTGCAGATGGCGGACGCCGTTCGGTCGTGCGACCTTGAGCCGCTATGGGTCATGGACACCTACCCAGAATATTTCTTCGCCTCAATTCGCGCGTACCTTTCGAAGGGTATACCTCTTTTGCTCAACGGCGACGTTCTGGAGCGCGACGATCTTGGGGACCAGCATGGCGTGCACGCCGTAGCGATCACAGGCTACCGACTGAGCGACGAGCGAGCAGAACCTGAGAGCGACGGTTTCCTGATGCGCTCGTCTCGCATTCAAAAGTTGTACGCTCACGACGATGGCGTAGGGCCTTTCGCGCGCATGGAGTTTATTGCAACGACTACCAAGGGGTGGTCGCATGCGAGACCAGCGTCCTGTCCCGTGCTCTCGACTTCGCAATGCGCGTCCAACGACACGATCGGCAGCCGGGTATTTTGCCCGGACGCCTTGCTGATTCCACTGTATCACAAGATTCGCGTGCCATTCTTGCGCATCTACAGTGAAATTCGCGCATTTGACAATTACTTGAAGTGCTTGGTCGCGGAGCTTTCGCAGTCCACGGGATCGCCATCCGGTTCTCCGGGCGCCATTGATGATTTGGAATGGGACATACGACTCACCACCGTGAACGATTACAAGACCGAATGCCTTACGCGAAACGGCCTTCGGGACCGCGAGCTTCTGTTGACGACGAGCCTTCCGCGGTATTTATGGCTCGCCTCCGGCGTGCATCGTGATGGGTCCGGGTTCGACCTGCTCTTCGATGCTACTGGGCTCGAGCTGAGCAATCTCTGTCTACGCTTTGTGGATGCGGGATCTCCTGTGATTCTGCTCCTACAAAGTCTCGCCGGCACCGGCCAATCGGTCCAGTATTCTGGCTGCGATGGTGTTCTGACGACGGTGGTCGCCAGGACGGCATAGCGACCACGAACCAGCAGGACCGCCCAATATCGCGTTGCAGCTCACCCTTGTTCGTCAGTAGATCTCGCACGGATGCCCGCGTAGTCTCACCATTTCTCTGTCACCTATTCGTGCCGCACTTACCGAACAGCGGTGCCTACACCACAGGATCGGGCGTCAGCGCACGCTTCCGCTCCGGATCGTAGATCCGGCCTTTCAGGTTGATCAGCCCCAGCTCGTCATCGCGCTCGTGCCCCGTCAGCCCCAGCCGCAGCTCCAGGTGCTCCGAACGCCGCCGTCCGCCGCTCAGCGCGGCGTGCTGCTCGCCGCGGGCACCGCCGTCCGCTGCCCTGAGCCCGAGCGCGCGCCGCCCTTGATGCGCGCCTCGGTCACGACCTCGTCCCACTGCGCGTCGTACCCGTCGAAGTGGACCCGGTAGGAGCCGGGGGCGACGACGCCGGTGATGCTCGCGGGCTTGTACGACCCCTTCCACTCGACCTCGATGCGGTCGCCGACCTTCCGCGCTCCGCCCTCGCCCGAGGCGCGCTGCTCTTCGTCGCGCAGGCGCCGGGCGCTCCCCTCGTGCAGGCATTGCTCGCGGTGGCAGGCGAGTCCGGCCCCGCAGTCGTCGTCCGCGCGGCACGGAGACCCGAGCGGCGCCTTCTTTCCGCAGGCGGCGAGCGCCCCAGGCACGGCGACCACGATCAACAGCGCCCTCAGGAAGGTAATGGCTCGAACGCGCACGACACGGCATCCCATCAGAGCGGCCGCGGCCCGACAACAGGGATCGCGACGCTCTCGACCGGCAACGCCTCTCGAGACGCCCGCGTTCCCCACCGACCACGCCGTTCGGGCAGCGGCCTGCGCGCGCCCACCACCGCCCCTCCCGGGCGCGCCGCCGCCCTCCACGCCCGAGCGCGCGCCCCCGCTTCGGATGCGCCACCCCCCTTGCGCGCCGCGCCCGCCACCACCCGCCCCTGCCACCGGGGCCGCCCTACCCGGGCCGCCCTCTGCTATGGTCGCCCCCGCTGTGCGTCTGCTCGCCGCCCTCGCGCCCGTGGCCCTGCTCGTCGCGGCGCCGCCGCTCCTGGGCTGCGGCGGCGGCCCCGCGAAGAACGCGGGCGTGTGCGCAGGCGCGGGCGTCTGCGGCGCCGGGTACTGCGTCGCCGGGCGCTGCCGGCCGGCGAGCGCCCTCCCGGCACCCCTCGACGCGCGCCGCGTGCTGCTCCCGCCCGAGGACCTCGCCGTCCTCGTCGAGGACGACGCCGCGGCAGCGCCAGGCGTCCCCGACGCCGTCGCGCTCGGGCGCGCCGGGGGCGGTGAGGTCGTCCTGCTGCTCCGGTTCTCGCCGACCTTCGGCGTCGGCGCCGACATCACGAGCGCCTTCGTCGTGCTGGAGCCGGCCCCGATGGCGCCTCCCGCCGAGCGCGCGCTCACGCTGGAGGTCGCCCGCATCCTCGAGCCGTGGCGCTCCGAGACGGCGACGTGGGGCCGGCAGCCGCGCCTGTCGATCCCGGAGGCCGCCGCCATCGCGCGGCCCCGACCGGCGACGCCGCTGCGGATCGACGTCACCTCGCTCGTGCGCGACTGGGCCAGGCGGCGCAAGGACGACCACGGCATCGCCATCCTCGCGGCGGGGAGCGACGCCGTCGGGGCCGCCTACTCGATGGGCATCTCCCAGGGCGTCGGCCCCCGCCTCGAGGTGTACGTACGGTGAGCAACGGCCAGGACGACGAGGACGACGACCTCGGCGCGCGGATGTCGCTCCCGCTTCCCCTCATCCGCCACGACGGCGGCGAGAGGAGGCCGCCCGCGCCCAGCGCGCCTTCCCTGCCCGGCGCCCCGGCAACGCCCGACGCCTCGAGCGCGGGCGCTCTTCCCGCGCCCGCGCTCGAGGCGTCGACCGCTGGCGCTCTTCCCGCGCCCGCCACGCCGACCGCGGGCGCTCTTCCCGCGCCCAGCGCCTCCGCCGTCCCCCACGGCGCCCTCGCGCGCGGCCTGCTCGACGACGACGAGCCCGCCGTCACCCAGCGCTCGACGGCGAGCGGCCGCCCCCTCCCGCTGCCCCGCACCGCGCCGCCCCTCTCGCCCGAGGAGGCTCCGCCGCCCACGCTGCTCCGGGTGAGCGACCTCCGCGTCTCGTTCGCCGCCGACGGCCGCGTCACGCGCGCCCTCGACCGCGTCTCGTTCACGGTGCCGCGCGGGCGCACCGTGGCGCTCGTCGGCGAGTCGGGCTGCGGCAAGACGGTGACCGCGCTGAGCATCCTGCGGCTCCTGCCCGCGCCCTACGCGTCCATCGACGGCGGCGCGATCGAGCTCGACGGCCAGGACCTCCTCGCGCTGAGCGAGCGCGAGATGCGCGCCGTGCGCGGCGGGAAGATCGGCATGATCTTCCAGGAGCCGATGACCTCGCTGAACCCCGTGTACACGGTCAGCGCCCAGATCGCCGAGGCCGTCCGGCTGCACCGGCCCATGTCCCGCGGCGACGCCCGGCTCTACGCCGTGAACCTCCTGCGCAAGGTCGGCTTCCCCGAGCCCGAGGTCCGCGCGAACAGCTACCCGCACGAGCTGTCCGGCGGGATGCGCCAGCGCGTCCTGATCGCCATGGCCCTCGCGCCGGAGCCCTCGCTGCTCATCGCCGACGAGCCCACCACCGCGCTCGACACGACGACGCAGGCGCAGATCCTCGACCTCCTCGAGCGGCTCAAGGCGGAGACGTCGATGAGCCTCCTGCTCATCGCGCACGACCTCGCCGTCGTCGGCGAGCTCGCGGACGAGATCGTCGTCCTCTACGCCGGCGTCGTCGTCGAGCAAGGGCCGGCGCGCGACGTGCTCGCGGCGCCCTCCCACCCGTACACGCGCGCGCTGCTCAGGAGCATCCCGGCGCGCGGGATCCGCCCGCACCGCGTGCGCGGCGAGCGCTCGCTCCGCCTGCCGACGATCCCGGGCGCGCTGCCCGATCTGCGCGATCCGCCGCGCGGCTGCCGCTTCCAGGACCGCTGCGACGCCGTGTTCGACCGCTGCCGCGCCGAGGCGCCGGACCTGTACGCCGTCCCGCCCGGCGCGGGGCACCACGCGGCGCGCTGCTTCCTCCTCGCGGGCCCGGGGCGCGCGGGGCGCGCGGGCAACGAGGGCGCCCCGTGACGCGCGACAGCGGATCCCCGCCGCCCACGCAGCGCGACGAGCCCGCCGCGCCGCCCCCGCACCCTGCAGCCGCGGCGCACCCGGAGGGCGCGGAGAGCGCGCCGGGCGAGCGGCCGCTCGTCCAGGCGGAGGGGCTCTCGAAGTTCTACCCGGTGCAGCGCGGCGCCTTCGCGAAGCCGTCGTTCGTGCAGGCCGTCGTCGAGGCGACCTTCCACGTCCACCGGGGCGAGACGCTCGGCCTCGTCGGCGAGTCGGGCTCCGGCAAGAGCACCCTCGGGCGCCTCGTGCTCCGGCTCATCCAGCCCACGGTCGGCCGGGTCCTCTTCGACGGCCACGACCTGAGCGCCCTGTCGAGCCGCGCGCTCCGGGCGATGCGGCAGCGGATGCAGATCGTCTTCCAGGACCCCTACGGCTCGCTCAACCCGCGCATGACGCTGCGCGAGATCGTCGGCGAGGGCATCGTCATCCACCACCTCGCGAGGAGCCGCGACGAGGAGACCGCGATGGTCGAGGGCGCGCTCCAGAAGGTCGGCCTGCGGCCGGACATGATGGAGCGCTTCCCCCACGAGCTCTCCGGCGGCCAGCGGCAGCGGGTCGCGATCGCCCGCGCCCTCGCCGTCCGCCCTGACTTCATCGTCTGTGACGAGCCCGTGAGCGCGCTCGACCTCTCGGTGCAGGCCCAGATCGTCAACCTGCTGGAGGAGCTCCAGGACGAGCTGTCGCTCGGCCTGCTGTTCATCTCGCACGACCTCCGCGTCGTCGAGCACGTGAGCCACCGCGTCGCTGTGATGTACCTCGGCCGCATCGTGGAGATCGGCCCCACGCAGGGCGTGGCCGGGCGGCGGCACCACCCGTACACGCGCGCGCTCTTCGAGGCGACGCCGTCGATCGAGCGGGGGAGCAGGGCGCGCCGCCTGCTGCCGGGCGCGCCCGGGAGCGCGATCAACCCGCCCGACGGCTGCGTGTTCCACCCTCGCTGCCGGAAGGCCGAAGAGGGCAAATGCGACGTCGAGATCCCGCCGCTCGAGGAGCTCGTCCCCGGCAGCGGCCACCGCGTGGCGTGCTGGTACCCCGAGATCGAGTGACGGCGGCGCGCCGGCGGCCGCTGCTTCGTGCATCGAGATGTCGCCGGGATGGACCGGAACAGCTGGCTCGCCGGGAATGGCGCCCTGGGAGCGCAGCAGCTCACAGCACACCACGGCTCAAATTGGCACAATCGAAGATCTAGTGTGTCACGCGCCGGAGGCGCTCCTGCGGGATCTGCGCTTGTTGCGCGAGGCATCCCTTTTGCTGCACGCCCCGCGCCGCCGCGCGCGAGGTTCGGTGGCGCAGCCACGAGGTGATGCGATGACGAGCGACGTGCTTCGCGTGCTGGCGGCAGCCCTGCTGTCCAGTGCGTGCCTGATGGGATGCAAGAACAGCGTGCATGACGGCGTTGGTGTCAGCTTCGGCAACGGCGGCAGCGGCGGCAGCAGCAGCGGCGAGGTCGGCACCGGCGGAAGCGGCGGCCACAACGGCGGCAGCGGCGGCGACGACAGCGGCGGCCACAACGGCAGCAGCAGCAGCAGCAGCGGCGGCGGCGGCATCGACGACAGCGGCGAGGACGGCAGCGGCGGCTGCAGCGACGGCTGCAGCGATCTGTCGTACGAGCCGTCGTGCGAGGTGCGGGACGTCGAGGGCACGATCCCCGGCGTGAAGATATCGATCGCGTCGAGCCGCTGCGCCTACCACCGGGGAGAGCCGGCGGAGTTCGTCTACACGATCACGACCGACTCGAGCGTCCCCCCGATCGACCTCGCGGCGTCCACCGGCTGCGGGCGCTGCGTCGAACCGACGAGCGATCCCCTCTCGCTCGTCTCCTACAAGATCAGCGGCCTCTCGTGGGGTGCTGATCCGCAGCCGCAGCTCTACTGCCTGTGCGACGTGGGCTGCTGCGCTCCCGACGAGGCGGTGACCGTGCAGGTCGACGCGACCACGGTGACGCAGACGATCCGCTGGTCGGGGCGGCAGTGGACCGGGCCGTCCGACACGAGCACTCCGGAGGGCGACCCCTTCGCGCCGGGGAGCTACGAAGTCGAGGTGACGTTCGACGGGCAGGGGCAGGGCTCCGTGACGGCGAAGCTGCCGATCGAGATCTACCCCTGAAGCACGGCCGAGGCGACGCCCGCGGGCAGGCAGCGGCCCAGGGTGGCACATTCGACGACCCGGGGTGGGCCGAGCACGGCCTGTCCCGTTGGAGCCCGAGCGCGCTTCGCGGAGCATCTCCCTTGCTGCCGATCGCGCGCCGCCGCAGACAGGCGGCGTGGCGCGGAGGAGGGAGAGGTGAAGGAATGGCGAACGACATGCTTCGAGCTCTGGCGATAGCCTTGCTGTCCGCTGCGTGCGCGACCGGATGCGGCGGCGGCAAGGAGGGTGGCGGGAGCGGTGGTGACAGCACGAGCAGCAGCAGCGACGGCGACCGAGGGCTGCCGCCGGGGGCCGAGCCGTGCGCGGTGCGCGACGTCCAGGGCACGATCCCGGGCGTGACGATATCGATCGAGTCCAGCCGCTGCGTCTACTGGAGGGGCGAGCCAGCGGAGTTCGTCTACACGGTCACGACCGACTCGAGCGTCCCTCCGATCGAGATCGCGGCCTCGGACGGGTGCGGGCACTGCGTCGTGCCGAGCGCGGATCCGCGCTCGTTCGTCACGTACCAGATCACCGGGCTGTCGACGGCGGGGGATCCACAGCAGTACTGCCTCTGCGACACCGGGTGTTGCGCTCCCGACGACGCGGCGACCGTGCAGGTCGACGCGACGGCGGCGACGCACACGATCTCCTGGTCGGGACGGCAGTGGAGCGGGCCCTCGGACACGGACAACCCGGAAGACGAGTTCTTCGCGCCGGGGACCTACGATGTCGAGGTGACGTTCGACGGGCAGGAGCAGGGATCCGTGACGGCGAAGCTGCCGATCCAGATTGTCCGCTGATCGCGCGCGCCGGCGGTCCCGCAGGGGATCCCGGCGCGCGAGGCGGCGCCGCGGCGGCTTCCGCCGGGTCGACTGGGCTTTCTGCTAAGGTCCGCGGGCATGCATGCCTGGCGCGGACACGCCTTCGGTCCTCCCGAGATCCTCGTCTGGGAAGAGGTGGACGACCCCCCGCTCGCCGAGGGGGAGGTCCGGATCGAGGTGGCCGCCGCCGCGATCAACTTCCCCGACGTGCTCTTCACGGCGGGCGCGCACCAGGTCAAGCCGACTCCGCCGTTCATCCCCGGCTTCGAGGTCGCCGGCGTCGTCGTCGAGAGCCGCGAGCCGTCGCTCCCGCCGGGCGCCCGCGTGGCCGCGACGCTCCCCGGCTCGGGGGGGTACGCGACGCGCGCGATCGCGGGGCCGCGCACCACCTATGCGCTCCCGGACGCGATGCCGTTCGAGGACGCCGCGGCGATGACCATCACCTACCAGACAGGCTATTTCGCGCTCCACCGGCGCGCCGGCGTCCAGCGGGGCGACACGGTCCTCGTGCACGCCGGCGCGGGCGGCGTCGGCAGCGCGGCGATCCAGCTCGCCAAGGCGGCCGGCGCGACCGTCATCGCGACCGCCGGCGGCGAGGAGAAGACGGCGGTCTGCCGCGCCCTCGGGGCGGACGTCGCCATCGACTACGGGCGCGAGGACTTCGTCGCCGTCGTGAAGGAGCGGACCTCGGGCCGGGGCGCCGATATCGTCTTCGACCCCGTCGGCGGCGACGTCTTCGATCAATCGACCAGATGCGTCGCCTTCGAGGGACGCATCGTGGTGATCGGCTTCGCCTCCGGCCGCATCCCCGCGGCGCGCGCGAACCACCTGCTCGTGAAGAACTATTCGGTCGTCGGCCTCTACTGGGGCACCTACAGCCGCGCCCGGCCCGATCTCACGCGCAGGGCGCAAGACGAGCTCTACGCGCTCTACGGCCAGGGCGCGATCAAGCCGCTCGTCTCCGCCGCGCCGCCGATGGCGGAGGCGAAGGCGGCCATGACGGCGGTCGCGTCCCGCGCGACCACCGGCAAGGTCGTGCTCACGAACCGGCGATGAGGGCCGCCGCCCGGGGGATCGGCAGCGGCGCAGAGCAAGGGCTCGGTTGCAGTCGGCGCCGGTGGACGCCTCGGAGAGCTCGCCGATCGTGTCCTGATCCGCCGTGATCAGGGCGAAGCCGTAGGGGAACAGCGCCTCCCGGCCGTCGTCGCGATTGACGCGCAGGCGCTCGCTCCCGGGCCAGGAGAACGAGACCTTGCCCTGCGCGTCTCTGACACGGTGGGTCTCGCCGGCGCCGGCCGCCCACGCGAGCAAGGCAGGACTGCTCCTCGCGACAGCCAACGACAGCGACGGGCGTCCTTATTCCGGCGTTCCGACCTCACACCGATACGTGGCGGGCACGACCGGTTCCAGGAGTCCAGATACCGCGATCAGATTGCAAGAGCATGGACGTGACGAAGATGCCTTCGCCCCGTCGACACGGGCAGCTTTTCAACACAGCAAACGGCCATCCACCGCATAAGCTGCTCCAATTGCTCAATACCCGCGCGAGCGGACGGCGAGCGCGTCGGACCAATACAACAATTCCTCTGCGGAGATGCTCGCATGGCAACGAAACAGAACGAGCAGAAGCTCACCCTCATCGGTCGCGTCGTCAACATCAACAATCTCGCCGGGAACGACTCGATGGCCGGCGTGAACAACGCAACAATCGAGGCATGGGTGAGCACCACGCCAGCTCAGATCATCGCCGCTGCCACGACCGATTCCTTGGGTTCGTTCGCCTTCGAGCTCGACATGGCGTCGCTCCGCCCGCTCCTCGGCTCCAGCCCTGCGTCGGGGTTCTTCCGTGTCTATCAAGGCAACCAGCTGCTCGTCGATACGAGGGACTCCCTGCTGTGGCGCGAGCGCTCGACCGACGCGGCGCTCCGCATCGCCGTCAACCCGGCGGCGCCCGCGGGCGCCGCGTCTCCGGCGCACTGGATCGTGCGCGGGCGGGTCACCGACCGGAACGGCGCGCCGCTCCAGGACAAGATCATCTATGTATTCGATCGGAACGTCACCGCCTCGGGAATAACGAGGACAGCCCTCGCGGAGGGCCACACGGACCCCACCGGGTGCTACCAGGCCGGCTACACGCGGAGCGAGCTCGGACGCCCCGGGAAGCAGCTCGCGGACCTCGAGGTGCACGTCTATGACAGCGAGGTGCAGATGGCCATCGGCCACCTCTGCCGCGCGCCGGCGACCGCCGTCATCGACGTGGTGGTGACCGAGGGCAACTATTCCTTCGCGCCGTCCGAGCACGCGCGCGTCACGGCAGCTGTCGCTCGCGCCCACGACATGCTCGACCTCGCGGACCTCGACGAGGACAGCCTCGCCCTTTTGGCCTGCAGCTCCGGCGTGGATCGCGAGGAGCTCGCCATGATCGCTGAGGCGTCCAGGATGGCCGGCGGGACCACCATCGCACCCGAGGTCTTCTATGGCCTGCGCCGGTGGGGCCTCCCCAGCGCTCGATCGGAGCTGCTCTCGCGCGGCCTCCCGGCGCTGCGTGAAGCCATCACCTGGGCGGTCGACGAGCGCGTCATTCTCAGGATGTCCGCGGCCGAGATCGACGCCGCGATGGCGAAGCTCAAGCCCCTCGTGGTGGCGAGCGCGTCCGAGGAGCGGACACCCGGCGCGGGATCGCTCGATCAGCTGATCGCGACCGTGGTACCCGCGTCGAGCAACCGGCAGCTGCTGCTCGAAAGCTACGTGGGGTTCCAGGGGACCAGCATCGCGAGCTTCTGGAGCGAGCTCCGCTTTTCGACGCCGTTCTTCACGCAGAGCGCCATCAGCGCCACGCAACGAACTCTTCAGCTCGCGGCGGTGACCCGCGGCCACCTGCCGCTGGTCAAGAAGCTGAACGAGCAGTTTGCGTCCGGCGCGGTGCAGTCGCTGCGCGACCTCGCGCGGCGCGACGAGAGCGATTGGCTCGCCGTGCTCGACCAGACGGTCGACGGCGCGCCCATCGGCGTTCCCCCCACCGTGCCCGGCGCCACGGCGCAGGAGCAGCGACAGAACTATGCCTCGGTGCTGACCTGGACCCTCGAGAAGGCCTTCCCCGGCGCCGCCCTCGTGGGTCGCCTCATTCCAGTGCCCCACGTGCTCGCCCTTGCCGTGGACTTTCTCACCGATCAGAATCTCTTCGAGCTCGGGAGGACCCGGTTTCGCGCTTATCTCAGCCGCCATCCGACCGCCATCGCCTCTGGCCCGCAACGCGCCAGCGTGGTCGCCCAGCTTGCCGGCATGGAGAGGCTGCACAAAATCACCCCCTCTGCCTCCGAGATCAAGACCCTGATGAGCTACGGGCTCGACTCCGCGCAGAGCATCTTCCGCATGGGGCGCGCCCGCTTCGTCGAGCTCGCCGGTCCTGCGCTCGGGCCGGCGCGCGCGAGCGCCGTCTACGCGAGCGCGCGCAAGATCACCGCGGCGTCCAACGCTCTCCTCGCGCGCCACCACGCCTCGTTCAACGCGTTGACGACCTACGTGCTGCCGAACCAACAACCGCCCGCACCGGCCGACGCCGCGCTCATCCCGGACTGGCCAACCCTCTTCGGTTCGCTGGATTTCTCTGCCTGCGACCACTGTCGCTCGGTCTACGGCCCCGCCGCGTACCTCGTCGATCTTCTGCAGTTCCTCGAGCGCCAGCTCTCCACGGTGGAGTCCATAGCGAAGAAGACGAGGTACAACCTCTTCACACGGCAGGAAACCACGCTCCCGGGCGCTCACAAGTCGGCCCGCGACGTGCTGTTCGATCGGCGGCCGGACATCGCCCGCCTGGAGCTCTCGTGCGAGAACGCGGACACGACCGTCCCGTACGTGGACATCGTGAACGAGATCCTGGAGTATGCCGTCGCGAACACCTCGCTCTCGCCCGACGTCACCTTTCCCGATCACATCGCGACCACCGGCGCCGCGTCCGAGCTCGCCGCCCACCCCCAGCCGCCCCCGCCGTCGAAGCAGATCGTCCACGAGACGGCCTACGAGACGCTCGCCACGCAGCGCTACCCGTGGCGGCTCCCCTTCAACCTGGGGCAGGAGGAGGCGCGCATCTACCTCGATCATCTGGGCGTGCCCCGCGTCCACCTCATGGAGGTGCTCCGCCGGGGCGACGGCTTCGAGTCGGCCGATTACCGCGTCCAGCTCGCGCTCGAGCGGATCCGCCTCTCCGGTGAGGATCGAAGGCTCCTCGCCGGCGAGCCGCCCGCGGGCTCCCCAGACCCCTTCAGCCCATGGACGCACTGGGGGCTCTCGCAGAACGGCAACTCCATCCCCGATCCCACCGGCGCGTCGCAGAGCCCGATCCAGGGCGACTGGGAGGCGGTGCTGCGGCACGTCGCGGTGCTGATGCAACGCCTCGGGATCACCTACGACGAGCTCACGGAGATGCTCCATACGCGCTTCGTCAACCCGGGGGCGCTGCTCCAGATCAGCGCGGCGGCGGGAGCCGACACGCTGACCAGCAAGCTATCGGAGCTGCGCATTCCGGCCCTGGAACAGCAGGCGCTGCACCGGATGAACCGCTTCACCCGCCTGCGCCGCGCGCTCGGCTGGTCCGCGCCCGAGGTGGATCAAGCGCTCTCGGTGCTGGGCGGCGGCACGTCCGACGAGCTGCTGGTCAGGCTCTCGGGCGTCGCCTGGCTGCACGCCGAGCTGCGGTTGCCCGTCATCGAGGCGCTCGCCTGGTGGGGGCCGATCCAGACGCACGCGGGGCCCACACCGAAGGAGCGCTCGCTCTACGAGCGGCTCTTCCTGAACAAGGCGGTTGTCAACCCGATCGATCCAGCGTTCCAGCTGAACAGCGGCGGCTCGGAGCTCGCGGACACGAGCCCGTCGATCGCCGCCCACGCGCCCGCCGTCCTTGCCGCCCTCCGGCTGAGCGCGGCCGAGCTCGCGCTGCTCACCGACGATGTCGCGAGCCAGGCCGCGCTCGGCGTTCCGCCGCTCGTGAGCGGAGGCGCGCTGAACCTCGCCAACCTGTCGAAGCTCTTCCGCGCTGCCTCGCTCGCCCGCGCGCTCAAGCTGCCGCTGCGGGAACTCCTCGCCCTGCACGCGCTGTCGGGGATCGACGTGTTCACTACGGCCGATCCGGCCGTGACGCGGCGGTTCGTCGAGATGGCGCTCGCGGTGGCCGCGACGCGCTTCGGCGTGGCCCGGCTCGATTACCTCCTGCGCCACGCGGCGCAGCCCGCGAGCGGTCTGGCCCCCGAGCCGGCCCGCGTCGAGGCCGCGCTCGCGGACATCACCGCCGGCCTCGCCCGTATCGCGAGCGGGGCGGAGCCGCCCGAGGGCGCCGGCGAGCCGCTCTCGGCGGAGCTCTTCGTACGCCAGCGGCTCGCGGCGGAGCTCGACCTGGACGCGCCGATGATCGCGCAGCTCGTCACCGGGACGCTCCGCGCCGAGGTCGATCAGAACCGCAAGGCGATCGCCGACTTCCTCGGCGGGCTGGGCGGCGGCCCCACCCCGTCCGACGCGCAGCGGCGCCGCGCCTTCGTGCGCCTCGCGAAGATCGCCGACGTCATCCATCGGCTGAAGCTCACCGCGGACGAGATCCAGTGGGTGCTCGACCCGTCGTGGCTCGATCTGAACGACGTGCCTGTCGAGCCCGCTCCGGCGCCGCCGTCGCTGCGGGACGGCTGGATGCGGCTCGCCGCCCTCCTCCGCGTGCGCGACGCGCTGCCCGCCGGCAAAGCCGCCCTGGCCGACCTCTTCCGCATGCGCGCGGCGGGCGTGAACGCAGCGGGACAGCCGCTCGATCTGCTCGCCGAGATCGCCGGGCGGACAGGCTGGCCGCGGGAGGACCTCTCGTCGCTCGCGGGGACCGGCGGGTGGTTCACGGCGGCGTTCGCGGGGCTCGGCCTCGATCAGCAGCTGGTGCGGCTCGCCGACGCGAGCGCCCTCCTCAAGCGCCTCGGCATGTCCGCCGCGCAGGTGCAGCCCTGGGCCGTGGCCGACGACACGGCCGCCGGCGCGCGTGCGACGGCCGCTGGCATCCGCAATGCGGTCAAGGCGAAGTACAGCGAGGAGGCGTGGTCCGCCGTGGCGCGGCCGCTGCGGGACGCGCTGCGCGAGCGCCAGCGCGGGGCGCTCGTCGAGTTCCTGATCTGGAAGCAGGGCTATGCGACCTCGAACCAGCTCTTCGCCGAGCTCCTCGTCGACGTCGAGATGGGCCCGTGCCAGCTCACCTCGCGCATCAAGCAGGCGATCGGCTCGGTCCAGCTCTTCGTCCAGCGCGCCTTCCTCCAGCTGGAGCCCGGCGTCGTCCTCGACGACGAGGCGGCCCGCGAGTGGAAGTGGCTCAAGAGCTACCGGGTGTGGGAGGCCAACCGGAAGGTCTTCCTGTATCCAGAGAACTGGATCGAGCCCGAGCTGCGCGACGACAAGACGCCGTTCTTCAAGGCGCTCGAGAACGAGCTCTTGCAGAGCGACCTCGACGAGCGCAGCGTCGAGCGCGCGTTCCGGGGCTACCTGGAGAAGCTCGATCAGGTCGCGCGGCTCGAGGTGATTGCGGTCCTGCCCGAGCAGAAGCGCAGGAACGTCCTGGGGGTCTCCTCCGCCGCCGACGTGCTGCACGTCTTCGCCCGCACCCGCGGCACGCCGCACAGCCATTTCTATCGACGCCGCGTCCGCGACGCGGGCTGGACGCCGTGGGAGAAGATCGAGCTCGACATCCAGAGCGAGCACCTGTTCCCGGTGATCCACGAGGACCGACTGCTGCTCTTCTGGGCCATGATCGAGGAGGTCCCGAGGGACAATCAGGGCACCAACCAGAACGGAACTCCGCCCAGCACCGATGTCCAGGTCAAGCTCGCGTACAGCGAGTACGACGATGGGAAGTGGACCGCGCGGCGCGTGGTGGACGCGCCGCCGCTCCGCGTGATCAATTGGAATCCGTCGCAGCCCCTCGGCGCATCGCTCTATTTCCGGGCGGCCTCGCGGCAAGCCCCGCTCCAGCAGTCCGCCGAGCTCGTGGTGGAATGCCTGGAGTCGCTGAGCGGGCACTACGCCATCGAACCCACCTTGACCGTGAGCTACCTGCGCGGCGAGTTCTTGAGCTCCGGCTGCAACGGGAGCTGGCGGCTGAACGACTACACCTCTGAGGTCCGCACGTTCCTCCGGCGGCATCCTGGCCGGGCGACGCAGGACCGCATGGCTCTCGTCGAGTCGGCCTCGATCGAGAACAACGGCCGGCTGTATGTGCCCGCCGGGGCGCTCAAGCCGGGGAAGAACAAGGAGCTCGGCACGGGCGGCGAGGTGCTCGTCACGCTCGGGAAAACACCGGGCGCCTTCCGGCTCGTCGTACCGCCCACCGACGAGGACTTCCTCGCAGACGCCCCTTTCTTCTACGAGGACGGCACCCGCAGCTTCCTCGTCACGCCCCTGCCCGAGAGCGCGCCGCCATTGCACCAGCCCCAGCTGGCCCACCCCGGCATGTCCGCGATGGTATGGACCGTCGGCTCGAACCTCACCTCGACGGAGCGCCTCGAGGTGGAGAGCTGGGCGAATCGCCCCGAACAGGCCATACCGAACCCCCAGATCTTGCCGAGCCACCACCTGCGCTTCGAGACGTTCCAGCATCCTTACGTCTGCGAGATGATCGGCCGGCTGCGCCGCCACGGGGTCCTGGACGGTCTGCTCAACTGGTCGCTGAGCTCGCCGCCGCTGCAGCTCACGAGCCGCTCCTTCTTCAACGGCACGTACGACCCGACCCAGGCGGTGGTTGGCGAACCCATCGACGAGATCGACTTCCGCTCGGACGGCGCTTACTCCGCCTACAACTGGGAGCTCTTCTTCCACGCGCCGCTGCTCATCGCCGATCGCCTGAGCGACAATCAGCGCTTCGAGGAGGCGCAGCGCTGGTTCCACACCATCTTCGATCCGACCACCGGCTCGAAGGATCCGGTGCCAGCGCGGTTCTGGAAGCTCCGCCCGTTCTACGAGGCCATGCAGGCGAACTCCATCGAGACGCTGCACCAGGAGATCGAGGGGGACAACGAGCATTCCGAGGAGCTCGCGCGGCAGATCGACGCGTGGCAGCGCGACCCCTTCAACCCGCACCTGATCGCCCGGATGCGGCTCGTCGCGTACCAGAAGACGGTCGTGATGAAGTACATCAACAACCTGATACGGTGGGCCGACCACCTCTTCCGCCGTGACACGATCGAGTCGATCAACGAGGCGACGCAGCTCTACGTGCTCGCGGCCGACATGCTCGGTCCGCGCCCGCGGATGATCCCGCCGCGCGCGAGCGCCGCTCCCAAGACCTACCGCGAGATCGAGCCGCTGCTCGACGCGTTCTCGAACGCGGCCGTCGAGATCGAGTCGTTCGTCAAGCCGCTCGCCGGCGCCGGGGGCGAGGAGGTCGAGGCGATGATCCTGCCGACCATGCTCTACTTCTGCGTGCCGCCGAACGACAAGCTCCTTGGCTACTGGGACACGGTCGCGGATCGCCTGTTCAAGATCCGCCACTGCATGAACATCGAGGGGCTCGAGCGGCAGCTGCCGCTCTTCGAGCCGCCCATCGATCCGGCGCTGCTCGTGCAGGCGGCGGCGGCTGGGGTGGATATCACGACCGTGATCAACGACGTCAGCACCCCGGCGCCGCACCACCGCTTCGAGGTGCTGCTGCGGCGGGCGAACGAGCTGTGCGCAGAGGTCAAGTCCCTCGGAGCGTCGCTGCTCGCCGCGCGCGAGAAGCGCGACGCGGAGGCGCTCGCGGCGCTCCGCGCCGGGCACGAGGTGCAGCTGCTCGACACCCTGCGGCAGGTGAAGGAGCAACAGGTGAACGAGGCGCGCGAGGGGCTCGCGGCGTCGCGCGCGGCGCGCGAGGTGGTCAGCCAGCGCCACGCGTTCTACCGCGACGTGGAGTACATGAACCTGTGGGAGGGCGGTCATCTGACCTTGAGCGGGGCGGCCGCGGTGACGCAGGCGATCACCGAGGTGATGATGGCCGGCGCGGCCGCAGCGCACATGCTGCCCACCGTGACGGCGGGCACGGCCGGCATCTCCAGCCCTGTCGCCCTCACCACGACGCTGGACGGCGACAAGCTGGGCGCGTCATCGGAGGCTGGCGCCAAGGCGGCGTCCATCGCCGTCACGCTCCTGCGCGAGGCGGCCACGGCCAGCGCCACGATGGGCGGCTACGAGCGGCGCTGGGACGAGTGGAAGCTGCAGGAGGAGCTCGCGGCCCGCGAGCTCGCGCAGATCGACCGGCAGATCGCCGCCGCCGAGCTGCGCGTGGCGATCAGCGAGAAGGAGCTCGCGGCGCACGACCTCCAGATCGAGCACGCCCGCGGGGCGCAGGCCTACCTGGGCGACAAGTTCACGCGCGACGAGCTCTACGACTGGATGGCCGGGCAGATCGCCGCGGTGTACAGCCAGGCGTTCCAGCTGGCCTACGACACGGCCAAGCGCGCCGAGAAGGCGTTCCGCTTCGAGCGCGGCGTGAGCTCGTCGTCGTACATCCAGCTCGGTCACTGGGACAACCTGCGCCAGGGCTTGCTGGCCGGCGACCGCCTGAGCCTCGACCTCAAGCGCCTGGAGCTCGCGTACATGGAGCACGATCGTCGCGAGTTCGAGATCACGAAGCACGTGTCGCTGCTCCTGCACGATCCTGTCGCGCTCATGACCCTCAAGTCGACCGGCTCGTGCGTCATCACGCTCCCGGAGGCGCTGTTCGACATGGACTACCCGGGCCACTACATGCGTCGGATCAAGAGCGTCAGCCTGACCTTGCCGTGCGTGACCGGTCCGTACACGGCGGTCAATTGCACGCTGAGGCTCGAGTCGAGCAAGGTGCGCTTCAACCCGGACGCCGCGGCCGACTACTCGGCTCAGCCGGAGACGCACGTCGCGCAGGGGTTCACGCCGGTCCAGTCGATCGCGACCAGCCACGCGGACAACGACAGCGGGATGTTCGAGCTCAATTTCCGCGACGAGCGCTACCTGCCCTTCGAGGGCGCCGGCGCCGAGTCCACGTGGCGCCTGGAGATACCGCACGACGATCAGGCGTTCGACATGGACACCCTCTCCGACGTGGTCATTCACCTCCGCTACACTGCGCGCGACGGGGGCGTCCCGCTGCGCAACGCGGCGCGCGCCGCGCGCGACGAATGGCTCGAGGGCGCAGAGGACACGCCGCTCGCGCGGATGTTCAGCCTGCGCCAGGAGTTCTCCGCCGGCTGGCAGGGCTTCCTGGACGAGGCCGGAGCTCACACCCTCGAGCTCGCCCTGGGGCCCGAGCGCTTCCCGTTCCAGCTCCGGGGCAAGGAGATCGAGATCGAGCGGGTCGAGGTCTACGTGAAGCTCAAGCCCGGAAAGACGCTCTCGTTCAACATGCAGCTGCAGCCTTCCCCCGAGGGCCTCTCTGCGATCGATCTCGAGCTTCCGCCCGGCAGCACGGGTCTGGTCCGTAGCGAGAAGCCTTGTCCTGGCGCGAGGAGAGGGACCTGGGTGCTGTCGGCGGCAGGCGCCGCTCCGGCGGCGCCTGCCGCCGAGATCGACGACATCGCGCTGATCGTCCACTACACGGCAGCTCCGGGGAGCGTGTGACCATGAGCCCTCGAGATCCCGAGCGCGATCCGCAGGAAAAGCCCGGCGCAGCCGCTGCGCCCAGAAGCTCAGGCGCGCAGGAGGCCAGGGCGCGCGCGCTGGAGCCCGTGGCCCCGCCCGCCCCATCCCTCCCGAAGGGCGGCGGCGCGCTCCGGGGCGTCGGCGAGAAATTCTCGGTCAGCGCCACGATGGGCACCGGCACGGTCCAGGTGCCGATCGCCACGAGCCCTGCTCGCGCCGGGTTCCATCCGGAGCTGTCGCTCGAGTACGACTCGGGCGCGGGAAACGGCCCCTTCGGCGTCGGGTGGCGCCTGTCCGTGCCGCAGATCACCCGCAAGACCGAGAGAGGGCTGCCGCGCTATGAGGATGCGCACGAGTCGGACGTGTTCGTGCTCTCCGGTGCCGAGGACCTGGTGCCGGCGCTGCGCGAGGACGGCACGCTCCAACGCTTTGTCGATGGTGACGAGGTCGTGGAGCGTTACCGGCCGCGCATCGAAGGGGGGTTCGCGCGCGTCGAGCGGCGTCGCCACCGGATCACCGGCGCGATGTACTGGAGGGTGACGACCCGCGACAACCTCACGAGCATCTTCGGGCGCTCGGAGGGCGCGCGGATCGCCGATCCGAACGCGCCGCAGCGCGTCTTCTCGTGGCTCCTGGAGGAGACGCGCGACGACCGGGGCAACGTGATCGCGTACGAGTACAAGGCCGAGGATCTCGCAGGCGTGACGCGCGCCGAGCCGCACGAGGCGCACCGGCACGCGGGGCTGTCGGCGATCGCGAACCGCTACCTCAAGCGGATCCGCTACGGAAACGTGGCCGCGGGAGACGCTTCGTCGATGCTCTTCGAGGTGGTCTTCGACTACGGCGAGCACGACGCGGCGGCGCCGGCCGTCGAGGAGGTGAACCCCTGGCCTTGCAGGCAGGACGCGTTCTCAACCTACCGCGCCGGCTTCGAGATTCGCACCTACCGGCTGTGCCGCCGCGTGCTGATGTTCCACAAGATGGCTGAGTTCGGGCCCGCGCCTTGCCTGGTGAGGTCGACAGATTTCGCGTACGACGACAGCCCGGTGCTCACGCGCCTCGCGTCGGTGACGCACGCGGGGTACCTCCGCGACGCAGAGACGCTCGCGTACACGAGGTCGTCGTATCCGCCGCTCGATCTCGGTTACTCGCTGCCGGAGCTCCATACCGAGGTGAAGGAGCTGGACAGGGCCAGCGGGGCGGACATCGCCGGTGCGCTGGAGGGCGCGCACCAGTGGGTCGACCTCGACGGCGAGGCGCTTCCCGGGCTGCTCGTGCGCCGGGACGAGGCGCTGCTCTACAAGCGCAACCTGGGCGGCGGCTCGCTCGGGCCAGCGCTTCCCTTGCCGACCCGGCCATCGCTGAGCCGCGGCGGTCTGCAAGTGATGGACCTCGACGGCGACGGCCAGAAGGAGATGGTCTTCTTCGAGCGGCCGGTGGCGGGCTATTTCGACCGCACCGAGGGAGGCACATGGGCCCCGTTCCGGCCGTTCGCCGCGCAGCCGGTGCTCGACTGGTCTGATCCCGATCTGCAGCTCATCGACCTGAACGGCGACGGGCACGAGGATATCCTCCTCGCGCGCGGCGAGGTGCTGGTCTGGTACCCATCGCTGGCGAAGGGTGGATTCGACAAGCCCATCACGCTGCAGGCCCCGCGCGACGGGGAGAAGGGACCGGCGCTGGTCTTCGCCGACCGCACGCAGACGGTGTTCCTCGCCGACATGAGCGGCGATGGGCTCACCGATCTCGTCCGCGTCCGCAACGGCAGCGTCTGCTACTGGCCGAACCTCGGGTACGGCCGGTTCGGGGCGAAGGTGGAGATGGCGAGGGCGCCTTGGTTCGACCATCCCGACCAGTTCGACCCGCGCCGGATCCGGCTCGCGGACGTCGACGGGTCGGGGACAGTCGATATCCTGTACCTGCACCGCGAGGGGGTGCGCATCTACGGGAACGAGGCGGGCAATGCCCTGGCGGCCCCGGCTCAGGTCCCGGCGCTCGTGGATGCTGGCCAGGCCTCATCGGTCGCCGCGCTCGATCTGCTCGGTACCGGGACGGGGTGCGTCGTGGGGTGGAGCCTGCTGCCAGGCTCCGCGGGGGCGCCGCTGCGGTACATCGATCTGCTCGGCGGCAAGAAGCCGTATCTCTTGACCTCGGTGAAGAACAACCTCGGAAGGACGACGACGGTAACGTATGCGCCGTCGACGAAGTTCTACCTCGCCGACCGGGCGGCCGGCCGGCCGTGGGTGACGAGGCTGCCGTTCGTGGTCCATGTCATCGAGCGCGTCGAGGTCTTCGACGCGATCTCGCGGCATCGCTTCGTGACGACGTATGCCTACCACCACGGCGACTACGACGGGGTGGAACGGGAGATGCGCGGCTTTGGCGTGGTGGAGCAGCGGGACACCGAGTCGTTCTCGGCGTTCAGCGGGACGGGCTTCGCGCCGCCCGCGGCCAACGCCGATCCCGAGCTGCACCTGCCGCCGGTGCTCACGAAGACGTGGTTCCATACCGGCGCCTGGATCGAGGGGGCGAAGATCTCGGCGCAGTACGAGAGCGAGTATTACGCCGGCGACGCGGCGGCGGTCGGCCTGGCGGACACGCTGCTTCCCGAGGGGCTCCGCGCCGTCGAGATGCGCGAGGCGTGCCGGGCGCTCAAGGGGCGGCCCCTCCGCCAGGAGGTCTATGCGCTCGACGGGTCGGCGGAGGAGCCGCGTCCGTACGTCGTCAAGGAGCACAGCTACGCGATGCGGCGCCTCCAGCCCGCGGTGGGCAATGCGCACGCGGTGTTCTTGGCTCATCCGCGCGAGGCGCTCGAGTACCATTACGAGCGCAGCGAGAGCGATCCGCGCGTGACGCACGCGCTCACGCTGAAGGTCGACGATCACGGTGCGGTCCTGCGGGCGGCGCAGATCGGGTATCGCCGGCGGTCGGCGTGGGCGGAGTTCCCCGAGCAGGGGCAGGGGAAGGCGACGCTGACGGAGAACATGGTGAAGCACCTGGTCCCGGACGAGGAGGGAGCTTATCGGATCGGGGTCCCGACCGAGACGCGGACCTACGAGCTCTACGGCCTGCCGCTCGGGTCTGAGGGGGTGCTCGGGTTCCAGGCGGCCTTCGACGCGGCGGCCGCGGCGGAAAACGTGCCGACGCTCGCGTACGACGGGACGCCGAGCGGGGGCTTCCAGAAGCGCCTGTTGCAGCATGCGCGCACGAGGTACTGGAGCGACGATCTCACGGGGCCGCTGCCGTTCGGCGAGGTCGGGGGCAGGGCGCTCGTTTACGAGAGCTTCGCCAAGGTCCTCACGCCTTCACTGATAACGTCCGTGTTCGGGACCCGCGTCACGAGCGGCATGCTCGCGGAGGGGGGTTATCTCCAGCTCCCGGACGATCCGGACTACTGGGTGTCCTCGGGGCGGGCTCTGCCCTCGGCGGCCCACTTCTACTTGCCGACGACGTTCGTCGATCCGTTCGGCAATGCGTCGCAGGTCGCCTACGACCCGTATTGCCTGCTCGTGACGGCGGTGACGGATCCGCTGAGCAATGTCGTGGAAGCCGTCCCCGACTACCGCGTCCTCGCCCCGTTGAAGCTGACGGACGCGAACGGTAATGTGAGCGAGGTGCGCTTCGACGCGCTGGGGAGGGTCACGCTGCTGGCGGTGATGGGCAAGCCGGGGGCCGGCGAGGGCGACACGCCCGCCGACCCGACGGCGACGTTCGCGTACGATCTGGAGCGATTCCGGCTCACCGGCAAGCCGAGCGTGGTGCACGCCCGCGCCCGCGAGCAGCACGGCGCGGGCAACACGCGCTGGCTGGACACGTACAGCTACTCCGACGGCTCGGGCAACGAGGTGCTGCGCAAGGTGAAGGCGGAGCCGGGGCTCGCGCCCGAGCGCGACGCGAACGGCGCGCTCGTGCATGACGCGGAGGGCGACCTGGTCTTTTCGCACACGACGTCGCGCTGGGTCGGGACCGGGCGCACGGTGCTGGACAACAAGGGCAATCCGGTCAAGCAGTACGAGCCGTTCTTCAGCGCGACGAACGAGTACGAGGACGAAGCGGAGCTCGTGGAGTGGGGGGTCACGCCGATCCTGCGGTACGATCCGCTCGGCCGGCTCATCCGGACCGACCTGCCGAACGGCACGTTCTCGCGGGTGGTGTTCGATGCGTGGAAGCAGACGTCGCACGATCCGAACGACACGGTGCTGGAGAGCACATGGTACGCGGCGCGCCAGGCGCTGCCGGCGGGCGATCCGGAGCGCCGCGCGGCCGACCTGGCCGCCGCGCACGCCGGGACGCCGGCGGTGAGCCACCTGGACGCGCTGGGGCGGGTGTTCCGTGCGGTGGCGGACAACGGCGCGGAGGGGGAGTACATCACCCAGACGACGCTGGATATCGAGGGGCAGCCGCTCGCAATCACCGACGCGCACGACAACCAGGCGATGCAGCATCGCTTCGGGGTGGGCGGGCAGCTGCTCTATCAGAAGAGCAACGACAGCGGCGAGCGATGGATGGTGGCGGGCGCGACAGGACAGCGGCTGCGGGCCTGGAACGGGCGTGGGTTCGTCTACCGCTCGTCGTACGATGCGCTGCGCCGGCCGACGCACGAGCACGTGCAGCTGGGCTCGCGCAGCGAGCGGCTGGCGCGCCGTTACGTCTACGGCGAAGCGCATCCGCAGGCGACGGCGCTGAACCTGCGCGGCAGGGTGTACCAGGTGTATGATGGCGCTGGCGTGGTGACGAGCCAGGCGCACGACTTCAAGGGCAACCTGCTGCAGGCCTCGCGCCGGCTGCGCAGCGACGTGCACGCGGACGCCGACTGGTCGGTGCTGTCGGCGCTGACGGATGTGTCCGCCATCGCGACGGCGGCCGAGCCGCTGCTGGAGACCGAGAGCTTCGGCACGCAGACGGCGTACGATGCGCTGAACCGCCCGACCAGCTTGACCGCTCCGGATGGTCTGACCGCCTCGGATGCGAGCGAGGTCAAGCCGACGTACAACGAGGCGGGGCTGCTGGAGCGGGTGGAGGCGCGGATTCGAGGCGCGGTGGCGTGGACGACGTTCGTCGACAACATCGATTACGACGCGAAGGGGCAGCGCGAGCGGGTCGAGTACGGCAACGGTACCTCGACGGTGTACACGTATGACCCGCTGACGTTTCGGCTCGCGCGCCTGAAGACGACGCGGAGCTCGGACAGCGCTGTGCTGCAGAACCTGACGTATGTGTACGATCCGGTCGGCAACATCGTGGAGCTCGGGGACAGCGCGCAGCAGACGGTGTTCTTCAACAATGCCGTGGTATCGCCGAGCGCGCAGTACGTGTACGACGCGGTCTACCGGCTGATCGAAGCGACGGGGCGGGAGCATGCGGGCGGGCTGTCGGACGCGCCACGGGACCAGAACGACCTGACGATCCAGTCGCTGCCGCACGCGAACGACGCGCAGGCGCTGAGGAACTATACGGAGCAGTATGTCTATGACGCGGTGGGCAACCTGCGGAGGATGGTCCACCAGGCGGGCACGGGGAGCTGGACGCGGTGGTATGCGTACGAGGAGACGGCGAACAACCGGCTGACGAGCACGACCGGGGACCCGGAGAACGGGCCGTTCCGCACCTATGCGCATGACGCGCACGGCAACATGACGTCGATGCCGCACATCTTGGCGCTGACCTGGGACGAGAACGACCAGGTGCGGAGCACGGATCTCGACGGCGGCGGCGATGTCTATTACGACTACGATGCTGCGGGCCAGCGCGTGCGCAAGGTCTGGGAGCACAATGGGCTTGTGGACGAGCGCATCTACCTCGGCGGCTACGAGGTGTACCGCAGGCGCAACGGGTCAGGGCTGGTGCTGGAGCGTCAGACGCTGCACGTGATGGATGGCGCGCGGCGGGTGGCGATGGTGGAGACCAAGACGGTCGACACCTCGGGGCCGTTCACGGTGACGCCGCGGGTGCGGTATCAGCTCGACAACCACCTCGGGTCGGCGTCGCTGGAGGTCGACGGGGCGGGCCTCGTTATCGGGTACGAGGAGTATCACCCGTATGGGACGACGGCGTACTGGTCGGCCGCGTCGGGGATCGAGGTCTCGCAGAGGAGATACAGGTACACGGGGAAGGAGAAGGACGAGGAAACGGGGCTATACTATCACGGGGCGAGGTACTACGCGCCGTGGCTCGGGAGGTGGACGGCGGCCGATCCGGCGGGGTTGGTGGATGGGCCGAACCTGTACGCGTACGTATCGGGAAACCCCATTGTGCTCCGGGATCCAACGGGGAGGTGGGACGAGCGGGTCGTTCCAGCACCCGCGCCCGGGATGAAGAAGCCTGACCCGCCACCTCCACCCGGAAAGGACTTTGCTGCACAAAAAGCAGCCGAAGAAGCACGACAGGCGGCGGAGCAAGCGGAACACCTCGGCGCCGAGATCGGGGGCAAGTTCGGCGAGGCGATCGGTGAGGCTGATGAGGCGCTCAAGACGCTGACTAGCCTTAATCCTAGCGTTCTCCCACGCAATCTGAAGTCGAACCCCAAATTTGTAGAAGAATTGCAAGCAGGGCTTGCACAGAAGCTGAACGCGATTCCTGATCTACCTACCTTTACCGACCCGAAGCTTGCCGAGGCGGCGCAGAGAGGCTTCGAAAGGGGGTTCGGAGGCGGCCTTGACGAGGCAGGGGCAAGGGCGGCCGCTGTCAACGTCGCGGCCGGAACAGCTTTGGCACTGACGCCCGGTGGTGCCGCCGCTGTCGAGCGGGCAGGAGCGGCCGCCCTGAGGGGGGCGCTGGCGAGACTCAGGGGCATGCCGATATTCCTCCCAGGCGCCGCCGGTGGTGCGGGCGGCTTCCTCCGCGTACCCAAGCCCCACACCGCCGAGGCCGGAAGCGGGGGAGAGCTGATCGGCGTTCTTGGTGCCCGTGCTCGCCAACTCGGCGGATTCGCCGAACACGGGGTGCCGATCATCCTTGACGAAAACCTCGCTGCTCGCGGGGTTGTCGAGGCTCTTCGCCAAGGCGGCTACAACGTGCGTTCGGCAATGGAGATTTTTGGCCGGAACGGGATCAAAGATCCGGTGATTCGGCAATACGCCGAATCCATCGGAGCGCGCGTGCTGACCTCAGACCGCGGTCGACAAATTGGTGAAGGATTCGGCCAACTCGCCATTCCCGTGAATGGACGGGTGGGGCAGGACGTTCCGTCCCTGCTCCGAATTCTCGGCGATACGGTGAAGTAGGAGTGCGGTCCCATGGATGAATCAGAGAGAACACCAATGGTCGGAAGCAAGTGGAGAGTGCTCGCTCATCGCGGATCAGAGCGAGTGGAGGTTGAAGGTGAGGGAGTCTTCGACGAACTCGTCGTTGATGATTGGATTCATCTTGAACAGATGGATGACGATGTTTGGTGGGTCCGCATAGGCGATGCTCGGGTGATAATCACGGTTGCTCCGGGTCAGCAACCCACTGTCGACGTTTGTCGTGCTTTCTATGCGCTACAAAAGGGCACGTCGAGCGTCCACGAATTGACGTAGGCTCGCTCAGGGGGATAGGCCCCTCGCCTTCATCAAGCGCCGGGGGGGAAGCCTCGTGGACACGTACGTGGACCACGGGGTGAGCGGCTCACCGACGCGCTCACGCTGAAGGTCGACGACCAGGGCGCGATCGAGCGGGCTGTGCAGATCGAGCGAGGTGCGCTTCGATGGGCTGGGCAGGGTTGCCGGCGAGCTACAGTTGTCGGGAGACCTCTCGCGCCCGACAGACTGCCGCCCCCTCAGAGCGTCGTCCCGCCCGCCGCCCGCGCGAGCGTCTGGTCGATCGCCCCCGGGCTGAACCCCACGAGGATCTGCCCCCGCACGTCGATGATCGGGATGCTCCCGCCGCGCTGGTGGCTCTTCGCGAGCTTGTCCTGCATCTCGGCGGCCGCGCCCGCGTCCTCCTCGATGTCCTTCACCACCGCGGCGATCCCCTTCGAGCGCAGGTAGTCCGCGGCCTGGTGGCACGGCTTGCACCACGAGGCACCGTAGATGATCACCGTGACCCCGGCGAGGTGGCTCGGCGCGCCCGGCGCGCCGGCGCCCGCCGAGCCGCCGGGGCCCGGCGCCGCGGGCGGCGGCGCCGTCTTCGCGATGTGCTCGGCGCGCCGCTTCTCCAGCAGCGACTCCCATTCCCTCCGCGGCATCGTCCGGACCGCATAGGTGCCGTCCGGCCGCTTCTGCGTCTCCCGGGTGGTGTTCGATGCGTGGAAGCAGACGTCGCATGATCCCAACGACACGGTGCTGGAGAGCGCGTGGTATGCGGCACGCCAGGCCTTGCCGGCGGGCGACCCGGAGCGCGGCGCGGCCAACATGGCGGCGGCGCACGCCGGTACGCCGGCGGTGAGCCACCTGGACGCGCTGGGGCGGGTGTTCCGCGCCGTCGCGGACAACGGTGCTGAGGGGCCGTATGTCACGCAGACCACGCTGGATATCGAGGGGCAGCCGCTCTCGATCACCGACGCGCGCGACAACCTGGCGATGCAGCATCGCTTCGGGCTGGGCGGGCAGCTGCTCTATCAGAACAGCAACGACAGCGGCGAGCGGTGGATGCTGGCGGGCGCGACAGGACAGCGGCTGCGCACCTGGAACGCGCGGGGGTTCGTCTATCGCTCGTCGTACGATGGATTGCGCCGGCCGACGCACGAGCACGTGCAGCTGGGCGTGGGCAGCGAGCGGCTGGCGCGCCGTTACGTCTACGGCGAAGCCCATCCGCAGGCGACGGCGATGAACCTGCGCGGCAGGGCGTACCAGGTGTATGATGGCGCGGGCGTGGTGACGAGCCAGGCGTACGACTTCAAGGGCAATCTGCTGCGGGCGTCGCGCCGGCTGCGCAGCGACGTGCACGCGGACGCCGACTGGTCGGTGCTGGCCGCGCTGACGGAAGAGTCCGCCATCGCGACCGCCGCCGAGCCGCTGCTGGAGACCGAGAGCTTCGGCACGCAGACGGCGTACGACGCGCTGAACCGGCCGACGAGCGTGACGGCGCCGGATGGTCTGACCGCCTCGGATGCGAGCGAGATCAAGCCCACGTACAACGAGGCGGGCCTGCTCGAGCGCATCGAGGCGCGGATTCGAGGCGCGGCGACGTGGACGACGTTCGTCGACAACATCGATTACGACGCGAAGGGGCAGCGCGAGCGGATCGCGTACGGCAACGGCACATTCACGGTGTACACGTATGACCCGCTGACGTTCCGGCTCTCGCGCCTGAAGACGACGCGGAGCTCGGACAGCGCGGTGCTGCAGAACCTCACGTATGTGTACGACCCGGTCGGGAACATCGTGGAGATCGGGGACAGCGCGCAGCAGACGGTGTTCTTCAACAACGCCGTGGTGTCACCGAGCGCGCAGTACGTGTACGACGCGGTCTACCGGCTGATCGAGGCGACGGGTCGGGAGCACGCGGGCGGGATTGCCGACGCGCCGCGGGACCGGAACGACCTGCCGATCCAGTCGCTGCCGCACGCGAACGACGCGCAGGCGCTGAGGAACTATACGGAGCAGTATGTCTATGACGCGGTGGGCAACCTGCGGAGGATGGTCCACCAGGCGGGCACGGGGAGCTGGACGCGGTGGTATGCGTACGAGGAGACGGCGAACAACCGGCTGACGAGCACGACCGGGGACCCGGAGAACGGGCCGTTCCGCACCTATGCGCATGACGCGCACGGCAACATGACGTCGATGCCGCACATCTTGGCGCTGACCTGGGACGAGAACGACCAGGTGCGGAGCACGGATCTCGACGGCGGCGGCGATGTCTATTACGACTACGATGCTGCGGGGCAGCGCGTGCGCAAGGTCTGGGAGCACAACGGGCTCGTGGACGAGCGCATCTACCTCGGCGGCTACGAGGTGTACCGGAGGCGCAACGGGTCGGGGCTCGTGCTGGAACGGCAGACGCTGCACGTGATGGATGGCGCGCGGCGGGTGGCCATGGTGGAGACCAAGACGGTCGACACCTCGGGGCCGCTCACGGTGACGCCGCGGGTGCGCTACCAGCTCGACAACCACCTCGGGTCGGCGTCGCTGGAGGTCGACGGGGCGGGGCTTGTGATCGGCTACGAGGAGTACCACCCGTACGGGACCACGGCGTACTGGTCGGCGGCATCGGGGATCGAGGTCTCGCAGAGGAGATACAGGTATACGGGCAAGGAGAAGGACGAGGAGACGGGGCTGTACTACCACGGGGCGAGGTACTACGCCCCATGGCTGGGGAGGTGGACGAGCGCGGATCCGAGCGGGATAGGAGCCGATGGCCCGAACCTCTATGCGTACGTGAGGGGGAGCCCGGTCAGGTTGCTGGATCCGAGCGGGAAAGAAGGTAAAGAGGCTAGCACCTGGGAAACGGCCAAGGCGCTTTCCTACGCCTTGTTCGTGGCGACCCCTGGTGCGCGAACAGCGATGAAGGCCGGAAAGGCCTCGGAGATTCCGCGATTGGTACCGGCACAGCGATCCTCGAGACAGTCGATGCCATCGCCAACTTCGATCCCATAGCGGCCACACAGAGATTCTATGATGATGTAGAGGAGAAGGGTCTATGGGAGGCGACCAAGGATAGAAATCCTGCGGTCGTGATGCGGCGCAGGTTTGAGCACGCAGAAGAGCTCGCGGCCGCGGGCGACTTGCGGGGGCTACCACGGAGCGGTCCAGGGCACTCCTGCCGTTCGCTGCGCTGGGGGCGAGCATGGGGGGAAGCTTCACCCCTGGCGTCCGGCTCGGCGCTCCGGGCGCGGCTGTCGCGGTCTCAGAGGTACGCGGGCTCGCAGGCGCGGCCGCCGGGGGTGCGCTGGTCGCCTTGAGCACGGGCGGTGGTGGGAACGCCGGAGCCCCGCCGCCTACTCCATCGAAGGACCCTGAGGTTAAATCGGAGGACCCTCAAGTCCGCCCTGAGAACCCCAAGCGCGTAGATATATATGACAAAAATCGCGCTTCGGTCGGTGAAATTGACGAGATCGCTCCCGGAAAGTTCATCGAGGACAAAGACGCAACCAAGATCTACACACCGAACCCGAAGACAGGAAAATTGGAGAGTACGCCGCAGGCGTGGGCTAGGAGGCAGATCTTCGTCAAGACAGAGAGGCGAATTAACGCCCTCACCACCGAGGCGGTGGGAACGAGGCCCACGCCCGAGGGAACCCCTCATGTGCCGCCGTTCGAAGAAATCAAGAATATTCGCACGATCCATTTCCAAATCTCTTCGACCGATCAGGCCATTCAGACTGCCGTTAATACGGAGATCGCAAACCTGCGTGCGAAGTTTCCTAACTGGACGTTCACTGCGAAGTTTGGCAAATAGATGGAGGGTCCATGTCAGTTGTTCTGATGACAACTTCACGGCAGGGTGACACCAGGTCGAATCGCCTCGTCCCGGTCGCTGCGCAGGCCACCTTCAAGGAGTTCTGGGTGCCGGCGGCCGAGGCGCTCGGACTCCAATGGGTTCCCTTGTTCGAGACCGGAATCCCAGTGGAGCGAAGCGACCTGCCGGACGTCATCCGAGAACTCGAGGCTCTGCGCGCCTTGTGGGTCTCGTCAGAGCCGCATCGCGAAGCGATCCTTGAGCGCCTCGATCGGCTTATCGATGAGCTCAATAAGATCAACAGCGCTGACGATGACGTAGAGATATTTATTGGATAACGTCCAGACACGGCGAGCATGCACCGAGTCGCACCATCGATTCCTCGGGCCGCCACTGCGCATCGAGCCCCCCGAGCACGCCACTACCGGGGACGATTGTGAGACAGCCAGGAGGGCTCGATGAGCTTCGCGCCACGCCTTTTGGGGGGCCTGGAGCCCGACCTTGTTCCTCTCCCGGATCAGCTTCCGTTCCAGTTCGGCCACGGCCGCAATGAGGGTGAACGATAACCTCCCGGCCGCCGTGCTCGGGTCGATGCCGTCGTGCATGGAGATGAAGTCGATGCACCTGGCCCGAAAGTCGTCGAGCGCGATCACGGGGTGGCGGACGGACCGGGCGAAGCGGTCGAAGCGGCAACAGGCCACGAGGTTCAGCTCGCCGTGATGGGCATCCTTCATAAGACCGTCTGGCTCGGGCCCGCGATGCCTTGGCGCCGCTAACGCCATGGTCCACGTACTCCCCCGCGTTCGTCCAGCCTCGGTGTTCGGCCAGCCGGCGAAGGCCACCGAGCTGATCAGCTGGCGACGGCGCTGAACCTGCGCGGCAGGCCGTACCAGGTGTATGATGGCGCTGGCGTGGTGACGAGCCAGGCGCACGACTTCAAGGGCAACCTGCTGCAGGCCACGCGCCGGCTGCGCAGCGACGTGCACGCGGACGCCGACTGGGCGGTGCTGGCCCCGCTGACGGATGTGTCCGCCATCGCGACCGCCGCCGAGCCGCTGCTGGAGACCGAGAGCTTCGGCACGGAGACGGCGTACGACGCGCTGAACCGGCCGACGAGCGTGACGGCGCCGGATGGCCTGACCGCCTCGGATGCGAGCGAGGTCAAGCCGACGTACAACGAGGCGGGGCTGAGGAACAGATCAAGTAATACCTCATGATGTCAGCTTCTAGAGCACATGGGAAAATTCCAGGTTTACGCTATAGAAACGACTGCCGACGGGGCACATGTGACAGGTCGCCTCATCGCGGGAACGTTCACACGGGGTAAATCCGTTCATTCTGCCCACCACGCCGACGAGATGGGCGTGAAACACGGGGAGCCGGTCGAGCTCGATCTCTTGATCGATGGAATTGTCATCTACAGTAACGAGATCGACGAAATTCAGGAGGGCCTAACCGCGTTGATACGGTTCCAAGGCCACTGGCCCGGCCAGATCTCACAAGGATGGATTTTGGAGGGCGGCTGACCCTCTCACACTGCATCCGTCTGCCACGTGAAGATGCCGAAGCCGGTGGGGCTGGGAGGCCGCTCGCCGAGCCCATGCACCTTCGACCCGCCCGGTATTGTTGATGTTGAGCCTTGCCATCGACCGCTGTCCATGCCATCGGCCTCTACCGGGGCACGTACAGCCGCGCCCGGCCCGATCTCACGCGGAGGGCGCAAGACGAGCTCTACGCGCTCTACGGCCAGGGCGCGATCAAGCCGCTCGTCTCCGCTGCGCCGCCGATGGCGGAGGCGAAGGCGGCCATGACGGCGGTCGCGTCCCGCGCGACCACCGGCAAGGTCGTGCTCACGACCGCGCGAGGCGGCGGCGCGTGACGCGCTGAGACGCTGCTCACGAAGACCCGGCCCGCCGCGCGGCGGGCCGGGTCGCTCGGCCTATCTCATGAATGCCGCCGCCGCTGCGGAAAGCGGGGAGAGCGGCAGCGGCGCGGAGGATGGGTTCAGTTGCAGCCGCCGGCGGTGGACGCCTCCGGGAGCGCCGCAGGCGTCTCCTTGTTCTCCGTCGTCAGGCCGAAGCCGTACGGGAACAGCGCGCCGTCTTCCCCGCGGTTGACCCGCTGGCAATCGGTCGCAGGCCAGGAGTACGAGAGCTTGCCCTGGAACTGCTGCTTGCCGAACAGCACGTCGGCCACGCCGCCGCCCTCGGAGCCCGGGAGCCACGCGGCCACGAAGGCGTCCGAGCGGTTCAGCTCCTTGTTGACATAGAGCGGACGGCCCGAAAGGAAGACCGTCACGATCGGCAGATCCGGCTTGGCCGTGCGGATCGCCTGGAGGACCTGCAGATCCTCGGGGTGGAAGACCGCGTGCTCCAGCGTCTTCGCGTGCGGCGTGTCGTCCGTCGCGAGCTGGATATCCCCGTACATCTCGGCATAAGGCGTCTCGCCGATCACCACGATCGCCGCGTCGAAGCTCCCCGAGCTGGCGGCGGAGCCGTTGGCGCTCAGCGTCGCCTGGCCGCCGCCGGCCGAAACGAGGTCCTGGATCCCCTTGAGGATCGACGTCGCGCCGGGGAAATCGGCGTTCGTCAGATCGGTGCCCTGCCACGTCCGCGACCAGCCGCCGGACTGGTTCGAGATGCTGTCCGCGGACTTGCCCGCGACGAGCACCTTGGCCGAGGCGGCGAGGGGCAGGACGCCGCCGGCGTTCTTGAGGAGGACGAGCGACTTCCGGACCGCCTCGCGCGCGAGGGCCCGGTGCTCCGCTTGCCCGAGCACCGACTGATCTCCCGCGAACATCCGCTTCGACGGCGCCTGCTTGGTCTTCTTCGGGCCGAGGAGCCCCGCCCGCATCTTGACCCGCAAGATCCTCGTCACGGCGTCGTCGACCCGCGCCATCGAGATCTGGCCCCCCTTCACCTGGCTGAGGGTGTTCTCGTAGAACGCCTTCCAGTCGTCCGGGACCATGATCATGTCCACACCGGCGTTGATCGAGGCGGCGCACGAGGCGTTGGTGCAGCCCGACACCTGCCCATGACCGTTCCAGTCGCCGATGACGAAGCCGTCGAAGTGGAGCTTGTCCTTCAGCACCCCGGTGAGCAGATCGCCCTTCCCGTGCATCTTGGTGCCGCGGACGCTGTTGTACGACGCCATGACCGTCTGCGCGCCCGCCGGGATGGCAGACAGGTAGCCCTGCCCGTGGATCGTGCACAGCTCGGTGTCGGAGGCGAGGTTGTTCCCCTGGTCATCACCCTTGTCCGTGCCGCCGTCACCGATGAAGTGTTTGGCCGTCGCGATGACGTGCATCGCGCCGAGGAGATCTGGGCTGTTCGCGGCGCCCTGGATGCCTTGCACGATCCGGCCCCCGTAGGCGTTCACGATCTCTGGATCTTCGGAGTAGCCCTCGTACGTGCGGCCCCAGCGGTCGTCGCGCACGGTCGCGAGCGTCGGCGCGAAGGTCCAGTCGAGCCCGGTCGCGAGGACCTCCTTGGCCGTCGCGGCGCCGATGCGCTCGAGCAGTTCGGGGTCGTGCGCCGCGCCGAGGCCGATGTTGTGGGGGAAGAGCGTGGCGCCGCGGACATTGTTGTTCCCGTGCACCGCGTCGATGCCCCAGATGATCGGGATGGCCACGCGGCCACCGCTGGTGTCGACCGAGGCGTTGTAGAACTCGTCGGCGAGCTTCACCCAGTCCGCCGCCGTCGCGTTCTTGTTCTTCCCCGGCCAGGAGCCGCCGCCGTTCAGCACGGAGCCGATGTTGTACTGCTTCACCTCGGCCGGCGTGATCTTCTGGATCTCGGCCTGCACCATCTGGCCGACCTTCTCCTCCACCTTCATCTTGCCGAGCAGCTCGGTGATGGCCGCCTCGATCGCCGGATCCTGCGCGATCGCGCTCCGCACCTCGGGCCAGCCATTGTCGCAGGGCAGGAGGCCGACGGCGTCCCCGGCGCCGCTGCCGCCGCCGCCGGTGCTGTCGCTGCCGCCGGTGCCGCTGCCTCCGGTCCCGGAGCCGCTGCCGGAGGAGCCAGCGCCGGCGCCGGAGCCGCTTCCGGAGCCGCTTCCGGAGCCAGCGCCGGCGCCGGAGCCGCTTCCGGAGCCGGCACCAGCGCCGGAGCTGGCCCCGGAGCCGGTCGCGTTGTCGGACGTGTCGTCACCGCAGGCCGCCGGCGCGAGAACGACAGCCGCCGCCATGATCCATGTTGCATACCGTGTGAGGCGCATGAGTGCTCCCCTCTCTTGTCGATGAGGTGAAGGATGGGCTTTAAGGTGAACCGTGACAGTCGAGCAAAGCGTCGATCGGGACGTGTAAGAAACATAAGACAGAGAGGGAACGTTCTAATCCATGACTCCCCCCGCACGCAAGCCCCCCTCACGCCACGAATGAGGGTTCGCCCGCGTGTTCGCGTGAGCGCGCGTTCGCGTGAGCGTCACCGCCGCGCCGTCGCCATGAGCCCGAGCCAGGCCTCCCTCGTGCTTCAGGCGCCGGATGACACGGTGCGTCCTGGGACGCCACCGGTTAACCATAGCCCGAGTCGGGCCGCAATATACAAACCGATGGCGCGGCGCGGTAATCCACCCGTGGCATAACGCGACAACCTGTGCACGAGCGAGGGCGCGACGGGCTCATCGATGGATGCGGGCTCACCGGGGTCGAGCCCATCATTTCCGATCCGATGATCGAGAGACGGCGCGAGGAAGACAAGGAGGAGAGCTGGTGTTCGCGCAACGACGAGAGGCGCTCAGAGCCGTTGACATTACCTGTATTCCGTCGGTGTCGAGCGGGTCGGCGCTCAACGCTCCATCATGAAGAGGACGATGAGCAGCTATCATGAGCCGCGGCACCTCGGGGATTGCGATGCAACCGCGGCACCACGGCGCGCGCGAGCTCCAGATCGTCGAGCCCACCTCGCGCGGTCGACCACCGGCAATGAGGACTCCAGCCGGCGCGTCACGACCGTCGCGGCCGGCGGGGCCGGCGGGCAGCGCCATGGCCTCACTGCAGCGCGGGCCGGCGGGCGGGCCGGAGCGTCCGCCGGCCCGATTCAGCGGAAGCATATTCCGTCATGGGAGCAATGATAGAATCGTGTCGTCTGTGCGGCAGCATTTACCCGCGACACTGTACGTGCCTATTCTCCGCGCATGGTCTCTATCCCGCGTACTTCCATTCGTCTTCTCATGACCACCGGTACGCTGCTCCTCGCGCTCGCCGCGTGCGGCGACGACGAGGTCGGCTTTGGCTCAGGCGGCGGAGGCGGTGAGGCCGGCGGCGGCAGCACCAGCAGCCGCGCAGGAACTGGCGGCGGCAGCACCAGCGGCAGCGGCGGCGAGGGCGGCACCGGCGGCGCTCCTGGCACGGGCGGCGAGGGCGGCACCGGCGGCGCTCCTGGCACGGGCGGCGAGGGCGGCGCTCCTGGCACGGGCGGCGAGGGCGGCACCGGCGGCGCTCCTGGCACGGGTGGCGCAGGCGGCGAGCCCTCCACCGGCGCGGGCGGTGCGGGCGGCGAGCCCTCCACCGCTGCCACCACCAGCGTCGCGGCGAGCTCCAGCAGCTCAGGCGGCGAGTCCTCCACCGCTGCCACCACCGGCGCCGCGGCTGGTTCCGGCGGCTCGGGCGGCGAGTCCTCCACCGCCGCCACCACCTCCGTTGCTGTTGGCTCCGGCGGCGCAGGCGGCGAGTCCTCCACCGTCGCGGTCGGCTCCGGCGGCGAGTCCTCCACCGTCGCAGTCGGCTCCGGCGGCGCAGGCGGCGAGTCCTCCACCGTCGCGGTCGGCGTTGGTAGCGCGGGCGGCGAGCTCTCCGCCGTCGCGGTCGGCGCTGGTGGCGCTGGCGGCGAATCCTCCGCTGTCGCAGTCGGCGTTGGTAGCGCGGGCGGCGAGCTCTCCGCCGTCGCGGTCGGCGCTGGCGGCGCTGGCGGCGAATCCTCCGCTGTCGCGGTCGGCGTTGGCAGCGCGGGCGGCGAGCTCTCGGCCGTCGCGGTCGGCGCTGGCGGCGCTGGCGGCGAGTCCTCCGCTGTCGCAGTCGGCGCCGGCGGCGCGGGCGGCGACGACACCGGCGCGGGCGGCGCGGGTGGCGCGGGGGGTGGCCCCGCCGAGCTCGTTTCCTGGGCCGAGGACGTGCAGCCGCTCCTCGAGCAGCGCTGCGCGCCCTGCCACACCACGCGGGAGCCTCCCCGCGGCGGGCTCAGGATCACCGACCACGACACCACGGAGCTGGACGCGACCCACGCCGACTGCGCAGGGCTCACGAAGGGCGAGTGCATCCTCGTGCGCATCGACGCGGGACACATGCCGCCCGGCCGCGGCTGCACCGGCACCGCGGAGGACGACGGCAACCTCCAGTGCATCACCGAGGAAGAGGAGCTCCTGATCGAGCGCTGGATCACGGACGGCCAGCTCCCGTGACCCGGCGAGGCGCGGCGGCCCCCCGCCGCGCCTCACCTCACCTCGGCTGCTCCAGGAGCGCTCCGTCCCGGTACGCCTCGATGAGCCGCTCCAGGATCTCGATCTCCCGCTCGATCTCCTCCCCCTTCTCGGTGTCTCCCACCCGGCGCTCGGCCTCGTAGACCTCCACGTCGGAGATCACGGGGATGATGTCCTCCCCCGCCTCCACGGCCTGCTCGACCGACGTGAAATGGTGGTGCTGCGCGAGCCGCGCCCCGCTCGCCTCGAGCACGAGCGTGTACCCCTTGTCGCCGTACGCCTCCGAGAACGCCCCGTCGATCGTCACCGCGCGGCGCGACGCCTTGATCGGCGACTCCCCCCGCTCGACCCGGACCGGCACGTGCCCGTTCACGATGAGCCCGCGCTCCTCGTCCACGCCGAACTCGCGGCACACCCGGCCGCAGAACGCGGCGTCGTGGATCATGTGGAAATAAGGGTTCTTCGTCTCCCTGTGCGTCCTCTCGTCGGCGACGAAATACGACTCGAACGTCGTCATCCGGTCCTTGCCGAACATGGGCGAGAGCGGTCCGGTCCAGAGGTACCAGAGCATGTCGACGTCCTCCTGCGCGCCCGCCCGGAAGGCCCGGCGCACCGTCCGCTCCAGCGCGTCGAACAGCGCCCTGCCGCGGCGAGCCTCGCCGTCCACCACGAAAGGAAGGAGCTCGCCCTCCCCGTCCACCGGGACACAGCCGTGGAAGATGAGCGCCCGGTCGCGCCTGAGCCACGTCGTCCCCTGCTGCACCATCCAGCGCATCTGGCGGGACAGCGCCGGGCTCCTCAGAAAAGACTCCTTCAGAAGGGCGACGCACGCCGCCTCGTCCGGCGTCAGCGCGTACGGATCGCCGGGGTCGAGCGTCGGGAAGCGCGCGTCGAGCAGCGGGAACACCTCGCCGTCGATCGCGACCGTGCCCGCGCGCGGGTCGATGCGATGGAGCAGCAGGCGGTGCTCGAGCGCGTACTCCGGGCGGCGCCGGCAGAGCTGCCCCTCCAGCTTGAACTGGAGGACGGCCGCGGCCTTCTGCATCCGCGCCATCAGCAGGGCGTCGCGCAGCCCCTCGCCCCGGACCGCGAAGCGCTCCGCCGGATCGTCGGCGTAGGCCGTGCGCGCGAGCCGATCGAGCGGCGCCACGGAGATGCCGAAGCCCTCTTCCAGCTGCGACAGGCGCCCGTACCGCAGCGAGAGCCGGACGACCGTGGCGATGAGCGCCTCCTGGCCGAGGCTCGCGCCCATCCAGCTCACGTCGTGGTTGCCCCACACGACCCGCACGCGCGGCTGGCGCATCAGGTACTCGATCACCTTGTCGAGCCGGGGACCGCGATCGCCGAGATCGCCGGCCACCACGAGCTCGAAGACCGTCAGGTTCCGGATGGCGCGCGCCATGGCGCGCAAGATCTCGATCTCGCGGCCGTGCTGGACGAACGGATCGATGAGCGCGTCGAGGTAGCCGCCCTCGCCGAGGGTGGCGCGCGCCGACACGAGCTCGCGGAGCAGGCCCCGCATGTCCTCCGGGAACGCCGCCTCCACCTGGCGGAGCGTGTAGCGCTGCGACAGCGCACGGATGACCTCGACCTCGCGCGCGAGCGTCCAGATCAGGAAGGCCCACCGCGCCCCCTCGCTGCGGGACGCGACGCGGGCATACCTCTCGCGAGGGTAGTAGACGGCCGAGAGCAGCTCGCGCTCCTCGGCCGCCGTGAGCCGGTCGCCGAAGACCCGCTCGACAAGCGGCCGCAGGCTCCCCGAGGCGTTGTTGATGATGTGCTTCAGCTTCCTGTGCTCGCCGTGGACGTCGCTGACCACGTGCACCGTCCCCTTCGGGAGCGACAAGATCGCCCGCAGATGGCCGATCTCCGAGAGCGCGGCCTCGGTCGTCGGGTACCGGCCCGCGAGGGCCCGGAGGAGCGGCAACTCCCGCGTGTCAAGCATGGCGCCACAGCATAGAGCAACGCCGCGGGTCGACGCACGCGCGCACGCCACGCTGAAGCGGCCGGACAGGCGCGCAAGGAGAGCGCATGTGCCTGGCTCTGCCGCGTTTCTCCTTGCGGCCGCGCGGCGTCCTACTAGCAAATGCAATGGGAGCCCATGCAATGTTGTGGCAGCGAGGCAGCATCTCCGCGCCGAGCGGCCTCGACGTCGGCCCACATTCACCAGCGAACGCCCTCTTCACTACATGAGCAAGTCTGTCCTGATCATCGATGACGACGTGGATCTGGCGACGACCCTGGCCGAGACGCTGCGCGACCTCGGTTATGAGGCGACGCCTTTCTTCAGCGGGCGAGAGGCGCTCGAGCGGCTCCTCCACGGCGAGCGGCCCGGAGTGATCCTGCTCGACCTGATGATGCCGAAGATGAACGGCTGGAAGGTGTGCGACGAGCTCTGCGCTGTCCCCGCGCTGGAGGACATCCCCGTCGTCATCATGACCGCGGCGTCGAACATCAAGCAGCCGATGCCGGCGCACGCGCGCGAGGTGCTCAGCAAGCCGTTCGAGCTCGACGCCCTGCTCAGGACGATCGACGCCGCCTGAGCGGGCTACCGCTTCTTCTTCGCCTTCGGCGGTGCGCTCGGCTTGATATCGATGCTCGTGGCCCCCTGGCACGGCACCTGCGCTGTCACACCCGCGCTGAGCCACTCGGGGAACTTCGTCTTTCCGGCCCGGCCGACGCGCACGAAGAAGCGGCCGCAGCGCACGGCCAGCGCCTGGTTCACATCCCCCGCGTACTTGCCGGTCATGTAGACGCCCCCCGGCTGCGGAAATCCCACCGTGAGCAGGCCCTGATCCTTGGGCAGCGACGCAGGATTGCCCCCCTGCCGCGCCTGGCTCGCGGCCTCCTTCGCCGCGGCGGCTTCCTTCGCCGCGGCTTCCTTCGCCGCCGCGGCCTCCTTCGCGGCAGCCTCCTTCGCCGCAGCGGCTTCCTTCGCCGCGGCCTCCTTCACCGCCGCGGCCTCCTTCGCGGCAGCCTCCTTCGCCGCCGCGGCCTCCTTCGCCGCGGCTTCCTTCGCCGCCGCGGCCTCCTTCGCCGCGGCTTCCTTCGCCGCCGCGGCCTCCTTTGCTGAAAGCGTCTTCGCCGCCTGCGCCTTCCCGGCCGGTGCCTTCTTCACGGGGGGCGACTCGCTCGCCGCGGACGCCGCCGCGGCGACGGGCTCGACGATCGCGGGCGCCAGCTCCACCGCGACGGCCGGCTCGGGCCGATCCCGCCGCGCCACGTAGATCCAGAGCCCCGCCACCACCGTCGCCGTGATCGCCGACACGGCGATCGTCCCGACAGGCGACAGCGAACGCGGCGCTTGCCATGGCAGCCGCGGGCGCCGCGACGACGCGCCCGCCGGGGGCGACGACTCCCCCGGAGAGCCGCCGCGGCCCGCCGCGCTCGGCCTCGTGTACGGCACGCCCCCGGGCGGCGTCAGGCCCGATGAGCCGTCCACCGGCACCGTCACCCCGGGCGGCGTCAGGCCCGACGCGCCCATCGGCACGGTCACGCCGGAGGGGGTCACCGGCGAGCCGGAAGGCGGCTTGGGCGGCGCACCCAGGAACGCGGGCGCGAGATCCGCCGGGAGGGCCGGCGGCGGACCGAAGCGGATCGCCTCCGGGATCACCGACGTGGTCGGCACGAAGCGGGGCGTCTCCGCGCCCGTGCCAGGCATCGTCGTGCCGTCCTCCTCGAATATCGGATCGACCTCGGTCAACGTCGGCGGCCCGCCCTCCGGCGGCCCCTCGTCGGCCGCCGCCGCGTCGCGCTCCGCCGCGCGCTTCGACGCCTCGAACAGGCGCCCGAACGTCTCGCGATCCGGCAGCGCGGGCCTTCGTCCCTCGACGCCCTTCGCGCCGTCGCCCCTCGCCTCGTACGCCGCCGGCACCGGGATCGTGATCGGCTCGGGCGCGCCCATCGACACCTTGCCGTCCTGCCGGGCCGACCCGATCAGCGCCTCGGACGCCCCCGCCGAGGGAGGCGCGGTCTTCGCCTGCGCGCCGGGGGTCCGCAGCCTCGCGGCGCCGCCGTCCCTCGCCGCCTGATCCCTGGCAAAGAGATCCTTCGCGAGCCGCTTCGCCGCGTCCGCCGCGGGCCTCGCGGTCTGACCTCCCTTGCCCTTGACCGGGATGGTCGGCCGCCGGTCCTCCTCGCGATCCGCGTCCTCGATCTCGATCGTCGCGTGCGCCGATTGCACGCGCGTCACGAGCTCGGCCTTCCCCTTCTCCGGGCGCGCGACCTTCGCGAGCGCCTGCTCGATCTCGTGGACGGTGATCTTCCGATCGTCCGGCGCCGGCGCGAGGGCCGTGTCGAGCAGCGTCACGATCGGGCGCGGGATCTCCGGCCGGATCGTGGCGATCGCCTGCGGTCGCGTGCCGTCCGCGGGCGGCCGCCGCCCGCTGAGCAACGACCAGAGCAGGAGCCCCACGCCGTAGATATCGGCCTTCACCGTGACGCGCTCGGCGCGCGCCTGCTCGGGCGCCATGTAGCCCGGCGCGCCCTTGACCACGCCCGCGATCGTGTCCGGCGTGCGCCCGAGGATCTTGCCGATGCCGAACCCCGTCAGGCGCACCTGCCCGTCCCACCCGATCACGATGTTCTCCGGGTGGAGGTTGCGATGGACGATGGGCGTGGGGCTGCCGTGCTCGTCGACGGACCCGTGGGCGTGCGCGAGCGCCCCGGCGATGCAGTGGACCAGGTAGTAGACCGCCGCGTCGGCGAGCTTCTGCTGCCGCGCCGCGAGGTGCTGGTGCAGCCGGTTGAGGTTCACGCCCTCGACGTGCTCGAGCACGAGCACGAGCCGGCCGGCGTGCTCGAAGAAGTCGAACATCCGCACGATCGCCGGGTGGTTCATCGTCGCGCAGATCGACGCCTCGCGGGCGAGCTCGTCGGCGAAGCGCGGGTCACCCTCGGCGGTATTCGGGACGAGCTTCAGCACGCAGACGCGGCGAAACCCGAGCGGGCCATCCAGTCGCCCGAGATAGACGCTGGTGGGCCCAGAACCGGACAGGTGCCGGAGAATCTTGTAGGCCCCAATCGTCTCGGGAGCGGGCTCCGTCGGAAACATCCGGGGCCGATCATACCCAAGCGGGGCGAAGCCCCCAAGCCAACGACCAAGACCGCTCACTTCGCGGCGCCGGGAGGCGTCCCCGGGCGCCTCGGTACGAGCCCATGCTCCACGCGCCCTGTACGGCGCGTCGCTCTCCCGTTTGCCAGAGAGCGGTACAGCTGATCAGCAGAAGCCCGAACAGCTGTGACGGATCACCGTGGAGAACCCTCCGGCCGCGCTCGCGCGGCCGCGCCTCTGGCCTTCGAGCGGCGCGGGGCCTGGGCTATAAGCCGCCGCGATGAAGCTCCGCGCCTGGCATCGATTGCTCGCCGTCGTCCTCCTCGCGGGCTGCGAGGCCGCCGTCCCGCCCCCTCCGCCCGCGCCGCCCCCGCCCCCGTCGCCGAACGCCGCCCCCGCCTCGGCGCCTGCGCCCGCGCCGGCCGCGCCGGCCACGCCGGCGTCGCGGTTCCCCGCCGGGTGGCCTTACCCCGAGGGCGCGCCGCCGGTGCGGGGCCCCTCGATGGTCACGAGCGACGCCGCCCTCGCCACGAAGGTGGGCGCCGAGGTCCTCGCCTCGGGCGGCAACGCCGTCGACGCGGCGGTCGCGACGGCGTTCGCGCTGGCCGTCGTGCACCCGACGGCCGGCAACCTCGGCGGCGGCGGGTTCATGGTCGCGCGCGTCGGCGACAAGGAGCACGCGCTCGACTTCCGCGAGACGGCGCCGGGCAAGGCGACCCACGACATGTACCGGGGCAAGGACGGCAAGGCCACGGAGAGCGCGCGGGTCGGCCACCTCGCGGTCGGCGTGCCCGGCAGCGTGGCGGGGCTCTGGGAAGCGTACGACAAGCTCGGCTCCAAGAAGAAGACCTGGGCCGAGCTCGTCGCGCCCGCGATCCGGCTCGCGAAGGAGGGCTTCTCGGTCGACGAGAACTTCGCGACGACGGTCAAGGCCGCGTCGGGCAAGCTCAAGCGCTTCCCGGCGTCGGTCGCGCTGTTCCTCCCGGGCGGCGCGCCCATCGAGATCGGCGCCACGTGGAAATCGCCCGAGCTCGCGGCGACGCTCGAGCGCATCGCCGAGAAGGGGCCCGCGGGCTTTTACGAGGGCAAGACCGCCGAGCTCTTCGTCGCCGAGATGCGGCGGGGCAAGGGCATCATCTCGGCCGCGGACCTCAAGGGCTACAAGGCGAAGTGGCGCGACCCCATCGTCTTCGAGTACCGCGGGCGCCGCGTCGCATCGATGCCGCTCCCGTCGTCGGGCGGCCTCGCCCTCGCGATGATCGCGCACCAGCTGGAGGGGCTCGACGTCGCCAAGCTCGGCTGGCACTCGCCGTCGCACGTGCACGTGGTCGCCGAGGCGATGCGGCGGGTGTTCCTCGCGCGCAACGAGGTCCTCGGGGATCCCGATTTCGTGAAGAACCCGGTGGAGGAGCTGCTCTCGGTCGCGTGGGCCGAGCAGCAGCGCGCCACGATTGCGGCGGACCGCGCGACGCCGACCGACGAGCTCGCCCGGGGCGCGGCGGTCAGGGACTCGGGCGGGCGCGGCCCGCACACGACCCATTTCTCGGTGGTCGACGCGCAGGGCAACGCCGTCGCGCTGACCACGACGCTGAACGGCTGGTACGGCTCGGGGGTGACGGTGACCGGCGCCGGATTCGTGCTGAACAACGAGATGGATGACTTCGCCGTCGTGCCCGGCACCGCGAACCAGTTCGGTCTTGTGCAGGGGGAGGCCAACTCCATCGCGCCCGGCAAGCGCATGCTCTCGTCGATGTCGCCCACGATCGTGACCGGGAAGGACGGGCGCGTGGAGCTCGTGCTCGGCGCCGCGGGCGGCCCGACGATCCTCACTGCGGTGTTCCAGATCCTCTCGAACGTCGTCGACTTCGGCTTCGACGTGACCACGGGGGTCAACGCGCCGCGCTTCCACCACCAGGACTACCCCGACAAGCTGTTCGTCGAACAGGGCGGCTTCCCCGACGAGCTGAGGAGCGCGCTCGGCGCAATGGGCCACACCCTCGACGACCGCGAGCACATCGCCGACGCCCCGTCGATCGGCCGCGAGGGCGCCGCGTTCGCCGGCGCGCGGGAGCCTCGGCGGCCCGGCTCCGAGGCGGCCGCCGGGAAGTAGCGCCGGCGGTGTGGCGCTCCCCACATCGTGGCTTATCGATGAGGGAAGGCGCCGCGCGCCTCAGGGACTTCCCTAAGGAGATCCCTCTCCATCTGGCGCACCTTGGCCGTTCCCGGCACGGGCGTGTGCCCCATGCACCGAGGCTCCTCTCCTCGTGGTGGCTCTTCTCCTCGTGAAGGCGTCATCGCGTGATGCACGTCCGACGGCTCTCTGCGCCACGGGGCGCCGTGCGTCCGGGCGGCGAGGCGACGCTGTTGTCGCATTCGCTCCCGAGCGTCGGCCCGAACGTCGGCCCGAACGTCGGATGAATTCGTGCGTCGCTGGCCTGACGCGCGGCGTCTCCACGGCGGAGCCCGCCGGGAGCGCTCGATCCGCGCGCGGCGCCGCGGCGGTTCGACCTTGACACAACCCGTCCGTTTCGATTGCGTAGGGCGATGCGCCCCGCCGAGCACGTTCGCTCCCTCGGCGGCTCGCGCGGTCGCCTGTCGCCGTCCTTGAGTTCAGCGCCCCGAGGAGCTGCCGTGAAGCGGGGGACTGCAGCTTGACACGGACCGAGATACCGACTGAACGCCGCGCTGGGTAAATAGCCCTGTCACTCCAGGGGGGGTCGCCGTCATGGTGGAGCTGTTGAATCACGAGTTGCTCGAGACGCTGCACGACGGTGCTCGCAGCAGCGTCTATCTCGGCCGGAAGAAGAGCACGGGCAAGATGTGCGTCATCAAGGTCGCGCGGAAGGGCGTCAATGGCACCCGCAACGTGGCGATCCTGAAGCGCCAGTACGAGATCACGAAGCACCTCGACCTCGATGGGGTCGTGCGGGTCCACGAGCTCGAGGTCCGGCTCGATTACGCCGCGCTCGTCATGGAGTACTTCGCGGGTCGTTCGCTGCGGGCGACCATCGACGGCAACGGGCAGGGCGTCGGGCTCGCGCAGGCGGTGAGGATAGCGCTCCAGCTCGCGGACACGCTCGGGGCGATCCATGAGCGGAACATCGTCCACAAGGACATCAAGCCGAGCAACATCATCGTCGACAGCGACGTGCGCACGTCGAAGCTCACGGACTTCTCCATCGCCTCGCTCCTGCCTGGGGAGCGCGCGGCGGTGGTCGACCCCTGGTCGGTCGGCGAGGGCACGCTGCAGTACATCTCGCCCGAGCAGACGGGCCGGATGAACCGGTCGATCGACTTCCGCTCGGACTATTACTCGCTGGGGGTCACGCTCTACGAGCTCACGACCCAGCGCCTCCCGTTCGAGACGACGGATCCGCTGGAGCTCGTGCACCATCACATCGCGAAGACGCCTGTCGCGCCGCACCTGATCCGGCCGGCGATCCCGGAGGCGCTCTCCCGGGTCATCATGAAGCTGCTCTCGAAGACCGCGGAGGATCGGTATCAGAGCACCTTCGGCCTCAAGGCCGATCTGAAGGCCTGCCTCGACATGCTGGAGCACGGAGCGCCGGCGGCGGACTTCGTGCCGGGGCGGAGGGACAAGCCCACGCGGCTGCAGATCTCGCAGAAGCTGTATGGCCGGCAGGGCGAGGTCGGCGCGTTGATGGCGGCCTTCAGGGACATCAGCGGGTCTGGTCCGGAGGCGGCGGAGGGTGGCCGCTCGGAGCTCGTCCTCGTGGCCGGCTACTCCGGCGTGGGCAAGTCGGCGGTCGTCAACGAGATCCACAAGCCGATCGCGAAGGAGGCGGGCTACTTCGCCGCTGGCAAGTTCGATCAGTTCACGCGCAACGTCCCGTACGCGGCCGTGCTCGCGGCGCTGCGGGAGATCGTCCGGCAGATCCTGACCGAGAGCAGGAATGAGCTTGCCGACTGGAGGGCCAGGATCCTCGCGGCGGTCTCTCCGAACGGGCGGGTCATCGCCGAGGTGATCCCGGAGATCGAGCTCATCATCGGCGAGCAGCCGCCCGTCCCGGCGCTTGGCTCGATGGAGACGCGGAACCGCTTCAACCTGACGTTCCGCAACTTCATCGGCGCCATCGCGCTGAAGACGCGGGCGCTCGTGCTGTTCCTCGACGATCTCCAGTGGGCCGACACGGGGTCCTTGAACCTCCTCAGCGTGCTCCTGGAGGATCTGGACATCCGCCATCTCTTGCTCATCGGGTCGTACCGCGACAACGAGGTCGACGACGCGCACCCGCTGACGATGATGCTGGGCGCGCTCCGGAAGAGCGAGGCCCGCGTGCGCACGATCACGCTGCAGCCGCTCGGGCCCGATCACGTCAACCAGCTCGTGTCGGACACGCTCGACGCGCCTCGGGAGGAGTGTCGCGAGCTCTCGGGTGTCATCTTCGCCAAGACGCACGGGAACCCGTTCTTCACCATCCAGTACCTCGAGAGCGTCTGCCGCGAAGGCCACCTGCGCTTCAGCTCGGAGACGGGCGCCTGGCGATGGAACATCGCCGACATCCAGCGGATGAAGGTCGCGGACAACGTCGTCGACCTGATGGTCCGCCGGATACAGGGCCTGGGCGAGGCGACGCAGCGGGTCTTGAAGCTCGCCTCGTGCATCGGCAACCAGTTCGATCTGAGGATGCTCGCCCTCATCCACCAGAAGAACCGGCGCGCGACCGACGAGGACCTCTGGGGCGCGCTCGACGCAGGGCTCGTCGTGCCCGTCGACGGTGAGTACGGGATCGCGCGCTTCCTCGACGACGGAGACGAGGACGCGGTCACGTTCAAGTTCCTCCACGACCGCGTGCAGCAGGCGGCCTACAAGCTGCTCACGGAGGGCGAGCACGAGCGGATCCACCTGGAGCTGGGGCGGCTCATGCTCGGAGAGAGCTCTCCCGCGTCCGTCGAGGACCGGATCTACGACATCGTGATGCACCTCAACATGGGGGCAAAGAGGATCGTGGACAGGCAGGAGCGCGAGGAGGCCGCGACGCTCAACCTGAGAGCCGGACAGAAGGCGAGGCGCTCCACGGCGTACGGCCCCGGCGTGCAGTGCCTCCGCGCGGCCGCGGCGTTCCTGCCTGAGGACTCGTGGGAGACGAACCACGAGCTGTCGCTCGCCATCTACACGGATCTCGTCGAGCTGGAGTACCTGACGATCAACTTCGACCGCGCGGAGGCGTGCGCGAAGATCGTTGAAGAGCAAGCCAGGGATGTGCTGGAGAAGATCCGGGTCTACGAGACCCGTATTCAATTCCACATGTCGCAGCATCGACTGGCGGATGCTCTCGACATCGCCCTGGCTGTGCTCGCCATGTTGGAGGTGCCGCTCTGCGAGGCGCCGCCGGCTGACATCGACATACCTCGGCTGGCCGAGCTGCCGGTGCTCGCCGATCGGAGGATGCTCGCGGCGAACCGGATCCTCGTCTCGGCCTTTCCAGCGGCTGTCCTGACAAAGCCCCACGTCGTTCCATTGATCGCATTCACCATGATGGAAATATGCGTACAGCACGGGATTTCACCTTCCGCGGCATACGCCTTTGCGATCTACGGCCATATTCAGTGCAGCGTGATGAACAATATAGATCACGGGTTCGCGCTCGGCCAGCTCGCGATTGAGCTCACTCATCGCTTCGGGGCGATCGAGCTCGAACCCAAGATCTACACCCTCCATTACATCGCGATTCATCACTGGAAGCGGCACCTGAAGGAGACCATCGAACCGGCGCGCCACGCGGTCCAGGTCGGGCTGGAGACAGGAGACATCGAATACGCCGGATACAGCTCCTGCCAGCACCCCACATACTCCTTATTTGCTGGGGAGGATCTGGGAACGACCGAGCAGCGAATGACACATGCTATCGAGCTAGCGATGAAGCTCAAGCAGCAGTATCCGCTGTATTATGCAAAAATCTGGAAACAGCTCGTGCGCAGCCTCCGAGATCCGTCTGCAGAGAAGCTGCGGCTGGTCGGCGAGAGCTTCGATGAAACGTCGATGATCCCTTGTCTTGAGCACAACAGGACATCGCTGTTCTGCCTGCACCTCGCGAAGGGCATGATGCTCTACTATTTCGCCGAGCCAAAGCTCGCCTACGAGTGCCTTCGCGCCGGAGAGGAGTACCAGGATGCGGTGGGGTTTGCCACCGTCGTGGAGCAGAACCTCTACAGCTCGCTCTCGGTTCTCGCGGCGTTCGATCGACTCACGAAGGAGGAGCAAGACGCGGCGCTCGCCAAGGTGGACGCGAATCAGCAGAAGCTCGGGATGTGGGCACGCCACGCTCCGGAGAACAGCCAGCACAAGCACGACCTGGTGAGCGCGGAGCTGGCCCGCGTGGGCCGCTCGATGATCGAGGCGATGGCCCTGTACGATCGCGCGATCGAGGGAGCTCGACAGCACGGATACATCCAGGAAGAGGCGCTAGGGTGCGAGCTTGCGTCGTCGTTCTATCGGGGAATGGGTCGGGGCGAGATCGCTCAGCACTACATGACGATGGCCTACCGTGGCTATGCGCTGTGGGGCGCTGATGCGAAGTGCCAGAGCCTCGTCGCCGCGTTCCCTCATCTGAGGCTCGAGGGAAGGCCAGATCAATCGACGTCGGTGACGGTGACCTCCACCCACGATGACGCGGTCCTGGATCTGCTCAGCGTGGTCAAGGCGTCGCAGGCCGTGGCGAGCGAGATCGTCCTGGAGAGGCTCCTGGAAAACCTCATGACGATCGTGCTGGAGAACGTCGGCGCGCAGTCCGGCATGCTGGCTGTGGTGCGTGACGATGCCCTCTTCGTCGAGGTGGAAGGGACCTTTCAGCCAAAGCAAGTTTACGTGCTCAAGTCCGCGCCAGTCGTCTCGTTCAGCAGAGCACCGCTGTCGATCATCAGCTACGTGCAGCGTACCCAGAAAGCCATCCTGCTGGACAACGCGGCGGAGGAGGCCAGATTCTCTGCCGACCCTTACATCCGAGAGATGCGTCCGAAGTCGGTCATCTGCGCTCCGATCATCCGTCAGAATCGGCTCGTCGGCGTGCTCTATCTCGAGAACAACCTATCCAGCGGCGTATTCACGCAGAATCGCCTCGATCTCCTGAAGCTCCTCTCCACGCAGATCGCGATCTCCATCGAGAACGCAAAGCTCTATGAGAGGCTCGAGCAGGAGGTCGCCGCGCGCACGGAGGAGCTCCGGCTGTCCAACGAGCAGCTCCGCGACGTCAACGACCAGCTGCAGGTGGAGCTGGGCGAGCGGGTCCGGCTGCAGGAAGAGCGCGTCCAGATGCAGGAAGCCATTATTCAGACGCAGCGGGATCGGCTCTTCGAGCTATCGACGCCCTGCATACCGATCACCGATCAGGTCATGGTGATGCCGATCATCGGGACCATCGATGAAAGACGGGCGGCGCAGATGATTGAAACCGCGATGCAAGGGGTCGCGTCCAGCTCCGCGAAGGTCGTGATCGTCGATGTCACGGGGGTCAAGAGCGTGGACACGAGCGTCGCGAGCAGGCTGATGAGCTTGGCCCAGGCGGTGGGACTGCTCGGAAGCAAGGCTATTTTGACGGGGCTCCGCCCTGCGGTGGCGCAGAGCTTGGTCGCGCTCGGCGTGGACCTCGGCTCGATAGAGACCCGCTCCAACCTCAAGGCAGGTATCGCCTACGCGATGCGTCGGACGGCGACGAGATTGCACGCGTAGGGAGCCCCCTTTCTCGCAGCTCGCCCAGTGACACCGGGCGAGACCCTCGCAAGGCACGCGCCCGGCAGGCCGTCTTGCCTTCATCCAGCGCGCACGATCAAACTTTCTAGTCCAGAATAGCGACCGGCCTCGAGCGCCCAGCGCTGATTCCCGGCGATCATGGCCTCGACCGCGTCCAGGTAGAGGCGGATCTCGTCGTCCGCCCAGAGCGCGAGCACCTTCTCCTTCACGCCTTGGTACTCCGCGACCCGGCGGTCGTGCATGTCCTTGAGCCGGTCGATCGCCTCTTCCAGCGTGCTCACGCATTCGTTCCGTAGGACGACGATCAGGTTGTGCGTCTCGCCGTTGGTCAGCTCCTTCCCGAGCGAGAAGTAGTCGTTCGTCCAGCAGAGGATGTCATTACAGATGTCTCGAACCGTCTGAATCAACGGGTGCTGGACGACCTCGATCGGCAGCGGCCGTTCGAGCAGCAGCTCGAGCAGATCACAGTAGGTATAGACAGCGCCGCTGTAGCGCCGCATCATCAAATACTCTTCGAGATGCGGCACCCTCATCTGCTTTCGGTTATTCGCCTCCCACAGGTTGGCCTCGTAGTAGTACTGAAAGTGCGAGAGCCAGCGATTCAGGAAGAAGTGCGGATGGCTGCGTCGGATGCGCTCACGTACATCGAGCATCCCTCGCGTCAGGGGGTCGCTCATGTCCGCTTCGGTGTACCCGAAGAGCTCACCCAGGTACTTCTCATTGAGCCACTCGACGGATTCCGGGTCCGTGCTGAGCTGCCCCTCGTCGTACGCATCATCCAGGAGGAACAGCACGGCCGTGAAGTCCGATGCCAGCTGGAGCGTCTGCGTGCTCGCGGACGGTAAGAGCCATGCCGCCAGGTGGGAGAAGTTCGTCGCCTTGAGGCGCGAAAGCGACCGACCGTCTGGCACCAGCCGCAACCGGCGAACCCACGCCAGGGTCCTTTGCTCCGCGACCTCTCTCCCGGGGTGACACGACGCAGAAAACGGATATTCGAAACCACCAGCGTCGCGCTTGCTGACGACGACGCTAGTTCGATCAGATGACATGACGCACTCCGCCACAAGACGATTCCATAGAGTAGAGACATCCTCGCGACGAGAGCATGGCCCTAACAGATGCCCTGGATGACCGGCGACTCACGTGCGGCGGTAGTTGAGACGGGGATCACCTCGATGGGTAGCGCCACCGGGGAGCGCGTGTTGAGAGCCGCTTGCCACTCGAGGCGGTCGGTACGAAGCACGATGCGGTGGCACCGACGCAGGAGCTCCTCCAGCACGATGCGGGCCTGCACCCGGGCCAGGAAGACCCCGAGGCAGAAGTGCGCACCATGGCCGAATGCCAGGTTGGCCTGATCGCCACGCTCTGGGTTGAAGCGGTCCGGATCCTGGAACCTCGCCTCATCGCGCAGACCCGAACTGATGAGCAGCGCGACCACGGCGTGGGCGGGTAGACGCGTACCGCCGAGCTCCGTCTCGGCGACGGTCAGTCGCATCGTGGCATGCACAGGCGCCTCGAAACGCAGGACCTCCTCGATGAAATGCGGGATGAGCGCGGGCTCCGCGCGTAGGCGATCCATCCACATCGGCCGCTGGGCGAGGATCAAGACCATATGGGTCATCAGCGATGTCGACGTTTCGAGCCCTGCCACGAGGAGCAGCGAGAGGAGGGACACGAGGTCCTGGTCCGTGATGCCATCGTCGTCCCTCCGAGACCGGAGCAGCTCACTTACCAGATCGTTCTCCAGCTGACGCCGGCGGCTCGCCAGCAGGCCCAGCATGTACTGCTCCATCTCATCGATGGTCCTGCGCACCTCGGCGATCCGCCCATGATCCTCCGGAGGGATGACGCCGACGATGACCAGGTCAGTCGCCCATCGCTTGAAGTGCTCCTCTAGCCCTGGATCGAATCCGATCAACTTGGCGAGGACGCTGACCTGCGCGCGGCTCGCGAACTCGGAGATAAACTCGACGACACGATGGTGCACCAGGCCGTCCGTGAGCCGCACGGCCATGGATCGCATGTGGTGCTCCAGCGTGCTCACCATGTTGGCGGTGAACGCACGGCTGCTGAGGCTGCGCAGTTGTCCGTGCCGCGGCGGGTCCGCGAGGATCATGGATCCGGACAATGGATTTTGACGCCTCAGGTAAGGAGGCTCGGTGGCCATGCGCAGCCCCGCGGACGAGAACACCTGCGTGTTCTTGCATGCCGCCACGATGTCATCATACCGGGTGACCACCCACATCCCGTTGGGGTCCACCTGGCAGACGGGCGACTCGCGGCGCAGCGCCGCGTAGAAGGGGTACGGGTTCTCTCGGACCTCGGGGGCGAACAAATTAAGTCGAGTCATTGCGCTCTTCCTGTGGCGAAGGCAAGACGCAGCCGCAACGCCATGGCGGCACACGTCGATAAGCCTGGAGTGGGGTGCTGCCTCAGATGACGCGCTGGGCGACGCGACGGCGTCGATTCGGTGCTGCCCTGAGGCAGCTGGCCCCTAGCGCTGAAAGGAGCACGAAACGGAACCCGCAAGCCGCGTTTCCGCGATGCTCCAGCGCGTGGTCACCTGGGCGCTTCTCCCGCGAGCAGGGCGCTGAACAGCCGCCGCGCGGTCCGAGCCAACGCTCGGCGTCCGCAGGACACGGCTGCACTCCTCGGTCGTCGCTGCGCTCGCCAGGATGCGAGCATGCGACTCACGAGCGCCTGGACTGCTTCCAGGGCATCTCCCGGTGCATCATGAGACCAGAGCAAGCGAGAGAGCCGCTAGGCTCTCTTCATGGCTGCAGGGGTCCGATGGTTCGTGGGTGCTCCTCCATCTGATGACAGCATCCTATACCATGCGGACGAATGCGCAACTGTATTCTTATTTGCGGACTTCACACGACGACCTCGTCGTGCTGGGGACACCACGGACAACGAATCTTCCAACACTTCAATACGATGGCCGAGCCGCCGCAGAATGCCGCGTGAATAAAAATACATTTCAGCGCCTGCGGCCCGCGCCGCCCCAGCAGGCGCCGAGAACATCGACTGCCCCCCGAGCGACACGTCGATGGTCCTCGGATAGAGATGCGTTGCGATCAATGAGCGCAATGATCTCTGGATGATCGACGTCGTCTATCGCGAGCGGCTGTGCAGCAATGCAAGATGCAGTCGACTCGGGTTTCATCCGTGAAGGCATAGCGCGTGACCCGGAGCCGCCCGCGCTGCGCTCCGGATGGAGCGAGCCGTGGAGACCAGAACGCTGCAGGCGTGCGTCGGCGCGAACGCCCGCGGCGTCGGCCTGGAATGCTGACGGCGAAGGTTTTCGCCATCGATGTGACGTGCGTTGCAGGAATGCACGGCCGCACGAGAGTGCGCCGGCCCGCTATGCAAGATGAACGCCTCGCTCGAGCGGAGCGCTGTCACGCTTCCCCGCGTCGTCGGCCATGATGCGGGTCGCTCGATGTCACGCTCGGCTCGATCTCGTGACCTCGAAAGAGGGGGCCGCTCCCTGGAACCACGCCTCCTCCGGAGGCGCGCCGACCCACGCTGGAGGCGCGTTTGGGGCGAGGCCCGTTTGGGATCGGGGTCACGCGCTGGGCACTCCCGGGTCGCGCTCAGGGATTTCCTGAGTCGAGCCCAGGGCATGCCCAGTGCTGAACCGCTGAACAGCGGCCGGGAGCGCACGCCCGCCCCGCCTTGACGATGCGACCGATCGGTCATATGACTGACCGGTCGCATGCCGAAGAGCACGTTCTTTGGGTTGCCCGAGGAGCGGCGGGACCGCCTCGTGCGCGAGGCGATCGCCGAGTTCGCGGATCGCCCGTACGCCGAGGCCTCGCTCTCGCAGATCGCGCGCCGGGCGCGCATCCCCAAGGGGAGCTTCTATCAGTACTTCGAGGACAAGCTCGATCTCTACCGGTGGCTCCTGACCGAGGAGGTGCCGCGGCAGAAGCGCGCGTTCCTCGGCGCCGCGTGCCTGGAGGGCGACTTCTGGGCTCGCCTGGAGGTCCACATCGAGCGCGGCATGGCGTTCCTCGTGGAGCACCCGCGCCTCGCCCGCCTGTCCGCCGCGGCCGCCGACCCGACCGCGACGGTCGAGGTCCGCGGCCTCCACAAGGCCATCTGCGAGGCCGGCGCCGCGGAGCTCCGGGCCCTGCTCGAGGACGGCGTCGCGAGCGGCGCCGTCCGCTCCACCGACACGAGCCTCGAGGTGGCGACCCGGCTGGTCGCCGCCGTCATCGGCCCCGGGCTCACCGAGGCGGTGCTCCAGGAGCTCGGGGCCGAGCTCCACGACGTGCTGGCCTCCGACGCGCTGCGAAAGCAGCTCGGCCCGAAGCGCCGCCGCCGCCTCGCCCAGCAGGCGGTCCAGTTCATCCAGCGCGGCCTTGGCGCGAGCACTGCGTGATTCCACCAGGAAAGGGAGCTTCATGATCACCTACGACTTCGACGGACGGGTCGCCCTCGTCACCGGGGGCACCTCGGGCATCGGCCTCGCGACCGCGCGCGCGTTCGCGCGAGGAGGGGCGCGCGTCGCCATCGCCGCGCGCGACGGCGACGCCGGACAGCGAGCCTGCGCCGCGCTCGAGCGAGAGGGCGCGCCGGCGCTGTTCGTCCAGACCGACGTGCGGGACGACGCCTCGGTGAAGCGCGCCGTGGAAGAGACGATGAGGCGCTTCGACCGGCTCGATTTCGCGGCGAACTGCGCGGGCGTCGGGGGCGACATGGCCCGCCTCGAGCGCGCCGATCAGGCCGTGTGGGACGACGTCATGGCGACCAACGCCCGCGGGATCTGGCTGGCCATGCGGCACGAGATCCCGGCCATGCTGGCGTCGGGCGGGGGCGCCATCGTCAACATGAGCTCCATCTACGGCGTCGCCGGGAAGCCGGCGCACCACGCCTACGTCGCGTCCAAGCACGCGGTCGTCGGGATGACGCGCTCGGTGGCGCTCGAGGTGGCGCCGCTCGGGATCCGCGTGAACGCCCTCTGCGCCGGCGTCACCCGCACGCCCGCCATGCAACAGGCCGAGGCGTTCGCGCCCGAGCTGGTCCAGGCGCTGGTGGCGCAGCATCCGATGGCGCGGATGGCCACCGAGGACGAGATCGCCGGCGCCGCGCTGTGGCTGTGCTCCGAGGGCGCAGGCTACGTGACCGGCGGCGCCATCCCGGTCGACGGCGGCTTCCTGGCCGCGTGAGCGCGCCGAGTGGGCATGACGACCACGACCGCGATTGCGGAGCGGCGGTTGCGTGGGACTCGGCCGTCTGTTAGAAAACGCGGCTGACGCAAGAGGAGAGTGCTCCGGTGAAGATCAGCTCCTGAATCGGTCTCCGTCGCAGGTCGCGAGCGCGACAGGTGGCATCCCTGCTCCCTGGCCGCGCGAGGCAGCCTGCCCGCCCCGTGACCGGGCCATGTGGCCCTCGAGATTCAGGAGCTCGTATGTCGTTGTTGCGCGCGCAGCGCCTCTCCTTCTCTTATTCCGACGCGTCCACGATCCTCGCGGACGTCGATCTGTGCCTGACCCCGGGGTGGTACGGGATCGTCGGGCCGAACGGCGCCGGCAAGACGACGCTCCTCCGGCTCTTCGCAGGCGAGCTCGCGCCCGAGGCGGGGAGCTTGCGGCTCGATCCGCGGGGCGCGACCGTCGCGGTCTGCCCGCAGGCCGTGGAGCACGCCGACGCGGCCATCCATGCGCTGGCCGACGCCGAGGACGGCGCCGCGCGCAGGCTGCGCGGCGAGCTCTTGCTGGATCCGGCGGAGCTCGGGCGCTGGGCCACGCTGTCGCCCGGCGAGCGCAAGCGGTGGCAGATCGGCGCGGCGCTCGCCGCGGCGCCGGACCTGCTCCTGCTCGACGAGCCGACGAACCACATCGACGCGGACGCGCGGGCGCTGCTCGCCGGCGCGCTCGCCGGGTTCCAGGGGATCGGGGCGTGCGTCTCGCACGATCGCGAGCTCCTCGACGCGCTGACCACCGGCACGATCCGGGTCGAGCGGGCCGCGGCGAGGCTCTATCCCGGGGGGTACAGCGCGGCAAAAGCGCTCTGGGAGGCCGAGGCGCGCGGGCGCGAGGAGGCGCACCAGCGGCTGCGCGCCGAGGAGCGGCAGCTCCGGCGCCGCCTCGGCGACGAGCGGCGGGCGCAGGCCTCGGCCGACGCGGACCGGAGCACGAAGCGGCGAATGAAGGGCCCGCGCGACAGCGACGCCCGGGGCCTGCTCGCGGACTTCCGCGTGTCCTCGGCCGAAGCGCGGCTGTCGCGCAACGTCGGCGTGACCCGGCGCAAGCTCGAGAAGGTGTCGGCCGAGGCGGGAGAGCTCGATCTCGAGAAGGCGGTGGGCCGCAGCGTGTTCGTCGACTACGAGCGATCGCCCGCGCCGTGGCTCTTCGTGCTCGACGCGCCCCGGATCCACGCCGGCGGCGAGAGCGAGGGGCGGACGCTGCTGCGGGACGTGCGGCTCTCGGTCGGCCGCGAGGACCGCATCCGGATCGCGGGCCCGAACGGCGCTGGCAAGACGACGCTGGTGAACGCGCTGCTCGCCGGCGCGCGCGTGCCGGCGGACAAGGTGCTGTATGTACCGCAGGAGCTCGGCGAGGCAGAGCAGCAGGCCCTCCTCGCGAGGGCGCGGCGCCTCCCTCCGGAGGAGCGCGGGCGGGTGATGTCGCTTGTGGCCGCGCTCGGGGTGGAGCCGGGGCCGCTGCTCGGGTCGGCGCGGCCGTCGCCCGGCGAGGCGCGCAAGCTGATGATCGCGCTGGGCCTCGGGCAACACGCGTGGGCCCTCGTGCTGGACGAGCCGACCAACCACCTCGACCTGCCCTCGATCGAGCGGCTGGAGCGCGCCCTCGCCGACTACCCGGGCGCGCTGCTCCTGGTCACGCACGACAGGGCGTTCGGGCGGAGCTGCACGTCGATCCTCTGGACGGTGGCCGAGGGAGAGGTGCGGGTGTCGTCCGACGACGCCGACACGTGACCCGCGCCGGCGTCCTCGCGATGGTGCTGTCAGCGTCGCGCCGCGCTCAGTCGATGGCCGGCTTGCCGCCCATCTCCTTCAGCACGGCGTCCGCGCCCGACACCGCGTCCATCACCCACTCCATGTAGCGGTGATCGACGTGGATGGTCCGGGTGATCGACGGCATGAACAGCCAGTCGGACGCCATCGCCTCGTAGTTGCCGTCGAAGGCGAGGCCCACGAGCTCGCCGCGCGCGTTCAGCGTGGCAGAGCCGGAGTTGCCGTTCGTGATGTCGAGATCGCTCAGGAAGCAGACCGGCACCTCGCCGAGGTCCTTGTCGACGTACGGGCCGAACCGCTTCTCGCGCGCGGCCTCGAGCAGGGTCGCCGGGGTGTTGAACGGCGCCTCGCCGGTGCTCTTCTTCACGACCTCGCTGAGGGTGGTGAACGGGCGAACCACCGCCTTGTCGGCCTCCGGGCGGTACCCCCGCACGGTGCCGTACGTGACGCGGAGCGTGCCGTTCGCGTCGGGCGCCAGGAGGCCGCCCCGGTGCGCGCGGAGCGCCTCGACGAAGCGCGGCTTCACGAGGGCCATCGCCCCGGCGTAGGCCTTGTCCCGCGCCTCGATGGCCTTGTCGACCGGCGCGAGTTCGAGCGCCAGGCGGATCATCGGATCCCGGCTCGCCTGGAGCTCCTCGAGCGTCGCCGTCTTGAGCAGCTGGATCCGGGTCGCCGCGTCCTCGAGCGCCGTCTTCTCGTAAAGCGCGTCGATCGCCGCGGCGATGCCCGCCTCCGTCGGTGCCTGCCCGCCCGCGAGGGCCTCGAGCAGCGCGGGCCTGTCCTTCGGATCGAGCTGCAGCGCGCGCCGCGTGGCCAGCTTGAAGGTGCTCCGATCGATCGTGCGGTCGTACGACTTCTGCAGCGACGCCTGCGCCTGCTCGAGGCGCTCCCAGTTGCGCTGCTGGTACTCGGCCTCGCGCTCGGCGTCGGCCTTGGGCCGCTCCTCCGCCATGCGCACGAGGGTGACCGCGGCGTCGAGGAGCCTCGCCGACGAGGCGATCTCCGACACGGCCGCGTCATGGTCGCGCGTCTCCCGCTGCCGGGCGTGCAGCGCGGCGATCTGCTCGATCGCGCCGCCGTAGGCCGCCTTGCGCTCCGGGTCGGCGTCGATCCAGGCCTTGAGGTCGCCCTCCTGCTTGGCCTTCTCCTTGGCCAGGCCGCCCTGGACCAGCCCGTCGAGCAGGCCGCGCGTCTTGAGCAGGTAGTTGGCGTAGCCCTGGAGGGTCGGCTCCGCCTTGATCCGCAGGGCCGGGTCGTTCTTGCCGAGCTCCTCCAGGAGGGCGATCGACTCCTCGTAGAACGACACCCGCTTCGGGTACAGCCATGAGACAGCGGACTCGACCTCTGCCGCGGTCCGGAGCCGGTTCGTCGTGCCGGGGTAGCCTGCGACCATCACCAGGTCGCCCTGGCGGAGCGGCGACGACGCGAGCTTCAGGTGGTGCGCCGGACGGTAAGGCACGTTGTCCTCGGCGTGGGCCGCCGGCCGGTTGTCCTTGCCGACATAGGCCCTGAAGAAGGCGAAATCGCCGGTGTGGCGCGGCCAGCGCCAGTTGTCGATGTCCCCGCCGAAGTTGCCGATCGCCTCCTGCGGGACATAGACGATGCGAACGTCCTTGATCTCCAGCTGCTCGATCAACGAGACCTGGCCGCCGCCGAAATACTCGGCGACGGAGCAGCGGATCTCGGGGCGCCCCTCCTCGCACGCGGTCACGAGCTGCTTCTTGCGCTTCTCGATCTCCTCGTAGCGCTCGAGATCGCCCTGGATCGCCTCGATGCCGCGCCGCACCTCGGTGGTGACGTCGCGGAACGCGCGGGTCACGAGCACGCGCGCGGTGGGGCCGGCCCATCGCTCCTCGGCGCGGGATTTCGCCAGGTAGCCGTTCGTCAGGAGGTCTTGCTCCGGGGTGGAGTTGTACTGGAGCGCCCTGGTCGAACAGTGATGGTTCGTGGCGATGAGTCCATCGGGCGAGACGAACGAGGCCGAGCAGCCGCCCAGGCTCACCACAGCGCCGAGCGGGGACGCCGTCGGATCGGCGAGCGACTCGGGATCGATCTCGAGCCCGAGCGCCTTGAGCTGGTCCTTGTGCTGCCGCATCTGCTCCGGCATCCACATCCCGCCGGGGTTCTCGAAGGGCGCCGCCTGACCGGGCTCGGAGCCCGGCGGCCTGGTATCGCCCGCTTGCGGCCGATCCGAGCCGCAACCCGGCGCGAACGCGGAGACCGCGAACAACGCCAGGAGCGTATGACTACGTAGAGAGGAGTGAGACATGCGGTGTTGTTACCATCGTCGGTAGACGGTGCAACCACACAGCAACTTTCTAGTGATACGAGACACAGTAGAACGAGCCTAGTACCGCAGGTCAGAAATCCTTCCAGGGATCTGCCTCCCGAGCCGAGAGATTTCAACGCAAAGGCGCAAAGGCGCAAAGGCGCAAACTGCGCCACATTTGTTCTTTCTTTTGCGTCTTTGCGTCTTTGCGTCTTTGCGTTGAACCCTCTCTCCTGATCCGTGACCGGACTCCTGGAGCTTTGCGCCGGTGCGTGCAGGAGACGTGAGGATCCGGCGCGCGCGAGTCGTTGCGTGCGTGGTGATGAACACCGGATCTCATCGATGTTCGTTGAGGCGAGCTTCGCCTGCTTCAGCGGGCTTGCCGGGACTTCATGTTCTCTGCGTCGGCCAGCCGAACTGGCATCTGCGGCATTCTGGGCGAGGCGCGCGCGGGGACGCCGCGCCAGGGCGGCGCGGGGGTCGGTCGAGCAGCGGGGGCGATGCGGCTCAGTCGACCTGGTGAGCCCGGAACGCGGTGACGGCCCCGTGGGTCTCCAGGCAGCGGTGGATCCAGGCGGCGTCGCGCGCGCGCACGGCGATGAGCCGGAAGTTGCCGGAGCCGTCGAGCCCCTGGAGGCCCTGGAAGCCGACCAGCGCGGCCTCCTGGAGCGTCATCACCTGCGCGCCTGTCTCGCTCAGGACCTCGTCGCTGAGCAGGCCGGCGCCGTCGGATCCCTCGGCGAGGTGCACCTCGAACACGGTCATCATGCGGCCATGGTCGCCGGGCGGCGCCGCGCCGACAAGGTCGTCGTGCGAGACAGGTCGCCCCTGCGCCCGTGCGCCCCTGGACTGATTGCCGCCGGCCTCGCGCTCCGTCGCGCCCGGTCACGCCTTGCCGGCGGCCTCGCGCTTCGTCTCGAGCTCCTCCCAGCGGCTGACCAGGCGCGCCGCGTCCTGCTTGGCGCGCTCGAGCTCCGAGAGCAGCCCCGCCACGTCGGCGCCGCGGCTCGCGTAGAGCGTCGGGTCGGCGAGCTTCGCCTCGAGCTCGGCGACCTTCTGCTCGGCCGCGTCGATCTTCCCGACGATGCCGTCGAGCTCCGTCCGCTCCGCGAACGTGAGCTTCGGCGCGCCGCCTGCCTTCGCGGCGGCCTTCGCCGGCGCCGCCGCCGGCCGGGCCTCCGCCGCCTGGGCCTTCGCGGCCCGCGCCTCGGCCTCCGTCTCGAGCGCGGCGTTCGCGCGCTGCTCGCGGTAGGCGTCGTAGTTGCCCGCGTAGCGCACGACCCGGCCGTCGCCCTCGAACGCGAGGATCGAGGTCGCCACACGGTTCAGGAACCAGCGGTCGTGGGTCACGACGAGCGCCGAGCCCTCGAGCTCGATGAGCATCTCCTCGAGCGCGGCGAGGGTCATCACGTCGAGATCGTTCGTGGGCTCGTCGAGGATGATGACGTTGACGCTCTGGGTGAGCATCTTCGCCAGGGCGACCCGCGCCCGCTCGCCGCCGGAGAGCGACCCCACCGGCTGCCGCGCCTTGTTCGGATCGAACAGGAACCGCTCCAGGTAGCTGCGCACGTCCATGGACCGGCCGCCGACCTCGACGCGCGTGTGCGAGCCCGCGATGTTCTCGAAGATCGATTTGTCGAGGTCGAGCCCGCTCCTGTGCTGGTCGAAGTAGGCGACGCTCGAGTTCTTTCCGAGCACGACCTCGCCTTCCATGCGGGGCCCCTCGGCGGCCGCGCCGTCGCCTTCGGCGCCGAGCTGGCCGAGGATCGCGCGGAGCATCGTGGTCTTGCCCGTGCCGTTGCGGCCGACGATGCCGACGCGCTCGCCCTTGGTCAGCGTGAAGTCGAGGCCGCGCACGAGCCATTTGCCGTCGAGCGACAGGCCGAGCTTCTTCAGCTCGAGGATGGTCTTGCCGGTGCGCACCGACTCCACCGAGAGCTGCGCGGTCCGCTCCGCCTTGGGCGGCGGCGCGCTCTTGGTCGTCTCGGCGCGCTGGATGCGGGCCTTCTGCTTTCCGGTGCGCGCCTTCGGCTGCCGCCGGAGCCACTCGAGCTCGGTGCGCAGGAAGTTCTGCCGGTTCGACTCGGTGCGCGCCTCGAGCGCGAGGCGCTCGGACTTCTGCTCGAGGTACTCCTCGTAGCCGCCGTCGTAGCTGTAGACCTTGCCCTTGTCGATCTCGAGCGTGCGCTCCGCGACGCGGTCGAGCAGGTAGCGGTCGTGGGTGATGAGGAGGAGCGCGCCGGGGTGCTCCTCGACGAGGTAGCGCTCGAGCCACTCGACCGTCTCGACGTCGAGGTGGTTGCTGGGCTCGTCGAGCACGGCCAGGGCGGGCCGCGACACGAGGAGCCGGGCGAGCGCGACGCGCCTGCGGTCGCCGCCGCTGAGCACGCTCATGGGCGCGTCGGGCCGGGTGACGCCGACGTGGCCGATGATGGAGTCGACCTGATGCATCATGTCCCACCCGCCGAGCCGCTCGACGTCGGCCCCTGCCTCGGCCTGCGCGGCGAGCAGCGCCTCGGCGTCCCCCGAGCCGGCCGCGAGCGCCCGGCTCACCTCGTCGTGGCGGGCCTTGGCGGCGTGCCACGCGGAGAGCCCGGCGAGCACCACGTCGCGCGCGGTGTCGGTCGGCTCGAAGACCGGATCCTGCGAGAGCACGCCGATCTCCGCGCCGCGGCGCCGCGCGATGGTGCCGCTGTCGGCCTGCTCGACCCCGGCGAGGATGCGGGCGAGCGTGCTCTTGCCGGAGCCGTTGACGCCGACGAGGCCCACGCGCTCGCCCGTGCGGATGTTGACCGAGACGCCGTCGAGGATGGTCTGCGGACCGAAGGATTTGTGGAGATCGTGAGCGGTGAGGACGGGCACAGGGCGCGGAGCTTAGCGCAGCCGGCGGGGCGTGGGCCGGCTTTGCTGGGCCGGGGGCTGGGCCCAGGACCGGATGGTTCGGCCTCGAGGGGCGCGGCCCCGCCCCGGCCCTGATGGGACGGTGGAGTAAGGTGCTCCCGGACGGCGGGCGCAGCGCTAGCGTCAGGGCGCGACGATCCGCCCGGGCGCCCCCTCGGCGCCGTTCTGGGAGTGGCAGCTGTTGCAATCGCCGCTCATCTGCGCGGTGAGCATCTTGCGCTCCTTGTCGCCCTTCACCACCCGCGCGGTGATCGGGAACTTGATGGGCGTGCGATCTCGGGCGGTGTCGAAGAGGAAGTTGCCTGACGCGTTGACCGGCAGCTGGATCACCCGAGCGTCGGCGGTCGTGATCTCGACGACCACGTCCTCGGCATCCCCGTCGACCCCGAGGCAGTCGTCGGGCTCGTGCCCGGTCGGGTAGACGGTGCCGACGATCGGCAGGCGCGTCGCGACCCGCGGCTCCTTCGTCGAGTGACAGGTCCGGCACGCCATGCCTGGATGCATGAGCGGCGATTCGTGATCGCCCATCGTCCAGCGCTCGTCGCTGCTGCACACCGGAGCGTGCGCGAACGGATCATCGCCGCCCGTGCCCGCCCCACCGCCGGAGCCGCTCGCGTCGCCCGAGCCACCCGAGCCGCCCGAGCCGGTCGCGCCGCCTGAGCCTCCCGTGCTGCCCGTGCTGCCCGAGCCGCTCGTCGGGTCCTCGATCCCCGCGCCCGTCGTGGTCGTCGTGGTGCCCGACGTGGTCGGCCCCTCGCCGCTCGAGCTCGTCTCGCCTCCGCCCGCCGAGCCCGTCCCGCTCTCCGCGCCGGTGCCCCCCACCGCATCGCCGCAGGCCACCAAAAGGATCGCTCCAACAAGAGTGAAGAACCGTGTCATCGCATGAACCTCCATCCAGCCTGCCCACGGACGATCGATCCCGGCATGTCGGGATTGGTCACGATCCGAGGCATGCAATTGCATTGCACGACTCTCGATGATCTTTGGCGTCGACGCAATAGGTCGTTCGCGCTCTCGCATGGGGGCCGCCGACAGCGAGCGTCGTGTCATTGCACGACGACGCACCCCGCCGCGCGAAATATGCAGCATCACGGGCCAGAATGCTGTTGATGTAGCGTTTCGCTTTCAGGAAGCCGCGGAACCCACGAATGTTGTTGATGTAGCGTTTCGCTTTCAGGAAGCCGCGGAACTCACGAATGCTGTTGATGTAGCGTTTCGCTTTCAGGAAGCACACCCACCTTGAGCTTGCCTCGCAGGAGCGACGACGCGTCGCCCCACGACGCGCCGCGATCCCATGGTGAGCGACGTCACGATCCGGGCGGAGAACACCGAGGTCACGGTGCCCCGGCGCCACCACGAGCGCATGCGCATCATTGCGCGCCGGGAGGCATCTTCTCTGGATTCTTCCGCCAGAACTCTCTCTGGCACCACGCGGGGAGGAGCTGCTCCACGATCACCCCTTCTGCGGAGAGCGCCTCTTCGTGCTCGTGCCAGTCGGTGTCGCACGCGTTCACGATGGTGCTTTGACCGCCTTCCGCCCGGTGCGCGAGGTGCGCCGCCACGAGCTTCTTGTCGGAGTTGTCGAAGCGAGCGAGCCGCTCGGGCACGACGGCATACTCACCGTCGTACTGCACGGAGACGAACGCCGCCGTCCGGAGCTTCTCCATCGCCACGACGATGCCGTAGTCCTGGGCCGTCAGCTTCTTCCTGTACTCGCGCAGGATGCCGCGGGCCCTGTCGATGATCAGGCGGCGCCCGTCATCGGCGCGGAAATCCTTGAGCCACGCGAAGACGATCCTCCGCTCGCTCGTCGGGACGTGGGTGTCCTTGAACGGCGAGGCAGGATCGGCGGCGCTCGCGACGATGAGCACGTTGGTGTCGACGACATGATCAGCCACGTTGCTCGTCCTTCTCCATGCGGTCGAGCATCCGCTCCATCTGTCGCTCGACCTCGCCCACCGTGTCCCCGAAGAACTTGTCGGGCCAGTTCGCGACCCGCCCGTACCCGTTCACCTCGAGCGGCTCGAGCACCGAATCCCCTCCATTGCACCGGGCAAAGTACATGGCGCACTCGTCCGGCGTGATGCGCTCCTCGGCCATCAGCGTCTGGATCCGCCGGAAGAGGTGCTCCGAGTGCGTCTCCACGAGGAGCTGCACCCCGCGCTCTCGCACGGCCTCGACGAGCAGATCGCCGAGCGCGCATTGCGCCAGCGGGTGCAGGTGGAGCTCGGGCTCCGACATGATCACCGTCGAGCCCTCGGGCGCGAAGTACGCCGCGGTGACCACGGGCAGGACCTGGGAGACCCCGAAGCCGACGTCGAGCAGGTTCGTCCGGTGGCCCTGGAAGGTGATCATGACCTGGAAGAACGTCGTCGCCTGGCGCTCGATCTCCATCCTGTCCGCGACCCCGAGCCGCGCGAGCCCCGCGGAGACCTGCTCGACGAGGCGGCCCCGCTGGGACCCGTCGGCGTGGCGGCCGACGAGGCTCGCGATCAGCGCCGGGATCGCGTGCTCGCCGCTCGATCCGAGCTGCCCTATCGAGCGCCCCGTCCAGGCGTAGTGGCGCGTGGGCACGCTCCGGTGGGGCCCGAGGTAGGCGAGCCGCTGGAGCTCCCGCGTCAGCGCGAGCGCGAGATCCTGCGCGTCCGCCCCCGCGGCGCCGAGGGCGGCGACCGCATCGGCCGAGAAGCCGACGGAGCGCTCGGGCTCGTAGGTCCGCCGAGCTCGCCGGTCGTCGGGCAAAGGGCCGCCCGGCGCGGAGAGCGCATAGGCGCCGTCTCGCTGGCGCGCGACGGCAAAGGCGCCCTCGGCGGTGGCGTACGAGAGCCGCTCCACATAGGGACTCTCCTCCTCGGCGGCGCCGACCTCCACCTCGTAGTCCACGGAGCCGAGCGTGCGCGGCGCGGCCCCCTTCCCGATGCTCACGGGGCCGAACGTCAGGCGGAAGCCGAGCCCGGCGCGCACGTCGCCCCCGGAGACGACGTCGGAGAGCCTGCCGAGGTCCAGCATCTCACCGGGCTGCCCGCCCAGGTTGAGCGCCAGGAGCCGGTCGGGCGACTCGATGGTCTGCTTCAGGAGCAAGAGCGGCTGGAGCAGGCTCGTCTTGCCGGCCGAGTTGACGCCGAGCACCAGCGTGAGCGGCCTGAGGTCGAACGCATGTGCGCCACGCCAGGACTTGAAATTCCGGAGCCCGAGCTTCGTGAACATCCTCTGTTTCCCTTTCCACGGACGGCTCGCGCCGCGAGCGACCGTGCTCCTGCCCGACCGTGGCCGTGAGCATGCCCCCTCCGTCGCTCAACGCATACGGATCCCAGCGGCCGAGGCGGCTTGCACGGGCGAGCCCGCTGCTTCGACCAGCAGGCGGCGAAAGGCGGGATTGAGCCCCTCGGCGTCGTAGTGGCTCTTCAGAAGCCCAGTGACCGTGCCCCAGACGGGCCGGCGCAGGGTGCGGGAGAGCCGGCGGAGGGTGCGCTGCGCCACCGGCCCGAGCGCGGTGTGACAGCCGAGCAGGCGCACCCCGGACACGTGGAGCCGATCGAGGACCCCGCTCTCCGACAACCCGGAGAAGAACGCCGCCACCTCGGGCTGGAACAGATCCACCACCACGCCGGCGAACCGCAGGAGATTGTGCGGGGTGGAGTGGCCGTTCAGATCGAGGGTGGTGGGGCCTTCCGCCGCCACGCGGCGCTCCAGGTGCAGCGCGAGCGCGTCGAGCGAGGCCACTTGCACGATGCGCGGGCACCGCTCGACGATCCCGCGGAGGACGGGATCCTCCGCCGGCCCCATCACCGAGATCGGGGGGATCGCGCTCACTTCTCGTATCCCGCAGCGACCCCGGAAGGCGACACCTCGCCGAGACCGGGCGGGATCTTGGGGCTGGCGCTCTCGCCCTCCCACGGCGGGATCTTGGGGCTGGCGCTCTCGCCCTCCCACGGCGGGATCTTGGGGCTCACGCTCTCGCTCGCCCACGGCGGGATCTTCGGCCCACGCGGGGCGGCGGCAGCGGTCGTGACGGTGCCCGTGGCGAGGAACAGCGCTCCTTTCTTCGGTGCGTCGCCGACGCCAATCTGCGTGAGGCTGCCGGGCCCCACGTCGCATTGCTCGGGGGAGGCGAGATCGATCCAGGTCACCGACGGCTTCGCGCCGCGCGCCGCTCCGCCGCTGCTGTAGACAGCCACCTTCGCGAGGGTGCCGCGCGCCTCCAGGATCTCGGCGTGGTAGCCTGTGTACCGCTGGCCCGCCCGCGGGTCGCTCCGGTGAGGCCAGTACACGACCGTCTGGTACTCGTAGTCGTGCCCGGTGGCCCCGGCCGGCGGGCACGTCAGGTGCGCGGCCGCCGCGAGCCGCCTCCACATCGTCGCCTCGAGCAGCACCACGCCGCTGAGCTGCATCTCGGGCCAGCCCGGCCCGAGGGTGGTGCCGGTGAGCGCGCCGCTCAGGCTCACCGTGCTGTCGTCCACCTGGACCGCGTCCCAGCTCGTCTCGCCGCGCGCGGCGGCCGAAGGGGTGAGGGCCAGATCCACGCTGACGAGGCGCGACGGGTCGAAGCCGTGCTCCGTGGGCTCCTCGGCCCAGAACGCGCAACGCGTCTCACCGTCGATGCGGCCCACGAAAGCGACTGTCGTGATGAATTGAGATCTCATGAGATACCTCCAGGAGCGTCGGAAGCGTGTCAGCCTTGGCGGGTGTCAGTCGGGTCGTCGAAGCGACGTTGTCGGCGAGAGACGAAGCGTACGGCGAAGGTCCTGGCAAACATGAGGCCACGGCGAGCGGACCGAGCGTCCGGCGACGAGCTCCCGCGTTTGCGCCGAAAACGAGGATCATCGCTCCTCTGATCGCCGGAGTTGAGCACGAGGCCGTCGCGCACCCTGTCTCTCTGGAAGAGACACCTGTTCCTCCCGGAGAACAGCGCGCTCGCGCGTGGTGAACAGCCAGGACGTGAACACGTCGCGGGCGAGATGGCCAAGGGCGCGCCAGGAGGTGCAGCGCTTCGGCACCAGGGGGCGCGGTCACCGACCCTTCGGGATCGGCGAGCACCATCTCTCGCTCCGGGATCGCCTGGGCGAGGCACCGGGACAGGCCCGTAGTACCGGAGATCTCGCGGAGGACGGCGTGCTCCCGGACGATGAGGCCGAACGCAATCGCAGCCGCGAGCCTCGAAGCGCCGGACGCGCGGCTCAGCGGTCCGGCGGATCGGCCCGGTAGCCCGGCTTGGCTCCAGCCGGCGCGGAGGGCGCCGCGGCGCCCGGCCTCTCGCCCGCAGCGCCCGTCGCGCCGGGCGGCTTCGCCGATGGCGCCGCCACGGGCGCCGCGCCCGCGTCGCCCGCGCCCGCGCCGCCCGTCTCGCCCCCGGTCCCGACGAACCGGACCCGACCGAACCGCCGCGCCCTGTGGAAGTTCCCCTCGCCCAGGATCGGCGACCACGCGGCCCCGCCGTTGTTCTGCATGGCGTAGAAGTTCATCCGCCACGCGTCCCCCGGCGACGGCGGCGCCGCCTTCGCCTTCGCGAACGAGCTCCACGGGATCTTCGCCTCGACCACGTACCCCACGTCCTCGTCCGAGCCGTCGTCGAGCGTCCCTCTCAGCGCGACCGCGCTCGCGAGCCCCGCGCTCCACTCCTTCATGTCCCACCCGCCGAGCCGCTCGACGTCGGCCCCGGCCTCGGCCTGCTCGGCGAGCAGCGCCTCGGCGTCCCCCGAGCCGGCCGCGAGCGCCCGGCTCACCTCGTCGTGGCGGGCCTTCGCGGCGTGCCAGGCGGAGAGGCCGGCGAGCACCACGTCGCGCGCGGTGTCGGTCGGCTCGAAGACTGGATCCTGCGAGAGGACGCCGATCTCCGCGCCGCGGCGGCGCGCGATGGTGCCGCTGTCGGCCTGCTCGACCCCGGCGAGAATGCGGGCGAGCGTGCTCCTGCCGGAGCCGTTGACGCCGACGAGGCCCACGCGCTCGCCCGTGCGGGTGTTGACCGAGACGCCGCCGAGGATCGTCTGGGGACCGAAGGATTTGTGGAGATCGTGAGCGGTGAGGACGGGCACAGGGCGCGGAGCTTGGCGCAGCCGGGAGGGCATGGGCCGGCTTTGCTGAGCCCGTAACGGAGGGTTCCGGCCCCAGGGGCGTGGCGCCGCCCCGGCCCTGATGGGGAGGGTGGGTGTGCCGTGTTCTGCGACGAGAGGCGGAAAGGCGCTCAAGGCAAGCTCTTCTGTGCTGATCCGATGAATCGTCATTTTCGGGATCGCCCGGGCGCGAGACGAAGGGTTCTCCCCGGTGGCAGAGGGCGCCGACGCGACCCATCTTCGCGATCCAAGCGACCAGGCTGGCGCGATATGTCGCGCGGCGGAGACGTGTTGAAGGCGCAGTGCTCGCCAGGAAGAAGGGAGGCGCAGGATGCGAGATCGATTCGACAGGGACACAGGCTACGGACGAAATGAGCACGGTTGGGATCGGCGCTACGGAGACGACCGGGGCCATTTCACCGAGCGCGGCTATCCTCGCGACGAGCGCCGCAGCGCGGGCCCGATCTACGATCACGGGGCCGCGCTGCGCGACGACCGCGATTGGGGCCGCGAGCACGCTCGCACGGCTGGGCCCACGACGCACCGCGGACCCGTGGGTCGCGCTCTCGGTGACGGTCGCTTCGCGAGCAGCGACAATCGTCCCGGTGACGAGGAGCGCGGCTGGCCCCACGACGACCGCGGCGGCGATCACGTCGGCGGCCGCGATGAGAGTCGCAGCTTCGGCGGCAATCCCCTTCCCGCCGTGGGCAGCGCATACAACTTCAATCTCGGCGGCGCCTATTACGTCGGCATGACCCGCGTCGTGGACCCTGATTACGGTCCCGATGCGGCCTGGCGCGGCGGCGCGTACGGCGGCGAGCGCCACGATCACCGCGAATCCAGCCACTCGGCGCTGGAGGGCGTCGGCCACGCGCTCGGCGAGATTGGAGACCGCGTACGCAGAGCGCTCGGCCGCGGACCGAAGGGCTACAAGCGCTCCGACGCGCGCATCCACGAGGACATCTGCGAGGTGCTCTCGGAGCGCCACGACATCGACGTGAGCGACGTCACGGTCCAGGTGGAGAACAACGAGGTCATCCTCGAGGGCACGGTGCCCCAGCGCCACCACAAGCGCATAATCGAGCTCGTCGCCGAGGGCACGCGGGGCGTCGAGGACGTGCACAACAGGATCCGGGTCCAGCGAGCGATGGAGCCGACGACCCGCTCGAACGCCACGGCGGGCACGATGGGCGATGCCGCCCTGGCGGGCACGCAGCAGGGGACGTCACGCCCGACGGCGAGCCACACGGCCCGGATCTGAGCCCGCGCGCTGGCGCCGATCGCACGAGGTGCTGAGAGCCTGCGCGACTCCGGGAACCCACACGGAGGGCAATCTCGAACGCTACAGGCGCAGCTCAGCGGTCCGGCGGATTGGCGCGGTGGTCCAGCTTCGGACCGGCCGATGCGGAGGCCGCCGCGGCGCCCGGCCTGGCGCCTGCCGCGCTCGTCGCGCCCGGCGGCGCCGCCGAGGACGCCGGCACGGACGCCGCGCTGGCATCACGCGCGGGCCCCCCCGCGCCGTCCGTCTCGCCCCCGGCCCCGACGAACCGGACCCGCCAGAAGCGCCGCGCCCTGTGGAAGTTCCCCTCACCCAGGATCGGCGACCACGCCGCCCCGCCGTTGTCCTGCATGGCATAGAAGTTCATCCGCCACGCGTCCCCCGGCGACGGCGGCGCCGCCTTCGCCTTCGCGAACGAGCTCCACGGGATCTTCGCCTCGACCACGTACCCCACGTCCTCGTCCGAGCCGTCGTCGAGCGTCCCTCTCAGCGCGACCGCGCTCGCGAGCCCCGCGCTCCACTCCTTCATGTCCCACCCGCCGAGCCGCTCGACGTCAGCCCCGGCCTCGGCCTGCTCGGCGAGGAGCGCCTCGGCGTCCCCCGAGCCGGCCGCGAGCGCCCGGCTCACCTCGTCGTGGCGGGCCTTGGCGGCGTGCCACGCCGAGAGCCCGGCGAGCACCACGTCGCGCGCGGTGTCGGTCGGCTCGAAGACCGGATCCTGCGAGAGGACGCCGATCTCGGCGCCGCGGCGGCGCGCGATGGTGCCGCTGTCGGCCTGCTCGACCCCGGCGAGGATGCGGGCAAGCGTGCTCCTGCCGGAGCCGTTGACGCCGACGAGGCCCACGCGCTCGCCCGTGCGGGTGTTGACCGAGACGCCGTCGAGGATCGTCTGGGGACCGAAGGATTTGTGGAGATCGTGAGCGGTGAGGACGGGCACAGGGCGCGGAGCTTAGCGCAGCCAGGGGGGCGTGGGCCGGCTTTGCTTCGGGGCTCTGCCGCGAAGCACTCCGCACTATGTGCAGCTGCTGTAGTTCTTCCCAGGCTTGCCCGTCGTGCCCAGCCCCGTTCCCGGAGCTCTGACAGACTGGAACGTGCCAACAGCAACCCCCAGCGCACACGAACCAGCCCCGGCAGTGGCACTTCCGCGGGTTGCGATCTGGCCCGCTAGCTTAAGGCAGAAATTCCTTGCCGAAACGGCATCAACGAGATCACACGACATCTCCGCACACTGGTCAAATGTTCAACACGACTCCACATCGCTCTTTGATGGCTAGAAATGGTTAAAAAGTTGGCAAATCGGACCACGTCTGCGGGCGACATCCGCATCACGTACCCCCGTCGGGCTGGACAACGCCTCGACCGTCGGTGTAAGGTGATTGCGGTACAGACACATGGCAGCCTTAGGTATCGAGCGCGCAATAGCTGCCAGACATCTGGATTAGAGTTCTAAACTCAACACGCTGGCAGCGATGGACTACAACCGTTTCGTAAGGTTCGTTCAAGAACACTTCACCGACGGACTAGTTCTCGTCATTGGCTCTGGACTTTCGGCAGCTGAGGGCATCCCAGGGATGCCACGTTTAGCGGACCACCTAGCAACAGCTGCACTTGAGCTAACGGGTGACGACGCAGCCCACTGGAAGCCGGTCGCGGCCGCGTTAAAGTCGGGCGATGGTCTGGAAGCAGCCCTTTTGAAGCACCCACCCTCTGAGCCACTTGAATCATGGATCGCTCGCAAAACGGCCGACCTACTTCTACCTAAAGAACGATCCGTAATCGACTCAGTGGTCAAAGGAAGCCACGTACTAAGACTCACAAAGTTCCTACATCGGATCAACAGGCCAAACGCCGGACTTCCGATTGTAACACCGAATTACGATCGCCTCGTCGAACTCGCATGTGAAATTGCAGGGTATCATGTAGACACGACAGCCATTGGCCAGTATGCAGGTGTGTTCGATCACGAGCGCAGCCTAATGGCAGCGTGTCGCAAAGCCGTCACAAGAGGCAAGATGGTAATGCTTGAGTACCATCCGCGTGCGCTCGTTCTCAAGCCCCATGGAAGCTTTGACTGGTATCGCAGCAGTACCGGAGCAATTCGATGCAGCATTGATCTGGACTCTGATCGGTTAATTATAACACCAGGACTCAACAAGTACAAGGCCGGGTACAGTGCTCCATTTGATAAGCACCGGGACTTGGCCAACGATCACATCAAGCGCGCCGCCCGACTGTTGATCGTGGGCTATGGATTCAACGATGACCATCTACAGACCCACCTCGTGAAGCGCATTCAGGACGGAACTCCAACGCTCATCCTCACTCTTTGGGCAGGGGAGAAGATCGAAAAAATTGCGGCGGAGGCGCCGAATTGCTTCTGCATTTCACGGGCATCCAGCGTCAAGGGCGTCGCCATCGTTAGCAAGTACGGCCGCTTTGAGCATGAAGGCGCCGAATCATGGGATCTGGGAATCTTGGCTGAGGAGCTTTTGTCATGAGTAATGCGCCGGTTCTCTCTTTCAACGAGGCAAACAAACTGGGCAAGGTAGCATCTGTGGACACAAGTCGTGTTCTCGTTGCTATTGAGAATGCCGCGTTACTTCCGAGAGCCGCTGTCGGCAGCCTTGTTGCTATACAGGGAACGACCGCTCAGGAATTTCTGATCGGAATGACAGAACGTGTAACCCGTCAGCTTCGCGAGCAGATTGGCGCATTGGACCCGATGTCTCCAACTACGCTAGCCACAGAAGTTGTCCCAGATGACGCTCTGCGCGTGGTGCTTCTCGGGACTTACCGAACGATCGAAGGAACGGTACGAAATCGGTTTAAGCGGGGGGCAGATTCATTCCCTCAGATTGACCGAGACTGCTTTCTGCTCGAAGGCGGAAATCTCCAGCGATTCATGGGCCTATTGGGCAGTGAGCTTGACGAAGGACAACGACTCGATCTTGGGCATTTCGTACTGGATAACAATGCCTCTGCCATCGCAAACGGGGATCGGTTCTTCCAGCGCCATGCTGCCATACTTGGGAGCACGGGCTCAGGCAAGAGCTACGCTGTTTCGTTGATCCTTGAGCGTGCTAGCGCGCGGGCTCACGTTAATATTGTGGTCTTTGATATGCATGGCGAGTATACGTCTCTCGCGACTGCGAAGGACTCGATCGCCAGCGGATTCAAAATCGCTGGACCCGGCGATCTGGACAATCCTCCAGACAACGCACTATTTCTTCCTTACTGGCTACTCAATCGCGAAGAGATGCTGTCGATGATTCTCGACCGTAGTGACCAGAACGCCCCTAACCAATCATCGAGATTCACGACACATGTACGCGCACTGAAAGAGGCGACGCTTGTTGATCAAAATAGATCGGATGTAAAGGCAACCTTCACCGTCGACTCGCCGGTACCGTATAAGCTCGAAAATTTGATTGCAAAACTTAAGCAGGACGACACGACGAAGGCGATTGGTTCGGGAGGACGCGAAGTAAAAGGCGAGTGGGAAGGGCGCTTGACTCGGTTCATATCTCGCCTTGAAGCCAAGACAGAGGATCGCAGACACGGGTTCATGTTCAAGCCGCCAGCAACTGCATTTCAGTATGATTGGCTGGCCAAACAGGCCACAAAGCTCTTAGCTCCCGGATCGAACAAGCCTGGTATCAAAATCGTGGATTTTTCCGAGGTGCCATCAGATGTACTCCCGATAGTAACAGGCGTTTTTGCAAGATTTCTCTATGATGTTCAGTTCTGGATGGACCAAGAGAAGCGTACACCGTTTGTATTTGTGTGCGACGAAGCACACCTGTACCTCCCGGTGAGGGACGATGCTGACGCCATCGAGCGGCAAGCGCTCAACGCCTTCGAACGCATAGCTAAAGAAGGACGCAAGTATGGCGTATCACTGCTTGTTATCAGCCAACGCCCGTCGGACGTGAGCCGAACAATTCTTAGTCAGTGCAACAACTTTCTGATTCTTCGCCTGACTAATGATCAAGATCAAAACGTGGTGCGACGCCTTATGCCAGACTCTCTCGGTGGAGTTCTGGAGGGTCTGCCGCTTCTCGATGCTGGCGAGGCATTATTGCTGGGCGATGCGATCTTGTTGCCTGCTCGCATCAAGCTTAAGTGGCCCAGAATTGAACCGATCAGTGCGACTCGCGATTTCTGGAAAGAATGGGGCGAGAAGGCGCCTGACCCGTCTGCCGTCGCTGCCGCTGTAGAAACACTCCGAAGGCAATCTCGCGGTGGTGGCTCCAGTCGATGATGTAACCGCGTCACCCAGCGTCCATCCCATTACTCTCCACGCGCATGGGCCGTGCTGACCACCTCTCGGACTCGGCTGATCGCGAACCGTTCAAGCTGCCCGCTCGAATCACCGTACTCGTCCCAGCGTACTCTGCAGTCCGATGAATCGGCCCGGTGTGCCGGCTTTGGCTCAACGGGCGCGGAAAACGCCACGACGGCCGGGCCCGCCCGGTGCAGACGCCCCCGGCGCGCTCGGCGCGCTCACGTCATCCGTCCGGCCCGACGAACCGGACCCGACCGAACCGCCGCGCCCGGTGGAAGTTCCCCTCCCCCAGGATGGGAGACCACGCCGCCCCGCCGTTGTTCTGCATGGCGTAGAAGTTCATCCGCCACGCGTCTCCCGACGCCGGCGGCGCGACCTTCGCCTTCGCGAACGAGCTCCACGGGATCTTCGCCTCGACCACATACCCCCGGTCCTCGTCCGAGTCGTCGTCGAGCGTCCCCCTCAGCGCAACCGCGCTAGCGAGCCCCGCGCTCCACTCCTCATGGCCGAAAGGCCCGCTCGGGCCGCCCCTTGGAGCGTTGTAGTCGTCGAACTGCGAGTCGAAGACGAGATTCTGAGGGTTTATCTGAATCTCGTAATAGTCTTTATTATCGCCGTCTCCGTCCGGATCGATCATCACCTCGACGGTATCCCGCTCCCAGAGGTGCGGATCCCTCGCCCCCTCGGGGAATCCGCCGGTGATCGTCCTGTCGCTGACGTCGAATCCGACGTAGAGGAACCCGTCGTCCCAGAGCACCCGCGCCTCGCCCTGCGTCGGCAGCGACCGATCCTCGCGGCCCGTGCCCACGTTGACGAACGGGCCTGTCGTCGCCGCCGCCTGCCACGCCGGCTCGTCGAGGCGGCCGTCGATGACGAGCGCCGCGCCGGGCGCGAGCTTGCGCACCGAGAGCTCTTTCACGACAGCAGGCGGTCGTCTCTGGCTCTGGCCGGCGCCGCTGCTCGCCGGCGCCGGCGAGCGACCCGTCGACCCGGACGGCGCCGCCTCCTGCTCGCCCCCGCTGCCCCGGGAACACGCGGCCGCGAAGGCCACGGCGACCAGCGCGAGCGTCCGCGCGCGGGCGTGCGCTCCTTCCACGCCGTCGACGCGGCGCCGCCGGCAGCAGGGCCCGCGCACGCGGCCGCCGCTACTTGCGCCCCTTCTTGCGGGCGTCGCGCTCGCGCTTGCGCTGCGCCTTCTTCGCGTTGCGCTCGCTGGCGCTGAGCGTCTTCATCTTCGTCATGTTCGGGCCTCCGGCGCCGGCGCCCGGGAAGCCGCCCATGCCCGGCATCCCCATCCCGGGCATGCCCGGGAAGCCCATGCCCGGGAACCCCATCCCGGGCATCCCCATGCCCGGCATCCCCATCCCGGGCAGGCCGCCGCCGGCCATCATCTGCTTCTGCATCTCCCGCATGTTCTTGGCCATGGCCATCTGCTTCATGCCGGGGATCTTGCCCATGAGGCCCATGTTCTGGCCGAGGCCGCTCATCATCTGGCGCATGAACAGGAACTTCTGGACGAGCTCGCTCACGGCCTCGGGCTTCGAGCCCGAGCCCTTCGCGATGCGCTCCACCCGCTTCGGCTCGCGGACCAGCGCGTACGGGTCGCTCTTCTCGAGGCGGGTCATCGACTGGATGATCGCCTCGATGCGGACGAGCTCTCGGTCGTCGAGGTTCACGTCCTGGGGCAGGCCGCCCGGGAACATGCCGCCGAGGGGCAGCTTGTCGACGAGATCCTTCAGCGATCCCATCTTCTGGATCATCCGCACCTGATCGAGGAAGTCCTCGAGCGTGAAGTCGCCCTGGAGCATCCGCGCGGCGTCCTTCTCGGCCTTCTTCTGGTCGACGACCTCCTCGAAGTCCTGCATGAGGCCGACGACGTCGCCCATGCCGAGGATGCGGCTCGCCATGCCGTCGGCGCGGAACGGCTCGAACTTGTCCGTCGTCTCGCCGAGGCCGGTGAAGAGCACGGGCGCGCCCGTCACCTCCTTGATGCTGAGCGCCGCGCCGCCGCGGGCGTCGCCGTCGAGCTTCGTCAGCACGACGCCGCCGATCGACAGCCGCTCGTTGAAGCCGCGCGCCGTCTTCACGGCGTCCTGGCCGATCATCGCGTCGACGACGAGGAAGATGTTCTCCGGCTTCGTCGCGTCCTTGATCTGCGCGAGCTCCTGCATGAGCGGCTCGTCGATCGCGAGGCGGCCGGCGGTGTCGTAGATGATGACGTCGCGGCCGAGCCGCTTCGCCTCGCCGCGGGCCGCGGCGCAGATGGCGACCGGCGACTCGCCCGGCACGTTGAACACGGGGATCTTGAGCGACTCGCCGAGGACCTTGAGCTGCTCGACGGCCGCGGGGCGCTGCATGTCGGCCGCGACGAGCAGCGGCTTCTTCCCCTGCTTCTCGAGGTAGCGCGAGAGCTTCGCGCAGCTCGTCGTCTTCCCGGAGCCCTGGAGGCCGACCATCATGATGCCCGTGGGCCCGCTGTCGGCCCAGGCGATCTCGTCGCCCTCGTGGGTCATCATCGCCTCGAGCTCGTCGTGGCAGATCTTGATGAAGTGGTCGCTCGCCGAGACCTGGTGGACCTCGCCGGCGTGCTTCACCCGTGTCTCCAGGGTGCGGCCGACAGCGGCCTCCTTGACCCGGGCAAGGAACGCCTTGACCACCCCGATCTCGACGTCGGCCTCGAGCAGGCTGAGCCTTACCTCGCGGAGCGCGACGTCGATGTTGCCCGCGGTGAGCTCCGTGAGCCCGGCGAGGCGGTTTCTGGCCTGACGAAAGCCCCGTGTCAGCGTGTCGAACATGGCAGGGCGGGTCTTAGCACAGGGGACCGCGAGCGCGGATCCCCCTTGCCCTCTTCAACGCCGCGCGACGCGCTGCGCGGGCGCGGCCGGCGCCCCTCCCCGGGGGCGCGCGGCGCGGGCGCCTCGGCGGGCGCGGACACCGCCGGCGCGGGCGCGGGCGACGCGGGCCGTCACATCTCGCGCCGGCCCGAGCGTCGGAGGATCGCGAGCGCCTCGGCGCACCTCGGCATGACCTCGGCGCTCTCCTTGACCTTGGCGTCCGCCGCGACGAGATCCGCCAGCGCGCCGGGTCCGGCGGCCCCGTCGGGCGCCTCGAGCAGGGCGCGGACGCGCGCCTCGGCGGCCGTCGCGTCGAGCAGCAGGCGGTAGGCCCGCGCGCACGTGTCCTTGGCGCTCGCGGCGGGCGGCGTCGATGCGGGCTGGCGCTCGAGCTCCGCGAGCAGCGCCTCGCGCGCTTCGCGCGGCTCGCTCGGGGCGTCGCGGAGGACGTCGATCGCATGCAGGAGCGCGTCCGCCTCCTGCTGCTCGGCCGATCGGCCGCACCCGGTCGCCAGCTGGACCAGGGCGACGGCGGCGAGCGCCGCGGCGATCCGCTTCACTGCAGCGATCCGCCGGACGGCCGTCCCTGCTGCGCCCGCCGCCCTTGCCGCCTTTGCCGTCCCTGCTGCGCCGGCCGCCCCTGCGCTGCCCGTCGCGCCGGGCCTCGTCGTCACGCTGGGCGCCCTCAGTCGGCCGGCTTCGCGGGCGGACCCATCTGGATGCGCTCGCCGAGGTAGGAGCCGATCAGCGTGAAGAGGACGCCGATGAGCGCCATGATCACGTACATGAACAGCGGCATCGTCCGGACGGTCTGGCTGTGCAGGAGGTAGAAGACGGTCGGGATCGCGACGAGGAACGACGCGACGACCGGCTCGAGGAACGTCTTTCCGGGCGAGATCATGCCGAGGAGGACGCCGCCGATGAACCAGACGGGGATGGCGACGATCATCCCGTTCGACCCCTCGAAGTCGAGCTGCTGAACGATCATGGGGAGGCCGCCGACGAGGGCCGCGGTGAGCACGCTCTGCAGGACGAGGGCGATGAGGCACCAGAGGATCGAGAAGCCCTCCTGCTGGTAGCGGCGGTTGCGGTCGAGCTCGGAGTCGCGGAAAGGCGCGAGCGAGCCCATCCTGGCGCCGCACGCGATGCAGCGCCCGCTCGCCGTCACGGAGGCGTTGTTCGCGCCGCACGACGGGCACACGATGGAGCTGTCGTTCTTCGAGGGCATCGCGGCTAGGCTAGGCAAGGCGCCGCGTGCGGGCAAGCGCGCGACGAGGCCCCCTGCACCGCGGCCGGGCGAACGCGCGGCGAGCTCAGGGGCGGCCCGCGAGGAGGGTGGGCGGGGCCGCGGTCGGTCCCCCGGAGGCGGGCGGTGAGCGACCCGCGGGCCGGCGGCAGGAACGCGGGCGCATGGGGGGTGCCGATACGCGCCGCCCCCGGCGCGCATCCGGGCGCCGGCCCGGCGATCGCGTCCCGCGGTTCCTGATGGGCGAAGGCACGGGCTAGACTCGGCGCCCCGCCGACGGACGCTCGCGCGGCGGGGTTGCCGCCGGCTGCCGCGAGCCACGCAAGAGGCGCACGAATGAGCCTGGACGCGAACGGGATGTGCAGCGCGCGCGCTGGGAGAGCTCGCGCGGTTCGTCGAGCTCGTCGCCTCCGTCCGCTCGGCCTTCCTTGTCGATTCCGGGACCGGTGATGAGCTCTATGACTTCATTCCGCAGTACGAAGGCATCTTCATCATGAGCGGCTCGGAGCACATCGACCTCGGCTTCGACGTGAATGGCTTCTTCGTGCGGGGCCGCGGAGCGCCGCCCCGCGAGCTGTTCCGCGCCCTGCGCGTCGAGCAGATCCTGCTGGAGCCCGAGCGCACCGAGGCCCACGAGGGCGGCCGCGTGCTGCTCCGGGACCTCGACACGGGACGCGAGCTCGAGTCCAGGGTCGCCGTTCCCGGCAGGTGCATTCCCTGGCCCGACGGTCGAATGCAGGACGACAGGGGGCGCGTCCGCTCCGCGTATCCGCGCTCCTTCCACGTGGCGCAGCGCGCGCTGGGCATCGCCGATTTCGAGCAGATCCTCGGCTCCCTGCGCCGGGTCTTCGAGGCCTCGGTGGCCACGGGCAACCCGGTGCGCTGGTGCTGAGCCCGCAGACGCGCGCCGGGAGCGTGTGGTTCGCCCGTGTCCTGCGCGCCGCGCCCGAGGTCCTGCGCGCCCAGGTCCGCCACGCCCGAGCCCGCTCCTCCCCTCGTCCGAGGACGGGCGAGACGGCGGTGCACCGCGGCCGGCGGTCCGGCTATATACTCGACGGAGCGTGCCCACCGACCCGACCTCGACCCTGGAATCCATGACGTCCGGCCCGCGCGGCCCGGGCGGCGATGGCCTCGACGTGGCGGGGCCCGATCCGGAGCTGCTCGCGCTGCCGTCGCCGCCGAAGCAGGAGCGCACGGTCACGGTGGCGCTGATGGCGGCGACCGCGATCGCCGCGCTGTGGATGGCCGTCGCGCTCCTCGGGGAGGCGCGTTACGCGCTGTCGCCGGGCCAGCCGGCGGACGTGGGAGAGCTCGCGTCGCTGCGGCCGCAGGCGGACCTCGCGAACCGCTACGTGCGGGCCGGAGGCCTGCTCGGGACGCGCGGCGCGATCCGGTACGGGCGCGCCGCCGAGGGCGACTCGTTCCGGCTGGCGCCGGTGGCGGGCAACCCGGCGCTGTGGGTGGAGATCCGGGTGCCGGAGGGGTTCGAGGGCCCGCGCTTCGTTCCGCCGAGCACGTTCGCGGGGCGGCTCGTGCCGTTCAAGAGCGCGGGCATCCGGCACGCGCGGCTGGCCGCCGAGGTGGAGGAGCAGGCGGGGATGGCCGTGACGGACGACGCCTGGCTGCTCATCGACGGCAGCTCGCCGCGCGCGTCGCGCTGGGCAGTCGCGCTCGTGGCGCTGTTCCTGGGCTTCGCGGGCTGGAACCTGTTCGGCATCGCGCGGGTGCTGCACCGCGTGAGGGACGCGAGGGACGCGCGCCGCGCTTCTTGACGCGCTCGCGGCAGGGGAGCAGGACGCTCCCTGCCCACCGATGCCCAAGGTCACCTTCGTCAACGAGCACAGGACGGTCGAGGCCGCGCCGGGTCGTCTCCTCAGCGACATCGCGGCCGAGCTCGGGATAGCGGTCTGCCGCGAGGCGTTCCGGGGCACCGGCATCGGCGATTACACGTGCTGGGTGAAGGGGGAGCCCGGAGCGACGTCGCCCCCGACGTTCCTGGAGAAGCTGCTCGGCGCGCGCGGCCAGCGGCGGATGGCAAACAGGACGCGCGTGCTCGGCGACGTGCAGGTGTGGACCCAGGCCGGCCCAGGCAACCGGCTGCGCGCGCCGCGGCCGATCGCGCCGCCGCCGAGCCCGGCGACGGATCCGGAGGCGCCGCGCAAGCCGATCGACGCGAGCGGAAGCGCGGCGTTCCCGTACGGCGATCCGCGCGCGGTCGGCCACGGCAAGCGCGAGCCGATCGCGGCGGGGGCGCTCGAGGCGAAGGCCGCGAAGGAGAAGAAGGCGAAGGCGGCCCCGGCGAAGGCGGCGGAGGGCGCGGCGGCGGCCAAGGTGGCGGAGGCAGCGCCGGCCAAGGCGGCGGAGGCGGCGCCGGCCGAGGCGGCGGAGGCGGCCAAGGCGCCCGGGGCAGCCAAGGCGCCGAAGGCGTCTGAGGGTGCACCGAAGGCGACGGAGACGGAAGCTTCGAAGAGCGCTGCGACCGAGGCAGCGACAGCCCCCGACGAGACCACAGCGACCAGGGCTGCTGCGACAGCCGAGAAGACCGGTGGAGGGGAATCGCCGTAGCAGGCTCCGCGCGCTTGTACCGCTCCAGAGCACGGGCGAGCATGGGCGCGTCGAGGTCCTACTTTCTGGAACGTCCTCGCGTAGACGGGGCGACTTGCTACCAGCCGACAAGCGCACTCGCTCGAGGTGCTCGTGCACGGCAAAGCCGGCGGCTCGGGCGTACCCACGCGGCTGAGCAGCCCGAGCGCGATCCATCTAACGTGCCCTCCAACGAGGGCGAGACAAGCTGGCACTGCTACTGGAAGTCGCCCTGGGTCGGCAGAAAGACCGCCATGGCGCCAAGGCCGCCAAGAGGAGAGGAGAAGGATTGCCCCCACATCGTCCCTCCCATGTTTTTCGTCTCTTGGCGCCCTTGGTGTCATGGAGGTTCGCTCTCCGGCCCGACTTCCCGTAGTCGTGCCAGTTGAGCCGACGGTCTCCCGTTGCCCTCCATGCTGAGCCGTGCCGCTCCTTGACGTGTACGCTAAAGCATGCTGCTATCTCCGCTGACATGGGACTAATCGGCGACCTCACGATGAAGGAGGTGCGAGCATCGGGGGATGACTTGCTCGCACAGATCGCCGAAGCCACAAATCTTCCTCATCTAGTTGTCCGCCGACGGGTAAATGCCGCCCACAGCAACGCGCCGGTTCGTAGCGTGTTCGTCGACGAGTGGCCTGACCTCGCAGGCGAGCTCGCCGACGTGACGGTCGCGAGCGCCAGAGCGAACGGGATGGCCGACAAGATCGCGCACGCAACGGGCCTCGACGAGCCCGTGGTTGCGCTCGTCCTCGATCGCGCCCCTGCTCGCAAGCACATTCGCAATGCGTTCGACTTTGCATGGCCGGGCAAGGTCGAACGTGACCAGCGCGAGCAACATCTTCGCGACATACTGGCAGACGAGACCGTGGGAGCAATTCGTCAATACGATCTCTACGCTACGCTAGCAAACGCCTTCTCCCTGAACGAGCAAGCGGTACGCGAGAGCCTCTCCTCGCACCGAGCCAACAAGCAGATCAAGAATATCTCATTCGACGCCGACGAGTCCCCGCCCAACGAGGAGGGGGCCCGCCCAGCAGACGCAGATATAGACAGCGACGAGAAGACGATGCTGGCGCTGTTGCCGGAGAACGGCTCAGCCATCGGCAACGGCTCCCTCCGCGCTAAGCTGCAGTGGGATGAGAGCAGGTATTATCTCGTTCGCGGAGAACTACTTCAAAAGGGCCTGATCTGGCTCGGGAAGGGTCGCGGAGGGAGCGTCATGCTCGCCTCGGGTTGGATGGAATCCCGCAGGAAGGAGCTCTTCGCCCTCGTCCCGAACGATGGGAGCCCCATCTCCAACACAGCCCTGATGCGTCAACTTGGATGGGACCAAGCATTTTACGACGACATCAAGGACCAGCTCGAGGAGGAGGGACTACTTCAGACTGGTAGAGGTCGTAGCGGTTCAGTCTATCGGTCACGACCGTCTCCGCTGGCTCAGTCCGTAGGAAGCGGAGCCGCGGGTCTGCAAGGCGCTCTGAAGACTTCCACCATCAAAATATTCATTTCCTACTCGCACAAGGACGAAAGCCTTCGCGATGAACTCGAAGTCCACCTTGCTTCGCTTCGACGAGATAACCTGATCGATCAATGGCACCATCGTCGAATCGGAGCGGGCGACGATTGGAAAAAAGCCATCGATGAGCACCTGGATCGGTCGAGCATAGTACTGCTCCTCGTCAGTCCCGACTTCATTGCTTCCGACTACTGTTACGACATAGAGATGACCCGTGCGGTCAACCGCCACGCGCGCGGGGAGGCGCGGGTTATACCCATCATCATTCGCCATTCCGATTGGAACAACACGCCTTTTGCGCGGTTTCAGGCGCTCCCAAGAGACGGGAAGCCGGTTAAAAGCTGGCCCGATCGGGATGAAGCATGGCTCGATGTCGTTCGCGGTGTCCGTGCAGAGGTCGAAAAACTCACGGCACGCTCGAGGTAGCCCAACGACGAGCGGCAGCGATGGTCATTCTCCATCAGCACGGCTGCCATCACCTCGACCAGCTCCGGGACGAGCGATCCCTCGACGATCGCGCCGTGAAGACGTCGAGACGCCCCGCGAGCGATGGGAATCGCCTCGCGCCGAGCTGCCGGGTCTCCGCAGCCCTTCCCCTCACCCCTGCCGGGTCTCCGCAGCCCTTCCCCTACTCCTGCCCGGCGTCCGCAGCCTTCCCCTCACCCCTGCCGGCAGGCGGCAGCGCCTCTCCCACGCTCTTCCGGTGCCGGGGAGTGCCGGAACGCGTGGGCGAAGGCCTGGGGCGAGGGATCCATGCTCATCCGCGCCGACCTGACCCTGACGCGGAGCGGAAGTCCGGCCATCACTGGCCGACGGAGCTGGCCAGCGCTGGGCGCTCTTCCGAGATCTCCGACGTCTCCCCAGCAGCGGCCGGACCGCCCGGTTGCACGCTATAGTGGATTTCACTATCGTGTCTCCACGAGGAGCACCGATGAGAGGGACGGGAACGGCGAAGCGTGGCCGGGATGAGGAACGCGGTCCGGCGGGAGGAGGCCCGGGCGAGGACAGCGGACCCGTCAGCGTGATGCTCCCGGCCGAGCTCCGGGAGCGGGTCCAGGCCGAGGCGAAGAAGCGCGGCCTCAAGCTCTCGCCCGCGATCCGCGCGCTCCTCAGCGAGCGCGTCCAGGAGATCGACGACGTGGAGCAGCTCAGCCGGGCCGAGGAGTGGCAGCGAGCCCAGGTCTGGGCGGTCTGGGAGCGGATGAAAGCGGGAGACCACGACGAGGCCGCGCGCCAGGAGATCGACTCCATCTTCGACGAAGCGCACGAGGCGCTCCGTGACGCCCCTCGTCGCCGCGCCCGCTAGGCCAGGGCGCCGCGTGGGCCACCGCGTCCGCTTCCGCCGGGAGTTCGCCCGCGACCTCCGCGATCAGGTGCGCTGGCTCAATGAGAACCGCGGGATCGAGCAGGTTGAGCGCCTGCGGACCGGCCTCGACGAGGCCATCGAGCTCCTCGCCCGCTTCCCCGGGATCGGTCCCGCCGAGGCAAAGGACGACGAGGACCGCGCGGTCGTCCGCAGGCTCCTCCTGCGCAAGCTCCCCTACGTCGTCTGGTATCTCGTGGACGCCTCCGACCCCGACGGTGACCTCTGGCTGCTGCGCCTCTTCCACGCGCGGCAGCAGCGGCCGCTGGCCGGGGCCGGCCTCCCCTCACGGAAGCCGCGGACGAGGTGAACGGGCAATGCGTCGCGTCGCTCCTCCCGGCGCGCGCCAGCCCCCGCAGCGCTCCCGCGCACAGCCCCCCTCGGCGCCCGGCGTGCTATGCACGCGCCGATGAGCGACGTGGTGGTGATCGGCGGCGGCGTGGCCGGGTGCGCCTCGGCGCTGGCCCTGGCGCGGCGCGGGCTGTCCGTCCGCGTCCTTGAGCGCAACCAGAGCGAGGGCGCTTCGTGGGCGGCGGCGGGGATCATCGGCCCCCAGCTCGAGGCCACGGGCGACGGCCCCCTCGCGCGGCTCTGCCTCGCGAGCCGCGCCCTGTACGCGGAGCTCGCCGCGTCGCTCGTCGAGGCGACGGGGATCGACGTCGGGTACCGGCAGAGCGGCGCCCTCCGCGTGGCGTTCACCGCCGAAGGACGCGAGGAGATCGCGCGCGAGCTCGCGTGGCAGCGGGAAGCCGGCCTCGCCGTGGAGATCTGCGACGGCGACGGGGCCCGCGCGCACGCGCCGGCGCTCTGCGACGAGGTCGCCGGCGGCGCGTGGCTCGCCGACGAGGCGCGCATCGATCCGCCCTCGCTCATGCGCGCGCTGCGCATCGCGGCGGAGCGCGCGGGCGTGTTGTTCAGCACCGGGGCGACCGTCCGGCGCATCGTGGTCGAGCGGGAGCACGCCCGCGGCGCGCAGCTCGAGGACGGCACGAAGGTCGAGGCCGGCTGGACGGTGCTCGCCGCCGGGAGCTGGTCGTCCCTGCTCGACGCGTCGGGCCTCGCCCCCTCGGCGGTACGCCCGGTGCGCGGGCAGATCGTCGAGCTCACGCCGGCGACCCCGGTGCTCTCGCAGGTGGTCTACGGCCCCGGCTGCTACCTGTCGCCGCGCGACGACGGGCGCGTACTCGTCGGCGCGACCATGGAGTTCGCCGGCTACGTCACCGCGGTGACGTCGCGCGCCGTGCGCGACCTGCTGACCGCGGCGCTCCGGCTCGCGCCCGCGCTCGGCGACGCGCCGATCGGCAGGACGTGGGCCGGCCTCCGGCCCCACCCGAAGGACGCGCTGCCGATCCTCGGCGAGGGGGAGATCGCGAATCTGATCTTCGCGACAGGGCACTTCCGCAACGGCGTCCTGCTCGCCCCGGTGACGGCGAAGATCGTGGCGGCGCTGATCGCCGGAGAGGAGCCGCCGCTCGATCTGTCGCCCTTCTCGGCCAGGCGAGCCGGTATCGCCGGCTGAGCGGCATCCGCCCCCGTCAACGGGAGCATCCGCCCCCGTCAATGTGGGTCGGATCGCCGGTCGATGTGAGCCGGATCACCTCCCGCAAGGTCAGGAACTTTTCTCGGGGCTCGCCGTGTCCTGAGAGTGTCCGGGAACGAGGCGGCCCACGGCCCTCCTGCTCCCGATCCAGCTCATGCCCACGTCTCCCCACACCTCGTTCGTCGATCGGCTCCTCGCCGAGCTCCCGTGCCTCCTGCGCGCTGCGCGCCGCCTGACGCGCTCGGAGCAGGACGCCGAGGATCTGGCGCAGGCGACGATCGTGCGCGCGATCGAGCGTCACGCCGACCTGCGCGACGAGGATCGCATGCGCGCGTGGCTGCTCCGCATCGAGCGATCGGTGCTGCTCAACGCGACGCGCGGCGCACGGCAGCGGCTCGAGGTGATCGAGGGCGGCCGCGGCGCCGAGTCGGTGCCGGAGCCGCAGGGCAATCTGGAGGCGGAGCTGCTCGAGCGCGGCTTCGCCGACGAGGTCGAGCGCGCGCTCGCGCGCCTGGCCCCGGAGTGGCGCGAGGCGCTGCTCCTGCGGGAGGTCGAGGAGCTTTCCTACGAGGAGATCGCCGATCTCCAGGCGTGCCCGGTGGGCACGGTGCGATCACGGCTCTCGAGGGCGCGGCTCGCGCTCGTCGAGGGCCTCTCCGAACGATGCGAGGAGACGTCATGGCAGGGTGCAACCGCGAGTGGTTCGAGAACATTTCGGCGTGGCACGACGGCGAGGTGACGCCCGAAGACGCGGCGCGGATCGAGGCGCACGTCGCCGGCTGCGCGCCCTGCCGGCGCGCAGCGGAGGTCCTCGGCGGCGTGCGGCGCGCGCTCGTCGCGAAGGCGGACGGGGAGGTCCCGGAGCGCCTGCGCGATCGGGCGGAGGCCGCCGCGCGGAACGCGCGCGCGCGGCGCCGCGGCCCCTGGGCGATCACGGGCGCCGTCGCCGCGGCCGCGGCGGCCGCCGCGCTGCTCGTCGGCAGCCCGAGCCGGGGCGTGAGCGCGGCGATGGCCGACGAGCTCGTGAGCCACCACGTGCGCGGCTTCGCGCGCGAGCGCCCGTGCGACTTCGAGTCCTCCGATCCGGGCGCCGTCGCCGGGTGGCTCGAGGGGAAGCTCGGCTACGAGGTGACCGTCCCGGCGGTGTCCGGCGCCCGGCTGCTCGGGGCGCGCCTCTGCCAGATCGGCGGCACGCGCACGGCGGCGCTCATGTACGAGAGCGGGGACAAGCCGCTCACGGTGTTCGTGCCGCCGCCCGGGTCCGGCGCCGCGACGGCGGCGCGCGCGCTCGCGGGGCGCGGCGTGGGGTGCACCCGGGGGCCGCTCGGCAACGCGATCTGCGCGAGGAGCGTGGAGCAGCCGGTGCTCGCGGTGGCTGAAGTGGACACAGCGGCGCTCGCGCCGGCGCTCTTCGGGCGCTGATCCCGTCGATCGCGAGGACCCATGACGATCGGCTCATTGCTGGCGCTCTTCGGCGCGGGGCTCCTGACGTTCGCGTCGCCCTGCGTGCTCCCCATGCTCCCTGTCTACCTGTCGGCCCTCGGCGGCGCCGGGGCGCTCGGCGGCCCGGACCCCGCGGCGGCGAGGCGCGGCGTGCGCCTCGCCGGTGTCGGCTTCGCGATCGGCCTCGCCATCGTGCTCGTCGCGCTCGGCGCCGGCGCCTCGGCGCTCGCCGCGGCCCTCGCGCCCCACCGGCGCGCGTTCACCGTCGCGTCCGGCGTGCTCCTGGCGCTCTTCGGCGCGAAGCTCCTGGGCGTGCTGCGCCTGCCGTGGCTCGAGCGCGAGGCGCGCCCGCTCCTCTCCCGCCTCCCGGGCGCGGGCGGCTTCTGGGGGGGCATGCTCTTCGGCATCGCCTTCGCGGCGGGGTGGACGCCGTGCGTCGGCCCGGTGCTCGGCGCGGCGTTGACCTATGCGGCCAGCGCGGGCGCGAGCCCGCTCACCGGCGCGATCCAGCTCGGCGCTTACGCCGCGGGCCTCGCCGCGCCGCTCGTCGCCGCGGCCTTCGTCGGGCCGGCGGCCGTCGCGCTCGCGCGCCGCCTGATGCCGGCCACGCCGGCCCTCCAGCGCGTGACGGGGGCGCTGCTCGTGGCCGCCGGGATCGCGGTCGCCGACGGCCGCCTGGACGCCCTCTCACCGGCGCCCGCGGCGGCCGTGGACGCGGGCGCGCCCTGCGAGGTCGGCCCCGCCGGCGCGTGCGCGGCCCCGGAGGGCGCCGTGGCGCACGGCGACGTCGCGCTGCCCGAGGGGATGCCTCGGCTGCTCGAGTTCGAGAGCGCGCACTGCCCGGTGTGCGAGCGCATGGCGCCGCTCGTGAAGGAGCTCGAGGGGCGCTGCGCCAAGGAGGACGGCACCGTCCTGCGCATCCAGGTCGACGATCCGCGCGGGCAGGCCCTCGCCGCCCGCTACGGCGTGCGCTTCGTGCCGACGTTCCTCAGCGTCGACGCCGCCGGGCAGGAGGTGGAGCGCGCCGTCGGCGAGCTGCCTGCCCAGCGGCTCGCGAGCCTCATCGGCGACGTCCGCGGCGAGGCGTGCCCCCCTGCCTTGTGAGCCCACCACGGCGGGGCTCGCTCCCCCTCATCCCCGGAGGCCACCCGAGCTTCGCGGAGCCCCGTGTACCAGCCTTCAGGCGGGAGACACCGTTCCACGAGGGGCTACGTCGCCGCGAGCCGCGCGCGCACCTTGGCGAGCACCGCGACGTCGGCGGGCGGGAAGAGCTCGTCCCGGAGATCGGCCGCCTCGGCCCAGCGCACGTCGGCGACGTCGAGCGCGGCGGGCGCGGGCGAGCCCTCGGCGAGGGCGGCGGCGTAGAAGAGGAGGAGCACCGGCCTCTTCGGATAGCGGTGGTAGGTCACCTCGACGATGTCGCCGACCCGGGCCTCGACGCCTATCTCCTCGCGCAGCTCGCGGATCAGGGCGTCCCGCGGATCCTCGTCGGCCTCGACCTTGCCGCCGGGGAACTCCCACGCGCCCTCGAGGTGCGCGCCCGCCTTGCGCTGCGTGAGCAGGACGCGGCCACGCTCGATGATGACGGCGGCGGCGACGAGGACCAGGGGCGGAGCGGGCTCGGGCGTGGCGGACATGGGCGCCTAGAATGTCGGTCGCGACGCGCAAGACAAGGGCGAACGGCCGGCTCGACGCCGCACATCCCTCGGGCGTCTTCATTGCCTTGCGCCGCTGGGATTTCTCACCCTCGGACGCGTGCGCCGGTCGCGGCGGGAGCGGGGGCGCGATCGGCAGCAGCGGCAGGACCGGGAGCACCTCCGGCAGGCCAGCGCGGCCCGTCGCGACCCGTGCTCACGGCGTGTAGCTGGGCAGCTCGATCACGTAGGCGTCGACGGTATCCCCGTTGCCCCAGTCGCTCCCGAACACGGCGCGCGTGCCGCTCGGGCTGGGCACGGTGTGCGGCTCGGCCCAGTACGGCTCGACGAGGTGGGTGTTCTCCTTGCCCCAGCTCCGGTGACGGCCAATCCGGCAGACCTTGCCCGTGCTCGTGTCGGCGATCAGGTTTTCCATGTCGAGCACCCCTCTGCCCGACGCATCGCCGATCGACGACACGAACACCCATCCCGGCTGCTTGTACGCCATCCCCGAGATGTGCCCTGTCGGGGGATAGGGCCACCCCGTCTCCGGGCCGATGACCACCTTCGAGGTGCCTTCCGCGAGATCCCATGTGACGAGGAGCCCGATGTCGTCATTGCCGCCGGGACCGGGATCGTAGACAGCCCCGTTCCAGGTGTCATGACCGTTCACCCTGCTCAGCGACGCGTGGCCGTACGGCTCCAGCAGGTCCAGCGTACGCACCACGTTCAGCTGCGGATCGGTCACGCCGCCGCTGTCGCTCAGGAACGCGAGCGTCCCGCTCGGCGCGACCTGGGCGGGGTTCTCGTCGAGCGCCTTCCTGGCGAGCACCGTATTCTGGTCGATATCGTAGAGGAACACCTGATCGTCGCACGTGAGGCCGATGCGGTTCGAATCCCACGACATGAACAGCGGGTCGCCGCCCGCGCTCGCGCCGCCCGAGCAGAAGTCGAACGTCGTCACGACCTCCTTCGTCCCGGCGCCGACGTGGTAACGGATGAAGTCCTTGCCGTCGACGTAGAACAGGACGTCGGGATCGGAGGTGTGCCAGTACACCTGCTCGATGTCCGCCGGCGAGATGTCGAGCGCCCCGATGAGCTCGTAGGTCTTGCCGTCGTAGAGCTGGTGCTCGCCGGCCGCGACCGAGAAGAGGATGAGCCTCGACTCGTCCGCGTTCCACGCCGAGATGGTCGAGTACATCGGCTTGATGACAGGGTCGTTCCCGCCGCCCGGCGCGACCGCCGTGATCCGGCGGATCGTGGTGCCGAACTCGGCGTCGGTGACGGCCTCGCCGAGCGCCGGCCTGGCGAGCTCGGTCATCGGGCGCGCTTCCTTGTCCTGCACGAGGCCCGCGCAGAGATCGATCGGCTCGCCCGGGCCCGCGCCGCCGACGCCTGCCGAGCTGCCCGTCCCCGTCGCGCCGGCGGCGCCCGTGCCGGCAGCGCCTGTCCCCGCGGCGCCACCGGATCCGGCCGTGCCTCCGGTCCCGCCGTCTCCGGCCGATGAGCCGCCGCCGGAGCAGGCGGCGAGGAAGGAAGAGGAGACAAGGAGGGTGAGCGAAACGCCGACTCTCATGGGGTTTCCTTGGTGCGAGCCACGATGCGTGGCCGCGGCAGCATACCCCGAAGCAACGTCAGGCGTGCGCGACGGTTTGCAAACCCGCCGGCTGTCCCGGTCGCGGCACAGCCTGATCAGGTAGGGTGCTGTTGAGTTGGCGTTGCTTTTCACGCTACAGTCTCGTGCGAGCCCGGGACGCCGGCTCCACTCGGAGGCAGTCGATGGGCTGGGAAGTCGATCATGTATTCCTTGCGACACCCGACGTCGGCATCGTCGAGCGGATGCTCGCCGAGTTCGGCCTGAACTTCAGCCGCCACGCGGTGCATGAGGGTCAGGGGACCGCGAATGCGTGCGCGGCCTTCGAGAACGCGTTCTTCGAGGTCCTCGGCGTCCATGATCTGGAGGAGCTGCAGACCGAGATCGTTCGGCCGCTGGGGCTACACGAACGCATTCATTGGGCCGAGACAGGCGCATGCCCGTTTGGCATCTGTTTCAGGACCACCGATGCCGGAGGCGCCGGGGACTGGCCCTTCGAGACCTGGGACTACAAGCCGAAATACATGCCGACGGGCATGAGCATGCCCATCGTGACGCCGAGAGGGTCCCTGGCGGAGCCCATGATATTCGTGGCGCCCCAGACCCTCAGGCGAACCACCCCGATCGAGTCGCGATCGCATCGCGGCGCGCGCCGGACGCTGACGCGTGTACGGCTGCAACTGCCAGCGGAGAGCCCGCCGCTCTCGTCGGGCGTGCGCTGGTTCGTGGACCAGGGCATGCTCTCGATCGATCGTGGGGCGACCCGCTCTCTCGAGCTGGAGTGGGATCACGGTCACGAAGGGCAATCTCACCAGTTCCCTGCAGAAGTGCCGCTCGTCGTGCGCTGGTAGAGCGGGCTTTCGCTGTACGGTGGGGGGAAGCACGAGCGCTCGCCCGGCCAGGCGGTCGCGCGTCTGCCCGCGGCGGCCCCCGCGGCACGGGGAGCCCGGCCGCCCGCCGACCCCGGAGCCGCCCGGAGGCCGGAGGCCGGAGCCGGAGAGCGAGCCCGCTTCCCTTTGCCGCCGAGGTGTGGGATGCGCCTGCCATGAGCGTCACGTACCGGGAAGCCGGGGTCGATATCGATGCAGGGGACGCGCTCGTCGAGCGCATCAAGCGACTCGCGAAGCCGACGCGCATCCCCGAGGTGCTCGCCGACGTGGGCGGCTTCGCCGGGCTGTGCGCGCTGCCGGGCGGGCTGTCCGAGCCGGTGCTGGTCAGCGGCACGGACGGGGTCGGCACCAAGCTGAAGGTGGCGTTCGCGACGGGCGTCCACGACACCGTCGGCATCGATCTCGTCGCGATGTGCGTGAACGACGTGCTGACCGTGGGCGCGCGGCCGCTGTTCTTCCTCGACTACTTCGCGACGGGCAAGCTCGACGTCGACGTGGGCGAGGCCGTGGTCCGCGGCATCGCCGAGGGCTGCAAGCAGGCCGGATGCGCGCTGATCGGCGGCGAGACGGCCGAGCTGCCGGGCATGTACGCGGACGGCGAGTACGACCTCGCCGGGTTCGCCGTCGGCGTCGTCGAGCGGTCGCGCATCCTCGACGGCAAGCGGATCGCGGCCGGCGATGCGGTCATCGGCGTGGCGTCGAGCGGGCTGCACTCGAACGGCTTCTCGCTCGCGCGGCGCGTGCTCGAGAAGGAGATGGGGCTCACGATGAGCGACCGCGTGGCCGACCTCGGCGGCACCGTGGGGGAGGCGCTGCTGACGCCGACCCGGATCTACGCCCGCGCGATCACGGCGCTCCTCGGGGCCTGCGGCGATGCGGTCCGGGGGCTGTCGCACATCACGGGCGGCGGCCTGCCGGGGAACCTGCCGCGGGTGCTGCCGGACGGGCTGGGCGCGCGGCTCGACCTCCGCTCCTACCAGCGGCCGGCGGTGTTCCAGGTGCTCCAGCGCGGCGGCCCCGTGGAGGAGGCCGAGATGCGGCGCACGTTCAACCTCGGCGTCGGGCTGGTCGCGGTCGTGGAGAAGGGCGCCGCCGACCGGGCCATCGAGGCGTTCGCGAAGAGCGGCGAGCAGGCCTGGGTGCTCGGGGAGGTCGTGTCGGTCGGCGACGTGCCGTTCGAGGAGCGCGTGCTGTTCGGATGAGCGGGCCGGCGCCGGCGAGGGCGATGCGCGGCGCGCAGGACCGGATGCGCCGGGCGGCCGCGCGGGCCGCGCGGCGCGAGCTCAGCCGCCTTCGAGCCGCGATCGCAGGTTCTTGATCGCCTCGTCGATCGCCCGGCTCTTCTTGTAACAGGGCCTCACCGTCGTCTCGAGCACGACGAGGGTGCGCTGGTCGCCATCGGAGACCGCGCGCTCGAGGAACGGGAGCTTCTCGCCGCACGTGGCGTCGCGCAGCTCGAAGGAGATCCGGACCGCTGGGGTCCCGCGGGCCGCGATCTCCGGATCGCGGAGCAGCTTCGCGGCCCGGGTGGCCGGCGTGGAGCGACCGCGGGTCTCGACGATCTCGTAGAGCACGTCGATGCCCGCCGTCCCGAAGCGGCTCGAGAGCGCGTCGAAGACCTTGTCGGCGTGCTCCTCGCCCGTCTTCGCGATGGCGATGGCGACGTTGCGCGCCGCGATCGCGAGCGCGCGCTCCCGGAGCGCCGTCGGATCGCGCTCCGCGAGCTGTTGGATCACGTCGGCGGCCTTCACCCACCGGCGCGCCCTGACAGCGTCGGTGAGCGCCTTCCGGGCCGCTTCATCGGGCGGGGGTTCAGCCGGCGCGTCGGGCGCCGCCGGCGCAGCGGCCTCGGGCGCCGGCGCCGTGGGCGCGGGGGTCTCGGGGACGGCGGCGGTCGGGGCCGGCTCGCTCGTGGCGAGCGCGCTCGCGGGGGGCCTCGCGGGGCCGAGCTGGGGCTCCGGCTCGGGCGGGGCGCGCCCACCGCCGGCGAGCGCCGCGATGATGGCCGCCGCGAGGAGGCCGCCGCCCAGGTACGGGGCCAGCCGGCCGACGCGGCCGCCGAGGCCTTCGGGGCCCAGCCGCGACGCGCGAGCCTCCCGCGCTTCGCGCTTTCGCCTGGCCTTCTCCTCGCGCTCGCGCGCGGCGCGCTCTGCCTCCTCGGCGAGCTTCCGCTTGGCCTCTTCCTCGCGCTCGCGGGCGACGCGCTCTGCCTCGGCGGCCTCCAGCTCCCGCAGCAGCGTCGGGGCGAAGGCTGGCCGCGAGCCGCTCATCCGCTCGGACGTCGGCTCCGAGACGGGCGCCTCATCCTCTGCGGGCGGCTCGTCCGGCGGCGGGGACGCGGACGCCACGGGAGCCGGCTCGGTCTGCGGCGGCTGCGCCTTCACGGACGGCGCGGGCGACGGCGATGGCGCCGGCTCCGCGTCGGCCCCGGACGGCGGCTTCGACGACGGCGGCTTGGCGACGGATGCCGCCTCCACAGCGGATGCGGCCAGCGGCTCCGATGACGCACGCTCCGCCGCAGACGACGACGGCGGCTTCGACGGCGAACTCTCTGCCGCAGACGACGACGGCGGCTTCGATGGCGAGCTCTCCGCCGCAGACGACGACGGCAGCTTCGATGGCGCACTCTCCGCCGCTGGCGACGACGGCGGTTTCGATGGCGAACTCTCCGCCGCAGACGACGACGGCGCCTTGGACGACGCCGGCTTCGCGACGGACGCCGGCTCCGCAGCGGACGCGGGCAGCGCCTTCGATGGCGAACTCTCCGCCGCTGGCGACGACGGCGGCTTCGATGGCGAACGCTTCGCCGCAGACGACGACGGCGGCTTCGATGGCGCACTCTCCGCCGCTGGCGACGACGGCGGCTTCGATGGCGCACTCTCCGCCGCTGGCGACGACGGCGGCTTCGATGGCACCTGCTCCGCTTCAGGCGACGACGGCGGCCTCGACGACGCCGGCTTCGCGACGGACGCCGACTCCACAGCGGACGTGGACGGCGGCTTCGATGACGCACGCTCCGCTGACGGCGGCTTCGATGGCGAACTCTCCGCCGCTCGCGACGATGGCGGCTTCGACGGCGAGCTCTCCGCCGCTCGCGACGACGGCGGCTTCGACGGCGAACTCTCCGCCGCTGGCGATGACGGCGGCTTCGACGGCGCCTGCTCCGCTTCAGGCGACGACGGCTCCTCCACGCCCGACGGCGACGGCTTCTTCGCCGAGGGCTCTACGGGGCGACGCTCCGGCTGACCCGGCGACGACAAGAGATCGTCCAGCGACAGCCGCAGGGAGCTGAGTCCCGTTGCCGCCGTCGCCACAGGCGCTTCGACGGACCGCGCTGCCTCCCCAGGCGATGGATCCGTCGAGACCGGCAGCGCCCGCTCCTCCGGTGTCGCCGGCTCCTGCGACGGCGCCGCCGCATCGAACAGCTGCCACGAGTCGCGCGGCGGCCGCGGGTCATCGGCCTCGGAAGGAGCGCCACCGCCGGCTGCTTCGCGAGCGAAAGCCGCCTGGGCGATGAGCGCCGCGCCGCCTACCGTCGTCGGGCGCGCGTCCTCCGGCACGCTCGAGTCGTCGGCCGCGGCGGCAGCGTCGGCCCTGGCGGCCTCCTGCGCAAAGGCGACCTGCGCCATGAACGCCGCGCCGCCCACCGCCGTCGGGCGCGAGTCGCGCGTCAGCTCGGCGACGAGGGTCGGCGTGTTGCGCACCGGCGTCGGCCGCGAGTGGCTGAGGGCGTCCTCGTCGTCTTCGTCGCCCTCCGCCGGCTCCGCGGCCGCCGCTGGCCCCGCCGGCTCCACGGCCGCCGCTGGCCCCGCCGGCTCCACGGCCGCCGTCATCCCCGCCAGCTCCACGCTGTCCGCGCGCCCCTCCCCCGGCTCGCTCGACGCGCGCGCTCGCCCTGCCTCCGGCGCGCCCGCGCCGCTGCCGGCGGGCGCCAGCGCGCCCGCGACGTCCTCCAGCGAGACCAGGCACGAATCGCCGAGGAGGATCGCCGACGAGCCGCCGGCGCTCGCGTCGGTCGCGCGCGACGGCGCGCTGGGCACGGGCGGCCGGTTGCTCGGCACGCGGGCCGCGTCCGCGATCGCGGGCACCGACGCCATCTCCGCCCTCGATGACATCTCCCCCCTCGACGCCATCTCCGCCCGCGGCTCGTGCACGGCGATCCCCGACACGGAGCACGCATCGTCGAGCGCCGCGATCAGCTCCGCCGCGGTCCCGAAGCGGGCGCGCGGATTCTTCTCGAGGAGGAGCCGCACGACCGCCTCGAGGGCAGGCGGGGCCTCGACGCCGGGCGAGTGCGTGGCGATCGCCGGCACGGGCGCGCTCCGCTGCTGGTTGAAGAGCTCGACCGGATCCTTGGCCAGGAACGGGTGCTTGCCGGCCAGCATCTCGTAGAGGATCAGGCCCAGGGCGTAGAGATCCGCGCGCTCGTCGACGAAATCCATCCCCAGCGCCGACTCCGGGGCGAGGTAGGCGATGGTCCCGAAGATCACGCCGGCCGTGGTGAGCCGGACCGGGAGCGAGTCGGCCCCCGCCCGCGCGGACTCCGGCGACGCGGTGGACCGGCGCAGCTGATCGACGCTCACCTTCGCGAGGCCGAAGTCGATGAGCTTCACGAGGTCGCCCTGCGGCTCGACGACCATCACGTTGCGCGGCTTCACGTCGCGGTGGACGATGCCCATCGCGTGGGTCGCGTCGAGCGCGGCCGCGAGCTGCCTGGCGATCAGGGCGGCGCGCGCGGCGGGCACCGGCCCGCGCCGGATGATCTCGTGGAGCGTCGTGCCGCGCACGTACTCGAGGACAAGGAAGAACGAGCCGTCCTCCGCCTCGCCGAAATCGGTCGCGGTCGCGACGTTCCGGTGCTGGATGTGGGCGCCGGCGATGGCCTCGCGCTCGAAGCGCTGCACGAGCTCGGGGAGCCGCTCGGTGTCGGGGTGCAGGATCTTGATCGCGACGCGCTTGTGCATGTGCACGTGCTCGCCGCGGTAGACAGCGCCCATGCCGCCCATCGCGATGACCTCGTCGATGCGGTAGCGCTTCGAGATCACCCGCCCGAGGTAGGACCTCGCCCGGTGCTTCGCGGCCTCGTCGGCGGTAAGGGTCGGCTCAGGCGGGCGTTCCGACATCGTGGCGCCGCCACCCTACCCCGAGCGGCGCGGCATTGGTAGGTGGCCGGCCAGAGGGGCCCGGCCACGGCGAGGCGCGAGCGTGCGCAGCCGCAAATGACAGCGCGAGCGGCCCGGAGGTCGCCTCGCGGCCCTCGATGCGCCCCCCCGAGACCCGGGCGGCCGCTTCTGCCCCGGATCTCTCCCGCGCCCGCCTCCGCCGTAGTATCTGCCCCCCATGCCCCCCCTCGATCTCGGCGTCCTCATCTCCGGCCGCGGCTCGAACCTCCAGGCGATCCTGGACGCGATCGCCGCCGGCCACCTCGACGCCCGCGTGCGGCTCGTCCTGTCCAACCGGCCCGACGTGGAGGGCCTCGCGCGCGCCGAGCGCGCCGGGGTCCCCACGCGCGTCATCGCGCACCGGGACTTCGCCGATCGCGACAGCTTCGACGCCGCCGCCGTCGACGCCCTCCGCGAGGCGGGCGCGACCTGGGTCGTCCTCGCGGGCTTCATGCGCCTGCTCACGACGACCTTCCTCGACGCCTTCCCGCACCGGGTCGTGAACATCCACCCGTCGCTCCTGCCCTCCTTCCCCGGTGTCGACGCCCAGCGGCAGGCGCTCGATCACGGCGTGCGCGTCACCGGCTGCACGGTCCACCTCGTCGACGCCGGCACCGACACCGGGCCCATCCTCGCGCAGGCCGCCGTCCCCGTGCTCGACGGGGACGACCGCGACGCGCTCGCCGCGCGCATCCTCGTCCAGGAGCACGCCCTGCTGATCCGCGCGCTCTCGTGGATCGCCGAGGGGCGCCTCCACATCGCGCCGCCTGACGTGCCGGGCGGGCGAGCGCGCGCGACGCTCGCCGGCGTCGAGACCGCGCTCGGGCTCGCCCAGGGCGGCCCTGCGCAGGGAAGCGCCGGGGAGGTCAGGGAAGTCGGAGAAGTCGGGGAAGGGGCGTGATCCACAAGCACTACGACGTCATCGTCCTCGGCCGGTCCATCGGCGCGCTCACGGCCGCGGCGCTCCTCGCGCGCCGCGACTTCACCGTGATGGTCGTCGGGCACGGCGAGCGCCCGCCCACCTACCGCCTCGACCAGCACGTCCTCCGCCGGCGCGCCTTCACGATGCTCGCCGAGCCCTCGCCCGCGTGGCGCCGCTTCCTCGTCGAGCTCGCCCAGTCGCAGACCTGGAAGCGCCGCATCGTCCCGGCCATGCCCATGCTGCAGGCCGTCGCGCCGCGCCGGCGCCTCGACGTGCCGCCCGACATGGTCCTCTTCGGCCGCGAGATCGACCGCGAGTTCCCCGAGCTCCGGCGGGTCGTCGACGAGCTCTACGCCGAGCTCGCCCACGTCAACGGCGCCGCGGACGACGCCTTCTCGCACGACGCCCTCTGGCCGCCGGGCACCTTCTGGGAGCGGCGCGAGACCGCGCGTTACGCCGGCATGCTCCCCTACGCGCGCGCCGAGCCCGACGCCGACCTGCTCGTCGAGTTCCCGCGCGGCCACCTGTTCCGCTCGATCGTCACGCAGTCCGTCCTCTTCGCCACGGACCTCTCGGCGCTCCCGCCCCCCTTCGCGGTCGCGCGCCTGCACGGGGCGTGGACGCGCGGGCTGATGATGCTCCCGCGCGGCGAGGAGGAGCTCGAGGAGTTCCTCGTCGAGCGCATCCTCGCCCACGGCGGCCGCTGCCTGCTCGACGAGCGCGCCGCGTCGGTCCACGTCCGAAGGGGCACCGCCGCGGGGGTCGTGCTCGACGGCGACGATCACCCGAACGGCAGCAGCTTCGTCATCACCGACATGGACGGCGAGACGCTCGCGAGCCTCTCGGGCGGCGAGGGCATCCACAAGCGCGCGCTGCGCGAGTGGCCGCGGATCACCTCCTCGGTCGGCCGCTTCGTGGTGTCGCTCATCGTGCGCCGCGAGGGTTTGCCCGAGCCGCTCGGCCCCGAGGCGCTGCTGTTCCCTTTCCCGTCCGCGTCGGCGGGCCGCTCGCCCGCGCCGCCGCGCGTGTCGAGCGACGGCGCCTCCGGGGGCCGTCCGAGCTCGCCGCGGCAGACGCGACCGACCGGCCCCGGGCGCCCCGTGGTCCATCTCCAGCGCTGCGATCTGCCGGCTCCCTCGACCGACACGCTGCTCGTGGCGGAGATCCTGCTCCCCGACCGGGGCCCGCTGTCGCTGCTCGAGGCGCGCCAGGCGGTGCTCGACGCGCTCACGGCCGAGCTCCCCTTCCTCGAGCGCCACCTCGTGCTCGTCGACTCGGTGCACGACGGGCTGCCGGTGTGGCTCTACGACGGCCAGCGCCGCCGTCTCATCGAGCGTGCCGCGCTGAAGGGCGCGGCTCCGGGCGCCGAGCCGATGGTGCGGCAGCTCGAGGTCGACCCGCCCGGCTACCTCGGGCTCGCGGGCGAGCCGATCCGCGGGCCGATCGAGCGCACTCTGCTCGTCGGCCGGAGCGTGCTGCCCGGACTCGGCCAGGAGGGCCAGCTGCTCGCCGCCTGGGGCGCCGCCCGGCTCGTGACCCGGACCGACCGGAGGAAGGAGCGGATGCGGAGGGACATGTGGAGCAAGGTGGAAATCGGCTAGCGCCGCGTCGTCGAACCGGTCTGGCCCGATACGGCCCCGACCGGCCGCCGTCGATGCGAGGAGCGCTGGTAGCGGAGAACGACCCGAGCGCCGGTCGGGGAAGGCAGGGGCAGCATCTGCTTCAGGTCGCCGGATTCGCCGGCGCCTCGAGATCCTCGGGGCGGACGCGGCCCTGGCGGCGCATCTCGCGCGCGAGAAAGGGAGCCTGCTCCTCGAGGAACCAGAGCGGGATGGGTCGCGAGGAGGCCTTGGGCTGCCAGTACAGGTCGAAATAACGACGTCGCGCGCTCCTGCAGTCGCGGGAGTTGAGCTTGAGCCGACGGATCGTCGCTTCAACGCGCTGCAAGGTCTCCGGGGAGAGCGATGCCGCGGGCTTCACCTCCGGGGTGTCCATGTCGAGCTCGAACCAGCCGTCCTGTACGAGGAACGGATCGAGGACCTCCGGGAACTCGCGCTTGCAGGCGTTCATCAATGAGCTCGCGAGCCGGTAGTTGTCCCACTCGTACGCCTGCGCGAGCTCCGTGCGGGTGATGGCTACGAAGTGATCGACGGTGGGACCGGTGACCGGTTCGATGTAAAAGCAGGAGTACGCGCAGATGCCCCTGTACGCATCGTGCAACGCCTCGAGCGCCCGGGTCCAGTATGCGTACTTGCGGAGCACCTCCGGGTCGAGATCCTCGATCCGATCGGCGCGCTGCCTGATGCGCGGCCCACGGCGGCGGATCGTGGGCTCCTGTCCGGTCAGCTCGGCAAGCGCGCTCCGCCCGGGCGATCGGACCTTACCGTCGAAATCGAACCCCGGTGGCCGCGGCTCCGGCTGCTTCTCCACAGGAATCATCGATCGAGCCCGGCCTCTCTGGCCCAGAAGCGCCATCGAACCCAGAACGGGTCAACGTCGGGGAGGCTGGCCCTCAGCTCGTCCCGCGCCGCTGCGAATTCCTCCGGGGCGACGTGGTCACGTCGCATCAGGCTCTCCGCACGCCGGATGGCGTGCTCTGCCTCGAGCGAGCGGGGCTCCTCCAGATCGAAGACATCGGAGGTGAGCCAGGCGTTCGCGTCGCCACGGCGGCGCCACACCTCGCGCCGCAGCACCACCTGCTCGTTGACCAGATCCAGATTCCAGAGCGCGTCCCGTTCGGGATCGAACAGCGGCTCCAGCGAGGCGAGGAGCAGCGGCGAGTGGGTGACGGCCAGCACCTGCACCTCGACGTCTTCGGCTCCGGTGAGCGCGGAGAGCACCCGCAGCAGCGAGCGCAAGATCGTCCGTTGCCAGCGCGGGTGCAGGTGCGCCTCGAGCTCGTCGACCAGGAAGATGATCTGCTTCGTGACTTCCTGATTGAGCAGCCGGCTCGCCTGGACGTGCTCCTGCCAGGTCCACACGAGCAGGTACGCGATCGCGATGATGCGCTTGACCGCCGCCGAGACGTACACGACAGGTACTTCTTGCCCGTAAAGCGTCTTCAACGTCGGCATGTCGCGCGCGTCCTCGAGGCTCACGCGGGTCAGCTCACCGAGCTCCAGCCGCTCGTGCTCTGAAGGGGAGAGCGCCTCGAGCCCCTGCATCAGGTGCAGGAAGGATGCATCGCCTCTCCCCTTCCAAGAGGCCAAGTCCCGGATCAGACCATTGCAGAGCACCTTGCCGTCCGGCTCCAGCCCGTCCCAGACCTCCTTCGGATTGAAATGATACGCCGGCGGTCGATCCGGCGCATCGACGCTCAGCGAAGGCACGTTCTTCCAGGTGTTCCGCGCCGGATCCCAGACCGAGAACGACCCGTCCACGCGGGCATAGAGCACCATGCCCGGGTTGGCCGGGAAGCCTCGCTTCATGGGCCAGGCCTGCGCCCTGAAGTCGTACTGGCTGCTGTGGCCCACCACGCCGTTCTTCACGTGGTAGCGGAAGGAAATGGTGGGTTTGAGCCCGGGGGCGCGGTGCGGGGCGGCCGGATGGCTGGCCCAGCTGCGGGTGAGCGCCCACCAGGCCACGTCGAGGAGGAATGTCTTCCCAAGCCCGTTGTCGCCGGTGATCAGATTGAGCCGGGGCGCGAGATCGAGCTCCAGGTGCGGGGCCGGTCCGACGTGGTGGAGTTCCAACCGTGCGAGCATTCCCTCTCCGGAGCGGTGGGCCGCCTTCACCCAGCGCCCTGCCCCCTCTACGCCATCGGACGCTTTGCTGCCACATCCACGCGCTGCAGCGTCCGCGACGACCTCGGCCGCCTTGGAACGAGGCGGCCGAGGACCGCGGGCCCCGCGCAAGCCGTCCACCTCGTTCGCGTGCGTCGTCCGGCCGCTCGCCTGGGCCTTGCCGCCCGCCGGCATGTGCCGGCGGGCGGCGACGCCCCAGCGAAGCGACAACTCGGCGCGGGCGGGCGCCTCACAGGCTTCGAGGAAATACCTGAAAGAACCCGTCGCGCTCGACCACGGTGAGCGGCACGTCGAACAGACGGGACAGGTTGTCGTCGGTCAGCACCGCGCGCTTCGGGCCATCGGCGAAGACGCGGCCACTCCTCAGCAGGACGACCCGCCCGATCTCCGGCGGGATCTCCTGCACATGGTGCGTCACCAGGATCAGCGTCTTGCCCTGCCGCGCGAGGCGCCTGAGCAGATCGATGAGCTCGAACGCGGCCTTCAGATCGAGGCTCGTCGTCGGCTCGTCGAACACCAGCGCCTCCGGGTCGTGCACAAGGGCGCGCGCGAGCAGGCAGCGCCGCTGCTCGCCGGCGGACATCTCCGCGATGGGCTTGTCGCCGAGGTGCGCGACGCCGAGGTCGCGGAGCACCTCCTCGGCGCGCCGGCGCTGCGCGGCGGTCGGCGGCTCGTGCTCGTGCAGCCCGGCGCTCGCGAAGAAGCCGGAGAGCACCACATCGGAGCCCCGCACACCCCGGGGATAGGCCATCTGCAGCTCGTACGACACGAGCCCCAACCTGCGCCTGAGCGCGGACACCTCCCACCTTTCGTGACCGAGTATCCGCACATGCGAGCCTTCGCGGTGGACCGGATAGATTTCCCGTGAGAGAAGCCGCAGCAAGGTCGACTTCCCGGCGCCGTTGGGCCCGAGGATCGCGGTGTTCTCGCCCTGCTCGATGCGCAGCGACAGCCCCTCGAAGACGCGCGTATCGCCGCGGAAGACCTCGGCGTCCTCGATCTCGATGAGCGCGGGCGCGATCATCGCTCCACTCCACGGTGCTGGTTCATCGGGCGCAGACTACCCGCTTGCCAGCGTCCCGCACCGAGAAATCAGGGCGTTCGCGGTGGATCATCCGTGCCCCGGTTCGGCGATCCACTCCATCGGCCCACTCTCTATCTCTCGCGGACAGGCACCGTCGGAATGTGCCCGTGAACCGGCGTTCTCCTCTCTGGAGAGACGATGGCCCGGCCGTTGCAACGCTCTACGAACCTTCCTTTCAACAAGCGCCCCGTGCCAAGCCGATGCTGGCACTCGGGAGCGGAAAAATCCGATGCGGCGCGGAGCCGCTCGGTCACTTGGAGATTGACAATGACGAAGATCAAGGGTTCGCTTTTCGGTGCTGGGGCAGCTCTGTGCCTGCTCGCCGCTGTCGGCGGGTGCATCGTTGTCGCGGACGATGGTTCCAGCGCCTCCGAAGAGGACGAGATTTTCGCCGATGAGGCAGCGGCGGCCGCGGCGGCATCGCAGATGCGCTTCGGCGTCGCTCCGCAGTGGAGCCAGAGCTGGTCGCCGCCCCAGTCCGGACCCGCCAACGTCGATGTGGTCGCCGTCGGGGACTGGTTGCAATCGGGCGGCTTCACCAGCACGCACAAGAACAAGCTTACGCAGATCGTCAACGCGGGGAAGACCCCCTACTTCTTCGGCTACATCGCCACGGACATGACGAAGAAGGGGCTCGGGTCCGAGAACGACTGCGACGGCAACAGCGGCGCACCGCTGTGCCAGAGGGGCGCGGCGTACGTGCGCGCCAACATCGGCGCGATGGTGACCAAGTACAAGGACGCGGCGCAGAAGATCTACGCGGGCCTCGGGGGCAGGGCGGTCGAGCCGCTGATCCACATCGAGCCGGACTGGTACCAGTTCTCGCAGAAGGATCAGCAGAACGCGTTCGACAAGACGGAATCCGACGGCTTCATGAACCAGATCCTCGGCGCCATCAAGTCGGGCTGCCCCTCGTGCAGGGTGGTCATCGACTTCAGCCCGTGGTTCAACCCGTCTGCGACCCGGTGGGCGACGACGCCCGGCGGGTTCTACGCCGGCTGGGATCGCAGCGTCGTCAAGTACGTCGGCCTCACGGGCAAGCAGTTCCCGTTCACCGAGGGCAAGATCGACAACTTCACCTACCGCGATATCACCACCGCGCTCGGCCTGCCGCTCGTCATCGTGGACGCGTACACGTTCGGCGGCGGCCCGATCAACGTCGACTCCACCTGGCTCAACGAGAGCAACGTCGCCAAGGCCGTCGACATGGGCGTCGCGATCGTCATGCTCTCCCAGACGGGCGACGTCGCCGGCTATGACAGCTTCATCGCCCGGGTGAAGGGCAGCAGCAGCTCCAGCTCGAGCAGCACCACCACCTCCAGCAGCTCCAGCTCCAGCACCTCCGGCAGCGGTGGTGGCGGCGGCGGCACCACCACGTCCTCGTCGAGCAGCAGCAGCAGCAGCAGCAGCAGCAGCACCGGCGGCGGCGGCAGCGGCGGGGGCAACCCCGGGACCGGCGTGCGCGTGGAGGGCGGCGACATCACCATCGGCATCACCCCCAACTCGACCTGGACGGGCGGCTACTGCAACAACGTCAAGCTGACCAAGAAAGACAGCGGCGAGACCCCATGGAAGCTCTACGTGCCCTCGAACGGCGCGACGCTCCGTGACTTCTGGAACACCAACGCCGTCAAGCAAGGCACCGACTTCGTGTTCACCGGCGTGAACTGGAACGCCAAGATCAAGTCTGGAACGGCCGTCGAGTTCGGGTACTGCGCGAACGGCAACCGCTGAGCTCCAGTCGATTGGCGCCGCGCCAGCCGAGGAGGCGACACAGCCCCCGGCGGCGCGGCGCGCCGCGCCCGCAGGATCGGCCGAACGACACGGGAAGCGCGCCTCTCGGGGCTCCCCGCGCGGCCTCCACGCCCGGTCGCGCTCGCCCGCGGCCCGCGCCCTCTGGTACCGTGGGCGCCCCGTGCCCTCCGCCCCGCAGCGCTTCCCCTTCGCCGGCAATGGCCCGGTCGACCCCCTCCACGCCGCCGCGCTCCCTTGTCGCCGGGCGCGCCCTCCGGTCCGGGGCGCCGCATGGCGCTGAGGCTCCGGGTCACCTGGCGCAATGCGGGCAGCCCGCTCCTGCCCGACGCGCTCGCCGACGTGCAGGCGGCGGCCGACGACGCGCCGCTGCCGCTCGCCGGCTCGAGCCCTGGGCGGCGCGAGTTCGTGATCCCCGCCGGGGCGTCGCGCGTCGCGCTCAGCGCGCGCTTCTCGGCGGCGTTCGACGCCTTCGAGGACGTCCCCGCCCTGGAGGAAGAGGTCCTGTCGGTCGACCAGGCGTTCGACGTGGCGAGCGGCGGGACGGCGCTCAGCCCCGCCCCGGACCCGGCGCTCGGGCAGGCTCACCCGCTCGTCGACGTGCAATCGGCGCCCGGCCTCGCGCTCGCCCAGATCAGGACGGATTTCGTCGATATCACCCCGTTCTGGATGGCCTACGCCGGGTATGCGGACGAGTACCGGCGCGAGCACCGGTCCGGGACCGAGCTCGTGGCCCTCGGCGCCACAGCGGGGGATCCGAAGATCTGGTTCGCGAGCATCCCGGAGGCCTGCAAGGCGCCGCCGGACGATGGAATCTCGGCCCTCGTGTTCTACCGGCCGGAAGGGTACCCGTATACCCGGGTCGACCAGCGCCACGAGATGTTCGGGCTGAATCGATACCTGCTCATGCCCGACCCGTCTCCCGGCGCGTCGTTCTGGGCGCGCGACGTGTTCGAGCGCGATCCGCGCGACCAGTCCCGCTGGGTCTATGTCCGCTGCGGCTTCGAGGAGGCGCTCGCCGCGAGCGGCAGGGCGGTGGTCATGCTGCACCCGTGGCCGAGCGGGGCGAGCTTCGGCGCCGCCACGACAGCGAGCCTGCCGGGCCTCGCCGAGGCAGCGCTCCGCTTCCTCTGCGGCGCGCGGAAGATCGGCACGGGGCAGGGCGGGCCGCGGCTCGGCAAGCTCGGGCTCGCGGGCTTCAGCGCCGGCGGGCTGGCCCTGTGGCAGGCGCTCGCGGCCAACAAGGACCGCGTGAGCGAGGTGTTCGCGTTCGACGCCCGCGGCATCGCCAAGAACGAGGCCTTGCTCGTGCGCTGGCTCGGCGGCGACGCCTCGCGCCGCCTGCGGATGACCGGCGGCCATCAGCTCGACGCGAACGCGGCGCTCCAGCAGAAGCTCCCCGGCCCCTCCAGGGAAGCGCGCCTGACCAGCCTGCCGCCCGACAAGAGCGGCTATCTCCCCGGGGCGAACCCGCGCTGGGATCACGTGTGCTCCTCGCTCGAGGCGAGCGAGAAGGATACCTATCTGAACGCCGACTGGGTATGGCACCAGTTCGCGATGTTCGGGGGCTTCCCGGAGGCTGGAGAGCAAGCCGCCGTCACGTTCCTCCAGCGCTTTCTGGAGGAGTCGGAGCTCTGAGCCGCGCCGAGGCCGAGATCCGGCCGGCCGACGACCGGGCATATCAGATTCAAACGCAAAGACGCAAAGACGCAAAGGCGCAAAGGCGCAAAAAAGAGATGGGATTGAGCACGACGAGATAGTCAGGGCATGGCATTCGAGGCCCCCTTTCCTCTCGTCTTTTTGCGTCTTTGCGTCTTTGCGCCTTTGCGTTCAATTCTCTCACGCCTGAGCGATGAGCCGCGCCAGCACCCGCATGTCCTCGTCGTCGCCCATCCTCGCGAGCGCGGCGCGCGCCCTCGCGAGCGCGGGCTCGACGTAGCGCAGGTAGGTCGGATCCACGCCGATGCGGTCGAGAAAGACGAAGCGGCCGGCGTCCTTCAGCTTGCGCTGGACCGTGAGCACCTCGAACTCCCGGCCAAGCGCGTCGCGCGCCGTCCGGTCGAGCGAGGCGGCGGCGGCATAGTCGTCCAGCCGGGCCTCGACGAAGGAGCGATCCAGGTCCTGGGCGCTGTCATTGAGGAGCGTCGCGAGATCGTAGGCGCGCGGGCCGAGGAGGGCGTCCTGGAAGTCGAGCCAGGCGATCTCGAGGCCCCCGCCCGCCGCGTCCACGATCATGAGGTTCTGGCTCTGGTAATCGCGGTGAACGAAGCCCCGCGGCCACGCGGCGATGCGCCGGGCGAGGCGCTCCGAGACGGCGTCGAGCTCCGCCCGCGCGACGTCGCCCAGCCGGAGCCCGCGCGCGTCGAGCGCCCACGCGCGGAAATGGTCGAGCTCCCAGCGCAGGAGCGTCTCGTCGAGCGCGCACGAGTCGACGATCGAGCCGCTCGGGAGCGCCGCGAGCGCCCGCTGCGCCCGGGCGAGATCGCGCGCGGCCAGCGCGTAGACCTCGGCGCGGCGGGCGGGCGCGCGCTCGACGAAGGCCGAGAGCGTCGCGTCCCCGAGATCCTCCAGGAGGAGCAGGCCGTGCTCGCAGTCCTCGGCGAGGAGCGCCGGCACCCGGACGCCGCGCTCCCGGAGGAGCGCGTGCACCTCGAGGAACGGCCACCGCGGGGGAGCGCCGCCGACCGCGACGCCGTCGGCCCCTGTGCTCGGCGCGAACATCGCGACCGCCGTCCCGGCCGGCGTCACGACGCGCAGATAGCGCCGGCACGACATACCCCCGCGCAGCGGGACCATCGACGACGGGACATGGCCCGTGGCCCGCTGGACGAGCCGGAGCAGGGCGTCGGTGTCGAGCTCGCGCACACCCTTTCCTACGCCGGCGGAGCGTGCCAGACGCTCAGCAGGCGCCGGCGCAGCCGTCGGCGCTGTTGAACCAGAGACCGCCCGAGTCCTCGCACGCGCTGCGGTCGTACCTGCCGGAGCAGCAGCGCTCCTGGCTCTCGCACACCTTCGCGGCGCCCTCGCCGCTCCGGAAGCAGCACTTCCGGCTCTCGGGCGCCTCGGGCGCGGCGGGATCCTCGGGCGCGGCGGGCTCCCCGGGCGCGGTCGCCTTCTCGATGACCACCGGCACCGCGGGCGCGACGAGCGTCGCCACCGTGTCGCAGCCGAACGAGGCAATCATGACGAGGAGGGCGAGCGCCGATCCCAGCGCACGAGCGTTTCCAGCCGGCTTCATGATCGCCGTGGGTGGCATGGGGGCAGTGCGGCGGCAAGTTCGTGACGAGAGCCGTGCTATAACGCCGCGGAATGGCGAACGGTGCGGAGAAGGGCGCGGCGAAGAGCGCGATGAACCGTGGGACGAACGGCGCGACCGGGCCCGTGAGGGTCACGCCGCTGAACGGAGCCGCCGCCACTGCCGTCGCGTGGCGCAGCCGGGGTGAGCTCCACATCACCGTCATCGTCAAGGCCACCTTCGCCTTCGCGGCGGACGCGGAGATGCCCAGGGTCGAGCCGCAGCCGGTCGTCCAGGGGGAGGTCCATCACGGCAACAACCCTGGGCGGAGCGTCCGGCTCACGAGCGATCTGGCGCCGCACCTGGAGCGCGCCGACGTACTCTTCACCGGCCACGCCCACGCGCCGCCGCCGGGCGCGCCCGTGCACGCCTTGCCCGTGCGACTCGCGATCTCCGATGAGGACGGGCTTCTCCTCGACAAGGAGCTTCTGGTCAAGGACAGGGCCGGGTTCCAGCGGATGCCGCTCGTGTACGAGCGGGCGCTCCGCGGCGAGAACGACCAGGAGAACTTCCTCGGCGTGCAGGCGACGGGCGACGCGTCCGAGCCCGAGGCGAACATCGTCGATCCCCTCCAGCCCGCGCGCGCGGCCGGCTTCGGGCCCATCGCGCGCGCCTGGCCCGCGCGCAGGCGGCTGCTCGGGGCCACGCCCCGCAAGGCGCTCGACGCCGCCATCGCCGAGATCCCCGATCCCTTCGAGTGGGCCTATTACCAGGCGGCGCCCCCCGATCAGCGCACGCGTTACCTGCGCGGCGGCGAGTGGATCGAGCTCCACGGGCTCCACCCCACGCTGCCGCGCCTCCGGACGCGGCTGCCCGAGGCGCGCGGCCGAGCGCGCGTCCACGGCCTCTCGGCCTTCGGCGTGAGCGAGGGTCACCCGCTCGAGCTGAACGCGGACACGCTGCGCATCGACGGCGACGAGCAGCGCTGCACCCTCGTCTTCCGGGGCAGCCTGGTCGTCCCCGACGAGGCCGCGCTCGCGGCGGCCACCCTCGTTGCGGGGGTCGAGCTCCCCGGCGAGCCGCTCGAGTGGCCCGAGCTGCCGGCGGAGCAGGGCGCCGCGCGCGGCGTCGACCATGAGCACGACGGCGGCCTGGGGGAGACCCAGGCTGATCCGGGCGCCGGGGCGCGCACGCTGAGCCTCGCGGACGTCGGCGTGGCGGCGGCTGCCCTGGCCTCGGCGGCGGCGACGCCGTTCCGCCCCGGGTCGGCTCCCGGCGACGTCGCCGGGCCGGCCGCGGGCGCGCACGGGCCCCGGCTCGACACCGGGACCCTCTCGATTTCCTCGGCGGAAGAAGGCCCGGAGGGGTCTCCCGCCACGACGCTGGCCCTGCTGCCCGAGCAGGACGCCGAGGCGACGGACCAGCCGGCGCTCCCGTTCCAGCCGGCGCCCCCGGGCGCGGCGCTGCCTGCCTCGATGATCGCCCGGGAGCCGGTCGCGGCGGAGGAGCGCGCGGGCTCGGGCACGCTCGCCCTCTCGCTGGACGACGACTGGGCGCCGGCCGCCGGCGCGCCCGGCCCCTCCCGCGCCTCGGAGGATGGCGCGCTCACGGCCTCACCGGCTCACGCGGAAGCGGCGGAGACCGCGGTCGCGCCGCTTCCGGAGCTGGAGCCGGCCGCGCCGCCTCCGGAGCCGGAGCCCGCGCTGCTGGAGCCCCCGCCGAGGCCGGTGCTCAGCGCCTCGCCGACGCGCGCGCGCTCCCCCGAGCCGGACGAGCCGCCGCCGGCCCCGCCGCCCCGACGGCCGCCGCCTCCACCGCCGGAGCGCCCGGCGCTGCCGACTCCTTCCCCTTCGTTGAGGAGGAGCCTTTACGAACGCTTCGATCGCAAACGGTAGCTCGCGCGAACGGTAGCTCGCCGAGCCCACCTCGACGAGCGCGAGGGGCGCCCGCGCGCGACGCGCCCCAAGGCAGGAGATCTTCTCCCACGGCACGAAGGATGGAGCTGCGACGATGACCACCCGATCCGATTCACTCGACATTCGACTGGAGCTCTCCGGCTTCTCGTCCGACCTCCTCCAGGTGAACAGGCTGTCCGGGCGCGAGGCGATCTCTCAGCTCTTCACGTTCGAGGTCGAGGTGGCCTGTCCGAGCGACGCCGGGGTCGACGGACAGACCTTCACGGGCGAGAGCGTCGCGATCGTCTTCGAGCAGGACGGGGTCGAGCTGCGGCGCGTCCACGGGATGATCGCGGAGGTCCACGACCTCCTCGGGAACCTGCGCGATTACCGCGCGTACCGGCTGCACATCGTCCCGCGCGCCTTCCGGCTGACGCTGGTCGAGACCACCGAGATCTCGATGAACAAGGCGGTGCCGGACCTCATCAAGCAGAAGCTCGAGCTCGTGGGCCTGAGCGGGAGCGACGTGGAGCTCAGGCTCTCGGGCACGTACCCGCCGCGGGAGTTCACGGTGCAGTACCAGGAGACCGATCTCGCCTTCATCAGCCGCCTGGCCGAGCACGCCGGGATCAGCTTCTTCTTCGAGCACCAGGACGGGCAGGACACGATGGTCTTCACCGACGGCGCCGGGTTCAACCCCGCGGCCGGCGCCGAGTCCGTGCATTTCCGCGAGCGCGGCGAGACGCGGGACGTCTTCGAGATCGAGGCGAGATCGCGGCTCGTGCCGAGCGTGTATGTGGCCCGCGACTACAACTACCGGCAACCGATGCTCGATCTGACGTCGGAGCACGTCCTCTCGACCGGGTATGCGGGCGGCGTCGTCGAGTATGGAGGCCATTACAAGACGCCGGCGGAGGGGAAGGCGCTGGCGCAGGTCCGGGCCGAGGAGCGGCAGGCGACGCAGCTCGTGTATGCGGGCAGGAGCTCGGTGTGCGCGATCACCGCGGGCGGGCGATCGGTGCTGGAAGGGCACCCGAGCCTGGAGGCGCTCGATCTGCTCGTCGTCGAGGTGGAGCACCGCGCGTCACAGGCGGCCGGCGGCCAGGGCGGCGGCGACGAGCCGCGGCGCTACGTGAACACCTTCCGCGCGATCCCGGGCAAGAACACGTACCGGCCGCCGCGCGTCACGAAGGCGCCCCGGATCGGCGGCGTCGTCACGGGGATCGTCGACGCCGGGCCGGGGGGCGGGGGCAACGACGCGCAGATCGACGATCAGGGCAGGTACATGGTCCGGTTCCTGTTCGACACGGGGGCGGCCGGCGGCGTGTCGTCCAGGCCGGTGCGCATGCTCCAGAACCACGCTGGAGCGAACTACGGCACGCATTTCCCGCTCAAGCCGGGGACCGAGGTGCTCATCGCCTTCGTGAACGGCGACCCGGATCGGCCGGTCATCGTGGGCGCCGCGCCCAACCCGCTGACGCCCTCTCCGGTCAACAGCGCGAACCGGTCGACTCACCGGATCAAGACGCAGGGAGGCATCGTCTTCGATCTCGTGGACGAGTGAGCCGCCTCGATGACGCCGCTCAGGGAGCTGGCTTCTTGCCGGGCGCGGGGCTCGCGGCGGAGGAGGCGCCCTGGGCGCCTGTCATGGCCCGGATGGCGTAGTTGAGCGCGGCGCGCAGGTTGCGTTGCGTGTTGAGCTGGGTGAGGTCGAGGCCCAGCGCGACCATGGTCTGGGCGACGGTCGGCTTGATGCCGGCGACGATGCCGTCCGCGCCGAGGAGGCGGATGGCGGTGATGAGCTGGATGAGGTGGCTCGCGACCCGGGTGTCGACGACCTCGACGCCGGTGAGGTCGAGGATGGCGAAGCGCGCCCGCTTCTCGACGATCTGCGCGAGCAGGCTGTCCATGACCTCGGCCGTGCGGACGCTGTCGACCGTGCCGACCATGGGGAGCGTGAGCACGCCGTCCCATACCTCGATGATCGGCGTCGAGAGATCGCGGATCACCTTCTGCTGCGCCGCGATCTGGTCGAGCTGGATGCGCAGCTCGTTCTCGACGATCCGGGAGTCCGACACGTCGAGCGAGACCCCGAGCACGCCGTCGATGCGGCCGCCGGGCTCGCTGGGGAGCGGGACGAGCCAGGTGTCCCAGTCGGCGCCGTGCGCCTCGCTGCGACCGCGGCGTATCTGGCCGTCGTACCATTTCCGCATCTCGGCGGCGGCCTCCGGGGTGGCCCCATAGAGGTCGTATATGCTGCGCCCGACGTGCTGCCCCCGTGTGAACCCGGCCTTCGCGACCGCCTTGCCATCGTGATAGAGGTAGATCCCGTCGCCGTCGAGCGCCCATATCGTCAAGGGATCCACGTGCTCGGCGAGGCCGTCGAGGATGCGCGCCTTGAGCCGGAGCGTGCTCAGCTCGCCCTCGGTCATCGGGGTCGCGGCGGCCAGCGGCGCAGCCGCGGGCGCGGGCGCGGGGCGGAGCGAGCCGAGGACGGCGCTCCGGTCGGACGACCGGCTGGCGCTGCACGACAGCGCCCGGTAGGCGCCGCCGCCGTCGCGCAGGCGCACGCTGAACGAGACGGGCTCGTCCCGCTGAAGGAGCGACGACCAGGCCGCCGAGAGCGCGGCGCGGTCGTCCGGGTGCGCGAGATCCGCGAGGCGCGCGCCCCCCTCGACCCCGGGGCCCAGCGCCTCGCGCAGTCCGCCGCTCCCGTGGAGCAGCGCTCCGTCGGCCGAGGCGATGAAGAGCAGATCGGGTGAGCGGGCGAAGAGCTCACCGAGCAACACACTGGGGGCAGATTCCATCAGTCTCACGACTCCTCAGAGAGCAGAGAAGGATAAGTGTATCCTGAACGGAGCGGGCTGCGGAAGAGCTCCCTGGCGGCCGTCATGCGATCGAGCCGGGAGAAACGCGCCACGACGTGGGGGCGCTAGCGCTAGCGTGGCGAGCGCTGCGTGGCAAGACGGTGAGCCGGCTCGCCGCTGAATGAGCTACGGCGAGGTGGGCCGAGGACGGGGAGGCGCCGCCTGCGTGGACCGGAGCGGGAGACGTGGTGAGAGGTGCGGGTGCACCTCCACCGTCTCGAGCTGCTCGAGGGCGGACCGCAGGTCCTCCACGACCTCTCCGGCGATCACATCCGGCGCCAGCAGATTCTCGGAGGTCTCCTGAATAAGGTCACCACACTATCTCCCTGTCGTGGGCGCTTGCCGCCATGGCTGCGATCGTCCTGGTCGCACCGGTGATCGCCGATGCTTCGGTGCGCTAGCACTACTGCGGGAAGTTGGACGGGGAAGTGAACCGCCAAGGCGCCGAGGGCGCCAAGAAACCTGGGAAATGGAAGGGGGAAACGCCGGGACGGCACGTCCTCTCTCTCCTTGGCGGCCTCGGCGCCTTGGCGGTTTTTCTGCCGATCCGGGGCAACTTCCCGCAGTAGTGCTAGCCTTCGCCCTCGAGCTACCTCCTGAAACGACGGTCGTTCAGCAGCTTCCAAGCCTTCTTGTGGTCCGCTGTTGTTCCACGTCGGATCTCTCGGATCGTTGTCCACAGCAGCTGGCCTGGGAACTCACGAAGAATGGATCCCTTGCAACACCTGCCGATGAACAACATCGCAATATCGTCGAGGTTTTCGTTCGTGTCGCAGGTCTGAGCCAGCGCGGGCGAGGAACCAAACAAGCGCGGAATCGGCGCAAGAACCCCAAATAGGCTTGAGAGCACAATCCCGACGACGACAGCCCTGCGCACGCTCCACCCCCTTCCAATTCATCTGTCAGTCGACACTGCCGCCGAGCAACGGCTCGAACGCGTGGTAAGCCTCATAGCTCTTGAAGTGCCGCGCGTAGATGTCCGCGCCGTCATCAAGAGTGTCCGAAAGAACACGGCTTACATCCACGACGTGCTTCAGCTTCCAGTGAATCTCCTGCCCTAGAAGATTGTTGAAGCACGTTTCGTGCGCACGGCTGTGTTGCTCGGCGCGCGCGCGTGCCTGCTCCTCACTTTCGGCGCGCACCAGCGCGAAGCACTCTTCGTACATGGGTGTGTACGATGGGTCCGGCGACCAAGTCTCGTAGAGTATAACGGCAACATAGAGATCGTTGTTCGGGCTGGATTCCATGGATGAACTCGCTTGTCTATGCGGCTTTGACCGGGAGTGTGACGCCGCGTGATGCCGAGATCAGCCTGCCCTGTCGCGGGGCGCGGCGGTAGGGGCCTACCTGTCCGGACGCTTCCCTTTCCTCACGTCGGCAACCTTCCGCCGCGCAGGCGGCGGCCCCGTTGAAGCCGACCGACCAGGCGTGGCGGCGTAGAAGCCCGCGAGGTGCCGCGATCGCGCGCTCGCCGGCGTCCACCTCGCCCCCGCGGCCGGTCCGCAGGAACTGCTTCATGTGCAGGTGCTGGACCTTCATGGCTCTCCGCGGCTCCTCGTTGACGGTGCAGGACGGCGACGGCGGCGGGATAGCTCAGCGGTCGCGAGCGGTCACACAGAGGGGATGCCCCGGGACGGACCGGGCGGGGTCACGAAGGGAGGTCCTCACGGCGAGGTGCTCCCGGCCGACGCTCGCGCCCTCAGATCGGCCTCCACCGTCTCGAACTGCTCGAGGGCGGCCCGCAGGTCCTCCACGATCTCTCCGGCGATCACGTCCGGCGCCGGCAGGTTCTCGGAGGCTTCCAGGCTCTCGTCCTTCAGCCAGAAGACATCGAGGCTGCACTTGTCCCGGGCGATGAGCTCCGCATAGTCGTAGGCTCGCCACTGCCCGGTTGGATGCTTCTCGGAGAACGTCGCCCGCCGCTTGTGCAGCTCACCGGGCTTGTAGCAAGCGACGAAGTCGTCGAGATCGGCGCGCGCGAGCGGGTTGGTCTTGAGCGTGAAGTGCTGGTTCGTGCGGAGGTCGTAGACCCAGAGCTTCTTCGTCCACGGCTTCTCGCTGGCGGGCTTCTTGTCGAAGAAGAGCACGTTCGCCTTCACGCCCTGCGCATAGAAGATGCCCGTGGGGAGCCGGAGCAGCGTGTGAACGTCGCAGTCGTGGAGCAGCTTGCGGCGGATCGTCTCCCCTGCCCCGCCCTCGAAGAGCACGTTGTCGGGCACGACGACGGCCGCGCGCCCATGGATCGCGAGGATGGTCTTCACGTGCTGGACGAAATTGAGCTGCTTGTTGCTCGTCGTCGCCCAGAAGTCCTCGCGCATGACCGTGAGCGCCTCGCGGGCCTCGTCGCCCTCCTCCGTGAGGACCATCACGCTCGACTTCTTCCCGAACGGCGGATTGGTCAGGACCATCGAGTAGCGGGAGCCCGGATCGGCGGTAAGGCTGTCCCGGGTCTCGATGGGCGGCTGCCCTTCGTCGGCGCTCGGCCCGATGCCGTGGAGGAGCAGGTTCATCGCGCAGAGCCTGGTCACGCCGGGGACCAGCTCGACGCCGCGGAGCGCGCCGAGCTTCAGGTGCTTCTTCTGCTCGCGGGTGAGGCTCGTGTGCGTCCGGACGATGTGGTCGTGCGCCGCGAGCAGGAAGCCGCCCGTGCCGCAGGCCGGGTCGCAGATCGTGTCGTCGGGCCCCGGGCGCATGACCTCGACGATGGCCTGGATCAGCGGGCGCGGCGTGAAATACTGCCCCGCGCCGCCCTTCGTGTCCTGCGCGTTCTTCTCGAGCAGCCCCTCGTAGGCGTCGCCCTTCACATCGGCGTCGAGCGTCGTCCATTGCTCGCGGTCGATGAGGTCCGCGACGAGGCGGCGCAGCTTCGCCGGGTCCTGGATCTTGTTCTGCGCCTTGCGGAAGATGAGCCCGAGCATGCCCGGCTGCCGGCCGAGGTGGTCCAGCGTCTTGCGGTACTGGACCTCGAGCGCGTCGCCGTCCCTGGCGAGCAGCGCGGGCCAGTCGTGACCTGCCGGGATGAACGGCTTGTGGTTCCACGGCGGCTGCGTGCGCTCGTGCGCCATCTTCAGGAACAGGAGGAACGTGAGCTGCTCGACGTAGTCGCCGTAGGAGAGGCCGTCGTCGCGCAGGACGTTGCAGTAGGACCAGAGCTTCTGGACGATCTGGGCGGAGGGGTTGCTCATTGGGTGACTCGGCGGGCGGGGCGCTGCTCCAGACGGGTCCGCTTGTTCACTTGACGCGGGAGGGGGAGGTGTTCCATGATGACCCTCGGAGGCTCGGCCAAGGAGGTGCTTCGGCAGCTCCGACGCATTGCCTCTTTTTTCATTTTGTGATCCTCGCAGGCACGTTCTTACGTCTTGCGGCGGGATTCATAGAGGTCCGAGACGTAGGTGATGCCGTCGACGTTGAACGTCTTGCCGTGCCATCTCCCCGTTCCGCAGAATTCGAGGTCGTCGATCCAATCGCCGAACTCCGTTGCGATCTCCTCCCGGGTGGGAGCATCCATGCCACGATGAGGCATGCGGTATCCCCAGTTGATACAGTAGATACAGATATCGGCCGCTTGTACCGGGTATGCCATGTCCGAGGAGACGAAGAAGGGTGATGGCACCACGTACGCCGCTCGGTGCCTGCCAGTCACGGTCTCCTCGAAATACCGCTCGATCCGTCGAACGAGCCGCCGGTCATCTGACTTCTCGGTCTGGTCGAGCACGATCAAGCCGGTCTCCTTCTGCGCCTGAAGGAAGTAGAAGTAGCGTTCCAGTAAAAACACCTGATCCTTGCGCAGGATCTCGGAAAGGTCGGCTGGCGGCTTCGGCGAGTTGCGCGGGATCGCGATGGCGATGATGCTGGCGTCCTGATCACGGAGGAGCTGGAAGGTGCCGTGCACCATGGCCAGGCACGCCTGCCCGTAGGCCGTGAACTCGTCCCTTGTCGGCTGGTGTTTTTGCGGCCCCTTCTGAAGGAACGCGCGCGCGTGCTTTTGCCTGGCCGCATCGTCCATCGTCGGCCCCTGCCGGGCCCACTTGAAGCGGTTCTTGTCGAGCAGCCGATGCCCCTTCAGCTCCGAGCCGACCGAGGCGAGCGTCGCGCCGAAGGAGGTCATCTCCAGCCGGCGCATTCCCTGCACGAACGGCCAGAGCTTGCTCGCGTGCAGAATCACGCCGCCGCGCACCTCGTACGGCATGGTCTTGTGATCATGGCCGCTCTCGTCGAGAAAGAGGATGTAGCTCATTGCTCCTCAGCAGGCTCCGCCGCACTACGCTGTGACCTTCGACGTGGTGTGCGAGCCGAGACCGAGGCGTTAGCGGCCAGCTGCGGCACCACATCCGTGTCGAGGACAACCGGCCCCTCCGGCACTGTCATGAGAAGAATTCCTCCAGCGCCGCCTGGAATTCCTCCTCGGTGTCATCCATCGGAATCGCGCCGAGGATGGCTGCGACGCCGGAGCCGGGCCCCTGCGGCACATGGAACCTGTGCAGGTGCACCGGCAGGTCGAGAGGCCGCGGCATCGTCGACCAGGCCGCCACGTCGCCCGTCGCCGGGTCGATGCGCTCGGCCTCGACGCGCAGCACCTTGCCAGAGGGCCGGAACTTGGCGATGCCCGAGACGATCGCCAGCTGGCCGAAGAGCCTCGCGAGGTCCGCCGGATCCATCGACTCGGCGGCGAGGCCTCGCAGGGTCTCACCCGAGGTGAGGACGAGCGTGAAGGAGCGATCGCCGTGACGGATCGCGTCGAGCTTGCCCCCGATCACGACGCGTCGGTCCTCCGGCGTTCGCTGGCGCAGCGCGCGGATCGCCTCGACGCCTCCCGGGTCGATACGAAGCGTCCGGCCGTTGACCAGCTCCATGCTGTCCACGCCGTGGCGGAACAGGCGGCCGAGCCCTTCGAGGGTGGCCATGAGAGACCGATCATAACGATCGCTGTCCTCGCGCCCGGCCAGGGCGTCGTCGAGGCTGTCCTCGAGGTAGTCGAGGCAGGAGCGGCTCGGATCGGCGGCCGCGAAGAGATCGAGCTGCCGGGAACGATGCGACAGCGCGTCCGCGAGCGAGGGAGCGCGCAGGATGATCTCTCGCTCCTGGATCTGCTCGACGTCGAACGCCGCCGCGTCCTCCAGCCAGGCCGGAGGCGTGCCCGGCGCGGTGCTGCGGCCGTCGATCCGCAGGCGCGTCGCCTGCTGGGCGCCGTCGACGAGGATGTCGAGCAAGTCGCGCAGGAAAGGGCCACGCTGCGTCGCGACCTCCTCGCCCGTGAAACGGATCACGTGCCGGGCGCCGTCGAGCTGCCTGCCGGACGCGGCGCGCTTCGTGGTCCTGGATCGTTCACCCATCGTCGAGCCCTCCCTCGTCGGCCTGGACCACCTTAGCGCGGCCCCTGCGGGAGGTCCTGCCAAAGCCGTTAGTTGCGGGCGCCGCCGCGCGTACAGCGCGGATCCGGTCGAGCAAGGTGCTCGCCGGCTCGTCGTTCGGGTCCTGCGGGACGAGCTTGCCTTCGAAGGCGCGCTTGAGGACGGATTGGCGGAGGCGCTGGGCGCGGGCGAGCTGGGCGCGGACGGTTTGCTCGGTCTCGTCAGCGACGGAGAGGAGGCGTTCGATCTCAGCGATGATGCGTTGCTGCTCCTGATGGGGCGGCAACGGTATTCGTATTTGTCGGATTCGGTCTTGTCCTATGTTGCGCATCGACTCCTGGTTGCCCGTGGCAAGGCGCTCGATCTCGCGCCTCCCGTGTTGTGACCGCAACGAATAAAGCAACCAGCGCGGTTCCGCGTCCACGATCCGAAGGCGCAGAATCTTGTCGCTCAACATTATTTTCTTCGTCACCCGTTCAGCGATCACGCAAGCGCCCACGAGCTCTATCGTATTTGCGCGACTAAAAAGAAAATCTCCTGGAGCAACGAACAGACCCGGATCGACCCGATCCGGGTCTGTACACGTTTTTGTCTCGCACTCATCGTACGTGCCCCAAGTGACAGCGCTAACCTTGGCGACTCCGATGTCTCCACTTTGTGGCGGCCTTTCATCGCACTTGAAGCTTGAGCCTGCCTCGATTCCGGCCAAGAGTGAATCCACCGTGCACCACACCCATCCATTTGGTATCTCCGGCAGGATGTTCGTCTCCGGGCCCTTCGGTTCTTCGTACTTCGCCTTCCACTTATCGTCGCGGGGCACCTGCCCCTTGGCCTTCATCTTCGCGAGTTGGTCCGCCTCCCACCGGGCACGGCGCTCGTCGAGGATGCGCCGGAGCAGCACGTCGCCAGGTTCGTACTCACGTCCCTCCTTTGTCGCGAGCTCGGCCTCGGTGGGCACGAGCCGTCCCTCACATGCAGCCTTGAGGACGGCGGCGCGGTAGCGCTTCAGGTTTGCGAGCACGCGTTCAAGGGAGGCCACCCCGGCGTCGATGCCCGACAGATGCTGCTCGATGGCAGCGACGATACGGCCTTGCTCGGCAATGGGGGCAACGGGAACAGCGATCGACGCTAGCTTCGAGACACTCAGTGTGTGAAGTCCACTCGTGGAACTCGCCCTGTCGATTAGCTGAGAAATACCATCTGGCGAATTCAGGTAAGAAGCGAGAAACCGTGACCTGAGCCCGGCCGGTGGACGAACGCGTATGATATGATTCTGATGAACACAGCACTCGATCGCGCCGGCCCAGATCGCAGTGCGACCGATCTCTGATTTGCTCCCGTTCCCCTCAACCACCAGCAGATCCCCAACAGCAAGCCGGAACCGCTCCAACTCGCCAGGAAACACCTCTATTCGATGGATATCTGACAGATCGAGGCGACCACGCAGCACATTTGCAACTCGAAGAAATGGAAACGCATGGTTCTTGGGAACGCGGGATGGCTGTTTCTGGATACCACCTTGAATCTGCGTGATGACTCCAAGTGGAGCCAATACCCATCCAGACGGAAGCGCTCTATCTTCACTCACGCCGCCAGCACCTCGTTCAGCTCTTCCATCACCTTCTCCAGCTCCGCCCCGAACACCCTCGCCGCCTTCCCCACCCCGCCCATCCCGGCGAACGGCGCATACTCAAAATCATCGACCGAGATCTCCAGGTTCGCCGCCATGTGATCCCGTATCGCCTCCAGCCACGCCCGCTGCTCCGCCGAGAACCTCCGCCCCTGGTTCGCCTGCTGGGTCATCCACCGCTCGAACCGCTCCTGAACCCGCTCGCGGAAGGGCACGAGCTCTTCCTCCTGGTGCAGCGCGAACCGCACGAGCGACACGACATCCGTCAGCAATCTTCCCGCCCCCGCCCCGCGGACCTTGTCCCGCTCCAGCGTCTCGTACGCCCGCCACAGCACCTCCGGCGTCCACTGCCGCGGCGGCGCCTTGATGGCATCGGCGAGCGCCTTCACGTCCTCCGGCTTGAGCCGCTGCCTGTGCGGCCGGCTATACAGGATCTGCAGCGCCGTGATCTGGTCCCGGTGCTTCTGGCAGAACGCCTCGAACGTGCTCGTCAGCGCCTTCGCTCGCTCCTTCGCCTCGTCCGAGAAGCCCGCCGCGGTCACCTCGTCCTTCGTGACCGCGTCGATCGTCTGCTCCAGACTCTTCTTGACGTCGGTGAGCGCCTTGCGCAGCTCCGGGCTCGCCCGGAGCGGCTGCACCGCGTCGCGCAGCATCTCCTTGCGCACCTTCTCCAGGACGCTCGCAGGCGGCGCCGCCCCCGCGGGCAGCCCCGCGACCACGCGAGCACGCTCGGCCTGTGCGTCGGGATCGATCGCCTCGACGAGCTTCGCGCTGAGCTCCGCCAGGCTCTGGCCCCCGGCCAGCTTCGCCAGCATGGCCCGCTCCTCCGCGCCGATCCGCCGGTCGAGGCGCGCCAGCCTCCCCGCGAGCGACGAGAGGACGTCGACCTTCGTGCTCCCCTGCGCCACGGCCTCGAGCAGCTTCTCGAAGCCCACCGTGCGATTCTTCTCGAGCGGGAGCGCGTCGATGAGATCCGTCTCGCAGACGCCGACGCAGTCGACCAGCACGAAGCGGTCTTTCGCGAGCGCGTCCGGCGTGACCGCCTGGAGATCCGTGGGGTTGATGACGCGCACGCCGCGCCCCTTCATCTGCTCGAAGAAGTTCCGGCTCTTCACCGCACGCATGAACATCACGATCTCGAGCGGCTTCACGTCCGTGCCCGTGGCGATCATATCGACCGTGACGACGACGCGCGGGTCATGCCTGTTGCGGAAGGACGAGAGCAAGTTCTCCGCCTTCAGCCCGTTCGATTTGTACGTGATCTCCTCGATCTCCTTGCCATCAGGCCCGAGCCGCTTCTCGACGATCCGCGCGGTGCCCGTCTTGTAGGTGATCTTCTCGCAGAACTCGTTGCCCTTGCCGAACTCCTCCCGGACGATCTGCACGATGTCGTCGGCGTGGCTGTCGTCCTTGGCGAAGATGAGCGTCTTCGGCACGACGCTCCGGCCCGGGAAGATCTCGGTGAAGAGCCGGTCGCGGAACGCGCGGACCACCGTGCGGATCTGGTCGACCGCGACCACCTGGCGATCGAGCGCGGCCGCGTCGTACGTGAGGTCGTCGTCGAGCAGCTCCCAGCGGACCCTGCGTGTCTCGCGGTCGCGCCTGCCGACGATCTCTTCCGGACCGGCCTCCACCGTGGCGCCCTTCTCCGTGATGCGCGTGCGGATCTTGTACACGTCGTAGTCGACGTTCACCCCGTCGGCCACGGCCCGCTCGTGGTCATAATCCATGACGAGGTTCTGGCGGAAGAAGGCGAAGGTCTGCTTCGCAGGCGTCGCCGTGAGGCCGACAAGGAAGGTGTCGAAGTACTCGAGCACCTGCCGCCAGAGCGAATAGATGCTGCGGTGGCACTCGTCGACGAAGATCGCGTCGAACGCCTCGATCGGCAGCGCCGGGTTGTAGGCGACCGGCACAGGCTCCCTCAGCATTTCGCTCAGGCTGGCCAGGCCGAGCTCCTCCGCTTCGGGCGGGAGGTCCCCCTCGCCCTTCAGCATCCAGTACAAGCGCTGGATGGTGGTGATCACGACGCGCGCGACCGGATCGAGCTTGTTCGAGGTCAGCCGCTGCACGTTGTACAGCTCGGTGAACTTGCGGCCGTCGTCCGGCGCCACGTACTGCTGGAACTCCTTGAGCGCCTGGCGACCGAGGTTGTCGCGGTCGACGAGGAACAGCACCCGGCTCGCGTCGCCGAACTTGATCAGCCGGTAGATCGACGTGATCGCCGCCACGGTCTTCCCCGCGCCGGTGGCCATCTGGAGGAGCGCCCGCGGCCGGTTGTCGCGCAGGGACACCTCGAGGTTGCGCACCGCGCGCACCTGCGCGACCCGCAGGCCCGCTTCGGGCACGTCCGGGAACGTGAGCAGCCGCGTACGGAAGGACGCGGGACGCTGGCTGAGCGGATCGGGAAGCCCATCGACGCGGGGCAGGTAGACAGGCTCCGAGGTGATCCAGCGGCTCAGGGTCTCGGGCTTGTGGAAGTGGAACACGGAGCGGCTGCGCGGGTCGGGGTCGAGCCGGTTGGTGAAGGCCGTCTCGACGCCGGTGGACTGGTAAAGAAACGGCAGCGGCCGCACCGGCGCTGGGAGGAGGTCCGGGAGCCCGGCGGAGTACTTCTCGGTCTGCCCCTCCACACCGGTGAGCGTGGTGCCGACCTCCTTCGCCTCGATCACGCCGACCGCCTCCCCATCGACATAGAGCAGGTAGTCGGCGAAGCCGTGACCGCGCTTCAACGGGAACTCCCGGACAGCGACGCCATGCGCCGCATCGAGGTTCATCGCGTGCCTGTCCTGCACGGCCCAGCCGGCAGTCGTCAGCGCGTCGTCGATGTTCTTCCGGGCAGCATCTTCGGGACGAGTCATGGGCTGGATCAGGAAGCGTAACGAAGGCAGCGGGTTCGCGTCGATACCGAGGCGTGGTCGGGGGCTATTCCATCCGGAAGCGCCGGGTAGGACAACGACGCCGGAGCAGGCGGGCGCGGGGCGCCGCCGGAGGCTGGATCGGGCCGATGAAGGCATCGGAGGCGTGCTGGAGGGCTTACCTGGCGCGCACGAGGGGCTCCGTCGCCGGCACGAAGGCTTCCGTCACCGGCGCGAAGGCTTCGGGCGCGCGCCAGGAGCTTCCGGCGCGGGGCGCGATGCTGAATTTGCCGGGAAATTTCGTTCTCCGGCGGGCCCCGAGGGGCGCCGGGAGCAGGACGGGAGCTGCAAGTCCGCGAAATGTCGTGCTCAGGACCGCGCCGGAAGGCTTCGTTTTCGCGACGGAAGCTTCCGGAGCGCGCCGGAAGGTCTCGGACGCGCTCCGGGAGCCCTGGTTGGTGTTCTGGACTACTCCAGATCGGTCGCGTCGGTCTCGTCGAGCGGCTCGCCCGGCTTGGATGGCGCGGCAGCGGGCTTCCGCTGGGGCGCCTTGCGGTTCGCGAGGCCAAGGCGGATGAGGTAGCCCCGCTTCTTGACGACCGCGCGCGCCGTGGTCGATCACTCGTCGAACCACGCGCGCAGCCTGGAGAGCGCCTCTCGCCGGCGCGCGGTCTCCGGGAGCTCGGTCGTCTCGGGCAGCGGAGAGGTCGGGCCGAGCGCCACATCGACGAGACCCCGCAGGCGCTTGCGCTCGGCCTTGTCGAGTCCGCGGGTCGCGAGGAACGCGACGGCCTTTTTGTCGCTCTGCTTCGTCCCGGCGCGATCCGGGTCAGCGCCGCTCTCGAGGGCGTCGAGGCGCGCGAGGAAGGTGGTCACTCCCCGGACGGCGGCGGTGCCGGTCGAGGGCGCGAGTTCCTTGAAGACAACAGCGTGCACGTCGGGGAAACGCCGGCGGAGCGCGGCGCCATAACGAGCGAAGTTGGGCTCATCCCACTGGTCGAGCTCCGCGGTCGCGGCGCGCTGCGCCCTGGCATCTGCGGTATCGGGCGCTGCGCTGCTCTTCCGGGGAGCGGCGAGGACGTCGAGGAGGAGCGCGCGGCCCTCCACGATATCCTCATCCGTCATCCCCGCCTCGGCCATCAACGTGCGAATCGCGGCGACAGCGCCCATCCCCGTCAAGAACTTGGTGACGCGCTCCGGCGTGGCCTCGAGGACTTCATTCGAATACTCCATGCGGATTCCTCCCTGCCGGCCGGCAAAGCCGGACGGCGGCAATGAAAACCGAAGTTACGATGGGAGCTCCCGAGATTGGAAGAGGACTGTCGAGCTCTCGCCGTCCTCCGCGCGTCGTTTTTTTTGCTGCTCGCTGCTTCGGCCCGGCAGACCAAGATTCGAGCGTCAGCCGTTCATCGCTACCCTTCATCTTTCATCGAGCGCTGCCGTGGTGTCGCGCAGGTGAGGAGCCTGGCCTCCCGGCGCGCAGCGCTGGCTCTCATGAGCGCCGGCGTCTGCGGGAAAGGCCCGAGCGACGATGCGTGCGTCAAGGACGGAAGTAATGGCGCTCGGAGCGCGATCGGGGGCCGAGCAATGTCCTACCGCTCTGGTGGGGACGCTTGCAGCGGGCGAACGCACGAACGAGCGTGCGCGAGCGAGAAAAATCGCGGGGTGGAGTCAATGAGCATGATCGAGATATGCAGACCGGCGCGACGGAGGGCGATCCTTGCGGTCGCTGTGGCCGCCATGGCGTTCGGCGCGACGGCGGCCGGGTGCTTGTGGAAGTTCGGGGACGACACGTTCGGGAGCTTCTGCGCGGCGGCGGTGGGCGGCGAGGAGCACTGCGTGGGCGAGAATCAGGGGCCGGGCGCCGCGTGGGCCCAGGCCGAGAAGGACGGCGCGCTGCCCATCGAGGTGTGGGCCACATGGCCGAACAACAAGACGCCGGAGGAGATCGTCGCGAGCGAAACCTCGCTCGACGTCTGGTTCGGCCACATCGACGAGGCGATCGCGTACGTGCGCGACGACGCGAGGAACGCCGAGTCGCTGCGGGCGACGCTCGCGGGCAAGCTCGCACGGCTACTCGACGAGGCGAGGGACCGCCAGAGGGTGCTGCTCGCGGAGGCGCCGGTCGACGCGGCCGGCAACTTCAAGGCGGCAATGATCGACAAGGCCAGCGCCGAGCGGGAGCCGCTCGCCGCCACGCTCGCGGCCGACAGGCAGGCCATGGCGGCCGTGCAGGCGATCTTCGACCAGGCCCGGGGCGAGGCCGCCCCGCTGCGAGCGAAATACGCGGGCGTCGCGGCGCGCTTCGCCGCGTACCGCGCGACCGAGGCGGCGGAGACGGCGGCATACGCGGAGCTCTCGGCGCAGGCGTCGCGGTCGGACATCGACGGCCTCGACGGCGTGGAGCAGGCCGTGCTCGCGGCGGCGCGCGAGGCGAGCCGCGCGCCCGGCGAGCTCACCGCGGATATCCTGGGGTGGTCGGCGACGCTCCAGGTCTTCGCGGCCTCCTTCGATGAGGCGATGGCGCCGCACAGGGAGCTGCTCGCCACGCACGGCGCCGTGCTGCCGGACATGACGTCGGGCGCGCTGCGCTCGCTGAACGCGATGCTGGGTTACGTGAAGGGTCGCGTCGCCCGGAGCGACGCGACCGCGTCGGCGCTGCTCGGCGGCATCGCGCTGCGCCGGGAGGCGCTCCGCGTGCTGCAGATGGACGAGGGGTCGCGCGAGGCCGTCGCCGGGGCGCGGACGCGCAAGGCGTCGGACGCCTTCGAGCAGCGTGCGCGCGCGCAGGTCGCGGCGCTGTCGGCGGCGCCGCCGGTGAGCGAGAAGCTCGGGCTGCCGCTCTTGGCCGAGCGGTGCGGGGAGCTCCTGGCGCTGGCGCAGCTGCGACCGCTCTGCGAGGCGGCGGGGTCGTCCTGGCGCGAGGCCGGGTGCGCGGAGCTTCGAGGAAGGTTCGATGCCGCGGAGGGCGAGCTCAGGACCGGGGTGCCGCAGAAGATCGCGGCGGGTCTCGCGGCGCTGCGGGAGAAGGGCATGGCCGCGGCGGAGCTCGACGCGGCTCAGGCGAGGCTCGACGCGGGGGACGTGAAGGGCGCCGCGATCGCGTATGACGCCGCCGTGCGCGGCGCGGAGGGGACATGAGAGGCTCCAAGGACGTTGCGCGGCGCGGTCGGAGCGCCGCGGCGCTGCAGAAGCTCGTCGCGCTGATCACTGCGGTGGTGTTGGTGGCGCCCTCGTTCGCGTGGGCCGGTACGCCGTACAGGCTGGACTGGGAGCGCACGGAGCTCAGCTCCTCGTGCGAAGGGGCGTTCCTCGTCGGACACAACTTCTTCAGCGTGAACGACACGCCGCTGACCACGTACGAGGTCCCCGGCGCGCTGGTGGCCCTCCCCGACGGAACGCAGACGAACAGGGCGGAGACGGAGTTCGACTCGGTGCTGCTCCAGATGGGAGCGAACGACTTCCGCTTCCATGTCAAGAACTCCGCCGGCGAGGACTGGTGCACCGAGTCGCACGAGGTGGTGCACCTCGTCTCGGAGCCGCTCGGGTTGAACAAGCCGCTCTTCGATGTGCGGCGAAGCGGAACGGCGTTCTCCGGCGACACGACGGTCGACCTGAGCCTCGCGGAGATCAACCCGGCGCTCGCGCGCGACATCGAGATCCTGCTCGCCGAGATCGCCAAGGAGCGCGAGGTGCTCGTGGCGAACGCACGGGCGGTGGGCCTGCTGGCCGAGAAGATGGACCTGCTCCAGCAGCTCGACACCGAGCTCAAGGACCTTGTCAGCCGGCCGCTGGACGAGATCTCGCGGACCGACCTCGAGGCGATCCTGGACCGGTACGAGGACGCGGTCGCGCCGGAGACGCGCGCGGCAATGGAGCAGCTCGTCGACGACCTGAAGCAGAGCGTAAGCGATCTCGAGGACGAACTCGCGCGGCTGATGGACGAGTTCGGCGCGCAGGCCGACGAGGTGGCGGACCTGGCGACGGAAGACGCGCGCGCCGAAGGGTGGGACCCGGACGATCCGCAAGCGTATGCGCTCGGGGAGAGCGAGGTGCCGTGGGTCGAGGTGCCGGACATCGCGGAGGTGGACGGCGCGTTCGAGGAGGGGCGGGATCCCTACGCGGCGTACGCGGACGCGGTGCTCGCGGCGCTGGAGGCGGACGTGAGCGGCCGGGTGGTGGTCTTCCGGGCGGACTTCGTGGCGAACGTGCGGGCGTGGCGGGCCAACAGCGCGGCGCTGGAGATCGCGCTGCGCGACCGGATGGGCGTGTCGCTCGCGGAGACCAACGCGTTCCTGAAGGCGCAGAACCGGATCACCGGGTTCGTGCGGCAGTTCATGGATGCGTCGGACTGGTTCGAGGACTCGCCCGTGCCGGCGGACCTGCGGGTGCAGGTGGACACGGTGCTGAAGCCGCGGTTCGACGCGCTCGCGGACCAGATGAAGGACAGCCTGAACCAGTGGACCGGCGATGCGCTCGATCTGGAGCAGACGCAGCTCTACCAGACGATCAGCGCGTTCGCGGGGGCGATGTCGACCGTAGGCGAGGGCTTCGAGGCGTACGCGGAGGTGATGCAGACGCTGGTGCACGCGACGACGCGCATCGGGGTGGGGTTCGTGCCGGTGGTCGGGCCGGCGCTCGACCTGTGTGAGGCCGTGACGGGCAAGGCGTGGTGCTTGCCGTCGGGGGAGGAGCTCAGCACCGAGGAGCGGATCTTCTCGGGGGTGGGGTTCGGGCTCGGGGCGGTCGGGCCGATGTGGCGCGCGGTCAGTCGCGCCGGCGGGCTAACACCGGATGCGATTCGGGTTGCCGAGGAGATCGCGCAGATGGGCGAGGACCTCGCGACAGCGCTGCGCGCGCCCCGGCGCACATCGTACAAGACGCTGCGCGGGGCGGTCACCACCAAGTTTATCGACGCGTTCGAGCGCCGAGCGGCCAAGTTCCTACTGGACGATGGGCGGGCCTTGATCGGCGTTGGCGACGACGGCGTGCGCACAGTGCTGGATATACCGAGGACGGCTCCTGCCTACAGCGACATCGCGAAGGCGCCCGATTTTGTGACGGTGACCCGAGGGAACAAACTGGCAGTGAGCGAGGCGAAAAGTGGGACGCACGTCCAGGAAGCGATCAAACAGTTGACGAACGCTCTGGAGGCGCTGAAAAAGAAGGGGCTCGCCGGCGACGTCACAAGAGTCGAGATGATCATCAAGAAGGGCGTGGCGCTCGACGATCACAACAAGATCATCAAGAATGGTTATTTATTCGACAAGGCCACAGGTCAGACCGTTCAGATTTCCGGAGAGGGTTTCAAGCATTTTGTCAGGGTCATCGAGATATGAGCGAGTCAAGCGGTCAGCGGGCTTTGAGGGAATCAACCCCTTCGTTCTTCGCGTGGTGTGACGAGTCGGATAGAATCGACGCATTTGCAGCGGCGCTCTCGGCTCTCGTTCACCCGTGGCGGTTCTGTAGCAGCCTGTCGATATTCTCGACATGGCGTAATGAGATTCCTATTGACGAAGTCGCTGCGACGCTGCATGCCCAGTTCGGCACGGACGCCTACGCTTGGGCGTCCTTCGGCGTGACGCTGAGCTCCGGACGTGGGCTAGGCTTCAGCGGCCACTGCTGCGGCGACGGGCAGCTCCGCCGCGGCGCCTCAGGTCCTCTCGCCATGTCGCCGTTCGACAAGGAGGAACTGCTCCCGCTTCGCCTGCCCGTCGGCTTGCTCGCTAGCGCGAGATCGGTCGAGGTTGAGGCGGCGATGGCGTCACTCGTTGTCCAAGAGGACGTGGAGGATCTTCTGCTCCGCCTATGCGCGCCGGGCGCGAGCAGGCGCGTCACGACCGGAGGATGTACGAAGCTCGGGCACTGGGGCGCCCCGATCGAAATCGGCGCGACCTACCACGCGACGGCCACAGAGGTCGTGCGTGATCTCGCTCTCTCGTGGGTGCACCTGCACGACGGCGACAAGGTGGAACGCGCCGCGGGGTTGTCGATGGACGCGCTGCGTGCGCGCGTCGACGCTGCTCCGCACGGGGCGCGCATCGCGGTCAAAGGCGGCGCTGAGGTATCGCGGGAAGCGGTTCTACGGGCGGTTGACACTGCACCGGAAATGCTTCTCGACGCGCTTGAGGCGTCCGCGCTCCCGGACGAAGAATGGTGCGCCGTGGAGCCCTATGCCCGCGAGATCATGAAGATAATCGCAGAGGGCGCGCCCGCGCACGACGTGGACCTCACCACGCGCAAACACGTCCGGTTTCTCGAGCAACACGCCCCCTACCACGTGCGGCGCCTGGCGAGCGGCGGTGTGACGCTCGCGACCCACCCCTACCGCACGCTCTGGCCGCTCTGGTCGGACGCCCTCTTCTTACTCGGTATCACGTCATGACAGGGCGCCGCATCGCGGCGCGTGAAGAGCGGTGGTCGGAGCGCTGGGAGTGAGCCAGGCGTCCTCACCCAGAGCGGCGCGCGTCGGGGTCGCGAGCGCCGTCGAGCGCGTCGGCGAGCGCTGGGGCCTCGACCGCGATGCGTCGCGATCGCGGGCCGAGCGCCCGACCCGCGCGGACGCCATTCGGCGCGTCCCACGTGCCCGCCTCGCAGGCAACGAGGATCTCACGCGCGAGCAAGTGCTCGCGGCGCTCTCCATGCCGCCGGCCACGCTGATCGGAGCGCTCGAAGCCTCGGCGGTGCCGGACGAAGCACGGCGCTCCGTCGAGCCTCGCGCGCGAGAGATCGCCCAGGAGATCATCGACGAGCACAGGGAGGGCGAGCCGTCCTAAGAGGTGCAGGTCGACACGTGGAGACACGTCCGGTTCATCGAGCGCCACTCGCCGTACCACGTGCAGCGCCTGCCGAACGGTGGCCTGCTGCTGGCCACCCACCCCTTCCGCACGCTCTGGCCGCTCTGGACGGATGCGCTCTCCGTGCTCGGCATGATGTCGTGAGCGGTGCCAGGGCCTCCTTGCCCTGGAATCTCAATCCTGCGCGCTCGTTTTTTGCTTCCGTTCGGACCACGCGCTCGGCAAGAATACCTGCCGCATGACAAAACCCATCAAAATCCTCCCAATCGCTGTCATCGCAGGGCTGCTCGGCGCGTTCGCTCCAGAGCGCTTTGTGCCCCCGGCCCACGCGGACTCGCTCGGCAGCTTTTGCGCGGTACCGGTCGATGGCGAGGAGCACTGCGTCAGCTCGGACCGGAGCCCGGCCGATGCCTGGAACCGGGCCGCGGCCGGCGGCGAGCTGCCCATCGCGATGTGGGCCAAGTGGCCGAGCGGCGTGACCGTCGAAGAGCTTGTCAAGAGCCCCGCCGGGCTGAAGGCTTGGTTCGCGGACACCGACAAGGTCCTGTCGTACGTGCGCGATACACAGAAGAACGCCGAGTCGTACAAGGCGACCCTGGCGAGGGTCGGCGCGCTGGTCGCTCAGGTCAAGGCCCGCCAGGAAGCGCTCCGCGAGGAGCCCTGAAGCTCCCCCGGCCAGCGCTAGGTCTCATTGCTCCGCCACGTCGATCTTTCTCCCTGTGCCGATGTTTTTCCGGGGGGCTCATGCGGAGACACGGTCGGGAATCTAATCCAGACGCACCGTGTGCTCTCGCCGCGCCGAGCCGGCGTCCTCTTCTTGCTGGGTATCCCAGGATGATGTAACGACCTGCCCGTCTCACTCGCGGCGCCATCGGATCCGCAGGCAGGTGGACCCATCATCGGAGATAGGAGACGCGATCCATGAGCAAAGATCCTCACGCCAAGCGGTTCGAGATCCAGCGGCTCGTCGAGCGGTCACTCGACCTGGCAAGGCGGACGCTCCTGCAACAGGGCTCGTTCCTACCCGGATTCATAGCAGTCCAGCCCAACGGGAAGTACGACATCGGGGTCGCGGCGCAGGGCGGCACCGAAGGATCGAACCTCCTCATCACGCGGCTGAGGCAAAAGGCTGTGGCAGAGCACCTCCGAGCGGCCGCCGTCTACCGGGACGTGCGCGTGCGGCCTCGCGGCGCACTGGAGGATGTCGACGCGGTTCAGGTCGTGGTCGAGCTCGTGTCGGGGGAGTCGTACAACGTGTTTCAGCTGTACCGTTTGGACGACGAAATGCTGGTCTTCGAGGAGGGTCCGGAGGTCGAGCCCGTCCCCTCCGTCATCTTCGCGGAGGCGGATCGTATGGCGGCAGCCGCCAGGCGATGGTGGGAGTTCTGGAAGTGATCGCCGCGATCCATGCAGGGAGCGGGGCGGAAAGTTCGGTGGCACCCGGTACATCGCGCAGGACGGTTACCTCTTCGACACGCAGAAAGGCAAGAAGGCGACCCTGAAAGGCTTCAATAGGCCCATCAAGGTGATCCGGCCACGAGCACTCCGGGCCCTCGCTGCTACGCCTGGTGCGATGAGGCGTCGCGGGTCGACGCGCTCGCGGCGGCGCTGTCGGCGCTCGTCGCGTACCACGCGAACGCCCGCGAGATCGCGCGCGATCTCGCCCTGTCGTGGGTCAGCCTCCACGACGGCGAAAGCGTCTCGCGGATCGCGGGCCTGTCGCTCGAGGCGCTGCACGCGCGCGTCGACGCCGCGCCGGCCGGGGCACGCGTGGTTCCGACGGACAAAAGCGGGCGCTCGATCCCGCTCTCCCGCGAGACCGTCCTCAAGGCGCTGGCCCTGCCGGGCTCCGCCCTGATCGAGGCGCTCGTGGCCGCCGCGGATGTGCCCGACGAGGCGTGGCGCGCCGCGGAGCCGCGCGCCGAGGAGATCCACAACCTGACGGTGCAGGCCCATTCACGCAGCGAGCGGTTCACCGACAGCGGCGACGGCTCCCTCGGCTGGGTGGAATTGACGGGCGAGCACGTCTACTTCCTCGTCGACCACGCCCCGTTCACCATTCGCCGCCTCCCGAGCGGCGGCGTGATGATCGCGACCCATTTCTACCGCACGCTCTGGCCGCTCTGGTCCGACGCCCTCTTCGTACTCGGCCTCATGCCCTGACTCAGAGTCTCCACCGCTCTCTCCACGTCAAGCTTTGCACCTGTCGCACCTGCGCCTGCGATATGACCGGTCTCCGCTCGCACAGACTCCACCCCTCCAGCCCCCGCAGGCCCCCCCTCCAACCGCGGCTCCCGCCGTGTGATAACCTCGCAGGACGCATGGCACCCTACCGCTCCTCTCGCGAGGACCGCGCCGCGCCCCCGCCGCCGCCCCCGGGCCCGGTCGCCGACATGGTGCAGCAGTTCGCCGACCCCTACGCCTTCCTGCGGGAGCTCGTGCAGAACAGCATGGACGCCGGCGCGCGGAAGATCGACGTGCGCGTCGAGGCGCTGCCCGGCGCCTGCGCTACCTCGGTCACCGACGACGGGTGCGGCATGAGCCGCGAGGACATCGAGGGGCCGCTGCTCACCCTCTTCAGCTCGTCGAAGGAAGACGACACGACGAAGATCGGGAAATACGGCGTCGGCTTCGTCTCGGTGTTCGCCCTCCAGCCGGAGCAGGTCGACGTGGAGACGTGGTGCGACGGAAAGGCATGGCTCCTCCGGCTGCACAGCGACACGAGCTACGAGCTCGAGGACGCCGGACCACGCCAGGGCAGCGGCACGCGCGTGACCCTGATCCAGCGGCTCGACCGGGAAGCGTTCGTGGAGCACGCACGCCGCGCGCACGCCGCGCTCCGCCGGTGGTGCCGCCACGCCGACCGCGAGATCACCCTCAGCATCGCAGACCACGAGGGGGGCTCCCGGACGGGCGCCGTGCGCATCGACACACCACTCTCCATCGCAGCGCCCGTCTCCGTGACCGCCGTCGAGGAAGAGACCACCGTCGTTGTCGGCCCCTCCGCCGGCGCTCAGCACCTCGCGCAGCCCACGAGCGGGGACCCCGCCGTCGAGCACGGCCAGAGCTTCGCCGGCTTCTACAACCGCGGGCTCACCCTGTTCGAGACCGCGGACGAGCTCTTCAGCGGGCTCTCGGGCGTGCGGTTCAAGGTGATGAGCCCCCACCTCCAGCACACCCTGAGCCGCGATAACGTGCGCCGCGACGACGCCTTCTGGGAGGCGATCGCGCGCGTGCGGGAGCTCGTCAAAGGTCCGCTCCGGCGCGAGCTCGCCGCCCGCCTCCCGCAGGCCGCGGCCGCGGCAGCCGCCGGCGAGGCCGAGGGCGCCGCCGCCTACGCGGCGATGCTGGAGGCGGCGCTGTCGCCGCCGACGGCGCTCGATCCGGACGAGATCCCGTTCCCGCTCGCGAGCCCCGTCGCAGGCGACCGGAGCCGCGCGGGGCTCCGGGCGCTCGCGCCGGGACGCGAGCCGCTGCTCGTGGCCAGGCGATCCGACGCGCTGACCGCGGCCATGGCCCGCAGCGGGCTGCCCGTCGTGCTGTGCAACCACCCCGCGACAAGGGCGCTGCTGAAGCGGTGCTTCCCGGCGGCGCGCGTCGAGAAGGCGCACGCCGCCTACCTGCTCGTCCGCGAGGTGCACGAGGAGCCGAAACGCGCCCGCGCGGCCGACGCCGCGCTCCTCCAGGTGATCGCCGACGCGCTCGCGCGCGCCCGGCACGGGGTCGCGCGGGTGAGCCTCTGCCAGGTCGAGGGCGCCCTCCGCCAGCGCAGCGGGTTCCTCCTGCCCGGGAGCGGGGAGCGCGCCGGGCCCGAGCAGAGCTGCCACGCGGCGCGCGAGGTCGTGCGCCGCGCGGCGCGCTTCCCGCCAGGACACGCCCTCTACCTCAACATCGAGAGCGACTCCGTGGCCCTCGCGCGCAGGCGCGCCGCCGTCGACGCGGTGACCGCCGGCAACCTGCTCGCCCGCGCGCTGCTCGTCGAGGCCAAGGGGCCGCTCGATCCCGAGGACAGCGACCGGCTCCTCGACCTCTCGGCAAGCCCGCCGCCGCGCGCGGGGGCGGCGCGCGGCGAGAGGGCGCCCGCAGGCGGCCCGCGCCCCGCGCCGAGGGGGTCGCCGCGATGAGCCGGGTCGTCGCCCGCGGCGCGATCCGCGTCGATGCCCGCCGCGCCGTCCAGAAGCTCAGGGAGCACCTGCTCGTCGACCTGGACCTCTACCTGCTCGAGCTCGTCCGCGCCGCGGCGGCCGGGGGCGCGACGCAGATCGATCTCCGCTACGACGCCGACGACGTCGTCGTGACCTTCGACGGAGAACCGCCCGACGGGCCCGCCCTGGAGCGCCTCCTCGACCACGTGCTCAACGCCGCGCCCGACGCCGCGTCCCGGAGGCTCCGCCTGCTGGCGCTCGGCGTGAACGCGGCGCTCGGGCTGCGCCCGGCGCGCGTCGACCTGCTCACGACCGGGCCGTCCCGCAAGGCCAGCGGCGCGAGCTGCACGCGCGTGCGCTTCACGCCCGCCCTGATCGAGGCGCCCGCCGAGGCCCCCGCGCCGGCCGCCGGCCCCGCCTGCGACGAGGTCCCGAGGCCGCCCGGAATGCCCGCGGCCGGCCTGCGCATCGAGGTGCGGCGGAGGCTCGGCTGGTCGGTGCTCCGCCGGGCCATCACGGGCGATAGCCCGCCCGAGCTGGCGCACCTCGCCGCGGCCACGGGCGATTTCCCGATCCCGATCGCGCTCGCCGGCGAGCCGCTGCGCCGCGCTCTCCCGAGCGGCGATCTGGCGGTGCTCGTGCGCGTGCCGTTCCACGTGCGCGGCGCGCGCCGCGCCGCGCTGGAGATCGTCGCGCCCCCCGAGCCCGAAGGAGGTCCGGCCAGCTCGGCGCCCCGCTCGCGGCCGCTCGCCGCGCCCATCTCCGCTCCCTTCCCGTCCGGCCTCCCCGCCGTCGACTACCTCGAGCACGGCGTGCTGCTCGTCCACGAGCGCTGGAGCTTCGCCCCGCGGTTCCCCTCGGAGCCCTACCAGGGCGTCGAGCTCCCGGTCCGCGTCGTCGTCGACGCGGACGCGCTGCCCACCAACGCGTCGCGCTCGGCGGTGCGCGAGGACGCGCCCCTCCGCGCGCGGCTCCGCGAGGCGGCGGCCGGCGCGCTGCTCGACGCCATCCAGGCCCTCGCCGCGCTCGTCTGCGGCGAGGGCGCGGTCCCCGACGGCGCGCTCGTCGTCGACGAGGACCGCGACCGGCTCGCGGACGCGCTCGCGGCCTTCGCCTGCGTCGCGACGGGGGCAGCGCGGGCGGGCGCCGAGCTGCCCGCCGAGGCGCGGGCCGTGCGCGAGCTCCCGCTGCTCCGCGACGGGCGCGGGCGGCCGACGTCGCTCGCGGCGCTCGACGCGCACGACGCGCCGCGGCTCTTCCTCCTGCGCGGCGACGCGAGGCTCCCGAAGGAGCTCGCCCCCTGGGCCGGCGACGTGGTCTGGAGCCCGGGGGGTCTCGTCGAGCGCGCGCTCGCCGGGCTCCAGCTCGCCGACGCCGAGGCCATGATCGAGCAAGCGAAGCTCGGCGCCGAGCGCCGCAGGGCGTTCCTCCTGCACGCGGTCGGCGATCCCGTCGTGCCGCCCTCCCCGGAGCACGCGTTCCGCGACGCCTTCCAGGTGGACGAAGGGCCGCTCGCCGGCCTCCGCGGCGAGCTCGCGGTCTTCGCCGACGCCCGCGAGCCCCCGCGCGGCGCGGAGGTCCGGGTGTTCTTCGACGGGCGGCACCTCGAGACCGTGGAGCTCGATCCCGCCGCCGTCCCCTTGCCCGTCGAGATCGCGCTCGCCTGGAAGGGGCGCGTGCGGCCGCGGTTCGCGTACGACGGGGTCGAGCGCGACGCGCGCTTCTGGCGCGCCGTCCGCCACGCGCTGAAGCTCGCGATCGCCGCGGCCGACCGCGAGGCGAAGCGGCTCTTCGGCCCGGGCGACGCTCGGCAAGGGGCGCGCTCGACGACGCCCGCGCCTGCGCCCGAGAGCGAGCTCGCGCGCGTGAGGCCCGCGCTGCGCGCCGCGATCGGCGCGGCGTTCTGCGCCCCTCCGCGCCTCGGCGCAGGGGACGGCGGCCCCGGGCACGGAGGCGGCGCGGCGCCGCTCCCGGACGACGGCCTCGCCCCCGAGCGCTTCGGAGGCCTCCTGGACGCGCGGATCTGGCCCACGCTCACGGCGGGGTGGTTCGTGAGCGTGAGCGATCTCTCCGCGCTCTCCCGGGCGGCGCGCGGCCTCTGCACGGCGCCGCCCGGGGCGCGGGGGCGCGCGGCCGACCGGAGGAGGGTGCTCGCCGTCTCGCAGCGCGAGCTCGACTGGCTCGCCGCCGCGCTGCCGGAGCGCGAGCTCGTCCCCTACGGCCCGGGGCTCTTCACCGAGGACGAGCTCGCGGCGCGAGGGCCGGCGCGGCGGCGCGCGCTCGCAGCGTCCCTGGAGAGGCTCGGGGCGATCCCCGCCGGCGCGCCGGTCCTCGAGGTCAGCGGCCCCGGCTTCCTCGCCCTCGCCACGCCGAGCGACGCGACGGTGGAGGTGTGGCACCACGCGTCGCGGCCCCTCGCCACCCTGGAGGCCGCGCCGCTGTTCGGCCCCGCCGCCATCGCGATCGACGACGACGCGGCGGCGCCGAACAGCGGCTGGGACGGCCTCCTGTCGCCGCGCAACAACGCCGCCGTCCACGCGGTCGAGCGCGCGCTCCTCGAGGCGCTCGTGGCCGCGCTGGAGGGCGACGCCGCGGCGCGCGCGCGGCTCGGCCTGCGGGGCGATCCGCGCGGCAGGCCCGACGCCCGCGTGAGCGCCTACCTCCTCGACAGCGTGCAGGCGCTCCAGGCGCGCGCGCGGGCGCTCGGAAGCGCGCCCCTCGAGGCGGCCCCGAGCGAGCTCGCCGCCCGCATCCGGCGCGTGCCGCTGCTCGGGATGCTCGACGCGCGCGGCCAGGAGGTCGCGTGCTCGCTCGAGACCCTCGACGCGACGCACCCGGCGCCCGCGCCGATCCCGGTGCTCGACGCGGCACCCGGCTTCGAGACGCTCTCCTGGCACCCCCTCGTCGCCAGCGACCCGCGAGAGCGCGCGGCCCTGATCCGGTGGGCCGGCGGGCGCGCGCTCCTGGCGCAGAGCGGGGTGCCGGCGCGGCGGCAGCGCGCCGCCGCCGAGCAGGAGCGCCGCGCGTCCGCCGGCAAGGCGCAGCAGGAGCAGGGCCCGCGCGGAGCCGCCGGCCCGCCGCGCGCGCCGCTCGCGCTGCCAGGCGCGCCCTCGCACCCGCTGCTGCGGGTGAGCGCCGCCGCGCTCGGCGTGCAGGGGCTCGAGGGCGAGATCGAGATCGTCGAGGGGCCGGTGTCGGACGCCCGCTTCGTCGGCCCCGACGGCGCGGAGCGGCGCGTGGAGGTGGAGCTGCCGATCCCGCTCCGCCTCCTCCTGCGCGCCGGCGCGGCGGACCCGTCGAGGGACGCCTCGCGCGCGATCCTGACGCGCCTCGCGAAGGCCGCCGGCCGCCACCTGATCGCGCTGGCGCCGCGCTTCGACGAGCTGCCGCCGTTCGCGCGGGGCCACGCGCGCCGCGCCGTCCTGAAGACGCTGGCCCAGGGCAAGCGCGTCGTCGCGGAGGCGGCGCGCGCGCCGCTCTTCCACGACATCGAGGGGAACCTCTTCTCGCTCGACGACCTCCGGCGCGACCCGCGCGCCGAGTGGCTGAGCACCTCGACGCCGCCGCCCTACCCGAAGCAGCGCTACGAGCGGCCGGTCCTCGCGCTGAGCAGGCCCGAGCGGCTGCAGCTCGCGACCGCCGTGATGGTCACGGACATCACCGACGCTGTCGCGCGCGATCGCGCGGCCGAGGAGCGCCTCACGGCGCCGCCGCTCGCCGCCGTCGGCCTCGACGCGGCCGCGCGCGCGGCGTGCTTCGCGATCGTGCCCTTCGAGCGGCCGGCCGGCGCGCAGGAGGGCGCGCCGCCCGCGCACGGCGAGATCGGCCTGCTCGCCCCGGAGCACGCCGGGGCGGCGGGCATCGCTGTGCACGTGGGGCGCCGCCCGCTCTGCGCGCTCGACGCCGGCGACGGGTGGCCCCTGTGCGCGGCCGTCAACGACGACGCGCTCGAGCCGAACCGCGCCTTCGACGGGCTCAAGGCCCGCGGGGACGCGTCGAGGCTCCGGCAGGCGGTGCGCGACGCCGCCGCGCGGTGGCTGCGCGCCCGGCTCGCGCCGCCCGGCGACGCGCTCGCGACGCGGTGGATCGACGTCGCCACCACCTGGCCCCGGCCGCTGTTCGTGACCGGCGCGCTGTGGCTGCCCGCGCGGTGGCCGCGCGCGCCCGAGGTGCTCGTCGCCGCGCCCTCCGCGGCGATCCTCGGCGAGAACGGCGACGGCTTCACCCCGCTCGCGCTGCGCTGCGGGGCGGGCGTGGGCCCCGGGACGACCGGCGTGGCTCCGCTCGCGCCGGTCGAGGGGAGGCTCCTCGTGTGGCCGCCGCGCGAGGCGCGCTGGGACGCGATCGCGGAGCTCGCCATGGAGGCCGCGGCCTCCATGGCGGCCGAGCTCTCGGATCAGGCGGCCGCGGCGCCGTACCTGTGGAACTTGCACCTGCTCGGCCGCCTCTCCGGCGGCAAGCTCGCGGCGCGGACCTCCGCCGGGGAGAGCGTCGGCCCGGCGGCGGTCCGCGCCGAGCTCGCGGCGAGCGGCTGCCTGTGGATCACCGATCGCCGGGGGAGCGCGGACGGCGATTTCCCGGACGGCTCGCCGCCGTTCGTGCTGCTCGACGACGGCTCGCCGCTTGTCGAGGTGCTGCGCCACCGCGCCGCCCCCGGCGCGCTGCGCGAGCTCGGCGCCCTCGCGGCGACGCCCGCCCCGGCCGTGGCGATCGCGGCGGAGATCGGGCCCGCCTCCGGGACGGGCCTTCCCGCCGCGCGCGCGGGCCCTCCCGCCGCGGGCGCCCGCCGCGCGGAGGCGCCCGCCGCCACGGGCGGCGCGGAGGCGCCCGCCGCGGAGGCGCCGCCCGACTCGAGCGGCGCGCGGGCCTGGGCGATCGCGCTGTGGCGCAGCGTGCTCGGCCTGCTCGGCGGCGAGGCGGCGCCGGTGCCCGGCGCCACGCCCGAGGGGCAGGAGGCGGCGGCCGCGAGCCCGCTCGCTGCCGCGCTCCACGAGGCCATCGTCCGGATGAACCTCGAGGGGTCCCCGGTGCGCGCCGTCGTCGAGGGCCGCTCAGGGCGGCCGATCCGTTACGACGCGAGCCGGAGCCACATCGTCGTCAACACCGAGCACGAAGCGCTCGCGTGGCTGCGCGCGCGCGGGGCGCCCGACCCGGCGGCCGTCGCGCTGCTGGCGGCGGCCGCCGTCGGCGAGGTGAACCGGGCGCTCAAGTCGGTCACCGACGCGGAGGAGCGCCGGGCGCTCGATCATCTGCTGCGCTCCATCGGGTAGCGCGCGCCGGCGCCCCGCTCCCGGCGTTGCCCGCGCGCCGCCGGGGCGCAAAGCTCTGCCCCGTGGACACCGTCTTCACCGTCGGCCACGGCACCCGCAGCCTGGAGGAGCTCGTCGAGCTGCTCGGCGAGGGGCCGGCCGACACGCTGGTCGACGTCCGGAGGTTCCCGGGATCGAGCCGCTCCCCTCACCTCGGCCGCGCCGCGCTCGCCGAGGCGCTGCCCCGGCTCGGGGTGACCTACGTCTTCCGCGGCGACGCCCTCGGCGGACGGCGGACCGGGCGGGCCGACTCGCCGCACGTCGCCTGGGAGAACGCGAGCTTCCGGGCCTACGCCGATCACATGGAGACCGCCGCGTTCCAGGGCGCGCTCTCCGAGCTCGAGGCGGAAGCGCGCGCTGGACGGCGAATGGCCCTCCTGTGCGCCGAGACGCTCTGGTGGCGGTGTCACCGCCGCCTCATCGCCGACGCCCTCGTCGCGCGCGGGCTCGCGGTCGTCCACCTGCTCGGCCCCGGCGCGCAGGCCCCGCACGCGCTGAACCCCGCCGCCCGCCCCGACGGCGCCGGCCACCTGATCTACGACGTCGGCGCGCAGCGCGCGCTGCCGCTCGGCGGCGCCGGCGCGCAGCGCGAGCACCCGCGCCCGCGCCGCGCGCGGTGATCCCGGCCGGCCAGGTGGCCGCGGGCCGCAGGCGGGCCGCCCCGCGCCGCCGGATCCCCCGGCCCGGCTCCAGCGCTCCCCTGCGGGCATGACCCCCGGGCGGCGCCGCCGGACCTGGAGGTGACCCTCGTCGAGCCGCTCCGGAAGCGCGCCGCATTCCTGCGGACGGCGATTGGCACAAGGGCCCGCGATCGACCTCCGGTATCGCTGGCCGCTCACCGGCGCCGACCCGAGGGCCGCGCGGTGCGTGTCAAAAAATCACAAAATCCGCGTAGCGGTCCAGTCGGGTATCACCTGAAAAATAGACCATCAGTCGTCGCACTGACGTCCTGATCCCGGCTCACCTGGAGCGCCATCCGCTCCCACGGGGGCTTTCCGCGGAGCGCGACATCGACCGCGCCCCCGCCCGTCCGGTATGGCGGAGCTGCACCGATTCCGTTACCGTCCCGAAATCACATGAAGGCGCGCCCGATGTGGGCAGGGCCTCCTGGCTCGGGAGATAGTAATGAAAGTGCAACGCATTTCGGCGATCCTGCTCACCTCGGTCGCCTTCTCTGCAGGCTTCATCGGTTGCGGCGACGACGGTTCGGACGGGGGCGCAGGCGGCGGCTCTTCCTCGTCGACCACGAGCTCATCATCGGGAGGCCCCGTGAGCACCAGCGGGGGCGGGAGCAGGGCCGAGTTCCTCGGCACCCGCTGCACGGCCGACGCCGACTGCGGGCCGGACGGCGTGTGCGCCCTCGAGTCGGACGGGGACGCCGGTCCTGCGGGCGGGTACTGCACGATGGAGTGCGCCGACGACGGCGACTGTGAAGGCGAGGGCAGCGCCTGCCTCAATGGCATCTGTTACCTGGGCTGCGTCCTCGGAGAGCCCGTGATAACGGCCCTCGACGAGGAGCTCGACCCGCTCAAGTGCCACGGCCGCGACGAGCTGCGCTGTGAGGAGGTGGATGACGGCGTGTCGGTCTGCATGCCGAACTGCGGCTCCGACTCCCAGTGCTCCGACTCCGGCCGCAGCTGCGATCCCAGGCAGAACGCGTGCGTCGACGCGCCCCACGAGGGTCTGCCGATGGGGGCCGCGTGCGACCAGGACGCCGACGAGGATCCGTGCGCCGGACACTGCGTGGGCTTCCCCGGCGACGTCGGCGCATGCACCGAGTTCTGCGGCTTCGGCGGCGATGTGTTCGAGTCCGACTGCGGCGGGTTCGAGAACGGTCTCTGCCTCTACCAGTTCGCGGAGGTCGTCGGCGCCGGCGACTTCGGCGCTTGCACCAAGGCGTGCAAGGCGCACGACGATTGCCTGTTGCCGGACGGCCGCTGCGAGGACTTCCGCCTCCCGGACAACGGCTTCTGCATCTTCACGAAAACGCCGTGCGAGGACGACGGCGATTGCAAGGCACCGGACGAGTGCGCCGAGACGCCTGATGGCTTCTTCTGCCTCGACCCGCTGTACCCGCTGAGCAACGAGGGCACGGGCGGCGCCGGCGGCGCGGGTGGCGCCGGCGGCGCGGGTGGCGCCGGCGGCGCGGGTGGCGCGGGTGGCGCCGGCGGCAGCGACGGCACGGGCGGCAGCGGCGGCGCGGGCGGCAGCGGCAGCGCGGCCAGCACCAGCAGCGCGGCCAGCACCAGCAGCGCGGCCAGCACCAGCAGCGCGGCCAGCACCAGCGGCGCCGGCGGCGCAGGCGGCAGCGGCGGCGCGGGCGGCAGCGGCGGCGCGGGCGGCAGCGGCGGCGCCTGATCGCTGCGTCTCAAGACAGGCGCTCATCTCATCTCCCCTCGATCTCCAGGAGGTGAGATGAGCGCCTCGCGCTCAACCCTCCTTCCTCGAAGCACCCGAGACACCGCGGTGGCGGTCGCGACGACGCGTTTCCCAGGGCTCCCACGCGCCCAGGGGGCGGCGCGCGCCGCCGTCGCCATCCCCTCTCCGTCGCGAGCGCGACGTCTGTTTATCGGCCCGCGGAGGGCGCGCTCGCCCGCGGCGACAGGCCGCGGACGAGGGTCGCGAGCGTGCGCAGCACCGGGGTGTCGACCCCGGCCCGGCGCGCGCGCTCGACCACCGCGCCCTGGAGGATATCGACCTCCGTCGCGCGGCCGGCCCGCACGTCCTGCAGCATCGAGGGCTCGGTGAGCGGGAACTCGGAGCGCGTGAGGGCGAGCATCGCGTCCGCCGTCGCCTCGGAGATCTCCGCCCCTTCCGCCCGCGCGACCGCGATCACCTCGAGCATCGCCGCCCGGGTGAGGTCCTCCATCCGCTCCGCGACCACGCCGGCGCGCTGGCCGGTCAGCGCGCAGATCGCATTGAAGGGGGCGTTCCAGACCATCTTCTCCCAGAGCATGGCGCGGTGGTCCGCCCCGCGGCGGACCGGGATGCCCGCGCGCTCGAGCAGCGCGGCGGTGGCCTCGACCCGCGCCTCCTGCCCGGGCCGGTAGGGCGCGAGCCCGGCGCGCGTCGGCGCGAGCGTCTCGATCTCGCCAGGCCCGGAGACGCCCGAGGACATGTACGCGATCGCGGCGATCACGCGCGGCGCGCCGACGTCGCGCGCGACAACGTCCTCGGAGTCGAGCCCGTTCAGGAGGGGCGCGGCGAGGCCGTCCGCGGCGAGCAGCCCGGCGAGCTTCGCGCTCACCGCGGCGAGCGACGGCGATTTCACGGCGATGAGCGCGAGATCGAACGGCCCGCGCGCCCCGTCGAGCGGGGCGACACGGAGCGGGGGAGTGCGCAGCTCGCCGGACGGCGTGCGGACGATGAGCCCGCGGGACCGCATGACCTCGGCGTGCGCGCCCCGCGCGACGAAGGTGACGTCTTCCCCGGCGAGCGTGAGCCGCGCCCCGAAATAGCCGCCCACCGCGCCCGCGCCGACAACGAGGATCCGCATCGGCGGCGACCATAGCACGCTCGAGCCGGACCGCAGGGAACCGGCGAGTGGCGACCAGCAAGGATTGCGGATATGCCTACGCCCACATGCGTAGGCCGGAAGCCCCCGCCACGGCGCACGAGAGCGGCCTCATGAGCGCAGGCGAGCCGAGCGTGACGATGGAAGCCGAGCAGCTCCAGCGCTTGCTGGACGCCCTGCCGGCGCTCATCTCGTATATCGACAGCGACGAGCGCTACGGCGTCGTCAACCGGGCCTACGAGCGCTGGTTCGGCGAGGACAGCGGCTCGGTCGTCGGCCGGCAGGTGCGCGAGGTGATCGGCGACGCCGCCTACGCCGCCGTGAAGCCGCACATCGCCGCGGTGCTCGCCGGACGGCCGCAAGACTTCGAGTCGCGGCTCAGCTACCGGAACGGCCGCCGGCGCCATGTGCGCATCCAGTACATCCCCCACCTCGGCGCGAGCGGCGACGTGCGCGGCTTCTTCGTGCTCGTCTCGGACGTCAGCGAGCAGAAGCGCGCCGAGGACGCGCGGCGCTTCCTGGCCGACGCGTCGGCCGCGCTCGATCCGGCGCAGGGCCGCGACGCGGGCTTCCGGCGCGTCGCGGCCCTCGCCGTCACCTCGGTGGCCGATCTGTGCGCCGTGCACACGCTCGAACCGGACGGCTCGGTCCACGCGCGGGTCGTCGCGCACGCCGATCCGGCCAAGGCGGAGCTCGCAGCACGGCTGGCCCGGCTCGGCGGCCCGCTGCCCGAGCCCGGGACGCGGACGTCGCTGTTGCACGAGGTGCTCCACGGCGGCCACGGCCGGCTCCTCCCCGACCTCGCCGACCCCGCGCTGGCCGGCGCGGACCACCTCGCCGCCCTGCGCGAGCTCGGCTGCCGCTCCGCGGTGATCGTGCCCATCCGCGGCGACGGGTGCGTCCTCGCGGCGCTCACGCTCGCGTCCGCAGAGGTGGATCGCGCCTGCGACGCCGCCGATCTCGCCTTCGCCGAGGAGCTCTCGCAGCGCATCGAGGTGGCCTTGCAGCGCGTGCGCCTCTACGACATCGCCCGCGACGCCGAGTCCGAGGCGCGGCGGCGCTTCCTGGCCGAGCAGGAGGCGCGCCGGGCCGCCGAGCGCGCGGCGCAGCGCATGGCCGGCCTCCAGCGGATCACCGCGGCGCTCGCCGACGCGCTCACCAGCGAGGCCGTGGCGCAGGTCGTCGTCGACATCGGCGTCGCCGCCGCGGGCGCGTACGCCGGGACCATCGTCGTGACGGCGGGCGACGGGCTCCAGTGCCTCAAGGAGGTCGGCTACGGGCGCGGGACCGTCGAGCGCTTCCGGCAGATGCCCCTCGACGCCGCCCTCCCGCTCACCGACGCGCTGCGGACCGGCGCGCCCGTCTGGCTGCGCTCGCGCGAGGAGTGCTCCGCCCGCTACCCGCGCATCGCGAGCGCCGTGCTGTCCGGCGCGACCGTGTCGCTCTGCTGTGTCCCGCTCGTGGTCCAGGAGCGGCCCATCGGCGTGCTCGGGCTGAGCTTCGCGGAGCCGCGCCCGTTCGACCAGGAAGAGCGGGAGTTCCTGGTCGCGGTGTCGCGCCAGTGCGCGCAGGCCCTGGAGCGCGCCCGCCTGCACGAGGAGCGCGCCGCCTTCGTCGAGCGCGAGCGGCGCGTCGCCCTCGAGAACGCCCGGCTCTACCGCGAGGCCCACGAGGCGGACCGGCGCAAGGACGAGTTCATCGCGATGCTGTCGCACGAGCTCCGCAACCCGCTGGCGCCCATCACCACCGGCCTCGAGCTCCTGCAAATGAGCGCGCAGATGAGCGCCGGCGAGCGCGTGGATCGCGACGACGGGCAGATCCTGGCGACCCTCGAGCGGCAGGTGAAGACGATCGTCCGGCTCGTCGACGATCTCCTCGACGTCTCGAGGATCACGCGGGGCAAGATCGAGCTGAAGCGGGAGCGGCTCGACGTCGCCTCGGTCGTCGAGACAGCTGTCGAGTCGGTCCGCCCGCTGCTCGTCCAGCGCGGGCACGATCTCGTCCTGTCGGTGGATCCGGGCGTCTTCGTGCACGGCGACCGCGTCCGGCTCGAGCAGGTCGTCGTGAACCTCCTCAACAACGCGATCAAGTACACGAACCCCGGCGGCCGCGTCTCGCTCGCCTGCACCGCGGTCGACGGCGACGCGCGGATCCGGGTGACCGACACAGGCGTCGGCATCTCCGCCGATCTGCTCCCGCGCGTCTTCGAGCCGTTCATGCAGGCCCGGCGCACGCTGGACCGCTCCCAGGGCGGCCTCGGGATCGGGCTCACGCTGGTCAAGCGGCTCGCCGAGCTGCACGGCGGCCGCGTCGAGGCGCTGAGCGGGGGCCCCGGCGAGGGGACGGCCATCAGCGTCTGGCTCCCGCTCGCCGGCGCGCCGAGCGCGCCCGCCGAAGCCCCCGCTCCGCCGGCGCCCGGCGCAGCCCCTCCGCGGCCCAGGACGCGCCCCCTCCACGTCCTCCTCGTCGACGACAACGTCGACGCCGCCGACGGCCTCCGGCGCGTCCTCCAGCTCCACGGCCACGCCGTCTCGATGGCCCACGACGGCCCGGCGGCGCTCGAGGCCGCGCGCGCGTCGAAGCCCGATCTCGTCCTGCTCGATATCGGCCTGCCCGGGATGGACGGCTACGAGGTCGTCCGGCGCCTGCGCGCCGAGCCCGAGCTCACGCGCGCCTACATCGCCGCCCTGTCCGGTTACGGGCAAGACCAGGACCGCCGCCGCTCGCGCGAAGCCGGCTTCGACGCGCACCTCACCAAGCCGGTCGCGACGGAGCAACTCCTGTCCCTGCTCGCCGAAGCCGCCCCGCGCGGCTGATTCGCCCGCGCTCCATTTCAGAAGTGCAATGCAGCCGCGCCTCCCGCCAGGCGCGCGATACATCGCTGAAACAGGCTCTTCCAGTTCTGAACGCCGCGCCCATTTCCTTTCATCGGCGCTGACGCGGGCTGACGCGCTCGGGGCCTTGTTGTGCCCGTCAAAAGCCGCGAAACATGCATGAAACAGAGGTGGCATGAGGTGGCAGAGGCCATTGTGTAAGAGGCCGAGCGCGCCGTCGGGCCGACAATTTATTCCTGCGAAACAGTTGCGAAACAGAGCCCACAGTACACAGTTTTTGGTCCGGGACTGTGGCTGACGCCTGGTTCGGACGGCAGCGCGGCAGTGACGGTGAGAAGGACTCACCGGGTCCAAAGGTGGGTTTCATGAGCAAGAAGAAGGACCTCCTCGTCATCGGCAACGGCATGGTCGGGCACAAGTTCATCGAGAACATGGTTCTCGGTGGCTTCCTGCGCGAGTGGAACATCACGACCTTCTGCGAGGAGCCGCGGCTCGCCTACGACCGGGTGAACCTGTCCGCCTTCTTCAACGGCAAATCGGCCGACGATCTCTCGATGGTCAAGCCCGGCCTCTACGAGGAGGCGGGCATTCAGGTCCACCTCAACGACAAGGCCGTCTCCATCGATCGGCGGAAGAAGGCGGTGACGTCGGCGAAGGGGAAGACGGTCTATTACGACAAGCTCATCCTCGCCACCGGCTCGTATCCGTTCGTCCCGCCGATCAAGGGCAAAGACGCGAAGGGCTGCTTCGTCTACCGCACCATCGACGACCTCGAGGCCATGGACGCCTACGCCAAGGTCGCGAAGGTCGGCACGGTCATCGGCGGCGGCCTGCTCGGGCTGGAGGCGGCCAACGCGCTCAAGAACATGGGCCTCCAGGTCAACGTCGTCGAGTTCGCGCCGCGCCTGATGGCCCTCCAGGTCGACGACGCCGGCGGCGCGATCCTCCGGGCGAAGATCGAGTCGCTCGGCGTGAACGTGCACACGAGCAAGTCGACGACGGAGATCGTCGCGGAGCACGGCCGCGTGGCGAGGATGGTCTTCGCCGACCAGAGCGAGCTCTCGACCGACATGATCGTCTTCTCGGCCGGTATCCGCCCGAGGGACGAGCTCGCGAGGGCGTGTGATCTCGCGCTCGGGAACCGCGGCGGCGTCGCCATCAACGAGCGCTGTCAGACGTCGGACCCGGACATCTACGCCATCGGCGAGTGCGCCAGCTTCAACAGCCAGCTCTACGGCCTGGTGGCGCCCGGCTACCACATGGCCAAGGTCGCGGTCGACGCCATCACCGGCGGGAAGGAGACCTTCAGCGGCTTCGACATGAGCACGAAGCTCAAGCTGATGGGCGTGGACGTCGCGAGCTTCGGCGACGCGTTCGCGACCCAGCAGGGCGCCCGCGTGCTCAGCTTCATGAACGCGACGTCGAACGTCTACAAGAAGCTCGTCGTCAGCGGGGACGGCAAGCTCCTCCTCGGCGGCATCCTGGTCGGCGACGCCGCGAACTACGGCCAGCTGCTCCAGCTCGTGCAGAACAAGATCGTCCTCCCGCCGCACCCGGAGGACCTCATCGTCACGGCGCGGGACGGCGCGAAGCCGGCGGGCCTCGGCGTCGACGCGCTGCCCGACACCGCCATGATCTGCTCGTGCCTGAACGTCACGAAGAAGGCCATCTGCTCGGCCATCTGCGACGACAAACACGTCACGGTCGCCGGCATCAAGGGGCACACCAAGGCCGGCACGGGCTGCGGATCGTGCACGACGCTGATCTCCGACATCCTGAAGAAGGAGCTCAAGAAGGCCGGCGTCGCGGTCAACAACTACATCTGCGAGCACTTCAACCACTCGCGTCAGGAGCTCTATCACCTCGTCCGGATCCACCAGATCAAGACGTTCGACGACCTGCTCACCCGCCACGGCCAGGGCAAGGGCTGCGAGATCTGCAAGCCCGCGGTGGCGTCGATCCTCGCATCGACGTGGAACGAGCACATCCTGAGCAAGAAGCACCTTCCCCTGCAGGACACGAACGATCGCTACCTGGCCAACGTCCAGCGGGACGGCACCTACTCGGTGGTCCCGCGCGTGGCGGGCGGCGAGATCACGCCGGATCAGCTGATCGCCCTCGGGGTGGTCGCGAAGAAGTACAACCTGTACTCGAAGATCACCGGCGGCCAGCGCGTGGACCTGTTCGGCGCGCGGCTGGAGCAGCTGCCCGACATCTGGCGCGAGCTCATCGCCGCCGGCTTCGAGTCGGGGCACGCGTATGGCAAGTCGCTGCGCACCGTGAAGTCGTGCGTCGGCAGCACCTGGTGCCGCTACGGCGTGCAGGACTCGGTGGGCTTCGCGGTCGCGGTCGAGAACCGCTACAAGGGGCTGCGCAGCCCCCACAAGCTGAAGTCCGCGGTGTCCGGCTGCGCGCGCGAGTGCGCCGAGGCGCAGGGCAAGGACTTCGGCATCATCGCGACGGAGAAGGGCTACAACCTCTACCTCTGCGGCAACGGCGGGATGAAGCCCCAGCACGCCCAGCTCTTCGCCTCGGATCTCGACGAGGCGACGCTCATCAAGTACCTCGATCGGTTCCTGATGTTCTACATCCGCACGGCGGACCGGCTCCAGCGCACGTCGGTGTGGTTCAACAACCTCGAGGGCGGCATGGATTACCTCCGCCAGGTCATCATCGACGACTCGCTCGGCATCTGTGACGAGCTGGAGAAGGAGATGGCCCACCTCATCGCCACCTACGAGTGCGAGTGGAAGGCCGCCGTCAACGACCCCGAGAAGCTCAAGCAGTTCCGCCAGTTCGTGAACGTCGGCGAGCCCGACCGGAGCATCGTGTTCGTCAGCGAGCGCGCGCAGCACCGCCCCGCGGCGTGGCAGGAGAAGTCGAACCTCGTCGAGGAGATGATCTGACAGCAGGGCCGAGTGGCCTTGTCTGAGGGAAACCGTCATGAGCGAGCTGCACACTTCGAAGGCGCCTCGGAGCGAGACAACGGCCCAGGGTTGGGTCGACGTCTGCGGGGTAGAGGACATCATCCCGAACACCGGGGTCTGCGCGCTCGTCGGGAAGCGCCAGATCGCGCTGGTCCGGGTCGGCGAGGGCGAGGAGATCTACGCCATCAGCAACTTCGACCCGTTCAGCAAGGCGTTCGTCCTCTCCCGCGGCATCGTCGGAGACAAGGGGGGCGTCCCCAAGATCGCCTCTCCGATCTACAAGCAGAACTTCGATCTGCGGTCGGGTCAGTGCCTGGACGACCCGAACGTGCTCATCCCCGTGTATCCCACCCGCGTCCGGAACGGGCGGGTCGAGATCCAGGCCGCGGCGGAGCCGCTCGCGGCGGCGAGCTGACGGGATGACCTGGCGAGCCAGCGCCAGGCGCTTCCGTGCAGCGGGCACGCCGCCGTTCGCGGTGTCTCTCTTGGAGTTCTCGGGGCTGGGCTTCCGCGCCGGGTAAACAGGGAATTTCGATGAGCGTTGCTAAGGTCTCGGACACTCACTTTCGCTTACCCATCGTCAACTCGGCGCCGAAGATCCACGACAACAACAAGAGCCTGCTGGACTCGCTCCTGGCCGACCAGCAGAAGCTCACGGCGGTCGAGAAGTTCTCCAGGATGCACGAGGAGCACGCGCTCCCGGCGCAGTCCAAGTACTACCGTGACCTGATCCCGCTCGAGAAGCCGAAGCCCGGGCAGCAGTACGGCTTCGAGGTCGACCTCGACGCGTGCACGGCCTGCAAGGCGTGCGTCACCGCCTGCCACAGCCTGAACGGCCTCGACGACAACGAGGTGTGGCGCTCGGTCGGGCTCCTCCACGGCGGCACGCCCCAGGCGCCGGCGCAGCAGAGCGTGACGACGGCATGCCACCATTGCCTGGACCCGGCGTGCATGACGGGGTGCCCGGTCAAGGCCTACGAGAAGGACCCGATCACCGGCATCGTCAAGCACCTCGATGACCAGTGCATCGGCTGCCAGTACTGCATCCTGATGTGTCCCTACGACGCTCCGAAGTTCAACCCGGAGCGGGGGATCGTGCGCAAGTGCGACATGTGCAGCGATCGGCTGGCCAACGACGAGGCCCCGGCGTGCGTGCAGTCGTGCCCGAACGGCGCCATCCGGATCACGATGGTCGACCAGCAGCAGGCCGTGCAAGAGAGCCAGACGAGCCTGTTCTTGCCGGGGGCGGCGGCGCCGGAGATCACGATCCCGACGACGACCTACAAGACGCAGAAGTCGCTGCCGCGCAACATGCTCCCCGCGGACTTCTACCAGGTGAGCCGGGAGCACTCCCACCCTCCGCTCGTCGCGATGCTGGTGCTGACGCAGCTCTCGGTGGGCGCGTTCTGCGTGAGCCTGGCCCTCAACGAGCTGCTCGGCGCGCAGGCGACGCGGGATTTCGGCGGCCACAGCGCCACGTTCGCGCTCGTCTTCGGGATCGCCGCGCTGAAGGCGAGCCTCTTTCACCTGGGCCGGCCGCAGTTCGCGTTCCGGGCCTTCCTGGGGCTCAAGACGTCGTGGCTCAGCCGGGAGATCCTGGGGTTCTCGCTCTTCGCCGGGGCCGCGACGCTGTACGCGGCGTCCTTCTGGCTGCCTGCGCTCCCGTCGATCTCCGCGCTCCCTGTGCTCTCGGCGCTGCCCCCCATCGAGCACCTGCAGGCGCCGCTCTCGTATGCTGTCGCGCTGAGCGGGCTCCTCGGGGTCTTCTGCTCCGTGATGGTGTACGCCGCGACGCAGCGGGAGCACTGGCGCGGGGCGCTGACGGGCTTCAAGTTCGCGACGACGGCGGCCATCCTCGGGAGCTCGACGGTCCTGATGATCGGGCTGCTCCTGAGCGCCGAGCACGCGGCGCTGCTCCTGACCCGGGGCTTCCGCGCGCTGAGCGCGTTCCTGTGCGTGGTGACGGCGCTCAAGCTGCTCGTGGAGCTGTCGATGTTCCGGCACCTCCGGAAGCGGAGCCACTCGACGCTCAAGCGGAGCGCGATCCTGATGACGGGGGAGCTGAAGGGCGCGACGGGCTGGCGCTTCGCCTGCGGGGCGCTCGGCGGCATCGTCCTGCCGGCGCTCAGCCTCTTCTCGGCGCCGAACAGCGGCGTGAGCTCTGAAGTTCTGATGGCGATGGCGGTCGTGGCGTTCCTGTTCTGCCTCGCGGGCGAGTTCCTCGAGCGGTATCTCTTCTTCGCAGCGGCGCCCGCCTCCAAGATGCCCGGAGGGCTCTCCTGATGACGACCACCGATCCAAAGAAGCCGTCTCCGGCGCCCAAGCAGGCGGACAACCTCCTCTTGCAGCGCAACGGGCCGCTGACGCGCGAGCTGCTGCTCACGCCCGGCGAGTTCGGCCTCGGGAGGGTGCCTGCGCGGCTCAAGCCCGACCAGACGACGACGGTCGTGTGCGGGTTCTGCTCGACCGGGTGCGGGCTGAACGTGCACCTCAAGGACGGGGAGGCGATCAACCTCTCGCCCAACACGGACTATCCCGTGAACCTCGGGATGGCGTGCCCGAAGGGCTGGGAGGCGCTCACGCCGCTCCGCGCGACCGATCGCGCGACGACGCCGCTCCTCAGGAACGCGCGCGGCAAGCTGGAGCGCGTGGAGTGGGACGTCGCGCTCCGCACGTTCGTCGATCGGTTCAAGGCGATCCAGGACGCGCACGGCAAGGAGTCGGTCGCCTTCATCAGCACCGGGCAGATCGTCACCGAGGAGATGGCCTTCCTCGGGGCGCTCGCGAAGTTCGGGATGGGCATGCTGCACGGGGACGGCAACACCCGGCAATGCATGGCGACGTCGGTCGTCGCGTACAAGGAGGCGTTCGGGTTCGACGCGCCGCCCTACACGTACCGCGATTTCGAGGAGTCCGACGTCGTGGTGCTCGTCGGCTCGAACCTCTGCATCGCCCACCCGATCATGTGGGAGCGGCTCTGCAAGAACAAGAACCGTCCCGAGATCCTCGTCGTGGATCCGCGCAAGACCGAGACGGCGATGGCGGCGACGGCGCACTACGCGCTCAATCCGAAGTCGGATCTGACGCTGTTCTACGGAATCGCCCACATCCTCATCCAGCGCGGGTGGATCGACCCGGCGTACATCGAGGCGCACACCGTCGATTTCGAGGCGTTCAAGGCGCACGTCGAGGATTTCACGCCGGCGCGGGTCTCCGAGGCGACGGGGATCAGCGAGGCGCAGCTCGCGTCGTTCGCGGAGAAGATCCACAACGGGAAGCGGGTGTCGTTCTGGTGGACCATGGGCGTCAACCAGAGCCACGAGGGCGTGCGGGTCGCGCAGTCGCTCATCAACCTGGCGCTGATGACGGGCAACATCGGCCGTCCCGGCACCGGGGCGAACTCCATCACGGGCCAGTGCAACGCGATGGGCTCGCGGATGTTCAGCAACACGACGGGCCTGTTCGCCGGCCACGACTTCACGAAGGAGGAGCACCGGAAGAAGATCGCGGGGATCCTCGGCGTTCCGGAGGAGGTCATCCCGACCCGGAACAGCCTGGCTTACGACCAGATCATCGAAGGCATCTTGAAGGGGAAGATCAAGGGCCTCTGGATCATCGCGACGAACCCGGCCCACTCCTGGATCAACCAGGAGGATCTGCACGAGCTCCTCGGCCGCCTGGAGTTCCTCGTGGTGCAGGACATGTACACGACGACGGAGACGGCGGAGCGCGCCCACCTCGTCCTCCCGGCGGCCTCCTGGGCCGAGAAGGAGGGCACGTTCATCAACTCGGAGCGGCGCATCGGGCTCGTCAAGAAGGTCGCGCGCGCCCCGGGCCAGGCGCTGGCGGACTTTCACATCTTCCAGCTGGTCGCCCAGTACTGGGGCTGCGGCGAGCTGTTCAAGGAGTGGAAGAGCCCGGAGGCGGTCTTCCAGATCATGAAGCGGCTCTCGAAGGGGCAGCCGTGCGACATCACGGGCATCGACGGCTACACGATGCTCGACGAGCGCGGCGGCATCCAGTGGCCCTACCCCGAGGGGGCAACCTTCGAGACGAACGAGCGGCGGCTGTTCGAGGACGGCCAGTACTACCGCCCGGATCAGAAGGCGAAGTTCGCCTTCCAGGCGCCCCGCCAGCTGCCGGAGCCGACCGACGAGCAGTATCCGTTCACGCTGCTCACGGGGCGAGGGAGCTCGAGCCAGTGGCACACGCAGACGCGGACCAAGAAGTCGGCGGTGCTGCAGCGGCTCTATCCGAAGGAGATCTACGTCGAGCTGAGCCCTGTCGACGCGAAGAAGATCGGTATCGAGATGAACGAGTGGGTCGTCATCGCGTCCCGCCGCGCGGAGATCAAGGCGCGGGCGTTCGTCACGAACTCGGTGAAGCCCGGGGAGATCTTCGTGCCGATGCACTACGAGATCACGAACAAGCTGACGTTCCCGGCCTTCGACCAGTACTCCCGGCAGCCGTCGTACAAGGCCTGCGCGGTGAAGGTGCGTCGGGAAGAGGATCGCGGGTAGTCCGCGCGGCCTCCGCGAGTAGCGCGCGTGGCGCGCGGGGGAGGCGCGCTCAGCCGGTCGCGCCCCGCCGCGGCAGGCGCGCGACGTCTTGCCATCGCAGCGGGCCGCGGGCCCTCGGCACGGCCTGGCGCACGCCGCTCTCGACCGGCGCCGGGGCGCTCAGGTGCCCGCTGCGCAGGTAATACGCCAGGAGCGTGTCCAGCAGCCGGGCGTTCATGGAGGGACACGCGATCGCCGTGCCGGCCAGCCCGTCGATCGTGTTCTGGCAGTCCAAGGCAGGCATCCGCGCGTACAGCTCCCATCGGGTCAGGTCGCCGTGGACCTTCTCGGTCAGCATCGGCAGGAGGGGAAGGAACGGGCTGTCGCCCGATCGCCGTACAAGCGCCAGCAGCTGCTCGCACCATTGCGCGTAAGGCAGCCGCGCGAGCGGATAGCCGCGGGAGACGAGCAGATCGAAGAAGCCGTTCAGATCGAGCCGCCGAGGCGGCGGGGGCACCAGGTGGAACGCCTTCCCCAGCGAACCTGGCAGGCAGGACAGGTGTACGATCGCCCGGCTGGCGTAGTCGACCGTCACGAGCTCCTTGCTCTGCGCCGGGAGGTCGGGGGCACAGCGCATCTCGACGCAGCCTTTGATCATCCTGCTCACGAAGTCGGTCACGTTGGCGGCGCCCGTCTGGCTATGGCCCAGGATGGACCCGGGGCGGAAGACGGTGACGGGCACCCCGCGCGAGCGCGCGATCCACACGAGCTTCTCGGCGACCCACTTGCTCTGGGAATACCCCATGTCCGTGTGGAGGTGGTCCACCCAGCGATCGAGATCGTCGCTCTCCCGCACGGTCTGGGCGCCGGTGAAATAGCCGATCTGGCCGATGACCCCGATCGTCGAGACGTGATGTACGGGCTTCGTCCGGCCCAGGCAAGCGAGCCGCAGGACCTCCTGTGTCCCAAGCACGTTCGCCGCCTTGTGGGACGCGTACGGCTTGATGTAATTGACCTCGGCGCCGGCGTGGTAGATCGCGTCGACGCGCTGCGCGAGCGCCTCGAAGCGAGCCGGGGTGAGCCCGAGCAGCGGCTCCCTCAGGTCGCCGGGCACGGCGACGATCCTCGCGCTCACCGCGGGATCCCAGAGCGAATAGGCCGAAAGGCTCCGCCGGATCCTCGCCAGGCCCGCGGCGGCGTCGGGAGCGCGGACCAGGCAATGGATCGTGGCGCGCGTCTGCGTGAGGAGCTCGCGCACGAGAAAGGCGCCCAGGAACCCCGTGGCGCCGGTGAGGAAGACATGGCGAGGCGGAGCGCCCGTGTCGACGAACGAGCCGCAAGGGTGGATGTCGGGAGCGAGGACGGCCTCGGCGCGGAGGTCGATCGCGCCCATCGACGCGGCGGCGCCGCGCGCCTTCCAGCGCCGCGCCTCCTCGACGGCGCGGGCGAGCCCCGCCAGGGTGGGTGACTCGAACAGCCGGCGCGCGGGCACGTCGACGTGGAAGACCGTGCGCACCTGGAGGAGCACCTGCGCCGCAAGGAGGGAGTTTCCGCCGAGCTCGAAGAAGTCATCATCGACCTCAGGGCGGTCGGTATGGAGGACGGACGCCCAGATCTCGGCCACCCGGCGCTCGATCGGAGAGCGGGTGCTCTCCGGCGCTCCGGTGTGCAGCCGGCCGGCGTCGGGCGGCGGCAGCGCCCGGCGATCGACCTTCCCTGTCGCGGTGAGCGGCAGCGAGGGCACCACGACGAACGCGGCCGGGATCATGTAGTCGGGCAGCTTCTCCTGCAGAGACCGGCGCAGGCTCCTCGACAGGTCGCGGGACGCAGGGCCGCTGCTCACGGGGCCGCTGCTGTCCACGCCGGGCTCCGCTCCCTGCCACCGATCCCAGCCCGCGGGGCGCGACGGAGGGCCGCCCAGGCCGAAGTCCGAGACGACGTACGCCACGAGGCGCATGTCGCCGGGCGCGTGCTCGTGGAGCACCACCACGGCCTCGCGCACGGAGGGGCACGCGCACAGCGCCGCCTCGATTTCGCCGAGCTCGACGCGGAAGCCACGGATCTTCACCTGGCAGTCGATCCGCCCAAGGAAATCGAGCGACCCATCGGCCAGATAACGGACCTGATCGCCCGTCTTGTACAGGCGCTCTCCCGGCTCCTCGGGCAAGGGGTTCTGGACGAACGCCGCGGCCGTCAGATCGGGTCGGTTCAGGTAGCCTCGGGCCAGCCCGTCGCCGGCGACGTAGAGCTCGCCGGGGACGCCCACCGGCACCGGCTGGAGCCGGCGGTCCAGGACATAGGCGCGCGTGTTCGAGATGGGCCGTCCGATCGGCACGCGGGCAGCGCCCTCGGGGACCGCGCGCACGAGGTGAGCCGTGGAGAACGTCGTGTTCTCGGTCGGACCGTAGCCGTTCACGAGGTGCTTCGGGGCGCCTTTCTGGAGCACCTCTCTGGACAGCTTCGGATTGAGCACGTCGCCGCCGACGACGAGGTAGGAGAGCCCCTGGAAGGCGTCCGGGCTCACACGCGCGAGGTGGTGGAAGAGCGCCGTGGTCAGGAACAGGACGGAGATGCCTTCTCGCCGGAGGAGCGCGGGCATCGCTTCCGGCGACAGCAGCGTCTCGTGAGACACGATGACGAGGCAAGCGCCGTTGAGCAGCGCGCCCCAGATCTCGAACGTCGACGCGTCGAACGAGAGGCTGGAGGCGTGCGCCACGCGATCCGACGGCCCGAACGCGACATACCCGGTGTCCCGTACGAGGCGGACGACCCCTCGATGCGGGACGGCCACGCCCTTGGGCCGGCCGGTCGAGCCCGAGGTGAACATCACGTAGGCGAGATCGGTCGCGGCAGCAGGGATGGCGGGGTTTCTGTCGTCGCCGGGCGCGCCGTCCTCCTCGTCGAGGCACATGACGTCCCCGCGGAAGTCGAGCCGTGTCAGCAGCGCTCGTTGCCCGACGACGAGGCTCACCGCCGCGTCCTCCAGCATGAAGCGCAGCCGCTCGTCCGGCGTGCTGGGATCGAGGGGCACGTAGGCGCCGCCGGCCTTGAGGACGCCGAGCAGGGCGGCGAGCGCGCTCGACGATCGCTCGACGAGGACGGCCACGCGCAGGTCGGGGCCGGCGCGGCGCGCGGAGATCCGATGAGCGAGCCGGTTGGCGCGGCGGTTCAGCTCGCGGTAGGTGAGCGCCTTGTCGCCCTCGATGACGGCGATGGCGTCGGGCGTCCGCGCGACGTGCTCCTCGAAGAGCGCATGAACACACGCGTCGCGCGGATAGGCGGTCTGCGTCGCGTTCCAGGCGACGGTCATCCGGCGCCGCTCCTCCGGCGTGAGCAGGGGAATCTCGGCGATCGGCCGCTCGGCGTCCTCCGCGACGCCCGCGAGCAGGAGACCGAGGTGGTCCAGCATCCGCTCGATCGTCCCGGGATCGAACACGTCGGTGCTGTACGTCATCGTCGCGACGAGCCCTCGCTCCAGCGCCGTGACGGACAGCGACAGATCGACCGGCGCGGCCGGGCCGGCGCACGGGCGCCTCGCCGCTGTCGCCGCCCTGATCGCGGCGCGCCGCAGGACATCCCCGGGTCGCACGAGCTCGAAGGTGGTCTGGAACGTCGGGTGATCGCTTGTGTCCTCCGCCGCCCCGAGCCCTGCGAGCGGCTGGTCCAGAGGCACGTGGCGGCGGGCCTCGGCCGAGGCGATCTGCGCGGCGATCTGCGCGAGGAGGTCTCGAAAGCCGAGCTCCTCGTCGATGCGGGCGCCAAGGACGAGCGGATGGAGAGGCTCTGGTGCCGCGCGCCAGCCCGACGGGCCGCCGCGGCGAGGCCAGGGTGTCCCGATCAGGATCTCGCTCTGAACGGTATGGCGATAGAGCAGCGCCGCATAGGCGGAGAGCAGGGTGACGAAGAGCGTCGCGCCCGAGCCCCGTCGCACGCGGTCGAGCTCCAGGGTGAGCCGAGGCGGCAGCTCTCGCGACGCCGACGCGCGAGAAGGCGAAGGCGCGGGCGGGCGTGGGCGATCGGTCGCGAGATCGAGCGCGGGGAGCTCGCGCGGGAGCTCCCCCGGTGCGTGGGACAGAGATGCCTGTGACGCGTGAGCGCGCATGATCGAACCCCCCCGTTGAACTGCAGAGGACGATGCGTGGGAGCTCAGACGGTCATCGAGCGTGCCTTGCGCTTCAGCGCGTAGGCAATACCACTTTGCAGGGTGCCGCAGGTGACGAGCCCTCTGAGCTCGGTGCCAAGATCGACGAGCGCCTGTGCGACGACGGGGCGGACGCCTGACAGCACGACGTCGGCGCCGAGCAGCCTCGCCGCCTGCGCGACGCGGACCAGCGCGGCCGCCACCTCTCCGTCCACGGCCTTCACGCCGGTGATATCGAGTATCGCCACCGCGGCTTGCTTCTCGCCGAGGGCGTTCAGGAGCGTCTCCAGGATCTGCTGCGCGCGCTCCCGATCGATCGTCCCGATGAGGGGCATCGCGATCACGCCGTCGGCGATCGGGATGAGCGGCGTGCCGAGCTCCCGGAGCGCCGCCTGCTGCGCCTGGATCACCCGCATCTGGGCGAGCGTCTCTTCCTCGTACCGGAGCTGCTCCGTGATGTCCCTGAAGAACGCCGCCATGCCCGTCGGCTCCCCCGCCGGGCCCATGACCACGAAGGCGCTGGTCTGCCCCATCCACTCGCTCCCGTCGGGGCGCCGGATCTTGAGGACGCCGCGCCACGCGCCTTCCTTCATCAGGGTCGGCAAGACCTCGCTGGAGAGCCGGCGGAAGCTCTCGGGTGCGTAGAAGTCGGTCAGCCCGCAGCCGAGCGCGCCGTCGCCGAAGCCGCTCATCGCCTTGAAGGCGGTGTTGGCGTAGACGACCTGCCCGCTCATGGACGTCAATGTGATGCCATCTAGCGCATTGTCAATCAATGTCTTTGACACGCCGAGCTCTTCGGCCTGGCGGCGCTGCTCCACCTCCATGTCCCTTCGACCTGTGATGTCCTGGACTACGCTCATGACCTGGCGCGGCTTGCCGGCGCCATCCCGCGCGAGGACGATCTCGCGCCTCGTGACCCAGCACCACGACCCGTCGGCCTTGCGCAGGCGATACGCGAGCTCCTCCAAGTCGCTCGCCTGGCCTTCTCCGGCGTGATCGAGCTGCTCGCGAGCCCGGGTCTGGTCGTCGGGGTGCGCGAGCGTCACGAACGCATCGAGGCCCGCGAGGCCCGCTTCGTCCGCCGCATATCCGAGCTCGCCGGCCAGCGAGCGGTTCTCGTAGAGCTTGCGCTGCTCGACCGGATCGTGGACGCAGAGCAGGTACGGAATTGCCTGTAACACGGCGTTGGTACGGCTGAGCTCGGCACGCAGGTCCCGCTCGATCTGCTCTAGCCTGGACACACGAGCGCGCAGGGCGGCAAGCTCGCCATGGTGCGGCTGGAGAACCGTCTCGTGAGGTTCCATCGATTTCCCCCGATGCTGGCTGCTGGCAAAGGTCAGGCGGCGAGCGGCGGTGGTGGTGGACAGCTCGCCTCCACCATCGACGTTACACCTGATGAGACGCCTTAGACAGCATCAATCTCAGCAGGAAGACCGTCACAGTGGGGACAGCAGGGCCGGCTGATCGGTATTGTCACAGCGAGGACGTTTGCTGCGATTATCAATTTACTGTGCGGTCTGGCGCTTGGTCGATTGCTTGGCTACGCGCGTCTCCGACGGAGCGGGCGCGCGCCTGGCGCGGCTCGGTATGACGGACGCCCAGCGTCGCACTCGTGTGCTCGTCGCATGGAGATGGTCAGAAGATTCCTGACTGCGACGGGCACCCGTATGGCGTTCTCGTTCCCTGTGCGCCATTCTGGGCACCAGGTCACCGGCCCGCGATGTCCCCACGCTCCGCGGGGCGAGCTCGCGCCGGCTCGCAACGACGCCTTGCCGCGCTGCCGCGAGGCCAGGCTGGACGGCATTGGCGACGAGGCGTTTGCCCCGGGAACGGGCGGTGGGGCGGAGCCCGGTGTCGGGCCGGCGCCCTCGGAGCGTCACGTGTCTAGTCCTGGAAACCCATCGAGATGGCTGCGGAACCCGTCTTGCCCGAGTTCGCGTTCAGATCGCCGGCACCTCCGCCGTCACCAGGGAGGCCGAACTTGATCGGAGAGTCGGGCTCGACGTCAGGGCCCTGGTCGACGGTATGTGCCACGGCGAGTGAATGTCCTCCGTGGCCTCCACCCCCCCGACCGCCGTTGCCGCCCTTCCCGCCATCGCCGCCACGGCAGCCTGGCTGCGATCCGGCCCTGTTGCCTCCGCCAGTGCCACCGTACCCACCCACGCCGCCGTACTGGCCGTCCCCGCCTCGTCCACCGTTTCCACCACGACCCGTGATGATGCTGGTTTTACTTACGCGGACGCGGCCGTGATACGAGAGAATCCCGATGCTGGATCCGCCTGGGCCGCCGCCCCTCCCAGGCTTGCCGCCGCAGCCGCCAGCACCGCCGGAACCGCCGGAAGCGCCGCCCTGTGCCGCTCCTGCGCCGCAGTGCGCTGAACCGCCACGCGAGCCGCCTCCACCGCCGCCCCCGTAACCGTGCTTCCCTGCCTGACCATCCTCGCCTGCGCCACCTTCCAGTCCCGTGTCCGTGACCCGACCCGGCCCTGATGCGCCGTTCCCGTTCGCGCCGTCATCCCCCGCCAGCCCGCCCCTCCCCTCTGTGCAGGACAGGATGGCTTGCCCAGTTCCACCCAGACCGTGGCTCATCGGATTCGTGATCGGCAGAGGGGAACCACTTTCCCCGTCGCCACCCTCATCGTTTGTGCCGATACCACCGATCCCCCCCGACGAGATGCCATCGTCACACGAGGTTGTGACTCGCGCCCCTCCCGCCACCGTTTCGGCAGAGCACGCCATCGCTCCCGGGTGCCCTGGTGCCCCCTCTTGTGCTGCATCGACGCTTCCATCCGCGCCAGGAGCTCCATCTGCACCGTCCCCGGCTACGATCTCGCTCAAGCGCAGCTGTACCGTCACTCCCGGCAGGGCGCGCATGGCGATGGAGGAGCCGCCCGGCACGGTGGCATCTTGTGCGATCATACGGATTCTCGTCAGCGTCGTGGTCACGTCGACCTCCCGTGAGGGCTCCGCCGCCTGGTCCACAACGGTGAGCGGTATCAGGTCCGGACCTGGCGCAACCGTGGTGAGCTCCCCGAATGGATGCAGCGGCCAATGACTCGGCAGTCCGGTGCAGTCGAGCCCTCCCCACACCTCCATTCCTGCCGGGACACGGACTTCGACAGGGAACGTATCGGCGCATGCATACACCCGCATGCCACGATCGCGGGCAAGCTCGAACGCCCGCGCAAACGTTTCTACCGGCGAATTGGGCGTGCCAGGCCAAGCATCATCGCCTTCGTCTGCCACATACACGCCCTCGCAGTCGACCGGACGATCGGCGTTGCCGGGATCCGCGTTGCAGGAGTCCACCGTCGCGCATGTGAGGGTCTCCTCGCAACGTTCCCACACACCCGATTCGCTACCGCATCCGAGCGCCGCGCTCCCGCTGAACAAAGCGACTGCGAACAGCAAAGGCCGAGCACCCAGCGCGCGGAAGCCCGATTCCCATCTCGTCATCTCATCCCACATGGCGCCCCCTACTGCAGCTCATGAGAGTCTGGGTCGTTCGGATCAATGGCCTCAAACGGCAGGAACTCGGCCGCCACGCCATCGTCGCCCTTGCTCTCCGTGACATTCGGATCGCCGCCGTCCCCTCCCTCCCCAGCAGTTCCAAGGAGAAACGTCGCCTGGACGTTCTCGCGCGTGACCTCCGCGGTCTCCAGATACGCGATGGCTACCGAATGACCGCCGAGCCCGCCGCCTGCGCCACCGCCGGGCCCCCCGTTGCCGCCATCGCCTCCGCGGCATCCCGCGAGCGCCCCGGGCACGCCTCCGCCTCCCTCACCGCCGGGAGCTCCGCTTCCTCCTGGCAGTCCCGCCCCTCCCGCGCCGCCCCGACCACCGCGGCCGGTCTGAAGGGTCGATCCGCGGATGGTGACCTTCGAACCTCTTGTGACGATGCCAGCGCTCACCCCTCCGGCGAAACCGGCTGTTCCCTGCTTGCCGCCACAACCGCCGGAACCGCCCGAGCCGCCGAACGCCCCTCCCACCGGCCCAGCACCACACGCGGTCGCACCGCCGCGCGAACCGCCGCCACCTCCGCCTCCCTGACCCGGGCGTCCGAGGGTCCCGCCCTGACCCTTGCCCAGCGAGCGGACCCATCCCACAACGCCAGGAAGCCTTGCCCCCTGACCGTGCACACCCGCCGCACCGTCGAGACCGCGCTGGCCGTCGCTGCACGCCATGCTTCCCTGCTGACCGACGCCCCCGGTACCGGCGCCTGTCGGGTTCGGATCGGGCAGCGGCTCCCCATGACCTCCGCTGAAGCCCTCATCGGGCAGACCGGGGCCGCCCTGGCCGCTGACCGAGGTTTCGTCGTCACACTCCGTCGTGACCTCTCGGGTTGCAGGCACGTCATCGACCGTGCACGCGTCGGCTCCCGCATGTCCAGGCCGGCCATCGGCCGCCGCTGCATCCTCCGCCGGAGCTCCGGGCTCACCGTCGGCTCCGTCACCTGCGACGATGCGGCTGTCGATCACCTCGATCTCGCTGCCAGCGGAGAGGTAGATCCCGATCGAATTACCGCCCGGCATCGCGCCCCGTCCTGTGATGACTTCGCTCGCAACGAGCTTGAGCTCGGCCTCATCGCGCACAGCGACGATTCCGATCGAGCACGCTTCTGTTCGGTCCATCTCGTTACCATCGGGCGCCACGATCCGCAGGTTCGCGAGCGTGACTTCCCGCCCTCCGAACGTCACGACTTCGCGCTCGGGCTGATTCGGGGCGATGACGGTCTTCGCATCGGCACCGAGGTGCTGCCAGTCGTTCGTGCAGTCGAACCCGCCCCAGATGCTGGTGTCGTAGAACCAGATACGTTCGTCGAAGGTTTCAGCGCAAGCGTAGACATGGTGGGGGTGACCGCCCGCCTCCACGAGCTCGAGGGCCTTTCGCAGTGTCTTCAGCGGCTTCGCACGCGTTCCTGGATTCGCGTCGTCGCCGAGACTTGCGCTGACGAACAGGCCGCACCCATCTTGCGGAGGCGCCACCGTGGGGTCGTCGACACAGATGGGATCCTCGTGACCGGAGGAACACCCGTACACGACAAAAGCGATTCCGAACCCGAGCGTGATAGGCACCAAGGTGGCCACAGCCGCCCCGCGTCGACCTTTCGATGAGATATCCATGCTCCGAAGCTCCACGTTCGTCACCACACACCCGCCATCATAAGCCCCAGGCGCTGCCCGCTCACCGTGGGCACCACACGCACCCCATCGCTGGACGGTGAGGTTCGGTCCACGAGCAGAGACAAGAGCGTCAGCGCACCGATCGCGCCGCCCGAGGCCAGGGTCACCCATCCGGCTGTCTTCATAAGATCCCGCTCCTCTTGCAGGTCGCGCAGCTCCGAGCACGCGCGCGGTGCACTGGGGCCGGCACATCGGCTCGCATCCTGGTCCGCGCCGCGCAGCGCGGTAGCTCGGTCGTGGAGCTCATCCTCCGTGTACGCACTCCAGATCAGCAATCCACCGCCGGCTGCCATGGTTGCCCCTGCCACGACCGCGCCAGCGATGCGCAGCTTCGACGCCGTGGAGGACGGCTCCACGGAAGACGACGCCTGCGCCCCTGGCGCCGAGCTCCGCATCGAGGTTTCCGTCGCAGGAGCGCCCGACACGGCGGCGCGCGGCACCTGCAGCGAGAGGGTCGTTGGCTTTCCGGCCTGCGCGTCGAACGACGCGAACGCCTCCTCATGGCCCGCCAACCTGGCCCGCACCATGTGCTGTCCGGGGTCCAGGAACACCCTGTAGGTCCGCGCTGGTGCGCTGATGGGCTTGCCGTCGATGAGCACCTCGGCATCGGGCGGGTCGACGGACAGGTAGAGGGTCGCGACGTGCGGCGCTGCCTTACGCTGCCCGGCCTCGAACCGAAGCTGTAGTTGAAGGGGGAGGATGTTGCGCTGATCCAGGCTCCAGGCGAGATGCTCGGCAGCGTCACGGTACTTGCGCAGCTCGAGCTCACACAGGCCAAGCTCTCCGGCGATCTCCGCGCGCTCCTTCTCCGTGCTCGACGGCGGGTCTGCGGCCTCGAAGGCCGCCTTGTAGGCGGCATGAGCCTCGGTCCACCGCCCTGCGTCGCGGGCCCTCTGTGCGCGGTGAATAAGGTCCTTTTCCGTCGAGTTGCCGCCTTGCTCCAGGGTCGAGTAGATGTCCTCGGCGCTGGCCGAGCTCGTGTAGCTGGTTGCGGCGCCAATCATCAGACAGAACAGCAGCGAAGGCGCAACGTCACGCATGCGCGGACCGTACTTGCGCCGGACGCGCGGCGTCAACCTCGACCAATTCGCAGGAAGCCGACCTTTTTCCAGGCAAAGATCGGCCCGACGACGCAAAGGAGCTCGTCGACCTTCCGAGCAGTGGAACTGCCCAGGTACGCACATCACAAAGCCTACATTATCCTACCAAAGTTGACCGACCCTTCTCTTTCTTGAACCCTTCCGGCCAGCTCAGGGGTGCTACCAGCTGTGGGCAAGCCAGCACGAACTCCCCCCCACTTCGAGCGCTTCCGCCGCCTCGTCAGGCGGGTCAGTGTCCCTGCGCGACACGCCGAGGACCTCGCGCAGGAAGCGCTCCTGCGGGACTGGGAGGCGAGAGGGCGGCTCGAGTCGGGCGTGGATCCGGCGCCGTACTCCGTCACCATCGCCCTGAACCTCGCCCGCAGCCACCTACGGGACGCGAGCCGTCGGGGTGAGGTCCTGACCCCGTTCGACGAGCACGACTTCCGCGGGGACCAACCGAGCCCGGAAGCCTTGCTCCGGAGACAGGAGCGGGAAGCCGTCATGCGCGACCTGATCGAGCAGGTCGACCCCAAGTACCGCGACCTCTTGGTCAAGCACGAGCTCGAGGAGAAGTCGCTCGCCGAGATCGCCGCCAAGCTGGGGCTCAAGCTGGACACCGTGAGGAGCCAGCACCGCAGGGCACGCGAGCAGCTGGACGAGGCGAAGCGGCGCTGGATGGCGCAGCAAGAATTCCGGGGCTGGGACAAGGTGCCCTGCGTTCCGGCCGCGTTCTGCCTGCTCCGTCGCTCGTGGTGGACGACCGCGCTGCACCTGCAGAAGGTCGGAGCGAAGGTCTTCGCGCAGGCGGCGCTCGTCGTGCTGACAGGCGCTGTCGTCGCCACGGCACCACGGTCGTCAAGCTCGGCCAGTACGACCCCGTGGCTACGGCCGGCAGCGATGCACGCCGGTGCGGCCACGCCCCGGCAGCAGAACACCGCGCCGCCCCTCGACCAGCCAGACGCACGCCGTGCGGTCGCCACGGCCTCGCTCGTGGTGCGGGGCATCGCAGCGCCCGGCGGGCATCCACTGGTCGCGACGAACGGCAAGCCTGCTTCACCGGCCGCAACAGCTGCGCGTTCCTCGCCGCCCGTCCGCGCCGTACGCACGGTCGGGAGCGAGCGCGAGAAGGACCTGATCCTCCAGGCGCGCAAGGCCATCGAAGCCTACAACGCCAGGGCTGACGTCGAGGCGCGACGCCTGCTCGACATGCACGCCATGGAATTCCCGCGGGGTCAGCTGGCCCGGGAGCGCGAGGCGCTGCTGCTGCAACTTCGCTGAATCGGGGGCGGCCCCAGCGACAGATAGCCAGTGGTGGAGACGGCGGCGTGCTTGAACGACGCCAGGCCGAGATCTGCCCTGCACTGGGTCAGGAGAAGGAGCACTTCCATGACACGCAAGGAAGCCGTGGCAGAGCATAGGCGCACGTCACGTCGAGTCGAGATGGGTGCGTCCCCGGCAGTGCACGTTCCCTTCGAGGCCATCATGCGGCACTCGAGGATGATCCAAGCCGTCTTGCGCCAGTTCGGCGTACCCGCTCGCGACCAGCCGGATGTGGTGCAGGAGATCTTCCTGTCCGCCTGGCGCAGCGTGGAAGGCGGAGGATTTCGGCCGCGTCCGGAGGTGCCGCCAAGGAAGGCTCTTCAGAGCTGGCTCCTCGCTGTTACTTGGCACCACATCTTCGATTACCGGGAGCGCCTGTACCGGTGGTACAGGGAGCTTGCGGCATTCGCGGCTCCAGGGATAGCGAGGCATGCACCGTCGCCCTTCGGCCAGGTGGAGGCCCGGATTGCGCTTCGTTGCCTGGAGCGGCTCAAGCCCGAGCTCCGTGCCGTGCTCGCGGGCACCGCCAAGGGCAATACCGCTGAGGAGATCGCAGCAGAGCTTGGTGCCCATCCAGGCACGACGAACAAGCGGCTGCACCGCGGGCGAAAGCAGTTACGGAAGATCCTCCGCTGAACGAGGTGCGGACGTAGCTCGCCGTCGCCGCGCGCGCTCGAGCTGGTCGAGCAAAGCTGCTCGCTGGATCGACACCCTGTTCTTCGGCGTTCGGCGCATCTTCGCCGCATGGGTCGAGCGGCGAGAGCGGCAGGCGCTCAACTTCGTTGGCGCGGTGGTCACCGACAACCCGGCCGAGAACCGGACCGACGTGTGCATCCCAGGCGCCTGGCTGGGCAGCCCCGCGGTTACGGCGGCGCGACAGAAGAAAAAGCTCGTCGAGCGTGACGTGATGGCACGCATCGTCGGCGACCTGGGTACGGACGTCAGCTGACGCTGACCGACACGACTAGCGCCCCCTCGGCGCTGGCGAAGGAACACTTCGCCAGCGCCAGCGGCCACGAACGACGATGGCCATGGCGAGCCGCGCTGCGGCGCGCACGTCCGAGCGATGTCCATCGCTCTCCTTGACCGCAACCACGCACGCCCGCGATGGCCATCAAGCGGCCTGCTCGACGGACCATCAGCCAGCGTGAGCGTCAACAGCCGGTCACCACGACAGCGCGGACTACCAGGGAATTCATCGATTTACAATACTAAATTTGAACTCGACTCAACCTGCCCAGTGACCAAGACACCCTTGCGCTTCACCAATACGCGCAGAAGAATCAACATACCTACCGGACGCAGCCCAGCACGTGACGACACATGTCACCAACCCACGCTCGAGACAATCTCACACATCAGAAAAATCGATCATGCACCTACACCAATAGCAAATAACCAAACAACAGAAAGACAGACAAATGAAATTCGAAAGCGCTCGCGGATCTCGCCCCAGGAGATCGACAATACATACAGAATCGGCCGAAAAAGTATTTTCAGAATTCTCGTCCTCAGAATTTATCAGGCGCATACTATCAGCGCCCCACTTCGCATCACCCATCCACCTGGAGACAAAACCCTTGGAGATAAAAATTGGCACCGCAACAAGCGGCGAGGCGGAGGCGCCGAGCATTGTACACAAATTGGCCGAACTCCCAGCCGGCATGTACGACAGCCGAATAGCATATATCCTCGCCTCTGCCTCTGCATGGGCATATTCCGATATCGATAATTTTTCAAGGATGCTAGCAGCGCGCGGAATCGATAACAATTACTGCAATTCGATAACTTTTCAGAACGACGCACTGTTCATCGACTCGTCCGCGTACTTCGCCCAGAGCGAGGACGGGCAGATTGGAATTCTTTGCTTCCGCGGCACAGAGCCACGGAACGTAGTCAACTGGCTGACCAACGTAAACAGCCACCCAGATCCATTCAACGAAATGGGTCCTGTTCACGGAGGATTTTATCGATCAGTGCGGGCGCTATGGCCAATGATTGTTGACATGTTAGACTCCGCATTAAAAGGAGAAAAAGCCTGCGCGAACATTAACAGAGATCAGAAAACCATATCCAACATCGAATCGAAGGTAAATGATATTTCCAGTAAAGTTGCAGGCATAGACAAAGTCGGTCGTTCGATAGAGAAGAAATTGAATGACATGTACCCATCCGCACCGGGCGGCGATTCAAGGCCGCCGGCCGATGGCTCTTCGGGCGATACATCCAACAGGAAGCAAGGAGGCCCCGATATCACGGACGATCAAATCATCAATCTGAGTGCACCAAAACCAGCGTGCAGCGACGATTCCGCCTCACTCAAATCAAAGGATTTGAAGAAGCTGAAGGCACTCTACATCACGGGACACAGCCTTGGTGGAGCGATGGCCATCATTGCGGCGGCGATCATCCACTCGAGCAGCGAACTCGACCCCATCAAGAAGGTGCTGCGCGGCGTTTACACATTCGGAGCTCCGATGGTCGGTGGGAGGGTATTCGCCGAGACGTTCAACAAGGCGTTTGGGCCGTACTTATTCAATCACGTTTATGGTCATGACGTCGTGCCGAAGATGCCACCGCGCACGATGGGATCATTTGTACCGTTTGGCAAACAGTACATCTCGACGCCCTATGGTTGGCAGCTTGAGCGCCGGTTCGTGCGGCAGGCGATACTTGGTGGTCTGAGCATGGGGATCGGCGTCATGGCCTTCGTACGCAATCAGTTCCCGCTACTCAATTGGATTCCCCTGCATGTTTCATGGGCTGACCACTCCCCCCTCAATTACCTGCGAACTTCACAGATCGTAGCTCCAGGATCCGAATTTGGGTGATGGGAGAGGGCGTCACGGGAACCTTGCGCCCACGGTGTCGACCCTGCTGATTCCCGCTCCTGCCGACCGTGGCCGCACGACCAGATACGTCGGAGAAGCTCCGCCGTCGCCTGGCGAGGTTGGTACCGGGCCCGCGCGTCCGGTCGTCTCGCCGTAACTCCTCGCTGTGCATCGTAGTGATAGCAAACCGGGGCTTGTTTATGGGCGGGCGGCAACCGCCCGCCCGTCGCCGTGGGCCTGGGTTTTGCGGCTCTGGCCTGGGCGAGCGCTGCACGAAGCGCCGTTGCTCCCGGGCCGCTTCGTCGGTCGCACGATGCCAACCATGACAAGGACGAGGGTCACAGAAGCCAAATCGTCGGAGCATGTTCGGACGTGGCGGCAGAGCGGCGAGTCGGCAGACGAGTTACCAGTCGCCATCGCGGCGAACGAGGAAGCGATAGCGAACGAAGGCGGAATGAGCCGGGCGGGTGGAGCGATGGGAGTGCAACGCGCTGAGCGCCGAGGGCGCCGCCGAAAGCACCACCGAGTCGTTCGGACGACCGGAGATCGCGCGGATAGTGCCCGCGGTCGCCAGGTCGACCCCCTCGAAGCCCGCGCAAGCCCGGCCGATCGTGTCGTCGTGATCCCCCACCCCGCGCGACGAAGCCCCTCTCTCGGGTCCCACGGCCTGTCCAACAGGAGGGCAGCATTCTAGCCGGTGGTGGTGAGGGCAGAGGACCCGCGTCACTCCTCACCTCGGGCCTCTCACGGCACGTTCCTCATCCGACCAGGCGCAGCCCTCCGCTCAGCTCAAACCCCGCGCGGAAAGTCACCCAGCGGCGGGAAGCGCGGGTCCTCCGTCGGATCGGGCGACGGCGGCTCCGGCTGCTCCGGCCCCGGATCCCCCGGGTTCGGCGGCAGCGGGGCATCCTCGTCGTCGCCGGGAATGTCGGTCTTCGCGAGCTCATCCTTGTCGTCGTTCATGACGGCCTTCCGCTGCAATTTTCAAACCGCATCGCACGCGTGTCCCGCGGCTTGACGCCCCCGCCTGGCATCCGTGATCTGCAGCCAGCGTGCTCTCGATCCGCCACGACCCCTTCCCGCTGGAGGCCGCCCGCGACCTGCTCGGCATCGTGCGCGCGCTCTACGCCGAGGCGCGCGCCCGCGGGGCGAGCGTGGCAGATCTCCACGCCATCGCGGCGGTCGGCGACGACCTCCGGCAAGCGATCGCCCTCGCCGAGGCCCATCCGCCCGGCACGCTCGGCTTCTCGTCGGCGTGGGCCCGCGCCGAGCGCGCGGCGGGTCGCGTCGGCGAGCTCGCGGACGCGCTCGCGCCCGCTGCGCCCATCGTCCGCGCCGCCCTGGCGCGCGTCGGCGGGGGCAACCTCACCCCCGGCGGCTGAGCGCCCCCGCGATCGGATGGTCCGGCGCGACGGGCCAGGCGAGCGCGCGCGACGCGGCCGCGCAGTACGCCGCCAGGCGCTCGCGCGGCACCGGGGGGCGCGCGCCGAGGCGGCCGAGGTTGTCGACGAGCAGCTCGAGGCAGGTGTTGCCCGTCCGCTCCCCGACGCCGAGCGCCGTGGCGTGGACCCGCTCGACGCCGCTCGCCACCGCCCAGAGCGCGGCCGCGAGGCCGAGCCCGCGATCGTTGTGGCCGTGCCAGTCGAGCTCGATGCCGGTCGCCCCGAGCGCGCCCAGCTCGCGCCGGGCGAACGCGACGAGCGCCTCGACGCCCGGCGGGGTGACGTGGCCGGTCGTGTCGCACAGGCAGAGGCGCGCCGCGCCGGCATCGCCGGCGGCGCGGAAGAGCGTGCGGAGCATGTCGGGCGGCGAGCGGGTCGCGTCCTCCGCGACGAGGCAGAAGGGCAGGCCGGCCGCCGCAGCCGCCCGCCCGGCCTCGTCGACGCTGCGGGCCAGGAAGTCAGGCCCCCACCCCTCGACGAAGTGCCGGATCGGCGAGCTGCCGATGAACGCGTAGACCATGATCGGCGCCCCGGCCCGCTCTGCCACCCGGGCGACCTCCTCGACGTCCGCGGCGAGGGTGCGCGCGGCCGCGGTCAGGCCGAGCGGCAGGCGGGACGCGACGATCTCCCGGGCGAGCAGGCACGCGTCGTCGAACTGCCGCGGCCCGGTCGCCGGCATGCCGAGGTTCACGACGTCGACGCCGACGCTCACCATCGCGTGGAGGAGTTCGATTTTGAGCGCGCGCGGCGGGTTCACCGTGGAGACGCCCTGGATGCCGTCGCGCAGCGTCTCGTCGAGCACCTCGACGGGCCGGGCTCCCCGGTCGAAGGGCAGCCACACCTCGCCCTCGGCGGGCGTGGCGCCCCACGCGCCGGCGACCACCAGGCCGCCAGGGGGCGGCTGCACGCCGGGAGGCAGCTGCGGGCCGCCAGGGGGCGGCTGCACGCCGGGAGGCGGCTGAAGGCCACCAGGGGGCAGCTGCGGGCCACCAGGGGGCGGCCGCAAGCCACCGGGGGGCGGCCGCAGCCCGCCGGAGCCGGAGGGCGACAGCTGCCCGCCGGGGCGCGGCAGCCGCTCCCCCGGCGCGGGCTCGGCGCGGTTCCAGTCGAAGGGGGCCGCGGCGCCGGGATCCCGGCCGTCGGCGCTCATGCGCTGCATCTCATCTCGAAGGGGGCTCTCGGCGTGGCGCGGGCGCGGCGCACCGCGTCGCTCCGCGCTGGGGGAAAGGTTACTTCATGTCGGCCGCCGGAGCAGGTCCCAGCAGCGCACGGCGAGCGCCGCGCCCCCGCGCCGCGAGCGCATCGAGCCGGCGCCACGCGTCCACGCCCGCAGGGCCGGACCACCGCGCCCGCCAACGGGTGCGGCTTTCCGCGCGGAGAGCGGCAGCGTAAAAAGCTGACCAAGGAGCAACTTGCTGCTCCGGGACACCTGCCGATCCGGGAGCTTCGATCATGCACAGGCTTCGCCTGCCGATGACCGCGCTGGGATTCCTCACAATCGCCACAACCGCGCTCTGCGCCGGCTGCTCGCCCTCCGAGCGGAACTTCGCGTCGGCCGGAGGCGGTCAGGGCGGCGGCGCTGGCCACGGCAGCGCCGGCGGCGAGGGTGGGGCCAGCGGCCAGGGCAGTGCCGGCGGCCAGGGCGGCGCCGGCGGCCAGGGCGTCGCGTGCACCTCGCCGAAGGAATGCCCCGCCGGGGAGAACGCGGAGCCGACATGCGAGGACGGCGTCTGCGGCCTCGCGTGCGACGCGGGCTTCCTCGACTGCGACGCCGCGGCCCCGGGCTGCGAGACGAGCGCGCGCGATGCCCAGCACTGCGGCGCCTGCGGCCGCCGCTGCGCGATGGAGTGCGTGGACGCGGCCGAGGGCGCCTTCTGCAACGACCCGGTCGAGATCTCCGCGGGGTTCGCCCACACCTGCGTGCTGCGCGGGGACGGCAGCGTCTGGTGCTGGGGGAGGAACACGTTCGGGGAGGCCGGAGCGCCGGTGGATCAACCGGCCTTGCCCTGGCCCACGCGGGTGTCGCTGCCCGGCAAGGCGATCCACGTGGCCGCGGGCGGCGGATTCTCGCGCACGGACAACATCGCCCCTGGGCACTCCTGCGCGGTGATGGAGGACACGACGGTCGTCTGCTGGGGAAACGGCCGGCGCGGGCAGATCGGCAACGGCTCGTACCTCGATTCCGCCGGACCGACGCGGGTGGCGAGCCTCATCAACGTCGTGCAGATCTCGCTGGGCGCGGCGCACTCGTGCGCCGTGAAGACGGGCGATGAGCTGTACTGCTGGGGCTCCGACGAGGAAGGCCAGATCGGCAATGGCGCGGCGGAGCAGTCGGGCTATGCGACGCCGCTCCTCGTCCGGAGCGATGTCCGGCAGGTCGCGGCAGGCCAGGATCACACCTGCGCCATCAAGGCCTCCGACGGGGGCGTGCTCTGCTGGGGCAGGAACTTCGATGGACAGCTCGGCAACGGCGGACAGACGAGCTCGCCCTCTCCCGTGAACGTCCTCGCGCCGCTCGCAGCAGGCGTCGACGAGGTGGCCGCGGGCGACCGGCATACGTGCGCGCGCAAGGGCGCCGAGGTCTACTGTTTCGGCAACGACTACAACGGCGCGGTGGGCGCCAATCGCTCCGGGCCCGTGCCGGAGCCTACGCTCGTCGCCGTGCCGCGCGCGACGCGCATCGACGTGGGCCGCGAGCGGAGCGGCGCGGTGTCCGGCGACGCGCGGGCGCTCAAGATGTGGGGAGTCGCCTTCCTGGGCAACGGCGACGAGGGGCTGTCCACGCAGCCGGTCGACGTGCCCATCAACGGCGTGGCGCAGCTCGCCGGGGGCTACCAGCACACGTGCGCGCTGAAGACGACAGGCGAGATCCTCTGCTGGGGCGAGAACGCCGAGGGGCAGCTCGGCGTGGGCCAAGGGGTCGGCACCCAGCCTTCGCCGGTCGCCGTCAAGTTCGAGCCCTGAGCGGGAGCGGCGCTCGTGACAGGAGCCTTGTCGGGCGCGGCGCCCGCCGTGGCGCCGCGCCTCGACCTCCGCTGACGGCGCGCGCCTCGCCCGGGCGGTGAGCCGCCGCGCAGCAGCCCTCTCCGCACGCTCCTCCCGAAGTCGACTGGCGCTCGCGGAGGGCCGGTCCACGGCCCGTCCTCGCGCCGGGTGAGCGCTTGTCTCCGCACGCGGCGTGACGTCTCGCGGATCGACCGTGACATGTCACGAATCGACCGTGACATGTCACGAATCGATCGTGACATGTCACGCCAGCCGCGCTGCGACCGCGCCCCCGGCACCGCCGAGCGCGCGCCGCCCACGCTGCGCGACAGCCGCCTTGTTGAAGCCTGCACAAGGACCCTGGAAGGGAGACGGCCACCTCGGGGATGGCACACCGGGTGCACTGATGCGCCGGTGCACTTGCGAGCCGGAGCTCGCAAGCGCGCCTGCAGCTTCGCGGCGAGACACCTCTGCCGCGCCGGAAGCCGAACGCCGAGCTTCCATTCACGCGTCCTGTCGTGAACCAGGAGGAGCACCCAATGATCTCTCGACGGAAGTTGTTGACGGGCGCCGGAGCGCTCGCCGCCGCGGCGGCATTGCCGCGTGAACCTGCCTGGGCCGATGGCCCTTCAGGAGAGGAGTGGGCCCCTTACTCCAACGTGGCCACGTGGGGCGGCCCGAAGAAGATCCTCGAGATCTTCCTCTACGGAGGGCTCTCTCCCTGGGAAACGTTCCACGTCGAGCCGCGCGAAGAGGTGTATTCTGGTGACCTGCTCAACGCGTTCAATGGGACGTCGATCTCCGGCTGCGGCGGCTCAGGGAACGGAACGAACTCCCAGTCCATCGGGGGGATGAGGTGGAGCGTCGCGACGTCCCCGCTCTGGAGTCGACCCGACCTCCTCGCCCGCACGCGCGTCGTCACGATGACGCACGAGTTCACCGCGCACCCCGTGGCGATCCCGTATGCCCTCACCGGGCGGCGCTTCGGCGATAGCCGCGCGGCCAGCCTCGGCGCGGCGATGAAGCGCCGCTACCCCGTCCAGCACACCTCCTACGTCCTCATGCCCCCGAGCTCGCGCTTCTTCCCCGGGGATGCCTCCGCGTTCGACGCGTGGCTCGCGGTCGGCACGCACGGCTCCGCGACGCGGCCCGTGCTCGTCCCCATGAGCGCCGCCGCGAGCGACATGGCGACCTGGGCAGCGCGGAGCAACGTCATTCCGGGGAGCGACGCGCTGAATCAAGTGTATGCCGGCCTCTACGAGGCCGGCCTCGACGGATCCCGGTCGCGCGGGTTCGACGCCTACGCGGCCGCGCTCGACAGCTTGCCCGGGAGCCCGAACCTCGTGCCGGTGTTCAACTCGAGCCTCCGCACCGAGGGCCCCACGGCGGTGCATTGCTCGACGAACTCCCCCAGCTCCGGAGCACCCCCCGGGGAATCGCCGCTCAACACCACGAAGGCGAGCCTCGACATGGCGGCGTGGCTCTTCAACACGAAGGGCACGCGCTACGTGGGCATGGTCGATGTCGGGCTCGGCACCGACACCGACGCGGCCTACGACGGGCACGAGCACACCGCCGGCGTGACGTTCGGCAACCTGTACAACCTCCTGAAGGAGCTGAGCCGGGTGACGAGCCCGACGACGCCGGCATCGGGGCGCATCAGCATCGACGACACGCTGATCATCCTCAACACGGAGTTCGGCCGCACCATCGGGCCGGACCTGCCCGCTGGCCGCAAGCACTACGGTCGAGGCTACGTGGTCGTGCTGCTCGGCGGTCCGATCCAGCCCACGACCTCGGGGGAGCCCAAGCGGATCGGCAGCTTCGATTGGATGACCGGGGCCCCCCTCGGCAGCTACACGGCCGCCAACCTCGCGTGCGTGGCCCTGACGGCCGCAGGCATCGATCCGCACGTGACTGACAATTTCGCGGTCGGCGAGCTGCCGCCGGGGCCTCCCTACGAGGCACCGTTTTTTCAGGCGTGAGAGGAGACACAATGAACCCGAAGACCATCTCATCGAGGCGGCGCCGAGCCGCCTGGCTGCTCGCCGGCAGCTTGCTCGCGGCGTGCAGCGGGTCCGACACGCTGGAGTCTCCGCTCGGCGTGGGTCAATCGGCGCTCGCGCCGGATCCCACTCCCCCTGGCGGGGAGGACGCCGGGGACGCGGCCTGGGTCGAGCAGGTCGTCCCGGCGCTCCTCGGGAGGCCCGTCCGCAGCTTCGGCGAGCTCAAGTTCCTCACGGTGATGACCGCGCGCGTCGGCCGCGCCCGCCTCGCCGAGGCGCTCATGAACGAGCCGGCCTTCGTCGACCGCTGGACGGGCGTGCTGCTCGATCGCCTGCGCGTGGACCGCGAGGGGAACCACAGCCAGGAAGACTGCTTCTCCCAGCCGCTCTTGCCCACGGACGCCGACAGGAAGACGGCGGCGAAGATCGTCCTCCATACGGACCGCGCCGGCGCCGACCCGGCGCTGTCCACCGCGGGCGAGCCCGACCCGCCGACCCTGGCAGGCACGTACAACATGGCCGACGTCGTGCGCGGCTCCCTCCTCATCGACAACGTCTTCCCGGCGTACCGCGGGTTCGTCTTCGCGCTGGTCCGTAAACCGGGCAACGCCGGCGAGGAGGCGGTGATCGGCCAGCGCCAGGTCGCGGAGCATTTCACGCAGGTCTATTCGAACAAATCCATGATCTGCCTGAACTGCCACCGGTCGGAATTTTCCTGTTCGGAAGCGAAGTTCACGCCAGGATACAGCTGGGCGAAAAAGCAGGAGGGCCGCGTCTTCTCCGCGCTCGAACCGTGGACGAGCCCGCCGGCGGACGCCGACTGGATAGAGTCGTTTCGTTACACGAGCGGCTCGATCGTCCCGTTCGCGGGCTGGAGCAAGATGGCGTGCGGCGGTTTCACGACCGACACGTCGGCCGCCGCGACGAACGGGTCCGGCCTCCTGCTCCCCCCCGAGGACAACGCGACCGTGTGGTCGCTCGACGACCGGCTGAAGGAGGGCTACCTCGCGCTGCGCGAGTCGTACAAGACAGGCGCGCTCGACACGGGCTCGGGGTTCGCGAACGAGGGGCGCACGCTCGGCGCGTACTGGCTGGCGGCCGCCTTCGCCAACGACATCTGGAGGGAGATCTTCGGCGCGCCCCTCACCATCGCCAACTTCGTATCTCGCAACCCCGACGAACAGAAGATGCTCTGGAACCTCGCCGAGCACCACGTCGTCGGGCGGGACTGGTCTCTCAAGGGATTGCTCACGGAGATCGTCACGTCGCCGTATTTCAACCGCACGCCGGCCTCAGTGGAGAACATGCCCAAGGTCTTCGAGCCGTTCATCGCCGCTCCGGCCAGCGATTACGTGGGCGACGCCGTTCATCGCCGCTCCGCTGACCTGCTCTTCCGGATGAAGGCGTCGGCGCTCGGCTGGAACCTGCCGGTCAGCCACTTCCCCTCGGCGACCACGTACCCGACCCGCTCCGACGCGGCCGCGATGGGGCTCCACCTCTCGCGCCTCAGCGTGGCCAGCCCGACCTCATCGCAGTTCTCCCTGCTCGGGTGGGAGGCCTCCGGCGGCCGCTGCGAACGGCCGCCGGCGATCACCCGCGACTGGATCGACGCGCTCTCGGATCGCGCCAGGACAGGCGGCGTCACGGTGCGCGGCGCGGTCGAGGCGCTGCGCTTCCGGCTCCTCGGACGAGGCCTCTCGACCGGCGCCGCCGAGGCGACCGCGCTCGCGACGTTCCTTGGCAAGTCGCTGACAACGACGTTCACCACGGCGTACCCGACGGCGTCCCAGGGCAACGCGGCCCTCAGGGATCTCTGCGAGGTGTTCGTCAAGACCCCGCAGTTCATGCTGGAGGGCGTCCCGCACGGCCTCGGCGCCGCGGCGACGGACTTCGATTCACCGCCCCAGCTCCAGGTGGGTGACATGGGGCCCGGCGGCGCGCTGGTGACGGACACGCCCAGCGACGCTTGCGAGAGCTGGCTCGACCAGACAAACACGTTCGACGGCATCTCGGTCAACTGCGCGAACGAGTCGTTCCCTGCGGCCGTCGACTGGTCGGTCATCTGCCCGAAGGGCGGCTGCATTTACATCGACAAGATCCGGTTCCGACCGCCGTGGCCGTGGCCGTGCCTCACGTGCGCGTTCCCAGGAGACTGGTACACGACACGTCCGCCGCCCATCGATCCGCGAACGGCGCACGTCCGCTCGATACCCATGCAGCCGGCGCGGGGCGGGGTGTTCCTGGCCTGGGCCAAGGACGCGCAGATCGTGCAGGTGAGCGGGCAGGCGCGGATCGTCCGCGCGAGCTCGCAGACCGAGACGGCGCTGGTCGGCAAGTCGCTCGGGGTCGGCGACAGCCTGGAGCTCTGGCCGGGAGACACGTTCCAGGTCGTCACCCCGGGCGGGGAGGTGTTCAAGAGCCCCACGGGCGGCATGCCGAACATCCCGAACCAGACAACGTGGCTCTTCATGGTCACGGGGCCGGAGGGGCTGCCCGACCCCGTGGAGATGACGCCGACCACCGTCGATCTGCCCACGGCGATGGACGTCAGCAAGGCGATGCGCGACGCCGCCCGCAACGAAGAGCCGGGGTCGGTCTCGCTCATCCACGAGGTCACGTCGCCGTCGGGCAACTCGAGCTTCATCGATCATCCGGAGCTCAACGGGAAGCCGAACCGCATCGTCCTCGTGTCGCCCCTCCAGGGCACGAACACCACCAACAACCATTTCGTGGGCGCCTGGTACAGCGCGTCCCTGCAGAAATGGGCCGTGTACAACGAGGACCTCGTCGCGATGCCGGCGGGCGCGCGGTTCGCCGTCCGCGCCATGTCGCCGAGCAACAGCGTGTTCGTTCACCAGGTCGCGGCCGGCAACGCCGGGGGCAACTTCACGTACATCGATCATCCGTCGCTGAACGGCAACCCCTACGTCGCCCCTCAGGTGAGCCATATCTACAACCCGCAGGGTGCGCCGGGCGTCTACAACAACCATCCGGTGGGGGTCTATTACAACGTGGGTATCCAGCGGTGGGGCATCTACAACGAGGACCTCGCCGCGCTGCCGATGGGGGCGTCGTTCGCGGTGAAGCTGGGCGGATACCACACCGTGGTATCGAGCGCGGCGACGCGCAGCGGCAGCGCCCTCGTCATCGACGACCCGAATACGAACGGCGTGCCCGACGCGCGCCTGTTCTTCACGCATGTCAACCGATCGCCGGACGGGGTGATCAAGTACCATACGAAGCGGAGCGTCCTGCGCTACAACACGACGCTCGCGAAGTGGACGATCGTCAACCTCGACGGCACCACCGTGGCGGACGACCTCGCCTTCAACGTGCACCGCGGTTACTGAGGACCGCCTTCGCGACGGGGCGGGCTCCCGGGCGGGGCTCGCCCCGCGCGGCGCCTGCCAGACGACGAAACTGTCGCACGAGCTCAGACTCGGGTTCCTCGTCCATCGGCGTCGGCTCCTCGCTCGGCCAGGGTACCACCACGCGACGGTGTCGTGCGGCGACATCCACGACCTTGCACGTCGGACGCGCTTCTGTGTAGGGTTCGCGGTCGCGACATCGTCCGCGCGCGGCCGCTGCGTTCAAGGGGGCCTCGGGTGGACCACAACCTGGTGGGGAGCTCATGAGCGTGGACGTTCTTGCCATGCACTGCGCAGCGCTGCCGGCCGCCCGGGCCGTCGGCTTCAAGGGCACCGAGGCGCTGTGCCGACCGTTCGAGTTCGACGTCCTGTTCACCGTGCCGGCGGGCACCGACGTCCGCGCCGCGATCAACGCCCCGGCGTCGCTCACGCTCCAGCGCGGAGCCGACTCGCCGCCGATGTGCTGGCACGGCGTGTTCGTGCGCCTCCGGCTGCTGCGCGAGTCGGCCGACCGCGCGCTCTACCATGGGTCGCTCGTGCCCAGGCTGTGGCTCCAGCGCCACTCGGTGCGCAGCTTCGTCCATACGAAGAGCAAGATTGACGCCTTCGTGACAAAGACGCTCACGCATGGCGGCCTCACGACGAGCGACTTCCGGTTCAGCGTCGACACGGACCGCTATCCGGAAGAGGAGTTCGTCTGTCAATACCGGGAGAGCCACCTCGACTTCACCCATCGATGGTTCGAGCGCGAGGGGCTCTACTACCACTTCGAGCACCCGGTCGACGACGGCGGCGCCGAGGTCATGGTCATCGTCGACAGCAAGGATCAGCACGAGCCGCTGAGCGGCAACGGCCGGGTTCGTTACCACCCGACCTCGAGCCACGACGTGTCGGCGGGCGAGTGCTTCCGGGAGGTGCACGTCGATCTCAGCGCGCTGCCGGCCGCGGTGCGGATCAACGATTACAACTACGCGAACCCGGCCGCCTCGGTGTCGGGAGAGCACGCCGTGTCCAAGAGCGGCCACGGTGAGGTGCGCGAGTACGGCTACCGCGTCTTCACGCAGGACGAGGCGACGCGGCTGGCGCAGGTCAAGGCGGAGTCGATGGCATGCCGTGAGCTCACCCTGCACGCGACCGGCAACGCGACAGGGCTGCGGGCCGGCTACGTCTTCGAGCTGGAGGACGGGCCTTCGGACATGCCAACCCGCTACCTGGCCGTCGAGGTGCGGCACGCGGCCGCGATCACGGGCGGCTCGTTCGACATCACGCGCTTCACGGGGATGGCCGTGGATGAGACGTACCGCGTCGAGGTGGTGGCGATCCCGGCCGACGTGCAGTTCAGGGCGGCCCAGTCGACGCCGTGGCCACGCATCTACGGCTTCGAGAACGGCGTCGTCGACGGGCCAGGCGACAGCCAGTATGCCCAGATCGACGACATGGGTCGTTACCTGCTCCGCCTCAAGTTCGATGCGAGCGACCTGCCCGACGGCGCCACGTCGACGTACCTGCGCATGATGCAGCCGCACGGCGGCACGGTCGAGGGCTGGCACTTCCCGCTGCGCAAGGGGACCGAGGTCATGGTGTCGTTCCAGGGCGGCGACCCGGACCGGCCGTTCATCGCCGGCGTGGTGCCGAACGCCCACCGGCCGAGCACGGTCACGAGCCGCAACCTGACGCAGAACGTGCTGCGCACGGGCGGCAGCAACCACATGGTCGTCGAGGACCTCGAGGGCAAGCAGCACATCGACCTGTTCACCCCGGTCGGCGCGACCAACGTCCACATGGGCGGCCCCACCCACCAGGCGTTCGTCGTGCCCCCGAAGACGCCGGACGCGAACCCCGACATGCAGCCCGTCGACTGCATGTTCTACGTTTCCACAGAGGGCAACGCCGGCTTCAACGTGTCCGGCGAGTGGTGGCAGAACGTCGGCGGCAAGTACTACGTCGACGTCACGGACGACGCGACCATCCATTACGTCGGCATCCACACGATCAACGTCGACGGCGACTCGAACGAGTTCTACAACAGCCACCAGAACATCAAGGTGCGCTCGGGCCGGACCGACAAGGTCGAGAGCGGCGGCATGACCCAGGACATCCACGGCGGGTTCACCCAGACCATCGAGGCCGGCGGTAAGCAGGATGTGCTGGGAAGCTGGTTGCAAAAGATCAGCGGCCAGAACCACGACGACTACGGTTCGTGGAAGACCGACGTCAAGCTGGGGTGGACGGCGGACATCAAGGGGGCGTGGTCGCACACCGTGAAGGGCGACATCAGGATCGAGAGCAAAAGCGGCACCATCCACGTGGAGAGCCCGACGAAGATCACGATCAAGGCCCAGGAGGTGACCCTTGACGCGCCTAGCAAGGTGCACAAGCACACGAACCTCTACATTGAGACGTTCGGCTCCAAGAACTCCTTCGGCATTCAGAAGGCGGACTTCACCGGGATCAATTTTGCCCGCAATAACCTCAAGATTGAATTCACCGCATACGCGGCAGCGAAGGGTGGTTACAAGGGAGAAAACTGGATCACCAACAAACTGGAGTACGCAACACTCTTCGAGACATTGGGCGCCAACATGAGAAAATCCGGAACGGAAGCCTGGAACTCGGCAGCGCGGATGTTGAACGCTGCGATCACGAAGCTAGGCTAAGAGAGCCGGAAATCACCTGAAACAGCTTGCGACGGAGGCCTTCATGAAAGCGACGGGAACATGCCCCAAATGTCTCTGCACGGCCCTCTGGTACGTGGAGTACGTGGGGAACAACGATCCGAACCCCGGCACTCAGGAGAAAGCACTCCAGTTTCAGCTCGCGGTCACCGGTAAGCTAGGCCCAGACGGCACCAGCGGAAGGCTCGAAGCGTACGCGTGCCAGCAGTGTGGCTACGTCGAGCTGTACCTGAAGGAGCGCCTCCCCGTCGACGGCAAGCACATCCGCGAGCTGCGGCGCCCGCAGGGCCCGCCCTACCGCGGCTGATCGATGCAGGCGCAGAGGGGCTCGACAGGTCATCGTCTCTCTCAGACCCACGCTCGACAAGAGGTCCCGTGAAGATCGTCAAGCCCATGAAGGTTCCCATGCTCACCCGGGTGCTGGAGTTCCGGCGCCGGAGCTACTTCCATGTGACCGCCATGCTGGGCTTCCCGCTCACGAGCCCTCGCGCGCTCGTCGACGAGCTGTCGTTCTGGCGCATCGTCACCGGCGCGCTCGGTGAGCAGGGGGCCATCGACGAAGGATTCGCCAAGACGCGCGGCGAGCTGCTCGTCGCGGGCAGCTTCCACGCCCCTGGCGGCGCGCCCACCCGCGCCTCGTACGTGAGGGCTCGGATCGGCGACGTCGACAAGCGCCTCGCCGTGGTCGGCGACCGGACGTGGCGAGACGGCGTGCCGACCGAGCCCACGCCGATGACCACCCAGCGCATCGACTGGGCGCACGCCTTCGGCGGGGCCGGCTACGACAGGAACCCTCACGGCAAAGGCGCCCAGCCGCTCGACCTCGGCGGTCGCTCCGTCCACCCGCTGCCCAACGTCGAGCTCTACGGCGCGATGATCCGCATGCCGTCGGAGCGCCCGGAGCCCGCCGGCTTTTTGCCGCTAGACATCACTTTCGCGCAGCGCAGGGGACGCGCCGGCACCTACGACAAGCGCTGGCTCGACGAGCACTTCCCGGGCATCCCCGCGGACACGGATCCGACGTTCTTCAACGTGGCACCCGAGGATCAGTGGCTCGATGGTCTCTTTCGCGGGGACGAAGAGATCCTCATCGAGAACATGCACCCCGAGAAGCCTCGCCTCGTGGGGCGGCTGCCCGACCTCGTGACGCGATCGTTCGTCACGCACCGCACCCCGGAAGGCGAACGCTTCCTCGAGATCCCGATGCGCCCCGACACGGTCTGGGTGTTCCCCGCCGAGGAGCTCGGCGTCGTCATCTCCCACGGCGTGCTCGCGATCGCCGAGGACGACGCCGCCGACATCGTGCACCTGCTCTGCGCGTGCGAAGAGCCCGGCTCGCCGCGCTCGCTCGAGCACTACCAGGCAGCCCTCGCGCGCCGGCTCGACAAGGACAAGGGCGCGGTCGCAGAGATCTCCGACGGCGATCTCATGCCGCCGCGCGCGTCGGGCGTCGCGCCCAACATCGACCTTGGCGACATGGGACGCTGGGTCAAGAGCGAGAACCTGGCCGCCCAGAACCTGCGTCGGGGCCAGGAGCGCAGCTTCGCCGAGGCGCGGGCACGCATCGAGGCCGAGGGGCTCGACCCGAAGGACCACGGCCTCGATGAGCTGCCTCCCCTCCCCGAGCCGCCGCCAGACGACCTCGACGGTCTCGCCGCATATGTCGAGGCCGCGTCCCTGAGGACCGAGGAGCTGTTGGAGCGAGCCCGAGCGTCGGAGACGCAGGCCCGCGAGGAGGCGAGACGAGCCTGGGCCGAGAGGGGCGAGGACTTCGATGCTGCCATGGAGAAGGCGGCCAAGGAAGGCGCAGGGCCGCCCAAGTTCTCGGCGAAGGCGCACCTGACAGCGCTGCGCTCGATGGCGGCGGAGGCGCGCGAGGCCGGCGTCGTGCTGGACGACGTGGAGCAGATGCTGGCTGACCCCGGGTATCACGCGACGATCGAGGAGCAGGAGCGGGGCCTGTTCGAGATGTACCGGCGGATGGGGCACCTGCAGCCCACGGCCGCGGCGATGGAACCCGAGGCATCGGAGCGCGCACGCGTGATCGTCAGGCTCGCCATGGAAGTCGGCGAGCCCCTGGCGAACCGCGATTTCACGGGTGCGAACCTCGCGGGGATGTCCCTGTCCGGCGTGGACCTCTCCGGCGCGTTCCTCGAGTCGGCCGATCTCTCGGGGTGCAATCTCTCCCAGGCCAACCTCGACGGCGCGGTGCTCACCAGGGCGAACCTGGACGGCGCGAACCTCACCGAGGCGCGGCTCCGCGGCGCGAACCTTGGAGGAGCAACGCTGCGCCGCGCCTCGCTCGAGCGCGCCGACCTGAAGGAGGCGGTGCTGAGCCACGCCGATCTCGCGGAGGCGCGCTTCTCCGGCGCAGATCTCACGGGCGCCGACTGGATCGAAGCGAAGCCCGGAGGCGCGGACTTCACGGGCGCCACGCTCGGGCAGTGCACCCTGCTGAAGGCCGACCTGTCCGGCGCCCGCTTCACAGGCGCCGATCTCTCGGACGCGAACCTCGTGGAGTGCACGCTCGATGGCGCCGACTTCTCGAGCGCCACGCTCCGGAAGACGACCTTCATCGCCTGCCACGGAAAGCGTGTGTCGTTTCGATCAGCTTGTTTTCAGCAGGGCGTTGTCGTCCACGGTTCGTCCTTTCCCGAGGCCGACTTCAGCGACGCCGACATGGAGAGGGCCAACCTGCGCGGCACCGTCCTCGCAGGCGCACGGCTCGACCGGGCGAACCTGCGCGGCGCCGATCTCTCCGGATGCGACGCCTCCGAGGCCAGCCTGGAGCGCGCCGTTCTCCAGGGCGGCCTGCTCATCCGCACCGATCTCGTCAACGCGTCGCTGCAAGGGGCCAATCTGATGGACGCGCTCGCCTCGAAGGCCCGGCTGGCGGGCGCCGACTTCACCGGAGCCAACCTGTTCCGCGCCGATCTGTCGCGCGTCGCCGGCGACGAGCGGACCACGTTCGCCGAGGCGGAGGTCGGACACGTGCGCTTCCTTCCGAAGGCCGACGTCACGAGAGGTGGCACGTGAACCGAGACGAGCTCCTCGACAAGCTCCGGCACGGCGAGCCGATACGCCACGTCGACCTGTCGCACCTCGCGCTCGACGGCGCCGACCTGTCGGGCGCCAACTTCGAGCAGGTGCGCTTCCCCGCGGCGATGCGCGCCTCGCTCCTCAAGGAATCGAGCTTCATCGAGTGCGATCTCGGCGGGTGCGATCTGCGCGACGCTGACCTGCGCCACGCGAGCTTCTACCGATCGCGGCTGGAAGGGGCGCGCTTCGACGGCGGCAAGCACATCGCGGCTGCCTTCGTCGAGTGCGCCGCGGACGGCGCGTCGTTCGCGCGCATCGAGGCGCCCATCGCGAACTGGGTGAAGACCTCGCTCCGTGGCTCGTCGTTCGCGGGCTCGAACCTCGACCGAGCGAACCTCGTCGACATCGACGCAGACCGGGCGAGCTTCGCCGGGGCGAACCTCGAGAAGGCGACCCTCTACCGCGCCGATCTGCGCACCGCCGACCTCGCCGCTGCGAACCTCGCGCTGACGACGCTCGTCGAGGCCAAGCTCGGGCCGAAGGGTTTCGCCGATACAAGGCTGTTCCGCACGCAGTTCATGAAGAGCGATCTCGCCGGCGCGAGCTTCGCCGGGGCGGACTGCGCGCAGTGCAACTTCATGGGCGCCGACCTGCGCGAAGCCCGGCTGGAGGGCGCGAGGGGGCCTCAGTGCTTCTTCGGCGAGGCGAAGCTGCACGGGGCGCGCCTCTCGAACGGCCAATTTCCCCAGGCGGTGTTCGACAAGGCCGAGCTGCTGAAAGCGGACCTCTCCGGCGCGTTCCTCGAGGAAGCTTACTTTGGTCGCGCGCTGGCAGCTGGAGCGCGGTTCGTCGATGCCAGGCTCCGGGAGGCGGACTTCTCGCACGCCGACGTGTCGGCTGCCGATTTCTCTGGAGCCGGCCTGTATCGAACCCGGTTCCACCTCGCGAAGCGCGACGGCGCGGTGTTGCCGCGACTGTCGGGGTGGCTTGGTGACGACGAGGAGCTGGCCAGGGTGGAACGATGGCAGCCGACGCACGGCGCGGCGCTCCCAGTGAAGACGTGAAGCAGGTTGCAATCGAGGCGAGGAGCAGGTCGTTCAGGAGATGTCCCGCAAGGGACAGCACAGACGACGTGGAGAAAGGGTTGATACCGTGACAGCCGTAAAGAAGCTTGCGAGGCCGGAGGCCTATCTCGAGACAGGGAGCGTTGAGCGGGTCGGCGCGACGCTCCTGGTGCGCCTCGCCTCGTCGAGCTGCGAGGCACGGCGCGCCAAGAGCTGCCTCGTCGCCCCCGAGGCCGGGGACAAGGTGCTCTGCGCCATCGAGCCGGAGGGGGTCTATGTGCTGGCCGTGCTCGACGGTCGCGACGGCGCGCCTACCAAGCTCGCGACCGACGGCGACCTCGAGGTACAGGCGCGGGGCGGGCGGATCGCGGTCTGCGCGTCGGAACGCGTCGACATCGTGGGCGCCCGCGAGGTGGCCGTGACGGGCGCCGAGGTGCACGTGCGCGCCAAGAAGGGAGCCATCGCGATCGATGAGCTCGGCTTCTTCGGCAGGCTCGTGCAGGCCGAGGTGACGAAGATCGCGCTCGTGGCGCAGGAGGCCGACACGATCCTCACCCGCTTGACCCAGCGCGCCAAGCGCGTGTTCCGCTTCGTGGAGGAGCTCGATCAGACACGCGCGGGGACCGTCGATCTCCGCGCCGAGAGCCTGATCGGCATTCGCGGAGAGAACGCGATCATCTCGGCCCGTGTCCTCGCCAAGGTCGATGGCGAGCAGATCCACCTCGGCTGACCGCTACGCGAAGAGAGGAGATCCCGATATGTTGGCAAAGACGAGCGCTGGCGGCATGTGCCTGGCGTTTCCCGACGTGTGCCTCACGCCGGCTCCACCTGCGCCGGCTCCGGTCCCGGTGCCTTATCCGAACATCGCGATGGAGCCCACCGACGTGGGGTTCGTGCCGAACGTCCTCATGACGTGCACGCCGGCGCACAACCTGGCCACGATGCCCATGCTCACGAACGGTGATAACGCCGGTTTGGCGACCGGCGTCGCGTCTGGCACCGTGATGGGCCCTGCACGCACGGTGACCGGGGCGTTCACCGTGGTGGTCGGGGGGATGCCGCTGGCGCGGCTCACCAGCATGACGATCCAGAACAACACCAACGCGCCCGGCGCCAAGATCGTGCCCAGCGTCACCAACGTGATCGTCCTGGCGCCCTGAGGGCGTTGGCCAAGGGAACGGCCCAACGAGGACTCGGCCCTCGATCGCTCACGAGCCTTCGGGATCTTCCGGGCTCGCCGGCGCCGTCTCGTCGATCTCCTTCATGATGGCGCCCGCGATCTTCGCCCGCCTCCGCGAGGCCCCATGCAGATTGGCACGCTCCAGGTTGGCGCCGCGGAGATCGGTCAGATCGAGCTTCGCGTGCGCCAGCACCGCGGCGACGAGGCGGGTCTTGCAGAACGAGGCCGCGCCGAGGTCGGCGCGGTCGAACCGCGCCGACATGAAATCGGCGCGATCGGCCTTCGCGTCACGCAGGTTGGCGCCGGCGAACGACGCGCCCACGAAGCGCGCGTCTTCCAGGTCGGCGCCTGTCAGGTTCGCCGCAGAAAGGGTCGCTCCGTCGCCGCGGGCACGAGCGAGCCGCGCTCGCTCTAGGTTCGCACCGCGCAGCGAGGCGCCGTGAAGGTCCGCCCCCTCGAGCGACGCCTCGACGAGCTCCGCGCGGTCGGCGCGCGCGTTCGTGAGATCGGCGCGAGACAGATCCGCGCCGCGGAGGTCGGCCTCGTCGAGCGTCGCCTCGACGAGGCTGGCCCCTGCGAGGCGGGCACCACGGAGCCTCGCGCCGCGGAGCGCGCACCGCGCGAGCGAGCGCCCGCTGAAGTCGAGCCCCGACAGGTCACCGCCCGACAGGTCGTCTCCATCGAAATCGCGGCCTTCGGCGAGCCTCGCCTCGGCGCGCTTTCGCGCCTCCAACCCGGCGAGCGGCTCGCTCGTCACAGGCTGCGATACGGCTGCCGGCGACACGACCTCGGGCGGCCGACTCACCCTCTCCGTCAGCGCCACCTCGGCCAGCGCCGGCGGCGCCACCTCGAACGGCGGACTCACCTTCTCCAGCGGCAGCGTCGATTCCACGACACCGCTCTCAGGATCTCCCGAGTCGACCAGGGTGCGCCCCGCCTGCGAGCCCCCGGCGCCCGCGGGGCTGACGAGCCGAGGCCCGGGCACGGGGCTCCACGGCGCGCCCGGGATGGGGTCCTCCCCGCGCGACGCGCTCGTCCCCGGCGCTGCCAACGGGAACTGCGCCCGCTCTGCCCCGACCTCCGCGAGCCTGTCCTCGGGGATCGGCATCCTCTGGCCCAGAGGTCCCGTGGTGCCCCCGCTCACGGCGACAGGAGCAGGAGCCTGCGGCGCGGCAGGCGAATCACGAAAGGGGAGCACCGGCAACTCCATCTTCCCCTTCGAGAGCGGGCCTGTCTCCACCAGCCCGGCGGGCGCCACGATCGGCCTCGCAAGCAGCACCGCCGGCGCCGAGCTCCGGTGTGTCGCCGCAGGGTCCCCGGGGAGCGGCGCGCCGCGCTCCGGCCACGGAATGGTCCCTTTGAGCGTCTCGACACCCGCGAACAGGCGGATGTCCTGGAGCGCCTCCTCGCTCTCCGTCGCGAAGTTGCCCCGCCACACGAGCGAGGCGATCTGTCGATCACCGTCGATGACGAGCGTGTCGGCCACCAGCGGGATCTCCTGCGATCCGCCCACCAGCGCGGCGTCGATGCGGTAGCGGCGCACACGGGCGCGCGCCGAGGGGAGGCGCGTCCAGACCAACGCCCTCTCCGCGCTCAGGTTCTCCAGCAGGATGCATTCATCGCCTTGCAGAAAGGGGATCTGCTGATCGAACGGCGCCGGGTTGAAGGCGCGAAAGTCGAAGTCCTCCGGAATGTGGAGCACCTCCGCGCGCCCCGCGACGGCGGGGTCCGCGCCGGGCGAGCCGAGCTGCGCCGAACGCCGCGCGGCGCCTGGCTCGAAGCCGTTGAAGAGCCGCTCCCGCAAGGCCCAGTGAGGCGCGATCGGCCCGAAGCACGCGGGCCGGTGGGGGCTCGCAGGATTGACCAGGTTCGGGCGCGCTCGCCTTGCGCCCATCGCTGGATCCAGCGCGTCGGCTCGCGCGCCCTCGCCGGCCTCGGAGACGCCGACCGGGTTCCAGGGATAGCTGGGTCCGCCCGCCGCCCGCTCGTACACGAGCGGCATCCTCTGGAACGGCGTGGGCGCGATGCTGCCGGGCGCGGGATCCCCGAAGACGTGGATCGTCTTGTCGAGCAGCGGCCCACCGCGGAAGAGCGCGAGCCTCGCCGAGAGGCCGATCACCGGCCCGGTGGCGTCCGGCGCATGCGCGTGCCCGGTGAGCACGACGCCGGCGCCGGGGAGGTACGGCGCGGTGTCGCTCGCGGAGCGCAGGCTCCGCGAGGGATCGTCGTCGTGAAATCGGTCCTCGCGCTCGACGGGCTCGGGCGCCACGAGATCCGCGTCGCCGTCCGCGCCGAGGGCGAACGTCGCCTTCACGAGGACCGTGACGCGCAGCACGCCGCCGATGCGCCACAGGACCGCGCCACACGACACGGGATTCAAGGCGACGATGTCCACCGGCCAGAGCGCGCGCACGCGCCGATGCTACCCGCTCGTGGTCCGGCGCGTGCAGGGAGACTCGGGGAACTTCGCGGCTGTGACGCGCGTGTCCATCGCCGCGAGCGGTCGCGCCGCCGCGCCGTCGCGCCGTCGCGCCGCCTCGCCGCCTCGTCCGACCACGCGCGAGGGGGCTGGAGGCGCCGGCGGACATGGTCTATCGTCACGAGTCCGCCGATCGGACGCCGCGAGGCGCCGAGAGCCGCTCCAACGTCTCGATGGCCGCTGAAGGGGGTCTTGCCATGCGGATCGCGCTGATATCCGACATCCACGGCAATGAAGTGGCGCTCAGGGCCGTGCTGGCCAGCATCCGGGCGACGGGCGTCGATCAGGTGATCTGCCTCGGCGACGTCGCGACGCTGGGGCCGCGGCCCTCGGCCATCCTGGACCTGCTGCAGGAGCTCGGGTGCCCGTGCATCCTCGGGAACCACGACGAGTTCATGCTGGATCCGGAGCTGATCCGCACCTACACCGAGGCCCCCATCGTCGTCGATGCGGTGGACTGGTGCCGTGATCGGCTGTCGAGAGACGAGCTCGCCTTCCTGCGCACGTTCCAGGCGCGCCTCGAGATCCCGCTCGACGCTCACTCGACCCTCCTCGTGTTCCACGGCTCGCCCCGGTCTCACATGGAGGATCTGCTCGCGATCACCCCGCCGGAGGAGCTCGATCGCCGCCTCGAGGGCCACGCCGCGACCGTGATGGCCGGGGGGCACACGCACCTCCAGATGCTCCGCCAGCACCGCGGCGCGCTCCTCGTGAACCCGGGGAGCGTCGGGATGCCGTTCAAGGAGTACGCGAACGGCGGGCCGCCGACGCTGCTGCACCACGCCGAGTACGCGACCGTGGAGGCACAAGGCGGCGCGGTCAACGTCAGCCTGCACAGGGTGCCGGTCGACAGGGACGCGATCCGCGCGGCGGTGAAGGCCTGCGACAACCCCATGCGCGGCGCGCTGCTGCAACAATACGCCTGAGCGAGCCCGGCCGGCTGCGTCGGCCGCGGCGCGCGCGCGGAGACCAGGCAGAGCGAGCGCCTCGAGGCCGCCCGCGACGCCGCGCGCTGCGCGCTACGCCGAAAAATGCCGCGGCGTCGGCGAGGCCGAGGGGCCCGATCCGCGTGCGGCGAGGCGCGGCGATCTGGTAGCCTCGCGGGCGCGCGCCGGAGAGCGATGGAGCCCCGATGACGAAATACGAGCATATCAAGCTGTCCTATGAGGCCTCCAAGGCGGCGATCGGCCAGGTCGCCGAGGAGCTCTTGCAGTGGATATATGAGCTCCGTGACCACATGGCCTGGCCGAGGGACAAGTGGGCGCTCAACCGGATCGCCGGAGACGCCCACGCCAACGGGCTCCTGCAGCGGTTCGTCGTCGAGAATCAGCCCGGCGTCGGCGAGGTCTTGAAGTGCCAGCTGTCCCTCACCGTCGAGGAAGAGCTGCCGTTCACCGTCGACTTCTTCGCGGTGGGCAGGACCGACAGAGGCCTCCTCGTCGTCCTCATCGGCGGAGAGCAGATCACCGTCAGCAAGGCCTCCCCCGAGGCCTTCTTCGAGAAGGCCGTGGAGCACATCCGGCAGCAGGCCAGGCGGGTGGCGAAGACGCGCCGCGTAGGAGCCATCGCCGGCACCCCCCACCGCCCCGCCTAGTCACAGCGCTCGCCTGGCTGCTCAAGCGCAGCGCTCGCCTGGCCCGGCGCTCGGCCGAGCGCCACCGTGCAACGCTCGCGAACGCGATGACGGCGCCCCTGCGCTTCAGCAACGAAATCCGCCACACCAGAAACGAAAGACTGAGCCGTACAACGCCTACGTAAATTCACGGACCCTCGTCAGGAGATCCCTGGCCCAGCTCCTGCATAACCCTGACCCCGGAGCGCCTGAGGGACGGTTTCCCCCCCCACACCGTCGGACGGGCGCTCTTTTTTCTTTTTGTCCGCGCCTCCGCCTCGGCACCCACGCGGGTGCCGAGGCGGGTCACCGCGAGACGCCTCGCGCGAGGCCAGGGCTATCGCGCGCGGCGTGCTTCGCCGGAGAGGAGCCGCTTCGCCGCGCCGGCGATGGAGGAAGCATCCAGCCCCGCCGCACGCAGGAGCTCGGCCGGGGTGCCCGAGCCGGGCATCTCCCTCACGGCGAGGTGGACGACGCGCGCGACGACGGGCTCTTCGCCGGCCAAGGCCTCGAGCACGGCGTCGCCCAGGCCGCCCTCGGCCCAGTGATCCTCCACGACGACGACGTTTCCCGCCGTGGCCTGCACCGCCGCACGGATGCCGGCGGCGTCGATCGGCTTGATGCCATACGCGTCGAGGACTCGAGCGGAGAGCCCGCTCGCCTCGAGCTCTGCGTGGGCCTTCAACGCCTCGTGGACGGTGATGCCGGCGGCGATGATCGTCACGCGATCGTGGGGTGTCTCGCGAAGCACCTTGCTCCCGCCGATGGGGAACGCTTCGGTCGCGTCGTACAGGATGGGCGTCTTCTCGCGCGTCGTTCGGAGATAGACGATGCCCTTCTGGTCGGCCATGGCGGCCACCAGCCGAGCTGTCTGATTGGCGCAGCACGGATAGAGCACGGTGCTCCCGTGGATGGCGCGCATCATGGCCAGATCCTCGAGCCCCATCTGCGACGGGCCGTCCTCGCCGATGGAGACGCCCGCGTGCGAGCCGCACACGCGGATATCGGCCCTCGACACCGCGGCCATCCGGAGGAAATCGTGGGCGCGCGTGAGGAAAGCCGCGAACGTCGACGCGAAGGGCGACCAGCGCCGGACGCTCAGCCCGACGGCGGCGGCCACCATCTGCTGTTCGCTGATGAACATCTCGAAATAGCGGTCTGGATGAGCCTTCGCGAACTCGTCGGCAAAGGTCGAGTTGCTGACCTCGGCGTCCACGGCGACGATCTCCGCGCGCGCAGCGCCGAGCGCCTTGAGCGCGTCGCCGTAGGCCTTCCGCGTCGCGACGTCCGTGGAGCGCTCGTAGACCGGGAGCTTCAGCGGCCCGGCGGCGGGCCGCGGAGGAGGCTCACCCGGCGCAGGCGCCTCTGGCGTGATGACGATGTCGCGCATGCCCCCCAGCTCTTCGATCGCCTTCGCGCACTGCGCCTCGTCGAGCGCCTTTCCGTGCCAGCCGTCCTTGTCCTCGACGAGGGACACGCCCTTTCCCTTCACCGTGCGCGCGATGATCAGCGCGGGCGCGTCCGAGGCGCGGAGGGCTTCGGCATAGGCGCCCGAGATGGCGGCTGGATCGTGGCCGTCGATCTCCAGCGCACGCCAGCCGAACGCGCGGGCGCGCGCCGCATAGGCCGCGGCGTTCCAGCCGAGGGGCGTCTCTCCGCGTTGCCCGAGGCGGTTCATGTCGAGGATGGCAATGAGGTTGCCGAGCTTCGCGTGGCGCGCATGATCGAACGCCTCCCAGATGGATCCCTCGGACATCTCGCTGTCGCCGAGCAACACCCAGACACGGTAGGGAGCCTTCTCGAGGTACTTCCCGGAGAGCGCGATCCCGACGCCCATCGGGAGCCCCTGACCCAGGGAGCCGGTCGCCACGTCGACCCAGGGGAGCGTCGGCACCGGGTGCCCTTGCAGCGGGCTCCCGAAGCGCCTGTACGACAGGAGCTCCGCGTCGGAGAGGACGCCCGCCGCCTTGAGCATCGCGTAGAGCAGCGGGGAGGCGTGGCCCTTCGAGAAGATCACGTGATCGTTGTTCGGGTTCTCCGGATGGCTCAGGTCCCAGCGGAGGTAGTCGCGGAGGAGCACCGCCATGAGATCGGCCGCCGACAGGCTGGAGGTCGGGTGTCCGGAGCCGGCCATCGTCGAGCAGCGAACGCTATCGACGCGAAGCTGCTGGGCGAGCTCACGATCACCGTGAGCCTGCTCGGCGCTGCTCCGGCGTCGCCCCTCGGTCCCGTCGCGCCCGCCGCGCGGTTCGTGCCCACGCGGAGGTCCCCCGTGGGGCGCCTGGGCCGACCGCTCGCCAGACGGCGCGGGCGAGCGATCCTTCTCGGCCTTCGCCGCTTGCTCTCGATCATCCTGCGCAGGCAGTCCCCGGGGGCGGCTCGGCGCAACGTCTTTCAGGGGGCTGCGTACATGCTTTGGCCGTCTCTTCTCGGCCGGCTTGGGGGCTTCTTGCGCCATGGCTGCTCCTGACGCCGCCGTCTTGATGCAAGCAGGGCGCCACCGCGCACAACGCGTGTAGCTGACCACCACGATGACAGCCACGCCTGCCCGCATGGCGCAATCATCGAGCGGCCTGAGGCGTGCGCGGAACCGCTGAGTTCACTCACGCGCTGGCTGGCAACAGCCGCTCAGTGACGCGTCCTGAGCAGCTCGCGTTCGGTGGGCACGCGTCGCGCGCCGGTCGCGCGGTCACCGCGGAGGATGCGAGCGCTCCGCGGCACCGGGCGCGGGTCGACCGGCCGCGCGGCCTGCGCGGCGAGGGGGCGCGGCGCGGCCGCGGGGACGGAGGCCTCCTCGGGCGCGGGGACAGCGGCCTCCACCGTCGCGGCGTCACCCGATCTCGCTGCGGGGCGTGGGCTCGCCTGGGCCGCTATGCGCGCCTGCGCGGCGCGGACCACGGAGGCGGCGCGCGCATCGACGCTCGACGCCCGCAGCGCGGCGGGGACCTGGGCCTGCGCCCACAGCACGCCGGTCGACAGCACGACGCCGAGCGCCACGACGAGGCCGGCCGCGAGGCCGAGCTTGCCCCGGCGCGCGGGCTCGGCCCGCTCGGCGCCCGCCGGCGTCCCTGACGGGCCGACAGCGGCCTTGTAGGCGGCGACCATGGCCTCGATCGAGGGGAACCGCTCCGTCGGGTTCAGGGCGAACGCGCGCGCGAACCAGGCCGAGAGCGCCGGCGGCGCGTCCGGGTACAGCGCCGGCCGCGGCGGTTGCGCGCTGGCCAGGATCGAGGCGAGCACGTCGCTCATGGTGTGGCCCGGGAAGGGCAGCCGGCCCGTGAGCGCCTCGTACGAGACGACCGCGAGCGCCCACATGTCCGAGTGCGGGTTGGTATCCCCGTCGCACGCGTGCTCCGGGCTCAGGTACGCCGGCGTGCCCAGCACCACGCCGCCGAGGGTCCGGCGGGGGAAGTCGGCTGGCAGCTCCTTCCGGATCCACTTGGCGATGCCGAAATCCGCGACCTTGGCGCGCACCTCGCCGCTGCGCTCCTCCTCGAGCAGCACGTTCGTCGGCTTGATGTCGCGGTGCACGATGCCGAGGCCGTGCGCGACGGAGAGGGCCTCTCCGATCTGGCCGAGGAGCGGGGCGAGCTCCGCCGGGGACATCGGCCCCCGCTCCTGCATGAGCTCCCTCAGGGACCGACCTCGAACGTGGCCCATGACGAGGTACGGGCCCGCGGCAGGGTCGTTGCCGACGTCGTGCACGGCGACGACGTGGTCCGTCTTCTGCGCCAGCTGCGCCGCGACCTGGGCCTCGAACCGGAAGCGCTCCAGCGCGGTGCCGGCCTGGCTCTCGCGCCGGACCGTGAGCAGCTTGAGCGCGACGTCGATCCGCAACGCCCTGTCGTGCGCGAGCCACACCTCGCCCATGGCGCCGCGCCCGACCAGCCGCGAGAGCTTGTACCGCCCTGCGACGAGCTGGTTGCGCCGCGGGTCCTGGGCTACGTCGCCCCGCCCGGCTGCAGAAGAAGCGGGAGCGGCGTCGCCGGAGCGGTCAGAGCGCGCCGCAATGGCACGCGCGCTGTCCGCCATCGGGACATTGGCGTCAGATCGTCCACCGGAAGCCGATGCTTGCCACACGAGCGGTACCCTCCGTGCCGTCGCCGTGCCCAGGCTCGTTGACGCGCTGATGCGACAACGCTCCTGGACGCCGAGACCGGGGCATGTCAGCCACGGTACCACCGGGCGGGGGAGGCAGGAATCAGGAACGACGGAAGCGCCTCGCTAAGGAGTCTCCGGATCCACCATGAGGTGCGCAAGGGTGGTGAATCCGCGCCATGCGGCGCCATCGCCCCGGTCAGAACGTCATCGTGAGCGCGTTCGCCAAGCGGTTTGCTGGACGCCCAGGAAGTTGCGGACATTGCCCAAAAGCTACCGGACCCAGCGAATAACGCATCGCACCATCCTTGTGCGACCCTTCCCTACATTCCCGAATTGTTGACCGGCACGTGGGCAGGTTTCTGCCTCCTCCATGGCGTCCCTAAGCGCAAGGTGCGGAAGAGTTCCTTTCGCTGTCTGCCGAGGATCTCCTGTTCGTCCGGCACTTCGCGGATGCGCACCCCAAGACCATGTGACGCTCGAACGGCCCTCGGTTGGGGGCGTCTTGGGATAGCCATGGCTTGACATTATACCAAGCCGGTGCTACGCATCCATCATGCCGTTGAAGGCGACGGACGCAAGGAGGCTCATCCGACGCCTGCTGGACGAAGGCAAGTTCGTGCCCCCCGGAAAGGGGACGCACGGGCGAAAGGAAATGGACAAGGACGAACTCACGGACGTTGACGCGGTAAACATACTTCGTGCCGGTACGGTACGTGAGGCTGAGTGGGAGAACGGCTCATGGCGGCATCGCGTGGAAACGCCGAAGATGGTGTTTGTTGTCACGTTCGATCCCGATCCCGAGAGGATGCCCTCCAACGACGAAGATCTCGGCGATATTGAGTTGGTGCTCGTCACCGCCTGGAGGAACTAGACCGCGAGCGCTCCAAATCCCGCCCTTTTAAAAAGGGCGGCCCCATTGAAGGATCGAGCCATGAGTAAGAAGTGCCGAACCTGTGGCAAGACGGAGTTGACCGCGCGTGCGGAGACGTACCTGTACACGGAGTCGGGGCTCCCGAATGTTGTGCTCGTGGGTGTCGAGGTCCGCAGATGCACATCGTGCGGTCACCATGAGCTTGTGCTTCCTCGTGTGACCGAGCTTCATCGAACCATCGCCCACGCTGTGATCCACAAGCCCGCCCGCCTGAGCGGCGCGGAAGTCCGCTTTCTCCGAAAGTACCTCGGGTGGTCCGGAACGGACTTCGCGAAACATATGGGGGTCGATCCCTCGACCGTTTCTAACTGGGAGAATGACAAAGACCCGATCGGTCCAACTTCGGATCGCCTACTCCGTCTGATGGTGGCCCGTGGGGCCCCGGTGGACGACTACTCGCTGGAGAACCTCACGAAGATCGAGAACACGCGGAGGCCGCCCATGGAGGTACGCTTGTCGCCGAAGGGCAAGGGTTGGGAGCAGGTCGCCACCGCCTGACAACGGGCTTGAGTACGCGGTCACGTTCGCGATGGTCCACAACCATCCGAGCGGAGACCCGACTCCTTCGGATGATGATGTTGAACTGACGCGAGAGATCGAGCACCGGGCACACGTGTTCGGGGTCGAGCTGACCGACCACGTGATCGTCACCCCCAACGGGAAGTTCTCCTCCGTGTTCAAGCTCTGAACCAACCCCCTGGTTCAGGGAACGACTACCTCCCTAGCAGAACAAGCAACAAGTTCCACTGCTTGGCGGCATCGGCCTCCTGGTTGCGGCCAGTCGGTACGGCACGGGTGCTGCCGAATGGACGCAGGTTCCCACGGCTCGTGTGACGGACGTCACCTTCGTAGTGTCACAGAAAATCGACCATTTTCTGGGTCACCCTCAAGATAGGGCGCACCGCGGAAGTGCCCAGCATTCAGGAGTTGGAGCATCGCGTCGTGCACGTCTGCCACGCCTGACCATTCGCGAAGTTCGGACCATGTGCCACGTACAGATCTAGAATCATCGGCGTTCTCTCGCAGGGCAGATAGAACAAGCTCTTCCGGAGATTGAATTCGATCATGTGCAAGCTTCACAACTAATCCTCCTTGACATTAAATAGACGTCCATCAGGGAGCAGCTTTCTCCGACAACGGGCGCTCTCGTCATAGAAAATGATGCCCCTGTCGTCGAGCTTCGCATCGATGAGATTGGCAGCAATGAGAGCGAGTGCGATATTAGCGGGCATGAAGAAGCGGCGCGCACTACCAAGGAACCCATCGACCTGCTCGATCTCACGACGGACCTGATGCACATAACTCGCGAGGCGCCTTGCTTCTTCTGCACTGGAATCGGCGTCATTCGCGAAATCGTCGTGCACATAGGATCGCATCGATTGATACGATCTGTTGACATCGCGAGGGAGCTCACCCCGTGCCTCCAGGCCCACAAGCCGATGCGTTTCGAGCTCCATTCGCCGTCTTCTTCACGACATCATGATGGACTTCGGGTCCGATCTGATTGTCGATGTTCACACCATGCGCACGCGGCATACGAATTATCTATACAAATCGACAGACATGCGAGACGACGAACGCCGTACGGTTCATGACGACGACGCCTTACGCTTGCTGCGCCTTGAGGCGCACCTGGAGAACCGAGTCCAGAAACTGAAGTATGTTCTTGAACACGACTGCCCCCACGTCTTTTCCGAGCAGAAGCATCTGGCTCATGGGTCACCCGAACGAGATTACTGGAATTTCCGCGAGTTCGTTGCTTATCTGGGACTCTTGAGCTTGCTCCGTTCCACCAATGAGAGCAGATACGACTCGGTCTCCGATTCTTGTGTCGATGCTCCAGCCGTGCGTTCGAAGGCTGCACACTCCGGAACCGGACATGAGTAAGTCTGGAAATTGGGGCGTCCCGGATGCCTCTCGTTCATCATGGGCGGACCACCATTCAGGTGATACAGCCTACACTCTTCTTCGAATGCAGCCTTGGGCGACGAGGCATAAGCGAACTTGAAAAAATTCCATATGGCGTAGGTCTCGTCCCCTACGTAATCATGGAGGCGGATGTTGACGTTCACGTCATCCCGTCCGACTCTCGCGTAACGGAATGAGCCTTGCTCGTCGATCCTACCGACCTACCGATCAGGTACGTCCCAGGCGAAGTCTGGGTTACCATGTTGTCGATGGCGGGGTGGATGAGCGGGAGAGGCCCGAGGTAGGACGGGGTTGTCACGATGTCGTCTCCGGCAGAGCCGGACGATCTACCCCCTGGAACCATGGTCATCCAGGCAAATCGACAGGACGGAACCCACGCAAATGCTCCAAGCTACAGAAATTCCAAGATCGCCACGCGTTGATTTGCAAGCTGATCATCGTCGCACGCGACGCTCGATCGGGATGCCGTTCTTCTCGAAGAAGGCGATCACCGGGTCGGCCATCGCCTTGATCCCCACGTTCATCGACGTCTTGGAAGACCTGTAGCTGAGCGACCGGAAGCCGCCCTTCGGTCCAACGTAGAGCACGACCTCGGTCGCCTGTCTCAGTTCCTCCGCGCTCTGCCCCGCGATGTTCGACCCCATCGCGTCGAGCACGTCCCCGACCGTCATCTGGAAGAAGTCGCTCCGCCACTCCCCCCGCCACTGGACCATCACCTTCGTCTGGCGCGGGTAGGCCGAGAGCGCTGACGCCTGCTCCACGATCTCCACCTCGATCCCGTCCTCCACCTCCTTGAACACGAGGAATGGCGTGTGGACCAGCTTCGCGTCGAGGATGCCCGACTGCTGCCAGAAGATATCCCCAACGTCCGTGCGGCCCGCAAGCTTGACCTTCATGCCCACCTTGTATCACATCGCCGATCTCGCTCGCAGGCCGAGCGGGCGGCCAGGTGAACTGGTGTAGGATGACGCGGGTGTTCTAGAAGCCGCCCGCTCGCCTCACAACCCTGCCCAACAAGCCGGATCTGGGGCAAAGCCGATTCGATGAAGGGCCGCCGCTCAGACGGCCATCATTGCCGCCAGAGCACCCGTCGGGGCGATTCGGCCGGCCATTCCGCAGGTGCACCCGCCGCCTTCATCGCCTTCTCCACCAGCACTGTCAATGTGCTGGAGCCGCCGCTGGATGCGGACGCTCCCGTGCCGCTACCGGTGCCTGATTGCGAAGTACTCACCCGTTGCATACTGACCACGAGCATAGGCCTTATCGAAGCGGAACGTGATGTCATTGCTCGACCCCGATGATGTCTTGTGCGCAGGCAGGCGGCCGCTCGAATCGAACGTTTGAGCTCTTTTGCGCGCGGCGCTGCCTCGGCGCCGCGCGCGTGGAGGGGAACGGACGCGGCGGCGCGCCCTCTGACGGTCAGGGCGAGACGCAGGGCACGCTCGGCGCGGCGTCCGGCGAGAGGAGCGACGGCAGCCAGCGCCGCAGCACCAGGGGCACCATGGCGTCGTGGGGCATCGGCTCCGTCGGGACGAGCGGCTCGAGCTCGCGGAGGACGCCGGGGGCCGCGGGGTGCGCCTCGACGCCGCGCTGGAAGGCGCGGCGGAAGTCGGCGATGGGGCGCTTGGCCCAGGTCATCGTCTGCCACGACACGACGACGTGCGTGGTCGGGCGCGAGCGCGCGAGGGGGAGCGCGATGTCGACGTCCATGCACGTGTCGATCACGAGCGCCGCGTGCACGGGGGTGGACGCGCTCAAGGCGGCCGCGATGCCGCCCGCCTTGTTGCAGCCGCCGCCGGAGTGGCCCGCGACGACGACGCGCGTTCGGTCGAGGGTCGCGACGCCGCGCAGCCGCGCGGCCGTGGCGTCGAGGAACGCGTCCAGATCGAAGGCAGGCCAGCTCGTCCGCGCGACGGCGACCGCCGCCGGGAGCACGGCGCTCGGCGCGGCGACCAGCACCGGCGGGATCCGGCCCGCCTCCATGAGCTGCGCCGCGATCCGGCGCACGTCGCCCTCCTGGCCGCCCCCCATCCAGCGGTGCTCGATCCGCGCCTCGTTGGTGCCGTGCAGGAACACGAGGATCGGCAGCGGCCGCGCCGGATCGGCGGCCGCCACGCGGTGCACGAAGGCGCGACCCCGCCAGCGCCGCTCCGGCGGCACCGGGGGCGCGGCAGCCCCGGCCTGCGCTGCGCCCTGCTCGCCGCTCGCCGGCGCAGACGGGTGCTCGTAGTCGTACGTCGCGCCGTCGAGCTGCCCGGGTGCCGCCGTCGACGCCGCCGGCGCTGCGGCCACCGGCGCAGGCTTCGGCTGCGCCCCCACGGCGCCCGGGGAGGACACGGCCGCGAGCGCCGCCGCGAGCGCGAAGGCACGCGTCGCGGGCGCTAGCCCACGCGCCGCCCGCGGCGCGCGCGCGCCCCCGCGGCGCCCGACGGTCGTCACTGCGGCTCCTCTGCCGGCGCCGTGCGGCCAGCGCCCGGCGGCGGGGCGGGCGAGGCGCTCGCGTCCCGCGGGATCGTGCGCTTCCGCTCGAAGGCGCGGGTCGGGTCGACCACCTTGACGTCCCCGAGGCGGCTCAGCATCGGGCCGATCGCCTGGGCGTCGCCCACCACGACGATCGCGGCGTGCGCCGGTCGCACGTTGTCGTGCGCGACCTTGCCGGCGAAGGCCGGCGTGATCTCCCGGAGCTCCTTGCGGTAGCTCTCGTGGTGGTCGTCCGGCAGATCGAGCGCCTGCATGACGGCGAGCTCGTCCGCGAGCCCCGTGGCCGTCCCGAGGCCCAGGCCGAGGCCGGCCGTGAGCCGCCGCGCCGCGGCGTCGACCTCCTCCTGCGAGGGCGCCGCGGCCGCGAGCTGCTCCGCGTGCTCGAGCATCGCCTGCGCGGCGAGGCCCGTGCGCGCCGCGGGGACGCGGACGTGGGCCAGGAGCGGGACGGGCCCGTGCGCGACGTCGAGCGGCGCCGCGGACACCTCGCGCGCCGGCCCGCGCGGCTCGAGCAGCTCCTGCGAGAGGCGCCCGGAGGGGCCGCCGAGGACCTCGCCCGCCACCGCGAGCGCGGGCCACTCCGAGGCGCTGCGCTCGGGGCCGAGCACGCCGAGGAAGAGCTCGCTCTCCGCGCTCTTCGGGCGATCGACGATCGTGATCTTGAACGACGCCGGAGGCACCGGATCGGTGAACGAGAGCGCCGGTGGCTCCGCGGCGCGGCGGTCGGTGAAGGCCTTCTCCACGGCCGCGCGCGCGGCCTCGGGCGTCGTGTCGCCCGCCACCACGACCACGGTGTTCTTCGGGACGTACCACGCCGCGTGGAACGCGCGGCAGTCGGCGGCGGTGATCTGCGGGAGCTCCGCCGCTGTCGCGCCGAACGAGGAGTAGGGGTGCAGCTCGGTCGGGAGCGCGTAGAGGTCGCGGAAGAGGACCATCAGCGCTCCCCAGCGGCCGTCCGAGCGCGCTCGCTCCCTCGCCGCCTCGGCGGCCTGGACCTTCAGCCTGGCGAGCTCCGCGGCGTCGAGGCGCGGCCGCTGCACGACGTGGCCGAGCAGCAGGGCCGCCTCCGCGAGGCGATCGCTGGGCGCGCGCAGCCCGATCACGGTCGCGTCGAGGCCGGTGTCCACCCGCAGGGAGGCGCCGAGCGACTCGACGCGCGCGAGCAGCTCGCGGCCGGGGAGGCCGCCCGCGCCCCCGCGCAGGAGGAGCTCGCCCGTGAGCGCGGCGAGCCCCGTGCGCTCGCCGTCGGCCGCGGAGCCGCCGCGGATGACCACCCGGACCTCCACGAGCGGCAGCGCGCGGCTCACCGCCGTGGCGACGCGCAGGCCGCTCGGGAGCTCGGCCCAGGCGATCGCGGGCATGCGCGCGGGCTTCGCGGGGCCGGACGGCGGCGGCTGCTCCCTGCGAGCGACCTCGGCCGTCGGCGCCGCCGGCGCAGACGTCGCCGGGGCGGGCCTCGCCGGCGCGCCCGCCTGCGCGGGCGGCTGCGGCGCCCGCCCAGCAGCGCAGCCGCACGCCACGGCGGCCGCGAGCGCCGCGGTCCAGGAGAGCCAGGGGCGCGCTGTCCGTCGCCCGCGCAGGTCGCGTCGCTCGCTTCGCTCGTTCATCGCGTCACGCGTTCTCCGTCGCTCGCCTGTTCGCGTCACTTCTTCGTGGGTTTCGCCGGCTTCGCCGGCGCCTGATGCGGCGCGGGCCGGCTCGCCGCGCCGTGCGCCTTCGCCGGGCCCTTGCCCGGCGCGGCCTTGTCCGCGCCCTTGCCAGACGCGGCCTTGTCCGCGCCCTTGCCAGACGCGGCCTTGTCCGTTCCCTTGCTCGACGCGGCCTTGCCCGGCGCGGCCTTGTCGGTCCCCTTGCCCGGCGCGGCCTTGCCCCCGCCCTTGCCAGGCGCCGCCTTCTCTGCGCCCTTGCCCGGCGCCGCCGCCTCAGCGTCCTGCTCCGGCGCCGCGGCGCGCGCCCCTCCTCCGGCCCGCGGCGCGCCGGCCGACGCGCGCGGCGGCGGAGCGGCTCCCGGCATCGCAGGGGGATAGGTCTCGACGATCGTCCGGCGCGTCGGGCCGAGGTGCTCGCGCGCGACGCGCTGCACGTCCTCCCGGGTCACCGCGAAGTAGCGCGCGAGCTCCCCGTTCAGGTGGGCGGCGTCCCCGAAGACGAGCTCGTGCTCGCCGAGCGCCCGCGCCCGCGCGCTCGCGTCCGCGAGGCCCGCCACGAACGCCGACTGGAGCAGCCGGCGCGCCCTCGTCAGCTCGACCTGCGAGGGTCCCGCCGTCGCGAGCGCCCGGATCTCGCCCTCGATCAGCTTCTCGACGTCGCCGACCCGGGCGTCCTCGGCGAGCCGCACGTCAATGGAGAAGAGATCGGGCCCGCGGTGGCTGTCGATCGCGACCCGCACCGACCGCGCGACCGCCTTGTTCCCGACGAGGAGAGCCGGGAGCCGCGAGCTCTCGCCGCGCCCGAGCAGGGAGGCCGCGAGCGCGAGCGCGTGGTGATCCGGGTGCTCGGGCGGCGGCACGGCCCACCCGTAGAGGATCGACGGCGCGCGGGCGGCGCTGTCCCTCACGACGCCGGTGCGCTGGCTCGTCTGCTCGGGGAACGGCACGTCCTTGAAGGGCGCGGCGGAGACGGCGGGGATGCCGTCGAAGTACTCGTGCACGAGCGCCATCGCCGCGCCCGCGTCGAAGCCGCCGGCGATCGCGAGCACCGCCCTGTTCGGGCCGTGGTGGGCCGCGTGGAAGTCGCGGACCCACGAGAGCTCCGCGCCCGCGAGATCGTCCGCCTCGCCGAGCGCCGGGTGCTCGTGGGGCCAGTACCCCTGGAAGACGAGCTCGCGGAGCCGGATCGCGCCCTGGCCGTGGGCGGCGTCGAGGACCGCGCCGCGGCGCTCGATCGCCTCCCTGCGCTGCGCCTCGAAGCCCTCCGCGCTCGGCGCGGGCGCCCTCATGCGATCGGCCTCGAGCCACAGCCCGAGCGCGAGCTCGTTCGCGGGCAGCACCGCCGTGTACGCGGTGCGATCGACGTCGGCCTCGGCGTGGAGCTCGCCGCCGCGCTCGGCGACGAGGCGCCGGGGCTCGCCCGCCGGCAGGCTGCGGCTGCTCCGGGCCATCGTGTCCATCACGAGGCGCGCCACGCCGCTCCTGCCGCTCGACTCGTCGCGCGAGCCCGCGTCGTACGTCACGGCCACCGCGATCGTGGGCGAGCTCTCGTCGGGGCTCAGCACCACGCGCAGCCCGTTCTTCAGCGTGACGCGCTCCACGGGCAACGCGAGATCGAGCGGCGCTTCCGCCGGAGCCGCCGCGGCGCTCCTCGGCGCCCCCGCCGTGGGCGCCGCCTTGCCGTTCGGCGCGCCCCCGCCGCGCGCCGCCTTGCCGGCCGGCGCGCGCGCCGCCTTGCCGGACGGAGGCGCTGCCGCGGCGAGGTGGGGCGCGCCTGCGCAGAGCAGGCCGAGCGCCGCGAGCGCGGCCGTGAGGGCGCGGCGGGGCAGGGTTCGGCTCACGGTCGTGGACACCGCAGGGCGATAGCACGTCGCCGCCCGGGCGCGCGCGCCGAGGAGCGACGCGGCGCAGCGACCGCGCTTCACCCTGCCGGCCGACTCGCGTAGGCTCACGCCCCGAGCTCACGACGCCACGAGCGCGCGCCGCGCGCCGCGCGCCGCCCCGCGCCGCCTCACGCCCAGAGAGAACCGCCGATGCCCGACGTTCAAAATTTGATCAAAGCCGTGGTCGGAACGCTCGTCTTCGTTGCCGTCGGGCTGATCGTCTTCCTGCTGGCGTTCATGCTGATCACGAAGCTCACCCCCTTCTCCATCCGCAAGGAGATCGAGGAGGACCAGAACACGGCGCTCGCGATCGTGATCGGCTCGGTGATCCTGGGCCTCGCCTGGATCATCTCCGCGGCCATCCACGGCTGACGCGCGGGTCCAGGCGTTGGCCTCGGCCGGGCCCGACCTCCTCGGCGCGCCGCCGGCCGGGCCCCGCGGCGCGGCCCGCGGCGGCTTCATGTGGAGCCGCGGCGTCGATCTCGCTGTGTTCGGCGGCTCCGCGGCGGTCGCCCTCGCCCTCGCCGCGCTCTCGACGGGGGGCGCGCTCCCGGCCTGGGGCTTCCTGCTCTTCGTGGTCGGCGTCGACGTGGCGCACGTGCACACGACGCTCTTCCGCACGTACCTCGACCCGGAGGAGCTCCGCCGCCACCCCGCGCTCTACGCCGGCGTGCCGCTCGCCTGTTACGCCGCCGGCGTCGCGCTCCACCTCGCCTCCGAGCTGACCTTCTGGCGCGCGCTCGCCTACGTGGCCGTGATCCACTTCGTCCGCCAGCAGGTCGGGTGGGTCGCGATCTACCGCGCGCTCGCGGGCGAGCGCTCGCGCGTCGATCGCCTCCTCGACGACGCGCTCGTCTACGCGGCGACCGGGTGGCCGCTCCTTTACTGGCACGCTCACGCTCACCAACCGCGCGCGTTCCAGTGGTTCGTGGACGGCGATTTCGTGAGCGCGCCCTGGCTCGCGGCCGCGGTGGGCCCGCTCGGCGCGGTGTACGCCGCGCTCGCCGCCGCGTACGTCGCCCGCGCGATCCAGCGGGCCTGCGTCGACCGCGCGCCGCTCAACCTCGGCAAGCACGTCGTCGTCGCGACGACCGCGGCGACGTGGTACGTCGGCATCGTCGCGACCGACAGCGACTTCCAGTTCACGGTCACCAACGTGATCGTCCACGGGGTCCCGTACATGGCGCTCGTCTTCGCGTACGCCCGGGAGCGGGCCCGCGAGGCGCCGCGCTCGCTGCTCGCGCGGGTCCTCGCCGCCGGCCTCCTCGCGTTCCTCGGGGTCGCGCTGGCGCTCGCGTTCGTCGAGGAGATGCTCTGGGACCGGCTGGTCTGGCACGACCGGCCGGAGCTCTTCGGCGGCGCGCGGCCAGGGGACGAGCCGCTCCTCGGGCCGCGCGCGCGGGCGCTGCTCGTGCCGCTGCTCGCGCTGCCTCAGGCGACCCATTACCTGCTCGACGCCGTGGTCTGGCGCCGTCGCCACACCCGCCCTGCCCAGGCGCGCGCGCTCGGGTTCCGGCCCGGAACGCTGGAGGGCGAGGGGGGCGAAGGCGGCCCGGGCCGCGCGGACGGCGCGCGCGGCGAGCGCGGCGAGCGCGGCGAGCGCGGCGCGCGCGGCGAGCGCGGCGAGCGCGCGACGACCGCCAAGACGCGGTCGGCGAGCGGAGAGGCTTGACCCGCGGCGCAACTCCCGTAACGCTCGGCGCTTCGCATGGCTTCGCTCGCGGCGCCCGTGCTCCCGCCACGCCCCTCGCCCGCTGCTCGGCGTGGAGCGGCGCCGCCCCCGCGTAGCCCGGAACCATGTCCGGAGAAGATCCGACGATGCTGAGGGCATGCAATGCGTGCGAGGTGCTCGCCTGCTATCGCTCCTGCATGCTTGCGCCGTCTGGAAGAGGTAACAGCGATGAGTGAACCCTGGCCAACCGACGGGCTCAACGGGCCGCGCGTGACGCCGATTCCCCCGAACCCGCGCGCCCCCGTCCTCCTGGTCGACGACGACGCCGAGCTCCGGGAGATGCTCCGCGAGATGCTCGAGTCGTCCGGCTACGACGTCTACTGCGCCAGCAACGGCAGGGAGGCGCTCGATCTCCTGCACCAGGCGGACCCGCCGCCCGGGCTCATCCTGCTCGATCTCATGATGCCGATCATGACCGGCGAGGAGATGCTCGCCGCGCTGAAGCAGGTGCACGCCCTCGCGGCGATCCCGGTGACCATCGTCTCCGGCCACGACGGCCCGCCCGAGGGCACGGCCTACCTGAAGAAGCCCGTCGACTTCAGCGCGCTGCTGGGCGTGGTCCAGAAGACCTGCGGCTAGCCCCTCCGGGCGAGCGCGGCCAGAACGTCGGCCAGAACGTCGGCCAGAACGTCGGCCGGAGCGTCGACCAGCGCGCCGACCTCGACCGGCGACGGTGACCGCGGGCTCATCGCCGCGAACGCGAGGAGCGCCACGACGGTCAGCAGGAGCGCGAGCGCGAACGCCGCGGCGAGGAACAGGATGCCGAGCGACGCGCGCTCGCTCCCGGCTTCGCCCGCGCCCTGCTCCGGGTCCTCGTCGCGCCGCTCCGGCTCATCCACGCTCCGCCCTCCGCTCGCCGGCTGTGCTTACCGCCTCGCGCCGGACGGCGCAACGGACGCAGCGAGGACCTCCGTGTCCGCCGCGTTCACCGGGCGCGGCGGCGTCCTCGGCGGACGCGCCCGTCCGGACATTGTCTGTCCGGAAGGGCCATCGCCGTCCGCCGCCAACGGCTGTAGGTTCGCCTCCTCGGAGGGCGTGAGAATGGCAGAAGGCCGCACCAGCGACGCTGCGGAGGAGAGCGGACAGGCGAGCTCCGATCGCCTGTGGATCCTTGTCAACACAGGTCTTCGTGAGTCTGCGCCAGAGCGCGTAAGTGGCCGCCCTCCCCGGGAAACCATGGTGATACGTGACGGCGATACCCTCCTCGTCAGCGTCGATGTCGGCCGGGGCCGCGGCAAGGCGCTCACGGTGCCATTCAACATGGTAGAGCTCGGCCGCCTGGAGGCGACGCTGGTGGTGCGGCTCGCGTCCACCTCCGCCCCGTGCGCCGCCTGCATCGACGAGAGCCTCGCCAGGGCGGCTCAGGAGCCCGGGGGGCTCGACACGGAGCGCGTCCTCCGGGCGGTGCGCGCCGCGATCGCCGGCTGCGCGCAGCGCGCGCACGGCGAGGCCGCCCTCGGCGCGGCCGATGCCGGCGGGCCTCCGCCGGAGAGCTCGGGCCCGCGGCCGTGGGGCGCGCTCCGGCTGGCGCCGCTCAACGCGCCTCATGTGCCCGCGGGGGGCGCGCCGGGGGCGGGGGGCGAGCTTGAACTCCTCCTGATCATCTGACCTGGGCTCGCTCTCGTTATCGGTTGTTGCATCGCCACGGTGGCACTCCTTGCTCCAACGGTTGTGTATGTGCCTCGCACCCTCGGGTGTACCGCAAGGACGCCAAGCTTCTCTGCTGCCACACAAGTCAGCTCACGCAGGGAATGACCGATTGCACCGTCGTCGCGGCCGAGCAGAATCTCCGTACCTGGCTCCGCACGTCGGTACGGCGGGGCGGAGCGCGGGTGCTCAAGCGCGCGACACCGGCGCTGACGCGCCGAGAAGGCGCGCCGCTTACGCGTTCGATGTGGTAGGATGGCCCCCGACGGTATGCTCCACGGACCGTCACGAGCGCCATCATGCCTTACTCGCTGGATCTTCCGAACTCCTGCCGCCGACACCTTGAAGCGGCCAACCTGCTCAACCGGCCTGAACCGCGGAGCGCGAGGGCGGACGTCGCGGGTTACCTTTACGGCATCGCTGCCGAATGCGCGTTGAAGGAGCTGATGCGCGACTCCGGGATGCACCCGCTCCCGCCCAACCAGCGCCGAGATGACCCATTTTACGCGCATTTTCCGGAGCTGAAGACCCTGCTCCGTGACTGCGCTCGCGGCCGTCGGTCCGGTGAACTGCGAAAGTATGCGGAGGACGGTCAGCTCATGCAGGACTGGGACACGACAATGCGGTACGCCCCAGGCAAAGAGATCCTGCCGCGCCATGTCGAGCGATGGCGGGAGCAGGCAGAGCGGCTCAGGCAGGCGATGGAAACCCCATGAAAACGGAGAAGCTGACCGTTCACTTTGATGACAGCCTTCCCGTCCTCGTCGACGAGGTCGAGGCCCACCTTGGCCGGAGCTCCCTCGAAGGCGGGGTCGTGTTGCGGGAAGCGTCGGGGCGGCTGACCTTCTTCGCCGACGGAGAGCTCACGCCGGAGAGCCTTGCCGCGCTCACCGGTGCGCTCCGGAATGCGCTCGGTCCGTACGCACGACCGGACCGTGTTGTCGCCGATCGGCAGTCGCCCGGCGCCGCGCGCATCCTCGAAGACCCCGGTGCCTGCGCGGTCCGGGTCGGCGACCGGACCGTCCGGTATCTTGATCGCAGGATCGTCGGGGCAGACTGGGTGCGCGGTCCCGAGCCGGAAGCACCGGCGCCGCCGCAGTTCGTATTTGCCAGCCTCAAGGGAGGCGTTGGCCGCTCCACAGCCCTATCCGTCGTGGCCGCAGAGCAGGCCCGCAAGGGCCGGAACGTCCTGGTGATCGACATGGACCTCGAAGCCCCCGGTATCGGGTCGATCCTCCTCGACCCGGACCGCAGGCCGGCTTTCGGCGCGCTCGACTATCTCGCGGAGAGCGGCCTCGGCGGCTTCGACGAGACCGAGCTGGCTGACTTCGTGGGAACGAGCGCGCTGACCAGTGGAGCCGGCCTCGTGGATGTCATGCCCGTGAGCGGGACCTCCTCCGAGAAGCATCCGGAAAACTTCCTGGCCAAGCTCTCCCGGGCCATGCTCGAAGACGTCGAGCCCGGCGGCGGCTCGGTCTCACTGCGAGACAAGACCCGCGGGATGATCCGCCGAGTGGTCGGCCGCCGTCCGTACGATCTCGTGCTCGTGGACGCTCGCGCCGGTATGGCAGAGCTCTCGGCGGGCCCGCTTCTCGGTCTCGGCGCGACGGTCTTCCTGTTCGGCACAGCGCAGCGTCAAACCATCGACGACTACCGATATCTCTTCGCGCATCTCGCGACGCTCCCGACGCCGGAGGGAGGCTCACCGTGGCGGCAACTGCGTATGGTCCACGCGAAAGCACCCCTCTCCGACGAGGTGAATACGACGTTCACCGACGAGATGTGGAATCTGTTTACAGAGTACCTCTATGAGGAGATCGATGGCCTGGAGGGCTTCAACTTCGACGTGAATGACCCCCAAGCCCCACACTACCCGATTGCCATTCCCTTCGATGCCCGCTTCGTCCACTGGGATCCGGCCAAGAAGCCGACCGAGCTGACACGTAGTTACTACGAAGCCACCTTCGGCGCCTTCCTCACTGCGGTGGATCGCCTGCTGGGTCCATGAACCAGCGCCCGCCGGAGTTCGAACCGCAAACATCGTCCGTGTCCTCCAGCACATGATCGCCGAGCAGCCCACCGCCAGCGTCGACTTCAACAGCATCCGCCAAGGGCTCGCAGAGCTGCCGCGCGCAGACAATCACGCGCCTGGCCAGCCCGTCGACCCAAGCTTGGTCTACGTCGTGAGCGGGCACCGGAGCGCGCTCGACCCCGAGCGCACCTTGGTGGTTGGCAACCGGGGTATGGGGAAGAGCTTCTGGGCACACGCCCTGGCTCAGAAGGAGATCCGCGAAGAGGCGGCGCAGAGGTTCCGTCAGCCGGACCTCTACCGGACCTCTGTCGAGATTGGCTTCAATGCCTCGGAGCAAACCGGCAGGGTGGCGCCATCGCTCGATATCGTCCGGCAGATGGCCCGCGATCATCGCGACTCCGAGAGCGTCTGGCGAGCCGTGATCGCTCGTGCAGCCGTTGGTTTTACGGATCACGAGCTCCCCGCCAGCTTCATCGACCTAGTGAGTTGGGTCGAGGCGGACGCCGAGCGGTATGGCCACCTGGTCACCGCCGCGGACACGCAGCTCACGGCGACCGGCCGAAAGCTGCTCGTGGTGTTCGACGCCCTCGATCGTCTCGGGAAAGACTGGTCGATGACGCGCGAGCTGACTCGCGGGCTTCTACGCAGAGCGCTCGCCGCCCGGTCATTTCGAGCCATTCGCCTCAAACTTTTCATGAGGCTCGACCAGTTCTCAGATCAGGCTCTCTTCGACTTCCCCGACGCGTCCAAGATCCGGAATACCCGCGTGGATCTCGACTGGACGACAAGCGATCTCTACGGCCTAATGTTCAATCGCCTGTCCCGCTCGCCGCACTCAGGCGAGGCTTTTTCCGGGCTCGTCGAGCGTCTGAAGGCAACTTCCCTCGTGGGCCTCTTGCCCGCCGACCTGGAACAGAAGCGGATCGTCGACTCCATTGCCGGCGAGTTCATGGGCGCGGACAAGAAGCGTGGGTTCGTCTTCACATGGCTTCCAAATCATCTGTCGGATGCCAGGGGCCAGACGTCTCCTCGTACGTTCCTCACCGCCTGGCGCGAGGCAGCGCACCACGGGGCGCCGCCGGTGGGGCGCGCGGTGGACCACCTCGGTCTCCTGGAGGGCGTGCGCAAGGCTTCCGAGGACCGCCTCACGGAGCTCGGAGAGGAGTACCGCTGGGTCAGGACGGTCCTGGAGCCTCTTCGTGGCCAGATGGTCCCGATGGAGCAGGAGCTCCTCGAGTCGCTCTGGCGCAAACGCGGCACCGCGCAGACGCTCCTCGCCCAGCCGGCGACCACGGCGCTCGGACTTGCCCCCGTGCAGCTCACCGATCCAGGCGTAAACCCCGAGAAGGCATTGGTCGAAGCGCTCCAGACGATCGGCGTCCTCGAGATTCGATCCAGCGGCAAGATCAACGTCCCAGACATCTTTCGCGTCGAGGCGGGGATCAAGCGCAAGGGCGGGGTCAAACCCCCGCGACGCACCGGGTCCGCGGATGGGTGAGCTTGCCAGTTCGCGATGGGAAGCTATCGCCCAGAACGACCGCTGACCGCCGAGCTTCACCACGCGGACGACGCGCCGTCGGATATTCTCCCGCCGATGCGTCGCCCTCACCTTGTCTCCAGCGCCGCGCTCGCCGCAGCGCTCCTCTTCTTCCTGTTCCTGCCATCCCTCGTCGCGTGCGTCGGCCCTCGCGCTCGGCCTTCCCCTCCCGCTGCGAGCACTGGTGTGCTGCCCGCGCCGCCCGTCGGTGCGACGCGCCGGCGCGCGCGGGATCTCGGCATCGTGATCGGCCGCCTGCCGACCGGGAAGTTGAACGCGATCACCGATGTCCCCGGCGTGCGCGTCGGGCACGTCACCCACCACCGCGGCGCCGGCCGGCTCGACCCGGGCAAGGGGCCAGTGCGCACGGGCGTGACCGTCATCCTGCCGACGTCCGATGATTTCTGGCACAAAAAGGTCCCCGCCGCGAGTTTCGTCCTGAACGGGAATGGGGAGATGACCGGCCTCCATTATGTGAGGGAGTTCGGAGTCCTCGAGACGCCCATCGTCTTCACCAACACCCTCGCCGTGGGCCGCGCGCTCGACGGGGCGATCCAGTACATGCTCCGACGCTATCCGGCCATCGGCGTCGACGAGCCCACGGTGACACCGATCGTCGGCGAGTGCGACGACAGCGCGCTCAACGACATCCGTGGCCTGCACGTGTCGGCGGAGGACGTTATCGAGGCGGCGGAGCACGCCGCGGATGGCCCTGTCGAAGAAGGGGCGGTAGGCGGCGGGACGGGGATGATCTGCTACGATTTCAAGTGTGGTATCGGTACGGCGTCGCGCGTCCTGCCGGAAGCCGCGGGCGGGTTCACGGTGGGCGCCATCGTGCAGGCGAACTTCGGGGCGCGCGGCGAGCTCCGGGTCGACGGGGTGCCGGTGGGGCAGGAGATCCGCGATCTCTTACCCGTGCCCGATTACCACGGCGAAGGCTCGCTGCTCGCCGTGGTCGCGATCGACGCGCCGCTGTCCGCGCGGCAGATCGAGCGGGTGGCGCGGCGCATCGCGCTCGCGGTGGGGCGCACAGGGACGATATCGCGCGATGGAAGCGGGGACCTGTTTCTGGCCTTCGCGACGGGCAACCGGGTACCGTCCAAGCCGGAGGGGCTGACACGGAGCCTCCGCGAGGTGGACGACGCGCTCCTGAACCCAATGTTCCAGGGCGCCGAAGAAGCGGTGGAAGAGGCCATCCTCAACGCGATGACCATGGCGACGACGACGTCAGGACGGGACGACCACGTCGCCCACGCCATCCCGCTCGATCGGCTCCGCGAGGCGATGGAGCGGTACGGGAGGCTCGACCCGACCGGCATCACGAAACTACGGACGCTCCACGGGACACAACCGCAGAGCGAGTAGCGTCCGCACACCAGCATGTGCATGATCTCGCTGGACCGGCCTATGCTTGGTCGGTTGACGCAGCTCGACTGGGCCCAGTCTGGCACCTGGCTCAAGCGCAAGACGGAAAGCAACGCCATCTCGACGAGCTATCCACCCATGGATGGAGCCCCCTTCACGCCACGGCCAGCGTGCGGGAGGATCTGGCGGGGAATTGCCGCGCATCCCGCTCGCCGATGCGCTCCATCTCCCGGAGCCAGGCCGCTCTTTGCTCGGGGGTCCGCGTCTTCTGATCGAAGAAGGTGGTCTCGCGGACGGGCCCGAAGCCGACGAAGCGCAACGTCGCGTTGATGAACGAGGTGTGCACGGAGCGCCAGTGCCAGAATCGGTACCACCAGCCCGGGCTATCCATCGTGGTCACGACGCGCGCGCTGCGGCCGGCGAGCAGCCCCTCGGGCAGCGCGCTCCGCTTTCGATAGGCGAACGACCATCCTGGCAAGAAGGCGCGATCGATGAAGCCCTTGACCAGCGCGGGTGGCCCCGCCCACCAGGTGGGAAAGAACCAGGCCACGTGGCTCGCGCGCTCGATGGCAGTCTGGGCCTGGCGGAGATCGGGCTCGAGCTCCTGCTCACCGCTGAAGCCAGCGCGCAGGTGCGGATCGAAGGTGAGCGAGCGCAGGGCCAGGAGCTCGACGCGGGCTCCGCCTCTCTCGAGGCCGCTGGCGTAGGCCCGCGCAAGCGCGTCGCTCAAACTGTCGGGGGCGGGGTGACCTTGGATGACGAGGTGCATGCGTCGATCTTGGCCATGCAGCAGCGTCTGGGTAGACGGTTCTGCGCAGGCGTGCCATGCGTGGGTGCATGGCACGCTCCCCCGCGCCCCCGACCGCAGGCAGGCCGCTCGCCGACCTGGATTGGGCCGATCTGCGCCTCTTCCTGGAGGTGGCGCGCGCCGGCAGCTTCTCGGCCGCCGGCCGCAAGCTCGGCATCGAGCAATCGACGGTGAGCCGGCGCATGGCGACCTTCGAACGAACGCTCCGGGTGGCGGTCTTCGAGCGGCTGCCGGGAGGCTCCATGCTCACCCCGCTCGGCGAGCAGCTCCGCCGCCACGTCGAGTCGATGGAGGCCGGCGCCGACCAGTTCGTGCGCGAGGCCAGCGGCCACGAGAGAGAGGCCGAGGGGATGGTCCGACTGGCGCTCACGGAGTCCATTGCCGTGCACGGCGTCATCCCGCGCGTGCTCCCGGCGCTCGCCGAGAGGCACCCGCGCGTCTCGCTCCACCTGCTGACCAGCTACGAGGTGGCCGATCTGGGCCACCGTGAGGCCGAGATCGCCGTGCGCTTCTTCCGGCCGAAGAGCGGTGATCTGGTGGCCGCGCGGATCGTCACCCTGCCCACGGTGCCTATCGCCCACCGCAGGCTCTCGAAGAAGGGCCGCGACGAGCTCGACTGGGTCGGCGTCGATCTGGGCCGCACCCCCACCGTCGAGGACGACTACCAGAAGCGGCATGTACGAAAGGCACCGAAGCTCATCGTGAGCAGCTACATCGCCCAGATCGAGGCCGTGCGCGCGGGGCTCGGCGCGGCGGTGTTGCCGTGCAGCGCGCTCGATCTGGACGACGACCTGGTGGAGCTCGATCTGGGCCTGCCCGCAGGCCCGGTGCTCGAGCTCTGGCTCGTCACGCCGCGCGGCCTGCGCCAGGTGCCGCGCATCGCCGCCGTGTGGGGCGCCCTCGAAGAGCATCTCCAGTTCTTGAGCTCGCCGCGACGCGCGCGGGCGCGCGGGCGATCGGGGTGAAGCGCATCGCCGGCGCAGGTGGGCCTCCCGATCGCTGATGATGATGAAGCGCTGCTCGAGCGCGCACGGCTCCTGAGCAACCAGGCTGTGCAGCCATCACCGAGGTGTCGCCTCGCTCAGGCTTGCCTTGTCGGCTAGCCTCCCCGGCGCGCAGCAGGCGCGCGCGAACGAGGTTTCCATGTTCAAGGCAACGAAGCACACGCCTCTCGCCACGACCATCACCGGCTCTCTGCCGCGGCCGTCATGGTATGTCGCGAACCTCGCGGGCCGCAGGTTCTCCACGGCCATGGCCGATCTCGTGTTCAGGGAGCAGTACACCGACACCCTCGCCGCGCACATCACCGATCAGATCCGGGCAGGCCTCGATATCCTCACCGACGGCGACGCCCGCTTCGATATGGATGTCGGCGGCCGCTCCTGGTTCAGCTACGTGGCCGAGCGCATGGAGGGCCTGGAAGATCCTGGCCTCCGGCCCCAGCCCTGGACGTCACCGAGGGAGAGAGCCGCAGGCGACATCCTCCACGAGGTGATGGAGGCTCGCCTCCCCTTCTTCGTTCGCGGCCCGGTCGGCCGGGGAGGGCTCGAGTACGCGCGCGTCTGGAAGGCGGCGCAGCGCATGACCCACAGGCCGATGAAGTTCGGCACCTGCTGCGGCCAGCTCCTGGAGGTCGTCGTCCTCAACCAGCATTACGCGAGCCGCCGCGAGCTGCTCTTCGCGATCGCCGACAGCCTCAACCAGGAGCTGCACGAGGTCGCCGACGCGGGGTGCCCCGTCATCCAGCTCGAGGAGCCCCTGCTCCATTACATCGCCGGTCATGATCAGGGCGCCGAGCTGAACACGGAGCTCTACATCGACGCGTTCAACCGCGAGGTCGCCGGGCTGCGCGACAAGACCGAGGTCTGGGTGCACACGTGCTGGGGCAACCCGGCGGCGCAGCGCGTGGAGGTGGCGGCGAGCGGTTACGAGGGCGCGCTGGAGCTGCTCGACCGGCTCGACGTCGATGTCATCACCTTCGAGGCCGCGAGCGACGGAGGCGCGGCGCTCCCGGCGATCGGTCAGGCCATCGGCAAGGACAAGAAGGTCTGCATCGGCGCCGTGCACCACCGCAGCCTGGAGGTGGAGACCCCCGAGCAGGTCGCGGGGCTCGTCCGCAAGGCGCTCCGGTTCATCGAGCCGGAGCGGCTGATCCTCAGCAGCGATTGCGGCTTCGGCCGGCAGGGCATGAGCCGGATGCACGCCTTTCACAAGATGGTGTCGCTGGTGCGCGGCGCGAACATCGTCCGCCGCGAGCTCGGCCTCGACCCGGCCCCGTGCCTCGCGGCCGAGCAGCGTTACTCGATGCTCGCATAGCCGGCGAAGCGCGGAGCAGGCGGGCGGAGACCCGCCCGCCGTCGCCGCGCCGTCGCCCGAGGGCCTTTGCTACCTCGCGATGCTGGCGTTCTCCGACGAGCGCTACGCGGACGCCGCAGCCTTCGCGGCCCGCGCCGCTGCGGACGCTGGCCGCGCGCCGAGGCGCCTTGCGGGGTTTCTGGTGCGCGAGCCAGCTCCGGGCTCTGACAGGGCCTCTTGTGCCAGAACGGGCCAGGCGTTCGTCGGATGTCATGGTTCGGGGGCGTCCCGCGCGCGGCGGCCAGGTCGCTCCGCGCGGTTCGCCTCGGAAACACACGGGCCCGCGATCGGGGCCGGCGCGGCACGGCCGATGCTGGGCGGGACGGCATGCAGCGAACCATCCGAACCTGCGCTCCGCTCCTCGTCCTGTCTCTCGCCGCGATCCTCGGTTGCGAGGCGTCCACCGGTTCCAACACGAACCCCGACACCGGGGACGAGGAGTGCAGCGACTCCGACAGGGCCATCTGCGTGATCGCCTCGGACAAGCAGCGCATCTCGAGCCCGGACATCCCTCCGGAGGACAAGACCGCGCTCGTCTCGGGCAACTCCGCGTTCGCGCTCGACCTCTACCAAGAGCTCCGCCAGGAGCCCGGCAACGTCTTCTACTCGCCCTACAGCATCTCGACCGCGCTCGCGATGACGTGGGCCGGCGCGAAGGGCGGGACCGAGACGGCGATGGCCGACACGCTGCGCTTCGACCTCGGGCAGGACAGGCTCCACCCGGCGTTCAACTGGATCGACCAGGAGCTCGAGAGCCGCGGTCAGGGCGCCCAGGGCGCCGACGGACAGGGCTTTCGCCTCAACGTCGTGAACGCGCTCTGGGGGCAGATCGGCTACTCGTTCGAAGCGCCCTTCCTGGACACGCTCGGGCTGCACTACGGCGCTGGAATGCGCGTCGTGGACTTCGTGGGCCACCGGCAGGAGTCGGTCGATCTCATCAACGGCTGGGTCAGCGACCAGACCGAGGGCAAGATCGAAAAGCTGGTGCCCGTCGACGCGATCACCGCCGAGACGGTGCTGGTCCTCACGAATGCCATCTACTTCAACGCGGCGTGGCGCACCCCGTTCGAGCCCACCGCGACGGCCGACGGCGCGTTCGAGACGGCCGAGGGGACCGAGGTGACGGTGCCCCTGATGCGCGGCAGCCTGGAGATGCCCTATGCCGAGGGCGACGGCTACCAGGCGGTCGCGATGCCCTACGACGGGGACGAGCTGTCGATGCTGATCATCCTGCCGGCGAAGGGCACGCTCGACGCGTTCGAGGCGTCGCTCGACGCGGCGAAGGTCGATGGCATCGCCGGCGCGATGAGCGAGCACCTTGTCGACACCACGATGCCCAGGTTCAAGTTCGAGTACGAGCTGAGCCTCAAGAAGACGCTGGAGGCGATGGGGATGGAGATCGCGTTCAAGCCCGGGGTCGCGGACTTCACCGGCATCAACTCCAGCGGACAGCCCTTCATCCAGGACGTCATCCACAAGGCGTTCGTCGGCGTGAACGAGGCCGGCACCGAGGCGGCGGCGGCGACCGCGGTCATCGTCGGCGACGAGTCGGCGCCCCAGCCGGCGTCGCTCGCGCTCGTGAACCCCTTCCTGTTCCTCATCCGCGACAACGCGACGGGCAGCATCCTGTTCGTCGGCCGCGTCGCCGACCCCAGCGCGAGCTGACTCAGGCCTCGCCGCGCCGAGCACAGCGCGCCGCAGCCGACGGCGCTCGCGCCCGTCGGGGGTCCGCCTTCACGCCAAACGCGGCGATGGTGAACACCGACATGATGGCGCCGAAGACATCGAGCCTCATGAAGACCGCGATCCCGACGTGCAATCCGACCGTGGCCGCCACCCAGAGCCGCCGGGTCCGACGTGGCCAGATGAAGAACGGGTACCCGATCTCCACGAGCAGCACCGTCCACCCCGCGGCCACGGCGATCCAGGCGTGGTGGGCGAGCCACGAAAAGTCGAACCGCCGGTACTCGGGCAGCATGAGCGATCGCCATATCGCGTCGCCGTCCCACCACGCCGCGCCGAGCGCCTTCTCCACGCCGCTCGAGAGGTAGACGAGGCACAGGTGCAGCTGTACCACCCGCAGCGCGAGGCGCGCTGTCGCGCTCGGCTCAGGCGGCGCTCGCCCAGAGACACGATCGAGCGACAGCGCGGCTCCAGAAGGCATGAAGATGAGGTAGAACAGGAAGATGTTCGCGAACTGATCTGCCCCGTAGTTCGTCCTCTCCGCGGTCATCATCAGCGTCAAATGCACGAGCCAGGCGCACGCCGCGGAGAACCTCGTCCTCCAGCCGAGCAGGAGGCCAGCCAGCGACAGGACGTAGAGCACACCCACGCCAGCGATCACGGCGCTCTCGCGGACCCCGACGCGCGAGAACGCATTCACGAGGTGGCCGATCCGGGGGAAGCCGCTCGCGCCAGACCCGTCGAGGAGCTGTCCCTGGATGATGCCCGAACGCCCGTACAGCTCGGCAGCGATGGGCGCGATCTGGGCCGCCTGCACAAGGAGCACCGACGCAAGCCCTATCCGGAGCGCCGCCAGGGGCCGCGCCGACGCGGGCGCGAACGCGAATCGCCGCGCCGAGCCCCACAGGCGCGCAGCTGCCTCTCGGGCGTTCGGCAGGAGCAGGGTATAGATCGGCTGCCTCATGGCGTCGCCTCTTTATTGATCTCGCCGGCAGCGAGCCGCGCCTTCAGGTTGAACTTGGCCTTGTATTCGACATTCCACCGCGGCTGCTGTCCCGCGCGGTACTCCGCCATCGAGGGCAGATCGTAAACCTCGAGCCGGACAACAACGCTGTCCGCCTCGGGGTGCTTGGCGAACACCTTCGCTGCCCACGACGCAACCAGGGAGCGCCTTACTGCCGGGTCCTGCTCATCCCAGAACATACCGACGATATTCTTGACGCGCAGGTCCGCTTCGCGGCTCACTCCTGTCTCCAGCGCCTCGGTCGTCAGCGCTCCCGCGCGATCCCTGACCTCGAAGGTGGCCCAGAGCAGGGGTCCGACGGTCGGAGCGAAGAAGGAATATGCGCTGCTGGCCCCGGAAAGCGCGCCATAATAGCCCACCGCACGCTCCACCCAGCCCTCGTAGGGCAAGCGCACGTGCAGCACACCCAGCACGAGCACCAGCCCGAGGTGGATCGCAGCGGCGGGAAGCACGAAGAGCGCGCGCTTTTCCATGTTTCCTGTCTCGTCCATGGAGCTCACCCCCATGGATCCTTATTGCGCGCGGCGTGCCACCCGCTTTCGCCACCCACGTTTCCAATGCGTCGCCGCCGATCCGCAGAGCAGGCGGCGGCCGGACAAGGACGCTCGACGTGCGACGTCTCAGCGCGATCGTCCCTGATGTTCGACTCCGCGCCCGGCAAAGCGGACCCGGTATTCCGTGACGATCGCGCCCAGCGCCGTGCCCGTCACGGTAGAGCCCACTCCTGCCCTAGCGCCGATAGGGCCCATAAGGCCGGTAATAGCCCGCTGCAGGCCGGTAGTAGCCCGCTGCAGGCCGGTAGTAGCCCGCTGCAGGCCGGTAGTAGCCCGCCGCAGGCCGGTAGTAGCCGACAGCCGGCCGGAAGGCGTAACGCTCGCTCTCGAGCGACGGTGGCGTCGATGTCTCCTCGACGAGGTTCAGGTCGTCGATCGGCACCGTATTCGCCGCAGAAGCAAGCGCAGAGATCCCGCACACTCCTGCGCTGACCGCGATGAGGCCAAGAATCTTCACATGCTTCATTTGTCGGCTCCTTCCCTCTTCGGCTGCGCCCGCGGGCGCGTCGTTTCGTGACGTTGCGCCCACGGACACGAGGGTGCGCCCATGACGATGCAGGGGACGGGCCGGGTTCGACCGGCGCGGCATGTGGCAGGCTGCTGATCGCAGCGCACGGATCATCCCTGAAATGTGGGCTGGCCAGGTGAAGGTGCGCAATGCGTGAGCAGCGCGCTGCGGCGCTGGATCATCCGCGGCACGACAGCCACCCCGGATCCGACGCTCTTCGCGGCCGCCTCCCCGAGCTCCAGGTTCCGCGACTCGACGAGCACCGTGAAGCCGCGCCCGGCGAGCTCGTTGGCGATTTGAAGACCGATTCCCTTGTTTGCCCCGGTTACCAGGGCGACGGGTTTGTCATGCATGGCCGCAGTGTGCGGCCGCCCCGGGCGCCCACTTGGCGATCCTTGGCGCGACCTATCCGCCAAGAATGCCCATCTGCGCCGGAGCCGATCGCCTCTCCGTCGAGGTCGCCCTCGCCGAGGCCATCGCCACCTTCGGCCGGCTGAGCAGCGCCCGCTCCGATCACACACGCCCCGTCCGCCGCGCCGTGGAGTACCTCCGCGAGCGCCTCGTCGAGCCCATCACCCTCGACGACCTCGCCGCCCACGCCTCCCTCGACAAGTTCCACCTGTGCCGCGCCTTCCGAGCCAGATCGGGATGCCTCCCCACATGTACCTCACACACCTCCGCGTCCAGCGCGCCCAGCAGCTCCTCACCCAGGGCGTGAGAGCGTCCGAGCTCGCCCCGCGCGTCGGGTTCTATGATCAGAGCCAGCTCACGCGGCACTTCAGGAGGATCGTCGGGGTGACACCGGCGAGGTACGGGAACGCGCGGGTGAGCGTCGCTGGGTAGGCGACGTGCTCGTAGGAGACGACGTCTTCGGTCATGAGGCGAAGGCTGCGCGGTGGTCGCCGAATCGTCTACGGAGGCGTGGGGTCAGGGCAGGGCTTGCCCGATGATGGCACTCGGAGTTGCTAGAACAACGATCACGTTGAAACCCGGAGAATTTTCACAGGGAGGCGGGGAGGCGGGGAGGAAGAAAAGAAAATGAATTTCTCCCTCTTGCCGTCTCTCACTCCCCGCCTCCCTGTAAAATCCCTGCTTTTTCTCGTGGCTTCAACCCATTTGTCGCTCTAGTGGGGCATGGCGACGCCAGCCGGCGACTCCTCTTCCTCGGGTGCGTCACCAGATTCGGCGCGACGAACCTCGTCCTCGAAGGCGAGCATCAGCAGAGGCCTCAGCCGCTCGAGGTCCTTCAGGCCGCTGACGTATACGCGGCTCTTCCCGACGTTTTCGCTCGGCACGTCGACCTCAAATCCGGGCGCGAGCAGCGTTGCTCTGTCGGCGGGGACTTTGGTAACCATGGACTTGCGCTTGCCGTCGAAGAACAGGCGAACGAACCACTTTTTCGTGTTCCCGATGTTGATGCCGAAATAGTTAACCGCGTCTCGGTAGTGAACCTGGGCCTTGCTGGCCGCTGGAGAGTCGGCGCATATGCGACGAATGACCTCGTAGGCGTCCAACTCCTCTTGAGTCGTGACGACGCCTTTCCCCTGCTCCGGAGCTGAGTCTCTTGAAGGCGGCGCAGCCTGCGGGGGTGGCTGTGGTATGGGCGGGGGCGGGGGCGGCGCGGCCACTGCTACGTCCTGCGTCTCTTGCCTGATCGATCTGGTGGCCATGTCGAGCAGGGTTGTCTGGATAGCTTTGCGTACGATCGGTATGAATTTTTCGACGCGCTTCGCCGTGAGCTTGCCCGTCGTGATGTTCAACTCGCCGAGAATGAAGCGCGTGAACTCTTCTGTCGGGTTGCGGAGCACGTCGTTGATGTAGGCCGTCATTCGCCCGGTGAAGATGATGTCCTCCGCGCGCGTTCGCACGGTACCGGCATCGAAGTTGTCCTTGGAGAAGGCATCGAGCGTTTCGACGTCTCTCTCCGTGAATTCGAGCACATTGAACTCGAAGAACGGCCGCTCGCCCATGATGTTAGCACTACTGCGGGAGGTTCGTCGCGGAAAGAGAGGAACCGCCAAGAACGCCAAGAACGCCAAATTTACGGGGAATGAACCACGCGCCTGACACCGGTACGGAGGAAGGCCACTTTGAAGGTGATCAAGAGGCCAAGCCGTAGTCTTGCCGCCTTGAGGTACGACAGAAGCTGCGCAACGTGGATCGGGGCAATGCCCTCGGTGGCCTTGAGCTCGACGACGAGCTGACCATCCACCACGAGATCCAATCGAGCCTGGCCCACCAGATTCCCCTTGTAGTCCACGCCGATGGGCACTTGCCGGGCGAACGGAATGCGGCGCAAGGAAAGCTCGACGCAGAGCGCTTCCTCGTAGATAGCTTCGAGGAAGCCAGGGCCGAGAGTTCGGTGCACTTCAAGCGCGGCGCCGATCACGCAGTGGGCGAGGCGATCCAACTCCGCGTCGGGCTCGCTCCTCACTTCTTCCTTGGCGTCCTTGGTGTCTTGGCGGTTCATCTCGTGTCTATCGACACAACCCCGCCCTCAGTTGTGCACTCCGCCGCAAAAGAATGCAGTTGACCCTTTGGAGAGTGTGGGATCCCTCGACGGTGACACAGAGGGCATCGAGGGAGCCACGCGATGAGGGCGTACGCTATGGCGAGGCGGAGAGTGGTGAAGGAGTCGGCGAAGTGGCGCTCAGGCCGCGCTACGGAGCGCGTAGCCTTGCGCTTCCCCTCGGACCGAGGGGGGAAAATGCCGCACGCGTTCAGCAACAATGAACGCGTAGCAGCACAGGACGACGGACACGTGATGGTGCCATCCAGGGAACGACCGTCCTTCATAGTGGTCGAGCCCCAGCTCCCCTTTGAGCTCCTCGTAGGCGTGTTCGGTGCGCCATCGTTCCTTCAGGGTTCTGACGATCTGCTTCTTGCTCATCCGGCGAGGCAGCGTGGTCAGGGCAAACTTCGTCGGCTTCGTTTCGTCGTGCGGCCACTCGATCACGAGCCACAGGACCTCTCTGTCCTTGGGCTCGGACCCATCGTCATGGGCCGCCTTCACTCTGCGAAAGCAGAAGCGGCTGGCGAGCTTTCCGCGTGTTCCTGTGCGCCACGTCACTCGCCGGAAGGCCTGCAGCCCGAGCTCGATGCCGAGCTTCTGAACGCCGACGGCGGCGCCGCGGCGTCGTTCCTTGGCGTCGAGCAACCACACGCCCGTGGTCGCGTTGACGGCCACGGCGAAGTCAAGCCCATAGCTTCGCAGCGCGTCACGAAAACCGGACGAGGTGCCATAGGCCGCATCCGCGAGAACGATGTCTCCCGGGATCTCGTCGGCTATTGCGCGGGCGATCATGTCGAGCGCGAGATCCGGCTTGGTCTTGAACACCTGATCGGACGGAATCCTGGCCTCCTTCCGGCGCTCCTCGTCATCCAGCCACTGCTGAGGGAGGTACAGCTCAAAATCGAGAGGGACGTGCTCGGTTCTGTTTGCGGCGCAGAGGCTCACGCCAACCTGGCAGTTCGTGATCTTCCCTGCGGTGCCTGTGTACTGGCGCTGGACACCGACAGAGTGGTCCCCTTGCTTGAGGAAGCCCGTGTCATCGACGATCCAGACCGAGATCGGATCCTGTTCGTGCATGGCCCTCGTCACATAGCACTACTGCGGGAAGTCGGACGGGGAAGCGAACCGCCATGACGCCAAGGGCGCCAGGAAACCCGGGAAATGGGAGGGGAAATGCCGGAACCGCACCTCCTCTCTCCCCTCGGCGACCTTGCCGGTTCTTCTGCCGATCCGGGGCGACTTCCCGCAGTAGTGCTAGCCCTATGACGAAGGGCGGCGCTCCGAGCCTCCCTCCCTGGGGACTGCGTGGATGTGGACGGGCCGATCGCTGGGTCTCCAGGCGGGTGGTCACCCCCGGCTCACGACGGGCCTCCCTCCACGCCCTCGCGTCCAGCCCCGCACGTATCGTGCCGTAGGCCTCACGCGCCTTCGGCGTCATCGCCGTCGAGCGCCGCTGGACCATCACCCCGGCCAGTTCCCGCGCGCGCCGCGTCTCCGGCCCGGTAGAGCTTGCGGTCGTCCTTCACCACGCCAGCGCGGGTGAGCGTCGCGGGGTAGGCGACGTGCTCGAAGACGAAGCGCGCGGCGGCATCGCTTCAGACGTCGCCCTCGCCGCCTGGATGTAGCCCTTCGCCATCACGCTCTCGAGCCTCGTCATGCTCGCCTTGCCAGCACACGCGAGGTCGAGCGAGCGGAAGAGCGTACCTGCCAATGAATGTTCTGGGTCGTGCATGCAACCAAGCCGACCCATGTCGGTGAGGTCTGCGCGGCTCGGCCAGCGGTGACCTGTTCAACTTCCTGTGGAGCATGCACACCGGCGCTGGCCGTCTGGCGACGACCGCGGTGAACTCTACCTGTCTTTGGACTCGAGGGAGGAGACCGTCGAGACCCCGGTCGTGGGGAGGGAGGCGTGTGCTCACACCTTCGCATCGAACGCGGCGTTCACGCCGGCGGCCGCCGGCGATGACGCCGGTCCGGGCGTGTGCAGGGGCACGCGGAGGACGCTCAAGCTCCTTGATCTCGGCGACACGAGCGCACAACTCCTGGACGAGAGTCCAGTGGACGACACCATGACGGTCATGAAGGCGCTCGCCGGCGAGAACCGCGCCTTCCTGTCGGTGGAGGACGCCGACGACGACGGGAGGTCCTCGATCCTCGTGGCCGGCGGGCTGCAGGAGGGCAGCCTGAGCACCGCGACGCTGGAGGTCGCGGGCTTCGACCCTAGCCATAGCCCGCTGCTCCTCGCGGACGGAGCGCGCCTCCTCGTCGTCGACAACTACTGGCCCACGCTCTCCGTCCTCGACGCGACCGACCTCACCGCGCTTTCGTTCGAGAAGAAGAGCGACCTCCCGGGGCATGTTTGCCACGCGACGCTCTCCGGCGACCGCGCGCTCTGCTCCCGGGGCTACGGCCTCGAGGCCGTGGACGTCGGCCCTTGATCCACGTCGCGCGTCCCACGGCCGAACCGCGCCCGCGCGCCACACGGCTTGCGGCGCGCGCACCGGCCTGCTGGAACTCGATGCTCTGCGTAGCGAGCCCGTGCTGGGCCCTCTGGAAGAGGACCATGCATGGGAGGCTCCGCCGCGAGAGCGATTGAAAGCGATGCCCCTCCCGCGCGGGGGCAGAGCTCTATCCTCGTACAAACCGGGGCTCGAACCCGAAGCCCCTTCACGAGGACCCGATGAAGAGCTGCACCCTCCTCCCCTCCCTGCTCGCCGCGGCGAGCTTCGCCTCCGCGTGCGGCGGCGACGACACCGGCAACGGCGGCGGCGACGCCGGCAACGGGAACGGCGCGCTCCTGTTCGGCCCCTACAAGGACACCGGCGTCCACATGAACCGGGACACCAGCGTGATCTCCACGAAGGTGTCGGGGACCCAGACCGTGTTCGCCGACGACCTCAGCGCCGCCGGCGGCAACGTCGTCAGCCTGGCCTTCGCCACCGGCGAGTGCGGCGACGAGCGCTGGGGCGGCGTGCCCGGCGCGGCGATGGCCGCCGCCAACGTCCCCGTGCTCGAGGCCGCCGGCGTCGGCTACATCCTGTCGACCGGCGGCGCGGCGGGCTCGTTCACCTGCGGCTCCGACGCCGGCTTTGCGGCCTTCCTCGATCGCTGGGCCGGACCGCACCTCATCGGCGTCGATCTCGACATCGAGGCCGGCCAGTCGCCACGGGTGATCGCGGCGCTGGTGCAGCGCCTCGAGACCGCGCACGCCGCGTACCCGAACCTGCGCTTCAGCCTGACCCTGGCGACCCTCGCCAGCAACGAGGGCGCGTCGACGGCGCGCTCCCTCGGCAGCAACATCGGCTCGAGCCTGAACGTCCTCGGCGACACCGCCATGGCCGCGATCGCCGACGTCTTCGGCTTCGACGGCAGCGCGGCGACCTGGCCCAGCCACGTCACCGTCAACCTGATGACCATGAACTACGGCTCGCCCGGTCCCGGCGTGTGTGTGGTGTCCGGCGGCCAGTGCGACATGGGCCAGTCGGCGATCCAGGCCGCGTACAACCTGCACGATCACTTCGGCGTGCCCTACGCCAACATCGAGCTCACCCCGATGATCGGCGGCAACGACGTCCAGGGCGAGCTCTACACGCTGACCGACGTCGACGAGACCGCCGCGTTCGCCTGGTCCCAGGGCCTCGCCGGCGTCCACTACTGGTCCTACGACCGCGACGTCGACTGCCCTGTCGGCGCCGCCTCGCCGGTGTGCAACTCCCTCGGCAATGCCGGCACCCGCGGCTTCCTCGCCCGGTTCCTCGCCGCGGGGCTCTGACCACAGCGCGACCGCGCGCGGCGGAGCGGCCGGAGTACGGGGTGACGCGGCCCTGCGCCCCGGACGCCGCCCGGCCGGGGGGGCCTGAGCGCCCCCGCCGATCCCGAAGAAAGGGTGATGGCGGCGGCGAGGTGCGGCCACACAGCCTCGACCATCACCTCGGAGGTACCGGATGCGATGTGGGACATGGCTGGCGCTCTTCGCTCTCCCTGCGCTCGCGGCGTGCGCGGCGGTTCCAGACGAGCCGCCCCGCGCGCTCTCGGTGGAGGAGCCGCCCGCGGCCTCCGACGCCGGCGAGGCAGCCACCTGCGGCGTCCTCGCGGCCGCGAGGTCCTCGCTGAGCCTCGCGCAGCCGGGCACGGACCTGCTCGATCCTCAGTGGGTCCTCGGGGCCACGGACGCTCCGGTCTATCTCTACACCTCGGCGGCGACCCCGGCGGGGGATCGGATCGTCCAGCGCGTCGCCCTGGATCCCTGGTCAGCGCAGCCGCCCGCCTTCAGCGAGCCGGCGCTGGCGCTGGACGCAAAACACCAGACCATCCCGGGCGATGCCTTCGCGGTGGCACGGCTCTATCCGCTCGACGACGATGACAACTTCGAGTCCGTGGTCGTTTACCGAGAGCGCTATACGGCCCCCTTCCCGGATCCGCTGCCGCCAGGCGGCTTTTTCAGGGCCGCGCGCGCCTGGAGCGAGGGCAGCGAGCCCTTCTCTTCATGGTCGCAGCACATCGGCACGCACTACGGCGAACGCATGGTGTCGTTTCGTTCCTCAGGGGTGGAACAGCTCGCGATCACCGAGGTCCAGGAGCCCGGCCCGCGATACTCGATGGTGGCCGGCACCGTGACGGAAGGGGTGGGCCACTCGATGTTCGGGCTGTACTTCGGGTGCGCAACAACGCCCATCGCCGTTGATGCGGCATGGTGGACGCAGGTGGATGAAGAGGACACGGGATGGGTGCTGCACCACTGGCTCCTCGGCGCCGCGCTGGGCGCGCCCACCGAGTGGACGCGCGGGTGGCATCCGTGCGACGTGAAGTACCCGGGCCCCGGACCGGCGACGACCATTTACCTGGGGCGGTACTCCGCAGACGGCATCAGCATCGGCCTCAACGGCGGCGCGATCGCCTCGAAGGAGGCGATCCACGAGGCCGCGCCGGTCGCGCGCCTCCGCATGGCCCCCCGCCCGGACGGCGCTTGGCTCGCCTGGACCCTCGCGCCGCTCGAGGACGCGCCGAGCGCGCTGCGCGTCGCGCGCATGACCCCTTCGGGCGAGGTCGCGCTGCCCCCCATCACCGTCCCCTCGTGCTCCACGCCCGTCACGGGATCGCTGGCCGTCGAGCAGGTGGACGGAGACCTGGTGGTCGCGGTCGTCGAGACGAACACGGGCGGCAAGGACCGGATCGTGCTCCGCCGCCTCGACGCGGAGGGCACGTTGACCTGGATGACCACCCTTTTCCCGGGAGGAAAGGTGGAAGGCAGCCTGTCGATCCTCGCGCAGCCCGGTCGCGGGCTCCTGATCGCGTGGGCGGAGCGGCCGTCGAGCTCGTCCGCCTCGCAGCTGCGCGCGGTGCGCCTCGGGTGCGCCGAGGGGTTCGCCCCCGCCACGCCCGTCTGCGAGACCGAGGACGTGATCCCTCAGTGACGCGGCGCGCGTCCGCCGGCCTCCGAAACTTGGCCCGCCTTCGCCCGGCGTGCGAACCCCGAGCCCGGAGACCTCTGCAAGGATGACCAGCCCTCGCTCCCACGCCGAGCTCGTCACGCTGCGCAAGCTCGCGCAGGACCTCGCCGCCCAGCGCAAGGAGCGCCTGTCGAGCGTGCACCTCCTCGCGGCCATCGCCCTGAGCGGCGGCCCCGCCGCGGATCTGCTCCGCGATCGGCGGCTCGACGACGAGGCCCTGCTCAAGGCGACCCGCTCGGTCGACGACGAGGGCCCCGACCCGATCGGCCGGGCGATGGGGGGCGCGCGCGACGTCGCGAAGCGAGCGACAGCGAAGGAGCCCGCGGCGCTCCACCTGCTGCTCGCGCTCCTGTCCGACCGCAGCTCGGCCGCGCACCGCGCGCTCACCCAGTCGGGGGTCGACCTGGCGCGGCTGCGGACCGCGGCGCTCCAGATTGCGCTCGGCGTGGTGCAGGCGCGGCGGACGCCGGCGCGGCTGCTCCACGACGGCGGCGCGCCGGAGACGCCGCCCGCGCCGGCCGCGACGACCGCGGCGCGCCGCGCCCGCGGCGAGGCCGCCGATCCGGCGCGCACGCCGCGCTCGCCGCGCACGTCCCAGGAGCTGCGCCCCACCAGGGGCGCAGGCGTCGCCGTCCCGGAGCCGCGTCCCGCCAAGGGCGCAGGCGTCGCCGGCCCGGAGCTGCGGCCCGCCAGGGGCACCGGCGCGCCGGAGTCACGGCCCGCCAAGGGCGCCGGCCCGGGCGTCACCGTGCCGCTGTTCCCGCCGACGCCGCTGTTCCCGCCGGGGCGCCCCCGCCCCGCCGCGGCCCCGGCCGACGCGCTGGCCTCCGCCGAGTCGATTGCCCTCACGCCCACCCCCTCCCCGGCGTCCTCGGCCTCCCCTGCCCCCGCTTCCGCCGCCTCGCCCGCCGCGCCCGCGCCGGGGCGACCGCTCCCGCCGCTCGCGCCGCCGACCGCCACGAGCGCCGCCGCGAGCGCCGCCCTCGCGGCGCGCTTCACCCTCGACCGCGCGCGCTTCCCGGCCCTCGCCTCGCTCGGGCACAACCTCTCGCTCGCGGCGGTGCAGGGGGAGCTCGAGCCGATCGTCGGCCGCGAGCACGAGATCGAGCAGGCGCTCGACGTCCTGGCCAAGCGCCACGCGAACAACCCCTGCCTCCTCGGCCCGGCGGGCGTCGGCAAGACCTCGGTCGCGCGCGGCGTGGCGCACCGGCTCGCGTTCGACGAGCGGGAGCCCCGCGTCGTCGTCGAGCTCGTGCCCTCGGAGCTCCTCGCCGGCACCGGCGCGCGCGGCGCGCTGAGCGAGCGCCTGTCCGCGCTCCGGTCCGAGGTCCGCGAGGCGGGCGGGCGGGTGATCCTGTTCATCGACGGCCTGTCGGAGCTCTTCGGCAGCGGCGCGCTCGACGAGGCGATGGCCGAGATCAAGCTCGCGCTCGCCCGCGGCGAGCTCACGCTGATCGGCACCGCCACGCCCGAGGAGTACAGGAAGAGCATCGAGGTCGACTCGGCGCTCGCGCGGCGCTTCACGATCGTCGAGATCGACGAGCCCGAGGAGGACGAGGCGTTCCTGCTGCTCCAGAGCGTCGCGGTCGGGCTCGGCGCGCACCACGGGCTCGCGTTCACGGACGAGGCGCTGGCCTCGGCCGTCGCCTGGTCCGTGCGCTACCTGCCCGGGCGCGCGCTGCCCGACAAGGCGCTCTCGATCCTCGACCTCGCGGGCGCGCGCACGCGGCGGCGCGCGTCGTCGACGTCAGGCGCGTCACGCGCGTCGCGCGCGGCGCTCCGTGAGCCCGCGCAGCCCGCGCGGCAGGTGGGCCCCGCCGAGGTCGCCGAGGTGGTCTCCGAGCTCGCCGACCTGCCGGTCGAGCGGCTGCTCGAGACCGACCGCGAGCGGATGCTCGCGCTGGAGACGCTGCTCGCCGAGAACGTCGTCGGCCACGGCGAGGCGCTGGCGCGCATCGCGCGGGTGCTCCGCAGGAACGCGGCCGGCCTGCGCGCCCGCCGCCCGATCGGGTCGTTCCTGCTGCTGGGGCCGACCGGCGTGGGCAAGACGGAGACGGCGAAGGCCATCGCCGAGGCGCTGTTCCACTCGCCCGACGCGATGACGCGGCTGGACTTCTCCGAGTACGCGGAGTCGCACGCGGTCGCGCGCCTCGTCGGCGCGCCGCCCGGCTACGTCGGCCACGAGGCCGGCGGGCAGCTCACCGAGGCGGTGCGGCGGAGGCCCTACCAGGTGGTGCTGCTCGACGAGATCGAGAAGGCGCACCGCGACGTGCTCGAGGCGTTCCTCCAGGTCTTCGACGAGGGGCGCCTGACCGACGGCCGAGGCCGGCGGGTGGACTTCACGAACACGGTCCTCGTGATGACCTCGAACCTCGGCGCGGCGGAGGCCGGCGCGCTCCGGTCCGAGCGCTCCGTGGGCTTCGCCCGCACCTCGGCGGCCGTGTCGCCCGAGCGCCTCGGGGAGACGATGCTCGCCGCGGCCCGCGCCACGCTCCCGCCCGAGCTCTACAACCGCATCGACGAGGTCCTCTGCTTCGCGCCGCTCACGCGGGCGGACGTCGCCGAGATCACGCGGCGGCTGCTCGGCGGCCTGGAGCGCGAGCTCGAGGCGCGCGGCGTGGAGCTCGAGGTCGAGCCCGAGGCGATCGACGCGCTGCTCGACGCCGGGGGGTTCGACCCGGAGCTCGGCGCCCGGCCGATGAAGCGCACGATCGCGCGCCTCGTGGAGGCGCCGCTCGCGGAGCTCATCCTGCGCGGCCAGCTCGAGGAAGGGTCGGCGGCGCTCGTGGGCGTCGAGCAGGGCGAGGTCGTTGTGGACGCGATCGCGCGAGCCGGCGAGCGGCGCTACGCCGCGTGCTCCAGCTGAAGCGCGGCGCTACGCCGCGTGCTCCAGCTGAAGCCCGAGGGCCCTCGGATCGAAGTACGCCTTGAACCTCCTGATGGCGCCGGCCGGGTACTCGATGACGCTCACGCCGTCGTACGAGAACTCCCCTCCATGGACTAGCTTTCCACGGCTCGTCCACTCGAGGATGGCGGCCTCGTCCGACGCGACGATGCACCGGAACTCCGACCGCACCTCGACGAAGGTCTGCCGGTAGCTGCGCCAGAAGTTGCGGGCGCCGTCGGGGCCGTGGAGCGGCCTCGAGATCGTCGAGTTGCTGAGCTCGGCGTCGGGCGCGAACAGCCGCGCCATGGGCTCGACGTCGCCGCTTTCCTCGATCCGACGCAGGGCTTCGATGAACTCGCTCGCCTTGGACATGGTGCCTCCTGCGGTGCGGGCGCTTGCAAGGGGCGGACCTCGGTCTGTGCGCAGGCGCCCTCGACGCCCCCGACTCCCCCGCAGCCGCGCTACGGCGGCCCCGCCTCGATCGCCCGCCGGTACCGCTCGCGCCTGTGCGGCTCGCGCAGGATCTCGTAGGCCTCGTCGAGCACCTCGATGACGAGCCGCACGTCGTCGAGCAGGTCCACGGTCGCGGCGGTGAGCAGGGTGGACGGCTCGAAGGCCTTCCTCAGCGCGAGGTACGCGCGGCGGATCTCGTAGTTCGTCGCGTCGCGCGGGATGCCGAGGATCGAGAAATAGTCCCCGTCCTCCACCAGCGCGAGCCGCGCGCGCACGCGCTGCCGGATCGCCTCCTCGTCGAGCGGATCCTCCACCGGCGGGGGCGGCGCCTCGGTGATCGACGGCGGGATGAGGACGTCGAGCACCTCCAGGCACACGAGCGCGTAGAGCACGCTCGCGTTCTCGGGCTCCGCCACGCTCACGAGCTCGCCGACGCTGCGCCCGCGCGCGGTGCGCACGAGCTCCTCCTCCTCGCGCCGCAGCGCGCACTCGCCGAGCAGGTTGCGCCGGACGCCGTCGTCGAGGCGCGCCCCCGGGCCGCCGAGGCGGCGCAGGGCGACCTCCGGGGCGATCACGCGGCGGATCGTCTCGACGAAGACCTCGGCGCCGGTGGCGCCGCCGAAGACGTTCGGCTCCGCCTTGAGGCGGCCCGGGGGCTCGGGCTCGAGGTCGCACGTGCCGGCCTCGACGAGCACGACGTGGCCGATGACCCACTCGGCGTGCGCGCGCAGCACCGGCCAGAGGTCGTCCTGGCCGAGGTGGCCGTGCGCGATGAGCGCCGCGCCGGCGTGCCGGCCCGAGGCGGGGAGCTTGCCCGCGAGCCGCGCGGCGACCTCGCGCTCGAGGTCGCCCCGCCCGACCAGGAAGGCGAGCAGCGTCTCCTCGGGGATGCTCGAGCCGGCGGTGACGAGATCGCCCTCGTGCAGGACGATGCGCCGCGCGCCCTCCTCGGTCGTGATCGCGAGGGCGCCGGAGGAGCGGCTGCCCACCGCGCGGGCCAGCGCGCGCGGCGCGTCGCCCGGGCCGAGCACCGTGGCCGAGGACGCCCCGCCGGAGCTCGGCGCCTCGTCGACAAGCTCGGACGCCATGGCTCGGCCGAGCCCGGCCGCGGTGACCGTGGCGGGCGCGGGCGGCACCAGCGGCAGCGCGGGCGGCACCAGCGGCAGCGCGGGCGGCGCAGGCCCACGCAGGGCCGCGCCGGAGATGGCCATGGACGGCGGAGCTGGCAGGGCCCCGCGGCCGAACGCTGCCGTGCTGGGACCGGCAGACGGGCTCGGCGCCAGGAGGCCGCGCCCGAGCGAGCCGGCGCCCGCGCTCGCCGGGACGGGCCCGCCGGGAGGCGCCGGGGCGCGCCCCGCCAGGGCGGAGCGGGCCGCGGACGGCACGGGCGGCAGCGGCTCGGGCTCGACCCTTCCGACCGGCGACAGCAGCGCGGTCTTCACCTCGACCGAGGGAGGCGACACGAACGCGACGCCCGGAGAGGGCGGCGACGGAAAGCCAGGCGCGCGGGCGTCGCGGGCATCGCGCGACCGGGGCGGCGGCTCGGTGATGCGCTGGCGCAAGCTCGGCTCGACGCGGCCCGACGGAGCGCGCGCCCAGTCGACGTCCTCGCCGCCGCGCGAAGGGCCGGCGCGGTCCCACGCGGGCTCCTCTCGCGGTGCGGGCGACGGCGAGGGCGACCGATCCCACGCGGGCTCGGGGCGCGGCGGCGGCGACGCGAAGGCGTAGGGCCGGCCCGCGTCGCGCGGGGTCGGCGGCGCGGCGTCGCGGCCGCCGCTCCGGCGCGCGGGACCGCCGTGATCGCGCTCCTCCCTGCCGTACGGGTGCGCCTCCCTGTCGAGCGAGAGCGCCGCGAGCTCGGGGCCCGCGCGCTTCGTCGCGTGCGCCCCGTCGAACGCGGGCTCGGCGTCGCGATCGTCCTCGTGCTCGTCGCCCGGCTCCGCGAGCTCGACGAGGGAGTCGCCGGGCCCCGTGTGCTCGGCGCGGGTGGCCGCCGGCTGCAGCGCGGGCGCGACGCCGTACGGGCCGTCGCTCGTCCTCGGCTGCGAGGGCGACCCGGCGGGCACCGGGGCGAAGGCCGCGCTCGCGCCGGTCCGCGGCTCGTCGTCCTCCGGATCGAGGGGCTCGTCGAGGGCGGAGAGCAGCTCCGACGACAGCATCAGGTCGACCTCCTCCTCGGCCGCCGGGATGCTCGAGGGGTGCGCCTTCGCCGTGACCCGCTGCTCGGCGGCGACGAGGATCTCCTCGAGCTCCGGGCTGATGCGCGCGGGCAGGAGGCGCGGACCGACCTCGTCGCCGTCCTCCTCCGGGGGCGGCAGCACCGAGCCGACGTCGAGCGGGTCGAGATCGCTCGAGAAGTCGGGGTTCGACGGGACGTCGTGGTCGAGCGGCCCCGGCAGGCCCGCCGCGAGGCGCGCCTCGACGGCGTGCTCCCCGCGGTACCGCCCGGGCTCGGCGACCGCGCTCACGTGCGCGGCGAGCTCGGCGGTGTCGACCGGGCGCTCGAACACCTGCCCGAACAGCTGGGGATCGAGCTCCGCCGAGCGGACCGGATCCCCCACGAGGAGCACGGACGCGGCGACGCCGCCCGGCCGCAGGTAGAGGCGCTCGAGCGCCTCGATCGCGCCGGGCTCGTCGATGTCGACGATCACGACGCGCGGCGCGTCGATCGCGAGGCGCGCGTCGAGCTCGGCGATCGGCGCCGCGATCACCTCGAAGCCCCGGCCCCGCAGCGCCGCGCCGATCGCCTCCCCGTCCGCCGACGCGTCGGCCAGCAGGATGGCGCCTTCGCGCGGGCGCGCCTGCACTGCTTCGTAGTCGTCGCGGGGCTCGGACACGGCGGTCATCTTGTGGCGGCGGCCCGGCGGAGCAGCCGCCCAGGGGCCCGCATCGACTGGACTTTCGACGGTCGTCGGCGGGCTGTCAAACGCGATCGCGGCCCGCTCGCGTTCCCGCCGCGCAGCGCAGCTCCCTCCACGACCGCCCCGCCTGCGCGGCGAGGTCTCCACCCCTGCCGCGCTGGGAGCGCCCGGCCGACATCACCTCCGCGACGCGCGCGCGGTCGGCGCCGCCGCGCTCACGTACGGCGACGCGCGGCGGCGCCCCCGCTGTGGGCGCCGCGTGGTAGACGTCGACGCATGGTGCTCGGCGCTTCCCACAACGAGATCGCCCTGACGGCCTTCCTGCTCCTCGTCGTGCTGCTCGCCGCGAAGATCGGCCGCATCGGCGAGGCCATCGGCGGGCTGTTCGAGCGGGAAGCGCCCGCGACGGACGGCGGCGCGCCCGGGGACGGCGCGGAGCAGGCGGAACAGCAGGAAGAACGCCAGGAAAGCTGAGCGCGCCCCCTCGCCGGCGGCCTCGCCCGCGCTTGCGTTCTGTTTTTTTAGAATTCATAGTTTTCGATGGTCGTGAACGAGCCGGCGTCGCCGCGGCCGCGGCCGCGGCGGCGCGCGGAGATCGCGGCGCGGATCCCACGCGGGTATCGCCCGGCGCTCCACCTCGCGGCGCCCACGCTGCTCGGCGCGCTCGTGCTGGCGGCGGCGGTGCGCCTCCTCGACGCCGTCGATGCCGTCGAGCTCCTCGCGGTGCCGGCGACGCTGCTGCTCGGCTTCGCCTTCGAGTGGTGGGCGCACAGGTCGGTGCTGCACCGGCGGGCGCCGCTGCTCGGCGCGCTGTGCGAGCGCCACGAGCGCGAGCACCACCTCGCCTTCACCGCCGACGACATGGCGCTGCGGAGCGCCCGCGAGCTCTGGCTGGTGCTGACGCCGCCCGCCTCGGCGCTCCTGGTCCTCGCCTTGCTGCTGCCGCTCGCCGCGGCGGCGGGCGCGCTGTTCTCGCGGGACGCGGCGCTGCTCGGGCTCGCGACGGCGATGGTGTTCTTCGTCAGCTACGAGTGGCTGCACCTCGCGTATCACCTGCCGGCGGACAGCCCGGTGTACCGGATCCCGGGGCTCGCGCGGCTCCGCGAGCACCACCGCAGGCACCATGATCCCCGGCTCATGAAGCGCTGGAACTTCAACGTGACCGTGCCCGTGTTCGATCTCGTCCGCGGGACGCGCTGGTCGCCGCCGCGCAAGGGCGCGTAGCCGCGGCGCGGGGGCGCGCAGCCGCCACGCACGGGCGCGCCCTGGCGCAGCGCCATCCTCCGCCCTGCCGGGACGCGCGGGGCGCGCCCGCCGGGGCGTCCGCCGCGGCCGTGTGCTAACGGGTCGCGCGTGCAGCCGCGGACCAGAGACGGCCTCGTCCTCCTGCTCGTCGGGGTGCTGCTCGGCGGCGGCGTCGCCTGGCTCCTCGGCCGCCGGCGGGAGAGCCCCCCCGCCGCCGCGCCGCGCGCGCTCGACGCCGTGCCCGCGGGCGCGATGCTCGTCGCGACGCTGGATCTCCCGGCGCTGCGCGCCTCTCCCGCGTTCGCCTCGTTCCTGCGCGAGGAGCGCGAGATCCCGGGGCTCGGCAAGGTGCGCGACGTGTGCGGCTTCGACCCGGTGGCCGCCTTGACCGAGGTCGCGATCGCCATCCCGGCGGCGGGCGAGGGCGGCGACTTCGGGCTGGTCGCGGCCGGCGCCGTGCAGGACGAGGCGCTGCTCGCGTGCGCCTCCAAGGTCATCGAGGCCCGCGGCGGGCGGCCGGTCGTCTCCGGGATCGGCAGCTTCCGCGCGGTGCGGGACGCGAGCGCCGAGGGCCACGGCGAGATCGCCGTGCGCCCCGGGGGGCCGATCCTGCTCGGCGGGGGCGCGTACCTGCGCGCCATGATCGACACCGCCGAAGGCCGCGGCGGGAACGTCGGAGGGAGCGTAGGCGCGAGCGCCGCGCACGACGACATCGCCCGCGCCGTGGGCGAGGGGGCGGCGCGCGTCACGGTGGTGCTCACGCCCGAGCAGCGCGCCGAGATCGGGCGCGAGCTCGCGCTGAGCGGCTCCGGCCGATCGCCCGCGGCGTCCCTGCTCTCCGGCGGCGCCAGCGTCGCGCTCGGCCCCGAGATCGCCGTCCACGCCGCCGTCCTCTGCGACGCGGAGGCCCCCTGCGAGGCGCTCGGCGCGGAGCTGCGCGCGGCGCGAGACACGCGCGCGGCGGACTTCGCGACGCGGCTCATCGGCTTCGGCGCCGTGCTCGAGCGCATCGCGATCGCGGCCGAGGGCAAGGCGCTCCACGCGCGCGTCAAGCTGTCGGCCGAGGAGGCCGGCGTCCTCGTCGATCGGCTCGCCTCGCTGCGCGGCCTCCGCCAGCCCGCGCTCCCGCCCAGGCGGCCGCCCGCGCAGGGAGACAGCGACGCGCCGCCGCGCGGAGACGCCAGCCCGCCGCCGCGCGGAGACGCAGGCCCGCCGCCGCGCGGAGACGCAGGCCCGCCGCCGACCGATGAGGTTGTCACACCCCCGCGGCGAGCGAAGCGGGACGGCGGCGCGCCATGACGCGTGAAAGCGCGTGAACCCGCGCCGTCGAGCGGCGCGTGAACACGCTGTGGAGAACCGACCGCCGCGTCGCGCTGCCGCGGCGCGGCTCCGCCGATTCCGTGGTCTGCCTGACGAGCGCGCCGCTCCGCCGCCAAAAGCCGCGCGGCGCGCCCGATCGGGCCCCCACGGGCTGCCCCGAACTCCTGTAACCTGATCGGTGCCTTCCGACGGGATCGGCGCTCCGGTCTTTCCCGCCGCGCAGGAGGCGGGTGGGGCACATCGCATGCAGGTCGTCGGGATCTCCGCCTCCGTGGTCGTCGGGACCCTCCTTCTGATCGCCCTCTGGGCGCTCCGCCGGCGGCTCCACGCGCGCGAGCTCGAGCTCGAGCGGAAGGCGCAGGAGCTCGCGGCGAGCCGCGCCTCTTCGCTGCGGCTCGGCGAGGAGCTCGCCGAGGCGCGGCGGGCCGAGGAGGAGGCGCGCAGGGCGAGGGACGAGGCCGTGACCGCGAGCCGGTCGAAGAGCGCGTTCCTCGCCAACATGAGCCACGAGCTCAGGACCCCGCTCAACTCGATCCTCGGCTTCGCGCAGCTCGTGGAGCGCGACCCCTCGCTCGGTGACCGGCACCGCGAGAACCTCGCGGTCATCTGCAAGAGCGGCGAGCACCTGCTCGGCCTCGTCAACGACATCCTCGAGATGGCGAAGATCGAGGCCGGCCGCATGACGCTCGTCGACGCCGAGTTCGACCTCCACGACACGCTCTCGGGGCTCTCGGAGATGTTCGCTGTCGAGGCCCAGAAGCGGGGCCTCACGCTCACGGTCGAGCGGGAGCAGGACGTGCCGCGGCACGTCAGCGGCGATGAAGGGAAGCTGCGGCAGGTGCTGATCAACCTGCTCGGCAACGCGCTGAAGTTCACGCCGCGCGGGTCGGTCACGCTGCGCGCCTCGGCGCGGCGCGCGACAGGCGTGCGTGAGGGCGGCACGCACGACGGCGCGGCGGCGGGGCGGGTGCGGGTGTCGTTCGAGGTGACGGACACCGGCCGGGGCATGGCCAAGGCGGAGCTCGCGGAGCTCTTCGAGGCGTTCGCGCAGACCGCGACCGGGCGCCAGTCGCGCGAGGGCACGGGCCTCGGCCTGCACATCAGCCGGCGCATCGTGCGGATGATGGGGGGCGACATCCGGGTGGAGAGCCAGGTCGGCCGCGGGACGACGCTCCGCTTCGACGTGCGCCTGTCGCTGGCCGACGCGCCCGACGCGCGCGCCGGCGGCGCGACGCGCCACCCGGCGGCGCTCCGGGCCGTGGGGCTCTCGCCGGGCCAGCCGAGGTACCGCGTGCTCGTCGTCGACGACCGGTGGGACGTGCGCCACTGCCTGCTCAAGCTGCTCGACTCGGTGGGCGTCGAGGCGCGCAGCGCGACGAACGGGCTCGGCGCCGTGGCGCAGTGGGAGACGTGGTCGCCGCACCTCGTCCTGCTCGACCTCCGCATGCCGCTGCTCGACGGCTACGAGGCGGCGAGCCGCATCAAGGCGAGCGCGCGGGGGCACGAGACGGTCGTCGTGGCGATGACAGCGAGCGCGTTCGAGCAGAACCGGGCGCTCGCGGCGGAGGCGGGGTGCGACGACTTCGTGAGCAAGCCGTTCCGCGACGCGGACATCCTCGGCCTCCTGACGAAGCACCTCGGGGCCCGCTTCGAGTACGAGGAGCGCGCCGCCGAGCCCGGCGCTGCCCAGGGGGCGCAGGCCGTCGACCTCGCCCGGGCGGCGGCCGGGCTGCCCGCCGCGCTCCGCAAGGACCTCCGGCGGGCGGCGACCCGGCTCGACGCGAAGGCCGTCCAGGCGACGCTCGATCGGTTCCGGCCGGAGGACGCGGACCTCGCGGGGGCTGTGGCCGAGCTCGCGCGGGGGTATCGCTTCGACAGCATCTTGGCGCTATCGAGCGCCGACGAGGAGGAGCCGTCATGACGGACACCGACGCAAAGCCAGCCCCCCGCGGGGCGGCCCCGGGCGCGCGGCCGGAGCGCCCCAGGGAAGAGCCCGCGAGCATCCTGATCGTGGACGACATGCCGGCGAACCTGTCGCTCCTGACCTCGATGCTGACGGCGCAGGGCTACGAGGTGCGGGCGGCGATCAGCGGCGCGATGGCGCTGATGTCGGCGGCGGCGGCGCCTCCGGACCTCATCCTGCTCGACGTGAGCATGCCCCACATGGACGGCTACGAGGTGTGCCGCCGGCTCAAGGGGGATCCCGGGACGGCGGACATCCCGGTCATCTTCCTGAGCGCGATGACCGGCATCGGGGACAAGGTGATGGCGTTCGACGCGGGCGGCGTCGATTACGTCACGAAGCCGTTCGAGCTGCGCGAGGTGCTCGCCAGGGTGGGGACGCAGCTGCTCTTGCACCGGCAGCGCCGGGAGCTCGAGCGGCAGCGGAGGGAGCTCGAGGAGCGCTACGCGCAGGTGCGCCAGATGCAGGCGGCGCTGCGCGGTTACCTGTCCGACCGGGCGTGGGAGAGCATCGAGGAGAGCGTGTCGTCGAACCGGCCGAGCCCGCCGGCGCGCGAGGTGCTGACGGTGCTGGTCAGCGACATCGAGGAGTTCGTGCGGCTCTCGGAGAGCGAGGATCCCGGGCCGCTGATCGCGGATCTCAGCCTCTACATGGCCACGGTGGCGCAGATCGTCTACGACCACGCGGGCGAGGTCGACAAGTACGTTGGCGACGGCATGCTCGCGTTCTTCCGGGGCGCGAGTGACGCGCTCGCGGCGGCGCAGCGGATCCAGCAGAGCGTCGCGGCCTTCAACGAACACCAGCGCTCGCAGGGCCGGCCCGCCTTCCCGACGCGGCTCGGGCTCTCGACAGGGCCCGTCCTCCTGGCGAGCATCGGGTCGAGCGGCAGGCGGGAGTTCACCATCATCGGCGATCGTGTGAACACAGCGTTTCGGATTCAGGCGCAGGCGAAGGCCGGCGGCCTGCTGATGGATGAGGCGACGTTCACCGCGGCCGGGAGCCCGGGAGAAGCGACGCCCGCGCTGGTGCGGATCCGGGGAAAGCAGGGAGAGGAGAGGCTCTATGCGATCTCGCCGGAGGCGATGCTCTCGGGCGGCGGGCGCGGCGGGGCGGACGGGGGTTGATCGTTCACGCTCGCTCCCGGCCCGATAGGCTGGCTGTACAAGGCTGCTCCCGGGCATTTTCGTGTTGCCCCGCACCGCCGGGCCATTCGAGTTCCAGCGCCTGGATCGTGCGATCTGCCGAAAACGTTCGTTCTTGAACCACGCGATGACCTCGTGCAATAGTCGCCGCGGAGGATAGAAACGAACATGAATCTTCGAATTAGCGTTACTTTGCTTGGCCTGCTCGCGACCTTTGCGGCGGGCGCGGTTGCGTGCTCGGATGACGAGGGTGGCACGACGACGTCGTCGTCCTCGACCACCGGCACGGGCGGCGGCGCCACCAGCGGCGGCGCAAACGGCGGCGGCGGCGCCGGCGAGGGCGGCAGCGCCACCACCAGCAGCGGCGCAAACGGCGGCGGCGGCGCCGGCGAGGGCGGCGGGACCGGCGGCGGCCCGGCCTGCGCGGCGCTGCTCTGCGACGACTTCGAGTCGTACGAGGGCCAGAGCGCGAACGGCGAGAAGCTGGGCGCGTGGACGGTCTACACGGCCATGACGGGCTCCACCGTGTCGGTCGACACGACGAAGCATTACAGCGGCGCCAAGTCCCTCAAGGTGACCACGCCCGCGAGCTCGGGAGACAGCAACTACAAGTCGGCCATGATCAAGTTCACGGACGCCGACGGCCTTTCCCCCGAGGAGAACGTCATCCATGGTCGCATGATGTTCTTCCTCGAGGCTGCGCCGACGGGGGATGTGCACTGGACGATCATCGACGGTTCAGGGACCATTCCTGGCAGCGATTTCGAGGGAAAGCCCTACGCGGCACAGTATCGCTACGGCGGGCAGCACCCGGTCACGGCGGGCAGCCAGCTCATGGCGAACTACGATACGCCCGGGTACTGGGCCGACCCGAAGACCGGCCCGCAGACGGACTGCTGGCACCACGCGGAGGAGACGACGGTTGTCCCGACCGGCGCGTGGACCTGCGTCGAGTTCAGCTTCGACGGGCCGAAGAACGAGATGCGCTTCTGGCTCAATGGCGCGGAGCTGGCCGATCTCAAGGTGTCCGGGACGGGCCAGGGCTGCGCCAACAACGTGGAGAACTACACGTGGAAGGCGCCGACGTTCGACAGCATCGGCCTCGGCTGGGAGTCCTATCAGGCGGATTCCGCCCGCTCGATGTGGATCGATGACGTCGTGATCGGCACCGGGCCGATCGGCTGCCCGCCCGCGCAGTGAGCGCGCGCCGCTGAGCTCGGCGAGGCGCGGAGGTGGACTCCGCGCCTCGCTGGTCCCTTTCCAGGGGTCGGGCGCACGCTGCCCGCGGCGCCGGGGCCGGCGCGAGCGGGGCTGGCCGCGCGCCGGTGCGCCTGAAGCCGGCGCGCCTGACGAATGTCGGGTTCGCCGATTGATCGCTCGCCAGGACCGCTCTACGAGACGGCGGAGGTCCAACGCCTCACGAACCTGGAGGTCTCCTCTGTGATGAAACCGGCCTATCGTCTCTCGCTGCTCGCCTCGTTCGTCCTGGGCGCCACCGCTTGTGGCGGCGCGCCCGAGCCGGCCCCTGCGGTCCCCGACGTCCCCGCCCAGCCGCAGCCTGCGCCTGAGACGCCCGCGGCGCCCGAGGCCAGTCCGCCGGCGGGCGCCGCGGCGCCGGAGGCCGCTGCGCCTGAAGCCGCGCCGCCTGCGCCGCCGGTGAGCATCTCGGTGCCCATCGAGGCGCGGACCAAGTCGAAGCTCAAGGGCACCGCGACCTTCACCGAGGTCGAGGGCGGCGTGAAGGTCGCCGTCCAGGTCTCGGGCGCTCCCAAGGGCAAGGTCGCCGTCCACGTGCACGAGACCGGCGATTGCAGCGCGCCGGACGCGAAGAGCGCGGGCGCGCACTACAACCCCGAGAACCACCCGCACGGCCTCCCCGACGCCACGGCTCGCCACCTCGGCGATCTCGGCAATATCGAGGTCAAGGCCGATGGGACCGGCACCCATGAGATCATCGCCAAGGGCGCGAATCTCAAGGAGGGCGCTCCGAACACCTTCCTCGGCCGCGCCATCATCGTCCACGAGAAGGCGGATGACGGCGGCCAGCCCGCCGGCAACGCCGGTGGCCGCATCGGCTGCGGCGTCATCTCGCAGGGCAAGTGAAGCGCGCGTGGCGCGGTCCACAGCTCCGCGCTCACGACACGTCGACTCCACCTCACCGCCTGTCCTGAGAGGGCCTCTCCCCGAGCGCCCGCAGGGCGGGAGTCTCCCTCTCCGGTGTCACCGGGGCGGAGCGCTGACCGGAACGCCCTCTACCTTCGGGGGCCCGGAAGCGCTGGAGCCCGACGGCCGCTCCTCGGGCCGCGCTCCGCTGGCCAGCAGCGCGACGACGATCGCCGCCGCCGCCACCGCCGCCAGGACGTAGCCCGCCCTGAAGGGCGAGCGCAGCCGCCGGAGCGTGTCCGCGAGCGTCTTCTCGTCGGCGTCCTCCTCGACGCGCGCCCTCTCCGGAGCTGGGCCGGCCGCGCCGAGCCCGACACGGCCGGCTTCCACCCGGGGCTGCGGCCGGTCCGAGCCGGCCGCCACCTCGCTCCGCGCCGCAGGGCTGGCCTCCGCCCGGACGCCCGCGTGGTCCGGGACCGCGACGGCCTCGCTCCGCTCCGCCGGATCCGCCTCCGCAGGGGCGCGCGGGTGGCCAGAGACCGTCGCCGCCTCGCTCCGCTCCACCAGGTCGGCCTCCGCCCGGGCGCGCGGGCGCTCCGAGACCGTGACGGCCTCGCTCCGCTCCGCCGGATCCGCCTCCCCAGGGGCGTGCGGGCGGTCCGACACCGTCGCCGCCTCGCTCCGCTCCACAAGGTCGGTCTCCGCCCGGGCGCGCGAGCGGTCCGACACCGTGAGGGCCTCGCTCCGCTCCACCGGATCCGCCTCCCCAGGAGCCGCGGGGAACGCGGGAGGTGGCAGCTCCGGGCGAGGCTCGATCGCCATGCCGCCGGTGGACGGGCCGGAGCCCATGGTGGTGGGGATCGAGCCGCGCTCCCCCGCGTCGGCGCCATCCACGCCGGGGCGCGCCCCGGACAGCGAGTCGCGCAGGCCCCCGCGCAGCATGCGCTGGATGCGGTCGACGAGCGGCTGCGCCGCGGGCGGCGCGAAGGGGCGGAGCGCCAGCGTGAGCTCCGCCAGGTCGGGCCAGCGCCTGTCGCGATCCCGCTCGAGGCACCGCATGATGATCGGATCGATGTCCGGCGAGAGCCCGCGGCAGACCTTCGACGGCAGCTCCGGCACGAACTTGCCCCCGAGCACGAGCGAGACCGTCTGGACCGAGCGCGCGTGCATGGGATACCGGCCGGTGAGCAGCACGTAGAGGAGCGACCCGACCGCCCAGATGTCCGCGCGCGCGTCGACGTCGCGCTGCCCGCGCATCTGCTCGGGGGGCATGTAGTGGGGCGTCCCCAGCATCTGGCCCGTGCTCGTCCGCATCTCGGCGACGCCGAGGAGCGCGGCCTGCGACGCCTTGGAGACGCCGAAGTCGAGCACCTTGATGCACGGCGTCCCTTCGCGCGTGTGCGTCAGGAAGAGGTTGGCCGGCTTCACGTCGCGGTGCACAAGCCCGAGCGCGTGCGCCTCCGCGAGCGCGTCGCACGCCTGGAGGACGTAGAGCGTCGCCTCCTCCACCGGCAGCGGGCCCCGCTGCTTGCGGATGACCCGGAGATCGCGGCCGTCGAGGAACTCCATCACCATGTACGGCAGCCCGCTCTCGAGCCGCCCGACGTCGTGCACCTTGACCGCGTGCTCGCTCCTGAGCCGCGACGCGATCCGCGCCTCCTGCAGGAAGCGCCCGCACATCTCCGGATCGGCCGCGGTGGCCGGCAGCAGCACCTTGATCGCCCGCAGCTCGTCGAGATCGACGTGGGTCGCGGCGACGACGGCGCCCATCGCGCCCTTGTCGAGCAGCCGGTCCACGCGGTACTTGCCGGCGATCAGGGTTCCGACCTCCAGGCCTTCGATCTCTTCCAGGCCGCGCATGTTCGAAACCTCCGACCGAGAGCGCCGCGCCGCGGCAGCCAGCATAGCGCAGCCGATCGCCGGCCGGACAGCCGATGCCGAGGAAGCGACGCGCACCTTGCCCTCGGCGCCCTCTGCTGGCCGGCGCGACGCTCGCGTGCCGGCGCCGCGCGATGTCGCGGACGCCCTCACCGCGCGCCGCGGCGCTCGGGGGAGCGCACCACGGCGGCGCGGCCCGCCCTGGCTCAGCCCCCTTCCGGCGCCCCGCTCGGCCTCTTGATCGCGATCGTCCGCCGCGCGCCGCCCGACTCGAGCGTGAGCTCGAGGGTGGCGCCCTCCTGCGCGCTCGGCAGCGCATGACGCATCGCTTCAAAGCTGACGAGCGGCCGGCCGTTGATCGCGACCACCGCGTCGCCGACGCGGACGCCCGCGGCCGCGGCGGGGCCGCGGTCTTCCACGGCGACCACGACGGCGTCTCCGCTCGTCTTCAGCGCGCCTTCGAGCAGCGGGAAGAGGGGGGCCACGGTCAGCCCCAGCGCGCTGACCGTCCTCCGGTAGCTCTGCACGGCCGCGTCGAAGCTCTCCTTGCGCATGCGGTAGCGCGCGACGGCCGCCACCGCGCCGTCGCGCTCCTGGAAGCGCGCGTCGACGCGCTCGGGGGTGGCGAACGCGCCGACCTGCTTCAGGTAGCGGCTCGCCTCCGCCTCCGCCATGCCGGCGCGGCGCGCGCCGCCGCCGTGCGCCTGGATGAAGCCGTACGCCTGCGACCCCGCGAGCGCCGGCACGACGTTGCTCGCGAGCCGGGAGATCGCGTCGGCGCGCGCGACCGCGAGCGCCGCCTCTCGGCTGGCGCCCGAGCCCTCGCCGACCACGAAGATCGCGTCGCCCTCGGCGGTGAACGGCCGGTCCATCCACGGAGGGCCCTCCTCGGCCGGCGGCGCCGCGCGCCACCCCGAGCTCGGCGCGGGCGGCGGGTCCGCCCCGGCGGCGGTGCGCGGGCGTCCCCGGCTCTGGTAGGCGAAGGCCACGGCGAGGACGAGCAGCGCCCCCGCCGCGAATGCCGCGAGCACCCCGCGCGAGCTGGAGCCGCCGGCCGCCGAGGTGGCCGCGGCCGGCGGAGACGCCCCCGCCGGCGCCGCTGCACCCGCCGGCGCCCTCGCCGCCGCCGCCGCGCCCACGGGCGCCGCAGCCGGCGCCGCTGCACCCGCGGGCGCCCCTGCCGGCGCCCACGCCGTCGTCACATGCCCCCCCGCGGCAGAGCGCTTCGTCGCCGGCTCGGGCGCTCCGGCGAGCGTGGGCGCCGGCTCCGGCCCGGCGCCGAGGCGCTTCAGCGCCGGCCGGAGCCACGGGAACGCGAGCGGCGCGTTGCACCGCTTGCACGGCACGTACGGCTCCCGGTCCTCGCGGGCGGCCTGCGCGGCCTCCTTCACGTCGAGCAGCGTCTGCCGGGGCGCGTTGCACCGCTCGCAGGTGCCCTCGACGACCGCCGAGACCACCTCCGCTCGCAGCGGGGGGCTCTCGGCGGCGAGGTGCTCGAGCAGCACCACGGGACAGCCCTCGATCTGGATCGACGTCACCTCGCCGCCCAGCGCGCGGAGCGACAGCGCGAGCGCCCTCGCGCCCTCGGCCGTCACCCCCGCCGCGCCCGCGAGATCGAGCACCAGCGCCCCCTCGATCCCGTCGAGCGCGCGCTTCCACCGGACGTGCGCGTCCAGCTTGCAGCGCACGCGGATGCGCGTCCCGCGCTCGTCGACCGTCTTCTCGATCGCCTCGTGGGTCCCCGCGTCGAGCCGCGCGAGCTCGTCGAGCGCGGCCCGCACGTCCTCCGGCAGATCGATCCCCGCGTGGATCGCCGCGAACGCGAAGTAGCTCTCGGCGTCGTCGTCGAACACCGCAGCCGCGCCGCAGCGCGGGCAGGGGCTCGCGGGCGGCTCGTGCGTCCTGACGAGGTGCGCGTCCCTGTCGCAGTCGAACAGCCGATCGAAGGCGGCGCCGCAGCGCTCGCACCGGTACGGGCCGTAGAACGACACGACGCGCCCGTCCCCGAAGAAGCGGCGGATCATGCTGATCTGGTTCACGATCGGCTCGGTGCAGCGGCCGATGTAGATCTCGGACGCGCTCCGCGACACCTCGGCCAGCATCGCCATCCACTCGCGCACGCCGAACGACGTGACCCGCTGCACCCCGCCCAGATCGAAGAGCACGCGGCCGGAGATGCCGCGCGCGACCGCGAGGCCCTGGAGCTCCTCGGTCATCCGCCCCGACAGCGAGACGATCAGCAGGCTGCCCAGCCTCCGCTTGGTCACCGTGAGGGCCCGCGGCCCGTGCCCGTGGGCCCCCTCGGGCTCCGCGCCCTCCACGCCGGCGCCGGCGTCCGCGAGCGACAGCGCGGGGAGCTTCCTCGAGCGCGGCGGCGTGTCCAGATCCCCCGCGGCGTCGGGCCGCGACGCCGCGAAGAGCGGCGCGGAGAGCTTCGTGGCGACCGCGCCGGGGCGGCCGGTCTCGGCGGCCTGCTGCGCCCCGCCGACGGCGTCGAGCGCGCCCCCGAAGGAGTCCTCGTTCTGGTTCGCCTCCTGCTTCGCGACGATGTGCGACTCGAGGTCCGTCCCCGAGGCGAGCGCGCCCCGCCACACCTCCACGCGCTGGCCGAACAGCTCCGACATGAACGACGACAGGGCGAGCGCCGAGGTGGCGAGCCGCTCCTCCCGGGCGAACGCCTCGAGGTCGATCTGGAGATCCCTCGCGGTCGCGTACCGCTTCTCCCGATCCCGCTCCAGGCACTTGAGCAGGATACGCTCCAGCCCCCGCGGGTAATCGGCGCAGACCTCGCTCGGCGGCAGCACGGGGTCCTCGACGATCGCCCGCATCAGCTCGAACTCGGTGGCGCCGCGCCGGAACATCCGGCTCCCCGTCGACATCTCGTAGAGCAGGAGGCCGACCGAGTAGATGTCGCTCCGGCGATCGAGGTGCTCGCTCGTGCACTGCTCGGGCGACATGTACGGGACCTTGCCCTTGAGCGCGCCGTCGCGCGTCTCGTTGACGCGGTTCGCCGCCTTCGCGATCCCGAAGTCGAGGATCTTCACGGCCCCGTCGTAGGTGACGATGACGTTGTGCGGGGACACGTCGCGGTGGACGATGTCGAGCGGCTTGCCGTCGAAGCCGACCTTCTCGTGCGCGTAGTGGAGCCCGGCCGCGACGCCCGCCGCGATGGTGATCGCGTGCTCGATCGGCATCCGCCGGTTCGCCGACCGGAGCGACTTCCGGACGGTCCTGAGATCCTCGCCGTGGAGGTACTCCATCGCGATGACCGGCACGCCGTCGACGTCCTCGATGTCGTACATCTGGACGAGGTTGGGGTGGTCGAGGGTGGCGGCGATGCGCGCCTCGTCGAGGAACATCCGCACGAACTCGGGGCTGTCGACGAGGTGCGGGAGGATGCGCTTGACCACGCAGATCTTCCTCACGCCCGAGATGCCCGCGACGGAGGCCACCCAGATCTCGGCCATGCCGCCCATGCCGATCTTCTTGATCAGGCTGTACCTGCCGAGCGTGGTGGGCTGGCGCGAGCTGGCGCTCATGGGGCCGGCGGCGTGGCGCTCGGTCATTCGACCGCCTCCATCGCGCGAGCCGGCGGCGTCACTTCTCCAGGAGCGCGGCGGGCGGTCATGGTGCTCAACGAGGGCCTTCGGCCTGGGATTTCGCGAAGCTCACGCTGCGGCGCTCACCGCGCGACTCGATCTGGAGGGACATCGTACCACCGGCCGGCGCGCGAGCCCACGCGTCCGCCGTGGCCTTCGCGAAGATCTCGACCGAATGGACGGGGCGATCGTTGACCGAGAGCACGACGTCCCCGGCGACGACCCCCGGATCCGCGCCCCGCCGCGGGCGCTCCGCCGCGACGACGACGAGCTCGCCGGAGGTGCGTACCCGCGCCTCGAGCTGCGGGAAGAAGCGCGCCACGGTGAGCCCCTGGAACGTGGCGGTCTGGCGGTAGAGCTCCGCGGCCGCGTCGAAGCTCTGCCGGGACAGCCTGTACCGCGCGAAGGCGAACATGCCGTCGCCTTCCCGCCGCACGACGGCGTCGACGCGCTCGGGCGTCGCGAACGCGCCGACCTGCGCGAGGAAGCGCCCGGCGATGCGCTCGACGACCTCCGCGCGCTGCGCCGCCCCGGCATCGGCCGGCGGCTGCGCGGCGAGGAGCTCGGCCGCGGGAGAGCCCGCGAGCTCCGCGGCGAGGCCGGACGTGAGGCGCTCGATCGCGCCGTTGCGCGCCGCCGCGAGCGCGCCCGACTCGCTGGCCGCGGGGCCGCCGCGGCCGACGACGAGCACGCTCTCGCCCTCGATGACGAACGGCCGCTCCACCCACGCGGGCGGGAGGTCGTCCATGACCGACCAGCCCGCCGTGCCTGGGCCGCTCGCGGGCGGCGCCGGCGCGCGCGCCTCGCCCGCGGGCGCCGCCAAGGCCGCAGGCGCTGCCGAGGCCGCAGGGGCCGAGGCCGCAGGGGCCGCCGAGGCCGCGGGCGCCGCCGAGACCGCTGGCGCCGCGGCGGGGCCGACGCCGCCGCGCCACGCCGCGAAGCCGGCGGCCGCGAGCGCCACCCCGCCGAGCAGCGCGAGGAACCCCGCGTTGCCGCCCGCGCCGCGCTGCTGCGGCGCGGCGGCGCCCGCGCCGTGCTGCTGCGCCTCGGGCGCCGCGGCCGGCTGCTGCTGCGCGCTCTCCGCCGGCAGGGCGGGCGGCGGCGGGACCGAGGGGATGCGCGCCGCGTGGGCGCCGAGGACGTAGAGCAGCGAGCGGCAGCCGTCGAAGGCGAGCGGCGTGTTGCAGCGCTTGCAGGTCACGCTCGGGTCCTGGCCGCCGCGGAGCAGGGGGGCGTGCCGATCGACCTCGACGAGCACCGTCCGGGTCGCGCTGCAGGACGCGCAGCGGCCCTCGACGACCGCGGACTCGATCCGCGCGAGCTCGGGCCACGAGGGGCCCGCCGTGCGCTCGGCGAGCAGCCGGGGACAGCCCTCGATGCGGATCGCCTCGACGGCGCCGTCGAGCTTGCGGAGCGCCGACTCGAAGCGCGCCGCGCCGTCGGCGGTGACCGCGGGGACGTTGCTCAGATCGAAGACGACCTGGCCCTCGAGGCCGTCGATGATGCGGCTCCAGCGGATCGTGGCGGTCAGCTTGCTGCCCACCTTGAAGCGGGTGACGCGCCCCTCGACGGACTTCTCCACCGCGTCGCCGACGGCGGGCTCGTCGGCCCTCTCGAGCTCGAGGAGGATCTCGCGCACCTCCTTCGGGATCGCGCCGGCGCCGTGCTGGGCGACGAACCCGAAATACGTCTCCGCGTCGTCGTCGAAGGCGCCGGCGCCTTCGCAGCGGGGGCACACCGCGTCGGGCGGCTTGCCCTCGGCGAGCGAGGCCGCGTCGTGGGCGCAGTCGACGAGGCGCTCGAACTGGGCGCCGCACGACTCGCAGCAGTACGGCGCATAGAACGAGACGACCCGCCCGTTGCCGGCGAACCGCCGGATCATGCTGAGCTGGTTGATGACCGGCTCGGAGCAGCGCGCGAGGTAGAGGGCCCGGAGGCGCGGCTGGGCCGCGTGGATCATCTGGAGCCACTCGCGGACGCCGAACGACGTGATCCGCTCGACGCCGGCGAGGTCGAGCAGGACCTTGCCCTCGAGCTCCCGCGCGAGCGCCGCCCCCTTGAACGCCTCGGTCATGCGCCCGGCGAGCCGGACGACGAGCACGTCGCCGATCGTGCGCCGATCGAACGCGAGGCTGTCGAGGCGGCCGGCGGCGCCGGCGGGCGGCACGCTCCGCGTCGGCGCGGCGCGGTGCGCCCAGGCGGCGGGCGGCGGCCGGTCCACGGTGGTGGGGCTGTGCCCCGACGAGACCGGCCCCGAGGCGGGCTCGGCGCCGTGCGGCTGCGACGCCCTGCGGCCGTTCGGCGGCGGCACGCGGATGGTCGGCCGCGGCTCCTCACCCTCGGGCCCCGGGGACAGCGGCGAGGGCCCGGGCGTCGCGTTCGACGCCGACGCCGGCGCGTCGAAGGCGGTCTCGGACGTGAAGGTCGAGTCCGACGCGATCTCGAGCTCCTCGAACTCCGCCATCCCGCCGGCCGGCTGCGCGACGACGCGCGCCGCCACGGCCGGCGCCCGCTTCGCGGCGCGCGGCCTTCGCTCCCGCGGGCCTTCGCTCCTGGCGAGCGGCGTGGGCGCCTCGGAGAGGACGGTGAGCGTCATGGTCTGGTTGTGCAGGTCGCAGTGGCCGGTCGCGTACGGCGAGATCTCCCCGTACGAGTAGAACCCCGTCACCTGCGTGCCCTTCGGCAGCACGTCCGCCACCGCCTCGACCTCTTCCTCGGTCCGGTCGCCCAGCACGATCCGGCGCCCCACGCAGCTGATCGCGATCGCCAGCGCGCTGTCGCCGCCCGCCCTCCCCGCCTCGCTCGCCGCCCTCGCCGCCTGCTCCGCGCCCCCGATCAGCCGCTCGAAGTCCGCCTTCATCAGCTGCACGAGGTGCCCTCTCGGCACGTCCCCGGCGAACGTCAGCGACTGCGCGTCGTGGTCCACCGCCAGCACCGTCCGCACGAGCGCCTTCTCGTCCTGCGCCGTCGCGCGCAACGCCAGCGGGAACAGGAGCGCCGACGCCGGCAGCTCCGCCGCCTTGTCCCCGAGGTACTCCTTGTACAGCGAGAGCGCCGGGCGGCCGTCGACCTCGTAGAGCACGTTGCCCTCCGAGCGCGTCACCACCCGCTCCGGCCCGAACTTGTCCCAGCCCCCCTTCGACCCGTGCTGGATCACCACGTGGTCGCCGTACAGCCCCACGGCCGCCACGAGCCCGCTGCGCACCACGTCCCCCGCGCACACCCACGTCCGCTTGAACTGCGTCCCGTCCCCGGACAGGCCCCCGGTCACCACCACCGACTCCGGCAGCACCGAGTTCAGCCCGCGCACGAGCTGGCTGCCGTTCACCCCGAGCCCCTCCGACAGCACGAGCACCCCGCGCAGCCCCGGCCGCTCCAGCTTGCGCGCCAGCGCCTGCCCCGCGGCGAACGACGCGGGCGCGCTCGCCACCTCCACCTGCGCCGTCGCCAGCGTCGTCCGCTCGAACCGCGCCACCGCCACCGTCAGCGTCCCGTCGCGCACCGACGTGCCCGCGATCTCCCCCGCGCTCGAGCACCCCACCACGTGCGACCGCGGGTACGCCCGCCGCAGCTCGCGGATCGCCCCGGGGTCGTCGAGCAGCTCCGGCGCCCCGAACGCCAGCACCAGCGTCCGCTCGCTGTCGAGCACCGGCAGCACCCGCACGGACCACTTCTTGGTGTCCCGATCGTAGTGGAAGGTCTCGAGGATCATGGATCTCCTCGCGCTCAGGCTACAGCACGCGGGCGACGGCGGGCGCCGTGTCGTGACGGGGCGGGCGCCATGACGTGGCGGTCGAGCTCGCTCGTACCCCCTGGCCCTCTACAAGGTCCTCACGACACGCGGGCCACGACGAGCGTCACGTCGTCGTCGAGGGCGCGCTCGCCGCGGAACCTGGACACCGCCTCGACGATCGCGTCCCTCGCCTCCTCGGGCGGGCAGGCGGCCACGCTCTGGAAGAGCGATCGCAGCCGCTTCTCGCTGAACTGCTCGCTCGACTCGTTCTCGCACTCGGTCACGCCGTCGGTGAACCAGAGGAGCGCGTCGCCGCCCTCCAGGGCGATGGTGCTCGACGTGTACTCGGCCGAGCTCGCCGCGCCGAGCGGCTCGCCCTGCGCGGCGAGCTGCCGGATCGCGTTGTTCCTGACCAGATAAGGGAACGGGTGCCCGGCGTTCGCGAGGGTCAGCGACCCGGCGCCGGGGTCGAAGATGCACGCCGCGCACGTCATCAGGAACTTCTGCTGCCCCGCCTCGAAGATCGAGCAGTTCATGACCCGCAGCAGCTGCGCCGGGCTGATCGCCTCGCGCGCGAACGTGCGCACGACGTCGCAGGCGGCCTTCGCCGCCCCCGTGATGATGGCGGACGAGATGCCGTGCCCTGTCACGTCGCCGACGACGGTGAGCAGCCTGCCGTCCGGCAGATCGTGGAACGTCCACCAGTCGCCGCCGCACTCCGCCGCGGGCTGGAAGTGGCTGGCGAGCCGCAGGGAGGGCCTGTCGATGACGTCCTCGCTCGGCACGAGCATCTGCTGGACGGCGCGCGCGACCTCGAGCTGCTTCTTCAGCGACGCCTTCTCCGCCGTGTCGTAGAGCAGCTGCACCAGCCGGTCCCCGAGCGCGACGAGCTGGACGCGGACCTCGTTGATGGCCTCGTCCGAGCCGCTCGCGCCTGCGGCGTCCTGGGTCGCGCTGCCGGGCGCGGCCTGGGTCGCGCCGCCGGGCGCCGCGCTGCTCAGGGAGAAGAGCTCGCCGAGCTTCGACGCGAAGCGCCGCTTGGCCGTGGAGATCGTCGAGCCGACCTCGATCGGCCGCGACGGCTCGACCTGCGAGCTCGCGGCGTCGTGGAAGATCGTCAGCGCGTCCCCGATGGCCACGACGACGCTGCGCAGGCGGTCCCGCTCGGCCAGGAGCTGCCGGTGCAGCGCGCCCATCTCGTTCGTGGAGAGGTCGAGCGAGCGGGTGAGCAGGCTCCGATCGTCGGCGACGTGGCGGTAGTGCTCGCTGATGCGCGCGACCACCTTGTGCCAGGTCTCCTTGTCGGGCGGCGCGTCGAGGTCCTCGAGCCCGAGGCGCCTGAGCTGCCGCGCGAGGAGCGGATCGATCTCAGCCATGGCGCCCGCCTCGGCCGGCTCGCCGTCCCGTCGCATGCGCCGCGAGCGCGGGCGTCACCACCCGGTCCGCTCCAGCGTCTCGATCGCGGGCGTGGAGCGCTCGAAGAAGTGGAGGGACGCCGGGAGCGAGCGGAACTCGCGCGGGTTGACGTCGAGGTCCCAGAAGGAGGTGACCATGGTCGAGGCCATGGGCGAGACGTCGACGACCAGCACGGCGCCGGCCGAGTAGATCTTGAGCATGCCGAGCCCCGCGCCGCCGCGCGACGTGTCGAGCACGGGGGCGCTCGTCGAGTCGGCGCCGCGGGCGCTCAGGCCGCGGGTGATGCCCTCGAAGACGTGGTGTCGCCGGAGGCCGCCGAACGGATCGTGGGCCTGGAGGGCGAGGTACGCGCCGTCGGTGCCGAGGCGCAGGGTGGGGATCTCGTTCTCCTCGAGCACGAGGTCGCGCCGCCTGTCGTGGGCGTAGCGGGGCCGGCCGCGGCGGTCGACGGGCGCGTCGTACATCGCGTTCATGAGCAGCTCGTGCGCGAGCGAGGCGATCCGCTCGGCGACCCGCGCGGGGGCGCCGGAGCGCTCGGCCCAGTGCGCGACCTCGGCGACGGTGCGGTCGCGGTCGTCGCTCGTGCGGGGGCGCCATTTCACGATGGTGGCGCCCCACGAGAGCAGGTCGGAGAGCCGAGGCGGCAGGGCGAGCGGCTTGAGGATGCGGCGGACGGCGAGGGCGATCTCCCAGGGCCGCGGCATGGAGGCGAAGCTCGGCCAGCCGACGATGCTGGAGAGGCGGGGCTCCTTCAGCGCGGCGTGGAGGATCGCGTCGGTGCTGCCCGAGGTCCACACGAGCAGGTGCATGCTGGGGTATCGCTCGGCCACCCACTCGAGCGCGAGGTCGAGATCGGCGGCGTCGCAGCCGAGCAGGAGGGGTCGCTCGGACAGCCGGGCGCGCAGCTCGGCGGGATCGCTGGCGACGGGGACTTCCTGCAGGCCGGAGGCCGCGGACATCGCGCGGGCGATGCGCTGGCCGACGACGCGGTTCCGCTCGAGGACGGCGATCGTCGCTTTGGGAGGAGAGGCGCTCAAGGGCTCACCGCGGGTTATCCCCCTGGGCAGCCGCTGCCCGGGGGTGGACACGGCCCATTACATCACAGCGCGCGTCCGAGAGGTGCCGTGAAGACGCCGAGCCGCCGCGCCGGCGTGGAGGCGCGGGGGACGCTCGCCCCCGCAGGCGGCCGCACATGCGGAGGCTGCGGCGCCGCCGCCCAGCGCCGGCTCCGGGCCCTGTACGGCATCGCCCCGTCGAGCCGCCGTGCCGGTCACCGGACGCACTGAGACCAGGCCGTCTTGTTGTTGACGGTGTGCTGCTCCCAGTCGAGCGTCGTTGGATTGTACTCGAGCCAGGCGCCATCGGTCCAGTTGTTCGACGTGAAGGGCCCGCCCAGCCCTGTCATGCCGCACGCCACCCCGCCGGCCGAATTGCTCGCCAGAAGGTCGATGCGATGGTTGTTGCCGGCGAGCCACTGCCATGCACCGTAGTTTTGCGGCACGTCGACGCAGATGGCCTTCACCGTGGCCGTCACCGGGGTATCCACGCCCGTCGTGCTGACGCCCTCGAGGAACCATTCGCCCGAGGCATCCTTTCGCACCCTCGCGTAGTCCGTGATCCAGTTGTTGAACCTGAACGCGCCGTTGCTGATCACCTGCGTGAGGAAGCACCGCCGTGACGACGTGCCGAATCCCAGGCTCGTCGGCAGGCCCTCCCCCGGCCCCCAGGTCCAGGTGTATTGACCCGTCCTGTTCTCCGCCGTGTTGACGCACACGGCGTTGGCGCCCAGGTTCTGGCCGCTGGCGGCGTCGACCTCGAGGATCCAGTCGCCGCCGGACCGCTGTACGCGCACCGCGGCCTGGGAGCTGGCCCCGAGCTTGCCCCAGACGCCTGCGAGGAAACACGTCCGGTCGACGTCCGTCCCCAGGTTGAGGTCGCAGCTCCCGCCGCATCCCCAGCTGTGCCCCGACCAGCCGATCGCCGCCTGGGCCTCCCCGACGGGCTCGTCCAGCGTCCCCTCGCCCTCATCGCCCATCTCGCTCACGCAGCCCAGCGCCAGGGGAGCGACGATCAGCGCCAGCGCCGAGCCGAGATGAGCGCTCCAGGGCTTGTTCAGCAGCGGATTCGATCTCATTGGGGGTGCTCCTTGGCAAAGGGGAAGTGAATCGATTTCAAGTTCAGGACGACACTACGACTTTTACCTTTTTTGCCGGCGGTTTGTCAACGCAGTTAACTTTCAGGCAGCGCCTTCACTCCGACATGAAGGAGGAGGTCAGAAATGAAACATCGCGATGTTCTTTCTGCCTTCCTGCGACTTCCCGCGACCAGAGTTCCCGCCTTCCTGCGAAACGTCGCTGGGCCCATGACAGCGCCGCCGGATCTGGGTCTCTCGGTGCCTCCGTGCCGCGCCGAGCCGGCTCGCGGCGAGGGGTCGGCGGCGCCCGCGGCCAGGCCTGCGGCGAAGGGCGCCGCGATGGTCACGATCTCGCGAGTACAGCACGAAGCGCTTCACCGGCTTCCCCACCAAGGAGAACCCGTACGCCAAGCTGTCGCCGAACAACCCGCCGGAGTACCTGCTCGTCCTCACGGAGATCAGGCCGAAGTGACGCTCCGCGGGCGGTTCACTCGGGAAAGCGATAGGTCTCGTACCTCTTGCCGCGCTCCCCCCACGTCGAGGGATCGTTGGGATTGCCCATGCCGCCCTCGCTGGGCTCGCCGAGGTCGAACGTGACGTTCTCCAGCACGAGCTGGTCCTCATCGAGGTAGGCGATGCCGATGGAGTCCCCGCCGCGCCCTCCGCCGCCGTAGCCTCCCCAGCCCCCGTAGCCGCCGTCGCCGCCGTCGCACGCGCGGCCGGAGCCGTCGGGCCAGTACGCGCCGGCCGCCCCGAAGCCCGGGTTGCCGCCGACCTGCGGCGCGCCGCCCCTCCCGGCGCCCAGCGGATACACCGTGGCGACCTCGCTGTCGCGCACCGTCACCTTGGCGTGCAGCGCGAGGATCCCGATGCTCGGCGTGGCGTTGTCGCCCCCCTCCCCGCCCTTGCCGCCGCAACCGCCGCTGCCGCCCCCGCCGCCGGGTGGCCCTGCCAAATTGGCCTTTTCGCAGATGGCGAGGCTCCCTCGACGACCGCCGCCCCCGCCGCCCCCATGGCCTGGCTCCCCGGTGGCGCCGTCGCCCGCCTTGCCTCCGATCCAGCCGGCCTCGGTGATGCGACCCATGCCCTGACCCGGCGCTCCGTCGGCGCCCCGCGCGCCCGATTGCCCGTCCTGGCCGTCCTCGCAGCTGCCACTCCCGTGATCGCCCCTGCCCCGGAGCCCCGTGCCGCGGGGATCGTCGGAGTTCGGCATGGGCAAACCGTCCTCGCCGTCGCCGCCATCGGCGACGCCACCGTCACCGCCCTTGCCGCCCATCGACACCGGGCCCTCGTCACAGGGGCTCACCACGGCGGCCCCGCCGGCCACGATCTCCCCGGTGCAGCCGAACTCGCCGCCCTTGCCGTTCACGCCTCTCGGCGCCACCGGCGGGCCGGACCAGTCCTGTCCGTGCTCCGTCTTGTAGCTGGAAGACCCGAGGATCAGGCTCCCGATGATCTCCACCTCGGTGCCCGACCGGACGAAGACCGCGACCTCCGACCCGGCCGATACCCTCATGCCGACGATGGTCGTCACCCCGTCTTCTGCCCCCGTGTCGTCGGGGCGCGCCGGCTCGATCGTGATCGGCACCGTGTCGTCGAGCGTCTGGACGACAGGATAGCTCCCCTCGGCCAGGCGCTCCCACGTCCCGTCGAGGCAGTTGAAGCTCCCGATGAGGTCCACGCCGGAAGGCACCGTGACCGAGCCGATCATGTGCGTGCAGAAGAACACACGCCCCCGTCCGTTGCGCGCGATCTCGATGGCGCGCTGAAGGGTCAGCACCGGCTTGTCCTGTGAGCCGGGGTTCGCGTCGTCGCCGAACATCGAGTGGACGAACACGCCGCAGCCGTCCACCGCGCGATCCGCGGTGAGGTATTCGCGACAGACCGACTCCGGCGGCTCGGGGGCGCACGACCCGCCGAAGCACGGCGCGGGGCCTTCCTCGTAGGGACCAAGGTCGATCCCGCACCCCACCGCCAGGAGCGGCAGCAGGAGGGACAAGCGCGTCATGTCTGCAATCGTCATCGGTCTCTCTCGACGTGGTGCCCTGCACAGGGAGTCATTCGCCATCTCTGCAATCCTCATCGGTCGCTCCCTGCGTGGAGCCCCCGCGCGGGGGTCATTCATCGCGGTGGCCCCGGATCTACAGCGGGGAACACGACCCACGCGCCGGCGGTGCCTGGATCGCGGCGGCTGGGATCGCTCCCTGAGCCGCCGAAGCCGGCGTGTCCATTCCTGACGATCGCGCCTGCCTCGAAGCTCACCTTCGTGACGCCCACGGTGGCCACGCCGACCGAGGGCCCGCCGAGCCCGCCGCCGCCGTCACCGCCGCGCCCGCCGTTGCCGCCCTTGCCGCCCTTGCCGCCGTTGCACGCGCGCCAGTCCAGCCATGGCGTGTAAAGCCCGCCAAGACCCCCCGCGTGGCCCATGCCGCCCGCCTGGCCTCTCCCGCCGCCGCCGCCGTCGCCGCCGTCGCCGGCCACGACCAGCGAGGCGAGGAGGGTGATCTCGGCGCCCTCCAGCGCGACGATCCCGAGGCTCGCTCCCCCAGGGCCTCCGCCTTTGCCCCCGCGTCCACCGCAGCCGCCGCCTCCTCCAGAGCCGCCGGCGGCGCCGCGCTGGGGTCCGGTGGGATGGCACTCGATCATTTCGAACCTCGATTTGCTGCCCCCGCCCCCGCCTCCGCCCCAGCCGATGCCTCCGCGGTCGCCGTCGGCCCCTCGAACGCCTACCCAGCCGCTGGTGTCAAGGACACCGGCGCCTGCCGCGTCGGCCCCGTGCTCGCCATCCTTACCGTGCGCGCCCCCTTGGCCGTCCGTGCAGGACCCGCTGCCCGCACCTAGCCCCCCTCGGCCCGACTGCGAGGGGTCCTCGATCGAGTAAGGCTCGCCGTGCTGGCCGTCTTCACCGGAATAGAGCCCCCCATCGCCCCCTCGCCCGCCGATCGATTCCATACTGTCATCGCACGCTGTAACCGCCGCCACGGGGCGCTCTGCGCTGCACGCAGGCGCGCCGTGGTTGCCATAAACCCCTTCGTCTGCCGTGAAAATCGGCGCGTCTTCCCCCGGCTCCCCGTCCTTCCCTCCGGCCGCGTGGACCTCGCTCGCCACCAACCGGGCCTTCGCCCCCTGGCTCAGGATCATCCCGATCGACGACCGCCCGTCGCTCGCCGAGCCCTCGCCGGCAACGACCCGGACCCCGTAGATCGTCGACGTCCGCCCCTCGGCGGCGAGGACCCGGAGCGGGATCCCCTCCGGCCCCGGAGCGATGGTGGTCAGCTGATCGGGCCCCCCGAACGACCACCCGAACGACCAGTCCCCGTCCGCGCAGCGACGGCCTCCCCAGAGGTCCACGCCCGAGGGCAGCGCGACCGCCTCCTCGAATCGCTCGCCGCACGCATAAACGCGCCGGGTCGGCTCCTCCCCGTCGCGCCGTCCGCTCGCGGCGAGCACGATCGCGCGCTCGAGCGTCCTCACCGGCTGCTGCCGCGTGCCCGGGTGGCGGTCGTCGCCCTGCGCGCGCACGAACACCCCGCAGCCGTCCAGCACCGGCCCCGTCACCGGGTCGCGTTCGCACGGCGAGGCCGGGGGAGGCGGCGCGGGCGGCAGCGCCGAGGCGCCTTCATCACACGTCTGTTCTTCCCAGCAGTGGCTCCCGAGGTACATGCACCCCGAGGCGACGCTCGCGCCGCACCCGCACAGCGCGGCGATCGCGAGCGAAGCCGACGCCCTCCGAGCCGCCCGAGACCACGTCACGCTCGCATCCATGCCCTCACCACGCCCCGAGCGCCATCACGCCGATCTGGTGCGCCGTCGTCACCGGCACGACGCGGAGCGCGGTCGTCGCCGGCGTCGATCGCGGGGACGAGGAGTCGATGAAGAACGACGCCGCAGTCGCCGCGCCGACGACGGCCCCCGTCGCGACAAGGGCGGTCCCGAGGACGCCGGACCTGTCGCGCTGCTCGCGCAGGCGGTGGAGCTCGGGGCACGCGGAGGGCTGCGGCGATTCGCGGCACGCGTCCGAGGTCCACGCGGGATCGCGGTTGAGGCCGTCGATCCGCTCGCTGATGTCGCCGTCGAGCACGCTCGCGCGGAGCATGAAGACGGCCCCCGACGAGACGGCGGCCGTCGTGACGGCGATCCCCGCGATCCGCAGCGCCCCCGGCCACGACGCCCAGAGCCCCGGCGCCGGGGCCGCGGCCGGCGCGACCGGTCGGATGTCCTTCGCGCTCGGCTCGGGGACGCGCGGGGGCGCCTCGACCACGGGCAAGAGCGTCAGCGCCGCGCCGACCGTCGCCCCCGCGGCGAGCTCGACCCGCTGCGAGAGCTCCCCGTAGCCCGACAGCCGGGCTCGGAGCGTGTACGTCCCCGGATCGACGAAGAGCTCGAGGACCGTGGCCCCCGTGCCGATCGGCTCCCCGTCCAGGAGGACCTCGGCGTCGGGCGGGGCGGCAGCCACGTAGATCCTTCCGACGTGCTCCAGCGCCTTGTTGAACCCGCTCGTGAACCGGCGGACGAGCGTCTCTTTCAGGACCGCATCGTGATCGAGGCTCTCCCCCAGGTGCTCGGCGGCCTCCCGGTGCTTGCCCTGCTCCAGCTCGGAGAGCCCGAGATACCCGAGCACCTCGGCCAGCTGCACCTCGGTCATCCCGGCGGCGTCGGGCGCCGTCAGGGCGGCCTCGAAGCGCGCCTCGGCGTCCGCCCACCGCCGCCCGAAGAAGGCGATCCGCGCCTGCTGGCGCAGCGCCGCGGCCGCCGGCGGCGAGCCCCCGGGCGGCGGCGCCGCGCGCGAGAGCGCCGTGGCGCTGATCAACGCGCCGAGAAGGCAACTCCTCAACAGGACCGACCGCAAGCGCAAGCGCGTCATCCAGGGCACCTTATCAACGACGTCGCCAGTCCGGCAACGGTGCCCGCCCGCGTGGCGCCGCGCTTTTGCACGACGATTTTGACGTCGTCTCGGGAATGCAACCGACCGACGCGTCGACGTGTCGTCCCCTGCGGACACACCCCGGCGCACCGTTCTTCGTCGCGCCGGTCGATTCGGTCACCTGTTTTCGCGCCTGGATCATCTGGACGGGCATGGATGTGACCACCTAGGCGAGCGCGGACGGCGCGGCGCCCTGTCAGACTGATCGCATCGCAAGAGACAGAGCGGTAATCCCTCGTTGCCCTGGTGCGCGGCGCGGCTCCACGGGCATGGACAGCGGCGAGTTCGGGAGCGCGCTGAGCCCCACGCGGGCGAGCACGGCGCAGACAGGTCGATGGCCACTCGGGCGAGCGCAGCACCGCGGGCGTCGAGGCGCTCGAGCGCGTGCGCCACTGGAGATGCACTCCGGCGAGATGTGGATCCGAAGCGGATTTCACATTTGTCAAGAAAATCCGATTGTGGCTCGGTGTCGATCCATGTCGATCTTGTTGACTGTGCTGAGTGTCAACGCAAATCGACGTCGACTCGACGACGCCGCAGCCCCCTTCCCACGTAAGACCGAACTAGACTCCGGGCATGCCTCACCCGGATCAGCCCCTCACCAACGACGACGACGAAGAGCCTCTGCTCGACGAAGACGAAGAGGATCTCCTCGACTGGGCGTCCATGGCCACGTTCTACGCCGCCGGCTACATCTGCATCCTCGCCGACGCCATCGAGCACGGCGACGCCGAGCTCCAGGTGGATCCCGTGGCGTGGGAAAACACCCTGAGCGCCGCCGAGGGGGCGATGGTGGAGCAGATGCGCGGTCGCCTGCACGGGCCTACGGCCATCACCGCGGAAGACATCGAGCGGATGCGGCGACTCCGCGAACTGGGTTCCGCTGCGCTCTCGGGCGGTGAGCGGTCGCCCGAGCTCGGCCCGCTCGCTCTTCGATCCATGGAGTCTCTGTTCGGACCGGACTGGCAGCGCGCGGCGCGGAAAGCCGCGTTCTGCGCGCGCGCTCTCAGTCAGGAATTCCACCCTCGTAGCCGCACTTAACGGGAACTCCTACGACGAAAACGCATATGTCTTCATTCTCGTAATAGTACCAGCAGCTGGTGGCCACGCCGAGGCCTCTGCATTGCATCAGTAGTCCAGTTTTGACGTTGGATTTGTACGGGTGTTTTCGTCCGGCCTGACAAGATATTCCTGCATCGGCGCACTTCATCATGCAGTCAGCGCCGTGCTCATATCTCTTGCAGTGGACGATCTTGAAGCTGCCGATCGCCTCCGGCTCGGTCGTGGAAACGTCCTCCGTTTCGTCGTCAAGTGTCAGATTGTCAGCTTCTGGCTCGCTGGTTGGTGTGTCGAACTCCGTCTCATCGACACTTTCTGATGGGTACATGATACAAGATGCAGCGCATAGAGCGACTCCATGGAGAGAGATTACGGCGGCAACCGGTGGAATCATTCGCATGGTACGGGCGACGCAAGCAGGGGGCCACGTCAGCCGCGCGTGACGGTGCCACGCGGTGCGCATTCTGGAGCCGGAGGGGCGGCACCGCGGCCCGCGTCGCCGAACCAGGCGCGGCAGGAGCTCGGGACCGCCGACGTCCACCCGGCCAAGGGCGGCACGCTTCACACTACGTGACGCGCGCATGGCGGAGGTACGAGGTCCTGGTGCCGGACGCGGGAAGCCTCGTTCAAGACCACACCCCCTCGCCGCTGGGGCAGATGGAGGCCCGGGAAGCGCTGCGCGGGCTCGGGCGCGTGGGTCCCAGGTTCCGAGCCGTCCTTGCCCTCAAGGCGCAGGGAACTACGTGCAGAGAGATCGGCGCGGCGCTGGGCCACAACCCCAACACGGTCTGGAGTCGAGTGCGCCTCGGTGGACTGTGGTTGTGACGGGCCGAGGCTCGCGAAGTCGTCGCCAGCCTGCGCACATCCTCCGAGCACGACTTGCACCGAGACAAGCGCGGTTGTTTCTGATCGAAGCGGCTCGAAGTGCGCGTCAACCGCGCGCACCTGAACGTCTGCTCCTCGCGCGATACCGCCCGGCACGGCGGGTCGTTCCACTTCCATCCGCACCCCGGGCTGGTGTTCCATGGAACGGTCCCCCCACCCACGCGCGAGCTCGATCCCATGCCCCCTGCCGCCTCGCCCAATTTCGCGTTTCTCGCCCACCACGACCCGCGCCTCGTCGTGCTCGGGACACACGCGGAGCGCTACTTCGCCGAGGACCCGAACACCTGCCTGGTGAAGCTGCGGCAGTTCGGCGAGATCCTCGCCCAGCGCGCCGCCGCGCGCCTCGGGCTCTACGCGTCGCCCGAAGACAACCAGGCCACGCTGATCGAACGCCTCCGCGACCGGGGCGCGCTCGACGCGACCACACGGCAGCTCTTCCACGACCTGCGCGTCGCCGGCAACAAGGCGACCCACGAGCTCCGCGGCGGGCATCACGAGGCGCTGCACCAGCTCAAGATGGCGCGCGAGCTCGCCGTCTGGTTCCAGCGCTCGTTCGGGAACCACAAGAAGTTCGACCCCGGCCCCTTCGTGCCGCCCCCCGATCCGGCGAAGGAAGACGCCGCGCTCGCCGCGGAGCTCGAGCGGCTGCGCGGAGAGCTGGCCAGGAGCAAGGTCGATATCGAGGCCGTCCGGGCCGCCATCGAGGAGGAGGCGAAGAAGCGGCTCACGGCCGAGGAGCGCGCCCGGAAGGAGGCCGAAGATCGGGTGATCTTGGAGGCCCTCGCCATCGAGGCGGAGCAGAAGTGGGCGAAGGACGTCGAGGCCATCAAGCTCCAGAAGGCCCAGCTCGCCGCGGAGCTCGCCGCCCTCCAGGCGCAGGCCGCGCAGGCGCCCGCCGCCGTCATTCAGGCGGTGGTCGACTGCGCTGCCGAGGCCGCGCAGGCGATCCACCTCGACGAGGCCGCCACCCGCCGGCTCATCGACAAGCAGCTCCGCGACGCCGGATGGGAAGCGGACTCCGAGCAACTGCACTACAAGCGGGGAACGAGGCCGCAGAAGGGGAAGAACCTCGCCATCGCCGAGTGGCCGACGCAGACGGGCCCGGTCGATTACGCCCTGTTCATCGGGCTCGAGGCGTACGCGGTCGTCGAGGCCAAGAAGATGAGCGTGGATGTGGCCAACGTGCTCAAGCAGCAGACCACCCGCTATAGCCGCGGCTTCAAGGTGGAGGGCGAGGCCAGGTTCGCAGGCGGTCCGTGGGGTGGGGTGCACAAGGTGCCTTTCCTCTTCGCCACCAACGGGCGATCGTACCTCAAGCAGCTCGAGACCAAGAGCGGCATCTGGTTCCGCGACGCGCGGCGCTCGACCACCCTCTCTCGCGCGCTCCAGGGCTGGTACACGCCCGAGGGGCTCGTCGCGCTCTTCAAGCAGGACATCGACGCCGCCCACGCGAAGCTGGGGAGCGAGCCCACAGGCTATCTCGACCTGCGCGATTATCAGATCCGCGCCATCCGGGCCGTGGAGGCGGCGATCGAGAGCGGGCAGCGGGCGTGCCTCGTCGCGATGGCCACGGGGACGGGGAAGACGCGCACCGCCATCGGGCTCGTCTACCGGCTGATCAAGGCGCAGCGGTTCCGGCGCGTGCTCTTCCTCGTCGACCGGAGCGCGCTCGGGGAGCAGACGGTGGACGCGCTCAAGGACGCGCGGCTCGAGAACCTGCAGACGTTCGCGGAGATCTACGGCATCAAGGGGCTCGACGACGTGCGGCCCGACGCGGACACCAAGCTCCATGTCGCGACCATCCAGGGCATGGTCAAGCGCGTCCTCTACCCGAAGGCGGAGGGCGACGCCCCGCCGGTCGATCAATACGACTGCATCATCGTCGACGAGTGCCACCGCGGGTACACGCTCGATCAGGAGATGAGCGACGTCGAGCTCCGGTTCCGCGACCTCGACGACTACGTCTCCAGGTACCGGCGCGTCCTCGATCACTTCGACGCGGTGAAGATCGGCCTCACGGCCACGCCCGCGGCGCACACCGCGGAGATCTTCGGCAAGCCGGTCTTCCTCTACTCGTACCGTGAGGCGGTGATCGACGGCTGCCTCGTCGACCACGAGCCGCCGGTGCCCATCGTCACCGAGCTCGCGAAGCAGGGGATGATCTGGAAGAAGGGCGAGAAGATGCGGCGCTTCGACCCGCGCACCGCCGCCGAGGAGCTTGTCGACGTCGAGGACGAGGTGAAGATCGAGCTCGACGGCTTCAACAGCAAGGTCATCACCGAGAGCTTCAACGAGGTCGTGTGCGCCGAGCTCGCCAGGCACATCGATCCGACGCTCCCGGGCAAGACCCTGATCTTCTGCGTGAACGACGCTCACGCCGATCTGGTCGTCAGGCGGCTGGAGGCGGCGTTCGCCGCACACTACGGCAGCGTCGAGGAGGGCGCCGTGGCCAAGATCACCGGCCATGCCAGCGTAGATCGCCCGCTGCAGCTCATCCGGCATTTCAAGAACGAGCGCCTCCCCAGCGTGGTCGTCACCGTGGATCTGCTCACCACCGGGGTCGACGTCCCGAGGATCTGCAACCTGGTCTTCCTCCGGCAGGTCAAGAGCCGCATCCTGTACGAGCAGATGCTCGGCCGGGCCACGCGCCTCTGCCCGGAGATCGAGAAGGCGAGCTTTCGCATCTTCGACGCGGTGGCGCTGTACGAGAACTTCGAGCAACTCACCTCGATGACGGCGGTGGTGAACGACGTGAGCTTCTCGTTCCGGCAGCTCGTGGACGAGCTCGGGACGGTGACTGACGCCGAGGCGCGGGCGGTGGTGCTCGAGCAGCTCATCGCCAAGCTCCAGCGCAAGCGGCAGGTGCTCAAGGGGGAGGGCCTCACCCGGTTCGAGGGCATCGCGGGGATGTCGCCGGCCGAGGTCGCGCGCCTCCTCAAGGCGGGGACACCGGACGCGGCGGCGACATTCTTCGCCCAGCACGGGTATCTCATCCCGCTCCTGGACGACAAGCTCGGGGCGGCCCGGCCGATGATCATCTCGGAGCACGTCGACCGGGTGATCGAGGTGGGTCACGGCTACGGCAAGGCGGCGCGGCCGGACGATTACCTCGACGGCTTCGCTTTGTATCTCCGCGACCACCTCAACACGCTGCCAGCGCTGGTGCTGGTCACGCAGCGGCCGCGCGAGCTGACCCGCGAGCAGCTGCGGGAGCTCAAGCTCGCGCTCGACGGGGCGGGCTACAGCGAGGCGATGCTGCGGACCGCGTGGCGGGACAAGACGAACGCGGACATCGCGGCGTCCGTCATGGGCTTCATCCGGCGCGCCGCGCTCGGCGACCCGCTGGTGCCCTATGGCGAGCGGGTGGACAGGGCCGTGGCGAAGATCGGCCAGGGCCGCGCGTGGACAGCGGTGCAGCGCAAGTGGCTCGAGCGCATCGGCAAGCAGATCAAGGCGGACGAGGTCGTGGACCGTGCGGCGCTCGATCGCGGGCAGTTCCAGGCCGACGGCGGCTTCCAGCGGATCGACAAGATCTTCGACGGGAAGCTCGATCAGGTGCTGGGCGACCTGAAGGAGGCGATCTGGGAGAAGGCGGCCGGCTGACTGTGGTAGGTGGAAAGCGCCGACCATGACGACCGCTGACATCGTCCGCAAGCTCTGGGATCTGTGCCACGTCCTGCGGGACGACGGCATTACCTACCACGAGTACCTCACCGAGCTGACGTACCTGCTCTTCCTCAAGATGGCGAAGGAGACGAGCACGGAGAAGGAGCTGCCGAAGGGGTATCGCTGGGACGACCTCGCTTCGAAGGAGGGAGTCGGGCTGCTCAACTTCTACCGCGCCACGCTGCTCCACCTGGGCACCGAGGCGTCGGGGCGCGTGCAGGCGATCTTCGTCAACGCCAAGACGTCGATCAAGCAGCCGAAGAACCTGGGCACGCTGGTGAAGGAGATCGAGCGGCTCGACTGGTACTCGGCGCGCGAGGAGGGCCTCGGCAACATGTACGAGGACCTGCTCGAGCGGAACGCGAGCGAGAAGAAGTCGGGGGCGGGGCAGTACTTCACGCCGCGGCCGCTGATCGACTGCATGGTGCGGCTGGTCCAGCCCAAGGCGGGGGAGCTGGTACAGGACCCGGCGGCGGGGACGGCGGGGTTTCTGATCGCGGCGGATCGGCTCATCAAGGCGGCGACCGACAACCTGTACGACCTGTCCGCGCGCGAGCAGGACTTCCAGAAGAAGAAGGCGTTTTACGGCATCGAGCTGGTGGAGGACACGCACCGGCTGGCGCTGATGAACCTGATGCTTCACGGCATCGAGGGGAACCTGCTGCGCGGGGACACGCTCGCTTCCGACAGTGAGGGGCTCTTGCCTGCGGATGTGATCCTGACGAACCCGCCCTTCGGGACGAAGAAGGGGGGCGGGCTGCCGTCGCGGAAGGACTTCACGTATCCGACCTCGAACAAGCAGCTCGCGTTCTTGCAGCATATCTATCGAGGGTTGAAGCCGGGTGGGCGGGCCGCGGTGGTGCTGCCGGACAACGTGCTCTTCGAGGAGAACACCGGGGCGCAGATCCGGGCCGACTTGATGAACAAGTGCGATCTGCACACGATCCTGCGGCTGCCGACGGGGATCTTCTACGCGCAGGGGGTGAAGACGAACGTGCTGTTCTTCACGCGCGGGGAAGAGAAGAAGGACAAGGGGAACACCCGGGCGGTGTGGGTCTATGATTTGCGGGCGAACATGCCGTCGTTCGGGAAGCGGACGCCGCTCGGGCAGGAGCACTTCGCGGAGTTCGAGAAGGCGTTCGGGAGCGACCCGTACGGGAAGAGCCGGCGGAAGGACCAGGGGGAGGAGGGGCGGTTCCGCAAGTTCACGCGGGAGGAGATCAAGGGGCGGGGGGAAAATCTCGATATAAGCTGGCTCAAGGATGCGGGCGTGCACGGAGTGGATGATCTACCGGAGCCAGATGAAGTCGCGTCGGAGATCCTGGAGAAGCTCAGGGTGGTGATGGAGGAGATGGAGGCCCTGCGGACAGAGCTGGGGGTGGAGACATGAGTGAGCTGCCGGATGGATGGGCATGGCCAACACTCCAGGAGATTGCAGCGTCAGAGCCCAACGCCATGACCGATGGGCCGTTCGGCAGTAATCTCAAGACATCGGACTATGTCACACACGGGGTTCGCGTAATCCGACTAGGTAATCTCGGAGCCGGCGAATTCCTTGACTTCGATCGGGCACACATATCGGAATCCAAGTATGAGGCGCTTAAGAAACACGAGGTGTTTCCCGGTGACCTCGTCATCGCGGCGCTTGCCGAGCCTGTAGGGCGCTGCGTCGAGGTGCCAGCCAGCCTCGGCAAGGCTGTTGTCAAAGCCGACTGTGTCCGATTGAAAGTCGATAGCGAACTCGATCGTCGATATGTGATGCATTGCCTCAACTCGCCGGATGGCCGTAAGCGAGCGGAGGAGGCGGCACACGGGATCGGCCGATTGCGGATCAACATGGCTGATATGCGGACCTTACGCATCCCGTTAGCTCCGGCCCTAGAGCAGCGCCGCATCGTCGCCAAGATCGACGCCCTCACCGCTAAAAGCCGCCGCGCCAAGGAAGCGCTCGACGCCATCCCCGCGCTCCTCGAGCGCCTCCGCCAGTCCGTGCTCGCAGCCGCCTTCCGCGGCGATCTCACGGCAGACTGGCGGGAGAAGAACCCCGACGTGGAGCCGGCCGAGGAGCTGCTCAAGCGCATCCGCGCCGAGCGGCGGCGGCGGTGGGAGGAAGCGGAGCTCGCCAAGATGCGGGCGAAGGGGAAAGTGCCGGGGGACGACCGGTGGAAGGAGAAGTACGAAGAGCCGGCGCCGGTGGACGCGAGCGATCTGCCCGAGCTACCGGAAGGGTGGTGCTGGGCAACGGTCGATCAGCTCACAGAGACAATACAGTACGGGACATCGGCGAAGACGAGCGACAATCCAAGCGGAGTTGCAGTCCTTCGCATGGGGAACATCGTTAGTGGCCAGCTTGACACTTCCGAGTTGAAATACCTTCCTGCGGACCACGAAGAGTTTCCCGGTCTCCTCCTGGATCCTGGAGACGTTCTTTTTAATCGGACAAATAGTCCAGAGCTTGTTGGAAAGACTGCTGTCTACACGGGGCATCCGGAGACATGCTCCTTCGCTTCGTACCTCATCCGGATGCGAATTATCGAGGTTCCACCCGAGATTGTCAGCTGGTTCATCAATGGACCGCATGGTCGTAATTGGGTCACTTCCGTCGTTAGTCAGCAGGTAGGCCAGGCCAACGTAAACGGAACCAAACTTCGATCACTCGCAATTCCCATTGCGCCTCGCGCGGAACTGAAGGAGATGCTTCGCCGCATCAACCATGCCGTTGGTTCTGTGCGTAGGGTTGAAAGGCTCGTGAGTGAGCTTGCCAGCCAGACTAATGAACTCGACCGTGCCACCCTCGATAAGGCATTCCGCGGCGAGCTCGTCCCCCAGGACCCGAATGACGAGCCCGCCTCCGTCCTCCTCGAGCGCCTCCGCGCCGAGCGCGAGCAGAACGCCAAGACCACCAACGGCGCCGGCCGCCGCCGCACCGCTGCATCCCCGGCCCCTTCCCCGTCCGCCTCCGCCGTTCCAGGAAGGAAGTCCCCTGCAAGCCGCCGAAGCCAAGCGTCGGCGCGTTCGCGCGGGTAGCAAGCAGTTCCCGGTGCCGCACTACCGGCGGCCGTACTCCTCCCCCTGGCAGCGGGCGCAGTGAGAGGCATCCGGTAGCCTCGCCTGGCGAATGGATTCACCGTTACCGCCGCGACCGGGAGCGCTCAGCCTTCGCAATGGCCAGCAAGTAGCCCGCGCGCGACATGCGGCCGACCGCACCAGATTCGTACGCACCACCGCATCAACATGGTCGTGATGTAGACAACCTGTTGACGTCGCCTTCCAGTGGGAGAACGGTGCGCGCATCCGGAAAGCGGAGGAAAACATGGGAGACGGCTTGAAGAAGGCGAGCGCGCTCGTATCGTGCGGCGGGCTCGCAGCGATGCTCGTGTCGGCATGCGACTTGTCCTACACTTGCGACACAGTGGAGCCGGGAAGCGCGGGTGCTGGATACCCGACAGAATCCGCAGGGGCGGGAGATTTCCCAAGTAACGGCGAAGAAGACGAAGGCGGAAGCGAAGACGTGCGCAGCGACTCGTCCGCGTTAATGGCAGGGTGCACGCCCGTTCACGAATGTACCGAGATGTACGAAAATGCAGGGACATGGGGCGGCGGTGCACGCGCCCGATTGGCCACAGGAGTCTTTGTGATTACTGCCGCGAAGATTGCCAGGACAAACGTCCCTACAAATACAGTGAGTGCTATGACTGTGGATTTAATTGAGCATGACGGACGCCCCTATGCTTCTTGATGCGACACACGTCGCCTTTGATCCGCCAACAGCAGACCGCCTGGTTCAGCTCGGTGCTACCAACGTCGTGCGTGCGTCAGACTGTCTTGTCATCGGACCGAGCCGCCGGGATGCCGTAGAACATGACCGGCTCCGCGAGACGTGGTTGTCCCGTTCTGAAGACCGCTCCGATAGGGATGATTCTGGTGAAAAGTGGGATCGGCTCTACTCTCCGGATGTTCGCTGGGAGCTGCCCGTCGTCTTGTGGGTATCAGTGAGCCTCCACGAGCGAGTGAACCTATGGAGGGCCTGTAGCTGGTTGAGGCACATTGGGATCGCATGCAGTGACGTCATCGTCGCCGAGTTCGAGTTTGTGTACGGCACAAGGACGAGTCCTCCAGAGCCGCCGATCGTTCCGCGGTTCAACTGCTCCGCATCGGTAGCGGACCATTTGGACAAGGTTCTTCTGGATCGTCTCGACGAATCGTGCCCTTGGCCAGCGGAGCGCTACGACCGTGCCGTTCGCCTCTGGGAAAGCTACACCGATGAGGATCCCTTGGCCTTCGTCGAAAGCTGCATGGCTGGCGTCGAAGGGTTCCCAGAGCTTGCCCCCTTGTGGGAGCTTCTGTCATGCTTTTTTCCGAGAAGGACCACGGAAGGCGCCCTGCGCCTCAGCCGATTCGACGAGCTCATCCTGACCATCCTTTCGGGAGAGAATTACAAGACTGACGTGTCCGTGTTCTGCGACAGGTCGCAATCTGGACTGGACTTGCGAGAAATTCTCTCCTGTACAGGCGACCTGTTCCTGGAAGATCGTCTGTCCCAATGGGCGAGGCACGATTCGAGCGCATTCGTAGAGCGCGCGCCTGGCCCGAATCCTGGCGAGGTGATGAAGCCGTTCGTCTACCGCCTCACCGAAGGTGGCATCCGACTCCGCGACGAGGGGCTCGAACAGCTCACGGATGCGCCAAGCCTGCCCATCGCCGGGACCGAGGCGTATGCACCTTCCTCCCCCTGGATATTGCTCCAAGACGGACGGCTCGCTCGGCTATGAGGGGTGCAGCGGCTCCGGCCAGCGCGGCCCGGATCGGCGCAGGCGCCAGCGGTGAACGGTGAACACCGGCGAACACGTGGCCGCGATCTTCGCCGGCCCGACGCGGGACGCGATGATCACCGACACTGCACACCGGCGGCCGTGCTCCCACTCCTGGCCCCGGGCGCAGTAAGATGCCTTTTGCAGCCTCCGCGGCAAGAAGGGCCGGCCATCACGGCGGCGGCCGGGAGCGCCCATCGGCCCGGCGATCATCATCGGGCAAAGCCCATCTGATTCATCGCCAGCCCGATCGGCCGCATCCGTCAACCGTCACGAGAGCACGTCGATGGCCGTCGTCGCCCCAAGGACGTTATCGATCCAGCGGTCGAGGGTCCCCATGTCCGTGCATGCCTGGACGCGCGCTCTCTCGCTCTCGCTGAGCACGATCCCGGCCCGCGCGAGCAACCGAAGCAGGGTGTCCCTCTTGCCTTCGAGCTTCCCTTCGAGCTTCCCCTCACGCATGCCCTTGAGCTCGCCCTCGCGGAGGCCCTCGAGCTTGCCGCGATCGATGAGCTTCTGCACGAACGGGGGCAACGTCGCCTCGCCTTCGATCTGCCGTTCCATGACCAACGCCTCCAGAGCCCGCCGCATGGGCTCACGCAACCCGTTCCAGATGACCTGAAAGTAGACCATCGCGTGCTCCTGGTCGAGCCGACCCAGGGCAACGAGCGCCGCCTGAACCACGGTGAGCCCGTTCGGCCCGTTGCCGTGCGCCACCGCCGACAGCACGGCGAGCTCCGCCTCCTTCTCGGCCTCGGCAGGGTCGGTGATCTCGGGGACAACGGCCGGACCGAGCACCAGCGGCTCGACGTTGCCGCGGCCCAGGCCGAGGTCGATGGTCTCCGCCGCCCAGACGGCCACGCGGCGTCCGGTGCGACAACGAGGACGACCGTGCCGCAGCGCCTCCTGGCGCGCACGACCGTGACGTACGTCGGCCATGAGAACTTCTTGTCCGGATCCACGTCGCGCTGGACCTCGACGACGATCGCCAGAACGAGCGTGCCGCTCGCCTCTCGAAGCTCGAGCACGAGGTCAGCGCGGAACTCCACCGGAATGAGCTGCTCGAGCGACGACTCGACAACCGCGACCGAGGTGTGCGGCGGCACCTCGGCGTGGAAGAGCGTCGCGAGCAAGCGGGGCGCGAGCTCCGGGTGCTCACGGAAGATCTCGACGAGGGCGTTGTGCTCGAGCGTCGGCATGACGTTCGACCTTGAGCACCCCCCATGCCGGCACGAAACGACGAGAAAACTCGGTGACAGTGCCGACTCAAGGATGGCGGCGCCATGGCGGGTGGCGGCCACCACTCCCCCTCCACGGCAGTGGCCCATGCGCCGGCCAACCTCGTCGCGTTCGCCTTCCTGAGCACCGGAGGCAACGGCCTGATTCCGCTCGTGTATCCGAGAGCCCCCACGTGCAGCCGCCCCCTGCCCTGACCGTCGGCGCACACGCGGGTCACATGGCGTGATGACCCCGAGGAGCTCCCCGGAATTCATGAGTGGGAGGACGCTGCTCGGCTCCTGCGGGTTCCACTGCATGAGCCTGGCGCGCCACGCATATCCAGCATGATTGCAACCACTCGTGAGACCACGCCATGCCCTCAGTGACCCATGAAGCTCTGGTGGAGCTGTTCAAGAACCGGCCGACGCTCGCCGCCGAGATGCTGCGCGACGCGCTCGGCCATCCGGTCCCGACCTTCACGGAGGCGCGCGTCGAGTCCTCCGATTTCACCGAGATCGTGCCCTCCGACCGCCGCGCGGACGTCGTCGTCGTGCTGCTGGTCGGCGAGCAGCAGCAGCCCGCGATGGCCATCGTGGTCGAGGTCCAGCTCGGCGTGGACCCGGACAAGCCCTACGTCTGGCCCGTGTACGTCACCCAGACGCGCGCACGGCACCGCTGCCCGACCGGACTGCTGGTCGTGACCATCAACGCGGCGATGGCGCGCTGGAGCGCGCGGCCAATCGACACGGGCCACCCTGGCTGGACGCTGACGCCGCTGGTGCTCGGGCCCCAGCGCGTCCCGGTCGTCACCGACGCCGAGCAGGCGAAGGCGGCGCCCGAGGTGGCCGTGCTCTCGGCCATGGCGCACGGACAGAGCGAGGCGGCGGAGGCGATCGGCGAGGCTTTCTTCGCGGCGGCGGCCGGGCTCGATGAGGAGCGCCGGGCCGTCTACGGGGATCTGGTGCTATCCTCGCTGAACGCAGCGGCGAGGCGGAAGTTGGAGGCGATGATGAAGAGCGGTTACGAATTTCAGAGCGAGTTCGCACGCAGCTACGTGGCCAAAGGCGTGGAGAAGGGCCGGGAGCAGGGGCGGCTGGAGGGAATCCTCGAAGCCAGGGCGCGCGACGTGCTCGCCATCCTTGAGGCACGCGGGCTAGAGGTCCCCGCCGAGGTCCGGGAACGCGTCCTCGCGAGCACCGACCTCGACGAGCTGGACCGCTGGATCCGCCGCGCCGCCGTGATCAGCGACGCCCAGGAGCTCCTCGCCACGACCGACTCCTGAACCGACACCCGGGGCCCCAGGAGCAGCCGAGCGCGCTGCCCCTATCGCTGGGCGGCGATGCAGGGTGCCCCCTGCTCTCCCCACTTCTCCGCGCTCGCTTCCCTGAGCACCGGCGGCAACGCCATCAGCCCCGGGCGCGGCCGATACCGCGGCTTCCGGCACGTCACGACCGGGCTCGTCTCGCTTTTCAGAACGAAAACACACCGCTCTCGCCATGTCGTCCGCATGAAAGGCGCCGGGTGTCCAAGCCGGAGCTGAATCGGAGGGCCAGCTACGCAAGAGCCACACCGGACGCCATGTCCGAGGCATCGGTACGGCGTTGGCGACCATTGAGGGCTTGATTCCGCTCGTGCGCCCGAGCGCCCTCCCCTCTCGTTGAGCCCCGTGCCATGACCGTCGGCGCACACGCGGGTCACACGGCGTGATGACCTCACGGAGCTGCCCGGAATTCATGAATGGGAGGACGCCGCTCGGCTCCTGCAAGCCCAACCGCACGAGCCTGGCGCGCCGCCCAGATCCAGCATGATTGCAACCACTCGCGGCGCCCGAGGTGGCCGTGCTCTCGGCGATGGCGCACGGACAGAGCGAGGCGGCCGAAGCCATCGGTGTGGCCTTCTTTTCGGGGGCGGCGGAGAGGCTCGATGAGGAGCACCGGGCCGTCTACGGGGATCTGGTGCTATCCTCGCTGAACGCTGCGGCGAGGCGGAAGTTGGAGGCGATGATGAAGAGCGGTTATCAATTTCAGAGCGAATTCGCGCGCGGCTACGTAGCGAAAGGTCGGCAGGCGGGAAGCCTCGAAGCCAAGGCGCAGGCCGTGCAAGCCGTCCTCGAGGCCCGCGGGCTGGAGCTCCCCACCGAGGTGCGGGAACGCGTCCTCGCGAGCACTGACCTCGACGAGCTGGACCGCTGGATCCGCCGTGCCGCAACCATCGGCGACGCCCGGGAGCTCCTCGCCACGACCGACTCCTGAGAGCGCCCCAGGAGCGGACAAGCGCGCTGCTTCTGTCCTGGCAGGCGATGGCAGGCCGGCCGGGCACCATCCTACTTCTCCGCCCTCACCTCCTTCAGCGCCGACGACAGTGGCGGTAGCTTTTCAGAACGAAAACACACCGCTCTTGCCATGTCGTCCGAGTGAAGGCGCCGGGTGTCCAGGCCGGAGCGGAATCGGAGGGCCAGCTACACAAGAGCCACACCGGACGCCATGTCCGAGGCATCGGTACGGCGTTGGCGACCGTCGAGAGCTTGATTCCGCTCGTGCGCCCGAGCGCTCTGCCCTCTCGTTCAGCCCCGTGCCATGACCGTTGGGGGCGACGTGGGTCACATGGCGTGATGACCCCGAGGAGCTCTCCGGAATTCATGAGTGGGAGGACGCTGCTCGGCCCCTGCGGACTTCACCGCATGAGCCTGGCGCGCCGCCTCAATTCAGCATGATTGCAACCACTCATGAGAAGACCCGATGCCCTCAGTGACCCATGAAGCCCTGGTTGAGCTGTTCAAGAACCGGCCGACGCTCGCCGCCGAGATGCTGCACGACGCGCTCGGCCATCCGGTCCCGACCTTCACGGAGGCGCGCGTCGAGTCCTCCGACCTCACCGAGCTCGTGCCCTCGGATCGCCGGGCGGATGTCGTCGTCGTGCTGCTGGTCGGCGAGCAGCAGCCCGCGATGGCCATCGTGGTCGAGGTCCAGCTCGGCGTGGACCCGGACAAGCCCTACGTCTGGCCCGTGTACGTCACGCAGACGCGCGCCAGGCACCGCTGCCCGACCCGGCTGCTGGTCGTGACGATCAACGCGAAGATGGCGCGGTGGAGCGCGCGGCCGATCGATACGGGTCATCCCGGATGGACGCTGACGCCGCTGGTGCTCGGGCCCCAGGGCGTCCCGGTCGTCACCGACGCCGAGCAAGCGAAGGCGGCGCCCGAGGCGGTCGTGCTCTCGGCCATGGCGCACGGGCAGAGCGAGGTGGCCGAAGCGATCGGCATGGCCTTTTTTTCGGGGGCGGCGGACGAGCTCGATGAGGAGCGCCGAGCCGTCTACGGGGACCTGGTGCTATCCTCGCTGAACGCAGCGGCGAGGCGCAAGTTGGAGGCGATGATGAAGAGCGGTTACCAGTTTCAGAGCGAATTCGCGCGCGGCTACGTAGCGAAAGGTCGGCAGGAGGGAATCGTCGACGCCAAAGCGCACGACGTGCTCGCCTTCCTCGAGGCCCGCGGGCTCGAGGTCCCCGCCGAGGTGCGGGAACGCGTCCTCGCGAGCACCGACATCGACGAGCTGGATCGCTGGATCCGCCGCGCCGCCGTGATCAGCGACGCCAGGGAGCTCCTCGCCACGACGGGCTCCTGAACCGACGCCCCGGGCCCCAGGAGCAGCCGAGCGCGCCGCCCCTGTCGCCAGACGGCGATGCAGGGTGTCCCCTGCACGCCCCTATTTCTCCGCGCTCGCTTCCTTGAGCGGCGGCGGCAGGGCCGGCAGCCCCGGGCGCGGACGATATCCCGGCTTCCGGTACGACAGGATCGGGATCGCCTCGTTCTTGTACGGCGCGCGCTCCCCCGGCTTCGGGCACTGATCTCGCACCCAGTACACGTCGAGCGCCACTATCTCGTCCTCCGGCCGCCCGGTCCGCTCATGGTACCTGAGCAGGTAGTCCTGGAGGCCCGGCTTGCGAAACGCCTTGTTCCGGTCGAGCCGGATCCGGTTGAAATAGTCCTGCTGGATCTGCCCGAGCCCCAGCCCCCGCGCGTCGGAGAGGTTCAGATCCGGCGGGAGCCCGGTGAACGGATCCACATGCCGGCCGTCGACCGTGATCGCGTCCACGCTGATCGACCCGTCCTCCGTGATCGGGTTCGGCGCGAACATCCCCCACCCCTGGAGGATGCGCGGATACACGATCGTCGCCTGCACGAAGCTCGGCTGAGTGTGCTTGAGGAACGCCGGAACGCTCTTGTTCTCGTTGATGGCCTGGCTCACCGCGCAGAGCCCGAGGTACGCGACAAGCGCCTCCCGCGCGATCGTCCTCCCGCGGGCGAAGCGCTCCGCGAGCGGCGACGGGCTCTCCGCCACGCACGCTGCCTTCCCGCGCGGCGCCCGATCCAGCCCGAAATACCGCGCGATCCCGTCGCGCCGCCTCGAGACGACCCCGAGCAGCGCGCCCGGCGCGCCGAGGGCCAGCACCCAGACGAACGGCCAGGCAAAGCGACCTCCAGGGAGCGCCTGCACGATCTCGCGCAGCGCCGCCGCACCGCGGAACACCCGCCCATCCGCCGGGTCGCTCGCGTCGCGCACCTCGAAGAGCTCCGGCCGGGGCTCCCCTCCCCCGGCCGCCTCCGCGCCGCCCGCCGGGACAGCGCGCGCCTCCTCGAACCGGAGGAGCTCCAGCGCATCGAGCCGGACAAGGAACCGCATGAGCGCGAACGCGAGCGGTGAATCGCCGTCATAAACGACGACCCGGGGCTCCGCGCGGCGGCGATACCAGCGCGCGAGCGCGTCCCAGTGCTGCGCCGTGGGCAGCAGGAACGACCAGGCGATCATGAACCACGAGAACGGGCCGAGGCGCATCATCACCCCGAACGTCCCGTGCAGGGCCCACATCCCCCCCATCGCGAGCGCCCGCGTGAAGCGGCGGCCATAGGGCGAGAGGATCCACGTGATGAGCAGCGCCTCGAGCACAAGCACGCCCCAGGTGAGCCCCTTCATCGCCCAGAAAGGGATGAGCTCCCGCGCGAGGACGGCGATACCGGTCACCATGCGATCGAGGTGCAAGACGTAATGCACCGTCTCGCCGCGACGCCAGATCTGGCCCGACTTGTTGACGACGTTGAAATAATAGATGGTCGCCAGGTTCAGGATCGCGAGGAGCACGATCCCCGAGACGTACGGCCGCTCGGCCCACTCGGGGCGCCTCCGATCCGCGAGATCGGCGGCCGTCCGCTCCCGCCGCTCGCGGTACGAGCGGATCAGCGCGTCGACGGAGAAGCGCCTGCCGGTCGGCATGAACATGGCCCAGCAGGCGATGATGTTCACGACGACATAGCCGCCGTTCTCGATCATGACGATCCGGTTGTCCCTGCTCACCACGAGCACGAACGACAGGATCGAGAACAGCCGCGTGTTCCATCCGACGAAGTAGCAGAGGAAGCAGAAGAGCGAGAGCGCGAACGCGACGTGGACCTCTGCCGTCGACGAGAACGCGTGATACAGGCTGAAGTTGTATCCGCTGCTCGGATGGAAGAGGTGATAGTGGTTGGTGAGCACCCCGTCGTTGCTGTAGATCCAGCTCGCCTCGGCCCAGTGCCGCACGCAGTCGGCCGAGAGGAGGAAGCCGAGCACCAGCCTGAACAGGCCGAGCGTGCGGACATCGATGGTGCAGTAACGCTCCTTGATCCAGCGCCCCACGCGCCGGAGACGCCCCTCGGCCGGACGCTTTGGAGCCCCGCCCTCGGGCGCTCGCGGCGCGCCCTCACCGCGCGGCGCGCTCTCCCGCGGCTCGCCCTCGCCGGGCGGAACATCCCCTGTCGGCGCGCCCTCGCCGGGCGGAACATCCCCTGTCGGCGCGCCCTCGCCGGGCGGAACATCCCCTGTCGGCGCGCCCTCGCCGGGCGGCACATCTTCTCTCGACGCGCCCTCACCGGGCGGCGCGCCCGCGCCACGTCCGAGCGCCGCGTCGGGTTCCGCGGCGCTCGGGTCCTCGTCAGGCCGACCCATCCGAGCGCCTCAGTTCGGCTTGCCGTGGTGCCGGAGGACGCTCGGCGCGATGGGCAGGCTCCGCTCGCCCAGCTTTCCCGTGCCACCTCGCGAGTGCGAGAACAGCTTCTCCCGCTCGAAGCTGCTCGGCGCGGGCTCGCCGGGCGCGGGGATCGGCGCCGAGACCCAGTACGCATCGAAGCCCGACAGCGACGCCTCGCGCCCTTTTCCGGACGCCTGGGGCCCGCCCTTCGCGAGGTAGTCGCGGAAGGCGCGCTGGTAATCGGACCACTCCGGCCGCCGGATGCGATCGAGGTAATCGGACCAGAGCTGGCCGAGCCGCGCCCCGGGGTGACCCGCAGGCTGGAGCCGCGGCTCCTCCCCGGTCAGCGGATCGATCGGCTCCGACGCGCGCGTCTGGCCGTCGATCACCATCAGCGCGTTGTCCCGCGGCGGCTCGGGCGCCATCACGTTCCACCTGGCCAGCATGCGCGGCCACGACGCCACGCCCGCGAGCACCGCCCCCTGCGGGACGGCCGCCGCGCCGGGCAGCGGGTTCTCCTTCGCCGTCTGCGCCAGCACCGCGGCGAGCACCACGAGCACCGCCGCCTCCCGCAGCGACCCCAGCGCGAGCCGCGCCGTCCGCACCGCCGGCGCAGGGACGTCCGGAGCGAGGCCCGCGTCGCCGCCGTCCGCTTCGCCCTCGTCGGGCAGCGGGATCCCGCACGCCGGCCGCCCCAGGAGCTCGCTGATGCGGTGCCTTCGGGCCGCGACAACGTCGTAGAGCGCGTTCAGGAGGTGCGAGACGCCCGGCAGCTTGAGCGGCCAGGCGAGCCAGCCGAGCGGCAACGCCAGGAGCCCCTCGGTCACCGCGGCGCCCCGCATGTACACGCGCCCCTTCCGGTCGATCGCGAGCGCCGTCCGCTCCACGAGCTCCGGCGTGACCTCCTTCGGCATCGGCACGCGCTCCTCGGCCCCCGTCTGGTTGCGGACGTAGAGCTCGTCGAGCGTCACATTGCCCTGGAACGTCAGGTGCTCGCGCAGATCGAGCCGCTTGACCAGGCGCGCCAGGAGGAGGCAAACGCCGCAGTCGGCGTCGTACACGAGCGTGCGCGCGCGCCCCTCGCTCCAGGAGCGCTCGTACACGTCCCAGAGCTCGCCGGGCAGCACGATCGGCGCCGCGGCGGCGAGCGCCCACCCGAACAGCCCGAGATCGAAGAAGACCCCGAGGATCAGCCCGTGCAAGACCATCAGCGCGGCCGCGACCCCGCGCGTCCAGCGGAAGAGCGCCGGCACGAAGAGCAGCGCCGGGATCGCGAGCTGCATGGCCCACGTGCCGAAGGTGAGCCCGCGCAGCGTGCCGAGCGGCAGGACGTCGCGGAGCCAGATGCCCGCGTCGCTCGCCAGGCGATCGGCGTGGAGCGCATAGTAGAACGCCGTCCCGTCGCGCCACGCCTCGCCGCGCTGCTGGAGCGCCGTACAGAGGTAGATAAGGGCGAGCTGCAGCAGCACGGCCAGCGCGGCGAGCGACGTCGGCGACCACCCGGGCAGGCGCTCGGCCGCGATCTCGGCCTCCGAGGCCCTCGACCTGTCGTTCAGCTCCGTGTCGCGCTTCTCGTCCCGCAGGGCGAGCGAGGCGCGGAGGCTGTCGAGCGAGAAGCGGCTCCCGCACGGCAGGAACGCCGTGAGCGCGAGGATCGCGATCGCCGCGTAGTTGCCGGCGTTCTCGAGCAGGACGTTCCTCGACGTCAGGCTCACCAGCACGAGCAGCGAGAGCACGTGGAAGACGCGCGTCCTGTGACCGATGAGGAACAGGGCGTAGACGACGAGCGCCAGCGAGAAGGCGAAGTGGGCCTCTCCCTCCGTCGAGATGGCGTGGAACAGGCTGAAGACCTGCTGCTTGCCCCGGAGGTTGAAGAGGTGGTTGTGGTTCGGGAGGACGCCCTCGTTCGAGTAGAAGTCCCGCACCCATCGCCACCGACCGAAGAGGTCGGCGATAAGGACCAGCCCGAAGGTGATGCGAAACAACCCGAGCGAACGGGCATCAAGACGCAAGAAGTGATCGCGAAGTGATTTCACGGAGAATCCTCGACACGGAATCCGTAATCCGATGCGTGCTCGAGCTCAGGGACGCTCGGCTTACGCAAGAGCAGGGAGCGCACCGTCCAGAGATCGCCGAAGACGCGGTAGCGCAGCGCGGTCTGGTCGAGGTAATCGACGCCCGCGGAGCCGCCCGTGCCGGTGCGCCGGCCGATCACCCGCTCGACCATCCGCGCGTGGCGCTGCCGCCAGATGAGCATGGCCTGCTCCATCTCCAGGATGCGGTCGAGCACCTCGCGCGGCCACGCGAGGCGGGGCAGCTCGCGGTAGCTCTCGATGAAGACGATCGCCGCGCGGACCGCCCGGCGCTTCTCGCGCGTGGCCGCGTCGGCCGCCGGATCGTCCTCGGCGAGCAGGAACGCCTCGGCGGCCGCGCTCTCCGCCTCGTAGCGCGCGCGGAGCCGCTCGACGTCCGGCGGGGTGAGCGCCTTGTCGATCGCCATCTGGACGCGGCGCTCGTTCTCCTGGCGCATCGAGCGCGTGTAGCCGCGCAGGAAGCTCATGACGCCTTCCGGCTCGCTCGATCCGTCGATCGGCGTCCGCGAGAGCCACTCGTCCAGGAAGTGCTTGAGGCTCGGCCCGCTCGCGAGCCTCGCCTCCACGCGGCGCGTGGCCGCCGAGGGCGCGCCGTCCGCGGTCTTGAGCGCCTCCTTGTAGCTGCCCTCCCGGCCGAGCGGGATCCGGAGCGCGTCGTCGAGGCCCAGCACGAGCTCGATCTCGCGCAGCTGCGCCGACTGGAAGCCGCTCGCGGGGATGAGGCGATCGCGGAAATCGAGGTAATCGCGGGTCGTGAGCGTCTCCATGACCCGGAAGTGCTCGATCGCCTGCTCGAAGATGGTGACGACCCGCCGGAACGAGCGCGCCGCGGAGGCGAGCTTCTGATCGGGGACGGGGTTCTGGCGGAAGAGCTCGCGCGCCGAGGTGAGCTCCCGGAGGATGAGCTTGAACCAGAGCTCGTAGATCTGGTGGACGACGATGAACAGGGCCTCGTCGTTGCCGACCTTCTGCTCGTCGTCGTCGAATCCACCCTGGAGGGCGAGCAGCTCCTCGACGTGGATGTAATCCCAGTAATTCATGTCCTTGGTGATTCGAGAGGCGCCGCCAGCGGCGTTCGCGCGGCGTGTTCGCAGCAAGCGGTGCGCCCGCGCCACGAGCGGCGCCGGGAGTCTACTTCCCGCCCCCCAGGAAACGGAAGGGCCTGGCACGGGTCGCACGGATTGCGCGTCCGCGCAAAAAGCAACGGGATGCGCCGCCGGGCGAGCGCGCGCGGCGTGACGCACGCGGGCGGCCTCCACCGCGGAGCGCGCGCGGCGCGCTCAGGGCGCACTCGTTGCGCCGGGCGGCGGGTCGGCCGGGGCGCGCCGCACGCCGTCGGGGCCCATGTCGACGGGCGGCGCGTAGCTCTTGAGCTCGGCCCGCTCGTGGCTCGCCCCGCCCTCGGCCTCGATCACCACCACGCCGACGTCCGGGCAGAACGTCGACACGTAGCGCGCGGGCCTGTCGCCGAGGCGCTCCTCCACGGTCTGCACGCACCCCGTGAACCGCCCCGCGCGCACCTCGATCGCCACGTCGACCGCGGCGATCCGCGCGCGGCCGCCGTGCTCGCCGGTCCACGTGGTCCCGGGCGCGATCGGCTCCTTGAGCACGAAGACGCCCGTGTCGCCGCGGATCACGCCCTCGCCGGTGAACTCGAAGCGCTTCACGCCCGAGGGGAACCGGAGCTCGCCGCGGCGCGCGTCCGCGCGGTGCACGCGCGCGACGAGGAGGCCCTGCTCGCCGCCCTCGCTCAGGGTCGCGTAGTGGTAGATGTGCCCGTCGACGAGCGGGAAGTAGCGCTCGGCCCGCGTGCCCGAGGCGGCGCCCCGCTGCCCGTCGGGCGCCGCGTTCCACGCCGCGGGCCGACCCGGCCCGGGGGCGCCCCCGCAGGCGATCAGCGCGAGCGCGAGCGCGGCGAGCCAGCGCGCGGGGGGGCGGCCTGAGGGACGTCCGGGCTCGGCGTTCACCGCGCTGCCTCCCAGGTCGTCACCGGCGTCACGGGGCCGCGTGGCTGTGGGACCAGTACCAGAGCGCGAGGAACGCGAGCAGCGCCATGGCCGCGACCAGCAGGACGACGGCCAGCGGGTCGGGGTCGATCCGGCGCAGCAGCGCCCGCGCCGCGCGGCGGATCTCGTCGCGCTCGGCCTCCTTCGCGAGCCGCCCCGCCTCGGCGCGGACCAGCGCGTAGTCACCGCGCTCGAACGCCTGCTCGAGGCGCTCGATCTCGGGATCGCGAGGGCGCGCCGGCGCGTCGTTGCCAGGGGGCGGCGCCGCCTTCTCGTCGCGCCGCTTCCCGCGCTTCTTGGTCGGGCGCCGCGGCTCGGCGTCGGCCTGCGCGTCCGGCGGCGAGCTCGGATCCGGCTCGGGCCGGGCGTCGGCGTCGGCCTGCTCCGTGTCGGTCACGTACAGCTCTCGGTGGTGATGTAGGCCATGGCCGAACCCGCGGCAGATCGCCGGGACGGCGCAGGCTACCTCAGGCCCGGCCGGGCGTGCCCGAAAAAGGCCCGAACGGCGGCTGTCCGCCGGGGCCCCGGCCTACTCGAACGGCAGCCGGTCCCGCTGCCGGTCGACCTCGGCCGGATCCGGGCGGTCTCTCCACGGGACCATCGCCTCGCCCTCGCCGCTCACCACGCAGCGGAGCGCCTCGCAGGCGGCCCGGTAGTACGCCTTGCGACCGCAGCCGACGGCCTTGAAATGACCGCCGAGCTGCTCCTCGATGCGGACGTCCTTGTCGGCGCAGTCGAGGTCGGAGGTGGCGCGCGCCCGGATCATCGGCATCGCGTTCGATGGCACGTTGGACACGGAGCACGCCGGCGCGAGCACGCCGGCGAAGAAGAGCACGAAAGCAGCGAGGACCCGTGAGCGCACCTCCGGAGCGTAGTGCACCGTTCCCGGCGGAAGCCCGGGAAATCGACGTGGGAAGGGGTCGTCCTCCCGTCACGGCGCGGCGCGCGGGCCGCCGTGCTTGCTCGCCCGGCGCACCTCGGAGCTCACTTCGATGATCGCGCGGGCGGCGAGCGCATCGGCCTCTTGACATGAGGGCCTGGCCCAGCTCGCCGGGGCGGGCCCTCTCGGTGGAAGGGTCAGGCCTTGAACAGATGCGCAAAGAGCTGCCCAACGGTCGCTCCGCTGAATCCCTCGGCATCCGGGTCGCGCTGCAGCTCTTCAAGCACCTTCCGTGGGATAGGCGCACCCAGCGTCAAGATCTCCTGAAGGACGCTCCCGTGCTGAAACTCCCAACAAATGTACTCCAAGCATTCGAACGCGCACGCCTTTCGACCTCGTCCCCGTGGAGCAATCTGCGCACCACGAACTCGAACTGGTCTTTATAGCGCTTCGCGGATTGCCGCCCCAGAAGGGTTGCTTGGGAAGGCATGTACTTCGGAGGCCGCTCATCTCGCGAGCCCGGACTTATGGCCTTCGGCGAGCCCGGACTTATGGCCTTCGGCGAGGCCCTCCTGCCGCGCCGCGGCGAGCGCGCCCCGGGCATCCTGCTCGGCCATCTTCGCGCGCTCGTAGGCTTCCCGCTCCTCGGCCGAGAACGTCGCCGTGCGCGCCACCTCCAGAGCGTCCCGGAACGGCGTCTCCGCGAGAGACGGCGGAACGACGTCGAAGTCCTTCGTTTCGCGGGAAATAGGCCCACTTGTCGACGAGCGACTCGGGCGCCTCGCCCGCCACGTACTTGGGCAGCTCCAGGAACACGTACTGGACCTGCGAGAGCCCCCGCTCTCCGCTGTGCTGCTCCTGCATGCGCCAGCGGCTGAGCATCGGGAGCTTGTACCTGCCGGCCTCGTCCGCGTCGGACCACAGGTTGAAATTGCAGATGGTCACGCCGACGACGTCACACAGAGCCGGATACTCCTCGGCGGCGCGGAGCTGTATGACATACGCCTTGCTGGCGTTGTAGACGACGCGCTTCTTGAAGCCTTCGACCTTGAGGACCTGCGAACATGGGCGCGTGGAGCGCGCCGAACGCCCATTGGGCCGCGGCGGTCTAACCACGCTAGACGTCCGTGGGGTTACCAAGCTTCTTGTTGAGTGCGACGGCTGCCCTCGTGAGGCGCTTCACGACGGTCGCGCTGATTTCCTCGTCCTCGTGCAGCACGACGTTGGCCATCTCGTACTTGCCACCAGGCTTCAGGCGCTCTTCGATGTCGCGCAGGCGCTTGCCTCGCCAGAAGCCGAACAAAACGCGATCTTCTTCGGCGCGGATGAGAAGCACAGGCCCGTTCGAAAGGTAGACCAGGTGCCCCCACTTGATGACTTGATCGAGCTGTGCGCTGGCGACCACGGCGGCCCGCAACTTCTCCACGGTGGCGCGTTGCCACCCAGAGAGAGCCTCGACGTAGGCGTCAGGGCTTGCGGCTGGAACAGACTTGGGCATGACTCACGCAGCGATTTCGATGCGGCCCGACGACTTGGGCCTCACCCGCGGTGCGCGGTGCCGAGCAGGGCGAGGCTCCACGCTCCGTCGGGTGCAGGCCCAAGTCGCTGGGCCGCGAGAACGCGTCAGGGGAGCCGGACGGCCACGAGTTGTCCGTTGGGACCGATAGCGATCTCGCCGTAGCCGACAGGCCCGGCGAGTTGCACACGACCGAACGCCTTCGCCTGCGCGAACCAGGCCACGTCGGCGGCAGCCGTAGGGATGATCCTTCTACCTGCGCCAAGAGCGCCATTCGGAACGACGGGCCACATGGTCGATGGCACCGGCACACGGTACACAGATACGATCTGGGTGCGCACGACGCCGACGATCCACTCCACGTCCTGCGCGGCCCCGACGCTTACTCGCCAAGAGCTGGTCGTACAATTTCGAAGCGCATCGCTCAGCGGATTCTGCTGAGCTGCAGGAGTCAGCTCGTCGAACGTGTCGTTCAGACTGACAAAAACAGCGTTATTCATTCACTCCTCCTTCGGGCTTCGTCGCGGACCGACGATCGGCAGTTCGGCCTCTTGGGCAGAGAAGATCGACGGCACATCATGGTGCGCCACGGGAAAGTGGCAGTGCGATCGGCCGGCCTTCCTTGTCAAGCACGCCCCTCGCGGCGCCGCGGCTCGCCCCTGCCAAGGCGGCTCCATGTGCGCGAGAGCAGGCTGCGAGATGTCTCGCCGAGGTGCTCAGCGCACACGTGTGGTCGGTGCCGGCGTCGAGGAGATCGTGAACACAGAAAAGCCCTGCTCAGACGAGGGCGCTCATCTCGTGATCCATTTCCAGCAGGCGGGGTCCCACGTAGCATCGAGTCTGCCTCCAAGCACGGGATCGAGGAAAGCCTGTGCCGCCTTCGTCACGTCGTCGAGCGTGGCCCAGGCCAGTCCGTCTAAGCTCGCCATCCTGGCGTAGGGATTCCGCCAGGCCTCGAGCGGAGTGGGGACCGAGACAGGAAGCTCATGAGTGTTGCGGAACGTGAACGTCTGCTCGAGCGCAGCCCGCAGAAGCTTCGCATCGAGGGGCTCCGCCGTCGCGAGCAGCGCGAGATCAGGGAGGTCCTTCACTCGCGAGTTCGGTTGCTTGCGCGGCATCGTATACGCGTGGAGCTTCTCGGCGATGTGCGTCTCGATCGGGTAGAGACGCAGTGTCGGTGGCGCGATGCCGGCGAAGAAGAGAACGTCCTCAGCGACCACGACCTCGGGGTCCTTGAGGATCGGGTCACCGAACGCGACGTCAACACCGAAGGGGTCTCCATAGCGCTTGCCGGCGAGCTTGCATTCGGCTCGGAAACGGAGCCCCTCGTACTTCATCCCGTCGTTCTGGATCTCGGGATGGTCGTCATCCGGGCCGATCTCGAAGTTCATGAAATCGCCGAGGTTCTCGCGTCCGGCCTCCTGAAGCTTCGCGAGCACGTCGTCCCGGGAGCCGACCATGAGAAGATCGACGTCTTTGGTGGTACGCGCGCGTTCGAGACGTAGCTCGAGGACGAGCCCACCCTTGAGGGTCGCCGCATCTCCGAACACGGAGACAATACGGGCGAGGAAGCGATCGAAGACGATGAGCTGTCGCTTGCGGCCGACACCACCGCTCTTGGCGGACATTCGAATGCGCTGCTCGAGCGCCTCCTTGAAGGCTTGGGGCGAAGCGTAGATGCGTGGCGTCATGCTGCGAGGCCGCCAATCGGCTTGAGCGCGGTCTCGACGTCGCCGAGCTCGTTCCTCACGACGAGGCCCCGACGAAGGGCTTGCAGGGCGGCTTGCCGCAGCAGGTCGGGAGACAGACCGCCCTGCGCGCAGTCGTTCAGAGAGCGCCGCGGGTTGGTGGTCGGCACCGCGCCGAACCAAGAGCGATCGTCGGGCGGCACGTCGGCGTGGTACAGCACGATGCCGGCGGGCACACGGAAGCGTCGGCGGCGCCAGGCCTGCGGCAGCGTGAGATGGATTTGGGCCGGCAGCACGTCGGATAGCCCGTGGAGCGCGAGCGCGCTCTGATGTGACACAACTCCGGCCAGCTCGGACCAGAGCCATGCGTCGAGCAGTTCCTCATGTTCGCCCGCGGGGAAGTGGACGAGACGGTAGATGCCGCGACGCACGCGGACGGCCCTGCCCGTGTGAACGTAGTGGACCAGGAGCTGGGGGGAGTAGCCAGCCTCAGCGGCCTGCTTGGTCGTAAAGAGCCCTTCCTGGGCGGCGGCCGTCTCGAACAGGCGGTTCCAGTCCGGGCGGCGTGCCGGAATCTCGTCCATGCACAAAACGTAAATAAAATTTTTGTTTCGTGCAAGCCGCGCCGTCGGTCCCACATTCCTACAGGTTGGCTCAAGTTTCTTGTGGGCGGGCGGGCGCGCGCGGACGCGGCGCCCGGGCTCAGAACTGGAAGTACACGAACGGCACTGCGGCCGCGCTCGCGGCCTCGTGGAGCCCGATCGCGACGAGGAACAGCAGCGCGCCCTGCACCGGCGCAGGCGCCGCGATGAAGGCGCCGCGGGCGCGCTCGTAGAGGCGCTCCGGCACGTAATGGGACAGGAGCGCGACCCCGAGGAGCGCGACGAGCACGGGCGGGAGGTTCGGGTGGAAGGTCGTCAGCGTGCCGATCTGCCGCAGGATGAGCACCGCGTGCGAGAACGTCGGCACGCGGAAGAAGATCCACGCGAAGCAGACGTAGTGGAACGTCAGCAGCACGCACAGCGCGCGGAGGGGGACGCGGGAGAGGGGCGAGCCCGCGGTCGCGGCTCCGCGCTCGCCCTCGCCGGCCGATCGCCGGCGCTGGACCGCGCGCTGGAAGGCGCGCGTCACGGCGAGGCCGAGGCCGTGGAGGAAGCCCCAGAAGACGAAGTTCCACGATGCCCCGTGCCAGAGGCCGCCGAGCAGCATCGTGATCATCAGGTTGCGGTACGTCGCCAGCTCGGAGCCGCGGTTGCCGCCGAGCGGGATGTACAGGTAGTCGCGGAGCCAGGTGGAGAGCGAGATGTGCCAGCGGCGCCAGAAATCGGCCAGGTTGTGCGCCTTGTACGGCGCGTCGAAGTTCTTCGGGAACCGCACGCCGAGCAGGAGCGCCGAGCCGATCGCGATGTCGGTGTAGCCGGAGAAATCGCAGTAGATCTGCGCGGCGTAGCCGTAGACGCCCGCGAGGACCTCCAGGGCCGAGTAGTTCTCCGGGCGCTCGAACACGCGGTCGACGAGGTTGAGCGCGAGCTGGTCGGAGAGGACGACCTTCTTCACGAGGCCGATCGCGACGAGGAACAGGCCCTCCCCGCCCTCCTCGAGGGTGAGGCTCGGGGCGCGCTCGAACTGCGGGAGCAGGTCCCGCGGGCGGACGATCGGCCCGGCGACGAGGTGCGGGAAGAAGGCGACGAAGAGCAGGTAGCGGAGGTAGCTCTTGTGGGGCGGGAGCTCGCCCCGGTACACGTCGACGACGTAGCTCATCGACTCGAACGTGAAGAACGAGATGCCGACCGGCGGCAGGAGCACCCGGAACGCGTGGCCCACGCTCGCCGGCTCGCCCGTGAGCAGGGCGCGGAGCGCCGCGGCGTTCTCGAGCGCGAAGTTCCAGTACTTGAAGAACCCCAGGAACCCGAGGTTCAGCGCCACGGTGGCGATGAGCATCGCGCGCCGCGCCCGGGGCCGCTCCTCGCGGGCGATCGCGCGGGCGAGCAGGAAGTCGACCGTGGACGAGGCGAAGATGAGCGGCAGGTAGCGCCAGTCCCAGGCCGCGTAGAACCCGTAGCTCACGAGCAGCAGGAACACGAGGCGCGGCCAGGCGCCGGCATACCGCACGAGCGCCCACGATCCGACGAAGACGGCGGCGAAGAACTCGGCGTAACGGAGGGTATTGAAGAGCACGGCCGGTCGGACCCCGGGTCAGGCTGCGGCGAGGGGCGCGGCGCGCGGCGGGGCCGAGCGCGTTGTCGAGGAGGAGCGGGCTACCCGGGCGGTGGAGGGCCGTCTACCACAGGGAGCGCGGCGCGGTCGCTCTCCTGGCGCGGCCCGATGGCGCCGCGCGGCCGCGCTCACAACGCGGCGCCCTGCGGAACGGTACGGGACGGCGCGGGACGGCGCGGAACGGCGCGGAATGGTACGGGACGCGCGGAACGGCGCCGGGAACGCGACCGCGCGGGGCCGCGTTTCAACGGCGCCATGGCGCCGCGCGATGTTGAACGGCGCCCCGCGTCGTGCCAAGGATGGAGCTGATGCTGGGTCGCCTGATCCTCGGGGTTGTGAAGGGGCTCATCGTGGGGGGCCTGCTGGGCTTCGCGCTGGCGAAGCTCGGCTTCGCCGCGCCCATGGCGATCGTCGCCTACGTGGCCGCGGCGCTCGCCGGGGTCCTCGTGGGCCTGATCGCGGGCAAGCCCATCTGGGCGAAGGACGCGAAGATCGAGGCGGGGATGAAGGCCTTCGTCGGGGCGCTGCTCGGCGCCGGCCTGATGTACGCCGCGCGCAGGTGGCTCACCCTGCCGGTGCCGGTGCCGCTCGGCGAGCTCGGGGGCGCGAACCTGTCGCTCGGCGAGGCCGCGGGGGGCACCGGGACGCTCGGCGGCCTGGCGATCACGTCGCTCGCCGCGATCGCCGCGCTGCTCGGCGGCTTCTACGAGGCCGACAACGACCCCTCCGACGAGGAGAAGCCGGGCGCGAAGCCGGCGGTGAAGGCGGCGGCCGGGGGCAACAACAAGCGCATCGCCGCCTCCGCCGCGGCGGACGAGCTCGACGACGACTTCGACGTCGAGCCCGAGAAGAAGCGCGCGAAGAAGTAGCCGGTGCCGTTCGCGCGGGCCCTGCTCTACGCGGCGTCGCTCGGCGCGCTCGCGCTGGTGGCGCGCTCGCTGCTCGTCGCGCCGGTGCCCATGGCGGTCGCGGGCGCGGCCATCGCCGGCTACCTCGCGCTCGTCCTGTGCGGGGTCTTCTTCCTCGGGCTCGGGATGTTCGTCGACGTGGTGAAGCGCGGCCCGCCCGGCGCGCGGGGCGTGGCGCTGACCTTCGACGACGGGCCGAGCCCGGAGCACACGCCGGCGGTCCTCGCGCTCCTCGACGAGGCGGGGGTGAAGGCGACGTTCTTCGTCATCGGCCGCAAGGCCGAGGCCCACCCGGAGCTCGTCCGCGAGATCGCGGCGCGGGGCCACGCCGTCGCCCTGCACAGCCACGCGCACGACCGGCTCTTCTCGCTGCGCTCGGCCCGCCGGGTCGAGCGCGACCTCCGGCAGAACCTCGACGTCATCGAGCGGATCACCGGCGCCCGCCCCACCCTCTTCAGGCCGCCGGTCGGCCACACGAGCCCGCGCATCGCCCGGGTGGTGGACGCGCTCGACCTCGACGTAATCGGCTGGTCGGCGCGGGGGTTCGACGGGCTCGCCGGGGCGGACCCCGGGCGGGTGGCGGCGCGGATCATCCCGGGGCTCCGCGACGGGGCCATCGTGCTGCTCCACGACGCGGCCGAGCGCGACGACCACGCCCCCGCGGGGCCCCTGGCGCTCCCGCGCATCCTGGCGGCGATGGAGAAGCGCAACCTGGTCGGGGTCCGCGTCGACGCGTGGCTCGACGACGGCGCGCGGGACGCCTAGACCATCTCCGTCGGGTGGCGCTACGCTCGGTCCGATGGCCGCGCCGGTGAGTCTGACGCTGTTCGCGCATATCGCCGGGAGACCGGAGGATGAGCTCGACCTCGCCGAGGCGGCGCTGCTCATCGACGACGCCGCGTACCCGGGCCTCGACATCCCGCATTACCTCGGCGTGCTCGACCGCCTCGGCGGCGAGGCGCGGCGCGCTGTCGATCGCCCCCTGCGCGCCGCGGAGGCGACGCCGGGCAGCGGCCCCATCGAGCAGCTGCTCCGCTGGTTCTACGGCGACCTCGGGTTCCACGGGAACTCCGGGGACTACTACGACCCGAAGAACAGCTACCTGCACGAGGTCCTGGATCGCCGGACGGGCATCCCCATCACGCTGGCCGTCGTCCTCCTCGAGGTGTGCTGGCGCGCGGGCCTCGAGGCCCAGGGCGTCTCGTTCCCGGGCCATTTCCTCGTGAGGACGCCGGTCCGCGGCGGCGTGCTGCTCATCGACCCGTTCGAGGGCCGCCTGCTCGGCCGGGACGACCTGCGCGCGCTTCACACCCGCGCCACGGGCGCCACGCGCGATCCGGAGCCGCGGCTGCTCGTGCCCGCGCAGAAGCGGCAGATCCTCGTGCGCATGCTGAACAACCTGCGGTCGATCTACTCGAGCCGCTCGGACGCGTCGCGGCTGCGCAGCGTGCTCGAGCGGATGCAGGTGCTCGCGCCGACCGACGAGCTCCGGAAGGAGCTCGATCAGCTCGGCGGCGAGCGGCCGTGGCCGTCGTCGGGGCGGGGCGTGAACTGACGTCGAACTGACGTGAACTGACCTGAACTGACGCAGGCCGACGCAGGCCGGCGTGAGCGAGCGTGGTCTCACGGCGGCTCGCTCCCCTCGCGCTGAGCGGCGCCCGGCAGCAGTACAACGAACCGCGCCCCGCCGTCCGCGCCTCGCTCGACGCCGATCGTCCCGCCGGCCGCCTCCACGAGCCCCCGGCACACCGCGAGCCCGAGCCCCGTCCCCTCGCCGACCTCCTTGGTCGTGATGAACGGCTCGAACAGCGTCTCGCGGACCGCCTCCGCGATCCCCGGCCCGTTGTCCTCGACCTCGATCCGCGCGCCCCCGCCCGCGCCCCGCGACGCGCGCACCGTCACGCGCCCCCCGACGCGCGGCACCGCGTCGGCCGCGTTCAGGAGCAGGTTCAGGAGCACCTGCACGAGCTGCCCGTGCGCGAGCGGCACGGCCGGCACGTCGGGCGCGACGTCCCGCTCGAGCTCGATCGCGCGGAACGCCTTCTGCGGCGTGACGAGCGAGACGACGTCGCCGATCGCCTCCGCGACCGACCCCGAGGGGAGGTGCCCTGCCTCTCCATCGTCGCCGGCCTCGGCCGCGCCCCGCGCCGCGGGCCGGGCGAAGTCGAGCAGATCGCGCAGGATCTTGTGGATCCGCTCCGTCTCCCGCTTCATCCGCTCGACGAAGTCGCGCTCCTCGGCCGGCGTGAGGCCCCCGGCGAGCAGCAGATCCTGCAGGCCGAGGATCGCCGCGAGCGGGTTGCCGATCTCGTGCGCGAGCCCCGCCGCCAGGCGCCCCACGGACGCGAGCCGCTCCGAGCGGACCAGCCGCTCCTGCGCGCTCTTCAGGTCCGCCGCGTAGCGCTCGATCTCGGCGATCTTCGCCCGCAGCGACTCCTCGTCGGCGCGGAGGCGGCCCGTCATGAGCGCGAGGCTCGCGCCGAGCTCCGCGAGCTCCCGCGCGCCGGCCCGCGGCACGTCCAGGTCGCGCGCCCCGCCGGCCACGCGGCGCGCGGCCTCCGACACCGCGTCGATCGGCCGCACCACGAGGTGGGTCATGGAGATGTACGCGAACACGAGCAGCGCCAGCGCCACGATGCCCGTGTAGAGCGCCACGATCCGCACGAGCGGCGCGGCGGCCACCGTCGACGGGTCGGTCGGCACCAGCACGGCCACGGAGCCCGTCGACGTCGGGGGAGCCGGCTCCTCGAGAGACGCCGCCTCGCGCGCGGGCTCCGGGACGACCACCAGGAGCGCATCGCCGCGCGCCGTCCGCACCGTCTTCAGCACCTCCGTGCCGCCCTCCACCGAGGCCGGCAGCGCCGCCACGATCTCCGGCTCCCCGGCGCGGACCGAGAGCGCCCCGGCCGCGTCGTAGACGCCGATCGCCGACGCCCCGTCCGGGCCGAGCTGCGCCTCGAGCAGGAGCGAGAGCTCCGGGGCGGAGCGGGTCGTCCGCGCGGCGGCCACGTGCCCGGCGATGGCGCGGCCGATCGCGCGGGCGCTCGACGCGCGCGCGCCGCTCATCGTGGCCCGCGTGAGGCTGGCCACGGCGAAGAAGAGCGGCAGGAACGCCAGGAGGAGCAGCGCGCCGAGCGCGAACAAGAGCTGAAGCCGGATCCCGAGCCGCACGGTGTTGTCTGCCCCCTGTCGTACCGCCCTCGCCCAGCTCGGCGCCCGCTCGTCGTTGGCATCGCGCCGGGCTCGGAGGAACGACCTCTCTGATAGCGGCATGCGCGCCCATGGCAAAGCTCGCAACGCGCGCAAAGCGCGCTGGCTGCTACAACGGCGCGCCTCTTCCGCGCTTGATCGCTCGCCGAGAGACGTGACATCATGGCTGGTTCAATGGGGATACTCTTATGAGCTTGCTCGAATCCTCCTCCGACGTGATCGACCCACACCATGTTCCTTTCCTCGCCGGCTCCGCCGCCCGCGACGCGCGCCCGTCGACAGGCCGGCGCGACCGCTCGACCGAGCGCGCCGGGCTGGCTGCGGCGAGCGACGCCGATCACGACCTGCTCCGCCTCGAGATCGAGCTCCTCCGCCGCGGCGGCCGGGACGCCCTGGAGCTGCGCCGGGAGCTCGCGGCGTTCTTCTTCGTCGTCATCGCCCTCTTCGGCGTCGCGCAGCTCGTCCGGGACCTCATCCGCGCCGATCTGCCGCCGCTGCTCCAGATGGGCTATTCGTGGGGCTTCCTGCTGCTGCTGCTCGTGCCGATCGGGTGGTTCGTCCGGCGGCAGCCGCTGCCGCTGGCGCGGCTCGGCGTGACGCTCTCGGGCGCGCGGCATAGCCTCCGCGAAGCGCTCGTCATCGCCGCCATGGCCTTCGCCGCGTGCCTCGCGCTCCGCGCGGGGCCGGCCCTGCGGGGCGAGCCGTGGCTCGACTGGGGCTCGGTCGCGGGGTATTCGGGCCTCGAGTTCGCGATCTTCCTCGCGAGTTATGGGCCGCACTGCCTGCTCCAGGAGTTCATTGCGCGCGGCGTGATCCAGACCTCGCTCGAGCGGCTCCTGCCCGACGCCGGGCGCCTCGCGCCCATCGTCGTCACCTCGGTGCTCTTCGGCGTGTTCCACCTGTATGTCTCGCTGGCGTTCGCGGTCATCACCTTCGCCGCGAGCGTCCTCTTCGGCCTCTTCTACGCGCGCCACCGCACCCTCGTCGGCGTCACCGCCGTCCATCTCACGGTCGGCCTCGCCAGCGTCGCCGCCGGCCTCAACTGACGCTCTCCGCGACAGGCAAGCACGCGGGCACGATCCTCCCAGGTGTACGTCCCCGGTAGAGCCATCCTCGATGCGAGAAGCGGGGAGTGGCCTGGTGAGGTACCATGTGGTGACCGCGCCGAGATCGGGCGCACAACATGGTCTCTATGGCCTTGCGCTTGCTCTCCGCCCGCGCACGTGCTCGGCGTGCTCAGGATCGCGGACCGGATGGGATCTCCCGTGCCGGCGTCTGCGCCCGCGCCCGAGCCGCAAGCGAGGAATGACTTCAATCGCGACGAGATGGTGGATGTGCTCTGGGAGCACCCCGAGAAGAGCCTGGCGGCGATCTGGCTGATGGAGGGGACCCAGCCGGTCGCGCCGGGGCCGGTCATCCCGGGGCCGCTCGGCCAGGGCTGGGTGGCGCGCGGCGCGAGGGACTTCAACCGCGACGGCATGGCAGACGTGCTCTGGGAGAACACGGAGCAGAGCCTGATAGCCGTCTGGCTGATGAACGGCACTCAGCTGCTCGCGCCGGGGCCGGTGTTTCTGGGGCCCTACGACGGCGGGTGACAGCGCGCCGTCCCACGTCCGCTGCGCTGCCTCCGCGTCGGTGGCGCCGGCGGCGCCGGCGGCGCGGACGACGCGGAGGCAGCGAGGAGACGGAGGAGCGCTGAACACAGCCGATATTATGCAACAATTTCGGACACTTGCGCCCGCGTCCCGGCCGACCCCGCGTCGATCCCTCCGGAGCGCGCAGCAATGATGAATACAGCGTGGCTGTCCAGGAGGCGCGGGGCGCGCAGGCGATTCTTGTCACCCCGGGTCAGCGCCGTGATTTGTCATTGACAGCCGCGAATCGCTTTGCTCTTCCTTTTAATGCTGCCCTTCTGAGCCGACCGGGACGTACATGACCGCCGCATGCTCCGCGACCGCCCTCTCGTACGAATCCATCCGCGTTTCGGTCCAGCGTGGCGTTCGTCGGGACGGAGGCGGACTTGGCGCGCGGGATTGAGCTGGATCGTTCGCGCTATCCGCTGGTCGTGATGCGGGCCGGCGAGCACTACACCCAGGACGACTGGGACGAGCTGATGAGGGGCATGATCCAGCTCATCGTCTCGGGGCCGTTCGGCCTGATCAACGACACGCGCGGCAGCAGCATGCCGAACGCGGTGCAGCGGCGAGCCGTCGCGCAGATGTACGCCGACTACGAGCGGCAAGCACGCGCACACCTGCTCGCGTCCGGCATCGTGGGCGACTCCAGCCTGGTGAACGGCATCCTGACCGCGCTCAACTGGCTGAAGCCGCCGCCGCATCCCGTCAGGGTCTTCTCGTCGATGACCGACGCGGAGCGCTGGGTGCTCCAGCATTTCAACGTCGAGCTCCGCCGGCAGGCCCAGGCGTTGAGCGTCGAGCACAGGGTCGGCTGACCCGCGCGCAGTATCGCGGACGCGGTAGAGCAGGTGCTCGGGGGGCTTCCGGAATGGATGCCCTGAACGTCCGCCGAGGTGCGATGACGCTACACGCCTGCCTGTGGCATGCGTCGTGTCTACTCCGGGGCGAGCATGTGACCGGACCGCGATCGACCGTGGGGCGCTTGGAAGCGGAGCAACGCCGCAGAGAACCGACCTGCGCTCAGCACAGCTGACACGAAGCAGTCCGCTCACGACGCGCTGCCACGGCGCGAGAGGGGCTTATGTCAAGGCTGAAGGCGCACACGCCCGCCGGCAGGGGTGTAACGATCAACGACAAGTACAGGCTCGTCGAGAAGATCGGCGAGGGCGCCATGGGCTCCGTGTGGTCGGCGATCAACCTCGCCACAGGGCGCGAGGTGGCGCTCAAGCGGATGATCCGCGCCGAGCCGGAGCTCCGGATCCGCTTCGAGCGGGAGGCGCGGAGCTGCGGGGCGCTCCAGCACCGGAACATTGTCGACGTCTACGACATGGTCGAGACGGACGCTGGCGAGCTGTTCCTAGTGATGCAGCTGCTCTCGGGCGAGACGCTGGCCGACCTGCTGGTACGCCGGCGCCGCGTCGAGCCGGACGTCGGCGCCGGCATCGGCCGGGACATCGCGAGGGGCCTCGCGGCGGCGCACGAGCTCCACATCGTTCATCGAGACCTGAAGCCCGCGAACATCTTCTTGCACCGAGAGGCCGGCGTGGAGGGGTGGGTCGTCAAGGTGCTGGACTTCGGTGTGGCCAAGAACCTGTCGATCAACGACGGACTTCACACCATTCCAGGCGGGGCGATCGGGTCTCCGCTGTACATGAGCCCGGAGCAGGTCAGGGCGGACAGGACCATCGATCATCGCACCGACATCTGGACGCTGGGCGTCGTGCTGTTCGAGATGCTCGCGGGGGAACGACCGTTCCGCGGGAACACCACGGAGGTCTTCGCGGGCATACTTGCCGGCGAGATCCCGCCCCTGTCGCGGATCTTGTGGCGTGTGGACCGGCGGCTCGTGGACATCGTCGCCCGCTGCACGCGGCCCAACCCCGAGGAGCGGTTCGGGACCGCGGCGGAGGTGGCGGAGCTGCTCGACGAGATAGCGACCGCGGGAGGAGCGCTGCCTTCAGCGCCAGGGAGCACACGTGACGTGCCGGAGGCGGAGCCGCCGCAACCCGCCGCGCGCCAGCTCTCCGTGCCGCCCGTCCCGCAGATCTCGAGCGGCGAAAGCGCGGGGAACGCCACGGATGCCGCGAGGGCGGCGCCGGGCCATCGAAAGGATCCTGGAAGCTCGACAACGCCGCTGGTCACGAGCTCGTCCCAAGTGAACCTCGCCGCCGGCACCATCCCGCCCGGGGCGCCTGGGCCGTCGCGGCACGACGGGAGCTCGAGGCGGAATGTCAGGATCGCGACCGCGGTCGCGGTGGTTGCGTTCAGCGCTCTCGTCGCGGCGGTGATGGTCATGACCGGGAGACACGCGGTCTCCGCCGCGGCGCCGCCTGCGGTGGCAGCGCCGCAGGCGGTGTCCGGCTCGCCGGTGCCTCCACTTCAGCAGCGCTCTCCCGAGACCCGCGTGACGGCGCCTGGACCTGGCGAGACGACATCGCACCTGCCAGCGCCGGCTCCACCGGGGCCAGCGCCGGCCGACGGGAGCGAGGAGCGGACACCCGCGGACGGCGCGAGCGTCGCGCCTGAACCACCATCGCCGGCGCCGACATCCAAGCAGCGTGTGGACGCACCGTCTGATGGGAAGGGCGCCCAGAGGTCGATTTCGTCACGCCCCCCTGCGAGCAAGCAGGCAAAGGCCGATCCCTGCGCGGGGAAGACGGGATTTTTACGTGCTCTCTGCCGCGACAGGGAAAAAGAAGTGCGCAACCTCCACGATTCGTTCTGATGGGGAGCGGTGAGTGCCAGGGGCGGGCGCTCTGGCCGACATCCTGGGCCTGCCGCACCGCAGGAGCGGCGCCGAGGCGAGATGGACGGGACGGTGGTGCCCTTGCGCCGCCCGATCGTCCTCCTGAACCCACGTGATCGACGCGGGAGGTACATGATGGCGGGTGTGTTGGCGACGTCTGGCTGGCGAGCGGCGGGAGCGGCGCTGGGCGTGTTCTTCTGCGCGGCGACCGTGGAGACGGTCGCCCTGGCGCAGACCCAGGATACGCCGGGGGCGCCGCGCGACGATGGCGCGCGCGCAGCGGACAGCTACAGGAAAGGGGTCGAGGCGGCCAAGGCGCGCCGCTGGCTGGATGCCCACGCGGCGTACCTCGAAGCGTGGAGGCTCGAGCAGCACTTCCAGATCGCCGCGAACCTCGCGCGGGCGGAGCTCAAGCTCGGAAAGCACCGCGACGCCGCCGAGCACATCTCGTTCTTCCTGCGCGAAGCGGAGGGCGTGAGCGAGCTCGATCGGACGCTGGCGCGGCAGATGCTCGACGAGGCGAGGGCAAAGATCGCCACGCTCACGCTCGTCGTGAGCCGACCGGGGGCCACGGTGCTCATCGACGGCGTACCCGTGGGGACATCGCCGCTCGAGGGAGAGCTGTACGTCGAGCCGGGGGAGAGGAGGATCGAGGCGCGGCTCCAGGGCGAGAGCCCGGTGCAGTCCTCGGTGGCGCTGGCGCCAGGAGCGTCGCAGCAGGTGGCGCTCCGGTTCGCGGCGGGCGCCCCTGTCGAGCGCGATGCTGCTGTGGAGCGCACGGCTGCTCCTGCAGCGGCGGTTCAGCCCCGGACGCCGCCGCGCCGCCCGTCCGCGGCTCCGGATCGCGGCGCTGCCGGGCCGAGCATGGCGCTCGTCGCCACGGGCGGCGCGGCGACGGGGCTCGCGCTGGGGACGGCGATCGTCGTGAGGGTCATCGCGGACCGGAGCGAGCGAGCAGGGAGCAACGCCGCGGTGCCCGGCGCGGACTCCTGTTATGCGAGTGGACACACGCCGCTTCAGGGCGCGCCATGCCGTGTGGTGGACCGGCACCGGGTCGACGCCGCGCGCCTGTACAACGTCAGCACCGGGGTCTTCGCCGCGGCCGGTGTGCTCGGCGCGGCGACGGTGGGTTATGCGCTGTACGGGGGGTCGCGGGCCGATCGAGGCGTGACGATCGCCCCCGTCGCGTTTGCGCCCGGGGCAGGAGTTTCGTTGAGCGCGCGATGGTGAGGTCGAGGAATGACATCGAGGAGTGATCTCATGCGACATGCCCTGTTCGTGGACGTTCGTCGATTCCGGTGCGCCGCTGTGCTCGCCGGGGCGCTGCACGCGACCGCGTGCCATCAGCCATCGGATTGCCTGCACTGTGCTGATCCGGTTCCGGTGGATGGGTGCGAGGTGTTTGCGAGCGCGCGCGCGACGTCGGAGGGCTCCGGGGCGAGCGACGATCCTTACAAGCACCTGCAAGCCGCGGTAGATGCTGCGAAGGCCGCGAAGAACAAGAAGGTGTGTGCGTGCGCCGGTCAGGCGTTCATCGAGGCGGTGACGCTGCGCGCGGGGGTCGAGGTCCACGGGGACTACACGTGCGATGAGCAGTGGCAGTGGAAGAAGAGCCCGGACACGAGGAGCACGATCGAGGGGCCGGCGGGGCGGGTCGCGCTGACGCTGACGGACGAGGCGGGCGGGGCGAAGGTGCAGGGATTCGTGATCTCCGCGACGAAGGCGGAGGAGCCTGGCGGGTCATCCATCGCCGTTGCGGTGGCGGACATCCCGGCGGAGCTGAGCAGAATCGATGTGCTGGCCGGAGACGGCATGCCCGGCGAGGACGGCAAGACGGTGGCGGGCACGGGGCAGCCCGGGGTCTCCGCGCCGCCGGCAGGCGCGCAGATGGACGTCTGCGTGGCTGACCCGGTGGGCGGCGAGCCCGGAGAGCTGAAGTGCGGCGACGTGGACACCAGCGGTGGCGCGGGCGGGCGTGGGGGAACGTTGCAATCTGTCTACGGGGAACCAGGTCATGACGGCAAGCAGGCTCCAGACATGCCGCCGCACAGCAACAAGGGTACGGTCGACAGAGACGTGACTCTCCGCCACGGCCAGAACGGTGCTCCCGGCGCTCGCGGGGACGCTGGTGGCGGCGGCCGCGACGCGACACTGACCCTCGACGGGATCACGGGCGGCGACGGCACGCCCGGCGGGACGGGGAAGCCGGGCCAGGGAGGTGGAGGGGGAGCAGGTGGAGACACATACAATTATTGCAGAGCTTCAGACAACGTCTCGTTCGCACCTGGTTCTGGCGCGAGCGGCGGGGGCGGAGGCGCGGGCGGATGCGGCGGCGCAGGGGGCGCCGGCGGGAAAGCCGGGGGCTCCAGCATCGGAATCGTGAGCCTCGGGACAAGCCTGGTCCTGGTGGATGTGCGCGTCACGGTGGGAAAGGGGGGCAGAGGGGGAAACGGAGCGGCTGGGCAAGTGGGCGGACAAGGGGGGCAAGGCGCCAGCGGTGGCAACGACCATGGTGAGGCGCCCACCCTGATAGCCGGCGGAGATGGAGGTAGCGGCGGCCCAGGCGGCCCTGGGGGCGGTGGGCGCGGCGGGTATGCGATTGGCGTTGCCTATGATGCTGCGCCTGACTCTTTCCCTGAGTCCACGCCGCCATCAGCGTTCATTGCCACCGGACAGCCGGGCCTCGGCGGCCAGGGTGGACCGGGCTCTTCGGCTACAGCAGGCGACCCTGGCGCTGGCGCAGTGTGCTGGAACTTCCGGACGAATGCGGGATGCACGCGGTGAGTCGCGGCCCGTCACCTGGTCGAGCTGATCGAGGAACGCCTACCGAACATGGGGGCGCTCTCGAACACCGACGGACGTCCGGTCTCCTGGGCCTCCGGCGGCGTCCCGCGTTGATTCACGTCGGCCGGACCGCGCTGCCTCCCCGGGCGCCGCGGGGTCCGTGCACCTGCCGTCGCTGCAGGCCGCGCCCCCGCGGAGCTCACGGCCACCGGCGCCGGTCGAGCCACCGGCGCCGAGCTGTTCGGCTCGTTCTCCACCACCGCTGCCGGCGGCAACGCAACATCCGCGCTCCTCCCCTCCACGCGCGCCGGATCCGACATGACGCCGAACCACGACGCCGCCGCGACCAGCGCCGCGCTCGCGCCGAGGACCGCCGTCCTGACCCAGCTCCGCGAAAGCGGCCTTTCCTCGACGGGCGGTATCTCTCGCTGCCCGCCCCCGCTTTCCGCGGCGCGCGCCGCCTCGGCCGCGCCTTCCTCGCGCCACGCCGCCCGGGCCTCCGGCCCCGCCTGCTCCGCGTGCCGGCGCTCGCCTGCTGCCGGCGCGCCCTGCGCCGCGTAGCGCTCCCGCCAGCCCACGGCCTTCGACCTCTCCGGCTCGGCGCCATACGGCCTCGCGCTGAACACCGTCCTGGCGATCTCCGCCTCGTCCTCCGGGACCTGCTCGATCCGCAGGAGCCGGCCCTGGCGGTCCTCCGCCGCGACATGGCGCTCGGCCACGACGCGCACCGAGAGCCCGCCCGGAATATCGGCCTCTCTCCCGGTGGTGATCGCCGTCCACTTGATGTTCGAGCGGAACAGCACCGCCGCCAGCCTCGAAGCGACGTTCGCGATGGCCTCGAACGGCTCGTCGTCGCTGTGCACGATCACCACCCGCCTCGGCTGCGCACCGGCCTCGGCGACCCACGCCCAGGTCAGGTCGCTCCGCGGCAACCGCGGGAGATCGTCGAACGCCGCCACATAACGCGCCAGCACGCGGGCCACGCTCTCTGGGCGCTCCAGGACGGCGCGCACGTACGCCCGGTAGAAGGCGCCCGCGGGAGAGTCGGGCTCGCCGCCGTGCATCGTGCGGCGGTGAAACGTGGCCGTCGCTTCGAGCAGCGCCGCAGGGCGCACCGCGCGATCGACCGCGGCGATCCCGTGGGCGAACGGCGGGTGCCCACGGCCCGCGTGATCCGTCGCGCCGTCGATGCGGAAAGCGAAGATCAGGGCGATCGCGCCGTGACCTGCCTCGTGCTGCGTGTCGTCGCGGGAGAGATTCCCGACGGCGAACGCGTGTGTTCCGTTGGTCTGCGGCTCGATGTACTTCATCAGCCGCACCAGGTGGCTGAAATGGGTCGGCGTGAGCAGCCCCCCGGAAGCCTCCGGGCCATACATGAGATCGATCTGGTGCTCCGGCACGTTCCCGTGGAGCACGTGGTACCAAGGTGCGTCGTCCTCCGCGCGGTAGCGCGGAGGCTCGTAGCCCGAGGCGCTGGTGTCACTTCTGCCCATGGAGTCCGATCTGCGGAGCCGAGAGCCGCGCTGTCTGGGAGAGGGGCGACGGTGCGAGCACGTCCTGCTTGATCCGCTGGAGGAGCTGACCGTCGTAGGCGTGCTTCGGCAGGATACGCTCGACGAAGTGCGAGAACAGGTGGTGCGTGCTGTGGCCGTAGCTCGCCGAGCCCACGAGCACCCGCGTGTCGACGTGGTTCTTGAACCGCTCGATCCCCTCGATCAGCGGTCGGTAGTGCCTGTGCGCCTCCAGCTCGATCTCGGCCGGCGTCCCGGAGAGGACGTCCGACTTGTTGATGAACAGCACAACTGCCTTGCACGCGCTCAGCGTCTTGGAGCCGAAGAAGTAGCGCAGCGACTGCGGCTGGAATTCGCGGATCTGCTCCTCGATCCGGGCGGGATCCACCTGTCGTCCGTCCCTGGTCGCGAGATCGACCACCAGGAGGAGGCCGTGGACCTCGTCCACGACGAGCTCGTGCTGGGCCTCGACGAGGTGCTCTCCACCCCAGTCGCCAATCTCGAAGATGTGCTCGGTGATCTCGTCCTTGGTGGACACGTGGCTCACGGTCCGTTCATAGCGCTCGATCTTCGTCCCCTGCAGCTTTCCGAGGTCGACGAGGGGATTGGCCCACTTCAACGTGAGCGAGGTCTTCCCGGTCCCCTTGACCCCGAGCGTCAGGATTCTGTACCGCTTCTGCGCAATCTTGGGCCGGGCGTCCAGCTCCCTACGCAACCAATCGATCTCTCTCTGCTGCGCGTCCAGCCATTCGACCTTCTGTCGCTCATCGCTCCGGGCGCGCTCGCGCGCCTCTCGGTCCTGGGCTTGCTCGGAGCGTAGCTGTTCCAACTGCACGCTGGCCTGAGCGAAAGCCGCTGTGTGCCGGGCGGCGTCGCGCAGCCGCCTCTGCAACGAGGCCGTCCGCGCCGCGAACCAGGCCATGCCGGCACCGCAGCCGAGCGCGAAGAGGATCGAAAAGTCTACGCTCATTTCCACACACCTCACCCCCCGTCGACAGGGTGGCATGAGTCGCTCCGCCCCCGCCGGACAATCGCGAGGCGCCGCGGTGCCCGTTGGCTTGAGTGCTATCACAACGCGCGTGGGCGACCAGCCGAGTCCTGGCGTCGCCGCCAGCCCGAGGCGCCGTGTCCCGGGCGTCGCGCCGTCCCGCGCCGGGCAATGTCACCTGGCCTGGATCGGCATTCAGCAAGCGGCGAGCGCGGCTGGCCATCACGGCGGCGCCCGCAGAGAGAGGAGATGCTCAGGAAGACGGCAAGCGCGAGGCGAACGCGCGAAGCTGCTGACCAGACCCTGAACCTCGACGTTGGCCCGCTGGTGCTCCGCTGTCACCGAGCCGATCAGCGCGGTGGCGTCCGACGTGAAGAGCTCTTTCGTGGCCTGGGGCGCATTCAACATACGCTTTTATGAGGGCATAGGGGCGTAGCTGGACCGGTGCCTCGCCGCCAGGATGCCGAGTGGTGCCCACGGTGTGGATCCATCCTCGCGGTTGCGCTCAGACGTATCAACCCGGTGACCGCATGACCCCCAACCCCTTCTCCTTTATCTTCTTCAAATACGCAAAAGACCTCATCTCGGGACAATCGAGAACGGCCTCCTTGAAGACCGCGGGCGGACAATAGTCGTGAGCATCAATGTAGTGCGCGATCAAACTCGGAGCGATGTACACCACGGCTTCGTCACGCGCAGGAACAAACAGATTATTCGCCCCGACGGAGATCTCCACATCTTCAAACCGAAGCTGGGCTGCCCCTCCGGTGAAGCGGCAGTAGGGGCATGGCTGAGGTCCTGCAAGAGCAACAGGCTGCCATGGATTGGAGAGGAGACGCACCAGCGCCCCAAAGAACTCCTTTGACACAGGACCTGTTGTAAACGAATGCCCTGACTCATGCCACCCGACCGCCCGCAGGACATCCTGCCATCGGCCAAAGTAATTACATGGACTCAAATCTGGATAATAAACCACAACCCCTCCACCTCTTGCTGCCCGGACTCGAGCAGCTCCCATTTGCCGTAAGCACGATAGACTCCTTACATAGCGCTCCAGACCGGCGACGCATAGCACGCGAGGGTGGACTCATCAGCAGTCGTGCACGATCACGCAACCCCGACAAGCGCGTTCAGTCAAGCTCCGTCTCCTCTGGCACGGTCGCCCCGGTCTGCAGGATCCGAGTCAAAGCCTCCTCGTTCCACATGACCAACCACGAGATCCGGTGGCGAAGGTTGGTCACTGGGTCCGTCGCCCCGAACACGATGGATCCACCGGTCGAGGACGCCACCAACCCTACAACCCGCACCGCCCCCCAGCCCGGGTTCTGACGCACCCACCACAACCAGTCGTCCGCGCTCATCGTTCCGAGTCCAGAGTCGAACTCGAATTCGTCGGCGAGTGCCACCGGCAACGGATTTTCCGGAGCCATCCACCACTCGAACAACGATCGCATCCGTGCCGCTGCTTCCGTCTCCGTCATTGCTATACTTTATACCTGAGATTTCACCGGAAATGTTCCCGGTTGCCCGTCCCACCTCAGGTTCGCGAAGACGAGCACATCGTCCACGATGGTCGCCGGGGCCAGACAGCCGGAGCCCGCCGGCCAGATCTCCACGAAGAGCGTCGGGTCGGCGGGGTCGTCGTCGCAATCGATGTGGCTGTAGGTCCGATCCGGCGGCACCGTCCAACCGGGTGATGAGGACGAGCTGCTGGTGCGGCCGCCTCCGGCGCCTGCTGCTGACGTTCCGCCGCCGTCGCTCGCGTCATTGCCGTCTTCGGGAACGATGACGGTGCTGTCGCACGCGCTCGCGAAGAGGAGTGCACCCAGGAGGACCACCCTCACCGTGCGGGCGATGCTAACACGCGCGAAAGGCCGCAGCGAGGGTCAGCATGCCGAACGCGGTGCAGCGGCGAGCCGTCGCGCGGATAGAGGCTCGGCTCCGCGGAGTAGGGAAGTTGGGACCAACCCTAGATGCCCTGTGGCACGCTGAAGAGCCGGGCGGGTGAAAGGATCGCGGTCGCCGCGCCGGCGCTCGGCGCCCCGCCGCCGAGCCCGAACCACGCCCGCGCCTGGCGCTGCTCCTCCTCGACTTGAGGCGCCTCGACCCAGGTTGAGGCGCCCCCGACGCGTCAGGCAGGCTGCTCTGCGGATCGATCGCCTCGCCGGGCGTTCTCGCGGCGAATGCCGTAGTAGGTCGCCGCCACGATCAGTCCGCCGCCGAGCATGCCCTGCGCCGATACCCGCTCTCCCAACAGCATCATCGCGAACAGCGCGCCGAAGACCGGCTCGGTGCCCATCAGCAGGCTGACCCGGGTCGGCGTGGTCAGCCGGACCATGTGGGTCTGGATGTAGAACGCCATCAGCGTGCAGAACAGGCAGAGGTAGATCGTCGAGCCCCAGAACTGCGGCGCCGTGGGCAGCGACAGCCCCTGCCCACCAGTCACCAGCAGCGCCGCGCCGGTGAGCACGGCCACCGTGATCAGCTGCACCGCGGTGAGGGCGCCCGAGTCGAGCGTCCGGCCCTGCGTCAGCTTCTTCGTGGTCGTCACCATCAGCGCACGCAGCAGCGCCGCCGCCAGCATCAGCAGATCGCCGAGGTTGAAGCGATAGCTGTTCTCCAGGGCGAGAAGCCCCGCGCCGACGCACGAGAGCCCTGCCGCCCCGAGCGTGCCCCAGCCAGGAAAGCGCCGGAACATGATCCCTTCCACCACAGGCGTCAGCACCACGCAGAGGCTGATGAGAAAGGCGGCGTTGGCCGCCGTCGTGTGGGCGACGCCGGCCGTCTCGGAGACGAAGATCATGAACAGCACGCCGCCGAGCGGGACGCCGACCCGGAGGGTGCCCGGCAGGTCCGCGGCGAGTTTGCGCCACACCACTGGAAGGAGCAGCGCGCTCGTCAAGGCGAAACGAACGAACAAGAACAGCAGCACTGGCACGAAGCTCAGCGCGGTCTTCGCCACGCTGTAGCTCGACCCCCACACCACCGCGACGAGCAGCAGGCTCATGTCCGCGAGCCACATGCGCTGCGGGCTCAGCTGGCGAGTGCCGAGCGGTTGAACGGATTCCATGGGAGACATCCCTCTATCGGACCGACGCGTTGTCCTTACAACCGTGTGAAGGCTACTACCAACACATCGCGGTGGGCGGAGCAAGCCCGGTCACGACGCTCGACGGCGGTCACCGCGTGCTTGGTGCGGGCGTCGTCGGCGATGACGATGTCGAGCGGGGCGAGCAGGACTCGCCGCCAGAGCGGCGCGCCCTCGGCGGTCGTGACGGTAGTCTCGCCGCCAAGCGCATTATGCCGCTTCACCATCATCGTCAAGATGTAATCGACCCCATCGCGATGCAGTCCCTCGGGCGTCGGGTGGCCGGAGGTGTCCTCCGCGGCGACGATCCGGTAGGGGTGCACCTTGATGTCCCATTCGCCCATGTGCCCGCTCACGTTGGCGAAGCTGCGCGCGCACCAGAGCAGCAGGCCGCGAAAGAACGGATCGTCGACGAAGACCGGCTCCAGCGGGTCGAAGTGACGCTCGATACCGCCATTCAGAGTGTTGATGTAGCTCGGCTGCGTGTAGGGCCGGTGCGGCTGAAGGAGCAGAGCCCCTGTCGCAGGGTGGCAGACCAGCTCACTGAAACGACGGTAGCGGTAGACGCCGCCATCACCCATGTACCGGTCCAGGGTGAGCCGATCCCAGCAGTCTGCGAAGCGCTGCCAGGTCTCCGGCCGGAAAAACGGCATCTGTTCGAACATGGCTCCAGGGCAGAACCAGTAGCCCGGCTCGCGCAGCGCCAGCTCCAGCCCCTGCGGCAGCGTCGTCGACTTCGTGATCTCGCAATCCATCGTCCTGTTTCCTTCCAGTTGTTCCCCACCCAAGCTACACGGAGACGGCGGGCGCCGGCAGGCGCCGGCCGCGCGACGCGGCCACCTCCTTTTCCCAGGCGTCCCGATCACGGAGATAGAGCGGCTTCTGCGCCCGGATCGAACACGGCTCGGCGCTGCCGAGGGCGAGCCGGTAAACGACCGCGCCGCTGACCCGCTGTGCCGTGTTCGTGATGAACGACTCCGACGCCTGCTTCAGGTCGCCGAACCAGCGGCCTTCGACCGCCTCGATGACCCAGCTCTGCTCGACGGCCAGCTTCATCCGCAGCGTCTCGGCGCCCAGCGTGGCGGTCTCGAGGTGGCGGTACGCGTCGAGCAGCACGAAGGCGGCCGGCATCTCCCGTACCTCCAGCACCTTCTCGCCCTGATCGAGGTGCTCGAGCCCCGCATAGCGGCCGAGGCCATACTGGCCGATCTGCCTGTTCAGGTAATCGATCATGGGGACCAGCGGCATCGCGTGGTCGTCGATGTGCGTCGGTACGCCGCTGGTGAAGCGCACTTCCAGCTTCACCGGCTGCGCGCCCTCGTCCGGCACACTCCAGCGGTAGAGCGAGATCGGCGCGTGGAACGACTCGGGGTCGTCGAGAGAGCCAGACTCGAACTCCCGACACCACAGGTTCGAGTCGCCGCTGTGCGTGCGCGCCTCGAAGTGCGCGAGGCCCACACGGCGCAGCGCCTCCGCCTTCTCCTGGCGTGTCAGCGCGCTGAACTCGTAAGGCGAGCCGTAGTGGCCACGGAAGCCGAGCTGATTGATGGCGCCGTTGAGCCGTCGCAGGCTGTTCTGCGACTGGTTGGCGGTGTGCAGGATGACCGAACTGTCGGTCGACTCCGCGAACCTGACCGCCTCGCGAGCAATGATCGGCCGGCTGAGCGAGGCGCTGATCGGGTAGATACCGAGGTATCTCGCTTGCGCCGCGATGGCCGGCAGCACCGCCTCGTGCGCGAACACATCCTTGCGGTCGACGATGTGAGAGCGCGCGCCGAAATGCGCTGCGACCGCCCTGGTGCGCTCGTGATCGAGACCGTCGCCGAGATCGACGGTCAACGCCAGGATGTTGCGGCAACCGCGCTCGGCGAGCAGGTACAGCAGGTAGGCGCTGTCTAGTCCGCCGCTAAACAAGGTAACAACGCGGGATCCCTCGCGAATGATGGCCGACACGTCCTCAATGCACCGAATTTTATTCTCTGTCTTCATGACGACACCTTTGGTTTCAAACATGAGGCGCACCCCATCCTGCCCTGGTCTGCACCGGCACAGACCGAGCCGGAACCTCCACTGCGAGACCGTGCTGCGGCATGTACGGGGAGCAGGCTCCCCGAAACCCCCACCCGCCGCGCGGCGACGAGACATGAAAACGACACGCTGGCCGAACTGCGCTCAGCTCGAGCTGCGGTGCCGCGTGCGTGGAGCCGCCATTTGTAATCCGCGACCCAAACTGTCAAGGGAATAGAATGTTAGAATCCTGCGATCGACTTCTGGGTCTCTGCGTCGGTTATCGAAGTGGGTCGGGACTAGGGAACCGAACGCCTCCCCACTCCAGAAGTTACGAAACGCAATAGAACTGGAAGAGAAGTTTTTCATTCATCACAAAAATTCTCCTCATCTAGGCTGATGCGCAGGAACAGCATCGACGTGCCGCGGACCGCCGATCTCGCTCGACGCGGAGCTCGCGGCGGTGGCCCGCTCACCCCGTGCACGAGGGCCAGCGGACGCGAGCGCGCCCCACGCTCATCTCAAAGCAGCCGACGTGCCATGTCGATGTGGCCCGGGATTCCAGCGATCCAGCGCGGCGGAGCGCCGCCCGCGCTTCGCCTTCGGTGGCTCCGGACAGTCCGCGAACCGTCCGCGAACCGTCCGGCCCCGCGTTCAGGCTCGCGGAGTCACCTCTCGCGCCGCTGTCCTGTGACGACGAGTTCCCGCAGGCGCAGCGTCAGCCCCCGCTTCGACACCTCGAGACGCACCGACATGGCGTCGAGATCTCCGCCGCACGCGTCGTGGCAGCCCGTCAGCTCGTCCTCCGGGATGTCCGCCGCCTTGCGGACGTGAGGGCTTCGCTCGATGAGACGGTAGAGGGCGGTGCGCGAGACGCCGAGCGTCGCCGCCGCGGGTCCGATCGACCAGTGGCTCTGCCGAAGCGCCCTGAGCAAGGCGTCCTCGTCGACCTCCCGGTCCATGGGGTGGTCCGCTGGATTGGCCGTGGAGGCATCCGCATCTCGCCTCTCGGCAAGGCGCGGCCCATCCGACGGGGGCCGCGGTGTCTGACGCACCTGCTCCAGCATCCGCTCCAGGCTCTCATCGATGACGATGGCGTCCGCGCCGCGGCTGGAGATCACGAGCTGCCGCGCGACGTTCCGGAGCTCGCGCACATTGCCGGGCCAGCTGTGCTGGAGCAGCCGCATCATGAGGGATCGAGGAAACCACGGCAGGGCGCCGTCCGCGGGCGCCTCCAGCCGGTCCAGATCTCCGACGCGCGCGAGCTCCTCGCGCAGAAAATGGAGCAGCAGGCGGGGAATGTCCTCGCGGCTCTGGCGGAGCGGAGGAATGGTGATGGTATAGCCCTGTAGCCGATGGAGCAGCGGCGCGCGAAACCTGCCTTGCGCGACGGCGTGCTCCAGGTCGACGTCGGTCGCCGCAATGACCCTGACATCCACCGCGCGCTGCTCGGTGTCGCCGAGCGGCAGGATCGTGCCGGTCTCGAGCGCGCGGAGAAGCATCACCTGGACATCCATCGACATGTCGCCGATCTCATCGAGGAAGAGCGTCCCAGCGTGCGCGCGCTCGAAGAGGCCGGCATGGCGCTGGTGAGCGCCCGTGAAGGCCCCTTTCGCGTGCCCGAACAGCTCCGCGGCCGCGGTGGTCGGGGCCAGCGCGGCCATGTTCACCGCGAGCCATGGACGACCTGCCCGCGGGCTCGCCTGGTGGATGGCCTGCGCGACGCGCTCCTTGCCAGCGCCGGTCTCCCCCCGGAGAAGGACGGGCACTTGCAGATCGGCGACGCGCGCGATCGACCTGAGGACCACCTCGCGGGCGTCGCTGTCGCCGACGAGCCCGTATCTCGGCGCTGGGGGCGCGGTGGTCACCCTGTGGACGAGGATCACGATCCTCCTGGAGAGCTGCAACAGCAGCCCCGCGCGCAGGGCCTCCGGAGGAAACCGGTGGATCTCGTCGATGGGCTGTCCATCGACAGACAGCTGTCCCCGCCCCGCGGGCGTGATGGTCAGCGACTCGTCTGCGCCCCACGTCACAAAGTGAGGTTTCCGGCTGATATGAGGGTCGCAGAGCGGCGCGCACTCGTGGCTGCGCGGCTGCGCGAACTCGGGCTCGAGGCGGGAAAGGGGCACCGCGTACCAGGGACGGCCACCGTGGTTGCCCGCGCGCCGATCCGGCGCAGATCCGGGTGGCAGAGCAACGTGAAGCGCAGGCCATGGGCCACCCCGGAGGCGCGACGCTCCGGCCCCGTGTCGACGCCATTCAGCGTCTCCACCTGATGCCACGAGTCCCCCGAGGAACGTTCCGCCGAGGTGGGCGGCTCGCCTCGCGCTCCCTGGGTCATCCCTGTCGCAAGAGCGGACGCCGGAGCGACAGCCTCGAAGCTGTCACCTCCCCAGATCTCGGTGGTGCGCTGACGCTGAGACACGATCCGTCACTCTATCGCTGATCTCCTGGTGTCCGTCCAGGAATTAGTTAGCTGCCACACAATTACACACTTAGCACGCTCCTGCGCCGTGCCTCCCCAAGGCCGACCAGCCCCAGTCGATCTCGCGCTCCGCTCGTTCCAACCGTCCACGGTCCCGTGGGCAGCTCAGTCGCCCCTTCAAGGTCGTTCACGGTGCCCGCCGGCGATCGTCGAGCCGCGCACGCGTCGACAAGGAGCGTTGCCCCGCCTCCGCGTACCCCAGCCAGGGCCCCTCAGGGCCCCTCCGCCTCTCCATCCATCGACGACTCCAGGTCATACCCTCACCCCCTCTCTCGCCCCTTTCCCCCATCGCGCAGCCGCCTCCGCCGGCAGAGAACTGGGCCCCGGCGATCGACCTCTGGTACCGGCATCCGAGCCGATGGCCAACCTCGTGCTCGCCGTGCTCACCGCCCGCCGTATCGCGCGCAACGCGGCGCCGCTCGCCTGCGCGCTGGCCCTCGGGGCGCTCGTGGTCCTCGACGCGGCCGCGCCGCTCCCGCCGCTCGCGGCCGCGACCGGGCTGCTCGTGCTGCTCGTGGCGCTCGTCCAGCGGGCGCGGCGGCGCGCCGCCGCCATCGAGGCGAGCGCCCTGCTCGACCTCGAGGTCGGCGCCCTGCTCCTCGTCGCCACGTTCGCCGCGGTCCTCCGCCTCGACGGCTCGCTCGACGGCGACGCCCACGCCGCCCTCTACGTCGTCATCGCCCTCGTGAGCGCGTTCGCCCGCCCGGGGGCGTCGCTCCTCGTCGCGCTCGCCGCCGCCGCCCTCGAGGTCGCCGTCCGCTCGGCCGCGGCCAAGCGCGGCGCGCCGAGCCTCGTCGACGTCACGCGCGCGGCCGCGCCGCACATCGGCTTCATGGCCGTCTTCTCGCTCCTGAACGCCACCATCCTCCGCGCGGAGCTCGGCCGCGTCAGGAAGGCCTCCCACACCCGCCTCCAGGCCGAGATCGAGCGGCTCCGCGACGACGCGCGCAGCTACCGCCTGCTCTCGGCCCCGGCCCAGGCGCGCGGCGCGGGCGCGGGCCAGAAAGGCGACGACGAGCGGCTCGCCCGCTCCGGCGTCGAGGAGATCCACCAGTCGGTGCTCTTCGCCCTGCGCCTCCTGCGCGAGTCGCTCGACCTCTACACCGCCGTGCTCCTCTGGCAGAACGACGCCGGCACGCACCTGCGCATCAGCGAGCTCGCGAGCGACGCCCCGAACCTCTCCGAGGGCCCGTTCCTCTCCGGCGACGGCGTCTTCGGCGCGGCGATCACCCAGCGCGCGCCGGTCGTCCTCGGGGGCCTCAAGCCCGGCTACAAGCTCCCCTACTACGTCGGCCCCTCCCCGGTGCGCGCCGTGTGCGCGCTGCCTGTGTTCGAGCACGGCCAGCTCCGCGGCGTGCTCGTCGTCGATCGCGTCGAGGACCGGCCGTTCTCGCCGCGCGAGCTCGAGCTCATCGACGAGGCGTGCCGCTACGCCGTGCGGGCCATCCAGAACGAGCGCGTCTTCGTCCAGCTCGAGCGCGCGAAGATCGAGCAGGGCAAGCTCTACCGCGCCGCCGAGGGGCTCGGCGCCGCCACGACCGAGCCCGGCGTCATCGAGGCCGGCGTCACGAGCGCCCGCGAGATCACGTCCGTCGATTTCGCGGCCGTCACGCTGTACGACGAGGCGCAGAAGGTCCACGAGATCCGCGCCGTCAGCGGCGACGGCGTCGCCGAGCTCACCGGGCAGCGCTTCCGCCACAACGCGGGGCTCGTCTCGATGGTGCTGCAGAACCGGCACCCGCTGCCGTACCGCGGCGAGTACGACGAGAAGCGGCAGGTCGTCTTCACCCGCCGCGTCACGCCGCCGTCGATGCCGTCGATCATCGTGCTCCCGCTCGTCGTGCACGACCGGCCGCTCGGCACGCTGGTGCTCGGCTCGCGGCGGCGCGCGGCCTTCACCGACTCGGTGCGCAGCACGCTCGAGGTCCTCGCCAGCCACATGGCCGTGTCGCTCTCGAACGCGCGCATGGTGCGGCGCCTCGAGGAGCTCGCGACGATGGACGGGCTCACCGGGCTGCTCAACAAGCGCGCGATGCTCGAGGTGGCGGACCAGAAGATCACCGCGGCGCGGCGGTTCTCGCGGCGGCTCTCGGTGCTCGTCACGGACATCGACCACTTCAAGAAGGTGAACGACACGTACGGCCACGACGTGGGCGACGTGATCATCAAGGGGCTCGGCGACGTCCTCCGGCGCGCGAAGCGGACGACCGACGCTGTCGCGCGCTTCGGCGGGGAGGAGTTCGTCGTGATCTGCGAGGAGACGGACGCGCGCGGCGCGATGCTGCTCGCGGAGCGCGTGCGCGAGGAGCTCGGCCGGACGACGTTCCACGCGGCCGGGAGCAACGGGCCTGTGCAGTGCCAGGTGACCTGCTCGATCGGGATCGCCACCTACCCCGAGGCGGGCAGCACGTGGGAAGAGCTCTTCAAGGCCGCGGACGAGTCGCTCTACGTGTCGAAGCGGTCGGGCCGGAACCGCTCCACGGCGTGGTCGCCGGCGGTGCGCTCGAACAGCGCGCATCCACCCGCGGCGGAGGCGGGCGCTCCGGCGAAACACGCGGCGGAGGCGGCGGGCGCGGCGAAGCAGGCGGCGGAGGCGGCCGCCACGGCGCGGCACGCGGCAGAGGCGGCCGCCGCGGCGAGGCACGCGGGGCCCGCGACGGCGCGGTCCCCGGCGACGGCCGCGGCGGCCAGGGCTGCGGCGGCGAAGCCGGCGGCAGGGGCGCCCGCGCCGCAGCGCAGGCCGGCCGTGACGGGCGGCGCAGGCGGCGCCCCGGCGGCCCAGGGACACGACGGCGCGCCGTCCGCCGGGAAGCGCGCCACGGCCGCCGCGCAGGCGCCGGGGAAGGCGCCCGGCGAGGCCGAGCCTCGGAGCAAGCCGAGGCGCCCGCCGGACGTCGATCCCACGAGCAAGCCGAAGACGGCCGCCTGAGGTCTGCGCGCCGCTTGCGGCGCAGGCGCGGCGGGAACATAAGCCTCCTCGGCGAAACCGGAGCCAAGGAGGCGCGATGAGCTCGGACCCCGATCGAGACGACCCCAGGGAGGATCTCAAGCAGGGGCTGAGCCTGCTCTGGCGCGCGGCGCGCAAGACCGCCGTGGACCTGCGCAAGGACCTCGACCGCACGGACGTCGGCAAGGCGATCGACGACGCCGGGCGCGAGCTCGTCCGGGCCGCGACGAACGTGGTCGGCCGGATCGGCGCCGAGCTGAGCAAGGGCCCGGCGCAGGCGCCCCCGCGGGACGAGCGCCCCGAGGGCCGCGGGGAGGCCGAGGGGCCCGAGACGCGGCCCGCCGGGCCCACGCCGGAAGACCCGGGGTTCCGCATCGCGGTCGACCCGGAGGACAAGGACACGAAGCCCCGCTAGCTGCGTCGGTCAGGAATCCCGCCAGGATTTCTGCGAAGACGAGGCGGATGCGGGCGAAATATCAATAATTTCAATATGTTTTGTCTGATTCTCGGTCGGGTCGCTCGCCGGCGTGGCCCAACGCGGGCCCAACGGGCCGCCTGCAGCCACCGGGGCGCCCGCAGCGGGCTGGCCGGCGTGGTCAACGACCGCGCCCGGCGCTCGGTGGTGCAGCGCGCGGACAAGGGACGCGCCGTTGCTCGGGGACGGCGAGCCCGCCTCCCGTCCCGCGGACATGGGATCACTTCCACCTAAACGACCGCCCCTGCCGTTCAGCTCGGGGATCGCCTCGTCCAGAGGCGCGAAGTCCCCCAAGCCGAGCTCAGCGACCTTGCGCGCCGCGCGCTTGTAGTGGTGGATCTGACGGCTCGACTTATGTCCGGTCCGGTCGGAGATCCACGTCTCCGTGCGGCCGTTCGCGAGTTTGATTGTGATGAAGGTTGCACGGGTGTCGTGCAAGCGTATATTCAGCCTTGACTGCGTGGTCTCGAACAACTCGGGCCGATCGATGCCAGCACGGCGCAGGTGATTTCGAAAGTTGTGCGCCCCACTGCGCCCCGGCAGGGGCCCACTCGGCCCAATGAAGACACGCTCCTTCGGGGGACATATCGCGAAATAGGCCCGAAGCGCGCGCACGACGTCGGGTGAGAGTGCCCAGGCGCGAGGATCATCCGTCTTGTTCTCGTCGAGCACGACGGCGCCGCGCTCGAGATCGAGGTCGGACGGCTCCAGCCTTCCGGCCTCGTCTGCTCGCATTCCCTCGCGAATCAGGAAGCCATAATAGATCCGATAGGACAGCGGAATATTCACCGCCGCCATGAGGCGCCTATCCTCGTCGGGATAGAGGGAGCCTTTGGCCTTGTTGTCCTCCGCCTTGGGGATCCATCCACGCGGCAGCGGATTGCTGGCGATGATGCGCGCCGGATAGGTCGCGAGCGCGAGTATCCGATGAATGACCTTTGCAACTCCTTGACGCGAGGAGTCCTCAAGATGTCCTGGCAGCATGGAGATCGCTCGATCCGCATGATCGAGCGTCAAACGAGAGAGAGGAACGGGGCCGAGTACCCCCAGAACATGATTGAGCTTATGCCGGTATTGCTCCGGATGGCGAAGCGCTTTCACATGCAGTGGGTATTGCTCGGCGAGCCTTCCAGAAACAACCAACTCGGCGAACTCAGCGAAGGTTGTTTCCCCGGACGCGCGAGCACGCGCTTCGCCCCTGCAGAGCTGCTCGATGGCAAGCCGGACGTCGCGGAGCGCGCTGCCCTCGCGCGCCGCAGCCCGCTCCAGCAGCGGCAAGCCGAGAACGATCTGGCCGGCCGCGAGCAGGCGCCCGGCGAGGTCGGCCAGCACCTCCAGGCGCGCGTTGGCTTCCTGCTCGGTCCGGCACGTCGGCAAGCTGAACGTGGATCGACCGGCCTCGCCGAGGCTGAGGCGCGCGGTCCACGTCTTGCCGCGCAGCCGGACGGACCCGGAGCCGTTGGCGCGCTTGTCTCCTGCGGGCCTGCCGGGGGCGCGAGTCGCCAGCTTCGGGTGCTCCGTCGTGCTCGCCGAGCCCGGCGAGTCTGCGGCGGCCGCCGCTGCTTCCGCCACCGGAGTGGCACGTCCGGCGGAGCGGCTCGAACGCAGACGCCGATCAGTCGATGCCGGTGCAGGGAGGGATGAGGCGGGGGACGACGCCGAGCGCTTGGCGCGCACCCGTCGCTGGGGTACGTCGGTCATGGGTCGGTCTCCGGTGAACGCGGGGGTCGATCAAGGGCCCGTCCGGCGTTCCAGCGCCGAGCGGGCCCGCTCTACTTCGGCGGCAGCCTAGCACGGCTTGTTGCTGCGGGAGGAGCGCTCGCCCGTCCGGTGCGCGGGCATGGGACAGATTCGAGACCGGCGGAGGCCAGCACGGCGGCAACCCGCGTGCGCTCATCCGCCTCTGTCGTGCGACGCGAGGCCGGCTCACTGGCCAGCGCCCGCAGGTAGGCCACGAACGCCTCGCGCTGGACCAAGCGCAACTTGCCGAGTTTCGTGATCAGCAGGGGAAAGCCCGGCGCGCGGATCGTGTCGAGGAAGACGCGCGCGGGGATGCCGGTTACCGACTCGACATTCTTCTGTGAGAGCATCTCCGGCGGCGGCGCCGTGATCGTCAGCCCATCCAGGGGGATCGCGAGCGTTGCGGTTGCCGTCGCCGTCGCTGTCTGGTCGATCACCTTCGGGCTGGACCATCCGCCGGGGGGAAGCTCCAGGCTCTCTCTGTAGCTGGCGCGCACGCCGCTGCCGGCCTGACGAAGAGCAAGCGGTGCCGATACACGGGCGAGAGCCGCTCGTGTCATGCTGTACCTCCATCTGTGTTGTGTTCGTGCGCAACCGTGACCGACGCCGCCGGAAGGTGCCCGAAAAGGTATCTCGGAGCCGACGGTATCTCACTGCGAGATACCCGCTGTACGCGCCTGAGAAAACACCGCGTCGTGTCGCGAGGTTAGGTGTTCTGGAAGGCGCTGAAGAGGGGTCGAAAGATGGGGGGAGCGAAGGGCATCATTTGGTATCTCGGAGCGACCCGCCGGCACCGCCCAGGGAGGTCGCGCCGCGCCGCGCGCTGAGACCGGCTGCGATCGTGGGCGCGGCCGTGCCGTGGCGGTAAGGGCCATCGGCGGCATCGCGTCGTCGCCATCGCCGATCGGCACACGCTGCCAACGGAACTGCGTCAATTCCGTGCGGTGTCCGTCGTGGGGCGCTCCTCGTCGGCGACGAGCTCGGGCGGCCTCCAAGCGCCCGGCGCGTTCGGCGAGCACCTCCAGCCGCGGGTTGGTTTCGTCCTCGGTCCAGTACGCCGGCAGACTGGCGGTCCAGGTGTTCCCGCGCAGCCGGACGGAGCCCACGCCGTTGGTGCGCATCGCTGTCGTTGGTTTGCGGGCACCGCGAGCGTCCGGCTTCCAGCATTCCGCCAAGCTCGCCGGCTCGGCGAGGCCGCGTCGGGTGCAGCAGTCTCCCAGCACGACGACGGGCCCCCGCCGCAGCGGCTCGAGCGCACCCACCGGTTCGGCGGACGACGGCGCGGGGAGGGACGCGGCAGGGAGCGAAGGCGAGCGCTTGGCACGCGCCCGCCTTCCCTGGGCGAGATGAATCATGGGTCGTCTCCGGTTGCCTGGGGGTCCGATGACGGGCTCGCGCGGCATTTTCAACTCCGGACGAGCCCACCACGCGTCCGCCGCGGCCTGCCACCGCCTGCGCCGTGGGGAGGCGCGACCGCTCGGCCGGTGCGTGCGCACGGGATGGGCTCCAGGCCAGCAGCCGCCAGCACGGCGGCAACGCGCGTTTGCTCATCCTCGTCTGCGTCACGGCGCGACGCTGGGTCACCAGCCAGCGCCTGGAGGTAGGCGACGAATGCTTCGCGCTGGACGAGGCGCAGCTTGCCGAGCCTCGTGACCGGCAGCGGGAAGCCCGGCCCGCGGATCGTGTCGAGGAAGACGCGTGCCGGGATCCCGGTGACCGACTCGACGTGCTTCTGCGAGAGCATCTCCGGGTGCGGCGCTGTGAGAGTGAGCCCGTCCAGCGGGATCGCGAGCGTCGCCGTCGCTGTGATGGGATGGGCAAGCCCCCTCGGGGGGCACGATCCTCGGGCAGGCACGTCCGGGAATGTCCTCTCGACCACGCGTGTGCTGTGTTCCACCTGACGAAGCGCAAGGGGTGCCGATACACGGGCGAGAGCCGCTCGTGTCATGATGTACCTCCATCCGTATTGGGTTCGTTCGCAACCGTGACCGACGCCGCCGGAAGGGGCACGAAACGGTAGTTCTGCGCTCCCGGTAGTTCGCCGCGAACTACCGGGCTACGCGCCCGGAAAGAACATCAAGCGATGTCGCGGGGTTAGGTGTTTTTGGAAGCGTCGCTGAGGGGCCGAAAAACGGGGAAAATGAAGGGCTCGATTTGGTAGTTCTGCGCGCCCCCTCAGCGACGCGCGCGGAGGTGACACCGAGGGGGGCGCCAAGGTAGGCACACCGCGCAGAACGCGACCCACGGGCACCGGGCGAGCGGGTTCGACCGGTCCGCCTTTGCCTCCGAAGCCCCACGCTCCCGTGCCGGCCACCGTGTCAATGATGCCGTCGGGCGCAACACGACGGACGCTGTGATTGCCCCTGTCGGCGATGTAGACGCTGCCGTCGAGCCCCACCGCGATGCTGAACGGACTCGTCGATGTGGCCAGCGTGGCGGGGCCGCCGTCACCGGAGAACGGCTCTGAGAGAGCGGATGCCCACCCCCGGCCCGTGCTCGGCGCTCCGCGCCTGCGCGCGATCCGCCCCTCCCTAATCGCGCGCTCCGCGCGCTCAGGGAGGGGTCTGCCGTCTGGCTCGTACGACGTGGGTGCGAAGTCCGGAGATGGGAGAGCGTGCACGACCTGCGTCAGGACATCAGGCCCAGCACGAAGAGAGCATCAGACCAGAGCGGCCACAGCGTGCGGTAGGGGTGCGTGACGAGCACCACGCCGCCACTCGGGAGGCGGCGCACGTGGAAGGGGGCGTGCTCCTCGAGGAACCGGGTGTGCCTGCGCGTCGTGATGTCCGCTCGCCAGGCGGGCGGGCCCTCGCCCTCGGGGGCCTTTCCGATCTGGCGGAGCAGCTCCATGATTTCGCGCGCGTGGGGCTCCGCCGCGCGCCACGCGTCGTCGGGCACCGCCGCCGCCTCGAGCGCTTCGAGGAGCACCGCCGACGGCGTGGCGAGCGCCTTGAGGACCGTCTCGCGCGAGAGCGAGCGCGCGAGATCGCTCTTGCCTTTCATGGGCACGCGCGCGCCGCGCGGCGCCGCGTCGACGCGCGCGTGCAGGGCCTCCAGGGACGTGCCAGCGATGCGGGAGACGCTCTCGTTGCCGTGGAGGCTCACCCACGACAGGGCGAGGTCGCGCGCGAGTTCCGCAGTGTTCGCGTTGTAGGTCGCGCACATCTCGACCGGCGCGACCCAGTACCCCGCCTGCGTACACGCACCCGTCTGGATCCGTCCGCTCGCGTCCGGTGCACAAAAGCGGAGCAGGAGGTCCTCGAGGTCGTCCTGAATCATGTGCCACGACACCGCAGCCTCGGCCTCGATCGAGCGCGGGCCCCTGCCCCAGGCGAGGTCGAGGTCAGAGCGGAAGAAATCCGAGCTGTCGCACACACGCAAGACGAGGGGGCCGAACGGACAGTCACGTTCGCATTCTTCGGTGTAGCACGCGATGCCGAAGCAGACGTCGCGCTCGGGGTGGCGCAGCGTGACACCAGACGAGACGTCCGCGTTGATCCATCCGGAGAAGTTGGCGCGGACCGTCGCGATCACTTCCTCCAGGGAGTGCGTTTTGCGCCAGATGTCGTTGTCCATCGCCACGCGGATCAGGTCTCCCGGGATCACCAGCGCCGGCAGCGCTGCCGCGAGCGCGTCGACCCGGTCTGCCTCGTCACACCACGCGTAGAACATGGGGCCGGCATCGCTCATAGCCGGATCACCATGATGACCTTGTTGTCCACGGTGACGGGCTTGCCCGTGCGCAGGTTGACCATGTAGCCGTCCCGCACGCCGATGTTCCGGTTATTGAACTTCGCGCCTTGCTTCATGATGACCTCCAAGCGGGCCACGTCGCCATCGAGTCCCCACTTCGTCTTCAGCGTTTCCATCGCGTTCGTCAACTGCTCGATCAGATCCTTCACGATGACAGGATCCCCGCCTTTTGCCTCGCTGAGAATCAGCTCGTTCCCTCCACGTAACGTGACGAAGTCCGGCGCCTTCCCCTCGATGGTATGAGGGCGTGACTCCTTCGGAATGTCGAGCACCCTGCGCACGCCGTCGTCGCCGACCCCGATGAGCGCTCTTCCGTCGTCCACCAGGAACTTGGCCGCCTTCTTCTCGAAGATATTCACCGCCTCGGTCGTGATCGCCCCGCGGAGGTTCTTGTACCCCCGGACGCGGTTCGTTTTCACGATCTTGGCGAACACCTCCTCGATCTCGGCGATCTCCCCGGCCACCCGGATCGCCGCCGGCCGCAGCCCGCTGCTGATCTTGACCGCGCGCCACATCGGCCCGACCGCGCCGAGTCCGAACCCCATCCCCGAGAAGATCCGCTCCTCGTCGCTCAGCTCCTCGCCCGACGGCAGGCACCACGCCTTCCCGGTCACCGCCTCGCACAGGTCGAGCGCCGGCCCCACCACCGGCACGAAGCCCACCCCGATGCGCGTCGTCGCGTGCACCAGCGTCTGCATCACCTCCGCGTACGCCTCGAAGCCCTCGCCGACCGTCGACATCGCCCCCGCGAACGCGCTGATCGTCTGGTAGAGCTGCGTCTGCTCCAAGTCGAACCCGTCCCCTGTCCACAGGTTGAGGTTGTCCTTCATCTGGTCCGCGAGCGCGTCGAACCGCGGCTTCAGCACCGTGTCCACCTGCGCCCGCAGATCCGGCGGGATCGGCGTCTCGATGAACCAGTCCGACGCATCCATGAACTGCCGCACGAACCCCGTGATCCGGTTCTGCGCGTTCAGGAACGCGTTGGTCTCCGCGAGCGACACGCCCATCCGGTCGCGCAACGCAATCTCCAGCGCCGCGCTGTTGGCTCGCCACGCCCTCACGTTCGCCACGAAGTCTGCCCGAAAGACCACCACCCGGCCGCTCACGTCCGCCTCCAGCGCCGCGAGCACCGCGTCCGCGTACGCTTCGTAGGGATCCCTACCCTCGTCGAACGCCCCCTCCACCTCCGCGATGTCGGGCACCTCGACCCACGGCACCTCGCTCTCCCCGAGCGCGTACGCCTGCGGATCGTCCGGATCCCATCCTTCGGCGCGCGCGTCTTCCGTCGCCAGGTCCGCCACCTCGTCGGCCTGCGCGCCGAACTCGTCCATCAGCCGCGCGAGCTCGTCCTCGAGATCGCTGACGCTCTTCTTCAGGTCGTCGACGAGCTGCTCCATCGCCGCGCGCGTCTCCGGCGCGACCGCGTCCTCATACCGGTCCAGGATCGCCTCGAGGTCGGTCCGCGAGATCTCGTCCAGCGGTCGGCTCACAAGGTCCTTGAGCTCGGTGTCGAGCTGCTGGAGCAGGTCCAGCTTCTCCGCCAGCCGACCCACCTTCCGTGCGTTCGCCACGAGCGCCGCGCGCTCCTTGGCGATCTCGGCCAGCAGGATCTCGATGTCGCGCGCCAGCGCCGGGTTGATCTCCGCGAGGCTCAGGTCGACGCTCCTCTTGCCCTCAAAGCCGGCCCCATCGCGGCGGATATCGAAGAGCGGCTTGTTCAGCCCGAGCGGCTCCGAGACGAGGTGCACCACCTCGTGCGAGTGGGTACACCAGTCGCCGCCGTTGACGGTGTGGACCCGGAAGTGGAAGTCGTTGCTGCCCATACGGAGCAGCACCGAGTCGAACTCCGCCTCGAAGATGTTGCTCTGGGAGCCATCGGCTTCGATCCGCAGCGCGTCCGGAAGCGAGTATGTGGGCAGCGGCGTCTGGTTCACCTCGAAGAAGGCCTCGCCCTCCGTCTCCAGCTCGGCCTTCCCGCATGAGGTCGCGTCCTCGCGCCCGTTCCAGAGCAAAGTGTACGGCGTTCCCGCCCACCCCACCGACGGCGCCAGCACAGCCATCATCGTGACCAGCGCGACGAGCTTCCGCAGCACCGCAGCGTGAAAGCCACGGAGCGCAACGTCCTTCTTCGACCGCCTCATATCCCCTCCGCCCCGCGCACCGCGGCGTCATACGCGATCGCGGCGCCCTTCACGTCGCCCGCGTCGAGCCTCGCCTGCGCCGCGTCGAGCGCCGCCGCAGCCATCCTCTTCTCCCGCAGCGTCGCGAGCCCCGCCGCGATCTTCCGCGGCAGCCCCGTCTCGAGCTCGGCCTCGGCGGCGTCGAACCGCCCCCGGAGCTCGGCGCACCCGGCCTCGCGCCAGGACGACCCCGCCGCCTCGCAGAGCGGTCGCAGCTGCGCCAGCGCCAGGAGCTCCCCGCAGCGCTCGGCCAAGAGCGGCAGCCCGAGCTTCTCGCTCACCGGCGGCGCCGCCGAGAGCGCCGCGACCTGCGCGCGCGCACGCTGCTCGAAGGCGTTCGACCCCTTGCGCGTCCGCGCCCCTGCGACGGCCTCGCGCGCCCCCTCGTCCATCTGCAGCACGCGGAGCGCCTGCCGGCGCAGCGCGATGCCGCCGAGCAGCGCCGCCGCAGTCGCGTCGCTCCGGGCGACGCGACCCTTCACGTAACCCAGCATCGCGTTCAGCGAGCGCAGCGCGCCCGACGTCATGTCCGGCAGCACGGCGCCGTGCGTGGCGAGCAGCTCCCTGTGCGGCGCCATCGCCTCATCGAAGGAGGCCGCGAAGACCTGGAGCGTCGCCGACCACCCCAGGATATCCGCGGTGAGCTCGCCGGGCGCGCGGCTCGCCTCGCGCGCCGCCGCGAGCACGGCCTGCTCCACGCCGTCGAGACCGTCGATGTCCGACTGCGACGCCTGCGCCGAGAGCGCCGCGTACGCAGCCGTCTCCGCCGCCTCGGTCGCGCGGTACGCGGCGAAGCGCGCCGCGACGCCCGCGTATTTCGATCGCAGCGGGGCGGCCTCGTCCCGGGCCTGGTCGAAGATCACCTGCACGGCCGCCATCGCCTGCCTGTCGGCCGCGAGCGTGGCGGCGAGTGGCTCCCTCTCGGCGCTGGCCTTGTCGAGCATCGCCGCCCTGAAGTTGCCGGCCGCGTCGACCGGTGCCTCCGCGAGCAGCACCCTCTGGCGGTCCCTCGCCTCGTCGAGCAGCCGCGCGAGCTTGCCAGCGAGCGTCGCCCGCAGGGACTCGGCGTTCCTCGCGTCGTCGCGCACGTACGCGATCGCCTCGTCGATGTGGCCGAACCAGACGCCGAGCGAGGTTTCGCTCGCGACGATCTCCTCCGGCGTCTTGTTGTTCGGCCAGGTGGCCCACACCTCGATGGGCAGGGCGCCGTCCTTCTCGGCCTGGGCCCATGCGGCGCCCGGTCCCACGTTCTCGCCCACGCAGTGCTCCTCGCCGCCCACCGAGGCCGCGCAGAAGCTCCCGAACGTGTCGTCCCCGAACTTCCACAAACAACCTGCCCCCGCGGCGCCGAACGCCAGGGCGGCCACAGCGACCGCAAGGATCGTCCTCCGTCGGCTCGGTCTGGATCTTTCGCCCATGCTCATTGCCTCCACCCCGCGATTTTTCTCGCTCGCGCACCCTCGCCCGCACGTTTTCCAGAAGCAAGCGTCCCCACCAAAGCGCTAGGACATTGCTCGGCCGTGGATCGCGCCCCGAGCGCCAGGTTGTCCGTCCTCAATGCGCGGACAGTCGCGGAACCGGAGAGGTGTGCTTGGGGGTGCGTGGCGCCACGGCCCGCGGACCGGCCGCGGGGTCGAGGCGGAGGCCGCTGAGCTCGTGACCCTCGCCGGCGAGCTCCGCGAGCGATGTCTCAGCGTCGTGCTCCTGGGGCGCAGCGTGGCTGTCCACATCGCCACCAGCAGGCCCGCGGGCGCCCTCGTGGAGCTCCGAGCGTGCCACCGTCGGCGCCCTGTCACTACAGGGTTCGCCTGAAGTGTCGTGATCCTATTCAGGGAAACGCAGCGTTTCGACCCGGGTGCCGTCCTCCCCCCGGATCTCTTCGCCAGACCAATCCCAGCTCACGCCGCCCTTCCCCGGCGGTCCGAGAGTATAGGTGACCCCCTCGAGCGTGAGCCGAGCTTCGTCGAGGTAGGCGATGCCGATCGAGTCGCCGCCGCGCCCGGGGCCGCCGTAGCCGCCATCGCCCCCTAGGCCGCCGTCGCCACCTTTGCAGGACCAGGTGCCGTCTCCCACGGCGCCACCCAGTTCGCCTCGACCGCCTTTGCCCCCTTGCTCGGGTGGCCCGCCGTCGCCACCCGGTCCCCCGGCGAGCGTCTCGATCACGGTGTCGCGTACCGTCAGGTTGGCGTGGAGCGCGACGATCCCGATCGTCGGGTGGCCGTTCTCACCCCCTCGACCGCCTCGCCCACCGCAGCCACCTGCGCCTCCGGAGCCGCCGCCAGCGCCTCCCTTCGACGCCACGCCGCACACCGCGAGGCCGCCTCGACGGCCACCGCCCCCGCCGCCGCCTTGACCCGGCATGCCCCTATCGCCGTCGCCTGCCCAGTCGGCCTCCCATCCTGTCTCGGTGATACGCCCGATGCCCTGACCCGCGGCGCCGACGGTACCCCACATGCCGTTTTTCCCGGTGAAGCCGCCGCTGCAACCACCGTCTGCCCGGTTGCCAAGTCCTCCCTGCCCATCGTGGCCGGGGTCCGGCTCGGGTACGGGCTCGCCGGCCTCCCCATCTCCAGCGCCGTCGGCGCGCCCGTCGCCTCCCTTGCCACCGGCGCTCGGGATTCCGCCATCGCACGGATTCATCACCGCCGGGCCGCCGGGGACCGTGTCTGCCGAGCACGCATCGCCGCCATACACGCCATCCGGTCCGCGCGGTGCCTGGTTTAGCCCGCCCCATTTCTCGCCATCGTGGCCTGCCCATCCGTAGGAGGTGCGGAGCTCGCTCCGGATGAGCTCCACGGCCGTGTTGGAGCGAACAAGCATCGTGATCGGGCCCCACCCATCCAAGATCATGTCGACGATTGTCGATACCCCGTCCGCGGCGCCGCTGTCGCCGTCGCTTGCTGGCACAACGGTCAGGACGATGTCCGGCCTGTCCGAAATCTGAAGCACAGAGCGCGTGTCGGCCTGGCGCTTCCAGCTCACGCAGCCGAACCCCCCGATGAGATCCACGCCGGAAGGCAGCGTCAGGGGCCCGAAGAACCCGTCGGCGCACGCGAAGACGCGCCCTCGGCCGGTACGCGCGAGCTCCACGCCGCGCTGCAGCGTGCGCACCGGCTTGTCTTTGGTCGTGCCGGGGTTCGCGTCGTCGCCGCTGCCCCAGACGCCCCCCACGAACACGCCGCATCCATCCTCCCACACATCGGCGGCGAGACGCTCGAGGCAGACCGACTCCGGCGGCGCCTCGCCTTGACACGACGAGGTGCCGTCGCACGCCGGTCCGCCAGGCTCGTTGGGGCCCGGCGCGGTGCCGCAGCCGGCCAGGGCGAGCAGCAGCGCGGGGGACAGATGGATCGCTCTTGTGGTTCGCATCGTTCTTCCTCGATGTCGTGTCGTAGCGAGGGGGACAATCAGCGGGGCGGGGCGGGATTGGGCACGTCGAATTGACGGTAAGGCATGGAGTCGCCATCCTCGCCCATCCCCACCTCGTCATCTGGTCCTGCATTGCCTGCGCTGCCGCCCTGGCCAGGTTTTCCAAGCTGTACAGGAGAGTCCGGCCCGATGCCCACGTAGGCGCTGTGAGCAGCGACGCCGTAGGAGGATCCTCCGAGGCCGCCGCCGGCGTCGCCCCCGCGACCGCCGTCGCCTCCGGTGCCCCCCTTGCACGCGGGCCACATCTCACTAACACCGGGAGGAGGCGTTCCTCCATAGCGGCCGACGGCGCCCCCTCCGCCCGGTTGGCCTGTGCCGCCGACCCCGCCGTTGCCACCGTTGCCCGTAGTCACCCGAGTCGCCTCGAGCGTCACCGCGCTTCCCTGCAGGGCAACGACGCCGATGCTCGACCCGCCATAGCCACCGCCTTTGCCCCCAAGGCCACCGCAGCCGCCGCTGCCACCGGAGCCGCCACCTGCGCCGGCCTGCGGGCGGCCAGCTGGGCACGCCCCCATCGCTCCCCGCGATTTGCTGCCGCCACCGCCGCCCCCTCCTTGACCGACGCCGCCCCTCTTTCCATCATCACCGCGGATTCCCATCCAGCCGTTTTCGGTGAGGTAGCCTGCGCCAACAGCACCGTCCGCGCGACCGGCGTCAGGGCCGTCCATCCCGTTTTCGCCATCACCGCAACGCGCGCTGCCCGCGCCAGTGCCTCCAAGGCCGTTGCCTTCTGGATTCTCCGCGGGCCGCGGCTGCCCCGGAGCGCCATCGCCTCCCGACTCGAGCCCACCGTCGCCCCCGTAGCCTCCGGTGGACTCGACGCCATCGTCGCACACAGTCACGACTGCCAGCGCGCCCGTCGGGGAGTCCGTGGTGCAGGCGTTCGCGCCGTCGTTCCCCAACATGCCGGCATTCGCGCGGAAGCTCGGCGCGTCCTTCCCCGGCTCCCCGTCCTTGCCGTCGCCCGCGACGATCACGCTTTCCCGCACGATCGCCCTGGCCCCCGCGCTCAAGATCACCGCGATCGACGACTTGCCGTCGGGTGCCGAGGCGCCGGCCGCCTTGACGCTCGCGCCGAAGACCGTTGACGTCTTGCCCTCCTTTTCGCCTGCGATCACCCTCAGCGGGATCCCCCCCGGCGGAGCGATGATCGTCGGGTGCTCCGGCCCGCCGAATGACCCCTCGTACGACCAATCCCCGCCGTCACACAGGCGCCCGCCCCAGAGGTCGACCCCCGAGGGCAGCGTGATCGTCTCCGCGAACTCCCCTCCGCACGCGTACACGCGCCGGGTCGGCTTCTCGTCGTGGCTTCGCCCATGCGCGGCGAGCCCAATCGCGTGTTGCAGAGTCTTCACCGGCGCGTCCTTCGTTCCGGGGCTGTTGTCGTCGCCCTGCTCGCTGACGAACACCCCGCACTCGTCGAGCGCCATTGCCGTCGCTGGGTTGCCGTCACAGAGAGTCGGCTCAGGCGCAGGGGCGCACTCCATCACTTCCCAGCAATCGTCGCGGTACGAAGTGCAAGCTAGCAGCGTGCTGCTCGCTCCCCACGCACAGACCACGATAGCAACGGCGGCGGCCAACGCTCTTCGGTCTTCCCGTGGCCGCATCCCCTCGGTACCCGGCATGGTTACCACACCCCCTCGATGCTCACGCCCGTCTCGTGCCCGGTCACGACGGGCGATACATTGACCCCATCCTGAGCTGGCGTGCGTCCCAGGAAGGAGAAGTCGGTGAAGAAGGACGCGGCGGTGGCCGCGCCGATCACACCGCCCGTGATGACCAGGGCCATGCCCACCCGGTCGGACAGGTTGCGCGCGTCGCGCAGGCGCCGCAGCTCGCCGCATGGCGAGCGATCTGGCGCTTGCCAGCACATGGACGAGCTCGATCTGGGGTTGCTCTGGAGCTGGTCACGCCGCGCGCTCATGTCCTGATCGAGCTTGCTGGCGCTGATCATGAGGATCGCGCCTGCCGATACGGTGCCCGTCGCGAGCGAGATTCCCACGACACGCAGCGTGCCCGGCCACGAGGCCCACGGGCTAGGGGCCTGCGCGCGCGGAGCGGGCAAAGCGCGCACCGGAGTCGGCGTCGCGGTCGCGGTCCCCTTGGAACTTCTCGCCTCCTTGGTGCCGCTCGCCGCTGCACACAGCAACGGCATCGTGAACTCGTGCTCCGCGCCCGCCACGGCGCGCAAGGAATGAAGCGCGTCCTTGCAGCCCGGTGCACGGCCCCGCACCATGTGTTGGCCCGGCTCGAAGAACAGCGTGTAGGTCCGCGCGGTCCGGCCGATGCGCTTGCCGTCGACGAGCACCTCGGCGTCGGGCGGATCGACGCCGAGCACGAGCCGCGCGACGTGCGGCGCTGCCTTGCGCTGCCCTGCCTCGAATCGCTGCTGGAGCGCTTCCGGCAACGCTTCGCGCTGTTCTAGGCTCCTGGCCAGGTGCTCGGCCGCGTCGCGGTACTTGTGCAGCGCGAGCTCGCAAAGGCCGAGCTCACCGGCGAGCTCCGCGCGCTCCACCTCGGTGCTGGTCGCCGCGTCCGCGGCCTCCAAAGCTGCCTTGTATTCAGCGGTTGCCTCGGTCCACAGCCCGGCCTTGCGCGCTTTCTGACCACGGCGAACATGCTCCTTCACCGTCGATCGGTCGCTCGGTCCCGCCTTCGGATGGATATTGTCCGCGCTGGCCGAGTTCGGGACGCCTGTTGCGGCCCCGAGCGCAAGAAAAATCGAGAGCGAATGCGCAATGCAACGCATGCCGCGACGGTACCGACGCCGGCTGCTAGGCGTCAACCGGCAGAAACCGCCACGTCTCGGCGGCTTCGGTGGGAATTGGCGGTCGGATGAGGGAATGCGTTCAACCATCCGTCAGACATGGCCAAGCGTAGCCCAAGAAACTACATGGCGCACATTATCCGACCGAAGTTGCTCCTCGACTCATTTCTCTGAACCTTTTGGGCCGCCTCACGTGTGCTGCTTACCGTGGCCAAGCCAGAAACCGACTCCCCCGGCTTCGAGCTCTTCCGGCGCCTGGCCAGGCGCCACGGTGTACCGGCGCGAAACGCCGAGGATATCGCCCAGGAAGCGCTGCTGCGGGGGCTCGACGCCGACCAACGGATCGAGCCGGGCGGCGACCCGGGGCCGTACCGCGTCACGATCGCCGTCAACCAGGCGCGCAATCACGTCCGGGACGCGCGCTGCCGCGGCGAGGTGCTCACGTCGTTCGATGAGCGCGAGATCCGAGATGAGCTCCCCACGCCGGAAGAGCTGCTCCGCAGACGGCAGCGGGAAAAGCTCACCCGGCAGCTGATCGACCAACTCGAGCCCAAGTACCGGGATCTCGTGATCAAGCACGACCTCGAGGAGGTCCCGCTCGCCGAGATCGCCGCCGAGCAGGGGCTCCCGCTGGACACGGTGAAGACGCGACACCGGCGGGCGCACAAGGAGCTCGAGGTGCAGGGGGGACGGTGGCAGGCGCAGGAGCGCTCTCAGGGAAGGGACGGGAGCATCTGCGTGCCGCTTGCACTGGGCTTCGGCCGCCGCGCGTCGTGGGTGGCCTCGCTGCGCCGGCTGGGCCTGAGGATCGTCGTTCAGGCCGCGCTCGTCCTGCTGACCGGCGCGCTCGTCTCCGCCGTGCCGCCCTTGCCCGACCTGGAATCGTGGATCAGGGTGGCGGCGGTCCGCGCCCCTGCCACCGCGCCCGCCGAGCAGGACACCGTGACGCCCCCGGCGCGAGATGGCGCCCAGAGCGCCGCGGGGCCTGCCGGTGGAGACGGGATGCCCGACGCAGCGGCGCCCGCCGCGGCGACTGCGCACGAGATCTCGTCGCGCACGGAACACGGAAGCGCGCGCGGCGAAGCGATGGCGACCGGCACGCCCGCTTCCTCGAACGCGAAGACGAGAAGTCGCCGGGCCGCGCCTCCGGCGAGCGCCGTTCGACCGACCGCCGGCGAGGTCGAGAGGAGCCTGGTCAACCAGGCGCGGAGGGCCATCGAGGCCAACGACGTCATGGCTGACGTCGAGGCTCAGCGGCTGCTTGAGGCCCACGCGCGGCAGTTCCCGCAAGGGCGGCTCGCCGCGGAGCGCGAAGAGCTGCTCAGGCAGCTTCGCTGAATCGTCGGCTACCCATCAACAGCTAGGCAGGCGGGGATAGCGGTGCTGCTTTCGCGCAGCGCAACGCGGAGATCCCGCTTGCGTCGGACAACAACGCTCAGGTCCAGGAGGCGAAAGTTCATGGAAGACATGCTGGGTGCGATGTGGCTCGTGTCGCCGCTCGGGCTCGCGATGATCGCGTGCGTCGCGATCGGCTTCGCGGTCACCGCGCGCGAAGCGCTGGGACGAGAGCGCGGGCTTCGCGAGGCGCGCGAGCACGCGCAAGATGACGAGGAGGCGGCCCTCACCGATGCGAAGGAGCAGGCCGCGGGGGAGCGCGATCGATACCGGCGCCTTCTGGACTGTCACGTCGACGCGGCGCTTGCAGAGCTGACAGACGCCCGAGCGCGCCCCGCTCCCCGGCCGGGGAGGGTCCTGGAGTCGTTCTGCGCGACGACGCCTTCGTGGAGGAGAAAGCTGGCCGAGAGTACGGGGTTGGAACCGAGGGAGGTGGAGCGGTTGCTGAGGAGCGACCTGCCGATGACGCCCGGCCTTGCCCGGCAGCTGGAAGCCTTCACCGGCACGCCAGCGCGGTACTGGGAGCGCCTGTGGCGGCTGCACGAGGACCACCGAACGGACGCGGAGACGACGGTGGTGATGCAGATCGGTGCGCCCAGCGCCAAGCGTGAGAGCTCGGCGCTGCCCGCGGCGTCCTCGGTGCCGAGCTCGGCGCCACCGACTCCGCCGACGATACCGCCCCGCGCGCTCGACGTTCCTCCGCCCGTGGTGCCGTCTCCCGAGCTTGCGGCCAGTAGCCCGCGGGCGAAGCTCCCGCCGCCTCCGCTGCCGCGGCTTCGGTCGCCGCTCGCTGTCCGCACCGCCGCGGGGGCGGAGCTCGCCCAGCGCGCCGCCACGCTGACGAGCTTCCCGCTACAGCGTGTCGAAGAGGGGACGAGCTCCGCCAACGCGTCCGACTGGGAGGACGCAGAGCGCTCGCCGCTGAACACGACACTTCCGGGCGTAGGGAGCCATGGATGAGCGCCGCCGCGCTTCGCAGCTACACGCCATCATGAGCCTGCTGGCGAGCATGCCGCCGCTACGGGAACTGAGCAGCTACGGCTGACGTCTTCCTTTGGTAGCGGACGGGGAAGACCGCGAACCGGTGCCGCATGAGACGGACGCGCGGCACCATCAGATTACGGGCGATTGCCCGCGGGGAAGGGTAACGCCATGGCTTGTCTGTCGAATGAAGACGAGCGCGCCGCCGCGCACGCGCGCTTGTTTTGCCCGGCGCAGGTTCGTGCTGTGCTGCGCTGGCTGGGGAGGCTGGGGGTCCCATGGTGCCATCGTACCGACGTCGCAGGCCAAGTCTGGCTCAATGCCTGGGAGAGCTGGCCCAGATTCGATCCGAAGCGCGGCAGGCCGGAACGCTGGTTGAACGCGATCACCGTACACGTTGCTTCACACTATCACCAGCGTATGCAGCACCGCAGGGAGGAGCTCGTCGATTCGATCGACGTGACCGATCCAGCCCCGGATGCCGCTGCTACGATGGAATCCGACAGCATCAGGACGGGTACCATCGACGCGCTAAACGAGCTCGATCCGAAGCTGCGCGTTGTTCTCGTGGCACACGATCTGAACGGAGTCTCGATGGCCCAGATCGCCGAAGACGAAGGGCTATCTCTCTCTGTGATTTACAAGCGACGCGCCAAAGCGCTCGGCGCGCTGCGCGACATCATCGGATTTCGGGAAAACGTGGAGGACTTCGCCCGGAGAGTGGGGCCGCAATGACCATCAAAGGCCTGGTTGTTCACTTCCGGCGCGACTTGGACGATCATGAGGCCGAGCGAACAATCGACGCTCTCATGATGATCAAAGGGGTGAGCAAGGTGTCACCTATCGCAGCCGGTTACGAGGACGACCTGAACCGGCAGCGGGTCAAGTGAGAGCTGCGCGACAAGCTGCTCGCGCTTCTGGACGACGAATAGACGTCGAGCTCGGCGCTGGCGAACCCGCGTCCGAGGGCGTCACCGAGCCCGCCGACCCGTGTCTCGGCTTCCGCTTCCAACGGGGAGGCGCCGAGCTCGCGCTCGAGCGCCACGTCCGCCAGCGCAACGCGCCCATGCGTGACCAGGTGGCCGACTTGATGAGACGGAGCATGTTGTCTCACTGGATCGCCTGGACGGCTGACCGGGGCGAGCACGTGCGATCGCTTGACATGCGCCCGCGTGTGTGCGTTTCCGCTCAGATCTACCGCGGGACTGTTTCGCGGGGGCGAACGGTCGCGATCCGTCGCATCCGCGGGGATTTAGGGAGAGCGTAACGGCGGATCGCACCCCCGGACGGCATGGCTCCAACCCGGGCCCAACTGTCAAGCCCCGGGCCTGGGGAGTTCACCGCCACCGATCCGTCGGGTCGGGCTGCGGTGGTCGCCTCGCTCGCCAGCACCCTGAGCCGCGCCGTCACCCTCAGCGATGAGGTCGGGGTCCGGGTCGTTCACGAGGCCATCGGTCGGCTATTCGGCCTGGGGGGCACCAGAGGGGTGAGCAAGTTTGGGCCGAACGTCGAGCCCGCCGCTTGCGTGGACTCGAGCTCAGCTCGGGCTCGCCGGCCGGCCGGGCACGACGACGCGACCACTCGGCGACCTGCGAGACGCTTGCCCACCGTAGTGTTCTGAGTTTCCATCCGCCGCGTGGAAGGATCGCTCACCCCTGAGCAGACAGCGGCGTGCCTCGACACGCTCGGCGCCGACCGGCTGCGTGCGCTGCTCGACACGCTCGACCTCGAGGCCACGGACCGCCGCTCGCGCTCGGCGCTGATCGCTGCGATCTCGCGAGCGCCGCTCCCCGACGTCGTCCGCGCCCTCCGCGTCCCCGAGCTTCGCGCGTTCTGCACGACCCTCGGGGTGCACGACAAGGGCACGAAAGACCTGCTCGTGAAGCGGATCCTGGCCGCGCCTGGCACGCGGGTCGTGCGCTCGCACAGCGATCGCCCGGATGGCGCGGCAGGGGCCGGTGCGCTCAAGGCGGCGCTTCGGCGCTTCACGCTCGAGGTGGCCGCAGGCTTCAGCGTGGATTTCGCGCCTACGATGCCGGTCCGAGGCGTGAGAAATTCGACGCCGTAAACGGAACGCCTTGAAAGAAAGGCTCGGCGTGGCGACCCGTCCGGGTTGCTATGACCAAACGAAGGCACACGCCGAGCACCTGCAAGGTGCGCCGGCGCGAACTCGGGTTCAAGAGGAAAGGCGACGGGCGGCACCAGGAGCGAATCCGGCGGCCAGACCCATGCAGAATCCACGTCGAACCGACGGAGAAGAACCTGACCGGCGTCGCAGGGCTTGCCCCGTTCGGCGCTTTCATCCGGCAGCTCGGCGTCGACGCGGCCTTGAGGCGCAGGTTCTCCCGGCTGAAGACGGGCCGCTCGGTGATCTACCCGATGGCCGCGCAGATGCGCCTGCTCATGGACAGCGCGCTCGCCGGCGAGGAGCGCGTCTTCGGCATCGAGGCGCTCGCCGTCGATCCGCTCTTCGTACGCCTCGCCGGCGGGGTCGTCCCGAGCATCGACACCGTCTACCGGGACCTGTGCCGCTTCGATGAGGAGGCGGTTGAAGCGCTGCACGGCATGGTCGTCGACCACGGGCTCGCCCTCATTGCGCGGCGAAAGCACCGATTCGTGCACCTCGACGTCGACACGACCGTGGAGCCGCTCTTCGGGATGCAGGAGGGGGCGCTTCCAGGCCCGAACCCGCGATACCACGGCCGGCCGAGCTATCATCCGATCCTGGCGCGCATCGCCGAGGCCGACGCCGTCGTCGGAGCCAAGCTGCGACCGGGTGACACGAGCTTCGGCGAAGCCGATGTGCCTTTCGTCGAGCAGTGCATCGACCGGGCGCGCGCCGCAGCGCCGAGCGCGGCCATCTACGTGCGGATCGACGGAGCGGGGGATTGCAGCGCCTTGATGCACGCCGTCGCCGCGAAGGGATGCTTTTTCCTGACCAAGGCGCGGATGAGCCCCGATCTGGTGGGCATGGTCGCCTACGCCACCGGATGGCGTACCATCGACTGGGATGCCGATGGTCGTCCTCGACGACAGGTCGCCGAGGTCCCCTTCCGGCGCAGCGGTTGGCCGGATGGCGTCCGCGTGATCGCCGTACGAACACGCGATCGGTACAATGGCAAGCAGATCTACCTCTGGGAGGACCTCGACTACACGGTGCAGGTCTTCCTGACCAACGAGCCGGTCGAAGCGCCGGAAGACGTCGCGGCGCGGTATGACCTGCGCGCGGGCATCGAGCCGCTCATCGGCGATCTCAAGCATGGGTGGGGCTGCGGCCGCGTGCCGAGCCACAGCTTCAACGCCAATCATGCCGCGCTGCTGCTGAAGCTCCTGACCGCCAACCTGATGCGCCGGTATGTGCTCGACCATGTTCCGCACCTCGCGAGCTGGCGAACGCCGTGGCTGCGCCGCGCGCTGATCCTCGTCCCGGGAAGGTTGGCCCGGTCGGGTCGGGGCACGACCCTGCACGTGCCAGAGCGCTCGCAGCTCGCTCGCCAGCTCAATTGAGCTTGGAACCAGCCAAAGTCATTGCGGGGGGTAAGGGGGGCGTGTGCCTTCGCGACGCGTTGGGAACGCGCAGTTGTAATTGGCGTCGCATTCGTCGGCGGAACGCCGCTCGCGCGTCGCCGTCGGCACCACTGGTGCCCCGTGGGCGCGAAATCCACGTTCAGTGGACGCGACGCCCAGACCAGGTTCGTCAAGGCGTTCTTCGCGTGCTTTGGCTGGCGAGACGGCGAGCCCCCTGGCGCTGACATTCCGGCGTCGCTCTCGGTCGTGGAGCTCGGGCAGCGTACGACGCGCCCCGTCGCGGCCCTCTGGAGCGAGCGCCGCATCCTCGTCGACGTCGTGGCGCCGGAGGTCGCGCTCGACACTGCATGGAACGACCTGCTCCGCGCCTGCCTGGAGCAGAGCCCCGGCCCGCAATTCGTCATCCTGACCAACCAGCGCGAGCTGCGCCTCTACGACCTCGGGCGCGACCGCTCAGTGCCACGCCTCGCGACCCCGATCGACGACCTCCCGAAGTACAGCGACGCATTCGTCTTCCTCGGAGAAGGCTGGGTCCCCGGGACGACGCCGAAGATCGTCAATGTCGGCAAGGTCTCGCGCGAGGTCGCGGACGTCGTCGCGAAGCTCTACCGGAGCCTCAAAGCGAAGTTCCCGAAGCGCGAGGCGGACATCATCCAGTTCACGCTCCAGTGCATCATCACGATGTTCGCCGAGGACATCGGCCTGCTGCCGCCGGACTACTTCACGACGCTCCTGTACGAGGGAGCGCGGCATCGCGATGTCGAGCGACGCCTACGCGAGCTCTTCACGTTGATGGCGACCCGCGACGTCAAGCCGCCGCGCCCGGTCGCGTACTTCAACGGCGGTCTCTTCGCCGCGCCCGTCACACTGCCGCTCGGGGACGCCGAGCTCACCGTCCTCACGCGGGCCGCGGAGGCCAACTGGAAGTACGTCGATCCGCACATTTTCGGCAGCGTCTTCCAGGGCATCATGGACGACGCCGAGCGACACGCCAGCGGCGCGCACTACACCGCGCACGAGGACATCATGCGCGTCGTCGGGCCGACGATCGTCGAGCCCTGGCGGAAGCGGATCGCCGAGGCGAAGACGCTCGCCGAGCTGCTCGAGGTGCGGAGGGCGCTCTCGAAGTTCCGCGTGCTCGATCCGGCGTGCGGGAGCGGCAACTTTCTCTACGTCGCGTTCCGCGAGCTCTACAACCTCGAGACGCAGGTTCTCGCGCGCATCCGGGAGTTCCCCTCGGGCCAGGGCATCGGCTGGGGCAGCGTGATCTCGACGCTGAACTTCCACGGCTTCGACACGAACGAGTTCGCGGTCCAGCTCGCCAGGGTGACGCTCAACATCGCGAAGAAGATCGCGTTCGAGGACCGGCGGCAGAAGGCGGCCGACGCATCGTTCCAGGGAGAGCTCGAGGTCGACCCGTCCCTCCCCCTCGACAATCTCGACAAGAACATCGTCTGCGCCGACGCTCTCTTCACCGAGTGGCCAGAGGTCGACGCCATCGTCGGCAATCCGCCGTTTCTCGCGGGCACGAGCATAAGCAGCGAGCTGAGCCCGGGGTATCTTGCCGAACTCCGCGATGTGTTTCCCGACGTTCCTGGCCGAGCCGACTACTGCTGCTATTGGTTTCGTCGCGCCCATGACAGGCTTCCCCGGGGTGGACGCGCAGGATTGATCGGCACGAGCTCGGTGCGTGAGGGCAACAGCCGCGTCGCAGCGCTCGAGTACATCGTAGCCAACGGGGCGACCATCACGAACGCGGTTTCGTCACGGCCGTGGCCGGGAGCTGCGGCCGTTAACGTCGCGATGGTCAACTGGACCAAGGGCGATCCGGCAGGGCCGCATGTTCTCGAGATTGAGGGTGTGGTTCATGAAGTGAGGGTGATCGCTCCGCATCTGCAACTGCACGCCGACGTGAGCGACGCTCGCGAAATCCGCGCCAACGATGGTCCGAGGTCGTCACAAGGCATTCATGTTGGCTCGAAGTGCAACCAGGTCAACAAGGCCGCCGCCGCGGAGATGTGGTCGGATCACTCTTCGCGCCCATTCATTCATCCCGTGGCAGATGGCAACCACCTCCTCGGGGGCAAGCTGTCGACGAGCCCCGATTACATCGTTGACATGAGTGATTGCCGTGACCTGGCCCATGCACAACGCGGAGGTGCCGCGTTCGCCTTCCTGAAGCGAAAGAAATTTCCGGAGGTGCAGAACAAGTCGGCTAGCTTCGAGGGATGGAGCGAGCGCTGGTGGCAGTCGTGGCGCCCTCGTGAGGCCTTCTTTCAAGCGTCCAACGGGATGCGCCGGATCATCGTCTGCTCGAAGCATGCGGCGCGTCCGATCTTTGCGTTTCTTTCGACGTCATTCTTCCCGACTGACTCGTTGCAGATGTTCGCCTTCGATGACGATTATGCGTTCGGCCTTCTCCAATCTTCGGCGCACTGGCGCTGGGCGATCGCGAAGGGCAGCAAGCTTGTGGACAGGATCCGATACACGATGGACGTCTGGAATACGTTTCCCTGGCCGCAGGAGGCCTCGGAGAGCAGCGTCGCGCGCGTTGCCGCCGCGGCCCGCGAGCTCCGTGCCACGCGCGATCGGCTCATGGAGGCCAACGGCTGGTCGCTACGCGCCCTGTATCAGGCCGCCGAGGTCGCCGGCCCTCACCCGCTCAAAGACGTGCAGCGCGCGCTCGACGAGGCTGTCTCCGAAGCGTACGGCATGCCTTCCGATCAGGACGTGACCGAGTTCCTCCTCGACCTGAATCGCTGCCTCGTAGAGGACGAGGAGCAGGGGAGGACCGTGACCGGCCCCGGGCTCCCGCCTGGGCTCGATCCCAAGGATCCGCGCTGGCTCAGCGCCGACTGCATCAAACCTCCCCCGCTCTCGGAGTAGCCGCCATGTCTCAGACCGTCGCCGAGCACCTGGCTCTCGGGCCGCTGTGGGACGCCACAAAGAATCCGGACGCCGCGTCGACGGTGTCCGCGATGAGCTACAAGGCCGCCTGGTGGTCGTGCCCGCGTGGTCACGCGTTCCAGCGCGCGCCGCGCGCCTTGCTCCGCGACCCCGCCTGCCCGCAGTGCAAGGTCGCGGGTTCAAGCGCCTCGCTCGCGGACAAGCGCCCGGCGCTCGCGGCGCTATGGCACCCGGAGAAGAACGGGGACCTCACGCCGAGCACGGTCGACGCGACCTCGACTGCTCCGTGCTGGTGGCGCTGCCCCGCCGGTCACGACTTCCAGCGCGCGCCGCTGCTCATGATCCGCGACGCGGAGTGTCCGACGTGCGCGCTCGCGAAGACCTCGCTCGTCGTCACGCACCCCACGATCGCCGCGGAGTGGAACACCGCGCGGAACGGTGCGGTCACGCCACAATCGGTCGACGCCGACCACATCATGACGGCGTGGTGGACCTGTCCAAAGGGCCACGACTACCAGGCCACCGTGCGCTCGCGGGCGAAGGGCGGCTCCCGCTGCCCGACGTGCTATGCGGGCTGGTCGCTCGAGCACATCCGCGAGTTCGTCCAGGCGCTCCTCGCCCACGTCGGCGCGTTCGACCCGAGTGAGAAGTTCGCGCTCGCGATGCAGGCCGGGCTCTTGAAGGACAAGGCGTCGCGGCCGTTCGTGAAGGCCTTCACCAGCGGCAAGTTCCCCGTCGCCGAGCTCGAGAAGTTCCTGCGCGGCGAGCCGTCGCTCGTCGACGGCTTCATGGCCCGTGGAGGCGGCGCCGATCCGCACGACGACGGCCCCATCCTCCAGGTCGTGGAGCCCGAGCCGGAGCGCCGAAGGACGGACGTGCCGGACGACCGCTTCGCGCTCCCGAGCGCACCCGAGCCTGAGGACGCTGCCGACATCGACGTGGGTGCAGAGGTCGACGTCCACGGCCCGCCGGATGCCAAGGGCGACGGGGAGCTGCCCGTCGTGACGACGCGCGAGGCCCTCCAGGCGCTCGACAGCGCGCTCATCGCGAGCGCCGACGCCGAGACCGTGAAGTTCCTCCTCGACAGCGCGAAGGCCAAGCTCTGGCGGCACGCGTATTTGAACCCGAAGGAGGCGCGCGAGCACGCGGCCTCGTTCCAAGGGGACGTGTACTCCTCGCTGGTGAGGGATCGATTCCTCGCCGAGTTCGACGAGGCCGAAGCCCTCGTGATGCCGAAGGGCTACGCGTTCCAGCCAGTGCCGGGCGGGCCCATCGTTCCGCCGAACCTCATGCAGCGACGCGTCGCCGTGTGCGTCCGCCAGGCGCGGCGCTTCGGCAACTGGTCAGGCATGGGCGCCGGCAAGACCCTGAGCGCGATCCTCGCGACCCGCGTCGCCGGCGCGAGCCTGACGGTCATCTGCTGCCCTAACGCGGTCGTGGACAACTGGGCCCGCGAGATCGACAACGCGTTCTCCGGCTGCGAGGTGGCGAAGAAGACGTGGACGCCGGAGTGGAGGGACCCGCTCGCCAGCGCTCCGCGCTACCTCGTCCTGAACTACGAACAGTTCCAGCAGCCCGACTCGGAGGCTCGGCTCGTCGCATTCCTAGAGAAGAACGTCGTCGACTTCGTGGTCGTGGACGAGATCCACTACGCGAAGCAGCGCGACGAGGGCGCCGCGATGAGCAAGCGCAAGCGGCTCGTCCAGGGCCTCGTGCTCGAGGCGGGGAAGAAGAACGCGGAGCTCTGCGTGCTCGGCATGTCGGGCACCCCGGTCATTAACGTGCTCCAGGAGGGGAAGAGCCTTGTCGAGCTGATCACCGGGCATCGCCACGACGACCTCGAGACGAAAGCCACGGTTCAGAACTGCATGCGCCTCTACCAGCGGCTCGTGACGCTCGGGACGCGCTGGAGGCCCAACTACGCCATCCAGCTCACGGTCAGGCGCGAAGAGATCGACTGCTCCTCAGACCTCCACGAGATCCGGCTCGTGGGACAGGGGTCGACGTTGGAGCTCGAGCAGGTGCTCACGCGCCTCCGCTTGCCCACGATCCTTGCGAACATCGCGCGCGGCGAGAAGGTGCTCGTCTACACGCACCTCGTCGACGGCATCGCGAAGGATCTGCTCGACGCGATCAAGGCCGCGGGCCATTCGGCGGGGCTCCTGACGGGCGAGACCGACGACTCCGACTTGCGCGAGTTCTTGAAGCCGAACGGCGCCGTCGACGTCCTCATCGCGTCGAGTCGAATCGGCACGGGCGTCGACGGCCTCCAGCACGTCTGCAACAAGCTCATCATCAACGTCCTCCCGTGGACGAACGCCGAGTACGAGCAGCTCATCGGCAGGCTCTACCGGCAGGGGAGCAAATTCGCGCACGTCGATGTCGTCATCCCGGTGACCTTCGCCATGGTGAACGGGGAGCGCTGGTCGTATTGCGAGTCGAAGCTGAACCGCCTCGAGTACAAGAAGTCGATCGCGGATGCCGCCGTCGACGGCGTCGTCCCCGAGGGCAACCTGAGGACGCCCTCGCAGGCGCAGCAGGACATCATGCGCTGGCTCGCGCGGCTCGAGGAGGGCGCGGTCGAGACCATCGCGCGCAGGAAGATCGTCATCCCGCTGTCGGGCGAACCGACCGAGGTCAAGCGCCGCGTCGCCGCGTACGGCGACTTCACCCGGATCAACAACCGCTGGTACGCGGCTTCCAGCCAGAAGACGCACGCGCGTCTCGAGGCCAACGCGGAGGAGTGGGCGCACTACCACACGCTCTATCGCGAGGCGCGGCAGAGCTGGCCGGTTGTGCCGTTCGAAGAGGAGATCCGTTGGCTCGAGCAGCGCGACCCGCTCGTCATCGGAGACTTCGGCTGCGGCGAGGCGATCATTGCCGAGCGCGTCGGCGCGAAGCACGACGTTCGCAGCTTCGATCACGTCGCGGTGAACCCCAGCGTCGTGGCGTGCGACATCGCGGCCGTCCCGCTCGGCGACGGGGAGCTGGACGTCGCCATCTTCTGCCTGTCGCTGATGGGGGCGAACTTCACCGACTACCTGCGCGAGGCTCACCGATGCCTCCGCCTAGATGGCCGGCTGCACATCTGGGAGCCCGCGAGCCACTTCGACGACATCGACGCGTTCTGCACGGGGCTCGCGCGGCTCGGCTTCGAGGTGATGGATCCGCGCCAGCAGGGAGCGTTCACGCGCATCCGCGCCGTGAAGGCGACGACAGTGACGCCGCCGAACGTCGTCCTCCACTTCAGGGGAAGGTCAGCTGCCGTTCCAGCCGAGTAGGGGGATACGTGGTCGCTGCGCGTCTCGTGTATGCGGCGTCTATCGCCGCTGGCTACACGAGGACGACGTGGGCACCAGCGCGCTCGCGACCGCACCCCACGCAACAAGCCACTGCAGATCGCCGGCAGGCGTCGCCCCGTCGACCCTGCTGCGTGAGGACGCGCGTGCCTACTCGTCTTCCCCTTCGGCGGTCGCGGGGATGTAGACGCGCCGGAGGGGCAGAAGCCCCTTGTACTTCGTGTCCAACTGCTCGTAATGCGCAAGGACGAGCTCGACGAGTTCCTCCCCGTCGGTGAGCCGAAGGTTCGGACTTGCTCTTCCCGAAGATTCGCGCCTGCGGCGTGAAGGTTCTGTGCGTCACAAGCAGCCCGTGCTCATTTGCGCCGACCTTGCCGCAAAGGGCCGAGATCCAGGGGGTCGCCGATCGTCTCTTTCGAGCTCTTCAACTGGACCTTGATGAACGCGGCTCGAAGCCGAGCTCATCTCGGTGCGCGATGATGTCGTCGACTGAACCGATCAACGCCGCAAGTCACATCCTACGCTGGCGCGCACCGCCTAGGCCTCGCGGCCGGCCAGGATCGCCACCCGGGCATCGAAGGGCCGCGTTGACTCCGCAGCCTGCGGAGCGATGCTCTCGAGCGGCGGCAGCGCCGGCCATCGGACATCGTCGCCGTGAAGCGCACGAGCGTCATGTCGCTGCGGGAGGTCGCCGTGACGATGATGCCCCTGACCACGCGTTCAGGTCACGATCGCGACCAGATCCGTTTCTACCTGATCAAGGCTCAGTCGTCCCGATGGCTCACGGATGGTGCATGTCCGGGCGAGCTTGCCCCAGGAAGGCTGCGTGACCTTGTCCACATCGGTCTGTCCCGTGAGGAGGTAGGCGAGCAGCTTTCCGAATGCGTAGATATCCGCGCTGGGATGGGCTTCGGCGCCGTCCACCTGCTCAGGCGGCGCGAACCCCGGCGTGCCGTGGCCCGCGAAGGTGCGGTGCTGCGTGACGAGACGCCGGAGGTTCTTCGCGATGCCAAAGTCGCAGAGCTTCCAGAGCCCGCCACAACGGAGGACGTTCTCAGGCTTCAGATCGCGGTGGACGACGTCCAAGGCATGGAGTTCTCGCAACGCGGCGAGCACCGTCAGCGCGATCGGCTTCGCCTCCGCGGGCGACAGCGCACCGCCGGCGGCGCGTAGGTACGATGCCAGCGAGCCGCCATCCGCGAGCTCTGTAAGCAGCGCGACGTGGGTCTCGTTCCGCTCGATTCCATGAATGCGCAGCACTCCCTCCACCTGCGCGCGCTCCAGGCGGGCGTAGATGTCGATCTCGCGCCGCAACGCGTCGGAGGCGACGCCCTCGATGGGCACTTTCTTCATGAACAGGAGCTCTCCGCCCGGACCCCGCACCTTATAGCCGCTGGACATACCGCCCGACGGGAGCTCCTCGATGACGTCGTAATGGTCGAAGAGCTTCTGAGTAGGCCGGGGCCCTCCGGCCACGACGAGCCTGGGGATGGGGCCGGCAAAGGTGCGCACCGTTTCCTCCGATTCACGGCCATTGATCGGCTTGCCCGTCAGGCGCTCGACGGCGTCCAGCAGTCGGCGAGCGCGCTCGCGATAGAACGCACCGAAGTCATCTTGACGCAAAGACGCCGGGTCGATGCAGTGAGTTTCGATGAACTCATCGAGTTTTCGTGGTTCCACGCCACCGCGTTCGATACGGGTTATGTACAGGCTTGGATTCACGCCGCCGAGGCGCTTGTTCGTGCGGGATGTCTGCGGAGTTTTGTTGATGATCGTGGTGAATGGCGGCCCCATTTTCCCCTTAAAGAATGACAGGGGAAAGACATGGTGAAGATCGACGTGCTCGTCGAAATACATCGATCGCTCGATCTGATCTCCGGTATACAGATCCCTTCCGCCCTCTTGAAGCAGCAGCGCCATGAAGCCCTTGTAAGCGGCGCTGTTGCGGGTCGTGAGCGTTGCAAGGCGTGACGGCACGAAGTTGCAGTCCATGACGGTCGACGGCTCCTGTCCGCCGTCGATCCATGCAGGCACCTCGTTGATGTCTCGTCCGAAGCGGGTCTCCGTCGTGCCGCCGTATAGCTCGCCGAAGACACCGCACCAGTACCAGCGCAGGATCTTCTCGCGGACCGAGGGCTCCAGGAGACGCGGGCCCAGCGCCGCAGCGATGGCCGCGAACGGGATGAGCTGGCTCTGGTAGGGCAGGTACTCGGGCTCGAAGATCTTCTCCCGCTCGAGGATCTTCACTGCGGTGACGAAGCCCTGCTCGACTGCCGCTGCATGGGCGCGGTACTCCTCCAGAGGGAGGTTCAGGATGTCGATCCGGCGGCAGCCGACGTGGACGCGACCGTCGGTGTTCCGTCGCCACGTGGAGAGCAGCGTGACGGCCTGGAGGAAATCTGTCGGGGTAAGCTCCGCGAGGACACGGTGGGTCCGCATGCGCTGCAATTGTGCCTCCCAGTCCGCGCGGAGATCGACGGAGCGCGCTGCATAGGTGGCGGTCACGAGCTCGAACACGTCCAGCGGCTTGCCACCGGTGTTCACCTTCTCGAACACCATGCAGACCGCCTGGCGCGAGGTGCCGCGACCGAGCTCGATCGACGGGAGGCGGTATTGCTGAATGGACTGCACCACCTCGAGCTCGAACTGGTCGTACAAGTCGGCGACCTCGGGATTGTGCCGGTGCAGCTTGCTCATCCCACGGCGCCAGTTCTGACAGGCCGCCGGGTCGAACGCCGTGGCCACGGGAATGCACAGCTGCTCGAATTCCTTCTCTGGCGTGCTGAGATCCAACACGACATTTCGATTGAAGTTTTCCCGGATCTGCCGGGTCGGGTCGACCGCCAGGATCGCGTCCTTACGCTCGACGCTCTCTTCGATCGCCTTACGGATGTCAAAGAAGTAGATTCGATTGATGCGGTTGCCCTTGGTGTCCACCGTGGCGACAGGAAGCCCGGTACGGAGGGCGACGTAGAGCGACGTGAGCCGCTGCTGACCGTCGAGGATGAGGCGCCGCTCGCGGCCGCGGTTCTCAGGGGCCCCCTCGACGGGCCGCGCCTTGAACTGCACCTCACCGCCACACTCGAGGAGCAGCACGGCTCCTACCGGCCACGCTTGCGAGACGCTGGCGATGAGATCGCGGATGCGCTCGTCATCCCATACCCAGCTCCGCTGGAAGTCAGGGAGCTGTAAATCGCCGCGATGTATCTCTTCGAGCAGATCGCGGAGGGGCGTCTCTGCCGGACGGAACGTCATCTGTGCGGGCATGGCTTTCGATGAGAGCGTACCGTGCGTCGACCCGCAAGGGGGTACCTCTCCGGACGAGAGGGCCGTCGTGCGGCCTCACCCGTCATCGAAGGCGATGCGCCACGCGGGTAGCGCGATGACTGGCGCCGGAGCGACGAGTCGCGCGAGCACCGCCCCGCTCTCTGCGCCCGCGAGTGGCCGCTGGAGCACCCGCCACGCTTGCTCACCCCTGCGGTGCCACCGGCAGCCCGAGCAGCCGACCGAGCGCCTCGTGAACGACCCGGGCCGCCACCTCGTCCCCGAGGGCGACGGCGCGGCTCAGGGTGCCGGCAAGCGAGGCGACCACGGCGGCCCGGGAGGACGGCTCAGCCGGCGCGAGCTCCGCGAGCCCGGGGCTCGCCGCTTGGGCCCGGGTTGGGTCCATGCCGTCCGAAGGGGTGCGATCCGGGGTCATGCCCCCCTGGAATTTCGAGGAAAGCGACGGTTCGCGACGGTTCGCCCCCGCGGAATCGTCCCGCCAGGATTGCTGACGCGCGGCACTCGCCGATGGCACCTGGGGCATGCGGGCGACGCCGCCGCCGAGTCACCGGGCGGCACGCCGCCGGCCGTCCTGCCGCGCCTGGCTCGCCATCTTGGCCTCGACGAGCGGATTGCGCGCCTCCGCGGCGCGCAGCCGCGCGAAGCGCTCGATCCGCGCGCGGTGGCCGCTCTGCCGCAGCGCCCGCGCGAGCACCACGCTCTCGGCGAGCCGGATGAACCGCAACCGGTGCGCCGATGCCACGTCCTCGACATCGCTCCTCCCGGCCCCGGGCCCGAACTCGCGATCGTACGCGGCGCGGAGCCGGTGCTCGCCGTGGAGGCCCAGCGCGTCCGAGAGCCCCTCGAGGGCGGCCCGCTCCGCGGGCGTCGACCACGAGAGAACCCTGGAATAGGGGGTCGCCATGGTCTCGCGATCGGGCTTGTTGACGAAACGACGCAGAAATACATCGGAGGTCGCGACCGGCACGTCGCCCGTCGCCTGGTGGAGCAGGGCGTACGCGAACGCCTCGTTCATCCCCACGAGCTGGTTCTGGTCGTAATCGGCGCCGTCGACGCGCTTCCCGAGGCGATCGACGCCGGAGAGGGCGGGTGCAGCCGCTGCGCTGGCCGTAACAGCCGTTGAACGTCAGATCTCCCACGTTGGCGCAGGACTGGCCGCAGACGCTGCCGACCTCCTGGACACAGACCGAATCCCAGGCGACGGAGCAACAGCACGAGTCCACGGCGCAGACGCTCGCCGCACACGGGTCGCAGGAGGGCGCGAGCGCACCGCCGGCATCACATTGAGAGTGGACGCAGAGCGCCTGCTCGGCCTCGGCGACCTCCTCGCCCACCGTCGCGTCATCGAGCCCCTCAAGGGTCTCCTCCTGATCGCTGTCGCAGCCGCTGAAAGCGATGCCCAGATGCTGAGCGCTGCCGTCATGTTCCGTTGAATCGACATGGGTTCTCTCCTCGCGTGGTCCGCGAGGGAGCCCCCAATCGCCGTGCCAGCGCCGAGATTCACCTTCAGGGGCCGTGCGATGACAGGTGCGACGCGCCGGCGCGAGCGCGACACGCCGAGGACATCAAACGCCGGGTCGCTCGTCACGGCCAGATTCACGAGGCCCATCGAGCGGCGCTCCAGGCGCGCCTGTCGCGAGCCCGTCACACACCGCCGCCCCACCTGAGGTCTCCAAGGCGACAGTCCCGTCGCGAGACGCTCGCGGGCAGGAGATCAGCTCCGGCGGCGACGCCGCAGCCCGAGCCCGCCGAGCGCCGCGAGCCCGAGCGCAGCGACGGACGCGAACATGCTCGGATGGTCCTCGCCGACCACGGCGCAACCGCAGCCGCCCCCGTCGTCGTTGTCGTTATCAGGCCCGAGGTCTTTCATGCCCCCCTCCCCGCCGGCGCCGCCGGCGCCGCCAGCGCCAACGCTGCCGCCGGCGCCCGGCACCCCGGCGCAGTCGGCTCTGTCGTCGACGACCATAGGAAACGGGGTGTTGATGGCCCCGTCCACGCGGATATCGTCGATCTCCCAGCCCGGCGCGCCCGCCGCCTCGTCGGTGCCGATGCGGAAGCGCAGCTTGAACGTCTTGTTGGCCAGCGCGTCGCCGAGGTCGATCGTCGCGGTGTCGAAGCTTGGCCACCCGGGGTTTTTCCCGACAACGCCTTGGCGATCTCCGAGGGGGTTGCCCGAGATTCGGGTGATGGTACCGTTATAGCTGGCGTCTCCGAACAGGCTGACGTCCTGCCAAGTCTCGCCGCCGTCTTGCGAGATCTCGATCACGCCGCCGTCATAGTTGGCTTCGCGGCCCCCGTCGGGCGAAGGGCCGACCTCGAATTCGTGCTTGTGCGTGAACGTGAGGCGGATCGGCCCGGCGCCGGCCTGGATGGGCGGCGACTCGAGCGCGGTGTCGCTGGTGCTCTCGAAATCGACGCCGCGCCAAACATGGTTTGACGCGGCGATCTGCTCCCGGCTCCAGACCTCGTCGGCCGACGCCCCTCCCGGCGCGATCGTCGCCCTGGACCATGCGATGACATCGCTCTCGACGCTGTCGGCCGCGGACGAATCCGGCACGTTGTCGTAGTTGATGTAGGGAACCTGAACCGTCGTCGCTTGCGCCTCGCAGGTCTCGGCGCTCGCGACCGTGACGTTCAGCGTGAGGCTGCGGAGTTTGTCGACGGAGCCGTCGAGGGCCACCTCGACGGCGGCGAGCCCGGTGGCGAACGGCGGGATCACGCCGAACTCGACCTTGTTGCCGCCAGGAAACGTGAGACCAGGCATCTCCGCCGAGATCGTCGCCTCCGCGTCGGTGAGGTCGGCGACCCCCGTGTTCGTGAACGAGACGGTGACGTACCCTTTCTCGAGCGCGTCGAGCTTGCCGTCGGAGTCGCAAGAGAAGAGTTTGTCGTCGAGCGCGGCGCTGAGGCCTGAAATGACTCCCTTGGTCTCGAAGCTCTCGACCACGCCGACGTTGTCCTCGGAATCCGTGGGGGGCGAGATCGCGCAGCTACCCGCGCCGCGTCTGGCGAAGGCCTCGGCGATGAGCCTCATGTCCTCGAGGTCGGCCAAGGCGGCCACGGCGAGGATCGCGTCGCGCTGCTCGAGGAACGTCGGGTTCGGCGGGGCGAGCTTCAGGCCACCCACCACGTAATCGGCCATGCGCCGCCTGCCCTCCTCGAACGTGTAGGGCGCGCTGGCCTCTCTCGAGCGCCTCAGGAGCGCGACCTGCGCCTCGAAGAGCATGGTGGCCCAGACCTCGCCGGCGTTATGCACCTCGGCGTTCTGGGCCGCGCCGATGGGAGCGATAGGGTGCGTATCGGGCAGATCCACGTCATCGGAGATGTGCTTGAACGTGAGCGCGTTCTTTTTCGTGTCGACCGAGTACGGGACGCGGCGAGTGCCGAAATACCCGGCGTCGCCGAAGGCCGCGGCGGCATAGACGCCGGTCGCAAAGGTGCCGTCGAGGTCGTCGGTCTCGCGCAGCATCATGTGGAGCGCGATGAAATCGCCCCAGCCTTCGCTCTCGCTACCACACATCGTCGTCGCGCAGGCGACCTGGCGCAGGTGGATGTAATGGCCCCACTCGTGCGCCACGATGCCGTTATCGAGAGCGCCGTCGCGCTTGACTCCGCAGCCGCCCGTCATGGTGGCTTTGGTCACGCCGGCCTTGATCGCATCTCTGATCGCCTTGCCGTCGGCGAGCGTGACGGACACGACGGGGATGTTCACCGCTCCGGGCGGGCCGCCGTCGTCCATCGTCGGCGGCACAGGGTTGACCTCGTTATCTGCGATGATCACCCCCTTCGCGCCGGCGGCCTCCGCGTTGACAGCCTTCTGCTTGAAGGTGCACGCGCCGCGATCGATAACAACGACCTTCCCGGACACGTTGCTTCCAAACGCTTGGCAGCCGTCGGCGAATGTCCCTGTCCGGCCGCCGCCCTGATCGACGTCGGATCCGTCGTCGACGTCCGAGAGGACGCCGCTCACGTTGAACTCGGAGGGGCCGAACGCGGCGCGGCGGGTGGCATAACCCTTCCCTGGCTCCACGACCAACGAGGACGTGATCGCGCCCTCAAAGAGAAACACCTGCATGCGCGGCGAGTCGCCGTCCGCGCCTGCCTGCATGTTCGCGTTGTTGACGTGAAGCGGGTCGACCTCGGGCCCGCCGTCCTGCGCCTCGGCGAGCAGGACATCGCCCTCGATGCCGCCCCGGCCGAAGTTCGACCTCTGCGCGTTGCCCGCCGCCTCGTCGAAGCCCGAGTCGTACCAATAGTCGTGCAGCCAGTTGGTGACATAAAAGAGCTGCGTCGTCGCCGCCATGGTCTGCGCCTGGTTCGCGGCGGGCGCGGCGCAGGTGTCGAATTGGCGATCGAACACGCCGGGCGAGGTCGTGCTCGCGCGCACGTCGCCGTCGCTGTATCCGTCGGGGCTCTGGTGGTCGGCGTACGCGTCGACGTTGTTGCCGCTCGTCTCGGTCGCGTCGGCGGCGAGCCAGGGATCGGCGTCGCCGTCCGGGCTCTTGTTGAAACCTTCCATCGAGACCAGGTTCGCCGGGATATAGGGCGGCGAGGAGCCGTCTGGCGCGCCCGTCGGGTGGGGAGAGTAGCCGGCCTGCGGGCCGTCCAAGGGTCGTTTGTCGCCCGCTGGTTCGGCCCAGACGCGATAGCTGAACGCGGCGCGGTGGGTGAGGTTTTCGCGGTAGAGCACGCGCGCGTCGTCGGCCGCGATCACATAGGCGTAGGCGTCCGAGCTCCGCTCGTGGGTGCGCTGCACGGACATCTCGAGGTAATACGCGGGCACGGGCGCCTGACCGGGGATCGGGAAGTAGACCTTCTTCGCGCGCGCGGGCCTCGAGAACTGGAGATCCCCGGCTGGCGCGATCGCGTCGATGAGCGCGTAGCGATCCTTCGCGCCCGCCTCGACGAGGAGCGCCGCAGGCAGCGATGCTTCGTAGAGATCCTGAAACGCGCGGGCCACCGCGTCGGCCGGCGAGAGCGCGAATACCTCGGAGATCCGCTTCTGGGAGCGGACCGCGCTCGGGTGCAGGGCGCTCGAGGCGGCGACGAGCCGGTGCGCCCGATCGAGGAGCACGTTCGCCTGGCCATGGAACACCTCGACCCCGCCGATCTCCTGCGCCAGACGCACGATGATGCCGCCTCGGCCGAGATCATGGACCTCGCGCACCCTGGCCGACTCGATGACATCGCGCGCGACGCCGAGCAGCTCCGCATAACCGGCGAGGGCCCGCTTGGCCGCGACGTCGGGCGATCCTGACGCGACCACCGCCGAGGGCGCCGCACCGCGCGGCGCCCAGAAGAAGGACGGCGTGCCGCGCCGCGGATCGATCGACGCGACGTATGCCCGGCTCGACGGAGCCGCCTGCGCAGGGGCTCGGCTTTTCGTGACGGAAGGCGCAGCGTGCGCCTCGAAATACGCATTAAAGTTCGGCCGCTCCCGCGCGCGCGCGAAAGAGCCACCGAGGAGCGCGGCGAGCAAGGTGAGACAGCGGACCGATCGCTTCATCGAGGAATCAGAATCCAACCGCGTCGGAGATGTCAAGCCGCAGCAGCGGGACCGGTCCCAGGTGGATCGAACATCCTCCGCGGCGTCGGAGCTCGTTGACCGATGTCATGCGGCTGATGGCGCTCGTGGACCGCGTGGGGGCCGTCCGGTTCGAGGAGCTCTCCCGTCCGGCGCCGCCGAACCGGAATCACGCGCTCATCGCCGCCCTCGAACAGAGCGGCGTTCTGCGCGTCGAGGCTCGGCAAACCTGGACGGAAGTGGAAGGCTTCACGGCGCTCGGGATCCCGGCTGCGAATTTCGGACCGGGCTCGGAGCGGACGATGCACGCTCAGAACGAGGTGACGGAGCGCTCGGAGCTCGAGCGGGCGCAAACCCTCCTCGACCGCTGGTTCGCCACGATGACGTGACTTTTGTCGGCACTTTTGGCGAAGAGTTGAACAGGGAGGCGGGAGACAGGGAGATCCAGGGGACTTTACTCCCCTTCTCCCCGCCTGCCTGTGAATTTCCCGGAAGGTTCGAGGGGATGCTTCAGATCCCTCACCCCACGCGCCGCAGCCAGCGCTGCTCTGCCTCCGAGATCATTCTGCGCGGCACGGTCGCTCTTGCCGGCAACGCGGCATGGCGCTCGCGCGCCGGCCCCTTCTCCGGCGCAGGCGCCCATCACGCCTGCATGGGAATTCCCTCGGGCGCTGGCATCGAGTTTGCGAAGAACGTGGAGGACGAGCGGCGCTGCCGCGAAGGGAGAAACCGATGAGACTCCTCCTCGAATCCGATCCTCCTCATGACAACACGGTCGATCTCACCAGGGCCGCGCCGCGGCGCCGGAGCGCGCATCTCGCCGCGTCGCTGCTGCTCGTGGCCAGCGCCTGCGGCTCCAGCGAGCCAGACACGAAGCCCTGTGCGGGGCAGCCCTCGGGCGCCGTCGATCCATGAACGCGAGCCGGCCGTCCTCGGCCTCCGGGTCGGACAGGCGGACGCTCGCCAGATCGAGCTCGTTCAGCCGGCCCAGGCTGAGCTGGAAGGCCAGGGCCACGTCATCTTCTTGCGACGTCGGCAGGCGGAAGTCGACGCCCGGCTCGCGATCGAGGCGCTTGGGAAAGTGCTGGGTGATCGCGTCCCTCAGGAAGCCGCGCAACGTGCCGTCGCTCGAGCCATCCCCGCCCCAGCCCGTGCGCTCCGCGGGCGAGTTGGTGGTGCCATCCCCCGAATCCGCCCGGATGCTGGTGCTCAGCGAGAGGACGTGGTTCACCCCGCGCGAGACGAACCGGTGCGTCGGATCGCTGAGCGCGTAGGTAAAAGAAGCCGGATCGCAGCGCGAAGCAGTGTAGCGCAGCAAACCGAAAGGGTGGGACCGCGAGCGTCGTGATGGCCCGGTCCTGGGCCGAAAGAGCGTGGTCCGGGCGGCGCCGAGCGCGCTACGGGGCGCATCGACGTGCCGTGGGCCCATGTGTCCGTCCGGGCGTTGGTCTGGCCCGGGAGGCGCGTCGCGAGACGCTATGCGGCGTCACCGGGCGCCTTGCGGCGCAGAACGGTGCGCTGCAACGCTCGGGGCTCCGGGTCGCCTGCGGCGCCCTGCGCCCCGAACCCCCAGTACGGCGGCCGCCGCGTCGGCGCTGGGAGAGCGAGCTGGGACGTCGGTCGGCTCGCCGAGCGCGGAGAGGAAGCGGGCGATGTTCCTTGGCTCGGTCACCATGGCGACGAGCTTCATCCGCCGCTTGCAAGCTGGGCACTCGAGGACGTCGATCGCAAATGTGCGGCGCAAGAGCTCGGCGCGGTTTATCGACCGCCCGATAGCCGCCACGCTTGCGTTTCGAAGCGGCGTCTTCGTCCGCCCTCGTAGGCTCTTCTGGCTTCGCAGGGCGCGGTCCGATGCGCTTGCGCGCCAACGTGGGCGACTTGCCGAGGCGAGCACGCCCGCGCACTTGCCGGCTTGATTTGCCTACGCGCCGCGCGCGCGCCACCTTCGCCGAGGGAGCCGAGGTGGTGCCCTGGGTCTACGCCATCGCCCGCAACGTGCGCCACGGTCATGCCCGCGCGGCGCGCGTTCGCGCCGTCCAGCCGTCGCCGGCGCGGAGGAGCTGCCATCCCGCGACGTCGATCGACGGCAGCACGGTGCACCGCTCGACGATCCGGCCGTCGGCGCGGAGGAGGGAGGCCATGACGCTCTCCCTCTCCGGGGCGCTCCCCCGACAGGCTACCAGGCCACCGCCGTGGGCACGGGACGGCTCGTGGTGTCGGCGCCGATCCCGAGCTGGCCGTACTGGTTGTTGCCCCAGCAGCGCGTCACCCGGTCAGCGCTGTAGGCGCAGGTGCTCTGGCTGCTCGCCCCGAGCGCGCTCACCCCGACGAGCCCGGAGACGAGGGCCGGCGTGGGGCTCGGCATGAGCGAGGTCGCGCCGCGCCCCAGCTCTCCGGAGGAGTTCTCTCCCCAGCACATCACCGTGCCGTCGAGGAGCTCCGCGCAGGTGTGACGCTCTCCGGCGCTCAGGTGGGCGACGGTGGACAGGCCCATCACCGGCACCGGCGTCAGCCGCTCGATGCGGGTGCCGTCGCCGAGCTGCCCGTTGCCGTTCGCGCCCCAGCAGCGGGCGGTACCATCGTTCAGCAGCGCGCAGGCGTGCGCCCCACCCACGGTGATCTCGACGGCCCCCGAGAGGCCCATGACCGTCACCGGCGACAGCCTGACCGCATTGGTGCCATCTCCGAGCTGACCCTGGCCGTTGTCCCCCCAGCACCGCGCGCTCCCGTCCTGAAGGATGGCGCAGGAGGCGGCCAGGTTCGTGCCGAAAGACTCGCCCCCGCCCACGGCGAGCCACGTCGCCGCCGAGATCCCGGGCACCTCCCGGGGCGTCGAGCTGCCGCTGATCGTTCCGTCACCGAGGTAGCCGCCCCGGCCCCAGCACAGCACCCTGCCGGTGTCACCGAGCCGTGCGCACGAGTGGTACACGCCCGCGCCGATCTGATTCACCCCAGATAGCCCGGTCACCGCCACCGGCGCGAGACTGGCAGTCATCGTGCCGTTGCCGAGCTGTCCGTTGCTGTTGAGCCCCCAGCAGCGCACGGTGGTGTCGTCGAGCAGCGCGCAGGCGTGCCCGAGCCCGACGGCCGCCGCCACCGCCGGGGGCAGGCCCTTGACCGCGACTGGCGTGTCTCGGGATGTCGGGGTGCCGTCGCCGAGGCGCCCGCTGTCGTTCGCTCCCCAGCAGTCGACGGTGGCGTCGCCGAGCACCGCGCACTCGTAGCCATGGCCACCGATGAGCTGGATGATGGCCGGGCAGGCGGCCCCGGTGCAAACCGTCGGGACGCTGGTGCTGCCGGAGGCGGTGCTGTTCGTCGAGGAGGTGGTGGGGGTGGGGGCGGAGCCGCCGACGTTCGTGCCGGTGACGTCCGTGCCGGTGACGTCCGTGCCGTTGCAGCCGAGGGTGATGATGCCGATTGAGGTGGTCAGGAGTCCGAGGGTGCGAAGGTTCATGCTCCCCGATACGCTTAGAGCCGCTCGCCGTTTTGGTGGCACCGCGAAATAGTTCCAACGGCGACCTCGCCGGTTCCGGGGACGGATGGGCGCTCGCCGCAGAAGGGCCTGCACGGGAGTCGTGCGGCAAAGCGAGGAGAGGGCGGAGCGGAAATGAGCTCCTCCAACGCTCACGCCGCGGGCCAGCGCGCTCCGTGCGTGGTCGCCTGGTCGTAGGCCCGCTCCCGCTCTAGGACTCAGCCCAGCCCGACAATCCTCTTCACGGTGTCACGCTCCGATTGATCCTCGATCACCTGGTCGCGCAGCATGGCTGGGAGCAGCTCGGACCCATGATCACCATTCGCTGCTTCAGGTACGATCCCAGCATCAATTCGAGCCTGCAGTTCCTGCGACGGACCCCGTGGGCCCGGCCGCAGGTGGAGGCTCTCTACCTGCGGGACAAAGCCAAGCCCACCCCGTGACCGGCCCGCTCGATCGCACGCCGAGCACCGGGAGCCGGCGCGCGATCGATGTCGTGGGCGCGAGCTGCTTCATCACCGGCATCCAGCCCGCGGTCGCGCGGTTGCTCGCCGGCAGCGATCTCGGCCGGACACGGCATTTCAACACGCTCGCCGACGGCCTCGCGCGCGCCCTGCGGGACCTCGGCGAGAGCGCCTGACGCCCCCGCGGCGCAGCGCCCGCTGCGCCGCGCGAGGCGCCTCCGCGGGCGAGCCCCCCGGGCAACTCACGGCGTCATCGTGGCATGTCCCCGTGACATGTCACGGCCCCGTCGTGACATGTCACGGGACATGCCACGGCCTCACGGGGACGAGCTCCGCTGGCTCGGCCGACGTACCGGCAGAGATCTGGCCGCACGTCGCGCGCCGAGGCGCTCTCTCCGCTGGATTGCGGTTCTTGAGCTGTACGAATCCAAGCTCGGTGCGCCGGCGCAACAAGAGCCCAGCGCGGCCCGAGCCGGCACACGCGTTGCAAAGGCTGCAGAGACAAGCTGTGCCAGGGACAACATCACAGAGGCTGCCCGGCACACGCCGTCGTACCAGGCCGCTGGCAGGTCGGATGAGGTCCTGCCGCGAGCGGAGGACCCATCGCTCGACGCGGCACGGAGTGCGGACAATGAAGGAGAGAAGGATGAAGAACCGGACGATGCTTGGCTTTTGCTTGCTCTCGCTCCCGCTGCTCGCATGCTCCGGCGGGACCGAGCTCGAATCTCCGCCCCCCGACGACACCGGGGCTCTGACCGAGCCCGCGGCGCCTCCGCCTTCTTCCAGCGCGGACGACACATCGGTCGAGGGCGTTCCCACCGTGGCCAATGCGGATGAAGATCACCCCTGCGGCGACAACACGGTGGCGGTGGTGAGCCACCAGAGCGGCGTCAAGGTGGTCTTCTGCGTCCTCGACGACAGAGGCGTCGTCGCCGTGGGAGAGCATCGCCAGGACGGCACGCCCTCGCTGCTCAAGAGGGCTGGCTACGACGCTGAGACCATGTGCCCGGCTGATCTCTTGCGGGCGCTCGCGCCCGAGCAGCGCGTGCCCGCGCGCCTCGAGGCTTCATGCGATCCGGCCCGGCGCCAGGCTCGGCTCCCTTCCGCTCCCGAGCGGCTCCGTGCCCCCGATCCGGCGAGCTTTGCCCTGACTGCCGGGCCCGTCTATTGCGAAGGTGAAAACCCGAGGTTGGAGTTCACCGATCGATGCCGCTACTACTCTCGCTGGGCAGACGATGTCAGGGCCGAGGATGGTAGCGCCCTTGTTAAATCCTGGTGCAAATTCACCGAAGAGAAATCCCACTCCAACATCATGTCTGGCAGCGGGAACGGCCTCGGGGATGAGGGAAACATAGGAGAGGAGACCGTCGCGTCGTGCATCGACTACACCCTCTTCCAGGCCTTCTGGCGGTGGGACGCCGGCGATCCCTGGACGAGCAGCATATTTGTCCCCCTTGGCCCTGGGGGCGTGTACACGTGGAACATCTCGTATACCGGCGGGCTCGAGGACATCGACGTGCGATTCACGGCACAGTCGCAGAACGCCGGCATCCACCGCTACGCCGGCATCTTCATCGATGAATGATCCGGCGCCAGGCGCTCTTTGCCGAACCTGAGCAAGCGCACGCCGAGCCGCTCCTCCAGCCGCGCGAGGCGGCGGCTGATGGTGGCGCGAGGGACGCCGAGCTCGGCAGCGGCGCGGGGCAGGGATCCAGCCTCCACGGTCTTCGAGAAGGCGAGGAGCTCGGAGGCCTCGAGGGGTTCGTCCATTTGGGCCCGAGCAGCACGCGCCTGGCCGTCCGGGTCACTGAATACGAAGGCTCGCCTGACTCTCGAGCTCTCCGTTTGCCACCGTCACCTGATAGTCGCCGGGCGGATACTCCTGGGTGATCAGGATCCTGCGGATGTTGCAGGCGTCGATGGGCGCGAGCTCGTCGATGCCGTTTCCGGTGATGCGCACGGTCGTCCAGCCTTCGACGAAGTTGTCGCCGATGACGTAGAGGGGATACCAGACGAAGCTGTCGAACTGGTCCGACGCAAAGCGCCGGATGATCGGCGGGAGGCCCGGATCGGGCGTGGGCTCCGGCTCGGCGCAGGGGCCCCACGGCGGACATTCGCCGAGGACCCGGTACGGATCGCGCCCGAGGATCTCCTGGACTCGCCATTCGGTCAGGAGCCGGTTGTACATGCTGCCATAGGGGTTCAGGTTGGGCGGCGGCGGCTCCAGGGGCACAGCGTCGAAGCACCCCTCCCCCAGGGCGTGGTCGCGGCACAACGCGACGTCGATGTCGTCGACGACGCTGAATTGAGAGAGCCACTCCGCGATCGGGAGGGGCCGCGACGGATCGATGGCGGCGTCCAGGATCATGAGCTGCCCACCGACCCGGACCACGGGCGCGACGTGGCCGGACCACGTCACGCTTCCGGACGGCTCGTTGGCTGTCTGGAAGACCAGCTGCTTGCGCGGCTTTGCCTTGACCCTGGCGAAGTAGGGCGTCGGATAGCCCCATTGCTGGAAGAAGTAGATCGCCGCCTCGGCCCGCTCCTCGCAGCCGTTGTCGGCCGCGAGCCAGGGGAGCCGCCGCAGAAACTCGGGTTGCTCCGGCATGGCGAGCAGCCGGCTGTCGCGGATCGCGGCGAACCCGGAGCTCAGCTGCTCCTCGGTCCACGTGGGAACGCAATCGGCTGCCAGGCTCCCGGGCGGGCCCTTGAGCTCATCGAACGATCGCGGACCGTCGGGCAGCTGGCAGGCCGCGCTCGCGCTGCCGCCGGGGGATCCTTCGTCACCCGACGCGCCCGCGCCGGACGACGTGGAGTCGACGCCGTCCTCCAGCAGCGCTCCCGTGTCGGAGCGCTCGATGTCAGGAGCCTGATCGGAATGAGCGCCCTCGTCGCCTCCACAGGCCGAGGCGGCCAGGGCCGCCGACGCGACACACAACACTCTTGCAAGAGAAAAATAGGACTGGCGCATGAATCTGATCTCCCTGCGTAAGATATGAGGCACCCCGGGAGGAGCCGTCACGCTCGGAGCATGTCGGGGTCCGCGGGGTGCGGCGCACCATAGCACCGCTCGCGGTCCCCGCACGGCGGACACCGGCGATTCTCGAGGGCGGCGCGAGACGCAGGGCAGGCGCAGTCCCGCAATCAGCTGTTCGTTCGCCCCAGGCTGGGCCCATGCCGTCCGAGGGATTGCAATCCGTGGTCACGACCTCCGCGAATCTCCGCGGATGTTACGGTTTGCCCCCACGGAACCTTCCCGCCAGAAAACCGATCGATGGGGTGGGCGGTCAGGAGCGGTGGCCCCTCCGCGCGCGGGCTCGCCTCTCGCTGCGCGGCACGTCCGATGTTCGCGCGGTGAGGCGAGGGGGGAGCAGGACCTCTCGCGCGACCTTGGCCCCCGCCAGCATTTCAAGGAGCAGCCGGACCGCTTCGCGTCCTATCCCGCCGACGTCCTGATCGACGGTCGCGACGGGATAACGCAGGAGGTCGGCCATCAGAATGTCGTCGAATCCGACGACGTCGATCTCGTCGGGCACGGAGAGGCCGGCGGCGCGGATGGCCCGCAGGCTCCCCACAGTGCTCCAGAAATTTGCCGCGTAGACGGCCAGAGGTCCACGCAGCCGCTGGAGAAGCTCGACCATGCGCGTCTCGGCCGCTTCCGGGGTGGCCTCCTTCAACTCCTCGATGGCCGCCGCCTTGGCGCCGCTCCGCGTGAGCTCCGCCTGGAACCCGTCGAGACGATGTCGGTAGGTGGTGATGTCGAGCGGACCGCCGATGTAGACGAGCGACCGATCCTTGTGCCTGAGAAGGTGGCGGAGCGCCAGCACCGAACCGGCGGCGTGATCGGTGCGCACGCACGCCACGTCGAGGTCCGTGACCGCCCGGTCGATCTGCACGAAGGGAAGTCCCTGCTTGTGCGCCGCGATGAGATCGCTATCCCCTCCGGAAACCGGGGACACGATGAGCCCATCCACCCGCGACTCGTGCACGAGCTGCAGCGCGCGACGCTGGCGCCCCGCGTTGCCGGCCAGGTGGCTCACCACGAGCGCGTAGCCGTGGAGCTCGGCCTCGCGCTCGGCGCCGACGGCTATCCCGGCCCAGAACGGGTTCGCCAGGTCCTCGACGGCGAGCGAGATCGCGTACGATTTTTGCTCCCGGAACGCCTGGGCCATGGCGTTGGTCCGGTACCCCAGCTTCTGGGCCAGCGCCCAGACCCGCTCCACCGTGGCGGCGCTGATGCGAAACTTCGCATGCTTGCCCGTCAGGACGTGAGACACCGTGGTCTGGGACAACCCCAGCTGCTCGGCGATGTCCTTCATACGGACCGGACGCAGGCCGGGCACGTGCGGCGGGTCGTGGTCGGGGGGATCGTTCAAGCGCGCGCTCCGTTCAGCTAATTCGGATTAGCTGTTGACGGTAGCATGCACAGGCATAGTATTGAAGCGGAATACGCGGTCGGTGGCTGCGGTCCCTCGCGCGCGAGGTGGCCATGGCAGCGATCTTCTACAGATCCGCCAGATGGCGCCGATGCGACGACGACCTTGACGTTCCGGCGGGCGGGAGCGGCAGGGCCCTGCTTGCTCAAGCCCGCCTGCTCGAGGAGACGGCAATGGCACAGAGTGAACCGGTGATCTTGGGCTTCATGGGCAACCGCGGCTTCTTTCCGACGGCGTTCGCGGAGGAGGGAGCGAAAGCCACCCAGTCGGCCGTGGGCCATGTGCTCGGCCAGCGCGTGCGCTACGTCGATCTCGGCAACGTCGAGACCTACGCCGACGCGCGCGCGGCCGCGGGCGTCGCCCAGCAGTACCGGCGCTCTCCCGACGGCGGCGGGGCCATCGGCGTCATCTGCTCGATGTACAATTTCTCCGACGAGAACGGCATTCGAGACTTTCTGCGGCTGGCCGATCTCGATGTGCCGGTGCTGCTGCACACCGAGCCTGACGTGCGCGGCCTGGGACGCATGGGGCAGAAGGGCCGGCGGGACGGGGCGTGCGGGCGCTTTTCGGCCGCCAACGCGCTCCGCCACATCGGCTACCCGTACACCCTCACGTCCAGGCATTGTGAAGCGGTGAGCTCGGCGGCCTTCGCGGACGATCTCCACGCCTTCTACGCGAGCTGCGTCCTGGCATCGAAGTTCCGTCGCCGGGGCCGCGGCGTGCGCCTCGGGCTGGTGGGCTCGGGGCCCGACGCGTTCCAGACGGTCACCAACGTCTCCACCGAGCTCCTGGGGCACATGGGCCTGAGCACGGTCGGTCTGGAGCTCATCGCGCTCGATCGCCAGATGCGTCAGGTCTCGCCGCGCGAGCTATCCACCCAGCTGGAAGCCGTCTCCGGCTACATGGCGGCGGGTGACGTCCCGCGCGCCTCGCTGGAGGCGATCGCCCGGATGGGCGTCGTCTTCGATCGCTTCGTGAAAGAGAATGACCTCGACGGCATCGCGGTGCGCTGCTGGACGGAGATGCAGAAGTACCAGATCGGCGGAGAGGTGGGCGTGATGCCCTGCACCTGCATGAGCATGCTCTCGGACAAGCTCATCCCCGCCGCCTGCGAGACCGACATCGCGGGCTGGATGGGGATGTACATGCTGCAGTGTGCTTCCGGGCTCGTGCCGCTGCTCGGCGACTGGAACAACATGTACGATGACGAGCGCGAGGAGGTGGATCTCTTCCACTGCGGCGTCTGGGCCAAGAGCGTGATGCGCCCCGGCGCCCGCATCACCCGCCAGGAGATCCTGGCCACCCAGGCCGACATCGGCGCGGAGAACACCTGGGGCGCGGTCGACGGCGAGCTCAAGGCGGGCACCTGCGCCTTTCTGAGACCTTGCACCAACGCGCGCGAAGGCAGCGTGTTCCTCTACGGCGGGGTGGGCCGGGTCAGCGAAGAAGGCATCGACACCTTCGGCACGCGCGGCCGCATCCAGATCCCGCGCATCCAGGAGCTCTTTCGCTATCTGACGCAGCCCGAGCGGGCGGTTGAGCACCACACCGCCCTCGTGGTCGGGACGCAGAAGAACATCGAGCTGACGATGAAGGCGATCCGAGACGCGGTGCCCTACATCAATGCCCAGGCGGGCCTCGGCCGCGGCGGACAAGCGCTGGTCGATTTCTACGAGCACAGCCAGGTGGGCGAGCTCTGAGGCACACTGCGAGCATCCGCACGACAGCTGCCGCGTGCTCCGAGGCGCAGGCCGGCTCGCTACACGAAGGCTTGACGTGGGCTCGGGCGCGGTCAGCCTATACCGTGCCGTTCCCGGGCGGCGTTCCGGCGGGCCGGAGCGCGATGAGGGGCTCGTCGTCGGGGAGGCGCAGGGGGTTCGGCAGGTAGGGATCGACCTCGCCGAGCTCGAAGCGGCAGAGGCCGATCACGTGCCACAGAGATCCGGCGATGTCACCGCCGAACCTGTACCGGCCGTCGGGCGTGAAGGCGACCCACCCCTCGGGACAGGGCAGGAGAAGAGCGAGACAACGGCCGGTCGCCACCTTCCACAGACGGATCGTACCGTCGGTGGAGGCAGAAGCGAGGAGCGCGCCGTCTGGGCTGAAGCCGACGCTCTGCACAGCGGCCTTGTGGCCGTGAAGAGCGCGGAGGACTCGCTCGCTTCCGACCGCCCACAACCTCACAGTCGCATCACCCGAACCCGAAGCCAACGTCTGACCGTCAGGGCTGAATGCCACGCTCGAGACCAGGTCGCGATGGCCCACGAAGGCGCGGAGGGCTCGCCCGCTCTCGACCTCCCACAACCTCACCGTCTTGTCATCCGACCCCGACGCCAGCATCCGGCCATCAGGGCTGAACGCCACGCTCATCACCCTGGCGCCATGGCTCGCCGAGACACGGACGGCTCGCCCGCTCTCGACCTCCCACAACCTCACCGTCTTGTCACCCGCCCCGGAGGCCAGCGTCCGGCCATCGGGGCTGAAAGCAACGCTCAGCACCTTGGCTCCATGGCCGTCGAATACGCGGAGAGCTCGCCCGCTCTCGACCTCCCACAACCTCACGACCTTGTCATCCGACCCCGACGCCAGCGTCCGGCCATCAGGGCTGAAAGCAACGCTCAGCACCTTGGCTCCATGGCCGTCGACCACGCGGAGAGCTCGCCCGCTCTCGACGTCCCACAGCCTCACGGCCTTGTCATCCGACCCCGACGCCAGCGTCCGGCCATCAGGGGTGAACGCCACGCTCATCACCAGGCCGCCGTGGCCCTCGAAGGTGCGGAGGGCTCGCCCACTGTCGACGTCCCACAGCCTCACGGCCTTGTCATCCGACCCCGAGGCCAACGTTCGACCGTTGGGGCTGAAAACAACGCTCTTCACGCGGCCATCATGACCCTCACAGGCGCGGAGAGCTCGGCCGCTCTCGACCTCCCACAACCGCGCGGTCTTGTCGCCCGATCCGGAGGCCAACGTCCGGCCGTCAGGGCTGAACGCCACGCTCATCACCCAGTAACCATGGCCCTCGCAGGCGCGGAGGGCTCGGCCGCTCTCGACCTCCCACAACCGCACGGCCTTGTCGCCCGATCCGGAGGCCAGCGTCCGGCCGTCAGGGCTGAACGCCACGCTCATCACCAGGCCGCCATGGCCCTCGAAGGTGCGAAGGGCTCGGCCGCTCTCGACCTCCCACAGCCTCACGGTCTTGTCGCCCGATCCGGAGGCCAGCGTTCGGCCATCAGGGCTGAACGCTACGCTCATCACCCAGTTGCGATGCCCCTTGAAGGCGCCGAGCGTTCGGCCGCTCTCGACCTCCCATAGCTTCACGGTCCTGTCGTCCGACCCGGACGCGAGGATCCGGCCATCGGGGCTGAACACGACGCTCCTCACGCAGTTGTCATGGCCCTTGAAAGCGAGGATGGTCCGGCCGCTCTCGACCTCCCACACCCTCACGATCTTGTCATCCGACCCGGAGGCCAGCATCCGACCATCGGGGCTGAAGGCCACGCTCATCACCCAGTTGCGATGTTCCTCGAAGGTGCGGATCGTCCGGCCGCTCTCGACCTCCCACACCCTCACGGTCCTGTCGTTCGACCCCGAAGCCAGCGCTCGCCCCTCGGCGCTGAAAGTCACGCTGTTCACCGCGCCGAGGTGTCCGGCCATCTCTCGGATAGCCTGGCCCGAGACCGCGTCCCAGAGCCGGACCGAGCCGTCGTCATGACCGGTGGCGAGGAGATCTCCCGACGGACTCCAGGCCACAGCATTGCACCCTGAACCCGGCATCCACATCAGGCTGGCGCCGGAAGGCTGGGGAGGCGCCGCTCCCTCCGCCGCGAGCGAGGCGACGTCCACCCCTCGGGCGCCGACCAGCTTGGCGCCGCGCAGCACCGCGCCCTCGAGATCCGCGCCGGTCAAATCCACGCCCACGAGGCGAGCGAACGACAGGTCCGCGCCCCGCAGATCGGCGCCCATCAGCGTGGCATCGCGCAGGTCCGCGCGGACGAGCCGCGCGGAGACGAGCGTGGCGCCGGCCAGCCTGGCCTCGACCAGCATGGCATTCGTGAGGTTGGCCTTCGTGAGGTTGGCCGTGCGAAGGTCCGCGTGGTTGAGGTTCTGCCCGCTCAGGTCTTGCCCGGTCAGGTCGATCTCGACCTGCTCGGTCTTCTCCTCCCCGAGGCCCGCTTCCTCCTCGCGCCTCCCCAGCCAGCGCACGACCCGCAGCCCGTTGTCCTTTGCGTGGCCTTCGGCCACCCCGTGCAGCACCCGCGCTGCCCACGCCGCCGCCTCCTTGCGCCCCACGAGCGACACGAAGAAGTCCACCATGAGCTCGCTCATCTCGTCGGCCGCGAGCGCCGCGCTGTCGCCTGTCCGCGCAACCTCCCTCGCCGCCGCCTCGGCCACGAGCCACTCCAGCACCGACCAGTGGACGAACGAGAACGCCCCCTCCGCGTCCCGCACGAGCAGCGATCCCGAGCCAATCAAGAACTCGATCATCGCCCGTTCGAGCGGCGGCCCAGTGAGCGGCTGCACGCCCCTCACGAGCGTATCCGGCAGCGCGCCGATCATGACCGCGCGCACCCGCCGATCCCAGAGCAGCCGCGCGAGATCGGTCATCGCCGCGCGGAGCGCCTCGCGCGAGAGCCCGCGCGGCGCTCCGCGCGGGTTCGCGCGCCGGTGCTCGTGGTCGAGCCACTGGTCCACGAGCACCTCGTACAGCCTCGCCGCGGTGATCTCCCCGGTCCCCTTCTTGGCCTCGAGCAGCTTTCTCTCCTCGATCCTCGCGATGAACCCCAGCATCCGCGGGTTCTCCGAGAGCCCGAGCAGGTCCTTGACCTCGTGGAGCAGCCGGTAGCGCGCCTCGGCCTCCGCGGGCTCGGGGATCATGTTGCCCAGAAATCGCCGGATCTGCTTCTCCCCGAACCCCTGGAGCTGCACCAGCCGGTAGCCCTGCACCTGCTCCGCCCGCCGGGCGAGCTCCTGCTTGATCTGCCGGTCGTCGACGAAGTGCTGCGTCCGGCTGGTCACCACGACCTTCGCGATCCCCTCGGCCGCCTGCACCACCGTCTCGAAGTGCTCGAGCACCCGGTCGTATGTCAGCCGCAGGGCGAGCTCGTCGAAGCCGTCAAAGAGCAGCGCGATCCGCCCCTCGGCCAGCATGTAGCTGAAGGCGCGCGGGTCGATCGGCTCGTCCGCGAGCGCGAAGTGCTGCGCCACAAGCACGCTCAGCGAGCGCTGCTTCTCGAGCTGGCTCATCTCGATGAGCACCGGCACGAGCGGGTGCTTCTCTCTCGCCATCCGCCGCGCGAGCTCATGCAAGAGGAACGTCTTGCCCGCGCCGAAGTCGCCTAGCACAAGCACGAAGCGTCGACGGGGCGCGTCGAGCAGCTCCCACAGCGACGCAAGCGCACTCTCTGTGGCGCTCTTCTCGCGGTCGCCGAGGCTCACCACCGCCGGCTGCTCCACGTAGAGCCACGGCGGGTAGATCGGGTCCGCTTCGAGCCGGTCCGTCTGTCGTTCGAGGTACCGGCCGAAATCGATGAGCCCCTGGTATTCGGAGAAGCTCTTCAGCACGACGCCGCGGCGCCACGCGCGCTGGACGAGCTCCGGCGGCGCCTGCGGGCCCGTGTGGATCAGCGTCGATCTGAGCAGCGGATCCTGCTCCCGGAACGGGCGCTCCACCTCGGTCACGTAGCGCGCGACCAGCTCGTCCGTGATCGACTGGTCGAGCGCGCCGATCACCCGCAGGTCGACGAGCGCTCCGTCCCGCGCCGCCACCTCGAGCACGCCCGCGAACGGCGGCGGCGTCCGGTGCCTCGTGACGGTCGCGCCGGGCGCGCGCAGGAGCGCCACGCGCTCGATCCGCTGAAGGAAGCCGTCGTGCCGCTCCTCGAACGCGCCCTCGCCGCGCTCACCGTCCCCCGAGGTGCAATCCACCTCTCCAGCCGGCCCGTGCCGCCCCGGCAGCTCGCGCTCCGGCCGCGGCGCCGGCTCGAGGTGCTTCTGCAGGAACGCAACAAGCACCGCCGCCGAGGCGCGGCACGCGAACGCGCGGAAGCTGTCGTCCTTGGCAAGGTCGGCGTGATCGCTCACCGCCTTCACGAAGATCGACCGCTTCTGGCAGCGGCCCGCGAGGTCGCCGATCGCCGCGCCCTCCATCTCCAGGCCCAGCGTGCCCCGCACCACGCGCTGGAGGTCGCCCCAGACGCCCGGGTCCTGCACCACCGCCGTGAGCGTGGCGACGGCCCCGACATGCACGCAGAGCGGCGGATCGGCCGGCGGACCGTCCGGGTGGAGCAACCGCTCCTCCAGCGCCTTCTCCCGCCCTGCCTCGGTGAGGCGCAGCGCGCCGCCCTTCGTCGCGGCGTGCCCGTCCTTCACGGCCTCCTTGAGCCGCGCCGTCCACCCCGGACAGGCGCGCCTCCGGTCGGGGTGCGAGACCGGCGGCGGCCCGCCCTCGGCCTCGTGCGCGTGGAGCGCGTCGAGGAGCCACCGCTGCTGGGCCTCCCGTGAGGGCGGGCGCTCGCGGGAGAGCGCCGCGAGGTCGAGCTCACGCGCGAGGAAGGCCGCGTCCATCTTCCACGTGGCCGCGAGATCGAAGGTGCGCAGGTCGTGGAGGAGCTCCGCCTCCTTGCCCGGCGGCGCGACGCGTTTGCCCTCGTCGAAGCTGTAGAGCCGGTCGGCCACGATCACGTCGCCGAGCGCCACCTTGCGGGGGTCGCCCGCGCAGATGCCGCACATCGCGAGGCACGCAGGATCGAGCTCGGAGACGAGCTGCTGCCCCCGGATCGCCGCCGTGCGCTGGCCCGCCTCGCCGATCCACGCCGCGGCCACCGCGAGCGACCCGCCGTGGGCGCTCGGGAAGGCGCGCCGGTAGTAGCGGAAGCCGCCGAGGTCGCGCAGCTCGCGCCACCCCGCGGCGCCGCCGTCGCCCTGCGCGAGCACCCCCTCGAGCTCGTCCTGGAGCGCCACGACCACGAGCACGTCGATCGGCCCGACGTCGACCTCCGCGCCTGCGTCCGCGCCTCCCCGGCCCTCGTCCCGCCCCTCCGCCGTGTCGTGCTGCGCCTTCGCCACGCAAGGCATGGTGCAGCCGGAGCGAGAGGCACCGCAATAGACACGGCGCGCGGAGGAGAACCAGCGCAGGAGCTCCTCCGCGCAGGCCCCGGCTCGGCTCGAAGCCGGATCTCGTCGGGCTCGACGAGGTCGCGCAACCGCGACGATCTATCTACGCGTTACCATCGTCTGAGTTCGGAGCTCTTCGAAGCCTCGACTCCGTGAGCGCACCGATGTTCTCCGGGCTCGGCACCAAGGGGACCCATTGCTCATGGGAGAACATCACGATCTCGGCGACCCGCTTGGCGAGCAGGCGATCGCGGTCCGCCGCCCTTTCGAAGCCTGCGAATCCGAACGAATGCGCCGCCTGCAGATCTTCGATACGCCGCTGACACGTGCGGTACAGCGCCCAGAGCTGCTGAGGCTTTCTCAGCTGGAGCCATGTCGTCATCCCTGCTGCCAGCAGCGAGAGCAGCGACGGCGTCAGTTTGCTCAGCCAGAACCCCTCGCCGAGCATGACAAAGATCGGCGCCACCAGCGTGCATGCAACGACGGCGGTGAAGCAGATCAACGCCTCGGCCTTGTTGTGATTCGCCTTTCTTTCGAAGTGTAGACGCCATTTCCCTGCATAGCGTACCGCGTCAATCTCGTCAGACATGGTGATTCGAACTTTGCTGTCCAGTAGAGAGCGCTTCCAGCTGCCGCTGCGTATCGCACCCTCGGTCCATCATCAGTTACAGGCGAACGCCACGCGCAGGCGATCCTCCGTCCATGCCGCTCACGAAGACCACGCAGCTCGAGGGGTGGTGCCCACGCGGTGGGGGCCGATCGCGGCGGGATCTGCCTCGGGGTAGCCGGACCGTCGTTCCTGGCTCGGCCAGTCGTCAGCTCGGCGCTCCGACGCGAAACGAGAGCCACCCGGTGCCCGGATCGACGCCGAGCACGTCGAGGCGGGCGCGCAGTCGCCAATCGTGCTTCGCGTACTTACCCTGGTAACTCGGTTGAACGCCGAGCGGCAGTCTGAATGTGCCCTTGAACTTGCGCTCCTCCCCGGGTGCCAAGATCATCCCTGGCGCCACGGTGACCTTCGCTTCGAAGGTCGTCTCCCCATGTCGAGCCACCTCCGAGGTCGCTTGACCTCGCGGCTGGGGCCGGGACTTCGCCGCGGCGTCTGCGAGCACGTTGACCCAGCTCGCGTTTCGCGGCAGCTCGATCTCCTCGACCGATTTGACCTCGAGCAGCACTGCACGCACGTCGAGCGCCGCAAGGCCGTTCTTGAGGGTGATGTGGACCGAGATAGTTTGACCGGGGACGACGAACTGCGGCTCCATCCCCAACGAGACGTTCGCTGCCGAGCCGGTCACCCGATCCACCGTCGTTCGCACAGAGTCCCAGAAGCCCATGTCCACCTCGTTCAGCCAATAGTACACCGCCGCGTGACCGGTGAAAAGACTGCGCTCGCGCACGCCGCGCGGCGGCGCCTCGGTGCCCGTAGCTGCGCTCGTCACGCCCGGCGACCACGGCGTGTGTCCGCCCGACGCGCTGGCACCCGGCGTAGGCCGGTCCGGACCGCGACATGGGCCAGATCATCCCCGAGCTCCTCTAGGACACGTTCGTCCGTTCACGTGGGAAAAGCGGGGCCCCTCCGCCGCGTTTGCCGCATTCAGGTATACACTTCGCTCATCGATACAAACCAGCAGGCGCATATGCGCGGCCGTCAAACCTGTAGACCTGCCTTTCGTTGATAGCCTTTCCGTCCCGCAACCCGCCTCGATGAACCACGAGATCGTAGAAGCTGGTCCCTTCCCGCACGACCTGAATGTCGGCGCTCCAGTCATCCATGCGGCGACGCCCAGTTCCCGAGTCGTGGCCGCACGTGTCGGACTGAAAGACCGCCTTAAACTCGCCGGCGACAGCTGTATACATGACGGTATAGCCAGCCGTAAAACCTTGATTGGTAAAACCCCCATCGATCACAATTGCAGAAATATTGTATCCAATGTTCATCACATAAATACTCGAAGGAGGTTCGCCCCACGCGCCAGCATGCAGTGCGTTTACGTGAACTGCCCCCAGAGTCCAGCCATGTGACGTCTCTAGAAGCTCTACGAAACTCAAGCTCGGCGCGGCCGCGTGGCAAACGTCGCGAGGGACGGGATGCGTGACGGCCACGGCGATATACGCTGCGCAGTCGATGTACTTCACGTAGAAGAATTCAACCACCTCATGCGAGACATCGGCGACATCTGGCGACGGACCTCCGAGCCCGTATTCGCAAGGCCCTCCGAATTTGCGTAGCAACTCAACCACGCAGTCACTTGCGACCACACGGCTCCAATTTCTGAACAGGATTCTCCGATTCGGGTCGATCTCTTGGTCCGTTTTAGTGAACCGCTCGAAGTCTTGGATCGGCACACGCTCAGGAGAACGCTCGGCCATACTGCGGAACGGCAGAATTCCTGCCCGTTGCGCGATCTCTGCCACGATCTCGGCGAGCGCCCGATCGCGACCGTCTCTTTGGAAAGACGCAATGGCTCTCCCGCTCGCGGGTAGGGGCTTGAGGGCACCGAGCCACGGATGCGCACCCCAGAAGCAACTCCGCAGCAGCACGGGAATGACCTTAAGTCCGCCCTGTTCGCGCCTCTGGAACACCTTCGGCAGCTCGACATCCTGGAGGAAGTCAGACGCCAAGAAGTCAGCGCTTATCAGCAAGAGCGCGATGTCCGCTCGATCGAGAGCGGCATCGACGTCCTCTCGCCAGTTGTCGCCGGCCTGCACTCGATCGGCTGTCCAGAGTTCGATCCCAGCAAAGCGTACGAGGACCTGCAGATGACGGACGAGCTGCTCCTTCAACTCGCGGTCCTCAGGGCTGCAACTGATCAGTAGCCTGAGGGGACGGTCCTTGGGAGCGAGCATGCGCGCAAAGTGTCGTTTGATGTGGGTTGGGCGTCAACCTCGGCGAGAGGAAGCCTTGAAGGTCGCGACCGAGCCCATCGCGCGGAGAGGGACGCCCTCCGCGCTCCGGAGACATCCGGGGCGCTTCAGCACGCAATGACTGCGCGCGGGGGATCTCAGGAGAGCCCGCGGCGCTGGCGAGCGGCAAGGCTCCAGCAGCGAGTCGACGCGAGCGGCGGGCTCGACGTTCGGTCCAAGGTTGCTCACCCCCGGTGCCACCGGCAGCCCGAACAGCCTCCCTTTCGCCTCGTGATCGACCCGGGCCGCCGCCTCATCCCCGACAACGGCTTCACGGAGCGTCGGTCGCGGCGGTGCGGCGCGCGGCGACGGCCGGCACAACCTTCACTGCCTCGCGCCGGTCATCGCGGCGTCCACCGGCCTCGTGCCGGCCGCTGCGGCCTCCGCTGGCTTCGCGCCGATCGGCGCGGCGGTGAGCCCGTCGGCCTGCACCACACACGCCTGGATCGGCCGGCCGAGCGACGCGCGCCCCGCCACGGCCCCGCGCTGCGCTTCGAGGAACGTGATCCCGCCGCGCGCGTCGCACAGCGCGAAGCCGCCCGCGTAGGCGGCGCCGCCGAGGAAGTCGGCCTCGCCGGCGTGGGCCCAGGCGAGCGCGCCGGAGCGCGCGTCGAGGCCGACCGCGGCCCGGTAGTACGTCGCCACGTAGCGCTCCGCCTCGATGCCCGGCGGGCCGGCCGGCCTGGGGCGGGCGTAGAGCCGCGCCCTGTCCTCGGCCGAGGCGGCCGGCGCGAGCACCTCGGTCCCGGCGGTCATCCAGACCGGCGCCCCGGGCAGATCGCGCGCCGGCAGCCGCGCGATCGACGCCCGCCCGGCCGCGCCGAGCCCGATCGAGGCGTCGAACCGCGTCGCCGCCTCGCCGCCGAAGAAGACCGCCCCGCCGAGCAGGAAGGCGCGGCTCACCTCGGTGCGGAGCAGCGCCCGCGCCACCTCGCCGCCGGTCTGCAGGTCGAACACCGTGACGTAGCGCCCCTGCCAGGGCAGGAACGCGTAGCGCCCCACGACCGCGGGCACGCCGATGGAGGCCGAGTCCTCTATCTGGCGCAGCACGAGGCCCTCGCGGCTCACCGCGAGCACGACGCTCGTGGTGCCGGTGGTCGACACGAGCGAGACCACGGTGGTCTCGCCGTCGTCGCCGGCGCCGCGGAGCCTGCCGCCGGCGCGGCGTGTCCAGAGCAGCTCCCCGGTGCGCGCGTCGAGGGCGAACAGCTCGCCCTGGCCGAGCCCGACGACGACGCTCCCCGCGACGGCCGGGCGCGCGTCGAGCGGGTGCGCGAAGGTCCACGCCGGGCCGCCGTCGAGCGGCACCCCGACGAGCTCGGACGCCCCCGCCCCGGCGACGACGCCGACCGCCACGTCGGCGCCGAGGGGGATGCGCCTGCCCGCGAACCGCTGCTGGAAGGCCGCGATGCCCGCGCCGCCGTCGTCCTTCCAGCGCGGATCGAACGCCTCACCCTGGGTCTGGCCGCCGCCGCAGGCCACGGACAGGGCCGCGAGCGCAGCGCACGCAGCGACGAGCAGCGCGCGGGCGCGGGCGGCGGCGCAGCGCGCGCGCGGGGCTCGCCCGCGGGCCGTGGCGGGAACAGCCCTGTTCGAATCGATGATCTCAGGCACCTGCGTCCACGTTCCGGCGACCCCCCGCATGCGGTGTGTTCCTGCGCCGGTCGTAGCGTGGCTTCGGCTCACCGAGCAAGCGAGGCGGGCTCCCGCGAGCAGCGCTGGCAGCTCACGCCGAGAAGGCGCCGTCGATCGTCAGGCTCACGCCGTTGATGTAGGTCGACTCGGGCCGGGCCAGGTACGTGACGAACCGCGCGATCTCGTCGGGGTCGGCGATGCGCTTCTCGGGGCTCAGGTTGCGCACCCAGTCGACGTGCGGGCCGTCGGCCGGCATCATGTCGGTCGTCGTCGGGCCAGGCTGGACGTTGATGACCGAGATGCCGCGCGGGGCCAGATCCAGCGCCAGCCCGCGCACCAGCCGGGCGACAGCGGCCTTCGTCATCCCGTAGACGGCCGAGCCAGCGAGCATCGCGCGCTCGGCGATGTTGCTGCCGATGACGACGATCTTCCCGCCGCGCGAGAGGTGGTTCGCCGCGGCCTTGGCGGCGACGAACACGCCGCGCACGTTGACGGCCATCATCCTGTCGAAGTCCTCGAGGCTGTATTCCTCCACATTGCCGAAGATCAGGATGCCGGCGTTGTTCACGAGGACGTCGAGCCCGCCGAGCGCCCTGGCGCCCTCGGCGATCGCGCGCTCGAGCGCGCTCGCGTCGGCGCTGTCGGCCTGGAGGGCGATGGCGCGCCCTCCCCCGGATTCGACGGCCGCGACGAGCTCCCGCGCCCGGTCCGGCCGGCTCACGTAGGTGAAGGCGACCGCCGCGCCCTCCCGCGCGAGGCGCTTCACGATGGCCGCGCCGATGCCGCGCGATCCGCCGATGACGATCGCCTTCTTCCCTGCGAGCGGCTTGATGTCGTTGTTCATGTCGATCTCCTTTGCGTCGTTGGCTGTTGTGCTTCGGTTTACTTGAACGATCAGTCAAAAATAGCGCGCGGCGAGGGCAAAGCCCGGAGCGGCCGCCGCGCGATCAGCGCGGGCGCAGGCTCTGGACCGCGAAGGCCGCGACGTCGCGGAGGGCGTCGGTCGATGCGCCGGCCTTGGCCTGCACCTTCATCCCGCTGAGCGTGGTCGCGAGGAAGCGAGCGGCCGCGCGGCTGTCGACCGCGCGGCCGATGTCCCCCTTCGCCTTGCCGTCGTCGATGACGTCCTTGAGCACGGTCTCGAGCAGCGCGGCGCTGGTCGCGGTGAGCGCGCGCACCTCGTCGTCCTCGCGGGCGAGCTCGCAGACGGCGTTCACGCCCATGCAGCCGAGGGAGCGCGCCGCGCCGTGCTCCTCGGCGAGGTCGACGAGGACACGCTCGAGCGCCGCGAGCGCGCTCGGTCCGGCCCGGAGCTCCTTGATCACCGAGGCGATGCTGTCGGCGTTGTAGGCGCGGAGCGCCTCGAGAAACAGCCGTCGCTTGTCGCCGAACGTGTCGTAGAGGCTCTGTCGGCCGATCCCCATGGCACGGACGAGATCCTCGGTCGAGGTGCCCGCGAAGCCCTTCTCCCAGAAGACCGGGATGGCGCGCCGGAGCACCTCGTCGCGATCGAACTCCTTGGGCCGGGCCACGGAGAGAGCATGACCGTTCTGGACTGCCAGGTCCAGAAAAAAAGAGCAGGGCGCCGCGCCTGCTTTCCCTCGCCGGGCCCGCGCCGCTCAGCCAGCCTCCGCGAGGAAGGCTGCGAGCTTCTCCGGGTTGCGGTGGGCATACACCGCTCGAATCACGCCCTCGTCGACGCTCACGCTCACGGCGGCGATCAGCCGATCTTCGTCGTGGACCAGGAGCCCCGGCGAACCGTTGAACCACCGCACAACGAAGCGGTAGCGGCCATCGGGGTGCGCCGCGGCGCTCCAGACGCGGGCGAAGAAGGTGCTCACCGCGTCCGCGCCGCGGAGCACGTGGGTCACCGTCTCGGCCTTGCCGCCCCCGTCCGAGTGGAGCTCCACGCCCTCCGCGAGCAGGCTGCGGAGCTCGTCGGTCCGGCCGGCGCGGGCGGCGTCCAGGAACGCGGTCAGGAGGCGCTGGTGCTCGGTGGACGACGCCGCGAACTTCGGCCGCGCGTCGCGGACCCGCGCGCGGGCACGGGAGGCGAGCTTCCGGCACGCCGCGCTCTCTTTGCCGAGCAGGGTGGAGATCTCATCGAAGCTGTAGCCGAACACGTCGTGCAGCAGGAACGCGGCGCGCTCCTTCGGCGTCAGCCGCTCGAGGGCGTGCATCAACGCCACCGAGACGGTCTCGTCGATCTGCGGCTCCTCGTCGGGGCTCCGCGACCCCTCCATCAACGGCTCCGGCAGCCATGTGCCCACGTACGTCTCTCTCCGGGAACGCGCCGATTGCAGCGTGTTCAGCGCGATGCGGCTGCACACCGTGACGAGCCACGCGCGCGGGTCGCGGATCGGGTCGATGTCTGTCTGGCTCCACTTCAAGAACGTCTCCTGCACGATGTCGAGGGCGTCGGCGCGCGTGCCGAGCATCCGGTAAGCGAGCCCCTCGAGGAGGGGGCGATGGCTCTCGAAAAGACGCGTTCGGTGATCCATGACGGTTACTCGATGGCGTTGGACATCAGCACGGCGAAGCGCCAGCCCTGAGCCGTCCGCCGGAAAACATGCGTGTACTTCTGCCGCGCGGCGAAGACGCCCGCGGCCCCGCCGCGCCGCATGGCCACCTCTTGCCGGCCCACCTCGACGGCCAGGTCGCCGCTCCGCTCGATCCGCTCCGGCGTCTTCCTGAACGACGCGAAGCTCGCGCTCCGGAAGAGCTCCGCCTCGCACGCGAGGAACCGCTCGCGGCCGGAGACGACCTCGTGCCCCGGGATCAGGAGCTGGATGTCGTCGGTGCAAAGCGCCGCGTAGGCCTCCGCGTCCCCCCGCTGGATGGCAGCGGCCTGCGCGGCCCGCAGCCCGCCGATCTCCCGGCGATCTTCCTCGGTGAACGGCCCGAGGCACACCGGCTCTCCAGGAGAGGCGAAGAGATGGTCGATCTCGGCCCGCGCGCGCGCGACGCGACGCGACCGAGAGGCCTCGTCTCCGCTCATCCCCTCCAGCGAGATCACGTCGACCTTCGTGACGCCGATGAAGGCCAGTATCGCCCGCAGCGTGCGCGTCTGAAGCTCGTCCTCGGCGGCGGGCGAGGCGACCCCGCCGCGCGCCGTCACGACGGACGCCGACTTGCTGGTGAGGAGGCCTACATAGCGCCCTTCTGCCTGTGCGAACGTACGGTCATTGCGGATGACGTGATCGAAGTAGGCCTTGAGGGTCGATGGCAGCGTGAGGTTGTACAGCGGGCTGCTGATCAGCAGGTGATCGGCCGAGCTCAGCTCCTCGATCAAGGCGTCGGACAGCACGAGGCCCTCGGGCGGCGGCCCTGCGGAAGGCGGCGGGGGCGCGAGAAACGCAGCGATGGTCACGGCGTCGAGGTGCGGCACCGGATACCGGGCGAGGTCGCGAACGATGACGCGGCCTCCCGGATTCGATTCTGTCCAGCGTACCTGGAAATAGTCCGCCACGCTCCGCGAGCTCGACCCTTGCGTACGGGCGCTTGCATCGATTCTGAGCAGTCTCTTCATGTCCTCTCCGGGTGGGGTCCGCTCCCAGGACAAGACAGCCCCCCGGAATGTGACCGCCGGCGCAGCACGGGCCTGAGTCTGGCGCGGCCGGGGAGCCGGGTGGATGCCCAATCCGGCCGTCCGATCGCGACGGCGAGGCCGCGCGCCGGCGGCGCGGATGGCTCGTCGGGGGCGCTTGGGGGCTGGGCGAGGCGGGCGGCCGGCCGACAGCGCGCGGCGCACAGGCGACGGCAGGAAGCGCCCGGGGGGATGAGAGCGAGCGACCAGGCGCCGTAGCGTTCAACAGGTGGAAACAGCCGCCCGTCTTCCTCGATGAGGAGTTCCGCGCTCCGGGCCATGCGGCGGATCTCTGCTTCGGCGATGGGTGGTTCGTCTTGGCCGACACAACGTCATGCCAGTTTATGGAACTGATGGTGTTGGCTACCGGCGCATGAATCTCCACATCACACTTCGACGGCGATCGTTCCCTCGACCATCGATTTGATGGCCGCGTAGACGCCAGGGCCGAATACGGACACGACGAGTGAAAACTTGATGTCCTGCCACTTTAGCGCCTTGCGCTGGTCCCACCAGCCGAGCACCGGCACGATCGCGATCAGCTTGTCGCCAACCAGCGCCGACATCTTCCCACGCCACCGATCGCTCTGCACGGTTCCGCGGCTACGACGCTCGATGCCCACGTCCCAGTCGAACGACTTGGTCTTCTCGATCTTGAGTCGCTTGCCGTCTGCACCCGTCGGACGCTTCAGCGCATTGATCCGCTGAATGAACGCGTCGGCGCTCTCTTGCGGGCCCTGCATGTCCCACTTCAGATCGAGTCCGTTGTACGTGCGCCGTCCGAACTTGTTGGGCTCGGTGAAGTACGAGAGAGTGACGCGCAGCTCGACGTCGGGGTCTGCATCGCTGAGCAGGCTTTCGGGGAGCGGCAATCGATACAGCTTCACCTTCCGGCGAACCTTCCGCTCCGTCGTCTTCGTCGTGGCCCGCTTCGGCGGCGTCTTCTTCGGCTCTTCCTCGATGACGGCATTCGGCATCGAGTCTTCGACCACGATCGTCGCCACACCCTGGGCGCACTCCGAGGCAAGCCGCTCGCTCGGCACACCGTAGCCGCACGCTTGGAGCCGATCGTTCAGGCCGGGGAAGTCCCCGACCATCGCCTTCGTCCAGCTCGCGGAGTGAACGATGAGCCCACGCACCGTCTCGGGACGAAGCTTCGGATCGAGTGACCAGATGTGCGCGGCGAGGTGTGCCGCACGCGCGCTCGCCTCGCTGGTCATCGAGATCAATCCTATCGGGCTGCCATGCGTGTGCCGATGGCTGGTGGTGAGCGCCGAGAGGGTGGGCACGGTCGAGTCGGCGAGCGTCCCGGAGATCGCCAGGTTGCCGCCCTCGATCACGACGTCTGGTTTGATGGGCCACTCGTTGCCGACGAGCCCCGTGCTCGTGTACGGCGAGATGCCGCCCGGCTTCGTCGCAACGACGCGAGCCTCGGCGTAATCGTTGTCGTTCGGCAGCTCGACACGCGCCGTGAACGCACCTACCGTCAGCGCGTTGGATGCCTGCGCGGGCTGGTGAATCTTCTCCGAGAGCTGGAGCTGCGGGTGCTGCTCGGCGAGCGCGAGCCACTGCGCGTCGCGCGCGTTGCCCGCCGACACGATCATCAATCGTCCGTATCCCCCGCGGAACGCGAGCTGGTCCACCGCCTGGCTCCACAGCGTTGGCGCGATTCCATCGAGCGGGGGATCCTGCATTGACCGCGTCACGGCGAGCACGAAAGCACGGTTACGAGGACGAGGGTCGGCGTCCTCCGCAGATCGCACCGCGCGCTCCGTCAGGACGGGCCACTTTTCGTAGTTCTCGTCGGCGGCCGTACCGTATCTCGGCGCGATCAAGAGCCGGCTGCTCTGCAGCCAGTGCGTGGCGTCAGCGCTTCCGCGCTCGAGGGCCGCGCCGATGTCTCGGTACAGCGCCAGCCCCGCCATCTTCGTTCCGTGCCCGTAGGTGTCCTCGGGCGACGGGATCTCGGGACCGGCCGTCGTCGCTGTCAGGATCGCCGACTTCAGGAGTGGGTGCCCCGTGGCGATGCCCGTGTCGAGGACGACGACGGACGGCGCGTTTTCATGAGGCTGCCCGAGCGCGAAGTCAGCGACGTCCTTGGTGGAGAGGTCGTCAAGCAGCTTCAGATCGCGGAGGGGCTGCGGGGCGAGCTCGACTTCGTAGATGCAGTCGGTCGCCTTGCGCAGTTCATCGAGCTGCGCGCGCGTCAGCCGAACGAAGAAGTAGAGCTGCTCGGGGCCGAGGAATTCGTCGAGCTTCTGGGACGCACCAAGCCGATAGAGCTGCCGAGCGATCTGCGCGCGGCTGTTGTTGGTGTCCTCGGCGCGATTCCGGTACCCGCCACGACAGCCGATCTCAAACCAGCACGGGCGATCGGCGGGCGGCGCTTCAGCCCAGAGCCGCGCGCCGCTGAGGTCCTCGAGCTCCGCGAGCCCGATGCTTCCCACGGGCGCGATCGCTCGCTCGTTGCAACGCTGGGTGGTGACCGTGCCGTCCTTCGCGGTCTTGGTCTTCACCTTCGCGTCGTCAGCGAACGCATCGAGCTTCTTCCGCAGGTACTCAAGGTCCGCGTTGGCGACGTCGAGAAGGACGGTGCCGGAGTCCGGCATGGCACCCACGAGCCGGGCGTCGGCGCGGGAGTCATCAAGCTGGTCTGGTGCGAGCTGCGCGTTGGGTGCTGGCCGCACGGCGACGATCTCGCGCTTCGCCAGCTCGTCGCGCGCTATCTCGGCGCGCGCCTTCACCTGCTGTGTGATGGCGTCGAGCTGCTGCAGCAGCGTCGTCCGGTGCGCCTTCGGGTCGAGCGACGGCATCGCGGGCCGCACGCCGCCGCCGCCCTGCGGCGCTTCGTAGGTGTCCACCGAGGTGATTCGCCCTCGGAGGAGAGGGAGCCGAGTGTCGGCCATTGGTTATCTCCTGACCGGTACGTCGCGTCTCTTCAGCTCCTCCAGCGCCAGGACAACATCACGCTCGGAGATCTCTTCACGATCATCGAGGGCCATCGTGCGGACCGCATCATCACAGGCGCGTGCAACGTCCGCAAAGCTCCATCCCTCTGCGTTGGCCGCGAGGCGGTTGACGGCTTCGTCGGAGAGGCCCACCGTCGAGAGCCGCAGCTTCATCAGCTCGGCGATCTGCTCGCGCGGCGGCTTGTCGAAGGGGACGATCACGTCGAAGCGCCTAAACACGGCACGGTCCAGGAGCTCGACGTGGTTCGTCGCGGCGACGAGGATGCTTCCGCTCATGTCGGCGTCAACGAGCTGCAGGAATGCGGTGACGACGCGGTTCATCTCGCCGACGTCCTGGGAGTCACCACGCGCCTTCGCGACAGAGTCGAACTCGTCGAAGAGGTACACGCCCGGGCGGTGCGGCATTTCCGCGAAGATCGCGCGGAGCTGCACGGCCGTGGCTCCGAGGAAGCGCGAGAACAGCGCATCGAAGCGCACGGTCATCAGCGGCAGCCCCATCTCGCCAGCGAGCACGGCGGCGGCGAGGGTCTTTCCGCAGCCGGGCGCGCCGTGGAACAGCAGGCGGCGACGCGGCGACACGCCGAACCGCTCGAGCCGCGCGCGTGACCGGTTCTCGGAGATGACCCGCTTGAGCGTCTCTTCGGCCTCTGGACGCAACACGATGTCACGGAGGCGCTCCTCACGGTGGCCGCCCTCGAGGATGTCCGCGAGCTCGCCACGTGGTGCGGCGATGTCCACGACGGGCCCGTGCTTGCGGGTGCTTGTCGCGGGCATCTTGGCGATGATCGACCGGATCTCCTCCGCGACGCGCACGTGGCCCGCGGTGCTCTCGGCCGCAGCAAGCTGCAGCGCCGCCTTGCGGAATGACGACTCGTCGCCGTCCGCGTGGGACTGTAGCAGCAGCTTGAGGATGTCGGCCTTCACGACGCTTCCTCGGATCCCGAGAGGATCTGCCTCCGTAGCTCCACAATTTGGCGGCGAAGGTACAGCCGGTAGCCGTTCATCGGGTGACGTTTCGCCCGCAGTTTCCCCGCTTTGTCCCAGCGCCGAAGGGTCTGCTCGCTCACGTCGAGCACCTCGGCGGCGGCCTTGATCGTCAGCACCTCGTCCTCGTGGTTTTCGGGTCTCCCCATGGCGCGAAGCTTATACAACCTTGATCGCGGGGACAAGCACCAGGCTGCCTGTCTCGTTTGGTTCGTCACGGTCGATCTCGTGTCCCGTTTCGGCGGAGAACACCGCATTTCCCCCCCGAAAGGACACCGTCACGCCCAAGCCCCGCAGCAAGAAACCCCCGAGCCGGCTCGACGCCGTTGGCCTCCCGCCACTTCCGCCCACGCTCGCAGAGGCGGAGCGTGCTTCATCGAGCCCGTGCTCGGTCGCCTCCTCGACGCGCCGAAGCCGTCCAGGACCGCCGGGAAGGAGGTGCGGGATGGCGAAGCGAACGGAACGTGCTCGCTGGATGAGCTACCTCCGCGCGAGCGGATAGGAAGCCTCCGACGATCGCCCGGATCCGCCTTGCGCCGCGCGTGCCCCTGCCGCACGAGCCGGTCGTTCAGGCGCGTGCGGTCATGCTCGGCCGGGCTCCGCCGGCATCTGACGCACGAGGCTATGCGCGCTGTCCGGCGTAGTCCGTACGAAGGGGGACCCCATGTCCGTGTGCATCACCGATGTCATCGCCCGCGACATCCGCTTTCCGACCTCGCGCTCTCTCGCCGGCTCGGACGCCATGAACCCGAGGCCGGACTACTCGGCGGCCTACGTCGTGCTCGAGACCGATGGCCCGGAGCGGATCGAGGGGCATGGCCTGACCTTCACGATTGGCCGTGGAAACGAGCTCTGCGTGGCGGCGATCGACGCGCTCCGCCCCCTGCTCGTGGGCAGGCGCGTGGACGCCATGACGGCCGACATGGGCGCTGTTCGATCCCTGGTGGATCGAGGAGCCCACGAGCCCCGACGACATCCTCGGCCACGCCGCGATCGCCAGGGCGATCGCGCCGATCGGCGTGGCGACGGGGGAGCACACCCACAATCGCGTCATGTTCAAGCAGATGTTCCAGGCGGGCGCGATCCAGTTCTGCCAGGCGGACGGCGCCCGGCTGGGCGGCGTCAACGAGGTGCTCGCCGTGCTGCTCATGGCGGCCAAGTTCGGCGTCCCGGTCTGCCCTCACACCGGCGGGGTCGGCCTCTCGGAGATCATGCAGCACATCTCGCTCTTCGACTACATCTCCGTGAGCGCGTCGCTCGAGGACCGCATCCTGGAGCACGTGGATCACCTCCACGAGCACTTCGTCGATCCGGTCGTCGTCCAGGCTGGCCGTTACATGCCGCCCACCGCGCCGGGGTACAGCACCACCCTGCGGCCCGAGTCGCTCGATCAGTTCGAGTTTCCGGCCGGCGCGGCGTGGGCGAGGTGAGCGTGCAGATCCCTGACAGCCTCTCGCTCAGGGCACCGTCGTGTTGAGCAGGAGCTGATTCGCCTGGCTGTAATTCCCCAGCATGAGATCCAGGTCCCCGTCGCCATCCATGTCGCCGACGTCCCCGTCGGCCGTCAAGAGGACGGTCTGGGTGAGCCAGGGGGCGTCGATCTGGTCGAAGTAGCCGCCAGCGTTCCTGTACAGCGAGTGCTTGCGCGATACCATCGTGGGGATGTCGCCCCGCAGCATGACGATGTCCACGTCGCCGTCCATGTCGAAGTCGCCGAGCTCGACCTCGCGAGCGTGGGCGTCGTAGGCGTGCGCGCTGATCCGGCTCGCCGTCACGTTGGCGAAGTACCCGGTCCCGTTGTTCGAGAGCAGGACAATCTGACTTCCGCCTGCGGGGGCGAACACCAGATCCAGGTCCCCATCGTTGTCGAGGTCCCCAGCCTCGACGTCGACCGACCCGAAGGTCGTCAGCGGCAAACTGGCGCCCAGACGACCGCTGGCGTTGACGAACGGGCCTCCCTGGGTGTTGCGCAAGAACAGGGTCGTGGTGCCGGCCAGGATGAGCTCGGGGTAGATGGCATGACGGATCGCGAGGCAATCCGCCTGCTGGGCCGGCGTCACCGCGCCGCTCGCCACGAGCCCGGCGACCGATCGCTTGGGATCGGAGCAGATCCCACACAGGGCAGCAGGGCGGCCCGCGCACGCGGAAGCGTTGACGTCCGCGATCTCCACGCACAGCGCCTTCTCCACCGTGATGTCCTGCGTCGTGGTGCCGAGCCAGAGGCTGCTCTGGTCGGTGAACACGCCGTTGCCCCCGTTGATGAGCAGCGTCGAGTTGCCCGGCGCGATGTTCCCGAAGAACGCGTCGAGATCACCGTCGGCGTCCACGTCGCAGAGCTCGACCGCGCGATCCGACATCGTGGTCGATGGCAGGCGCCCGGACGTGGCCACCGTGAAGGTGCCGCCGGAGTTGAGGTACAGGGCGGCCCGCTTCATCGCTATCGTGCCCGTGGCGGAGTGAGCTGCCGCGATGATGTCCATGTCGCCGTCACCGTCCACATCGCCGGAGTCCACATCGGTGTGCTTGACCAGCAGGCTGGGAAATTGCAGCGCCGTGACGTCCACGAGGTGGCCGCCGTCGTTCCTGAGCAGGCGAGGCTGCATGAGAGCGGTCGAGTAGGGCGCGATGAACACGTCGAGATCACCGTCGTTGTCCATGTCGATCAGGTCGATGTCGCTGGTCGCGGTCGTCGTGCCGAGCGGGACGCGCCCCACCGTGCCGTCGGTGAACAGCGGCTGCGGAGGCAGCGGCGCGGTGAGCGCGGCGTGCGCGTCGACGATGCCGCCGGTGCGGGTGAGGCCGGCGAACGCGGGCAGCGGCGCGGCGGTCTGCTCGATCATCTTCACCACGCGCACGGGGTCGAAACGCAGCTCGCTGTGCTGGGACAGGAGCAGCCCGGCAACGCCGCTGACCATCGGGGCGGCGAGGGACGTGCCGTCGGCGCCGAGGAAGGTGTTCGTGCCAGGCGCCGCGATCGAGACCGTCTTCGCGCCATAGGCGGACGATTGGCCGCCCGACCAGACGGAGCGGTTGCCGGACTGGTCGCTCGCCGCGACCACGATCTTGTTGGGCAGCCCGAGATGAGCGGGGAAGTCGGCGAGGAGCGGATTCCCAAACGAATCGACCGTGTCGAGGTTGGTCCCCCAGTTGCCCGCGCCGGTCACGAACAGGAGGTGGGAGACGCCGAGGTCCCAGACGGCCTCCGTCATGTCACGAAGGGCGTCCTCGGGAGTGTACGAGATGCCCGTCCAGCTGTTGAAGCTGCCGCCGAACGAGCTGTTGACGATGTGTGCGCCGTTGCGCGCGGCGTACTGGTACGCCTCGAGGATGGCATCGTACGTCGGGGCGGCGACGGTCGTTGGTGTGCCGTTCACGATGCGCGTCTCCAGGCGCCCGTTGCCCAGGGGCATGATCTTGACCCGGTGCATCACGCCGGTGTAACCGGCGCAGTCGTCTCCGATCTCGCCGAGAGCCCCCGCCACGATGTCTCCGTGCGTGTTTCCGGTGTCCACGGGCGACGGGTCGTTCGGCCTGAGCGGGCTGCCGCCGAGGTCTTGTCCCGGGCGCGCGAACTGGAAGCCGCGGCAGTCGTCCGGATAGCCGTTCTCGTCATCGTCTCGCGCGGCCCCGTCGCAGTCCTGTCCTTCGGGCGCGCCCAGCAGCGCGCCCGGGGGCAGGGCGTTGCAGGCGACGCCGCCGGGGCCGATCTCGTCGGCAATCGAGCCGTCGCCGTCGTCGTCCAGGTGGTTCGTGTAGATGCGCGCGACGTCGGGATCGAGCAGATCCGTCGCGCCGTCGCCGTCATCGTCCACCCCGCAGCCGCCGGGGCAGCCGTCGCTGTTCAGGTCCGACCGCGGGCAGGTCCCGCCCGTCGTGAGCGGCATGCAGTCGCTGCTGCACGGGGGCGCGGCGCAGCACTCGTCCGCGTTGAGGTAGATGTTGTCGACCAGCGGATGAGGGCCCGGGCCGCCACAATTGTCCGTGTCGTGGTACGCGCCCTGATAGTAAATCACGCCGCTGTCGACCACCGCGACGACGACATCGTGGGATCCGCGCTGGATATCCCAGGCGGCGTCCACGTTCATCGCCTCGATGTACCAGTTCTGCGTGTGATAGTATGTATCGTTCGGCGCGTAGGTCGGCACGGCGATCAGGTTGGGCAGGGCGAGCCGCACCGGCTCGCCGCCCGCGAGGAGCGCCGAGAGCGCCTCCCTCTCCGTCCCCTTCGGCACGGTGACAACGCCCATGTCCGGAGTGATCTGCCGCGCGAGCGCGCCCCGTACGCCGGAGAGGACCCTCCCGCGCTCCTCCGCCGACGTGCCGGAGCTGAACTTCACGATGAGCTCGCCCGGCACCATGGACGCGAGGGACACGACCACGATGTCAGAAGCGCTCTCGTTGCCGTCGATGTCGGTCGCGACGACGTGGACCCGGTTGGGCGTCAGGAACTCACCCGGGTCGTTCCGGAGCGGCAGGTCGATGGAGAACTCTCCTGCCGGCGTGAGCGCCGACGCCTGCGCCGGCGCATCGCCGATGCTGACGCTGACCGATCGCGCCAGCGTGTTGTCCTCGACGCGGCCTCGCAGGGTGAATGTCCCCTGAGCCACGATGTCCCCCTTCGCCGAGGACCTCGCGTAGTCCTCGGCGACGCGGAGCCTCGGGGCCTCGTCCGTCGCGCCGAGGCGGATGGCGTCGAGCCGGCAAGGGCCCGTGGCGCCCCGCGGCAGATCCAGCGCGATCTTGAGCCGCAGGTCGTCGTACTCTGTCTTGAGCGCCGCCACCAGCTCGGCAGGCAGCTCGAAATCGACGCGTGTGAACTGACCTGCCGCTCCCCGGGGGAGCGCGACCTCCTGGATGAACCGGCGCTCGATCCCCCGGGAGGGCAGCTCCACGAACAGGTGGACGTGCCCCAGCGGCTCCGCGCCGGGCGGCGCCTCCGGGAGCGACAGGCTCATGGAGAGGGTGGAGTGGACCGCCGCGAGGGTGCTGAGCGGCGCGCTCACCAGCTCGTGGTACCCGCCGCCGGGCACCTCGAGGCTCTTCTCGCCGTGCGCGCGCTGGTCGCTCGCCTGCGCGGCGCCGCCATCGAGCGTCCACGCGCCCGCGTCCTCGAACCCGAGGATGCTCTCGTTCGACGGTCGCACCGCGCCGTCGCTCGCGGCGCCGCCAGGAGCGACGCTCGTGCCATCGCAGCTGCATATCAATGCTGCGGCGACGACCCATCGTCCACGTTTCATATCATTCTCTCGCTGATGCCCGAAGATTGAGCCAGGATGGACGTCGGCAGGTCCACGATGGAGGGCATTCAGGGGGCGTGCTGCATGAAATGCCTGTCGCCGTCCTGTTGGACGCCGGCCCGCGTGTCGGGCGTGCACCGGGCGCCAGGAAGGCATGGCAATGCTCGTGCCCGCCGGTCCTGCACGCGCGGCCATGTCTTTCGGCCGGCTTCTCTCGCGAGGGCGGGCGTGAGGTGGCGCGATGTCACGGTGCGACGGCCCGATGTCACGGGACAGTGTCACATGACAGTCACGGGACACGAGCCGGCCCGCCGCTCTCCGCCCCCGGCTGGCCTCGACGAGCCGAGCGCTCCGGAGGTCAGAGCCTGGCCTCTCGTCTCGACGCGATCACGGCTCTTCGAGCCGCGAGCGGACGACCTCGCCGTCGAGCGTGCTGCCGTCGGCCTCGATATAGAGGTGATCGCCCACGATCGTGACCGCCCATTGGCGCCGCAAACCCGTGTTCTCCGCGAGCGCGGCGACGAGGCGGTGGTCGACGGTGGAGAGCGAGATCGCGCCGGTGACCTTGCTCGCGCGCGAGGCGGCCTCGCGCGCGCCGGACACGAGCTCGTCGCGCCGGCGCACGTCCGAAAAGAGCGCGTGGACGGCCACGCCCGGGTTGTGCTGCACGACTCTCTTGAGCTTCTCGAACGGCGCCGCGCCGCACTCGATCCAGGTGAGGAGGCGGCCCGTGGGATCGCGCGTCCAGAGGTCCGCCCCCTCGGCGTCGGCGAGCCCTGGGCCGAAGGCGAGGCCCTCCTCGTGAAAGAGGCAATACGCGAGCACCCGCAGCATGACGTGCTCGGCGCTCTCCGAGGGGTGGCGGGCGACGATCACCCGCTCGCTCGCCTCACGGCCGCGATCGACGTGCGAGAGGTCGATGCGGAAGTCCATTCTCGTCGAGGGGAGTGCCATCGATGCTCCCGCTAGCCTCGATGCGCCGCGCCGTCGTCGCCGAACGCGGCTTCGGGCAGCGCCGCTGCCTCTTCGTGTTGCTCTCGCCGCAGGCGCGCATCGAGCACGACAACCCCTGTATTCAACATCGATGACCTCCGGAGCGCGCCGCTGTTCACATCGCGCAGGACCGTGCTCCAGGCCGGGTACCACGCGAACGAGGGAGAGCCTATCTGGAACGTGCCTCACGGTCACGTGCTTCGCGTGGGTCTCCCTCGCACGGCTTCGCGATCGTCGGCCGGCGATGGTATAGGGCCTTGTCCATGATCTCCCGCCGCGCCGTGATCGCCGCAGCCGGGCTGTTTTCCGCCGGCGCGCTCGCCCCGGGCCTGGCCCGCGCGGCGGGGCGCGTGCCCGCGCCCCTCCCGGCGTTTCCCCTCTCGATCGCGGTGACCGAGGAGGAGGCGGGGAAGCCGGTGCGCGACGACGCCTGGATCGACGCGCAGATCGCCGAGGCGGTCCGGCTGTTCGAGCCCGCCGGTGTGGCCCTGCGCAAGGTCTGCTCGCGCGCGCTCGCCCCGCGGTTTTCGCGGATCGAGACGCGTGAGGACCGGGACGCCCTCGCCTCGGCGATCGAGGCGCGCCGGATCAACGTGATGGTGGTCGCGTCGCTGCGGGACATCGACGATCCCCGGCGCTTCCGGATGGGCGTGCACTGGCGGCGCCGGGCGACGCCGGAGCGGCGCTTCGTCCTCCTCGCGGCGAACGCGCGGCCCACCGTGCTCGCACACGAGCTCGGGCACTTCTTCGGGCTCGGGCACAGCGGCGTCGACGACAACGTGATGAGCTACGCGCGCACCGGAGCGCCCGTCTCCTTCGACGCGGCGCAGATCGCGAAGATCCGGTCCGCCGCGCGCGGGTACGCGTCGAGCAAGGCGTTCGAGCCCGCCTAGCACTACTGCGGGAGGTTGCCCCGGATCGGCAGAAAAACCGCCAAGACGCGGAGGCCGCCAAGAGGAGAGGGCAACGTCCGCCGCGACATCTTTCCCTCCTATTTCACCGGTTTCTTGGCGTCCTTGGCGTCTTGGCGGTTCGTTCCCCAGCCCGACTTCCCGCAGTAGTGCTAGGAGCGGACGCGCCGGACGACGCGCTACCCGGCCAGCAGCTTGTCGCGAAAGAGCTGAAGGACCCGGTCGAGCGCGGCGCGCGTCGGCTCGCCAGGAGCGTCGATGAGCGCGCCGGTCAGCACCGAATGATGCTTCTTGAGGGGCCCCTCGGGATGCCCGTCGGCTTGCTCCAGCTCCACGGCGACGAACCCTTCCCCGAGGCGCTCGCGGAGGAGCTGAAACCGCTCCGCCGGCACCAGGGGATCGCCCTTGAAGCGCAGCCCGATCACCCGGAGGCCCTCCCGGTCGCAGCGCTGCGCCACCGCGTCGAGGGTCGCGTCGTCACAGTCGATGGTCCGCCGCCGGTCCCTCGTGAGCGCGAACGGGAGCGACGGCTGCGACATCACCGGCGCCAGCACCCGGGCGTCCGCCGCCATCGCGAGCGCGAATCCGCCGGTGAAGCACATCCCCACGACGCCCACGCCCGGCCCGCCGCAGCGCCGGTGCTCCACCTCGGCGAGGGCCCGGAGCCAGTCGACGACCGGCGACGAACGCCCCGTCGCGAACACGGTGAACTCCCTGCTGATACAGGCCCTGGCCATCGACGAGAGGGCGTAAAGCGCGCCCGTGACGGCCGGTCTCAGCGGGTCGCGTCCAGCGGTGCCGAAGAGGCTGGGCAGCACGGCCGTGCAGCCAAGCGCCACGACCCGGTCGGCGAACCCGAGCACATGGGGAGAGATCCCGGGCATCTCGGTCAACACGAGGACGGCGGGGCCCTTCCCTTTCCGAACCACGTCGTGCGCGACGCCGTCGTGCGCGAAGCGCTCGCGCTGGAAGGTGGCGAGATCGCCCTCCGGCGCCCTGGGTTTGCTCGGTGCCATCACGGCGAACTGCATCACACCACGTGCGCGCGGTAAAGCCCCTCTCCAGCCGCGCTCAGGTCCGTCCGCGTCCGAACGCGCATGAAGGAGCCATGGATACGACGTCGCGATACGGAAGAGGTGGTGCAGGCGGCTCGGGGCGACGAGGCGCGCACCTCGTCGAGCGCGTCGATCGCGGCGGCGGCGGCGGCGGCGTCGTCGAACGTTTCGTGTCGGGACGCGGGAGGCCGAGGCGTGGCGCGGGGTCGGGCGTCGGTTGGCGCCGATGTTGCAAACATACCTACTCATCGCGAACCATCCGACACATACAGGAAGGCCTGGATTTCGGCTCGATTCGAAGAGGATGCGAGATTCATCACGCGCTCGTTCGAATTCACGAGCGACCCGAGTAAGCTGTGCGGGAATGTTCTACGTATCGAAGCTCGCAGCGCTGCGGATCGCGGGGGTGTTCGTGCTGGCCTCGCTCGGGGGCTGCTCGAGCGAGGCAAGCAAGGCGAGCGGGGCGAGCGAGGGGAGCGGGGCAAGCGGAGCGAGCGAGGGGAGCGGGGCGAGCGGAGCGAGCGGTGGCGCGCAACCACCTGGCCCGAAGTCGTTGGCCGTCGTGTTCACGCCGAAGGGAGGCACCTTCCAGGCCTCCGAGCCCGTGGAGCTCACGGTCGAGGACGAGCGCGCCGCGGTGCACTTCACGACCGATGGCTCGCTGCCCACCGCGAGCTCGCCGGTCTATGTCGAGCCGCTCGTGCTCACCACCTCCACGCGGGTGCGCGCCCTCGCCGTCGTCCCTCACGCCGCGCCTTCCGGGGCGGGAGGCAGCGGGGGGGCGGGCAGCGACGGGGCCGACCTCCTCGGGCCGATCGCGAGCGAGGCGTATTTCAAGGTCGCCGCCGATACCGCGGAGTTCATCTCGGAGCTGCCGATCGTCGTGATCCACACCTTCGAGTCGAGGCGGCTCGACCCGCTCGAAACCGAGTTCGTCCCGGCCACGTTCATGCTGCTCGAGCCCAGAGATGGGCAAACCAAGCTCCTGGGCCGCGCGAGCTTCGATGGCCGTATCGGCATCCACGTGCGCGGCGCGACGTCCCGCGATTTTCCGAAGAAGCAATACGCCGTCGAATTTCGTGACGACGCTCTGGACACGGATCTCGACCGGGAGTTCCTGGGGATGCCGGCGGACTCCGACTGGGTGCTCAGCGATCCGGTGAGCTTCGATCGCACGCTCATCCGCAACGCGCTCGCCTTCGAGATGAGCAACCGCATCGGCCGGTACGCGCCGCGCACGCGCTTCGTCGAGGTGTTCCTCGTCGACTCGGGGGCCGACGTGGCCGAGAAGAGCTTCCTCGGGTTCTACACGGCGATCGAGAAGATCAAGCGCGGTCAGGATCGTGTCCCGGTGGCCAAGCTCTCGGCCGACGATCTCACGGAGCCGGACGTGACCGGCGGCTTCCTCCTGCGCATCGACAAGGGCGACAATGACTTCAAGGCCGCCGGCGAGGAGCTCCAGTTCGTGTACCCCGATCCGGAGGACATGCTGAAGCCCGCGCGAGAGCCGCAGTTCGACTTCATTCGCGGTTACATCGACGACTTCGGCCAGGCCGTCGACGCGGATGACTTCAAGCAGCCCGGCAGCGGCAAGCACTATTCGAGCTTCATCGATCAAGACGCCTTCATCGACCACAACATCATCAGCGCCCTGACGAAGAACGTCGATGCGCTGCGGATCAGCACGTACTTCTTCAAGGATCGACAGGGCCTCCTCTCGGCCGGTCCCGTGTGGGACTTCGACCGGAGCCTCGGGACGCCCTACGATGAACGCGCGTTCGAGCCGGAGGAGTGGAAGCTCGAGGGCTCCGACGGGACCGACTACTTCACGGAGGGCTGGTGGGGGTCGCTGTTCCGCGATCCGGCGTTCCAGGCGCGGTACAAGGCACGTTTTTTGGCGCTGCTCCAGGGCGAGCTCGCGCCCGACGAGCTCGACGCCATGGTGGACGGCCTGGTGCGCAAGGTGGGAGCTCCGGCCGTGGAGAGGAACTTCGCGCGCTGGCAGGATTCCCCGCCTCTCAATGGGTCGCACGACGAAGAGATCAGCCTGCTCAAGGACTTTCTCCGCAGGCGGGCCAGCTGGATCCACGACGAGCTCATGACGTGGTGAACGTGCGTCTCATGAGCGCGGCCCAGGCGACGTAGCGCGACGCTGCGAACAACGCTCCGTCGAGCAGCCGCCCGGTGTGCAAGATTGAGATCAGGATGAGCAACGATTTTGAGAAATGGATGCGCCTGGCGATCGAGGAGGCCGAACGGGCGCGCGGAGGAACGGGCGACAACCCCTGGGTCGGCTGCGCGATCGTGAGCGCCGCCGGGGAGCTCCTCGGCAGCGGGCATACCCTGGGGCCGGGTGAAGATCACGCGGAGATCGCCGCGGCGCGCGCGGCGCACGCGCGCGGGCTCAGCGTTGTCGGAGCGACGCTCTATTCGACCCTCGAGCCCTGCTCGTTCCACGGCCGCACGCCGGCGTGCTCGCGCTCGATCGTCGAGCGCGGCGTGGCCCGCGTCGTGATCGGGATGAACGACCCGAACCCGCGCGTCGACGGTGAAGGCGTTCGCATCCTGCGCGAAGGGGGCGTCGAGGTCGTGGAGGGCGTATGCGAAGCGGAGGTCCGCCGGCAGCTCGGGGGCTGGGTGCTCGATCACCATCCTCACGAGCCGCTGCGGCGCGCGCTGACCTTGCCGGCATCCGATCGCGTCCCGCGGCTCGCGGAGATCTACGGCGTCGATCCGTCGCGAATCGAGGAGCTGCTCGCGAAGCCTTAGGGATCGCACAGAGATCGAGCAGAGCAGGGTCGTGACGCTCCGCGCTTCCTCAAAGGCGCTTCTGTCGATGGCGGGGCTCGCGCTCCTCGGCGCCGCTGCGCTCGCGTCGCGGCGCCCCGCGCCGAGCGCGCCCGCTCTCCCGGGGGCGAGCGTGCTCGCTCCAGCTGCGCCAAGCGCGCCCGCTCCTCCGGAGCCCCCGCCGCCCGCTCCCGCGACGCTTCCCCCCGCGGAGGGCCCGGCGGCCGGCGCCCCCGTCCAGCCCGAGGTGATGACCGTCGAGGGAGAGGACTACCGCGTCCATGTCTTCGCGTTCCGCCTCGCGAACGCCCATTTCGAGGTCGTCGACGTCGCGATGTCGCGCGACGTCGCGGGGGTGCTCGAACGCACCCGCGCGTCGTTCGTCATCAACGGTGGCTTCTTCGATCGACAGAGGAGACCCGAGGGGCTCGTCGTTGTCGATGGCCGGGAGCTCGCGCCGCTCGCGCCCTCGCTCGGGGGCGGCGTGCTGGTGGTCTCCGGCGGCCGCGCCGCCCTGCACGACGCCGCCGGGTTCGTCCTTTCGCCCGGCGCTCACCTCGCGGTGCAGGGGCTGCCGCGGCTGGTGCTCTCCGGCAGCCGGAACGTGCGCAGCGACGGCGGCCCGCGGGCGGAGCGCACGGCGCTGTGCGTGCTCGACAGGGGGCGGCGCATGGAGGCCATCGTCGCGCGCGGGGACCGTGCGCAGAGCGGGCCCACGCTGGGGCTGCTCGCCGACATGCTGGTGGCGCGCGGCTGCGAGCAGGCCCTCAACCTGGACGGCGGCCCCTCGACCGGCGTGGCGTGGCGCGAGGGCGGCGGCGCGCGCGAGATGGCGCCGCGGGGGCCGATCCGGCACGCGATCGCGGTGCGGCTGGATCCCTGACAGGGGAATCGCAGGAGGAGCGCGGCTCGCAGCGGCTGCGCGCCCGCCGCTCGCGCGTATGCCGCTCGGGCCTACTTGCTTTGGTCCAGCTTCACGACGCGGGTGCCCGCGATGTGATCATGCACGCAGCGCCGATCCTTGCGAAAGATGAACAGCACGTTGACGAGGCCGAGGACGCCGCCCACGTACGGTATCTGAGCCACTACCGACGCCGGCAGGAGCCGTCGCAAGACGATCGTGCCGAAGGCCGCGGGCTTGCCGTCGCTGGCGTTGACGATCTGTATGTTCATCGCCTTCTTGCCGATGGTCTGCGCGCTGCGGGCGAGGAACGTGCCGTGCACTACCAGGGTGATCGCGAACCCCCCCAGCGCCCACAACAACGACTGCGGAAACGGCGGCGCGGAGATCTTCGGAAAGTCGCGATAGACACCGCCCAAATACTGCAGCGGGACGAAGATGATGAGGGCCAGAACCGCGTCGATCATCGCCGCCCAGAAGCGCGACATGCGCGACGCGCTGCCATCGTCGGCCCGCTCCGAGTCAGTCGTCGGCTCGAGCGCGGTCGGCGGTTGATAGGGGTTGGGAGCGGATTGGGCCATGGCTCATGCAACGCCGATCGCCGCCGCGCGTCAATTGGCAACCGGGGTTGCGTCCGTCACTGGCAACGAAACGCAACCCCCGTCCCGCAGACCACGCCGACGCCGGCCGCGCGAATCGAAGCTAGGTGTCCGCCAGCAGCAAGCGCTCGGCGGCGTCAGCGTGCATCGCGCGGACGGCGTCGAGCCGAGCGCGCCATGCGGGGCTGTCGCGGAGCTGCTTCTCGACCTGCAGCGAGAACTCGGCGGCCGACAGCGCGGCCGCCAGGCCGCCATGCTGGATGAGCCAATCGATCAGGGAGGCGGCGAGCCCGGGGTCCTTCAGCTTGCCGGTGGAGGGGCTCCGGCGCGCGGGCTGTTCGTCTACAAGGGCCAGATACTCCGACCATAGCTCCTTGTCGAACCTGACCTCGACGAGATCGACGTCGAGGATCTCCTTCAGCGAGGCGGCGGCGATGAGGCGCAGGCCTGCAGCCTTCTGAGCCAGGCCGAGCGCGATCCGGAACGCCCGTGGCCTGGGCGCGAGCCGCGCCAGCCGGGCCGCGGCCCAGGTCCGACCGCCGCTCGCCGCTGCGACGAGCCGGGCCAGCGCCGCCTGCCAGTGGGGTAATCCGGCGTCGTCGGGAAGGCGGCTCAAGGACTCGACAGCCTGGACCAGGACGCGGCCGGAGGTGCGCGCCTCGGCGAGGAGCCTGGCCGCCAGACCGAGCCCCTCGGAGCACAGGTCATGCTGGGCAATGCAGACGCCCGCTGCCGTGGAAGCGATGCGCTCGTCGCCGCATTCGACCAGCGCCTCGGCCAGGGCCACGAAGCCGCGAGCCACCGCGGGTCGCGCCTGCGACTCGTTCGGGAACAGGAGCCTCGACCCGGGGTTGAGCAGCGACCACGTATCCGGCACCGTCGTGATGCCGTGGATCAGCACCTGTCGGACGTCGGCCTGATCGACGAAGCGCAGCAACCCCGCGAGGATGTCCGGCCGGATGCTGGGGTGCAGGTCCTCGGACCGCCACGCCTCCATCAGGAGGTCACGAGCCTCCACGGTCGCGGCGGCCGAGACCCTGCCGGCGGCGTTCTTGCGGTTGACCACCGCGCAGTCCTTCGACAGCAGCAGCTCACGGTACGGCGCCAGATCGAACGGACCGGGCATGCGCTCGGACAGCACGTTGAGGGCGCTCATCGCCGCGCGACCCACAACGCCGGATCTTCGCGCGCGCTCCAGGAACAGCCGTCGGAGCTCGGCGGTCGGCGGAGCGATCCGGGCGCACCGCGCCAGGATCGCGGCGGCGACCGGCCCGGCCGCTCCCGGCAGCAGCTCGAGCAGCAGCGGCGCGTCCTCGACGCGGCCGATGGCCTTGACGCGCCTCGAGAGATCGAGGCCGGCGTCCCGCGCCACGCGCAGGAGATGCTGCGTGAAGCGCCTGCGCTGGGAGGGCGTCCACCGCCCGGGGGCCGTTCGTGAGATCGCCGCCACCAGATCGGTCTTGTGGGGATCGGTGGTGTCGTCCCGATCGAGCAGCGCGTCGACCAGGGCAGTCTCCTTCAAGCTGATCTCCGGGACGTGCCCCATCACCTCGTCCAGCGGCCCGTTGCATGTGACGGGCTTGCGCGGAGGCCGCGGCGTCTTCGGTGTTCTCCCGAGGAGCAGGTCCACGATGAGCCGCTCCGCCTCGGGCTCGTAGCGACCGACCGCCACCGGTCCCAGCATGGGTGTGGTGCCGTCGAGGCGCACGCCCTCGTAGGCCGCATGGAGCTGGGCGGCGAGACCTTCGGCGATGCGCAGCGGGCTCGGCAGGTACTCCATGGACGGCGGCTTGTGTCCAGGCGCCGGCGCCTTGTCGGCCCGCCAGCGCACCCGGGGATCCAGGCGAATTTGAACCAGGAGCCCGAGCAGCTGCGCCGCGCGCGGGATGCTGTCCCGGAGGATCGCTTCGCCGATGGCCTTGTGCACGGCCCGCTCGGCCTGGGCCAACGTGGTTGTGTTCGAATCGCGCGACTGCACGGTGGTGAGCAGAGCGTCCCTGTAGGTCTGCACGGGGATCTCCGAGACCTGACGATCGGACAGCAGGGCCAGCTCCGCCATGACCAGATGGCGGCTGGAGCCGTGCCATGCCGGCTCCACCTCGGCGAGGACGGACGCGCAGGTCGCCGGGTCGGCGCCGCGGCGGAGCGAACGCACCAGCGCAACCATCCGCGCCGCGCGCTCGCCCCGGTCCGTGGCCACGCCCAGCGCCGCGTGCTCGGATCGAAGCTGGGCAAGGTCGAGGTGCTTCTCGAGGGCCTGGAGCCGCTTGCGCCGCGTGTCCGGATCGACGGGAGGGCTCAGGGCCGCCGCCGTGAGCCGCGTGACGCTCGCCGGTGGCATCGTGGCCAGCCGCGTATCCATGCCACGACGGGGCGACCATGCCGCCTTCGCGGCCTGTTCCAGCTCGGCGCCAAGGAGACGTTCGCGCTCGGTCAGGGGCAGGAAGCGGAAGAGCGGATCGGCCGAGGCGTCGAGGGGCTTGCACCGGTTCCGGAGCTCCAGCACATCCTCGGCCGGCAGCGTCGAGATCGGCGGCGATCCGGAGGGAGGCGGACCGCTCGAGAGAAAGACAGTCCAGTCGTTCCGGCGCAAGACATCGAGCAGCTCGGCCGGGCAAGCCATCACCAGGGCGTGGATCGCGCTCGCATGCAAGGCATCCCGCCGCACGAGCAGCGCCAGGGCCTCCCTGGGATATCGGGAGCAGAACAGCGTGCCCTCGTCCGCCGTGATCTTGCGCCTCGTCGCCAGCGCCACCCGAAGGGCCCGCTCCGGCGCGCGCGCCAAGAGCTCGCGCCACGCGGCCTCGTGCTCGGCGGCGTGACGTTCCAGCGTGTCGAGATCGCATGTCGCGAAGAGGCGTGTCGCGAGCCCCGCACCATGCCTGGCGATGACCAGGGGAATGACCGCCGTCGCCTGGGCGACGAGACGGTGCCTTTGCATGATCATGACCACCCCGCGGGCCTCGCGGCGATTCCCCTCGCGCAGCACCTGGAGCAACGCTTCGTCCGACACCGGCACCCGGCGCGCCGAGGAGAGCGCGGCCCGACGCATCGTGGGGTCGCGCAGCGCCTCCTCGATGCGCGCCACGTCCCGGCGATAGGTCGCCAGGTCCAGCGCCAGCCGCCGCTCGTCGCCATCGCCCCCATCCAGCGCAGCCATGACCCGATCGGCCGTGGCCTGATCCCAGCCGCGGGCGAGCAGGGCAAGCGCCCGCCCCCGCTTCGCGAAGCTCAGGCTTCCGAGCCGACGGACCTCCGAGAGCGGTTCCACCATGCGCCGAGTCTAGACGAACGCGACGACCACGTGTGGGGCGTCGCGGCTCCCGCTGATGCTCGTGCAGGCGACGCAGGCGCGGGCGACGTGGGCGCGGGTGCAGCGGGCCGAGGCACGTGGCCCGGGCACGGTTCAGGCTCCGCGGCGCGAGCCAGCGGTTTGGGCGTCACAAGAGAGCGCAACGACGAGCGAGGCGCGAACACGCCATGGTCCCTGACAAGCGGGATCTCCGGCGGAGGAATACAAGCCGCGTGCCGGGCCATGAACTCCATTGCACACGTGACGCGGTGAGTGCGTCCCCGCCGAGGTGTCTTCAGCAAGTACACGATGCGTCCATCGGGCAGGAGCTCGATTCGAGCGAAGGCCGGGCGGGTGCAGTGCCGCACGAGCCTCTCGCGCCCCTGATCGTCATCCGCTGCGATGCGCTCTTCGTAATGCGATCGAACGGGGGTGGTCTGCCCCCGGGTTTGTCTGGCGGCGCCCTGGGGTCCCCTGGTAACGTGACCGCAATTGCGGCGGCGTGACGTCAACAGCGCCGCAGCGCATGAGGAGAGGCGATGGCGGCGCGGGCGCGACGTTGGCAGCGTGAAATCGTGGCTGTTTGGTGTGCGAGCACGCTCGGTGTCGCGTCCGGCGGATGCGGATCGTCGACCGGATACATATGCCCCTGCCCTGCCACCGCGCCGATCGTCGGCTACGAGGGCTACGCGTATTTCGCCGCAGGTTGCGCGCCGAGGGGCGCGGAGGCGCCGGAGAGCCCCGACGAGCCCGCGACGGCGGGGAGCTTCGCGATCGGCGCCCGGGCGTGTACCGGCAACGCGTTCCCTCCGTGCGCGGATCCGGGCATGACCTGCATGCCGGAACCGCTGATCGGTGACGCCGCGCCGCTGAGGGGTTTCTCGTCTTGACGCGACGCTCCTACCGGAAGAACGGCAGGCTCAGTCGGGGCAGGGGACTTTCTCACGGAAGGGAAAAACAACGGAGAGGAAGACGTCAACACCGCGTCGGAAGCGCTGATGGCAGGATGCACGTCGAAGGACTGTTATGACATGTTCGAAGACTGCGAAGACATCGGCGGGAGGTGCATTGTTGGATTTCCTGGGTGCGATGTCCACGGCAGCAGCCCGTGCAAGTCTTGCTTTGCTGCCTGCCTCGAGGACAGACCCTACCCACCGCAGTGCAACTGTAGACAATGCGGGTTCCGCTGATGAGTAGCTCGCTTGGGGGCGCGATTTATGTCGCAATCGGCAGAATCGCCCAGTCAGAGCTAGAAAAGATTGCGTCTCCGGTAGTGGTCGAGGACGATTGTCTCCTTCTTGGTCCGTCGAGCGCAGATCTGAAGCGTCATCGCGTCATGCGGACTCGATATTGGGGAGTTCAGCCATCTGCAAAGCTAAACAAATGCATCGCCCATGCCGATGGCAGACCGATTTGCGTAGCACTGCCACCCACGATCCACGGCCTGCTGAGCTTCTCCAGGATCTGCGCGTCCGCGGCCGAGCGACAACGACAAGTGTACACGATGGCCCTTCAGCACGACGCGATCGTTGCAATGCCACAGGGGCTCGATCCATCGCAAGTAATGTATATCGATGTAGCGGACGCGCTGCAGCGACGGCCGCTCATGACTCGGAGCTCAGAGCTGGAGATTGCTCTCGTCGCCGCACTGTGGAAGCTATGGTGCCGCCGTTCTCCTGTTGCGATATCGCGATTTCTTGCGACTGGTGGCGCACTCCATCCACTACTGGCAAATCTTGGCCGCTATCATGCAGGACACTTCCCGCGACAGACTGGCCGCGGCCTCTTGCTGTCGCGCTTTGACGAGCTTCTCTTGCGTCAACTCTCCGGCGATTGGATCAAGCCGGTCAAGGTGTTCTCTGGCGGAATGAGGGCGCAGTCCGGTCTACACGCTTGGCTCTCACACGTCGGGGATCTCTACGTGTCCGAGCGACTGTTGGCCTGGTCGCGCCATGGTCGCGGACGCATCATCGAGTGCCAGGAGCATCCGGAAAAATCGTCTGAATTGAGCAGATGGTCTTTCCGGTGGTGTGCGGGAGGAGAGGCTATACTTGATGCACTGCCGAGCTTGCAAGGCGCACCGCCGATTTCCATCGGAGGTGCCGTCGCATACGACCCAGACCACGCCTGGGTATGTCGCTTTGATGTTCGGGGTACGCCCTATGTGACTCGGCTCGCCATCGCAGGCGGTTCCGTCGACGATCTCTCAACGTAGCCGGCCCGCGGAGCGCGTTCCGAAGCGTCCTTGTCGAGGACAGCCGAGTGCATAGAGTCGCCTTCGATGGCGAAGCGACGGAGCGCGGAGGCGGGCGTTGAAGTCCCCAGCACGACGGCGAGAGTGCTGGAATTGTCAGTCTACCCCGGGGTTGGTCTGGCGGCGCCATCGCGCCCGATTTCGGCGGCCTGATCCCGTCGGCAGAGCTCTGCGCAGGGCAGTGCGTACCGAAGGAGCCGCTCGGGTGGTCCGAGCCGGCACTGCTCTGGATCGGCTCCCCCGACCGCGTGCCGAGCTGCCCTGCGACCGCGCCGATCGTCGGCTACGAGGGCTACGCGGATTTCGCGGCTCCAGCCCCGCACCAGTGCCCCGCCTGCAGGTGCGCTCCGCCGGAGGCGACATGCCGCGTGCACGGCGTCGCGTCCGGGGTTCCGATACATCGGGTTATCAGGCGGGACATGGGCGTACGACGGGGACAGCTCGAGCCCTCATGAAGGGCGACGCGACCCATCACCTGGCGAAAGATGAGAAGAGTGCCTCGCTCTTCGTAATGCGATCGAACCGAAGGTGGTCTATTCCGGGTTTGGTCTGGCGGCGTCCTGGGGTCCCCTGGTAACGTGGCCGCACTTACGTGCGGCGCGCCGTCAACGGCGCCGCAGATCATGGAGCGGCGATGGCGGCGCGGGCGCGACGTTGGCAGCGTGAGATCGTGGCGGTTTGCTGTGCGAGCACGCTCGGGCTCGGGTTCGCGTCCGGCGGGTGCGGGAACCCGACCACGTACCTGTGCCCGTGGGATGAGAACCAGGGACCCAAGGGAACGCCCTGTGAGGTGCTCGAGCCCCCCGACGCCGGCGGAGCTGGCGGGTGCGGCGGTGGCGGCGATGGCGGCGATGACTGCGCGGCCGAGGACGACACGGACGTCGCCATCGCGTCCGATTTCGGCGACCTGATCCCGCCAGCAGAGGTCTGCGCAGGGCAGTGCGTACCGAAGGAGCCGCTCGGATGGTCCGAGCCGGCGCTGCTCTGGATCGGCTCCCCCGACGCCGTGCCGAGCTGCCCTGCGACCGCGCCGATCGTCGGCTACGAGGGCTACGCGGATTTCGCGGCGCCGGCCCCACACCAGTGCCCCGCCTGCGTGTGCGATCTGCCAGAGGCGACGTGCGAGGTGCCTACGGAATGGAGGGCCTACGCCAGCTTCCCGTGTGGCGGCCCCGAGGCTCCCGCGACCTCGTTCGCTGCCCCTGATGGGTGGGACGGGACCTGCACCTCGGCAGACGCCGTCGAGGCCGGACGGACCTGCAATGGCGCCCCGTGCGTGCAGTCGCTCGCGATCCAGGCGCCTCGCGTCGCCTCCGCAGGTTGCGCTCCGAGGGTCGCGGAGGCGCCGGAGAGCCCCGACGAGCCCGCGACGGCGGGGAGCTTCGCGATCGTCGCCCGGGCGTGTACCGGAAACGCGTCGCCTCCGTGCGCGGATCCGGGCATGACCTGCACGCCGGCACCGCCGATCGGCGACGCAGCACCGCCGGAGGGGTTTCTCACGTGCATCCACCACGAGGGAGAGCAGGACTGCCCCGCCACGTACCCGGACCGGCACGTCTTCTACGCCGGCGCCGAGGACACACGCGGCTGCGCGCCTTGCGGCTGCACCGAGCCCACCGGAGCGACGTGCAGCGTCCTGGCCTCCGCGTTCAGCGACGAAGGGTGCTCGCAGCTCGTTGCGGCCCAGGTGATCACGGCCGACGCCCCCGACTGCGGGACGGTCGCGACCGGCACGGCGCTCGGAAGCAAGTCGGTGAGCGTCGTCAGCCTCGATCCCGGACAGTGCGAAGCATTCGGCGGCGTGCCGGTGGGCAGCATCGCGCCGACCGCGGCGGCGACGTTCTGCTGTTACCGCGCCAGCGCTGTACCGGCCTGAGTCGGCGGCTCGTTCCAAGCGCGACAGCGGTCTCGCCAGGGAGTAGCAGGCGGCGAGGGGCGCGCCCGCGACCCCCGCACGCCGCGCGCTCGCGGCCGCCTCATGGGAATCGCTCCCGCGGGCGCGTCCGGTGCTTCGCGAAACTGCACGGATGGTCAGAAGAAAGCGACGAGGCGGAGAGCCACCGCCTCCGAGACGGGCGCCGCGGACCACCCTTTTCCATAGAGCGGTCGAACGTGCGGCCGAAGTGTGTTGAGCGAGAGCTCGCCGGTGAGCTGCCCGGCGAGGCGGGCCGAGAGCGGCACCTCCAGCCCCGCACGAAGCCCGAGCGCTGCGTAGGGCAGCGCGTCCTCAATGCCGGTGCTGTCCCTGACGTGCCACACCCCGCCTGCCGTGGCGAGGGCGCAGCCGAAGAACCAGTCCGCGTGACCGCAGGGAACCACTGAGCCGCTCAGCCCCGACACGCCGATGGTCCAGCCGCGGTAGGGCTCGGCGTCGATCGGAAGATCCCCGCGAGCCTCCAGCGAGAGCGAGAACCTCTCCCAGCGGGCGCCGGCGAGCCCCGAGAACCCGACCGCCACGGAGGGCGCCACGCCGGCGCCGAGCAGCACCCCGGCGCCCAGCTGGAGGCGCGGGTGATCCGGCGGCGGCCTCGGACGCGGGACGGGTCGCGCTAGCACCGCGACCGGGTTGGGCGGCTTCGAGGCCGGCGCCTCCGGCGGCGCGCCCGGCGGGACGGGTGAAGCGGCGCCCCCCGGCGCCGACGGGGGCGGCGGCCCTGGCGGCGGCAAGTTGGGAGCGCTCCCCGGTGCAAGCCCTGGTGGCAGAAACGGGCGCATGAAGGCGCTGAGAGAGAGGCCGATGTCCTCCACGAGCACGCCACAGATCGCGCTCGAGTGCTCCTGGCGCCCGAGCACCCGGCCATCGCGGTCATGAAGCGCGATCTCTCCCTGGAACGCCGTCCCCTTGCGCCGGATGACCACTTCGATGTGCCACGCGCCGTCGCTCACGAACGGGTCGACCCCGCCGAGCTGGCTCGCGACGATCTGCCGGAGGCTCGGCTCCTCGGGGCACCCCCCCGTGCCAGGGCCCCGCGTGTAGGACAGGCGCGCGCCGTGCGGCGCGACCTGCGCGAGCGCCACGGGCGCCGTCAGGAAGAGCGATGCAGCGAGCGGCAGCGCGGCGCGGTTCATCCTCCGGATCCGGCTGTGGGCGAGGAGCGGGCCGGGCATGAACGGAGCGCGGTCATCTGTCAGCCGTCGTCATCCCTACTGTTTCCGGGAAGGTCCCCCAGGTTGTTGCGAAATCGTGCTTCGGAGCCGAAAAAGGGTGCGCGAGGTGTACCGGCGACATCTCCCCCCAACCTGAGACAGATGTCACCTGGGATCGGGGCTGGAGCGAAGTTGCGAGGTGACCGGCGAACGGCGTCGTCGCGCGATGGCTGGGATGGCCCGCCGCCTGCCAGCGGGCACGCCGGCGGGCGTCCCCCACGCCCCGCCGCACGCCGGCGGGCGTCCCCCCACGCCCCGCCGCACGCCGGCGGGCGTCCCCCCACGCCCCGCCGCACGCCGGCGGGCGTCCCCCCACGCCTCGCCGCACGCCGGCGGGCGTCCGGCCGGCGCACGGGGGTACGCTGTTGAGCTAGCGTCGCTTTCTCAGGGGGCCGGATCGCATAGGTGGCCTGATGTCAGGTGGAGAAGGCCGCTCAGATCGACGCCGGAGCGGCGCTTCGTCATCCTCGCGGCGAACGCGCGGCCCACCGTGCTCGCGCACGAGCTCGGGCACTTCTTCGGCCTCGGGCACAACGGCGTCGACGACAGGTGATGAGCTACGCGCGCACCGGAGCGCCCGTCGCCTTCGGCGCAGATCGCGAAGATCCGGTCCGCCGCGCGCGGGTACGCGTCGAGCAAGGCGTTCGAGCCCGCCTGAAACGCGACCTCCGCTCGAGCGCGCCGGGGCGCCGCCCCGCTGCTCCCGCGCCTGTTCCTCTGCTACGCTGCCGGGGCGAAAAGAAGGGGAGTTCATGATGAAACCGATGATGACCCACGTCGCGCTCCACGTAGGCAACCTCGACGCGACGATCGCCTTTTATCGCGAGTTCTGCGGGCTCAAGGTGGTTCACGAGCGCAGCGACGCCGGCACGCGGGTCGCCTGGCTCGCCGAGGAGGGGAAGGAGCGGACGTTCGTCCTGGTGATGATCGAGGGCGGCCAGCGCGCGCCGCAGGCGCCGGAGGACATGAGTCATTTCGGGTTTGCGCTCGAGAGCCGCGCCGCGGTCGACGAGATCGCGCGCCGCGGCGGAGCGCACCTCGTCTGGCCGCCCAAGGAGCTGCCCTATCCGGTGGCTTATTTCTGCGCGCTCAAGGACCCGGACGGCAACTACATCGAGTTCTCCTACGGCCAGCCGCTCGGGCCCGGCGCCGAGGCGCACGACGCGGCGTTGCTGGAGCCCTCTGTCTCTTCGGAGCCCGCGCAGATCTCTCAGTAGCGCGGGTGGAGCGGGATCAGCTCCGCGATCTCGTCGAGCTCCGGATCGCCGCCCGGGTTCGCCGCGATCACCTGCTCGCGCGCGGCGTGCAGCGCCTCGCTCGTGCCCTCCTTGAGCGCCTCGGCGTAGGCCACGATGGCCTTGCCCTTGACGAGCTGCTCCTTGCTCCCGGCGGCGAGCTCCGCGAGGGTCGCCTCGCGGCTCGCCTCTTTCGCCTCATGGGTGAGCGGCGTCTGCCAGCGCGCGCGCACGGTGAGGGTATCCTCGTCGTTGATCACGCCCGGATCGCACCCGCGCACGAGCTGGCTGAAGATCATCGCGTCGCCCGGCGCGAGGTGCTGCGGCTCGACCTCCTCGGGGTTCGTCGAGTACTCCTCGCCGTAGAACTTCTCCATCTTGAAGTACCACGGCATGGTGAGCTCCACCTGGACGCCGCGGGCGGCCACCTCCATCACCTCCGCGAAGCGATCCCGGAACATGTGGAACGCCTCGTCCACGTCATCGAGATAGACATAGGCGCCGCGCCCCTTGTCGGTCACGACGTCCATGAGCACATCGTTGTAGCCGAGCGCCGGGCCCGTCCCGACGCCCACAAGGTAGATCGCCTCCTGGTCGGCGTCCTCGGCGTGCAGCGCGATGAGCTCCTCGGACGTGACTCCCACGTTGGCGCCGCCGTCGCTGACGAGGATCACCCGGTTGATCCTGCCTTCCTCGAAGTGCTCCTGGGCGAGCCGATACCCGACCCGGAGGCCGCTCTCGAGATCGGTGCCGCCGCTGGCGGAGAGCTCGTGGACCGCCGCGAGCAGCGCCGGGTCGTCCGGACCGTCCACCACGTGGCCGCTCAAGATCACAGAATTCTGGGTGTTCCAGGTGACCATGTTGACAACGTCGCCCTCGGAGAGGCTCGCGGCGACGGCGCGCACCGTGGCCTTCTCGCGCGCCATCGGCTCACCGTCCATCGATCCGGAGGTGTCGAGGACGAACGTGACCGCAATGGGGCGGCGCGGGCTCGGCGGATCGTAGGAGCGAACGCCGATCTGAAGGGCGTAGGTCCCCGCCTCCTCACCGGGCTCGATCTGGGGCTCGACGCGGAGCTCGCCCTCGTCCGGCGGCGCGTAGTCGATGCGGTAGTAATTGAGGAACTCGTACGTGCGCACCTGCCACGGCTCCGGCGCGCTGCCCGAGCGGAGCAGCTCGCGCACGTGCACCGGCGAGCTCATCGAATTGGAGTCGTCGGCCGACAGGTACAGAACCACGGGCTGGCTCGAGTCGAGCCCCTCGCAGGTGAACACCGGGGCGGCGCCGGCGTCCTCGTACGACGGCGCCGGGGGCGGCTCGGGCTGGGCTCCATCGCCGACACCCGCACCGCCGCCGGCGCCGCTGCCGACGCCGGTGCTGCCGGTGCCATTGCTGGCGCTGCCGCTGCCGGCGCCGGTGCTGCCGGTGCCGGTGCTGCCGGTGCTGCTACCGGCGCCGTTGTCGAAGGGCACGAAGGGCGGCTCCGGGGAGGAACCCTGGCTGCAGGCGACGAGCCCGGCGCCGCCAAGGAGGCCCGCCGATACAGCGTAAAGACAGAGAGATAGGGACGCGGGAACGGTTCGCACTGGCACCCTCCTCCGCGATGCGACCGCACCGCGCTCGGGACGGCCCGCCGAGCAACATGGGTGCCGCGCGCGCAATGCCATCCGGACGCCGCGCCGCACCCGAGCGCCGCTGGTCCGATCGCGCCGGATCGCGCGGGCCACGCAGCTCAAACCGCGACCATCTGCGCTCCGGCGGCAAATACCATGACAGCGCTGTCAGGCTCGCGTCTCAGGTTGGCGCACCCTGGCCTTGCTCGACCCACACGGACGCGACACATGCGCCGCCCGGAGGCCGCCCGCGCACGAGCTTCGAGCATGACCCGGCACACCTTGGCCCTCGTGGTATTCTCGCGCGCGTGGGGCAGCCTACCCGCGTCGCACCCGCTCTGATCCTGGTCGGGGTCTCCGCCTTTCTCGTCCTCACCGCGCTCGCCGCGGCCGCGTATCCGGGCGGCACCTTCTGCGACGCGAACGCGCCCGGCTACGATTTCTGGGGCAACTTCTTCTGCGACCTCACGCAGCCCGTGACCCAGCGCGGGGTGGACAACACGCGCGCTCGCTGGCTCGCGCAGGCCTCGTTCGTCTGCTTTTCCCTCGCGCTCGTCCCGTTCTGGTGGGTTCACGGCGCCCTGCTCGGCGGCCGGCTCGGCGGCACGGTTCGGGTGCTCGGACTGCTCTCCGCCGCCGGCACGAACCTGATCGCGTGGCTGCCGTCCGTGGTCTCGCCGCGGCTCCACGCAGTGTCGGTGTTCGTCGCGACGATCCCCGGGCTGCTGGCGACGCTCCTGGGCGTGACCGGCGCGTTTGCGCGGGGCAATGCGGGCGAGAGCCGGTCGTCAACGTTGCGCTTCTCGGCGTGGCTCGGTGCGTTCTCGCTCGCGCTCGGCAGCGCGGACGCCGCGTACTACGCCTATGCGATTGCGGTGCCGGGCTGCCACGTCCTTTTGCCAGCGCTTCAGAAGCTCGCGGCGCTTTCGGTGATCGGGTGGATGGGCACGATTGCGCGCGTGGGTGCCGCGCGTGGGGCGCGCTAGCGCGTCGGATAATGCCTGCTACCCATGCTATCTGACCCGAGGCCCAGCACGTGGGCCCCTCGCGCGCAAAGTTGGGCTATGCTCGTCGGGTGGCAAGAACGCACAAAAAGGTGGGGTACGCGCCGGAAGGTGAGTATATCCGATTCATCGACACCCATGCCGAGTACGACAAGATTGACGCGACGAGCGTATGAGGGCACCGCGATGATCGAGCCTGTTGTGGACAAGGAGAGTCACGGTCGGGCGCTTCGCAGAATCGAAGAGCTCTGGGACGCCGAGCCAGGTTCGCCCGAGGCGCAAGAACTCGATGCGCTCGCGACGCTAGTCGACGCGTACGAGCGCAAGCAGTTCCCTATTGCGCCGCCAGACCCGATCGCGGCGATCGAGGCGCGCTGCGAGCAACTCGGGTGGACTCGCAAGAAGCTTGAGCCGCTGATCGGTTCCAGGGCACGCGTCTCGGAGGTCTTGGGCCGCAAACGGGCGCTCACGCTCCCGATGATCCGAAAGCTCCACGCATCGATGCAGATCCCGGCCGAAGTGCTGATCGCCCATCCGCCTCATTCGCGTGGGAAGCCGCCGCCGCGGCGAACATCGGGACGGAGCACCCATGGCAAAGGCGCGAAGCGCGCCGCGTGAACGGCGGCTTCCATCTGACTCGACTGCGCGTTGTGACGACAGCGACGCATGCGCGCTTGCAGGCGTCCCGACGAGGCGGTGATCCAGCGGCGTGCGCGCGTGCGCGCAGCCGTGGTAACCTTGATGCCGTGCCGCCGCCCTATCCAGAGCCGTTTGCAGCGCTGGCCAGCGCGGACAGCGTGGCGCTCGGCCCGACCGGCGTGGCGGCCTACCGCTCGCCCGCGTTCGAGGCGTACGAGGCGGCGGTTCCGATCGCGGCGCAACACGAAGCGCTCCTCCTGGACATGGTGCAACACGCGACCCCTGCGGGTCGCCTGTACGCGGCGCTGCTTCTTCAGCGCATGCAGTCGGTCCACGCGCGCGAGACCTGGGAGCGCCTCGCGCGACAGGACGAACCCGTCTCCTATGCGCCTGGCGGCTGCTCCATCTTCGGGACCACCCTCGCCAGCTTCGCGCGCGGCATCTTGCGCGATGGGAGCCCGGGGCTGTTCCCGGCGACGCCGGCTGCGGGCGAGGAGCCCGCCGCGCGATCGACGGCGCCCTCGAGCTCGCGCGCAGCGGGGCTCCGAGCCTGGTTCGAGCAGCACGGCTGGAAGTGGATCGGTCTGTTCTGGGTGATCCTGGCGCTGATGCTGTGGCTGGGGTCGTCGCGTTGAGGCGCGTCCACACCGGGCCCACGCACGACGAAGGTCAGCGCCGCAGGAGCGCTCACCATGGACGGTGAGTCGAGGACGATGAGCGCGGGTGTTGCGCTGCTTCCCGTCGAACAGAGACGGGCGATCCGTGCCGAGACCCTCGCTTCGTTTCGGCGCTTTGCCGAGACGGTGCTCCGCTTGCGGCCGCGACTGCGCTCGATCGCTTTCCAGGTCAGGCGCGGTTTCCGCGGGATCCAGCATGGGCTGCGCTATGCGTGTGACGCGACGCCTCCGGCCGAGCATCGCTGCGGCGACGCCTCGAGCTGGTGCAACTTCTGCGAGGTCTGGGATGACTACCTCCCGTGGACATCATGGCTCAAGGGCTGGGATGAGCGGCCCGGCAACGCCGAAGCCTTTCTCGCCTACTGCAAAGACGACGTCACTTTCACGACCTACGCCCTGGTCCGGCGTGCGCGCGGCAATTTCCTGTCGAGGTGTCTCAAGCTCACCGACCCGGTATCCGTCGAGATCGTCGCGCCGCTGCTCCAGCCGTGGTTCGAGCCCGACGGCGCGATCGACCAGATCGTACGATCTTCCGCGGAGCTTCGTCCGTGGCTCGATGCCGTCTATGCTACCCCCGCCGAGCGAGCTCCCAAGCGTGCGCTGGCCGAAAGGCTCGTCGCCGCGGGCGATCCGCGCGGCGCGTACATCGTGGAACAGTTGGGTACCGGTGGACTGGATCGGGGAAAAACGTCGGCGCTCGGTGCGCATTGGGCGGAGTGGCTTGGTCCGCTGCGCGTCGTGGTAGGCCCGTCCGGGATGGCTTTCAGCGAGGGCTTTCCAGAGGTCGTTTCCGCGTGTTTTGCGAGCGATGCCGCTGTGGCGGCGTGCGCGGAGGATCCGGCCTGGAGCACGGTGGAGCAGCTCGAGCTGCTCGACCCGCGAGATTTTCCGCTGCGGGAGGGGGTTTTCATCGACGACATCCAGCCGATCACGCGCGCGATGAAGTCGCTGCAGGTGCTGGACGGCGTGCGCTCTTCGGGGTTGCGCAGTCTCGAGGCGCTCGGTACCGAGCTGCCGCTGTGGCGGCTCGGCGCCAAGCTGGCGTCGACGGATGATCTGGAGCGCTTGCTTCGCGTGCAGTGCCTTCCCGAGCTCACGTCCCTGGACCTCGAGATCGAGTTTTCGATGGTGCCCGAGAGCACGGTGTGGAAGCAGCTGTGGGACCTCGCTCCGTGGGGCCGAACGCTGACCGACCTGACGGTGCGGGTCGTGGCGCATCTCGAGCTGTGGAGCTCGGCGCCAGCTCGCCCGGGCGTGAGACTCATCCACAGCGACTCCGCTGGCTGGCTCGAGCTCGAGGCCAGCGAGGGCGGGAAGTTCGCAAACGCACGCTTCCGGGCCAGAATGCGCGATCTCGACGGTCTGATCGAGCGGCTTTCGCGACTGCCTTCACTCGAGCAGGTCGAGCTCGACCTCGGACAAGGAGCGCTCATGAGCGCAGACGAGCAAGCTGCTTTCGAGCATGCCCTCGCTCGGATTCATCCCGCGGCGCGGCTCGTGACGAAGGAGCAGCTGGCTTCTGAAAGAACGACGTTCTCCTGATCGCGGAGCAGCTGGCCGCTCCAGAGCGACCTCGGCGGCGCTCGTCGGGGTGTTCTGGTCGCTGGCGCTGCTCGCGCATGCTGCCGCCGCGATTGCGACTTGGGTGCTGCTTCCCGGCGGTTTTCCCCTCCTTCACGCGCGTTTCTTCGCGAACCGCGTCCTGCCGGCGGTCGCGGTCGGGACCGTGATCGCCGTCGGTGTCCTGGCCGCGCGACGGTCGACGGGTGCGCGTGTATCGCTGTTGCTCTTTCCGGCGGCGTGGCTCGGGGTGGCTCTCGCTGCGGGGACCATGTTCCCGGAGAGCGGCGGGGCGGTCGCGTTCGGTGCGGGTTGTCTGGCGGTGGTCCTGTCGCTGGGCCTCGCGATGGCGTGGTGGCGGTTCGGTGTCCCGCCGCGGCTGACCTGGCTCGCTGCGCTGCCCGGTGTCGTTTTCGGTGCGGGGTTCGTGGCCGCGCAGCGGGCGCCGGCGCCTTCGACAGCTACGTTTGCTGCGCCCGAAGTCGAGCTCGGCGGCGATCGCTGGACGCGATCACTCGGTGGGCCCGCTTCGTTCGACGTGGCCCCGTGGGTTCGCGTGGTACCGGACTCGGGTGAGGTTTCGGTGCAGGCGGGTGCGGTGGGCATCGTCGTCGAGCCGCGGCTCGAGTTCATTTCGCGCTCGCCGGATCGCTTCTGGACGGTGTTCGCGCCCCTGCAATGGCGCGGCGACTCGCCCGTTCGTGGTCTCGAGCGCGCCGATCGCGAGCTCGCGGTGGACTACGCGGACGAGGGGAGCCTGCGCGTGAGGGCCACGCCGGATCAATCTGCCGCCATCGACGCACGAACCGCCCTTCAGACGCCCGTGTTCTCGCACCTGAACTCCTTCACGCGCGTCTCGATCACCGGCCATCGCCGGCTCGGCTTGCGGTTCTCGCCTTGCCCCGAGGTCGTTGTCGAGGTGATCCACTTCGACTATCCGTTCGGCGCGCCCGCGCGCTTCGCGTACCTCGACGCCGGCGGCACGTTCCTCGTCGTTCAGGCGAGCGATGCCGAGAAGGGGCCGTTCACGACGCTCGGAGAAGGCCGGCTCGCCCGCGGCGAACCCCTGAGTGTCGTGCTCGTCGAGAAAGGAGAGTCGCCACCCCGCGAGCTCGCGACGATCGTCTTCGCCGACTGGTCACGGCAGCTCTCGACGGAGCTCTCGCCCACCGCCGGCTGGGGCCTGCCGCAGAATGCGTTCGAGTTCGGGCTCGCCTCGAACGCGCCTTCGTCCGCGGCCTACCTCACGCTCACGCTGGCCGGGACGAGCGTGGGGCGCGGCTGGGACAGCGTGGGTCACGCCGCCGGCAGCTACACGAATCGGATCGAGATCCGGCTGCCGCCAGCCAGGTGAAAGAAAGGGGACGCTCGCTCGCTCCAGGGTTTGCGCTGTCGGCGCTTCGGGTCGAACATGGCGGCCATGAAGGTCATCGTTACCGGAACGACCGGCATGGTCGGCGAAGGCGTGATGCTCGCCTGTCTCGAGGATCCCGCGGTCGAGCGGGTCCTGTCGGTGGCGCGCCGGCCGTCGGGGCACGCGCACCCGAAGCTCGAGGAGTGCTTGATCCCGGACTTTCGCGAGCTCGGCGCCTTCGAAGCGCGGCTCTCGGGCTACGACGCGTGCTTCTACTGCGCCGGCGTGAGCTCGGTTGGCATGAGCGAGGCGGAGTACACGGCGATCACGTACGACACGGTGCTCGCCTTCGCGACGGCGCTCGCGCGCCTCAATCCGGGCATGGTGCTCACGCACGTCTCGGGCGCGCACACCGACTCGAGCGAGCAGGGCCGGGTGATGTGGGCACGCGTGAAGGGCAAGGCCGAGAACGCGCTGATGCGCCTGCCCTTTCGCGGCGTCTACAACTTCCGGCCGGGCTTGATGACGCCGGTGCCGGGACAGAAGAACCTGAAGCGAGTCTACCGCTTCCTGCTTCCGCTCGTCCCGCTCATGAAGCTCGTGCTCCCGGCCCTGAAGCTCGAAGAAGTGGAGCGCGCGATGATGCGTTCCGTGACGAGCGGGGCACCGAAGCAGGTGCTCGAGGTCGCCGACATCAAGGCGCTCGCTTCGGCGTAACGAGGCCGCTCGCTCACGCGGCGACGAGCATCCGTTCCCCGTCGCGCCGCGCCGCCGCCCACGTCTCGTCCCACGCGGCGTCGCTTTCGGCGCGCGGGAGCTGAGAGGGCGGCGAGCGCGGGCGGGAGCGGGCGGGAACGAGAGGACATGGAACCTCCGAAAGCCAAAAGGCAGGCAAAGGATCGAGCGAGCGGTCGAGCTGGCGCTTTGGGTCACGCGCGCCGGCGGCCGGTGATAGAACGACCGCCGTGAATCCGCACACGGACGCTGGCCCAGCGAGCAGCGACTACCTCGATCGCCTGATGCGTCGAGGGTCGTTCGAAGCCCTGTGGCCGCTCTTCGCCAAAGCCACGCGCCCCGCCAAGGAAATGACCGAGAGCTATTCGGCGCTCGAGCACCTGCGGCCCTTCATGTCCGGCGCGCCGTGCCGGGTCATCCACGTCGGCGACGGCGCCCACGCCCGCACCGGGGCGTTGTTCGCGCTGAAGACGGAGGCCGAGAACGTCAGCGTCGATCCGGTGCTCAACGAGCCGCTGGTCGAGGCCTGGCGCGCCCGGTTCGGCATCCGCCGCTTCGCCTGGCAACGCGCGGACGTCTTCGCAGCCATCGAACGACTCAACGCGTTGCCCGACATGCCCGTGCTCGTCACGTTCGTGCACGCCCACGTCCCCATCGACGATGTCCTCGCCCGGCTGCGCTGGAACGTCGCGTACACGCTCGCCTGCTGCCAGCCAGGTCATCAGCTGAGCCAGCGGCACGACGTGCTCGAAACCGGCGAGGACCCGTACGTGTTATCCAGCGGACGGCGCTTTCAGGTGCTCGCCCCGCGCGCTTGAGCGCGGGACGCCGTCGCGGGGCTGGGGCGGCGTGCTGCGGGCTCAGCCTTGCCTCGACGACGGCGGCGCTCGCTCGCCAGGACGGGGGCGCGTCGTGGGCTCAGCTGCGCGGCGTCGAAGCTCAGGTCGGGGGCGACGTCGATTGCGCGACCAGCGAGGAGATCACTTGAGGCCGCCCCGAGCTCTCACAGCGGCTCGATGCTCAGAAGATCGCCCGCCAGGTGATACACGCGGTAGTGGGCGCCGTGCGTCGTGAGCTCCCACGCTTTCTGCGAGACGACGAAGGCGACTCCGCCGATCGCGTAGCGCCACTGGCTCGGCATGCCGCCGCGGCCGTCGACGTGCACCTTCTGGAGCGGACCCTGGGCGACCAGCGCGGGGCTCTGGGCGTACGCCTTGCGCCTCGCGCTGACCTTCCAGAACGTCAACAGCGCGCCGATACCGAGCAACCCGCCCAGCACGACGCCGCCCACGCCGAGCGCGTAGAGCCCGTTCATGTCGGTGTCGGAGATCGGCTTCGAGTAATCGTCGTGGAGGTAGAGCGCACCTCCGACCCCCCCGGCGGCGACGAGCAACCCGAGCAGGAGCAAGAACACCCCGCAGCCGATGCCGGAGCTCTTGCCGCGCTTGGCCTGCGCCGGATGAAGGCGCCCTTGCCGGTTCATCTCGAGCTCTTCGAGCGTGAAGCCGTGGGCCGCTCCGAGGTCTCGGAGGTACGCCTGCCGCGGGTCTGCGGGTGAGGCCATCATGCGAGCCTCGAGTGCCCCAGGGCGACCAGGGCGTCGATGGGGGCTTCGAGCTCGGCGGGCTTCAGCGGCTGACCGCCGTAGGAGAGACAGAGCTCGCCGTTGTCGTAAGAGAGCCCGACCTGACTCATGGGCAGCTTGAGCAGCGCTGCCTGCACCGCCGAGTTCATGAGCGCTCGAGCGAGGGCGGGCGAGTCGCTCCTGAGCGAAATCATGCGATCGAAGTTCGGGTCGCCCGTCGGCACCAGGTGATACTGCGGGCCACCTGCGCCGCGCGTGATCTGGAGCGAGAAGCGATGCGGCGCTGGATACAACGAGCGCGCATAGAAGGCCGTGGAGGTGGTTCTGGTGTTGCCCACCATGCTCCATGTGGAGACGACGCGGAGCGGCACGTTCTGCACGGCGCCGGTGAGCGATTTGACGCTGCGCTGTGACGTGAGCGCGTTGCCCTCGCTCTGCTGATCGAAGGTCAGCCCGTACCTCGTCGCACAGTTCGGCCAGACCGCATCCGTCGCGCGCGAGAGCTTGATCACGCTCGCCACGATCGCGATCAGGACGAGGGCGCCCGCCCCGAGCCCCAACCATTGGAGAAGTTCGTACGTGCTCATGTCGTGTTGGCTATCTCGGAAAGAGATCCCTCGCCTTTGGAGAGGCGCGACGACGGGCCGCTCTCGCGCCGCAAAATTCCCTGCAGCGGGGATAATCACCCAGATCCAGCGGACAGGAAACCCAGGACTTTCGCCCGTGTCAAGCCCCGCGGGGACGGCGCCTGGCGAGCTGTTTTTGTTCTGGCCCATCAGACACCCGCTTGCCCCGTCGCAGGGCTGGGGCGGCGTGCTCCGGGCGCAGCCGTGCCTCGACGGCGGCGACGTGCGCTCGCCATGACGGGCCCGTGCTCGTGGAAAGCGCGTACGGGGAGAAGGTCGCGCACCGCCGTCACACGTCGCACGCGCCGTCTTGACGGACGAGCGCGCCCGCGCATCCTGGCAGCCATGTCGCCACGCCGCGCGCCCGTTGCTCCGCTCGCCCTGCTCACCTCCCTCCTCGTCGCCGCCCCCGCGGCGGCGGCCGTGGTGCCGGTCGGGACCACCGACGAGCTCGTCGCCGCGATCGGCGCCGCCAAGGCCGGCGACGAGATCGTCCTCGCCTCGGGCACCTACGCCTTCGACGGCGTCTCCTGCACTGCCGCAGGCACCGAGGCCGCGCCGATCGTCGTGCGCGCCGCCGAGCCGCTCGGCGCCATCCTCGAGCTGTCGGGCCTCGAAGGCTTCAAGGTCAGCGGCCCGAACTGGCACTTCGAAGATCTCGACATCCGCGGCGTCTGCGCCGACGACTCGGACTGCGAGCATGCGTTCCACGTGTTCGGCGCTGCCAGCCGCTTCGCCCTCCGCCGCTCGAAGGTGCGGGACTTCAACGCCCAGCTCAAGATCAACGCCGCGCAGGTGGACGGCGTCTGGACGGCCCCCGACGACGGGCTGATCGAGCTATCGGAGCTGTTCGACAGCCACCCGCGCAGGACCGGCAGGCCCGTCACCAAGATCAACATCGACGGCGGCAAGCGCTGGACCGTGCGCGACAGCTACCTGCACGACTTCCAGAAAGACGGCGGCGACACGGTCAGCTACGCCGCGTTCATGAAGAGCGGCGGCTCGGACGGGCTCTTCGAGCGCAACCTCGTCGTCTGCACCACCGCCGGCTCGCCGGACGGGGCGCGCATCGGGCTGTCGTTCGGCGGCGGCGGCACGGGGGCGGAGTACTGCGCCCCGGCCTACGACCCCGACGTGCCCTGCGAGGTCGAGCACACCGGCGGGACGATGCGGAACAACATCATCGCGAGCTGCTCGGACGTCGGGATCTATCTGAACCGCGCGACGGACACGCGGCTTCTTTTCAACACGCTGATCGCGACAAGCGGGATCGACTTTCGCTTCGCGACGACCAGCGGCGTCGCACGCAGCAACGTGCTCACGGGCAAGATCCGCGACCGCGACGGGGCCACGCACGAGGAGAGTGACAACCTGGCCGAGGTGGGACTCGCGACATTCCAAACGTGGTATGAAGATCCAGGTCTCGGCGACCTGCACATCAAAGGGGATGTGTCGTCGCTCGTCGGCGAAGCGCCCGCCGAGGCCGCGGTGACGGACGACTACTGCGCGCGCGGGCGCCCGGGCAGCGGCAGCTTCACGCTCGGCGCGCTCGAACATTCGCTCGGCGACTGCGCGACGGTGCCGCCGCCGGGGCCCTCCGGCGACGGGGGCGCGGGCGGCGGCACCGCCGGCTCGGGCGGGATGGGCGGCGGCACCACCGGCTCGGGCGGGATGGGCGGCGGCACCGCCGGCTCGGGCGGGGGTGACGCGGGCGGCGCAGGCGGCACGGGCGCAGGCAGCGGCACCAGCGGGGGCGGCGAGGCCTCCAGTGACGGCGAGGGCTGCAGCTGCCGCGCCGCGGGCGCCGGCGAGAATCACACCCTTGGCCTCCTGACGGCGGTCCTCGCCGCGCTCGCCCTCCGGCGACGACAGGCCTCCTCACCGCGGAGCGACGCCAGGTAGGTGGAGAGGGGCGACTGCGATCCACCCCGGCTCGCGGTGGACCGCAGCCGCCCGCGCCCGGCGTGGGAATTCGCCTTGCGGCGCGGGTCGGCCATACTGCGCAGCATGACGAAGGGAAGCTGCCCATGAGGACGGCGCGCTCCATCCGCGGCAGCGACCATGCGCTGGTGCAGCGGATCACGCACGTCGCCTATGGCGACGACGCGGAGGACCAGTCCCTGCCCGACGGCTGCTGGGACCTCGTTTTCATGAAGCGCCGCGGCCGACTGCAGGTGCTGCATACCGGTCTGATCACGCACCCGGTGACGCTGGGCTACGAGACCGGCGATGAGTACCTGAGCATCGCCTTCCGGCCAGGCGTGTTCATGCCGGGGGTGCCTGCGACAGGCATGCTGGACCAGGGCGTGCTGCGCCCGCTGGCGAATTCGCGCTCGTTCCTGCTGGGGCCGCACGCCTTCGAGGTGCCCGACCTCGAGAACGCCGACGATCTGGTGGCACGCCTCATCAGGGCCGGCCTGCTGGAGGCGGATCCGGTGGTGTTCCGCGTGCTGCAAGGCGATGCCGCCGGCACCGGCCTGCGCTCGGTGCAGCGCCGGTTCCTGAGCGCCACCGGTCTCACGGCCAAGCAGCTGTCGCAGATCCACCGTGCGCAGGCCGCGCTGGAGCAGCTGATGCATGGCGATGCGCCGGCCGACGTGGCCGCCGCCTGCGGCTACGCCGACCAGGCGCACCTCGGCAATTCGCTGAAGCGGATCATGGGCAGGACGCCCGGCGAAGTGGTGCGGGCCGCGGCCCGGCCGGGGCCCAAGCGCTGAGGGCTCAGGCGGTCCTGCGAGGCCTGAGCCTGTCGTTTTCTTCCAAGACCGGGCCCACCCCCGTGGATACGGTCCCGTCGCTGGCTCGCACCGGCGAACTCGACCAACCCGAGGGCCCCCATGCACCGCGACTCCGAGATCCACCCCTTCCGCATCGACATTCCGCAAGCCGACATCGACGACCTGCGCGAACGCCTGGCGCGCACGCGCTGGCCGGCGCAGCTGCCGGGCGGCGACTGGGTGAGGGGCGTGCCGGTGGCCTACCTGCAGCGGCTGGCCGCGCACTGGCAGTGCCACTACGACTGGCGACGCTGCGAGGCCCACTTGAACAGCCGCCCGCAGTTCACCACCCGGATCGATGGGCAGACGATCCACTTCGTGCACCTGCGCTCGCCCGAGCCGGGCGCGCAGCCCCTGCTCTTGCTGCACGGCTGGCCCGGCAGCTTTGCCGAGTTCGACCGCGTGGTGGACGCGCTGTCCGACCCGCGCCGCCACGGCGGCGATCCCTCGCGGGCGTTCCACCTGGTGATCCCGTCGATCCCGGGTCACGGGTTCTCGATGCCGCTGGCCGACGCCGGCTGGAACCATGGCCGCTGTGCCCGTGCGTTCGCGGCGCTGATGCAGCGCCTGGGCTACTCACGCTACGGCGTGCAAGGCGGCGACGTGGGCGCGTTCATCGCGACGGAGCTGGGCCGCATCGACAGCGAGCATGTCAGAGGCGTGCACTGCAATGCGCTTGTGACGTTTCCCTCCGGCGACCCCGCCGAGCTCGAGGGCCTGACGGCCTCGGAGCAGCAGCGCCTGGAACGGCTGCAGAACTTCCGCGACCGGATGATGGGATTCGCGCACATCCAGGGCACGCGGCCGCAGACGCTCAGCTACGGGCTGCATGATTCGCCGGTGGGCCAGCTGGCCTGGATCGTCGAGAAGTTCAAGGAATGGACCGATCCCGCGGCCGCGCTGCCGGAGGACGCGGTGGGCCTGGACGCGCTGCTGGACAACGTGAGCCTGTACTGGTTCACCGGCACCAGCGGCCCCTCGGCCAACCTGTACTATGAAGCCTTCAACGACCCGTCCGGCTGGGCGCCCAAGCCGCGCGGCACCGTGCCCACGGCCGTGGCCGTGTCGCTGACGCAGGACGTGGCGGTGCGCCGGCTGGCCAAGCGCGACCACCACATCGTGCGCTGGACCGAGCTGGAGCGCGGCGGGCATTTCCTGGCGACGGAGACGCCCATGGCGCTGGCCGCCGATGTGCGGGAGTTCTTCGGTTCGCTCTCGTAGGGCACCGCCTTTGGGTCCGTGAGCGTGGAACGCGCGCGCTTCTTCCGTTCGCATCTCGGCCATCGCAAAGCATCGAACCCGAACGTGCGTTTCATGAGCACGGCGCTCAAGCTTCGCGGCGCGGGCCAGCGGTTTGGTGAAGCCTGCCGCATCGCCGCGTGGACGCGCTTCGGTTCCCAGGGCGCATGTGGTAGGGTGGGGCGTCATGACGGCGGGCTTCACCGGTGAGCTGGCGGCGGTTCAGCGGCGGAGGGACGGATGGATGACGAGTCGTTGCGGTTCGTAAACTGGTCATGGAACCCTATCCCGCGACTGCCGCTCGACCTGTTCTCCAGCAATGACATTTGGCGTCTGGACCTCATCCACTGCGGCGTCGAGGAGTTACCGGAGGCCATCGGAAAGCTGACCAAGCTGCGGGTCCTTTATGCCAGCTGGTGCCGCCTTCGAACCCTGCCAGACGCGATCGGCCGGCTCGTGGAGCTCGAAGACCTGTGGCTCAACGACAATGAGCTTGGGTGGCTGCCAGAATCACTCGGCAGGCTGGTGCGCCTCAAGCAGCTGTGCCTCGACGCCAACCGGCTCATCGACTTCCCGAGGGTCGCACTGCAGCTGGGGCGGCTGGAAAAACTGCGACTGACGGACAACGCGATCCCCGCGATTCCCGAGGAGATCGGCGGGCTGTCGGCGCTGCAGAACCTGAGCCTCGGCCGCAACCGCCTGCGTGCTCTGCCTCGGAGCATCGCCCGGTTGTCGCGGCTCAGACATCTCGGGGTTCAGGGCAACCCGATTGCTTCGCTACCGCCCGAGGTGTGGGCGATGCCGAGCCTGATCACCCTCAATATCGCGGGCACGAACATCCGGGAGGTGCCGCCAGAGGCGTCGCGGATCCCGAACCTGCTGCGGTAGCTGGCGACGTGGGCAAGGCACGCCGAACCTTCGCCGCAGTCCAGGGCCGCCGAACAAGGGCCTGCACCCGACGGTGCGCGGAGCCTCGCTCCGCTCGGCACCGCGCCCGGCGGGTGAGGCCCCAGCCCTTCGGCGGCGAGATGCTATGGGTTCCCACGCTCGGTCGCGTGGCGCAGCTCCGCGGCTCACGCCCTGCCCGCTCGGCCGTGAATGGCGTGCTCGCGCTCCGCTCACCCGGCCGCGACGCGCAGCACGTCGGACCGGAGGTGGAGAAACGACGCGTGCACGTAGCGGACGAACGGCGCCTTCAGGCCGAAGAAGTCCGCCAGATCGACCTCGGCCGCCGCGCGGAACATCCCTTGATCCAGCACGGGAGCCTCGGTGCGGAGCGCCCCGCTCGCGAGGCTCCGGCAGGCGGGGGACGCCGACGCCGGGTGGATGGCGACCACGAGCGTGGCGGCCCACGGGGCGGCGGTGAGCCGCTCGCCGATGGAGCTCGGGTAGCGATAGCGGAGCGCGAGCACGCCGCCCCGCAGCGTGGCCTCGATGACGGGCGCCGCGCCCGCCACGGCCAGTGCCGTTGGCGCGGCCTTCCCCGCCGCAGCCGCGCCCTTCGCCCCCGCAGGCGCGCCCGCCGCCCCGGGCGCGCCGCCGCACCCGCCGAGCGCCACGAGGCCGGCCCCCGCGGTGACCTGCGCGATGAACGCGCGCCGCCCCTCACTCGCCATGCGACGGCCCCTGGAGCCTGCGCCTGCGCGCCTGCCCCACCAGCATCCGCGCCGGCGTGATGCGGCCCAGCACCGCGGCGCTCTCCTCCGCCGTCGGCCGCACGGGGTGACCCGGCGGGAGCTCGGCGACCATGCTCTGCCACAGCGCGAGCGCCCGGTGCTGGTAGATCTGCGCCAGGCTCGATCGCGGCGAGAGGAAGCGCTGGCCGAGCACCATCGCCCTCTCCAAAAAGGCGATCGCCTCGTCGTCGCGGCCGTCGTTCAGGAGGTGGAGCCCCTCGTTGTACCAGGGCATCGGATCCGCCGGATCCTCCTCACGCATGCGCTGGTTCGCCTCGAGGTAGCGCGACAGCTTCTCTTCCATGACGCCGTCGTCCTTCAGGAAGCCGTAGTGCTGGATCTCCACGCCGGCCGCGCGGACGACGAGCTCCGGGTGCCGGTCGAGGCTCGGCTGCACGGTCTCGTGCACGGCGCGCCCGTACCGGACCCGCGCGTCGTTGCGGAACAGCCGCACGGCGATCGTCATGACGGGCGGGCCGTCCTTCTGATGATTGGCGATCTCGAAGGAATAGGCGTGGACGTCGAGGTCGTCCATGAGCCGCACGACGCGCGGCAGATCCCAGTGCGCGATCTCCTCGTCCGGGTCGAGGCTCAATATCCAGGGCCGCGTGGCCATCTCCAGGCCGACGTTGCGCACCTCAGCCAGATCCAGCCGGTCCGTCCGGTGGACGCGCACGCGGTCGGTGAACCTCCTCGCGATCTCGGCCGTCCCGTCGTCGCTGCCGTTGTCGACGATGCAGATCTCGTCGACGAACGGCTCCAGGAACGCGAGGAACCGCTCCAGACGCTCCGCCTCGTTCCTCGCGATGATGCAGAGCGATACGCCGGACGCGGGCGCATACCTGCGCAGCGTCACCGTGTTGCTCGCGAGATCGGCCAGCTCCGGGGGCACGCCCGCGCGGCCCGACCGCCCGTGGAGCGCGAGCCGCGCCTGCCGCGACGCCTCGCTGTCGTAGCCGAGCCGCCGCACGCGGACGTCGGTGAAGCGCGCGCACCCGTCCGGCATCTCGGGGATGCCGCCGCCGGGCACGCCGCCCTCGGCCCCGCGGGCGACCCGCAGGCCCGGCTCGTTCCGGTACATGCGGTACCCCGACATGGCCCCGAGCGCGCCGTCCGCCCGGAAGTACGTGCGCGTCGGCTCCCAGAACGTGTACCAGTGGAAGCCGAGCGCCTTGATGTGCGGATCGGCGAGCTGCATGAGCCGCTCGGCGCGCGCGCGGTCCATCTCGAACACCTCGTCGGCGTCGACCGCGACGATCCAGTCCGGGGAGAGCTCCGCCGCCATCTGCAGGGCGCGGTCGCGATCGCGCCGTCCATCCACGCCCGGCGGCAGCTCCGTCCGCTCGTACCGGGCCACGGCGGGGTGCGACCGGGCGATCGCCCCCGTCCCGTCCGTCGATCCGTCGTCGAGCACGACGATCGCGTCAGCGAACCGCGCGGTCGCGTCGAGGCTCTCGCGCAGCGTCGCCTCCGCGTCCCTCACGCGGTACGCGGCCACGAGCCGCGTCTTCCCGGCGCGGCGAGCGCGCCACTTCTCGAAGAAGAGCTCCGCGCCCCCGAGGCCGCCCTGCGCGCCGGGAAACGCCTTGCTCAGCGTGGCGCTCCCCTCGTGGTGCACGTACACGTCGCTCGCGATCATGCACTCGAAGCCGCGCTCCTGCGCCCGCAAGGCGAGATCGGCGCCCTCGTGGCCCACCGGGAAGAAGCGCTCGTCGAGCCCGCCGATCTCGGCGACCACCTCGCGGCGAATCATCAGGCAGAAGGTCGAGAGGGCGAACGACGGCGCCCACCGCCGGCGGAACGCCTCGCGGTGCTCGGCCGCGAGCTCGTTCAGCGCCTCCGGCTGGAACGGCGGCGGGTTCTGCACCTTCTGCGGGCCGCGCGCGCTGTTCGTCACGGGCCCGACGAGCCCGACGCGCCGCGCGCCGGGCACGGCCCGCGGCGCCTCCTCCATGCACTCCCGCAGCCCCTCCAGCCACCTCGGGGTCACCACGACATCGTTGTCGAGCAGCACCAGGTACTCCCCGGCCGCGACCTCGAGTCCCCGGTTCGCGCCGCCGGCCAGGCCGCGGTTCTCGTCCAGGAAGATCGTCTTGGCGGCGTCCCCGAGCCGGCGCGCGACGTCGGTGAGGTAAGCGGGGGTGCCGTCCTCCGAGCCGTTGTCGACGAAGACCACCTCAGCGTCCGAGGGGAGCGTGCGGAGGAGGGCGTCAACACATCGCGCCGTGTACTGGAGGTTGTTCCACGTGACGACGATAACGGAATAAACAGGCGTCATCGGGCACCGGGCGGGGCCATGAGGCGAACCACGTTGGAGACGTACTGGCGATACGCCGCGTGCAGATAGAACGCCCCGACCCGGGGTGCCAGGACGATCTCGCACCGGAAGCTGCCCACGAGGTCGGCGCCGACGTCGTCGATGTCGTCGGGGAAGACAAGCCTCGGCCCGAGCAGAGGCACGGTGACGCCGCCCTGCGCGGGGGCGTAGATCAGCGTGAGAAAGACGCCGCGGAGCACCTCGGCGCGCTCGACCTCGATATCGACGGCGGGCACACGCGAGCTGCCGTGGACGACGTGGACGAGGGCGCCGCCCTCGACGGCGGGCGGGCCCGGCTGGGCGAGGACGACGCCCGCGCCGGAGGTCGCGGGCGTCTCCGCGGTCAGGCCGAAAGAGACGGATCGGACGAGCATGGGTTCACCGCCGGTCAGAATTCGATGGCCTTCTTGTCGACGAGATCGATGCCTATCACGTTCGACACGTAGTTCTCGAGGACGAGGTACACATAGACGCTCGGCCGGTAACGGGGCACCGCCACGGCGCAGGGGAAGGCGACGGTGACGTTGAGCCAGGCGCCCTGGTACCCCTCGGACGCCAGGCTGCCGCGGCCCGGCATGGGCAGCGCGGGCTCGGCGAGCTGGTTCGGGCCGTCGCGCTCGCCGGCCGGGAACTCGATGAACGTGTTGCGCGCCAGCAGGGCGCCGCCGTCCGCCTGCTCGATGTCGTGGACGACGAGGACCATCGACTCCTCGACGTCACGGTAGCGGCTCGCGACGGCGTCCGGGAACAGGAACGAGGCCGAGACGTCGAGCTCCACCGTGCCCGCCGCGAAGGACACGCGCGAGATCGCGAGTCGGATGGCCTCCTTGCCGGCCGCGATCTCGGGCGAGCCCCCGTGCGGGGCGAAGCCAAAGGGTGTCCGGGGTTCGATCTCCATGGGGTCCTCTCGACGTGGGCGCGGCGCGGGGTCGAGAGCAGCGCGCCCCCGCCCCGCCCGCGAGGTTCAGCCAAAGTGGTTCCAGTTGCGGGAGGTCTGCGCCGGCGTATCGAGGCGCACGCGGCGGATGCGCGGGGCGCACACGGGGCAGAAGACGCCGTCGTCGCGGTTGCCGTGGCCGGCGTGGTAGATGGTGCAGAGCCGCCCGCCGAGCGCCGGCCACCAGTCGTACCGCTGGCCCGACGTGGTGGACGGGTCCGGCGTGAGGCCAGCGTTCGTGTTGCAGTGCGGGCCCTGCCCGCCGAACTGGTCGGTGTACCAGCGGGGGTTGGCGAGCTGCGTGGCGAGCGCCACGCCGGTCGCGCTGTACTGCGGCTCCTGCTGGACGGTCTGCCCAAGGCCGTGCCCCATCTCGTGGACGAAGGTGCCGAGGACCGCCGTCTCGCTCCGGCCGGGCCCCGTGCACCCGACGACGCAGAAATTGCCCCAGCTGAAGCCGTTGATCGAGCTCTTCCAGATGAACGAGAACGTGAGGTTGTACGTGTTGCCCGGCGTGGCGAGGTGGGCCGTGAGGCCCGGCAGCGTGGTGAGGTTCCAGTTCACGCGGTTCGGCGACCCGGGCGTGAAGGTGAAGTACGCCCGCACGTCGGTGGCGCCGGCCGCCGGCCACGACGCCTGCGCCGTCCACATGAAGTTGTTGCCGTTCGTGGGGTCGCGCCACACGGTGCGGAACGTGGTGATGTTCCCGACCGGGTTGTTCGCCGTGGGGAGCGCGCGCCGCTCCAGCTGCGTGTAATAGCAGTTCGGCACCAGCAGGAAGGCCATGTGAAGCGGCTTGTCGGTCAGCGTGCCTCCCCCGGGGGGCGCGCCGCCGACGCGCAGGTTGAGCAGCGCGTTCGGGCCGCCGTTCATGAACGGCCAGTCGAAGGTCGGCGAGCTGACCGCCTGCTGCGACAGGCTCTGGAAGTCGACGCGGGCCGAGTCCACGGTCGCGAGCGCCGGGAGGACCGCCCTGCGCTCCAGCTCGATGAAGTGCCGCGCGAACTCGCCAACGAACCGCGGATCGATGTTGTTGTACGTGGCGAGCGTCTGCGCGCCGGAGTACCAGACCGTATAATAGAGCTTTCGCCACGTCTGGAACTCGTCGGTGGCGAGGAACTGCGCCCGCTGCCCGTCGCGCGACGCCTTGATCGTGTACTTGTCGCCGCCGATGTGCGTGAACGTCAGCGTGTTGTCGAAGTGGTGCCCAAGCCCGACCGTCACCCCGGGGGCCGCGCCGTGCGCGAGCCGCGTGCGCTGGGTCAGCGACTGGAATGCGAGGCTCTCGTTGCCCGGGTCGGGCTCGATCCACCAGTCCACGCGGTCGCCGGGAGCGACGTTGGGCACCTGGTTGGGCGTGACGCGCAGCTGCCGCACGGGGCCGTTCACGCCGGTCACGGCGGCAGGGAGGTTCACGTATTGCTTGATCGTCGCCATGCGAGAGCTCCAGGACGAATCAGCGGGGAGTCAGGTCCATCAGTCCATCAGCGCGGCGCGGGTCGAGGCTCGCTCCGCGGCCGCCCCCTCAGAACACCTCGATCTTGTCGACGCCCCAGTCCTTGGGGTTCTCGGGCGCGGGCGGGGGCTCCTCCATGACGATGACGATGAGCGGCGGCTGGATGAGCGGCGTGGGCGGGGTGTTCTTGCTGTTGTGGAGCATGAGATCGAGCGCGCGGGCGCAGCCCTTCCCCTCGACCTTGACGTCGAACGAGTAGCTGATGAACTCGGCCTTGTTCATGTTCACGCCGGAGACAACACCCCCGTTCGTGCCCGCCTCGTCGCCGCTGCTGCGCGAGAAGTTGCTGTCCTGATGGCAGACGGGGTTGCCGTCGGCCTTGACGTTCTTCGCGGTGCTCGCGGCGTCGGACGACATGGCGATGTTGGGATAGGGGATGGGGACCGGCGGGGCGGGCGGCGCGGGGGTGAGGCACACGTCCGGAAAAGCGATGGTCATTCCATTGCTCGCGGCGTGGACGACCGTGCGTGAGTTGACTCCTACGGTGACAGGCATATCGCTCCTCCTTCACGCCCTCTTCGCTGCAGCCGAGACGAGGCACACGGCGGCGCGCGTCCCGTCGCCGGAGCCCGCGAAGAGCGCGGCGCGCGGCTCGGACGACCCGCGGGACGCGCCGCGCTCGAACGATCGCACGCACGCGGCCGCGAGGCACCCGCCGGTCGCGGCGCCGACGTCGCCGTAGCCGTCGGCGGGGTGCCACAGCGCCCGGACGCCCCCGAGGAGCGCGGGCGCGCGGACGCGCGCGAGCCCCCACTCCTTGGCCCGGTAGCTCTCGCCGTTGAGATCGCAGAGGACCCACGCGGGCGGGCCGCCCGCGGCGCACGCGGCGGCGAGCGCCGCGGCGAGGGCCTCGCCCGAGGGGGGATCGCCGCTCTCGATGAGGCTCTGCTCCTCGCCGGAGCCGGAGCCCTCGATCTCGGCCAGGATGGTGGCGCCGCGGGCCTCGGCGCGGCGGCGGTGCTCGACGAGCAGCGCGGCCGCCGCCTCGCCCGGGATGAACCCGTCGAGGTTGCGGCGACTCTTGAGCCGGCGCGCGCGGTCGAGCGCCTCGAGCAGACCCACGTCGACCAGGGCGTCGGCGCCGGCCACGATCCAGGGCGTGCCGGGGTCGGCCTCGACGGCGCGCGCCGCGTGGGCCAGGCCGAGGAGCATCGCCGCGTGCCCGTCGGGGGCGAGGAGGCCGCGGGTCACGGCGTCGACCCCGGCGGCGTCGGCGAGCCGCTCCCGGAAGGCGTCGCGCAGCTCGTGGTGGTGCGCGGCGGGGCCGGGCGAGGGGCGCGCGAGGAAGAACGAGGCGTCCTCCAGGTCGGCGCGGGCGAGGTCGCCGGAGGTCGCGAGGTCCTGGAGCGCCAGCGCGAGCAAGCGGACCGGGAGGTCGAGCGCGCGGGGGAGATCGGTGTACGCCGCGACAACGGAGAAGGGCTCCTCCGGGCGGGGCGGGTCGGCGGGCAGGCAGGGGTAGCTCGGCCACTCGCGGAAGCGCGTGAGGCGGGCGCGGACCGCGGCCGTGGTGGACGCGGCTGTGTCGCCGAGGGCGGTGACCATGCCGGCGGCGGTGATGACGGCTCCGGTGCTCATGCGGGCGCGGGCTCCACCTCGATGCGGCGCACGCGGAAGAGATCGCGACCGACGGGCATGGCGCCCCGGTACACGAGCACGGCGCGGAGGTCGTCGGGCTCGAGGACCACGGTGTCGAGGACCAGCGGGAGCGGGCGGCGCTCGGAGTCGATCAGGACAACGGCGCGAGGCGCCGCGGGGGGCAGCGAGAAGCGCTGCGGGCCGAGGGGGCTCAGGTGCACGAGCTCGACCGGCTCGCCGCCGCGCAGGTGCGGCGTGGCCACGAGGCGCGGGTGCGCGCCCTGGTGGTAGCGAGGGTCGAAGGCGGCAGGCAGGAACGGCGACAGGGCGGGGGGCGGCGACCCGGCGGGGGGCGGCGTCGCGGGGTCGGGCGCCGTGGCGGCGTAGCGCAGGCGCGGCTGCCAGCTGCGCCCGATGAAGCCGAGGCCGACGGGCTCGGGGCGATCGTCCGGCGAGCGGAGCGGCTTCCTTGGATCTTCGAGGTTCGGCATGGCGAGCTGCGCGAGGTCGACGAGCGAGCGGCGGGCCCGGAACCCGCGTCCCACGGGGTTGCGCGGCTCGACCTCGTGGTCGGCGGCGGACTCGGCGGACTCGTCCCGCCCGCCGAACGCGCGCTCGTACACGAGCGGCATCCGCTCGAAGGGCGCGGGGGACGCGGGGCGCGCCCAGGTGCGGTCGCCGAAGACGGCGAGGGTCGTGCGGATCGGGCCGACGCGCACGGAGACCTGGACCTCGGCGTCGCGGCGGCCGGGAGGGTACGCGTGGCCGAGGACCACGACGTCCGTGCCGACCTTGTGCGGCGCGAGGTCGCTCTCGTAGCGCACGCTCGAGAGGCCCGGCTCGCCGTGGAAGGCGTCGGCGTGCTGGAGCGGCACCTGCTCGGCCGCGGGCGCGAGGCGGCCGCCGGCGTGGATGGCGAGCGTCGCCTTGACGAGGACGACGAGCACCTCGGCGCCGGCGGCGTCGACGTGGACGATGCGCTCGGCGACGAAGGGGGTTCGGTTGCGGAGGTCCATGTTCAGGTGGGCGTGGGCGCGGCGTCGGGCACCGCGCGGAGGAACGAGGCGCCGAGGCCGTCGGCCGCGACCTTCGCGGGGCGGCGCTTGCGCGGCGGGATGAGCGGCTCCGACGAGGGGCGCGCGTCCGGGGCGAGGCGCGGACGGCGCGGGCGCGCGGGACGCCGGGCAGGGGCGGCTGCGGACGCCGCCGCGGCGGGCCAGGGTGGGGCGGCGGGCGACGATCCCAGGGCGTACGACGGCGCGATGCGCGGCTGGGCGAGGGCGTACGACGGCGCGACGGGCGGCGGCGAGGCGGCGGGCGCGGGGGCCGCGGCCGCGCCCGACACCCACGGCGAGCGCGGCTCCGAGGCGGCGTGGGGCGCCGCGCCCGACACCCACGGCGAGGAGCGCTCCGGCGCGGGAGCGTGCGCGGACGGCGCCTGGGGAGCAGCGGGGACGGGCGCGGACGGCGCCGGCGCGAACGGCAGCGCGCCGGACGCCGCCGCCGGCGAGACGAACGGCAGCACGCCGGACGCCGCAGGCGACGCCGTCGCGGGGGCGGCGAACGGCAGCACGCCGGACGCCGCAGGCGCTCGGACCGGCGCCGCCGCGGGGGCGGCGAACGGCAGCGCCCACGCCGCCGCGCCATCGCGGGCGCCCGGGGAAGACGGGGCGGGCGCGAACGGCAGCACCCCGGAAGCCGCGCCCGCCGCCGCCGGCGCCACGAAGGGCAGGCCGCCGCGCCGCGGCTCCGCGGGCGGTGTCCCTGCTGCGGCGGGCATCTCTGCCGTGCCAGACCTCTCGAGGCGCGGTCCTCCCGCGGAGGCCGCGGGCGACCGGAACGGCAAGGCGGGGCTCGGCTGCCCTTCGTCCGGATCGATCGCCACGGTCCCGGCCAGCGGATTCTCCGCCGCCCCGCGCGCCGCCCGCTGCGGGCTCGCCGCCGCCGGTGCCTCCTCCGGATCGAGCGCCACCGTCCCCGCCAGCGGATGCTGCGCCGCGCGCCCCGCCCGCTGCGGGCTCGCCACCGCCGGCGCCTGCGCCGCCTGCGCCCGCTCCGCGCGGGCCGGCGGCGCCGCAGCGACGTCCCACGGCACCTCCTCGCCCGGGAGCGCGACCCTGGCCGTGACCCGGACGCTGGCGAGGGCCTCCTCGCCCGGCAAGAGCGCGCTGGCGCGCCACACGAGCGAGCAAAGCCAGCGATCGGCGTCGATCACGAGCATGTCGGCGACCAGCGGCAACGCCTGCGGCTGCGCCGCCCCCCCGAACGCGACCCGCGCCTCGGCGACGGGGCCCGGCAACCAGGCCTCGATGCGGTCGAGATCCGGGTGCATCCCCTCGATCAGGATCCACTCGTTCCCCCGGAGGTACGGCGTCTGCTGATCGGCCGGCGCCGCCTGGAAGTACGCCCAGTCGAAGCCGTCCGGGACCACGGGCCACGGGGCCTGCACGCCGCGCGGATCGGCGTTGCCCAGCCGGCGCTGCCGCGCGGGCCAGTGCGCCGCGATCGGCCCGAGGCCGGCGGCGCGCGTCGGTTGCCGTGGATCGATGATGTTGGGCGCGCGGCCTGCGCGCGGATCGACGCCGGCCGGGTTGTCGGGATCGGCCGCCCCGCCGAGGGCGCGCTCGTAGCCGAGCGGCATGGCGAGGAACGGCTGCGGGGCGCCCCGGCCGTTGCCGCCGCGATCGCCGTAGACGTGCAGGGCCTTGTCGAGGAGGACGGCCGCTTCGAGGCCGACGCGCAGGCGGACGGGGACGAGCGGCGCCGGGCTCCGCCCGCGGGCCCAGGCGTGGCCGCCGAGGAGGATGTCCGCGCGCGGGAGGAACGGGGCCATCTCCGCGGCCGCCGAGAGGACGGCGCGCGGGTCGGTCGCGGCGCGCGCCGCGCGCACGTCCGCCGCGACGATCGGCGCGGGCGGGAGCGGCGACATGGCGCGCTTGTGCTCGAGCCGGAAGGTCGCCTTGACGACCACCGCGAGCATCACCCGCCCCCGGGAGCGGAAGGGGCGCACCGCGGCCGCGGCGTGCCCGAGGGCGCGCGGCGCGGGCGGCGCCCTCACGGCGACGCCCCGAGCGCGGCCCTCTGCCGCTCGACCCGCGCGGCCACGTCGAACAGCGGGCGGCCGGGTGCGCGCGCCGCCCGCTCGAACGCAGCGCCCGCGCGGCGCCGCTGGCCGCCGAGCCGGAGCACGCGATCGAGCCCCCCCTCGTCCAGCGGGCGGCCGTCCACGTGGCGCACCCCCGGCGCGAAGCGCCCGCGGTGCGCCGCCCAGAGCGCCCGCGCGTTCGCCCCGTGCGGCCACGGCAGCTGCGTGTCCGGGTCCATCTTCACGCTCGTGTCGCGCGGATCGTCGCTCGGCCCCGCGTCGAAGCCGGGCGCCGGGGCCCCGCGCAGCGCCCCCTCGATCGGCGCGCCGGTGATGCGCGAGAGCGCCTCGCCGGCGAGCCGCGCGAGCGGCGCGACGTCCAGCCGATCGAGCACCCACGGCATCAGCGCCGGATCGCCCAGCGCCCCCGCCGCGACGAGGCAGACCCGCCCGAGCCCGGGCGACCGCATCAGCGCCTCGATCCGCCGGCGGGCCTCGCCCGGCGGGCTCACGCGGGCGGCGCAGTCGGCCGCCTCCTCGGCGAACGCGCCGCTCCGCCCGGCGATGCTCCACAGCGCCTCGTCCGCGCCGCGCGCCCCGAGCAGCGCGCCGGCCCACGCCGACCAGAACCGCTCGGCCTCGTCGTCCGAGCCCCACGCCCCGCGGAGCTCGCCCGCCAGATCGGCGCGGCCCAGCGCGCCGGTCGCGCGGAAGGCCAGCGCGCGGACCGCCGCGTCGCCGTCGCAGAGCGCATAACCAAGGAATTGCCCGGGATCGCGGCGGTGCGCCACGCACGCGGCCAGCGCCAGGCGGCGCAGCGCCGGCGGCTGCGCCCCCGACAGCATCGGCGCCACGATCGCGAACGCGTCGGCCGGCGACGCCCACGCGAGGGCGCCCGCGACGCCGGCGGCGGGCTCGTCCGCCTCCTCCGTCGCGTCGAGCACGGCCGCGAAGCCCGGGAAGTCGCGCGCCTCGACCGCGGCGATGGCCGCCGCGAAGAACGCGCCTGGATCCTTCGTCGAGAGGGCGGCCAGCGTGAGCTCCCAGCCGGGCTCCCCCGCGATCCGGAGCCCATCGAGGTGGGCCTCGACGCGCTCCTCGAGCTCCGCGAGATCGACCAGCGTGTAGTGGTGCGACCTCACGGCCATCTCGCGGAGCTCCCAGAGGAACGACGCCATCTCCGCGTGATCAGCCACCACCTCGTGAACCATCCGCCTCGGCTCCCATCCTGCGCGACGCCGCTCAGTTGATGTCGACCCCGCTGCCCGAGAGCTTGATGTTCGAGCCCGCCTTGACGCTCACGTCGCCGTCGCTCTTCACCTCGACCTTGGCGCCCTCCACCTTGACGGTGCCCGAGCCCTTCACGGTGATGTCCGACCCCTCGACCGTGATCTTGCCGGAGCTGTCGACGATGATCTTGCCGCTCCCGCACTCCAGCGTGAACTTCTCGCCGACCTTGACGGTCTTCTTCGCGCCGACGGACTCGGTCGCGTCCACGTCGATGTTCCGGGTCTCGGTGCCGCCGACCGACAGCGAGTCGTCGCTGCCGACGGTGGTGTTGCGCTTCGAGCCGACCTCCAGCGTCGCGCGATCACCCACCTTGACGGTCTCCTCGCCGCCCACCGAGAGCTCGCGCTTGCCGCCCACCGACTCGATGTCGTCCTTGCCGACATCCGTCTTCCGGCCCTGCCCGATCTTCAGGCTCGCGTCCTTGCCGATGTCCACGCTCTCGCTCTCGACGACGCCGAGCGTGCGGTTCGCGCCGATCTTCTCGTTGTGATCCTCGCCGACCTCGGTCGTCTTGAAGGCGCCGATCGACTCCCACTGGCTGTTGTCGATGCGCTTCTTCCGGTCGTGGCCGACGGTCAGGCGCTCGTCGTGGCCGACGGACTGGGTCTTGTCGTTCTCGACCTCGATGTTCCAGTCCTTCTGCGCGTGCAGGTAGATCTCCTCCGCGCCTCTCCTGTCCTCGAACCTGAGCTCGTTCGAGCCGCCGCCGCCCGGCGAGGTGTCCGACTTGATGGTGCTCTTCGTCTTCTCGGCCGGCAGCGCGTAGGGCGGCACGTTCGCGCCGTGGTAGACGCGCCCGACGATCAGCGGGCGATCCGGATCGCCCTCGAGGAAGTCGATGACGACCTCGTGGCCGATGCGCGGGATGTACATCGAGCCCCACGCGGCGCCCGCCCAGATCTGGCTCACCCGCATCCAGCACGAGCTGTGCTCGTTGCGGCGCCCCTGCCGGTCCCAGTGGAACTGCACCTTCACCCGGCCATAGATGTCCGTGTGGATCTCCTCGCCCGCCGGGCCCACGACGATCGCCGTCTGGATGCCGCGGGGCGTCGGCTTGGGCGTCTGCACGGGCGTGCGGTAGGGCACGTCGTCCGGGATGCACTGGAATCGATTGGAGTACCCGACGACGGTCTCCTGCGACTCCCCCCCGACGGCCCGCGAGCCGAAATGGTCGACGCGCGTGATCAGGTATCCGCGGTTGAAGCTCTCGCGGCCGTGGTCCTCGAGCGTGAAGGTGGCCCCGGGCATGAACCGGATCACGCTCCCCTGCCCCTCCGCGGTGCGGCGCACGAGCTGGAGCTGCTCGAGCCGGAGCTTCGCGAGCTGCGTGCCCTCCTCGGGCAGATCGTGCTCGGTGGCATACACGTACACCTCGAGATCGGTGTCGCGGTCGGCCTCCGCCTCTCCCTCGAGGCTCAGGCTGGGCTTCTGGAAGTTGTAGTCTCGGACGGTGACCTTGCCGGGCCGGACCTCCTCGGCCATCGAGAAGCGGGAGACGGCCTCGCGCGCGGCGAGCGCCCCGCCGACGGCCCGGTACGGCACGACGCTCGTCCCGTCGATGGGCTCGTGGACGAACGGCGCGTCGCCGAAGACGAGCACGTGGTTGTCGGCCTTGTGCTCGAAGAAGCAGAACATGCCTGTCTCTTCCATCAGGCGGCTGATGAACGCCCAGTCGGTCTCGGCGTACTGCACGCTGTACTCCCGCCGATCGTGGGTCATCGTCGTCGAGACGCGGAAATCTTCCGAGGACAGCCCCGCCGCGCGGAGCACCTTGTCGATGATCTCCGGCGCCGTCGCCTCCTGGAAGATGCGGTAATCGTGACGGTGCTGCAGGCGCCACGCCCGCGGGACGACCGTCGCCAGGTACGTGGTGACCGCGCGCCCCTCCTCGTGCTGCTCGAAGCGCGCGACGATGCCGTGGATGTACCGAGTCGACACGTCGGTCCGGATCGTGAGCAGGCACGTTTGCCCGACCAGCCCGTCGAACGCCAGCGCGGCGTCCGTCGACGCGAGCGTCACGCGGAAGTGGAACAGCCGCGATATGCCCTCATGGCCCTCGATCCGCGCGACGCGCCACGGATCGGTCGCGCCTTCCACAGCGAAATCAAACTCGATCGCACCGTCCGCCATCGGTCGCCTCGCCCTCGCACGTCTCGGAGCCCGAGCCGTCGAGACTACCATCGCTCGCCGGCCGGGTGGGCACATTCACGCGCGCCGACGCGGTCGACATGCCGCGCACATGCCAGCGCACATGCCGTGCACACATGCCGTCGACATGCCGGCGCGCTGCTTGACGAACGGTTGACGCACGGCGAGGGCGGGCCTAGTCAGATCGGGCGCCGGGGGAACAGCGGACAGCGGATCGCGCGGATTCATGGGCAACGTCTGGCAGGTCGTCGATGCGTACGGAGACGTCGGCTTCGTCCGTGCAGCCGGCGCGGTCCTGCCCGAGGGCGCGGAGCCGATCGAGCCGCACCTGGCCGCCCTCGAGGTGCCCGCGTGGTTCCCTTCGGAGGAGCCGGATCGCGAGCGCGTCGATCTCCTGAGCGAGCTGTGCGCCGCGGGCGCCGGCATCGTGTCGCTCGACGCGGCGCGCGAGCTCGACCTGCTCCGCGAGCGCGTCGCCGAGCTGCTCCGGACGGGGTGCCTCCTCGCCTTCCGCGGCCCGCCGCCGCGCGCCCCCGAGGCGCGCAGGCCGCTCGAGGTGCCGCCGCCGGTGCAGCCGTCGCCGAAGGCGCCCGCCATCGTCCACGCGCTTGTCGGCGTGATCCAGGTCGATTTCACGGCGAACCACGCGGTCGAGCGGGACTCTCTCGGGAACTTCACCTCCCCCGAGTGGCTGAGCACCCGGCAGGCGGCGGATCAATCGCCGGTCTGCTACGTCCGCGGCGCGCATGTCCCGTTCGCCGTGGTGCTGCGCGTGCTCCGGCCGCCCACCGGGACCGAGTCCGTGCAGCTGCGCGGCCGCGCCGTGGCCGGCGGCGTGACGCTCGAATGGACGTGCACGGTCAGCGTGTCGCCCGGGTCGGTCGACGTCTCCACGCCCTCGATGACGAGCAGCGCGCCGCTGCCGAACGTGGTCGCCTGCTACGATCCGCTGACGATCGCGTGGGAGGCGAACGCCGCCGGCACCGGCTGGGTCGGCGCGGGCACGACGGCGCACCTCGTCTACGCGGTGCTCGGCGCGCCGGCCGGCACGGTCCACTGGACGCTCGTCGACATCTCGTGCCGCGCGGCCCAGGGCGAGACGACCGAGGGGCGCGTCGTGTCCCGGAGCTTCGCGCCCTTCGCGACGCGGGCGCTCACGCGCAAGCGCGACGGCGTGGGCCTCACGTACTGGAACCCGAACACGACCACCTGCACGAACACCCGCCTTCTCCTCGCGAGCGCCGACGGCAGCGGGCAGTGCGGCTCGTGGGCCGAGTTCTTCATCGACATGCTCAAGGTCCATGGCATCACCAGCGCCGACAAGGTGGTGGTCGTCGTCACGGTGCCGGCGTGGACCTCGGGATCCGAGGGGTTCCTCGTGAAGAACTGGCAGTGGAACGCGGCCACGCGGCCCGCCCCGTGGACCCACCGCATGTGGACCGACGTTGTCAACCTGCCGGGGATCCCCGGCCAGCGGAACCCCGAGCCCCCGCCCGCGTTCTTCAACCATTTCATCGTCGTGCACGGCGGCCAGCTCTACGACCCCTCGTATGGCGGCGGGCCGTTCGCCGACGCGGCCACGTGGGAGACCGGCGCGATCGACGGGCTGTTCGCCGCCGCGCTCGCCGGCTATCCGAAATCGTCGAACCCGCAGGCCCTCGTGCAGCTGTGGAACATGCGCACGAACGCCCGCATCTAGAGCGCCGACCAGCTTGGAGACCAGGGAATGAACCGCCAAGGCGCCAGGGACGCCAAGAAGACAATGAACTCTTGGCGTCCCTGGCGCCTTGGCGGTTCGATTTCTTGCTGTTTGCATGCGGTTTCAAGCCGCTTGTCGCGCTAGCGCAGCGCGGAGGCCGACCGGCATGATCTCGCCCCGCTCGACCAACGCCCCCTGGAAGCCGCGCCGCGGGCCTCCCGCGCCCGCGCTCCTCGTCTGTCTCGCCGCCGCCGCGTGTCGCCCCGCCCCCGGATCTGCGCCCATGAACGAAACGCCCCCTCCGCCTGTCGCGCTCTCTCCCGCCGCGCTGCCCGACGCCCCGCTCGCGGACGCCCTGCGCCTCGTCGCGCTCGACGGGGCGCCGGTGCTGCTCGCGTCGTCGACGCACAGCGCGGCCCCGCCGCACCGCACGGACGTCTGGGCCTTGCCGCTCGCGGGCCGCGGTCCGTCGGGCGCCGTCGCCACGATCCCGCAGCTCTTGCCCGCGCTGCCCCGCTGGGACGCCGCGGCGGCGGACGGCGGCGCGCTGTCGTTCGTTGTGGAGGTCGCCGGCGGCGCGGTGAACGCGCTGGTCCGGCTCGACGGCGCCTCCGGTGTCCGCACCTCGCTCACGGCGCACCGGCCGTTCGCGAGCTTCAGCGGGCCTCGGTTCGTGCGCGGCGCGGGCGCCGGCTCGCTCCCCGCGCCCTCCCCCGGCGTCCCGGGCGCCGTGTCCGCCGTCGTCGACAACGCGACGGCGGTCGTGCTGGAGGCCGCGGCGGCCGGCGGCGCCCCGGTGGACCACCCGATCGGCGAGTGCATCGATGTCGTGGTCCTCGCCGGGTCGCCGGGCCCCACCGCGGTGTGCAAGCGCGTCGCCCCCGGCGCCTCGCGCGGCGGCGCGCTGCCCGGCACCGTGCGCGTCTCGGCCCGCGACGCGGCGTACGGCCCTGCCGGCGCCGAGGACGCGCCGTTCGGCGACCGCCGCGTCTTCGAGATCGACGCCGACCGCGCGGGCGGCGGGCTCGTGATCGTCGCGACCTCCGCCGCCCACCTCCTCGTCGCGCACCGGCCGGCCCCGGGCGCCGCGTTCCGCGTGCTCCCCGTCGACGCCGGCGGCGCCGATCCAGCGGCGTTCTCGGCGCCGTGCGTGCTGGTCACGGATCGCACCGTGACGCTCGCGGTGCTCTCGAAGGCGCGCACGCCCGACGCGCGCGCGCTCGTGGCCACGTGGCCGCTGGACCCGCGTCCCTGACGGGCGCCGCCGCCGTGGCCCCCTCGCCCATGCGCCGTCGCATCCTGTACATCGGTAATTTCGGCCCGTCGTTCTCGACCGAGAACCACGTCGGCGAGAGCCTGCGAGCGCTCGGCGTCGAGGTCGTCCAGGCCCAGGAGAACGCGTTCACCCTGGACGAGCTCGACGGCATGGCGCGCGACGTCGATCTGCTGCTCTACACCCGCACCTGGGGCCTGCGCGGCGACGCGCTGCGCTGGATCACCCAGCTGCCCATCCCGACGGCCTCGTATCACCTCGACCTGTACGCCGGCCTCTCGCGCGGCCGCGATCTCCGCCTCGACCCGTTCTGGCGCACGCAGCACGTGTTCACGCCCGACGGCGGGAGCGAGGCGTTCTTCCGGGCGCAGGGGATACGCCACCATTACCTCAAGCCCGGCGTGTACGGCGCCGAGTGTTATCTCGCGGAGGTCGACCCCGGCGTAGCGGCCGACGTCTGCTTCGTGGGCTCGTACGATTACCATCCCGAGTGGCCTTATCGGAGGCGTCTTGTCGACTTCCTGTCGCAGACGTACGGCCGCCGCTTCGTGAAGCACGGCTCACCGGAGAGCTGCGTGCGCGGCGACGCCCTCAACCGCCTGTACGCCTCCTCGAAGATCGTCGTGGGCGACAGCCTGTGTGTCGGCTTCGATCACCCGCATTACTGGTCCGATCGCATCTACGAGACGCTCGGCCGGGGAGGCTTCATGATCCACCCCTACATCTTCGGCCTGGAGGAGGAGCTCCGGGATCGCGAGCACGTGGTCTACTATCCGTTCGGCGATTTCGCGGCCTTGCGGCGCCTCATCGACTATTATGTGAAGCACGACGACGAGCGCGAGGCGATCCGGCGGGCCGGGCACGCGCGCGTCAAGGCGAGCTTCACGTATGTGCACCGCATGCGCCAGATGCTCGGCATCCTCGGCGAGCACCACGCGGGGCTGAGGGGCTGGGTGTGACCCTGGCTGCTTCCGATGCAGATCCACATCGTCACCAACATCGACAACGGCAAGGGGCTCGAGCGCGACTACCGTCTTCTCGGCAGCCTCCTGGAGAGCTGGGGTCACCGGGTCACCGGCGTTCATTTCCAGCGCTCCGAGGGAGTGGGGGGTGCCGATCTCGTCATCTTCCTCGAGGTCTACGAGCCGCGCCTCGCCGAGGGCGCGCCGCGCCGCTGGCTGATCCCGAACGCCGAGTGGTGGCGGCCGGAGGCCCGGTCCGCGCTCGACGATTTCGAGCTCGTCCTGTGCAAGACCCGGGACGCGCTGTCGCACTTCGCCCCGCTCACGCCGCGGGCTCGCCACCTCGGCTTCTTCTCGGAGGACCGATGGGACCCGGCCGTGCCCCGGGCGCGGCGCTTCCTGCACGTCCCTGGCGGCTCCGACGCGAAGGGCACGGACTCGGTGCTTCTGGCCTGGGAGCGCCACCGCATCCCGTATCCGCTGACGGTCGTGTCCTCGCTCGGCTGGCCGCTCAGGCCGCGGAACGTCGAGTTCGCGGGGCGCGTCGACGAGCGGCGGCTTCGCTTTTACCAGAACGCGTCTCGGTTCCACCTCTGTCCGTCTCGTTACGAGGGCTGGGGCCACGCGCTCCATGAGGGCCTGTCGGTCGGCGCCGCGGTCCTCGTGCCCGACACCGAGGCGATGAGCGAGATCGACGGCTGCGCGCTGCGCATGCCGGCCGCGCCGCACGGCGCGCAGGGCCTCGTGCGCACACACGCGGTGGCTCCGGAGGACGTGCGCGATGCGGTCGAGCGCTGCATGGCGTTCACGGAGGCGGATCTCCGGCGCATCCAGGAAGCGGCGCGGGATGCGTACCTGAGCGAGCGCGAGCGGTGCCTCGCCAGCTTGTGGGAGGTGCTCGGCGAGCGGCCGGCGCTGAGGGGCGGCTCCTCGGCGGGTGCGGGCGGCAGCGGCGCGTCCGCCGGTGATGCGGCCGTCGGGGGCTGCGCCGCGGGCGATGCGGCCGGCGCGCCCGGCCCGGCTGCGGAGGCTCGCGCGACGAGCGCCGCTCCGCCGCGCATCGCCCTCGTGATCCCGTGCCAACCCGCGACCGCGCCCCTCCTGCGGCGCGCCGTGCTCGCGCTGCGCGCGCAGACCGCCGCCCCGTCGTCCTTCGAGGTCGTGGTTGTGTGCGACGGCGGCGACCCGAGCGGCGCCATCCGCGCCGCGGCGGAGCCGGGCTCTCACCCGTTCCGGGTCGAGATCGTCGACAGCCCGCGCCCGCGCGGGCAGTTCCCGCACTGCAGCCATGCCAGGAACGCGGGCTTCCGCGCCGCCCTGGCGCCGTTGATCTGGTTTCTGGACGCCGATGTCCTGCTCCCGCCCGAGGCGGTCGAGCACGCGCTCTCGGAGCACGACGCGGCGCTCGCGCGCGGCGTGCCGGCCGTGCTCACGCCGGCGCTGGCCCGCGTCGCATTGCCGCCGGCCGCGTGGATCGAGCGCTCGGCCGCGTGGGCGGCCTCGGGCGCCGTCGAGGGGCTCGCCCCGCTCCTCGCGGCCACGCCGCTCGACGGCGGCGTGCCCGGCGCCGACGGCGATCGCCCCCGCCCCGGCGCCCCGGGCTCCGAGCCGCTCTGCGATGTGCGCGACGGGCTGCCCATCGTCTGGCGAGGCCTCGTCGATGCGCTCGGCGGCTTCGACGAGTGGTTCATCGGCGGCGGCGCCGAGAAGGGAGCCTTCGTCGATCTGCTGGAGGGCGTGCGGCGCGCGGACCTCATCGAGATACGCCTGCTCACGAGCGTTCGCGCCCTGCGCCAGCCGCAGAAGGCCGCCACGGAGGCGTTTCAGGTCCACGTCCATCGAGGGCGGGAAGAGCGCGAGCGCCGCGCCCGGGAGATCGGGCATGGCGCGCGGTGGTGGCGGGCGCGGCTCGCCGCGATCCGGGCGGCGCTCTCGCCGGCCGTCATGGCGGCTGCCCCGGACGCGGCGGCGGCGGAGCGCCTGCCGGACTGCTCGCCCGGCGCGATCGAGGCGCGCGCGCGGCTCGTGCGCGGCGTGAGGGCGGTCGCCGCCCCCGCCTTGCGCGGCCTGTACGGCGGCGTCGTCGTGGTCGGCGAGGCGGCCGAGCTGCTCGCGCGCGACGTCGCGCAGGTGTGCGGCCTCGCGGCCCGCGCGACGACCGTCGCCGGGCTCGCCGCGCTGCCGGCGAACCGCGCCTGCGGGGTCCTCCTCAGCGGCGTCCTCGCCGGGGCGACGGAGGAAGAGAGGGCGCGCGTGCTGGGCCAGGCCCGCCGCATCGTGAAGGCGACGGGGCCGCTCCTCATCGCGGAGATCGCGGGCGGCTCGGTGGAGCGCGGCGCGGGGACGGCGGGCGGCGACGCGGCGCTGGCGGCCGCCGAGGTGCGGGTGCGCGTCGAGCGCGTCGGCCTGTGAGCCTCCCAGCGCCGCCTTGGCACAATCCGCGCCTCTTGCGTAAATTGTCCCACCCATGGACCCTCGCCTGCCCAGCGTCGCTCTCGACGAGATCGTCCTCTTCACGAGGGTAGTTCAGGGAGGCAGCTTCACGGCGGCCGCGGCCGCCCTCGGGATGCCGAAGTCGACCGTGAGCCGGAAGATCTCCGATCTCGAGTCGCGCGTCGGCGCGCGGCTGCTCCAGCGGACCACGCGGACCTTGAGCCTCACGGACGTCGGTCGCGTCTACTACGAGCACTGCGTTCGCATCGTCGCCGCGCTCGAGGAGGCAGAGCTCGCTGTCTCGCAGCTCCAGTCGACGCCGCGGGGGCTCATGCGGGTGACGGCCCCGCTCGCCTTCTCCGTTCTCGGACCGATCTTCGCCGAATACCTGCGTCTCTTCCCCGATGTCCAGGTCGACCTTGTCTGTACCGATCGCAAGGTCGACGTCGTCGAGGAGCGCTTCGACCTCGCGCTGCGGGCCGGCACCACGCCGGACACGAGCCTCGTCGCCCGGCGTCTCGGGGCCGTGCGGCGCCGTCTGGTCGCTGCGCCCGACGTCAAAAAGGCGCTCGGCGAGCCGAACGACATTGCCGAGCTCGCGGACCACCCGTGCATCGTGTTCGCGCCGGAGGGGAGCTCCTGGGAGCTCAGGTCGGGGCCCAAGATCGCCGAGATCACGGTTCACCCGCGGCTCGTCGTCAACGACTACGAGATGCTTCGCTCGGTCGCTCGCGCGGGCTTCGGCGTAGCCCTACTGCCGGAGTACCTGTGCGCGGAAGACCTCGCCGCGGGGCGGCTCATGCCGGTGCTCGCCTCCTGGTCGGCGCCCGAGGTGCCCGTGTTCGCGCTCTATCCGAGCACACGGCACCTCTCGCCGAAGGTGGTAGCGTTCCTCGACCTGCTCCGCGAGCGCCTCGTGTTGTCCACCGCGCCGAGCGTGGTCGCCCGCATGTGACAGAATTGTTCCAAATTTCGGAACAGTTATTCCATCTATTGCGCATTGTTCTACGCGCTCGGCATGTCTATTCCTCCTCGTGTCAGGAGAATGCAGCCATGACCACCACGAATACGATGCAGACGCGGACGAGCGCCACCCGAGCAGCGCGGCCCGAGCTCCGAACGATCGAGGGAATCTACCGGGCCCCTGGCCTGCACTGGGTGGGCGACGGCTTCCGGGTCGCGGGGTTCTTCTCGGCGATTCCGGAGGCTGCGCAAAAGCTGAATCCGTTCCTGTTGCTGGATTATCACCCGACGTACGAGTACGCGCCGGCGGCGAGGCCGCGGGGCGTCGGCGTGCATCCCCATCGAGGCTTCGAGACGGTCACGCTCGCCTGGCAAGGGAGCGTCGCCCACCACGACAGCGCGGGCGGCGGCGGCGTGATCGGTCCGGGCGACGTGCAATGGATGACGGCGGCGTCGGGAATCCTTCACAAGGAGTATCACGAAGAGAGCTACGCGCGCCGCGGCGGCCCGTTCCAGATGGCGCAGCTCTGGGTGAATCTGCCCAAGGCCCACAAGATGTCGCCGCCTCGGTATCAAAGCATCACCAGCGATCGGATGGGCATCGTCACGCTCCCCGAGAACGCGGGCTCCGTCCGGGTCGTCGCAGGCGAATACCAGGGCGTGAAGGGACCCGCGCAGACGTTCACGAAGATCGACATCTTCGACGTCCGCTTGAACGCGCGGGGCAGGGTCGAGCTCACCTTCCCGGCGCGCCATAACCTGGGCCTGCTCGTCATGAAAGGCGACATTGCGATCAACGGAGCGCGCGCTGCGGAGCACGACCTCGCGGTGTTCGAGAACGCCGGCGAGCGCTTGCTCATCGAGGCCGAATCGGAGGCCCACCTGCTCGTCCTGAGCGGCGAGCCGATCGACGAGCCCATCGTCCAGTACGGCCCGTTCGTCATGAACAGCGCGCAAGAGATCCAGCAAGCGTTCGCCGACTTCGCGAGCGGCAAGTTCGGCCACCTGGACGATTGAACGACTTCTATGCTCGGGCGTCGAGCCACACAGACGCATCACCCACGACGAGAGAAGAGGAGACAGCCCATGACCAAGCCGTACGTTCGACTCGATAAAAACAACGCCGCCGTGTTGCTGGTCGATCATCAGGCGGGACTTTTGTCGCTCGTGCGCGACATCCAGCCGGACACGTTCAAGAACAACGTGCTCGCGCTCTCCGATCTCGCGAAGTACTTCAAGCTGCCGACGATCCTCACGACAAGCTTCGAGTCCGGCCCCAATGGCCCGCTCATGCCGGAGCTGAAGGAGCAGTTCCCGGACGCCCCGTACATCGCGCGCCCCGGCAACATCAACGCGTGGGACAACGAGGACTTCGTCAAAGCCGTCAAGGCCACGGGCAAGCAGCAGCTCATCATCGCGGGCGTCGTGACCGAGGTCTGCGTGGCCTTCCCCGCGCTGTCGGCGATCGAGGAGGGTTTTCAGGTCTTCGTCGTCACGGACGCGTCCGGGACCTTCAACGAGCTCACCCGGCACTCCGCCTGGGATCGCATGTCGCAAGCCGGCGCGCAGCTCATGACGTGGTTCGGCGTCGCCTGCGAGCTGCACCGCGACTGGCGCAACGACGTCGAGGGACTGGCGACGCTGTTCTCGAACCACATCCCCGACTACCGCAACCTCATCACCAGCTACAACGCGCTGACGAAGAAGTGACGGCGGCGGCGGCTCGCCCGCCGCCTCGCCCCGCGCCGGACGGCGGCCGCTCCCCGCGGTGAAGCCGAAGCCGGCTCAGCGCCCCGCCTGCAGCAGCGGCTCGCGCGCGAGCTCACGAAGCAGGAACCGCTCCACCACGCGCACGCGGTCCGGCGGTCGCTTCTGAGCCGGCCGCACGAAGAAGAGAGGAATGGGCTCGGGCTCGTGTCGCCGCAGGACGGCCCTCATGGCGCCGGTCGCGAGATCCTGCGCGACGAGCCACCCCGGCACCTGGGCGAGGCCGACGTCGGCGAGCACCGCCGCGCGGATGTCGTCCGCGTTGCTCGAGAGGAACGTCACACGTGAAGGGTGATGGCTCGTCGCCGCCGGCCGCCCGAATCGCCATGCGCGCCGCGCGCCTCGAGTGAAGAACACGACGCACTCGTGCTCTTCGAGTTCGGGCAGCTCACCTGGCTCGCCGTGGCGCGCCAGGTACGCCGCCGAGCCCACGGTGAGCAGCGGCGTCTCCCCCACACGCCTCGCGATGTGGCCCGTGTCACCGAGCGCCCCGGCTCGAACGGCGAGGTCGATGTTGTCTGCCACGAGGTCCGCGAGCCGATCGGAGACGGCGAGCTCGACGGCGATGCCCGGGTGCTCGGCGCGGAGGGCCCGCAGGAGCGGCACGACGCAGGCGCGGCCGAAGCCTGGGGCGACCGCGATACGCACGGTGCCGCTCGGCGCGCGATCGCCGCGCGCGAGCCGCGCGATGCGCTCGTCGAGCGCCCGGACGAGCGGACCTACCTCGTCGACGAGGCGCTGCCCGGCCGGGGTCGCGCTCACGTGCCGCGTCGTGCGCCCGACCAACCGGAGCCCGAGCTCTTCCTCGAGACGCGCGATCGTCTTGCTCACGGCGGGCTGACCCACGCCGAGCTCGCGCGCCGGCACCGAGAAGCTCCTCGTCTCGACGACCCGAAGGAGGGTCTTGATCGCGTCCAGCCTGTCCATGCGCCGCTCCGGTTATTCCGACGAGGAATGGATCTTACCCTCCGCGACGCCGTTCTCAAGCCACGTGGGAGGTCCTATTCGTTCACGGCGTCACTCTTCTGCCGAGGTCGCCGATGCCGCAGATCCATCACCCCCTCTCTCCCGCCGACCGCGACGCCATGACCGCGCTGCGCTCCCGGCTCGCGACGAGCCGCGCCGCTCCGACGCGAGCGTCGTTCGACCAGCTCATCGAGCTCACGCCCCCCGGCGCGGACGTCGAGCACCGCGAGGCTCGCGTCGGTGGGGTGCCGGGCACGTGGTGTATCCCGCCGTCGCCGCGGCCTTGTCGGGCGATCCTCTACGTGCACGGCGGTGCGTTCATCCTCGGCAGCGCCCGCGCGTTCCGCCACTTCGCGGGTCAGCTCGCGGTCCGCGCCGGCATCTCCGTGTTCGTTGCCGACTATCGCCTGGCGCCGGAGCACCCTTTCCCTGCCGCGTGGGAGGATGCAAGGAATGCGCACCTCGGCCTCACCGGCGAGCTCGGCGCGGAGCGGGTCGCCATCGCCGGGGACTCGGCGGGCGGCGGGCTCGCGCTCGCCCTGCTGGTCGCGGAGAGCAAGGCGCCGTGCGGCGTGCTCCTCTCGCCGTGGACCGATCTGTCCCTGACCGGCGCGAGCATCGAGGCCAAGGCCCTTGAAGATCCGCTGCTCTCCCGTGGGGTGCTCGAAGCCGGCGCGCGTCACTACCTCTGCGGTCACGACGCTCGCGATCCGCGCGCCTCCGCGCTGTACGGCGCGATGGAGCACATCCCGCCTGTTCAGGTTCACGTGGGCACGGCCGAGATCCTGCTCGACGACTCCGTTCGCCTCGATGCGCTCGCCGACGCTGACGTCCACGTCTGGGAGGGCATGCCCCACGTGTTCCCGAGGAGCCTTGGGACGTTCGAGGCCGCGCGCGACGCGCTCGACCTCGCGGGCGCGTTCTTGCGCCGGGGCGTCGACGGGTAAGGACGAGGCGAATCTGTCTCGCCCCGGCGCCCCGGGCTCCGGGTCGCGCTCCGACGTGCGCATGGCCCCGACCCGCGCGCACCCGTCGCCCTCGGGGTGAGGCTGCGGCCCGGCTCGTTCACGCGGCGATGGGTCGGCGGCGGCGTTCCTGCTCGACGCGGCCCGGAAGCGCGCCTATCCATTCCGGCATGGAACGCTCGCCGCGCGTGCTCCGGTGTGGACTCGCCCTGATCAGCTCGCTCGCCCTCGCCTGTGTGTCGGGTTGTGGGAGGGATGCCGAGCGCACCGCGCCGGAGCACACGCCCGGCGCTGCTCAGGAAGGAAAGGCCATGTCGCTCTACGACTTCACCGTGAAGACCATCGACGGACAGGACCGCTCGCTCGGTGAGTACCGAGGCAAGGTGCTGCTCGTGGTGAACACCGCTTCGGAATGCGGCTATACGCCGCAGTACGCCGGGCTCGAGGAGCTCCATGATCGGCTGAAGGATCGCGGCTTCGCCGTCCTCGGCTTCCCGTCGAACGATTTCGGCGCGCAGGAGCCGGGGACCGACGCCGAGATCGCCGCCTTCTGCTCCACGAAGTTCGGCGTCAGCTTTCCCATGTTCTCGAAGATCCCGGTCAAGGGGGGCAGCAAGCACCCCCTCTATGCCTTCCTCACGCAAGCCGCGCCTGCCGGTGAGGTGAAGTGGAACTTCACCAAGTTCTTGATCGGCAAGGACGGGTCGGTGATCGCGCGGTTCGAGTCGTCCGTGGCGCCGGACGACCCGAAGCTCACGCAGGCGATCGACAAGGCGCTCGGCGGGTGAGCAAGGCGGCGCCCGAGCCGCCTGCCAGGCGAGACAGCCATCAATTGCAGTCGAGGCACCTCCACTCGACCTGTCCAGACGCCGAGACCCCGAACCGCTGAGCGGTGTATTTCTCGATATCGATCAGGTACCCCGACGGTTGCGCGTTCCGCGTGCAGCACCCGCTGCAATCGGAGTCGGCGCACATGTCATACACCTTGACGTCGATCTCCTTGCCATTCTTTCGAAGGCGCAGGGTCTTGAGCTTGTACCTCTCGAAATCCTTCGAGTGCACCGCGGCGATGTTGTTCTCTCTGACCCAGCTCTCCGGCTGCTTTCCGTCGAGGGCCGCGAACTGGCCGGCCCACGTGCACCCGTTGTACTCGATGCACTCCTCGCTGCCGGGGTCGGGGTAAGACTCGAACTCCGTCAGGCTGGCCGTCTGCCACACAACGCCCGAGCCCCCGCTGCCGCCACCGCCCGTGGTGCTGCCGCCGCCCGAACCCGTGGTGCTGCCGCCGCCCGTCGTGCTGCCGCCACCCGTGCCCGTCGTGCTGCCGCCGCCCGTGCCCGTCGTGCTGCCGCCGCCCGTGCCTGTCGTGCTGCCGCCACCCGTGCCCGTCGTGCTGCCGCCGCCCGTGCCCGTCGTGCTGCCGCCGCCCGTCGTGCTGCCGCCGCCCGTCGTGCTGCCGCCGCCCGTGTCGGCCGAGCACGCTGCGAAGCAGAAGGCTGCTCCCGCAGACGCGAACGCGAACGCAAGCTGAGCTGCCCGCAGACCTCGGATTCGATTGATACGCATATGGCGATCCTTTCCTGCGTGCATCGGCGACAGGCCATGATGTAATGACATGTCCTCCCCCTCAGCGCCGGACACGTGAGATGGGTAGCACTGCCGCGTTGGGCTGTCGAGGCGAGGAGGCCGAGGCGCTCGCTCTCTTCATCGATATCGGCCAGCTGGCGCGCGCTCTGCACAGTCGCCACGGAGTTTTCTTGCTCTTGCCGTCGACATTCACCGTCACTAACGTCTCGACTTCGCCAGCACACTCTCGCGCTCGACCCTGCCGAGCGATGGCCGAAACCAGGGGGCCCGCCAATGATCGAATCACCACGCCTGCAGATGATCGACGGTCACCACATTCCGCAGCTCGGGCTCGGGGTGTATCAATCGGCGCCCGGCGCGGAGACCGAGGGCGCCGTCCTCGAAGCGCTGCGCCTCGGCTATCGCCACGTCGACACCGCCCAGTACTATGGCAACGAGGCGGACGTCGGCAGCGCGTTGCGCAAGAGCGGCCTCGGGCGCGACGCGGTGTTCATCACGACGAAGATCGCGAATTTCAACCAGGGGCGTGACACGACGCTGCGCTCGCTCGATCGCTCGCTCAAGGAAGCCGCGCTCGACGCCTACGATCTCGTGCTCATTCACTTTCCCGTCACCGGCAAGCGCAGCGACACCTGGCGCGCGCTCGTCGAGGCGCAGAAGCAAGGCCTCGCGAAGTCGATCGGCGTCAGCAACTACACCGTGCGGCACCTCGAGGAGCTCCTCGTCGAGAGCGCGGTGGTGCCGGCGATCAACCAGGTCGAGCTCAGCCCGTTCCTCGGGCAGGCCGAGCTGCGCGCGTTCTGCGCAAAGCACCGGATCCTCGTGCAGGCGTACAGCCCGCTCACGCAGGGCGTGAAGCTCGGGCACAGAGACATCGTCTCCGCGGCGACAAAGGTCGGGCGCACACCGGCGCAGGTGATGCTGCGCTGGGCCGTGCAGCACGGCTTGATCGTTCTGCCGAAGTCGGTCACCCCCGCGCGTATCGCCGAGAACGGCGCGATCTTCGACTTCGCGCTCGACGCCGGCACGATGCGCACGCTCGACGGGCTCGATGTCGGCTTCCGCGCGAGCTGGGACCCGACAGACGTCCCCTGATCCACGCCGTCAGCGGACGCTCCGCCGATGGTGCGCTCTCTCGACAATCTGTCGATGTGTCGACCCGGCCGCCGCTCACGGACACGTCTTCGGGCGGACCACCGCATAGACGAAATCGTGGAATCCAGCTGCCACGAACCCACCGCCGGGGAGCGACGCGACCGCATTGAACCGGCTCGGCGTGCCGACCTCACCTTCGAACTCCCAGCGCAGCTCCCCGTCGGTGTCGACGGAGAGTAGCCATGTCCGCTGCGTTCCTCCGTCCGTTCCCCGCGTCGTCCCGCCGAGGTGCAAGAGCCCCGTGTTCGGATCGTACGAGATGGCGTGAAGCTCGGTGTCGCGCTCAGGGTGATAGGTTCTGGCCCAGATCACTGCTCCCTCGGCGTCCAGCAGGATGACGTGACTCTGACCGACGCTGATCGCGGCGATCGCGATGCGGCCATCGGGCAGGGCCGCGATGTCCTGTGGCCACGCTCCGCCGACCTCCTCCAGCACACGGTCGAACACCGGCGCCGTCTGCTCGGTGCTGCGGACGACGCGCAGGTACCCGGCGTGCGCGGTCAGCTGAACCACGTCACCTCCGGGCAGCAGCACGGCCCCGCCCCGACTCCAGGACTGCGTGATCGCGGACCCGGGAGCGATCGGCATGAACCGTTCGTGGACGATCTCGCCAGCGTCGTCCAGCCGCAACAGGCGCAGCCGAGGCGCCGCGCCGTCGGCCTCGGTGTCGTGGGTGGAGAGCACGTATCCCCCGGTCGGGTGCCGGAGCAGATCGATGTCGACGTGCGCGCTGAAGGCCGATGGTCCGAGCTGCCGGCTCGCCAGCAGCTGACCGGCTCCGTCGAGCCGACCGAGCCACAACCCCGTGCCGGACGGAGACGTCGGATCACCCACCTGGCCCGCGACCATGAGGCCCCCGTCCTCGGTCGTGGCGCCGGTCTTCAGAAATCCGCCGGGCAGGAGGGTCGAGCTCCACACCACGTTGCCCGCCTCGTCGAGCTCCGCGACCCCCCCGTTCGCTGGTGCTCCAACCGCGATGAGCCGTTCCCCATCGACCGGAAGAAGACAGTCGGCGTCCATTCCCGAGGGCGCAAAGAACGATACCTCCGTACCTTCAACGCAGCTCTCGGGCTCGCTATCCACAGGGTCCGGTGGTTCGCTGTTCACAGACCCCGAGGAGTCGACATCTTCAGGAGCCGGTGGCTCGACATCTTCAGGGCCCGGTGGCTCGACATCTTCAGGAGCCGGTGGCTCGACATCCACAGAGCCAGGCGGCTCGACATCGACGGAGCCCGGTAGTTCGACCGTGACTTTGCCACAGCCCACAATCATCGCGAGCGCGACGAGCGAACCCGCAGGGAAAACAGTGCGTCCCGAGTTGGTCTTCATGAAGCGCCTCCAGCAATCAGCGTGCCCTACATTCAAGGATGGCTTGAACCTCGATGACATCGAGCTGTTCTGAGCCAAAGCGCCCGGCGGGCGATCATGCCGGGCGCACGAGCGGAGCGAGCCCCTCGTGGAGAGCTTCTATGCGGCATTGCGAGGGGATTGCGCTCGGCGGGTCCGCCGGCGGCGCGCGCTCAGGAGCAGCGCGAGCCCGGCGGCGGCAGGCTGCCAGTCGGAGCCCGAGCCGGCCGCGCTGCAGCCGCTGCTGGAGGGCGGGGGCGTGGCGGGACTCACGTCGCTCGCGCCGGCGCTCCCCGCGCTCGTGACAGCTCCGCCGTTGCCGGTTCCGGCGCCCCCCTCGCCAGCATCAGCGCCTCCTGCGCCAGCGTCGGCGCCACCATTGCCGGCGCCAGCGCCTCCTGCGCCGGAGCCGCCATTGCCGGTGTCTCCAGCGCCGGCGCCTCCCTCGCCACCGCCGGCGCCGCCGTTGCCAGCGCCTCCTGCTCCAGCGCCACCACCTCCAGCGCCAGCGCCTCCTGCTCCAGCACCAGCGCCGCCATTGCCGGCGCCAACGCCTCCCTCGCCACCGCCGGCGCCTCCCTCGCCAGCGCCTCCTGCTCCAGCGTTAGCGCCGCCATAGCCGGCGCCAGCGCCTCCCTCGCCACCGCCGGCGCCTCCCTCGCCAGCGCCTCCTGCACCAGCGTTAGCGCCGCCATTGCTGGCGCCAGCGCCTCCCTCGCCACCGCCGGCACCGCCCTCGCCACCGCCGGCGCCGCCCTCACCACCGCCGGCACCCCCCTCTCCAGCGCCGCACTCCGCGCTGCTCGATGGAGCTCCGGCGCACACTCCAGCGTTGCAGGAATCGCCGAGCGTGCACGCGTCGCCGTCGTCACACGGGACGCCGTGGGCAGGCGTGCACACCCCGTCCACCTTGCCCCCCGCCGCGATGGAGCAGGCGCTGCACTCACCATCGCTGCACGCCGACGCGCAGCACACGCCGTCCACGCAGATGCCGCTCGCGCATCGCGTGGCGGTCGAGCAGGGCGCGCCGTTCGTCGAAGGGTCGCTGGCAACCACGACGGCGCTGTCTGTGCTGACGCCCTCGCGCGGCGACCAGAGCCCCCTGTACCCACCTGCCACGAGGACTCCGCCGTCATCGAGCGACGTGGCAGAGTGATAGCCTCGCCCAGTCGGGATCTTGCCGCCCGGCGACCACGCGTCCGTGACCGGATCGTAGAGCTGGACTCGATCGTAGGTGTCGTGGGCGTGCAAAAGATAGAGCAAACTGCAGCTGGTCCCTCCCCAGGGGTACGCGTAGAAGATCTCCTCGATGCCTCCGCTGATCATGACCTGGCCGTCGGGGAGCCGCGCGGCCGCCTCGCCGAGCACGCCGAGCCCGGCCACGTAGCTCCCGTCATCCCAGGAGCCCGTCGCGGGCGTGTCGCCCCACTTGCCCGGCGCCGCGGTCCACGCATCCGCAGCAGGATCGTAGACCTCGGCGGCGCCTGCCAGGCCCGTGACGAGCACGCGTCCGTCGAGCAGCAGCGTCGCCGTCAGCCAGCGAATGCGGTCGAGCGGCGCCGCAGCCGACCAGGTCGCCGTCAGCGGGTCGAAGATCTCGACGGCGCCCGCGGCCGGCCCGGACGTGCCGCCCGTGACGAGCACGCGTCCATCGAGCAGCCGGGTGGCCTGGTGATCGGCGCGGACACCCTGCATGGGGGGTCCTGGGGCCCACGTGTCGGTCGCCGGGTCGTAGATCTCGGTGCTCTCCGTCGCCGTGGACCCGGCCCGTCCTCCGGCGAGGAGGACCCGCCCGTCGTCGAGCAGCGTGGCCGTGTGGCTCGCCCGCGACATCGACGGCGACGAGGCCGGAAGCCATGCATCGAGCGCGGGAGCGTAGATCTCGACGCCCGGGCCCCCCGCCTCTCCGCCGATGACCAGCACCCTCCCGTCCGCGAGGCGTGTCGCGGTGTGACCGCCGCGCACAGCAGCCATCGGCGCGGCCGCCAGGAACGCGCCCGTCGCGGGATCGAAGATCTCCGCGCTGCCAAGCGGCGTCGTCGGGTACTTCGGATCGCAAAAGATCCCCTCGTCCAAGCCCAGGAACCCCCCCGCGATGAGGACCCTGCCGTCGTCCAGCGAGGTCGCCGTGTGCTCGGCGCGCGCCGTGATCATCCTCCCGGTCGCCACCCACAGCGGGTCCACGAGCACGGCCTCCTCCGGCGGGGCGTCGACCCAGAGCGAGAGCGTCGAGCCCTCGGCGTCGAGGCGCGTCGAGACCCTCCGGCCCCCGTGCGCGAAGGCCGACGGCGCCGTCACGGCGAGGCGCGCGACGCCGGCCTCGTCGGCGAGCTCGATCGCCGCGCCGCGCCGCCGCAGCGTCGCGCCCTGAACGGACCACGCGGCGACCGGCGCGTCCGCCCGGAAGGTGCCCGGCCGGAGGAGGAGCCACTCTTCGTATCCCCCGTGCGCCGCCGTCCAGAAGGAATACCCACCTTCGTGCGCATAGGCGACGGCATCTCCGCCGGCGATCTCCTGAGTCCCCACGAGCCGTCCGGCGCCGAGCCCCCTGCGCTCGCGGACGCGCACGTGAAAGCCGTCCGGCAGCTCGATCCGGATCTCATCGCTCCCGTGCTCGGGCAGGTGGACGACGAGCCCCAGCGACGACGACCCGCTGCCCCGCGCGGCCTCGCCGCGCGCCGCCGTCACGGAATAGCCGCGCTCGCCGCGCGCCAGGGCGCCGCCGGCGGCGAGCACCAGCCCGGCCTGCTCCGGGAAGAGGGCGCGCAGCTCGGCCTCGGCGGGGTCGAGTTCATCCTGCACGTCGCTCGCGCAGCCGGCGGAAAACACGGCGGCGAACGCCATGAGGCAGAGTCGGAGCGCGGTCGAGGGCCCCGCGCCGCGGCGGCGAGCCGGCGTGACGCACGGCCGCCGCAGCGCGCGCGCCGAGGGCTCGCGGGAACGGGGCGAGCGCCGCGCACCGCCAGGTGACGTGCCGCCGGTGGGAGATGCAGACGATCGCACGGCGGGCGTGGAGTCATCGAAGCGATGCATACGGCTGCTTCGATGCGCCCGCTCGGCCGGCATTCACGGCGGGCACGGGCTCAACGTCACGGCACGCTCCACGCGCGCGCCGACCACGCGCTCGATCGCGGCGCGGCCCCCGCGCGCGCTCGGCCGCTGCATGCCGTGCGGAGGCCGGCCCGCAGGTCGGTGTTGGTCACGATCGCGCTGAGGCCGAGTCCTGGCGCCAAGCTGCGCCTGGTTGCCGACGCAAGGTATGTGGAATTCGCGGCCACCTGTGGCCAGCGTGCCCCCCGTGTCAACATCCGCTCGATTACAATCGTTCACAGCGCGCCCCCTCTCCTCTCGTCGCTGGCCGTCTCTCCGTCGACTTCGTGCAAGCGCACCGCCCTGGCGCGCCTCGCGCGCGGCGAGTGCGTCTGTCGAGGCCAACGCCGCGAGCCGCTGCGCCAAGCTCAAGATGCTGGTGAAGATCGCGGAGGCGCTCCGTTGGATTCTCCACCGACCGTCGCCCCTACAACGTCCTCATTCGCTGGGACGTGCCCAGTGCGGCGCAGAGGGCAGCGTGACCGCACCATGGGAGGGCGCGATCAGCGCGGCCAGGGCAGGGCTGCGGAACCAGGCGGTCCCGTGCTATTGGTCGTGGATGAACGAGGAAAACGCGAAGAAGGTCGAGGAAGTGCGGAAGCAGCTGCTCGCGGTGGCGGACATGAGCCTCCAGAAGATCACTCCGTCCCTCACGCATAATGTCGCCATGGGCCATCTCCAGGTGGCCGTGCTGGCATTCCACACGGCTACCGGGGCTGCTCCCAGCCGCGCCAGCACGAAGACGCCCGGCGATCCCGAGCCCGGCCCGGGTTGACGACGACGCTGGCTGGCCAGCCGGCGGTGGAACCCGCGGACATGTCGCCGGTCCTCTAGCACCGAACGCTCCCACAGTTCTTCGCGCTGCCAGCTTGCTGCCCTCGGCCCCCCCGTCATCGCACCTGATCCGCCATCGATGATGGTGTTCTCCGGTGGGTCGAGCACCCCGCCATCAAAGAGCTGGATCGACAGGCGCGCCATCGGCATCAACGACGGTGCTCAGTAACAGTCCCTTCGACCAGCGCGGACGCGATGCGCACGCGCGTCTCGATAGGAAGCACGTTCGGCACGGCCCCTTGCCTCTCTCCAAACGGGGGCGCCTGCTGCACATGCGACGTGCGCAGGACGGCCCTACCGCTCAGCGTTCCGCAGCCTCCTTCCGGGTACCAGCCGGAGGGAGGCGCCTTGCTCAGGACCCAAATAGCATCACAGGCCTATGTTTCCCGGCTTTTCTGCGAAGCTGGGACATGGCATGTCATAGCCGACTTGCGCAATTGTAGCCTATTCGTCGGCTCTTTCACTCAGTCGCGCGCGGCACGTCAGGAAGGTACCTTGCTCACGAAGATGGCCAGTCGCTCGGCGAGCGTCCGCACCATGTCGTCGGTGACGAGCTTGGGGGACGTACGCCACGCTGCTGATGGCGTATCCGATGCACCATTCGTTCTCTGGATCACGCTTGCTTGATTCGGACAACACACGCCCCGCGCATATGAATCAGCACCGCGCACTACTGCCGTCGTCGAGGCGGAAGGCCGTGACCGGAAACTCATGATTGGCGTTCACAAGGTCGCAAGTGCTCCCAGGTGAGTACGTCACACCGCTTGCCCCGTTGGCGTTCGCGTGAGCCAAAACTGCGTCGGCGATGCGCCGAACCACATCCGCGACCAACAAGTAGTCTCTCGCGTCGACCTCGGATCGCCTGTCGAACCCCTTCATCACACGCACTTGCTCTTCTACATCCAGCATGCGTATCTCCGCCACATGGTGCCACAGCGGCGCACGTCGTCACTCCGCACTCGGCCGAATGCCGAGCCACGGCGGTGTACACGCCCGCGATCTGGCCATGCCCGCGCCATGCCGGCGCGAGGGCGCAGCTGTGCCATCAACGAGCGATGGCATCGCGAACGCGGAGCGCGCTCGGGCTCCCAGCTTCAGGAATCCGGACGCGCCACCTTCGTGGAAGATGAGTCGCCGCGGACGACGGCCAAGACCTAACCTTGACGAAAGACCGAATGGTTGCGCGTACATACGCGCGAATATGCTCCTCAAGTTGCGTGCCTTGCGGCAAGATGATCGCAGTCGGCGCGGGGTGGGAGGCGGGAGAGCGGAGGAGAGGTCAGGTTCGAGGAACGACGCCGCGTAACGCGCGGCGCATCTGCTCGGCGGCGCGGAGAATCGCCGGACTCGGCAAAGGCACGGCCTGGCGCGCGACCACGCCGGCCATCTTGGACCACGCCGAGTCCTGCAAACGCAGCCCGAGGGCGCTCCGCTCCATCTCGTGCTTCGCCATCACTTCTTCAAGAGAAATAGCCATACTTCCTCCTCTGGGCACACGCGCCCATGAGCGCCACAGCCGGCACACAGAGCCCGGCGCCGCGCGTCTGACAAGGTCATCACTGCCTCGAGTTCGAGGGTCAACGCAACCGGAAAAAGTCAACTGGTAGAAATTGATCCACGCGAGCGCGAGGCGATTTCCAGCTACCTCCGCCCGCGCTCCAGCATCATCCGGGCGTCAGGCTCGGCCTCGTCGCCGCGCCAGCGGTCAGGAGGACGGGTTCAGCTGCACGATCCAGCGGAGCATGTTGGGCGGCCGGTTCCAGTGCTGGGTGTCCGGGTGCGACCACTCGTGGTCGAGCTTCGCGGTTCCGGTGCGGCGGGTGGCCAGCGCGGCGTGACGCCCTGCCTGCTCGAACCGGGGCACGTACTGCTCCCACTCGTCGTCGAGCACGTCGTGCTCCGGCACGTCCACGTAGAACACGCTGCTGACGTCAGGAAGGCGCTCGGCGCGTCCCTCATCGAGGTCGCGAAGGCCGGATGCGTAGCCCTTGCTGAATGCCGCCTCGAAGGCAGTCTTCGCGTTCTTATACCTGGGTTCCTCGAAGTCCTGCATCTCGTTCCTCTGTGGCGGCATCGTAGCGAACTCCCGCCACCGGTGCGCCTCGCAGAAAGCCTGCACGGCGCGCCGGCGCAGGTCCGCGGCCTCGCTCTTCGCGACGAGGTACCGATGGTGGCACGCTGTCCCCGCGTGTCCGGACGGCGGAGACACCGGGTTTCGCGCCTTCCGGCGGAGTGGTCGCAGTTGGATCGGGGTGGTCGCGGTTCAGGCAAACGCGCCCATCCCGATCGCTCCCGCGCCCGATCCTCTCGCTCCCGCGCCCATCCCGCTCGCTCCCGCGCCCATCCCGATCGCTCCCGCGTCCGATCCTCTCACTCCCGCGCCCGATCCTCTCGCTCCCGCACCCATCCCGATCGCTCCCGCGCCCGTCCCGATCGCTCCCGCGCCCGATCCTCTCGCCAGGCGGCTCGCAGCCGCCATCGCGCCGGGCGCCCCACACCGCTGTGCCCTCATCGCCCCGTTCCGACCTGCCCGCGACCGGCCTCCGCCGCGTGATAGAAGGGCCGCGTGCACTTCACCATCTCGCACGAGCTCGACGCGCCCCTCGACGCGGTGGAGCTCGCCGTGCTCTCGCCGGACCTCGGGCCTCGGCTCGCCACGCGGGTCGCCTCGCTCGAGAGCGTCGTGGCCGTCGAGCACGCGCTCCGCGACGGGGAGCTGCTCCGCGTCCTGCGCTTCCAGGCGAGCGCGCCGCTGCCGATCTTCCGGAGCTACCCCGTGGCGAAGGACGCTATGTCCTGGGAGGAGCGCTCGACGTACCGCCTCTCGGACCACGCCTCCACGTGGCAGGTCAGTCCGAAGGAGCAGTGGCGCAGCTACTTCCGCTCGGCGGGGACGTACCGACTCGAGCGCCTGCCCCAGGGCCGCACCCGCCGCCGGGTCGATGGCGACATCCAGATCCGGCTGAACCTGCTCGGCCCGCTCGTCGAGCGCCTCGCCCTCGCCGAGGTCCAGCGGACGTACGACGCGGAAGCAGATACGCTCAGGGAGCTCATCCGCGCATGAACAACCTACCCCGCCCCCAAAGCCCCGCCCGCTCCCCGCGCCCCGCCCGGCTGGGGCGGCTCGCCAGCATCACGCACCCCGCCAGCGCCGCTCGCCCGGCCAGTGTCGCCGCCGCGCTGCTCGGCCTGTGCGCGGGCCTCTGCGCGCTCGCCGGCGCGACCGCCGCGCGCGCCGCGCCGGCCGACGGCCCCTCGCAGCCGCTCCCCGATCCCGGCAAGCCCGTCGCCAGCAGCGACGACACCTCGGCCATCGCGGTGAACCCGGCGAACCTCTCCTTCCTCCCGGGCAACGAGCTCCGGTGGACATGGGTCCACACGGGCTCCGCCTCGCCGCTGCCCGCGCGTGGCCACTCGATCGCGCTCGGCGTGCCGCTCTGGTACGTGTCGACCGGCCTGCGGTTCGACTTCCTCGACCCGCCCGACGCCGCGCCGGCGCCGTTCGACAGCCCGTCGCGCTGGGTCCGCTGGGGGCTCGCCCTCGACACAGGCCCCACCTTCGCCTTCGGCACGACGCTCGGCTGGGGCAGCTCCGACGCGCCGGCGCTCGACGGGTACTTCTCGCTCACGAGCGGCGTCACGCTCCGGCCCTCCACGTGGCTCTCGCTCTCGGCCGTCGCGCGCGACTGGAACCGCCCCGAGAACCGCCTCCGCGAGGCCATCGAGCGCAGCTACGACTTCGGCGTCGCCGTGCGGCCCGCGGGCGGCAGGCGCGCGCTCGAGATCGGGCTCGAGACCTCCTACGTCGAGAACAGCGACCCCGACGAGAGCGGCACCTGGACGCCCCGGGCGACCCTCGGCCTGCGCGTGCCCTACGTGGGCACGCTCCGGGGCGACGTGGCGCTGCGCGACCTCACGGCCGACGGCGGCCCGAAGATCGCCGCCATGGCCGGCCTCGACGTCAACGTCGACGAGCTGCAGGTCTCCGCCGGCGGCGTCTTCGGCAACGCCATCACGAAGAGCGGCACCGGCTTCTACGCCGGCGTCGCGCTCCGCAGCTTCTCCGAGCGGGGCGTCCAGCTGCCCGCGCGCGTCGTCCGCGTCCGCCTCGACTCGACCCCGGGCGTCCGCAGGCACACGCGGCTCCTCCAGCAGCTCTGGCGCCTCGCCGAGGACCCGGAGGTCTCCGGCGTCGCGCTCGTGCTCCGCGCGGAGCCCGCCAGCTCGCTCGCCCACGCCGAGGAGGTCTCCGACGCGATCCGCAACCTGAGGAGCCACGGCAAGAAGGTCCTCTGCCACCTCGAGGACGCCGGCGGGCGCTCGCTCCACGTGTGCTCGAGCGCCGACGTCATCGCCATGAACCCCGCGGGCGGGCTGCGCTTCGCCGGCATGTCGTCGAGCTACTTCTACTTCGGCGGCCTCCTGAAGAAGCTCGGCGTGCAGGCCGACATCGTCCGCATCGGCTCGCACAAGCTCGCCGCCGAGCAGTTCGCGCGCGAGACGAGCACCCAGGTCGGCAAGGACGATCACCAGGCGCTGCTCGATCAGCTGAGCGGCGCCTTCCTCGCCGAGGTGAGCGCCGGGCGCCGCATCCCCGTCGAGGAGCTCAAGCGGCGGATCGCGCGCGGGCCGTTCCTCGCGCAGGAGGCGCGGCAGAGCGGCCTCGTCGACCGGCTCGCCTACGACGACGAGCTCGGCCGCGTCATCGACGAGGTGATGGGGCGCGCCTCCCGCGTCGTCGACGACGACCCGGGCGACGAGGCGCCCGAGCGCTGGGGCCGCTCGCCCAAGGTCGCGCTCGTCTACCTCGACGGCGACATGATCGACGGCGAGAGCCGGTCGATCCCGTTCGTCGGCGTCAAGCTCGCGGGCTCGTACACCGTCGCGGGCGCGCTGCGCCGTGCGCGGGAAGACCGCAGCGTCCGCGCCGTCGTGTTCCGGATCGAGACCGGCGGCGGCTCGACGCTCGCGGCGGACGTCATCCTGCGCGAGGCGATCCTCACCGCGCGCGTGAAGCCGCTCATCGTCTCGATGGGCTCGTCGGCCGCGAGCGGCGGCTATTATGCGTCCGTCGCCGGCGCCCCGATCTTCGCGAGCCGCTCGTCCATCACCGGATCCATCGGCGTCTTCTACGGGAAGGCCGACGTCACGGGGCTCCTGCAGAAGCTCGGCGTGAGCATCGAGACGTTCCGCTCGTCGCCCCGCGCCGACGCCGAGTCGCTCTACAGGCCGTACACCGACGACGAGCGCGAGCAGCTCGGCGTCAAGGTGAAGCAGTTCTACGATCGGTTCGTCGCCCGCATCGTCGAGAACCGCCACATGAAGGCCGAGGAGGTCGACGCGCTCGGGCGCGGGCAGGTGTGGACCGGCGCCCAGGCCCTCGATCGCCGGCTCATCGATCGCCTCGGCGGGCTCCGGCAGGCGATCGATGAGGCGCGCCGGCTGGGCCAGCTGCCCGACGACGCGCCCATCCAGTCGCTCCCCGAGGAGGACACGTCGCTCCTCGGCTACGCCCTCAGCCTGGTCGGCTTCTCCGCGCAGGCCCAGGGCGAGCTGGCGAGGGCGACCATCCCGCCCGTGATGCTCGACGCCGCGCGCGCCCTCTCGCCGTTCCTCGTGTTCGGCGCGGACAGGCCGCTCGCGCGCAGCGAGTTCGCCGGGGAGATCTCGTTCGGCGCCCCCGCCACGGCCCGCGAGGACGAGCCCGGAGGATCCGCGCCGCCCGCGTCGCCTGCGTCGAAGGAACGCTGAGCCCATGGAGCAGCTCGAGCCCGCGTCGCCCAGGACCGCCGAGCCCGCGGAGCAGGCCGGGCCCGCCGCGCCGCCGCTGCTCCACGCCCGCGCGGCGCGCATCGCGGTGGACGACGTCGTCGCCATCGACGCGCTCACCGCGGCGACGCGCGGCGAGCGCGTGCTCTGCGCCGGCGACGCGGGCGCGCTCTTCGCGGCGCTCACGGGCGTCCCGTTCTCGTCCCTCCGGAGGCCGGCGCAGGCCGGCGCGGCGGACGACGCGAGCGGCGGGGCGCCCGGGGAGGCGCGCGTCGTCGCCGGGCGCCTCGAGGTCGCGGGCCGCGACGTCGCGCGCACCGCGCACCGCGCGGCGAGCGGGGCGGCGCCGCTCGATCCGCCGCTGCCGCTCGCGTGGACCGCGGACGCCTACGTCGGCTGGGGCGCGCGCCTCGCGGGGGCCTCGCCGCGCGCGGCGGCCGAGATGGTGGCCCCCGCCCTGGCCCGGGTCGGCCTCGCGGCCTCGCGGAAGCGCGCGCTGAGCGCGCTCGCGCTGCCCGAGCGCCGCGCGCTCGTCCTCGCCCAGGCGATCGTGACCGCGCCCGCCGTGCTGATCGCCGAGGATCCGCTCGTCGGCCTCGACGGCGCCGCGGCCGCCTTCGTCCTGGCCGCGCTCGCGGGCGCCACCGAGGGCCGCGGCGCGCTGCTCACGGCGGCGCGGCTCGACGTCGAGGGCCCGCGGGGCGCCCTGGTCCGCGGCGCCACCGACGTCCTCGTGCTCGCGGGCGGCGAGCTCGCCTTCTCGGGCACGTTCGCGGAGATCGCCGCCGGGAGCCGCCTCTACGCCCTCACCGTCCGCACCAACGCGGAGCTCCTCCGCGGGGAGCTCGCCGCCCGGGGGATCGCGCTGCGGGGCGGGCCGGTGCGCTTCGCCGCCGCGCTGCCCGAGGGCGCGACCACCCGCGACGTCGTCCTCGCCGCGACGCGCTGCCGCGCCGCGATCGTCGAGCTCACCCCCCTCTTCTGACCCGGGTTTCCCGCGGGCGACGATCCCAGGGCGACACGACGTAGCAGCTGCTCCGCCGGCGGCGATCCCGGGGCGAGACGTCGCTGGAGCCGTCAGAAAGGCGAGGTCCGGCGGCGCCGGAGCCGCCGAACGCTCCGGAAGGGATGCGCCCGCGGCGACGGCCGAGGGGAACGGTTCGGAACGCGGCTCGCCGCGGGATCATCGGGTTTGCCGGCGGTGGCAGCGCGACTCTGGGAGCGTGGGGGCCGCTCTCCGGCTCGGACGGCGGTCAGCCGCCTTCGAGCGGCAGAGGAGATTCGGGCGAGGCGGGCTCCTCGGGAGGCAGCGCGTCGTCCTCCTCGGCCGCGGTCCGGCCGGGCCTGCGGCCAGATGGGCGCACCTTCGCGGCGAGATCGTCGAGGCCGCCGAACGTGAAGCTCGCCGCGAGCAGCGCGGCGCCCTGGCCGAAGCTCTTGTCGCTCTTGCGCATGGCATTCTGCTTCGCGCGCAGCGTCGCCTCCTTCTCGCGCTCCTCGGTCGCGACCTTCGCGAGCGCCTTCTTCAGCGCCGGCAGCTCGGCCGCGATCTCGTCGGCGAGCGCGGCGCGATCGAGCTTCATCGACGCGCGTCTCGGCTTCGGTAGCTTGATCTCCGCGTCCCGCAGGGCGCTCACGACTCCTTCGCCGGTCGTGACGAGCACGGAAGGGTCCTCGGGCACGGCCCCGTCCATCCGCAGCTTGCGCAGGCCCGCCAGCCCGAACGCCGCATCGACGGCGGCGCGCCCGTCGACGAGCACCGAGCGCAACCGGGCGGCCGCCTCGTCGCGCGCCTCGCGGGGCGCGGCGTCGTCGGCGAGCTCGCGCTCGTGCGCGTCGTCGGCCACCACGAGCGCGGCCGTATCCACAGCGAGCCGGCGCGCGACGAGGCGCACGAGCAACGCCACGTCGGGCATCTTCTCGCCGGACCTCAGGCAGGGCGCGAGCTCGGCCGCGATCCCCTTCGCGATCTCGTCGGCATGTGTCTCGGCCGACGCGGCCACGGCGCGGCTGGACTTGTCCCTGTCGGTCACCAATTTCGATGCCATGCATCCCTCCTTCTCGGGGCGCGCGACCAGAACGGCCGCAACCTGGCCCAACAGGCTCGTCGATCCGCGAGTGCATCGCAAGAGCCGGCCCGTTCGCCGCGGGCCGGCAGCGCCGCGCTCGGCGCGGAGCGTCACAAGCCCTGGGCCGGGGCTGTGCCATCGGCTGCGGCGCGTTGCTCGGCCTGAGCACGACAGGGGCCGGCCGTCGGGCGTTCTTCGAACCGGCGCGACCAAACCACGCGACCGCATCGCGGCGATCGTGGCCACGATCTTGCCACGCGGCACGTGGCAGTTTGCAGCCCCATGGGGCCACCCTGCGGCGTTCACCCCTTACCCCGGGGCCGTCGCGCTCGGGGATTCGGGGGTTGGGGAATGGGCGTTCGATTCGCCGTCGCCTCGGCCATCCGCCAGCGGTGTCCGAGCTCATCGCAGGCGCGGGCCAGGCGCTTGTACGCGGTCGAGACCGGGAGGGAGAGCTGCGTTGCGATCTCCTTCATCGGCATCCCAGCCAGGTACCGCGTGAGCACCTCGCGCAGGTCGGGCGAGATCTGGTGCATGAGGGCGTGCGCGTGCTGGCGTTGCGACAGGTCCTCGACGAGCTCAAGGGCCGTCGGGCTCTCATCGGGCCTCTCGGGATCTGGCTCGACGCCTGGCCGCTCCCAGGGGCGGCCCTTGACTCTCTCGTGATAGTGCAACGCCGTGAAGACCGCGATTCGGTTCTGCCATCGCTCGACCGGTCCGATGTTCGCGTCGTACTTGCTCCATGACTTGAGCAGCTGCTCTAGGACGTCTTGCGCTACGTCGTGCACTTCTGATGACGGAACACCTAGGCGTACAAGCCATCGCGCCAGGCGCTGGAGGGCGCGCTCCGAAAGAAGCGCGTCAATTCCAGGATAGCGCTCATCTCTCGCTGCCATGCCCAATGGTGTCACAAATGCGACAGTCATTTAAGGGCCGCGCGCCAATTTTCATCAGATAGGGGATCGCGCGCCATTGCGGTGCATGGCGAAGTCGCGCAGGGCGTGTGCGGGAATAAGACCGGGGCGCTCACGTGCGCACGCACGTCCAGCGTGGCGAGGCTGACGGCGCACACAAGCACGCAGGCCGCTGCTCAAATGCGCTCACGTGGCGGCAAGAGCCGGAGCCCGGGCGCACGTCTGTTCTGCCGGCGTCACCACGCCGGCCTCGGGGGCCCTCGGCAGGACGGCCGGCCGGAGCCAGATGGCCCGCGATCGATCGCCTCACCGCCACACCCGCCGTCGAGAGCCCACCCGGCGAGCCGCTCGATCTGCTCAGGCCGAAGGAAGGGCAGGAGATCGAGCGCCCACACCGCGCGAAGGCGCGCCGCACCAGCTCCGAGGAGCCTGGGGAGCACCCCGAGCAGGAGCGCCGTCGCGACCCACGCTGAGAGCGCCGACCGGCCATCCCGGGCCAGGCGTTCCCCCGCGTCGGTTGCTTCCCTCGCTGCGTCCACGCGCCGCGCGTCGCCGCGCCCGTGGTGCACGTCGGGGAGCAGGCGGCCCAGACCTTGCAGCACCTCTCGATTCCCCATTTTCGGTCTCCCCATGGTGTCGCAAATGTGACACCATATCCCGACGGTGTCCAGCTCGCTCGGCTGCGTCCCCGACCGCCCCCTTGGAGGGACGACGCCGACGCGCGGTGCGTCCAAGGCTGGCTGGGCCGCGCTTTGTTCGGAGGTGCCTATGACATGGACACAGATACATGAGACGTTCCGTGCCAACGCCGGTGTGCTCGCTCTCGGTTTGCTTGTCTCTGTGCTCGCAATCGCCGGTCTCGTGGGGGAGCTCGCCCTGGCGAACCGAAAGCTCGGCAGAGCCAGAGGCCAGCGGGATGCCGCCGTCGAGCGCGAGCGCGCGGCGAAAGAAGCGGTAGGGGCGATTCAGAATTGGGACGTCGATGAGATGCAGCGCCTCGTTCAGTTGTTCGTGGCGACCGCCGATGCCATGGTCGCCGAGATCGACGAGTTTCGCGGTCGATCCGTGCCGTCTCCGGCGGAAGCCTTTCGGCTGATCTGCCGCGGGGAAGACGATTGGCAGACCAGATTTGCTTATGCATGTGGCCTCTCCCCCGGTGCCGCCACGGCCGTCATTCACGGGCGTCGCGCCATCAACGAACGGATGGCGCGGCACCTCGCAAACTTCACGGGCGTCCCTGTCAACGCGTGGCTCACCCTCTCCCGCATCCATGGCGCGTATCGCCTGATCTCGGAGACGACTATGGTTCGCACGCACGACGCCCTCACGGCGGCGATCTCGCGTCGTCGTGTCGCGTTCGCCGAGTTGGCCGAGCTCCCCGGCGTCCCCGCTCCCGTCGACAGCGCCGAGCCGCCGACGCCCACCCCAGTCGAGCCGCCAGCGACGCCCCCCGTGCCGACGGTGCCCCCATGCGAGCCGCCTGCCCCGCCGATCGCGCCGCCGCCCACGGTCCCGGCACCGCCGCCGCAGCCGAAAGGACCGCCGCCGGGCCGCTACGTTCACGTACCAGGGCCGAGCCCGAGCCCGCGCCCGTTGCGTCGTCCCGCCCCTGCGCCTGAGGTGAAGGTGGTCGCGGCGCCTCCCGCTCGTCCAGCCCCGCCCGCTGGCGAGCCGCGCAGGCAGTGGAGGCCGGCCGATGATCGTGAGGCCACCGCGCGCGCCGCCGCGTTGACCGAGCTTCCTGTGCTGAGCGAGCCGGGCGAGGAAGACGAGCCCACCTCACAGTTTCGGCCGGATCGCACCCTGCCCGGTGCGGGTCTGTCGTAGTGTCGTAAAAGCGACACTGCACCCCCGCTCTTCCGCGCACGGGGCGCGCTCGCATACCATGCGCCCGTGCCCCCGCTCCCCGACGAGATCCTCCGCCACCGCGTCGAGCAGCTGGCGCGCTCGCCGGTGCTCCAGCGTGCGAGCGCGGACACGTTGACCCAGATCGCCAGCACCACCACGACCGCGCAGGCCGAGGGGCCCGATCCGCTCTACTCCGAGGGGAATCCCGCGCTGCACGCGCTGCTGCTCGTCCGAGGGGCCGTCCGGCTCGACGCCACCATCCGGGGGCGCACCGTGCCTACCGGGTGGTATCGCGAGGGGGAGATCATCGCCGAGGAAGCCGCGTATGTGCCCATGTACCGCGCGACGGCTGTCCCGCTCAGCCCGACGTCGATCGTCCAGCTACCGGCCGGCGCCCTGCGCGCGGCGCTCGCGTCCGATGCGGCGCTCGCGATCGCGTGGGGGCACCTGGAGCACGAGCGCTTGGTCGAGACTCAGTTAAGGCTGGGTGCGCTCGCCGCGAAGACGCATGTTCGTCTCGCGGGCTTCCTGCTGGACTACGCGCGCCGGTTCGGCAGCAAGGAGCTCGAGACGACCAAGCTCTTGCTGGTCGATCGGCCGACCGCCTCGCAGATCGCCGCGTATCTCGGGGTCGTGAGGCAAACGGTGCAGAAGGACTATGACAAGCTGGAGGAGCTCGGCGGAATCCTGCGCGTGAGCGGTGGCCTGTACCTTCATCCCGAGGTGCTCGAGCGCATCGCCGACCAGGAAGGCCCGCCCTCGAGCAGGTGAATCGAGTCACTGACCCTCGCCCGGTGTCGATCGGAGGCACAACGACAGTCGAGAACGGGCCTTCCACGCACAGGTCGCGCTCGTGTACGGTGCGCGCGTGCCTCCGCCCCCCGATGACCCCCTGCGCGACCGCGTGGATCTGCTCGCCCGCTCGCCGGTCCTCAAGCGTGCGAGCCCCGACACGCTGATCCAGATCGCGAGCGCCGGAAGCACAGCGCAGGCCGAGGGGCCCGACCCGATCTACACCGAGGGGAGCCCCGCGGCGTGCGCGCTGCTCCTCGTCCGCGGCACCGTCCGGCTCGACGCCACGATCGCCGAGCGCACGGTGCCGATCGGGTGGTACCGCGCCAGAGAGATCATCGGCGACGAAGCCGTGTATGAGGTCACGTATCGCACGACGGCAATCGCGCTCAGCCCGGTCACGTTCGTGCAACTGCCGGCTCGTGCCCTTCGAGCCGCGCTCGCCTCGGATGCCGAGCTCAACTTCGCTTGGGGGAACGAGCAGTACCGGCGCATGGTCGAGACCCAGCTCCGGCTCGGCTCGCTCGGGGCGACGACGCACGTACGGCTCGCCGCGTTCTTGCTCCATCACGCTCGCCGATTCGGCACCAAGCGGGGCGCCGCGAACAACATCTTCCTCGAGGAGAAGCCGACCGCCTCGCAGATCGCCGCGTACCTCGGCGTGGTCCGGCAGACGGTCCAGAAGGACCTCGACAAGCTCGAGGCGCTCGGCGCGATCGAGCGCGTGAGCGGCGGCGGCCTGCACCTCTTCCCGGAGGTGCTCGCGCGCATCGCCAGCAACGAGGGGCCGCCGTCGAGCAGGTAGCGCCGGAATGATGTGGCGTGGACGGGTTCTGTTCGGGCGCGTGGTTGGATGTCATGGGGAGTTGATAAGGATGGCTCTCCCGTAGGACCTGGGCGCTACGCCGTCCTCTCTGCAATCCAGCTTGCCATTCCATTTGGCGCGGCAAAATTTCCTCGAAATCGAACGATCGGTCCCGAAGTACGAATGAAGGATCGGGGACCGCCGGCAAAGCCACGGGGGATGGGTACTCCCATCGCCCCCGTGGTTTTTCTCGTCTTCTTGCGGTAGCCTCGCTAACATGCGTTCCCTCGGTGTGTGTGTGGCCGTCCTCCTCGCGTCAGGCGACGTGTGCGCGGCCCCCCCGCGAGCGCCGACCACGCGCGATCGGACGATCGCAGCCGCCAACCGAGCCGTCGAGGAGCGGCGCCTAGGCGACGCTCTCGTGCTCTGGCGTGGGCTCTGGGATGCCGAGCGCAGCCCTGACGCCGCCTGCAACGTCGGGCAGTTGGCGTCGCGCACGGGGGAGCTCACCACGGCCCGTGAGTTCCTGCAGATTTGCGTACGTCTCGACCTCCGCGAGGCGCACCGGATCGAGCTCGGCCGTGTAGAGGCACAGCTCGGCCGGCTGAGCATCCGTGCACCCACCGACGTGGTGGTGCGCATCGACGGGCGGGAGCTCGAGCCCGGCGTGCGCGAGGTGTGGGTCGAGCAGGGCTCCCACATCGCAGAGATCGAGCGTGCCGGGCGGGAGGCGTCTGCTCGCGTGCTGGTGCCCGCGGGCGAGCGCCGGCAGGTGACGCTTGAGCTGCCCCCGGAGCGGCCCACCCCCCCTGTGCGTCGGCCCCCTCCGCCACCCGAGCCCGGTCCCACGTGGCCGATCTACGCCGGCCTGGCCGGCGCCGGCCTGGCTGCCGTGGCCGGCGGGACCCTGCTCGCCCTCGGCGAGGAGAGGTCCGACACCACCACCCGGCGCGCGTACCAGCTGTACCCCGGGCAAGGCTGCCCCAAGTCGTCACTGCCAGGGTGTGACGAAGTGCGCGCGGCCTCACAGGCGGCTGGCACGCTCCGCACCGCCGCGCTCGGCGCGTTCATCGGGGCCGCGGCTCTCGGCGCTGGCACCGGTGTCTACTGGTATCTCCGGCCCGATGGCGCATCCGTAGCCGTGGCACGCCGATGGTGATTCAGGGCTACGAACTAGGCGACCGGATCGACGCGCCTCCGCCGCTGCAAGGCTGGCGGTGCACCAAGGAGGGCACACCGTGGTGCATGTACGCGGCGCCCCGAGGTGACCTCGACTTTTCACGACGACTCGAATCTCTACGGCGGGTCAAGCTCCCTTGGTCACCGGCCATCGTCGACGGGGGCATGAGCGCCGACGGATGGGCGTTCGTCGTCACCGAGCCAGCAGGGACGCCCATCGTGCTCGCCGGCGGCTGGCAGGGCATCGCAGAGATGCTCGGTCACGCCTTGAACACCGCGGGGGCGCTGTCATCCGCTCACGAAATGGGCGTGTATCACGGGGATCTGACGCTGGAGTCCCTGAGCCTCGACGCGCGGGGAGAAGTCCGCATCGCGCGGCTCGGATTCCTGGCGTTGTTTGGTATCGAGCTCCGTGCGACACATCGACCTCAGGCGCCGGAAGTGCCGAAGCGCGGCTATCCGACCGGCCCGCAGGCCGACGTGTACAGCCTGGCGGCGATCATCGATCGTGTCGTGCAGGATCGCCTGCCCGCGGGCGGCGTCGTGCCAGCGCCGCTCGCGGAGCTCATCGCGAAGGGAACCGCGGAGCACCACGAGAAGCGTTACGGCGACATGCTCGAGCTCTTCGATCGTTTGCGCGACGCATCGACCGAGGTGCTCGCGGCCCTGCACGTGGTGCCCTGCGATCGCGATACGGTCCCGATCGAGGTGGACGATGGCCCGAAGACGCCCCGCGGTCGAGAGCGCCGGGAGACGCTCCCGGCATCGGTCGAGATCCGAGCGGTGCGGGCAGGGGCGGTGCAGCCGCCGCCCGTGCACGAGCTCGCCGCGCCGCCGCCCCCTCGTGGGACGACGGGGCCCCTCGCCGTCGTGGCGCTCGGCCTCGCGGCGGTGGCGCTCGGGACTGCTGCGAGCCTGACCGTGCTGCTCCGCCCGTCGCCCGTCGTGGTGCAGGTACCAGCGCTGGCCGCTGCGCCGCCGCCGTCCGTCACGGCGCCACCCGCGCCGGCGGAACCGGCGCCGGTCGCCACCTCGACACCCCCGGCGTCGTCACCCGCGCCGCCCCCCCGGCGCGGAACGCACGAACAGCTTTGCGAGTCCGAAGAATGGTATTCGTGCACGATGCGTCGTCCAGCCAGGAGGTGATATGTTCTTACGCGCATTTGTATCCGCCGCTGTGACGGCGGCATGGTTTGCCATACCACTGGCGTGCGATGGGCCGTATACCTACGGAGACTGTGAGGTTACCGACGACTGCTACAAAGGGGCGCAGACCATTCCCGGCACGTTCTGCCATAATGATTTATGCAGGTGCCAGGACCTGACCCATGTAATTTGCTGCGACTACCGCGAGGCCGACGATCCGAAGTGCAAGCTGGCGTGCCGCCCATGTTATCAGTGCGCCGAGGGAACCGAGGAATGCGCGGGGAGGGAGTATGAGTGCCGCGAAGACGCCGACTGCCCAGCGAAGGAGCGTACTTGCGAACAACTGGCTTCTTGCGATCGCGGCAAGTGCATGTATATACCCAGGCAGTTCGGAGACGCGAAATCGCAAAAGGATGGCGACTGCGCTCGGCGGACATGCAGCCACGGAACTGTCGAGGTCATTGTGGATTATCTCGATAACCACGACGACGGCAACGACTGCACGATCGACCGCTGCGAAGACGACGGACCAGTGCACGCTGTTCGGCCTGACGGGGCGCGATGCATTGATGGCTTTTGCCTCGCCGGTCGATGCGTGCAGTGCATCGAACTAGCGAACTGTTCACTTAGCGCAAACAAGGTGTGCGACGATAACAGGTGCGTGCCCGACCACTGCATCGACAACCGTCTTGGTGCCGATGAGACGGATACCGATTGCGGCGGCCCCTGCGCGCCCTGCGACAACGGCCTGGAATGCGAGGGCGACGCTGACTGCGGCTCCGGCGCCTGCAAGTCCGGGCGCTGCACCGCCTCGACTCACAGCGACGGGCGCGCGAACGGCACGGAGACGGGCGTCGATTGCGGCGGCCCCGATGCGCGCACATGCCCCGAGGGAGAGCGCTGCGCGCTACCTACTGACTGCACGAGCGGCGTCTGCCTCGTCAACGTCTGCCGCGCCCCGACATGCTTGGATGGCACGCGCAACGGCGGGGAAGAGGGCGTCGATTGCGGCGGCCCCTGCGCCACTGAATGCGACTAGCCGGCGTAAGCGAGCTCGCTCGTGATCTCCTCGCGGCGTGAGCGCCCCCGCCCTCATTGGTATTCTGTAAGTCCTCCTCCGCCCACACACAAGCCGATGTCTTCTGCATGCGGCGTCAACCAGCGGAAAATGAAACAAATTCCTGAGCTTGTCAGCCGATGGAACCAATGCTCAGGCGCTCCGCGCGCTCAGGGAGGGGGGGGCGCCGCCTGGTGCCTGCAGCCAGGATGCGAAGTCCGGGGAAGGGAGAACGTGCGCAACCTGCGTCAGGACATCAGGCCGAGCCTGAAGAGCGCATCGGCCCAGAGCGGCCAGAGCGTGCGGTACGGGTGGGTCGCCAGCACCACGCCGCCGCTCGGCAGGCGGCGGACGTGGAACCGGGCGTGGTCGACAAGGAACTCGAAGTGGTCGAGGGTGATCTCGACCTGCGAGAGGGGCGAGCCGTTGCCTGTCTCCGTGTCCCGCTCGTCGTGTCCCCTGAACGGGAGCGTCCGCTCGTAGATCTCGCGCGCGCGCGGCTCTGCGGCGCGCCACGCGCCATCGGGCTTCTCCGCCGCCGCTTCGAGCGCCTCGAGCAGGGCGGAGGGCGGAATTGCCAGCGCCTTGAGGACGGCTTCACGGGAGAGCGAGATCGAATGCGCGCTGGCATGTCTCAACGCGACGCACGCGCCAGGCGGCGCGGCTTCCACGCGCGCGCGGAGCGCTTCCACCGGCAGGCCCGCGGTGCGCGACACCCTCTCCTTGTCGTGGAGGCAGACCCACGAGAGGGCGAGATCGCGCGCGATGTCGCGGGCGTCCGCGTTGTACGTGGCGCACATGGCAATCGGGGCGAGCCAGGTCCGCGCCGTCGTGCAGCCGCCGGTCGGGACGCGCCCGCTCGCGTCCGGCGCGCAGAGGCGGAGGAGGACGTCGTCGATGTCCTCCAGCGCCATGTGCCACGCGAGCACGGCCTCGGCCTGCACGGAGCGCGGGCCCCTCCCCAGGGCGAGGTCCATGTGCATGGGGGAAAAGTCCTCGATCTGGCGGGCGTGCATGTGGATGGGGCCCATCGGCTTGAGACGCTCGCTCCTGTCGGTGAAGCAGCGAAGGATGCAATGGACGAAGTGTTCCTGGCTCAACGACGCGACGAAGTACGTTTCAGCATCGGTGCGCCCGAAGTGCGCGCGGAGCAGCGCGACCACCTCGTCCACGGAGATCGTGTTGCACTCCGTGTCGCGATCCATGATCGCGCGGATACTGTACTGTGGCTCCTTGATGAGGGCCGACAGCGCCGCGCCGAACGCATCGACCCTCTGTGCCTCGTCACACCAGGCGAAGAAAAACGGCCCTTCTCTCATCGCTCGATCATCCTCATGGGGTAGCCTGCGTCAGGACATCAGGCCGAGCACGAAGAGCGCGTCGGCCCAGAGCGGCCAGAGCGTGCGGTAGGGGTGCGTGGCCAGCAGCACGCCGCCGCTCGGGAGCCGCCGGACGTGGAAGGGGGCGTGCTCTTCGAGGAAGCGGGTGTGCTCGCGCGTCGCGACTTTTACCCAGAAGGCGGGTGGGACCTCCCCCGCGGCTTCGTCCTCGAGCAGGCGGCGTAGCTCCAAGAGCTCGCGCGCCCGGGGCTCGGCCGCGCGCCATGCATCGTCGGGCACCGCCGCGGCCTCGAGCGCTTCGAACAGCGTGGCCGGCGGCGTTGCGAGCGCCTTGAGCACGGTCTCGCGCGAGAGCGAGCCCGTGAGCTCGCTCGTGCCTTTCATGGGCACGCGCACGCCGCGCGGCGCGGCTTCCACCCGCGCGCGGAGCGCCTCCAGCGACGTGCCCGCGATGCGCGAGACGCTTTCCTTGTCGTGTAGGCTCACCCACGACAGGGCGAGGTCTCGCGCGAGCTCCGCGGCGTTCGCGTTGTAGGTCGCGCACATCTCGACCGGGGCGCTCCAGTTGTGTTTGTCCGTGCAGGCACCGGTCGGCACGCGCCCGCTCGCGTCCGGCGCACAGAGGCGGAGCAGGAGGTCCCCGACGGCCCCCTGAACCAGATGGCAGGCGACCGCGGCCTCGGCCTCCACGGAGCGGGGGCCTTTGCCCACGGGGATCTCGTAGGGGTAAAAATCCCACTTGCGTTCGCCCGCAGTCAAGCAGAGCGGGCCCCAAGGACAGAGACGTTCGCTTTCGTCGGTGTAGCACTTAAGGCCGAACACCATGCCGCCCTCGGAATCGCTCAGGCTCACGCCGGACAGGAGGTGAGCGTTGTTCGTTCCTCCGAAGTGGGCGCGGATCATCGCAAGCACTTCGTCCACGGAGCGCGTCTCGCACCCTTCCTCGGAGCTCATCATCAGGCTGATGCGAGCTCCCGGGATGACGAGGGCCGACAGTGCCGCGGCGAACGCGTCGAGCCGTTCTGCCTCGTCACACCATGCATAGAACCAAGGTTCTGATGCGGTCATAGCCGGATCACCATGATGAATTTGTCGGAGCCTTCCAGGGTCGCTGGCTTGCCCGTCATCAAGTTGAACAGGTAACCGTCCCGAACGGTAAAATTCTTATCATCGAACTTCGCCCCCTGCTCCATGATGAGCTCGACCCGAGCCACGTCGCCATCCAGCCCCTTCGCCTTCAGCGCCTTCATCGCGTTCGAGAGCTGGGTGCGCACCTTCCCGACCTCGATCTCTACGCCGCCCTTTGCCTCGCTCACGATCAGCTGGTGCCCGCTGGATATCGACACAAAGTCGGGCGCCATCGCCTCGCTGCCACCAGGACTTGATTTTCTCGGAATGCCGAGCACCGTCCGCACACCGTCGTCGCCGACCCCAATGAGCGATCTTCCGTCGTCCACCAGAAACTTGGCCGCCTTCTTCTCGAAGATGTCCACCTCGAACCTGGTGATCGCCCCGGTGAGCCCCTTGTACCCCCGGACGCGGTTCGTTTTCACGATCTTGGCGAACGCGTCCTCGATCTCAGCGATCTCCCCGGCCACCCGGATCGCGGCCGGCCGCAGCCCGCTGCTGGTCTTGACCGCGCGCCACATCGGCCCGACTGCCCCGAGCCCGAACCCCACCCCCGAGAAGATCCGCTCCTCGGTGCTGAGCTCCTCCCCCGACGGCAAGCACCACGCCTTCCCGGTGACCGCCTCGCACAAATCGAGCGCCGGCCCGACCACCGGTACGAACCCGACCCCGATGCGCGTCGTCGCGTGGACGAGCGTCTGCATCACCTCCGCGTACGCCTCGACCCCCTCGGCGACCGTCGATATCGCTCCCGCGAACGCGCTGATCGTCTGATAGAGCTGCGTCTGCTCCAGGTCGAGCCCGTCCCCCGTCCACTGGTTCAGGCTGTCCTTCATCTGGTCCGCGAGCGCGTCGAACCGCGGCTTCAGCACCGTGTCCACCTGCGCCCGCAGGTCCGCCGGCACCGGCGAGTCCTCGAACCAATCCGACGCATCCATGAACTGCCGCACGAACCCGGTGATCCGGTTCTGCGCCTTCAGGAACGCGTTCGTCTCCGCGAGCGACACCCCCATCCGGTCGCGCAGCGCGATCTCCAGCGCCGCGCTGTTCGCCCGCCACGCTCGCACGTTCGCCACGAAGTCCGCCCGCGCGACGACCACCCCGCCGCTCACGTCCTTCTCCAGCGCCGCGATCACGCCGTCCGCGTACGCCGCGTACGGGTCCCTCCCCTCGTCGAACGCTCCCTCCACCTCCGCGATGTCCGGCACCTCGACCCACGGCACCTCGCTCTCCCCGAGCGCGTACGCCCACGGATCGTCCGGGTTCCACCCCTCGGCGCGCGCGTCCTGCGTCGCGAGGTCCGCCACCTCGTCCGCCTGCGCTCCGAACTCGTCGATCAACCGCGCGAGTTCGTCCTCCAGGTCGCTGACGCTCTTCTTCAGGTCGTCGACGAGTTGCTCCATCGCCGCCCGCGTCGCCGGGTCGACCACGTCCTCGTACCGGTCCAGGATCGCGTCGAGGTCGGTCCGCGAGATCTCGTCCAGCGGCCGGTTCACCAGGTCGTGCAGCTCCAGATCGAGCTGCCGCAAGAGGTCCATCCTCGCCCGTAGATCGGCGACCTTGGCGGCGTCGCGGAGGATCGCCTCCATCAGCTTGCCGATCGCGACCTCCAGCTCCGCGATGTCGCGGGCCAGCGCCGGGTTGATCTCCGCGAGGCCGAGGTCGGCCACGGTGCTGCCCGTGAAGGCGACCCCATCGCGCCACACGTCGAAGAGAGGCTTGCTCAGCCCGAGCGGCGCCGACACGAGGTACACGACCTCGTGCGCTTGAACGCACGAGTTGTCCCCGGTCTCGACGGAGACACCGAGCTGGAAATCATTGGCTCCGATGCGGAGCAGCACCGAGTCGAACCCCGCTTCCGCCCTGCTGCTCGTCGAGCCGTCGGCGTGGGTCACCAGCGTACCAGGAACGTCGTAGGTCGGTAGCGGCACGTCGTTCACATCGAAGAACGCGACCCCGTTGTTCTTCCCGAGCCCGGCGGTTTCACAGCTCGCGCTGAGCTGTGTGCGCTCCCAGCTCAGGCTGTACGGCGTACCGGCCCACGCGAACGACGGCGCCAGCACCGCCAGCGCCGTGACCAGCGCGACGAGCCTCTGGAACACCGCGGCGCTCCGGCCGCGCAGCGCAACGTCCTTGGAGCCTCTCATGGCCCCTCCGCGCCGCGCACGGCGGCGTCATACGCGATCGCTGCGCCCTTCACGTCGCCCGCGTCGAGCCTCGCCTGAGCCGCGTCGAGCTCCGCCGCGGCCATCCCCTTCTCCCGCAGCGCCGCGAGGCCCGCCGCGATCTGTTGCGGCAAGCCCGTCCTGAGCTCGGCCTCCGCGGCGTCGAACCGCCCTCGGAACGCCGCGCATCCCGCCTCTCGCCACGAGGACGACGCCGCCTCGCAGAGCGGCCGCATCTGCACCAGCGCCAGGAGCTCCCCGCACCGCTCGGCCAAGAGCGGCAGCCCGAGCTTCTCGCTCATCGGCGGCGCCGCCGACAGCGCCGCCGCCCGCGCGCGCGCTCCCTCGCTGAACGCCTCCGAGGCCTTGCGGCTCCGCGACCGCGCGCTCGCCTCGCGCGCCCCCTCGTCCGCCTCCAGCGCGACGAGCGCCTGCCGGCGCAGCGCGATGCCGCCGAGCAGCGCCGTCGCCGTCGCGTCGCTCCGAGCGACCCGCCGCTGCACATACCCGAGCATCGCATTCAGCGAGCGCAGCGCCCCCGACGTCATGTCCGGCACCACCGCGCCGTGCGTCGCAAGGACGTCCTTGTGCGGCGCGATCGCCTCGTCGAACGAGACCGCGAGCGCCTGGAGCTCCGCCGACAGCGTCATCACCTCCGCGGCGAGCTCGCTCGGCGCGCGGCTTGCCTCGCGCGCCGCCGCGAGCACCGCCTGCTCCACGCCGTCGAGCTCGTCGATCGCCGATCGCGACGCCTGCGCCGAGAGCGCCGCGTACGCCGCCGTCTCCGCCGCCTCGGTCGCCCGGTACGCGGCGAAGCGCGCCGCCGCGCCCGCGTACCTGGATTGCACCGGCGCGACCTCGTCCCTGACTCGATCCAAGATCGCCTGCACGGCAGCCATCGCCTGCTTGTCGGCTGCGATCGCGGCGATGAGCGGCTCCCGCTCGGCGCTCGCCTTGCCGGTCATCGCCTCCTTGAAGTTGTCGGCTGCGCGGATCGGCTCTGCCTGGAGGGCCTCCTCCTGGCTATCCCTGATCAGCCACAGCAGCCCGCGGAGCTCGCCGTGCAGGGTCGCCTGAAGCGACTCGGCGTGCTTCTGCTCGTCGCGCACGTAGGACACGACCCGATCGACGGTGTCGAACCAGGCCCTGAGCTCCGCCTCGCTCGCGATCAGCTCGTCGGGCATCACCCTGCCCGACCACCGCGCCCACATGAATATCGGCAGCTCGCCGTCCGCCTCGGCCTTGTTCCACGCGCTGGCCGGGCCTTCGCTCGCGTCAACGCAGTGCTCGACGACGCCGGTATTCGGTATCGCGCAGATCCTCCCGCTCAGGGGTTCGTCCTCGCGATCCCACAGGCACCCGGGCACGGTCGCACCAAGCACCAGGGCGGCAAGAGCCGCCGCAACGATCGTCGCCAATCGTACCGTTCTCATCTCATTGCCTCCACCCCGCGATTTTTCTCGCCCGGGCACGCTCGCCCGCACGCCCTCCAGAAGCAAGCGTCCCCACGAAAGCGGTAGGACATTGCTCAACCGAGGTGCACGCCCTCGAGCGCCATGTCGTCCGTCGGCAACGCACGAAGCGTCGCCGGACGGGGAGGTCGTCGCCTGGCGGGGGGACGAGTCCTCCGGCGCGTCCGACGGGAGTTCTCGATGACGCCCAGGACCGTCGTCCACCGGAGCGCAGGGGAAACAGGGAGGTGTGGCGCTCGGCGCAGCAGCCGCTCCGCGGGCGATGATCCGAGGGCGACACGAAGCAGCAGCCGCTCCGCGGGCGGCGAGCCCAGGGCGAGACGGCGCTGGAGCCGTCCGAAAGGCGAGGTCCGGCGGCGCCGGAGCCGCCGAACGCTCCGGAAGGGGTGCGCCCGCGCCGACGGCCGAGGAGAACGGCTCGGAACGCGGCGCGCCGCGGGATCATCGCGTTTCCCGGCCGTGGCAGCGCGACTTGGGGGAGCGTGGGGGGGCGCCTTCGGGCTCGCCCTCGCTTCTTCGCCGCCTCCCCTCTCCGCCGCCTCCGGCGCCCCCGCCTCCTCATCTCTCCACCGCGCGCCACCATCGCCGCTGTTCTCCCCACGCGGGGCGCCGTAGTACCGTGCGCGCGATGTCATCCGAACCCGCCGCGAACAAGCCGACCGCCGCTCAGGTCACCCCGGGCGGCCCGCCTCCCGGAGGTCGACTCGCCGTGCTCACCGCCTTCGCGGTGGGCGCCTCGTGGATCCCGGTCCCGGTGCTGCCCGCGCGGATGCTGCTGCGCATCCGCGGGGCCATCGTGCAGGACACGGTCGCCCGCCACGGCCTCAGCCTCACCACCGACGCGCGCGCGCTCCTCATCGAGCCCGGGTCGGAGCAGACCCCGCTCCGCAAGGCCGCGCAGCTCGTCACGAAGGAGGTCCTCCGGCGGCTCAACCCGGCCCTGGCCCTCGCGGCGGCCGCGCGCGGCCTGGAGGTCTACGCACTCGGCCACCTCCTCGACCGCTACATCACGCGCTTCCGCCGGAGCACCGCCGTGCGCGTCCACGCCGAGGAGGCGCGCTGGGTCCGTGACGCCGTCGATCGCGCCGTGCGCCGCGCGCTGTCCCCCTCCCTCCAGGCGAGCTTCACCGTCCTGCCGAACGGCACGGAGGACCTGCGCGACGAGTTCACGCGCTGGATCGACGCCTTCCTGCTCGCTGGCGCCTCCGTCCCGGAGTACATCGAGCGCCGCCTCGACGCGGCGTTCGACGAGATCGCCGCCGCCGGCATCCCCCATGACTGACACCGAGGACCGCACCGCCACGAAGGGCGGCGCCGCGGGCCGCGCCGCGGCCGACGCCGCGCCGGAGCTCGATCCGCAGTCGGCGCGCGCCGCGCTCCGGCGCTGCCGCCGCATCATCGTCAAGATCGGCTCGAAGAGCCTCTCCGGCGACGCCTGGGACCGGCTCGCCGCCGAGGTGGCCGCGCTCCGCGGCCGCTCCGGCCGGAGCCTCGTCATCGTGTCGAGCGGCGCCATCGCGCTCGGCGTGGCGAAGCTCGGGCTGAAGTCGCGCCCGAAGGACATGGCCTGGCTCCAGGCCGCCGCCGCCGCCGGCCAGAGCGTGCTGATGCAGCGCTACGAGGAGGCCTTCGGCAAGGTCGGCCTGCTCGTCGCGCAGGTGCTCCTCACGCACGCCGACCTCGCGGACCGCACCCGCACCAACAACGCAAGGAACGCCCTGGCCGCGCTGCTCGAGGCGGGCGCCATCCCGATCATCAACGAGAACGACGCCGTCGCGGTCGAGGAGATCAAGTTCGGCGACAACGACCAGCTCGCGGCGATGGTGACCCCGCTCTGCGAGGCCGATCTCCTCATCCTCCTCTCGGACGTCGAGGGCCTGCTCGACGCCGACGGGCGCCGGGTGCCGTTCGTGCGCAGCGTCGCCCGCGAGGCGCGGCACCTCGCCGGCGCGTCGACGTCCGGCGTCGGCACCGGCGGCATGGCCAGCAAGGTGGAGGCCGCCCGGCGCGCGACGCTCGCGGGCTCGCACGTGGTCATCGGCGCCGCCCGCGAGGCGGGCATCATCACGCGCATCGTCTCGGGCGAGGACGTCGGCACCCTCTTCGCCGCCGTCCCCCAGCGGCTCAGCGCGCGCAAGCACTGGATCGCGTACACGCTGCGCCCGCGCGGCGCGATCCTCGTCGACCGGGGCGCCGCCGAGGCGATCGGCTCCAAGAACCGGAGCATCCTCGCCGTCGGCGTCCTCGGCGTACGCGGCACCTTCCTCCCCGGCGACGCCGTGGCCGTCGTCGACCCGGACGGCGCCGAGATCGCGCGCGGGCTCGCGCGGATGTCCGCGAGCGACGCAGCGCGCACCGCGCGGAAGAAGCGCGAGGAGGCCGGCGATGACGACGTCGTCGTCCACCGCGACGACCTGGTGGTGCTCCCGACCGAGTAGCCCCGCGGCCCCGGCCGGCTGGGGGGGGTACGTAGGCGCGCGCCAGCCACCCGGCCAACCACGATGGCGCGCCGCTCGCGCTTCGCGGGAACCTTCGCGCCGCCCCGCTGTCTCTCGGGTTTACCGCATGTTGACCGCACGCGACTGCCCGTCACCGCCGGCCGCCGCCGACGGCCGGGGGTCCCTGCCGGTTCCTGGAGGTCGGGTGATGCGCTTCGGGTTGTTCGTCGCGAACGGCTTGGTTCTCGCGGGGGTCGTCTGGACGATCGGGCTCGGGCCGAGCGTCCGGGCGTCGCAGCTCCTGCCGTCGCGCGCCGCGGCGGGGGCCGACGAGCTCGCGGCGCTCGAGGCCCGCTACGCCGAGGGCAGGACGCCGGCCAGCGTCACCGCGCTCGCCGCGGCCTACCTGGAGCGCGATCAGCCCGGGCTCGCCTCCTCCGCCCTCGACGCGGCGCCCGGCGAGGTGCGCGCGCTCCCGGAGGCGGCGCTCCTCTCGGCGCGGGCGCTCCTGCGCCGAGGCCGCGTCCAGGACGCCCTCGCGGCGTCCGAGCAGGCGTCCGCGGCCTGCGCGGCCGGCGCCTGCCCCGCGTGGCTCGCGGCGAAGGCCGAGCACCAGCGCGCCTTCCTCGAGCAGCTCGTGGCCGCGGGCGTCGAGGATCCGCAGGTCGACGCGGCCGCCGCCCGCGCCGCGCTCGACGCCTACGCGCGCAACGCGAGCCAGGTGCGCCTCGTCGCGCTGCGCTAGCGCGGCGCGGGGAACATCGACGCACGCGCGAACGTAAGCGCAGGCGTAAATGTACAGAGCAGCTACAAACGAGACGGCGAGGCGGCCAGACGACTAGACGCGCGACGTGATCTGCGATCGTCGAGGCCGTATCCAAGCTTGGAAACCCTGTCGTTGTCGAATGACGGTCACCGCCTTATGCCGTAGTCTTTGGCTTTGCTCGGCGCGTTCGTACCGGGGGCGCTGTCCGAGAGAACAACCGGTTGCGCTTGGGAGGGTCTCCCTCAGGTGGAACAGCCGCAAGCTCGCACGCTGGGCGCCCTGGCGACCGCATGGACAGGGTTGTACCGACGCGGCGCCGCCGTTGCGGCCGCGCTCGCCCTCACCGTCGCCGCGGGCTGCGCGCGGCCGATCACCAACGCGGGGCTGCCGATCCCCGCGGCGAAGCCAGGCATGGAGCAGCGCCCGTTCGAGCTGCGACCGCCGTTCGAGCTGGCGACGAACGAGGACGCGATCGTCCGGATCGTCACCGACGTGACGTGCACGGGGACGCTCATCACCGAGGACCTGGTGCTCACCGCGCACCACTGCGTCGCGGCGCGGGACGACAACGGCAGGACGCTGCGCCGCGATCAGGATCCCGAGGCGATCTTGATCGAGCTCGGGGGCGACCACCTCCCGTGGGGCGACGTGAAGGTCCGCGCGGTGGTGTCGCCGGACTGCGGGTACACGTCGGGCGAGGGCGACATCGCCATCCTCGTGCTGTCGCGGCGCCTCATCGGGATCCCGACCCTCCCGCCGCGGATCGAGGCCGAGCCGACCTCGAAGGAGCAGGTGACGCCCTACGGCTTCGGCCGCTGCGCGCTCTCGCGCGATCCGATCCACCTCGCGCCGCGGCTGGGCGGCACGATCGACGCCGTGAGCCCCGGGGACTTCGTCGCGACCGCCTCGATCTGCCCCGGCGACTCGGGGGGGCCGGCGCGCAGCGATCGGGGGGGCGACGTCGTGGGCGTCATCTCGTCGAGCGTGATGGACGGCGACGAGCGCACGACCGGGACCTCGTATTTCAGCCGTCTCGACGTGTGGCCCGAGCTCTTCTCCGCCGCCCGCGAGATCGCGGCGGGCGCGAGCCCGAGCGAGCTGCCTCCGTACCGGGGGTGCCTGCGTTGACGGCGCTGCGGCGTCTCCGCGCTGCGCTTGCCCGCCGCCCGCGACCGGAGCTGCGCTAGGCTGCGCTGCGGCATGCGGAAGCTGTTCAACGGGCTGCTCTGGATCGTGGGGACCCTGCTGTTGCTCGGCGTCGTGCTCCGCGCGCTCGTCCTCGACGTCTGGGTGGTGCCGAACGACCCGATGCTCGGCGCCGCGCTCGCGCCGAGCCTCGCCCCGGGCGACGCGGTCGTCGTGCTCACGCGGGGCACGCCCGGCTTCGGCGAGCTGGTGCGATGCCCGGATCCCGAGGCCCCCGGCAGCTACATCGTCGGCCGGATCGCGGGCTTGCCGGGCGACACGGTCGACGTCGACCACGCCGTCCTCCTCGTGAACGGGCAGAGCTACGACGCCGAGACGGCGTGCGCCGAGCCGAAGGTGGGCATCACCGACCCGACCACGGGCAACCCGGTGCAGCTCTCGTGCGACATGGTGATGATGGGCCCCGGCCTCCACCCCCGGGCGACGGGGCGCAGGCCCCCCCTCGAGCGCCGCCACCACGTCGAGGTGCGACCCGACACGGTCTTCCTGCTGAGCGACAACCGGAGCTACCACGACGACTCCCGCGACTTCGGGCTGCAGCCGCGCGCCGCGTGCAACCAGCGGATCGTCTTCCGGCTCTGGGGAGGCTCCGGCTGGAGCGACGACCGGCGCCGCTTCACCTTCGTGCGCTGAGCAGGGCCGGCCGTCGCCCCCGCCAGCGTCACCTCGAGCTTGACCCCTCCGCTCATCGACGTCTAGAACCGTGTTTCTCTCCACCCGGGTCGGGGACCCCGCGCGAGCAGCGGCCCGGGTTCCCCGTCCTGGCTCGCTTCATCGGTCGGAGGTCCGCCACGGCGGCCTTCCACTGGCGCGGGTCGGAGAACCGCGATCCGCGGTCCTCCAATGCACCGAGGAGACGTTTGCACACCGAGCAGAACGAGATTGGCATCGTCTGTGGCCAGTGCGACCTGTGGAGCCCGATGGGCACCGCGCGTTGCCCTGAGTGCGCGAACGACTTGGCCCTGTTCACGACGCGCCGGGCGAGCTCGACGACCACGCCGGCCCGGCGCTCCCCGACGCCCGCGGCCGGCAGCGCGAGCGCCCGGCTCGACCCGACGAGCGCGCGCGGTCAGGGCCGGGGCCCCAAGACCACCTCGTCCAAGAGCGATTTCGCCGAACTCTCCCAGGAGGAGCTGATGGAGCAAGCCCGTAACTACGTCTGCCGTTCCTGCTCGAGCGGTGTCCCCTCGGGCCACAAGTTCTGTGGGAGGTGCGGAACGGCGGTCCCGCCCGAGATCCTCAACGCGCAGACGCTGTTCTTCGGGGACATGCAGAACCCGGCGAAGGCGAAGCTGATCCTCATCCGCGGCGAGGGCATGGACGGCCTCTCGTTCCACCTCAAGGCGGAGCAGCACATCGTCGGCCGCAACGGGCAGCTCGTCTTCCCGGACGACCCGTTCGTCTCGCCGAAGCACGCGAACTTCTTCTACCGCGACGGCAAGCTGGTGGTGCGCGACGAGGGCTCGCTGAACGGCGTGTACATCCGCGTGCGCGGCACGATCGACATCACGCCGGGCGACACGTTCCTCGCGGGCGAGCAGCTCTTCCGGCTCGATCCGACGCCGCGCGCCTCCGACGGCCAGGATCCGGACGGGACCTTCTTCTACTCCTCGCCGAAGCACCCGAGCCCGTTCCGCCTGACGCAGGTGCTCCAGGGCGGCGCGGTCGGCATGACCGTCTGCGCGCGCGGCGCCTCGCTGCAGATCGGGCGCGAGGGCGGCGACCTGAACTTCCCCGTCGACCTGTACATGTCGGGCTCGCACTGCCGCCTCGAGGAGCACAACGGCAAGTTCACGCTGACCGATCTCAACAGCCGCAACGGCACCTACGTGCGCATCAAGAGCGAGCGCGAGCTCGCCCACGGCGACTACCTCTTCATCGGCCGCAAGCTCCTGCGCGTCGAGCTCAACACGAACTAGAGCGGCCCGCGGGCGCTCCTCGCCCATGACCACCGCGCGCCCTGCCCTCGACGTCCTCCGCGCCGGCCCGATCGCGGCAGGCGCGACGCTGTGGCGCAGCCGCGGCCAGCTCCACGTGACCCTCGTCGCCAAGGCGACCTTCGCGCTGGTCCCCGGCGGCGAGGCGCGGCGGATCGAGCCGCTGGAGCTGGTGCGGAGCGAGGTCTACACGCGGGGCAACCCGATGAAGCCGCTGCTCGCGGCGAGCGATCTCGCGCCCTGGCTGGCGCGCGCCGAGGTGGTGCTCACCGGGCACGCGTGGGCGCCGGGCGGGGCGCCGGTCCGGGGAATGGCGGTGCGGCTCGCGATCCTGCGCGCGGGGGCGGCGCTCGTGGACAAGCGCCTCGAGGTCGTGGGCGATCGGGCGGGCGGCGCGGCGGCGGGGGCGCTGCCCGAGCCGTTCGTGAAGATGCCGATCGAGTACCAGCGCGCGTATGGCGGCGCCGGGGAGCCGGAGAACCCGCTCGGCGTCGGCGCCGGTGCCGACGAGCGCGGCGGCGCGCTGCCCAACCTGCTGCCGCCGGGCGGGGGGCGCGCGCCGGTCGGCCTCGGGCCGATCCCGCCGATCGTGCCGAGCCGAGCGCGGCTGCTGCGCGGGCTCGCGCGCGCAGAGCTGGAGGGGATCGCGTCGATCCCGGACGATTTCGACTGGTCGTACTTCCAGTCCGCGCCGGCGGATCAGCGGTTCGATCGGGTGCTCGGCGGCGAGGAGATCGCGATGGAGGGCCTGAGCCAGCACCACCCGGCGCTGGCGACGCGCCTGCCGGCGCTGCGGGCGCTCGCGACGATCCTGCTGCCGAACGGCGCGGCGCGGTGGCTGCCGCTCGTGGGCGACACGCTGATCGTGCAGCCCGACGCCGAGCGCTGCGCGGTGGTCTTCCGCGGGAGCTTCCAGGTGGCCTCGGAGGAGGTGCTCCCGGCGCTGCGCGCCGCGGTGGGCGTGGAGGTCGGAGACGAGCCCGTGCCGTGGCCGGACCTCAGCGAGGCGCCCGCGGGCGCGCCGAGCGCGGCGGGCGCGGCGGCGGGGGAGAGCGTGAAGCGGACGGACTGGAGCTCCACGGTGCGGCTCGGCGAGGGCGACGTGGTGGATGCGCCGGTGAGCGTCGCGGGCGTCGCGGCCGCGCGAGAGCCGTCGCGCGGCGGGGCGCACCCGCTGGAGGGGACGTTCCCGCTCGATGACACCCTGCCGCCGGCGGGGAGCGAGAGGAGGCCGCGCGAGGCGCGCACCGTGCCCCTGCCGCCCGTGAGGGTCCGGGGCCCGGGCCAGGACGACGCGGTGAGCGCGCCGTTTCCGATCGCGCCTGCCGGGACGCGTGGCGAGCGGGAGGGCGGCGAGCGCCCGAGCGCGCCGTGGGCGGCGGGCCGCGCGACGGCGATCCCGGCGTTCGCGTCGCCGCTGGAGGGCACGGTCGATCTGGGCGAGCCGGAGGCCACGCCTGCGCCCGCGTCGGCTGCCCCCGCGCAAGACACCGCGCCTGCGCCTGCGCCTGCGGAGATCGCCGCACCTGCGCCCGGGCAAGCCGCCGCGCCAGCGCCGATCGCCACACCCGCGCCCGCGCGCGCTCCCGAGCCGCTGCCCGCGTCGGAGCGCGATCCGCAGGTCGAGCGTTCGCCCGAGCCGCGCGCGCCGGCCCCGGCGCCGTCCGCGCCGAAGCGAGAGCGGCCCAATCTCCTCGGCAGCCTGTACAAGCGCTTTCGCAAGGACTGAGCCGGAGCGAGGATGGAGGGACCACCATGTCGGAGGGAGCCGTGGTTCGGGAGCGCACGACGACCGCGCGCGCCGAGGAGTACCTGGGACCGGCGCACGTGCTGGAAGCCCGCGGGCAGGCGGTGGTGGTCGAGCTGCCGGACGGGGAGAGCGCCGAGGCGACGATGGCGCTGGCGCTGCCCTATGCGCCCGCGGTGGGCGACGTGCTCCTCGTGATCGGCCGCGGCGCGCGCCTCTATGTCATCGGCGTCCTGCACGGGACCGGCAAGGTGACGCTGGAGCTCCAGGGCGACGTCGACGTCCGGGCCGCGGGCGGGGCGCTCAGGCTGTCCGGGGACCGAGGGGTGGAGCTCCGGGGGCCGGAGGTGGACCTCTACGGCGACAAGGTGCGGGTGTTCGCAGGGTCTCTGATGCAGAAGGCGGCGTCGCTCGTCCAGCGCGTGACCGACCTGTTCAGCCTGCACGCGCGCGAGAGCCACACCGTGGTGGACGGGTCGGCGACGACGAAGGCGAAGAGCGCGACCGTGCTGACCGAGGAGACGATGACGATCAACGGGAAGGAGATCCACCTGGGGTAGCTCCCCCCGGGAGCTCGGGCCGGAGGTCCTGACACCAGCCGATGGAGAGCCTCTCGTGGCCCTCAGTCGAGGAGAGCCTCGATGTCCTCGGCGAAGTCGTGATTGCCCATCTCCACGAGCCTCTGCTGCAAGATCCGGAGACGGTCTTCGTCCCCGTTCGCCCACAGGGTGCCGATCAGCTCCTTCAGCACACCGACGTTGCTGGTCGCGGAGCCCAGGTCCCGGTAGTCGAGATTCATGGCCGCATCGACGTCGAGTCGGGCGCGGGGCCGCTGCCTGAACTTGAGGTCCGGTTCGACCTTGCTCGCGAGGTCCCGCGCGCTCACGGTCGTCTGATCGATGCGCGTGGGCGTGATCGCTCCCTTCGAGATCGCGTAGACGACGTGAAAAGTGCAGCCCTTGATCCCGCCGAGGGCGGTGATCGTGATCGTCTGGTGAGGCTCCCTCTCGGCCGCGTACTTCACGTTTCGCGCCTTGTTGCAGTGTAGGCCCTGCTTGATGCTGACGGCGATGTTCTCGCTGTCGAGGTAATCGAGCAGCTCGGGCATGAACTGGTGCGCCGCGTCCCTCAGCAGCCGTTTCTCCAGCGCCTCCAGCGGAGCGCGATCGCCCTCCTTCTTGAATTTGTCGAGAGCCTGTCGATACTCGTCGTTCACCGTGAGCTCGGCTTCACTCTCGTGAATCCAGCGGGTCGCCTCCCTGGCGTAGCCACCGCGACGCTGGGTCGCTTGCTCGGCGCTCGGCGGGCGATCGCGCTCAGCTTCCGAGCTATTGTAGCTGCGGACGAGCGCCGAATCCATCGCCGCGCGCTGTCCGGGCTCCGAGACGCGCACCGGGGCGGGCTCCGGGACGCGGCGATTTTCCCCGTCAGATTCGAGGTCGGATGCGCGCTCCGTCCCCCGGCCCGATGTGGTGACGGTCGGTGACTTGCCGCGAGCAGCGGTGACACGCTGCGCGGGGTTCGACGCTGTCCTCTTCCTCTTCCGCTTTCGGGGAGGCGAATCAGGCATCCCGGTGGCCTCCCGCCGCCTCCACACGGCGCGGCAGCGCGCTGCGCGCGTCCACGTCAGCGTCCGGCATGAGGCCGCCCCCCTGCGCCCTCGCGTCGAGCGTGAAGCTCGGATCGGCGGCGACACGCGCGGCGGCGCTGGTCGAGGAGGTGATGGCGCTCGAACGAAGATCCATCGAGGATGGGCTAGGGGAAAAGGAGGGGGCCGAAGGATATCAGCCCGGACCCGCTCTGCACGGTCCCATCGATCTTGACGTAGCCCGTGTGATCCGCGTCATCGCCCTTGCGCCTGTGGACGGTACACTTCGTGCCATGGATCTGCGCCTCGTCAGGGCGGACCAAGCCCGTGGCGCCTGCGTCACAGTGGAGGAAATACCCGCCCTTCCGCGCGCGGGAGTGCGTGAATTTGATCACCCGCTGTTCCTTTGTCGCGCCCTCCGCCTTGTCGACGTAGGTGCTGAGCCAGTCGGTCTCGGGGAGCACGCCGAGCGAGGGGAGGATGTGGACATCGACACCCTCCATATCGGGGTACGCTCCGCTGTCCTCGACGTGTTCATCGTAGAATCGAAGGACGTGGTTCCGCCGGTAATCGTTGCACACCTCGGTCGCGAAGGTGAGGCCACGCAACCGGAAGAGCGCCCTCGTGTCCTTGGAGGCGTCGGGGTACAGCGTTCCCCACGTGAGCCCCTCGATCCTCTCGTTCCCGCCCGGCCATCGCTTGCAGTACACGCACTGCAGCTCGCCGCCGTAGAACACGGGGACGACGTTGAACACCTGCGTCTTGGTCGTGAAGTAACACGTCCCGGGGATGATCAGCACCCCGGGGTGCTCCTTGCTGTACTGCGCGATGCGGTTGAATGCGCTCCGGTGCTCCTTATCCGTCAGCGCCCCGCCGTCCTGGTTCGAGAGGAATCCCTCCGGAGCCAGGAGTATCGGCAGCGTCCCGGCGTCGTCGCCTGCGCCGAGCCCGTCGGTGCGGTCGAGGCATTGGCCGAGCAATGCGAGCCTGTCCTTCACAGAGCCTTCGTAATCGTAGGGGTGCGTGAACGGGAGCATCGTCACCCGCGTCTGCGTCGGGCGATCGCCCGCGGCGCCGCACTCGAAGATCGCGGGGCGGGCGTCGTCTCGGTGATAAGCGCGCGTCATGGCGCTCCCCGGATCGTCGGCCCGCGCGGGGGCGCGCGCCCTGGGGCCCGAGAGCTCCGGTCCGCCGTCGCTCATCGCTGGCAGCAAAGCCCCATGACCATGGCTCGACGCCGTGATGGTCGGAGGATCACCGCCGAATGCGGTCGCCCGCTTCTTGGGATTGCCACAGCACAGGAGGGCTCTCAACCAGTTGGGCACGACATCATCCCTCCCCCGGCCCGACCCCCACGCCCTGCACCTCTGCCCCATCCGGCAGCGTCACCCGCACCGCCGTCATCATCCGCGCTCCACGTCCTCCGGCGCAGAGCGCCTGCCCTACTCCCTTTCCGTAAGTCCTCTCCCCCGCAACCTCCGCCCGCCCGTGCGCCTGCAAGCACCCCGCGAACAGCTCCGCCGCCGACGCCGTCCCGCGGTTCACCAGGATCGTCACCGGGACCGAATACGGCTCCTCCTGCCGCGAGCGATAGACCACCTCGTCCCCATCGCCGTCGGTCGCTGTCGCCACGACGCTCCCCGCCGGCAGGAAATCCCCCGCGAGCTCCACGAACGCCCGCAGCTCTCCGCCGGGGTTGTCCCGTAAATCGATGACCAGCTCCCGCATCCCCTCCGCCTCGAGCGCCCGCATCGCCCGGTACACAAGCGCCGGCACGTCCAGCGAGAACACCCGGATCCGGATCACCCCGATTCCATCGCTCAGCAGCGCGTGCTCCACGTTCCCCGCGCCGGGGAGCACCTCCTCCGGCGCCGCCGCGCACGTGTAGAACACGTTCACCGCGCTCGGCACCAGCACCGCACCGATTGCGTTGTTCCCGGCGTTCCCGGTCGTCGGACAGGTGAGGTTGATCGCCGGCAGCCCCTCGATGATCACCTTGGGATTGCCCGCCACGTAGGCGCCGAAATCCATGTAGAGCGGGTGCGCCACCCCGGGCTCCATCCCGAAGGTCATCGGGATGGTCGTGCCGAGGTTCAGCGCGTTCATCATCGACACCTTCACCTTCACCGAGAAATTCACCGCCATCGCGTTGAGCGCGAAGTTCGGGTACGGAATCGGCACCACCACCGGCCCCACCGGCGTCAGGCACACGTCCGGAAACCCGATGTTCATCCCGGCGCCGTTGTTGCTCGCAGGCAGCATTCCGTTCGCTCCTTCCGCCGTTATCGCGGCGGCCGCGGGGGCGTGTACGCCTCCGCTTCCAGCCGATCGACGTCCGTCCGGCGCGCGCCGATCAGCCTCGCGCCGGAGAAGCGCGCGCCCTTGTCGTGGAGGGCGTGCAGGTTGGCGCCGCCGAGATCGGCCTCGCTGAAGTCGGCCTCCTCGACCCGCGCATGCGACAGGTTGGCGCGCTCGAGGCGCGCCGAGAGGAAGAGCGCGCCGCGGGCCTCGGCATGATCGAGCATGGCGTCCCGAAGATCCGCGGCGGCGAGGTTCGCGCCGTCGAGATCCGCCCGGGTGAACGTGGCGTACCGGAGCATCGCCCGCGAGAGCTTCGCCCCGCGCAGCGAGGCGCCGCCGAAATAGGCGGCCTTCGCCACGACGTTCGGCAGGCTCGCGCCGTCCAGCGCGGCCTCGCGGAGCCTGGCCTGCGTCAGGATGGATCCCTCGAGATCGGCGCCGCGCAGGTTCGCCTTCGAGAAATCGCTGCCCATGAAATCGCAGTCGCGAAGGCTCATCCGCTCGAGGTTCGCCTCCATGAAAGCGCAGCGGTGCACCGTGAGGCCGGCGAACGAGACGGCGCGCAGATCCACGCCGGTGAAATCGACGCGATCGAAGATCGTCTTGCCGAGCACGGCGCCCTCCAGCGCGGCCCCGCGGAGGAGCGCCTGCTGGAGCACCGCGCGCGTCAGGTTCGCGCGGGAGAGCCGCGCCCTGTCGAGGATGCAGCGGACGAGGCGCGCGGCCGTGAGATCGGCGCCCTCGAGATCGGCCTCGATGAGGATCACCGACTCCAGATCGCGGCCCGAGAGGTCCACGCCGCGGAGGATGGAGCGCGAGAGGTCGCAGCCGAGGAGACTCGCGCCCCGGAGGTCCGCGCCCGTGAGATCGCAGTCCGAGAGGATCGAGCGCTCGAGGCGGGCGCCGCGGAGGCTCGCGCCGCGCAGGTCGGCGCCGCGCAGCGAGCAGAGGGAGAGATCCGCGCCAGAGAGGTCGAGGCCGGAGAGATCCGCGCCCGTGAGATCGGTCCCGGCGAGATCCTTGCCCGCGAGCTCGGGCCGGCCGAGCTTCGCCTCGTCGAGGACCACGCCGTGCATGCGCTTCGGGAAGCGGGCGCCGCGCAGGTCCGCCTTGACGAAGACCGCGCGATCGAGCTCCGCGCCGTCGAGGTCCGCGCCGCCGAGATCGGCCCCCACGAAGGCGCTGGCCTCGACGCGGGCGCGGGCGAGGCGCGCGCGGCGGAGGTTCGCGCGGGTGAACGAGGCGCGCGCGACGCGGGCCTCCGTGAGATCCGCGCCCTCGAGGTTCGCGAGGTCGAGGCGCGAGCCCTCGATCGTCGCGCCCGCGAGCCGGGCGCCGGACCAGTCCGAGCCCACCGCCTCGACCTCGACGATCGTCGCGCCGGAGAGATCGGCGCGGGCGAGGCGCTGGTACGACAGCTTCACGCGGGTGAGCGTCGCGCCGGCGAGGCGCGCGCCCTCGAGGTTCGAGCCGAGCACGAGCGCGCCGTCCAGCGCGCAGCCCGCGAGGTCCGCGTCGCGCAGGTCGCACTCGACGAAGTGCGCGCCCGGGAGCGCGCTGCCCGCGAGCCGCGCGCCGCGCAGGCTGGTGCGGAGGAACTTGACGCGGGCGAGATCGAGGTTCGTGAGATCCCGGCCCGAGAGGTCGAGGCCGTCGAGGCGGGCGCCGTGGAGCGGCGCGCCGGCGCGGATGCGGTCGAGCAGCTCCTCGACGCTCTTCACGCGCCCTCCAGGCTGGAGCGCCGCAGGTTCGCCCCCTTGAAATCGCAGCCGGCGGCGCTCGCGCCCTCGAGGCGGGCGCCGTAAAGGCTCGCCCCGGCGAAGGAGGCGCCGTCGAGGCGCGCCTTGCAGAGGTCGGCGCCGAAGAGGTCGGCCTGCGCGAGGTCGGCGCGCTCGAGCGAGGCGCGGTAGAAGCGGCTCCCGCGCAGGACCGCGCACGCGAAGCGCGCGCCCCGGGCCGAGGCCCAGGAGAGGTGCGCCCGCGGGAGGGACGCATACCGGAGGTCGGCGCCGTCGAGCTTCGCCCGGAGCAGCGCCGCGCCCTCGCCGCGCGCTTCCACGAGCGTCGCGCGCTCGAGATCGGCGTCGGTGAAGCTCGTGCGCGGCAGGGACGCGCCCGTGAGATCCGCCTCCGTCGCGGAGGATCCTGCGCACATGCACCCGACGAGCGCCGCGCCCCGCAAGCAGGCGCGATCGAGCTTCGCCCCCTGGAGGACGGCGCCGTCGAGGTGGAGCTCCTCCCCGTCAATCTCGCGGAGGTCGGCCTCGTCGAGCAGCGCGCCGCGCCCCCGCGCCCTCGCCAGGCGGGCGCGGGTGAGATCGGCGCGGGTGAAGATGGCCTGGTCGAGCGTCGCGCCGCGCAGATCGGCGCCCGCGGCGCGCGCGCCGGTGAGGTTCGCCTGGGAGAGGTCGGCGCCCGGGAGCGCGGCGCCCTCGAGGTTCGCCTCGAACAGCACGGCCCGCGAGAGATCCGCGTTCGCGAGGTTCGCCCCCGAGAGGTTCGCGCCCGAGAGGAGCGCGCCGGAGAGCTTCGCCCCGGAGAGGTCCCGGCCCGAGAGGTCCTGCCCGGAGAGATCGCGCCCCGAGAGGTCGGCGCCGGGGCCGGGCTCGGGCGGCGGCGCCGCGGCCTCGCCGGGGAGCCGGTAGCCGGGGACGATCTCGCGGAGGCGGGCATCGCGGAGCAGCGCGTCGAGGCGCTCGACGCGCGCGTCGACGAGCGCCGTCCCGCGCGCGGCCGCGTCCCGCCGGAGCTCCTCGACGCGCGCGACGAGCGCGTCGAGCGCGCCGCCCATGGGGACGCGCGGCGTGCCCGAGGGCGCGGCCGGGAGGTACGCGGCCTGCCGCTGCGCCGGGAGCCGCGCGAGCGCCTGCGCGACGGTGCGCTCGAGGTCGACGCCCTCGGGGGTGCGCAGGGCCCGGAGCTTCGCGACGAGCTGCCGCACGCGGTCCTGCTCCGGCGCGTGCAGGCCGCCGAGCCGCTCGGCGAGGAGCTTCGACACCGGATCCGCCTCGTCCGCGACGGCGCGCGGCGGCCGCGGCGCGCCGTCGCGGACGAGGTCGTAGGCGTCGCGCACCTCCGGCGGGAGGTCCTCGAGGCCGCGCGGATCGCGGGCGAGCTGGGCGAGCGTCTCCCGATAATGGTCGAGCGGCAACGGCGCAGCCGAGAGCGGCTCGGCCGCGATGACGACGGCGCGCACGTCGGCGAGATCGTCCTCGGCCACCTCGGCGTGGCCGCGCCAGGTCAGGGTCACGAGGCCCGCTTCCGGCTCGACGAAGAGCGTGTCGAGGCTCATGCGGGCGTCCTGCACGCGGCCCTCGGCGTCCTCGACGACCGCGCGGATCCGGAGGCCCGGCAGGCGAAAAGAGGCGGTCTGCGCGGCGGGGTGGAGGTTCAGCAGCGTGACCTCCTCGTCGCCGCGCAGGTGGCCGGCGAGGCGCTGATCCGGCGGGGCGGCCTGGAAATAGGCCCAGTCGAAGTCCTCGGCGTACCAGGGGGCGCGGGCCTTCCGGTACGAGGGGCCGTACTCCTTGCCGAGCATCCGGCGGTGCTCGGGCGAGTCCGGGTGGATCGGCCCGAACGGCGCGGGCACCTGGCGGCCCTCGCGCGGCGCCGGAACGAGCAGCGATTTCGACCAGCTCCCGACCGCGAACCCCACGGGGTGCTCGCGCGGCGGCTCGCCGGGGGGCGGATGGCAGGCGCCGCGGAGCAGGAGATCCGCGGCCGGCTTCCAGTCGGCGAAATCGCCGGGGTACGTGCGCTCGCCGTCGCGCTCGCCGTCGCCCCCCTCGAAGGTCTCGGCGGTCAGCGCCCCCTGCGCGAGCTGCCCCTCCAGCGGCGCGAGCGGCTCGCCCAGGCGGAGCGAGAACCGGCCCCGGACGACGAGGACCACCTCGGGCTGCGGCGGCCGCCGCGAGCAGACCTTGGCGCCGAAGGGGAAGGGCGTGAGGTTCCGGGTCTGCATCAGAACAGGTTGATGACGCCGGACATCACGTTGTACGCCCCGGTGCTCACCGACTCGGCCGACGAGACGCTCGCGCAGATGTTCTTCACGTTGGTGCGGAACTGGGAGAGCTCCTGCCGGTTGGTCAGGTTGAGCTCGGCCTTGGGGCCCATGTTGATCGAGACCCCCGCCGTGAGGGAGACCTCGAGCATGGCCGCGATCGTCAGCTCGACGAGCCCGCCGATCGTGACCTCCTCGGTGGCGCCGACGGTGATCGACGCCGCATTGCCGATGGTGACGTCGCTCGTACTGCCGATGGTCACCGACTGGACCTCACCGATGGTGGTATCCGACACGAGCGAGGCGGTCGTCGTGCTGGACACGGTGCTCGCTGTGGTCTCGTCGCTGATCGACGTGGCGCTCGTGGTGCTCGAGATGGTCTGCGCGGTGGTCTCGTCGCTGATCGCGATCGCCGTCGTCTTGCTGGCGATCTGGTCGGCCCAGGTCTCGTCGGAGATCAGCGGCACAGGGCAGGCCGCCGAGCCGGTGTACGACTCGATCCGCTGCGCCCAGGTGGAGCTCAGGCAGGTGGGGTTCGGTCGCTCGGCCGTGGGGGCCTCGGAGCCGGTGATGCTGGTTTGCTTGTTGCCGTAGAAGCGATCGAACGTGTCGCCGTGATAGGTGGTGTCGACGTCGCCCTTCTCGGTCTTCTCGGTGACCTTCCAGGTGCCGTTGTAGTTCTGGACCCATTCGATGGTGGTGGCGGCGGTCCAGAGATCGGTGGCGTCCTGGATATGGCCGCCGGAGACGTCCCAGCCGGCGGTGTCCTCCTGCCGGCCGAGGACGAGCATGCGGTAATTGCCCTTGATGACCTCGACCTTGTCGCCGCGCGTGGTGGTGATGCGGTTGCCGTCGGAGTGGTCGCGCCAGCCGCCCTTGGTATGGAGCTTTGCTGTCTCGGCCTGCCGCTCGGCCTCGGGGATGAAATCGGGGCAACCGTCGCGCTTGCGGGTGTCGTCGATGAACGAGGTGACCCGGGCGGCGAGGTCCTCGCCGGTCGCCCTCGGCGCGCCCGGGCTTCCGGCGAGGCTGGGGTCCTTGACCGCGCCGAGGCGCAGATACGAGCCCATCGCCTCGGCGTCGGACGCCGCGTCGTTGAAATTCGGGACCTCGATGAGGAGGTATTTCCCGTTGATACCCTCACCCTCGCGCGTACCCATGCGTGCCTCCGCGTCGGGTACAGTACCAGGCGAGCCGCGGAGGAGGCGCGACGATGAACCGAGAGCCGACGGAACCCCTGAGGTGCAGCGAGCCGTCCCCACCCGCCGCGGCCCCGCCGTGCGGTGAGCCCACGGCCGCGACGGCGCACCGCGCGCCCAGCGCCGTGACGATGGCCACGGCGTCCGCCGCCGCGCGCATCCGCGAGGCCCCCGACGCAGGGCCCCCGTGCAGCGAGCCGATCGCGCGCGCGGCGTGCGCTGAGAGCCCGGAGGAGGCGGCCGGGCCGGTGGAGGATGCCCCGCCAGCGCCGTCTCCGGACGATCGAGAGCTCCTCGAGGCGCCGGCGAGAGCGAGCGCCGGAGGGCCTCGCGAGGTGCCGCCATCGCCACCGCGAACGATCCTCGGGGGACCGCGGGAAGCGCCGCCGTCGCCGCCGCGGGCGAGCGCCGGAGGGCCGCGGGAAGCGCCGCCGTTGCGCCCGGGGGCGAGCGCCGGAGGGCCGCGGGAGCTCCCGCCGTCCCAGGGCGGCTCAGGGGCGCCCGATCACCTGCCGTTCCGCGCGCCGGGCGCAGCGGAATCGGCGCCGCGCCCGGCGCGCGCGGCGCCGGTGGAAGCGCTTCAAGAGGCGAAGGCCGCGCTCCGGGACCGGGCACGGCAGGCGCCGATCCTGCGGCTCGACTCCAGCGATTTCTCCTGCGACCTCCTCCGGGTGCGCGGGGCGCACGGCAAAGAGGCCATCGGCCAGCTCTTCTCGTACGACATCGACGTCGTGTGCAGCGACGGCGCCGAGCTCTCGATCGAACAGGTGCTCGGGGCGGCGGCGTCGCTCGTGTTCGAGGTCCAGGGCGCGGACGAGCGGACGATTCACGGCATGATCGCCGAGGTGGAGGACCGGCACGAGACGGAGACCGCTTTCCGCTCCTACCGGCTCCGGCTCGCGCCGCGGGCGTTCCGCGCGACGCTGGTGGAGCTCCAGCAGGTCTTCCTCGACATCAGCGTGCCAGAGCTCATCCAGCACAAGCTCGCGATGGTGGGGCTCGGGCCCGACGACGTGGTGATGCGCCTCTACCGCGATCACCCCCAGCGGGAGATGATCGTCCAGTACAAGGAGACGGATCTGGCCTTCATCTCGCGGCTCGCCGAGCACCTCGGGATCTCGTTCTTCTTCGAGCACGGGTCGGGCCGCGACGTGATGGTGTTCACCGACGAGCCGACGGGCTTCCAGCCGCTGCCGGGGGGCGACGCGGTGGTGTTCCGGCCGCGGGGCGAGCGGCGCGACATGTTCGAGCTCAGGGAGCAGGCCAGGGCCTTCCCCGCGACGTACGTCATGCAGGAGTACAATTACCGGACGCCAAGGCTCGACATGACGGCGGCGCACGAGTCGCCGGCGGGCCTCGGGGGCGGCGTCGTCGAGTACGGCGCTCACCACAAGACGCCGGAGGAGGGCCAGCGGCTGGCGCAGATCCGCGCGGAGGAGCGGGCGTCGTCGAGCCGCTATTTCGAGTGCCAGAGCGACGAGCTCCGGCTGATCCCGGGGGCCGTCTTCGCGCTCGAGGGCCACCCGCGGCTCGACGGCGAGCGGTTCCTGGCCGTCGAGGTCGAGCACCGCGCGGTGCAGCCGGTGGCCGTCGAGGGCGGCGCCGGCGGCGAGCAGGAGTACGTCAACCGCGCGCGCCTGGTGCGCGCCGCGCAGGCCTACCGCCCGCCGCGGACGGCGCCGCGGCCGAAGATCCACGGGGTGGTGACGGCGCTGGTGGAGCCGCTCCCGGACGGCGAGATCGGGGAGGTCTCGCCGATCGACGAGCAGGGGCGCTACCGGGTGCGCTTCCACTTCGACGCGGGGGATGCCGCGTCGCGCGCGTTCCCCTCGCGGCTCGTGCGGATGATCCAGCCGCACGCCGGGCCGAACTACGGGATCCACTTCCCGCTCAAGCCCGGCATCGAGGTGCTGATGGTCTTCGTCGACGGCGACCCCGACCGGCCGATGATCGTGGGCGCCGCGCCCAACCCGATCACGCCGTCCCCGGTGGCGCGGGAGGTGAACCTGATGCACCGGATCGAGACGTCGACCGGCATCCTCATCGAGATGCGCGACTGCCCGCCGCGCGGGTGACGCGGGCCCCGCTACTTCTTGCGCCCCGCTCGGCCGCTCAGGCGGCTGATCGCGTCGCCCGCCGCCCAGGCGACGCGGGCCGCCGCGTTCAGGGAGCGGACCATCGCCTCGGGCACCTGCGCGATGAGCCGCTCCAGATCGACCGGGCCGTCGATCGACGGCAGGAGCTGCTCCATCAGGTCGGCGAACAGGTCGTACTTGCGCGACAGATCGTCGAGCCGCGAGCGCATCGCGTCGGCCTCCGCGCCCTGCGCGTCGCCGAGCAGCGAGAGCGCGCGCCGCGCGAGGGCGCGCTTGTCCTGCACCACGCGGCGCAGGCGGCCGAGGTATGCGCCGACGATCACGTCGGGGTACTTGCCGCGCAGCGCGAACGAGTCGTGCCGCGCGCCCGACTCCCGCCGGCGCTCGATGATCCCGGCCGCCTCGAGGCCGCGCAGGTTGGCGAAGATGTTGCTCTTGGAGCGGCCGAGCTCCTGGCTGAGCTCGTCCATCGAGCGCGGCTCGTCCGCCAGGTAGAGCGCCGCCACGACCTGCCCACCCAGCCGGGTGATGCCGGGGAACGACGCGGCGATCTCGGCGCCGACCCCCTCGAGCAGCGCCTGCCGCGCCGCCGCGACCCGCTCGTCCGAGGCGCTCCCGTCGCCCCCCTCGCCGGTTGCGGGCGGCTGCGGCGGGTGCGCTGTCGGCGACGTCGGCCTCCGGGCGGTCATGATGGGTGACTCACATAACGGTCTTTCGCGGGTGCGCCAAGCGGCCAGCGCGCCCCATTCCCCGTATGCCTGGCCTGATCGCCCCGGCGCGGGAAGTCCGCTCAGGAATCGTCGGTGCAGACGTCGACGGACCCGGCGCGCGGCTTGCTCTTGTAGATATCGGCCGGGCAGCTGCCCCAGCGCGAGACCATCTCGCCCACCTCGATGGCCAGGCTGCTCGACCAGTCCCGCGCGCCGTCGAAGCGGGCCCGGATGATCCCGTTCGGATCGATGATCCACGTCTCCGGGTAGAGCTGCGTGCCGTACTGGTCCATCACGACCTTCGACTCCGGGTCGAAGAGGACCGGGAACGGCGGGTCTCCGTTCAGGGCCACCTTGAGCGCGTCGCGCACGTCGTCCGGCCCCTCGTCGGTCGAGACGGTGAGGACGACGATGTCCTTCCGCGACTGGGCGATCCTGCCGAGCTCCGCGAGCGCCGGCATCTCCTGCAGGCACGGAGCGCAGGTCTTGGTCCAGAAGTTTAGGAAGACCGTCTTGCCCCGGAAGGACGACAGCCGGACGGGCTTGCCGTTCATGTCCGGCAGCTCGAAGTCCGGCGCGAGCCGGTTCCGGCCGGCGTACGCGGGGCGCAGGGCGCAGATGGCCTCACAGCCGGTGGTGCGCTGGTCATTCTGCGCGGCGTGCACGAAGCCGTAGACGGCGACGGCAGCGACGAGGATGAAGGCGAGCTGCGCGATGGTCGTCCACTTCACGGGGGTTCGCATAGCGTAGCGCGGCGCAGGGCGAAAGCGGGCCGAAACGCCCCGCCCCCGCTCGTCGACGCGGTGCTTCACTCCGGGCCGGAGAGCAGCCGCTCGAGCCGCCGCTCGTCGACGCGGTACTTCATGATCTTCCGCCCATCGAGCTCGACCACGGGGACCTCCCAGTCGTACAGCGCTCGCTTCTCCGGGCCGGCCTCCCGGTCGAGGTCGACGACGGCGAGCTCGAAGGGCAGCCGGGCGCGCACGCGCTCGAGCGCGGCGTGGGCCTCCTCGCAGAGGTGGCAGCGCTCGCGCGTGAAGAGGGTCAGCGTCTTCATCATCACGTGGCACCCTCCGGGCCTGGCAGCCGCCCAGCTCACCCCGCCGCGAGCAGCGGCAGGCTTTGCCGGCGCGGCGGCTCCGGCCGCTTGATCTTCTCGAACGCGCGCTCGTAGTCCCGGAACGAGCCGCCCGCGTGCACGGCCTGCAGCACGGCGTGCCCCTCGGCCTCGCCGCCGGCGGCGAGCACCGCCTCGACCCACGCCCAGCGCGCGCTCGTGGCCCGCACGTCCGCGCGGCCCCGCAGCCCGCGGCGGAGCCGGTCGAGTCGCTTGTTCACGACGTCGATCCCGGCGAAGCGCTCGCCGTGGAGCGGCGTGTTCCGCTTCGGGCAAAACGGCGCGATCCCGAGCGCGACCGGCACGATCCGGGACAGCTCCGTGACGAAGGAGACGCACTCGTCGACGTCGGCGTCGGTCTCGCCGGGCACGCCCACCATCAGGTACAGCTTGAGCCGATTCATCCCGTGCTGCCGCGCGAGCTCCGCGGCCCGCTGGAGGTGCCTGGGCCGCGCGCGCCGCTCGAGCGTCTCGCGGACCCGCTCGCTCGTGCCGTCCATCGCCGTCGTGAGCGTCTTGTAGCCCGCGAGCCGCAGCGCGCCGACGAACTCGTCGGTCAGCCGGTCCGGCCGGAGGCTGCTCAGCCCGACCTCGCAGCCCCGCTCGGCGAGCGTCCGGACGACCTCGACGATCTTCGGGTGATCGCTGACCGCGGCGCCGACGAGGCCGACGCGCCTCGCGTCCTCGGGGATGAGCTCGAGGAGGCGCTCCTTCGGGACGATGCGCATGCCGCCGTTGGTCGAGCGGCGCATCACGCAGTAGGTGCACCCGCGCGAGCAGCCCCGCTCCGCCTCGATGAGGAACATGTTCGAGAGCTCGGTCTCCTCGGCGCGGATCGGCGACCAGGCGGGAAGGAGCGCGTTGTCGCACTGCGCGACCGGGGGCATCTCCGCGCCGTGGCGTGCGGGGACGAAGACGTGGGGGAGCGCCGCCAGCGCGTCGAGCGCCGCCTCCCGCGACGAGGCGTCCCGCAGCACGCGGAGCACCTCCACGGCCAAGGTGTCGGCCTCGCCCATGATGATCGCGTCGGCGAACACAGCGAGCGGCAGCGGGTTCGAGAACGTGAGCGGACCGCCCGCGAGGACGAACGGATCGCGAAAGGAGCGCTCCTCCCGGAGCGGCGGTATCCCCGCCAGCTCGAGCAGGCGGACGACCCCGGCGAGCTCGAGCTCGTAGGCCACCGAGAGCGCGATGACAGGGAAATCGGAGATGGGGCGGAGCCCCTCGTACGTGATCGGGGGGCCGTCCGTGCCCTGACCCTCGTCGTCCGGCAGGAAGGCCCGCTCACACGCCATCCCGGGCTCGGCCTGGATGGTCTTGTAGATCTGGAGGAAGCCGAGCGAGCTCATTCCGGCCCGGTACGGCGAGGGGTAAGACAGCGCGACGCGGAAGGGCGCCTGCTTGTCGATACGACCGATCTCGCCCGCCAGGCGGCGGCGGATCGTGGTCGTCATCGCGCTACGAGACATCGACCCAGCGTCGCTCAGGGGACGTCCAGGCGCAAGGATGGGAGGCCAGCTGACAGCCGTCCGGAGCGGGGATTTTTTCCAGCTCACGGCCCACCGTTCTCCGGGACGTGTCCGGCGGCGGTCCTCCCGTCGCGGGGAGCGGGGGCCGGGCGCGGCGGCTCGCCCGGGCGGGACCAGAGGACGCGCTCGCCGTCGGTCTCCCAGGTCAGCGCGCCGCCGCGGTCCGTGCGCGCGATCGCGACGCCGCCGGCCGAGAGGCGGGAGAGCACCTCCGGGCTCGGGTGCCCGAAGCGGTTGCGGACGCCGCAGGAAACGGCGGCGATCGAGGGGTCGACGGCCGCGAGGAGCGCCGCGCCGGTCGACGTCCGGCTGCCGTGGTGCCCCACCTTGAGCAGATCGGCGTGGAGCGCGGCGCCGTAGCGCGCCACGAGCGCGTCCTCGGCCTCGTGCTCCGCGTCGCCCACGAGCAGCGCGGATCGAGCCCCGTAGGTGATGCGCACGACGAACGAGTTGTCGTTGGCACCCCGGTCGGGGTGGAGCTCCGGACACGGCGCGAGCACCTCGATCGTCGCCCCCGAGAGGACCCGCGGCCTGCCGCAGAGCGCGTCGGGCCGCACGATGGGCACGCCGCGCCGGCGCAGGTCCGACAGGAGCTTCCGGTAGACCGGGCCCGCGCCCTCGGCCTCGCCCTGGCCTGTGTCCCAGAGCTCGCCGACCTCGACGCCCTCCACCGTGGCCGGCAGGCCGCCGAAGTGATCGGGGTGCGGGTGCGAGAGGACGACCGCGTCGAGGCGCGCGCGGCGGCGCGACCGCAGGAGCGGCCGGAGCACACGCGCGCCCGTGTCGACGGGGCTGCCAACGAAGCCGCCCGCGTCGACGAGCATCGCGCCGCCCTCGGGGAGGTCGATCAGGATGGCGTCGCCCTGCCCCACGTCGAGGACGTTGACGCGCAGCACGCCGCGCGGGGCGCCCGCGCGCGTGGCGACGCCCTCGAGCAGCAGCCACGCGCCGGCGCCGGCCGCGAGCGCGGCGAGCCGCCGGCCGCGGCGCTCCGCGGCCCACGCGAGCGCGATCGCGCCGGCCAGCGCGGCCAGCTGGGCGGGCGACGGCTCGGGCAGGCGCAGCACCACGCCGGTGTCCGCCGAGGCGCGGGCCACGGCGCGGACCGCGAGCAGCGCGCCCGACCCGACGAGCGCGCACCCGCGCTCGACCGGCGGCGCCCACGAGAGCACGGCGTGCGCGAGGCAGAACGGCAGCGCCGCGAGCTCGCCGATCGGCGCGGCGACCACGTTCGCCGCCACGCCGAGCAGCGGGAACGTCTCCCCGTTCATCAGCAGCAGCGGCGCGCACCCGAACATGGCGGCGAGCGTCGTCGCGAGCGGCGCGAGGACCTTGCGCGCGAGCTCCCGTAGCGGCGACGCGCCCGGCCCGCCCTCGGCGCCGCGCCCGCGCTCGACGCCGCGCTCCCCCTCGCCGGGCACGATCAGCGCGGCGAGCGGCCGCTGCAGCCAGAGCAGCCCGGCGGTGGCGGCCGCGGACAGGCCGAACGAGAGATCCCACGCGACGAGCGGATCCACGGCGGCGGCGCCCGCGAGCGACAGGGCGAAGCAGCGGACGCCCACCGGACGGAGGCCGAGGAGGCGGGCGCCCATCGCGCAGCTGAGCATCGCCGCGGCGCGCATCGCCGAGCCGCCGCCGCCGGCGAAGTCGGCGTACAGCCACGCGGCCGGCACGCACAGCGCCGCGGTGATCCGGCCCGCGTCCCACCGGGCGGCGATCGGCCCGACGCGGACGAGGATCGCGCGGAGCGCCGCGGCGAAGCCCGCCACCGCGAGCACGAGGTGCGTCCCCGAGACCGCGAGCAGGTGCGCGAGGCCGCTCTCGCGGAACGCCTCCTGGTCCTCGGGCGCGAGGTCGGTCTCGCCGAGCACGAGCGCGCGCCCGAGCGCCACCGCGTCGGGGTGGAACGTCGCCTCGATGCGCCCGCGCACGAAGGCCCGCGCGCGGTCGACGGCCGCGCGCACGTCGATCGCGCGCCCCTCCGACGTCCGCCGCGCCTCGATGATCGTCCCGCTCGCGACGATCCCGCTCCGCGCGATCGCGGCGGTCGCGTTCCGGAGCCCCTCGTTCCGGAACAGGTGGATCGGCGCGAGGTCCACGGTGACCTCGAGCCGGTCGCCCCGGGCGAGGTCCAGCGGCGCGCCGTAGAGCCGCGCCCGGAGCGGCCCCGGCAGCGCTCGCCCGCCGCACGTCCCGCCGGAGAGCTCCACGTCGATGCGCGAGGCCGGCGGCTCGTCCTCGCCACGCGCCGCCGCGGAGCGCTGCTGCGCCGCCCCGACCACGACCGGCGAGCCGACGACGGCGCACGTCACCTCGCAGCGCGCCGGCGGCTGCAGCAGCGCCACGGCGCCGTCGTAGGCGGCGCCGGCGTCGTCGAGCAGCGCGCGGGCGCGGAGGCCGCTCACGACGAGCGCCACCCCGGCGGCGGCGAGCGCGGCGCGGCCGGCCCGGCGGCGGAGCGCCGCCGCGGCGAGCGCGGCGCCGAGCGCCGTGGCCAGCGGAGAGAGGGCGAGCGGCGCGCCCGCGGCGAGCGCGAGGCCGAAGAGCAGGACGGGATCGATCACGGCCCCGCCGCCCGCAACACCTGGGCCGCGCGCGTTCCCGCGGAATTTCAGGGGGGAGCGGCCGCCGCGCCCCTGGCGCCGCCATGGCGGCGACGCACCGGACGATCCTGCAAGAGCTCTCCCCCGTGTGGGGAGAGCAACGCGCCGAGTCGGTCATCGCGCGGTCATCGCACATGCCGCGCGTGCACGAACGCAACTTCGCCTCTAGAATCTTTTGCTCCTTGCGGCACCCCGCGGCGCGCGCAGCCATTGCAGTATCTGGAGGCTTTCGATGTCGTTTTGCTTGCCCAGAGTCACCTGGATTCTCGCCATGGGACTCGCTGCGACAGCGTGCAGCTCGGCCCTGGAGGCGCCTCCTGACGAGATCGGTGAGGCGCGGGATGCCATTCAGGACGGATATCTCGACGACGGCGACAGGGCTGTCGTGGGCATCTACAACGACGAGATCGGCGCGATCTGCACCGGCAGCCTGATCGCCCCGAACGTGGTGCTCACGGCCCGTCATTGCGTGTCGGACATGGCGAATGAGCGCGACGGCCAGATCACCTGTCGATCCACGAAGTTCACGGACACGCACCTCGCGGGCCGGATCTTCGTGACGACCGACGCGGAGATCGGCAGGTACGCGCGTTTTTACGCCGGCAGCGAGGTCGTGCTGCTCCCCGGCGAGGGGACGGACGCGTTCTGCGGCAACGATCAGGCGATCCTGATCCTGGACGAGCCGATCCCGGAGAGCGAGGCGGTGCCGCTCGTGCCGCGCGTCGACGTGCCCCTCGTGGAGGGCGAGGAGTACTACGCGGTCGGCTTCGGGGCGACGAACGACGCGAGCACGGGCGCGGGCCTGCGGCGGCGCCGCGACAGGCTGTTCATCGACTGCGTGGCTGACGGCTGCCCGTCGTCCCTGGTGAAGGCGACCGAGTGGGTCGGGGACACCGGCATCTGCGAGGGAGACTCGGGCGGACCCAGCCTCGACCTGATGCACCGCGTGATCGGCGTGACCTCGCGCGGGGCCGAGGGCTGCGAGTATCCGATCTACGGCTACGTGTACCGCTGGGCGGAATGGATTAAAGAGACGACCGTGCGCGCCGCCCGTGCCGGAGGATACAAGGAGCCCCCCTGGGCGACCGGCTACCCCACCGATCCCGCGTACTCGGCGGAGGTCGGCGCGACGTGCGAACAGCCGGAGCAGTGCCCTGCGAACGCATGCCTCGACCACTACTGCACGCGGCCCTGCAACGAGGCCGCGGCGTGCCCCGACGGCTACAGCTGCAACGGCGAGCCCGGCTTCTGCGCGAAGGTCCCCGAGCCTCCCGCAGACGATGCGTCGGGCGGGTCCTGCAGCGCGAGCCCGCGGCCTGATCCGACGCAGCCGGTCCCCTGGGTGCTCGGGGCCGCGAGCCTGGGCGCTCTCGCGAGCCTGCGGCGGCGGCGCACCCGGGAGCGGCTTGGCTGACGAGCGGCGCTCCTCCACGCGGAGCGCCGCCGGCGCGGCGCTCCTGCCGGGCGCCGCGGGGCCTGCGCTCCTGCCAGGCGCGCCGGGCCGCGCGCTCTCGCGGCGGGCCGCGCTCGCCGGGCTCGCGGCGCTCGGGCTCGCGGCGTGCGAGCGCACCGCCCCGGCGCGCGCAGCGGGTGCGCGCGTCGTCTCCCTGTCGCCCAGCACCACGGAGGCGGTCTGCGCGATCGGCGCCGGCGCGACGCTCGTCGGCCGGTCCCGCTACTGCGACCACCCGCCCGAGGTGCTCGGCCTGCCGAGCGTCGGCGGCTACGCCGATCCGAGCATCGAGGCGATCATCGCGCTCTCGCCGACCCTCGTCGTCGGCGCCCGCGGCCCCGCGGGGCCCGCGCTCGACGAGTCGCTGCGCGCGCACGGGATCGCGACGTGTTTCCCCGACACCGAGTCGCTCGCGCAGATCGAGGACATGCTCACGGAGCTCGGGCGGCGGCTCGACGCGTCGCCCGGCGCGGAGCAGGCGATCGGCCGGATCCGCGCCCGGCGCCGCGCGGTCGAGCAGGCCGTCGCCGCGAAAGGCGCCCCGCGCGTCCGCGCCGCCCTGCTGTTCGACACCTCGCCCCTCTTCGTCGCGGGCCCCGGCAGCTTCCCCGATGAGCTCATCCGGCTGGCCGGCGGCGAGAACGTGATCGCCCGCGGCGGCGCCTACCCGTCGATCAGCGTCGAGCAGCTGCTCGCGCTGGATCCCGATGTCCTGCTCGACGGCACGTCCAGCGACGCCGACGCGCAGGGCGCCTCCAGGATGGCGGCGCTCAGGGACGCGCCCGGCTGGAGGTCTCTGCGCGCCGTGCGCGAGGGGCGCCTGCGCCCGCTGAACACCGATGTCGCGCTGCGCCCGGGCCCCCGCATCGGCGACGGCCTCGCTTCCGTCGCGCGGGCGCTCCACGGCGAGGCGCTGGCGCTCTCCGAGGACGCGGGCGTCCCTCCCTCCCCCGGCGGCGCAGGCCTCGCCGCGCCCCTGCCGAGGACGGAGGCGCCATGACCCGCGTGCGCGCCGACGCCCTGCTCGTCGCCCGGAGGCTCGCCGGCTCGCGGACCGAGGCGCAGGCGCTGATCATGGCCGGCAAGGTCACCTCGGGGCCGCGCCGCATCGACAAGCCGGGCACGCTGCTCCCGGAGGACGCCGAGGTCCACGTCGCCTCCGGCCCCCGGTTCGTCTCGCGCGGCGGCGAGAAGCTCGAGCACGCGCTCGAGGCCTTCGCGGCGCACGGCCTCGACGTCGCCGGGAAGACGTGCGTCGACGTGGGCGCCTCGACCGGCGGCTTCACCGACTGCCTGCTCCAGCGCGGCGCGGCGCGTGTCTTCGCCGTCGACGTCGGCTACGGCCAGCTCGCGGCCAAGCTCCGCGCCGATGCGCGCGTCGAGGTGCGCGATCGGGTCAACGCCCGCGAGCTCCAGCGAGAGGACTTCGACGTCCCCATCGATCTCGTCGTCGTCGACGCGTCGTTCATCAGCATCTCCCGCCTCATCGACGCGATCGCCCGCCTGCTCCGCCCCTCGGGTGATCTCGTGGCGCTGATCAAGCCGCAGTTCGAGGCGGGCCGCGAGGCCGCCGCCCGCGGCCGCGGCGTGATCCGCGACGAGGCGACCCGCCTCGCGGCGATCGCCGACGGGCGCCAGGCCATCGAGGCCGCGGGCTTCTCGGTCGTCGGCCAGGTCGACAGCGCGGTGCGAGGGCCGAAGGGGAACGTCGAGCACTTCGTCCACGCACGCCGCACCGGCTAGCCGCCGTTGATCAGCCGCCGCGTTGACCAGCCGCCGTGTCGGCCAGCCGCCATGTGCACCCCGTTGACCAGCCGCCGCATCGGCTAGCCGCCATGCGCACCGCGTTGGCTGGCCGCGGCGCCCGACGCCGCGCGCCACGACGCCGGGCTCGGTCGCCGGAATCCGTGGAAAGTCGAACACTTAAGATGCTCCACGCCGACCACGCAGCGGCCCGACGGTGCTGACGTGCCGCGTAGACAATGGTAGACGCGACGAGTACACGCGCTCTGAGCCGCTCCGTGGGCGGCCATGGCCACCGCGGGCGACCCCACGCGAGGCAGCCCGGCCACAGGGAGGACGACGACATGCTCGGACGACGGGGTTTGGTGAAGATGATCGCCGGGGCGCTCGCGCTCAGCGCGATGACGCTCGGTTGCGACAAGAAGAGTGAGACGCCGGCCGGCAACGCGGCTGAGCACGCCAAGGACGACGCCGAGTGGAAGGTCGGCGCTTACTTCAGCCTCTCGGGGGAGGAGACGGCGTTCGGCGTCGACTCGAAGGAGGGTATCGATCTCGCGATCGACGAGATCAACAAGGCCGGTGGGGTCAAGGGCAAGCCGATCCACGTCCTCTACGAGGACAACAAGTCGAAGCCCGAGGAGGCGACCAACAAGGTCCTGCAGCTCATCGATCGGGATCACGTGCTGGCCCTCCTCGGCGAGGTCGCCTCGTCGCGGTCGCGCGCCGGCGGCATCGTCGCCAACAAGAAGAAGGTGCCGATGATCTCGCCGTCCTCCACGAACCCGGACGTGACGAAGGTCGGCCCGTTCGTGTTCCGCGCCTGCTTCACGGACGACGTGCAGGGCCAGATGGGCGCGCAGTTCATCGTGAACACGCTCGGCAAGAAGAAGGTGGGGCTCTTCTTCGCCTCCGACGACCTCTACTCGTCGGGCCTCGCCAAGGAGTTCCGCGACGAGGTGAAGCGCCTGGGCGGCGAGATCGTCATGGAGAAGAGCTTCCTCAAGAAGGAGACCAACTTCACGACGTACATCAACGAGCTCAAGTCGGCGAACCCCGAGATGATCTACGCGCCGATCTATTACACGAGCATGGCTCCGGTCGCGCGGCAGGCGAAGGCCGCGGGCGTACCAGGGAGCATGTTCGTCGGCAGCGACGGGTGGGACGCGAACGAGCTCCTGCGCGACGCCGCCGAGGAGCTCGACGGCGCGTACTTCACGAACCACTACGCGCCGGACGTCCCCTGGCCCAACTCCCAGGCCTTCGTGCAGAAGTACAAGGACCGGTACAACCGCACGCCGTCGAGCATCGCGGCGCAGGGCTATGACGCGGCCAGGCTGCTGGCCGACGCGATGGGCCGCGCCAAGGCGATGACGCCGGACGACATCCGGGCGGCCATCCAGGACACCAAGGGGTTCCAGGGCGCGACGGGCGTCATCACCATCGATGCCGAGCGCAACGCGGACAAGCCGGTCGTGATCGTCCGGATCAAGGACAAGCAGTTTACCTACTACGCGACGGTCAACGAGAAGGCTGCGAAGTAATAGCGGTCGTTCCCGCGCGCTGGCTCGGACGTGAGGAGCGCGCGGGACGCGCGGAACGTGCGTTAAAGAGGTCTCCATGGAGAAGATCGTGAATGCCCTGATCACAGGGCTCGCCCAGGGGTCGATGATCGCGCTGGTCGCCCTCGGCTACACGATGGTTTACGGCATCCTCAAGCTCATCAACTTCGCTCATAGCGAGATCTTCATGATGGGCGCCTTCGCCGGGCTCTTCGGGATCGCGGCGTTCGGTGGCAGCAGCGCGCCGCTGTTCGCGGGCGTGGCCGGCACCCTCTGCGCGATGGCCTTCGCGGGCGTCCTCGGGGTCGTCGTCGAGAAGGTGGCTTACGCGCCGCTCCGCTCGCGGGGGCGGGGCCTCGCGAACACCCGGATCACGCCGCTGGTCACGGCGCTCGGGATGAGCGTGCTCCTCCAGAACCTGGCGCAGCTCCTCTTCACCGCCCGTTACCGCGGTTATCCGCAGCTCCTGCCGATCGAGCACACGCGGCAGGTGATCTTCGTCACCTCGATCCTCGTGATGATCGGCCTGGAGCTGCTCGTGCGACGCACCTGGACGGGCAAGGCGATGCGCGCGCTCAGCGTGAACGTCGAGGCCGCCCGGCTGATGGGCGTCCGCACGAGCCGCATCATCGCGCTCACCTTCCTCACGGGCTCGATGCTCGCGGCGGTCGGCGCGGTGCTGTACTGCCTCGATCAGTCGCAGGTGTACCCGACGATGGGCGTCGTGATCGGCAACCGCGCGTTCGTGGCGGCGGTCATCGGCGGCATCGGCAACATCACGGGCGCCATGCTCGGGGGCATGTTGATCGGGGTCATCGGAGAGATGACGAAGCTCACGCCCTACTCCGGCTTGCAGGACGTCCTTGTGTTCGCCGTGCTGATCGGGGTGCTCCTTGTGAAGCCGACGGGGCTGCTCGGCACGACCGGTATCGAGAAGGTGTAAGGCCGCCCTGGCCCGCCGCCCCACGCGCCGCGCTTCCATCCATCCTCCAGAACGAGCAGGGCCGCCCTGGCCCGCGCCGGCCCACGCGCCGCGCGTCGTTGCGGTATGCTGGGCGCATGCGACGCCTCGCTCTCGTCGTACCGCTCTCGCTGCTCGCGGCGTGCGCCGCGACGCCCCCCGCCAACTGGGTGCGCGGCGGCGCGCTGCTCGACATCCCCCGCGCGCGCTGGGCGCTCGCCGACCTCACGATCGACGTCATGCCGGACGGCAAGATCCTCGTGAACGGCGAGCACCAGCTCAGCGTCGATCGCGGCGGGCGCCTGTTCGGCCTGGAGGCCGAGCCGGTGGCGCTGCTCGAGCCGGACGGCCGGGTCATGGGCCCGAACGACGATCCGCTGGGCCAGGTCGGCGTGCTGCACGCCTCGCTGCCGCGCCAGGCGAACGCCTGGATCACGGTCGCCGAGGGCGGCGCGGTGATCCGCTACGCCGAGGACGGCGAGCGGGAGTCGCTCGGCGCCTGGATGGGGTGCGAGGCGACGGCGCGGGCGCACCAGGCCTGCACGCTGATCACGCACGTCCTCGGGATGCGCATGGACAAGCTGGCACGGCCGCGCGCGCCGGACGCGCTGCAGATGGGGCTCGGGAACGGACTCGGGCTCGGGACGGGGTCGCTGTTTCCTTAGATCTCATCGCCGCTCTGGTTTCGCTCCAGCGGGCATGTCCCTCGCCAGCACCGCTGGGCCGCGCGAGGACACGCACTGCGCTCAGCGTCTCCTTGGCTGCCGTCTCTTCTTCGCGCCGCTCCGACCTGGCGATGGTCGCTCGGTCCCCTCCCCAGCACCCTGGACGCGCGCCACGGCGCGGGCGAGCTCCCGAAGCAGATCGTTGCGATCTAGCGCCTCTTCCAGCATGCGCAGCGTGCTCCGGACGAGATCGAGCTTCAGCTCCTTGCGAGCTGCAACGATCGCGACCACGTCCTCGACGTCCTTCGGTCGGCCAGCGAGGATCTTCATCACGATCATATCCTCGGCACAGGCGACGGGAACGCGGATGCCGTCGATGTCATGCGGCTGTGCGCGCTGCAGGAATAGCTCTTCAAGGCCCGGCCCAGCGAGGACGATATCCGCGGCGATGCCCGTCGCGAGGTGGAGTACGGGGAGCACGCGCGTCCGATGCGTGAACCCAATGTCCTCGACCCGCATCTGGAAACCAGCCGCCGAGAGCGCCTTGGCCAGGACGTCGGGGTCCCTCCCCTGGAGGTCCACGGTGACATCGACGTCGGCAGTGAGCCTCGCCGCGCCGTGAAGCAGCGCCGCTTGCGCTCCGAACAGGTACCACCCCGCGCTGAGCTGAGAGAAGACGTCAGCGAGCGCCCCGAGGAGCTCAACGAACGGCGAATGCACCTGCCGCCTGTTCGAGAAGACGTTTCAACTCGACGTGATGGGCAAGATCCTCGGCGCGCTCCCGCTCTGTAGGGAAATCGGGACGCACGCGTCGCGCGTGCTCGTACAGCGCATGGCCAGCCTGGAGCGTCGCCTGGAAGCCATGCTCGCGGTACGTGCGACTCCAGTGGTCGAGCTTGCGCTGCTCGACCTCCGCTCGACTCCGCTCGGCGAAAGCTCGGATATGCGCGGGATCCATCCTGGGCCCAGTATAGCCGAGCGCTGCGCCGGGAGCCGCCGCTGGTGCCGCAAGTGCGCCGCCGGAGGCCGTCCCGGGCGCCCAGGGCACACCGGCCGGTCGACGTGCGGGCCTCGCTACTTCAGCAGCCAGCCGAACAGCATGCGCTTCGTCGTGTCGCGGGAGACGGCCGCGAGCGAGTCGACGAGCGGGATCTCCTTCGGGCACACCTCGACGCAGTTCTGCGACTTGCCGCAATCGGTGATCCCACCCTCGCTCATCACCGACTCGAGGCGCTCGCCCTCGTGCATCGCCCCCGAAGGGTGCATGTTGTAGAGCCGCACCAGGTTGATGGCGAAGGCGCCGACGAACTTCGTCCCGTCGCTGTACTGCGGGCACGCCTCGACGCAGCAGCCGCACGTCATGCAGCGGGAGAGCGGATATCGCTCCTGCTGCCGCTCCGGCGACTCGCGCGGGCCCGGGCCGAGCTCGTGCGTGCCGTCGATGTCAATCCACGCCCGCACGCGCTTCATGTCCTCGAACATCCGGCTCCGGTCGACGAGCAGGTCGCGCACGAGCGGGAACTTGGACATCGGCTCGAGCGTGATCACCTCGCCCTTCGGCGCGAGCTGGTCGATGAGCGCCGAGCAGGCCTGTCGGACCCGACCGTTGATCACCATCGTGCACGAGCCGCACACCTCCTCCAGACACACCGCCTCCCAGACGACAGGAGCCACCTCCTTGCCGTCCACGGTCCGCGGATCCTTCTGGATCTGCTGCAGCGCGCTGATCACGTTCATCTGCGGCAGGTAGGGGACCTTGAACTCCTCCCAGCGCCGCGACTCCGTCCGATCCACGGTGTCCTGCCGCCGCACGCGCAGGTGCACAAGCCGGCCCTCGCCCTTCGGCTGCGCCGGCGCCGCCACCCCGTTCGCCTCGTCTCCGCTCGCCTTGGCCATCCTACACGCTCTTCTGCGACAGCTTCCCTGTCGCTTGCGCGCTCGCCGCGCTCGCCGCGCTCGCCGCGCCCGCCTGCTCGTACTTGCGCTCCCGCGGCGTCACGAGCGACGTGTCCACCGCGTCCGTCACGTGGATCGACTGGCCGGCGCACGCGTAGTCGAACTCGCGGACGAACTTCACCGCGCCCTTCTCCTCGTGGCGCGCCAGCGTCGTGCGCATCCACGCGGCGTCGTTCCGCGCCGGGAACTCCGGCTTGTAGTGCGCCCCGCGCGACTCGTCGCGGTTCCTCGCGCCCTGCGCGATGACCCGCGCGAGCACCAGCATGTTCTCGAGGTGGCGCACGAACTGCGCCCCCTGGTTCACCCGCGGGGCCGTGTCGGTGCACTTGATCCGCTCCGCACGCTCCTCGAGCTCGCCGAGCTTCTCGAGCACCCGGTCGAGCGTGGCGTTGTCGCGCTCGATCGTGCAGTCGCGCAGCATCGTCTCGCCGAGCTCCTGGTGCAGCCGGTACGCGTTCTCCGGCTGCTTCGCGTCCTGGTTCTGCGTCAGGATGCGCTGGTAGCTCGACTCCGCGCGCTTCTCGGCCTTGTCGAAGATCGAGCGCGGCAGGTCGAGCGCGCTCCGCCTGATGCTCCGCTGATAGGTCGCCACCGCCGGCCCGCACACCATGCCGGCGTAGATGCACGAGAGCAGCGAGTTGGCGCCGAGCCGGTTGGCCCCGTGGTACTGGTAGTCCACCTCGCCCACCGCGTAGAGGCCCGGGATGCTCGTCGCGTGGTTGCGCGGCGACCCGGCCTTGAGCGAGCCCCGCGCGTCCGCCTCGTAGTCGACCCACAGGCCGCCCATCGAATAATGGACCGCCGGGAAGACCTTCATCGGGTTCTTGTACGGGTCGGTGCCGGCGAACTTCTCGTAGATCTCGAGGATGCCCGCGAGCTTCGACCGGAGGAACTTCTCGTCCTTGTGGGTCAGGTCGAGGTAGACCTCGTTCTCGTTCCGGCCCGTCGCGGGGCTCCAGATGCCGCGCCCCTCGTGGAAGCACGTCTTGAAGATCGCGCGCGCGGCGATGTCGCGGGGGACGAGGTTGCCGTAGCCGGGGTACATCCGCTCGAGCAGGTAGTCGCGCTCCTTCTCGGGGATGTCCCGCGGGCTCCGCGCGTCGGTCTTGTCCTTCGGCACCCAGACGCGGCCGCCCTCGCCGCGCGCGCTCTCCGAGATGAGCCGCAGCTTGTCGGCGCCAGGGATCGCCGTCGGGTGCACCTGGATGAACTCGCCGTTCGCGTACACCGCGCCCTGCTGGTAGACCGCCGACGCCGCCGTCCCCGTGCAGATGACGCTCAGCGTGGAGCGGCCGAAGACGATGCCGCAGCCGCCCGTCGCGAGCACGACCGCGTCGCCCGTGAAGGCGCGGATCTGCATCGATTTCAGGTCCTGCGCGACGCAGCCCACGCACGTGCCGGAGTCGTCGAGGATCGCCTCGAGGAAGTCCCAGAACTCGAACTTCCGGACCATCTTCTCGCCCGGGATCGCCACGCCGTGCTCGTCGGTCACGTCGGCGAGCTCGAACCGCCGCACCTGCTCGTCGAGCGCGTAGAGCAGCTGCTGCCCCGTCGTCGCGCCCGCGAACGCCGTGCGGTGGTAGAGCGTGCCGCCGAAGCGGCGGAAGTCGAGCAGGCCCTCCGGCGTCCGGTTGAACGGCACGCCCATGCGATCGAGCATGTTGACGATGCCCGGCGCGGCCTCGGCCATCCCCTTGACCGGCGGCTGGTTCGCGAGGAAATCGCCGCCGTACGCCGTCTCCTCGAGGTGCACCTGGGGGCTGTCGCCCTCGCCCTTCGTGTTCACCGAGGCGTTGATGCCGCCCTGCGCGCACACCGAGTGCGAGCGCTTCACCGGCACGAGGGAGATCAGGTCGACAGGGACCTTCGCCTCGCACAGCTTGATCACCGTCATCAGGCCGGCGAGCCCGCCCCCGACGACGATCACGCGCCGAACCTTCCCCCCCTCGCTCCTCGTCGTGCTCTTCGCGGCCATGTTCGATCCCGATGCTCCCGCGCCGCTCCCCGGAAGGGCGCGGCCGATACGATGGTCAGTGCGAGGCCGGCGCGCCCACGCCGGCGCCGGCGCCGGCGCCGACAGCCGCGCGCGCGGGGGCGCCGGTGGAACCGGTCGACGACGACGCGATGTCCGCGCAGGTGCGGCCCCCCTCCGCGGACGGGCCCGGCGTCCCGGGGAACGGCGCGCCGGTGGCGAAATAGATCACCGTGTTGGCGCCGAACAGGAAGACCACGAGGCCCACGGCGCCGAAGACCACCGCGGCCATCCGCTGCGCGCGGCGCGAGACGGTGATCCCCCACGAGAAGCAGAAGCCCCAGAGGCCGTTGGCGAAGTGGAACACGCTCGCCGCGATGCCGAAGAGGTAGACGAGCGCGATCACCGGGACGCCGCCGACGGTCGACGCCATGTCGGCGCACAGCCGCGGGTAGAACTCCTCGGGCGCCATCCGGCCCAGCCACTTCTGGGCCCAGTACGACCAGAGGTGGAAGCCGATGAACGCGAAGGCGAGCACCCCCGTGACCCGCTGCAGCGTGTACATCCAGTTGCGCGAGAACGTGTAGCTGCCGACGTTCGGCTTGCCCTCGAGCACCAGCTTGACCCCGTAGAGGGCGTGGAACGCGAGCGGCAGCACGACGAGCCCGATCTCGAGCACGGGCAGGTACGGCATGTGCGAGATCTCGCCGACGGCCGCGTCGAACCGCTCCTGCCCCTGGAGCGCCTTCGCGTTCGTCCAGAAGTGGAAGAGCAGGAAACCGCCCACGGGGAGGGCGCCGGTGAGAGAATGCAGCTTGCGCAGGAGAAAGGACCGGCGGCTCTCGTGAAAGAGCGATCTCGCGGGGGTTGCCTCGGACACGCTGACCTCGATGGAAGGCGGGCGCGGCGGGTGTATGGGATGCCCCGGGTGACGTCAAGGTGAACGCAGTCAACAGTTCCGGCCGGTTTTCCGCTGCCTTTGGCGCGTCGAGCGGCGGCGGGGCGGCTCACCCGCGCCGATGCGCCGCCCGGCGACGTCGGCCACGTCACGCCCGCGTGGCCGCGATCGCGGCCGCGGCCCTGCTCGCGCTCGCCGCCGCGGCCGCCGGCGCCGGCTGCGGCGCGCAGGACGGCGGAGCGCCGGTGAGCCCGGCGCTGGCCGGGTCGCCCGCGGCCCAGGCCGAGCTGCGCCCCCTCCTCTCGCGCTTCGCGAACGGCGCGCACGCGGAGCGCATCGCGCTCGAGCCGGAGCTCCTCGCCTTCCGGGGGCGCCACGCCTCCGACGACCTCGCGCGCGTCGCGACCGTCCACCTCGCGTGGATCGCCCTGGAGCGCGGGGACCTGCGCCGCGCCGAGGCGCTCGCGGCCGAGGTCGAGGCGGCGGGGCGGAGCGCGGTCGGCGATCTCGCGCGCGTGATCCGCGGCGCGGCGCTCCGGCGAGCCGGCAAGCCGAGGCCGGCCTTCGGGGTGCTGCGCCCGCTGGTGAGCAAGATGATCGACCCGTACGTGCGCGCGCTCCTCAACGAGGAGGTCACCGCCGCCGCGATGGAGGCGGGCGCGTGGACGCAGGCGATCGAGCTGATGAGCGTCTGGCTGCGCGAGGCGGACGACGACCGGCGCGCCGCCGTCCGGGCGCAGATCGGGGCGCAGCTGCGCGAGGTGCCGATCGATCACCTCGTCTGGGCGCTCCGCGCCGGGCGGGCGACCGGAGAGGTCGTGAGCCCGGAGGTCGACCTGCGCTCGCTTGTCGCCGAGCGCCTGGCGATCGTCGCCCGCGAGCGCCGCGACGTGGCGCTCGCGAAGGAGCTGCTCGATCGGGCCGACGCGGCGCTCGGCACCCAGCGCGACGCGATCTTCGAGCTCGCGGCCGGCGCGGGGGCCGCGCGCGTCGAGCCGCCCACGGTCGGCCTGCTGCTGTCGACACGCACGGCCGCGTCGCGTCGCCGGGGCGTCGAGATCGCCGCCGGCGTGGCGCACGGGCTCGGGCTGCTCCGTCCGGGCTCCGACGCGCGGCTCGTGAGCCGCGACGACGGCGGCGAGGGCAGCGTGGACGAGGCGCTGAACAGCCTCACCGCCGAGGGTGCCGCGGTGCTCATCGCCGGCTCCGATCGGGAGCAGGCGACCGAGGCGGCAAAGTTCGCGCGGACGCACGCGATCCCGGTGCTGCTCGTCCACCCGCCGGAGCCGGCGGCGCTGGACGGCGCGTTCGTCTTCGTCGTGGGCGAGGAGCCCGCGAGGAGCATCGAGGTGCTCGCCGCCGCGCTCGCGGAGCGGGGCGCGAAGCCGGTGGCGCTCGTGGGCGGCGACGCCGATGTCCGGAAGGACGCGGAGGCCGCGCCGCCGGGCGCTACCGGGGCCGCGACGGCGGGCGCCGCCGGGGCCGCGACGGCGGGCGCCACCGGGGCCGCGACGGCGGGCGCCGCCGGGGCCGCGTCGCTGTCCGAGCATGGCATCGCGCTCGCGCTCCCCTGCGACGGGACCTTCGACGCACGCGCTCTCCGGCCGCCGGCCATCCGCGGAATGGTCCTCGCCGGCGACGCGCGCTGCGCGGACCAGGCGCTCCGCGCCGCTCCCCGCTCGGTGACCATCGCGCTCGCCTTCGAGACGGCCATCGCGCCGCCGCCGGGATCGCTCGTCGCGACGGCGGGGCTCTTCCCGCTCCTCGCGGCGCCCTCCGGCGCGCAGCCTCCGCCGGGCGCGGGCGATCCCAGGGCGGCGTCTGCCTCGGGCGCGGCGGCCGCGCTCGCGGCGTGGCTCGCCACCCATCCGTCGCCGCCGAGCTTCTGGGCGGCGCTCGGGCGCGACGCCGGCGTGCTCGCCTGGGCCGGCGTGCAGCGGCTGCCGAAGACGGGCACCGAGGACCCGGCGGAGGTGAAGGCGCGGCGCCTCGCCGCGGCGAGCGCCATGAGCACCGCGACGGCGGAGCTCTGGACGACGGCGGCGGGCGGCTTCGGCGGGCGGCGCGTGCTGCCGCGGGTGATCGGCTACCGCGAGAGCGGGAAGGCGCGATGAGCGGGGCGAAAGCGCGGTGAATGACGCGGCTCACGTGGCCGGCGCCCGGCCAGCGCAGCGCACGACGGGCGAGGCCGCGCGTGGAGACCGTGCCGGCGCGTCGCCCCGGGGCTGCTCCGGCCTGCCGGCGGGCGTACCATGGCGCCGCATGATCCGCCGAGCCCTCTCCTGTACCGCCGCCGCCGCGCTCCTGGCGATCGCCCCTGCCGCGCTCGCCGATCGGGTGGCGCTCCTGCCGGCGCGAGGGGGCACCGATGAGGCCGCCCGGAGCGCCGCCCAGGCCGAGGTCGCGCGCGGGCTCGCCGCCCTCGGCCACACCGCGGCGCCGGACGGCGCGGTGGCGGCCGCGCTCAAGGACGTCGCCGACGGCGTCGCCGACAGCGCGGACGAGTACCGCGTGGTGGGCGCGCGGACGGGCGCGGACTGGGTCCTGACCGGCACCGTCGATCCCGCGGTCACGACCACCCGGATCGAGCTCACCGCGTACCTCGCCTCGACGGGCCGGGTCGAGTCGGTCGCCAGGGAGGTCGACCGGGATCGATCGGCCCAGCAGACGCAGGAGATGCTGGCGGTCCTGCTCCGCCCGGAGGGCGTCGGCGCCGGCGAGCTCCCCTGGGAGCGCGCCGCGCGCTCCGCTCCGGCGAGCGCGCCCCCGCCTCCGTCCGCGGGAGGGGCGATCGTGCTGCCCCCGGTGCCCGCGCCGCCGCCCGCGCCGCCCGCGAAGGAGGTGCTGATGGCGTATCCCCTCGGGCAGGAGCGCGTCTGGCCGGCGTACTCGGGCGGGCGCCGGGTCGCCCTGTCCGCGTCGCTCGGGCTGGCCGTCGCGGCGGCGCGCCTCCCGGGCGCGAGCGGCAGCGCGGCCTCGCTGGTCGGGGAGGCGCGCGTGGCCTATGCGCCCGGCGACCGCGGCCTCGAGCTGTTCGCCGGCGGCGGCGGCAACCTGGCCGGCCCCTTCGCCGGCTGGATCGAGGGCGGCGCGCGCCTGCTGCTGACGCCGAGCCTGACGCCGCACGACGGGGCCTGGCGCGCGTTCCCGCTCCACCTCGGGCCGTCGCTCCGCGCGGGCGCGTTCTTCAGGTCCAACCCCGGCGCCGTGGGCCCCGATCTCACGACCTACCACGGTGATCTCGAGGTCCACCCCGTGCTCGGGGCGTCGCTCGACGTCGCGCTCGCGCTGAGCCCCTCGGTGCAGCTCGAGGCCCAGCTCGGCAACCTCCGGTGGGTTCCCACGGGGGGCGGCTCCCTGTTGCTGGTCGGCGCGACGCTCGGCGCCGGGGCCCGGTTCTGACGCATGCGCATCGAGCTGCCGAGCCGCCGCAGCACCATCCGCCTGGCACGGGCGCTCGCCGCGCGCCTCGCGGGCGGCGATCTGGTCGTCCTCGCCGGCGATCTCGGCGCCGGGAAGACGTTCTTCGCCCGGGCCCTCTGCCGGGCGCTCGGCGTCCCGCCGGCGCTCCCGATCACAAGCCCGACGTTCACGCTGGTCCACGAGCACGAGGGCCGGGTCCCCATCGCGCACGCCGACGCCTACCGCCTCGGGGGCGCGTCCTCCGCGGAGGGCGCGCGCGACGGCGCGGCCGCGGAGCTCGCCCAGCTCGGCCTGCGCGAGCGCCGCGCGGAGGGTGCGCTCGTCGTCGTGGAGTGGGGCGAGCCGTTCGTGGAGGCGCTCGGGGGCGACGCGCTCCTGATCCACCTCGCCGCCCCCGAGGACCCGGCCGCGCCCGGCCGCGCCGCCGAGATCAGGGCGACCGGCACGCGGAGCGGCGAGGTGCTCGCCGCGCTGGAGGGAGATCGACTTCTGTAGGCTCGGCTCACCTTGGCGACGTAGCTGCGGGCAAGCGGCTCGGTGGAGGGACTACTGCGTGAGCCGAAGGCGCGGCGCGCGTTCGACAAGGTCGATCCGCATGCGCCGCTTCAGCCGAGCTGCCGAAGCTTCTTTTCCAGGTAGTAGGCAGCAGCCTGGCAGTAGGGCGGCAAGAGACCGGCCCCATCCGGAGTCGACGCAAGCGTCAGCAGCTCCTTCACGCGTGCGGCCCGCGGCGCCTTCTTCTGGAATTGAGAACGGAGGGCGCCGATCACATCCCGCCGGTTCCGTCGAAGACGAGCGATGTTGAGGTTCAGACGCTCGATCTGCGCTTCGACGCTGGCGCGCATCGCGGGCTCCAGGCCCTCGGCGGGTCGCATCTCCCCCTGGTTCGTATACGAGAACATCGAACCGACGTCGGGCGGGAATGCCGCGGGGTTCAGCTCGATCCGCTGCTCCTCTCTCGGGAGATGTCCGCGGTAGGTGTCGCAGTGATAGCGCTTGCGGTGCTCTCCTCCGCCCTCGCGGATGCCCACGTCGCCCAGACAGACCCCGAGCAGATTGTCCCAGTCGAAGACCAGCTCCGGCGACAGCGCGCGGGTCTCGAAGTGCTCGATCTTCATGCCCTCGGCGCTCGGCGGTCCGGGCAGCGGGGACATGCAGTACGCGCAGAGCCCATGCTGCTCCTTGAACGCGTGCTCCCGCATCTGCTGCCGCTGTGTTCCATGCACCGAGCTCCAGGCTGCGCCCGGGGTGCCCCGGAGGTCGGCCAGGCTCGCGGGCTCGCGGGCCTTCTCAATCCGGCGCATTTCCGGTCTCCGCCATGGAGATCTCCCACCGCGCGGTGACGATCTGAGCGTCGTCCTCGCCGAGGAGGCTCGATAGCTCCGCCAGCAGCGCCTTCGCTGCCTCGAGCTGGCCGTCATCGATCAACCGCGCGAGTTCGTCGAGCTTGTCCTGCGTCTCCTTCAGGCGCGACGGGGCACCGAGGATGTCCTCCAGGATGGTGTTGGTGTCCTTTCCCGCGATCCTCTCGACCCGGTGCGCCTGGTGATCCGGGTCGAGGAGACGCACCGATCCGCGCGGGGCCGCGGACATCACCTGAGGCGAGTGCGTTGTCACGACGAACTGGATGCCGGGGAACGCGCGAAGGAGATCGTCGAGCACGTGCCATTGCCACGCGGGGTGGAGGTGGAGATCCACCTCGTCGATGAGAACGACGCCCGTGGCCCTCGCCGGTGCTTCGGCGCCGAGCTGCGGGTTGAGCTGCGTCGCGCGCCACGCGATGTCTGCCGCCACCGCGATGAGGTTCCGCTGGCCATCGGAGAGAGCCCCGAAGGGGAGGGAGGAGCCATCCAGGAAGTCGACGCGCAATTCCTGGTGGTTGGCGCTGTAATAGATCCGGCGAGCGCCCTCGAGGCAGGCGCAGGCCGCCGCGCTCACCCCCTCCAGCTCGGGGCTTCGCACCTCGGAGAGCGGGCGCCCTTCCTCCGCGGCCCGCGCGAGGCGCTGGACGCGATCCTCCTCGCGCCAGGCCATCCAGGCCTCGAACCCCTTCTGGTCGGACGCGGCCTCGAGCGCGGCCCGGTAGCCTTGAAGCCTGGACTTCAAGCCCGCCCTCTCGGGGTTCCTGTCCCGCTTGTGGTGCCACAGCCGACCTGTTCCGTAGTAGGCGAGCACCGGGAGCGCGATGGGCTCGGCGCCCGATATCGCATCCTCAATGCCACGAGGCATGAACCGGGTCGCCTCCAGCGGACCTTCCCGACCGGACTTGGTGACGCCCGTCGTCGTGCGGCTGTCTGCGCCGCGAAGCTCCCTCGCCCACGCCACGTGGCCCAGCGGGGTTTCACCGCTCGCTTCGACGCGCACCGGGTAGCACGTCGCCGTGCTCGGGACGCCGCCGTGCATCGTGGTAACAAAGCGCGCTGCCGACTTCGGGATCGGGCGGTCGTCCCGGCTCGCGTTGAAGAAGCTCAGCCACGCGCCCAGCGCCACTGCGAGCCCTTCGAGCACGGTCGTCTTTCCCGTCCCGTTGCGGCCGACGAGCACCGTGAGCCGCGGGTCCAGATGCAGCGCGAACCGCTCGAAGGCGCGGAAGTTGAGCAACCGGATCTCGTCGATTCGCATCGCGGCTCGATGGGTGATACGCGCTGGAAACCTGGGGAGCTAGCGGTTTTCGCCGGGCTCGCTGGGTCCGCTGGCCGCCGCCTTGGGCAAGTTGAGCGCTGAGAGGATCGTGTCCTTCCGCGCCTCTTGCCGGTGCCACGCCTCTACCATGACGCAGCCAGGCACCGCCTCATGGTGCGAAGGCACCACCGCGGCGCAGCCCTACCCCGTGTGGCCTCCCGGAGTCGGCGCAGCGGGCACCTCTCCGGCGGCACCCCCACCTGCCACCGCGAAAGCCCAACAGGCCGTGCGCCCGCCCGCCGGGCGGCCTCCCCCGGCCACGCGCCGGCGCGAAGCGCGCGCCGCAGCGCGGGCGAGCGGGCGCGCGGGGTCGTCGCGAGCCCGGCCCCGTGCGCGGCGGCGTTGCGTGGTACAAGAGCGCACCGTGAAGGAAGGCGCCGAGACCAGCCGCGGCGAGCTGCTCAACAGGGCGCTGGAGCCGGTCCTCGCGTTCCTCGACAACATCGGCAACATCGTCACGCTCACCTTCCAGACGATCGTCTGGCTCGTGCGCCCGCCGTTCCGCCCCGCCCAGTTCCTCGCGGCGATGGACTTCATGGGCGCGCAGTCGGTCTTCATCGTCGGCCTGACCGGCGTCTTCAGCGGCATGGTCGTCACGCTGCAGACGTCCTACGCGCTGCGCGCGTTCAGCGCCGAGGGCCGCGTCGGCGGCCTCGTCGCGGTCTCGCTGGCCCGCGAGCTCGCGCCGGTCTTCTCCGCCATCATGGTCACCGCCCGCGCCGGCAGCGCGATGGCCGCGGAGCTCGGCAACATGCGCGTCACCGAGCAGATCGACGCGATCGCGACGATGGGCGTGAGCCCCGTGCAGTACCTGCTCTCGCCCCGGCTCTTCGCCGCGACGGTGATGCTGCCGCTGCTGTGCATCCTGTACACGAGCGTCGGCATGTGCGGCTCGTACCTCGTCGCCGTGCTCTGGCTCGGCGGCGACGAGGGCGCGTTCTTCCAGAGCATCCGCGACTTCGCCCTCCCCAAGGACATCTCCATGGGGCTCATCAAGGCGTGCGTCTTCGGCTTCATCGTCTCGTCGGTCTCGTGCCGCCACGGCTTCTACGCCTCGGGCGGCGCGCGCGGCGTCGGCGTCGCGACCACGCGCGCGGTCGTCGAGAGCTGCGTCACCGTGCTCGTCACGAACTACATCCTGACGCAGCTCCTGCTCGACATGTGAGCCGCAGCGGCGTTCTCCGGCTCTGCCTGGGCCGCGAGCGCTTGCCGCGATGCTGCGGCGCAGCGGCGCGGATGTTACGGTAGCCGGCGTGTCGCTCGATCGCGCCTCCGAAGTCGAAAAGTTCGATCACTACGCCCCCACCTACCGCGAGGCGCACCAGCGGAGCGTCCGCCTGAGCGGGGAAGGGCCCGAGTACTTCGCCGAGCACAAGCTCGGGTGCCTGGCGCGGGCCGGCGTGTCCAGCGCGCACAGCGTGCTCGACTACGGCTGCGGCACCGGCAGCCTCACGCGCTTGCTCTGCGGTCGCTTCGCCTTCGTCGGCGCCTTCGATCCGTCGGCGGAGAGCGCCAAGCTCGCGCGCGAGCAGGCGCCGAGCGCGACCGTGTACGGCGAGGAGGCCGCCATCCCGAGCGAGCGGTTCGACGCGGCCGTGCTGTCGGGCGTGCTGCACCATGTTCCGCCGCCCGAGCGCTCCAGGCTGGTGCAGGCGGTTGCGGCCAAGCTCAAGCCGGGTGGGCGCCTGTTCGTCTTCGAGCACAACCCGTACAACCCGCTCACCCGGCGGGCGGTGCGGCTGTGTCCGTTCGACGACGACGCCATCCTGCTTCCGCCACGCGAGGTGCGCGCGCTGCTCGCTGGCACGCTTGCCTCGGTGCGCCAGGACTACGTGCTGTTCTTCCCGCGGCCGCTCGCGCCCTTGCGGCCGCTCGAGCCCTGGCTCGCGTGGTTCCCGCTCGGCGCGCAGACCATGACGGTCGGCGTGCGCGCCGGCGCTTGAGGCGCCCTCGCCGAGGCCTGCCGCCCGTCCTCGCCGCTGCTCGGGGGCACGACGCGCCCGGTATCCGCTCTCGCCCTGGATTACATCGTCTGAATCGCTGGCATACGAATTCAACCCGCCGCCGGCGCCCACACGTCCTCGGCCGGCACCTCCTCCGCCGGGTCGGCTTGCACCTTCCGGTGCGGCCCCCCGGGGTCTAGCTTCGCAGGATGAGCACCTCGTCCCTCTCCAACCGCCACTATGTCCTGAAGGCGCGCCCCGAGGGCCCGCCGGACCGCAGCCATTTCGAGCTCCGCGAGGCGCCGGTCCGGGAGCCTGGCGACGGCGAAGTCCTCGTCCGCACGCGCTACCTGTCCGTCGATCCGACGAACCGGATCTGGATGAGCGACACGAAGCAGTACATGCCGCCCGTGAACCAGGGCGAGGTGATGCGCGCGCTCGGCGTCGGCGTCGTCGAGCGCTCCCGCCACCCCGACTTTGGCGCAGGAGACCTCGTCTCCGGCCTCCTCGGCTGGCAGGACTACAACGTCGCGGCGCCCGGCGATCTCGCCCTCACCCGCTTGCCCGCGCTGGACCTCCCGCTCGGCGCCTTCCTCTGCCCACTTCACGTGACCGGCGGCTTCACCGCCTACGTCGGCCTCTTCGATATCGCGCAGCCGAGGCCCGGCGAGACCATCGTCGTGTCCGGCGCCGCCGGCTCCGTGGGCTCCCTGGTCGGCCAGATGGGCAAGATCGCGGGCTGTCGCGTGGTGGGCATCGCCGGCAGCGACGCCGGGTGCCGCTATGTGACCGAGGAGCTCGGCTTCGACGCCTGCATCAATTACCGCACCGAGGATGTCGCATCGGCGCTCGACCGCGCCTGTCCGAAGGGCGTCGACATCGATTTCGAGAACGTGGGCGGCGACATCCTCGACACCGTGCTCGACAAGATGAACCTCTTCGGCAGGGTCACGATCTGCGGCCTCATCGCGACGTACAACGACAAGCAGCCCCGCCCGGGCCCTGTGCGCTTCCCGCTCATCCTGATGCAGCGTCTCCGGGTGCAGGGCTTCGTCGTCAGCGATCATCAAGCGCGCTTCCCCGAGGCCTTCGAGAAGATCCACGGCTGGATCAAGGAGGGCAGGATCCAATGGCGCGAGCGCGTGGTGGAAGGCCTCGAGAACACCCCGGATGCGCTCGGGATGCTCTTCCAGCCGAACAAGATCGGAAAGCTGCTGATCAAGGTCTCCGACTAGTCAGCCAGGCCGGCGACGCCCGTGGCGACGAGGCGGGGCAGTACCTCATCCCTGAAGTACAGAAGCTCGGCGGCGTGGTCGGCTCCGGAAGCTACCGCAGCACCCCCGGCGGCTCCGGCTCCCGCAGCGCGATCAGCGCCGGCGAGAACTGCACCGGGTACCTCGCCGGCGCGCGCAGGAGCGCGACCGCGTCCGGCAGCAGCTGGCGCGCCGCCAGGGAGCGCTCGCGCCCGGCGCTCGCCGGCTCCGGCGACTCCAGCGCGCGCCCGCCGCGCATCGCCGCGCGCGCGAGCGGGGCGAGCCTCGCGACCCCGAGCGCGCGCGGCGCCAGCATCCGCTCGTGCGCGAGGTGGATCACGTCGAAGGCCGCGCGCCCCGCCTCGTCGTAGTAGCGCGCCACCATCTTCCGCCCCGCGATCACGTCCCCGCGATCGCTCGTGCCCTGCCGGAGCGCCCACGCGCCCGCCTCCTCCAGCGCCACGAGCTCGCAGCGCGCCGCCGGCAGCCCCTCGACGGCCTCCCCGAGCCCCGACGCGACCCAGCCGCCCGCGCTCCCGCCCACGCGCCTCGCCTCGAGGAGCAGCGCCTCCTCGTCGTCGCCCCCGAGGTCGACCATCCGATCGGCGTACCAGGGCCAGCTGCCCTCGAGCGGGGACGGCGGCGGCGCGAGCTCGCCGAGGTCGATCCCCGCCTCACCGCGGAACGGGATGCCGAGCGCCGTGGCCGCGAGCGCGCTCGTCGTCGCCACCGCGCCGCCCACGTGCGCCGCGCGGGCGAGCGCGAGCGCCTCGTCGGCGAACGGCACGCTCGCCGACGACCCGTCGACGATGTCGCCCCCGCCCGCCGCGATGTGGAGCCGCGCGGCCCGCGTCGCCGCGGCCGTGCCTCGGCGGAGCGCCGGAGCGAGCAGCGCGCCCACGAGCAGCGCCTCGATGAACGGCCCCTCCACCGAGGCGACGGGCGTCCCCGGGAAGGCGATCGTCCCGTCGGGCATCGCGTCGATGTCGACCGAGAGCGGCGCGCCGGCGAGCCGCTCCTCGAGCGCGTCGCTCAGGCCGCACGCCGCGCGCGCCGCGGAGACCGCCGCCGCGTCGAAGCGCGCGCCGTCCGCCGCGAGCGCCTCGAGCGCCGCCTCGACCCCGGCGACCACGAGAAAACCCGTGTGGGGCGGCATCGCGGCGAAGGCGAGCTCGAAGCTCGCGCGCCGGTCGGCGACCCCCGCGTGGACGAGGCGATCGGCGTCGAGCAGCGCGCGTCCGTCGCGGAGCAGCGGGCTCGCTCGCAGCAGGGCAGCCGGCATCCGCCCCCGCTCAGAGCCGCTCGGCCAGCATCCGCGTGCCGGCGACCGTCGAGGCCTCGTCGAAGAGGAACGGCAGCATCACGGTGGGCAGGTCGAGATCGCGCCGCAGGCGGGCCAGGCTCTCGCGCTGCACCGACTCGCGCATCGCCCGCCGCGCGCCGGCCACGAAGGCGCTCTCGACGGTGTCCGCGGCGCGCGCCGGCGCCTGGATGTCGAGGCGCGCCGGGTCGACGAGGAGCGCCCGCTGCTCCTCGGGCGAGAACAGCGCCGGCAGCACGCCGTTGATGATCACCCGGTGGACGGGCAGGCCAAGGTCGCCCCGGACCTCCGCCACGAGCTCGACGGTCTCGGTCGCCGGCATCTCCTCGGGGAGCGTCACGACGACGACCCCGCTCCGCGCGGGATCCCTGAACATCGCCCACGCCGCCTCGGCGTCCCGGCGCAGGATGCCCGGCGGCGCCACGTCGAGGATCACCTTCGGCACCCGCAGCATGTCCACCCCGTGCCCCGTCGCGGGCGCGTCGAGCAGGACCACGTCGAAGCGGTTCGAGCCGTCCGGGAGCAGCTCCGTCGTGTGGAACCACGCCTTGCCGAGCATCGCCCACTCGAACAGCCCGGGCACCGCGCGGAAGAAGGTGCGCGTGTACTTGTTGTCGAAGACGAGATCGGCCGCGGCCCGCATCTTCAGGACCATCTCGCCGTACTCCCGGAGGGCCCTGTCCGGCGAGATGTTCACCGCCGACACGCGCTCGGCGACCTGGATGACCTCCGGGCCGATCGGCTTCGAGCCGAGGATGGCGGAGAGCCGCTCCTTCGTGTGGCACATGGCGACGAGGACGCGCTTGCCGCGGGAGGCGAAGGCGAGGGCGAGGGCGCCCGAGATCGTCGTCTTCCCGACCCCTCCCTTGCCCGTCACGAACAGGAAGCGACGGCGCTCGAGCTCCGGCAGGTCGTGGCCGAGCCCGCCCGCTTTTGAGGCTTGATAGGCGCTGTTCATTCCGCGATAGCGGAGTTAGGCGCAAGCTCCGGCGAAGGCAACCCGGATCAAGGAAACGGGCTCTGCTATGCATCGCTCATGCGCATCACCGAGCGACACCTCGAACCTCTGAACCGACGCTTCCAGGGCGCGTCACCCGTCGAGCTCCTCCGCTTCGTCCGCGAGTCCTTCGGCCCGCGCGCGGCCATCATGAGCAGCATGCAGCGCGCCGGGACCGCGCTCTGCCACGTGGCCGACCGCGCCGGGCTCTCCTTCGATGTGATCTTCGTCGACACCGGCGTGCTCCACGCCGAGACGCTCGCCACGCGCGACGAGCTCGCGCGGACCCACCCGAACCTGCGCGTCGTCACGCTGTCGCCCGAGCGCAGCTTCGCGCAGCAGACGCGCGAGGAAGGGCTGCTCTACCTCTCGAAGGAGGGCCAGGAGCGCTGCTGCGACCTCCGCAAATCGGCCCCGCTGAGCGCCATCCGGGGCCGCTACGACGCGCTCGTCGCGGCGCTGCGGCGGGGCGAGGGCGGCGCCCGCGCCAAGGTCGCGCCGTTCGGCCTCGACCCCGCGAACAACACGCTCCGCGTCCACCCCTTCGCGTCGCTGACCGGCGAGGAGCTCGACGCGTACTTCGCCGCGCACAAGGACGCGCTCGAGAACCCGCTGCACGGGATGGGCTTCCGCACCATCGGCTGCTTCCCCTGCACGACGCCGGTGCTGCCCGACGAGCCCGAGCGCGCCGGGCGCTGGCGCCACCTGGCGAGCGTCGAGTACTGCGGGATCAACCCCGTGGACCGGGGAGACACCGACGGCGGCGTCGACCTCGACGACCGGTACGAGCGCCTGTTCGCTGCGTGACGGCCCGACGACCTGCACGAGCGCATCGACGCGGCGTGGCACCTCGACGCGGCGTGACGATCGCCTGCGAACACCGGTTCGCGGCAGCTCGATCTTGACTCAAACGGCATGCAGGGAGATTTGCCCCGCATGCCGGCGAGCTACTTCGACGTAGACGGCACCCTGGTCACGACGAACCTCGTGCACCCGACGGTGTTCTACATGCTGAACCAGCCAACGCCGATGCACAGCCTCGCGAAGCTCGGCCGCGCCATCGTCAAGGCGCCGTGGATGGCGATGGCGGAGCTCCAGGATCGCCGCCTCTTCAACGAGCTGCTCTTCAGCTCGTTCGAAGGCGTCTCCGAGGATCGCCTCGTGGCGCTCGCGGAGGAGGCGTTCGCGAAGGTGCTCAAGCCGGCGATCTACGCCAAGGCGCGGGACCTCGTGAAGTGCAGCCTCGATAAGGGGCACGACGTCATCCTCATCTCCGGCGCGCTCGATTTCCTGATGCAGCTGCTCGCCGAGCACCTCGGCGCGACGGGCATCATCGCGAACCGCCTCGAGGTGAAGGACCGGTTCGCGACGGGCAAGCTCCTGCGCCCGGTGGTGGCCGGGCCCGAGAAGGCGCGGCTCATCCGCGAGCACGCCCACGCGCACGGGCACGACCTCGACGAGTGCTTCGCCTACTCGGACAGCTACTCGGACGTCCCGATGCTCTCGGTCGTCGGCTACCCGGCGGCGGTGAACCCGGACCGCAAGCTCAAGATGCTGGCGCAGGCGTACCACTGGCCGATCCTCCACCTCGCCGCATGACCCCTGCCTCCCCCCGCCGGCGGCGGGAGGCCATTCCCCAGCCCAACACGTCGCACCCCCTGCTCTGAAGGTCCCATGAGCCATCCTTGCGTCGTCACGCTAGACAGCCGCAGCGCCCCCCGGGTGCTCTTCTCAGGCGACCAGCTGGTCGAGGTCGACCTGCCCACCGGCACCCGGGTGCTCTACGCGAAGCCGCCCATCGAGCCGCTGAAGGACGTCGACGCCGCGATCCGCTACGCGATCAACCACCCGTACAACTCGGAGCCGCTCTACGCGAAGCTCCGCCCGGGGATGAAGGTCACGATCGCGGTGGACGACATCTCGCTGCCGCTGCCGCAGATGAAGCGCCCCGACATCCGCGAGCGGGTGCTCACGATCGTGCTCGACCTGCTCGCCGACTACGGCGTCGACGACGTGGAGATCATCATCGCCACGAGCGTCCACCGGCGGATGAAGGACTGGGAGGTCCGCCACATCGTCGGCGACCGGATCTTCAACGCCTACTGGCCGAAGCGGCTCTACAACCACGACGCCGAGAACGCCGCCAACATGAAGTACGTCGGCACGACCGACGTCGGCGAGGAGGTCGAGCTCAACAAGCGCGCGGTCGACAGCGACCTCGTGATCTACGTGAACCTCAACCTCGTGCCGATGGACGGCGGGCACAAGTCGGTCGCCGTCGGCCTGTGCGGGTACCGGAGCCTGCGCGCGCACCACAACCCGCGGGTGATGCGCGACTGCTACTCGTACATGGATCCGAAGAGCTCCGCGCTGCACACGAGCGTCGAGCGCATGGGCCGGCTGGCCAACAAGAAGCTCAACGTCTTCACGATCGAGACGACGATCAACAACCGCATGTTCGATCGCCCGCTCGAGTTCCTCGCGAAGAACGAGGACGACCTGAGCGCGGGTGAGAAGAGCGCGCTGCGCGCCCTCCGCTTCACGCTCTCCAAGGTGCCGCAGCCCGCGCGCCAGGCGATCTTCCAGCGCGTCCCCTCGCCGTTCGGGGTGACCGGGGTGTTCGCCGGCGAGACCGAGGCCGTCCACGAGCACACGCTGAAGCGCAGCTTCGATCAGTACCTCGTCCCGGTCTCGGGCCAGGCCGACATCCTGATCACGGGCATCCCGTACATCAGCCCGTACAACGTGAACTCGTTCCTGAACCCGCTGCTCGTGCAGGTGATGGCGAACGGCTACCTGTTCAACCTCTACCGCGGCGCGCCGATGCTCAAGAAGGGGGGGACGATGATCATCCTCCACCCCTGCACCGACCTGTTCGACAACGAGCACCACGCCCCGTACATCGAGTTCGTGCACCGGCTCCTGCCCGAGACGCGGGACGCGATGGAGCTGCACAAGCGGTACGAGAAGAAGTTCTCCGAGAACCCCGCGTACATCGAGATGTACCGCTTCGGGCACGCGTACCACCCGACCCACCCGTTCTTCATGTGGTACTGGGGCGAGGCGGGGCGGCAGCACATCGGCCGGATGATCGTGGTCGGCGCCGACAACGAGTACATCCCGCAGCTGCTCGGCTGGGAGACGGCGCGCACGATGGACGAGGCGCTCCGGATGGCGAAGCAGTCGGCCCCGCCCGCGCCGGAGATCCTGGCCCTGCACACCCCGCCGATCTTCATGGCCGACGTGACGGCCTAGCGCGCCCGCGGGGCGTGCCGCGCGACCGCTTCGAGGCGTGGTGCGAGGCGATGGACGTGCGCACGCTCAAGACGCGGCCGACGGGCTGGGCTCCCTGGAACAAGGCCTTTATAAGGGCTGTTTCCTCATCGGCGCCCTGAGCTCGGCGAGCACGCGCTCGCGGACGAGCGGCAGCGGCGGCGAGCCATGCGAGAGGAGCGCGTCGTGGAAGCGGCGCAGCGAGAACGCCGGGCCCAGGGCCGCCTTCGCCTCCTCGCGGAGCTTGAGGATCTGGAGCTTGCCGAGCGTGTAGGCGAAGTAGCCGGGGTCGAACGTCGCGCGCACCGCCTGCTCCCGCGCCGTCGCGCGGTCCTGGAAGCAGTCGTCGATGAAGCGGCGCTCGGCCTCGTCGAGGCTCATGCCCTCGGCGTGCACCCCGAGCGACACGACCACCCGGCAGTTGCGCAGCAGCGCGTCCGCGAGCTGGCCGAGGCGGCTCTGCGGGTCCTCCTTGCCGAACCCCTGATCGATCATCATCTGCTCGACGTAGTGGGCCCAGCCCTCCACGAACGAGTAGCTCCCGAACATCTTCTGCGCGTCGGTCGGCGCCCGGCTCTCCCACAGGAACTGGACGAAGTGCCCCGGGTAGACCTCGTGCACGGTCGTCGAGAGCAGCGTGCCCCGCGGCATCACGTACTCCTCCTGCTCCTTCCGGGGCCACGAGGGGTCCGGCTTCGTGATGTAGTAGAACGCCTCGAGCCCCTTCCGCTCGAACGGCCCCGGCGCGTCGAGGAAGGCGGCGTTCCAGCGCATGTAGGGCGGCGTCTCCTTCACGATCGCCCGCTCGTCGGACGGGAGGCTCACGATCTCCTTGTCGACGAGGAACTTGCGCGCCGACTCCATCATCCGCGTCGCCTCGGCGAGGAGCTGCTCCGCCTTCGGCCGGGAGGTCTTCACCTTCCTGGCGAGCTCCTGGTACGCCGCCTTGTTCGCCGCGAGGTCGTCCTCCCCCATCTTCTTGAACTCGGCGAGCGGCATCGAGAGCCCCTCCTGCGCGAGGAGGAGCTTCCGGTACCGCGCCTCCCCGAGCACGTGGCTCGCGTCGCCCTTCGGCAGCTCGACCTTCGCGAGGTGCTCGGCGAGCTTCTCCGCCGCGTCGGCGAGCGCGGCGTTCGTCTTCTCGAAATCGGCCTGGAACGCGGGGTCGCCCACGCCCTTGAGCAGCTTGACGACATCGCCGCGCAGGTACTCGGCGTAGCCGCGGAAGATCTTCACGGCCACCTCGATCACCGGCTTCGGCATCGGGCTCACGAGGTTCTCGAGGACGCGCGGCGCCTGGGCCAGCGCCGCCTTCTCGTGCTCGAGGAGGCGCCGCGCGCGCTCGGGCAGCGGCGCATACGCGCGATCGAGATAGTGGTTCACGCCGAACAGATCGCCGTAGAACTGCGGCCGCCGGCGCCACTCCTCGAGGTCCCTCCCGGTGAAGATCTTGAGGTCGATCTGCTGGAGGAGCAGCGCGCGGTCGAGCGCCTCGTCCGGGGAGAGCGCCGCGGCGTCGACGGCGGCGAGCGCCGCGCGGTCGCGCTCGAGGCGCGCGAGCCGCCGCTCCATCGCCGCGGCGCCGTAGTCGGCGACCTTGCCGTCTTGCTCGTGCAGCCCGCGCGAGCGCGCGAAGGCCGGCTCGTCCGCGACCCACTCGCGCAGGATCCGATCGCGCAGCGCGGTGAACGGCTCGCGCGGCGCTTCCTCCGGCCGCGCGGGCTCGGCGCTCGCCACAGCCTGAGGGGGCGCCGCGCCGAGAGGCGGAGGCGGCGCCGAGGCGCTCCCGCTGCAGGCGGCGAGCGGCGCGAGCGCCGCGAGGAGGCGCGGGAGCGAGCGGCGGAGGCGGCGGAGAAAGGGGTGACGGGCGACGGCCATGGCGGGCCGGAGCCTCTCAGAGCGCCCTGTGCAGATCAACGGCCTCGGCCAGTACCTCGGGTCAGCCATCCTGCCAGGGTCCTGCCTCGCGAGCGGAGCGAGATTTCAACGCAAAGGCGCAAAGGCGCAAAGACGCAAAGACGCAAAGACGCAAAGACGCAAAGACGCAAAGACGCCCGAATTTCTTATCTTCTTTGCGCCTTCGCGCCTTTGCGCCTTTGCGTTGAAATCTCCCTCTGGATCGCTGGCCGGCCTCCTGGTGCGTGGAGCTAATCGCGGAGCGCGCGATCGATGATCGTGTCCACGTGCGAGAGCGCGTGGTCGAGGTCGAAGCAGCGCGCGATTTCGTCCGGGGCGAGCAGCGCCGCGACGTCCGCGTCGGCGGCGAGGTTGTCGCGGAAGCGCCCCTCGCCCGCGATCGCGCGCATCGCGCAGCGCTGCACCAGCTCGTAGGCCGCCTGCCGCGGCCTGCCCTTCTGGACGAGCGCCAGGAGCACCGCCTCGCTGAAGAAGAGCTCGCCCGTGCTGTCGAGGTTCTGGCGCAGCTTCTCGGGGTAGACGACCAGCCCTTCGACGAGCCCGGCGGCGCGGTCGAGCATGAACCCGAGCGTCGAGGTCGCGTCGGGCGCGATCATCCGCTCGACCGACGAATGCGAGATGTCGCGCTCGTGCCACAGCGGCACGTTCTCGAGAGCCGGGATCACGGCCGCGCGTACGATGCGCGCGAGGCCGCACAGGTTCTCGCTGAGGATGGGGTTGCGCTTGTGGGGCATCGCGCTCGAGCCCTTCTGGCCCACGGTGAAGCGCTCCTCCGCCTCGCGGACCTCGGTGCGCTGCCAGTGCCGCACGTTGGTCGCGAGCCGCTCGATGCCCGCCGCGATGAGCGAGAGCGCGGTGAAGAGCTCGGCGTGGCGGTCGCGCGCGACGACCTGCGTCGAGACCGTCTCGGGGCGCAGGCCCAGGGCGGCGAGCGCGCGCTCCTCGATGCGCGGCGACAGGTGCGCGTACGTGCCGACCGCGCCGGCGATCTTCCCGACGGCGATCGCCTGGCGCGCCGCGAGCAGGCGCGCCCTGCCGCGCTTCATCTCCGCGAGGTGGCCGGCGATCGCCAGGCCGAACGTGATCGGCTCGGCGGCGATGCCGTGGCTCCTGCCGATCATCGGGGTGCGCCGGTGCTCGTCCGCGCGCCGCGCGAGCGCGCTGCAGAGCTTGTCGAGCCGCTCCGAGAGCAGGTCCGTCGCGCGGACGAGCAGCACCGCCAGGCTCGTGTCGAGCACGTCGCTCGAGGTCATCCCCCGGTGCAGCCACCGCGCGCCCTCGCCCGCGAGCTCCTCGACGTGCGTCAGGAAGGCGATGACGTCGTGCTTGACCGTGCGCTCGATCGCCTCGATCCGCGCGGGATCGAGCGTCAGCTGCTTCGCGCGGATCCCCTTCGCGATGCCGGCGGGCACGAGCCCTTCGGCCTCCATCGCCTCGCAGGCGGCGAGCTCCACCTCGAGCCAGGTCGAGAATCGGGTGGCGGGCGACCAGAGCGCTTCGAATTCAGCGGGAGTGTAGCGGGGGATCATGGGCGGGACGCTGCGAAGGTCTGGAGGGTGCGTCAAGGATGGAGTGGCCCAGGGAGGTCCGGCCGCACGGAGGCCGGCTCGCGCTGCTCGCCTGCGCGCGCCACGTCGTCACCCCGCGCGCGACCCGCGCCGTCGGGCGGGGCGCTTGCGGACGCGCGGCGCGCGGCAAACGTTGGCGCGATGCCAACCGAAGCACCGGCGCCTGCGCGCGCCGATCAGGGCAGGTCGTTCGCCCGCACGCCGCACGCGGCGGGCGACGCGCCGCCAGAGACGCTGCCCGCAGGGGCGAGCGAGCCGAGCGCCGTCAGCCAGGCGCCGCTCCCCCCGCGGGCCGAGCCTGGGCGCCGCGAGCCGGCGGGGCGCGCTGGCGGCGCGGCCGCCGCTGCGAGCGCGCCGGCTGTCGTGAACGAGCCGGCGCCCGCGAGCGAGTCCCGCGCGACCGTGCGCGGGGGTCGCCGGGTGAAGTCGTACATCGTGGTGGTCGCGATGGACCTGTCCGAGCCGGGCGGGCGGGCGTGGCGCTTCGCCTTCGATCTGGCGGCGCTCCGCGGCGAGACGGAGATCCACGCCGTGGTCATCGGCCCGCGGCAGGTCGCCCCTGCGGTGCGCGACGTGACGACGCCGGGCGCGTCGTCGCCGCCGTCGCTCCGCGTGCTCCAGCACCGGTTCGCGGACGGCCAGGCCCGGCTGATGGCGATGCACTTCCGCACGGGCCGGCCGGACCGGGCCATCGTCGCGCTCGCCCGGGAGCTCAGCGCCGATCTCATCGTCGTGGCCACGCACCCGCAGTCGCCCCTGCAACGGCTCTTCGGCGGCTCGACGGCCGATCGGATCGCGCGGAACGCGCCGTGCCCGGTCGTCGTCGTGCGACCGAAGGAGGACGACGACGCCGACGCGGCCAACTACGACCCCAGGCTGCGCTGACGCGGAGGCGCGCGGGGGACCACCGAGCGCGCGATCTGCGCGCTCGGTGCCGCTCGCGCTCGGGCTACGAATCGCCCGATGCCGCGCGGTAGCCCACGCGCTGGCTGCCCGCGCGTGGGCTACCGCGCGCTCGATGGCTGCGCGTCGGCCTGCGCCGCCGGGTCGAGCTTGTCCGGCGCGCTGACGCCCTCGGCCTTGCCCCCTTCCCGCGTGTCCGCGTAGCCCCACGCGACGCCGGCCGCGTCGACGAGCAGGTTGTTCGCGTCGCCGATCGGCATCGGGTCCATCACGAGGGCGTGCCCCCGCCGCGCGAGGTCGTCGAGGGCGGCCTGCGGCGGAGGCGTCAACCGCTCGACGCGCACGCGATCCGGCATCCACTGGTGGTGGATGCGCGCGTGGCGGACCGCCTCGTCGATGGTCATCCCGTGATCGACCAGGTTGCGGAGGACCTGCGCGACGGTGTTCGGGATCGTGTCGCCCCCCGGAGATCCGAGGACGAGCGCGACCTTGCCGTCGCGGCTCACGAGGGTGGGCGTCATCGAGCTCGCCATGCGTTTGCCCGGCGCCACCGCGTTGATCCCCGTCTCGGAGAACGCGCCCATCGCGTTGGCGAGCAGGATGCCCGTACCCGGGATCACGATCCTCGCGCCGAAGCTCGCCGACAGGGTGGTCGTGCACGAGACCGCGTTGCCCTGCGCGTCGATCACCGAGAAGTGCGTCGTCTGCGGGGACTCCAGCGCGACGGCGCCCGGAGGCGCCGCGATGTCGCCCGCCGGCGTGGCCCGCTCCGGGTCGACGGGCGGCCTGCGGCGCATCAGGTAGGGCCCGTCGAGGAGCTGCGCGAGCAGCTGCGCCGTCTCGGGCGCCACGAAATCGGGGTCGGCGCTCACCTTGCGCCGATCGGCGTACGCCCGCTTCGCCGCCTCGACGAACAGGTGCAGCGACAGCCCCGAGTCGACGGGCGCCTCGTGCGCCTTGAGCCGCTCGAGCGTGAGCATCATCTCCGCGAGCGCGACGCCGCCCATCGAGGGGGGCGGCATCGTGTCGACGGTGAAGCCGCGGTACGAGAACCGGAGGGGCGCGCGCCACTTCGCCTGGTACGCGCGCAGATCGCTCTCGCTGATGTGGCCGCCGCGCTCGCGCATCGCGCCGGCGATCTGCCGGGCGATGGCGCCCTCGTAGAACGCGCGCGGCCCCTCCGCGGCGAGCGTCTCGAGGGTGCGGGCGAGATCGAGCTGCCGCACCAGCTCGCCCTGGGCGACCGGCGCCTTGCCCCGCCCCCAGATGGCGCTCGCGGTCCGATCGGCCTTCAGCCGCGGCCACGCCCAGCGCAGCGTCAGCGCCTGCCGCGCGCCGAGGCGGTGCCCCTTGCGCGCGAGGGAGATCGCCGGGGCCAGGAGCTCGGCGAACGGGCGGGAGCCGAACCGCTCGTGGGCCAGGGCGAGGCCGGCGACCGAGCCCGGGACGCCGGCGGACGCATAACCGTGTCCGCCTGCGCGCAGCATCGCCATGTTCGACTCGGTGGTCACCGACGCGGGCGCGGCCTCTCGGAAGTCGATCGCCTGCGTCTCGCCGTTCGCGAGGCGGACCAGCATGAAGCCGCCGCCGCCGATGTTGCCCGCGCTCGGGTGGGTCACCGCCAGCGCGAACGCCACGGCGACCGCGGCGTCGACCGCGTTGCCGCCGCGCCGCAGCACGTCCGCTCCCGCGCGCGTCGCGTGCTCCTCGACCGAGGTCACGAGCCCGGCGTCGCCGCGCACCGCCCGCGGGCCGCCCGAGGCCAGCGCGATCGGCGGCACCGGGGGCATCGGCTCCGGCGCCGCGGCGTCGGCCGTGGGCGCCGCCGCGGCGCTCGCGGCCTGCGGCGCGGCGCTCGCGCTGGCGACGGCCGGCGCGCCCGAGGCCGCGGGCGCCGCCGGGTGCGGCGCGGGCGGCGTGCGGGCCTCGCAGCCCGCGAGCAGCGCCAGGGCAAGCGCCCAGCGCGGCTTCGAACGACGGAGCAGGGTCATCAGGGTGCGCGCGAATCTACACCGGTGCCGGAGAGAGCCGGGCCGCGCCGCGCGGGGCGACCCGGCCTGGGGGATTCGTTCAGGACGCGAGGATGCGCAGACGGCGCGCGCCGGATCCACCTCCGGCACGCGCCGTCAGGAACGCCGGACCTCGCTCAGGACCGCTTGCGGCGGCGCGCGGCGGCCACGCCCACGCCGGCGACGAGCGCCGCGAGCCCGGTGCCCGCGAACGGCGCGGAGGAGGACCCCGGCGCGGCGGCGCAGGAGACGCTGGCCTCGGCCTCGGCGTGGGCGTTCACCTCGATCTCGAGCGTGCTCAGGTAATCCAGGCAGTCCTGGAGGCTCCCGACGACGTCGACATACTGACCGTTGCAGAACAGGGCGCCTTCCGGCTCCTCGCACTTCGCCTCACACCCGCCCTGGAGATCGACCGTGCAGTCCGCATTGCAGTCGATATCGCAGTCGAAGTTCGCCTCGGCCTTGCACTCGCCCTCGCAGCTCGCGTCGCATTTTGCCTGGCAATCCGCGCTCGGCGGCGTCACCTCGCAGCTCGCGCTGCACTCGCCGTCGCAGCTCGCCTTGCAGGCCCCCTCGCACTCCGCCTGCGACTGGCCGGGGCTGGCGCTCGCCGAACACTTGCCGCTGCAATCCGCCGAGCAGCTCGCCGAGCAGCTCGCCCTGCAGTCGAAGCTCCCGGGATTGACATTGCACTTGGCAGAGCAATCCGCGGAGCAGTCGACGTTGCAGTCGGCGGTCGCGCTGGCGTTGCACTGGCCCTCGCACTTCCCGGCGCACGCCGCCGTAAGGCGGACCGGCTCGCAGTACGCAGTGCAGCCGCCCGAGGTGCGGAACTCGCAGTTTGCGCTCGCCGCGAGCTGGATATTTCCACATGCCTCCGGGCCGGGTGCCGCCGCCGCCGACGAGGCGATGGCCAGAGGGATCGCAAAAGTAAACGCACTCACAAAAAGCTGAGCAATGGTCCGTCGCATGCCAATTCTCCTGGGTTCAGAGCGCGGGTTCCGCGTGTGGTCTCCGCAGGTGTTGCAATCGGACGACCAGCGCCACCCTTTGAAGCATTTCCCAAGAAAAAAGTCTCGCTGCTCGTGACCGCTCGGCCACAGCGTATCTCCGCGTTCACGGTCCCATGATGCGCCCTGCCACACCAAGGGAATGTCCGGGCAGGTGAGGACACCTGCGACGTGGTGATCAGCGGCTCACAGTGTCGGCGATTTGCCCTGTTCCGTAGCGCGCCACCACGCCCTTGCGGGCTCTGCCGGGAGTCGGCTGGCTAAGGAAGTCCCCGCCGACGGCCCAGAAGGCCCCTTGCCCGTCGGCCCAGACAGCGTGGAGATCGGCGTAGGGCTCCTCGGTGAACTCATCGATCCAGGCCCCGTCGACGAGGCGCTGCTTGAGCCCTCCATACCCGACGATCGCGACCTCCCCCGGGCGGCCGCAGGCGACGCCGTTCACGTCGTTCGTGAGCTCTATCTCGAGCCTGCGCCACGACGCGCCGTCCGAGCGGAGCACGTCTCTCCCGCCGACCGCGTATACCTCTTCACGGCTGCAGCCGGCGGCCGTGAACAGGGTGCCCTGCGCGATCGGCGGATCGGATTGCACTTCCCAGGTCGAGCCCGAGCGGTGCCAGATCACGCCGAACTCGCCCACGGCGTAGAGATCCTCGGACGATTCGCCCCACACCTTGTAGAGCGCCCGGCCGGTCGCCGCCGGCAGCGGCTCTCGCGACCATGCGCTGCCGTCCCAGCGGAGGACGATGTCCTTCTCCGCGTCCGCGCCGCTGCCGGGCATGCCGCCGACCGCCCAGGCATCGTCGGGTGAAAACGCGATCACGCCCCACAGCGTCGCCTCCGTCCCCGTCGCGTGCTCGGTGAACGTCGCGCCGTCCCACCGCGCGGCGCGACCGCGCTCGCCGACCATCCAGACGTCCTGCGGACCGGAGCCGGCCACCCACCAGAAGGTCGTATCCCCGCCCGCCGGGAGCTCGCGCCATTTCGCCCCGTCGTAGTGCAGCGCGAGCGCCTGGAGGCCCGTGTTGCCGAGCGGCCCCCCGACGGCGAACACGTCGTCGGGCGCCGTCCCCCAGATCGAGAGGACCGCGCGGTCGAGATCGCCCTCGTCGAGCAGCACGCGCCACGCCGGCGGCTCCTGCTCGGGCGGCCTCGCAGGATCGCCGGGGCAGCCGGTGAGGGCGACCGCGCCGAGCGCCGCCACAGCCATGGAGTGAAAGCAGGTGCGCATGGGAGTGAAGACCCGCCTGGAGAGGTCCTGCCGGCGCGCCGCCATGGAGGGCTCAGTTGCAGAACACATCGTCCTGCTTCGGATAGTAATAGACGAAGATGTTGCAGTGCTCGTTCTTCTCGACGATCGGCCCGAACGTGTAGCAGCAATCGAGGGACTCGTCGGCGGTCCCGTTCTTGGACACGTCGTACTCGTCGAGGCCCTTGCACCCCACGGACGGGTCCGGCTGCTGCCACTCATAGGTGCATCCGTACCAGACGCCGCCGTTCGTCGGGAGCTCCCTGTCGAGCTCCGGCGAGATGAGCATCGGCGGGTCGTCCCACGCGTTCGATGTGTAGAAGCGCTCCGAGGCCGCAGGCGTGCCGATGGTCTTGCCGTCCCATGCATACATATCGAACCGCGTGCCCCGGCTGTGGAAGTGGCCGTTGGCGCCGATGATCCTCACGGGAGAGGGGCTGTTGATCTGGCACGAGCCCTCGAACGTGGGCGTCGGGTTCGACTGACAGACACGGATCGACTGCTTGGTCGCGAAGACGGTGCCCATCTCGGCCTTGACCTCGGCGGCGGGCAGCGCCCAGAAGTTCACCCGGACGCGGCCGACCGCCTCGGGGGTCTTCTGCGACGTCGCATTCACGTAATGCGTCTGCAGCATCAACCACTCGTCGGGCGCGAGGACGTTCGCGACGCCCTCGGGGAACTCCCAGTCGACCCGGCCGTTCTGCTGCGAGTTCGCGATGAGCGGCCAGTCCGCCCAGTTGGGGCTCTTGAAGCACTCCCCGACCCCGTTCTGGTTCTTCTGGATGAGCCCGCCCTCCGGCCCCAGCCCCTTCACGGTCTTCACGCGGAAGATGTTCATGTGGTGCGAGCCGTCGCGCTGCGCGATCTGCACGCGGTGGAGGTTCACCGGCGCGGCCGGGTCCAGCCCGTTCGACGCGGCGAGCTCGCTGACCTTGAAGAAGTAGCAGTCCTGCTGCTCGACCCCCGCCGGCACCTCGGTCTCCTCGGTCTGCATCTGGAAGCCCTGGCCGACCGGCGGCACGTCGAGCAGCGACTCGTCGACCGGCGCGGGCGCCTCGCCCCCACCCCCACCCCCGCCCCCGCCCCCGCAGGCCACGGCCCCCAGCACGACGGGAAGCAAACCAAGCGTCAAGCATCGAACCGCCATGAGTCCCTCCAGGCAATCGCGCAGCGATGAAGAGAGATATACACGGCTGCACAATTCCAGGGCGTTCGTGTCACGCGGCGGGCAGGGTTCCGTCGGGCTCCGGGGCGTCGTGGCCGAGCGCTGGCCGGCGCTGCTAGGATGTGGGAGAGGTTCAACCATGGCGGCGCCCAAGAAATGCGGTCCACACACCGAGCTCGCCTCGAACGAGGCGACACGCATCACCCGGTGCGGGTGTGGCACCGTGCACGTGACACTCATCGGCCCTGGCGTGACGTTTCGCATGCCAGCGGATGCGTTCCGGGGCGTCGCCTCCGGGCTCAAGGCAGCGGCCGAGCGGCTTGACGACGACCCCCGTTTCGGCACGACCTCCATCAATTAGCTTGCGCGCCCGCAGCGGAGCGGCCTACCAGTGGCTTCGCCGCTGAGATCTCTCTCCTCGGATGGCCGATGGTCGAAAGAGGGCGCCTCTCGTGTACGACGACGACGCGGAGCACTGGGTCGGCAAGACGTTCGCCGGGACGTGGTGGATCGAGCGCGTGCTCGGCACCGGCGGGATGGGGAGCGTGCTGCTCGGGCGCGCGGCGGACGGCTCTCAGGTCGCGCTCAAGGTGCTGCACCCGGAGCTCAACGCGATCACGGAGGTGCGGAAGCGCTTCCTGCGCGAGGGGTTCATCGGCAACACGCTCGGCGGGGCGGACGCGGTGCCCGGCGTGGTGCGCGTGCTCGGCTCCGGCGAGACGCAGGAGGGCCTCGCCTACCTGACGATGGAGGCGCTCCAGGGAGAGACGCTCTTCGATCGCATGGCGCGCACCGGGACGATGCCGGCCGGCGAGGTGCTCGCGCTCGCGGACCAGGTGCTCGAGACGCTGGCGATCGCGCACGCGCGCGGCGTCGTGCACCGCGATCTCAAGCCCGAGAACATCCACCTCGGCAACGACGGGCGCGTGCGCATGCTCGACTTCGGCATCGCGCGCGTCGTCGACGGGCTCACCGGCCTGCCCGAGAAGACCGCGACCAAGACGGGCATGATCATGGGCACGGCGACGTACATGGCGCCGGAGCAAGCGACGGGGCTCATCCACGACATCGACGGGCGCACCGATCTCTTCGGGCTCGGAGCGACGATGTTCCGGCTGCTCGCGGGCCGACAGGTGCACGGCGAGGTGACGGAGGCCATGGAGGTCATCGCCGCCGCGACCGAGGCCGCGCCGCCGCTCGCGTCGGTCGCGCCCGGGATCTCGCCCTCCGTCGCGGCCGTTGTCGATCGCTCGCTGGCGTTCATCAAGTTCCATCGCTACCCGAACGCCGAGACCATGCGCGCGGACGTCCGCGCTGTACGCGCAGGGGCGCTGCCTCCCTATGCGCAGGCCGTCATCGAGGGGCGGATCCGCGCGGGCCAGCCGATATCGCAACCGGCGCCGCCGCTGCATGCCGGCGGGTCGCCGAGCGCGCGCCCGCAGCCGACGGTGGTGGAGCCGGCCGCGGCCCCTCGCCATTCGCACTCGATGAGCCGGCCGGAGCGAACGCTCGACGACAACCCGTCAGCGCCCTCCCGCGCCGGCGCGTCGCTCTCGCAGCTCTCGACGGGCAAGCTGCTCCTGCTCGTCGGCGGCGCCTCGCTCATCACGGGCGTCATCGTGGCGGTGATCGTCGTCCTGCTGGTGTTCAGCCACTGACGGGCCGCGAGCACGCCGCCAGGGGCGCGCTCGTCAGGTGGAGGGGATCGTCGGTGGAAGGTGCCGGCGGGGCCGCTGGGCCCCGCCGCGGTCACGCGCGCTCGTCGAGCGGCGTGTAGTCGACGGCGTTCTCGCCGGTGTAGATCTGCCGCGGGCGGCCGATCTTGCCGGTCGGGTCGTCGTTCATCTCCTTCCAGTGGGCGATCCAGCCGGGGAGGCGCCCGAGCGCGAACATGACGGTGAACATGTTCGTGGGGAAGCCGAGCGCGCGGTAGATGATGCCGCTGTAGAAGTCGACGTTCGGGTAGAGCTTCCGCTCGACGAAGTACGGATCCTTCAGCGCGGTCTCCTCGAGGCGCTGCGCGATGTCGAGCAGCGGATCCTTGATGCCGAGCTTCGCCAGGATCTTGTCGGCGGCCGCCTTGATGAGGACGGCGCGCGGATCGTAGTTCTTGTAGACGCGGTGGCCGAAGCCCATCAGGCGGAAGTTCGAGGTCTTGTCCTTAGCGAGCTTGACGAACTTCGAGACGTCGCCGCCGTCCGCGCGGATCGCCTCGAGCATCGTCACGACCTCCTGGTTCGCGCCGCCGTGGAGCGGGCCCCAGAGCGCGCAGATGCCGGCGGCGACCGAGGCGAAGAGGTTCGCCTTCGAGCTCCCGACGAGGCGCACCGTCGACGTCGAGCAGTTCTGCTCGTGATCGGCGTGCAGGATCAGGAGCAGGTTCAGCACCTTCACGATGTCCTCGTCGATCTCGTACGGCTCCGCCGGGACCGAGAACATCATGTTGAGGAAGTTCGCACAGTACGAGAGCGAGTTGTGCGGGTAGACGAACGGCTGGCCGATCGACTTCTTGTACGAGAACGCCGCGATCGTGCGCACCTTGGAGAGCAGCCTCGCGATGGTGATGTCGAGGTGCTCGGTGTTCTTCACGTCGATCGCTTCCGGGTAGTAGCTCGACAGGGAGAGCACCATCGCGGAGAGGATCGCCATCGGGTGCGCCGTCGACGGGTAGCCGTCGAAGAAGCGCTTCATGTCCTCGTGGATCAGCGAGTGCCGGGTGAGCAGCGTGGAGAACCGGGACAGCTCGCTCTTGCTCGGCAGCTTGCCGTAAATCAGGAGGTACGAGGTCTCCACGAAGGTCGACTTCTCGCCGAGCTGCTCGATCGGGATGCCGCGGTAGCGGAGGATGCCCTTCTCCCCATCGAGGAACGTGATGGAGCTCGTGGTCGAGGCCGTGTTGACGAAGGCCGGGTCGATGCAAACGTACCCGGTCTTCGAACGAAGGGACGCGACGTCGATCGCCTTCTCCCCCTCGGTGCCCGTGATGACAGGCAACTCGATCGTCTGCTCCCCACCGTTCTTCTTCAGCGTTAACTTCGCGGTCTCCTGCACGCCTCCTCCTTCCGCCGCAGCGCGGCGTAAGCTATCACGGGCCGAGGGAAGAATGCTTCCCCGAGAAAATGAGGTGATGCATTTGAGCGAGCCGGTCGTGCGGGGGGAGCTGGCCCACCACCCGGAGGCGCCTCGGTTTGCGGCCGAGGTGCGGCGAGTCCACGGGCGTTACGCCGACGAGGTTGTCGCTCGCTACCGGCTCTGCCCGTTCATGCGCGACGCCGCAACCGGATTCGGACGCTTTTACGTCCTGCTCGATCGCGAGCCCGTCCTGGAGACGGCGCTGGCGGTCATGGAGGAGGCCGACTCCGCGGTGGTGCACCTGGTTTTCCCGTGCATCCATGCTCCGTCGCCCCAGTTCGAGCGCTTCGCGTCGCGCCTGGGTGAACAGCTGCGGCGGCGCCTCAGCCCCGCGCCGGTGCTGGCCGCGTTCCACCCCGAGATGGCGGGGGACGAGACGAACTCGCACCGGCTCGTCGGTCTCCTCCGGCACGCGCCAGATCCATTTGTACAAACGATTCCAGAGGGGCTGAACCATACTGGGACCGTCCTCGCGGGGGCAGGCGTCGAGCCTGCGGTCGACCCCGCCGAGGACAATTACCGACGCCTTGAAGGGGCAGGGATCGCCGCAGTCAAGATGAGGCTCGCGGAGATCATGGCAGATCGGGACTCGAGCTATGCGCCCTTCCTCGCGCAGCTCGGGCTCACGCGCCCCGGCCCGCGCTTCAGCCCGCTCCCAACACGGTAGCGCACGGGCGAAGAGCGCAAACGAAACACCTGCGAAACGCGCGCGAAACGCGTGTTGCGCGTGGTGATGGCCCTCGGCTCACTCCGCAGGCGAGCTGCGCGGCGCCGGGTCCGACCCGTCGGAGCCGGAACCGGCCTTGGCCTCGCGCTGCGCCATCAACGGCATCAGGTACGGGAAGCCGGCCGCCATCGTATCGAGGTGGGGATCGATCTGGGCGGCCAGCCAGAAGAGGAGCACGCAAGCGCGCTCGACATAGAACCAGTCCTCCGGGTACTCGAACGACCGCATCAGCTCCTGGAGCTCACCGCGCTCCAGCTCGGGGTCCGCGAGCCGCTCCAGCTGCTCGGGGCGGGCGCGCATCAGCGCCGCCGGCGTGCGATCCCGGATCTTGAGCAGCTTCGCGAAGTAGGTCTTCACGGTCCTCTCGAGGAGCGCGTCGTTGCCCCCGGGCGCGACGAAGCCCATCCTCCGGAAGCCCCGCACGACCGCCGCGTCGTCCTGCGCGAAGATGCCCTTCAGGATGTCGAGCAGCCCGTCGATGAGCTCGTCCCGGGCCTCGCAGCTCGCGCCGAAGTCGAGGACGACGAGGCGAAAGCCGCCGCCCTCCTCCGCGCGCTGCGGGGCGACAAGGAAGTTCCCCGGGTGCGGATCGGCGTGGAAGAAGCGATCCGCGAAGAGCATCTTGTAGAAGGCCTGCACGAGCCGGAGCGCCACGTCCGAGGGCTCGACGCCCGCGCTCCGGAGCGCGTCGAGGCGGGTGATCTTGATTCCTTCCATGAAGGTCATCGTGAGCACGTCGCGCGTCGTGAGCTCGTGGATGACCTCCGGGAACGCGATGCCCGCGTCCCCCTCGAAGTTCTGCGCCATCCGCTCCATGCACGCGGCCTCGTGCAGGTAGTCGGTCTCCCGGCGGAGCAAGTCGACAAGCGACTCGTGCACCCGCTCGATGTGCCCCACCGGGACGAACCGCTTGTAGACGAGGATCGCGAGGCGCAGGACGCGCAGGTCGACGGCGATGATCCCGCGGATGCCGGGGTAGAGGAACTTGACCGCGACCTTGCGGCCGTCGCGGAGGCGCGCGACGTGGACCTGCCCGAGCGACGCGGCCGCGAGCGGCGCGCGCTCGATCGACGCGAACAGCTCGCCCGCAGAGCGGCCGAAGCTCGCGCGCAGCGCGGCCTCGAGATCGCTGAACGGGTGCGGCGGCACCTGGTCCTGGAGCTGCTCGAGCTCCTTGCCGTAAGCACGCGGCAAGAAGCCGCCCATGATGGACAGCACCTGGCCGAGCTTGATGAAGACGCCCCGCAGCTTGAGCATGGCGCGCAGCAGGCGCCGGGCGTTCTTCTGATCGACGCGGGCGCGGCGCGCGACGAGCCACCGAGGCGGCTCACCCGCGGGCGAGCCGCGCCCGAGGCGCCTCGCGAACACCCGCACGAGCCCCAGTTGAATGAGGTAGCTCGTCAGGATGACCGAGAACGCGAGCAGCGCGCGGAAGAGTCGGACGGCGAGCGTCATGTGCGGCAAAGCAGCCGCACCATGCTACCGCAGGGGCCGCGCGGGGCCAGCCGTGCTCGCCCTCGCCCGCGCCATCCGACGATGGGCGAATCCCGGCGAGGGGGCCGCCGCGGGCCTCGGCCGCGCAGCGGAGCCCTCCCGCGAGCCGGGCAGGCTCAGGAGAGCGAGTCCTTGATCGCCTTGATGGGGCGGGCGCGGACCGACTTGCTGGCCGGCTTGGCCGCGAACGTCATCGGCTGCTTCGTGAAGGGGTTGATCCCCTCGCGCGCCTTGGTCGCGGGCTTCTTGACGACGCGGAACTTCGCGAAGCCGGGCATCGTGAAGATGCCGTTCTTCTTGAGCTCCTTGTACGCGATGTCGGTCAGCGACTCGAGGATCGCCTTGACCTGCTTGCGCGAGATCTCGTTCTCGTTGGCCTCGACCACCGCGTTGATCAGCGCGCTCTTGCTGAGCGACGTGCTCTTCTTCCCATCCGCCTTCTTGGCCGCCATGTTCATTCCTCCTGAGGTTTGTGCCCTCTTGCGGGCCAAAGGAACCACAACGGCCGCCGCAGATCCAGTGTCGAATCGTCGATCGGAGCTACAAAAGAAGGGGTTTCATGCCCCGGGGGGCGCGCCGCTCCGCCGGAGGGAGGGCCGGGGGGCCCTGGCGCGGGCCGTCAAAACCGCGGGAAAGCAGCTTAAATCGACCCTTCTTCAGGCCTCACGCGCCCGCCGCGAGGGAGGTCGCATGCCGGGCGCTCGACGTAGGAGATCACCCGAATCCCTTCCGTTGAAGGCGATCCCGGTCGCCCGGGCGGCCTAGCGGCGGCTCGCCGCCGAGCCCGCGCCCCACTTCCTCTTGGCGGAGAGGCCCAGGATCGTCAGCGACTGGGGCGCCTGCGTGAACTCGATGACGTCGCCGAAGCCGACGCTGACCGAGTGGATCGGCCCGTCGAAGAAGAGCTTCGCGTCGTGCGTCTTGCTGCGCACGACGAGCGAGGCGCCCGGCTGGATCAGGGCGTGACGGAGGCGGTACTCCTCGCCGTGGGGGGTGTAGGGCTCGCGGACGACGAGCTGGAGCCGCTTCGACGTGAGCGGCAGGACGCGCCCGCCCGCGGAGCGCTGCGCGGCCGTGGACCCGGCCGCAGGACCGATCCAGAAGCCGCTCGACTTCTGCTCCTCCTCGGCCCGGCCGAGCCGGAGCACGTAACGCGACGTGGCCGCGGGGGAGATGTGGCAGAAGAGCGCGTCGTTCAGGACGCGCCCCGTGGCGAGCTTGTCGTTCACCGTGACCTGCATGCGGGTGAGCACGGTGCTGCGGAGCGAGCCGCTCAGCGCCCCCGCGATCGCGTCCGCCGCGTCGCGGCTCGTCGCGCCGCAGAAGAAGCCGACGGAGTGGCCCGGCGCGCTGTTGATGCCGAGGATCGGCACGTCGCCGACGTTGTGGGACGCGCTGAGGAGCGTCCCGTCGCCGCCGACCGTGATCACGAGGTCGAGCTCGCCCGCGTCGAAGGACTGCGCCGCGCTGGCGACGACATCGATCTGGACCCCGAGGTCGTCGAGCGCCGCCTTGACCTCGCGCACGGTCTGCTCGTGCGCGTCGTGCGACGCCTTGAGGCGCGCGACCGCGGAGTCGCCGGCCTCGATGAGCCGCGTGATGCGCGGGTCCTTCCGCTCCTCGCGGTAAATCTTCCAGGCGGAGCGCTTCACGACGAGCGCGACGCGGGGCGGACGCCGCGGCGCGGGCGCGGGGGATCGTTCCGCCATCAGAGCTCCGCGAGGCGCCGGAGCGCCACCTCGGTCTTCGCGTCCTCGATCACGCCGCGCCGGGTGAGCTCGATCGCCTCGTCGAGCGGGACCGCCGCGATGGCCGCGAACCGCTCGAGGGGAGAGCCGTCCTCGAGCGGCGTCCCCTGGCGAGCCGGGTCGACCTCGACATGAAAGAAGAAGTGCCGCTCGCCCACCATGCCCGGCGCCGGGAACGTCGACGGGCCGAGCGGGTGGAGGTCCGACGGAGGCACGTCGAAGCCGACCTCCTCGAGCAGCTCGCGCGCGGCGGAGCGCTTCAGGCCCTCCGGGCTCCGCTCGTCGAGCTCGACGAGACCGGCGGGCAGCTCCCAGATCGCGCCGAGCGTCGGCGCCTCCGGGATGGGCCACGCCTCGGGCGGGCGGGTCGCGGCCGGAGGCCGGAACGCCGAGCGGAGGAAGACGCGACGGCGCCCGTCCGCGCCGCGGTAGTGCGGGGCGATCACCACCGCGTCGAGGCGCCCGCGATCGACGCTGTCGTAGGTGAACGGGTCGCTCAGCGAGCCGTCCGGGAACTCGACGCGGAACACCTGGCGTCGCACGTTGAGGAAACCAGGGCCGTCGAGCGAGGGGATCGTCCGGACCAGCTTGAGCGCGAGCTTCGGGAAGGGAGGTAGCCGCATGCGTCGAGGCGCGAAGCATAGCGCCAAACGGCAGCGGATCGCGATGTGCCTCGTTCCCGCGCCCGGCGCGCGCCTCGCCCCCGCGCTCGGGGTGGCCTCGGGCTCAGCGGAGCACGAGGACCCAGACGTCGTAGAGCGCGTGGGTCCAGACGGCCGGCGCGAAGCCGCGGAAGACGTAGATCGCCGTCAGAACGAGCCCGCACACCATGCGGAACACGAAGGAGGGGAGGTTCCAGGGATCGCCCAGCGACCCGACATAGTGCCAGCCGGAGAAGACGGCGGCGGCCACGACCGCCCAGCCGACCATCAGGACCACCCCCTGGACCCCCTTGCCGAAGAAGAACTTGATCCCGAGCGCGCCCAGCCCGTAGAGGCCGACGCGGAAGGCGATCTCCTCGTAGAAGCCCGCGCCGAGCGACATCACGACCCCGGTGAAGATGTCGTTCGACGCGGCGGGCGGGCCGAGCCGGAGGGAGCCGACCACATAGGCGCCGGCGAAGCGCATCAGGATGGCGTAGAGCGCGCCCTCGACGGCGAGCAGCGCGAAGCGCCTCGTCTGGAGGGCGTGGCCGCGGCCGAGGATGGAAAGGACGAGGACGAACGCGGCGCCGACGGCGACGGTGAGGCCCGCGTAGAGCGGGAGGCTGTGCTTGGCCAGCGCGCGGAGCTCGGCGGTGACCGGATCCGCCGCGTTGCGGATGGGGAGGAAGGCGACGCCGAGGTGATACAGGACGAAGATCGGCATCGTCAGCGCGAGATCGGTCAGCGCATCGCTCTTCGCGGTGGGCTTGTCGCCGGCAGGGGCCGCCCCCGGCCGGGCGAGCTCCGGTCCGGCCCCGAGCATCAGGACGGCCTCAGGCGGTACACGATCACCAGCACCTCGGCCGACCACATGACGACGTTCAGCACGAAGGGCGTGTCCCGGAGGATCTCCTGGGTGGGGCTCTCCGACCTCGCGCTGCCGGCCACGAGCTGGAGAAACCGGATCCCACCGAAGAGCGGGTGGATCGCCGTGAGCCAGAGGTACGGGTTCTGGAAGAACCGCTGCGTGTCGTGGTCGAGCGTGTACGCCAGGTAGGTGGCGAAGGTGGCGAGGCCCGTCACGGCGAGCGCCGCCGTCAGGGCGGCAGGCGAGTAGCCGTCGAGCGCCGCGCGCTGCTTCGAGGCGTTGACCGAGGCGAGCTCGTGCCGGCGCTTGCCGAAGCCGAGGAAGAGCGCGAGCAGCGCCGTGCAGGCGATCATGAAGCCGGAGAGCGGCGTCCTCGTCGCGAAGCCGCCGGCGAGCACGCGCAGCACGAAGAAGATCGCGATGCAGCCGACGTCGAGGTAGGCGATCTTCTTGAGCCGGAACGAGTAGGCGACGTTGAGGACGTAGTAGCTGGCGGCGACGACCGCGAAGAGCGGCGGGCCGAGCAGGCTCGCGCCGAGCGCGATGACCGCGAGGCCGACCGCCATCGCCTTGGCGACCGGGATGGGCACGCGGCCCGAGGCGATCGGCCGGAAGCGCTTGACCGGGTGGACCCGATCGGCCTCGACGTCGACGATGTCGTTCAGGATGTAGACGGCGCCGGCGAGCAGGCAGAAGATCGCGAAGGCCCCGATCGCGCTCATGATGATCGAGGGGTGGGTCAGGTGCTTCGCGAACACCACGGGGGCGAGGACGAAGAGGTTCTTCACCCACTGGTGGGGCCGCATCGCGCGGATCATCCCGCGCACACGCCAGAGCAGCGTCCCCCTCGGCGAGTCGGGCAACAGGGGCGGCTGCGCTATCAAGCCGCCCGAGGGGGGACCGCTCTCCGGCGAACGGGAGCTCGGCACGCCGGCGCTCCGCGGAGGCGACGACGGAGGCTTGCCGGCGGGGACGGAGCTCACCGGAGCGGGCGAGCCGCCCTGCTCGGCAGGCGCCGGCGCGTCCGGCGCGCCCGCATCCGGGCGAGCCTCGGCGCCGGGCGCCTCCTGATCAGGGAAGCCTGCGGCACTGTTGCGAAAAAGGGGCCCCGAGGCGGTCACGGCGCGCGGAGCATACTCGGGCGCCCAGGTCCCGGCCATTCCGCGGCAAGCTAAAAGCACAGGAGGCGCTGGCGCCCGAAACCGATGAAACCGACGAAACCGACGACACCGCGCGCCAGCGGCAGCGCCGAAGCCCTCCAGGCCACGAACCAGGAAGAACGTGGCGCAGCGCACCCGGGGCGGCGGCCACGCCGCGAGGTCGCGAATCTGGGTTCGCACCCGCCAGCCCGGCTCGTGGAACGCAAAATGCGCATCCCCGCAGGCGAGCCGTGACCTCGTGCTACCATCGCCCCCGATGACATCAGCGCTCTCGGTCGCGCGTGAAGCTTCGCCTCTTCTCCTGAAGCTTCGCTCTGCCGTGGAGCAGGCCCTCGAAGGGAAGCCAGAGGCGGTCGAGCTGGCGCTCATCGCGCTGCTCGCCCGGGGCCATGTCCTCATCGAGGACGTCCCCGGCGTCGGCAAGACGACGCTGGCCCGAGCGCTGGCCAAGGCCGTGGGGGGCGAGCTCCGTCGCGTTCAGTTCACCAGCGATCTGCTGCCGAGCGACGTGCTCGGGGTCAGCGTCTTCGACCAGCGGCTCGGGCAGTTCGTCTTCCGGCAGGGGCCGATCTTCGCGAACGTGCTGCTCGCCGACGAGATCAACCGGGCGAGCCCCCGGACCCAGTCGGCGCTGCTCGAGGCGATGAACGAGGGGCAGGTGTCCATCGAGGGGACGGCGACGCCGCTGCCGTACCCCTTCTTCGTGCTCGCGACCCAGAACCCGCAGGATTTCGCGGGCACGTTCCCGCTGCCGGAGTCGCAGCTCGACCGGTTCATGGTGCGGATCCGGATCGGGTACCCGCCGCCGCAGGTCGAGATGCGGCTGCTCCTCCAGGGCGGCGAGCCCGACCGGGCGCGGAACGTGCCGCAGATCATCGATCCGGCCCAGCTCGTCGCCCTGCAGCGCGAGGTCGATCGCGTCGAGCTCGACTCGTCGCTCGCGACCTACCTGCAGGCGGTGCTCACGGCCACGCGGTCGAGCCCGACCCTCTCGCTGGGCGCATCGCCGCGCGCCGGAATGAACCTGGCGCGCGCGGCCCGGGGGCGCGCGGTCCTCTACGGACGCTCGTACTGTATCGCGGACGACATCCACAACCTTGCGGTGGCCGTGCTGGCGCACCGGGTCCGGCTCTCGGCCCACGCGGAGGGCTACATGCCGACCCGCGACGAGTGCGAGGCGGCGGTGCGCGACCTCGTGGCGCGGGTGCCGGTCCCCCTCTGAGGGGTGGGCGATGGGCGCAGAGGACAGGGAGCGGGGATCTCTCAGCGGCAGCTCCCGCGGCGCCGAGCGCGCCGGCGCAGCGGCGCGGAGCGCCGTCCGGCCGAGCAAGCCGAGGCGCGACAGGCCGCTCGTCGAGCAGCGCCCGCTGCTGCCCCCGCGCGGGGACAAGGCGTCGTTCTGGACGAGGGTCCTGCTCTTCCTGAGGCCGCCCCGGAAGCTCAAGTTCACCCGGGAAGGAAAGTACTACCTCGGGATCACGCTGGGCGTCGGCTTCGCGGCGATCAACACGGGCAACAACCTCCTCTACCTGCTGCTCGGGATGCTGCTGTCGCTGATCGTCGTCTCCGGCGTGATGAGCGACCTGTCGCTGCAGCACCTCACGGTGACCCGGCGGCTCCCGGCCCGCGCCCAGGTGGGCCGGGCCCACCTCGTCGAGATCGAGGTCTACAACCACAAGAAGCGCGTGCCGTCGTACGCGATCGAGGTCGAGGATCTGCGCGCCGGCCAGCCGGCCGACAAGCGCTGCTTCTTCCTGAAGATCAGCCCCTCCAGCGCGCAGGTGGCCGCCTACCGGCGGACGCCGGCGAGGCGCGGCCGCGACCGGCACACCGGGTTCCGCATCGCGACCCGCTTTCCCTTCGGGCTGTTCGAGAAATCGAGGGAGGTCGAGGCCGAGGGCGACCTCATCATCTACCCCGCGGTCGATCCGGTCCGGCTCCCCGTCGAGGACGCGGGCCGGCGCGAGGGCGGCGCGAGCCTCAGCGGGCGCGGGGGCGGCGACGAGACGTTCGGCCTCCGGCCGATGCGCGAGGGGGACGATCCGCGCGACATCTACTGGAAGAAGAGCACGATGCGCGATCAGCTGGTGCTGCGCGAGCGCACCCGCGAGACGCGGCCGGACGTGCAGATCGTCGTCGACACGGTGCGCCCCGCCGGGGAGGGCGACGCGTTCGCGCCGACCTTCGAGCGCAGGATCCGCGAGGCGGCGTCGCGCGCCGTCGCCCACGTCAAGCGCGGCGACGCCGTGGTCGTCGCGACGACGCTGGGCGAGCGGGTGCGCGGCGATCGCAACATCGGCTCCGACGCGATCCTCCGCTTCCTGGCGCTGCTCGACGCGGTCGACGACGGCCGGGCGCCCGAGCGCGGCGCCCGCGCGCCGCTGCGCCAGGGATCGAGCCCGAGCCCGAGCAGCGGTGAGCGCCGCGCCGGCGCGCCGAGGGGCGCGTCGTGAGGTTCGGGATGGTGCACCGGGTGATGACCGACGCGCTCGCGGCGCTCGGCGTCATCGCCCTCGTCGCGAGCGGGCAGTTCAACCGCTACGTGAGCTGGGCGATCCTCATCTGCCTCGGGCTCGCGCTCGTCGTGCGCGAGTCGTGGCAGCGGCACCCGGCGCTCCGCCACCTCGACACGGGCATCCTGCTGACCGTCATCGCCGTCCAGGTGGTCCGCATCGTCGCCACCGACGCGAGCGTGCTCGACGTGCTCGTGGAGTTCGCCGCCGCGCTGCAGATCATCCGGCTCGCGACGCGCAAAGGGGCGGCGCACGACCAGCAGGTCATCGTGCTCGCGCTGCTGCACCTCATCGCCGGGACCGTCCTCGGCGGCGGCATCGGCTACGGGCTGTGCTTCCTGGGGGTGCTCGTCGTCGCCCCGGGCGCGCTCGTGCTCAGCCACCTGCGGCGCGAGGTCGAGGGCAACTACCGGCAGGGGGCGCGCGACCGGACGGGGCTGCCCGTGGACGTGCCGCGCATCCTGCGCTCGAGGCGGGTCGTCGGGCGCTCGTTCCTGGCCGTCACCTGCCTGCTCTCGGTCCCGATCTTCGCCTTCACCGCGCTCCTGTTCGTGATCTTCCCGCGCGTCGGCCTCTCGCTGCTCCTGCTCAACCGCGGCCACACAGGGCGGATGATCGGCTTCTCGGGCAAGGTCGACCTCGGCGCGGTCGGCGTGCTGCGCAGCGACCCGAAGCTGGCGATGCGGGTCGAGATCCCCGAGCTGCCGGAGCCGCCGCCCCCGCGCCTGACCATGCACCTGCGCGGCACCGCGCTCGACGCGTACGACGGCCGCACCTGGACCCAGAGCGACACGTTCAAGCGCCCCACGGAGAGCGACGGGGGGCTCGTGCCGATCGAGCGGTACCCGGACCCGGCGCTCGACCCGGTGATGCGCGTCGATCTCGAGCCGATCGATCCGCCCGTGATCTTCCTCCCGCCGAACGCGACGGGGCTCCGGCTCAAGCACCGCGGGCAGCTCGGGCTCGACCCGAGCACGATGGCCTACCGCGGGCCGGAGGGGGAGCTCAGGTACCAGCCCACGGACGATCGCGGGCTGGTCTACGACGTCTTCCTGTCGCGGAAGCGGGCGCCGACCTTCCAGCGCCTCCCGGGCGCCGAGCGGAGGCGCTACCTGGAGCTCCCGAGGGATCTGCCGTCGCGCGTCGTCGATCTCGCGCAACAGTGGACGCTGGGCGTGGATCGTCCGGCCGATCGGGCGCGGGCGATCCAGGAGCACCTGCGCACGGAGTACCGGTACGACCTTGCGTCGCCGTCGGGCGCGGACCCGCAGCCGCTCGATCACTTCCTGTTCGAGTCGAAGCGCGGGCACTGCGAGTTCTACTCGACCGCGATGGCCATCCTGCTGCGCGCGGTGGACGTCCCGACGCGCAACGTGACCGGCTTCGTCGGCGGCACCTACAACCGCTTCGGCCGGTTCTATGCGGTGCGCCAGGGCGACGCCCACTCGTGGGTCGAGGTGTACCTCGACGGCGAGGGGTGGATGACGTTCGACCCGACGCCGCCGGCCGACGCGGCGCCGAAGAGCGAGCTGGTCGGGGCCTGGGCGTACCTCCGCGATTTCATCGAGGCGACGAGCCAGCGCTGGGACAGGCACGTCGTCGGCTACGACCTGAACCAGCAGGTGGGCCTGCTCCAGACGCTGACGTCGCGCTACCGGAGGTCCGGATCGAGCAGCGATCTTTCGCTGTCGCGCCCGCGGATCCTCGCCGTCGCCGCCGTCGCGCTCGCGCTGGGCGGCGGCGTGCTCTACTGGCGCCTCCGCCGCACGCGCCGCGGGCGCGAGGAGCGCCGCGCGGACGCCGGGCGCACCCCGAGCGCGATCCTGGCGACGGCGCTCTACGAGAGCCTGGAGGCCGCCATGCTCGTCCAGGGCGTGCCGCGCCCGCCCAGCCTGCCGCCGCTGCGCCACGCCGAGGCGCTGGAGCTCGCGGAGCACCCGCTGGCGCGCGAGATCCTGACGCTCACGCAGGTCTACCTGCGCGCCCGCTTCGGCGGGGCGACGCTCTCGGAGGACGACAGCCGCGACTTCGAGCGGCGGGTCAAGGCGCTGCGCTCCACAGAACGGCGAGCGCGCGCCGCGGGCGAGAGCGGGCTCGCCGCGTCGACCTGATCGCGGCATCAACGGCGGCGCAAAGGTCGCTTCGCGATGAACGCCTGCCGGATGCCGGCGACGGCGCGGCGGCTCGGGCCGCCGGAGATGAACGGATCCTGGGGCGCGAGCTCGCCCAGCCGGTCGACGAACGACTGCGCCACGACGCGCTCGCCGAGCAGGCTCACGACGTCCGACTGGCTTCGCATCGTGGACGCGAGGACGGCCGCGGTCGACGTGTCCGGCACCGCGGCGATCGAGAGCGACTCCAGCACGCGCCGGAGCGGCACGATCGACTGCGCCGTCGCCAGCTTGCGATCCGAGGCGCCGAGCGGCTGCGGGGCGTACTCGAGCCAGATGCCGGCGACGTTCAGGTGGCCGAGCAGCTTCTTCGACCAGCGCGGATCGAGCTCCACCTGGAGCGGCCGGACGTCGGCCAGCGTGGAGAGGGCGAACTCGCCGGGCTCGCCCGCGAGCGCGAAGTCGCGCAGGAGCGGCGCGAGCTTGCGCTCGTCGGCGAGCAGGCTCGCGGCGACGTGGCCGCGATCGAGCAGCGGGATCGGGACCACGAGGACATCCGGCCGCTCGCCGCGCGTGATCCGCGCCGCCCACACCCGCCACGTGATCGCCGGGGATCGCACGAGGATCGCGGACCCGGGATCGAGGCTGCCGTACGCCTCGTCCGTCCAGACCTCGGCGGCCGTCTGCTCGCTCCGATCGGCGGCGAAGCCTGCCTCCTCGCTCGTCAGCGCGACGAGCGTCAGCTGGAAGACGACGAGCAGCGCGGCGCCGCTCCGCGAGAACGGCACGCGCGTGTGGAGCAGCGCCCGCACCGCGGCGTGCGCCCCGAGGGCCGAGCCGACGGCGATCGCGGCGACCGCGAGCGAGCGCAGGGGGGTGAGCGGATCCGCGGAGAGCACGCCGGCGGCCCGCGCGGGCAGGAGGGTGTCGAGCGCGAGCAGGACGAGGAAGGGCGCGACGAGCCACCGCGCGCGCGGGCGCAGGAGCGAGAGCGAGAGCCCGGCCGCGGCGACGAGCAGGGAGACGACGCCGATCTCGCGGCTCCACGCGGCGAGCGCCGTGGTGCGGGCGCTCGCGACGTCGAGGGCGGCGAGGCTGCCGGCCGTGAGCGCGCGGCCGATGTCGGCCCAGGCGCGCGGCGCGAGCGGCCTGAGCACGAGCGGCGCGAGCAGGAGCGCGGCCGTGAGCGCCCCCGCGCCCGCGGCGGCGCCCAGCATGCGCCGGGGCGGGCCGCCGGCCGAGGCCTCGGCCGCGCCCGCGCGCTGGGCGCCGCCGCGCGCGAGGAACATCGCGTACGACGCCGCAAGAGCGGCGAGGCCGGCGGGGGGGCTCTCGGCGAACGTGGCCCCGAGGAGCGCGCCGAGCGCGATCCACGCGCGCCCGGCGTGCCGCGCCTGCTCGGCGCAGGTCGACGCGAGCGCGAGCGTCACGAGCGCGCAGCAGGTGGCGATCATGGCGCCGCCGCCGACCGTCGCCTCGCGCTGCCAGGTCGGCGACAGGGCCGCCGTGAGGACGGCGATCGCGGAGAGCACGGAGGCGAGCCGCGGGCTCACGGCGCCGCCGAGCGCGTCCGGCGCGGCGGGCGTGGATGGCGTGGATGGCGCGCCGGCGGGGGTCGGCTCGGCCGCGCCGCCGCGGAGCTTGCGCCAGAGCGAGAGCCCCGGGAGGGGCGCAGGCCGCGCGGACTCCAGGAGGAGGCGGCGGACCATCCCGTAGAGCAGGCGCGACGCGAGCGCGAGCGCGAGCGCCGATCCGAGGGCGGTGCGGAAGGTGCGGGAGCCCAGCGGGAGCAGGCTCAGCGCCTGCGAGAGCGCCGTCGACAGGCCGCCGCCCACGCCGACCGCGACGAGGCCGAGATCCCGGACGGCCGTGAGGTCTTCCCGCCATTGCCCGGAAGAGGCGGCGCGGGCCAGCGACAGCCCGAAGGGCAGCGCGGCCGACAGCAAGGCGAGCGACCGATCGAGCCAGCAGCGTTTCTCTCCGGAGCCCACCGAGCGGCCATGCCAGATCGGCCGCGGCCGGGCCAAGTTCCGGCGCACCCCGGCGCCGCGCGCGGTTCGGCGGCGGCGCGGCGCGCGCGGCGCCGATCCGCCGCCGAACCGCGCAGGGCGCGGAGGATACGGAGAGGCGGTGAGCGGCGACCTGGGCTAGAGTCGCCCCTCCCACGGAAAATCGGAGGTCGGCTCGTGTCCCGTTTCATCGATGAGCTCAAGAGGACGCACCGCTGCGGCGATCTGCGCCAGGCAGACATTGGCAAGGAGGTCGTGCTGTTCGGCTGGATCGCGCGGCGCCGCGATCACGGCGGCTGCATCTTCATCGACCTCCGCGACCGCACCGGCGTGACGCAGATCGTCTTCGATCGCAGCTACCTCGAGGCGATCAGGAAGCACGGCCTGAAGGCGGAGGAGAAAGACCTCGTCGACGCGCACGCATCCGCCGAGAAGGCCCGGTCCGAGTGGGTCATCGGCGTCCGGGGCGTCGTGGTCAGCCGAGAAGGCAACGTGAACGACAAGATCGACACGGGGGCCATCGAGGTCTGGGTCGCCGAGGCGACGATCTTCAACAGGGCGGAGACGCCGCCGTTCGAGATCGCGGACGAGATCGAGACGCGCGAGGAGATCCGCCTGCAGCACCGGTACCTCGACCTGCGCCGCGCCCCGCTCCAGCGGGCGCTGCGCATGCGCCACGAGATCAACCGGGCGACGCGCAATTACCTGTCGGACAAGGGCTGCCTCGAGCTCGAGACGCCCTTCCTCGTGAAGTACACGCCGGGCGGGGCGCGCAACTTCCTCGTCCCCTCGAGGATCTCGGCCGGCAAGTTCTACGCGCTCGCCGAGAGCCCGCAGCTCTACAAGCAGCTCTTCATGGTCGCGGGCTTCGACCGCTACTTCCAGATCGTGAAGTGCTTCCGGGACGAGGACCTGCGCATCGATCGGCAGCCGGAGTTCACCCAGATCGACGTCGAGCTGTCGTTCGTGAACCAGGACGACGTCTTCGGGCTGATGGAGGGGCTCGTCTTCGCGGTGTTCAAGGCCGCCCTCGGCAAGGACCTCACCGAGCTCTACCCGACCGGCCGCTTCCCGCGCATGCCGTACGCCGAGTCGATGCGCCGCTTCGGCAACGACAAGCCCGACCTCCGCTTCGGGATCGAGCACACCGACCTCACGGACCTCATCATCGAGCACAACGGCGGCGGGGTGCCGTTCTGGGTCGAGCTCGCCGAGAAGTTCAAGTCCGGCAAGCTGCGGCGCGACCTGCCCGCCGAGATCGTGAAGGGGCTCGTGATCCCGGCGAGCGCCAACCTGTCCCGCCAGCAGACCGAGGATCTCGAGCGCGGGCTCCGCGACGTGAAGGGCTTCCGCGGCCTCGCGCGCGCCAAGCTCGCCGAGGACGGCTCCTGGACGCAGTCGCCGCTCACGAAGTCGATCACGCCGGAGCTCCGGCAGAAGCTGAACGAGGCGCTCGGCGCCAAGCCGGGCGACGTCCTCTGCTTCCAGTTCGGCAAGGAAGCCGTCGTGCACACCGTGATGGCGAAGCTCCGCATCGACGTCGCCAAGAAGATGGGGCTCATCCCGGAGTACGGGCATGGTGACCAGTGGAGGTTCCTCTGGGTGACCAACCCACCTCTGTTCGAGTTCGACGAGGACACGGGGCGCTGGGCCGCCGCGCACCACGCGTTCACGCGACCGATCGACGAGCACGTCCCGCTGCTCGAGAGCGATCCGGCGCGCGTCGAGTGTTACCGCTACGATCTCGTGCTGAACGGGTTCGAGATCGGCGGCGGCTCGATCCGGCTGCACGATCCCGAGGTGCAGGCGCGCGTCTTCAAGACGCTGGGCATCGACGAGAACGACGCGCGCGACAAGTTCGGGTTCCTGCTGGACGCGCTCCGCAGCGGGGCGCCCCCGCACGGCGGCATCGCGCTCGGCATGGACCGGCTCGCGATGCTGCTCAGCGGCGCGCCGACGCTCAGGGATGTCATCCCGTTCCCGAAGACCAACCAGGGCACGGATCAGATGACGGGCGCGCCCGTGCTCGTCGACGCCGCGCAGCTCGCCGAGCTTCACGTGAAGACGGCGGTCGCGGCGGCGGACACCCGGGCGGACACCCGGGCGGACACCCGGCAAGGCGCGACGGGCACCGGCAGCGCCGGCGCCTGATGCCAGGCCGGCGGCGCGCGCGGGATGGGATGATGCACCTCCGGCGGCGGCGGCGGCGCGGCGGGCCTCTCGCCGGTCGCGCGCGCCGCGCGGGAGGGCGGCGCGCTCGCTGTGCTCTGCCTCGCCGCGCGTGGCCGTCGGTGTTGGCCTTTATGTTTGCAGGCCGCGCACTTCTGGTAGGGTAGGGCCTGTATCCTTCGCCATGGCCTCCCCGGCGCGAGTCCTCGTTGTCGATGACAGCCCGACCATCCTGAAGGTCGTCAGCGCCATCCTCGCTCGCAATGGGTTCGACCCGACCGTGGCGCGCGACGGGCTCGCGGGGATCGAGCTGGTCAAGAAGGGGCCGAAATACGACCTCGTCCTCCTCGATTTCGTGATGCCGAGGATGAACGGCTACGCCTTCTGCCGGGAGCTCCGCTCGAACCCGTCGCACCGCAACGTGCCCGTGGTCCTGATGAGCGCCAAGGGCGACAAGCTCAGGGGGCAGTTCGTCCAGCAGACCGGCGCCGTCGACGCGATCACCAAGCCGTTCGACGCGCGCGCGCTGGTCGCGGTGATCGAGGGCGCGCTCTCGAAGGCGGCGGAGGGGCGCGCGCGGCCCGTGCCCGAGGGCGCGAAGATGCCCGACGAGGACACGATCGCCGAGAGCGTGCGGCCGAGCCTCCTCGCCAGGAACATGCGCCAGCGCGCCGGCGCCGAGTTCGCGCAGCAGCTGTCGACGGTGATGACGCCGGCGATCATGAGCCTCTCGCCCGAGGCGCGGACCAACGAGGCCGCGGTGATGCAGGCGGTCGCCCGCGTGATGACGAGCGAGATCGTCTCCAGGCTGACCCTGACGCTCCGCGACCTCGACGATACGCCCGCGGACGCGAAGGAGGTGATGAGCGGCGACGTCTCCGCGATCCCGCTCGCCGAGATCCTCCAGCTGCTCCAGATGCAGCGGCAGACGGGCGTGATGCGGGTGACCACGAACCGCGCGTCGGTCACGATCTCGCTCCGCCAGGGGCTCATCGATCTGGTCCAGGCGCGCAACTCGTCGGACGAGTTCAAGCTGGGGCGCTACTTCATCGAGCGCGGGCTCCTGACGCGGGAGCGGCTCGAGGCGCTGCTCCGCGCGAAGCGGCCGCACGCCCTGCTCGGCCAGGTGCTCGTGGAGGCCGGCGTCGCGACGAACGACGACCTCATCGCCGTGCTGGAACGGCAGTCGAGCGAGCTCATCTACGAGGTGCTGCGCTGGCCCTACGGGCGCTTCTCGTTCACGCGCGAGCCGTTCCGCCCCGAGGTCGAGCAGGCGCACCTCGGCCTCCCGGTGTCCGCGCTGGTCCTCGAGGGGTTCCGGCGCGTCGACGAGTGGCGGCTCATGGAGGGGACGATCAACTTCGACCAGGTGGTGGTCGTCGACCAGGTCGCGCTCGACAGCGTGGGCTCCGGCAAGCTGACGCGCATCGAGCAGCTCGTGCTCGGCGCGGTCAACGGCTCGCGCACGGTGAACGAGGTGATCAAGGAGAGCGCGGTTGGCTCGTTCGACGCGATCAAGACGATCTACCAGTTCCTCCAGTCGCGGGTGCTGAGGACCAGGGCGGCCTGAGCGGCGCGGCCGCGAGGGCCACGCGGCCCCGCGTGAGGCCGCGACGACGCGATGATCCCCCGCGCGCAGCTCGCCGCAGCGGCGCGCCCGAGCGCGGCCCGCGTCGCCCGCGGGTCGTCTGTTTGTGTACGCGCGTTCGCGTTGTGTTCGCGGTGCTCAGGCCGCCGCACGACGGGCGTAGCGCTGAGCGTTCTCGCGGCGGAGAGGGCGGGATTCGAACCCGCGGATCAGTTTCCCGATCGCACGCTTAGCAAGCGTGTGCCTTCAGCCACTCGGCCACCTCTCCTGGTACCCAGGATGGTCCACCCGCCCCGTGCTCAGCGCAGGAGCAGCGCGGACCTCGATACATGAAGATAGAAAGAACGCTGGCTCGTCCGACGCGCGGCGCGGCGGCGAGGGAGCGGCAACATACCAAAGAGGTTGTCGCCGTGCACAAAAGATCGTGCAGGGGGATGCCGGTAGCGACGGATTCCGAGGGGGCGGGACGGACGGCCCGGGAAGCGGGCCGCCAGGCTCGTCCTCTGGCGCTCGGATCGGCCGATCACCGTCGAACGGACGAGGGGCGCTGGAAGCGCCGAGCCAGCGCCGGTCGTCAGGGGTGCGCGCCCGTCATTGCGGCACCCCATAGGCCAGGGCGAGCAACACGGCGCCGAGCGCCGCGCAGACCCCCCACGCGCGGGCCGCGCTGCGGGCCAGGAAGGCGAAGCACATCGCCGCGAGCCAGAGGGGAACCACGAGCGAAAAGCCGAGCGCGGACCGCGTCTCCTCGGCGAGCGGCGCGAATCGCGCGAGACACACGCTCGCCAGGACGGCGAGCGGGAGAGTCCCGATCAGCGCCGCGAGCACGCGCAGCGCGGCGTCGAGGCGGGCGAGGCGGCTAGCACTACTGCGGAAAGTTGCCCCGGATCGGCAGAAAAACCGCCATGGCGCCAAGGTCGCCAAGGGCGAAGAAGGAGTGCCGTCCCGGCATTTTTCCCTCTCATGTCCCTGGTTTCTTGGCGCCCTTGGCGCCATGGCGGTTCGCTTCCCCCTCCGACTTCCCGCAGTAGTGCTAGCCATGGCGCGCTCCGAGGAGCGAGAGCGCGGCGATGGCCGGCGGACACAGGAGGGCGAGGCCCCAGACGGCGCGCGGCCAGACCGGCGCGAGCAGGACGAACGCGCTCGCGGCGCAGAGGAGCGCCGCGAAGGGGACGAGGAGCGCCGCCACGCCGGCCTCGGCTCGGCTCCACAGCCACACCGAGAGCGAGAAGAAGGCGGCGGCCAGGACCCGGGCCGAGGCGCGCCATTCGCGCCTCGCGCGCAGCCGCGCCGCGACGCCGAACGGCAGGCGCTCGGGCCGCGCCCCGTGGAGCAACGCGAAGGCGAGATAGGCCGAGAGGACCGATGCGGTCTCAACCATGGGACGCCGTCTGCCGCCTGGCCACGAGCCCTGCCCCGCCGTGAGCCAGCGAAGGCTGCGGCGCGTGGCGCGTCACCAGGAGCCGCGCCTCGGGTCGCGACGTCGCCCGGCGAAGCGCCCACGCAGACGCGCAGAGCGCCGCGGCCGCCAGCAGGAGCGCGACATCGACGGCGACGACGGCTCCGAGCTTCGGCCCCGCGCCGAAGAGCCCCGCCCCCGACCAGCGCGCCGCGAGCGCGGGGACCGGCAGCAGCAAGAGCCCCGCGAGCCCGAGCTGCCGCGACCAGAGGCGCCCGCCGTCACGCGCGGCGAGCGCCCAGGCGATGCAGAGCACGAGCACCCCCAGGAACGTCACTTCCTCGGCCGCCGCGCGCGCGCCCCAGTCGAGCGGGAACGCCCGGCTCACAAGGAACAGCGCCGCGATCGCGACGACGGTCCCCGCGCCGAAGCCCACGGTGAGCCGCGCGAGGAGGCGGTTGCCGAGGCGCTCTTGCCGCGCCTCCCGCCGAGCGAGCCAGATCCAGTTGCCGGTGAGGATCGTCGCGCACGTCGCCAGGGCGAGCACGAAGAACAGGATGCGAAGCGCAATGCCGCCGAAATCGGCGTAATGGAGGCCGTAGATCCAGCGAAACACGTCGCTGCGCGCGCCGTCGGCGCCCGGCGCGTCGAGCGAGAGGACCGCTCCGTCGATCGCGCGCAGCCGCATCCGCACGCTGCCACGGGTGAACGGGACGCCCTCGAGCGAGCCGCGGATATCGACGGTCCCGCTGTCGAGGCCGAGGTGCGAGATACGCAATCTCTCGGGCACGAGCCGGGGCTCCGCGGCGCGCGCGCGGGCCATGAGCTCGTCCAGCGTCAGGCCGCGAGCGGGCGTCCCCCGCGCCGGCTCGTCCGCGAAGGACGCCCCCCAGGCCGAGAGGTCCGCCCGGGCGGCGTCGCCGCCGAACACGGGGCCAGCGAACACCCCGACGAGCACCCCCAGGAACACGATGAACGCGCCGGAGTACGCGTACAGGAGCTGAAACGGAAGGCCTATCACGCCAAGCACCTTGTGCATATCCGACCACAGGACACGGCGCGTCTTGTCCGGCCGGAACTGATGAAACTGCCGGACGATGTCCTTCAGGTGGATGAGCACGCCGGTCGCCAGCGCGAGCAGGAGCGCGACGCACAGGAGACCGGCCACATAAAACAGCCACACTCCGGTCGCTCGGTGCCAGAGGTAGTGCAGGTCGTAGAGGAAGTCGGACAGCCGCTCTCGCTCGGGCACGAGCCCCTCGTGGACCCACGACGTGACCGCCTCGCCCTGCGCGTAGTAGAGCAGCCGCGCGGCGCCCAGCCCGCCTTCCGGCACGTCGAACCAGAGCTCCTCCGGCGTCGTCCCCGCGGCGGCGAGCCCCTCATCGAGCGTGGCCTGGAGCCCTGCCTGCTCGACGGAGGAGCGCTGCTGGGTCAAAGGCTCCTCCCACACCGCGAGCTGCCTGCGGAAGAGCGTGATCCCCCCCGACAGGAACATCACATAGAGCAAGAGCCCGCCTATCACGCCTGCCCATGCGTGCACGCTCCAGAAGGTCGTGAAGGCATGGCGGGAGAGCTTCTTGGCCATCGCGAGTCACCCTGTTCCCTCGCGCGGAGCGCCGCGCGCCGCGCGAATCTATCTCACCTTCGCCACGCCGTGCAGGTACCCCGGCGTCGTCAGGCCGAGCTTCGGGCCCCCCTCGGCCGTGAGCTCGATCAGCGTGCTCGCGGTGGAGTCGTCCTTCTCATCGATCGTGAAGACCCGGCCGTCGACCTCGAAGAAGGAGACGTTCGCGGGCGAGGGGGCCAGCTCCCCGACCGGCGCCGCCTCGTTCGCCGCGGTGTCCCACCGCCACCAGTGCCACGCCGGCTGGCTCGTGATCTCAAAGGTCTTGGTCTCCTCGCCGATGGTGGCGAGGCCCTGCTCGAACACCCGGAGAAAGAGGCTGTCGCCGCCCGCGGGGATGGGATCGCCCGCGATCGCGCCGTCCGTCAGCTCGCTCAGGCGCAAGGCGAAGTCCGGGTCGAAGGCGTCCGCGTCCTTCAGGATACGCAGCGCGCAGGGCGCGGTCTCCAGCCGATCGACGTGATAAGCCGCCGCCGCGAGGGCCGAGCTCACGAAGTAGGCGTCGCCCGAGGCCGTCTCGACGGGCTGCGTGATACCGCCGCACCGGTCGTCGACGTCGAACCGCACGACGGTGTCCGTCTCGGTGTCGATCGCCACGAGCCCGGTCTCCGGGAGGACGGCGTCGCTCGTCGCCCAGTCGAACCATCCCACCGAGAAGAGGAGCGTCTTGCCGCGCTGGATCGACCCATATCCGTACAGCGCCAGGTAGCCCTCGCGGGCGGTGTCCGGCAACGGGATCGTCCCCTGCACTTCCATCGTCGTGGGATTCCAGATGATGATCTGCTCGCCGGCGCGATCCGGGTGATACGCCTTCGTCGGAGAGATGAGGTAGTTCGTGGGCCAGAGGCTCTCCACGCCGAACGGCTGGAGGCTGATCGCGTCGCCCTTGACGAGGGCGTCGCGCGCGTCGAGCGTGTAACGCGAGATCGTCGGCGATTGGCCGTCACCGATGCCGAACCAGCCCTCGTCCTCGAACGCGAACAGCCTGGCCGACTCCGGGACCTCCAGCGCCTGCGAAGGGTCGACCGTCGTGCCTGCATCGAGCGACGGCACCACATGAAAGTAAGAGTTGGTCGCCATGTCGTCCCAGACGCGCGTGGCGACCACGAAGGCCTCCTCGCCGACCTGCCCGGCGGGGGCCGGCTGCTCCTCGCCGGCGTCGGCGCAGCCGCCGCTGCCGAGCGCGCCGGCCAGCAGCAGGAGCACGCCGGTCGTCGCGCCCGCGCCTCTCGATGGCCGCTGCTGTCGCTGAATCGCACGCATCCGTCTTTCCTCCTGTCGCGCGAGCCAGAGAGCTCGCCTGGTGGGTCTCGTCGTCACATCTCCAGCGTCGCCTTGGAGAAGAGCGTCCGCCCGGGCCGCTGGACACCGTAAAAATCGAAGGCCGGCTCGTCGGTGAGGTTGTGGGCCTCGACGGTGAAGCTCACCGTTCGCGGCCCGTTGCGCGCGACGTAGGTGAGCGCGAGCGAGTGCACCAGCTGCGAGGGGACCTTGGCCTTGGTGTCGGGATGGCCCCAGTTCTCGAAGCCCCGGTAAAACTCGTGCACGTAGCGCGTGTCCCAGGTGAGCGAGAGCACGTCGCGCGGCGCGACGACCTCCGGGAGCTGAAATCGCGCCGAGCCGTTGGCGAAGAGCCACGGCCGGTTCGGCATCCGCTGGCCCTCGGAGCCAGCGAAGTTCCCGTCGCCGGACGTCTTGCGAAAATCATCGTAGGTGACGTTGGCGTCGAGGGCCACGTGCTCTCCCGGCGACGTCCAGCCGGCGGCGGTCTCGATGCCCAGCGACCGGGCCCCCGTGACCTTGACGTACCTCGCCGCCAGCGCGCGGCTGTCCAGCACGATGAGCTGGTCGATCGCGCGGAGAAAGCCGTTCAGATCGAGCCGCCACGCGCCTGACGCGGTGTCGCGCGCGTCGACCGTGACACCGAGGTTTCCATTGTGGCTCGTCTCGGGCGGGAGCGTGAGGTTGGGGAGGATCATCGTCCCGTCGCCGAACACCTCGATGGGCCGCGGGAGCCGCGTCGCCCACTCGTACGACGCCTTGGCGTAGAGCCGCTCGGAGAGGCGATATCGGAGGCCGTCGCCGACACCGAGGCGGTGCGTGGCGCGCTCCCGGCGGACGAAGGGGCTGTCGAGCCCCAGCAGCCGCTCCTTCACGCGGAGGAGCTGCACGTAGTCTTTCACGAAGAGGCTGTTCTCCAGGCGATCGTCGAACAGGTTGAGCTGGTGCTCGACGCCCTGCACCCAGGTGAACAGGCTCCGCTCGCCGCTGAGCGCCGCGCGGGCGTCGAGGTTGTCCAGCCTGCGCTCTTCCCCCGTGCGCGTGATGTAGGTCGGAGACACGGAGAGCTGCAGCGCGTGCTCCGGGTGGGGCCGGTAGCGGAGGTTCAGACGGCCAAAGCCGCTGTGCTCCCAGAACACCTGATCGTTGGGGTCCGACCTACCTGACGCCGAGAGCTCCTCGCCTGGCTTGGTGCGCTTTCGGACGCAGCGGCCGAACCAGTCGTAGATGCACTCGCTGACGTCGAGGAAGGCGGCGCGGCCGTAGGTGTACCCGAGGAGCGCGTCGAGGGCGACGCCGCGGCCGAGCCCTTGTTCGTACTGGAGCGTCGCGCCCGGCGAGGTCTCGCCGCTCGTGACCTCTCCATAGGGAACCTTCATGACGTTGAGCTTGTGCTGATGCTCCTTGTCGTGGTCGGTAAGGAAGGCCCGCAGGAGCAGCCGCCGCGCCCAGGGCCGGTTCACGAAGCCGAGCTCGACGCTCCCGCCCGCCGCTCGATAGGCGTCGTGGAAGCGATAGACGCGGTGGACGAGCTGCTCGCGCCCGGTGGTCTCGTTCGGCACGAGGACGTCATCCACCGGGTAGTCGTTGCGCGCGTAATCGAAGAAGCCGCTCACGCGGGTGAAGAAGCCGCTCGGCTCGTGCAGGTGCCGCCCCGCGAGCGTGAGCCGGTGGGTGTCGTAGGAGCCGACCTCGTAGGACACCGCGCCGTGGGTGCCGCGGACATCGCGATCGGTGACCAGGTTGACGGCGCCGCCCAGCGCGTCGGCGCCGAAGCGCACCGGGACCACGCCGCGGTAGATCTCGACGCGCTCGGCCAGGTTCACGGGCACGTTCGAGACGCCGAACGGGTACCCCGCGAGATCGAGCGGCACGCCGTCGAGGAAGAAGCGGATCTGATCGTCCGTCAGGCCGTTCAGCGAGAACCGCGCCCACGACCCGAGCCCCCCGCTCCGCCGCACGCCGACGCCCTGGGTGCGGGCGAGGACCTCGCCCATGTCGGCCGTCCTCCGCTGCGCCTCCTCGGTCTCGATGACCGTGATCGCCTGCGCGGATTGCCGGAGGCGCTCGGACATCGCGGCGCCGCGCACGGTCACCTCGGCGGGAGCAGCGTTGTTGGCCGGGTCAGACCCCTTGGCCGGCAGACGAGCTGCGTTGTTGGCCGGGTCAGACCCCTTGGCCGGCGGACGAGCTGCGTTGTTGGCCGGGTCAGACCCCTTGGCCGGCGGGGGCGTGGTCGCCGCCTTGCCCGTGGCCGCGCTTCCACCCGTCGCCGGGGAGGTGGACTCGGCCGGGGGCGCCTCGGGGAGCCCGAACTCGTAGCTGTAGAGAATACGTGCAGCGATCGGCGTGCCGTCCCGGCGCGCCGGCGTGAAGCGGGACCGGAGCACCGCGGCGCGGGCGGCCTCGTCGAAGCCGCCACCGATTGGACCCGTGACCTCGGCCTCGGTCACGCGCCCCGCCGCGTCGATCAGGAGCTTCAGCACGACCGTGCCCTCCCGTCGTGCCGCTCGGGCCTCCGGTGGGTACTCGGCCTCGGCGAGCTCGAGGAGCTGCGGCGGCTCGATGCGGGCGCCCCCTGCGCCGGGCGGGGAGCGATCGAGGCCGGGCGAGCCTGCGACAGGCGCGCCCACGGTCGGCTCTCGGTCCCCCGCGGCGCGCTCGGGCATACCGCCGTCCTGAGCGTGCGCCGGCGCCGGCAGGCCAAGCAGCAGGAAGGTCACCACGCCTGCAAGCGGGCCTCGAAGCGCGAGAGCACCTCGCGCCTCCGCGTCCACCTTGAACCCGGCCCGCGGCTCGGGACGCGGCGGCTGGGGAACCGAGCTGACAAACATGTCCGGAACTTCCGGTAGCCAAGATGAAAACAGAATTCAATTTCATTCGTCGATGGGTCGCATCGTCCAGAACCCAAGATTCCAGCTGTGATGGATTGTCCGCGCGCCCCTGAACCATGGCCTGGTCCCTCCGAGAGCGGACCGGGAGCAGCACCTCGCTGACCGGACCGCTCCCCCATCCCGCCGCCCCGCTCGCCCTCGTCGCGCATCCTCGCGGACCAGTGTCGGTTTTTGCCTTGACAGCACTTGGATCTGTATTCCATAGAACCGCCGACCAGAAGTTGATCATCATTTTCAATTTCAACATTGCATCGACGGGCGTGTGACGCGCTCGCCGGAGGAGCTTTCCGGCGATTCGCTTTCACAACGCTTTGCGTCATCAGGCTCGGAGCCCAGTACCTGGTGAGCGGGACCTCTTTTTGTCGGGCTTTCTTCGTCCGGAGCTGAGGTGGTGATGGAGTCGAACCGATCCCCTGGGCGTGCGATCAGCGAGCGCGGCGGCGGCACGAACGAGCCTGCGACGCTGGTCGAGCTGCTCCGGCGTCGCGCGGAGCAGCGCCCGTCAGGGCACGCAACCACCTTCCTGCTCGACGGGGAGGCGGACGCCCGCGCGATGACGTACGGCGAGCTCGATCGGCGGGCGCGCGCGCTCGCGGCGGAGCTCCAGGCCGGCGCGCAGGCGGGTGACCGCGCGCTGCTCCTGGTGCCGCCGGGGCTCGACTTCATCGCCGCCTTCTTCGGCTGCCTCTACGCGGGGCTCGTCGCGGTGCCCGTCCCTCTGCCGCAGCGCAAGAGCGGGCTGATGCGCGTGCTGGCCATCGTGCGCGACTGCCGGCCGAGCGTCGTGCTCACCACCGAGGCGTTCCTCGGCGCGGTGACGATGCTCCGCGACGATCCGAGCTTCGCCGAGCTGAGCCACCTGCGCTGCATGGCCGTCGACACGATCCGGGACGGCCAGGAAGACGCATGGCGAGCGCCGCGCGTGACCGCCGAGACCGTGGCGTTCCTCCAGTACACCTCGGGCTCGACCGGGACGCCCAAGGGCGTGGTGCTCACGCACGGCAACCTGCTGCGCAACGAGCTCATGATCCAGCGCGCGTTCGCGCACACCGAGGAGAGCGTGATCGTCGGGTGGCTGCCGCCGCACCACGACATGGGGCTCATCGGCAACATCCTCCAGCCGCTCTACGTGGGCGTGCCGTGCATCCAGCTCGCGCCAGAGCACTTTTTGATGAGGCCGCGGCGATGGCTGGAGGCGATATCGCGCTACCGGGCCACGACGAGCGGCGGGCCGAACTTCGCCTACGAGCTGTGCCTCCGGAAGATCCCGCCGGAGCAGCGGGAAGGGCTCGATCTCGGCTCATGGAAGGTGGCGTTCAACGGCGCCGAGCCGATCCGGGCGGCGACGCTCGATCGCTTCGCCGAGGCGTTCGCGCCCGCGGGGTTCCGGCGCGACGCGTTCTATCCCTGCTACGGGCTGGCCGAGGCGACGCTGCTCGTGACCGGCGGAGCGGCCGACGCGCCGCCCGTCGTGCGCGCCGTCGAGCGCGCGGGTCTGGCCCAGGGAGACGCGGTGTTCGAGCCGCGCAGGCCAGAGGACGGCGTCTCCCTCGTGGGCTGCGGGGGATCACCCGCAGGCGACGAGGTGAGGATCGTCGATCCAGAGACGATGAGGCCCTGCAAGGACGAGCGCGTCGGGGAGATCTGGGTCGCCGGAGCGAGCGTGGCCCAGGGCTACTGGGAGCGGCCGGAGGAGACGGCGCTGACGTTCGAGGCCCGGCTCTCCACGGGAGAAGGGCCGTTCCTGCGGACCGGCGATCTCGGGTTCTCCTCGCGCGGCGAGCTGTATGTGACGGGGCGGCTCAAGGACCTGATCATCGTCCGCGGGCGCAACCTCTACCCGCAGGACATCGAGCTCACCGCGGAGGAGAGCCACCCGGGCCTCCGCGCCGGCGGCGGCGCGGCGTTCTCGGTGGACGTCGACGGCGAGGAGCGGATCGTCATCGTCCAGGAGCTCGGGCGGCGCGCGCCCGCGTCGGAGCCGGCGGAGCTCGGGGCGGCGATCGAGCGCGCCGTGGCCGACCGGCACGAGGTCGCGGTCCACGCGGTCGTGCTCATCAAGCCAGGGAGCCTGCCGCGGACCACGAGCGGCAAGGTGCAGCGGAGGGCATGCCGCGCCCGGTTCCTGGACGGGTCGCTGGACGCCGTGTGGCAGTCGGCGGTCGGGGCGCGCGTCGAGGCCGAGAGCGCGGAGCCGCCGCAGACGGCGCTGGAGAGCACACTCGCAGGCATCTGGGCCGAGGTGCTGGGGCGCGCGCGGGTCGGCCGCAGCGAGGAGTTCCTGAGCCTCGGCGGCGATTCGCTGCGGGCCATGCAGGTGAGCGGCCGGGTGAGCGAGGCGCTCGGCATCGACGTGGGGCCGGCGCAGCTCTTCGAGTCGACGACGGTCGCGGCGCTCGCGGCCTGGATCGAGGCGAGGCAGGCCGGCGCACCCGCGGGCGGCGCGGCGGGCGGGGTCGCGCCGCTGACACCGGTGGCGCGGCCGGAGCGGCTGCCGCTGTCCCTCGTGCAGGAGCGCCTCTGGTTCCTGGAGCAGCTGGTCGCGGGGGCGCCGGTCTATCACATCGCGGCGGCCGTGCGGCTCGCCGGGGCCCTCGACGCGGGGGCGCTCGAGAAGGCGGTGACAGAGCTCGCGGCCCGCCACGAGGCCCTTCGCACCAGCTTTCCCTCCGTCGAAGGGAGGCCCGTCCAGAGGATCACGCCGCCCGCGCCGGTCGCGCTGCCGCTGGAGGACATGAGCGCTCTTGCAGAGGAAGCGCGGGAGTCCGCCCTGCAAGCGCGCCTGCGCGAGGAGGCGCGGCGCGCGTTCGACCTCGCCGAGGCGCCGCCCGTGCGCTGGACGCTCCTCCGCACGAGCGAGCGAGAGCACGTGCTCTCGATCACTTGCCATCACCTCATCGCGGACGGCTGGTCGATGAACGTGCTCCTGCGGGAGCTCTCGCTGCTCTACGGCGCCTTCGCCGCGGGGCGGCCCCCGGCGCTCGCGCCGCTCGCGCTGCAGCAGGCGGATCACGCGCTGTGGCAGCGCCGGAACGAACAGGCGGCGGCGCGCGAACGGGAGCTCTCGTACTGGCGCGACCGGCTGAAGGGGCCCGTGCCTCCCCTCGAGCTCCCGACGGATCGGCCGCGGCCCGCGGTCCAGACCTATGCAGGCGCGCGCGAGGAGCTCGCGCTGCCGCCGGAGCTCGTGGCGCGGCTGAGCGCGCTCGGGCGGCGGACCGGCGCCACGCTGTTCACGATCGTGGCGGCGGGGCTCTTCTCGCTGCTGCACAGGTACACGGGCCAGAGCGATGTGTGCATCGGGACGCCGGTGACAGCGCGGCCGCGGGCGGCGCTGGAGGGCGTCGTCGGGTGCCTGCTCAACACGCTGGCGCTGCGCGTCGACCTCTCGGGGAATCCCGGCGTCACCGAGCTCCTCGCCCGCGTCCGCGCGGCGATCCTCGAGGGGCAGGCGCACCAGGAGGTGCCGTTCGAGCGCGTCCTCGAGGCGCTCTCCCTCGAGCGGAACCTCAGCCACACGCCCCTGTTCAACGTGATGATCACGATGGATCCCGCGCCCGAGCAGGCGCCGGAGATCCCAGGCCTCTCGATCGGCGCGCAGCGGGTCGATACGGGCACGGCCCAGTTCGATCTGGCGCTCAACCTGGTCCCCGACGGCCAGGGGGCGCGCGGCGCCTGGGAATACAACACCGATCTCTTCGACGGCGCGACGGTCGCGCGGATGACACGGCACCTCCTCGCCCTCCTCGAGGGCTTCGTCGCCGCTCCGGAGATCCGGCTGGCCGATCTGCCGATGATGGATGCGGCCGAACGAAGGCAGGTCCTCGTCGGCTGGAACGCGACCGAGCGCGCAACCCCGGACGAGCGGCGCGTCCACGAGCTCTTCGAGGCGCAGGCGGAGCGGGCGCCGGACGCCGTGGCGGTGATCTTCGATGAGGAGCGGCTGAGCTATCGAGAGCTCAACGGGCGCGCCAACCAGGTGGCGCACGCGCTCAGGAAGCGCGGCGTGGGGCCGGACGTGCTCGTGGCCATCGCGGCAGAGCGCTCCGTCGAGCTCGTCGTCGGGCTGCTCGGCATCCTGAAGGCCGGCGGCGCCTACGTGCCCATCGACCCGGAGTATCCCGCGGATCGTATCGCCTACATGCTCGAGGACGCGGGAGCGCCGGTCCTGCTGAGCCAGCGGCCCGTGGCGTCGCGCCTGCCGGCGCACGGCGCCCAGGTGCTGTGCCTGGACGTGGATCGGGCCGAGATCGACAGGGAGCCGAGTGGCAACCTCGCGACCCCGCTGTCGCCGGACAACCTCGCTTACACCATCTACACCTCGGGCTCGACAGGCAGGCCCAAGGGCGCCGGCAACAGCCACCGGGGCCTGCTCAACCGGCTAGAGTGGATGCAGGAGCGTTACGGCCTCACCCCGGATGACCGGGTGTTGCAGAAGACGCCCTTCAGCTTCGATGTCTCGGTCTGGGAGTTCTTCTGGCCCTTGATCACCGGCGCCGGCCTCGTCGTCGCGAAGCCCGGCGATCACCGCGACGGCGAGCGGCTCGTCGAGCTGATCACGCGCAGCGGCGTCACCACGTTGCACTTCGTCCCGCCCATGCTTCAGGCCTTCCTGGAGACGCCGGGCGCGGCCTCGTGCCGGTCGCTGCGCAGGATCATCTGCAGCGGCGAGGCGCTGCCGGCGGAGCTCGCGCGGCGGTGCTTCGAGCGGATCGAGCAGGCAGAGCTGCACAACCTCTATGGTCCGACCGAGGCCTCCATCGATGTGACTCACTGGGCCTGCCAGCGAGGGGACACCTCCGCCTCGGTGCCCATCGGATACCCCATCGCCAACACGCAGATCTACCTGCTCGACCGCCACGGCCAGCCCGTGCCCGCCGGCGTCGCCGGCGAGCTCCACATCGGCGGCGTCGGCCTCGCCCGCGGCTATCACCGGCGGCCCGACCTGACCGCGGAGCGCTTCGTGCCCGATCCGTTCGGCGCCGCTCCGGGAGGGCGCCTGTACAGGACTGGCGATCTGGCGCGCCATCGCCCCGACGGAGCCATCGAGTTCCTCGGCCGCCTCGACCACCAGGTCAAGATCCGCGGCCTGCGCGTCGAGCTCGGCGAGATCGAGGCGCGCCTGCTCCAGCACCCCGGCGTCGGCGAGGCCGTCGTCCTCGCCCGCGACGAGGCCCACGGCGGAAAGCGCCTCGTCGCCTACGTCGCCGGCCGCGACGGCGCGGCGCTGGAGCCTGGAGCGCTGCGCGCCTGGCTCGTCGAGGCGCTGCCGGGCTACATGGTGCCAGCGCCCATCGTCGTGCTCGAGCGGCTGCCGCTGTCGCCCAACGGCAAGGTCGACCGCCGCGCCCTGCCCGCGCCCGAGCAGCTCGACGCGCCCGCCAGGGCCGTGACGCCGCCGCGAACCGACCTCGAGCGCACCATCGCGACGCTCTGGCGAGAGGTGCTGTCGGTCCCGCAGGTCGGCATTCACGACAACTTCTTCGATCTGGGCGGACACTCGCTCTCGCTGGCCAAGGTCCACAGCCGGCTGCGCGACACGGTGGACCGCGATCTGCGGCTGCTTGTCCTGTTCCAGCACCCCACCATCGCCTCGCTCGCGGCGGCGCTGAGCCGGGATCCAAGCGCCGAGACGGCGCCGCAGGGCGGAGCGCCGGAGGGCGAGCGGGCGAGGGCCGCGCAGCAGCGGCGCGGAGAGATCTTCGCGCGGCGGCGCGGCGGACTGGAGACCAAGAAATGACCACGCCGGCAAACGGCGAGCCGCGCCCGGGCCTGGACATCGCGATCATCGGCATGGCCGGGCGCTTCCCTGGCGCGCCGGACGTGGCGGCGTTCTGGCGAAACCTCTGCGCGGGCGTCGAGTCCGTCGCGATCCTCACCGAGGAGGAGCTCCTCGGCGCGGGCGTGGACCCGGCGCTGATCGCGCGGCCCGAGTACGTGCGGGCGCGCGCGGTGCTCGCCGACATCGAGATGTTCGACGCGGAGCTCTTCGGGTTCACGCCGCGCGAGGCCGCGGCGCTGGATCCGCAGCACCGGCTCTTCCTGGAGTGCGCGTGGGAGGCGTTCGAGAGCGCCGGGATCGACCCCGAGCGCGCGGGCGGCCCGGTCGGCGTGTACGCCGGATCGAGCCTGAGCGGGTACCTGGCCCACCTCTTCCCCGAGGGGCCGCGCCTGCAATCGGCGGCGGACGTCGCGGCGCTCCTCGCGCTCGACAAGGACTTCCTCACGACCCGCGTGTCGTACAAGCTGAACCTGGAAGGGCCGAGCATCGCCGTGCAGACGGCGTGCTCCACGTCGCTCGTCGCCGTGCACCTGGCCTGCCAGGGGCTGCTCACCGGCGAGTGCGATCTGGCGCTTGCAGGCGGCGCCTCCGTGAGCGTCCCGCAGAAGAGCGGGTACCTCTACCAGGAAGGCGCGATCGCGTCGCCCGACGGGCACTGCCGCGCGTTCGACGCAGGCGCCCGCGGCACCGTCGGCGGCAGCGGCGTCGGCGTGGTCCTCCTGAAGCGGCTCGACGACGCCATCGCGGATCGGGACGCGATCATCGCGGTCATCAAGGGCTCGGCCATCAACAACGACGGCCGGGCCAAGGTCGGGTACACCGCGCCGCGCGTCGACGGCCAGGCGCGCGCGATCCGCGCGGCGCACGCGGCCGCGGGCGTGGACGCGGACTCCATCACGTACGTGGAGGCGCACGGCACCGGGACGCCGCTCGGCGATCCGATCGAGATCGCCGCGCTCACCCAGGTCTTCCGCGCGACGACCGACCGGAAGGGCTTCTGCGCGATCGGCTCGGTGAAGACCAACGTCGGGCACCTGGACGCGGCCGCAGGGGTCACCGGGCTGATCAAGGCGGCGCTCGCCGTGGCCCACGGGCACATCCCGCCGAGCCTGCACTTCCGCGCGCCGAACCCGGCGCTCGACCTCGAGAACAGCCCCTTCCGCGTGGCCGGTGAGCTCACGGCGTGGTCGACCCCCGGCGCGCCGCGCCGCGCGGGCGTGAGCTCCTTCGGCATCGGCGGCACGAACGCGCACGTCGTCCTCGAAGAGGCGCCGCCCCCGCCGGAGGCGGACCCGCCCAGGCCGTGCGAGCTGCTCGTGCTGTCGGCACGGTCGAGCGCGTCGCTCGAGCGCCTGACCGACGCGCTCGCGGAGCACCTGGAGACCCGCGGCGATCTCGAGCTCGGCGACGTGGCGTTCACGCAGCAGCTCGGGCGCCGGGCGTTCGGGTACCGCCGCGCGGTGGTGTGCCGCTCGCGGGAGGAGGCGGCGCGCGCGCTGCGCGATCGCAGCGACGCGGTGCGGACCGGCGGAACGGTGACGGGACCGCGGCCGGTCGCGTTCCTGTTCCCGGGGCAGGGCACCCAGCGGCCCAACATGGGACGCGATCTCCACGAGACCGAGCCCGTGTTCCGGGCCGAGGTCGACGCCTGCGCTGCGCTGCTGCAGCGGCACCTGGGCACGGACCTGCGGGCGCTGCTGTTCCCGGCGCCCGCGGACGTCGAGGACGCGGCGAGGCGGCTCGACCGGACGTCGATGACGCAGCCGGCGCTGTTCGTCGTGGAGTACGCGCTCGCCAAGCTGTGGATGGCGTGGGGCGTGACGCCCGACGCGATGCTCGGGCACAGCGTGGGCGAGTACGTGGCCGCCTGCCTCGCGGGGTGCCTGTCGCTCGAGGACGCCGTGGCGCTGGTGGCAGCGCGGGGGCGGCTGATGGAGGCGACGCCGGACGGGGCGATGCTCGCGGTGTCCGCGGCCGAGGGGGAGGTCGCGGGCTGGCTCGGCGACGAGGTCGCGCTGGCCGCCGTCAACGGGCCGCGGCAGTGCGTGCTGTCCGGAAGGGCGGCGGCGATCCAGCGGGTCGAGCAGGAGCTCGCGGGCCGGGGGATCGAGGCGCGCCGGCTGCGCACGGGGCGCGCCTTCCACTCGCACCTGATGGACGGGGCCCTCGCGGCGTTTCGTGAGGCGGTGGGGAAGGTCACGCTGCGGACGCCGCGCATCCCGTGGATCTCGAACGTCACCGGGGACTGGATCACCGCGGCCGAGGCGCAGGACCCCGCGTACTGGGTCCGGCACCTCCGAAGCACGGTCCGCTTCGCCGAGGGCGTGCGGGCCCTGCGGGAGCAGTCGGAGCGGATCTTTGTGGAGGTCGGGCCGGGGCAGACGCTCACGGCGCTGAGCCGGCAGCTCGCGGGGGAGTCGCTGGCGCTCGCGTCGATGCCCATGGGGCGCGAGCCTGGAAACCAGGGCGCGGCGGGGGCGGCGGCGCTGCTCGACGCGGTCGGGCAGGTCTGGGCGGCCGGCGTGGCGGTGGACTGGGCAGGCCTGCAGGCGGGGCGACAGCGGCGGCGCGTCGCGCTGCCGGCGACCCCGTTCGAGCGAAAGCGGTACTGGCTGGAGCGGCCCGACGCGAGGGGGGTCGGTTCAACCTCAACCTCGGTCGGTCCGACCTCAACCTCGGTCGGGACCTCAACCTCGGTCGGTTCGACCTCAACCTCGGTCGGTTCGACCTCAACCTCGGTCGGTTCGACCTCAACCTCGGTCGGTTCGACCTCAACCTCGGTCGGTCCGACCTCAACCTCGGTCGGTTCGACCTCAACCTCGGTCGGTCCGACCTCAACCTCGGTCGGTTCGACCTCAACCTCGGTCGGTTCGACCTCAACCTCGGTCGGTCCGACCTCAACCTCGGTCGGGACCTCAACCTCGGTGCGGGCACCATCCGATCTGGATGGAATTTTCTACGTCCCATCGTGGAAGCGCTCCCCCCTGGAACCGCTCGCACCCGCGGCGGACGCCGACGAGGCGCGCTGGCTCGTCTTCACGGACGAGGAGGCGATCGGCCACCGGCTCGTGGAGCGGCTCGAGCGCGCCGGCCGGCGGGTCACCCGTGTCCGGAGCGGCGAGCGCTTCGAGCGCGCCGCGGAGCGCTCCTTCACGCTCCGCCTGGACCAGCCCGAGGACTACGCCGCGCTCATCCGCGACCTCGGCGCCAGCGCGGGGCCGCCCACGCGCGTCGTGCACGCCTTCAGCCTCGGCGATCCGCGCGACCCCCACGACGCCCCACGAGAGACGCAGCTCAACCCGGACGCGTTCCGCGAAGCGCAGCGCCGCGGCTGCGCCAGCCTGCTCTGGCTGGCACGCGCGCTGGGCCAGCAGCCCGGCGGCGCCCACCTCGTCGCGCTCGCCAGCGGCCTGCACGACCTGACCGGCCGGGAATCCCTGCGCCCCGAGCACGCCCCGCTCCTCGGCGCCTGCAGGAGCGTCCCGCTGGAGTACCCGCACGTGCGCTGCCGCGTGCTCGACCTCGAGGCCCCCGTCCCGGACGCCTCCGAGGCCGATCGCGTCGTCGAGCGGATCCTCGCGGAGGCGCGCTCCGACGCCGCCGACACCGTCGTCGCCTACCGCGGCCACCACCGCTGGGCACCCGCCGTCGAGCCGGTCGCGCTGAGGCCAGCCCAGACGGCGCCCCCCTTGCTGCGAGAGCGCGGCGTCTACCTCATCACCGGCGGCCTGGGAGGCATCGGCCTCCGGCTCGCGGACCACCTCGCCCGCACGGCGCGCGCGCGGCTCATCCTCACGGGTCGCTCGGCCCCGACCGACGAGCAACACGCGCGGCTCCTCGCGCTAAAGCAGGCCGGCGCCGAGGTGGTCGCGCTGCGCGCCGACGCCGCCGACGCCTCGCAGATGCGCGCCGCCGCGCGCGAGGCGATCGACCGGTTCGGCGCCCTGCACGGCGTGATCCACGCGGCCGGGGTCGCCGCCGGCGGGCTCATCGACCGGCTCACCGCGGACACGCTGGACGCGGAGCTCAGCCCCAAGGCGCTCGGCGCGCTCGCGATCGACGAGATCGCCCGCGACCTGAAGCCGGATTTCGTCCTGCTCTGCTCCTCGATCACCGCGCTGAGCGGCGGCCTCGCCCACGCAGGCTACGCGGCCGCCAACGCGTTCCTCGACGCGTACGCGCAGGCCTGCGCGCGCAGGGCCGGGCCGTACACGGTCTCCGTCAACCTCGATCGGTGGCGCAACGTCGGCATGGCGGCCCGCGCCGAGGCGCGCCTCCTCGCCCTCGGGATCGACGACGTGATCCGCGACGGGATGAGCCCGGAAGAAGGCCTGCAGGTCTTCCACCGCGTCCTGAGCCAGGCGGCGCTGCCACAGGTGATCGTCTCGTTACGCCCGCTCCACGGCCTGCCCAGCGACGACGAGGGCGCCGCCCTGGCGCGGCGGCTCGGCGCCGGCGGCGCCGCCGCGGCAGGCCGCAGCCACGAGCCGCCCCGGCGCGCCGAGGCAGCGGCCGCCAGCGCAGCCGAGGGCCTGTCGCCCGAGGCGATCACAGCGCAGGTGACCGCGATCTGGGCGCGGGCGTTCGGCATCGATCCCATCGATCCCAGGAAGGACTTCTTCGCCCTCGGCGGCGAGTCGCTCCTCGCCCTGCAGATCCTCAACCGCGTCCGCGAGGCGTTCCAGGTGGAGGTGCCGCTCCGCGAGTTCTTCGAGCGGCCGACCGTGGCCGCGCTCGCGGAGCGCATCCACGAGGCGCGCGGCCAGGCGCCCGCGGGCCCGAGCCCCGAGCCGGCCCTGGTCGCGCTGCCGCGGACCGCGCGGCGGCTCCCCGGCGCCGGAGGCCCGAAGACGCCTGCGCGCCCGGACGGCGAGCCGGACGGCTCGAAGGCGAAGGAACGAAAATGAGCGTGCTCGGCTTCCTCGTGCGCCGGTCGCGCCGGTCCCTCCTGCTCGCCATCGCCGCCGGCGTGATCAGCGGCCTCACGGCCGCCGGCGTCATCGCGCTCGTCCATGAGGCGCTCTCCGAGGAGGGCCGCCCCGCGGCGCAGATCGCGTGGGCCTTCGCGGGGCTCGCCGTCGTCGGCGTGCTGAGCAGGGCCGTCTCCCAGGTGCTCCTGACGCGGCTTGGACAGGCGTTGATCGCCGAGCTCCGCGTGCAGCTCAGCCAGCGCATCCTCGAAGCGCCGCTGCGCCACATCGAGCAGCTCGGCGCCCACCGGTTGCTCGCGACGCTCAACGACGATCCGGCCGTCATCTCCGAGGCCTACATCCACTTGCCCCTCCTGTGCGTGAACCTGGCCACCGTCCTCGGTTGCCTGGCCTATATCGGGCGGATCGCGTGGTCGGCCCTGGCGATCGTGCTGGGCGCGATGGCGCTCGGCGCCCTGCTCTTCCGGGCGCACCAGCGGCGCGCGATGCGCGCGTTCACGCGCGCCCGCGAGACGAGCGACGCCCTGTTCAAGCACTTCCGCGGGCTCACGGGCGGGATCAAGGAGCTCAAGATGCACAGCGGGCGCGGGCGGGCGTTCGTGTCCGATGTCCTCGGCGGCAGCGTCGCGACGTACCGGCGGGCGTTCGTGGCGGGCACGACCGAGTACGCCATCGCGATGGGCTGGGGGACGCTGCTCTTCTACGCCGTCCTCGGGATCGCGCTGTTCGCCCTCCCCGTCTGGGCGGGCCTGACGACGCCGGCGCGGTCCGGCGTGGTGCTGGCGATGCTGTTCCTGATGACGCCGTTCGCGCAGCTCGTCGAGCTGATGCCGTCCGTCGGGCGAGCCAGCATCGCGCTCGACAAGGCAAACCAGCTCGGCCTCTCGCTGGCGCCCGAGGCCGAGGCGCCGCAGCGCGGAGCCGGCGCGGAGGGCGCGCGCGCGACGTGGGAGCGCATCGAGCTGGCCGGCGTCACGCACCGCTATTACCGCGAGAAGGAAGAGGGCAGCTTCCAGCTCGGGCCCATCGATCTGACGTTCCGGCCCGGCGAGATCGTGTACCTCGTCGGCGGCAACGGCAGCGGCAAGACGACGCTGTCCCTCCTGCTGCTCGGGCTCTACGCGCCGGAGTCGGGCGAGATCCGGCTCGACGGCGCGGCCGTCGACGACGCGAGCCGCGAGCGGTACCGGCAGCTCTTCTCGGTCGTCTTCGCGGACTTCCACCTCTTCGAGCACCTGCTCGGCCTGCACGGCCCCGACCTCGACGAGCGCGCCCGGCGCTACCTCGAGCGGCTGCAGCTCGATCACCGGGTGCGCGTCGAGCAGGGCACCCTCCACGTGACCGGTCTGTCGCAGGGGCAGCGCAAGCGCCTCGCCCTCATCACCGCCTACCTCGAGGACCGGCCGTTCTACGTGTTCGACGAGTGGGCGTCCGATCAGGACCCGCAGTTCCGGAGGTTCTTCTACACGGAGCTGCTCCCCGAGCTCCGGGCGAGAGGCAAGACCGCCCTCGTCATCACGCACGACGACCAGTACTTCGCGCTCGCGGATCGCTGCCTGCGGCTCGACTTCGGCCGCCTGTCGCAGCTGCCCGCCACCGCCGCCGAGCCGCGATCTGCGCCGGAAGAGAACGGCGCGAGCGCCCGTGTCGATGAGGGCAGTCGGGCTCGATCGGCGGAGGTCCATCGCCTCGCCGTCGAGCGGCAGGCCGCGCTGGAGCCCGGCGCCCACGGCCACGAGGCCCTCAGAGCAACGGAGCAAGAGGTATGAAGCAGGACATCCGGTCACTCCTCCTCTCGGCGCTCGTCGCGCTGACGGCCGCCGGCTGCGCAGAGGGAGCCCAGGGCGGGACCCGAGCCCCGGCGCCGCGCGCCGGCAACGCGACGACGTTGCCCGGCCTGGAGGGCCCCGTGACGGTCACGTCCGATCGGCTGGGGATCCCGACGATCAGCGCCGCCTCGCGGCAGGACGCCCTCCGCGCCCTCGGCCTGATCACGGCGCGTGACAGGATGTTCCAGCTGGACCTGCTCCGCCGCAGCAACGGAGGACGGCTCGCGGAGATCCTCGGGCGCGGCCTGCTGGAGGCCGATACCCGGCAGCGCGAGCTCGGCGTCCCGCAGGCCGCGACAGCGATCCTCGCGCGCCTTCCGGAGAGCCAGCGCGCCGCGCTCGACGCGTACGCCGAGGGCGTCAACGCGTACCTCCGGAGCGCGGAGGCGCTGCCGATCGAGTTCCAGAAGCTGGGCTATCGGCCCGAGCCGTGGCGCCCCGAGGACAGCATCCTCGTCGTGCTGGGGATGTTCAACGCCCTCAGCGAGAGCGAGGACAGCGAGCGGACACAAACGGTCCTGACACAGAGCCTCCCCAGAGGGGTGATGTCCTTCCTGCTCGAGAGCGTCGATCCGTACACGAGGGCGCTGCTCGGCGCGCAGGACACCGCGCCTCCGCCGCTGCCGGCCGAGGAGCTGCGAGCGCTTGTGGCGCAGAGCCGGAAGGCGCGCCCGCCGAGCCGGCGCGTGCTCGGCGAGGACGCCGGCGAGGCGCCTGTCGGCTCGAACGGCTGGGCGGTGGCCGGCCAGAGGACGCGGGACGGCCGCGCCATCCTCGCCAACGACATGCACCTCGAGCTCGGCGTCCCCAACATCTGGTACCGCGCCGAGCTGCGTTACGGCGAGCGCGAGGTCGCGGGCGTCGTGCTGCCCGGCGTGCCCGTGGTCATCGTGGGGACGAACCGCCATGTCGCCTGGGGGCTGACCAGCCTCCTCGGCGACGTGATGGACCTCGTCCGGCTCGAGACCCTGCCCGAGCGCCCGGGCGAGTACCGGACGCCCTCCGGGTGGAAGCGGTTCGAGGTCGCGCAGGAGACGATCAAGGTCCGCGGCGAGCCCGACGCGAGCGTCACCGTCCGCAGGACGATCTGGGGGCCTGTCGCGGCGCGGCCGCTCCTCGGAGCGCCGGTCGCGATCCGCTGGACGGCGCTCGATCCCGAGGGCGTCGACCTCGGGATCCTCGAGATGGATCGGGTCCGGAGCGTCGACGAGGCCGTCGCCGTGATGAGCGCCGCCGGCGGGCCCGGGTGCAACGTCCTCCTGGCCGATCGAGGCGGCCGCGTGGCGTGGACGGTGACAGGGCGCATGCCCCGGCGCCGCGGGTTCGACGGTTCGGTCAGCGTCTCCTGGGCGGACGGGCGCGCCGGCTGGGACGGCTACCTGGCCCCCGCCGCGCTGCCGCGCATCGTCGATCCGCCGTCGGGGTTCGTCGTCAACGCCAACCACCGCATGCCGCTCGCCCAGGGCGCGCCGGTGCTCGCTCACGACCACGCGAACGGCTACCGCGCCTACCGCATCACCGAGCGCCTGCGCGAGGCGCGCCCCGCCACCGAGGCGGACCTGTTCCAGCTGCAGCTCGATACGCGGGCCGAGTTCTTCGGCTTCTACCGCGACCTCGCGCTGCGCGTGCTCACCGAAGAGGCCGTGTCGAGGCGGCCGGCGCTCGCCGAGGCGCGGCGCGCGGCGGCCGCGTGGGACGGCCGGGCGGACGTGTCCGGCGTCGGGCTGCCGCTCCTTGTGCAGCTCCGGCGCGTCCTGACCGACGACGTGTTCGCCGCGTGGTTCGGCGCGAAGCGCGACGGGGAGCCGGACCTCACGCTCGCGCTGCCCGACATCGACACGCCCCTCCAGCGCGCCCTCGAGGCGCGTTCAGCGGATCTGGTGCCGGCGCCGGCGGGCGGCTGGGACGTGTTCGTCCTCGCGGCGCTGGAGAAGGCCATGGCCGCGGTGAAGCAGGAGAGCGGCGGGCGGCCCCTCGACCAGCTCGAGTGGGGCGCGGTGAGCCGGGTGCGGATCGCACACCCGCTCGGCGCGAGCCCGGAGCTCGCCGCGCTCCTCAACATGCCCGACGAGCCGCTCCCGGGGTGCAGCGTCTGCGTGCGCCTCTCGAGCCACACGGTCGCCGCGAGCGAGCGGCTCGTCGTCTCGCCGGGCCACGAGCAGGACGGCATCCTGCACATGCCAGCAGGCCAGTCAGGAGACCCGCTGTCGCCCCACTACCGCGATCAGCAGCGCGCCTGGGTCGACGGGCGCCCGCTGCCGCTCTTGGCGGGGCCGGCCGAACACACGATCACGCTCGTTCCCGAGCGCCGCTGACGTCATCACCGCATCTCGAAACGGAGGAGTCCATGGCCAACGATGAACGCGAAGACAACACAATTTACAAAGTCGTCGTGAACCACGAGGAGCAGTACTCGATATGGCCCGAGTACCGCGATAACCCCCTCGGCTGGCGCGACGCGGGCAAGACAGGCACGAAGGCCGAGTGCCTCGAGCACATCAAGGAGGTCTGGACCGACATGCGGCCGCTCAGCCTGCGCAAGCAGATGGAGGAGGGCCGGCCGTCGTGACCGCCTCGAGCGCTCTGCCACAGCGCGAGGCGCCCGAGGGCGCGGCGCGGAGCGAGGCGGCAGGCCTGTCGCGATCGTCCTTCCCGGGCAACGCCCTGCCGCTCGTCGTGGGCCCGCTCGGCCGCGGCGACGCGGCGGGCGCGCCCGCGCTCGGCGCGGCCATCCGGGCGTGCGCGGAAGAGGAGCTGACCCGGCACGGAGCGGTGCTGTTCCGCGGCTTCCCGATCCAGTCGATCGCCGACTTCCACGCCTTCGTCCGGCTCGTGACGCCGGAGCTCCTCGATTACACGTTCGGGTCGACGCCGCGCTCCCACGTGCAGGACCGGATCTACACGTCGACGGAGTACCCCGCTCACCAGCACATCCCCCTTCACAACGAGCAGTCGTACACGCTCGATTGGCCGCTCAAGATCTGGTTTCACTGCGCGCAGGCCGCGCCCGAGGGGGGGAGCACCCCGATCGCGGACAGCCGCGAGGTCTTCCGGCGCATCCCTCCCCGGATACGGGAGCGGTTCGCGGCGAAGAAGGTGATGTACGTCCGCAACTACGGCAATGGCCTGGACCTGCCGTGGCAGAAGGTCTTCGGCACGGACGACCGGGCCGAGGTCGAGCGCTTCTGCCGGGCAGCGCGCATCGAGTGCGAGTGGAAGGCCGACGGCGAGCTGCGCACACGCCAGGTGTGCCAGGCCGTGGCCACCCACCCGCGCACCGGAGAACAGGTGTGGTTCAACCAGGCTCACCTGTTCCACGTCTCCAACCTGGACCCGGCCGCGCGGGAGGCGCTCCTCTCGATCTTCGCCGAGGAAGACCTGCCCCGCAACGCCATGTACGGAGACGGATCGCCCATCGAGGGCGCCGCGCTCGACGAGATCCGCGAGGTGTACAGGCAGCTCGCCGTGGAGTTCGCCTGGCAAGAGGGGGACGTGCTCCTCGCGGACAACATGCTGGTCGCCCACGGGCGCGCGCCCTTCCGCGGCCCGCGCAAGGTCCTTGTAGCCATGGCCGAGCCGTACCGGGCCAAAGCCTCCTGAGGTTCTTTCATGCGTGAGGATGTCTTCGTTTTTCCGATGAGCTTCGTCCAGGAGCGGCTGTGGTTTCTCGCCCAGCTCGAGCCGGAGAGCGCCTCTTACAACCTGGCCACCGCCGTGCGGCTCGCCGGGTCGCTCGACGTCTCCCTGGTGGAGCGGTGCGTCTCCGAGATCGTGCGCCGGCACGAGGTCCTGCGCACGACGTTCGACGTCGTCGACGGCCAGCCCTCGCAGATCGTCCATGCCGACGGGGCGCCGCGGATCGAGCGGATCGACCTCGGCGCCCTGCCCGCGGCGCAGCGGGACGCCGAGGTCCGGCGCCTGATCGAGCGCGAGGCGCGGCGGCCGTTCGACACGGCGAGCGGCCCGCTCCTCCGGCTCACGCTCCTGCGGCTCGGATCGGAAGAACACATCCTCCTCTGGGTCGTGCACCACCTCGTCTTCGACGGGTGGTCCACGAGCCTCGTCCTCGCGGAGTTCGCCGCGCTGTACACGGCGTTCTCCGCGGGCCGGCCCGCCCCGCTCGGCGACCTGCCGCTGCAGTACGCGGACTTCGCGCACTGGCAGCGCGAGCGCGTGGAAGGCGGGCTGCTCGAGGCCCAGGTGGCCTATTGGAGAAAGCAGCTTGAAGGGCAGCCCGGGCTGCTGGAGCTGCCCGCGGATCGGCCGCGGCCCGCGATCCAGCGCTTCCGGGGGGCGCGGCGCTTCTTCCGCGTGCCGGGCGCGCTCACCGCGGCGCTCGGCGCCCTCGCGCGGCGCGAGGAGACGACCCTGTTCGCGGTGCTGATGGCGGGGTTCCAGGCCCTCCTCGCCCGCCGCGCGGGGACATTCGATATCAGCGTGGGAACGCCGGTGACGAACCGGAGCCGGGCCGAGCTGGAAGGGCTTGTCGGCTGCTTCGCCAACACCGCCGTCGTCCGCGCCGACCTCTCCGGGGATCCGCCGTTCGCGGCGCTGCTCGCCCGGGTCACGGGGGCCGTGCGCGAGGCGCAGGCGCACCAGGAGGTGCCGTTCGATCAGGTGGTGGAGGCCGTGAGCCCGGTCCGGGACCTGAGCCACGCGCCGCTCTGCCAGGTGATGTTCGCGCTGCAGCCAGCGCTGCGGCAGCCCCTCGCGATACCGGGCCTCGAGGTGCGCCTGCTCGATCTCGATGTGGGCGGCGCCCAGTTCGATCTCTCGCTCAACCTCGCGCCCGACGAGGACGGGCTGGCAGGCGCCCTCGAATACGACACGGACCTGTTCGACGCGGACACGATCACGCGGATGGCCGATGAGCTGCTGCGCCTGCTCGCAGGCGCGGCGGCGAGCTCCGCGACGCGCCTGTCGGAGCTGCCGCTGCTCGCGACCGAAGAGCGACGGCAGGTGCTCGAGTGGGGCACGGCGGGGGCGCTCGGCGAGACCTCGCGGGCGCCGCGCGGCGCGCAGGCTGCACACGCTGCGCATCGGAGATTCGAGGAGCAGGCCGCGCGGGCGCCCGGGGCGACGGCCGTCGTCCACGAGGCGCAGCAGATCACGTACGGCGAGCTCGATCGGAGGGCCAACCAGCTGGCGCAGCTCCTCCGGCGGCGCGGGGTGGGGCCGGAGGTCCGCGTGGGCATCTGCCTGCCGCGCTCGATCGGGAGGATCGCCGCCGTGCTCGGCGCGCTGAAGGCGGGCGGCGCCTTCGTTCAGCTCGACCCCGAGCTCCCCCGGGAGCGGATCGCCGAGGCGATCGGCGGCGCCGGGATCCGCGTGGTGATCGCGCAGGGCGACGCGGCGGTCGAGCCGCCCCCCGGCGTCGACGTGGTCCGCCTCGACGCGGCCTGGACGTGCGTGCTCCACGAGCCCTCCACGCCGCCGGCCGGCGAGCCGGCGCCCGAGCAGGCGGCGTGCGTGCGCGCGACCTCCGGCGCGGCGGTCGTGGTGCCGCACCGGGCGATCGCGGGCTTCGCCGATGCCGCGGGGGCGGCCTACGAGATCTCGCAGGACGACCGGGTGCTGGAGCTCGCGTCGCCGAGCCTCGACGCCGGCGCTGTGGAGATCTTCGCGTGCCTCGCGCGGGGCGCGACGCTCGTGCTGCCCACGGCGGCCGCGCTCGAGTCCGCAGCCGGGCTCCTCGCGGCGTGCGGCGCGTCGGGCGTGACCGTGGCGGTGCTGCCGACCCTGTGCTGGCACCGCGTCGTCGCGGGGCTCGACGAGGGCCTGACGCTCCCGTCGGGCCTCCGGCAGGTCGTCATCACCGGCGAGGCGGCCTTGCCCGCGCGCGTGCGCGCTTTCCGCGCGTCGCCGGGGGCCGCGCGGGTCCGGTTGCTGAACGCGTACGGCGCGGCCGAGATCACGGCGACGGCGGCGGCGTGTGATCTGACGGCCGCGGATCCGCGCGATGGGTGGGCGGTCGCCGTCGGGCGGCCGCTCGCGGGCGTGCGAGCCCACGTGCTCGACCCCACCGGTCAGCCGGTGCCGGCCGGCGTCGTCGGAGAGCTGTACCTCGGAGGCCAGGGGATCGCGCGCGGGTACTGGGAGCGCCCGGAGCTGACAGCGGAGCGCTTCGCCCCCGATCCGTTCGCGGATCAGCCGGGAGAGCGGCTCTACCGGACCGGGGACCGGGCGCGGTGGCGGGCCGACGGGCAGCTCGAGCTCGCCGGCCGCATGGATCACCAGGTGAGCCTGCGCGGCTTCCGGATCGACCCCGGGGAGGTCGAGGCGCGCCTCGCCGAGCTGCCCGGGGTGCGCGAGGCGGTCGTGATCGCGCGGCAGGACCGGCCGGAGGAGCGGCGGCTCGTGGCGTACGTCACGGCCGGCGCGGACGTGGCGCCGGAAGAGCTCCGGCGCGCGCTCAAGGAGCGGCTGCCGGACTACATGGCGCCCTCGGCGCTCGTGGCGCTGAAGGACCTGCCCCGCACGCCGCGCGGCAAGATCGACAGGCGCGCGCTGCCGGCGCCGATCGAGGCGAGCAGCCAGGCCACGACGCCGCGCACGGAGGCCGAAGCGACGCTCGCGGGGATCTGGGCGGAGCTCCTCGGAAAGCAGGCCGTCGGGGTCCAGGAGAACTTCTTCGAGCTGGGCGGCGACTCTATCCTCGCGCTCCAGGTCGTCTCGCGCGCGCGGGCCGCGGGCCTCTCGCTCACGCCCCGGCAGGTCTTCCAGCACCAGACAGTCGCCGGTCTGGCCGCCGTCGCGGCGTCGGGCTCGGGGCAGGCCGCGGACGCGCGGCCCGCGACGCCGCTCCCCGGCGACGCGCCGCTCACGCCCGTCCAGCGCTGGTTCTTAGAGCTCGGCGCGCCGAACCCGCACCACTGGAACCAGACGGTGCTGCTCGAGCTGCGGCAGCGGATCTCCGTCGAGGCGCTCACGGCCGCGATCGAGGCGGCGGTCGAGCATCACGGCGCGCTCCGGCTGCGGTTCACGCGCGAGGAGGGCGGGTGGAGCCAGTACTTCGCGGACTCGCCGCCCGCGGCGGTCGCGCGCGTCGATCTCTCGGACCTGCCCGCCGAGGCGCAACCCGCGGCGCTGGCCCGCGCCGCGGCGGAGCACCAGGCGCGCCTCCACCTGGCCGACGGGCCGGTCCTCTGCGCTGTGCTGTTCGATCTGGGCCCGGAGCGCCCCGGCCGGCTCCTCCTCGTCGCCCATCACCTCGTGATCGACGCGGTCTCCTGGCGGATCCTGATCGAGGATCTCCAGACCGCCTGCCAGCAGCACGCGCGCGGCGAAGCGATCCGGCTCCCCGAGGAGATCGTCTCGTTCGGTGAATGGGCCTGGCGCCTGTTCACGCAGGCCCAGTCCGAGGAGGTGACCCGACAGGCGGAGGCGTGGCTCGCCGCGAGCCGCCCCGCGCGGGCGCTGCCCGCCGACGATCCGGCCGGCGCGTCCCTCGAAGCGGACACCGTCTCGCTGACCCGGTTCCTCGACGCCGAGGAGACGCGCGCGCTGCTTCAGACCGCGCCTGCGTACCGGCTCCGCGTGGACGAGGTGCTGCTCGCGGCGTTCGCGGGAGCGCTCGCGCAGTGGACGGGCGATCCGGCGGTGCTCCTCGATCTGGAGGGGCACGGGCGCGACGCGCTCGACGACCTGGATCTCTCCCGCACGGTGGGGTGGTTCACGAGCATCTTCCCCGTCCGGCTGGAGATCCCGGCCGGCGCGGCGCCCGAGCAGGCGCTCAAGGCGCTGAAGGAGCAGCTCCGCGCGGCCCCGCAGGGCGGCGCCACGTACGGGATGCTCCGGTACCTGAGCGAGGACGCGCAGGCGGCGCCGCTCCGGGAGCGCGCCGCGGCGCAGGTGCGCTTCAACTACCTCGGGCGCTGGGACGATCTCTTCGCGTCGAGCCCGCTGTTCGCGCACGCGGAAGGCGACGTGGGGCGCAGCCAGGATCCGCGGGCGCCGCGGGGCTACGAGCTGGAGGTCGACGCGGCCATCGTCGGCGGGCGCCTCCGGGTGATGTGGAGCACCAGCGGCGCCCGCTACCGGCCCGAGACGGTGGCGCGCCTCTTCGAGGACTTCGCGGCGCGGCTGCGCGCCCTCGTGGCGCGCGGCGCCGCCCCCGACGCCGGCGCCTATAGCCCCTCGGACTTCCCCCTCGCGCGGCTCGATCAGGCCAGGCTGGACCGCCTGCTGGGGCCTGGCCACGACGTCGAGGACGTCTATCCCCTGAGCCCGCTCCAGCAAGGGCTGCTGTTCCATAGCCTGTGGGAGCCCGGCTCCGGCGTCTACGTCGAGCAGGTGACGTGCAGGCTGGAGGGGGCGCTCGACGTCGGCGCGTTCCGCGAGGCCTGGCAGGCCGTGGCCCTGCACCACGGCGTCCTGCGCACGACCTTCGCGTGGGAAGGCGCCGACGAGCCGCTCCAGGTCGTGCGGCGCGGGGCGGCGGTGGCGGTCGAGATCGAGGACTGGCGCGACGCGCGTAACGTCGGAGCCGAGGCGCAGCGGGCGCGCCTGGAGGCCCGGATCGAAGCGGATCGCGCGAGGGGCTTCGATCTCGCCCGGGGCCCGCTGATGCGCGTCGCGCTCCTGCGCGTGGCCGACGAGGCCTACCAGTTCCTCTGGAGCCACCATCACCTCCTCCTCGACGGGTGGGCGGCGTCCCTCGTCTTGCAGGACGCCTTCGCCGCGTACGAGGCCCTGCGCGCCGGCCGGCCGGCCGCGCTGTCGCCTCGCCCGCGTTACCGCGAGTACATCGGCTGGCTGCGCGAGCGGGACGCGAGCGCCGACGAGGGGTTCTGGCGGGGCGCGCTCGCAGGCTTCAGCGCGGCGACGCCGCTCCCCCTGGAGCGCGTCCCGGAGGCCGACGAGGCGAGCGGCCACGGGGCGACGATCGTGTCGCTGCCGGAGCCGGTCACGGCGCGCCTCCAGCGCTTCGCGCAGCAGCACCGCGTGACGCTGAGCACGCTGGTCCAGGCCGCCTGGGCGCTCCTGCTCAGCCGAGCTGCCCGCACCGACGACGTTGTCTTCGGCGTCACGGTGGCAGGGCGGTCGGCCCCGCTCGCCGGGATCGACGCCATGGTCGGGATCTTCATCAACACGCTGCCGCTGCGCGTGGCGGTGCCGCAGGCGGCGACCGTCGCCGACTGGCTGCGCGATCTCCTGAGGACGACCACCGATCTCGGCCCGCACGAGCACACGCCGCTGGCCCAGGCGCGGAGCTTCAGCGCCGTGCCGGCGGGACAACCGCTCTTCGAGAGCCTCGTCGTCTTCGAGAACTATCCCACCGATCCCCGGACCCAGCAGGGGTTGCCCGGGCTCGCGGTCCGCGACGTCGCGTTCGCGGACCAGACGAACTACCCGCTCACCCTGGCCGCCCTGCCGGGGGCTCAGCTCCAGCTGCGCCTGTCCTACGATCGGCGGCGGTTCGACGAGGAGGTCGCCTCGCGCCTCCTCGGCCTCGTGGAGGTGGCGCTCCGGCAGATCGTCAGCCTCCCCGAGGCGCGGGTCGGCGAGCTGTCGCTCGTCGGCGAGCTGGAGTCGAGGCGCGTCGTGACGGAATGGAACGCGACCGAGCGCGCGTATCCGGGCGAGCGGCACGTCCACGAGCTCTTCGAGGCGCAGGCGGCGCGGACGCCCGACGGGGTCGCCGTGATCTTCGGTGAGCGGCGGCTCAGCTATCGAGAGCTCAACGCGCGCGCCAACCGGGTCGCCCACGCGCTCAGGAAGCGCGGCGTGGGGCCGGACGTGCTCGTCGCCATCGCGGCAGAGCGCTCCGTCGAGCTGGTCGTCGGGCTGCTCGGCATCCTGAAGGCCGGCGGGGCTTATGTGCCCATCGATCCCGATTACCCGGCCGATCGTATCGCCTACATGCTCGAGGACGCGGCCGCGCCGGTCCTGCTGAGCCAGTGGCCCGTGGCCTCGCGCCTGCCGCCCCACCGCGCTCAGGTGCTGTGCCTGGACGCGGATCGCGCCAAGATCGACAAGGAGCCGGCCACCAATCCCGCCGTGGCCGTCTCGCCGGACAACCTCGCTTACACCATCTACACCTCGGGCTCGACCGGCAGGCCCAAGGGCGCCGGCAACAGCCACCGTGGCCTGCTCAACCGCCTGCAATGGATGCAGGAGCGCTACGGCCTCACCCCGCAAGATCGGGTGTTGCAGAAGACGCCCTTCAGCTTCGATGTCTCGGTCTGGGAGTTCTTCTGGCCCTTGATGATCGGCGCCGGCCTCGTCGTCGCGAAGCCCGGCGATCACCGCGACGGCGAGCGGCTCGTCGAGCTGATCACGCGCAGCGGCGTCACCACGCTGCACTTCGTCCCGCCCATGCTCCAGGCCTTCCTGGAGACGCCCGACGTGGCCTCGTGCCGGTCGCTGCGCCGGGTCATCTGCAGCGGCGAGGCGCTGCCGGCGGAGCTCGCGCGGCGGTGCTTCGAGCGGCTGCCGGACGCCGAGATCCACAACCTCTACGGGCCCACCGAGGCGTCCATCGACGTCACCTTCTGGGCCTGCCAGCGAGAGGACACCTCCGCCTCGGTGCCCATCGGGTACCCCATCGCCAACACGCAGATTTACCTGCTCGACCGCCATGGCCAGCCCGTGCCCGCCGGCGTCGCCGGCGAGCTCCACATCGGCGGCGTCGGCCTCGCCCGCGGTTATCACCGGCGGCCCGACCTGACAGCGGAGCGCTTCGTGCCCGATCCGTTCGGCTCCGCCCCCGGAGGGCGGCTGTACAGGACAGGCGATCTCGCGCGCCACAGGCCCGACGGAGCCATCGAGTTCCTCGGCCGCCTCGATCACCAGGTCAAGATCCGCGGCCTGCGCATCGAGCTCGGCGAGATCGAGGCGCGCCTGCTCCAGCACCCCGGCGTCGGCGAGGCCGTCGTCCTCGCCCGCGACGAGGCCCACGGCGGAAAGCGCCTCGTCGCCTACGTCGCCGGCCGCGACGGCGCGGCGCTCGATCCGAAGTCGCTCCGCAGCTGGCTCGCCGAGGCCCTCCCGGCCTACATGGTGCCCGCGCCGATCCTCGTGCTCGAGCGGCTGCCGCTGTCGCCCAACGGCAAGGTCGACCGGCGCGCCCTGCCCGCCCCCGAGCAGCTCGAGGCGCCGGCCCATCGCCCCCACGTCGCGCCGCGGACCGAGCCGGAGCGCTTCCTCGCGGAGATCTGGGCCGAGGTGCTGCGCCGCGAGCAGGTCGGGGTCGAGGACGACTTCTTCGAGCTCGGCGGGGACTCCATCGTCACGCTGCAGATCATCGCGCGCGCCGCCCAGCGCGGGCTGCGGCTGACGCCCAAGCAGATCTTCACGCGCCGCACGATCGCCGCGCTCGCGGGCGATCTCGCCGCGGCGCAGGTCGCGCCCCTGCCGCCCGCCCCGCCCGTCGAGATCGCGCCGTTCAGCCTCGCCCGGCTGGAGCGGGCGCAGCTCGACGCCCTGCTGCAGGCCGACGACGGCATCGAGGACGTGGTCCCCGCGTCCCCGGTGCAGCAGGGCATGCTCTTCCACTCGCTCCTCACGCCGGAGGACAGCCCGTACTTCAACCAGATCGTCTGCCGGTTCACGCAGGGCCTGGACGTCGAGGCCTTCTCGCGGGCCTTCGAGGTCCTCGGCGCGCGCCACGCCATCCTGCGGACGGGCTTCATCACCGGCGTCGAGGAGCCGCACCAGGTCGTGCGGCGCGCCGCGCGCCTGCCCCTCGAGGTCCTCGACTGGCGCGAGGTCCCGGAGGCCGAGCAGGCGGCGGCGCTCGAGCGCTTCCTCCGGGACGATCGCCGGCGGGGCCTGCGCTTCGAGGAGCCGCCGCTCATGCGCGTCTCGGTGCTGCGCCTCTCGGAGCGCGTCGACCAGATCGTCTGGAGCGTCCACCACGCGCTGCTCGACGGCTGGTGTCAGGGGCTGATCCTCGAGGAGTGGCTGACCTGCTACGACGAGGCGCGCCGCGGCGCGCTCCGCGTGCGGGAGGAAGCGCCGCCCTACAAGCGCTATGTCGCGTGGCTCGAGCGGCAGGACATGGCGGCCGCCGAGGCCTTCTTCCGGGCTCACCTGAGGGGGCTGACGGCGCCGACCCCGCTGCCGGCGGGCCATGTCGAGCGGGCCGACGCCGCGGCGCCCGGGTTCCGCGAGCACCGCGCGCGGCTCACTGCCGGCGCGACGAGGGCGCTCCAGGGCCTCGCGCAGGCGCAGGGGGTGACGCTCAACACGGCGGTGCAGGCCGCGTGGGCGCTGCTCCTGGCCCGCGAGAGCGGCGCGCCGGACGTGCTCTTCGGCGTCACCGTGGCCGGCCGCCCCGCCGACCTGCCCGGGGCCGGCTCCATCATGGGCGTGTTCATCAACTCGCTCCCCCTGCGCCTCCGCGTCGACCCGGAGGCGGGGCTCGCCGCGTGGCTCCGCGGGATCCAGGAGCTCAACCTCGAGCTGCGCCAGCACGAGCACAGCCCGCTCGTGCAGGTGCAGCAATGGAGCGACGTGGCGCGCGGCGCGCCGCTCTTCGAGTCGCTGCTCGTGTTCCAGAACTACCCGATCGACGAGGCCGTCGACGAGCACCGGCGCGCCCTCGGGATCGAGGTGAGCACGGCGGAGGCCTGGACGAACTACCCGCTCACCGTCGCCGTCGTCCCCGGCGACGAGCTCGCGCTGTCGCTCTCGTTCGACACGCGGCGCCTCGACGGGGGGACCATCACGCGCATGGCCGCGGACATGTGCGGCCTGCTCGAGCGCATGGCGGGCCGCCCCGAGGCGCGGCTCCTGGAGGTCGCGGCCCTCGGGGACGGGGAACAGGAGCGGCTCGCCGCGGCGTGGCGCGCGGCGCGGCAGGCCGGCGATCCGGCGCTGTCGCCGGACGGCGAGCGGCGCCGGAAGGCCGGGCCCGCGCCGGGGGTCGCCGCGCGCGCGGCGGGCGATCGGCCCCGCACGGCGACGGAGGAGACCGTCGCGGGGATCTGGGCCGACGTGCTCGGCCAGCAGGCCGTCGGCGTGGACGAGAGCTTCTTCGAGATCGGAGGGCACTCGCTCCTCGCGACGCGCGTGATCTCCCGCGTCCGCGCCGCCTTCCAGGTGGAGCTGCCGCTCAGGGCGCTCTTCGATCATCCGACCGTCGCCGCGCTCGCCCGCGCCGTCGACGAGGCCGTGCGGCGGCAGCAGGGCGTGGCGCTGCCGCCGATCACGGCGCAGCCGGATGACGGCGCGCCGCCGCTCTCGTTCGCCCAGCAGCGCCTGTGGTTCCTCGCCCAGCTCGAGCCGACCGCGGCCTCGTACAACATCCCGGCGGCCGTGCGCCTCGTCGGCCCGCTCGACGTGGACCGGCTGAAGCGCGGGTTCGAGGCGGTGGTCCGCCGCCACGCGTCGATGCGCACGACCTTCGCGGAGATCGACGGCCAGCCGGCGATGATCGTCCGGCCGGAGCAGCCGGTCGCCCTCTCGATCGCGGATCTCCGCGCCGTGCCCGCCGAGGATCGCGAGGCAGCGGCGCGCCGCGCGCTCGCGGCGGAGGCCAGCCGCGCCTTCGACCTGACCGAGGGGCCGCTGTTCCGGATCACGCTGCTCCGACTCGACGAGCGCGAGCACGCCCTTCTGGTCGTCCTCCACCACATCGTGTCGGACGGGTGGTCCTTGAGCCTCCTTGTCGACGAGGTGATGGAGCTCTACGCCGCCGACGCGGAGGGCCGGGCCGCGGAGCTCCCGGCGCTCCCTGTCCAGTACGGCGACTACACGCGCTGGCAGCGCGACTGGCTCGACGGGCCCGCGCTCGACAAGCAGCTCGCCTACTTCCTGCAGCGGCTCGGGAGCGAGCCGGCCGCGCTGTCGCTCCCCACCGACCGGCCGCGGCCCGCGGCGCAGTCCTACCGGGGCGCCAGGTACGCCTTCGCGCTCCCCGCCGAGCTCTCGGCCCAGGTCGTCGCGCTCGCACGGCAGCAAGGCGTCACGCCGTTCGTGCTGCTCCTGGCCGTGTTCCAGGCGCTGCTGGCGAAGTACAGCGGCCGCACCGACCTGTGGATCGGGACGCCGGTGGCCAACCGCGCCCGCCTCGAGGTCCAGGACCTGATCGGCTTCTTCGTCAACACGCTCGTGCTGCGCGCCGACCTGGCCGGCGACCCGCGGCTCACGGACCTGCTCCCGCGCGTCCGCGAGGAGGTGCTGGGAGCCCAGGCGCACCAGGACCTGCCGTTCGAGCACCTCGTGAAGGCGCTGCGCCCGGCCCGGGATCTCGGCCGCAGCCCGCTGTTCCAGGTCATGTTCACGCTCCACCAGCCGCCGGCGCAGGCGGCGCCGATCGCCGGCCTCGAGGTCCGGCCCCTCGAGGTGGATCCCGGGAGCTCTCAGTTCGATCTCTCGCTCGACATGACGCTGGCGTCGGGCGAGCTGAGCGGCTCGTTCGAGTACAGCACGGACCTGTTCGACCGGTCGACGATCGAGCGGATGGCCCTGCACCTCGAGCGGCTGCTCACGGCGGCGGCGGCGCGCCCGGCGGCGCGCCTGTCCGAGCTGCCGATGCTCACGCCGGCGGAGCAGGAGCGCGTGCTCGAGTGGGGCAGCGCCGCGGCGCCGGACCGGGCGCCGCGCCCAGTGCACCGGCGGTTCGAGGAGCAGGCGGCGCGCGCGCCCGGGGCCGTGGCCGTCGTCCACGAGCAGCAGGCCCTCGCGTACGGGGAGCTCGATCGGCGCGCCAACCAGCTCGCGCACCTCCTGCGGCGCCGCGGCGTCGGGCCGGAGGTCCGCGTGGGCGTGTGCCTGCCGCGCTCGACCGAGATGATCGCCGCCGTCCTCGGGGTGCTCAAGGCCGGCGGCGCCTACGTCCCGATCGACCCCAACACCCCGTGCGAGCGCGTCGCCGTGATGGTCGCCGACGCAGGCATCCGCGTCGTCATCGGCGGGCGGGACGCGGCCGACGGCCTCCCCGCCGGCCTGGAGCTCGTCCACCTCGAGCCCGGCTGGGCATGCCTGGACGGCGAGCCCGCGACGCCGCCTCCGGGCGAGCCGGCGCCCGAGCAGGCCGCGTACATCCTGTACACGTCCGGCTCCACCGGCGTGCCCAAGGGCGTTGTCATCCCCCACCGCGCGCTCGCCGGGTTCGTCGACACAGCGGCGGCGCTCTACGAGGTCGGGCCCTCCGACCGCGTCCTGCAGTTCGCGTCGCTGAGCTTCGACGCGAGCGCCGAGGAGATCTTCCCCTGCCTCACGCGGGGCGCCGCCCTTGTGCTGCGCACCGAGGCGATGCTGGAGTCCGCGGAGCGCTTCCTGGAGGCGTGCGGCGCGTGGGGCATCACGGTGCTCGACCTGCCCACGATGTACTGGCACCGCGTGGCCGCGGAGGTCGCCGCCGGCCTGGCGCTGCCGCCCGGCCTGCGGCTTGTCATCATCGGCGGCGAGGCGGCCTTGCCCGAGCGCGTCAGCGGCTGGAGCGCGGCGGTCGCAGGCCGCGTGCGCCTGTGGAACACGTACGGCCCGACGGAGGCCACGGTCGTGGCGACCGCCTTCGACCTGACGGCCGCCGGCGCCGCCGAGGGCACGGCCGTCCCGATCGGCCGGCCGATCGCCGGCGCGCGCGCCTACGTGCTGGACGCGGCCGGGCAGCCTTCGCCCGTGGGCGTCGTGGGCGAGCTGTACCTGGGAGGCCAGGGGCTCGCGCGCGGCTACTGGGCGCGCCCCGACCTGACCGCGGAGCGCTTCGTCCCCGATCCGCTCTCGGGCCGCCCCGGCGATCGGCTCTACCGCACCGGCGACCTCGCCCGCTGGCGGGCCGACGGCCAGCTCGAGTTCGCCGGGCGCGTCGACCACCAGGTCAAGCTGCGCGGCTTCCGCATCGAGCTCGGCGAGATCGAGGCGCGGCTCGCGGAGCACGCCGCGGCGAGGGAGGTCGCCGTGCTGGCCCGCGAGGACGAGCCGGGCGTGAAGCGGCTCGTCGCCTACGTGGTCCCCTCCGATCCGGCCCCGGCGGCGGACGAGCTGCGCGCCTTCCTGCAGGCGCGGTTGCCCGACTACATGGTGCCGTCGGCCTTCGTCTTCTTGCCGGCGCTCCCCCGCACAACGAACGGCAAGGTGAACCGCGCCGCGCTCCCGGCGCCGGTGCGCGCCGAGGCCGAGCGCGCCGCGCCCCGCGAGGCCGTGGAGGAGCAGCTCGCGCAGATCTGGGCCGCCGTGCTCGGGCACGACACGGTCGGCATCCACGACAACTTCTTCGAGGTGGGCGGCGACTCCATCCTGAGCCTGCAGGTCGTCGCGCGCGCCCGCGAGGCGGGGCTGCACATCACCCCGCGGCAGATCTTCCTGCACCAGACCATCGCGGCGCTGGCCCCCGTCGCGGGGCGCGCGGCCGCGGGCGCGGCGGCGGAGCAGGGGCGCGTGACCGGCGAGGCGCCGCTCACGCCGATCCAGCGCTGGTTCTTCGCGCAGCCGCTGCCCAACCCCCACCACTGGAACCAGTCCGTGCTGCTCGCGCTGCCGGAGCCGCTCGACTGGGCGGCCGTGGAGGCGGCGGCGCCGGCGCTGCTCGACCACCACGACGCCCTCCGCCTGCGCTTCCCGCAGGACGGGGCGGGGCGGCGGCAGGTGCATGCGCCGGGAGCTCCCGCGCCGATCGCGCTGCGCGAGGACCTCTCCGCGGTGCCCGACGCGGAGCTGCCGGCGGCCATCGCGGAGCGCGCCGCCCGGTGGCAGGCCAGCCTGAGCCTGACCGACGGCCCGCTCTTCCGCGTGATCGGGCTCGACCTTGGGCCCCGCCGCGCGGGGCGGCTGCTGCTGATCGCGCATCACCTCGTCGTCGACGGCGTCTCGTGGCGGATCCTCCTCGAGGATCTGGAGACCGCCTGCGCGCAGGCGCGGCGAGGCGAGCCGATCCGGCTGCCCGCCAAGACGAGCTCGTACAAGCGGTGGGCCGAGCGCCTGGAGGCCGCCGCGCAGGGCCCGGCGCTCCAGCGCGAGGCGGCGTTCTGGCTCGATCTGCCGTGGGATCGCGCGGCCTCGCCGGTCGCCGACGATCCCTCGGGCGAGCGGACCGAGGCGGCCATGGCCAGGCTCGCGATCGGGCTCGGCGACGTGGAGACGCGTGCGCTCCTCGAGGACGTCCCGGAGGTGTACCGGACGCGGATCGAGGAGGTCTTGCTGGCGGCGCTCTCGCTGGCCCTCACGCGATGGACCGGCGGCGGCGCGGCGGCGATCGACGTCGAGGGCCACGGGCGCGAGGAGCTCGACGGCGAGGACCTCGACCTGTCGCGCACCGTCGGCTGGTTCACGAGCGTCACCCCTGTGCTGCTCGAGGTCGCGCCGGACGCGGCGCCGGGCGCCGTGCTGAAGGCGGTGAAGGAGCAGCTCCGCCGCATCCCGCGGCGCGGCCTCCCCTGCGGCGCGGTGCGGGAGCTCGGGACGGGGGCGATCGCGGACCGGCTGCGCGGCCTGCCGGCGCCCAGCGTCTGCTTCAACTACCTGGGGCAGTGGGACCAGGTGGTCGGCGCCGGCGCGCGCGTCTCCGTGGCAGCGGAGCCGTCCGGCCCCGACCACGACCCGCGCAGCCCGCTGGCGTACGAGATCGAGATCGACGCGTCGGTGTACGGCGGCCGGCTCGAGGCGACCTTCCGCTACAGCGCCGCACGCTACCGGCAGGAGACGATCGCGGCGGTCGGCGCGCTGTGGCGTGACGCGCTGAGAGAGCTGATCGCGCACTGCCTGTCACCCGACGCCGGCGGCTACACGCCGGCCGACTTCACCGATGTCGCGCTCGCGGCGGACGAGCTGGACTCCATCCTCGAACGACTGGACTGAGACCATGGCGAACAACAAGAAAGACGTTGAGTCGATTCACTATCTCTCCCCGCTCCAGCAGGGATTGCTCTTTCACGCGGTCTCGGACCGGTCCGCCGACCCGTACTTCATCCAGACGTCGTTCCTGCTGGAGGGGCGGCTCGACGTCGCGACCTTCGAGCGCGCCTGGCAGGCGCTCGCGGAGCGACACCCGATCCTGCGCACCGGCTTCGTCTGGGAGGGCGTCGCCAGGCCGGTGCAGGTCGTCCGCCCGCGGGCGGCGATCCCGGTGGCGCACCACGACCTCCGCGGGCGCTCCGCGCGCGAGCGCGAGGAGGCGCTGGCCGAGCTCCTGGCCGCCGACCGGCGCGCCGGCTTCGATCTGCTGAAGGCCCCGCTCATGCGGCTCACGCTGGTCCAGGTCGAGGAGGAGGCCTTTTATTTCATCAACAGCCATCATCACCTCCTGCTGGACGGGTGGAGCTTCGCCCTCCTGCTGAGAGAGGCGCTTGTCGTCTACCGGGCGCTCGTGCGGGGCACGACCCCCGAGCTGCCGCGGGCGCGCCCGTACCGGGAGTACCTCGCGTGGGTGCAGGCCCAGGACGAAGCGGCGGCCGAGCGGTTCTTCCGCGGCGCGCTGGCCGGGTTCCGGGCGCCGACGCCGCTCCCCCTGGAGGCCGCGCCCGCGCCCGCGGCGGCCGCCGCGGGCGACGACGCGTTCCCCTTCGCCGAGCAGGAGCTGCGCTTCTCGCGGGCCGACACGGAGGCGCTGGCGGCCTGCGCGCGCGGCCTGCGCGTCACGGTGAACACCCTCGTGCAGGGCGCGTGGGCGCTCCTCCTGTCCCGGCACAGCGGCGAGCCCGACGTTGTCTTCGGCTCCACGGTGTCGGGCCGCCCCCCGGAGCTCCCCGGCTCCGAGGCGATCGTCGGCGTGCTGATCAACACCCTGCCGGTGCGGGTCCGCGTGGACGAGCACGAGCCGCTCGCCGCCTGGCTCGCGCGGCTGCAGGACCGGAACAGCGAGCTGCGCCAGCGCGAGTGGACCCCGCTGTCGCTCGTCCAGCGCTGGAGCGAGGTGCCGGGCGGTCGCTCCCTCTTCGAGACGCTTGTGGTGTTCGACAGCTACCCCGAGGGGGGCGTCGGCGACGCGCTGCGCGACGTGCGCGACGTGCACGTCCGCGCCGCGCCCCAGCCCGGCGGCGGGCGTGAGGCCGGCGCCCTGCTCACCGCCGGGCGCAACAACTACCCGGTGTCGCTCATCGTCGATCCGTCGCGCGAGCTCGGGCTGATCCTGTGCTACGAGCGCCGCCGCCTCACGCACGAGGCCGCGGCCAGCCTGCTCGGCCAGTGCCGCGCGCTGCTCGAGGCGATGGCGGCGCGGCCGCGCGCCCGCCTGGCCGAGCTGCCCCTCGTGGGCCCCGCCGAGCGGCGGCGCCTGCTCACCGACCTGAACGCGACGGCCACGGCCTCCCCGCCCGCGGCCTGCGTCCACGAGCTCTTCGAGGCGCACGCGGCCGCGCGGCCCGACGCCCTCGCGGTCGTCTGCGAGGAGACGGCGCTGACCTACGGGGAGCTCGACCGGAAGGCGAACCAGCTGGCGCGCCGGCTGCGGGCGCTCGGTGTGGGGCCCGAGGACCGGGTCGTCCTGTGCATCGAGCGCTCGGCGGAGATGGTCCTCGCGCTGCTCGGCGCGCTCAAGGCGGGCGCCGCCTACGTGCCCGTGGACCCGAAGTTCCCGCGCGATCGCCTCCGCGCCGTCGTCGAGGACAGCGGCGCGCGCGCCGTGGTCACGCAGGAGCGGTGGGCCGGCGCGTTCGACGGGCCGGGGCCCGCGCTGCTCTTCCTGGACCGCGACGCGGGCGCCCTCGCGGCCGAACCCGACGCGCCGCCTGGACAGACGGCCCGGCCCGGGAACCTCGCCTACCTCATCTACACCTCGGGCTCGACCGGGCGCCCCAAAGGCGTCGCCGTCGAGCACCGCCACCTCGTGAACTACGTGCGCGGCGTGCTCGCGCGGCTGCCCCTCGCCGAGGGCGGCGGCATGGCGCTCGTCTCGACCGTGGCCGCGGACCTCGGGCACACGTCGCTCTTCGGCGCGCTCTGCTCGGGCCGCGCCCTGCACGTCCTGTCCGAGGCGCGGATCTTCGATCCCGACGCGACCGCCGAGTACATGAGCCGCCACGGGGTCGACGCGCTCAAGATCGTCCCCAGCCACCTCGGCGCGCTCCTCGAGGCGGCGCGCCCCGAGCGCGTGCTGCCGGCGCGCTGCCTCGTGGTCGGCGGCGAGGCCTCGAGCTGGGAGCTCGTCGAGCGGATCCGGACGCTCGCGCCGGGCTGCACCGTGGTGAACCACTACGGCCCCACCGAGACGACCGTTGGCTCGCTCACATGGCAGATCGACCCGGCGGCCGGCCGCTCAGGAGCGACCGTGCCCATCGGCCGTCCGCTCCCCAACACGCAAGCATATGTCCTTGGTGTAAATTTCGAACCGGTACCTGTCGGCGTGCCCGGGGAGCTCTATCTGGGCGGCGCCGGCGTCACGCGCGGCTACCACGCTCGCCCCGAGCTGACGGCGGAGCGCTTCGTTCCGGATCCGTTCGGGGGAGTCCCTGGGGGTCGGCTGTACCGCACAGGGGATCGGGTGCGCCTCGGGGCGGACGGCGCGATCGAGTTCCTCGGGCGCACCGATCACCAGATCAAGCTGCGCGGCCACCGCGTCGAGCTGGGCGAGATCGAGGCGCGCCTGCGCGAGCAGCCCGAGGTGCGCGAGGCGGTCGTCGTGGCGCGGGACAGCGACGGGACCCAGCGCCTCGTGGCCTACGTCGTCGCCCGCGAGGCGGCGGCGCTCGACGCGGCGGCGCTCCGCGCGCGGCTCGCGGAGCAGCTGCCCGACTACATGGTGCCTGCCGTGATCGTGGCGCTGCCGGCGCTTCCGCTCACCGCGAACGGCAAGATCGACCGCGCGGCGCTGCCCGAGCCCGAGCGGGCGGGCGCGCAGGAGGCCGGCGGCTTCGTCGCGCCCCGGAACGAGGTCGAGGCCATCCTGGCGCAGATCTGGGCCGACATCCTGCGCGTGGAGCGGGTGGGCATCCACGACAACTTCTTCTCCCTCGGCGGCGACTCCATCCGGAGCCTCCAGGTCATCGCGCGCGCCAACCAGCGCGGCGTCAAGCTGAGCCCCAAGGACCTGTTCGACCACCCCACGGTGGCCGCCGCCGCGGCGGTCGCGATCCCCACCGCGGCGGCCGGGGCCGCGGGCTCCGCCCCCGCGGCCTCGGTCGCCTCCGTATCGGGCCCGGACCCGGCCGGAGCGCCGCAGGGAGAGCAGCCCGGGGCGGCGCTGCCCCCGGCGACTTCCCTGTTCCCGCTGAGCGGCCTCACGCAGGACGAGATCGCGCGCCACCTGCCGGATCCGGCGGGGCTCGACGACGTCTACCCGCTCTCGCCGATGCAGGAGGGCATGCTCTTCCACACCCTCCTGAACCCGGGCTCTGGCATCTACCTGATGCAGCAACACTACATGTGGCACGGGCCGCTCGACGCCGGGCTCCTCGTCGAGGCCTGGCGGCAGGTGGTGGCGCGGCACCCCATGCTGCGGACGTCCTTCGCGTGGAAGGATCTCGAGCGACCGCTCCAGATCGTCCACCGGCAGATCGACCTCTCCGAGGTCATCCACGTCCTCGACTGGCGCGATCAGACCGCGGCCGAGCAAGAGCAGCGCCTGACCGAGGCGCTCCAGGCCGAGCTCGCCGCCGGGCTCGACATGACCCGCGCGCCGCTGATGCGGATCCGGCTGATCCGCATGGCGGACGACGCCTATCGCATCGTGCGGAGCTTCCACCACATCCTCACGGACGACTGGTGCTTCTCCGTGATGATGAAAGAGTGCCTGTCGTACTACGCGGCCCTGAGCGCGGGCCGCTCGCTGGAGCTGCCAGAGCCGCGCCCCTACCGGGACTACATCGCCTGGCTCGCGCGGCAGGATCTCGCGGCGGCCGAGCGGTTCTGGCGCGGGGAGCTCCGCGGCTTCGCGGAGCCGACGCCCCTCGGCGTGGAGAGGGCCGCCCCCGACGGCGCGGCGCCGGCCGCGGGCGCCGGGGTGAGCGACGAGCTCGTCGAGCTTCCCTCGGCCCTCACCGAGGCGCTCCTCGGCCTCGCGCACCAGCACGGGCTGACGCCCAACACCCTCGTGCAAGGGGCCTGGGCGCTCCTCCTGAGCCGCTACAGCGGCCAGCGCGACGTGGTCTTCGGCGTGACCGTGGCGGGCCGCCCGACCGATCTGCCCGGCGTGGAGACGATCGTGGGCCTCTTCATCAACAGCCTGCCGCTCAGGGTGCGCGTGCCGCCGGAGCAGCCGCTCCTCGCGTGGCTCAAGGGCCTCCTGGCCCACAACTACCGTATCCGCGAGTTCGAGTATCCGCCGCTCGTGCACATCCAGCGGTGGAGCGAGCTCCCCAAGGGACAGGCGCTGTTCAACAGCCTCCTCGTCTTCGAGAACGCGCCGAAGGATCCCGACCTCGAGGAGCTGGTGGGCGATGTTCGCCTCTCCGCCGAGCAGGACCGGGTCCACACGAACTACCCGATGACGGTCGTGGCGTATCCGGGCGAGTCGCTGGGCATCCGGCTCTCGTACGACACGCGCTGGTTCGAGCGCGACGCCGTCCGGAAGATGCTGGGCCACCTGGTCCAGCTCCTGTCGGAGATGGCCCGGCGCCCGGAGGCGCGGCTGGGCGACCTCTCGCTCCTCGACGAGCGCGAGCGCCGGAAGCTGCTGCTGGAGTGGAACGACACGAAGGGCGCGGCGCCCGCCGCGCCGAGCTACGTGGCGCTCTTCGAGGCCCAGGCGCGGAGGACGCCCGACGCGGACGCCGTCACGTGCCGCGGGCGCCGGCTCACCTACGCGGCGCTGAACCGCGCCGCGAACCACGTGGCCCACGCGCTGCGGGCCCAGGGCGTCGGTCCGGACACGATCGTCGCCGTGCTGGAGTCGCGCGACATCGAGCTGGTCGTCGCGCTGCTCGGCGTGCTCAAGGCCGGCGGCGCGTACCTCCCGCTCGATCCCCACCAGCCGGAGCAGCGCATCGCGGGCGTCGTCGAGGCCAGCCGCGCGCCGGTGGTCGTGACCTCGGACGCGTGGGTCCCGCGGCTCGCCAAGGCGCTCGCGCACCTGCCGGAGCCGGCGCGGCCGCGGTTCGTGACGCGCGAGCGCCTCGCCGCGCAGCGCGGGCCCGCGCCCGAAGGCGACCTCCCGCGGCTCGCCGGCCCCGGCCACCTCGCCTACGTGATCACCACGAGCGGGTCGACCGGCGTGCCGAAGGGGGCGATGGTCGAGCACGCGGGCATGCTCAACAACGTGTGGGGGAAGATCCCCGCGCTGGAGCTCGGCCCGTCGGACGTGATCGGCCAGACCGCGTCCCAGTGCTTCGACATCTCGGTCTGGCAGCTCCTCTCGGCGCTGCTCTGCGGCGGCCGCGTCCACATCGTCCCCGAGGAGATCGTGGGCGATCCGCGGCGCCTGCTCGAGGAGGCCGAGGCGCAGGGGATCACGGTCCTCGAGCTGGTCCCGTCGCTGCTCGCGGAGCTCGTCTCGGCGGACGAGGACGCGCCGCGCCTCTGGCGCCTCCGGTGGATGCTGCCCACGGGCGAGGCGCTGACGCCCGACCTCTGCCGCCGGTGGTTCGCGCGGCACCCCCGCGTCCCCCTGATGAACGCCTACGGGCCGGCCGAGTGCGCCGACGACGTGGCGCTGCACACGATGACGGCGGCGCCGGGGCCCGAGGTCGTCCACGTGCCCATCGGCCGCCCGGTGCCCAACGTGAGGCTCCACGTCGTGGCGGGCGACGATCTCGCGCCCGTCGGCGTGACCGGCGAGATCTGCGTCTCGGGCATCGGCGTGGGGCGCGGCTACCTGAACGACCCGGCCCGCACCGCCGAGGCGTTCGTGCCCGATCCGTTCGGCGACACGCCCGGCGCGCGCATGTACCGCACCGGCGATCTCGGCCGGCGCCTCGCGGACGGCAGCCTCGAGTTCTCGGGGCGGCGGGATCACCAGGTGAAGATCCGCGGCTTCCGCATCGAGCTCGGAGAGATCGAGGCGCGCCTCGCGCGGCACCCCGACGTCCGCGAGGCCGTCGTCGCGGTCCGGGAGGAGCGCGCCTCGGGCAAGCGGCTCGTGGCCTACGTCGTCGGCGAGGGCGGCGCGCCCCCGGCGCCCGAGCGCCTGCGCGCTTTCCTGAAGGAGACGCTGCCCGACTACATGGTGCCGCCCGTCTTCGTCGCCCTGCCCGCGCTGCCGCTCACCCCGAACGGCAAGGTCGATCGCAAGGCGCTGCCGGCGCCGGAGGCGCCCGCGGCCGATGCGGTCGACGCCGCCGGCGCGGCGGGCGGCGCCCCGACGACGCCGACCGAGGAGGCCCTCGCGGGCATCTGGGCGGAGGTGCTGGGGCTCGAACAGGTGCCTGTCCACGCGGGCTTCTTCGAGCTCGGCGGGCACTCGCTGCTGGCCACGCAGGTGGTGTCGCGCGTGCGCAAGGCGCTCGGCGTCGAGCTGCCGCTCCGGAGCGTGTTCGACCACCCCACGGTGGCCGAGCTCGCCCGCGACGTCGATCGACGGCGCGATCCGGCCGGCGGCGCGCCCGCGGCCGGGGCGCCGCCGCTCGCCCCGGCGCCGCGGCAGGGGCCGCTGCCGCTGTCGTTCGCGCAGCAGCGCCTGTGGTTTTTGACCCAGCTCGAGCCCGACAGCGCCGGGTACAACATGACCGCGGCCGTGCGCGTCGAGGGGGAGCTCGACCTCGCGGTGCTCCGGGAGAGCCTCGCGGCGCTCGTCCGGCGCCACGAGTCGCTGCGGACCACGTTCGGCGTGGTCTCGGGCGAGCCGGTGCAGGTGATCGCCCCCGAGGGCGCGCCGGGGTTCGAGGTGGTGGACCTGTCGGCGACGCCCGCCGCGGAGCGCGGCGCGGCGGTCCAGCGCCTGGCGACGGACCGCGCGGAGCGGCCCTTCGATCTCGGTCGTGGGCCGCTCCTGCGGCTGACCGCGATCCAGCTGCGCCACGACGAGCTCGTGCTGGTCGTCGTCGTCCACCACATCGTGGCGGACGGCTGGACCATGAACGTGCTGGTCGCGGACCTGGCCGAGCTGTACGCCGCGGCGAGGGCCGGGCGGCCGCCGGCGCTGCGGCCGCTGCCGGTCCAGTACGCGGATTTCGCCGTCTGGCAGCGGCAGTGGATCCAGGGACCGGTCCGCGAGGCGCTGCTCGGCGCCTGGCGCGAGCGGCTCGCCGGGCCCCCGCCGGCGCTCGATCTGCGCCCGGATCACCCTCGGTCCGCCGCGTCGACCTACCGCGGCGGGCGCCGCACGATCGCGGTGGACCGCGCGCTCTCCGAGGCGCTGCGCGCGCTCGGCCGGCGCGAGGGCGCCACGCTCTTCATGACGCTGCTCGCGGCGTTCAAGGTCGTGCTCCTCGGGCGCACGGGCCAGAGCGACGTCCTCGTCGGGACCGACGTCGCGGGCCGCAACCGCGCGGAGACCGAGGGGCTCATCGGGTTCTTCGTGAACCTGCTCGTCCTGCGCACGGATCTCGGCGGCCTGCCCACGTTCCGGGAGCTCCTTCAGCGGGTCCGGGAGGTCACGCTCGACGCGTACGCGCACCAGGATCTGCCGTTCGAGCAGGTGGTCGACGCCGTGCGGCCGGCCCGCGAGCCCGGCCGCCACCCGCTCGTGCAGACGCTGTTCGTCCTGCAGAACGTGCCGGCGTCCGAGATCTCGCTGCCCGGCGTGCGCTTCAGCGCCATGGATCTCGACCGCGAGGTGTCGCGGTTCGACCTCGGCGTGTTCGTCGACGAGACGGGCGAGGGGCTCGCGTGCACGTGGAAGTACCGCGCCGATCTGTTCGAGCCGCCCACCATCGAGGCGATGGCGGCCCACTTCATGGCCGTGCTGCGGGCCATCGTGGACGACCCCGACCGCCGCGTGACGGCGCTCGCGGCAGCCGAGAGGAAGGAACGCACCATGGAAGGACGCGCGCGCGACGAGGGCCGGCTCCGGAGCCTCAAGCGCATCACCCCCCGCAAGGTGGACGTGGGCCCGAGCGCGCTGGTCGCGACAAGCACGCTGGGCGACGGGCCGCTGCCGCTGGTCGTGAAGCCGGCGGTGGCCGACGTGGATCTCGCGGCCTGGGCCCGCGAGGAGCGGGCGTTCGTCGAGGCGCAGCTGCTCCGGCACGGGGCCGTGCTGTTCCGCGGCTTCCCGATCAAGTCGGCCCCGGAGTTCGAGCAGGTCGCGCAGGCCGTCTGCGGCGAGCTGTTCGGCGAGTACGGCGATCTTCCGCGGGAGAAGACCGGGCAGCACATCTACAGCTCGACGCCCTACCCGGCCGACAAGGCCATCCTGTTCCACAACGAGAGCTCGCACCTGCCGCGCTGGCCGCTCAAGCAGTGGTTCTTCTGCGTGCAGGCCGCGCCGGAGGGCGGCGCGACGCCGATCGTGGACTGCCGGAGGCTCCACGAGGCCCTCGCGCCCGACGTCCGCGAGCGCTTCCGGCGGTCGGGGCTGCTCTACGTGCGGAACTTCACGCCGGGCTTCGACGTGGATTGGCAAGACTTCTTCCATACCGCCGATCCCGCTGTCGTGGAGGAGCGCTGCCGCGCCGGCGGCATGCGGTGCGAGTGGCTCGCGGGCGGCCGGCTGCGGATCAGCCAGCGCGGGCCGGCCGTGCTCTCGCACCCGAAGACGGGAGAGCAGGTGTTCTTCAACCAGATCCAGCTGCACCACCCGGCGTACCTGGAGGCGCCGGTGCGCGAGTCGCTCCTGGCCATGGTCGGCGAGCAGTGGCTGCCCCGCAACGTGACCTACGGCGACGGCGCGCCGATCGAGGTCGAGACGACGCGCGCGCTCGGCGAGGCGTACGAGCGCTGCGCCGTGCGGTTCCCGTGGCAGGAGGGCGACATCATCCTGCTCGACAACATGCTCGTGGCCCACGGCCGCGATCCGTTCTCGGGCCCGCGGAAGATCGTGGTGGCCATGGGCGAGATGATCACAGCCGAGCGGGCGATGCAGGCGTCGCGGGCGTCGGATGGCGCGGTGGCGTCATGACGATGCAGGCCACCGAGCTCGGGCCGAGCGTGCAGGGCGTGCGCCTGTCACCGCAGCAGCGGCGCCTGTGGGCGCTCCACCGGAACGGAACCACGGTGCGCACGCGCGCGTGGATCCGGCTGGAGGGAGACCTCGACGCCGCGCGGCTGGCGGGCGCCCTCGGCCAGGTCGTCGCGCGCCACGAGATGCCGAGGACGACGTTCCGCCGGGATCCGCGCCTCAAGTTCCCGCTGCAGGCCGTCGGCGGGGCGGCGCCCGCGTGGCGCCGGGTGGATCTGGGCGGCCGCGCGGCCGGCGAGCAGGAGGCGCACGTCGAGGCGCTCTGGCGCGAGGCCGCGCGGCTCGAGCTCGATCTCGAGCGCGGGCCGCTGCTCCACGTGTGGCTCGTGCGCCGCGCCGAGCGGCTGCACGACCTGCTCGTCGCGGCGCCCGCGCTCTCTGCCGACGCGTGGACGCTGGACCTCCTGTTCCGCGAGCTGGCCGAGGCCTACGCCGGCGATCGGCGGGAGGCCGGGGCGGAGCCCGTGCAGTACGCCCAGTTCGCCGAGTGGCAGAACGAGCTCGTCGACTCGGCGGAGAGCGCGCCGGCCCCCTCGGGGGCGCCCGTCGTCCTCCCGTTCGAGGGCGCGGCCGAGGAGGGCAGCGCCTCCGGCGAGGTGGTCGAGATCGAGGTCGACGCGGCGCTGCTCGGCCGGCTCGAGTCGCTGGCCCGAGGCGAGGGGGCCTCGCTCTCGTCGGTCCTGCTCGCGGCCTTCCAGGTTCACCTCGCGCGCCTCACGGGCTCGCGGGAGCTCGTCGTCGCGGTGGCCTCGGCCATGCGGCGGATCGAGGACGTGCAGGAGGTCATGGGCCCGGTGGCCAAGTGGCTCCCGGTCCCGTGCCGCGTGGACGAGGCGCAGCGGTTCGCCGAGCTGGTGCGCCGGGCGCAGGCCGGCGTCGAGGAGGCGACCGAGGAGGAGGAGCACTGGAACCCCGATCTGCCGGACGGCGGGGGGCCCGGGAGCACGGTCGGCTTCGAGTTCTCCTCGCTCCCCGAGCCCAGGGTGGCGGGCGGCGTCGCGTGGCACGTCGAGCGCCGGTGCACGGGCGCGGGCGGGCTCAAGCTCGCGCTCTCGGCCCAGCGCGGGCGGGGCCGCATGCGCCTCTCGCTCTGGCACGACGCGCGCCGCTGCGGGGCGGAGGGCGTCCTCGCGATGGCCGAGCAGTACCGGGCGCTGCTCGGCAGCGCGGCCGAGGCCTGGTCGGAGCCCACCGCGCGCCTCGGCCTGCTCGGCCCCGCGGAGCGGGCGCGGCGGCTCTCCGAGGGCCGGGGGGCGGCGCACGACGCCGCGCCCCCGCGGTGCCTGCACGAGGCGTTCGAGGAGCACGCGGCGCGGCAGCCCGATGCGCTGGCCGTTGTCGCGGGCGACCGGCGGCTGACCTACCGCGAGCTCAACCAGCAGGCCAACCGGCTCGCCCACCACCTCCGCCGCCGCGGCGTCGGCGGCGGCAGCCCTGTCGGCCTCTGCGGCGAGCGATCCGTGGACATGATCGCGGGCCTGCTCGGCATCCTGAAGGCCGGCGGCGCCTACGTGCCGCTCGACCCGCACGCCCCGGTGCAGCGGCTCGCCCAGCAGATCCAGCGCGCGGGCTTCTCCGTCCTGCTCACGAACGCGGCCGTCCGCGCCCGGCTGCCGGACCTGTCGGACCTGTCGGACACCCATTGCGCCGTCCTCTCCCTGGACGACGCGGCGCTGCTCGACGGTGAGCCCGGAGGCGACCTGGCCGTGCCGGTGCTGCCCGACGATCTCGCGTCCGTCGTCTTCACGTCGGGCTCGACCGGTGAGCCCAAGGGCGTCGGCGTCACGCACCGCGGGATCGCCAGCTACACCCGCTCGGTGTGCGATGCGCTCGGGATCATCGAGGCCGGGCTGCACTTCGCGACCGTCTCGACGCTGAGCGCCGATCTCGGCAACACGAGCATCTTCGGCGCGCTCGCCTCGGGCGGCTGCCTCCACGTGATCGCCTACGAGACGGCGACCGACGGCCGGCTCTTCTCGGAGTACTACCGGCGCTGGCCGATCGACGTGCTCAAGATCGTGCCCTCGCACCTGAGCGCGCTGCTCGACACGGGCGAGGGGTCGGCGGTGCTGCCGCGGCGGCTCCTGGTGCTGGGCGGCGAGGCGCTGCCGCTCGCGCTCGTCGAGCGGATCGCGGCGCTCTCGAGCGGCTGCGCCGTGGCGAACCACTACGGGCCGACCGAGACGACGGTGGGCGCGCTGGTCTTGCCGCTGCGCGCGCTGCGCGACAGGCGCGGGTGCGCCTCCGTGCCGATCGGCCGCCCGCTCGCCAGCGCGGAGGCGTACGTCCTCGACGAGCGCCTGGAGCCGGCGCCTGCGGGCACGGTGGGCGAGCTGTACCTGGGCGGGGCCGGCCTCGCGCGCGGCTACCTCGGCCAGCCGGATCTGACCGCGGAGCGGTTCGTGCCGCACCCCTTCGGCGCGGGCGCGCGGCTCTACCGGACGGGCGATCGGGCGCGGTACCGGCCCGACGGCGCCATCGAGTTCATGGGCCGGCGCGATCACCAGGTGAAGATCCGCGGCTTCCGCGTGGAGCTCGGGGAGATCGAGGCGCGGGTCCGCGAGCACCCCGCGGTCGGGCAGGCCGTCGTCGTCGCCGCGCGCCAGGACGGCGCGGTCGGGCCGAGCATCGTCGCCTACGTCGTCCCCCGGGGGGGCGCTGTCGACGAGGCGGCGCTGCGCGGGTTCCTCAAGGACCGGCTGCCCGAGTACATGCACCCGAGCGACGTCGTGGTGCTGCACGCGCTGCCGCTCACCGCGAACGGCAAGGTGGATCGCAAGGCGCTGCCCAGCCCTGCCGCGCGCCGGCGGCGCGAGTACGTCGCGCCGCGGACGCCGGTCGAGGAGGCGCTCGCGGCGATCTGGGCCGACGTCCTGGGGCGCCCGCAGGTCGGCGTCGAGGACGACTTCTTCGACCTCGGCGGGCACTCGCTGATGGCGATCCCGCTGATGCACCGGATCCAGCAGGCGCTCGGCGGCGCGCTGTCGTTGATGGCGATCTTCGAGGCGCCGACCGTGGCGGGGCTGGCCCGGCTCCTCGACGCCGGGGGTCCTGCGTCGAGCGTCGTCGAGCTCCGCGCCGGCGGGTCGCGCCCGCCGCTCTTCTGCGTGGATCCCACGGGCCTGCACGTCACGGTGTACCGCGGCCTCGCCGCGGCCATGAGCGAGGAGCAGCCGGTGCTCGGGCTCGATCTGGGTCCGTCGCTCGCGGGTGAGGCCGCCGCGCCCTCGCTCCCTCGGATCGTCGAGCGGCTGTCGCGCGAGATCCGCGAGCGGCAGCCGCGCGGGCCGTACCGCCTCCTCGGGTGGTCCGTGGGCGGCGTGCTGGCGCTCGCCGTCGCCCGGACGCTGGAGGAGCAGGGCGAGCGGGTCGCCTTCCTCGGCATGCTGGACTCGCAGCCGCGCACGCAGCTCTACGCGGCGGGCGAGCCGGATGTCGTCGAGGAGCTGGCGGCGTACATCGATCAGGGCCGGAGCGCGGAGCTGCTCGCGCTCGCGCCGGCGGAGCGCGACGCGCTTCGGGAGCGGCTCGCGGGGCTGAGCGACGGCGAGCGCGTGGCGGAGGCCGTGCGCTGGGCGCAGGCCCGCGGCTTCGCGTCGAGCGACATCCCGCCCGCCGCCTATCACCACCGGTACGCGCTGCTCCGAAGCGCGGCCCTGCTCGCGAAGGATCTGCCGCCGCGATCCGTCGCCGCGCCGATCCACGCGTGGTGGAGCACCGAGACGATCGAGCTCCACGGCGGCCCGCCCATGGACTGGCAGCAGTTCACGGCGGGCGCAGCGCGCTCGGCGATTCTTCCCGGCGATCACCTCGCCGCCGTGCAGGGGCCCGACGTGCATGCGCACGTGCGCGCGGCCCTGGAGGTCCTGGACCTCGATGAGCGCGCCCTGGAGCGCCCGGAGCGGAACAACCCCTCTCATTAGGGATTACCCCATGACACTATCCGCAGCTTCCAGTTTGCCTGTGTCGGACCAGGTGCCGGCGGCCTCCAGATCCCCCCTTCACGCGGGCCTCGCCGCGGAGCTCGGCGAGCGCCACCGGCGGCGCGCGCTGTACGAGCTCGGGGATCACCCCTTGCTCGAGCGGCAGCGGCAGCGCGAGTCGAACGCCCGCTCGTACCCGCGGCGGCTGCCGCTGGCGCTCTCTCGCGCGCAGGGCGTGTATGTGGAAGACGTCGAGGGGCGTGTGTTCCTCGATTGTCTGGCCGGGGCTGGCACCCTGGCGCTGGGGCACAACCACCCGGCGGTCACCGACGTCCTGGTGCGGACGCTGCACTCCGGTCTACCGCTCCACACGCTGGACCTCACCACGCCTGTCAAAGATCGCTTCACGCAGGACGTGCTCGGCGTGCTGCCGGCGGCCTTTGCCCGCCATGCGCGCATCCAGTTCTGCGGCCCCACGGGGGCGGACGCCGTGGAAGCCGCGCTGAAGCTGGTCAAGCTCGCGACGGGGCGCGGCACGGTGCTGGCCTTCCAGGGCGCGTACCACGGCATGACGCAGGGCGCGCTCACCCTGATGGGCAATCTCGGGCCCAAGGCGGCGCTCGGCTCCAGCCTGACCGGCGTGCAGTTCCTGCCGTATCCGTACGAGTACCGCTGCCCGTTCGGGCTCGGCGGCAGCGCCGGTATCGCGACCTCGCTCGCGTACATCGACAACCTGCTTTCCGATCCCGAGGGCGGCGTGCCCAAGCCCGCTGCGATCATCGTCGAGGCGGTGCAGGGCGAGGGGGGCATGATCCCGGCGCCGGTCGCCTGGCTGAAGGGGCTGCGGGAGCTGGCGACGCGCCATGATGTCCCGCTGATCCTCGACGAGGTGCAGACGGGCTTTGGCCGCACGGGGCGCATGTTCGCGTTCGAGCACGCCGGCATCGAGCCGGACGTGCTTGTCCTGTCGAAGGCGCTCGGCGGCGGACTGCCGCTCTCGGTGGTGGTCTATCACGAGCGCTTCGACACCTGGCGTCCGGGCGCCCACGCCGGCACGTTCCGCGGCAACCAGCTCGCGATGGCCGCGGGCTCGGTCACGCTGTCGGTGCTGCGCGCGGAGCGCCTCGACGCGGCGGCCGCGGAGCTCGGCGCGCGGCTCACGGCTCAGCTCACCGCGCTCGCCAGGGAGCACGCGTGCATCGGCGACGTGCGCGGGCGCGGCCTGATGGTCGGCGTGGAGCTCGTGGACGCGTCGGCCGCGCCCGGCGCGCTCGGGGCGCGCCCTGCCCACCGCGACCTCGCGGGGCGCGTGCAGCGCGAGTGCCTGCGGCGGGGGATGATCGTGGAGCTCGGCGGCCGCCACGGCAGCGTTGTGCGCTTCCTGCCGCCGCTCATCATCACGGCGGCGCAGATCGACGAGGCGGCGAGGATCTTCGGTCAGGCGCTGGCGGCGGCTTCTCTGTAGTTGCCGTGCGAAGGGAGGGATCTTGGGGGCACGGAGGCGCCGTGTTCAGGAGCCGGTCGTGGCGAGGAGCTCCCTGGCGTCGCTGATCACGGCGGCGCGGCGGATCCAGCGGTCCAGCTCGTCGATGTCGGTGCTCGCGAGGACACGCTCCCGCAGCTCGACGGGGACCTCGAGCCCGCGGGCCTCAAGGATGGCGAGCACGTCGTGCGCCTTGGTCTTCAGGGTGCCCTCCCGCATCCCTTCCTCTCGCCCCTTCGCCACGTAGCTGCGCGCGAATTCGCTCTGAAACTGGTAACCGCTCTTCATCATCGCCTCCAACTTCCGCCTCGCCGCTGCGTTCAGCGAGGATAGCACCAGGTCCCCGTAGACGGCTCGGCGCTCCTCATCGAGCTCATCCGCCGCTGCCAAGAAATCGGAGGACTCGACGTGCGCCTCCGTGAAGGTCGGGACCGGATGGCCGAGCGCGTCGTGCAGCATGAATTCCGGGCAGCTCCTCGGATTCGTCACGCCGAGTGCCCTGCGTGTGCGCCGACGGCCAGGGCACGTGGGCTCCACGGGAGGGCTCGGGCGTACACGAGAGGAATCGGGCCCTCGACGGCTCCGAGACGCTACCGACGATGGTTGGTGTTCACGCAGCGGCTACCGCGTTGAATCGCCGCCGCTGAGCGCACCGCGCACCGCGCGCAACCCCTCGGTCAAGCTCGCATAGCGCGGGATCGCGTACCGCTCGCACACGACATCGACGTTGCCCTTGCGCCAGAACCCCTCTGGACAGACGACATGCATCTTCCCGGAGCGGCCGAACAGGCCGAGCTCCAGCAAGCTGATCGGCGCCTTCGAGCCCGGCGCGAAGTACATCAAGATGACGTCCGCCTCCTCGAGCCCGCGGAGCTCCCATTGCACCTGCTCCACGAAGCTCGGGTTCTCGAGGCTCTGCGCCCAGCCCGGCTCCCACCGCTCCCGCCTCGGGTTTAGGATCATCACCTGGAGATCCGCGAGCTCCTCCGCGACGCGCGCCTGCCACAGCTCGGCCTGGCCGTTGTCGATGGATCCGGCGAGGAACAGCTTCGGACCCGTCAATCCGTCGAACGGCCGCGGCGCCAGCACCTCGATCATGGGGAACACCTCGCGGAGGAGAACACGTGGACGACGATCGCCATGGGGCCGCTCCCCTCCCCCGCCCCGTAACCCGTAACCCGTAACCGATCAGCCCGCTCCGCCGTGCCCGTGCCCGCAGCCTCGCTTCGGCTCGGGCTCGCCCTTCGCCTGCGGCGCAGGCACCGGGCTGCACGTGCAGTCGAGGCACCCGTGCTCCGCGCAGCTCCCGCACGACGCGACCACCTGCTTGCGGAGGGCCTCGCGGGCGCGGAAGAGGCGCACCGCCGCGTTGTTCGCGGTGATCGACGCCTCCTCGGCGAACGCCTGCACCGAGAGGCCGTCGACCTCCACGCGCTGGATCGCGGCGGCGTACTCGGGCTTCAGCGTGCCGGCCAGCGCCCGGACGCACTGGCAGACGGCGCGGTGCTCCACCTCGGGCTGGGCCGCCTCGTCGAGCTCGGCGGCCAGCGCGGCCATCGCCCGCTCCGACGCGCCCTTTCGCCGGAAATGGTCGACCACGGCGTTCCGGAGGGTCCGATAGAACCACGCCGTGGCCGACTCCTCGTCGCGCAAGCTGTCGATGCGCCCTATGCCCCGCACGAAGGCGTCCTGCAGGATGTCCTCGGCGATCGCGCGATTGCCCACCTTCCGTTCCAGGAAGCGCAGGAACTCCCGGTGGCTCTCGACGAGGGTCGCGACCGCCGAAGACCGCGCGTCCTCGGCGCCTTCGCTCGGCGGCTCGGCGCGCTCGGCGCGCTCGGGCCTTCGCTCTGGCTCGCTCTCGCTCATGACGCACCAGGCTATCCACACGGGCCGCCCTGCGCCACCGCGCCACGGCACAAAGCGATGGCCGGCGTGACCGGTCGGGTCAGAATGTCCTCCTCTTCACCGGGAGGCTTGAATGACGCTTCAGAGGGTGCTCGTCCTGGCCAGCGTGGGGCTCCTGCCGGCCTGCTCAGGGGCAGACGCCGATGCCTTGCTGGCGTCCGCGCCGCGCTGCAGTGCATCGCCGGAGTGCGCCGCCACGCCCGACACGCCGCTGTGCGACCAGGCGCTCGGCGCGTGCGTCGAGCTGCCGCCGGGATCGGCGATCGGCGTGAAGGATGGCAGTCCGTCCTCGGTCGCGCTCGTGTCCGTCTTCGAGCCGAACCGGCAGCGCGAGCCGACCGACCTCGCCTTCAACCCGGAGCGGCCCGAGGAGCTCTGGGTCGTCAACCGCAAGGACGACAGCATGATCATCATCACGAAGCCCGGCGCGCCCGACGGCTCGTGGATCCGCCTCCGCGACCCCGCCGCGGCGCACTTCATGGACCAGCCGCCCGCGATCGCCTTCGGCCACCCAGGCACGTTCGGGGTCTGCGGCGACAACGACAACGGCGGCAACTACTTCATGGGCCCGTCGCTCTTCTCCTCGGACCTCTCGATCTTCGCCACGGAGACGCCCGACGGCCTCGGGTCGCACCTCGACATGCTCCACTCGAGCTCCTTCTGCAAGGGCATCGCGCACGAGCAGGCCAACGTCTACTGGGTCTTCAACGGCAACGACAAGGCGCTCGACCGGTACGACTTCGCCCACGATCACGGCCCCGGCCACGACGATCACTCCGACGGCGAGATCTACCGCTATGCCGCCGGCGAGGTGCTCGGGGTCGAGGCCACGTCGAGCCATATCTTCTACAGCGCCAAGGAAGAGCGCCTCTACGTCGCCGACACAGGCCACAAGCGGCTGCTCAAGCTGGATCCGACGAGCGGCGTGCCCGGCGCGAGCTTCGACGGGCAAGAGCCGGTCAAGGTGCGCAGGCACATGGACGGCGCCACCCTCATCGAGTTCGTCCCCCCGGGGACGCTCGAGGCCCCGAGCGGGCTCGAGGTCCACGAGGGCCTCGTCTACGTCACGGATCACGCGACGAGCCGGATCTACGCCTTCGACACCGCGGGGCAGGTGGTCCGCACCCTGGACACGGGCCTGCCCGCGGGCTCGCTCGCGGGGATCACCTTCGGGCCGGACGGCAAGCTCTACCTCGTCGACACGCTGACGAGCCGGGTCTACCGCATCGATCCGATCCTCTGAGGCGGCCGCGCGGCGCCCCCAGGACACCGATCACGTCGATCGAGCGAGAAATGAACCGCCGAGACACCAAGGACGCCAAGACAATTCTCCGTTCTTGGCGTCCTTGGCGACTTGGCGGTTCGAAATTCTGCGCTTTTCAGGCAGTTTCAACCCGTTTGTCGCTCTAGCCCATCACTCGCCGCCCGCCGGCGCGCTCGCTTCCGGCCCGCCGAGCAGCGCGTCCAGCTCGGCCTCGCCCTTGTCCTCCGCCGCCCTGCGCCGGCGGCGGCGGATCCACTCGGCCGCGTCGTCGAAGAGCGAGTAGGCCACCGGCACCGCGAGCAGCGTGAGGACCAGGGAGAGCGACTGGCCGCCGAGCACGATGGCCCCCGTCGTCCGGTTCTGGCCAGAGCCGACCCCGTGCGAGAGCACGAGCGGGATCATGCCGGCCACGAAGGCGATCGTCGTCATGAGGATCGGGCGGAGCCGGTCCTTGTTCGCCTGCAAGATCGCCTGGAGCCGCGGCATCCCCTCCGCGCGCAGGTGGTTCGTGTGATCGATCTGGAGGATCGCGTTCTTCTTCACCACGCCGAAGAGGACGAGCAGCCCGAGCCCCGAGAAGAGGTTCAGCGACTGGCCGAAGAGCTTGAGCGACAGCAGCGCGAACGGCACCGTGAGCGGCAGCGAGAGCAGGATCGTGATCGGGTGGAGCCACGACTCGAACTGCGCCGCGAGGATGAGGTACATGAACACGAACGCGAGCCCGATGACGACGACGAAGCTCGCCGCCGTGCTCGCCGTGTTCTTGGAGCTGCCCACCGGCTGCGCGGAGTAGCCCGCCGGCATCCGCTGCTCGGCGACGATCCTGTCGAGCGCCGCCTGCACCGCCGAGTCGCCGACGCCGGGGGCGGCGTTCGCGCTGATCGTGATCTGCCGGCGCCGGCCGAGGCGGCCGATCGACGAGGGGCCGCTGTCGGGCTCCATCGTGACCACGCCGTGGAGCGGGACGGCGCCGTGCTTGGACGAGGGCACCGTGAGGAACGCGAGGCTCTCGGCGTCCGCGCGGTGCTTCGCGTCCGCGCGCACGCGGACGTCGTACTGCTCGCCTGCCTCCGAGTACGTCGACACCTTGAGCCCGCCGACGAAGAGCTGGAGCGCGCCGGCCACGTCGGCCACCTGGACGCCGAGATCCGCGGCGCGATCGCGATCGATGGTCGCGCGGAGCTCGGGCTTGCCCACGACGAGGCTGTTGTCGACGTCCACGGCGCCGGGGACCTTCCGCAGCTCCTCGGTGATGCGCGCCGCGTACTCCCCCAGCCGGTCGAGATCCGGCCCCTGGATCGCCACCTGGATCCGCGCCGACGACTGGCCGCCGGACGAGACCGCCTGCACCTCGCCGGCCGTGACGCGCAGCTCCTTCGGCAGCTTCGCGAGGATCTCCTCGCGCACCCGCTGCATGATCGCGAGCTGCCCGAGCGCCCGCTGCTCCGGGTCGACGAGCATCACGTAGACCTTGGCGACGTTCGCGGCCTGCTGCTCGCCCTCCCCCACGGTCAGGAGCGTCCGGGTGACGCCCGGGAGCCGGCGCACGTCGCCGGCGATCCGCTCGGCGATGAGGCGGGTCGAGGTGAGGCTCGTCCCCTCGGGCGCGCGCATGTTGATCTCGAACTGCGCCTGGTCGTCCTCCGGGAGGAAGCCGGCGGGCAGCGTCTTCGCGATGGGCGCGCACGAGCCGAGCGCGACCGCCGAGGCGACGACGATCACCCAGCGGCGCTTCATCACCCACGAGAGCGCGACCATGTAGGCGCGCTCGATCGGCCGGTAGAAGACATCGACGGCGCGCTCGAGGACCGACGGCTTCGCGGGCGCGCCGTGCCGCGCGTGCCCCGAGAGCCACCGCGCGGCGAGCGAGGGCGTGAGGGAGAAGCTGACGATCAGCGAGACCCCGATCGCGAACGCCATCGTGAGGCCGAAGCTCTTGAGGAAGCGCCCCACGATCCCGGGCATGAACGCGACCGGGATGAAGACCGCCATGAGCGACAGCGTGGTGGCGAGCACCGCGAGGCCGATCTCCTTCGTCGCGAGCACGGCGGCCGGGAACGGCTTCATGCCCTTCTCGTCGATGGTGCGGACGATGTTCTCGAGCACGACGATGGCGTCGTCGATGACGATGCCCACGGCGAGCGCCAGCGCGAGCAGCGTGAGGAAATTCAGCGTGAACCCGGCGATCCACATCACCGCGAACGTGCCGACGACCGAGATCGGGATCGCGAGCGCCGCGATGAGCGTGCTGCGGGCGTTGCCGAGGAAGAGGAGCACCACCGCCGCGGCGAGGAGGGCGCCGAGGACGAGGTGCTCCTTCACGGCGGCGATGCCCGTGCGGATCACGCGCGAGCCGTCGCGCACGACCTCGATCTTCGTCCCCTCGGGCAGCGAGCGCTGCACCTCGTCGAGGCGCGCCTTCACGGCGTCGACGACGGCGACGGTGTTCTGGCCCGACTGCTTGACCACCGACAGCAGGACGGTGCGCCGCTCGTCGAGCTGGGCCCAGGTCGTCTCCTCCGCGCGGCCGTCCTCGACGCGGGCCACATCCGAGAGGCGCACGGCGTGGCCGTCCTGCTCCCGGAGGACGATGCGGCCGAGGGCCTCGGGCGACTCGACGCGCCCCATCACGCGGAGCGTGAGGTCCTCGGGGCCCGTCTCGACGCTGCCGCCCGGCGTCATCAGGTTCTGCGCCGCGATCGCCCGCTGCACCTCGGCCGCGGTGATCCCCTGCGCGCGCAGGGCGATCGGGTCGAGCCAGACGTTGATCTGCCGGCTCTGCGCGCCGATCAGGCTGACCTGACCGACGCCGGAGATGCCCTCGATCTGCCGGCGCACCCGCTTGTCGACGATCTCGCTGAGCTCGCGGATCGGCTGATCCGACGCCACGCTGACGAGCAGCACCGGGGCCGCGCCAAGGTCGATCCTGCTCACGATCGGCGGATCGATGCCCTTGGGCAGGCTGGGCAGGACGACGCTGATCTTGTCGCGCACCTCCTGGGCCGCGACGTCGGCGTCCTTCTCCAGCGCGAAGCCGACCACGACCTGGCTCACGCCCTGGGTCGACGTCGAGCGCAGCTCCTCGATGCCGCTGATGGTGTTCACCGCGCCCTCGATCCGGTCCGAGATCTCGGCCTCGACCTCCTCGGGCGCGGCGCCGTCGAGGCGCGTCGTGACGACGACGAACGGGACGTCGATGTCGGGGAACTGGTCGAGGCCGAGCCGGGTGTAGCCGGCGACGCCGAGGACCACGATGACGAGCATGAGGACCGACGCGAAGACGGGCCTCTTGACGCAGACGCGAGCGAGCCACTGCATGACGACCTCACTCCACGGCTTGGCCGTTCTGGAGCGCCTCGGACGGGTTGATGACGATCGCTTCCCCTGCGCGGACGCCGCGGAGGACGGCCACGGCGTCGCCCTTCTCCACGCCGGTCTGCACGACGCGCTCCTCGAGCCTGTGGTCGACGACGGCGAACAGGTGCGCGCGCCCCTCCCGCGGGACGAGGGCGGACCTCGGCACCACTGGGCTCGGCGTATCGGCCGTGGCGAGCGCGACGGACGCGAACATGCCCGGCCGCAGCGCGCCGTCGGGGTCCTGCACCTCGGCCTCGGCGACGAGATCGCGCGTTGTCTCGCGGACCGCGGCGCCGACCCAGCGCACCGTGCCCGCGAACGACCGCCCCGGGTACGCCGGCACGGTGAAGGTCAGCGCGCCGCCTGCCTTGACGGCCGCGAGGCTCGCCTCGGGCACGGTGAACCGGAGGCGCGGCGCGCCCTTCGAGACGAGCGCGACGACCCGGGAGTCCTGGCGGACGTACTCGCCGACGTCGACGAAGCGCTCGGCGACCACCCCGTCGAACGGCGCGCGGATCTGGCCGTCGCCGACGCCCTGCGCGGCGGCGCGGGCGCGGGCGGAGGCGGCCGCGACCGAGAGCGGGGCGCTCCGGCACTGGTCGGCGATCCGGTCGTGCTCGACCCGGGAGATCGCGCCGCTCTCGAGCAGCGCCCCGTAGCGCTCGCACTCGCGCTTCGCCGTCTCTTCCTGGGCGCGCGTCAGCGCGGCGTTCGCCTGCGCCTCCGCGGCGGAGAGCGCGGCGGCGCGGACGTCGAGGCGCGCGAGCAGGTCGCCCTTCTTCACCTCGGCGCCGCGCTCGACGAACGTCTCCACCACGCGGCCGGCCGCGTTGGCGGCGAGCGCGAGGAGCAGGAGGAGGCTTCGGGCGCGGCCTTTCGTCGTTGTGTGGCTCAAGGGTCCCTCGGGGCAGCGTCGGTCGCGGAGCGGCCTGATGCGGGCGGAGCACGGCCCTCGGCGGAGCTCGGCGCCGCGCGCGCCGGCGCACGCGCCGGTGCGCTGCGCCGTCCGCTCGTTCCCCGTCGCCCAGCCTCCGGCCCCACCGCCCCGGCGCGCTGGCGCCCAGGCGATCGCAACCGACAGTTGCGATGGGTATAACACGGCCGGAGCCGACCGCAACCGCTGGTTGCGATGATCGCAACGAAAGGGTGCGATAGCCGGCCATGCCGTGAAATTGGGCTGGCGCGTGCCGCGCGGCGGAACTTCAATGGCTGTTGATGCAGGCGACGACGGCGAAGCGCACGGCGAAGCGAGGCTCCGCGAAGACGCGCGCGCTCGTGCGCGGCGAGCCTGTCGTGCGGGGCATCCTCGCCGCCACGCTGGAGGAGCTCGCCAGCGCGGGGTACCGCGCGCTCCGGATCGAGGACGTGGCCACGCGCGCGGGGGTCAACAAGACCACCGTCTACCGGCGCTGGCCGACGAAGGAGGATCTCGTGCGGGCCGCGCTCCTGTCGGTCACGGACGAGAAGATCATCCCGCCGAACACGGGCTCGCTCCGCGGGGATCTCGTCGCGCTCGGGCGCGCGATCATCGAGATCCAGACGTCACCGGTGGGGCAGAGCCTCTTTCACGTGTGCCTGTCCGAGGGGCCCGACTCGGAGCTCATGACCATCGCCCGCTCGCTGCGCGCGGTCCAGGAGGCCGGGCTGCGGGCCATCATCGAGGCCGCGGTCGCGCGCGGCGAGCTCGCGCCGAGCGCGGATCCGCTGCTCCCGTGCGAGCTGCTCGCGGCCTACCTCCGGCACCGGATGCTCGCGGATCGCACGATCGTGGACGAGGCCCAGCTCGCTCACGTCGTCGACGTGATCCTCCAGGGCGTGCTGCGCCCGGACAGGCGGAAGCAGGCCTGAGCCGTTCGTCTGCCCCGCCGAGCGCGATCCCTCCTGCCGACGCACCGCCCTCGACGCGGCCGTTCGACGCGCGCGCTCGGCGGTAGTGCAGTCATTTGAACATGAAGGCGGGAAGAGAACCTGAATGATCTTCCCGTCTTCATGTGGGGTAGTGGGGTCATTTGACCGAAAGTGGGGTCATTTGACTTCGGACCCTGCGTGAGCGGGTAGGGTTCGGCCTCAAGGAAGTGCGGCCCGCGGGTGTTGGTAGCACCCCGGGCCGCGTGGCCGAACCCCGCACACACGAGGTCCGACATGCTGACCGTAGTCCGTTCGCCTTCGGGCGAGCAAGAAGGCGAAGGTGCGCCCGCGCGCCGCCGCTGCACGTTCGTCACCCGTTCCCTGACCGACACCGAGCGGATGCGGCTGCGCGCCGCGCTCCGCAACCTTCGGGCGCTGTACGGCTCGTGGTCCTGCTTGGCCGAGGTGGCCGGCATGAAGGCCCGAACGCTCCGCGCCATCGCCACGGGCGAGAGCGCCGGGTCATACGGGTCCGCTGTCCGCGCCGCGCGAGCCGCTGGCCTCACCATCGAGCGCCTCCTGGGCCGACCCGTAGCGGCCGATCGCTGCCCGCACTGCGGCCGGGGTGCCCCATGACCTGGCGGGGCCCGCATGTCGGCCCCGCTGGCGTCCTGAACATCGTCGAGATCGCCGCGCAGGATCCGCTCATCAGCAGCGTCCTGCGTGGCCTCGGCGTGCGCGCCGTCGATCTCGACGACGTGTGCCAGGACGTCGTGCTCGGGGCATGGATGAGCTCCCAAGCGGGTCGCTACAGACCCGACCGCACGCGCGAGCCTCTGGACACCCTGCGGCGCTGGCTCTTCGGAGTGTGCAGGTTCCACTGCACCCACTACCACGAGCGCGCCTTCCGACGGCGAGAGGTGCCGGTCGACGACCCATGGGCCGCCACGGGGGAGGAGCGCGTAGACCCCGGGCACGTCGGCGAGCGCATCGACGCGGCCGAGGCGCTCATGGCGATCGTCGGGCTGCCGCTCTGGGCTCGCGAGGTGCTCGTTCTCGCCGCGCTCGGGCACGGCGGCACCGAGATCGCCGACATCCTCCGCATCCCGCTCGGCACGGCGAGCAGTCGTCTCCGGCTCGCGCGCGCCCGCCTCGCTCGGAAGCTCAGACGCCGCCGGTAGCCCGCCTCTCCCCGCCATCATCTCGCCACAGCCCACAACTGAACACGCGTCTCGCGTAGGCGCATCGCCTTGCCGAGTGCCCAGGTCAGGCTGTATTGCTCATGACATGGGGATTTCTGTTGGCATCGGGATCAAGGGCGCTGAACTGAGCAAACGTGAGGCTCAGATCATTCACGCGATTGTCGATCAGCAGTTCACGTTCTTTGTTTCACTCGCAAGGTGGGCCAGCCTTGCCGATGGCATCACCGGACCACTTCCAAGAGATGAATACGAAAAACTGGCGCGAAATACAGAGGATTGGGCGCGCGCGATGTTTGATGACTTGGACATCGAGATCACCTACGCGGATGACGCTCAATAATCTGATGCACGAGCGCGCATGAGTTCGTCGCCGGGAAGAAATAGGAGCGCACAGGTTCAGCGCACGCCTAGTGCCCTAGAAGATCACCAAGCCTACGTATACGCTGCGCCAGCGACTTCCGCGCCTCCGCCACGTCTCGCACCGCTTCCGCGATCTCGGCAGCGGAGCCGATCTTCATTGAGCGCGCCAACGCGCGTCGGCCAGAGCGCAGTTCATCTTCGGCATCGAGCGTGTTGTTCATGTACAACGCCTCCAACAATACACGGCGACCAATGAGAGACAGGATTCTAAAGAAGAAGGAGCAGCAGTACGCTCTCCTGCGAGAGATGTACATCGACTCAGAAGAGTCGGATGGGGCCAGGGGATTCTCACTAGAGGACCTTGATAGGTTCAAGGGTAAGCTTGGGCTAACTGAAAGGGATTTCGACTCGGCGCTCCAGGGACTGATAGACAATGGATTCGTCGAGCGCATCGCCGCTCAGTTTTGGGAGCTGCATCCAGACGGCGTGCGAGAAATCGAAGACACGGAAGCGCATCCAGACGAGGGGAGCGACTACTTCGAGCCGTCGGTAATCAACAATGTAACCAATAATTTCAGCGGTCCAGTCGGCGCGATCCAGACCGGCGATCACAATACCGCTAACGTTGTTCAGAATCTCAGCGGCGACGTGTCGGGTCTGCTCCAGCAACTCCGAGAGCACATTTCCAGCCTTCCAGCGGATAAGCAGGCGGAGGCGAACGAGCTTGCCGATGGTGTAGAGGATCAGGCGAAGTCGCCCAAGCGGTCGGCGGCCATGATAAAGGCGGCTCTCGCGGGCATCGTCGCGTTGTTTGGTGGAGCCAGCAAGGAAATCGTGATGAAGATCGCCGCCGAGATTGGAACCAAACTTGGTCCAATCCTGGCCGGTCAGGCCGGCAATTTGCTCGGCGGCTGATCGCGAGTGGCGCCAGCAGTACTATTTATCGAAGAGCCAGAGCTGAACCGTCCGCCCGCCCATTGCGTGGTCGGTGGCTCCGGCCGTCCTACCCCAGCAACTTCTTCCCGAGTTCTGCAAGCACGTCCCCTCCGGCGCCCGTCACAATGGCGCCAAGCCCGGCGAGCAGGGCCCGGATGATCGCCTTGCTCTTCTTCGGCGCCTTCGCTTGCTCATCGAGACCGTCGACCAACTCGATCGCCTCCCCCCGCTTCTCGTCGGGAAGCCCATCGACGTGGGCGCGCAATTGTTGGAGCAGTACCTGCACGTCCGTGGACACATTCTGCGTCACGTTGGCCACGTTGTTCGATCCGGTCTGCACAGCACCGACCGGGCCGCTGAAGTTGTTGGTAACGTGTTGGATGACCGACGCCCGGAAGTGGTCGGTGGAGTCCTTCGGGTTCTTCATCGAAGTCTCAATCTCCACACGTCCACGGTGCGTGATGAAGACGAGCAGATCCGGCCCCATCCCGGCCGATCTGATGAGGCCCTCACCAATGAGATACTGCCAGGCGAGTTCCCGTTCCTCAGGCGGGACGCCTACGTGTTCCCCGATCTCGACTAGGCTGAAATACCTGTGCTGGTCTCCGCCGCTGGCTTCGTACAGCGTGCGCAGGATCGCGTAGCGCCAGCCTTCCCTCTGCTCAAGCGTTGTCCTCATATGGCAATAGTACCACGCCTAACGCCGGATGTATGATCGCGGCACGGCATGCCCGTCGGGCCTTCGGGTCACCGGCGCCCAAGGTCGCCGCCGCTGCGGCGCCACCTCGGCTGTGACATACCCCGTCCTGTCGGCATCTGCCGCGCACCGATCCGAGCGGTTTTCGCCGGGAAAACAGCTTCAATCAGAGGACCTTAGACGAAAACGCCCCGCTCCCAGCGGCAAACTAGGAGCAGGGCGGCAGAAGCCGAGCAGGTTGCCCCGTCCAGCGTCCTGGCAGACCGGATCGTGGGCCCTACGCCGGGGAAAGGCAAAGGGTCCCGTAGCGAACGTGCTCCCACGCGAGCGGCAACTTGCCGTGCTCGCGGCCTTGGTGGACGGCAACAGCGAGCGCGCGGCCGAGCGCATGACGGGCGTCGAGCGGAAGACGATCCGCCGGTTCGCGCTCCGCGTCGGCATGGCCGCGCAGAGCCTGCACAACACCATGGCGCGCGACCTCTCGCTCTCGCTCATCGAGAGCGATGCGCGTGGTGTTCGGCGCTCCGAACATCGGCGCCGCGACGACCGCGCACGTCGAGCGGAACAACGGCACCTTGCGGCACCACATCGGGCGGATGCGCCGATTGTGCTATGCCTTCAGCAAGGACGTAGAGCACCACCGCGCGGCCGTCTCGCTCGGGCTGACGCACTACAACCTGTGCCTGATCGTGAAGACGACCCGCGTCACACCCGCGATGGCGGTCGGCGTGACGAGCCACATCTGGGAGTTCCCGGAGCTGCTCGACGCGCTCCTCTCCGTGCTGTTGACGCTCAGGCTGGCTGATGGTCCGCCGAGTGTCAGCGCTCGGTCCCGCTACGGCCTTAGCCCCCGGCCACGCCACCAGCGCGCTCCCGGGCGCCGCCGCGGCGATGATGATGATGCCGCCGTCGTGTCGGAGGTCGCCAGAATCATGCTCCGGGGTTGAGCGCGCAGGCATCCATGCTCGACCTTCCAGCATGGAATGATGGCCTGCCCATCATTCCGCGCTGGCCGAGCCAGCATCGACATTGAACCAGCCAGGAGGACTCCATGGCCCCCCGAACGACCACGAAGAAGAGCGCGGAGCGCACCAAGAAGCCGAGCAGCGACAAGCCCCTGAAGCCGCCGAGCACGCGCGAGCTCGCCGACATCCTGGGCGTCACGCTCTCGCCCCCGCTCAAGCCCGAGCAGAGCGCGCGGCTGCGCAAGGCGCTGCCCGGCTACGCCGGCATCCTGGACGACGTCGCCGCGCTGCTTGAGGAGGACGCGGGCGCGCTCAACGTGCCGGACGTCACCCCCGAGGCGCTCCTCGAGGCGCAGGCCGAGCAGAAGTACCTCGCCGCGCGTGAGGCCGTCGCGCACGCCGTCTACCGGAGCCTGTTCGAGCAGCGGCTCCAGGTCGACGATCGCGCGATGAAGATGCTCGAGAAGCTCGCCCGGCGGGTCAACGCCCTGAAGGAGGACGACCGTGATCTGCCGGGGCGCTGGAAGCTCCTGCTCGACTTCCTCGGCACGTTCCGCCAGGGCGGCGCCAAGAGGAAGGCGGCGCCCGCGGAGCCGGCCGCCGCCGTCGAGTAGCGCCGCCGAGGCGAGCCGCGCCAGCAGCGCTGGGCAGCGGCCGCCGCGGCGCGCCCCGCTGCCCCCGCCGCACCCCTCTCCGGGCCCCCTTCTCGGAGGCCGCCCCCGATTCGATTGCCGGCCGCCGATTTCCTGAGCACATCCGGCCCCTGCACCCGACTCTCTGCAGGGGCTCCCAAAGCCGCGGCGCCCCTGGCAGAGCTCCGTGCCCACAGCGCTGAACGCCCTCCCAGAGCCGTACCGCGCGCGCCCCCGCGCCGCGGGCGCCATTGACCCGCCGCGAGCGCGCTGCGTAGAAGGCAGCTCGCCATGAGCCTACGGGAGGGCACCCGCTCGGACGCGCCGCCGCCGGCCGAGGACCGGACCTACGCCACCGGCGATCGCTGCGAGAAATACCGCATCGTGCGGCTCCTCGGCGAGGGCGGCATGGGGCAGGTCTACGTCGCGGAGGACGAGTACCTGGGGCGGCGCGTCGCGCTCAAGGTCGTGCGGCGCAAGTACATGCAGGGCGGCGGCTTCGCCCAGGGCCAGCGCAAGGAGGCGCGCGTCCTGGCGGAGCTCGACCACCCGGCCATCGTCAAGGTCTACGACGCGGGCATCACGCACGGCGGGGTGATGTACATCGTCATGGAGCTCATCGAGGGCATCTCGCTCCGGGAGCTGATCTTCCGCGCCGGCGCGCTGGACCTCCCGAGCGCGCTCTCGATCGCCGCGCAGATCGCGGACGCCGTGCGCGTGGCCCACCGGGCGGGCATCGTGCACCGCGATCTCAAGCCCGAGAACGCCCTCGTCACGCGCGCCGGGCTGGTCAAGGTCGTGGACTTCGGGATCGCCAAGCGGATCCGGCGGCAGCCGGGGCGGCACGCGTCGAGCGATCCGTTCCCGAACATCGGGACGGTGCACTACATGGCGCCGGAGCAGATGCTCGGGGACGGCGCGACCAAGGCGTCGGACGTGTATGCGATCGGGATGATCCTCTACGAGATGATCGCCGGCCGGCACACGTTCGCGGCGACGTCGCACGAGGTGCCGACCGCGGCCGAGGTGATGCTCCACCAGGTCCACGCCGTGCCGACGCCGCTCGTGGAGGCGGTGCCGGGCTTCGACGCCCGGGAGATCAGCGATCTCGTCGGCCGGATGCTGTCGAAGCTCCCGCGCGAGCGGCCCCGGGCGGCCGAGGTCCAGCGCGCGCTGGCGCGGGCGGTCCGCCGTTACCGGGAGGAGCACCCCCGCGACGAAGGACGCATCCCGCTCGCGACGGAGCACCGGCGCGACCCGCCGGTCGCGCCCCAGCCCCGGAACCGCCAGGTGAGCTGGGCGGAGCTCGACGCCGGCGCGGCGCGGGGCGCGGGCGGCGGTCCGGAGAGCACCGACGAGCACGCCGCGTGGCCGGGGCCGGACGGAGCGCCTCACGTGCCGCAGTTCGGGACGGCGCCGCTTGCCGCCGCGTTCCGGGCGCCGGAGGCGGCGCTGCCGTTCCGGCCGGCGGGCGCCGCGCCGCCCGAGCTGCGGGGCCGCGGCTGGACGGCCCGGATGCCCGGCACGCCGGGGCAGGCGGGGGCGGGCGTGGCGACCGCCGTGGCGGGGCCGACGGCGGCCGTGGCGGCGCCCACGCCCGAGCGGCCGGCGGCGGGCGCGGCGGCGGCGCCCACGCCCGAGCGGCCGGCGGCGGTCGCGGCGGCGGCGCCCACGCCCGAGCAACCGGCGGCGGTCGCGGCGGCGGGCGCATGGGTGCCCGCGGCCGGCGTCGCGCCGACGCCTCACGGCACCCTGCCGTGGGAGCAGCCGGCGACCGTGGCGCCCACGACCGCGCCGCTACTCGACGCTCGCGGGATGATGCCCACGGGCGCTCCGGGGCCGGGCGCGTACGCGCCGGAGGCGACGGGGCGGGCGGGGTTTTCGACCGCCCCGCTGGGAGGGAGCGCCGGCGCGCGAGCGAGCGCGCCGCACGCGGCCACCGCCGCGGCCGATCCGAACGCGCGGGCGCGCTCGTTTGAGGGCCCCGCGCCCTCGACCGCGCCGCTGCGGCCCGCCGAGCCGAGCGGAGCACCGCCGTGGGTCGAGGCCGGCCTGCCGGGGAGCATGCCGGCCCAGCCGAGCATGCCGGCTCAGCCGAGCATGCCGGCCCAGTCGGTCGAGCTCGGCCCGGCGTCGAGCGGAGGATCACCCTGGGCAGGGGCCGCCCTGACGCAGGGCATCCCGTCCGAATCGATCGGGCTGGGTGCGCCCATCGACCGGCGCCGGAGGGCGCGGCTGGGGTGGACCGCCGCCGTCGCGTGCTCGCTGGCGCTGGCGCTCTCGGCCGGGCTCGTGCTCGTCCGGCGCTCACCTCGCGACGTCGCGGCCCCGGCGCCCGTCGCGATCGAGCCTGCGGAGAGGCGGATCGTGACCGTGGGCCCGCCGGAGGAGGCGTCGAGCGCCGGCGCACCGGCGCCGCCCTCGAGCGTCGAGCCGCTGGAGGAGCCCGCGCCGCCGCCGGCCGCGGGGCCCGCGGCTGGCGGGGCGTCGCCGCCCGCGGCAGCCGGCAGCGCGCGGTCGGCGGCCTCGGCGCAGGAGGCGGCGGCGCCCCCTCCCCCTGCCGCGCCGAACGCCCCCCACGTCGCGGCCGCGCCCCCGACATCGCCTGCGCCCGCGCAGCCACGAGCCGCCCTCGCGGCGCCGCAACCGCGCCCGGCCGCCGCGGCGCCGCAGCCGCGGGCGACGCCTGGCGCGCAGGGCGCCCGGCCGCCCTTCACGGTGCTGGAGGAGGACGACGACATCTATGGCATGCCGGCACCCGACCGCCGGCGCGCCGCCCCGCCGCCACCCGCGCGCAAGGCGCCCGCACGACCGTTCTGATCGAGGTGCCGCATGAGCCACGACGTCAAGAATTACCTGCCGAACGACGAGACCCTGCGCCGGGTCGCGGATCAGGACGCCTCGGACGAGAACCTGCGCCGCGCCATCGAGAACCCGCGCCTCCAGGACGTGCTGACGCAGCAGGAGGCGGCGCAGCAGCAGGGGAAGCGCGGCGCACGAGGGGCGGCGAAGGCCACGCCCGCGGCGGTGCCGGCGACGGCGCCGGGGACGGCCGTGCCCGGCGCCGCGGGGGGCGCGGCGACGGCGCGGCCTCGGGCGCGACGATGGCTCCGGTACGCGCTAATCGCGCTGGCCGCAGCGCTCTGCGTCCTTGTTCCGACGGCGCTCGCCTTCCTGGCGGGGAAGAAGAGCGCCCAGGAGGACGATCGCGGCGGCGCGCTCGCCCCGCCGGCGCCGCCGAGCGCGCTCCCGGGCGCGGCGAGCTCGGCGCCGGCCCCGAGCGCGTCCGCCACGGCGGCTTCCCCGAGCACGCCGGCCTCGGCGTCTGCTCCGAGCACGCCGGCCTCGGCCCCGGTCGCCCCAAGCGCGCTGACCGCCCCGAGCACGCCGGCCTCGGTACCCGCGGCACCGACGGTACCGGCGACGGCGCCGCGGGGCGCCTCGCCTCGAGCGCTGCCGAACACCCAGCGTCCCCCGGCGCCGCGCTCCTCCGCGGCGTCCCGGTCCGCCCCGCCACCGAAGCTCCCGCCACAACCCCCTCCGCCCTTCGGAGACAAGCCCGAGTTCTAGAGCCTATGAAGATTTATCGACCGATCGCCGCCCTGCTCGTCGCCGCGCTGCTGCTCCCGCCCACAGCAGCGAGCGCCGCACCGCCCGCGGCGGGGAGCCCGGCGCTGCCCGCGCCACCGAAGACCGCGCCGCCCGCGCCGCCGAAGGAAGACGCCATCTCAGCGATGGCCCGCGAGCTGTTCGCGAAGGGCGTCGCGGCGTGGAACCAGCGGAAGTACGAGGAGTGCCGCGCTGCGCACCTCGCCGCGTGGAGCATCAAGCCGTACCGGCAGATCGCGGGCAACCTGGCCGCCTGCGAGGTGAAGCTCGGCCTGTACCGCGACGCCGCCGAACACCTGTCGGCCCTCACCCAGCCCGCCGCCGACGGGACGCGGGCGGAGCTCAGCGCCGAGCACCGCCGCCTGTTCGACGAGGCGCTGGCGAAGATCGCGGTCGTCAACATCGACGTCGAGCCCGGCGCCACCGTGCTCGTCGACGGCAAGGCCGTAGGGCAGGCGCCCCTCCCCGCGCCGCTGTTCCTGGAGCCGGGCGAGCACTCGCTCGAAGCGCGGACGGGCACCGGCGCCGTCGCGCAGAGCACCGTGCGGTTCGAGGCCGGCTCCCAGCGGAACCTCGCGCTGCACCCGCGGATGCCGCAGGCGACGACGACGGCCGCGACGACGGCGCCGACGCCGACGGCCGCGACGCCGACGCCGGTCGCGCCGGTGCCGCCGCCGGTCGCGCCGGCGGCGCGACCGGATACGCGGGTGCGCGACGGCGTGGTGCTCGGCGGCCTCGCCCTCGGCGGTGTGGCGATCGCGGCGGGCGTGGTGCTGACGGTCGTGTCGAACGGCAAGAGCGAAGAGGTGAACGATGCGACCCGATCGATCGCGATGAACGGCGACGCGAACGCATGCAACGACCCCGCGTTCAAGGCGCGCTGCGACGCGCTCGACGACGCGAACATCGCCGAGGGGACGACGAGAAACCTGGCGATCGCCGCCTTGGTGACCGCGGGCGCCGCGCTGGGCGGCACCGCGCTCGCGTACGTGCTGTGGCCGGTCGGGACGCCGCGGACAGAAGCTTCACGTGGCGTGCGCATCGCCCCGGCGATCACGGCGCAGAGCGCCGGGCTCACGATCGGAGGTGCGTTTTGAGTGAGCACGTGGCGGACCGAGCGACGACTTGCGGTGGCCAAAGGAAGAGGGTGATGCGACGCATGGACTGGAGCGGTGTCGTTGTCGTGCTGGCTGGCCTCGCGGTCGCGGCCGGCGCAGGGTGCGGCACGCTGTCACCGGACTGCCCGCACCGGTTTCGGTGCGAGCCGGTCGCCGGCAGCGGCGGAGGTGGGGGCACGCCGGAAGAGTGCGTGCCGAACGAGAGCGGCAGGGCGGTGGAAGACCAGTGCGGGGTGTTCGTCGCGGCCAGCGGGGATGATGCGGGCGCGGGGACCAAGGGAGCGCCGGTCAAGACGCTCAGAGAGGCCGTCGCGCGGGCAAAGCAAGAGGGCGCCACGCGAAGGGTGTACGCCTGCGCCGAGGAGCTGCAGGGAGCGAGCGAGGTGCCCGGCGGCGTCGCGATCTTCGGAGGGCTCGACTGCGCTGGCGGATGGGGCTGGATCGGCGAGACCAAGAAGACCGAGATCACCGCGGCTGAAGGCGAGATCCCGCTCGTGATGCGCGGCGGCGACGGCGCGGTGCGCGTCGAGGATGTCCACGTCACCGCGCGCGCCATTGACCCGAGCAACGAAGAGGCGCGCGGGATGTCGTCCGTCGCCGTGGTCGCCGAGAGCATCGCTGTCGAGTTGGCGCGCTGCACGCTCGAGGCAGGCGATGCGGCAGACGGGCGCGACGGCGAGCCGTACGAAGAGCCGGCGCTCGCCGGCGAGCAGGGCAACCCGGGCAAGGACGCGTGCTCGGCGGAGATCGTCGTGCCCGGTGGTGTCAAGCGGAATACGTGCGGCACGCCGGACGACCCGAGCGACGACTCCACGGGCGGACGGGGAGGTATCGGGGAACTGGACAGCGGCGGCGACGGAGGCACTGGCACACCGACGGGTGCAGAAAATCGCGGGAGCGGACAAAACACGGCCACCTGCACCGCGGGCAGCGCCGGCACCGAAGGTGCCGCTGGCGAGCCCGGCCTGAGCGCCAGCGGGCTCGGCGCCCTCTCCTCCTCCGGCTACGCCGGCGCCTCTGGCAACCCCGGTACACCAGGCGCTGCCGCGCAGGGCGGCGGCGGCGGCGGCGGCGCAAGGGGGGGCATCGCCGCCAACCAGTGCGCCGCCGACTCCGCCGGCGGCGCCAGCGGCGGCTCCGGCGGACCCGGCGGCTGCGGCGGCAAGGGCGGCAATCCGGGTGGGGCCGGCGGCGCCAGCATTGCCCTCGTCAGCCTCGACGCCACCCTCACCTTCGACGACGTCTCGCTCAAGACCGGCCGCGGCGGCCGCGGCGGCAACGGCGGGCCCGGTCAAGAGGGCGGCATCGGCGGCATCGGCGGGCCGGGCGGCACCGTGCCGGATGGCATCCAAAGCCTCAACGCTGGCTGCGCCGGCGGGCCGGGTGGCAAAGGCGGCATCGGCGGCATCGGCGGCGGCGGCATCGGCGGCCACTCCCTCGGCATCGCCTTTCGTGGCTCCCCGCCCCCCACCGACGGCCTCACCATCGCCACCGGCGAGCCCGGCCCCGGCGGCAACGGCGACGGCGACAGCGCCGCCGCGGGCATCAAGGCCGATACGCAGGAGTTTGCTCAGTAGCCTCGTGCCGGCGACAGCCCTGCCGAGAAAAAAACGCACTGCTTCAAAAAAATCTGGCAATAAGCCGCGCCCATCGGCAATGCCTTGTGGCGAGGAGTTTCGCCCTTGGGCCCGCACATAGGACCTTCACATCCCTCGGCCGGAGCAGTGCGGCTCCATCCGCACCTTGCGTGCCGCAGGTCGCCCCTACGGGGTGCGACTCGGCGGGTCAGCCGGCAACTGCCGGTTGGTGGCCGATGGGCAGCCGGAGCAACTCTCCACCCACGATATGGCCCGAGACCGGCTCAGCCCCGCTTTCTCGATGGGCGCCGCGTGCATGCGTGGGTACCGCCCGCGCGCCGATGACGCCGGGGGTTGCCGGAAATCGTCAGAGACCCGCTGCACTTTCCTGAGCAGGTTGGCGCGCTCGATCCGATCTCTTCTGTAGAGCCGACGTGCACCGCTGCGGTGCCCGCGAGCGCTGCCTCGTGTCCCAGCCGGCCCGGGAGATGTCTCGTGAGAAAACCTGCCTTCGGGGTCCCGACACGACGGCGACCCCTCCCGTCCGGCGCGCAGCGTCGGACCTGGGAGGGGCCGGCGGCGCGCAGGCGCGCAGCGCCGAGCACCGACGGGGGGTGGGCAGCCCTCTCCTTCTCTGCATCTTCGCCATTGCATCTTTCTTGAACACGCCGGAGCTCATGCGCCCATGAAGCTCCATCGACCGATCGCCGCCCTGCTCGTCGCCGCGCTGCTGCTCCCGCCCGCGGCAGGGAGCGCCGCACCACCCACGACGGGGAGCGCGGCGAGGGTGGCCACGGCGAGCGGCGTCCTCGTGTCGCCGACGCCATGCAGCGCCGCCGCCGCGGCGGCCTCGACGAACGCGAGCGGGAGCGCCGGAAGCACGATCCCGAGGTACGCGGCCGCCTGCTCGATGACCGCCCCGCCGGCGCGCGGGAAGAGCGCGCGGAGCAGCGGGCCGCAGGCGAGGAGCAGCGGCAGCGCGATCGCCGCCCCGAGGGCGAGCGCGACGAGGAGCGAGGCGCGCGCCGCGGCGGCGGCCGCGTCGCGATCGCCGCCGCCCACGCTGCGCGCGACGACGGCGAGCGTGCCGGCGGAGGTGGCGCTGAAGACGGAGACGACGGTCCACGTGAGCGTCCCGCAGATCTGCATCGAGATCGAGGCGAGCGCGGTCGCGAAGCAGCGACCGACCATGCCGCGCCCGACGAGGAAGACCAGCGTCAGGAACAGCATGTGCGTGATCGCGGGCCAGGCGAGCCGCCAGACCTGCCCCGCCGGCGCCGCCCATTCCCGCGCAGCGGGGGCGGCGCGCTGGGCCGCCGGGGAGCGTGTCGCGGCCACGCGGCTACCGTAGCGCCGAGCCGGCGCCCGACGAGGCGAGCGACCAGGCGGCACGGCGACCTGCGCTGCGCGCGGCGATCGGGTCGGCCTCGGCGTACGGGTCCGCGGCGCGCCGGCCCGCGCGCGAGGTGTCCGGCGTGCGCCCCGGCAACAGAAGCTATTTTATTGCAAATGTATCTTGATTGCATTACATCGAGCCCACGCCAGACTTGGGCCCGGCCGATCGCGCCGCGGCCGCGGATGCACCTCGTTCACCCCGCGCCGCGCGTGCGGCAGGCGCACCCGCCCGCGCTGGAGCGCGCCGGCGCTGGCGAGAGAGGACCTCGACGTGACGCAAAAGCTTCCTGTGACCGTGCTGTCCGGCTTCCTGGGCGCCGGCAAGACCACGCTGCTGAACCATCTCCTCGCGAACCGCGATTCGCTGCGCGTCGCGGTGATCGTCAATGACATGAGCGAGGTCAACGTCGACGCCGCGCTCGTGCGGGGCGGGGGCGCGGCGCTGCGCCGCGTGGAGGAGCGGCTCGTCGAGATGTCGAACGGCTGCATCTGCTGCACGCTCCGGGAGGATCTCCTTGTCGAGGTGGCCCGCCTGGCGGCCGAGGGGCGCTTCGACTACCTGCTGATCGAGTCGACGGGCATCTCGGAGCCGCTCCCGGTCGCCGAGACGTTCACCTTCGACGACCCGGCGACGGGCAAGAGCCTCTCGGAGGTCGCCCGGCTCGACACGCTCGTCACCGTCGTCGACGCGCAGCGGTTCCTCGCCGACTGGACGAGCGCCGACGACCTGCGCGCGCGCGAGGCGGCGCTGGACGGCGACGACGAGCGCACGGTCGCGGATCTGCTCGTCGAGCAGATCGAGTTCGCGAACGTGCTCGTGCTCAACAAGACGGATCTCGTGAGCGATGACGAGGTCGAGCGCCTCACGGCGATGCTGCTGCACCTGAACCCCGGCGCCCGGATCGTCAGGGCCTGTCGCGGCCGGGTCGATCCTCGCGAGATCCTCGGCACCGGGCGCTTCGATTTCGAGGAGGCGGCGCGCTCGCCCGGCTGGATGCGGGAGCTGCGCGGGGAGCACGTCCCCGAGACCGAGGAGTACGGGATCGAGAGCTTCGTCTACCGCGCGGAGCGCCCGATGCACCCGGAGCGGCTCTGGGCCTTCCTCCACGGGGCGGCCGCCTGGGATGGAGTGCTCCGCTCCAAGGGGTTCTTCTGGCTGGCGACGCGCATGGACATCACAGGCGCCTGGTCGCAGGCGGGCGGCGCCGCCTCGTTCGAGGCGGCCGGGCTCTGGTACGCCGCCTTGCCAGAGGAGGAGCGGCCGGAGGACGACCGGCCGTGCGCCGCGTGGCATCCGGTCTGGGGCGACCGGCGGCAGGAGATCGTCTTCATCGGCGTCGACATGGTCCGAGAGGAGCTCACGCGCGGGCTCGACGCCTGCTTGCTCACGCCGGACGAGATGGCCGCGGGGCCTTCCGCCTGGAGCCGGTTCGAGGATCCCTTCCCGGCGTGGGAGGACGCGAGTGAGCCGGATGAACAGGAGAGCGAGGCCGGGCCGGCGCAGCTCCTGTCCTGAGGCGCTCCCTGCAGGATGGCTGACGCGGCCTCGGCGGCGCGGTCATGCAGCGCAGCGCATTCACGCTGGCTGCATGACCGCGAGCGCTGGAGTCGCGATTACTTGCCACCTCCCTTCGAGATCTTCCCTTCCGTGAAGACCACGTGTTTGCGGGCGATCGGATCGTACTTCTTCATCTGCATCTTCTCCGTCATCGTCCGCTTGTTCTTCGTCGTGTAATAGCAGTGACCGGTCCCCGCAGACGAGACGAGCTTGATGAGTTCGCGCACGAGGTGCCCTCCTTGTCGCCGTTCGGCGTCAGGCCGCGATCCGCGGCAGCGGCGGCGGATCGGCTGACCTGATGGACGCGACAGCACTACCTCGGTCTCGCCACTGATGCAACTTGATTGCATCAGTGGCGAGCCTCATGGCAGCGTGCTCCCTGAAGCTTCGTTGCGGCATGGCGCCCGTGGTGAGGTCGAGATCAAGCTGACCGAGGATTCGAGCTACGTCCTCCAGGGCTCTCACGAGGCCATCGTGGTTCGATGGGAATACGCTCGGGAGCTGCTGGGATGGCCGAAGGCGACCCTGGTGACGTCGGCGGATGTGCCGGGGGCGGTGCGGCGGGGGGACGACGTGATCGCGGTGGGGTGGAGCAGGTGGGTGCCGGAGGCCCTGGTGGAGGGCCTCCTGGAGGGGGTGTGAAGCGGGACAGGAATCCCCGCGAGGCTCAAGCCGCCCGGCGGGCTCGCGTGGCTGGCGTGTCGCTGGCCTTGTGCCGGCGCCGCAGGAGCAGCGCGACGCCGAGCACGAGCCCCCACGCGGCCCTCGAGCTCGGGGCGTCGCTCATCTGGCAGTCGCAGCCGCCCGAGAAATCTCCTTCCTCATTCACTTCCTGACCTCCTTCGCCGCCCGCGCCGCCCGCGCCGCCCGCGCCGCCCTCGCCGCCCCCGCCGCCCCCGCTGCCGGTGGGCGACACATCGCAGGCGTCGCCGATGTCATTGTCGTCCCTATCGGCCTGATCCGGATTGGGAGCCTCAGGGCAGTTGTCGCAGACGTCGCCGACGTCGTCCTTGTCCGTATCGATCTGGTCGGCATTCGCGACGTCGGGGCAGTTGTCGTCCGGGTCGGCGATGCCGTCGAGGTCTCGATCGAACGCCGGGTCACAGACGTCACCGACGCCGTTCGCGTTCACGTCCTCCTGATCGGGGTTCGCCTGCTCGACGCAGTTGTCGCAGGCGTCGCCGACGCCGTCGCCGTCGGCGTCCTCCTGATCGACGTTGGGGTCTAGCGGGCAGTTGTCGCCGTCGCGCACGCCGTCGTTGTCCGGATCGGAGTCGCAGACGTCGCCCTGGGCATCCATGTCGGCGTCCTCCTGCATCGGATTGGCGATCAGGAAGCAATTGTCGCTGGAGTTGGGCACCCCGTCTGCGTCGGGATCGCCGTCCGGATCACAGACGTCGCCGAGGCCGTCGCCGTCGGCGTCTTCCTGCAGCGGGTTGGCGAGCAGCACGCAGTTGTCGGCGGCGTCGAGCACGAGATCGCCGTCGGAGTCGCCGTCGCAGGCGTTTCCGTGGTCGTCTCCGTCGACGTCCAGCTGATCGGCGTTCGCGACCAGCGGGCAGTTGTCCTCAGCGTCCTCCACGCCGTCATTGTCGCTGTCGGGGTCGCGGTAGTTCGGCAGGCCGTCGTGGTCCGAGTCGATGGGCGGCGTGGTGATGTCGGCGTCGCCCGCCTCGTCCGCGTCGAGCACCCCGTCATCGTCGCTGTCGGTGTCGCGCGCGTCGATGCGCTTGTCCCCATCCGTATCGTTCGCCGGGTCCGCCGGGTCGTCCGGGTTCGCCACCTCGGCGTAGTCGGCGATGGTGTCCCCGTCGGTGTCGATGCTCCGCGTGTCGGTCTCGAGCGCGATCTCCTGGAGGTCGGACAGCCCGTCGCCGTCGTCGTCATCATCGCAGACGTCTCCGAGCGCGTCGGGGTTCGGGCCGTTCCTGTCGGAGTTCGCCTGGTTCGTGTTGACGGTGAACGGGCAGTTGTCGGCGGCGTCGAGGACCATGTCGTTGTCGTCGTCGTCGTCGCACGCGTCGCCGAGCGCGTCGTGCTCGTTGTTGGCCTGGTCGGTGTTGGCGACGAACGGGCAGTTGTCGGCCACGTCGAGGACCGTGTCGTTGTCGTCGTCCGGATCACACGCGTCGCCGGGCGCGTCGCCGTCGTTGTTGGCCTGGTCGGTGTTGGCGACGAACTGGCAGTTGTCGGTGACGTCGAGGACCGTGTCGTTGTCGTCGTCGTCGTCGCACGCGTCGCCGGTCGCGTCGTGCTCGTTGTTGGCCTGGTCGGTGTTGGCGACGAACTGGCAGTTGTCGGCCACGTCGAGGACCGTGTCGTTGTCGTCGTCCGGATCACAGGCGTCGCCGAGCGTGTCGCCGTCGTGATTCACCTGATCGGTGTTGGCCGCCTTGGGGCAATTGTCGACGGCATCGAGGACGCCATCGTCGTCGTCGTCGTCATCGCAGACATCGCCCCTCTGGTCCTGATCGGTGTCTGCCTGGGTCGTGTTGGAGACGAGCGGGCAGTTGTCCTCGGTATCGAGGATGCCGTCGTTGTCGTCGTCCTCGTCGCAGGCGTCGCCCTGCGTGTCGCCGTCGTTGTTGACCTGACCGGCGTTCGACGCGAACGGGCAGTTGTCGCTGACGTCGAGCACCCCGTCGTTGTCGTCGTCCGCGTCGCACGCGTCGCCGATCCCGTCGTGCTCGTTGTCAGCCTGGCTGCTGTTGGACACCATCGGGCAGTTGTCGCTGACGTCGAGCACCCCGTCGTCGTCGTCATCGTCGTCGCAGGCATTGCCGATGTCGTCATCCCCGTTATTTGCCTGATCCGCGTTCGCCAGGTCGACACAGTTGTCGCACAGATCTCCCCACCTGTCGCCGTCAGCGTCGCTCTGATCGCGGTTGGAGCGCTCGGGGCAGTTGTCGCAGACATTCCCGACCCCGTCTCCATCGGAATCCGCCTGATCGCGATTGAACGTGAACGGGCAATTGTCGATGCCATCGGCCACGCTGTCGTTATCATCATCGGGATCGCAGGCGTCCCCGATGCGATCGTTGTCCGAATCGGCCTGGCTCGGATTCGCATCCTGAGGGCAGTTGTCGACGTTATCGAGCAGCCCGTCGTCATCGTCGTCGAGCTCGCACGCGTCGCCTACGCCGTCACGATCCGCGTCCTCCTGGCGCGGGTTGGCGATCACCGGGCAGTTGTCGTTGCTATCGACCACGCCATCGTTGTCATCGTCGGGGTCGCAGACGTCGCCCTGGGCGTCGCCGTCGAGGTTGGCTTGATCGTTCGCCTGGAGCGGGCAGTTGTCGACGGCGTCCAGAAATCCATCGCCGTCGTCGTCGGGGTCACAGGCGTTGCCCAAGCCATCTCCGTCCGTGTCCGCCTGGCCCGCGTTGGCGTTGAGCGGGCAGTTGTCGGCGTCATCGGCTACGCCATCGTTGTCGTCGTCCAGATCGCACGCGTCGCCCTGCGCGTCGTGGTCATTGTTGGCCTGGTCGAGGTTCGGTGCGAGCGGACAGTTGTCGGAAGCGTTCGGTACTGAATCGTTGTCCGCATCCGTGTCACAGGCGTCGCCGATGCCGTCGCCGTCCGCATCGTCCTGCTCAGCGTTTACCTTGTCCGGGCAATTGTCGCAGCTGTTGCCGATGCCGTCCGTGTCGGTGTCGGCCTGATCCTGGTTCTCCACTTCAGGGCAGTTGTCGCAGGCGTCACCGAGCGTGTCCTCGTCGCTGTTGTCCTGGTCCAGGTTGGCGTAAAGTGGACAGTTGTCGGGCTCACCGTCCGGCGCGCCATCGTCCGACACGCCGTCGTTGTCATCGTCGGGATCGCAGGCATCTCCGAGTGCGTCCCCGTCCGTGTCTCGCTGGTCGTCATTCTGGCGCTCTGGGCAATTGTCACAAACATCGCCGTACTTGTCGCCATCGGTGTTCGCCTGATCTTGATTCCAGCGCCTGGGGCAGTTGTCCACCGCGTCGGCCCTGCCGTCGTCGTCGACGTCGCCGGGGCGCGCGTGGGCGCTCCCCGCGCAGAGCATGATCGCAGCGATCAACTGGAGCAGTAGCCCGGCGCGGGGCCGGCGAACGCGCGCGGGCGGCATCGATGCCGAAGGGCGCTGACGGGACGGTGCGGGCGATGCCGATCGACGCATGACAAGTCCTCCGGAAGACCACGCGGGCACAGGAAACCTGGGCCGATGCTCTCCCTCGTCGCTGAGTTCTTCCGGGCCAGACCCCGGCCTCGTGATTGTACTCCCGGTCGGTCTGGCTTGGGAATGTCCGCGCGTCACGGAGCCGACGCGTCAGCGACCGACGGCGCAATGGGCAGTGCACCGGTCCGGCGCGGGCTCCGCCGCGTCGCGGCGCAGACGTCGGCTAGCCATGGCAGCCATGGCCGCGCTTCTGGGCTGAGCTCCTGGAGGGCGGAGCTACATCGGGCACTTGTCGACGGACGGGTCCGTGCAATCGTCGTCGCTATCGCACACGCAATCGCCGTCGACGCAGATCCCGAAGCCGTTGCACTCCGCATCGCCGCTACAGCTGAACGGGAACTGGCAGAAGTTGCGCCCGTTCGTGGTCCTCCCGGTGCATTCCGCGTCCGCAGCGCCGCAGTCGTTGCCGACCTTGCAGGGTTTGACGCACGCCCTCTGCCCGCCGACCGGGAGGCACTCGTAGTCTGCCGGCGCCCCCGTGAGCGCGCAGTCCGCCGCGCTGCTGCACTGCGGGGAAACGCAGATCCCTGCCTCGCACGTCCAGTTGTCGGGGTACGCGCCGCCCGGGCAGTTCGGCGTTCCGGCCGGACAGCAATCCGCAGCCGTCTCGCAGCCCTTCGCGCAATAGCGCTTCCGCGGCTCATGGCCCCCCGTACCGCCCTGGCCCCCCGTGCCGCCACCTCCGCCGGTCGCGTCGCCTCCGCTGGTGACGCTGCTCCCGCCCGCAGCGCCCGTGCCCCCCGTGCCGCCACCGCCGCCGGAGGCATCGCCCGCGCTGCTGCTCCCGCCCGTGGCGCCCGCGCCACCTTGCCCGCCCGTGCCGCCGGCGCCTCCCGTGTGCGTGCCGGTGGACGAGCTCGTCGGCCCCTCGCCGGGTGCCTCGCTGCTGCAGGCCGGGCCTAGCAGGCCCGCCGAGAGGACAACGCAAGCCAGCGCAAAACCCACGCTCTTCATCGCGATCGGCTCCTCGGGGCGGCTGCCCGCTCCGGCATGATTCTACGTACACCGCCGCAGCTGCGCGCCGCAAGGATTGTGTGGTGCTGAGCAGGAATCGCGCTTGCGCGGGCCCGCCCAGCGCGCTCCCCGCGCTGCCAGGTACCGCCGGGCGCGCCGTTTCTGTTATCGTGCCTCGCGGCGAGCGGCGTGAACGAGGCCAACCGTCGATCGGGCGCCGTCCGACATGGGGCTCGGCGGCGCGCAGGCGCGCCGCCCTCGAGATGCGGAGAGAGAACAGCGTGCCTGAACGATCCTTCGTCCCCCGGATGAGCCGCTGCGCTCGTCTCTTCCGCCGCGGTCCGGCGCTGACCCTCGCGCTCCTCCCGCTCGCCGCGGCGGTCTTACCGGCCTGCTCCGAGGACGGCGCCGCCCCGACGCGCGCGGCCTCCGCACGCGCCGCCGCGCCGACGCGCGCGCGCGTCCAGGCCCTCCGCGCCATGTTCCCGCGGGCGCTCGGCGAGGCGCCGGCCGGGGTCGCCCTCGGCAAGACGAGCGCCTCCTCCAGGACAGCCCAGGTCACGCTGCCGAGCCACGCCGCCGCGGGGGTGCGCCTGCGCGACGAGGCCTCCGGCGTGGCCGTGACCTTCTCGATCGAAGGGGCGCGCGAGGTCGCGGCCGCCGCGGTCGATGGCATCACGCTGTATCGCCAGGCGCTCCTCGCCGGCGGCGTCTCCGCCGATGTCCTGCACCGCGTGAATCCGGCCGGGACCGAGGACTTCGTCTACTTCGAGCGCGAGCCGCCGCGCAGGGAGATCCATTACCGCGTCGATGTCGCGGCGGTGGCGGGGCTGCGGCTGGTCGAGGACACGCTCGAGTTCCTCGACGGGGGCGGCGCGCCCCGCCTGCGCGTCGCGCCGCCGTACCTCGTCGACGCGGAGGGCGCGCGGCACGAGGCGACGCTCTCGGTGGAAGGGTGCGCGGTCGACACGAGCCCGCGCGCGCCCTGGGGCCGCGCGCCCACGGCGCCCGGCGCCTCCACCTGCACGGTGACGGTGGGCTGGCAGGCCGCCGTGGTGCGGTATCCGGCGCTCGTCGATCCCCTCTGGATGTCGACGAGCAACGCCATGACCGACGCGCGCTCGCGGCACACCGCGATCGATATCGCGCCCGGCGCGCCGGCGAGCCGGGTGCTCATCGCGGGGGGCTTCGCGACGGACGGGACGGCGCTGCGCTCGGCCGAGATCTACGAGCCCCTGAGCCGCACCTTCGCCAGGACGGGCTCCCTCCAGACGGCCCGCGGCGCCCACACGGCCACGGCCCTCGGCGCGATCACGCCGTCGGGCAACGATGTCCCGGTGCTGATCGCGGGCGGCGCGAGCAGCGACGGCGGGACGCCGCTCGGCAGCCTCGAGGTCTACAACCCAGCCACCGGGGCGTTCTCCACCGATCCGGCGTCGATGAGCCAGCCCCGGTTCAACCACACGGCGACGCTCGTCGCCGATCGCACGGTCCTCCTCGCCGGCGGCATCGCGCCGCCGCTCAACCAGCCCACGAGCAGCGCGCTCCTCTACACCTTCGCGGACTTCGGCGACAGCACGCTGGTGCCGACCGAGAACCAGCTCAGCTCGTCGCGGCACGCCCACGCCGCCGCGCGGCTCAAGTCCGGCGATGTCCTCCTGTGCGGCGGCTTCGTGCTCACCGGCGCGGCCCTCACGTCGGCCGAGATCTACGACGTGGCGACGCGCTCGTTCGGCCCCGTCGTCCCGAGCCCTCGGTGGAGCGGCCAGATGTCCGCGCTCCGCGGGTTCCACACAGCGACCACGCTGGACTCGGGCGACGTGCTGATCACGGGTGGCACGAACCAGCTGCGCGGGGGCCTCTACTCGAACACGATCGACATCTACGTCGACGGCTCGAGCGACGCTTCGCGCCGGGGCTTCGCCGCGTTGCCGAGGGGCACCTCGATGAAGCAGGCGCGCGCGAACCACACCGCGACGCTGCTGCCGACGGGAGAGGTGGTGGTCGCCGGCGGGTACAACGGGACGGCGACGCTCGAGGCCGCCGAGACGTTCAACCCGGGGTCGAGGCAGTTCACCTTGCTCGATCTTCCCCAGCCGATGGCAGGGCGGCGTGATCACACCGCCCTGCTCGTCAACGCGGGCCGCTCCGTCGACGCCGGCAGGGCCGTCCTCGTCGTCGGCGGCAGGGGGCTGTCCGGCCCGCTCGCCACCGATCAGGCGCTCGCCACCGCGCAGATCCTCCTGAAGCGCAACAGCGAGGCGTGCACCCTGGACAGCGAGTGCGTCTCGGGCCACTGCACCGAGGGCGTCTGTTGCAACGTCGCCTGCACCGAGCAGTGCTACTCGTGCACCGCCGTGGGGAAAGGGAGCGGCGAGGATGGAGAGTGCGGCTTCGCCAAACACGGCACGCCGCTGCCGCAGCGGTGCATCCCCGGAGACGAGATCGAGGTGCACAACCGCTGCGACGGCAACGGCCACGCCGAGCCGGACGAGATGACGGACGACTGCAACCCGGGGACATGTGACAAGGACCAGATCGCGTGCTCGCCGTACTGCGATGAGGAGCAACCGTGCTCCGAGACGGGCTGGTGCGACTACACCGCGGGCGATGAGGCCAGCGGCTCGGGTGGCGCAGGCGGTGCCGGCGGCGCAGGTGGTGCTGGCGGCGTCGGCGGTGCAGCTGGCGCGGGGAGCGTCGGTGGTGCCGGCGGCGCAGCTGGCGCTGGCGGCGTGGGGGGCGCGGGCGGTGCCGGCGGTGCTGGCGGCGTCGCTGGCGCAGGCGGTGCCGGCGGCGCTTCGAGCGGCGCGGGCGGCGCTGGCGGCGTCGCTGGTGCCGGCGGCGCTGGTGGCGCGACCAGCACGTCGAGCAGCTCGGGCGGCAGCACCCCGACGATCCCGGAGGGAGCGGGCCGGTGCAAGCCGAAGCGGGACATCACCGCGGCGTGCGAGCGCGATGAGCAATGCCTCTCCGGGCACTGCGTCGACGGCACCTGCTGCAACCAGGCGTGCCGGGGCCAGTGTCAGGCCTGTGATACACCGGGCAACGTCGGTTTCTGCTTGACCCTCGGCTCGGTGGCGAGCCCCCAACAGCCGCACCTCAATAAGGACGGCACCTTCGAACGTTCACCGTGCGAGGGCGATGGCACGGCTTGCTCCGGCTTCTGCGACGGCACGAACCCTCTCGGATGCACCTTTCCCGGTCCCACCTCCGAGCTGAATGCCCCGACGTGCAGCTGCCCGGACGAGGGCTGCGCGATTGGACCGGCCGTGGAGCTCCACCAGCTGTGCGACAGCAACGGCGGCTCGACCGACGATCCGCGCTCGTGCGGCGGCTTCAGGTGCGCCGACGGCAACACGTGCAAGACGAGCTGCGATCCGGCGGTCGGCGACGCCGACTGCATCCTCGACTTCATCTGCGAAGCGGGCACGTGCGTCGAGCTCAAGGAGCCTCGCTGCGACGGCAAACACACCGTGCGCGTCCGCAACGCCGACGACATCGACTGCACCCCCTACGCGTGTGATGGCAGCGCTTGCCTGAAGCGGTGCGCCTCGGTCAGCGACTGCGTGTCTCCCTCGGTGTGCAACACCGCTGGCGAATGCGTACAGCCGTTCGAGCTCCCCGAGCCGGTGTCCTGCTCCTGCCGCATCGTCGGCCAACCGCGCGAACCGGGCCAAGGCGACGCCCCGCTCGCGGCTCTGCTCCTCGGCCTCGGCGTGGCCGGCGGCGCGGCGCGCCGGCGATCTCGCCGCACCACAGCGAGTCGCTGAAATGCGCCCGGCGCTCGCTTCATGACGCGAGCGGACATGCAACGCCCAACGGGCATGTTGCCCTCCACCTCCCACCCCCGCTATCGTGGCCGCCCCATGAGGTCATCCTCCGTCGCAGCGGCCGCGTCCGCGGCCGTCCTGTTGACGCTCGCCGGCGCTTCACGGGGTCAAACCACCGGCGGCTTCGCCGTCAACCGGTTCGAGCCGGCGCCCGCCGGGGACGTGTTCTTCGGCGTCCCCTCCCCCGCTGCGCCCGGCCACCTCGCGCCGGCCGCCTACGTGATGTTCGATTACTCGCACCGGCCGATCCGCTTCGGCAGCAGCGAGGGCGCCGCCGCGAACGAGATCGCCATCATCTCCTCGCAGTCGTTCTTGCGCCTCGACGGCTCGCTCGCGCTCTGGGATCGCCTGCTGCTCTCCGTGGACGTGCCGCTCGCCGCCGCGCAGGGCGGCGACGATCCGGGCCTCCCCGGCACGCAGTTCCCCGAGCTGACCGCGCCCGTGTTCGGCGATCTCCGCCTCGGCGCGCGGCTCCGGGCGCTCGGGGAGGACGGGGGCCCGATCCAGCTCGGGATCGGCACCTACGTGTTCGTGCCCACCGGCTCGCCGGAGCAGTACACTGGCAATCCCGCCGCCCGCGCCAACGTGCACGGGAGCCTCGGCGGCCGCGTCGGCTCGCCCGATCTCGCATTCCTCTGGAATGCGAGCGGCGGCGTGGAGGTCGGCGGCGGCTCGAGCAGCCCCTCCCTGCTCACGTTCGGTGGCGCGGCGGGGCTCGTGCTCGGCGGCGATCTCCTTCAGCTCGGCGCCGAGCTGTACGGAGCAGCGCCGCTCGGAGACGATCTCCTGCTCTCGAGCACGCCGGCGACTCGAGTGGACGCCGACGCCAACGCCGAGCTGCTCTTCGGCGCGAAGCTGCGCGTCCTCGGCGGCCTCACCTTCGGCGCCGGGCTCGGGCCGAGCTTGACCACGGCGGTCGGCTGGCCGACGGTCCGCGCCGTCGGCATGATCGGCTGGACGCCGCTCCCGCAGCCGCCGCCCCCCGAGCGCGCGCCCGCCGCGGCCGCCGTGGGTGACAAGGACGACGACGGCATCAACGACAAGCTCGACGCTTGTCCCGACGTGAAGGGCGAACCGTCGCCCGATCCCGCGAAAGACGGCTGCCCTCCGGCGGATCGCGACGGCGACTCGGTGCTCGACGTCGACGACGCGTGCCCGACCACGCCGGGCGTACGGCGCGCCGACGCGACGAAGAGCGGGTGCCCGGACGACTCGGACGAGGACGGCTTCCCCGACGGGATCGACGCCTGTCCGACCGTGGCCGGCGCCGCGAGCAGCGATCCCAAGAAGGTGGGGTGTCCGGGCGACGCGGACGGCGACGGCATCGTCGACGGCTCGGACGCCTGCCCGAAGGCCAAGGGACCTGCCAACAGCGATCCAAAGCAGAACGGCTGCCCCGAGGATCCGGACGGCGACGGCATCCGCGGCGCCGCGGACGCCTGCCCGAGGGAGCGCGGGGTCGCCGATCCGGATCCGAAGCAGAACGGCTGCCCGCGGTTCGTGCGGGTGAACACCGAGGAGATCACCGCCTCGAAGCCGGTGCGGTTCATCCCTTACGGGAAGTCGCGCGCGGAGACGGTCGACCCCATCTCCGACGAGATCCTCTACGAGGTGCGCGACGCCATCCAGCAGAACCCGGACATCGAGCTCGTCGAGGTGCAAGGGCACACGGACGACAACGGGACCGAGCAGTTCAACCTGGCCCTGTCCCAGGCGCGCGCGGACGCTGTCCTCTCGTGGCTCGTGTCCGCCGGGGTGCCGCGGGAGAAGCTCGTGGCCAAGGGGTACGGCTTCGAGCAGCCGCTCGCGGACAACCGCATCAAGACGGGCCGCCAGAAGAACCGGCGCGTCCAGTTCATGATCATCAAGCGCAAAGGGCAGAAGCCGTAGAGGGGCGTGCAGGCTCGTGCGGTAGGGGCTCAGCCGCTAGGCAAGCGCGTGAGGCGCCCGAACGCGCGCAGCAGCGAGCCGGACGACGCGGATGAGCCCGTAGCGCACGAGGATGCGCCCGCGCTCCAGATCAGAAGTCGTAACGGAGGTTCACGCCGGGGGCGATCATGAACACGAGATCGCCCATCACGGGGTCGGACCGGTAGGTGCCGATCCCGTCGGTCGACGCGGGGATCTCGATCGTCGAATCCCACTTGGGCGGCTCGGGCGCGATGAGCACCAGCAGCTTGGCCCCGGCCGAGATCTCGAAATGCTCGGCGAAGCGGGCCCCGATCCGCACCTCGGGATCCAGGAAGAGGTACGTGGCCGACGAGAAGGCCGCGGCGGGCTCGGCGTAGAGGGTGCTGCCGTCCCTCGCCGTGAACTTGCCGCTGCGCTCGTCGCGGACCTGGCCCACCAGCACCCCGGCGCCCAGGAGGAACTGGAACGGGAAGCGCTGCCCCACGTGGTACCCGACCGTCGCGCCGAAGAGCGCGCCGCTCAGCCGCAGATCGTCGTCCGCGCTGCCTCGGTCCGGGTCGGACACGCCCACCGGATAGAGCTCGGCGTCGCGGCCCTCGACGCCCTGGAACGCCATGAGGCCTCCGACCTCGACGCCGAAGCCGAGCCCGGAGCCGAGCTCGTAGGCGCCATGGAGGAAGGCGGCGCTGCCGAGCGCGATCGAGCGCGCGCAGCCCCCGGAGCAGCCGGCGACGTCGCCCCCGAGCGTCGGCGCGAGCAAGAACGACGCGCTCACGTCGAGCGCGATCTTCGGCGGGATGCGCCAGATCGGCGCGTCCTCGTCGCGCTCGAGCTGCAGCGTGACCACCTCGCGCTCCCCGCTGTCGAGCGTCACGTCCCGCGCCCCGGTGACGAACCCGTCGGCCTTCACCTCGACGTGGTGCTGGCCCTTCTTCAGCCGGCCGAGCCACACGCCGTTGCCGACGTTGACCGAGTTGATCCACACGCTCGCGCCTGGCGGCGTGGGGTTGACGCGCAGCGAGGCGTCGAGCTCCTCGGCGAGCAGCGACAGCGTGGTGAGCTCCTGCGGCCGCACCGGCGCGGCGGTCGGCTGGGAGCCGAGCTTCCCCTCCCCGCGCAGCGTGACCATGTGATTGCCGACCGACAGCGTGCCGATCCAGGGCGTGCGCCCGACGACGACGTTGTCGACCAGCACGTCGGCGGTCCTGCCGGTGCCCTCGACGACGCGCAGCCTGCCGGATCGCAGGAGCCTGCGGAGGGTGGCCTGCACCGGGACCGTCTGGCCGCCGGCGACGTCGACGCGCCGCTCGAACGGCTCGAACCCCTCCTTGAAGACGCGGATCACGTGCGCGCCTGCGGGCACACGGATCGGCTTGAAGGGCGGATACTGGCCGCGGTCCTCGCCGCTCACGACGATGGACGCGCCGGGCTCGGCGCCGGTGACGTCGATCGTCCCGACGCGCGCCCTGAGCTCGGCGATGTCGCGCTGCACGGCCGTGCGCTCGGCGGCCGACGCGTTGAAGTCTCGGAGGAACGCCTCGAACATGTCGAGCGCCTCGTCGTAACGCCGCAGCTCTCGCAGCACGATCGCCGTGTTCCTCGTCGCGGCGCGCGTGGGGAACATCTTGCGCGAGACCATGAACTCCGCGAGCGAAGGCGCGAGCGCTCCCTGCTGGAGGAGATCGAGCCCCTTCTTGAAGTGCTGCAGCGCCTCCTGGCGGACGGCCTCGGACACCGGGACCTCTTCTCCCAGCCCGAGCGCGCGGGGCGACGCGGGGTCCTGCGCTGGCGCTGCCTCGTCGGGGGCCGCCGGAGCCGGGTTCGCCTCGCGCGGCGGGGGCGCGGGCGGAGCGCCGGGCTGCGCGTGCGCGGGCAGCGACGCCAGCGCGATCGACGGCCCCGCTGCCATCGCGATCAGGGAGAACAGGCGACGGCGGCGCATGCCCCTCGACGCCGGAAGATCGGGTGTCTCGAAACCCTGCTTCGACCCGCTGCGCCCGGCCGACGGCCGCTCAAGCTCGCCTACCACGTTCGTTTGTCCCGCTCTGTTCCAAAGAGGCTTACTGCTTGAATTCGCCGGTGTCGCGTGTGAGCCCCGGAGGCGCCGCGCGGCGCGGGATCGCGGGTCGGGTCGAGCGAGCCGATCGCCCTGATGGCGCCGCGCCGGCCCGCCGCGGCGTGCTCGGCCTCGCGCACCGAGGCCCTCGCTCCCTCCCCGAGGAGCTTGGACATCCGGTGCTTGCCGTCGACGACCGTGCCTCGCACAAGGGTGCGAGCGACTGTATGCGGTCCCGCTCGGGAGCGCAACGCTCGCCTGCGGCGCGAGCCGTCGCGGAACGCCGAAGCTCGACCCGCCCTGGATCTCGACGGCGTAGCCCCGATCCTTCACAGCGCGCGCGCTGCGTCGCGGAGCTCATGGTCCCGTCGCGAGACGCTCATCACCGCACCTGCACCACGCCCACGTCATTTTCATAGTGTCTTTACAGAGCGCCCCGTGTTGGTGGATCATGCGGTCGACGCTGCGCGACTGCGAGATGGCCTTCGACACTGCACCCACGGTGACCCGGGGCGTTCCCGCGGAGGCGGCGACGAGGCAAACGAAAGCTCCGCTACCGCTCGAGACGCGCGGCACGAGCCGCGCCGTCGTGCTCAAGGACGCGCATCTGGACCAGGGTTTGAGCTGACGGGCGAGCGATGAAGGCGACCAAGGAATTTTATACCCAACTCAAGATCATCGCGATCGACAGGGCGGGTCTGTAGGGAGGTGCTGACATGAAGCTGTTTCGGTTTGCGGGCGTTGGCGGTCCGCGTCTCGGGATCGAGGATGAGCGGGGAGCGCGCCACGACCTCACGGCGGCATCCCCGGAGGCGTTCGCGTCCGTCGCCTCGTGGCTCACCTTGCCGGATCCCCTCGGCGCGGTGCGCGACGCGTGCGCGCGCGCGCACGTCGAAGCCCACCCCCTCCCGCCCGACGTCCCGCTGCTCGCCCCGATCGACGGGCAGGAAGTCTGGGCGGCGGGCGTCACGTACGAGCGCTCGCGCGCCGCGCGCAAAGAGGAGAGCGCCGGCGGCGGCGACTTCTACGACCTCGTGTACGAGGCCGAGCGCCCCGAGCTGTTCTTCAAGGCGACGCCCCGCCTTGTCGTCGGCCCGGGCGCGCCGGTGCGCATCCGCCGCGACTCGAGCTGGAACGTGCCCGAGCCGGAGCTCTCGCTCGTGGTCTCCGCGGCGGGCCGCATCGTCGGTTACACGGCCGGCAACGACGTCTCGTCGCGCTCCATCGAGGGCGACAACCCCCTCTACCTGCCGCAGGCGAAGGTCTACGACGGCTGCTGCGCGCTCGGCCCCGCCATCGTGCTCGCGGACGAGCCCGGGCTCAACCTGCGCGCGCTCTCCATCGATCTCGCGATCCGGCGCAGGGGCGAGGCGGTGTTCGCGGGGAAGACCTCGACCGCGAGCATGCGGCGCTCGCCCGAGGAGCTCGTCGCCTACCTCACGCGCGAGCTGAGCTTCCCCGCGGGCGTCATCCTCATGACCGGGACCGGCATCGTGCCGCCGGACTCGTTCACCCTGGAGCCCGACGACCTCGTGGAGATCACGATCCAAGGCGTCGGCACGCTGGCGAACCCGGTCTCTCGAGGTTGACGAGGCGACTCGTAGGAAGATCACGAAGCTCGAGAGGTTCCTCCTCGATTCCGCCTCTGCCCCCGGATACGTTGACGCTCCAGAAGGATGACGTGCGCAACTCGATCGATCCGGTTGGCACGCTCGTGAAACTCCCTTCCCCCTGAACCCATGGAATTCTTCGCCCACAACGCCGCCACCGGGGAACAACTCGGCGCCTACCGTGACGCCACCGCCGCCGAGATCGACGCCGCCGCCCGCGCCGCCGTCGCGGCGGCGCCGGCCTTCGCCGGCCTCGCGCCGGAGATACGCGCCCGATTCCTGGAGACCGCCGCCGACGAGCTCATGGCGCTCGGCGATCCCCTGATCCAGACCGCGCACCGGGAAACCGGGCTGCCCGTCGCCCGCCTCGAAGGCGAACGCGCCCGCACCACCGGCCAGCTGCGCCTCTTCGCCGCCGTCGCGCGCGAGGGCTCCTGGGTCGACGCGCGGATCGATCCCGCGCTGCCGGACCGCAAGCCGCTCCCGCGCCCCGACGTCCGCCGCATGCTGCGACCGATCGGTCCGGTCGCCGTCTTCGGCGCGAGCAATTTCCCCCTCGCGTTCTCGGTCGCCGGCGGCGACACCGCCTCTGCCCTCGCCGCGGGCAACCCGGTCGTGGTGAAGGCCCACCCGGCGCACCCTGGTACCTCCGACCTCGCGGCCTCGGCCCTGCGCTCCGCCGTTCAGAAGGCGGGCCTGCCCGCGGGCGTGTTCGGCATGGTGCACGGCGCCTCGCCCGAGGTCTCGCTCGCGCTGGTGCGCCACGAGGCCATCCAGGCGGTGGGCTTCACCGGGTCCACCCGCGCCGGCCGCGCCCTCTGTGACGCCGCCGCCGCCCGCCCGCGGCCCATCCCCGTCTTTGCCGAGATGAGCAGCATCAACCCGCTGGTCGTGCTGCCCGGCGCGCTGCGCGAGCGCCGCGACGCCATCGCCGAAGGGCTGGCCAGCTCGTGCTCGCTCGGTGTCGGCCAGTTCTGCACCAAGCCCGGCCTTGTCCTTGGGTTGGCCTCCCCCGAATGGGATGCGTTTTCGCGGTCGGTGGCCGACCGAGCCCGCGCCGTCACGCCTGGTGTGATGCTGCACGCCGGTATCCAGCAGTCGTTCGACCGCTCCGTGCGGGAACTGAAAGGCGTGGAGTGGCTGACCGACACGGGCGCGCGCGTCGCTCGCGTCTCCGCCGCCGACTTCGCGCGGGAGCCGCACCTCGCGCACGAGATCTTCGGACCGTACACGCTGCTCGTCACCGCTTCGGACCGCGGAGAGTTGCTTCAGCTCCTCGGCGCGCTCGAAGGCCAGCTCACCGCCACGCTTCACGGCACCGCCGACGATCTCGCCGCCGCCCAGGACCTCGTCGATGTCCTCAGCCGGGTCGCGGGCCGCCTCGTCTTCAACGGTTACCCGACGGGCGTGGAGGTGTCGCACGCCATGCACCACGGCGGGCCGTATCCAGCGAGCAGCGACGCGCGCTTCACGTCGGTTGGAACCGCGGCCATCTTCCGCTTCGCGCGCCCCGTTTGCTACCAGTCGTGTCCGACCGCGCTGCTCCCGCTGGAGCTGCGCGACGAGAACCCGCTCGGGATATCACGTCTCGTCGACGGCCGGGCCACCCGCGACCCCATCGCCCCCCGCGCATGAGCCACGACCCGGTGTTCGAGTCCGGCGACGAGGCGATCTACGCCTTGCGCACCACCGCGCCCGGACCGTCGGGGCGCCTCCCGCTCGGGGCCGAGCAGCTGCGTGCCATGTCCAGCGGCGAGCTGTTCGGCTTGACCCAGAATGCCGGGATGGGGTGGGATCCCGCGCGCCTGCGCGGGAAGCAGTTTCTCGTGCTCAGCACGCAGGGGGGGATCCGCGCGCCCGACGGCACGCCGATCGCGCTCGGGTACCACACGGGGCACTGGGAGGTGGGGCTGCTCATGGAGGAGGCAGCCCGCACCTTCACGGCCGGCGGGGCCATCCCGTTCGCCGGCTATGTCAGCGATCCGTGCGACGGGCGGACCAACGGCACCGTCGGCATGCTCGACAGCCTCGCTTACCGCAACGACGCCGCCATCGTCTTTCGACGGCTGATACGCTCGCTGCCCACCCGCCGGGGCGTGCTCGGCGTCGCCACCTGCGACAAGGGCCTGCCGGCCATGTTGATGGCGCTCGCCGGCTCCCCCGACCTCCCCACGGTGCTCGTGCCGGGAGGCGTCACGCTCCTCGCGGAGGAGGCCGAGGACACCGCCAAGGTCCAGACCCTCGCGGCGCGCTTTGCGCGCGGGGAGGTGAGCCTCGACTACGCCGCCGAGATGGGCTGCCGCGCCTGCGGTTCCCCCGGCGGCGGCTGCCAGTTCATGGGGACGGCCGCGACGAGCCAGGTGGTGGCGGAGGCGCTCGGCCTCGCCCTCCCGCACGGCGCGCTCAGCCCGTCGGGCGCCGAGATCTGGCGCGACCTCGCCCGCCGCTCCGCGCACGCGCTCATGGCCCTCGAGCGGCGCGGCGTGACCACGCGGGACATCGTCACCGACGATTCGGTCCACAACGCCATGGTGCTGCATGCCGCCGTCGGCGGGTCGACCAACCTGGTGCTCCATGTGCCGGCGATCGCCCACGCGGCCGGGCTCCGGCGCCCCACGGTGGACGACTGGGCGCGCATCAACGCCCTCGTTCCGCGCCTCGTGGACGTGTTGCCCAACGGGCCGAAACACTATGCCACGGTTCAGGTCTTCCTCGCGGGAGGCGTCCCGGAGGTCATGCTCCACCTGCGCGAGCTCGGCCTGCTGCGGCTCGGCGCGCGCACCGTCAGCGGCCTGACCCTGGGCGAGAACCTCGAGTGGTGGGAGCGCAGCGAGCGGCGCCGGCGCCTGCGCGACAAGCTGCGGCAGCTGGACGGCATCGACCCGGACGACGTGATCATGTCCGCCGGGAAGGCACGCGAGCGCGGCCTCACCAGCACGGTGACCTTCCTGCGCGGCAACCTCACGCCCGAGGGAGCGCTCGTGAAGAGCACCGCGATCGCTCCCCAGGTGATCGGACCGGACGGCGTTTATCTGCACGAAGGGCCCGCGCGCGTGTTCGGCAGCGAGGACGCGGCGATCGAGGCGATCAAGACGGGCGCCGTGCAACCGGGCGACGTGATGGTGCTGATCGGCATCGGCCCCGGTATCGGGATGCCGGAGACGTACCAGATCACCTCTGCCCTCAAGCACGTGAAGGACGGGCACCGTATCGCCCTGGTCACGGACGGTCGTTTCTCCGGCGTCTCCACCGGGGCGTGCATCGGCCACGTCAGCCCGGAGGCGTGGGCGGGTGGACCGATCGGCCGCGTGCGCGACGGCGACCGCATCCGGCTGCGGATCGACACGCGCAGGCTGGAGGGGACGGTGGACGTCGTGGGTGTGGAGGACGGCGATCTCGCCGCCCGTTCGCCCAATCCAGCCCTTCAACCGGACGGCCGAGTCAACCCGGATACGCGGTTGTGGGCTGCGCTTCAGGATGCCAGCGGCGGCAGCTGGGGTGGTTGCGTCTATGATGCGGAGCGCATCATCGGGCTCCTCGGTCGCGCCATCGCCGCGGAGCGGAGCTCCTCTGGCACATGAGCTTTTGATGTAGTGTTATTTTTCCAGAAGAAAGGCGGATCACGTGAGGTTCCATTATTCAGCCAGCGCGTGCAGCGTGGCTGTACGATGTGAACGATCACAACGAGAAGCTTGACTTCCGGATCGCGTTTGGATTTCCTAAGCGCCGAAACCAGAAGATCTGTCGTGGTAGGCCCCACGAGCGTCGACGATCACGTCATTGAATTGTGAGGGTGCCCGCGAAATCCGCGCGGTGTCCCGGGGATGACGCGCGACACCGTCGCTCGCCAGATGCGAATCGTTGTACCCCAGTGTTTTTGCCGTGAGCGATACGGCGGCACGCAGACATTGCCCTCGTCTTTCGTGAGGGCGAGAACGTGACGACGTGGGATGGGCCGCAGAGGTCTCCATCCGACCACGTCTCTTTGCTCGAAAGGTAGCGGCACGATGTCGATTGGCCAGTTGAAGTCACGTGGATCGGCGCGGCGCGCAGCGGTGGTGTTGAGCTGTGCGCTCGGGCTCCTGGGTCTCTCTGCCTGCAAAGACAAGCCCGACAGCGCTCCGGCCGCAGGGGGCTCCGCCAGCGCCGCGGCCTCGCAGGCGCCGAGCGCCGCGGCCGCGGCGGCGCAGACGCCGAGCGGGCAAGGGCCCAAGGTCGTGCCGGGGCCTGGCTTCAACCCGGAGTGCTTCGCGCCGTGGAAGCAGGACACCAAGTATCTGCAGTGGACGGCGCGAAAGCCGCCGTTCCGCCTCGCGCTCGTCAACGGCTACGTTGGTAACGGCTGGCGCATCCAGATGGTCAAGACGGCCAAGGCCTTCGCCAAGGATCCGGCCATCGCGCCGCTGATCAAGGAGTTCAAGGTGGTGTCGACAGGCACCGACGTCGCGGCCCAGCTCGGCGCGATCGAGGACTTCATCAACCAGGGCTTCGACGGCATCGTCACGCTCGCCGTCAGCCCCGACGGCTTCGATCGCGTGATCCGGCTCGCCGACAAGAAGGACGTCGTCCTGGTTCCGTTCGACAACGTGCTCGACACGGACAAGGTGATGCAGGTCAACGAGGACCAGCTGGCGATGGGGCGCCAGTGGGGCGAGTTCCTCGACAAGCAGCTCGGCGGGAAGGGCAAGGTGCTCGAGGTCCGCGGCCTGCAGGGCAACTCCGTCGATCGCGACCGCCACGTCGGCTTCCGCCAGGTCATGGAAGCGCCGGGGAAGAGCTACACCATCGTCGAGGTGGTGGGCAGCTGGGACGACGGCAAGGCGCAGAAGGCGGTGGCCGACGCGCTGGCCGTGCACCGCCAGTTCGACGCGCTCTTCGCGCAGGGCGGCTCGACGGGCGCCGTCCGCGCGCTGCTCGACGCCGGACACAAGCCGATCCCGGTCGCCACGGAGGCCGAGAACGGCGTGCGCAAGCTGATCGCGAAGCACCACGAACAGGGCATGAAGGGCCTGTCGCTCGGCCAGTCGCCGGGGCTCGCGGCCATCGCGATGAAGGCGGCGCTCGAGGGCCTGCAAGGCAAGGTGATGCCGCAGATGATCTCCGTGCCGATCCCCGCCGCCGATCACACCACGCTGAAGGACGGCGAGACCTTCTTCTCCCAGCTCTCCGACAACTTCTTCACGCCCAACGAGTTCCCGCCCTGCGGCGTCAACATCTCGGGCGTGAAGATCATGAACGAGTCGGAATCCGACGTGAAGTAGACGTCCAGCCAACGTCCAGCCAACGTCCAGCCAACGTCGAGTCAACGTCAAGCAGACGTGAAGTAGCGCCCCAGCATCATGATCGAACCGGTGAGCCCTCCGCTTCTCGAGCTCCGGGCCGTCTCCAAGCACTATGGCGGGGTCACCGCCCTGAGCGGCGTCGACTTCGCCTGTGAGCCGGGGAAGGTGCACGCCATCCTCGGCGAGAACGGCGCGGGCAAGAGCACCCTCATCAAGATCATCGGCGGCGTGGTCAAGCCGAGCGCCGGGGAGCTCTTGCTCCAGGGCAAGCCGGTCCGGTTCGACCACCCGATCGAGGCGAACGCCGCCGGCATCGTCTGCGTCTTTCAGGAGCTGTCCCTGATGCCGACGCTGACCGTGGCCGAGAACATCGGCATCACCATGCCGACGAACCGCCTGGGGCTCTTCGATCGCAAGGCGCAGGTCCGCAGGGCCGAGGAGCTCCTGGCGCGCGTCGGCTGCGAGGGCGTGAACCCGAACGCCTGGGTGAGCGACCTGCCGCTCTCGCGCCGCCAGATGGTCGAGATCGCGAAGGCGCTCGGCAAGAACCCGCGGCTGCTGATCCTGGACGAGGCCACCTCCGCGCTGACCAACACCGACGTCAAGAAGGTCTACGAGCTCCTGGCCGAGCTCAAGGCTCAGGGCGTCGGCATGCTCTACATCTCGCACCGCATGCACGAGATCAAGGAGCTCTCGGACGTGATGTCGGTCTTCCGCAACGGTCGGCACATCGAGACCTTCGCGAAGGGCCGGCGCAGCGACGACCAGATCGTGGAGCTCATGATCGGCCGCGACATGGGTCACGCCTTCCCGCCGAAGCCGGCGTCCCCCAGCTTCCCGGCGACGCTGCTCGAGGTGAGCGGCCTGAGCTGGGAGCGGCAGCTCGAGGACGTGTCGTTCAAGCTCGGCAAGGGCGAGATCCTCGGCATCGGCGGGCTCGACGGCCAGGGCCAGCGCGAGCTCTTGCTCGGCTTGTTCGGCGTGCTCAGGGATGTGCGCGGCGAGATCAAGATCGACGGCAAGCCGGTCAAGCTGGCGAGCCCGCGCCAGGCCAAGGACCGCGCGCACGGCATCGCCCTCGTGCCCGAGGACAGGAAGACCGAAGGCCTGATGTTGCCGATGTCCATCGCCACGAACCTGTCGCTGGCGTCGCTCGACAGGTTCACGAGCGGCGTGGTGCTCGACCGCCAGCGCGAGGCCGCGCGCGTCGACGAGATGGTGCGCCGCATCCAGATCAAGATCGGCTCGCCCGACCACCCGGTCTCATCGCTGTCCGGGGGCAACCAGCAGAAGGTCGTGCTGGCCAAGTGGCTCATGACGGAGCCGCGGCTGCTGATGCTCAACGATCCCACCCGCGGCATCGACGTCGGCACGAAGCAGGAGATCTACCAGCTGCTCCGCGAGCTGGCGGACGCCGGCACGTCCATCCTCTTCTACAGCACGGACTACGACGAGCTGATCGGCTGCTGTGATCGCGTGCTCATCCTTTACCGGAACCGCGTGCAGGGAGAGCTCGTGGGGCCCGACATCACCGAAAAGAACATCCTGGACCTGGCCCTCGGTCTGCGCGGCGGGCCTGAGCCCGCGAAGCGCGGAGACGAACGCGCGCCATCGGAGGCACGATGAAGGACTGGAAGCTCCGCCTGCGCCAGAACCAGGGCCTGCTCGTGGCCGTCGGTCTGTGCATCTTGTTCTACGGGCTCTACTCGCTGTCCCATCCCAAGGGCTTCAGCGCGCCGCTGATCGGGCAGAACGCCAACGAGTCGTTCGTGCTGGTGGCGGCGGCCATGGCCCAGACGATCCCCGTGCTGACCGGCGGCCTGGATCTGTCGGTGGGCGCGGTGATCACGCTCGTCAACTGCGTGGCCTCGCATGTCCTTGCCGGCAGCGCGCTCACGATGTTCCTGGGCATCCTGCTGTGCATGGCCGTGGGCATGGCGGCGGGCCTGCTCAACGGCTGCCTCGTGGTCTATGGCCGCCTGCAACCGATCATCGCCACGCTGGCCTCGGGCACGATCTTCCTCGGCGTCGCGCTGTTCCTGAGACCGACGCCCGGCGGCCAGGTCGACGGCGATCTCGCGTTCGCGGCCACCTTCGATCTCAACGAGCTGCTGCAGGTCGCGGGCGCCGCCCCCCTCGACGGCGCGCTGGGCTTCGTCGGCCAGATCCCGTCGCCCGCGATCTGGATGGCGCTGCTCGCGCTGCTCTGGACCTACTACCGCCGCACCCGCTACGGCCTCGGCGCTTATGCCGTCGGCGCGTCGCAGGAGGCGGCGTACATGTCGGGCGTCCGCATCAAGCGCGTCAAGCTGGCCGCGTACACGCTGTCGGGGTTCTTCGCCAGCGTCGGCGGCCTCTACCTCGCGCTGCAAACGACGTCGGGCAACGCCGACATCCCGCAAGCCGGCTCCTACACGCTGAACTCCATCGCCAGCGTCGTGATCGGCGGCACCTCGCTGTACGGGGGGATCGGCGGCGCCATCGGATCGCTCTTCGGCGCGCTGGTGCTCCGCTCCGTCGCCTTCAACTTCCGCGTCTTCGACGAGGGCTCGGCGCTGGGCCTCCTCGCCAACCCGCTCTACCAGCCGCTGTTCGAGGGCCTCATCCTGCTCGCGGCCGTCTGCCTCGGCGCGCTCTGGGTCATCCGCGTCAAGAACCGGCTGCAGGTCTTCAGGTGAGCTCGATGCAACAGCCCCTCTCCCTCAAGAGCCGTCTCGGCGAGATCGACAAGCCGACCTGGTACGCGCTGCTGTCGATCGGCGTCGTCCTCGTGTGCGGCTCGATCGGCACGCTGATCACCCAGGGCACGCTGAGCTTCCTGAGCCCGTACTACATCCTGCAGCAGCTGCAGATCGCGGCCTTCCTGGGCGTGGCCGCCACGGGCATGATGATCGTGATCCTGCTCGGTCACATCGATCTCTCGCTGCCGTGGGTGCTCACCTCGAGCGCCATGCTGGCCGCGGGGATGGGCGGCTGGGCCGCGTTGCCCTGCGGCCTGGCCGTCGGCGCCGCCGCGGGTCTCTTGAACGGGCTCGGCGTGGCCTACCTGCGCGTGCCTTCGATGATCTTCACGCTGGGCACGAACACCGTGCTTCAGGGGCTGATGGTGCTCTACACGGGCGGCTTCGCTCCGCGCAGCGAGGCACCGGCGTGGATGGAGGTCCTGGCCGTAGGCAGGACGCTCTCCATCCCGAACTCGCTGTTCGTCTGGATCCTGGTCGGCGGCGTCGCCACCTTCGTGCTGAAGAGGACCGCGCTCGGCCGCTACATCTATGCCGTGGGCAACCAGGAGCAGGCCGTCTATCTTTCGGGCGTCAGAACGCACCTGGTGCTGATCGGCGCGTTCGTGATGTGCGGCGTGTGCTCCGCCATGACCGGGATGCTGCTGGCCGGTTTCTCGCACAAGGCCTACCAGGCCATGGGCAACGATTACCTCATGCCGGCCATCGCCGCGGTGGTGATCGGCGGGACCAACATCATGGGCGGGCGCGGGACGTACCTCGGCACCGTCCTCGGCACCATCCTCATCGTGCTGCTCCAGAGCATGCTCAGCGTGCTGCAGATGCCCGAGGCCGGCCGCCAGATCATCTACGGCGCCGTGATCATCGCCATGCTGCTGGTCTACGGCCGACAGCATCAGGAGGGGCGATGACTAGAGCGATAGACGGGTTGAAACCACGAGAAAAAGCAGGAATTTTCACAGGGAGGCGGGGAGGCGGGGAGCGAGAGACGGCAAGAGGGAGAGTTTCATTTCTTCTTCCTCCCCGTCTCCCCGCCTCCCTGTGAAAATTCTCCGGGTTTCAACGTGATCAGTGTTCTAGCGCCCGGCGCCGCGGGTGTTTAGATAGACCGCGTACAGCGAGGTCGTGGCGCAGATGAACAGGCGGTTGCGCTTGGCGCCGCCGAAGCAGACGTTGGACACGGTCTCCGGGATCAGCACCTTTCCGAGGAGCGCGCCGTCGCTCGCGTGGCAGTGCACGCCGTCGCCGGCCGACAGCCACAGGTTGCCGTGCACGTCGACGCGGAAGCCGTCGTACAAGCCGACCGGGCAGGTCGCGAACACCTCGCCGCCGGTCAGCGTGCCCTTCGCGTCGACGCGGAACTTGCGCACGTGGTGCGGGCCGTCCTTCACGTGCGTCACGCCGGTGTCGGCGATGTACAGCAGCGACTCGTCCGGCGAGAAGGCGAGGCCGTTGGGCTGCACGAAGTCGTCCGCGACGACCGTCAGCGCACCCGAGGCCGGGTCGAGGCGGTAGACGCGCTGCGCGCCCTGCTCGCTCGGCGACGCGTCGCCTTCGTAGTCGCTGTCGATGCCGTAGCTCGGGTCGCTGAACCAGACGGTGCCGTCGGACTTCACGATCACGTCGTTCGGCGAGTTCAGCCGCTTTCCCTCGAAGTGCGACGCGAGCACCGTGCGCGAGCCGTCGTGCTCGGTGCGCGCGATGCAGCGGCCGCGGTGCTCGCAGGACACGAGGCGGCCCTGCAGGTCGACCGCGTGGCCGTTGGAGTTCATCGCGGGCTGGCGGAACACCGAGACCGAGCCGTCGGTCTCGTCCCAGCGCATCATGCGGTCGTTCGGGATGTCCGACCAGACGAGGTAGCGCCCCGCCGGGAACCACGCGGGCCCCTCCGCCCAGCGGCAGCCCGTGTACAGCTTCTCGACGTGCACGTGCGGGAACGCGAGCTTGCGGAAGCGCGCGTCGATTACCTGGAAGCTCGGAGTCAGCTCGATGACCATCGGGTTCTCCTTCTACCCGGTCCGGACCTGCCGTGTCACCGTCGCGAGGACGAGCTGCGTCACGCGGCGCATGAAGCCATAGTCGAGCGTCTCGGGGGTGTCCGTCGGGCGGTGGTAGTTCGGGTTGCGGAACTCGGCCGTGTCGGTCCAGAGCATGGCGGGGATCTTCGCCTTCCAGAACGGCGAGTGATCGCTCCGGTGGAGCACGGGGAGCCACTCTTCGAGGCCGAGGTAGACCTTGAGGCCCACGACCGGCAGCTCGGGCACCAGCGCCTCTGCCTGCTTCGCGGCGAGCTCCACGAGGTGGTTCGACCGGTGGTTCGTGAGCAGCCCGATGAAGTCGCCGACGTCCGGCGCGCCGGGGACCGGGACCGGCATCCGCTGGGATCCCGGCTCGTGGCTCGCGTAGCCGACCATCTCCAGCACGTGCACGGCGGCGATCGGCGCCCCGCCCTGCGATCGGTGGCGCGCCACGAACTCGACGCTGCCGAGCAGCCCGTCCTCCTCGCCGTTCCAGGCCACGAAGCCCACCGGCGGGGCCGGCTCGAAGCGCGAGAGCGCCCTGGCGCAGGCGAGCATCGCCGCGATCCCGCTCGCGTTGTCGTCGGCGCCGGGCGTGTCGGGCACGCTGTCGTAGTGCGCCCCGACGAGGATCATCGGGCGATCGACCGCGGCCCGGGGCGTCGCGACGACGTTCCCGAGCTCGCCCTCGATCTCGACGGCGTAGCCCCGCTCCTCCAGCGCGGCGGCGACGTACTGCGCCGCGCGGCGGTTCTCCGCGCGCTGGCGGAACATGTGCCGCGGCCTCGCGAGCGCGACGATCGCGTCGAGCAGCTCCGCCTCGCTGACCGACGCGAGCGCATCGATGAGGCTGCCGTGATCGCCCATGGCCTTCGTGCGTCTCAGCTCCATCGCGGGGTCTCCTCCTGCTACCGGCGGAGTGTAGCCGAGCCCTACCCCTCCCCTCACCCCTCCCCTCACCCCGAGGTTCGGCCGCGGCAAAACGACCTCATCGGTCACCCGAGCGGGTGCACTTCGTACCTCGGAACGCTGATGATCCCCTCGTCGCTCACGAGGCCGCACAGCGCCGGGTCGAGCAGGACGTCGGCCACGCAGCGCTGCTCCGACCCGAGGGCCATCAGGCCGCCGATCAGCCGCACCCCGTGGCTGTAGTCGGCGTAGGTGTCCTCGTGCGGCAGCCGCCGCCGGAGCGACGTGTCCAGCGGCTGCCACGGCTTGCCGTCCGCCTTGTAGAAGCCGAAGATCGCCAGCCGGCGCGCGTGGTGGTGCAGCCGGTTGGTCACCACGACGTCCTTCTTGTGTCCCGCGAGCAGCTCGCCGAGCTCGCCGACCCGGTGCTGCTCGATGGCCAGCTGGTGGTCACGAAAGCGCTCCACCTTGGTGCCGTCCTGGGGATCGAGCGGGATGGCCGTCTGCTTCCGCGAAGCGGCATAGATGTCCTTCACGAGCTTCTTCGTCGGCAGCACGCAGCCGCACGCATCCGCGACGCGCTGGGCGGTGACGCCGGTGAGCGGCATGCGCAGGAAATCGGTGTCCGGGCCGATCGCCAGGTAGTCGGCGCACACGTACGCGACGCCCCGCTTTCCGTCGGGCGCCTCGACCGTGACGCGATGGAAGCGGCGCAGGAAGCTGGGCACGTTCCCCCGCAGCACCTCCTGGAGAAAGAGCTCTTCCCGCGCCGCGAGCGACAGGCCCCGGACCTGCTCGTAGAACCTCGTGCCGGTGAGCGCGCCCGGATCGCGCGGCGGCAGCCAGTCGAGGCCCGTCCCGTCGAACACGGGCGCCAGACGCGCGGACCCGGGCTGCGCCTGGCTCGACGTGAAGAACGCCACGGCGCCCCCGGCGTCGTTCGCCCGGGCCGCCGCGACCGGCTCGGGGGTGGCGGTCACCGTGAACCGGAAGCCGCTCTGCGCGAACGTGTAGCTGCGGACGCCGGCCGCGTCGTGGCCCGGCGTCGCCATCGCCGTCGGCCCGCTCGCCGCTCCCTGGAGCTCTGCCTGCGGCCCTGCCGCGCGCGCCGCGCCTCCCGCGGCCGCCCCCTGGCCGACGATGCCCAGGAGCGCGCGGCCCAGCGCGCGCGGCAGCTCGAGCGCGCAGGGCGGGCGCGGCAGCGCGCGCTGCATGGCGTCGCGCGTCTCGGGCCCGACCGTGCCGGTCACGGGCAACCCCATCTCCTGCTGGAAGATCCGCGTGGCCACCTCGGTCTCCTCGCCGAAGTCGCCGTCCGCGCCGAACTGCGGCAGGAGCCCGGCGCGCCACATCAACAGGTGCTGTTGCCAGGCCTTCACCTCGGGCCCCTTGGCGCCGCGCGCGAGCCCGCCGCCGGGCGGCGCGGCGCCGTAGTCGAGGCCCGGGATCCGGCCCGCGTGCGTCCAGCCGCGGTCCAGCGCCGGGAACACGCCGACGCCATGCGCGGTGTCGCGCGCCTCGATGGTGCGGCCGTCGCCCAGGCTCATGGCCACGTGGGCGTGCTCGGGGCGCCCGCCCGTGAACGGGTCTGTCGAGAAGCGGAACAGGAGGGCGCCGCGGGTCGCGATCGCCGTGTCCACCGGCATGAGCAGCCGCGCCGCCTTCACGTGGCGCGCCTGCATCCAGGAGCCGTCAGGCATCGTGGGCTCGACGGCGAGCTGGGCGCAGCCCCACTCGATGAGCTCGGAGCAATCGAATGCGGAGGGGTTGGGATCGGTCAGGCGCACCTCGTGTCCGAAGATGTATCTGTCATCGGCTTGCGAGAGCAGCTTCTGGCAGAGCGCGTCGGCCGTGGGCAGCGGCTCGGACGTCTCAGACGTCACGGACCCGGCCTCGAGCCGGGCGAGGCGCCGCAGATCGCTCACCGTTCCATTGAACAGGTTGGCGTCCACGGTGTTGGTCCGGACGCCCGGCATCACGGCCCTGGCGGTGATCTGCCAGAACGACCACGCAGACCAGGGGTCCCAGGCCCTGAGCGGCTTCCTGTGCGCCCAGTCCGCCCAGTCCTTCGGGTTGGCCGGCGGCCTCGCCCGCACCGAGTCGAGGCCATAGGTATAGTTCGCGATCCAGAGCGGGCAGTCGACGAACTCGGAGCTGCCGCCGAGGTGATCGCGCCAGAAGTCATGGCGGGTATAGAGGATGACCGAGCGGCCCGGGTAGCGCGACTTCACCTCTTGGACGAAGCGGCGGGTCCACACCTGAAGAGCCAGGGTGTCCTGCGACGTCCAGACATGGCCGCTATTGCCCGCGTGCTGCGTCTCCTCGAGGTCGAGCACGATGTCGAGCTCCCCGGGCTCGAGGTCGCCGACCACGCCGCAGAGCTTCTGCGCCTGCTCGTCGGGGTCGAGGCGCGGCAACGCATAGTGATAGTACCCTCGGAGGAGCCCGCAGCGCGCGGCCTCGGCCCGGTTGGTCGCGAACTTCCTGTCGACCCCCTCCGTCCCGAACGTCGCCCGGATGAAGACGAAATCGAGCCGTGAGGCGAACGCGTCCCACTGGATACTTCCCTGGTGGACCGAAACATCAGCTCCGCTCAACATAGGCTCTCACCTCCCCGCACGCGCGGAGCGCGGCCTCGTGCCCGAGAGCCGTGTCCTGCGTGCGCGCCCTCACGCTCATGTCGCGCCGCCCGGGCGACGTGATCCCCCGGGGTAGTTCAATTGCTATCGCAGGGCGGCGTGTCCGTCGAGCAAGGTCGACGCCGAGGTGCATCCGTCCGCGCGGTCATCATGGCTGTGGCGACGACAGGGAGGCGGCGTTCAGCGCGGAGGCTTCCGCCGTTCTCCTTCTGGCCTCTATGACTCATCGGAGAGGTCCACTGTCGTCTCACCGCAGCACCTCTTGAGTTCACGATAAGGTGCAAGCCGAAACCCACCGATGACGTCACACCGCAACTGTTGCAGTCGAGACACAGAACAGATCTCTCGTAATGAGAACTTGTTTCTCCCCTCACCTTCGCCGATGCGGTCTGCCGTCGGAGGCAGGCGCGTGAGAAAGACGCTGAGAGCCGGGAGAACGACTCTCGGTCGTGATATAGGGATCGCTCCATGTCGAACGGGGCGCCTCATCCATCCACCTTCGAGCTTCGCGCTGGCTCTCTCGCAGCGCGAGACCTCACCGTGCTCGCGTTTCGCGGTCGCGAGTCCATCTCGCGCGGCTACCGGGTCGACATCGACGTTGCCGTGCCGTTCGCCGATCCGGCAGCCTTCGAGCCGCAGATCTTCGAGCAGCCGATGCATCTCGCGCTGCAGGGCGAGGGCGCTCCGCTCCGCGTCTTTCATGGCGTCTGCACCCACGTGGCGTGGAGCGCCGCGCTCGACGACGGCCGGAGCGCGTACCGGCTCCGCCTCGCCTCGCGCCTGTCGCTGCTCGGCAGGCGCCGCGCTAGCCGCATCTTCCAGGACAGGACCGTCGACGAGATCGTCGACCTCGTCCTGGAGGAATGGCGCATCCCCCGCCGCATCGCGCGGGTCCGCGCCGCTCCGAAGCGCGCCTATTGCGTGCAGTACCGCGAGACCGACCGCGACTTCGTGACGCGCCTGCTCGCGGAGGAAGGGCTCTTCTACTACTTCGAGCACGACCCCGGCGAAGGCGCCGAGCGGATGGTGATCGGCGACGACGCGAGCGTCTATCCACCGATCCCCGGCGCCCCGCGGCTCATTCACAGGAGCGCGCCGGCAGGAACCGGCGCCCTCACGCCCGGCGAGGACCACGTCCAGCGGTTCGTCGCGGCGCGCTCCGTCCGGCCGACGTCAGCCGTCGTCCGCGACTACGATTTCGAACGTCCGCTGTTCCACCCCTCCTCGTCGGCGAGGACGGCGCAGCTCGACGGCGGCGCAGAGGACGGCCGCTACGAGCACTACGAGCACCATGGCGACTACGAGAAGGTGGAGGTCGCTCGCGAGGACGCCGCGATCCGGCTGGAACAGCTGCGCCGGAAGGCCGTTGTCGCCCGCGGGGAGAGCGCGTGCCGGCGACTCGTGCCCGGCCACCGCTTCTTCCTGGAAGAGCACGACGTGGCGGCGTACGACCGGGGCTGGGTCGTGACGCGCGTCGAGCACGAGGGTGAGGCGCCGCAGGTCTCGGGCGCTTCGCCCACCTACCGCGCCCGCTTCGCCTGCGCGCCGGACACGGTTTGCGTAAGGCCGCGCCCTGCGCCGCGGCGCATCCAGCAGGTCGTCGAGACCGCGACCGTCGTGGGCCCGCCGGGCGAGGAGGTGCACACCGACGCGTTCGGGCGCATCAAGGTCCAGTTTCACTGGGATCGCGAGGGCCAGGGGGACGACCGGAGCTCGTGCTGGATCCGCCACGCCGAGCTCTGGGCGGGGCGCGGCTTCGGCACCCAGTTCGTCCCGCGCGTCGGCATGGAGGTGGTCGTCTCGTTCCTCGGCGGCGACGTCGATCGCCCGCTCGTGACCGGCTGTGTCGCCAACGCGGTGAACCGCGCGCCGTTCCAGCTCCCCGAGGCCAGGACCCGGAGCGGCGTGAAGACGCGGAGCAGCCCCAACGGCGGCGGCCACAACGAGCTCAGCTTCGAGGATCGGAAGGGCGGCGAGCTCGTCCACCTGCGCGCCGAGCGCGAGCTCGACGTCCGGGTCGGGACCGATCAGCGGGTCGGTGTCGGCGGCGACCGCTCTGTCATGGTGGCCAGCCGCGACGCGCTCGACACGGGCGATCGGCTCACGAAGGTTCGTCGCGACGACGACCTCGAGGTCGAGGGCCGGAGGAGCGTCCGCGTCTTCGGCGAGAGCGAGGAGCACGTGCTCGGGAGCCGCGCGCTGCGTGTCGAGGGGATCGACAAGACGAGCCTCCTCGGCGGCTCGGAGCTCACCGTCGAGGGTCCGTCCATCCTCCGCGTCACGGGTGAGTACAGCATCGATGTCGGCACGGGCGACGACGCGGGCGCGGCGCAGATCAACGTCTCGGGCTCCCTGGTGCTCGGCGGCTCGAAGTCGCTGCGCCTCATGACGCAGGGGAGCCTCACCCTCTCCGCGGGCGAGAGCTCCCTCGAGATCAGCCCGGAGGGGATCAGGATCATGGCCGGCCGGGTGGAGATCGCCGGCACGCAGGCCCTTTCGCTGGCGGGCAAGGGACCGACCCTGTCGCTCGGGGAAGAGGCGGAGCTCGCCGCCAAGAAGATCCGCATGTTCTCCACCGACGCGGCCCTGGAGCTCGACGAGGACGCCGCGCTGTGGGGCAAGCTGGTGAAGCTGAACTGCTCGCGCGACGAGCCGCCGCCCGGCGGCGACGAGGACGAGGCGAAGACGAAGCCGTTCAAGGTGCAGCTCACGGACGAGGAGCTCGAGCCGTATGCGGGCAAGCGCTACCAGCTCGTCGCCGAGGGCCGGCTGTTCGAGGGCGAGACGGACGTGGACGGGGCGATCGCGGTGGAGATCCCGGAGACGGCGCAGCTCGTCGAGATCACGATGTGGCCAGGGAAGTACCCGACGGGCCCAAGGAAGAAGTGGACCGTGCGCGTCGCCGCGCTGCCCGAGGCGACGACGGTGGAAGGGGCGCTGCGACGGCTGAAGAACCTCGGTTACTATGAGGGGGCGATCAAGGAGGATCCTCCGGCGGACAAGGGGTTCCGGGCGGCGCTCGCGTGGTTCCAGAAGGACCACGAGCTCGGAGAATCAGGGGAGCTCGACGCGCAGACGGCGGGCGAGCTCGCGCGTGTACACGGCAGCTGAGGAGATCGAGATGGCGGACGGGAACCAGGGCGGTGGTGGGCCGGCGCAGGCGCCGGCTGGGGATTTCCTGACGAAGCTCTCCGAGGCGTACCCCTACGGGGACGAGCCGCCGCGGCTGACGGTCGCGATCAACGACATGGCCGCGGGGGCGCCGGACGGCACCGTGTTCGGCGACGACGGGGTACGACCGGTGAGCCACGAGGTGCCGGAGGGCGCGCTCTCCCGGCCGGAGACGATCGGCGATGTCCTCGCGTGGATCGACCAGCGGATCCGCGTCTTTCCGATGGATCAGGTGTGGCTCACGCAGGCAGGGCCGCTCATGAACTGGTGCGAGGACCCCAAGGAGGAGCAATGGGCCCAGGCGGTCACGGAGATCCTCTTCGGCGCCACGTATGGCAACCTCGGAGGCTCCTACGACATGGGGACGAGGATGGGCGTGGCGGGGTTCCCCGTTTCGGAGAACTGGGAGACGTACATCTTCAGCCGGATCCAGCGGCGGTACCGGAGCACGCTCACGCGGGAGTCGAAGAGGTACAAGGTCACGTATGGGCATTACAACATCGAGTCCTGGCTGACACCAGAACCGATTCGCGACGACCTGGAGACCGCTCAGCCGCAGGGAGAAGCATCGAGGCCCCCCGACGGCTCAGGGCCCCCCGACGACTCGCTGCGGGTCAAAGACGAGGAGGCGCCGGTCGTGGGCCCGATGAAGGACGGCAGGCTGCTCGAGGACCCGATGGCGCCTCGTTGGAAAGAGCAGAAGAACGATGATCCGGCCGTGCCGATCGTCGTCGCCTGCCAGCACCTTGCGACCTACGGAGCGCTGACGCGTGGCTTTCGCATCGAGCACCTGGACAGCATCGGCTACGCAGCCCAGTTCGCGACTGGAAGCTTCGCCATCTTCTCAGGAAAGCCTGCGGCCCCCGCCGATGAGCCGCCCCCGCAGGGCGGGCGCTGGTACACCCTCCATTCCGCTGCTACGGACAAGGCGAGCGCGGGGCCGGATGCAGGAGCATCGTCTCCGCCCGTCGCGTACGAGGACCTGCTCACGGTCGAGCGCGCCAGGCAGCTCTCGCCCCCGCTCGCGCCAGGGACCATCTTCGTGTTCGATCCTGACGCCGGAGCCCAGAAGGTCACGCTCTATCTGAGCAGGTACGAGGACGAATGCATTCCTGAAAAGGTCCTCCTGAAGCACTTCGCAGCGCGCAAGACGCCCGGAGCGCAGGAGGTCGAGAGCGCCTATTCACAGAAAGACAGGGTCGCGCCCGACTACCAGCAAGAGCTGGAGCTCGCGAAACCGACGGAAGACCCCGTGCTTCTCAAGGATATTCGACTTCTCGAGAAAAAAGGCCAGACGGTGCTTGCGGAGCAAAAGCGCGCTCAGATGCAAGAGAAGCTGAAAAAAGGCCTCGCCGAATGGGAGCGTCAGAAGGCGCTGGCGCTCGACACCAGAACGAAGGCCATTGTCATCGATCTCAAGAAGCAGCTCGACGGTTCGCATATCCACTACGTGCTCCGGGTGCACAAGGACAAACCGCTCGTGCAGCTCATGGACACCGGCAACGGCTCCAATTTCTGGGCGAAGATCAAGGGGGAGAGCCGGGAGAGCCCGGGGCGGGGAGCGCTCGTCGAGTTCATGCAGGTCGGCATCGTCGACGGAGGCGCACAGAACAAGGTCGGCCCAGGGCAGATGCTCGGCTTCTGCGGCATGGGCGTCACGCCGCCTCCTCCCGAAGATCTCGGCGAGATGGCCGCCTTCATCAAGAAGGCGCGTCCGATCGGCCTGTTCCGCCTTGTCCTGACGCTGCGGCCCAGCAAGGCGGTGATGATACCGGACGACGTGCTCTACGTGAGCCGGCTCGCACGCATGTACGGCGGCTCCCTGGAGCAGAACTACACCATCGCGCAGATGCTCTGGGGGATCAGGAACACCCCCGGCTTCACGAACCTGCAGCCGTGGGTCATCTTCTTCATGCCGCACGGGGTCCTCGCCCGGTCGATGTGGGCACACGGCGGGCGCGAGATGACGCTGAGCATGTTCATGTCTGAAGTCGCACCCAAGTACAAGAATCAGCTCGGCGATCCTGCAAACCTGATATTGTACAAGCACTACTTCCCCGCCGTGGTGATCACGAACAGCGGGCGGCAGCAAGCGGACTACGCGGGCAAGGCGCACTTCCAATGCCGATGGAAGTACATGTCAGGTAGCTCAGGCGGGCCAGAACAGAGCGCCGCCTGGCCCAAGGCGATCGAGAACAAGCTCAAGGAGACCGCCTGGAATGGCATCTATTGGCATCCAAGGTTCGGCACCGGGGCAGCGGCCAGGGAGCGAATCGACGCGCTCACGCCCTCGATGTTCCTGGACGGGGCGCCCTCGCTCACAGGAGACGGCGATGCTCAAGCGTCTGCCTGACGGCTCGGCCTTCGTCGCGGCGGCTCTCTCGGTGCTGCTGACCGGATGCGGTGGATCGAGCGTGCCGTCGAGGGCCCCCGAGGCGCGACAGGTCGTCGTGCCGCCGCCGGCCCCGAGCGCTGCGCCGCTCGAGCCGGCGAAGGCTCCGGACATCGTGCTCTTCTCCTTGCCGCCGGCGGAGGATCCCTCGGCGGACCTTCTGCGCTGCGAGCGGGGGGACATGGAGGGGTGCCGCGCTGCGGGCTGGCTATTCCTCCACGGCTTCGGCGTGGCGGAAGATGCGTCACGCGCGGATGAGCTCTATACGAAAGCATGCAAAGGCAAGAACACCAAGGCGTGCATGCAATTCGCCGTGGAGTACTACCATGTTCACGACTGGCCGATCAAAGCGACGGCAGAGCTGGTGGAGGCTGTTCACCACAAGATGGCCTGTGATCACGGCGAACAGCAGGGCTGCCTGGCCCTCGCCCTGGATGTGCTCCGTCATCCGGAGGAGCTGAGCATCTTTCGGGACACCGTGGGCAAGACCGCACAGAAGACCGCGGAGGACGCCTGCGCGGCGTCCCACATCGCCGCGTGCTCGACGCTGATGGAAGCGGCCCAGCGGAGCGGAGACAAGGCCCGCGCGGAGACCTTGGCGATGACGCTCCGCACGATGTGCGGCGCGGGCGAGATGGGCGCGTGCTGGCCCGTGCTCCGCTACCCCTGGTCGGACAGGACGCCGGCCGAGCGGAAGAGCTACACGAAGGAGCTCGGCCACAAACTCTGCAGGTTCTCCCAGGCCGAGTGCCGCGCCGGCCGGGGAGCCTGCTCGCTCGCGATGGGCTGTGTCGATGAGGACGGCTTTGATCCGCAAGGACCGGAAGCCGTGGCGGAGTTTACCTACCGTGCGTGCGCCGTCAGCCGCGACTTCAAGCGGTGCGAGGAGCTCGCGGAGTTGTTCGAGCGCGGCAAGGGCGTGCCCAAGGACCCGGAGAAGGCGAGCTTCTTCGACATGGCCGCCTGCCAGCACGGCCGCGACCTGGCGTGCGATCGCATGGCGGGGCGTATCCGGAAGCAGGGGAGCGGACCCGAGGTCGACAAGAAGCTCTTCGAGGTCACGAAGCTGGGCTGCCGCATCGACAACCGCGACGTCGGTTGGCTGATGAGCTGCGAGCGGCTCGCGGAGATGTACGAGACCGGCCGCGGGACGCAGAAGGACGTCGAGAAGGCGGTGGAGCTCTTCACGGCGGTGTGCCCCTACCGAGAAGAGTCGTGCGACAACCTGCGCCGCATGAAGAGGCCCGTCCCGCCCGACGCGGACGCGCCGTGACGAGGGAGAGCCAACGTGAGCGGAAAGGACGGAAGCATCATGCGGCTTGAGCGGTATGCCGAGGTCCTGGCCCATGTGGTCTATTTCCGCGGCGCGGACCTCTACGAGGTGCTCGCGCGCCTCGGCGTCGCGCCGGCGGACTGGGAGCGGGCCGACGCCGAGCACACGGCGGAGCTCGCGCTCTCGGCGAAGCGCAACCAGGGCATCCAGGCGCTCCGCTTCAGCTCGGCCTTCGCGCGGACCCGGCGCAGCCTCGAGGCGAAGCGGCCGTCGCTCGTGTCGCTCGGGCCGATGCAGCGCCCGGCGGCGGAGGGCGCCGCGCCGGTGCCCGCCCCGCCGCCTCCAGTTCCAGCGCCGCCGGCGCTCGCGCCCCCTCAGGGGCCGGCGTTCGTCTCGTCGCGCTCGCCGACCGAACGCAACGAGGTCTCGCCCTGGGCCGCCAGCGCGCACGCCCGGCCCGCCAGCGACGGCAGCCGGCCCCCGGCGCCACCCCGCTCCGAGGGGGTCGCAACGCCGCCAGGTCCACCAGCGCCCCGCCGGCGCGGCGGCCCGCCGAGCCCACTGGAAGGGGCGGCCATCCCCCAGGGCACGGCCGATATCAAGGAGTTCGTTCCGCGACGCGACATGCCGTTCCAGCCCGGCCAGGCGCGGGCCGCCGGGCTGAGCGCACCGGAGGGAAAGCGGCTCCAGCGGTTCGACCCGCAGACGGGCAAGCCCCTCGATCCACCCGTCGGGGTCGACGCACCGAAGCCGGGTGACGAGGGGAGCGGCTGACGCCGATCGACGCCCGCGCGCCCGACAGGAGCAACATCGCCCGATGGCCCGAGCAGCACGACGACGCATGGCGCCTTCACCTGTCCTGAAGGACGCAGACAGCTGCCGGAGTGCCGTCGGTCCGATCGAGTCCACTCGAGCAGGAGACACGCGCGGTACATCGCCCCGGTAACGAGCACAGAATAGCACGGAGGAACATGCAATCACGATCCCCCAGGCCAGGAAAGCCAGCGGCGAAGCAAGGCGACAGGATCGTCGGCATCGACACGCATGTGCTGATGGTCCCGTCGCCGGGAGGGCCTGTGCCCACGCCGACGCCGATGCCGTTCAGCGGAAACCTGTCCGGCGATCTGAGCGCAGACGTTCTCGTCGAGGGCAAGCCAGCAGCGATCCAGGGCAGCACCGCGGCGAACGCGCCCGCGCATGTGCCCGCAGGGGGCACCTTCCAGCGTCATCCGTCAAACCAGGCCAGGGTGCATACGGGCAGCAAGACGGTGCTCATCAACAACAAGCCCGCCGCGCACCTCGGAGATCCGGCGCTGACCTGCAACGACCCGGCCGATGCCCCGAATGGGAGCGTGATCGCCGCCGGGACGGTGCTGGTCGGCGACTAGGGACCAAGAGGATGGCGGCAGCCACGAAGCCCGCAGCGATAGCGCAGGAAGCGAGCGAAGGGATCTCGCTGGCGCAGTACGCGGCCGTCAGGGCGGCGCTGGCGGAGGGGTTCCCTCTCGCCGACGTGCTCACGGTCGAGGGGCTGAAGCCGCGTACGTTTGCGCGGGCCGATCTAGCCTGGAAGCAGCGGCTGGCCGCGGAGCTGGAGCTGCTCGCGGCGTACGAGCAGGAGCTGGCGCAGGCGGAGGACTGGCTGGATCGGCAGGTCCAGCCGCTCGCGGAGGACGCGGCCGCCTGGGTGAGCTTTCTTGCGGCCTTCGGGGCGCACCCGGCTCCGTTCGATCTGCTGCAGGAGCACGACCTGAGCATGAACGACGTTGCGCGGCTCCGCCGCCGATGGGCGCGGCGCGCGGCAGAGAACGCGAAGGTCGGCGAGCTCCTCGAGGAGCTGCACGCGAAGCCCGGGAAGCTCGGGCCGCTCCGGATCGCTTCTCGGGTGCTGCGACCGTCGAGGGTAGCCGAGGCGCGGAGATCGGCGAAGGGGCCTGCCGACGAACGCTCTGCTCCGGTACCGCTCGGCGAGCCCGGGCTGGGCCTCGCCGAGTACGCTGCGCTCTGCGCGGAGCTCGATGCGCTGCCGGAGCAACGCGAACGGGTGCTGCGGCGCCACGGCCTGGCCGATGAGGAGCTGCGCGCCGGTCTGGATCGGCGGTGGCAGGCAGCGCTCCAGCGTGACGCGGCGCTGGCGAAGGACTTCGAGCGGCTCCAGGCGCATCACGCGCGTCGGCTGGAGATGCTCCTCGCCCGAGCGCGGGAGGCTGGCCATGTCGAGCGCTCGCCAGCATCTATCGCCGCCTCAGTTGCGCCTGCCGCGCCGTCCTACGAGGCGATCGTCGGTCCTGCGGCGTCGGCCATGACCCCGGCGGCGCTCCAGGGCACGGGGCCCCTGCTGGGTGTCCCCCGAGACGCGGTGCTCCCCTTCGTGCCCGTGCAAGGCGAGCTCGCGACCGCGACGGCCGAGCCGAAGCCTCCTCGCGCTGCGGGGTCGCTCACCGGCACCGGCGCCGTGCCCGACATTCCGCGAGCGCCGGAGCTGCCGTTCCCTCGATCCGGTGCGGCGATGGCGGGGAAGCGTCCGCCTCCTGTGATCGCGGAGACCGCACCGCTCTCGGACATTCCCCGCGGCCCCGCGCTCCCGTTCACGACCGGAGCATCCACGAGGCGTACCGGCGCTCTCGGGGCATCGAGGCCCGCTCCTCACGCGGCAGCAGACCTCCGGGAGACGTCACTGCACGTCGCGATCCCCCGTGAGCTGCTGGCGCAAACCGCGTCCTCGCCGGCCCCTGTGACCGGAGCTGCCTCCCAGAGCTCCGCGGCATCGCCGCTTTCCAGGCCGTCGAGCACGGCCGAGGAGGGCGGTATGGCGCCCCTCCCAGGGTCGTTGGAGGCAATCCTGCCGCTCGCGCAGTATGCAGCGCTCTGCGCGGAGCTGGCCCTGTCCCCCGCCATGGCCGAGTCGATCTTCCAGCGCTACGGCCTGGGTTCCGGCGAGGTCCGGTCAGTCGTCGATGCGGCCTGGAAAGTGCGGCTTCGCGGGTCCCCGGCGGAGTACGCGAGCTGGCAGGACATGGTCCAGCGCTACTACGCGCACTTCGCCAGGCGAGGTGGGCCCGCGCGGTGAACCGTCTCGATCTCGGGGAACGCTCGTGCGATCGGTTCTTGGCAAGGCACAGGGACGCGCGCCCCATGCACTCACTGCTACGGCCGGCGCGCAAGCCACCGGCGGACCGCGAGAACCGCCTCACGCGGCGGATCCACGGGTGGCTGACCGCCAGGACCAACCTTCCCGGCGCCGCCCTCCAGGCCGTCACCCCTCGCCCGCCGTGTCAACCGCTGCCGCAAGCACGAGCGCCCATCCCGTGTCGATCCACCGCGTCGCCGCCCGCGGCGTCCCCTCGAGATAGCGCAGCCGATTGACCCGCTGCTCGTCCAGCAGTCCGCCATTCTTCCTGACGTCGTCGCTCGCGACGATCACCCACGCGAGATCGGTCAGCGACACCGTTCGCTCTTCAAAGCCGTCCGGGCCACCGTCGATGCGCAGCCCGCCGCCGTCGGCCCGGCCGACGATCCTGCATCGCCTGCCGTCCCGCTCCACGAAGGCGCCCGCGCCGGGCCGCCGAAGCAGCTCCTCCACGAGCGCCCGCGCGCGCTCGCGGCTCCCCGCCGGGAGCGATCGGGACACCGCACGGCCTGATCCCAGGACGCGGTACGTGGCATGGTCGATTCCCGGGCAGGCCCAGAGCCCCTCCTCATCGAGGTAACGGGCCACGCCAAGGTATCGCCATCCGGGCTCGCCGGGCGACCGCGCGAGCACGAAGGCCGTCTCCCCAGGGCGGCGCTCCTGGGCTGGCACCGGCGATCGAACGCGGTCGGGCGTGACCAGCGCTCCGGGCGCCTCGAGACAGAAGAAGAGGTGACCGCCGACACGGCCGGTCCGCGACGGCTCCTCCAGCCCGAACGCGCGGGCTGCAGCCTCGTCGTCCTCGAAGCGCTCGCCGGGGCTCGGGCCGATGTCCTCAGGGCGGACCACCTCGACCAGGAGCGCGACAGGCACCGTCTCGGCCGTGGCCTCGTACGAAGGTGCATCCGGATTGTCCGAGCGGAGCCACCAGCCCGACCGATCGCTCACGATCCGCTTGATCTGATAGGCGAACCCCAGATCGCGATCGGGTACCTGAAGCAGCGCCACCTTGCCGTCCAGCGCATCGTACGAGGCGCCGCGCGCAAACCTCATGATCAGCCAGTCCCCGTCGCGGATCGGACGCTGCCCGCCATCCATCGAGTTGCCCGAAGCGCGCACCGCAAAGAGCCCATCGCCGCGCGCGGCGGAGATCGGGAGCCGCACCGTCTCGGCCTCGGGAGGGAGCTCCGTCGGTACGCCGGCGGCGCCCGCCGCCGCGCGCAGATCGGGGAAGGCAATGAGCGCGTCGCGCGGCGCTGTGGAGACCCCTTCGGGGCTCTCCGGCTCGACCCATAGCCCATCGGGCGAGCGGACGAAGCGGATATGGAACGCCGTTCCAGGCCGGCCAGCGGCGAGGCCGAACCAGCGGCGCAACAGATCCGGGAGCTCGTTGCGCTGCGAGCCCGCGCGGTGCGCGACGTTGCAGAACTCCTTCATGAAGCGGAAACGCCACACCTCGCCGTCTGGAAGGCGGACGTCGACGTCCCCTGAAGGGCGGTCAGGGCGGGCTGCGCGCGAGGGCAGCTTGAGGATGGGGTCGCGCTTGTTCCACAGCACCTTGGCCGAGAACGACGCGCCGGAGACGTCCTCGCGGCGGCGCGCGCGGTACATGGCGAGCCGGTAGTCGACGAGCTCCCGCGTCATCGCGGCGAAGGCCTCCTCGCCGCCTGGAGGACTGGAGAGCTTCGAGACGAAGCGGTCCCCATCGAGCGCGAACCAGCGGCGGCCTCGCGCACCCGTCCACGCGGCAATGGGGTTCTCCTTCCAGTAGCTGACGAAGCGCGGCTCGTCGAACTCGCGACCGCCGCCCAGCTCGGCCACGCCGTCGAGGTCTCGCGAGAGCTCCGGAGAGCGAGCGAGAATGGATTGGCTCCTGCGCGCGAGCTCGACGATCGAGATCCCGTCGAAGAGCGCACCCGCCTCGAGCAGCGCTTCGAGCGTGACCATCTTATAACACTTGCTCATCGCGGTGATCTCGAGCTCCCGGAGCCACGCGCCGGCGGCGCGCAGGACCCTGAGCTCCTGCGGGCTCAGATCGCCTTCGGAAGCCACGAAATCGAACCAGCCCTGGTGAGCCGGCCGCAGGGTGGCAGGCCGATAGCCCATCCGGAACAGCTCGCCGGCCGTCGGGCGCTCGCCGCGCGCGTCGCGGAGATCCCGGTACGCGCGCTCCACCTCGCTCTTCCCGCGGGCAGGAAGCAGGCTGAGCAAGAGATCTTTGGCCTCGAGATCGAGGTCCACCGTGCAGCCCGGCGGCAGGCGCGCGGCGCGGATTCCGCCGAGGAAATCGCGCAGATCGGACGGCTCGGAGCCGAGCGAGACCAGCGTCCGCACGCGGTCGAGGAACACGCGGTGATTGCCCACGAAGTCGAGCACGGTGAGGCGCGCCTTCCCGTCCGCGACGCGCAGACCGCGGCCGAGCTGCTGCAAGAAGACGACAGGAGACTCCGTGGGACGGAGCATCACCACGCGATCGACGTTCGGCAGATCGATCCCCTCGTTGAAGAGGTCGACAGCGCACAGCGCGTCGAGCTTGCCATCAACGAGGTCCGCCAGCGCCTCCTCGCGCGGCGCCGACTCCGGACCAGAATGGACCGCGGCGATGCGAACACCTCGTGTGGCGAGGAAGTCGCAGGCATGGTGCGCGTGCCGGATCGAGCAGCAGAACACCAGCGTGCGCTCCCCCGGGTGCTCCTGCCACGCGCGCCACATCTGCTCGAGGCGCCGGTCCGTGTCGATGGCCTTCTCCAGCTCTCCTGGATCGAACCTCCGGTTCTGGAAGGTGGCAGCGCGGTAATCGGTCTCGTCCCTGAGGCCGAAATACGCAAAGGGGACGAGCAGCTTCCGCTCGATGCCAGCGCCGATGTCCGCCCGGTAGGCGACGTGATCGTCGAAGAGCCCGACGACATCCGCGCCGTCGGCGCGCTCGGGCGTGGCGGTCAGGCCGAGCAAGAAGCCCGGATCGAGCCGGTCCAGGATGGCGCGGTAGCTCGGTGCGGTGCCGTGATGGACCTCGTCGACGATGGCGTAGTCGAAGCTCCCCGGGGCGAGGCGCGCGAGGTGCTCGGGGCGGGACAGCTTCTGAACCGAGGCGAAGACCACATCGCCGGCCAGCTCACCGACGCTCCCGGCGCACCAGCCGAAGCGCGCTGTGTGGTCTCGCAGGAGGCGGCGGAAGGTCCGGGCGGCCTGGACGAGGAGCTCCTCGCGGTGGGCGAGCACGAGGACGCGCGGACGGCGGCCGTGGTGCTCGGCCCAGGCCTCGACGTCGAGCGCGGCGAGGTACGTCTTGCCGAGGCCGGTGGCCAGCACCACGAGCGCGCGGCGGCGCCCCTCCTCCGCGCGGCTCCGCTGCAGTGCGGCGAGCGCCTCGCGCTGGATGGGATGCGGGGGAGGCGGGATATCGATGGGCTCGGCGTCCTCCTCCCCCGGCGGCAGGCCCACCGCGACCTGCCGCGCGCGACGAGCGTAGCTCTCGACCCAGTCGGCCGTGAGCGGCCGGGCGCGGGACCACCAGCGCTCGAAGGCGCCGGCGGCGGCCCCGTAGGCGTCCGGATCGCGGTGGCGGTCGACACGGAGGTTCCACTCGATGCCGGGACCGAGCGCGGCGCGGGAGATGTTGCTCGATCCGACGAACGCGGCGCCGAAGCCCGGGCCCTCGAAGCGCCACGACTTGGGGTGGAACGAGCGGATCTTGCCGGTGAGCGTGTCGACCTCAACCACGCGCGCCTCGAAGCTGCCCCGGGTGCCTTCGGCGCCCGCCAGCGCGGCGTTGCCGCCGGCCCAGTCGAGCAGCTCGGCGAGCGCCGTGGCCTGGGTGATGTGAAGGTAATCGCCGGTGACGAGCCGGACGCGGGCGCCGCGCGCGAGCGCTGCGAACACGTGGCTCTCGAGGACGTCGAGGCCGCTCTCCTGGACGAAGGCCGAGAGGATGGCCACGTCGGTCGCGCGCGCGAAGACCGGCGCGAGGTGGCGCAGGAAGGGGTCCTCGGCGCCGCCGGTCGCGAGCGGCGGGGCTCGCCCGGCGAGGTAGTTCCCCCGGCCCGGGATGACGTGGCGCACGCCGCCGCGCGGGTCGTCCACGTCGCCGCGGAAGCGCGGGATCACGTGGACGTGCAGGTGCATCACGGTCTGCCCTGCGGCCTCGCCGGCGTTGATCCCGACGTTGTAGCCGTCCGGGTGGAGCTCGGCGTCGAGGTCCCGCTTGACCGTGTCGACCAGCTCGAAGATCGCGGCGCGCTCCTCGGCGGTGGCTTCGAACCAGGTCGAGACGAGGCGGCGCGGGACGACGAGCGTGTGGCCGGGGCTGACCGGGAAGCGGTCGCGAAGGCGAGCGCGTTGCTCGCCATCCAGGCGGACTCGGGGGCCTCAAGGAACGGGGAAGTCACCGGTGGGCCGATGGTACTTCAGGAGCGGGCGCGAGGTGCCCTGGGGTCGCCGCCCCGTGCGGCTTCCCGAGGAGCTCGATCATGGCTACCCCGGCGACCGTTCACGTCGAAGGGCCACAATGTTCGAGAAGCCGTTGTCGGTCAGCGCCTCGAAGTTCCCGAGGGCGACGAGAGCTTTGACGCCGCTACCGTCCTCGTGGAGCGCCTTGGGGTGCTGCTCGAGCCGCGCATCGTGGAACCAGTCGAAGTTCTTCGTCTCGGTGTATATCGTGAGCGGCCTCTGAATGATGAGGCCATCGGGTACGCTTCCCTTCTTGCGCGTGCCTCCTGATATCCAGCTGATGAGCCCGGGGGTAGGTTTGGCGACGCTGTTGCCACAGACACCGGGGGCGCGTGACTCCTGACGGTCCTGCACGTTGAGCGCCACGAGGGTAGCCTGCAGATCTTGGCACGACCGCGGCCGCGCATCGAGCGGCTCACGCCTGCATTCGATTCAGCATTCATTCGAGAGCTCGCCGCTGCGCGGCGTTTAGCCGGATCCTCGGCCGTCGATGCCGGAGCTGGGCTTCCGCCTCGTTCACGTTCGCAGCTCCCAGCGAGAAGATGCCAGAAATAAGAGGCAAAAGGCGCTGGATGCTGCAGACGCGGCGCTGGCGGCAGCCATGCAGGCCGAAACCGAGGCACAACAGGCGGCCGCGATGTAGGTCGACGCCGTGTCCCAGCCGTTCCGATCGGGTATCATGAGGCGCGAGATGAGTCGTCTTGTTCTCCTTGGTCTGTTCGTTGCAATCGGTGTGACCTCCTCTGCCTGCCGACCGGCGGCGCGACAGGCCCAGCCCGAAGCCGGTGTCGCGCACGCCGCGCCTCGTCCGTCCGCAGCGTCGAGGGAGCAGGTCGGCCTATGTCCACCGATTCAACGTGCCCGGGTGGCCACCTTCAATGAAGAACAACGCACCCATGACAAGCGCTGGCTCTTGCCCGAAGTGGTGGAGAGTCCGCCCAGAGAGCCCGTGCAGGAGGACTCCGAGGTACCGCTGGACGAAGCCAGCGCGCGGGCGCGAGGTGCCACCTCTAGCAACGATCCGGTGTGGATACTGGGCGACGGAGTTCCGCCGTGCAGGGTGATGCCGGGGCAGTATCTGCTCCAGCGCGAGAGCTGGGGACCCCAGATCGCGAGAGTCGTGCGGGTGCTCGAGGGGGTGTGCCCTGAGCAGGGTCGGTCGGCACGGTCGGTCGCGTTTCAACAGACCGAATCGCCGGAGCGGTGCCTCTTGCATAAGAAAGAGACATTGACCCAGCGTGCTCCACCTGAAGATCTCATTCCCCAGAAGCGTTGCGAGGAGCCGGAGTGCCGCTATATGGAGGCGGTGGGCGGCGGTGAACTACCCGGCGGTAGCGGAAGCGCGGTGCTCGACGTTACAGCCACCTGGCTCTACCCTACGGAAGAGCATGAATGTTCCTGGGCGCACGACGACTTCTACGGCATCTTCGTCCAGGCGAGAAAAGAACTACCGCTTATCAAGATTCCCGAGGTGGACAGCCTTTTCGGTGTCCTGGTCGATGGTCGAGGGCTCCGTGCCGTGATCGGCGACGCGTTATGGATCATGACTTTCGTGCCGATCGCTCCGTCTGGGCAGCCGGAGAAGCCGCTCAGCGTGACGGCCCATGTGGCCCATCATGAGGAGAAGACCTGGAACTCGCTCGCGCCCTACTGCGGTCCGTGAGCCGGTGGTTGCCGCGAGATAAGGAGAAGCGAGGATGCCAGCGCATCAGCCGAAGGCGGGCAAGCCCGCGGCAACGAATGCGCCCGCGCATGTACCTCCAGAGGGCACGTTCCAGCGGCCGCCGTCGAATCAGGCTCGGGTCCAGGCGGGCAGCAAGACGGTGCTCATCAACAACAAGCCGGCCGCGCACCTCGGGGATCCGGCGATGACCTGCAATCACCTGGCCGACGCGCCGAACGGGAGCGCGATCGCCGCCGGGAGGGTGCTGGTGGCAGGACGTGATCCAGCGCTACTCGTCGGCAAGGAACTCGTCGTCGAACGGGTGAATGCCGATCGGCCGAACGTGGGTGACATACACGTCGACAAGGAAAGCGCGGTTCTCCGGCGCAAGCGCCCAGCGTTCGAGGAGGCTGAGAACGTGGAACGGCGCCAGCGGTTCGAGCCCTTCGCCGGGCGTCGCGTCGCGTGGCACGACGAGGAGCGACTGGACCGGGCAGGACTGGTTTCCGCGCGCCGCCCTCATGGGCGTCGCGCCCACCTTCGAGGGCCGCGCAGAGCGCGGTAGAGTAGCCCCCGGTCAACTACCCCGGGGGCCCTCGCCAGATCCGGACAAGGAGATTTCCACCATCCGGCTCTTCCGCCGAGAGGGCTCAGGGGGACGTCCAGATCTGGACGCGGATCTGCGGCCTAGGCAGCGGGAAATCCCGCAGCAGCTCTTGAAACCGCTTCCAGTTTAGGTGCGCACGCTGGCTCCGCCGGCATAGCCACTTGTGCCATGCCCGTTCGGTCGTACGGATCAGGAGCGCGATGCTCCGCAGGTTCCCGTTGACGCCGAAGTAGTTGCGGTGCCCGACGATGCGCCGTGTGAGCGCGGCGTGCTGCTCCTTGACCGGCAAGTGCCGATGGCGTCGGCAAAAGTCGGCGACGGCCGTGATGGCCCGTCGGAGGCGCGCCTTGCGTGTCTTCATGCCCGGCATCCATCGCCCCGATCGGCTTCGCCGCCAATAGTGCGTGAAGCCGAGGAAGTCGAAGGTCGCCGGACCCTCGCCCCCGGAATCCCGGTTGTCCGGGCGCCCAAAGGGCAGAAGGCGGGTCTTGTCCGGATGCAGCTTCAGTCCGTACCGCTCGAAGCGTCGCGGCAACACTTCCATCATCCGCTTCGCGTCGTCCTCCCTTTCGAAGCCGATGACGAAGTCGTCGGCGTAGCGGATCAGGGTGGCCTTACCCATGAGCCGCGGTCGGACGTCGCGCTCGATCCACAGATCGAGCACGTGGTGAAGGTAGACGTTGCCCAGCAGCGGCGACAGGACCGAGCCCTGCACCGTCCCATCCTCCGGCACGGAGAACTCCGCACCGTCGAGGACCCCTACATGCAAGCACTTGCCGACCAGCCGCAGCAGCGACTTGTCGGCGACCCGGGCCTGGAGCATCTCCATCAGCTTCGTGCGGTCGATGCTGTCAAAGAAGGACTCGATGTCGGCCTCCAGGATCCACTCCACCCCGCCGAGCAGCATCCGGTTCAGGGCGCGCAGCGCGTCGTGCGCGCTGCGACCGGGCCGAAACCCGTACGAGACGTCTCGGAAGACCGGCTCGTAGACGACCTCCAGTACCTCCCGCACCGCGGCCTGGACGATCTTGTCCTCGGTGCACGAGATGCCGATCGGTCGCGTCTTGCCCCGTTCCTTCGGGATGTGCACCCGCCGGATGGGCTGGTGCCGGTAACGCATCGACTTCATCCGCGCGTGCAGATCGCCGACGTTGCGCTCCAGGTCCTGCCCGTACTGCTCCTTCGTGATGCCATCCACGCCCACCGCTGCCTCGTTGCGGAGGCTGCGGTACGCTCGCTGCAGCGCTTCCTCGTCGATGAGGTGCGCCAGCGCGAGAAGGACCCCTTCCGGGTCTCGCTCCGCTCTCTCCCTTACCTTCAACAGTCCCGGTGACATGATGTTCGCCGTCGTGGCAGCGCTCATGGTTCCCTCCTGAAGTTCCTCTCGACACGGGTCCCCTTTGCTCGACAGGCTCCGATGCCCTCCGTTCGCCCGCGTCGTCGCTCGTATGGGACCCTCCGACTCCCTCGTCTCCTTTGGCTTCGGCTCCGGTTCCCCTTGCTGTGGGCCTACCGCGAGGCGGATGCGCGTTTCCTTGCGGAGCCCGCTGGGCTCGGCTGCGAGACACGGGCATCCGCGGCGTGTCTCGCCCCGGGGACGGATCACCGGCTCCCCGTCGTACCGGCGTTTCTCGTGGAGAGACGAGGGCCTCCCAGGTGCCTGGACCGTCCTCTTGCTGCGCGCCGCAGCCAACTACCCCGCCGGGTGCGTCCCCCTCCCGCCCTTGCGAGGTAGGACGCTGTTGCCTTCAGGCGAGAGAACACCCTGGGCACCCGGAAAGTGGAGGATTTCGTGGCTGGCATGCTGCGGCTCGCTCACTCACCTGCCTACGCATCGCCGAGCCCCTCACGGGATCCGTCGCAAGGCTGGCTTCCGGCTGGTCGGGCGTGACCTTGGCCGGGCGGGATTCGCACCCGCTGGACAGCGAAACCCGATTTCAGAAGCTACCGCTCACTCCTTTCCCTCGGGACCAGCCTTGCCTGGTCGCACTCTCTCCGCCACCCTCGGCGCAGCACCCGCGGCGCCCGCCGAGCCGGCGACGGTGGCTGCATCGGACATGTCGGGGGACGAGGACCTGCTCCGCGCGTTCGACGAGGGCGCGCGAGAGGGGTGAGAGACGGGCGCGCGATGGATGCCGAGGAGCTCACATGGAACCGGAACGGCCAGCTCGGGCCCCGGCAGCGCCGCGAAATCGAGGCGCGGTTCGGCGCGTGGCTCGCGCGTCCTGAGTACGACGGCTGGCGGCGCGATCTCGCGGACGGGCAGGTCGTCGCGTTCGAGGGTGAGGTGGTCTTCGATTTTCAAGCGATCCGCGACAAGCGTTCGGCAGATGCGCCCCAACCTGGCCGGCTTGAGCCGGTGCAGACGGCCTATTTCGCTGTGGCGCCGGGGCAGGCGCCCGCGCTGCTCGCACCCTGGCTCGTACTCCCACCGGGCCCTTACCGGCTCTACCTCGCGCCCCACGCGCGGACCGTCGTCGGCGCCGAGCCGATGGCCTCGCCCGAGGTGTACCAAACGAACCTCCACGCGGTCCTCCGCGGCGCGCAGAACCTCACGGAGGCGACGCTGGCCGCGAACCGCAGCGGCCGGATGAGCGCCGAGCAGAGCGCGGCGCTCGCGGCACGGCGGGGCACGGACGCGGCGTTCGCGTCGAGGCTCGGGTGCGCCGGCATCTTCTTCCTGCTCCTGGCGATCGGGGGTGCGCTCCTGGATGGGCTCTCCGGCCCGAGCTCCGCCGGCCGCGCAGCGCGGTGGCCGGCGTTGCTCGCCGTCGTTGGGGGTGCGTTCGCGCTCGCGATCGTCGCGGCCGTCCACCGGCGCTTCGCGCGAGCCGCCGAAGCGGAGGACGCGCGCGAGGGGCGCGCCGTCGCCGTCGAGGGGCCGTGCACGAAGCAGCTCGTGGTCGAGCGCCACGGCCGGATCCGGCGATCGCTGCGAATGGGCGATCGCTCGTTCGACGTGTCGCACCAGGGCGAGCTCTTCGCGGCCGTCGTCGAGGGGTCGATCTACCGGGCCTACGCTGCGCCGCGCTCGGGGCGGCTCCTCGCGATCGAGCTCACGCGGGTGCAGCTGTCGTTCGGATCGGGATAGAGTCGGCGTGCGGCACAGGTCACAGGGCGCTGGAGTGTCGAATGGATAAGGACTTCACGTTCGCCTGGGAGGGGGCCAGCTCCTCGGAAGGCCCGTGGCACCACCTCGAGGGGCTCGAGTTTCGAGGGACAGAGACCATCAGCGCTCTCTACGAGTTCGAGATCGATCTCGTGCGCCGCGGTCACGCCCCCGACGTCGACGTCTCCGACCTGGTGGGCGCGCGCGCCGCGCTGCGAATCCGCACCTGGACCGACCCGCCATTCCGGATCATCCATGGCCTTATCAGCACGGTGCGGGCGCTCGGCGATGTCTCGTTTGGGACGCGCTATCGTGTCACCCTGGTCCCGCCCTTCTTCCGCGCCACGATGATGGAGAAGAGCGTCATTTACCTGGAGAAGACGCTCAAGCACACCGTCGAGCAGGCTTTGACGCGGACCGCCGGGGGCGCCGGGCTCACGCTCTCGAAGAGCGACTCGCCGCCCGGCGACGACGGCGATGAGAGCGCGTTCAAGCCCGCTGCGGCGACCTACCTGTGGTCGATCCGCGACCTCAGGCGCCTCGCCGACGACGCAGCCAGGCCCTACTGCGTGCAGTACCAGGAGACTGACTTCGCCTTCATCGCACGGCTCCTCGAGGAAGAGGGGATCTCCTACTACTTCGAGCACACGCGCGACGAGTGCCGCCTGGTGGTCACCGATGCCGACGACGGCCGCCCCCTCCTGCCGGACAAGAGCCCGATCGGACCGAGCATCCTGGGGCGCGAGGTGCACGCGTTCCAGGTCGGCGCGCGCGTGCGACCCAAGGCAGCCTCTCTCAGCGATTTCAGGGAGCCAGACGGCTATCGTCACCGCGGAGCCGAACGCGGCCGAGGCCGAGATCAACGTGGGCGGGCCCGAGGACGCCGGCTGCGTGCGGGTGCGCTTTCACTGGGATGTCGACGTGGGACGTCACGAGAAGGAGGCGAGCTCCTGCTGGGTTCGCGTCAGCACCCTCTTCGCCGGCAGCGGGGGGCACGGCGCGATCTGGAACCCGCGCGTGGGCGACGAGGTGATCGTTGATTTCCTGAAGGGCGATCCGGACCGGCCGATCGTCACAGGGCATGTGTACAACGGCGCTAACCCAGCGCCCGAGAACGCGGCCAGCCGGCCGACGTACAGCGCGCTCAAGAGCTATACGAGCCCGTTCGACGGCAACTGCAACCTCCTGTCGTTCGAGGACCAGAAGGGCCAGGAGCGGATCGACATCCATGCGGCGCGCGACTACGTGACCAAGGTCAAGCACAACCAGAGCGTCGAGATGGTCGGGTCGCAGTCGACCAGCGCGGGTTCGATCTAGGTGAGCTCGGGCTCGACGATCACCATGACCGCGAAGATCGACATCAAGGAGCTTGCCGGCGCGAACATGCAGCTCGCCGCCCAAGGGGGCGACTTGGAGGCGACGGCCTCGAGGGACATGCACCTGGGCGCCGGCAGCAACATCTCGTTGCGCGCCGGCACGGAGGTGAACGTCCAGGTCGGGAACAACGCGGTCGTGACGTCCCCCTGGATCGATCTGCAAGGCGGCGAAAAGCTCCGCGCCGGCGCGGCGGTCGTCGAGATCGACGCTGGCAGCAACCTGAACGCCAACGCCGCCTGGATCGACATCAACGATTCCGCAAAGATCCGCGTCGGCACCGCGCTCTACGAGCTCAACGCCGCGACCGTGCTGGTGAACGGCGGCGCGGTGTCGATCCAAGGGGACGTGAAGATCACGGGAGGGACGGTTGACATCAGTGGAAGCACGGTGACGGTCACCGGAGCCACGGTGAAGCTCAACTGCTGACGAAGTCGAGGAGAGCGATGACCGACGCGAACGGCGCGCCGCCCGAAGAGCTCGGGAGCGGAGAAGACGACGGCGAGGAGACGACGCATGGCCTTCGGCGGCGCCCTACCACTGATCCACTTCGCGGCGGGATCGTGATCCACCCATCGCGCCGTGCGGCGGCGCCCACGTGGATCTCAACCGCGACATCGCGATCAGGTGCGATGACCTTCGTGCGACCCAAGGCGCGTGAGACGCCGAGGCGGCGCGAGTTCGTGGGCGAGCCGGCGCCGCCCTCCGCCTCGGCGTCGAGGGCGCAACCGCGCGGCTCGCAGCGCTGGTCTCGCGCGCGGCGTATCGTGCCGCGCGGAGATGGATCATCGTTGATCCATGTTCGGGTTGCCACGTGGCAACCACTGCAACTCCCTCCGCTTGGCGGCGCCTTCCAACCAGCACACGACATGCCGCGCAGCGGGGTGGCACCGGGTGGATCACGATCCCGCCGCAAGGTGGATCAGTGGTAGGGCGCCGCTAAAGCGCATGGCGGGCTCACGATCGCGCGGTACGGAGAGATCATGGCGCACGTGCGCTATTTCCCTCGCGCCAAGAAGCATGAAGTGCTCGCGCGTCTCGGGGTCGACGAGGACGACTGGGAGGAGGCCGTCTCCTCGTGGACCGACGCGCTCGCCGACGCGAGCGAGGGAGAGGACGAGGGGCTCTCGCGGCAGTTCAGGCTCGCGGTGGCGCAGACGAAGGACCGGCTCGCCCGCGAGAAGCCGCCCATTGCGTCGCTTGGTCCGCTGCCCGGCGAGCGCGAGATGAAGCCGGCGACGGCGCAGCAGCTGCCACCGCGGCCGGTGGTCGAGCTGAGCGCGCCGCCTCCGACCGAGCCGATACGAAACCTCACGCCGCCTCCGCTCGGGCTTGTGGTGCCGCCCGTGCCTCCCACGCTCGTCGCGCCGGCCTTCGTGATACCGAAGGGCATGAGGCACTGGACCGACATTCATGGGACGCAGCACGCGCTCGCAAATGCGCCCGTGAAGCCAGCGCTCCCGTTCTCGTCCGGCGAGCCGGGCGACAGGTCTGGCTCGCCATCCCACGCGGCTGCCCCCGCGGAGGCCTCGCCGGCGCTGGGCCCCGCCGCGCGGCAGGTGGGGGGAATATCCACGCACATCGAGCGTCTGCTCGGATGCGCGCCCCGACGCATGGACATGGCGTCGCCCCGATGCCGAGGACGCGCTGCGGCCTGGATGCCGCTGTAGCTCGGCTTACCACCCGAGTTGCGGTGTAGGCGCTCCCTTGAAATAGCTCGGCATCAGCGAGCGCCGGGCCAGTCGGTGGTCGTGGTCGTCCAGGAGCTCGAACGTCCAGCGGACGGGTAGCTGCCAGCCGGAATTGAGAACGATGGATGAGGCGCGATCATCGTCCAGAACGCTCACAGGAAAGCGGATCCGACCCCCCTCGGCGTGCTCGTCCTTCGCTGGGACGAAGCGGCGCGAGCGACCGATGATCAGAGATCCATCCGGGTGAGAGAGCCTGACACACCAGCGAGTTGGGACGTTCCTCCGCCCGTTCACCACGAAGTCGACGCGCACTGACAGCCCGGGCAGGATTGCGACGTTGGTGATCGTCGCGGTGCCCACTGCACGCTCCACTTGGCTGCGGACGAGGGGGAAGTCGCCGAGGTGGCCCAGGAACTGCGGCTGCTGGATGTGAAGCGGCACGATGCCCGACCCCGGGCGCTTCCAGTTTTTCGTCTGCTGCTCCTGCATGAAGGCGCATGCGTTCACGAAGGCCTGGAGGTCGGAGATGAGCTTCGGAGAGCCAGCAGGGAGGTCCGCCTCGGCATGGTGGAATGCGTGCAGGAGCGCCGCCGTAAAGAAGCCGTTCTTCGCGTTGAGGCTCTCGCGCGAGAGCGTCTCGGCGCTGGTGGCGAAGAGCATCCGCATCCCGGGATGCGCTTCCGACAGCACCCGGAGCCAGGTATGGTCGTCATCGATCCCCCCAAGGCCGGCGACGTCGGCCGGCGACACGAAGCGCCCATACGCCGCCGCGTGACAGGTGTCGAGGATGACCATCATCGCGCGCGCCCGAATGCGCTGAAGATACTGGGCGAGATCAGCGTAGTGGAGCAGGCCGTCGGCCACGAGAATGCCTTCCTCGCTCCCATGGCCGGAGAAGTAGAGCAGGAGGTACTCCGGCGGCTGCAACGCGAGAGCGACCAGCGTAGCGATCACCTCGGCTCGGGTCGCCCTTGTACCGAGAAGGTATCTCCCGCGAACCCGTGGAGGCCCCAGCGCCCCGGAGAGGACGCGGAAGACGTCAACGGCGTCCTTCTCCGCGAAATTCAGGCGATTTGCGCCGGGACCGTTGTTCACACCGATAGACAGGACATAGTACATGATAGCCTCCCGTGGGCGCAGGAACCGCACGGCGGGTCGAGATCGGCGGCATTCACGCCCAGATGTCGTGAGCGATGGTAATCGTATATAAGAGGTCCTTCGACGTAGGTGCCGTGGGAGATCTCTCTATCCTGCGCGCCCCTGCTTTCTCCTCCGTGCGCGAGGCCCGCCGTTTGCAGCCTTTTTCGAGGTGCTTTGCGTGCTCGCGCCGGGGGTCTGTCTGCCGGCGCCAGGCTCGCTCGTGAGGTACGTAGCCAGCGATGCGACGGCGGCGACGCCCGCGAGAATGGCGGCGACGCGGTTGGTGCGCTCCCCTTCTCCTACGGCTTCGCCGAGCTCTCGCACCTGGGTCTGGAGCCGTGCGACATCAGCCACTGCGCGCTCGAGGGCCTCTCGGTAGCGCTGTGCATCACGTTCGTTGCGCTTGGCTGCGAGGCACGCCTCGTCGCGCTCTCGTTCCGCCGATTCCAGCTTCCCTTCTGCGCGCTGCCGACGGTCTCGCTCACCGCGGAGGGCCTCCTCGGTCTCGCGCAAGCGTGCAGCGAGGTTGGTCGCGTTGCGCTCGAACTCGATGAGTTGCCGGATAGCCTCGTCGTAGTGCTCCCGAGAGACGAGGTTCTGCGCCTCCTTCACGCGCTCCGCCGCGTCGGTGCCCGCTACGAGCTGCTCGAGGGTCACGCCGAGCACTGGTGCGAGCAGTTGAAGCGTGTCGGGCGTGGGGTTACGATCGCCGGTCAGGATGCGGTGGACCGTTGAGCGCGGCACCCCTGCCTTTTCCGCGAGCCACGCCGGTGATTGCCCGAGGCCGTCGAGCTGAAACTTGATACGGTGGCCAATGGGCTCCGGCGGCGAGCTGAGGAGAGGAGCATCCACGGGACGAAGGTAAGACCTTCCTGGCAACGGCACAAGGGGGGCCACGTTGCCAGGAGCGTTGCCATGGGCAACGGGCGCACCGCGTGGTCACATTGTGTTGTGATTTCATGTAATTGGCTGCACTCGGAAGACCGTCACGTGGGCATCTCCGCCACGTCCAGGGAGCGCAGGACGCGGCGCCTCGCCCAGGCCGGGGACCCAGGTGCGAGCCGGACATCGAGGCGCCGCTTTTCTGCTGGCTACCCGACTCCAAACGCCCCACGCGAGATGGCCAAGCGATCTTCCGCGTAGGCGGCCGCCCATAGCGGGTCCGGCAACGCCCAATCGAACTTGTCGGCGCCGCACTGTCGCGCAGCGAGCTCGCGGTCGGCGCGTGCCGCCAGGAGCCGAGGGTCTGGCGTTCGTTCCTGCAAACCGCGCAGTACCTCCCGCGTCTGTTCGACAGGCGCCTTCACCTCTAGTCCAACTTGCTCGTCCTGAACCTCGAGACCGGCTTCGCGGAGCGCGAGGAACACAGTGCGCTGAATCCTCGTGCCCGCCCACAAGAAGACGCGTGACCGTCCTGCTGGGGGCACGGGCTGCAGCGCAGGCTGGAAGCGCCCGACAAGATGGGCCGTGCCCCGCACGTGGGCGAGGATCTCCTTGGCACCATCGTCGAGATAGGTCGGGGCGTCGCTCGTGCAGGCCAGCTCGCGCATTTTCGCGTGTACACGCGGGTGGATGTCCGCAGCGAGGGACGTGAACTTCGGTATCCTGCGACCCTTGCCGGGGATCACGTGCACTTCGCGGCGGTCGCCGTCGATGGCCTCCACGCGCCACCGGCGACCGGCGAGCAACACGAACTCGCCCGGCGGAGGCAGTAGCGTCGCGGGGAGCGAGCCTATCTCGCGCGCGAGGTGCACGACGCGGAACTCCTCCGGCGTGGTGAACGCGGCGTAGAACGAAAAGTGATCGCAGAGCTTCTGGCCGCGCAGCCCAAGGATGATGTCGCCTTCGGCCATCTGAGCGACGAGGCCATGCTCGGCGAGCCCGCGCAGGAGGACGGCGAAGTCGCCCGGCGTGAGCTGGCCGAAGGCGCGGCTATCGATGAGCCGCCGGTAGAGGCGTTGAGCGCTCATGCCGCCGGTCTCTGCGAGCGTGGACAGGAGCTGGTGCACGAGGGTCGAGAGGTGAGGTCGATGGACCTCCGGCGGCTCGGAGAACTTCTCGAGCATGAGCTCAATCACCGCGATACCCCGCAGAAAATCGAGGTGTAGGCCATCCCAGAGGGTGTCCTCCGGGGTGGGTGCGTCTTCGACGAAGAACGCACGGAGCACCGCGGCCGCACCTTCGCGCCGGCCGCTGCGCCCGACGCGCTGAGCGAGCGAAGCGACCGACCACGGCGCAGCGACCTGGATCACGCTGTCGACCTCGCCGATGTCGATGCCCATCTCGAGCGTGTTCGAGCAGACGGCGGTGCAGGGCGTCTCGGCGCGCAGCCGTTCTTCCGCATGCTCGCGCTGCTCCTTGGAGAGCGAGCCGTGATGCACGACGACCTCATGGCGGAGGCCCATCTGCGTTGCCTCGCTCTGAAGGCAGTCGGCGAGCTCCTCGATCCGGCTCTTTGCGTTCGCGAAGGCCAGGCTCGTCGAGCCGTGGCATGCACGAAGGATCGACCGCGCGACGAGGCGCAGCGTCGGGTCATCATCGCGGGCGGCGCCCTCCTCCCGGGCGGCGCCCTCGTCCGCGCCGCCTCCAGGCGTCTGACGCTGGTAGCCTCGCACGAGGATCTTGAGCGAGCGCTCCGCATCCGGATCCGTGATGTAGGTAGCCGCCGCGCCGCCGGGTCGGAGCCACGCACAGGCGGCCTCAGGGTCGCCGAGGGTCGCCGACAGGCCGACCCGCACGGGATCGCAGCCGCAGCGCTCGCGGAGCCGATAGAGCTGGCTCTTGAGCTGCGCGCCGCGAACCGAGCCGATGAACGCGTGCATCTCGTCGATGACGACGTAGGCGAGGCGCCCGAAGATCGAGGGCATCTGCGTCGGTCGCAGGACGAACATGGCTTCGAGCGACTCGGGCGTGATGAGGAGCACGCCCGACGGGCGAGCAAGGAGCGCGCGTCGCTGCGCGGCGCCGACGTCGCCATGCCAGCGATGCACGGGGATCGCCAGCCGCGCGCAGAGATCTGCCAGGCGCACGAACTGGTCGTTGATGAGCGCCTTCAGGGGTCCGATGTACATCGCGCGCACGCCACCAGCCGCGTCGTCCGCGATGCGCGACAGGATGGGGAGAAAGGCCGCCTCGGTCTTTCCCCCCGCGGTCGGCGCTGCAATCACGCAGTCCCCGCGGTCGGCGAGCAGGTGCTCGATGGCCCGGTCCTGGATCGGCCTGAGCGCGGTCCACCCCATCTCCCACAACCGGCGCCTCACGCCCTCGTGCAGGAGGTCGTACGCGGACGCCATCAGAGCTTGAAGCTCACGAGATCGTCTTCCTCCTCGACGGGCGCGCCGGGGGCTTCCGCCGAGGTCGCTGGCGCGACCTGAACCTGGTTCACGTGCCCGAGCGAGGCGCGCCAGTTGTGCGATGGATCTTGCTCGATGAGGTTCATCAAGCCGACGAAGCGCGTCACCGTGTCGCGAGGCGTCTTGAAGTAGCCGTCGCCGAGCGTGCGCGCGCAGTAGTCGATGTAGAGCTTCAGGCCGTCGTCCGGGAGCAGGTATTTCGCAGGATCGCCGTACGCGAACACGTCGCGGATCCGGTGGAGCAGCACGTAGAGGTCTTCCGGCGTAAGGTTCTGCAGCCGGATCACGGGCCCGGCGAGATCGCGCACGTCGCCCTTGGCGAACTCGTTGGGAGCGAGCCGCGTCGCCAGGGCCTCGTAGGAATAGAGGCCGCGCCGTCGATCCTCGAGCGCCTCGTCGGTCGCACCGAACAGGAAGACGGTGCCCTCGACGCTCCCCTGCAGCGCGTCGTTGAGGATACGGAGGATCTGCTCGTAGTTGACGCTGCGAGCCCGCGCGCTCGGCAGGCGGTGCGACAGCACGGCGAGCTCGTCGATGCAGACGACGAGGCCCGAGTACCCTGCGATCCTCGCGAACTTCGCGAATAACTTCAGGTAGTCGTACACGCTGGCATCGTCGATGATCGAGCGCACCCCGAGGTCGGTGCGGGCCTCGGTCTTGGTGCCGTACTCGGCCCGGAGCCAGCGCGTCGCGTTCTGCTGGGTCGTCGAGTCGCCTGCCTGGTGAGCCCGGAAATAGCGAGCGAGCACCGCGGCGAAGTCGAAGCCGCTCACGAGATCCTGCAGCGGCCGCAGCCTCGTCGCGATCTCGGACTCGACCCTCGCGTCGTCCCCACCGGCAGCTGTCACCTCCTGGAGAACGCCGGAGATCCAGCGCTCGACGACGCCGCCGAGCGCGTTGCCGTCGGGGCGCGCCTTCGAAGCAAGATTGCGCAGCAGCTCGGCGAACAGCGCACGCGCCTGCCCGCCCGTCCCATGCAGCCTGCGGTCGAGCGTCACGTCGGCTCGCGCGACCAGGAAGCCCTTCTCGAGCGCGACGGTGCTGACCAGGTTGAGGAAGAAGCTCTTCCCGGCTCCGTAGCGGCCGGTGATGAAGCGGACCGCGGCGCCTCCCTCCTTCGCCAGGTCGAGATCTCGCAGCAGTGCAGCGACCTCCGCCTTCCGGCCTACCTGGATGTGCTGCAGTCCGATGCGCGGCACGACGCCGGCGCGAAGCGACTGGAGGATGGCGGTTCGCTCGCGGTCTTTCAGGCGAGGCGCGGCCGGCGTCGTTGTCATTGCGCATCCTTGGGAAGGAGGTCGGTGCGGATGGTCCAGTGCCCTTCGTCAACGATCAAATAGTCGCCCAGCGCCTCATCGGACCAGCCGTTGATCGCGTCGATGATCGCGCCGGGCATGAGGCGAAGCTTCGCGGCGAGCGCCTGCGCGTCTGAGGCCGACCAGGTCTCACGCGTGATGAGCTCATCGAGCGCAGGGCGATACCGCGGATCAAGAGAGGCCGTCAGCGCCGTCCATGCGCCGCTGGCGGCGGCCGGCGGCCCTCCGTTGCCGGTCGATGTCACGGGCGGGGGCACCGCTGGCGTGCCCTCGCTGGCTCGCTCGCGCGAGGCCGGCGGCGCCTCGACGCCCCCGTCGTCGTCTGCCGAGTCGAGCACGTCGGCGAGGAGCGCCGCGACCTCGCGCGTGTCGGCGAGGATCGCGTCAATCGCGCGCTGATCGAGCTGGACGCGGTGCCCGGCGACGTCCGGCGGCGGCGTTACCGCGCTGCCCTTCGCCGCCGGCTTGCCATCGACGACTGTCACCGGCTGATCCGTGGCTAGTCGCGCGCCGCTCGAGGCGATCGCCGCATCGAGGGCCGACGGCGCGAGATCGAGGCTCTTGTAGAGCCCGCGGAGCGCCTTGTGCTCCGGAGCTCCGATCGTGCCGTCGGCACCCGCGATCGCGACGAGCAGCCGACCGATGACGGCTCGCTGCTCCGGCGTGCGTGTCTCGGCGAGCTTCTTCGTGAGCGGACCGATCTTCGCAGGCTGGAGGGCCAAAACGTCGCGCAGCGCCTCGACGCGCTCGCGCATAGCGTCGTCGAGGAGGAACAGGGTCTCGAGGAGCGTGGTCATGACGGCGAGTTCCTCCTCACTGATGTGTTTGTCGGCGGCCGCGATGTGGACCGCGAGCTTGAGGACCGTGGACACCGGCCCATAGAGGTGCGGGTCCGGTGCCGACGTGTTCGACGAGCGCCAGACGGCGAAGCGCACGTCCTCCGCCGTGCTCGAGGGAGCGGCGCGAGGATCCGGCTCGATCGCAAACCCGAGCAGGGCGGCGGTGTCGGCGAGCTTCCGCATCTGCGCCGCGGTGTAGCGATCACGCTGCGGCAGCCGCCCGAGCCCGGCGAGCGTCTTCGCCGTCACCAGGGGGCGCTCGCCCGCGCGCGGGGCGGAGAGGATGACCTCATCCCAGCGGTCCTTGTCCGGGTGATCGTGCTGCGCCCGCAGGTCGGGCGGCATCGCCTCCCACATCTCTGCGGTAAGCACGACGCTCGCCTCAGCGCCGGCCTTGCGTTGAGCGGATGCGAACCGCTTCAGGTCCTCGAGGCACGCGTTCCAGATCGCCACGAGCGGCTTGAGCTGTTTGGGCTTGCCGAGCACGTCAGGAACGCGCGCCGCGTAGCCGTGGGCCGTCGACAGGAGGCCGGCGCTCGCCGGGCGGTACGGGATGATCTTCGGCCGCGCGGCGGCATCGAGGACGATGCCCTCGCCGTACTTCTCGCGGTAGCGTAGCGCGAAGAGGTCGAGGAGCTCCTGGCGTGAACGCTTCGCGACGACGCTCCGCTTTGCCTCCTCCATCGAGGAGGCGACGGCAGCGGCGAAGTCGGCGGGCAGAGGCCGGCAGTGCGTGTGGTACCACGCGAGGAGCGAAGCCATGGCGGTCGCGTTCGTGGTCACGAGCTCGCCGAGCTCGGAGCGCACCGTGGCTTCGTCCACGGACGCGAGGTGATCCAGGAGCGTGAAGGCCAGGAAGTCGGTCGCGTAGCCGCGGAACGAGTTGTTCCCCGAGTAGATGGAGAGGAGCCGGCCCACCTCGGTGCGGATCGCCGGGATGTCAGCGCGTTCGACGAGAGCGCGACGCTCGAGGCCGTAGAAGAACAGGAAGACGTAACCGATGTACGCGCTTGGCTCGATCCGCCCGCCCGAGAGCCACCTCAGGTACGCGCCGCGGTTGTGCGCACCGACGTCGCTGTACGAGGGCCAGTAGCCCATCCCTGCGGAGTAGCTCGGGTGCGCTGTGGCGATGGGAAGCGATGGGTTGATCAGCGCCGGGTCGACGCTGCGGAGGCCGTTCGCTGACGGGAGCTGGCCGCCGACGTAGATCATCCCGCCCGTTACCGCGACGCCCTGAACGTCGACCCGATGTCCCGGCGGGATCCAGACGGCTGGCGTCGATCTGGAGACCAGCGCCCTTGCAGCGCCCCGCGAGATGGGCGGTGCGTCGAGTCGGACGTTCCCCTCGAGCGCGGCGGGCGGCGCAGCTTTCGACCGTCGCAGGAAGTAGACGGCCACGCCCACCAGGATGAGGAGCAGCAGATATCCCATGGCACCGGCTCGCTGTCGCTGTCGTTGGCCCGCGAGCCTACCACCGGATGCGCAGCGATGATCTGCGAACCCTCGACCTCGGCTCCGCTCCGAGCCATGGCCGCGTCCCTTCCGGCTTGCGGACGAAACGGAGGCAGGGGTCCCGCGACGAAGAAGGCGGACCGGCCGGGCTCGTTGACGTCAAGCGCGCGCCGCCCAGTGGCGCAGGCTTCCCAGCGGGTTCACGGGCACCGTACGCTCGCAGGATGCCGCGCTACTGGATCATGCGGGTGGACCACCGCGAGGCGAAGAACTTCCTCTGGAGCGAGCTGAAGGCCGGACGACTCCGGCAGGGCTGGGGCTACCGCGAGGATCAGAAACTCGAAACGATCGCGGCCCGCAGGAAGAAGGGCGCGATCATCACGGACGAGCAGCAAGATGCCTGGCGTGGTAACCGTCGGATGCTTGGATCCGAACCCGACAGCATCCAGGAAGGTGACCTCATCCTCGTGCCGCACCTCCCCGAGGACCGGCACTGGTCGATCGCGCGGGTGCTGGGGCCGTACCGCTTCGATATCCCCAAGAAGCCCAAGGACTACGGCCACATCCTGCCCGTCGCACTGCTCTCGGGCGATCGTCCCGTCGGCTTCAAGGCGAAGGGCGTCGCGGCCGGATTGCGCCAGACGATGCGCAATCTGTCGCGGCTCTGGAACGTCGACCACCTGGGAGCGCAGATTCAGCAGATCGTGGGGAATCTTGGGAGATCCGCGGAGACGACCGACGTCGAGGAAGACCGGCTCGAAGCGCTCCTCCGGGAGCTCGAGCTCGCCGGCTTAGAGCGCTTCAAGTTTCACTTCCAAGGTGCCGAGTTCGAGGCGCCCTGCGTGCGCCTGCTCAAAATGCTCTACGGTGAGGCCAACGTCGAGCACACGGGAGGCCGGAGCGAGAACGGCGCCGACGCGATCTGCACCTACCGCGATCCCCTGGGCGTGCCCCACCGCGTCGCCGTGCAGATTAAAATGTGGACGTGGGACGCCGACTGGACGCGACCGCTCGAGCAGATCAAAAAGGCATGCCAATCGTACGAGGGGATCACGTCGGGCGTGATCCTCTCGACCTCGGAGCGTGTCACGCCGGCGTTCGAGGCGGAGCGTGCAAAACTCCAGAAGGAGCTCGGGCTCCCCGTGCGGGTCGTCCTGCGGCAGGAGCTGCTCAGGCTGTTCATCCAGCACCTGCCGACGCTCGTCGCCGCGGAGGCGGAGCCTGAGCCGGATCTGTAAGCTCGCGGTTGCGCCTCCGTGCACTCGCTCACGAGGCGCTGCGGAGATGCCGCCGCTCATCACAGCCCCGGCCACATAGAGCTGCCCGGGGTGCGTGCGGCGGGTCGAACCACGTCATGTGCGCGTGGCACGCAGGACGGGCATCAGCACCGACGCGTACTGAATCAGGGTCTCGGTGATCTTCGAGACCAGCATGTCGTTCAAGTCCTCGCCGGTCGACCACTCGAACGTCGTCAGCGCGTTGACCGTACGCGGGCCACCGTTGTCGACCCGTGTGCCGGCGGGGAGCCGAGGGAGCACGGCCTCGATGCGCCGCCGCCAGGCGTCGCGGCCCGCGGTGTCGTCGGTGCCGAGCATGAGGCCGACCTGGATAGGGGACCAGACGTCCTTCTCGTACCCCCCGAAGTGGACCTTGAACACGACGCTGGAGCCGTCATCAAGCGTCAGCCCGTACTCGAGCGACTTGCGCGGTTTGGCCGTCCGCTCCAGGTCGGGATACGCGGGGAGGAGCGCGGCATCCAGAGGCTCGCGCGCCTTGCGCAAGAACTCGATCACCTCTTCACGCACGGGGAGACGTCCACGGTTGGCCTGCGCCGCCTCGTCCTGCACATCGCGCAAGACGTCGGCGGGGACCGCGCGTCCTTGCGCGTCCTGCACGAGCACGCGCACCGTTATCTCCCGCTCGCTCCGCAGCACTGCGCTCACGACATGAGGCACGAGCAGGTACTCGTTGTCGAGCGCATACATGGCCAGCGATACCAGCGCCAGCTCGGTAAGGCTGAGCGGATCATCTCTGCCCGCGAACCGAGGCGCGAGCTTCGCGAGGCCTTCGTCGATGCCGTCGCCCGCGATGACGAGCAAGAAGTCGGCATGCCGACAGCTCTGGCGTAGTGCCTCCTCGTTCTCCCTTACCCACTGCGCATGTCCGCGCAGCTTGTATTCCAGCTCGGGCAGCCTGGCACTCGCCCAGCTCTGCTGCACAACCCTCGCGTAGTCCAGGATCTGCGCGAGGACCTGCCGCCGCGCCTCGGGGCTCTTGAGGAGCTTATCCTCCAGGAGCACGAGCCGGCGCAGCTCGCCGTTGTCGCTGCGCACCTCGGCGAACACGAGGTCGATGTTGTCCACCTGCGCGCCGAGGAACATCAGCGCGGAGTCCTCGGCGATCATCTCTGCCTCGCGGAGCGCGTCCGCGAGCAGGTCGACGTTCTCGATGAGGATGCGGTCCCACTCGGCCTCTGAACGGCCGCCGGGGTCGACCCGTCGGAGGCGACGCCGCGGTTCGAAGGGACGAGCGGCAGCGTCCAGGATCTCGATGAAGCTGGGGAGGACGTCCATCCGGGCATGGTAGGCCAAGCCCGCTGCGCGCATGCAGGTGATCTGTCGTGCCGCCCGCCGGCCGCGGTGGGCCGTCCACATGGAAGGAGCGGCCAACGACATGTCAGTGAGGACGGGGATGCAGTACCACCCCTCTTCACCTTCGCCGATCTCATCGCGCGCGTGTGCCCCGCGTTCGAGGACTGCTCGCAGGACGGTAGGGTTGCGATCACTACTACGTCTGGGGTCTCGCATAGGCGCGGAGCCCGTGATCGCCGAGCGTCGCGGCGGGGCACGTGCGCCACCGCGCGCTCCAACTGACCGAGGGCGAGTTCCGGCGAGAACGCGCGCGCTCGCCCTCTCAGCCTCGGTCGCGTTCAACGGCACCGCTTATGGACGAGCCTACCCAATCGTCTCGACGAACTCGGCAATGACTCGGAGATCCCCGTGTTGTGCTGTGAGCCGCCGCGACGGATAGGCCGGATTGTCCGCCCGCAGCTCCACCTCTTCCACGTCGCCCTCTGGGCTGAACCTCGTGACCCGCCAGCGCTTGAACGTGTATCTCCCGCCCGTCTCGGGATCCGCATCATCACGAAGCTGGACGAGCACGCGCCGACCGTCGAGCACGGCTGGCGGCGGCGCTGCTCCGGAAGGGAGCCCACGGAAGATCACCCATGCGCCGTCGGGTACTCCCGGCTCCATCGATTTCCCGACAATGCGCGCTGCAAACATCTCGGAGTCGAGTGCGTGTCTCGACTTCACGCGCGCCCATCCGATCGCCTCCGGTGCCTGCGATGTGCTGAACGCGCCAGCGGCCACAGCCAGATCGTAAACGGGAAGCGCGTCACGGAATTGCTCTGTCTCCTCGACGTTGGACACAATCGTGAACGCGGGGCGCGGGACGAACCGCTCCTCGACAGGATACAGCGGCAGCGACGGCACCACCGCCCAGCGCTTCATCACGCGAGCGCCATCGATGACACGAACCGCTCCGCCTGCAAGATCGCGGGTCGCAGTGCCCGCCGGGAGATCTTCCTGCGCCACGTAGTCCTCCGGGCGGCACGTGAACACGATCACCTGATTGGTCGGAGCGGTCTTCAGCAAGATGCCGCAAAACCAGGCAAGGCGCGTCGGGTCCGTGTGGACGAGATGATCGTCGAGGACGATCGAACTCTTCAGGTGGTCGGCGATCGTTAGCCGGATCAGCGTCGCAAGCTGATTGCGCGTGCCGACTGAGAGCGTGTCGAGCACGTCCGCGTCCCGGGCGACGTGGGTGGCGATCTCGATCGCCTCTGTCTTCAGCGTCGCGTCGAGCCGCAGGCTCTTGTACCGCCCACCAGTCAGCTCCACAAACTTGGTCGTCACGGGGCCGGCCAAGGCGCGACCGAGGTGAGCGCCCTCTTCGTTCTCGACTTCACGGAGCGTTTCGAAGAGCAGCTTCCACGCGTCAGCCTCTATCTCGAGGTCCCTCTCGCGGTTCTGCGCTCCCCTGAGTGCCTCCTCGACCCGGGCGACTTCCTCGGCGACAGCGGCACCGCCGACTTTGGAGAGCGCCCCCTCGCTCTTGTGCAGCTCTTCGCTCGCGTCCGCCAGCTCCTTTTCGGCGCGTTTGACATGCAGTTCAGCCGCCTCCACGTCCGCTGCCGACACCGGCCCCTCGTCGGGAAGGGCGGCTAGCTCGCCTTCGCGCTGCTTCACGAGTTCCTCGGCGCCGGCTCGATCCATCGCGTCGAGCTGACCCTTCAACGCGCTCTTCTTGCCGAGCAAGGCGTTGAGGTCGTCGCGCGCCCGATCCCGGGCTTCCTCGGCGCGGCGCTGCGCCTCTCCCGCGGAACCAACGCCCGCCTTAGCGGCGTCGAGTGCCCTCGCTGCCTCCTCGGCGCGAGTGCTCGCCTCGGCGAGCAGCGCGCTCAGATGCTCCGCGTTCGCTGTTTCGTCTCGCGAGATGGATGCGAGCTCCTCATCGATCGATCGCAGCAGCGCTTCGGGATCCGGAGACTTGAGCGCCGCGAGCGCCGCGGCTGCTTCGGCATCGAGCTCTCCCGCTCGCTTCTCGGCGCGCTCAGCATCGTAGTCCGCCATACCTACGCGCTGTTCATGGGCGGCGGCTTGATCCTGCAGCTTCTTGAGCTCGGTTGCCCTTGAGCCGTAGAGCTCGCTCGTCTTCGTCTCCCATGCTTTCCCCAGTCGTGTGAGGTGGGCTTCGAGCACTCCAAAATCAGCGTCGCCGATCGCCGCCCTGCGTGCCTCCACGTCGGAGACGCTCGGCTCGAACTTCGCCACGTGCTCCTCCTGGAGCGCGGCCCGATCGCAGCAACTCTTCGCTTCTGCGCGGAGTCGCGCGGCGTCCCGCCGCAACTCCGCGGCGGCCGCATGCTCCCCCGCGAGCGCCCCGAGCACGTTCAGGATGTCCTGCGGAGAGTTCGCCCCGGCGCGTTCCAGTACGGGAGCGGCCTCCGCTCTCCAGCGCGTCCGGAGGACTTCGAACACTTGCCTCTTCTCGGCCGCGCCCGCCGTGACCTCGATGTCGACGAGCTCGCCGATCGACAGCCGCACGCTGCGCTCGGCCTCAATGACACGCTCTGCCGATAAGTTCGGTTCGTGGAGGATCGTCTCGTCCACAACCCCTCGGACGGAGATGCCTGCGCGCGGGCGCACCGCAACACTGATGCCTCCCCCGAGCGCGGCCTCGGCGAGCGTAAGCTCGCGCTCCAGCCGCTCCAGTGCCGTCGCCTGCTCTGGGGTCGGGAGCGCCGCTTGCCGCGTCGCAACCTCTTCCTCGATCGTGCGTGCGCGCGCATCGAGGGATGCTGCGTCTGCCTCCTTCTGGCCCGCCTCGACCCGGCTCTTGGCAGCATTCTCCGTCGTTCGCTTCGCGTCCTCGGCCGCGGATGTCGCCTCGCGCCACCGCCCGTATGCGACGACGGAACCAGCAAACGCCAGGTCTGCATCGGCCTGCGCGACGCGCGCGAGTAGCAACACGAGCTCCGCGCCCAACCGTTTGTGCTGCGCGCGCGCGTCCGCCGCGGCGCGGCGGGCAGCGGCCGCGGCGGTGCGAGCCGTGAGGGCCGCCTCGGCCTTGCCCCTCCGAGCTTCTGCCGCCTGCTTCGCAACCCGGAGCAGCGAGGCCTGCTCTGCGAGCCGCGCGCGTCGGACTTCCCGCTCGTGCGCGCCGTCCTCGCTGAGCGCGCGCCGGTGCGCCTCCTCGGCGGCGCGGAGTGTCGCCTCCGCAGCGTTGCGGTTGACGCCCGCGGTCCGGACGACTTCCTCCTGCACCTTGGCGCGCTCGGCAGCAGCTTCAACTTCGACCTTCAGCTTCTCTACTTCGGCCGCGCGCCCCTCGATCTCCCCGAGCGCAGCCAAGGCGGTTTCGAGCCGCGCTCGCGCCTCGTCACGTATCTGCGCGCATTGGAGTCGCTGCCGCACGACCTCCAGCGCCGCGTTGGTGTCATCGACGCGTGCCCAGGCCTCGGCTCGCCGCTTGCTGAGTACCCTGGCGTGCTGTTCGATCGTGGAGGAGTCGGCGAGCTGATGCTGGAGGGAGGAGAGCTGCTCCTGGAGCTGCTTGACCATCTTCGTGGCATCGGTGAACTTCGAGGTCTGACCGCGCTTTCGCTTGCCGGTAGGCGTGAAGCACAGGTCCACCTCCTTTTGCGCTGTGTCCAGAACGCGCTTGAAGACCGGATCTTGGGCAAGGGTGGCCAATGCCTTCGTCAGGCGCAGCTTTCCGGAGCCTTCCGGATCCGTGGCGAGGCTCCGTCCGAGGATGGCGTCGACGTCCGTCTGCGCCGCGAGCAACACGTTGGCGAGGAAGCTATCCGGGAGACCGCGCGGCGCGCCCTTTCCTCCAGGAGCCGGGATGCCCCATGCGAGCAAGCTCCGGAGCTTGTCCTCGACCTGACGCGCCTTACAGTCGAGAGTGAACGTCGTCCCATCTTTGGAGTACTCGAGCTCCGCGCCGGCGCCAGCACTGCCCCCGAATGCCTTCTTTACCCTCCAGTAGTGCCCTGAGTCATCGACAAAGGTAAGCGCCACGCGAGGTGTCGCGTCCGCGTACCAAGCCGTGTACGACTCAGCCTCCGAGGAGGTGGGTGGCACGAGGAGCGCGGCGCGAATCGCCGTCGCGAGCGTCGACTTTCCAAGATCGTTCGGACCATAGAGGACATTAAGCCCAGGACCGAACTCGACGTCGGCTCGCTGAATGGCCTGGAAGGATTCGACGACGAGCTTCGCGAATCGCATTACGATGCCTTCTTTCGCGATAGACGGTAGAGGTGGTACAGCGCGCGCTCCACTGTGGGCCGTTTGTCGGTCTCAGCAGCTAATTTCTGGAGCCGGCGGATCGCGGACTGGAGGACGTCGGGTAGGTCGGTGCAGTCGGCCTCGATGGTGCTCGTTTCGAGTTCGAAGCCCTGGCGATCGAGAGCGAGTACACCGACCCGTCCGTGCCGCGCCGGCGTTCCCTCCAGGTCTTCGAGGATGCGCTCGGCCTCCTCGTACTCCCGGATGGAGACCCTCATATCGACACGAAGCCGAAGCACGCGATCACCGAGATCTAAGCGCCGCGCGAGCTCCCTGAGACTATCCATCGTCGTGACGTCCTTCTCCTCCCAAGTCCACCGAGCGACCCGCTCCGGGTTGACCGTCGTGCGCCGCTGCCGGTTGATGAAGACCACCGCGACGTACCCGGGATCCTTCTCGTCGAAGGCGGTCGGCTCGGGTGCGCCTGGGTAGATGGTAGGAGGCTGCTTTCTGTCCGGCGGGATGAAGCGAAAGCCGTGCGTGTCGCCGAGGGCGAGGTAGTCGAGGCCACGCTTCAGCGCAGCGTCGACCGCGATTGGGAAGTTCGTCTGCCAATCTTTCGCGTCGAACGTGCTCCCGTGCACCATTCCGATGCGGATCCGATCGTCGCCGTGCGCCCTCGTCGGGATCGCTTCCGTCGGATCGCGCTGACCGGCCTTCGAGAAGCACGGTACGGCATAGAGCACCGCATTGTTGGGCAGCGTGAACTCGAAACCCTCGCGGTCCACGACGTGCGCCCACTCCGGAAGAAGGGCCCGGAACTTGTGTTCCTTGGCCCATACCGATTCCGTGACGAGCGGATCGTGGTTGCCCGGCAGCAGAAACAACGGCCGGTTCTTCCACTTGCGCTTCTGGAGGCAGGTCGCGACTTGCTCCCACCACATCTGGGCAGGGCACGGCTCGTCGAAAAGATCGCCTGCGCAGAGCACGGCGTCCACCGCGAATCGCTCCGCCGCGAGCAAAATCCGATCGAGCGCTTCAAGGCGCGCTCGGGTCAGCTTCAATTCCTGATCGGCGCTGAAGCGTGGGAAGCGCCTGCCGAGGTGCCAGTCCGCCGTGTGAAGAAGCTTCAGCACGATATCGTCCTCCGCTGCGTGCGTCATTCGATCATCACCTCCATGTCGAACACGTGCTCCACGCGTGGCGGTGTGTAGCGGCGTCGCTGGATGTGCTCCTGATAGCTGGCATATGTCTCGTCGTCGCGCTGTTCGAGTCGGGCGATCGCACCATCGACCTCGTCCAGCGCGTTCTGGGCGGCCATGACGGAGCGCTCGGCGTCAGTTCGCGCGGCGGAGCCGGTCGCGCCGTCGCGCCGAAGCTGAGCCTGCTCGAGCCGCTCGACGAGCGCGCGGCGGCGCTTGTTGAGGACGAGCAGACGGTCCTCGATGAAGCGCTCGGCCTGTCGGAGCGCACGCTCGAAACGCCCGTGCTCGGCGGCGTCCACGACGGCTTGAACCGAGAACAGCACCTCCTGGGTCGCGTCCTCGACGACTTCTTCGCTGATGGATCGGGTCAACGCAGCCGCGGCGTCGCGGAGGTTCCCTCGGAGCAACGCTTCGGCGACCGACTGGTCGAGGATCTCGCCTCCCTCCAGGACGACCACTGTGACGAGGCGCTCGACCTGCTCGAACCCGTCGAACGAAAGCTTCACGAGGCGGAGGCGGCCCCGTTTCCCGGCGCACGCTCGCAGCGCCTCGGGCGCGTCGCTCGCTGGCCCGACGATCGCTGACATCGACGAAGTCGTCGCGCGGGCGTCAGCGACAGCCGCAAGCACGAGCGGATGGTTCAGGTGGAGCGAGACGTGCTCCTTCGACGGTCCGACCGCGGTGGTGATCCCCGTGCGAAATCCGCCCGGAAGCTCGGGTGATGGTAGGACCCGGAGCAACTTGGCATCGGTCGACGCCACGAGTTCGTAAGGGATGGCCTTCGCGTCGAGGTAGCCGAGGACGACGGCGCAGAGGTCACGATCCAGCTCCGCCAGCGCGTCCGGCACCGTCTCTTTGTGGGACCGAAACACGCGCTGGACCCCCTCGTCAAAGCGTTTCTCGATGAGGTCCGCAGTCCGGGCGTGGGTCTCTTCGAACCGCCGGCGCTCTGCGGCCACCTTGTCTCGGAGCGCTCGGAGTTCGGCCGTGACCTCGTCCAGGGTGCGGGCGCGCTCGTAGATGCGACGAAGCTCTGCCTCGAACTCGGCGCCGAGCGCGCTGACGAGGACTCCACCACTGGGACCATCAGGTCGATGAAGGACGTGATCGGAGACGTCGAGCACCGTGCCGAATAGTTCCAACTTCTGGCTCAGGATCTCGAACGTGAGGCGTTGAGCCTCGTTGTCCTTGGCGAGGAAGTTGATGACGGTGACATCGTGGTGCTGCCCGTAGCGGTGGCAGCGCCCGATGCGCTGCTCGATGCGTTGCGGGTTCCACGGAAGATCGTAGTTCACGACGGTGTCGCAAAACTGCAGGTTGAGCCCCTTTGCACCAGCTTCGGTGGAGATGAAGACCCGCGATTGCGTCTTGAACTCATGGACGAGAGCGAGCCGGGTCGCGACGTCCGAGCTGGGCCCTCGGCCCTCTCCCTGCGGGACTGCCTCCCGCCAACGAGCGAGCGCCTGCTGGGCGCGCGGCGAGTCGTTTGTGCCCCGGAACAGGGTGACCTCCGCGTCGGTGATGAGACGGCTCTCGATGAGAGCGTCGCGCAGGTAGTCCTGCGTGACGAGCGACTCCGTGAAGATGACGAGCTTGCCCGCGCCGTGACCGTTGCGTGCCCTCTCCGCCACAAAGTTGAACGCCTTCAATAGTGCGCGGAACTTGGCGTCGTCTGCGCGCAAGGCTTCTGCGCGCTGGATGAAGCCTTCAACGCGCCCGAGCTCCGCTCGTAGCGCATCCGGATCGGGGCGCGGCCTTCCCTGCTGCAACACCGGGCCGATCGTGCTTGATTCTTCTCGCGCCTCATCCTCGTCCTCGAGATCCTCGGCGAAACTGCGGGCTTCCTCGTCCTCCGCGTCCAGGCTCTCGTCGCCAGCGAGCTTACGTCGCAGTCGGGCCGCGACCTTCTGGAGGCTCGCTTCGAGGGCACGCGTCGAGGACGCCATACGCCGGTGAAATCCCAGAAGTGTGAGCTTCCTGTGCCTGCCCTGGAACGCCAGGATGCCCGGCTCGAGCAGGTACCGCGTCACGTCATCGTACAGTGCCTTTTCCGAGGCGCTCATCGTGTACTCGAAGAGCTTCGCCTGGCGATCCACGAACGGCCTCTCGAGGAACTCCTGCACCTCCCGGCGCAGCGTCCGTTGTACGACGACGCGAAGCCGGCTCCTGAGCTCCTCCTCCTGGCCAGGCGCGAGCTGCCGGTCATCGATGCCGCAGAACACCTCCCGGAAGGTAGCTAAATTGCCGAGCAGCGTTCCCATCGGATCGACGTACTGAACCAACCCCCAGAGTTCCGCGAGGTTATTCTGGATCGGTGTCGCGGTCAGGAGGAGCACCGGGGTGCGCCGGGCGAGCAGCACCTCGCGGACACGCCCAGCGGTCTGCGCGAGGGGCGCGTCGTCCCGATACTGACCAGACTTATCGAACCGTTTGTAGATGCCCGCAAATACTTCGTGGGCTTCATCGATGACACAGAGGTCGAACGGTTCGGCCGCGAGCAGGACGTCGCGCCCTCTCTCGCTCCCCGCGGCCTCTCGCCCGATAAGGAACACCCCAGAGCCGTCGAAACTCCCGGCCCTGGGCTGTGCTTCACGCGCCTCGATGTCGAACAGCTCGAAGAGCTCCTGGTGCCACTGGCCCAGCAGCGGCTTCGGGGCGACGAGCAGCACGCGTCTCGCGCCTTCCGCCATGAGCTGGGCGATGACGAGGCCCGCCTCGATCGTCTTTCCAAGCCCGACCTCGTCGGCGAGAATGCACCCTCCCTCGCGCACACGTGCGAGGGTGAAGATGACGGCGTCGATCTGGTGTGGGTTTGCATCGATCTTCGCGGCGCGCTGCGGAGCCGCGTAGCGGCGCTGCTCGTCCGACCGGCGGTGTCGCACGAGATCCTCGGCTAGGTACCTGCGCTGGGCGGGGTGGAGGGGACCGGGAGGCAACTGGAAAGCCGTCATCGTCGTGGTAACCGCGCGGATTCATTGCTGTCGAGGTCGGGACGGCGGACCACGGCGCCCTACAGCCGGGCACCAAGGTGGGATAAACGACGTCGGAGCCTGACACCCCAGCGTTGACATCGGCCGGGGCGCGATGGCTCATGGGCATGACGGATGGTCTCTCGAGCGGGAGCCTCGCCCTTTATGGCTGAGATCGGCCGACAGATCGCTTCGATCGTGAGCGTCGCCGGCCACGCTCCAGCCCCCGTGCGCACCAAGGCCACGGATATCATGGCCCGGGGCGAGCGAACAGTAGCCCGTTGCGGTCTCCCCGAGCTGGTAGCCGCCGCGATGCATTCACCTGTGACCACCTCGCCCACCGCACCGCAGCGAGCTGCTTGCGTAGCGTATATGTGTCCGGCACGAGGATGACTTGCTCGATCCCGGCTCGCGCTCAAGGCAGAGGCGCTGCCGGCGCGGGTCGCGATCTGATCCGCCACGAGGAGGCGAACCCCTCCTAGCGCGACAGGCTCTCGGCCGTGGGGGCATTTACCTGCTGACCGACCGAGCCCGCGATCGGCCCTACGTCGGCCAGGCCGGCGGCGAGACGGGCTTCTGGGGGCGCTGGAGGGCGTACGCCGAGCAGCGCGCGGAGAACGTCGCGATCGACCTCGCGTTCGAGGCGGGCGAGCTGCGCCCGGAGAGCGCCACGCTGTCGATCCTCGACGGCGCGCCGAGGGGCACGTCCGCCAAGACAGTTCTCGGCCGGCTGGAGGTGAGGTGGAAGGAGCGGCTCTGCATGCGCACCGCTGGTTACCACCGGAACGGACGCGCCGCGGCGGCACGCGCGGGAGACATCAGGTACGGTCCGAACGCACCCGGAGCGAGCACCGCCGTGCCGCCGGCGACCTCGGGTCTATTGACGCCCGGCAGGGCAATTTTCCGAAGCATTTCCGAAGCGATCCGGGGGCAGAAGGCGCGCGTCGCCCGAACCTTCTTCTAGTCGTCGCCCGAAGTGATGTACGACAGAACATCGTGGAGCTGCGCTCGGGGGTCCGCGTCGATCGGTACGTCCTGCTCGATCCGCTCGGAAGGGGAGCGCAGGGATCGGTCTGGAGGGTCCGCGATCTCCTCGACGGCGCCGAGAAGGCGCTGAAGCTTTTCGATCTTGCCGCCCTGTCGAAGCATGGCGCCGAGCGTGCCCGGCGTGAGGCCCAGGCGGTCGCCAAGCTCAAGCACCCCGCGATCGTCACCTGCCACGCTCTGTTCGAGCTGCCCGCGGAGGAGCGCCTCGGGCTCGTCTTCGATCTCGTACGTGGCCGTTCCCTTGCTGATGTGGCGCGCGACGCGCACATGACGGCACGGCACCGCGATGCGCTGCTTGTTCAGCTCGCCGCCGTACTCGAGCATGTGCACGCTCGCGGCATCGTCCACCGGGATCTGAAGCCGGACAATATCCTGGTGGCCGATGCTTTCTGGGAGGCGCCGCACGCGCCCGGCGGCATGAAGCTCGTGGACTTCGGCATCGCCGCGGCTGTCGGCAACCCGCAAGGCGTCACCGCAACCGGCGCGTTCATCGGGACCCGGCCCTACGTGGGACCCGAACTGTTGCTTCCAGGCCGCTGGGGGCCGTCGTCCGACGGCTTCACGCGCGACGTCTTCGCGTTCGGTGTGCTCGCCTGGGAGGTGCTCGCTGGCGCGCACCCCACGGGTTTGCCATTCGATGCCCCGATCGAGATGTACGCGGCGGCGTACAGGGACGCCGCTGAAGGTCGTCGCCCCTGGCCCCCTCAGGGTCCTGCATCCCCGGCAGCCTGGGTCGTCGGCGCATGCCTCGCGCTCGACCCAGCTCGTCGCCTGACGGACGGCGCTGCGCTTGTCGCGGCCTTGAAAGCAGGCCACGTTCCGGGCGCGCCGGCCGTCGGCTCGGTGCTCGTGGCGCCCACGGAAGCCAAGGACCCGCGGACGGAGACCGACCCCGGACGACGCGCCTCCACGCCCGCCTTCAGCGCCTTCTTGCCGACGGTCTCGGCCACGGAGCGAGCTGGGCCCGGATCCACGGCCCCGATGACGACGACGCCATGGGGGCTTCCACCGCGCTCGGTCCCGCCGTCGCTCGTGACCCCGATGCCCACGGTCGACACGACCTCGGTCCGATCTCCGGGCGCCACGCCCAGCGCTGCGCACGAGCCTCGACGGCAACACGCCACGGCCCGGTGGCTCGCCGCGGGAGTCACCGGTGCCTTGTTGCTCGCTGGTACCGTGTCCTATGTCGTGGCCACCGCGACGCTCGCAGCGCGCGCGCCAGCACCCCTGCCCCCGTCGACAGCCCCGGCCACAGGTCCCATGCCCGACGTGGAGCCTGCTGCACCGATCCCGTGCTGTGGCGACGCGGCACGGTGCAGGTCAGGCCGCCCGTGCACGCCGGGCACATGCACCGCGCTTCTGCCCGATCGGTGGTGGTATCTACGGGTCACCGGTGTGGCGACGCGCTCGCCCGAGCAGCCCCGGTCGGGACGCGCGGACTCCTTCACCGTGGATCTGGCGAAGACCCACCCGCTCAGCCGCGTCTGCATGCGGCGCATCACGTCGTCCAGCGCGACGGTCTGCACATCGCTCTCGCAGGCCGCGCGTACGAGCGATGGGGACCGGGACAACCGGCTGCGCGTACGCACGTCAGATCTCGAGTCCGGCGGTCTCGAGATCTGGGTCGAAGAGGACGGGGCAGAGCTGACCCGTGGAACCAGCGCGCCCAACGAGAAAGGGATCTCGACGGGCGCACTCTGCCGCGGAATATCGCTCTATGCCGGCCCCAGAGACACTGCCCTCGCGCGGGTCTTCGCGTACCTGGACGACGGCTGACGGGGCCATGTCGAAACGACCACCGACGCTGCCCACCACCGAAGAGCACGGGCCACCGACGGGGTCGCCCACGCCGGGCGGCCGACCGCTCGTGCTCGCGACCTTCCCGGAGCAGGTGGCCGTTGAGCTCCCACGACCAGGGGAGCCGGTCGGCCGCATCTGGCTGGCGAACGCAGGGATCGTCGACCCCAAGGTCTCGGGTAGCCACATCACTTTTCGACACCGTGGGAGCAGCCTGGACATCGAGGACGTCGGCTCGCGCAACGGAACTTGCCTCAACGGCGTCCGCCTCGCACCCCACGCACCGGCGCCGCTCATGAACGGAGCGATCCTCGAGATCGGGAACACGGTTCTCGTGTTTCGTGAGCTCTTCGTGGGAGACCCGAGGCCCGAGCCACCACTGGGCGAGCTGGTCGGCCCATGGGGCCTCGGCAGCGTGCGTCATGGCTTGCGCTCGCTGCCGAAGCCCTCGGTACTGAACGTGCTCATCGAAGGCGAGACGGGGACGGGCAAGGAGCTGCTCGCCAGGGAGATTGCCCGGCAGCTCGGGCGCGACGCTCGCTTCGTTCCGGTCAACGTCGCCACCATCCCGCGCGAGCTCTTCGACGGCCACCTGTTCGGCTGGGAGCGGGGTGCGTTCTCGGGGAGCGTCCACGCGAACGTCGGGGTGCTCCGTGCGAACGCGGGCGGCGTGGTCTTCTTCGACGAGCTCGAGGCCTTGCCGCTCGAGATTCAACCGAAGCTGCTGCGCTTCCTCCAGTCACGCGAGGTTTTCTCTCTCGGTGCCAGCCGGCCGACGCACGTCGACGTCGCCGTCATCGCCGCGACCAACCAGCCGCTGTCCGAGATGGTCGGGCAGAACGCGTTCCGTCGCGACCTTTCCGCGCGCTTCAATGTTCGGTTGCGCCTGCCGAACCTCAAGGACCGGCCAGAGGACATCTACGCGATCTTCGAGGCGTGCTGGCGTGCGTTGCGCGGTCCGCTCGATCGCACCCGCGTACGTGTGGACGCCGATGCGGTCGTCGCGATGATGCGCCACGACTGGCCTGAGAATGTTCGGGAGCTTGAGCGGCTCGTGTTGTCCCTAGACCCCGACGTCGGCTTGAAGGCCTCGATCGTGCAGCAGGTGCTTGGTACACAAGCCTCTGCTGACTCTCAGCGTCCGTGGAAAGACGTGGTCGTGAGCACGCTTGCCTCCTGTGGGGGAAATAAGTCCGAGGCCGCGAGACGGCTCCGGATCTCACGCGGCAAGTTGATTCGACTCCTTGAGGAATACGGTATTCCTTGAGCGAATGCACCCACCGGATCCACGTCTCTGGTTAGCCCTGCTGCCGCCAGATCCTCCCGGCGATTTGCAGAATCACTCGCTGTATCTCGGCGTACGCTGGGTGCGTGAAGATCGGCTCGGCTGGCATGCTCCAGAGGTGCCCATGTCGCGCGAAGTACAGTTGCATCAGCTGTATTGGCGGTAGCGGCTCGCCATCGTTCCGAGCGCAATGAACGAGGATGAGGTAGACGATGAGCTGACGGACCATCTCGCGTTCGACGTTCGGCTCCGCGGTGACTTTGATGTCGATCAGGCGGTGGTCTATGACGAGGTCCGCGTCCGCTCCCCCGACCAGCGACGAGTACCGGCCGAACGTCGGGTTCAGAAGGATTTCGGTGCCTATGAGGCCATCAAAGGGCACGCAGGCGAGCAGATCGAGCAACTCGTCGATCTGCTGCGGACTATTCTCGGCGAACAGCTCATCCCCGATGTACCCGACGCGGTAGATGGGGTCGAGCCGGGCAAGTCGCAGAGCGTGCTCCGCGAGCCGGCCCATCCACGCGCGATCGGGGTTCTTTCGGCGTAGGTGCTTGCGCACGAAGACGCGAGCATTGTCCACGCGGCGGTGGGCGCGGCGGACGATCCTGGCCATGAGAGGGCGATCGACGGGCGCGACCGAGAGCCCTGCGTTCAGTACGCGTAGCACGCTCTCCGCGACCCAGCCGCGGTCGCATGCGCTCGGGAAGCGGCGCTGGAGCTCGAAACGGAGCGCGTAGTCGAAGGCGGTGCCGGTGAGGGTGGACCGGCCGCCACGCGGCGCGACTCGGATGGGCACGCGCAGCATGCGTTGGTACGGTGGGATGACGCGGTCAAGCAGGTCCTTCACCTCGCTCTTCTTGATCAGATCGCAGACGCTCATGGTGCTCGGCCTCCTTGATTGCCGTCCCACGCAGTCCGCGTGCCAGGCTGATAACGCGGCAGTTCGCGGCGTCAGCCGCATCCCGCACCTGATCGCGATCGATCAGGCAGATCCTCCGATCAATCGCGATCACCGGTCGGAGCCTCGCAAGACGCTACGGAAGCGGTGATCGCTAGCTCCTCCGGCGCGGCTCGCGCGTTGCACCGCTGGCAGCGGGTCCCGACACCATCCCGGAGCATGTCATGCCCACCGCCGCCCGCGCGCTCGTCATCGTGCCTCCACTGCTCAAGTACAGCGCCGGTCCTCTCCTGGGACCGGCTCTCCTCGTCGCTGCTGCTCGCGCTTCCGGCCACGAGGCCGACGTCCTGGATCTGAGCATCCGCTGGATCCGGGCCCACCTGCCGCCGCGCATTGCTGTGCCGCCGCCGACCATCGTCGGTGATCACGACAAGCCGGGCTCACTGCTCTCCGACCTCCAGCGCGACGTCTTCCTGCCGCTGCTCCGCGCGCACCTGTCCGAGGTGGAGCACCTCGATGGCGCCGATCCCCACCTCACGCTGACGTGCTCGCACGACGCCCTGGAGATCGCCGCCGAGCGCCTCGCAGCGTCAGCTCACGGCACGTGGATCCGGAGCGTCCTCGCCGAGCGCGAGCGCCCCGACGTGCTCGGCGTCAGCGTGCTGTTCAGCGGGCAGGTGCTCTTCGGCCTCGCGGTTGGGATCGTCGCCAGAGCGCTCTGGCCTGGCGTCCGCGTCGTCTGGGGCGGGCCGCACGTCACCGCGCTCCAGGACCGGATCGTGCGCGACCCACGCTTCGGGCGCATGGTCGACGCGTTTGCCTTTGGCTACGCCGAGCGCACCTTCGTCGAGCTGCTCGACGCCGTCGCGCGCCGGGCGCCCTTGCCGCCGGATTGCGTGCGGGCGGGGCAAGGAGAGCCTCGACGCGCCGCGGACGACCCGGGACACGCGCCGGTGTTCCAGGACCTCGAGCTCTACGGCCTGCCGCGCCTCACGTTGCCGGCCCAGGCGTCGCGGGGGTGCAGCTACGGTCGATGCGGGTTCTGCACCTACCCGACCATCGAGGGCACCTACCGAGCCCTCGACGAGGCGATCGTGGAGCCCGTCGTGCAGCTCGGGTCCGAACACGGAGCTTCCGTCGCGTTCAAGGACAGCCTCGTCGTGCCGCAGCGCCTGGCGGCGCTGGCGGTGCGCATCGGAGGACGCGTGCGGTGGAGCGCGTGCACGAAGCTCCACCCCGCGCTCGACGAGGCGGCGCTGCGGCGCCTCGCGGCCGGCGGGTGCGACACGCTGGAAATCGGGCTCGAGACGATCGACGCTGAGAGCCAGAGGCTGATCGGAAAGCGGCAGTCCGTCGCCCTTTTCAGGCGAACGCTCGACGATGCCCGCAAGGCCGGCGTGGGTCTCGTGGTCAACTACATCACAGGATTTCCGGGGACGACACCGGCCGAGGAGCAGGGTGAGCTCGCATGGGTAGAGGACGAGGTGAAGCTGCGGCGGCCGAGCCTGCGGGCGATGGTCGAGCACAACGAGTTCCAGCTCGAGCGGCTGTCGCCGATGGGCCGGAACCCGGAAGCGTTCGGCCTGCGCGTGACGGGAGAGTGGCCGTGGTCGAGCGTGCTGGGATGGGAGGGCCAGGGGCGCGGAGCTCGGCGCATGCTGCTTCCCCTCCCGTGAGCTGGCCCAAAGCCGCGCAGACGGAAGTGATACACCATCGAACCCGAGACGTGATGCGACGAACCGGTCACGAGCGAGCAAGGAGACGCCGATGGACCGTCGTTGTCGACCTCGTCGTCACCTGGCCAGCGGCGGATCCGGCCGCGTGAGCCTCGCCCTCGAGCAAGGGACTCCGGGATGACCACGTCGCAGCCCACACGCCTCGCGTCGAACGATGTGCCGCAGGCGAACGTCCTCGCGCGCGTGCTGCACCTCGTGCAGCACCTCGAGCACCGCGGCGATCGGCACGCCGCTCCTGGATTCAACGACGAGCGAGACGTCCACTACTACACGCAGGCCGCGCGCATCCTTGGACTCATCGACGTCGACCTCGCGGTGACGGACGCCGGACGCCGCGTGCTTGGACTGTCCGGAAGCGACCAGTGCAGCCGGCTCGCGGGGCTGTTCGCCGCGACCCCCTGCGGGGCGGCCTGGCTCGCCTGGGCCGGCGTCGATTCGCTGGGCAGGCTCGATCCGGGGACCGCGAGCGCGTTCCTCGCGGCGTGCAGCAACTTCGGCGCGAAGCTGCGCGCGCGGCGGGCCAGCACGCTCCGGCGGTGGCTTGAGTTCTTCCTGTCAGGGAGCCTTCGACCACAACGGCATCCCCGGAGAGGCGGCAAAGGCAACGCAGAAACAGGCGAGCAGCTCCCGCTCGGGGAGTTGCTCGGTCAGGGGCCCGAGCCGCGTCTCCGTGCGCCGTACGTCGCTATGCAGAGGCGACCCCGGAACGGAGGCGGAAAGGGCAAGGCGAAGGTGGGCGAGCAGCTCCCGCTCGGGCAGTCGCGCAGCCAAGGGCCCGAGCCGCGTGCCCCTGTGCCGGACATCGCCTGGCCGGACGCGCGGCGATTCCCACACAATGAGGCGAAGAAGCAGGTGAGCGACGTCGTCGAGGAGGAAGATCTGATGCCCTCCCGCGACATCCTCGTCGTGGCCGGGTACGCGTCGCTCGACCGGATCGTCCCCTTCCTCGCATGCCGCGCGGACCGGCCCGGGCCGCAGTCCGTGCGGCTGCTCTTCGGGAATGAGCCCTTCCCAGCGCGCCGGGATCGCTTCGTCGCCGGGTCGCAGGACCTCGAGGACGAGCTTCGCGACTACTGGCTCCATCAGGGGATCTCTCCCGTGCTGTGCGCCGCGGTCCTACGGGCACGGGCCCTCGTGGAGCAAGGGCTGGTCGACGTGCGGCTGCCGCGGTCGCGGCGACCGCTGCATGCGAAGATATTCGTCGCCGAAGGCGCCGTGACCGTCGGGTCGAGCAACTTCACACACGCAGGCTTCGGCGGCCAGTCGGAGGGAAACGTGCGCTTCGAAGCCGCGACGGAGCCCGAGCGCTTCTCGGAGGGGCGCGCGCTGGCCGAAGGCTTCTGGGCGACGGCGGCCGACTTCCGCCAGGGCTTCATCGACCTCCTGGATATCCTGCTGAAGCCCACCACGTGGCAGGAGGCGCTGGCGAGGGCCTGCGCGTCCGTTCTCGAGGGCGAGTGGGCGAAGCGCTACGTCCCCGCGGACGATCCCCAGGCGCTCGAGCGACCGCTGTGGCCGCACCAGCGGCAGGGGCTCGCGCAAGCGCTGTGGATCCTGGAGAACGTGGGGAGCGTTGTCATCGCCGACGCCACCGGTTCAGGGAAGACACGCATGGGCGCCTGGATCATCCGCGGCGCCTATGACCTGCAGCTGCGCCGCGGCGGCCTGCGCCATCCGAACCCGCTGATCCTCGTGCCACCCCCGGTGGTCGACAGCTGGCAGCAGGCCCTCCACGAGACGAAGCTGCCACTCGTCGTGGAGTCCCACGGACCGCTGAGCAACCGCGAGGCGGGCCGCCACAAGGCGCTGCTCAAGGGGATCAACGACACGGAGCTGCTCGTCGTCGACGAGGCCCACAACTTCATGAACCCGTCCCATCGAACGGACCGGCTCCTCCTCCACTATGCCGATCATGCGCTGCTGTTCACGGCGACGCCCATCAACCGCGAGGAGAGCGACCTCGTGTCGCTCATCGAGCTGCTCGGCGCGGACAACCTCGACGATGACGCGCTCGAGGCGTTCGGCAAGCTGAAGCGCGTAGTGCGGAGCAGGAAGGGGCCGCCCCCTGCGGAGGACCTCAAGCGCATCCGTCGCGAGATCGAGAAGTTCATGGTGCGACGGACCCGGAGCGAGCTGAACCAGCTCGCCAACGAGCAAGCGGAGGCGTACCGGCTCCCGGACGGCCGGAGCGCGCGGTACCCCCGCCACCACGCGCGTTACTATCCATGCGACGCATCGGAGAGCGATGCGCCGATCGCCGACGAGATCAACGACCTCGCGGCCAAGCTCACGGGCGTCGCCCGCATCGGCCCGAAGCTCGAGCTACCCCGCACCCTCTCGCGCCGAGGCATGACGGAGGAGGATTATGTGAAACGCATCGTCCGCGCCGCGCGCGGGCTCGCGATGTACTTCGTGCGCGATTGCCTCCGGTCGTCGCCCGCCGCCCTCTACGAGCACATCCACGGCACCGACGAGGCCGCAGAGAAGTTCGAGATCAACGCGAAGACGATACCCAAGGACGCAACGGGCAACGTGCTGGGTCAGCTCGAGGGGATCGCAGGCAAACCGCCGCGATGGCGCCTTTCGCCCGCCCTGAAGGCCAGCGCACCGGCGTGGCTCTGGGATCCAGCCGCGCACGCCGAGACGTGCGCGGCCGACGCGGAGCTCTATGTGAGGATCGCCGCGCTCGCCACCAGACTCTCCGGCGCGCGCGAGCGCGCGAAGGTCAACCACCTGTTCGACCTGCAGGACAAGAAGGGCCTCGTCCTCGCGTTCGACTCGCATCTCATCTCGCTGGCCATGTTCAAGCGGGATCTGGAGGCGCGCGGAGCTACCGTCGAGCTGTTCACGGGCCAGAGCGGGGCAGCCGGCAAACGCAAGGCCCAGGCGCAGCTCGGACGCGATGCCCCCGCACAGAGGCTCGTCGCCTTATGCTCGGACGCGCTCAGCGAGGGGCTGAACTTGCAGGGGGCCTCGTGCGTCGTGCACCTCGACACGCCCACCGTGATCCGCACCGCGGAGCAGCGGGCCGGGCGCGTCGATCGGATGAACAGCCGGCACGATGACGTCGAGATATGGTGGCCACGGGATCCGCCGAGCTTCGCGCCACGGCACCGCGACCGCCTCCGCGAGCGGCACGTCATGGTCACCGATCTCATCGGCTCGAACCTGGAGCTGCCAGGCGACATGGACGGCGATCGGCAGCTCGACGTCAGGGAGCTGGCCGACGCGGCGCGGATCGACAACCCCTCCGCCGTGCTGCCGATCTCCGACGCCTTCAGGCCGGTGCGGGCTCTCATCGGCAAGCACGCGCTGGTGCCGGACGAGATCTATGCGAAGATCCGCACGAGCCAGGCCAAGGTGGGCAGCGGCGTGAGTACCGTGCGATCCGCGAGTCCCTGGGCCTTCTGCGCGGTGGGCGGCCGCGAGCGGGACGCGCCGCGCTGGGTCTTCTTCGAGTCCATCTGTCATTCCCCTGTGTCGGACCTCGCCGCCATCGCGGACCTCCTCCGGGAGCGCCTCGCATCGAATCCGCCCGTCGTCCCGGTGCTCGAAGAACCCGCCAGCGCTCTCGTCGAGTCGTTCACGCGGCGCCTGGAAGACACGGAGAGAGAGCTGCTCCCGGTCCGCCGCCGCCGGGCGCTCGAGCTCGCCGAGCGCGTGCTCGGGTGCTACAGCCAACAAGCCTGGGAGCACGGCGACCTCAAACGGCACGAGGTGGTGCAGTCCCTCCTGACCGCCGTGCGGCCGAACGTGCGGGAGGAGCACCCTGACCCGCGATCCGTGGCGGATGCGTGGATCCGTCTGCTCAAGCCGTACCGCGAGCGGGCGCTCCGCGACCGCCCTCGCACGCGCAAGCCGTGGACGCTGACCGATCTCGAACCGATGTTGCTGCAGGAGCCGATCCCGACAGAGGCTCTCCGGCCTGTGTTCGACGGCATCGAGGTGATACCTCCTGCCGGCAATCGGGTCGTGGCGATCATCGTGGGCGTGCCGGAAGCATCGACGGATCCCGCGTCACTACCCGCTCGGCGTTCGTCGGAGGCCTGAGGGGCGCCGGCGCTTGGTGCTGGCGGGCATAGGAGATCGCGCACGGCCAAGAGCGCCGTGCTCGTCCGGGGAGAGGAAGGAGCTCTCTCCGCAGCCCGTCAGGTCCGCTGCGAGAGCCGCGGGCGCGGAGCGCGGGGCTACATCGCGTCCAGCATGATGTAGGATCCGCAGGCAGCGAACCCCGATGCCGATGAAAAGCTACCCCCACTGGAAGAAACGAACGAGGCGGCTCAACACCGAGCATGCTGCTCTGCAGCGGGGGTACGTCAGCTCCGTCTATGGTCGCCTGAGGGCCCAGTGGCCCAACCTCAGCAAGGAGACGCGCAGCGAGCTGGCGTCCCTTAGCCCGGATCGCGATGAAAATCCGAACGAGCATCTGACGAAGGACGCGGATTTCAGGGGAGTCAGGAACTGGATTCAGGCACTTGTCGAGGCGACACACGATGTCATAAATGAGGGCCTGACCCCTGGCGAGAAGAGCCCTCCTGGTCTGTGGGACCTCATCGACATCAACGGCCCGCGTCCGCTCTACACCGCATTGTTCGCGCTGTCCTGCTGGATGGACGGCCTGAAGCCAGGGTCTCCCAGAAGCCAGCTCCGGAAAGCTCCTGCAACCGAGTCGGCTGGGCTCGGCGAGGTGGGAGCGAAAGAATTCCTGGTGAACGCCGAGGCGACGGGGCTGCGCAAGTACGTCGCAGCCTTCACGGAGCCGCCAGCTGACGAGCAGGTCGCCCCTCCACAGGCGTCGGCTGCCGCGGAGAGCAGAGCGCAAGCGTCCAGCACAGGATCGTCCTCAGCCCCGCACCACGCCGCGTCCGCTGACCCGGGGCCAGCCCCCGCCGAGGTAGCCGGGAGTAGCCCTGCCGTGCCGTCGGGGGATCCGCTCGAAGCGCACTTTCCTGACCTGAACCGCCGGGATCTGGAAGCGCTACGCCGGTTCGCCCGTGCGCTGCGTGGCGGTCGCGCCTTGCTCCTCCTGGGCCCCGAGCTCTCAGCCCGCTGCGGCCTCCCATCCGTCGCCGATCTCGTCCGCCATTTCAAGCAGGCGACGGGGGCGCCGAACGATGATCTCCGGACCCTTTGCAGCCTGTACCAGCAGGAGCACGACCCGAAGGGCCTCCGGGACGAGCTCCTCGAGCTCCTGGACGACTGGCATAAGCCCCTGGCCCCGGTCCACCAGCTCGTCGCGCAGCTCCCTGTCCGCCATGTCGTGACGACCGCCGTCGACCGACAGATCGAGGAGGCCTGTCGCCAGCTGCGTCGACCCTTCTGCGTGTTCTCTCTCCCGCAGGACCTGGCATGGAGCCGCCATGACCTGCTGTCCATCCTCAAGATCCGGGGCACGCTCGAGCACCCGCACACGCTCGTCTTCAGCCACGAGGACTACGCCCGCGCCTTCGCAGACGACCAGTTTCGGACCACGCTCCGGGCGCTCCTCCGCGACCACCAGGCGCTCGCCGTGGGCCTGCCCCTCGACGATCCGGATCTCGGCGAGCTCGCGCGATGGAGCCAGGGCGACGGCGACGGCAGGACGATCCTGGCGATCGTTCATGGTCACACCCGTGCCGGACGCCGTCGGCACCAGGGCGTCACGCCCATCCTCGTGGCGGACCACGGCGGGATCGCGGGCGCAGATCGTGTATCTCTGCTGCTCGGCTTGCTCTCGGGGCTCCCCGAGCAGCGGATCCCCACCGGCCTCCGGCGCGTGGACCGGCGCCGGAACCCGTTCCGGCGGCTCGAGGCGTACCGCGAAGAGGACGAGTCGATGCTCTCGGGGCGCGAGGAGCGCCGCGAGGCGGTGCTCCGGATGCTGGAGCAGTACCGCGCCCTGCTCCTCTTCGGGGAGTCCGGCGTCGGGAAGAGCAGCTTCCTTCAGGCCGCGCTCATGCCAGCCTTCAAGAGGTTGCACGGTCCGGCCAGCGTCACCCTGGAGAGCGCGACGGGGGAATTACCGAAGCGCTGGGACGCGCTGGTCTCGCGCGCCCGGCAGAGCGGCCCACACCTCATCATCATTGACCAGCTCGAGCGTTTCTTCGACGATCCACAGGCGGACGATCAGCTCCGGCGCGGCTTTCTGCTCGAGGCCCTCCCGGGCGCGCTGGAGGGGCACCCGGACCTGCGGATACTCCTCTCGATCCGGCGCGACCGGCTGGCGGATGTGCACCCCTACAAGGACGCCTGTCGTGGCCTCTATCACGACAGCGTGAACCTGCCCTCCCTCACCCCAGCTCAGGCCGTCCACGTGCTGCTGCATCACTTCGGCGTGCAGGGCTACACGCTCGCGCCCGCGCTGGCGCAGGCGATCGTCGACCGCACCTCGGACGAGGGGATACCATTCCTTCCAGCGCTCCAGCTCTATGGGCATGCGCTCTTCGAGCACGCCGAGGCCCTGCGCCTCGAGGGCAGGTTGCCTGCCGACAAGGCGCTGGACGAGCCGCTCTCGATCGGGCGCACCGACGTGCTGCAGCAGTTCGTCAACGAGGCGCTGCAGGTCTTCGCCGCCGGCGAGCAGCGCGCGAGCCTGCTCCAGGTCCTCCGGCGCCTCACCCTGCACTCCCGCAGGCAACAGCTCAAGCGCGACCGGCTCGCTGACGACTTCCCAGATCCGGCCGCGGCGCGCGCTGCGCTTGACATGCTGGTCGACAAGCGCCTCGTGCGCTTCGTGCCGGAGCGGGAGGCCTACGAGCTCGTGCACGACGCGCTCGTCGGGGCGCTGGAGGCGGGCCCGCTTGCGGCGGAGCAGCATTACACCCGAGCGGACTTGCTCGCGTTCTACACCTCGCCGGAGCGCCGGGCTGCCAGCAGAACGGCGCAGCGGCTCGGCGTGCTGCGCTACTCGCTGCGCCACGACTTGCCGGTCCACCCCTGGCTCGCGCTCCTCACGGAGGCGGGCCTCGACCCGCACAACTTCCTGCTCGATCTCAGCCGCGAGGCGGACGCGGCGCTCGCTTCGGCAGCGCTGGTCCAGCTCAAGAAGACCGGGGACCACGATCGCCTCCGCGCGGACGAGGCGCTGCGCCGCTACCTGATCACGGTCGTCTTCGACGCCCTGTACGAGGAGGAGGACGCAGCGAAAGGCAGACACGCGCTCGAGCTGCTACTCCAGCTCGGCCTCACACGCAGCGATGCCCAGCGGTTCCTGGACTTCATCGAGCCCACCCGAGACGACGAGGGCTGCCAGAGGGAAGGCTCTCTGTCCGACTACGATCGCGCGATGCTTCGCGAGGCGCTGCCGGCCGTCCTCGACGCCGCCTCCGACGAGGAGCTCCGCACGCTGGGCGTGACGCCCGGACTGGACGCCGAGGAAGAGCTCGGCGCCGACCTCTACGCGGAGCTACTGATCGGGCTCGGCCGGCGGGGCCTGCATGGAGAGCTCCTCGAGCGCTGCCGCAGATTGCTCGACGAGGAGGATCACCTCGCCTTCAGGCCCGAGCCTGTCTTCCTGGCCCTCGCGCGGCTGCCGGACGACCTGCGTCCGATCGATGCATTCGACGACGTGCGCCGCAAGCTCATGGCCGGGCATCATGCCCTCGCGCTCGGCGAGCTCGCCCCCGCGCTGATCACCATCGTGGGTCAGCTCGGGCGTCGGCATCCCGCGGAGGCAATGCACTGCTGGCTGGAGATCTTCCCACGCTGTGCATACGACGAGGCGATGTGGCCCCGCTGGAGGCAGCTCGCCAGCGCGCTGATCACCGACGCCGAGGTGCGCGACATGCTCGGCTTCCGGCTCTCTGCGTCTTACTCGACCGCAGAGCAGGCGAGCCTCTCCGAGGTGCTGCTCTGGGCCCGCCCTGGGCCTCTGCTCGCAGCAGCAGAGCGGGAGGTGGTCGAGCCGCAGGTGGCCCAGCTCGTCGCCGGCCTCGGCGCCTCGCTCGCGGAGCGGCTGCGGGCCAGCGAGGAGCTGCCCAGCCTCGACGCCCTGCGCGGACAGATCGCGGAGATGCCCCCCCTCTCGCTGTGGCGCAGCGGCGTCGCGCTCGCAGAGGACGCGTCCATCTCGGCGTGGCGACGCTGGAGGGCCCTGTGCCTGCTCTCCCAGGGCGTTCTCGACAAGGCTGCGCGCCTCGCATCGCAGCATGGCTTCACCATGCCAGAGGGCCTGGATCCGCAGACGATCGACGACCACTGCGCGCTGGACCGCGCGCTCGCCGAATGGAGTGACACCGATGTCGCGCAGCGCTGGCGGCCGCACCAGAAGCGGCTGATCGCGCTGCTCAACAAGACGCCTGCGCTGCTCGAGAGAGCGCCGCAGACCCTCGCCGTCGAGCGCGTCCAGCATTGGCTGAACGTGGTCCTGGTGACGGCCTCTGGGCTCACCTCACCTCACGCGATATGGCCGCCGATCGGATGCCCCGTCGAGCAGCTCCCCGCGCTGCCCCGCCTGATGCGGGCGCTCGGGCAGACCGAGGACTGGGGTGTCCCGGCGCTCGGCGCCCACTTCGCCGAGCTCCGCGCCGCCTATGCGGCGTGGGCGGAGATCCGCGCCGAGGATCCCAAGGACCTTCTCATGGTCGCCCAGTGGTTGATTCATCGCGCCGCGGCGGTGGCCGCCGGCGATGGGGCCCCGGCGTACGCAGGCTGGTTCCGGGAGCTCAGGGACAGCTTCGACGCCTACCTCGACCCGGACACGCTCCGCATCGCTCCCCACGACCGCTCGAGGCTGCGCTGGGCGCTCCGGTGCCGGGCGACCGAGCACCTCGCATGGGCGCTGCGCTTCGACCCGCGGGAGTTCGCCCAGGTGGACGCGGAGGAGATGATCTGGCTGATGGAGGCCGCGCGGGAGCAAGGTGCACCTTCCACCATGCCCCCGCCGCTGCGCGTCTGGCTGACCGGTACCTTGGGCGAGGCGTGCGCGCAGGATGACGGGCTCACGACCAGCGCCGAGGTGGGAGAGGGCTTCGAGCAGCTATGCCGCGCCGGCTGGGCCTGCGCCGTGAGCGCGGCCTTCACGCCGGATCAGGTGAGCGCGTTGCTCGACAATCCCGAGGAGAGCTTCAAGCGCGCCGCGCTGCTGCTCTGGGCCGAGTCGGACGACGACGCGACCCTGGAGCGGGTCGCCCGCCTGGCCCTGGAGGGCCCGGCCTCGCTGCGGCGGCACGCGACCCTTGCCTTGGACCGCTGGTTCCTCCGGCTGTCCGGCTCCCGGAAGAACCCGAGATAGAGGCGACCAATGATCGGGGTGAGCTCCACCATGTGGCGCTGGACCTTCGGGTCTTTGATCCTCCGGAGCCGCGCCTTCAGCTCCACGATGTGCTCCTCGTCCACGCCGTGGCCCTGGAGGAAGCTCAGCCCCTCCCCCCTGCGGACCGCGCGGATCCGGCTCCGCGCGCGCAAGTTGCTCGCGCTGCGCTGCGCGTAAGCGTCCCCGAAGCTCTCCAGCACGAGCGCCGCGACCAGGACCCCGTACGGCCAGGCCGCGATCAGCGCGCGGTACGCCCGGTGCTCCCAGTAGGGCTGCGACCGCAGGAGCGCCGAGGCGTCGGCGCCGAGCGCCTCCATGTCCTCGAGCAGCCACCGCTCGTGTCCGTCCTCCTCTCCCGACTTCGCGGCGCATGTCTCCCCGGACTCCTGGTCGCACGCCTGGAGCGCCTTGGCCGCCCTGGTGAGCAGCGGCTTCGTGTACCGGACATAGTGGTAGCTGCCCTTCAAGAACTCTTCGTAAACGGACTTCGTCGCGGTCCCCTTGGTGACCGGACCGAGGACCGGGTGCTCCTCGATGCTCGCCATCAACTCTTGGACATACAGCCCCATCTGGACGATAAAGTCGCCTTTCATGTCGCGCTCCTTGCGCCCCCGCGGCGACGCGCACCGGCGCGCAGTCCGAGGCTGTCGGCCTGGTCCAACCTTCCCGGGCACTGCGCGCCTCGCGCGGCGCCGCAGCGGGCACGCCGGGCTCTGGGGCAATCCCCGCGCCATGGAATTAAATTAATAATTTCGCATGGTTACGTCTAGTGTCCGCCGCGTGTGGCCAGGAACTTCCAGGAACTTCCCCGAGGATCGCCGGCGGAGGACCCCATCGCCGACATTCGTAAGAAGGTACCGCTGGTCCGCCACGGGCACGGCGTCCGGCCCCCGCTCGCGGGCGCCGTGCGCCGCCTGCGAGCGGGCGTCGTGCATGCACCGCCTCGGGCGGTGGCGCGCCGGCGGCGAGGCCGAGCTCTGGCGGCAGCCGTCGAGCGGCCTCGTCGTCCAGCGCGACACCCAGTGCGGGCGGGTCGGGTCGATGCCTTTACTCAGGGCGCGGCGCCGGCCGTGTCAGGCGGCGTGCGCGCCGCGACGGCTAGCCGCTCGGAGCAGCCGCTCCGCGTTCCTCCGGACTTGCTGCACGGGAGCGAGGAGCGGGATCGCGTACATGTGGAAGTGGCGGTCGAGCACCACCGGCTTGAAGTATCGGGCGCCAAGCCGGGCGTCCATCGCGATCACCGGAGGGAGCCGGAGCTTCTCCACGCCGTCCCCCTCGAGGATCCGCCGCGTCTCCTCGTCGCTGTAGAACCGGAACCGCGGCGTGGATGGCGGCACCTCCGCCACCCTCGGGGTCGCGACGATATCGCCGCGCATCAACCCCTGCTCCTCGATCACCCGCGCCGTGAGCTCCGCCTGCTCGACGCAGTCGGTGCCGGTGTTGGCCGCAGAGATCCAGTATTCGCATCCACGGAGCAAGCTCTCGTCGCACATCGCGACGCAGAGCGCGGCGATGGCGCCCTTGTTCCTCCAGTCGAGATCAACACACAGCCGGCCAACCTCCCCGAGCTCGCTGACCGGCGCGATGTGCGAGAGGTCGATCTCGAGCACCTCCTCCAGCGGCAAGCCATACCTTGAGCCCCGTGCCCTCGCCAGCTCCGCACTGGCGTGCACGACCCTACCTGCGCCGATGATCCTATGCATCTTCGCCCTCGTCCTCGATCAGGATGTTGAAGTGCGCCGTCGCCGGGCATGCATCGAAACGATCGAACTCCATCGAGCTCGGCGGATCGACCGCCTGCGAATACCCCGCTTGCTTCATGAAGATGACCCACCGCTTCCTCAGGTGGGCGCGCAGCTCTCCCGGCGATTCCGCACGTTTGACCTTGAACCTCGTCATGATGGGCCTCCATCAGCTCGCGCGCGGGCGCAGCGATCCGCGGCGCAGCAAGCGCCGCGGGCTCGATCGCGCCGATGTGCCCGCGCTCATGAGGCCGCGCGCGAAGATCCTCGATCCGAGCCTCCGCGCGCGGCCGGCGCCTGGCCCGGGCAAATCGCAAGCTGCATACCAGCGGCGCGGCGCCGGCAGGGCTGCCGGATTTCCCCGGCTCGCGCTGCCGCTCGGCCCCGATAGGGCAGGAACAACCCAGAAGTTCTCGGAGCTTTCACCGCGTAGGCCTGCCATGCTCGGGCCGCGCGCGGGCGCCTGGGCTGGCGCGCCGCGGCTCCAGGGACGGACTCCGGAGCGCTGTGGCAGAAGAAGGGAGGTGGTGGGACCCGGCGCGCGCGTGATAGGCTCTCATCCGCACCGGGAGGTTCAGGTCGTCGATGAGCCACACGCCGCTTGGTTCGAAGCAGCAGACGCGGCTAGAGCGCGCGATCCAGGCCCTGGACCGCTTGCCTGCGCAAGGGACGACGGTGGGGCTCCTCGACGCGATCGCGGGGTGCGTGCCCGTCCAGGCTGGGTTGCTCCTCTCGTTCTGCCAGGGCTCCGGCGAGGGGATGTGCGCCCATGCCCTGCGGGTACCGGAACCGATCTTCGAGGCATGGATGGGCACGGAGCCGGCGCTGCTCAACCATGTGCTCGCGCCCGTCATCGACGCCCCGGAGGGAGGGCTGCTCCTCGACCGGGAGACGGTCGGGGAGCGGCTGCGCCCGAGCCTGCGGGTGATGCGGGAGCTCCACCGCCACGGGCTCGGGGAAGGCGCCGGCGTCAAGCTGCTGGAACGGCGGCGGCCGGGCGGCGAGCGGGAGCAGGTGGTGCTGGCGCTGCTCAAGGCGCGGCATGATCGGTTCGCCGACGAGGACCAACGCATGCTCGCGCTGATGGGGCCGGTGCTGCGCGAAGCAGCGCGGCGGATCGACGTGCCGCTCATCCCCTCGGAGCCCATCCTGACGCAGATCGTTGAGCAGGGGGAGCTTGGCTACGTCTGCCTCTCCGCCCGTGGAGCGCTGAGGGAAGCGAACCGCCGGGCCCACGAGGTGGTGGCCACGTTCGGTCCCGGCCTCGGGCTGAGCAGGCGGCGCGCGGCGCTGCGGGACTTCGCCGACATGGCGCTGGCGAAAACCGAGGGCGCCCGCACGTGGAGCATCACGTCGACGGCCGAGCGCAAGCACCTCGATGTCTCGCGGGTGCGGCTGCGCGCTGAGAGCCACGCCGCCGACGAGGACATCGCGCTGCTGCTGCTGAGGGAGACGCCCATGTTGCTGCCCTCGGAGCACCCCGCGGCCGCCGCCGCGCTGGAGAAGCTGACGCCGACGGAGCAGGCCGTGGCCAAGCAGCTCGTGGACACGAGCCTGCTTTACGAGGGCGCCGCAGGCGCGCTGAAGATGAACATCGGGACGTTCCGTACCCACGTGAACAACGTCTACAGGAAGCTGAAGGTCGGTTCGCGCCACGAGCTGATTGCGAGGTTCTCGGCCAGGCGTGCCTGAGCCGAGCCTGGATCACGCAGCCCGCCGGAGCAGGGGTCTGTCGAGCGGGAGCATTGCTCCGCCTCCGCGCCGATCCACAGCATCTCCTCCCGCGACAACGTGGCGTAATGACCACGCTCGTACACCAGCCGGCCCACCAGCGCTCCGCGCCGCACCATGCGCGCGAGCCCGGGCCAGACCGCATCGAGGGCGGCTATCGCCCGGGCGAGCTCGCGGTCGAGCAAGGCGAGCGCTTCGCGGCACGCCGCGAGGCAGCTCGCGTACGCCGGCTCGTCCGGTGAGGCCGGCGGCCTCGCTCCGAGCATGACCGACAGGGCGCTCCGCTTCGGATCCCGGTCGCGCCCGGTCGGACCATGAGAGCTGGCGAGATCGTTGGCGAGCCGGACCCGCAGGTCGAGCAGCGAGGCCACGGCGTCCAGCGCGTCGAGGCCTGCCTCCGGTACGTCACCGCGCTGGACGGCGAGCGCCGCGGTCCGGAAGAGCAGGCCAGCCCCCACGGAAGGGGCGACATCGATAACGTAGAGCCAGAGCCGCAGCTCGCGCGCGGCCTCGACGTGGCGTGCTCCGGCGGCCCGTGCCAGCGCGGCGCGGAGGTGCATGGCAACCGAGCCCGGGCCCCTCGCTGCGTACAGGCGCTCGACCTGCTGCGCGGCGTTGCGCGCCGCCTCGCCGCCGGCCATGAGGTGGTCGACGAGCGGGTTGTCCGTCACGACGTCGAGGTACTCCTTGACGCTGGCTTCGTAGAGATCCGAGAGCCCGCGCCGCCAGCCATCGAGGAGCGCCGGGTGGCTCCGGTCGCGGTGCCGGTCGAGGATCTCCTCCCACTGCGCAGCGATGGACGTGACCAGCGCTCGCACTGGCGGCGGCGGGGCGCCCAACGTCGCCTCACATCGCAACGAGCGCTGAAGGAAGGCTGCGCTGGAGCTGATCCGAGCGAGTCGCTCCGGCGCTGCCTCGTCGGGGAGCTCGAGGTCGAAGACGCCTTCGTCGCCGGCCGCGACCGTGAGCATATAGCGTGCGAGCAGGTGCGCTCCCGGCTCCCACGCGGCGGAGCTCGCCGCGTCATCGCCGAGACCGGCGCCAAAACACGTGAAGAAGGCCGTGAGGGCGTAGTTCCGGGCAGCCTGCTGGAAGCACGGGTCCGAGAGGAGCAGGCCGGCCGAAGCTGCTCGATCGAGTGCTGCCTGCGCGAAGCGATCGGCGAGCGTGCTCGGAGCGAGGTCCTGCGCGGGCGGCGATCCCGGCGCAGAGGCGCCGGACTGGAGCTGGCGCGCGCGGCTCGCCCCGCGGAGCGCAGGGTGCGCGGCGGCGAACCGGATGGCCTCGCGGATGCCCTCGATCCAGCCGTCGACGTCGGGCGCGCACGCGTGCACGTTGGCGTAGCCTGGCCGCGGAGCAGCCGGGAGCAGGAAGGCCGGCCCGGTTTGGCCCGACGCGAGGAGCGCGGTGTAGCCGGCGTCGGCGGCGTCCACCGGGCTTTGATCCGCGGCGAGGAGGTGAACAACGTGCGAAGAGCCGCTCCGCGCAGGGCGCTGCCCGCGGCCGTCGGCGCTGCATACCCGTACGACGCGGGAGACGTTCGGAAGGCGCTCGCGGAGAGCGCGCGCGACCTCGCTGCGGTGAGCATGCGTGGGGATCGTCACCGCGATGGGCTGCTCGATGCCGGCGTTTTCCAGCGCTGTGACGAAATCGAGCGCGAGCGGGAGGGGGTGGCCGGAGCGAAGCGTCGGGTATGCGTGGCGGCGCGCCACCTCGAGCGCTGCGTCAATGTCGGCGGGCACGATATCGGGCCACAATCGCTGCACGCCGACGTTCACCATGCCGGGCGTCACCCGCAGCCCGCTCAGCCTGAGGACGCCCGCCTCCTCCATGCCGGTGCGCAGGACGAGGTGGACGTCGACATCGAGCGCGACGCTGTCGGGGTAGTCCACGCCGAAGAGGAGCTGGAGGCCGGGCTGAGTGCGCTCCGCGGTGAGTGCGATGGTCGACGCTATCGCGTCTGCCAGCTCCGAGGCGGCCCCGCCCCGGATGCGCAGGCCTCCAAGGCGCCCGCAGAGGCCCAGACGGACGCCCGCGAGCGCGCGCCCTCCCTCGACTGCGGCTCCGAGATCGAGAAAGGCCTCGTGCAGCTCGCGGAAGAACTCGTCGGGGCGCTGGGCGAGGTTATCGGGTGACAAGATACAGGCGATCAGCCGCGAGACGTCCGGCATGCGGGCGACGTGCTCCGCCGCGGCGACGAGGGCCGCTGCCCCGGCGGCATAGCCGCCGCGCCACCTGCGCGCCCGCTCGTTGCCGTCTGTCAGGATCAGCAGGGAGAGTCCCTGGCTCTGCGCGCCGCGGAGCGAGGGGAGGATGAAGAATCGATGTCCTAGGGTCGATGGCATACGCGACCTCCTTGCGCTGCTTGCGGATCGACCCTAGTCGCGGCGATGCGCACCACATCATACCACCAAGGTGGTATGGTCGCGGCCCTGAGGCGAGCGCGGGAGCGCAGAAGGTTTCGATTCCCCCTCTGACCGCCACGCGACGCCCCTGCCGGCCTCGGACTCCACGGGAGGATCTGTTGCTCCGCCGTCGCAAGGTGCGGGCGCGCTGGCGGGGAGGCGCTCAGCGCGCGCGCATCGCGAGGGCGCAGAGCGCTGTCCTGCTGCTGATCCCGAGCTTATCGAAGATGTGCTGAAGATGCTTCTTTACCGTGCCGCTCTCGCAGCGCAGATCCTGGGCGATGAGCTGGTTGTCCCACCCGCGCAGAACGCGGGCTGCCACCGCCCGCTCCGCCGGTGTCAGCCGCGTATCCCAACTATTCTCGGGCCGCTGCACCTCTCTCAGGAGGATCGCCCACACCGTCCGGTAGGGCGCGTCGGGCAACGGAAGGATCGTCACCTCCAGCCGCGCGCCGCCGGCCCCCTGCCTCGTCCATGGGGGCAGAGGGCCGACGCGCCCTTCGTCCCGGCGCGCTGTCTCCTCCAGGAGCGAGCGCAAGGGGCGTGGCAGCTCGCCCCGCTCGAGCTCCGCGGGTGCAAACCAGCGCCCGAGGATCGCAGCGGCACCCGCGGTGCGATCGATCACTTCCAAGCAGGAGGCCATCACCACCGCCTCGAACCCCTGGTGCGCGAGGATCGACTCGAGCAGGGTTCCCCTGCGTGATACCTCGGCGAGCAGCTTGCATTTGCGCACGGCCCTCGCAAAAAGGGGCGCGAACTGCTGGAGGGCGTCGCGCTCCCGGTCGGAGAACGGGCGGCGGCGGCCCCGGTACAGGTTGATCCCCGCGTGCCAGCCCGCGTCGCCGGCCAGCATGACCGACATCACCTGCTCGAGCGGCATGCCGACATCGATCGAGCGGCGGTACATCATGTTCACTTCGAGCTCAGCGCGCGTGATCATCTCGGAGTCGCGGAGGACCACGTTCGGGCTGCCCGCGACGGCCCGGCGGACGAAGTCGTGCGGCGCCATGTTCGGGTAGGCGCTGAACCAGTCCACCGCGAAGCCCAGCGTGGCCCAGTCATACCCGCCGGCCAGCGCAGGGTTCGAGATGCAGAGCGCGCCCTGATCCACCGGCACGATCTGCGCGAGGAGCGGGAATGCGACCTCGAAAACCCCGTGGACATCCGGCGTCTGGTGCAATGCCTCGAGGACGGCGGAGAGGAGCTGCTGCTGTCGCGACCCGCGCGATGCGGCGTGTGCCATCAGTCATCTCCCGGCGAGACAGATGGAAGTCGAACGCTGCCAGCCTACCACGGGGAGAGACCCCCTTCGTCGTCGATCGCATGTTGGAACAGCAAGCGTCGAAGATCGTTGCGGATTCTGCGGGAGCCTCGATCCGTGGAGACGGGCAGATTCTCTACACCGCCCAGGGGCAGGCCCCTACGTAGCCCTGCGTATACCCGACCGCGCGAGCGCTTCGTATGCTCATCCGCGGTGCCGATGCTCCCTCGTTCGGGGGCTCGGCGATCGCAGCGATGGAGAACAACAGTCAGCATCTGAGCCCGCACACCGCGGGCCACCCCCACGGAGGCGACCCGACGTCGTCCTCGACTTCCTCGCGAGGCCCGGCGGCGGACTCCGCCGCGAGCCCTACGGTCGCCGGTCCCGTCCCGAGCCCGGCCCCCGCCATCCCTGCAGCCGTAACCGCTGCGGCCGTGCCATCACCTGCTGGGGTGCCAGCGCCGGCGCCGGCGCTGGCACCCGCCCCGGCGCCCTCGCGGTCCAGCGCCGGCCGGTGGTGGATGGAGCGGCTCGGCGTGCTGCTCGTCATTGCTGCAAGCCTCGCGGGGCTCCTCTACGTGTGGCTCCTCTCGCCGTGGGCCTGGGAGCTCCGCCCGGCGCCCGGCGAGCAGGCGTTCCATCTCAGGATCTGGCCGAACGTTAAAGAGCTGACGGTCGAGTTCACGGCGGACTTCGATGGCGACCGGCTCCTGCTCGCGGACAGCGCACGTAGCGCCAGGGAGCATTGGCTGCGCGGGGGAGGCTCCGTCGCCCTGTGCAGCGACGATGCGCTCAAGAACAAGCACCTGAAGCTCGGCGCTTCGCAGGGGATCGAGGTCTCCTCGTGCAGGATCGAGAGCGCGGCGGAGACGGGCGGGACGCGGACCGTCACGATCGGATTCACGCCTGCATCGACCCCGGTCGATCTGTGGCTCTTGCCCAGCCGGAGCATCGGCGGCGTGACCACGCCCTACGCCGGCGCGATCCACGTGAGCTCGATCAAGGTCATGCGGAACGGCAGCCAACCGGTGCCCGCCGCCGAGTGCGCCTCGCCGAGCGAGCAATTCGCCGAGCCGTGTGCGATCGCGGCGCAGATCCTCGGCGGTGCCGAGGTGATCCAGCCCGAGGACCCACAGCGGATCATCGCCGACACGACGCGATGGATCGTCCTCCGGGGCGTACCCGTGCTCGTCGCGTTCATGATCTGCGTCGACGTCGTGCTCGCGTGCCTCCTCGTTGGTCTCGTGATTGGTCTCTTCGGCGCGGGCACGCAGGCTGTCCGGCGCTTCTACAAGGTCCAGGAGGACGAGCGGACGGGAGTCTCCGCCGTGATCCCGCACCTCGATCGCGTGGACCGACGCGCTATCGGCGTGCGCCGGATGCTCGAGTGGTTCGAGGTGGTGGGCCCGGCGCTCGGCTTCTTGCTCAGCGCGTGTGCGCTGCTCGTCGTTTTCGACCCGTCCGTCTTCGGCGCCGGCGACCGGGGGCGCTTCTCGAACGGCATCGGCCTCGCCATGAGCGCCACTCTCGCGGGGCTGCTCATGCGCATCCTCGCGTTCAGCGCCGATCGCGTCCTGGAGCACACCTACAGGATCATGGGCGTCGGCGGCGGGTATCTCGGCCACCCGGGCAACCTGAAGGGGCAGCCGGCGCCGGGGGTGACGGGAGGAAAAGCGTGAGCCGCCGCGTCTCGTCCCGCGAGGATCTCTTCCTCAGCGCGCTCGACATGTACACTCTTCTTTCCTTCGTCTTCATTGGCTTCGCATTCGTCTCGACGTCGGGTATGGAGAGCGCGGGCCTCATGGATCTGCCCGTCGCCGTGGGGGGTACCGACGCGCGTAGCTCGGTGGCCGGCAAGCTCGTCGTGAGCTGGAGCAGGTCTCCGGCCCAGGCCGGCACGCCGGCGGGGCCGGGGGGCTGCAAGGTGAAGCTCGAGCAGGTGCCGAAGGAGATCGAGGGTGCCTACAGGGCGGGCCAGGAGCTCGACATCCCGTGCCATCCGGGCGGGTTCGGTCTGCCGCCGGGGGACCGGACGTCGCTTGACGACCTGGGCAGCAAGCTCTGGGAGAGAGCAGCGGCCGGAAGGAAGCCCGAGGTGATCGTGAGCTGTCGCAGGACCGACTTCTATGCCTGTGCGTCTCTGCAATGGATCCTGCACGAGGCGAGGCTCCGCCCTCTCATTGTCGCGCGTAGCCCGTCGTAGGGGCCGGAGGCAGCGCCATGTACGATTTCGACGACGCGCAGCGCTGGTCCGTGGAGGCGATCGGCGGGTTCGCCGACAATCCAGCGGAGGAAGGGTGGACCGAGGCGTTCGTCACGTTCTGGTTTCCCGTCGCGGTCGAGACGCTGGGGCTCGTCTTTCTCCTCAAGAACTCCTGCTGGGGGCACGTGACGGAGCAGAGCGCCCACCCGGTGGATAGCTGGAGCGCCCGCACCCTCTGCGAGCGCGTGGCGGAGGCGCTCGTGGCCCGGGCGGAGCGAGGCGGCTTCGCCTCGCTTCCGCCCCGGAACGAGCTCGTCGAGCTCCACGTTCTCGCGACCGAGGCGCTGCTGGGCGGGCTCCTGCAGGATCCCTTGGCGATGGACGAGCCGTTCTGCCGCGACTGCCTCACCCACTGGCTCAAGCGACGCGGCGCAGCGTGGTCTGGAGCAGAGCGGCGGCCGTTCACGTGGTTTCACGAATCCCGCGACTGCCGCCGGCACAGCGACCGGCTGACAAGCGCGCTCGCGCGGGTGAAGCAGCCTGATGTTGGGGACCACACGGCCCCGGTCGCCGAGGATCTCCAGCAGATCAAGTGGGCGCCAGCGAAGGAAATCTACAGCGTGCAGGCGATCCCGATGCCGGCGGTGAAGCTGCGCGCCGGGACGCTCGTGCTGCTGAGCACCCTCGGTCTAGGCGCGAGCGTCGCAGGGACGTACGCAGCCGCGGGTACACACGACGCTCCGGCGCTCGAAGCTCCGGTGTTCTCGATCGGGCCCTGGGACGAGGAGGCGGTCATCGATCCCGGTGAGGTCGTGAACCTTGGTCCCTTGTTGCGTGAAGACCGCGAATCGCCTGCACCGCAATCTGCCACGGCCACAGCCCCGCCGCCCAGGGGGGCCATCGCCACACCTCCGCCGGTGCCCCCGCCCGCGGGCCTCGCTCCGACGACGCCCGGTACCCCGGGGATGCCCCGCGGTCAGGGGAATTCGGGAGATGGCCCCGGGCGGTCGCCGCAGCCGGAACCCGGTGGACCACCGCGCGTCGACGGCGAGCCTGGGCGGAAGTCGCCGGCGCGCGGCGGTGTAGGCGCCGGGCCGCCGCGGATCGAGCTGAGCCGCATCGGCACCGGCGCCGCTTCCGGCGGCGGGGGCGGAGCTGGAGGAGATCCGAGCGCGCCTGGGAAACGGGTGCTCTCGCTGCTGGCTACCGATCTGAGCGAAGCCATCCAAGCCGCCCGGTCGAAAGGGCTGACGTGTGGTAGTCCCTTCTCGGTCTCGGGCGGACTGAAGCGCGGCGCAAGGGACCCGGACGAGCAGGACATCCCCGAGATGCACGCCGCTCTCCTGGAATGCAACAGGACCCTCAACGAGGGCGGCTCGCCCCGGGGCCGTTAGGCGTCTGCTCATGAACGCTATGCGATGTCATAGTCGAGCCGTGATCATCTTCGCCTTGGCGGCTGGCTGCTCGTCGGCCCCTCGTCCCGCCGCGGCGCCGAGGGGCGGGACAGAGCACGCGCGGCATGCCTGCGCGAGCATGGTCAAGGACAGTGCCGCGATCTTCGATAAAGATGCGAGTCAATCAAGGCGGCCCCCGGAGGATCGCTTCCCGAAGATCATGGATCTCGCCTTACGGGCAGACGCCTGTTATCGCGAGGGCCAGATCCCTCGCGCGGCCTTGCTGGATGTTCTCCGCCAGGCCCGAGGGGCCTTCGTGACCTGGTACACCGCGACGCCGCGGGAGGGATCGGCGCTGCTCCTCGGGGACGACTCGCTGACCGACCTGCCCGAGCGGCGCAAGAGGCTACCGAACGGCCGGCAGCCCTGGGGCAGCCATTATCTGTGGACGGAGGAGCGGCTCGTGGCGCTGGCGCCCTCCGAGCGAGGACGCGCGCGGGGGCTCGGCGAGTTGATGATGCAGGTCGATGCGCTCGCCGATCGCTTGATGCTCCGGCTGGCCGCGCGGGAGGGAGAAGCGCCGGGCGCAGTCGGCGAGCGTGATGTGGACACCCTCTGCGGCGACTTCGGCGCCGCACTCGCCCAGGAGGCGGAGGCATGGGCGGCGCTCGTGCCGCGGTTCGATCGCCTGAAGGACGTAAAGCTCGCCGCGGCAGAGGGTGACGAGAGCCAGGACGTGCAGGTGAAGGATCGCTTAAAGCAGACCTCGAGGGTGATCCTTGCCATCAGCGCGCGCTGGGGGCACCGGTCCAATGATCAGCTCCGCGAGCGCGTTGGGGTACCCTGGCATGATTATCTGACCCGCCTTCGACGAGCCGAGGCGGGCGCGGTGGAGGATGAGCAGGTCCTTGCGACCTGGGCCGTCCCGCTGGACGTCCCTTCGCTGGCCGAGCGCGGCGCGCTGAGGCGCATCGACGAGCAGCTCCGCGAGCTAATCTATGACCGGCTGAACGTGCGCGCGCTCTATGCGATGCGTGAGGCGGAGACGCGCTGGCTGGAGATCCTGCCCGACCGCGGTTATCTCGGTCCGAGCGAGGGCGAGGCCGTGCCGGGCGAGGAGGCTCTCTTCGCCGCGCAGAGGGCGCTCGCGCGCGCCGTGGAGCTGACGGACGACGACGAGGTGCGGCTGAGCAGCGTGGCGGCCCTCGTTAATGCATCAGGCATCGTGTTCGCGCAGCCGATCAACCAGCGGCGTGACGACGATGCACGGCGGTCAGATCCAGCAATCAGCACGGGCGGTCACCTCGGCGCGCTGGCGCTCTGCTTCATGAACAACGCGCTGCTCACCGCCCCCGCGGAGGCGAGCTGTGTGCCCCTAGCTTCGCAGGGCGGGCGCGCGTCTGCCGCGGACACGTCACGCTGCGCGCCCACGCCGGTTACGGGATCCTTCGTGAATGCTGTGCCCCCTGGGGTAGCTGAAGCGTACCGCCGCGTGCTCGGGAGCCTGCTCGTAGCCGGTGATCCGGGCCTCGTGAACGACCGCACCCGCTGCGAGCTGCAAAAGGTACTGCACGCGCCTGCGCTCGCCAGCCTCCGCGCCGACCCGACGCTGTTCGATGCAGCGCTGGCGCTCCTGCGTGCCCAGGACATCGAGATGGATAAGCGGCAGCTCGGCGGCGTGGTTGCGGCGGCGATCCGCGCCTCGCTCGATGCGACGAAGATGTACTGTCTGCAAGCGGGCCTCGGGGCGGGCTGCTCACCGAGGACGTTCGATGCTCGGCTGGCTCAGGAGAAGGATGAGGCGGTGCGATCCTACTTCGAGCGCTGGAAGGCGTCGTACTGTGAGGCGGCCCGAAGCGGGGTGAAAGCGTTCGTTACCCGTGTGGAGCGTCGCGCCGTAATTGACGACACGGTATCCCCGCTCCGCGAGGCCGACCTGCGCGCGTACCGCGCAGAGCTACAGGAGATTGAGCGGGGCTGCGACGCCGGTCAGGCTCCGTCGCCGGGGGCCGGTCGCTCCCCGGCGACGGCGCAGCGCTGAGATCGCCCCTCCGGTCGCCCGGGCAGGTTTCTCCCGGAGCGCAGCGGGCCTCGGCCCGCAGCCACCTGCTCTCCTGCCTCGGTTCGACCCCGCCCTGGCGATCAGCAATAACCTGGCAGCCGGGCCCTCGCTGCCGCTGAAGCTCGGCTCACGGCCAGAGCTGTGGCAGGGGCGTTTCCCTGGGATAGCTCCGCGTCAGCAAGCGTCGGGCCACCAGGTGGGCATGGTCATCTAGGAGCTCGAAGGTCCAGCGGACGCGCAACGGCCCGCCGGCGTCGAGCACGAAGGAGGCGGTGAGATCATGGTACAAAACGCTCGCGAGGAAGCATGTCCGGCTGCCATGGGCGTGATCGTCCTTCCGTCGGGACGAAGAGGTGCGAGCCACGGACGATCGGGAATCCATCCCGGTGCGAGAGCGTGACGTGCCATCGAGTCGGGACGTTCGTCCGCCCGTTCACACGAAGTCGCAGCGCATGGACTGCCCGGAGAAGATGCGCAGTTGGTGATCACCGCGGTGTCCAACGACGGCTCGACCTGGCTGCGGACGAGGGGGGAAGTCGCCGAGATGGCCCAGGAACTGCGGCCGCTGGATGTGGACCGGCACGCTGCCCGACACCGGGGGCGTCCAATTTTCCTCGCCTGCTACTCCTGCGCGAGGGTGCAGTCGTCCGCTAAGGCCTGGAGATTGGGATGAGCCTCGGGGAGCCGACAGGGAGATCCGGCCGCCCGCCGACACGTCCCCTGATCCAGCGGCCAGTGTCCTAACGAGCCTGTTGTTAGCTCAAGATGTCCCGCACCTCCCGCTCGAGCCACTCGAGGGTAGCGTCCGCACGCCCGAGCTCGAGGCGGGCTTCCTCGAGCCACCGGTCAGCGTCGTCGCGTTGGATCGTGCGCGGGTGTTCGCCCACGCGCGCCAGCAGCTCTCCGGTGTCGAGCGTGGGAGCGTCGTGATCGCCGGCGCGCCACACCGCTCGGCGCACCGCGCCCTCGACGACGCACCGGATGTCCGACGGCGTGAACAGCCGCGTGCTGGCCGCGAGCGTGTGCGTGTCGATGTGGTCGATGCCACGGATGCCGCGCATGCGATCACCGCCGAGGTAGTGCTCGAAGATCTCGCGCCGGTCGTCTTCCTGCGGCGGAAAGACGGGGAATTTCAGATCGAAGCGGCCGCTCCGGCGCACCGCGGAGTCGATACCGCGGGCGTAGTTCGTGGTCGCGACGACGACGACAGAGCGCCCCGAGAGGCGATCAAGCTGCGCGAGCAGCTCGTTCACCTGCCGCTTCTCGTCCGTGTGCATGTTCACCTCGGACCGCTGCGGGGCAACGCCGTCGAACTCGTCCAGGATCAACATGGAGGGCGCCTGCTTCAGGGCCCAGGTGAAGACCTCCCGGATCTTCTCGACCCCCTCGCCCAGCCACATCGAGGTCAGGTCGCTCGGCACGAGCCGCCGGCACGTAAGGCTCGCCTGACCCGCCAGCACGCGTCCGATCAAGCTCTTGCCGCACCCTGGGAGCCCGTACAGCAGCAAGCCGTTCGGGGCGCTCACGCCGAAGCTCTGGTAGCGGGACGGCTCGACAAGCGGCGCGAGCAGATCGCTCTGCAAGCGGGCCTTCAGATCGGCGTAACCAGCGACGTCGGTCCAGTCGAGTGGCCGCTCCACGATCGGCTTGCGCGCCTCGCGCCACGCGACCCCTCGGATGCGGACCTGCTGGCGAGGAGGACCGATTAGGCGCACGAAGATGGGGCGACGGTCCTGCAGATCGACGAAGCCGAGGCGAACGCGATCGAGCGCGTCGCCAGCAACGTTCCGTACGATTGCGGAGACCTGGTGCCGGGCGAGCAACGCGACGTCGCGCGGGAAGAGGAGCCACACCTGCTCGCACTCGAGCATCGCAGCCCGTTTCCGGCGGAGCTTGTTCTCGAGGAAGAAGAAGGGGTTCGACCCGCGGAGCGCGATGCCGCGCAGTGTCTCGACCTCGACCCAGAGCTTCTTCACCACGCGAAGGTCGGGGCGTGCGACCTTCATGTCCGGTACATCCGCCTCGGGCTCGTCGACATCCGCGGGGATCTCGAGCACGCGCTCAACGAGCACGTTCTCGTTCGGGAAGCGGGTCGTGAGGTGCTCCAACATCACAGCCTTGAGCACCATGTGCTCAGTCCCCTCGTAGCCCGCGTCGAACTTGGGATGCGTCACCTCGTACGTGGCCCGATCGAGGAGCGCATCGGCCGCGCGGGCCGCATCAGCGAAGAGGCTCGAGAGCTGCACCTCCACGTCGCCGTCCTGCCAGTCTGCCTCCACCGACGGCGCACCGGTGTATGCGGCAAGCCAGCGGAGAAGCTGAGGGTAGTGCGAATCGTCGGCGGCGCGGCGCGCGTCAGGGCCGGGGTCGGCCGTCGTCGTCGCGAAGATCGCGCGCACCCGGTAGGTGTGCGGGATGAACGCCTCACGCACGAACGCCGTGAGCTCGTCGTCGACCACGTCGTGCGGGTCGTCTCGGATCAGGTAGACCGCACCGACGCCGGGGAAGTCGTCGCTCTCGCGGCGATCGCCCTGTCCGGTCACGGAGCGCAGGCGCGACAGCGTGAGGACCTCGGGGGCCTGCGCGACCCACCGCCCCATGTCGTCGAACCGGAACGTCAGCGCCCGCCGCCGTGTGAGCGCCGCCAGGACGCCGGCGAGCAGCGTGAACATCTCGTCGGACGCATCGACCATCAGGCACACCGTGCGGCACAACCAGATCGCCGCCGTGATGTCGTGCCAGAGGGCACCCGAGCGCTCGCCCGTCGGCGCATCGTCGACGTGGAAGCCGAAGGTGAGCGGATCGACCGGCAGATCAAGCTCGCCGTCCTTCCACGCGACCACGCCCCGTGCGCTCCCGTCGCCGTCGCGCGCCGCGCGCTGGGGCTGCTCGCTGCTGACGGGCGCGTCGCTCTTCCAGATGGTGATGTAGTCGTTGACGGTGCTGCCGCTGAGCTTGTGGGCGTAGCCCCATCTCTGGATGTTCTCGAGCGCGGACGAGAGCGATGTCTGCCGCACCCGGGCGCTCGCGGTATAGCCGAAGCCCTCGAGAAAGGTCCGAAGCTTCATCCGTGTGCGGCCGCGCTCCGAGCGGGCGATGGTCGTCGCGAGCTCCTCGCGAAAGTGCTCGCTGATGGTGTCGAGGAAGTCAGTGCGGTCGGGCATGGGTCGATCTCCGCAGTACCTGCGCGCGAGCGTACCAGCCCTGGCGGCGAGCGAGCCCTGCACGGTCTCGCCACGGCGCACGGGAACCGCCACCTACAAGTCCGCGGTGGGCGAGGGATTCGACGTGATCATCGCCGGCACCTGGCATGCTCGTAAGCGAAATCCCCCGGCTCATCGAGTTTCAGTTCTTACGGACCGGGTGGGGAGGCGTACGCTCGGGCGAAGCCGCAGGGACATGGCTGAGGCTCTTACTCGGCGTACTGAGCGTGACGCCGCGGATCGGGGCGCGCGACATGGTGGAGGTCGCGCGACATGGCGTGTCGTGCCGGAGGATGATCGGCTCAATGAGGCCGATGTCCCGGATGGACTCGATGATCGACGTGATGCCGCCGCGCTGGCGCATTCACCGCTCGGGAACAACCACGTCATGGGAACAACCACGTCATCGATGGGCACCAGCCGGACCTCGCCGGACAGGTTGGGTTGCCCTTTCGACAAGGGGGCAGATCCGATCTGCCTCCCGCTCCATCTCGATCACGTTTTCGTCCGAAACGCGCTCACGCCTGAGCCACTAGTCCAAGTTGGACGGATCGTTCTCCTCAAAGCGCTCTCGCTTCGCGAAGCGGTGGTCTCGTCGTGGTGCCCTGCCCGTTAGCGATGGCCGGCGCCAAGCCTCTCGCTCGGCGCTGGGCTGGATGTGCGTGCTCCGGCAGTACGCAGCGAGGTCGTCAAAGCTCGGGAGATCCTGGCCCCGAGCACGACGCATCCGGGCGATGCGTCACCAGGCCACGAGCTATCGAGAGAGCTCGTCGCAGGGCGACCGCGAATCCTGGCCGCTCGCGCCGTAAGCCGCCTCACACAGCTATGCCCGGAATCAGGAACCTGCCGTGCCAGAAATTTGCCAGAACCTGCGTCCAGACCTGTCCGCGCGTGTCCACTCCCGTCCACGTCCCGGACCGCGCGAACTACCCGACATCCTTGCAGAAACCAGCGGAGGAGAAGGGATTCGAACCCCTGGTTGAGTTGCCCCAACGGCGGTTTTCAAAACCGCTGCCTTCGACCGCTCGGCCACTCCTCCAAACATCCAGAACGACTCGCTTTTCTGCCTCTTCTATCGCCCCCTGTCAACGCCGCCCTGAGAACCCGCCCCCTACCCTGCCTGCTCAGGGCATCGCCTGTGCCCTCCAGCCCCGGCCCCGCCGCTTCCGTCCCCCACCGCGTCTCTTCCCGCCCCCACCGCCCTCGCCACCGCCCCTACTTCTCCCTCCCCACCGCCGCCGCCCCCGCCACCGCCGCCACCGCCCCGGCGCCCTGCCCCCCCACCCCGCCCTTCATCACCTCCGCCAGCCACTTCCCCGCCCCCGCGCACGTCCCCACCGCGCTGACCTCCCCTCCCCCGCCTCCCCCGCGCCTCGCGTACGGCCCCGCGACGATCGCCACGTCGCTCCCTCGCGCCGTCCACGCGATCGGCCCGAGCGTCGGCCGCCGCCTGCACACCTTCCCGAAGCGCCGCTCGATCACCTTCCCCGCCTCTGCCGCGTCGGCCGCGCTGTCGAACCGCAGCCGCCACGCGAGCGCGAACTCCCTCCGCGACGGGTCCTCCGGGTCGTCCCGCCGCACCACCGCGAACCGATCCCCGCCCCACCCTGCCGCCGCGCCGATGGCCGCATCGCGGTGGGCATACGCCGCGAACGCGATGCGCAGCGCCTGCTCGCCCATCACGTCATCGAAGACCACACGAAACCCCGGGCCGAGCGCCGCGGCCGTCGGCACCGCCACCGCGACGGCGGGCTCCCGTGCTGCGAGCTTCTCCGGGTGGAGCAGCTGCTCGGTGGTCTCCGGCAGCGCGCGCCAGACCGCGTCCACCGAAGCCCACCCGCCGTCCCGCCGCAGCGCCTGCACGAACGCGAAGCCGTCGGTGTACGGGGCGCCCAGCGACTCCTGCAGCACGAGCGGCGTGTCGCCCACGGACGACAGCGCCGTCGACATCGCCACGAGCCTGCGGAGCATCGACTCGTCGACCTGGAACGCCGAGCCGACCAGCACGTCGAACATCGCGCTCATCGCCTCGCCCTCGACGAGCGCGTGTGTGGCCGCCAGGCGATCGCTGTCGCCGAGCTTGAAGTCGAGCAGCCTCCCCAGCGAGAAGCTCTGGTCCTGGAGCGCGTGGACGAGCTCGTGCGCCAGCGTCTCCTCGGCCTCGGCCTCGCTGAGATCGTCGACGAGGTACATCGTCGCGTCCTCCGGCTCGTAGAAGCCCGCGATGCGGCCCTCGAGCAGGCGGTACATCCCGGCGGTGAAGTCGTAGTCGGCCGGGATGAGCTCGAGCGCCGCGAGCACCTCGCGCTGGTGATCGAGCACGCCCTCGGGGATCTCTCGCTCCACGTGCGCGCGGACCCGCTCCAGGATCTGCCCGCGGGCGAGCACGCGGCTCCGCACCTCGCTGCGGACCGGCAGGCCCCGCGCCTTCGCCACGCGTGCGAGCACACGCGCGATCTCGCCGTCGGTCAGGCGAGCCGCGTCCTCATCAACCTCGCCCGCATCCACCGGGCTTGCGCCCCCAGCCGGTCCAGCCGCAACCGACGCCGCAGGGAGCGCCACAGCGGAGGCCTGCGCTCGCGGCGGCGCCGCAGGCGCGGCCGTCGGCGCGCACCCCGCGAGCACAGCCGCCCCGACCAACCCGATCGCGCAGCGCCCCCGACCCACCGCAGCAGCGTCCTCGACGCGCCGGGTCACGACGGCTCCCCGCCGGGCGCGCGGAGCGCGCGGATCGCCTCGGCATACCGCGCGACGCGCGCATCGAACGGCAGATCCTCGCCCCGCGCCACCGCGCCGAACACCGCCGAGCCCGCGACGAGCGCCCGCGCCCCGGCGGCGATGACCTGCCCGGCGGTCGACGGGGCGACGCCGCCGTCGACCTCGAGCGCGATGTCCAGGCCTGCCTGGTCGATCGTCTGGCGCAGGCTCTGCAGCTTGGTGAGCGCCCCGGGGATGAACTGCTGGCCGCCGAACCCGGGGTTGACGCTCATCACAAGCACCAGATCGATGTCCGCCATCACGTGCCGGATCGACTCCTCCGGCGTGTGGGGGTTCAGCACGACGCCGGGGCTCGCGCCTGCGTCCCTGATCTGCTGGAGCGTCCTGTGCAGGTGCGGCGACGCCTCGACGTGGACCGAGATGCGATCGGCGCCGGCGGCCGCGAACTCCGCGACGTAGCGCTCGGGCTCGACGATCATCAGGTGGACATCGAGGGGAAGACGCGTCGCGGCGCGAACCGCGCGGACGACGAGCGGCCCGATCGTGATGTTTGGCACGAACCGGCCATCCATCACATCGACGTGGATCCAGTCGGCGCCAGCGGCCTCAGCGGCCCGCACTTCCTCCGCGAGACGACCGAAGTCAGCCGACAGGATCGACGGAGCGACGATGATTTTGTCGTGACGCACAGGGTAGCGCTAGCAGGCGTGACGCGCGGCGGCTAGCCGAGCATCCACGAGCGCGCTTACGGGGAGGCCGGCGCGGCTGCTAGGCTGCGCAGGTCTTCGAAGCGTTCGTGTCGTGCGCGCGGACGCTGCAGATCGAAGTCTGGGGATCCGAACCGTTCGAGTGAGGTGATGCATGGAGACACGGCCGCTGACGAAGCCCGACTACGACCGGATCGTGGGCGAGATCGATCGGTGGTGGGCGGGCCCAACCAGCGCGCTCGCGCACCCGATCTTCTTCTACGAGCTCGGCAGGCTCGCGCGCGTCATCGAGGATCGCGGGCTGCTCGTCGGCTTCCTGCTCGGGTTCAGGTGCCCGGACGCGGCGGTCGGGTACGTGCACCTCGTCGGCATTCACCCGGACTATCGCCGCCGCGGCGTCGGCAGGATGCTCTATGCGGCGTTCGAGGAGGACTGCCGCCGCGAGGGCTGCCGGCAGCTCAAGGCGATCACGACGCTGGGCAACGAGGGCTCGGTGCGCTTCCACGCCGCGGTCGGCTGGTCGGCGGCCGAGGTCGAGGACTACGCCGGGCCTGGGCGTCCGCGGATCGTGTTCACCAAGGACCTCTAGGCGCGGATCGCGCGGAGCACGCGCGTGTTGCGGCGTACGCACTCGACGGGGTACATCTGCTCGGGACCGCGAGGTGAAGCGATGCGAGAAGGCGGGCATGTTCGCGACGTGGTGGTAGGCGTTGTCGGGTCAGCCCGCAGGACGGTCGCCGCGGGCGCCCTCGGTGCATCCAGGTGAGCCTTAACCCTTCGCTGATCACGCAGCTGCGCGAGATCGGGCTGTTCGGAGGCCTGGGCGATCACGTCCTCCAGGCCCTCGCCGACACGCTGGAGCTGCTCGATCTGGAGCCGGGCGCCGTCGCCTTTCGCGAGGGCGACAACGGCCGCGAGATGTTCGTGCTGCTCTCGGGGGAGATGGAAGTGCTCAAGCGGTCGAAGCGCGACGTCGAGGCGCGCGTCGCGGTCCTCGGGCCGAACGACTGGTTCGGCGAGATGTCGATCCTCGACGTGATGCCTCGCTCGGCGACCGTCCGCGCGATCGCCCCGTCGCGATTGCTGCGCGTCACCGCGCACGATCTCGACGCCCTCTACCGGCGCGATCTCAAGTCGTACACGCTGCTGGTGCTGAACATCGCGCGCGAGATGTCGCGCCGCCTTCGCGTGGCGGACAGCCTGCTCGCCGAGCTGGTAGCGAACATGCTCGACGAGTACGCGCGGCCGCGGCGACCCGGGATCTGAGCCGGCGCCGCCGCGTCAGTCGACGCCGGGCGCTCTGCCTGCGGGCGCCGCGCCCAGCGGTCGCCTCATCCGCCGTCTGGGCCGATCGCTCCACCGGCGCCGGCTTCGCCGCCAGCGCCGCCAGCGCCGCCACCCGCGCCACCTGCACCACCGCTGCCGGCGTCGCCACCGGCGCCGCCTTCGCCACCCGCGCCACCGCCGTCGGCTTTGCCACCCGCGCCGCCCGCACCACCGCCGCCGGCAGGGTTGGCCGGTTCGCCACCCGCGCTGGTTGAACCGGCGCTGCTAGCGGACCCAGTCGAACCGGCGCCGTTGGCGGCTGCGTCTGGTGGCAGGAGGCCACCGCCGCCCGCGCCGTCGTCTTCGCTGGGATCGCCGGATGCGATGCCCCCTCCTGCGCCGGTCGCGCCGACGTCCTCGCAATCACCGCACCCGATGCCCCCCTCGGCGGGAGGCTCCGGTTGTGGATTGAACACACAGCCCGCGAGGACGACCCCGAACACAAGGACGACAAGCTGGCGCATAAGCTCCCTCCTCATAGCACCCTGCGCATCTCCCTGCCCGCTTGTGCGGCGCCCTCGTCCGCGGGAATGCTGCGTCGAGCGCGCTCCGTCGGCTGCTTCTCGCTCGCTCTTATCGCCGGGTCGACGCCGCCGTCAGACCCGGCCCGCGTGCTCCTTCAGCCGCACTCGACCGCTCCAGCGCCTCCGGCGCCTCCAGCGCCCCCCACACCGCAGGGCTCGCCGCTCGCGCCGCCCGCGCCGCCCGCGCCGCCCGCACCGCCCGCGCCGCCCTGGCCGCCCGCGCCGCCCTGACCGCCCTCGCCCCCTCCAGCACCGCCCTGACCGCCCGCGCCACCGTGGCCGCCCGCCGCGCCCCCATCGCCGCTGCCGCCCGCGCCCGTGGTCTCGCCGCTGCCAGCGCTGGTCCCTGCCGCTGTGTTGCCGGCGCCGTTGCCACCCGAACCCGAGCTGCCGACCGCCGCACCTGTCGACGTCGACCCCGAGGGATAAGGATCCCTGTCATCGAACGGCGGTTCAGGCTGCGGGTTGAACGAGCATCCAACCGCGAGGAGCAGGGTGAGGAACAGCAGGCTTCGCATGGCGGGTACGCCGAGTATGGCAATCAACATGCCACATGAAAATAGCCTGAAAGCGCCTCGATCGGTCCGCCGTTGACGCGGTGCTCAGGCACACTCTGGCACGCCGCTCGGGCGGTTGGATCCGGCACTTCCCTCCGCGCCGCGACCTGCGCGGACCGTCCGCTGCGGGTGGTCCCCCTGGTGTCCACGGCGGCAGCTCGCGGTATCGTGCGGCGTGATTTCGGAAGACCTGGGGAACGTCGCGTCGCGGCTCGACGAGGTGCGGCGCCGGATAGCGAGCGCCGCCGCGCGTGCAGGGCGGGGGCCAGAGGAGGTCCGGCTCATCGCCGTGTCCAAGGGGAAGCCCGCGGAGGCCATCCGCGCCGCCTACGCCGCCGGGCAGCGCGATTTCGGCGAGAACTATGCTCAGGAGCTCGTCGAAAAGGCCGAGGCACTCGCCGATCTCGACGGGCTCGTGTGGCACGCCATCGGCCAGCTCCAGAGGAACAAGGCGAAGCTCGTCGCGCGCGTCGCGCACGTCGTGCAGTCGGTCGACCGGGAGGAGCTCGCCGTGGAGCTCGATCGGCGCGCGGCCGCGCTGAGCCGCACCCTCGACGTCCTGATCGAGGTGAACGTCGGCGGCGAAGCCTCGAAGGGCGGCTGCGCCCCCGGCGATTTCGCGCCGCTCCTCGCCGCGATCTCCCGGTGCGCGCACCTCCGGCCGATCGGCCTCATGACCATCGCGCCGTTCCTCGAGGACCCGAGCGACGTCGTGCCGTTCTTCGCGCAGCTGCGCGCCCTGCGCGACGCGCACGGCGGCCGGGCCGCGCTGCCCGAGCTCTCGATGGGCATGTCGCACGATTTCGAGGCAGCCATCGCGGAAGGCGCGACGTGGGTCCGCGTCGGCACCGCCATCTTCGGAGCCCGCGGATGACGGCGACGTCCGCCGCGGCGCGCCTCGGCGCGGCCCTCCCTGGCGGTGGCGTCGCGCGCGCCGCGCGCCGCCCCACGCTTGCTGCGTGCGCGCTGCTCGCGCTCGGGTGCGGGCCGGGCGCGATGCCCGCGTCGGTGCGCCACCCGCTCGTCGGCAGCGCCGCGCCGGAGTTCCACGCAGAGTCCACGGCGGCGGTCACCGTCGGCGTGCCCGGCACGCGCAGGACGCGGGTCACCGTGATCGACTTCTGGGCGTCCTGGTGCGCGTCGTGCAGCCGGACCATGCCGGCGCTCGACCGGCTCTGGCGCGACCGCAAGGCGGACGGGGTGGCCGTGATCGGCGTGAACGTCGACGACTCGGAGGCCGCCGCGGCGGCCGCCGCCCACGAGCTCGGCGCGACGTTTCCCATCGTCGCGGATCTCGATCAGCGGCTCTCCGGGACCTACGGCGTCGCGCAGGTCCCCCTCACGTTCGTGGTCGACGGCGCGGGCACCGTGCGCTGGGTCGGGCACGATCCGGCGGGCGCGCGCCGCGCCGTCGAGGTCCTCCTCTCGGAGCGCCCCGCGGGCGCGCGGTCGGTCTTCGAATGAGCGCGCCCCGGGGCGGCGGCGGCGCGCGACGGCGGCCCGCGGGCGACGACCCGACGCTCTTCGACGCCGCCCGGCAGCGGGAGCCGGAGCTCAAGGCCACGGTCCCCCTCGCCGAGCGCATGCGCCCGCGCTCGCTCGAGGACATGATCGGCCAGGGCCACCTCCTCGGCGAGGGCAAGCTGCTCGCGCGCGCGATCGCGGCCGACCGGATCCCCTCCATGATCCTGTGGGGCCCGCCGGGCGCCGGTAAAACCACGCTGGCGCGCGTCGTCGCGCACACGACGAACGCCCGCTTCGTCCCCTTCAACGCCGTGCTGGGCGGCGTGCCGGAGCTCCGCGAGATCCTCGCCCAGGCGCGCACCGCGCGCTCCTACGAGGGCAAGCGGACGATCCTGTTCGTCGACGAGATCCACCGCTTCAACAAGGCCCAGCAGGACGCCTTCCTCCCGCACGTCGAGGACGGGACGATCACGCTCATCGGGGCGACCACCGAGAACCCCTCGTTTGCGGTCAACGCGCCGCTGCTCTCCCGGTGCAAGGTCTTCCGGCTCCAGGGCCTCGGCGCCTCGGAGCTCGTCGAGCTCCTGCGCCGCGCCCTCGAGTCGCCCGCCGGGCTCGCCGGCGCCATCGCCGCGGACGACGACGCGCTCTCGGCGATCGCGGCGCTCGCGCAGGGCGACGCGCGCAGGGCGCTCACCACGCTGGAGATCGCCGCGGACGAGGCGGGGCGCGCGGGCGCCTCCACGATCACGCGCGAGCTCATCGCCGGCGCGAGCGAGCACAAGACGCTGCTCTACGACAAGGCCGGCGAGGAGCACTACAACGTCATCAGCGCCTTCATCAAGTCGATGCGCGGCTCCGATCCCGACGCCGCCATCTACTGGCTGATGCGCATGATCGAGTCCGGCGACGACCCGCTCTTCCTGCTGCGCCGGATGATGATCTTCGCCTCCGAGGACATCGGCAACGCCGACCCGCGCGCGCTGGAGATCGCCGTCGCCGCGGACGCCGCGTTCCGGCGCATGGGGATGCCGGAGGGGCTCTACCCGATCACGCAGGCGGCGCTCTACCTCGCCACGGCCCCGAAATCGAACGCCTGCAAGACCGCCTGGCACGCGGCGCAGGCCGCCGTGCGCGAGCACGGCGCGCTCCCGGTCCCGCTCACGCTGCGCAACGCGGTCACGCGGCTCATGCGCGACGAGGGCTACGGCGAGGGCTACCGCTACGCGCACGACGAGCCGGGCGGCGTCGCGCGGGGCGAGGCCTACCTCCCCGAGCCGCTCGCGGGCAGCCGGTTCTACGAGCCGACCGATCGCGGCTACGAGCGGACCATCGGCGAGCGCCTCCGCCGGATCCGCGGCGAGGGGGAGGGCGAGGGCGGCTGAGGCGCGGCGCCGTCCGGCCCAGCCGTCACGGCGTCACGCGTCGTCGTCGTCGCCGCCCGCGCCGGCGAGGGCCTGCTGGAGCTCGCTCAGCGCGTGCTGATCTCCCTTGCTGCGCGCGACCACGATGCCGTCGGCCAGCCAGGCGCGCCCCTCGTCGAGGCGGCCCGCCTTCACCAGCGTCGTCCCGCACATGAGGTACATCGGCACGTACGCCGGATCCATCGCCCGGAGCGCGACGAACGTGGCGAGCGCGTCGTCGTGGCGGCCCTGGCCCGCGTACTCCAGCGCGAGCGCGTACCAGTGAAACGGATCCTTCGACCCATCCCGGGTCATCTTCTCGAGCATCAGCAGCCGCTTGCTCACGTCGCCTCCACAACCCCGATGAACGGCAGGTTCCGATAGCGCTCGGCCCAGTCGAGCCCGTAGCCGACCACGAATTTGTCCTCGATCGTGAAGCCCAGGTAGTCGATGGGCACCTCGACCCGCGCGCGCGCCGGCTTGTGCAGGAGCGCGCAGACCTTCACGCTGTTCGGCATCCTCGTGCGGAAGAGCTGGAGCAGGTGCGAGATCGTGAGGCCCGTATCCACGATGTCCTCGACGAGGAGGATGTCCTCGCCCTCGATCGGGCGGGTGAGGTCCTGCGTGATCTGGACGACGCCGGTCGAGGCCGTGCCCTCGCCGTAGCTGCGCACGCCGAGGAACTCGATGCGCACCGGCAGGTCGATGTGGCGCGCGATGTCGGCGGTGAACACGAAGCTCCCCTTGAGCACGGAGACGAGCACGAGCCGGCGCTCCGCGTAGTCCCGGGTGATCTGCGCGCCGAGCTCGCGCACGCGATCGCCGATGTGTTCGGCGGACAGGAGCGTCCGGACATTCGCCATGGTGCCCGCTAACATCGCGGCGCCCGCGCCACCAGCGCCCAGGCGGACCCTCCGTCGCCGCGCGCCGCGATCCCATGTCATGCCGCTGATGTCGCGTGGTCGCTCTGCTGCTGCCCGGGTCGAAACTGGGTTAGTCTCTGCGCCTCCCGCGATGCCGCTCCCTTCTCCGCCCGACGCGCCCCCGCACCTCACCTCGCGCACGCCCCTGGCCGTCCGCTTCTGCGAGACGGATCTCATGGGCATCGTCCACCACGCGAACTACGTCATCTACCTGGAGGCCGGCCGCATCGACTGGCTGAAGCGCCGCGGCCTCTCCTACGAGGAGATGGTGCGGCGCGACCTGCACCTCGCCGTCGCGGAGCTGCGGATCAAGTACCGCCAGGCCGCGCGGTTCGGCGACGACCTCGTGATCGAGACGACCTGCCGCGAGGTCCAGCGGGTCACCGCGCGCTTCAGCTACCGCATCCTCCGGGGCGAGGACGTGATCTGCGACGGCGACATCCTCCTCGCGTGCCTGGGATCGAACCTGACGCTGACGCGGATCCCGGACGACATCGTCCAGCTCCTGGCGAGCCCCGAGACGACGGCCGATCGCTAGGGCAGGGGACGCCGTCCTCGCTTCCGCCGCCGTCCGCCGCCCCGCTTCAGCCGCCGTCCGCCCCCGCCTCGGCCCCGCTGCGCACGATGCGCGCCGGCATCTCGACCGTCTGCGGCGGCTCGATGCGCTCGCCGAGGAACGTGCGCCACTGGACGACGTAGCGCCCGCGCAGGGGCCCGATCACGTAGCGCTCGCTCGCCGGAGGCACGGCGACCGCGGGGATCCCGTCGACGAGCAGGTAGAGCAGCGCGTCGGTCTGGTTGACCGCGACGAACCCCTCGCCGGGCGCGCCCGGGTCGACGCTCGCGGGCAGCTGGAGCGGCTCTTCTCGGATGGCCGCGAGCTCGTCGCGCGTCAGGAAGACGCCGCCCTGCGCCGACGGGAGCCCGGCGGCGGCGTACGCGGCGCTCGGGGGCGGCATGAGCATGTCGGTCGAGATCAGGTCCGTTCGCCGGGCCATCGACGTGACCTCGAACGCGACGCCGCCGCCGCCTTGCCAGGCATAACTCGCGTAGAGCGGCACCTCGCCGGCCACGCACTCGGGCGACTTCGGATCCACGCCGAGGATCTCCAGCAGCGCCCGGCAGAGCAGCGGCCCCCCGTCGCCGGCCTCGGGGACCCTGCCGAGCTCGACGTACAGCGCGCCGAGGCTCCCGTGCACCTCGACCTTGCGGACGTCGATCTCGAGCCGCCTGCCGTCGCCGACAGGACGCGCCGAGCCCGTCGACAGCGGCGTCACGTCGACGCGCCGCTCGCCGAGGAGCGTGCGGAGCGCCCCCGGCGGCACGACCCGGTACTGGGTCAGGGACGGCCAGAGCAGCACCTCGCCGTACACGTCGTGGCGCGCGCGGAGCTCGGAGCCCGCGGGCAGCGGGAGCGCGCGCGACGTGAACTGGACCCGCATCCGGCCCGTCTCCGCGAGCTCGACCTTCCACGTCAGCTCGGTGAGCTTCTGCGCCGCGTGGATCCCGGAGGCCGCCACCTCGGGCGACTTGGGGGGCAGCGGCACCTCACGGAAGCGGAACGCCGCCTCGAGCATCACGCCGGGGAGCTCGCGGGGCGAGAGCGCGTCGTCCGGCAGGGGGGTGGCGGGCGAGAGCGGCAGCGGCGACTGCGGGCTCGCCTCGGACATGATGAGCCGGCCGTAGTCGTCGGCGATGATCTTCGCGGTCGCCTCGGCGGCGGACGCGTCGAGCAGGTCCGGCGTCTCGTTCGCGAGCGGCGCGGGGAGGATTTTCGCGTTCGGGCTCGCGCCGGCGTCCACGGGATCGACGGGCGCGTGGCGCGACGGCTCGCACCCGGCGGCGGCGAGCAGCAGGAAGGCCGCGGCGGCGCGCGCGGCGATCACGGCTCCAGCTCGAACGTGTCGATGACACGCACGCGCGCGTCGAGCGGCGGCGGGTCGGGCGCGCACTGCGTGTCCAGGAAGACCGCGGTGCAGCGGGGGTGGCAGCCCAGGAGCAGGTTGCAGTTGGCCGCCTCGTTGTCGAACACCGCGATGACCCGCCCGAGCCGCGAGAGCTGCGGCGCGACGCTCCGCTTGAACTCGGTGTCGGGCATCTCGAACCTCGGCTTCACGACGAGCTCCGTGCCGATGACCCCGATGGGGAAGCCGAGGTCGCGCAGGCTCGCGAACGAGCCGAGCGCCATCTTCGGCAGGTCGCGGCCGGTGAGGTACACGAGGGTCGCCCCCGCCGCGTGGCAGTCGCGCGCGTACTGGCTCGCGCCCGGCACCTCGACGTCGTGCCGGATGTGCGGATCGTTGAAGAAGCGGGCCCGCCAGAAATCGAACGCGTGCAGGTGGAGCGCCTCGTCGTCGATGCCGAGCCGCCGCAGGTTGTCCTGGAACCCGTACACGATGCCGTCGGGCGACGCGCGCTCGAGGAGGCCGGCGGCGTGCGGGTGCTTGCGGCGCCACTCCTCCGCCAGCTCATGGAGGATCGCGACCACCCGCGGCCGGTTGTCCATGAGGGTGCCGTCCAGATCGAAGACGATCACGGGAGGCCCCTCAGAACAATCGGCCGCGCGCTCGACGATGGATCTCAGGAGCCGCGTCCGCTCGAAAGGGACGAGGCGCTTCTCGTGAAACAGCGTGCTCAAGGTCGTCGCGCCGTGGAAACGCGCGCCCTCCGCGCGGCTCCTCGGGCCGGAACCCTAGCGCGAACTCGCCCTCCCCAGAAGCGGCGGCGCCCACCCCCTCGCCGGGCCCTGCGACCCTGCGTAAGTGTGCAGAAATATCCTACATTGTTGGCCTATTCATTCCGTTCTTCGTAGGATTTTCCAAATCGGGACCCCTCGAGGTTCCGAAGGAAGGCCCATGCAGAACCGCATCAAGACCGCTCTGGCCCTGGGGATGGCGATGACCGCCGTGGTGGGCTGCTCGAAGACCCCTCGCGATCGTCTTCAGGGGCGCTGGTATGGCGATGCCATCGAGAACGCCCCTGTGGACCAGCTCACCAAGGCGACCGGATGGGTGAAGGGAACGGCGCTCGAGTTCAACGGCAGCAAGGTGACGGTGACCGTGCCCGCGGAGACGCCGCGCAGCGGCACCTTCAAGGTGACGAAGGCGGACGGCGATCAGGTGACCGTCGCGTTCCTCCGCCCCGAGGGCGGCCTCGATGAAGCGGCGTTCCGCTTCGCCGCCGATCAGACGCTGCGCTGGGAGATCGGCGACGGCCGCGCCATCGTGCTGACGAAGGCGAAGAACTGATCTCGGCGGCTATCGCCGCACCCGCTCCCTCCGCACCCGGGTGAGCCACCGCGCCTCGCCGCGATCGCCGTCCCGCGCGAGCAGCACCACGACATCCTCCGAGAGCGGCCCGGTGAGGCGCCGCCGCGCTTCCTCGATGGAGCGCACCTCGACGCCGTTCACGGACAGGAGCCGATCGCCGGGCTCGATGCCGGCCTCCTCGGCCTCGCTCGCCGGGGGCACCGACACCACGGTCACGGTCTTTCGCTCCTCGCCGAGCGTCACCGCCAGGCTCCCTGCGCCCTTCGGGTCTTGCCGCGCGCCGTCTCCTGGCAGCGCGATCCTCACGCGCTCGGTCGTCCTGCCGGCCCGGACCTGCACCGGCTGCGACTCGGCGCGCCCGAGATCCGCGCTGTACGCCTCGAGGATCGCGGTGCCCTCGGGCAGCCCGCCGAGCTGGAACCGCCCGTCGCGGTCGGTGGTCACCACGCCCGGCGGCAGCGGGCCGAGCGGCAGGTACGTCGGCACGCGGTCGCGCGCGACGCGGGCCCCCGCCACCGCGTCCCCGCGCTGATCGACGACCTGGCCGGCGACCTCTCCCGCCTCGGACAGGTCGATGCGCCCGAGGTCCGTCGGGCGATCGGGATCGCCGGCGATCGTGACCCGCAGCGTCGCCGGCGCGTACCCGTCGCGGCTCACCGTCACGCGGAACTGGCCCGGCGCGAGGTCGGCGAGCGTGAAGGCGCCCTCCGCGTCGCTCGTCGCGCGGCGCGGCCCGGTCGTCGAGAACAGCGTGATCCGCGCGCCCTCGAGCCGCTCCCGCCCGCCGCGCCCGGTCACGGTGCCGGTCGCCTTGAGGGCCGCGCCCATCTCGAGGCGCAGCTCCTTCGGCGCGGCGTCGACCTGCTCGACGCGCGGCGACTTCCCGGAGCGCACGAGGCTTACCCGGAGCGGCAAGCCGGCGGCGTCGGGCAGCAGCGCGTCGCCGTCGTCGTCCGTGAACAGCGTCTTGCGGAGCGGGACGGCCACGTCGAGCGAGAGCACGCGCACCTCCACGCGATCGAGCGGGTAGCCGCGATCGTCGGCGACGTGGATGGCCACCGCCTCGCGCACCTTCGGGAGGACGACCTCGATCTCCTTGCGATCGCGCTCCGGCACCTCGACGACGAGCCGCGCCACGACGTCGCCGGGCGACTCGGCCCGGGAGACCGAGACGAGCACCTCGTCGGGGACCGCGGCGAAGGCGAACGTGCCGTCGTCCGCGGAGTACGTCACCCGCTCGAGCGAGCCGGCGGTCGCGGCCAGCTCCACGCGCGCGCCGGCGACCGGCTTGCGGTCCTCCTCGAGGACGCGGCCCTCGAGCAGGCCACCCTGGCGCATCACCACGCGCACGCGGGCCTCGCCGCCCGGCTGCAGGGTCACGATCTCGCTGGGCGTCTCGACGTACTCCGGGTGCCGGACGATGGCGTGGACGCGCCCGGGGGTGACGGGCTCGGCCCGGAACGTGCCGTCGGCGCGCGTGACCCACGGCTCGCCCGAGCGCACCGAGGCGGCCGGCAGGACCGCGTCGCCACGCGGCAGGTCCGGGATCGGGCCCGGCATGACCCCGAGCTCGCCCGCGGGGATCAGCGGCGCCGGGCCGGGCAGGGCGCGCTCGAAGTGCTCGTCCCTGAAGTCGGACATCGCGGTGGTCTCGTCGATGGGCATCCCCTCGGCGTCGGCGCCCACGACCTCGATCGTCGCGCCCGGCACCGGGTAGCCGCGGTCGTCGACGACCTCACCCACGAGCGCGCCGCCGCGGAGCAGGGGGATGCGCACCTCGGTGGCCCCTGCGTCGACCTGCACGGCGTTCCTCGGCACGAAGCCGGCCGCCAGGGCCGACGCGCTCGCGTACCCGGGCGCGATGGGCCCGAGCGTCACGGACCCGTCGTCGCCCGTGCGGCCGTGCAGCGGGAACGCCGACAGCCCCTGCTCGACGAGCACGACGTTCGCGCCCTTCACGGCCGGCGCGTCCTCGCCGTCGCCGTCGGTCACGAGGAGCCGCACGTGGCGGCCGGGCCCGAGGACGAGCTTCACCTCCTTGCCCTCGCCGCGCCTCACGGGCACGGCCAGCGCGGTCGCGCTCACGGCGGCGCCGCGCCGGGCCTTGAGGTCGTACACCCCGTCGCGGAGCCCGGCGATCCTCGCGGCGCCCGTCGCGTCCGTTGTCGTGCTGCGCGCTGGCCACAGCCCGGTGCCGGCGGCGAGCACGGTCGCGCCGTCGGCCGGCTGCCCCTCCGCATCCACAACGCGGACCGTCAGGGCGCCGAGCCGATCCATGCGGAGCCTGAGCGGCGCCGGCCCGGGCACGATGCCCGTCCGCACGGTGTCCTCGAAGCCGAGCGCCGACGCGCGGACGACGTAGGGCGCCGCCCCGAGCCGATCGAACCGCGCGCGGCCGCCTTCGGCGGTGGTCGCCACGAAGGGGAGGGGATCGGCGGTCGCGACCGTCACCTCGGCGCCGTCGATCGGGCGCTCCGCCTCGTCGACGACCAGCACGTCCAGCACCTTCGCGGGCCGCAGCACGAGGTCGACGGCGCGGGGGCCTGGCTCGAGCGCGACGCGGGTCGAGGCGCGGGCCCGCTCCGCGCCGTACGCCATGATCCAGGCCTCCCCGGACGGCAGCCCGGCGAAGCGAGCCTCGCCCGAGGGATCGGTCTTCAGCTCGCCCGCGAAGTAGGCGCGGTCCTCGCGCAGGGCGAAGACGCGCACGGTGGCGTCCTTCAGCGGGCGCCCCTGCTCGTCGCGCACGGTGGCGGTGAGCTCTGCCGAGCGCCCTTCCACCCACGCGGGCACCGGCGGCGCCGGGATCGGCGCCCGCGGCAGGAACCGCGGCCCCAGATCGCGCAGCGTGGTCGCGGCGAGGAAGCAGACCAGCGCGGCGATCGCGGCCAGGACGGTATCGAGCCGCGACCGGCGCTCGGCCCGGTCGGCTTCCGCTGCGGGTCGCTTGTCCTGTTCCGCTGCGGGTTGCTTGTCCTGCTCGGCCACGGCCTGGATTTCTACTCCGGATCCGCGAAAACGCCGAACGTCCCGCCGCCGTTCCCGCGGCCGTGCCCGGATCCGCGGCGCCGCGCCGGCGTCCCGAGATCAGGCCTGGCGGCCGCGGTGCAGCTCGATCACGGCCTGGATCTCCTCCTCGGACAGGATGTGATCCGTGGCCTTGGCCTTCGCCAGGATGGCGTCGACGAGCTCCTTCGAGGGCTCGATCTTTCGCTGCCGGAGCCAGTAGTTCACGTTGGAGGCCCCGGACATGTAGCCCACGCAGATCTCCTGCTTTCGCCCGAACATGCCGGCGGGCACGCCGGAGTAGATCCGGTCGGCCATCCAGGAGTCGCCCTTCGACTCGGCCTTGATGATGGCCGCCGCGTGCACGCCGGTCGCCGTGCGGAAGGCGTCCCGCCCGACCAGGGGATAATTGATGGGCACCTGCCAGCCGACCGCCTGCGCGGCCGTCGTGCAGTACTCGAGGAGGTGGGTGAGGTCCTGGTGCTCGAGGAGGCCGAGGAGCTTCATGTTGAGCAGGATGAGCTCCATCGCGGCGTTGCCGACCCGCTCGCCGATCCCGAGGGCGGTGCCGTGCACCCGGTCCGCGCCGAACTGGAGCGCCCAGATCGCGTTCTCGAGCGCGAGGCCGCGATCGTTGTGGCCGTGCCAGTCGATGCCGACCGACGCCCCGGCCCCCGCGACGATGGCCCGCGTGAAGTTGATGAGGTTGCGAACCCCGTCCGGCGTCGCGTGCCCGACGGTATCGCACAGGCACAGCCGGGACGCGCCGTGATCGATGGCGACCTTGAAGAGCGTCGCCAGCACCTCGGGGCGCGAGCGCGTTGTGTCCTCCGTGACGTAGGCGACGGGGAGCCCGGCGTTCACGCCCGCGTCGATCGCCGCGGCGCTCCGCTGCGCGATGAGCTCGACGTCCCACGCCTCCGCGAGCTGCCGGATCGGGCTCGATCCGATGAAGGCGTAGATCTCCACAGGGATCCCTGCGCGCTGGGAGATCTCGATCATGGGCGTGATGTCCGAGACGACCGTGCGGCCCGCGCAGGCGACGCGGAGCGGCAGGTTGTTGTCGGCCACCTCCCTGCACATCCGGAGCACGTCCTCGAACGCCCGCTGCGAGCTGCCGGGCAGGCCGACGTCGGCGATCTGGATACCGATCTTGGCCATCAGGTGGAGCAGCTTGAGCTTGCTCTCGATGTTCGGATCGGCGACCGAGGGGTTCTGCAGGCCGTCGCGCAGGGTCTCGTCGAAGAAGCCGATGTTCTCCGGGATGACCCGCCCGACGCGCCCGACCTCGTTCCAGTCGTAGATCAGCTCGGTCGGGCGGTTACCGGAGGCAGCGATCGCCATGCACTATTATAGTGCGCCTCGCTCGACGCCGGGCCTGAAGCGAAGCTTTTGCGGGGCGCTCGACATGACGCACGGCGCAGGTGAAGGCAGGTGATCGGTCGCGCGCTGCGGTGCGCTGGCCCTGCGCGCCCGGCAAGCCTAAGCTTGCGCCCACGACGATGTGGCAATCCCTACCTGAGTTCGGGACCGGTGTCCTTTACGCCATTCTGGTCACCGCGGCGTATACCTTCGCCGTCGGGCTCGCGTCGGCGCGCGGGCGGCCGCGGCTGCTCCAGGCCGCGCGCCTCGGCGCGTACGGCACGATCGCGCTGGTCGGCCTCGCGGTGCTCGTGCTGGCGTACGCCTTCGTCAGCCACGATTTCCGGATCGCCTACGTCGCGCAGTACAGCGACCGGTCCATGAGCACGCCGTACCTCATCGCCGCGCTCTGGGGCGGGCAGGACGGCTCGCTGCTCTGGTGGATGTTCCTGACCGCGCTCTTCTCGGGCACCTGCGTCGTCTGGCTGCAGCGCCGGTATCTGGAGCTCCAGCCCTACGTCATCGCCACGCTGATGAGCGTCCTGATCTTCTTCGCCGCGCTGATGATCTTCGCGGTGAACCCGTTCCGGACGAGCGTGGCGGGCGCCCCGCTCGACGGCAACGGGCTGAACTACCAGCTGCGCAACTTCTACATGATCATCCACCCGCCGAGCCTCTACATCGGCTTCACGAGCGCGGCGGTCCCGTTCGCGTTCGCGATCGCCGCGCTCGCCACGGGCCGGCTCGACAGCGAGTGGATCGTGGCGACGCGCAAGTGGATGCTCTTCTCCTGGCTGTTCCTCTCCATCGGCAACGTGCTCGGCATGCTGTGGGCTTACGAGGAGCTCGGCTGGGGCGGCCCGTGGGCCTGGGATCCGGTCGAGAACGCCGCGTTCCTCCCGTGGCTCACCGCGAGCGCCTACGTCCACTCGACGATGATCCAGGAGCGCCGCGGCATGCTGAAGGTGTGGAACATCTCGCTCATCTGCGGGACGTTCTTCCTCACCATCTTCGGCACCTGGCTCACGCGGTCCGGCCTCATCGCGAGCGTCCACTCGTTCGCCCAGTCCGGCATCGGCATCTGGTTCGTCGGCTTCATGGCCGTGATCCTGGCCACGTGCACCGCGCTGATCGTCTACCGCCTGCCGCGGCTGCGCAGCGACGGGCAGTTCGAGTCGATGCTGTCGCGCGAGGCCGCGTTCCTCTTCAACAACTGGGGCTTCTTCAGCATCATGATCTTCATCGCGGTCGCGACGGTGTGGCCGCGCATCAGCGAGTGGCTGCTCGACCAGAAGTCGACGCTCGGGCCGACGTTCTACAACATGTGGCTGCCCCCGATCGCGCTCGTGGTCTTCCTGCTCATGGGCGTCGCGCCGCTGCTCGGGTGGCGGAAGACGTCGCCGGAGCTCTTCCGGAAGAGCTTCCGCTGGCCGGTGCTGGCCACGGTCGTCACGGTGGCGCTCCACCTGACGCTCGGGAAGAGGGTGGGCTTCGCCCCGTTCGTCGCCGTGGACCCGATCTACCCCGGCCAGTTCGGCGACGCGCTCGCGAAGCTCGCGTCGACCTACCCGTTCTTCACGGTGGCCATCGCCGCGTTCAACATCGCCGTGGTCGCGCAGGAGTTCGCCCGCGGCATCGCGGCGCGGCAGAAGCGCGGGAAAGAGCCGCTCTTCACCTCCTTCTACAACCTCGTCGCCAGGTCACGGCGCCGCTACGGCGGCTACATCGTGCACGTCGGCATCGCGGTGATGTTCCTCGGGTTCGCCGGCCGCGCGTGGGGCGTCGACAAGGAGATCAGCCTCCACCCGGGCGAGTCCGTGCAGATCGAGGAGTACCGCCTCACCTACGCCGGCCCGCGCATGGAGGTCGACAGCGAGAAGCGGATGGTCTTCGCCGACCTCGACGTCGAGCGCCACGGCGCGCCGATCGGCCGTATCAGCCCCGCGAAGTTCATCTACAAGGCGTCCCCGGAGGCGCCGTCGACCGAGGTCGCGCGGCACATCACCGTCAAGAACGACCTCTACGTGATCATCGGGATGGCGAACCCCCAGACGAAGGTCGCTTCGTTCCAGATCCACGTGAACAACCTGATCTCGTTCATGTGGTTCGGCGCGGGCATCCTCATCCTGGGGGCGCTCGTCGCGATGTGGCCTGACATCGCGCTCGAGGAGGCCGGCGCGTTCGGTTATGTGCGGGCGGCGGGGTCCGTCACCGCGTCGGTCGTGTTCGCCTTCCTGCTCGCCGGCGGCCCGTCGCAGGCCTACGGGCACCCCGTCCAGGAGGGGCTCGGGCGGCCCGTCTTGGTCGCGCCCGGCGCGGCGGACGGCGACGTCCGCGCCCCGGGCTCCGGCGCGTCGCTTGATCCCGGGCGGTCGCCCGCGAAAGGTGCCATCCTCCCGACCGCTGCCGAATCGATGCAGCCGGCGTTCGAATGAGCCGCACGCGAAGACTCATCCAAGGCATCACCCTCCTCGTCGCGGGCGCCCTCGCCCTCGTCGTCCTGCTGCGCTCGCCGGAGTTCGCCCACAGCCAGCAGCTCGGCGAGGGGATGCAGCGCTCGGGCGTCGTCGGCATCGCGAACGACATCGAGCGCAAGCTCTTCTGGAGCCTGATCTGCACGTGCGGCTGCCCGCGCGAGACCCTCGGGACGTGCACGTGCGGCACCGCGCACGAGCGCCGCGACCAGCTCCGCGAGGCGCTCGCGTCGGGGCTGTCGATCGAGGCCATCCAGGCCGCCTACGCCGAGCGCTACGGGGCGGAGGCGCTGGCCGTGCCGCCGAACAAGGGGAGCCAGCGGCTGCTCTACCTCCTCCCGCTCGGCGCCATCGTGGTCGGCGCGGGCATCGTCGTCGCGACGCTCCGCCGATGGAAGCGGCGCAGCGACGAGGCGGGCGCCGCCAGTCAGCAGCGATCCGCGAAGGGCGTTGTCCCCGGCGCCCGTGACGATTACGACGACAAGCTCGACGAGGAGCTCAAGAGCCTGGACCGCGAAGACCGCGAATGAGCGCCGAACAGCCCGCCAAAAGCGCCACCTCGGCCACGGCCGACGAGACCGTGACCAGGGGTACTGACTCGCCGCTGGAGCGGCAGATCGTGCATTACGCCCGCTTCGGGGCGCCGCTCGCGGCGCTCGTCGGCGCCGGCGTCGCGGGGCTCGTCGCCGGGCCGCCCGCGGCGATCCTCGTGCTCGCGGGCGGCGCGCTGGTCGCCGTCATCGCCATCTTCTGGGCGAGCCTCCGCGTGCTGATCGGGGAGACGCCGCTGAGCGGCGCCGACGCCTACGCGATCGGCGCGCCGCGCGCCGAAGAGGAGCAGAAGCAGGCCGTCCTGCGTGCGCTCAAGGACCTCGAGTTCGAGCGGAGCGTCGGGAAGATCAGCGATGAGGACTACGCCGAGCTCGTCGCGAAGTACCGCGCCGAGGCGAAGCGGCTCCTCCGCCTGCTGGACGCCGACGCGCAGCCGCGGCGCGAGCAGGTCGCGGCGCTCGTGGCGAGGCACCTCCGGCGCGCCGGGCTCCAGGACGACGGCGCGCCCAAGGAGCCGGACGAGGCCGCGGCGACGGCGGAGCCCGCGGCGACGGCGGAGCCCGCGGCGACGCAGGGCGTGGCGTGCGGGGAGTGCGGCACGCTGAACGACGAAGACGCGGTGTTTTGCAAGAAGTGCGGGACCAAGCGCGCGCTCGGCGCGCCTCAGGACGACCCGGCTGCGACGGACGACGCCGCGGCCAGCGTCGATGAGGACGAGAACGACCGCAGGAGGGCCTCGTGATGCGCTGGACCGAGTGTACCGCGCTCGCCGCGATCGCCTCGCTGAGCATCACCGCCGCGCAGGCGGTGCAGGCGCAGCCGGCGGCGCCGGCGCAGCCCACGGCGGACAAGGCCGCTCCGGCGCAGCCCGCAGCGGCGAAGGCTGCTCCAGCGCAGCCCGCGGCCGGGAAGGCCGCGCCGGCGCAGCCCGCAGCGGCGAAGCCGGGGGAGAAGCCGGCGGCGACGCCGGGCGGCGCCGCGCCTGCCGGCGCCGGCGGTCCTGCTGCGACCTCGACGGCCGCGGCGGCGGACGCAGGCGCGCCCGACGCTGCGAGCGAGCTCCCGCCGGGGCATCCCGAGGTGGGGCAGGCGCTGCCTTCGGGCCATCCGCCGGTGGGGAAGCCTCCTGCGGCAGATGCGGCCTCCCGGCGCGCCTCGGAGCAGCTGACGGGCCTGTTCGATGCGCCCGATGACACCGTCCAGGAAGACACGGGGCTCCCGCCCGGCGTCCTCGTGCTCACCGTGCAGGACGCGGATGGGAACCCCGTCCCTCGCATCTCCGTCGACGTCGACATCTTGCAGAGCTCGGTGGCGAAGGGCGACTCGCGCGAGCGCATCAGCCGGGAGACGGACGACGCGGGCGCCGTCCGGCTCGAGAACCTCGCGATCGCCGGCGGCACGAGCTACGGCATCTCGGTCACGCGCGACGGCGCAACGTTCTCGATCCCGCATTTCGGGCTCAGCGCCGAGGCCGGAAAGCGGGCCGTGCTCCACATCTACGAGGCCACGCCGAACGTGAGCGGCCTGATGGTCGGGACGCAGGGCATCGTCTACCTCCAGCTCCGGCAAGACTCGATCTCGGTGGAGCAGCTGTTCCAGGTCTTCAACCTCGGCCGCGTCGCCTGGCTGCCCAACGAGACGTTCGCGCTCCCTGGCGACTACAAGGCCTTCAACAAGACCGAAGGCATGGGCGAGGAGATGCGCTTCGACGAGGTCAAGGGCACCGGCGTGGCGCTGCGCGGCACCGTGAGCCCTGGCCGGCACGAAGGGCAGTTCCGCTGGCAGGTCCCGCTCCAGGGCGAAGAGCGCCAGACGATCCGCATCGAGCTGCCGCCGCGCATCGCCCAGATGCGGGTGATGGCCGAGGCGTCCAAATCGATGACGCTGAACGTCGCCGGCTTCCCCGCGGCCCAGCGCACCCAGAACCGGGACGGGAAGAAGATCCTGATCACCGAGATGCAGGGCACCCGCATGGAGGGCGGGATGAAGGTCGTCGAGATCACGCTCGGCGGCCTGCCGACGCCGGGCGTGGGCCGGTGGATCGCGCTGGTGCTGGCCGGCGCGACCGTGATCGGCGGGGCCGCGCTGAACCTGGTCCGGCGGCGCGACCAGGACCGCGGGCCCGACGACGAGGAGCGGCGGGAGCTGCTCGAGGCGCGGAACGCGCTGCTCGACGAGTTCGTCGAGCTCGAGCGCGCGCGCAAGCGGGGCGATGTCGGCCCGAAGACGTACGATCGCGTCCGAGCGGCGCTCCTCGACGCGCTCGCGCGCATCGTGGCCATGATCGAGGCCAGGCCGGCGCGCGGGAAGGCCGCCGGCGCGCGCGGGCAGGCCGCCGGCGCGCTCAAGGCCGACGCCGCTGGATCGCCGCGCTCCTGAGGGGTGGGGGCAGCACCGGACGTCGGGCGGATGCCGTGGTGGAAGGCCGGTCTCGCCGCGGGCGCGGCCCTCCTGATCGGCGCCACCGTCGCGCTCGCGCTCCATCTCGCGGAGCCGCCGGCGCGCTGCGCGCCGGGGATGGTCGCGCTCGGCCCGCGGTGTTGCGGCGAGGGCCAGCGCCTCGATGACGCCGGCCGCTGCGCAGGCGCGCCGGGGCGTTGCGGCGCCGGCCTCTCGGTGACCCCCGCTGGCTGCGTCGCGCCGGCCGCGGCCGTCCGCATCGCCGCCGGGACGCTGCGCCTCGGGCCGAGCGACTGGGAGGCGCAGGGCATCGTCGACCCGCGCGCGGTGTTCGTCCCGGCGTTCTCGCTCGACGCGTTCGAGATCACCGAGCAGCGCTACGCCGCTTGCGTCGACGCCGGCGCGTGCGCCCCGCTCCCGCTGCGCGGCGAGCCCGGGGTCCCGGTCACGGGCGTCACCCTGGCCGAGTCGGCTCGGTATTGCGCCTTCGCGGGCGGGGCGCTCCCCTCGCGGGATCAGCTCGCCTTCGCCGCGGCGGGCGACCCGGGCCGGCGGTATCCGTGGGGAGACACCGGCGCGGTCTGCCGGCGCGCCGCATTCGGCTTGCGAGCGGGCCCGTGCGGCTGGGGCGCGACGGGCCCCGAGCTCGCCGGCTCGCGCCCCGACGGCGCCGCCGTGCACACCGGCGGTCGGGTGTTCGATCTGGCCGGCAATGTTGCCGAGTGGGCGGCCCCTGATCCGCTCGAGGGCGAGTTCTCGGGAACTCACGGCGGATCCTGGACGGATGGGGCTGCGGCGGCGCTCCGCACCTGGAATCGTCGCCTTGTCCCGGTATCCATCCGAGCGCCGGATCTCGGCTTCCGGTGTGTCTATCCACCGTAGCGCTCGCAAGCGCGCCCCGCTCGGCGGCGGGCGGGTGGGGGAGGGGATGCGGTGGGGGAACAAATGGCGCGGGGCGACAAAACCACCCCGCTTTCCGACCGTAAAACAATCCGGAAACGCGCTCCGGCGGCGCCGGATGGAGTTAGAGTCCCAAGTCCCAATGACTGTCGCGCTTCTCTCGATCGGGACCGAGCTCACCCGCGGCGAGATCATCAACACCAACGAGGCCTGGCTCGCTGCCGAGCTCACCGCAGCGGGCTTCACGGTCAGCGAATCCAGCACCGTCGACGATGACGTCGATCGCATCGTCGCCGCGGTCCGCCAGCTCGCGAGCGCGCACCGGCTGGTGATCGCCACCGGCGGCCTCGGCCCCACGACCGACGACCTCACCGCGCGTGCCGCGGCCCGTGCGATGGGCACCGACCTCGTGCGCGACGAGAGCACGCTGCTCGCCATTCGCCGGCGCGTCGAGAGCCGGGGCAAGACGATGAACGCGGGCCACGAGAAGCAGGCCGAGGTCCCCACCGGGTCGGAGATCCTTCCGAACTCCTCCGGCAGCGCGCCCGGCTTCGGCATTCACCTTGGCGAGTCCACCGTGTTCTTCCTCCCGGGTGTGCCGCGGGAGATGAAGAGCATGTTCGCCGAGCAGGTGCTGCCGCGCGTGCGGCCGGCCGCTCCGAACAACACCTTTCAGGTCCGCCTCCGCACCTACGGCCTTCCCGAGTCCACGCTGGGCGAGCTCCTGAAGGGCGTGGAGGAGGCCCATCCCGGCGTCACGCTCGGCTACCGCGTGCACTACCCGGAGGTCGACGTGAAGGTCCACGCCCGCGCCGCCACGCAGTCGATGGCGCACGAGCTGGCCTTGAAGGCGACGGCCGATGTCCGTGAGCGGCTCGGCACCGCCGTGTACGGGGAGGGGGGCGACGCCTTCCCGGAGATGGTCGGGCGTTCCGTGCGCGCCCGTGGCTGGAGGCTCGCCGTGTCGGAGTCGTGCACCGGCGGCCTGATCTCTCACCTGCTCACCAGTTATCCGGCGAGCGACTACCTGGTTGGCGCCGCGGTCACCTACGCGAACAGCGCCAAGACGCGGCTGCTCGGCGTCGCGGAGGACACCCTGCGCGGCCACGGCGCGGTGTCGGCCGAGGTCGCCGCCGAGATGGCGCAGGGCGTCCGCCGCCTCTGCGAGGTCGACGTCGCCATCTCCGTGACGGGCATCGCCGGCCCGACGGGCGGCACGGCGACCAAGCCGGTGGGCCTCTGCTACTGGGCTGTGTCGCACCCCGGCGGCCTCGTCGTGCGCGACCGGGTGTTCTCGGGGGATCGCGAGGAGGTCCAGCTTGGCGCCGCGTACGCCGTCCTGGACCTCCTCCGCCGCATCGCCGGCAATCTCCCTGAGCGCTGACGCGGGCTGATGAGCGTCAGTTCGGCGCTGCGCGCGTGAAGGTGAGCCCTCCGGCCCCGCGCTCGATCCGCACCGTGTCTCCCTGCTTGAACTCGCCGCCGAGGATGCGCTTCGCGAGCTCGTCCTCGATGCTCCGCTGGATGGCGCGCTTCAGCGGCCTCGCGCCGTACTGCGGATCCCACCCTTGCTCGATGAGGTAGCCCTTCGCCTCCGACGAGATGGTGAAGAGCAGCCCGCGTCGATCCAGGCGCTTGCGCAGCAGGTCGAGCTGGATATCGACGATCTGCTCCATCTGCTCGCGCGCCAGCCGCCGGAACACGATGAGATCGTCGAGGCGATTCAAGAACTCCGGGCGGAAGTGCTTCCGCACCTCCTCGATGACGGCCCTCCTCACGAGCTCGGCCTTCTCGTCCGCCGGCAGGTTCGCTCGCTCCTCGATCGCCGCCGCCGCCGGCGTCCCGAGGTTCGATGTCAGGATGATGATCGTGTTCTTGAAATCGACCGTGTGCCCCTGGCCGTCGGTCAGGCGTCCATCGTCGAGCACCTGGAGGAGCGTGTTCCAGATGTCCGGGTGGGCCTTCTCGATCTCGTCGAACAGCACCACGCTGTACGGCCGCCGGCGCACCGGCTCCGTGAGCTGGCCTCCCTCCTCGTAGCCGACGTACCCGGGCGGCGCGCCGATCAGCCGGGCCACCGCGTGGCGCTCCCCGTACTCGCTCATATCGAGCCGCACCATGGCCCGCTCGTCGTCGAAGAGGATCTCGGCGAGCGCGCGCGCGAGCTCGGTCTTGCCGACGCCGGTCGGCCCGAGGAACAGGAACGATCCGATCGGCCGGCGCTCGTCGCCGAGCCCGGCCCTCGAGCGCCGGATGGCGTTCGACACCGCGCGGAGCGCGTCCTCCTGCCCGACGACGCGCCGACGCAGCTCCTCCTCGAGGCGCAGCAGCTTCTGCATCTCGCTCTCGAGCATCTTGGAGACGGGGATCCCGGTCCATTTCGAGACGACCGCGGCGATGTCCTCGTCGGTGACCTCCTCCTTCAGGTAGCTCTGCTTCGACTGCACCTGGGAGAGGGTGGCGCGGATTGACTCGAGCTTCTTCTCGATCTCCGGGATCTTGCCGTAATGGATCTCCGCGGCGCGCCCGAGGTCGCCCGCGCGCTTCAGCCGCTCCTCCTCGAGCCGGAGCTCCTCGATCTGCGGCTTGCTCCGGCGCAGCTCGGAGATGAGCTCCTTCTCGCGCATCCACTGCGCCCGCATCGCGTCGCGCTGCCCCTGGAGGTCGGCGATCTCGCGCCGCACCTCGTCGAGGCGGACCTTGCTCGCCTTGTCGCTCTCGCGCTTGAGCGCCTGTTCTTCCATCTGCAGCTTGAGCAGATCGCGCTCGACCTGATCGATCGGCGTGGGCAGGCTGTCGATCTCCATACGGATCTTCGACGCCGCCTCGTCGACCAGATCGATCGCCTTGTCGGGCAAGAAGCGCTCGGTGATGTACCGGTTCGACAGGACGGCGGCCCCGACGAGCGCCGCGTCCTGGATGCGGATCCCGTGGTGGACCTCGTACTTCTCCTTGAGGCCTCGCAGGATGGCGATCGTGTCCTCGACGCTGGGCTGCGTGACGAGCACCTGCTGGAACCGCCGCTCCAGCGCCGCGTCCTTCTCGATCCGCTTGCGGTACTCGTCGAGGGTGGTCGCGCCGATGCACCGGAGCTCGCCGCGCGCGAGCGCCGGCTTCAGCATGTTGGCCGCGTCCATGGCGCCCTCGGCCGCGCCGGCGCCCACCAGCGTGTGGAGCTCGTCGATGAACAGGATGATGCGGCCGTTCGAGCCCTCGATCTCCTTGAGCACGGCCTTGAGCCGGTCCTCGAACTCCCCGCGGAACTTCGAGCCTGCGACCATGGCGGCGAGATCGAGCGCCGCGATGGTCTTGTCCTTGAGCGACTCCGGCACGTCGCCCGCGACGATGCGCTGCGCGATGCCCTCGACGATCGCCGTCTTGCCGACGCCGGGCTCGCCGATGAGCACCGGATTGTTCTTGGTGCGCCGCGAGAGCACCTGGATGACGCGCCGGATCTCCTCGTCTCGGCCGATCACCGGATCGATCTTGCCCTGTCGAGCGAGCTTCGTGAGATCCCGCGTGTACTTCTCGAGCGCCTGGAACTTCCCCTCGGGGTCCCGGTCCGTCACGCGCTGATTGCCGCGCACGGCCGCGAGCGACGAGAGGAGCTTGTCGTACGAGAGCCCCGCTCGTTCGAAGATCGATTGGATCTCCTTGTCGGCCTTGATGCCGGCGAGCAGGACGTGCTCTGTCGAGATGTACTCGTCCTTGAGCGCCTTCGCCTCGTCTTCGGCCTTCTGCAGGACCGTGAGGGCGCGCCTCGACAGGTTCGGCTCGGCGCCGCCGCTGACGCGAGGGTAGGTGTCGATCTTCGCGTCGAGGAGGCGCAGCACGCCTGCCGGATCGGCGCCTGCCTTCTGCACCAGAGGCGCGCCGACGCCGCCGTCCTGGCTGACGATCGCCCGCACAAGGTGCTCGGGATAGAGCTCGGGGTTTCCCCGACGGCTGCCGAAATCGACAGCGTCTCGTATGGCCTCTTGGGCCTTCGTCGTCATTCGCTCGATTTTCATGGCCCCTCGAAGCTAAGGCGGGTGCCCCGCCTAGCAAGGGGACAGCCAAGCAAGCGGCTTGCCAAAAATGCGGAAGGGCGCTGAAGGGCGTTTGAAGGGACGCCGAAGAGGCGCTGAAGGGATACCGAGCGAACAGGGCAGGTGAGCGATGCAGCGGCAGCGCCGTGTCAACCCCCGACCGTGCGCCTCGCGCGGGGGGCTCGACGCCCCGCACGCCCGGGCGCGGAGCCGGGGCGCCGCGCCCCCGGGCGCAGGAGCCGCGCCCGGCGCGCAGGAGCCGCGCGCCGGCAACGCGGGAGACGCAGGCTCAGATATCGAGGTTCTTCACGTTGAGCGCGTTCTGCTCGATGAAGTTGCGCCGCGGCTCGACCTGATCCCCCATCAGGATCGTGAAGAGCTCGTCCGTCTTCACCGCATCGTCGATGCGGACCTGGAGGAGAGTCCGAGCGTCCGGGTTCATCGTCGTCTCCCAGAGCTCGTCGGCGTTCATCTCGCCGAGGCCCTTGTAACGGCTGATCGAGATGCCCTTCTTGCCGCGCTCCTCGATGTACTCGACGAGCGACTCTCCGTTCTCGATGGTCTCCTCGCCGCTCGAGGTGCGCGCCCGGTACGGAGGCGCGCCGATGGACCGGAGGTCCTGCTCGATCGACCAGGCTTCCTGGTACTCCGGCGAGTTCACCAGATCCCAGTCGATGACGCTCTTTCGCGCGCTCGCGCCCGGGCGCGGCACGACCTCGATCCGGCTCGTCCCGTGCTCCGTGTCCCGGGGCGTCGACAGCGTGAGCGGGAACAGGTCCGGATAGCGCTGCTTCAGGTAGGCGCGGAGCTCGTCGGCGGCCGCGGCGACCTTCTTGGTCTCGCGCAGATCGTCGCGCCCGAGCCCGCTGGACCGCAGCAGCGCCGCCACGATCCGCGCGTCGCAGCGCTTGTCGATGTTGGAGAGCACGGCGCGGAACCGCTTCAGCCGCTGCGCCAGCCGGTAGAGCGGCTGGCCCGCGATGCCCGTCTGGGCGCCGCTGGCGACGATCTCGAGCCCGTCCACGGCGTTGCCCACGAGGAACTCGTCCAGGGCGCCCTGGTCCTTCAGGTACAGGTCCCGCTTGCCCTTGCGCACGCGGTAGAGCGGCGGCTGCGCGATGAACAGGTACCCCTTCTCCATGATCTCCGGCATCTGCCGGAAGAAGAAGGTCAGCAGCAGCGTGCGGATGTGGGAGCCGTCGACGTCGGCGTCCGTCATCAGGATGATCTTCTGGTAGCGGAGCTTGTCGATCTCGAAGCCGCCGGCGTCGTTGATCCCGCAGCCGAGGGCGGTGATCAGCGTGCCGACCTCGGCGGAGCTCAGCATGCGGTCGAGCCGCGCGCGCTCGACGTTCAGGATCTTCCCCTTCAGCGGGAGGATCGCCTGGAAGTGCCGGTCGCGCCCCATCTTGGCGCTGCCGCCGGCGCTCTCGCCCTCGACGATGTAGATCTCGCTCTTCTCCGGGTCCTTGGACTGGCAGTCGGCGAGCTTGCCCGAGAGCGAGGTCACGTCGAGCGAGCCCTTGCGGATCACCTCGCGCGCCTTGCGGGCCGCCTCGCGCGCCTTCGCCGCGACGACCGCCTTCTCGATGATCTTCTTCGCGCTCTGGGGGTTCTCTTCGAAGTACTGCCCGAGCTTGTCGCTCACGGCGGCCTCGACGATGCCCTTCACCTCGCTCGACACGAGCTTGGATTTCGTCTGCGAGTCGAACGACGGGTCCGGGTGCTTGATGCTGAGCACGCACGTCAGGCCCTCGCGCGCGTCCTCGCCCTGCAGGCCCTGCTTCAGCTCCTTGAAGAGGTTGTGCGCGCTCCCGTAGTTGTTGATCGTCTTCGTGAGCGCGGCGCGGAGCCCGGTGAGGTGGGTGCCGCCATCCCTGTTGTGGACGTTGTTCGTGTAACAGAAGATGGCTTCCGTATAGGAGCCATTCCACTGCAGCGCGACCTCCACGCCGACCGGCGGAGCCGCGGAGCGGCCGTTCGCGCCGTCGCCCGTGGCGCCGACCTCATGCTGCGACACGAAGCTGATCACGTCGTCGTGAATCGGCTCCTTGGTCTTGTTGAGCAGCGACACGAACTCGGAGATGCCCCCCTTGTACTCGTAGATCTCCGCTCTCCCGTCGGGGCGCTGGTCGTGGAGGTGGATGATGAGCCCGGCGTTCAGGAACGCGAGCTCGCGCAGGCGGCTCGCGAGGATGTCGAAGCTGAACTCGACCGTGCTGAAGACGAGCGGATCGGGCTTGAAGGTGAGCTTCGTCCCCGTCTTGTCCGTCACGCCGATCCCCTTGAGCGGCGCCTTCGGCACGCCCCGGGCGTACTCCTGAAACCAGAGCTTTCCTTCGCGCTTGATCTCGAGCTTCAGCCACTCGGAGACGGCGTTCACGGCGCTCACGCCGACGCCGTGCAAGCCCGCAGAGACCTTGTAGCTGGAGTTGTCGAACTTGCCGCCGGCGTGGAGGACGGTCATGACGACCTCTGCCGCGCTCATGCCCTTGGCGTGCATCCCGACCGGGATCCCGCGGCCGTTGTCCTCGATCGACACCGAGCCGTCGAAGTGGACGGTGACCCTGATCTCCGTGCAGGCGCCGGCGAGGTGCTCGTCGACAGCGTTGTCGATGGCTTCCCAGACAAGGTGGTGGAGCCCCGATCCGTCGTGCACATCGCCGATGTACATGCCGGGTCGCTTTCGCACCGCTTCAAGGCCTTCGAGCGCCGTGATGCTGTGGGCGTCATACGACGCCTTGGTGAGGTCGGTCGGCTGGCTCAGGGTGGGTTCCGTCATCTCGGTCCTGGTGGCGCGCCCGCCGCCTCTCACCGGGGGCGCAGAGCGGCGGAGGCCGCTCGGATTGCCGGAGTTCTTGCAGTGGAGGGGCCGGCTCGATGGCAGCTCGTCTGGTGAGACCCGGGCGCCGCGGCCGCGTCGCCGGATCGATTCCGGGGCCACGAGCGTTCATGTGCGGGCCGCCCGTCGATGCCCCGTAAAGACTGCGGAAATGTAGCCGAAATCAGGGGCTCGGGCAAGCGTTTCGCCGGGTCCGGAAGGCTCGTAACACCGTATTTTCGGTGCCCGTCGCGGGCGCGTCCGGAGCATCCCAACTCGCGCGCTCCGGGGCCGGGATCAACGCGTTTGACGGCGGTCGCGGCGCGGCCGGCTGACGTTCGTCACGCGCGCCGCGCGCGTCCGGCAGCCCGGCGGCGGCGCGCCCGCGACCGCGCCCGCGACGAACGTCAGCCGACCGCGCCGCCTTCGACGTGGAAATCGCGCCGCTCCGAGGAAGGTACGCCCGGCGTGACGATGAGATCGCGCCGCGTGGTCGTCAGGAATACCTGTCCGCGCGCCATGCCGAGGAACAGGAACAGCGCCGCGGTCCGGTCGGGATCGAGCTCGCTCGACACGTCGTCGAGCAGGAGGATCGGTTCTACGCCCCGGACGGAAGCAATGGCAGCGGTCTCTGCTGCTTTGAGCGCGAGCGTGAGGGCCCTGTGCTGGCCCTGGGAGGCGACAACGCGGGCGGGGTGGCCGTCGAGCTCGAGCAGCAGGTCGTCTCGGTGGGGGCCGTAGCCCGCGCTCGGCCGGTGCGCGTCGCGGCGGCGCTGCTCGCGCAGCGCCTCGCGGGCCTGCTCGGCGTCGCCGCTGCCGCCCGGCGCGTACCGCGCGGCCAGCGTCAGGTCGGGCGCGGCGATGCGGGCGAAGGCGTGCGTGAGCTCCGGCGCCAGCGCCTGGACGGCGGCCTCGCGGGCGCGGGTCAGCGCCGCGCCATGGAGGGAGCAGAGCGCCTCGAATGCGTCGAGCTCGGCGCTCGCCTGGGCCTGCGCGCCCCCGCCGCGGTGGAGCAGCTCGTGGCGCGCGCGGAGCGCCTGCGCGTAGCGGGCCCGGTGGTCGGCGCTCTGCGGGTCCATGAAGAGCGCCAGGCGATCGAGCAACGTGCGCCGCGCGCTCGCGGGCCCGGTGGACAGCGCGAGCTCCTCCGCGTGGAAGGCGACGACGGGCGATCGCGTCGCGAAGCTCGCCAGGCTCGGGGGCCGGTTGCCGTCGATGCGCACGACGCACCGCTTGTTCTCCACGGCGGCCGTCTGCTCGCGCGCGAGCGGCTGCAGCGCGTCCCGGCGCTCGACGAAGCGCGCCCGCGCGCTCGCGATCGGGGCGCCGTGGCGGACCAGCTCGGCGAGCCGGTGGGTGCGGAAGCTCCTCGAGGTCGCGGCGAAGTAGATCGCCTCGAGCAGGCTCGTCTTGCCCTGCCCGTTGTTGCCTGCGATCACGTTGATGCGCGGCGCGGGCTCGACGTCGACGCGGCCGAGGTTCCGGAACTCGCGGATGTGGAGCCGCTCGAGGAGGAGGCTCGGGGAGGGCCCCTCGGGCTCGTCGGAGGGCGCGCTCAAATCCGCATCGGCATGATGACGGCGACGTAGCTCTGCTGGTTCGACTCGCTGCCGGGCCGGATCACGGCGGGGTCGAGCTCGCCGGAGATGCCGAGGATGACCTCCTCGTCGTCGATCGAGGCGAGCACGTCGAGGAAGTACTTCGCGTTGAAGCCGATGGTGACCTCGGGTCCGCTGTAGTCGACGGCCACCTCGTCGAAGCCGGCGCCGGTGTCGGGGCTCTCGCTGGTGATCCGGAGCGTCCCCGGCGCGATCGACAGCTTGACGCCGCCGGTGCGGTCGTTGGCGGCGAGCGCGATGGCGCGGAGGGCCTCGGCGAACGCGACGCGGGGGGCGCGGACCGAGCGCTCGGTGACCGACGGGATGACCTGCTGGTAGGGCGGGAACTGCGCGTCGACGAGCTTCACCGAGAACTGCATCCCGGCGATGTTGAAGAACGCGTTCGGGCCGCTCTGGGTGATGGCGACCATCGGGGTCTCCTTCTCGGCGCGCGCCTCCTCGGCGAGGCGGCGGAGCTCGGTGATCGCCTTGAGCGGGATGAGCATGGTGGCCGTCGCGGAGCTGCCCGACACGGTCGCCTCCATCTTGGAGAGGCGATGGCCGTCGGTGGTCACCATCCTGACGCGATCGCCGGCCCACTCGAACAGGGCGCTGTTCACGTGGGCGCGGGTCTCGTCGGTGGAGATCGAGAAGTGGGTCCGGGTGATCAGGAGCGCGAGCTGCTCGACGGGGAGCTCCAGCGAGGGCGCGTCCACCGCCGGGGCGGGCAGCTGAGGGAACTCCGAGCCGGGGAGCCCGGGGAGCGTGTAGCGCCGAGGCGATCCCACGGCCTTGAGCGACGTGTGGGCGCCCTCGGTGGTGGTGATCTGGATCGGACCATCGGGCATGGCCTTCACGCGCTCCAGGAGGTCCCTGGCCGGGACGGCGACGGTGCCGCCGGTCTTGATGTCCGCGTGGGTCTGGCCGGTGACGCCGAGGTACAGGTCGGTCGCGGCGACGCGGACCGCGTTGCCCTCGGCGGCGAGCAGGACGTTGGCGAGCGCGGGCATCGCGCTCTTTTTGTCCGCCACGCCTTGGCAGCGCGCGACGAGGCGAAGCAGATCTTTCTTGGGGATCACAAGGTCCATAGCCGACTCCGGAGCCGCTCCCTTTAGCAGGGTTATCGCCCGGGGGTGCGCTGGAAATGAGCGCTCGCGTGACCTTGCGCAACGCCTCTTCTTTCCATGAAATAGATAGATAAAGACATCGTCTTCGTCGTAGGCGCTGTGGAGGGCGGGGATAACTCAGAATGCATAACGAATCCAACGAGTTAGAAGCGAACGCCCTGGGGTAAATGGACCGTCCTCAGGGGTAGGTGGACAGGGGAGAGCTGGCGGATGGCCGATCTCCCCCGTTTTGCCCCCAGGGTTGCCGGCGGGGTTATCCCCAAGGATCCCCCAGGGGGCGTGCGGGGTGATGTGGAACCGAGCCTTGCCTGTGTGCTCTGCCACGATGCGCTGTGCAGTTCCGAGCAGCACCTGGATGGAGTATTTCAAATTGTACGGACTTGAGTTCGGTGCGGTGCATCCACTGCGGTAGCCACCACGATCTCGCGGTGATCGTGTGTCCGGCGACCGGGCTGGTCGTCGCTCCGACCGATCCGCCGCCCTCCCGTGCGGGCGCTCGCGCTGGCGTGGTTCCGTCGCAGCCGATCCATCGGCCGCCAGCGCATCCTTCGTCGAGGGTGGCGCCGCCGTTGCTGAGGTGGCCGGCGGGCGTGGCGCCGAGCTCATCGGTTCGCGGCGCGCTGGCGCCGGGTGCGGAGCAGCGGGCTTTCGCGTCACGCGCTCCGTCGTCTGCCGTGGCGGGCTCGCGGACGCCGGCGTGGCCCGGGAGCCGCGGCGTGAGCCCGACCTCTTCCGGGCGCTCGCTGCTCGGCCATGTGATCGGCGACAAGTACGCGGTCACCGCCATCATCGGGGAGGGCGGCATGGGCGCTGTGTACGAGGCGGAGCACCTCCAGATCGGGCGGCTGGTCGCTGTCAAGGTGATGCATCCGCGGGAGACCCAGAAGCGCGAGGCCATCTCGAGGCTGGAGCACGAGGCGCGGGTCGCCGGGCGGATCGGTCATCCCAACATCTGTGAAGTGTACGATATGGGGTGGCTCCCTGACGGCAGTCCCTACCTCGTGATGGAACGTCTCCACGGGGAGACGCTGGCGCAGCGGATCGAGCGCTGTGGTGTCGTTCCGCCGAACGAGCTCGTCGACATCATGCTTCAGGTGCTCTCGGCGCTGGTGACGGCGCATGATCGCGGGATTGTCCACCGTGATCTGAAGCCGGAGAACATCTTCCTCTCGGAGCGCGCCGGCATGTTGCCGGTGGCCAAGCTCCTCGATTTCGGCATCTCCCAGGCCTCAGGCATGGATGGGGTGATGAGGGATCGGACCCGCACCGGCATGGTGATGGGCACGCCGTATTACATGGCGCCCGAGCAGGCACGGGGGGACGTGGAGCTTGACCGCCGGCTCGATCTGTGGGCTGCGGGTGTGATCCTGTACGAGGCGCTGACAGGTCAGCGCCCGTTCGTGGCCCGCGACTACAATGCATTGCTCGTCCAGATCCTCACGCTGTGGCACCGGCCGATGACGGAGCTCGATCCGACGATCCCGCCCGGCCTCTCGCGCCTCGTCGATCGCGCCCTGGAGAAGGCGCGGGATGAACGATTCCAGAGCGCGCGGGAGTTCCTTGAAGGGCTGCGGCGGTTCAAGAACCAGGTGCCGGTGTCCCAGAAGCGCCGGCCGGAGCGCGTTGCCGTTCAGAAGGTCGTCGAAGAACATTCCGACGACGGCGCGATGATGTTCGCTCGGCTCGGAGAGGGCGGGGAGAGGAGTGACTCTGGCAGGGTCGACCTGGCGGACGCTCTCGGCACGGAGGTAGCCGCGAGGAAGGAACCGCAGACAGCGGACGGCAACAAAGGCCTGCAGGTCCCTCAGGGCGTGCGGTCACGGTCGTCCGACGGTGACGCTGTGCGCAGACCGAGCGAGCCGGTCGCGGAGACGAATGACGGGCAGTCTGGTGACGATGAGTCGGAAGATCGACCTACGATTCCTTCACTGAGCCCGCTTGAAGCGGAGCTCTCCGACGATTCCGAGGCGACTGTCGTTGATCCGCCGGCGTTCCCGGAGGACATCACCACGGTCGTTCAGGGCGAAGGTCGCGCTCGAGGCGGCGACAAGAGCTGACGGGAACGCGAGCGCAGGAGCGAGGTGAGCGCTGTGAGGACGATCGAGCGCGTGGTGGCCCGTGGCGTCGTGAAGACCTACGGAGCGACGGCGGCGTTGCGTGGGGTGAACGCGACGATCGAGGCAGCGCGATTGACGCTCATCGAGGGGGCGAACGGGTCGGGCAAGTCGACGCTGCTCGGGATCCTCGGGACCGTGATCCGTCCCACGTCGGGCGCGGTGGACTACGCGCCGCTCGGCGACGATGTCGGGAGGGCGCGCGGCACCATCGGCTGGCTGTCCCACGAGTCGCTGGCGTACCCCGACCTCTCCGGTCGGCAGAACGTCGAGCTGGCGGCCGGCTTCCACGGGCTGGACGCGCACGAGGCGTGGCGTCATGCGGAGGAGCGCTTCGAGCTCGGGAGCTTTGCGCTGAGGCCGCTTCGCACCTGTTCGCGCGGCCAGCGACAACGAATCGCGCTCGCGAGAGCCCTGGTGCACCAGCCTTCGCTGGTGCTGCTGGATGAGCCGACCACGGGTCTCGACCGGGCAGGGGTAGCGCGGCTACTCGCGGTCGTGGACGCGGAGGTGGCGCGAGGCGCCGCGGTGGTCGTGGTGTCCCACGAGCCGGAGGTCTTCCGCGAGCGGGCGGCCGCCCGTCTGGTGCTGGAGCGGGGTCGCGTCGTCAACGCTACCTGACGGGGCGATCCGGTCCTTCGGAAGTCCTGCGAACCCGCCGAGCGAGGTCAGGATCGGTACTCGGGTCCGGTAGCTCGGCCTCGTGTCTCACGACCTCGGGGCTGCCCACCCCTTGAATGTGACGACGTCTCGCTACGAAAGGGCGAGACGCGCCAGGGCGACCTGCGCCGCGGCGAGCGATGCCGGCGAGGTTGGAGCGGCGCGCGGCATCACGACAGCTCCGGAAGCAACACCGAGTGCGACGAGCTCCTCCGCGTTCGTGCCGGTGGATGCGTCGGGCACTGCCGGCGGGTTCAGCACGATCACGGCTGGCGGAAGACCAGGGGCGAGCGCGCGGAGGGCAAGCGTGCAGCAAGCGATCTCGTGAAGGATGCCCAGCCGGTCGAGGCCGACCAGCACGACGGCATCGGGGGAGAGTGCGCGCACGAGGTCTGCGTTCGTCAGTCCCGGTCCGAGCGGGGAGAGGAGCGCGCCGGCGCTCTCCACAATCGCAAGGGGAGCGGACTGCCTGTCGACCCACGCGGTGGCGACGTCCAGCGAGATGGCGCGTCCGCAACGGCGCGCTGCCAGATGAGGGGAGATCGGTTCAGCGAAGCGGTAGGGTGCTGGCTCGGGCTGGACCGAGCTGGCGAGCGCCAGCTGCTCGGCGTCGGTCGTCGACGTGCCGTCGATGCCCGATTCGATAGGCTTCAGGCCGCAGACCTTGTCGCCGCGAGCTGCCAGCGCTGCGACAAGCGCGACCGACACGTGCGTCTTGCCCACCCCGGTCCCTGTTCCGACCACGGCGACCCGGATCCGTCCTGTTTCACGTGAAACAGGATGTCCCCTCATCGCATCGCCTCCCGGAACCCTGCGAGGGCACGCTCCACGTCCGACTCGGAGAGCGAGGCGTTCGCCACGATGCGGAGCCGCGACGTGCCCGCCGGCACCGTCGGCGGCCGGATCGCCTGGACGAGGACGCCCTCGCTCGCGAGGCGCCGGGACATCTCCACCGCGGCCCCCGGCGACTTCAGAAGCCAGGGGAGGATCGGGCCCGAGGAGTCAGCGAGCAGCTCGGCTCCCAGCGCCTGCAGACCGGAGCGAAGCCGCCGGGTGATCATCGCCAGGCGAGCCCGAGCCGCGTCGTCCGCGGCTGCGCGGTGGACCCGCTCCACCGCAGCGAACGCCACCACGGGGCTGATGCCGGTCGAGTAAACGAAGCTCCTGGCGCGGTTCCACAGGTAGGTTCGCAACGTCGAGGAGCCCGCGACGAAGGCGCCGTGGAGCCCGAGCGACTTGCCGAGCGTACCGATGAGCACGTCGGGGCGAACCCCGGCCTCAGCGCAGAGGCCAGCTCCGCGCGGTCCGAAGACACCGAGGGCGTGCGCCTCGTCCACGATCAACGCGGCATCGTGACGATCGCAGAGCTCACGGAGGCGGCGGAGGTCCGGGGTGTCGCCATCCATGCTGAAGAGCGATTCGGTCACCACCCACCGGCGGCGCGCGCCCCTGGCCCGCCCGAGGGCGCTCTCCACCGCCTCCACGTCGACATGGCCCACCACCTCGACCGCCGCCCCCGAAAGACGGCATCCATCGATGAGCGACGCGTGGTTCAGCGCGTCCGACACGACAACGTCTCCCGGCCTGGCCAGCGCGGCGACGGTGCCGACGTTCGCCGCATACCCCGAGGAGAACAGCAGCGTCGCTTCAACGCTCAGCCATGCGGCGAGCTCCCTCTCGGCCATCAGGTGGGCCTCGTGGGTCCCGCTCACCAGCCGGGACGCCCCCGCACCGCTCGCGGTCCCGAGCTCGGAAGGCAGGGCGAGCCCGGCGTAGCCGAGGTAGTCGTTGGAGCACAGGACCAGCAGCCGGTCGGAAGCCGGGGCAGCAGGGGGTGTGCGCAGCAGGCCGGCGCGCTCCATCTCGGAGAGCTCGTCCTGAAGATGGCGCAGGGCGTTCACGCCTCCAGGCGTGGGGTCGACGGCCTGGAAAGCTTCATCCATGGGTGCAGGCATGCCATCTCCAGTCAGCGGCAGGGCCGCTCAGCGGGACCCCGCCAGGTACGGGCACTCCAGCTCAGCGCGTGCTGTCGTTCGCTCCGCTGGACGAGGGCGACTCGGGACCGGCGCCGAGGACAGCGTCGACCCGCTGCAGGATACGGCCAAATGCGTCCCGCGCGCGCCCCGCGATGACCGACGCCCGGGTCCGCTCCTGCTCGAGGTCGTGCGCGAGCGCGATGGCGGCGAGCAACATGGCCTGGGGGGTCACGGCGCGGCCGGCGGGCACAACGGTAGCGAGCTTCTGATCGACGACCGCGGCGAGCCGCTGGAGCTCCTCGTCGCTCGCGGACGTCACCACGCGGTAGGTCTGACCTCCTACCCGTAGCTGCACTGTGCGTCGCGCCATTGCCCCCGGACGCTACCATGAACGCTAGCAGGCGCGCAGGGCGGGCTGCGCGGTGCGAACGGAGGGACTCACCCGCGACGGACGCGACACACCGAAGACGAACGCCGGAGAGCCTCACGCAGGGCGAGGCTCCGTGCAGCAGAATTCAGGCGCGCTCCCCGCCAGCGCCCTGTAGCATCGCTCCATCATGGCCACCGCGGGCCGCCCAGCTGCCTTGGTTGCCACGCTCCTCGGAGCCGTTCTTCTCCACGGCACGGCCCGCGCGGAGCCCCAGGCGAGCGTCGGTGTCACCGTTGGCCTTGCCGGCGTCGGCCTCGATTGGCAGCTGTGGGACTCCACGGTCTTCCACCTCGGTCTGCGCGGGGATGTCCTGTTCGGCCGCGCGGCCAACAGCGACTTCGGCGTCGGTCCCTACGCCGAGGTGCTCACCCACGCGTTCGACGAGATCCAGACCGGCGCGGGCGCCTCCGTGCTCGTGCCCATCCACGACTCGTTCCCTCTGGTCCTCTCCACCGGCGCCTACGGCCGGTGGAGCGACGACGCCCGCGGCGTGGAGCCAGGGATCGCCGCCGCCATCTTCTGGGGTGGACGCAGCTACAACTTCCACTCGCGCTACGGGATGAGCACAGGGCTGCTCGCCCAGGGGCGGTTCGGGCTCGGCGGCTCGAAGGAGACCGCGGTCGTCCTCGCGGCGCAGCTCGATCTCGCGCTGCTCGCCCTTCCGTTCGTCTACCTCTTCGAGGCTGCAAAAGGGCCGTCGCCCGAAGCAGCCCCGGTGCGCCGCGCCAGACCGGGGCGGTGACGGAGGTTCGGGCCGGGGTCTGCGGGGAGCGCTCTACAGGCCGAAGCTCGCGATGTGATCGGCGCAGGGCTGACCGAGGTCACGACAGTCCTGAGGGCCCCGGGCGCCAGGGCAGGCGCCCTCGAGCTCCTTGGCGTCCTCGCACTCCTCGTTCGCGGAGCTGTAGCAGCAGTCCGGCGGAGACGTGTCGACGCACCGGCTGCAGGCGAAGCAGACCCTGATGGGGTAGGTCCACTCCGTTGTCTCGACCTCCTGGCCGCCCAGCGTCCTGCCGCGCAACACCACCGTCGCCCACACCTGGATATCGCGCCGTTGCTGCGCGGCCTGCCCGCGCAAGGTGTCCATCGTGGCGCCGTCGAGCAGGAGGACCTCGGAGCAGTTGTAGCCGGGGTCGCCGGACGAGCCCGGGTCGACCGTGCCGGTGATCGGAACGACGTAGCCCGGCGTCACGTCGTTGCCCTCGATGTCAGTGACACGGACCTCGGCCTCGTAGAGCTGGACGCGGGACGTCTCCGTCCGGAGGACGTCTGGGTCGCCGCGCTCCACGATCTGGTTGCCCACCAAGAGCATCGCGCTGTGGCTGCCCACATAGGCCGAGTCCACCGCGTCCTCGGTCCAGAACGGTTCACTGGGACCGCAGCTCACCGTGCAGTCCCCCGTCTCTGCCATCCGCATGCGGATGAACAGGCTGCTCTCGTTGTCGGCGCATGCAGACCCGAGCAGGCCGCCCGACGTCGCGAGCAGCGCGAGCGCGCACAACCTCCTCGCGAGGCTGGGCGTTGCGTTCACGGACCCTTCTCCTTCATCAGTCATGTCCAACGCCTCCACCGCGGAAATGAACATCAGCAGCGAACAACGAGAGCCGCTGATGCAAGTCGACCTGCCGGATCGTACTGCGCGAGCCGACCCACGGCCGGGGCGAAAAGAGTAGCGGGTCAGGCCGCCGACCGGCAAATTCGCGATGGCTGTCGCCGTCCGAAGAGCGACATCACCGCGCCTCGCGGGAACCACGCGTGAGCTCCAGATACGCTACGATGCCGCCGGCCAGATGAGCAAACCCGAGGAGAGCGGCGCCGTCGGCGAGTGGAGTCGCCTCGCGATCACCGAGCGCGCCGAAGGCGTCCGCATCTCGGTCCAGGTGCGCCCGAAGTCGTCGCGCTCGGCCATCGTCGGGGTGCGCGAGGGCGCGCTCGACGTGTCGTTGACCGCGCCGCCCGTGGAGGGCGCCGCCAACGCGGAGCTCGTCAAGCTGCTCTCGCGCGCGCTCGACGTGCGCCAGAGCGATGTCCAGATCGCCCTCGGCGCGAGCGGCAGGAGCAAGGTCGTCGCCGTCCGTGGGCTCAAGGAAGCCGAGGCGCGAAAGCGGCTCGCCGGGGCGAAGCGATGAAGGAAAACGTCGTCCGGTTCGAGAAGTGGGAAGGTCTTGGCAACGACTTCATCCTGGTCGAGGCGGTCCCGATGACCGCCGAGGCGGCGCGGCGCCTCTGCGACAGGCGGTTCGGCATCGGCGCCGACGGCGTGCTCGTGATCGAGCGCGACCAGCCGCGCATGCAGGTCTGGAACGCCGACGGGAGCCGCCCCGAGATGTGCGGCAACGGGATCCGCTGCGTCGCGGCCTACCTCGTCTCCCGCGGGACCCCCCAGAAGGTGCTCACCATCGCGACCGACGCCGGCGACAAGCGGTGCGAGGTCACACGGGCGGGCGATCGCTTCGACGTGCTCGTCGGCATGGGCCGGGCCCGCGTGGGCGAGACGCTCGTCGTCACAGCGCTCGGCGCAGAGCACCGGTTCGCCTGCGTCGACGTCGGCAACCCGCACGCGGTGACGTTCGATCCCTACACGGAGGACGCGATCGACGAGCTCGGGCCGATCGTCGCGACAACGCCGGCCGAGGGCGTCAACGTCGAGTTCTGCCGCGTTCGTCCGGCGGACCAGGGCGAGGCCGCGCGCATCGACGTGACCGTCTGGGAGCGCGGGGTGGGCCGCACGCTGGCGTGCGGCACGGGCGCCTGCGCCGTGGCGGCCGCGGCGTGCGCGCAGGGCCGCGCCCCGTATGGAGCACCTCTCCGCGTGGCGCTGCCGGGCGGCTCGCTGCGCATCACCGTCGCCCCCGGATCCCTGGAGCTGCTCATGCAAGGCCCGGCGCGCCGGGCGTTCTCGGGCGAGGTGGTGATCGCGTGACCGCCTCGCTCGAGGGGGTCTGGAGTCCTGGTAGGGCGCCGGCCCACGAGTTCTCGCTCAAGGTGCTCGCCGTCATCGCCGACGAGGCGACCCGCACGCTGTTCTCGCGGGTCATCACGTCCGATGAGCTGATGATCGCCGGGGATCTCGCCGAGGGGATCGTCCTTGCCGAGACCGCCGCGCCCGACGTCGCCTTCATCGATGTCGGGCTCGGGGAGGGGGCCGGCCTCGCCATGGTCCACCACCTGAAAGCCCTCGCGTCCGAGGCCACCGTCTTCGCGCTGGCGACGAGGGCTGAGCTCGAGGCAGGCGCCCATGCGGTCGCGCTCGGCGGCGCCGGGCTCTTCCTGCTGCCGCTCGGCGGGGACGAGGTGCTGAACGCGGTGGGGTCGGTGCGCCTCCGCTTCGCCGAGCGGGCTCTCCGGATGCAGCTCGAGCAGGAAGCCGCGCGCAGCGCGCGCGCTGCCGGGTGGATCGCCCGCGTGGCCGAGCTCGCCGATGCGCGCGACCGCAACGCGGCGGCTCAGCAGCTCGCCGAGGTGTTCGTCGAGGCGACGGGCGCGGCGGCGGCCGCCGTCTACCTGGCCGCCGGAGAGCGCTCCAGCGAGCTGGTCCGCGCTGCGGCGATGGGGCCGCTCGACCGTGCGCCCGCCTACGGGACCGAGACCGACATCCTCGATTTCGCCCGGCGCGAGCAGCTCATCGTCGTCCCGCTGGCGCTCCGCAAGCTCGCCGCGGGGCATCTCCTTCTCCAGAAGGAGCCCGGCCGCAGCTCCGCGTTCCCTTCGGTCAGGCGCCCCGACAGCGCGGCCTCGACCCCGCGGCGCGCCCCGCTCCTCGACGGCCTCGTCAAGCTGCTCGCCACGCAGGCGACGACGGCGCTTGCCCTCCTCGGCGAGCGCGAACGCTCGACAGGCGGCGCCGCGATGAAGGATCCGGCGTCGAGCGCCTACTCGTTCGCCTACTACGTCGACGTCGCCGGCCGGGAGATCGACAAGGCCAGGCGGTACGGTCGCCGGTTCACGATCGCGACCATCGTGATCGAGCCGGATGCAGCGGCCGCACCGGAGCGCCCAGGCGACCTCGCCTTCTGGAGGACCACGCCGGCGCCCCCAACGAACACGCACAACCCCGGTCAGGTCGTCGAGCACCTGCTCCGCGCCGTGCGCGACACCGACATCCTGGCCCGCGTCGACGAGAACGAGTTCCACCTGCTCATGCCCGAGACGGCCGCGCTCGAGGCCCACGCCTGCCATCGACGGATGCTCTCCCACGTCGCCGAGAGCGAGAAGCGGGCCGGGTACCTGCCGAAGGGCCTGCTCGTCGGGGTCGCCACCTTCCCCCAGGACGGCCAGAGCCTCGCTCAGCTGCTCCGCATCGCCCGGCGGCGCGCCGACGCCACCAAGTCCTCGATCGTCCACCGCGTCCCTCAGGACCGGCGGAGCATCGGCGAGATCGTCAGCCTCCTCGTCCGGGAGTCCCCCGCGCCCGGCGGAGCTTCCGCGATCTCGGCGCCCCGCGCGCTCGATCTGTCGGTGTCCGATACGATCGTGCTCGCGACGTCGGTCGTCAGGAACGCGCTCCGCGGGGGCGCCGTGTTCCTGCTGGTCGCTCACCACGACGGGCTGAGCCTGGGAGCGCAGGTCAAGGCGCAGCTGGCCTCGCCGCGCGACGACGTGGTGGTGCACACCGTCGACCTCCGCTCCTCGCCAGGGTGCGACGACATCGAGGCGCTCTGTGTCCTCGCGGAGCACGGCGCGTATGCCCTGGTAGGGCGTAATCAGGGGGGGTTCGTGAAGGGTATCCACGCCGCCGATCCGCTGCTCGCGGACTTCCTCGCCGAGCGGCTCGGCCGCGCGGCCGGGCTGCGGGTCTTCGGCTGACTCGGAGGGCGCCGATCCAGTGTCTCGCAGGGTGCTGCTGGTTGATTCGGACGTGGACGCGCTCGGCGCGCTCGCGTCGGCGCTCAGGGCGCGTGGTCTCACCGTGACCAACGCGAACGGCGCGTTCGAAGCCGTGGAGCAGGCGTTCAAGCGCCGGCCCGACGTCGTGCTCGCCGCCAGGACGCTCGACGAGGACAACGCGCTGGCGGACGCGTTCGCCGCCGTCCCCGACCTCGCCGATACCCCGATCCTCTTCCTCGTCGACGGCGCCGAGGGCGATCTGGGCTTCGACGAGGTCCTGCGGGGCGACGTCGATCACATCGTCTCGCGGATCACCGAGGCGTCGCCCCGCGGCTCCAAGCCGACGGTGCCGCAGGAGATCCGCGGAGACCTCCAGCAGGTCCCGCTCGTCGACCTGCTCCAGCTGCTCGCGATGAACCGCCGGAGCGGCACCCTCGGCATCACGACGCCGACCGGGGCAGGGGAGCTGCGGCTCCTGGCAGGGGAGGTGATCGATGCCGTCTACCGCCGCCTCGAGGGGGAGAAGGCGCTTTACCGGCTGCTCGGCGAGCGGGACGGACACTTCGCGTTCTCCCCAGGCGAACCGGCGAGCGTGCGCCGCATCATGGCGCCGACCTCGCGTCTCCTGATGGAAGCGCTCCGCCAGGTCGACGAGGTCCAGCGCCGGCGATCCGAGCTCGCGCCGGCCGGTGAGGCCTTCCTGGTGACCGAGCCCGCGAGCGACGATCTCGACCTGTCCCCGCTCCCGGACCACGAGACGTTCAGCGTCGACGCGACCTTCGGCGACAGCGCCTCGTCGGACCGAGGGAGCGCCGCGCCCCTGGCGAGCGCCCTGTCCTCGTTGCCCGACTTCACCGCCTCGCCGATGCCGGCCAGCGACGTGAAGGGCAACCGCGGCGGGTCGATGCCGCCGCCGCCCACGCTCCGCGCCGCGGAGCCGGCCGCGTTCAGGCTCGAGGCGCTGCGCACCCCGACGACGTCGCCGCCGGCGCCCCTCGGGGAGCCGGCGGAGCGCGCGGCCGTGGCCGAGAAGCTGGCCGCGCTGCTCCAGATGCCGCACAACCTCGACGAGCTGCTCGACGAGATCAGCGGGCCGGATCTCCTGATCCTCGAGGTCCTGATGGAGCTCACGGCCTCCGGGAAGGTCCGCCGCATCTCGCTCGCCGACCTCACGACGCCGTTCGCGCCGTCGGAGCACCTGCCGGTCCTCCGGTCGCTTGTGACCCGCCTGGCCCGGCCGGGCTTCGCGCCGCCGCCCCACCTCGTCATCGCCGCGAGCACGCGCCGCATGGCGACGCTGTCTCATGCGGTCCGCCGCATCGGTGACGCCATCGTCCCCGCCGAGCCTCCGCCGCAGGCGGCGATCCCGAGGCCGCTCGGCGTGATCCGGCTCGGCGACGGCGTCGAACTCGCGCTGGTCGGCCTCCCCATCGAGGAGAGCTTCGCGCCGGCCTGGCCGCTCGCCCTGCACGGCGCGGCCGCGGTCGTCCGGCTCGGCGACGGCGGTGAGGACGCGCTGGCGGCGCACTGCGAGACCCTGGAGCTCCTGCTGCTCGACGCAGAGGCCATGATGGGGCCGCTGGATCTCGCCTCGCCGGGACAGATCACGCTGCTTGTCCGCGCCGCGCTCGAGGCCGCCGCGGGCGTGTGACCGGCCGACGAAAACGTAGCTTCAGAACGGATCTTCCGGGTTTCTCGCCTCGGAAACCGGCGTTTGACTCGATGGCTCGCGGCGTTGCGAGGGCAGGTTTCTGCTATCGTCGCACACGCCTCGCTTCAGCAGTCCGGCGAGGAGAGGAGCGCGATCGTGCTTATCGGAGTCCCCAAGGAGATCAAGACACGTGAGTACCGCGTCGGCATGACGCCCGCGGGAGTCCGGGCCCTGGTCGGGCACGGGCACAAGGTCCTCGTGGAGAGCGGCGCCGGCGAAGGCAGCGGGCTCTCCGACGAAGCCTATGCACGCGCGGGCGCGCTCATCGCGAGGTCGGCAGCGGAAGCGTGGAGCGCCGAGTTGGTCGTGAAGGTGAAGGAGCCGCTCCCCGCCGAGTACGGCCACTTTCGCCCAGGTCTCCTCCTCTATACCTACTTGCACCTGGCCGCCGAGCCGGATCTCACCCGGGAGCTCGCCAGGCGAGGCGTGACCGGCGTCGCGTACGAGACCATCCAGCTCGAGGACGGCTCGCTGCCGCTGCTGCGGCCGATGAGCGAGGTGGCCGGCAGGATGGCCGTTCAGGTCGGCGCGTCGTGCCTGGAGAAGGAGCGGGGCGGCAAAGGCGTGCTCCTCGGCGGCGTGCCGGGGACGCGGCGCGGCCGCGTGGCGATCCTGGGCGGCGGCGTGGTCGGCCGGAACGCGGCGACCATCGCGGTCGGGATGGGGGCGCAGGTCACCGTGCTCGATGTCCGCGCCGAGACGATGAGCTACCTCGAAGACGTGTTCGGCGGCGCGATCGAGACGCTCTACTCCAACGCGGAGAACATCGAGACGATGTGCGAGCGCGCCGATCTCGTGGTCGGCGCGGTGCTCGTGCCCGGCGCCAAGGCGCCCCAGCTCGTGACCGAGGAGCACATCCGACGCATGGAGAAGGGGACGGTCGTCGTCGACGTCGCCGTGGATCAGGGAGGGTGCATCGCGACATGCCGCCCGACGACGCACGACAACCCGACCTACGAGGTGCACGGGGTCGTTCACTACTGCGTCGCCAACATGCCGGGCGCGGTCTCGCACACGAGCACCTGGGCGCTCACGAACACGACGATCGGCTACGCGGTGGCGATCGCCAACCAGGGCATCGTCGCCGCGGCCAAGGCCGACAGGTCCGTCGCCCTCGGGATCAACACCCACGGCGGCCACGTGACCTACGGCCCCGTCGCAGCGGCCCACCGGCTGGAGTACGTGCCGGTCGAACGCGCGCTCGGTTGACCGGGAGCGCGACCTCGTGGCAGCCAGAAAGAACAAGAAAATCGCGATCATCGGTGGTGACGGCATCGGCCCGTCCGTCATCGCCGAGGCGAAGCTCCTGCTCGAGCTCTATCAGGAGCGAGCAGGGCTGCCGATCGACCTCTGGGAGCTCGATCTCGGCGCCGACCGGTACCTGCGCGACGGGACGACCTTCCCGAACCAGATCCAGATCGCCATCCAGCGCGAATGCTCGGCGGTGCTGCTCGGCGCCCTGGGTGATCCCCGCGTACCCAACCTGGAGCACGCGCGCGACATCCTCTTCGGCATGCGCTTCGGCTACGACCTCTACGCCAATGTGAGGCCCGTCCGCGCGCTGTCGGACCGGCTGGTGCCGCTCAAAGGCCGCACGGCGAAGGACATCGACTTCGTTGTGTTCCGCGAGAACACCGAGGGGATCTACGTCGGGATGGGCGGGCAGTTCAAACGCGGCACCCCCGACGAGGTCGCGATCAATGAGGACGTAAATACGAGGAAGGGCGTCGAGCGGATCATCCGCGCGGCGTTCGACTACGCGCGCGCGAACGGCCGGACGCGGGTCACGATGGCGGACAAGTCGAACGCGATGCGGCACGCGCACGAGCTCTGGCTGCGTGTCTTCCACGAGGTGCGCGCCCAGTATCCGGAGATCCAGTCGAACCACGTCTACGTGGACGCCCTCTGCCTGTACGTCATCCAGGATCCCGCGCAATTCCAGGTGATCGTGACGAACAACCTGTTCGGCGACATCGTGACCGATCTCGGCGCGGCGCTGCAGGGGGGGCTCGGCATGGCGGCGAGCGCGAACGTGCACGCGTCCGATCCGGCGCGGGTCGCGCTGTTCGAGCCGGTGCACGGGTCGGCGCCGCCGCTCGCCGGCAAGGACATCGCGAACCCGTTCGCGGCGATGCTCACCGCGGGGCTGCTGCTCGCTCACCTCGGGTGGCCCGAGGAAGAGCGCCGCATCGAGCGCTGGGTCTCCCTGGCGCTCGATCAGGGGATGTGCACGGTCGATGTGGGCGGGACGCTCGGCACGCGCGCCGCCGGCGCATGGGTCCGGGAGCAGATCGCCGCCGAGCTGGGGCCGCCGTGAGGTGACCCGGGGGCGCCGGCGCGCGGCCCGAAGCCACGGGCGCGCGGGCGCGATCGCCGAGAAGTTCGGGTGTCCGATCCTCCTGTGATACGGGACCGCCAATGGGCGTAGGATCGACGGCAGTGGAGCACGCGGGGCCGCGCAGCAATCCAGCGAGCGAGGCTCGGCAAGAGCGGCTGGGCGGAGCGCGCGCCGAGTTCGTGGCGAACCTGGGTCGCCGCGTGGCGGAGCTCCGCGAGATGGTCCGGCGGATCGAGGCAGAGGGCGATGCGCCGCGGCTCGTCGAGGAGCTGAAGCGGCGCCTGCACTCGCTCGGCGCGGGGGCGCGCCTCCTGCGCTTCGTGCGCGTCGCCGAGCGGCTCGCCGAAGGGGAGTCGCAGCTCGCCGCCGGGAACGGCGCGCGGCTCAGCGGCGAGGACGCGGCGGCCCTGCGGAAGCTGCTCGAGGAGCTGCCCGCCCTGGCCTGGGGGCAGTCGGCCATGGGTGAGCCGGCGCCGCCCCGCGCGAGCGCCGCGCCGCTCGAGCAGGCGTCGGCGCCGCCCCGCGCGCGCGCCGCCGCGGATCAGCCGAACGCACGCAGCGCCAGCGCGCGGCCGGATGGCACGGGTGCGGCCAAGGGCCAGGCCACGACGTGGATCGCGGGCCTGAGCAACGGCCGCGCGCTCGCCGCCGAGCCGCTCTCGCTCGACGAGGAAGAGGAAGCGCGCGCTTCCTCGACGCGCGGCGTGGAGCAGGCGCCCCCCGCCGAGGCGCTGGAGGCCGCGCCGGCCGCGTCGATCGACGCGCCGATCACGGTCCTCGTGGTGGGCGCCGCGCCGCTCGCCGAGGCGCTCGACGCGGCGAGCGCCGATGTCGGGCCGTCGTTCGAGGTCGAGCGGACCGACGACGTGGAGACGGCGATCGATCTCGCGCGGGCCTTCGCTCCGGATCTGGTCCTGCTCGACGCGGACATGCCGGGGGCGCGCGGGCTGGCGGAGGCGCTGGCCGCCGATCCGCTGACCGACCTGGTCCCCGTCGTCGCCGTCGGCCGCTTCGCGCGGCCGGAGGACGCGGCCCCCTACGTGGCGCTCGGCGCCGCGCGCGCGCTGCCGAAGCCCGTCTCGCCGGACGCGCTCCGGCGCGCCGCCGCGGAGGCAGCGGTGGCCTGCGTGCGCGCCGAGACCGCGCGCGCCGTGCGCGGGCCGTTCGGGGCCGTCAACCTCGACGAGCTCGGGGCGCGCCTTGCCGAGGAGCTCCGCCGCGGCCTCTGCGACGCCGCCGAGCCGAGGAGCCGCGGGGAGCACGTCGATCTCGGCGACGGCGCCGAGGTCCTCGCGGCGCTCTGGGGCGCGGTGGCGCGCATCCGCGATCTCGTGACGATCCGCTCGCAGGGCGGCGTGCGGTTCTCGCCGAACGGGCCGGAGGGCGCGCTGCCGCTCGCCCCGTGGATGATCGCGCCGAGCGCGCCCGAGGGCGAGCGCTCGCGGCTGCACAGCGAGATCCGCGCGAAGTCGCCGGCGCGCACGATCAGCGCGTCGAGCGCGGCGCCGGGCGACGCGGCGCTCGACGCGATCGACATCGTGGTGGCGGACGACGATCCGGCGGTGACGTGGTTCCTCGCCGGCGTGCTCCGGGCCGCGGGCGCGAACGTGCACGAGGCGCACGACGGCGCGCGGGCGCTCGACCTCGCGTACCAGACGACGCCGGACCTGGTCGTGAGCGACGTGCTGATGCCGCGGCTCGACGGCTTCGCCCTCTGCCGCGCGCTCAAGCGCGACGTCGCGCTGCGCGACGTGCCGGTCATCCTGCTCTCCTGGAAGGAGGACCTGCTCCAGCGGCTCCGCGAGCTCGGCGCCCAGGCCGACGGCTACCTCCGCAAGGAGGAGAGCGCCGCGGCCTTCGTGCAGCGGGTGCACGAGGTCCTGCGGGGCAGGCGGCGCGTCGCGGAGCGCATCGCGACGGGCGGCGAGGTCCGCGGGCGGCTCGACGGCATGACGACGCGGACGCTGCTGTCGCTCTCGTGCGCGCGCCGGCCCGACGCGCTCGTGTCGGTCCGGGACGCCGCGTTCCTGTACGAGGTGCTGCTCAAGGACGGCCGCCCCGCCGGCGCGACCCGGACGGCGCAGGACGGGACGTTCCACCGCGGCCCCTCCGTGCTCGCGGCGCTCCTCGGCGTCGGCTCCGGTCGCTTCGTGGTGGCGCCTGCGCCGGAGAGCGAGCTCGCGGCGCCGCCGCGCCCCGGGTTCGAAGGGACGCTCGCGGAGCAGCTCCTGCCCGCGATCGCGGCGGCCCGGGCCGCCCAGCGGCTGTTCCACGGGCCGCCGTTGATGCAGGTCGAGCGCGTCGTCCTCGACCTGGAAGGGATGGGCGCGACCGCCGACGCGACGCCCGAGCCGGCGCGCTCGCTCCTGAGAGCGCTCGCCCGGGGGACGTCGCCGCGATCGGTCATCACCTCGGGGGAGTTCGCCGCGGGCCTCGTCGAGGACGTGCTGAACGACGTCGCGGCGCGCGGCGGCGTGCGCCGGGTGATCAGCCGGGAGGGAGAGGACCTGCTCGCCCCCGCCGTGGCCTACGAGGAGGAGACGCTCCGCGGCGTGCGGCGTGTCCCGGAGCGGGCCGCCCCGGTCGCGGCGCTGCCGCCCGAGCTCGCCGGCGACGCCGCCGCCGCGTCGTCGCGCGCCTCGGTCGAGCTCACCGACGATCAGCTCACGGTGGTGCCCGGCTCGGTGGCGCCGCGATCGAGCATGCCGGCGCGCGGCTCGGCGGCGCCGAGCTCGGCGGTGTCGGGGCCGGGCTCGGCCATGTCCATCCCGGTGCTGTCCGTGGACGGCGAGGACGAGGACACGGCGTTCGCGAGCGCGGGCGAGGAGGAGGTGACGGCGCTCTCCGGCGCGCTCGTCAACGCACGGGTTCCGAGCGATCTCGCCGAGCTTCAAGGCGATGGGGTCAGCGTGCGCGCGGCGCGGAGCCCCCAGGTGGACGCCGCTCTGCTGGCGGGCGTGACGCCGGCCGTGCCCGGCGTGGCGCCCGCGCCCCGCAGGCCGGAGGCCACGCTGCCCGCGCTGGAGTACCCGAAGCCCGAGCGGCTGCTGACGCTGGGCTCGCTCCCGCCGCCGCCCGTCGTCGAGGCGCCGGCGCCCGCGGCGCTCAAGGTCCCCTCGGCGCCGCCCGCCGCGCGGCTCGCGGCCCCCGCCCCGGCGCCCGCCGTCGACGAGTCGCCCACGCCGCGCCGCGTGCGCCGGCCGTCGGCCTACGTGCCGACGCCGCAGCCGCCCGCCCGCGACAACCGCATGACGATGTGGGTCCTCTTCGCGGTGGCGGCGTTCGTCTTCGCGGTCGCCGCGCGGCTGTCGCGCGATCACGAGCTGCACGGCGCCTCGCTGACCTCCGACCAGCCGAGCCCGCCCGCCGCGGAGCCCGCGACCGCTGCCCCGCCCGGCGCTGTGCCTGCCGCCGCCGGCTCGTCGAGCGTGGTCGCGGCGGCGGTCGCCGCCACGCCGGCCCCGGCTGCCGCCGGGCCGATCGGCGAGACGACGTCGAACCCCGTGCTGCCCGAGGATCTGCCGCTGGCCGCCGAGCACAAGGTGCCCGAGGGGCAGGGCATGCTGGAGGTGATCGCCGGCGCGGGCGACACGCTCTTCGTGGACGGGCGGAAGGTCGGCACCGGCAGCGTCAAGCTGCCGCTCGCGCCCAAGGACGGCGTCTACGAGATCCGGGCGAAGCTCCGGGACGAGGAGCGCGTGCGCTTCGCGGTCGTCAAGGCCGGCCGCCTCACCCGGCTCCGCGTCGCGCCGCCGTGGCGCCGCTGAGCGCGCCACGAGCGCTCCCCCAGGCAATCGAGGAGCCCGCGCTCGCCCCGGGGTGCCCAGCCGCAGGCAGGGTGCCCCGCTCGTGGTAGAGGACGCCCCGTGCGCGCCCGCGTGATCCGAACCCGCCATCCCTCTTCCGCGCTCACGCTCGCCTCCGCCGCGGCCGCGCTCCTCTCCGGTTGCAGCGGGTGCGAGACCTCGACCCGCGATCTGCCTTCCGACGCCCCGGCCGCGGCGTCCGCGAGCCCGCAGGCGACGCCTCCGCCGCCGGCGCGCGACGTCGTGCACCTCATCGACGAGCTGCCGAGCTGCGATCTCGAGCACCGAGGGCTCCTGTTCGATACCGGCGCGGGCGCGCTCATCGGCCGCTTCGCGTGGCAAGGCACCGTGCCCACCGGCATCCAGGCGGTCGAGCACAATGGATCCACCTGGGCGCGGATCTCGGAGCGGCAGATCAAGCTCACGTTCGTCCTGCCCTCCGCGAGCCCGATCTTCGTCTCCGCCCGGGCCGTCGGGCTCACCTCCAAGTACGCCACCGTCTCCCTGGACGACCAGCTGCTCGGAACGCTCCGCCTCCAGCGCGACCAGATCCGCATCGCCTCGACCCCGACCACCACGCTCCCCGCCGACCCCGGCCTGCACACCCTCACGCTCCAGTTCTCCGGCCGGCTCCGCGAGGGGGAGTCGTTCGCCGACGTCGACTGGGTGCGCGTGGGCATCCCGGACGAGGACCCGGCCACGTACGGCCCCCCGACCCTGCGCGACGTCGTCGCGCCCGCCGCCGCGCTGTCGGGCGTCCCCCACCGGTCCATCGCGCTGCGCGCGCCGGGCGCGGTCCGCTGCGCTTTTCGCCCTTCCAGGGTGACCCGCCTCCACACCTCCATCGGCGCGCTGGGCTCGGGAGGAGGCGACGCCGAGATCCGCGTCCTCCGCGACGGCCAGGAGCCCCTCGTGATCCATCGCGTCCACGTCGAGGGCGGCGACAAGGCGGCCTGGACCGACGTCGAGCTGCCGCTCGCGCCCTTCGCCGGGTCCCTCATCTCCCTCGAGCTCCGCGCCGCCGCGGCGGCCCGCGGCGGACGCATCCTCTTCGGCGACCCCGTCCTCGCCGGATCGCCGGAGCCGCCGCCGTCCGTGCCCCGAGCGCGCGCCGTCGTGATCGTCGCCCTGAACGGGGTCGAGCGGCCCGATCTGCCCCCCTGGAGCGGTCGTCCGGAGCCGCACCTCGCCACGCTCTCGGAGCTCGCGACGTCAGCGACGACGTTCGATCACCACCGCGGGCCGAGCACGGTCGTGTCCGCCGTGGCCGCGTCGCTGCTCACCGGTCTTCCGCCGCCGGCCCATACCGTCGCCGACACTGGGGCCCGCCTCCCCGCCCACGTCACCACCATCGGCGCCATCGCGAGCGACAGCAGCATCCGCACCGGGTTCTTCACCGGCGTGCCCACCACGTTCCGGGCGTTCGGCTTCGGACCCGGCTGGTCCCGGGTCCTCGAGCACCCCCCGACGAGCGGCGAGCCGGCCACCACCCCGATCGACGCCGCCGCCACCTGGATCAGCGAGACCGTCCGCCAGGACACGTCCAACCGCCTCCTCGCGTTCGTCCACGCGCGCGGCGGACATCCGCCCTGGGAGGTGAGCCCGAAGGAGCTGAACGCCCTCAAGCCCGCCGAGTACGCCGGCCCCGTCGAGCCGCGCCGCGCCGCCCAGGTGCTGGCCAGGCTGAGGAACCGGCGCCGCGATGTGCTCAGCCCCGAGGATCGCGACCGGATCCGCGACCTCTTCTCCATCGCCCTCGCCGGCCAGGACCGCGCCCTCGGCAACCTCATCGGGACCCTCAAGGCCGCCGGGCTGTGGGACGAGACCCTCTTCATCGTGACCGGCGATCTGGCCAGCGGGCGCTCCGACGCCGTGCTCTACGGCGAGGGCATGGAGCTCCAGGAGCCCGTCCTGACGCTCCCGCTTTATGTCCACTTTCCCGGTGATCTGTTCGCCGGCCAGCGCGTCGCTGCCCCGACCGAGATCATCGACGTCGCGCGCACGGCGATCGCCGCCCTCGGCCTCTCGTTCGCCCGCAAACCGCTCGGGAAGGATCTGGCGGCGGTCGCCTCCGGCCTCGAGGGCGTCGAGCGCGGCCCCCAGATCGCTGCCCTCGGCGATCGTTACTCCACCCGCTGGGGCAACCTCGTGCTTTCGGGTCGGCTCGGTGTTCCCCCCTTTCTCTGCGACCTCGACGTGGACCCGACCTGCGCCTTCAACCGTCGCGAGGTGATGCCCCTCGCCACCGTGTCGCTCTTCCGGCGTACCGTGACGTTCGACCTGTCCGTGCGCGCGCCTGCGGCGCAACGGGAGCCGGCCACGATCGACGCGGAAACGGCGGCCGTGCTCAACGTATGGGGCGCGAACTGAGGCCCGCGCGATCGACCTGCGCCCGCGCCTGCGAGCCGCGGAAAGCCCGCTGACGGCGCCCGGCGGCGCGCCGGCGCCCTGCGCGCGCGAAGGCGTCCGCGACATCGCGCAGGCCGCGCGCGATCACGCTCCAGCGGTGCCATGCCGCCTCGCTGCGGGGCAGCACGCCCCGCGTCGCGCGCGCCGCGACGCCCCGCGCGGGTTGGCCGATCGACGTACGCCCGCGCCCGCGCGTGCGCGTCGTGCGCTCGCTTCGCGCGCCCATCTCGCCTGGCATGCTTCGCGCAAACCCGCAGGCCGCACAGGCCAAGCGCCTCGACGGCGCTTCATCTTTCCGTGAGAGGAGTCCCCGCATGAAGGCGACCGACCTATTGAAGGAGCATCACCAGGAAGTCGAAGAGCTCTTCGAGCGCATGTCGCAGGCCGACAGCGACGAGATCGGCGCGCTCCGCGACGAGCTCGTGGCGACCCTCGTGAGCCACACGGCCATCGAGGAGGAGCTCTTCTACCCCGCGAGCCGGGAGGCGCTCGGCGCCTCCCCCCTGATCCTGACCTCGTACGAGGAGCACGCGCTCGTCGACGTCATGTTGCAGAAATTGCTCAGCACCGAGCCGGGTGACGAAACCTTTCACGCCAGGCTCGGCGTGCTGAAGGAGCTCGTGCAGCACCACGTCGAGGAGGAGGAGAAGGAGCTCTTCCCCCAGGTCGAGAGCGCCATGGGCGCCGCGCGCCTCGAGGAGCTCGGCAGCCGCCTGGAGGCGCGCTTCGGCCAGGTGCGCGAGAGCGACGTGGAGGCGCTCCTCGCTCGGAACGTCGCGAAGAGCATGCCCGCCGCCACCGCCGGCCGCCGCGCGCGCACGGCGAAGCCGTCGGCGCGCAAGGCGGCGGCCAAGCGTCCACCCGCGAAGCGCGCGTCGACGCAGCGCGCCGAGCCGGCGCGGGGCGCGCAGAAGGGGCGCCGCACCGCCGCGACCGGACGGAAGAAGACAGCGGCCACGGCGCCCGCGAAGACCGGGCGAGACGCGCCCGCGCGCAAGGCGAGCCGACCGGCGAAGACCAGCCGCACAGGCCGCAAGGGCGGTCGCGCGAGCAGCGCCTCCGCGCGCTGACCGTCGCAAGGCAGCCCGCGCACATCAACGTACGTTGCCGCAGATCAGCGGCGCGAGGTCCGGCCGGAGGGGACGGCGGGCCTCGCGCCGCCATCGAGATCGAACAGCGGAAGCGTGCCGCCGGACTTCGAGGCAGCGGCCTTCGGAGCAGCGGCCTCCGCCGCGAGCTCCTGCAGCAGGGCGGGGTCGTCGTGGGCGACCGAGTTGACCCGCGGCGAGACGGCGCGCGCCGCGAGGGCGCCCCGAGGCGCCGGCCGGAGCAGCGCCTCGGCCCGGTCCGCGTCCGCGCCGTCGCCGAGGCCGAGCCAGAGGTCCACGTCCCCGGGGCCCAGCAGGACGGGCATGCGGTCGTGGATCGGCGCGACGTCGGCGTTCGCCTCGGTGGTCAGGATCGTGAACCGGCGGTCGGGCTCCCCCGTGTCGGGGTCCTTCGCCGGCTGGCACAGCCCCGCCAGGCGGAGCAGCCCGCCCTCCGCGGGGTGGAACCAGGTGGGCCGCCGCGCGCCCTTGGGCCCGGTCCACTCGTAGAAGCCGTCCGCCGGCACCACGCAGCGGCGCGCCGCGAACGCCTCGCGGAACGTCGGCTTCGCCCGCGCGCTCTCGGCGCGCGCGTTGGCCAGGAGCGAAGGCCCGGCGCCGCCCCTGGCGAAACGCCCCACGAAACCCCAGGTCGCCGCCACCAGCGCGCGCCGGCCGTCCCGCGCGCGCAGCACCGGGTGGACGGTCGCAGGTGCGATGTTGAAACGAGGCCGAAACCTTGCCGCTATCTCCGGATCAGCGGCAATCGACCGAGCCGGGCCGCTGCCTGCTCGGCCCGCGCCAGAGGAGGACTCGAGCAGCGCGATGAGGGTCGCAAAGTCCGGAACGGCGAGGGTGAAGCGCGCGCACATAACACTAGATTAGCGGCTTCGGGGCGCCTACAAGGGCGCTCCGGACGTTGGAGGAGGCCGCATGGTCGACAGCTTTGGCACCAAGAGCACGCTGACGGTTCAAGCCGAAACATACACCTATTACAAGCTCACCTCGCTGGCGCGAGGCGGCGCGTCGATCGACAAGCTCCCCTTCTCGCTGCGCATTCTCCTGGAGAACCTCCTCCGCCACGAGGACGGGCGCGTCGTGCGCAAGGACCACGTGGAGGCCGTCCTCAACTGGGACCCGAAGGCCCGCCCCTCGCAGGAGATCGCGTTCCACCCCGCGCGCGTGCTGCTCCAGGACTTCACCGGCGTTCCCGCGGTGGTCGATCTCGCCGCCATGCGCGAGGCGCTCGCGAAGCTCGGCGGCGACTCGCTCAAGATCAACCCGCTCCAGCCCGTCGACCTCGTGATCGACCACTCGGTCCAGGTCGACAAATTTGCGTCCTCGACGGCCGTGAAGGTGAACGCGGCGCTCGAGTTCGAGCGCAACGAGGAGCGCTACGCGTTCCTCCGCTGGGGAGCGCAGGCGTTCACGAACTTCCGCGTGGTGCCGCCCGACCAGGGCATCTGCCACCAGATCAACCTGGAGTACCTCGCCGGCGCCGTCATGCGGCAGGGCACGCTGGTCTACCCGGATACGCTCGTCGGCACCGACTCGCACACCACGATGATCAACGGGCTCGGGGTCGTCGGCTGGGGCGTCGGCGGCATCGAGGCCGAGGCGGCGATGCTCGGCCAGCCGCTCTCGATGCTCATCCCCGAGGTCGTGGGCTTCAAGCTCCACGGCAGCCTGCCCGAGGGCGCGACCGCGACCGATCTCGTCCTCACGGTGACGCAGCTGCTGCGGCAGAAGAAGGTGGTCGGGAAATTCGTGGAGTTCTACGGCCCCGGCCTGAGCGCGCTCTCGCTCCCGGACCGCGCCACGATCGCCAACATGGCGCCCGAGTACGGCGCCACGATCGGCTTCTTCCCCGTCGACGACGAGACGATCGCGTACCTGCGCTTCACCGGCCGGCCCGCGCAGCTCGTCGCGCTCGTCGAGGCCTACTACAAGGAGCAGGGGCTGTTCCGCACGGACAGCACCCCGGAACCCGTCTTCAGCGACACCCTCTCGCTCGACCTCGGCGACGTGGTGCCGTCGATCGCCGGCCCGAAGCGGCCGCAGGACCGCGTCCCGCTGCGCGACGCGAAGCGCACCTTCCGCGCCTCGCTCCAGGGCATGCTCGAGAAGGAGTTCGCCGCGGCCGACGCGCCCGCGGTCAAGGCGTTCCTCGAGGAGGGGGCCGGCAACGCCGCCGCGCGCGTGCCCGCGCTCGAGAAGGTCATGCGCCCGGCGGAGATCACCGAGGGCGACACGCGCTACACGCTGCGCCACGGCTCGGTCGTGATCGCCGCGATCACGTCCTGCACCAACACGTCGAACCCGGCGGTCATGCTCGGCGCGGGCCTGCTCGCGAAGAAGGCCGTCGAGCGCGGGCTCACGGTGAAGCCGTGGGTGAAGACGTCGCTCGCCCCCGGGTCGAAGGTCGTCACCGACTACCTGCGCCAGGCGGGGCTCCTGCCGTACCTCGAGGCGCTCGGCTTCCACATGGTCGGCTACGGTTGCACGACCTGCATCGGCAACTCCGGGCCGCTGCCGGACGTGATCGGCGACACGATCCGCAACAACGATCTCGTCGTGGCGAGCGTCCTCTCGGGCAACCGCAACTTCGAGGGCCGCATCAACCAGCACGTGCGGATGAACTTCCTCGCCTCTCCGCCGCTCGTCGTCGCGTACGCGCTGCGCGGCGACGTCGACGCCGACCTCTTCAAGGAGCCGGTCGGCACGGATCGCAACGGCGAGCCGGTGTACCTCAAGGACATCTGGCCGAGCTCGGCCGAGGTCAACGAGGCGATCCGGACGGCCGTGCGGCCCGAGCAGTTCCAGGTGCAGTACGAGAACGTCTTCGCCGGCGACGAGGAGTGGCAGAAGCTCGCTGTCCCGGGCGGCCAGACGTTCGTGTGGGACGAGGGCTCGACCTACGTGCGCAGGCCGCCGTTCTTCGAGGGGCTGTCGAAGGAGCCGGCGCCGCTCACCGACATCCGGGCCGCGCGCGTGCTCGCGCTGCTCGGCGACTCGGTGACGACCGACCACATCTCCCCGGCCGGCAACATCGCCAAGAACAGCCCCGCCGCGAAGTACCTGGTCGAGCACGGCGTCGCGCCCGCCGACTTCAACTCGTACGGCGCCCGCCGCGGCAACCACGAGGTGATGATGCGCGGCACGTTCGCGAACATCCGCCTCAAGAACGCCCTTCGCCCCGGCGAGGAAGGCGGGATCACGGTGCACCTGCCCGACGGCGAGAAGACCACGATCTACGACGCGGCCATGCAGTACAAGGCCGAGGGCGTGCCGCTGCTCGTGATCGCCGGCGCCGAGTACGGCACCGGGTCGTCGCGCGACTGGGCGGCCAAGGGGACCAAGCTGCTCGGCGTGCGCGCGGTCATCGCGAAGAGCTTCGAGCGCATCCACCGGTCGAACCTGGTCGGCATGGGCGTGCTCCCGCTCGAGTTCGCGCCGGGCGAGGACGCGTCCACCCTCGGCCTCACCGGGCGCGAGGTGTTCGAGATCGACGGCATCTCGGACAACCTCACGCCGGGCAAGAAGCTCGACGTCGTCGCGACCGGGGAAGGCGGGGCGAAGAAGACCTTCACCGTCACCGCGCGCATCGATACGCCGAACGAGGTGGACTACTACCAGCACGGCGGCATCCTCCAGTTCGTGCTGCGCAGCCTCGGCGCCAGCGCCTAGCGCCTCCCTGCGCGCCGCTCCCCGCCAAGCCCGGCGGGGAGCGGGCCCATCGTCGGAGCGGAGCGGAGCGGCGCGTCGCGGCTGCTGACGCGCGTGCGGGCTTCGGCTAAACCCTGGGGTATGCTCGATCCTCGCTACGTCGCGGAGCACCTCGATGAGGTGCGCGCGGCGCTCGCCCTTCGCTCGCCCGCCGCCGCCGCCAGCCTCGGAGGCGACTTCGCCTCCACGGTCAGCGCGAGGCGGTCCAACATCCAGGAGCTCGAGCGGTGGCAGGCGGAGCGCAACGCGGCGAACGACGCGATGGCGCGCCTCGACAAGAAATCGCCCGAGTTCGCGCAGAAGCGCGACGAGCTGAAGGCCCTGTCGACGCGGATCAAGGAGGCGGAGCAGGTCGTCTCCGAGCTCGAGAAGCGGATGACCGAGCTGCTCTCCGTCGTGCCGAACCTGCCGGACCCGTCGGTGCCCGTGGGCGCGGGGGAGGAGGGCAACGTGGTCGTCCGGGCGTGGGGCGAGAAGCCGAGCTTCTCGTTCGCGCCGAAGTCGCACTGGGACATCGGCACGGCCCTCGGCCTCCTCGACTTCGAGCGCGCGGCGAAGCTCTCGGGGGCGCGCTTCACCGTGCTGATGGGCGCCGCCGCCCGCCTAGAGCGGGCGCTCATCTCGTTCATGCTCGACCTGCACACGCGCGAGCAGGGCTACCTCGAGGTGCTGCCACCCTTCCTCGTCAAGGACTCGGCGCTGTTCGGCACGGGCAACCTGCCCAAGTTCGCCGAGGACCTGTTCAAGACGCAGAAGAGCGACCCGGAGAGGGCGTACGACCTGTACCTCATCCCGACGGCCGAGGTCCCGGTCACGAACCTCCACGCCGACGAGATCCTGGACGGCGCGACGCTCCCGATCGCCTACGCGGCCTACACGCCGTGCTTCCGCAGCGAGGCGGGCAGCCACGGGCGTGACGTCCGCGGGCTCATCCGGCAGCACCAGTTCGACAAGGTCGAGCTCGTGCGGTTCTCGGCGCCGGAGGACTCCGCCCGCCAGCACGAGCTGCTCACCGCGCACGCGGAGGAGGTCCTGAAGCGGCTCGGCCTGCACTACCGGGTGTCGGCGCTCTGCACCGGCGATCTCGGCTTCGGCTCGCAGAAGACGTACGATCTCGAGGTGTGGCTGCCCGGCCAGGGGCTGTACCGCGAGATCTCGAGCTGCTCGAATTTCGGCGACTTCCAGGCGCGCCGCGCCCAGATCCGCTACCGGCCGGAGCCGAAGGCGAAGCCGCGGCTCGTCCACACGATGAACGGGTCGGCGCTCGCGGTGGGGCGGACGGTCATCGCGATCCTCGAGCAGTACCAGCAGGCGGACGGCACGGTGGTCGTGCCGGAGCCGCTCCGGGCGTTCATGGGCTGCGAGGTCCTCCGCGGCAGGTAACAGCGATGGCAGCGGACGAGGAAGCCAAGCGTGAGCTTCCGGAAGCGAAGAGCGCGCACAACGGAGGGGACGGCGAGCGGCGCTCGCAGGTCCCGGAGTCGCGGGGCGCGCGCGGCGGGGGGGACGGCGAGCGGCGCTCGCAGGTCCCGGAGTCGCGGGGCGCGCGCGGCGGAGGGGACGGCGAGCGGCGCTCGCAGGTCCACGGGCCGCCGACCAACGCGGAGACGTCGATGGCGCTCGCGCGCCGGCGGCTCCTCGACCTCTGCAAGCGGCACAAGGACGAGCTCATCGACGACTGGATCGAGAACGTGCTGGCGCTGCCGCCGGAGCGGGGCCGGTACACCGATCGGCCCGTGGGCGAGGTCACGGAGAACGTGCGCTCCTGGCTCGCCGCGTTCACAAGGATCCTCGAGGACGGCAGCGAGACGCTGCTCGACGAGTTCATCACGCACCTGGTCGAGCAGCGCTACGCGACCGGGTACTCCATCAGCGCTCCGCTGATCGCCGCGTCCGAGTTCCGCACCGCGGTCGCGGGCGTGCTCGACACGACGCACGACGACGCCGAGGCCGACGGCTCGTCCTCGATCGACGTGCTCCGCGCCGTCGACGCGCTGCTGCTCCAGTTCGAGCACCGCTTCGCCGAGGCGTACGCCCAGCGATCGCTGTTCGCCTCCGAGGAGCGCTACCGGGAGATCGTCGAGCTCTCGTCCGACGTCCTCGCGACGATCGACCAGGAGGGCATGCTGACGCGGCTCAACGTGCGCTTCGAGGCGCTCTTCGGGCACTCGCGGCAGGCGTGGATCGGCCGGCCGATCACCGCGCTCGCGGTCGCGGCGGACGTGCCGGCGCTGCGCACGCTCGTGCTGTCGGCCTCGCGGGCCGAGGCGCCGAGGGAGGCCACCATCCGCTGCGGGACGCGCGCCGGCCTGACCAAGGTGATGACGGTCCGGATCACGCGGCTCTACGGCGAGGACGCCTCGCTCGCGCTCATGCGCGACGTCACCGAGGAGGTCGCGCGCCGCGCGCAGATCCTCCACAGCGAGAAGCTCTCCTCGATCGGCCAGGTCGCGGCGAGCGTCGCGCACGAGCTCAACAACCCCATGGCGTGGGTGATGGCGAACCTGGAGCAGATCCGGAGCGGGGCGCACAAGCTCGTCTCGGCGGCGCGCCCGGTCGCCTCGGGCTCCTACGAGGACCTGCTGCGCGCCATCGACCTCATCGATCGCTCGTGCCACGAGGCGCTCGCCGGCGTCGAGCGGATGCGGGACATCGTGACGGACCTCAACCTCTTCTCGAGCAGCAGCGAGCGCAAGCCCGAGCGGGTCGAGCTCGTCGACGTGATCGAGCTCGCGCTGCGCATGACGGGCCCGCAGCTCAGCCAGCTCTGCCGCATCGAGCGCAGCTACGGCGAGATGCCGCCGTTCGTCGGCTATCCGGGCAAGCTCTCGCAGGTGTTCGTGAACCTGTTCATCAACGCGGCGCAGGCGATGCCGAACCGCCCCCGCGACGAGAACATGGTGCGCGTGACGACGCGCTTCGACGCCGGCGTCCACCACGTCGAGGTGGAGGACAACGCGCGCGGGATGACCCCGGAGGTCGTCGAGCGGATCTTCGACCCGTTCTTCACGACGAAGGAAGAGAGCGCGCGCCCGGGCATCGGGCTCTGGGTGTCGCGCAACATCGTCGAGGAGCAGCACGGCACGATGACGGTGTCGAGCACGCCCGGCGTCGGGACCGTCTTCACGATCCGCCTGACCGGCCTCAACCCCACGGATCTGCCCGCGCCGCGGCCGCCGCCGGAGCCGCCGCGCGCGTCGTCGCGCGGGACGATCCTGTTCGTGGACGACGAGCCGATGCTGCTCAACGCCTTCGCGCGCGCGTTCGAGGAGCGGCACGAGGTGCTCGTGGCGAAGAGCGGCCACGAGGCGCTCGACCTCCTGCGGGACCGCGGCGGCCGGATCGACGCGATCGTCTGCGATCTCCTGATGCCGCAGATGAGCGGGATGGCCCTGTACGACGAGATCGGCGAGCGGTTCCCGCAGCTCTTGCCGAAGATGGCCTTCATGTCGGGCGGCGCCTTCACGCCGAGCGCGCGCGAGTTCGTGGAGCGCGTGGACAACCCGAAGATCGCGAAGCCGATCTCGCTCGACGATCTGGAGCGGGTGATCGGCGATCTTCTCAGCGGCGGGTCGAAGCGGGGGCACTAGGCTGGCGGAGAGGGGGCTCGATGGCGGTCGCGAAGGCGAGGACGATCCGGGAGCGGGCGAACCACGCGCGTTACCGGCCGGGGCAGCGTGGCGGCTTCTACGAGAGCTTCTTCCAGCGCGCGAACCACCCGACGCGGCCGCTCGCCTTCTGGATCCGGTACACGCTGTTCAGCCCGGCCGGCCGGCCCGAGGCCGCGGAGGGTGAGCTCTGGGCGGTGTACTTCGACGGCGAGTCGGGGCGCCACGTGGTCGCCAAGCGCGAGGTCCCGTTCGCCGGGCGTTGCTCCTTCGCCCGCGACAGCCTGTCGGTCGCCATCGACGACGCCCGCCTGAGCCTCGGCAGGCTCACCGGCGCGGCGGGCGAGGGGGAGGACGCCATCACCTGGGACCTCGCCTACGAGGGCGGCGGGGAGCCCCTTCTGCTGCTCCCGGCGGCCCTCTACGGCGCCCCGCTGCCGAAGGCGAAGGCGCTGGTCGGCGCGCCGATGGCCGTCTACAGCGGCCTCCTCCGCGTCGCCGGGCGCGAAGTGGACGTCTCGGGCTGGGTGGGCAGCCAGAACCACAACTGGGGGACGAAGCACACGGACCTGTACGCCTGGGGGCAGGTCGCCGGGTTCGACAGCCACCCGGACAGCTTCCTCGAGGTCGCCACGGCCCGACTGAAGGTCGGACCGTTCTGGACGCCGAACATGACGCCGCTGGTCCTCCGGCACGGCGGCGAGGAGATTGCGCTCGGCTCGCTCGTCCAGTCGGTCCGCGCCGATGCCTCGTTCGACTACTTCACCTGGCGCTTCCGGACGGAGACCGATCGGCTGAGCGTCGAGGGGCAGATCTCCGGGTCCGCCGGCGATTTCGTGGGCCTGGCTTACAGGAACCCTCCTGGCGGCGTGAAGCATTGTCTGAACACCAAGATCGGGGCCTGCACCGTCACGCTGCGGCGGAAGAGCCTGGGCCGCGAGGTCGGGATCGAGACCCTGACCACGGCGCGGCGCGCGGCGTTCGAGATCCTCACGGACGACCGAGGCCATGGCGTGATGATCCGCGCCTGATCCACGCTGGACGCACCGTCCGCGGCGCTCGGGGCGGGCGGCCGGGCCGGCGCGAAGGAGCGGGGCGCTGCCGCCGAGAGATGCGCTGCGCGTCCGGCGCCAGGTCGGCTAAAGAAGGTGCGGTACGTCACCGCACGAAAGGCGGACGCGATGAGTCTCAAGCACCCCCGGACCATCCTCGTTGCACTGGACAGCTCCCCCAAGGCGTCGCTCGTCCTCGCGGAGGGCGTCGATCTCGCGCAGAAGCTCGGCGGCAAGCTCGTGCTCGTGCGCGGGATCGGGCTGCACCACAGCCTGCCCGCGGAAGCGTTGAACGAGTCGCCCACCCGCGTCCCCGAGATCCTGGAGCGGAGCGACCGCGAGGAGCTCTTGCAGCTCGCGCGCGACGTGCCGCCCGAGCTCCTCGCGAAGGTCGTGATCCACGTCGGCGTCGCCTGGGAGGTCATCTGCCGGACGGCCGACGAGGAGAACGCGGATCTCATCGTCATCGGGTCGCACGGCTACTCGGGCATCGACAAGGTGCTCGGCACGACGGCGGCGAAGGTCGTGAACCACACGAACCGGTCGGTGCTCGTGGTGCGCGACAAGCCGTCGGACTGACAGCGGCTCGCCTGCCTCAGCGGAGCCTGGCGATGAGCGCGTCGCTCAACGTGGGCTGATCGATCTTGCCGAGCCAGATCCGCCAGGTGGCCTTCATGAAATCGACGCCTGCCACGGTCGCCGTCCCGCCGCCGGCGACCGTGACGGTTGTCGCCTTCGCGCGCGGGTCGTACGCGATGGTGACCTCCGCTCCCGACTTGAGGTCTCCCTCGAACGCGGCCACGAACCTCTCGATCTTCGGCGTGTCCGTGTATCGGTTCAACGCATAGGCCTCTCGCAGGGCCTTGACGATGCTCGCGCGGTCGACGTCGCGAAGCATCGTCCAGACGAACTTCTTGCCCGTGTCCATCTCGATGACGGCGTCCTTGGACCGGGTGGCAGGGAGCTGCTCCATGTAATGGCTGATCCGATAGACATCGATGTTGAGCACGCCGATGGTCCTCACGCGGACGCCCGTGCCGGTGAGCGTGTAGCCCGGCAAAGCAAGGAGGCTCCCGACAGCGAGGAAGACCGCCGCGAACGCGGCGAGGAGAGCTGGAGATTGGCTTCGCGCGAGTTGCATCGGATCGACCTCCTCCGGCATCGCCGCTCCGTGCGGCGGATCGTGTGTGGGCGCCGCGCTCCGGCGATCGCCCGTCGACGGTCGTGAATGAGCAAGAGCTGAACCATCGATAGAGGGACGTCGGGAGTCGCAGATCTCGCGAGATCTCGAGATGTGCCCTGGAGTCAGGCAGGGACGACCCATGGACGTGTGCTCGGAGGGGGCTCCGGACGCGGGAGGGCGGCCTTTCGCCGGTGCGAGGGCCGCGGCGGTGATGCCGATGCCGGCTCTCCCGGAGATCTTTTTTTGGCCCGGTCCGTAGAAGCCGCGCGCTGCGGGGACCGGGAGATCGCGGCGGAGGGACGCAGGACCCTCCCTGGGCCGCGCCATGGCTTGCGGCGGAAGGAGCTTCTCGATGCGGACGATGCTCGCTGGATTGCTGATGGGATGGGCGGCTCTGGGCTGCACGGCCAGCGCGGCGGCGCCTCCGGGCACGACCGCCGCGGCGGTGGCGGCCGCGCCGGGCGCGGCGGCGCGGGAGGAGGGCGCGAAGGGGGAGGAGGCGGCGAAGCGGGTCGCCGTGGCCGCGGCCCCGACGGAGCCGGCCGAGCCCTCTGCGGCGGCGGCCGAGGCGCCGTCGTCCCGGCCGGAGCCGGCGCCCGCGGGGAGCCAGGGCGTCTGGATCGGCGCCGCGGGCGCGAGCGCCTTCGCGCTGCCGGGGACGCGCGAGACGCAGCTCGGCGTGTGGATCGATGTCCCGGCGGCGCGCGCGGCCCGCGGACAGCCGCGCGCGCCGGCGGCGGTCGTGCTGCTCGTGGACGCCTCCGGCTCGATGCAAGGCCCCAAGATGGAGAACGCCCGCGCGGCGGCGCAGGCGTTCGTCGACAGGCTCCCCGACGGCGACCTCGTCTCGGTCGCGTCGTTCGCCGACACAGCGCAGGCGCGCGTCTCGCCGACGGTGCTGGGCCGGTCGACGCGGCCCGCGGTGGCGCGCGCCATCGCCGCGCTCGGCCCCGACGGCAGCACCAACCTCTTCGCTGGGCTCCAGCTCGCGGAGCAGCACGCGCTCGCGGCGCCGTCGACGCACGCCGTCCGGCGCGTGGTGCTCATCTCGGACGGCCAGGCGAACATCGGGCCTTCCTCTCCCGACATCCTCGGGGCGCTCGCCCAGCGCGGCGCCGCGCACGGGGTGCAGATCACGTCGATCGGGGTGGGGGCCGACTACGACGAGCGCACGCTCAACGCGCTCGCCATCGGCTCCAGCGGCCGGCTGTACCACCTCACCGAGGCCCGCGAGATGTCCTCCGTCCTCGAGCGCGAGCTCGCCCTGCTCCAGACGACGGCGGCGACGGGCGCGTTCGTCGAGATCGTCCCCGCGCCCGGCGTGGAGCTGCTCGACGTCCCCAACGAGCGCACCGAGCGCTCCGGGGACGCGCTCCGGGTGCTGCTCGGCACGATGTTCGGCGGGCAGCACCGCGAGATGCTCGTGCGGGCGCGGGTCACCGCGCCGGCGGCCGGCTCCCACCCGCTGGCGAGCGTGCGGCTCCACTTCCGCGACGCCGAGAGCGGCAATCTCCCGCGCGTGCAGGAGGTGGTCGCCCGCTACGATGTGACGAGCGATCCGGCCCTCGTCGCCGCGCACCAGAACGAGAAGACCCAGACGATCGCCGCGGTGATGGAGGCGGGCATGATGCAGCTCGACGCGGCCCAGGAGGTGAGCGCGGGCAATTTCGGCGCGGCCGAGGCGAAGCTCGCCGCGGCGGAGGACCGGCTCCGGCAGCAGGCGGCGCGCGCCCGGTCGGACAAGGAGAAGGAGCGCGCCGTCCAGGCGGCCTCGACGCTGGCGAGCGCGCGGAAGACCGCGCGCGCGGCCGCGGCGGCTCCGCCCTCACCCGCGGCGCGGCGCATGGAGGCGCTCGAGATGAACAGCGCCTCCCCGGTCTGGTCGGGCCGCTGATCCGGCGCCGCCGCCGAGGTGCGCCGCCGGCGCCCGCCCGTTCTGGCGCCTGCCCGTTGCGGATGCCTGCCTGTCGCCGCTGACGCCTGCCCGCTGCGGATGCCTGCCCGCTGCGGATGCCTGCCCGTTGCTGATGCCTGCTGGTCGCCGCTGACGCCTGCCCGTCGATGACGGGCCGTCATGGCGGGCAGGCGCGGCGTCCACCATGAGAGGGCAGGTGCGGTGTCCATCATGGGATTGAAGATGTGGTGTCCATCGTGGGAGGGCAGGTGCGGTGTCCATCACGAGAGCGCAGATGCGATGTCCGTCATGGGACGACCGGACGCGATGTCCATCATGGACGGGTTGACCGGCTCTGCACGACCGGCGGCACCTGGTCATGGTTGATCCATGATTCAACATTGACGATACAATCCATCATGGACTGGGAGCTGCTCCGCGCGTGGCCCTCGACAGGGGTCGGAGCCCGCGCGACATTGTTCCGGGCCCTCCGGCACGTCGCCTCCCCGGGGCCCGCTCCTCGCCATGAACCCGAACGCCTTCCCGGAGTCGCGCGCCGCCGCCGTGCGCGAGCTCTGGTCGCTCGACCCGGCCGTCACCTTCCTGAACCACGGCTCGTACGGCGCCTGCCCGCGCGCGGTGCTCGAGGCGCAGCAGCGCTACCGCGAGCAGCTCGAGCGCGAGCCCGTCCGGTTCTTCCTTCGCGAGCTGGAGCCGCTGCTCGACGGGGCCCGAGGCGCGCTCGCCTCGTTCGTCGGCGCTGACCTCGACGATCTGGTGTTCGTCCCCAACGCGACCGTCGGGGTCAACACGGTGCTGCGGTCGCTCTCGCTGCGACCCGACGACGAGCTCTGCATCACGGATCACGGGTACAACGCCTGCAACAACGCGGCCGAGGCGGTCGCGGCCCGCGCCGGTGCGCGCGTCGTGGTCGCGCCGGTGCCGTTCCCCATCGAGGCGCCCGAGCAGGTGGTCGAGGCGGTGCTCGCGCGCGTGGGGCCGCGGACGCGGCTCGTGCTCGTCGACCACGTGACGAGCCCGACGGGGCTCGTGTTCCCGGTCGCCTCGCTCATCGCAGCGCTCGCGGAGCGCGGCGTCGACGTGCTGGTCGACGGCGCGCACGCGCCCGGCATGGTGCCGCTCGATCTCCGCGCCCTCGGGGCGGCCTATTACACCGGCAACTGCCACAAATGGCTCTGTTCGCCGAAGGGCGCGGCGTTCCTCCACGTGCGGCGGGACAAGCAGGGCGCGGTCCGCCCTCTCTCCATCAGCCACGGCGCCAACTCGCCGCGCACCGACAGGTCGCGCTTCCTGCTCGAGTTCGACTGGACCGGCACGGCCGACCCCAGCGCGGCGCTCTGCGTCGCGGACGCGCTCCGCGCCATGGCCGCGCTCGTGCCCGGCGGCTGGCCGGCGCTCCAGGCGCACAACCGGGCGACGGCGCTCGCCGCGCGCGACCTGCTGTGCGAGGCGCTCGGCTGCACGCCGCCGAGCCCCGACGCGATGATCGGCGCGCTCGCGACGGTGCCGCTCCCCGACGCGCCGTCGTCCCGGCTGCGCCTCGATCCGCTCCAGGACGCGCTGCTCGAGCGGTGGGGGATCGAGGTGCCGGTGTTCGCCTGGCCCGCGTCGCCCCGGCGGCACCTCCGGATCTCGGCCCAGATCTACAACGACAGGCCGCACTACGAGCGGCTCGCGGCCGCCCTCGCCGCGCTGCTGTAGCGGCGCGCGGGAGGGCCCGGCCCCGCGCCGCTGCTCCGCGGCGGGGCGCCGCGCGGCGCTCGCCTCTGCCTCCGGGCCGCCCCGTGCCCGTTTCGCCGCGGGTCGGCGCTCGCGTTGGCCGAGGCGCGTTCAGCGCTCGCCGGAGCAGACCGCGCGCGCCCGCCGAGACGATAGGATGCGCGCTCCAAGGAGACACGATGCCACGTCGAATCCTGGTCTTGTCCTCGCTTTCCTGGCTGGCGGCGACCCTCGCGGCCGCGCCCTCCGCTGCGCAGCCCGCGACGCCTCGCCCGACAGCTAGCCCTGCGCCCTCCGCGTCGGCGGGAGCGCCTCCGGCACCGGGTGCACGGCAGCCGCCCGCAACGCCGGCGCCGGGCACCCCGCAGCCGCCGGCTTCAGGCACACCGCAGCCGCCCGCGACGCCTGCGCCGGGCTCACCGCTGTCGCCCGCGACATCGGCACCCGGCACGCCGCAGCCGCCGGCCTCAGGCACTCCGCAGCCGCCCGCGACGCCGTTGCCCGGCGGGCCGCCGCAGCCCCCGGCGCTCGGCGCGCCCGAAGCGGGCGCACCTGAGCCAGACGCCTCGCCGCTCGCGCCGGCAGAGGCGCAAACCGCGCCGGGAGCCGCCGGGCCGCCCTCGGACTCGGCGCTGCCTGACCGGAAGCCGGTGGAGGCGGGCCGCAAGGGCAGCACGCCGGCGCCCTGGGCGCTGTCCCTCTCGGACACCGAGCTGGGGCCGCCGCCCGCGCGCGGGTCGGGCGGCAGAACCATAAACGAGCGGGCTGTCCCGCTGAGCCAGCGTGGCGCGATTGGCCTGGAGACCTCCTCGTTCACCGGCGGCGACGGCGAGGTCTCCGGGCTCGCGGTCGCCCTCTTTGCCCGCATGCCGTTCGTCCAGCACACGTTCCTCGATGTCCGACTCCCGTTCGGGCTCGCGATGGCCGAGCGCACCGACGCCGTGCTCGGCAACGTGACGCTCGGTGCCCATCACGTCGCCCGCGTCGGCCGGACGTTCTGGCTCACGGTGGGCGGCGACGTCGGGCTCGCGACGCTCTCGGGCAAGACCCACCTCCACGCCAGCTACGAGCCCGTCGGCGCCAGCCGGGCGTACTGGGATCTCCACGAGTACTTCCCGAGCATCCTCCCCATCCACGCGCGCCTCGGCGCCGAGGTCCACGTCGGCTCATGGATGATCGGGCGCTTCCAGCTCGAGCCGGTGCTCTACATCCCGCTCGGCCGCAACAAGGAGTACGAGGTCGCGATCCAGCACGCCGCCGAGCTCCAGATCGGCCACGGCATTGGCGGCGGTGTGCGCGTGCAAGGGATGGCGCTGCCCACGTTCGACAACGTGAGCATCCGGCACGCCGTCGCCCGCAATCTCTACGTCCTGGCCGTCGAGCCTTTCCTCGCGATCGAGCGCGACCTCGCGTTCGTCCGAACGGGCCTGCTGCTGCCCTTCGACGAGGAGCTCGGCCCGCCGCTCGACCATACATGGGGCTTCCACTTCACCGCGGGCGTCCGCGTCGACTGAGGCCCGCGGCCGGCGCGCCCGGCCGCGGGCCGCCTGCCTGGCGGCCGAGCCCGCAGCGCACGAACCTGCACCCCCGCTCCAGCCTAGGCGCCGCGCGCGCGGCTCGCTTCACCGATCGCGTGCGTGATGTGCCCCTCCAGCTCGCCCGCAGGCAGCTGCTCGGACTCCACGACGACGAGGCGTGCCCCCGCGTCCTCCGCGAGCAGCTCGAAGGTCTTCGGCGCACGATCGTGCAAGTGGCTCGGCAAGACGATGGCCAGCGGGCGCAGGCGGACGGCCACCCCCCACGCCGAGCCCGCATCGCAGGAGCGGACGAGGAAACGAGCCCGCGCTGCAACCCTCCGGCAACGAGCGAGAAAATGGGGGCTGCAGTCGAGCGCCAGCACCATGGGTATCCGGATCAACTGACTGCTACTAGGGGGCTCCGACATAGGAAGATGCTACTCCAGCGAAGCGCGATTGCGCGTCCTCTTATCCCGCATAACCGATACAGAGCCTTCCCGAAATAGAAAACAACAAGCTCGCCAGCTCATGTAAGCAGTCACGCGTGATTTTGGTGTATTGGGTAACGTTCTGTGAGCGCAGGATATTTGAAATGAACGCTGCGAGAGGGGGAGGCGCCAGCGCACGAGAGCCCCCGCGGGAGCGCGCGCAAAATCGCCGAGAATTCGGCCCTCCTCGCGCTGCAACACGAGCGCGTGATGCGCTGAGCGATCGCGCGTTGATGAAATGATGCACCATGGACGGAGAAGGTCTCGGCGCATACCAGTGAAAGCAACATGGCGATCGGGTGTCGGGAACGCCCGGACGGGTGAAGTCGGCGCACACGTGGTAGACGCCGCTCGGGACGTAGGTTGTGAAGGCAGCGTCCACGAGAGCGTCGCACAAGATGGCTCGTGTTCACCCCTGACGCTGCCCAGATCGCCGCAGCGGATCCACGCCTCCAGCCCGTCGAGGTCGGCACGCCGCAAAGGAGTTGGCGAGCACACGTCATGGAGATGTTGTGTCATCGCCACGCGGCAGGCGAGCCGCGCCAGCGCCGCCATCGGCCGGACCCGCTGCCCGGCCGCCGCGGCCCTCCCTCGTCGCGCGTCAGGCATCACGGCAGGACGCGCCGCGCGCGCCCCGCGAGGGCTCGGTGAGCTCGACACGCCCTGTGTTGCCAACCACCCAGCGCCCGCCGAGCGCCGCGACGGCGCTGAACCGGTTACGGTCCTCACAGAAGCTCGGGGGCGCCAGCCACCCAGCGCCCCCCGAAATGTTTCCGCCAGGTTACGGGGCGCGCCGACGACGGAGGCGACCGCCGGCGGCGCGACGGCCCAGCCGGCAGAGAACCGGACCCTCTCCGAGGCCGGCGGCTGCAGGGCAGGAGCACCGGGGAGAGGTCGAGAGAGGTGGCGGTGTCGAGCTGGCACCTGCAATAAGGTTCCAACTATATCATCTCGTGGCCCGGATAGAAGAGAACAGCGTCGGGGTTGTGATCGCAAAGGCGTCGGCCGTCGCGGTGGGGCGACGACCTCGCGTCCAAGGTCGGAGTCGGCGCTGTGGCAGGGCTGTATTTTTACAGCAACGCCCTGCGAAGGGGGGTTATCCTTACTCGGCGGTCGGATAGCCGACCTGATCGGGCGATAGCGTGCATCACCCGCCAGGGAGGCGGCGCGCGCGCCAGCAAGCGGGTGGTGCTCTGATCCCGAGAGAGCTCAGACGAGGTCGGTAGGTTAGGAAGAACACTTGCCTACCACCCGGACAATGGGGGTTTCAGGCGGACACGACCCCCCAGCTCCGGTGATGTTTTGACGAGTGGATACCTCGACGCGGCGCCGCAGCGCGACGGTCATGCGGCCGTCGACGCGTGGCCCGGGGGCTCGTCCCCGGAGCGCCGGCCCGGGGCGCCGAGCGGCCCGGGCGGGCGACGTGGCCGGGGCGGCGCGCTCGCGCACGGGCGGCGGCGCGCACCGACCGCTCGCCGGCAGGACGCTGGGTCGCACATGGTATATGCCGGCCTCATGGCGCAGGTGCACGGCGGCAGGCTGGTCTCGAAGGCCCTCGCGAGACACGGGGTGACGCACCTCTTCACCCTGTGTGGCGGGCACATCCAGGCGATCTACGACGGGTGCCTGGATGACGGGATCCGGGTGGTCGACGTGCGACACGAGCAGACCGCCGGACATGCCGCCGACGGGTACGCGCGGGTGACCGGGAGGCCGGGGGTGTGCGCCGTCACAGCGGGGCCGGGCGTGACGGACGTGGTGACGGCCGTCGCCAACGCCCAGCGCGCGGGCGTCCCGATGGTCGTCCTCGGGGGCGCCGGTCCGCGCGCCCTCGCCGACATGGGCTCGCTTCAGGACATGAACCACGTCGAGCTGATGCGCCCCATCTCGAAGTGGAGCGTCTCCGTCCCCTCGACCGATCGCATCCAGGAGTACGTGGACTCGGCCTTCCGCATCGCCCAGGCGAACGTGCCAGGCCCGGTCTTCCTCGAGATGCCGCTCGACCTGCTGATGAACTACGCCGGCGACGACGCGCCGGCCACCGCGCCCGCGGCCCCGCCTCGCCCCGGGGGCGACCCGGCCGCCGTCGCGCGGGCCGCGGCCCTGCTGAGGGACGCCGAGCGGCCCATGTTCATCGTCGGGAGCCAGCTCCGGTGGTCGCCGCGGCGCGACGCGCTGCGCCGCTTCGCCGACGCGGTGAAGGCGCCCTTCTACCTGAACGGCATGGCCCGCGGCGCCCTGCCCCACGCGCACCCGGGGCTCATGAGCCGCTCGCGCCGCTTCGCGCTCTCGCAGACCGACCTCTGCGTGGTGCTCGGGACCCCCTTCGACTTCCGCCTCGAGTACGGCCGCGCCGTCAGCCCGGCGGCCAAGGTCGTCCAGATCGATCTCGACGGGAGCGAGCTCGGCAAGAACCGCCGCGTCGACGTCGGGATCGACGGGGACAGCGGCGTCGTCCTGGAGCAGCTGCTCGCGGAGGTGCCCGACAAGACGGCCGCGGCGTGGCTCTCGGCCGTGCGCGAGGCCGAGGAGCGATCGCGCGCGAAGATGCTGGCGGAGATCGCGAGCGACGGCGACCCGCCGAACCCGCTGCGCGTCTGCGCGGAGATCGGCAAGCGCCTCGGCAAGGACGACATCGTCATCGGCGACGGAGGGGACTTCGTGGCCACGGCCGCGAACGTGCTGAAGCTCGAGTGGCCGCAGCTCTGGATGGACCCCGGCCCGCTCGGGACCCTCGGGGTCGGTCCCGGCTACGCGATGGCGGCCAAGCTCGCGCGGCCAGAGGCCAACGTGGTCCTCGTGTACGGCGACGGATCGTTCGGATTCCACGCGCTCGAGTTCGAGGCGATGGTGCGCCAGGGCATCCCCGTCGTGAGCGTGATCGGGAACGACGCGGCCTGGACGCAGATCCGCCGGGGGCAGGTGGAGCTCTACGGCGAGGGCCGCGCGCCGGCGACGTCGCTCGACTTCACCCGGTACGACCGCGTGGTCGAGGCGCTCGGCGGCTTCGGGGCCTTCGTGGAGCGCGTCGAGGAGCTCGGGCCCGCGCTGGACGAGGCGTTCCGGTGCGGCAGGCCCGCTTGCGTCAACGTGAAGATCGCGAAGAGCGACTTCCGCAAGGGCGCCATCAGCGTCTGATCCACGTGGAATTACGGTTCATCTCCCCCGACCTGCAGAGCCTCGACGAGCTCGACTCGGAGGTGCTCGCGTGCGCCCCGTTCAGCGACGCGCGGCCGGCCCACGGCGTGGCCGGCCTCTGCGACTGGCGGCTCGGCGGCCGGATCTCCGAGCTGAGGCGGCAGGGCCTGATCACCGGCGAGCTCGGCGAGGTCGTCATGATCCCGTGCAAGCCGCGCATGGCGTTCGACAAGCTCGTCCTGTTCGGCGCCGGCGAGCGCGACGCGTTCGACGAGGCGGTCTTCCGCGAGATCGTGCGCCGGATGCTCGCCACGATGGGCGGGCTCTGCACGCGCGCGGCCGTGGTGGAGCTCCCGGGGCGACACGACGGGCTCATCCCCGCCGAGCAGGCGGCCGACGCGCTCCTCGACTGCGCGGGCAGGGAGCGCGGCGACAACGTGTGGACGCTGGTGGAGCGCGCCGAGGGCAGGCAGCAGATCACCCAGCACATGATCGAGCAGCGCCGCCGGGTGCGGCGGGCGCTCTAGTCGCGCGGCGCGCGGCGCGCGGCGCGGCGTGGAGGGCGTCAGGCAGGCTCCTTCGGCAGGTCGACGGTGAAGGTCGCCCCCTCGCCCGGCCGGCTGTCGACCTGGATCGTCGCCCCGAGCGCGTCGGCGATCTGCCGCACGATCCACAGCCCCATGCCGAAGCCGCTGTAGTTCTCGCTGGAGACGGCGCGCTCGAAGCGCTCGAAGATGCGGGCCTGCTGCTCCGGGGCGATGCCGATGCCGCGATCCCGCACCGTCAGGCGGGCGCGGTCCGCGAGGTCCTCCAGCGTGACGTCGATGGGCTTGCCGGCGCCGTACTTGACGGCGTTCGACAGGAGGTTCGTGACGATCTGATCGAGCCGGAGGCGATCCCACCGGCCGACGATCGAGGCGGGGGCCGACAGGTTGACGGGGCAGCCGGCAGAGCAGAGCTCCTCGCGGAACCGCTCCAGCGCCTCGTTCACCGTGGCCGCGAGATCGACGTCCTCGAGCTCGATCTGCAGGCGGCCCGCGGAGATGCGCGAGATGTCGAGCAGGTTCGTGATGAGCCGGGCGAGCCGCTCGACCTGCCGCTTGATCATCTCGAGCCGCGGCGTGGCGCGCTCGGCGGTGAGCCCGCCGCGCTTGCCGGCCCGCAGGAGGCCGTCGACCTGCAGCTGCATGGGCGTGAGCGGCGTGCGGAGCTCGTGTGAGGCGATCGTGAGGAAATCGTCGCGCGCGCGCACCGCGAGCTGCGCCTCCCGGTAGAGCCGGGCGTTGTCGACGGCCAGCGCCGCGCGCCGCGCGAGATCCTGCGCGAGGTCGAGATCGACGGCGTCGTAGCGCCGGTGCGTCGAGGCGAACGAGAGCGTGCCCAGCGTGCGGCCGCGCGCCGTCAGCGGGACCGTGAGGTGCGAGGCGAGCGAGAGCGAGCGCAGCGCCTCGTAGTGCGCCTGATCGAACGAGATCGCGCGGACGAACGAGTCGGTCACCTTGGGGATGAGCTCCGGCTGCGCCGTGCGCAGGACCCTGCCGATCCCTCGCCCGGCAGAGTCGGCCGTGATCCTGCCGAGGAGCTCGGTCGCCATCGCCATCGAGGGATCCGCGTGGGCGGTCACCTGCCGATCGATCGCGCCGGACTCGTCCTGCAGCAGGAGCACGCAGATCGACGCGAAGTCGGGGAGCGCGACGCGGACCACGCGCCGCAGCGTCTCCTCGAAATCGAGCGACTCGCCGAGGATCTGCCCGGCGGAGACGAGGATGCGCTGCGCCTCGTGGACGCGGCGGCGCTCCGTCACGTCGCGGGTGACCTTCGCGAAGCCGCGCAGCTGCCCGGACTCGTCGAAGAGCACGCTGATCACCTCGTTCGCCCAGTAGCGGGTGCCGTCCTTGCGGACGCGGTAACCCTCCTGGATCGAGCGGCCGGTCTCCACGGTGGACTCGAGCTCCGCGACGGGCCTGCCGAGCTCGACGTCCTCCGGCGGGAAGAGGACCGAGCAGTGGCAGCCGATGATCTCGTCGGCCCGGTAGCCGTTGATGCGCTCGGCGCCCGGGTTCCAGCTGGCGATGCGGCCCGCGGGGTCGAGCATGAAGATGGCGTAGTCCTGGACGCCCTCCACGATGAGGCGGAACCGCTCCTCGCTCTGCTTGAGGCGCCGGTCGGCGCGCGCCTCCGCCGCCTCCATCTCCCGGCGCAGGAGGAGCTCGCGCATCCTGCGGTTCTCGTCCTCGTAATGCTTCCTGCGCAGCTGGGCGCGCAGGCGCGCCTTCAGCACCGTGAGCTCGCCCGTCTTCGTCACGAAATCGTCGGCGCCGGCCGAGAGGGCGTCGAGGATCGCCTTGTGGTCGTCGCGGCCGGTGAGCATCAGCAGCGGGATCGGGCGCCACGAGGCGTTCGCCTTGATGCGGAGGCACGTGGCCGGGCCCGACAGACCCGGCATCACCATGTCGAGCAGAATGCCGTCGACGCGCGCCACCGTGAGCCGCGCGAGCGCCTCCTCCCCCGAGTGGGCGAGCACCGGCAAGTAGCCTTCGTCGCGCATCGCCGCCGCGACCTGGTTCAGGTACGTGGGGCTGTCGTCCACGATGAGGATGCGATGGGACGGCGTATCCGCTGGGCGGTTCACGGGAGCCTCCGGGGCGGGCTCCTGTGAGCGAGGGGAGTCGCCAGGACGGGGCGCGTGAGGCTGGTTGAACCGGTGGAACACCCGCCGATCACCCCCCGTGGCGCCTCCACCCTCATTGGCCACCCATACAGGTTGGCATGCGTTCTCCCCCGGTCGACGCGAAAAGGCTACCTGGCCCGATGCACTTTGCGTACAGCATCCTCTTTCTACCAGCCGCCAGGCGCTCGCAACGTTGCTTAACCCACCGCGAACCGGAATCGCCGGGGAAGCGCACACGATGCGCGCTGTGGGCCTCGAGCGCCCGGAGCCGGCAGAGGGGAGCTTCCCGCGCGACAAACCAGGGAAATGACGCTTGACAAGCGGCGTGACGATCCGAGTTGCGCGTGACTCGGCGGAGCCAGGCCTGGGCGGCGCGGAAGATCGGAGACGCGCGGATCCGTCAGCCCTCGTCGATGAGCTCGATCATCGCGGCTCGGGCGGGCCCGCCCGCGGGGATCCAGCGGCAGAGCTCGTCGACGCCGACGTCATCGACCACCCGGCGGAGCTCCGCGCGCGCCGCGGCGGGCTCGCCGAGCGCGGTGAGCGCGTGCGCGCGGGTGATGCGGTAGCGCTGGCGCACCTCGGTCGGCTCTTCCCGCTCGCCGTCGCGAAGGCCGATCAGGGAGAGCGCGCCCTCGACGTCGCCGGTGCGCACGAGCACCGCGGCGCGCGCTCCCCGCACGAGCGGCCGCACCGACGCCGACGCGCGCTCCTCGTCCAGGTCCGGGAGGAGCCGCCGGGCGGACTCGATGTCGCCGGCGCAGAGCTGCCACTGGGCGAGGTTGCTCAGGACGAGCACCCGAACCTGCGGAGGTATCCAGTCGCGAGGCACGTCGCGCAGCGAGGCGGCCGCCGCCTTGTAGCTCCCCTCCCAGGCGAGCGACTGGCCGACGGCCTGGGCTGCAAAGGCGTAGATGATCCGCGGATCGTCGAGCTCGGTCGGCGGCGTCAAGGTGCGCTCCGCCGCGCGCGCGGCCGGCCGCCCCGTCCGCGGGAGCCGAGGCGCCCCGGGCGCCTGGCGCCAGGATCGACCGGGCCTCGTGGCGAAGCGCCGCCGGGCGATGCCGCCGAGGAGGATCAGCAGCGCGATCGCGGCGGCGGCCGCGCAGGCGGCGCCGAGCGAGGGCGATCCATCACGCCACCGCGCGAGCGCGCCCCACGCCAGCAGCGGCGCCGCGGCGCCGGCCGCCGCGAGCAGGAGGAGCCGCCGCGTCATCGGCGGGCTCCGGCGTGGGTCGGCGCGGGTTCGGCCGTGCGCTTCGCTGCCATCGGCCCTCTTCAGCGCTCCCTGAGCATTCTTCGAGGATCCGCGCTCGTCCCGCCCTTCGGCGTGTCGGCGATCACCTGGTGGAAGCGCTCGAGCCGCTGGTCCGCCGCGTGGAACACGGTCCCCTCCGGGTACCTTCCGTCCGCGTCGGCGACGCCCGCGGGGACGCCGGTGATGATCTCGATGCCCTCCTCGACGGAGCTCACCTCGAACACGTGGAAGCGGGCGGCCTCGATCGCCGTCACGACGTCGCCCCGCAGCATGAGCGCGTCGCGGTTCGCGCTCGGGATCAGCACGCCCTGCTCGCCCGTCAGGCCCTTGGCGGCGCACAGATCGAAGAAGGCCTCGATCTTCTCGTTGATGCCGCCCACGGGCTGGATGCTCCCCTGCTGATCGATGCTGCCCGTCACGGCGAGCTCCTGCCGGATCGGGACGCCGGAGAGCGCGGACAGGAGCGCGTACAGCTCGCTCGACGAGGCGCTGTCGCCCTCGATGGGCTCGTAGGTCTGCTCGAAGACGAGCGAGGCGCCGAACGAGAGCGGGCGGTGCTGGGCGAACCGTGCCGCGAGGAAGCCCGTGAGGACCAGCACGCCCTTGCTGTGGAGCGGGCCGGACATCTCGACCTCGCGCGCGATGTTCACCGGGCCCTCGCGGCCCGGGTAGACGACCGCCGTCACCCGGCAGGGGCGGCCGAACGTCTGCGGGCCGTCGGACAGGACCGAGATGGCGTTGACCTGCCCGACGCGCCGGCCGGTCACGTCGATGCGGATCGTCCCGTCCGAGAGCAGCTCGTGCACGTGGTCGCGGAAATGGCTCCCGCGGCGCCGCGCCGCCTCGAGCGCCTCGTTGACCTCGGGGCCGTCGACCACCTTGCGGCCGCGGCGCTGGGCCCGGTAGCCGGCCTCGGTCGCGACCTCGGCGATGAGCCCGACCTGGGCGCTCACCTTGGTCTGGCTCTCCGCGAGGCGGCCGCCGTGGAAGAGGAGCGCGGTCACGCCGTCGGCCGTGATCGGCGGGAGGCCGCGATCGTGCGCGAAGCCGGCGAGGAACGCGGGGTACGTGAGGAGCGCCTGATCCAGCGAGATCGTCGTCTCGAAGCGCGCCTGCACCTTGAAGAGCTGCGAGAACTCCGGATCGGCGTCGTGCAGGTCCTGGTAGAGCTGCGGGTTCGTGACGAGGACGACCTTCACGTCGATGGGGATCGGCGGGAAGAGCAGCTCCTCCGCGGTGCCGCGGAAGTACGACGGGTTGTGCTCGGGCACGATGAACTTGCCCGCGAGGAGGCAGGCCTTGAGCTGCTCGTAGAGCGCCTCGTTCTTGAGGAGCGCGCCCGCGGGCAGGATGAGGAAGCCGCCGGCCGCCTCGTGGAGGGCGCCCGCGACGGCGAAGCCGGGCTCCGGCGGGAAGCCGGAGTCGGGCGGCGCGTGGGTGCGGCCGAACAGGGCGGTCAGCGTGGGGTAGGGGACGTCGACGACCGGGGCGCCGGAGTCGGGCGTGTGCTCCGTGAGGAGCGTCGGGACGACGACGCCGCGCGGGAGGGTGGCGCCGCCCTCCTCGCCGCGCGCCTCGTCGACGAGCAGGCGGAACTCCTTCGACACGACCGTCTCGACGTCCGCGAGGAAGGCGCTGATGTCGTTGCGCCCCTCGAAGCGCGCGCGCACGGGCTGGAAGCAGGCCTTCACCCCGTCGCTGAGCAGCTGCTTCACGACGCCGCGCAGCTCGACGTCGGCCTCGTCCTGCACGGTGGCGAGCCGCATCTCGAACTCCTCGATGGATCCGGCGATGGCGAGCAGGGCCTCGCCGTCCGGCGCGTTGGCGGCGTCCTCGATCGAGGTGATCTGCACCTCGTCCTCGCCGCGCACGAGGTCGAGGCCGAGCTCGCGCGCCGCGGACTTGAGCTGCTCCTCGAGCCGCCGCTCCTCCGCGTTCACCCGGCGCTGGATCTTGCCGCGCGCCTGCTTGAAGCGCTCTCCCTCGGTCGCGCCGCGCAGGGCGTCGACGAGCTTCTCGTGGAGCTCCTCCATCGCCTCGACGAAGGGGCGCCCCTCGCCCGGCGGCAGCGACAGGACCGTCGGCTCGCTCGGGCGGTGCGGGTTCGGCAGGAGGAGGATGTCGTCGGGCGTGGGGCGGCTCGCCGCGATGCGCTTCGCGACGGCGCGCGCGCAGAACGTGCGCCCCGTGCCGGGCGCGCCGACGACGACGACGTGGAAGCGGGGCTGGCGGATGTCGAGGCCGAAGGCGAGCGCGGCGAGGGCGCGCTCCTGCGAGCCGATGCCCGCCGACAGCGGCGCGACCTCCTCCGTCGTGGAGAAGCGGAAGCTCTGCGGCTCTACGATCTTTCGACACTCGCTGGGGGGCAGCTTCCGGGAGACCATGGCGGCGCACCATAGCGCCTTTCGCCGGTCGTTGGCGTGGAGCCCGCCCGGCGAGGCGCCCGCGCGCCGATCGAGGGCCGCGGGAGCGCCTGGCCGCCGCCGGGGCCCGCCACGCGTCACGTGGGCCCGCGCTAGCGCCGCAGGACCAGCACAGGGCACGGCGCCCGGGCGAGCACGTCGCGGATGACGGCGCCATGGTGATCGGCGAGCTGCCCGTGCCAGACCAGCACTACGAGGTCGCTCGCCAGCTGCCAGGCGAGGCGCGCGATCTCCGCCGCCGGCTCGCCCTTGCCGAGGAAGAACCGCGTGGAGACGCCGTGGGGGCAGTGCCCGATCGCGCTCAGGAACCGGGCCAGGAACTCCTCGGTGAACGCGGGCCACTCGTGCTGGGGCTGGTCGACGTAGAGGGGCGCCACCATCGCGCCCGGCTCGAAGGGCACGGGCGTCGACACGGGCGGCCCGTCGTCCGCGGCCTCCCGCGGCGAGGCGCAGCCGACCAGCACGATGTCGAGCTCGGCGCCGAGCTTGCGGGCGACCTCGCCGACGGGCGCGATCACGCTGGCCGTGCTGGGGTTCCCGTCGAGCGGCAGCAGGATGCGCTGGAGCCGCGGCGGGGAGGGCTCCTCGCGGATGACGAGGACGCCGAGCGCGGCGGACTCCAGCGCGCGCGCCGCGAGCTGGCCGACGCCGAAGCGCTCGTCGGTGGGATCGTCGGCGTGCGAGGCCACGATCACGAGCGCGGTCCCGTAGCTCGCCATGGCGGACGCGAGCGCGCCGGGCGGATCGTCGCTCGCCTCGACGTCCAGCACCATGCCCTGCAGCGCCTCCGGGGCGATCCCGAAGTGGGCCGGCACCTCGCTCGCGTCGATCGGCTCCGTGGAGAGGCACAGCCCGCGCAGCGGGGCCTCGAGCCCGTGGGCGATGAGCCGCCCGAGCGCGATGGCGCCGAGGTGCGCGTGGCGGCCGTGGAGCGCGACGACCACGCTCCTGCGCTGCAGGCCGCTCTGCGGCGGGCGCTCGTCGGCCTCCTCGAGCGCCTCGTGGGGCAGCTCGGCCTGGGGCGGCGCCCCGAGCTCGACCGGGGACCCGTCGCGTGCGGCGCTCAGCATGGCGTGATCTCCTCCCATGGCGTGACGCGGCCGCCCAGCCGCCGCGTCGCATAGCGGCGGCCCGGCTCCGCCAGCACGGCGCAGGCGGGCGCGCCCGCGTCGAGCAGGCAGATCGGCAGCGGCGCGCCCCCCTCCAGCGCGACCTCGACCGCCCCGTCCTCCACGTGGATCTCGAGGGCGCGGCCCCGCCAGGCGATCGGGATCTTGAGGTGCCGCCAGCCCGGCAGGAGGTGCGGCTCGATCCCGATCGCCTCGTCCTCGTCGGGGCACGGCGGCGCGTGGGGGAGCGCCTCCGAGAGCGCGCTCCGCGGCACGCGCGTGACGCCGGCCACGCCGAACGCGACGGCTTGCCAGAGGCCGCCCATGGCGGCGATGTGCACGCCCCCCGCGGCGTTGCCCATCGTGTTGCCGAGGTCGATGTCGGCGGTCTGCTCGAAGTAGCGCTCGGCGTGGGCGTGGAGATCGAGCCGGGCGGCGACGAGCGCGTGGGCGCTGGGGCTCAGCGAGCTGCCGTGGGCGGTGCGCGGCTCGTAGTAGAGGAAGTTGTCGCGCCGGGCGCTCGCGGGCACCGCGCTCCAGAGCAGCGCGATGAGCTGCACGACGTCCGCTTGCTTCACGACCTGGCAGGTTTGCGTCCGCTCGCGCCCGAGCAGGACGTCCACCGGCGCGCTGCGCACGGCGTAGTCGGCGATGGAGAACGGCGCGAGGCCGAAGTAGCCCGCGAACTGCTCGATCAGGCCGGTCTGCGGGTCGATCCCGAGGAGCAGGCGGTCTGCGACGTCGCACCAGCGGTCGGGTTCGTCGGGCCGGAGGTCGAGCCGCGCGATCACGTCCGCGCGCGCGACGTTGCGCCGGACGAGCGCGGCGGCGATGCGGAGGTTGTGCCGCGCCATCCAGTTCGTGAACGCGTTGTCGTCCACGGTCTCGTGGTACTCGTCCGGCCCGATCACCCGCCGGATGTGGGCGTGGCCATCCGGCCCGAGCTCGGCGCGGCTCGCCCAGAAGCGCGCCGTCTCGATCAGGATCTCGGCCCCCTCGCCGCGCTGGAAGTCGAGATCGCCGGTCGCGCGGACGTACGCGTGCACCGCGTACGCGATGTCGGCGCTGATGTGGTGCTCCTGCTCGCCGGAGAGCACCCGGACCACCTCGCCGAACGGCGTGACGACGAGCGGCGGCGTCGTCTCGTCGCCCGTGTCCGCCGACTCCCACGCGTAGAGCGCGCCCTCGTAGCCGAGCGCCTTCGCCTTGCGGCGCGCGCCGGCGAGGGTGCGGTGCCTGTAGAGGAGCAGCGCGCGGGCGGCCTCGGGGTAGCAGTGCGTGTAGAACGGGACGAGGAAGGTCTCGGTATCCCAGAAGACGTGGCCGCGGTACGCCTCGCCGCTGAGCCCGCGCGCGCCGATCGAGCAGCGCGGGTCGTCCGGGTTCGCGGCGCCGATGAGGTGGTAGAGGGCGAACCGCAGCGCCCGCTCGATCCTGGGGGCGCCGTCGATCTCGACGTCGGCGTGGCGCCATCGCTCCGCCCACGCCTGCGTGTGCTCGCCGAGCACGTCGGCCATGGCGCGGCGCGACAGCTCGTCCTGGAGCGCCTGGCCCGCCTCGCGCGGCGTGGGCGTGTCGCGCGACGTGTGCAGCGTCGTCGTCCGGAAGAGGCGGCGCTGCTGGGCGACGCGGACGCCGACGTCGCACCGCTCGGCGACGGATCGCGCGCCGGTGGTGCGCTCGCAGCGCGCGCCCTCGAGGGCCTCGAGCGGGGGCGAGCTCTCCGCGGCCTGCTCCGGGAGCTCGCGCAGGTGCGAGGTCATCGCGGTCACGAGCCCGCCGTGCGTGTGCCCGACGAGCAGCAGGCTCTTCGCGCCCGCGTCCGCCGCGAAGCCGGCCCAGTGCGCCGCGCCGCTCGCGCTTCTCACGTCGCCGCTCAGGATCGCGTCGACCCGGATCGTCCCGGTGAAGTTCAGGGGGGCGATGCTGAGCGCCTCCATGAGGACGTGGCGGTTCGCGAGCGACGCCGCGTGGAGCGTGTGCAGGTGCGTGAGGTGGCCTCCCTCGTCGCGCCGCAGGCACTCGCGCAGCAGCACGCCGCGCCGCATGTCGAGGGCGCGGCGGTGGTGCAGCACGCCGCTCTTCTCCGCGGAGAACGACTCGCCCTCGATGGCGACGCTCAGCCGGCCCCAGTCGGGGGAGATGACGAGCTCCGGCACGCGGCTCACGTCGGCCGAGGGCTCGAACGCGCCCGCGATGAACGTCGCCGGCCGCGACACGCTCGACCCCTCCGGCAGCGACGCGCGCGAACCGAGGTAGCCGTTGGCGATCGCGAGCAGCGACTCGATCTCGTGCTCGCGCGCGATGTCGAACCCTGGCTCCTCGATGAGCCACGCGGCGTCTCGGGGCGCCGCGAGCGAGCCGAGCTCGCCCTCGAGATCCCGCTGGAGCGCGAGGATCTCGAGGAGCCGCTGCGCGCCGGCCGTCGCGTGGACGGCGCCCGCGAGCTCCGGCGCGCCGCGGAGGCCGCGCGCCGCGGAGACCGCCGCGCCGTCGTGTGGTTCGCGTGATTCGCGTGATTCGCGTGATTCCGGCGAGATCGCGAGCCGATCGGGCGGCTCGATCCGGAGCGGCGCGATCACCTGGGCGAGCAGCGCGGCGACGGCGGAGCGCCCGTCCGGCTCCGCGCGGGCGGCGAGCGCGACCGCGGCGCCGCGGCGATCGAAGCCGTGGAGCTCCGCGCCCTCGAGCGCGCCGAGGAAGAGCCGCCTGCGGTTCTCGGCGCGCACGCCGCGAGCGAGCCGCCGCGCGAGGTGGGGCATGGCCTCGTCGGTGAAGAGCGCCACGCGCACCCCCATCGCGAGCAGCGCGTCGAGCAGCGCCGCGGCGCCGTCGGCCGCCTCTCCGAGCAGGCCCGCGTCGATCGCGATGAAGCGGAAGCGGTGGTGCAGCTCGGCCGGCAGCTTGATCGCGCTCGCCGGCGCGTTCGCGATGGCGGGGCTGCCCGATCCGCCTCGCGCGAGGACGGCTGGCCCGGTGGCGCTGTCTTCTGCGAGCAGCGACGACATCCTCGGCTTCTCCTGGGGGCCAGGGGACGCGAGGAGCGTGCCGCCGCGCCTGTGCGAGCCGGGATCGGGGGGCCGCGCCGGTGCGCTAGCGCTGCACGGCGCCGGTCAGGCGCTCGAGCACGACGAGGAGGCGGTCGACGTCGAAGGGCTTCGCCAGCACGCCGGCCACGGCGCCGCGGATGTTGGGCTCGTTCACGCCGGAGAGCAGGAGGACGGGCACCTCGACGCCCGCGGCGGCGAGCGCGGTGAGGAACTCCTCGCCGGTCATCTCGGGCATCACGTAGTCGAGCAGGACCGCCCGCGGCCGCGCGCCGTGGGCGAGGCGATCGAGCGCTTCCAGCGGCCGCGTGAAGCCCTGAACGCGGTAGCCCTCGTCGGAGAGCAGGTCGAGCAGCGACTCGACGAGCGCGGGGTCGTCATCGACGACGAAGATCTCCGCGGCCGCGCGCGGCGAGGGCGAGGTGGCGGCCGGACCGGGAGCGGGGACCGGCGAGCTCATCGTATTTCCCTGGATCGCTGGCCATTCCGGCGCATGAGGCGCGCCAAGGATACCAGACGGTTGCCGCGACCGCATGCGCAGGCCGCTCTGGGCGCATCGTTGCACCGTCCGTCACGTCCACCGTTGCGCATTCCACGTCGCGCGGATCTCCGTCGAGCTCCGAAACTCGCTCAGGACGGAGTTTTCCTCACCAATTGGGCTTGCCGCCGCGCCGCTGCTTGCAGATCGTTGAGCACCTGATACCCCTGTAAGGTTCCTCCCAGGACGACCCGAGCAGCTTGACTTGAACTGCTCACGGGTATCGAATTGTGGTCTGAAGGACACTCCAATCCCCCTGTGGTCATCATGGCGGAAACCCCTGCTAGCAAGCTGCACATCTATCTGATCGACGATCACCCCGTCGTTCGCGAAGGCTTCGCTCGAGCGCTCTCGGACGAGCCCGACATGGTCGTCGTGGGCCAGGCCGGGACGGCGGCCGATGCCCTGCGCGAGACGGCGAGCTGCAAGCCGGACGTCGTGCTCGTCGATCTCAACATCCCCGACCGGGACGGCATCGAGCTCCTCGGGGCGCTGAGAGCGCAGCTGCCGCAGGCGAAGCTCCTCGTCTTGAGCGGCTATGACGACGAGTTCCGCGTCGCCGAGGCGCTCCGCGCAGGCGCGCAGGGGTATCTCGTGAAGACCTCGAAGCTCGAGGAGGTCATCGAGGGCATCCGCCGGATCGCGACCGGGGGAGCTCCGCTCTCCTCGAGCATCGCGGGGGCCGTGGTGCGCGCGATGCGCAAGCCGGCGAGCGAGGGCTCCGGTGGTCTCGACGCGCTGACGCCGCGCGAGCGCCAGGTCCTGCGGCTGCTCGCGGCCGGCGTGTCGACGCGCGAGACGGCCGCGCGGCTGACGATCAGCCCGAAGACGGTGGAGACCCACCGCGTGCGCATCTACGCGAAGCTCGGGTGCAAGAGCGCGGTCGAGCTGACCCGCATCGCGGTCCGCACCGGGCTCATCGAGGCGTAACCGCCCGCTGTCGCGCGGGGCGCTGCACGCTCGCTCCGCGGGTGGGGCGCTACGGTTTCCGCTCCTTTTTTCTCGGCTTCTTCAGCGGCGCTTCCTTCTCGGTGGCCTTCGGGGCCTGGCTCGCGCGTGCTCGATCCTTCGCCTCCTCGAGCAGGCGATCGATCCGCACGCCGTCGATGGTGAGCCCGTCGATGGCGCAGCCGACGATCTCGACCTCGCGGAGGTCCGACCCCTCGAAGCGAGCGCGGCGCAGGCTCACGTCGGACCAGCGGGTCGCGGCGGCGTCGGCGTTGTCGATGCGCGCGCCGGCGAGCGAGATGTCGTCGAGCGAGGCGCCGGCGAGGGTCGCGTTGTGCAGGCGCGCGTCGTGAAGGTCGACGTCGTCGAGCTCGGCCCCCGCGAGCGAGACGTTGTGCAGGCGCGCGTCGCGCAGGTCGACGTCGTCGAGCTCGGCCTCCGCGAGCGAGGCGTTGTGTAGGCGCGCGTTGCGAAGGTCGACGTCGTCGAAGCTGGCCCCGGCGAGCGCCGCGCCGTGAAACCGCGCGGGCTTCGCCGGCTGGAGGCCCTCGTCTTGCGCGGCGTCCGCGCTCGGCGGCGCGATGGGGGGCTTCTTGGCCATGGGTCCATGCTAGCGCTAGGCGCAGGCCGCGCGCTCGCGCGGTCCGGAGAGCCATGAACGCACACGACGGCTTCGTGCCCCACCACGCCCTCGTCTCCGACCCCTCCGCTGCGCCTGCCCGCTGGATGCTGGTGCTGCACGGCATCTTCGGCTCGGGCGCCAACTGGCGCACCTTCATCCGACGCCTCGCCGAGGCGCAAGCCGCCGGGGGCACGCCTGGCGCAGCCGGCCGGCCGTGGGGGTTCATCCTTGTCGACCTGCGGGCCCACGGCATGTCGCAGAGCCCGCCTGCGCCCCACACGATCGCGGCGGCCGCGGAGGATCTGATCCGGCTGGGCGACCGCCTCGGCCTCGATATCCGCGGCGTGATGGGCCATTCGTTCGGCGGCAAGGTGGCGCTCGCCTACCTCGAGCGCCGGCTGACGGGGATCGAGCGCGCCTTCATCCTCGACGCCGATCCGAGCGCGAGGCCCGCCGGCGAGAGCGGCTCGGAGAGCCCGGGCGTGCTCGCGATGCTCCGCGCGATCCCGCAGCCGATCCCGTCGCGCGAGGCGTTCCTCGAGGCGGTGCACGCCGCCGGGTTCAGCCGCGGCATCGCGGACTGGCTGGCGATGAACGTCCGCCGCGAGGGCGACGGCTTTCGCATCCGGCTCGACCTCGACATCCTGGACGCGCTGCTCAGCGACTATTTCGCCCGCGATCTGTGGCACGTCCTGGAGGACCCGCCGGCGCCGACCGGCCCAAGCGTGCCGGGCGTGGAGCAGCGGCGCATCCATGTCGTCCTCGGCGGCAAGTCCGCGTCGATCTCGCCGGCCTCGCGCGATCGCTTCGAGGCGCTCGCGGCGCGCGCGCCCTGGCTCTCGGTCCACGTCCTGCCGCGCGCCGGCCACTGGCTCCACGTCGACGATCCGGAGGGCCTCTTCGACGTGATCCGGACGGCCTTGTGATCGGGCGCCGTGGACCCCGCCCGCGCCCCTGGACCAGGCTTCCCGCCCGGCTCTTCATCCGCTATCGCCCGGAGGACCTATGCGCATCGCGTCCTGGAACGTGAACTCCATCCGCACGCGGCTCGAGCAGCTCACGAGCTGGCTGGTCCGCGCCGCGCCCGACGTCGTTTGCATGCAGGAGACGAAGGTCGAGGACGGCAGCTTCCCCGAGGCCGCGCTCTCCGAGGTGGGCTATCGCTCGGTCATCTTCGGCCAGAAGTCCTACAACGGGGTCGCGATCGCCACGCGCTTCGGCCTCTCGGTCGACGACGTGAAGAAGGGCCTCGACGGCGATGAGCAGGACGTCGCCCGGCGGATGCTGGCGGCGACGATCGAGGGGATCCGGGTCATCAACGTCTACGTGCCCAACGGCCAGGCGGTGGGCACGCCGGCCTTCGCCTACAAGCTCGCGTGGCTTGCGCGGCTGCGGAGCGAGCTCGAGGCCCGCCACCGTCCGGATCAGCCGATCGTGATCTGCGGCGATTTCAACGTCGCGCCCGAGGTGATCGACGTCGCCGAGCCGAAGAAGTGGGAGGGGCAGGTGCTCTGCCATCCGGACGAGCGGGCCGCGCTGGGACGCCTGATGGAGTGGGGGCTCGTGGACGCGTTCCGTGCCTGCCACCCCGCCAAGGAGGCGTACAGCTGGTGGGACTACCGGATGGGCGCGTTCAGGCGCAACAAGGGCCTCCGCATCGATCTCGCGCTGGTGACGCGCCCGCTCGCGGCGCGGTGCACCGATGTGTCGATCGACACGCGCCCGCGGGAGCTCCAGCGCCCGTCGGATCACGCGCCGGTCGTGGTGGAGATCGCGGACGGCGACGCGCCGGCCGGGGTCGCGCCGGGGGCCTGAGCGCGGGCGGGCGTCAGCGGGAAGGCACGCCGTAGATGTCCGGTTCCGTCGCCGCGGGCGCCGCGGAGGTGAGCGGCTGCTTCGCTTCATCGGCGGCGCACGCGGGGCGGGCCAGCGACTCCTCGATGCAGGCGCCGCGCATCGACGGGGGGCACATCACGCGGATGTGGAAGTGGTCGTTGTGCAGGTCGGCGTCCCTCGGGCTCATCATCGCGGCCGCGGCCCGGGCCCGGAGGTCCGCCGGGACGCGCTTCTTCGCGGCATGGGCGAGCAGCCGCGCCCGCAGCGCGTCGGTCACGAAGAGGTATTTGACGCCCGCCTGCCGATCCTCGAGCAGCGCCTGGACGAGCGCCCAGTTGCGCGCGTCGTCGAACCGCGCGCCGGGGAGGCCGATGGCGTTGCCCTCATCGTCGAACGCCACGAACCGGTCCGTGCGGAGGGTCTTGCCCTTCGAGTTGACGACGTAGAAGCCGACGTCGGCGTCGCGCCCGGTCTGGTGGGAGTTGTGCCCGTCGAGCGCGCCGCCCGTCCTGGCCGAGAGGTCGCCGACGAGCAGCGCGGAGTCGCCGTGCTTCTTGGCCACCTGGAAGGCGGCGCGCCGCAGGGTCTTCACGAGCACGGGCAGCCCCCATGTCCTGGCGCCCTCGCGCGTCTTGAGGTGCCTCGACGATCGGAGCCGCACGGCGCCGGTCAGCCGTCCGCGGTTGGGAGCGCCCTTCGACAGCGGCTTCCGCTCGTCGGCGCTGGCGTCGCCGTCGGTGCCGCCGCGCTCTGCGCGGGACGCGTCGTCTCGCCTCGCCGCGCGCTTCTTGCCGTCGCGCTCCTGGGCCTTCTCCTTGGATCGGGCGCTGCGCGCCGCCCGCGACTCGCCTTCGCCGTCGGCCGAGCTCCGCCGCGCGGCGCGGCGCTTGTTCTGCGGGCTCTTGCCCGGCTGCTGTTCGGCCGCGGCCGGCTGCGCGCCCGCGGCGGGGGCGCCCTGGGCCGGCGCGGCGAGCGAGAGGGCGAGGAGGAGCGCGGCGATGGGGCCTCGCGACGCGAGGCAGCGCCGAGAGAGCGGGCGGAGCAGCGGCATGGCGGAGCGGACCCTACCTTGCGGCGCTGCGGACAGAGAACTTCTTTCACAGCCGGTCGGGCAAGGCCGCAGCCGCGCCTGGAGCAGGAGAGCAGGAGGCAGGCGCCCCGGGCCCGGCGCCGCCGTGTCGGCCCAGGCGCGCCGGGGGAGGGCGTGCCGCTGGCCGTGGCCGCGCCGGGCGCGGCAGGCGCCGTTGGACGACGGTGCGCCTCACGGGGGAGGAGCCCGGATGTCCCCGGCGCGCACGTCCGTCCGGGCTCTGCGGAGTGAGGCGGCCTAAAAATTGCGCATCATGTCGCTACAACGCCTTGACATATCGCCGCCGGTGCGGTTAGAAGCGTTCCGCGAGCCCCGCCGAGGGGCGCGCAGGAGCGCCCGTAGCTCAGCTGGATAGAGCGTCGGACTTCGAATCCGAAAGTCGCCTGTTCGAATCAGGCCGGGCGTGCCGGGCTCAACGGGCGACCCAAGCGTTCCGGCGAGATCCCGGGAGCCCTCTCAGGTTCAGTCGGTTTGACAATTCACTCGGGCCATTAGCTCAATTGGTAGAGCAGTGGACTCTTAATCCATTGGCTGAAGGTTCAAGTCCTTCATGGCCCACCCGAGATGATTGAGGAAGCCAGCCAGCCCGAGAGGCTGGCTGGGACAGCCGGGACAACGGCTGGGACGATCGAAGAAGCCGCAGAAGGCAGATGCTCAAAAGCCCGACGACCCTGGGAGGGTGTCTGGCTTTCGGTGTTTCAGGCCGCACGTCAGGTCGACGTCACTCCGGCGTTCGCAGCGGTGCGTCAGGTCGACGTAACCTCGGCGAACTCGGGGATCGCCTCGTGCAGCGGCTTCAGGGGGCCGAGGTCGAGGCTAGGCGCGAGCCGGCCCAAGTCCTCCGGAGCTGGCGAGCCCGGTGCTCAGGTCGTGCCGGCGTGCTCGTCCGCGAGATCGTAGTAGGCGCGCAGTGCGCCGAGCGCGACCTCCACGATCCGAGCGCGGTCCCCACGCTCGAACGCTTCGCGCGCCGCTGCGGCGTCGAGCAGGGTGCCGCTCGGGCACTTGTCGATGGTCTCGGGTGCCGACTGCAGGCGGGAGCAGAGTGCAGCGTGGAACGCCGTATCCTTCTCGAAGCGTCCCGAGAAGCCGAAGACGACTCGTCCATCAGGCGGGAGCGTCGCGACCCAGGCGTAGTCGTCGTCTGGTTCCGATTGCCATTGCACGTAGCGGCCGCCCGCCCAAGGGTCGTCGAGCAGCTTCGAGGACCACTTGCCGCGGCCGCCTGCGTCAAGTGGTCTCCCGAGCAGCCCGCGAAGGCAGAGCTGCACCCATCCGTACGGGCCGAGCATCGCCTGGACGACTCGAGCGCGGGCGCCTGCGTACGCCGTCACAAGGCTCGCGAGCTTCGAGCGGAGCTGCACGTCATTGGCCGGTACACAGTCGATGCGCAACAGATGACGAGCATCGTCCTGCGCGTCGGGGTGCGCCTCCACGTCGAACATGGATCCCGGCAGAGCGGCGAGCTCGGCGCCGGCCGCCACGGCAAGGGCGGAGGGCCGCGGGACGTCGGCGCCTTTGAAAAGACCGGGTTGAAGATACATGGCGACGCGAAAGAGACCGGCTGGACCGCCGTACGGGCTCGAGGGCCAGACGTCCACGTCGAGCAGCCCGTCGCTCCATTGAGCGCTGGCTTCCATCGACTCCAACTCAAAGTGCTCGGACGAGGGAGGGCCCAGCGGCGCGTCGACGGCGCGTACTACGTCGCACACCGTCGCGCGGAGGAAGTCGAAGTACTGCTTGCGTACGCCCTCCACGACGGAGCATTCACGGTCGTACGTGGCCAAGGCGTCGTTCCACTCGTTCTTCATCGCGGATCTCCGAAGGGGTTCCGAGCGTCGGGGAGGGGCAGCAGGTCAGCGAGGCGCCGGATCAGGCCCAGCGCGAGTCCGCGGCGCGCAATCTGTGCGCGGAGACGCTTTGCCTCACCGAGGCGTGCGGCCGTCGACTGATCGCCGCGAAACGCCTCTGAGACCATGGTGCAGAGCGCACGATCCCATGCAGCAACCTCCTGCGAGCGGGAAGCCTCGTCGATCGCGTCGGCGAGCTCGGCATGAGTCATCACACCGTGCCAGCTTTCAGGTGTCTCGGACGCGTCGGGAGTGAGCAAGTACGCTCGCGCATCAAGATCGCGTGCGGCCGCGAGCTTCTTCAACGCCGTCCTGTAGTCGGAGTACTGACCTTGGCCGCTCTCGCCGCTCTCGACCTTATTCTCGATCAGGAGGACCGCGTGTTCCGTGAGCACGAGCAGATCGGGCTCGCGCATCGAAGCCGCCTCTGGCGGCCACGGCCGCTCTCCACGTACATGAACATCCGCCCCTTGCCGCAGCACGTCGTGCAGCAACGCATCGAAGCGGATGTGCCTCGCCAGCACCTGGAGGACTGCCCGGCCGGCACCATGCTCAGCCGCGGGATCCAGGAGCCAGGCGAGCGCCCGGTTGTACGGCTTCTCGAAGCGGTTCAGTCCCATGACGCGGAAGAGCGGCGGTGCGACGCCGACCTTCGCGTAGGTGTCAAGCTGTCGTTCCAGCTCGTCGAGTAGCTCGCGCCCCCTCTGCTCTATCGTGCGTAGTCCCACGCTCGCGATGCGGCCGAGCACTGCCACTTGTACGCCGACTCCGCTGCGATGCACGTCCCGCCACGCGCCCGCGATGGCATCAACGGCGCGCGCGCCACGCTCTATCTCCGCGGCGCTCGACTCGGACGGCGCTCCCATGCCGGATCGATAGAGCAGGCGCCGCAGACGTGTCAACCGCGATGGAGATGGGCAACCCGTAGCGAAGGCGCGCATGCGATCCCTGTGCGTTGATTCTCGCCCGCGCCCTGAAGAAGATGTACCGCGGAGGGCCGATGACGAGCTACGCGTACCGGGCGACAACGGAGGGGGCCAGCAGGGAGCACACGGTCCGGATCCTGATGGGTCATGACTTCCTGTGGCGCAGCGCCTTCAAGGATACGAAGCCGCGAAGTAGCGGCGGGGTTCCTCCCCTGAATGGTTGCCCCCAAAGGATTGATCCGGGGAACGACGAGCTATTCGTCTACTTTTCCGGCTCTCCGAGATGTTTGGTGGATGCGCGGCGGCGTGACCTCGCCCTGGCGCCCGCGGCGTTGCAGGCGGCCCCGGCTCAGGAGGGGCACGGTGCGATTGGGGATGGAACGCGCACAGCCGACGGGCTACCTCGGGGGTTACCACACCAACCCATGGAGCCCGATCGGCCGTGCGCGCCACCACTTTGCTCAACAATGTCCTCGGAATCAAGTTCACTCGCGTCACTGGCGCGCAATTCACGGCGGACGGGCTGGTCTGCGACGTCGAGCCGACCACGGAGATCCCTCGCTGCGGAGGGTGCGGTCACCAGGTGAGGAAGGTGTACGACCAGCGGAAACCGCGTCGCTGGCGTCACCTCGACCTCGCTGGCATGTCGCTGGAGCTCCAGTACTCGCCGCGGCGGCTGTGTTGCTCGCGGTGCGGAGTGACCACCGAGATGGTGCCTTGGGCCGACCCGATGAGCTGGTTCACGCACGCTTTCGAGGAGTCGGTCGGGTACCTGGCGCAGATGGCCTCGAAGACCGTCGTTTCGGCGATGATGCGCGTCGCGTGGGCGACGGTCGGCGCGATCATCGGTCGCGTGGTCGAGCGACGGCTGCCCCACGACATCCTCGACGGGCTCACGCACATCGGCGTCGACGAGCTCTCCTACAGGAAACACCACAAGTACGTGACCATCGTGGTCGACCACGTCACCGGGCGCGTGGTCTGGGCGCGAGAGGGGAAGAACGCCGACACGCTCCGGACCTTCTTCCAAGAGCTCGGCTCGGAGCGGTGCGCGCTCCTCCAGGCGGTCACCATCGACATGTCGAACGCGTACATCTCGGCGGTCTCGGAGTCGGCGACGAACGCGCAGATCATCTTCGACCGCTTTCATGTCCAGCGGCTGGTTCATGACGCGCTCGACGAAGTACGCCGTGCAGAGGTGAGAACGATCGAAGATCCAGAAGAGCGCAGCGCGCTGAAGCACACCCGATTCGCGCTGCAGAAAAACCCTTGGAACCTGACTGGAATCGAGCGAGCGAAGCTGACCGAACTGCCGAAGGCGAATGCGACGCTCTACCGCGCCTATTTGCTCAAGGAGTCGTTCGCTGCCATTCTCGATCGGCGTCAACCGAATGTCGCACTGGCGAAGCTCGAAGAGTGGATATCGTGGGCGACGCGCTCGGGCCTCAAGCCCTTCGCCAAAGCGGCGCGAACAATTGGTCGCCATCTCGATGGCATCGTCGCCTACGTCGCAAGCGGGCTGTCGAACGCACGCTCGGAAGGCACCAATGGCAAGGTGCGCACCATTACGCGACGGTCGTACGGCCTTCACGGCGCCTCCTCCCTCATCGCGCTGATTCACCTCTGCTGTTCAGGTCTCGCACTGCAACCGGTTCACACCTGGCCACGCATCCACCAAACCTAAAGGAGAGCCGGAAGAACTCGCGGACGCTGAGTCCATGTAGCGAGCCCGGTCTTCGTTCGTATCGGTCGATCGCGCGTCGCGCCCGCTCACTTGCGCGCGGCGACCAGGACGCACTCCTGGATGTTGACGAGCCGGCTCACGAGGAAGGACGCCCAGAAGCGCTCCGCGGCCGAGAGCGCTTGGCTTCCGTTCGCCTGCGAATCGGCCTCGGGGGCGCGCCCGCGGAAGAAGTCGAACGTCCCCGCGACCGCCGCGGCCAGCGCGTAAATCTGCTGGCTGCTCGAGACGTCGATCGCGACCGACTCCGGCGAGAAGCCTGCGGCGCCGTACGCGCGGCGGTACTCGTCGACGGAGCTCACCTGATTCTCCGGCGGAAAGACCTCGGGGTCCAAGCCGTGGCCCGTCCGGAACAGGATGTCGGACATCACGAGGACGCCATTCGGCCTCAGCATCCTGTGCGCCTCGGCGAGGAACCGCGCGCGGCTCTGGAAGTGGAACGCCGATTCGACGCAGAGGATCGCGTCGAAGGATTCGTTCGGGAAATCGGGCTTCGCCGCGTCCATCACGCGGAGATCGCAGGTGACGCCTCGCTCGCGCGCGATCCGAACCTGGTTGGGGTCGATGTTGATTCCGACGACGTTCTCCGCGCCGTAGCGCTCTTCGAGCCGCTTCGTTGAGATGCCCTTTCCGAACGCGACGTCGAGGACTCTCCCTCGCTCCGGGAGCTTCGCGAGCAGCGTGCCGACGAGGTGGTGGCACGCCTCGGCGGCGCTCTTCGTGGCACCCGTCCAGAGGCCGTAATTCACGTAACCACCCGTGAATTTGTCGTACACGGGATCGCTCATGGCGAGGCTGTAGGCTTCTTGAATTTTGCTCATTTGAATTCTCCAGATCGTGGAACGGTGATGGGGCGGACGGGACGGCAATGAGGACCCGTGTGAAGCGCCTCGTGGCTCGCGACGCGGGACCCGCGGCCCCACGCCCCAGCGGACCTCCAGTTCGAGCTCTCGAGAGTTACCCGTCGCGGGTGCCCTCCGCGCTCACATCAGACCTCTTCGCCCCCCGCGCGGGCGCGGTAAGTCATACTGAAGGATCCGCGAGACGAGCGTCGTTCGGGAGATCCCGAGCATCTTCGCAGCGCGCGACTGATTGCCGGCGCATCGTTGCAAGGCGTCGGCGATCACATCGCGCTCCGCCGGCGCTCCCGAGGCGAACGACGAGGGCACCTCCGCCGGTGGCGTGTCCGAGCCGGCATGCGGGATCGTTTGGCTCCTGGCGAGCGGGTCCTCCGCCGCCACCTTGAACGTGCCGTGATCGACCTTGGACCTCGCTCCGACGGGTAGGTGCTGCAGCGTCAGGACGCCGTCGTCACCACACAGCACGAAGGCGCGCTCCGCGAGGTTGCGGAGCTCGCGGATGTTTCCGGGCCACGGGTAGACATGCATGAACTCCCGGACCTCGCGCGAGAGGGCAGGTGGCTCGCATCCGGCGTCCTTCGCGGCGCGGCGGAGGAACGTGAGCATGAGGGGCTCGATCTCGGAGTGTCGCTCGCGGAGGGGCGGCAGCTCCAGCGACACGCCGTTGAACCGGTAATAGAGGTCGGACCGGAACGTGCCGCGCTCAGCTTCCTGGCGCAGATCCCGGTTCGTCGCCACCACGAACCGGACGTCGATCGGCCTCGAATGGACGCCACCGACGCGCCTCACCGTCCGGTCCTCGATGACGCGGAGGAGCTTCGCCTGGAGCGACAGCGGCATCTCGCCGACCTCGTCGAAGAACACGGTCCCGCCGGAGGCGGCTTCGAGCAGGCCCGGCTTGGCTTGAACCGCCCCCGAGAAAGACCCCTTCTCGTAACCAAAGAGCTCGCTCTCGAGCAGGCTCTCGGTGAAAGCCGCGCAGTTGAGGCGCAGCATGGGACGAGCGCGGCGCAGCGAGTGACGGTGGATCGTCTCTGCCAGGATCTCCTTACCCGTGCCGGTCTCGCCGAGGATGAGCACGCTGGTGTCCCTCGCAGCGAAGCGCCGGGCGAGGTCGTAGATCTCCTTCATCGCGCCATCGCGGATGATGACGCTTTCGTCCAGGAGCGACTCGGAGGGGAGCGCGTCCTCAAGGCACCGGGGCGCGCTGGACCGGCGGTTGGCCGCACCGACGCCGGCCGCGGCGTCGACCAGCACCAACGTGGTGGATCCGGCTTTGAAGCTATCTCCGATCGCGAGCTGGCAGCGCTCCCCGGGCGCGAGCCTCCGGCCTCGCACGCTCGTGCCGTTCTTGCTCCCCGCATCCTCGACGAAGACGGCCTCGCCGATCTTGACGATCGCGTGGATGCGCGACATCGACGGGTCGCGGATCTGGAGACGCGCCTCGTTGCCTCGACCCAGGCTCACGGCGCCTTCGCTGGGAAGGCGATGCGTCGCGGAGCCGCCCGGACTTATTGCGTATAGAGTCAGCGCGTCCGGACGTCCGCCTTGCTTCGTGACCGGCGATTGCTCGTCCCACGTCTCCAAAAAGTGCGTCTCGTCGAGAGCGTTGCCTGCCGAATTCGTCATCTTAGCTCCACAGCCATCGCCGAACGCCTCTCGGCCGCACGCTTCACGTGTTCCGGCGAGGGGGCCTAGGACGTCTATCCCGGCCGACCTCGACACGCCCAGGGGCTGAGCCCCTCCGCGCGCAGCTGACGCAGGATGCGAGACGCCTCGACGACGAGCTCACGGTCGATGATTCGAGAACCGATCCGTCCGCCTGCAGGAAGGAGCAGAGGAGCCCTCCGTCCGTCAACTCGGCCTAGTGCAAGGGCACCTATGACAATGAGGCAGCCGTCTCGTGCGCTCTCACCAATGCTCGATCACGGCATAGGAGATTGTGCTCATTACCTTCAACGTCACGAACACAACAGGCCGAACTGAGGGTCAGCTTACCATGAGCGACGTAATTCACAAGCAGGATCGTCCTGACGCTCACAAAAAGTGTGAGTCTGGTTCGGACGGACCGACATCGGTGTGCGCCGGGCGTGCACCGGAATCGCCGCGGCCCTGCCATTGATTTCTGGCCGGCGATTTCCCTTACAATGCCGGGCTGCAGAGCATGGACCACGCCTGTCGGCATGGACGCGCCATTGCTCGAGCCGCCGGTCCAGCGAGGGCTTGGTCCTCCCCGCTTCCGCGGACACCCCCGAAGTCGCCAGGAGGCAGGGATGCCGTCTTCAGCAGCCAACCGCCCGCTCGTTCGCTCTGCCGGGTCGAGCATCCCCTCCGCGGTCCGAGCGAGGCGCGCGAGCCGGCCACGAAGCACGAAGATCGACCCCTGCGCGAGCATCACCTCGGCCGCTTCGCCGCTGACGCACCCTGGCTCGGACACCGTTCTATTTGACCATTGTTTCGTCTCGCTCCCGCTTCCAGCGGACGGGTGCTCCGTCCTGCTGGGCAGATCTCGCGTTCGGTTGGAGCGTCGAGAGCCACGCATTGACGGCTCGCGCGGTGCTCTCCGCGTAGGTCGATACCACTTGATGATGCGTTCCAGGCACCTCGACGAAATCGTGGTGGAACGGCCAAGGCCGCGGCTTGTGCTCGCCCTTGCCGTTCGGGACGAGGCCATCGGCGCAGCGGACGTAGAGCGTTCGCGCGTCGACCGGCTTCGCGGACCACTGGAGGAAGAAATTGATGTACCATGTCGCCGCCGTGAGCTCGTGATCGAATCGCGAGGACCTGGCGAGAACGGCCATCCAATTCTCGACGATGGCGCTCCCAGTCCCCTGCGAGATGCCGCCCGGAAACAACGTGTCGAGCAGGACGAGGCCGCTCGGCGCCACGCCGGCGTGCTCGAGCCGCTCTGCGATCGTGTGCGCGACGAGCCCGCCGGACGAATTGCCGAGCAGCGCGAAGGAAGCCCCGGCGGGAATGAGACGCTCGATCGCTCGCGCTTGATTGTCGATGAAGGACGGGAGATCGGCGGGGAGCGCCTCTCCGGGAGCAAAGCCGGGATACCGGAGCACCCACACGTCGCGCACGCCGCGGAACGCCGAGGCGAAGACGTCGTATTCGAACGGTGTCCCCACGAGGGAGACCGAGTGGCAGCAAATGAGAGGCAGCCCAGGCCCGGTCGCCACGCGCAGCGGGGCGTGCGGCTCTGCCGTTCGCGGCGGCTGGTGAGCATTCCGAATCCGGAGCGCGGTGTCGATCATTTGCATCGCCAGATCGGGCGCGGACGCTTCATGCGCTTGCTTGATGAGCGGAATCAGAGTCACGTTCGGAGACCCGTCGGAGGGCGTCGCCGCCGGCTCTGGCGTGCGGGAGGGGGCCGCGCCACGGGTGCCCAATTGAGTCGACAGGTGCTTCGCGATCTCGAGGGGCGTCGGATGGTCGAGGAGCAGCGTGGCAGGTAGGCGCAGGCCCGCGGTCGCGGCGAGGCGGTTTCGAAGCTCGACGGCCATGAGGGAGTCGAGCCCGAGCTCTTGCAGGGGGCGGCTCGCCTCGAGCGCAGCCGGAGAAGAATGGCCGAGGACCTTGGCCGCCTCGGCCTTGACGAAGTCGACCAGCGCGCGCTCGCGCTCTTGCTCGGACATCGACGCCAGGCGCTCGTCGAGCGACTTTGACCGCGCGGGCGCGAGCGAGCTCGCGAGCGCTCGTCGCGCTTCGGGGATGTCTCCGAGCAACGGACAAGGCCGGCCGGCCGCGAATGCGGGTGCGACGCGCGCCCAGTCGAGGTCGGCGACCATGACGTGCGTCTCGTCGTGGTCGAGCGCCTTTGCGAGCGCCGCGATCGCCTGAGACGGCGGCATCGACGAGAGGCCGCGCCGCGCGAGCTCCTTGGCGAGGTGGTCGGTGACCATGCCGCCGCCGGACCAGGCGCCCCAGGACACGCACGTCGCGGGTCGTCCATTCGCGCGGCGATGCTCGGCGAGCGCGTCGAGGAAGGCGTTCGCCGCTGCATAGCTGGCTTGCCCGGCGTTGCCGAGCACCCCGGCCATGGAGGAGAAGAGGACGAAGGCCGAGAGGTCGAGCTTCGCCGTGAGCTCGTGCAGGTGTGCCGCGGCATCGGCCTTGGCGCGCAAGACGCCGCTCAGACGCTCGGCCGTAAGGGAGGCGACGGCGCCATCGTCGATGACGCCGGCGGTGTGGAACACGGCCGTGAGAGGGGCTTGTGGCGTCAGCGTGTCCAAGAGCGCCTGGAGCGCGCGCCGGTCGGCGGCGTCGCAGGCGGCGACGGTGACGCGAGCGCCGAGCGCGGTGAGCTCGTCGCGGAGCTGCGGGGCGCCGGGGGCGTCGAGGCCGCGGCGGCTGGTGAGGAGGATGTGCTCTGCGCCGCGCTGCGCGAGCCAGCGAGCGACGTGCGCGCCGAGGGCGCCGGTTCCGCCGGTAATGAGGACGGTGCCACGCGGATCGAAGGGTCGGAGCGGGGAGGCCTCGCCCAAAGGCGCCCTCACCAGCCGCCGCGCAAAGAGACCGGTGGCGCGGAGCGCGAGCGCGTCTTCGTCGCGGCCAGCGAGGGCGCCGACGAGGGGCTCGAGCATGGTGGGATCGAGCGTGGCTGCGAGATCGATGAGCCCACCCCAGCGCTCGGGGTGTTCGAGGGCGACGGTCCGACCGAACCCCCAGATCATGGCCTGGAGAGGGCTGGTGATGTGGTCGGAAGGTCCGACGGAAACGGCGCCGCGGGTGGCGAGCCAGAGAGGTGCGGTGATGTCCGCGTCGCCGAGCGCCTGCACGAGCGCGAGCGTGAGCGCGAGCCCGGCGGAGGCCGCGACCTGTGGGAATTCTCGAGATTCATCGAGGGCCGCGAGCGAGAGGACGCCGCGGGGCGTTGCGCCTGCGAGGGCTCCTCGCAACTTCGCGGCGAGGAGCGCGCGGTCGGCCTCACCCGGAGCCACACGGACGACGATGTTGGCGGACCCGCGCTTGGCGAGCGCGCGATCGAGGAGAGGAACGAGATCCTCGTCGGCGAGCTGGGCAGGCACGACCAGCAGCCACGTCCCTGCGATGATCTCCGTCGATGTGCTAGTGAGCGGGTTCCAGGCCACGCGGTAGCGCAATCCGTCGATCACGGCTCGCTCTTGGCGCTGCCGGCGCCATGTCGAGAGCTTTGGGAGAAGTTGCGACAGCCCCGAGCGTTCGCCTTCGTCCGCCAAGCCGAGGGTATGCGTGAGGACGTCGACATCACTTCGCTCGACGGCCTGCCAGAAGCCGTCCTCCTCTGGCGCGCCGGCCTTCCGTCGATCGACCGGCGACTTCGCCGGGTCGAGCCAGAATCGTTCGCGCTGGAACGCGTAGGTCGGGAGGTCCACGCGGCGCGCGCCGAGCGGACGGAAGAAAGCTTCCCAGTCGACGGAGAGGCCGCGCGTATGGAGCGCCCCGAGCGCGGCCGTGAGCGCGTCGAGCTCGGGTCGATCCTTGCGAAGCGTCGGGACGAACGCGTCGTCGGCCGACGACGCGTCCTGTCCGAGCGCACAAAGGACGCCGTGCGGGCCGAGCTCGAGGAAGGTGGATATCCCCTGCGTCTGGAGGGCGCGCACGCCATCCAGGAAGCGGACGGCGCTCCGCACATGGCGCACCCAATAGTCCGGTGAACGGAGCTCGTCGGCGGACGCGACCGCCCCCGTGACATTCGAGATGATCGGGACGCGCGGCGGGTGGAACGTCAAGCGCTGCGCCACGCCCCGGAAGGATTCGAGCATTCCATCCATGTGATGGGAGTGGAAGGCGTGGCTGACCCGGAGGCGCGACGTCTTCCGACCCCGCGCCTCGAAGCGCGAGGCGATCGCGAGGGCTGCGTCCTCGTCGCCCGCGATGACGGTGGAAGCGGGCCCGTTCTGCGCGGCGATCGTGACGCGCCCGTCGCCCTCCGCGAGCGCCGCGAGCACCTCTGCTTCGGCGGCTTGCAGCGCGATCATGGCGCCGCCCGTCGGGAGCGCTTGCATGAGCCTCGCGCGCGCGGCGACGAGCGCGCACGCGTCTTCGAGCGACAGAACGCCCGCGACGTGCGCGGCCACGAGCTCGCCGATGGAGTGGCCGAGCAGCGCGTCGGGCCTGATTCCCCACGTCTCGAGCAGGCGGAACAGGGCGACCTCCAGCGCGAAGAGGGCGGGTTGGGTGAACGCCGTCCGATCGAGCCGGGCCGCGTCTTCCGACCCTTGGGCGGCGAAGAGCACGTCGCAGAGCGGCCGGTCGAGGTCGCGGTCGAGGTGGCCGCAGACGGCGTCGAGGGCGCCGCGAAACGCGGGGAAGGCGTCGTAAAGCGCGCGTCCCATGCCGGGGCGCTGGCTGCCTTGTCCCGTGAAGAGCAGCGCGAGCTTGCCGTCGTGCACAGCCTTGCCGATGGCGCCGGTAGGCGCGGCTTCGCCTCGAGCGATCGCCCCGAGCGCCTCGCTCAGATCTTCATGGTCATGGACCACGACCGCTGCACGATGATCGAAATGGGAGCGCGTCGTCGCGAGCGAGGACGCGAGGTCGACGAGCTCGAGGTCGGGACGCGCCGCGAGGTGCGCGTGCAATCGCTCCGCCTGGGCTCGGAGCGCCGGCTCGGTCTTGGCGGACACGAGCACAGGGAGCGCTTCCGTCCTCGGAGCGCGCGCGCCGGGCGCCTCGGCGTGCGTCGGGGCGGGGGCCTCTTCGAGGATGACGTGGGCGTTGGTCCCGGAGGCACCGAAGGAGGAGACGCCGCCGCGGCGAGGACGCCCGTTCCTCCGCCAAGGCACCGATTCGGTGAGGAGGCGGACCGCGCCGGACGACCAGTCGATGTGCGGCGACGGGTTGTCCGCGTGCAGCGTCTTCGGGAGGACTCCGTGCTGCAGGGCGAGCACCATCTTGATGACGCCGCCCACGCCGGCCGCGCCCTGCGTGTGCCCGAGGTTCGATTTGAGGCTGCCCAGCCAGAGAGGAGCCTCGCTCGAGTGAGCCTCGCCGTACGTGGCAAGGATGGCTCCGGCCTCGATGGGGTCGCCGAGGGGTGTCCCCGTACCGTGCGCTTCGACGGCGTCGACGTCCTCGGGGGCGAGCCGCGCGTTGGCGAGAGCCTGTCGGATGACGCGCTCTTGCGCTGGGCCGTTCGGGGCGGTGATGCCCTGGCTCTTGCCGTCTTGATTGACGGCGGAGGCCTTGACGACCGCGAGGACAGGATGCCCGTGCCTCTTCGCGTCGGAGTAGCGCTCGAGGACCACCACGCCGGCGCCCTCCGCCCAACCCGCGCCGTTCGCCCCGGCGGAGAACGCCTTGCAGCGGCCATCCGGCGCGCCGCCGAGGAAGCGCAGGCCGTCGAGCGCCCCGCGGGAGGACATGACCGTGACCCCACCTGCGAGCGCGAGGGAGCACTCGCCCGCGCGCAAGGCCTGGCAGGCGAGGTGGAGCGCGACGAGCGAGGAACTGCACGCCGTGTCGATCGTGACGGTCGGCCCGTGGAAGCCGAACGTGTACGCGATGCGCCCCGAGACGACGCTGGCCGAGCTGACGAGGCCCAGGTAGCCCTCGGCATGGGCGTCGGGCACCGTGCGGGAGGAGTAGTTGTTGTACATGAGGCCGACGAAGACGCCGGTCTGGCTGCCCTGGAGGGAGGTCGGGTCGACGCCGCTCCGTTCGAGCGCCTCCCACGCGGTCTCGAGCATGAGGCGCTGCTGAGGGTCCATGTCGAACGCCTCGCGAGGGCTGATGCCGAAGAAGGCCGGGTCGAACTGATCGGGGTCCGACAGGAACCCGCCCTCGTGCGGGCCGTCCGCCTCGGGGCCCCGATCGAGGGGATCGAGGCTCCAGCCGCGGTTTTGGGGGAACCCCGAGACCGCGTCGCGGCCGCGCTCGAGGAGCTGCCACAGGTCCTCGGGCGTTCGGACGGCGCCCGGGAAGCGGCAGCTCATCGCGACGATCACGATCGGGTCGTCGTTCACCGTCGCTGGCGTGGATGGCGCGAGCGGAGCTTGCCTCGCTTCGCCGTCGAGGAGCTGCGCGCCGAGGAAGCGCGCGAGCGCGCCCGGCGTCGGGTGATCGAAGAGGAGCGTCGCGGGGAGCCGCAGCCCCGCGGTCGCGGCGAGCCGGTTGCGAAGCTCGACGGCCATGAGGGAGTCGAGCCCGAGCTCCTGCAACGGACGGTCACGCTCGAGCGTGCTCGGCGACGCGACGCCGAGGACGGCAGCGACCTCGACGCGCACGGCGTCGAGGAGCGCGCGATCGCGATCGGGCGGCGAGAGGGGGAGCAGCCGGTCCTTCAGCGTCGATGAGCCCGCGCTTTGCCGCGCGCTCGGCGAGCGGAGCGCGCGCCGCGCCTCCGGAATGTCGTCGAGGAGCGGCCGCGGACGCGCAGCCGCGAACGCGGGAGCGAACCGCGCCCAGTCGATGTCGGCGACGGTGAGCGTCGTCGCGTCGCGATCGAGCGCTCGCGCGAGGGCCTGGAGCGCGACCGAGGGCGCCATCGGCGAGAGGCCTCGGCGCCGGAGCTCGCGCGTCGTCGTGGCGTCGTCGGCGACCATGCCTCCGCCAGCCCAGGCGCCCCAGGACACCGACGTCGCCGTCAGGCCGAGCCCGCGCCGGTGCTCGGCCAGCCCGTCGAGATAAGCGTTCGCGGCGGCGTAGGCGCCCTGCTGGCCGCCTCCCCACGCGCTCGCGCCCGAGGAGAAGAGGACGAAGGCGTCGAGCCGCCTGTCACCGAGCAGGTCGTGAAGGTGCTTCGCGCCAGCCGCCTTGCCCGCGACGGCGCGGGCGAGATCGTCGAGGGTCGTCGCCGCGAGCGGCGATTGCGGCATGGCGCCGCCGGCGTGGATGACCGCCCGGAGCGGGCCCGCGGCGTCGATCTCCGCGAGGAGCTTCGCGACCGCCTGTCGATCGGCCACGTCGCAGGCGGCGAGGGTGACGCGCGCGCCGAGGGAGGCGAGCTCCTCGCGGAGCGCGTCCGCGCCGGGAGAGCCGGCCCCGCGCCGGCTCGCGAGCACGAGGTGCTCGGCGCCCTGCCTCGCCAGCCAGCGCGCGACGTGACCTCCGAGCGCGCCGGTCCCGCCCGTGATGAGCACGCTGCCCCCGAGCGCGCGCGGGCTCGTGGCGGCGTCGAGCGGCGCGCGGACGAGGCGCCGCACGAGCATCCCCGCGGCGCGCAGCGCGAGCTGATCCTCGTGGTCCCGCTCGCCGAGCGCGGCGAAGAGCGCATCGAGCTCCGCTGTGCCGAGGCGCTCCGGAAGATCGACGAGGCCTCCCCATCGCTCGGCGTGCTCGAGGCCAACCACGCGACCGAGGCCCCAGATCATCGCCTGCGCGGGGCTCTCGACGCGGTCGGAGGGCGCCGCGGCGACGGCGCCGCGCGTGAGGAGCCAGAGAGGCGCCCCGATGTCCGCGTCGCCGAGGGCCTGCACAAGGGAGAGGGTCCGCCCGAGCCCAGCCGGGACCGCCGGGTGCGCATCCAGCGGAGCCTCGTCGAGGGCCAGCAACGAGAGGACACCGCGGACGGAGAGCCCTCCGCGCGTCGCCTCCCGCACGCGCGCGAGCACCTGCTCCCGCGCGAGGTCTTCGTCCGAGAGCGGCAGCTCGACGATGTTCGCTCCGAGGCGCGTCAAGCCGAGCGAGATCGCGCGCGTGAGCTCTTGCTGTCCGGCGCTCACAGGGGTGACCAACAACCAGCTTCCGCGCACGTCGGAAGGCGCGGCGCTGGGCTTCGGCTTCCAGACGACCCGGTAGCAGAGGCGATCGAGGAGGCGCTGATCGCTCGTCTGGACTTGCTTGGAGGAGGCGGGCCGGCCTCGCAGCTTCGCGATCGACGCGACCGGCGTGCCCGAGCCGTCGGCGATCGCGAGGGAGAGCGTTCCCTCGTCCCCCTTGGTGAAGCGCACCCGCAGCGCCGACGCTCCGGTGGCGCGGAGAGAGATGCCGCCCCAGAAGAAGGGCAGCTGGACCTCGCCCGTGTCGTCATAACCCTGAAGCACGAGCGAGTGGAACGCCGCGTCGAGCAGCGCCGGATGGAGGCCGAACCGTCCCGCCTCTGCAGCAGCCTCCTCTGGCAATCGGACCTCGGCGAAGACCTCTTCGCCTCGCTTCCAGGCCGCTCGGAGCCCCTGGAAGCCCGGGCCATAGCCGTATCCCGCCTCGGCGAGGCGCTCGTAGAGGCCGTCGGTCGAGATCGGCTCGGCGCCCGCGGGCGGCCAGGTCGCGAGGTCGACAGGAGCGGACGCGACGTCCGGGCCGAGGAGCGCGCTCGCGTGCCTCGTCCATGGAGCCTCGTCTCCGCGGTCGTCCGGCCGCGCGTGGAGGGTCAGCGAGCGGCGGCCCGCGTCGTCGGGCGTGCCGACCGCGATCTGCACGAGGACGCCGCCCTGCGCGGGGAGCACGAGGGGAGCTTCCAGCGTCAGCTCTTCGATCCGCTCGAGGCCGGCGCGATGCGCGGCGAACAGGGCGAGATCGAGGAACGCCGTGCCCGGCAGGATGACGGTGCCGAACACCGCGTGACCGGCGAGCCATGGGTGCTGCGATAGCGAAAGGCGACCGGTGAAGAGAAACCCGTGGCTGTCCGCCAGCGCGAATGCAGCGCCGAGCAGCGGATGGTTCGCGGAGGCGAGCCCCGCTGACGCGAGATCGGCGCTCGGAGGGGTGGGTGCGTCAGGCCAGAACCGCTCGCGCTGGAAGGGGTAGGTCGGCAGATCGACGCGGCGAGCGAGGAAGGGAGCGAAGAAGGCGGGCCAATCGAGGCGGACGCCTCGGGTGTGGAGTGCGCCGAGGGAGGCGAGGAGCGTCTCGACCTCGGGGCGGCCCTTGCGCATGGCAGGGAGGAAGGCGACGTGGGTCGACAAGGCGTCATGTCCGAGCGCGGACAGCACGCCGTGAGGACCGAGCTCGAGAAAGGAGGAAACGCCTTCGCGCTCGAGCGCGCGGACGCCGTCGAGGAAGCGCACGGCCTCGCGGACGTGGCGAACCCAGTACTCGGGCGAAGAGAGCTCGTCCGTTGCGAGCTTGCCCGTGACGTTGGAGACGATGGGGATGCGCGCTGGGTGGAAGGTCAGGCCGCGAGCGACGCGACCGAAGGCCGCGAGCATGGCGTCCATGTGGTGCGAATGGAAGGCGTGGCTGACGCGCAGGCGTGTGGCCTTGCGGCCTTGTGCCTCGAGGCGGCGGGCCACGTGGAAGACGGCATCCTCGTCGCCGGTGACGACGGTCGACGAAGGGCCATTCAGCGCGGCGATGGCGACGCGCGGGTTGCCTGCGCTGGCCGCGACGACCTCCTCCTCGGAGGCTTGCAGCGTGACCATAGCGCCCCCTGAAGGGAGGGCTTGCATGAGGCTGGCGCGCGCCGAGACCAGAGCGCAGGCGTCCTGAAGGGAGAGCACGCCGGCGACGTGGGCGGCGACGAGCTCGCCGATGGAATGTCCGAGGAGGAAGTCGGGCTTGATGCCCCAGGTCTCGAAGAGGCGAAAGAGCGCGACCTCGAGGGCGAAGAGCGCGGTCTGCGTGAAGGCGGTTTGATCGAGCAGGGCGGCGAGCTCGGACCGTTCCTCGGCGAACAAGACCTCGGGGAGCTTGGGATCGAGGTGAGCGAGGGCGGCATCCAGGGCGCTGCGGAAAGCGGGGAACGCGTCGTAGAGAGCGCGCCCCATGCGCGGGTGCTGGCTGCCCTGTCCGGTGAAGAGCACAGCGAGCTTGCCGCCGCGAACGGTCTGCCCGAGCACGGCGCTCGGGGCCGTGCGGCGCTCGGCGACCGAGTCGAGGGCGTCGAGCAACTCGGCTCGGTCGTGGGCGACGACGACGAGGCGATGCTCGAACTGCGCTCGCGTGACGGCGAGGGAGGAGGCGAGATCGACGAGGGCGAGGTGCGGGCTGTTGAGGAGGAAAGCGCGCATCCGGGCGGCCTGGGCGACGAGCGCGTCAGCGCTCTTGCCGGACAGGAGCACGGGGAGGGCGAGCGGGGGAGGTGCAGGAGCGGTAGCGACCTCAGCGACCTCGGTCACGCTGGCAGCGGGCGCCTCTTCGACGATGATATGGGCGTTGGTCCCCGAAGCGCCGAAGGAGGACACGGCAGCGCGGCGGGCGCCTGCTTGCTTGGGTCGCCAGGGCAGGGCTTCGGTCAGGAGGCGGACGGTGCCGGTCGACCAATCGACGTGGGGAGAAGGGTTTTGGGCGTGGAGGGTCCTGGGCAACACGCCGTTCTGCAGGGCGAGGACGACCTTCATGAGCCCGGCGACGCCGGCGGCGGCCTGGGTGTGGCCCAGGTTGGACTTGAGGCTGCCGAGCCAGAGGGGATTGTCCTTGGAGTGGGCCTGTCCGTAGGTCGCGAGGAGGGCCTGGGCCTCGATGGGATCGCCGAGGGCGGTGCCGGTGCCGTGGGCCTCGACGGCGTCGACGTCCTGGGGAGCGAGCCTGGCGTTGTCGAGGGCCTGGCGAATGACGCGCTGCTGAGCAGGTCCGTTGGGAGCGGTGATGCCCTGGCTCTTGCCGTCTTGATTGACCGCAGAGCCGCGGATGACGGCGAGGATAGGGTGACCGTGCCGCTGCGCGTCCGAGAGACGCTCGAGGAGCACGACGCCGGCGCCCTCGGACCACCCCGCGCCGTTCGCTTCGGCCGAGAAGGACTTGCACCGGCCGTCGGGGGCGCCGGCGCCCAGGGCCCTGAGCCCGGTGAACGCGCCACGAGAGGCCATGATGGTGACCCCGCCGGCGACGGCGAGCGAGCACTCGCCCAGGCGCAGCGCCTGGCAGGCCAGGTGGACCGAGACGAGCGAGGAGCTGCACGCGGTGTCGACCGTCACCGTCGGCCCGTGAAAGCCGAAGGTGTACGCGACGCGGCCCGACAGCATGCTCGCCGCGCTGCCGATCCCGAAGTAGCCCTCGAGGAGCTCTGGAGAGCCCACCATCCCAGCCGACGGGTACGTGTTGTACATGACCCCGACGAAGACGCTGGTCTGACTCCCTTGAAGCGCCGTGGGGTCGATGCCGCCCCGCTCGATGCACTCCCACACGGTCTCGAGCAGGACGCGCTGCTGAGGGTCCATGTCGAGCGCCTCGCGCGGGCTGATGCCGAAGAAGGCGGGGTCGAACCGATCGGGGTCGGCGAGGAAACCGCCCTCGCGCGCGGGGAGCTTCGCCTCCTCGGCGTCGTCGAGGTCTCCGAGATACCAGCCACGGTTCTCGGGGAAGCCGGAGATGGCGTCCTCGCCGGTCTGCAAGAGCCGCCACAGGTCTTCCGGCGTGGAGACGCCTCCAGGGTAGCGGCAAGCCATCGCCACGACCGCGATCGGGTCGGTGTTCACCGTCGCTGGCGTGGATGGCGCGAGCGGAGCTTGCCTCGCTTCGCCACCGAAGAGCTGTGCGCCGAGGAAGCGCGCGAGCGCGTCCAGCGTCGGGTGATCGAAGACGACCGTCGCGGGCAGTCGCAGGCCCGCGGTCGCGGCGAGGCGGTTTCGAAGCTCGACGGCCATGAGGGAGTCGAGCCCGAGCTCTTGCAGGGGGCGGCTCGCCTCGAGCGCAGCCGGAGAAGAATGGCCGAGGACCTTGGCCGCCTCGGCCTTGACGAGGTCGACCAGCGCGCGCTCGCGCTCTTGCTCGGACATCGACGCCAGGCGCTCGTCGAGCGACTTTGACCGCGCGGGCGCGAGCGAGCTCGCGAGCGCTCGTCGCGCTTCGGGGATGTCTCCGAGCAACGGACAAGGCCGGCCGGTCGCGAATGCGGGTGCGACGCGCGCCCAGTCGAGGTCGGCGACCATGACGTGCGTCTCGTCGTGGTCGAGCGCCTTTGCGAGCGCCGCGATCGCCTGAGACGGCGGCATCGACGAGAGGCCGCGCCGCGCGAGCTCCTTGGCGAGGTGGTCGGTGACCATGCCGCCGCCGGACCAGGCGCCCCAGGACACGCACGTCGCGGGTCGTCCATTCGCGCGGCGATGCTCGGCGAGCGCGTCGAGGAAGGCGTTCGCCGCTGCATAGCTGGCTTGCCCGGCGTTGCCGAGCACGCTGGCCGCGGAGGAGAAGAGGACGAAGGCCGAGAGGTCGAGCTTCGCCGTGAGCTCGTGCAGGTGTGCCGCGGCATCGGCCTTGGCGCGCAAGACGCCGCTCAGACGCTCGGCCGTAAGGGAGGCGACGGCGCCATCGTCGATGACGCCGGCGGTGTGGAACACGGCCGTGAGAGGGGCTTGTGGCGTCAGCGTGTCCAAGAGCGCCTGGAGCGCGCGCCGGTCGGCGGCGTCGCAGGCGGCGACGGTGACGCGAGCGCCGAGCGCGGTGAGCTCGTCGCGGAGCTGCGGGGCGCCGGGGGCGTCGAGGCCGCGGCGGCTGGTGAGGAGGATGTGCTCTGCGCCGCGCTGCGCGAGCCAGCGAGCGACGTGCGCGCCGAGGGCGCCGGTTCCGCCGGTAATGAGGACGGTGCCACGCGGATCGAAGGGTCGGAGCGGGGAGGCCTCGCCCAAAGGCGCCCTCACCAGCCGCCGCGCAAAGAGACCGGTGGCGCGGAGCGCGAGCGCGTCTTCGTCGCGGCCAGCGAGGGCGCCGACGAGGGGCTCGAGCATGGTGGGATCGAGCGTGGCTGCGAGATCGATGAGCCCACCCCAGCGCTCGGGGTGTTCGAGGGCGACGGTCCGACCGAACCCCCAGATCATGGCCTGGAGAGGGCTGGTGATGTGGTCGGAAGGTCCGACGGAAACGGCGCCGCGGGTGGCGAGCCAGAGAGGTGCGGTGATGTCCGCGTCGCCGAGCGCCTGCACGAGCGCGAGCGTGAGCGCGAGCCCTGTGGGCAGGGCGGGGTAGGCGCCGAGCGGCGCCTCCTCCAGAGCGAGCAGGGAGAGCACGCCCCGGATCGGACCGCCTTCGCCGGCGGCGCGACGCAAGCGGCCGGCGAGGTGGTCGCGGTCCACGTCCTCCTCGCCCAGCGGCACGTGCACGATCTCGGCGCCGAGCTTCGTCATCGCTGCGGTAAGGGAGCGGGCGCCCTCGGCGTCGGCGGCGGTCGCGGCCACGACGAGCCACCTTCCGCGGAGGTCGGCCGACGTCGATGCGGCGATCGGCCTCCAGACGACGTGATACCGCCAGCGATCCATGGTCCGTTGCTCGTGATCGCGGATCTGGGTCAGCGACGCGGGCCTGCCTTCCAGGTTCTCGATGGAGGCGACGGGGTTGCCGTCTCCGTCGGCGATCGTCAGCGCGACCATGCCTCGCTCGTCCGGCGGCGGGCCGAAGCGCACGCGCAAGGACGAGGCTCCGGGCGCATGCAAGGAGACGCCCGTCCACGCGAAGGGGAGCTGCACGTCGCCGTCGGCCTGCGCGCCTGGGCGCAGGAGGAGCGCGTGGAAAGCGGCGTCGAGCAGGGCCGGGTGCAGGCCGAAGCGGCCGGCGTCCTTCGCGGTCGCTTCGGGGAGCGCGACCTCGGCGAAGAAATCCCCGCCCAGCTTCCAGGCGGCGCGCAATCCCTGGAAGTCAGGGCCATAGGCGTAGCCCGCGTCGCGGAGGCGCTCGTAGAGCCCGTCGAGCGCGATCGGCTCGGACCCGGCCGGCGGCCAGACGCTGAGGTCGAGCGGAGCCTCCTCGGCGCGCGGGCCGAGGAGGCCGCTCGCGTGGCGCGTCCAGGAGCCCTCGAGCGCCGGATCGTCCGGCCGGGCGTGGATCGCGATGGCGCGTCGGCCCGTCTCGTTCGGGGCGCCGACGGAGACCTGAAGGAGGACGGCGCCTGCCGGGTCGAGCACCAGCGGGGCCTCGAGGGTGAGCTCGTCGACCCGCTCGAGCCCCACGCGCTGCCCGGCGAGGAGCGCGAGCTCGACGAACGCCGTTCCCGGCAGGATGACGGTCCCGAGCACGGCGTGCCCCGCGAGCCACGCGTGCTTCTGGAGCGAGAGCCGTCCGGTGAAGGCCACTCCGTCGGTCTCCGCCAGCGCGATCGCGGCACCGAGGAGAGGATGGTCCGCCGACGCGAGCCCTGCGGACGCCAGATCGACCTGGTCTGCGCGAGCCGCGTCGGGCCAGAGCCGCTCGTGCTGGAAGGGATAGGTCGGCAGATCGACGCGGCGAGCGAGGAAGGGAGCGAAGAAGGCGGGCCAATCGAGGCGGACGCCTCGGGTGTGGAGTGCGCCGAGGGAGGCGAGGAGCGTCTCGACCTCGGGGCGGCCCTTGCGCATGGCAGGGAGGAAGGCGACGTGGGTCGACAAGGCGTCATGTCCGAGCGCGGACAGCACGCCGTGAGGACCGAGCTCGAGAAAGGAGGAAACGCCTTCGCGCTCGAGCGCGCGGACGCCGTCGAGGAAGCGCACGGCCTCGCGGACGTGGCGAACCCAGTACTCGGGCGAAGAGAGCTCGTCCGTTGCGAGCTTGCCCGTGACGTTGGAGACGATGGGGATGCGCGCTGGGTGGAAGGTCAGGCCGCGAGCGACGCGACCGAAGGCCGCGAGCATGGCGTCCATGTGGTGCGAATGGAAGGCGTGGCTGACGCGCAGGCGTGTGGCCTTGCGGCCTTGTGCCTCGAGGCGGCGGGCCACGTGGAAGACGGCATCCTCGTCGCCGGTGACGACGGTCGACGAAGGGCCATTCAGCGCGGCGATGGCGACGCGCGGGTTGCCTGCGCTGGCCGCGACGACCTCCTCCTCGGAGGCTTGCAGCGTGACCATAGCGCCCCCTGAAGGGAGGGCTTGCATGAGGCTGGCGCGCGCCGAGACCAGAGCGCAGGCGTCCTGGAGGGAGAGGACGCCGGCGACGTGGGCGGCGACGAGCTCGCCGATGGAATGTCCGAGGAGGAAGTCGGGCTTGATGCCCCAGGTCTCGAAGAGGCGAAAGAGCGCGACCTCGAGGGCGAAGAGCGCGGTCTGCGTGAAGGCGGTTTGATCGAGCAGGGCGGCGAGCTCGGACCGTTCCTCGGCGAACAAGACCTCGGGGAGCTTGGGATCGAGGTGAGCGAGGGCGGCATCCAGGGCGCTGCGGAAAGCGGGGAACGCGTCGTAGAGAGCGCGCCCCATGCGCGGGTGCTGGCTGCCCTGTCCGGTGAAGAGCACAGCGAGCTTGCCGCCGCGAACGGTCTGCCCGAGCACGGCGCTCGGGGCCGTGCGGCGCTCGGCGACCGAGTCGAGGGCGTCGAGCAACTCGGCTCGGTCGTGGGCGACGACGACGAGGCGATGCTCGAACTGCGCTCGCGTGACGGCGAGGGAGGAGGCGAGATCGACGAGGGCGAGGTGCGGGCTGTTGAGGAGGAAAGCGCGCATCCGGGCGGCCTGGGCGACAAGCGCGTCAGCGCTCTTGCCGGACAGGAGCACGGGGAGGGCGAGCGGGGGAGGTGCAGGAGCGGTAGCGACCTCAGCGACCTCGGTCACGCTGGCAGCGGGCGCCTCTTCGACGATGACATGGGCGTTGGTCCCCGAAGCGCCGAAGGAGGACACGGCAGCGCGGCGGGCGCCTGCTTGCTTGGGTCGCCAGGGCAGGGCTTCGGTCAGGAGGCGGACGGTGCCGGTCGACCAATCGACGTGGGGAGAAGGGTTTTGGGCGTGGAGGGTCCTGGGCAACACGCCGTTCTGCAGGGCGAGGACGACCTTCATGAGTCCGGCGACGCCGGCGGCGGCCTGGGTGTGGCCCAGGTTGGACTTGAGGCTGCCGAGCCAGAGGGGATTGTCCTTGGAGTGGGCCTGTCCGTAGGTCGCGAGGAGGGCCTGGGCCTCGATGGGATCGCCGAGGGCGGTGCCGGTGCCGTGGGCCTCGACGGCGTCGACGTCCTGGGGAGCGAGCCTGGCGTTGTCGAGGGCCTGGCGAATGACGCGCTGCTGAGCAGGTCCGTTGGGAGCGGTGATGCCCTGGCTCTTGCCGTCTTGATTGACCGCAGAGCCGCGGATGACGGCGAGGATAGGGTGACCGTGCCGCTGCGCGTCCGAGAGACGCTCGAGGAGCACGACGCCGGCGCCCTCGGACCACCCCGCGCCGTTCGCTTCGGCCGAGAAGGACTTGCACCGGCCGTCGGGGGCGCCGGCGCCCAGGGCCCTGAGCCCGGTGAACGCGCCACGAGAGGCCATGATGGTGACCCCGCCGGCGACGGCGAGCGAGCACTCGCCCAGGCGCAGCGCCTGGCAGGCCAGGTGGACCGAGACGAGCGAGGAGCTGCACGCGGTGTCGACCGTCACCGTCGGCCCGTGAAAGCCGAAGGTGTACGCGACGCGGCCCGACAGCATGCTCGCCGTGCTGCCGATCCCGAAGTAGCCCTCGAGGAGCTCTGGAGAGCCCACCATCCGAGCCGACGAGTATGTGTTGTACATGACCCCGACGAAGACGCTGGTCTGACTCCCTTGAAGCGCCGTGGGGTCGATGCCGCCCCGCTCGATGCACTCCCACACGGTCTCGAGCAGGACGCGCTGCTGAGGGTCCATGTCGAGCGCCTCGCGCGGGCTGATGCCGAAGAAGGCGGGGTCGAACCGATCGGGGTCGGCGAGGAAACCGCCCTCGCGCGCGGGGAGCTTCGCCTCCTCGGCGTCGTCGAGGTCTCCGAGATACCAGCCACGGTTCTCGGGGAAGCCGGAGATGGCGTCCTCGCCGGTCTGCAAGAGCCGCCACAGGTCTTCCGGCGTGGAGACGCCTCCAGGGTAGCGGCAAGCCATCGCCACGACCGCGATCGGCTCGTGCCGGCTCTCTTCGACCTCGCGCAGACGCTGCTGGCTACGTTGGAGGCTGACCGTGAGGCGCTTCAGATAGTCGCGAACGTTGTCGTCAATGGGTTTCACAGGACGGCCTCACCGGTGAAGTTGTCGATCAGCGCGAGGAGCTCTTCGTCGCTCGCTGCCTCGAGCTGCGTGGTCAAGCTTTGCTCGGGGAACGCGCGCTCGGTCTGCGTCCACTTCGAGAGGAGCGCCTTCAAGCGCTTGGTCAGCTCGGGGCGCATCGCCTCGTCGGCGTACGCGGTCGACAAGGCCCCCTCCAGCCGATCCACCTCCGCGAAGGAGGCGCTCGAGCCGGCTTGAGGCCCGATCTTCTCCAGCAAGACCTTCGCCAGGGCCGCTGGGGTGGGGTGATCGAAGAGCAGCGTCGCCGGGAGCCGCAGCTTCGAGGCGGCGGCGAGTCGGTTCCGGAGCTCGACCGCCATGAGCGAGTCGAGCCCGAGCTCCTGAAGGGGGCGATCCGTGTCGAGCCCGCTCGGAGACCTCAGACCGAGGACCAGCGCGACCTCGGTTCGGACAATGTCGAGCAGCGCTCGCTCGTGCTCCGACGGAGGCAGCGCCTGGAGGCGCTCCGTCAAGGTGGACGTGCGGGCGCCGGCTGGGTCCGCGCTCGGCGTGAGCGCGCGCCTCGCGTCGGCCAGGTCGTGGAGCAACGGTCGCGCGCGCGCCGCCGCGAAAGATGGGGTGAAGCGAGCCCAGTCGATGTCCGCGACGACGACCGTCGTCTCGTCGTGCTCGACCGCCTGCGAGAGGGCCGTGATCGCGAGGGGCGGCGCCATCGGCGCGAGACCTCGCCGCCGAAGCTGCAGCGAGGTGGCGGCGTCGTCGTTCACCATGCCGCCTCCGCCCCAGGCGCCCCAGGCGACGGAGAGGGCCGCTCGTCCCATGGCGCGACGGTGTTCGGCCAGCGCGTCGAGAAAGGCGTTCGCCGCAGCGTAGGCCCCCTGCTGTCCGCCGCCCCACGCGCTCGCTCCCGACGAGAACAGGATGAACGCGTCGAGCTCACGGGCCCCGAGGAGCTCGTGGAGGTGCTGCGCTCCCATGGCCTTGCCCGAGACGACCTCCGACAGCTCGGAGAGGGTCGTCGCCTGAAGGGCCGACTGGCTCGGGACACCGCCCGCGTGGACGACCGCGCGCACGGGGGAGCCTCCGGCGTCGAGCTCGGCGAGGAGCTTCGCTACCGCCTGCCTGTCGGCGGCGTCGCACGCGGCGAGCGTGACGCGCGCGCCGAGCGTGCTGAGCTCGTCGCGGAGCGCGGCGGCGCCCGGCGACGTCTCCCCGCGACGACTCGCGAGCACGAGGTGCTCTGCTCCTCGCGCCGCGAGCCAGCGCGCGACGTGCGCCCCGAGCGCCCCCGTGCCGCCGGTCACGAGGACCGTCCCCTTGGGTTCGAACGCGCGCGCGGGCGTCGCGTCCCCGAGCGGCGCTCGCACGAGGCGGCGCGCGAACAGCCCCTCGGCCCGAAGCGCGAGCTGGTCTTCGTCGTCGCGCGCGCCGAGGCACGCGAGGTGCCGCGCGACGGCGGCCTCCTGGATGCCTTCGCTGACGTCGAGGAGCCCGCCCCAGCGATCCGGGTGCTCGAGGCCCATGACACGACCAAGTCCCCAGACCATCGCTTGGAGCGGACGCGACACGGGGTCGGAGCTCCCCACCGACACGGCGCCGCGGGTCACCATCCAGAGCGGCGCGGCGATGCCCGCGTCGCCGAGCGCCTGCACGAGCGCGAGCGTGAGCGCGAGCCCTGTGGGCAGGGCGGGGTAGGCGCCGAGCGGCGCCTCCTCCAGAGCGAGCAGGGAGAGCACGCCCCGGATCGGACCGCCTTCGCCGGCGGCGCGACGCAAGCGGCCGGCGAGGTGGTCGCGGTCCACGTCCTCCTCGCCCAGCGGCACGTGCACGATCTCGGCGCCGAGCTTCGTCATCGCTGCGGTAAGGGAGGGGGCGCCCTCGGCGTCGGCGGCGGTCGCGGCCACGACGAGCCACCTTCCGCGGAGGTCGGCCGACGTCGATGCGGCGATCGGCCTCCAGACGACGTGATACCGCCAGCGATCCACGGTCCGTTGCTCGTGATCGCGGATCTGGGTCAGCGACGCGGGCCTGCCTTCCAGGTTCTCGATGGAGGCGACGGGGTTGCCGTCTCCGTCGGCGATCGTCAGCGCGACCATGCCTCGCTCGTCCGGCGGCGGGCCGAAGCGCACGCGCAAGGACGAGGCTCCGGGCGCATGCAAGGAGACGCCCGTCCACGCGAAGGGGAGCTGCACGTCGCCGTCGGCCTGCGCGCCTGGGCGCAGGAGGAGCGCGTGGAAAGCGGCGTCGAGCAGGGCCGGGTGCAGGCGGAAGCGGCCGGCGTCCTTCGCGGTCGCCTCGGGGAGCGCGACCTCGGCGAAGAAATCCCCGCCCAGCTTCCAGGCGGCGCGCAATCCCTGGAAGTCAGGGCCGTAGGCGTAGCCCGCGTCGCGGAGGCGCTCGTAGAGCCCGTCGAGCGCGATCGGCTCGGACCCGGCCGGCGGCCAGACGCTGAGGTCGAGCGGAGCCTCCTCGGCGCGCGGGCCGAGGAGGCCGCTCGCGTGGCGCGTCCAGGAGCCCTCGAGCGCCGGATCGTCCGGCCGGGCGTGGATCGCGATGGCGCGTCGGCCCGTCTCGTTCGGGGCGCCGACGGAGACCTGAAGGAGGACGGCGCCTGCCGGGTCGAGCACCAGCGGGGCCTCGAGGGTGAGCTCGTCGACCCGCTCGAGCCCCACGCGCTGCCCGGCGAGGAGCGCGAGCTCGACGAACGCCGTTCCCGGCAGGATGACGGTCCCGAGCACGGCGTGCCCCGCGAGCCACGCGTGCTTCTGGAGCGAGAGCCGTCCGGTGAAGGCCACTCCGTCGGTCTCCGCCAGCGCGATCGCGGCACCGAGGAGAGGATGGTCCGCCGACGCGAGCCCTGCGGACGCCAGATCGACCTGGTCTGCGCGAGCCGCGTCGGGCCAGAGCCGCTCGTGCTGGAAGGGATAGGTCGGCAGGTCGACGCGACGCGGGCGATACGGGGCGAAGAAGGCCCTCCAATCGACGGGCGCGCCGCGCGTGTGCAGCGCCCCGAGCGCCGCCATGAGCGCGTCGATCTCGGGTCGATCCTTCTGCAGGGCGGGGACGAAGGCGGCGGCGCGAGCGCCGTCCGCCAGCGCGTCCGATCCGAGCGCCGACAGCACGCCGCGCGGGCCGAGCTCGAGGTAGGTCGATACCCCCTCGGCGTCGAGGGCGCGCACGCCGTCCAGGAACCGGACGGCCTTGCGCACGTGCTGGACCCAGTACTCGGCGGACCCCAGCTCGTCGCACGAGGCGAGCTTGCCGGTGACGTTCGACACGATCGGGATCTGCGCGGGTCGGTACGTTACCCCGCGCGCCACGCGCGCGAATGCGCCGAGCATGCCGTCCATGTGGTGCGAGTGGAACGCGTGGCTCACGCGGAGGCGCGACGTCTTCCGGCCGAGCGCCTCGAAGTGCGACGCGAGCGCGAGCGCGGCGTCTTCGTCGCCGGAGATGACCGTGGAGGTAGGCCCGTTCTGCGCCGCGACGTCGACGCGGCACCTCCTTCGGGCGATCTCGGCGAGCACCTCGTCCTCCGACGCCGCGAGCGTGACCATGGCCCCGCAGGGCGGCAGGGCCTGCATGAGCTTCGCGCGCGACGCGACGAGGGCAGCGGCATCTTCGAGGGTGAGGACGCCGGCGACATGGGCAGCGACGAGCTCCCCGATCGAGTGGCCGAGGAGGTAGTCCGCCCGGAAGCCCCACGCCTCGAGCGAGCGGAAGAGCGCGACCTCGAGCGCGAAGAGCCCCGTCTGCGTGAAGACGGTCTGGTCGAGGAGCGCGGCCTCCGGGGTGCCCTCCGCCGCGAAGAGGACGTCGCGCAGCGGGCGCTCGAGCTCGCGGTCGAGGTGCGCGGCGACGGCGTCGAGGGCGGCGCGGAACGACGGGAAGGTGTCGTAGAGCGCGCGGCCCGCTCCCGGGCGCTGGCTGCCCTGTCCGGTGAAGAGCACGCCGATCTTCCCGCCGCGGAGCTTCTCTCCGACGACGGCGCCGGGGTGCGCTCGGCCATGCCGTACGGCCTCGAGCGCATCCATGGCCCGCTCGAGGTCTCCTGCGACGACGACGGCGCGATGGTCGAAATGGGAGCGGGTCGTGGCGAGCGACGAGGCGACATCGACGATCGCGAGCGCGGGATGAGCCGCGAGATGGGCGCGCAGCCTCTCGGCTTGCGCGAGGAGCGCGGGCCTCGTCTTCCCGGACACGACGATGGGCAGGGTCGGCGGGAGGCGAGCGGCGGGCTCTGAAGGAGGCGCCTCTTTGGGCGGCGCGAGAGGAGCCTCTTCCAGGATCAGGTGCGCGTTCGTGCCGGAGGCGCCGAACGAGGAGATGCCCGCGCGGCGAGGACGTTCCCCGGCTGGCCAAGGCACAGGCTGCGTCAGGAGGCGGAGGGTGCCCGCTGACCAGTCGATCTGCGGCGAGGCGTGGCCGGCGTGCAGCGTCTTGGGCAGCTTGGCGTGGCCGAGCGCGAGCACCATCTTCATGACCCCGCCGACACCGGCGGCCGCCTGCGTGTGAGCGAGGTTCGACTTGAGGCTGCCGAGCCAGAGCGGGCGCTCGCTGGAATGGGCTCGTCCGTAGGTGGCGAGGAGCGCCTGGCCCTCGATGGGATCGCCCAGGGTGGTCCCGGTGCCGTGGGCCTCGACGGCGTCGATGTCTTCGGGGGAGAGCCGAGCCGCCGCGAGCGTCTCGCGGATGACGCGCTCCTGCGCAGGGCCGTTGGGGGCGGTGATGCCTTGGCTCTTGCCGTCCTGGTTGACCGCCGAGCCGCGGATCACGGCGAGCACGGCGTGGCCGTTTCGCTCCGCGTCGCTGAGCCGCTCGAGGAGCAGGATGGCCGCGCCCTCGGACCACCCCGCGCCGTCGGCGTCCGCGGAGAACGACTTGCATCGGCCGTCCGGCGCGCCGCCGAGGAAGCGGAGGCCGTCGAACGCGCTCCGTGACGCCATGACCGTGACGCCGCCGGCGAGCGCGAGAGAGCATTCCCCCTGGCGGAGCGACTGGCAAGCAAGGTGGATCCCGACGAGCGACGAGCTGCACGCGGTGTCGACGGTGACGGTGGGTCCGTGGAGACCGAAGGTGTACGCGAGGCGGCCCGACACCATGCTGCCGGAGCTCGCGAACCCGACGTAGCCTTCGACGTCGGGAGATCGCACGACGCGCGACGCGTAGTTGTTGTACATGACACCGACAAAGACCCCTGTCTGGCTGCCCTGGAGGGACATGGGGTCGATGCCCGCGCGCTCGATCGCCTCCCACGCCGTCTCGAGCAAGACGCGCTGCTGAGGGTCCAGCGTGAGCGCTTCGCGGGGGCTGATCCCGAAGAAGTCCGCGTCGAATCGATCGACTTCCGCGAGGAAGCCGCCCTCGCGCGGGTAGATCTTGCCCTGCGCCTCGGGCTCCGAGCCGTAGAGGTCCCCGCGGCTCCAGCCCCGGTCGTCGGGGAACGCGGAGACCGCGTCGCGTCCGCTCTCGAGCAGGGCCCAGAGGTCCTCGGGGGTGCGGACGCCGCCCGGGAAACGGCAGCTCATCGCGACGATCGCGATGGGCTCCCTCGAGGCCCGAAGGAGCTCCCGGTTCTGCTGGCGGAGCCGCTTCACGTCGATGAGCGCGGTTCGAAGGGCCTGGACGACGTCGTCTTGCGAGCTACTCATAGAGTTCTCCATCGCTCCCCCCCGGCGCGCCGGCGTCCGCTGCTCCGTCGAGCGCGAGGCGTATGAGGTCGCCGACGCCCATCTCGGCGATCGCGTCGGCGTCGACCTCTTCGACGGCGGAGATCGCCTCGACCTCCGCGTCGGCGAGCCGCAAGAGCGCGTCGAGGAGGCCGGCGTCTCTCAGACGAGCGAGCGGGACCTTCGCGAGCGCGTCGCGGATCTCCCTGTCGCTCCGGGTCGGCGTCGAGGCGACGCCGTTCGTGTCTCCGAGCTGCCTGTGAAGATAGTCGCCGAGCGCGCTCACGGTCGGATGGTCGAACAGGAGGGTCGCGGGCAGGCGCACCCCCGCCGCGGCCGCGAGCCGGTTCCTGAGCTCGACGGCCATGAGCGAGTCGAGCCCGAGCTCCTGGATCGGCCGCTGGTTGTCGACGGAGCTCGGCGACGTGATGCCGAGCACGGTCGCGACCTCGCCGCGGACGAGGTCGAGCAACGCGCGATCGCGCGCTTCGGGCGAGAGGGAGAGCAGGTGCTGCTTCCGGCTGGACGCCGCCGAGGAGCTCGCCGCCGTGGGCTGCGCGGTCCGGCCTCGGACGAGCCCGTGCAGCATCGTGGGCAGCGCGTGGGCGCGGAGCGCGGTCACGTCGATCCGCGCGGCTGCGAGCGCGGGCTCCGGGCGGCGGAGCGCGGCGTCGAGGAGGGCGAGGCCCTCCTCCGACGAGAGCGTGAGCATGCCCACGCGCGCGATGCGGCGGCGATCCGCCTCCGTCATTTGCGAGGTCATCCCCGACCGCTCCGTCCACGGGCCCCAGTCGATCGACACCGCGGAGAGCCCTCGGCTCTTCCGGTGATGGGCGAGGGCGTCGAGGAAGGCGTTGGCCGCGGCGTAGTTGGCCTGTCCTGCGCCGCCGAGCACGCCAGAGAGAGAGGAGAAGAGCGCGAACGCCCGGACGCCGAGCGCCAGGGTGAGCTCGTGCAGGTGGAGCGCCCCGTCGATCTTGGAGCGCAGGACCGCGCGCAGTCGATCGGCGGTCAGCGCGCCGAGCACGCCGTCGTCGAGCGTGCCAGCCGCGTGAACGACCGCCGTCAGGCGGTGGCGCTCGGGGATCGAGGACAGGAGCGCCTCGAGCGCGCGCCGGTCGCTGACGTCGCACGCCGCGATCGTGACCGAGGCGCCCGCGCTCTCGAGCTCGCGCTGCAAGTCGCTCGCGCCGGCCGACGCGAGGCCCTTGCGCGAGGCGAGGAGGAGGTGCCTCGCTCCATGCTTCTTCACGAGGTGTCGCGCCACGAGGCCGCCCAGCGTGCCCGTTCCGCCGGTGACGAGGACGGTGCCCTCGGGATCGAGCACGCCGTCGTCGTTCGCCTCCGAGGCGGGCGGCAGCCGCGTGAGCCTCGGGGCGAGCGTCCGGCCGTCTCGCAGCGCGACCTGATGCTCGCCCGCGTGCAGCGCGGCCGAGAGGGCGCGCCGAGAGCCGTCGCGCGGATCGAGGTCGACGAGGACGATGGGCCGGTCGGGGTTCTCGGTCTGGGTCGCGCGGACCAGGCCCCAGATGGCCGCGTGGTCGAGGTTCGGGACGTCCTCGTCGGGGCGCGTCGCGATGGCTCGTTCGGTCGTCACGACGAGCCGAGAGGAGGCAAACCGCTCGTCGGAGAGCCAGGCTTGCAGGGCCGCGAGCGCGCGCACCGCGGCCTCGTGCGCGGCGCCGGCGCGCTCGACGGACGAAGCGGGAGGCGCGCTCGGGGCGTGCGCGAGGACGACGACCTCGGGGACCTTCACGCCGCGATCGAGGGCGCGCCGGAGCGACTCGATGTCCGCGTAGGCTTCGGGCCGCTGACCGCTCGAGCGGAGCGCTGGCTCGAGGCCGGCGGCCTCGGGGCCGAGCAGCGCCCACGTTTCGTTCGACGTGCGCGAGGGCGTCGTCTGCTCGATCCACTGGACGGCGTACAGGTCGCGCGCCGCGTGATCGGGGAGAAATCGCTCGGCCAATGCGCGGCGCGACGAGAGACCTTCGATCCGTGCGACGGGCGCGCCTGCCGGATCATAGAGCGTGATATCGCCGATGCTTCCGTCGGCCTCCGCCTGGATCTCGTCGCGCATGACGTATTCGGCCCACGAGGCCGTCGACGCGTTCCCGGGCCAGACGATGCGCTCGACCGCGAAGGGCAGGAGCGGCGAGACCTTGTCCTGCGGCGATTCGCGCGCGTCTCTCGTCGGAAGCTCCGCCGTCGCGATGCCGACCCCGAAGGCGTTGTCGAGCAACCCGCCGGGGATGGGCGCGTCGTCCAGCGGGACGCCCGCTGGAGCCTCCATGTAGCCGACGCCGGTCCGGCCGCCGACGTGCCGGATTTGCCGTAGCCAGCGCCATTGCGGGCCCCAGTCCACGTAAATCGCCTGGAGGTCATCGAGGAATCGAGCTTGTGCGTCGAGGCTATGCTCCGGCGCGCGAGGCTTCATGGCGGCGAGGGCGGGCAGCTCGCTCGGGCGAAGCGGTGCGATCGTGCCCGTTGCGTGCGTCACCCACGCGTCGTCGACCTGGGTCGCGATCGTGACGGCGAACGCCGGGCTCGCTCCTTCCAGCGGCGTGAGCTGGAGGTGTGCGGTGACGCGCGAGGAAGGCTCGTCGAAGGTCAGGGCTCGCGCGAACTGGACGTCGCGGAGCTCGAGCGGCTGGTCGGGCCAGTGTGAAGCGGCGACGGCGAGCAGAACGGCCACGTAGAAGGCCCCGGGGACGACGATGCGCCCGTAGACGGCGTGGTCCGCGAGGTAAGGCTGAACGCCGGGCCCGATTCCGAGCAGGTGAAGGACAGAGCCGTCCGGCAGATCCAGGCGCTGGCCGGCGAGCGGATAGCGGCCCGCGCGCGTTCCCGCCGACGTCGTGGAGCTCTTCGGGGCATCGAGCCAGAAGCGCTCGCGCTGGAAGGGGTAGGTGGGGAGGTCGACGTGGCGCGGGGCGAGGGGCTCGAAGAAGCGAGCCCAGTCGACGAGGTGACCGCGTGCGTGGAGGGAGCCGAGGGCGGTGAGGAGGGTGGGCACCTCGGGCCTGTCCTTGCGAAGGGCCGGGAGGAAGGCGGCGGAGGCGTCGTGGGCGCTGGAGAGGGCGCTCTGTCCGAGGGCGGAGAGGACGCCGTGGGGGCCGAGCTCGAGGAAGGTGGAGACGCCTTGGTCCTCGAGGGTTCGGATGCCGTCGAGGAAGCGGACGGCGTGTCGGACGTGTCGCACCCAGTAGTCGGGCGAGCAGAGCTGTTCGGCGGAGGCGAGCTTGCCGGTGAGGTTGGAGACGATGGGGATGCGCGGGGGATGGAAGGTGAGGCGCTCGGCGATGCGGCCGAAGGGCTCGAGCATCGCGTGCATGTGGGCGGAGTGAAAAGCGTGGCTGACGCGGAGCCGTGAGGTCTTGCGACCGAGCGACTGGAAGAGCGCGGCGGCGGAGAGGACGGCGTCGAGCTCGCCCGAGAGGACGGTGGAGGTGGGGCCGTTGAGGGCGGCGATCTCGACGCCGGCGGTACGGTGGAGTGCGGCGAGGACCTCGGGCTCCGCGGCCTCGACGGTGACCATGGCGCCGCCGAGGGGGAGGGCCTGCATGAGGCGAGAGCGGGCGGCGACGAGGGTGCAGGCGTCTTCGAGGGACAGGACGCCGGCGACGTGGGCGGCGACGAGCTCGCCGATGGAGTGGCCGAGCAGGAGGTCGGGCTTCACGCCCCAGGTCTCGACGAGGCGGAAGAGGGCGACCTCGAGGGCGAAGAGGGCGGGTTGGGTGAACGAGGTCTGGTCGAGGAGGGCGGCTTGCTCGGAGCCTTCGGCGGCGAAGAGCACGTGGGCGAGGGGGCGCTCCAGCTCGCGGTCGAGGAGGGCGCAGACGGCGTCGAGGGCGTCGCGGAAGGCGGGGTAGGCGTCGTAAAGGGAGCGCCCCATGGCGGGCCGCTGGCTGCCTTGTCCTGTGAAGAGCAGGGCGAGGCGTGGATTGCCCGAGCTGTGTGCGGTCACGGCATGGGCGGGAGAGCGGCCGTGCGCGAGGGCGTCGAGGGCGTCGAGGAGGCCGTGGGCGCCGTCGGCGACGACGGCGGCGCGGTGCTCGAAGTGGGAGCGCGCGGTGGCGAGGGAGGCGGCGACGTCGCCGAGGTGGAGGTCTGGATGAGCGAGGAGGTGAGAGCGGAGCCGGTCGGCTTGCGCGCGCAGGGCGGGCTCTGACCTGGCGGACAGCAGCACGGGGACAGGCAGGGACGGGTGCGGAGGTCGCTCAGCGGGCGCGTCGCTCGGGGCTTCTTCGACGATGACGTGGGCGTTGGTGCCGGAGAGGCCGAAGGCGGAGACGGCGGCGCGGCGCGGGCTGCCGTCGAGGCGGCGGGGCCATGGGCGGAGCGAGTCGACGACGTCGAGGGGCAGCTCTTGCCAGGCGATGTGAGGATTGCGCGGGTGGGTGTGCAGGGTTGCGGGCAGGGCCTCGTGCCGGAGCGAGGCGACGACCTTGGCGAGGCCGGCGAGCCCGGAGGCGGACTCGAGGTGGCCGATGTTGGTCTTGAGCGCGCCGACGAGGAGCGGCCGGTCGGCGGGGCGGCCTTCGCCGTAGACGGCGGCGAGCGCCTGGACCTCGATGGGGTCGCCGAGGACCGTGCCGGTGCCGTGGCATTCGGCGACGTCGATCGCGGCCGGGGCGAGCCGCGCGTTGTCGAGGGCGGCGCGGATGACCTTCTGCTGCGACGTGCCGTTGGGGGCGGTGATGCCGCTGGACGCGCCGTCGTGGTTGACGGCGGTGCCGCGGATGACCGCGAGGATCTTGCGCCCGCGCGCGCGCGCATCGCTCAGGCGCTCGAGGGCGAGGACGACCGCGCCCTCGCCGCGGCCGTAGCCGTCGGCGTTGGCCGAGAACGTCTTCGACCGGCCATCGGGCGCGACGGCGCGGGTGCGCGACAGGACGACCAAGATCTCCCCCGCGGCCATGACGTGGACACCCATCGCGAGGGCGAGGTTGCACTCGCGGCTGCGCAGCGATTGGCAAGCGAGGTGCAGCGCGACGAGGGACGAGGAGCAGGCCGTGTCGACCGCGAGCGCGGGGCCCTGCAGGCCGAGCGTGAAGGCGAGGCGGCCCGCGGCGAACGACGCGACGGCTCCCATCGAGGAGTACGCGTCTGCCTCTTCGATGCCCGGCTCGAGGAACCCGTACTCGCTCCCGCCGATGCCGACGAAGACCCCCGTGCTCGAGTCCTTGAGGGAAGCGGGGACGATGCGGGCATCCTCGAGGGCTTGCCAGGACGTCTCGAGGAGCAGCCGGTGCTGCGGGTCGAGGTGCTTCGCCTCCCGCGGGCTGATGCCGAAGAAGCTTGCGTCGAAGAGATCCACCCCCTCGGCGAGGGCGGCTTCGCGGACATAGCTCTTCCCCTTGGCGTCGGGGTCGGGGTCGTAGAGCGCGTCGGCGTCCCAGCGGCTCTTCGGGATGGGTCCGACGGCATCGACTTCGCTGCGGAGGAGCTCCCAGAGGGCGTCGCGATCCCCGACGTGGCCCGGGAGGCGCAAGGCCATCCCGACGATGGCGATCGGCTCGTCGGCCGCGGCGGCCGCGACGTGGGCGCCCCTCGCATCATCCGCCCCGCCGCCCGTCGCTTGACCGAGCGTACGGGTGAGGGCGTCGCACAAGAAGGCGGCGAGCTGCTGGGGCGACGGATGATCGAACGTGACGGTGGCCGGCAGCTTGAGCCCCGTCACGAGCTCCAGGTGCCGGCGGAGCTCGACCGCCACGAGCGAGTCGAGCCCGAGGTCGAAGAAGCCTCGCGCCGGTTCGATGCGGGACGCGTCCGGGTGTCCGAGCACGCTGGCCGTCTCGGTGAGCACCACCGAGACGACGTGGCGGAGGCGTTCGTCGGCCGAGAGCGGCCGGAGCCTCGCGAGGAGCGGCCTCTCCTGCGCTCCGGGCTCCGGAGCGACGGCGAGCGCCTCGAGGGCGCGCGTCGCATCGAGGAGATCGCGCAGGAGCGGCCGCCGCCGCGAGGCGGCGAAGGCGGGGGCGAAGGTCGCCCAGTCGATGTCCGCGACGACGAGCAGCGTCTCGTGATGGTCGAGCGCTTGCCCGAGCGCCACGATGGCGAGCGATGGGGCCATTGGCGAGAGCCCGCGGCGCCGGAGGTGCAGCTCGGCGTCCGCGTGCTCGGCGAGCATTCCAGCCCCGGCCCACGCACCCCACGCGATGGACGTCGCCGCCTGCCCCGCGTGCCGGCGCTGCTCGGCGATCGCGTCGAGGAACGCGTTGGCCGCGGCGTAGCCGCCTTGATGTCCGCTGCCCCAGGCGGCGGCGCCCGAGGAGAAGAGGATGAACGCATCGAGCGGGCGGTCGGCGAGGAGCTCGTGAAGGTGCTGCGCGCCGGAGACCTTGCCGGTGACGACCTCGGCGAGGTCGGCGAGCGTCGTCGCCTCGATGGGGGCCTGCCGCGCGACGCCGCTCGCATGAAAGACGGCCCGGACAGGCGTCCCCTGGACATCGAGCTCTCGGAGCAGCGCGGCGACGGCCTGCCGATCGGCCGCGTCGCAGGCGGCGAGGGTGACGCGCGCGCCGAGCGCCTCTAGCTCTGCGCGAAGCGCGTCGGCGCCGGGCGCGTCTCCGCCGCGTCGGCTCGTGAGCACGAGGCGCTCGGCCCCCCGCGCCGCGAGCCACCGCGCGACGTGCGCGCCGATCGCGCCCGTCCCGCCGGTCACGAGGATCGTACCGCGGGGCGCGAAGGGCTCTGTCGGCCGGGTCTCGCCGAGCGGCGCGCGCAAGAGGCGCCGCCCGTAGAGCCCGGTGGGCCGCAGCGCGATCTGATCTTCGTCGTCGGTCCCGCCGAGCGCGGCGGCGAGGCGCTCCAGGCTCCGCGCGTCGAGCGGCGTGTCTGCCAGGTCGACGAGGCCTCCCCAGCGCTGAGGGTGCTCGAGCCCGAGCACGCGGCCGAGGCCCCACGTCATCGCTTGAAGGGGGTGCGTGATGCGGTCGGAGCGGCCGATCGAGATCGCGCCTCGCGTGATCATCCAGAGCGGCGCGCCGATGCCCGCGTCGCCGAGCGCTTGCATGAGCGCGAGCGTGGCGGCGAGGCCCGCCGGCAACGCCGGGTGTTCACGCAGGGGCGCTTCGTCGAGGGCGAGCAGGGAGAGCACGCCGCGAAGCGGCGCGCCTTCGGGGAGCGACGCGGCGAGCTGCTCGGCGATGCGCGCTCGTCCGATCGCCTCGCGCGCGACGCGAACCTCGACCAGGTCCCCGCCGCGCTCGGTGAGCGCGCGGGCGATCGAGCGGGCGAGATCCCCTTCCTCGACGCCCGCTGGAACGACGAGGAGCCATGGGCCTGCCACCTCTCCGTGGGAGGCGCTCGCCAGCGGCTTCCAGGCGATGCGATACCGCCACGCATCGACGGTGGTGTGGTCTTTTCGGCTGCGACGCCAGGTGGACAGCGCGGGGAGGAGCTGCTCGAGCGCGGAGCGGTTCGCCTCGTCGTCGATGTGCAGCGCGCCGGAGAGCGAGTCGACGTCGCCGCTCTCAACGGCTCGCCAGAACTGGACGTCCTCGGACGCGCCCGTCGGTGCACCCGCGTCGCGCGCCTCGGAGGCTTTGACCCAGAAGCGCTCGCGCTGGAAGGGGTAGGTGGGGAGGTCGACGTGGCGCGGGGCGAGGGGCTCGAAGAAGCGAGCCCAGTCGACGAGGTGACCGCGTGCGTGGAGGGAGCCGAGGGCGGTGAGGAGGGTGGGCACCTCGGGCCTGTCCTTGCGAAGGGCCGGGAGGAAGGCGGCGGAGGCGTCGTGGGCGCTGGAGAGGGCGCTCTGTCCGAGGGCGGAGAGGACGCCGTGGGGGCCGAGCTCGAGGAAGGTGGAGACGCCTTGGTCCTCGAGGGTTCGGATGCCGTCGAGGAAGCGGACGGCGTGTCGGACGTGTCGCACCCAGTAGTCGGGCGAGCAGAGCTGTTCGGCGGAGGCGAGCTTGCCGGTGAGGTTGGAGACGATGGGGATGCGCGGGGGATGGAAGGTGAGGCGCTCGGCGATGCGGCCGAAGGGCTCGAGCATCGCGTGCATGTGGGCGGAGTGAAAAGCGTGGCTGACGCGGAGCCGTGAGGTCTTGCGACCGAGCGACTGGAAGAGCGCGGCGGCGGAGAGGACGGCGTCGAGCTCGCCCGAGAGGACGGTGGAGGTGGGGCCGTTGAGGGCGGCGATCTCGACGCCGGCGGTACGGTGGAGTGCGGCGAGGACCTCGGGCTCCGCGGCCTCGACGGTGACCATGGCGCCGCCGAGGGGGAGGGCCTGCATGAGGCGAGAGCGGGCGGCGACGAGGGTGCAGGCGTCTTCGAGGGACAGGACGCCGGCGACGTGGGCGGCGACGAGCTCGCCGATGGAGTGGCCGAGCAGGAGGTCGGGCTTCACGCCCCAGGTCTCGACGAGGCGGAAGAGGGCGACCTCGAGGGCGAAGAGGGCGGGTTGGGTGAACGAGGTCTGGTCGAGGAGGGCGGCTTGCTCGGAGCCTTCGGCGGCGAAGAGCACGTGGGCGAGGGGGCGCTCCAGCTCGCGGTCGAGGAGGGCGCAGACGGCGTCGAGGGCGTCGCGGAAGGCGGGGTAGGCGTCGTAAAGGGAGCGCCCCATGGCGGGCCGCTGGCTGCCTTGTCCTGTGAAGAGCAGGGCGAGGCGTGGATTGCCCGAGCTGTGTGCGGTCACGGCATGGGCGGGAGAGCGGCCGTGCGCGAGGGCGTCGAGGGCGTCGAGGAGGCCGTGGGCGCCGTCGGCGACGACGGCGGCGCGGTGCTCGAAGTGGGAGCGCGCGGTGGCGAGGGAGGCGGCGACGTCGCCGAGGTGGAGGTCTGGATGAGCGAGGAGGTGAGAGCGGAGCCGGTCGGCTTGCGCGCGCAGGGCGGGCTCTGACCTGGCGGACAGCAGCACGGGGACAGGGAGGGACGGGTGCGGAGGTCGCTCAGCGGGCGCGTCGCTCGTGGCTTCCTCGACGATGACGTGGGCGTTGGTGCCGGAGAGGCCGAAGGCGGAGACGGCGGCGCGGCGCGGGCTGCCGTCGAGGCGGCGGGGCCATGGGCGGAGCGAGTCGACGACGTCGAGGGGCAGCTCTTGCCAGGCGATGTGAGGATTGCGCGGGTGGGTGTGCAGGGTTGCGGGCAGGGCCTCGTGCCGGAGCGAGGCGACGACCTTGGCGAGGCCGGCGAGCCCGGAGGCGGACTCGAGGTGGCCGATGTTGGTCTTGAGCGCGCCGACGAGGAGCGGCCGGTCGGCGGGGCGGCCTTCGCCGTAGACGGCGGCGAGCGCCTGGACCTCGATGGGGTCGCCGAGGACCGTGCCGGTGCCGTGGCATTCGGCGACGTCGATCGCGGCCGGGGCGAGCCGCGCGTTGTCGAGGGCGGCGCGGATGACCTTCTGCTGCGACGTGCCGTTGGGGGCGGTGATGCCGCTGGACGCGCCGTCGTGGTTGACGGCGGTGCCGCGGATGACCGCGAGGATCTTGCGCCCGCGCGCGCGCGCATCGCTCAGGCGCTCGAGGGCGAGGACGACCGCGCCCTCGCCGCGGCCGAAGCCGTCGGCGTTGGCCGAGAAGGCCTTCGAGCGGCCGTCAGGCGCGAGCACGCGCGTGCGCGCGAGGAGCACGAAGACGTCGGGCGAGATGATCAGCGATGCGCCTGCGGCCAGCGCGACGTCGCATTCGCCGCTCCGGAGCGACTGGCACGCGAGGTGCAGCGCGACGAGGGACGAGGAGCAGGCCGTGTCGACCGAGAACGCAGGGCCCTGCAGCCCGAGCGTGAAGGCGAGCCTGCCGGACGCGAACGACGAGGCCCCCAGCGTCGAGTGCGCGTCGGCGTCGGCGGTCTTCGTCTGCATCAAAAAGTACTCGCTCGCCCCCGTGCCGACGAAGACGCCCGTACGCGAGTCCTTCAGCGAGGCCGGGACGATCCGCGCGTCCTCGAGCGCGTGCCAGGCCGTCTCGAGCAGGAGCCGGTGCGTCGGGTCCACGTGCACCGCTTCGCGAGGGCTGATCCCGAAGAAGGCGGCGTCGAAGAGATCGACGCGATCGAGCAAGGCGGCGTCGCGCACGTTGCACTTGCCCTTGGCGTCCGGATCCGGATCGAAGAGCGCGGCCGCGTCCCAACGGCTCTCCGGGATCGGGCCGACCGTGTCGACCCCCTTCTCCAGCAGGTGCCAGAGGCTCTCCGGATCGTCCGCGCCCCCCGGCAGACGGAGCGCCATCCCGACGATGGCGATCGGCTCGTCGCTCGGTGAGCTCGCGGCGTGCGAGGAGGGGCCCTCGGGCGTGACGAGCGGGCTCGCCTCGCCCATCGCCGGCGCGAGGGCGCCGCGCAAGTACGCGGCGACGTGCCGGGGCGATGGATGGTCGAACGTGATGGTGGCCGGCAGCTTGACGTGCGTCGCGTGCTGCAGCCTGCGGCGGAGCTCCACCGCCATGAGCGAGTCGAGGCCCAGGTCGAAAAAGCCCCGCTGCGGATCGATGCCGGCGGGATCCCCGTGGCCGAGCACGGCCGCCGTCTCGGCGAGCACGAGCGACGAGAGCAGACCGAGGCGCTCGCCCTCCGACAGCGGCCGGAGCCGGGCGAGGAGGTCCGTGTCCTGGACGCCCGATCCAGACGCCGCCGCGCGCTCGTCCAGCGCGCGCCGCACGTCGGGCAGCTCTCGCAGCAGCGGGCGCGAGCGGGCCGCCCCGAGCGTCGAGGCGATGCGCTTCCAGTCGATGTCGGCGATCGTGACCTGCGCGTCGTCGTGCTCGAGCGCCTGCTGGAGGGCCGCGCACGCGAGCGCGGGGGCCATCGGGGCGAGGCCTCGCCTGCGGAGCTCCGCGGCGACGTCGTCGGTGAGCAGGCCGCCGCTCGCCCACGCGCCCCACGCGACCGCCGTCGCGGGCAGGCCGAGCGCGCGCCGGTGCTCGGCCAGCGCGTCGAGGAACGCGTTGGCGGCCCCGTAGTTCGCCTGCCCGGCGTTGCCGAGCACGCCGGACGCCGACGAGAAGAGCACGAACGCATCGAGCGCGAGCCCTCGCGTGAGCTCGTCGAGGTGACGCGCGGCCTCGACCTTGGGACGGAGGACGGTGCCGAGCCGCTCGGGCGTGAGCGAGCCCAGCGCGCCGTCGTCGATCGCGCCCGCCGAATGGAAGACCGCCGTCAGCGGGCGCTCCGGGGGGATGGAGGCCAGGAGCGCTCCGAGCGCGCCCCGGTCGGCGACGTCGCACGCGGCGAGGGTGACCTCGGCGCCGAGCGCGGCGAGCTCGGCGCGGAGCTCGTCGGCCAGCGGCGCGCTCGGGCCCCGGCGGCTGGCGAGCAAGAGGTGCTTTGCGCCGATCCGCGCGAGCCAGCGCGCCGTCTGAGCGCCGACGCCGGTCGTCCCGCCGGTCACGAGGACCGTGCCGCGAGGCGCGAACGCGCGGCTCGGCGCGGCCCCGGCGAGGCGCGCCCGCACGAGCCGCCGCGCGAAGATCCCCGTCGCGCGGAGCGCGAGCTGATCCTCGTCACCGCCGCCCGCGATCGCGCCGACCAGCCGGTCGATCGCCTTGTCGTCGAGCGCGTCACCCACGTCGAGGAGGCCACCCCACGACTCGGGTCGCTCGAGGGCCACCGAGCGCCCGAGACCCCACGCCATCGCCTGGGCGGGGCGCGTGAGGCGATCCGATCGTCCGGTGGAGACCGCGCCGCGCGTGATCAACCAGAGGGGCGCTTCGACGTCGGCGTCCCCGAGCGCTTGCGCGAGCGCGAGCGCGCCGACGAGCCCGAACGGGATCGCCGGGTATTCCGCGGAGGGCGCCTCGTCGAGCGCGAGGAGCGAGATCACGCCGCGGAGCGGGCCGCGCGCCGCGGCTTCATCGCGCAGCCGCGCGGCGAGCAGCGCGCGCTCCGCGCCCTCCGGGGTGACGCGCAGCTCGACGACGGCGGCGCCCCGCGCGGTGAGGCCGCGGGTCAGGCGCGAGGCGAGCTCGTCCGCGCCAGCGCGCGCAGGGATCGCGAGGACCCACGTACCGGACGCGTCGCTCGCCGAGGGCGAGCTCGGGAGAGGCTTCCAGACGATCCGGTATCGCCAGGAGTCGATCGCGCTCTGCTCGTGCCTCTGCCGACGCCAGGTCGACAGCATCGGGAGCACCGAGGCGAGCGCCGAGCGCTGCGCCAGGTCGACCGCGCGGAGGGCCTCGGTGAGCGCGTCGACGTCGCCTCGCTCGACGGCTCCCCAGAACCGAGCCTCCTCCTCGTCGGAGGCCGGCGTCGCCCCCTCCGCGCGAGGCGTCGGCGCTTCCAGCCAGTACCGCTCGCGCTGGAAAGCGTACGTCGGCAGGGCGACGCGGCGCGGGAGCGAAGGGGCGAAGAACGCGCCCCAGTCGACGCGCCGCCCCTGGGTGTGGAGCTCGATCAACGACAGCAGGAAGCGCGCGAAATCGCCCTCGTCGCGCCGGAGGGAGCCGACAACGCCCACCTCCGTGGAGCGCGCCCCCTCGGTGGCCTCGTGGAGCGCCAGCGCGAGGACCGGGTGCGGGCTGACCTCGACGAAGAAGCCATGCCCGTCCGAGAGCAGGCACGCCGTCGCGTCGGCGAAGCGCACGGTCTGCCTCAGGTTTCGATACCAGTAGGCGGCGTCGAGGGCGGCGCCGTCGAGCTTCTCGCCGGTCACCGTCGAGTAGAGCGGAATGGCCGACGCTCGCGGGGCGATGCCGCGGAGCTCGTCGGCGAGCTCGTCGCGGATCGCCTCGATCTGCGCCGAGTGCGACGCGTAGTCCACGCGCACGCGCCTCGCGAAGATCTTCGCCGCGCCGAGCTCGGCGAGCAGCGCGTCGAGCGCCTCGGGCTCGCCCGCGACGAGCGTCGCGTGGTGGCTGTTGATGGCGGCGATCGAGAGCCGATCGCCGAAGCGCTCCAGCCGCAACTGCATGGCGCTCGCCCCGAGCTCCACGGCCGCCATCCCGCCGCGGCCGGCGATCTTGGTGATCGCGCGGCTCCGGAGGGCGACGACCCTGGCGGCGTCCTCCAGCGACAGCGCTCCGGCCACGCAGGCGGCCGCGATCTCTCCTTGGCTATGGCCGACGACCGCGTCCGGCTCGATCCCCGCCGAGCGCCACAGGCTCGCGAGCGAGACCATCACGGCGAACAGGAGCGGCTGGACCACGTCGACGCGGTCGAGCGAAGGCGCGCCCTCGCCTCCGCGGAGGGCCGCCGTCACGGACCAATCGATGTGCGGGGCGAGCGCCCGCTCGCACGCCTCGTAGCGCTCGCGGAACACGGAGGACGTCTCCAGGAGCGGGAGCGCCATCCCGACCCATTGAGAGCCTTGCCCCGGAAACACGAACGCGAGCTTCCCTTCGACGCCGCCGTGGCCGACGGCCACGTTCGGCGCCGTGCGCCCGTGGGAGAGCGCCTCCAGCGCGCCGAGCAGATCCTGCCGATCGCGCGCCGCGATCCCAGCCCGGTGGTCGAAATGGGAGCGCGTCGTGGCCAGCGAATACGCCACGTCGACGAGCCGGAGCTCCGGATGGGCGGCGAGGTGCGCGGCGAGGTGCGCGGCTTGTGCGCGGAGAGCGCCCTCGGTCTTCGCCGAGAGGAGGATCGGCAGCGCAGGCGGCGGAGGGAGGGGCGCGGCGGCGGGCGTCGCGTCCGGCTCGACCGACGGCGCCTCCTCGAGGATGACGTGCGCGTTGGTGCCGGAGAGGCCGATGGCCGAGACACCGGCGCGTCGAGGGCCGCCGTCGGAGCGCCGCGCCCAGGGTCGATTCGAATCGACGACGCGCACGGCGAGCCCGTCCCAGTCGATGTGCGGGTTCGGCGGGCTCGTGTGGAGCGTCGCGGGGATCGCCCCGTGCTGCAGCGAAGCGACCATCTTGGCGATGCCCGCGAGGCCGGAGGCGCACTCGAGGTGACCGATGTTGGTCTTGACCGCCCCGACGAGGACCGGATCGCTCGGGGCGCGTCCTTCTCCGTAGACGGCCGCCAGCGCGTGGACCTCGATGGGATCCCCCAGCGCCGTCCCGGTGCCGTGGCACTCGACGACGTCGACGTCCGTGGGACCGACGCCGGCGTCCTTCAGCGCGGCGCGGATGACCTTCTGCTGCGCGACGCCGTTGGGGACCGTGATCCCGCTCGACGCGCCGTCGTGGTTGATGGCGCTCCCACGAACGACGGCGAGGATCCTGCGCCCGCGCGCGCGGGCGTCGGCGAGGCGCTCCAGGGCGAGGACGACGACCCCTTCGCCTCGGCCGTAGCCGTCGGCGTTCGCCGAGAACGTCTTCGAGCGGCCGTCAGGCGCCAGGGCTCGCGTTCGCGAGAGGACGATGAACGTCTCCGGCACCGCCATGACGGAGCCGCCGCCGGCGAGGGCGAGGTCGCACTCGCCGTTGCGCAGGGCCTTGCAGGCCAGGTGGAGCGCGACGAGCGCCGACGAGCACGCCGTGTCGACGGCGATCGCCGGCCCCTGGAGGCCCAGGGAGAAGGCGAGGCGCCCCGCCGCGAACGAGGACAAGGTCCCCATGAAGTCGTACGCCTCGACCTCTTCGACCGAGCCGCGCAGGAACGCGTAGTCGCTCGGTCCGGCGCCGATGAACACCCCGGTCGTCGAGTCCTTGAGGGAGCCGGGGAGGATGCCCGCGTCCTCGAGCGCGCCCCACGCCGTCTCGAGCAAGAGGCGGTGCTGCGGGTCGACGCGCCTGGCTTCGCGCGGGCTGATCCCGAAGAAGGGCGCGTCGAAGAGATCCACCCCGTCGAGCAAGGCCGCGCTTCGGACGTAGCTCTTGCCCTTCGTGTCGGGGTCGGGGTCGTAGATCGCGTCGGCGTCCCAGCGGCTCGCTGGAATGGGCGCGACCGCGTCGCGGCCTTGCTCGAGGAAGCGCCAGAACCCGTCGAGGTCGACGACCTCGCAGGGCATCCGGAGCGCCATCCCGACGATCGCGATCGGCTCGTGGCTCTTCGCCTCGGCCTCGCGGAGGCGCGCCTCCGTCTTGTGGAGCTCGAGGGTGAGGCGCCGCAGGTAGTCGGTGAGCGTATCCTTAGAAACGTTGGACATCCGGGCGTCCTCCGAGCTTCCGGTCGAGCAATTGAATGAGTTCGTCGGCGTCCGCCGCCCCGAGCTGATCGGCGATCGACGCCAGATCGGAGCCCTTCTTCTCGGCCGTCCACCTCGAGAGCAACGCTTGGAGCCGCTGCTCCAGGCTGTCGCGCTGGGATCCTTCGGCGTACATCGCCGCAAGCGCGCGCTCGATCTGGTCGAGATCCATCGCGAGCGGGGCGCGCGGCTCCGCGCCGCGCGGGGCGATCTTCTCGAGGAGCACGTTCGCGAGCGCGGTCGCGTTCGGATGGTCGAACGCGACCGTCGCCGGCAGCTTGATGCCGGTCTTCTGCTGGAGCCCCCGGCGGAGCTCCACGGTCATGAGCGAGTCGAGGCCGAGATCGAAGAAGCCCCGGCGCGGATCGATCCGCGCGGCGTCGGCGTAGCCGAGCACGCGCGCCGTCTCGGCGAGCACCAGCGAGACCAGGTGGCGTAGCCGCTCGCCCTCCGGGAGCGCGCGGAGCTTCGCGAGGAGATCGCTCTCGCGCGCCCCGGCGGGCTGCGCGTCGATGGTCGCCTCGAGGGCGGCCCGCGCCTCGCGCACGCCATGGAGCAGCGGGCGCGAGCGGGCGGCCGCGAACGAGGGCGCGAACCGATCCCAGTCGATGTCGGCGACGACCAGGTGGGTCTCGTCGTGGTCGATCGCCTGCGCGAGCACGCCGATCGCGAGCGCCGGGGCCATCGCCGTGACGCCGCGGCGCCGGAGCCGGAGCTCGGAGGCCTCGTCGTTCGTGACCATGCCCCCCCCGCCCCAGGCTCCCCACGCGATCGAGGTGCCGGTCAGGCCGAGGCCCCGGCGATGCTCGGCGAGGGCGTCCAGGAACGCGTTCGCCGCCGCGTAGGCGCCCTGCTGGCTGCCGCCCCAGGCGCTCGCGCCCGACGAGAACAGCACGAACGCGTCGAGGGGCCGGTCCGCGAGCAGCTCGTGGAGGTTCTGGGCGCCGCGAGCCTTGCCGGACACGGATTCGGCGAGCTCGTCCAGCGTCGTCGCGGTCACCGGCGACTGAGGCGCGACGCCGCCCGCGTGCACGACCGCGCGGACGGGAGACCCGGCGGAGTCCAGCGCTCGGAGGAGCGACTCGACCGCGCCTCGATCCGCGGCGTCGCACGCGGCGAACGTGGCGCGAGCCCCGAGCGACGCGAGCTCTGCGCGGAGCGCGTCGGCGCCGGGCGCGCCTCCGCCTCGCCGGCTCATCAGCACCACATGCTCGGCGCCTCGTCCCGCGAGCCAGCGCGCCGCGCGGGCGCCGAGCGCGCCGGTGCCGCCCGTGACGAGGACCGTGCCGCGCGGCGTCCAGCTGCCGCTCCTCTCTTCCTCGCCGAGCGGCGCTCGGACGAGCCGGCGGACGGACACACCCGACGCGCGGAGCGCGAGCTGATCCTCGTCGTCGCGGCCGTCGAGCGCGTCGACGAGCCGCTCCACGCCCTCGCTGCCGAGCCCTTCACCCACGTCGACGAGGCCTCCCCAGCGCTCGGGCTGCTCGAGCCCGACGGTGCGACCGAGGCCCCACACCATCGCTTGCAGCGGGCGGGTCACGCGATCGGTGTCTCCGGCCGCGACGGCGCCGCGCGTGACGAGCCACACGCGGCCGAGGACCCCGGCGTCGCCGAGCGCCTGAACGAGCGCGAGCGTCAGCGCGAGGCCCGCGGGCACCTCGGGGGAAGCGGGGAGCGGCGCCTCCTCGAGCGCGAGCAGGGAGAGAACGCCGCGGAGGGGGGCCTTGCCGGCGAGCGTACGGCGCACGCGCTCGGCGAGCCGGGAGCGGAGCGCGTCCTCGTGGGTGAGCCCAAGAACGACGACCTCGGCGCCTCGTCGCTCGAGCGCGGCGGGCAGGTGCTTCGCGAGCTCGTCCTCGGAGAGGCCCTCCGGGACGACGAGCAGCCACGTCCCCGTCACGTCCGCGGGCGACGCGCTCTCGCGAGGTCTCCACACGATCCGGTAACGCCATGCGTCCATCGCGCGCTGCGCCTGTCGGCTCGTCTGCCAGTCGCTCAGCGCGGGGAGCAGCGTCGCGAGGGCGGCGAGCGACGGCTCGCCCTCGATCTTCAGCGCCCTTCGGAGCGAGTCGACGTCACCGGCCTCGACGGCCCGCCAGAACGCGCTCTCTTCCTGCGTGAGCGGCGCCGCGGCTTCGCTCGGGGCCTCGGGGACCTCGAGCCAGAATCGCTCGCGCTGAAAGGCATACGTCGGCAGATCCACGCGACGCGGCGAGAAAGGCGCCAGGATCTCCTTCCAGCGGACGCGCAGGCCGCGGGTGTGGAGCTCGCCGAGGGACAGGAGCAAGCGCGCGAGGTCGCCTTCGTCCCGGCGGATCGAGCCGACGAAGGCGGCGGGGACACCGCCGCGCTCGAGGTTCTCGGCGAGGGCCATCGCGAGGACGGGGTGCGGGCTGACCTCGACGAAGAAGCGATGCCCGTCGGAGAGCAGGCTCGCCGTCGCGTCGGCGAAGCGCACGGTCTGCCGCAGGTTCCGATACCAGTAGGCGGCGCCCAGGGCGGCGCCATCGAGCCGCTGGCCGATCACCGTCGAATAGAGCGGAATGGCCGACGCCCGTGGGGTGATGCCGCGCAGCTGGTCCGCGAGCTCGTCGCGGATCGCCTCGATCTGCGCGGAATGCGACGCGTAGTCGACGCGCACGCGCTTCGCGAAGATCTGCGCCGCGCCGAGCTCGACGAGGAGCGCGTCGAGCGCCTCGGGCTCGCCCGCGACGAGCGTCGCGTGGTGGCTGTTGACGGCGGCGATCGAGAGCCGATCGCCGAAGCGCTCGAGCCGCGATCGGATCGCGGTCTCCCCGAGCTCCACCGCGGCCATCCCGCCGCGTCCGGCGATCTTCGTCAGCGCGCGGCTCCGGAGCGCGGCGACCCTGGCGGCGTCCTCCAGCGACAGCGCTCCCGCCACGCATGCCGCCGCGATCTCTCCCTGGCTGTGACCGACGACGGCGTCCGGCTCGACGCCCATCGCGCGCCAGAGCGCCGCCAGAGACACCATGACCGCGAAGAGCAAGGGTTGAACGACGTCGACGCGATCGAGCGGCGGAGCGCCGTCCTCGCGGCGGAGGACGGCGATGGGCGACCACGCGATGTGCGGGGCGAGCGCCCGGGCGCACGCCTCGAAGCGCTCGCGGAACGCCTCGGAGCTCTCGAGGAGCGAGAGCGCCATCCCGGGCCATTGCGAGCCCTGCCCAGGGAACGCGAAGACGATCTTGCCGGCGACGTCGGCCTTCCCGAGCACGGCGTTCGGCGCGGGCCGATCTCGAGAGAGCGCCTCGAGCGCGTCGAGGATCGCTCGCCGATCCGGCCCGACGACGGCGGCGCGATGCTCGAACTGGGCGCGCGTCGTCGCGAGCGAATTGGCGACGTCGACGAGATCGAGCTCCGGGTGCGCGGCGAGGTGATCGCGCAGCCGCTCCGCCTGCGCGCGGAGCGCGGGCTCGCTCTTCGCGGCGAGGAGGAGCGGGAGCGCCTGCGGCCTCGCCCGCGGAGCGCTCGCTCGACCCCCGGCGCAGGGCGCCTCCTCCACGATGACGTGCGCGTTCGTGCCCGAGAGGCCGAACGAGGAGACGCCCGCGCGCCGAGGGCGCTCGCCGCGCTTCCAGGCGACGGGCTCGTTCAACAGGCGAACGGCGCCGTCGGACCAATCGACGTGGGGCGACGGATCCTGGGCGTGAAGGGTCCTCGGCAGCGTCTCGTGCTGGAGGGCGAGCACCATCTTCAAGAGGCCGCCGACGCCCGCGGCGGCCTGCGTGTGCCCGAGGTTCGACTTCAGGCTGCCGAGCCAGAGAGGCCGCTCCTTCGAGCGCGCCTCGCCGTACGCGGAGATGAGCGCCTGCGCCTCGATCGGATCGCCCAGCGTGGTCCCGGTTCCGTGCGCCTCGACCGCGTCGATGTCGTGCGGCGACAGGCCCGCGCTGGCGAGCGCCTGACCAATGGCGCGCTCCTGCGCCGGCCCGCTGGGAGCGGTGAGCCCCTGGCTCCTCCCGTCCTGGTTGATCGCCGAGCCCCGGATGACGGCGAGGATCGGGTGGCCGTTTCGCTCCGCGTCGGAGAGCCGCTCGAGCAGGAGCATGCCCGCGCCTTCGGCCCACCCCGCGCCGTTGGCGTCGGCCGAGAAGGATTTGCATCGACCATCCGGGGCCCCCGCGTGCTGTGAACCGAACTCGACGAAGATCTCCGGGCTCGAGATGACGGTCACCCCGCCGGCGAGCGCGAGGGTGCACTCGCCTTGCCGCAGCGACTGGCAGGCGAGGTGAATCGCGACGAGCGAGGAGCTGCACGCGGTGTCGACGCTGATCGCGGGCCCCTCGAGCCCGAGCGTGTAAGCGACGCGGCCCGAGGACACGCTCGCCGCGTGGCCGGTGGCGACGTAGCCCTTCATGTCCTCGAGGCCGGGCGGAGAATGCCGGAGCGGCGAGCAGTATTCGCTGACGAAGATCCCGACGAATACGCCCGTCGGCGATCCCTGGAGGGAGCTCGGGTCGATACCCGCCCGCTCGATCGCCTCCCATCCGGTCTCGAGCAAGAGGCGCTGCTGCGGATCGAGCGCGAGCGTCTCGCGGGGGCTGATGCCGAAGAAGTCGGCGTCGAACTGGTCGACGTCGTGGACGAAGCCCCCCTCGCGCACGGAGCAGTCCTCGAGCTCGTCCAGCTTCCACCCGCGATTGCGAGGGAACGGCGAGATCGCGTCCTTTCCGCTGCGCAACGCGGCCCAGAGATCCTCGGGCGTGGCGATCCCCCCCGGGAAGCGGCAGCTCGCCGCGACGATGGCGATGGGCTCGCGCGTCGCCTGGGCGAGCTCCCGGTTCTCTTCGCGGAGCCGCTCGACATCCATCAGCGCTGCGCGGAGCGCCTCGACGATTTGCTCTTGCGGATTACTCATGAACGCCCTCGCTCCCCTCGGAAGATCGCGGATCCTTTGCGTTGCTCAGCGCGAGTCGGACCAGGTCGGCGACATCCATCGTGGCGATCTTGCTCGCGGGCTTCTTCGGCTCGGTCGAGCCGGTCGCCGCGCTCTCTCGCTCCGCGAGGCGCAGCAGCGGCTCGAGCAGGCCAGCCTCCCTCAGGCGCGCGACGGAGAGCGACGCGAGCGCGCGACGGACGTGCTCGTCGTCCGGCGCGCGCTCGGCGCGCGGACGGCTGGCCCCGATCAGCTTGCCGAGGAGGAGCTCCGCGACCGCGTTCACCGTCGGGTGATCGAAGAGCAGCGTCGCCGGCAAGCGCAGGCCCGACGCGGCGGCGAGGCGGTTGCGGAGCTCGACGGCGATGAGCGAGTCGAGGCCGAGCTCTTGGAGCGGGCGGCGCACGTCGAGGCTGCTCGCGGAAGCGAGCCCGAGGACCGTGGCGACCTCGGAGCGGACGAGATCGAGCAGCGCCTGGCCTCGATCGGCCTCGGGCATCGAGAGGAGGCGCTCCTTCAGCGTGGAGGCGCTCCGCGCGTTCGCGGCGACCCGACGCGCGCCCTTCGCTCGGAGGAGGCCGCGGAGCAGCGGCGCTGCCGCCTGCGCGTTCGCCTGGATCTTCGCGACGTCGAAGTGCGCGAGCACGAGCGCGGGCTCCGGTCGAGCGAGGGCGGCGTCGAGGAGGGCGAGGCCCTGCTCGGAAGAGAACGCGCGCAAGCCGCCGCGCGCGAGCCGGCGCAGGTCGGCCTCGCCCATCTGCGCGGTGAGGCCGCTCGCCTCCGCCCAGTGACCCCAGTCGAGCGAATGGGCCGCGAGCCCCTCCGCCTTCCGCGCTTGCGCGAGCGCATCCAGGAAGGCGTTCGCGGCGCTGTAGCTGCCCTGACCCGGGCCGCCGAAGATGCCGGCGAGCGAGGAGAACAGCACGAACGCGGAGAGATCGAGCTTCCGCGTGAGCTCATGGAGGTGGAGGGCGGCGTCGACCTTGGCGCGCAACACCGGCCCGAGCCGCGCCGGGGTCAAGGAGGAGAGCATGCCGTCGTCGAGCGCGCCGGCGGCGTGGATGACCGCCGTGAGCGGGCGCTCTCCGGGCACGGATGCGAGGAGCGCCTCGAGCGCTCGCCGATCGGCGGCGTCGCACGCGGCGAGCGTGACGCGCGCGCCGAGCGCTTCGAGGTCGCGCTTCAGGAGGTCGGCCCCGGGCGCGTCGGCGCCGCGCCTCGACGTGAGGAGCAGGTGCTTGATCCCGTGGCGCTCCGCGAGGTGGCGGGCGACGAGGCCGCCGAGCGTGCCGGTCCCGCCCGTGATGAGGACGGTGCCCTCGGGTGACAGCCGACGAGGGACGGTGAAGGCGACCTTGCCGACATGGCGGGCTTGCGCGAAGCCGCGGAAGGCCGTGGGGGCCCGCCGGATGTCGTACGGCGTGACGGGCAGGGGACGAAGCGCGCCCCTCTCGAACAGGGCGAGGAGCTCGCCGAGCATCTCCTGGATGCGATCGGGGCCCTCGTCGATGAGGTCGAAGGCTCGGTACCTGATGCCGGGGTGGGCCGCCGCGACGGCGCTCGCGTCGCGCAGATCGGTCTTGCCCATATCGACGAACCGCCCGCCTCGGGGCATGAGGCGGAGGGACGCGTCCACGAACTCCCGCGCGAGCGAGTTGAGGACGACGTCCACGCCGCCTCCCTGCGTCGAGGCGAGGAAGCGGGGCTCGAAATCGAGCGCGCGCGAGGACTGGAGGTGCGCGTCGTCGAGGCCCCGCGCGCGCAGCGCGTCCCACTTGCCCGGGCTCGCGGTCGCGAAGACCTCGGCGCCGAGGTGGCGAGCGATCTGCACCGCCGCCATGCCGACCCCGCCCGCCGCCGCGTGGATGAGCACGCGCTCGCCGCGCTCGAGGCGAGCGAGGCGCACGAGGCCGTGATAGGCGGTGAGGAACGCGATCGGCGTGGCCGCCGCTTCGAGGAAGGACCATCCCTCGGGCATCCTCGTCACGAGGCGGCGGTCCACGACGACCATCGGCGCGAACGCCGCGAGGAAGAGCCCCATCACCCGGTCGCCCGGCTCGAGGTCGGTGACGCCAGGGCCGACCTCGCTGACGACGCCGGCCCCCTCGCCGCCGAGCGGCTTCGCTTCGCCGGGGTACATGCCGAGGGCCTCGAGCACGTCCCGGAAATTGAGCCCAGCCGCGCGAACGGAGATCCGGAGCTGGCCGTGGGCGAGCGGCGCCGCCGCCTCGGGGTATTCCACCAGCGCGAGGCTCTCGAGCGTGCCCTTCGCGCCGATCGCCAGATGCCACGCCGGAGCCTCCGGGACGACCAGCGCGGCGCCGGCGCGCGGCCGCGCGATCCTCGGGACGAGGACGCGCCCGGCGCGCAGCGCGATCTGCGCTTCGGACGCCTCGAGCACGGCCGCGACCGCGGCGGGCAGCGCGCGGCGAGACGCGTCGGTGTCGTCGAGGTCGACGAGCAACAAGGTTCGATCCGGGCTCTCGGCCTGCGCCGAGCGGACGAGCCCCGCGATCGTCGCGTCCGCGAGGCCCGGAGCGCCTTCCTCGGCGCTCGCCGCGACCGCGCCGCGGGTGAGCACCACCGTCTTGCAAGCAGAGAGGCGCTCGTCCTCGAGCCACTCTTGCAGCAGGGTGAGCGCGTTCCCGGTCGCGTCGTGGACGGCGGCGGCGAGCTCCGCCGCGCTCTCGCGGGGCGCGCTCGCGGAGCACCCGAAGACGAGCACGTCGGGCGGCGCCGCGCCCTCATCGAGCGACGCCCTGAGCGCGGCGAGGTCCGAGGGGCTCGCGACGGTGAGCGGGGAGGATTGCAACGCGTGCGCCAGCGCGAGATCGTGCGCGCCGACGAGCGCCCAGGCGCCGTGCGCCGGCGACGTCGAGGGGGGGAGCTCGACCTCGGTCCACTCGACGAGCAGCGGGGCGTCATCGCGCGCCGCGGGGCCGCCGCGGAGCTCGGCGGGCGAGACCGCGCGCGTCACGAGGTCGTCGATCGAGGCGACCGGCTCGCCCGTCGCGTCGGCGATCGCGAGCGAGAGGCTCGCGTCGCGCTCGCGGCGCGTGAGGCGCACGCGGAGCGTCGAGGCACCCACGGCGCGGAGCGAGACGCCGGTCCACGAGAACGGCAGGCCGACCTCGCCTCCGTGGGGGGATCCATCGGCCAGGAGCGCGTGCAAGGCCGCGTCGAGCAGCGCGGGGTGAAGCGCGAAGCGACCGGCGTCCTTCGCGGTCGCCTCCGGGAGCTCGACCTCGGCGAAGAGCGCGTCGCCGTCTCTCCAGGCCGCGCGCAGCCCTCGAAAGTCCGGGCCGTAGCTGTACCCCAGGTCGGCGAGGCGCTCGTACAGGCCGTCGGTGACCAGAGGCGCCGCCCCGCGAGGCGGCCAGGCGCGCAGATCGAAGGCGAGAGCTCCGCTCGTGGGGGCCAGGGATCCGCTCGCGTGCCGGGTCCAGGTCGCCTCGTCCGGCGCGTCTTCGGAGCGCGCGTGAAGCGCGAGCGGCCGATGGCCACCCTCGTCCGGAGCGCCGACGGCGAGCTGGAGCAGCACCGCCCCTGTCGCAGGGAGCGCGAGCGGCGCTTCGAGCGTGAGCTCTTCGATCCGGCCCATGCCGACGGAGTGAGCCGCCGCGAGCGCGAGCTCCACGAACGCGGCGCCCGGCAGGATGACGGTCCCCAGCACCGCGTGCCCCGCGAGCCAGGGTTGCTCGGCCACCGAGAGCCGCCCCGTGAAGATGAACCCGCCGGTCTCCGCGAGCGCGACCCAGGCGCCGAGCAACGGGTGATCGGCGGAGACGAGCCCGGCGGACGCGACGTCGGCGCTCGCCTTCTTGGAGGCCTCGAGCCAGAAGCGCTCGCGCTGGAACGCGTACGTCGGCAAGGCGATCCGACGCGGGCCGAAGGGGGCGAAGAAGCTCGACCAATCGATCGCGTAGCCCCGCGCGTGGAGCTCGCCGAGCGAGAGGAGCAGCCGCGAGAGCTCGCCCTCCTCGCGCCGGAGGGAGCTCACGACGACGGCGCAGAGCCCCGAGCGCTCGATGTTCTCGTCGAGCGCCAGCGTCAGCACGGGGTGCGGGCTCACCTCGACGAAGAAGCGGTGCCCGGCGGAGAGCAGGCGCGCCATGGCGTCGGCGAAGCGGACGGTCTGGCGGAGGTTCCGGTACCAATAGCCGGCGTCGAGCTCCGTCCCGTCGAGCTTCTCCCCGGTGACGGTCGAGTAGAGCGGGATCGCGGCGGGCCGCGGCTGGACGCCGGCGAGCTCGGTCATGAGCTCCTGGCGGACCGCGTCGATCTGCGCCGAGTGCGAGGCGTAGTCGACGCGCACCTTCCTCGCGAAGACCTGCGCCGCCGCGAGCTCGTCGAGGAGCGCGTCGAGCGCCTCGGGCTCGCCCGAGACGAGCGCGGCGCGGGCGCCGTTGACGGCCGCGATGGAGAGGCGCCCGCCGAAGCGCGCGAGCCGCGCCTCGAGCGCGCTCGCCTCGAGCTCGACGGCCGCCATGCCGCCCCGCCCGGAGAGCCTGGTCAGCGCCCGGCTCCGCAGCGCGACGATCTTGGCGGCGTCCTCGAGGGACAGGGCGCCGGCCACGCAGGCCGCGGCGATCTCCCCCTGGCTGTGGCCGACCACGGCGTCGGGCTCGACGCCCACGGACCGCCAGAGCGCCGCCAGCGCGACCATGACCGCGAAGAGGACCGGCTGCACGACGTCGACGCGATCCAGGGACGGCGCCCCCGCGTCGCCGCGCAGCACGGCGAGGAGCGACCAGTCGACGTGGGGGACCAGCGCGTGCTCGCAGGCCTCGAGGCGCTCGCGGAAGACCGTGGACGTCTCGAGGAGCGAGCGCGCCATGCCCGCCCACTGCGAGCCCTGTCCGGGGAACACGAAGGCGACCCTGCCCCCGACCTCCCTCCGGCCGAGCGCGACGTTCGGGGCCGCGCGCCCCTCGCCCAGCGCGGCGAGCGCGTCGAGGAGCGCCTGCCGATCGGCGGCGATCACGGCCGCGCGCTGATCGAAGTGCGTGCGCGCGGTGGCGAGCGACGCCGCGACGTCGAGGAGGTCGAGGTCCGGGTGCGCGTCGAGGTGTGCGCGGAGGCGCTGCGCTTGTTCGCGGAGGGCGCCTTCGGTCTTCGCGGAGAGGAGCACGGGGAGCGCCGCGGGCGCCTCGCGCGACGGCTCCGCCGGCGTGGCCTCCGGCCGCTGCCACTCCTCGACGATCGCGTGCGCGTTGGTGCCCGAGAGGCCGAACGCCGAGACGCCCGCGCGGCGCGGGCCCGCGTCGCGCCGCGGCCAGGGGCGCAGGGCCTCGACGACGTGGACCGGGAGCCCGTCCCAGTCGATGTGGGGGTTGCGCGGGCTCGCGTGGAGCGTCGCCGGGAGGGCGTCGTGGCGCAGCGACGCGACGACCTTGGCGAGGCCGGCGAGGCCGGCGGCGTACTCGCTGTGCCCGATGTTGGTCTTCACCGCGCCGAGGAGCAGCGGGCGCGCGGCGTCGCGCCCCTCGCCGTAGACGGCGCCGAGCGCCTGGACCTCGATCGGATCGCCGAGCGACGTCCCCGTCCCGTGGCACTCCACGACGTCGATGTCCGCGGGCGAGAGGCGCGCGTCCTCGAGCGCCGCGCGGAGGACCTTCTGCTGCGAGCTGCCGTTCGGAACGGTGATCCCGCTCGAGGCCCCGTCGTGGTTGACCGCCGTCCCCCGGACGACCGCGAGGATGTCGCGCCCGCGCGCCTCTGCGTCGCCGAGGCGCTCGAGGGCGAGGACGACGACGCCCTCGCTGCACCCGAAGCCGTCGGCGCTCGCCGAGAAGGTCTTGCAGCGGCCGTCGGGGGAGAGCGCGCGGGTGCGCGAGAACACGACGAAGAGCTCGGGCGACGTGATCACCGTCGCGCCCGCCGCGAGCGCGAGGTCGCACTCGCCGCTGCGCAAGGACTGGCACGCGAGGTGGAGCGCGACGAGGGAGGACGAGCACGCGGTGTCGACGGTCAGCGCCGGCCCCTGCAGGCCGAGCGCGAAGGCGAGCCGCCCGGCGGCGAACGGCGCGGCGCCCATCGTGGAGTACGCGTCGGCCTCCGCGCCCTGCTGCATGTACGCGTAGTCGTTGGTGCCCGCCCCGACGAAGACGCCCGTCCGCGAGTCCTTGAGCGAGGCGGGGACGATGCCGGCCTGCTCGAGGACCTGCCACGCGGTCTCGAGGAGGAGCCGGTGCTGCGGGTCGATGCGCCGCGCCTCGCGCGGGTTCACGCCGAAGAAGCCCGCGTCGAAGAGGTCGACGCCGTCGAGCAGGGCGGCGTCTCGCACGTAGCACTTGCCCTTGGCCTCGGGGTCCGCGTCGTAGAGCGCGCCCGCGTCCCAGCGGCTCTCGGGGATGGGCGCCACGGCGTCGCGCCCTTCGGCGAGCAGCTCCCAGAAGCTCTCGAGGTCGGTCGCGCCGCCCGGCAAGCGGAGCGCGAGGCCCACGATCGCGATCGGCTCGTCGCCGTGGTCGCTCGCCAGGCGGGGCGCCTCGCGCGCCTCACGCGCCTCACGCGCCTCACGTCGATCGCCGGCGAGCGCGGCGGGCGTGCCGAGGGCGGGGGCCAGGCGCTCGCGCAAGAACCGCGCGAGCGCTTGCGGCGAGGGGTGGTCGAACGCGAGCGTGGCGGGCAGCTTGATGCCCGTCGCGCGCTCGATGCGGCGCCGCAGCTCGACGGCCATGAGCGAGTCGAGGCCGAGCTCGAAGAAGCCCTTCTGCGGCTCGATGCGGAGCGGGTCGGGGTGCCCGAGGACGGAGGCCGTCTCAGCGAGCACGAGCGAGGCGATGCGCGCGGAGCGCTCCTGCTCCGGGAGCTGGCCGAGCGCGGAGAGGAGCTCCGCCTCCGGAGCGCGCGACGAGGCGCCGTCCGCTATGCCCTCCAGCGCGCGGCGCGCCTCCGGCAGATCGAGGAGGAGCGGCGAGGGGCGCGCCGATGCAAAGGAGGGCGTGAAGCGAGCCCAGTCGATGTCGGCGACCGCGAGGTGCGTCTCGCCGTGATCCAGCGCCTGCGCGAGGGCCGCGAGGGCGAGCGAGGGCGCCATCAGCGAGAGCCCGTGGCGCCGCAGGCGGTGGCTCGGCGCGTCGGCGTCCGCGGGCTCGCCCCACGCGCCCCACGCGATGCAGGTCGCCGTCAGGTCGAGCGCCCGGCGCTGCTCCGCCAGCGCGTCGAGGAAGGCGCTGGCGGCCGCGTCCGGGCCCTGCTGGCGCGCGCCCCAGACGCCCGAGCCCGAAGAGAACATCACGAACGCGTCGAGCGGCCGCTCGCTCAAGAGATCGTGGAGGTGTCGCGCCGAGGCCGCCTTCTCGCCGACGACGGCCGCGAGCGCGGCGATCGTGGTCGCGGCGAGCGGCGCCTCGGGGGCGGCGTCGGCCGCGTGTACGACGGCCTCCACGGGGGAGCCGTCGGCCTCGAGCCGCTCGAGGAGCGCCGCGAGGGCGGCCCCATCGGACACGTCGCAGGCGGCGAGCGTGACCCGCGCGCCGAGCGCCTCGAGCGCCTCGCGCAGCCCGCCCGCGGCGTCCTCGGGGCCGCCGCGGCCCGCGAGCACGAGGTGGGTCGCCCCTCGCTCGGCGAGCCAGCGCGTCACGTGCGCGCCGCTCGGGCCCGTGCCCCCGGTCACGAGGACGGTGCCCCGGGGCTTCCAGGCGCGGGCCGCCCCGGCGTCGCCGAGCGGCGCCCGGACGAGCCGCCGCGCGAGCAGACCCGTGGCGCGCAGCGCGAGCTCGTCCTCCCCGTCGCGCCGGCCGATCGCGCCGACGAGCCGGTCCACCGCCCTCGCGTCGAGCGCGCCCGGCAGGTCGACGAGCCCTCCCCAGCGCTCCGGGTGCTCGCGCCCGACGACGCGGCCGAGCCCCCAGGCCATCGCCTGCACGGGGCGCGCGATCGCCTCGGCGCGCCCGACCGACACGGCGCCGCGCGTGAGCAGCCAGAGCGGCGCCCCGACGCCCGCGTCGCCGAGCGCCTGCACGAGGGCGAGGGTGAGCGCGAGCCCAGTGGAGAGCGCGGGGTGCGCGCGGAGCGGCGTCTCGTCGAGGGGGACGAGGGAGAGGACGCCCCGCAGGGCCGCGCCGTCCGCGACCGCCTCGCGGACACGCGCGGCGAGGGCGGCGCGGTCGGCGTCCCCCTCGGCGACGGACAGCGCCGTCACGCGGGCCCCTCGCTCCGTGAGCGCGCCCGTGAGCAGGGCGGCGAGGTCCTCCTCGCCGCGGCTCGGCGCGACGAGGAGCCAGTCGCCGGCGACGTCGCCCTTGCCCGCGCTCGCGAGGGCCTTCCACGCGACGCGGTACCGCAAGGCGTCGAGCGCGCTCTTCGTCTTTCTGCCGCGATGAAACGTGGTCAGCGTGGGGAGGAGGCTCGCCAGCGAGAGCCGGTTCTCGGCCTCGCCGAGGCCCAGCTCCCGAGCGAGCGACTCGACGTCGCCCTTCTCCACCGCGCGCCAGAACTCGGTGTCCTCCGGCGCGGACGGCGCGGCCTTCTCGCCGCCGGGCGCGGGCGGATCGAGCCAGAACCGGTCGCGGTCGAACGCGTAGGTCGGGAGCTCGACGCGGCGCGGCGCGAGGCTTTTGAAAAAGACCTTCCAATCGACGCGGCCGCCGCGCGCGTGGAGCTCGGCGAGCGAGGACAGGAAGCGCGCGAGGTCGCCCTGGTCGCGGCGCAGGGAGCCGACGACGCTCGCCGCGGCGCCCGAGCCCTCGATGGTGTCCTGCACGGCGAGGGCGAGGACCGGGTGCGGGCTCACCTCGACGAAGAAGCCGTGGCCGTCGGCGAGGAGCGCGCGCGTGGCCTCCTCGAAGAGGACCGTGTCGCGGAGGTTCCGGAACCAGTACGCGGCGTCGAGCTCGGCGCCGGCGAGCTTCGCGCCGGTCACCGTGGAGTAGAGCGGGATCGAGGCCGCGCGCGGGGCCAGGTGCGCGAAGGCGCGCAGCACCTCGCCGCGGAACGCCTCCATCTGCGCGTTGTGGGCGGCGACCGCGCTGGTCCGCACCCTGCGCGCGAAGACGTTCGCCGCGCCGAGCTCGGCGAGGAGCGACTCGATGGCGGCGGGCTCGCCGGACACGAGGGTGGATCGCGCGCTGTTGATCGCGGCGATCGAGAGGGCGTCGCCGAACCGAGCGATGCGCTCCTTGACCTCGGCGGCGGGGAGCTCGATGGAGAGCGTCGCGCCTTGCCCGGAGATCCGCGCGAGCATCCGGCTGCGCCGCGCGACGATGCTCGCCGCGTCGTCGAGCGAGAGCGCGCCGGAGACGTAGGCCGCGGCGATCTCACCCTGGCTGAAGCCGGCGATGGCCTCGGGCTCCACGCCCATCGAGCGCCACAGCGCAGCGAGCGACACCATCACGGTGAAGAGCAGCGGCTGAACGACGTCGATGTCCTCGAGGGAGGGCGCGCCCTCGTCCCCGCGCAGCGCGGCGACGAGCGACCAGTCGAAATGCGTCGAGAGGGCGCGCGCGCAGGCCTCGAATTGCGCCCGGAAGGCGGGCGCGCCGTCGAGCAGCGAGAGCGCCATCCCCGCCCACTGCGACCCCTGGCCGGGGAAGACGAACACCACCTTGCCGCGGGCTTCCGCGTGGCCGAGCGTCGTGCACGGCGTCGCGCCCCCGTCGCGGAGCGCCGCGAGGGCGTCGAGGAGCGCCTGGCGATCCCCCGTGACCACCGCCGCGCGGCGCGGGAAGTGCGAGCGCGTCGTCGCGAGCGAGAAGGCGACGTCCGCGAGATCGAGATCGGGGCGCGCTTCGAGGTAGGCGCGCAGGCGACCGGCGTTCGCGCGGAGGGCCGTGTCGCTCTTCGCCGACAGGAGGAACGGCAGGACGGCGGGCCGCGGCGCCGGCTCGGTGGGCTCGGCGGTCGCCCTGGGCGCTTGCTCCAGGATCACGTGAGCGTTCGTGCCGGACAGGCCGAACGAGGAGACGCCCGCGCGCCGGGGGCGGTCGCCGTCCTCGAACGCGACGGGCTCGTTCAGGAGGCGGACGGTGCCGGGCGACCAGTCGATGCGCGGAGACGGACGCTCGGCGTGCAGCGTCCTCGGCCAGACGCGGTGCTGCAGCGCGAGGACGATCTTCATGACGCCGCCGACGCCCGCGGCCGCCTGCATGTGGCCGAGGTTGGACTTGAGGCTGCCGAGCCAGAGCGGGCTCTCCTTCGAGCGCGCCTCGCCGTAGGCCGCGAGGAGCGCGTGCGCCTCGATGGGGTCGCCCAGCTTCGTGCCGGTGCCGTGCGCCTCCACGGCGTCGACGTCCCCTGGCGAGAGGCGCGCGCTCGCGAGCGCCTGACGGATCACGCGCTCCTGGGCGGGACCGCTCGGGGCGGTGAGGCCCTGGCTCCTCCCGTCCTGGTTGACGGCCGAGCCGCGGAGGACGGCGAGGATGGGGCGGCCGTCCCGCTGCGCGTCCGAGAGGCGCATGAGGACGAGCACGCCGGCGCCTTCGGCCCAGCCCGCGCCGTCGGCCTCGGCGGAGAAGGACTTGCACCGCCCGTCGGGCGAGCCGGCGTGCTGCGTCCCGAACTCGGCGAAGATGCTTGGCGTGGCGATGACCGTCGCGCCGCCGGCGAGCGCGAGATCGCACTCGCCGTCCCGCAGCGACTGGCAGGCGAGGTGGATGGCGACGAGCGACGAGCTGCACGCCGTGTCCACGCTGATCGCCGGCCCCTCGAGGCCGAGCGTGTACGCGACGCGACCCGAGGCGATGCTCGCCGCGCGCCCGCTGATCACGTAGCCCTTCAGGTCCTCCGCGCCCCCGGGCGCGGTGAGCTGCTCGCCGCCGTATTCGTTGTGGGTGATGCCGATGAACACGCCGCTCCGGCTGCCGTGGAGCGTGGCGGGGTCGATCGCCGCGCGCTCGAGGGCCTCCCACGCGGTCTCGAGCAGCAGGCGCTGCTGCGGATCGATGGCGATGGTCTCGCGGGGGCTGATCCCGAAGAAGGCCGGGTCGAACTCGTCCGCGTCCGCGACGAACCCGCCCGCCCGCGCCAGGCGTCTGCCGCCGTCCTGGTCGCCGGCGTGCAGCTCGTCGATCTTCCAGCCGCGGTTCGCGGGGAGCTCCGAGATCGCGTCGCGGCCCTCGTCGAGCAGGCGCCAGAAGTCCTCCGGCGAGCGGACGCCGCCCGGGAAGCGGCAGCCCATGGCGACGATCGCGATCGGGGCGCCCTGCTGGCTCTCGGCCGCGCGCAAGCGCTGGTGCGCTTGCTCGAGCTCGCCCATCGCCTTCTTGAGATAGGCGCGCAGCTTCTCCTCGGTGTTCATTGGCCTGCTCCTGCAAATTGCCGGTCGAAGGACGCGAAGAGCTCCTCGTCGGTCGCCGACTCGAAGGCGCGCCCGGCGGCGGCGCCGGCCCCGGGCGCCGGCGTCGCGCCGGGCGCGCTCCAGGTCGCCACGAGCGCCCGGAGGCGCGCCGTCGCCTGTTCGCGCGCGCCCTCATCGCCCGCGATGGCGGCGAGCGCGCGCTCCAGCCGGTCGATCTCCGCGCCGATCGAGGGTCTCGCCCCGGCGCCCTGGGGGGAGAGCTTCGCGACGAGCCGCTTCGCCAGCGCGCCGATGGTCGGGTAATCGAAGACGAGCGTGGACTCGAGCCGCAGCCCCGTCGCGGCCGCGAGCCGGCTCCCGAGCTCCACCGCGATGAGCGAGTCGAGCCCGAGCTCCTGGAGCGGGCGATCCGCCGGGAGCGCCGTCGCGCGAGCCAGGCCGAGCACGGTCGCGGTCTCCGCGCGGACCACGCCGAGCAGCGCGCGCTCCGCGTCCTCCGCCGGGAGGGCGAGGAGGCGCTGCTGGAGCGGCGAGGGCGCGGCGTCGGACGGCTCGGCGGCGACCTCGAGGGCGCTCCGCGCCTCGTCCAGATCGCGGAGGAGCGGGCGCGGGCGCGCGGCCGAGAACGACGCCGCGAAGCGCGGCCAGTCGATGTCGGCGACCGTGACGTTCACCTCGTCGTGGTCGAGCGCTCGCGCGAGCGCCTCGATCGCGAGCGCCGGGTCCATGGCGCAGAGGCCGCGGCGCCGGAGCGCGCCCTCCGCGCCGGCGTCGCTCGCGAGCATCCCTCCGCCGCCCCAGGCTCCCCACGCCACCGAGGTCGCGGCGAGCCCGAGGGCGCGGCGTTGCTCCGCGAGCGCGTCCAGGAAGGCGTTCGCGGCCGCGTAGGCGCCTTGTTCCCCGCCGCCCCACGTGCTGGCGCCCGACGAGAACAGCACGAACGCGTCGAGCGGATGGCCTTCGAGCAGCTCGTGCAGGTGCTGCGCTCCCGCGACCTTGCCGTGGATCACCTCGGCGACGTCCTCCACCGTCGTCGTGGCGAGCGGCGCGTGCCGCACGATGCCGCCCGCGTGGACGACCGAGCGAACCGGGCAGCCCTGCGCGTCGAGCCGCTCGAGGAGCGCGGCGAGCGCTCCCTTGTCGGCGGCGTCGCAGGCCGCGAGGGTCACGCGCGCGCCGAGCGCGGTGAGCTCGGCGCGGAGGGCGTCCGCGCCCGGAGCCTCCTGTCCGCGCCGGCTCATGAGGACGAGGTGCTCGGCGCCCCGTCTGGCGAGCCAGCGGGCCACGTGGCCTCCGAGCGCGCCGGTGCCCCCCGTGATGAGGATGGTCCCGCGCGGTGCGAAGGCCCGCCGGGCGGGGCGCCCCCCGAGCGGCGCGCGGATGAGCCTGCGCGCGAACGCTCCGGAGGGGCGTATGGCGAGCTGGTCCTCGTCGTCGCGGCCGGCGAGGGCGCCCATCAGGAGGTCGATCGCCCGCGCGTCGAGCTCGGGGGCCACGTCGACGAGGCCTCCCAGGCGCTTCGGCTGCTCGAGGCCGAGCACGCGGCCGAGGCCCCACGCCATCGCTTGACGAGGTCGCGGCCCCTCGTCGCCGTCGCACGCGCGGACGGCGCCCCGGGTGAGGATCCACAGAGGCGCCTCGATGCCTGCGTCGTCGAGCGCCTGCACGAGCCCGAGCGTCCGCGCGAGCCCGGCGGGCAGGATGGGGTGCGTGCGGAAGGGCGCCTCGTCGAGCGCGAGCAGAGAGAGCACGCCGCGGAAGGATCCGCTCTCCGCGCTCGCCGCGCGGAGGCGCGGCGCGAGCGCTCCGCGATGCGCCGCGTCGACCTGGATCTGCGCGACGGTCGCGCCTCGATGGGCGAGCGCGCCGGCGAGCGTGCGTGCGAGCTCCTTCTCGGCCTCGGTATCCCCGATGAGGAGAAGCCAGGCGCCGCCGAGGTCGTGTCGCGGAGAACCCGCGAGGGGCTTCCACACGACGCGGTAGCGCCACGCGTCGATCGTGGTCTGCGCTCGGCGTCGTCGGCGCCACGTGGACAGGCTCGGCAGGAGCGTGGTGAGCGCGGCGCGGCCCACCTCGTCCTTCACGCGCAGGGCGTCGCCGAGCGACGCGATATCCGCGCTCTCGACGGCCCGCCAGAAGTCCGTATCTTCGGAGGCAACCGCGGCCTTGCCGACGTCCGCGGGCGCGGGCGGATCGATCCAGAAGCGCTCGCGCTGGAACGCGTACGTGGGCAGGTCGACCCGCCGCGGAAGGTAGGGGGCGAAGAAGGCCGTCCAGTCGACGAGGTGACCGCGTGCGTGGAGGGAGCCGAGGGCGGTGAGGAGGGTGGGCACCTCGGGCCTGTCCTTGCGCATCGCCGGGATGAACGGGGCCTGGGCTTGTGCTTCGGCCGAGAGCGACTCCTGTCCGAGGGCGGAGAGGACGCCGTGGGGGCCGAGCTCGAGGAAGGTGGAGACGCCTTGGTCCTCGAGGGTTCGGATGCCGTCGAGGAAGCGGACGGCGTGTCGGACGTGTCGCACCCAGTAGTCGGGCGAGCAGAGCTGTTCGGCGGAGGCGAGCTTGCCGGTGAGGTTGGAGACGATGGGGATGCGCGGGGGATGGAAGGTGAGGCGCTCGGCGATGCGGCCGAAGGGCTCGAGCATCGCGTGCATGTGGGCGGAGTGAAAAGCGTGGCTGACGCGGAGCCGTGAGGTCTTGCGACCGAGGGACTGGAAGAGCGCGGCGGCGGAGAGGACGGCGTCGAGCTCGCCCGAGAGGACGGTGGAGGTGGGGCCGTTGAGGGCGGCGATCTCGACGCCGGCGGTACGGTGGAGTGCGGCGAGGACCTCGGGCTCCGCGGCCTCGACGGTGACCATGGCGCCGCCGAGGGGGAGGGCCTGCATGAGGCGAGAGCGGGCGGCGACGAGGGTGCAGGCGTCTTCGAGGGACAGGACGCCGGCGACGTGGGCGGCGACGAGCTCGCCGATGGAGTGGCCGAGCAGGAGGTCGGGCTTCACGCCCCAGGTCTCGACGAGGCGGAAGAGGGCGACCTCGAGGGCGAAGAGGGCGGGTTGGGTGAACGAGGTCTGGTCGAGGAGGGCGGCTTGCTCGGAGCCTTCGGCGGCGAAGAGCACGTGGGCGAGGGGGCGCTCCAGCTCGCGGTCGAGGAGGGCGCAGACGGCGTCGAGGGCGTCGCGGAAGGCGGGGTAGGCGTCGTAAAGGGAGCGCCCCATGGCGGGCCGCTGGCTGCCTTGTCCTGTGAAGAGCAGGGCGAGGCGTGGATTGCCCGAGCTGTGTGCGGTCACGGCATGGGCGGGAGAGCGGCCGTGCGCGAGGGCGTCGAGGGCGTCGAGGAGGCCGTGGGCGCCGTCGGCGACGACGGCGGCGCGGTGCTCGAAGTGGGAGCGCGCGGTGGCGAGGGAGGCGGCGACGTCGCCGAGGTGGAGGTCTGGATGAGCGAGGAGGTGAGAGCGGAGCCGGTCGGCTTGCGCGCGCAGGGCGGGCTCTGACCTGGCGGACAGCAGCACGGGGACAGGCAGGGACGGGTGCGGAGGTCGCTCAGCGGGCGCGTCGCTCGGGGCTTCTTCGACGATGACGTGGGCGTTGGTGCCGGAGAGGCCGAAGGCGGAGACGGCGGCGCGGCGCGGGCTGCCGTCGAGGCGGCGGGGCCATGGGCGGAGCGAGTCGACGACGTCGAGGGGCAGCTCTTGCCAGGCGATGTGAGGATTGCGCGGGTGGGTGTGCAGGGTTGCGGGCAGGGCCTCGTGCCGGAGCGAGGCGACGACCTTGGCGAGGCCGGCGAGCCCGGAGGCGGACTCGAGGTGGCCGATGTTGGTCTTGAGCGCGCCGACGAGGAGCGGCCGGTCGGCGGGGCGGCCTTCGCCGTAGACGGCGGCGAGCGCCTGGACCTCGATGGGGTCGCCGAGGGCGGTGCCGGTGCCATGGCATTCGACGACGTCGACGTCGGCGGGCGTGAGCTCCGCGTCTTCGAGCGCGGCGCGCAGCACTTTCTGCTGAGAGGTCCCGTTCGGCGCCGAGATCCCGGTCGAAGCGCCGCCGTGGTTCACCGCGCTGCCCCGCACGATGGCGAGCACCCTGTGCCCGCGCGCGCGCGCATCGCTCAGGCGCTCGAGGGCGACGACCACGACGCCTTCCCCGCGACCGAAGCCGTCGGCGTGGGCCGAGAACGTCTTCGACCGGCCATCGGGGGCGAGGGCTCGCGTGCGCGAGAGCACCACGAACGACTCCGGCGCGGCGAGCACCTGGACGCCGCCGGCGAGCGCGAAGTCGCACTCGCCGCTTCGGAGCGACTGGCAGGCGAGGTGAAGCGCGACCAAGGAGGAGGAGCAGCCGGTGTCGATCGAGAGCGTGGGCCCCTGCAGCCCGAGCGCGTAGGCGAGCCTCCCTGCCGCGAAGGCGGGCGTTCCCATCGCGGAGTACGGATCGGCCTCCGCGCGCGCCTGGAGGTGCGCGTAGTCGCTCGGACCGATGCCGACGAAGACGCCCGTCTTCGACTCCCTGAGCGATTCCGGCACGACGCCGGCGTCCTCGAGGCTCTGCCAGGCGGACTCGAGCAGCAAGCGGTGCTGGGGATCGATCTGCCTCGCCTCGCGCGGGTTGATGCCGAAGAAGGCCGCGTCGAAGTGATCCACCTGATCCAGCAGGGCGGCTTCGCGGACGTAGCTCTTGTCCTTGACCTCGGGATCGGGGTCGTAGAACGCGCTCGCGCTGAAGCGGCTCTCCGGGATCGGACCGACCGCGTCGAGGCCGCGCTCGAGCGCTCGCCAGAAGCTGTCGACGTCGGTCGCGACACCCGGGAAACGGAGCGCCACGCCGACGATCGCGAGCGGCTCGTCGCCTCGAAGGCGCGACGAACACGCCGTGCCTCCGCTCGCCCCCGCGGACGCGGTGACGATGCCGAGCGAAGCGAGCAAGAGGATCGCGACGTGCTTCGGCGAAGGGTGATCGAAGGCGAGCGTGGCGGGGAGGCTCACGCCCGTGGCCTTCTGGAGGCGGCGCCTGAGCTCGACGGCCATCAGCGAATCGAGCCCCATATCGAAGAAGCCTCGGGTGGGCTCGACGACGGAAGCGTCGGCGTGGCCGAGGATCGCGGCCGTCTCGCTCCGCACGAGCCCTTCGACGCGTCGAAGCCGCTCCCCTTCCGCGAGCACGCCTAGCTCTGCGATGAGGGCGGGCGAGCCTTCGCTGGCCGGCGCTCCGGCGAGGGTCGCCAGGACCCGCTCGGCGTCCGGCAGGTCGCGGAGGAGCGGGCGTGAACGCGCGGCGCTGAACGCGGGAGTGAAGCGAGCCCAGTCGACGTCGGCGATCGTGATGGCGGCCTCGTCGAGGTCGAGCGTCCGCGCGAGCGCTGTGAAGGCGAGCGCGGGGGCCATCGTGACGAGCCCGCGGCGGCGGAAGTGATCGCGAAACGCCTCCTCCGCGCCAGCCGGCGCCTCGCCGTGGTCGGCGTCCCAGATCCCCCAGGCGATCGACGTGGCCCGGCGACCTCGGGCGCGGCGGTGCTCGGCCAAGGCGTCGAGGAAGGCGTTGCCGGCGCCGTAGACGGCCTGGTGCTTGTTCCCCCAGATGCCGACGACGGACGAAAACAGGACGAACGCGTCGAGCGGCCTGTCGGCGAGCAGCTCGTCGAGGTTCCGTGCCCCGGCGACCTTCCCCTCGGCGATCGCCGCGAGCTCCGACGGGGTGGTCTCGCGGAGGACCTCCGCGCGCATCGTCGTGCCCGCCGCGTGGAAGACGGCGCGGAGCCTGGACCCGCCTTGGTCGAGCTCGTCGATGAGCGCCGCGAGCGCCTCGCGATCGGCGACGTCGCACGCCGCGAAGGTCACGCGCGCTCCGAGCGCGCGGAGCTCGGCGTCGAGCTCTGGGGCGCCGGGGCTATCGAGGCCGCGCCGGCTCGCGAGCACGAGGTGCTCGGCGCCGCGCGCCGCGAGCCAGCGCGCGAGCTGCATCCCGAGCGCGCCCGTGCCGCCCGTGACGAGGATCGTTCCCGTCGGCCTCCACGCGCCGGAGGGCGCGTCCTCGCCGAGCGGCGCGCGCACCAGCCGCCGGGCGAAGAGCCCTGTCGAGCGGAGCGCGATCTGGTCCTCGCCCGTGCGGTCGCCGAGCGCGGCGACGAGGTGGTCGAGCGCCCTGCCGCCGAGCGGGCCGCCGACGTCCACGAGACCTCCCCACAGCTCCGGGTGCTCGAGCCCGACCGCGCGACCGAGGCCCCACGTGAGGCTCTGCAGCGCTTGCGCGAGCGCGTCGGAGCGACCGACGGACACCGCGCCGCGCGTGAGCAGCCAGAGCGCGGTCTCTGTCCGCGTGTCGACGAGCGCCTGCACGAGCGCGACCGTGCCGGCGACCCCGCTCGGCACCGCGGGGTGATCCGGGAGCGGGCATTCGTCGAGCGCGAGCAGCGAGAGCACGCCGCGCAGCGGTGTCCCCTCGGGGCTCGCGTCGCGAACGCGCGCAGCCAAGCTCGCGCGGTCCAGCTCTCCGTCCGCGAGCTCCACGGCGAGGACCCGGGCGCCGCGCTCCTCGAGCGCGCGGTGGAGCTTCGTCGCGAGCTCGTCCCCGCGATGGGACGCCGGGACCAGGAGCAGCCAGGTGCCGGACACGTCCCCTGCGGCCAGGTTCGGGAGGGGCTTCCAGACGATCCGGTAGCGCCAGGCGTCCGTCGTCGCTTGCTCGTCGCAGCCTCGGCGCCACGTCGACAGGCCGGGAAGGAGCCGAGCGAGCGCCGATCGATCCCCTTCGTCGTCGAGGTGAAGCGCCTCGGCGAGCGCGCTCACGTCGGCTCGCGCGACCGCGTCCCAGAAGCGCGCGTCCCGAGGGGCGGCAGGCGCGATGTCGGCTCCTTGGAGCGCGCGGGCTTCAAGCCAGAACCGCTCGCGCTGGAAAGCGTAGGTCGGCAGGTCGACGCGGCGCGGGTGGTAGGGGCCGAAGAACGCCGCCCAATCGACGCGCATCCCGCTCGCGTGAAGTTGGCCCAAGGAACGATGCAAGCGCTCGAGGTCGCCCTCGTCGCGGCGGAGCGAGCCCCCGACGGCGGCCGAGACTCCGGCGCTCTCGATCGACTCCTCCAACGCCAAGGCGAGGACCGGATGGGGGCTCACCTCGAGGAAGAAGCGATGGCCGTCGGCGAGGAGGCGCTTCGTCGCGTCCTCGAAGCGGACCGTCTCTCGCAGGTTCCGGACCCAGTATGCGGCGTCGAGCTCGGCGCCGCTCAGCACGCCTCCCATCACGGTCGAGTAGAGCGGCAGCGCGCAAGCACGCGGCGTGATGCCGGCCAGCTGCCGGGAGAGGTCGTCGCGAATGGCGTCGACGTGCGCCGAGTGCGAGGCGTAGTCGACGCGCACCCGCTTCGCGAAGATCTGCAGCCGAGAGAGCTCGGCGAGCAGGGCGGACAGCGCGTCCGGCTCGCCCGCGACCAGCGTGGACCGCGAGCTGTTGATCGCGGCGAGGGAGATCGCGCCGTCGAAGCGGGCGAGGTGTGGCTCGAGCTGGGCGGCTCCGAGCTCCACGGCGGCCATGCCTCCGCGACCGGCGATCTTCGTCAGGGCCCGGCTCCGCAGGGCGACGACCTTGGCCGCGTCTTCCAGCGACAGCGCGCCGGCCGCGTAGGCCGCCGCGATCTCACCCTGGCTGTGACCCACGACCGCGTCGGGGCGCGCGCCCATGGAGCGCCACAGATGCGCGAGCGAGACCATCACGGCGAACAGGAGCGGCTGAACGACGTCGACGCGGTCCAGGGCGGGCGCGGCCGCTTCGCCGCGGAGGACGGCGAGGGGGGACCAGTCGACGTGGGGCGAGAGGGCGCGCGCGCACGCGTCGAAGTGGCTCCGGAAGACAGGCGACGTATCGAGCAGGGCGAGCCCCATCCCGGCCCACTGCGAGCCTTGCCCAGGGAAGACGAACGCGACCTTGCCGCCGAAGGTGCTCTGACCCTTCGCCGTCGAGCTGGTAGAACCACCCTTCGCGAGGGCCGCGAGCGAGCTCAAGAAGCCCTGGCGATCGCGAGCGACGATGACCGCGCGGCGGTCGAAGTGCGCGCGCGTCGTCGCGAGCGAGAACGCGACGTCGACGAGATCGAGATCGGGCCGCGCCGTCACGTGCGTCAGGAGGCGCGCGGCCTGCGCGCGGAGCGCGCCCTCGCTCTTGCCGGAGAGGAGCATGGGCAACGACGTCGGCGGCGCCGCCTCCGACCGTTCGACGGCGCCCGGCGGCGAAGCGCTCGGCGCTTCCTCGAGCACGACGTGGGCGTTGGTCCCTGACACCCCGAACGAGGAGACCGCCGCGCGACGCGGCTCGGCGCCCTTCGGCCACGGGACCGCTTCCGTGAGCAAGCGGACCGTGCCCGAAGACCAATCGACGTGAGGCGAGGGGGCGCTCACGTGCAATGTCTTTGGCAAGACGCCGTGCTCGAGCGCGAGCACCATCTTGATGACGCCGCCGACGCCCGCAGCCGCTTGCGTGTGAGAGACGTTCGACTTGAGGCTACCGAGCCAGAGCGGCCGCTCGCTCGGGCGGGCCTGCCCGTAGGTCGCGATCAGCGCCTGGGCTTCGATGGGGTCGCCGAGCGGCGTTCCGGTGCCGTGCGCCTCGACGGCGTCGACGTCTCGCGCGGAGAGCTGGGCGCTCTCGAGGGCCTGACGGATCACGCGCTCTTGGGCCAGACCGTTTGGCGCCGTGAGCCCCTGGCTCTTCCCGTCCTGGTTGACCGCGGAGCCACGGAGGACGGCGAGGATGGGGTGCCCGTTTCGCTTGGCGTCCGAGAGGCGCTCCAGGAGCAACAGGCCGACGCCCTCGGCCCAGCCGGTCCCGTCGGCGGCGGCGGAGAATGGCTTGCAGCGCCCGTCGCGCGCGAGCCCGCGCTGGCGGCTGAACTCCACGAAGCTCGACGGTGTCGCCATGACGGTCACACCGCCGGCGAGCGCGAGCGCGCACTCGCCCTGACGGAGCGCCTGGACCGCGAGGTGGATCGCGACGAGCGAGGAGCTGCACGCGGTGTCGACCGTGACCGTCGGGCCGTGGAAGCCGAGCGTGTAGGCGATTCGACCCGAGGCGACGCTGGGCGAGCTCCCCATGCCGAGATAGCCCTCGAGATCGTCGGGGACGTGAAGCAGGCGTGCGCCGTAGTCGCTGTACATGACGCCGGCGAACACGCCTGTCTGGCTCCCGCGGAGCGACGTGGGGTCGATACCGGCTCGCTCGATCGTCTCCCACACGGCCTCGAGGAGCAGCCGCTGCTGCGGATCGATGGCGAGCGCCTCGCGCGGGCTGATGCCGAAGAAGGACGCATCGAACTGGTCGGCGTCGTGGAGGAACCCTCCGTGCCGTACGTAGCTCTTGCCCTTGGCTTCGGGGTCGGCGTCGTAGAGAGCATCGACGTCCCAGCCGCGGTTTTCGGGGAACGACGAAACGGCGTCGCGACCGCCCGCCACGACCTGCCAGAGGTCTTCGGGCGTCTCCACGCCGCCCGGGAAGCGGCAGCTCATCGAGACGATCGCGATCGGCTCGCGCTGCTTTTCCTCGAGTCCGCGGAGCTTCTCGCGGGTCTGGTTCAGCGCCGAGACGACCCGCTCGAGGTATGCGCGCAGCTTCTGCTCTTCCGTCATCGGCGTGCCTCGGCCTCAAGTTGCTTGTCGATGAGCTCGAACAATTCGAGATTCGTGGCGCCACGGAGGTCTCCCTGGACCAAGGCAGCGGCGTGCTCCTCGCCGTCCGTCCATTTCGAGAGGATCGATCGCAGCCGCTTCTTCAGGACCTCGCGTTGCGCGTCGCTCACGCGGCGCTTCGACAGGGCGAGCTCGAGCCGATCGAGCTCCGACAGGCCGCCGTCGTCCTCGAAGAGGCCGGTCAGGACGCGCCCCGCCATGGCGTCGCACGTCGGGTAATCGAAGAGGACCGTCGCGGGGAGGCGCAGGCCGGTGGTGGCGGCGAGTCGATCGCGCAGCTCGACGGCGGTGAGGGAGTCGAGGCCGAGCTCGCGCAACGGGCGATGAACGTCGATCGCGTTCGGGCCGAGGGCCAGCACCGCCGCGATCTCCGCGCGGACGAGGTCGCGCAGCAGCTCGTGGCGCGCCTCGGGCGACAGCGGCTCGAGCCGCTGCTTGAGCGAGACCGTCGAGCCCGCGCTCGCGTGGGCCGCCCGGCTCGGCGCGGGTCCGACGAGCATACGCAGAAGAGGCGAGATTCTGTCCTCTCGACGGCGGAGGGCCTCGATGTCGAGATCGACGGCGGCGAGGAGCGCCTGAGGGTGTTCGAGGGCGGCGTCGAAGAGCGCGAGCCCTTCGACGGAAGAGAGCGCGCGGATTCCTCCTCTCCTGATGCGAAGGAGGTCGGCTTCGCTCAGGTTGGCGGTCATGGCCGACTTCTCCGCCCATTGCCCCCACCCGAGGGAGACGGCCGGGAGCCCCTGCGCCCTCCGGCGAGACGCGAGGGCGTCCAGGAACGTGTTCGCCGCAGCGTAGTTGGCTTGTCCCGCGCCGCCGAGCAGACCCGAGATCGAGGAGAACAGAACGAAGGCGGCGAGATCGGAGCCCCGCGTGAGCTCGTCGAGGTGGGCGGCCGCGTCGACCTTGGCGCCGAAGACGGACCGGAGCTGCGCGGGCGTGAGCGCCTCGAGCACCGTGTCGTCGACCGCTCCCGCGGCGTGGACCACGGCGGTCAGAGGGCGCTCGCCGGGGATGGAGGCGAGGAGCGCGCGAAGGGCGTCGCGATCCGCGATGTCGACGGCCGCGACGTCGACGGCCGCGCCCATCGCCTCGAGCTCCTGTCGCAGCGCTTCGGCGCCGGGCGCAGAGGGTCCCCGACGGGAGACGAGGAGCAGATGCTCGACGCCATGCGCTCGAACGAGGTGCCGAGCCACGAGCGCGCCCAGGGCGCCGGTCCCCCCGGTGACGAGCACCGTCCCGTGCCCATTCGGGCTACGCGGCGTCCTGCCGGCGTCCGGCGACAACCGCTTCAATCGCGGGACCAGCCGGCGACCCTCACGGAGCGCCAGCTGGGGCTCTGCGACATCGAGGGCGCCGGGGAGCGCGCGTCGCGAGGCATCGCTGCGATCGAGGTCGACCAGGAGGAGGCGTCGCTCCGGGTGCTCCGTTTGCGCGGAGCGAACGAGGCCCCAGATCGGCGCATGAACGAGGCCCGGAACGTCTTCGTCCGGACGCGCGGCGACGGCGCCCTCCGTCACCACGACGAGCCGGCTGTCCGAGAAATGCGGATCAGCGAGCCACGCTTTGATCAGCGCGAGCGCCTCGGACGTGGCGCGGTGGGCCTCTGCGGCGAGCTCCTCGCTCGAGCCGATCGGGAGATCGGGAGCGTGAGCGACGAGGAGGACGTCGGGCACGGCCGCGCCTCGCGCTACCGCCTCCTGCAACGCGCCGAGCGTGGCGTAACGCTCAAGGCGGGGCGCTCTCAGCGCTGCGGCCACGCCGGAAGGGTCCGCGCCGAGGAGCGCCCACGTGCCGCCCGCGCGCCCCGTCGAAGCGTGCTCCACCCAGCTCACGCTGTACAGCTTTCTCGCGCCTCGGCTCGGCAAGAGCCGCTCGACGGGCGCTCGGCACGTCGCAAAACCCTCGATGAACGCGACCGGGGCGCCGGTGGCGTCCCACAGCGTGATATCGCCGCGGGTGGTGCGCTCGCCTCCGCGCCGCTCGTCGCCTCGCGCGAGGTACTCGGCCCAGCTCGGCGCAGCTTCGCGCCCATCCCACACGATGCGCTCCACGGCGAACGGCAAGAAGGTCGGCGAATCGGGCTCTTCCGCGTGCAGGTGATGGGCGGTGACGCTGAGACCGAACGCGTTGTCGATGAGGCCCGCCGGAATGGGCGCATCGACGCTCGCCACGCCCTCGGGCGCCTCGAGCTGGGCGAGCTCGGACCGCTCCGGCCGGTGGTCGAGGTGACGGATCCAGGACCATCGCGGCCCCCATGTCACGCGTTGAGCCTCGAGGGATCGCCTCAGATCCGGAGCAGAGTCGTGCCCGCGCGCTCCCGCGTCGCTCGGCAGAAGAGCGCGCGGAGAGACATTCTCCTGCCGAGCGGGGGCGATCAGCGCGGTGGCGTGCGTGGTCCACTCGGCGTCGACCCGCGTCGCGATCTGCACGGCGAAGGTCGAGCCCTTCGCGTCGGTCGGGGTGAGGTGAGCGTGCGCGGTGACGCGATCGCCAGGTCCCTCGAACGCGAGGGCTTGCACGAATTGAACGTCGCGGAGCTCGATCGGTTGATTGGGCCAATGCGACTCCGCCACGGCGAGAAGAACCGCGACATAAAAGGCGCCTGGAACGACGACGCAGCCATAGACGGAGTGGTCGGCGAGATAGGGCTGGGCGCCCGGCCCGATTTCGAGCGTGTGGATGGTCGAACCGTCCGGGAGGTCGAGGCGGCTTCCGGACAGCGGGAACCGCCCAGCGCGCGAGCCCGTGGCCGAGACGGCGTGCGAGGGCGCGTCGAGCCAGAACCGCTCGCGCTGGAAAGCGTAGGTGGGCAGGTCGACACGGCTCGGGCGAAGAGGGGCGAAGAAAGCTTCCCAATCCACGTCGAGGCCGCGCGCGTGGAGCTCGCCGACGGCGGCGGTCAGCGAGGCGACTTCGGGGCGGTCCTTGCGCAGGGCAGGGACGAACGCCGCGCGCGCCTCCGAGCGCGCGGACAACGCGTCGGGGCCGAGCGCGGAGAGGACTCCGTGCGGCCCGAGCTCCAGAAAGGTCGAGACCCCCTTGGCCTCGATGGTGCGGATACCGTCGAGCCACCGGACGGTGCGTCGCACGTGGGCGACCCAGTAGTCCGGGGAGCCGAGCTCGCCCGCCGTCGCGACGTCTCCCGTGACGTTCGACACGATCGGGATGCGCGGGGGGTGGAACGTGAGACCTCGAGCGACGCGACCGAGCGCCTCGAGCGCGCCGTCCATGTGGTGGGAATGGAAGGCGTGGCTCGTACGAAGGCGCGATGACCTGCGACCGCGCGTCTCGAACCGCGCGGCGAGCTCGAGCACGGCGTCGGCGTCCCCCGCCACCACGATCGACGCCGGGCCGTTCTGCGCGGCGATCTCGACGCGCGCGCCTCCGCCCTCGAGCTCGGCGCGGACCTCCTCCTCCGAGGCCTCGAGCGTGGCCATGGAGCCGCCCCGCGGGATCGCCTGCATGAGCCTCGCGCGGGCGCCGACGAACGTGCAGGCGTCGGCGAGCGCGAGGACCCCGGCGACGTGAGCGGCGACGACCTCGCCGATCGAATGGCCGGCCAGGAAGCTGGGCTCGATCCCCCATGTCTGGACGAGGCGAGCCAGGGCGACCTCGAGCGCGAACAGGGCCGTCTGGGCGAACGCTGTTTGATCGAGCAGCGCCGCGTCGTCGCTCCCGGCGGGCGCGAACAAGATGTCGCGCAGAGGTCGCTCGAGCTCGCGATCGAGACAATCGCATATCTCGTCGAGGGCCTCGCGGAACGCTGGGAATTCGCGGTAGAGGGCGAGACCCATGCCGGGCCTCTGGCTCCCTTGTCCGGTGAACAGGATCGCGAGCTTGCCGCCCGGAGCCCGGGTTCCGGCGCCGCGCGCGCCGCCCGCTCGTCCGACTTCAGCGAGGCTCTCGAGCAAGCCTGCGCGGTCGTGAGCGACGAGCGTGGCGCGGCGGTCGAATTTCGATCGCGCGTTGGCGAGGGAGTACGCGACGTCGACCAGGGCGAGATCCGGGTGCTCGAGCAGGTGTGCTCGCAGCCGCGCGGCCTGCGCCTGAAGCGCCTCATCGGTCTTTGCGGATAGGACAATGGGTAGCGGGCGCGCGTGGTCTCCTCGCTTTCGATAGATCGCCTCCCACCGCACCTCGAAGCCACGCGCGTGAAGGGCGCCCAGCGTATCGAGCAGGACGGCGCGCTCTTCCTCCTCCCTCCGCAGGGAGGCGACGACGACGGCGGACGCGCCCGCGCGACGCAGGTTGGACTCGATCGCGTGCTTGACCAAAGGGTGCGGGCTCACCTCGAGGAAGACGCCGATGCCCCCGCCAATCAGGCCGTTGATGGCCGTGGAAAACAGCGCCTGGTTCCCGAAGTTGTCCACCCAATGCTGGGCGTCGAATCGCTCGCCGCCCAGGCGCGCGCCGGTGACCTCGGAGTAGACGGGGATCCGCCCCGCGCGCGGGCTCACGCCGGAGAGCGCGGCGAAGAGCTCGTCGCGCAGCGAGTCCACGAGCGGTGAATGCGGCGCGACGTCGATCTCCACGCGCCGGCAGAAGACGCCCTCCCTCTCGAGCGCCTCGAAGAGAGAGTCCAGCGCAGCCGGCTCGGCGGAGACGACCGTCGAGTCGACGCTGTGCTCGATGGCGCGGAAGACGGATCCTCCTCGGCTCGCGAGCGCCGCGGCCGTCTGCTCCCAGGTGAGGCCGACGAGCCCCATCGCGCCCTTGCCTCGCTGGCGCCGGATCACGCGACCGTATGCGCAGATCGTCCGGATCGCGTCTTCGAGCGTGAGGACGCCTGCGACGTGGGCCGCCGCGATCTCGCCCGTGCTGTGGCCGACGACGGCGGCGGGCTCGATGCCCCACGATCGCCAGAGCGCGCTGATGGCGATCTCGATCGAGATGATCGCGGGGAGGCTCCGGTCGATCTCGCCCAGCCGAGACCTCGGCCTCTCGCACGTGAGCTCGTCGAGGAGAGACCAGCCGAGGTTCGCCTCGACGAGGCGGCTGCATTGCGCGAGCTTCGCGCGAAAGACCGGCTCGTTCCGCAGGAGCGATCGACCCATCCCGAACCATTGCGCGCCTTGCCCCGAGAAGACGAACGCCACCTTGGGGGGCGGCGCCGCCTCGGCGGCCGAGAGGCCCGCCCTCGGCTCGCCATCGAGGAACGCGCGGAGCTTCTTCTCGACCTCGTCATGCGTCCGTGCGGTCACGGCGAGTCGATGAGGGGCATGCGCCGAATGCGCCGCCGCAGCGCAGAAGGTCGAGAGAGCCGCCCCACGCTCCATCGCGGTCGACTCCGAGAGGACGCGCCGAACCGCGGCCCGCAGCCCTTCGCGCGTCTCGCCGGAGATGGGCAGCACCTCGGTGCGCGCGTCCTGCCACTCTTGGAGAACGACGTGGGAGTTCGTTCCCCCGAGCCCGAAAGAGCTCACACCTGCCGTCCTCGGGTGCGCCGCCTCGGGCCACGGGGTGAGGTCGCGCTGAACTTGCAGCCGAAGATCGGAGAAAGGGATGTGCGGATTCGGCGTCTCGTAGTTGAGGCTGGGCGGGAGCTTGCCCTTTTGGATCGCCATCGCGACCTTGATGAGCCCGACGATGCCCGCGGCGCCCTCCAGGTGTCCGACGTTGGTCTTCGCCGATCCCACGAGCAGCGGCCGATCGAGCGGCCTGCCCACGCCGAGGATCGCGCCGAGCGCCTTCGCCTCGATGGGATCCCCGAGCGGCGTGCCCGTCCCGTGGGCCTCCACGTAATGCACGGTCGCCGGGTCGATGCCGGCGCGTTCATACGCGACCGTGAGGAGCTCCTCCTGCGCACGCGGGTTCGGAGCCGTGAGGCCGTTGCTCGCGCCGTCGTTGTTGACCGCGCTGCCGCGGATCACGCAGTAGATGGAGTCCCCGTCTGCCACAGCGCGAGAAAGGCGCTTGAGGACCACCATCCCGCCCCCCTCGCCGCGCACGTAGCCGTTGGCCCTAGCGTCGAACGTGAAGCACCGGCCGTCGGGGGAGAGCCCGCCGAAGCGCGCGACCTCGAGCGTGCTCTCCGGGAGCAGGTTCAAGTTGACCCCGCCCGCGAGGGCGACCGTCGATTCTCCACGGCGCAGGCTCTCGCAAGCCAGATGAACGGCGACGAGCGCGGACGAGCAGGCCGAGTCGATCGTCATGCTGGGGCCATTGAAGCCGAGCGTGTACGAGACGCGATTCGCGATGATGCTGCCGTGATGTCCCGTCGTCGTATGTTGCGTGATGGCCTCGGGCCCGCCCCGATGAATGAGCGTCGTGTACTCGATCCAGATCGCGCCGCAGAAGACGCCCGCTCGGGTCCCCGAGAGATCCGCGGCGACGAGCCCGGCGTCCTCGAGCGCCTCCCAGGAGAGCTCCAGGACGAGTCGCTGCTGGGGATCCATGCGGCTGGCCTCCCTCGGGGAGATCCCGAAGAACTGCGGATCGAACTCGTCGACCGAGTCGAGGAACCCGCCTCGAAAGCCGCGCACGGAGCCGTCGCTCGCGCCGGCGTCCGACGACGCCGGGCCGCTCCACCGCCCCTGGGGCGGCTCGGTGATGGCGTCGATCCCGCTCGTGAGCAGGCGCCAGAATGCCTCGGGATCAGGCGCCTTTGGGAATCGGCACGCCATGCCGACGACGGCGATCGGCTCGCTCTCCGGCTCGCGATCCGCGGGGCCGCGCTCGCGCGCGCCGCTCACCAGATATCGCGCGAGCGCTTCGATCGTGGGATACTCCCACGCGAGCGTCGGGGAGAGCTTGCGGCCGAGCGCCCGGGAGAGCTCGGAGAGGAGGCTCACGGCCCCTTGCGAGTCCAGCCCATAGCGGGTGAGCCGCTCGCGGACGTCGATCGACCGGGCATCCACCCCGAGGTGCGCGGCGAGCCTCTCGACGAGCCACGTCTGGACGTCCTCTCCGCTCGAGCCCCCTGCCGCGATGTCTTGCATGGATAAATCCGTTGGAAACGCGATGCTGGTCCGAAGAGAAGATGGGCCCTGTCCTGTGCGCAGGCGCCTGCCCGCGAGCTCCCCGTCCCAGCGCCCATCGAAGAGGAGCGGCCGGCGATTCGCGTCAGGCGAGGCGCGGAGGCCGGTGGTACCTCGCCGAGCCTGGCGAGGTACCACGCCGGTCGCGGCGCGCTCTTAGATGCCTTGAGCTGTGCAGGTCGACTCCGGATCAGGAGCCGCGCACGCGCCCTCCGTGCAGGTCTGGCAGGCGGGGCAGTCGGAGTCGGCCGCGCAGGCGCTGCCGACGCATTCGAGCGAATCGACGTTGCAGGTCGATGAACCGCAATCCGCGTCCGACGCGCAGTAGACGGCGGCGGCCTGCGTCTTCTTGTCGGCTGCCCCCGTCTTGCGAGGCACCTTGGTGATGTACGTGTAGATCGCCTCGAGATCGTCCTGCGTCATGTTCTTGTAGAGCCGCCAGGGCATCGGATACGATACGGTCGGCTGTCCGGGATCATCGATGTGCTTGCCCTGGACCATGACGCCCACGAAGCTCTCGAGAGAACCCTTGTAGCCGTTGTCTTGACCGATCAGGTTCGAGCTCATTGCGCGCGAGAACCCGTAGGCGGGGCTCAGGTCGGCGATGTTGAAGACCCGGCCGCCCGTCAGGTAATTGGCGGTGTCGATCTTCCCCTCGATAACGCCGTCCGGAGGCGACGTCGGGTTCCCGTGGCAAGCGTTGCAGATACCGACGTTCACGAGGTAGCTCCCGCGATTGAAGGCGCGCTGCTCGTCCGCCGACAAGCCGGTGGGGGCAGCGAGCGGCTGGATCGCCTCGCCGTGCAGCGTGCCGTCGGGATCGGCGGTGTCGTCGGCCGGGAGGGGGCGCGTCACGTCACCGGCCTCGAACGAGGTCGGGTACGGGATCGGGGGGATCGAGTTCTTGACGTCCTGCTCGAAGCCCTTCGGGGGCTCGCTCGAGATCGGCGGCAACGCCTTGAGGAAGGCATAGATTGCCTTCAGGTCATTGACGGTCATCCAGCGATAGAATCGCCACGGCATGTTGAGCAGGATCCCGTCGGTCGAATGGTCCTTGCCGGTGCGCATCGACTCGATGAAATCGGCTTCGGTGAGCGACATTCCGGTCTTGGGATCGGGGGTCAGGTTCCTCGAAAGCACGTAGGTCCCGAAGAGCTCCTGCTGCGCTGCGGGGAAGAAGAAGGGTCCATTCCCTGCCAGGTAGTTCGCCGGGTCGGCGAAGTATGCCGCGTCCCACTTCGCGCCGACGGTGTATTTCACGTGGCAGAGATTGCAATAGGCCACCGCGTTCACGAGATAGCTGCCGTACCCTACCATCTCGATCTCGTCGCGGCTCAATCCGTCGGTCGACAGCTTGACCGGCGAGATATCGAAGCCGCGCTGCGACTTCTCGGAGAGCGCGGTCGCGTCGTCGCCGCCGTCCGCCGGGGAGCTCGAACAGCCGAACGCAGCCCCGATCGCCATGGCCATCGCGGCGACTCCTGCGACGGAGCGCGCGGCGATACGCGCTCCGCAAAAACCGCGTTGCTCATCACTACTCACGTCGCTGCCTCCTGGTTTCATGATCCTCTTGCGTGGAGACGCGTGTCGGGCGTACCCGTTCGCATCGGTGCGGCGATCTCCCACTCGGCGTGCCGGTCTTCGGCTCTTGCTGCCCCCTTGAGGCAGTCCGTGAAGCTCCAGCCCTGTTGGAAAGATGCCACGACCTGCGACGCGGGCGTCGTGCGAGAGCCGCAGCCCGAGTTCCAAGATGCGTGCCACGGCGCGCGGCCCGCTCCCGGATGACGCCTCCCGTCGCAGGAAAGGCGGCCTGCGGAGCGCTCGGCCCGGGGCTCGACGCTCCGTCGCGAGGCGCGAAGCAGGGCGCCCGACGGACTGCACAAAAAGCGCCGCACGGACTGTGCGTACAATCGGTTGGTGCGACGAAGCAGGGCGCCGCACGAACTGTACGCACAGTCCGCAGGTGCGGTCTGGCGGACTGCTCAAGGCGGGGGAGCGTCTGCCCCTGTCGGGCGCTGGGAGCGGCGTCCTGGCAAAGGCTGGCCGTCGCGCTCTGTCGCTCGAGCGCGAGGAGCTCCCCAGGTACAGCCTTGGGGAGCGGCGGTTCCCCGGCACAGGCCACGGGATCTCCGGCCGCCTCGGCGTCGAGGACGAGGTCGATCGCGCTGGGTTCACGCTCGATCGCGGGGGCAGGTTACGCTGGGGCACGCGAGAGGAGCCGTGGGTCTTCACCTTGGAGGGCGGAAGGAGCACGAACGCGCTGAAGCTCCACGATGCCTATCAGGTCGAGCGCGCGCGCTTCGACGGCATCCCCCTCGAGAGCGCGCGCCGGTCGCGTTCGCGGATGACCGCATGCGGCCACGGCGGATCGCTCAATGCACGCCGTGAGCGGGCATCGCCGTGCGATTCACCGGCTGCAGCGAGCATTCGATCATCTGGCGAACTCGGTTGACGACCTTCTCTCGCTCGTTGTCCACGAAGAAGTGTCCCCCTTCGACCAGCTCCACCCCGAAGGACCCGGCCGTATGAGCGCGCCACTCGCCGAGGTCGGCCTCGGTCGCCTGGTCGTCGTGCGTGCCAGCGAACGCCGTGATGGCACACTCGAGCGGCGCCTCGTCGGCGTGTATGTACGACTCGAGGAGCGAGAAATCCGCTCGGATGTTGGGGATGAGGGCGGCCATGAGCTCCGGCTCCGCGAGGATCTGGGGCGCGGTCCCGCCGCGCACGCGAAGCATGTGGGCGAGATCCGCGTCGGTCATCGCCGACACGGACGAGTCGCGGTATCGGATATGGGGCGCGATGCGTCCCGAAACGAAGAGGCGCGCCGGAAGCGGCGATCCTCGCCGGCGAAGCTCGCGCGCGCACAGAAAGGCGAGGAGGGCGCCCATGCTGTGCCCGAAGAGGAAATAGGGTACGTCGAGGAGCGGCGTGAGCTCCGGCGCCAGCGCCTCCACGAGCGGCTCGACCTGGGTGACGAGCACGCGGGGGTGCCACCTCGTCCCGTGGCCCGGGAGCTCGACGCCATACACCTCGATGTCGGACGGGAGGCCGCTGCTCCAGCGGGAGTAGATGCGTGCGGCGCCGCCGGCGTACGGAAAGCAGAACAGGCGAGCTCGGGGCGCTGCCGCTCGCTGATAGCTTGGCAGCCATACGCTGGTATGCGACGTCATGTGAGTACCTCGGCGTTCGAATTGGTTGTGATTCTCATCGAAGGGGGCCGGCGCGAGAGTCTCTTCGCTTGGTGCTCGGAGCTCGCGTCGCAGCTACCCGCCGCCGCCGCCGCTGCCCGAAGTCGCCGCGCTGGAGCTCGCGCCGCCTCCCGCCCCGCCCTCCCCGAGGCACTGCGGCAAAGACGCGCACTCCGCCTCGCATTCCGTGTCGCAGATGCACGCGTAGATAGGCTCGTAAGTTCCGGCTGCCTCCGGGTAGAGCGCGTCGCATTTGTCAAGACACTTCCCGAAATAGGCGTCCAGGGTGCATGCAACCGCGCATTTCCCCCACGGCGAGCACGTCGGGTCGCTCGCGATGCAGGGCCCGATGGCTTGCGCGCACGTGCTGTCGCTGAAGCACCCTTGGCAGGTGATGGTGGTCCCGCCCGACCCGGAGCTCTCGGCGGCGCTCGACGACGTCGCTGAGCCGGACGAGGCGCCGCCCGACCCCCCCGCGCTGCTGCTCGAGCTGTCGCTCGAGTCGGAGCCGCCGCACGCGACGAGCAAGGCAGCGCCGATCAGGCCGCACACGATGAAACAGAGACGAAGTTGCATAAGACGTTTTCCGGATGCCGTTGCCTCGAGGGCCCCTGCGCGGAGCGTCCGCGCTCGGTCGGGCCCGCGGATCACTCGCCCCGCTCGGTGTCCAAGCAAAGTCCAAGCAAACGGCGTGCCGCACCCGCCGACGATGGCGCGGCGGCCGACCGCGCGCCGAGGCGCGCCCGCCCGCACGGATTGTGCGCACAACCTGGGTTTACAGGTGGCGAGATCGCGCGACGGTCGAGTCTCCGCCCGCGACGATGTTGCTTCCCTGCGCGTGTACCCTCGCGGACGCCGCCCCGTTGCAAAGATCGGCGCATGCGGTCACGGATCCGGTGAAGCAGGGCCCTGCGTAGCGTGATGGCGCAGGACCACCATGAGGAGCTCCTCGTCCGAAAGGACGTGCGCCGTCGCCTTCGCCTTCGCGAGGATGCTGTCCACCAGCGCCTTCGAGCTCTCGATGTTCCGCTCCCGAAGCCAAGAGATCACATTGGACGCGCCCGACATGGGACCGACCAGGATCTCCTGCCTCCTGCCGAACATCCCCGCCGGCACGGCGGAGTAGATCCGATCGGCGAGCCACGCGTCGCCCTCCGCGCTCGCCTTCGCGATCGCTGCAGCATGGACGCCTGTTGCGGTTCGAAACGCGTCGCGCCCCACCACGGGATAGTTGATCGCGATGTCCCACCCCACGGCGGACGCGGCCGCCTCGCAGTATTCGATGATGCCCGTGAGGTCGCGGCCCTCCAGGAGACCGAAGAGCTTCATGTTCAAGAGGATGAGATCCATCGGGGTGTTGCCGACGCGCTCGCCGATCCCGAGGGCCGTCCCATGCACGCGGTCCACCCCGAACTGGAGCGCACATAGCGCGTTCTCGAGGGCGAGCCCTCGGTCGTTGTGCCCGTGCCAGTCGAGGCCGATCTCCGCGCCGGCGATTCGCCTCGCGAACGTGACGAGCTCGCGGACGCCCTCGGGCGTCGCGTGGCCGACGGTATCGCACAAGCAAATTCGGCGCGCGCCGTGGTCGATCGCCATCTTGAAGAGCGCGCTGAGCACCTGCGGCCGAGATCGCGTCGTGTCCTCCGTGACGAAGGCGACGGAGAGCCCCGCCGCGACGGCGAGGTCGATCGCAGCCGCGGATCGTTCGAGGATGAGATCGAGGTCCCACTCCTCGGCGAGCTGGCGAATCGGGCTCGAGCCGACGAACGTATAGACCTCCACGGGAATGCCTACGCGCTGGGAGATCTCGACCATGGGCTCGATGTCCGAGATCACCGTTCTGCCGGCGCACGCCACGCCGAGGGGGAGCTTGTTGTCTCGGATCTCGATGCACATCCGGAGGACGTCGTCGAAGGCCCGCTTCGAGCTGCCGGGCAGGCCGATATCGGCGACGTGAACGCCGATCCTGGACATCAGATGAAGGAGGTTGACCTTCGCTTCTATGTCGGGCTGCTTGACCGAGGGGCTCTGGAGCCCGTCTCTGAGGGTCTCGTCGAAGACCGTGACGTTCGCGGGGATCGACGCCTTCGCGCGGCCGATACCGTTCCAGTCATAAATGAGATCCAGGGAGTGAAGAGACGGCTCCGCGTGGCTCCTCGCGCCGGAGGCCGGTGTCGCGCGACTTGGGACGCACGGACCGCGATCCGCTCCGGCGAGCGCTCCAGGGCGCTGCGCGGTCTCCGGGCGATGCGGCCAGCGGTCGATGGTCACCGTCCCGGCGATCTCCAAAATGCGTGCCGGCCGCGGAGAGCTCCGCGGACGCTCGCCGAATCCGAGGCGCGTGCGGCGTCGTCGTCGCGGCGCGGCTTCGCGCGGCCCGCGTTCGCGCCGCAGGATGGAGCGCCTTGATGCCGGTGAGGCGGCGGCCCGGCCCGCCGCATCCGCCGCGCGGCGGCGGCGACTGTGCTTACAGTCTGTGCGCGCGACTTGTGCGAACGCTAGCTCCGCGAGGCGGATGAGCGCGCTGCGCGAGCTCCCGCCTCCAGCTGCGCAATCGCGGTCTCCGAGCGCTTCGCGATGGCCGAGCCGGCAAGGCGACGCGCGCGCCAGGGCAGGCTCGAACGCGCGGGAGCGATCGGCGACTATCTCGAGCCGACATGATCCACGGTCGCGGCACGGACGAGCCGCCAGGACCTGGACGTCGCGAGCGACGGCACGGAACTTGCGATCAACTTGCGATCAACGTACGACCAACGTGCGAATAACCCGCGGGATAAATGAAGTTGCGCGCTCGCCAGTCCACGGTCGAGAGGCGTCGCCCCATACCCGGTGCTAGCTCGCCCATAGTTGTTGGGCATCGCATTCTGTGGAGCAGACAATGACAACATCTCAGGTGATCCGCTCTTCAGAACATCCTCTGCAAACGGTCGGAACGCTGAAGGTCGGATTCAAGGAGTTTCTGAGCCCGGGTCGGTTCCTGAAGAGGCTGGGCGAGGAGTTCCAGTCGCACGACATCGTCTCCTTGCCGTTGCGCATCGTCCGCGACAAGCACGTATTCTTCTTGCGCCATCCGGACCATGTGGAGGCGATCTTCAACACGGAGCCGGCTGCCAGCACCAAGATCTTCCCGAAGCCGATGGACAGGATTGAGTTCATCATGGGGCAAGGAGGCTTCATCCACCGTGGGGGCGACGGCTGGCGGCGGAGTCGGAGGATGGTCCAACCATCGGTGAACCGCCGGTGCATCGCTCATTGCTCCGAGGCGGTCGCGGGCGCCGTCGAGCGGCTCTTCGCGCGATGGTCTCGGATCGCCGGCACGGGCCAGCCCGTGGACATCTGCCGCGAAATGCGACGGCTGGTCGTCGATGTGTCGATGGGCGGCCTGTTTTCGCACGAGCTCGGCGACCGCGAAGACGTCTGCGAGGACACGACCTTGGTGATGCGCGCCGTCAGCGACAACTTGCCGCTGTTGCTCCCGACGCCACGCAACCAGCGGTTTCGCCGGAGCGCCCGTCGCGTGCAGGCCCTCATGGATCAGCTCATCCGGGCGCGGCGTCGAGACACCTCGCCTCCGGAGGACGTCCTCACGACCCTCATACGGGCTCGGGACGCCGAGGGGCAGCCGTTCACCGACGTGGAAGTCCGCGACGAGATGGTTTCGATCTATCTGGGCGCGTTCGTGCTCGGGTCGGCCCTCACCTGGGTGTGGTACGCGCTGACGACGCACCCGGAGTACCAGCGGAGAGTGGCCGAAGAGGCCGCGTCCATCCTCCACGGGAGGCCACCGACGATGGACGACCTTCCATCGCTCAAGCTCTCCTCGATGGTGTTCCGGGAAGCCACTCGGCTGTACCCGCCGGGATGGGTGATGGCGCGGTTCAGCGAAGCCCCGTTCCAGCTTGGTGAGATAACATTCCCCGCCCGGACCATGCTCGTTACCCCCGCGTGGTTCACTCATCGTCATCCAGCCTTCTGGACGAAGCCGGAGACGTTCCTCCCCGAGCGATTCGACGACGAAGCCCAGAAAGGCATCCACAAGTTTGCCTACTATCCGTTCGCAGGGGGGCCGCGAAAATGTCTGGGCTTTCACCTGGCGCCGCTGCTCGGCCAGATGATCACCACGTCGATCGCACAGCGCTACGCGCTGCGGCTCGCCCCCGGAGCCCCACGGGACGTCGACTTCCACTTCGGCTTCGAACTCGAGCCGAAGCGCCCGTTGCTCATGACGATCGAGGCCCTGCGCGCCTCGGCGTGAGCGGGTCGCGTTCTGCTCCTCGAAAGGCCAGGAACAGCATGGAAGCTCCCAGATTGGATTCTGCGCGGGTCGAGTCAGACCAGGCTCGCCCTCCTGCCCACCGGTCCGGGGCCACGGACGCCAGGCCGTCGTCTTGGAGGCCTGCTGCGGGCGCGCTGCTCGGGGGCGTGATTCGGACGGTGATACGGCTCAACCGAAGCCTCCACCGGCTGGCGGACCTGGTCGTCCCACCCGAGGCATCGATGTTCGAGCGGTCCTTCGGGCTCGTGTCCACGCAGATGCTCGGCGCGATCGCGCGCTACGGCGTGGCGGATCTGCTCGAGCAGGGGCCTTTGACGGCGGCCGAGATCGCGGCGAAGACCAAGACCCACCCGGACGTCATGCATCGAACGCTGCGAGCCCTCGCGACGACGGGCGTGTTCGAGCTGCGCGCCGACGGGACGTTTCGCAACAACCGCCTCTCGCGCGTGCTCTGCACCAACAACACTGCAGGCAGGAGCGCGTGGTTCAAGTACTTCGCGTCGGGGGCGAACGTCGCGGCGTGGCGCGACTTCGAGCGGACGCTCGTCACTGGCGACATCTCGTTCGATCACGCCCACGGCGTCACGATGTGGGAGTGGCTCGATCGCCACCCGACCGAGCGGGAGACGTTCGCCAACGCGATGGTGGAGCTTACGACTGCAGCCGGGCCCATGCTGGCGGTGGTATACCCATTCGGCGAGATCCGGCGCATTTGCGACGTGGGAGGCGGCCGTGGCACGCTGCTCTCCGAGATCCTGGTGCGTCATCCAGATCTCCACGGCGTGCTCTATGATGGTCCAGGCGTGATCGCCTCTGCGCGCGATTTCCTCGCAGGCCGCGGCGTCCTCGACCGGGTCGAGACCATCGCCGGCAGCTTCTTCGACTCGGTGCCGGGGGGGTGCGACGCCTACTTGATGAAGCACATACTGCACGACTGGGACGACGCGCATTGTCGAAAGATCCTGGCGTCCTGTCGGCGCGCGATGGCGGTCGGAGCGCGGCTCCTCGTCATCGAGAGCATCACCGAGAGATTCCAGACGGACGGTCTCAGCCCGATCATGGATCTGCATATGTTGGTCGCTCTAGGCGGTCGGGAGCGCAGCCGCGAGGACTACGAGCACCTGCTCCGAGCCGAGGGTTTTGGGATCGAGCGCGTCTTCTCGTCACCCATCGGCGACGTCATCGAAGCGCGCGCGCGGTAGCGTCACTGCCTTGGATCGACCGCCTTCGGCCGACGCCTATCGAGGCTCGGCTCGTTCCCGTCCGGAGAGCAGCCGAGGGCACCGCTTTGCGAGGTCGACCGATCGTTCTTCGCTGCGAGTCGCGTGTCCAGGTCCGAGGCGTCGTGTCGAGGGCTCCGTTACGCAGGAGGTCGGCGAATGAATCAAGCAGTGGATCAGGTCCCCATCGGAAAGCTCCCGGCTCTCGGCGTCGTTCCGGAGAGGATGCATGCGTGGGTCATCCGGAGCGAGAGGCATGGAGCGCCGGCGCACGCCTTTCGAAAAGAGCTCGTCGAGGTTCCGACGCCGGGGCCGGGCGAAGTGCTCGTCAACGTGATGGCCGCCGGCATCAATTACAACGGGATCTGGGCGGCCTCGGGGAAGCCGGTCAGCGTCCTGGGCATTCACAAACACCCGTTTCACATCGCCGGGAGCGACGCTTCGGGTGTGGTCTGGAAGACGGGCCCCGGCGTCACGAAGTGCAAGGTGGGCGACGAGGTCGTCCTTCATTGCAACATGACGTGCGGTGAATGCGGGGTGTGCAACGGCTCCGATCCCATGATGTGTGAGGATCAGAAGATCTGGGGCTTCGAGACGCCGTACGGGAGCTTCGCGCAATTCACCCTCGCGCAGAGCCAGCAGGTCTTGCCGAAGCCGAAGGAGCTCACCTGGGAGGCCGCGGCGAGCTACGGGCTCGTTTGCTTCACGGCGTACCGGATGCTGGCCAATCGAGCGAAGGTCCAGCCAGGCGAGAACGTTCTCATCTGGGGGGCGTCGGGGGGGCTCGGCTGCTTCGCGGTGCAGATCACGAAGCTGCTCGGAGCGAACCCCATCGCGGTCGTGTCGAGCAAGCGCAAAGGCGAGCTGGCCATGGATCTCGGCGCGATCGGCTACATCGACCGCTCGGAGTTTTCTGGGCTCGCCTTCCGCCCGAACGAGACGCGGGAGGAGACGGCGACGCGATTGGAGCAGACGAAGCGGTTCGGCCGCGCGATCTGGGAGGTCATCGGCGAGAAGAAGTCTCCCGACGTCGTGTTCGAGCACGTCGGCCAGGAGACCTTCCCGACGAGTGTGTTTCTCGCGGGTCGGATGGGTCGGATCGTCATCTGCGGTGCGACGACCGGCTATCAGCTGAGCTTCGACGTGCGGCACCTCTGGATGCGGCAGAAGATGATCGTCGGCTCGCACTTCGCGCACGCCGGAGAATGCGAGCGGGCGAACGGCCTGATTCGGCGCGGAAGGATCCGTCCGGTGCTCACGGATCTCTATCCCTACGAGGGCATCCCCGACGCGCACCAGGCCATGGCGGAGAACCGCCACACCGGGACGCTCGCCTGTCTCGTCGGGGCTCCGCATGCCGGGCTGCGGACCTTGGAGGAGACGCTCGCGGTCGCTTCCGCCGACCCACGCGCGTCCACGGTGCGCCGCGAGGTGGTGCTCGCCAGCAAGAACTGACGGCGATCCGGTCCCGATCCGGCGATCGACGGCGTGCGCTTCGCCTGCGCGCCTCGAGGACGTGCGCGCCAGCTCGGGCAAGCCGGCGGCGAGACGCCTGGGACCCGATCTGTTGCTTCCAGGCCGCTGGGGGTCGGGGTCGCGGGGCACGTAGCGCCTACCTCTACGGCTCCGATGACGACGCCGAACCACGGGTTTCCACCGCTCTCGGTCCGGTCTTCTCACGTGACCCCGATGCCCACGGTCGATCGTGTTCGGCTACGCCGGGCGCACCTACGACGAGCGCAGCGTGCTGCTGCGACACCCCGACACGCCGTTTCCGGCCCACGAGCGCGTCGAGGTCGAGGTCGGAAAGACCCCCTACGCGCGCTTCGACCTCAACGACTACTCGGTCCCCCACGACCGGACGCGCCGCACGCTCGTGCTCCTCGCCGACCTCGACCAGGTGCGCATCGCCGACGGCAATGAGATCATCGCGACCCACGTCCGCTCGGCCAGCACGCCGCCCTCGTCGTCACGCCGCATTCCCTCGCCACCTACGACGCGCTGAAGAAGGACCCGACGCCATGACCGACCTGACGCCCACCGAGACCAAAGACCGCCTCAAGAGTCCTCGGCCGCGCTTGCGCGAAGGCTCGCCGCTACACGCTCCCCGCGCTTCTCTGCATCGACGAAGTCGGCTACCTCTCCTACGACAGCCGCTACGCCGACCTGCTTTTCGAGGTCGTCACCCGTCGCTACGACGCGCAGAAGCCGCTGCTGCTCAGCACGAACAAGGCATTCGCCGACTGGGGCCAGGTCTTCCCGCACGCCGCGTGCGTCGTCACGCTCGTCGACCGGCTCGTCCACCGCGCCGAGGTGATCGAGATCGAGGCCGAGAGCTACCGGCTCAAGGAAGCCAAGGAGCTGAGCGCCACCCGCACCAAGCAGCGGCGCAGCAAGAAGCACTGAGCAGCCTCTTCACCGGTGAACTTCACCGGCACCCAGCGTGCTCTTCACCGGCATCGGGTGCGGATTTCACCGGTGAACTTCACCGAATTCCCTCGGGTTGCCACGATCATCTACAACTCCTTCCCCTTGCGGGCGACGAAGTTCGGCTCCTTGTACGGCGGCAGCCCTTGGCTCTTGACAAAGTCGACGGCGCACTGCGTCATCTCGCCGACACCAGGGCGGCGGCCGCGTCTCCCGTGTCCACGGGTGTCCCACGGTGTCCCGGGTTGACCACCTGCGGAGCTAGCAAAAATGAAGCAATTACGCTGGTTTGCGTGCTGGCGCCGACCCGGACTCTCAATCCATTGGCTGAAGGTTCAAGTCCTTCATGGCCCACCAATGAAACATTGAGGATTTCGCGATCCTCATCGAGACCGAGCTGCTCCGCTGGACGAGTCGTGGACGAATCGTCCAAGCGGACGGACCAGCTCGGTCGGTGATCTAAAAGACGCCTCGCCGAAGCCGTCGCGTACCTGCTCGCCCCCGCGGGTGTAGCCCTCCGTCGTCGTGAACGACGTGTGGCCGCCCGGCTCTTGAGCTCGATCAGGTCGTCCCCGCGCACGGCCATCCAGGTGATCCCGTCGGGCGCAGGTCGTAGAACGTGATCGGCTTCCGCGTCCTGTCGCTCGCGAACAGGTCGGGCCGCGTAACGCCAGCACGCTCGATGTGCTCGCGGAGGCGCCGGGAGAGGTTCGTCACCTCCGGCATGTCCTCGACGGTGCGCCCCTTCCCGCCCGCTTGGGGCCGCTTCTCATGCTCGCAAAGATGCTTCTCGGCACTGGAAACAGTGCCTCTCGTGAACGATTGTACTGCCCCGTTGAGTTGACGGATGTAGCGTGAGATACGAGGCGCCTCACGATGACCATTGTCCCAGCAGCCAGGCCGGCTTGTCTCAGCAGCCGGGCCGCCCTGGCCGCGGGGCTGCCCTGCGCTTGCACAGGGTCAGCCCCGCTCAGTTCGCAAACAGGGGCATGGCGAGTGGCTATATCGGGTGGCGACAGTGGCGAGCCTCGCCAGGCGCATGCCGGGATATCGAGCCGGCGTGAACCTGCGCGCCGCGCGCCTCAGCTCCTCTTGACGGCGAAGCCGGCGAACGCCTGCATCACGGGCATCAGCTCCAGCCGGTTCACGTTGACGTGCTCCGGGAGCATGGCGCACCACACGACGGATTCGGCGATGTCCTCGGCCGAGAGCGGCTTCACGCCGCGGTACACGGCGGCGGCCTTCTCCTGGTCTCCCTTGAAGCGCACCACCGAGAACTCCGTCTCCGCCATGCCCGGCTCGATGTCCGTGACGCGCACCCGACTGCCGAGGATGTCGGAGCGCAGGTTCAGCGAGAACTGCGCGACGAACGCCTTGCACGCGCCGTAGACGTTGCTCCCGGGGTACGGCGTCTCCGCGGCGACCGAGCCGATGTTGATGATGTGCCCGCGGTCGCGCGCCACCATGCCGGGCAGCAGCGCCCGGGTGCAGTAAAGCAAGCCTTTGACGTTGGTGTCGATCATCTCCTCCCAGTCGTCCAGATTCGCCTGGTGCGCCGGCGACAGCCCGAGCGCGCCGCCTGCGTTGTTGACAAGCACCGTCACCTCGGAGAACTCGGGCGGGAGCTCGGCGATGGCCTTGTCGACAGCGCCGCGGTCGCGGACGTCCAGCCGGATCAGGTGGACCGCCGGCGCGCGCGCGCCAGCCGGGCCGGCGACGCGGCTGTCCGAGAGCTCCGCCGCGAGCGCCTCCAGGCGCTCGTAGCGGCGGGCGGCGAGGACCAGGCGCGCGCCCAGGCCGGCGAAGCGTCGGGCGATGGCGGCGCCGAAGCCGGAGGAGGCACCGGTGATGAAGACGATGGGAGGCTGAGCAGTCGTGGTGGCACTCATTGCGATGTCCTGGGCGGAGCTATATCAGCTGTGCGGGCGCCGAGCGACCTCCGGCGCCCTCGGGCCACGCGTCCAGGCCGACGGACATCGTCCTGGAACAGCGCGGTGGCGCTGTCGTGGATGCGCTCGTCTGTCCGCCATCCGCCGGTGCACATCCCACCTCGGCACGACGCTTGCTCAAATTGCCACGATGCGGCCGAGGGGCTGTGGCACCGGCCAGCCCGGACGCGACGCCCGGCGGGGACAGCGGGTCCGCGGTGAATCCGCCGTGAAGCAGAGAGGCGATCGAGGTGGCGATATGAAGCACGTTGACATGGGACGACGAATCGGCGGCCGGATAGGGCTCACGCTCGGTCTCCTCGCGAGCATGGCGCTCGCGGGCTGTGGGGGCCCGAGCGAGCAGACCATTCAGGGCACGCGGCTCGCGCCCGGCGCCGATGCGCACATCACCGCCGACATCGACTCTGACGCCGCGACCACACGGCTGCAGGTGAACGTCGTTCACCTCTCGCCGCCCGAGCGGATCGAGGCCGGCAGCACGCACTTCGTCGTCTGGCAGCGCCCGAGCTCCGAGTCCCCGTGGCGACGGGTCGGAGTGCTCGACTACAACGCTGACAACCGGAGAGGCAAGCTGACCGGGATGACCGTGCCGCACGCCGAGTTCGAGCTGCTCATCACTGTCGAGAAGCAGAGCAGCCCCCGATCCCCATCGTCTGCCGCCGTCATCGGGCCGACATCGGTCGGGTAGCCAGCAGCCCCGAGCCCCCTGCCTCGACAGCCTTCTACAGCAACCCTGCGCGCGCCTCCGGCCACAGCCAGCGACCCGATGTGAAGCACATCGATGTCGAGGCCAGGTCGAGCCAGAAGCGCGCGGGGCCATGACACGCGCGTGGAGAGGGAGAGGCCGCTCGCGGCCTCCTCTGCGAGGCCCGGGCTCAGCGCCGAAGCGCCGCCGCCGCGCGGCCCGAGACGGCCGATCCGCTCGTGACGATCGCCAACCCCAGCGCGAGCAGGGAGACGAGCGTGAGCACCAGGGGATGGATGCCGACCAGCGCGAGGATGCCGAGCACGACCGTTCCGGCGCCGACGAGCGACTGCAAGCCGGCGGCGGCCATCGCCGCCTGACGAGCGACGTGGGCGAGGTGCTGGTGCGCGCCGCGCACGTCGAGCGCGCCGAGGTCCGCGGTCGTACCGCCGCTGAGCAGCAGCGCGCCGCCAAAGACGATCACCGCGACCGACGTCAGCGCCCCGGGGGCGAGCCCGAGGAGCGCGAGGATGCCGAGCACGATGCCCGCCGCGCCGCAGACGAGCTCCGCGCCCATGCCGCCGCCGAGCTCGGCGCGCGTGTCCCACTCGACGGGCGCCGTGGTGCGCGCCAAGGCGCCGAAGCGCGAGGCGATCGCGCCCCCATGCGCGATCAGCCCGGCGCCGAAGACGATGGTGGCGATCGAGGTGAGCTCTCCCGGCATGAACCCCGTCAGCCCGAGGATGGCGAGGACGATCGTCCCCGCGCCGCACACCACCTCGGCGAGCGAGCCGCCGAGCACGATCCGCGGCGCCTCCCGCTCCTCCTCCGGCCTGCGTCGCGCGCCCGATATCGGCGCGATCGGGCTCTCGTGCTGTGTAAACCGTTCACGTTCCTCGGGTCCTGGCATCTGCATGATTCCCCCGTCGTGTGGCGTGGCCTCGCCGCGCCTACGCGCCTCCGGCTTGCACGTTCTGCGCCCCGCCGGAGGTCGTCGAGGCCATCCGGGTCCACGGGCTCATCGGTCTCTCGCCGCGTGTCGAACGGGCCGGAGCGCTGCCCGATCGCCGCGGCCGATGACAGCGAGGCGTCGCGTCACCATGCTCCCTCGCGGTCCTCGGGCAGCGCAGACCTCATGCACTGTCGAAAGGAGCAGCGGCGAACGCCAGGCGAGCGAGCAGGCGAGAGGCGCCGGCCGGCGGCCCGAACAGCCGCGCGGGAGCGCCCGTGAGCGAACGCTCGTCCGAGGTACATGCCCAGCGTCAGGAGGAGATATGAGCATGCTGCATCTCGAGCTCAGCGAGCGCGAAGCGGATGACACAAGGACGGCCCTCTCGACCCGGCTCGTGGGGATGCGAGACGAGCTGGTCCACACCGACGATCGAGCCTACCGGGCGGATCTGAGGGCGACGATCGAGCGGCTCGAGGTGGTGCTCGGCCGCCTCGAAGCGATCGTGGCGGCGCCGGCGGCGGCGCCGTAGCTGGTCATGCCCGTGCTCGTCGACGACGCGCACGCGCCGGGGCGGCCGGCGGCACGGTTCGTGGTTCACCGGGGGCATGGCAGAGCCCGCAGCGCAGCAGGGGGATGAACGCGGCGGGGAGCCCCTCTCGACGGTACGGATCGCCCTGATCGCGTCCGTCGCCGCGCTGGGAGGCTTCCTGTTCGGGTTCGACACCGCCGTGATCAACGGCGCCGTCGGCGCGCTGGAGAGGGTATTCACAGCGCACCCGGGGACCGTGGGCCTGTCCGTGTCCTCGGCGCTGCTCGGCGCGGCTGCCGGCGCGGTGCTCGCGGGCAGGCTGGCCGACCGTTACGGCCGGACGCGGACGATGATCGCGACCTCCCTGCTGTTCGTCGTCAGCGCGGCGGGCTCGGGGGCGGCGATCTCGCCCTGGGACTTCAGCGCGTGGAGGGTGCTCGGCGGCATCGCCATCGGCGCGGCCAGCGTCGTCGCTCCCGCCTACATCGCGGAGATCGCGCCGGCCCACCTGCGCGGCCGCCTCGGATCGCTCCAGCAGCTTGCGATCGTGCTCGGCATCTTCGTGGCCCTGCTCGGCGATTACGCCATCGCGACGTCCGCGGGCTCGGCGACGAGCCCGTTCTGGCTCGGGGCGCACGCCTGGCGATGGATGTTCTGGAGCGCCATCCCACCGGCGCTCCTCTACGGGCTCGGCGCGCTGCTGATCCCCGAGTCCCCGCGCCACCTCGTGGCGAGGGGGCGTGTGGACGAGGCGCTCGTCGTGCTCCGTGGCCTGCTCGGCGCGTCCGCCCGGACGAAGCTCGTCGAGATCCAGAGGACGATCTCGTCCGAGCGCCGGCCCAGGCTCGCGGATCTGCGCGGGCGCGCCGGGCTGCTCCGCATCGTCTGGATCGGCATCGGCCTCTCGGCGTTCCAGCAGCTCGTGGGCATCAACGTCATCTTCTATTACTCGAGCGTCCTCTGGCAGGCGGTCGGGTTCTCCGAGCGAAGCTCGCTCGCCATCACGGTCATCACCGGCGTCACGAACATCGTGACCACCCTCGTCGCCATCGCGACCGTCGACCGCGTCGGGCGCAGGCCGCTGCTCATCGCGGGATCCATCGGCATGACGCTGACGCTCGGCGCCATGGCGGCCGTGTTCGGCGCCGCGGGCGAGGACGTCGCGGGCAACCCCGTCCTGACGGGCGCCGCCGGCCCCGCCGCGCTGCTCGCCGCCAACCTGTATGTCTTCTGCTTCGGGGCGTCCTGGGGCCCGGTGACCTGGGTCCTGCTCGGCGAGATGTTCGAGAACCGCATCCGCGCCCTCGCCCTCTCGATCGCGGCCGCCGCGCAATGGGTGGCGAACTTCCTCGTGAGCGCGACCTTCCCGCCGCTCAAGGCGGCCGGCCTGGGCATCGCCTACGGGCTCTACACCGCCGCCGCGGCGGCCTCGCTCGTGTTCGTCGTCGCGTTCATCCCCGAGACGAAGGGCAAGGAGCTCGAGGAGATGTGATGTGCGCCCGCGCGGCGAGAGGAGATGTGTATCAGCGAGGCGCGGCTGTCTCGAGCGCGTCAGCGGGCGGCGAACTCCCGCTCGTGGATGGATCGCACCTTCTCCAGCACCCTCGGGCCATGCTCCCGGAACGGAAGATCCCTCGCGCGGTCCTTCTTCAGATGGACGCCTGAGAGGTCCCGGTTCGCGCCGAACGCCGCCTCGTAGAGCCGAGAAGCCCCCTGGCTCGGGGGCGGGAACAGGAACCTCATCAGCGGCTCCACGTAGAACGGCAGCCCCGACCGCTTTCCCTTCCTCAGCGTGTTGTTGGGCCCAGGATCCACGCTCCGGATCTTGATCCCGTCCCCCGCGAGCAGCGGCGCCACCTCACGCGTCCAGAGGGAGAGCGCGAGCTTGGAGGTCGCGTAAGGGCCGAAGAGCTGCTTGAACGATGCCGGGCGCTCCAGGGCTTCCGGGTCGAAGCGCCTCGTCATCTCGAACGCATTGGAGGACGTGTTCACGACCGTCTTCAAGTCCCCCTTCCGCAGCAGCCCTCTGAGCTCCATCGCGATGACGTACGGCACCACCGTCTGGAGCTCGAAGTGCAGCTCGCGGCCTTGCCTGGAGAAGGTCAGCTCCGGGGCGCTGCCGCCAGCGTTGTTGAACAGCACGTCGATCTTCTCTTCGCTCGCCTTGATCGCGTCGAGCGCCCGCCTGAGGCCCTCGAAATCGGACAGATCCGCCTTGTGGACACGGAGCCTCCGGCGCTCGACGCTCTCCTGGATCAGCGGATCGTCCTCGGGGAACCCCGAGCGGTTCAGCGCGATGACCTGAAAGCCCTCCGACAGCAGACGACGCGTGAGCTCGAGCCCGATACCGTGGTTTGCGCCCGTGATGAGCGCGACCTTGTCGTGTTCCATGATCTGAATATGCTACTCGGTGGCATTTGTCAAGGAGGGGCACCAGGCCGTCGCGATCCCTCCTGACGGCTGTCTCGAGCGGCACGGCGGCGCGTCAGGTCCGCGCCTCGTCGCTACGGCAGCGGCAGCGTGAACTGGAAGGTCGTCTTCCCGGGTGCGCTCTCCGCCCAGATCCGCCCCCCGTGGGCCTCGACGAGCCCTCGCACGATGTAGAGCCCGAGGCCCAGCCCGGCGGCGCCTCCGGCCTTCGCGTCGCGCGTCCGGTAATAGCGGGTGAAGAGCCTCGGAAGCTCGTCCGGCGCGATGCCCTTCCCCTCGTTCTCGACCACCACGAGCACCTCGCCGCTCCGCCGTTCCACGGCGATCCTGATCGGCGTCTCGGGCGCGCCGTACTTGGCCGCGTTGGAGAGCAGGTTGGTGAGCACCTGCTCCAGGCGCCCGGGATCGGCCAGGAGCGGCGGGACCCCGTCCGGCACCTCGACGTCGACCCGATGTCCCCTCGTCGCGTCCGCCGTCCGCTCCACCGTCGCCCGGATGAGCGCCGGGAGATCGACCTCGACGCGCCGGAGATCCAGCCGGCGCGACTCGAGGCGGGAGACGTCGAGCAGATCGTCGATCATCCGGTTGAGCTGCCTCGCGCTGGCCAGGATGTGCTGCGCCTTGTCGCTGGACTGCGATTGCTTCGAGAGCACGGCGGCCTTGAGGACGATCGTGGTGATCGGTTGACGCAGGTCATGGGCGATGATGCTTGTCCACTCCTCGCGCATCCGCGCGAGCTCCTTCAACGGGCTGATGTCCTCGGCGGCGACGATGGCCCCGGTGATCTTCCCCGCGCCGTCGCGGAGCGGCGCGGCGGCGACGAGGAATGTCCGGCACGAGCCGTCCGCCGTGGCGACGATGAGCTCCTCCCCGGTGAGCGTCTCGCCGCGCATCGCCCGGCTCGACGGCAGCTCCTCCAGCGTCAAGGCGGCGCCGTCCGGGCGCCGCACGCGACCGACGCACTGACTCCGCGCCTCGGCGCCCCCCGTGAGATCTTGCCCGTGCGGGTTGGCGATCAGGCGCTCTGGGCCGCTTCGATCGATGAGCAGGAGCGGGATGGGCGCGCTGTCGAAGACCGTTTGCAGCGTCCTCCGCTCGGCGTCCAGCTGCGCGAGCAGGCGTTCGCGCTCCTCCTCGGCCTGCTTGCGCGCCGTCACGTCCTCCACCTGGGCGATGTAGTGAATGGGCTCGCCGTCCGCCCCGTGCACGACGGATACGTGCAGGATGACGGGGATGACCCTCCCATCCCTGTGGATATAACGTTTGGCGAGCTGATAGCGCGGGATCTCGCCGCGCCTGAGCTGCTCGACCAGGCCGACGTCGGCGTCCACGTCGTCGGCGTGGGTGATGTCCTGGAAGCGGAGCTTCGAGAGCTCTTCCGCCGAGTAGCCCACGATCTCGCAGTAGGCGCGGTTGACGCGGATGAACCCCCCGCCGAGCCCGACGATGGCCATGCCGATGGGCGCGTTCTCGAAGGTGAGCCGGAAGTCCTCCTCGCTCTCGCGGAGCGACTGCTCCATCTGCCGGCGCTCGGTGATGTCGCGCCCCTCGGGGATGAGCATCACGACCCTGCCACGGTCGTCGGTGATGGGCTTGATGGAGAAATCGATGAAGCGCCGCCCGGTCGCTCCGTTCACGTAGATCTCGTCTCGCACGAGCCGGCCCGCCGCGGCCTCGGCGACGGCGGCGCGGACGTGCTCCCTGTGCTCGGGGCTCCACCCCGACAGCTCCCAGAACGGACGGCCGATCGTCTCTGCCTCCGTGGCCCTGCAGAACTCGAGAGCGGTGCGGTTGTTCTCCAGGACGATGCCCTCCGGCGAGAGCAGGCCGATGAACTGGAGGGCCCCGTCGAAGATCGCCCGAAAGCGCTGCTCTCTCTCCCGGAGCGCCCTCTCCAGGTGACTCGTGCGTCGGAGCTCCTGGGCCATGCGGTCCGAGGTCCGTACGCTCCCCTCGCGCGCGAGGGCGCTGTCCAGGCCGATCGCGAAGAGCGCGGCGAGCGCGCCGAGATCGACATCGGCGTAGGGGCAAGGGCGGGGCAGGCAGAACGAGAGGACGCCGAGGCAGCGATCGCGGACGCGGAGGGGCATCGAGACCGCGCTCTGTGCGTCGGTCCGCGCGCAGAGCGCTCGCGTCATGGACGGACCCGCATCGAGCGAGCGCGCGTCGCTCATCACCTGAACGCGACCCGAGCTCGCCGCCCATTCATCGAGCAGCGGCGCGCCCCGCGCCACCCGCGCGAGGCAGAGACGGATGTCGGCGGGCACGTGGCGGTGGGAATGCAGCCCGAGCTCGCCTGTGTCCTCGGAGGTCAGGAGCAGGTAGGCAGCGCGAGCGCCGAGCTCCATCGCCTGGTCGAGCAGGAGCCCGGCGAGCTCGTCGAGATCGGCCACGCGCGCGATGCGGGGCGCCGCGCGCGCCATGAGCTCGCCCGGCGCCGGGTAAACCTCGCGGCGAGCGCATGGGCCGAGAGAGGCCGTGCAGGCGACCTCCTCGTCGCGGCCGATCGACGCCTCGATCTCTTCTGCCGATAACGTGGCCCCCACCTGAATCGACCGATTGTTGCACGGGAGTCGCGCCGCCTGAAGGGTCGACGCGATCCGGTCCCTCGGCATGGCTTCCTCGGATGCCGATCTGTTCCTGCTCGCCAGGGAGAGGAGCGCCGGCGCGCGCCCTCCCTGAGCGGCGCCGCCTCACGGCATCCCGAGCAGCCCGCTCCCCTGGTAGACGACGAGCGCCGCGACGTACGCCGCCGCGTAGGTGTAGGCGAGGACGAACGCGGGCCAGCGCCACGACTTCGTCTCGCGCCGGATCGCCGCCACGGTGCTCATGCACTGGCAGGCCAGGACGAAGAACGCGAGCAGCGCGAGCCCGGTGCGCGACGAGTACGCGAGCGACCCGTCCGGGCGCCTCGCCTCGCGGATCTGCTCGGCGAGCGGCGCGGGCTCGTCGTCGGCGTCCTCGACGCCGAAGATGACCCCCATCGTCCCGACCATGACCTCGCGCGCGCCGAACGAACCGATGAGACCGACGTTGATGCGCCAGTCGAACCCGAGCGGCGCGGTCACCGGCTCGAGCGCGCGCCCCACGCTGCCGGCGATGCTCGACTCGAGCGACGTCGCCGCGCTCTCGGCCGCGGCCGCCGGAGGCTCGTGGGGCGCGGCGCCCGGCATGGGGACCTTCAAGAGCACCCACAGCACGGCCGAGACGGCGAGGATGACGGTCCCCACGTCGCGCGTGAACCGCCACGCCGCCTGGCCCGCCTTGCGGACCACGAGCCGCGGCTCGGGGCTGCGGTACGCCGGCATCTCGAGCACCATCGGGAGCGAGCGCCCGCGGGTCGCCGTGCGCCGCAGCACGAGCGAGGCGACGAGCCCGGAGAAGATGCCGGAGACGTAGAGCGCGACGAAGAGCAGCGCCTGCACCCAGGCGCCGTGGGCCGCGAAGAAGGTCGTCAGGAGGAGCGCGTAGGTCGGGATCCGCGCAGAGCAGGCCATGAGCGGCAGGACGAGGATCGCCGTGAGCCGCTCGCGCGGGTCGCGCAGGATGCGCGTGGCGTGCACGGCGGGCACCGCGCACGCGTGCCCCATCAGCAGCGGCAGGAACGCCCGGCCGCTGAGCCCCATCAGCTGGAGCAGGCGGTCGACGAGGAAGGCGCCGCGCGCGAGGTACCCGCTCGCCTCGAGCAGCTCCATGGCGATCGTGAGGATCACGATCTGCGGCATGAAGGCGAGCACCGTCCCCGCCCCGCCGAGCAGGCCGTCGACGACGAACGAGGCGGCGAGCCCCCCGCCGAGGGCGCGGGACACGACGCTGCCGAGCTCACCGATCGCCGCGTCGAGCACCTCGGTGACCGGGGTGGCCACGAGGAACACGGCGGCGAAGAGGAGCGCCATGAGCCCGAGGAACAGCACCGGGCCGGCCGCCGGGTGGAGCAGCACGGCGTCGGCGCGCGCGGTGAACGTCCTCCGTCGCTCCGCGGCGGCGTCGCGGCGCGGCGGCTCGACGTACACGGCGCGCGCCACCTCATCCGGATCCCACGCCGCGGCGCCGGGGGGCTCCACGGCGCCCGACGCGATCGCGTCGAGCCGCGCGGCCGCCGCGTCGAGCACCACGCCCCGGGCGGCCGGGTCCCTCGCGCTCACGAGCAGCACGGGGAGGCCGATGGCGCGCTCGAGGGCGCTGAGGTCGAGCCCGCGCCCCTCGCCCTCGAGCACGTCGCGCTGCGTGGCGACGACGAGCGGGGCGAGCCCGCGCCGCACGAGCTCACGCGTGAGCCGCAGGCCGAGCCCGAGCTGCGTGGCGTCCACCACCTGGACGACGAGGCGCGGCCGCTCGCCCTCGCCGGTGCGGTCGAGGAAGCGGCGCGCGACGCCCTCGTCCGTCGCCGGATCGACGACGGCCTCGATCGAGTAGAGCCCGGGGAGATCCGCGATCGTCGCGACGGCCCCGCCCGCGATGCGGACGTCGGCCGTGAGGATGTCGACGGTGATGCCCGGGAAGTTGCCGACGTGCGCGCTGCCGCCGGTCAGCCGGTTGAACAGCGACGATTTGCCCGAGTTCGGCCGCCCGAGCAGCGCGATGAGCGGCCGCTCTGCCGACGCCGGGAGGCGCTCCGTACCTGCATGGCAGGCGGTCATCCGACCCGCCTCTGCGAGGGCAGGGGCGCCACCAGGATCGAGCGCGCGAGCGTCGCGTTGATCGCGAGCTCCCCGCCCGACCCGGTGCGCACGTGGAGCGGCCCGCCGAACGCCGCGCGCCGGATCGACGTGAGCGTCTGGCCGGGGCCGAGCCCCATCGCCTCGAGCCACCCGGCGAGCTCGGCGTCGAGGTCGATCTCGACCACGATCACACGCTCACCGGCGCGCACCTCCGAGAGCGGACCCGCAGGAGCTGCGGCGCCGGCGTGCGCCGGGGCATGCGCGCCGGCCACGCTGCCGGCCGAGTCCACGTCGGGGAAGGTCACGTCAAGTTGGGGAGGAACGCTGGAAACCATGGGTCCTGCCAGATTTTGAAAATCAATTTCAAATCCGAGCTCATTGTGAACGGGTTCGGCCGGGATGTCGAGCGCCTCTCGAGCAGCTGCCGTGGCGGCTGGCCGCTCTGGCGCGGCGGCGACGCCTGTTCTCCTGTTCCTGCCCGGGTGGCCAACCCTTCCAGGTCCTGGACATAGCAGACCCGCCGCTGCTCGGGTGTAATGAACCCCGATGGCTGCGTCTCCGAAGGTGGGCGGCCCGCGGGTCGCCGAAAGGAAGACGCGATGAAAGAGACCATGCTCCAGGTGGACGGGATGAGCTGCCCGTCCTGCGTCCGCCACATCGACAGCGCGCTTCGCGAGCTCGGCGGCGTGGCCAGGGTCGACGTGCGCCTGCGCGAGGGCACCGTCGTGGTGCAGCACGAGCCGGCGAGCGCGCCCGTTCCCGCACTCGTCGAGGCCGTGCGCGGGGCCGGCTACGGCGTGCGCCCGCGCGCCGCCTGAGCGCGCGCAGCGCCCGCGGCGCGTGGTCTCGTGACAGCGCATCGCGCCATGAGATCTCCCAAGCCGCGCTCGACGATGCGGTGGAAACTTTACCGGTCAATTCAAGCGGAGGCCGGCTCACACATCTGGCCGTCTCCGCGAGCTTCGAATCGTCGAGCTCCACGACGCCACGGGGAAATGGGATCTCCTGCCGAGCCTCGTCGACTACTGGACGAGAGCGGATGTCGTCGCCGTGATCAAGAAGCACGAGCAGAGTTTGCTCGTCAACATCGGCAACGAGGTCGGGGACCAGGTCGACAACGCGGCGTGGGAGGCGGGCTACAAGCAGGCCATCACCCGGATGCGCGGCGCCGGCATCACGGTCCCGCTCGTGATCGACGCCTCCAAGTGGGGGCAGAACATCGACCAGCTCCAGGCCGTCGGCCCCGCGCTCGTCAAGCACGACCCGAACATCCTGCTCAGCGTCCACATGTGGTGGACGGACGGCAGCGGGGCCACGATCACGAAAGAGCTGCAGGAGTCCGTGGCGTTGAACCTGCCTTTGATGGTCGGCGAGTTCGCGCAGCACGCCGTGTACGAGTGCGGCAAGCACCCGTTCGATTACAAGACGCTCCTGGCATCGAGACCGGCTCGTGCAGGTGATGGCGTGACGACGTCCCCGGACCCGGGCGCCCGTGTTCGGCGCGGCTCCGTCAGCTGACGGGGTGCAGGAACGACCGCACCACCTCGCGCGCTTCGCGGATGGCGTCGGTGCGCGAGAAGGTGACCCACGGCGCCGTCGCCACGTACTTCTTCCACTTGTGACGGCTGCTGCGGCCGGACCCCCAGTCCTCGGCCGTGAAGAAGGCGTCGAGCGCGCTGAGGCTCATCTCGCGGCTGGCGAAGGCGCTCTCGACGCAACGCTTGGTGGCCGCGGGATCGAGCGTGCAGTGCCGGGCCAGGAGCACCAGATCGATGAGCGTCTTCGGGTGCCAGCGACCACGCGGACCGAGCTCCACCAGCGAGTGAACCTTCCAGGCGAACATCACCTCGGGCGCGACGGCCGGCAGCGTGAAACCTTCCAGCTCGAAAGGGCGAGGAGCGACGCCGAGCACCTCGCCCCAACCGAAGTCGACCTGTAGCCTTCGTTCGCCGCGTGAAAGCTCCAGCCGCAGGCCAGGCCAGGGCGTTTCGAGCCAGATGCCCCACGCTTTGACGCCGAGGTCAGCGACGACGCCTTCCGCCGGCAGCGCGCTCGAGCCCAGGAGCTGGTTCACGACGCGCGTGGCGCGATCGAGGCTCCAGTCGCCCATGAGAACGAAGTCGAGATCCGCCGCGACACGCCCGGGGACCCAGCTCGCCGTGAGCTGGCTGCCTCGCAGCACGGCGTCGGCGCCGAATCCGGTGCGCGGCATGAGCTCGAGCCACGAACGGATCAGGCTCACGCCATCCACCCCGTGTCCACGTCGAGCGCCGAATCATAGACGGTGTACTCACGCGCACGATTGCGCAGAGGCAGACCGAGCCGCGCTGCGAGCGCCAGCACCTGATCGAAGCGCGCGTCGGCCGAAGCCTGCCCCAGGCCCCACGAGCGCAGCGTGACGAAGCGGAGCTCGACGCCGTCCGCGCGCGGCGCGCCGCGCGACAGGTAGGCCCCCAGCTCGGCGAACGCGCGCGACACCTCGGCCTCGCTGTCAGGCGAGGGCAGAACGACCTTGGCGTGGTGCTCGAAATAGTTGGTGCGCGGCGCCCGCGCGGCCACATCGTCCGTGAGCGGCAGATCGCGGTGCGGGCCGACGGCCTCCACCTTGGTGCGGATGACCTCGAAGCCAGCTTGCGCGAGGTCGCGGGCCAGCTGATGTACGACCAGCAGGACCTCCTGCAGCGAGCCGCGGTGGTGTGCTCCCGTCATCGGCTGGCGGGGCGTCCGGCCGCGCGGCAGCGAGATAAGCAGCGCCCTTACGCCGAGCGCGTCGCAGGTCCTGGCGAACGCGGCCTCGTCGCAGGCGGCGTTCGACGTGCAGCCCCGACAGCAGGCGCCTGGCCTCGTCGTGCCGCCAGCCATTCCCGGTGACGAAGGTGACCGTCTTCATGGCCTCCAGTTCCAGACCGCTTCATGCCCTGAATTCTCGGGGAGGAGCGCACCGTCGACTTTGTCGCTGCGCACGTATTTCGCCATGCCGACCACGCGCCCGGCGCGCTCGACCCGCCAAACAGCGCCTTCCGGCGGCTCGATGGCGCCGTGGCCGCCTCTGCCCAGCCGTTCGAGCATGGCCGAGATGCCGAGCGCGCCACCTCGATGCAGGAGCGCCGGACGAGGGAATGCGCCTTGCAATTGCAAACGAGCGTCGAGCTCGTCGAACGTCCATTGTCGGCCCTCATGAAAGGCGTCGAAGACCACGAACGGCTCGTGGCGGAGCTCGTAACGGGTCGAATGCGCAAGCGCGAGCCATTCGCCGACGAGCCACCCGCCGGGGTGGAGCAGCTCGCGAAACGAGGTCGCGCGCTGCTCGACCCAGGCCGCGAACATCTGGCGCCCGGGGTTCTCCGAGCGCGCGGCGAGCGTGCCTTCACGGCCCAGCGCCAGCACGGCGTCGCCGAGGCGCGCCACCGCGACGCAGGAGCCGTCGAGCTTCTCTTGCACGAGCACCTCTTCTCCGGGGCGCGGCGCGACAAGACAGCGCTCGGCAAGCTCGCGCGGAGCGGTCCGGTCGGACGAGCCAGTGCGAGAGCCGGGCAGGTGCGGAATCTTGAAGTAGGCCTTCCGACCGAGCGGGTGTTCAAGCTCGACCACGGCTCACTCCGCGCGTCGTCCCTCCCGCGATGATGTGCGCGAGGCGCAGCGGCTCGGGGATGGCGCCGTGCAACGTGGTCCGTGCGATGAGCTCGCGCCCCTCCTCGAGCGACAGGCCGGCGCGGTGCACCCACAGGCCAGCGCAAGGCTCGATCGGCCCGGCTCGCTCGAGCACGCTCCGCTTCTCGGGCGCGCTCTTCACCTGTTCGAGCGCTTCGAGGAACTTCTGCATCTTTGGCCGCTTGCGCATCACGACCATCACCGGCACCCCGAGCTCCTCCGCCAAGACGTTGATGTCGACGACGTTGAACCCCGCCACCGTGATGCCCTGCATCAGCACGCCGCGCACGTGGACCAGCTCGTTCTCTTTCACGAGCTCCGCCATCACCCCGGTGGCGTCGCTGCCATCTTGCTCGACGTGCCCACGCACCACGATGTCGAGCCGCGTCCCCGAACAAACCGTCCCCACGAGCGCTACCTTCCCACCCATCCCCCGCTCGAACGGCGCATCGTCGAACCCAATCACATTTGAAATTCGTCGGCTGCGCATGACTCGGCGTTGAAGCGCTTACTTTAACCAAATGGCGTCACGGTCAACAGCCTGCGAAGGATAGCCCGCTCGAGGCCATTCCGGCATGTTGGTAATTTTCCTCCAGCGCACTTCAGCGATCGGCGAGCGGCAAGGTAAACGAGAAGGTGCTCCCGTCGCCGACCCGGCTCTCCACCCAGATTCGCCCGCCGTGCGCCTGGACGATCCCCCGCGCGATCGCCAGACCGAGGCCCGTGCCGCGCTGCCTGTTGTTCGGGCGCGTCCAGTACGGGTCGAAGATGCGTGGGAGGTGTTCGGCCTCGATTCCGACACCGGAGTCCCGGACGTGGATCCCCACCTCGCCGTCGAGCGCCTCGGCACGCACGCCGATCGTCCCGCCGTCGGGCGTGAACTTGTGGGCATTCCCGAGCAGGTTGGAGAGGACCTGGACGACCCGGTCGCGATCGGCGAGCACCCGCGGCAGATCCGTCGGAACCTCCACGTGCATTGACAACGAGCGGCCGGTCGCGCCGGAGCGCACCGCTTCCGTCGCATCCGCCACGAGGTCGGAGACCTCATGGGGGGCGGGCAGGATCGACAATCGGCGAGCGTCGATGCTCGCGACGTCGAGCAGGTCGGCGATGAGGCGGTTGCTGTGGCGCGCTGCGCGCTCGATCATCCGTATGCCGTCCCGCCACTTCTCCTCGTCGACGCGGGACCCGAGCTCCCGCTTCAGCAGGGCCGCCCGGAGCATGATCGTGCTGAGGGGGTTGCGGAGATCGTGGGCCACGATGCCGAGCATCTGCTCGCGCTGCCGGACCGCATCCTGTGCCTCGGCGCGGGCGCGCATCTCCGACTCGAAGAGGCAATTGCGCTCGACCGCCTGAGCGCACTGATCCGCCATCGTGGCGACCAGCTGGCGCATCGCCGGATCGATGCGGCACGGCCCCTCGATGACGAATACCAGGCCGCCGAGATCCCGACCGTGGATCCGGAGCGGCAGCGCCACGAGGCGTGGCGAGGCCATCGCGGACAGGGTGGGGCTCGGGGCGAAGCGCGCGGCGGCCCCCTCGGCCTCGTCGGGGTCCGGCAGGATGACCAGCTCGCCGCGGCACAGGGCCAGGGCGATCGGCTGCTCCGGATCGGACGGGATCGCCGAAAAGGGCGACGTCCCGTTGTCGCCGGTCGAGGCCACGAGGCGCAGGCCTCGTGGGTCGTCCGTTCGCAGGTAGGCCCGCGCGCCCTGGGCCCGCAGGATCGCGCCGATCGCGCGGATGGCGACGCAGGCGGACTCTCCGGCGGTGCTCGTGCGGGCGAGCGCGGCCGTGACGGCCTGCAGGTGGGCGAGCTGCTCGCGCGCCTCCTCTGCCTGGATCCGGCCCGCCTCCTCGGCCTCGCGGCGGCGGCTTTCCCACGACGCCTGCAGCTCGCGCTCGATGGTGTAGGCGATGTGCGCCACCAGCGCGAGCCGCTCGGGGCTGCCGGTCGCGACGGACGTGCTGACGTCGATCGCGCCGATGATCGTACCGTCGGGCGCGTGGATCGGCGCGCCGGTGCACGTGCAGTCGTCGAATGCGCTCGCGAAGTGCTCGGGCCCGACGATCGCGACCGGGCGATTGGCGGCAATGGCGGTGCCGGCGCCGTTGGTCCCCATCGCCCGCTCCGACCAGTCGAATCCGGGCAGGAGGCCGAATGTCTGCATCATCGAAGGAGACGTGCCGACCGAGTAAAGGACGATGCCGTCCCCATCGACGACGTAGACGGCCGGCTCCGACGCCCGCAGGAGCGCGGCGGCCCAGTGCAGGTGAGGGATGGCGGCCCGGACCAGGTCCGCGCTCCGTTCCAGCCTCCTCGCGAGCTCCTCGTCGTTGATCCTCCGGAAGGGCGGACGAACGGGGTCGACCGCCGCCGCCCAGCTGCGCTCCCATGAGTCGAGTACGAGACGGCGCAGCGGGTCGGCGAGATCCAGCTCGCGGACGAAGTCGTTCCACTTGCGGAACCGTTCTTTTGCGACCGTGACGCCCGGCGTTCCAGCATCCCCCACCATGGACACCAACGTCGTAACACGAGAGCTGCGCCAAGGCACGAGCCTGCTGACGTGGCGACTCCCCGTTCACGTCACCAGGCTGCGGAGCGTGCTCGGCGTCGCGCGCCTGCTTGGCCGCATGGTTGTGTTCACTCGCATGGCTACCGGGGCGCGGGCCCTCTACGTCAGGGAAGATGTGTCAGCCCGGCAGCCCGGCCTGTGGAGCTCAGGAAATCGTGACCAGGGCGAGGTCGGAGAATTCGCCTGAGACAGGCGTATTCGAAGCTTTGGGGGAGACTCAGCCGCCGCAGGCGAGGGGGATCGTCAATCGCCACATGTCGTTGAGCAGCACTGGCGCGAACTCCGCGGTCGCTCCCCCGAAGATGTAGAGCTCGTAGGCCGTGGCGGTCCTCCGAGTGAAGTAGAACTGGCCGAACCTCGGCGCCGGCGCCGGCCCCGTCATCGCGGTGTCCACGCGGGTCCAGGTCCCGGTGTGGAGATCGAAGTACCAGACATCGGACAGGGTGGTCCCGTCGAACTGGCTGCCCCCGAACAGCCAGATGCGGTCGTTGTGCTCATCGGCGATCAGCTTCGCGTTGTCGCGGTGGCCCGGTCCGGCGGCCTCGTCGAAGACGAGCTGATCCCAGGTCTCCGTGTCGACGTCGAACCACCAGAGGTCGCCGAGGTAGTTCTCCGGCGTGAACAGGCCGGTCCCGTTCACGGCGTCGTTCGTGTATCCCCCGTAGACGAGCAGGGCGTTCCAGCCCTGGGAGTAGACGAGCGGATGGTGGGCTCGAGCGCGCGGGGCGGGTGAGCCGGTCGCGACCTGCTTCCAGCCGTTCTTGTAGCGGACCAGGTTGTGCTGGAGGCCGTCAGGACGGTTGATGAAGGCTGGCAGCGTCGACGACGAGCCCGAGAAGGCGTACGCGACGGTCTTGTGTTTCCCCTTCTTTCGCACGGCGACCGCCTCCGTGGAGCGGTTGGCGCGCCCGATCTCGGCCGCGCTCTGCGCGATCTGCGTCCACCCGTGCACCGGATCGAACCGGAACGTGTCCTGGTGCGTGAGGTCGAGCCCGCGCCGGAAAGGACCTCTCCCGCCGGAGACGATCAGCGCGTCCTCCTCGGCGACGCACCACATCATCGACTCGGCCCTGGCGGACGGCCCGCCCGGGTACTGGCCGAGGTCGTACCAGGTCAGCGTGTCGACGTCGAAGGCGCTGAAATCGGCCACGGGCTCGTCATCCGGGTAGGTCCCGTTCAACCCGCCGAAGATGTAGAAGATGCCCTGGTGATAGGCGCTCGCGCCGTCCCAGATGGCGTCGGGGATGGCGCCGCCCTGCGGAATCTCGGTCCAGTAGGGCAAATTCGATTGAGCGGCGCTCGGGCGGATACCGGCGAGCGAGAGCACGAGCGAGAGAGAAGCGATGAGCACGATCCGAAGCTGAACCCTGAACCTCATCCAAGCGACCTCCTTGTTCCAGGAAACGGCGGGCGCGCGCCCGGCGCATCGCGAGCGTACAGGAGAAGTATCTCGTCGATGCATGGATAAGTTGCTGATTCAGCGTCACTTGGGCACCGGCCTGCCGCGGCTCATGGTCGTGACGGCCGATCCGTGCGGCCGCGGGCCGCGCGCGTTCGTGGGGCTCGCATCGTCCTACGTCGAGGAGATCGCCGGGGGCTTCGAGCGCATGACCGACCAGGAGTGGGCCGCCGTGGTCACGCTGGCGACGCCCGCGGCGGTGTCAGGGCGCCGCGCACTCGAACGACGCGGCGTCGTCCGGATCTCCCGTCCCGCGATACCTCGCGAAGGTTGGGTACCTGCAGAGCGGTCGCGTGCGCCCCGGCACGCCCGCCAGGTCCGTGACGACCTCGGCGTCACCAGGGTCCTCGCCGCCCTCGACCCACCTCTCGAGCGCGCTGAGGCCATCCCAGGACACCTGGAAGACGGTGCTCACGGAGTGCTGGAACCCAGGCACCTCGTAGTAGCGCAGCATCGCGCCGGCGGCCGTCGCGCCGAGCGACGCCTGCAACCCGTCCACGTAGCGCTCCGTCGTCCGCGGGCTCGTCAGCATGTCGCCCGTGCCATGGAGCAACAGGAGCTTTCCGCCCCGCGCGGCGAAGCCGCCCATGTCGGCGTCGCCCCCGTCGAGCGCAGACAGCTCCTCTACGCGCGTGGCGTGGGGGCCGAACGTCCGCACGTCGAACGTCCGATAGTCGAATGACGGATCCCTGACGACGACGTGGCGCATGAAGCCGTCGGCGAGGGCCGCCGCGAACGAGCTGGTGAGCGGGTCGACAGGAAAGGTCGGCGCGCGCGAGCCAAGGTCGACGGACTGCACGTGAGGCTCCAGCGGCGAATCGGTCCCGACGCCCTGCGCAGCCGAGTACACGTTGAAGCCAGCAAGCTCGGTGTCACCGTCGGCGAGCGGCGACGCCAGCCGAACGGGCGCGTTGATGGCCTCCAAGGCGTGGATCTGCGCGTCAGACAGGCACGCGTCGCCGGTGTCCTCACCCCCCATACAACGTAGCGCCGTCACGTCGAATCGCCCGTTGCAGCTCGCCACGTCGCCGACCACGCCGTCGGCCAGACCGTCGAGAGCATCGCATTCGGCCAGCACCGCGTCCCATACGAGGCTGCGCTTCGCCGCGCTCGGGAACGCCCCTGGAGCCGACAGCGCCTGCAGCGTCGCGGTGAGGCCGAGCGTCAAGCTCACCACGTCGCGCGCCGGGTACAACACGAGCGCGCCATCCCAGTCGGCCGGGGAGCGCGCCGTCGCGAACAGCGCTTCGCGCCCGCCCGTCGAGCTCCCCACCGCGTAGAAGCGCGCCGCGTCGACCCCGTAATACGCCCGGATGATCTGGCCCGCCACGTCGCGCGCCTTCCTGGGGGCGTCGGAGAGCCAGTTGCTATAGGCCTCCTCGTTCGCGAGCGCAGAGGCGTCCGCACCCGGCGAGGCGGCCGTCGATTGGTGTCCACCATCGCTCGCGAACACGGCGTACCCGCGCGCGAGCGGCGTCGGCGCGAGCGTGTTGAGCGAGTTGCCCGTCACGTCGTCTGAACTTCATGTCGCCACCATCGTGTTGGCGCCGGTGATCGTCAATGCGCGCTCCTGATAAGCTGGTTTTCAGCCATGAAAAGTGAACAGGTCGAGCCGCGGCCCGCGTTTCTCGTTTTTGCAAATCGAATTGGCGCCGGTGCGCGTTGCGTGGCAGCTCGCCGGGCCTCAGTGTCGGCGCATGCGAATCGCCATCATCGGTCCCGGCGCCATCGGGAGCACCTTCGCGGTTGCGCTCGCCCGGACGGGCCACGACGTCACCGTCGTCGCGCGCGGCCAGCGCCTCGCGTGGCTGCAGCGCGAGGGGGCCATCGTGCTCGGCTCGGGCGAGCGCGCCGAGGTGAAGGTGCGAGGCGCCCTCGACGCGTCGACGGAGTGGGACCTCGTGCTGGTGACGGTGCTCGCGCCGCAGGTCGCCGCGGTGATGCCCGCGCTCCGCGCCAGCGCGGCCCGCAAGGTGATGTTCATGTTCAACACCTTCGAGTCGATCGCCCCGCTGCGGGAGGCCGTGGGCGCCGAGCGCTTCGCCTTCGGCTTCCCCGGCGGGGTGTTCGCGCTGCTCATCGATGGTCGGGTGCACCCGCAGATCCGCCGCGGCACCACGAGCTCTGACGCGGCGTGGGCCGAGGTGTTCAGCGAGGCAGGCATACCCACCGTCGTCGAGCCCGACATGCAGAGCTTTCTGCGCACGCACGCCGCCATGGTGGTGCCGCTGATGGCCATCGGGACGATCGTGTTCGCGCGCGGCGGCGGTGTCTCGTGGCGCGAGGCGGCGGCGCATGCCGTGGCCTTCGAGGCTGGCCTGGACATCGTGCGCGAGGTGGGGAACCGCGTTCGCCCGCCGGTCATCGGCGCCCTGGCCCGGCTGCCGCGCTTCGTCCTCACGGCGCTGCTGTGGGCGCTGAGCCGGACCAAGATCCAGCGCGATCTCGGCGCGCTCGGCACGGCCGAGCCGCGCATGTTGATCGACATGATGCGCGCGGCGGCCCCGGCGCTCGCGGCGCCGCTCGAGGCGATCCGGCCGTGACGCCTCAGCCGAGGTGACGGCGAAGCTCGGCCTCGAGCTCGCGCACCACCACGCGCACCCGCGGCGTGTTCTTGGCGTCGCGGTGAAAGACCAGGAAGACCTCGACCGAGGGAGGCCGCTCGTCGGTATCGAGGCGCACCAGCCCGTCGAGCGCCAGCCCGTGAGCCTCTCCGAGCAGCCCGATGCCGAGGCCAGAGAGCACCGCCTCCTCGATGGCCGCGAACGAGCTCGAGCGAAAGACGAAGCGAGTCGCGCCGTACGCCCGCAACCACTGCTCCGTCGGCCAGCGCTCCGACCCGCGGTCGAAGCCCACCCAGTCGTGGCGGCCCGCCGCGTCGCGGCCGAGCCGGGCCCCAGGCAGGCGCCGTTCGACGTAGCTGCGCGACGCGAACAGGGCGAGGTGGCCGCGCCCCATCGGCCTCTCGACCAGCGTGGCCGACCCGGTGCGGGCGATGCGAATGCCCACGTCGGCCTCTCGGCGCGCGAGGTCGGCCAGGCGCGACTCCGACGCCACCTCGAGCAGCAGGGCCGGGTGCTTCACGCGGAGGCGGGCCAGGGTTCGCGTCGTCGGCCGCACGAAGCCCTCGCTCACCGACACCCGCACGATGCCCGCCACCGTCGCGTCACGGGCGTCGCGCCGCAGCGCCTCGAGGCCCAGCTCGAGGTCCTCTCCCAGCCCCACCAGCCCGAGCGCCTCGGCGTCGACCTGTACACCCGTGTTGCCGCGATGCACGAGCGGCCGACCCAGGGCTCGCTCGAGCGCCTCGACGCGCCGGGCGACGGTCGACGTGGCCACCCCGAGCGCCTTGCCCGCAGCGAGGAAGCTCTTCTCACGGTGAACGGTGAGGAGGATGCGCAGGTCGTCCCACGACGGTCCGTCCGTCGGCATGGCGTGAGGCTAGCATCCGGGGGCGGTCGTCTCCCTCCACGAGGGCTCGCGCTGGACTCCACGAGCGATTTCGACGGGACGTTGCAGCGCCTGCACCACGAGGGCCGCGAGGCGGGCGGTCGGGGGCCCCGGTTCCGCCTCTGCCTTGTGCAGGGCCAGGGGGAGCGCGGGCAGCGCCGGCAGCCCGGCCTCCCCGGAGCCGAGCGCCCGCACGCCGGCGGGCAGGCCGATCGACGTGCGCACGGTGAACCCGAGCCCTGCCGCCGCCGCGGCCCAGAGCCCGCCCAGGTCCGGGCTGGTGAACGCGAGCCGCCACGGGATGCCAGCGCGATCGAGCGCCGCCGCGGCGGCATCCCGGAACCGGCACGGCGCCTCGATGGCCAGGAGCGGCAGCGGCTCGCCCTCCGCCCCGGTCCACGCAGAGCACCCCGCGGCCGACCCGATCCAGCGCATCGGCAGCTCTGCCAGACGCTCGCCGTGCGGCGCGCCCAACCCGTCGCCCCACGCGAGCGCGAGATCGAGCTGGCCCGACGTGACCCGCTCGAGCAGCTCCGCATTGCGCGCGACCCGCACCTCGATCCGCACCCTCGGGTGGGCGCGCGAAAACCGCCCGAGCACCTCGGAGAGCAGCACGTCACCGAAGTCCTGTTGCAGGCCGAGCCGGACCCAGCCCTCGAGATCGACGCCGCGGACCGCGGCCGCCGCCTCGTCGTTCAGCTCGAGCAGGCGGCGGGCGTACGCCAGCATCGTCTCGCCCGCCTCCGTCAGCGCGAGACCGCGCCCCGCCTTGCGAAAGAGCGGCGTGCCCGCCTGCTCCTCCAGCTTCTTGAGCTGAGCGCTCACCGCCGAGGTCGACCGGCCCACCCGGTTCGCCGCCCTGGCGAAGCTGCCCAGCTCCATCCCCGTGACGAAGCTGCGCAGCACGTCGAGATCGAAGGTGACGCGTTGCATGCCAACCGTCCCGTTTTTCTGAACTATCCGTACAAAACTTCCTGATTTTCAGCATGATGGTGCTCCGTCATGCTGGTGGCGTCAAGGCGAGCCGGAGCCGCCTGACAGAGCACAAGGACCCACACTCCATGCGTTTCGCTCACGTCTCACGGCGGAACGGCGAGCCGCCGCTGCGCGAAGGGGACCTCCCTCGCGATCTCGCCGACAGCCCTCGTCGCACGCGGCGTCCGGGGAGCGCGCTCCCCGGGAGCGGGCGCCGCCTCTCCCGGGCTGCGCTCGCGATGGCGACAGCCTTGCTCTGTGCCGGCGCGGGATGCACGCGGGACTCGGTCCTGGAGCGAGCCTCGCTTGGAACTCACGCGGTCGCGGGCGGGAAGGCCGTGACTCGCGTCGAGGTGCAGCGGCTGACGTTGCCCCCTGGGTTCAAGGCAGGGCCGCACACGCACCCCGGTCCGGTCGTCTGCTATGTGACCGAAGGGCGTATTCTGTTCCAGGTAAAAGGCCAACCGGCCAGGTACTACACGGCAGGGCAAACGATCTTCGAGCCCGCGAGCGCGCCCATCGAGCGCTTCGACAACGCTTCCAGCTCGGCCCCCGCGACCTTCATCGCCACCTACCTGCTGGGCGACCAGGACACGGAGTTGCTCCACAGGCTCCAGTAGACGCGCGTGCGCTCTCTCGCTCGAGCCCCTTGCGTCTTTCTTCCCAGCGCGCGCAGCGTGGCCGTACGGTGGGACCGGTGATGCCGCGAGCCCTTCACCGCGGGCGACGCAGCGGCGGAGGGCGCCCCGCCAACGAGCCCTTCTACCGGCTGATGTTCGGCAGCATCGTACGAACCGTCTCAGGCGGCCAGCTCACGATCTGCGCGAGCATGCGCTCCTCGGGAACGACGTCGCGGCGAGGTGCCGGCAGCGCGCCTGGATCTTCCGAGGCGCGCTGCCCCGGGTCACACTGCGGTGTAGCCGCCGTCCACGGTCAGCTGCGTGCCGGTCATGTACGACGACCAGTCGGACAGCAGGAAGACCGCCGGTCGAGCGATCTCGTCCGCGTGCGCGTACCGCTTCATCAGCGTGGCCGCGCCGAAGGCGTCGAGCACCTGCTCGCCGCTTTGCATATGATCCCAGATCTCGGTCTCCACCGGGCCGGGCAGGATGGCGTTGACGCGAATCTTGTCCGCCGCGTAGTCGATGGCCGCAGACTTGGTGAGGCCGAGGATCGCGTGCTTGGTCGCGGCATAGACGCCGAACCCGGGCGCAGAGACCGTGGAGGCGATCGAGCCGCAGTTGACGATCGAGCCGCCGCCGCCCTTCTTCATGACGGGCACTTGATACCTCATGCACAGATAGATGCTGTGCAGGTTGACCTGCATGAGAGCGAGGTAATCGGCGACCGGCACGTCCGCGAGCGGCCCGAGCGCGGTGGCGATACCGGCGTTGTTGAAGACGCTGTCCAGCCGCCCATGGGCCTCCACGGTGCGCTCGATCAGAGCCTGGATGTCCGCCTCGACGGTGACGTCGGTGCGGACGAACAGCGCGTTTCCACCCTCCACCTTGATGCGGGCCACGAGCGCGTCGCCCATCTCCTGGCGTCGCGCCGCCAGCACCACCCTGGCGCCGGCCCGCGCCGCCGCGATCGCTGTCGCGGCCCCGATTCCCGATGTGGCCCCGGTGATCAAAACGACTTTATTGCTGAGCATGGCAATCTCAACTCCGTGTAATAAGTACTGGAATGGATCGAAAGACTGACTGTCTCCAGCTGACGGGACGACGGCGAAGAGGGGCGGCCCGAGGGACCGCCGGTGCTCGTCGCGACGTTCGCGGCGCCGCGGGCTCGCCTTGACGAGCTCGAGGCCGTCCAAGCGTTCGCGCTGGCATGCCACCGGGGATAGCCCGCGCGAAGCCATTCCGGCCTGTCAAGAATTTTCCGCCAACGATCGGCGGTTGGCATAACGTACAAGAAATACGATCCACTGATCCGCGTATAAATACCAACAGATCCAACGAGTCCACTCGGACATGTAAATTTGTCTACATCACGCTGGCGACGCCGTCAGATTTCAGCCCTGCCCGATTCTATTTGGCGAGGGCGGGAACGGCAAGATCACCGGCAAGAGCCTCTGGCACAACCAGTTCAAGAGCAAGGGGATGGGCCCGCTCGCCCCGGGCGTGCCGGACAATGTGGCGCAGCGACGACGTTCAGCGTCGTGTTGCCGTTCGCGAGCGCGTAGGAGCGACCTCGATCCTAGCGGCCGAGCAAGATCCGTTGCTCTCCCGGCGCGAGGATGTGGACCTTCCCAGGCGCGATCCGCCGGGCCGCCATCACGCGCTTGAGCTCGGAGACCGCCTGGCCGGGCTCGTCCGAGGAGTTGATGAACGTGTCGAAGTGGATCGGCACCATCCATTTCGCGCCCAACTCTTCGCAGGCCTCTAGCGCCTCTGCCGGGTCCACGTGGCGCGAGTGCATGAAATCGCGCGGCCCGATCGGCGCGATCGGCATCAGCGCGAGATCGATCGCGGGGAACCGCGCCCGCGTCTCCGTGAACACCTTGCGATCGTAAGCGGTGTCCCCGCCGAAGTAGACGGTGACCCCATGATATTCCACGACGTACCCCGTGAATCCACCCCAGCCGAGGGCGATGTCGACTCCGTAGCGGCCTCCCCCGTGCTTCACCGGGACGGCGGTGATCCGCAGCCCGTCGTGCTCCCAGCGCTGCCACGTGGAGAGCTCGATCGTGTCGAACGCGAAATCGGGCACGTAGGGGAGCGCGCCGCGGGGGACAAAGAGCACCGGTGTCTTCTCCTCGATCATCTCGAGCGAGCCGAGCGACAGGTGATCGAAGTGCGTGTGCGAGACCAGCACCGCCGAGAGGGGCGGCACGTGCTCCGGGTCCAGGCCCGGCTCGACGAGCCGCGCGGAGAGGAGGCCCACGGTCGAGGTGAAGACCGGATCCGTGAGGATCTGCTTGTCGTCGATCTGGACGAGCGCCGTCGCGTGGCCGACCCAGAGGACGGCCAGGCGCGCGTCTTTGCGGTAGGGCTCTCGCACCTTGTTGGCGACGGGCGCCGGGCCGCCGAACAGCGCGCCCGTGTTGCCTGACAGGACGCGCCCCGGCATGCTGTTGCAGGACAGCGCCGAGGCGGCGAGGAGCGCCATGAGAGCGGTGGAGCTTGCCGCGCGGAGCATGGGGTCAGAAGTACCTGAGGTTGAGCGTCAACGTGGTCCCGCGCAGCGCGCGCGTCGGAGAGTAGGCGACCTGCACGCCGATGACACCGAAGAGCGTGTAGAGGCCGGCCTCGTACGCCGCCGCGACCTCGCCGCCGAGCGTGAAGGCGGAGCCGCCGAGCGAGCAGGAGAGGTACTCTCCGCGGTGGAGCAGGGGGAAGTAGGCGCGCACACCGCCCGTCAGCTGCACGTGATCTTCGATGCCGGCGCCGGAGAAGAGGTATTCGGGCGTGACATGGATCTCGAGCGCTCCGGCATGCCGCGCGAGCGGCTCGGCGAGGAGGCTGCGCCAGGGGGACAGCCTCCGATTTCTGCCGAAGGAGTAGAGCAGGGGGGTGAGCTGCCAGCGCAGGCCGAAGCGCGTGTCGTCGGCGTAGAGGTGCCAGGTGGGGCTCGGAATGAGCTGCGACGCGGCCCAGACGAGGTCGGGGCGTATCCCCGCCTCGGCGAGGCTCTGCGTCTCCGCGGCGCGGGCGGGGGAGCCCCAGGCGAGCGCGCCTGCCAGCGCGGCGCCGGCGAGCGAGCGCCGGAGCGCTGTCGCGGGGCCGCAGCGCGCAATGCAGGGCAACCGAGCGCCCGCAGCCGCCCGCAGCCGCGCGCAGGCGCTTGCCGAGCATCGCGGCCTCAATGCGCGAGCGCGGCGCTCTCGCCGCTCCGCCGAACGGCGCTGCCATGGGCCCGGAGCGCGGCGAGGCCTTCCGCGCGGCTCCGCACGGCGCGGTAGCCAATCTCCTTCTTCGCCCGAGCAGACGAGAGGTGAAGCGTTTGCCCGAGGAGCCGCACGTCCTCGAGGGTGAGCGGTGGGCGCCGTCGCGGCGCGAACCACCCGAAGAGGTTGGTAAGGAGCCACCCGAACAGCACCGCCAGGGGGAGGGGTACGGGCCAGGCCTTCGCGTCCACGCCGCGCGTCGCCATGAGCTCCGTCAAGAAGGTGCGCATTGGCGTGACCTCGTCGTCGGTCACGAAATACGCGCGCCCGCCGACGTCACTGCGCACTGCGCAGCTCACCGCTTCGGCGACATTGTCGACGTGGGCGACGCTGTAGAGGTGTTTGCCCCCGCCGACGTAGGCGAAGCGCCCGGCGCGGAAGGCCTCCGCGATGATGTCGAGGGTCGGCGCGTCCGGGCCCCAGATCATCGGTGGGCGGAGGCTCACGGTGCGCATCGCGGGGCTGTCTGCCTCGAGCACCATCGCCTCGGCGAGCGCTTTCGTCGCGCTGTACGGCAAGGAGCGGTCGACCCTGGGCGGGAGAGCGTCCTCGTCCCCTTCGCTCGGCCGAGAGCCCTCGATGACAACCGACGCAGCCCCGAGGTAGATGAAGCGGCGGACGCCGGCCGCGCGCGCCGCTGCGAGCAAGCCGCCGGTGCCCTCGACGTTGGTGCGGGCGTGCTCGCCCCAGCGCAGGGCCGAGGTGAGGGACGCGGCCGCGTGCACCACGACCGCGGCGCCCGTGCAGCCCTCGGTGAGCGCGGCGGCGTCGTGGAGGTCGCCGCGGACGGGCTCGGCGCCGAGAGCGGCGAGCTTGGCAGCGCTGGCGGCGCTCCGCGCGAGGGCACGGACGCGGTACTCGCGCGCGATGAGCGCACGGACGATGGCGCGGCCCACGAAGCCGCTGCCTCCGGTGACGAACACGGTCTCTGCCATGACGGATCTCTCCTGTTCGGGCCCGCTCCGGCGCGCCCTCCAGGATCATCTATAGCATCGCTACACAGATTGTCTATAGCGTCGCTACAATTGGTCGGCGATCGCTTGGAACACCGCGTCGAGCGCCCCCGCCGAGGCGGCGCGGCTCGGCGGTGCGCCGGAAGGGCTGGCGACGATGCTCAGCGCGAGGCCCTGGACGACGGCCCAGACGTGCTCGGCAGCGCGCTCGACCGGCACGCGCAGGGCGCCCGCCCTGGCGCAACGCTCCAGGCGGTGCCGCATCAGGGCGTAGCTCGGCTCGAATATCGACGGCTGCTCGATGCCGCGCGCCATCAACGCGGCCGTGACGGAGGGGTGGGCCTGCACGAATTCGAGCACGTGCTCGCAGCCCGTGCGGAGATCCGCGACGGGGTCGTCTGTCGGCGTGAGCGCCCGTTTCTTCGCCATGAACTTCTCGAGCGCGACGGCGTGGACCGCAGCCACGAGCCCGTCCCGGCTGCCGAAGTGGTGGTAGAGGGTCGGCATGGTCACGCCGGCCTCCTCGCACACCCGCCGCGTCGTGAGCGCTGCTGGGCCTTCGCTCTCGAGTACCCGGTACGCTACGGCGAGCAACTTATCCTTCACGTCGGCCATCGCCGTCAGGCTAGCACAGCTAGCCTCTGCCAGCTCCTCGCGACCCGGAGGCAGCCAGACGGCGCGCTGAACGAGACCGCGCGGGCGACGCTCTCGGCCGTCGATGTGCGCTATGCGACGGCGTTTACGTGGATTGACCCTGGGCGATGAGGGCGACCTACTTGGCCGCGATGCCGGACCCGAAGATTCGCTCGGCGTCGCGGACGGTGAACTTTCAGTTGACGCGGCGGTACGTTCCCGTCGCCTCCGCTGCGGCGCGAGGACTTCCCTCTGCAGGGGCGCAGTGCCTCGGTGTACAATGCTCATCATGAAGAGCTTTTCCTGATGAGACACGCTGTGTCTGCCTGTCGCGTGCAGCCCCGAGAACCCGGACTTCGATCCAGCGAGCTCCGACGGCACGAGCACGGGGCCGTCTCCGCCACGCGGACGGAGCCCACTGCACTGCCACGCGACATTCGCTCGCTGGCCTTGCGGACGCTGGGTAGAAGTTGCGGATGCTGGCGGCGGCCTGCGGCCGCCAGGCCTGATCCGCCGGCGCCCTACCAGCCTGCCAGCCGGGGGACGAGCAGCCGGATGCTGACGCCGGCGATGAGCAGGCAGCCGGCCAGAAACAGCATGGGGGCGAGCTGGCTGCCGGTCGCGTCGTAGATGCGCGGCACCACGTTCTGGGCCACGAAGCCGCCGAGGTTGCCCACCGAGTTGATGGCGGCGATGCCAGCGGCGGCGTGCGGGCCCGCGAGGAGCTTCTGGGGCACGCTCCAGAACACCGGCTGGCCGGCGAAGATGGCGGCGGCGGCGACGCACAGCAGGGCGAACTTGGGCGCTGCGCCCGGCACGACCACGCTCAGCACCAGGGTGACGGCGCCCAGCAGCATGGGGCCGGAGATGTGCCAGGCGCTGACGCCGTTGCGGGCGGCATGGCGCGGCACCCACCAGAGCGCCAAGGCGACGAAGACCCAGGGGATGACGTTGATGAAGCCGTTCTGGATGTTCGAGGCGCCGAAGCCCTTCACGAGGGTGGGCAGCCAGTAGCTGAGGCCGTAAGCGCCGAGCGGCAAGCCGACATACAGGCCGGCGAGCGCCATCACTCGTATGTCCAGCAAGGCCCGCCAGGGGGAGCCTTCCGCCTGTTGGCGGGGCTCCGCGGCGAGGGTCCTGGCGAGCCAGGCCTTCTGGTCGGGGGTGAGGAAGCGGGCCTGCTCGGGGTGGCTCGGCAGGCGCCAGAGGACGTAGGGCGCGAGCAGGACGGCGGGAGCGCCGGTGGCCACGAACACCCACTGCCAGCCAGCCAGTCCCAGGAGGCCGTTGAGATCGAGCAGCGCGCCGCCGATGACCGAGCCCACCGCGTTGGCCACGGCGCTGGCCATCATGAAGGCGCCGATCATGCGGGCGCGGTGCGCATGCGGGTACCAGAGGGTCAGGACGTAGAGCACGCCCGGGAAGAAGCCGGCCTCCGTCACGCCCAGCAGGAAGCGCAGGACGAAGAACATGGCCGGGCTCTGGGTGAACCCCAGCGCGATGGTGACGAGGCCCCAGGTGCCCATGATCCGGCTGAACCAGACCCCGGCGCCGACGCGGACGAGGATCAGGTTGGCCGGCGCCTCGAACAGGAAGTAGCCGAGGAAGAACAGCGAGGCGCCGAGGCCGTATGCGGCTTCGGTGAGGCCCAGGGCGCCCACCATCTCCAGCTTGGCATAGGAGACGTTCTGCCGGTCGATGTACGCGATCAGGTACATCAGGCAGAAGAGCGGCATCAGGCCACGGGTGATCCGCTTCAGGGTCGCGGCGCCGATGTCCGGGGTCGCGACGCCCATGTCCGGGGCCGCGGGGCCCATGTCCGGGGCCGCGCCCCCTGCGTGCTGCATGCCATCCTCCAATCTTCTCGATAGGCCAAGAAATCCAAACTCGATCCGAAAGTCAAGCTCCTCTCGTAGCGGCCGTCCAATCGTACAGCCACGCTGCATGCGATGGTTGACATGCGCTTGGCTGTGGGTCGCCGTGTCGCCGCTCCGCGGAGCGGCTACTCCTGCGGAACAGCCATCTAAGCGGATAGGCAACGATAGAGCTCTCGCCCGTGCCAAGCCCCGCGGGAACGGCGCCTGGCGAGCGACGACGGCGCCATCGCCGTCCGGATACCCAACCACGCGAAGAAGGGGCTCGAAGCCTACCTCGACTGCGGGCTGCTCTGCCGCGGGTTCGCGCGGCTCCGGTGCGAGCGCTGCGAAGAGAGTCGGCTGGTGGCCTTCAGCTGAAGCCAGAGATGTGGAGGCTTATCGCGCACCAAAGCTCCGCGACCCCTGCGGCGCCTCACGACGTCTCCCCCGGCGCCACGCGACTAGGCCAAGGCCGAGCAGCGCGGCGAAGTGCCAGCGTTCCGACGAACCACGACCGACACTGCAGGAACAACCCGAACTGGCCTGGTCCGTGGTGCCCCCATCCGCGCCCCCCGATCCACCGGAGCTGCCCTCGGACGCGCCGCCAGTCGCACCGCTGCCGGCCGAGCCGCTGCCGGTCGAGCCGCTGCCGGTCGAGCCGCTGCCGGTCGAGCCGCTGCCGGTCGAGCTGCTGGCCGTCGAACCGCTGCCAGCCGATCCGACGCTATCCGAAGACGAGACGCTATCGCACAGCGTGCCAGCTCCAGGAGGGGGCGAGCATTCGCCGGCGTCCGGGATGTTTTCGCCCGCCGTCCCCGTGAGACGGAAGTAGATGCCGTACCTGTCTGCGTACCGCTGATAGTGCGGAGTGAACGTCAACGTGCTATTGGAATCTGTGTTCCGCAGCGTGAATTCCGCCTTGCCCGGGGTTTGAACCAAGTTGTTCTCGATGTCGGCGATCCACTCGTTGATCGTGATGCCGTTGTTGATGCCGATGGTGTCTTTGATGACGACACCAGCGGGAATGGTAGCCTTCTCGGATGCCCACTGGGGCTCCGACAGCATCCTCTCCGCCCCGAGGCCGGCGCTCAAGACGACCGGTCCGTAGACGAACGCCACCGCGTTGGGGTTGTCGGGGAGCCTCGACACCTTCACCTCCATTGGCAGCGTGAGCTCCACCTTGTCTCCGGGCTTCCAGGTGCGACCTACCGTGAGGTAGCCGTTCGCCTCCGTCGCGTCGCATGCCTGACCGTCGACCGTGATCGTCACGGGCTGGCACCGAGCAACCCGGACCGGTGGCGCCCAGTAATTTCGCGTACTTGCGCGGGCGCTGGCCACCAGAGGCCGCCTTGACTGACTGGCATTGCGGCTAGAGGGGCGGGCGCCTTACCGCAATCATCGCCGGCCCCATCGACGAGCTCGAAGCCGAGCGGCGCATCGGCGGCTGGCGCGCGGCGCGGCGCGTGGCGACCGCATCGCCAGCTCGAGGTCGCGCCGCCGCGCGCCGGTGTGGCGGCGCTACAGCGCCTGCGTGACCGCGGCCCGATGCCCGTCCTTCTCGACGCGGCGCTCCGGGAAGAGACCTGTCTGCCCTCGGAGCGCGAGGGCGGTCGCCGGCGGTCGTTTCGAATTGACAATCGATTTGTGAACGTTCACATTTGTCTCCGAGGCGCTGCTTCGGCGCTGTCCAGGACCAGGTCGTCATGCTGAGGCAGGAGCAGCGGCGGAGGCCCGGCCGAGCCCGTGTTTCACGTCTTCCTCACTCGGGCGATCGAACATGGCCGGGTACCCCAGAACCGCGACCGCGGATGAGATCGAGAATTCCCACATCAAGTTCCTCGGCTTCGATGATTGGGCGGGGACCGGGCGCGTCGAGGGTTCCGGCTTCTTTTACCTACGCGCTCCGGCTTCTTTTACCTACGCGCGGAACGATACGGTCGCGGCCGGTATGGTGACGCGCCAATTTTTGAGCTGTTGCTTCACAACTGAACCGGCACGCCTCAATCCATGGCTGGTCGGGAGGCCATCAGCTAGGGTCCAGTCCCAGTCGCGCCCTTCGCGCGCGCGGAGTTACCGATGACAAGCGCCCGTTGCTCCTCCCTCGTCCTCGCCCTGTTCTCACTCTCGGGTGTCGCTTGTTCGTCGGACAGCACCCCTCCGTCGGAAGAATCGGGGGTCGCAGGCGCGGGCGGCCAAGCGCAGGCGGGCGCCGGTGGTAACGCCGCGAGCACGGGCAGCACCCCGGGCGGTGGCCAGCCCGGCTCCGCGGGCGCGGGCGGAGCGGCCGCAGGCGGCGCCGGCGACGCGTCGGGTGGCTCCGATTCCGGCGGTGCCAGCGGCGGCGCGGGCGGCGCGGGCGGCAGCGGCGGCAGCGCAGGCGGCGCGACCGGGACGGACGCGGTCAAGAGCGCCGGCTGCGGCAAAGCGAAGACTCTGCAAAACGGCACGATCGACATCTCGTTCGGCGGCGCCTCTCGCAAGTACATCCTTCGCGTGCCGAGCGATTACGACAAGGACAAGCCATATCGGCTCGTGTTCGCCTTCGCGGAGTCCGGCTCCTCCGCCATGTCGGTGGCGAACCGGAACTACTTCACGATGGCGACGCTCGACGCTGGCGCTACCACCATCTTCGTCGCGCCGGACGCCGCGAACGGCGCCGGCTCCTGGAGCAAGTCGGACGTGGAGCTGACGGACGCGATCCTGGAGGAGCTCGAGGGAGATCTCTGCATCGACAAAACTCGGATCTTCGCCACCGGCTTCAGCTTCGGGGGAGCGATGTCGTTGGCTCTCGCCTGCACCCGCGCGGACGTGTTCCGAGGCGTCGCCTTCTTTTCGGGGGCAGATCTCACGGGCTCTTGCACGGCGACGTTGACCAAGCCGATCGCCTACTACGCGTCGCAAGCCAGCGGTGACAGCAGCGGCCCCCCCCAGCCGACCAGCGGTCGCGTCAAACAAGCCGAATTCGCGAAGGTCAACGGCTGCATGGAGGAGCCGTCGGCGACCACCTTCCCGGCAGCTGGCCAGCCCCACACGTGTACCGAGTACAAGGGCTGCTCCGCAGGTCACCCCACCAAGTACTGCGTGTTCGACGGCCCGCACGGCTGGGAGCCGAAGGACCCCGGGCAATCGACGAGCTGGAACGCCCCCGAGGCGTGGAAATTCATCACGCAATTCTGATTTCGAGTCGAGGACTGCGTCGGGCGCAACGACGATGGGGAGGCGGTCGCCGGGCGACGCCGTCAAAGCTCGCAGTTGGCGGCGGAGCCGGCGGCCTCTACGAGGCACACGTCGCCGTCGGCGCCGTTGGTGAGTCGGGATGCTCCCGGAGTCGTAGGCATCGTCCACCCCGCTCTCAAGAAGGTGTCGCTGCCCGCGTCGCCGTTGAGCAAGTCGTCCCCACCGTCGCCCACCAGCGCGTCGTTCCCGGCGCCGGCCGAGACGCGCGCCGGTGCGCACCATGCCGCGGCGAGGGAGGCGCTGCTGCGTTATGTGCTGCGACCCCCGATCGCAAAGGAGCGCGTCGAGCCGCAGCAGGACGGCATGGTGTGCGGCTCTCGCTCAAGCGCGCCTTCGCTGACGGCACTGCCCTTGTGGACATTATCGGCCGTTTTTTCTGGCGGGATTTCTGACACGCGGAGCTATTCCCCCGGCACCGGCGGGAAGTAGACCTGCTTGGGGCCGATGGCGTGCCCGGCGGGGATGGGGGTGCCGAGCTCCTCGAGGCGGAAGACCTCCGGCGGGAGCCGGAGCGACTCCCGCAGCCGATCCATCGTGGTCGGGACGAACGGGTAGAGCATGATCATCAGGTTCTTGAGCACGTAGAACGAGGAGAAGAGGGCGTCGCGGCGGCCCTCCTCCGGGTGCCGATCGTCGTGGGGCTTGAACTGCGCGAAGAGGCTGTTGATGACGCGCGCGTAGTTCTCGATCTCGAAGAGCAGCGTCGGGTAGTCGGCGCGATCCATCGCGCGCACATACCGCTGGACGATGCGCAGGGTGTCCGAGGCGACCTTGTCGAGCAGCGCGCCGTGGGGCACGCGCCCGTCGAACTTCGAGTGCGCCGCCGAGATGGGCCGCTCGAACGCCGCGTTGAGCGGCCCGGCGAGGAACCGGTTGCGCTCGTCGAGCTTGGCGAAATCGAAGTTCGACGGCTTCTCCGCGAGGCCGAGCAGCGCCAGGTAATAACGGATCTGGTCCGCTGAATACCCCTTCTCGTCGAGGAGCTGATCGGCGGTGAAGAAGTTTCCGCGCGACTTGCTCATCTTGTCGCCCCCGACGAGCAGGTGGAAGCACCCGAGGACGTCGGTGAGCTGCAGCTCGCCGGGCGCCGGCAGCCGGCGCGGATCGGGCTGCGTACCGAGCCACATCGCGCCCTGCATGAGCACGTAGAAGAAGACGTTGTCCTGGCCGAGGAACTGGTAGATCCTGGCCTCCGGATCGCACCAGAAGTCCACGTACCGCGCCGGATCGACGCCCCTCCGGGCGAGCGCGACCTGCGAGAAGGCGATGGGCGCTATCAGCGAGTCGGGCCAGACATAGAGCGTCTTGCCGCAGAGCTCCGGATCGAGATCCACCGGCAAGGAGAGCCCCCAGGCGACGTCGCGGGTGATCGCGCGGTGAGCCCAGTCCTCGACGGGCTCGCTGGGGACGCCATGGAGCGCCAGGGCGGCGCGCGCCTCCTCCATCTCCGGCTTGCTGCCGAGCTGCAGCAGGACCTTGCGATCCTGCGTGAACTTCGCCTTGTGCTTCGGCAGCGACGCCTTGATCTCCTTGTACGCCGGGGCGAGCTCGGCCTCGAAGCGGAGCGAAGGCATCACGGTGTTCAGCACGTCCGCGAGCACCGCCGGGCGCCACGCCCCCTGCTTGCCCTGGATCCAGCCCCGGAGCGTCTCGGACACGGCCCACATGTCGAGCCACCAGTGCGCGGTGTCGCGCATCACCGGCGTGGCGTTGCTGAGCGCGCTGCGCGGACTGCCGAGCTCCGAGGGCGAGTGCTGGTGACCGCAGCGATCGCACTCGTCGCTGTACGCATCTCCGTTGTCGCACTTCGGGTTGGGGCAGCGCCCGCGCACGAAGCGGTCGGGGAGGAAGCACTGGAGCTCCGGATCGAACCACTGGCTGCTCGTGCGCTTCTCCAGCAGGCCGTTGTCGTGCAGGCGCCGGAGGAAGCGGTGCGCGAGCTCCTGCTGAATCGGGAAGCACTCCGGCCGCGAGGTCCCCGAGTAGACGTCGAGATCGATGTCATACCGCCGGAGGCTCGCGTGCTGCTTCTCGTGGATGCCGTCGATGAACTCGCGTACCGGAACCCCGGCCTGCCGCGCCGCGATCTGGCTGGCGGAGCCGTGATCATCGGTGCCGCAGACGAAGAGGACGTTCTCGCGGCCGATCACCAGGCCGAGCCACCGCGCGTGGATGTCCGCAGGGACGTGCGCCCCCGCGAGGTGCCCAAGGTGCAACATCCCGTTGGCGTAGGGCATGCCTGCGGTGACGACGGCCCGCCTGGGCCTGCGAACCTGGCGAAGGACCGAGGCGACGTCGGTCGGGGCGCCGTGATAAGATGCCATCGAAGCTCGCTATAACCCAGCGGGCCCATCAGCACAACGCTCGCGCCTCAAGCTTCCTTCGTCGCATCATGAGCCGTGAAGCCGTGCCCGCAGAGGGCTCGGGCCCTGCCTGAGCTCCGAGGTGGCCGCATCCCCTCGAATAGTCCGAGAGAATTCACGGGGAGGCGGGGAGAAGGGGAATAAAATCCCATCATCCCATCAATCTCCCCGTCTCCCCGCCTCCCTGTTCAATATTTCTCCAAGAATGCCGAATTGAGGACTTCCACCTTCACGGCGAACAGGCCCGCTCGGATCACGCGCAGATCACGGCGCGTGTCGTGTGGGCACGGAGCTCCGCTGTCGCTCGCTGGTCCGGGACCACCCGCCCATCGGCGCAGCCAGCGAAGGCGACAGCGCCCCACGGGTGGGCATCGACGCCACGAGGCCCGGCCAGGTGGGCCTCCAGCCGATGCCCGCGTGACACCGGAACGCGCCGCGGACGCCGCCGAGCCGCCGCGCGGCAGCCGGGGGCCTCGCGGGCTGCGTCAGCTCCGGCGGGGCCGATCCGTCGCGCCCGGAACCCGCTTCTCGATTAGACTCGCCGCCGATGGCCGACCTAGCCAGGCAAGCCGCCCCGGAGCAGGCACGGCAGCAGGTGCCCCCGGAGAGGCCCACCCGACGCTGTCCCGTGTGCGGCGTCCGGTACCCGCTCGACTTCCTCGTCTGCCCCATCGACGCGACGGCCCTGGAGCTCCAGGGCGTGACCGCGACCGACCCGATGGTCGGCGAGCTGCTCGCGGGGAGCTTCTGCATCACCGGCGTGATCGGCGCGGGCGGCATGGGCCGCGTCTACGTCGCCGAGCACATCCGCCTGCCGAAGCGCTTCGCCGTCAAGGTGCCGCACGAGCACTTCGCCAGCCACAGGGAGGCGATGGCGCGCTTCGAGCGCGAGGCGCAGACGATCGCGCGCGTCGGCAACGAGCACGTGATCGACGTCGTCGACATCGTCCGCCTCAAGGACGGGCGCCCGTGCATGGTGACCGAGCTGCTCAAGGGCGAGGACCTCGGCGCCTTCCTCGACCAGGTCGGCAAGCTGCCGCTCCCCACCGCCATCACGATCTCGCGCCAGGTCTGCCGCGGCCTGGCCGCGGCCCACGCGACCGGCGTCGTCCACCGCGACCTCAAGCCGTCGAACCTGTTCCTCGTCCGGCGCGAAGGGGGCAGCGTCCACGTGAAGATCCTCGATTTCGGGGTCGCCAAGGTGCTCGACGGCGCCGACCTCACGCGCACCGGCTCGGTGGTCGGCACGCCCCAGTACATGGCGCCGGAGCAGGCGCGCGGCTCGGCCGACGTCGACTCGCGCGCGGACATCTACGCGGTCGGCGCCGTGCTGTACCGCATGCTGACCGGCGAGCGGCCCTTCCCCGAGGAGGAGCCGACGCGGACCATGCTCCGCCTGCTCACCGAGGACCCCCGGCGCCCGCGCGACATCGACAAGACCATCCCCGAGGGGCTCGAGGCGCTGATCCAGCGCGCCATGGCCCGGGCGCGCGAGGACCGGCCGCCGTCCGCCCAGGAGCTCGATCGCCTGCTCGCGGACTTCGATCTGCAGGATCCGCTCGCGCCTTCCCGCGCGCTCGGCGTGGGCGTCGCCGTGACCGAAGGCGCCCCGAACGACGAGCGGGCCACGGTCGTCATCCCGAACGCCCAGGGCCAGAGCGCGGACGACGTGACGCGCAAGGCGCGGCGCGCTCGCCCCGTCGCGTCGCTGCTGTCGATCGCCGTGAGCCTCGCCGCGGGCGCGGCCGTCTTCACAAGCGTCGCGATGGTCCTCCGCAGGGTCTACGGCATCACCGAGCGGCGGGCGCTCAGCCAGAGCGAGGTCCTCCTCGCCGCCGGCGCCGCGGGAGCGCTGGCCTTCATCGCCTTCGTCGCCATCCTAAGGGTGCTCGTCGGCCGCTGGCGGAGCGCGCCGGCCATGGAGCGCCTCGGCAACGGCCTCCGGGGCGCGCTCGTGTGGCTGTTCATCTCGTGCGGCGTCCTCGCGCTCGGCGCCGCCGCCTACAACGCGTTCGCGCTGCCGATCCCCGCCCTGGGCCTCGACCCGGCCGAGTGGCTCGGCTGGGTGGACGTCGGCGTGATCGCCGTGCCGACCCTGATCGCGCTCATCACGCTCACGGTGGCGCTCCGGCGCGTGACCCGCGTGTCATAGCGGCGGGGGCGGGGTTCGCAAATTTTGCTCATCCCGCGAGCCCGTCACCATTCTCTCATGCATTCGATAGCTTGTAAATAGGTGGCTCTCTCGGCCAGATCCGCGTGCCCGCGAAGCACCCAACGAGGAGGCGAGATCATGTCCGCACGATTCAGGCCCGAGGTGTATGCCGTCGATTTCGGTACCTCCAACTCGCTGCTCTCGGCGGCCAGCGCGGAGGCGACCTGCCCGCCCATCCCGCTCGACGCCGCGGCGGCCGATCCGACCGTCCTCCGGAGCCTCCTGTTCTTCGGGCAGGAGCGGTTCTCCTGCGGCGCGGCGGCGATCAGCGACTTCGTCGCGAACGGGATGCAGGGCCGCTTCATCCGCTCGATCAAGAAATACCTCCCCGATCGCAGCTTCTCCGGCACGCAGATCGGGCACCGGGTCGTGACCATCGAGGACCTGATCGGCCGCTTCCTCCGGGAGATGCGCGAGCAGGCGAACCGCCACTTCGACGCCGACGTCGCGCGCGTCGTGCTGGGCAGGCCGGCGAAGTTCTCGGCCGAGCCGGCCGACGATCGGCTCGCCGAGGAGCGCCTCGAGCGGGCGGCGCGCATCGCCGGCTTCCGCGAGGTCTCGTTCTGCCCCGAGCCGGTCGCCGCCGCGCACGACTTCCACCTGGAGCTCGATCGCGGGGCCGTCGTCCTCGTCGCGGATTTCGGCGGCGGGACGTCCGATTATACGATCGTCCGGATGCGGCCGGAGGGGTTCTCGCCGTCCGACGTGCTGTCGCTCGGCGGCGTCTCGGTCGCGGGGGACGCGCTCGACGGCAGCCTCATGCGCCACAAGATCGCCCGCCACTTCGGCGCGGAGGTCACCTACCGCGTCCCGCTCGGCTCGAACCAGCTGACCATGCCGCGATCCATCGCCGAGAAGCTCTGCTCACCGGCCGACATGACGGTGCTCCAGCACCGCGATGTCCTCACCTTCCTCCGCGACGTGAAGGCGTGGTCCCTCGGGCCCGAGGATCGGCAGCGCATGGACAACCTGCTCTGCCTCGTGGAGGACTCGCTGGCCTTCCGGCTCTTCGAGGAGATCGAGCGCAGCAAGTGCGCGCTGTCCGGCGAGGCGGCCACGGAGTTCCGCTTCGATTACCCGTCGATGCACATCCGCGAGCGCATCGCCCGGGAGGAGTTCGAGGCCGGGAGCGAGCGGCCGATCGACGCCGTCCTCGGCGCGCTCGACCGGACGGTGGCGGACGCGGGCCTGTCGTTCGAGGGCATCGACGTCGTGTGCTGCACGGGCGGGACCGCGAGGGTGCCGGCGCTCCGGCGCGGCATCGAGCGGCGCTTCGGCGAGGGCAAGGTGAGGCAGCTGCGGAGCTTCCACTCCGTCGTCCAGGGGCTGGCCGAGCGCGCGCGCAGCATCGCCGCCGCGTCCTGAGGAGCGGGCGCCGGCCCCGCCGGTCGGCGCGGCAGCGTCCGCGGGGGGGCGCGGCAGCGTCCGCGGACGGCGCGGCCTCGCCGTCGAGCCAGCGGGGATCGCCCTCGACGACCCACGGGTACGCCTCGTGGAGCGCGCGTTCCATCAGGCCGCCGTAGCTGTGGCCGGCGCCCACGGCGTGGACGACGCGCGCCGTGACGCCGCCGCGCTCGAGCACCTCCCGCGTCTTGCGCGCCTGCGCCGCGCAGTCGGCCCGCCCGCACGCGAGCAGCACCCGCGCCCCGCCGCCGCCGCGAAAGCGCCGGGCGGCGCCGGGCGTCCACTCGTCGAAGCTGCCGTATCCACCCTCGATCAGCGCCGCCCGCGCGAAGCGGGCGGGATGCCCTGGAAGGAGCAGCGCGCCCATGATCGCCCCCTGCGAGTACCCCGCATAGATCGGGTCGCGGAGGTCCACCCGATCCCCGAAGCGCGCCGACAGCGCCGAGACCGCCGCGGCGACCTCGCGGCTCAGCGCGTGATGGTCCGGGTAGTAGAAGATCCGCCCGGCGTCCGGCGCCCGGACGTCGATCGGCTTGCCGCGCGGGCAGAGCACGAAGCCGGCCCCCCTCACGATCCCGCGCCAGATGTCGCAGTGCCATTCGGGCCGATCGCCCGCGCCGTGCGCGACAACGAGCAGGGGCCGCGGCCCCTTGCCTCGCGGCGTCACGACCACCGCGGGGCCGAAGTCCGGGACCTCCAGCGCGATGAGCTCGGGCTCGTCCGCGGGCGGCGGAGGCTCCGGCGCAGGCTGAGGCGCGCTCTCCAACCCGCGCGCGCGCTCCTGCGGAGCGGCGGGCGCATCGCTGCGGCCGACACGGCCGAGAGGCGCGGCGAGCGGCGCTCGCGCGCACCCCCCGGCGCCGATCGCGAGCGCGATCCCGAGGAGGAGCGCCCGCCGGGGGCCCGGGGCGGTCAGCGCGTGTCGATGTGCCGCGCGCATCGCGCGTGGCGCGCGTGCCTCACGGTTCGCGCGTGTCGTACGGGCCGCACGTGTTGCGCTCATCGCACATCGGAGGGTGAACACCCTCAGCACGGGAATCAAGAACCGGAGAACATGCCACTCGCGGAGACCCTCGAGCGCCCGGGAGATCGCGGCGGCTCTCCGCAGATCGACGCCGGGCTCGACCGCCTGCTCACCAGCGCCATGCGAGCTCGACGGGGAGGGCGTCGGGCGTGACGTCAGGCTGCGACGAGGACGATGCGGCTCACCTCGGGCGGCGCTCCGACGCGGGCGGGCGGCCCGGCGGTGCCGAAGCCGCGGTTGATGTAGAGATGCGAACCGCCGCGCTGGTAGAGCCCGGCGACGTAGCCGTGGGGGAGCACCAGATCGGCGGGCCGCACGAGGAGGTTGATCTGGCCTCCGTGGGTGTGGCCGCTGAGCTGCAGGGCCACCTCTCCGGCCGCGTCCGGGAAGAACACGGGGTTGTGGCAGAGCAGCACGCGCGGCAGATCGCGGGGCACGTCCGCGATCGCCCGGCCGAGGTCCGGGCCGCCGCCGGGGACCCGCCCTCGCGCCCACACATCGTCGACGCCGAGCAGCGCGAAGGCGCCGCCGGGCCCACCCACGACGCACCCGCGGTTGCTCAGCACCCGGGCGCCGCCGCGCTCGAGCGCGCCCAGCGCCGCGTCGATGCCGGCGAAGTGGTCGTGGTTGCCCGGGATCGCCGCGACGCCATGCCGGGCGAGCGGGCCGAGCCTCCGCGTAAGGCGCCCGAGGTGCTCGGCGTACCTCGGATCGAAATCGACGAGATCACCCGTCATCACGACGAGATCGCCGCGGGCCTTGCGCACGAGATCCTCGGCGGCGCGCATCTCCGGCTCGCCGACGAACAGCCCGAGGTGGATGTCGGACAGCTGCACGATGGCGAACCCGTCCAGGCTCCGCGGCAGGCCCGGTATCGGGATGGCGACCTCTTCGATTGTGTAGTCGTGTCGCCCGAGCAGCGCGCCATACACAGCGCTGCCGCCGCCGATGAGGAAGGCGGAGCCAGCGGCCCCGGTCGCGAGGAAGTCGCGGCGGGCGAGCGTCGGCCGCTCGACCGGCGGCGGGAGCGGCAGGGCCGCGGGGCCGCCGTCCTCCTGCGCCTCTCGCGCCGCGGGGCCGGGCGCGGAGCCGGCGGCGCGGGCCGTCCCGCCGTCCGCGAGCGCGGCCGCCGTCGCGCGCCCGAGCAAGGCGCGCCCGAGCCGCGCGATCAACCGACCGAGGTCCACGACGGCGAGCAGGACCGCGGAGATCAGGACGCCGAGCGAGAGCGTGCTGCCGGCGATCCCCATCCCGCGGAGCACCCCGTCGGGCAACGCGCCGCGGCCGAGCCGCGCGGCCGTCATGCCGACGATCCCGGCGGCCAGCAGGTACGCGAGCGCGCGGCGAGCGCGCACACCCAGGCCGAGCAGGCTGGAGGCGCGCCGATGCACGTACAGGCCCTGGACGCTGAGGACGAGGACGATGACCAGCCAGAAGACGGCGAAACGCATGGAAGCTCTGCTCGAAAGGGGGGACGGAAGCCTAACCGATCGGCGGCGGTCGGCCAGAGAGCGCCCCGTGACGGCCCGATGACGGCGACGCGCTGCGACGGACGCCGCGACACGCGGACGTCGAGCGCGATCTCCCGCGCTGTCCCGTCATGAGCGTCCGGCTGAGAAGGCTGGGAAGAAGGCTCACACGCACGCGCGGCGACCGGCGCACTTCGCCCCTCGACATCGGACGCTCCATGGCGCCCTGCGTCGCCTCCTCGCATGACGCCAGGCGCAGCGCTCCGAGCAGCCCTGGTGTGTGTCATCGCGCGGAGGAGCGGAGTCTGTCGCCGCTGACAACCTTGGAAATAGAACTGAAACCCTTCTATCCGTCTGCCGTGTCACATCCGGACCCAGCCGCGCTCGCAGATGCGGAGTCGTGGTGATTGCGCGTTGCGTTGAGCGGATCGCGCTCGCCCCCCGCCGGTGCGTTCTCCCCTTGCAGAACCGCTGCAGCTTCATCGCGGCCGCGCGCGGGTCGGGCAAGACGCACGCACGCGTGACGCGCGTCGAGAGGTGTCGATCGTTCCAGCGTTCGTGGAAAAATACCTACATAGCGTACTACGACGCAGCCGCGTTGGCGTGGGATAGCCGTCGTTTGTCCTTGCCCGAGAGAGGCCATTGGTCTAAATTCGGCCCGCTATTTGACGCGTTGAATTGGCCTGGTTTCTTCATTGAAGTGATGAGAGGCTTAATATGCTGAGAAGGAAGACGCATCAGCTGGGGTTGGCAACGTCGGTTGCGGTCATCCTCGCGCTCACGGCGTGCGGGGACGGCGGGGGCGGTGACAACAGCGGGACGGGCGGGGGCAGCAGCGGCGTGGGCGCGGGCACCCCGACGGGCAGCGGCGTGGGCGCGGGCACCCCGACGAGCACCGGCAACGTCGACCCGACGACGACGAGCACCGGCAACGTCGACCCGACGACGACGAGCACCGGCAACGTCGACCCGACGACGACGAGCACCGGCACCGTCGATCCGACGACCAGCGCGGCTTCGGGCGGCGGCAACTGCACCACCCCGGTCGACATCGCGGCTCCGAACGGCAACCCCTTCGCGGGCGCGGAGCTGTTCGTGGACCCCGGTTACGTCAAGAAGGTCGACTCGTCGATCGCGATGGTCACGGATACGGCCCTGAAGGCGAAGATGGAGAAGGTCAAGCAGATCCAGACCGCGTTCTGGCTCGACCGGATCGAGGCGATCAAGGAGCTCCCGGCCTACCTCGACGCGGCGCTCAAGCGCCAGAACGAGACCTGCGAGCCGGTCACGGCGCTCATCGTCATCTACGACCTTCCGAACCGCGATTGCTTCGCCGAGGCGTCGAACGGCGAGCTCCAGCTCGCTCAGAACGGCACCCAGCGGTACAAAGAAGAGTACATCGCCCCGATCAAGCAGATCCTCGCTGCTCACTCGGGTCAGCGCATCGCCGCGGTCATCGAGCCCGACTCGCTCCCCAACATCGCGACGAACCTGGGCGGGAAGCGATGCGACGAGACGACGGCGCAGTCCTACCGTGACAACGTCGCGCACGCGCTCAAGGAGCTCAACATGCCGCACGTGTACCAGTACATCGATGCGGCGCACTCGGGCTGGCTCGGCTGGCCTGACAACCAGAAGGACGGCGCCAAGATCTTCGCCGAGGTCATCAAGGCCGCCGGCAACCCGGCCAGCGTCCGCGGCTTCGCGACCAACGTCGCGAACTACACGCAGCTCAGCTACACTTCGGAGAGCTACGAACAGCAGAGCAATCCCTGCTTCGGCGAGTTCGACTACGTCAATGCCATGGCCTCGGCGCTCGCGGCCGAGGGCCTCGCCGACAAGCACTTCATCATCGACACGAGCCGCAACGGCGTCGGCAACATCCGGAAGGACTGGGGCTACTGGTGCAACAACAAGGGCGCCGGCATGGGCGAGCGGCCGAAGGCCAACCCGGGCGGCGCGACGAACCTCGACGCCTTCGTGTGGGTCAAGCCGCCGGGTGACTCCGACGGCGTGGGCAAGGAGGGCCAGCCGCGCTACGACCTGTTCTGCGGGAAGGAGAACGCGGACACGCGCGCGCCGCAGGCGGGGCAGTGGTTCCACGAGTATTTCGTCGAGTGCGTGAAGAACGCGAAGCCGGCGCTTTGACGGGCGGGTCGGCCTGCTTCAAGCTGTGACGAGCGCGCTCGGCTGAGCGCGCGGCCGGCGGCCGGGGCAGGCGAGGAGCGTGAGAAAAAGGGGTCTACCTTCCCGCGGACGACGCGGGCCCGCTGGAGGGTAGACCCCTTGGAAAGACGCTCCTCGCCTGTCCTGGCCGCCGCGCCGTTTTCAGGGACATCAGCAGCGCAGAGGGCCCGCGACGCTGGTGCACACGCACGCACGCACGCACCCTGCGACCGAACCGCGCCGCGCCGCACCGTGGCATGGTGATGCGCGGTGCACGACTCCATCACGCTCGAACAGCTGCGCACGTTCATCGCGGTCGCCGACGAGGGCAGCTTCTCGGCCGCGGCCAGGAAGCTCCGGCGCGTCCAGTCGGCCGTGAGCCACGCGATGGCCAACCTGGAGAGCCAGCTCGGGATCGCCCTCTGGGACCGGTCGACGAGGATCCCGGCGCTCACGGAGCACGGCCGCGTCCTGCTCGGCGCCGCGCGGCGGGTGTGCGCCGACGCGGACGCGCTCAGCAGCGCGGCGCAGCGGCTCGCCGGCGGCCTCGACCCGCTCGTCTCGCTGTGCGTCGACGCCATTTTTCCGCTGTCCGCGCTCGTCGATCTCTGCGTCGAGTTCGCGCGCGTCTACCCCACCGTGGAGCTCGTCGTCCACACCGAGACCATGGGCGCCGTCGCCGATCGCGTCCTCGACGGGACATGCCAGCTCGGGGTCGTGGGGCCGGCGGCGACGGCCCAGGGGCTCGAGCGCCAGCACCTCACCTCGGTGCGCATGGTGCCTGTCGTCGGCAAGACACACCCGCTCGCCGCCGCAGATCCGCGCGGCGCGCGCGTCGCGACCGAGCAGCTGCGCGAGCACGTGCAGATCGTGCTGAGCGAGCGCGGCGGAGGGCGCTCGCCGGAGCAGGCCGTCCTGTCCCCCCGGACCTGGCGCGTCGTGGATCTCCAGACCAAGCGAGAGCTCCTGTGCGCGGGGCTCGGCTGGGGGAACCTGCCAGAGCACATGATCCGCGACGACCTCAACGCCGGGCGCCTGGTCCGGATCTGGCCGGCGGCGTGGGGGGACGACGAGCACGTCCTGCCGCTCGCCGTGGTCCACAGGCCGGGCCTCGTGCAGGGGCCCGCGGGGCAGTGGGTGCTGAAGCGCCTCGTCGATCTCTGCCGCCAGCACGTGGGGGGCCCGGAAGGTGGGGGGCCCGGACGCGCCGCGGTGACCTGACGTCGAGCGGGGTCGAGCAGGGAGGAGCGGCGAGCGCGCGCCCATCACCCATCACGCTCGCGCTCGCACCGGACTCCCGGAGCCGGCGCGGGTGTCAGAGCGAGAGCCGTGACAGCAGGTCGTTCACGCGGAGCGCGGCCGCGACGCTCCCGGCGTCGTGCGCGAAGTCCATGGCCGCGAACAGGTGGGTCTGCTCGAGGTCGAGCCGCTCCGGAGAGCGCTCGAGGAGCGCCATGTAGTGCTCGAAGAAGCGGCGCTGATCCATCTGCGTGCGCTTCAGCACGGCGTGGCGCACCGTCGCGTGCAGCGCGAAGCGGCCCGCGAAGGGCTCCTGCACCAGCCGGAAGCGGCGCAGCGAGGCCAGCGCGTCGCCGGCGCGCCGCCCGGCCCGCGCGAGCTCGGCGAGGGAGCCCTCGTCGATGTGGTCGCCGTTCGAGTGCGCCAGCACCGCGAGCATCCGCCGCGCCGGCGGCGAGAGCCCGCGGAAAGCCCACGCGACGAGCAGGCCGACCTCGGGGAGGTCGTCCTCGTGATCGATGGCCCGCACGCGGTCGACGCCGCCCGCCACGAGCCACCGGTGGAGCTCGGCGACGTCGGCCGCGCCGCTGCCGACGATCGCGTCGGCGAGCTCCAGGGAGACCGGGTTCCAGCGGAGCAGGCGGGTCAGCGAGGCGACCGCGGGGAAGGGGCTCCGCCCCGAGGTCACGAGCGGCGCGATGACCGGAAAGATGGAGACGCCGGCGACGAGGCAGCGCCGCGCCGTGATGACCCAGGTCACCGCCTCGTCGCGGAGGTCGTCGAGCAGCTCGGCGACGGCGCGGTCGTGCTCGTGGTTGTCGAGCACGATGAGCATCTCCCCGAGCGCCCGCAGGCGGCTCCGCAGCGCAGGCAGCGACGGCGACGGCCCTGCCCCGAAGCGGAGCGACAGCATGCCGCGCAGCGTGCGCGCGTCCCATGCGCCGACCCGGAACCAGTGGATCCCGCCGGGGAGCTCGCGCGCGAGCTTGTGCCCGAGCGCGCACGCGAGCGTCGACTTGCCGCTGCCGCCGGTGCCGACGAGCGCGACGCGGGTCGGGCGCGACGCGCGGACCGTCGCCAGGAGCGTCGCGAGCTCGCGGCGACGGCCGCGCAGCGAGGGGGGGCGGGGAGGGAACACGAGCGGCGATGCGGTCATCCCCGCGCGAGCGTACCAAAAAGCGCGCGAGGCGCCGGCCCTCGACGCAGCGGTCGCGGCGGTTCACCCGGGCGGCTGCGGCGGTCGCGGCGGTTCACCCGGGCGGCTGCGGCTCGAGCATGATCTGCTCTATCGCGCGGGAGATCGGCTCCGGCGACATCGAGGTAAGGCGGAGCCGGAAAGGCGCCTGCCCCTCCCGGATCAGGAACAGCGCCGGCACGCCCCGGACCTGGAGAGCCGCCGCCTCGGTCCGCGCGGCCTCGAGCTGCTGCAGGACCTCCGCGCTGTCGCGCTGCGCCATCGCCTGCTCTGCGTCCACGCCCGGCACCTCGGCGGCGACGCGCAGCAGGAGCTCGTCCGTGATCACCGGGCGCTCGCGCGCCTGCAGCCGGAAGAAGCGGTCGACGAAATCAAAGAGCCGATCCTGCATCCCGACCGCGGCAGCCATGCGCGCGGCCTGCACGGAACTCGGACCGAGGAACGCGAGATTCCGGAATACGAGCTTCACCTGCTTCGTCCTCACATGGCGTTCGAGGACCACCGGCAAGATGTCGAGCCCGTAATCCCGGCAATGCGAGCAACGCAGATCGGAGAACTCGACAAGCGTGATCGGCGCGCTCGGATCCCCGAGGACGATGCCGTCCTGGGGAATGCCGGAATACAGGTCAATCCCGCCGGTGACCGCGCCGGTGGGCTCCTGCACCGGCGTCTCGCCGGCGTCGTGGCACGCCGAGATCCCGAGCAGGAGCGCGGCGAGCAGGGCGCCGCGCCGCGCCACCGAGCCAGAGCGTGAATTGCGTGAATGAGCGAGTGCGTATCGTTCGAACAGCTCAGGATTCATTCTTGAGCATGCGGCACGAACCGTACCTCGATGTGGTTGCATGTGAGAGATGCTTTCACGAGGATCTCGGTAAACCGTGCTGGGTGAGGACCTCCAGGCGAGGAAGGACTCCTCTCCAGGGCGCCCCGCGGCGCGAGGAGCGACACCGGCAAGCGCCGAGATCGCCGCAAGGGGGCAGGACATGGAGGTCTTCTCTCGGCGTTCCTCCCGCCGCGGCGTTCGCGCGGCGGGGCGCCCGGCCGCGGGCTGGCGCGGGCCGGCGCGACGCCGCGCCGGGGCGCTTGCCTGCACCCCGTCCCATCCGCAATGCTGTTGCGGAACCTGCGTGTCCTCGGAATGCCCTCAGCTCAGCGCCTCCCTGGGCCGCGACCGTGAACGGGGCGGCGCCTTCGCCCCGCGCGGCGCCGCGAAGCGAACGGGCGCGTCCCTCGATGGATCCGCGCCGTCCGCCGACGGCGTGGCGCGGCAGCTCCGCGATCAGGCGCAGGGCGCGCTCGGCGAGGTCCTCCGCGGCTTTCAGGCGGCGGCGGATCCGCAGGGCGGCGACGCCGCGTGCGCCGGCTCCGCCGAAGGGCGGCGGCGCCTCCGCGCCGGCCTCGTGTCCGCGTTGATGCGGCTCATCTTCCTCCTCTACGCCGAGGCGCGCGGCCTGCTCGCCGGCGTGGAAGGCGGCGGCGCGCCGCTCGCCCGGCTCTTCGAGGATCTCGAGGAAGAACGGCGACGGCAGGGGGGCGACCTCGAGCGCCGCCACGGCGCGTGGGCGAGGATCGCGGCGCTCTTCTGCGCGCTCCGGGATCGCCGCCCCGGGGGCGCGCGCGGCGGCCTCTGCGATCCGGACGCCCATCCCTTCCTGGAGGGGAGACCGTGGCTCAGCGACGGCGCGCTCCACCGGGTGCTCTCGGCGCTCCTCGTGCACGACGGCGTGCCGTTGCGCTACGGCGAGCTCGAGGTCGAGCACCTCGGCACGCTTTACGAGGGCCTCCTCGCCTTTGACCTCGAGATCGCCGAGGGCGAGTCGATGGCGCTCTTGCCGTCGCACGTCGTCGTGGATCTGGAGGCGCTCCTCGCCCTCCCCGGCCATGACCGGCCCGCGCGGCTCGAGGAGGTGGCGGACCTGAAGCTCGGCGCGCGGCCGGCCGCGCGCGTCGCCGCGGCCGGCAGCGTGGCCGAGCTGTCGCAGGCGCTCGCGCGCCGCGCGTCGCCGCGGCAGCCGGACCGGATCGCGCGGGGCGCGCTCTACCTCCAGCCGGGGCAGCTCCGGCGGCGCGCGGGCTCGTACTACACGCCGCGGGAGATCACGTCGCATGTCGTCGAGCGCACGCTGTCGCCGCTGCTCGGCAGGGACGGCCGGCCGGCGGTGCCCGCGGATGTCCTCGCGCTCGCCGTGTGTGATCCCGCGATGGGGTCCGGCGCGTTCCTGGTGGAGGCATGCCGCCAGCTCGCCGCGCGCCTCGTCGACGCATGGCAGAGCGCCTGCACGGCGCCGCCCCTCGCCCCCGGCGAGCCGCCGCTCCCTCGCGCCATGGCGCTCGTGGCGGAGCGCTGCCTGCACGGCGTCGACCTCGACCCGCTCGCGGTCGACCTCGCCAGGCTATCGCTCTGGCTCGTCGTGCAGGACGCGCGGCTCCCGCTGAGCTTCCTCGACGGCAAGCTCCGCTGCGGCGATAGCCTCATCGGCGCCGAGCGCGCGGAGGTCGGCGGCTTCCCGTCCGCCGCGAGGCTGCCCGGCGGCCCCGGGGAGCGGCAAAGGCGGCGGGCCCTGCTGCGGCAGGCTCCTGCGCACCCGCGGCCCGAGGGCGCGCCGCCGGAGGGCGCGCCGCCGGAGGGCGCGCCGCCGGAGCCCACGCCGCCGGAGCCCACGCCGCCGGAGGCCACCGAAGGAGCGCCCAGCGACGGGTCCGGGGGCGCCGAGGGAGCGGATCAGGCGGCGCTCGACGCCTGGATGGCCCTGTGGTTCTGGCCGCCGGCGGGCGAGCTCGCGGCCCTGGCGCCGGCGAGAGCCACGTTCGCGGGCTACATGGCCGCCGCGCGCGAGCCGGCCGATCCGCGGGCGGCGCTGTCGCGGCGTATCGCCGAGGAGCGCCGGTTCCTGCACTGGGAGCTCGCGTTCCCCGCCGTCTTCGATCGCCCCGAGCCGGGCTTCGACGCCGTGATCGGCAATCCGCCCTGGGTCGCGTACGTCGGCCGCGCGGCGCAGCCGATCACGCCCGAGGTCTTCCACCTCCACCTCCGGAGGAACCCGGCGTTCCACGGCTACCGCTCGCTGCACGGCCTGTTCGTGCACCGGGCCGCGTCGCTGCTGCGGCCGGGCGGGCGGCTCGGCCTCGTCATCCCGACGTCGGTGTCGGATCTCGATGGATACGGCCCGACGCGGCGCGCGCACGACGCGCTCTGCGCCGTGGACGCCGATCTTCCGAGCTTCGGCAGCGACGCCTTCGACGGCGTGTTCCAGCCGTGCATGGGCCTCCTCTCGACCCGCCTCGCCCTCGCCGCCCCGCGGGCGGCGGAGGCCGCCTCGTGGCCGCTCGCGCGCTCGGATCTCGACGTCGTGTCCCGCCGGCTCCTCGAGCGGCTCGGCGCGCTGCCCCGGCTGCCGGCGGCCCTGTTCGGCGAGCGCGGGTTTCAGACGACGGCCGAGGACGCCGAGCGCATCCGGCGCGCGGACGCCCCGGAGCCGCCGTACACCTGCCCCATCCGGGAGGGCACCGACGTGGGCGAGCTGATCGCGCGCGCGCCGCGCCACCACGTCGATCGCGCCGGCGTGAAGGGCCGCTTCCGGAAGGACGAGGACTGGAAGGCGGTGCGGCTCCTCATCCGCCAGACCGCCCGCTATCCGATCGCCGCGCTGAGCGACGGCCTCCCGTTCCGCAACTCGATCCTGGCCGGCTTCTCCGACGCCACCTGGAGCGAGTTCGCGCTGCTCTGTTACCTCAACTCCTCTCCCGTCCGCTGGTGGCATTACACGCGTCACCGGGACGCGCGCGAGGGCATGCCGCAGGTGAAGATCGCGCACCTGCGTGCGATCCCTGCGCCCCCGCCGGCGGGAGCCGCCCTGATCGCGGCGCTCGACGCGCTCGGACGGGAGCTCGGCCCGGCGAACGCGGGCCTGCCGGCCGACGCCCGGCGCCACCTGGACGGGATGGTGGCGGACATGCTGGAGATGACCGAGGAGGAGCGGGGCTGTGTCGCGCGCTGGGCGGCGGCGACCCCCCTCCCGCGGCCGGACGGCTGAGCGGCGGCCGAGGCGCGCGGAGGAGCGCTCCCTCGTTGGTCCTTGTCAGTCCTTGTCAGTCCTCGTCAGTAACCGCCGTCGAAGCCGGGCGCGTCCTTCAGGTTGAACAGCACGCTGCGGAGATCGTCCAGATCGAACGGCTTCTCGAACACGGCCGAGGCGCCCAGGCTGCGCGCGGTCGCGTGGAGATGCGGGTGGCCGAACGCCGTGATCAGGATGACCGGCGGCCGCCGCCTCACCTCGGCGAGGCCCTCCAGGATCTCCATCCCTGAGAAGCAGGGCATCTGGATATCGCTGACGATCGCGTCGATCGGCTTCGGGGGCTCGTTCCCACCGAGGCAGGGCGCCACCTTGTCGAGCAGCTCGAGGCCGTTTCGCGCCTCGGACACCTCGAACCCGTCGCTGCGGAGCGCCATGGCGATCGTGGACCGGAAATCCTCGTCGTCTTCAGCCAGGACGATATGCTGACCTTTGCCGAACAAGCCGCAAGGCGGGACCAAGGGCTTATCGCCAATCCAGCTTTCCGTCAGGTTCATGGCAACTTCTCCTTCTTCTGGCCCGCCAACGCTGTGTCATTGGACCGTCTACAGCGGTCCTCGGAGCTCAGCCCCGCAGGATTTGCAGCGCCCGTGCCATGCTGTCCTGTCTTGCGGTGGAGCGGTCTCGACGGGCTCGACCCCGCTCGTTGGCGGGGCGCTGTTCGAGGCATAGGCGGCGCCGGCAGGGGCTCCCTTCGGGGCGGCAGGGGCATTTTGCTCGGGGCGGCAGGGGCATTTTGCCGCGCGAGGGGCAGATCACGCCCATGCGGGGGTGTGGGGGTGTCCGCGGGCGTCGAGGGACGTTCCGTCCCGCGTACGAGGCGGCCCCCCTGCCAGGGGTGAGGAGAGCGACGGCGGAGGGGAGGGGGAGGCGGGGAGGGGCTGGGCCAGCTACGGCGGCTCTCCAGGCTGGTCGCTTGGAGCGGGCGCTGGCCCGGGGGCGCTCGCGTCTACGTCTCAGCGGCCGCAGCCGCGGTGATGGTCGCGATCGTTGCGGTTGTCCTCGCAGTCAAGGTCGTCGCGGTGGGGGGCGCAGAGATAGCCGTTGTTGTACTTGTCGAGCATCTCGGACAGCGGCTTGCCGGTCACCCACGGCGCGTTCCTGCCGCAGTTGTCCTTCACGTTGCTGCCGAGCGGGTACTTCTTGAGCCATGCGTCGGCCTTGGCGATGGTGTCCTCGATGCAGCTCGACCGGTTGCCGATACCGACGTTGAGCTTGGCGACGATGAGGTGCTTCGCGATGATGTAGGTGACGTCACCCTTGGTCGGACGGCTGATGATGTCGAGGAGCTGAGCCTTCGTATAGGTCTTGCCGCCGATGGTCAGCTTCGTGATCTTCCAGGCGCTCGCGTGGTTCTTCCAGTAGCCGGGGGAGCCGGTGCCGGGGGAGGAGCACTTGCAGACGCCGCAGTCGGCCGCGCAGCTCGAGCAGTTCTCGACGCCCGCCTTGCAGACCCCGTCGCCGCAGACCGGCGGGCAGGCGCCGCAGTCGGCCGCGCAGCTCGAGCAGGTCTCACCGGCCTCGCAGACGCCGCTGCCGCAGACCGGCGGGCAGACGCCGACGTCGCTCGGGCACTCGAGGCAGTTCTCGCCGGCCTCGATGACGCCGTTGCCGCAGACCGCGGGGCAAGCGCCGCAGTCGCCTGTGCAGTTCGAGCAGTCCTCGCCGTTCTCGCAGACGTTGTTGCCGCAGACCGCGGGGCAGGCGCCGCAATCGTCCGAGCAGGTGCCGCAGTCCTCGCCGGCCTCGCAGGTGCCGTTGCCGCAGACCGGCGGGCAGGTGCCGCAGTCGGCCGCGCAGGTGCTGCAGCTCTCGCTGGCGTCGCAGGTGCCGTCGCCGCAGACGGGCGGGCAGACGTCGCAGTCGGCGCTGCAGCTCCCGCAGTCCTCGCCGATCTCGCAGGTGCCGTTGCCGCAGACCGGCGGGCAGGTGCCGCAGTCGAGGGCGCAGCTGGAACAGCTCTCGTCGCCGCCGCAGACGCCGTTGCCGCAGGAGAGCTGGTAACCGAAGTCCGCGTCGAGCAGGTCCTGTGCCCAGCCGAGCGAGACAACGCCCACGTTGTCGAGCCCGCCGTCGGGGTCGGCCGTCGGCTCCTGTCCGGCGAGCGGACCGCTCGCCATGAAGTTGTCGGGCGTGACGACCACGGAGTAGGTGCCCGCCGGGAGCGTGTCGAAGAGGTAGAAGCCGGGCTGGCCGGTGTAGGGGCTCGTGCCGGTGATCGTGAAGTCGACCAGCTGGGCCCCCTGGAACAGCTCGACACGGACGCCGTTGACGCCGAGCTCGCCGGTCTCCGGCTCGTAGAGCCCGTCGGCGTCGCTGTCGAGCCACACCGTGTCACCGATCGACGAGTACGTCACGTAACCGAAGTCGGCGTTGGCCACGTTCTCACCCGCGTCGAGGGACACGCCGAGCGGCTCGTCGTCGCTGGTCAGGAGATGGCCGAGCGGGAGCGTCGCGTCGTCGACGTCGACGACGTAACAGCCCGCCTCGAGCTCGGTGAAGCGGTAGACGCCGTTCGCGCCGGTCACCGCCGTCTGGAGCAGGGCGCCGTCGGCGACGCCGTCGCAGTTCGCGTCGCCGAAGAGGTCGACGACGACGCCGGAGATGCCGAGCTCGGAGGCGTCCTCGATGCCGTCCGCGTTGGCGTCGAACCACACCTTGTCGCCGATCGAGCCCTTCGGCGCCGTGTAACAGACCTCGAGGAGAGGCCGGTAAGACACATCGGTGTGGGCGCTGCCCTTGTACGACGTCTTCCCGCTGGCGCCCTCCTCGAGGAGGATCCCGTGGCTCGGCGCCGTCCCGTCCACCCAGTCCTGCACGATCCCGGTGAGATCGACCGAGCTCCACCCGGTGACGTTGGGCACGAACGAGGTGAACGCGGCGGGGTCCATGCCGCCGAAGTTGTTCCACGTGACGAGCGACTCGCTCCAGGGGGCGAGCACCTGGTGGACGTACACGGTCTGCGCGGTGCTCGTGTACGTCTGGGCGTAGAACGTGGCCGACGTGACGAGAGAGCCGGCGGGGATGGGGCTGAGATCGAAGCGGAATAGTGCGCGCTTCTCTCCGACCGAGCTGGAGTACCCGGTGTTGACCTCGAACGGGGTCGGGACGTGGTAGCTCGGGGCGAGGCTCCAGATCTCGGCGTTGTAGACGTCGCCCAGGACACCCCGCTTGATCACGGTGCAGGTGGGAGACGGAGCGGTCGTGTTGGCGAGGCCGGTGGCGGTGATGAACAGCGTGGCGAGCGCGACAGAAGATGCGATTGCGAACTGCTTCATTGGTAGCTCCTCGAGGTCCTCACGGGTGAACCATTGCTGGAGCGTCATCCGGACAGCAGGCGCCATGACACACGGGTCAGGCGAGGTCGGTTTCGCGGGCTCCGGTCGGAATGAGCCCCCGCGGGCTGATCAGGATCGAATCAAGTACGCGGGTGCCTCTGCTTCGATCGGAGAGCGGATGCGCAAGGTAACAGTGTGTAAGTTAGCAACTCAGAGGTGGAGATGTCCAGATCTTTTTGGCGGCAGGCGCGAGAAAAGTATCGAGTTGCGCAGTGACAATTTTGGGTCGTGCGGTGACGCTTTTTGGCTGTTTGCGGTTTGCTCGCGTCTGGTCGCGTTTGCTTGCGTCTGCTTGCGTCTGCTTGCGTCTGCTTGCGTCTGGTTACGATTCGTTACGGTTCGCGGAGACGAGCGCAGTCTGGCGCATCGAGTTCGAGGGCCAGATCGCTCGCCAGCTCGACGGCCGGTGCGCGTGCGCAGCTCGCGGTTCGCAGGGGGCGCGCGGCGCGTGCGGCGACGCTCAGCAGCCCTCTCCGACCCTTCGCAGGGGTCGAGGGACAAGCAGGATCGGATCAGGTACGCGGGAGTGCCTGACGAGATTTGATGCAGAATGCGCACGGGACCATCTTTCAATGTAACGAACTTTTACTTTGCCTGTCCAGATCCTTTTTCGCGGCGTGAGCATTTTGTACGGCTCTTGCTCTCGTGGCTCTCGTGGCTCTCGTGGCTCTCGGGCCCTGGTGAGGATGGCCCCGGGCGGTTGCGTGTAACGCGTTGCTCGTCACACACAGGCGCGCCCGTGACCTGCGCCTCGGGCCTGCGGGGCCCCGCCGCCCTGGACGCGGTGGCGGAACGAGCGGACCGCGCCGCCGCTCGCTGCGGTCATCTGGCCTCGCGCCTCGCGCCTCGCGCCTCGCGCCTCGCGCCTCGCGCCTCGCGCCTCGCGCCTCGCGCACCTCGCGCCGCACGGCGCTGCGCGGGCGGCGCTCCGAGCCTGCCGGCTGCCGCCCGCGCGCGGGCGCTGCTACGGTTCGCCTGTGCGACGCCCGCTGCTCGCCTCGTCGGCCCCGCTCCACGCGCTTCGCCTTGCGTCGCTCGCGTCGCTCGCGACCATCGCCATCGCCGTCGCCATCCCCCGCGCGGGCGCCGCGCAGGACCTGCCGACGCTGAGCGGGTCCTGGACCGCGAGCGCCCTCACGGAACAGTGGTCGGTCTCCGCCTGGGGGCAGGCATGCGGGCCCAGGCCTCGCCCGCAAGGCGCCCCGGGCGGCGCCGTGCAGATCCAGCAGCACGGCTCGGAGCTCTCGATCTCGGGCGCCGGACGGTCGTGGAGCACCGCCGAGTGCTGGGAGCAGATGCCCGGGCTCGCGCGGAGCAAGCACTCGGCGTCCGGCAACGCGCGCTCCTGGCAGACCCGCTGCACGACGCCGGCCAGCGATCCCCGCCGCGCCGTGGTCACCACCACGACCCAGGCGACCGACGCCAGCATCAACATGGTGGAGACGGGGCAGTACCAGTTCATCATCCAGGACACGACCTGCAGCGCCTCCGTCACGAGGACGCGGACCTACACGCTCGTCCGGCGCGAGGGCGAAGCGCCCCCCGCGGCGAGCGCCCCGCCGCCGGTGGCGAGCGCTCCGCCGCCGGCCGTGAGCGCTCCGTCCGCGGCGCCCGCCGCAGCCGAGAAGAAGCCCGCGGCCTCGCGCTCCTGCGACGCCCCCGGCGAGCCGGCGCGCCTCGAGGTCACGCCGTCGCGCAAGCTCATGCGGCCGGGCGAACGCTTCCAGTTCCGCGCGCTGGTCATGGATGCGGAGGGGTGCGCGCTCCCGACGAGGCCCACGTGGTCGATCGCGCCGGGGCCGCTCGCGTCCGCCGCGACGGTCGACGCGACAGGCGCCCTCTCGCTCGGCGCCGGCGCGGGCGAGGGGGCGCTCGGCCTCGTCGCGTCCGTCGCCGGCAAGGGGGTGACCGTCGCGATCGAGGTGACGAGCCCCGATCGTTACGACGCGCTCCTCACGGCGAGCGGGCTCAACGAGGACGGCGAGAGCGAGCAGGCCGCCGTCGTTGTGATCGCGGCCGGCACCATCGGCGGGCGCACGAGCTCGGGCGAGGACCTGGGACGCCAGCGCAAGAACCTGTTCGTGGCCATCGTGGGCGGGGTCGCGGCCTGCCTCGGATTTGCCGGGTTGATCCTGCTCCGCCGAGGCCGCCGGCGGACAGGAGGCGAAGTGGAAGGCCCGGCCTCCACGGCCGGCGCCGCCGGCGAGCCAGACGGCGCAGGCGCCGAGGGCGCGCCGGGGCCCTCGGGGGCCTCGCTCGCGGGCGCCGCAGGGCCGGCCGCGGCGCCGGTCCGGCCGACGCTGCGGGCTCGTGGAAAGATCTGCCCAACCTGCGGCGACCGCTATCCGAGCGAGGCGATGTTCTGCGGGAAAGACGGCACCCAGCTGCTGCTGCTCAATTGATCGCGCCACACTGCGCGCGCCGCGCGCGGACGTGGACGCGCGCTGCGTCATCGCGCGGCGCTGCGCCGGCGCCGATCATAAAAGAAGTCGCCGCCTTGATCGGCCTCGCGCCGTCCCGCTATTCTGCGTCGACCGACCGGGCCGCGTGATCGTGCGCGTGTGTGGTCGTTGAACCCATGCCCGCATGCCGGAACGGGAAGGGCGACAGTCGCATGAAGATTACGTGTGAGTCGTGCCAGGCCAAGTACACGATTGCCGACGAGAAAGTCGCCGGCAAGACGGTCAAGATCAAATGCAAGAAGTGCAACCACTCGATGGTGGTCCACGGCGCGAATGAGGCTGCCCCGGCCGCACCGCAGGACGCGACCGCGGAGCAGCAGGGCGACCTGTCGGATGACGCCGAGGCGAAGCTCGTGGCCGACGTGGGCGGCGCGCCCGCGGCGGCGCCCGACACGTGGACCGTCAACGTCGCCGAGGGCGACGAGCGGACCATGACGACCGCCGAGCTCGTGGCCGAGTACGCGCGCGGAGGCCTGAGCAACGACACGTACGTGTGGAAGGACGGGATGGGCGACTGGCTGCCGATCGCCAGCGTCCCGGAGCTCAAGGAGCGATTCTCCTCGCAGGAAGACGCGGCGCCCGCGCCCGCAGCAGCCGTCGCCGCGGCGGCGCCTGCTGCCGCGGCGCCCGCGATCGCGACGCCCATGCCCGCTGCCGCTGCGCGCGCTGCCGCGGCCGTCCCTGCTGCAGCTGCGCCGGCGGCCGCAGCGGCGTCTCCGCCCGCAGGGGTCTCTGCGCCGGCCGCCGCTCCGGCGCCCGCGGCTGCAGCTGCGCCGGTCCCCACGGCTCCGGCGCCTGCTGGGCTCAGGTTCGGGCCCGAGGGGACCGTGGTCATGAAGGACTCGCGGCGCGCCCTGAACCAGGCGGGGGCCGCGACCCCGGCGCCTGCGGCCGTCGCATCGGCGAAGGCCCCGGAAGCTGCGGCGCCGGCGAGCCCAGCGACCGCGGCGCCGGCGAGCCCAGCGGCTGCGGCGCCGGCCCCAGGCGGCGCACCGGCGCCAGCGGCTGCGCGTCGCGCGGCCCGGGGGGCCGCGGTCGACGTCTTCAGCGCCGCGGAGCGCGCCGAGGAACCCGCCGCGTCGGCCCCGTCCGCCCCGCCGCCGGGCTTCGATCGCCAGGTGGGCGAGCGCAACGAGAACTCGGTCCTCTTCTCGCTCTCGGCGCTCACCGCGACCGAGAACGCGGCGGCGGCCAAGCAGAAGGAAGAAGACGAGCTCCCGTCGGGCCGGCGTCCCTCGAACCGCCCCTCGAAGAACAACGGTCGAGCCGGCTATGACGACCTGCTGAACCTCGGCGGCGGCCCCATCGCCTCCGCGCCGATGCTCGCGCCGCCGCCGTTGCTGGCGCCGGTCACGGACTCGCGGCCGCCTCCCTCGATGTCGCTTCCGTCCAAGGCGTCGGTGCCGCCCGCGTCGCTGTCGTCGCTCTCTCCGCTCACGGCGCCGGAGGCCTCGACCAAGAAGGGCCGCACGGGTCTGATCGCGGCCGCGATCGCCGCGGTCGTGCTGATTGGCGGCGTCGCCTTCTTCTTCATGCAGTCGCCGACGCCGGAGGCGTCGACGGCCACGCCGGAGCAGGCGAACACCGCCCCCGCCGAGGTGCCGAGCCCTGCGCAGACGGAGGCGCCGGCGCCGACGCCTGCCGAGACCGCTGCGGCGGCAACGCCGTCCACGGCGGAGACGGCGGCGCCGTCCGCGGAGCCCACCGCCAGCGCCGAGGCCCCGAGCGCCGCGACGCCTGCCGCGGCGACGCCTGCTGCGGCGACGCCCGCCGCCGCGACGCCCGCCGCGGCGGAGAAGCCGGCGTCCGCGCCCGCTGCCGCGGCGGAGAAGCCGGCGGCATCGAAGCCGGAGCCGGCGGCGTCCGGTGGCGCCGAGTTCAACCGTGGCGCCGCGAGCTCGGCGCTCGGCGCGGCCGCTGGCTCCGCCAAGAGCTGCAAGAAGGCCGGCGGACCGACCGGGACCGGCAGGGTCAAGGTCACCTTCGCGCCGAGCGGCAGCGTCACGTCGGCCGAAGTCCAGGGGGCGCCCTTCGCCGGGACCAGCGTCGGCGGCTGCGTCGCCAGGCTGTTCCGCAGCGCGCGGGTGCCTGCCTTCGGCGGGGGCTCGGTCTCCGTCAGCAAGTCCTTCACCATCAACTGATCAACGGATCGCGGCACGGGCGCGGACGCGCCCGCGAGAGGCCCTCGCGGCGTGCTGGAGGGCTTCCTTCAGGCGCGGGGTCCCGCCGCGGCAGCGGGGCCGAGGGCTCCTGTCGCGCGCAGGGCCTGCGTTGCGCGCCGGGAGGCTTCTGACGCGCGCACCAAGGTCTCTGCCAGCGGCGCGGAAAGGCCTCCGATGCGCGCCGGGAGGCTTCTGACGCGCGCACCAAGGTCTCTGCCAGCGGCGCGGAAAGGCCTCCGATGCGCGCCCGGAGCTTCCGTCTCACCGGGGAGGAGGAGACGACATGGGCGGTGCTCGTGATCAGGGCAGAGCCGCTCGGGCGGTAGCCACGGTGCGGTCCAGGGGGACGGTTCCCCGGCATGGCGAGCAAAGCGCCTGTTCAGCGCAATCCCAAATCACTCGGTAGATATCCCCGTAATTCAGGGGTGGAGCCACGTCGCCGGTGCGCGGCGCCTTCGTGGGCACGCGATGACACCCATTCCTTCTGTTGGCCTGCGGGACGGCAACGCTGACTTGAGGCAACCGAGCCAGGTTGGGCCAGCAGCACGTGCGCGTGTGAGGGACGATTGAGAGATGAGATGGCTTGCCTTGTCGTAATTGCGCGGCACCGCTCGATGTCATCTCATGAATCGTGTCCGAAAATAGATTTCTTTTTCATGGTCAACCCGTCTGCGACTTGCTAGCGAATCGGCCTCAGAGACGGCGCGCCGCCGACTCCATAGTGGGCGGTGCAAGACAGACGCTTGTTTTCCGCGCCGCGGAGGCGCTTGCCCCATCACGACGGCCGGTTGCACACGCCGGCCAGGAGGATCGACCCATGGGCGTGCACGTGATTCTCGCCGCCAAGGTGCGCGCCGGGGGCGGTGGTGAACGATGACGCCCACCCCTCATGACGCTCTGTTCAAGTCCACGTTCAGCCAGCCAGAGCACGCGGCTGCGGCGCTGCGCCAGGCGTTGCCTGCCACCCTGGCGACCCACATCGACTTTGCGTCGCTGGCGTTGCAACCTGGCAGCTTCATCGACGAGGCGCTCGCCGCGAGCCACAGCGATCTGCTCTTCACCGCCAGGCTGGAGCGAGCGTCGCTGTTCGTCTATGTGCTCTTCGAGCACCAGAGCACGACGCACCCGCTGATGGCGTTTCGGCTGCTCACGTACATGGTGCGGATCTGGCAAGGTTATCTGGAGCGCCACCCGAGGGCGACGCTCCTCCCGGCGATCCTGCCGGTGGTGCTGCATCACAGCGAGGGTGGCTGGAGCGCGGCGGTTTCGTTCCAGGATCTGCTGAACGTACCGCCGGGGACTCTGTCACTGATGGCCGAGTATGTGCCGCAGTTCCGCTTCGTGCTGGACGACATCAGCCAGGAGACGGACGCGGCGCTACGCGCGCGGGCGATGACGGCGCTGGGGCGGCTGGTGCTGTGGTGCTTCCGGCATGCGCGCGATCCCGAGGATCTGGTGGAGCGCCTTTCGGCGTGGCGCGACGTGGTCCAGGAGGTGCGTCGGGCGCCTCACGGAGGGGCTGCGCTCGTGCGCGTGTGGCGGTATATCTTGAGCATCGCCGACCCGCGGCAGCCCGACAAGCTGCTGCCGAGGCTGCTCGTGGCGGCGGGACCGGATGCCGAGGAGGAGATCGTGACCATCGCAGATTACCTTCGCGAGGAGGGCCGGCTGGCAGGCGAGCGAGAGGGCCGGCTGGCAGGCGAGCGAGAGGGCCGGCTGGCAGGTGAGCGAGAGGGCCGGCTCGAGGGGCAGCGGAGCACGTTGCTGAAGCTGCTCCGGCTGCGCTTCGGCGAGCTGCCGCAGCCGATCGAGGCGCGCATCCGCGCCGCCGACGCCGCGCAGATCGAAGGCTGGACCGAGCGTGTGCTCACCGCGCCCACGCTCGACGACGCCTTGGCCGAGCGCTGACGCGGCGGTGATCGTCTACCCCCTGCGCCGCCGGTAGAGCAGACCTGCCAGCGCGAGCCCCGCGAGCCAGCCGGCGCTCCCATCCCGGCCTCGCGGGCTGGCCGCGCAGGGGCCGAGCATGCCGCTGCCGGCCGCGTAGAAAGACTCCGGCACAACGGCGACCTCGGTCGGCGGCGCGCCCGGGGCGTCGCCGTTGCCGTCCGTCGGATCGGCGCTGACCGGCGCGCCGAACGCGCCCGCCGCGGCGATCTTCGCCTGGTTCTTGATGAGGTCCGGCGCGTCCGCGTCGACCGTCACCTCGAAGCGCACCGTGACGCTGCCGTCGACAGGGATGCTCCCGCCCTTCGCGCCGTCCGCCCCATCCCCGAGCCAGAACGTGACAGTCCGCGTCGCGGGATCGTACTGCCCGAGGTCGTCGCCAGGCGCGTCCGTCTGGGGACCGGCGTTCGGCCCATCGACGATCGACAGCGAGCCAGGGACGAACGTCACCCCGGCAGGCAGCGCGTCCGTCAGCACCGCGCCCACGGCCTCGTCATTGCCCGTGTTCGTCGCCGTGATGCGGTATTCGACGGCGTCCCCGCGGTAGGTCGGCAGCCCGCCGAGATCCGTGGCCACCTTGCTCGATTTGCTGAAATCAGGGCCATAGTTGGAGATCGACGTCACCCACCCCGCGAGGAAATAGAGCTCGTCCCTGCTCGTGGCGACGAGCGTGGCCCGATCGTCCCCCGGCTTGAGCTTCGCGCTGACATCCACGATGTCGATGTCGACCCCCGACATGCTCTGAGGCGTGCCCGGGATCCTCGGGAGATCACCCTCCACCGACACCGGCTTCCCGAGCGCAGAACGGGTGCTGTTGAAGAAGTTGTCCGCGGGGTTCAGCTCGTCGCTCAGCGCCTCGGCCAGATCGGGCTTCCCCGGGTTCTTGGGGTTGAAGAACACGCTGTCACCGGTGTTCGAGTTGTCACCCTCGAACGCGACGATGCCCAGCTTCGCCACGAAGCCGGCGTCGGGCACCTTGAAGCCCGAGAGCTCGACCTGCTGCCATCCCACGTTGGAGACCCGGTCGAGCCCGTCGAACAGCGCGAGGTTGCGCATCGGCGATCTCGGCGCCTCGTAGAACACGACCATCCACCACGCCACGAAGACAACGTCGTCGTCGCTGTCCCTCACGTCGACGACGTCCACGCCGCCGACCCGGTAGGCCCCGGCGCCGCTCTCCTTCACGATCGAGGTGATGTCGGCGACGGACTGGTAGTTGTGCGACTCGTTGGGTTTCCCCTGGTTGATCACCGTCTCGACCGAGTCGATGGCGGTCACCGTGCCGTCGTAGCCGCCCGCGTGGTGGAGCTCCACCTCCGGATCGGCGCCGGCGGTGTTGCGCGCGGCCCAGTACAGGAACGCGTGCGTCACCGTCGCCCCCTCGGGCAGCGTCAGCACCGCGGTCGTGCGCGCCATCTCCGGGGTGATATCGAGGCTCGCCTCCGCCTGGCCGTCAGCAGGCGAGTCGGACCGCCAGAAGAGATCGGGCCCCGACTCGACGGTCGACTGGCCGCATGCGCCCATCGTGCCCTCCGTGGGCCTCGGCGTCGCGGAGCGGCACTCCTGCCCGATCGAGCTCCCGATGAGGGCGAAGTCGCCCTGCTGATCGACCTGTACACGCAGCTTGGGCTCGGCCGTCGCGCTGGCGGTCGTGAGCCCGATCAGCGTGAGGGACGCGAGCCCCGTGATGCTCAACTGCTTTCTCATCGATCCTCTCCGGTCTCATCAGCCTGCGGCTTGTACGCGGCCTTCTTGATGATGTTGAACTGGACTCGTCGGTTCCGCTGCCTCCCGGCCTCCGTCGCGTTGTCGTCGATGGGCTGCTCCCGGCCGTAACCCTGGGCCGTCAGCCGCGTCGAATCGATGCCGCGGCGGACCAGCGCCGCCATGACGGAGTTGGCGCGGTTCTGCGACAGGATCCTGTTGTGCTCCACCGTGCCCCGGTTGTCGGTGTGACCCTGGATCTCGATGAGCACGATCTCCGGGTGCTCCTTCAGCACCTCGGCGACCTCGTCGAGCAGCGGATCGCTCACCGGCTTGATGGTGGCCTTGTCCGTGTCGAACTGCACCTGCTGGAGGATCACGACGTGCTTCTCGGTCACGCGCACCGCCTTCGGGCAGCCGTGCTTCTCCGGGTCCGGATCCGCGAAGCCCTTCTCCCGCGGGCAGGCGTCCGTGTCGTCGCGGAACGTGTCGCCGTCGGTGTCGCGCGGGCAGCCGTTCTTCGCCGGGTCCTTCGAGCGGAGCCCCTTGACGTCAGGGCAGGCGTCCTCGGCGTCGGCCACGCCGTCGTCGTCCCGGTCCTGCGGGCAGCCGTTCTTCTTCGGGTCGTCGCTGCGCACGCCGGCGACGGCGGGGCAGGCGTCCTCGGCGTCGACGATGCCGTCGGCGTCGCGGTCCGGCGGCGGCGGGCAGCCGTTCTTCTTCGGGTCGTCGCTGCGCACGCCGGCGACGGCGGGGCAGGCGTCCTCGGCGTCGACGATGCCGTCGGCATCGCGGTCCGGCGGCGGCGGGCAGCCGTTCTTCTTCGGGTCGCCGCTGCGCACGCCCGGCACGCTCGGGCACGCGTCCTCGGGGTCGCCGATGCCGTCCCTGTCCCGGTCGGTCGGTTGCTCCGGCGTGAAGGCGGCCATCGCGACGGCGCGCACGTCCGGCGTCCCGATCCCCGAGGTGATCCCCGGCCCGACGCCGATGCCCGCCTCCATGAAGGGCAGGAATCGATACCTCGCGTCGAGGAGGAGCTCCGCGTTGGTCGAGCGACTGCTGATGTCCTCGAGCACCATCGCGGCGCTGAGCTCCGGCCCCACCTGGAGCCGGCCGTCCAGCGCGAGGAACCCGACGCCGCCGCCCAGCGTGAGCATCGTCCCCTGCGCCACGCCGCCGAACGACTGGGAGCGCCGGACCTCGGTGCCCAGCGCGGTCGACCAGACGAGCCGATCCATGCGGCCGCCGGCCGCTACATACGGCATCGCCCGGACGCTCCCGTCGCTCACGAACGAGTCGTCCGCGCCGGTCGGCAACCAGAGGTAGGCGCCGACGGCGAGCTGGAACGGGTCGTGGTACGCGCCATGGATCTGAAAGCGCGCGCCGAGCCGCACGTCGCCGAGCGCCGCGCCGCTCGGCGACGGGAACTGCTGGCCGCCGCCGCTCGGGCTCTCCCCGGACTGCAGCGCGGTGAGCGGCGCATCGAGGTCGACGCTCAGCTTGTTCCAGAGCGGGAGCGACGCGCCCAGGTGGAACGTGAGCTGATCGCTGACGACCGCGCCGATCTCCGCGCCGTCGCGCTCGCGCCGCAGGACCAGCGGGTTGCTCGCGTAATCGGCGAGCAGCATCACATGCGGTGTGAGGTGCCCTGCCACGAACGGCGACGGCACGCTGAACATGCGATCCCCGGCCGGCGCCGGCACGAAGCGGCTCAGGGCCATGCCCCCGGGGTTGACCGGCGCGTCCTGCCCGTACGCGGGCGCGGGAAGGAGAGGGGCAACGACGAGAGCGGCCAGCGCGGCGGCAAGCGAACGGAGAGGCCAAAGTCTCATGAGGTGGCACCCTGCATCGGCGGGTTTCGCATGACGATATAAGACGCTGTCGCGGACGAGTATACAGGTCGGCAAGTGCGGAGTCTTGAGCAACGAGCGACGTCGTCCGCATGTTCGTAGGACTTGCGCGCACCTCCCCGGACCATTCCCCGACCATTCCGCGCCACCCCCGGCGCCATTCCCCGATCCGCTGAACGAACGAGAGGCGATCGCGCGCAGGCGGCGCGCGCTTCATCGCAGCGACGCCGCCGCGAGCGGGCCGTGCCGCGCGGGCGAAGCGGGCCTCGTCCAAAGATCGGATATCCCACGCTGCCCGCCGGACGACTGCAAAGAGAGGGACCGTCGAGCCGCAGAGAGGGCCGGGAGAGCCCCTGTCGCCGCGCCGGCGCGCCGCACGCCTCGCCCGGCGCGCCCCTCGTGGCGCCTGTCCGCCGCGCGGCGAGCGCGCTCGGCGCACGCCGCTCACCGAGCTCGCGGCGCGCCGGGCGCTCGAACCGGCGCGGCCTTCGAGGGCGCGCCTCGAACGGCGCGGGGTCCGATCCGGACGGAGGACCTGCCGGACGGGACAGGGGGCGCTCGGGCGCCTGCGCTCTGGACGCCGAGCGGCTATGGTTGGCGGGACATCGCGATGGGCACCCTCCTCAAGCGCGCGCTCGACCAGGCGGCGGTCTGGCATCGAGCCCAGAAGCGCAAGTATCCGAACGCCGACGTCCCCTACATCAGCCACCTCGCCGGCGTGGCGGTCCTGCTCGCGCGCCACGGCTTCGACGACGAGGTCGTCGCGGCCGGCGCGCTGCACGACGCGATGGAGGACCAGGGCGTCACGTTCGACGAGCTGAGCCAGCGCTTCGGCGATCGCGTCGCCACGCTCGTCCGCCACGTGACCGAGCAGGACAGGGCGCTGCCCTGGGAAGACCGCAAGCGGCTCTATCTCGAGGCGTTCCCGAAGAAGCCCTGGGAAGCGCAGGCGATCACGCTGGCTGACAAGATAGACAACTTCCAGTCGATCATCGTCTGCGCGCGCGAGCACGGCGATCCGTGGTCGATGTTCAAGCGCGGCAGGGACATGCAGATCGCGAGGTTCGAACAGCTGCGCGCGATGTGCCGCGGCCTGCCGCCGCACCCGCTGCTCGACGAGTACGGGGCCGTGCTCGACGAGCTCCTGTCGATCGGCTGAGCGGCTGAGCGCCGGATCCGCGGGGGGCTCGACGACGCGCTCCGGAGCCTCGGGCTCGGCGGCGAGCGGAGCTCCGCCCGCGGCCAGGAGATCCTGGAGATCGAGGCCTCGGAGACACGGTGTGTCGCGAACGTGCACGAGGTGACGGCGACGCGCGCCGGACTCCGGAGAGGCCCTCTCGGGGCTGCGCGCTCGGCGAGAGCAAGCGCGAAGGGCCCAGAGCTCCCGTGAGCCGCCCCGCCCCGCTCCGTACCCGATCGGGGTCACTCGCGCCCTCCGCTCCCTCGATGTGAGCACGACGAGCACCCCTCCTACCCGTCCCGGGCGAGCGACAACCACCCTGATCCCGGCCGGCGCTGCGTTCCGGAGCGGCCGGGGCGCGCGCGTCCACGGCCGCTCACCGGCACATGCGATGCACCGGCCGAGGGGAGCTCCTCCAAGGAGGCACCGATGAAGCTTCTATCTCCCCGCCACCATGGATACGTCGATTACGCGGTCGTCGTCCTGCTCGCGCTCGCGCCGCTCGCGCTCCGCCTCGATCCGGTGCCCACGGCGGTCTGCTACGTCGCCGCCGTGGCGCACCTCGTCGTGACGCTGCTGTCCGATCAGCCGCTCGGCGCGGCCAGGATGATCCCGTTTTCGGTGCACGGCGCGCTGGAGACCTCCCTCGCCGCCGCGCTCCTCGCGTCCCCCTGGCTGTTCGGGTTCTCCGCCGAGCTCCCGGCGCGGACCTTCTTCGTGGTCGCCGGGCTCGCGCTCGTGCTCGTCGCCCTCACCACGAGGTACTCGACAGGCGCCGCCTCCCGGCAGGAGCGGTACGACCGCTACGATCGCTGAGCCGCGCGGGCGGCGCTCAGCAGGCGGAGACGGCCGCCTGCGCCTCCCGCATCACCTCGGGCCAGGCCGGATCCGCGCGCGACACCTCCATGGCGATCGCCAGCGGATCCTCGCCGGCCGCGATGGCGAGGCGCGCGGCGGCGGAGCCGGTGAGCAGATCGAAGGCCGGGATCGTGTCGACGTACTCGTACCGCTCGGTGCGGAAGCGGAACTGCTCGGGCTGCTGCCTGCAGGCGAACGCGATGAGCGCGACGTACGTCGCGACCGGGAGGAAGGCGCGCGGATCGGTGACGTGGATCTGGACGCCGCCGCAGATCTTGCCCGCGTGCTTCTGGAAGGTGGGCCGGAAGGTGAGCGGCCGCGCGACGAAGCCCGGCAGCGCCGTGGACGCGAGGCGCGCGGCGAGATCGCGGCCGTCGAGCCAGGGGGCGCCCACGATCTCGAACGGGCGCGTCGTGCCGCGGCCCTCCGACAGGTTCGTCCCCTCCAGCAGGCAGCCGCCCGGGTAGACGAGCGCGGTGTCCGCCGTCGGCATGTTGGGCGACGGCAAGACGAACGGGCGATCCCACCCGGACGCGAGCGCCTCGCGGCGGTGACCCTCGACCGCCACGACCTGCAGCCCGCAGGCGACGTCGCCGAGCGGGATGCCCTCGCGCCGCGCGAAGAGCGCGACCAGCTCGCCCACCGTGAGCGAGTGGCGGATGGGCACCGGCTCCAGGCCCACGAACGACAGGAACCCCGGCGCCTGCGTCGCGCCCTCGACGCTCTCCGCCGCGCCCCCGAGGGGGTTCGGCCGGTCGAGCAGCACGACGTGCACGCCCGCCGCGTGGGCCGCCCGCAGCGCGAGGAGCGCCGTCCAGACGAACGTGTAGTACCGCGCGCCGACGTCGGCGAGATCGATGAGGAGCACGTCGATCTGCGCGAGATCCGCCGCGGAAGGCGAGAGATCCTCGAAGCTCTCGCCGTACAGGCTGACGATGCCCGCGCCGGAGCGCGCGTCGACGCTGCTCATCACCGTCGCCATGTCCTGCGCCTCGCCGCCATAGCCGTGCTCCGGGCCGAAGAAGAGGCGCGGGCGCAGGCGGAGGCGCTCGAGGACGAAGGCGATGTGGGTCAGCTCGCGATCGACGCTCGCCGGGTGCGCAAGCACCCCCAGGCGAGTCGAACGGAGGCGCTGGAGCTGCGGAAGATCCGGGAGGCGGTCCAGTCCGACGTGCACGTCGCTGTGCTACCAAGGCCAGCGCGGGCCGTCCATGCGTCCGCGTTGGATTCTGTGTGACGCGCGCGCGGCGACGGGCGGCGTCACTCCTCGGGGGTGCTGTCCGCCGGCGCGCCGAGGTCCATCGGCGCGCCGTCGTCCGCCGAGCCTCCGTCGGAGGGCCCCGCCGGCCAGGCCTCCTGCCCGTCGTCGCGCAGGTGGATGCGCTCGAGGTAGAGCCCGTCCGGCGGCGCCGTGATCCCTGCGTCGCGCCGGTCCAGCGACGAGAGCGCGCGCGCGATCGCGCCGGGCGCGAGGTGGCCGCGCGCCACGTCCATCAAGGTGCCGACCAGGATGCGCACCATGTTGTGCAGGAACGCGTTCCCCTCGACGTCGATCCGCACGACGCGCGGGTCCGCGGGATCGAGCGACAGCTCGACGCCGTACAGCGTCCGCACCGTGGTCGTCCGCTCGTCCGCGCTCGTCCGGAACGCGGCGAAGTCGTGGGTGCCCTTCGCGGCGAGCGCCTCGGCGCGCGCCCGCTCGATCGCCTCGTCCGTGATGCCCTCGACCCGCCAGGCGCGACGGCTGAGGAACGGGTCGCGGACCAGGTCCCGGAGGACCAGGTAGCGGTAGCGCTTGCGGAGGCTCTCGAAGCGCGGCGAGAACCCGAGGCGCACCACGGCCGCGCGCCGGATCACGATCTCTTCCGGGAGGTGGCGCGCCGTCGCGAGCACCCAGCCGCGCGGCGGCAGCGGCGCTGTCGTGTCGAAGGCGACCCGCTGGTCGCGCGCGTGGACGCCCGCGTCGGTGCGGCTCGCGCCGCGGATCTCGCGGATGCCGGGGTCGATGACGCGCAGCGCCCCGAGCAGCTCTCCCGAGACCGTGCGCTGGTCGCGCTGGCGGGCGAAGCCCGCGAACGGGCGCCCATCGTAGGCGACCGAGAGCAGGATCCCCCGGCTCGAAGCGGCGCTCCTCGCCACGGCGCGATCGACGCGCGCGGCCTAGCCGCCGCTCCCCCCGGCGCCGCCCGCGCCGCCCGAGCCGCCGGCACCGCCCGAGCCGCCGGCACCACCCGAGCCGCCGGCACCACCCGAGCCGCCGCTTCCCCCGTCGCCGTCCGAGCCGCCGTCGCCGCCCGTGCTGGCCGAGGAGGTCCGCGACGCATACCCCTTGACGCACTCCAGGTTGACGAGGCCCTCCGCGTTCTTGCAGCACTCCTCAGGGGCCGACAGCTGGCCATTCACCACGCAGGCCGGGAGCTGATAGCAGCCGGCCCGATCGTTCTCGATTCCCTGGTCGGCGTTGACGTTGTTGTCGCAGAGCGCCGTGGTTCCTTCATCGACGTGGCACGCGGCGCTCTGCAGGACGAGCGGCGCGAGCGCGAGCGCGAGGAGGAGCAAGCTGGCCATCCGGGTGGGGAGCGTTCGCATCGGCTGCTTCCTATTGCTTGATGGTGAAGTTGATCGGAACGTTCACCACGACGCATCCGCTCTGCGGCGGAGGCAGTGATTTGCCGCGGAAACGTCCCAGGACGCAAGACGCAATCTCGCCCGAGCCCACCGTGTCGTTGAGGATCGAGGCGCTGCACACCGCGCCGTTGGAGGCGACCTGCACGCTCACCGTCAGCTTGCCGGAGACCTCCGAGGTGCGCAGCGCGCGGTTATAACAACCCTGCGCCGAGCGGGCGAGCCCCAGGACGGCCGAGTCGAGCGCGGGCGAGGTCGCGCCGTCGCCGCACTTGCCGGAGCAAGGCGACTTGCCGGTGGCGGCCGGGGCCTGCCCCGACGCGACCTTGCCGGCGTCCACGCCGGCGTCCTCGACCTCCTCGACGGGCGGCGGCGGCGGGGGCGCGAACAGCGGCGGAGGCTCCGCGGGCTTCGTCTCGGCGGGGACAGCGGCGGTCGGCGCGGCCGGCGGCGCGGCCGGCTCCGGGCGAAGCTTCCAGTAGAGCAGGCCCGCCATGAGCGCAGCAAGGACGACCATTCCTGCGATGTAAGGCCCAGGGCCGCCGGATTTTCCCGGGATCTGCTGGGACGACGGAGGCATCGATGCGGACACGTTGAGAAGTCCTCCCGGAGAGACGCGCGAGGTCCGGCCGCTTCGGCGGGACCGTCGTGCGCCGGAGCCGAGACGCGGGCGCGTCCGGCGGGGGCGAGTCTACAAGGGCGGGCAGGGAAGCGCGCCAGGAAACTGGATGCGCCCCGGATGAACGCGACAGCGCCGCGCGCAGGTGGCTCAGCGCGTGTAGAACGACACCGCGGTGTCACCGTAGGCGCGGCTCGCGGTGCAGGTGAGCCCGGCGATCTCCGGGGAGGGATCGCGGCGCGCGTGCTCGAGGACGAGGCGCCCTTCCGGGGCGAGCAAGCCGAGCGGGCCGGCGAGGCGCGCGGCCGCGGCGGCGGCCTTGGCCAGGACGGCGTAGGGCGGATCGAGCAGGGCGAGGTCGAAGGGGCCCTCGTCGCGGAGCAGATCGAGCGCGCGCTCGACGGGGAGCGGGACGACCCGCGCCGCCTCGTCGAGGCCGAGCGCGGCGAGGTTCTCGCGGAGCACGGCGAGCGCGGGGCGGCCGCTCTCGACGAAGACCGCGCGCCGCGCGCCGCGCGAGAGCGCCTCGATGCCGAGCGCGCCGGTGCCGGCGTACAGGTCGCAGACGAGCGCGCCGGTGACGTCGCCGAGCGAGGAGAAGAGCGCCTCGCGCACGCGGTCCGCCGTCGGCCGCGTGCCCTCGCCGCGCGGCGCGGCGAGCCTCCGCCCGCCGAGCCGGCCGGCGATCACCCGCACGGTCGTCCCCCCGTCATCGCGGGCAGCGAGGCAGAGCTCACCAGCGGTACGTCACGTCGACGCCGCCGCCGCCGAGGCCGACGCTGGGCTGCACGCTCCAGCCGGCGCGCTCCGCGCGCTGGCCGTCGCTCGTCACGAGCAGGTACGCGCCGACACCCGCGGACGCCACCGCCAGCGGGTAGAAGACGTACTGGAGCGCCATGAACGTGTCGGCCCTCTCGCAGAGATCGATGCCCCTGCGGGCGGTCTTCGCGTCGGCGGTGAAGTCGTCCTGGATGGCCCTGCGGTTCTCGAGCGCGCAGACGTCCTCGACGTTCTCCATGAACAGCCCTCGATAGGCCACGTACCGCGCGTCGTTCTGGATGCTCGCGACCTGGACGGAGCTGATGACGGCGACGGAGCCGAACACCGCCCCCGCGCCGAGGCCGATGAACCCGCCCATGCGCTTCCAGTTGGTCTGCGTCGATTCGGCTGGCATCTGGCTGAGCGCGACGTCCGTCGTGGCGACGGGCAGGACCACGACCGACGCCTGGGAGTCGAGGAAGCCGGCCGACTTCACGCGCACGTCGTGCGGCCCGGCCGTGACCGTGAAGGTCGCCTCGCCGTTGTGCACGTTGCCGGCGGGCTTTCCGTCGATGAAGACGCTCGCCTGCGCGGCGCCCGTCCTCACGCGAAGAGCGCCGCTCGGCGGCCCACCGGTCAGCTTCGCGATCGCCTCCGCGGCGATCTTGCGGAGCGGCTCGTCGTTGGCCTCGGTGAGGTTGGCGCTGTACTTCACCGGCACGCTCGATTCCGGCTTGCCGCGGGTCCAGAGGTGCAGCTCGCCCTCGACCTCGGTGTCGCTCTTGCGGAGCATGCCCCAGATGTAGCGGTCGCTCTTGATCTGGTCGGCGATGCGGGCCTGGCAGCCCGCGTCGGGCCGATCGTCGCACTGGAGGGAGAGCGTCAGGACCTCGAGCGAGAAATCCTCCTCGCGGACCGACCACCCCGGGGCGTCCTTGATCGCGGAGCGGAGCGCCTGGGTCAGCGCGCCGGCCTGGTCGTAGGCGTCGTCTGTCCGGAGGACGACGACGGTGATCGGCAGGGCGGTGGGCGACGGCTCCGCCGCACGGGCGGCGTTGCTGCAGGCGAGGAGGGCCACCACGGCAGCGAGACCGGTCCTCTGTGCGCGCGTCATCAATGTGGTCCTGGGCTCCACGCGCCCAAGTTACCCGCCCGGCGGCCAGGAAGGCAATCCGTGAGCCGGCGAGGCGGCGCGGCGGCGCGATCGCGATGTCGGCGCGGTGAGGCGAGGCGGCGCAATCGCGATGCCGACGCGGCGAGCCGGCGGCGACCACGACGAGGAGCCGGCGAGCCCACGCTGCGCGGGCGGCTTTTTTCGTTTCGCCCACGATTGCGTCGTGTCAGAGCGTCCCGAGCGTCCCAGGCGTCGGCCCGCCCTGCAGCGCGGGCGCCGCGCTATTCTGCCTGTCCATGAAGGTCCCTCGACACATCTTCCGCGAGTACGACATCCGCGGCGTCGCCGAGCGCGACCTCACGAGCGAGCTCGCGCGCGAGCTCGGCGCCGCGTTCGCCCTGCTCCTCGGCCGCGAGCTCGCCGCGGGGGCGCCTCCTGGTCGGGCTCGGCCGAAGGTGGCGGTCTGCCGGGACGGCCGCCTCTCGAGCGACCGGCTGTTCTCCGCCCTCACGGACGGCCTGCTCGCGAGCGGCGCCGACGTGATCTCGGCGGGGGTCGGGCCGACGCCGCTGCTCTACTTCGCGGCGCACCACCTCCACGCCGACGGCGCGATCATGATCACGGCGAGCCACAACCCGGCGCCGGACAACGGGTTCAAGCTCATGCGCGGCAAGGCCTCGTTCTTCGGCGCGGACATCCAGGCGCTCGCCGACCTCATCGAGCAGGGCGGCGCCGATGGATCGAGCGCCGCGGCGGCGCGGGGCGCGCTCACCGAGGTCGATCTCGCGGAGGACTACATCGCGGCGGTGCGCGCCGCGGCCCGCCTGTCCGGCACCGACGTCCGCTTCGTGATCGACGCAGGCAACGGCGCGGCAGGCCCGCTCGGCGTCCGGACGCTCGAGGCGCTCGGCTTCGCGCCGGACCCGCTCTTCTGCGACATCGACGGCCTCTTCCCGAACCACCACCCGGACCCGACCGTGCCCGAGAACCTCGAGGCGCTCCGCGCCCGCGTGCTCGCGACCGGCGCCGCGCTCGGCGTCGCGTGGGACGGCGACGGCGATCGGATCGGCGTGATCGACGAGCGCGGCGAGGTGCTCTGGGGGGACAAGCTGCTGCTCCTGTTCGCGCGCTCGCTCCTCGCGGAGCGCCCCGGCTCGGCCGTGCTCGGGGAGGTGAAGTGCTCCGCGACGCTGTACGCCGACATCGCCGCGCGCGGCGGGCGCCCCATCCTCTGGAAGACGGGCCACTCGCTCATCAAGACCAAGATGAAAGAGGAGGGGGCCCTGCTCGCCGGCGAGATGAGCGGGCACATGTTCTTCGCCGATCGGTGGTTCGGGTTCGACGACGCGATCTACGCGACGGTCCGCCTGCTCGAGATCGTCGCCCGGGCGCGGCGGCCCCTCGGCGAGCTGCTCGCCGACGTGCCGGAGACCTTCGCCACCCCCGAGATCCGCGTCGACTGCCCCGACGCCGTGAAGTTCGAGGTCGTCCGCCGCGTGACGGAGCACTTCCGCCGCGCCCGTCCGGTCGTGGACATCGACGGCGCGCGCATCGACTTCGGCGGCGGGGCCTGGGGCCTCTGCCGCGCCTCCAACACCGGCCCGATCCTGGTGCTGCGGTTCGAGGGGCGGTCCGCCGCGGACCGCGACGCGGCCCGCGCCGAGGTCGAGGCCGTCGTCACCGCCGCCGTCCGCGACGCCGTCGCCGCCGCCCCGCTCCCGTGACCATGTCCGAAGGCGAGCAGCAGAGCGAGGCCTGGACGATCCGGCGCGTGATCACCTGGGCCACGGGCGACCTGAAGAAGCGCGGCGCGTCCTCGGCGCGCCTCGACGCCGAGCTCCTGCTCGGCAAGGTGCTGGGCATCGATCGCGTCGGGCTGCTCATCGACGCCGAGCGGCCGCTCGACCGGGCCGAGCTCGCCGCCTACCGCGAGCTGCACCAGCGCCGCCGCGCCGGCGAGCCGGTCGCCTACCTCCTCGGTGTGCGGGAGTTCTACGGCCGCCCGTTCCGCGTCGATCCGCGCGTGCTCATCCCCCGCCCCGACACCGAGATCCTCGTCGAGGTCGGCCTCGCCCGGACGAGGGACCTCGCCCTCTCCGCGCGCGTGCTCGACCTGTGCACCGGGTCCGGCTGCGTCGCCATCAGCCTCGCGTGCGAGCGGCCGACCAGCCGCGTCCTCGGCGTCGACATCTCGGACGGCGCGCTCGCCGTCGCCCGCGAGAACGCGCTCCGCCTCGGCGCGGTCAACGCGGGGTTCCTGCGCTCGGATCTCTTCGCCGGCGTGCCGTCCGGCCTTCGCTTCGATCTGATCACCGCGAACCCACCGTACATTCCGGACGAGGACGTCGCCGCGCTGCAGATCGACATCCGCGGCTACGAGCCGCACCTCGCGCTCGCGGGGGGCCCGGACGGCCTCGTCTTCACGCGCCGGATCGTCGAGGGCGCGCCGGCCTTGCTCGCCGCCGGCGGGGTGCTGGCCATGGAGGTCGAGGCCGGCAAGGCGGGCGCGGTGGCAGAGCTCTTCGCCGCGGCGGGGTTCGGCGGCGTCTCGAGGCACCTCGACTACGGCGGGCACGAGCGCGTCGTCTCCGGCGTCCTGCCCTGAGCGCCCGCCGCGCGGAGAGTGGACAGAGGGCGAGAGCGGGCGCGGCGGCCGCATAGCGCGCCTCCGCGAGGGCCGCGCAGCGCGCACGCCTCGGCGAGGATGGGGCTGGCGCGCCGTATGCACAGCGACGCACGGCGAGGGTGGCGTGGCGCAGTCGGTGGCGGGGGGCTCGGCGGTGGCCCGCGCGCCGCCGGCTGCCTGCGCCGCCCCCGAGCGCGTTCACGCCGCGAGGCGAAGAGGTGTCCCATGAGGCAGGTGGATCCCAGGCCGGAGAGCTCGACGGCAGATCTCGTGAAGGAGGCGATCGCCGAGGCCAGGGAGCTGATGCAGGTCGAGGTCGCGCTGGCGCGCGACGAGATGAACGAGGAGATCTCGCGGGCGAAGGCGTCGTGCGTCGCTCTCGGCGCCGCGGCGGCCGCGGCGCTCCTCGGGGTCGCGCTGGTGCTCGTCGCGATCGCGCTGGCGATCGCGCCGGAGCCGCTGCCGGCGCTGCTGATCGGGCTCGCGTTCATCGCGCTGGCGATCGTGGTGGGCGTGGTCGGCTACCAGCGCGCGCCGAGGAGGCCGCTCGAGAGGACCCGCGGCCGCCTCGGGGCGGACGTCCGGCTGGTCCGGGAGCTCGTATGAAGGGGCTGAACGGTCAACGCGCGGACTTCGAGCGCAGGGCGGACGAGCTGCGCGACCGGCTGATGCACACGATCGAGGCGCTCGATCGGCGGCGCCACGCGCTCGTCGACGTGCGGTCGCGGGTGCGCCGGCACGGCCCCGAGGTGCTCGCCGGCGGGCTCCTGCTCGCGATCGCGGGCGGCGCGGCGGCGATCGCGCTGATCAGGCAGGCGCGCGCGCGCAACGAGCGGCTTAGCGGCGAGCGCCTCCGCGCGCTCGTGCGCTTCTGGCGGCACCCGGAGCGGGTGGCGCCGCGCGGCAAGCCGAGCGTGTCCCGCGAGATCGGCCGGAGGATCCTGGTGGGCATGGCGTCGTACGTGGCGATGCAGCTCATCCGGCGCGGCGTCCGGCTCACGCTGGCGCTCCCGGAGGGGGACGCGCAGGCGCGGCGGAGCCCGCTCGAGCTCAGCGCCGCGACGTCGAGGACCAGGCCGCCGTCCGGTCAGGGCCCGGTGTAGAGGGCGGTGCGCCACCCGAGGTAGAACCCTGGCTGGCGGACGGACGTGCTCCACGTGTAGTCGGCGTAGAGCCACGGGCCCATCGCCACCTTCCAGAGCCGGATCCCCTCGTAGAACACGCCGCCTCCGATGCGGGCCGGCAGGGCGCCGTCGATGACCTCGGCGCCGTCGGCGTCGGCGGTCGTGTACGCGACGCCCGTGCCGGCGTCGAAGGCGACGCCGACGTCCCTCCACCGATCCGCGAGCGAGAAGAGCGGGAAGACCTCGGTGTGGAGCATGAACCCGCCTGTGAGGGAGGTGTGGTCCGCGGCGCTCAGGCCGTTTCCGCCGAAGGCCGCGCCGAACGTGAGCCAGTCCGCGAGCGCGCCGCCGATCCAGACATAGCCTCCGCCGCCGATCCCCACGCCGGTCTCGGTGTAATGGCGCTCGAACCCGATCTTCTGGACGTCGTTCGGGAAGCCGGCGGCGCTCCCGAGCGCCAGGCCTCCGGCGATGCCCGCGGCGAGCCCGCCGCGGCGCACGGCCGGTCGGGGCGCGAACAGCGGGTCGGCGGCGGGCGTCTCCTCGGACGCCGCCGGCTGCGCCGCTGCGGCCGCGGGGAGCAGGCTGAGGCCAAGGAGCGCCGGCAGCGCGAACGTGCGCGCGCGTCGGAGGTGGCGGAGGTGGCGGAGGTGGGGACACGTCGCCATGGGCTCCCTTTCCTATACGATGACGCGGGGCTCGGCATCGCAATCCTGCGGCTCATCGAGGGCGGGCCGCCTCGACGAACGCGGCGCGCCTGGCCCTTGGGCGCTCGCCGACCGATCGGTTGACGAACACCTCCACCGAGGATCGTTCCGCTGCAGACGGACGTGTCGCCGATGCCTGAACGCTGAGATCTCATGTGTCCCCCATCGACGAATCGTGGAGCAATTCTGAGCGTAACACGAAGCTGCTTACGGCGTCTCGATACTGCCCTATAGACGTCGCTGAGGAACGGCTGATCCTCGCGGGAGGGCACATGAATGCGGTTAAATTCATCGCAGCTGGGTTTGTCATGCAGTGCGCTGGTTGCGTGGTAAGTCCGACGAACAAACCGCCCATGAACCGTCAGAATGGTACGTCGAGGAGACGAGCGACATTGATTAGCTTTCCGATCCGTCTGCGCCGCCGGATCTAGCTGATGATACACCCGATGAGCCATTGTCGCGAGGTGCCTGTGAAGATGCGTGCGAGCTGTGTCATCGGCATTGGAGCCAGCTCTGCGCCCGTCTTTCAGGAAATGGTGCGCGGCAGTGTCACTCTGAATCGATGGAAGGATACGGTCTCTGTCAAAAAAATTGTCGCAACGGGTGCGAAGCCGCCGGTTCAGCTATGTTCGATAGATGGGGGCTGTACTGTAACGAGCGCTGCCCGTGGTACTACAAGGGCGAATGTAACCTGCGCAACAGGCTGGGGCGCGTGGTGTTCAATCGCGAATGCGGCTGAGTACGGTGTGTGGGATGTGTCACGCTCCGAAGCGTTAGAGAATTCCGCCTGAGCTTGGACGGGCGCTTCTCCCACTTGACCCACTTGACTAGGCGTCCGAAGCGTATATCGGACGATGCATGGACAAGATCCTCGGAGAGCGGAAGCTGGTTTTTACGCCTTCTGACGGCTCACCGGCTCAGACGGTAGTCGCTCGATTTGGCCATCCAGAACCAGAAAGCGATGGCACATGGGGTGTAGACGTCCAGGTGGAGCAAGCGGGGAAAGCCGGTACAGTAGACCGAGCGCGCGGCCTGGACCAGGCTCAGGCTCTATTCCACGCGTTCCTGATCCTCGATGCTCAGCTCGAGGCCATGACGGTCCATGGATCCGTTGAGCTGTCCAACGGAAGCGGCCCCGCGGAGCGAGAGTCTACTGAGAAAACGGAAGCTTGGCGCTTGGTGTCGAGAATCGCATCAGAGGTTGGCTCCAAGTTCAGCAACGAGCTGATGCTCGCGAAAGTGGACGTGCTCGGTGAGCGAGAGCTGATGCTGAAGAGGAAGGATGGTTGCGAGGAAAAGGTCATCGTGCGCCTCGGACATCCATACCAATCTAGAGGCCATTGGCGTGCTCCCTGCGAGATTGTCGGACCGAAGGGCACGGTGCAGCGTCGCTTCGGATCGGGAGAGGACTCGATTCAGGCGCTGACGCATCTGCTGTATCTCGTTCCGATCCTTCTGGACAGTGTCGCTGACGAAGGGGATTTTTATACGCAGGAAGGCGCGACAGGACACTGGTTCCCTCGAATTTTGATCGAGGAGCGACCGGACAAAACAGCGAAGTAACGTCGGATCCGGCCATGGTACCGGAGCAGACAGCGCGGCGCCGGCCGGCCCGCGAAGGGCGCCGCGCCGGGCCAGGCGGCGGTGGCCGAGGAAGGCTGAGGGAGCGAGGCGCCGGGGGGCCTCCGTCGCGGGGAGGCTCACCCGCCGGGCGCGTCGCGGCGCCCCTGCCTCCGGCTCAGGAGGGCGCGCGTGCGCCGCCGCGGGCGCGCCGAACCCGGCCGCGCCCGCCGTGCCCTACTCGTTCTCGCACTCCTTGACATGAAACGACGCGGAGACGAGCAACGCCGGATGACCGTCGAGGACCCGCTGGAGCTCGCAGTCGGCCGCAGAGAACTCCACTTCGTGCGGATCGCCGCCGACCGTCGCCACGACATCGCAAAACCCGGCATAGCGCTGATATTTCAGCTCTGCGATGACGTTCGGAGAGGGCTCCCCATTGTCCCTCACCTTGCTGACGAGCAACGCGATCGTCTTGAGAGGCGGATCTCCGTCGCGGGCGCGGTCCAGAATCATCGACAAGCCGCCATCTTTGGTATTACACGCCGTTGACCACCGCTCTCCCGTTTTCACGAACCGCTGCCCATCATCACCGGTGTCCAGGACCAGGGTTTCGTCGTCGAGGAGGACGGACGCTTTCCCTGCGATGTCCGGATGGTTTGCGCATGCCATCGCGGGCAGCGACAACATGATCAGGAGCGTGCTCCGCATGCTCGACATGCATGTCCTCATAGTCCGCATGGCTGCCCTAGGTCTCGGGAAAGGAGCACACGACGTGAGGCTCGCGTCGCTCCAGGGTGCCGGTGACCGCCGGAACGCTGGGGGAGCAGGCGCCCGGCGCCGCCTCCACGAGCGAGGCGCGCACGGCGCTGAGCGGGAGGGACGAGCGGATGTCCGCGCAGGGCGTCTCCCCGAGGCCGGCGGAGAGCGTCGCATCCACGCGGTCATTGCACGCGCTGTCCCCATACAAGAGGAGCTCGGCGACGCACGTGCCTCCCGCCGGCGGACCACATTCACACGGAGCGCAGGCGCGGTGGTCGACGAGCTCCTCGAAGAACTCGTGTCGGGTGTAGCCATCCCAGCAGGTGCCCTCCCTGCCGGCCTGCATGCAGGCGATGAACCCCGGCGGCTCCTGGGAGGTGTCGCCGGCACACACCCGCACGAACCTCGCAGCAACCGGCGGCGGCTCGGGCGTCTCCGAGGGCGCGCACGGCGAGAGCGCCGGCGGGTCGTAGACGACCGACGCGAGCTCCTCGGGCGCGACGGGCGATGGGAGCGCGGCGCACGTCCCATCCCAGCGGTTGCCGGCATCCACGCTCACCGAGCTTCCACCGCCGGGGCAGCTCAGCGCGTCCGTGGTCAGCCTGGAGGGCAGCACGCACGCGGCCGGCCCGCACGTGCACCCGTCGCAGGCATCCACTGGCTCTTCGGGCATCCAGCCCTCCCACCGGGGCGGCTGGCCGTCGGCGCAGGGCGGTGCCTCGTCCTTCGGCCCCACCCACATCCACAGCACGGGGTATGAGTCGGGCGGCGGGGTCATCAGCGGCACAAGCCATTCGTCCTCACACGCGAGCAGCGGCGTCGCGGAGAGAGCCAGGCACATCAGCCGTCGCATCGGTCGATTCTCACTGCGAGCTTCACGAGATGCACCGAGGATGGCCCGCAGGGGCGTCGCTGGCGCTCACCATCGAAACCGTACCTCTGCGCCATGGGTTGCCACCCGGATCTGCGTGTCGTTCGGCAGCCACACGTACACGAGGGTGCCCACGCCGGCCGTCGCCCCCACGACCAGCGCGCTGGTCCCGAGGACGCGCATCAGCTTCCCGCTGGCGGCAGCATCAACGAACTCCTTGTAGTCGGGCTGAGATGCCGTGCCATCCGCTGGCCCCCTGTAAGTCCCACCCAAGGCAGCCGTCGCTTCCTGCTCATACCCCTGCGCGCTCTGCAGGCACACGGCGCCCGTGACCAGCAACCCGACGGAGGCCATCGTGCCTGTGACGACCACTCGGAGATCCGGCCCGGGCCGGGCTGCCCCCTGCGGCGGCTCCTTCGTCGCCGTAGGCCCAGGAGCCTTAGGCGCAGGCGCCCGCTGCGGCGCCTGCGCCTGCGCGCGATCCTCCGGGGCCGGCGCCGGCTTGTCGAGCGTGAGCGGCACCGGCTTCGACTCGCCCGCCTCCACCTTCACGCTCGTGCGCGCGACCTGACCATCCTCGCCGACGGCCGTCACCTCGTGCTGGCCGGACGGCACGTAGACGCGGCTGCTGCCATGCTTCACCCCGCGGCCGTTCACGAGCATGCCCACGACGCCGGGCGCCGGCACGAGGACCATCTCGCCCACCCGCGTCCGGGCACGGGCGAGGTCGGCGTGACGCCGCTCGTACAGGCTCCGCTCCCGCTTCGTGCGGGGGGCCGGCATCTGGTCGATACACTGCGACAGCTCCACCATGGCCTCCGCCCAGCGGCCCATCCGCGCGTCGAGCTGCCCCAGGGTGCACATCGCGACGTTCGACCGCTCGATCTCGTAGACCTCGGCCCACAGCTCCCGGGCCCGCGCGATATCGAGGCGAGCCACCGCCGCCTCGGCCTCGCGGATGAGCTCCTTGACGGGCCGGGAGCGCTCGGGAGGCCCCGCCGCGTGCGCGGTGGCGGTCGTGAACAGCACGAGGAACAGCGCTGTTCCCAACGGAAAACAGGTTGCTGGCCGAGGACTGCGCACTTGCACCACGCTGGTCTCCCGATGGCACCCGCCGCACGCGACAGCATGCGGCGGCGCGAAGCCCCTCTTAACATCGCCCGTGCGTGCGTGGCCAGACGTTTCCGGATCGCTGGAGGCTCCAGGGACATCGAGATTTGCATTGCATCTCGGGGGACGAAATTCTCATCGGGCACGCATCGACGGCGGTCCCGTGAGGGCATCACCGCTGGTTCCGGACCGGCGAGGTGCGGCTCGTGTCACTCCAGGCTGGCGATGTCGATCCTCCACGAGAGGTTCACGGGGCACCCCGATGATCGCCCGCAGCGGCGCGGCCGGCGCTCACCATCGCACGCGAACCCCCACGCCTTGCGTTCCCGCCCCGAACTGCGTGTCGTTCGGCAACCACACGTACAAAAGTGTGCCCACGCCCGCCATCGCGCCCGCGAGCATCGCGCCGGTCCCGAGAACCCTCATCAGCTTCCCGCTGGCAGGGTCGTCGATGATCGCCCCGGAGTCAGGCGGAGGCGTCGCGCCCGCGATCCTCGGCTTGCCTTCGTGAACCTCGGCGGCCTTCGCCTCCTGCTCAAGCCGCTGCGCGCTCCGCGTGCACACGGCGCTCGCGGCCAAGAGCCCCGCGGAGCTCAGCGCGCCCATCACGATGGTCCCGAGATCCGGCCCGGGACGGGCCACCCCCTGCGGCGGCCCTTTCGGCGCCGCCGACCCCGGAGCCCGAGGCTCCGGCGCACCCTCCGGCGCCTTCGCGCGGTCCTCCAAGGCCGGCGCCGGCTTTGCAGGCTCGTCGAACGTGAGCGGCACCGGCTTCGACTCGCCTGCCCCCTCCTTCACGGTCGCGCGCGCGTCCTGCCCATCTCCACCGACGGCCGTCACCTCGTGCCGGCCGGGCGGCACGTGGACGCGGCTGCCGCCGTGCTTTACCCCGCCGCCGTTCACGAGCATGCCCACGACACCAGGTGCCGGCACGAGGACCACCTCGCCCACCCGCGCCTGGGCACGGGCGAGATCGGCGTGACGCCGCTCATACAGGCTGCGCTCCTCCTCCGTGCGCGGGGCCGGCATCTCGTCGACACATCGCGACAGCTCCACCACGGCCTCCGCCAAGCGGCCCATCCGGGCGTCGAGCTGGCCCATGGCGCATACCGCGACGTTCGACCGGTCGATCGCGTGGACCACGGCCCACAGCGCCCGGGCCCGCGCGATATCGAGGCGAGCCTCCGCCGCCTCGGCCTCGCGGATGAGCTCCTTGACGGGCCGGGAGCGCTCGGGGGGCTCCGCCGCGCGCGCGGTGGCCGGCACGAACAGCAAGAGGAACAGCGCAGTTCCTGATAGAACACAGGTCGCTGGTCGAGGACCGCGCATACACCACCCTTGGCTTACCGACGGCGCTCGCCGGACGCGACAGCCTGCGGCGCCGCAGCGTCCCTCTTCACTAACATCGGCCGTGCGAGCGTGGCCAGACGTTTCCGGAACGGCGGAGAGGCGGAGGGACATCGAGATGTGCATTGTGCGTCGGGGACAAAAAGTCGTTATCCGACGAGCGACGCAGGTGGTCCCATGAACGCATCACCGCTTGTGCCGGACCGGCGAGCTTGTGTACTTTGGGATGCGACGGGAGGGGGCGCCGTGAAGGGGTCGGTAAGGATGGGGGCGGCGAGGTTCGTCGAGCGACCGGCTGAAACCGCTCCAGATGGCGAGGGATGGAGGCTGCCATGAGAAAGCCGCTTGGCATCACGATGTTCATCTGCGCTCTTTCTCTTTATTGGTCAGGCTGCGCTGCGCCGTGCCCGGTCATACCGGAGCCGGGCTGCGACAGGAGGGATCCAAACCACCACTGCCGCGATGTCTGCGTGGACGAGGTGCGGGTAGACGAAGGTGAGGAGAGCGAAGACGCGCAGGAACCTGATGCTCCGTCAGAGGACGATCAGGCGGAAGGTCAACCGTCCGACGAGGCCGCGGACGCAAGCAAGGGATGAACAGCAGACGAGCCCGGCTCAGCGGACGTCACTGGCCGAAGTCTGGCCAGCCTGCGGTTCGTGCGCGCTCGAAGGCGAGCTTTGCCCCGACATCGCGCCCCGAACCCATGCCAATAGATCTGGATATTTACGATATTGATCGAGCCGCGCCACCTCCTCGCCATCCTTGAGGAGGACCAGCATCGGGAAGGAGGTGATGTCAAACCTCTCCATCAGCTCCCGGTACCGATCGGCGGTCAGCCTCCCGACCCGGATCTCTCCTCGATGATGACGCGCGAGCTTCTCCAGCTCGGGCGACATGATTTTGCAAGGACCGCACCAGTGGGTCATGAAATCCACCAGAACGAGCCCGCGGCTCGTTTCCGCGTCGAAGTTCGACTGCGTGAGCATCGAGACGTGATGCGCCTCTCTCGCCTTGCGAGGTTCCGCGCCCGTCAGGCCAAGAACACACTCCAGCAGACCCTCGAAATAATACCTCCTCAGGTAGATCGCCGGCAAGAGCTCCTCCGGCGTCCCTGTCTGCAGTCGGATATAATACTCCTGATCCGCGGCTTTCTTCGTCTGCTTCCCCATCATGAGCTCGAACGCCAGCATCCGGGAGATCACCTCACGATCGTCGTCGGCGCAACGATCGTACGGATTGCCGGGGGCCACGGACGGGGAATGCGCGTAAATCTCGCCCTCGAGCAGATCCACCCGGTGCAGCTCCTCTTCGAGCTGCATCTCTCCCACCGCCACGGGATCGCGCTGCCCGTGTCGAGAGCGCGCGCCGGCCGAGGTGCAGCCCGCCACCGACAAGAGCAAAAGCCCGAATACCGCTGCCTTCATGGCGTCCAGCCTACGCCCGGCCTTGCTCGGAGACCAGAGCGAACGTCTGGCGGCTCTTGACGGTGACTCGAGCGGTCGCCGGTCGACGGGGAGAATTCGCTCATGAACATCTCGCGTCCAGGCAGCCGTTCCGGCAGTGATCGCATTTGCCCGGAGAGAGTCCATGTCAAGGCGGGAGGATCATTGATCGTTTCTTCCCGCCTTCATGGCCAATTACGACCAAGACCACGACCACGACGGACGAGGGGGCGCCGGACGGCGAAGCCTGAGATCGCGGGGCGCGCACAGGGGCACGTCGCGCGCACATCAGGACGCATCCAGCGCCGCGCCCGGGCGTTCGCGCTATAGTCCGGCCGTGACGCACGAAGCTTCCCTGGAGCGGGCGCCGGCGGGAGGGATCGTCCTCCGGTGGCTCGTCGGACTGCGCTGGGCGGTGTTCGCGCTGCTCGCGGCGACCCTGGCCGTCGACGAGGCGCTGTTCGGCTACCACGTCCGGTACGCCATCGCCGTGCCCATCCTGGCGCTGGCCGCCGGGCTCAACCTCGCCCTCGACCGGCGGGTGCGCTCGAAGCGGGGCGCGCAGACGGCCCTCGTCGCCGGCGTCGTGGCGCTCGATCTCGTCGCGATCGCCGGGGTCCTCGCCGCGTCGGGCGGCGCGGGCAACCCGTTCAGCGCCCTCTTCTTCGTGCACGTCGCCCTCGCCGCGGCGCTGCTGCCGCCGCGGACGACCTTCGCGCTCGCGGCGCTCGCGGCCTGCCTCTTCGCCGCGCTCTTCGCGCTCCCCGCCGGCGCGTGTTGCCCGAGCCACCCGGAGCACGGCGCGTTCTCCACCCACCTCTACGGGATGCTCCTCGCCTTCGTGCTGAGCGCGGCGCTCGTCGCCCACGTCCTCCTGATGATCCGCCGCGCGCTCGACGAGAGCGCCGCCGAGAACGCGGCGCTGCGCCGGCGCGCGGAGGAGGCGTCCCGCTTCCAGGCGCTCGGCGCGCTCGCGGCCGGCACCGCCCACGAGCTCGGCACCCCGCTCGGCACGATCGCGGTGCTCGCCGGGGAGAGCCTCGGCGACCCCGGATCGAGCGACGCCGCGCGGCGCCGCGCCCGGACGATCGCGGAGCAGGTCGAGCGCTGCCGCGTGGTGATCGCGCGCATGCGGGCGGACGTCCGGGCGAACGACCTTCGCGCCGGGGTCGAGGTCGGCGAGGCGGCCCGGCGCGGCGTGCAGGCCTGGCAGGCGGCGCACCCCGGCGTCGCGGTCGAGGTGCGCGGCGATCTCGCGCCGCGCCGCACGGTGCCGCTCGACGCGGCCGACGTCGAGGCGGCCCTGTTCGCGCTGCTCGACAACGCGCTCGCGGCGCTCGGGCCGAGCCCCGCGGTCGCGGAGCCGATCGTGGTCACCGTCGGGGACGAGGGCGGCGCGCCGGTGATCAGCGTCGAGGACAGCGGCGCGGGCGTCGCGCCCGGCCTGGAAGGGCGGCTCGGCGAGCCGTTCGTGACGACCAAGGCCCCCGGCGAGGGCATGGGCCTCGGGCTCTACCTTGTGCGGACGCTCATCGAGCAGGTCGGCGGCTGCCTCACGGTGTCGCCGAGGCAGGGGCCTGACGAGCGCGGCGCGCGCGGCACGCGCGTCGCCCTGCGCCTCGCGCCGGTGGACTCATGAGCTCCGAGGCCGCCGGCGAGCCGACGCTGCTCATCGTCGACGACGACGCGACCTTCCGGACCGCGCTCGGGCAGGCGCTCGGCAAGAGCGGGTTCGCGGTGTCCCTCGCCGCCAGTGCCGAGGAGGCCGCGGCGATGGCGCGAGGGCACGTGTTCGAGTACGCGCTCGTGGACGTCCGGATGCCGGGGCAGAGCGGCATCGACCTCGTGGGGACGCTGCGGAGCCTGGATGACGGCATCCGTATCGTGGTGTTCACCGGATACGGCACCATCGCGAACGCGGTGGCGGCGATCCGGGCCGGGGCGGTCGATTACCTGACCAAGCCGGTGGACGCCGCCCAGTGCGCGCGGTCGCTGCTCGGCGTCGCCCCGGCCGCGCGCGGCGAGGGCGACGAGGACCTGCCGTCGCTCGATCGGGTGGAGTGGGAGTACCTCCAGCGCGTGCTCGCGGACTGCGAGGGGAACATCTCGGAGGCGGCGCGCAAGCTCAGGATGCACCGCCGCTCGCTCCAGCGGAAGCTCTCGCGCCTGCCGCCGAGATCGTGAGGGGCGTGAGCGGGTAGCGGGGAGGATCCACGAGAGGCGGTTCCGCTCGGTCGAGCGGGCCCTATGGAGAGGCCATGCCCTACAAACCGATCGAGTCCTACGGCGTCATCGGCGACATGCACTCCGTCGCGCTGGTCGGGATCGATGGATCCATCGACTGGTGCTGCCTCCCCCATTTCGACTCGCCGAGCGTGTTCGCGGCCATCCTGGACGACGAGCGCGGCGGCCGGTTCGCGCTCTCGGCGGTGAACGGCACGTCGCGCAACAAGCAGATGTACATGCCCGACACCAACGTCCTGCTCACGCGCTTCCTCGACGTGGAAGGGGTCGGCGAGGTCTGCGATTTCATGCCGATCCACCGGGACACGTACGGCGCCTACCGCCGCGGGATGCACCAGATCGTCCGCGTCGCGCGGGCCGTCCGCGGCGCGGTGCGCTTCCGGCTCGCCTGCCGCCCCGCGATCGACTTCGCCCGCCGCCCCCACCGCCTGATCCTCGACGACCCGCGCGGCGCCGTCTTCGACTCCGATGGAGTCGACCTGGCGCTCATCAGCCCGGTCCCCCTGTCGAGCGACGGCGCCGGCGGCGTCACCGCCGACTTCGTGCTCCAGCCCGGCGAGTCCGCCACGTTCTCGCTGCGCCAGGTCGAGGACTGGACGGCCAGCGCCGATCTGCTCGCCACGCCGATCGACGGCGAGGACGCGCTCCGGCGCACGGTCGCCTTCTGGCGGTCGTGGCTCGCCCGCTCGCGCTACAAGGGGCGCTGGCGCGAGATGGTCGACCGCTCGGCGCTCGTCCTCAAGCTGCTCACGTTCGAGCCGACAGGCGCGATCGTCGCCGCCGCGACGACCAGCCTGCCCGAGGAGATCGGCGGGGTCCGCAACTGGGATTATCGCTACGTCTGGGTGCGCGACGCCGCGTTCACGCTCTACGGCTTCCTCCGGCTCGGTTACACCGAGGAGGCCGCGCGCTTCATGGAATGGCTGAGCGCCCGCGTCTCCGAGGAGGACGGCCCCACAGGGCCGCTGCAGCTCATGTACGGCATCGACGGACGCCACGAGCTGCCCGAGGTCGCGCTCACCCACCTCGACGGTTACCGCGGGTCGCGGCCCGTCCGCGTCGGCAACGGGGCGACGACGCAGCTCCAGCTCGACATCTACGGCGAGCTCATCGATTCGGTATATCTCTTCGACAAATACGGATCTCCCATCTCTTATGATTTCTGGCGCGAGCTCCGGCGCATGGCGAGCTGGGTGTGTCAGAGCTGGGAGCAGGCGGACGAGAGCATCTGGGAGGTGCGCGGCGGCAAGCAGCAGTTCGTCTACTCGAAGCTCCAGTGCTGGGTCGCGCTCGACCGGACGCTGCGGCTCAGCCACAAGCGCTCTCTGCCGCTCGACCGGCAGCGCGTGGCGCGCGCGCGCGACGACATCTACGAGGCGATCATGGCGCGCGGCTGGGACGCGCAGCGGAGGACGTTCGTGCAGGCCTTCGGCTCGAGCGCGCTCGACGCGAGCAACCTGCTCATGCCGCTCATGCGCTTCATCTCTCCCACCGATCCGCGGATGCTCGGCACGCTCGACCGCACGCTCGAGGAGCTCGCGAGCGACACGCTCGTCCACCGCTACGAGCTCGGCAAGGGCGCGGGCGACGGCCTGAGCGGCAGGGAGGGCACGTTCAGCATCTGCACCTTCTGGCTGGTCGAGGCCCTCGCGCGCGCTGGCCGCCTCGACGACGCGCGCTTCATCTTCGAGAAGATGCTGACCTACGCCAACCACCTCGGGCTCTACTCCGAGCAGATCGGGCCGAGCGGAGAGCTGCTCGGCAACTTCCCCCAGGCGTTCACCCACCTCGGGCTGGTCAGCGCGGCGTTCTACCTGGATCGCGCGCTCGGTCAGGGCGGCTGAAGGTCGGATCTGGGGCCTCGCGCGCTCCCCGCCGGCGAGCGGCGGGGCGTGGCTCGTGCGCGAGCGGTGGAGGGGAGAGCGCGGCTACCGGCAGCCCGGGAACTCCAACCCCAGGCGGCCGGCGCGCGCGAGCCTCGTCAGAGGAGGGGGCTGGCGCGGCGCCAAGGGATCCTGCGACGTGGAGTCCCTGGCGCCGGCCAGCACGATGGGGTCAGCTCACCACCCGAAGCCGCCGCAGCCGCCGAAGCCGCCGAAGCCGCCCCACGGGACGATGGCCGTCGTGCAGTTCGTGAACGACGAGACGATAGCGCCGCCGCCGAAGCCGCAGCCGAGGCCGCCGAAGCCGAGGCCGCCGAAGCCGAGGCCGCCCCAGCCGAAGCCGCCGCCGAAGCCGCCGATGCAGCGCTCGCCCTCACGCTGCCCGGTCTCCTGCCCGACCAGGCCCGTCTGCCCCACGCCGGCCTGGCCGATCTGCCCCACGCCGGCCTGGCCGATCTGCGCCGGTCCCGCTTGCCCGATCTGAGCCTGCGAGAGGTCGGACGCCTGGCCGAGCTGCGCCGGGCCTTGCTGCGCGTATCCGCCCTTGCTCGGGTAGCCGCCCTTGGTCGGCAGGCCCTTGGTCGGAAACTCACCCTTGCTGGGAAGGAGCCCGCCCTTGCTGGGCAGCTCGCCCTTGCTCGGGAGCATCGGGACGCCCTTCGAGGGCAGACCCTTGCTGGGGGGCAGACCGAGCTTGCTGGGCCCCATCTGGCCGACCTGAGCCTGAGCCTGCGACTGGGTCGCGTACCCGCCGCGCTCGTCCGCCTCGAGCGCGCTGTTCGCGGAGTCGACGCTCTCGTCATCCGTATTGAAGTCGTCGTCCGCGCCGACCGCGCACCCGGCACCGAGCGCCAGCATCATCGCGAAACCCATCGTCTTGTGCATCGAGATCATTGGTCCTCCCCGGTGTTCCTGATGAGCCTTGCGGCCCCCGAACACCTTGGTGCACCCAAGAGCAGGCTGTGTGCCTCGCTCTTCTGTGCAGAGGCTGCCGCTTCGCACAGCATGGATTCGCGGGATGGCACCCGCGAATCAGGCGCTCCTCGCATCTGCGCTCCGCTGGGATTTCTCCGCGATTCAATCGCGGTGGATCCGGGCGAGCGCGGCGCGCGCTGGAGCACCGTCGCGATGACGATGGATAGAATAGAAGGCGCCCCGACGCGCGCCGCGGGGCCGCGCGGGAAGAAGGAAGACGCGATCCGGGCTCCCCACGGCGTGGATCGCGCGCTTCCGCGCGGTGGCCGTGGCGAGCGGAGGTGTCCTCAACCCGGGTGAGCCTCGCTCCGGATCCAGAAAAGAGCGGGCTCACGACGCGTCGACATCACGGTACGTCAACGGACGTGATCGAACCCCAATGGACGTGATCGGACGTGATCGGACGCATGCGGATGGGATCGGACACAAACGGGCGTGATCGGGCGAATTCGATGACGCCGTCCGGGCGAGACATGCGCCCTGCGCCCTGCCTGCTCAGCGCCTCGCGTTCCGACACGTTTGTGCATCCCTCTGCCCGTGAGAGCGGAATTGTCGCTTCTGGTCGGAATTGTCCGCTGGAGCGCGACGCGACGCGGCGAGCGGGCGACGAGGCCGCCCGCGTCGCAACAAGCCACTCCCGCTGCGCCGCTTTCCTGCTCCGGCGGCGGACGGAGTTGAATCGGCTGTGATTCCCACTTGCGCAGGACGTTCTGTAAATGGTCCAGTGGAGGATGTCGGTGACGGGGAGGGAGCATCTGATTGTGTAGTCTGCCCCACGGCTCTCGACGACTCGGTGGTGGGTTGTCTCATGTCGTCCAGGACGCTGGCTCTCCAGCGTGCTCGGCGTTGGCCGAACGGCGGTGGTGGAGCGCCGGATCGAGCTGCCCTGGCCAAGGTTTGCAGGATCGGCGCGCGTCGGTCGCGGCGCCGTAACAGAGCAGAAACATGGTCCAGCGTCGCATCGCGGCCGTCGCCGCCTATCTGCCGGAGCGCGTCGTCACGAACCAGGAGCTCATCAACAGCTACGGTCTCCCTCACGCTGCGGACTGGCTGCACGAGGCGACGGGGGTCGCGGAGCGGCGCTTCGCCGGCGCGACGGAGACCACGCTTTCCATGGCCGCGTCGGTGCTGCGGGAGCTCATCGAGGTGGGGCGGCTCCGCGATCCCTTCGTCGATGTCCTCATCATGACGGGCGACGACGGCGGGGGAGGGGACGCCGGCGGGGCGGCCTTCGCCGCGTGCATGGCCGGCCTCGTGCCCGCGCTGACGATCGATCTCACGCCCGCTCAGGGCGGTTTTGCCGCGGCCGTCGAGCTGGCGAATCGGCACCTCGACAGGGGGTGTCGGCGCGTGCTCATCGTGGCGAGCGACGTGCGGTCGCGGCGCCTGCGCGAGGGGCAGCCGTGGGGCAACCACCAGATCACGGAGATCCTGGGAGACGGCGCCACGGGCGTGCTGATCGAGCGGGTCGACGGCCTCGGGGCCGAGGTCCCCCCGCGCTGCGCCGAGCCGCCCTCGTCTCGCGGCTCCCAGCCTTTCCTCTCCGCGGCTCACGCGAACCGCGGATAGACCTCTTCCTCGAAGAGCGCCTTCACCTGGTCCCCGGGGGCCTCTGCCACGAACTCCTCGTAATCCTCCCGCACCGGCACCCTGTACCCACCCCTCCATGGCGCGACCGAGTTGAGCCACGCCGTGTGGAGGGTCAGCCCCGGCCGGAACGCCGGGTGTCCCAGCTTGCAGAGCGGCCCTCGCGCCAGGTTCGTCGCGTCGAAGATCCAGACCTCCGCGCGGCACGGCGTCGCGACGATCGCCACGACGTAGCCGTCCGTGTCGGCCCCGCTGCCGCCGCGCCGCGGGACGAACTGAAGCGAGCTGAGCCAGGACCCCACGGCGCGCCGCGGGAACTCGTAGCGATCCTCGATCCGCATCGCGCGGTGGTTGAACCGGAACAGGCTGTCCGGGTGGCCGCCCTCCGCGCGCATCCGGCGGAGCGCCTGGAGGGGGAGCGACCTGTGCGGGTGCGCCGCATAGAGCCTGTCGATGAACTCGGTCGACAGCTCATCCCATATCCCGCCGCCGCGCCAGTAGACGTTCTCGAGGCGATCGGGCGGCATCCACGACGCGCCCGTCTCCCTGTACGCATAGAGGCCGACGCCGAGCGCCCGCGCGGGATCGGCGAACACCGCCTGGTCCACGACGCGCTCGCCCGCCGCGTCGAGGGTATACCGGCCGATCCGGTTCACGTCCGCCTGCCCGAGCGGGAACAGGCCGCGCAGGCGCGGCGGCGCCGGCGTCTTGTCGGCGGCGTGCCGATCGCAGGGCCGGAGCCACTCGCCGTGATCGGTCGCGCAGTTGTGCGCCGCGTGCACGGTGATGCGGTCCCCCGCGTCCTCGTAGTCGACGAGGAAATGGAGAGTCTCCAGCGGGACGACGACCCGCTTCACCACGACCGGCCCGCCGCCCGGCCGCAGCGCGTCCCTCCGGACCAGGTAGAACGTCGTGCTCGGCTCGTGGGGCATCGTAAGGAGCGACCGGACGAGGCGCTCGACCCCGGGGCTCTCCCTGGAGCCACGGAACGCCACGCTCTCCAGGCCGATCCTGAACGCCGTGTCCGCGAGCACGACCCAGCGCCGCGTCAGGCCGATCTGGTGCACGCTCTGCTCGATGCGCACCGGCGCGCCGCTCGGCAGGACCAGCGGGTGCCGCTCGGGCTCGTTGTGACCGTCCCATCGCAGGAGAAACACGAAGTCGCCCGCCGGCTCGTCGAGCGCCACGCCGCCGAAGCGCGCCGCCTGCCGCGCGAGCAGATCGCCCGGACCAGGCGGCGCGCTCGGGCGGAGGCGCGCGGGCAGGAGCTCGAGCGCCCGCTTGGCGAACGCCTCGATCCGGTCCGCCCTCGGGCGGACGAGCTGCTGCTCGATCATCGACGCGGCCGCCGCGGCGAGCCGATCCCACGAGCGCGGGAGCGCGCCGAGCTCGTCGAGCCGCGGCAGCGACGCGACGAACAGGGGGAGGAGCGAGCGGCCGTAGTTGACGGTGAGGAGCTCGCCCCGCTCCGCGTCGAAGCAGGGGTGCGCGCTCGAGAGCGTCATCGGAAAGGGGTGATCGACGGGCGCGGCCGGGTACCACGTGCTGTTGCGCCCGACCGGCGTGACGAGCTCCAGCGTGGCCGGGTCGATCTCGTAGGGCCTTCCCGTGTCGCTCGTGACGAGCAGGCGCGCGGGCGCGCGCGGCGCGTGCATCGGCACGAACGCGGTGTTGAGGTGGTTGCGCAGGCCGAGGTGCGGCGAGAAGCGGAGCAACCCCGCGTCACGGAAGCCCAGCGCCTCGAAGCGCGTGCCGGGGCGCGAGGCGGCGTCCGCGTGATAACAGGGCGTGCGCGCGATCTTCGAGGTCAGCCGGACCGCCCCGCCTCGGCCGAGGTCGAGCCGGTAGATCATCCCATTGCCATTGAGGATCGGCGCGCCGTCCGCTCTGGGCAGGTCGCCGTCCACCGAGCCGACGGGCCCGATCGCGAACACGTGGCCCGTGAGGTCCCTCGGCACGCCGCCCGCGTGGGATGACTCCAGGACCGCGAGCTCGACCTTCGTCAGCTCTTCCGTGCTCGCTGCCATCAATGCATCGGGGACGCGCTGGCGCATGACGACCTCGGTCACACCAAGCTACGCCAATCCGCGCGTCGCGTGGGCGCCGCGCTGCGCCGCGCGCCTCCGAACACGCTCGCCTCCCCCTGATTCCCGCCTGGGACGGACGCGCGCTGGCGCCCTCGCGGCGCCGCGCGCCTCGCTGCATTGCGCGGCGGCGCCGCGCGGCTGCCCTGGTCTTCCGCGCATTGGCGCTGTCTCGGCGGCTTGCGAAGGTGCTTGTCGGCCCCATCTGTACCTGTGGATCAGGAGGCACATGTTCGACCAGGGGCTGACAGTCCTGCGGATCCGTGGAATCCCGATACGGCTGCACATCACATTGCTGATTTTCCTGCCGTACGTGGCCTACGTGGCGTCGTCGCAGTTCTCGGTGATCGCGTCGTCGCTCGGGATTCCGCGCGAGGAGATGCACCTGCCGCCGCTCGCCTGGGGGGCGATCCTGGCTGTCGGGCTGTTCGTGGCGGTGCTCGTGCACGAGCTGGCCCACTCGTTCGTCGCGCTCAAGAACGGGATCCGGGTGCGCGCGATCACGCTGATGATGCTGGGCGGCGTCTCGCAGATGGAGCGCGACGATCCCGAGCACGAGGCGTGGATGGCGTTCGCCGGGCCGCTCATGAGCTTCGGTATCGCGCTCGTCAGCTACGTCGCGTATCGGCTGCTCCCGGCGCCGGCGGAGATCGGCGCCGCGCTCGTGGCCTTCGCGATCACGAACGCGCTGCTCGGCGCGTTCAACCTGCTGCCGGCCTTCCCGATGGATGGCGGCCGGGTGCTGCGCGGGCTGCTCCTGCGCCGCCTCGGGCGGACCCGCGCGACGCGCATCGCCACGGCGACGGGCAAGGTGATGGCGGTGGCCTTCGGGCTCTTCGGCTTGCTCTCGTGGAACCTCATCCTGGTGCTCATCGCGATGTTCGTCTACATGGGGGCGTCGGCCGAGCAGGCGCGCTCCAGCACGAACGAGCTGCTCCGCGGCATCCCGGTCGCGCGGCTCATGACCGATCGGCTCGGCGAGGCGTATGCGGACGAGAGCCCTCGCGCGGTGGCCGAGCGGCTCCTGCGCCACAACCTGGTCGGCGCGCGGGTCATCGATGATCCCCGGGACGGCGAGGGGCGCCGCGAGATCGGCGTCGTCACGGTCTGGGATCTCGCGCGCCAGCTGCAGGGCGGCGCCGCGCCGGCGACGGTCGGCGCGGTGATGCCCGTGGATGTGCCGAGGGCGCACGCGGACGACGACGCGTCCCGCTCGTTCGACGCGCTTGCGAGCGGCGAGGCGAGCGTGATCGCGGTGCTCGACGAGGGCGAGCGCGTGATCGGCCTGGTGACGTCGGCGGAGATCCAGCGCGCGCTCGCGCTCGCCGGCGCGCTCCGCGCGGCCCGGTGAGCGCCGCGCCGGCGGGAGATCCGGAGATCTCGAGTCGCGCCGCGCTGGCACTCGCGTTGCTGAGTTGCGCTCCGAGGAGCAATGACGTGAAGCAGAGCAACAACGTGACTCCGCCCGTGCGAGGGCGGTCCAGATCTCTCGGTGTGACGAGGGCCTCGCTCGCCGCGGCTGCGCTCGCGGCCGGCGCCTCGCTGCTCATGGGGTGTATGGGCACGGTCGGGACCGAGGGCGGGTTCGTCGTGTCCGGCGTTCCGGCGGTGCGCGCCGAGATCGTCCCGGTGGAGATCGCCGCGTATCCGCGCGTCTACTTCCGCGGGACGTATGCGTACCTGGTCGACGGCCGCTGGTATTACCCGACGAACCGGGGCTGGGTCATCTTCGAGGAGGAGCCCACGGAGCTCCAGCACTACAGGCAGACGTACCGGACGTCGCCGCGGTACGTGCCGGAGCGCGAGCTGAGCTATCCGCGCGAGCGGGGGCGCCGTTACTACACACCGCGTTGACAGCGGGGCAGCAGCGAAAGGACGGGTACGAGGATGAATCAGGAGAAGAGCGTCTTTCCCCTCTGCGGCCTCGCGTTATCGAGCTTCCTGGCCCTGGGGTGCATCGTCGACGTGGAGCCCAGCCCTCAGCGCCGGCCGCGGCCCGTGCAGGCCGTCGGGAGCCTGACGATGGAGTGGACCGTGGCGAGCCGGATCGATGCGCGGGCGTGCTCCCAGCACAGCCGCGGAGGAGCGGATTTCGAGCTGATCGTTTACCGGGGCAGCCGCGAGGTGGCGAGAGACTACGCGCGCTGCGACGACTTCAGCATCACCGTGGATCTCCCGCCCGATGAGTACACGGCCACGGCGACGCTCGTGGAGCGTGGCAACGACCGCCCCGTCACCACGACGCTGCAGGTGGAGGACATCCGTATCGTGCGCGGCGCCACGCTCAACCTCGACGTCGATTTCCCGCCGAGCTCGTTCCTGCGATAGCAGGCGAGAGTTCAACGCAAGGGCGCAAGGGCGCAAAGGCGCAAAAAAGAACAGATCTTGTGCAGGTTTGCGCCTCTGCGACTTGGCGCCTTTGCGTTGAATCTCTCTCCGCTCGCGAGGCAGCGCCGTGGCGGGAGTTCTGCCACGAGGCGCTACCCCGCTCGCGGGATCGTGAGCCGCACCCGCGTCTCGCCGCGCGGCCCGTCCTCGATGGCGATACCGTAGTTCGTGTGGGCGGCGATCGCGTGCGCCGCGATGAGCGGCAGCGCCGGCGGGCGGCCCTGGGCGACCGCCTCGAAGTCGCGGCTCAGCACGACGCTCCGCGCGGCGGCCGGGAGCGGCGGACCGGCGTCGTCGAAGGTGATCTCGACCCCGCTCGGGCCCTCGGAGAGGGAGACGAGCACCTCGCTGCCCGGCGGCGACGCGCTGATGGCGTGATCGAGCAGCGCGTGCAGCAGCACCGTCAGCGCGCCCTGCGGCACCACCTCCTGCGCGGTCTCGGGCGCCTCGACCACCACGCGCACGTCGTGGCGGGCCGCGCGCGCGAGATCGTCCTTCACGACGTCGCGCAGCACGTCGGCGACGTCGCAGTGGCGCGGGAACTCGTGGAGCGGACACGCGCCCAACCTCGCGAGATCGCTGACGATTTCTGATGCCGCCGTCACGTGGCGCCCGACCGACGAGGCCGTCTCGCCCGCGTCGCCGCCGTGGGTCCGGAGCGGCGCGATGTCGCGGCCGATCGCCGACAGGATGCCGCGCAGCTGCGTGCCGAGCACGCGCACCGCGGCGACGAGCACCGCGAGGCTGTCGCCGCTCGGCGGCAGGTGCGACACCGGCTCGCTGCCGCCGAGCCGCGAGATGACGCCGGACAGCGACCCGCGCTCGCGCTCGCCCTCGACCCGCGAGAAGACAGCGGCGAGCTCGCGCGCGTACGCCTCGCCCTGGGCCTGCGCGGCGGCGAGCTCCTTCTTGAGGCTCTCGACCTCGAGGCGCTGGAGATCGACCTCGGCGGGCAGCGTCAGCGTCTGCATCAGGCCGTCGAGCTCGAGCCGGCCACCGTAGCGCAGCGCCATGCGCGACAGCCACACGCGCTCGGTCTCGAAGTTCACGGGCGTCTCCGGGCCGAGGTTGACCCGGACGCTGACCTCGTCGCCGACGCGGTGGATGCTCACGTCGGGCGCCCCGGTCAGGCTCGAGGGGTCGCCGCCCTGCGCGATGAGCACCTGGAGCATCCGCCGGAGCTCGGTCTCGTCGCCGAACACGGTGGTCCCTTCGCCCATCTCGATCTGCACGCGCGCCTCGGGCGCGACCTCCCAGAGGAGCGCGGTCAGGTCGACGCGGCCGCGCCGCCCGCGCGGCAGGGGGCGGCCGTGGAGCGACGCGAGCATGCTCACCGCCTCGTCGAGCCGGTTGAGCGTGCTCTCGACGCCGCCCGAGCTGTCGTCCGGCGACGGCGTCGGCGGCGGCGCGCTCTCGGTCGCGATCATCCCCACGCCCTGGCGGAGCTTCTGGGCGGCGCTCCGCGCCTCCTGCGCCAGCAGCCACGTCAGCTCGGGTCGGGTCAATCTGTCGCTGGTCACCCTGTTTTTCCCTCTATCCGCGACGCTCGGCGGAATCGCGCGCCATGATGCCAGACGTGGCGGTGCCCTGCTACGCTCATTGCCGCTCACCTCGTTCGATGCGGACTCACACTTCCTCCTTCTTGACGCCTTCCTCCTTGACGCGTCTCGCTCTCCTCTGCGGAGCGGTCGCCGCGGCGGCGCTCTCCGGCGCCGCCTGCGCCTCGAGCGCCCCGAGCCCCTTCCCGTCGGCCGGCGGAGCGGGCGGCGAGGGCGGTGAGGGCGGCGCCGGCGGCGAGCAGGCTCCAGCGGACCCGACGCTGGGCGGCCCGTGCGTCGACGACGATCAGTGCGAGGACGGATTTCCCTGCACCTTCGATGCGTGCGACACCGCCCTCCGGCGGTGCCGTTTCACGCCGGACGACAGCGCCTGCCAGAACGACGTCTACTGCGACGGCGTCGAGCGCTGCAACCCGCGGCTCGGCTGCGTGCCCGGGGCGCCGGTCGCGTGCGACGATCAGAGCACCTGCACGATCGACGCCTGCGACGAGGCGACCAAGGCGTGCTCGAGCGCGCCGCGCGACGCCGATCTCGACGGCGATCCCGACGAGCACTGCGGCGGGGGCGACTGCGACGACGCCGATCCCACGGTGTCATCGGCGCAGCCCGAGGTCTGCGGCAACGATCGGGACGACGATTGCAACGGGCGCGCCGACGAGGGCGGCTGTGTGTCTCCGGAGCACGACACGTGCCTGGACGCGCTGGAGATCTCCGCGCCGGGCTCGTACGCGATGACGACGGCGGGCGCGGGCTTCCACTACGCGAGCTCGTGCGGCCTGCCCCGCCCTGCGAGCACGCACGACGTCGTGGCCGCGGTGATCTTGCCGCCGGGGCCGCCTGTCGACGTCGAGGTGACCGCGCGGACGGAGGCGCCCGACGAGGAGACGGAGGCCACCGACGTCGCCGTGACGCTCGCCGGCCAGTGCGGCGACGCCGCGACCGAGCTCGCGTGCGGGGGGCCCCACGAGACGGCGGACGGCGGCAAGCTCGCGAAGCTCCGGGCCCGCGGCCTCGGCGATCCGGAGCGGGCGACGGTGCTGCCGCTCTACGTGACGACGAAGGTGGGCGCGCCGGTCATCGTCGACGTGGCGTTCCTGCCGCCGGCGCCGGCGCCGGAGAACGAGACCTGCGGCACGGCGGCGCCCCTCTCGCCGGGGACGCCGGCGCTGGCGACGATCCTCGACGCCGCCCTGGATCTCGGGACCGCGTGCGAGACCGGGCTCGGGGAGCTCGTCTACACGTTCGAGCTCGCCGAGCCCCAGGACGTCGACCTCTACGCGATCTCGACCGACGGCGACGGCGATCCCTCGCTCTCGCTGCGGAGCGCAGCATGCGGGCTGCCGGAGGACGAGCTCACCTGCCAGACGGCGGCGGCGCCGCACCTCTTCCGGCGCGCGCTGCCCGCGGGGGTGTACGCCGCGGCGGTCTCCGCGACGGCGCCGACCTCGGTGCTCGTCACGCTGGAGCTCTCGCCGCCGACCGAGGCGCCGCCCGACGAGGCGTGTGAAGGGGCGGCCGAGCTCGCGCCGAACCGGACGGTCTCCGTGTCGCTGCTCGGCCACCAGGACGACGTGGATCTCGGCTGCGGCCCGGCCGCCGTCGACGCCGTGTACGCGCTCGAGCTGCCGGTCGCGTCCGACGTGCTGCTCGTCGAGAAGCTGTCGGCCGGCGACACCGGCGCGATCGCCCTTGCCGCGCCGGCGTGCGGCGGCGAGGGCGATCGGCTCGCGTGCTCCGAGGGCGAGGTCACGCCGCTCCGGAGCGCGCGGCGCAACGTCCCGCCGGGGTCGTACCGGGTCGTGGCCGAGGCGCAGCTCGGCCAGCCCGTGAGCGTGACGGCGTTCGTCCGGCCGGCGGTGCCGCCCACGCTGGTGCCCTTCTCCGACGCGTGCGAGGGGGCGCTGGAGATCCCGGAGAGCGGCGGCTTCTTCCAGGGCAACACGGCCAACGCCGCCGCGGACTTCGACGCCGGCTGCGACCGCGCCGGCACGGCGGAGGGCGGCGCCCGGGACCAGCTCCTCCGGCTCACGCTCACGGCGCGCAGGCGGGTCGTGCTCGACATGGCCGGCTCGAGCTACGACACGCTGCTCTCGGTCCGCCGCGGCCCGGGCTGTCCCGGGGTCGAAATGCCGCTTTCCTGCACGATCGGTACGGATCCCCAGCGGAGCTTCCTCGATCTCGTGCTCGATCCTGGCGTGTATCACCTCCAGATCGACGGCCACGCGCTCGCGCACGGCCTCTGGTTCCTGGACGTGCGGGTCGTCGACCCCGGGGACGGCGCCGCCCCCTGACCCGCGGCCCTTTCAAGCTCCCCCCGTCCCTTGCTAACGTCGCCCCGATGTTCGGCCGCATCTCTGCGATCGCCCTCAACACCTACCGGGAATCGCTTCGGGCGCGCATCCTCATCGGCCTCGCGGGCGTCGCCTTCGCGGTCGCGTTCTACTCGATCATCGTCGGCGCCTACACGCTCCGCAACGGGGCGCGGGTCGTGAGCGACCTCGGCGTCGCGTCGATCTCGCTCTTCAGCATCGCGGTCGCGGTCATCATCGGCGCGACGTCGCTGTACCGCGAGCTCGAGCAGAAGACGATCTTCCCGATCCTGGCCCGCCCGGTGCGCCGCGGCGAGTACCTCGTCGGCAAGTACCTCGGCACGCTGCTCACGCTCGGGGTGTTCATCCTGGCCGACGCCGGGCTCGTGCTGCAGATCAGCGCCGTGCTGGCCGGCCGCTCGCTGGCCCTCGTGGCGGGCGCCGGGGCCGCCTCGCTCGCGGCGCTCGGGCTCGCGGCGTGGCGCTCGCCGACGGCGCGCACGTACGGGTTCGTCCCCTGGGCGGCGGTCTTCCTCGTGCTCGGCGTGCTCTTCGCGGACGGCGCGCCGACGGAGCGGCGCGTCGTGCTCGCGGGCAGCGCGCTCGCGTTCCTCGAGGTCGGCGTCGTCGCCGCGGTGGCGACGCTGTTCTCGTCGTTCTCGACGCCGTTCCTGTCCTCGCTGCTCACGCTGGGCGTCTTCCTCATCGGGCGCAACGCCGACTCGCTCGCCCGGCTGCCGGTGAAGTACTTCGGCCCGCAGATCAGCGCCGCGGCGCGCGCCTTCTCCAAGGTGGTCCCGAACCTCCAGATCTACGTGCCGCCGCGCCCGTTGCTCGCGGGCGAGGTCGCTGACGCGAACCTCCTCGTGTACCTGGGCTGGGCGGCGATCACGTGCGCCGGGTGGGCGCTCGTTCTCCTGTCGGTGGCGGCGTTCGTCTTCAAGAGACGCGACTTTCTGTGAGGCTCTCGGTCGTGCTCGGCGTGCTGCGCGGCCTCGCGGTCGCCGGCTTCCTCGTCGGCGCGGCGTCGCTGCGGGTGGTGGCCGCGGGCGAGCGGGAGATCGCGGAGAGCACGGACGCCCTGCGCGCCGGCGACGCGCACGCGGCGGCGCTCCACGCGCGGCGGGCGGCGGGCTGGTACGCCCCCGGGGCGCCGCACGTCCGCGTGGCGTACGAGCGGCTGATCGCGCTCGCGACGGCCGCGGAGGGCCTCGGTCAGGCCGACACGGCGCTCTTCGCGTGGCGCGCGGTGCGCACGGCCGCCCTGGAGACGCGGTGGCTCACGACGCCGCACGCGGAGGACCTGGAGCTGGCCAACGCGGCCATCGCGCGCCTGTCGGCGGCCGCGCCGCGCCCGCCGGGTACGCGGACCGAGCCTGCCGCTGCGATCGAGCGGCAACACCTCGCGGCGCTGGGGCGCGACGAGGCGCCGCGGGTCGGCTGGGTCGTGGCGCTCGTCGGGGCGTTCGCGGCGTGGGTCGCGGGCGCCGTCTGGGTGGTGCGGCGCGGGGTCACGGTGACGGGGCAGTGGGTGTGGCCGAAGGCGGTGCCGGGGCTCGCGGTGTGCGCGGCGGGCATCGCGGTGTGGCTCCTGGCGATCTGGCAGGCCTGAGGGGGGCCGGCGCGCGCATTCCGCGCTGAGCTCGCGTATCGCGGTGCCCGAGGTGGAATGGGCCGCGAGGCGAAATGGGGCGGTGGGGTGAAATGGGGCGGGCCAGCAGGGGTGGCGGTCAGGAGAGCCACAAGCAGGAATCCGCAGGACACGACGTCTGCTGATCGGGGACGCGCGGTATTGCAATGCGACGCGCGCGACACATCGATCTCGGGGGAGCGGCTCTTGCAGCGCTCCGTTCCGAGGAGGGAACGAAGTTCATGAAGAATCAGATCAAGACGATCCTGTTGCTCGGCGTCATGTCGGCAATCCTGGTGTCCATCGGCGGGGCGCTGGGGCCCGGGTACCTCGTCTTGTTCGGCGTGCTCGCGCTCGCGATGAACCTGGGTGCGTATTTCATGTCCGACCGCATCGTGCTCGCGGTGCACCGCGCCGCCGAGGTCTCGCCCTTGGAGGCCCCGGGGCTGCACCGGATGGTGGAGGAGCTCTCGAGTCGGGCGGGGATCCCGAAGCCCCGCGTCTATGTCATCCCGGACGCGCAGCCGAACGCCTTCGCCACGGGGCGGAACCCGGAGCACGGCGTCGTGGCGGTGACCGAGGGCATCATGCAGCTCCTGAGCGAGCGTGAGCTGCGCGGCGTGCTGGCGCACGAGATCGCGCACATCAAGAACCGCGATATCCTGGTATCGACGATCGCGGCGGCGTTCGCCTCGGGCATCACGTGGGTGGCCCATGCCGTGAGCTTCGCCGGAATATTCGGCGGATCGTCGGACGACGAGGACGGCGCGAGCCCGCTCGGCGGGCTGGCCCTCGCGATCGTGGCGCCGATCGCGGCGACCCTCGTGCAGCTCGGCATCTCGCGGTCGCGCGAGTACATGGCGGACGAGCTCGGCGCCAGGCTGTCCGGGGACCCGGAGGCGCTCGCCAGCGCCCTGTCCAAGCTGGAGCACGGCGTGGCGCTCGTGCCCCCCGAGGCGGCGCGCCCGGCGACGGCCAGCCTCTTCATCGTCAACCCGCTCGCCGGGGCTGGCTCGGTGCTGAAGTGGTTCTCGACGCACCCGACGACCGAGGAGCGCGTGAGCCGGCTGCTCTCGATGGCGTCGAGCGGCCGGACGGCGCGGGGGTTTTCGAGCGCGATGGCCTGACGGCGGGCATCGGCCGCCTTCACTCCACGGACTGCGGCTCCTCGTCGTCGTCGCTGTCGCCGTCGTCGCCGTCGTCGCTGTCCTCGCCGTCGTCCTCGTCGTCCTCGTCCTGCTCAGGGGGCTTCGGCGCGAGCGCCACGCGCGGGTAACGCTCGTCAGAGGTGTCACGGCGCCCGGCTTCCCAGGCGTCCTCGAGGTGGACGAGCTCATACCAGCCAAGGCGATTCACGGCCTCGAAGAAGAACTTGCCGTCCGCGCTCGGCTCGAAGCTGAGCGGCTCCGGCTCGAGCTCGGCGAGCGTGCGGACGCCATCGTCGTAGACGCCCCAGACCCGGATAGGCTTGCCTTCGGAGGCCTCCAGCACGGCCACGCGGCCCCCCGCGGCGCTCTCCACGACGCGCAGATCCAGGTCGCCGCGCGCCTCCAGCGTGGACGCGCCGCCGCTGACCGAGAAGATCCAGGTCTCCGACGAGGTGCCGACGATCACCCGCCCGGAGGCGAGCGCCTCGAGCGTGTAGATCTCGTCCTCGCTCTCCTCCTTGCTGAAGTCGTGCACGAGGACCGGCTTGCCGTGCGGGAGGTCCACCCACCAGAGCTTGGCGTCGCCGTCGGTCGCCACGAGCGCGGCGCTCCGATCCGCGTTCACAAGGCCCGTCGACGAGGGGGAGCTCGCCTTCACCGCGGTCTCGATGAGCTCCCCGTCCTTCAGCACGGCGAAGACGAAGGAGCGCCGGGCTTCCTTCTTCCACCCGATGTACACGTCGGCGGGGCGGTAGCGCTCGATCTCCCGCGCGCCCGCTCCGAAACGCGCGCGCACGTCCTTCGGCACGTCCTCCTCGTCCTCCGGCAGCGGGCGCTGCTTGCCCAGGTAGCGCACGCCGACGCGGCCCGGGGCGGGCTCGATGGCGTACTCCTCGGGCGCCTTCCTCGGGCCTGACTCCGGCGCCTCGTCGTCGTCGTCGTCCTCGGACGGCGTGTACACGGCGACCTCTGGGCTCGTGGCGAGCCGCTCGACCAGCGCGTCGAGGCCGAGCAGCTCGTAGGTGTCGCCGATGTGATCCATGAAGGCCCGGCCCTCGGCGATCCGGACGTCGCCCACGGAGGCCTTCACGCGGCCCACGCGGCGCAGCTTGCTCCCGTCGAAGCCGACGAGGGTCAGCCCGTCCTCGGAGTCCTCGCCCTCGTAGCTCTTGACGAGGAGCAGCCGGCCGCCGAGAGCGGGGGTCAGGCCATAACCGCCCACGCCCCAGCGCTGCTCGAGGACGGCGCCCTCTCCCTCGCGGCGGTAGACGTCGAGGGACTCGCCGGTGGCGAGGATGACGCGGCCCTCCGGGCCGTAGGCGATGTCGGAGATCGACGCCTCGTGCTCGAAGAGGCGGCGCAGCTTGCCGTCCGCGAAGGAGAGCTCGGCGACGAGCTTGTAGTCGAACCCGTACAGCACGGCGCCGCCGTCTTCCCGCGCCGCGATGTAGCCGTGGGGGCTGGGCAGCGCCTCGCCCTCGGCGCGCTTGAGCTCCCCGCCCTCGATCCAGGCGGCCGTCGCCGGCTTGCGCCGGAGCTTCGCGATGCCGTAGACGCGGTCGCCCGGCGCGACCGAGACACAGGAGCTCGACCCGAACAGGTCGCGCTCCGCGCGCTCGATCTCGGGCTCGGGGGGCACCTCGCGCGATCTCCGCCGCTCCACGCGGATCGCGCCCTCCAGCACCTCTGGCCGGGATTCCTCGTCGTCGTCGCCCTCGCCGGACGCGCTCTCGCCCTCGTCGCCCTCGCCGGACGCGCTCTCGTCCTCGTCGCCGGGTTCGCTCTTCTTCAGCTCGGGGAAGGACTCCGGCTGCGCGGCGAAGCGCGCGGCGAGCTCCTCCAGGCCGAGCAGCTCGTAGCACTCGCCGCCGTCCTCCACGATGACGCGGGCGCCTTCGATCACGATGTCGCCGATCGAGATGCGCACGCGGGCCAGCCGGCGCATCGAGGATCCGTCGTAGCCGACGAGGGTGACGCCGTCCTCGCTCTCGTCCTCGTCGTCGAAGCACTTCAACAGGAGCAGGCGTCCGCCGAAGGCTGAGCGCATCCCGTAGCTGTCGAGGTCCCATCGCCCCTCGAGCGCGACGCCCGGGCCTTCCCGCCGGTAGACGTCGATCGTGCTGCCCGCGACCAGCACCCGGTCCTCCGGGCCGTAGGCGACGTCGGAGAAGGACTCGGCGCGCTCAAGGAGGCGCCGCACGGAGCCCTCCGCGAACACGACCTCCCAGAGGGCCTCCGAATCCTCCCCGATCAGCGCCGCGCCGCCGTCGTCGCGCGCGGCGAGGTAAGCGCCGGACGTGGTGGCGAGCGGATCGCCCTGAGCGGTGCGGAGCTCGCCGTTCTCGATCCACGCAGGGACAGGCGGCTGGCGCTTCGGCTGGGCGACGCCGAAGACGAGGCCGTTCGGCGCGATCTGCACCTCGCCTCTCCGCCCGAAGAGCTTCCGTTGCTCGTCGGGAGGCTCGGGCGCCTTGTACCCCGGCAGGCGCTCCAGCCGGAGCCCGCCGGAGATGACCCTGGGCTTGTCGTCGTCGTCGCTGCTCTCCGCCTCCTCCGCGTCGTGGTCGTCGCCCGCCGCGCGCTCCGACGAGCGCTCCTCCTCGGATGGCGCGGCGCGCGCCGCGGCGCGCGCGGCTTCGACCGCCGGATCCACCGCGCACGCGGCCTCGAAGCGCTTGCCACCGCCGAAGCGGGGCAGCTCGACGGGCCACCTCGGGCCCGTCGGGGGCTCGGGTCGTTGCTCGGCGGACCAGGCGTCCCAGTCGCTGTCGCTCTCGATCGCCTCGGCCAGGGAGGCCACCTCGATCGGGTGCGCGCCGTGCGCCGCGGTGAGGGCCTGCTGGACCGCGCGCGCCATGTCGGCGATGCAGGCCTTGCTCCACCCCGCCGGCCGCACCCGCACGAGCGCCCAGCGATCGGCCCACTGGAAGGGCTCGCCGTGCTCCACCGCGCGCGCGTCGAGCGCCCGCTCCCACGCCTCGCCGACGGCGCGCCGCGCGGCCGCGTCCGGGGGCGCCACGAAGCAGAGCTCATAGGAGAACAGGTCCCCTTCGAGGTCGAACCAGTCGCTCGGCGCTGCCCCGAAGAACGCGAACGGATAGGGCGGAGATCCCGGCATGGGGGCGAACGGTACCGCAGCTCCTGGCGAGCGTGCAGGTCCAGACGCCCGACGGCCTGGCGAGGCGCCAGAGGCGCTGCTCATCGTCCGCAGTGGGCTTATCGGTTCCGCGAAGCAACGTACATGGACGTGGTTTCACGGCGCTTTCGGAGTCGCCGTTTCGTGATTCATCGAGGTGGCCCGGCTGAAATCCTGTTCAACTCGACAGCAGCGCTGACCAGGCGAAGACGGACGTCAGACGCGGCCAGCCTGCTCACGTGGGAGCCTGGGTTGCCCCCGGTTCGAAGCGCGCCCCGAGCTGCAGGAGCCGGCCGAGATCATCGGCGTTCCGCCAGGTCTCGACGATCTTCCCATCGACGATGTGGTGAATGAACATGGCGGTGAACGTCTGCTGCCGTCCGTGGCTCGGGATGCCGAGGAAGCTCGCTTGTGCGCACGTGTTCTTCGCGCGCACGACCACCTTGTCCCCTTCGGCGATCACGTCCTCGATCGACCATGTTTGCTCGACGGCGCCGAATGTCCCGAAGAGCGTGCGGATCCCCTCCGGCCCCGCGGGGAGCGCGGGCGGGCCGCCGTGCATCCTCCACGACGGAGAGATCATATCGCATAGCTCCTCGATCTTGTGTTCGCTCACGAGATCGAGAAACCGTCGCGCGATCGCCTTGTTCGCTTCGATTGAAGACATCGCTGCACTCCCTCCTCTTGTCATGCTGAGAGCCCATCACCGCTCGGCCGAGCTGTGATGGGCTTTCGACGCCTGGTCGATTGTGCCGCCGGGGGTTGTTGCGGTCGGCGTGGCGCTGGTGCCGTGCAGGTGCGGTGCCAGGCGCCGCAGCCGGGCCACTCTGAGCTGACAAGGTGATGTCGGGCGCGCCGCCAAGCCGCCGCGCCCGTCCGCTACGACGCCGCGCGCGGCGCCTCGCCGAGGAGCTCCAGCCTGGCCAGGCTCCCGCAGGTCTCCGCCAGGGCGCGCATCAGCCGCAGCCGGTTGTCCCGCACGGCCGCGTCGTCGGTCATCACGAACACGTCGATGAAGTACTGGTGCAAGAGCGGAGCGAAGTCCGCCACCGCCCTGAACGCGGTGTCGTACGAGCCGCTCCGGACGTCCGACGCGATCTGGTCGCGCAGCTTGAGGTACCCCGCGAAGAGCGCCGTCTCGCTCGGGTGCACGTCCTGCCCGAACGGCGCCACCGGCTCGCCGGCAGGCGCCTTGTCGGCGATGTTCGTGGCCCGCTTGAAGACCTCGCCCACCCGCGCGCGGACCTCCGGGCTCAGCGCGTCGATCGCGCGCACGCGGGCCCTGAGATCGAGCGGGCGATCCGCGGCGACGCGCAGGCACGCGAGGACCGCGTCCTGCGGGAGCCGGTCGGAGAGCAGGCCCCGCAGCCGCTCGGAGAAGAACTCGCCGAGGCGCGTCGCGAGCTCGTCGCGCGAGACGTTGAGCTCCACCCCGGCGTAGCCGTCGTAGGCGGCGCCGAACGCGGCGCCGAGGCGCAGATCGAGATCGCGATCCAGGAGCGTGCGCAGCACGCCGAGGCACGCGCGGCGCAGCCCGTACGGATCGGCGGTGCTCGTGGGGACGAGCCCGATCGCGAAGCAGCCGACCAGCGTGTCGAGCCGATCGGCCATCGCGACCAGCGCGCCGGCGTTCGTCGGCGCCGTCGCGTCCGCGGCGCCCTTGGGCAGGTAGTGATCGCGCACCACGTCGGCCACCTCCGGGCTGACCCCCTGGGCGAGCGCGTACGCCCGCCCCATCTCGCCCTGGAGCTCGGGGAACTCGCCCACCATCAGCGCGACGAGATCGCACTTCGCGAGGTGCGCCCCCGAGGCCGCCGCCACCAGCGTCTGCTCGGGCAGCATCAGGAGCAGGCCGAGCTCGCGGGCGAGCCGCTCGACGCGCTCGGCCTTCGCCAGCACGCTGCCGAGCCGCTTCTGGAACACGATCCCGCCGAGCTTCTCGCGGCGGTTCGCGAGCGGGATCTTGACGTCCTCCCGGTAGAAGAACTGCGCGTCCGACAGGCGCGAGCGCATCGTGTTGTCGTTGCCGCGCTTGATCTTCTCGGGCGCCTCCGCGGTGTTCACGACCGCCAGGTACCTCGGGAGCAGCGCCCCCGTCCTCGCGTCGCGGACGCCGAAGTAGCGCTGGTGGCCGCGCGCGACCTCGAGGATCACCCGCTCCGGCAGCTCGAGGAACCGCTCCTCGAAGCTGCCGACGATGACGTGCGGCTCCTCCACGAGGGAGAGGTTCTCGCCGATCAGGAAGTCGTCCTCGATCAGCACGCCGCCCGCGTCCCGCGCCGCGGCGAGCAGGCGCTCGCGCATGAGCTGCGCGCGCGCCTCGGGGTCGACGAGCACGTGCGCCGCGCGCATCGCCTCGACGTAGTCCTTGGCGGCGCCGATCGCGATCTCGCCCGACCCGAGGAAGCGGTGGCCGCGGCTCGTGCGCCCGCTGCGGATGCCGGCGATCTCGACGGGGATGACCTCGCCGCCGGAGAGCGCGACCAGCCACTGGATGGGGCGGCCGAACGCGAAATCTCCCTGCCCCCAGCGCATCGACTTGCGGAAGGGGATCGCCGCGACGAGCGACGCCAGGACCTCCGGGAGGAGCTCGGCCGCGGGCTTGCCGGCCTCGCGGCGGGTGCCCGCGAGGTACTCGCCCTTCGGCCCCTCGACGCGGCGCAGATCCGCGACGGTACAGCCGAGCTTCTGCGCGAACGCCTCGGCCGCCTTCGTGGGCGCGCCGTCCTTGAAGGCCGCCTTGACCGGCGGGCCGGTGACCTCCTCCTCGAGGTCCGGCTGGCGCGCCGCGACCCCGGAGACGAGCAGCGCGAGCCGACGCGGGGTGCCGAGCGCGCGCACCGCGCCGTGGCGGAGCCTGAGCTCCGCGAGGCGCTTCGTTGCGAGATCCGGGAGCGCGCGGAGCGCGGCCTCGACAAACGACGAGGGGAGCTCCTCGACGCCGATTTCGAGCAGGAGATCGCTCGCTTCGTTGGACATGGGACCGCGGACGCTACCCCAGAACCGCTCGTTCGGCGAGGTGGTCGAGCGATCGATCCGCGCTGTTCACGCCTGATCACGGCCGTTCACGCCGGTTCACCCCCGGTCACGCCGGCCGCGCCGTCCGCGTCGCTCGCCACGTCACGCCGTGGCGCGGCGCGGACCACGGGGACGCGCCACGGGCGACGGGACGTTCGCGCGGCTCAGCGCGCCTGTGCCGCGTTTCGGAGCGCGCGCGAGAGCACCTTCTTGAAGGCGCTGGCCTCGCCTCCGTTCGGCTTGTTCTTGCGCCCGTATCGGGTCGCCGCGCCGACCCGGGCGACGCACTGGGCTGCGCGCATGTACCGCCGCGCCGCCTTCGCGACAGCCCGATCGCCCGGAGCAGACGCCGACGCGACGGCCGCGCCGAGCTCGTTCAGGGCCTCGTCGAGCGGCGTGCAGCCCTCGGGCGTGGGGGGCAGCTGGAGGGGGGGCGGCGCGTGGCAGCAGCGGGCGCGCAGGGTCGCGAGGGTCGCCATGTCGTGCCAGCCGAGCACGGCCCATTCCTTCGTGGCGTCCGAGACGCCCTTGGGCCCAGCTGCCTGGGCGAGGTGGCTCTTGAGCGCCGAGACGCCCTTCATCGGGTCGGTCTCGGCGCAGGCGAACGACAGCTGGCCCGCGATGGCGGCGTCGACGCTCTTGCCGGGAAAGAGAGGCATCGCGCACGCGGCGAAGTCCGCCGTGGCCGCAGGGTCCGGCGCTGCGCTTGCGGTGCCTGCGTCCGCCGGCGCCGCCGTGCCTGCCTGTTCCGCGCCCGCGTCACCGAGCGCCGGCGCGCTCGGCTCCACGGGCGCGGCGCATGCGGCGGGCGCAGCGTCCGCCGACGGCGGCGCTGGGAGGGACGGCGGCGCGGCGTCGCGGTGGCGAAGCCAGAACCAGGCTGCCCCCGCGGCGCCCGCGATGGCCACGACCCCCAGGGCCAGCGTGAGCCACCGGCGCGCCGCGGACGGCGTCTCGCGGCTCGCTCCGGGCGTGGGCGCCGGCGCGCGAAGCGGCGGCGCGCCGAGCCCGGACGCGCCGCCGCGCACGGCGACGCCGCCGGGCGCCATCGGGAAGGGGTGCGACGGCCGATGCGGGTCGTCTTCGCCCAGCCAGGGGAGATCGACGGCCGGGACGTGGGGCGTCGGCGCGCCGAGCCCGGACGCGCCGCCGCGCACGGCGACGCCGCCGGGCGCCATCGGGAAGGGGTGCGACGGCTCGTGCGTCTCGTCTTCGCCCAGCCAGGGGAGGGGGAGATCGACGGCCGGGACGTGGGGAGTCGGCGCGCCGAGCCCGGGCGCGCCGAGGCGCGCGGCGACGCTGCCGGGCGCCATCGGGAAGGGGTGCGATGGCCGATGCGGGTCGTCTTCGCCCAGCCAGGGGAGATCGTCGATCGTTCGCGGGCTCGCTGGGGCATCCGCGTCGAAGAGGGGCACCGCGGTGGGCGAGAAGGGCGGCTGCGCCGTCGCTGCGGGCGCGACGGGCGGCAGCGCTGTCGCTGCGGGCGCGACGGGCGGCAGCGCCGTCGCTGCGGGCGCGACGGGCGGCAGCGCCGTCGCTGCGGGCGCGACGGGCGGCAGCGCCGTCGCTGCGGGCGCGACGGGCGGTCGCGACGGTGGCTGCACGTGCGCGGTCGGGGCAGCCACTGCGCCCGCGCGCGAGCGGTCCTCCGTCGCTGCGCCGGCGAGCCGCGGCGATGCGGCAGGCAACGCCGTCTGCGCCTTTGAGGCACGGTCTGGCGCTTCCGGAGGCGGGGTGGTCGGCACGCCGATCATCGACCGGAGCCCCAGGCTCGCGAGCCCGTGGAGGGGCAACGGCGTCCGGCGGGCCGAGGCGCCCGCGAGGGGCGGCGGCTGCGAGCTCGAGTGGCCATGCGGCGGCGCGCTCTTGCGGGGCGGCTGCGAGCCGGTGCCCTCGCGCGGCGGCGCGCTCTTGCGGGGCGGCTGCGAGCTCGACGTCCCCCGCACCCCGCTGCTCGACGGGCGCGGCGCTGGAATGGTCCTCGCCGGCGCCGCGAGCGCGTGCTCATCGAGCGGCGGCAGCTCCTCCAGGCCTTCGCCCGGCCGCGCCGCCTCCAGCGCGCGACGGAGCGCCGCGACCTCGGTGATCCGCTGCTCGGCGCGGCGCGCGAGCGCCTGGTCCAGCACGCGCCACAGCGCGTCGCCCGCCGCGCCGGGCGGCGTTACCCGCGGCGCGGCGCCGGCGCCTTGCTTGCGGCGGAGCTCCTGGTCGCTCTCGGCAGGGAACGGGAGCGCTCCCGAGAGCGCCGTGTACAGGGTGACCGCGAGCGCCCACGTGTCGTCCCGGCGCGACGGCCCCTCACCCGCGGCCCGCTCCGGCGAGCGGTAACCGACGAAGGCGGGCGTGGCGAGCGGATCCGAGAGCCACCCCGTCGACGTGCACGGCTCGCCCTCCATGACCACGCACGCGGCCGACAGGCGGCCGTGCACCGTCCCGCGCGCGTGCAGGCTCTCGACGCGCTTCGCCAGGCGGACGACCCAGCCGACCGCGTCCCTGTCCGGCAAAGGACCGGCGCGTGCGATCCTCGCAGCGAGCGTCTCCATACGAGCGCCGCAGCGTAGTGCGGCGAACCGCCGCTGACCACATTGTGGCTCTCTCGCGGCACGCCGGATCGCGGATCGCCCGCGTCCGGCCCTGGAGCGCCGCGGTCAGCCGCCGATCACGTCGGCCATCGTGTATCGGCCGGGCGGCTTCCCGTGCAGGTGCCACGCCGCGCGCAGCGCCCCGCGCGCGAAGAGATCGCGGCTGGTCGCGCGGTGCGTGAGCTCGAGGCGCTCGCCGGGGCCGAGCAGGTGGACCGTGTGGTCGCCGATGACGTCGCCGCCGCGCACGGCGAAGATCCCGAGCTCGTTCGCCTTGCGCGGGCCGACGTTGCCCTCGCGGCCGTGCACGTCGTCGAGCGTCGCGGCAGGCTCGCGGGCCGCGCGTACCGCGTCGGCGAGCCGCACGGCCGTGCCGCTCGGCGCGTCCACCTTGGCGCGGTGGTGCACCTCCACGATCTCGACGTCGTAGCCGGGCCCGAGCCGCCGCGCCGCGCTCGCCGCGATCTCCGCGAGCACGTGGATGCCGATGCTCGTGTTCGGCGACCAGAGCACCGGGACGTGCTGCGCCGTCTCGTCGAGCAGCCGCTCGCACGTGCCGTCGAGGCGCGTCGTGCCGCTGACCACGGCGACCTTGGCGCGCATCGCGAGGTGCAGGAGGCGGGGGAGCGCCTCGGGCCGCGAGAAGTCGATGACCACGTCCGCGCCGAGCAGCCCGGCGCTGGTGTCGTCGCTCATCGCGACGCCGATGGTGCCTGTCCCCGCGAGCTCGCCGACGTCACGGCCGATGCGCGAGGAGCCGCGCGACACGATCGCGCCCACGACCTGGGCTCGCTCGTTCGCCGCGAGCCGGACGATGGCCTGCCCCATCTTCCCGCTCGCGCCGTGGATCGCGACCTTCAGCAGCTGGGCGTCGTCCCCCTGGGCGGCCCCCAGGAGCGCGCTCATCGGCACGCCTCGATGATCTCCGTTCGATTTCACGACGCCTCGCGCCTCGCCTCGAGCCGCCTCATCGCCTCGGCGATCTGCTGCCGGGTCGCCTCTCCGGCCGGCACGAGGGGCAGCCGGACGGCGGCGCTCATGCGGCCCAGGGCGGCGAGCGCGGCCTTCGCCGGGGTGGGGTTCGGCTCGACGAACAGGAGCCCGTGCAGCTCGAGGAGCGCGAGGTGGGCTGCGCGCGCGCCCGCGAGGTCGCCGGCCAGGAACCGCCGGGTCACCGCGCTGGTCTCGCGCGGCAGCACGTTCGACGTGACGCTGATGACGCCCTGCGCGCCGAGCGCCATCATCGCGAGCGTCAGCGCGTCGTCGCCGCTCAGGATCGCGAGCCGGTCGCCGAGGCGCCGCACGAGCTCCTGGCAGCGGAACACGTTGCCCGAGGCGTCCTTGATGGCGACGACGTTCGGCGCGGCGGCGCAGATGCGCTCGGTCGTCTCGGCGGAGAGGTCGACCACCGTCCGCCCCGGGATGTTGTAGAGCACGATCGGCGCCGGGATGGCCCTGGCCACGGCCAGCGTGTGCTCGCGGAGCCCGTCCTGCGAGGGCTTGCTGTAGTACGGCATCACGATCATCACGCCCGCCGCGCCGGCGGCGAGCGCGGCGCGCGAGGCCTCGATCGTCTTCTTCGTGGAGAACGAGCCCGTCCCCGCGATCACCGGCACGCGGCCGCGCGCCGCCTCGACGACGCGCCGGATGACCGCGGTCGTCTCGGCTTCGCTGAGGGTCGGCGACTCGCCCGTGGTCCCGCACGGCACGAGCCCGCTGACGCCGCCCGCGATCTGCGCCTCGACGAGCGCGTCGAGCGCGTCGAAGTCGACGGCTTCGCCATCGGGCGTGAATGGCGTGACGAGGGCGGTGAACGTTCCCGACAAGGGGAGCTGCGACATCAGACGACCATGATCGCCACCCCGGGTGCGCGTCAACAGGAGAGGACGGGTTCGCCGCGGACTCCCCGCTCTCCGCCGGTTCCTGCGCGGGGCGAGTCCGAACGGACGCGGCCTTGGGGCGGGCTGGCGGGAGCCCGCGGGGCTTGTACGGCGCGGGCTGGCGGGACCCGCGGGGAGCGGGCTGGACGCTCCAGGGCAGGTCCGCGTCTGCTATCGTCCGCGGTGTAGCGCCTCGCTCCTTCGGGGGATTTGCCCGAGCGCGTCAGGTCCCTGAGAGGCACCGGCCATGGATCTCGCCCAGTACATCAAGAGCATCTCCAGCGCGGCCAATACCATCCTGGAGGGGATGGCGGTCACGTTCTCCCATCTGTTCCGGGAGCCCATCACCGTCCAGTACCCCGACAAGACGGACCGCCCCGTCAGCGAGATGCTCCCCCCGCGGTACCGCGGCTTCCTGGAGGTGCAGATGGACATCTGCACCGGCTGCAAGCGCTGCGAGCGCGCGTGCCCCATCGAGTGCATCGCCATCGATCTGGAGAAGGACCCGGCGACGAAGAAGCAGGCGATGAGCCGCTTCGACATCGACATGGGCAAGTGCATGTACTGCGGCCTGTGCGTCGAGGCGTGCAAGACGGAGTCGACCGGCGCGATCCGCCATACCCGCGAGTTCGAGGGGGCGGCGCCGACGCTCGACCACCTCACGTTCCGCTTTATCCCGGAGGGCCTCGTGCCGCTCTACAAGGCGCCGAAGGACCTCGGCGAGGTGCCCGTCGGCGAGTACGGGCCGCACGCCCGGGAGGCCCGCGAGCGCGCCATGCGCGACAACCCAGCCGCGCTGGAGGAACTGCGCGCCATCTGGCGCAAGGAGCGCGAGAAGCAGCAAGGCGCCGAGGGCGCGGAGCCCGCGGGCGGGGGGGGCGGAGGGGGGGTGGGAGCGGGGTAGGAGCGGGGGCCGCCCTTGATGGGCGGTGGGCAGCGGTCTAACGTCGCGGCCCTCACCCCATGCCCTCCATGAGCGCACTCGTCTTCCTCGGGCTTGCCGCGCTGACGCTCGGCTCGGCCGGGCTCGTGGCGTTCTCCAGGAACATCATCCACTCCGCGCTGGCCTTGCTCGGCACGTTCCTCGGCATCGCCGGGCTGTACGTCTCGCTCTCGGCCGATTTCATCGCGGCGACGCAGGTGCTCGTCTATGTCGGCGGCACGCTCGTGCTCATCCTCTTCGCCGTGATGCTCACGAGCCGCATCGCGGAGATGAAGATCTCGAACCCGCGCGGCGGGCCGGCCGTGGCGTTCGGTCTGGTCACGGCGGTGTTGCTCCTGCTCGGCAGGGTGGCGACCCAGACCCCTTGGCCCGCCGAGGCCAGGCCGGCGATGCCGTCCACCGCCAAGCTCGGGCACGCGTTCCTCGGAGAGTACCTGCTCCCGTTCGAGCTCGGCTCGGTCGTGCTGCTCGCCGCGATGATCGGCGCGGTCGTGCTCGCGCGTCGAGCCGTCAGGCGCGCCTGGGAGAGGGAGTAGGCGATGGAGGTCGGTCTCATCCATTACCTCAGCGTCGCCGCGGTGCTCTTCGGGCTCGGGCTGTTCACCGTCATGACGCGGAAGAACGCGGTGGGCATCCTCCTCGGCGTCGAGCTCATCCTCAACGCCGCCGCGCTCAACTTCATCGCGTTCGACCACTTCGTCGCCGGCGGCGTGGCTGGCCAGGTGTTCACGGTCTTCATCATCGTCCTCGCGGCGAGCGAGGCGGCGATCGCGCTGGCCATCGTGCTTCAGGTCTACCGCAATCACCGGAGCATCATGGCCGACCAGCTGACCTCCCTGAAGAACTGACGCGAGAGCGGTCATCCGTGCGGAAGCGCGAGGTCAGCGTGACGCGCGCGATCGGCGTGACGCGCGTGACGCGCGCGACGTTCGGACCGGCGGCCGCCGCGTCGCGCGCCGATGCCGATCGTCGAGCGTCGATCGTCGACCGTCGACCAGGCGATGCGCTCGACGCTCCCGCGCTCTGCCGCTTCACGTGGAGCCCAATCCCAGCGACAAGCAGGAAAAACCTGACCTTGCTAAGCCCCAGCGGGCGACCCACGTTCGAAGGCATGCAGAACCTATCCAAGACGGAGCTGGTGGGGTTCGTGGAGCTCGAGGTCGGTTCGCTTGCTGTGCAGGTGCCGATCCGCGCCGCAGCGGCGGCGACAGAGCTACCGCTCGCATCCTTCGAGGCTGAAGGGGACAATTGCGCCATCCTCGTGCGAGGCGACACGTCCTCGAAGGCGGTCGAGGTTGCGCTGCGAAACGCGGCGCAGGAGGCGGTCAAGCACCTCTCGAAGAAGTTGCTCAACTAGAGCGGAGCGATGGTCCCGCCGGCCCGGCGCAGTGCTGCGGACCATCGTCTCCGCGATGTTCCGTGAAGTTCCGCGATGTCGGTGCCCCGGGGCACCGGCGGAGCGGCGTGGACAGGTTTCTGCTGGCCGCCCCGCGCTCAGCGCGAGCGGGGCGGCGTTCCGGCCCGCGCTGTAGCCTCGCGTCGCGGGGGAGCCCGCTGAGCGCCGAGGTGAATTTCTCGACGCACGTCGTGCTACGCTGCGCCGCGAAATCGCCCGTGAAGCTCATCATCCAAATCCCTTGCTTGAACGAGCGCGACACGCTCGCCCAGACATTCGCGGACCTGCCGCGGTCGATCGACGGTGTGGACGAGATCGAGGTCCTCATCATTGACGACGGCAGCACGGATGGGACGAGCTCGCTCGCCGAGCAGCTCGGGATCCACCACATCGTCCGCTTCGCCAAGAATCGAGGCCTCGCCGCCGGCTTCATGGCCGGCATCGACGCGTGCCTGCGGCTCGGCGCCGACATCATCGTGAACACCGACGCGGACAACCAGTATCGCGGCGCGGAGATCCCGCAGCTCGTCGCTCCCATCCTCGCGGGCCGGGCCGACCTGGTGATCGGCGATCGGCAGACAGACAGGATCGAGCACTTCTCGCCGCTCAAGAAGGTCTTGCAGCGGTGGGGCTCGCGGCTCATCCGGCGCCTGTCCGCCACGGAGGTGGCCGACTCGCCGAGCGGCTTCCGCGCGGTGAGCCGGAAGGCGGCGCTGCAGCTCTTCGTGCACAACCGCTTTACCTACACGCTGGAGACCGTGATCCAGGCAGGCCGCCGCGGCCTCGCCCTGGAGAACGTGAAGATCACGACCAACCCGAAGACGCGCGAGTCGCGGCTCTTTCGTTCGATCCCCGACTACCTGCGCCGCGCCGGTCCCGTCATGTTCCGGGCTTATGCGATGTACCGCCCTGTGCAGCTCGTGGGCTGGGCCGCGACGGTCCTGCTCGTGTTCGGCGTCGCGGTCGGCGTCCGGTTCCTCTACTTCTACCTGAGGAATCCGGACTACAGCGGTTATATCCAGTCGCTCATCGTCGGCACGGGCGCCGTCGTGATGGCGTGCATCCTGGTGGCCGTGGCGCTGCTCGCGGAGCTCATCGCGACGAACCGCCGCCTCGTCGAGGAGGTGCTGATGCGCGTGCGCCGGATCGAGACCGAGCTCGCGGAGCGGGAGCCGGCCCTCCGGCTGGAGGGGATCCAGTCCACCGGCGCGAAGCCGTGGCACAACCAGCAGGTGCAACCGGCGCGCGTGAGCGCGAGGTGAAGAAGAGCCCGGTCCAGGGGACCGGGCTTCGGGTCGAACAGAGCTCGTAGCCCGGGCCGGGAGCTCAGCCGTCCGGGTCCTCCGGATCGTCGTCCTCCGGGGGAGCCACAGGGTCGGTCGGCTCCGGCTCGGGCGGCGTGCCTGCGGCCGGGGGCTCGGGCGGCGCGCCGGCGGCCGCGGGCGGCGGCTCCGCCCGGGAGGTGTCGCGCTGCTGCCGCAGGTAGACCGTGTAGTTCTTGAAGCGCTCCGCCGCGAAGAACACGCCGTCCAGCTTCACGTTCCGGCTGCCCCGCGCGGCCTTCTTGCCGAGCACCACCGCCTCCGCGGCGTCGAGGAGCGCGGCCTGCGCGTTCGTATCCTTGGGCCACGCCCGTGCGGGCTTGGGCTCCTGGCCCCTGGGCGGCTGGAGCTTGGGGAGGATGTGGAGCGCCTCGACCGGGTAGAGCCCGTCCGTGTAGCCCGGCGCGCCGAGCGCGAGCACCTGATAAGGCAGCTCGTCGGCCGGCGGCGGCTCCTTCGGCATGGTCACGAGCTGAAGGCTGCCGAAGCGGCGCTTCTCGGTCGCGTGGCGGTGCACGAGCTCGTTGAACAGCACGGCGGCCTGGAGCGTGTCCGGCGGGCGCTGGTTCGGCGGGTACAGGATGTGGGTGATGCCGACGCTCCGGTAATGCGCGTAGAGCTCGGCCGGCCCTCGCACGGGCTCGTAGAAAATGAGCGATTGCCAGGCCTGGATATCGAAGATGATCTCGCGCTCGATGCCGAGCGTCGTGCGGTAGTTGCGCGTGAGGATGCGCGCGTCGGGCGGGGTAGCCTGGTTGATCGCGCGGTGATCCGCGCGAAACTTGAACCGCTGCGCGTCGGTCCATCGCTTCTCGTAGGTGGAGCGGATCAGCGAGAGCGCGCTCTCCAGCCGGCGCGGGCCGGAGTAGAAGGGCACATCGCCGCTCCACACGATCTGGAACACCACGAGCGGCACGAGGCCGAGCCGCGCGACGGTCCCGAGCTGCCATGTGCGGACGAGCAGCGCCGCGGCGGCGGCGATCGGCACCGCGAGCATGCCCTGCAGGTACCGGTCCGCGGTGTACGTGTTGCTCCACATCCAGACGCCGGCGAACGTCGCCCAGGCCGCGAGCGCCGGCCTGCGACGACCGCGGATGACCAGCAGCATCGGCAGGAGCAGCGTGAAGAGCGAGCCCATCGAGGGGACGTAGCGAGTGAACGAGTAGTGCGGGGAGAACGAGAACGTGAAGAAGTTGCCGGCCGCGATGAGCTGCCGCTCGAGCCCCTTCCCCTTGGGCAGGTAAGGCGCGTTGGGATACGCCTTCTCCATGAACTCCGCGGAGCGCGCGTGCTGCGGGTACGACCGCGTGAACACGCGCTGGGCCAACGGAAAAACGGGGTTGTTATGGTAGATGGTGTTCTTGATGAAGTGCGGCGCGGCCGTGCCGAGCGCCACGCCCGACGCGATGAGCCCCGCCACGAGGACGCGGCGCGCCGAGAGCAGCGGCCGCCTGCGCTTCTTCAGGGCGCGGGAGGCCGCGCGCGCGAGCAGGTACGCGGCGCGCGGCACGACGACCGCCGCCGCCATGCCCAGGTGATAGACCGCCTGATACTTCACCAGCATCGCGCCCCCGAGCGACGCGCCGAGCAGGACGGCATACCGCCTGTCGAAGCGCTCCGCGAAGCGCATGGACGCGAGCAGGACCGGCGCCGCGAAGAAGCCCAGGAAATGGTCGGCCGAACCGCCGGGGTTCTGGTCCTGGACGAACAGCGACGGGAACAGGAAGAAAGCCGCCCAGAGGCCAGGGACGCGCTCGCCCTGGAGCAGGTACCGCGCCAGCGCCGCGACGCCGACCACCTTCCCGAGGACGAACACGAACTCCAGGTGGAGCGCCATCATCCATCGTTGCTCCACGAGCATCCCGGGGACGCTGAAACCCCACGCGTAGAGCATGCTCGCGAAGTGGGGGAACGAGCGGTTCACGTCGCCGTAGAACGGCACGATGCGACCGGCGCGCGCGTAGTCCTGCCCGATCGGCAGGTGATACCAGGTCGCGTCGAAGCTGATGGAATCCGGGGTCAGCGACAGCAGGTAGAGGAGCACGATGCACATGGCGCCGACGCCCGTGGCGGTGAGCCACAGCCAGCGCATCGTCCCCTTCGGCGTCGTCGAGGCGTCGAGATCATGCTTCAGCCGCGATAGCCAGCGTGGCAGCTCCAGGAGGCCGCCCGCGAAGAGGGCCGCCGGCATCACGAGCCCGTACCAGGGGCGGATCCAGCCGACCACGCCCGCGAGGTACATGCCGAACACGAAGGCGATGGAGCCCAGCGTCACGCCGAACAGGCCCTCTTCGACGGGCGGCAAGTGCGCGAGGCGGAGCACCCGGCGCAACAGCACGAGGCCGATGCCGAGGCTGGAGAGCAGGAACAGCAGCGAATAGCCCCAGAGCGGCGCGAGCCGCCACAGGAGCCAGTGCTGGACTGGAATGTGCGCGTGGACCACGAGCACGTAGCCGACGAGGCCCGTGAGGCATGCGACGGCCGCGAAGGCGTTGCGCAGCAGCCTTTCCCGGGGCGAGCCGGAGGTCAGAGCGGCACAGAAACGGGCCAGGGGGGAGTCGGAGTTCAGGGCAGCACGCAGGCGGGCCAGCATGAGAGGGGGCGCATCCTAGCGAGGCGCGGCGCGTCGGCAAAGCAGCCGCGCGATCTAGCGAGGCGCGGCGCGTCGGCAAAGCAGCCGCGCGATGAGCAGGCCGCCCACGTCCACGGCGAGCGAGGTGGCGCGCGAGATGAGCGCGGCGCCCAGCGCCGCGGCGGGTCCGACTGCGGGGGCGAGGCCCACGGAGAGCAGCGCCTCGCGCACGCCGATGCCGCCCGGCGTGGCCATCGCGAGGAAACCGGCGATGGGCGCCAGCACGAACAGGCCCGAGCCGCCGAGCGCCGCGCCCGGCGTCGCGCCGACGGCGAGCGCGGCGCACGCGCCGTGCGCGGCCCAGGTCAGCGAGTACACAGCGTGCACGAGCGGCAATCGCGCCGGCATGAGCGGCCCGCGCCCCTCGGGCGCGAGGAGCTTGCGCACGCGCTCGGGCGCGCGGGCACGATCCACGGTCATGAGCCCGACGAGGACCGCGCCCAGGGCGAGGAGCACGGGCAGCCTCCATGGACCGATGAGCGCGTTCGCGCCCGCAAACTGCTCGCCGCCCGCCGCGAGCAGGCCGAACCCCACCATGGCGCCGACCGCGATGAAGCTGGTGAACTCGATCGCGAACGACGACCCCACCTCCGCGCTGGTCGCCCCGATGCGCGACGCGCCCAGCATGCGGAACAGCGGCACGCCGACCTTGCCGGGGATGTACCGCGCCGCCTGCGACTCGATGTGCAGCGCGATCGCCGGCCAGCGAGGGATGGGCCGGCCGGTCAGCTCTTCCAGGATGAAGGCCCAGGCGAGCCCCAGCACGACGAGGCCGAGCGCGAGGGGCAGCACCGAGAGCGCCACGAACGCGGGACGGATGTCGATCGGCGCGCCGCTCTCCCACCTGCGAGCGAGGTCCCGCGCGGCGAGCCCGATGAACAGGGCAGCGACGACGACCATGACCGGGCGCAGCGCCGTGCGCACCCTGGCGAGCGGGCCTCCGATCCGCTGCGGCGGGGCGGGCGCGGGCTCGGGCGGATCCGCCGAGATCCTCGGGGGGGCAGGCGGGGCGCCGGTGGGCGGGGTGCTGGGGAGATCGGCGAGCGACGCGGATCTGTCCTTCATGCGGCCCAGCGCTTCGCCACGCAGAAGACCGACAGGCCGAAGCTCGGCCGGTAGCCGCGCGCGATGAGGTCGACCTCGGCACCGAGGACGGCTTCGAGCGCGGAGGAAGCGAGGCCCGACTTCGGTGAGGGCTGCTTCATGCTGGTCTTGCGAGGGCGCAGCTTGCGCGCGGCGCTCCAGACGGCGCGCGAGCCGACAGCGGCAGGGAAGAGGAGCTGGTTGAAGTAGGCACAAGCTTCCACGTGGAGCTCGGCCGGCAGCGCGGCGCGGAAGCTGCCAGCCGTGTACCGGCGGAAATGCTGCAATGCGCGGTCGTGGTCGCTGAACAGCCACGGATACGCGGGGACCGTGGCGACGAAGATTCCGCCAGGGCTCAGGTGGTCATGGATCCACCGGAGAGCGGCGCGGTCGTCCTCGATGTGCTCGATGACATCGAGTGCGCAGATCACGTCATAACGTCGGTCGAGCTGGAACGGGAGGGATGTGCCGTAGAGCGTCCTCGCCGTGCCGGCCTTCGCGATGGCCTCCTGTCCGAGAGGGCTCACCTCGTTGGCGTCGACGGCCCCGAACTCCGCGAGGACGCTCAGGTTCTGGCCAACCCCGGCGCCGACCTCCAGCAGCTCGAGCGGCCGCCGTTCCGGGCCGAACTCGCGCACCAGATGGGCCAGCAGCCGGGCCCTCCCCTTTCTCAACCAGTCGCCGGATTCTTCGGAGTATTGCTGATAGGCAGTCGTTTCCACGCTTCACTCTGCATGCGGCGCCGAATCGCCCTGGGGCGATCCGGCCGGGGGCGGCGACTCTGCTGGTGAGGTCGGTTCCGCCTCGGCCGGCTCCGGGGGGGTCGGGATCTCGATCGTCAGGTCGTCCACCTTGCCCGGCTCTTTCCGCGACTTCTTCGGCGGTGGCGGCGGCGGGCGCCGCTTCCGCGGCGGCGTCGTCGTGGCGGCCCTGGCCGACGGCTGCGCGGACGTGGCCGTGGCCGTGGCCGCTTCCACGGCCGGCGCCGTGACGGTCGGCTGAGGCGCGGGCTCTTGCGGCGGTGCGGGCTCTGCCGTGACGGCGGGCGGCGGCGGGGCCTCGCTCTCGGTCGCCGGCGTGCTCTGCGGCAGGCGCTGCGAGCGGACGACCATCTGCCACGCGGCGACGCCGGCCAGGGCCACCAGCGCGAGGGCTGCCAAGCCGGCGCGTCGGCGCCGACGTGAGCCGGGGTCGAACTCCGGAAGCACGCTCTCGCGCGCCTCATGCGCTACCCCGCTCACGCTGGACCCCTTCATCCATTGGTCCGGCGACTGGCCGGAGGGCAACGCGCGAGCCCGAGGGGCGAGCGGTGGAGCGAGCGGGGACGGCTCGCGCAGCGAGGCGGGGGGCGCGGCTGCCGCGACCGCCCCGACGACCGCCCGCCTGACGTTGTCGCGGAGCTTCTCCGACGACGGATCCTGGCTCGGCGGCGCCTCGAGCTCGGGGGCGATCGCGTGCGGCTCGGCCTGTTGTGGCGAGAGCACGTGTGGCGTTTGCGAGGAGAGCGGCGGCTCGGCCGTGACGCTTGGCGCGACGGGTACGCCGCTCTGGGGCGCAGCCATCGCGGGCTCGGCCGGCGCCTGGGCCGCGGCCTGGGTCGCGGGCTCGGCCGGCGCCTGGGCTGCGGCCGGCGCCTGGGTCGCGGGCTCGGCTGGCGCCAGGGCCGCGGGCTCGGCCGGCGCCTGGGCTGCGGGCTCGGCCGGCACGTTGACCGCAGGCTCGGGCGGCACGTTGGCCGCAGGCTCGGCCGGCACCTGGGCTGCGGCCGCGGGCTCGGCCGGCGTTGCGTCTGCGCGCGGAGCGAGCGCCGCGGATGCGGCCGGCGCCGTCCAGGGCTCGTCCACGTCGGTGTCGATCACGTCCTCTTCGAACTCGTCGATGTCGACGTCGACGAGCGAGGACGCGCTGTCGGCGGCCTTCCGGAACGTGTCGCCGGGCGCCAGCGCCGGTCCAGGCGCGCCTGGCGGGGCGTCGACGCCGTCTGTCGTCGCGGACGATACACTGCTCGGCTGCGCGGAGACGGGCGTCCCGGTGGCGACCGGTGTTCCGGCAGCGACCGGCGTCCCGGTGGCGACCAGCGTCTCGGTGGCGACCAGCGTCTCGGCAGCGACCGGCGGCTTCTGCGATGCGCTGTCGCTGCGCTGCGGCGGCGCCGGAGGTCGATCGCCGGGCCGAGCCGAGAGCGGCGGCTGCTGGCTCAGCGGCGGCCGTTCGCCGAGCTCGGACGAGCCCGGCGTCTGCTCGCTGATCTGCGCCAGCGACGGCGTCTGAGGCCGCGCCGTGGGTCGAGGCGGCGCCGGAGGTCGCTCGGTGGCCCGCGGCGGTGCGAGAGGCCGCTCGCCGAGCCGAGACGACAGCGGTGGGCGCTCGCTGAGCGGAGGCCGCTCGGTGAGCCGCGGCGGCGTCTGCGGCCGCTCGCTCGGCACCGCGGGGATCCTCGCGCTCGGCCTGGCCGACGGCGGAGCGGCCGCCATGTCCGCCGGCGGTTCGCCCGATCCTCGCTCGAGCGATCGCGTCGAGGCGGCGCCCGTGGGGTCAGCCACCCGGGGGAGCGGCGGCGCCTTGGGGATCACCGAGCCCGTCGCCGGCCGCGGCGGGGCCGCCGGCGGGCGCGTGGGCGCGGCCCGGGGCGGCAGCGGCGGCGGCTGCGGCGACGGCGGCGATCGCATGCTGCTCGGGGCCTCGGTCGACAGGTCGGCGACGCGGGCGAGCGACTCCGCGAGATCGCGCGCGCTGCTGAAGCGCCGCGACGGATCGCGGTCGCAGGCGCGCGCGAACCACGCGTCGAAGCTCGGCGGCAGCTCCGGGTTCACCCTCGACGGGACCGGGATCTCGCCGAGCGAGATCTTGATCAGCAGGTCGCCCACCCCCTCGCTGTCGAACGGGAGCTCGCCCGTCACGCACTGGTAAGCGATCACGCCGAGCGCCCAGAGATCCGCGCGGTAGTCGACCTCCCGGAGCCCCTTCACCTGCTCCGGGCTCATGTAGTGCGGCGTGCCCATGAGCGTGCCGACGCTGGTGCGCTGGGCGACCCGCTTCCCCTTCCCCTGCCCCTTCACCTTGGCGATGCCGAAGTCGAGGATCTTGACGATCTCGTCGTCCTCGTTCGCGCAGAGGAAAAAATTCTCCGGCTTGAGGTCGCGGTGCACGATGCCGGCCCCGTGCGCGCGGGTGAGCGCGCGCGCGACCTGCGTCACGATCTTCGACGTCTCCTGGAGCGAGAGGCGGCGCCGGCGCGCGAGCCGATCGAAGAGGTCCTCGCCCTCGAGCAGCTCCATCACGATGAACGGCTGCTCCCCGTCGATGCCGTGATCGATGATCTGCACGACGTGCGCGCTGCGCAGCTGCGCGGCGGCCGTCGCCTCGCGGCGGAACCGCTCGCGCGCGTCCTCCTGCTTCGCGAGCTCCAAATCGATGAGCTTGACCGCGACATGGGTGCCGAGCGCCAGGTGCTCGGCGACCCACACCGCCGCTTGCGCGCCCTGCCCCACGGGTCGGATGAGGCGGTAGCGCTCGCTCAGCACCTGACCAGCTGCAATAGACACGGCGGCAAAAGCCTACGTCGAGGACAACATCCGTGTCGAGTTCATGCGTACCACCTCAGATGTCCTGGGGAACGGTTTCCTGCATCAGCTCGCGCCATTCGTCGTGGGTGAGCTCTGGATAAATGTAGTCGCCCTCGAAATTTGTATGGTGCAGGAGCAACCGGGCGACATCGACGATGGCCTGCGCGACGTCGCCGCCCTGCGCAACGGCCGCCAGGGCGTCGGTCGCTTCACGCACGGCGGCGTGCTGCTTCAGCGCCACCTGGACCTCCTCGGCGAGCCCGCGCGCCTGAAAATGCGGGAAGATGGCGGTCTCTTCGTAGCGCATGTGCCGCTCCATCGGCCCACGCAGGAACGCGAGCAGGCTCGCGCGCTCGGCGCTCGCCTCGTCCGCGGAGCGCTGCGCCAGCTCGATCAGCTTCTTCGCCGTGGCGCGAGCGAGCTCTTCCTCCTGGAAGAGCTCGCTCACCATCCGGTCCAGTTCCATGAGGTGCGGGCCGTCCTAGTCCAGATCCCGTGGAGGGTCGAGCGGGGCGCGGCGCGATCCCGCGGCGGAGCAGGTCGACTCCGGCGTGCGCGTCAGTCGTGCGCGCGGGCGCGGACGATCGCGGCGAGCCGGCCGACGACGCCGTTCGCGACCATGGCGAGCACCTGCTTCTCCAGCGCCTGCCGCTCGCTCGGCCTGCCGCCGAACGAGATGCGCGAGCGGGCGGTGGCGCCGCCGACGACGCGGCCGACGACGGTGCAGCTCACGCGGTGGACGTCGCCCCGCGTGGCCGAGGTGAACTCGACGACACGCGCGCTCAGCACGACCGATTTCGCCTTGCCGAAGTCCGCCTTCTTCGCGGCGCTGGAGAGCATGCCGCGCAGCGCGCGGGCCCGCTGGGCCTGGCCCTCCCCCGCGGGGACGTCGACGCTCTTCCACTCGACCTTGGTGTCGCGGGCGAAGGTCGATGCTGGCGAGGCCGTGAGCGTGGTCAGGGCCATCACCGCCGAGAGCAGCCATCGTGACGCGCGGCGCATGAGCGCAGGGTAGGGGGCCGCGGGCTCGCCGGCCAAGTTCGCGCAAGGCGCGCATGATCGCCGCGCTCGCGCCGCGATCGGGCCCGCGCTATGCCGTGGCCGGGAAGCGAGGTTCGATGGAGCGCAGCTCGCCGGGGGGAGATCGACGGGATCGACGAGGACGAGATCGACGCGCGCGCGCCCGCGCGCTCCGCGGGGGCGGGTGGCTCGCGGCGCTGCTCGCGATCGCCGCCGCACCCGCGGCGGGCAACGCACAGTCGCCGCGTCCGGGAGGCGCGACGGCGGGCACGGGCGCACCCGCGGCGGGCAGCGCGCCGGCGCCGCGAGCCGGGGGCGCGACGGCGGGCACGGGCGCACCCGCGGCGGGCAGCGCGCCGGCGCCGCGAGCCGGGGGCGCGCCGACGCTGCGTCCGGGAGGCGTGAAGGCAGGGGCGAGCGCACCCGCGGCGGGCAGCGCGCCGGGGTCCGAGAAGCGCGCGCCCATCGTGCTGCCGCTGCGGTGGACCGCCGCGACGCCCGACGAGATGCTCGGCGCGGCGCTGGTCCGGGCGCGGCGGGGCGGCGACGACGCGTTCGCCGGGCTCGTGATCGCGGCGGCGCTCGCGGACCGCGCCGCGCAGGGCCGCGCACGGGAAGGCCTCGCGCAGATCGGGGCGTCCTCCTCGCCGCTCGCCGATGAGGCGCGCTGGCTCGCCGCCTCGCTCGCCCCGGAGCCGCCGGCGGCGACGTGGCCGGGCGCGCGCGCCGTCTCGTACGACGCGCCCCCGGACCCGTCCGGGCTCGTCAAGGCGTTCGCCGTCCTCGGCCCGTTCCAGGACAACTCGGGCGGCGGGCTCGCGCTCCGCGAGGGGCCCGAGGCCGAAGGCCAGCGCTTCTCGGACATGAGCGCCCGCTACGCCTGGGGGGTGTACGACGTCGCGTGGCGCAGGGTGCTGCCCGCCGCGTCGACGGCGCGTGGCGTGCCGCTCGATCTCTACATCCATCCGCGCACCGAGACCTGCACGTACCTCGCCTCGCGCGTGACCGTCCCGGCCGCGCTCGATCGCAAGCCGATGCTCGCCCACGTCGCCGCGACCGGCGCCGTGCGGCTCCTGTGGGACGGCGCCGACGTCGCCGCGAGCGAGGCGGCGCACGAGCGGCTCGTGCTCGACCGCATGGCCGCGCGCATCGAGGCGCCCGCCGGCGATCACCTGCTCGCCCTCAAGGTGTGCACCGGGGCCATCGCCGACGAGGGGCGCGTCCGCGTGCGCTTCACCGACGAGGACCGCCGGCCCGTGGCGCTCGCGACCTCGTCGGACCTCACGCCGCTCAAGCTGCCGCCGGCCCCGCCCCAGGGCGCGCGCGCCGCCACCGCCGTCGCGACGGCGCTCGACAGGGCGCTCGACGCGGGCGCGTCGCAGTCGCTCGATCAGACCCTCACGGCCGTCGTGGCGCGCACGCTCGGGGGCGCCGACGACCAGCGGTCGCCCCGCGCGCCCGGGCTGCTCGACCGCGTGACGCGGTCGCCCGGGATCTCCGCCGACGCGCTCGCCCTCGCGGGGTGGGTGTCGCCCTTCGGCGCGAACCGCAGCGGCTGGCTCGAGGCCGCGCGCGCCCGGGGCCTCGCCGAGAAGGACCGGGCCACCGCGGCGTTCGCGCAGCGCCGGCTGGTCGCCGCCCACCTCGCCTCGGAGCGGGTCGACTGGGCCGCGGCCGCGCTGCGCGAGGAGCCGCTGCGCTCGGCGCGCGATCCCGAGGCGCGCGTCCTCAGGGCGCTCGTCAAGAAGAAGCTCGCGACGGCGGGGCTCACGCGGGCCGGGCTCGAGGAGCTGCTCGCGGTCGAGCGCGAGCAGAAGGACCGGACGCCGGTCGTCGTCTGGCAGGAGATCGCGGCCGCGGCCCGGCTGGACCCGGCGCTCGAGCTGCGGGCCGCGCGCCGGCTCGCCGAGATCGCGCCCGAGTCGCGGGGCGCGCCCTACGTGCTCGCGTTCGAGCCCGACGGCGGCGCCGCGCTGGAGGTGGCGGCCGCCGGGGCGCTCGCGCAGCAGACGTCGGCCGAGGACGTCATCCGGATCGGCCGCGCGCTCCACGACGCGGGCCGCGTCGCGTGGGCGCGCGAGGTGCTGTCGTACGCGACGCAGGTCGCGCCGAACCAGCCCGCCGCGTTCCAGGCGCTCGCCGCGGTGCGAGAGGATGGCGCGGGCGGCGCGGGCGCGCGGCCGCAGGCCAGCGCCGCCGCGTCGCGCCTGGCCACGTCCGCGCTCGCGCGGGCGCGTGACCTCACGCCCGGCGATCCGTACCTCAAGGCCGAGCTCGCGCTCCGCCTCGGCGAGGGCTCGGCCGGCGCGCCGGGCCGGCAGCGCATGCGCGACGAGCAGCACCTCGTCGCGCCCGGCGTCTTCCTGGCGCGCGCCCGGCAGACCCCGGCGAAGAAGGGGGAGGTGGCCGACCGGCAGCTCCACTGGGTGCGCGTCGTGACGTACCACCCGGACAAGCGCGTCTCGCAGCTCATGCACTACGCGCGCGAGATCGTCATCGAGCCGCGCACCGATCAGGACCTCTACGAGCGCGACATCCCCGCCGAGGGGGAGGACACCGAGCTCCTGCTCGCGCGGGTCCACCGCAAGGACGGCACGGTGGCGCAGCCGGACGAGCAGGGCGCGGGCGGGCAGAAGCCGTTCGTGCGCTGGCCCGAGCTCAAGGCGGGGGACGTGGTCGAGGTCGCGGTGCGCTCGTGGACCCGGGGCCCCGTCGGCCGCCGGGGCGACGCGCCGTTCTACTTCATCGACTACGTCGGCTCGACCGACACGCGGCCGATCCTCTACAACGAGGTCGTCGTCGACTCGCCGGCGAGCGATCCCCTGGCGATCGACGTACTGAACGGCAAGGCCGAGCGGGTGCTCAGGTCCGAGAAGGACGGCCGCCAGGTGACGCGGTACATCTGGGACGACCCGCCCGAGGTGCCCGAGGAGCCGCTCGCCCCGCACCTCGCGGAGGTGCTGCCGGTCGTCGTGGGCTCGACGTTCCACGGCTGGCACGACTTCCGGGAGTGGTACCGGGGCGCGGTCGCCGGCTTCATGGAGCCCGACGATCAGGTCCGCCGGCTCGCCGCGGAGCTCACGAAGGGCAAGGCCACGCGCGAGGCAAAGCTGCGGGCGCTCTTCGACTTCGTGGCGGACGACATCCGGTACGTGAACTTCGTGTCGGGCGAGTGGTGGCTGCCGAACCGCCCCCAGGAGCTCCTGGCGCGGCGCCAGGGCGACTGCGACGACAAGGCGATGCTGCTCATCACGCTGCTCAAGTCGATCGGCATCGAGGCGACGGAGGTGCTGGTGCAGACGCGCTACACGGGCCAGCCCTCGCTGCTCCGGAGCGAGGTGGCGGCGATCCCGGTGTTCGATCACGGCATCGCCTACCTCCCGGGCGCGGGCGGCGCGCCGGGCCTGTGGCTCGACGCGACGAGCCCGCAGAGCCGCCTCGGGCCGCTGCCCGCGATGGACGCGCGCACGCTGGCGCTGTTCGTGGACGAGGGGCCGCCGAAGATCGTGGAGACGCCGGCGAGCTCGCCCGCCGATCATGGCGTCGACGCCGAGTGGACGATCGCACTGCTCCCCTCCGGCGCGGGCGAGCTCGCGGCGAAGGAGCGGCACATCGGTGACGCGGCGTTCGAGCTCCGGTCGAACCTGGCAGAGGCCGACGCGCGCGCGCAGTGGGTCGAGCAGTACCTCGCGTACGGCTGGTTCCCGACGGTCGACGTGAAGCCCAAGGTCGCGTTCCAGGCCGATCTCCCGCACGGGGCGGCGACGCTCGAGTACGAGGCGCGCTCCGAGGGGCTCGCCCGCCGCGAGGGCGCGGAGCTCTCCGTGCCGCTCTCGGGCGCGTCCACGATGACGTCGCAGCTCGCGCCGCTCGTGAAGCGCACGCTGCCGGTGGTCCTGCCGCCGAGCTTCGCGCCGCGGCACCACAGCCGCACGATCACGATCGCCGCCCCGCCCGGGTACGCGTTCGCCGAGCTCCCGCCGGGCGGCGACGAGAACGGCGGCGCGTTCGGGCGGGCGACGATCTCCTTCGCGAAGGTGCCCGGCAAGAACGCGGTGGTGGTGAAGGAGCGCGTGATCCTCGATCAGTCGACGATCCCTGTGGCGCAGTACGCCGCCTGGCGCGGCTGGCTGCAGCGGGTCGACGGGCTCCTGCACCGGATGGTGCGGCTCGCGCCGGTCGCGCCCGCGACCAAGCAGGCGCGCAGCGCGCTGGGCACGGAGGCGGGCGGCGCCGGTGCGTCGCCGCAGGCGCGCGGCGCGATCCGCTGACGAGCGGCTTCGCTCCTCGCGCCGGCGGCGCGTAAGTCTCTTGCTCGCCCGCTCGCGGCGGCGATCCGGGGCGCCGTGTCCACCCGCCGGCCACGCGCGCCGTCTCGGTTGGTACCGTTCTCGCTAGCCGCGCCTTGGCGTACGCACGCACAACCCCGAACGCGCTGCCCAGGGGAGGGACTCGCCATGTCGCTCGAAGAGTACCGACGCCCGCGAATGATCGTTCTTAGCCCGCGCTCGACCGCTTATGACGCCGTGAGGGCGATGATGGACAACCACGTCGGCGCGGTCCTGGTCCACGACGGCCAGCGCCTCGCCGGCATCGTGACCGACCGCGATATCGCGCTGGAGGTCGTGGCAGGCGACCTCGACGCGCGCAGCACGATGCTGCGCGACATCATGTCGGACGAGATCGCGACGCTCGAGCTCGACGCGTCGATCGACGACGCCGTGCGCACCATGCGCGATCATGCGTGTCGGCGCGTGCCGGTGACCGAGCAAGGGCGGCCCGTCGGCCTCGTGACCCTCGACGATCTGCTCGCCGATGGGGTCATCGACGCGGAGGCCGCCGGCTCCGTCGTGAAGGCGCAGCTCGAGGTGGCCGCCCGCTTCAAGCCGGAAGGCGCGATGCACCCCGAGGCGACCGCGCGCCCGGAACGCTCGCACGGCCGCGTGCGCGCCCTCACCCGGCGCAAGGCGCGCGCCGACAGCGCCTATGGCCGGCTGATCCACGCCGTCGAGCGCCACAGCGGCCTCCAGCAGCGCGACCGCGCCGAGCTCGCGCTCCAGATCGTCCTCGGCTGCCTCTGCCGCAGGGTGACGCCCCAGGAGGCGCGGCACCTCGTCGCGCAGCTGCCCTCGAAGCTCCACCCGTCGCTCGAGCCGTTCCTCGACGGGCCGGACAAGCGCATCACGACGGCGACCATCGAGGCCGACGTCGCGCGCGAGCTGCGCATGGACCGCGAGGCCGCCGGCTTCGTGCTGCAGGCGATCTGCGAGGCCGTCGCGGACAGCGTGTCCGCGGGGGAGATCGAGGGGTTCCGCGGTCAGCTCCCGCTCGACATGAAGGACCTGTTCCCGCCGACCCCGCTCCGCCGGGCCATCTGAGCCGTGATCGGCCCGGCGCGACGAGGCCGCGCGCCGCGCTCCACCTACGCTTGCGGCCAGACCACGCCGCGGGCGCGCAGATCGGCGACCGTGTCCGCGAGGGTCTCGAGCGGGTCGCGCGGCGTCCAGCCGAGCTCGCGCCGGGCCTTGGTCGCGTCGAGGTACCAGAAGTGCTGGCCCATCTCGGCCGACACCGGATCGACCGGCAGATCGAACGGCAGCCGCTTCCGCGCCTGCTCGATGAGGTGCGCGCCCGCCTTCGCGAGCGCGATGCTCCGCGGCAGCCGCAGGGCGGGGGCCGGGACGCCCGAGATGCGCGCGAGGCGGCGGAAGAAGACCTCCAGGCTCATGTTGGCGGCGCCGAGCAGGTAGCGCTCGCCCGGGCGGCCCTTGTCCATCGCCAGCGCCATGCCCTGGGCCGCGTCGCGGGCGTCCACGAAGGAGAGGCCGCCCGCGGGGGTGAAGGGGAGCCGGCGCTCGAGGAAGCTCACGATGTCGCCGGTCGAGGCGCCGTGGACGTCGCCCGGGCCGAGCAGGATGCTCGGGTTGACGGCGAGCACCTCGAAGCCGGGCCCGCTGCGATCGAACGCCGCGCGCTCGGCGTACAGCTTCGAGCGGTAGTAGGGCCAGCCGGCGATGAGGTCGATCGGCGTCGCCGCCGTCTCGTCGCGGACGTCGTTCGGGTCCTTGCTGACCGCGACGACGCCGCTCGTGCTCGCGATCACCGCGCGCTTCACCCCCGCGTCGCGGCAGGCGTCGAGGGTGATCTTGGTCCCCTCGACGTGCGTCCGGTAGAGCGCCTCGGCGTCCTCGCGGCGTCGCGAGACGCGCCCGGCGCAGTGGAACACTCCGTCGCAGCCCTCGGCGGCGCCGCGCACCGACGCCGCGTCGAGGATGTCTCCGCGGCGGAGCTCCACGCCCTGCGCGGCGAGCGCGGGCGCCTCTGCCCGGCAGAGCGCCACCACGTCATGGCCACCCCCACGGAGCGCCGTGACGAGGTGCGATCCCAGGAAACCGGTCGCGCCGGTGACGAGATAGCGGCTCATGCGAGGTCGAAAACCTTCTGGAAGGTCTGCAGGAGGGAGATGTCGTTCGATTTCACGAGGCCCGTCATGAACTCCATCGGGCTCGGTGTGTAGGCCTCGCGGACGATCTTGGTGAATATCTCGGGCGTGGTCTTGAGGACACAGTCCGCTTGCTGGCTTGGCTTACCGATCCGCGCCTCGCAGCTGGCCGCGTCGATCCGCAGCGTCCACTTCGCCTCGTCCTCCGTGCCGAGCGTCACGTAGTAGGTGATCGGCTGGGTGACCCGCCCCGCCACGTATTTCGACTCGAGCTCGCGGAACAGGAGCGTGAGCGGGTGCTCCTTGGTGCTGGTAGCGGCCTGATCGATGCTCTCGACCCGGCTCAGATCGAGGGCGCCGCCGTCCTTGAGCTTGATGACGGCGAGTTGCGTGAGCTCAGCGACCTTGCGGCAGGCCACCGCGTACTTCATCCCGGCGGTGAGCCGCCGGAGGTCGCCGATCGCGAGCGGCGGCCCGATGCGCGCGACGAGGTCGCGGCGGATCGGGACGGTGCGCCCCTTGGGGAGCGCCTCGAAGGTGCCGCCCAGGTAGAGGGGCAGGATGTCGACGTTGTGGGTGAGCGCGAGGTGCCCGATCGCCGGCTTGAACTCGAGGATGCCGCCGTCGGGGCTGCGCGTGCCCTCCGGGAAGAGCAGCACCGTCCGCCCGCGGTCCAGGATCTCGCCGGTCTGGCGCAGCGCCGTGCGGAGGCCGCCCTTGCGGTCGAAGGGCGCGAGGTTCGTGAGGTTCTCGAAGTAGGCGCGCCGCCAGCGGTTGCCCTCGAAGAAGTAGTCCTGCGCGGCCAGCGAGACGAGGCCGTCCCCGTAGCTGCCCAGCGCGAACTTCACGAGGCCCATGTCGAGGTGGCTCGCGTGGTTCGAGACGACGATCGTGTTGCGGTTGTGCGGGATGAACGCGCGCCCGTAGACCTTCGGGCGCATGACGTTCCCGTAGAAGCCGGACTGGACCTTGTTCATCCAGTGCTTGGCGAAGTCGGCCACCGGGCGGGGGATGTGGATCGGCTCGTCGCCCACGCCGTGCGCGTTCGGCTCTGCGGTCGCCGCGCCGGCGTCCTGCGCGACGGCCGCCGAGCCCGCGCCGGCCGCGGCGGCCTCGGCGGCGAGGCGCGTGACGATCGCCTTCACCTCGGAGCGCTTCACCTGACCGGACGCGGTGCGGGGCAGGTCGGCGTCGTCGAGGTGGACGGCCATGGGGTGGCACGGCTTGGGCAGCGCCTGGATCGCCGTCCGGAGCGCGTCGAGCGCGCGCTCGTGCTGCTTGGCCAGCGCGAGCGCCTCGTCGTCCTCGCCGTCCTTCGCGCCCGGCGCCGTGGGGACGGCGAGGCAGGCGACCTGCTCGCCGCCGCGGCCGTTGTCGATCCCGACGATGGCGAGCTCCTTGACGTGCTCGATCTTGCCGAGCATTCGCTCGATGTCGGCCGGGTACAGGTTCTCGCCCTTCGCCGCGCTGATGACCTCGCTCTGCCGGCCGACGAGGACGAGCCGCCCTTGCTTGTCGAGCTTGCCGAGATCGCCGGTCCGGAGCCACCCGTCCGCGTCGAGCGCCGCCTGGGTCGCCTCCGGGTCGTCGGCGTAGCCCTTCATGACGTTGGGGCCGCGCGCGAGCACCTCGCCGACGCCGTTCGCGTCCGGGTTCGCGATCTTGATCTTCACCCCGGGGATCGGCTTGCCGACGTTCCCCGGGCTCGCCGCCGGCGAGGGCTTGGTGACGGTCAGGAGCGGCGCCGCCTCGGTCAGGCCGTAGCCCTCGGCGAGCGGCAGGCCGAGCCCCTTGAACACGGCGGCCGTGTCCCTGGGGAGCGCCGCCCCGCCCGAGATGAGGAAGCGGACGTTGCCGCCGAGCGCGTCGTGGACGCTGCCGAAGAAGAGGCGCCCCGCGTTCAGGCCCAGGCGCTTGCCGAGCATGCGGTTCAGCTCCATGGCCCAGCTGAACGCGGTGGCCGCGGCGGGCCCTTGCTCCTTCACCCTGGCGACGATCTGGCGCTCCAGCATCTGCCAGAGCGCCGGCACGCCGACCATCGCCGTGACGCGCGCCTTCTTCAGCCCGTCGCTCACCCGATCGGCCGAGACCTCGTCGAGGTAGATGATCCGCGCGCCCTGCGACAGCGGCAGGAGCAGGCCGCAGGTGACCTCGAAGGTCTGGTGGAGCGGCAGCACGCTGAGCACGCGATCGCTCGCCTTGAGCGGGAACAGCGGCGCCAGCGAGGCCAGCAGCGCCGTGAAGTTGCCGTGCGTGAGGAGCACGCCCTTCGGCTCCCCGGTCGTGCCGCTCGTGTAGACGACGCTCGCGACGTCCTGGCTGCCCACGCGCACGTCCGGGGGCGCGAGCCCGTCGCCGGAGGCCGGGCCCAGGTCGGGCACCTGGCCCTCGGCGAACCCGACCATGTCGAAGGCGACCAGGTTCGGCAGCGCCGCGCGCACGTCGGCGCCGAGCTTCTCCGCCACGTCGCTGTCCCAGAGGACGACCTTCGCCGTCGACGAGCGGAGGACGTCTGCGAACGCCTTCGCGTCGAGCCCGGGATCGATCGGGACGGCGACGGCGCCCGCGCGGAGGATGCCGAAGTACGCGACGGGCCACGCCGGCTGGTTCGCGCCGGAGAGCGCCACGCGATCGCCGCGGCGGACGCCGAGCGCGGCGAGGCGCGCGGCGGTCATGCAGGCCGCGTCGCGCAGCTCGCGGTAGCTCGTGCGCGAGAGCCCGTCCTGCTCGAACCGCTGCACCGAGAGCGCGTGATCGAAGCGCTCGGCGACCTCGTCGAGCAGGTCGACCAGGCTGTCGTAGGGCCGGAGCGGCTTGATCTCCCGGCGGAGCATCTCCTCCATGAGCGGGAAGGCCCACTTCTCCAGGCCGGGGAGGTGGACGTTCCAGATGTAGTCGCGCCAGTCGATCTTCTCGGGCGCCCAGACGAAGCGCGCCCGCTCCTCGGGGGGCATGCGGGCCATCGCCGCGCGCGTGTTGGCGCAGGAGTAGACCCAGTCGCCCTCCGCGACGAACGGCATGAAGACCTCGAGGAGCGTGGCCGTCTTCTGCTCGGTCCTGGCGGCGTTCTCGAGCGCGGCCGCCGCCGGCTTGAGGAGGGCCGCGGCGGGGCCGACGCTCGCCGTCTTGAGCAGGCCGCCCAGGCCGCGGAGCGCGCCCTCGATGGCGCGCGCGCCGTGCGCGCCGTATTGCTGCCGGGTCAGCCCGCGCGGCTCGAAGCGGGACGACACGACGTCGAAGAGCGAGGTCTTCTTCCCCTCGAACACCTGCCGCCGCTTGTAGAGCCCGGCGAGCTCCAGGTAGCGCGTGACGCGGCAGCCGTTCGTGTCGGTCGATCCGTACTGGTACACCGCGGGCGCGCGGCCCTCGATGAGCTCGCAGAGCGAGGCGATCATGCCGCTCGCGGTCATGTCGACCGGGATGAGGTCGAGCCGCACGTCGTGGTCGCCCGGGAACTGCACCTGCCCCTTCGAGGCGAGGTAGAGGTACGGCGCCGAGGTGTTGATCCCCTCGTTCCAGCCGGTGAACGGGAACTCGACCGCGGTCTCCACGACGGCGGGGCGGACGATGGTGAAGGGCAGCCCGGAGCTCGCGAGGACCTGCTCGCCGATGCTCTTCGTGTAGGTGTAGATGTTGGTCCACCCCCAGAAGAGCGCGCGCTCCTTGCCGGCCTCGATGAGCCGATCCTTGATGAACTTGCGCTTCACCCTGGCGAGCTCGTTCTCGAGCGCGCTGCCCCGGCACGGCTCGCTGCGCGCGGCCAGGTTGGCCTTGGCCTCGTCGAGGAAGGCGCTCTGCCGGAAGGCGTCCTCGCACCGCTGGCGCGCCTGCTGCACGAGGTCGAGGCACTCGCTGATCTCGCGCTGCGGATCCCAGTGCGATCGATCGAGCGTCCGCTTCGGGCAGGCGGCGCCGAACCACGTCTCGCCCGCGGCGCGGGGGAAGGGGATCTCGGCCGGGTGGTTCTCCTCGATGAGCCCCGAGCGGTAGCCTGCGACGAAGCAGGTGCTCGTGTGCATCACCTTGGCCCCGAGGGTCCGCGCGAGCTCGACGAGGTTGCTGATGCCGAACGCGTTGACCTCGAGCGCCTCGTCGAGCGGGGGGTTGAAGTCGACGACGCCGGCCACGTTCACGACCGCGGCGATGTTGCCCGTGAGCTCCCCGACGCGGTCGCCCAGCCCGAGCAGCGGCTGGCCGACGTTGCCGTTCATGGGCGTGATCTTCTGCCGCAGGTACTCCTCGAAGGCCGGCCCGGGGTACTGCTCGCGGATCGGGTCGAAGACCGGCGAGGTCACGATCTGCGACCAGAAGCGCTCCTCCGGCGACTGGTTCTCCTTGGCCCGGACGAGCAGGTAGATGTGGGCGATCTCCGGGAACCTCGCGAGCAGCATGGCCAGCCAGACCTTGCCGAGGAAGCCGGTCCCTCCGACCACCACGAGCCGCTTGCCCGAGAGCACGTGCGACGGCACCAGCGGCGGGGCCGCCGCGGTTTCGTCGCCCTTGGCCCCACCCGGCGACCCCGGCACTGCCTCTCCGGCGCCGGCCCCGTTCGTAACACCCATATGGCTCATCGAGACTCCAGGAAGGCCGCTCAATTCGCGCCTGGGCAGGAACGCGTCAAGGGTGAGGTGCCGCGAACCGGGGTTCGCGCCCTCCCGGCATGCGGTTTGCTCGATTTGCTCGCAGAATCGGGGTCATCGCAGGGGGCGGACGAGGCGGTCCGGGCGTTGCTCCCCTGCGTGGAAGCGCGTGCGAGCGCGTGCGAGCGCGTCGAAGCGCGCGGGTGCGCGCGGATGGCGGGGGCCGTGGCAGATCCGGTGGGCTCGGGGCAATGCCTTGCCGGCGGCGGGGAAGCGCCCCAAGCAGTGCGGCCCATGATCTTCGGCGCGCACGAGTCCGTGGCTGGCGGCCTTCACCGCGCGATCGCGCTGGCGGGGGAGGACCGCTGCGAGGCGGTGCAGATCTTCACCAAGGTCTCGGGCCAGTGGCGGGAGCCGGCGCTGAGCGCGGAGCAGATCGCCGCGTTTCGCGCCGCGCGCGCGGCGTGGGCCGGCGCGGGCGCGGGTCGAACGCTCGCCCACGCGAGCTACCTCATCAACCTGTGCGCTGACGACGCCGCGATCCTCGAGCGCTCGCGGGAAGCGCTGTTCCAGGAGCTCGCGCGGTGCGACGCGCTCGGGATCGACTTCGTGGTGTTCCATCCAGGCGCGCACCGCGGCCTCGGCGAGGAGGCCGGCCTCGACCGCATCGGCGAGAGCCTGTCGATCGTGCTCTCTCGCGGGAAGGGGCTCCGCGCGCAGCTGTGCATCGAGAACACGGCCGGGCAGGGGTCGACCCTCGGCGACCGCGTCGATCAGATCGCCGCGATGATCGAGCGCGCCGGGCCGGAGGGGTCGCGGCTCGGGGTCTGCATCGACACGCAGCACGCCTTCGCGGCGGGGCACGACCTCCGGAGCGAGGCCGGCTACGAGCGGTTCTGGAGCGACTTCGGCCGGCTGCTCGGGATGGATCGGCTGCGGTGCATGCACGTGAACGACTCGAAGGCGGCGCTCGGCCAGCGGGTCGATCGGCACGAGCGCGTCGGCGACGGGGAGATGGGGCTCGCGCCGTTCTGGCGCCTCGCGAACGACGCGCGGCTCGCGCGCGTGCCGGCGGTGATCGAGCTGCCGCCGCTCGCGAAGGAGCGGCGCGGCTACCTGGAGGAGATCGCGCGGCTGCGCGCCCTCGAGGGCGCGGCGGAGCCGGTCACCCTGCCCGGTGCGGCACCCGGACGCCCTTCTCCTCCGCGACGTGGATCGCCGTCTCGTAGCCCGCGTCGGCGTGCCGGATGATCCCCATCCCCGGATCGATGGTGAGCACCCGCTCGAGCCTCTGCCGCGCGGCGTCGGTGCCGTCGGCGACGATCACCATCCCGGCGTGCAGCGAGTTGCCGATCCCGACGCCGCCGCCGTGGTGGAAGCTCACCCACGACGCGCCGCCCGCCGTGTTCGCGAGCGCGTTGAGGATCGCCCAGTCGGCGATCGCGTCCGAGCCGTCCTTCATCGCCTCCGTCTCCCGGAACGGCGACGCGACCGACCCGCAGTCGAGGTGGTCGCGCCCGATCACGATCGGCGCCTTCACCCGGCCGGCGCGGACGAGCTCGTTGAAGGCGAGCCCGACCTTCGCGCGATCGCCGTAGCCGAGCCAGCAGATCCGCGACGGGAGCCCCTGGAACGCGATCTTCTGCTCTGCGAGCTCGATCCAGCGGCGGAGATCGGGGTCGCCCGGGACCGCCTCGAGCACCGCGCGGTCGGTGGCGAGGATGTCCTCGGGATCGCCCGAGAGCGCGACCCACCGGAACGGGCCCTTGCCCTGGCAGAACAGCTCGCGCACGTACGCCGGCACGAAGCCGGGGATCGCGAACGCGTCCTCGGCGCCCGCCTCCATCGCGCAGGTGCGGATGTTGTTGCCGTAGTCGAAGACCTCGGCCCCGCGCCGCTGCATCGCGAGCATCGCCTCGACCTCCCTCCGCATCCCCGCCTTCGCGCGCGCGACGTACTCCCCGGGATCGCGGGCGCGGAGCTCCGCGGCCTGCTCGAGCGTGAGCCCCGGCGGGATGTAGCCGACGAGCGGATCGTGCGCCGCGGTCTGCTCGGTGACGAGGTCGGGCGTGACGCCGCGGCGCACGAGCTCCGGGTAGACGTCCGCGGCGTTGCCGCAGAGGGCGATCGAGCGCGGCGCCCCGCGCTGGACGCTCTCGAGCACGGCGTCGAGGGCGCGGTCGAGATCGTCGATGCGCTCGTCGACGTAGCGGGTGCGGAGCCGCTTCTCGATGCGCGCCGGGTCGATCTCGACGCCGAGGCAGGCCATGCCCGCCATGGTCGCGGCGAGCGGCTGCGCGCCGCCCATGCCGCCGAGCCCCGCGGTGAGCACCCAGCGCCCGCCGCCCGGGGCGCGCGCCGCGTGCGCCTTCCGCGCGGCGACGAACGTCTCGTAGGTGCCCTGAACGATCCCCTGCGAGCCGATGTAGATCCAGGAGCCCGCGGTCATCTGCCCGTACATGGTCAGGCCGAGCGCCTCGAGCCGGCGGAACTCGTCCCACGTCGCCCACCGGCCCACGAGGTTCGAGTTCGCGAGGAGCACGCGGGGGGCGTCCGGGTGCGTGCGGAAGCGGCCCACCGCCTTGCCCGACTGCACGAGGAGCGTCTCGTCGTCCGCGAGCTCCCGGAGCTCGCGGACGATCACGTCGAACGCCGCCCACGATCGCGCTGCCTTCCCGGTGCCGCCGTAGACGACGAGATCGTCGGGGCGCTCTGCGACCTCCGGATCGAGGTTGTTGTGGAGCATCCGGAGCGCGGCCTCCTGGATCCACCCCTTGCAGCTCCGCTCGCTTCCCCGCGGCGCGCGCACCACCCGGGCCCCCTGCTCTCCGGTCGTCATGCTGTCGTGTACTCCACCCGGTCCGGATCGACCAGAAGGCGCGGCGTCCGCCGCGATGCGCGGCGAGGGGCGCGCCGCCGCGCGACGCGAGCCTGCTCGATCCTCTCCGGGGCAGCCGGCTTCGTCCGAACCGGAGTATGCTTGCTCGGGGCGCGCGCAGCGCCCGTGTGTCCGGGAGAATCCATGATCTCGACCATCCGTTCGGCCCTCGCGCGTTGTCCGGTCCGGGCCCTCCAGCTCGCAGCCCTGGCGCTCGCCCTCGCTACCGCGGGGTGCGACAAGGTCGGGTGCTTCGAATACACCGAGATCGAGTGGACCGAGAACGGGGGATCATGCCCCTCCCAGGAAGAGGCGCTCGCCTATTTCGGGAGCGACACGTGCGGCGGCGAGGTCGAGTCGGTCGACAGCGAGCCCGAGTTCGACGACGGTTACTGCTGTTACGACATCACCAAGCGCGACGAGTACGGGGGCACCTGCACCTCGCCCGGCGGGCGCATCTCGCCGCCGCAGCCGGCGCCAGCCCCGTCTCCGCCGAACTGAGCCGGCGCGCCGGACACCCCCCCGCGCCCGCGCATCGCGGGCCTCGCGTCTGGCGCCGCCTCCGCCCTGGTTCCTCGATCTACAGCTCGTCCAGCGCGTTCCTGTCGAGCTCCTGAAGCGCCGCGAGATCCCGCGCTGCGAGCTCCTCCACGTCGCCGGGAGCCTCGCGCGGGTAGGCCAGCGTGAGCTCGCCGTCGTGGACGTAAAGGTGCTGGCTGTCGATGCACCCGTGCGCGCCTCCGGCCGCGTGGAGCGCCGCGATGGCCTCGCCGAGGCGCGCGCGCTGGGCCCTGGTCAGCGCGCGCGCCTCGTCGGCGAGCGCGCGGCCCTGGGGCAGCGCCACCCAGACCTCGCCGCTCGCGAGATCGACCCGGAGGACGGACGTCAAGGCCGCGTGGCCGGCGCGCGCGAAGGCCCGGGCCCGGGCGAGGGTCGCGTCGTCGAGCTGCAGCACGAGGACGTCGCGATCGAGCCAGGCGTCGTGCCAGCGCCCCTCCGTGTCCCGGCCGTCGCCGACCTCCAGGGTCGCCGTGAGCCGGGCCGTCGTGGTGGGCGGCGCGTCGCTCGATCGGGGCCGGCCGCTCCCGCGCGACCGCCGCGGCCGCGTGCGCTCTGGCCAGGCCATCGCGGTGATCGCGCGCCGCGCCTCGAACGCGTCGGCCGGCCGCGCGGCGGGGTCCTCCGCGAGCAGCGCCGCCACGGCCGCGTCGTGGGCCGCCGTGAGGTCCGGATGGACCTCGCTCGGCGCGGGATCGAGCTGCCCGCGCACGGCGGGGGCGGGCGGCTCTCCGGTGAGCAGCTCGGCGAGCACCGCGCCGACGCCGTACAGATCGCTCGCCAGCGTCGCCGGTCGGCCCATGCGCTGCTCCGGCGACATGTACGCGAACGTCCCGATCGCGCCCGCCGTGGCGGTGGACGAGAGATCCCCGAGGTGCGCCGCGCCGAAATCCGCGAGGTGAGCCGTCCCGATCTCGTCGAAGAGCACGTTGCTCGGCTTCACGTCGCGGTGGAGGATGCCGAGGCGGTGCGCCTCGCCGAGCGCGGACAGGAGCGCGCCCGCGATCTCGACGGCGCGCGCGGGCGTGACCGGATCCCCCCGCAGCCGCTCGATCAGGGACCCGCCCGTCATCCAGGCGAGCACCATCGCCGGCCCTTCGGGGTGGTACGCGCGGAGCGCGACGACGTTCGGGTGCCGGAGCTGGGCGAGGGCGCGCGCCTCGCGCTCGAACCGGAGGAGCGCGTCGCGGCCCGCTCCGAACGCCGCCCCCGCGAAGATCTTCACGGCGACGCGCTCCGCCGTGATCCGGTCGCGCGCCTCCACCACGCGCGCGTGGGGCGTGGCCGTGACCTCGCGCAGGGTCTCGTAGCGCCCGAAGAGGAGCGGCCCGACGGGCGCGGGGCCCGCAGGAGGAGGTCCCGCGGTGGCATTGCCGGGAGCGGTCCCCCGCGACGAGAGCGCCTCCTGGCCGGACGGCTCGAGTCGCGCGAGCTCGTCGCGGACGGTCCGCGCGGCCTCCTCGAGCCCGAGCTCGCTCAGGCAGCGGCCGAGCAGCGGCAGCGCGCGCGCCCGCTCGGCGGCGGCGGGCGGCAGCTGCTGGAGCGCCCGCACGGCGGCCTCGGTGCGGCCGTGGCGCGCGAGCAGCTCGCCCAGCGCGAGCCACGCCGCCGCGTCGCCCGGGCGGCGGCGGAGCGCGGCCTCGAGCACCCGCGCGCCGTCGGCGGGGCGGCCGGCGAGCTCGAAGCTCTCGGCGGCGCGGCACGCGTCGTGGGCCGCGGTGAACGCCTCCGCGGCCGCCGCGTGAGCGCCGAGCGCCGCGAACAGCGCGCCCGCGTGGCGCGAGAACCCGCGCGCCGCGAGGTCGGCGGCGGCGCGCAGCGCGGCGTCCCGGGGCGACGTGGCGGCGATCCGCTCGAGCGCCTCGCGCGCGAGCGCCTCGTCGCCGCCGAGCGCGGCCATCAGCGCCGCGCGGGCCGGGTCCCCGGCTGTCAGCGCCTCCCGGGCCGCGCCGGCGAAATCGCAGACGCGCTCGAGCAGCTCGGAGGCGCCCGCGTGATCTCCGGCCGCCGCGAGGAGCGCGGTGCCGCGGTCGCGCTGCCCGATCGCGGCGAGCTCGGCCGCGCGACGTCGCAGATCCTCGTACGCCACGCCGATGTCGGTCGGAGCGCCGTCAGCGCGCGGCGATGCGCGCTCGGCCGTTCACGGAGAGGTCGAAGCGCACCTCGCCGAGGTCGATCCCCGAGGTGTTGATCGGCACCTGCCGCGTCCGGTGCACGGCGAGCGTCGCGTTCGCCGGCAGAGGCCCGAGCGTCGAGGGATCCAGCAAGGAGCCCGGGATCACGCCCCGCCCGGTGTCCTTGAACGCGCACCGCACGGTCGCGCCGTGCGCCGAGGTCACGTCGACGTAGATGATGTCCCGCGCCCGGCCGGCCTCGCTGCCCTCGTCCGCGCGCCACTGCACGACCGCGCCGACCCCTGCGTCGAGATCGACGCCGTCGGCCAGCTCGGCGTCGCCGATGCGCACCTCCTCGGGACCCGCGGGGGCATCGGCCTCGAACGCGAACCGGTCGAGCTGCCCCGAGCCGGAGCTCTCGAACACGTACCGCGCCGGCGCGGGCAGGTCGCTGGTGGCGTCACGCGACGTGTAGAACACGCCGAAGACCAGGGCGCCCACGTCCGGGAACGCGCGGGCGGCGAGCGGCATCTCGGTGCTCTCGGTCTTCATCGTCACGTCGCCCGCGTCGAGCAGCTCGATGGGGCTGAGCGAGCTGAAGCTGCTCGCCTCGTCGTCGGCGGCGGGTGAGAGGACCATGCAGCTGCCGGCGGAGGGGAGGACGAACGGCTTCCCGACGGCCCCCTCGGCGAGCTCGGGATCCATCGCAGACGAGAGCCGCATGAACTTCGCCAGCACGTTCGTGACCGCCCCGGCCCCCTCGGCGCCCGCGCTCGGCAGCGCGGCCTCGTCGAGCTCACCGGGGGTGGCGGTCGAGGCGGCGTCCCGGCTCAGGTTGATCGCGCGCTCGACACGCACGACCCCCTGGGTGACCACCCCGTTGACCTCCGTCGCGTCGCCCGCGACAGGCGCCGAACAGCCGACGAGAGCCGCACCGGCGAGCAGGCATGAGGTGGCGAGGGCGCCGTGGGGACGCATAGATCCGAGTCTAAGACGGGTCCTCCGGCCGGGCAAGCGCCTGTGCTTGCCACCGAAAATGGCAGGGAATCCGCCTCGTTACGTTTTGTCGCGCTTCGTTGCGCTTCGTTGCGCTTCGTTACGTTGGGTTACGTCTGCGAACGCTCCGACGTGGTGCTACGTCGTGCTCGCCACGTTGCAACGTCGTTGCGTTTGTTGCAGCCACGTCAGAAGGTGACCGTGAGGCCGGCGCCCGGGGCGACGGTGCCCTGATCGATCGCGACCGGATCGCCGGCGATCTCGCCCTCGGCGTGGTGGTAGGTCGCGGTGGCCTCGACCGCGACGTGCACATGGCGGAACCCCGCACGGACGCCCAGCACGAACCCGAGCTGGAGATGCTGGCCCGACGCGTCGACGAGCGGTCCTCGGAGCGCCGCTCCGGCGGCGGGCAGCCGCACCTCGCCGCCGAGGAGCTCGAAGCCGAGCCGGGGACCGAACCAGAGCGCGTACAGATCCGCGTCCGACCGGAAGCCGAGCAGGAGAGGGACGTCGAGCCCTGCGCCGTGGACGTCGATCCCCTCCGCGCTGGGGCCCGGCCCGCCCGCGAGCAGCGCCGAGGCGCCGAGGCCGATCGACAGGGCCGCGTCGCCGAGCGGGAACGCATGGCGCCCGTCGAGCCGGATGGCTCGCCCCGTGTACGTCAGCCCCGCTTCGTTCTCGCCCTCGATCCCGATGCGAGCGCTGGCCCAGGGCGCGACGCCCGGCGATACGGTGATCTCGGAGAGCTTTCGCCGCGCGGCGCCCTTCGCCGCCGCCGCCGGGTCGGCGGTGCTCGCCCCTGCGTCCGCCGCGCCGGCGACGACCATGTCACCCGACAGGCCGCCGCCGAGGCGCACGGCGCCGGGACGGAGGACGTGGGCCGGGTGGAGCAGCGGACCGCTGCCATGGCAGCCCGCGCAGGCACCCGCGAGAACCACTGCGGCCCAGCGCCGGATCACGGTGTGACCCGGGCGCCGCATTGAACCGACGGTGCCGGCGGAGGCATGGGAAGCGCGGCCGGAGAGGCGACGCGATGGTGCGCGACGAGGCGCGCTACTTGCGGAAGCGCGAGGGGTAATCGTTGGCGGCGGCCCGCTTCTTCAGCTCCCCATCGTCGGGGTGCAGCCTGACGGCGCGCGCGATGAGGACTTCCTCGGTCTCCACGATCTGCGGGTTGGGCAGGCAGCACTCGACCGGGCATACGGCCTGGCACGCTTCGTGATCATAGAAGCCGACGCATTCGGTGCAGAGCTCCGGATCGATCACATAGATCTCGTCGCCCTCGCTGATGGCTTCGTTCGGGCATTCGGGCTCGCAGGCGCCGCAGTTGATGCAGTCTTCGGTGATGTAAGTCGCCATGGCCTTCGCTTCGTTCTCCGGGGTCACCCCGGTCCGCTCGTTTGTAGAGGCCTGGCCGCAAGGTGTCAATTCGGGCGGAAGCAAGCGCCGGTTCCGGGACGGCGTCGTGGGCGTCGTGGGCCCATGCTTGCGCGCGGGCGCCCCTGCCGGTACTAAGCGGCCTCCTCGATGCTCCGCCTCACCGAGCCCGCCCTCCTGCTCGTCGCCCTTGGCGCATCCTCGCTGCTCGCCGGATGTGGCCCCCAGATCGGCGATCCGTGCACCTCGTCGCTCGATTGCGTGCAGGCAGAGCAGCAGCTCCTCTGCGATGGGACGCAGCCTGGCGGCTACTGCACGGTCTTCAACTGCGAGCCGGACAGCTGCTCCGGGAGCAGCGTCTGTGTCGCGTTCAACCCGGTGATCGATCCGGCGTGCAGCGAGCTCGAGAACGTCCGCTGGCCGCGCTTCGAGCGGACCTTCTGCATGGCCACCTGCGATGAGGACGACGACTGCCGCCGCGGCTACTCGTGCGTCGCGCTGGGCAACATCCAGGGGGCCGCGGAGATAGCGCCGGGCGAACGCAACGCCGCGATCGTCGACGCCAGGCCGGACGGCTCGAAAGCTTGCCTGCCGAAACCGCCGTCTGCGTCGAGCGAGCCGCCGGGCGACGTCGAGAGCGAGCCTGGCGTCTGCAGGGCCGCTCCTGAACAGTCGGGAGTCCCGGGGGAATGGCCCACGTACACGGCCTCGAGCGCGGGAGGCGGTGGCGCTGGCGGCGCGGGTGGCGCTGGCGGCTCGGGTGGCGCTGGCGGCGGTTCGGGTGGCGGCGGTGGCTCGGGCGGCGAAGGTGGCGGCTCGGGTGGCGCTGGCGGCTCGGGCGGCGCTGGCGGCTCGGGCGGCGGCTGAGCGCCGCTCGGTGCGGTCCGGCTTTGCGCAGCGACCGTGCTAGCGTTGGCCGCGTGTTCGGACCGGCCCCCGCGAAAAGGACGCTCGAGGCTGCGCTGCGCGACGTCGCTTCGCAGAAGCCCGCCGTGCGCGCGGAGGCCGTGAGCGATCTCGTCCCGTATGCCGCGACGGCACGGGAGCAGGTCGTGCGCGCGATCGAGGGCGCGCTCCGCGTCGATGAGCACGCGGCGGTCCGCGCGGCGGCGGCCATCGCCCTGGCCGACACGAAGGCCGTCGAGGCGCTCCCGGCCCTGCTCCTCGCCGTCGAGGACGTGGATCCCTACGTCCGGCAAATGGCGATCACGGCGCTCGGTGAAATCGGCGACGTGCGGGCCACGGGCCGGCTCCGGCGCGCCCTCGCGGACGAGCGGCCCGAGGTGCGGTTCCAGGCGGTGATCGCGTTCCCGCGCGTCTGCGCCCAGCAGGCCGACGCGATCGAGGCCGTCATGCAGGCCACCCACGACGACGACCCGCTCGTCTGCCACATCGCGCTGCGGATGTTCGAGGAGCTGGGGGAGTCCAGCGGCGAGCTGCCTCCGCTGGGCATGGCGCGGGCCCGCGCGCTGCTCGACCACGCGTCCCCGCTCGTCCGGGCAGCGGCGGCGGTCGTCACCGCGCGCTTCGGCGATCCGGTGGGCCACCCCGTGCTCGCCGAGATCGTGGGAGGAAAGCTCCACGAGGTCGATCGCGAGGACGAGGCCGCGGCCATCGAGCTCTGCGGCGAGCTCGGCCTCGCCGCTTCGCGGAGCGCCCTGGAGCGGCGCGCGTTCGGGCTCAGGCTCGGCTTCGGCCGCGATCCGCTGCGCTGGCACGCGCGCGTCGCGCTCGCGCGGATGGGCCACGAGCGGGCCATCCGCGACATCCTCAGCGAGCTAGGCGCGTGGGACCGCCACAAGCGCACGCTCGCCGTCGCGGCCGCCGGTCGCGCCCGCCTCTCGGCCGCCCGCGGCGCGATCGCGGCGATGCGGGGAGACGAGCGGAAGGCCGATCAGGGGGCCGTCGAGGAGGCGCTCGCCGTCCTCGCTGCCGAGGTGGATGCATGAACGATGAAGCCCAGTTCAGCGAGGCGGACCTCGCCCCGAGCCCCGAAGAGCGCGCCGCGTCGCGCCGCTCCCTCATCGATCGCGTGGCCGCGAGCGTGGCCGCGCTCGCGGCGGGGGCCTGGGTCGGCGGCATCGTGGCGCTGGGCGCCTGCGCTGCCCCGTTCGTCTTCCGGCTCGCCCCGGCCCCCTTCTCCGGTGACGCGATGAGCGCGGCGTTCGCGCGCTTCGATCAATTCGCGCTCGGCGCCGCGGTGATCCTCCTCGGCGCGGAGGTGGCGCGCACCTGGGCCGCGTACCGCCAGGGCGCCGGCCGCGCGGCGCGCGTGCGCCGGGTCGTCGCCATGGTGCTGGCCGGGTGCGCCGCGTACGTCGGCCTGGCGCTCACCCCCCGCATCGCGGCGCTCCACCGCGAGGGCGTCCGGCGCGGCGAGGGGGAGCTCGGCATGGAGCTCGAGCGCGTCCATCGCCGCGCCGAGCTCGTGGGCAAGTCGGAGGTGTTCCTCGGCGCGAGCCTGGTCCTCCTGCACGTCTTCACGCTCGGCGCGCGCCGCCCCGAGCAGGACGACGACGACGAAGCGGCCGCCCCGCTGCCGCCCGGCCCGCGGTGAGGACGCCGCGCATCGCGCCCACGACACGGAGGGATCCGATGCCGCGTGACAACAAGCTCTATAGCGGCTTCGTCAACCACGATTACATCCTCACCTTCTCGATCGCCGACGAGGCGAGCCGGTCGCGCCTCGTCGCGCTCTGCGCCGGACCGTGGCAGGGCGACGAGGTCACGCCCGACACGTGGGAAGTGTCCAACACGCTGAGCCCCGATCAGATGGAGCGCGCCATCCTCGATCTGATGGGCGACGCGGACCGCGCCGCTTACTACTACCTCTCGGACAGCAAGCGGATGTTCCGCGTCCTGCTCGGCTGAGCTCGTGCGCGAGCGATGTGAGCCGCTTCGCTCGGGCGCGCCGCGGGGGCGGGACGGGCGTCCCCGCGGGCCGAAGGGGCCGCGAGCGCTGTCATTTCGCGGTATGGTCCGGTCATGAGCGAGCTGGAAGCCACGCCGCCCGGCGCCTCCGCGAGGTCCGCCGCCGACGCCCCTCCACCTCACGCGCCCACGTCCCGACCCGGGGAGGGGGCCGACGAGGGCTTGCTCAGCGTCCTCCGGGACGATGGATCCCTGGATCCCGCGACCGACCCCTGCCTGAGCGACGCGCTGCTGCTGCGCGCGTACCGCGAGATCAAGCGCCTCAGGCTGCTCGACGCGCGCATGCTCCTGCTCCAGCGGCAGGGGCGGGTCGGCTTCTACGGCGCGTGCACCGGCCAGGAGGCGACGCCGATCGCCACGGCGCTCGCGGTCGGGCCCACGGACTGGATCTTCCCCGCGCTGCGCGAGAGCGTGATGATGCTGGTGCGCGGCTTCCCGCTCCGCACCTATGTGGCCCAGGTGTTCGGCAACTCGGGCGACCTCCTCCAGGGGCGCCAGATGCCGTCGCACATGAGCGGGCGGGAGGTGAACCAGGTGTCCTGGTCGAGCTGCATCGGCCCGCAGCTCCCGCAGGCGGTCGGCGCCGCGTGGGCCGCGAAGCTGCGGCGCGACAGCACCGTGGTCGTGGGGTTCATGGGCGACGGCGCGACGAGCGAGCCCGATTTCCACAGCGCGATGAACTTCGCGGCCGTCTTCAAGGCGCCGTGCGTCATGATCTGCCAGAACAACCACTGGGCCATCAGCGTGCCGACGGACCGGCAGACGGCTGCGAGGACGATCGCCATCAAGGGGCGCGCCTACGGCGTCCCGTCGGTGCGGGTCGACGGCAACGACGTCATCGCCGTCTACCGCGCCGTCTCCGAGGCGGTCGCGCGGGCTCGGGGCGGCGGCGGCCCCAGCTTCATCGAGGCGCTCACCTACCGCGTCGGCGCGCACTCCTCGAGCGACGACCCGAGCCGCTACCGGTCGCAGGAGGAGGTCGATCGCTGGACGCAGCGCGACCCGCTGCTGCGCCTCGCGCGCCACCTCGCCGGCCGCGGGCTCCTCGACGACGCCGCGGAGTCCTCCCTCGAGGCGGAGCTCAACGCCGAGATCGCCGCCGCCGTCGCCGAGGTCGAGGCGATGGGCCCGCCTGCCCGAGAGACGCTGTTCGACGACGTCTACGCGGAGCTGCCCTGGCACCTGCGCGACCAGCGCGCTGAGCTCCTGCGCTCCCCGAAAGCGCCGCCGCACGGCGGCGGGCGCTGACCTCGGGGAGGGATTTCCCCTCGCTGCGAGGTCGTGTAAGCCCCGGGCCACCCAGGGACGGCTCGCGGTTGCGGGCGCGGCCTCAGGGCTGTCGGCGAGGGGCTTGCCTGACGAACCCCGGCGCCCCTAGTTCCAGTCTTCGAAGCGCACAAAAGGACAAGGATGAAGACCTACGACGCAATCGTGATCGGAGCCGGCCCCGGCGGTTACCCCTGCGCCATCCGGCTCGCTCAGCTCAAGCTGAAGGTGCTCTGCATCGAGAAGGAGACCGTCGGCGGCGTCTGCCTCAACTGGGGGTGTATCCCCTCCAAGGCGTTGATCTCCGCCGCCCACCTCTACGAGAAGTCGCAGGCCGGCGCCGCGATGGGCATCAAGGTCAGCGGCGTCGAGCTCGACGCCAACAAGATGCAGGACTGGAAAGAAGGCATCGTCAAGAAGCTCACCGGCGGCGTCGGCTCGCTGCTCAAGGGCAACGGCGCCGACGTGGTGAACGGCACCGCCACGGTCGTGGGGCCGAAGCGCGTGGACGTGACCCGGGCGGACGGCTCGGTGGAGCAGTTCGAGGCGACCAAGGCGATCGTGATCGCGACCGGCTCGACGACCATCGAGATCCCGACGTTCAAGTTCGACGGCGACACGATCATCGGCGCGAAGGAGGCGGTCAGCCTGCGCCGCGTCCCGAAGCGGCTGATGGTGATCGGCGGCGGCGTCATCGGCCTCGAGCTCGGCATGGTCTACCAGGCGTTCGGCGCCGAGCTCATCGTCGTCGAGGCGCTGCCGGAGCTGCTCACGGGCGTCGACCCCGATTGCACCAAGATCGTCGAGCGCAAGATCCTGAAGCGCGGCGGCACGATCCACAAGAACGCCAAGGCGCTCGGGTACGAGAAGCAGAAGGACGGCTCGGTCGGGGTGAAGATCCAGTCCGACGGCAAGGAGCAGACGATCGTCGTCGACACCGTGCTCGTCGCCGTCGGCATGCGGCCGAGCAGCAAGGGGCTCGGCCTCGAGAAGGTCGGCGTGACGGTCGATCAGCGCGGGTTCGTCCCCACGGACAAGTTCTGCCGCACCAACGTGCCGTCGATCTACGCCATCGGCGACGTCAGCGGGCCGCCCCTGCTCGCGCACAAGGCGACGAAGGAGGGCGAGATCGCCGCCGAGGTCATCGCGGGGCACAAGGCCGAGAAGGACTGGGTCGCGATCCCGGGCGCGATCTTCACCGATCCGGAGATCGCCACGGTGGGGCTCACCGAGGCCGAGGCGAAGGCGAAGGGCCTCGAGGTCAGCATCGGCAAGTTCCCGTTCTCGGTGCTCGGCAAGGCCATGGCCATGAACGAGACCGAGGGCTTCGTGAAGATCGTCGCCGACAAGAAGACGAAGCAGGTGCTCGGCGTCCACATCGTCGGGCCGGAGGCCAGCACCATGATCAGCGAGGCGTCCCTCTCGCTCGAGATGGCGGCCTTCCTCGAGGATCTCTCGCTCACGATCCACCCCCACCCGACCCTCGGCGAGTCGCTGATGGAAGCCGCCGCCCACGCCATGGGCGCGGCGATCCACATCGCCAATCGCTGACCCGCCCGCTCTCGATCATCACCAGCCTGCGCCGTCGACGAAACCATCGAGTCGACGGCGCGGGCCACCGCCCTCATCAATCGCGCATGAAATGGCACGTGTACCCGGCCGGGTACTTCTCCAGGTACTTCTGGTGGTACTCCTCGGCGCGCGTGAACGGCCCGGCCTCCACGATCTCGGTGACGAGGGGGGCGCGCCACTTGCCGCTCTTGTCGACGCGCGCCTTCACCTCCTCGGCGATGCGGCGCTGCTCGGGCGTCGTGACGAAGATCGCTGAGCGGTACTGCGTCCCGACGTCGTTGCCCTGGCGGTTCCGCGTCGTGGGATCGTGCATTCGGAAGAACCACTTCTCGAGCAGCTCGGCATAGGACAGCTTCGCGGGATCGAAGACGATGCGCACCGACTCGGCGTGGCCCGTCGATCCGGTCTTCACGTCCTGATAGGTCGGCGCCTTCGTCCGGCCGCCGGCATAACCGACCTCCGTCTCGAGGACACCGGGGATCTGCCGGAGGAGCTCTTCCATCCCCCAGAAGCAGCCGCCCGCCAGGACGGCCGTCTCCAGCGTCGTTTGGCACCCAGGCGCCTCCCCCGGCGCCGGCACGGCGCAGGCGTTCGCGCTGGCTTGCTCCCGAGGCGCGCCGCCGCGGCCCTCGAACAGCGCCCGATAGGCGCCGTACCCCTCCGCCTCGAGGCGAGCCAGCGGGATGAACCGGAGAGACGCGGAGTTGATGCAGTAGCGCAGCCCGTCGGGCCCGGGCCCGTCCTCGAAGACGTGCCCGAGGTGCGAGTTGCCGGCCTTGGAGCGCACCTCCGTTCGGACCATCCCGTGGCCCCTGTCCGAGCGCTCCACGACCCGCTCCTGCTCGACGGGGCGCGTGAAGCTCGGCCAGCCGGTGCCCGAGTCGAACTTGTCGAGCGACGTGAAGAGCGGCTCGCCGCTCGCGACATCCACGTAGAGGCCCGCCTCGTGGTTGTCCCAGAAGGCGTTGCGGAACGGCGGCTCGGTCGCGTCGCGCTGGGTGACCTCGTACGCGAGCGGCGTGAGCTGCTTGCGCAGCTCCTCATCCGACGGTTTGCGATAGCTTCTGTCCGACATCGTCACAGCCTCCTTGGACCCCGGAATCACCTTGCTCGCCCTCCCTGCATCGCCAGCGCGAAAGCACGCGAACACGGCGGCGCACGCAATGAGGACGAGCGCGAAGAGAAGACCAGCAGCGCGGAGCCGTTTCATCATCCACCTGGCCTGTCGAGGGTAGCGCACCTAACCCTCCTACGCCCCGCGGCGCCGCTGGTTTCGCCCGGCGAGCGCGGCCCGCGCGGCGCCGGCCTCGGCGCTACGGGCCGCCGCTCTCGAGCGAGGCGTCGCTCTCGCCGGCGCCCCGCTCGAAGCACTCGGCGGGGATCTCGCGCGCGCGGCGGACGAGGCGGGTCGCCCCGATGAACGCCGACGTGACCGGATCGTAGTAGCCGCTCGCCCCGTGCAGGCCCGGGACCGCGCGCTGGTAGTGGCGCGCGACCCGCTCCATGAGCGCCTCGCGGACGTACTTGCCCACCATCGACGCCATCGCGACGCAGAGATCCGAGGCGTCGCTATCGCGGACGAACGCGATCTCGCCGAGGCCAGGGAAGCGGTAGGCGCTGCGGGCGCGGCCCTCCTCGAGCACGGCGTGCATCCTCCCTGCGAGCGGGCCGAACACGGAGCCGTACTTGCCGAAACCACCGACCTTTCCGCACACCGCGAAGACCTCCGCGCCGGCGAGGCCGCGGAGCTCCAGGACGAGGCGCTCCATCGCGTGGAGATCGAGGACGAACCTGTTCTTCCCGGCGCGCGCCCCGTCGTTCATCCGCTTCGCGCAGAGCAGCACCGAGCGCACGGCGACGATCTCGACCCCCTTCTCCGAGAGCTTGTCGAGGTCCTTGCCGATCGCGCAGACCATCTCGTCGGGCGCGGTGAACGCCTCGCCCTCCGCCGACCAGCACTGCTCCTCGACGTGGCCCGGGCAGAGCGCGCGGAGCGCGGGGCGATCGTCGAGCGCGACGGCGTGGAGCAGCTCGTCCACCGACGACGCGCCGCTGGCCGTCCCCGCTCGGCCGCAGCCGCGCGCGACCAGCGCGCGAGCCCAGGCCTCGCCGAGCGAGACATCCCCGTGCGCCACGAGCTGCTTCGAGTCGCCGAGCCGCTGGGCGAGGGCGCCGCGAGGGGCGCGGCCGGCGACCTGCCAGCCCGCCTCCGTGACGCGCGTGAGGACCGCCGTCACCACCATCGGACCGAGCCGCGGGCCCAGCCCGTTCTCATCGACGCCGATGCGGTAGCGGACGGAGGGCTCGGCGGACGTCATGCCGGCCCCTCTGCCACACCATGGCGCCCGCGTCACCGCGCGGCTCTCCGCCAGGCCGCCCGCCGTCCGGCTCGGGATCACTTGCCGGTTCGGTCGCAAAATTCTCAAACTTTCTCGAGCTCATGCGCGATCCACGCGCGCCGCGCGCACCTTTTCCCCGGCTCTCGCCGGGGGCGCCGCTATAGTCGACGCCTCATGCGCATCCTCCCCGTGCCCTGCCTCAGCGACAACTACGCGTACCTCGTGGCCGCGGACGGGCGGCGCGAGGCGATCGTCATCGATCCATCGGAGGCCCAGCCGATCATCGCGGCGCTCGAGCGCGAGAAGCTCAGTCTGGTCGCCATCGTCAACACGCACCACCACCACGATCACGTCGGCGGCAACGAGGCGCTCCGCGAGCGTTACGGCGATCTCCCGGTCTATGCGCACTCGAGCGACGTCGGGCGCGTTCCCGCGCAGACGGAGCGGGTCGAGGAGGGCACGCCGGTCCAGGTCGCCGGCCTCACGCTCCAGCCGTTGCATGTCCCCGGCCACACGCTCGGTGCCGTCTCGTATTGCGTCGAGGACGTTGTGTTCACCGGAGACACGCTCTTCATCGCCGGATGTGGCCGCATGTTCGAGGGGACGCCGGAGGTGATGCACGCCTCGCTCTCCAAGCTCGCCGCGCTCCCGGCGCACACGCGCGTCTTCTGCGGTCACGAGTACACCGTGAACAACCTGCGTTTCGCCGAGGCGGTCGAGCCCGAGAACGAGGCTGTCCGCAAGAAGCTCGCGGCCGCCCGCGCGGCGCGGGAGCGCGGCGAGCCCACGGTCGGGAGCACGATGGCCGACGAGCTCGCGACGAACCCGTTCCTGCGCTGCGGCGAGCCGCGTTTGCAGGCGCGCTTCCCGGGGGCCACGCCGTCCGACGTGTTCGCCGCCGTGCGTCGCGCGAAGGACGATTACCGCTGACTTTCGGCGTCGCGCGCGGCCGTATTCCGCTCGCGCCCGCCGTCCGATTTCTATACGACTAGGCCCATGGACTCCCGCGCTCCCATCTTCGGGTTCAACGACGCGCGCGACGAGATCGTGCGCACCGTGGTCGACCGGGTCGTCGGCTCCACGAGGGATCCGCTGCTCGCCATGAACGAGGCGGCGTATCAGGAGGCGAAGCGGCTCGAGGGGTCCCGGAAGCCGCAGGACGTCCGCGAGCTCGCCGAGTGGCAGCGGCTCGCCCGCTCGCTCGGCCGCATGCACGACGCCGAGCGCCGCCGCCGCCTGCGGGAGCTCTCGGAGGAGTACGCGTGGGACATCGCGGGGAACTTCGACCGGCGCGTCTACCAGCTGTCGTCGCGGCTCCTGCCGCCGGTCGTCAGCGCCCTGCTCGCGCCGCGCAAGCTCATGACCGTGGTCCGCGACCCGCTCAAGCTCGTCAGCCTCGAGCTCCTGGCCGACCGGGTGCTCGTGGAGGGCCCGCTCGCGAAGCTCCGCTCGCTCGTGCAGCGCGGCACGGCCGTCTACGTCCCGACCCATATGTCGAACATGGACTCGATCGTGTTCGGCTACGCCCTCGAGCGCGCCGGCCTGCCGCCCGCCACGTACGGCGCCGGCAAGAACCTGTTCACGAACCCGGTCCTCTCGTTCTTCATGCACAACCTCGGCGCCTACCGCGTCGACCGGCGCATCCGGCACAACCTCTACAAGGACGTGCTGAAGACGTACTCGGGCGTGCTCCTGGAGCGCGGCTACCACTCGCTGTTCTTCCCGGGCGGCACGCGGTCCCGCTCGGGCGGCGTGGAGCGGAAGCTCAAGCTGGGCCTGGTCGGCAGCGCGTTCGAGGCCTACACGCGGACGCTGCAGAGCGGCCGCGAGCGCCGCGTCTTCTTCGTCCCGGCCACGATCAACTACCTCATCACGCTCGAGGCCGAGACGCTGATCGCCGATTTCCTCTCCGAGGCCGGCAAGGGCCGCTTCATCATCGAGGACGACGAGTCGAGCCGCATCGGCCGGATCGCCTCGTTCCTGCGCAAGCTCCTCGCGATGAACGCCGCGGTGGTCATCCGCTTCTCCGAGCCGCTCGATCCGTTCGGCAACCGGGTCGACGAGCTCGGCCGCTCGTTCGACGCCCGCGGTCGCGAGGTCGATCCGGCGAGCTACGTGAAGGATCAGGGCGGCAAGGCGGTCATCGACGCGGCGCGCGACGCCCAGTACGCGCGCGAGCTCGGCGAGGAGATCTGCCGGGCGTACGCGCGCGACACGGTCGTGATGGCGACGCACGTCGTCGCGGCGGCGAGCTTCGCCCGGCTCCGCAGCCAGGCGCCCGCCGCGGATCTCTTCACGGTGCTCCGGCAGCGCGACGTGCTCACGGTGCCGCGCGATGACCTCGCGGCCGACGTGGTGGCGCTCTGCGATCGGCTGCGCGCGCTGGAGCAGCGGGGGTGCATCGTGCTGGGGGAGGACGTCCGGCTCGGCTCGGGCGGGGACATCGTCGAGCGCGCGCTGCGCTCCTTCGCGGGCTACCACTCGTCGCCGGTGCTCGACTCGCGGCCCGACGGCATCGCGATCTGCGACACCAACCTGCTCTTTTACTACCAGAACCGCCTCGCGGCCCACGGGGTGGCGTGGGACGTCATCGCGCCCCCCGGCGTCCCTTCCGGCCTGCAGGTCCAGCCGCCGCTCCCGCCGCTCGAGCCCGTCTCGTCGCCGCCGCCCTTGGAGGAGCCTCGGGGCTCGGCCTCGTCCGCTTCGTCGTCGTCGTCCCGCGCGGGCGAGGCGGACGCGCATGTGGGCTCGATGAACGGCGCCGGGGGTGGCCAGTGAGCGCCCCGGGGAGCGCGCTTCCGGCGCCTTCGGTGGGGGTCATCGGCGGCGGTTTCTGGGGCGTGGCGCTGGCGCTCGCGGCCAGCCGCACCGGCGCGGAGGTCCTCCTGTACTCCCGCCGCGAGCAGCCGCAGATCAAAGGCGGCCCGCGGATCGTGCGGGACCACGCGGAGGTCGCCCGGGCGCGGCTGCTCGTGATCGCGGTGCCGTCGAACGCGGCCCGGACGGCGCTGCGCTCGCTCGGCGATCACATGGACGGCTCGCACCTCGTGATCCACGGCGTGCGCGGCCTCGAGGGGGAGGCGCTGAAGACCGTCTCGGACCTGGTGCGCGAGGAGACCCCGGCGCGCCGGGTGGGCGCGCTGGGCGGCCCCGTGCAGGAGGACGAGCTCCGGGAGGGCCGCCCCTCGGCGATGGTGTGCGGCTCGCGCTTCCCGGAGGTCCACGCCGCGGTGACCGCGGCGTTCCAGTCCGAGGCGCTCCACGTCTACACGACGCCGGATCTCCAGGGCCTGGAGTGGGCGTCGGCGCTGGTCGGCTGCCTCGCCGTCGGCGTCGGCTTCGCCGAGCAGGCGGGCGCCGGGCCGGGGTTGCTCGCCGCGCTGATCTCGAGGGCGGTCGACAGCGCGGCCCGCGTCGCCGCCGCGGCGGGCGCGGAGGAGCGGACGATGCTGGGGCTCGGCGGTTACGGCGACCTGCTCGCCTCGATCCGGCTCGAGGGCCGCCCCGAGGTGGTGCTCGGCAAGGCGCTCGCGCGCGGGCGGACGCTCGACGAGGCGGTCGCGGAGGCCAGGCTGCGGGTGGAGGCGATCCCGCTGATCCCGCGCGTCGTAGCGTTCGCGAAGGCGCGGAAGGTGGATGCGGGGGTGTTCGAGGCGCTCGAGGCGACCCTGAAGGGCGGCGCGCCGAGGGCGGTGCTCGATCGGATGTTCGCGGCGTGAAGCAGGGCGGCGGCAGCGCGCTCACTCGTTCGCGAGCGCGAGGACGGCCTGGGCCACGCCGGTGACGACCTTTGCAGCGCGCGTGTAGTCGAGCGTATCCGGCGTGTCCTTGTCGGTGTGGTAACGCCGGTTGCGCAGAAATGCTGTGTCCGTGATCATGACCGCTGGATAACCGGCTTCCCAGTAGCTCCGGTGGTCGGACCAGTCCACGCCCTGAACGAGCGCCGGAGCGCTCAGGGAATAGGCGGGCAGATCGGTCGCGCCGCGCATCGCCCCCTTGACGGTGCGAACGAGCGAGAGCCCCTCCAGGTTGCCGATCACGGCCACGAAGTTCCCCTTCGTGGGATAGAGCATGGAGAGCGGCGCCAGCGGGAACGCCTGACTGCCTTCTTCGTCGGTGAAATACCCGATCATCTCCAGGCTGATCATCGCCCGGACCTTCACGCCTGCTGCTTGCATTGAATTCGCGTGATGGGCGCTGCCCATGTGCGCAGACCGAAAATAGGGCGGCTCCTCCAGCGTGAACGCCACGAGCTCGACGTCGCCGCGGAGGGGCGCGCGGCCGAGCATCCGCCCCAGCTCGAGCAGCCCGGCCACGCCGCTCGCGTTGTCGTCGGCGCCGGGCAAGTCGTCCGCCGCGTCGTAGTGGGCGCCGACCACGACGCGCGTCGACGAGTCCGGGCCGAACCGCGCGAGCACATTGCGGTACGTCCGTCCCTCGACATCGTAGAGCTGCTCGGTCACGCGTCCTCCGGCGGCGCTGAGCTCGTCGCGCAGGTACGCCGCGGCTCGGTCCAGCTGCGCGATCTGCCGGTGGCCCCGCGGGCGGAACTCCTCCACGAGCATCCGGACGTCGCGCTCCATGCGAGCGGGGTCCGCGGAGAGCGCCGGAGCGGGCGGCGGGAGCGCCGCCACGAGCGGCTGGCTGACGCAGGCTCCGATGGCCGCGAGGCCGGAGAGGAGCAGCGCCGCGGCCGCCGCCGCCCACCGGCCGTGGCGGGGGCGAAGCCTTGTGATCGCGCGAGCGTCCTCCAGGGTCGTGGCTGCGCTCGTGGTCATCGAGAGGGCAGGACATCTGGAGGAGGTGCTCTGTTCCTGGCGCGGGCAGGAATCGACGGGCGACCCTCCGAGCGGGCTGCCCGCGATGAGAGACGGCCGCCCGCGATGAGCACGCCGCAGCCGTCCTTGGGCGCAGCGTCGCAGGGATCGCGCCGCGGGCGAGCTCGCCGGGGCCTGCGGGCGCCGGCGAGCTCGGCGCCGAGCCGCGCGTCGCGGCCGGCCGCGCTGTCAGCTGCCGCCGTCTCGCTGGCTCGCGTTGATCGCCCCCGGAGCGGCCGGCAGGTCGGCGCTGTCGCAGCAGCGGAATCCCGTGGAGTAGTCGTGATAGGTCGGCTCGTGGGCGATGGTCGTGAAGTAGCAGCCGGGGCCGAGCTCGCTTGTCGTGCTGAAGAAGCCGCCCATGAACACGCCGTTGCCCTCGTGCCACGGCTGATCCCGGCGCTCGACGCCTTCGGTGCTCATCCGCATGACGAGCTCGCCATCGACCATGTCGCCGACCCACTCGTGCAGGTTCCCGACCATGTCGTGGACGCCGAGCTCGCTGGCGCAGCCGGCGTGTTCGCCGCTCCTCGCCAGGAAGCCTGGTTTCTGGTCGAGGTCGGGGCTGTTGAAGTGTCGTTCGTAGCTCCACCCGCCCGGCGGGTGCTCGCCGAAGACCTCCCTCAGGAGGTGGGGTTTGCCGGTGTTGCACCGCCCGCGCTCGCCGCGCGGGCCGTAGGGGTAGCGGTGGGCGCCGTTGCCGCGGCAGGCGCGCTGCCATTCCCGCCGCGTGCAGAGGCGCTTGCCGGCGGCGACGCAGGCGGCCTTGGCCTCGACGCGGCTGATGTACGCCTGCGGAAAGACGCTGGCCGCGCTGCGGGCGAGGTACCGGACGCCCGGCTCGGGGCGCTTGAAGTGCGGGTGGACGGCGAGTTCTCCGCCGGCGTCGACGACAAGGTGCGCCTCGTAGTGATCGATGCAGAAGCCGGCGACGAGGGCCATGTCGGCGGGGCAGGGGCCGGGCGGCGGGGCGGGAGCGGCGGGTTGCGGGACGCCGGTCGAGCCGAGCGGGGGCGCCTCTGTGGGGAGGGCGCTCGGGCTGATGGTGATCTGCGCGGGCTCGGGGGCTGCGCTGCCCGAGATGGTTGCGCCGGCGTACGCGCTGCCGGCGGATGCTGGCGCCGTGAGCGCGGAAGCCGCGGCGGGAGCCGTCCCCTTAACGGCATCCGGCATGGCGGGGGCGCCGGCGGCGTCCGCTTTCTTCGCGGGGCTGGCCCCGCCGTCGTTCGGAACGGAGCACGCGGTGAGCCCTACCAGTGCGGCGAGCAAGGCGGAGCCTGCGGGACGTGACGGGCGGTGTCGGGGCGACGCGGCTCTCTTCGACAGGCGAGCCCGGAGGCGATCGCTGGGCGGCGCAGAAGGCACGAGGCGGAGTGTACACGCGTCCCGCGCGGCGGCGTGAGATCGCGGTGCGCCCTTCCCTCTTGCCGCCAGCGCGGCCGCGTCGCTCCCGTGGGCTCGCGTCATGGTAACTGAGGTCACGCGGAAGGCAGGAGCGAAGCGTCGAAGTCAAGGAGGCTGTCGCGCTCGATCGGCGGAGCGGTGGTCTCGTCTCGACGCAATGGTCCGCGAGGAGCATTGACGCTGACGTTCCGCGGTTCTCGCACTACGATGGCGCGTATGAGAATGCGCACATCGCTCCGATGGCTCGCTGGTATCGGCATCATGGTCGTATCCGGCTGTGGGCTGGTGCTTGGCCTCGACGACTTCCAGGACGCTGCGCCTGCCGACGGCACGACGGCGACGGGGACAGGCGGAGGCTCCGCGTGCGAGCCCGCGCACGTGATCGAGTGCTACTCCGGGCCCCCCGGGACGAAGGGCGCCGGGATCTGCGAGGCCGGGACGCAGGCGTGCAAGCGGGACGGCTCCGGATACGAGGGGTGCGAGGGAGAGGTGACGCCGGCGGTGGAGACGTGCGCGAGCACGGACGACGAGGACTGCGACGGGAAGGATTGTGTCAGGTGGGCGAGGCTCATCGGCGGCACAGAGCAAGAGACGGTGAGCCAGATCGCGGTGGACTCAGCGGGCAACGTCTATGTTGCGGGCAACTTCGAGGGAGCGATTTCGTTTGGGAATGACGTGCTCATCGCTTCCGCGGGCACTGACGCATTTCTAGTAAAAATGTCCCCTTTGGGAGAGTACGTTTGGAGTCGGCAGTTGGGGGATGTAAACAGTGAGACGTTGTTCTCGATAGCGGTTAGTCCCCAGGGCGAAATCATTGCTGCGAGCCTGGAGATCGATATCGGTTCTGAGTCGACGAGTCTGATGTTGCATAAATACGACACGGATGGCCGGTCGCTATGGCGGAAGTCGCTGGGCGGAAAGCTATGTGGTATCGTGCCGAGTGTCGTGCGGGGGATGGTGTTTCTGCCGGATGGGGACGTGTTGCTCGCCGGCAGTTATTGCGGGGCGATGCGGTTCGATGATGCTCACGTTGTTTTTAATGAGACCGAGTTGGTGGATGTATTTGTTGCCAAGCTGAGGTCTTCTGATGGTACTGTCGATGATGAGAACGGCTGGGTTCGGGTTTGGGGTGGCGAGGACCAACAGGCTGTCGCAGACGTGGTGGTCGATGCCGCTGGCAACATCATCCTTATGGGGACGTTTTATGGCGAGTTGGTTTTGGGCGACCTTTCATACGCGTCCGCAGGTGGTTCGGATGTGTTTCTGGTGAAGCTGACGAGCCGTGGCCTCATCAGCTGGGCGAGGACCATGGGAGGCCCAGAAAACGAGGTGCCCTGGTCGATCGCTGTAGATAGGCTGGGTGGCCCGGTGGTCGCGGTAGGGTTCCGGGGGGCGGTTGATTTTGGCGGTGGAGAGGTCATGGCGAATGAGCATGCGAACGCCGTGCTGAAGTATACGACGTCGAATGACTATGAGTGGGGCCGAATATTTGAGAGGCCCATGAGTGTTGGCGCGCTTTCGGCCGAGTCTGCGAGTGGTGTGTTGATTGTTGGCGGCTTGGCCGGAAGTGTTGATTTGGATGGCGAGCTGCTTCGCGCGAAGTCGGACTTCGATCTGATGTTCGTCAAGTTGGGGCCCCAGGGGGATCCTCTCTGGACCAGGACCTTTGGCTTGATGGATGAGGATGGGGCGAGCGTGAGCTCGATCGCGCTCAGTGACTCTGGAGATCTTCTGGTCGCCGGCAAGGCGCAGGGGAGGGTGGATTTCGGTGCCGGAGTGATGACCCCGCTGGGCGACGGGGATATCTTCATCGCAAGCTTCAGCCCGTGAAGCGCCTGAGGGCGCTCCGGTTGTGCTTGGCGGTAGCGGGCTGTCAGTGGTGATAGAGCTATACGCTGCTCACGTCTCTCAACTCACCGGTTGCACGGGTCGGCGACGGCTTCGCACATGTCCGCGCAGCTCGTGCAAGTGCACTCGTAGGCAGCGCGATAGAGAGCCTCCACCTCCTCGCCGTTCGGGAGGGCCGAGGCGTCCGCATCGCAGCTCCGGAAGCACTCGGGCTGCGGATCGTCTCTCATGCACCCCAGCGCACACAGGAGCCAGAGCTGACATGCAGAGTCGTCTTGGCAGGCATCCAGGCAGCCGTTTCGCGTCGAGCAACTCAGGCACTCTACGGAACTGCCGCCTTCGCTACCCTGGCACTCCTGCAGGCAGCCGGAGAGCTCCGGATCCACGGCGTCCTCTTGGGGCGACTGGAGCGACTCGAGCTGCTCGCACGTCGCGCCGACGACGCACTGCGCGCTGCACTCCGATGCTGGATCTGCGCAGTCGAACGGAAGGGCGTCGCACACGGGAAAGCCGCATTCGTCAGCCTTGTCGCAGGCCTGATCGCACACGGTGGCGCCCCCGCCGGCTCCGCTCGACGTCGCGGCCGTCGTCGAGCTGGTGCTCGCCCCTGTCGTGCTCGCCCCTGTCGCGCTGCTCGTCGTTCCCGCGCTGCCGCTCGCTCCGCTCCCCCCGCCGCCAGGGTTCTCCGTCGTCTCGCCCGAGCACGCTGTGAACGCGGCGCCCGCCGCGAGACAGAATACGAACACCAAAGAAGAAGTCCTGCTGCGCATCGCCGTTCTCCCTGGGCACGCCGCGGGTGTTCCACGTTATTGCCCCAACGGCGCGGGATCGTTCGCCTGCTTCATTCCCCCGGCAAGGTTTTTCGCCGAGGAACCCATGCCCGGGCGCGCGCATCCGCGTGACCAGCTCCCGGCTCCGGCGTCGTCCACCCGAAGCCGGCCCCGTCGTCGCCCTCCGCGCCGTGGCCGCGCCCGGCGCGCCCCCGGCACGCCACGCCGTGCTCGACGATCCCTCGCCGCCGCCCCCTCAGCCCGGCCCCGGCGACAGGGCCCCGAGCTCCGCGCCGCTGCGCTCCACCCCGAGCAGATCCCGCGGGGGCATCTCGCGCGGGTCGCCCTGCCCGACCAGCATCTTCGACGATCGCTTCGGCCTGAAATCCGGGCGGCTCGGGTTCAGCTTCCACCAGCCCCCCTCGAGGATCACCCACGGCTCCTCGCTCGCGCGCACCACCTCCGCGGCGAGCCGCGCGCGCGTGATGCCCGTGATCGCCCGCGTCTCCGGCAGCGCCGCCGCCAGCCGCTTCAGCCCCTCCGGCATGCCGCCGTAGCTCACCTGGGTCACCACGTTGTGGCCGGCGTCGAACCGGTAGATGCTCGTGCTCAGCACCTCGATCGACGGCGAGGCGTCGCTCACGAGGATGTTGTTCCGCAGGCGGCAACCCCAGCTCCCATTGCCGCACTGGAGCGCCGGCCGCCCCCTCGCGCTCAGCACCACGGTGTTGTTGCGGATCAGGTTGTTGCGGCAGCCCCAGAGCGGCAGCGCGTCAGGCCCTGTCACCTGCTCCGGAGCGCGCGGGCCGGGCTCCACATAGACCCGGTCGAACGGGTTCGCGTTGTCCCACTGCGCGATCCCGCTGGCGAGGTTGCCATAGATGAGGTTGTTCTGGACGACCGAGTCCGACACCCCTGCGAGGTTGATCGCCCCCCCGCCGCTGCGCCCGTTGCCGTTGATGACGTTCTGCTCGATGATGAAGTTCACGCCGCGGCCGTCCGGAAACCCGTGCTCGCCGAACCGCTCCGTCGCGCGCTTCATCAGCTCCGCGGCCCAGGCGCGGGTCGGCTCCCTGCGCGGATGATCCCGGAACGACGGGTGCTCCAGCACCGCGTCGAGCGATGCCTCCGGATCGAGGTTCGCCTGGAACCCGCTCGCGTTGTTGCCGAAGAACACGTTGCGACGGACCACGTAGTTGTCCGATCCGTCGGATACGTAGGCGCCGTGCTCGCCCGCCGAGAAGGCGAACAGGTTGTCCTGCAGGAGGACGGTGTGGCTGTCGGTGGAGTGAACCCCCCACGTCCGATGGTGATGGGCGAAGTTGCCGATGATGGCGATGTGGTGCGCGAGACTGCTGGTCTCGCCGAAGGCGCCGTCGATCATGATCCCCGCCTTCGGATCAGCCGCGCTCTGCCTGCCAGGCGCGCTGCTGCCAGCGAGGCGGAAACCCTCGATCACCACGTGGTGCGCCGCCTTCAGGTAGATCATCCAGCTCGGGTCCGCGGCGCACGCCCGGTGGATCACGACCTCGCCCGGGCTCCCCATCGCCTTGAAATGGATGTACCGCTCCTGCCCGGCGCTCGGCTTGTCGCCAACCGAGAACCCCGCGTACGTCCCGGGCAACACGGCGATGAGATCGCCGCCGCGCGCCGCGTCCGCCGCCTCCTGGAGCGTCGCGAACGCGCGTGTGACAGGGAGCTCCCGTGGCTCGGCCGCAGCGCCGCGCGCGTTCAGATCGAGCGCGGCCGCGCGGATCGTGGCGGGGGCCGGCGCGCCGACGACGAGGACGCGCTCGTAGCGCGCCTGCAGCTTCAGCGTCTGGCGCACCCACTCGTCGGAGTCCCGCGTGGTCACGAAAGGCTCGGCTGCCGCGGGCGCTTGCGGCGCCGGCGCCTCGGCGGTCTTCGCCGGCGGGGGCCGCTTCTGCGCCTGCGTCGGCGGGGGCGCCGCTTCCTCGGGCGGTGGCCCCGCGACCTGGATCGTGCCGCTGCACGCGAGCGTGGCGACCGCGACGAGCCCGCCGCCGATGCGCGCGCAGCCACGGGCCAGCTGGATGACGCTTGTCGATCCTCTCATCTCGACGCTCCGGGGAAGGCAGCCCCTCCGACGAGCGCCGCGCGTGCGGCGCCCGGCTCTGGCTACACCGGCTTACCCCAAAGCGCGCGCTTCAGCCAGACGAGCGCGCCTCGGCCAGGGCCCGCGCGCTCGGCCCGCGCCGCGCGCAGCGCGAGGTGCGACATCGCCTTCCAGCGGCGGCCGTCATGCAGCCGACACGTGCCCGTTTGCTTCCGTCGCTGCCCTTCCTTTGGTACGAAGAGCTCATGAAAGCGCTGCCCTCGCTCGTGAGCGTCGCTCTTGCCGGCGCCACCCTCCTCACGCTCGCGCCCGAAGCGCAGGCGAACATCAAGAATCCGAACGATCACCCCCGCTACTTCGCCGAGCTCGAGCCGCACGGGGACTTCGTCTTCATGCACCGCGACTACGGCCTGCGGCGGTACGGGCCCGGGCGCTACAACGACTTCGGCGACCCCGAGTTCGGCGTCGGCTTCAGGGCGAGCATCGAGCTCGCCGACCCGGCGTTCATCCCGAAGCTCAACAACACTGTCGCCATCTCGTTCGGGCTGGATCTCACCAACTGCAGGTACTGCCGCCGCGACTTCACCATCTGGAGTCCGGTCACCATGCAGTGGAACTTCTTCTTCACCGATCAGTGGAGCGCGTTCGCCGATCTCGGCGCTGTCGTCCGTACCGACGGGTTCTACAACGACGTGTGGCTCGACTTCGTCACCATGGTCGGCGGCCGCTACCACTTCAACGACAACATGTCGCTCACGATGCGGATCGGGTATCCCTTCTTCAGCGTCGGCGTCTCGTTCTTCGTCGGCTGAGCCGCTCCCCGCCGGCTCTGGCCCTCTGGCGGGCTGAGCCGCCCCGGGCGCTGCACTGCTGTCGCGCTCTCCCGGCGCAGCCGGGGCCGGCGGGAGCGCACGGACTCCGCCGCGGGCGGCATCTCGCCGGGGCGGGCGTACGGCGCGGACATCGGGCACGTGCGGACAGGGCCCGCCCTGGTTAGACTAGCCGGAGATGGTCGGCTGGTATTTCGTAGGCATCCTCGGTCTCGCCCTGCTGATGGTGGTCCACGAGGGAGGGCACTATCTCGCCGCGCGCGCTTACGGCATGCGCGTCTTGAAGTTCTCGATCGGCTTCGGCCCCACCTTCTTCAAGGTTGTCCCGAAGGACGGGTACTACTGGTTCACGACCGCCGCGGACAAGGTCCGCGTGCGGCTCTTCCGCCACGACCCGGTGAAGCACGGCCCCACCGTGTTCCAGGTCGCCATGATCCCCTTCCTGGCGTACGTGCAGATCGCGGGGATGAACCCCCTCGAGGAGGTCGATCCCGAGGACAAGGGCAGCTACGCGAACGCGAGCCTGATGGGCCGGATCGCCGCGATCTTCGCCGGTCCGCTCGCCAATTACCTGTTCGCGTCGGTCCTCTTCTTCGCGAGCCTGATGGTGGGCGGCAAGCCCCACCGCCTGACCGACATCGGCGTGGTCGCCGGGATGCCGGCGGCGGCCAGCCTGAAGGACGGCGATCGCATCGTCGAGATCGACGGGACCCCGGTCCACGACTGGGAGAAGATGGCGGAGATCATCTCCAAGAGCCCCGGCCGTCCGCTCGACCTCGTGGTGGAGCGCGCGGGTGAGCGCGTCTCGGCCAAGGTCACGCCCGCGAACGAGAGCGGCTCGGGCAAGATCGGCGTGATCCCCGTCGGGCCGGTCCAGCGGGTGCCGGTGACCGCGAGTGAGGCCGCGCTGCTCGCGCTGAAGATGCCGCCGAAGGTCGTGCAGGACCTGGTCGTCGGGCTCGGCCAGGTCCTCACGGGCAAGATCGAGGGCGAGCTCGGGGGCCCGGCGCGGATGATCGGGGAGACCGCGCACGCGGCCAAGCGCGGCTTGCCGCACGCGCTCGAGTTCCTCGGGGTGCTCTCGGCCTACCTCGGCGCGTTCAACCTGATCCCGTTCCCCGCCCTGGACGGCGGCCGCCTGATGTTCCTGTTTTACGAGGCCGCCACGCGGCGCCGGCCGAACGCGCGCGTCGAGGCGCACATCCACCTGGTCGGCGTGTTCATGCTGCTCGGGCTGATGCTCTACGTCACCGCGAACGACTTCGGCCTCGGGTCGAAGTAGCCCTCCCTGCGTGGCGACGAGGCCGCCCGCGCGGGTTCCGGCGCCCGACGGGCGCCTCGCCCGCGCGGTGATGCGGCTCCTGCTGCGCTGCCTGCCGCTGCTCTTGCTCTGGCCGTGCGCGCGGCCGGCGTCCGCGCTGGCCGCGGCGCCGGGCGCGTGGTCCGACGAGGAAGACGAGGCCGTCTTCGACGTCCCCGCGCCCCCGACGCTCCCCGGGCTCACGCTGCGCGATCCGACCTTCACCTTCGAGTACACGGCGGCCGTGATCGAGCCCGACGCGGCGAGCCGGGCGGGCGGCAAGCTCGCCTTCGCCTGGTACTCGCACGGCGAGATGGAGGTGCCGCTCGTCCCGCGCAAGTGGTTCGTCGGCGCGGTGCATGACAGCGCCGCGGCGAGCGTCCCGGGGGTCGAGCGGTCGATCCTGCTCGGGAGCCCCGAGCTGTACGGGCGCGGCGTGTGGTCGAGCGTGCGCGGGCTCGCCTCCGGCGGAGGCTTCGGCCTCGTGCTCCCGGTCCCGCGCGACGTCTCGCGCGACCAGGCCGAGGTGCTCCGGACGGCGCGCGTGGTGCGGCCGTGGGACGAGACGCGCTTCCGGGAGCTCACGCTCACGTTCCGCCCCTGGTTCGACATGCGGCACATCACCGGGCCGTTCATCTTCCAGCTCAGGCAGGGCCTCGACTGGTCGCTGGTCGTGCGCGGCCCGCGATCCGGGGAGCGCCGCACCGACATCACGGCGCACACGGCGTTCTACTTCGGCTACCGGCTCGCGAGGCCGGTCGGGGTGGGGCTGGAGCTGTGGGAGGTCTACCAGCTGACCCAGGACCTGCCGGACGACCGGCGCGCGACGTTCGCGGTCTCGCCGAGCGTCCGCTTCATCCTGTCGAACGTGCAGCCGGCGCTGAGCGTGCTCTTGCCGGTCACGACCCCGCTGCGCGGCGACGTCGCCTCGTATTACGCCGCGCGGTTCAGCGTCGGGTTCACCTTCCCGACGGGCGCTCCACGGTCGCCCCCGTGAGCGCGGCGGGCGCGCTCGCCGGGCGCGCTCCTGGCCGAATGCGCGCCGAAGGCGCCGAAGGCGCCGAAGGCGCGGGATCGGCTCCGAGTGTGCGTGCATCCAGCGCGGGCGCTCGGTACCCTGGCCGCGTGGTCAACGCAGGATGGCTCCGGCGCGGTCTGGTTCTCGCGGCGCTACTCGGCCCGGCCGGCTGCTCGACCCAGCTCGTGAGCCTGAACGAGGGGCCCCGCGAGTACGTCGCGACGGACTACGAGAACGTGCTGCGCAGCTGGACGCGCACGGAGCACCTGTTCGCGCTCTCCGAGCTCGACAACTTCCTCACCGCCACCGCGACCTTCGAGTCGTGGGACTTCCGCTGGGCCTACGTGGTCCGCTACGCGCAGGACTACCGGCTCACGATCGAGCAGCGGCAGAAGCTGCTCGAGAAGACGCTCGAGGAGACGCGCCAGCGCCATCAGTTCTTCGTCGCGATCTTCGGGGGCGAGCGCAAGTACAACGACCTCTCGACGCCGAACAGCGCGTGGATCGTGCGGCTGATCGACGACACCGGGAACGAGACGGCGCCCGAGGAGATCGTCGCGATCGCCAAGCCGAACGCGCTCGAGCGGACGTACTTTCCGTACAACACGGTGTGGCGCCAGGCGTTCCGCATCCGCTTCCCGCGCGCGACCGCGGACGGGAAGCCGACGATCTCGCCGAGCGCGAGGTGGTTCGGGCTCCGCTTCGCCGGGGCGCAGGGCAACAGCGAGCTCGTCTGGCAGGTCAACGAGGAAGCGGAGCCCATCGATCCCGCCGAGCTGGAGCAGGGGGCCGCGCGGCCGCTGCGACCGAAGAGCGGCCAGCTCTAGGCGGCCAGCTCCAGCTCTGCGCGCCGGGCATCCCGCCAGGGCTCGCTGACGCGCGGAGCCAGCCGAGCCCCGCGCGGCTTTGGCCCCGCGCGCCGCCTCAGCCGCGCTGGGCGTTCATCGAGACCGACTGCGCCAGGATGGAGAGCAGCTCGGGCGTGCTCTCGAACAGCTCGCGCAGCGTGGGGTGGTCGGCGATGAGCAGCAGCGCGCCGCCCCCGGCTGCGCGGGCGATCGACGGCGCCGGCTGGCCTCCGAGCAGCTCCGAGGCGAACAGGAGCTCGCCGGGCCTCGCGGTGCCTGCGATCTCCTGCGAGCGCTCCGCGACCAGCTCCAGCGCGCCGGCGCCGATGATCGCGAGCCCGGGGATGGGGTTGCCCGCGTGGATGAAGTGCTCGCCGGGCGCCAGGCCGCGCAGCCGGAGCCGGCCGAGGACGCGGCGAAGCAGCGTATCTTCGAGCTCGCCCAGCGGCCCCATCGTGGCGCCCGCGAGCGACTGGATCCGGTCTGCGACGGTGCGCAGCTCGTCGAGCACCCACGGGCAGCTGCGGAGCGCGTGATCGATGGTCGCCTGGTCCCAGATCGCCACCCGCGCGCCGCCCGCGCCGGCGACGACGCGCAGGGGGATGCCTTCCTCGAGCGTCCCTCGGGACGGCACGAGCGCCCTCGTCGCGGCGCGCTCGGCGGGGATATCGACGATGTTCGCGCACACGGCGGCGTCCCCGCGCAGGACAAGCGCCGCCCCGTCGACGGCGAGCTCCTCGTCGGCAGAGAGGTCTTCCACGCGCGCTGCGAGCGCGAGCTCGTCGTGCATCTCCTCGGGCAGGTCCGCGAACGCCTCGATCTGCTCCAGGTCGCGGCCGGTGAGGGCCGCGGCGTCGGCGGCTGGCGCGGCGCTGGCCGCGCCGGGCCGCGGCAGATCCGGGGCGATCTCCGGTGCGAGGTCGAGGGCCGCGAGCGCCTCCGTCTCCGGTGGCGCGCTGGTCGGCGCGTCGAGCGCCATCGCGGCGAGGTCGGCGCTCTCGCCTGCGGCTGGCCGCCGCTCGACCTCGGGCACACCGACGCGCGGCGCCGCGGCGAGATCGGGGAGGGCCTCGACCGAGGCCGGCGCGCGGGCGTCGGCGGCGGACGCAGGCCGCGGCGCGGCGGCGGGCGCCTGGGCCGGGGGCTCCTCGACGAGCGCGAGATCCGCGTCGTCGAGCAGCTCTTCCACGGGCTCCGGCGCAGGCACGCCCGAGGCTTCATCGAGCGCGCGTGGGCGCGGCGCCTGGACCTCGGCGCCGAGGGGCGCGGGCTCGCCGCGGGACGCGGTGGCCTTCGTCTGCAGGTCGTCGTCCTGCTCCGCTGCCTGTGGCGAAGGCGGAGGGGTGGCGAGCCGGCTTGACATCGGCGCTTCGAGGTCGCTGTCGGAGAGCTCGATGACGACCGTCCCCTCGATCGTCGACTCCGCAGGCGACGCGTCTGCGCTCGCAGGGGGCTCGATGTTTGCGCTGTCGCTCGCGGAGCTGGCGGCGCCCTTCGCGGGGATGCTGTCGGCCGAGGCCCCGAGGTGTCCTGGGGGTTCGTTTCCGGTGGGCGTCGCCGGGCGGGTGCGCGCCGCCGCAGGCGTCGGGGGCGCGGGAGGTCGCGCGGAGATCGGCTTCCGCTTGAGCGTCAGATCGAGCGGCGCGGCCGAGGTGATGACCTCGTCTTCCTCTTCGTCGCCCGGCTGTGGCGTCGAGGGATGTCTGCGGGCCACGAGGTACGTGTCGCCGTTCGACGTGATGATCTCCTGGGGAGGCCGTGGCGGCGCGGCCGGCTCCGCGTCCTCGGACCAGGGGTCGAGGATCGGCTCGCGCGGCCTGCGTTTGGAGCTGATCGCTCCCTGTGCGGGCGCGGCCGTGCCTGTGCGGGCCGGCGTGGGCGTGGGGGCCTCAGCCTCGACGACGATCTCGCCGATGTCGTCGCTCGGCGCGTGCTCGTCGGCGGGGGCTGGAGGGCTCGGGGCCTGGTGCGACGCCGATGTCTGGAGCGAAGCCGCTGCGGCCAGCGGTGCGGCGGATACCGGCAACGATGGCGCGGCGGGCTGCGCGGGCGGCGGGACGGACGCCGGCGACGGCGCGGCGGGCGGCGGGCCGGAGGGTGATGGCGTGGCGGACGCCGAGACGGACAGCGCCGGCGCAGCAGGCGATGGCGGCGGCGCGGTGAGCGGCGGCACGGGAGGTGATTGCGGTGGCGCGGCGGCCCCCGAGGGCGCATCGGGAAGCGCAGCAGGCGGTGCGACCGGCATCGACGAGGCCAGCGGCGGCGCGAGGGGCGGCGGAGGCGCGAGGGGCGGAGGCGGCGTGGCGGTGGCCGAGAGCGCCGGTGGACGCGTGGCTGGTGCCGGAGGTGCAGCCGGCGGCGGAAGCGCGCCGGGCGGCGGAAGCGCGCCGGGCGGCGGAAGCGCGCCGGGCGGCGGAAGCGCGCCGGGCGGCGGAAGCGCGGAGGCCAGCGTGGGCGGCGGCGGCGTCGGGGGAGGCAGAGCCTGCGGGTGTGACGGCGTGCTGATCGGCGGCTGCGGCGGCGCGAAAGATGGCGGCGACACCGGCGGGGGCAGCACCTGCGGGTGTGCAAGCACGCCAGCTGACGGTGCAGAGGGGGTCGGCCCGGCGGGCGGAGGCGGAGGTTGCGGGCGCGGAGGTTGAAAAGACGGCGGATGCGGTACCGGCGCCGGCTGCGGGCGTGGGGGCGCAAAAGGCGGCGGGTGCGACGCGGGTGGAGACCCGAACGTGGGTAGAGGCGGCGCTGGCGGAGGTCCGAACGACGGCGGAGGCGGCGCTGGCGGAGGTCCGAACGACGGCGGAGGCGGCGCTGGCGGAGGTCCGAACGACGGCGGAGGCGGCGCTGGCGGAGGTCCGAACGACGGCGGGTGCGACGCGGGTGGAGGCCCAAACGACGGCGGGGGCGGCGCTGGCGGAAGTCCGAGGGACGCCGGATGAGGCGCTGGCGGAGGTCTGAACGACGGCGGGCGCGACGCGGGCGCGGCGCCTCTTGTCGCCGGCGGCTGCGTCTCCGCGATGAGGCTCGGCAGCGGTGGAGCAGGTAGAGGTACCGCCGGAAGCGCCGACGGAGGCCGCGGTGCCGCGGGCGGTGGCTCGCTCATGGAGCGTGTCCCGGCGGGGCGCGGGGGCTGCGGGGGGCTCATCGCGGGGTCGGACCGGCCGCGGTCCGGCGATGGAGGTAGGGCCGACTGCAGCTCCTGCGGCGTGGGCACGGAGGCAGGGCGAGGGGGGATCGATGACGGCCGCCGCGTTGCTCCCCGCGGTACGGTCAGCGGTGGTATCGGGGCGGGCGGTTGCGCGCTCGGTGTCTTCGCCTGCGCTGTCACCAGAAGCGGGTCCGTGGTGAGCTGCTGCCGGAACGACGGAACCCCCGGCGCGGGAGGCAGCGGCGGAATGGCGTTCGCCATGGGGGCAGGCAGCGGAGCCGCCGGCGGTGGCTGACTCCGGTACATCGCGCCGGCCTGGACGTTGGGCGCAGCCGGTGGTGCGGAGGGCGCGGCCGACGGCGCCAGCGGTTGCGCGTGCGGTGGGTCGAGCCGCTGCGGGTACGCGGCGGGGGGCGGTTGCGAGCGCGACACGCCAGGCGGAGCCGCCGGCGCGAAGGGCGGCGGCTGCGAGCGCGACACGGGCGGAGCCGCCGGCGCGAAGGGCGGCGGCTGCGAGCGCGACACGGGCGGAGCCGCCGGCGCGAAGGGCGGCGGCTGCGAGCGCGACACGCCAGGCGGAGCCGCCGGCGCGAAGGGCGGCGGCTGCGGCTGAACGGGCGGCGCAGCCTGCGGGAAGGCACCGTCGGGAGGCTGCTGCGTCGGCCGCTGCGCCATCGGCGGCGTGGGGGGCGACGTGCTGCCTTGCGCATGGCCGGGCGGCGCGGGGGAGAACGGCGCGATCGGTCGTGCTCCGGCGCCCTGCCCGCCCTCTGCTCCCGGGCTGAGCGGCGGCGACGGCCGGGACGCTCCCGTCAGTCGCTCTGCTTCGGCCGCCAGCTCCGGCTGCGAGAGCGGTTCGAACATGTCGATCTCGATCGAGGGCATCGAGGCGCGCAGCTCCTGGGCGAGCGACATGCGCCGGCGCCAGGTCTGCTCGTCCGACGGCGGCGCCTCGTCAGAGGACGGGGGCGGCGCGTCGCCTTCGCTGTCGATGGTCTCCAGGAGATCGGGATCGCTCGGCTGCCCGACCTCCGAGGCCATGACCTCCTCGAGCGCCGTCACGCACAGCCCGAGCTCCGAGGCGCGGAACGGCTGCCCGGCCGCCCCGGCGGCGTCGGCCGCGCGTCGCAGCCACACGATAGCGTCGCGCCGCTCGCCGCGCGCCCACAGCGCGCTTGCCGTGGAGATCCCCCACACGACATCTTCATCGTCATTCGGGTGAGGTTCGGGGAGGGCGACCACGCGGTTCGCCATGAGCAACACCACCTATCACAGGCCCCACTGCGGCCGTTTACCCCATGGTACCGAGCGAGCCGACGTCCCGGATCGGGCGTCGCGCGAGCCCCGCGGCGCGGAAAGCCGCGCCACCCAGGAGCTTAGCCGCGCTCGCTACGGCACGTACAAATTACGGTACGGATGTCGCTTTTAGCGCTCGCCTCGCCATCGTTGCCCGTCCGATGCCCGTCAGAACCCGGTGCTGGCACACATTCGCGACGCGAACGCGGAGCCGGGGCGACGCTCCGAGGTGAATTCGACGTGGCCCGACGTATAAGGAGCGAACGCTGCGTGCGCCTGGCCAGGGGGCCTGGCGGATCCTGGTTGAGCACGGGGCACGCGCGGGGGCGTCCGCGGCCTGTGCAATGACGCCGGGTCAGGTGGAGCGCCGTCCACCGATGCGCCGCGGCCGGCAGCCCAGGACCGCCGCGCGACGGCACATCTCCTCGACACCATCCCGCGATGCGGCCTCTCCGGGCATGCGTCTCGCGAGCCAGGCGATGAGCGTCAGCCCCGCTGCGCGGGCGTCTGCGGGCATCGTCCCGTCGTTCAGGAGGCTCGCGATCTGGGCGATCAGACGCGTGCGCGTTTCCTCGGGCGCCATGCTGGGTGCTCCATGAAGCATTCGAACGGGAAAGTCAAAAGAACCGCCATGCCGGCGCGCAGCCCCGTCGGCGGGCACCTCGACGCTGTGTGCTCCTCGACATCCCGTCTGTCCCGCTCGCCTGGGTCGGCGGCGTGCCAATACCCTCTGTGCAGTGGCGTCAATATAAATCACATGGGGTCAAATCGGCGCGATCAGCACCTCGCGATCCTTGGCGCCGTTCGCGGGCCCGACGAGCCCGCGCTTCTCCATCGCCTCGACCAGCTTGGCCGCGCGGTTGTAGCCGACGCCGAGCTTGCGCTGCAGCCACGAGGTCGAGCAGCGCCGGGTGTCGGCCACGATGCGAACCGCGGCGTCGTACATCGGATCGGCCTCCGCGTCGGACGTGTCGGGCTCCTCGCCCTCCTCGTCTCGGGGCCGGAGGATCGCCTCGTCGTAGACGGGCTCGCCCTGGAGCCGGAGGAAGTCGGTGATCTTCTGGACCTCCTCCTCCGAGCAGAACGGGCACTGGACGCGGCGCGTATCGTTCGAGCCGTTCATCTTGATCAGCATGTCGCCGCGGCCGAGCAGGTGCTCCGCGCCCTGCTCGTCGAGGATCGTCCGGCTATCGACCTTCTGCGCGACGCGGAAGGCGATGCGCGTCGGGAAGTTCGCCTTGATCATGCCGGTGATCACGTCGACGCTCGGCCGCTGCGTCGCGAGGATCACGTGCATGCCGGCGGCGCGCGCCTTCTGCGCGAGCCGGGCCACGCTCGCCTCCACGTCCTTGCCTTGCTGCATCATGAGGTCGGCGAACTCGTCGACCACGATCACGATGAACGGGATCTTCTCCGGCAGCGCCGCGTCCGATCCGTCCTTCGCCGCGTCGATCTCCACCTCGAGCCCGTCGGCGCCGATGGCGCTCACCTTGGCCGGGGGCTTCGGCGGGCGCGCCTCGCCGCGCTGCACGCGCTCGACCCAGGCGTTGTAGGTCGTGATGTTCTTCGTCCCCGCGTTCGCGAAGAGCTGGTACCGGCGCTCCATCTCGTCGACGGCCCACTTGAGCGCGTTCGCCGCCTGCTTCATGTCCGTCACGACCGGCAGGAGCAGGTGCGGGATGCGGTCGAAGGGCGCGAGCTCGACGACCTTGGGATCGATCATCAGGAGCCTGAGCTCCTCCGGCGTCTTGCGGAAGAGCAGGCTCACCAGCATCACGTTGAGGCCGACGCTCTTGCCCGCGCCGGTCGCGCCCGCGACGATGACGTGCGGCATCGACGCGAGGTCGGCGAAGTAGGGCGTCCCGATGATGTCGCGGCCGAGCACGCACGGCAGCGGCGCCTTCATCTCGACGAAGCGGCGATCCTCGACGAGCTCGCGCAGGTTGACGGGCATGCGGTGCTCGTTCGGGATCTCGAAGCCGATCCGGTTCTTCCCGGGGATGGGGGCGACGATGCGGACCTTGCGCGAGAGGCCGAGCGCGAGGTCGTCCGCGAGGCCGGCGACCTTCGACACCTTGGTGCCGGCGGCGGGAGAGACCTCGAACGTCGTGACGGTCGGCCCCGGGTGGATCTCCTCGACCTTCCCGCTGACGCCGTAGTCGGCGAGCGTCTTCTCGAGGAGCTGCGCGGTCGCCTTCAGCTGATCCGCGTCGAGCTGCAGGCGCCCGCCCGCGGCCGCCTCGAGCATGTCCGTCAGCGGCAGGCGGAAGCCCGCCCCGGCCGCCGGGACGACCTTCACCACGGCCGGCTTCTCGCTGACGAGCTCGCGGCTCGTATCGACGATCGTCGGGTCGCGCAGCGCGACCCCGCGAGCCCGCTCCGGGCCGATGGCAGGCGGGGGCTCGCGGTGGGCCGCCGCGACGTCCGGGGTGCGCGCGGGCGGCGCGCGATGAGCCGCCGCGACGTCCGGCGCGCGCACCGGCAGCTCGCGATGAGCCGTCGCGACGTCGGGCGTGCGCGCGGGCAGCTCGCGATGAGCCGCCGCGACGTCGGGCGCGCGCGCGGGCAGCTCGCGGTGGGCCGCCGCGGCGTCGGGCGCGCGCGCGGGCAGCTCGCGCACCGGCGGCTCGCGCCGCTGGCGCACGGGCAGGATGGGCGACGGTGTCGGCACGTCGACCTCGTCCGGTTCTCCGAGAGCGGTCACCATCTCGTCGTCGCCCGGGTCGAGCGCCGCGAGCGCCACCGGCTCGTCCTCGTCGAGGTCGCCCTGCTCCTCGTCGAGGTCGCCCTGCTCCTCGTCGAGGTCGCTCTGCTCGTCGTCGAGGTGCGCCTCGCCTGCGAACGACGGCTCTTCGCTGTCCTCCTGGGCGGCGGCGCCGCGCGGCGCCGCGGGAGACGCGGCGCGACGCCGTGTTGCTCGGCGCGGCGTTTCCTCGCGCGGCTCGGCAGCGCGCTGCGCCCGGCCGCGCGGCTCGACGCCGTGCGACACCGCCTCGCGCGGCTCGTCGTCCCGCTGCGCTTCCTCGCTGGGCTCGGCGCCGCGGGTCACCACCTCGTGCGTCTCACCGCCGTGGATCACCAGCTCGTGCGGCTCGGCGCCGTGGGGCACCAGCTCGTGCGCCTCACCGCCGTGGATCTCCACCTCGCGCGGCTCGGCGTCGTGCGCCTCTGCCCCGCGCGGCGCTGCGCCCTGCTGCGCCGCTTCGCGCGGCTCCTTCGCCTGCGCCTTCCGCCCGCGCCGCGGCTTCGCCGGGGCGGCCGGCTCCTCGGGGGACGCCTCGAACGGCGCGCTCTTCCAGAGATCGAGCGCCGGCGCCGCGACGGGCGCCGGCTCGACGGGCGTCGCCCTGGCGGCGGGATCGGAGGGCCGCTCGTCGGTGTCGTCGGCCAGCGCGGCGATGATCGCGTCCGGGCTCGAGTTGCGCGCGATGATCGGCGGCGCGTTCTGCGTCTTGGCCTCGGTCTGCCGCTCCAGGTCGCGCGCCGCGGCCCACGCCCCGAAGAGCGCGCGCGCCCAGCCGGCGACGCGCGCCGCGACGGCGATCGCGAGCTGCTCGGCCCGGTGCGCGAGCTCGATGAACGAGAACGTCGCGCGGCCCATCAGGATGAGCGCGACGATGGTGAGCCCGATGATGTAGGACCCGATGTTCGAGAAGAGCGCGCGCAGCACCTCCCCGAACAGCTCGCCCACGGCCCCGCCGAGCGGCATCGCGCCGAACGCGACCGCGCGCGGGAACGCGACGTGCGCGAGCGCCGCGAGCACGATGACCACCACGATGTCGCCGCTCAGCCGGAACAGGCTGGCGATCGAGCGCTTCGCCCCCAGGAGCGGCATCGCGAGCAGCGCGAGCTCGAGCGGGACGAACCACGCGATGACGCCGATCGCCTCGATCGACGTCCCCGCGAGCGCAGCGCCCACGGGCCCCACCCAGTCGTCGCCGGAGACCTCCGGCCGCAGCGGATCCCCGCGAAAGGACGTGAGCGCCAGCGCGCTGTACAGGGCGGAGACCAGCAGAACCAGCGCCGCCGCATCCCGGGTGTAGCCATGGCCCGGCGGCGCAGCAGGACCTGCGATCCCAGCTGCGCTGGTCCGCGCGGCGCCGCGCGCCCCGGACCGCAGGGGCTCGCCAAGGCCGGCGGCGGGCTGGGCACGGCGAGGAGCGAACAAGGGGACGTGCATACCTACCTGGACCTACTTTGCTCACATATGCGCACTTCGCTCCGGGGGCAAGAAGTATGGGAGGGCTGCAAGAAGTGGAAGAGACCGGAAGAGGCGGGACGGACAAGGAAGGGGCGAGGCGACGTGAGCGGCTGCCATGCGCGCGCGCCTGAGCTCGCCGGGGAGGGCGAAACGCAGCCGCTTCCGGGCAGCGTGGGCGAGGGGGGAGGGAGCCGGGAGGGCGGGGGATCGCCGGCCGCCGGCGCGCTGGAGTTCTGGCCAGATTTCGCGCAGACTTTGAAAAGGCTCCTCTCTATCCCGGCCTTGAAATTCTTTCAAACAGAGCGCTGCGGGCGGTACCATCCCGACCCTCCTGGGACGTGCATGGAAACTGTCGAACGAGCAGGGCGGCGCGTCGGCGCTGCGGGCCTTCTTTTGCTGTGCCTCGCGACCGCGGGCGCAGGGCTCGCGACGAGCGGGTGCCGCGTCAACGAGAACGACATCCACCGGTGGGAGACCACGGCGCACGGCCCGGACAAGCTCAGGGCGGTGCTGTTTCACGATAAGTACGACAGCTCGCTCCGCGTCGAGGCGGCCACCTCGCTCATCCGCATGAAGCCGCGGCAGGGCCGGCGCGTGGGCATCGGCATCATGGTCGAGACCCTCGCGACCATGGCGCCGGAGGCCCGGCAATCGATCGTGGCGGCGCTCGTGCCGTCGATCATCGCCGAGCTCAGGAAGCCGCCGCCCGTCGCGCAGCCAGGGCAGCCGCTCCCGCAGGACACGTCGTTCCCTTACAAGGACGCGGCGTACGCCATGCTCACGTCGGATCGGACGGTGATCATCGCGGACGAGGGGCTGAAGGAGGGGCTCAAGGCCGCCCTCATCGACTGGGCGATGGCGGACTTCGAGCACCGGATCGAGGACCGCTCGCAGGCCTACGGGATGGAGCAGCTCCTGCGCTTCATCGGCCCCGCCGCGGTGGCCGGCCTGCCGAAGCTGATGACCCGCGAGGCGAAGCGGCTCGACCAGCTGGCGTCGCTCGTGGCCGAGTACGGCGACCCGCCGACGAAGGAGGCCGCCTCGGCGAACCTGGTCGCCATCGCCAGGTTCGTCACCTCCGGCGAGTGGACCGCCGTCAAGAAGCCCGAGCTCCAGGCGGCGAACGCCGCGTCGAAGCTCGCGCCGACCGAGAAGCAGTTCGAGGCGCAGCTCGCGCAGTACCAGGAGGAGGAGCTGTTCCGGGTCTTCGGGTCGATGAAGAAGCTCGGCGGCCGGCCGTCGGTGGACTTCCTCCTCGGGTTCGCGGCGGACAAGGAGCAGCCGGAGAAGCGCCGCCAGGCCGCCCTCGCCGCGCTCGAAGGCCGGCTCGATCGCAACAACCCGAGCGACATCCAGCGCATCCTCGAGATCGCGACCGCGGACGCGCCCGACGCGGTGCTCGACCAGGCCTTCCGCCGCGTCGGCGAGATGCCGCGCGAGCTCGTCGTCGAGAAGCTCTACGGCCTCTTCAAGACCGACAAGTGGAAGATCCGCCGCGCCGCCGCCGCGACCATCCTGAAGATGTCGACGGCGAAGCACATCGACGAGTTCATGAGCAGGCTCCCCGACAGCAAGGAGAGCAAGGGGTTCGCCATGCCGGAGGCGCTCACGTACGGCGCCGCGCTCGGCGACCTGAAGGAGGGCTCGCCCGTCGAGGCGCTGAAGAAGCACTTCACCGCGGGCTCGGCGGCGGTGCGGACGAGCGCGATCGCCTACTACTTCACGTTCGGCACGGCGGCCGATCTCCCGGCGGTCAAGCCGCTCGAGGGCGACACCACGCGCGTGCCGGTCTGCGAGGCCGACCCGGACTGCAAGTGGGCGTGCGAGGTGCAGAAAGAGGGATCGACCGAGCGCGAGCTCAGGGACGTGAAGACCGTCGGCGAGTTCGTTCAGTACTGCATCGAGCCGGCCATGCAGGACAGGAAGCCGGAGCTCGAGAAGGGCGAGAAGAAGTGACGCGCTTCTTCGTCCGCCGCGCGCGTCACGCGCGGCCCAGAGCCGTCAGCTGCTTGCAGGGAAGAGGCCGGGAGGAGGCTTCCCAGCGCAATTCATCCTCCATTATCGTTGGGTAGAGATGAGCGCGGATCCGAACAAGAAAAGCGCACGGACGTTCCAGTGTCGCGATGTCCTTTGGGAGACGTTCGAGCAGATGGCGCGCGAGCTCGAGTGCTCCATCGACTACCTCATCAACGAGTCGATGAAGCAGTACGCGCGGCAGCGAAGCTACAGCCCGCGCACGCCGTTCCCGCCGCCCGCCAGGGGCGACGCGGTGCCCCCCTCCGGGCACATGGCGGTCCCGCACGCTCATCAGGCCAGCGCGCCGCCTCCCCTCGCGACGTCCCAGCCGCCCGGGCTGGCGACGTCCGGCTCGGCGCCGCCCCTGGGAGGCTTGCAGCAGCAGCCGGCAGCCGGGATGCCCTACGGCGCCTCGGCGCCTGCGTACGGCGCGCCGTCGCCGCAGTACGGCGTGGCGCCCGTCGGGCCAGGGCCGACGCCGATCCCGGCGATCACGCCGCCTCCTCCGCCTCCGGGGCAGGTCCGTGCGGGCGCGCCGCCGCCGCCCCCGCCGCCCCCCGGCAGCAGCAACGCGGGTGGCAAGCGGCCCAGCCTGCCCGTGCCGCCGCCCGTTCCGGGTCGCGTCGGCGGCCCGCCGCCTCCGCCGACCAGCGTGACGCGCCTCGGCGCGCCGCCGCCGCTCCCGTCGCAGGTGACGAACCCCGGCGGGCGCCAGAGCCTCCCGGGCGCCTCGGTGAGCCGCTCGGGGCCGCCGCCGCCGCCGCTGAGCAACGCCGCCGGTTACGCCTCGCCGATGGGGCCGCCGGTGGCGCCGCCCCTCGCGCCCCCGCTGTCGCCGCCGCCGTACGTCGCTGCGCCGCAGGCCTCCAGCAGCGTGCCGGGTCCGCCGCCGATGGCCATGGGGATGCCGAATCAGGTCCCCGTCGGCCCGACGCTCGCCGCGTTCTACGCGGGGCAGCGGTTCGTGGTGAACAAGGATCGGTTCATCATCGGGCGCGGCAAGCAGTCGAGCGATCTGACGATCAAGGACCCGAACGTGTCGCGCCAGCACGCCATGGTCGAGTTCCTGAACGGCCAGTACTACATGGTCGACATGGGCTCGACGAACGGCGTCGAGTACAACGGCCAGCGCATCGCCCGGAAGGCCATCGTCGAGGGTGATCTCTTCCGGATCTGCGATCACGAAGTGCGCTTCTCCTACCGCTGAACCCGCCGGCCGCGGGCGCGCAGGCGGGAGTTTGGCTGGAGCGCAGGCGAACGCTTAGGATCCCGCTGCAGGATGACGAAGCGTGGAGGCGCCGAGGCCGGCTCGCAGGAACGGCGCCGCGGGGCGCTGCGACGAGCGCGTCGCGGCGGCGCCGCGGCGATGGCCCTCGGCGCGGCGATCTGGAGCGGAGCGGTCCTCGCTTCGCAGCTGCCGCCGTGGGTCTCCGCGGGCGACACCCCGCTGCCGGCGTGGGCCAGGAGCGCGCGCGTGCTCAAGCGCGACCAGCCGCTCTTCGACGCCCCCGGCGAGGGCGCGCGCCGGCGCGGCTCCGTCGATCGCAACGTGCAGCTGCCCCTCTTTGCGGCCAGGCGCGCCGGCGGATGCCTCGGGCGCTGGCTCGAGGTGGGCGCCGCGGCCTGGGTCTGCGACGACGCCGTCGAGCTGTCCGCCGCGGGTCCGATCAGCCCGCTGGTGCGGACGTGGCGCGAGATGCCCGATGGGCTCCCGTACCGCTACTACTTCGTCGGCCCCGACGGGACCTTCGGCTACCGGCGGGCCGAGGCGGCCGACATCGACGCGCCGGACGCGCAGCTCGAGCCCGGCTTCGCGGTGGCGATCGTCGAGGAGCGGGTCGAGGGAGGCGCCCGGTACGGCCGCACGAACAGCGGCTTCTGGTTGCCGATGCGAGATCTCGGTCCAGTGCGCGCGTTCGCGTTCCACGGGGTGGACGTCGCGCCGGGCGCCGCGCAGATCGCGGCCGCGTGGGTCGTGTCGGAGCGGGCTCCGCTCTACACGCGGACGGGGGCGGGCTTCACGCGGACCGACGAGAGCAAGGTGCGGTTCGAGGTGGTCCCCTACCTGGAGGAGGCGCAGGGCGCCTCGGGGAAGCTCGCGCGCATCGCGGAGGGCGACGTCGCGGCGTGGATCTCGACGCGCGATCTCCGGCGCCCGTCGGTGGCGCCGCCGCCCGAGGTCGACGTCGAGGCGGGTGAGCGCTGGATCGACGTCGAGCGCTCGACGCAGACGCTCGTGGCCTACGAAGGGCCTCGCCCCGTGTTCGCGACGCTCGTCTCGACCGGCAAGGGCGCGCCCGGGTCGCAGCGCGCCACGCCCGCCGGCACCTTCCGGATCTGGGCCAAGCTGCTCACCTCGGACATGGACAACCTCGAGGACGAGGCCGCCGAGCGGTACTACCGGATGGAGGACGTCCCCTACGTCCAGTACTTCTCGAAGGGCATCGGGCTGCACGGCGCGTTCTGGCATCGCTCGTTCGGCCAGGTGCGGAGCCACGGCTGCGTGAACCTGGCTCCGCTCGATGCGCAGCGGCTGTTCTGGTGGACATCGCCCCGGCTCCCCGCCGGCTGGACGGCCGTCCTCCCCACGGCGCACGAGCCGGGCACCGTCGTGCGCGTGAGGTAGCGACAGGCGCGAGGCCCGTCGGGGTAGCAGTGAAGGGAGGGGGTGGGAAGGAGCAGCGGAGCCGGGCCCGGTAGGCGCGGCGAGCGCTGGCTCAGGGGGCGATCTTGCCCTGGAGGAAGAACGCGATGACCCAGGAGAGGAGCACGAGCGACTCGATGAGCGCCAGGCCGAGGATCATCGGGGTCTGGATCCGGGCAGCGGCGCCCGGGTTCCGGGAGATGCCCTCCAGGGCGGCGGCTGCCGCGCGCCCCTGGCCCATGGTGCCGCCGAGGGCAGCGATGCCGATCGCGAATCCGGCAGCGACGGCGAGCCACGAGTTCGCGTCGTACTTGTTCGACGCCGCGCCATCCTGCGCCAGCGCCATAGCGGGAACCAGTACCAGCGCAGTGCCGACAACGGCGGACAGCGACAGCTTGCTCTTCAGCGACATCCGAATCTGCTCCTTTCAAGCCACACAGCCCGCGGGGCTGCATGCGAAACATCTGCTTGGGTCGGGGGCCGCGGGGCGGTCCCCCATCGAGATCCGGGGATCGCTCCAGGGACCTCTGCTACTGCTCGGCAGGGGCCGCGCTTCCGCGATCCACCACCGTTGTGGGGCAACCCATCGACAGCGGGGCCCCTCTAATCCGATTTTCGAGGGCTGGCTAGCCTTCTCTTCACCTCCAGCGCCATTCTCCGCGGCGCCGGTGGGCGGCTGACCAGGCGGTCAGGCGAAGCGGTCAGTGGTGGTCCGCCTTCTCGGTCGCGAGCCCGATGTAGATGCAGCTCAGCAGGCAGAACACCAGCGTCTGCACGACGATGACGATGATCGCCAGGAACATCAGGGGCACCGGGACGAACAGCGCGACGAGCCCCAGGAAGATGCTCGCCACGAGGTGATCGACGCCGATGTTGAGCATGAGCCGGATCGAGAGCGTGACCGGGCGGACGCAGGTGGAGATGACCTCGATGGGGAAGATGAGCGGCGCCAGGTACCACTTCGGCCCGGCGAGGTGAGCGAGGTAGCTCCAGCCGTTCTCCTTCAGCCCGTAGTAATTGAACAGGACGAACACGACGACCGCGCACCCGATCGTGATGTTCAGGTTGGAGGTCGGCGGGTTCACTCCCGGGACGAGCGCCGACGCGTTCGAGAAGAAGATGAACGCGGCCGAGCCCCCGATGAGCGGGAAGTACCGCTTCGCGTTCGCGGGCCCCATCACGTCCCGGGCCATCCCGTAGAAGTAGCCGAAGAACGCCTCGAAGAACGTGCGCAGCGTGAGCTTGTCCTCCGGGATCACGGACTCGTTCAGGCGCCGGTACTGGCCGCGGACCTCGCTGGCGAGGAGCACGAACAGCACCATGATCAGAAGGCTCATGAAGATCGGCTCGGTCCCGCGGTAGTCCACCGTGTGGTGACCGATGAACGTCTTGCCGATGTTGCGAGCGTTCTCCCGGAGTCCGGGGAGCTGCGCCAGGAGGTACGTGAGGAACCCTGTGTGCTCAGGCATGGCTTTCGTCGTCGATGCGCCGCGCCGGCAGCCGCGCGGCTGTGCCGGCACGGCCGCGAGCGCTGGCGCGCCTTGTGGGAGTTCGCCCTCGAGCGAGGGGCCTCGCCTCTACCACAACTCGTTTACGGTGGGCACCCTGGAGCGCGCCAAGTCTCCTCACGCCGCGCGGGTCGCTCCCGGAGGCCGGCTCCGGCAGGAGCTCAGCCGTGAGCGCCCGGCGGGCTTCCGTCCGCCGGGGGCTTCGGTCCGAACAGCGTCCCCAGGGTGATGCCGACGACGAGCGAGGCGTAGCCGACCATCAAGGCGATGCCCGAGACCATGTCGCTCTTCAGGAGGAGCCACACGCCGCCCATCAGGCCGAGCAGCTTGATCATCGCGATCAGCGTCCACGACACCGTGTGGCCCCGGCGCGAGAGGAACGCGTCGACGATGCGCGCGAAGACGTACAGGTTCACCGTCGCGATGGCGCCGCCGATGCACACGCCGAGCGCCGCGCGCGCGCCGTACGCGAGCAGCGCGGCCACGGAAAGGACCGCGGCCGTGCCGGCGACCCAGCGGAGCACGGATCGCATGGTGGCGTCCCCGACGCCGGGCCGCTCCTCCGCGTCGGGCTCCTCGTGCGGCGGATCGCTATCGGGCGCCCCCGGCCTTCGCTCAGCGCTCATCGTTCCCCTTCGCGTCCTGCAGCCCGCCGGGATCGCGGACCTCGTCGCTCGAGCCTGTCCGGCGGTCGTCGCCCGGCGCGCGCTCGCCCTGCCGCGCCTTCCGGTCGTCGAACCTCGGCGCAGGGTTCCCCTGCTCGCGCTCCTCGCGCTCGGCCACGGCCTGCATTTCCTTCCACGCCCGGAAGACCGCCTTGCCGGCGGCGCCGAGCCCGAAGAAGAACCAGAGCACCGAGAGGTACGGATCGGTCCCGAGCTTCCCGTCGAGCCAGCGGCCGATGAACAGGCCGACCAGGATGCACAGCACCACCTCGAGACCGACGGTCCCGTAGCTTCCGACGGCCTTCCAGTCCTGCTTCATCAGGGGATCCGATCACCGGGCAGTACGTGGGTGCCTCCGGTCGCGATTACAAGCGGTCCCGGACGGGGTCAACCGCCGTCCGGCGTCGCCGCGCCTGTCGTCCTACCGTCGCTTACCGTCGCGCGACCAGCGCCTCGAGCGCGGAACGCATCTCCCGCGCGGCCTTGCCGCGGTGGCTCACGAGGTTCTTCTCGGCCTCGCCGAGCTCGGCCATCGTCCGTCCGTAGCCCTCCACGACGAACAGCGGATCATATCCGAAGCCGCCCGCGCCCCTGGGCTGCCTGCCGATCCGCCCCTCGCAGCGCCCTTCGGTCACGATGGGCTGCGCCTCGGACCGCGGATCGAGCAGCACCATCACGCAGCGGAATCGCGCCTGGCGCCGGTCGTCCGCGACCTCGGCGAGCGCCGCGAGCAGGGCCTCGTTGTTCTCCGCGTCGGTCGCGCCCTCCCTCGCGAAGCGGGCGGACCGGACGCCCGGTCGTCCGTCGAGCGCGTCCACCTCGAGCCCCGAGTCCTCGGCGAGCGTCACCATCGCCGACCGGAGCGCCCCGGCGCGCACCTTGAGGAGCGCGTTGTCCAGGAACGTCGCGCCGTCCTCGACCACCGGCGGCGCGCCCGGCAGCACCTCCGCCAGCGAGAGCACCTCGATCGGGAGGTCGGAGAGCAACGAGCGCAGCTCCACCAGCTTTCCTCGGTTCGAGGTCGCGGCGAGCAGGCGCAGCGGCTCTCGGCTCACGCGACCCTCCAGCGATCCGTCTGGAAGAGCGCGGAGAGGTCGACGCCGGCGCTCGACAGCGCCCGGTGCTGCGCGCTCGCGAGCGACGCCACGCCCGCGAGCGCGAGGTCGGTCATGCGATCGAGCTCCGCCCGGGGGATGGCCTCGTCCTCGGCCGTCGCCTGGACCTCGACGATCGAGCCGACCGCCGTCGCCACGACGTTCATGTCGACGCGCGCCGAGCTGTCCTCGGTGTAGACGAGGTCGAGCGCGAGCCCGCCCGGGAGGTGGCCCACGCTGATCGCCGCCACCTGATCGCGGAGCACCGGCGCCTCGAGCGATCCGGCCGCGCGCATCCGGTCGAGCGCCAGCGCGAGCGCCACGAAGCCGGCGGTGATCGACGCGGTCCGCGTGCCCCCGTCCGCCTCGAGGACGTCGCAGTCGATCGCGATCGTCTGCTCGCCGAGCTGCTTGAGATCGATCGCCGCCCGGAGCGCGCGGCCGATGAGCCGCTGGATCTCCTGCGTGCGCCCGCTCGGGGCCTTGCCGCGCCCGTCGCGCGGCTCCCTGCGGGCCGGGCTCGATCGCGGGTGCATCTGGTACTCGGCCGTGAGCCAGCCCGCGCCCTTGCCCATCATCCAGGCGGGCACGGTGGGCTCGACCGACGCCGTGCAGAGCACGACCGTCCTCCCGGCGCGGTAGAGGACGGATCCCTCTGCGTTGCGGTGAAACCCGAGGATCATCTCCACGGGGCGATGGACATCGAGGGCGCGGCCGTCAGGGCGATTCACGGGGCCGCCTTAGCACACTTCGCGCGTCGCGCGGGCGCGCCTCGCGGCGGCGCGCTGCGGGCCCGGGCCGCTACATCCCGAACCAGGGACCCGGGTCGATCACCTCGGCGCCGCGCCTCAGCTCGAAGTAGAGCTTCGCGCCGTCCGGTCCGCTCGCGACCGTGCCCACCCGCGCCCCGCCCGGGAGCTGATCGCCGGCGCGCACGTCCGCGGCGCCGAGGTTCGCGTATACCGAGTAGAGCCGCTCGCCGTGATCGACGATCACGGTGAGCCCGTAGTCCGCGTACGTGTCGGCGAAGGCCACGCGCCCCGCGGCCACGCTGCGGACCGGCGCGCCGTCCAGCGCGGTGAGCTCGACGCCGGGGCCGCCGGCGCCGCGGCGGGACACCTTACGCACCTCCGCGCGGCCGGCGATCGGGAAGGGGAGCCGCCCCATGAGCGAGCGGAAGCCGGCGCGGCGATCGAGCTCGGCGGGCCCGGTGTCCGCGCCGTAGATCGCGAGGTAGTCGGGGCGCACGCTCGTCTCGAACGCGCGCGAGAACGCGGCGCGGCGCTCCTCCTCCTGGGCCAGCGCGACCCGTGCGCGGTTCATCGCCTCGCGGTGCACCTCGAGGGGCGCGCGCTCCGCTCCGAGGTGCGTGAGCCGGTCCGCGAGCTCGGCGCTGCGCCGGGTCAGCTCCGCCTCGCGGGCGAGGTCGCGCTCGAGGGCGAGCCGGGTGCGCTCCACGCGGGCGGCGTGGTCCACCAGCGCGTCGAACCCGCCGCCCACCGGGAGGAAGCCGGCGCGGACGTGGCGGTAGTACGCGCGCCCGCGCGCGATCATCCGGCGGCGGGTGAGCTCCAGCGCGGGGCCGATCGCGTCGAGCTCGGCGCGCAGCGCCTTCTCCTCGGCGTCGAGCTTCGCGAGCAAGCGATCGAGATCGTTCTCGGCCAGCGCGGAGCCCGGGCGCGCCGCCGGGGCCCTGGCCGCCCAGGCGGACGTGGGCGCCGGGGCGCCCGGCGCCGGCACCTCGGCGCCGCTCGTCGCGGCGCCGGTGAGGAGCGCCAGCGCGAGCGGCGCGAGCCGGGCGCGGCGCCTCACACGGCCACCATCTTGCGCAGCGTGAGCAGCGCGGTCGTGGCGCCGAGCGCGGCCCCGAGCGTGACCATCCCGAACGCGACCTCCCACGGCAGGAACGACGGCGAGACGCCCAGCAGGTTGGCGAGCTCGTGATCGAAGCGGCCGCGCACCATCATGAACAGGGCGCCCAGCAGGAGCAGCGCGCCTGCCGCGCCGGCGGCGCCCTGCGTGGCGCCCTCGACGATGAACGGCCGGCGCACGAAGCCGTCGGTCGCGCCGACCAGCTTCAGCACCTCGACCTCGATCTTCCGGCGATGCAAGAGCAGGCGCATCGTCGAGCCGATGACGCTCACGACGGCGCAGAGGACGATCGCGGCGAGGCACGCGCTCGCGGCGACGCCGCCGCTGAGGAGGGACGACAGCCGCTCCGTCCAGCGCTGGTACGTCTCCACCGTGTCCACGGCCGGCAGGGCGCGCAGCTTCACCGTCATCGAGGCGAGCGCCTCGTCGGAGACCTCCTCGGTGAAGCCGACCTCGAGCGACGCGGGGAACGCGCTCGGCGGGAGCGCGGCGAGCGCCTTGTCGCCGTCGTCGTGCACCACCTCGCGGCGCGCCTCGGCGCTCGTCACGAGCCGCACCTTCTTGACGCCCTCGGTGCCCTCGAGCGCCCGGGTGAGCTCCGCGGTCTGCGCATCGGTCGCGCTGTCGCGCAGGTAGACCGTGGCGCGGCCGGCGCGCGACCAGCGATCGCGCACCGCCACGAGGTTCGTGACCACGAGGAGGGCCGACGCGAGGCAGACGAACGCGACCGCGAGCGAGAAGATCGACAGCGCCTGCAGCCGCCAATCGCTCCTCCCTGCCCGCCAGGTGCGAAGCCATCTCCGCCGATCGTCACGCTCGCTGGTCTGCATCCGGTTCCCTCTATCCGTCTCGTGAGGCGGAGCCCTCGGCGCTACGCCGCGCCGCGCACGCCGCTATCCATCTCATCCTCGTCGCCGTCCGCGAGCTCGCCGCCGGACCCGAGGCCGTGCGGTACGTCGGTCGCCTTCCCGTCGTCGAGCACGACCACGCGCCGGGGGCGCACGTCGAGCAGCGTCCGATCGTGCGTCGCGAACAGGACGGTCGTGCCGGTCTCGTGGATGTCCTCGAACAGCCCGAGCAGATCGATCGCGAGCTGCGGGTCGAGGTTGCCCGTCGGCTCGTCCGCGAGGATCAGCGTCGGCTCCCCGACGATCGCCCGCGCGATCGAGACGCGCTGCTGCTCGCCGCCGCTCAGCACCTGCGCTCTGTCGCCGCCGCGCCCCGCCAGGCCGACGCGCTCGAGCGCCTCGCCGACCCGGGTCCGGAGCAGGCGCGACGGGAGGCCGAGCACCTCCAGCGTGATGGCCACGTTGTCGAACACGGTCCAGCTCGGGACCAGCTTGAAATCCTGGAAGACGAAGCCGATGTTGCGCCGGAGCGCGGGGATCGAGGCGTCGGTCAGGCGCGCGATGTCCCGGCCGAGGAAGAGGATCCGACCATCGTCGACGCGCTCGGTGCGGTGCACGAGGCGGAGGAGCGTGCTCTTGCCCGAGCCGCTCGGGCCCGTGATGAACACGAACTCGCCGCGCTCGATCGAGAGCGACATCCCGCGCAGCACCGGCTGATCGGCGCGGTACGATTTGTAGACGTCCTCGAAGACGAGGATCGGCCGGCGCGCGGCGGACGCGTCGTAGCGGTGGCCGGGCCGGAGCGCCGGACGAAATGAGCCTTGCAGAGGGGGCGCCGCCATCGGAGCCTTCACCTATCAGCCTGCTCGCACACGGAAAACTTTTCGGCCGACGCTCGGGCGAGCGCCCTCTGCGAGTCGCCTTTTTTGGCCTCCCGCTGGCGGCGTTGCTGCTTCACGGCGACGGTCACGAGATCGCCCTCGCCGCGATCAGCCGCGCCGACGCGGTGGGGCTCCGCCGGGCCCGCCGGCTCTTCGGCTCGCGCCTCCTGCTGCGTCCCGACGTCGATGGCCCGGAGCTCGCGTCGCGCGTCGAGGCGCTCGCGCCCGATCTCCTGGTGAGCTGGTTCTGGACCACGCGCCTGCCGATGTCGCTCGTGAGGGCGGCGCGGCTCGGCGGGATCGGCGTGCACCCCTCGCTGCTCCCCCGTCATCGCGGGCCGGACCCCACGTACTGGGCGATCGCCTCGGGGGACGCCGAGAGCGGCGTCACGGCGCACCGGATCGAGGCGGAGTACGACACCGGCGAGATCCTGGAACAGGAGAGGCTCCCCATCGATCCGGGGTGGACCGCGTGGCAGCTCGCTCGGGCGCTCGACCGGCCGAGCCTCCGGGTCCTGCGGCGCACGGTCGCCCGGTTCGCGCGCGGCGAGGAGGTGGCGGGCGTCGTCCAGGATCCGACGCTCGCGACGGAGGCACCTGCGCCGGACGACGAGGCGTGCGCCATCTGCTGGACCTGGCCGACGGAGCGCGTCCTCCGGCATGTCCGCGCCCTCGCGCCGGCTCCGGGAGCGTGGACCGAGATCGAGGGCGCCTGCGTCATCGTCCTGCGGGCCGCGCCGGCGGCGAGATTCCCTGAAGCGCTTGCGCCCGGCGAGGCGGTGGTCGAGGGCGGGGTGGTCCTGGTGCGGACCGGCGACACGGCCGTCGCGCTGCTGGAGGGGGAGATCGACGGAGAGCCGGCGTCGGTGGGTGAGCTCGCGGCCCTCGTGGCGTCGGGGGCGTCGCGCGGGTGACCGCCGGCAGAGGAGGCGCTTGGCGGCCGGCCGCGTCGCCGGCGGGGTCGCCTGGCCGGCTCGCGGCCATCGAATCCTGAACCTATGCGCGCGCGACCGCGTAGGATGCGCCCTTCGGAGGATTCATGTCGGAACCCGCGCAGCTTGCGAAAAGCGCCCGCGAACTGCTCGCCGCGGCGCTCAATGCGCTCCAGTCGAACGGGGGGGTGTCGCCTGAGATCGAGGCGCTCGCCGAGCCGATAGCGCAGGCGATGGGCATCATGCACCGCATCGAGCGCTCCGGGGGGCAGGCCCTCGACGGCAGCGAGATCGCGCTCGGCCATGTGCGCGACGTCCTGAACCGTCTGCAGAGGATCACCGCGGCCGAGCCGGTGGTGGACGTGCTGATGGAGCACGTTGCCTCCTCGCTGAGCAAGGTCAACGCGCTGAGCAGGGCGCAGGCCGCCGGCGCCTCCGCGCAGGCGCGTGCGCCCGTAGCGGCGGCCTCGCCAGCGCCGGTTGCGCCGGCCCCTGTAGCGGTGGCCGCGCCAGCGCCGGTTGCGCCTGTAGCGGTGGTCGCGCCAGCGCCCGTCGTGGCGGTGGCCGCGCCAGCGCCGGTAGCGCCAGCGCCTGTAGCGGTGGCCGCGCCAGCGCCGTTCGCGCCTGTGCCCGTAGCTGCGCCGGTAGCGCCAGCACCTGCAGCGGTGGCCGCGCCTGCGCCGTTCGCGCCAGCACCTGCAGCGGTGGCCGCGCCCGCGCCGTTCGCGCCTGTGCCCGCGGTGGCCGTGTCTGCGCCCCTCCAGCACACGCTCCCCTCGCCGCAGCAGCCGCGGCGTGCGCCGGCGCCCGCCTCGCCGTCCTCGCCCGCTTACCCCGCCGCGTCGCACCCGGCCGCGGACCCACGCGGCGCTCCGCCGCCCCAGGCCATGCAGCAGCCCGTCGACCACCGCACGCACGCGGCGGTCGTCGATGTCGAGCTCGGCGCTCTGACACCGTCGAATTTTTACAAGGGGCTGGCAGGCAACGACGTCATCGAGCACGGGGGCATCTTCGTCGCGACCTACAAGATCCCGCCGACGGGCTCCGTCGTGACCCTGCGTGTCCGCCTGCCGGGCAACTACGAGTTCACCGCGCAGGCCGCGGTCCGGTGGACGCGCGAGGCAGGCGGATCGAGGGACTCGGCCGAGCCAGGCTTCGGCGCCCGGATCACGCAGATCTCGGCGGAGGGCCGGCAGCTCGTGTCTCGGTTCACGCGCAACAGGGAGCCGCTCTTCTACGACGACCTCTGAGGTCGCAACGCCGCCTCGATCGTGGTGAACTCTTCTCCCGCGCGCGCCGGCTCGCGAGCGAGCCGGCCGCTCCACCGCGCAGCGTCCGTCCTCTCTGCCGTCGCCCTCGCGGCGCTGCTGTTCCTCGCGCCGCGGCCGGCCCGGGCGACGGGCGACCCCGATCTCGCCTTCTGGACGTTCGAGACCGCCCACTTCCGCGTGCACCATCCGCAGGGCCTCGAGCCCATCGCGGCGCGCATCGCCTCGCTCGCCGAGACGATCTACGGGCGCGTCGAGGATGCGCTCGGCTATGCCCCGAAGGGCCGCACGGAGATCCTGATCACCGACGACTCCGAGATAGCGAACGGGTCGGCCGGCACGCTCCCCTACAACTCGATCCACCTGCTCGCATCCGGTCCGGACGACCTGTCGACGCTCGGCGACTACGACGACTGGTACCTCGATCTCCTCACGCACGAGTTCACGCACATCGCGCACATCGACAACACGTCGGGGATCCCGGCGATCCTGAACGCGATCGTGGGCAAGACGTTCTCGCCGAACCAGGTGCAGCCGCGGTGGATCATCGAGGGGCTCGCCGTGGTGAGCGAGAGCCACCACTCGAGTGGTGGCCGGATGCGCTCGAGCATGTTCGACATGTACCTGCGCGCCGACGTGCTCGAGGACAACATCGCGGGGCTCGATCAGATCTCGAGCTCCGCGTTCCGCTGGCCGCAGGGCAACCTCTGGTATCTCTACGGATCGAGGTTCCTGGGCTGGATCATCGACGTCTACGGGCCCAACACGATGCGCGCCGTCTCCGCCGACTACGGGGCGTCGCTCCTCCCGTGGGGGATCAACCGCGCCATCCGCCGCGTGACCGGCAGGACCTACGTCGAGCTGTACGAGGGCTGGAAGGACCACCTCCGCCGGCTCTACCGAGAGCAGATGGCGGCCGTCGAGGCGCGCGGGCTCCGCGAGGGCGCGCGCCTCACCTACCACGGGCGCACCGTGCTCTACCCGCGGTTCGTCCCGCCCGCCGCGCGCCGGACCGCTGCAGACGAGATCGTCTACTTCCGCGACGACGGCAGGGAGCGCCCCGGTATCTACCGCGTCTCCCTCGCCGCGCCCGCGCCCGGGAGCGAGCGCCACGAAGCGCTGGTCGCGCGCACCAACGCGCCCTCGCGACCGGCGTTCACGCCGGCAGGTGACCTGATCTTCACGGCGCTCCTGCCGTGGCGCAACCACTACTACCGAAACGATCTGGTCTCGCTCCCGCGCGGTAAGGCGGCGCCCGACGGCGACGAGCCCTGGCGGCGCCGGTTGACGCACGGCCTCCGATCCTCGGCCCCGGACGTGAGCCCGACCGGAGATCTCGTCGCCTTCTCCCTCAACAGCAAGGGCACCCGCTACCTGGAGATCGCGCGGCTCTCCAGGGATGGCGCCCTGTCCGAGCGGCGCGATCTCGTCCCGAGCGCCCGCTTCGAGCAGGCCTACTCCCCGTCGTTCTCGCCCGACGGCAAGCGCCTCGCGTACAGCGTCTGGACCGCCGGCGGCTACCGCGACATCCGCGTGGTGGACGTCGCCACCGGCAGCTTCCGACAGGTGACCCGCGATCGCGCGACCGACATGAACCCCGTCTGGTCGCCCGACGGCGAGACGCTCTATTTCACCTCCGATCGCACCGGCATCCACAACGTCTACGCCTACGGCGTCTCGTCCGGCGCCTTGCGCCAGGTCACGAACGTGAGACTCGGGGCCTTGCACCCGGCGATCAGCCCCGATGGCAAGACGCTTGTCTATGTTGGATATACCTCTCGGGGCCACGACCTCTTCGCCATGCCGCTCGATCCGGCGCGCTTCCTCCCGGCGCCGCCGCCCCCGGGCGATCGCCCCGATCCTGCCACCGAGCCTTCGGCGGCGCGGCTCGAGCGCGTCCCTTACAACCCGCTTCCCACGCTCGCGCCGCGCGCGATCACGCTCGACTACGCGCCCGGGAGCTATGGCTCGAACGCGCTCACGGTGAGCGTGACCGGCACTGACATCGTCGGTCGCCACACGATCTTCGGCGAGCTCACCGTGCAGCCGGACGCGCCGGCCCCGAACGTCCTGCTCGGGTACAACTATGGCCGGCTGCCTGTCGACCTCGGCGTCCGCGCGTACCACAACATCTCGCCGCGCGGCGGCTACCGCCTCAACGGCCGCAACGTCGTCTACGACGAGCGAACGATCGGGATCTCCTCGGGCATCAGCTATCCGATCCGCGGCGAGTTCTCGCGGCAAACCCTGAGCGCGTCGTTCGGAAGCGCCGCGTTCAAGGGGCAGCTCCCCATCGGCGACAAGCTCGACCCGTACGCGCCCCGGACCATCCTCCCGCCGCGGGGCACGCTGAACCTCGCGCACCTCGGCTACGCATTCTCGAACGCCGAGGGCTCGCTCGACGCCGCCGGCGCGCCGCGCGGGGTGTCGCTGAGCGCTGGGCTCGATTACGCCGGCCCGGAGACGGGCAGCAGCTATACGACCTACGCGTTCTCGACGGGCCTCACCGCCTACGTCGCCATGCCCTGGTCAGGCGATCACACCCTTGCGTTTCGCGTCGCCGGGGCGGTGTCTGGCGGCAACTTCCCCCGGGGCGCCAGCTATGGCGTGGGCGGGTACGATCTCGAGAACCTCACCCTCGTCGACACATTGCTCACCGGGGTCACGAATAGCTCGTTCACGCTCCGTGGCTACGCGCCGGGCGCGATGTTCGGCCGCTCCTATTTCGCGCAGACGTTCGAGTACCGCGTGCCCGTCCTGCAACCTGATCGCGGCCTCGTGACGCTGCCGATCTACCTGCGCCGCATCGACGCGAGCCTCTTCCTCGACCACGGCGGCGCATTCAACCGCTTCGAGATGGACGACATCGCCCTCTTCACGCGGAAGAGCCTGCTCTCGCCCCAGCTGCACGCCTCGGTCGGCGGCGAGCTGTGGCTGAGCTTGAGCATCGGGTACGTCCTCTCCTCGCAGCTGCGCTTCGGGTACGCCTATGGTCTGAGCGATCTCGCGATCCCTGGAGGTCAATTTTACTTCGTCGCGACGAACTCGTTCTGAGCGCCGCGCGCCTGCCGGAAATTTTGCCTGCGCCGACCCCTTCGCCCAGGGTGCTCGGCATGCGCCGCGTCCTCCTCGCCCTGAGCCTCTTGCCCCTCGCCAGCTGCGGCATCGCCCCGAGCACGTCCCAGCGCCTCACCGAAGCGGCGCTCGAGATGAACACGGCTGCCCGGTTCGGCCGCATGGATGTCGCGCTCGAGCGCGTCGGCTCGAACGCGCGCCAGGATTTCATGAATCGTCACGCCGGGTGGGGCACCCGCCTCCGGGTCGTCGACGTGGAGTTCGGCGGCTTCGAGATGACCCAGCGCGAGGAAGCCGAGGTCTACCTCGACGTCCTCTGGCTGCGGAACGACGAGGCCACCGTCCGCAGCACCCGCGTGGCGCAGCGCTGGCGCGACGAACGGGGCCATTGGGAGCTTATCGGCGAGGAGCGAAGGGAGGGCGACACTGGCCTCCTCGGCGAGCCCCCGCCCAAGGAGCCCCAGCCCACGCAGAATGGGGCTGGCGATTCGGCGAGCGCGGCCGACATGGGTCGGCAGCCCGGCCTGAGCCTCCACACGCGTGTGATTCGCGACGAGTGAGCGCCGCCGCTGACGAGGCGTGCGGCCGCGCGCCGGGCCGAGCACAACGCCGGCGTTCGCGGCCTCGGTGAGCGACGGGATGGCAACAGCGCGGCGATGCGACGGGTGGCGCGCGGTGCGCGGTGCGCGGTCGATCGACCGCGCCTCGCACCACGTCAAGCAGCCGGCGAAGGGCTCGCAGGAGCGGCGCTCTTGGGAGCGCGGGGCTTCTTGGCCTTGCCAGCGACCTCCGCCGGGGCCTTCGCCAGCTTGCTGCGCTTGGCGCGCTCCTTCTTGGCAGCCTGCGCCTTGCGGCGCCTCATCTTCATCGACTGGCGGCGATCGCGCTTGCCCATCTGCTTCAATCTCCTCACGGTCGGGGGCGCGGCATCATGACGACAGCTCGCCAGGCGAGCCCCATCCTGCACCGGTGGATGGCCTACCGCGGGGCCCCTCAAAGGGAGCGGGACTCTGCCCAAGAGCGAATGGAAGCGCAAGGGGCAATGCGCGCGGAGATGCAGTTCTCGTGCTAGACGAGTGTGCAGTGCATCGCGCCGCCGTGAGGCGTTGACCTCCGCGCGGTCACGTCAGAGGCGCGCGGTCACATCAGAGGCGCGCGCTCGTTCTGAAAAATCCGAAGGATCCGCGCCGCCTGAGCCGCACCTGGCAGGGCTCAGCCGCCGACCGCGCCGTCCAGCGCGACTTCGCGGCCGCGCACCTCGAGGCGGTACCGGGAGTTCACGGTCTCTATGTAGAAGACTTCGCGCCCCGCGAGGCGCAACACGCGCTTGACCGGCGTCGTGACGTATTCATGCATTCCGTCGGAGAACTCGATGACGATGACCGAGCCTTTCCGTGGTGCACGGACGAGCCGGCCAACGACTGCGCGTGATCCCCGGCCGAGCTTGCGGAGCACAACCTGCACAACAGAGATGCTAGCACGCGGATCTCGGCCGAGCACAAGCTGCACAAGCAGCACCTCTCGCAACTAGGTCCCACCCTGGCCCAGGGTGTCTGGCTGCATCGGAGCGGTCCGGACCTTCGCGCCGCGGACGGCGAGCCGGCGGGAGGGGTCGCCCCCGGGCGGAAAGTTTCCATGAATCGATCGCCGTCGCGGCGTGTACGTTGAGCCTGCACACCTGCCGGCACCAGGCAGGCACACCGGTCCGTGACGCACCGTCATCGCCGGATCCTGGTGAGGGCGGAAATCCCGACGAACGATCTCGGCCTTATGGAGGCCTCGTGAAGGCTGCGCGGTGGTCTTCCTGACGGCCCGACAATGCGCTGGCATCGTCGGCCGAGGGGACCTCGCCGGGGGCACGGCACCGCGTTCAGGTGCATCTGCGCAGCGCGGCGCCGATCGGCCTGGCGCGCTGCGGCTCGGCGGCCCGGCGTCAGCGGCGGAGCGCTGTCGCGCCTGTCCGGTTGTTCGGATCGCTCACGCCGGGCGCGCCCTTGTCAGCGAAGTAGGTGCGGAGCATGTCGCATGCGACGTTCGTCGCCTTCACCCGCCATTTCGCGCCGTTGGCGACCATCACGGAGATGGCGACCTCGGGCTTGCGGCTCGGCGCGAACCCGACGAACCAGGTGTAGAAGGGCCCCTCGGGCGTCGGCTTCGTGAGCGTCCCCGTCTTGCCCGCGACGCGGATATCCGGGAGGTAGGGGCGGCCGTTGCGATCATGGAACGAGCGGTAGCTCGTGCCGTTATCCACCGTCGCCTCCATCATCGCGGTCACCGCGTTGGCCGTGCTCTCGTCCATCACCCGCTTGAGCACCTGGCGCTCGCTCGGGCCCTGGTAGATGTCGCCGATCTCGTCCTTGACGCTCGACACGACGTGGAGCCGGATCATCTCGCCGCCATTGGCGAGCGTGGTCGCCAGGTTCGCCCCCTGGAACGGCGACAGCGTCGTGTTCCAGAAGCCCGCGGCGGTCCGCGCGAAGCCGAGGTCGTCTTCCGGGAGCGAGATCGTGCTCGCCGCGACCTTCACGTCGAACGGCATTTCCTGACCCCAGCCGAGCTTCTCGGCCACGGCGCCGAGCTTCTCGCGGTCGAGGTTCTTCGCGGCGAGCCGCGCGAACACCGTGTTGATGCTCCGGCCCATCGCCTGCGCGAGCGTCGCGCAGTACTTGTCGCGGCGCTTGTTGTCGACCATGTCCGCAGGCCGGATCGAGTGCTCGCCGCCCGAATAACACTGCTTGGTGTTCGGGCTCAGGCCCGCCTCGACGAGGGCGGTGCCGGTGACGACCTTGAAGACGCTCGCCGACGGCGCGGTGGCCTCTGCAGCGACGTCGTGCATGGCCCCCTCGTTCACGTAGCTCGCCCAGACCAGCACCTTCCCGGTGCGGATATCGGTCATGACGACCGCGCCCTCCGGGACCTGGCCTGCCCGCAGGAAGCCGAGCGCCGCCCGCTGGTACATCGGGTCGACGGTCAGCTCCGCGACGCGGTCGCCGTGCGCCGGCGCCGTGGGCGGGGTTTTCCGGTCGTCGATGCGCGTCAGATCGAGGTCCGTGAGCGGCGGCGGCGTCACGGTCCGCGTGATCGTCGGGCCCCCGGCGGTCGTCTTCTTGGCGAGCAGCCCCCCGAGCTGGACGTCGTGCTCGCGCAGCATGGGGAGGGTCACGGCCACGAGCCCCACGGCTGCACCGACGGCGATCCACTGACGCATGTCGCGCATGGCCCGACGGGTACCCCGCCGCGCTGTCCTGGGCCAAAATTGAGGCGCGCGACCTCGCCGGCGGGGCTCCCGCGCTGCCGGCGCGCCGCGCGGGACGCCCGCTGCGCGGATCGTTGGAGGGCAAACGGATGAGGGGCGCGGCCGGGACGCCGGCCGCGGCGGGGCGGGGACGCGTCAGAACGACATGCTGACCCTGGCGCCGAGCTCGTGCAGCGCGTGCGCGTCCGGATCGGCGGGCGTCACCGTATTGCCGGGCACCCGGAGGAGGTTCTCGCTGGAGCCGCTGCCGGGCGTCAGGTAGGCGCTGTAATTCACGCCGAGCCGTATGTTTTTCGTGTACCAGTAGTTCGCGGCGAGGCCGATCTGCATGACGTTGAGGTCGGTGCCCGGCCCCCCCTCGGCGCCCGGCGTCTTCTCGTCGTACGCACCCCCGCGCGACGCGCCGTCGTACGTCGCGTTGATCCCCGCGAGGAGCGCCGCGACCTCGATCCCCGACTTCGGCTTCTCGATCTCCTTCGTCAGATCGATCTTCGTGGGGCGCGGGCTGAACCCTGGATCGCCGCTGACGAAGGCGTCGCCGACCGGCCACGCCGAGAGCTGCACGTACCAGCCGAGCCCCTTCACCTGCCCGAGCCGCTCGGTGTTGGTGAGCTGAAAGCCCTCCACGGCCTCGCGCGTCTCGTTCGCGACGTAATACGCCTCGGCTCGGAGCTCGACCATCTTGATGGGCAGCCGGAGCTCGCCGCCGATCGCGGCCTGCGAAGCCGACGGGATGACGTGGATCGGGCGCTTCAGCGAGTCCGTGTAGCCGGCGCCCCAGAGCGTGTAGCCCTGCGCTGTCCTGATGGCCGCATAGTCGTAGCCCACGTACCTCTGGTCACGGTCGCCGTAGCGCGCGCTGACGCCGATCTGCGCCTTCGCGAGCAACCCCTTCTTGTCGCTGGCGAACGGGCGCGCGGCCACGCGGCCGATGAAATCGAACTGGCTGTCGACGCCTGGCCGGTTCTGCCCGTCGCCGCCGACCACGCTGACGCCGTAGACGACCATCCTGTCGGCGACGTCGCCCCAGATCGTCAGGCCGATGTCCTTGCCCTCGGGGTAGGCGAAGCTCCGGGTCGCGATGTTGCGCTCCATGAACGTCGTGCCGTTGTCGCTCGTCTGGTTATCCATCGAGAAGAACGCCTGGTGCTGCCCGAACAGGAAATTGAGCGCGGGCATGACCGAGTAGTTGATCCAGGCGTCGGCGAGCACGGCGTTCGCGGTGGTGCTCTCGACAGGCGCGAAGCGCGCGGTATCGGCCGTCGGCGCTTGCCCGGCCGCGCCGGCAGCGTTCTCGGTGCGGCCGTTGGCGTTCCCCAGCCCCTGGCCGCCGAAGTCGACGTCGACATCGAAGGAGAACCTCTTGAGGAACTCGCCGGCCACCTCGAGCCGCGCGCGGCGGATGAAGAGGCGCGGCTTGAGCGTGCTCCCACCGCTCGTCGCCGGCACGTCCGAGACGCCGGCGCCGAAGCTGCTGGCGAAGTCGAAGTTCAGCCTCCCCTTCGGGTAGAGCCGGAAGTTGTCGTTCGCGTCGCGGAGGAAGAAGCCGCCGTGCCAGCCGGCGAGCGGCTGCTGCTCTTCTTTCACGACGGCGGCATCGGCGGTCGGCGCGAACACCTGCGCAGGCGGAGGAGGCGGCGGGGCGGCGGTCGGTGCCGCTCCAGGGGGCGGCGGCAGCTGCTCTGCGGGCGGCGCTGCGTCGGGCGTCGGAGCGGGCGTCGGAGCGGGCGTCGGAGCGGGCGCAGGCGGAACCGCGCCGGCAGGAGCCGCCGGGGCAGCGGCCGGAGGCGGCGCCGGGGCGGGTTGCGCTGGGCCCTGGGGTCCAGGCTGTGCTAGCGCCGAAAGGCTCGACAGCGTAACAGTCATGCCCAGCAGCGCCGATGTAGCTAACCTCATGCAGTTCTCCCTGTGTGCGGCTCGCCCGCTTGCCGGATCTCGCATGCACTACAACGCGAAATTATGACCAGGACGTTACGATTCTGTGTAGGCCATACGGCGAGCGAGCGCGACATTCGAGCGAGATGTGAGCCGCGTCAAGGTCCTGCTCATGGAGTGGCGGCACGTGCCGGCGACGGAGCGCCGGGGCAGAGGCGGGGAAGGATCACGGGATGACGACCAGCGTGCGGATCACGGCGGATGTCGAGGTGCTCGACAACAGCACCTTGGTGGCCCTCGCCGGGCCGGGGAACGAGCATCTCAAGCTCATCGCGCGCACTCTTGGCATCGAGTCGGGCGTTCGAGGCAACACGATCCGGCTCGCCGGGGACGCCGACAAGGTCGCGCTCGCCGAGCGGTGCCTGGCGGAAGCCGCGCAGATGTTGAGGAGCGGCGTGGTCCTCGATCCCCAGGACTACGTGCGCGGAGTGCAGGCGCTCCGGGACGACCCGGGGATGACCTTGCGGGACCTGTTCGAGGACGTCGTCCTCATCTCGGCGCGCCGCCGGCCTATCTCGGCGAAGGGGCTGGCGCAGAAGCGCTACATCCAGGCGATCCGATCGCACGACATGACGTTCGGCATCGGGCCGGCGGGGACGGGCAAGACCTACCTCGCGATGGCCATGGCCGTGCACGCGCTGCTCGAGCGCCGCGTGAAGCGGATCATCCTGACCCGCCCTGCCGTCGAGGCGGGAGAGCGGCTCGGCTTCCTTCCCGGCGATCTCGCCGAGAAGGTGAATCCTTACCTGCGCCCGCTCTACGACGCGCTCCATGACATGATGGATGCGGACAAGGCGCAAGGCCTCGTGACGCGCGGTCAGATCGAGGTCGCGCCGCTGGCCTTCATGCGCGGCCGCACGCTCAACGATTGCTTCGTCATCCTCGACGAGGCGCAGAACGCGACGAGTGACCAGATGCGCATGTTCCTCACCCGCCTCGGCTACGCCTCCCGCGCCGTGGTGACGGGCGACGTCACGCAGGTCGATCTCCCGCACGGCGCGCGCAGCGGCCTCGCGGAGGCGCGCGAGCTGCTCGCGGGGATCGAGGGGATTGCGATCTGCTCGTTCACCGAGGTCGACGTCGTGCGCCACCCGCTCGTGCAGCGGATCATCGTGGCGTACGAGCAACGGGACGCCGAGGTGGCACGCCAGCGCGAGGAGCGGCGGGCGGAGGCGGGTCGCGGCGGCGCGCGCGGCGGCGCCGCGGGAGAGGCCGGGGCTGCACCGCAGGAGCCGCAGGGCCGCGCGCCAGCAGGCGAGCCGGGAGGAGCCGGCGCAGGGAGCTGACGCGCGACGCAGCCGAGCGAGACGCCGGCGTCGACGTCTTGCCCGGCTGCGCTGTTCATTTCTTCTTCAGCTCGACGGGGGACTCGCGCACCAGGAGGGCATCGGGCCCGGTCACCCGGATCCTGCCGTGGATGACGTTCTCCTTCAGCTCGCCGACCAGGACGCCGGTCATGGCGTTCGGTGCGCGCGGATCGTCGGGGAAGACCGATGCGCGGACCATGCCGTCCTCGACCTTTCCCACGAGCGTCGCGTCGCCGAGCGCTCCCTTCGCGGCGCCCTTCAGCTCACCGCTCGGCTCGATGGTCAGCGTCACCGTCCCAGGGCCGGTGACCTGCTTCCCGTCGTCCTTCTGGCGCGCGGCGTCCTTGACCTTCGGGGGCATCACGACGCTGCCTTTCTTGGCGTCGTAGCGCCCCTCCCATGTCCCTTGCCATGCGGGCGTGCTCTTCGGCTCGCCCGCGTCTCCCGGCGCGCTTGCGCTCGGGGGCTCTGCTGCGGCCGAGCTGGCCGCGGGCGGCGCGAGCCCCGCGCTCGACTGAGGCGGCGGGGGCGCGGGCCGCTCCGGCTCGCTCGGGCGAGGCGGGCCCTCCTCGCATGCCGCGAGGACGACGGCGAAGGACAGGAAGAGCGCGGGGGCAACGCCGCGCGCCCGGCGAGCTCGTGTTCCGTTGGCGTTCACGTGGACGCTTTTATTACGAGCCGGGCTGGCCGTCGCGTCGATTTGACGTGCCCGCGACGCGGCCCGGACCAGCGCGCGGCGCCTTCGGATCAGGAGGCCCTGCGGAACGCGAGGGTCCAGTGCCGGTCGCTCGTCACCTGCGCGCATTCGGGGGGAATCCGGAGCGAGCGCAGCACATCACGCACCTCGTCGAGCGAGAGCGCCGCGCGCAGCGACGCGTCGAAGAGGGCTCGCTGGTACGCGGTGTCGTTCGCTGCGTACGTGTCGACGAGGGCGGCGATCGACGCCTCGTCTTCCGGACGGACCAGGTCCCGCACGAACAGGAGCCCCCCGGGCTGGAGGACGCGGAGCATCTCGCGCAGCACCTGCGCTGGCTCCGGGACGTGGTGGACGATGCTGTTCGAGAGCACGGCTGAAAACGTCTCATCCGGTTCGGGCAGCGCCTTGGCATCCACGAGCGCGAGCGCGATGGCCTCGGTGAGCCCGGCCTGCTCGACACGGCGGCGCCCGAGTTCGAGCATCGCCGCGGAGAGATCGATCGCCTTGATCCGCGCGGCGGGGGCGCGCCTGCAAAGCTCGATGGGCAACAGGCACGTCCCTGTGCCGACGTCGAGGGCGTATGCGAGACCGGGGTTGTGGGAGAGCAGCGCGTCGCAGAACGCCGTGTTCACGGCGGCGTGATCCATGCTGTCGTAGGCCCGCGCGTCCTCGTCGGTATCCATGACCTCTGGCTCGAGCACGCGCACCAGCGACATGCGCGCATCCTTCTCCGCGGCCGACGCGCGTGTCAACCGATTGTCGGCGGCTGGTCAATCTCGGCCGCCGGTCGGACGGAGGTCGAGCGGGGGCGGGGTGGATCCCGGGCGTCGTAGATGTAGATATGGACAGGAAGGCGTTTGCAGAAGTCGGGGCGGAGCGGGCCGGCTCCAGCCGCGCGTGCACACCGGTCCGACGGACACGACGGCCTTCAGGCGCCCACCCAGCGGGAGCCGCGGGCGGCGGCCGCGCGCGTGATGTCGAGAGCGGCGCTGCGCGGTCAGAGCGCGCCTCCGGCGGCGGGAGCGGCGCAGAGTCGTCATTTCGAAGAGCTCGGCGGGTTGGCGCATGATCGGGCGGTCAGCGTGGGTCCGCGCAATCCCCGGCGTGATGAGCGGATGTCGTGCAGAGAGCTCGACCCGGAGTCCCGCCCCGCCGGCGCTCATAGCGAAGCGTCCGTGCTGCGCCCCACCCGCCGAGCGGGGCATCCTATCACGCCTCCGCATAGGTCAGTCGTGCGCCCGGGGCGTGCAATGTAGCCACGCGCCGGCCGCCTGTGTGGGGTCGCCAGGCGGTCGCACCCTGCGTGAGGCGCTTCAATGATTGGGGGTGGCGAGGCTCGCGCCGGGTCGCTGCACCTCGGGGATGTGCGCGCGCCCGCATTGCCGCCCGTGACGGGCGCGGCCCCGCGGCGCAGGGTTGCTCGGTTCTCGGACGGTGCTTACCTGACCAGACCCGAGCACCCGAGACACGCAATGCCGCGCTGCATCGTCAAGGGGGGCCGAGTGAGGATTGGCGCGGCCCAGGGGCCGTCCTGCGCGGGGGAGGGGTCCCGGCCATCAATCGACGCTGGCGGGGTTTCATCGCTCGGCGCCTGTCGAGCAAAGCAGCCCAGCCGTTCGGGGCCGTCCCGTCCAATGAGCTCTCCGATTGAGCCCGCCCGCAGCGCGTATTGAAAGAAAAGACGGCCCTCTATCCTCAATTCGCTTGACCAGGCAAGTGGCAACGGCATAGTCGTATCCAACCGCCGAGCTGGATTCGGCGACGAGGGAGAGCACATGGCAACGGACGCCTTTTCACAGCAGATTGTAAACCTCGTGCGGAAAATGCCGGACGAGGCGATCCTCGCGCTCGTCAAGAATCAGCTGGGCGCCGTGACAGGGGAAGCGCCGTTGGTTCCTCCTGCGGCGCCGCGCCGCAGCCGCGCGCGCGCCCGCGCTGCTGGAGCGGTCCAGTCCAAAACGTCTTCCGTCGCGGCCAAGCGCGGCGCCGCGCCGAAGCGTCGGCCTGGTCGCCCGCGCAAGTCGCCGGCCGCCTCGGCGGAGCGTCAGGAGACGCTGGATGCCGTCGAGCGCGTCGTCAAAGCGAGCTCTGGCGTCAGCGCGAGCGAGGTGGCGAAGCAGGCGGGTATCCCGCAGACCCGCGCCGCCGCCGCGCTGAAGGAGCTGAAGCTGGAGAAGCGGATTTTCCAAGGCGGCGACCGTCGCTTCGCCCGCTATGCAGGCGACGCGAAGACCGCCGAGCAGGCGAGCGCGAACGCGCGCAAGACCGCGGCTGGGCCTGCGCCTGTCGTGAAGAAGCCGAGCGTCAAGGGGCGCAAGCGCGTCGCTCCGGCTGCCGCTCCTCCGAAGTAGGTCTCGAGACCACCGCGCACGTCAGCATCAGATGGGATGCAAGCTGTGCTGACGCGCTGCGTTTGGAATGACTATCCCGTTCGAGACGGAGCTCAGGGCGGGCTCCAGGTGAGCCCGCCATCATCGGAGGCCGCGACGTACCAGCCGCGGCGCGATGTCCCGGTGACATCCGCTTGGAGGAGCATCAAGAGTCGATTTCCGAACGAGAGGAGGGCCCCTAGCTCGATACGGCCGCGCTCGCCCGTGGCCTCGCCGATTACCCTGGGGACGTCGTAGATCTTGCCCACCTCCGGCGGTTGCGCGATCGCGATATAGAGCCCCCATCGCGCTGCCGCGCGGGAGGTCAGCACTGCGGCGACGCCTTCGCGTGTGGGCGCCAGGGCGACAGACCGTTCATGCGGCTCCAGCCACGGTCGAAAGGGCGGTTTCTCGGCGATGACGCAGGTGCCTTGGAGGGTGCACGTCGCGAGCGTGGGCTCACCGGTTGTGGGCGTCATGACTTCGACCATGATCCGGTCGGCTGCGCAGCCGACCGACGCTCCGGGCGGGGCTTTCGCCGGGAGCTTCAGCACGGCTGTCTGGGCAGCGGAGACGGCGACCACGGCGGTCTTGTCGGGCGGCTGAGGAACGAGCTGGATCGACCAGCCGGCGAAGTCGCATGCTGGTGTCGTGGAGAGCGCGGCGATGGCCGCTGGGTTCATCGCGAGTCCCTCGACGCTCTTCGGTGCCTCAAGCGGCTTCCCCGGCGCGGGGACGGGCCGCACGAGGAGGCTGCGCCCGCGCACCGACAGGAGCATCGGTGGGCGGCCATAAGGCACGGGCAGCGCTTGTTCCTGCGTGGGGAGCGGGACGGGAGGCACGGGCTCGGCGCCCGCCGGCCCCGCATAGATGAGGGTCGCGTGCCGAGGCTTGGGCTCCACGAGCAGCGCGGCGCTCTCGGCGGATAGGACCGCGGGCACAGCGTTCACCAGCGGCCGCGCTCCGCGGCTCAGCGCGGGAAGCGTGACCGGTGAAGGTGCCGATAGGTCCGTCGCCTCGAACGGAGCGAAGAAGAGACTCGGCGGGTCCAGCGCGGACGGCGTCCCTCGATTCCCGCGTGTCTCCGTCGGGAGAGCCGGGCCACGCGGACCGGTGGTGAGCACCGTGGCGCCGTCTCCGCCGACCGACCAGGTCGACCACCCCTCGCGGACGCGCCGCAGAGACCGCCAGGTCCGCCCTGTGTTCTCGGTCACGAGCGCGATCGCCTCGTTCTCGACCTCTCCTGTCACCACGGCTCGCCTCTCATCGAGCACGAACGCCCGTCGCCATCGGGTCGACGACGGCGCGAGCGCCGAATCGATGCCACGCGCCTGGCCAATGGCGGTGGTGAGCTCATCCGAGGACGCCGCACCCGGGGGCGGCGGGACGGTGATGGGCGCTGCTTTTTCCTTCTTCCCGCAACCGAGCGCCAGGAGGGCCGTCAGGGCGGCAAGGGCGGTCGCAGCGGCACGGCGCCGCGTGGGCGCGCTCACTATGGAGTCGGGCATGGGCAATCTCTTCGCTGATGTCGCCATGGCTTGCTGCGCGTCGGCCCTGGCTCCTCCACGACTCGCACGCTCGCTTGCGCCGCGCCCGAGCCGTCTTGTCGGAGCGCCCGTGGCGTTTCGGCAAGATGCGCGCGCGGCGACCGCCCTGTCTCCCCGCTGGATCGTCCCGAGCTCCGCGTTCGATTCGCGTCTGCCCCACAGCGGGGTGCGGGTTCGTGCGCTTCAGGCTCATCCGCTTCGTTCGGCTCGCTGCGGCGTACCTTCGTACGCCTCACTCGCCTGCCTGGCGGCTGAGCCCGTATCACACCAACCTGCACCCCCGCTATCGTGCCGGCCGCACGCCGCGCGGCCTGCACTAGTCGGCCTGCTCCGGATCCATGCAGCACCGGAAGCCCGTCGAGTAGTCGTGGTAGCCGAAGGAGTGGGCGGTCGTGGCATATTTGCAGCCCTCGCCGTTGCGCGTCGTGTCCATGAAATAGCCGCCCCGGAAGGTGCCGCTCGGATCATCGACCCACTCGTGGAGGTTGCCCACCATGTCGAACACGCCGTAAGAGTTGGTGCATCCCGCGCGCTCGCCCGTCGTGAGCAGCGCCTGGGACAGCTGGTTGATGAGCGGATTGTTCATCGCCGTCGTCCAGCGCTCCTCGGGCTTGATGTCGAGAAGCGCGGCGATCTCGGCGACGGGGTGAACCCGTCGCTCGTCATCGTTGCACACGCCCTGCTGGCGGAGCGCGCCGTAGGGAAACGTCGTGTCGTCGGGCCCTCGGCAGGCGGTCACCCACTCCTCCGAGGTGCACAGGCGCTTGCCCGATGCCGCGCACGCCAGCTTGGCCTGCCGCCCGCTGATGTAGCCTTGGGGGATGACCCCCTGCCAGGACACGGCGCGAACGCGGCGCTCGTTCCCGTCAATCGGATCGTAGGGCGACCAGGGGCGCTCACCGCTGGGCGTCACCTCGACCAGAGCGCCCTCCCAGCGATCGACGCACACGCGATCGTCGACGAGGGCCATCTCCGCGGGGCAGCGCGCGCTGGCCGTAGAGGAGGACATCGGGATGGCGCCGATCTCGGACTCCATCCCCGATGCGAGCGTTGCGCTGTCCTTGACGGCAGCGAGCGCGCTCTCCTTGGCCTTGATGCGCCTTTCCGTCGGGACGGCGGCGGTCCCCTCGAGCGAGGCGCGCACCATCAGGCGCGGCGTGATCTGCTCCGCTGTCGTCGACCCCGGAGCACAGCCGGCCGACGCGACGAGCACGCCGAGCAGCGCTCCACCGCGGAATGGACGCGCCCCCGGCGATCGCGGAACGGAGGCTACCAGGCGCGGGCGGGAGGAGTCCTTGGCCACGGAGGAGCCGAGGATCCCTTCCCGCGTTCTTTTTTGCAACCGAATACCGCGCTCGGGGGCTCCCCGAACGCGCCTACATGAGAGGGTGCGCGCGCCGGGGCGCTAAGGTGGGTGTGGGCTGGTGAGAGGCCCAGAGGTCATCTGGTGTGCGTCGAATGCCAGGGGAAAAGAACGGCGAGAGCAGAGCGCGCACGGTGGGCGCGCAGGCCGTGCATCCGTGGCGGCGGCCGGATCAGTCGAAGGCCATGATGTCCTCGTAGCATGCGTCGTAAGCCTCCTGGCAGGAGACGTTCGGGTTGTCGTTCATGCAAGCGACGAGATCGTCCGCTGCATCTCGGTTGAGGGGGTTCATCTGAGCCGCGCACTTGGCGGGGTCGAACGTGCCGGCGTCGCAGAAGTCGGAGATGGTGTCGCAGATCTCGTCGGCCTGGTGCGGGCACGCGTTGGCGTACGTGCGGTTCATGCACGCTTGAACGGGATCCAGGTCGCACGCCCGCTCCACGCCGATGTCGCTCAGGCAGTCCACGAGGTCTGCGGCGTGACCCGGAGAGAAGACGGCGAAGCCGTGCTTGCAGAGCCCGTAGCCGATGGGGTCCTCGTCGCGGTTCGCGCCGCACTGGCTCGTCGCCCCCTGCGCAGGCGAGATGTTGAGCTCGTCACAGGCCGCGACCGTGAGGTCGCCGTCCGACGCCTCGATGCAGGCGTCGCTGCCGCCGGTGCCGCCCTGGCCGCCGTCGCCGCCGGTACCGCCGTCGCCGCCGGTACCGCCGTCGCCGCCGTTGCCGCCCTGGCCGCCGGTGCCGCCCTGGCCGCCGTCGCCGCCGTCGCCGCCGCTGCTCGTGGACCCGTGGGTGACGCCGGGGCCGACCGTCTGGTCCACCTCGTTGTCGGTGTCCTCCGTGGTCACGACGCAGCCGGTGTAGATGGCGGGCAAGAGAAAGGTAAGCGCGAGGAAAGAATGGCGATGGCGAGCAAGCATGGTCACGTTGCCTCCTACAATGTCAGGGAAGAGTTCCACGGCCTGGTGCGTTCGACTGAACCTGGGGCTCCCCTATTCCCCTCGCAATCCTGCTCTTCGGCCTGGTCCAGCCGTCCGACGCCGACGCTCCGGGCGTGCACCTCCGCCGTCGACGGCTCAGGCCGCCGTCGGCAGCTTGTTTCAGCTGCATTTCGTCCGTGTCAAGAACAGATCTCAGCCTCGTGCTCGTCCGTCCGCCTGCCCGGGCACCGGGCTCGGCGTGCGCGGTGCCCCCCGACGTCCGTTCAGGAAGATCTGAAAAGCTGCTCAGCCCGCGGGGGCGCGCGAAACAAACTGAAAGGGAGCGGAAGGATCGCGCTTGCGTACCGCGCCTCCCGCTGGTAATCACCGCGCTCCGTTTTCCCGGGCGATCGGGTGTCCTCCCGGTCTCCCAGTAGAAGAGCCGTAACGGCGCTTCGATCCCAGCTCCGCCCCTTCGGCCGCCGCGGGAACCCCCCCGGTGACGCGAAGGGGGCCCACGTCGATGGACGTCGGGCTGGGACCGGAAGCGTACGACGGTGCAACCGGTTCGCAGTGAACCGAAACCCGGTACGGAGTCACTCCGCCCGCCGGTGTCGCGAGGTGTCTCGAATGGTAAGCAAAGCCAGTGCGATGTTTTCGCGGATCGCCCCGCGCAAGGCTCGCATGATCGCCGATCTCGTTCGAGGTCGCGACGCGGACGAGGCGATCCAGCTGCTCTCGTTCACGCAGAAGAGCGGAGCCCCCGTCCTGCGGAAGATCATCGAGAGCGCGGTCGCGAACGCCCAGCAGGCGGGCGCCGACATCGACGCGCTCTTCATCAGCAAGGCCACCGTCGACAAGGGGCCGAACAAGTTCAACCGCCGCTGGCGGCCGCGCGCGATGGGCCGTGCGACCCGGATCACCAAGGGCGTGTCGCACATCGTCATCGAAGTCGACGAGAGAAAGTAAGTAGAGGACCTGCCGATATGGGACAAAAGACCCATCCGTATGGCTTCCGCGTCGGTGTCATCAAGACGTGGAGCAGCAAGTGGTACGAGGACGGCGCTGCGTATCAGAAGTGGCTCCACCAGGACATCCGCATCAAGCGCGCGATCAAGCAGTACCTCTACAACGCCAACATCGCCGGCGTGGAGATCGAGCGCGCCGCCAACCGCGCGAAGGTGATCGTCTTCACCGCCCGCCCCGGCATGGTGATCGGCAAGGGCGGCAAGGGCATCGAGACGCTGAAGAGCGGGAACGTCGGCACCGCGTCCAAGGGTGAGACGCTCTTCCCCGGCGTGTCGTCGTTCACCGACAACGAGGTGTTCATCGACGTGCAGGAGGTCCGGAAGGCCGAGACCAACGCGCAGCTCGTCGCCGAGAACATCGCGACGCAGCTCGAGCGCCGGATCGCGTTCCGCCGGGCGATGAAGAAGGCGGTGGCCACCGCGATGAAGTTCGGCGCGAAGGGCATCCGCGTGCGCTGCGCCGGCAGGCTCGGTGGCAGCGAGATGAGCCGCGTCGAGACCTACCGCGAGGGCCGGGTGCCGCTGCACACGCTCCGCGCCGACATCGAGTTCGGCCTGGCCGAGGCGAAGACGAAGGTCGGCATCATCGGCGTGAAGGTCTGGATGTTCAAGGGCGAGGTCCTGCAGCGTAAGGCGCGCCGGATCCAGTAGAGGGATTGCAGAATGCTGTCTCCGAAGCGAACCAAGTTCCGCAAGATGCAGAAGGGGAACAACCGCGGCCTCGCCATGACGGGCAGCGACGTCTCCTTCGGCGACTTTGCGCTCCAGTGCGTCGAGCCTGCCCGCGTCACCTCGCGGCAGATCGAGGCGGCTCGTATGGCGATCCAGCGGCACGTGAAGCGCGCGGGCAAGCTCTGGATCCGCATCTTCCCGGACCGCCCGGTGACGAAGAAGCCGCTCGAGGTCCGCATGGGTGGGGGCAAGGGCGCGCCCGAGGAGTGGTGCGCGCTCGTGCAGCCGGGCCGCGTGATGTACGAGATCAGCGGCGTGAGCGAGGAGACTGCGAAGGAGGCGTTCCGCCTCGCGTCGCACAAGCTCCCGATGCAGTGCAAGTTCCTCGCCCGCGGGCTGACGTGAGGTAGGCGATGAAGGCGAAGGATTTGCGTGAACGCACCACCGAGCACCTGCGCGAGCTCGAGAAATCTCTGGCGGCGGGCCTGTTCGAGTCGCGGTTCAAGAATTTCACGAATCGGCTCAACGACACGGCGACGATCCGCAAGGCGAAGCGGGATCTCGCGCGGGTGAAGACGATCCTCACGCAGCGCGCGCGTGCCGAGGAGAAGGCGTAGCCATGGCGAAGAAGAAGGCAGAGACCCAGCAGCCGGCCGCTGCGGCGCCCGAGCTGGCAGCCGCGGCGCCTGCGCAGGCCGAGACCGAGGCGAAGGCGCACGGCTTCCGGCGCAAGCTGGTCGGCAAGGTGACCAGCGACAAGATGAACAAGACGGTCACCGTCGAGGTCATCCGGAACGCGCTCGACCCTGTGTACAAGAAGTACGTCCGTCAGCGGGAGCGCTACAAGGCGCACGACGAGACGAACCAGTACAAGGTGGGCGATCGCGTCGAGATCACGGAGCACAGGCCGATCTCCCGCGACAAGCGGTGGCTCGTGACCAAGCTCGTTGCCCGCCCGGTGGAGGAGTAGCGCCATGATCCAGGTGTCGACGCATCTCGAGGTCGCGGACAACTCCGGCGCCCGAATCGTGAAGTGCATCAAGGTGCTCGGCGGCTCGCGCCGCAAGTACGCCGCCCTCGGCGACGTCATCGTCGTCTCGATCAAGGAGGCGTTGCCGGGCACCAAGGTGAAGAAGGGCGAGACGGCGCGCGCCGTCGTCGTCCGCACCGCCCGGGAGTACCAGCGCTCGGACGGCAGCTACATCAAGTTCGACGGGAACAGCGCGGTCCTCATCAACAAGGAGAAGGAGCCGATCGGTACCCGTATCTTCGGGCCGGTCGCTCGTGAGCTCCGCGCGAAGAAGTTCATGAAGATCATCTCTCTCGCTCCGGAGGTCCTCTGATGAAGCGCCTCAGGGTCGGTGACCTCGTGCAGGTCATCAGCGGCAAGGAGGAGGGGAAGCAGGGCCGGATCACCAAGATCCTCGCTGACGAGGATCGCGTGGTCGTGGAAGGCCTGAACACGGTGACCCGCCACCAGCGGCCCACGCCTCGCAACCAGGAGGGTGGGAAGATCACCAAGGAGGCGCCGATTCACGCCTCGAATGTCATGCCGGTCGATCCGGCGACGGGCAAGCCGACGCGCGTGAAGGTCAGCGTCGGTGAGGACGGCAAGAAGACGCGCGTCGGCAAGAGCGGCAGCGCGATCGGTGTGGGCTAGCCATGGCGGACAAGAAGGACAAGGACAAGGCGGCCAAGGACGCCGGCAAGGGCAAGGACAAGCCCAAGCCGCAGCAGGCCAAGCCCCAGGCGCCCGCCAAGAGCAAGGAAGCCAAGGGCGCGAAGGCCAAGGGCGCCGACGCCGAGGCCTCCGGGCCGGCCGAGGAGCGCCCGCGCGACCCGAACTACGCCCCGCGGCTTCGCACGCACTACAGGAAGAGCGTGACGGCCGCGCTCGCGAAGAAGTTCGGCTACAAGAACCCGATGATGGTGCCCCGCCTGCAGAAGGTGGTCATCAACATGGGTCTCGGCGCCGCGGTGCAGAACCCGAAGATCATCGACTCCGCCGTCGAGGACATGCGGGCGATCTCCGGCCAGAAGCCGGTGGTGACCCGGGCCCGGAAGTCGATCGCGACCTTCAAGCTGCGCGAGAACCTGCCCATCGGGGTGATGGTGACCCTTCGTGCCGAGCGGATGTGGGAGTTCGTGGATCGCCTGATCGCGTTCTCTCTCCCGCGTGTTCGCGACTTCAAGGGCGTGAGCCCGAAGGGGTTCGACGGCAAGGGTAACTTCACGATGGGCCTGCGCGAGCAGATCATCTTCCCCGAGATCGACTACGACAAGATCGATGTCGTGAAGGGGCTCAACATCTCGTTCGTGACCACGGCGAAGACGGACGAAGAAGGACGCGCGCTCCTGACCGAGCTTGGCATCCCGTTCCGGCATTGAGGGATTTTCGATGGCCCGTGCAAAAGAGTTTGCGAAGCTGAACCGTCCGCCGAAGTTTTCTACGCGGCACAAGAACCGTTGCAAGGTGTGCGGGCGCGCGCGCGCTTACTACCGCGACTTCGAGCTCTGCCGCGTCTGCCTTCGGTTGTTCGCGCTGCGTGGTGAGCTCCCTGGTGTGATCAAGGCCAGCTGGTGATTCTATGATGACCGATCCCATCGCCGACATGCTGACCCGCATTCGCAACGCGGCGCTCGCGCGGCACGACCGGACCGAGGTCCCCGCGAGCCGCATCAAGGCCGCGGTCGCGGAGATCCTCAAGTCCGAGGGCTTCATCGCCGACGTGCGCGAGACCGAGGGCGAGGGTCCCAAGAAGCTCACGATCGTGCTCAAGTACGGGCGCGATCGACAGAGCGCGATCGACGGCGTGCGCCGCGTCTCCCGCCCCGGGCGCCGCGTGTACGTGCGTCACGACAGGATCCCGCGCGTGTTCAGCGGGCTCGGGATCTCGATCCTGAGCACGTCCCGCGGGCTCATGAGCGACAGGGATGCGCGCCGCCTGAAGATGGGTGGCGAGCTGATCTGCGAGGTGTGGTGATGGAAGCTCAGGCGAACGCAGCCCAGCCCGCGAACGGTGACAGCCGGCTCGCTCCGAAGACGTCGCGCGTTGGCAAGCGCCCGATCGACCTTCCGAAGGGGGTCACCGCGACCGTCAACGGCCGGAAGATCGACGTCAAGGGCCCGAAGGGCCAGCTCTCCCGCGCGATCACCGACAAGGTGGACATCAAGCTCGAGGGCAGCAAGCTGCACGTGAGCTCGGTGGCGCCGGGGCGCGACGCGTCGCGCCTCCAGGGCCTCACGCGGGCGCTCGTGGCCGCGATGGTGAAGGGCGTCGCCGAGGGCTACGAGCGGACGCTCGAGCTCAAGGGGACCGGCTATCGCGTCGAGCTCAAGGGCACGACGCTGAACTTCGCCCTCGGCTTCTCCCACCCGGTGACGTTCCCGGTGCCGACGGGGCTCACGGCGACGATCCCGGCGGACTCGAAGGGCACCATCCTGGTCCTGACGGGCGCGGACAAGGAGCTCATCGGGCAGACGGCCGCGACGATCCGTGGCTTCAGGCCGCCGGAGCCGTACGGCGGCAAGGGCGTCCGTTACCGCGGCGAGCGCGTGCGGGAGAAGGCTGGCAAGGCCGGCAAGGGCGGCAAGAAGTAAAGGCGAGCGGCGGCGTGTACGCCGCTGCACCGAGGGACGAGACGGTCATGGGCATGAAAATCGTCGGTCGGGAGCGCCGGAAGCTCCGTATCCGCAAGAAGGTCGAGGGGACGCCGGAGCGCCCGCGCCTCAGCGTCTTTCGCAGCTCGAAGCACATTTACGCGCAGGTCATCGACGACGTGAGCGGCAAGACCCTCGCCCACGCTTCGACTCTGTCGAAGGACCTCAAGGGCTCCCTCGACGAGGACAACAAGGTCGAGGCGGCGAAGAAGGTCGGGGCTCTGATCGCGAGGATCTGCAAGGACAGGCAGATCGACAAGGTCGTCTTCGACCGCAACGGCTATCTGTATCATGGGCGCGTCAGCGCCCTCGCCCAGGCGGCGCGCGAGGCAGGTCTCGATTTCTGACTCCCACAGCCGCTGCCCTGATGGTGAGGGCGGCGGGCGCGGTCAACTGCCGCGGCGGAGAACGTGATAGAGGACGGTTATGGCGTTCGATCATGTCGACGAAGAGAAGCTGAAAGAGCGAGTCATCCACATCAACCGCGTCGCCAAGGTCGTCAAGGGCGGCCGGCGCTTCAGCTTCTCGGCGCTGGTCGTGGTGGGCGACGAAGCGGGGCACGTGGGCATCGGCCTGGGCAAGGCCAACGAGGTGCCGGAGGCCATCCGCAAGGGGAACGATCAGGCTCGCAAGAACCTGTTCCGCATTCCCCTGGACGGCGTGACCATCCCGCACGACTCGTTCGGTCACGTCGGGGCGGGCAAGGTCCTGCTGAAGCCGGCCAGCCCTGGGACGGGCGTCATCGCTGGCGGCGCGGTGCGCGCAGTCGTCGAGTCGGCGGGGATCCACGACGTGCTGTCGAAGTCGCTCGGCACGAGCAACCCGCACAACGTCGTGCACGCGACCGTCGCCGCGCTCCGTGGGCTCAAGAGCCCGGAGAGCGTCGCCGGCAAGCGGTCGATGCAGCTCGACTCGCTCGACTACCAGCGCCGCGGTAGCACGAACACCGCGGGTCGACGGCGCGCGAGCGTGGCGCCGCCCCCCGGGAAGCCGGGCGGCGGCGGTGGTGCACCGAGCGGCGGCGGTGAAGGAGGCTCGCAGTGAAGCTCCGGGTACGTCAGAAGGCCAGCAACATCGGCCAGGTCGAGCACACCCGCAAGATCATCAAGGGGCTCGGCCTGCGTGGGCCGGGGTCCGTGGTGGTCGTCGCGAACACGCCCTCGTTCCGTGGCATGGTGAAGAAGGTCCTCCACCTCGTCGAGGTCGAGGAGGTCGCCGACGGAGCGACCTCGTCGAAGGCCTGAGAAGCGAGATCGTCATTCCAGCGGAGTCGCCGCGTACGGAAGTGTGAAACATGGACATTCTTTCTAAGCTCCAAGCCCCTGAGGGCGCCGTAACCAAGAGGCTCCGCGTTGGCCGTGGCGTGGGGTCGGGCGTCGGCAAGACGTCTGGCCGCGGACAAAAAGGGCAGAAGGCGCGGGCCGGCGGCAACATCAACAAGAAGCACTTTCAGGGCGGCCAGACGCCGATCCAGCGTCGCCTCCCGAAGCGTGGCTTCCGCAACCCGCTCGCGGACATCGTCGTCAACGTCAACGTCGGCGACCTCGAGGCGTTCGACAATGGCGCCCAGGTCGATCTGATCGCGCTCCACGAGCGCCGCCTCGTGCAGGGGCGGTTCGACGTGCTGAAGATCCTCGGCGACGGTGAGCTCACGAAGAAGCTCACGGTGACGGCGCACCGCTTCTCCAAGGGAGCGGTCGAGAAGATCGAGAAGGCGGGGGGCAAGGCGGTCGTGCTCGCGGCGCCTGCACCCCAGGGCAGCTCGACGGACTCCTCGTCCTCGTAGTCAGCGCGCACGCGCACCCACCCAGCCGGAGTCCAGGATCGCCTATGGCCAGCCTCGCGGGAATCACCAACTTCCACAAGATCCCCGAGCTCCGGCGACGCGTGATCTTCACCCTGGTGATGCTCGCGGTCTACCGGGTCGGCGTCTTCGTGACGACGCCCGGCGTCGACCGGAACGCGATGCGGCAGTACGTCGCGAAGCAGTCCGGCGGGCTCCTGAGCTTCTTCAACATGTTCTCGGGCGGCGCGCTGGAGAACCTGTCGATCTTCGCGCTCGGGATCATGCCGTACATCTCGGCCTCGATCATCATGCAGCTCATGGGCATGGTCTACAAGCCCATCGACGAGCTGCGGAAAGAGGGCGAGCAGGGGCGCCGGCGGATCGATCAGTACACGCGGTACGGCACGGTCGCGCTCTCGCTGTTCCAGGCCTTCTCGATCGCGAAGATGCTCGAGGGCCTGTCGAGCAGCGAGACCGGGGCCGGGATCGTGAACCACCCCGGCATCGGCTTTCAGCTGATGACGGTCATCACGCTGACGACCGGGACCGCGTTCCTGATGTGGATCGGCGAGCAGATCACGGAGCGCGGCGTCTCGAACGGCGTCTCGCTCCTGATCTTCGCGAGCATCGTCACGCGCATCCCGGCGGAGATCGGCAACTACTTCGCCCAGAACGCCGGCGACCTCCAGCCGCTGACGATGGCCGCGATCGCCGCGTTCATCGTGTTCGTCATCGCGGTCATCGCCTTCTTCGAGAACGGCAGGCGTCAGATCCCGATCGTGTACTCGCGGCGCCAGGTCGGTCGTCGCGTCTACGGCGGGCAGACGGCGCACCTGCCGCTGAAGGTGAACACGTCCGGGACCATCCCCCCCATCTTCGCGTCGTCGCTGCTGATGTTCCCGCAGACGCTCGCGAACATGAACGTCCCGGGGGCCGACCACCTTCAGGCGATCATCAACCGGGGGGACTGGGTCTTCAACACCGGCTACGCGCTGCTCATCGTTTTCTTCTGCTTCTTCTACACGAACGTCACGTTCCAGCCGGTGGACGTCGCGGAGAACCTGAAGAAGCAACAGGCAAATATCCCCGGGATCAGGCCAGGCAAGCAGACGGCGGACTACATCCACCGCGTGATCCAGCGGATCACCGTGGGCGGCGCTCTCTATGTCGCCGCGGTGTGCGTGGTGCCCTCGATCGTCGGCAACCTCCTGCGTGTCCCCTTCGGCTTCGGAGGCACGTCGCTCATGATCGTCGTCGGCGTCGCGCTCGACACGGTGAACCAGCTGGAGGCGCACCTGATCACGCGGAGCTACGAGGGGCTGACGGGCCCCGGTGCCACCCGCATCCGGGGCCGCAGGCTCCCGGAAGCGTGATGGAGGGCAAATGATCTTGGTTCTGGTCGGGCCTCCTGGAGCTGGGAAGGGTACGCAGGCGAAGCTGCTGTGCGCCCGCTTCGGCATCCCGCAAATCTCGACAGGCGACATGCTGCGCGAGGCGAAGCGGTCGGGGACGCTGGAGAAGCGCTATCTGGACATCATGGACTCTGGCGGACTCCTGCCGGATGAGGCCGTCATCGGCCTCATCGCTCGCAGGACGGTCGAGCCCGACTGCAGCAATGGCTTCCTCCTGGACGGATTTCCCAGGACGGTGCCCCAGGCGGACGCGCTCGACGAGCTGCTCGCCAGCCAGGGCGGCACCCGGATCGATGCGGTGATCCAGCTGGACGTGGCGCGTCCCCTGCTCGAGGAACGGTTGATCCACCGCCGAACTGACAAACGCAGTGGACAGATATATCATCTCGTCTATAATCCGCCGCCCCCCGGTGCGGAGCTAGAGCATCGGGCCGATGATCGGCCCGAGGCTGTTGCAAAGCGTCTCGATGCCTACGAGGCGATGACGGCGGCCCTTCTGCCGTTCTACGAGCAGAAGAACCTGCTGCATCGCGTCGATGGGGTCGGGAAGCCTGACGAAGTGACGCACAGGGTGCTGTCGGCCATTGGCCGGCCGGGCTCGGGTGGAGAATGAGGCGTAAGAATCAGACCAGACCGCCGAAAGAACCGAAGGGCGACAAGCTCGAGTTCGACGGCGTGGTTCAAGAGGCCCTGCCGAACGCCATGTTTCGCGTGAAGGCGGACAATGGCCTCGGCGTCCTCGCGACCATCAGCGGCCGGATGCGGCAGTACTACATCAAGATCCTGCCGGGTGACCGCGTGACCGTCGAGGTCTCGCCGTATGACCCGAGCCGAGGCCGGATCACGTACCGGCATAAGTAACGTAGTTTTTTGAGGAATCTGGAGGCTCCCCGTGAAGGTGCGCCCGAGCGTCAAGAAGATCTGCGACAAGTGCAAGGTGGTCCGGCGGCGTGGTGTCGTTCGGATTATCTGCGAGAACCCCCGCCACAAGCAGCGCCAGGGGAACTAGCTCTTTCGGCGGAACCCCGCCCCCGTTTCGGTTTGGAGTAACCATGGCTCGTATCGCTGGTGTCGATCTCCCGCGTCGGAAGCATGTCGCCTACGCCCTGCCGTACCTGTTCGGCATCGGGCGGACCCTCGCCTTGCAAATCTGCGAGAAGACCAACATTCCGCAGAACAAGCGGGTCGAGGAGCTCAGCGACGCTGAGGTGAAGGCGATCCGCGACCTCCTGGACGCCGAGTACAAGGTCGAGGGCGACCTGCGGCGCGAGGTGCAGCTCAACATCAAGCGGCTCATGGACCTCGGCTGCTACCGGGGGCTCCGCCACCGGCGTGGGCTCCCGGCGAACGGGCAGAGGACGCATACGAACGCGCGCACCCGGAAGGGACCGCGCAAGGGCATGTTGCAGCGGCGTCCTGCCGCGACCAAGTGACGAGCGGGGATTAGGACGCCATGGCGCAAGCGAAGACGGCTGCCACTACCACGAAGGCCAAGCAGAAGAAGAAGGTCAAGAAGAATGTCTCCGCGGGCATCGCGCACATTCAGTCGACCTTCAACAACACGGTCGTGACGATCACGGACATCAACGGCAACGCGATTGCGTGGTCGTCCGCTGGCGCTCGCGGCTTCAAGGGATCGCGCAAGTCGACGCCGTTCGCCGCGCAGCTCGCGGCGGAAGAGGCGGCGCGCCGGGCGCAGGAGCACGGGATGCGTTCGGTCGCCGTGTTCGTGAAGGGGCCGGGGGCCGGGCGCGAGAGCGCGCTCCGTGCGCTCCAGACCGCTGGCTTCAAGGTGACGCTCATCCGCGACGTCACGCCGATCCCCCACAACGGTTGCCGGCCGCCGAAGCGGCGCAGGGTTTGAGGTAATTCACGATGGCTCGCTACATTGGTCCGGTCTGCAAGCTCTGCCGCCGCGAGGGGATGAAGCTCTACCTCAAGGGCGAGCGGTGCTACTCCGAGAAGTGCGCGTACACGCGGCGTCCGTATCCCCCCGGCCAGCACGGCCAGGGGCGCATCAAGCTGAGCGAGTACGCGGTGCGCCTGCGCGAGAAGCAAAAGGTGCGTCGCATCTACGGCGTGCTCGAGCGGCAGTTCAGCGGGTATTTCCAGGAGGCCAACCGGCGCAAGGGTCGGACGGGCGAGGAGATGCTCGGGCTGCTGGAGCGGCGGCTCGACAACGTGGTGCACCGGATGGGCTTCGGCTCGTCCCGCGCCGAGGCGCGTCAGCTCGTCCGGCACGGGCACGTGCACGTGAACGGCAAGCGGCTGGACATCCCGAGCTACGTCGTTCGGGCGGGTGACCGGGTCGAGCTCACCGAGGGGGCGCGCAAGTTCAAGTTCGTCCTCGCCTCCGTCGGCGGCGCGGACAAGCGCCCGGTCGCGAGCTGGATCGACGTGGACCGCGCGGCGTTCACCGGCGCGATCAAGGGCGCGCCGATCCGCGAGGATCTCAACGAGCCGGAGATCCGCGAGCAGCTCGTCGTCGAGTACTACTCGCGCTGATCGCGCGAGGGCGGCGCGGAGGAGGGCGGCGTCGCGAGCGCACCTTGCAGGGTGCGCTCGCTGCGGGTTCCCTTCGGCGCCGCCGTCCCGCGCTCACGCGCGGGGGCATGGAGCCTAGGATGCGGGCAGGAGGCGGCGACGATCGGTCGAGTGCGGCCGCGGCGTGAGACCTCCGCGCAAACCTCATGAAGGAAGGAGATCGTCATGACGATGAACAACCCGAACCTCACGATGATCGCCCGTAACTGGCGCGATCTGATCCGGCCCAAGGGCATCTCGATCGACGCGGAGAGCGGGACCCAGTTCTACGCCAAGTTCACGTGTGAGCCCCTGGAGCGCGGCTTCGGGATCACGATCGGCAACTCGCTGCGCCGCGTGCTGCTCTCCTCCCTCCAGGGGGCGGCCGCGACGGCCATCCGCATCGAGGGCGCGCTGCACGAGTTCACCACCGTGCCGGACGTGGTGGAGGACGTCAGCGACATCATCCTCAACGTGAAGGAGGTCGTCTTCAAGGCGGCCACCCCGAAGACGTACTCGGTGCGGATCGACCGCGAGGGGCCTGGGCCCGTGTACGCGCGCGACATCCAGCTGGTCGAGGGCCTGTCGGTGCTCAACCCCGACCACCTCATCGCCGTGCTCGACAAGAAGGGCCCGCTCTCGATGGAGCTCACGGTCAACGTGGGCCGCGGCTACGTGCCCGCCGAGCGCAACAAGACGCCGACCATGCCGATCGGGACGATCCCGATCGACGCGCTGTTCTCGCCGATCCGCAAGGTGAACTACACCGTGCAGAACGCCCGCGTCGGGCAGGTGACCGATTACGACAAGCTCACCCTCGAGGTCTGGACCAACGGGTCCGTCTCGCCGGCGGACGCGGTCGCCTTCGCCGCGAAGATCCTCAAGGAGCAGCTCTCCATCTGGGTGAACTTCGAAGAGAGCGAGGAGACGAGCTACCAGGCGGTGATGAGCGACGACGAGCCGCTCAACGAGAACCTGTTCCGCTCCGTCGAGGAGCTCGAGCTGAGCGTCCGCTCCGCGAACTGCTTGCAGAACGCGAACATCACGCTCATCGGCGAGCTCGTGCAGCGGACCGAGCAGGACATGCTGAAGACCAAGAACTTCGGTCGCAAGTCGCTGAAGGAAATCAAAGAGATCCTCGCGAACATGGGGCTCTCGCTCGGGATGAAGATCGACAACTGGCCGCAGCTCCTCGAGCGCTGGAAGGCGCAGCAGGCGCAGGCGTGAGTCGGTACTGAGGGAACGTCATGCGTCACAAGAAAGCGGGCAGGCAGTTTGGTCGGGATACCTCCAGCCGCAGGGCGATGCTTCGCAACCTGACGGCGAACCTGATCACCCACGAGCGGATCGAGACGACCGACGCCAAGGCGAAGGAGCTGCGGCGCGTGGCCGAGCGGCTCATCACCAAGGCGACGCGGCTTGGCAAGGTCGCGTACACCGCGCACGGGGAGCTCACCCCCGGCGACAGGGCGCGCCGGCTCCACGCCGAGCGGCTCGTTGGCAGCTACATCCCTCGCTGGGGGGTCGCGACCGACGGCAAGAAGGTCGACATCATCGCGAAGGTGATGATCGACCTCTCGAAGCGCTTCGAGGGGCGGCCGGGCGGCTACACGCGGATCATCAAGCTCGGTCCGCGCCGCGGTGACTGCGCGCAGATGAGCCTCATCGAGTTCATCGACGCGCCGCCGGTCGCGGACGCGCCTGCGCAGGCCGCCGAGCCGGTCGCCGCGGCGGAGCCGGCCACTCCGGCGACGACCGCCGGCTGAGCCGGAACCAGGCCGGCGCCGCGCGGCGCCGGCACAGTCGCAGACAGCACGCCGGGAGAGCGCTCTGCTCGCCCGGCGTTTCTGCGTTCTGAGCCCGGCCGGCGCTCAGGGGCCGATCGCTGCGACGGCTCAGCGGTTGTGCGCGCCGGCTTCAGGGGCGTCGTCGCTGCGCGGTTCCGCCTCCTCGACAGGCTGTGCTGGCAGGTCGGGGTCCGCCTTCGAGGCGGCGGCCGGGGCCGGCTCGGGAGACGTCTGGGGCTGCGGAGGAACGGCGCTGTCCTGCTCTCGGGGCGCCGAGGATGGTGATGCGGCCGGCTGCGGAGGGGGCGGCGCCGAGGCAGGCGATGCGGCCGGCTGCGGAGGGGGCGGCGTCGAGGCAGGCGATGCGGCCGGCTGCGGAGGGGGCGGCGTCGAGGCAGCAGGAGACGCCGGTGGGTGAGCAGGAACGGTGCCGGCTTGCGCTCGAGCGGGCGACGGCGCGCTCCGTCGCCGGGCGATGAAGAACATCGAGAGCACCGCGGCGAGACCTACCGCTCCGGCGGCGATGTGGCGGTTCGTCTGGCTCTTCCGCTCCGCGACCTTGTCCCCGAGGGAGGTGAGCGCCGCCCTCGCGCCGGCGTGGGAAGGGTCGAGCTCGATCGCACGCTCCAGCACGAACTTGTCCGGCGTGCCGCGCTCGATGAGGAGCGCGCCCTCGAGGTAGGCGATCTCCGCTTCGACCTTCTTCGCGCGCTCGCCTGGCGCGTCGAGGCGCAGCGCCTTGCGCAGCATGGCGAGCGCGTCGTCGCGCCGGTCGGCAGACAGCGATCGCGCCCGCTCCACGTAGGCGTCCACCATCTCCTTGCGGCGCTCGAAGAGCGGCGCGCGGGCGAGCACCTTGTCGAACGCGTCGGTCGCCTCGGCGGGCTTGCCCGCGCTCGCCGCGGCGACGCCCTCGTCCATCAGCTTGTACACCTCCGCGAGGCGCGCGCGATCGTACGTCCCGAAGAGCTCGCGCGCGACACGGTCCCACGACCACTCGCGCGGCGGCTTCGCGCCGGTGAGGTCCAGGTAGGCGTCGCGGAGCTGCCAGATGCCGGGCTCGCCGATCGCGGAGATCGCCTCCCGCGCGGCGTCGCGCAGCCGCGCGCGGTCGCTGTTGCAGAAGCTCAGGATCACGCGCACGGCGTCCACGTCCCGGACGCGGCCGTAGGCGCGGAGGACGTCGGTCAGGATCTGCGTGTCATTGGACGCGATCGCCTCGCCGGGGATCGCCCGGCCGAGCAGGTCGAGCTGCTTGTTGGCCCACCGCTGGACGATCTTGGCGTCGTGCTGGCGCGCTTCGATCAGCGCGGGGACCGCCTTGTCGCGCAGCTTGGCCACCTGCCGCTGGAGATCGATGCGGAGCAGCTCGCCGAAATAGGCGTGCAGCGCGATGAGCTCGCGGACCGCAGGCGTCGTGCCTGCAGCGACGAGCATCCGCTCCATCGCGAGCAGCTTGACGACATCGCGCCACGCGCTGTCCCGCGGCCGCGCCGCGGCCAGCATGAAATCCAGCCAGTCCCCCTCGTCCTTCTCGTCGTCAGCGCCCTTCTTGGCGCTCTGGTCGGCCTTGGCGTCCTTCTTGGCGCCCTGGTCGGCCTTGGCGTCCTTCTTCGCGCCCTTCGCGTCGCCGGCGTCCTTCTTTGCGCCCTGCTCGGCCTTGGCGTCCTTCTTCGCGTCACCGGCGCTCTTCTTTGCGTCGCCAGCGCCCTTCTTCGTGCCCTTGTCGGCCTTCGCGTCTGCAGTCTTCTTCTTGTTGCCGTCGCGCTCGTCCTCCCCCTTCATCGCCTTGCGGCCTTCTCTGCGCGCGTCCGCGAGCACGCGAGGCGCCGCGCTCCGATCGAGCGAGCCGCGGATGTCCTGAACGCGCAGCCGCACCGCATCGACGATGCCAGGGATCGGCTCATCGAGGGCCGCGCGGGCGTTCTCCCGCGAGCGCGCGTCCTCCGACGTGATCTGGTCGAGTATCCGGTCGAGCTCGCGGACCGCGGCGATGTCAGGCTCCGGGCGGGCGATCGGGGCGAGCCGCGGGAGCTCAGGGAGCGCGGAGGAGGCGGGCGCGGAAGTGCCCGCGTCGCGCTCGCCGGCGGCGCGCGCCGGAGGCGTCGCGAGCGGCGCCGCTGCGAGCAGGCCAATCAGGATGAGCCACGCGCACGCCGGCGTGCGTCGCCGCGCTGATCGCGCGCCTGTGCCCCTCGGATCCGACGTGTGGCGTGCCAAGCGCCTCAATCCGTGATGCGAAAGTCGAAGAAATCGCCGGAGAAGCCCCGCCACCGGACGTCGACGCGCTCGACCCGCGCGGCGCTCGGGCCGCGGTTCGCCCAGGCGATGAGCTCCTTCAGCTCGTCCTCCTCCCCCTCGGCGAGGACCTCGACGCTGCCGTCGGAGCGGTTTTTCACCCAGCCGGTGAGGCCGAGCCGCTTGGCCTCGCGCTGCGTGGAGGCACGAAAGAAGACGCCCTGGACGCGACCGCGGACGAACAGCTGAACCTGTTTGAGCCCCATGGAACCAGCTTGACTTAGCCGCGCGTTCCGGGGGAGGCAACTTCAGGCAGCACCTGGGGGCCACGGGCAGTTCGCCCGCGCCGTTCTTCGTAAGGACGGCGCGGGCGACCTGTGTCCGTGCCGCGCCGCACGACGGACGACGCGCGCGCGTCGTCCGCGCCTCCCGCCGCGCATTGACAGAGCAGACGCGCTTGATAGAGTCGCCGCCCGATCGGCAAGCATAGCCCGCCGATCGAGCGACATGAACGTGAGGGGCGCCGGTTGCGAGGCGAGCCCTCTTCCCTCTGGCGACCCGCCGACATCGACGACATGCTCGGCCCCGCCTCGGGTCCGACCCGCTAGACCCCCCCAAACAAAAACCAACGACCGACGGCCTCCACGCCCTTGACAGGGCACGCGCCGTCGCATCCTGGAGCTTTCCGACTCATGCACCTCAGGGAACTGAAGCAGAAACCGATGGCCGAGCTCGTCCAGATGGCGAAGGGGCTCAACATCGAGGGCGCTGCCGGGCTGCGCAAGCAGGAGGTCATCTTCGCTCTCCTGCAGGCCCACGCGGCGCAGGACCAGCCGGTCTACGGCGAGGGCGTGCTCGAATGCCTGCCCGACGGCTTCGGCTTCCTCCGGGCGCCGGACTACAACTACCTGCCGGGTCCGGACGACATCTACGTCTCGCCGTCCCAGATCCGGCGCTTCAACCTCCGCACCGGCGACAGCGTGAGCGGCTCCATCCGCCCGCCCAAGGAGCGCGAGGCGTACTTCGCGCTGCTCAAGGTCGACAAGATCAACGGCGAGCCCCCCGAGGTCGCTCGCGACAAGATCCTGTTCGACAACCTCACGCCCCTCTACCCGCAGCAGAAGTTCAACATCGAGAACGGGACGAAGAGCTTCTCGACCCGCATCATCGACATGCTCTGCCCCATCGGGAAGGGGCAGCGCTGCCTCATCGTCTCGCCGCCCCGCGCGGGCAAGACGGTGCTGCTCCAGCAGATCGCCAACGCGATCTCCGCGAACCACCCGGACACGACGCTGATCGTGCTGCTCATCGACGAGCGCCCGGAGGAGGTGACCGACATGCAGCGCACCGTGAAGGGCGAGGTGATCAGCTCGACCTTCGACGAGCCCCCGACGCGGCACGTGCAGGTCGCCGAGATGGTGATCGAGAAGGCGAAGCGCCTCGTCGAGCACAAGCACGACGTCGTGATCTTGCTGGACTCGATCACCCGCCTGGCGCGCGCGTACAACACGGTCGTCCCGCCGAGCGGCAAGATCCTCTCCGGCGGCGTCGACTCGAACGCGCTGCACAAGCCGAAGCGGTTCTTCGGCGCCGCGCGCAACGTCGAGGAGGGCGGCTCGCTGACGATCGTCGCCACCGCGCTCGTCGACACGGGCTCGCGCATGGACGAGGTCATCTTCGAGGAGTTCAAGGGCACGGGTAACAGCGAGATCCACCTGGATCGCAAGCTGATGGAGAAGCGGATCTTCCCCTGCCTGGACATCAACAAGAGCGCGACCCGCAAGGAAGAGCTGCTGCTGCCGGAGTGGATCCTCCAGCGCGTGTGGCTGCTCCGCCAGCTGCTGCACCCCCTCAACGTCATCGACTCGATGGAATTCCTCCTGGACAAGGTGAGCCGCACCGAGACCAATCAGGAATTCCTCGAGAGCATGAACCAGTAACGGCGCGTCGCAGGGGCGCTCCCGGGGGTCGTCGGGAGCGCTCTCTGCCGCACGAACGGTCCGCGCAGGGGCCCGCGCGCGCGCTCCTCCGGGCGAAGTCGTGTTAGCGTCTCCTGGTGACCGCTAAGGCGGAACAACGCACGAAGGCGCTGCAGGCTCGCGTACAGGAGCTCGAGGCGCGCCTCGCCCACGCCGACAAGACGGTGCGGGCGCTCCGGGATGTCGGGCTGGCCCTTGGCAGCACCCTGGATCTCGACCAGCTCCTCGCGCTGATCCTGAACAAGATCACCGAGCTGCTCGACGCGGACCGAGCCACCCTCTACCTGCTCGACGAGCAGCGGCAGCGGCTCTTGTCGCGCATCATCATCGGCGAGGAGGCGCGCGCGATCGAGCTGCCCGTCGGCGCGGGGATCGCGGGCCACGTCGCCAAGATGGGGCGCACCGTCCGCGTGAAGGACGCCTACCGGGATCGCCGGTTCCAGCGCGACTGGGACGAGGTCACGGGGTACCGCACCCGCTCGATCCTCGCCGCGCCGATGAAGAACCACGTCGGCCGGACCATCGGGGTCATCCAGGTCCTGAACAAGCACGGGGAAGGGGAGTTCTCGGTCCACGACGAGGAGCTGCTGAGCGCGCTGGCGACGCAGGCGGCCGTCTCGATCGACAACTCGCGGCTGTTCCTCTCGGTGATCCAGAAGAACACGCAGCTCGTCGAGACGAAGGAGCAGCTCGAGCACCGCGTGAGCGACCTCAAGCTGCTCTTCGACCTCGAGAGCGCGATGGGCCGCGCGACCACGATGGAGGACCTCGCGCGCGCGGTCATCACGGAGGCCGGCAGGGCGTGCGAGGCGCGGGCGGGGGGGATGCTCGTCGACGAGATCGAGGGCGGGCTGTTCCTCTACTTCTTCGATCTCGCGGCGTTCGACGGGGGCAGCGCGCCGCCCCGCGCGCCCGCCCTCGGAGAGGAGCCGGAGGGCGTCGTGGTCGGGGCCCCCCCGGGGCCGGCGGTGAAGCGCATCGCGATGCGCCGCGGCGAAGGGGTGGTCGGGCGCGCCATGGTGAACAACGAGGCGGTGTTCTTCTCGCGCGAGGGCGGGGGCCGGGATCCGGACGACACGCTCGTGTCGCCGAGGCTCGCCCAGCTCGTCGGCGCGGAGCTCAGGACGGCGATCGCCGTGCCGCTCGAGGGCGAGGACGCGGTGCCGATCGGCTCCATGGCCCTCTACAACTCCAGGCACCCCCACGGCTTCTCGAAGGATGATCGCGCGCTGCTGCGGCTCGTGTCGGCGAACGCGTCGACCGCGCTGCGCCTGTTCCGGTCGCGCCTCGAGCGGGAGCAGAGCGAGCGGCTCACCACGATCGGGCGCCTGCTCTCGGGCGTGATGCACGACATGCGCACGCCGCTCACGGTGATCAGCGGTTACGTCCAGCTCATGGCCGGCGCTCCCGACGCGGCGACGAGGGAGGACCACGCGCGGCTGATCCTCAAGCAGTTCGACGTCATCAGCGCGATGCAGCGCGAGGTGCTGGAGTTCGCGCGCGGCGAGCGGAGCATCCTCGTGCGCAAGGTGTACTTGACCAAGTTCTTCGGCGACATCGAGAAGCAGCTGGAGCACGAGCTCGCCGGGACCGGCGTCTCGCTCTCCCTGGAGCTCGAGGACCGAGGGACCGCGCGGTTCGACGAGGCGAAGATGACGCGGCTCCTGCACAACCTGGTCCGCAACGCGGTCGAGGCGATGCGGCCAGGCGGGGGCACGCTGACGATCCGCGCCTACCGCGACGCGGGCGACCTCGCGATCTGCGTCGCGGACACCGGGAAGGGGATCCCCAAGGAGATCCAGGGCCGCCTCTTCCAGTCGTTCGTCACCTCGGGCAAGCGCGGCGGCACCGGCCTCGGGCTCGCGATCGTGAAGAAGATCGTCGACGAGCACGCCGGGACGATCACGGTCGCGTCGTCCGACAAGGGCGCGAAGTTCACCGTCCGCCTGCCCCAGGAGAGCGCGCCGTCGCGGTCTCCCGGGACCGCAGGGGGGCAGCCCCAGCTGGCGTCGACGGACGGCAGCTCGGCGACCAAGGCGGGCGCGAGCGTCGCGCCGGTCGTCCACGAGGGCATCCCCCGCCGCAGGCCGGCGGGCTCAGCTCCCTCCGTCACCCCCGTGAACGAGCGGGGCCGGCGCTCGTCCAGCAACGGCTCGGACGCCTGACGCGCTCCCGCCGCTTGCGCGAGGCGCACCGGATGGAGAGACTCGAACGGTGTCCCAGCTCCGCCTGAAGCTCCTCGAGCCGCACCGGACGTCGCTCGAGAAGTGCGTCTACTGCCCCAAGCTCTCCCGCGCCGCTTGCCCCGTGTCGAACGTCGAGGCCAACGAGACGGTGACGCCGTGGGGGAAGATGTCGATGGCGTACTTCGCCGCGCGCGGCGACGTGCCGCTCGACGCAGGCCACGCCGAGCCGGCCTGGGCGTGCTCCGCGTGCTTCGGGTGCCGCGAGCGCTGCGATCACAAGAACGAGGTGGCCACCGTGCTGACGGACGCGCGCGCGGAGCTCTTCGCGCGCGATCTCGCGCCGGAGGGGGCCAGGCGCGTCGCGGAGCGCTTCTCGGCCCGCGAGGAGGCCCGCGCGGGTGAGCTCGACGCGCGCTCTCGATCGGCCGCGGCCGCGCCCGACGCGGTCCACGTGCTGCTCGGCTGCGGCTACGAACGTCACGCGCCGGACGTCGCCCGCGACGCGCTCGACGCGACCGAAGCGCTGACGGGCGCCCCGGCCCGCCCGGTGCGCGCCTGCTGCGGGTTGCCGCTCCTGTACGCCGGCGATCGCCCGGGCTTCGAGGCCGCCGCGCGGCGGCTCGCCGCGGAGGTCGCGCCCGGGGGGCGCTTCGTCGCCGTCGATCCCGGCTGCGCGCGCGCCGTGCGCGTCGAGTACCCGCGCGCGGGGGTGAGCGTGACGGCCCCGGAGCTGTTCGTCGATCTCGCGCGCTCGTCGCTCGACAGGCTGCAGCGATCGGCGTCGGAGCGGCGGGTGCGCTACCACGACCCCTGCCAGCTCGGGCGCGGCCTCGATCGCTACGACGCGCCCCGGGAAATCCTTGCCCGCATCACGGGGCGCCCGCCGGAGGAGTTCATCCACCGCCGCGAGCACGCCGACTGCAGCGGCGGCGGCGGTCTCCTGCCCGCCACGCGCCCCGCGTCGTCCGCCGCCATCGCCGACGCCAGGATCGAGGAGCACCGCGCGCTCGGCGGCGGGCTGCTCGTGACGCACTGCGCGCAGAGCCTCCAGCGGTTCAGGATGCGGGGCGAGCCGGCGGAGGACCTCGCGAGCCTCGTCGCGCGGGCCGTCGCGCCGCGATGACCGCGCCGCCGCCAGCCGCGGACGAGGCGCGCGGCGGCGCCGCGGGGCCGGAGGAACGCGCGCCCCAGAAGCGGCGCACGGTCGCGGGGAGGCTCCTCGCGAGCTACCTCGTGGTGCTCGCCGCCTTCGCGCTGACCGTCGGCTGGAGCGTCCAGGCGCTGCGGGCAGCCTCGCGCGACGCCCAGCTGCTGCGCGCCGGGTACGTCCCGCTGCTGCTCCGCATCGGCGAGGTCCTGGCCGAGCAGAACGTCTTCAACGCCCAGCTCAACCACATCACGGCCGCGAAGAACCCGGGGGACGTGCGCGAGTGGATCGAGACCGCGAGGCGGACCCGCCCGCTCGCGTTCTCGATCGTCAAGGACGCCGCCCGGGCGCTCGCCGGCGCCGATGAGAAGGCGACCGGCGTGGACGCCCGCGTCGGGCAGGCGGCCGCGTCGTCCGGCGTCCGCCGGTTCAGCGACGAGGTCGCGGCCGAGGTGGCGGCGATCGAGCGGCTCGTCGGCGCCAGCCCGGAGCGGTTCGCCCAGCTCTTCCAGGCGCTCGCCGTCGGCGACCGCGACCTCGCGGAGCGCACGCGCGACGAGCTGGTCAAGCGAGAGGTCGAGGGCGCGCAGCGGCTGCGGGCGATCAGGAGCCGCGTCGAGGGGCAAATGGCGAGCCTCACCGACGAGGCGGAGCTGCGCGAGGAGCGCTCGATGCACCTGCTCCTCGGGCTGGGCGTGCTGACGCTCCTCGTCGGCGTGATGATGTCGCTGTACGCGCGGCGCGTGCTCGCCCCGCTGACCGCGGTCACCGAGCGGGCCAACGCCGTCGCGCGCGGCGACCTCACCCCGAAGCAGGCGCTGGCGACGAACGACGAGATCGGCGAGCTCGCGACGACGTTCGAGGACATGGTCGCCGCGATCCGCCGCGCGCGCGCCGAGCTCGTGAACGCCGAGCGGCTGGCGGCGATCGGGAAGATGGCCGCGCACGTCACGCACGAGATCAGGAACCCGCTGTCGTCGATCGGGCTGAACCTGGAGCTGCTCGAGGAGGAGGTGGCTCGCGCCTCCGCCGCGGACACCCCTGACGCGGAGCTCAGGCCGGTGATGAAGGAGTCGGCGCAGCTCGTCACCGCCATCCGGGCCGAGGTGGATCGCCTGTCTCGCATCGCGGAGCAGTACCTCAGCGTCGCACGCCGCCCCCGCCCGCGCGTGGAGCCAGAGCGGGTGGACGACCTGGTGCAGGAGCTGGTGGCGTTCGTGAGGCCCGAGCTCGACCGCGCCGGCGTCGCGGTCCGCGTCGAGGTGGAGGAGGCGGGGCCCGAGATCCTCCTCGACGAGTCGCAGATCCGTCAGGCGCTCCTGAATTTGCTCCGCAACGCGCGCGAGGCGATGCCGAAGGGCGGCGAGATCGTCGTGAGCGTCAGCTTCTCGAGCGGCGCCGCGACCATCGCGGTCGACGACACGGGCCCCGGCGTGCCGGAGGAGCTGCGCGCGTCGATCTTCGACCCCTTCTTCACGACGAAGCAGCGCGGTACGGGGCTCGGGCTCGCGGTCACGCGGGACATCATCGAGGCGCACGGCGGCACGATCTCGTGCGAGCCGCGCGAGGCGGGGGGAACGCGGTTCCGGATCGCGCTGCCCGCCGCGCGCTCACCGGCCCAGGGCCGCGCCGCGGACGAGGTGCTGTGAGCCGCGCCGGCCGCGGATCGCTCGCGCGGCGGAGAGCGGGACGTCCGACGCGGAGCCGCTGCGCGCGGCCTATTTCGGCATGTCCAGGTACTCGAGGGCATACCCCATGAGGAGGAAGCCCACGACGGCGAACAGGATCGCCGCGAGCACATAGACGATGGTTCGAAGCGTCCGCGCTGGCGGCGGCGCCGGAGGCCGCTGCTCGATCGGCTCTGGCTCACCGGCGGTGGCAGGCCCCAGGTTCACCGAGCCCATGCTTGGCCGCACGGGTTTGTAGACGAGCGTCGGACCCTGGGCGGTCGTCGACCCGCCCGAGCTGTCCTCGGAGAAATCCGGGAGAGTCCGCGGCGTCACGGGGTGGGACACGAGCGGGGGCACGAGCTCTCGGACCGCGTTGTTGAGCACCATGGTGCCGTTCGGGCCGGTCCATTGGACGGGCGCCACCGCCGCCTGCCCGCCCGGCGCGCGCCCGCCGGGCATGTACGGCGAGAGCTGGCCCTCGTTCTGCATGAGCGGCGGCTCCCCGAGGGGGCGGGCCGGCCGCTCAGGCTCGCCGTGCGGGCGCACCAGGGTCTCGACCCGAGGTTGCGCCCCCGGGTCGGTCGCCGTGCGGATCAAGATGGGGTCGACCGGCGGCACCGGGAGCTTGACCGCGCCGGAGGACGGGGGCTTGTAGCTCGGGTGCGCTGGCGGGATGGGTGAGCTTCGCGCATGGCCGGAGGCGTTGCTCGCCGGCAGCGTGGAGATGGGTGAGCCGCTGACCGGATGGCTGGAGCTCCTCGCCGGCCGCAGCTCCCGCCAGGCGGTGAGCCCCTCGAGCGCGCTCTGGAATCGGTCCGCGGGCTCCCGCGCCAGCCCCTTCGCGAGGAACGCCTCGAGGCGCGGGTCGACGGGCCCGTCCATCGCCTCGGCCAGCGTCCGCGCGTCGGTCTTCTGCTTCATCTCGACCATGATGAGCAGGTTGCGCGCCTGGTAAGGCAGCTGGCCGCTCATCGACTGGTAGATCATCGTGGCGCAGGCGTAGATGTCCGCGCGGTGGTCGACCGTCTTCGCCTTGCCGATCTGCTCGGGCGGCATGAACGAGAACGTGCCCAGGCTCTGGCCCATCTCGGTCAGGGTCTCCGCTCCCATCTCCTTCGGCAGCTTGGAGATGCCGAAGTCGAGGATCTTGACCCGCTTCGACCCGTCGGGGCGCGCCTCGATGTACACGTTCGACGGCTTCAGATCGCGGTGGATGATCCCGGCGCGGTGCGCGTCGGCGAGCCCCATCCAGACCTGCTCGATGATCGGGTGAAGCTCCTCGAAATCGATCGGCCCCGTCCGCTTCAGCCGATCGATCAGCGACTCGCCCTCGAGCAGCTCGAACACGAGGACGATGCCGTGCTCGGGGTCCTCCTCGACGTCGAGGATCTCGGTGACGTGATCGCTGTTGATGGATCCGGCGGCGCGCGCCTCGCGCCGGAACCGCTCGGCCGCGGACGACTTGGCCTTCGACTCCGCGCGCAGGAGCTTGATCGCCACCTGGCGGCCGGTGCGGATGTTCTCCGCGGCGAACACCTCGCCCATGCCGCCGCGGCCGAGCTGGCGGATGATGCGATAGCGGTTCGCAACGACGGTTCCAGCTTCGAGCTCCAAGCGCGCCCTCGCCCCAGAGTATCCTCCGCGACGATGCAGAGGATCAAATTCTCCGGCGCGAACGAGGTGATCCGACCGTAAGCCGCGGGATGCCGGTCGTGGGCCGCCGTCGCTCTTCCCTGGGCCGAGCGCGGCGGAAGAGCCGCAGGATCGAGCTCTTCCATAGGGGCTCCTCCCCGTCGCCGAGGAGCAGGCGCTGCGCCGTCGCGCGCGGCGCCTTCGCGTCGGTCCCAGGGGCACGGCCGGGCCCCTGCGCCGCCGCGGGGCTCACTCGTCTTCTTGCTGGCGGAGCTTCGCCATGACGCTCAGGTCCTCGAGCGTCGAGGTATCGCCGGTCAGCTCTCGACCAGCGGCGACGTCCTTCAGGAGCCGGCGCATGATCTTGCCGCTGCGGGTCTTCGGCAGTGCGTCCGCGAAGCGGATGGCGTCGGGGCGCGCGAACTTGCCGATCTCCTTGGCGACGTGCTCGGCGAGCTTTGCCTGGAGCTCCGGCCCGGCCTTCACCCCCGGCCGGAGCGAGACGAACACCACGAGCGCCTGTCCCTTGAGGTCGTCCGGGCGACCGACCGCGGCCGCCTCTGCGACGGAGGGGTGAGACACGAGCGCGCTCTCGATCTCGGCCGTCCCGATGCGGTGGCCGGCCACGTTCAGCACGTCGTCGATGCGGCCGACGACCCAGAAGTAGCCGTCCTCGTCGCGGCGCGCGCCGTCGCCGGTGAAGTAGCAGCCCTCGACGTCGCTGAAGTAGGTTTTGCGGAAGCGCTCGTCGTCGCCCCACACCGTGCGCAGCATCGACGGCCACGCCTGCTTCAGGACGAGCAGCCCGCCCTCGCCCGCCGCGACGGGCTTGCCTTCCTTCGTCACGACCTCGGGCACGACGCCGAACATCGGCAGCCCGGTCGACCCCGGCTTCGACGACGACGCGCCGGGCAGCGTGGTCATCATGATCGAGCCCGTCTCCGTCTGCCACCAGGTGTCCACGATCGGGCAGCGGCCGCCGCCGATGGTCCGGTGGTACCAGACCCACGCCTCGGGGTTGATCGGCTCGCCGACCGAGCCGAGGAGCCTGAGGCTCGACAGATCGCTCTTCGCGGGCCACTCGTCGCCCTGCCGCATGAAGGCGCGGATGGCCGTGGGGGCGGTGTAGAGGATGGTGACCCCGTGCTTCTCGATCAGCCTCCAGAAGCGGCCCCAGTCGGGGAAGTTCGGGGCGCCTTCGTACATGAGGCACGTCGCGCCGTTCGAGAGCGGGCCGTACACGATGTAGCTGTGGCCCGTCACCCAGCCGACGTCGGCGGTGCACCAGTAGACGTCGTCGTCGCGCAGATCGAAGACGTACTTCGTCGTGACGTGCGCGCCGACGAGGTAGCCGGCGGTCGTGTGGAGCACCCCCTTGGGCTTCCCGGTCGAGCCGCTCGTGTAGAGGATGAAGAGCGGGTGCTCGGCGTCGACGACCGTCGGCTCGCAGGCCGGGGCGGCCCCGGCGAGCAGGTCGTGCCAGAAGACGTCGCGGCCCTCCGTCATCTGCACCTCGCAGCGCTCCTTGCCGAGGTGCTGGTACACGACGACGCGCGTCGCGCTCTTCGCCTCCGGCTGCGCGAGCGCCTTGTCGACGGTCGCCTTCAGCGGCACGACCTGCCCGCGCCGGTACGCGCCGTCCTGCGTGATGACGAGCTTGGCCTGGCTGTCGTGGATGCGGTCGCGGAGCGCGTCCGCGGCGAAGCCGCCGAACACGACGGTGTGCACCGCGCCGAGGCGCGCGCAGGCGAGCATCGCCACGGCGACCTCGGGGACCATGCCCATGTAGATCGCGACCCGGTCCCCCTTCTCGATCCCCAGCCGCTTGAGCGCGTTGGCGAGCAGCAGCGTCTCGCGGTGGAGCTGGGCGTAGGTCAACGTGCGCGTGGCGCCGTGCTCGCCCTCCCAGATGATGGCGGCCTTGTTCTTGGTGGCCGTCGTCAGGTGTCGATCGAGGCAGCTCTCCGTGACGTTGAGGGTGGCGCCGAGGAACCACTTGGCGTGCGGCAGGGACCAGTCGCTGGTCGTGGTCCACGGCGTGCGAAACACGAGGTCGCTCGTCTCCCGGCGCCAGAACGCGTCCGGCTGCTCGATGCTCTCGCGGTAGAGCGCCTCGTAGGTCGCCTGCGCGCCGACGCGCGCACGACGCGAGAACTCGGCCGGCGGCTCGAACCGGCGCGTCTCCTTGAGCAACGACGTGATGGCATCCTGCGACATGGTCACCCCTTGAGGGGACGGCGGCAGCCGATCCCCGGCCGACGTTGAAGGGGACGGCGGCAGCCGATCCCCGGCTGACGTTGAAGGGAACGGCGGCAGCCGATCCCCCGCTGACGTTGAAGGGGACGGCGGCAGCCGATCCCCGGCCCATGCTCCCCGCTGGAGAGCGCGGCGAACCCTCTACGGCTCACCGCGAGGGCGTGCGAGGATACATCCGTCAAGCGGCAGAACAAGGATGGAACGAGCGCCCGGGATCGGCAGAGGCCGATCACCAGAACGCATAGCCGGCGTGCAAACTGCCCCCCAGCTGCAGCAGCACCGCCGAGTAGAGCGTGACGTCGTCCTGATCGTTGTTCTTGTAGCTGATGCCGCGCGACGACTGGAAGTAGCTGTCGAGCGAGAACCCGAGGAGCACGCCCCCGAGGTCCAGCTCGACGCCCACCTCGGAGAACACGAACGCGTTCACCCCGGCGGCCTTCTGGCACAGGCCTTTGCAGATGTCTCCGTCCTGCGTCTTGATGCTGTCGAACTTCACGGAATCGTAGGTGAGACCGCCCCCGATCGAGCCCACGAACCGCCAGGTCTGCCCAGGGGTCATCAGGCGGACGTTCAGACCGAGGCGCGTCGAGCCGAGCGTGTAACTGGCGTTCGGGTAAGCGGGATCGTCCGAGCCGGTCGCGATGTTCGCGTACTGAAGCATCACGTCGAACGCCGCGGGGGTGTTCACGCGGTATCCCACCCGGATCGAGCCAGCCCCGCCGCTGTTCGCCTCCGGCGCCGGGAAGGCTCGCGGGTGGCCGAGCGGCCAGAGCAACGACGCGGCGCCGATCACGTAGTAGCCCTGGGGCGGGAGCGAGAGGGGCACCGGCTTCGGCGGAGGGGGCAGGGGCGGCGTGAACGGCTGCGCCGCCGGGGTCGCGGGGGCTCTGTCCGGCACCAGCGCGAGCTTCACCTTCTTGTCGCGCTCACCGCTCGCCACGGTGACGCTCTCGTCGGCGCTCGCGTGCCCCTCGGCGCGCGCGCCGATGCGGTGCACCCCCGGCCCGAGCTCCACGACCCGCGTCCCCGAGGACGAGGGGGGCTGTTCCTCGCCGTCGATGATCAGCGTGGCGGTCTGTGGGCTGAGCTCGATCGTGAGATGGGCGAGGAGCGCGCGCATCTCCTCGATGGCGCTGCGCGCCGTCTTCTCGTCGCCCTCATCCATCGTGTCGCGGTGCTGCGCGAGCGCGCGCTCGAGCGCCGCGATGGCCCTCGGGTAGTTGAAGAGGGCCTTCTCGGCGAGCGCGATGTTGAACAGGGGGCTGGCCTTCGGCTTCTCCTTGTAGGCCGCCTCGAACTCGACGACCGCGGCCCGGTAGTTCCTGTCCTGGAACAGCTTGATGCCGTTCTCCATGTGCTGCCGGTACGGCTCGACCTGCGCGAGCGCCGGCGAGAGCTGCACGGCCAGGCCGAGCGTCGCCGCGCAGAGCGCCAGCGTGAGTCGTCCGTGTGATCTGCCCAATCCCGCCTCAGTCGACCTTGAGCTGCAAACCAGCCGCGACCCCCGCCGGCTTCTGCGTCGCGACCGCCGGGGCGGCCTGCGCCGGACCGGCGGCCTTCGCCCCGGCGCCAGCGTCCCTGGGGCGGGCCGCGAAGGGGAGCGCCGTCGCCTTCCTCGGGGTCGGCTCGGCCTTGGGCCTGGGAGCGAGCGCGACGGGCGCCGCGGTCGTGGCCTCGGCCGGAGGCGGCGCCGGTGTCACGGCCGCCGGCAGCGGGTGGAGCAGGACGTCGATCGGGGAGCTGCCGTCCTGGAGCGTCACCTCCTTGTCCACGGGCGTGTAGCCGGAGGCCTCGATCCGCACACGTTTCGTCTCGCCCGTGCGGCCGCGCAGCGTGCGATCGGCCAGCGCCGCGCCGTCGACGGTGAAGAGGGCGCCCTCGGCGTTCGTCCGGAGCTCGACCGAGACCTGGGTGGGCAGCGCAGGCGCGGTGGCCACCGTGCCTGCCTCCGGCGAGCGGCGCGCGTGAAGGACCGCGCCGGCGAGCCCGCCAACCAGCGCGACAAGCGCCACCGCGGCGAACGCGAGCCGCCGCGGGCCGCGCGCGCCCGTGGACCCGCTGCTCGACCAGCCCACCTTCGAGCCGCTCCCGTGCACCTCGAGCGTCGGATCCAGCCCGATGCTCGGATCACCCGGTGTCTGCTTCGCCGGCGTCTGCCCGAGGGCGCCAGGAGCGCTCGTCGTGTGCGCTCCGAGCTCGTCGCTCGAGCTGCGCCGTGACGCGAGGAGCCCGCCGGCGGCGGCGACGAGGGCGTCCAGGAAATCTCGCGCGGAGGAGAACCTCGCGTCCCTGTCCCGCGTGAGCGCCTTCGCGATCACGCGGGCGATCGGCTCGGGGACGGCCGGGTTGCTCATCCGCACGTCGAGGGCGTCCTTCATGCAGATGTTGACGATCACCTGCTCGTACGAGCCGCCGCTGTGCGGCGGGTGTCCCGTGAGGCACTCGTAGAGGATCGCGCCGACGGCCCAGAGGTCGGTCCTGCCGTCCACGTCGGGCATCGCCTGCGCCTGCTCCGGCGACATGTAGAACGGCGTTCCGAGCACCGTGCCCTGCCGGGTCAACGTGTGGGCCGGAGCGCCGTCGGCGCGGCGCATCTTCGAGATGCCGAAGTCCAGGATCTTGGCGAAGTTCGGGTCGTCGTCGCGGTCGACAAGGAAGACGTTGTCCGGCTTGAGGTCGCGGTGGACGATGCCCGCCTCGTGGGCGCGGTGGAGGCCGCGGAGGAGCTGCGCGGTCACGTGGAGCGCCTCGCCGAGATCGAGCCTGCCGCAGCGCCGGATGCGGTGGCCCAGGTCCTCACCCCGGAGCAGCTCCATGACGAGGAAGGGGGTGTCGTCGGCGAAGCCGGCGTCGAAGATCTCGACGATGTGCGCGCTCTCGGCGGCGCTGGCCGCCTGCGCCTCGCGGTGGAACCGTGCCACCGCGTCCTTGTTCTGCGCGAGATCGCCGTCGACGAACTTCATCGCGACGCGCTTGCCGATGGCGGTATTCACCGCCTCGTAGACCGTGCCCATCCCGCCACGCCCGATCGTCCGTACGATTTCGTACTTCTGAACCCGCTTTCCGACGAGCGCCCCCTCGACCGGCTGGGTCGCTGCGGCGGTGGTGTCGGTGCTGCTAGGCATGGCGGTTCGACGTGGGGGAAGCTGACGAAGCCCGTGAAGCCCTTTGGACGAACCGCATCAAAGAAAGCTGCGCCCCGTCCCCGCGCGGCAGCTTATCACCTCCTCACGCCGGGGTGCACCTTCGCCGGCGGGGCCCGAGGGGTGCGTCCGACGAGGATTCTCCGTCGTACCTCAGCCACCCTCGTCGCTCAGCGCGGCATGGGAGGTGCGTCCGCGCTGGGCGCCTCACCGAGGCGCGGATCGAGCCCCCCCTCCTTGTCCAGGGCCGAGAGGTCGCTGAATCCGCCGATGCTGGCTCCATTGATGAAGATCTGAGGAACCGTCCGCTGCCCGGAGGCCTTGACCAGCCAGGCGCGGAGGTCGTCGCGGTTCTCCACGTTGATCTCCGTGAAGCGCGCCTGCTTCTGCGTCAGCAGGCGCTTCGCCATGGCGCAGTATGGGCAGTAGTCGGTGACGTAGATGGTGACTTCGGCTGCTTGCATGGGCATCTCGTCCTCTTTCCTTTCCCGGGCACGCCAAAGATGCAAGCGCACAGGGCTCCACCTTGCGGTAGGCTGCGCGCATGGCCGAGAAAGAGGGCACGATTCACCTCGATCGCTATACCGGCGACGCGAAGCAGGTCGTCGCCGGCGCACAGCAGATCGCGGACGAGCGCCAGCACGCGGAGGTCACGCCGCTGCACCTGCTCATGAGGTTGCTGGAGCGCGATCGGGGCGTGTCCGAGGTCTTTCGGCGGGCGGGCGCCGACCCGAACGAGGTGCTCCAGCTCGCCGAGAACGCCCTGAAGAAGCTGTCCAGGGCGGGCAGCAGCGGTGTTGCGTACGTGAGCCCTCGCCTGCTCGATCTGCTCGGGCGCGCCGAGCGGGAGGCGACCCGGGACAAGTCGCAGAACGTGGGCATCGAGCACCTGTTGCACGCGCTCGCCCAGGAGATCCGCGGGCCTGCCGGGGAGATCCTCTCTTCGTTCGGCATCGGTCCGGGCGCGTTCCGGCCGCACCTCGGGGCGCTGGAGGCGGCCTCGCGGGAGCCCTCGCCCGCGCCGGCCAACGCGGCCGAGCCGGGTCAACCCGCGCCCTACACGCGGGACCTCGTCGCCGACGCGCGTGAAGGGCGGTTCGACCCGGTCATCGGCCGTGACGTCGAGGCGCGCCGCTTGCTGCAGATCCTCGAGCGGCGGTTCAAGAACCACCCCCTCATCGTCGGCGAGCCCGGCGTGGGCAAGACCGCGCTCATCCGGGGCCTGGCCGACCGGATCGCGCACGGCGACGTGCCAACGAACCTCGCGGGCGCCCACCTCTACGAGCTCGACACCGGCGCGCTCGTCGCCGGGGCGAAGCTCCGCGGGGAGATCGAGCAGCGCCTCAAGGTCCTTGTCGATCGGCTGCGCGGCGAGCAGGACGCGGAGAGCATCCTCGTCGTCGAGGATCTCGACGCGCTCTTCGGCCAGGGGGTGCAGGGCGCCGGCGTGGGCGAGCTCCTGAAGCCGCTCCTGTCGCGCGGGGAGATCCGGATCATCGCCACGACGACGCCCGAGGGGGTGCGCAAGATCAACGAGCGCGATCCCGGGATCATCCGGCGGTTCTCGACGATCACGCTGGAGGCGCCGAGCATCGATCAGGCGACGGAGATCCTGCGCGGGATCGCCACGAAGTACGAGGCCCACCACCGCGTCCGCGTGGGGGAGAGCGCCATCACCTCGGCGGTCGCGCTGGCCAAGCGGTACATCTCGGACCGCGCGCTCCCCGACACGGCGGTGGACCTGCTCGACGAGACGTCCGCCCGCAAGCGGGTGGAGGTCGACGGCGTGCCGGCCGAGCTCGACACGCTGACCCGGCGTGTCGACGCGCTCCGCGCCCAGATCGCCGCGCTCGTGGACGACGACGACAAGCTCAGCGTCCAGACCCGCACGCGCCTGGAGGCGGAGCTCGCGGAGATCGAGCCGAAGGCGTCGTCGATGCGCAGCCGCAACGCGTCGCGCCGCGGCGTCATCGCGGCGTGCCAGGCCATTCGCCGGGAGCTCGTCGCCGCGACGGAGGCCTTGAAGGCTGCCCAGCGCGACAAGGCGTTCGCCAAGATCGGCGAGCTCGAGCACGTCACGCTCCCGGAGATCAGGCGGCGGCTCCAGGCCGCGGAGGAGGCCGCGCAGCGGGAGGGGGTCGCGCCGACCTCGAACGTCGTCGCCGAGTCGGACGTGGCGGCGACGCTCAACGACTGGACCGGCATCCCGGTGGCCAAGATGCTCGAGGGCGAGGCCGAGAAGCTCCTCAAGATGGAGGCGCGGCTCGCGCAGCGGGTGGTGGGTCAGGACGAGGCGGTGCGCGCGATCGCGAAGGCGGTGCGCCGCGGGCGCGTCGGCCTGCGCGATCCGGGCAAGCCGATCGGCTCGTTCCTGTTCCTCGGCCCGAGCGGCGTCGGCAAGACGGAGCTCGCGAAGGCGCTCGCCGAGTTCCTGTTCGACGACGAGCAGGCGCTGACGCGCATGGACATGAGCGAGTTCATGGAGCGCCACATGGCCCAGCGCCTGATCGGGGCGCCCCCGGGCTACGCGGACAGCGAGCAGGGCGGCTTCCTCACCGAGGCCGCCCGGCGCCGGCCGTACAGCGTGCTCCTGTTCGACGAGGTCGAGAAGGCGCACGCGGACGTGTTCAACCTGCTGCTCCAGATCCTCGACGACGGCCGGCTCACCGACGGGCGCGGGCGGCTCGCCGACTTCTCGAACACGGTCGTCATCATGACCTCGAACATCGGGTCGAAGCGCGTGCTCGAGACGGACGCCAAGCTCTGGACCACGGAGGACGGGCGCGAGGCGATCCGCGACGTCCTGCTCGAGGAGCTGCGCGGGTTCTTCCGCCCCGAGTTCCTGAACCGGGTCGACGACATCGTCGTCTTCAAGGCGCTGAGCAAGGAGGACCTCCGGGGCATCGTCGACATCCAGCTCCGGCGGCTGGAGCAGCTGCTCGCGGACAAGGACATCCGCCTCGCCCTCACGGACGCCGCGAAGGCCCGGCTCGTCGAGCTCGGCTACGAGCCGAGCCTCGGCGCTCGCCCGCTGAAGCGGGCGATCCTGCGCGAGCTCCAGAACCCGCTCGCCGAGACCATCCTCGCCGGCGGGTACCAGCCCGGCCAGACGATGCAGGTCGACGTGGTCGACGAGAAGTTCGTCTTCACCAAGGCGTGAGGGCGAAGCAGGCGCGCGATACGCGACGCGCGCGACCCGCGCCACGACCGCCGAGCGGCCCGGGCAGCGTTTTGCCAGGGGCTTTCCAGGGCCTTGCCCGCGCGCGGAGGGCGCGGGCGTCGCTCCGGCGAAGAACCTGGGCGACGCCGCTGCGAAGCACTTGCCAAGCCGGAGAAGGTCCGTATACTGCCGCTCCCTCGCTCACCGGGTCCTCCGATCGAGGGCCATTTGCGTGGCGTATGGCGAGGGATCGCGGTCCCCAGGTTGAGGAAGACGCACCATGTACGCGGTCATCAAGACGGGCGGCAAGCAGTATCGGGTCGCCGAAGGTCAGAAGCTCCGGGTTGAGAAGCTTGTCGGCAATGCCGGTGACAAGGTCACCTTCAGCGAGGTGCTCCTCGTCGGCGGTGACTCTCCCAAGGTTGGCAAGCCCCTCGTGAGCGGCGCTTCCGTCGCCGCCGAGATCACCGGGCAGGACCGCGGCAAGAAGATCGTGGTCTTCAAGTTCAGGCGGCGGAAGAACTACCGCCGCAAGAACGGCCATCGCCAGCCGTACACCGAGCTCAAGATCACCGGCATCACCGCCTAGCAGGAGAAGTAGAGATGGCTCACAAAAAAGGCGGCGGCTCCTCCAGGAACGGCCGCGACTCAAGCGCACAGCGCCGTGGGGTCAAGGTGTACGCCGGGGCGCCCGTGCGCGCTGGCAACATCCTGGTCCGGCAGGTCGGCTCCTCGATCCACGCCGGCCACAACGTCGGCACCGGCCGCGACTTCACGCTCTTCGCCCTCGTCGACGGCGTCGTCACGTACGAGTGGAAGTCCAACACCAAGAAGCAGGTGTCGGTCTACCCGGCTTCCTGAGCCTTCCTCACCGGGAGGGCGTCCTGAACCGTCCCCTCCCGTCCCGCCTGCTGCGCTCCGCGCGCTTCCGAGCTACTCAAGCGCGGTGACGACCTACAAACTCCTCGCCCTCGACGTCGACGGGACCCTCGTCCGTCGTGATGGGTCCATCCACGACGAGGACCTCCGCGCCATCCAGCGGCTCCAGGAAGCCGGCGTCCCGGTCTCGATCGCGACCGGGCGTCTGTACTCGGGGACGCGCGAGGTCGCGCGGCGGATCGGCGTGCTCGGCCCCATCGCGTGCGTCGACGGCAGCCACATCGTGCATACCGAGGGCGACGCGCATCTGTACTCGCGCACGATCTCCGGCGCCGAGGCGTCCCTGCTGCGCTCGATCACCGAGCGGCACGCGACGGCGTCGTTCCTCTTCGCGCAGGACAGCATCGTCCACGACGCGACCGGCGCGCCGCACGTCCACTATGTCCGGGGCTGGTCGCACGCCATCGCCGAGGTCGAGCGCGTCTCGTCGCACCCGTACTGGGAGCACGACCACGGCCTGCTCGCGCTGGTCGCGCTCGGGACCGAGCTCCAGGTCGCGGCGGCCGTCGAGGAGGTCCGAGCCGAGCTCGGTGAAGCGGCCTTCGTCGTCTCGTTCCCCCTCATGAGGGACGACCAGACGAGCCTCTTCGCGATGATGGTCCGGGCCGCTGGGCCGACGAAGGGCACGGCGATCGCGTGGCTCGCGGAGCACCACGGCTGCGAGCTGTCGGACGTGGTCGTCGTCGGCGACTGGCTCAACGACGTGCCGATGTTCGAGGTGGCGGGGCGCTCGTTCGCGATGGCGCAGGCGCCCGAGCAGGTGAAGCAGGCGGCGACGGACCGCCTGAAGGCCGACGGCCTGGTGGGCGGCGGCATCGCCGAAGCCATCCGCCGCGCCTTCGGTCACTGAGCGCCGGCAGACGGGGAGCGGCGTCGGTCACTGAGCGCCGGCAGACGGCGAGCGGCGAGGGCAGCGGAGGAGCGCCGCTCGGCGCTCCCCCACGTGGTGCGCGTCAGGTCTTGCGCTGCTGCGCCGGCTGGGCCGCCGCGGCGAGCTGCTGCTGCTGCTGCTGCAGGTACTGAGCAACGGCGCGCGACCGCTCGATGGCGAACTGCTTGACCTCCTTGTTCGGAGAGCCCGCGAGGGCATTCAGCAGCTTGGTCACCTTCTCGAGCTGGCGCGACTGGAACAGCGCCTCGAAGTAGTTGTTCGCCAGGCGCACGTCGCGGCTCATCTTCGCCTCGTGCGGCTGGAGCAGGCGGACCACCGCCTCGAGGTCGTTCTTCTGCCCGTAGAGCGCCGACAGGCAGAGCAGCGCCAGCGGGTTGTCCGGGTTCTGCGCGACCGCCTTCTTGGCGTACTCGACCGCCTTGTCCCGCGTCTCCTCGTTGGCCGCGTAGAAGCCCTGGATCGCGATGTACGGCGCGGCCGTCTTCTTGTCGGCCGAGAACTTCTCGATCGCGGCGACCGCGCTCGCCTCGTCGCCGCGCTGCTTCTCGTACTGGAAGAGGTAGGCCCACGCGTCGATACAGTCGACGTCGATCGAGAGCGCCTTCTCGATGAACTCGCGCTCCTTCGCGTCGTCCTTCTTCGCCTGGTAGAGCTTCGCCAGGTGCAGCGAGGGGTAGGGGTTGTCCTTGAGCAGGTTCTGCGCGCCCTTCAGCGTCCCCTCGGCCTTGTCGTGCTTGTCCTGCGAGAGCTGCGCGATGCCGAGCGCGAGCCAGTCGTCGCCCGTGCCGCCCTTCGCGACCACCTTCGAGAGCACCTGCTCGGCGCGCGCCAGCCGGTTGTGCTTGAGGAGCTCCTGCGCGTAGATGCGCCCGCGGTTCAGGTCGTCAGGCTGCTCGGTCCAGTGCTTCTCGAGCCCCGCGAGCAGGTCCTCCAGGCCGATCGCGATCGGGCGCCCCTGATCGTCCTGCACCTGCACCGCCGGCCCGTTGAAGCCGAGGAGCTGCCACATCTGCTCGAGGGTCACCGCCGCGGGACCCTGCTCGAGCAAACCCTTCAGCTCGTCGGTCGGCTTGTTCATCGGGATGACGATGAGCGCGTTCCCCGGCACGCCGTTCGGAAACGCGCTCACGGGCGCGACGATCGCCGCCCCTCCGGTGATGTTGAGCCCACCCGCCTGCTGCTGTCCGTTGGTCGTCATCGTCGATGCTCCGAGATCTCTCCCCCACGCGCGCCGAGGCGCAGGCATCGCCCAGCCTCGCCCCGGTACCCTGCGCGCCGTCATGATGGGGGCCGTAGTTCGTGTAGAAGGGGCGCGAACGCTAGCAGGGAGGGCCCAGCCGGGCAACGGGGGAGCTCGGAGCGCGCGCGGCCTCATCGCGGCCATCGCGTTCGGGTCAGACGCGCTTCCTCCGCTTCCGCCGCCTCCACCGCCTCCACCGCTTCCACCCGTGAATCCGCGCGTCGCGACCGTGAACCTCGCCGCGGTCCCCGCGCTCGAAGCCGGCTGCGCCGCTGCGGTTCGCGTCGCCGTCGCCGCGTCGCGGTCGCTCGTGTGAGTCCTGTCGTGCTCGCTGTCGCTATCGCCGTCTCGGACGCCCATCTCGCTCGCCCTCTCCCTCGCCGCGCGCCGTCCTAGTCGAGTCGTGGGCCGGCGGCGAGGGGTGCCTCGAGCGTGCGCGCCGATCCAGCGCGCGCCGGCGCGCCGCTGCGCAGCCGCTCCGCGAGGTGCGTGCGGCGCTCCTCACGGCGGGTCTCCGCCAGCGCCAGCGACACGGCCCGCGGATCCGCCACGAGCACCACGAGCCGCTTGCCGCGCGTCACCGCCGTGTAGATGAGGTTGCGCGACAGCATCACGAAATGCTGGGTGAGGATCGGCACGATCACCGCCGGATACTCGCTCCCCTGGCTCTTGTGGATGCTCGTCGCGTACGCGAGCGTCAGCTCGTCGATCTCCGCTTCCTCGTAGCTGACCTCGCGATCGTCGAAGCGCACCTGGAGCTTCCGCTCCTCGGTGTTCACGTCCGTGATGAAGCCGACGTCGCCGTTGTACACCTCACGGTCGTAGTCGTTGCGGAGCTGCATCACCTTGTCGCCGAGCCGTAACGTCCTCGCGCCGCGCGTGACGCTCGGGCCCTCGGGGTTCAGCGCCGCCTGCAGCCGCGCGTTCAGCGTGATCGCCCCCGCCTCGCCCTTGTGCATCGGCGTCAGGACCTGGACGTCGCGCCGCGGATCCAGCCCGAACCCCTTGCCGATGCGCTCCGTCACGAGGTGGAGGATCAGATCCGCCGCCGCCTCGGCCTCGATCCGCTCGATCACGTAGAACTCGCCGCCGGGCCCGCGCGCGCCCTCCGGCGGCTCGCCGTCGTGGATCCGGTGCGCGTTCCGGACGATGAGGCTGCCCTCGGCCTGGCGGAAGATCTGCGTGAGCCGCGCCGTGGGCACCTCGCCGGAGGCGATCACGTCCCGCAGCACCGCGCCCGGCCCCACCGACGGGAGCTGATCGACGTCGCCCACCAGCACGAGGCGCGCGGCGTCGGACGTCGCCTGCAGGAGCGCGTCGGCGAGCGCCAGGTCGAGCATCGACGCCTCGTCGACCACGATGGCCCCCGCCTCGATAGGCCGGCCTCGCTGGCGGCCGAACTTGCGCTGCTTGGGGTCGAACTCCAGCAGGCGGTGGAGCGTGACGGCCTCGCGCCCCGTCGCCTCGCTCATCCGCTTCGCCGCGCGGCCCGTGGGCGCGGCGAGCCGCACCGGGAGCCGGGCGCGGTCGAAGAGCGCCAGGATGGCCCGGACGATGGTCGTCTTGCCCACGCCCGGGCCGCCCGTGATGACCAGCACCTTGTTCCGCGCAGCCTGCGCCACGGCGTCCCGCTGGGCAGGCGCCAGCGAGACCTGCGTCTTCGCCTCGAACGCGGCGATCGCCGCGTCGACGCCCTCCACGAGCCGCGCCTCGGGCGCCGCGCCGTCCTCGCCGTCGCCCAGCAAGGAGCGCATCCGGCGCGCGAGCCGCACCTCGGCCTCGTGGAGGTCCTTCGGGTAGACGGCGACCTCGCCGCTCTCGAGCGTCTCGACCCGCACATGGCCGCTCGCCACGAGCGCGTCGATCGCGCTGTCGACCTCGGCGGCGTCGCGCTCGAGCATCGCCGCGGCGAGCTCCGCGAGCTCCGGCCGCGCCGCCAGCGTGTGGCCGCGCGTCGACAGATCGACCAGCGTCTGCAGCACGCCCGCCTGCGCCCGCTCCGGCGAGTCGGCCCGGACGCCGATCGAGCGCGCGATCCGGTCGGCGGTCTTGAAGCCGATGCCCCACACGTCGAGCGCGAGCCGGTACGGGGAGCGGGAGACGATGTCGATCGCGTGGGGGCCGAACCGCTTGTAGATGCGGCTCGCCAGCGCCGGGGAGGCGCCGTGCGCCTGGAGGAAGATCATGATGGCCCCGATCGCCCGCTGCGCCGCCCACGCCTTCGCGACGGCCTGCGCCCGCCGCTGGCCGAGCCCGGGGACCTCGGCGAGCCGCTCGGGCGACCGGTCGAGGATCTCCAGCGTCTCCGTGCCGAACGCCTCCACGATCCGCTTCGCGTACGCCGGGCCGATGCCCTGCACCATGCCGGACCCGAGGTAGCGCTCGAGCCCATCGAGCGTGGCGGGGGCGATCGGCAGCAGGGTCTCGACCTTGAGCTGCTCGCCGTGCTTGGGATCGCGCTCATAACGCCCCGTCGCGCGCACGCGCGTGCCCGGCCCGACCTGCGGGACCACGCCGACCCAGACCTCCGGCGGGGCGCCGGGGGTGACCTCCACCCGCAGCACCCGGAAGCCGCTCGACTCGCTCTCGTACGTGACGCGGACGACCTCTCCCTCGACCGTCGCCGCCCCGTTGCCCGCCACCTCCCGGGCCGAGAAGAGCTTCTGCTGGCCCCCACCGCCCGGCTGCCGCTCGCCGGTCCCGCCCGTCACGCCCGTGCGCTCGCCGCGGTCGTCGTGGCGCGGCGCGTTGTCCGGCCCCGGCGTCGGCGCCGGCGCGGTTGCCCCCCGGGCCGCCCGATCGGGGCGGCCGCTCCGCTGGGACGGTTGCACGAGGGCAGCATGTAGCCGCCGGCGCGGCGGCGGCAACGTCCTCGTGCGCGGACGCGAGCGCCGCTGCAAAACATCGCGCAACGCCGCATAAACGCCCCGTAACGCAGGCTCACGCTGAACGCGCGTCGCGTGGAGCGCGCCGCACGCGAGCGCGGGGCCGCGGTTGGCGTCGCTCCCTCGTGTCAGTATAGTGGCCCGCGATGGGGCGCAGCAGCTTGGTTTCCGTCCTCTGCGCCCTCCTCCTCGCGGGCTGCGCCGGGAGGGCGCCGGAGGCGGCGCGGTCCAAGGACAGCCTGCTGCGCGTGGCCTCCGGGGTGTCCCCGGAGCAGCGCGGCGCCGCGCCGTCGCCCGCGCCCGGGACGGCGGCGGAGGAGGCCGCGCTCGCGGACGCCCACGATGCCGACGTCGACGACGACGGCGGTGAGGTCGACGACGGCCTGGAGCTGCCGGCGGATCCGGGCACCGGGGCGCGGGCGCACTCGCCGCTCTCGGCGATGACCGAGGCCCAGATCGAGGAGCTGCTCTCGAAGGACCCGGCGGCGCTCGGGCCGATGTCGCTGGGCGCGACCAACGCGGGCGCGCTGTTCAACGGCGTCCGGATGCCTGAGGGCGATCGGTGGGAGCTCGTCGATCCCGCGCACGCCTGGGGGACGCGCGAGACGATCGACGCGCTCGACCGGGCGATCGCCGACGTGCACCGGCAGTTTCCGGGGAGCCCGAAGCTCTATATCGGGCACATCAGCGCCCGGGAAGGCGGCCGCCTCTCGCCCCACAAGAGCCACCAGGCCGGGCGCGACGTCGACATCAGCTATTTCCTCGACGCCCGGCACCGCTGGTACCAGCGGGCCACGGCGGCGAACCTCGATCGGGAGCGCACCTGGGCCTTCGTCCGGGCGCTCATCACCGAGACCGACGTGGAGCTCATCCTCATCGACAGCAGCGTGCAGCGGCTGCTCAAGGAGCACGCGCTGAAGATCGGGGAGGACAAGGACTGGCTCGACGAGGTCTTCCAGCTCGGGTCGAAGAAGCCGCGTCCGCTCGTCCGCCACGCCCGGGGGCACGCGAACCACATCCACGTCCGGTTCTACAGCCCGATCGCGCAGGAGTCGGCCGCGCGCGCGTATCCGCTGCTCGTGAAGCGCGGGGCGATCAAGCCGACGTCGCACTACGTGCGCCATACCGCGAAGAAGGGGCAGACCCTGGGCTCGCTGGCCCGGCAGTACGGCACCACCGTGGAGGCGATCAAGCGGGCCAACGGCCTTCGATCCACGGCGATCCAGGCGAAGCGCGTCTACAACATCCCGCGGCCGTCGAGCGGCCCCGCCGCGCCGCCGAAGCAGGTCGTCGTGCCGCCGCGGCGGCTGCCCCCGCCGAAGGCGGCCGACGCGCCTCCGCCGCCCGCGCGCCACGGCGAGCCCGGGCCCGCGCTGGACGGCTGAGGGGCGGGAGGCGGCTGAGCGGCGGGAGGCGCGCCGCGCCCAGCGCCCGCCCGCGGCGCGGCGAGCCGCAGGGGTGCCGTGGACGCGGCCTCAGTGCTTCACGTCGACGACGAGCCGCGCCGGCTTGGTCAGCTCGAGGACGCGGTACCGGTTCGGCGACGAGACCCCGAGCACCCAGGTCACCTCGGCCTCGAAGTCGCACGTCCGCTCGATCTCGCGCGCCACGCCGAGCGCGAGCTTCCGCTCGCGGAACGGGACCGTGGCGTTCCCTGCATCGTCGTGCGCCGCCGCGGGGGTCATCCGCACCGCGAGCCATCCGTCGCCCGCGATCTCCGTCGCCTCGCCCGAGCCGCACTGGCGCACCGGCTTGTCGATGTAATCGATGTGGTAGCCCGGCACCGCGTCCCCCTCGAACTCGAACACGACGCGGTCGTAGTGGTCGTGCCGGGCCGTTCGCACGTCGCGCAGGACCGCGACCTTCGCGCCGGCGCGCGGCTTGTCGGTGGCGCCCGCGGTGCCCTCGAACGCGTCGGTGCTCGTGGGATCGGCCTCCTTCGGTGGCCGCGGCGTGGGCGGCGCGTCGTCGACCGCCGGCTCGGCGGAGGCGCGCGTGTCGATCGGCGTGACGTTCGGCATGGGCTGGGCAGGCTCGCTGCCGGCGCCGTTGCGGCAGCCCGCGGCGAGCGACACGGCGGCGGCTGCGAGCAGCAGGGCGGCGGTCCTCATGAGGCCCTATCCATGGTGCCGCGGCCTCCGCGCGTCCACCGAGACGCCGACGCGCACCGCGACGCGGCGGCGCCCGCGCGGGCGGGGCGGCCGGCGCTCCTCGAGGATCACCGCGCCGAGGCCCGCGCTCGGCTCAGGATGGCCGCGAGCCGGGGCACGATCTCGTCCACCGCGCGCTCGCCCTTCACCGACCCCTCGATGCGGAGGGGCGTTCCCCGGCCGTCCTCGCCGGGCACCACGAAGAGCGGGATCATCTCCGACGCATAGCCGGCCTCGGCGAGCCGATCCCGATCGCGGTCGAGGTCGAACTCCAGCAGGCGCAGCGCAGGCAGGACCGCGTCGAGCTGGCCGGCCTTCACCGCGTCGTGAAACCTCGTGCACGGCTCGCACCAGGGCGCGCCAACGTAGACGACGAGCTCGCGGCCCTCCCGCCGCGCGCGCTCCCGCGCCTGCTGCACAAGCGCGGTGATCTCGCCGCCCTCCGGCGCCGGCTCGAGCTCGGCCCGCAGCGCCGCAGGCCGCGTGGCCCCGCTCCCGGCGGCCGGCTGGGAGGTCTCTTCCCGCGAGCAGCCGGGCAGCGCCGCGAGACAGAGGACCAGCCCAGCGCAAACCGACCCCTTCCTGCCATGAGCGTTCACGTCGTCGTTTGCCTCTCGGCCAGGGTCTTTGCTCAGGGCCGGCCGCGCTGCCAGCGATCAGGGCAGCACCAGCTTGAGCGAGAACACGTAGTCGACGTTGACGCCTCGACCGGCATGGGGGCGGCCTGGACGGCTGCAGGGGGGCTCGCGGCGTCCGGCACGCGCCAGCCGAGCGCCAGCACAAGGCCCCCGCCGACGAGCGCCGCCACGAGCGCGACCAGGTAGAGGGACACGGTCGAGTGACGGGGCGGGGCGACGGAGCTGCTGAAGGTCGCGAGAGCCTGCGGCGGAGAGAGCGAGTCGAGCTGCGCCGAGCGAAGCGACACGAGCGGCTCGCTGGGAGAGGGCGAGAAGGCCGAGATGCGGAGCTCCGAGATCGACGACGCGGAGGGCAGCGCGCTCCGGGGTTGCGCCAGGGACAGGCGCTCCGGGGCCGAGGCCCGCGAGGCGTGCGAGACGTGCGAGACGTCGAACGGCTCGCCCGCCGCGCTCTTCAGCGCGGTAAGGCACTCCCTCATCGACTGGAAGCGCCTGTCAGGGCTCTTCTCGAGACACCGCATCACGATGGCCGTCATCGCCGGCGACACGAGCGCGCCATCGGCGAGCGGCGGCGGCGGCTCGCTGACGTGCGCCATGAGCGTCGCCGCGGCCACCTTCCTGTCGAACGGCGCCCTGCCGCAGAGCATCTCGTAGAGCAGGACGCCGAGCGCATAGATGTCCGCGCGCGGCGAGAGCTCGTGGCCCATCGCCTGCTCCGGAGCGGTGTACTTGGGAGAGCCGATGAACACGCCCCTCTGCGTCAGCTCGTCCAGCTGCCGCCCCGAGACGTCCTTGACCAGGCCGAAGTCGAGCACCTTGACGAAGTCCTTCTCGTCCTCCTGGTCGACGAGGAGCACATTGCCCGGCTTGAGATCCCGGTGCACGAGGCCGAGGCCGTGCGCCTCGGCGAGCGCGCGGCAGATCTGCCGCGCGATCCGGCCCGCACGCGCCTCCGGGAGCGCGCCCTCGTCGTGGAGCACGCGGTGGAGCGTGCGCCCGGCGATATACTCCATGGCCATAAAGTAGATCCCGCGCGGATCGTCCCGGCCGTAATCGAAGACCGTGACGGAGTTCGGGTGGGTGAGCCTCGCCGCGGTCGCGGCCTCGCGCGAAAAGCGTCGAAAGAACTCCGGATCTTGCTCGAAGCGCTCATCGGGGAGGAGCAGCTTGAGGGCGCAGACCCGGCCCAGCGCGAACTGTTCTGCCCTGTAGACCCTGCCCATCCCCCCGCGCGCGATGAGCGAGATGATCCGGTATCGATCGGCGATCGTCGCGCCGATGAGGGGGTCTTGACCGTTGCTCCTGGCCGCACCCATGGTCTTTACTATACGCGCGATGACGGGCGCGCCGCCACCCCAACTCGTGTGTTCTGGCCGACTGCGCGGCTCTGGATCAACGATGCGGCTTGGATCGTAGGGCGGTGGAGCGCGAGCGATGCGGCGAGTTGCCGACACGCTTTCCTGACGGCCTCGCCTCATGGGTCCGCCGCGTTTAACCAGCGAGCGCCGAACCATTGCGATCCGGTTTCGCGCAGCCCGCGCCCGCGCGCTGTCCGGCGCGGGGCGCCTCTCCGGCGCGCCCGTCACAGCGCGGCGACATCGATGTCGACCTCGCGCGGCTCCTCGGTGACGCCGCTCGGCGTGGCCCCGGCGCCCAGGATCGCGCCCACGGTCAGGGTCAGGGTCACCTCTCCGCTCGTGAGGGGCGTGGCGACGTACTTCCAGCGCAGCCGCACGCCGCCGCCTCTCTCCCCCTCTGCCGAGAGCGCCTCCACGGCGCGCCGCTCGATCTCCGGCGCCGTGAGCGCGGTGCGGAGCCGGTGGCCCGTCGAGGCGATGGCGGGCCAGCGGATGAGGGCGCGGTTGAAGGTCCCATCGAGCGTGTGGGTCACGACCGCGCGATGCCCCTGGACCCGGACGCCGTTCACGGCCCGGAACACGAACGTCTTGTAACGATGGACCTCCGGGGCGGAAGCCGCCGTTCCGTCCTGATCCTCGCGCAGCGTCCTCCGCTGCACAACGGCCCCGATCTCGTCGTTCGGTATGCCCCAGCTGTTCAGGCGTGCGAGCGCGTTCCGCCGGAGGAGCGCCTCGTCCGGCGAGATCCGCGGCCCGCTCGGCGTCTTCCGCAGGACGAGCACCTGGCCGTTCGACGGGTCCTTCTCGTAGGTCCAGTCCGCCGACTCGTGCTCCGTCCGGCGCCCCAGCTCGCTGAGCGGCGTGAACTGCTGATCGGCCCCGATGAGCGAGCGCTGGATGAGCGCGTCATCGAATGAACGCAGCGTCAGCCGGGCCGCCGGGAGCCTCGCGGCGGGCGCCGTGGCGAGCTCCCGCGAGTCGAACGTGAACCCCTCGAGCGCCTGCGCGGCCGCGGCGATCTCGCCGTCATCGCCGCCCCCTTCGGTGGCTACCTCCGGCGCCCCGCAGGCGATGAGGGTCATCGAGAGCGCGGCCCAGAAACCAATCGTTCGCGTCGTCATCGTCATGTCTCCTGTCGTTCGAATCCTTCGGGCAACACGCGGCGTTCGTCGTTCATCCGCCGGGCAGCACGCGCCCGTTCGAGGGGTCGCAGCCGGCGATGTAGTAGATGGTCGAGCCGGTCTTCAGCCCGGTGTTCTTCCGGTCGCGCCACCCGCCGTACTCGTACATGAGCTCCCGGGACGCGAACGACGAGCCGAACACGATCGAGACGGGGCAGTCGTCGTCGTTGCTGAACTGGCTGTCGTCGTAGGCCTCGTCGATCCAGTTCTCTCCCACCCCGTTGGAGATGGAGCTGATCGAGTAGTCACCCACGTAGTCCTTCACGTGATTGCCGCACGACGAGTCGCCGTGGAACGCGTTCCACATCGTCATGGTGCTGTCCGAGGTCGTGATCTGCTGGCGGTATCCGCCGTTCTTCCACACGTCGTAATCGCCCGACTGGCACGCTTTGACGACCGCGATCTCCAGATCCCCGCCCGTGCCCGGGTTGCCGAAGAGCATGTTCTCGTTCGTCAGGACGCCGCAGTCGTAGCTGCCGTTGCCCATGACCAGGCCGCTGTAAGCGGGCGTCGACGAGCTCCCGGCGTCGTGCCAGCCGTGCGTGTGGATGAAGACGACATCGGCCTCGTCCGCGCCCGAGCCGGACGCCATGTCGTTCGCCGAGCACGCGCAGGACGCCGCCTGGCTCGAGTCGGTCCAGTAGCTCCCCCGGGCGCTCGTGTTGTTGCGCGTCGAGACCTCATCCCAGAGGGAGACCATGCTGAGGAGGTTGAACGTGCTCGCGAAGGCGGCGGCGGTGCTCGTGTGCACCGAGTGCGACAGGCTGGTGTCGTCCTCGCACTCCCCCGTGTGTCCGAAGTTCGCGATCCCGTAGACGTGCGCCTCGTGCTGCGCGCGCGCCGACGACGGCATCGCAAGGAGGCACCCGAGCACCGGGACCCCTGCGAGGACATGGAACAATCGCCTGTTGCTCATACGTTCGACTCCTTCGTTGTCTCGATCGGTGGGTGTTCGCCGCGGCCCGCCGCCCGGCGCGCGCTCCACGGGCGCGCCGCCGGTGGATCTCGGGCGTGTACCTTCGCCGGGCAGCGTCGACGGGCGCGGGCGTCAGCGCGCCGCGCTCCGTTCAGCGCGGTCGCGCGTCGTTGACGTCGACCTCGACGACGTCGACGACGTCGCCAACGCACCAACGTTGTTCGCAGCTTCCGTGCCATCGCCTGGCGTCCGTCAACCGGGGCGTCGCGTCACCCCAGGCTTCGGCGATCTCCCCGGGATGCGCGGGGATCGCGCCGCGCGGGTGCCGTCGACTGCCGCCGGCCGCCCTGCCGGTCCGCTCGAGGTGGCGGCGCGATCCCGCGGGGTGATGGCGCGGGTCACCACCACCTCGAGGCGCCAGGCGGCGGTCCAGTTTATTCAATCCCCCGGCGCGCGGATGTGCCGCCGAAAATCGCGGCGCGGCTCCGGAACCTGGGGCGGGCGGCGCTGTCGATCCCTGGCGTGGACGCGGTGCTCCGCGGCGCACGCAGAGAGCGGTGAAGCTCGCCGCGCGTGCGCCGGGGCGCGCCGAGAGAGGCGGGCCCTCGAGGGCTCGCTCCATTCAGACCGCTCGCCGCGCGGACATGCGCGCGAGCGCGAGCAGGGAAAGGGCTGTTCTCCGATGGACACGTTCAAGATGGCTCCGGGCATCGCACCCTCGAATCCGTTCCTCAGCAACCTGCCCTTCAGCCCGTATCCGGCCATCGAGGCCGACGTGCCCGCGGACGCGCCGGAGGGCTCCTATACGTACGCGCTCGTCAAGAGCGCGCCGGACGTCCCCGCCGATGAGTGCGAGACGGACGCGCTGTCGCTCGAGGTGATCATCCGGTGGGGGAACACCCCGCTTCACGTGGCGCACCTGACGCCGCCGCGCGCCTTTCATGTCGGCGAGGCGGAGGGCCCCGGGGGCGTGTGCGACTTCTTCCTACCTGCGGAGCGCCTGGGCGCGGCGCGGGCGCCGCTCGTGCTTGTGAGCGAGGGCGGTGAGGTGAGCGCCGTCATCCCGCCGGGCGCGTCGGGATCCATCGATTTCGGCAGCTGCAGGATGACGATCGCGCAGGCGATCGCCGCCGGCCGCGCGGCGCCGTGCGCGGAGCTCGACGGGGCGCGGCGGATCACGCTGCCGCCCGGCGCTCGCGCGAGGCTCGAGCTCGGCGATTTCGGGTTCGAGGTGGCGGTGGGCAGGGCGGGCCGCCGCGTCGCGGGCAAGGCCGGCATGGACCGCCGCAACCTGCCGTTCACCGCGCTCTCGACGCTGCTCCACGTCGGCCTGCTCGGGGCCATGGCCGCGTTCATGCCCCCGCTTGCCATGGCCGACGACGGCGGCGTGAGCGCGGAGCAGGCCTATTTCATGGCGCAGGCGATCGGCGCGATCGCCGAGAAGGAGCTGCCCGAGCCGAAGGACATCACCGACGCGAGCGGTCGGACCGAGCGCGAGGGCGGCTCCGGCGCGGCCGCGATGGGCGAGTCGGGCAAAGCCGGGAGCGAGACGAGCCGGAAGACGGGCGGGCGCTTCGAGATCCAGGGGCCGAAGGACAACCGCGACGTGCGGATCTCGCGGGCCCAGGCGCTCGACGACGCGGCGCGCTTCGGCATGATCGGCGTGCTCAACGCGGGGCCCGGCGGCGATCCCAACGCGCTCTCGGCCCCCTGGGGCGGCCCCGACACGCTCGGCAACGGCGAAAGGAGCGTGATCGGCAACATGTGGGGCGAGACGATCGACGAGTCGGGCGGCGTGGGCGGGCTCGGGTTGACAGGCGTCGGCGAGGGGGGCGGCGGGCATCTCATGGGCATCGGGATCGGGGCCATCGGCACCATCAACCACGGGAGCGGCGTCGGCGATGGGCCGGGCTTCGGCCCCGGCGGCGGCGCGTCGCGCTTCGCCAACGGCCCTGGCCACAAGGCGAGCGCGCCGCGCATGCGGGTCGGCTCGCCCTCGGTGTCGGGCCGGATCCCGCCGGAGGTCATCCAGCGCATCGTGCGCCAGAACTTCGGTCGCTTCCGGCTCTGCTACGAGAACGGGCTGCGCAACAGCCCGAACCTCACCGGGCGCGTGTCGGTCGGCTTCGTGATCGGCCGCGACGGAGCGGTATCGAGCGTCCACAACGGCGGCTCCGATCTGCCGGACGCCGGCGTGGTCTCCTGCGTGGTGCGCTCGTTCTACGGGCTGTCGTTCCCGCCGCCGGACGCAGGCATCGTGACCGTGACCTATCCCCTCCTCTTCAGCCCGTCCGGCGGCTGATCCCTCGCCTCGACCCCTCGAGAGGCTGATTCGCCTTCTCAGCCTCTCCGTCGGTTGTTGCGTCCCTCTCTTCCGCCGGATCCCTAGGGCCCGCCGCGCGCGGCGATCTGCCCGACGGCCCGCTCCGCCTCGGCGATCTCCTGCTCTCGCTGCTGGATCATCACCCCCTGGGGCGGGCCCTGGAAGCGGCGGCGCTCCAGCGCGAACCAGACGACGGCCGTCACGGCGAAGACGATGAGCATGATGCCCAGGGCCTTGTCGTTCGGCGGCTGGACGCTCACCACGATCAGCATCAGGCACGCGAGGACGCTGATGATCGCGAGCGGCCGGTACAGCGGGCCGAGGTCCCACGGGCCCATCTTCACCCAGGTGCGGCCGTAGGCGCGCACGCCCATCGTCGTGGGCATCACGTACGAGATGTAGAGGAAGATCACGCAGACGGCCGTGATCGTCGAGTAGACGGGCGTGTACACCGTGAAGCCGATCGTCAGCGCGTTGACGACCCAGATCGCCGTCGCCGGCGTCCGGAACTTCGGGCTCACCTTGCGCAGCTGCTCCGAGAGCGGCAGCCCCCCGTCGCGGGCGAACGCGAAGGTCATGCGGGAGGCCGACGTCACCGTCGCCAGCCCGCAGAGGTACTGGGCCACCGAGATGCCGGCGTAGAGCGCGATCCGGAGGTTCTCCGGAATGACGCGCTCCATGACCCAGAAGAAGACGCCGCCGCCCTTCGACGCCGCCTCATCCATGTCCGGGATCGCGAGCACGATCGCGCTCAGCATCAGCGCCCCGAAGACGCCGGAGACGAGCACCGCCCGGACGATGCCCCGCGGGACCGTCTGCGCCGCGCCGATCGTCTCCTCCGACGTGTGGGCCGACGCGTCGTACCCCGTGATCGTGTACGCGGGCAGGAGGAAGCTCAGGAGGAACAGCGTTGTCATGCTGCCCGTCTCCGGCCACACGTCGCCCCCCTTCGGCCCGCTGTAGTTCGTGAACGTGACGAGCCGGCTGGCGTCGATCGCGGGCGCGTAGAAGAGCATCGCGGCGGTGAGGATCACCGAGACGACGAGGATGAGGTACCCGCTGAAGTCGGTGAGCAGCGTGGTGACGCGGATGCCGAGGTGGTTGAAGAGCGCCTGCGTCCCCGTGATGAGCGTGACCCCGACGGCCTGCGTCACCAGCGCGCGATCCGGGGGCATCGCGGCGAGATCCACGCCGAACAGCGGGCCGAGCGAGCTCATGATGAACAGGTAGGCGCCGACGTTGATGGCCGCGAGGACGGTGATCAGCCCGATCAGGTTGAACCACGCGGTGGCCCAGCCGAAGCCCCGGCCGCCGAGGATCGAGGCCCAGTGGTACAGGCCGCCCGCGGTCGGGAACGCCGACGCGACCTGGCCCATCGTGAGCGCGATACAGAGCGTGAGCGCGCTGCACACCGGCCACCCGATGCCGATGCCGGCGCCGCCGACGCTGCAAAAGCCCATCTGGAACGACGTGATGCCGCCCGCGATGATGCAGATGATCGAGAACGAGATCGCGAAGTTGGAGAAGCCCCCCATCCTGCGCAGCAGCTCCTGCGCATAGCCCATGCTGTGGAGCGTCTTCACGTCGTCCGCGATCACGCCCTCCACGCTGCCCGGCGCGGCTGCGCGCGGCCCGACGTCCCCCTTCGTCTCATGGCTCATGAGCGGTCCCCTTTCGTCACGGTCTCTCGCCCGGGGCCGACGGAGCCGTTCGGGCCTCGTCAGGATCGGCGCGTCCCGCCGATGAGCGCTCCCCCCTTCGAGGGCCCTCGCCCGGACCCATGCAGCCTACATGCGGGCGCGTGGGCCTGCCCAGGGCTGCGCCCGCGCCCCGCTGCTACCCTCGCCGCCGATGGCCGCCACGACGATCCCCCCGCTCTCGCGCCGGCGCGCGCTGCTCGGCCTCGCCGCGCTCGCCGCGCCCTCGTGCCGGCGAGGCACCTCACCGCCGGCGCCGGAGGAGGCGGCCCCCTCGGCCTGGAAGGATCTCCCGTTCGAGCCCGCCTCCGAGGGCGAAGGCCCGCAGCGCGCGCTGCTCCTCGCGCCCGAGGCCGCGCCGGCGCCGCCGCTCCTCGTCGCGCTGCACGGGCGCGGCGAGGCGGTGCGAGGCCTCGAGGTCGGCGCGCGCGGGTGGCGCGACGACTACAGCCTCGACGCGGCCCTCCGGCGGCTCCGCTCGCCGCCGCTCACGCCGGACGATCTCGGGCAGATGGTGACGCCCGAGCGGCTCGCGCAGCTCAACGCCTCGCTGAAGGAGCACCCCTACCGCGGGCTCTGCATCGCCACGCCGTTCACGCCCGACCTCCGCGACCGCTCCGTCGAGGGGGCCGCGGGCTTCGGCCGTTTCCTCGTCGAGCGGCTCCTGCCGCGCGCGCGCGCCGAGGGCGGCTGCCAGGCGGCGCGCGAGGCCACCGGCATCGACGGCGTGAGCCTCGGCGGTCGCCTCGCGCTGCTCGTCGGCCTGTCGTTCCCCGACGTCTTCGGCGCGGTCGGCGCCCTGCAGCCCGCGGTGCGGGCGGGCGAGGCGGAGATGTTCTCCGCGCTCGCGCGCCGGGCCATGGAGCGCCGCGCGGTCGCGCTCCGGCTCGTGTCGAGCGAGGCCGACCCCTTCTTGCCCGCCATCCAGGCGCTCAGCGATCGGCTGCGGCAAGACGGCGTGACCCACACACTGCTCGTCGTGCCCGGCCCGCACGATTACGCCTGGAATCGGGGGCCGGGCGGCGTTGAAATGGTGCTCTGGCACGAGCGGATCCAGCGCGGTTTGCCGCCGCCGTGATCGCGGCGGCCCGGCCGTCACATGCCCCTGACCCAGGCCGCCGAACCGTGTTACTCCCTCGGCATCGACGTGGCCGACCCCACACGCACCGCCCGCGCCGACGGCGCGACCGACCCGCCCACCGTGCGCGAGTGGCTCAAGCCGCTCGAGAGCGCCGGCCTGCGCCGTCACATGAGCGCGAAGCGCGTCGGCGGCAAGGCGGCCTCGCTCGGGCGCCTGCTCCGCGACGGCTTCCCGGTGCCGCGCGGGTGGGTGCTCGACGCGCGGTGCTTCACGGAGCTCGTCGACCGGCAGCTGCCGCCGGGGCACGACCTCGCCACGCTGATCCGGCTCTCGGGCACGAGGGCGGGCGTCGACCGGGCGGCGCGCGCGCGCGACCGCATCCTGAGCGAGCCGCTGCCCGAGGCGCTCTCGACCGCGCTGCGGGCGCTCTGGGAGGCCGTCGAGCAGGAGGCGCCGTGGGGCCTCGCGGTGCGGTCCAGCGCCACGTGCGAGGACAGCGAGGAGACGTCGATGGCGGGGCTCGCGACGTCCGTGCTCGGCGTGCGCGGCGAGGCCGGGCTCGACGCCGCGATCCGGCAGGTCTGGGCGAGCGCCTTCCTGCCGCGCGCGCTCGCGTACCTCGCGCACGCCGGCGTCCGCGACGTCGCGATGGGCGTCGTGCTGCAGGTGATGGTGCGCGCCGAGGCCGCGGGCGTGCTGTTCACCGCGCCCCCGCCGGGGCTCGAGGGCGAGCACTGGCACGCCGGCGAGCGGCTCGTGAACGCCACGCTCGGGCTCGGCGCGCCGGTCGTCGACGGCGCCGCGGCGGCCGACACGATCCGGCTCGCGCGCGACGGCGGCAGGGTCGTCGCGTCGGCGGTGGCGCAGAAGCGGCGCGCGCTCGTCGTGGGCGCGGCCGGGCTCGAGGAGGTCCCTGTGCCCGAGGCGAGCGCCGAGCAGCCGGCGCTCGGCGAGGCCGCGCTGCGGCAGCTCGCCGAACTCGCCGAGCGGCTCGAGAAGGGCGGCAAGGGCCCGTTCGACGTCGAGTTCGCGGTCGAGGCGGTCGAGGAGCGCGGCGAGGGCCCGCCCGGCGCGGCGCGCATGGTCGACGGGGAAGCGCCGTCCGACCCGCCGGAGGGCGCCGCCGCGGCGGGCGCGTCCGCTCCGGTGGCGCGGGGAGCCGGCGAAGGCGCGCCCTCCTCGGTGGCATCGGACGGCGGCGAAGGCGCGCCCTCCCCGGCGGCGCGGCGCGTGTGGCTGCTCCAGGTGCGCCCGGTGAGCGGCGGCGGCTTCCCCGAGGGCGGCGACGCCGACACGATCTGGTCGCGCGCCAACGTGGGCGAGGCGCTCCCCGGGGCGGCGACGCCGCTCACCTGGTCGGTGGCGCGGGCGTTCTCCGACCGGGGCTTCCGCGAGGCGTTCGCCGCGCTGGGCTGCCGCGTGCCGCGGGGCGCGCGCCTCGTGGCCAACGTGCACGGGCGCTTCTACCTCAACCTCACCGCCTTCATGCGGATCGCGGCGCAGGTCCCCGGGCTCTCGCCGCGCGCGCTGCTCGGCATGAGCGGCGGGGCGAGCGAGGCGCTCATCGCGCGGCTCGCCGAGCAGAGCGAGGGCGTCTCGCGGCGCGGCTTCTATGCGCGGCTGCCGCTCACGGGGCCGCGGCTCCTCCTCCGGCAGGCGCGGCTCGAGCGCGAGGTGGCGGCCTACGAGGGCGAGGCGCTGTGGGCGCAGCGCGCCCTCTCCGAGCTCGACATGACGCTCCTGCCGGACGACGCCATCGGCACCACGCTCCGGAGCGTCTTCCTGCTGCTCGAGCGGACCGGCACGCGGATGCTGCACTGCGCGTCGGCGTCGCTCGCGAGCCACCTCGCGCTGTGCAAGGCGCTCGAGCGCATCGCGGGCCGCCGCGCCTCCGCGCGCTCCGCCTCCGGGGAGGCGCACCTCGACGCGCCGGCCGGGCGCGCGGAGACGAACGTCGAGCACCTGGCGCAGGTGCTCGCGGGCGGCGTGCGCGAGCTCGACAGCGCGGGGCCGGGCATCGAGCTCGCGCGGGTCGCCGAGCTCGTCATGCAGGATCGGACGGCGCGCGAGCGGCTCCTCGCCGGCGAGGTCCTGTGGCCGCGCGACCTGCCCGAGGGGCCGGCGCGCGACGCGTACGCGCGGTTCCTCGACGCCTACGGCGATCGCGCGGTGCGCGAGGCGGAGCTCGCGACGCCGCGCTGGCGGGAGGACCCGTCGCCCGTCGTCGCGATGCTCACGGCGTCGCTGCGCGGGTCGCCGGGCGATCCGGAGCGCGCGCTGGCGCGGGCCCGGGCGCTCGCCGATCGGGAGATGGCGATGCTCGAGACGCGCGTGCCGCGGCTGGAGCTCGCGCTCCTGCGCACGCTCGTCGGCCGCGCGCAGCGCTACGTGCGCCTGCGGGAGCGCATGCGCACGTGGGTGACGCGCGTCCTCGGCATGCTGCGCAGGGTCGCGCTCGACATCGATCGGCGCCTCCGGCGCCTCGATCCCTCGCTGGAGCCCGGGAGCGTCTTCTTCTGCACCTACGAGGAGCTCGCGACGGCGCTCTCCAGCGGCCGCGCCGACGTGGGCCACCTCGTCCGGCTGCGGCGCGCCGAGCACCTCCGCGACGCCGCGCGCCCCGATCCGCCGGCCACCTTCATCGGTCGGCCCCCGCCGGTCGTGCTGCCGCCCGCGTCCGGGGAGCGCCTGCTCGGGCTGCCGGCGAGCCCTGGGGTCGTCGAGGGGCGGGCCCGCGTGCTCGAGCCGGGCGCCTCGGCGCTCGACGCGGTGGCGCCGGGGGAGGTGCTGGTCGCGCGCACGACCGACGTCGGCCTCTCGCCCCTGTTCCTGGTGGCCGCCGCGGTCGTGACCGAGCTCGGCGGCCCCATGTCGCACGCCTCGATCGTCGCGCGGGAGTACGGCATCCCTGCGGTGGTGAACGTCCCCGGCGTGACGCTGGCGATCAAGACGGGCGATCGGCTCCGGATCGACGGCGATCGCGGCGTTGTCGAGCGCCTGGATGATCGCGCCTCGCCTTCGTCGCCGGGCGTCGTCGCCGGGGGAGCTCCTGGCGGCGGCGCTGCTCCGCGCGCGGCGCCGCCGGGATGACGGCCGCGCGGTTCCGCGTCGGGCCCTCGGACGGCCCCACGGTGGCCGACGCCCTCGAGCGCGCGGGCGGCGCGTCGCGGGGCCTCGCGGGCGCGGCGGCGGAGGGGCGCGCCTTCCTGAACGGCCGGCGCGCGCGGCCCGGCGACGCGGTGGCCCTCGGCGACGAGCTCGCGGTGTGGCCGGCGCGGCGCGACGCGCCTGGGGCGCCGCCGGTGGAGGTGCTGGCGCGCTGGGGGGAGCTCCTTGTCGCGTCGAAGCCTGCGGCGCTGCCGACGGAGCCGGAGCGCCGGGGCACGCGGTCGCTGGTCACGGAGGTCGCGGAGCTGCTCGGGCTGCGCGACCTGCCGCACGCGGCCTCGCGGCTCGACGTCGGCGTGAGCGGCGCGGTGCTGTGCGCGACGGGCGCGCGGGGCCGGCGGCACCTCGCGGCGATGCGCGAGGCGGGGCGCATCGCGCGGGTCTACGTGGGCATCGCCGGGGGTCGCGTCCACGGGGCGGGCACGTGGGATGCGCCCATCGGCGCGGCGCGGGCGCGGGGCGGTCGCAGCCTGCCTGCGGTGGGCGGCGCGGACGCGAAAGACGCGGCGACGCGTTACCGCGCGGTCGCCTCGGCGGGCGGCGGCGCGGCGCCGGCCACGCTGCTGCGCCTCGACCCGGTGACGGGCCGCACGCACCAGCTCCGGGTGCACGCGGCGCACGCGGGGGCGCCGCTCCTCGGCGATCGCGACCATGGAGGGGCCCGGTCGGTGACCACGGCGAGGGGCCGGGTGATCCCGCTCTCGCGCGTCGCGCTGCACGCCTTGCGCGTCACGGTGCCGGACGAGCGCGGCGAGCTCTGCGCGGCGATCGCGCCGGTGCCGGACGAGCTCCGCGAGCTCTGGGGGGCGCTCGACGGCGACGGCTCGACGTGGGAAGAGGTGCTCTCCGCGACGCTCGAGGTGGCCCTGCCGCTCGGGCCTCCTCCCGGTACCCGATGACCTCGCCTCGCCCTCTCACCCGCGCCGCTCTGGGGATCCTCGCTGGCCTCGCGCTCGCCGCCGCCGGCGTGGTCGCCGTGGCCGAGCCCGAGGCTCCGCCGTCGCGCGCGGGGTATGCGCCGGACCCTGCCCCGCGGCCCAGCGCGAAGCAGTGGATCTTCGACGTGCACTACGCGAGGGTGAAGGGCGCGATCGTGCGGGTGCGACCGGTGACGCTCGACCGGCCTCTGGCGACGGCGCGCATGATGGGCCGGTTCGCGATCGAGCTGTACGTCGGCCAGGAGCTCCTCGATCGGGTCCGTTTCAACGTGCCGCTGACGGGGGACGCGCCGGAGCGGTCGCCGGGCGTCCTGCCCCGCCGTCCGACGTTCGACAACGGCGTGACGACGCGGCTGAGCGTGCAGATGGCGGACAACCCGCGCGCGAGCTGGGTCAAGCTGGTGGATCGGCAGACGGGCGCGGAGGAGCGCTTCTTCTGGCCGCCGGAGCCGGACGGCCGCCTGGTGGCGCTGGGCGCGCAGGGCGGGGTGGCGCTCGACGGGGGCGCGCCGGGGGACGCGGGCAAGCTGCCTGCGGACGCCGGGGGACCGGCGGACGCGGGCTGGCCGGACGCTGGCCCCGATGGGGGCTCTCCGCCGGTGGACGCGGGGTGGCAGGACGCGGGGAGGTTGCCGGTGGACGCGGGCTGGCCGGACGCGGGCTGGCCGCCGGTGGACGCGGGCTGGCCGCCGGTGGACGCGGGGCGGCCTCCGGATGCCGGGTTGCCGCCGGATCCGTTCAGGCCGCGGCGGAAGTAGCGCGCCCTGCCTGAGCTGCGGTACCTTGGCGGGCATGCAGGACCGCTCGCTCGCTGTCGTCGCATCGCTCGCCCTCGCTGTCGTCTTCTCCGCGGCGCCGGTCGCCGCCCAGCCGCCTGCGGGCAAGGAGAAGCCGCAGGCGGCCGCGTCCGAGCCGGCGGCGGCCGCGCCCGACGCTGCTCCGTCGCAGCGCAAAGATCCCAACGGGCACACCGGCATCAGCCCCTACACGGAGCAGGTCCTGAAGGGCCAGGCGTCGTTCGTGGCGCGCGACATCCCCGGGTCGATCGCGGCATTCCAGGAGGCGATCAAGCTGGATTCCTCGAAGATGCTCGGCTTCTACCTGCTCGGCGAGGCGATGCTGGAGTCCGGCAACATGGCGGAGGCCGAGACGGCCTGGACCACGGCGATCGGCAAGAAGGGCACGGAGGAGCTCCACGCCAAGGTGCTCTTCTGCCTCGCCGATCTGCGCGAGCGTCAGAAGAACTGGCAGGCCGTGAAGGAGGCGTGGGCGGCCTACAGCGCGTACCTGACGAGCAACCCCAAGGCGACCGGCTATCCGGCGACCGCGGCGGAGAGGCAGAAGCAGGTCGACCGGCGGATGAAGGACGAGAAGGACTACGCTGCGGTCAAGGAGCGCATCGTCCAGCGCGAGGCCGAGCGCCTGAAGGAAGCCGAAGAGAACGCCAAGAAGGACAAGATGAACCGGTAGCGCGCCCTCGGCCGCGCGCGGCGCCCGCCGCGCTCGCGCTCCCTACCCGCGACGCCAGCCGTCGCTGGGCTGGGCTCCCGCCTCCGTCCACCGGTAGAACCCTTCCCCCGTCTTCTTCCCGAGCTTCCCCGCCCGCACCATCTGCCGCAGGATCACAGGCGGCCGGAACTGCTCCCCCACCTCGCGGTGGAGGTGCTCCAGGATGGCGAGCCGCACGTCGAGCCCCACGAGGTCCGTCAGCTTGAGCGGCCCCATCGGGTGCCGGTACCCGAGCTCCATCGCCCGATCGATGTCGACCGCCGACGCCACCCCGGCCTCCAGCATCCGCATCGCCTCTGCGCCGAGCGCCACGCCGAGCCGGCTCGTCGCGAAGCCGGGCGTGTCGTTCACCACGATCGGCGTCTTGCCCAGGCGCCTCGCCACCGAGAGCGCCGCCGTCACCGTCGCCTCGTCGGTCTCGAGCCCCCGCACCACCTCGAGCAGCTCCATCACCGGCGGCGGGTTGAAGAAGTGCAGGCCGATCGTGCGCCCGCCCGCGCCGAGCCGGCGCCCGAGCTCCGTGACGCTCAGGCTCGACGTGTTCGTGCCGAGCAGCGCCCGCTCCGGCGCCGCCGCCTTCACCCGGCCGAGCACCTCGACCTTGAGGTCCATCCGCTCGGGCACCGCCTCGATCACGAGATCGGCGTCCGCCGCCGCGCGCTCGAGATCCGGCGACGCCACCAGCATCCCGATCATCTCGCTGCGCGCCTCGTTGAGCATCTTGCCCTTCTGGACGAGGCGATCGGTCGCGCGCTTGGTGTCCTCGATCGCCGCGCCGATCCGCGCGGCGTCGACGTCGTAGAGGCGCGTCACGTAGCCGGCGACCGCCGTGACCTGCGCGATCCCCTGGCCCATCGTGCCCGCGCCGAGCACCAGCACCGTGCGCATGCGCGCCGCGGCGGGGTCCGCCACGATCGCGCTCACTTCGGCGGAGCCGGGGCGCCGTCCTTCTGCCGCGCCTCCATGCGCTTGCGCACCAGATCCACCTCCTGCGGCGTCAGCTTGCGCAGGTTCGCCGGGCTCGGCGCGGCGGTGCCCGCCGCGCGCTCGGCCGCGGCGGCGTTCAGGGCCTCTGCGGCCGCCCCTGCCGCGGGCCCGGTCGGCGCCGCCGGGCGCGCGCCGGGCTGCGCCGCCGGGCGAGCCTCGGCGGTCGCCGGGCGGGCGCCAGCGGGGGCGGGGCGAGCGCCGGCCGCGGCCGGGCGAACCTCGGCGGCAGCCGGGCGCGCGCCCGCCGGCGCGGCCTGCCCTGCGGCGCCGTCGTCGTCGCTGTTCAGCGCGAGAAACGTGACGCCAGCCACCACGAAGACCGCGAGCCCCAGCGCAGGGACCCAGTTCGGGGTAGGCGGCTCGTCCGCCGGCAGCGCGCGGGCGGGCTCCCCGTCGAAGCCATGGTGATCGCTCACGTCGTGCGCCGGGGCCGCGTGAGCCTCGTGATGGGCCGTGCTCATGCGCGGACAGTTGCCGCACTTCGAAAGCGGCGTCGAGGGGGTTCCACGCGCTTCCACGTCTCGCCCCCACGTCTCGCCCCGCGCCCCGCCGGCCAGAGCGGCCGGGCGCGCTCAGCCCGCGAGCCGCCGGTGGCTGTCGAGCGCCGCGCGCTGATCCTCGAGATCGTCGCCGTAGACGGCCTCGATCGCCTCCGCCGCGAGCCGGTGCTGCCGCTCCGCCGTCTCCTCCGGCTGCATCCCGTACGCGGCGTCGCGGATCAGCACCGTGCAGAACTCGAAGCGGTGCTCCCCCATCCGCGACCAGATCCGCTGCGCCTCGCCGAAGCGCAGGTGATCCACGAGCGCCGAGGCGTCCGGGATCATCCGGGCGAGCACGCGCGTGTCGAACTCGCGCCCCAGCACCGCGGCGGAGATCACCGTCTGCCGCGTGCGCGGCTCGAGCCGCTCGAGCCGCGCGACGAGCAGGCTGTTCACGGTCCGCGGCGGCATGAACCGGCTCGAGCGCGCGGCGTCGTGGGCCGACCCGTACCGCCCGTCCTCCAGCCAGTACGCGAGGATCTCCTGCGCGAAGAACGGGTTCCCCCCCGCGGTCTGGCCGAGCAGCGACCCGAGCATCGTGGGGAGCGGGCCCCCGAAGAACGGCTCCGCGAGCGCGAGCAGCCGCTCCGCCGGGAGCGGCGCGAGCTCGATCGCCTGCGACGGGATGCCGGCGTCGAGCGGGATGCGGGCGTCCACGCCCTCCCCCGAGGACGCCGCCGGCCGCGCCGAGCAGATCACCGCCAGCGGCAGGTCCCTGCAGGCGGCCGTGATCGCGCGCACCGCGTCGAGCGACGTCCGATCGGCCCACTGCGCGTCGTCGAGGTGCACCACCACCGGCTGCAGCGAGCTCTCCGCGACGAGCAGCGCGGCGAGCGCCCCGAGGACCTCGTCGCGCCCCCCGGCCTCGGCCGCCGCCTCCTGGCCGTGCAGCCTGAGCAGCCGCGCGAGCGCCTCGCGCGACCTGTCGATCCCGGCCCGCACCTCGGTCCAGCTCTCGGGCAGCCGCTCCAGGAGCAGCTCCAGCGCGAGATCGAGCCCCGCCTCCTTGGCCCGCTGGCCGAGCTCCGACGAGATCCCGAGGTACTCCTTGAGCGCGAACTCGAACGCGTAGAGCGGGGTCCTCAGCGTCTGATCGCAGCGGGCCTCGATCCACAGGAGCGGGCGCATGTCCATGAGCTGCGCGCGCTGGTGGCGGTAGCTGTGCACGAGGTAGCTCTTGCCGATGCCCGCCTCGCCGAGGATGTACACGACGCCCGCGGAGCGCCCGGTGAACAGGGGCTCGAGCGCCTGCGTGAGCCGCCCGAGCTCGACCTCGCGGCCGATGGGGCCGAGGTCGTAGAACTCCTCCTGCACCGCGATGCGCCGCCGCTCGAGCGAGTAGACGAGGATCGGCAGATCGAACCCGTCGAACCGGAAGATGTTCTCCGTCGACCACTGGTGGCTCGCCTCGCCCGCGCGGAACGCCCGCTCGTCCGCCCAGATCGACGACGGCGCGGCCTTCCGCGCGATCTGCGCGGCGAGGTGGATGGCGCGGCCGACGCACGCGAACTCGCGGCGGCCCACGGCGCCGAAGAAGCCGACGAGGCAGCGCGCGCGGGTGACGCCCACCGCGAGCCGGGGCACGCCGAGGCCGTTGCTCTTCAGCTCGAGCGCGAAGTCGAGGGCGCGATCGTGGTCGCTCTCGTGCGCGACGGGCGCGCCGAAGTAGAACTGCGCGCCGAAGCCGCGCTCCGTCACGGTCATGCCGGCGAACGTCGCGCCGTACATCGCCGAGATCTCGTGCAGCTGCTGGAGGAGCTCCGTCGGGCTCGCCACCCGATCGAGCGAGACCGACACCGTCGTCACCTCGCGGATCTCGCCCTCCGGCGCGAGATCGCCCGCGCCCGGCGGCAGGAACGCCTCGACGTCCGCGTCCGTCGGGCCCGACGTGATCGTCAGCGAGGGGGGCCCGCTCAGGAGATCGGCCTCGTCGAGCTCCGCCACGCTCTCCCGCGCGCTCGCCGCGGGGAGCCGCTCGCGGAAGCTGCGATCGAGGTGGAGCTCGCTGTCGTCCACCCCGCGGTCGGTCGCCTGGCACGCCTCCATCGCGGGGCCGTAGATCAGGTAGTACGCGCGATCCGGGGCGATGCGCACGATCGTCCAGTGGACCGTGCCCCAGGCGAGCCCGATCCGGAACGGCGTCTGCGCGCCCCCGGCGCCCAGCGTTCGCCGCGCCGCGAGCTCCAGGAGGCTGCGCCGCATCGCGAGCGCCGCGCTGCGGGCGTGCCGGGTGACGTTGCGCCCTGGCCGATCGGGGAACAGCGCGGTGAACCCGCCGGCGGGCGACAGCGTCGCGACGAACCCGCCCGACTGGTGCACGGCCTCGAACAGCGGATCGAAGAACGAGCGCAGCGCGTCCGGATCGAGCGCCTGGCGCGCGATCATCTGCTCGGCGAGCTCCACGATCGCCGGCAGCGAGACGTGCAGGACAGCCGCGTCGACCGCGCCCGCGTATTGCCCTTCGGCGTCCTGTTCGAGGATGAAGTCCGGGACGAGCGGATTCATGTCGAAACTGTATCGGGTATCTCCGCCCGACACGAGCGCGGCGGGAGGGCCCCTCGATCCCCGGGCGAGCGCGCCCGGGCGGCGATGAAGAGGTTGTTACGGAAGCGCGCTGCCAGGGTCGTTCAGGACATGTGAAGGGAGGGGTGCGCAAGAGAGAGCCTCCGCGCGTGGGCGAAGGTCGGTCCCGTCAGGTTCGTCCTTGTCGATTCTGTCAGTTTCGTCGGTTTCGTCAGTTTCGTCGGTTTCGTCAGAACGGCGGGGCCGTCGGGCCGTCGACCGGCACCAGGCGGGAGGTGAAGAAGACGCGCACCGTGCCGAGCTCGAGGCGCGCGCCGTCGAGCGTGAAGGGCACCTTGCGGGTCTCTCCGGCGAGGCGCAGGGTCAGCTCGCCGCGGACCGGGCCCGGCGCGCGGGCCCCGGGGCTCGCGGCGCCGGCGCCTTCCTCGGCCGACGCGCGCGCGATCTCGACGACGTAGCTCCCCTTGGCGAGGCTCCGCAGCGCGAGGGACTCCGAACGCGTGCTCGTCGCGTCGCGCGAGCGCACACCCACCGACGGGACGGTCGCGCCCATCCACGAGACGCGCCGCCCCTGCGCGTCGATGAGGGAGAGGTCGAGGTCGGCGCCGCCGGTCCACTCGGCGCTGAGCCGCACGTCGCCGGGCAGGTCGGCGGCCGGCGCCGCGTCCGGCTGCGCGAGCCGCCGGTCGATCTCCGCGCGGAGGGCGGAGGTCGCGTCGAGGCGGAGCTGGCTCGCGAGCTCGCTCATGCCGCCCTCGCCGGCGCACCGGATCGCGGCGGCGACGAGCTTCGCGTCGGCGGGCGCGAGGTCGGCGAGCGCCACCCGGTGCTGGCACGCGAACGCGGGCCGCCCCGCGGCGTCCCAGAGCTCGGCGAGCCGCGCCTGGGTGGCCCGGTCGCCGGGGCGCACGTCGGCGAGGCCGCCGAGGATGCGCGCGGCGCGGTCGCGCTGGCCCTGCCGCGCCGCCAGGTCGGCGCGGGCGATGAGCGCGTCGGGATCGAGCGCGTCGCGCCCGCTCCAGCGCGCGGTCAGCTCCTGGGCCTCGCCGAGGCGGCCGGTCGTGGCGTAGAGCGCGTAGAGGCCCGCCGTCCTGTCGCGGCTGTCCGGGGCCGCCGCGAGCGCCGCCTCGGCGGCCGCGGTCTTCGCTGCGCTCTCGGGCGCGAGCGTGTTCGTCGCGTCGAAGCTCACCTTGCGATCGAACACCCGGCGCATCGGGATCATCCGCCGCGGGCGCGGGCGCGACCACTCCTCGGCGGCGAAGAGGTCATCGCGCGACCTCCGGGCGCGCTCGTCCTGCGGGAGCGCCGGCTTCGGCTCCGCGGGCGCGGCGGCCGTCGGCGCCGGCGCCGGCGGCGGCGCCGGCATGTCGTCGAACGAGCCCGAGAGGGGATCGAGCTCCTGGGATCGTCGCTTGGCGGGCGACGCCGGGCGGGCGCCGGCTGACGTGCGAGACTCCGCCTTCGCGGCCGGCGCGGCGTCCGGCCAGCCGGAGCCGCCGCCGCCCCTGCCGCTGCCCGACAGGCCAAGGCCCGCCCCGAGCGCGTCGCCCTTCTCCTCGGCGCTCTCGTCCGCCGGGTTGCCGGGCTCCTCCCCCTCGGCGCTCGCGCTCACGCGCTCGGCCTGCTCCTCGCCCGTGAAGGCGGAGGTGATGCCGTCTCGATCGAGGCCGAACGCCTTGAACATCGCCTCGCTCTCCAGGACGAGCAGCGAGGTGAACCGGCTCGCCACCGAGAAGCGCCGCGACAGCTCGATGACGGCGGGCTTCTGCGCGTCGCCGCCGGTCTCCTCGAGCTCCGCGATCTTCGCCGCGGCGTAGAGGCGCGGGACGAAGGCGTTGCCCGCGCCGGTCGTGGCGACGATGTTGACGGGGTAGGTCTGCTCGAAGCGCTCGCCCGAGACGCGGCCGCGGAGGCGGATCGCGCCGTTGACGTCGGCCCCGGAGCTCATCCGCGCCACGACCAGCGCCTCGCCGCCGGCGCGGATCGGGTCGAGCCGCGCCGGCGTGACCTGGGTCAGGCCGGGCGGGAGCTCGATCTCGGGATCGCGCAGCGCGAGGCCGTACGCCGCGCCGAGGACCGACTGCGCCGCGCTCGCGACCTTCTGGCCGGGCACGTAGGGGACCATCACCCCGCCGCCGCCCCGCGCGAGCGCCCTGAGGGACGTCGTGTCCGCGTCGCTCCCGAGCGCGACCGCGACCACGGCGGCGGCGCCGTCCGCGGGCACGGCGCCGCGCACCGCGGCCTCGATGTGGGCGGGGCGCGTCGGGCCGACCGAGGGCGTGCCGTCGCCGAGGTAGATGATCCGGAGCTCCTTGCCGTCGAGCGGGCCGGCGGCCGCGCGCGCCGCGATCATCGCCGCGGCGAGGTCGCTGCCGCCGTCGGGCTCGATGCCGCCGAGGAAGCGCTCGACCTCGCCCGCCGAGGCGGCGCCGGGGGCCATGGGGCGCGCGGCGCCGCCCTGGCCGGCGTCGCCGAGCGAGCGGCAGAGGGTGTCGCACGCGAGCACGACGACCTCGTCGCGCCGGTCCATCTCGCGGACGAGCGACGAGGCGAGCCGCGTCGCGCGGGCGAACCGCTCGCCGACCATGGATCGGCTCGAGTCGACGACGATCGCGTGGCGCCGCGAGGTCGACTCCTGCCACCGGGGGAGCCGGGGCCGGATCGCGATCGCCACGTACGGCGACGTGTCGCTCGCGATGGCCTGCGCCGCGGCGAGGGAGGCCTCGTGCTCCGCGCCGTCGCGCTTCGACGTTCCGGCCGCGCCGCGCCGCGCCTGGGAGGTCGCGGGCGGCGTGGCCGGCGCCGGCGCGGGGGGCATCCGGTAGGCCCAGGCGGTGACGGGCCGGTCGCGATCGGGGGGCGCGTACTCGACCGTGAGGTCGCCGGCCGGCGTGAACCCGCGGGCCTCCAGCGTGCGGCGGTCGGCCGCGCCGTCCGCGGGCGCGGCGGCGAGCTCGTAGCCGCGCGTCGCGACGCCGAACTCCCGGTCGTGGCCGAGCACCTGCACGTCGAGCGAGAAGTCGCCGATGTTCGTCGTGCCGCTCTGGTCGTGCGCGAGCGGGTAGGTGAAGCGCCGGACGCCGCCGGCCTGCTCGACGAGCTGGGTGTAGGTGAGCACGACGCGCCGCGAGCCGCGCTTCGGGATGGGGAAGATGCGCAGCTCGAACCGGCCGCCCCGCTGCCACTCGAGCAGCGCGGGGTCGCGCCACGGGCCGGGGACCCAGATGATCTCCTCGCGCGGCTTGGGCGCCTTGGGGGCGGCGTTCTGGAGGACGCCGCGCCAGATCGCGGCCCCGCGATCGCGATCGACGAACGCGCCCTCGATGAGCTTGCCGTCCACCTCGAGCGCGAGCCGCTCGATCTGCGCGCCCGGCGGGAGCGGGAACCGGAAGATGCCCTCGAGCTCCTCGTCGGTGTCGTTGGCGAAGGTCTCGTCGATCTCGGTCCTGGCGACGACGTCGACGATCCGCACCTTGACGGCGTGCCTGGCGAGCCGGACGGCCCGCTCTTTCTCCTGCGTCGCGCCCGGCTTGCGCGCCCTGAGCTCGCCGAGGCCGCGGAGCGCCGGGGCGTCGGCCTCCTCGGCGGAGCGGTCGCTCCACTCGAGCGTGTCGGCGATCGACGTCGCGCTCGCGACCTCGGGCGCGGCGCCCTTCGCGAGCGTCGCCTCCTCGCCGGCGCGCACCTCGACGGGCTCGCCCCGCTCGCCGGTGACGCGCACGGCGCCGCGGGCCACCTCGACCGAGGCGCGCGCGTCGCCCGCGGTGATCGCGAGCTTGGTCCCGAGCACCTCGATCTGGCCGTGCGGCACCTCGATGCGCGCGGGCGGCGCGCCGGGGCTCGGGGTGACGTCGAGGACGACGGCGCCCTCGTCGACGCGCGCGCGGCGGCCGTCGCCGGCGATCCACACGCGGGAGCCGCGGTCGATGGCGAGCGCGGAGCCGTCCGCGAGCGACAGGTGGGCGCGCGTCCGCGCGTCGGTGCGCAGGGTCGCGCCCTCCGGGAGCGGGGCGCCCGCGGCGAGCGGCGCGCAGGCGCCCGCGGCGTCGCACGCCTCGAGGCCGCCCGATCTGTCGGACGACGCGCGCGACACCGAGGCGACCTTGCCGGACCACGGCGCCCCGGACGCCGCGGCGACGGACGGCGCCGTCGTTTCGCCGCCGCGCCGCAGGGCGACCCCGGCCGCTACCGCCGCCGCCGCGGCCAGGGCGGCGGCGGCGAAGGCCGAGCGCCGCCCGAAGGCCGTGCGGCGCGCTGCCGGCGCGGTTCGCTCCGGCATCGTGGAGCGCGGTCCGCCCGTGCGCGCCTCGGCCGCGCCGGATCGCGCTCCGGAGGTGTCGGAACGCGGCCTGGGCGTAGGGGAACGCCACTCGGGCGTGTCGGATCGCTGCTCGGCGATGTCGGATCGGGCTTCGGTGATGTCCGATCGCCCTTCGGCGGTGTCCGATCGCCCTTCGGCGATGTCCGAGCGCCCCTCGGCGGTGTCCGATCGCCCTTCGGCGATGTCCGAGCGCCCCTCGGTCACGCCGGATCGCGCGCCAGCGGCGCCGTGTTGCTCCTCGGCGGCCACCTTCAGCAATGCACCGCTCGTTGCGCCCTCCGAGGGGCGCGCCGCCTCGATCCGCCGGAGCAGCGCGTCCGCGAATCCGTCTGCCGGCCGGAAGTCCGCGCCTGCCGCCGCGGCGATCTCCGCGGCGCGCGCCGCGTCGTGGCGGAGGTCGCGGCACGCGTCGCAGCCGGCGATGTGCTCGTACAGCGCCGGCCGCGCCGTCCCGTCGAGCACCTCCGCGAGCTGCTCCTCGACCTCGCCGCAAAGCCCAACCGAACCCGTCTCTGTCGCGCCCATCGCCCTCACTCCTCGCCCAGCTCGGCCCTGAGCCGCGAAAGCGCGCGGCTCACCCGCTTCCGCGCCGCCGCCTCGTCGATCCCGCACGCGATGGCCACCTCCTTGAAGGAGAGGCCCGCCTCGAAGCGCAGCACCACCGCCTCGCGCTCGCTCGGCTTGAGCCGCGAGAGCGCGGCGCGGGCGCGCTCGGCCCGCTCGCGCTCCGCCGCGAGCTCGCTCGCGTCGGGCCGCGGTCGGGTGTCGTGGACGAGGCGCAGCCGCGCCTCGCGCCGCGCCCTGAGCTCCGTGTGCCGCCCGCAGAGGCGCCGCGCGATCCCGAAGAGCCAGGCCTTCACGCTCCCCTCGGCGCGGTACTGCGGGAACGCATCGAACGCCGCGAGCAGCGTCTCCTGCACCAGCTCCTCGCTCTCGGCCTGCGACCCCGTGAACGCCATGCACAGCCGGCCCAGCGGCATGGCGTAGGCCTTCGCACACCGCGACAGCGCTTCCCGGAAGTCGCCTGTCCCGATCAGCCCCTCGATCGCGCGCGCCTCGTCGGCTCGCGCGTCGCCCTCAGTCCGCGTGTCGACCCCCGCCCCCACGAGCGCTAACCCAGCTGCCATCGCTGCCTCATCGCCGGCCATGTGCCCCCGTCCCCCGAGTTCGTGACCGGATTTTTTTCGCCCCCCGCCCCCGGCGGACTCCGGTGCCCGATCCCACGGTACAGCGCGGTCCGGCCTTTGCCTTTTGCAATGCGATCCCCGCCGCAGCAGAATCGGCCGTCGCCTCAGGAGCCGCGCTTATGAACGAGACAAGCCCGCCTGGTGTCACAGAAGCCGCCGCGCTCCGAGGTGCGGCGTCGTGCGATCCCGTTGACAGGTCGCGTGTGAAGCGATGGAGACGGTCGCTGGCGCTCGCCGCTGCCGTGTCCGCCGCCGCAGCGCTCGCCGCCCCCGCGGCGCTCGCGCAAGGCGAGGCGCAGGTTCAGGGGGAAGGTGAAGCCCCGCCGGCCGGCAAGCGGGTGGTGCTCCCGACCCGGGCCAGCGCGGGCGGGAAGGAGAAGAAGGCGGCCACCGCCGAGCCGAAGGGGGGCCCGGCCGAGAAGGACAAGGCGGAGCCGCCGGTGGAGGAGCGCGCCGCGCGCGGCGTCGTGGTCATCGAGCGCGGCGGGCAGGTCCTCGGCCTCGGCGCGGCGCTCGCGGGCGATGGGCGCATCCTGACGGCGCTCTCGCCGCTCGGCGCGGGCAACGACCTCACGGCGCGCCTCGCCGACGGGACCACCGTGCGGGTGAAGCTCGGCCATCACGACCGCGTGTGGGATCTCGCGCTGCTCGTGCCGCAGACCGGCAAGTGGGCCGAGGGGCTCACCGCCTCGTCGCGCGATCCGGTGCGGCCGGACGCGCAGATCCGCTCGTTCTCGGCGGCGCGCGGCAAGGTCGCGGCCACCGCGCTCGTGCTGCGGTCGCACAAGACGCTGATCGGCGGCGACGACCGGCCGCTCGAGCGCGCGATCGAGCTCGGCTCGCGCGTCTCGCCGCTCGATCTGGGCGCGCCCATCATCGACGAGGACGGCCGCGTGGTCGCGATCCTGGGCCGCGGCTGCGCCCCGAACGAGGGCAAGCCGTGCACCCCCGTCGCGTTCGGCGTGCCGATCAGCGCGGTCAGGGCGTTCCTTCGCGCGGTGCCCCCGACGGCCGTGCCGCCCGCGGCGTGGCTCGGGATCCAGGGCGTCAGCGAGGCGGCGCCGGTCGCGAAGGGGGTCCGGGTCACCGTGGTGCACCCCGAGAGCCCTGCGGACGAGGCCCGCTTGACGGGCGGCGATCGCGCGGAGAGCGACATGATCCTCGCCGTCGACGGCGTGCCCGTCACCAGCCCCGAGGCGCTCTCCGACGCGATCCGGACGCACGCGGTCGGCGAGAAGGTCCCGCTCACCCTGCTGAGCCGCGGGAGGTACCGGCAGGTCACGGTCGTGCTCCGCGCCGCGCCGGATCCGTCGGCCCCCGCGGCGAAGCGGCCGGAGGCCGAGCTCCCGCCGCCGAGCTCGAGCGGCAAGTCGACCGAGGAGTACCGCAAGTAAGAAAAAACTGATGCGGGCCCGCGCGCGGATTCTATAAGCTCGGCGCTCGGGCCCGACCCGGTTGACACCCCGTCAACCGGACCTCCAGGATCGGGCTCGAGCGGCTCGGACGGGCGCGCTCGCGGTTCTCATTCAACCTCGCGCCTCGCGCGGGGCCATCGATCGGGTGATCCGTGTCCCAAACGTTTCGAATCGAAGTGGCCGGCGAGACGAACGTCGGGCGCAAGCGCAACCACAACGAGGACAACTTCGGCATCATGGTGGAGTACGGCCTCTTCATGGTCGCCGATGGAATGGGGGGGCATGCGTCGGGCGAGGTCGCGTCGAAGATGGCCGTCGACGCGATGCAGGACTTCTTCGCCCAGACGCAGGACGACCCGGAGCGGACCTGGCCCTACAAGATGGACCGGTCCAAGGGCTACGAAGAGAACCGGCTGATCACGGGGATCAAGCTCGCGAACCTGCGGATCTACGAGACCGCGCAGCGCGAGGCGAAGAAGCGGGGAATGGGGACGACGTTCGTCGGCATCTTCACGGCGAACGACGGCGTGTACGTCGCCCACGTCGGCGACAGCCGGGTCTACCGCTTCCGCGAGGGCCGGCTCGAGATGCTCACCGAGGACCACTCGCTCCTCAACGACTACATCAAGATGAAGCGGCTCACGCCCGAGGAGATCGCGAACTTCCCGCACAAGAACGTGATCGTGCGCGCGCTCGGGATGAAGGACACGGTCAAGGTCGACACCCGCTTCGAGGTGCCGCAGCTCAACGACACGTACGTCCTCTGCTCGGACGGGCTCTCCGGTCCGGTGAGCGACCTGGAGATGACGCAGATCCTGACGGAGCATCAGGACATCCAGGTCGCGACCGCCAAGATGATCGAGCGCGCCAACGAGAACGGCGGGCCCGACAACGTAACCTGCGTCCTCGTTCGTTGGACCCAGTGACCGCCGCTCGGCGACGGTGATCAGGGCAGGGCGCCGCCGCTCCAGGGGATCAGGACCAGGAAGACGAAGGCGATGAGGGCGAGCATGAAGAGGCTCGTCATCAGGTAGGTCGAGCGCGGCGAACGCGCGGTGCTCCAGCCGTCGCCGTAGAACTTCCCCCGCGAGCGCACCCGGATCCGGCGCTGCACGCCGCGGAGAAGGCTCGGCGGCGCCGCAGGCGGCGGACGCATCGCTCCTCGGACCAGCTCGCGCAGATCGAGCTCGTCGACGAGCGGCAACGAGCCGTCTTCGGGGAGGTCGCCGTCTTCGGGGAGGTCGCCGTCCTCGGGGAAGTCGTCTCGGGACGTGGCGGCGGCGGGCGGGCGCTCCGCGGGGGGAGCCGAGGGACGGCTGCCGCTCTCCGCGCCCGAAGCGGCCGGCTCATCGGCTCGCCCCGTGCGCTTCGGGTCGTCCGCTCCGCTCATTTCCCGCCTCTCACCTTCTCGCCCATCATCTTCTCGACCAGCGCGCGGAGCTGGCCGCGCGCGCGATGGATCCGGCTCTTCACCGTCCCGTCCGGCAAACCCGTGACCGAGGCGATCTCTTCGTACGACATGTCCTCGACGTCGCGAAGGATGAGCGCCTCCCGGAACTCGGGATCGAGCTGCCCGATGGCGCGCTTCACGACCGCCTCGAGCTGCATGCCCTCGACCAGCTCGTCAGGGCGGCTCACGTCGCCGACGCTCACGCCCTTGGCCGCGGACAGCGGCACCCGCTCGGCCATGGCGTCGACGTCGTCCTGGGCGCCGGCGTGCCGCCGCGAGAGGTACTTCGTCCGGTTCTTGCAGAGATTCACGGCGATCCGATAGATCCACGTCGAGAGCTTCGATTCGCCGCGGAACTGATCGATCGCCTTGAAGACCTGCACGAAGACTTCCTGGGACACGTCCTCGGCCTCGTCACGCCGGCCGAGCATGCGGTAGACGAGCGCGAACACGCGGCGCTCGTACATGATCACGAGCTCGTTGAACGCGCTCTCGTCACGCGCGACGAGCCGCGCGATGAACTGCGCCTCGCCCGCCTCGAGCGGGGCCGCCGACGCGCGCCCGAGCTCCGCGCCCGCAGCGGGCGGAGAGCCGCCTCCGCGGTCCGTATCTACATGGGTAGGGGCTCCGCGTCCGCGGGCCCCTTCATCGCTCGCCACGCCGTCCGGTCCTCCAGGAGCCAGGGGCTCGCGCACGCCGCGCGGCAGGCGAAGAGCCCTCGGTGAGACCACGGTAAACAACCCCGGCTCGACCGCGCCAGACAATAGCGAGCAAGTGACGGCGCAGGACGCACCCGCGAGGCGGTGCGACCTCGCCCGAGACGCTCGCGCCCACGCGATGGACATCGGCCGCCATGACCCCCCTCAGAGGGCGCGGGTGCTCGATGGTTCCGGCGCGTGGATTCGAACCACGATTAGGGGATTCAAAGTCCCCCGTCCTGCCCTTGAACGACGCCGGAGTGCTGCGGGACGGAGCCGACCGCCGCGCGGCGCGCACCTTAGCGCGAGTCGCGCAGGATGGCACCCGTCCCGATCCATGAGTCGGCTCTGCGGGCCGGATAGCTGATGCCGCGCGTGGTGTCCGCCTCGGATCGGCCTCGCCTCAGGCGGAACTGCCCGCGCTCGCGGCGACCCGCCGGCGCCGGCTTCGCGCCGGACGCCGAGGCCTTCTCCGCCCGGTGGAGCGGCAGCGCGGGCGCGCCGGTGTCCTCGCCCGGGGTCGCGGCCGCTTCCTCGCGCGCCGAGGTCGCCTCGGCCGCAGCGCCGTCGCGCGCCGGGGTTGCCTCGGCTGCCGCGCCGTCGCGCGCCGGGGCCGCAGCGCCGTCGCGCGCCGGGGCCGTAGCGCCGTCGCGCGCCGGGGTCGCCACGGGGGCCGTAGCGCCGTCGCGCGCCGGGGTCGCCGCAGCGAGCGCCGCAGCGCCGGCCGTCGCGGCGAGCTCCGGGGCCGGCAGGGCGACCTGCGCGGCGGCGGCCGTGATGCCCTGGGCCACGCCGAGGTGCGCAGCCTGCGCGGCCGCAGGCCTCGCAGGCGAGGCCGCAGGGGCGACCACGCTCAGCACCGAGAGGCCCAGCACGAGCACGAGCGCCGCGCTGCCCGCGGCCGCTCCGGCGGCGCCGCGAGAGACGCGCGCGCGCCGCGCGAGCCGCGACCAGGCGCCCGACACCCGCCCGCGCGGCGTCTGATCCGCGTCGCGCGCGCCACGCGCCGGCCCGGGCTTCGCGGCGCCGGGCCTCGGCGCCCCGGCGCTCGGGAGCGTGTCGGGCGGGGACGAGGGGGCTGCCGGGAAACAGGACGGAATATCAAGAGAAATCGGCTGCGAGGGGCTGTCCGGCCGCAGCACGGCCTCGGCCAGCGGGAAGCGACCGAGGGTGAGGGCCTCGGCGCGCTCGCCGCGCGCCTGCGCGGGGGCGCCCTGGTGGAAGCGGGGCGCCACGGCGCCGAGGTCGTCCGGCGTCAACGCGAAGCTGAGCGGGCCGGTGGACTCAGGCGCCTCGCCCGCGGCGGAGAGGGCGGGCGCCTCGTCGCGCGGGGGCGGCTGGGAAATGGTCCAGCCGAGCGCCTTCACCTCGCCGGCAGGCGTCCAGCACTCGAGACCTTCGCGCCAGACGCGCGTGCTGTGGGGGAGCTCCCCCAGCTCCAGCGCGCGCCAGAGCGTGACCGTGCTCATCGCCTCGAGAAAGTCGCCGCGGTCGATGCACCAGGGCTTCGACTCCGCCGGTGCCTCCTCCGCGCCGCCGGCGTGCGACGTGAACGGCATCGTGGGGGCGCTGCAGAGGCTGCTCAGCTGCCCCTGCCCGCACCCCTCCGCGCCGCCCGACGCCGGCACGCCGTCGCCAAGCCCCTCCACCTTGTACGCTGCGCTCGGGCCCATCGCTGTCTCCCTAGCGAGCCGCGGCGGCCCACCCGATGCTGCTTCCGGGTGCACCTCCGCTGCTCTCGTGCGTCGGTAGCGGATGCTGGCGCAGTGGGCCAAGAAAGGTGCCGGGCAGGGGCGGCGCCCAGGCCGGGGGCGCCGCGTCTGGCGGCAGGGTTCGCTGGGCGGAGGCGCGGCGGCCGTGCGCGGGAGAGGGCGTGGCGACGCTGCGCGGGCAAGGGCGCGGCGGCCACAGAGGGCGTGTCGCGGCCCGGCGTCAGAGGTCGGTGTAGTTGTCGGCGAACATCGCGCGCTGACCGAGGAAGGCGATCTCGAGCGTGCCGCTGACGTCCGTCCCTCCGGTCGAGCTACGGATCACGTTGAGCGCTGGCATCAGCCGGATGAGCCCGCGGTACGCCGTCCCGACCGGCGCGCGCGCCAGCGTCACGTGGACCGGGGCGCGCAGGCTGAGGCGGACATCGGCAGGCGCCTCGTCGTTGAGCGCGACCGCTACCTTCGCGCCGAGCGCCGCGCGGAACGTGGCGTTCGCCACCTTGTCGACGAGCCCGGCGTGCGCCGCGATCGTGAGCTCCTGGCTCTGCACCGGCGCGCCGAGCACCTCCTGCCTGCAGCGCGTGGCAGGGACGAAGGCGGTGGACTGGTTGACCGGATCCACGCCGTGGACGACGTCGCCCGCGGGCTCGCACCACCCGAGCGTGTCCGCCGACGCGGTCCAGCGCGAGTCGAACTTGATCTGCCCTTCGAGCGTGGGCGCGAGCTTCTTCCCGCCCTCGCCGACGTAGACCGCCGCCGCGCCGACGCTCCAGGGTACAGCGGTGAGCTCGCGCGGCGCGTAGGTCGGCGGCAGGCTCTGGTCGCGCCGCTCGGGGCCCGGACCCAGGTAGCTGAACCGGGTGCGGCCGACCGCGCCGCCGACGTAGAGGATCAGCGGGGGATAGGCAGAGCTGCCCTCCCCCTCGAAGTCGAGCCGCGCGAACGAGGCGGACAGGCGCAGGGTGCCGGTGGGCGTCTGGGCCGCATCGCCGGTGGCGGAGAACCCGATCAGCGTGGCCAGACCGTTCTCGGCCGCCACCTCGGCCTCGATCACGGCGCTCACGTCCCATGCCGTCGGATCCGTCACCTCGCCGAACCCGGCCAGCACGCCGAAGCCGACGCGCGCGAGCGCCGCGCCCCCGGAGCTGCCCGTGACCCCGACCGGAACGAGGTAGACGAGCTCGCGGCCCGTGGCGGCCGGCGCGATGGCCGCGCCCCCGGCAGGCGCCAGCGGCGCAATGGGGGCGATGGGAGCGCCCGACGCGGCCGGGGCCACCGGCGCGATCGCGCGGCCCGGCTGCGCGGGCGCCACGGCCGCGCCAGCGCCCGGCGCAGGCGCGGCAGGCGTCGCGGGTGTGCTCGGCGCGGCAGACGGGACCGGCGCCGTGGGGGCGCTGGCCGCCGTGGGGGCGCCGGGCGCGGAGGCGGCCGGCCGGACGGGCGCCGGGGGCGCTGCGCCCGGCGGCACGGGAGCCGACGGCTGCCCCGCGCCCTGGGCGAGCGCGGGCGCGGCCAGCGTGAGTGAGAACAGCGCCGCGGCGCACTCGAGCAGCAGGGCGCCCCTCACGGCGCCACCGTGAAACGGAAGGTGAGGCAATCGGCTCCGCTCGACGTGTCGTATTCGGCGCGGGTGCTCTGGTTCGTCTTGGGATCGAAGGCGAAGATCTGGAACTTGCCGCTTCCGTTCCGGACCCTGAAGCGGAACACGTAGTTGCCGGGATCCAGATCGAACTCGGGGAAGACCGTGTTGCGGATCGAGAACGGCCTCACCCCCGCCGGATCCGCCGCGGGCGCCGGGTCCTCGAACAGATAGCCGACGGCGCTGAGGTGGTACTCGTCGCTGTGGAGCTTGAGCTTGATCCTCTTCATGATCGCGCGCGATCCTCTCACACGCGCGCGGCACGGTACAGCGGCTGGAGGGCGCGCGACATGGCAGCGATCGGGCTCGCCCGAACGTCCAGGCGGTCGGCCTCCGAGGCGCGGCGAGAGATGGGGGTGGGCTGGAGTATCCCCTCGAATTTCCGGTAAACTCACAGGGTGGCGGGCAGACGGGGAGTGAAGTCCCATCAATCTCCCTGTCTCCCTGCCTCCCTGTTCAATTCCTTGGGTTGATGAACTCCCTGACGGGGGGTCGTTCCGCCCGCCGGTAGACGCGCCGACGCAGGAACTCGCGTCGTTGCCGCGACGGCTCCCGGCTTTACCACTCCGGGCCGGGTGAGGAGTCGCAGCATGACACGTCGCCGCACGAGCCGGTGCTCAGGGGCAAGGAGCGGCGCGCCCGGGCGGAGCAGCGCCTCGAGGCGCTCAGCCGCCGCTGGCGCGCCGCACGGCGACGCCGACGCCGGCGGTGCTCCAGCAGCCGCTCATGTTCCACGAGATGGTGGTGTTGGTGTTGGCCACGAGGTAGCCGGCCAGCGCGACCATGGTCGACGGAGAGGTCAGGCGCAGGTTCATGACGGAGGTCGCCGCGGTGGGGATGATGGTGGCGCCGGCGTTGGCGTTGCGCGCCCCCAGCACCGTGTACACGAACGAATTGGTCGCGTTGAAGTTGGTGCTGACCCCTCGGGACGGGCCGCCGCAGTCGTCGGCGTTGGTGTGGATGCCGGTCGAGGTGTTGCTGGCGAACGGGCTCGACTGATGCACGCCCTTCAGCTCCACCACGTTGGCGAAGTACATGCCCCAGCTGGAGCCGGTCGAGTTCGACATCTGCACCGCCACGGGCTTGTTGCCGGTGGCGGCCGGCAGCTGGCTGTCCAGGAGGTAGTAGATGCTGGCCCCGGCGTTGTTCTCGCCCGACACCTGCTGCGCCTTGAGGCGCGTCATCGCCGTGCCGTCGTAGGTGACGCTTATCGGCAGGGGTGAGAGCTCGGAGCCGACGACCCCGACCAGGACCAGGCGATCGGCGCCCGCCGGCGTCTGCAGCGCGTGGGTCACGTTGATGATGGGAATGGCCGCGGTGGAGCTCAGGCTGCCGTTCGTGCGCGAGTTGACGATGACGATGTCCGGCGTGACGACGCAGGTGCCGTTCGAGCAGATGGGCCTCGCCGCCGAGCACACGTCGCCGCAGTCGCCGCAGTTGCTGGCGGTGCCGAGCTGGGTGGTGCAGCCGTCGCCGGGGTCGCCGCACGCCTTCCAGCCCGCGTTGCAGGTGGGCACGCAGGTGCCGGAGGTGCAGGCGACGGCGCTCGCGTTGGTGCCCCTGCACACGTCGCCGCAGTCGGCGCAGTTGCTGGTGGTGCCGAGCTGGGTGGTGCAGCCGGCCTCCGGGTTCGCGCACGCCTTCCAGCCCGAGCTGCAGGTGGGCGCGCAGGTGCCGGCCGTGCAGGCGGTGGCGCTCGCGTGCGCTGTGAGGCACCGGATGTCGCAAGCGCCGCAGGCGTTGATGTCGCTGGAGGCGTCCTTCTCGCAGCCGTTCATGCCGTTGCCGTCGCAGTCGCGCCACGCGCCGCTGCACGTCGGCCGGCATTCGCCGCCGCTGCAGCCGTTGCTGGTCACGTGCGCGCCGGCGGCGATGCTGCACACCTGGTTGCAGTCGCCACAGTGGTTTGCGTTCGTGGCGGTGTCCGTCTCGCACCCGTTGTTCGCGTTGCCGTCGCAGCTCTCGTAGGCTCCGGAGCACACGGGGTTGCAGCCCGACGAGCTGCAGGTGTTGCTGGTGACGTGGGCGCTGGCCCCGCTCTGGCACACGAGGTTGCAACCGAGGCAGTTGTTCTCGTCGTTCCACAGATCGATGTTGCAGCCGTTCTTCGGTACCCCGCAGTCGTCGTACTGCGAGGTCGTGCACACCGGGTTGCAGCTGCCGTCGAGGCACTGGTTGCTGGTGGTGTGGAGGGTGTTGCACTGGGTGCTGCAGGTGCCGCAGTGCCCCTCGTCGGTCTCGAGGTTGGCCTCGCAGCCGTCGGTCAGCGAGTTGTTGCAGTCGGAGTAGTCCGCCTTGCAGCCGGCGAAGGTGCAGAGGCCGCTCTGGCAGGTCGCGGTGGCGTTCGCGTAGATGGTGTTGCAGTTGACGCCGCCGGCGGACGCGCAGGCGCCGCAGTGGGTCTGGTTGATGTTGACGTTCGTCTCGCAGCCGTTGTCCGGATTGCCGTCGCAGTCGCCCATCCCGCTGTCGCAGGTCTTCACCTGGCAGTCGCCGCCCTCGCACTTGGGGGTGCCGCCGGCGATGGTGCAGGCGTCGCCGCAGCCGCCGCAATGGCTGATGCTCGTCTCCGTGCTGGTCTCGCAGCCGTCGTCGTAGCCGCCGCCGCAGTCGGCAAAGCCTGGCTCGCAGCTGCCGATGGCGCAGCCGGTGGCCGTGCATTTGCCGGTCCCGTTGGCGACCGTGCACAGGCCGCCGCACGTGACGCAGTTCTCCGCATCGGCGGCGAGATCCACCTCGCAGCCGTCTTCGGGGTCGCCGTTGCAGTCGCCCCTGCCGGCCGGGCAAGTCGTCTCGCCGCACACGCCGTCGCGGCACCAGGGCCTGCCGCCCGCCGTGGGGATGCACTCGATGCCGCACCCGCCGCAGTTCAACACGTCGCGGTTGATCGCCCTCTCGCAGCCGTCGGCGATCTGGCCGTTGCAGTTGGTGAAGCCCTTGTCGCACTCGACCTTGCACTCCGACGCCTCGCAATAGGCGTCGCCGTTCACGGCCGGGCACAGTGCTTCGCACTCGCCGCAGTGGCTCGAGTCGGTCGAGGTGTTCACCTCACAGCCGTTTTCGGGGTCGCCGTCGCAGTCGGCGTAGGGGGCTTCGCACGCCTTGATCTTGCAGGCGCCGCCCTGGCACTCGACCGTCGCGTGCGGCAGCGCGCACTTCTGGCCGCAGCTGCCGCAGTTGTTCGTGTCGGTGCGGATGTTGACCTCGCACTCACCCTGGGCCAGGCGATCGCAGTTGGCGTAGCCATCCGGGCAGGTGGGGCCGCACACCCCGTCGATGCAATCGACGCTGAGGCAGTCCCCGCTCGAGCGGCAATTCTTGCCGTCCTGGCAGCCCTCGCAGTCGGCGCCGCAGTCCACGTCGCTCTCCGTGCCGTTGCGCACGCCGTCGGTGCAGGTCGCCGCGACGCATTGGCCCTCCTGGCACACGCCGCTCTCGCAGTCGCTGGCCCGGTTGCACGTCTGGTCGGTCGTGCACTTCTTGTCGCAGCTGCCGCCGCAATCGATGTCCGACTCCGTGCCGTCGCGGGCGCCGTTCATGCAACCGGCTTCCTGGCAGACGCCGTCGATGCACTCGCCCTCGGCGCAGTCGCGGCTCGCGGCGCAGCCGGAGCCGAGCGGGCATGGATCGCAGTCGCCGCCGCAGTTCAGGCCCGTCTCGCCGTCGGACTGCGCGTCGTCTGTACAGTGCGCCGGGGGGCCGGATACCGACGCGAACTCGAAGTCCGGCACGCTGCACGAAGCGGCGGCGGCGAAGATCCCCGCCGTCAGCGCGGCGGCCGAGAACGCGCGGAGCAGCGCGAAGCGACGCAGAAAGCCAAAGCTAGGGGTCGACATCCAGCGACAAAAGTATCATTCGCCGGCGGATTTCGCGGCCACAAATTGAGAAGACGGCGTCAGGATCCGCGCGCGAAAGCTCCGCCGGCGCGCGCGCACCTCCGGCCACGACGCGGTGCGGCGTCGGGGCGGCCGAAGGCCGCGCCCGCCACGTTGACGCGTGCGGCGAAGGCCGCGCCGCCTCGTTGACAGGAGCGGAGGCGTCAAGTCACCATGGCAGGCGCCGCATGAGGAATTTCCCGCGAATTTTCCGCGTCGCAGCGGTGCTGCTGCTGCTCGAGGCGCCCGCGCTCGCCCAGGACACCGACGAGCTCAAGCAAGCCCGCGCGCAGTTTCAGCAGGCGACAGAGCTCGAGCAAGCGGGCAACTGGGCCGCGGCCCTGCAGCGGTTCCGCGAGGTCGGCCAGGTGCGGATGACGCCTCAGGTGCGCTTCCACATCGCCGTGTGCGAGGAGAATCTGGGGCGGCTCGTGACCGCGCTCGGCGGCTACGAGCTGGCGCTCGCGGAGGCCGACACCGTGGGGCCCGATTTTCGGGCCGAGGTCGAGCAGTCGATCGGCCGGCTGCGCGCGCGGATCCCGAAGCTCGTCATCGTGCGCGGCAAAGGCGCGGCCTCCGCGGCCATTGCGCTCGACGGCGTCGCCCTCGGCGGGACGTCCATCGGCGTCGAGGTGCCGCTCGATCCCGGGCCTCACGCGCTCACCGCCAAGGCCCCCAATTACAGGCCGTTTCAACAGACGGTGGAGCTGAAGGAGAAGGGGGTGACGCGCGTCGAGGTGACGCTCGAAGCCTTGCCGCAAGAGCTGCTGATCCAGGCGGGCGCCCTGCGGGAGAGGCCGCCGTCCAAGGTGGTGCCGTACGTGATCGGGGGCGTCGGCGCCGCGAGCCTGATCGGCGCCGGGGTGTTGTTCGGGCTCCGCCAGGGAGCGCTCCAGGATCTGGAAGATGCCTGCGGCTCGGAAGGCAGGTCGTGTCCGGCGTCCATGCAGTCGCGCTACGACGACCTGAAATTCTATCACTATGGCGCGCAGGTGGCGCTCGGCGTCGGCGTCGTCGCGGCCGGCACGGCGACCGCGATCTTGTTCCTTCAGAACAGGAAGCCAAAGCAGCCCGAGAAGACCTCGCTCCAGCTCGTGCCCGTCGCGGGCGGATCCGAGATCGGCGCGAGTCTCTCAGGAACGTTCTGAGAGAGTCGAGCTGGTCAGAGCGGGGGGCTAGAACCCCGGATCATGCTTCCACGACTTCGGCGACGTGGGGGTTGGCGTCGGGCTCGGCGAGCTGGTCTGCTCGGCGGGCTTGGTCGGACGGCGGGGCGTCGCGCGCGCGGGTGACACCGGGAGCGGAGCCGGCGTCGGCGCTGCGCTGGCCGAGACGGAGGCAGAGGGCTGGCCCGGGGGCGCGTCGAGATCGGTCGCAGGGGGCGCCTCCGCCCTGGAGGGCGCCGGCGCCGGGGCGGCGGACGCCGGGGCGGCGGGCGCGGCGCCGGCAGGAAGAGGGGCGGGCGCGTCGCCGCTCCGGAGCAGCACCGCGAGCACGCCGGCGGCGAGGAGGCCGAGGATCACGACGGCGGGCAGCGCGCGGCTCCTGGAGCGCGCGAACGGCGGGAGCTCGTCGTCGAGCGCGCTCTTCCCGGCCGCGCCACGGGCCGCGCCGCGGAGGTTGACGGTCCTGAAGGCGCTCACCGACGAGGGGCCGGCGCCGGTCACGTCGGAGCTGCCCCGGTTGTTGCTCAGCTGATTGCGATCGGCGCGCTCCAGCGCCTCGGTGAGCGCCGCGCGCGTTTGCTCCTGCTGGTCCTCGAACAGCTCGCGGATGAAATTGGCGACGTCCTCGTCGGTGGCTCGCTGGTTCGGCGGAAGCGCCTTGTCGAGCGCGCGCATCAGCTCGTTGGCCGTGGCGTAGCGCTGGTCGCGCTCCTTTTCGAGCGCGCGCATCAGCACGGCCTCGAGCGACGCCGGGTAGTCGGCCTGGAACTCGTGCGGCGCCTCCACCGGGTCCGTGGACGAGATGGCGAACAGCGTCGCGCCCTCGGAATCCCTGCGGAACGGGTGTTTGCCGGTGGTGAGCGTATAGAGCACGATGCCCATCGCGAACACGTCGACGCGCCGGTCGATCGCGTCGCCGCGCACCTGCTCCGGCGCCATGTAGCTCACCTTGCCCTTGAGCTGCCCGGCCTGCGTCGTGCTGTCGTTGAGCGCTGTGGCCTTGGCCACGCCGAAGTCGACCACCTTGGCCAGGCCGTTGTACGTGACCAGGATGTTCTGAGGGGAGATGTCGCGGTGCACAAGGCCGACGAGCTTGCCGCTCTTGTCCTTGAGCTCGTGCGCGGCGTGCAGGCCGGCGCAGGCCTGCGCCACGATGCGAACCGCGATCGGGATCGGCATGCCGTTCTGCCGCTTCGCGACCTTCATCACCTGGTTGAGCGGAATGCCGTCGATCCACTCCATCGCCAGGAACAGCACGCCGTCCTGCTCGCCGAGGTCGAGGATCTCGACGGCGTTCGGGTGCCGGATCTGGGACGCGAGCGACGCCTCCGAGAGGAACATGCGCTCGAACTGGTCGTCCTCCGACAGCGTCGGCAGCATCGTCTTCACTGCGACGATCTTCTGGAAGCCGCGCGTCCCCTTCAGCCGCGCCGCCCACACCATGGCCATGCCGCCTGCCGCGATCGGCAGCAGCAGCTCGTAACGACCCAACACGGACCCGGGCCCGAGCTCGGCCGGGGTGTTCTGCAGGAGGTTCGGGGCAGGATTCACGCTACTCGGAAGGTTTGTTAAGTGCCCTGACCGTACGAGTGTGCGGCGTCACGAAGCGAGTGCCCAGCAAGAAGAAACATCGCGGAGACAAATTGCGGCTATCGCACCAATACCCCCACCTCCTTACATTGGCCGACGGCTGGCGGCGGCGCTTCGTGGCTGGGCAGCTGCCGCGAAAACGTCGCTAGGAAGTCCAAGCGCTGTCCGGAAGTCAAGCTGCTCTTATGCGCCTACCATCGTACAAGGAAGGCGGACGGGCGCGTCGCCACGCGTCGCCACGCGTCTCCACGCGCTGTCACCGCCGCACGACGAACATCGCGGCGAAATACCCGTCCGTGCCGTGCACGTGCGGCAGCAGCCGGAACGCGTCGCCGCCGCCCGCGAGCTCGCGCGCGAGCTCCGCGTCGAACGGCGCCGGCTCCAGCCGGACGCCGAGGCCGTCGTCCGCCGGGGCCGCGAGCCGCGCCGCCACGGCCTCGCACTCCTCGCGCAGCACGCTGCACACAGCGAACACGAGCCGGCCGCCGTCCCGGGCGCGGGTCGCGGCGCGGCGCGCGATCGCGACCTGGAGGTCGGCCAGGCGCGGGAGATCGTCCGCCTCGCGCCGGAGCGCGATCTCCGGGCGCCGCCGCAGCGTGCCCACCCCGGAGCAAGGCGCGTCGACGAGCACACGGTCGTAGCCCTCGGGGACGTCGCCCGCGCCCACCGTCCAGTCGACGGCGTAGGTCTCGCGCACGGAGGCCGCAGCCCGCCCGAGCCCGTCGCGCGCGCCGGCCTGCGCATCGCCGGCCTCCGCGCCTGCGCCCTCGCCCTCCGCGCTCGCCGGAGGCGCGCCGAGCGCCGCGCGGAGCTGCGAGAGCTTCGCGGGGTACAGATCCGCCGCGTCCACCGCGCCGGAAGGCAGCACCGCGCGCGACAGGAGCCACGACTTGTTGCCGCGGCCGGAGCAGGCGTCGAGCACGGACTCGCCGGGGCGCGCGCCGAGCGCGAAGGCGAGCGCCTGCGCCCCCTCTTCCTGGCCGATCCACGCGGCGCCGAAGCCCGGGAGCCGCCGGAGATCGCCCGCCCCCCGCGCGACGATCGCGGTCGGTGAGACGCACCCCGCCTCGAAGGACCCGGTGGGCGCGGCGGCCCGCAGCGCCTCGAGCCACGCGCCGCGGTCCTCGCCAGGGGCGAGGCAGAGGCCGGTCGGCGGCGGCACCGGGCCGGCCGACAGGAACGCCTCGGCCGCGGCCCGGCCGAGCGAGCGCCGCAGGGCGCCCCGCAGCCACCCCGGCGCGGAGGCGACCACCGCGCTCGCGAGCGGCGGGCGACCGCCGGACTCCACGGCCGCCGCGAGCCGGCGCAGCACGGCGTTCGCGAACGCGCCGACCCGCGGCCCGCCGGCCGCCTGGGCGCCGTCCACCGCCTCCGAGACCGCGGCGAACGAGGGGACGCGATCGAGGAAGCAGAGCGAGTACGCCCCCATCAGCACGTGGGCGCGCACCAGCGGGTCGGCCGTCCAGCGGCTCTTCGCGGCGAACTCGGCGATGCGCGCCTCGAGCGCCGCCTGCGCGCGCAGGACGCCGTAGACGAGCTCCGTCGCGAGGCCTATGTCCCGCGGGTCCAGCGCCGGCGCGCGGCGCAGCTCGGCGTCGAGGGCCGCCGAGGCGAAGGCGTCCGAACCCCACACCCGCGCGAGCACGCGCGCCGCGACCGCGCGCGCCGCGCTCTCGGGCGGATGCGGCGCGCGCGCCGCGCCGCGGCCGGCGTCGCGCGCGTCACGCCCGTCGCGCCCGTCACCTTGGCCCCGGTCAGCCAACGAGCTCCTTGAACTGCCCCTGGATCACGTCCCAGCGGCGCTCGACGTCGTTCTTGAAGGCGATGCCCATCAGGCCGATGAGCACCATGAGCCCGACAAGGCTCGCGATCTCGCGGACGCGCAGCGGCAGCGGGCGCCGCAGCACGGCCTCGAACGTGAAGAACAGGAGGTGGCCGCCGTCGAGCACCGGGATGGGCAGCAGGTTGATGAGCCCGAGGTTGATCGAGATGACCGCCATCGCCCAGACGAAGTAGCTGACGCCCTTCGCGCCCTCCTCGCCGATCACGTCGTACACCGTGATGGGGCCGCCCAGCGTGGAGATGCTGACCTTGCCCTCCATGATGCGGACGATCCCGACCATGATGAACCGGATGACGTCGTACGTCTCGTCGACCGCGCTCTCCAGGGCGAACTGGAAGGCCGACGGGCTGTCGACGAACGGCTCGGCCACCATCGGCGACCAGTTCGACGCGCGCAGGTAGAAGCGCGGGCGGTGCTGGCCGTACTCGTCGATCCAGTCCTCGCGGCGTAGCTCGATGGTGCCGCTCTTGCGCTGGCCCGAGCGCTGCCACGTGATGACGTGGGGTCTGTCCGGAGCCGCGAAGAGCCGCTCGACGAAGGTCGACCAGGCGGTGACCTCGACCCCGTCGACCTCCGTGATGCGATCGCCCGGCCGGAGCTCGGCGTCCCACTCGGCCGAGCCCTCGGGGACCTCGGCGACGTAGAGGTCGGCCGGCTCGATGCCGGTCCGCGCGAGCAGGTCGCCGTGGCCGCTCTCCGGCGTCAGCGCGGCGACGCCCGACTCGTAGACGGCGAGCTCGGCCAGGCCGCCGAGCGCGCGCGGCACCGTGACGGGCCGCAGGTACGTGACCGGCACCGTGGCGCCGCGGCTCTCCTCGAGCGCGATCTCCAGGTCGGCGAACGTCTTCACGGGCGTGCCGCGCACCTCCGTCACGACGTCGAACGTGCGCAGCCCGGCCCGGAACGCGGGCGAGTCGGGCCGCGAGACGCCCACCACGGCGGCGGGGCGGCTCGGCCGGATGCCGATCTCGCCCACCCGGTCCACGATCTCGAGCGGCTTCTGGACGACCTTCTCCTCCGGGACGACCGTGACCTCGACGTGCTCCTTGTTGCGGAACACCTTGAGCCGGAGCTCCTGGTTGGGGCTCTTCGTCACGATCCGGTGCAGCTCGGCGAAGGTGCTGACGCGCTCGCCGTCCACCTCGAGGATGCGATCGCCCGGGACCAGCCGGCCCTCGGCCGGGTGCCCCGGCAGGACCACGCCGACCGTCGGCGGGACGAAGCGGGTCTCCCCGATGAAGACGGCGAAGTAGAGCAGCACCGGGAAGAGCACGTTCATCGCCGGGCCGGCCATGACGATGATCACGCGCTTCCAGAGCGCCTGGGACTCGAAGGTGCGCTTGCGATCCTCGGGGAGCACGGCCTCCTGCCGGTTCTCCTCGAGCATCTTCACGAAGCCGCCGAGGGGCAGGAGCGCGACGCAGTACTCCGTCTCCCGGCCCCGCAGGCGCAGCACCCGGGGGCCGAAGCCGATCGAGAAGGTGAGGACCTTCACGCCGAAGATCTTCGCGCACACGAAGTGGCCGAGCTCGTGCACGAAGATGAGCACGGAGCAGAGCAGCGCGAAATACAGGAGGTCCACGGCGGCGGCTCTCTTTACGCGAGGCCGGGCTCGGTGACCACTGGCCACTGAGGGGCGCAGGGCCAGTGCGCCCCCGCGCGAAGGGCGGCCTCCGGCGAAGGGACGGCGTCCGGTCCGTGGAGAGGCGCCCTCCGGCGTGACGATGCCTTCACGGCGATGGCCCCGTTCGTCCGCCCACAGACACCCGCAGCTCCGCCGCGTGGCGAAATGTCACAGAGCTCGGGCGCGCGACGCGCGACGCGGAAGAGCGCCAGAGGGCCGCAGGGCCCGCGCATCCGTGATATCTCACCGATGGAACCCGGCCGGGCGACGCGCCCGCGAGCGACGCCTCACGGCGCCTCACGACGCACGGTCCCCTGGCCGATTCTCGCGATGTGCCCTGATACGAACTGCGAGGTCCCATCATGAAGCACACGATTGAGCACGATCTGAGCGACACCGAGGCAAAGCTGGCGACCGAACGAGCGATCGCGCAGTACCGAGCGCGGTACGCCGAGTACGAGCCTTTCCTCGTGTGGCGCGACGCGAAGCGCGCCGAGCTCGGCTTCTCGGTGAAGGGCGTCAAGCTGAAAGGCAGCATGGAGCTCCGCCCCGGCGCCGTGGACGTGGATCTCGACGTGCCTCTCCTGATGCGCCCCTTCAAGGGAGTAGCGATCGCCGCCATCGACAAGGAGGTTCGTCACTTCATCGCAGAGGCGCACCGCGAACGGGCCCAGGGAGGCGGCAAAGCCACCTGAGCGAGCGGGCTGTTCCACTATGGACATGAGCGCCAGTCGGCGCTATGTTGCTCCAACAGTATCTACTTCGCCGGCCGAAGTACGCCCCGCGACACGACTCACTCCAGTGCTCGGCCGGCAGGGGGCTGTCTCCTCGCTGCTCACCTGCCGGTCTCGCCGTCGCGCTCACGGAGCGAGCGCCTTCACGGCCGTCAGCTTGTGCGAGGCCAGCACGGAGTGGATCGCGGTGATGAGGCCGCCCGCGTCGATCTCGCAGCGCATGACGAACCGCGGCGCCAGCTTCTCCACGGTGGTCGTGCGCTCGATGACGACCGCCGGGAGGCCGTTGATGAGGCGCAGCTCGTGGCGGAGCGCTCCGGGGTCGTCGATCCTGAGCAGGCCGACGTAGAAGCGCGCGACCCGGTTCGGGCCGACGACGATCCGGCGCGCCGCCTTGAACTCGCCGTTCGCGTCGTTGATGACCCGGACGCCCTCGCTCAGGAGCGCCTCGATGGCGGCGACGTCCTGCGTCGCCAGGGTCTGCAGGAAGCGCACGAGCGCCGCGCCCGACCGCTCGACGAGCTCGGGTGAGGGGCGGCAGCGGTCGCGATCGTACGGCTCGAGGGCGCGGCGGGCGCGGTGGTGGGTCGTCTTCACGCTGGCCTCCGACAGGTCGAGCGCGGCGGCGGTCTCCTGCACCGAGTAGTCGAAGACGTCGCGGAGCAGGAGCACCGCGCGCTGCTGCGGGGTCAGCGCCTCGAGCGCGATGAGGAAGGCGAAGGACGCGCTCTCGAGGAGGTCGTAGCGGCCCTCGGTGCCCTCCTTGCCCGGGATCTCGAACGACGGGGGCTCGGGCTCCGCCTCGATCGGGGAGGGGAGCCACGGTCCGTCGTAGGCGAGGCGCTTGCGGCGCCGGAGGGCGTCGCGGCCGAGGTTCAGCGCGACGCGCGCGAGCCAGGGTCGGACGGGCTCTCCGGTGCGCGCGGGCGGGCGCTCCAGCGCGCGGACGAACGTCTCCTGCACGATGTCGTCCGCGTCCGCGGCGCTGCCGGTGAGCCGGTAGGAGAGGGCCCAGAGGAAGCGCTCGTGCTCGCGGTAGCTCGCGGCGACGAAGCCGGGGGCGGTGAGCCCGGCGCTCGGGGCAGGAGAGGCCGTGGAGCTGCTCATGGAGCGTCGGGTAACCCCGTCACGCGGCGCGGTCGAGGGCGCGGCGCGAGAGGATGGCCCGCGCTGCGTCCCGCGCGCTGGCGAGGCTCGCGTCGGCGAGCATGCCCGTCGGCCCGACCCAGTCGCCCGCGAGGAAGAGCCCGTCGAGATCCGGGACGCGGGCGCCGGGGCGCCCTGCGGGGCCGCCGCCCTCCGCCGTGACCACGGCGTTGGAGACGATGAGCGAGGGCAGGAAGCGGCGCTCGACGATCGCGCCGCGGTAGCCGGGCTGCGCGCGGTCGAGCAGATCCTCGAGCTCGCGCTCGGGGTCGCGGCCGGCGAGCTCGGGGCTGTACTGGGCGGTGTGGATCACGGCGCCGCCCGCGGGGGCGAGGCGCGCGGCGTCGGTGTGGACCGACAGGTAGAGCGGGCGGTCGATGCCGAGCACGAAGCCCGGGCGCTGGCGAGGGAGCCTCGAGAGCGCGACGTCGAGGCACGCGGCGCGGACCGGGACGGCGCGCTCGGCGTGCGCGGCGAGCGCGCTGCACGTGGGCGCGAGGGCGGCCGCGGCGCGCGGGCTCGCGGCGACGAGCACGGCGCCGGCGCCGAGGCGGTCGCCGTTCGCGAGCTCCACGGCGGAGACGGCGCCGCCCTCGGCCGCGATCTGCGCCGCGCGCACGCCGGTGAGGATCTCCACGCCGGCCGCGACGGCGGCGTCGCGCAGGCCGTCGACGAGGGTCCTCCAGCCGCCGTCGAGGTAGAGCACGCCGTGGCTCAGGGCGAGCTGCACCTGCGCGAGCGCCGCGCCGGCGCTCTGGCGATCGTCGTCGGCGCAGTAGGTCGACAGCCGGACGAGCGCGCCGACGAAGCGGCGCACCTCGGGCGTCCGGAAGGCGTCGCGGAGCCAGGCCGAGACAGGGACCGACGCGAGCGGCGCGGGGTTCGCCGCGGCGAGGCTGCCAAGGACGCGCCCCATCTCGACCTTCGCGGCGAGGGGGAAGAGGCCCGTCGTGAGGAGCGACAGGGCGCCGGACGGCAAGGTGTGGAGGGCGCCGCGGTCGAGCGCGAGCGCGCCCGACTGGGAGGGCGGCGCGCCGGTGAACCGGACGCCGAGCTCGCGGAGCACCTCGTGCGCCGCGCCCCCGCGGTAGAGCGCGTGGGCGCCGAGGTTGAGCGAGAAGCCGTGGCTCTCCTGCGTGGAGGCGCGGCCGCCCGGCGCGTGCGCCTTCTCGACGAGGGCGACCGACCGACCCGCCCGGCCCAGGTACGCCGCCGCGGCCAGGCCCGCGAGCCCGCCGCCGACCACCACCACGTCTTTTGTAGTACGCATCACATGACCCCTTTCCTGGCGGTACCACGATCGGGGGGCCGGAAAGGTTACGCGCGCGCTGCCGAATTTTCGGAGCGGTCTCTGGCAGGGCGAGGGGAAGGGCGACGGAGGAACGCCCCCGCGCGCCGCTGGCAGGCGCGGGGGCGCGGGTCGCTCAGGTGGCGCGGACCAGGGGCGTGTCCACGAGGTGCTCCGAGAGGAACCACACGTGCATCTCGTTCATGCGGAGGACTTCGCCCATGAGCAGGTCGGCGGTGCCGGCGTCGTCACCGGTCGCCGTCGCCTTCAACGCCTCGTGCGTGTCCGCGAGGACCACCTCGTGGGCGTCGAGCAGGCGCGAGATCTGCACCGGCACCTGCTCGCGGCCGCGGGCCGGCCGCTCGATCTTCGTCATCTCCACGACGTCGTGCGCCATGGCCACCGCGATGCCGCCCAGCGTCTGCACCCGCTCGCCGAGCAGGTCGATGAGCGTGTTCTGCTCGTTGAAGTGCTTATCGAAGAGGAGGTGGAGCTGGTAGAAGGTCGGTCCGGAGACCTGCCAGTGGTGCTTCTTGTACATGTCGCGCAGGACGAGCGTGTCCGCCAGGATCTGATTCAACGCGCTGACGCTCGCACTGCGAGTCTTCACGCTCAGCGCCAGCTGATACTCCACGAGCGTCCCGAAAGGCTGGATCTCGGGGCTTCGCTGCCGGAGTAGCGGCTGGGCCTCGTGGATTCGCGTCTGTCCATCCTTGCCACGTTGTTGCTGGTGCTTCGATGACATGATCCCCTCCTCGTCGACTGGTTCACTGCGTATCTAGGGCTGCGGCCGGCTCCGTCCACAGCCGCACGTCCGATATCGGGTCCGCGCGGGGCAGCTTTCCGCGCGCGTCCGCTGGATAGCGCGCGCCGCGCCGCATCGGCCGCTCGCATCCGGCCGGGATTTCGTGCAAAGTCCAGCGCAGCATGAAACGGCTCCTGCTCACCAGCGCGCTGCCCTACGCCAACGGGCACATCCACATCGGCCACCTCGTCGAGTACACCCAGACCGACATCTTTGCCCGTTATTGGCGGATGACCGGGCGGAGGTGCATTTACCTGTGCGCCGACGACACCCACGGCACGGCCATCATGATCCGCGCTCGGCAAGAGGGGCGGAGCGAGGCCGACGTCATCGCGGACATGAGCGCGGCGCACCAGCGCGATTTCGCGGCGTTCCAGATCCGGTTCGACCACTACGGCAGCACGAACTCCCCCGCGAACCGCGCGCTGTGCGAGGAGATCTGGGCGTCGCTGCGCGAGCGCGGCATGGTGACCACGAAGGAGGTCACGCAGCTCTTCGATCCGCAGGAGGGCATGTTCCTGGCGGATCGCTTCGTCAAGGGCACCTGCCCGAAGTGCGCGGCGCCGGACCAGTACGGCGATAGCTGCGACCGGTGCGGCTCGACCTACGCCGCGACCGATCTCGTCGAGCCGAGGAGCGCGCTCACGGGCGCGCGGCCCGAGGTGCGGAGCGCGCAGCACCTCATGGTGGCCATCGAGCCGGAGCGGCCGTTCCTGTCGACCTGGACGCAGGGCGAGGGGCGGATGCCGAAGGAGATCGCGAACTACCTCGCGGGACACTTCCTGTCGGAGCCGCTCCGCGACTGGGACGTATCGCGCCCCGCGCCGTACTTCGGGTTCGAGATCCCCGACGCGCCGGGGAACTACTGGTATGTCTGGTTCGACGCGCCGATAGGGTACATGGCGGCGAGCAAGGAGTGGTGCGCCCGGGAAAGCGAGGCGTTCGACGACTGGTGGCGATCCGAGGAGACGGAGATCGTCCACGTCATCGGGAAGGACATCGTGTATTTCCACACGCTCTTCTGGCCGGCGATGCTGAAGAGCGCGCGCTTCTCGCTGCCGTCGCGCGTGCAGGTGCACGGGTTCCTCACCGTGAACGGAGAGAAGATGTCGAAGAGCAAGGGCACCTTCGTGCTGGCCTCGACGTACCTGAAGCACCTCGACCCGGCGTACCTCCGTTATTACTACGCGAGCAAGCTGAGCTCGAAGGTCGACGACATCGATCTGAACCTGGAAGAGCTCGTGAACAAGGTGAACGCCGAGCTCGTGAACAAGGTCGTGAACCTGGCGAGCCGGTCGTCGCGCTTCGTGGCGCAGACGGGGCTGTCGGCGGTTTACCCCGAGGACGGGGGGCTGTTCGCGGCGGCCGCGGCGGAGGGCGAGGCGATCGGGGCGGCGTACGCGGCGTTCGACTATGCGCGGGCGACGAGGAGCATCGTGGCGCTGGCGGACCGGGCGAACGAGTATGTCGACCGGATGCAGCCGTGGGCGCTGGCGAAGCAGCCGGAGAAGAAGGCGGAGCTGCAGGCCGTCTGCACCGTGGCGCTCAACCTGTTCCGGCAGATCGTGCTCTACCTGGCGCCGGTGCTCCCGAAGCTGGCGGACGACGTCGCGCGGCTGCTCGGGTGCCCCATGGACCGGTGGGAGCTCGCGAAGACGCCGCTTGTGGGCACGCCTGTGGCCGCGTATGAGCACCTCATGAAGCGGGTCGAGCCGGGCGCAGTGGAGAAGATGATCGCGGAGGGCCGCCCTGCCGAGGAGGCGGCGGCGCCGGCTGCTGCGGCGGGCGCGCCGGCGGTCGCGGACCACGCGGCGGGGGCGGCCGCGGAGGACGACGGCGCGGCGCTCGCCAAGGAGCCGCTCGCGCCGGAGTGTACGATCGACGATTTCACCAAGGTCGACCTGCGCGTCGCGCGCATCGTCGCGGCGGAGCACGTGCCCGAGGCGAAGAAGCTGCTCAAGCTGACCGTCTCGCTCGGCGGGGAGGCGCGGAGGACGGTGTTCGCCGGGATCAAGGCGTATTACAAGCCGGAAGATCTCATCGGGCGGCTCGTCATCGTGTGCGCCAACCTGGCGCCGCGGAAGATGAAGTTCGGCCTCAGCGAGGGGATGGTGCTCGCGGCGGGGGACGAGACGGTGCATCTCCTGTCGCCGGACTCGGGGGCGAAGCCGGGGATGCGGGTGCACTGAGGCGAGAGGCCACATCGGCGACGCGGGGCGGGATCCCTGGGGGCGTCGGCGACGCGGGGCGGGATCCCTGGGGGCGTCGGCGACGCGGGGCGGGATCCCGTCGCCGACGCGGAGTGCGGAGCCTCAGGTGCTCTCAATCGACAGCGCAATACACGCCGCGGCCGCCTCGCCCGCAGACGTCGGCCAGGTGGTCACCGTCGACGTCGACCATGTCGATGGTGCGGTAGTACCTGGCGTCCGAGTTCCAGCCGTTGGCGTCGCTGTAGTCGCTCGCCCAAACACGGTTGTTCGAGAACGCGCTGCCGGTTGACGGCGAGCAGTACACGCCCAGGATACCACGAAAGCACAGGTCCGCCCTGCGGTCGTTGTCAATGTCCTTGATCGTCATCGTGCGGTAGTACTCCGGCTTGTCACCACCCCAGGCATCCTGCAACTGCGTCGAGTACGTGGTCAGGGCGTTAAAGCCCACTCCCGTGGAGAGCGCGCACAGCACGCTGGCACCGCCGCGCCCGCACACGTCATCGCGCCCGTCGGCGTTCACGTCGGCGAACTGGATGGTGCTGTAGTTGTCCACCATGTCCCAGCCGTATGCGTCGGTGAAGTTGGTCGACCATTTTGTCGCAGATCCGAAGGACGCGCCCGTCGAAACGGCGCACCAAATACCGTCGCTGCCGCGGCCGCAAACGTCGTCTCGACCGTCGGCATTTACGTCAGCGAACCGAATCGTGCTGAAGTACTTCGGCTGTGTCCATCCGTTCGAGTCGCTGAATGTCGAGGACCAGAGAGCCACGCCCGTGAACCCCGATCCGGTGGACGTGGCGCATATGATGCCGCCCTTGCCGCGGCCGCACACGTCGGCGCGCCCGTCGGCGTTCACGTCGGGAAAGCTGATGGTGCTGTAGTACTCGGGGGTGTCCCAGCCGTTGGAGTCACTGAACGAGCCTTCCCATTGTGTGCTGGTTCCAAAGCCGGCCCCGCTGGATATTGCACACCAGATGCCGCTGCCGCCGCGACCACACACATCGGCGCGGCCGTCCTTGTTGAGATCCGGGAAGCGGATGGTGGAGTAATGCTTGGGCTCCTTCCAGCCGTTCGCGTCGCTGTAGGAAGATTGCCACGTCGTGGCTGCACCGAACGTGGCTCCGGTGGACGTCGCGCAAACGATGCCTGCTGCGGCGCGGCCACAAACGTCGGCCCGACCGTCGTTGTTCACGTCGGGATAGTCAAGCGTCATGTACGAGCCCACCAGATCCCAGGCGTTCGCGTCCGAGAAGCTACCGCTCCACAGCGACGACGCTCGGTTCATCGATGCGAGCGCCCAGTCCCTGAAGTCGGGCACCGCTACGTCCCAGGCCACGGTGCCGTCGCCCGCCGAGTGCACCCCCACGATATTCGTGCCGGTCGTGCCGTAGAAGCTCGGTCCGCCCGAATCGCCGGGCAGAGTAATCTGGCCGATGCTGTTGGCCGCAAGTGTTAACGTGGCCGAGCCTGCGCTGGAGACGGCGAGCAACGCGCTGCGCAGCGGGACCTCCGAGGTAGGCAGCATGCAGCGTTTCCAATTCGAGTTGCAGTGCTCACCTCCCGAGCACTGCGCATTGCTGGTACACTCGACGCCCATCGCCACGGCGCCAAACCCGTAGGCTTTGACGATCTTACCCGCGATGGACGCGGTGGTGTCGTCGTAGAGCGACATGCGCGGCACGTCCAGGAACGGCGTCGAAAGGTGGCCCAGCGTCACGTCCAGCGAAGCATGATGGACGACGCGATCGACCGTGCGCGCCACGTTACCCGACGAGCGCACGCTCGTCGCTCGGGCCCCTACCGCTAGACCGCAGTGCTTCGCCGTCAGCACCCATTCCGGGTCGATGATGGTGGCGCTGCAGTCCGGCACCATTACGACGGACTTGGCGGACGTCGAGGTCGAAGTCGTTCCGAATGGATCCTCGTATGTGCCGGACCTGATGGCCTCCTCGGAGGAGGCAGTGTCTTCCTCCCATGGCTCGAAATCGTCGGCGCCGGAGCATGCAGTGACGACGAATAGCAGTGTCGATACTCCAGTTATATTGCGTGCATCGAATGACATAAGGATCTCCTGTCCCGCACGGACGTGTGTCGAGAGGGCTTTGCCTACCGATATGTCTGACGCAGGCGCTACTTCCGTCTCAGCGAGAGTCAGCCGCGCGCAATCGTGGCGCGCTCTTCCGTGAACGTGACGCCGCTTGGCAGCTGACCGATGGCGTGACGCTGCGCTTGGTTGATCACCGCGCCAAGGCGGCTCCTCACGTCGTCGCTCAGATCGCGAGCGAGGAGCTCTATGGTGCCCAGCGTCGCGAGAGTTCGAATTGCGGGATGCACCCTGCCGTTGAATTTCCAATCGTACCACGGCTCTGGATCAGGGATGGGGCCCAGCGTGGGCCTTCTCTCCAGGGCCGCGAAGATCGGGACGCAGAACTTGCCACCATCGCTGGTGTCGTGGCAGACGTATCCAATGATAATCATGTAAACCTCACCATGTTGAAGGATAGTCACTGCAGGACGTCTGGGGGGTGCCGAGCTGAAACGGTGGCTTGGAGCCAGATCTGAGCCTCCGGACACAGATGTCGGTCCCATTTGTGGTCGCGCGCCTCTGCACACCGAAGTCGATCTTGACCAGAAAAGCGGACAGCATCCATGCCCGAGGGCTCGACGCCCGCGGGTTGGACACCGGATCATGACCCTTCGAGTAGAACGCGCGAGACCGCTGTATCGGCAAAAGAACTCGTCTCTACGAGTATATGGAGCAAGGGGCGTACCAGGCGCTACGCAGGAGATGTATCTACCCCGCGCGCACCCGAGAGACATCTTGACGTCGGGCCCAGGATGCCGACTGCCGGCGACCGACGCGCACACCGGAAGCGGCGAGGCGAGGGAAGCATGGCCGCCTGGCCGGGCTATTTATAGCGACCGATCCGTGGCAGCCCGAATCACGGCCCGATGGAGCAGGAGGCTCGCCGCGGCGCCCTGCACGATCGACTGTCCGGACGCGCACGGGCCGCCCGCGGGCGGTCCCATGTGCGCCAGCGGCGATCTCCGCCGGACTGCCGTCAGGGGGGCGCAGGCGCGCTGGCTGCAATGAGACCCCTGGCCACAGCTCTCGGCGTGCATACGTCCCGGGCCGACGCGTGAGCGCACCGGCGCTCGGTGCTGATGAAGGGGACTCAGGATCCATGTCGAAAGCCAGGAACGATGCAGACCCCATGGGTAGCCCCTTGACACCCGTCCAGAACTCGAAGCACGTAGGCAGCGTGACCATGCAGCACGGCGATCGAACCTCTGACGATCGGGTCAATCTCGGCGGCGAACGCCAGCACCACCCTCGACTCTTCGCCCGCGGCGAAGTGCTCCACGAGATCGACGAGCTCTTCCGGAGAGGCGCGACCTCGGTCCTCGTCACGGGAACCCCTGGCGTCGGCAAGAGCGCGATCCTCGCCAGCTATCTTCAGCGCGTCGCCTCGGCCTGTGAGGTGGAGCGCGTGCGCGGCGTGATCGCCGGCGCGAGCCGGTATCTCGCCCGCTGGGCCGAGCAGGTAGAGCGCAACGTGCGAGGCGAGGAGCGCTGGGTCGTCGCCTCCCATTTCCTGAGGACCAGCGCGCTCGATCGGCCCGAGATCGTCGCACGCTCCCTCGCGACCCAGCTCGAGGACCGCTTCATCGACATGCGGGACGAGCACGCGCGCCCCGAGCGCCGCCTCGTCGATCTCGTTGAGCGCATCTCGATGCGCGTCCTGGAGCCGGAGTCCTTGCGCCTCCTCCTCGTCATCGATGACCTCGACGAAGCCGAAGACGAGAACGGCTACTCCGAGCTTGCCCGCCTGCTCCCCGCTCCGCTCCCGCCGCGCGTCGTCCTGCTCGCTTCCTCGCGTCCGACCACGAATCTCAACTGGTTCATGCGCTACGCCCCGGCACACGTCGACCTCGACGCCCCGCGGTGGATCCCCTCGAACCACGCGGCGTGCCGTGCCTTCTGGGATGGCGTCGTCGGGGAGCTCCAGCTCCCGGCCTATGTCGCGGACCAGGCCGTGCAGCGCGCCCAGGGCAACATGCTCTATTCCGTCGAGCTCGCCGAGTGGCTGCGGCGGTTGCCCCCTGAGCGCCGCCTCGTCGATCCGCTCCCTCGCACGCTGCGCGACGTCTTCGTGAGGCTGTGGAGACACGTGAACTGCCTGCCCGCCGAGCCGGAGGCGCTGGTCAAGCGCAGCCTGGCCCTCCTCTGCGCCGCCCCGTCACCGCTCCCTCTCTCGTACATCGCCGCGCATACCGGCTGGAGCGGCCGTCTCCACCCGGCCACCTTCCTCCGCGTCACCCGCCCATTTCTCCAGCGATTCTCGGCTCCGGGCGCCGAGGACACGTTCTGCCCCTTTCACGACGAGCTCCGGACCCTGATCACGGAGCAACTCGCGGCCGAGGCCGCGGCAGCCAGGCCGGCCACATACCACGCTGGTGTGACGCCAGTTGCCGTGTACCCGCCGCCGTCGGCGCCAAGCCCGACCCCGCCACCTTCGGCGCCTACTGCGCCTCTGCCACCGTCGGCGCTGACCTCGCTCGCGCCGCCGTCGGCGCCGGCCGCGCGCAACCAAGGAGGTACCCTGGTGATGCGCGCGGTCGAGCTGGTCCAGCAGCCCGCGCCCCAGCAGGTGACGGCGGTGCGTTCAGAGCGTGCTCACGCCCGCGGCGATGACGCAGAGCGCACCGCAGACGAAGAGGCGGAGCGCGCCATGGCCGCTGCGGAGGCGCAAGTGCTCGGTCTCGTGGCCGCTCGCCACGCCTTCCTCGTCGGCGTCGGCCGCTACGATGACCGCAGCATCGGCAACCTGCGTTTCTGCGTCAACGACGTCGTCGCCCTCGGGAACGCGCTCAAGAACGAGCTGGGCTACACCACGGTGAAGGTGATGCATGACGACGTCGAGGACGACACCATGCTACCCCTGCGCAACCGCGTTTTGCAGGAGCTGAGCCTACTCGCCAGCGGGCTGCATCCCAATGACCTTCTCCTGGTGCACTTCTCCTGTCACGGCGCGCTGCACAAGGGCAAACCAGTTCTCCTCTTTCGCGACACAGGCAAGCAGGTGCTCTCCGAGACATGTCTCTCGGTGAACAGAATCAAGAAGATCCTCCTCGAGTCCCCCGCCCGCCGCAAGATCCTCTTCCTCGACGCCTGTCATGCCGGGGTCGATCTCGGCCGGGCGCTCGACGGTCCCTCCCTCGATCCTGCCTTCGTCCATGATGCCTTCGAGCTCGCCGAGGGCCTCGCCGTGCTCTCGGGCAGCACTTCCCAGCAGATCGCGATGGAACGCCCGGAAGCCAAGCTCGGCGTGTTCACTTCGTTCGTGCTCGAGGGCCTCCGCGGCGCGGCCGATCGGGCCGGTCGCAAGGGGTTCGTGACCGTGGATGACCTGAATCACTACGTCACGTGCGGCGTCCAGCAATGGAGCCGCGAGCAGTCGCTTTCCCTGCAGACCCCCACGGCGAGGATCGAGGGGACCGGGAGCATGATCCTCGCCGACTTCCGGGAGCGGAACGCCTGAAGAATCGCCGCTGTCGGCCCGTCGACTTGCGGGAGCGCGACCGGCGCGTCCATACGCAGACCACGAGCGGTGACGTGCCGCGCGTGCGCTCCGTGTGCGAGGCTCTGCTGCCGTCCCGCGTGCGGCTCATGCGCCTGGCTGCGGTCTTGCCGAGCTATGCTCAGGCAACCAACCGCCAACCGTCGATCACAGTGTCCTTGCAACCCGCCCTGCGCGGTTCAGGCTTTTTTCGCTGAAGCGACGCCAGCATTTTCCGGACCCTCGAGCGGGCCCTGGGAACCCTTCACGATGCCGGGGTCAGAGAACTTGCCGAACTTAGCGAGTTTGGCGTCGGGATCACCCGCCGGTCCAGGCGGCGGCTCGCGCCCGTCGAGCGCGGCGACGATCTCTTCGTGGCTGAGGGGGTTCGGCGAGCTGAACGCGAAGATCCTCCCCTTGGTCGGGACGACGAGCCAGCCCTCGGCTGGAATGCGCGTGGCCTCGCCGGCCGTGACCTGAATGGTCTCACCTTCCGCCGGGTACCTCGTGACGGTCCGACTGGGCTCGGCGACCTGCACGAGGTACACATAGGCGTTTTGGTCGATCTTCCCCTCAAAAGCTATCTTCGTGCCGGCGGGAGCCGTGAAATTCTCGACCGCGGCGGCGGATAGGTTCTTGATCGCATGGTTGACGAGCACCAAGAGGTTCCACCGCAGGCGGTGGAGAGCGTTGCCCGACGCGGAAGGAACGCTTTGGGTAACCTCGCTGCTGGCTGGTTCTGCCGTGGACTGTGTCGGCTGCGCGGCTGTCGTAATGGTGTTGCGAATCGGCATGAACATTGGCTCCTGGAACAGTATGGGTGGATTGCACGAATCTCGCGAGGATTGAGGGACTGTTGCAGGCGAGGGCACCAGGCGGCGGTGCCTGTCTCGATCGGTTCGTGGTTCATTGCGCTCGCTGGCGCGTCCTGGTCGCCTCGCCCATGATAAGGTGCTTCACCGCGAGGCGCAGCGGAACCCGAGCCCGTAGCGGGCTTCGATGCGCTTGCTGCGGGCGCGCGTCGCACCGCGAGACAGCACATCGGACGCCGGCCACGAGCCGCCACGGCGTATGCGCAGGTCCTCCTCGCGCGTTACACCAGGCCTCTCTGCTACCGGATCGATGCAATCGCCGCATGCGTCATAATGCGGAAGCAAGAACTGATCCTGCACCCATTCCGCCGCGTTGCCGCCGAGGTCCCATATCCCCTCCGGCGTCCTGTCCTGCGGGGACGTGCCCACGTCACGCTCGCCCTTCGGAGACCTCTCGCAGAGGCCCTTCTCGTACCGGCCGAAGGCGACCCCATCGCAGCGAGGCGGGTCTTCGCCCCACGGAAACCTGCGCGCCGTCGTTCCACGCGCGGCGAACTCCCACTCGGCTTCGGTGGGGAGGCGTTTCCCCCGGGCTCCGCAGTAGAGCGAGGCGCCGTCCCAGGTCACCTGGATGACCGGCTTGTTCTCGTAGCCCGGTCGGGGCACGAAGCGCCTCTCCGGGAGCAAGAGGATCCCCGAATACTCGGGGAAGAGATCGATCAGCCGATAGCCGCGCGCGCGCTCATGCACGTAGCGCTGGATGCGGTGCTCCGGATCCTCCTTCATGTCGAGCGCCGGCGCGTTCGCATCGAGCCAGGCGGCGAACTCTGCGTTCGTGGTCTCGTGCGCATCGATGTAGAAGGGAGATACAGTCACTTCTCGCACCGGCTGCTCTCGCTCGAGCAGGTCTCGGCGGCACTGGGGCCCGACGCGCCTGCACTCGGCGTCGATCTCGGCGAGCGTGCTTCCCATCCGGAATTTGCCGCCCTGAAGCCGCACCATGTTGGACAGATGCACGGCAGTATTGTCGCTGTTGCTCCCAGGAGCCAGGCGGGAGGAAGCGTCATTGCTCCTTGGAGCCAGACCAGAGACCACGTTGTTACGATCACGGAACAGGCCTGAAAATGCGATCGCGACCAATACAAGAAATGCAAGAGTTCCTACGATGAGCAGCCTCCGCCTCTGCCTCGAGGTCCTCCCTGGAGTCGCGCGTAGCATGGCGCGGGCGCTCGCAGCGAGGGCGCGCAGCCGCCTCCACCGCGCGTGCGGCGTGGCATCCCCTTGTGATCCATTTGGACTGGCATGGACTACCTCACGCTCCGGCGCCTGGGATCCTGTGGCTGCGGGAGGCGATGGAGCAGCCCGTGGGCGGGCAAGTTCGGCGTGGCGAACAACCTTCGTGCTGCTCCGAAGCGGCGTCTTCGGCTGGGTGGTCGGGGCCCGAAGGGCCGCTTCGTCCTGAAGCTCGGCGGCACCTCCCGGCCGTTCCAGCTCCGATGCGGCTGCTGGTGCCGCGCTCGCACGACCACCGTGGCGGTCGTCGCGGCGCACGGCCTCGGCGACCTGGACCATATCTGGGCGCAGCGATGGCGCTTTCGCCAGCATGCGCCCGATCAAGAACGATAGTTCGAGAGGGATCTCCGGCGCGATCTCATCGAGCGGGCACGCATCCTGGAACAGGTGCATGCGCAAGACCTCGGCGGAGTGGCCGCTGAACGGTGGCCTCCCGGCGAGGAGCTCGTAGAGAACGACCCCTAGAGGACCGATCAGTTTGATTTTGTGGTAATCCCGAGCGCTTCGACGGAAGCGCTCGACGGTCTCGTCGGACCATGATCTCGTCCGCATCCGGAGGTGCACGGATGGAACGATGGTTGCCACCGGTGGAGCTGTCGCGGCAGGAACAGGCGCTCATGAAGCGGTTGACCCGGGTGCGAGCCCTGTTCGGCTTTCTCAGGCTGCACCGGCACGAGCTATTCGACGAGACGTTCCAGGAGCAGCTCGAGAGCATGTACCGGACCACGGGCGCAGGTGAGCCGCCGCATCCGCCGGCGCTGATGTGCATGGTCACGCTGCTCCAGGGCTACGTCGGTGCATCGGATGCCGAGGCGGTGGAGCTGTCGATCGTCGACCTTCGCTGGCAGATGGTGCTCGGCTGCCTGGGGGCGGCCACGCCCGCGTTCTCGCAGGGCGCGCTGCAGGGGTTCCGAGAGCGGATGGTCGAGCATGAGATGGACCGGGTGCTGCTGGAGCGGACCGTGGCGCTCGTTCGGTCCGGCGCGATGACGGAGGGCGAGAGGCGTGCGGTGTCCAAAGCGCTGCGCGTGGCCGTCGATAGCCGCCCTTTAGCGGGAGCCGGGCGGGTTGAGGACACGATCAACCTGCTCGGCCATGCAGCACGCAGCATCGTTCGCGTCGTGTCGAAGATCATGGAGCGCCCGCCCGAGGAGATCTGCCGCAAGGCGGGCATTCCGCTGCTGCTGGCGCCCAGCATCAAGGCGGGGCTCGACCTCGATTGGAGCGACCCGAAACAGAAGGCGGCGGCGATTCAGATCCTGGAGCGGCAGGTCTCGTCGCTGCATCAGTGGGTGGACCGCCATCTGGACGACGTCGTCGAGCAGCCGCTCCGCTTCTACTTGGATGCGGTCACACAGGTTCGGGACCAAGACCTGGAAACGGGTGAGGATGGGACCGTTCGCATCCGTCAAGGTGTTGCAGCCGACCGCCGTGTATCCATTGAGGACGCCGAGATGCGCCACGGCAGAAAGAGCCGCTCGAAGAGGTTCGATGGCTACAAGGAACACATCGCACGCGACCTGGACCTTCCCGTCATCGTCGCCTGTGCGGTCACGCCAGCGAATCGCCCCGAAGAAGAGGGGGCTGCACCGATCGCCGAGGACATCCGGCGTCAGCGGCTGCACGTCGGCGAGCTCCACATCGATCGCGCCTATGTGAACAGTCCCGTCGTCGGCGATGTGATCCGCGATGGTGGCCAGGTGTTCTCGAAGCCCTGGGGACAGCGTGCTCGCAACCCCAACCTGTTCAGCAAGCGCGACTTCAAGATCGACCTGCGCACCAAGACGATCACCTGTCCGGCAGGACAGGTCGAGGTATTCGAGCCAGGCGACACGGTCCAGTTCGATCCTGAGGAGTGCGGCGCGTGCCCCCTCCGAGCCAGATGCACCCAAGCCGCCTCGGGACGGGGGCGGACCGTGTCCATCGCGAAGGACGAGACTCTGCAGCGCAAATTCCGGAAGCTGCAGCAAACGGGGGCAGGTCGCGCCGTGCTCCGCCAGCGGGTAGCTGTGGAGCATGCGCTCGCCCACATCGCGGCACGGAAGGGCCACACTGCACGCTACATCGGCGCCAGGCGAAATCTCTTCGACCTCCGGCGCGCAGCAGCGATCCAGAATCTCGAGGCGGCCCAGCGCCTGATACAGCAGGCAGCGTAACCTGACGGAATTAAATGGTTTTCAATGTGTTTGTCGCTCTAGGGCATAGACGTCCGCGCGGCCGTCCACCTGCGACTCGCCAGCACATTGCTCCGGCGACATGTACAGGGCCGTGCCGAGTACCGCGCCCGGGGCCGTGAGATCGGCCCCCTCGCCGGCGAACCGGGCGATGCCGAAGTCGAGCAACTTCAGGCGCTCTCCGCCCGGCGCCTCGTCGTCGGCGACGAGCATCATGTTCGAGGGCTTCACGTCGCGGTGAACGATCCCGTTCTTGTGGACCGCCGCGAGCGCGGAGGCGGCCTGGCGGGCAATCTGAAGCACCTCCGAGAGGGAGAGCTTCTTGCTGCGTGCCAGGCGGCTGCGCAGCAGCTCGCCCTCAAGGTACTCCATGAGGATGTACGGCTCGCCCCGAGTTGTCTGGCCAAAATCGAAGATCTTCACGAGGCCGGGGTGAGCCACACGGCTCAGCGCGCGCGCCTCGTTCTCGAAGCGACGAAGGTGGCTCGCATCGTCAGCGAAGCGGCTGGAGAGCACCTTGACAGCCGCGAGCTGCCCGATGCCCTGGTGGACCGCCCGAAAAACAATCCCCATCCCCCCACGGCCGATCTCCTCGGCGACGAGGTACTGGCCGATGCACGATCCGACGAGTGAATCCACGCATTGCCTCGGGTCAGACTCGATGGCGTCGAGCTGCTCGGCAGAGCCCTATACCGGCGAACGGAGCGGGAAAGAAGACGGATCGATGGACTAGCGCGCGGCAGCCATGGCGTGCCACAGCATGCCGCCCACGCTGTAATATTCATCGGGATCGGTGGGGCGGAGGCGACGCGCTCGCGGTGCGTGTCACATCACCCGCGGAAGCGCTGCACGTCGAGGCCGTGATGGGAGATCCAGCGATAGATCTGCTTGCGCGACCGGCGCGTCGCCCGCGCGATGTCCGCCACCACCCCGCGGTGCGCCCGGAGCAACTCCTCGAGCTGCTCCCGGCCGGGCGGAGGCTCCCTCTCGTCGGCTTCGCCCCGTGCTTCTTCGTCGCTGGATGGCTCGCTGTCCGGCAGAGGACGCCGGCTGCTGGCGGTTCCCTGCGAAGCTGCGGCCGCTTCGCCGGACGCGGGGCCCAGCCGGTCGGCCACGAGCTCGAGATCCAGCACCTCGGCCTCTCCGCCGCGAATGCGGAGCTGCGCGGCGAGAGCGAACAACTCACGGACATTGAACGGCCACGGATGCAGGAGCAGTGCCTCCGCGAGCGCGGAGCTGATGCGCGGGCGGGGCCGGCCCAGCGCGTGATCGAGCAGGGGCAGCACGTCCTCGCGCCGCTCGCGGAGCGGCGCGATCCCGAGCGGGAACTCCGAGAGCCTCGCGAAGAGATCGCCGCGAAAGCGGTGCGCCGCGATATCCGCCGTGAGGTCGCGGTTCGTCGCGGCGACGATGCGGACGTCGCAGGCGACCGGGGCTGTCGCCCCGACGGGGAGCACCATGCGATCCTGCAGCACGCGAAGGAGCTTGGGCTGCACGCCCTGCGGGAGATCGCCGACCTCATCCAGGAAGAGGGTGCCCCCGTCGGCGGCGCGGAACAGCCCGGGGCGGGCCACAGCCCCGCTGAACGCGTTGGCCAGGTGACCGAACAGCTGGCTCTCGGCGAGGCCCTCGGGGATGGCGCTGCAGTTCACGGCCACGAACGGCCCTCGTCGCTTGCTGGCGTCGTGCACGGCACGCGCCACCACCTCCTTGCCGCAGCCGCTCTCGGCGAGGAGCAGCACCGTGACCCTGGTGGGGCCGACGCGGTGGATAGCGGCACGCAGCGTGCACATCGATGGAGCGTCGCCGAGGAGCGATGGCACCGGCGCGTCGGTCTGAGGCTCTGCTTCGGCGCGGACCACCAGGTACGAATCGCCGATGGAGAGCACGTCGCCGTCGTCCAGCAACGCTTCGTCGATGCGCCGTCCGTTCACGTGCGTGCCGTTGCGGCTCTTTTCATCGACGACCCGCAGCCGGCCGAGCGCGTCTGTGTGGAGCGTCGCGTGGAGCCGCGATGCGCGAGCGTCGCGGGGCAGGGTGATGCCGCTCCGCACCTCCCGCCCCATGGGCGTCGCACCTCGCGACGGCGCGAAGGTGACCGGCGGGTTCAGGAGGTCGTCGCCGGAGTAAACAAGGCGCAGACGGAACACCCGCAGCAGGCCGCGCCGGACCACAGGCGCCTTCTCCTCGGTCGTCGCCGCGGGCGTGACCTCGCCTGGCCTGCTGGTGGGTGCATCCTGGGGCATTCACCAGACAAATAGCGCATCGAGGCGCTCTCCTGGGGACCGCGAGCGGCTCTCCCGGAGGCGATGCGTCCCGTGGCGACGCCTCCGGAGATTGCAGTGAGAGTGAACTGGCGCTGCGGCCATCGCGGCCATCGCTCCGCCGGATGTGCACGGGTCGTGGGACCGCCCGCGGGCCGCCCGGGCGGAGGGCGGCAGGGCTCGATGGGCGTCGCCGGGGTTGCGGTGGGCGTCCACATCGGGTGCGCGACGACCTATCATCCTGCAACCGCGAAAGTATTCCAGGGAGCTCGATGAGCACACGTACGTGGGCGGATGGGTTCGACGACTCGACTGGCGGTCAGGAGCTCGCCGTGAGACGAGATGCGCTCCACTCCTTGCGTGGCCCGGAGGGAGGCTATGCCCGATCACACCGCGGCCTTGCTTCGTTCTGGCGGACCATTGCGGAAGAGATCCGCGCTCGGCCGACTTCGCCCGACATCCTCCCGTTGCTCACGCAGCTCGACGACTGGCTTGTCGGCGGGCCGCCCTGCGGGATGGTCGTCAGCACCAATCCCGCGGCGCGTACGGCCCTCCTGGCGCGATGGGCTCTATCGATCGTGGAGCGCAAGGCCGCCGAGGTGATCTTCGTGCCGGTAAGCCCATGCTTCGGAACCGCGGTCGAACGCGACATGCTGAAATTGTTCTTCGGCTTATTTCGGAGCTCAACAACGGCGGTCTTCAGTCGACCGCGGAGCCCCGAGGAGCTGATGTTGTCAATCCGAATGGCACTGCGGTGTGTCGACTGGGTCTCCTCGGTTCCTAACGAGGAGTGTCCCCAGTTGCTCGTGATCGTGGACGGGATCGAACGGGCAGCGGATGGATGGCCGCATAGGCGAATGCCCTTCTTGGGCGAAGCCTACGATGGGGCACACATCATTGTATCAACCAGCCCGGAGAGTTCTTCCGCGCGCGGTCCAGGTTTGCATGAACGCCTCGCCTGGTCTCCAGAGCAGACGAGCCATTTCTTGCTTGCCGGCGAGAGCGACTCTTCGGAAGGAACGACGCAGGCGCGGCGAACCGTTGAAAAAGCTGGCGACCTGGAACCCTCGTTGGTCCGCTTCTTCGATGCGCTTGGGACGGTGCTCGCTCCCGTGTCGAACGATGATCTCGTCTCGGCAGTGGGTTTGGATGCGACCGAGCTTGGCGCTTTCGAGAACGGTCCGCCTGCGGTTCATAGGCTTGTCCAGTTGAGCGACGATGGAAAATATTCCTTCCGCGATGACGCGACCCGCGCGCACTGGACGATGGAAGCGGGCAAGGTCGCATCCGCGGAAGACGCTCTCATAGGGAAGGGGCTGGCTGCGCTTACGTGCGGAGAACTCGCACCCGACGCGTGGCCATCCTATCTCGTGGAATACCTGGGCGCTCACATGAAGCGGCGCTCAACCTCTGTATCCGACTTGATGAAACTTGTGTCGCCCGAGTGGCTCCGGATCTGGATGAGCCGTCCCGGAGGCTTGGTCGGCTTCACCACCGACGCTCGTCGCGCCCGCTACGCCGCGGAGGACGCACTCATCGAACTCTGCCGTCCAGAGCGCGCTGGATTGGCCGAGCAAGAACGGTCAACGCTGCTCTGCGCTGTTGTTCGGTGCGCCTTGGCCGAAGGAGCTCTGTTCGCGAAAGAGGGAAGTCGCGAAGAAGAAGACTATCGCACGGAGCCTTATGTAGAACCAACCGTCGATCTGAAGAAGCTGACGGGCGCCGTGCGCGAGCGCGCCGAGGCTCTGGTGACGCTCGCCTCCGTGTTGACAGGATCGGAACGGCAGCTGGTTCAGGGATGGGCAACGGATGCATGCGCAGGTCTTGACGAGATCCTTCCCCGACCGATCCCTCACGTGGCAACGGACCAGAGCGCGGCGAATCGCGAACGCACCCGTCGGATCCGCGCGGGCGCGACGTACGACGAGGTCGACGAGTACCTGTCGAGGGACATGGTGATTCGCCCCACGGACCTCTCGCCCGACGAAGCTTGGCGCCTCGCGGAGAGCCGAGAAGGGGAATCGCGGATGGTCAGCTTCGCAGGCATCTTGCCCGATCTCCCCGAGGAAATGCGCGAGAGGGCCGTACGAGAGGTCATGTCCGCATACTGGGCCCATGGCGATCGGGAGGCGCTGCGCGTCCTTTCGGCTTGCGCGCCCTGGATGGCCCTTACCGATGCAGCCAGCGTCATCTGCAACACGCTCGGCAACGACTGGACGGACGAGCTCCCTCGAATGCTGGTGGGGTACGGCAGCCTCACCGAGCTCTCTCCGCTCTTGCAACGGCTGGGCGGGACGGCGGCGATCGTGGGGGTCGCCCGTGCCATCGCCGAGGTGGGCCAGTGGCTCCCGTAGCTCCGCGTGCCACAAATCCCGCCAGAGACACCGGTCGATGACGACGAGCTGATCGAGATCCGTACGGGCGAGAGCCGCGTTCTCGACGAGCTCCACGCGCCGCGCTCTCGTGGACCCGTCAGTACGTCATCGACGCCGGACGCGACGTGCTGCATTGCCTTCGCGCGCTCCAAAGCTCTGCACCAGGGGCAGGAAGAGCTCGTCCACGATGGACTGGATGCGCGCGGGCTTCAGCGGCTTGAGATCCATGAGCAGGTCGTGCCGCACGAGGTCGTACGGCATGGCGAGCACGGCGGAGGGGATGCGCTCGAGGTCGATCTCACCGCGGTCGTGGGCGCGCTGGTAGGGGACCCGGACACGCGGCTTCCGGGTGTCCATGACCTTGTCGCGCACCTGCGAGGGGGTCAGGCCGGTGCCGGCCAGCAACCCCGAGAAGGCGGCGGCCGCAGCGATGGCGAAGAAGCCGGCAAGGGCGTCGCTCAGGGCCGTCAGGTGGGCGAGCAGGTCGCTGCGCAGGGCGCCGGTGTCGGGGACCGCGACCGGGCTCGCGTCCCGGCGGTGCTGGAGGGCGGCGAGCACCAGCTCGTCCTTGTTCGCCCAGCGACGGTACAGGACCGCGATCCCCGTGCGAGCGCGCGCGGCGACCGAGTCCATGGTCAGGTTCGCGAAGCCGACCTCGACCAGCTCCTCCCAGGTCGCGTCGAGCAGATCGGCCTCGAGCTCCGCGCCGCGTCGCCTGCGGGGCGCTCCCGTTCCTGTTCCTGTCGTCATGGCCCCGATCGTTTAGAGAGATTTTCATTTCTTATCAACGCCGCGGATGATAAGAGATGGATCACTCTCTTCGACCGGAGGCTGGCGATGGCGGGTCCCGAGGCGTGCGCAGTGCTGATCGTCGGCGCCGGCCCGACCGGGCTGACGCTGGCCTGCGAGCTCGCCCGCAGCGGCGTGTCCTTCCGCCTGATCGAGGCCGCCCCAGGCCCGCGGCCCGGCTCGCGCGGCAAGGGCATCCAGCCGCGCACGCTCGAGGTCTTCGACGATCTCGGCATCGTCGATCGCGTGATCGCCCACGGCCGGATGGCGATGCCGATCCTCTCCACGGCTCCCGACGGCCGGGAGACGCTGGGCGGCGCCGTCCCCGAGGCGTTGAAGGGTCGCTCCGACATCCCCTATCCGGCGAGCCTGATCACGCCCCAGTGGCGCACCGAGGAAGCGCTGCGGCTGCGGCTCCTGGAGCTCGGCGGCGCGGTCGAGTTCGGTGCTGCGCTCGCGCGCTTCGAGCAGTCCGACGAAGGCGTGTCGGCGGTGGTCGTCAAGGGCGGCGAGGCGGAGGCGGTCGCCGCGCGCTGGCTGGTCGGCTGCGACGGCGGCCACAGCGTCGTCCGCAAGCAGGCCGGCATCGCGTTCGAGGGCGAGACCCGCGAGGAAGTGCGGATGATCGTCGCCGACGCCGGCGTCGACGGCCTCGACCGCGCCGCCTGGCGCATCTGGTGGCATGAGGAGGGCGCCGTCGGCCTCTGCCCGTTGCCCTCGACCGACCTCTTCCAGGTTCACGCCGTCGTCGCGCCGGGACAGGACCCCGAGCTCAGCCTCGCGAACTTGCGGGCGATCCTCGAGCGGCGGAGCGGCCGCTCCGACCTCCGGCTCCACGAGCCGACGTGGTCGTCGCTGTGGCGCGCGAACGTCCGCCTCGTCGACAGGTATCGCGCAGGTCGCGTGTTCCTCGCCGGCGACGCGGCGCACATCCACTCGCCCGCCGGCGGCCAGGGGATGAACACGGGCATCCAGGACGCGCACAACCTCGGCTGGAAGCTGGCGGCGGTCGCGAAGGGCGCCTCGCCGGCATTGCTCGACAGCTACGAGGCCGAGCGGCGGCCGATCGCGGCCGGCGTGCTCGCGCTCTCGAACACGCGCCTCCAGCAGGTGCTCGAGCGGAAGGACGTCGCCCTCCGCCGCGATGCGAGCATCACCCAGATCGACATCCACTACCGCGGCTCTTCCCTGGCGCGCGACGACCGCGGCGAGGCTGCCCTGCTCCGCGCCGGCGACCGCGCCCCCGACGCGACGAGGCTGACCACGGTGGCAGGTGAACGCCGGCTGTTCGAGCTGACGCGCGGCGGGCGCTTCACGTTGCTGAGCTTCGGGCCCGCGCCTGCGATCGGGGCCTCAGCCTCCGACCTGAGGATGCTCCATGTCGTCGGGCAGCCGGCGGGCCGCGACGACGTCGCCGACACCGCTGGCCACCTCGCCCGCGCCTACGGCGCGACGCAGCGCACCCTCGTGCTCATCCGCCCCGACGGCTACGTCGCGCTGATCTCCGACGCCGGCGACGCCTCGGCCGTCTCGGACCATCTCGCCGCGTTCAGCTGAGCGTTGCGACGATGCGAAGCGTTGTCACGGGACGACCAGCACTGGAGCGCCCTTCCGGACCACGTAAGATATGACGAACTTGAGCGGCTTCGTGGCGCTCGTGTTCTTGAACATCACGTGGGGCACGTTCGGCAAGTCCCGAAAGCTCTGCCCTTCGCGGACCTCGATGGTCTTGCCGCCCTCGAAGGCGGAGTCGAAGCTGCCGCTCACTACGTACCCGACGCCAGGCGCCGGGTGGTGGTGCGGCGGCGCCGCGACGCCGGGCGCATACTCGATAAGGTACATCCGCGTCTCCCACCCGGGAAGCTCCTGCAAGTCCGCCTGATCGAGCAGCGTGCGCGAGATCCCCTGGGCAGTTTTCGGTTCCTGGGCGCGCTCCGCGCTTCCTGCGGAGCCTGGCGCGGTCGTCGCCGGAGCTCGTGCATTCGGGTGCGTTTCCACCGCAGGCGAGGCAAGTTGGTTGGCGTTGGCCGCCGGCGCTGGAGCCGCGCCGCCCTCGGTTTCCTGCGTTCGAACGACCGCCGTCGCCTCCGGCCCGTTCGGCGGGAGCTTCGAGTCAGCGGACACAGGCGCCGGGGACGGTTGCGTCGCACAAGCGCTCACCAGAAGAAGCAACAACGTCGCACCGCCGAACAACGTCGAGGGAAACTTGCAATCGAGCACGCTCTTTCCCATGGCACTCCTCTTCTAAATCGAACCGTCCGGGGCGAGCTCAGACCTGCGTGGCGATTGCGGCAACTGCCGCCGCCGAGCGCCTCTTCATCGCACGCTTCCTGACAGGGCCCTCACGCGTCTCCGCATCAGGAGAGGCTCCTGGAACGCCTCCTACAGAACTACATTTGTAGTTTATGGCTTGCCGCTTGTCAACGGTCGAAAGCAGGGGACACGGCCCGGTCAGGGGCAGCGTCTGCGACTTTGCGGCTTTGCGACTTTGCGTTGAAATCTCTCGCCGGATCCCTGGCGGGACCTCTCGCGGGCGAAACTAGCTCTCTTCACCGGTAGGGCCCTGCTGCCGGCGCTCCCGGCAGCCGGCAGGAGCCGCTCGCGCAGGACGGGTGGCCGAACCAGCCCGCGAGCCACTTCCTGTTGCCCGAGAGCGCGTGGAAGAAGCGCTCCGCCATCTTCGAAAGCGTGTCGCCGCTCAGCCGGTACGACCACTCGCGGTACCCCTCGAGCGCCCAGAGCGCCACGATGAAGGCCGCGGGGCCGGCCCAGACCTCGCCGCGATCGCTGATCACGACGAGCTCCTCGCCGAGCCAGGGCACGGCCCCGTACCGCTCCGCCGCCTCGGGCGAGCCGGCGGGCAGGAACTCCATCTCGACAAGCGCCGTCTGGTGCTCCATCCAGTGGCGGCACCGCGTGCACAGCGCGCACTCGGCGTCATAGAGCACGGTGATTCGCTCGATCATGGCCCGCTCTCCTCGCGGCGCGGAGGCCAGGGCGCCTGGCCGCGCCGCCAGCGCGAGGCGCCACGGCGCCTCACGCCCGCGTCTGTGCTCGTCACGCCGAGGCCTCCGCGACGGCCCGCCGGCGCTGTCGCTGCGCGGCCATCTCCTCTTCCGCGCGCTCCGTGCGCGGATCGATGCGCATCTGCGGCGCGACCGGAGGCGGCAGGACCGCGAGCTTCGCGCGGCGGCGGATGCGGTGGAACACGAGGAGGTTCATGAAGTGCATCACCGCGAGCGACAGCAGGAGCAGGCCCAGCTTCGACGACAGCACCTCGACCGCCTCCGTCATCGTCGCCGAGCCTTCCGCCTTCAGGATCAGCGACGCATACCCCAGGTTCACCAGGTAGAACCCCACAACGAGCAGGCGGTTCACCGCCTCGGCCATCCTCGGGTTGTCGGCGAACACCTCCTCCAGGAACACCGATCCATTCTTGAACAGCGTGCGGGCGATCCAGATCGTCAGTCCGACGCTGATGACCGCATAGGCCCCGTACACCGCGATGAGATAGCTTTCGACCGCTTCTGCCATGGTTCGTCTCCTCGACAGGCCTCTCAGCAGCGCCCGTGCCATCCGCGGGATCCGCGCTGATCGACCGGATCGAGGCGCGGCGGCGGGCCGCGGTGCCCAGGCCATGGGCAGGCCGCTGTCCACGCCGTGGACACCTCGCGCTGCCGGGGCCTCTGGCGCTATCGTCGGGGCTTCCTACCCCGCCGAGGCCGTGTGAGACCCCTGGTCGCTCTCGCGTACTACCCGCTCTGGGCCGCTGCCGTGACCGTCGCGGTCACCGCGCTGCGGCTCGGGCGCAACGTGGGCCGCGGCCTCGTCGCGCTCTGCTTCTTCCTCGCCTTCTGGGTCACAGGGCTCATCCTGCTCGAGACGGACGGCACGCTCGTCCTCGCCGAGCACGTCATTCCGAGCGGGATCATCGTCTGCGCGGGCCTCGCCCACGCCTACGCCGACGTCGCCGGCGCCTCGCGCCGCCTCGTCGTCCTGGCCTACGCCGTGAGCGCCGCGGTCGCGCTGCTCGGGGCCGTCGACCCGCGCCTCCTCTACGGTCCTGGCGCCCGCTCGCCGGGCCCGCTGTTCTTCCCGCTCTCGGCCGTCATGGCCGTCGCCTGGGTCGTGGTCGGCGTTCGCCTCGGGCGCGCGGCGCTCGCGGCCCGGGGGCTCCAGCGGCAGCGCATCGCCGCGCTCTTCTTCGGCAGCGTGCTCGCGACGCTCGGGGGCGGCTTCGTCGTGGTGCTGCGCGTGCTCCGGCTCGGCGACGTGCTCCTCGGCGCGCCGCTCCTGCTCCTCGCCATCTTGCTCGTGGCCTACGCCGTGCTCATCGGCGAGCTGGGCCGCTCCCGCCGCGTCTTCGCGCAGGGGCTCGCCTACGCCGGCCTGACGGCGCTCCTCTCGACGCTCGGGCTCGTTGTCTTCTTCAAGGTCCTGCCCGCGCTCGCGCCGGGCGGCGGCGCGTCACTCGGCTGGCTCGCCTTCGTCGTCTTCCTCGCCGCGCTCCCGTCCGATCCGCTGCGCATGCTCGTCGTGGAGCACCTCGGTCGCCGGCTGTTCTCGAGGCCCATCGGCGTCCGCGATCTCGCCGACGAGATCGAGCGCGTCGAGGTGCGCGCCGACCAGGCCGAGCGGCTCGCGGAGCTCGGCCGCCTCGCGAGCGCGGTCGCGCACGAGATCCGCAATCCGCTCGGGGTCATCGCCGCGCAGGCGAAGCTGCTCGAGCGGCAGGGCGCCAGGCCCGAGACCGTGGCGTCGCTGCGCGCCCAGGTCGACCGGGCGAGGCGCTTCCTCGACGATCTCCTCCGCTACAGCCGCCCGAGGCCGCTCGAGGTGAGCGAGGTCGACGTGCTCTCCACGCTGCGGCTCGCGGCGAGCCAGGTCCGGCAGATCGTCGGCGAGGGCGCGCCGCCCATCGAGGTGGCGACCGAGGCAGGCGGGTCGATCTTCGTCGAGGCCGACCGCGGGGCGTTCCTCGACGTCGCCACGGCGCTGCTGCAGAACGCGGCCATCGCGCTCGACGGGAGCCCCGAGGGGCGGATCCGGGCGGTGGTCGCGCGGGGCGACGCCGGCTTCGTTGTCGTGCGCGTGGAGGACAACGGCCCGGGGGTGCCGGCCGAGATCGAGGCGATGCTGTTCCAGCCGTTCGTGACGGGTCGGGGGCGAGATGCGAAGCACCCGGGCACGGGCCTCGGCCTGGCCGTCGCGGCGCGCTGGCTGGAGCGGCACGGGGGAGCGCTGCGCTACGAGCGCGCTCCGGGGGGCGGAGCGCGCTTCGAGGCGCGGTGGCCCGAGAGGGCGGCGGAGGCGGCGGGGTGAGGTGATGCGGATGACCGCGGCCGGGTAGGTCTCGGGATCGAGACCGTGAAGCTTGCGGCGCGCCAGGGGCAAGAAGAGGTTGGCTGCGGCAGAGGCGTGGTCGAACACGCGCTTTGCGGAGATTCCGCTGGAAAGCATGGATGTGCTCTCGAAGGAGGGGCATCAGCGCTTGTGGGCCGAGATGGCCGTGCGACGAGGCGCGGAGCTCGACGCCGATTCGCCCCGGGGGCGACTGCCGAGACGTCTCTCATGATGCGCGCGCACGGCTCGATGACGCCTGCTGCTCGCACACATCCCACGTACACCGAGTCTTGCCGTAGAGGCTTCCAGGCGACCGCTTCGATCCTTATGAATCTTGCGGACACAAGGAGGTCGCACATGAAGTGCTCCGTGTTTGTTGGGGGAGTGTTTGCCGCAGCCGTGGGATTATTCGATGAACACGCGGGTGCCGCGATGCCGAGGTTGATGTCGTCGGCACAGACGCCACCAGTCTATCTGCCATCTGCTTCTCGCTGTAGCGCGCACGCTCCCGCGCGCTAGCGGCCGACCCGGCGGCGACCGGTTGCGGGGGTGCCACGAGGGCGAACGGAGTGGCGGGGAGGAGCCCGGGATGACGGGCAGGGGACGAAGACAGGGCCTTCCTTAACGATGGTGCTTGAGATCGAGGGCGCTGTGATCCGTCGTGGTACGGGGCCCTGGGTCCGGCGCCGGCCGGTCGAGATCCGCCACGGTCCGGTGCCCGTGCTGGCCTACGCTGGTGCCACGCTGCGATCGGCGGGCGCGCCACGAGGACAAAGTGCGCAGCGGGCAGCTAGTCAACTCAACACCGGGTTCGATTCCCGGTGCCTCCACCACAGATACACGGCGAGAGCCGTGTCTTTTTTTGGCGTGTGACCTGCGTGTGACCTGACAAATTTCGGCAGCGCTGGATTGCTACGCAGCAGGATGTAGGCGAGACCAATCGGAGCGGGCGCGGCGGGTGGCGCCAGGGTACAGGGTTCGACGGAGCTCCACGGCGGGTAGCCGGCCGGCGGGCTCGATCCCGGGTCCGAATCTGCGATGCCGGCACCTCCAGCGCGGCCGGGCGAGCCGGCGGACGCGGACCCCTTGACAAAGCAAGCACACTGCACAGTTTGAGCGTCCCTGGTGGGCTCAGACCGCAAGGGGTCGTCAGCGGTGGCTCAACTCCACCGGCGTGCGTCTGGTTCTTCGTCGTCCTCCTCGTGATCTTTCACGTTGCTGTTAGCTGGCCAACCCAGAAAGCTGCAAAGGAGGCAGGTATGACCAAGAATCAAATTGCTGCTAACTCGTTTAAAGTAGTTGCTCTTTCCACATTCCACACATTGTGGGCGATGGGAACCAGTTACGCGGCGGGTGCCCTGGCGATCTGAGCCCACCAGGCGTCCAACTTCCTTTCGAGAGTCCACAGCTACACGGCGCATCGAACGCCGAACCGGCGTGCTGGTCTGCTAGCGCAGTCCGGGGCCAAGTGAGCGGCCACGTCCGAGCGGGGATGCTGGCGGCGGGCGAGGTCCGTGGCCTGTCTCCCCGCCCCGACGCTGGCCCAGGCTCCCTGCCGAACGCATGCCCGTCTTGACACGGGACGGTATCTCGGCTGGCCTCGGAGGGGGTAGCTGGAGCGGCAGCGAGGACCAGGAAGATGCCTCAGAGCGCCGGCGGGAGGTGGTGCGCAGGCCACGCATTGCCCACGTCCTTCGGGAACATAGCGGCACGGTTTATCCGTTGGTCTACGATCTTATCCCGACATCTACCAGGCCGACGCTGCCCGGGGTTTCCCCCTCGTCCACGCGCTCAAACGCGTTGGCACGCTATGTGCTTCGTGCATTCTGCAATTTCACGCGCCTATCCGTCCTGGAGCATCACGTGACCCACGGTGAAGACGAAAAGTCCGAGATTTACGAACCGGTTCCACGCGCCGCGCTCCGTTTGTATCGCCTGACATGGCAGCTCGAGACGTGGCTGCGCCTGCTCGTGTACGTTGAGCTGCGTTCGGCTCGCCTTGATTGGGAGGAACCGATCAAGAGACGGGTCCGCGAATGGCCTCCATCATCATTCGGGAACGACAAGCGGCTTCACCATATGACGACGTCGCATCAAGCATCAGTGTCATACTTAACCTTTGGCCAGCTCTGGGCCGTGATTTCCGACAACGACAACTGGCCACTCTTTGAGCCATACTTTCCGCCGAAGGCAATCACCGACGCACGCATAGAAGAAATAAAGGCCATTCGAAACAGAGTCGCCCATTTTCGCGAACCACATCCCCAGGACGAGGCGCGTCTAGAGCTGTTCCTGCGCGATCTTGAGCCGGGCATTCGGCAGTTCTGCATCAGATACACCAGAGCAACAAGCTTAAGCCAATCGTCTAACGATCCTGTCACAGGGCGTCTGGCTGCTTCCTGGGAGCGCGTCGGTTACGGCATTGAGCTTAGAAGTCCCAAGGGCGAATGGCTCTACGCCCCAGGATCCTACCGCATGCGCCCGCTGATGAACGCCGACCTCCACGTTGTGGCGCACGAAAAACAAACCCCAGGGGCGACGGTCGGATTAATTTATCGGCTACATTTGATCTCCCCCACAGCACTCGATCGTGAATTCAATGTTACGGAATTTCTCCAAAGCACAGAAAAGCTACACAAATACATAATTCATATTATCGTGCCGCCGCTTATCCGCGAGATGTTCGTCACAATTCCAGCCATACATGAAACGGACACAGTGGCCGAGCTCATTAGTGGATTCCTAAGCGCAGGAAGGGACAGTGTTCGCGGCAGCAGAAGGCAAGATCTGGAACGCGCCCGCCTTGAGTGGCCTGAATATGTCTTATGGCCCAACAACTTGCTGTCGTTGTTTACTGAGGAGATCGACGCTCCGATTCTAGACCTCGCCTGAGTGACGCACAGCGATGCCGGAGTGGCGCAGGTTCCGACGAGCGACACCCGGAGGAACGATCGGGCGCGCGGCTTCATTGCTCCGACATAAACTCCGGACCATCTCACATCATGACTGCGCCACTGTGACCAAACCTTCTGAGTCCTCCAACCGTTGCACTTACAGTTGCAGCCATAGAATCATGCCATGGACAATACTTCAATCCAGCAGTACCTGGCGGCCCTCGACTCGATAATTAACACGTACAACAACAAGATGATCGACTTCGAGAGAGTTTCCGAGCGCATGGCACATGGCATAATTCCACGAGCCAGGACCGCGGTCGAAAAAATTAGCGGAAAACGGTCACACTACACGCGGCAGATGGAAGCCATATTGGCCGAAGAGTCGCATGTTGCGTACAAGGCCGAACAGATCGTCGGGATAGTCGAGGGATTGCGCGCCGACATTCAACATGGATTCTTAGAGCACCTAACAAAAGCCCGTTCACCCCGCTTGCTTGAGGGAAGCCGATGGTGCGGCAGAATACAGCGTGGGCAAGCTGTTGGTGCCGGACGAACTCTGGGAACGAATCGTACCTCTATTGCCGAAAACGGAGCCGAAGCCGCAGGGTGGCCGGCCGCGTACGCCTGATCGGATCGCGCTGACCGGTATCTTGTTCGTGCTCAAGACCGGGATCCCTTGGGAGTATCTCCCGCAAGAGCTCGGCTGCAGCGGCATGACATGCTGGCGCAGGTTGCGCGACTGGCAGCAGGCTGGCGTCTGGGCTCGGCTCCACGAGGTCTTGCTCGATGAACTCGGCGAAGCCGATAGGATCAACTGGGAGCGTGCTGCGCTGGATGCCTCGCTGGTTCCGGCAAAAAGGGGGGTGAAAAAACTGGCCCGAACCCCACGGATCGCGGCCGGCCGGGCACGAAATATCACCTTCTGGTCGATCAGAATGGTATCCCGCTCGCCGTCGAGATGACACCGGCGAACGTCCATGACTCGAGGATGTTCACTCCTATGGTGGACGCGGTGCCGCCGATCGCGCGTCCACGCGGCCGATCGCGGCGCCGCCCCAAGAAACTGCATGCCGATAAGGCCTACGACGACCCGGCCCTGCGGTTGGCTTGCCATCTGCGCCACATCGTGCCCCGCATCGCTCGCAAGGGCATCGAGTCGTCGGAGAAACTCGGCCGTTACCGCTGGGTCGTCGAACGGACGATCGCTTGGCTCCGGCGCTTCCGGCGCTTGACCGTGCGGTATGAGCGCCGTGCCGACATTCACCGAGCGTTCCTCCTGCTCGCCGTATGCATGATCTGCCTCAACCATATCCCGACGGGCTTTTGTTAGGCGCTCTTAGCCAACTTTTCCGAAGTTGTGCGCGGCGAACTATTTCAAGACTTCGTGGATATGGCCACCTACCTCTGCCAAGAAGGATTCAAAGACGCAGCCGCATCGTTAGCCGGCGGCACGCTCGAAATACATTTGCGGCGCCTCTGCCACAAGCACGGTATCGATGTTTCGCACACCACAGCTGACGGGGGCACGCGTCCCAAGAAGTCATCCCAGCTAAATCAGGAGCTTGGGAAAGTTGCCTACTCCATGTTCGACCAGAAGCAGGTTACCGCATGGCTAGACCTGCGCAATAGCGCAGCACATGGCAAATACACAGACTACACAGCCCAACAGGCAATGCAGTTTATCGATTGGTTAAAAGACTTCATGACTCGAAACCAGGCCTAAGCGACATCCAACAACAGAACAGAACAATCAGACCAACGGAAGCCGGAATGATTTGCCCCAAATGTAACATCGCCATCCGGTTCGAGCCGTCGAACACTGGCCCAGTTCACGCCGATTCGAGTGACGCTAAACGCCAGACCGGCTACGATGTTGCCGAAGGATTTTGTCCCGAATGCCATCAGTTCATCGTCCTGCTGCGTCATGGCAAATATTATCAGCACGACTTCAACGATGACGGCGCTCGAGATCTGACACCGGAGTCCATCAAGATTATTTATCCGCCAGTGCGCAACACACGGCCGCTGCCGCCTGAGGTGCCGAAACCTTATCGATCGGATTTCGATGAGGCTGCCGCTGTACTCGACATAAGTCCCAAAGCGAGCGCAGCAATTAGCAGACGGATATTGCAGCATGTGCTCCGTGAAGAACTCGGCATCACCCGCAGGTCACTCGAGCGTGAGATAGATGAATTTATCGCGCGAAATGATGTTCCATCGACCCTCAAGCAAGCTGTAGACGCAGTACGTACTGTTGGGAACTTTGCTGCCCACCCAATGAAGAGCACAAGTATCGGCGAAGTTCTGGAGGTAGAACCCGGAGAAGCCGCATGGTTGCTAGATGTTCTCGAAGCACTATTTGATTTCGTGTTCGTTCAACCAAAGCGACTTGATGACAAAAAGGCCGCACTAAACGCTAAGCTGGCTTCGGCTGGTAAGCCTCCATTGAAGTGATATAGGCGCGAACGGCCTGAAAACACCGTGGCAAAAATTCCGTCTAAAAAGCAATTTTGAGGGTGCGATCTCGATGGGCAGCACGGGACTCCGGACAACGTTGGTAGCTGCTCGCCCTCGCCGGTTCGGTTGGAAGTGGGATTTACCGCGAGCGCCGCCACCGCTTGAGCACGGTGACAAGGCGAATCCGTCCTCGGCGGAACCGCGAGAACGCTGTCGCGACGGGCATCCCGAGGCTCCGGGCGATCTCGCTCACCTGCTCGCCCACGCCGACGAGGATCAGCACCCGGCGCTCCCGGGGCTCGACGCGCCAGAGCAGCTCGAGGAGGGCACGCGCCTCGATCCACGTGGGGGGATGGCACGAGATCCCGGCGGGCGACGTGGGCCAGCGGATCGGGGGCGGCGACTTCCCGACAGCAGTAGGCGTCTTGGTGGTGCTTCCCGGCCTTGACGGACCGCCACAGCGTCGAGCGCGACCGTGGTGGCGTTGAGGGGCTTAAGATCGCGCGCGGCGGGCGCTTGCGAGGTCGACGACGTGCGCGACGTGCGCGGACGCTTTCGGGGCGCTGAGGAGCTCCGAGAGCGTGCGAGCGGCGATCTGTGCAGTCGTGAGGTCGGCCGCAGCGTGGGCAGTGGCGATGGTCTGCGTGAGGGTCGCGACGAGCACCTGGCGCGGGGTGCTCGCCGGAGGCGTGGTCGGGGCTGCTTCGAATCGAGGAGGGGTCGCCAGCGCTGCCTCGTGCATGGGCGCCGAGCGCGCCGCCGGAAGCGTCACGGAATGGTCCGGCCGACCAGAGATCACGGGGTTAGCGCCCACGATCGGCACGTTGACACCGGCCTCGACGCCCTCGAAACCTGCGCAAACCCGCCCGATCGTGTCATCCTGCTCCCCCTGGAAAAGCGATGCTATATTAGCAGCTTATCCATGTACCGAAGGAGCCGCCTTCACTCCACAGCCTGCGGGGCGCACAGCGACGTACCTCAGGCATCCGGCTCCAGAGGTCGGCACCCACGGCATCGAGACGGCAGCTATGATGTTGCCCCGCCACGGAGACTGAGCGCTGTGGAGCAGCCGAACGGAAGGGAAACGAAGTGAGGAGCAGGGATTTCATCAGCTCGTCCGCCGCGCTGGGGGCGGCGGCGTCAATCCTCGCCGCCTGTGGCGCAGGCGAAGGCGACGGTCTTGGCAGGGCACACTTGGCCGTCGGGCAGGAGCTCATTTCGGAGGCGGAGCCCAACGGGACGGCGTCGCAGGCGAACGCCATCTCAAGCGACACGGTCGTGCGCGCCAACCTCTTTCCAGACGGCGACACGGATCTTTTCTCGTTCCAGGCGCCCGCCGGGAGCCGCGTCTACGCCGCCGTGATGACGGCGTCTTCCACCGCATCCCAGGACGCCGACCTCGACATCCTCGATCAGGATGGCACGACCGTGCTGGAGACAGACGTCTTCAACGGGTCGTTCGGGGGCTCCTCTCCGAGCATCGCGGGCACGCCCCTCGCGACCGCGGGAACCTACTACGCGCGCGTGCGCGCGCCCTCCGCGACCGCCCAGCTGCGCCCCTACGACCTCCACCTCAAGGTGCAGAGCGGCGCGCCCACGGCGGAGGTCGAGCCGAACGACACGACACCGCAGCCGCTCCCCGCGACGGGCTGGATCGCCGGTACGCACAGCAACGCGAGCGACGTCGACAGCTACTCGCTCTCCCTCAACGCCGGCGACACCCTCTTCGCGAGCCTCGATCAGGACCCGACGCGCGACCTCACGCAGTTCGCCGCCGCGCTCGCGATCGGTCCCTTCGGGGCCGGCTTCGACATCCAGGTGGACAACCAATCCGGGCCTGTCGAGACACCCTACTCGGACGCCATCTTCGCGACCGTCAAAGCAGCGGGCACCTACAGAGTGACCGTGACCGGCTCGGTGACGGCGGGGGATTACGGGCTCAGCGTGAGCGTGCATCCGGCGGCGCCGAGCGTGGGGTGCACCACGTACGACAGCGCAAACGTGCCCAGGGAGATCCTCTTCGGAGCGCCCACGACGTCGTTCATCAACGTCCCGGGCGCGCCCCGTATCGGTGACCTGAACGTGAGCGTCCGGCTCAGCCATCCCATGCCCCCCGACGTGGACGTGTACCTCGTCTCGCCGGCCGGCAACACCAACGGTCTCTTCACCGATATCGGCAACAGGACTTACCCGAACATCGATATCACGATCGACGACGAGGCTGCGTTCCCTGCCGGACACTTCACCCTGCTGAACGGCATGATGGTGCAGCCGGAGCTCGACTACCGCTTGCGCTGGTTCGATGGGGAGAACGGCGGGGGCCGGTGGACGCTCACGCTCCGGGACGACACGGACAACTCGAACAACCTCGGCGTGTTGGCCGCGTGGAGCCTCACGATCTGCGACGCGCCGATCCCCGCGCTCTCGTGCTCGAGCGGCGACGCCCCGTCCACCCGGCTGTCGGCGGACTTCGAGGGCGGCGCGCAGGGCTTCACGCACGCCGGCACAGCCGACGCGTGGGCGCTCGGCACACCGAGCGCCGCGCCGATCGCGACGTGCAACGGCGGGACGCAATGCTGGAAGACGAACCTCTCGGGCGTGTACAACGCGAGCTCGAATCAGGACCTCGTATCCCCGCCGATCGACCTGTCCGGGGTGGAGGCGCCCATCCAGCTCCGCTGGGCGATGAAGTACCAGCTCGACAACGCGTCCTCGGATCACGGGTGGGTGGAAATCCGAGAGGTCGGGGGTGCGAACGCCAGGCGCCTCTGGGAGTTCCTCGACGCATCGATGACCACGACCGTCGGTAGCTCCAACCTGGTGCTCCAGGAGAGCGCGGGATGGGGCACGCACTACGCCGACATCAGCGGATACGCCGGAAAGCGCGTGGAGGTGGTGTTCCACCTCGACAGCGACGCGAGCGTCCAGCTTGCCGGTCTCGCGATCGACGACGTGTCGGTCCTGGGCTGCCCGCGCAGCAGCACGGGCGAAGGCGGCGGTACCGGCGGCGGAAGCACCACGGGTGAGGGCGGAGCGACGGGCAGCGGCGCTGGCGGCGCGGGGACCGGCGGCGCCACGGCGACCAGCGGCGCCGTCACGAGCGGCGGAAGCACCACGGGCGAAGGCGGCGCGACCGGCAGCGGCGCTGGCGGCGCAGGGACCAGCACCGCCACGGCGGCCAGCGGCACGGGCGCGAGCGGCGGCAGCACCACGGGCGAAGGCGGCGCGACCGGCAGCGGCGCCGGCGGCGCGGGGACCGGCAGCGCTTCGGCGGCCAGCGGCGCCAGCACGAGCGGCGGCAGCACCACGGGCGAAGGCGGCGCGACGGCCAGCGGCGCTGGCGGCGCGGGAACCGGCCCGGCTACGGCGGGCACCACCACAGGCGCCAGCCCGAACGGCGACCCGCCCACCAGCAGCGACACGACGGCCGGCTGCGGGTGCCGCTTCGCTGGCGGTGACGAGCCCCCCTGGCCATGGCCCGCGGCGCTCGCGCTCATCGCGCTGCTCAGAATGCGTCGCAAGCGGTTGCGCTCCCGAAGCTCCTGAGGAGATCCTGCCCAGATGACCCCTCAAACCGTCGATATCCTCGATCCGGACCTCTACCTCGCGGGCGCGCCGCACGATCGCTTCGAGATCCTCCGCCGGGAGGCGCCCGTCCACTGGCACCCCGAGCCGGCGGGCAGGGGGTTCTGGGCGATCACGCGGCACGCCGACGTCGCCCGCATCTCGCGCGATCCGGCCGCGTTCTGCTCGGGGCGCGGCATCTTCATCGAGGACTTCCCGCCGGGGGACATGCGCGACAACCCCGATGTCATGATCATCATGGATCCTCCCCGGCACGCCCGGTTCCGGGCGCTGGTCAGCAAGGGGTTCACGCCCCGTGTCATCCAGCGCCTCGAAGGCCACGTGCGGGAGCTCGTGACGAGGCTCATCGACGACGCCTGCGAGCGCGGCGGGTGCGATTTCTCCAGCGACATCGCGGGCAAGCTGCCGCTCTCCGTGATCCTCGAGGTGATCGGCGTCCCCCGCGAGGATCAGGAGCAGATGCTCGACTGGACGACGCGGTTCTTCGGGGCCAGCGATCCCGCCTATGGCGTGACGCCCGAGGAGCTGAACGCCGTGCTCCACAACATGAACGCCTATGCGCACCAGCTCGCCGAGCAGCGGCGGAAGGAGCCCAGGGACGACATGCTGAGCTTGCTCATGGCGGCCGAGGTGGACGGCGAGAAGCTCTCCTATACGGAGTTCGGCGGCTTCTTCAACCTGCTGCTCACGGCCGGCCACGACACAACGAAGAACCTCATCACCAACGGGATGCTCGCGCTCCTCGAGCACCCCGACCAGCGCCGGCGCCTGCTCGACGATCCCTCGCTCCTCCCGACCGCCATCGAGGAGATGCTGCGCTTCACGCCGCCGGTCTATTACTTCCGGCGCTCCGCGGTGCGGGACATCGAGCTCCACGGGCAGCGGATCGCCGCCGGGGACAAGGTGGTGCTGTGGTACGTCTCGGCCAACCGCGATGAGGCGGTCTTCAGCGATCCGCAGAAATTCGATGTCGGCCGGACGCCCAACGAGCACCTCTCCTTCGGCATCGGCCCCCACGTGTGCCTGGGCCTCGTGCTCGCGCGCCTGGAAGCGCGGGTCGCCTTCGAGGAGCTCCTGCGCAGGCTCCCCGATCTCGAGCTCGCCGGGCCGGCCGTGCGGCTCCGCTCGAACTGGGTGAGCGGCGTGAAATCGATGCCGGTCCGGTGCGAGCGCCCCGCCAGGTAGCGCGGCGCGCCGAGCCGCATGCGGCGGCGCCGCCCGGGGCCGCGGCGGTCCCGCGCACCTGAGGCGCCGCTCGGGGCGCTTCGGCGCTCGCTCGGCTGACCGATCATGACCAGCTCTTCTCGCTGAAGCGGTACACGACCGTTCCGAAGGCGTGCGCGATCCGGGAGGCGCCGTCGACGACGGTGACGTCGGTCCAGCAGATCCGCGCATCGCGCGCACGCACGACGGCGCGCGCGACGAGCCCGGCTCGGGGCAACGGCCCGAGGACCTGCGCGCTCAGGGCGATCGTCGCGCCCGACGCCCCCGGCGACGGCGGGACGACCGTCCACGGGCAGGTGGCGCCTGCGGCATCGATGAGCGTCAGGACGGCCCCTTCGTGCGTGGCGCCGTTGCCGTCGAGGTTCGTCGCAGCTGCATCCATCGCCATCTCGATCGCCCCGCGGCGCATGCCCAGGAGGCGCAGCTGCCTTCGCGACAGGAATGGACTGGCCGCCATCGCCGCGCGGATCGCTCCCGCGCCGCCGCCCTCCGCGTCGTCCGAGGGAGCGACGCCGGCGCGCTCTCCCTCGGGAAGATCGGTAAGGGGAGGGAACTCCGCCGGTGCGCTGTCCGGCCCGGCCTCGCTCACGGTCGACGAGGCGTGTGCGACCGCATTCCCGTCCACGTCCGTGATGAGCGTCTCGAAGAAGCCCAGCTCACGCACGCGGCGCAACGCCCGCGTCTCGACCGTCACCGCCTTGCGCGCCGCGCGCACGTAGCCCACGTGCATCGAGACGGTGCGGAGTGGCTCCGTGACCGCGCGAGAGGGATCACGCGCGATGGCGTGCGCGGAGATCGACACGAGCGACGCGAGCGCGCCGCCGTGGACCAGCCCGAACATGGTATTCCGCTTTTCGTAGGGCAGGAAGAGGCGCGATTGCGCGTCGTCGGCGGCCTCGATCTTCACCCCGAGGTCGGCCGGGTAGGAGCCGTCCTCGAACCACGTCTTGACGTTCTCGGTCATGCGGTAGTCTGCTGAGGTCGGCCGGAGTCGTCCAGCCTCGCATACGGACCTTCCGGCCGTTCGTCCTCCAGGCACGAGGTACCGGGCGAAACCGGGTGAAGCACGGAGATCGCCGCGCCCCCACCCCGCGCAACCCTGGATCCGCGCCCTGCTAACGCGGTACGGTCACCCGTGACCGAGACCGTCCTGCTCATCGACGACGATCCGGGGTTCCGCGACGCCTACCGCGAGCTGCTCGCGCTGGAGGGGTACGCCGTCGCCGAGGCCGGGGCCGCCCCGAAGGCGCTCTCGGAGCTCCGCCGCACGAGCGCGCGCCTCGTCGTGCTCGACCTGATGCTCCCGCCGACGGGCCGCGCCGAGGAGGGCGCGGCGCTCGCGGACAGGCTCCTCGCCGAGCGGCCCGCGGCCAAGGTGATCGTCGTCTCGGGCGCGGGTGAGACCCCGCTCGCCCTGCGCCTCGTCGAGCGCGGCGCGTACGACTTCCTGGCCAAGCCCGTCGACCCCGACGTGCTGCTCTCCGTGGTCGCTCGCGCCGCCGCGCGCCTCGCGCTGGAAGATAGGGTGGCGGAGCTCGAGCGTTCGCTCGCCGCCCGCGAGGGCGACGCCTCGGCGATGCTCGGCCAGTCGCCGGCCTTCCTCGAGGCGAGGACGCTGTGCGAGCGCGCGGCGCCGACCGACGTCCCGGTGCTCATCACCGGCGACTCCGGCACGGGCAAGGAGGTGTTTGCCCGCTACCTGCACGCAAGGAGCCGCCGGAAGGACAACGCCTTCATCGCTGTCAACTGCGGCGCGCTCGCGCCGACGCTCCTCGAATCGACGCTGTTCGGCCACCGGAAAGGCGCCTTCACGAGCGCGATCAAGGACGCTCCCGGCCTGTTCGTCGAGGCGGACGGAGGGACCCTGTTCCTCGACGAGATCGGCGACATGGAGCCGGCGCTGCAAGTGAAGCTCTTGCGCGTGCTCGAGACGGGCGAGATCCTCCCGGTGGGCGCGGCGCGCCCGCTGACCGTGGACGTCCGTGTCGTGTCGGCCACCCACAGAGCGCTCGAGTCGATGGTGGCGGACAGGACCTTTCGCGACGACCTCTACTGGCGCGTGCGCGGCATCGAGATCGCCTTGCCGCGGCTCGCGGATCGCGTGGGCGATCTGCCGCTCCTCGCGCAGCACTTCCTGAACCTGTCGCGGGCCCTCGTGCCGCGCTCGCCGGCGACAGCGATCTCGCCCGGCGCGATGCGCCGGCTCGAGGCCTGCGACTGGCCCGGCAACCTGCGAGAGCTCCGGCACGAGATGCAGCGCGCGCTCGTGATGGCCGGGGGCAGGGGAGAGATCCTCGAGGAGGACCTCTCGCCGGCGCGGCGAGGCAGCGCGCCCGCGGCGCCGGCAGGCGACGAGCCGGCCGAGGGGGCGACGCTCGAAGAGAAGATCGCGGCGCTGGAGCGGCGCGAGATCGCCGCCGCGCTCCGGGCGACCCAGGGCAACAGGAGCCAGGCAGCAGCGCGGCTCGGGCTGTCGCGGCAGGGGCTGCTCAACAAGATGGATCGTCACGGGCTGAAGTGATCTCGGTCGCTCGTGTGCTCATGAAGGAAGATTTTGATCGAGCGAGAAGGATACGGGATCTCGTGGCCTGAAGTGATCTCGGTCACTCATGTGTTGATGAAGGAAAAATTCAGTCGTTCGAGAACGACACGGGATCGGAAAGCACCCACAAAAACATGAGCCGCGCCGAGCGCAGGCCGGCACTGAAGGAACCGAGAGCGCGGCTCCTCATGGGCTGCAGCTGGGGCGGGTGGATCGAGAACATCGTCCCGCCGGAACGGGGTCGCCTGTGCGCCCCGATCCGGCGCGATGCCCGCCGCCTGACACGCGCGATGTCGCTCGCTCCTCGCGAGCAGCGCCCATCGCGCGATGCGCAACTTCAGGAGGAATCATGACGCTTGGCAGGTTGGTGCTCGTGGGGTGTCTGTCGCTGGTTGGCTCTGCTCTCGTCGCCTGTGGGAGCGGCGACACGGATCGCTTCGGCGAGGGGAGGGGCAACGTGGTCGAGACTCCGTCCGGGTCCGAGGGGGACGGCTGTACGCTCACCCAGGGCTACTGGAAGAACCACGAGGAGAGCTGGCCGACATCGAAGCTCACCATCGGAGGAGTCGAGTACTCCCAGGCGGAGCTGCTGGAGCTCTTTCAGACGCCGCCGCGGGGCGACACCAGCCTGATCCTGGGCCACCAGCTGATCGCCGCGCTGCTGAACGTGGGCAGCGGCGCGAGCGACGCGGCCCTGGGCGGGGCGCTCGCGGAAGCCGAGGCGTGGATGAAGGACAACAAGGACGCCGATGGCCGGCTCCCGTACGGCGTCAAGCAAGGCGGCGCGGCCGAGGATGCCGTCGCGCTGTCCGGTGCGCTCGCGGACTTCAACGAGGGCGGCATCGGCCCTGGCCATTGCGACGGCGGCCCCGGCAGCGGCTCCGACGACCCCGGGGGCAGCGGCTCCGGCGATCCGGGCGGCGGCGACGGCGGGCACGATTGCCCCGATGACGGAAGCACGGGCGAGACCGACGGCGGCGGCGGCTCCGACGGCGCCGGCGGCAGCTCCGACCCCGGCGGTGGCGAAGGCGGGTCGGCTCCGACATGCGCGGATCCTTGCAGTGACGGCTGCGCCGACGGCTACATCTGTATCGCCGGGTGCTGCGCGTTCATCGCCAACTGACCCGACCGCGAGCCAAGCTCCGATGACAGCTCACGCGGGTGCCGCGGCTGCCGCCGCCGCGCACCCGCCGGGCTCGAGGAGGGCGTCGCGCCGATCCAATTTGATTGACGCCGGTAATGTGAGCGTTCACAGTCGACCCGTCGATCCTTCTTCCGCTTTGCCACGGACAGGCGTGCCGTGCGCACCGGGCCTTTCGTCACTTCTGCGCGTCCGCCGTGACGGTCGGGCTGGTGCCTCCAGGTGAGTCGCATCCTCGCCCGAGATCATCGTGGGATCGGCACGCGGCGAGCGCGGATAGACGAATCGGGCGATCACGAGAGGGTCCAGACGATGCCGAGATTAGCTGCTTACTCCTCCGTTCCTGTCGTTGCCTTGATGTTTCTCGCGTGCTCGTCCGAGACCGGCTCGCCCGGCACGGGAGGCGGCGGAGCCGATCAGGCCACGGGCGGCGCAGGCGGGGCCCACACGTCTACGAGCGCTGGGGAGACCACCTCGACAGGGGGAACGAGCAATGATGCCAGCTCCTCCAGCAGCAGCAGCACGACAGGTGGCTCGACCGGGGGCGGACCGCAGGCCGGGGCCGGTGGCATGGGGACCGGCGGCACGGAATCACCGGCGGGCAACCCGAGCCCAGGCTGCGGCAAGTCGGGGCGGCCCCAGGGCGGGAAGGTGACGGTCGACGGCGATCACATCTACACGTTCCCGGACAGCTACGATGGCGACACCCCTTTCCCCCTCCTGGTGGGCTTCCACGCCTGCGGCAACCCGATCGACCAGTTCATCAACCTCACGCGAGGGTCGGCCTTCGAGACGGAGTACGTGCGCGCCGTGGGGAGGTCGTCGGACGGGGGCGGATGCTGGAACTACAACAGCGACATCGCCAAGGTCCTGCGGATCTACGACGACCTCATGGACAGCTACTGCATCGACATGGACCGCGTGTTCGCCACCGGCCACAGCTCCGGCGCGCAGATGGTCGTGCAGATCTTGGGGCACAAGTCCGATGCCGAGCACCTGAACTTCAAGGCGGTCGCGCCCGTCGCGGCCTCCGATTACGGGGCGCTGCAGGTGCCCACGCCCGTGATGTACATCCAGGGCCAGAACGACACGGTCCGCGGGGGAGACGGGGCGAGCACGGTCGCGAGGTTCCGCACCGTCAACAAGTGCGAGATGAGCTCGACGCCGTATTCCGAGGTGATGGGCTGCCAGAGCAGCGGCAAGACGGTGAACCCCGGCTGCATCTCCTACAACGGCTGTTCGGAGCCGACGATCTGGTGCTCCCACGACGACCCCTCGTACAGCAACACGAGCCACGGCGTGCCGTGTTTCGCCATCAAGGCGATGTACGACTTCTTCACGGGCATGCCGTGAGGACGCGCCGAGCCGCGATCGCGAGCGCCGCCTCCCGGCCGCCGCCCTGAGCTCACGGGTTCGGGGCAAACGCCACGCGGACCGTCACCGCAGCGGTGACACGGATGTTGCCGGGCTCGACGGGGAAGCCGTCCGCGCCTCCGAACCCCTTCATCTGCTGCGCAAATGCATAACGCTCCTGCTGAACGACCGAGATCGACTGCAGCTCGCCGATCCTGACGTTCGCCGCCTTGGCCACCGCCTTGGCGTTCGCCTGCGCGTCCTGCACGGCAGCCGCGATGGCGCTGCGGCGCGCGTCGGTGCGGTCGGCCAAGAAGAACTCGAGCCCGCCGACGTCATTGGCGCCCGAGGCCAGCGCGGCCTGGAGGATCCTCGAGCCCGCGGCCTGGAGCTCGGCCGGCGACACGCCCCGCAGCGCGACGGAGAGCTGGCTGGAAGCCGAATAGCCGATGATCCTGGGCTCGGTGATCTCCTCGTGCGCCACGTGCGACTCCCGGATCGGCGAGAGCGAGATGTCGACCGTGCGGATCTCCAGCCCCGGGATGGCGAGGCCGCGCAGGGCGGCGAGCACGGCCTGCGACCTGCCCGCGGCCTTGTCGCGCGCGGCCCCGAGCGTCCTTTCCCGCACCTCCACGCCGATGCTCGTGCGCATCGAGTCCGCAGGCCTCGTGACCTCGCCGATGCCGCCGATCGTGATGGTCCGGTTCTCGTCATTCTCCGCCGTGGCGCCGGGTTCCTTGGCTGCGAGGCGATCCGCCGCGAGGGCCTTGGCGGCGGGGCGCCCGGCCAGCGCGGTCGACGAAATGCAGGTCATGACGCCGAGCGCGAGCCCTGCGATCAGGCTTCCCGTGAGGGTCGGCATAGTACGACGCATCGCGATTCTCCTCCTTCGAGCCGATCGGCTTCCCCGGCAGTCGAATTGGCCGTCAGCGCACCGAATCTAGGGCGGAGGCGGCTCGACCGCGAGGGGCGGGCTCAAGGTCCTTCGGGTCTGTAAAGTACGGCGTCTGCACGCGGGAGCCCGCATGCCCCGGCTGCGTGACCTGCCTGCTCCGGGTCGACAGAACCTCCTTCTCTGCCCGGTTCGCGCCTCACGCGCCCAGCTCGAAGAGCTGCATCGCGACCAGCGCGACGCAATCGGGCTCGCGCGAATCCGACACGATCTGCCGGAGCTCGTGAAAATACCGCACGTGCAAGGCCCGCAGCCGCGCGAGGTCGCCGCGCGCGACGCTGACGAGGTTGTAGGAGTACAGCCCGGGATCGCCGCGGCGCTGCCGGCCCGCGGCGACGTCGAGCCAGTGCGCTTTCAATCGCTGTCGCGGCTCGGCCGCGCCGCGGGTCATGTCGACCGTCTCGGCCGTGGCGGCGTACCGCCCTCCGCGCCATCGGATCAGGCCTGCCCGCGACAGGGCCTCGAGGCACGCGCGCACCTCGTCGCGCGGGAGCGCGAGGCGAGCGGCGACCCACGCGTCGTCATGGCAGGGGAGGGCCGTGTAGCCCGCGAGCTCGAGGACGCGCAGGACCGCGTGAGACCAGGGGAGCTCCGTCGCTATCCGCCGGCGCTCCTCGAGCACACCGAAGTCGCGCGCCACCGAGGGCAGCTGTCCCGGAGGGACGAAGAGCGCGAGGAAGTCGAGGAGCCGGTCCGTTGTCGCGTCGACGAGGGCCAGCACGTCGGGCAGCCGCGGCTGGGAGGTTCCCGCGATGAAGCGCGACACCTGGGACGCGCTGCGCCCGATGCGGGCGCCGATCTCGGCGTTGCTCAGCCCGCCCTTGACGACCTGAAAGAGGGTGGCCGTGAGGGCCGGGTCCGAGACGGCGACGGCCGCGCCGAAGGCCGACTCCTGGCGCACGAAGTCCGAGAGCACTCGATGGACGTCAACGCCGTTGTACGCGGCGACGCGCAGCACCGTGGGGAACGTGGGAAAGCGCCGCCCGGACTCCCAGCCGAAGGCGACGTTCGTCCCGTAGCCGAGCCGGACGCTCAGCTGCCGCTGCGAGCGCCGGCCGCGGAGCGCCCGGCAGAAATCCCTCGCTATTTCAGCGTATTGCGATGGCTTGTATCGCATCTATGCATCGAACATAGCACATCGGAGCGATAGATAATGCGTAACTGCGCTACGCGGCGCTTGCGGGGGCTCCTGCGCCGCGGCAAGTGGATGTCGATGGAGGCTGCGATGAACGTACGGCTTGCTTGCTGGCTCGTGGCGGGGCTGCTCATCGGGTGCACGCGCGGGGGACAGACGGGGGAGGTCGCCGCCGATCCCTGCGACTTCCTCCCGCAGTCAACGGGGCAGGCCGTGGAGCATGCCCTCTCCGACCCGACGCCCCTCGGTGTGAGCGGCCAGGAGGCCATCGACGCGACCGGGGGGGCCGGGAGCTTCGACGTGACATGGGCCAACGGGACGACGAGCGCCGTGAGCTGGTCCCTCGTCGCCGACACCGAGAGCTCACCGGTCGTGGCGTACATCGATCGCAGCAGGGAGTGCTCCGACGCGTATCTGCAGATCCTCGTGCTCGGGCATCTATCGAGCAGCGACGGCATCCTCGACAACGAGCAGCGCGGGGCGCTCTACCGGGGCGACGACGGGGCCGCGCACCTTCGCCTGTCCTTCCTCTTCGACGAGAACCCGTTCCCGGACGTGTACGCCGGCCGCGGATCGGGGGACAGCTGCGCCGGGTGCGGCGGCGCATTCGAGCTCTCCGTCGAATCGCGCTGGGCGGCGGGCGAGTCGACCCCTCGGGGCCATGTGGACCTGATCGAGAACGGGACGCTGCTCGGCGAGGTGGGCGCCTTTTGAGGACGCACTCGTCACGTCCCGGCGAGGCCGGCGCCCATGCGCGCCAGCGCGACTACCTGATCGATGCGATGCAGGTGTACGTCACGCCATCATCGACTGTGTCGCAGTAAGAACCGGTCTGGCAACAGTCGTTCACGGCATCGCAGATCTCACCCACGTCGAGGATCTCCGAGCATACGGGCTCCGTCGGGCTTCCCCCCGCCCCCGCGCCCCCCGCCCCCGCGCCGCCGCTCCCGCCCCCGCCGCTGTTGTCCTCGTTGATGTCGAGGGTCCAGTAGGCGCGGTGGTTGTTCTCGTCGAGACCCTGGAACGGGACGCGGAACGCCGGGTAGCTCGGATCCTGGCCTGCATCAGCCTTCTGGACGTCGATAGCGGCCACCCAGATCTGCTGGGTCCCCTCGGGACGGACGACGCCGTACTCCCGCTTCGTGTTGAACGCGATCCAGTTGAGATCGCCTGGCGGCGCCCAGGTCGGCTGGCTGTTCTGATACTGCCCGTCGGTCATCTGGTTCGATGTGACGCGGTTCGCGTTGAGGAGCTCCACCGGCTGGCCGCCGCTCGCGCCGAGGACCATGAGCTGGGCCGTGTTGTCACCGTGGCCGCCCTTCCCCTGCGAGAACGCGATCCATGCCGCGTCCGGAGAGAAGCTCGGGAAGAGGTTGGTCTTCTTGGCGGGCGGCGCGAGCAGGACCGATGCCTGCCCCCAGGTGCCGTTGCTGTACGGAATATGCGCGAGCGATGCGCCGCCGGGAGCGTCGCCGTCGCCCGTGGCGAAGACGACCTCCGTCCCGAGGGGTGACCAGTCCGGATGCGTCCCCTTCAGCGCACCGGTCGGGAGATCGTTGACATAGGCGCCGGTCTCCCGCTCGACCATCCACATGGCTCCCTTCGACGCGGCGACGACCCGCGCGTCATCGGGCGAGATCGTCGCAAAGACGTGGCCGTCCGTGTTCTCTACGCTCTTGACGAGCGGGTCGGGCGGCGCGTCCGGCGTTATCCCGAGGATCCACAGGCTGTTCCCGGAGTTGGCGGACACAGGGGCTGCCATGTACTTGCCATCGCGCGAGACCACGTGGCATGCGACGCACTTGACCTTGTCGCCGTCGGAGTACGTCGTCGGGGGCTTGCCAACGATGTAGTCCTCCGGAGTCTGGCGAGAGATCTTCCCCCGCCGCACTCCGGCAGAGGTCGTCGACCAGTAGAAGATCGCGCCCTTCACGTCCTGCCTGGAAAAGCCTATCTCGACGGCGGCCGAGCGGCGCACGGTGGCGGGCGTCGTCGAGGTATCGAGCGCGTCGACCGTCCACGTCGCGGTCCCGCCGGCATTGGAGCCAGCGATGTAGTTCCAGGTCGCCTCGTCCACCTCCCAGCACCCGGCGGCGGGGCTGGCCCCCTCGCAGAGGCCGTGCGCGCCGTCCGTGAAGATGGTGACCGTAGAGCTCGCGCCCGTGAATACGAGCCGGAACTCCGTGAACCCCTGGCTCCGCCATTGGAACAGCGTGCGGTAGACGTTCCGCGGAAAGCGCGTTTGGTCGCTCGGGTAAACGATGCTTGGCGCGGGAGCGCCCGTGACAGGGGTGCCCGCCCAGGCGCCTTGATCGCTCGGCGTACCGAGGACCGCGCTCAGGTGGAGCACGACGGTCGTCTCTCCCGTCACGCATCCATCGCTCGCAGTGACGCGCACCGTGCCGCCCGCTGAGGCGAAAGGCGCCAGAACACCGCCCGCGACCGTCCCCGGAGGCGTGTCGTCGCCGCGCGTGGCTGACCAGGTGAGCGCCCCCGGCTCGAGCGCCCTCGTGGTGCCGTCGGAGAGCGTCCCCGTGGCCGTGAAGGTGATCGGCGCAGCGGAGCGGCCATCGATCTCCACCGTGGAGTTGTCAGGCGACAGGGCGATCGACTGCAGCCCTGGGATGCACACTACCTGTCCGCCACCTGCGCCGCCTGTGCTACCTGCGCCACCTCCGCCATCTGCACCGCCTGTGCTGCCTGGAACGACACCTGTGCTGCCCGTAGGCAGCCCCTCCGCCTCAGTGTCGCTCCCGCAGGAGCAGCCCCCCATACAGAACGCGAGCAGAACAGGCAACAGCGAGAACCGCATCGACGCCTCCCACGGGGGTCAGCGAGATCCCCATTCCGGCAGGTTACCTCGGGCACTGCACGCGAGTAAAGCGCGTGCAGATTGTCGAGCGTCAACTCACTGACTGTGAGTCGTGTTACGTGTTTGCCTGTTAACCCATCTTCGCTGGAAGAGCGACGCCAGCTCAACAACATGCCGGTCAGGGCAAGGCGGTGGTGATCACCTCCTTGACGGTCGCGGTGCTCTGGCCGGGGCGGTCGACGCAGGACGGGTAGTACTGGCCGGCCCCGTTGAGGCTCTGGCAGACCCCGCTGCAGGGTCCGACCATGCGGATCACGCCGCACCCGACGAGCTGGCCATCGGACATGAGGTGGCCCGCGGCGCAGTCACGCTGGTAGGCGCGCGAGTTGGCGACCGTCGCGCTGTTGTAGCAAGCGTTGACGTAGGGCTGCGCCGCGAACAGGTTGCCCCAGAAGGCCCCCTCGACGTCCGGATAATCGATGAGCTCCTGGCTGGAGGAGAGCGTCTTCAGCGGATCCCGCAGCGAGCGGGCGGAGAGGAGGACCGGTATTCGATAGTAGTTCACGCGCGCCGCCACGCAGCTGGAGACCATGCGCTGCCCGAGCTCGTCGAGCGGCCCGCTCGCCCAGGTGGGCGCGGCGCCGAGCAGCCCGGGGTAGCGCTCGTTGTGGACGGTGCCGCCGGAGTCCGTCCACGAGAAGGCGAAGTACTCTGTGCTCCTCAGGGCACAGCTCGTCGCATACCGCATGAACTCGCGCGCCAGCGCGCCGTTCGCGCCGGGATCCCGGATCGCGGCGAGGTTTTGCGCGCTGAGACCGTTGAGGTTCAGGGCGTTGAGGTTCAAGGCGTTGAGGTTCAAGGCATTGAGGTTCAGGGCGTTCGCGCCGAGCGCGTTGTCGCCCAGCAGGGCTCCCTGGGATTCCCCCACGAGCTCATCCGGCGCCTCGGTGTCCCCCACCTCCGCGGCGCAGCCCGACAGCACCCCGGCCCCGACAAGCACGATGAATGTCTCCTTGAGCGACATGGGTTCCCCCCCATTTCTGGCGCATACCCGGCGGCTCCCTGCGCGCGGCGCGCGAGCGCGGGCTCACCAACATCGCCCATAGGTTGACTACGGGTTCAATATTCTATCTTTTCGCATTATCACGCCCGTGCAAGGTGATTCAGCGGCGACGAGGGTGGGTGTCCGGGGCGTCCGATTGTGACAGCGCCGTCAGCTCCGTGTGCCAGCGACGGAGGCGACTGCCCATGACGGTCGGCGTGGTGGAGGCGGCCGCGAGGGCGCGCTCGATCTGCAACCGGGCATCGACGTACCGGCCGCGACGGAAGGCGGCGAGGGCCCGCGCCTCGAGCACCTCGATCCGCTCCTGTCCTACCGAGCAGCGCGCGGAGCGCTCCTCGAGCGCGGCCCACGCGGCGCCGTCGTCGTCGCGCGTCGCGAGCTCGATCATCGAGCAGAGCACGTCCTCCGAGGGCTTCAGCGCGTCGCCGCCGGCCTCCTGTTGCGCCGCGCGCAGCCGCAGGGCGATCCCGCGGGCGCCCGCCTCGTCGCCCTGGTAGAGGCGCAGGCGGGCGGTCAGGAGCGCCACGGCGATCGGCGCGTGGTGCTCGTCGCAGCGCGGCCCCATCGCCTGGACGGCGCGCGCGTGGGGCGCCGCGGCCTCGAGATCGTCCATCAGATACAGGTACTCGGCGAGGTTGTAGCGGCCGACGAGCTCGAACGCGGGCTGGCCGAGGTCGCGCCCGAGCGCGAGGGTGCGCTCGAGGTCGGCGATCATCCCGGCGCGGTCGCCCTGGAGGGCCCGCGCGAGCGCGCGGTTGTTCAGCGCTGCGCCGAGGTGCATGAGATCGCTGCGCTCCTCGCAGCTCCGGATCACCGCGTCGAGGTCCCGCGCCGCCTCGTCGACCCGGCCGAGGCTGGCCAGGATGAAGCCGAGCAGCAGCCGGGCGATGATGTGTGTCTCATAGCCCTCGTCCCCGAGCCGCGCGGCTTGCTCCGCGGCGCGCGACAGCACCATGGCGGCCTCGTCCTCGCGGTCGTCCCGGTGGAGCGAGCGGCCCATGCCGAGGAGCAGGCGGGCGCCGAGCAGGGGGGAGTCCACCCAGCCGGCGAGGCGCTCGGCGGCCTCGACCCGCTCGCTCGCGGCCCGGTAGTCGCCTGTCCAGTCGAGGATCATGGCCTCATCGAGGAGGAGCTCGATCTCCGCCCCTGGCTCCGACGCCTCGGTCGCCTCCTCGCGCGCCGCGGCGAGGTCGGCGAGGGCCTCGGTGTGCCGCCCGAGCCGGAAGCGCGCGAGGCCCCGCGCGTGGCGCGCCGCAGGGAGCAGCGCGCCGACCAGCGCCTCGGCGCGCCCGTAGCAGCCCTCGGCGTCGAGGTAGGCCCGGCGCGCGGCCGCGAGCTCGGCGCCTCGGACGAGCAGCGACGCCGCCCGGGCGGTCAGGCCGCCGCGCTCGCAGTGCGCCGCGAGCACCAGCGGATCGGCCTCGCCCGCGGCCTCGAGCCACTCGGCGGCGAGGCGGTGGCCGAGCGCTCGATCGTCCTCGGTGAGCTGCGCGTGAGCGCCCTCGCGCAGGAGCGCCTGGCGGAAGCAGTACTCCTCCTCGCCGGGGAAGCGGCTCTCGCGGCGGCGGACGCAGAGCTCCCCGGTGACGAGCGCGGCGAGGTGATCCGCGAGCAGCGCGGCGTCGCCGCCGAGCAGGTGCGCGACGGCGCCTCGCCAGAACACCTCGCCGAGCACGCTGGCGGCGCGCAGGATCCGGCGCGCAGGCGGCGGGAGCGCCTCCAGCCGGACCTGCACCATCGCCACCACGGTGTCGGGCAGCGCTTCGCCCCGGCCCTCCGCCGTCGCGCGGATCAGCTCCTCGAGGAAGAAGGGCTGGCCCTCGGACTGGGTGACCAGACGATCGACGAGCGCCCCGTCGGCCGCGCCGCCCAGCGCCTCGCGCGTGAGCTGCGCGCACGCCCTCGGCGAGAGCTGCCTGAGCCAGATCTCCTGCCGCCCGCGCTCGCCCCAGAGATCGGGGTAGGCTTGCTTGATCTCGGGGCGCGCGGTGGCGAGCACGACGAGCGGCTGGTCCGCGAGCTCGCGCAGCGCCGCGTCGATGGCCGCGACCGAGGCGCGATCGGCCCAGTGCACGTCCTCCAGCGCGAGCACCACCGGCTGGGCCGCGCACTCGGCGCGCAGAAAATCGCGCAGCGCGCGCTGCATCTGCTCGCCGAGCAGCTCGGGATCCTGCCGGGCGGCGCGGAGCGGGAGGCTGTCCTCGTCGGGGAAGGGGACGCCGGCGAGCTCTCCGAGGAACTCCTCGATCCGGCGCCGCTCGGCCTCGGGCGCGCGGCGGGCGACGCGGGCCCGGAGGAGCGCGCGCCGCTCCTCGATCGGCTCGCCTCCCTGGATCCCCGCCGCGCCCCGGATCACCTCCGCGAGCAGGCCGCCGATGGAGCGCGCGCGCAGCGGATCCCCGAGCCCCGCCCAGATCTCCGCGGGCGCGCGGGCGCGCCGGAGGGCCGCGAGGTGCTCCTGGAGCAGGCGGGACTTGCCCATGCCCGCGGCGCCGATGACGAGCACCGCCCGGGCGGCGGGCTCGCCGGCGCAGGCGGCGAAGGTCTGCTCCAGCAGGCGGAGCTCGTGATCGCGGCCGACGCAGGGCGTGGGCCTGCCGAGGAGCGGGCGCCACGGCTCGGCGGCGCTGCGCTCGCCGCGCAGCTCGACGGCGCCGGACGCGGTGATCGCGGCCTCGAAGCGGGCCTCGAGCAGCCCGGCGGTGGTCCTGTCGAGGAGGATCTGCGGCGCGCCCGCGCGGCCCGCGCTCCGGAGCAGCCCCGCCGCGCGCTGGATCGCGTCGCCGACCGGCAGGCCGCGCCCGAGCTCGCCCCAGCCGACCGTGATCGCGATCGGGCGATCGGGGACGCGCTCCCGCAGCGCCAGCGCGCAGCGCGCGAGCTGCGCGGCGACGTCGGTGGGCACGTGCGGGCGGCCGACGATGAGCACCGCCGTACCGTCCGCGAGCAGCTCCAGGCGCCCCTCGAAGCGGGCGGCGACCTCCCGGAGCGCGCCGGCGTCCGCGTTCGCCTCGCAGAGCGAGAGGGTGACGTCCAGCGCGGACGCTGACGCGCGGCCGATCACCGCGACGCCGTGGAAGCGGCGCTCGCAGCTGGTGAGGGCGGAGCTCGTCGGTCCCGAGATCGACCCGCCGTGGACCTCCTGCGCCGCGAGCGCGGCGTGGGCCGCGGCCCCGTCGCGCGGGCGCCGCGCCGGATCCTTCTCGAGCATCTGCGAGACCAGCGCGTCGAGCCACGGGGGCGCGCCGGGGCAGCGCTCCGCCAGGCGCGGCGGATCGTCGAAGATGATCCTGGCGAGCAGGGCGACCAGGTGATCGGCCTGGAACGGCGGCGCGCCGGTGACGCACTGGAAGAGCACGCAGCCGAGCGAGAAGATGTCGGCGGGCGCGCCGACCTCATCGCCGCTGCGCGCCTGCTCCGGGGCCATGTAGTCGGGCGTGCCGACCAGCACCCCGGCGCCGGTGATCGGCGCCATGTCCGGGAGGCGGGCGACCCCGAAATCGAGGAGCCTGGGCTCCTCGACCCGTCCGCCGACGAGGAAGATGTTGGCCGGCTTGAGATCGCGGTGGACGATCCCCAGCGCGTGGGCGGTGCCCAGGGCCGCGGCGACGCGCGCCCCGAGCTCCACGGTCTCGGCGACCGAGAGCCGCCGGCGCGAGAGGAGCCGGGAGAGGTCCTCTCCCTCCAGCCATTCCATGACCAGGAAGGGCGTGCTCTCGCGCGCGGCGCTGTAGGCGACGTACCGGACGATCCCGGGGTGTGCGAGACGGGCGAGGAGCTCGGCCTCCCGCGCGAAGCGCGCGAGGTGGTGCGGCGACGGATCGTGCAGCACCTTGGCGGCGACCCGCCTTCCGGTGGTGACGTCCCAGGCGCGGTAGACCGCGCCCATGCCTCCGCTCTCCGCGAGCGCTTCGACGCGGAAGCGCCCCCCCAAGAGCTCCCCCGAGCGCACCGCTCAAGGATAGACGGAGAATGCCGTTCGTCCAGCGATCCCCTGGATTCAGGCCGCGGATCCTGCGTGCGCGGCGCCCCGGACGCATCGATGGTTTGCCCCGATCCAGGCCCTGGCCGATGTCGGCCCGGGCCCGCCGGGGAGGCGCCGATCGGGAGATCGGCGCTTCTGCCTGGACGTCCCTCCCGAGAGCTCGAGGAGGGGCGCGGCGTCACTTCTCGAGCGTGATCAGACCCAGCTTGTACGGCAATCTTTCGTAAGCCCCTCCGGCGTTCGGATCCCTGCCCTGGTAGAGGAACTGCATGTTGCACGCGTTGATGGTCATTCGCTCGTCGCTCCCGGAGCGGATCATCTCACCGTGGCTGATGTCGTCGCTCCACTTTCCGCCTTCGAACGTCACGTTGGCAGGGCCGGCGAAGGGCTTCTGCTTGGTGTCCGCCAGGGGAGCCCAGGGGCCGTCGAGGCTCTCGGAGGTCCACGACCTGAAGAAGCGAGGGCTGTTGTCGAACGCCTCGACCATGAGCAGGTACTTGTTCGTGCCATCCACCTTGTAGACGTTGCTGGCCTCGAACAGGAGCCCGTTGGTGGGAGCCGACATGACGGTTTCGTACCCATCGAAAGCCGGGAATTTATCGATGCTGACCTTGGAGCGGTAGAGCTTCCCGTCGTCCCGCGAGAAGAACAGATGGCAGTTCTTGTCGTCGCAGATGTTCCAGAAGTCCAGCGCGCCAAGGGTGTTCCCCATCTGGCCTGGCTCGCCCTTGAGCAGCGGCTGGGGCCGGCTCCAGCCGTTGACGTTGTTGATGTCGTCGTTGGTCGAGTACCGGCCGTTCCACTGGAAGATGAGGTACCACTTGTTGTGCGGCCGGAAAAAGAAGACCTGGGGCGCGACCGTGCCGCCGGTGGGCCAGCCCGCCATGTGCTGCTGCTGCGCGGAGGCCGCCTGAGCGAAGTCGGTGAAGTTCAAGTACACGGAGCTCCACCCCCCGTTGCCCGCCGTGTCGTACACGGTGGCAAATACGTGGTACTTGCCGTCGTGGAACACGATCGTCGGGTCCTTGATGGAGACGAAGTTGCGACCGGCAGTCGACTTGGGGTTGATCACCGGAGCCCCCGACTTCCACTTGAACGTGGTGGGCAGGTCGCAGGTCACGGGCGGCGAACCGCCCGCGCCCGCGCCGCCGCCGCCGTCCCCCGGAGCGCCGCCGCTCCCCCCGGTCCCACCCGTCGGGTCGCCGCCCGTGCCCGGGTCGCTTCCGCTGCTCGTGCTCGTGCTCGTGCCGGGGCCTGATCCACCCGTGCCGCTCGTGCTCGTGCTCACGCCCGCGCCTGTCGTGCTGCTGGCGCCCGTCGTCGGGTTCTCCGAGCCACCCGTACCACCACTGGACGGCTGGTCGTCCCCCGTGTCGCTGGCGCAACCGGCGAGCGCGGCGAGCACACAGCCGAGGGCAGACAAACGAAGGAGGGAACGGGACGGAGTCAAAGATTGGCGAGGCAAATCGAAGGGAGTGATCATGCTGGTCTCCAGAGGGATGCCCGATCGGGCAGCGAGCTCCTCAGAGCCCGACTGTCAAGGTTGACGCGCACGAGGACGAGGACGAAGGGCCCGGTGCCGCATGGCGGCCTACCCAGGGCAAAGCGGAGGAATCTCCGAGCCAAATTGTGAGCGCTCACATCTACGGCGTCAATTGAAAACCGGCGCGCGGGACGCGCCGGCCACGATGCCGATCGCCGGAAATTCCTCGGAACGCGCTCCCGGCGTCGCTCTACCAGGCCTCGACGATCAGGGCGATTGGCTCGCCCGGTGCGAGCCAGCGGCGGGAGGCTCCCCCGCGCCACGCGGGCCATGTGTGACCTTGGCGCCAGGCGCGAGCCGCCGCGGGCGCGAGCCGTTCCGGCAGGATCTGGACCCGACCTCCGAGCGCGAGCGCCGCGCGCCGAACGGTCGGCCGGCTGACGAAATCGAGGAGCTCCCAGGAGCGGGCCGCGAGCTGCCCGGCGCCCCGCGCGGCGGGGCCGCCGTCATTCACGCTTCTCGTTCGGAGACGACGTGGTTTTCGAGCACGCCGATCTTCTCGATCTCGATCTCGACCCGATCTCCCGGGCGCAGCCAGCGCGGCGGGGTTCGGGCCATGCCGACGCCATGCGGCGTCCCCGTGAGGATCACGGTGCCCGGCAGCAGCGTCGTGCTGCCGCTCAAGAACTCGATGAGCTCGGGCACGCCGAAGATCATGTCGCCGGTCGTCCAGTCTTGCACGCGCTCGCCGTTCAGGAGGGTGGCGATGCGGAGCGCTCCTGGATCTCCGACCTCGTCCGCGGTGACGAGGCGGGGGCCGAGCGGGGCGAACGTGTCGAACGTCTTGCCGCGACACCACTGCCCGCCGCCGCGCCGGAGTTGCCAGTCGCGAGCCGACACGTCGTTCGCGCACGTGTAACCGAGCACGTGCTCGAGCGCGCGCGCGCGGCTCACGTTCTTGCACGCTTTGCCGATGACCACGGCGAGCTCGCACTCGTAATCGACCTCCTCGCTCGCCAGCTGACGCGGAATCACGATCGGCGCGCCAGGATCCTGGACGGCGTTCAGTCCCTTCATGAAGACGATCGGGTGCTCGGGGAGCTTGGCCTTGATCTCTTCGGCGTGCCGGCGGTAGTTCAGGCCGATGCCGAGGATCTGCGTGGGAGCGATCGGGGCGAGCCTGCGCGCGACCTCCGCACGTTCTTGTGTGACCGTGTAGTGAGCGAAGGGGTCGCCTTCGATGCGCAGGGCCGTGCCATCGCCCTGCTCGCTCGCGTAGCGGGCGCGTCCGTTCGTGTCCAGGTAGCGGATGATTTTCATGAGCGCTCCGAGAGGTCCTGCCAGACCTGCCCGCCGGGGAACGTGTGCGCCGCGAGCGCGTCGAGCGCGGTCTTTGCGTCGCGACGAACGGGGGTCATGGGAGGGTGGAATCCAGGTGGCGTTCGCCTGGCGGCCCGAGCGGCCGCCAGGCTTACCGGGGTGGTAAAACCACAACTGGAGGGGAGCGGAGCTACTTCTGGAGCGTCAACATCCCGAGCCTGTAGGGCAACTTGCCGTAATCACCCCCGACTTTCGGATCTCTGCCCTGGTAGAGGAACCGCAGGTCGCACGGGTTGATGGTCATCTTCTCGTCGTGCCCGGAGCGGATCAGCTCGCCGTGGCTGATGTCGTCGCTCCAGTCCTGGCCTTCGTAGGTCACGTTGGCAGGGCCGGCGAAGGGGTTCTGCTTGGTGTCCGCCAGGGGAGCCCAGGGGCCGTCGAGGCTCTCGGACGTCCACGACCTGAAGAAGCGAGGGCTGTTGTCGTACGCCTCCACCATGAGCAGGTACTTGTTCGACCCATCCACCTTGTAGACGTTGCTGGCTTCGAACAGGAGACTCGCGCTGGGGGCCGACATGACGGTCTCGTAACCGTCGTAATTCGGGAACTTGTCGATGCTGACCTTGGAGCGGTAGAGCTTTCCGTCGTCCCGCGAGAAGAACAGATGGCAGTTCTTGTCGTCGCAGATGTTCCAGAAGTCCAGCGCGCCGTTCGGCTCGCCTCGGAGCAGCCCTTGGGGCCGACTCCAGCCGTTCATGTTGTTGATGTCATCGTTGGTCGAGTACCGGCCGTTCCACTGGTAGATGAGGTACCACTTCTTGTGCGGCTGGAAATAGAAGACCTGGGGCGCGACCGTGCTGCCGGTGGGCCAGCTCGCCATGTAGTGCTGCTCAGCGGCGTTCGCCTGAGGGATGTCCGTGAAGTTCGAGTACATGGACTGCCATCCGCCGTTGCCCGACGTGGTGTCGAACACGGTGGCAAACACGTGGTACTTGTTGTCGAAGAACACGATCGTCGGGTCCTTGACGGATGCCCAGCTGCGGCCGGCAGGCGGCTTGGGGCTGATCACCGGAGGCCCCGCCTTCCACTTGAACGTGGTGGGCAACTCGCAGGTCGGCGGGGAGCCGCCTGCGCCTCCACCACCGTCCCCTGGATCGCCGCCGCTCCCCGAGGCCGACGTGCTCCCGCCGGTACCCGTCGTACCGCTTCCCCCGCTCCCGACGGAGCTCGACGCACCAGTGCTCCCGCTGGTGCCTGTCGTACTGCTGGTGCTGCTGGCGCTGCTGGCGCCCGTCACCGGATTCTCCGAGCCACCCATCCCATCAGGGGAGGGCTGGTCGTCGGTCGTGCCGCCGCTGCAGCCGGCGAGCGCCGCGAGCACACAGCCGAGAGCAGAGAGACGAAGGAGGGAACGAGACGGAGCCAGAGCGTGGGAGGGCAAATCGAGGTGAGTGATCATGCTAGTCTCCAGAGGGATGCCCAATCGGGCCAGCGAGCTCCTCAGAGCCCGACCGCCAGGGTGAACGCGCATGAGGCCGCCAGGGTGAACGCGCACGAGGACGAGAAGCCGGGGCCCATGACGGCCTACCCAGGGCAAAGCAGAAGGATACCCGGAGACCAAATTGTGAACGTTCACATTGTCGGCGTCAATCAAAAACCGGCGCGCGGTCCATCCTCGATCCCGATGGGTGCGCAGCGGCGGCCGGCGGCGGTGTCACAGGGACGCAGACTGGATTCTTCCCGTCACGCCGCCGCGCCGGCCATGCCGGGGAGCAGCGACGGCCAGCTGCGGGGCGGCTTGAACCGGTAAGTCGGCGCGGGCCCGTCGACGACGTGCTCGACGCCCTCCAGGTGACTGCCAGGGAGCAACACCCCGCCCAGCGACTCCCGCACGAGCGGTATCCGCGCCGGATCGAAGCCCATCACCTGCGAGGCGATCGCGTCGACGAGGCCCGGATCGAAACCGCCGATCAGGAGCCCTGCGCGCACGGGCGTCGCCCCGAGCGGCCCTTCGCCCTCGCCGGCGACGATGCCGTCCACGATCGTCAGGTACCGTCGCTGCGGCTCCCCGCGCAGCGCGCCGCCGCGGTCCGCGAAGAACAGGATGCGGTTGAGATCCAGGATGGTCCGCCAGAGCGTGTTGTTCCCCTCCCAGCTGCCATCGATCACCTTCGGCGGCGCCCCGAGCCGCGGCGCGCGCGCGACGAGCGAGTGATCGCCGGGGAGCGGGAACCGGCTGAGCTTGTTCTCCACCGCGTCTCCGAGACCCTGAGGCCGATCGAACTCGTCGCCGCCGACCGATGGATCACCCTCGGTGAAGTGCGGGAGCCAGTACTTCTCGTTCGTCAGGCCGATCACGCTCTTCAACGACAGCGTGATACCCGTCTTCTTGTGCGTCTTCAGCTTGGGGAGGTTGATGACGACATCCGCGTCGAGGAGCGTCTGGGGAATGCTGTACTCGTGCCGCTGCCCCGTGTGGTGCGGCACCGGCGTCGCGTAATGGCTGCGGTGGAAGCGGAGCGCCGCGCCGCGCGGGGCGCCCGCGCCGGCGAAGAAGCTGCTCGAGCCCAGATCGACGACCCGGTAGCCCCGCGGATCGCCGGGCAGGCGGCGGCGGAGGAGCAGGCCGAGGTTCCACGAGCGGCCGAAGCGGCGCACGTCGTCGAGCGCGAACACAGGCGCGATCCGGAAATACCGCAGGTCGATGAAACCGACGTCGTGCCCCTGGGCCTTCAGGTGATCGATGACGTCGAAGATGCCGAGCGGGCCGGCGACCTTCTCGATCTCGCAGCCCTCGACAGGGGAGTCGACGACGCGCACGCGTCCGCGCGGGCCGGCGGCGCGGAGCGCATAGTCGAGCACGGGCCGGAGCAGCGAGCCGTGCGTGCTGGAGGCGGCGAGCCGCTCGCCCGTGATCTTCTGGTGAAGGTTCTTCGAGGAGACGAGGTTCGGCTTGACGACGACGCGGTCCCCGGGCGCGATCAGGTCGCCGAGCGGGTTCCACGCGGGCGTGCCGGCGCGGGCCGCGTCGAGGCCGAGCCGGCGGAAGAGCGCCTCCACGGCCTCGTAGACCGGGCTCGGCGGGCCGTACGGCGCGCTGCCCCCGTAGCTCACGCCCGGCCGGGAGACCGTCACCACGCGGCGGCTCGTCGCTGTCATCGGGAGCCGCCGGTCAAGCGCCCGCGCCGTTCAGGCCGGACGAGAGGATCTCCGCCGGCGCGGCGCGCTGGAAATCGACGTTGAGGCGCGAGACGCTCGCGAGGTGCTTGCCCGTGCGGACGAGCGCGATGTCGTCGGCGAACTCGACGTCGATGCGCATCCGCTCGCCGAGGTGATGGCGGAACGTCGCGAGCACTTCGTCCAGGACCTGCTGCGAGAACCGCCCGCCCTTGACCACGCGGAACGTGATGGCGTCGCGCTCTTCCTGCACCACCTGGAAGCGCTTGATCGCGTAATCGAACTCCTTGAGGTAGTGCGCGAAGAACGTGCCGGGCAGGTAGCGCCCGTCCGTCCCCCGGATGATGGACTGGACGCGCCCCTCGATGCGGCCGACGCGCGGCGCCCCCCGGCCGCAGGGGCACGGCGAGGACGGGGACATCGCCTCGGCGAGGTCGCCGATGCGGTAGCGGACGAACGGCATGCAGAAGTTGTTGAGATCGGTGATCACGACCTCTCCGATCTCCCCCGGCTCGGCGGGGCGCCCATCGCGCAGGACCTCGACGATGTACCCCTCGGCCACCACGTGGTGGCCCTCGTGCGCCTCGCACTCGTACGCGATGCCCGAGAACTCGCGGCTGCCGTACTTGTCGAAGACCTTGCAGCCGAACGCCTCCTCGATGAGCCGGCGGCTCGGCAGCGGCAGCGTCTGCGCGCTCGACATGATCGCGCGCGGCCGGGCCGCGACCTTTCCGGTGCTCTTGACGTAATGGGCCAGGAAATCGAGCGCCTCGGCGTAGCCATCCATGAGCACCGGCCGCGCGCCGGCGATCCTCGCGATCATCTCGCCCAGGTTGTCGTCGGAGAGCTCGAAGATGGGGATGAACGTCCGGTTCGAGAGGACGGCGTCCGCGCGCTCGCGGGCCGCCTGCCACTTGGTCATGCCGATCGTCTGGTGCCAGAGCCTCACCGTGGGGTCGCCGAAGCGGTAGCCCGTCCACTCCTGCGCCCGCAGCGTCGCCGCCCAGCGGAACTCGAGCTGAGCCCGGTCCGCGTAGCAGACGAAGGGCTCGCCGGTGGAGCCGCTCGTCGTGATCTTGAGGACCTGCGCCTTGTCGTGGTTCTCCGACATGATGTCGAAGTAGAGGTGGCGCCGGATATCCGCCTTGGTGAGGAACGGCAGCTTGTGGAGGTCCTCCTGGCCACGGATGTCCTCGGGCCGGAGCTTGAGCTCCTGCATGCGAGCGCGGTAATAAGGCACGTTGCGGTAGCAGTGGCGGAGCAGCCGCCGGAGCTTCTCGTCCTGGAGCTCGCGGGTCTGCGACGGCGTGAGCCACTGCGTCCTGCGCAGCGTCTCGTAGTAGTGCTCGACGTCGCGCGTGATCATCCAGTGGGTGTGGTTGAACGCGGCCAGGTACGCGCGCCACCTCGCCGTGGAGAGCGGGTCGCGCTCCGGCGAGCGGTCGACCACCGGGTTGCGGCGGAGGTACTGAGTGGCCACGTCCGGCGGGATCCGGTCCACGCGGTACTCCCACGCGGCCTTGCCGAGGTCGTAGAACGATTTGACCACGGCGCGCGCCGCGGCCTGGTCGAGGAAGGAGACGCCCTGCCGCCGCTGCTCGAAGAGCGTCTCGACCTCCTTGTACGAGTAGCCCTTGGCGTGGGCGGCGACCAGGATGAAGGACTGCCAGTAAAAATAGCTGCCCTTGTACGTCAAGAGATCCTGGAACACCTCCCGGGCGCACATCACGAAGCCGCTCTTGTTGTCGTGGAGCGACATGCCGAAGGTGGTGTTCAAGAGGTGGTTGAGCCCGCGGCTCAGGTGGTAGCGGCGGTCCCTGCGGCGCCCGACGGCGCTCCGCCAGCCCTGGACGACATCGACGCTGTGCTCGTAGAGCTCGCGCCGGAGGCGCAGGAGGTCCTCGGGCTGGTACTGGAGATCGGCGTCGATGGTGGCGACGAGCTTGCCGCGCGCGGCGGCGGCGCCGGTGCGCCACGCCGCCGTGATGCCGCGGTTCTGCGGGTGGAAGCACCCCACGACGAGCCCGGGGTGCGCGGCCATGAGCGCGCGGATCGTCGTGGCGGTGCCGTCGGTCGAGCCGTCGTCGACGAGGATGAGCTCGCCCGTGAGCGCCCCCTCGCGGAAGACGCCGAGGATGCGGTCGGTGAGCTCGGGGATGTTCAGCTCCTCGTTGAGACAGGGCACGAGGACGGAGAGCTCGATCGGCGTCTCCGGAGCAAGCTCATGATGGGCGTCGGTCATGGCGTGTTCACCTAGTTTACCTGGTAGCGGAGCGCGCAGCGGTTCGCGGGCGCGCGGCGCGGCCCGGAAACAGGGCCGGAGTCACAGGGGCACGCAGCGGAAGCACGCGCGGATCGGCAGCGCGTCGTGCGGCGCGGCGCGGCGCTCGGTCACCCGCAGATGGCGCGCCAGCAGGCGGCCGAACTCCTCGGGCGTCCACTGGTGCAGGTGGTAGGCGTCGCCGCCCCACTGGATGCGATCCCGCAGGAGGTAGCCGACGGGCGTGCGCCGCACGACGCCCTTCAGCCGCGCGATGAGCGGGTCGTTCGGCACCGTGATCGCGGCCACGCCGCCGGGGCGCAGGAGGCGCGCGATCGCCGCGAGCACGGCGGCGGGGTCCACGGTGTGCTCCAGGACCTCGGTGCAGAGGATGCGGTCGAAGCTCGCGGCCGGCAGGTCGAGCTTGTCGACCTCGCCCTTGAGGAAGCGGGCGTCGTAGCCCGCGAGGTTCCTGCGGGCGGTGTCGAGGTAGACGTCGGAGACGTCGATGGCCGTGATGCGCGCCCGCGGAAACAGGCGCAGCACGTGCCCGCCGCCCGAGCCGACCTCGGCGAGATCGAGGCCGGCGCAGTCGCCGAGCATGTCGCGGAGGATGGCGAGCCGCTTTCGTTCGATGAGCCGGATCGGCAGCGGGGAGCGCTCGTAGTAGTCGTCGATCGGGTGCTCCCGCGCGAGGCGGTCGTTCAGCGCCTCCACGTCGATGTCGCCGGCTGTGTTCGGCATGGCGGCCCCATAGCATGGGGGCGGCGGAGCCTCACCCGGGCGGCGGCTCCGCGCCCGGCGATGGGACCGCGCGTTCATCCGCCGACGTGAGCGTCCGGTCGGCGGGGGCTCCCTGATCGCGTGAGAGGCCGCTGCCGGTGCAGTGGAGCGCGCATCCAGCTCGTCCGCCGGCAGACGTTGCTGAGCGCCCCCGGGCGCATCCCGCGCGCATCACGGCACGGGAACACGCGCTGGTTGCCGCTGCGGGCGGAAAGAAAGAGACAAGATCGCTGAGACACTCCTTGCTGTTGGTGCCCCAAGGGAGTAACTTGGGCCCCTCACGACGTCACTGGCTCTCGACACGATGCGTTCTCTCTCCTCCACGCGAGGGAGATCGTTGCTCGCGCGGATGACTGGACGACGCACCGTGTGCCTGCGCGGGTTCGCTGCGCGGCACGTCCCCGTTCGATCCGCGACGGCTTCATCGAATGGCAGGCGAAGAGCGCTCACGAGCGCAGCTGCAAGCCGTGAAAGTAACGTGTCATGGGTAATCGTCTCTACGTCGGCAATCTCTCCTACAGCACCACCCGCGAGTCCCTCGAGGCCGCGTTCGCTGGCAGCGGCGAGGTCCGCGAGGTCTCGATGCCGACCGATCGCGAGACCGGCCAGCCGCGCGGGTTTGCGTTCGTCACGATGGGCTCGGCCCAGGCGGCGAACAGCGCCATCTCGCAGCTGAACGGCATGATGCTCGATGGGCGCTCGCTCAAGGTGAACGAGGCCCAGGAGCGTCCGGCTGGCGGCGGCGGCGGCGGCGGCGGTCGCGGTCGTTACTGATCGCTCCTTCGTCGAGTCGGAACATCGCGGCGGGCCATGAAGGCCCGCCGCGTTTATTTTGTCTTCGAGACGCCCGAGCCGCGCGCCGGTGCGCGCGCGCCGCGCCAGGCGAGAGGGCCACTGGACCCTGGGGCCGCCGCACGGCGCCATCGTGAGCTCGTGCGGCCACCGCCACGGCGACTGCGGCTTCAACGACGACGACGGCTCGCGCGACACGCTGGCCCTCGATAGCGTGACGCTCGGCGAGCTCTCCCAGAACAACCGTCACAAGTCCTCAGTGGGCCCGAGCTTCGCGGTGCGATGGTTCCAGGTCGACCCGAGCTATCAGGTCGCTCGCCTGGAGCCCGCGGCCGCGCGCGCCGAGGGGTCACGGTCGTCTCTGGCCGCTGGTACCTGAAGCGCAGGATCGTGAAAAGCCCCGAATCGACGAGATCGACCCCTGGCCTATCAACTTTCGTGGTGCCGCGGCTCGTTCTCTGGTACATGATGACGCACGCGCAGCGAAAGCTGATTGCGAAGTCGATAGCGATGCCGCCTGGACCCGTTGGGCTCGAGCGACAGGCAACGCCGTAAAGGGCCGCTCGAGGCAGCTCCTGCATGCACATGCGGAAGCGCACGCCCGGCGTGCCTTCCGCGTCCGTGCGGCTGAGCGCAAGGAAAGTGGTCGCCATGAAAGCGTGTTTATCGCGGGTCGTGGATGGCGTGGAACAGAGGCTCTGCTGGCGCTTCCAGGTGCACGGGAGGAGCGAGGCCATGTACGAGCCGGCGGACGGCCAGCATGGTCCGTTCGATCGCGACCGCCAGCGGAACCTCAAGTTCGGCGAGACGTTCCAGCGGCTGGACCGCTCGGGATCTCCCCGGAAGTACGATGGGCTCTTCTGGCAGCCAAAGAGCTCGATCGCGTGAGAGCCTGGACCGTGACGGCCGGGAGCGAGGACAGCAGCCAGCTCCGGCAGGACACGGGACCGTGAACTTGTCGCTGAGCCAGCAACCGAGTCGTGCAAACACAGCCATGTCTACCTCCCAGAAGCCCGTCACCTCTGCCACCTTGCTCGCCACCGCTGCCCACCTCAACTTCCGCGCGACGTCCCGCGACCGGAGCGGCTCGACGCTCGGCGTGCTCGTCAACGCGTCCGGTGCTCAGCAGTACCTCGTGATCGCCTCTGGCGGCACGGAGGGCACCTGGACGCTCGCGAGCGAGCTGCCCGTCGGCCTCGCTCCCTTTCTTCTCTACGAGAGCGCCGCCAACGTGCTGCGCGGCGGAAGCTTGAGCGAGGACGGGAGCATCTCCTTCCATGGAGCGCTGTATACGATCGAGTCATCGGTCGACGGCAGCACCCGCGCAGCGAAGGTGAGCGGCAGTGTTTGAGCGCTGTCGCGCTCGGATGCCAATCCGAGGATCAGGTTCAGCGCGGTTGCAGCGCTGAGGGCCGAGCCCGGCCCCCATCAAGGCTCGACGCGGCACCTCGCGCTGCACCCGTCGCCAGCCGCCGTGTTGCCGTCATCGCACGTCTCGAGCCCCGCGACGTCGCCGTCGCCGCAGACGATCGCGGGATCGACGAGCGCGCGGCGCAGCTTCAGATCGCTGCGCAGGGCGCCCACGTGCGCCTTGAACTGGCTCAGGTCGCCTCGAGTCGCGTCGCCGGCGTCGGCCTTGCCGAGCACCTCCTCCGCCCGATCGATGGCCGCGAGCACGGCGCCCTCGTCCCACGCCGCGTTCACGACACGGGCGAGCTCGGCGCGATACCGCTCGTCGAGCGCCGGGATCTCCCGGATCCGGCGCGGGAGCACGGCGACCGGCTCCGTCTCGGTGTCGAAATGCGGGTCGTCCAGGATGCGGTCCATCCCGTGGGCGATGAACACGAAGCGCCCGTCGACCGGGTTCTCGTAGAGGTAATAGTTGTTCGCCCGGTAGGCGTAGCCGTCCCAGTGGCCGAGCAGCGCCTCGAGGGCGTAGCTCGTGAGGAACCGATCCAGGTCGAGGCGCTCGCTCACCTCCGCCGCGAGCTGCTCGTCCGGCGCCTCCTGGATGGCGGCGGCGAGAGACCGGAGCTCTGCCCCGCCGCCGTCATCGCCGCCGTCGAGCTCCACGGCGTCGATGTCCTCGGCGAAGTCGCCGCAGCACGGGCCCTCGTAGAGCGCGCCCTCGTCGTTCACCTCGCCGAAGTGCAGCCGCAGGAACCGCTTGTCGATGGCCTCGGTGACGACGTAGATCCCCGCGTCCACGCCGTTGACGCTCACCACCGCGTGCGCGGTGCGCGCCGCGGGCACGCCGGCGCGGTCGTGCAGGTCCTCGCCGATCTGCTGGCGAAGGAACGTCGGGTCCTGCTTGGAGTTGTTCAGCAGGAGCTTCTTGAGCCCGTGCAGGTTCGCCTCTTCATCGAACTCGTCGAGCTTGACGCTGAAGCTCGGCTTCTCGGACAGATCCACGGCCGAGTTGCCCTTCTGCCGGATGCCAGCGCCGCTGACGACGTCGCCGTCGTAGACGAGGGTGCACGGGACGCGGTTGTCGAGGTCCGTGCGGAGCTGCCCCAGGTGGGCGTCGTCGATGGTGATCGCGATCTCGTGCAGCGCCGTCCGATCGAAGACCACGCCGCTGCCCGGGTCGAGGGGCACACAGCCACCCTGGCTCGCCGCGACGAGCGCGAGGACCGCGGATGCATGAAGGGATCTCATCGTTCCCGCTCTTCCCCCTCTACCGCGCCGCATCGCTCCCGGGCTCCGTGTTCCGGCCGTGGTGGCCCACCTCGGCGGGGAGCCGGCCGCCGACGGCGTGGCGGAGCTCGCCGACAGCGGTCCAGTAGCGGCGCACGAAGCGCAGCAGCCGGAGCTCCAGGCGCACGCGGCGCTCGTCGACCTCGAGCGCCCGCCCCACGTCGACGTTGCGGCCCTCGATCGCCCGCTGCGCCTCGGCGCCCGCGCGCTCGGCGGCGGGGTTCATCCGGCGCCGGAGCTCGGTCACGAGGGCGCGGGTGGCCTGCGCCTCGCTCAGGCTCGTCCGCACCTCGCGCGTCACGAGCTCGACCGCGGCGCCGAGCGAGCGCTGCTCCGCCTTGCGCGCGGTGTCCGCCGCGACGGTGGCCGCGCGGTGCGTGTCGAACACCGGCAGCTCGATGCCGAGCCCGAACGTCCACCCGAGGCCGAGATCGTTCTCTCGCCGGAAGTCGTAGCCGACCTCGACGAAGGAGAGCCAGGGCCACCGCGCGGCGCGCTCGGCCTGGAGCGTCGCGTCCGCCGCGTCGCCCTGCGCGGCCGCGAGCTCGATCTCGGGGCGGCGCTTGAGCGCGAGCTCGACGGCCTCCGCCTCCGTGGGCAGCTCCGGGGGAGGCCACGCGCTCTTCGGCGCGCCGAGGAGGCGCACGGGCACCGCCGGATCGAGCCCCATGCGCGACAGGAGCGCGGCGAGCGCCGCGCTCCGCTGCGCGCGCAGATCCACGCCGTCCTGCTCCGCGTCGACGGCGGTGAGCTCCGTCATCGCCTCGTCGACCGCCGTCGTCCGCGCGGCCGCGAGCTGCCCCTTCATCCAGGTGGCGAGCGACCGGCGCGCCTCGGCCACCGCGTCGGCGGCCTCGATCTCGGCGTCGAAGAGCAGCACCTCGTCGAACAGCGACCGGATGTCGGCCTCGAGGGCGATCTCGATCTCGCGCGCCTCGGCGAGCGCCTTGGCCTCGTCCACGCGCGCCTCCGCGACGTTCGCGTCGACCTCGCCAGGGCGGGTCACCGGGAAGCGGAGCGCGGTGCTCACGCGCGGCTCGCGCTCGCGGATGCGCTGGAGCTCGATGTTCGTGATGCGGAGCTCCGGGTTCTCGAGGTGGTCCTCCGCGTCGACCTGCGCCGCGGCCGCCTCGGCGCGGGCGCTCTGCGCGGCGAGCTCGGCGCTGTGGTCCCTCGCCCAGGCGACGGCGTCCTCCACGGTCATCGCGACCGGCCCCGCGCTGGACGCGCCCGGCCGCTCGCCCGGGCCCGCGCGGCGGAGCGCCGGCGCGCCGGCGGACGCGCGGCCCTCGCGATAGAGGGCGATCGCGCGGTCGGACGCCGCCGGCCTCGGCGGGGAAGAGCAGCCCGAGAGGGCCGCGCAGAGCAACATGACGGGGATCGCCGCGCGGCGGCGGCGCTGGCTCACTGGCCCCACGAGATCTCCTGGAACGAGGGCACGGCGGCGTCGAACACGATCGTCAGCGTGCCCGGCGTGAGCGACGGCGAGATCCCCTCGGGCTTGAGCCCCGGGAACCGCTGGACGAGGCGCGGCGAGAGGACGCCGCCCTCGGGGCGATCCACCCGCCACAGCGCGCCGGCGTCGCCGTCCGCCGTCGAGGGCGTGGACGTCATGGCGAGCGCGCCGTCGGGCATGAACACGAGCTCCGAGATGCCGCCCGGCGTGGGCTTCCCGGCGACCTCCACGTCGACGCGCGCGCGCGCCCACAGCGAGACCCGGGCCGCGTCGAAGCGGGTCGCCTCGGCCGCGGTCCGATGCTTCTTCTTCGCGCTCGCGGCCTCGACCGCCGCGGCGGCCTCGCCGCCGAACAGCGCGCTCGGGGAGCCGACCCGCCAGATCATCGCGTTGCCCTGCGCGTCGAGCGGCGCCTTCAGCCCGAGGTACAGGGCGCCCTGCCGGAAGGCGAGGCCCTCGATGTCGAGCGCCCGCGTCCCCTCGGGGAGGCCGAGCGCCGCGGCGCGCGAGGGGTCCGCGTCGAGGACCTCGGCCAGGTGGATCTCGCCGTCGACGCGGAAGCCCTGGCCGTCCTGGCGGAGGCGGAGGAGCGCGGTCCGCTCCGACTTGCGCTTCCCCTTCTTGCTGTAGCTCTGGGACGACAGGAGGTAGATCTCGCCCGCGTCCCCGGCCGCGATCCCCTCGACGTCGTTCAGCTCGTCGACGCCGCTCACCGGCACCGGATCCGCGTCGACGGCGCCGCCCGCGGACATCGCGAAGAGCCACGGCGCGCCCTCGTTGTTCTGCTCGTGGCCCGTGTCGTCGCTGACGAGGAGGTACCGGGACTCGCCGGGGCGCGCGAGGACGCCGGACGGCTCGAAGCGCGTCCGGCTCGCCAGGGTCGGGGGCAGCTTCATGGGGGACTGGGACGCGACAGCGCCGGCCTTCGGGGCGGCGCCCGCCTTCGGCGCGGTGGTGGTGGGCTTCGGCGGCGGCTGGGCGGGGGCCGCGCCGCGGCGCGCGTCGAACGTGATGTCGAAGGCCTGGCCGGGGACGAGCGCCATCGGCGCGTCCAGCGAGATGGTGACGACGCGGCCCCACGCCGGCATCTCCGGCGTCGGCCAGCAGCGCGGGGGGAGCTGGGAGACGAGCGGCCCCACGGCGACGACCGTGCCCGGGATCGCGCCGCCGAGCTGGCCCCGGATGTAGAGCTCGGCGGCGTCCCCGTCGTTGACGCCGAGGGCGAAGCGCTCGGGGACGCAGGCGACAGCGCGCGCGCCCGTGCGCCCGCTCAGGAGCTGCACGACGGGCATCCCGGCCGGGACCACGTCGCCGGGCTGCCTCTCGATGGAGGTGACGCGCCCCGCGTTCGCGGCGCGCAGCACGTAGCTCGCGCGCCGCTGCTCGAGCATCGCGATGTTCTCGCTCGCGACGCGCACGTCCGCGTCGAGCTTCGCCGCCAGCCCCGACGTCCGATCCCGGAGGCCGTTCCGCCGCCGCTCGGTCGCCTTGAGCTGCTCCGTGAGCATGCTCAGCGTCCGCGGCTTCTCGCTGGCGATCGCCGCGACCGTCGCCTGCTGCAGGTCGAGCTTCGTCAGGTCGTCGAGCACCGCCTGCCGGTTCTCGACGAGCGCCTTCACCCGCGATATCTCGCTGTCCAGCACCTTGGCCTCGGCGACCGCCCGGCGCTGCTCCTCGCGGTGGACGGCGAGGTGGCGCTCGACCGTCTCGCGGTTCGTGTCGAGCTCCTGCTCGAGGACGGCGAGCTCCATGTTCAGATCGGCCTCGACCTGGGCCTTCTCCGCCTTGGCGACGGCGATCTCGGCGTCGATCACCGAGCTGTCCAGCGTCGCGATGATCTGCCCGGCCTCGACCTCCTCGCCGACGGCCACCTCGATGGAGGCCACGCGGGCCGTCTCGACCGGCGAGAGCACCTCGGGCAGCGCCTCCGCGTAGCCGAAGACCCGCCCGCGCGGGCCGCTGCCCAGGTGGAGCCACAGGGCGGCGCCGAGCGTGAGCACGAAGGTGATCGCGGGGGCGGCGTCCTGGAGCGCCGCGCGGAGTCGCTGGTAGCTGTACATCGATGATCCTTGCGCGGTGATGACGACGGCGGCTGTGTCAACGAAGCGAGAGGGCCCACGAGGGCGTGACCGACAGGCATCCTCCGCGATGGACCTCGGCCGCTAGAGATCCAGCGTCGGCTCCTGAAGCATGAGAGAGACGTCCTGCACGCCCGGGATGGCCTGGAGCTTCGCGACGAGCGCCGAGCGCAGATCGGGCGCGAGGACGGTGATCTGGTAAGCATGCTCCATCACGGTCCCCTGCGCAGCCTCCCGGAGGGTCACCAGCGAGAAGGTCCGGCAGTGCGCGCGGAGCACCCTCGCGAGCGCGTCCTCCACCTCGGGCACGGGGGGCGCGGTGAAGCGGAGCAGGCCATCCGGCTGTCGTCGCGAGCCCCAGCCGGTGAAATGGAGGAGCAAGGTTCCGGCGGCGAAGATCGCGGTCCCGCCGAGGGCCGCGCCGACCGCCTGGAGCCCGCAGGCGATGCCGACGCCGAGCGCCGCGAAGACGAACATGACGTCGCGCGGATCGCGCATGGTCGTGCGGAACCGGACCGCGCTCAGGCCCACGGCGACGCCGATGCCGGCCGCGATGCTGCTGCCGACGGCGAGCATCAGCATGCAGGTGATGACGCTGCCCATCGCCATGCTGTGCACGGATGAGCGGGAGTAGGAGAGCCCGCGAAATGTGGCCATGTAGACGAGCGCGACCGCCTGGCCGAGCCCGAACGCCAGCAGGAGCGCCACGACCGCCTTGCGGAAGTCCATGGCGCTCCCCTGGGTGACCCATCCGAGCCAGTCTATCACGGCGAGCCGCTCTTTCCTGGGGCGATCGGCGGGCGCGGCGCGCGCTCGTCTACATCCACGCGCTCGTCTACATCCACGCGCTCATCTCCATCCACGTGCGTCCGCGTCACGGCGCCCCGGAGGCGGCGCCGCGGCCGGGGTAGGGGCGCGCTTGCTTGATGTAGAGCGTCGGCGGCTCGCCGGGGTTCGCGTCGTCGTCGTACTTGAACTCCACGTCCATCGCATACCACCCGTCGTTGCCGCTCGCCGGCCCGTACGCGGGGGAGAACCGCTCGTGGATGGCGTCGAGCGCCACGCCGAGCTGATGGACCTGCGCCGTCGAGAGGACCGTCTGGCCCTCCGGCATGAGGCTCGAGTGCGTCAGGTAGGTGACCGGCTGGTTCGGCTGGTTGAAGAAGTAGAGGAACGCGTCGTTCGTCACGCCCGCGGGCGGGGCGACCACCTCCACGTCACCGCCGCTCTGCACGTTGACGTAGAAGGCGGGCTGGACCCCTGCCGTGTCGAACGGGTTGTTGGTCACGGCCACGCCGTTCGCCTCCTCGGCCGGGAAATTGTGGTGCACGAGCAAGGCCATCCCGATGGTCCGGTGGTCGATGCCGTAATAGGTGCGCTCGTCGAAGGTGCGGAGCTTCCAGGCGCTCGCGTAGGTCTTGCGGATGGCGTCGAGGACATCCTCCCAGTCCGTCGGATCGCCCGTGTTCGAGTCGTAGCAGCCGGCGCACGGGAACCCGTCGAGATCCTCGCTGTTCGTGCTGGTGCGGAAGCGCATCGGGTGCCCGGGGTAATCCGCCTCGATCTTCGCCTTGAGGATCTCCTGGAACTCGGCGTCGATGGGCGCGCTCTTCATGGCGTCGCGGAGCGCCTTCAGCTGCTCGTCGCGGGCCGCGGCGTCGGTCGTGAACTTCGGGTCGGCGAGCAGCGCGTCGATCTGCTCGTAGAACCCGTTATCCCTCATGAACTGGTCATAGTAGTACACCGGGATCGCGAAGGCCTTCAGGATGGGGACCTCGGGGAGCCTGGCCAGGATGGAGTAGTGGGCCGCCTTGCCGCCGAAGGCGAGCACGGCCTGCTTGATCGCGTCCCGGAGCGGCTCGCCCTCCGGGGGATCGGGGGTCACGTCCTCGATGTCGCGCAGATCGGTGACCGTCAGATCCAGCTCGGGGAGCGTGACGGGCGTGGGTTTGTGCTCCTCCCAGAACGCCTCGGCCTCCGCCTCGGTGACCTCGCGGACGCTCCAGGACGACGGCCCCGCGGTGAGCTCGACGAGCTTGTCCTTCAGCGCGAGCAGGTCGGGGTGGGTCATGGCGTTGCGCAGCCCCATGTTGGGGGTGCGCCGGTTCTGGGAGAGCACGTTGACGTGCGAGAGCGGCGTCTGGAACTCCTCGGTGATGATCCCCTGGACGACCGAGATGTCGTTGGGCGCCTCGTCGAGGACGACGATGTCCTGGTGGGACAGGTACTCCGAGTCGAGATCCGCCGCCTTCGCGAAGTGGAGCCGGCCCACCGCCGTGCCCAGCGAGAGCGGCTGGTAGTCGATGCCGGCGTAGAGATCGCCGGTGCTGACCACGGGGATGTCGGAGGGGAGCTTCTTCGCCTCGGCCGCGACGGCCTCCGACGTCGGGTGGAAGGCGAGCTTCGCCCCGAAGAAGGAGGCCGCCTTGACCGCCCTGAACAGGGTGGCGATCATGTCCGCGGACGCGGTGTCGTAGGGGGAGAGCTCGACGGCCCACACGTCGGGGCCCTCGTAGTGCGTCACCGCGCCGAGGACGAAGCGGCGATCCGGCGTGAAGTACTCGGTCGCGTTGAACTCGGCGAGGGGCGGGACGAGGGGCAGCGCGTCGCCGGAGAGGTGCGTTGACACGAAGTCGTAGTGGATCAGGTAGAGAACGCTGTTCTGGAAATACAGCGCGTTCTGATCGGCTTGATCCAGCACGACCTTGACCGACCGCGCGCCGGGCAAGGTGGCGTCGATGGGCGCCGACGCGAGCGCCTCGAAGTCCGCGGCGCACCCGACGCGCTTCAGGAACTCCGTCGATTCATCGGCGTTCTTGCGTTCGCAGACCTCTCCGGTCACGCCGGGGTCGTCCGTGCCGCCGCCGCCGCACGCGCCCGGGAGCGCCGCGGCGAGCAAGGCGAGCGTGACGATCGACGTGATGCGAGTGCCTTTGTACATGATTCCTCCTGAGACAAGTAAGCTGACCGCGCAGCGGCGCGCGCCGGTCATCCCGCGTCAATCCCGCGTCAAGGTGTCAAGGTGTCAGGGCGAAGCAGTAGAACCCGCCGTAACCGCCGCCGGACCCGACGGTGACCGCGCCGGGCAGCGGTCCCCCCTGCTCCAGGAGGTTGATGCCCGGCGCGCACCCTGACTCGTCGAGCGACGACATCCAGTTGGCCATGTTGATGTTGCCGCCGGGGCCGGCGCCGGTGCTGCCGCCGGGGAAGCCGGCGCCGCTGCTGCCGCCGCCGGTCGGGAAGCCGCCACCTCCGAAGTTCCTGGGCCACGAGTGGCCGACGCGCGGCCGCCCCTCGCTCGAGTCGCCCGACTTGGCCGTCCAGTCCTTGCAGGTCGCGGTCGCGCTGTAGAGCTGTCCCTTGTCGTTCGTCCCCGTCAGCATGTCGTGGTTGTCGACCTCGGGCTGGCTCGGATCGGGCTGGTGGTTGGGGACGCCGTCCTCGTTCGGGAAATCGTCGATGATCGCAGGGTCGGCCGCGGAGGGGCGGTCGTTGAGCAGCTCTTCCTTGTTGTTGGCGAGCAGCCGGCCTAGCCGGTCGTACCAGGGACCCTGGCCGATCCGATCGATCGCGTTGACCTGCTTGCCGTCCTCCCCTGCGACGGCGCTCAGGAAGGCGCGCCACTGCTTGGCCCCCGCGCCGGGCATGCTCTTCTCGGCGATGGTCGCGCAGATCTTGTCCGCGCCGCGGAGCCCGGCGCCGGCGCCCGTCTCTCCGAAGCGGAGATCGCCGCCGAAGCCGTCCTGGGAGCCCGACAGCTCCTGCAGGGCGACGAGGCTGGTCACGAAGAAGCTGAATTTCTCGGTCGTCCCGCCGCCGGAGGTGGACGAGGTGGCGTCGCCGCCGGACGTGGACGAGGTGGTGTTGCCGCCGGAGCTGGACGAGGTGGTGTTGCCGCCGGAGCTGGACGAGGTGGTGTTGCCGCCGGAGCTGGACGAGGTGGTGTTGCCACCGGAGCTGGACGAGGTGGTGTTGCCGCCGGAGCTGGACGAGGTGGTGGTCGAGCTGTCGCCCGAGGCGCCCACATCCGAGTCCGAGCCGGAGCAGCCGACGCCGACCACAGGGGAGAGCAGCGCGAGGGTAAGGGGCAGCAGCAAGGGGAGATAAGTGCGTGTCATGGTCTCTGTGTCCTTTTCCTTGTTAAGCTAGACGGTCAGCCGCGCCGCGGATCGGCGAGGCTCACTTGCAGGTGAGATCGCTCTGGCAGGTCTGGCCCTCGGGGCACTGCGAGTCGTCGTTGCACGACATGAGCCCGGCGATCACCACCGCCTGCTCGATCTGGGACGAGACGACCAGATCGACCCGGCCGGCCGGGATCGTCGCGGAGCCCACGGACCTGCGCGTGACGACGATCGTCGGGAAGCCCGCGACGCCGAGGTCGAGGAGCTGCTTGACGAGGGATGCCGGGACATCGAGCGAGCCGGTGTCCTCGACGTTGCACTCGATCATCCCCTTCGTGCCCCCGTGATGGCTGATGTCGAGCTTCACGTAGACCTTGGAGATGTCGGCCTGCCCCGGCGGGGTCCACTCGAGCTGCAGGGGCTGATCGGGCTCGAGCGCTATCGTCTCGTTCAGGAGCTCCAGGGGGCTCACGCCCTTGGCTTCCACCGTGAAGGCGCTGAAGAAATCGCCGCTCGCCTCGAAGCGGAGCACACCGCCCTCGTCGACGGGAGGGTAGAGGAGCTTCACGCCGGCGGGAGGCTGGTAGTTGTTCGCCGTGGGGCTCATGACGAGGGACGCCGCGCCCGACTCGAGGTTCAAGCCGGTCACCGTCACGTTGCCGGCGCTGTGCGCGGCGGGGTAGGGTTGGCACGTGTCGTCCTCCACGCAGACGGCGCTGCCCCCGCAGGGCTCGTTGCAGAACGGGACGCGCGGCGTCAGGAGCTGACAGCCCCCCTCCTCGGTCTGCACCTCCCAGACGAGCTGCGAGGGCGTCGGGCCGTCGTAGATCTTCCCGATCACCGCCGTGCTGCCCGCCGCGCCCGGCTCGGCAGAAGGCAGCGAGCGCACCTGGAAGGCGCCGACGAGCTTCGTGGGGTCGCCGGTCGGTTCGCCCGACCCGGTGGAGCCGCCGGAGCCGCCGGAGCCGCCGGCCGAGCCCCCCGAGCCCGACGCGTCGTTGGGACCACCCCCGGAGCTCGAGCAGGCGAGCGACACGAGGGCCACGGCCCCGCCAAGGAGACCGGCGCGCCATCCGCCTCGTGAGGAGAATTTTTCAATTCGGCAAAGGTTTTGCGACATCTCGATGGCCAGGTGGCGACGCGGCGGGATCAGGGGTCAATCTTTTTTGAAGAAGCCCCACCGCGCGGACGCCGGCGATCCGGCGTCAGGCCCCTGCGCTCAGCCGCCGCCGAGCTCGGACAGGCGCGCGCGCAGCCGCGGCGCGTGGACGCTCTCGCCGTGACGCGCGAGGAAATCGGCGATGGCCGCGCGCTCGTCGGCCGCCCGGCCGAGCCGGCGCAGGCTCTGCACCCGGCCGACCCGGGCCTCCGCGGCGAGGGGGCCGCCGGCGCCGGCGAGGTAGCGATCGAAATAGCCGAGCGCCTCCGCCGCCTTGCCCTGGTGGAGCGCGATCTGACCGAGCGACACCAGGGCCGCCCGCGCCTCGGGGCTCGCCGGGTACTGCGCGAGCAGCGCGCGGTAGGAGGCGTTCGCCTCGGCGCTCTTCCCCTGCCCGAGCTGGGTCTGCGCGCGCAGGAGCAGCGCTTGCGGGCCCGCCGCGGGCTCCTCCGCGCGCGGCCTGGGCGGCTGCTGCGCGCGATCCCGCGCCCCGACGGCGCTGGCGGTGCTGGCGGTCGCGAGCCCGCCGGTGGGCGCGCCGGCGCCGGGCGAGGGCTCGGCGGCGGGCGCGTTCGCGCCGGGCGGCGGCTCGACGGTGGGCGGGCCGGCGCCCGGTGCGAGCGCGCCGGCGCCTGGCGAGGGGGCACCGGCGCCTGGTGAGGGCTCGGCGGTGGGCGCGCCGGCGCCTGGCGGAGGCGCTTCCGGCACCGAAAGCGTGGGGAGGCTCAGGACCGTGCGCCGCGCGCCGCCCGGATCGAGCGTCTCGCTCCCGCTCGGCGCCGGCGGGGGCGCCTGCGCAGGCCCGTCGAACAGCTCCGCCGCGAGCGCGGCCAGGAGCGTCGCCGCGACGGCGACGCCCGCGAGCGACCCGGCGATCCCGCGCCGCAGCATCGGCCGAGGCGCCGCGCGCAGCCGCGCCGCGCTCTCGGGCGCGGCCTCGAGGCGGGCGCCCCTCGGGTCGAGGCGAGCGGCTCGGGGCTCGAAGCGGGCGCCCCCGGGCTCGAGGCGGGCGCGCGCGAGCACCTGCTGCAGCATGGCGGCGTCGCTGAGCTCGCGGCCGTCGCCGCGCGCGTCGCCGAGCCTGCCGATGGCGGCCCAGAGCGGCGCCTCGCCGAGGAGCTCGGGGTCGTCCTGCTCGGCGCGGCGGAGGAGCTCCGCGTCCTCGGGGCGGATCGGCTCGCCGCGCGCCTCCGCGGCGAGGATCGCGGGCAGGAGGTCCAGATCGATCTCGGACTTCTGCGTCCCTGTCATGATGCTCTCTTCCGGCCGACGGCGAGGTCCTGTCGCACCTGCTTGCGGAGCGCGCCGATCCCGAGGCGCAGCCGGCTCTTCACCGTATCGGCGCTGACCTCGGTCATTCCGGCGATCTCCTCGATGGAGTAATCGAGCGCGTGGTGCAGGAGGATCACATGGCGCTGCGCCTCCGGCAGCTCGTCGAGGTACGCGCGCGCCTCGCGCGGCAGGGCCTCGAACGGGGGTTGGTGCGGCGCCTGGGCGATCTCCTCGTCGATCGCGCTCTCCGGGGCCACGGGCGCGCCTTCCCTGCGCTGCTGCCTTGCGTACCGGAGGATCGTCCGGACGGCGACGCGCCTGGCCCAGGCGTCGACGGCGGCGTCGCCGCGGTAGCTCGACGCGCTCTCGAGGATCGCGAGCAGGGCGAGCTGCGCGGCGTCGTCGGCGTCGGCCGCGCTGCGGAGGAACGTCCGCGCGATCCGGCGGACCCGTGAGATCACGTGGGTCATGAGCCAGGCCTGGGCCTCCGGGTCACCCGCGCCGGCGTGGCGCATCCGTTCGAGGTCAGACGGCGAGGACACGGCGGGTGACGGGGCAGGCGGCGGGGCGGGGACGGGGCGCGTCATGGCGCTGGCCAGGAGCAGCTCGGGCAGTGGGCCGAGGCTCCTGGAGAGAGCTCGCGCGTGCTCAGCGTCCATCGCTTCGACCTGGTGCGATGCACGGCCCGAAGCGGGTCAATTTTCCTTTCGTGACGGGTCATGCGGCGCGGGTGGTCATTTCCTGACCATGCCCGCGGGGGCTGGCGAGGCCGACAGGGAGAGACCGAGCTCCAGCCCGACGCCGGCGAAGATCCGCACCGGATTGGCCGAAAGCGCGAGGCCCGGGTGTACGGTGGCGTCAGGCTCCGTCAGGAGCACGTCCACACCCAGCGTCGTCTTGAGGCGGAGCCACCCGGTGAGCGGGACCCCGAGCTCCGCGACCGGCGCGACGCTCACGAGCACGTCGGTGCGGGCCTCCGGCGGGGGGAGCTGCTGCGGAAACATCCGCGGCCACCGCCACGGGGGCGGCGGTGGTGGTAGGCCATGACCGGGAGGTGGCGGGAACGGGGGCGGCTCCGAGAGCGCCTGCTGGGTCGTGCCTTCCTCGGGAACGCGCTCGACGATATCGACGGTGGCGCGCGCGCCGAGCTGCAGGTCGAGGCCAAGGGGGAGCCTGAGGCGGACCTGGCCGGTCGTGATCACCGGGTGGCGCGAGAGCTCGAACGTGGACTGCTCGTCGCCGAGCGAGGTCGTGGGGATCAGCTCGTACCCCAGGCCGAGGACGGCGTAGTCCACCGGCGCCCAGGAGGCGCGGAGCGCGGCGGCGCTCTGCCAGGGCGCGGCGCTGCTGAAGTTCGCGCCGGTGTAGCCGGCGAGGACGGCGAACGTCGGCAGCGGGCTCGCATCGCGGCGGGCGCCCGTGGATGGCGACGGCGGGCCTGCGGGCGGCTGCAGGTCCGGCGCGGCGTCCGCGTGCGTGGCGTCCGCGTGCGCCGCGGGGGATGTGGCGAGCTCGAGGGCACCGACGGGCTCGGGCGGAGCCGCTGGAGCCGGCCCGACCGGGGCGACCTTCACCTCGGCCAGGCCGGCGACGTGGCCCTCGCGGAGCTCCTCGGCGACCGCGCCGGCGATGTTGGCGAGCGACTCGAGGGCGGTGGCGGTCTGCCCGGGCAAGACCGGGATGCGGCGGCCGTAGATCTGCTCGCCGTCGCGCTCGACCACGTACAAGGCGAGCTCGTCGCTCGCCCCGGCGTCGATCCAGAGCACTCCCCGCGCGCCCCACGCGTCGGCGAGCGCGTTGGCTTCGGGGAGGAGCGTCTGCAGCACGGGCCTCGGCGTGCCGGGGCGGACGATCTGAAGGCGGACGCCGACGGGGCGGATATGGGCGACGACGAGGTCGATGGCGCGTTTGTCGATGCCGCCGGCGCCCGGGAAGGCGGCGAGGACGAGCACCGGTTCACCTGCGGCGCGAGGCTCGCCCGCTGCGGCGGGCAGGGCGACGGCGGCCAGCAGGGTGCCGGCGACCGCGCTCGCGGCCGTTCGGGCAGCGCGGAGGGCGAGCGCGAGCGACGCAGCCGGCACGGGCGCGGAAATTTATCACCCTTCCCCGCGGGGCACCATCCCCCGTCGTGGCCCGGCGGATGCTCGCGCCCGCGCCTCAGCGCGCGCCGGTCGACCGCGGGTAGCTGCCGAGGACTTTCACCATCTCGCAGCGCGCGCGGAGCCGCTCGATCGCGTCGGCGACGCGCGGCTCGCTCCGGTGGCCCTCCAGATCGACAAGAAAGACGTAGTCCCAGTGCTTCTGCCGGCTGGGCCTCGACTCGATCCGGGTCAGGTTGATGCCCGCGTCGTCGAAGATGGCGAGGACCCGGCGGAGCGCGCCGGGCTCCTCCTGCACCGAGAAGACGATCGAGGTCTTGTCCCCGCCCGTGGCGGGCGCGTCGGCCGGGGCGATGACGATGAAGCGGGTCGCGTTCTCGGCGCGGTCGTGGATGCGCTCCCGCAGGAGGGGCAGCCCGTAGAGCTCGCCCGCCCCGCGGCTGCCGATCGCCGCCGCGGCGGGGTCGCCGAGGGCCTCGTGCGCCGCCGCGGCCGCGGAGACGGTCTGGACGATCTGCGCGCCGGGGAGGTGCTTCGCGAGCCAGAGGCGGCACTGCGAGAGCGCGTGCGGGTGCGCGTGGACCCGCGCGACGCCGCTCAGCCCCTCCGCCTTGCTGAACAGGCAATAGGCGACGTCGAGCACGAGCTCCTGCCGGATCTGGAGGTCGCTCTCGATCAGGGCGTCCGCCGTCAGGGTCACCGAGCCGTCGGTCGAGCTCTCGACGGGGACGACGCCGCAGGCCGCCTCGCCCGCGCGCACGGCGTCGAAGACGCCCTCGATGGTGCCCGTCTCCCGGTAGCGCGCGGCCAGCCCGAACAGGTGCCGCGCCGCGACCTCCGCGAAGGCGCCCTCCGTCCCCGGAAAGGCCACCTTCATGGGCTCCTCCAGCGACAGGCAGGCGCTCATCACCTCCCGGAAGACGACCCGGATGGCGTCGCCCGGGAAGCGCCCCGCGCCCTTCGCCTGCAGGCGGGTGAGCACGCGCCGCTCCCGCTCCGGGTCGTGAAACTGCGTGGCGTTCGCGGCGCGCTTCGCGTGCGCGACCTCGACGGCCACCTCGGCCCGCTCGGCGAGGAGCTCGAGGATCCGGTCGTCGATGCTGTCGATGCGCTCGCGAAGGTCGCCCAGGGTCGCCATGGTTCGTTCCACCTCGGATGGGGAAGGGCGGGCATCAAAGCGCAGGGGGCGCCGCAGCGCAAGGCTCGCCTCGGCGCAGGGAATGCGGCGCGGAACGCGCGCGACGGAGACGCACGTCAGGGGCGAAGCGGCACCCGTGCGGGCTCGACGCGTGGAGCGGATGGGTGAGAGAGAGCGGGTGAGGAGGCAGAGGAGAAGAAGAGAGAGCTCTTGGCGCGAGAGTGAGAGGATCCGCTGGCGGAGCGAGAGGATCGGCGGCCGGGGTGAGGGGATCGGCGCGGGGGCGAGAGGATCGGCCGCCAGAGTGAGAGGATCGGGCGCGGGAGCGAGAGGATCGGCCGCCAGAGTGAGAGGATCGGGCGCGGGAGCGAGAGGATCGGGCGCGGGAGCGAGAGAATGGCGCCCGTGGGAGAGCTTATGCTTCCGGGCTCAGCTCGGGAGCGGCGACGGGTTCGGTGGCCAGGGCCTTCCTGCGGGAGCGCCGTCTCACGTTCGTCCGGTAGCGCGACACGAACTTAGCCGCGATCTTGGGCTGGTCGCGAAACGCATAACGGCCGCCCTCACGGATCTCCTTGGCGAGCTCGTCGGCGGCCCAGAAGCAACGGTTGCGCAGATCCAGCGCGTGTGCGGCGCATCGCGTCCGATGCCTCGTTGGCGGCGGCGTATTCGAGCGCGTCAGCGAGCGCCTTGGCCCGCTCGAGATCCTTCGCCGTGATATCGGTCACGCCGAGCGCGCCCTCGTGATCGGACCAGAAGTCGACGAGATCGCGCAGGTCCTGGATGGTGTCCGAAAGGCCGGAGCCGTCGGCGATGCGCGAGAGCTCCGCCTGGGCGGCGTCGTCGTTGCGGCAGCCCCAGCGGCCGCCGGCCACGAGCTTCGCGTCGAGCGCCTCGGCCTCGTCGCGAAGCTTGCGCTGCGCGGACGTGAGCGTCACGGCGCCGCGCGCCCTCTGCCACCCCTTCTCGAGGGCGCCGAGGCGCCGCGCGAAGCGCGCGAGGAGATCCACCTTGTCGGAGGTGATACCGATCCTCGACATGCGTGATTGCTGCGCGTGCGCGAGGCGCGCCAGGGAGGTGAGCTCGCGCTCCGCGACGCTCGTGGGCATGTCGGGGGCGGAAGCGTAGGCCGAGTCCAGCGCGAGGAGCGCCTCATCGCTCGTCGGTTCGTCGGGCCTTGCGGCCGGGCGCTTCGACGTTGCGGCCGGCGTCCTGCTGGACGACCTGGCCTTGGGAGATGTGGATCCGGGCGTGTTCTTCACGGTGCTTGTCGGGGGCATGAGCTCCCTCCTGGTTGAGTGGTACCGGAGGATGGTCGCGTATCGAGAGTGGCTGTCAAGGTCGTTTGGCACGCTGAGGCGTCTGAATGCTGCTGCGCCGAGCCATTCGCGCGACATCGAGGGAGAGGCGGCCGGCGAGGCGAGGAGAGGGCGGCGCGCTGTAATCGGTTGTAATCGAGGTGGCGTTGACACCGCGGGTCATACAGGACATAGGGGGCCGCGAATTCAACAGACCTTGCGTCGGGAGTGTCTCGAATGCGACACGCGGGCTGGTGCGGAGCCGCCTGGCGTCGGCGCGGCTTTGGCCGCACCGACGTGGACGAGCTCGGCGTAGCAGAACCGCCCGCCGTGCGAGAGGGCGAGGTCGTAGCACTGACCATCGAGGACGAGCGCGCCGCGCTCGTCGAGCATCGCTCTCGCGCCCGCTTCACGGCGCTTGCTCTATGGGTTGACAGACCACGACGCAGCGGGCGAATGCGGACGGGCGTCCTCTGGGTTGAAGCAGGGAGACGGGACGGGCGGGGGCCGCTGCGTGGTCGCGGCGGAGCGCAGGGCGGCCCAGCTGGCGAGCGAGAACGGGAGCGGGCTGAGTCCAATCGATGACGATGGTCGGGCGGTTACCTACCGCCGCGCTTGTTGAGCGGCTCCGGGCCATCCTTCACGACTTGCACGCACCGCCTGAAATCAACGAGCCGCTCAGTCCTAGTTCTACTGCGGGAAGTTGGTGAGACCTGAGTAGGCCGGCGACAGCCACCTGGTCGGTTGGTGTCGTTTGTTTCTCACTTTGTCCTCCGAAAGTTAGAACAGGGGGTTTCCATCTGCGGTCGGGTGCCCAAGATGGGCGTCGCGATGACATACACGCTGGACAACGCAGCGAAGTCTCGGTTGGATGACTACTTTGCCCAGATCGGCGCCCACCTACGACGAAAGGAGCAGCGGGCGTCGTTCGCGGCTTACGCCTTTGGCATTCTGGGCGAGGGGGAGAGAAAGAGCGTCGAGCCCATCGCGGCGCGCGCGTTCGGAGAGCCACGCGAGACGCAGCGCGCCCATGACCGGCTTCTCCACTTCTTGAGGGACTCGCCGTGGAGCGATCGCGATGTCCGCCGTGAGGCTGCGCACTATGTGACGAGGGCCATGCACGAACAGGATCCGATCTCGGTCTGGATCGTCGATGACACGGGCTTCCTCAAGCAAGGGGACCACTCTGTCGGTGTCCAGCGCCAGTACACAGGCACCGCAGGGAAGATCACGAACTGCCAGGTTGGCGTGAGCCTCTGCGCCGCAAACAGAACCGAGCACGTCCCTCTCGATTTTGAGCTGTACCTCCCTCAGCAGTGGCTGGATGACGAGGAGCGCCGGAAGGAGGCCAGGATTCCGTCCGATCAGGTGTTCAAGACCAAGCCGGATCTCGCGCTCGACATGATCGCCCGCGCAATAGCCGACGAGATCCCGGGAGACATCGTTCTCGCGGATGCGGCCTATGGCACCTCGTCCGGTTTTCGTGACGCGCTGCGAAGCTATGGGCTTGACTTCGCCGTGGCCGTCAACGCGACCACGGGCGTGTGGTTGCTCGACGCCAAGGAACGACGCCGCGGCGCCGCCGTCGGCGTTCAGAAGCTCGGCATCGAGCTCGGGCTGCAGGCCTTCCGGCGAGTGACGTGGCGCACAGGAACACGCGGAAAGCTCGCCAGCCGCTTCTGCTTTCGCAGAGTGAAGGCGGCCCATGACGATGGGTCCGAGCCCAAGGACAGAGAGGTCCTGTGGCTCGTGATCGAGTGGCCGCACGACGAAACGAAGCCGACGAAGTTTGCCCTGACCACGCTGCCTCGCCGGATGAGCAAGAAGCAGATCGTCAGAACCCTGAAGGAACGATGGCGCACCGAACACGCCTACGAGGAGCTCAAAGGGGAGCTGGGGCTCGACCACTATGAAGGACGGTCGTTCCCTGGATGGCACCATCACGTGTCCGTCGTCCTGTGCTGCTACGCGTTCATTGTTGCTGAACGCGTGCGGCATTTTCCCCCCTCGGTCCGAGGGGAAGCGCAAGGCTACGCGCTCCGTAGCGCGGCGTGAGCGCCACTTCGCCGACTCCTTCACCACTCTCCGCCTCGCCATAGCGTACGCCCTCATCGCGTGGCTCCCTCGATGCCCTCTGTGTCACCGTCGAGGGATCCCACACTCTCCAAAGGGTCAACTGCATTCTTTTGCGGCGGAGTGCACAACTGAGGGCGGGGTTGTGTCGATAGACACGAGATGAACCGCCAAGACACCAAGGACGCCAAGGAAGAAGTGAGGAGCGAGCCCGACGCGGAGTTGGATCGCCTCGCCCACTGCGTGATCGGCGCCGCGCTTGAAGTGCACCGAACTCTCGGCCCTGGCTTCCTCGAAGCTATCTACGAGGAAGCGCTCTGCGTCGAGCTTTCCTTGCGCCGCATTCCGTTCGCCCGGCAAGTGCCCATCGGCGTGGACTACAAGGGGAATCTGGTGGGCCAGGCTCGATTGGATCTCGTGGTGGATGGTCAGCTCGTCGTCGAGCTCAAGGCCACCGAGGGCATTGCCCCGATCCACGTTGCGCAGCTTCTGTCGTACCTCAAGGCGGCAAGACTACGGCTTGGCCTCTTGATCACCTTCAAAGTGGCCTTCCTCCGTACCGGTGTCAGGCGCGTGGTTCATTCCCCGTAAATTTGGCGTTCTTGGCGTTCTTGGCGGTTCCTCTCTTTCCGCGACGAACCTCCCGCAGTAGTGCTAGTCCTACTTCGGCGCCTTCATCACGGTCCCTTTGGACATGGTGACCTCATTGATCCAATAGATGCTTGTTTCATCGACAGCCAAGTCCGCCAGGGCCGGTTGGTTGGAGGCGATGAGGGTGGGCACTCCGCCTCCAATAGGCACCTTGAAAAGCGATCCATCGTAGTAGCCCCAGTAGACGTGAGTGGCATCCACCGTGATGCCGTGCGGGGTGCCGTTCGGCTTCGCGGCGAGCGTGACGAGGTCCCCACCGCCCTTCGGCATCTGGAGTACCGCTCCGTCGACGCCGCCGTTATCGCTGCGCGTGAAGTAGACGTTGGCTGCATCAACCGCGATTCCCCATGGAACACGCTGCCCGGATGCGAGGATCACTGGCACACCTCCACTCTTGGGAACACTCATCACTGAGCCCCCGTTGTAGTTCGTCCAATAGACACTGTTGGCGTCCAGCGCGATACCCCACGGGTTGCGTAGCCCTGAGGTAAGTGTCACCGGGACGCCTCCGGCGATAGGCATCTTCATCACGGCGCCTCCGTCTTTGTTGGTCCAGTAGACGTGGGTCGCGTCCACTGCGACATTGAGCGGTCCCTGTTGGCCCGACGCCAGTGCCGTCGGTTGGCCCCCGGCGAGGGGCAGCTTCATCACTGCGCCGTCGCTCCGGTCGGGCGTGCCACTGTTAACCCAATAGACGTTGGTTGCGTCGACCGCGATTCCGACGGGAAGAGCCTGCGCGGAGGCGAGGACTACCGGCGTGCCGCCGCTTTTCGGCACCTTCATTACCGTGCCGTCCTGGTTGATGGTGCCAACGTTAGTCCAGTAGACGTACGTCGTGTCAAGCGCGATGCCCCAGGGCTCGTTTTGTCCGGAAACGAAGGCGCAGATCGAGCCCGCGCATGTCGCCTCATCACAGCTGTGGCCGCAGGCTCCGCAGTTCCTCGCATCGGCGGTGGTGTCGATGCAAACGCCGCCGCAGCACTGAGTCCCACCAGCGTTGCACGTCGTACTGTCGGTCACATTCGAGGCCCCGGGCACACCGCCGGTGCAGGTACCAACTTGGCACGGGCTGGGAGCAGTTGGTACGTTCTCGTTGTCGACGATCATCGTCATGCCGCCCATCCCGTTGCAGACAGCCTTCTGGCACGTGCCCGGTGTTTGCGTCGCCAGCGGTGTTCCAGCCGGGAGATGAGCGAAGTCGCAGTGGCCGTCCATACAGGTGGCCGTGATGCAGACATTGCCGGGTGAAGGGCAGTCGGATGGCGCGGCGCACGGCAACCCAGTACCGCTGCTGCTGGAACCCGAATTCGAGGTCGCAGACGAACTGCTGGACGACGCGGCGCCGGACGTCGAGGTGCTAGAGGCGCCACCGGTTCCGTCACAGCCGATGCACGTGCCGAGTGCTGTACCGCCGCTGTTACAGATCTGCACGCCCTGCCCCCCGCCAATGCATGCGCACGCGACCTGCGCACCGGGAGTGCATCCTCCCGTCTCACCCCCCATACCCGAGTCAGTCGTGTCGCCGCCGTCCCTATTGGTGTCACATGCCGTGATGACCATGCAGCCAACCACCAAAACAATCGCTGCAACTCCTGCCGTCATTCGCTGGTCTTCCAGTTTCGATAGAGGTCGCACGCGACTCGCCAGCCCTACTATCATTGGACATCCCTTTCGAAAATCGTTTGACCAAGATCCGCCGAAGCCCTTCGGCTGAGAACCGCCTAATGCCCGAAACCGAGCCTCACCAGATCCGTTCGTCCGAACACCGCACAGCGTCGCCGCCGCGGCTCGCCTGAACTTTCCGCCCTTCCGCGGCCACCACGCGCGCTCGATGCCCTGCATGAAGCCCATGGTACACGCTCTCCGCCTGCGCGGGGCACTTGCAGTGTCTGCCAAACGCGATCGAGACACGCCCGTCTAGCGCCCAGGATCACTCGACCCGGGTCGTCGGCGTGTGAAACAGCACGGGCCCCGCTGATACCGCGAGGGTTCTCACACCCAACTCGACGCCGCAGGAGACCCGTGCTCACTCTCGTACCGTCGTTTGTCGCCCTTGTCGAACCCCTCGGCTGGACGATGCAGGCGCGCAGCTTTCGCTCGTTCCTTACTCTTCTAACCGGCTGGATCTTTCGCCACCCGACGCATTTGGTGAGCGACCCGGTTCCTGGAAGAGCCCCGATGGCATCCTGGAGGTCATCGACACCGGCGAGTTCGGGTGCTCGCACGCCAGGGCCTGCGGCACGGGAGCTACGAGGGGAGGACGAGCAGGCCGCCGCGGCGGGGGTTGGTCAGGCTCACGGGGGCTCGTTGGCGGGCACCAGGCGCGCGGCAAAGAAGCGCCCGTCAAACCACCATGCCACGTCGTGGCGGCGGCCGTCGTGCACCAGGGCGCCGCCGGCGTCGAGCGTGCCGGCGCGGAGCGCCGCCCAGACCTCGCGCGAAAACAACACCGGCCCGAGGCCGGGGGGCCCCTGGCGGCCCCTCAGCGCCTCGTAGGTGGCCGGGCGCGGGGTGCTCGGGAACTCCAGGGCCGTCCACCGCGCCTGACCCGGCCCGGGGCCCTCGGCGACGGACAGGGCGACGCTCAGGTCTCCATCGGGCGCAAACGTCCCCCACGCACCGCCGCCGATCGGCCGGTAGTCAAGCCGCGCGGCCACAGCGAGCAGATCCCGCTCGAGCAGCGGTCGGGGCGGCGCGAGCTCGGGCCGCGTGGTGGGCTCGGCCGGCGAGCTGTCCGGCGGAGCAGGGGAGGGGCGCGGAGCGTCCCGAGGCAACATCGGGACGACGCGAAAGCCGCCGTGATCCACGAAGCCCTCGCCCTGCAGGCCTCGCCGCGGGTGGAGCCAGTCGCCGTCGAGCGCAACGTGGGCGAGGCCGAGCGCACCGGGCGCGTGCTGCGCGCCGGAGGCCTGTGCGCGGAGCGGGGCGGGGATCTTGCCCGGCGAGAGCCGGCCGATCGGTGTGCGCGGCCTCGGACGGGTGATCGCCTCGGGGCTGCGCGCATTCGCAGGGCCGGTGTTCGGGCACCGCTCGGACGCCGCACTGCCCGGCGTGGATGTCTTCACGGACGGGCCGACGTCCACAGACGCCACCTGGCAGAACTCGCCGGCGCTTGCGGTGGTCGGCGGCGCGGCCGAGGCCGGGCCGACGTGGACGAACTCAGCGTAGCAGAACCTCCCGCCGGGCCAGAGGGCGAGATGGTAGCGCTGGCCATCCGAGGATGGTGCGCGATAAGCCTTCTATTACCGCGCACCAGATCTAGCTACCACCCGGCCCCCATCCTCGCGGCGCAGGGGACATGGCAGGCGAACTCGGCGTGGCCACCGCGGTCTGAGCTCGCCCTCGAGCCCCTCGTCACCGGCCACGTGCCCCGTGCCCGGGCCACAGGGGAAGCCAGCGCCGTCACGCCCACCGCGGCCGTGCCGTTTGCTCGGGCGCCATCTAGCGAGACGCCGCACGGGGACGTGGTCCTTGACACTCAGGGACCGGGGGCAATGCTTCGCGTGACCAGCCCCCCGCAAGCCTTCATCGACGTCCGCGTCTGCGCCTCTGAGCGCGCGAGGGGCCCGGGCGACTCCGGTCGCTCGGGTGGGTGGTTGGCTTCCCTTGCGCACCCGGTCGTCTTGGCCGGACACGCCTCGTCGACCTCGGCCGCCAATGCTGTTGCCCATCGCTCCGACCGCCGCCCGTCCGCCAGCAGCGCCACGCGCGCTCCAGGAACTCGACACCGGCCGCGGTGCGCTCGCTCCAGGTCTCTCTCCCCGCCTTTGAGCAACGGGAGCGCGTGCCGGCGCGACGTGTGGTTTCCCGCCCGCGCCGTCTTCATCCGGAGTGCGACCGACGCTCGGAAACGAGAGACCCTGCCGCTGGCCCTCTCCGCCGCCGACAAGAGCCGGCTTGCGTGGCTCAGGCAGCTTGAAGACACAGTCAGCCCCGAAGGAGGATCCGGCATGACCGCCGAAGGGGTGCGCTACCCCCGGCTGGTGATCACGTGTTGATTGCCGCGGGAGAGGCTTCGTCGCGGCGCCCGGCGGAGTCTCTGAGTCTACGGGGACCCGTCGCAGGGCTCGTTTGCACCGAAGTTCCAGCAAGGACCACTGACCCCCGGCATACCCGCACTCTCCGCGGGGGCGCCAGGCCCGCCGATGCCCCCATCGCCGGCCGTGCCTTGCACGAAGCTCTTCAACCCCGCCCAGCCGGGTGGCGGCGCGTAGGCATAGGCGATACCCACCGCGTGGCCGCCGCGTCCTCCACCGCCAGGCCCGCCGTCCCCTCCGTGGCCGCCGTCCCCGCCGCGGCAGCCGGGGATCGAGTTATCACGACCGGACGCCTCGCCACCGATGCCGCCGCTGCCTCCGAGCCCGCCGGCGCGTCCTGTGGCACCTTCTCCGCCTTTACCTCCCTTGCCGACAGCAACGGTCACGTCGTTCAGCACGACCCTGGCTCCGAGATTGAGGAGCCCAATGCTCGAGCCGCCAGCCTGGCCGCCCCGACCTCCCTTGCCGCCGCAACCGCCGGCGCCGCCGCCCCCACCGCTGGCGCCTGGGCCTGCGACAACGTTGGATCCATCTGGGCAGAACGACCCCGACATCGCGCTGCCTCCGCCTCCGCCTCCTTGACCTCGCCGCCCGGGCTTGCCGTCGCCGCCCGCACCTCCGATGACCCCGGCCAGCGCCAGCGTGGTGCCCGAGCCGGCCGCGCCAGCCTCACCCGGAGCACCGCTCGCGCCGTTCGTTCCGCGGCCGCAGTTACGGATCGGCTCGCGTTGACCGGCACCACCAAGCCCCCTGTTGTTCGGATTCGGCTCCGGCAGCGGCACACCGTCTCCTCCCTGCTGCCCGTAGACGTCCCTGTCCGGGAGCGCGCCGGGCCCGCCCTCTCCACCGCGCGTTTCGCCGTCCTCGCACACCGTCACACCCGGCTCGGCGCCATCGACCTCGGAAGCGATGACGCACGCATTCGATGCATTGAGCGGTGCGTTCTCCCCAGGGTCCGGCGCCTCGAACGGCGTCTCGCCATTTGCTCCATCCAGCGCATCCCCCGCGACCACTTCGACCTGCATAAGTTCCGCCTCGACGTCCGCCACGACCACGCCGATCGACGACCCGCCGGTAACCCTTGCGCTCGCAGCCCTGATCGCGAAATTCCGCAACTTCGCGCCGTTTCCGCGATCTGTTATCGTCAGTGCCACCTCGTCCGGGGGCGCTTCGATCGTGCTCCACGCGCTGGGTCTCCACGCCCAGTCCGCAGCGCAATCGAAGCCGCCGACCACCTCGATGCCAGCGTCGATCGTCACGCTTTCGTTGAAGACTCCATCCCTGCACACGAGCACCGCACTCCCAGCGGCGTAATAGACTGCGTCTTGCAGCGAGATGAAAGGCCTGTCCCGCGTCCCGTCGCCTCCGCGGGCCGCGTTCGCATCAGCGAACACGACGCACGAGTCCTGAATAGGTCCAGACGGGTTTATCGGAAGGCATCCGCCGCTGCTACTGATGCTGCTCGTATCCGGTGGTGCATCGCTTCCTCCAGCGCCTCCGCCAGAGGTGTCGTGATCGACATCATGGATGCCGAGAACGGATTGGCATCCGAGCGCCAGACTGGCGGCACACGCGGCGCCGATAAGGGTGAGAACCGGCAGGCGTCGTTCATTAGATGTGGCCATGACCACCAGCTTACAGAATTGTGTCTTGCAGTACATCGATGACGCGCTTGTCGCTTCACTCGTCTCGCCGTCGGGCCACGAGGCGCGCCGGGCCGTCGTTTCCCCGAGGTTGTTGTGCGTGGCCCGACTGGCCGGCCGAAGTGCCTGCTTCTCGCGCCCGCGCCCGCTCGGTGAACGCGTGACCGTTAAGCGGTCCACCGGAGCCCGAACCTGGACAATCGGGACGGATGACATGCTGACACCGTGGTCCAGGACTGGGCCGGACGGCCGCTGTTCAGTACCGCGAGGGTGTGCGTCAACCGATCGGTGGGCGAACACTTCCCCACGTCGATTTTTCTTGACTCATGGCCTAGCATCGAGTCCTTCGGCAGCCAACCGGCGCAGTTTTCACCCGTGCAGCCGACCGACAAGTTGACGACCGCAAACGCGGTGGCGAGCATCCTCAATGCCGGCTCGTGGTGCCGCATGGCGCCGGCATGAGAGCTTGGGCCGTGGGGGGCCTGGGGCTCTCGCCTGCCGTGGTGTAGCACCGTGTGCTCGACCGCATCGTCCACAACGTGCACCGTATCACGCTGAAGGCCTCCTCGTTCCGCAAGGGCAAGGGACCACGGAGACCTGAACCCCAGACCCCGACGGACCAGCGTCGCTTCGCTCCGAGGGCGTTCACGATGCGCGATCGCGGTGATCACGATGGCGTGATCTGCGTGATCACGATGGGCGGTCTCCACAATCGGCCTCGAGGAGCGGCCGCGGCGGCGTCTGGGCGCGCGGCGAGGCCACTGCGGGAGGCGCGCTCTCCGGCGTGGCACGCGGTAGCGGCGATCCCTCGGACAGCACGGTCACGCTGCGAACCCTGTCCTGCTCAAAGCTACCCGACCGAAACGAACCTCGCGCAGCCTTCGCGCATCGAACGCGCCGTAGCCGGCACGCAGCCCCCCGAACTCGCCCCTGCGCCGCCCGTGCCTGCCCGCGAAACGGCTCTGGGACCTCGTCGAGCGAGAGCCGGCCGAGCGGCGCGCGGGGCATCGGGTGCATGCGTCGGCGCTCGCGGGCGGCGGCGCGGCCGAGGCCGGGCCGACGTGGACGAACTCGGCGTAGCAGAACCGCCCCTGTGCCAGAGGACGAGCTCGTAGCGCTCGCCACCCGAGGATGGTACGCGATAGCGCTTTTCTTATCGGGCATCAGGGACTCTGCCGGGCAGCCAAGACGACCCGGTGGCGCCGCGTTGCGGGGCGCGGGGCATCGGGGCCCGTGCGATCGGCAGCTGCACTGCCTGCTCCGGCGCCATGTACAACGCCAGCGCGATCGCGAGTTCGCTGGCGTCCTCCTCGACGCCCGCGGCCGCTTCGCAGGCCGTAGCGCCGAGCCCGCGCTCGAGGAACTCGCCGACGGCGGCGCCGAGCTCGACCAGGTGGACGGTGATGGCCCCGAGCTCGCGCGGTGCTTCTACCTGGAGGAGAGGATCCCGAACTCGCCCTGCGCCGCCCGTACCTGCCCGCGGAAGGGCTCGGGGAACTCGTCGGGCGAGAAGATCCCTCCCTTGCGCCCGGCCCGGCTTTGGCCCCTCGACGACGGCCAGGCAGAGCCACATGTCCCCGTCTGGCGCGAACGTTCCCCACGGCGCACTCGAGCGGAACGGCGTGGGTCAGATCAGCCAGCTACTGACCTGCACAATCGGAAGCAACACCACACGTATACCGCATGTCATTCCATCCGACGGCAGTACGACAACACCCAGAGCTACACTGATCATTGCGCGAGCAAACCGGAAGACAAGCTTTCCCGGACTCAAACAATACAGCGTAAGTGCAACGATTTTCGACCCCTTCTGGACCAGACGGACAGCAATCGGCGTCTGTACTGCATGACTTGCCGACCTTGTCTACGCATCGGATGGCAGGACATAATTCGTCCGTAACGCAGACCCCATTGGAGCAGCAACTCGAAGGCGACAAGCAGTCTTCATGTCGAGCACATAGGGGCCGACAAACCTCGCGAGCGCCAGACCATCCACTTATAGACCCACACGACAGATTGCCGCAGCAATGAATGCTCGTGGAGCATTCGGCTCCAACAGAGGCGCAAGTTGTAGGGCAGGAGCCACAGTCCCTGCTACATGATGAGCAATTTTCCGAGCCGTTGCAGCTTCCGTCGCCGCAGCTAGGCGGACAACTTCCACAGTCCCTGCTGCACGATGAGCAGTCTTCCGAGTCGTTGCAGCTTCCATCGCCACAGCCAGGCGGACAACTTCCACAGTCCCTGCTACACGATGAGCAGTCTTCCGAGTCGTTGCAGCTTCCATCGCCGCAGCTAGGCGGACAACTTCCACAGTCCCTGCTACACGATGAGCAGTTTTCCGAGCCGTTGCAACTTCCATCGCCACAGTAACAACTTCCACAGTCCCTACTGCACGACGAGCAGTTTTCCGAGCCGTTGCAGCTTCCATCGCCACAGTAGTATGAATTGTGGGTATCTTCAGATTCATGCCACTCGCCATTCTCTGGCTCCGCAGTGCCACAGTCCGCGGTTATGAGACTCAGCGCGGCCACGAGTACAACTATCGGCTGTCTTTCACGCACATGCATATGAACGCTCTCCATGTTGATAGATGGTCTTCCGTCTGCGGATTGTCGCCGCCTGGTCAACAATGCACAAGGGCATCGAGCGCACGTTCAACACGTTTCCTTGGCGGCCACCCACGCATCCGCGTCGAAGAACCTCCCGTCCCGGCGCTCGTCCGGGAGCACAATCGAGGCTACACGAAGTGGGGCCTGGTCGCATTCCGCGGCGGCAAGCGCCAACACCCGCCGGGGGAGAGCTGCCCGCACGCGCGGGCAGGGCGAACACGGCGGCCGCGCGGAGCTCTGGCGCGTGGGTGGCTGCGTAGGGCCGTGCGGTGGAGCACGGAGGCCGGGAAGAGCACGGGAGCGCTCCGGTGCTCGTACGCGTCCGGAAGGTGTTGGGGGGTCAGGCGTGCTCGTCGGCGGGCATCAGGCGCGCGGCGAAGAAGCCCCCGGTGAACCACCATACCAGGTCATGCAGGCGACCCTCGTGCAGAAGAGCGCCGCCGGCGCCGAGCGTGCCGGCGCCGAGCGCCGCCCAGACCTCGCGCGAGAACATGACGGCCCGAGGCCAGGGGGCCCCCTTGCGGCCCCTCAGCGCCTCGCAGATGGCCGGGCGCGGGGTGCTCGGCAGCTCCAGGGCGGTCCACCGCGCCTGACCCGGCCCGGGGCCCTCGACGATGGGACGATGGACAGAGCGATGTGCAGGTCTCCGTCGAGCGCGAACGTCCCCCACGCCGAGCCGCCGATCGGCCGGTAGTCAAGCCATGCGACCACAGCGAGCAGATCCCGATCGAGCAGCGGTCGGGGCGGCGCGAGCTCGGGCCGCGTGGTTGGTTCGGCCGGCGAGCTGTCCGGCGGAGCAGGGGAGGGGCGCGGAGCGTCCCGGGGCAGCACCTAGACGACGCGAAGGCCGCCGCGGCCCGCGAAGTCCTCGCCGCTCGGAGGCCGCGCTGCCCGGCATGGATGTCGCCTCAGCGGCGGCGCGTGCGCGCCGCGGAGTTCTCGCGCCGACCTTGCCAAGACGGCTGCGTGCACCGGCCCGCAACAGCATGGATGTGCTCTGGTCCGAGGCGATTCATGCCGGTCCCCCTCAGGATCCCAGCATGACGTTGCCTGGGAAGCGGTATACTGTGCGGTGACAGTGCAGAACTATCGAAAGGATCAGGCGGGAAAAGACGATCTCGTCAGCCTTGCCGGCTTCACGCCCCCGAGAGGATGACCCACCATGGAAGCATCGTTTGCTCCCTCCAAGATCCAAACGAAACAGATCAAACACCCCCGGGCCTGGGATGGAAAGAACCTGACCAAGGACGAAGTTGCCTTCGATCTCGCGCCCAGACACCTGGAGGCCTTTGACCGCGTGATCCGGGAAGCCCGGAGACGCAGCGTCACGCTCGAGAACGCTTCCGACGAGGACTTTCAGCTCGAGGACATCCAGGACGATGTGCAGCTCATCGCCGACAGGATCCTGAATGGCCGCGGCGTGGTCATCGTTCGCGGATGGCCGATGGACCGCTGCACGGAAGCGGAGATAGCTCTCCTTTACTGGGCACTGGGCAAGCAATGGGGAGAGCCCATCGTTCAAAGCTGGAAAGGGGATCGTCTCGGCTATGTGACGGATGTCCCCCAGCTGGCGCCGGGGACGCGGGGCAAAGGGTTCACGTCCGAGAACGCGTTGACGCTCCATACCGATTACGGTGGGATCATGGGGCTGATGGCCATCCGGCGGGCCAGATCGGGGGGGTTGAGCGGCCTGGCCAGCGGAACAGCGATTCATAACCGCATCGCCGCCACGCATCCGGAATATCTGGCGCCTCTGTACCAGGGCTATCATGTTTACTGGACGGGCAACGAGAAGAAGGGTGAGCGTCCAATCAACCCCGATTACCGCGTGCCCCTCTTCAGCGAGCTCGACGGGCAGGTCAGCGTTTCTTTCATGAACAGAAGGGTCGTCGAGCAGGCGGTCGCGGAGCGGAAAGAACCGCTCACGGAGCTGCAGCGCGAGGCGCTCGACTACTTTCATGCCGTCGGGGATGAACTGAAATTCACCTTCATGCTGGAAGCGGGCGAGGCGTTGTTCGTCAACAACTACGCCATTCTGCACGACCGCGCTCCCTTTGAGGACTGGCCGGAACAGGAGCGCCGCCGCTTTCTCCTGCGGCTGTGGCTGAGGACTTCCCAGGAAAAGCAGCCGGTCCCTTCGAGCATCCGTCGCTTCTACGACACGGTTGCTGGAAACTTCTCCCCGCCGCCGGCGAAGTGATCTGGTGGTGATTGGCCCTCTTGCCCTGCAACCCTTCACGCGGGAGATCGACATGTCGAGCAGCCTTGCAAGGTACACTGGCCATCCCGGGGCCTGGAGAGCCTCGGACCTGACGAAAGAAAAAATCTCCTTCGATCTCGGGCCCCGGCACCTGAGAGCGTTCGAAAAGGTCATGGATGAGGCGCGGAAACGCAACCTCACGCTCCGGACCGCTTCCGAGGGCGATTTTCCCCTCGTCGAGATTCACGACGATATCCGCCGGATCGCCGACGAAGTTCTCCACAAGCGCGGCGTCGTCATCATCCGCGGCTGGCCGGTCGGGACCTATACGCCGGAGGAGATGGGATTGTTGTTCTGGGCCGTGGGCAAGCAGCTCGGAGTGCCGATTGCGCAGAGCCATCACGGCGACCGGCTGAACCAGGTCATCGATCGCGAGGGCGGGCGGGCCTACAACTCCAATATTCCGCTGGACATGCATAGCGACTTCGGCGCGCTGGTCGGTCTTCTGGCGATCCGCAAGGCCAAGCTGGGCGGCCACAGCGGAATCGCGAGCGCCCTCGCCATTCATGACAAGATCGTCGAGACCCACCCCGAATATCTCGCCCCGCTCCATGCCGGCTACTACGTCCATTGGCTGGGAGAGGAGGCGAAGGGCGAGCGGTCGCTGATAACCGATTACCGCGTTCCGGTCTTCAGCGAGGTCGAGGGCCAGCTCAGCGTCTTCATGGTCAAGCCGTTCGTCGAGCAGGCCGCGAGGAACAAGGAAATGACCCAGCTTCAGCGGGACGCGCTCGACTATTTCCAGCAGATCGCCGACAGCGACGAGTTCGCCTACAAGTTCATGCTGGAACCGGGAGAAGCCTCGTTGATGAGCAACTACACAGTCCTTCATTCGCGCTCCACCTTCGAGGATTGGCCCGAAGTCGGGCGGCGCCGGCTCCTCCTGCGGCTCTGGCTCAAGTTGCATCCCGGGGACCGCCGTCCCCTCCATCCCCATTTGCAACGCTTGCACACCCATGATGGGTTCTACGTGTCGGCCAAGAACGGCGAAGCGCCACTGGTATCGGCCACGTGACGGAACCTCTACCTGAAAGACGTCGATGATCGACCTGGCAATCGTCGGACTTGGGCGGTGGGGCACCTTCCTCGTGGATGCCGTGCAGGGCGTCAGCCCCAAAGTCCGTTTTGTCGCCGCGGTCAGCCGTGCTCCCGGGCGCATCGAACAGGCGGCGGCCTCGCGGGGAATCAAGGTCCTCGCCTCGCTGGAAGAAGCGCTGGCCCAACCGACGATCGCGGGCATCGTGCTCGCCACACCCCATTCCCTCCACGCCGCGCAGATCGAGGCCTGCGTCCGCGCGGGGCGCCCCGTCTTCGTCGAAAAGCCGTTCACGCTCACCTCCTCCAGCGCGGTGCAGGCTTCCGCTGCCGCCTCGGCGGCGGGAGTCGTGGTGGCCACGGGGTTCAACCGTCGGTTTCTTCCCGCGATGCGCAAACTGAAGAGCGTCGTCGAGGAGGGCCGCCTGGGCACCCTTCGTCACATCGAAAGCAACTTTACCGCGAATCTCATCGGGCGATTTTCCCCCGGCCAATGGCGTTTGACGGCGGAGGAAAATCCGGCGGGCGGCTTCGCCGGGGGTGGCATTCATCTGATCGACGCGATCATCCATCTCGGCGGTCCCGTCACCGGCGTGTTCGCGGTGGGCTCCTCGCGCATCCCGGCCCTGGGGCCGCTTGAGGACACCGTCTCCGCCCTCTTCACCCTGGCCTCCGGAGCCACGGCCTCGGCGACGACGATGATGGCGACGGCGCCGACATTTCGCCTTCAGGTATTCGGGACCCAGGGTTCCGCGGAGATTCGTGGCCCGGACACGCTCGAAATTGTCGACCTCGCAGGCAAAGGTGGTCCCTTTTCCTTTGAGGCTGTCTCCACGGAGCGCGCCGAGCTCGAGGCTTTTGCCGATGCCATCTCCGGAGAGGCCCCGTATCCCATCCCCATGGAGGAGGTGCTCAATGGCGTGGCGGCTTTCGAAGCCGTTGGCCGATCCCTCTCCACGGGCGGCCCTGCTTCTATTGCTGAGGGTGGGTGCCTTGAAGCTATAATGAATCGCCGACACGACCACTACCTGCTCACGCCGGGGCCCCTCACGGTCCCGACGGAGATCCGTGAGACGATGCTGCTCGACCGGAACCCCTACGCGGGCGACTTCGTCGACATGACCGCCGCGATCCGCCGCTATCTGCTCGAGATCGCCAACGGCACGGAGACGCATGCCTGCGTTCCCCTGCAAGGCAGCGCCAGCTACGCCATCGAAGCGGCCATGCAGACCCTGGTGCCTCGTACCGGCACGATCCTGATCGTGCAGAATGGCTTCTACGGAATCCGGCTCAGGGAAATCGCCGAGGGCATTGGCCTCAAGGTCACGACCCTCGACCTTCCGATGCTGCCGCTGCCAACGCGCGCCGATCTGGAAAGAGCCCTCGACGCCGACCCCTCCATCACGCACATCGCCATGTGCCACGCGGAGACCGGCACCGGCGTGCTCAATCCGATCGAGATGGTAGCGGAAGTGGCCCGGTGCAGGGGCAAGCGCCTCATCATCGATGCCGTCGCTTCCTTCGGCGGCTTTCCCATCGACGTGGCCACGCTCGATCTCGAGGCGCTCATCATCTCTCCCAACAAATGCCTGGAAAGCGTCCCGGGCATCGGCCTCGTCCTCGTCAACAAAGATTCCCTGGCCGCCTCGGCGGGCAGGTCCATGTCGCCCTCGCTCGATCTCCATGCCCAGTGGAGCACGATGGAAAAGAGCGGCACCTGGCGCTGGACGCCGCCGACCCACGTTGTCGCGGCCCTGGCCAGGGCCTGCGAACGACACCGACGGGAAGGCGGCGTGGCCGCCCGCGGGGCACGTTACCGGCGCAATTGGCGCATCCTGATCGACGGCTTCCGCCGATGGGGATTCCGGACCTTGATCCCCGACGAGGTGGCCATCCCCATCATCGCGACCTTCCATGTTCCCGAGCCGTTCGCGCATGACTTCCGGCCTTTTTACGAAGCGCTGGAGCGGCGCGGGATCACCATCTTCCCGGGACGACTGACCGCCGCTGGAACGTTCCGCATCGGTGTCATGGGCGATCTGGTCGAATCGGACATCCGCATGATCATGAACGTCATCCGCGAAGTCCTCGGCGAAATCGATTCTCGCTACAAGGACCTCCCGTGGATCAGCTAGAGGACCGATCAGTTTGATTTTGTGGTAATCCCGAGCGCTTCGACGGAAGCGCTCGACGGTCTCGTCGGACCATGATCTCGTCCGCATCCGGAGGTGCACGGATGGAACGATGGTTGCCACCGGTGGAGCTGTCGCGGCAGGAACAGGCGCTCATGAAGCGGTTGACCCGGGTGCGAGCCCTGTTCGGCTTTCTCAGGCTGCACCGGCACGAGCTATTCGACGAGACGTTCCAGGAGCAGCTCGAGAGCATGTACCGGACCACGGGCGCAGGTGAGCCGCCGCATCCGCCGGCGCTGATGTGCATGGTCACGCTGCTCCAGGGCTACGTCGGTGCATCGGATGCCGAGGCGGTGGAGCTGTCGATCGTCGACCTTCGCTGGCAGATGGTGCTCGGCTGCCTGGGGGCGGCCACGCCCGCGTTCTCGCAGGGCGCGCTGCAGGGGTTCCGAGAGCGGATGGTCGAGCATGAGATGGACCGGGTGCTGCTGGAGCGGACCGTGGCGCTCGTTCGGTCCGGCGCGATGACGGAGGGCGAGAGGCGTGCGGTGTCCAAAGCGCTGCGCGTGGCCGTCGATAGCCGCCCTTTAGCGGGAGCCGGGCGGGTTGAGGACACGATCAACCTGCTCGGCCATGCAGCACGCAGCATCGTTCGCGTCGTGTCGAAGATCATGGAGCGCCCGCCCGAGGAGATCTGCCGCAAGGCGGGCATTCCGCTGCTGCTGGCGCCCAGCATCAAGGCGGGGCTCGACCTCGATTGGAGCGACCCGAAACAGAAGGCGGCGGCGATTCAGATCCTGGAGCGGCAGGTCTCGTCGCTGCATCAGTGGGTGGACCGCCATCTGGACGACGTCGTCGAGCAGCCGCTCCGCTTCTACTTGGATGCGGTCACACAGGTTCGGGACCAAGACCTGGAAACGGGTGAGGATGGGACCGTTCGCATCCGTCAAGGTGTTGCAGCCGACCGCCGTGTATCCATTGAGGACGCCGAGATGCGCCACGGCAGAAAGAGCCGCTCGAAGAGGTTCGATGGCTACAAGGAACACATCGCACGCGACCTGGACCTTCCCGTCATCGTCGCCTGTGCGGTCACGCCAGCGAATCGCCCCGAAGAAGAGGGGGCTGCACCGATCGCCGAGGACATCCGGCGTCAGCGGCTGCACGTCGGCGAGCTCCACATCGATCGCGCCTATGTGAACAGTCCCGTCGTCGGCGATGTGATCCGCGATGGTGGCCAGGTGTTCTCGAAGCCCTGGGGACAGCGTGCTCGCAACCCCAACCTGTTCAGCAAGCGCGACTTCAAGATCGACCTGCGCACCAAGACGATCACCTGTCCGGCAGGACAGGTCGAGGTATTCGAGCCAGGCGACACGGTCCAGTTCGATCCTGAGGAGTGCGGCGCGTGCCCCCTCCGAGCCAGATGCACCCAAGCCGCCTCGGGACGGGGGCGGACCGTGTCCATCGCGAAGGACGAGGCTCTGCAGCGCAAATTCCGGAAGCTGCAGCAAACGGGGGCAGGTCGCGCCGTGCTCCGCCAGCGGGTAGCTGTGGAGCATGCGCTCGCCCACATCGCGGCACGGAAGGGCCACACTGCACGCTACATCGGCGCCAGGCGAAATCTCTTCGACCTCCGGCGCGCAGCAGCGATCCAGAATCTCGAGGCGGCCCAGCGCCTGATACAGCAGGCAGCGTAACCTGACGGAATTAAATGGTTTTCAATGTGTTTGTCGCTCTAGGATGTATTGCCGCCACGATGGCGTCCGCCAGCGCATTTGCCGACGCGGGGACCATGTCGAGATAGAGCGCGGGGTCGAGGACCTCAATCTCCATCAGGACAAACTGGCCACCGCGCAGGACGCCATCGATCCGCGCGTAAACGGGACGACCAGGGACATGCCGCAAGACCTCCTCCGCGGCCGCCACATGCTCCTTCTCGGGAACGACGGACACCGGAACAAGCGGGCGGTAACGCGCGTTCACCCGAAAATCGTCGGGATTGGGACGCTTCCTCACGCCATGGGCGAAACGTCCGTCGATGAACACGAGGGACAGCTCGCCTTCGCGGATTTCCGGCATGAATTCCTGGAGCAAGAGATCGTTCCGGCCCGTTTCGGCGCGCAGGGCCTCGGCCTGCGCGGCCACCTGGCGGCGCTCAACGAGGGTCACGCCCACGCCGCTCTCCCCGATGCAGGGCTTCAAGACGAGCCGATCACCAGGAATTTCGGACGCCGTGGTTTCTAACTCTGTATTTTGATCGACGATGCGCGTGACCGGGCAGGGTACTCCGTGGGCGATGAGGTCGAGCAAGTACCGCTTGTGCGAGTTCCATAGTAGCAGGTCCACTTCGTTGATCACGGGGATCGCCTCGTCGCGCAATCCATGGATCCATCGGAAGAATTTCTCACTCTGTTCGGTGTAGTCCCATACGGAGCGGACCACCACGCCCGCCGCGTGGCCTTTTGCCTCCTCCCGCGGTTCGATCTGGTCCCAGGGACGCAAGACGGTCTCCACGCCCCGATGTTCCAGGGCCTTCTTGAGCGCCAGATCGCAGCCGATTGCCTCGGGAGGGATCTTCGCGCAGGTCGCCAGCAGCAGCTTCACGACACACCCTGCTTCTGGTCGACGGCGGCAACCGCGCGCGCCTCGCTTCGATTGTGTCGCTCAAGAAGCACGGCGTCGTAGACCACTCCGGTATGGATGAGCGGGGTGACGCGCCAGGACCCGGAGAGCTCCTTCTCGAACGGATAATTGCAGAGGGATTTGATGCCGTTGCCGTAGCGAAGGATGATCTTCGCCTGCCCTTGCATCTGGCCGCCCAGTTGCCGAAGAACGGCGGCCTTCTCCTTGACCAGTCCGGCGATGATGAAATGGCTCGCCTGTCTGACGCAAGGGATCGTTTCGAGCGGACGGCAGCTACACCGGATCCGCTCCGCCAGACCCTGATGCATGACAAGATTTTTCGCGAGACGGGTCGCTTCAGGATCGATATCGTGACACAGCAACTCCGCCTCACTTTCCCGGGCGAAGAGCAGCGCCGTGACGGGCAGCGCCCCGGCCCCTATGAAAACAATCTTCGATTTTGGGCCGATCCCGGAAGCCGCCAGCTCCGACCGGAACGACCTCCGAAACTCCGTGTACGTCGCATCCAGGTAGGCTTCCAAGGGCAAGGTTCCCTCTGCCGGTCGCTGGCAAAGGTGGCGGGAATGGTCCTTTTCGAGGTCGCATAGGGCGCGATCCAGGGCATCGCGAAGCATCGTGGCGTCGTGAAGAAGCTCGAGATCGCCCTCCCAGCGCCGCCAGCGTGACGCGTTCTCCGCATCCATGACGAACTGGCGAACGGAGCCCAGCTTCTTTTCCAAGGGATCGAAATCGCCGCAACGGCCGGCTTCCTGGCGAAGCTCTTCAAGCTCGGAGCTCAGGGCGCGCAATTCAGCCAACAAAGAATGTTTGTTTGATTGCATGAACCTTCTCGCCTGGAACCGTGTTGGGGAGATGTGTCGGAAGTTAAGCAGCAACGAGGCGCTCTACAACCGGGACCGCCTCGGCGCCCATGGGTGTTGACGGAGGTGATCGCGCTCGCGGATGGCTCGGCCGGGGAGCCCGGGGTCGCGCCCCCGCCTCTGGACGAGAGATCCAGGGTGCTCCGGCGACGCCGGGCGCGCGCCCGCGCGTGCTGAGCGGCGTGGCCAAGATCCAGCCGGACTACAACCCGTCATGGACCGAGAGGCAGATCGAGCATGACGTCGCGGTCATCAAGCTGAACGGCGTCGCGCCGGCGCACGTGAAGCCCTTCGTCGTGGCCAGCGATTCCCCCGCAGAGGGATCGAGGGTCACGATCGCCGGCTTCGGGCGCACGGGCGCCGATTGCAGCACCCCCTTCGGCACCCTGAACTTCGACGCCGCCAAGGTCGGCGGGTACGAGGACGGCCACGACATCCTGCGCTTCAACGACCAGGTCTTTTGCGGCGGCGACTCGAGCGGGGCCGTCTTGAACGTCGAGGCGAGCCGGCTCTACGCCGTCCACTCGATGCACACGTGGACGGCGACCCACGGCTGGGTCAGCAAGGGAGTCACGACGGGCTCGGAGTTCGACTGGATCAAGTCGCATATGTGCCCGTCGTCACCATCGAACCAGTGCAGCGGCCACGGCGACACGTGCGACTGCTCGGCCAGCACCAGCTTGCTGTGGCGGCACACCAATGGTCAGGTCGCCATCTGGTTCATGGATGGCGGCTACATCGTCGGCGAGGCCTACCCCGGCGGCCAGGACCCGAGCCTCTTCTGGAAGGTGCAGGCCATCGGCGACTTCGACGGCAACCTGCGCTCGGACATCCTGTGGCGGGACGAAAGTGGCCAGCTCGCCATCTGGTTCGGCGGCGAGCAGGGCTTCGACTCGCCCTCGTACAACAACGCGCACGACGCCGGGCGGTGAGCTGTCGAGGAGGGGTCCTCGGTCGCCCGGGGCCCGTCTACAGGTGGGCGCCGCCGACGAGATCGGCGATCTCGCCGGGCGCAAACCCGACCAGATCGGGCTCGGCCGAGAGCGCCACGCCGAACCGATCGAGCACCCCTTGTCGCACGCGCCGAGCCAGGCCGAGCAGCTCCTCCGCCGTGGCGCCGCCGCGGTTCACCAGCGCGAGCGTGTGGCGCGTCGAGATGCCCGCGGCGCCGTGGCGCGTCCCCCTCGCGAAGCCGGCGCGCTCGATCAACCAGGCCGCGGACAGCTTCACCCGGCCGCCGTCGGCCGGAAATTGCGGGATCGCCTCGCCTGGCGCGAGGACGCCCGCCGCCTCGATGCGCGCGAGGACGCCCGCGGCGGCGCCGGGCGCGAGCGTCGGGTTCATGAAGAACGACCCCGCGCTCCGGCCGTTCTCGTCCGCCGGATCGAGCACCATCGACTTGCCGCGGCGGAGCGCGATCACCGCGCTGCGCACCTCGCCGAGCGGCGGCGCGGCGCCCCCCGCAGGCGCGGCGAGCGCCCGCTGGAGCTCGGGGTAGCGCACCGTCGCGGCGCCCCCCGGGCGCAGCGCGAACGTGACGGCCGTGATGACGTACCGCCCGCGCCACGCGCGCTTGAACCGGCTGTCACGGTAGCCGAAGCCGCAGTCCGCGCCGGAAAGGACCACGGCCGCCCCCGTCGCGCGATCGATCGCCCGGACCTCGACGATCGTCTCGGCGACCTCCTGGCCGTACGCGCCCACGTTCTGGATCGGCGTCGCGCCGACGTCGCCCGGGATGCCTGACAGGCACTCGAGGCCCGCCCAGCCCTCGGCCACCGAGCGGGCCACGAGGTCGTCCCACGCCTCGCCCGCCCCCGCGCGCACGAGGGCGCGGCCGGCTTCTCCGCCGCCGCCGCCGGTCTCCGCGCCGCTGGCCTCCTCGCGCCCGCGCAGCAGCTCGATCCCGCGGACGCGCACGCGCAGCACCAGCGCGTCGATGCCCCGGTCCGCGACCAGCAGGTTCGAGCCGCCGCCCAGCACGAAGAGCGGCACGCCGCGGGCCTCGGCGAAGCGGAACGCCTCGACCACCGCGGCCTCATCGGCGGCCTCGGCGAAGTAGCGCGCCGGCCCGCCGACGCCGAGCGTCGTGAGCGGGGCCAGCGGGACCGACTCGCGGACGTCGAGGCTCACGGCTTCTTCTCCGGCGCCTGCGGCCGCGCCCCGCCGCGGACAGCGCCCGGCCCCTGCGCGCCGCCAGAGGGCCGCGCCGGCGCCGCCGGCCGCGCCACCCGGATGCCCGCCATGAAGCCGCTGTCGACCGCCTGCACCCGCTCGACGAACGCCTTGTACTCGTCGATCGACACCGTCCCCGTCGGCAGGCTCAGCGCGAAGTCCTCCTCGATCGCCGCGCCGTAGCTGCCCTTGCGCGACGCCGCGAGGCCCGCGTGCTCGACGCGCACGCCCTCGGGCGCGCGCGCGACCGCGTAGCCCTCGGGCAGCTCGATCCTGCGGCGCACGTGGTACTGGAGCGCGGTCTCGATCGCGAGCGCGCTCTTGCGCGCCCCCCTCGAGGCGTACGAGGCGCCGAGCGTGCTCGTGTACGCGCGCGGGAACACGAGGTGCACCGGCTCGAGCCCCGGCAGCGTCCACGCCGCGGCGTCCTTGCCCACCGGCTGCGCGAAGCCGTGGATCGTCACGGTGGCGCGGAGCGCGACCTCCCACGAGCCCTCCGTCGACGAGACGACAACGTCCTCGACGTCGGCCCACGGGAGCCAGCCGAGCACGACGCCCCGGAGCATCTCGCGCCGCGCCGTGCCCACCACGGTCTCGAACGCCTCCGAGAGCGCCTGCGCCGCCCGCCCGTGCAGCAAAATCGTGAACGTCCCCGCGGCGTTACCTTGCGCGTCGACCGTCAGGCGCAGGTCGACCTCGTCGCCGGTCTCGCCGCTCGTCCCGGCCACGGTGACGAGCTCGCCGCTCGGCAGCATGGCGGCGCGGCCGCGCAGCTCGGGGCTGATGCGGCCGGGGGGCAGCGGCGGGCCCTCGACGTCGGCGTCGATCCACACGTCGCCGCCCGGGAGGCGGGCGATCACGAGCGGGTGGCGGAAGCGCCCCGCGTGCGGCGGGAAGTCCGCCGACGAGCTGAACGGCTCGGTCTCGGCGATCGCGAGATCGGCGCGCACGCCGAGCTCGCGCAGCGCGCGGTAGACGACCCACGATCGGCTGCCCTGGCCGAGCTCGATCATCGCGCGCGCCGTCGTGCGCTGCGGGCCGCCGCCGAGGAGCGCCGCCATGTCCGACAGCTCGGCGCCGCCGGCGACCTTCACCGCCTTGCCCGCGGCCGCGACGACGCGATCGAGCAGCGCGGGCGACGGCGTCCGGTCGGCGCCCGCGGCCTCCCGCGCCCAGCGGGTCATGGTGGGGTCGCGGTCCTCGAGCGCGCGGATGTTCTCGTCGAGCGCCGCGGCCACGTGGCCCCAGGTCTGCGTCCCCAGGCTGACGCCGACGCCCATCTCCACGCGAGGCACGCCGTCCTCCATGCGCCGCGGCGGCTGGTCCTTGATGCGCCAGACGTTGATCGTGGAGGCGCCCTCGGCGCGCTGCTCCGCGGCGCCGAGCAGCGGGTGCGACCAGAGCGCGAGCGGGAGCGACGTCGGGCGGCTGACCTCGATCGTCGCCTCGCGGACGCTCGTGCGCTCGGGGAGCAGGTCCCACGTGTCGATGACGAGCTGGCCGCCGTCGCCCGGCAGCGCGTGGCCCTCGGTGACCTGCTCGACGTAGTCGCCCTGCTCGAGCTGGGAGAGGTCGCTCTGGTCCTGCGCGGCGTTCGACGCCGCGTCGGGCGCGAGGATGCGGCCGTCGCGCTTGTGGATGCGGCGGCGCAGGAGGCGCGGCATGGCGCGGCCCTCGATGAGCGGGCCGTAGGTGGCCGCGCCCTGGGCCACGTCCGTGGTGCCGGAGACGCGGCGGAGGTCGTACGTGACGTAGTGGACGAGCCCGTCGGGCGAGATCGTGAACCGCTCGACGTGGCGGAGCACCGCGGTCGCGGCGCCGGGGAGGAACGCCTTCTTCTGGTCCTCCAGCACGAGCTTGCGGCCCTCGGCCTCGAGCGCCGGCGCCGGGTCCGGCGCGAGGCCGAGGGCGCGGGTGATGGGGCCGATCCCGGCCGGGGTGTCGCGCGCCGTCGTGCGGTCGCGGGCGAGGCGGCCCCGCACGGCGCGGGCGTCGCCGCGGCCGGCGGCGAGGCCGAGCGCCTCGAGCATCGCCCGCTGCCCGGGCGGCATGGCGTCGTACACGGCGAGCGCGCCGCGCAGGTCGCCGCGGGCGACGCGCTCGCGGAGCTCGACCTCGCGCAGGGCGTCCGGCGCGCGGCGGAGCCGGCGCAGCCGCTTGATCTCGGCGAGGACCGCGTCGCGGTCGCTCGCGTCGAGGAGCGCGCCGAGGCACGCGGCGCTCGAGCGATCGAGCCCGCCCTCGCAGGCGGCCTTCACCGCGTCGACGCCGGCGCGGCCGTGGATGCGGTCGTCGACGACGGCGAGCAGCGTCGAGCCGGGCGCCGCGGCGGCGAGCTTCGCGTAGGCGGCCTCGGCGACGTCGGTGACGTTCGCGCGGCGGGCGGCCACCGCGAGCTCCGCGAGGACCATGCGATCGGCGTCGGCGACGGCGGGCGCGCTCGGGCCGGCCAGCCCCGGTGGCGCGACCCGGACGCCGAGCTCGCGGAGGGCGTCCATGGTGCCCTCGCCCCGGCCGCCGCGGCGCTCGGCGAGCTCCGCCTTGTAGAGGCGCGCTTCCCAGGACGCGGGCCACGCGGCGAGCACGCGCTCGACGGCGGCGCGGGTGCGCTCGACGACCTCGGCCTCGGGGAGATCGCCCACGCGGCGGATGGCCCTGGCGTAGAGCAGGTCGAGGCGCGGCGAGCGCGGCACGGCGGTGGCCGGGGGCGGCGCGGCGGCCGGCGGGCGCGCGTCGCTCTGGTGGAGGCGGCCGTCGCCGTCCGGATCGAGGAGGTGCTCGGCCGCGCGCGCGTCGCCGAGCGCGAGCAGGGCCGCGGCCGCGACCTCGACGTTCGCCGGGCCCGGGCGCTGGTCCGCGGCGCCGCGCGACGCCAGCGCCAGGCTGACCGCGGCAGGGCGGGACGCGGACGCGGTCGCGGCGGCGCCGGGGCGCGGCGCGCGGGCGCGGAGCGGCAGGCCGTTCTCGCCCCACGCGGTGAGCTCGATGGCGTCGCCGTCGCCCTTCTGCGCCACGCGCACGACGACGCGCAGCGTCCCCGGCTGGGCCTCGACCGTCGCGAAGCGGGTGACCTGCGCGCCGCCGGCCGCGTAGTCGCGGTGGAGGGCGGGTACGCCGCCCACCTCGAGCACGGCGGCGGACGACGACGCGAGCGCGAGGCTCACCCGCTGGGCGATCGGGTTGTGGAGGTCGACGACCACGGCGCGCGTCCCCTGGAGGGCGCTCACCGCGTCGATGTCGATGGCGCACGCGTCGGCGCGGACGACGATGGGCGAGGCGCTCTGCGCGAACGGCGCGAGCCCGGGGTAGGCCCTTGCGAGCGGCGCGCCCGGCGCGGAGCTCACGGGGGACGGCCGGGCGAGGCCGTGGAGGGGCGCCGCGTCGAGCGGGCCGACGAGCGCGGCCTCACCCGCGCAGCCGCGGCGCGCGCTCCAGGTCGCCGCCGCGGCCTCGTCGCCGACGAACAGGGCGACGCGGTGGAGGGCGCTCGCGAGCGCGCCGCGCACGAACGGCATCTCCGGCGCGCCGCGGCCGTCGACGTCCGCGAACGCCCAGGCGCGCTGGAGCCGGCGGGCGACCTCGGGGAGCGCCTCGCGCGAGCGGAAGGCGATGGCCGCGGCGTCGGGATCGGGGCCGCCCGCGGTGCCGGCGCCGAAGACGAGCGCGTCGAGCGACGCGATCACGGTGGCGAGGGCGCCGTCGTCGCTCGGCGCCTCGACGGCGCGGTCGAGGGCGTCGAGGTACGGCGCGGCCGCGGCGGAGCTCGTGATCTCGGCCTCGAGCGCGGCGGAGAACGCGGCGGGGAGCGGCGCGTCGGCGGGGAGCGGCGATGCTGCGCCCCGAGGGGCGCACGCGGCGGGCGCGGCGGCGGCGAGCGCGAGGGGGAGCGCCAGGGCGGCGCGGCGAGCGACGAGGAGGGGGCGGCGAGCGACGAGGGGGCGCTCGGCGAGGCGAGGGCTCCCGGGGCGCTGGCCGCCGCTCCTGGGGCTGCGGGGGTGGGTGGTCACGATCGGCGTCTCCACGGCGCCGCGCGCGCGGTGCCTGTCCGCCGTTCCTTACGGGCCTGGGATTGCCGACGCAAAGGTGAACTTCCGCGGGCCACCGCGATCTACCCGACCTCCGAGGCCCGCCTCGTGTCCTGGACCTCAGCGCCCGCCGGTTCCCGGGAGCCTCGGCGCCGCGCCCCCGGGGGCGCGCGGCGGTGCGCCGTTCGGCGCCGCGCCGCCCGCGGCCACGCGCTGCATGCAGAGCTTCAGGCCCGCGCGGAGGTTTCCGACGGTCGCGATGCCCGACAGATCGAGCCCGAGGGAGACCATCGTCTGCGCCACGTTGGGCCGGATGCCCGTGATGACCCCCTCGGCGCCCAGGAGCCGGATGGCGCGGATGAGCTCGATGAGATAACTCGCCGTCTGCGTGTCGACGACCTCGACGCCGGTGAGGTCCAGGATCGCGAAGCGGGCCCGCTTGTCCACGATGGCGGCCAGGAGGTCGTCCATCACGTCGGCGGCCCTCCTGCTGTCGACGACGCCCACCATGGGGAGGGTCAGCACGCTGTCCCAGACCTCGATGATGGGCGTCGACAGATCGCGGATCACCTGTTGCTGGCGCTCGATGAGGTCGAGCCGCGCCTTCAGCTCGTCTTCCCGGAGCTTCGCCTCCGTCGCGTCCTGCGTGAAGCTGACCGCGCCGTTGCGCTCCCCGCGCTCGTCGGTCAGCGGGATGATCCACGTCTCCCAGGCCATCCCGTACGCCTCGACGCGGGTGCGGACGAACTCGCCCCGGACCGCCCTTCGCATCGGCTCCATGTCCATCGGCGCGGGAGGTTCGTCGAACACGTTCATTCCGACGAACTGGCCCGGCCTGAGGCCGAGAGACGGGAGCGTCTTGCCCTCGTGGAAGGTGCAGACTCCCTCCCGATCCATCCGGGTCACGGCCGTGTCCACGGTGCCGAGGATGGCCCGGAGGATCATGTCGCTCTCCTTCAACTTCTCGACGGCCTCGACCTGCTCCGTGACATCCTGGCCGAAGCAGAGCAGCCGAATCGGCTCGCCGCCGTCGTCGAGCACGGGCGCAACCCGCCACTCGCACACGACGGCGCGCCCGTCCTTGCGGGCATGGGTGCAGCGGCGCGGGGCGCTCTCCTCCCCGAGCGAACGCCCGAAGGTCCTGGCGTCCGGCTCGCTCACGATCGTGTCCGTCAGGCGGCGGCCCACCGCTTCGTCAGCGGTATATCCAAAGATGCGTTCTGCCTCGGTGTTCCACTCGGCGACCACGAGATCGTCGAGCTTCCCGGCGCACTCGATCACCGCGAAAGGCGCGCTGCGGACAGCCCTCATGTAGCTCGCGGCGAGGCCCGGGGAGCCGGGAGCGGTCACGGTGCTCATCATCTTTCGTCCAAGGTAAACGGGGCCGGCTGCCGGTGTCGAGGACGACCGACCGGAGGCCGGCAGGGAGGACGAAGGGTGAGCTGAGCTTGTGAGATGAACTTCGTTGGGACACAAATGCGGACTTCCGCAGGCAAACGTGGCCTGACTGACGGCGGGGCGGGTTGCAGTGAGCCGCGTGTGGGCGCGCGCAGTGGGCGCGCTTCGCCGGTGGGTGTGCAGCCGGCCGCCGCCCAACCTGCGCTGCCCCGCGGGCTCCAGCCTGCGGGGTCGCCCCTCATCTGTCGCCGCCAACCTGGGCCGCCCCCCGGGGTCGAGCCCTTCGAGGCATACATGCTGTCGGGAGGATGCCGCCGTCAGATTGCGGCGGATCTTCGTGACGGCGCAGACTGGGTCGAACTGCCCGACGCCCTGGTCCGCAAGTAGTCGAACGCGGGTCGTGAGTGGCCGCGGCGGTCGGTGTTCCCCGCGACGCGGGCGTATGCGCACGGCGAGACCGGTCACGTGCGACGGCACACCGGCACGAGATCGAGATGGTGCTTAAGCGGGCAATGCGCTTCGCGCCTCTCCAGGCAAGGCTCTCGAAGCGGTGCACGGCAACGACCTCCGGCCTTGGTTTGCCACGCACCTCCACGGAGGGGCTACGATATCCGGACGAGCCAAGAGTTGCTCGGGCGCCGGCACGTCGCTACGGCAATGACCTCTAATTACATTCGTTCTGAACCACGGCGGGCGGGGGTGAAGAGCCCTTTCGACGAGGATGAGCTAGCGACCAGGAGCCACTTTTACGTCCCTGCTTCACACCGCCGGGGAGGGTCGGGTGCCCCTGCGCGCCAGCTAGGCGGACCTGGCTAGGCCGCGCTCTGCAGGTGCGAAGAGCGAGCCACGCAGGTGAAGCGGCGTGTACGATGGGCTTCATGCAGAAGATCGGGCGAGCGTGGTGCTCGCAGACAGGAGAACGTTTGAGACGACCCGCGGCGGTGACACCTGACAGGGTTCAGGGAATGGGTTCGATGGGCTGTACTTTGCGCATTAGGCGGCCCTCGACCGAAGGAGTTCGTTAACCTTGGGCGAGGGAGTCGACCGGGCCGTCTGATGGTAGTTGGACAGACGGGGCCCAGCATGTAGTTTGCCCAGTGAAATGGTATTACCTATGACTGAAATTTCTCAGCCGATTCTCTCGTCCTTTTTGTCGGCCTACGGAGGTAAGTACGGACAAGTTCGACCTCTGGGCCAAGGCGCCCGCGGCGTGACGTTCCGCGCGATAGAAACTGCGTCTGGCGCTGATGTTGTTATCAAGCTGCCCCATGTCCCGCTCGACGTTCCAAAGCAGCGTGACTTCAGGATATCCAGACTGGCTCCCTCTGCCCAGTACGCAGATCTCTTCACAGTCGAGCCCTTCAAGCATCATGGTGCCACAGCCTACGCTGTAGTAACGCGATATATAAGTGGCTTAGTTTGGGAACAATTTGTAGAGCGGCTTAATGCGCCGCGGGAGAGCGCGTCATGGCACCAGGTTCCCAAGCTCCGCTTGGCGCGCATCGTGCTCGATACGTGTAACAGTCTCGTGTCGGCGGTTTCATTGTTTCACGCGAAGCACATCGCCCACGGTGATGTTCACGAGCGTAATGCAATTGTTCGGGAGGCTGCCATTGGTCCACGCATGTCTTTTGAGGTGATCCTCATCGACCTCGGCAACGCGTCATTTCTCACGATGCAGCCTGGCAAAGACGAAGATTCCCTTATTGCATTTGATGTCAGATCGGTCGGTCGAATGTTGCGCACCGTTTCGTCCCATATGCCATACACGTCCTATTTCAACGACGCCGTCCGTTTCAGCGAGAGCACAACTGATTTGCTTCACCTCATGGGTGAATACGATCGTCTGCTGAAGACACTCGATCGCGTGGCGGCCCCGGACCAGCAGTATTATTATGACGAATTGCGGCATTTTTTAGCAATGCAGGTGTCCGGGCAGCCGCCTTGGCGCATTCGATTTCGTCAATTTCTAAGCGACCTCGCACAGGAGACGAGCAGCGTCCAAGCGCTCGCGGACGCCGAAGCCCATCTGCTCGATCGGATCAAAAATGATCCGGACTATCCGCAGGTTGAATTCTCTGGAGAAACAATCAGTGTGGAAGAGGAGAAGGCTCTCCAGCAACTCACAGCTTTGGGGCCGGAGAATGGGATTAAATGACGACAGCGGCTGTCCAACTCCCCCTTGCTGCTGTCAAGCATGTTCGGGCGCGCCTCGCGCTTCCTCACATGCTTGCAGCAGAAGGAAGTGTTGGGCCGGCGGCCTCAGGCCATTCAGGACTGGGTAGGCAAATGCGCGTACAAGCCCTCGGAGGCCGGCGTCATCGCAGCGCCGCGTCCCAGTTGCATTAGCGAGCAGCGGCGCTGCCACCTCAGTGTAACATGCAGTTTGTGAGAAGTTCGTTCGCCGTCGTGCATCGTTGGCCCATAGTTTCTGAGTCGGAATCTATGAACAGTCGTCTCGATACCACATTATCGCGCAATAACGGAGCATTTGCATGATTCGTGCCACATTGCTGAAAGTCGTCCACGATGTCCTTGAGTCACATCCCTTCTTTGCGACCGAGGACTTTGTTGTTCGTGAATTTGCAAATCAAAGTAAGGAGCCGTGCGTATCGATTAAGTATCGATATGATGACTCATTCTTCTTTAGCTTTCACGTTCCGAAGACCAAGACGAAGAGCGGCGACTACAGCGGGAGTTATATGTTTTCGTGTACCGCCAATCCCGGCCGAGAGTCTGCCGTGGAGACCTTTACGGCGGAAGAGCGAAGTGGTCTAATCGCCGAGATTGGTGCTTGGCTTGGGCGCCTCCATGAGGACGTTGTCTCGGCACCGGTGGCAAGGCAGTTTGACGAGCACGCAAGGTCCATCGATCTGCTTCGTGAGCGCCTGGAGAAGATTCCTAGCGAACCTTTGTCTCGCGAAGAAATGTCCAAATATGTAGCGGCTCTCGATCAGCTTAAGGTTGAGTTGGTTGAGCAGCTTCGTCGAGAAACGGCGGATAAGGACACTCTTAAGGGCCGTATTGAAGAGCTTGGTCGCGATGTTGAGTTTCTTAAGTCGACGCTTGGATCGATGAATAAACGTACTTGGACCGAAGCCTTCGCGACACGTCTTCAGCGGTGGACGAGTAGGTTCTCTCTGCGGCAGCTTGCGGCTGGAGCCCGGGCAGCGAAAGCCCTGATGCCTGCGTCCGTGGCGGAACAGTTGGATGTCGTGAGCAATGTCGCGACCGAGGTTGCAAATATTGCAGAAGGAACGCCCAAAACCGGAAGCGATGGTGATACCTGAGCTCGTTGGAGGGGATTGAGGTGGCGGATCTGGCGAATGTAGCCCAACAAGCCGGTGTTGCCGGCCGCGCTTAGCGCGACGACAGACCGGCCGACCTTTGGAGCTAACTGACATGGGCGACATCGACGGACAGCATCTCGCGTTTCGGAAGCGGCTCGCCGCTGCCTTCATCGCGCCCTTCGCGTGCCACCGCTGGCGGTCGCTCCGGGCTCGGTCGTACTGGGTGAGACTCGAAGGCTGGCAGGACTCGATTCTAGGGCCACTATCATCCATTGCGAACCATGGGGCCTGCGAGTACGTCTACGCGCGCGACGATGGGTTGTTCTCGGGGATCGATCGGCCGCAAGCGCTGCGCCAGCGGCTGCTCCTGTCGCATGGAAAGCTCGCGGACGCGGTGGAACGGTTCAAGCCGACCACACCGTCCCAGGTCGTCGACCTCGCCTTCCTGCGACGCTTGGTCCTCGACATCCGTGAGCTCATCGAGCGGGGCTGCGACATCGAGCAAGCTCGATGGGACGCAGCCGGCCGTGCGGGCAGTTAATTCGACAGAAACTGCTATTGGGTCGGGGTCGTCGGCCTTATGACGAAACAAGAGATCCAGGCCTTGTGCGCGCTCGCGCTCGATTCCTTCAAGGACGTGCTCCCCCCAGAGCGCTTCCGCGATGCGCACGATTGGGTTCACCGGTACGGGGAGTGGGGGCTCGCCATGGAGCACGTCATCGACTGGATCGGCGACCTCGATCTCCCTGTGGACCAAGCGCAATTCGACGCCATCGAGCACGCCATGGCCGCAATGGGATGGGGTGAGAGCTCGAGGATGAAGTGGCTGCGTGAATATTTCGCGTCGCTCAGAAACGGAGAATTCACATGGCGGTGAGTCCGCGTGAAGCTATACAAGCGCGTGCCCGTGCATGGCGCCGGGCAGGAGGACGTTCAAGTGCCTGAGATCCATTTCCGCGGTGCCCGCCCCGAGGACGCGGCCCGCCTCCAGGACATCCGGCGCGCGGCCTTTGCGCCCGTGTTCGCTTCGTTCCGCTCTATCCTCGGCGACGATCTCTACGAGCTGGCGCAGCGGCGAGACGACGAAGCGCAGGAAGCGCTGCTGACGTCGCTGATGGCGCCCGACTCGGGCTGGGAGCTGTACGTGGCGCAATCCGGCGACGAGGTCGCCGGCTTCGTGGCGCTTCGGCTCGCGCCGGAGACGCTTGTCGGCGAGATCGGCCTCAATGCCGTCGACCCCGCGCACTCCGGCAAGGGGATCGGCACCGCGATGTACGAGTTCGCGGCGGCGCGCCTGAAGCAGGCTGGGATGAAGGTCGCCACCGTCGGCACCGGCGGCGATCCGAGCCACGCTCCGGCGCGACGCGCGTACCGGAAGGCGGGGTTCGACATCGAGATCCCCAGCGTGTGGATGTACCGCAAGCTCTGACCCCGCCAGCACGACGACACGCGCGCGGCTCGCGTCGCCCTCCGACAGCGAGGCGCAGCCGAGCAGATCGCCGCCTGGCCAGGCGCCTGCTCGGGCGCGGCGGTGGTACGCTTCGGCTCGATGAGCGCTCCCGCAAGCCCCGCACGCCTCCGCCTTCATCACGCTGCCTCGTCGTACTACTCCATGGTCGCGCGCCTCGCGCTGGTCGAGCGCGGCGTTCCCTTCGAATCGGTGAGCGTCGACATCCACCGCAGGGCGCAGCAGCTCACGCCGGACTATGCGCGCCTCAACCCGAACCTGACGGTGCCGACGCTGCAGGTCGACGGCCGCGTGCTCTCGCAGAGCCGCGACATCCTCCTGTTCGCGTTCGGCACGACCGAGGCCGCGCTCGACGACGCGACGCGGGGCTGGCTCGACCGCCACTACGCCTTCCCCATCGAGGAGCTCACGTTCGGGTGGCTGCTCTCGTGGAACCCGCTCGCGCGGCCGGCTGTGCGAAGGACGCTCGTGGCGACGGAGAAGCGCCTGCGCCAGCTCGCGACCGAGCACGCGGACCTCGCGGACGTCTACACGCGGCGCGCCGAGGTGTTCGCCGGGCGCGTCAGGACGTTCGACCCGGGGCGCGTGGTGGCGATGTTCGGCGAGCGCAAGCGCGCGGCCATCGAGCTCCTGGACGCGCTCGATGGTGCGCTCGCGGATGGGCGCGAGTCGCTCGTCCCCGGTGGTTACGGGCCCGCGGACGTGGTGTGGACCGTGTTCCTCGCGCGGATGGGCTTCGTGCGCTTCGACGCCGAGATCGCCAGGCGAGCGCGCCTCGCCCGGTATGCGAAGGCCGTCAAGGCGCGGCCGAGCTTTCGCGAGGCGGACGTCTGGGACCGGTTGAGCCCGCTGAAGCTGATCAAACAGGTGCTCTGACGCCGCTCGTGCGCTGGTATCGGACGTTGCTGTCCGCGATGTGCATGGCATGATGCGCTTTGCCGCCGTGCAGGCCGCTGCCGATCCGCCATGCGGGCAGTCAGGGGCCAGCCTGCTCGTCGTGCATCCGTGCCTCGGGTGATCGCATGAAGACCTACAAGAAGGCTGATTTTCCGGTCGCGAAGGTCAGGCGCTTCCTGGAGCCGGGTCCTGTGGTGCTGGTGAGCTCTGCGCACAAGGGCCGGCGGAACATCATGACGATGGGCTGGCACATGGTGATGATGCAGGAGCCGTCGCTCGTGGGGTGCTTCATCTGGGACCAGAACGATAGCCATCAGATGGTACGGCGCAGCAAAGAGTGCGTGATCAACGTGCCCACGGTCGATCTCGTGCGCACCGTCATCGGGATAGGGAACAGCCACGGGTCCGAGGTCGACAAGTTCGAAGAGTTCGGGCTCACCGCCGTCGAGGCGACGAAGGTCGGCGCGCCCCTCATCGCCGAGTGTCATGCGAGCTTCGAGTGCAAGCTGGTCGACACGAGCGCCATCAAGCGCCTCAGCCTGTTCGTCTTCGAGGTGGTGAAGGCGCACGTCGCGACATCGCCGCGCTATCCGACGACCGTCCACTACCGCGGCGACGGGGTGTTCATGGTGTCCGGTCGCAACGTGAGCTACCGGAGGCTCTTCAAACCGGAGAACCTGTAGTTCGCGAAGCGCTGTGGACGAGGGCGGCAGGCCGGAGTGTCTCCTGTCGACCGGGGCGGACTCTCGGCCGAGCGCGCGCGGTGCTGGTTGCGTCCCTGGGACGGTGCCAGGAAGAAGGCACAAGGAGGAAGCTCGGTGCGGGGCGCTGGGCAGCTCGCGCTGAGCCGGATCAGACGGACACTTGACGAGGTATATACAAATGTATATACTTTATGTGTTATGGGCACTGCTAGTAGAGCAAAAATATTTCAAAACGGCGGGAGTCAAGCTGTCAGGCTTCCCAAAGATTGCCGATTTCCCGATGGCGAGGTGCTTGTACGGCGTGAGGGACGCCGCGTGATTCTGGAGCCGATCGACGAGTGGCCTTCGAGCTTTCGTGCCTGCCTTGGGGCCTGGTCGGATGAGATTGAGCGGCCGGCGCAGGAGCCCGTCACGGGGATAGAGGATCCGTTCGAATGACGCTCCTCTACATGCTCGACACGGACACCGTGAGCTTCGCACTCCGCGGATTCGGTGGCGTTCCCACGCGGTTGCTCGAGCACAAACCGTCGGAGATCTGTATGAGTGCGATCACGCTCGCGGAGCTACGATACGGCGCTGATCATCGTCGCTCCAGGAAGCTGCATGGTCTCATCGACGCCTTTGCGGATGCCGTGACGGTTGTCTCTGTCGATGAGGGAGTAGCTGCTCGGTTCGGAGCGGTTGCTTCGGCGCTCGTCCGTCAAGGTACGCCGATCGGCAGCTTCGATGCGCTGATAGCGGCGCATGCGCTCGTGCTCGACGTGACCTTGGTGACGAACAACACGAAACATTTCAGCCGCGTGCACGGGCTACGCATGGACAACTGGGTCTGAGCTGAACCTTCGCTCGCTCAGCCGTCGTCGTGGACGATCGCCCTGCCGAACTCGGGTGCGAGCGCGCCGGTGGCGGCTTCGCAATGGCTCCGGATCGCTCGCTCGCCAGCGCCGCGCGCTGCCGCGCCGACGACGCGCGGCGGGCGCACCGGAGGCGCCGCTCGCGCGCCGGGCGCGCCTCTTCCGCTTTCCGTGAGCGTCCTCATCATGACGGTTATGCGACGCGCGGGAGGGGACGCTGCCGCCGGATAGAGAGCTGAACAACCTCCTGCGATGTGCCGGCCAACCCATCGACAGCACCGAGAAATCAACGTCCCCGTCGGGAATTCCCCTCAGGACGGCTCGGTAGAAGCCCTGTCCGCGCTTGCAAGAAAGTGGACCGCCCGGCGAAGGTTCTGCTAGGGGGGTCTATCATGATCATCGCGCTCACCGGACAGAAAGGTGGGATCGGCAAGAGCACCACGGCCGTGAGCCTCGCCGTGGCCGCGCTGGCGAACGGCCGGCGTGTGCTGCTCGTCGACGCCGATCCCCAGGGGACCGTCCGCACGTGGGGCGACGTGGCCGCGGAGGCGGGGCACGATACGCCGACCGTCATGGCCATGGGCGCCTCGATGCACAAGCCGGGTCAGCTGCCGGAAGTCGCCGCCGCATACGACCTCACCGTCATCGATTGCCCGCCGCGCCACGGCGAGATCGCGCGATCGGCGCTGATGGTCGCCGACATCGCCGTCTACCCCTGCGGTCCCACGGCCGCGGACGCCTGGGCCCTCACCGCAGCGCTCGAGGTGTTCCGCGAGGCCGCCGCGCTGCGGAGCGCGCTCAAGGGCTGCATCCTCATCACGCGCAAGCAAGGCCGCACGGCGCTCGGCAAATCGGCGCGCGCGGTGCTCGAGACGTCGGGCTTGCCGGTGCTCTCCACGGAGCTCGGCTATCGCATCGCCTACCAGGAGTCCCTCGCCTGCGGGCAAGGGGTGACGGGCTACGCACCGCGGGACGCCGCGGCCAAAGAGATCACCCACCTTCTCGAAGAACTGGAGAAGCTTCACCATGGCCAAAAAGCAAGTCGCGGTCTCGCTGCGAAAGCCGCCGTCGCCTGAAAAGGCCGACGCGTTCGTCGCAGGCGGCGAAGGCGGCAAAGCGGCAGACGACGTCGTGAGGTCGAAGCCCGCCGCCGATCAGCGAGCGCACGACGGCGAGAAGCCCGTCGAGGCGCGGCAGGAGCAAGCGCAGGAGGCGCCGCAGGAGCGAGCACCGGAGGCGCGGCCAGGCGCAGAGCCGCCCGCGGCGACGGCGCCGCAGGCAGCCAGCGCCGCCGCCGGGCCCCAGGCGCTCGCCACCACCTCGGAGCCGCACGCCGGCCCGCCGGTGCTCCTCGGCAACGACGGCCGCTCCCGGCGCGCGGTCACCGTCTACCTGCCCGATCCGCTCGCGGATCGGCTGCTGCTCCATTGCATCGAAAACGACCGCGACATGAGCAACCTGGTCGGCGAGGCGGTCGAGGTCCACCTCGACAAGCGCCTCGGGCCGGCGTCCGTCTCCGCGGCCCCGGCTGAGGCCGCCGCCCCCCGCGAGGCGCCGCCCCCGAGCGCGAGCTACCGCACCGAACCGTTCCGTCCGGCGGACACCGGACCAAAAGGGCGGGTCGGTCGCGTGGTCCAGGTCGGACGGGTGCTGATGACGCTCTGGCGTCAGCGGCCGCGGGCGAGCTGACCGACCAGCGCGCATCGACTCCGCCCCTATCGCACCTGACTGGCGCGGCTGCCTCGACGGGAGTTGACGTTCACGTCCTTCTCGCCAATGAGAACCTAGGAGACAATGGACGTCGAAGAAAAACTCTTGAACATCCTCCTCGTCGAAGACGACGACGTCGACGTGATGAATGTCCGCCGGGCGTTCAAGCGGAACAACATCTCGAATCCCCTCTGGGTCGCCGGCAACGGCGTCGAGGCCCTCGAGATGCTGCGCAGCGGTGTCGTCCCGGTCGAACGACGGCTCATCCTGCTCGACCTGAACATGCCCAAGATGAACGGGATCGAGTTCCTGCGCGAGCTGCGGGCCGATCCTGAGCTCGGGGCCACGTCGGTCGTCGTGTTGACCACATCGAACGACGATCGCGACAAGGTGGGAGCCTACAACCTCAACGTGGCTGGCTATCTCCTCAAGCCGGTCACGTTCCTCAGCTTCGTCGAGCTCATGGCGGCGCTCAACAAGTACTGGAGACTTGTGGAGCTACCGTAGCGAAACACATCGGCTTTCCGGCCCTCGTCGTGGCGAGGAGCGCCCCGCGCGGCGCGCACACACACGCTCTCCGAGAGACAGCGCGCGACGCGCCTTCAGGCGCGGCGTCACGGCGCCGCGCTACTTGCTGCGCTTGACGACGCCGAGCGCCTTCTGCGCCGCCTTGACGGCCGCCTGCGCCTCCTTGCCGGGGGCACTCGAGAGCGCCGAGATGAGCGCCGTCGCGACCTCGCGCCGGCTGTGCGCGTGCACGTCCGCGAGCTTGAGGTAGAGCGGCGCCTTGTCGGCGAGATCGGCGTCGCCGCGCCGCGCCTCGATCCGCTCGACGAGGCAGGCCGCCACCGCGGTGTCGTCCATCTTCTTCAGCGCGTCGAGCGCCGCCGCGCGCTTCGCGAGCTCGGGCCGCGCCTCGATGAGGTCCACGAGCGGCGTGAGCGCCACGGGGCCGAACGCGCGGATCGCGTCGGCCACGATGCCGGGCTTGTAGCCGTCGGCGTAGGCCGAGAGCAGCTCGCTCAGCCCGCGGACGTCGCCGAGGAAGCCGAGCGCGTACGCGGCGATCTTCGCCTCCCGCTCGTCCACGCCGCGGCTCGCCAGCATCCGCACGAAGGTCTCGACCATCTCGACGTCGCCGAGCTGCGCGAGCGCGTAGGCGGCCTCCTCGCGCACCTCGCGGGAGGCGTCGGCGTAGAACGCGCGCCGGAACGCCGGCAGCGCGGCGAGGTCGCCGAGCTCGGAGAGCGCCTTCAGCGCCTCGAGCCGCTCCTCCTTGGTTGGCGCGGCGCCCAGCGTCTTCGCGAGCTCGTGCACGCGCCCGAGCCGCGCGGCGCGCCGCGCGCGCACCGCGTCGTTCCCCGGCCCGCCCGACGGCGCCGCATCGATGACGTCCAGCGCGTCGCGGGCGAGCGCCCGAAGGCCGGCGTCCTTCGCGTGCTCCGCGACCTTGCCGAGCATCGCCGTGGCCTCGGCGCGGGCCGGGCCGCCGTGCAGCACGACCGCCTGCAGCACCCGCACCGCCGTCAGCTTCGCCACGCGGCCCGCCTTCACCGTGAGCGCCTTCTCCGCGGCGGCGATCGCCTCGGCCCCGAGCGGCGCGAACGTCCTCGCGATGGTCGGCGTCGCGGTGCCGTCCGCCCAGATCGGGAAGATGCTCGCCACGAGCTCGCTCGCCGGCAGCGACGCGTAGTAGCGCGCGTGGTGGACCGCGGCGACGTAGCGGTTCATCGCGCCCGCCGCGCGCCGCCGCGCCACCTCGTCCGGGGACAGCGTCTCGTCGGGCCGCGCCACGGCGACGCTCTCGTAGGTCGGCACGCGCTCGGTCGAGGCGCGGTCGATCTGCGTCGCGCCGGCCAGGCGGACGAGCGCCATCTCGAGCACCTGGTAGAGCTTGATGAAGTCGTCGAGCCGATCGGCCGGCTCGGGCCGCTGCGGCAGCGCCTGGAGCAGCGCGGCCTGCTTCTCGAGGCGGAGGTCGCGCAGCCGCGCGGCCAGCGGGTCCGTCGCGCGCGCGCTGAGCCCTGTCAGGCCCGTGACGAGCGCCTCGGCGAGCTCCTCGCGGACCTCGCCGAGCGCGATGGCCGCGGGCGAGGCGCCCGCCTCGCGGGCGGCGGCGTTCCACGCGGAGCCCTCGAGCGGCCCGCCCCGCGCGGCGAGGCCCTGATCCAGGACAGGGCGCAGCTCCAGGCCGAGCGGCCCCTCGACGACGGCGGCGAGCGGCCACAGCGTGGGCAGCGCGGCGTCGATGCCGACGTCCCCGAGCAGCGCGCGGAGCCGCGCGTCGCGGAGCGAGCCGGCGAGCCGCTCCTCGAGCGCCGGGTCGTCGGGCAGGTGGAGCGCCTCCCCCTTGTCGTCGACCGCCGCGAGCCGCGCGCCGCGCGCGAAGAGCGTGTCGGTGAGCACCGCGACGGGCACGAGGTCGGGCGCGAAGACGTCCTTGCGGTGCTCCTGGAGCGCAGCGAGCGCCGCGCCGACGTCGGGCAGCGCCCGCGCGAGCACGGCCTCGAGGGCGCCGGCGTCGAGCGGGCGCTTGTCGCCGAGATCGCTGAAGTCGACGCGGAGCGGCGGGTAGCCCGGGTAGGTCGTCGCCCGCGCCCCGGCGAGCACCTCGCCGGCGAAGCTCCGCTTCGGCTCGGTCCGCTTCGCCAGGAACACCGGGAGGATCTGCTTCTCGCTGACGTGGCGGCCCGACTCGAGGTCGATGAAGCGGCTCTCCCGGATGACGAAATCGTCGCTCGTCGTCCGCGTCGAGAAGGCGTACTCGACGAGCGTGAGGTCCCCGGCGGGCTTCCTGTCCGACGCCTTCCACGTCTTGCCGACGAGCTCCTCGACGTGGCGGTCGTCGAGCGGCTCACCCGCGAGGTGCTTCTCGAGCTTGCGGGCGGTGAGCAGGAGATCGGCCATCACGTTCGCGTAGGCGACCGCCGGCAGCGCGCCGCGGGGGGCGCCCCGGGCCTGCCGGCCCCCCGCGGCCTGCCCGCGGAGCAGCGCGGCGAGGTCGAGCGTGCGCGCCGAGAGGCGCCGGAGGCGGTTCTCCCGGAGCGCCTCGGCGAGCTTCTCCATCTGCTCGATGCGGTCGCTCCCGATGGTCGCGACGCCGGACACGCCGAGCTCGCGCACGAGCGTGCCGACCTGCTCGACGCCGGACTTCATCATGGCCTGCGCGTCCGCGCTGCCCTTCTTCACGCTCTTGCGCGCGGTGTCCCCGCCCGGCGCGCCGGGCGGCGGCGCCTCGCTCACGGCGAACGACTCGGGCGCGCGCGCCCACGCGACGAGCAGCGCCGCCGCGTGCTTGCAGAACGCGGTGTTGAAGGTCCGCGCCGGGCAGGAGCAGCGCCCCTTGAACGCGGGCGCCGGCGCGTCGCTGTAGACGAGCGACACCTTGTAAGGCGAGGCCCCCGAGCCCTTGGCGTCGCAGAACAGCTTGTTCTCGTAGCGCGCGAGGTTGAGGAGCTGCCCGCCGTCGTAGAGCAGCGTGCCCTTCTTGAGCTCTCCCGCGTCCTGGATGAACGCCCGGAGCTCGCCGGCCCCGATGCGCTTCACGTCGCCCGGGGCCGCGCTCACGGCGCCTCCGCGGGCGAGCGCGCCGGGCGCGGCGCCGTGGGGATTTCGTCGTTCGGGAGCAGCGGATGGGCGGCCGGCATCGGCCTGGAAGGCTATCACGGGCGGCGGCGCGGGAGCTCTTGCTGCCTCCGCCTGCCTCCGCCGGATCAGGCCATCGGATCGCGGGATCAGGCCCTCGGGCCCTCGAGCCGTCAGGCCAGCTGTGCGCCGGCGCCGGCGCGCCCCGCCGCGGCCTCGCCGAGGCGCGGGTAGTCGATGTAGCCGCGCGGGCCCTCGGAGTAGAAGGTCGCGACGTCGGGCGCGTTGAGCGGCGCGCGGCGCGACAGGCGCTCCGGAAGATCGGGGTTGGCCAGGAAGGGCGCGCCGAAGGAGACGAGATCCGCCGCGCCGGTCCGCAGCGCTTCCTCCGCGGTCTCGAGCGTGTAGCCGCCGTTCACGACGAGGGCGCCGCGGAACCGCTCGCGGAGGAGGGGCGTCACCCGCGCCGCGGCGTCGAGCGCCTGCCCCGAGAGCGGCTCCACGACGTGCAGGTAGACGACCTTGCGCGCCGAGAGCTCGGCGGCGACGTGGCCGAAGAGCGCCCTCGGATCGGAGTCGCTCATGTCGTTGAACTCGGCCAGCGGCGAGACCCGCACGCCGACCCGGTCGGCGCCGAACACCCCCGTCACGGCCTCGGTGATCTCGAGCAGGAGCCGCGCCCGGTTCTCGACCGAGCCGCCGTACCGATCCGTCCTCTGGTTCACGCCGTCCCGGAGGAACTGGTCGATGAGGTAGCCGTTCGCCGCGTGGATCTCGACACCATCGAAGCCGGCGGCCTTGGCCCGGCGCGCGCCGCCCTCGAACCGCGCGACCACGCCGGCGATCTCGCCCGTCTCCAGGGCGCGCGGGGTGGTGTACGGCTGCGGGCCCTCGGGCGTGTACGCGTGGCCGTTGCGGATGGCGATGGCCGAGGACGAGACGGGCGCCTGCCGGTTCGGCTGGAACGAGGGGTGCGACGCCCGCCCGACGTGCCAGAGCTGAAGGAAGCCGCGCCCCCCCGCCCGGTGGATCGCGTCCGTCACGAGCCGCCACCCGGCGACCTGCGCGTCGGTGTGGATGCCAGGTGTGCGGAGATATCCCACGCCCTCCGGGGTGACCTGCGTCGCCTCGGTGACGATGAAGCCCGCAGAGGAGCGCTGCTCGTAGTACCGCGCGTTGAGCTCGGTCGGCACGTTGCCCTCTCCGGCGCGGCAGCGCGTCAGCGGCGCCATCACGAGGCGATTCGGCAGCGAGAGGGGGCCGAGCGCGAAGGGGCTGAAGAGCAGGTCTTTGGCGGTGGTCACGATCGATGCTCCTTGCAAAGAAGATGTAGCTTCCGAAAGGGAAGTGGCATCCGTCCGGCGGGCATCATGAATCTGCACTGCACGATGTCAAGTCACTTCCCTTTTGGAAGTGAATAGGTCATTCTGGTGTCGGGGACGACACATGAAGCACGCGTGCCAGCACCTCTGCGAGAAGTTTCAGGTCGCGATGGACGTGCTCGCGAAGCCCTGGAACGGGCTCATCATTGCGACGCTCGAGGAGGGGGCGCTGCGCTTCGGCGAGATCGGCGAGCGGCTCGACGCGATCAGCGATCGGATGCTCTCCAGCCGGCTGAAGGAGCTCGAGGCGCTGGGCCTCGTGGTGCGGCGCGTCCTGCCGGGGCCCCCCGTGCGCGTGGAGTACGAGCTGACCGACGCCGGCCGGGGATTCGGTGAGGTGGCGCAGGCGATCTCGCGGTGGGGAGAGCGGCTCGCGGTGAGCGCGGCGCGCGGCGGGGGGGCGAAGCGCGCCGCACGGGCGGCACGAGCCGCGCCGGCGGCGAAGCGCGCGCGGGCGTCATCCACGTAGCATCCACGCAGGTCGCGTGACGGATGCCACGAAGGAGTCCGCCCGGTCCTGAGCAGCGCTCAGGCAATACCTGACGCCGAGCGCTCGTGGGACGAGGTAGCGGCGAGGTAGTGAGAGGAGCGCTTCTGTCGAGCTCGAGGTTGCGCTTGCCGCTCAGGTGGAATGGTGATGTAATTCGAAGGCTTCGCATCTCGGTGGCTGTCAAAGCGGGGTGCAGATTCGAGGGATACGAGCTCAGCCGTCAGGCAGGCGAGTGAGGCGTACGAACGTACGCGGCAACGAGCCGAACGACACGGATGAGCCCGCCAAATACGAAGACGCACTCCGCTTTGACGCGGAGTGTCAACGCGTGGGCGTCCCCTGGGGGTCGCGGTGGATCGCCGTATGATACTGCAGCACCAGCGCCGACCGGGGGGGATGAGGCTCGCGCACCAGTTCTGGTTGTCTCTCGTCCTCCCCATCGCGATGGCCATCCTGCTGTATGGCATCTTCGCGTCGGCGCACCGCAAGCAGGTCCTGCGGGAGGAGGCCACGGCGGAGCTCCGCAACTACGCCACCCTGCTTCAGGCGTTCGTCGAGAGCGCGCTGCAGCGCAGGGACCTCGCGCTCGTCCGGCGGCGGGCGGAGCACTTCGCGAGCGCCGAGCGCATCCTTGGCATCGCCGCGTTCACCAGGGAAGGTGAGGCGATCTTCATCACGAAGGGAGTCGAGCGCGAAGCGGAGCGCCTCGGGCAGCTCGCGCGCCGGGCGTTCCGTGAAGGAGGCGACATCGAGGAGGTCGCCAGCCTGGTCGGGCAACCCGTGCTGCTCCGCACGGTCTCCATCCAGCCGAGCAGCGCCAATCAGCCCCTGGTCGCCGTCCTTGTGCGCGATCATCACTACGCCGAGGTGCTGGAGAACGCGTTGAATCACGGGCTCGCGGTGACCGGCGTCGTGCTGCTGCTGATCAGCGCGGTCGTCGCCGGGCTCGTCGGGCGCTTCACGGTCGCGCTCCCGGCGCGGGCCATCCTCGCCGGGGCCGAGCGCGTCGCGAGCGGCGATCTGGACGCGGCCGTGCCCGAGCGCGGCGCGGAGGAGCTCTCTCGCCTGGCGAGCGCCTTCAACACGATGACCAGCTCTCTCCGCGAGGCGCGGGAGCGCGCCGTGCGGGAGGAGGCGGCGCGGGTGAACGGGGAGCGCAAGCTGCAGCAGGCGCAGGCGCTCGCCGCCGCGGGGCAGGTGGCGACCTCGCTCGGCCACGAGATCGGATCGCCGCTGAACGTGATCCATGGCCGCGCGCGCCGCGCGGCCGACCTGCCCGGCTGCCCGGAGCACCTGCGCGCCGAGCTGGAGACCATCGCGCGGCAATCCGAGCGGATCACGCGCGTCGTCTCTCGCCTCGTCTCCCTCGCTCGGCCGCCGAGGCCGCAGCGGGCGGACAGCGATCTCCGGCGCGTCATCGACGATGTGGTCGCTTTCCTCGGCCCGGAGTGCAGGAGGCGCGGCATCGAGCCGAGCGTCGTGTGCGAGGGCGCCGCGAGGGTGCGCGTCGCCCTCGACTCCGATCGTCTGTTTCAGGTCGTGTTCAATCTGTGCTTGAACGCCGTCGAGGCCCAGAGCCGCGGCGGCGAGCTCGAGGTGCGCGTCCTGCCCGAGTGTGATGGTCCAGCGGGCTCAGCCGTCGTGTGCTTCGAGGTCGCCGACGCGGGGCCGGGGATCCCTTCCGAGGATCTGCAGCAGATCTTCGACCCGTTCTTCACGACGAAGGCGGCCGGCGGCGGCAGCGGGCTCGGGCTCGCGATCGTCCGTGGGCTCGTCGAGGAAGCCGGCGGCTCGGTGGAGGTCGCCGCTTCGTCCACAGGCGGGGCGCGCTTCCGTGTCACGCTTCCCGCGATCATGTCCGATTCACCGGCGAGCGTGTCCGGCTCACCGGCGAGCGTGGAAGCGAGCTCAGAGGCGAGCTCGGAGTCGCGTAGAGGGGGTAGAGAGGAAGGGCAGAAAGCATGAGTCAGAGCTCACCGAGCGTGTTGGTTGTCGAAGACGACGATGATCTCGGCCGGTTCGTCGTTGACATCGCCAAGGACCACGGCTACCAGGCGACGCACGTGGCCGATGCGATGTCGGGCCTCGGTCTGCTGCCGTCGGGGGACTTCGACCTGCTGATCACCGACATCCGCATGCCGGGGATGGACGGCATCGAGCTGATCGCGCGGGCCAAGGAGCAGGACCCGTCGCTGGCGATCATCGCGATCACCGCGTTCGGCTCCGTCGAGACCGGGATGCGCGCCCTCCGCGTCGGCGCCTCCGACTACCTCTCCAAACCTTTTCGCTCCGATGAGCTAAGCTCTCGCATGCGACGCGCGCTCGAGCGTCGCGCTCGCGATATCGAGCATGCTCGTCTCCAGCGGCAGGTCGCAGAAGTGTTGCGCCGCGGCAAGTCGTAACGGCCGTCCTCCAGGGTCTCATGACGCCGAGCTCCCCGGCGTCGACGAGGCCTGAGCACCTGAAACGGGAACTAGCACTCCAGGCGCGCTATCGTCGTCAGGAAGGTGGTCATGCAATCGAACAACATCGCGGCGACCTTGAAGGACAAGCACGGGAGCGGAGCGAGCAAGAAGAAGCCGCCGCCCCGCAAGCGCGGCGCCAACGGCAGCCACCTGGATGTGCGGGAGATGCAGCTCCAGGCGGTGCTGGAGGTGCTCAAGGCGGTGAAGGCCGGCAACTTCTCCGCGCGCGTCGGCATCGGCGAGGTGCCCGGGACGATCGGTCAGATCGCCGATGAGGTGAACGACGTCGTCCAGCAGCTGCAGACCGTCGGCTCGGAGATCACGCGCGTTGCGCGCGAGGTAGGCACCGAGGGCAAGCTGGGCGCGCAGGCGGAGGTGCAGGGCGTCAGCGGGACGTGGAAGGACCTCACGGACAACGTGAATGTCCTCGCGGGGAACCTGACGAACCAGGTGCGCAACATCGCGGTCGTGACGACGGCGGTGGCGAACGGGGACCTGTCGAAGCAGATCACGGTCGAGGCGAAGGGGGAGATCCTCGAGCTGAAGAACACCATCAACAAGATGGTGGAGCAGCTGCGCGCGTTCGCGTCGGAGGTGACGCGCGTGGCGCGCGAGGTAGGCACGGAGGGCAAGCTGGGCGCGCAGGCGGAGGTGCGCGGCGTCAGCGGGACGTGGAAGGACCTCACCGACAACGTGAATGTCCTCGCGGGGAACCTGACGAACCAGGTGCGCAACATCGCGGTCGTGACGACGGCGGTGGCGAACGGGGACCTGTCGAAGCAGATCACGGTCGAGGCGAAGGGGGAGATCCTCGAGCTGAAGAACACCATCAACAAGATGGTGGAGCAGCTGCGCGCGTTCGCGTCGGAGGTGACGCGCGTGGCGCGCGAGGTAGGCACGGAGGGCAAGCTGGGCGCGCAGGCGGAGGTGCGCGGCGTCAGCGGGACGTGGAAGGACCTCACCGACAACGTGAATGTCCTCGCGGGGAACCTGACGAACCAGGTGCGCAACATCGCGGTCGTGACGACGGCGGTGGCGAACGGGGACCTGTCGAAGCAGATCACGGTCGAGGCGAAGGGGGAGATCCTCGAGCTGAAGAACACCATCAACAAGATGGTGGAGCAGCTCCGGACGTTCGCCGCGGAGGTGACGCGCGTGGCGCGTGAGGTAGGCACCGACGGCAAGCTCGGCGGCCAGGCGCAGGTGCCGGGCGTCGCCGGCACGTGGAAGGACCTCACCGACAACGTGAACCAGCTCGCGGGCAACCTGACGAACCAGGTGCGCAACATCGCCCTCGTCACGACGGCCGTCGCCAAGGGCGACCTCTCTCAGAAGATCACCGCCGAGGCGAAGGGGGAGATCCTCGAGCTGAAGGACACCATCAACAAGATGGTGGAGCAGCTGCGCGCGTTCGCGTCGGAGGTGACGCGCGTGGCGCGCGAGGTAGGCACGGAGGGCAAGCTGGGCGCGCAGGCGGAGGTGCGCGGCGTCAGCGGGACGTGGAAGGACCTCACGGACAACGTGAATGTCCTCGCGGGGAACCTGACGAACCAGGTGCGCAACATCGCCCTCGTCACGAAGGCGGTCGCGAGCGGCGACCTGTCCCAGAAGATCGCGGTCGAGGCGAAGGGGGAGATCCTCGAGCTGAAGGACACCATCAACAAGATGGTCGATCAGCTGCGCGCGTTCGCCGCGGAGGTGACGCGCGTGGCGCGCGAGGTAGGCACGGACGGCAAGCTCGGCGGCCAGGCGCAGGTGCCGGGCGTCGCCGGCACGTGGAAGGACCTCACCGACAACGTGAACCAGCTCGCGGGCAACCTGACGAACCAGGTGCGCAACATCGCCCTCGTCACGAAGGCGGTCGCGAGCGGCGACCTGTCCCAGAAGATCACGGTCGAGGCGAAGGGCGAGATCCTCGAGCTGAAGGACACCATCAACAAGATGGTCGATCAGCTGCGCGCGTTCGCCGCGGAGGTGACGCGCGTGGCGCGCGAGGTAGGCACCGAGGGCAAGCTCGGCGGCCAGGCGCAGGTGCCCGGGGTCTCCGGCACGTGGAAGGACCTGACGGAGAACGTCAACGTCATGGCCTCGAACCTCACCTCGCAGGTGCGCGGCATCGCCAAGGTCGTGACCGCGGTCGCGAACGGCGATCTCCGCCAGAAGCTCGCCCTGGAGGCCAAGGGCGAGATCGCGTCGCTGGCGGACACCATCAACGACATGACCTACACGCTCCGCGTGTTCGCCGAGCAGGTGACCACGGTCGCGCGCGAGGTCGGCATCGAGGGCAAGCTCGGCGGCCAGGCCAAGGTGCCCGGCGCGGCCGGCACGTGGAGGGACCTCACCGACAACGTGAACCAGCTCGCGGGCAACCTCACCACGCAGGTGCGCGCCATCGCCGAGGTCGCGACCGCCGTGACGAAGGGCGACCTCACGCGGGCCATCTCGGTCGAGGCGCAGGGCGAGGTCCTCCAGCTGAAGGACAACATCAACCAGATGATCTCGAACCTGCGGGACACGACGCGCGCCAACCAGGAGCAGGACTGGCTGAAGACGAACCTGGCGCGCTTCTCCGGGATGATGGCCGGGCAGCGGACGATCGAGGCGCTCTCCCGCCTCATCATGTCCGAGGTGACGCCGCTCGTCTCGGCGCAGCACGGGGCCTTCTATGTGCTCGAGTCCGAGGAGAAGTACCCGGCGCTCAAGCTCACGTCGAGCTACGCGTTCCAGAAGCGCAAGGGCATCTCCAACCGGTTCGCGCTGGGCGAGGGGCTCGTCGGGCAGTGCGGCCTGGAGAAGAAGAGCATCGTCGTCACGGATCTCCCGGACGACTACATCCGGGTGAGCTCGGGCCTCGGCGACGCGCCGCCGCGCAACATCTGCGTCCTGCCGGTGCTCTTCGAGGGCGGCCTCAAGGCGGTCATCGAGCTGGCGAGCTTCCAGAACTTCACGCCCATCCACCTCACGTTCCTCGAGCAGCTCACGCAGTCGATCGGCGTCGTGTTCAACATGATCGGCGCCAGCATGAGGACGGAGGAGCTGCTCCAGGAGCTCCAGCGGTCCAACACCGAGCTCGGCTCGCGGTCGCAGGAGCTGGAGGAGAAGGCGTCGGAGCTCGAGATCAAGAACCGCGAGATCGCGCGCGCCAGCGCCTCCCTGGAAGAGAAGGCGAGGGAGCTGTCGCGCACCTCCAAGTACAAGTCCGAGTTCCTCGCGAACATGTCGCACGAGCTGCGCACGCCGCTGAACAGCCTGCTCATCCTCGCCAGGATCCTCGCGGACAACGAGGAGCACACGCTCACGCCGAAGCAGGTCGAGTACGCGAAGACGATCGCCGCGGCGGGGCAGGACCTCCTGCAGCTCATCAACGAGATCCTCGACCTGTCGAAGATCGAGGCCGGCAAGATCGACGTGAAGACCCAGCGGGTGCTGCTCTCCGAGCTGGCCGAGTACGTCGAGCGGAGCTTCCGGCAGATCGCCGAGCAGAAGGAGCTCGAGTTCTGGGTGCGGGTCGCGACCGGCGTCCCCGCGGGGATCATGACGGATCTGCAGCGGCTCCAGCAGATCCTGAAGAACCTGCTGTCCAACGCGTTCAAGTTCACGTCGTCCGGGCGGATCTCGCTCGAGATCGAGGTGGCCAGCAAGGGGCTCACGTTCAAGCGGGAGACGCTCGTCAAGGCGAAGACCGTCCTGGCGTTCGCCGTCACGGACACGGGCATCGGCATCCCGACGGAGAAGCAGACGCTCATCTTCGACGCGTTCCAGCAGGCGGATGCGTCGACCAGCCGCACCTACGGCGGCACAGGGCTCGGCCTGACGATCAGCCGGGAGCTGGCCAGCCTGCTCGGCGGGGAGATCTCGCTGAACAGCACGCCCGGGCTCGGCAGCAAGTTCACCCTGTACCTGCCGGCGGAGCGGACGGAGCCGAAGGCGACGAGGCCGGCGCGCGCCGAGCTGCCCGAGCCGGTCGCGCCGCTCCTCACGAACGGCTCCTCCTCGGTCGCGCTCGCCGGGCGGAGCGTGCTTGTCATCGACGATGACGCGCGCAACGTCTTCGCCATCACGAGCCTGCTCGAGCGGCGCGGGGCGCACGTGGTCCTGGCCGAGAACGCAAGGCACGGTATCGAGATCTTGCGCGAGGCCGATTCGTCCATCGATGTCGTCCTCATGGACATCATGATGCCCGAGCTCGACGGCTACGAGGCGACGCGGGAGATCCGGAGCGATCCTCGCTTCAACGAGCTGCCGATCATCGCGGTGACGGCCAAGGCGATGCCGGAAGATCGACAGAAGTGCCTGGACGCCGGGCTGAACGATTTCGTGGCCAAGCCGGTGGACGAGGGGCGGCTGATGTCGACCATCCTGCACTGGGTGCGGCCGGATTGAGCCACGGAGCCGTACCGTGTCCACCCCGCCCGAGACGACCAGCATTCTCCTTGTCGACGATCAGCCGGAGAACCTGACGGCGCTCAGGGCGATCCTTGTCGACGAGAGCTACCGCCTCGTGACTGCGGCGAGCGGGAAGGACGCGCTCCTCAGGATCCTGTCCGAGGATTTCGCGGTCATCCTTCTCGACGTGCGGTTGCCCGACATCGACGGCTTCGAGGTCGCCTCGCTCGTGAAGCAGCGGGAGCGGTCGCGCCACACGCCGATCATCTTCCTGACGGCGGCGACGGACGATCTCGCGGCCATTTACAGGGCGTACGCCGTGGGCGGCGTCGACTACCTCCTGAAGCCGCTCGAGCCGGAGGTCGTCCAGGCGAAGGTCGCGGTGTTCGTCGAGCTCCACCGGCGCGGCGAGCAGATCAAGGAGCAGGCGGAGCTCCTGCGCCAGGCCGAGCAGCGGCGGCGCGACGCCGAGGTCGAGGACCTCCGGCGCGCCGCGCAGGCGAGGTACCAGAACCTGGCCGACGCCATTCCTCAGTGCGTCTTCACGGCGAAGCTCGACGGCGGCATCGATTACGTGAGCTCGCGCTGGCTGGAGTACACGGGGCTCGCGTTCGAGGCGCTCCGCGGCTGGGGCTGGCAGGCCGCTGTGCACCCGAACGATCTGAACCAGTTCGTCAGCAAGTGGCGGCGCTGCCTGGAGTCGGGTGAGCCGTTTCAGGGCGAGTGTCGCCTCAGGTCGATTCACGGCGCCTACCGCTGGCACCTGTGCCGGGCGGTCCCGGAGCGGGACGTCTGGAAGCGGGTGGTCGCCTGGCTCGGCAGCTTCACGGACATCGACGACAGCAAGCGCCACGAGCAGGAGCGCCTGCACCTCCTGACGCGCGAGCGGGCGGCCCGCGCCGAGGCCGAGGCCGCGGTGCGCCGCTCGGAGATCCTCGCGGAGGCGTCGAGCTCGCTCTCGGCGTCGCTCGACGAGGACAGCGTCGCGGCGGCCCTCGTGCGCATCTCCGCGGAGCGCGTCTGCACCTGGTGCGTGCTCGACCTGCGGGAGGAGGGCGGCGCGCGCCGGCTCGCGGCCGCGCACAGGGCCCGCGACGCGGCGCGGTTCACGGCGCGGTTCGGCCCGCGGGAGCTCGCCTTGACCGCGGAGGGCGTCGGCGCGGTGCTCACGACAGGCCGCCCCGACCTGCGCGTCGAGTGCGCTCCGCGCGACGTCGCCGTGGCGCTCGACATCGACGATCCCGCCGTGATCCAGGAGATCGGCGCCAGCAGCTACCTGTGCGTGCCGCTCGTCACGCGCGGCGAGGTGCTCGGGGCGCTCAGCATGGTGTGGGTCGAGCCGGGCGAGCGCTTCGAGCCGCCCGATTTCGCGGTCGCCCTCGACGTCGCGCAGCGCGCGGCGCTCTGCCTCGAGAACGCCCGGCTGCTGCGGATGACGCGCGAAGCCGTGCAGATCCGCGAGGATTTCGTGGCGGTCGCCTCGCACGAGCTGAGGACGCCGCTCAGCGCGCTGGTGCTCCAGGTCCAGGGCCTCACCCGCGCCCTCCACCGCGCGGACGGCGGGCTGCCGGCGGAGCAGGTGCTGGCGAAGCTCTCCCAGGCCGGCGGGCAGATCGACCGGCTCACGCGGCTCATCGACACGCTGCTCGACGTGGCGCGGATCAACAGCGGCCACCTCGAGCTCAGCCTCGACGACGTGGATCTGTGCGACGTGGCGCGCGACGTGGCGGGCCGCCTCGAGGCCGAGCTGGAGCGGGCCGGCTGTACGCTCGACCTGGACATGCCGGTGACCGCGGTCGGCCGGTGGGACCGCCTGCGCATCGATCAGGTGATCACCAACCTGCTCATGAACGCCATCAAGTACGGGCGGGGCAAGCCGATCCAGGTGCGCATCTCGGTGGATGGGCGGTCCGCGGTGCTCCAGGTGGCAGATCAGGGCATCGGGATCGCTCAGGAGTACATCGCCCGGATCTTCGGGCGCTTCGAGCGGGCGGCGCCCACCAGCTCGTATGGCGGGCTGGGCGTCGGCCTGTACATCGTGGACCAGATCCTGAGGGCCCACGGCGGCACCATCCAGGTGGAGAGCGCCCCGGGCATGGGGGCGAGGTTCCAGGTGGCGTTGCCGCTCCCGCCCCGAGCGGCTGGTCCGTCCGGGCCCCTGGGCGAGCGCCCTGGATCGTCGTTGACCGGTCCCGTCGGCTGAGAGGCGCTCTCCTGAGCTCACCCGGCGTCTCACCTGGCGCCCGCCGGGGCAGGGATGCGGTCGCGCTGCGCCACCGTTGCAACCGGTGGTTTCAACCGTGAAAGGCGTCTGACGGTCCCCCTGGGAAAAGCGGCGATGCCGGCATCCGGCCATCGTTGGCCTGCATCGTGCAACAAGCTCGTGACAGAGCGCCCGGTGCGACACCCGGGGGCAGTCCCTCGCCGATCACCACGGAGACACGGAGGCACGGAGCGAACCCAGACCCGTGCCTTCGTGCCTCCGTGGTGCCTGCGTGCATCCGCCGTGAGAGGCGGAAGGCGAGCGGATCTCCCGGGTGGACAAGTTCACGTCCGGACGGGCGCTCAGGGCTCGTGATCTCCGCACTGCGACGCTGCGTAAAAGATCAAAACGGTTTATAGGTGATGAGCCCTCGCTGAGCGACGTGATCAGTCCGCCACACATATCGGTAGTTCAAGTGAAACTTTCTATCAGCCTAGTCGGCCCCTCGATCAGCGCCATGGACAGCGCGGGTCCCCTCCTGGTCAAGACACCCTCTCTCGAAGAGGTGGTTCGGGCGGCCGGGGCCCGTCGGCGGGTCTCTGCGACCGCTGCCCGGGGCGCCACGTCCCGGAAGCGCGCCGCCGCCCGTCGGACGGACGAGCGCTCGGCGAAGGCGACCCGCCGCGCGCGGTGACAGGAGCGGCGGTCACCCGCTTCGGATACGGGCCCATCTCGACGTTTTCGGTGCTCAGCGCACTGGAGTGCGCTTCCGCGCCGAAAACGCCGATCTGGACCCGTCTCCTGTGCGGATGACCGCCGCTCTGCGGCGCGTGTACCAGAGGCGGGGGGGAGCGCTCCAGAGCGGCGGCGAGGGGCCACGGAGGCACAGACGACGCAGAGGAAGGAAAAGAACCTCTGTGTCCTCTGTGCCTTCGTGGTCTTTGTGCCCCCGCCGGGCGCTCAGCGCGCCTCGGCGTCGAGCAGCGGGCCGAGGTCCTGACCTCGCATGAGCCGCTCTACCACCTTGACGAGGAGCTTCGGGGTGCAGCCGAAGCACGGGGTCCCGAGGGCGGCGAGCTTCTGCGCCATGTCGTGGTCGTACGACGGTTTGCCGCTGTCGGACAGCGCGAGCAGGCAGATCGACTTCACCTTGCTGTCGGCGAGCTGGCGCATGCGGGCGAGGAGCTCCTCGGCGTTGCCGCCCTCGTACAGGTCGGTGATCAGGATGAACAGCGTCTTCTCGGGGCGCTCGATGAAGTTCGCCTGGGCGTAGGCCACGGCGCGGTTGATGTCGGTGCCGCCGCCGAGCTGCGCCGTGAACAGCACGTCGACCGGATCGACGAGCATCGGAGTCACGTCGACGACCTCGGTGTCGAAGAAGAGGAGCCGAGTGCGGAGGACGTCGAGGGACGCGAAGATCGCGGCCATGATGGAGCTGTAGACGACGCTCTCGCCCATGGAGCCCGACTGGTCGACGAGGATCGCGACGTCCCACTCGTGTCTCCGCGTCTGGTTCGCCCAGAAATAGAGCTTGTCCGGGACGAGGCGGCGCCGCTCGGCGTCCCATCCTCGGAGGTTCTTGCGGATGGTGCGCTTCCAGTCGAGGTTCCTGAGGACGCGGAGCGGGCTCGTCGTGTTCCGCCGCAGGGCGCCGAGGACGGCGGTGCGGATCTCGGACTCCAGCGCGCGCCGCACCTCCTCGACGACGTCGCGCACGATCTGCCGGGCGGCCTCCCGGGCGGCGTCGGGGATGAGGCCCTTCGCGCTCATGAGGGTGGCGACGAGCTCGACGTTCTTCTCGAGGAAGGGCAGCGTCTCGGGCTCGAAGAGGAGCTGCGTCAGCCCTCGTTTCTCGATGGCGTCCTTCTGGACGAGCGCGACGATGTCGTGGCTGAAGAACTCGCGCACCGCGGAGAGCCACTCGGGGACGTACGGCCGCGAGCCGCCGAGGTTGCCGGCGCGCTCGTCGTAGATGAACGAGAGGGCCTTGTCGAGATCGCCGAGCCGCCGCGGGTCGACGTGAAGCGCGGACGCCCCGCCGCCGAGCCCCCCGAGGGAGAGCCGAGGATCGACGCGCTCGGCCTCGGGCCCGAGCGCGAGCCGCCAGCGCAGGAGGGCGTCGCGGTCGCCGTCGGTGAGGTCGTCCGTCGCGCCGGCGGGGGAGGGGGGCGGAGGAGCTTTCTTGGGGGTGCGAGCGCTCATCGCTGTGGGGTGTCGGAGGGATCGCGAGCTCTCCAGAGAGCCTGTTTGGCGGGAGCCCGATGAGCCGCCCCGCGGCGCGCGCAGCGAGCGGCCGCAGGCGCCGTGCGCGCGTGCCGCACAGCGGCAGGATAGGGGGCGTGGCCGCCTGGCACAAGGAGGACGGCGCGGCGGAGCGCGGCGGCGCTGCCGCGCTCCGCCGGCGCGGCGGAGCTACGCCTTCGGAGCCCCGGCGGTGAACTCCCAGACGAACTTCCCCTTGCCTTGCTTCTCGTCGGGCGGGGTGAGGACGAGCCCGTCGATCGACTTCACGACGCAGCTCGCCACATCGTCCGACGCGGTGGTGCCGGCGGGGTCGACGGCGACGTTCGTGATGCGGCCGCTGTCCTCGAGCACCGTGAAAGCGACGGTGACCTTGCCCTTCGCGCCGGGGTTCCGCGCGAGCTCCGCGTCATAACAAGCGCTGATCTCCTCGCGCTTCGTCTCGAGCAGCGCGGCCGTATCGTCGCGGTACATCTCGGCGTTCCGCACGGCGAAGGAGCAGCCCGCGGACGCGCTCGCCAGAGCCATCATGGTGAGACCCGAAAACAATTGCTTCATGCTCGCCTCCTTGCGGGGAGCGCCGCTCACGGGCGGCTTCGGACCAGCGTTCATTTCGCGGCGTCCGCGGTCTTCTGCGCGGCGTCCTGCTCGACGATGTTGAACTCGACGCGACGGTTCTTCTCCCGCCCCTCGGGCGTGTCGTTGTCCGCGATGGGCTTCGATTTGCCGAGGCCCTTGGCGGTGAGCATGCCGGCGGCGATCCCGTGATCGACGAGGTACTTCATCACGGCCTTGGCGCGGCGATCCGAGAGCTTCAGGTTGTGGTCCTCCGACCCCTCGGCGCTCGCGTGACCCTCGATCGCGATCTTCTTGATGTGCGTGTGCTTCTTGATCGTGCTGACGACCTCGTCCAGCAAGCTGTGGGACTCCGTCCGGATCGTCGCCTGGTCGTATTCGAACTGGATCTTCTCGTTGATGATGATCTTGTCGTCCGTCACGACCACGCGCTCCGGCGGGGGCGGCGGAGGCGGCGGGGGCGGCGCGGGCGGCCGGCCCACGACGGCGAGCGCCTTCCCTCCTTCGAACGTGGTGACGCCGCCGCAGGCGATCGAGCCCAGGGCCATCGCCGTGAGCACGGCGCCGGCGACCCAGGGCCCGAGGCCCGTGGCTCGCCGCGCGGCGAGCCAGCGGCGGGGGCTCGGGCGGCTCGTCACATCTCGTTTATCGTCGAACTCGTTCATGATCGCGTCTCCATGGCCCGCTGTCACGGGCCCAGGCCACCGGGGCGCTCTGCGTCGCCCCTCGATGAAACCGCGGGAATTGGCACGCCGGAGCGCGTCGCGCGCAGGAGCTCCGCGAGCGACGTGAGCGCGTGGAGATCGCCCGGCGCGAGGGCGCTCGCCGCCGCGTGGAGCCGCTGGCGAGCCGAGTCGGCGGCGTGAGATCTCCTCGGCTCAGCGCTTTCGCTGGGCCACGCATGCTCGAACGAAGCCGGTATCAGACCGCGGGTGTGAAACCACGCGAGGATGGTGGCACGGATTTGCGCGAGCCGGAAGACGCGCCAGCGCCGGAGCTGCTCCGGCCTGCCAGAGAGCACGGCCTTGAACCGCCGAAACGATCCCCGCCCCTGGAGGCACTGCAGGAGCAGCAGCTGGAGCTCGAGGTCGTCGACCGTCGCGATGAACGCCTGCAGCCACCGGTACTGCTCCGGCGCGCCGATGGCCTCGACGCGCACGCAGCCCGGATCCGCCTCGACGCGCGCGCGCGTGTCCGGGTCGGCGAGCCCGTCGACAAGCCGGATCACCGCGCCTGTCTCGAGGTGAAGGAAATAGCGGATGTGCTGAGCGCTGTTGTCGAAGGCGTTCGCGAGAGCGTTCCAGTCGACAGGGATGCTCCGGTTCGCAGCGGCGGACTCCGGCGTGGTGGTGCTCATCTGCGCGACAGGCCCGCAGGCAGCTCGCATGCCAGTCACGCAGGAGGCGCGCGGCCGCGCGGCGCGCCTGGCAGCGTGTTTTCCGGCAGCAGCTGCGGGTGTCGCGTTGTGCAACAGGCCGGCGAGGAGCGGAGTCGCGCCCCCTGGGAGGCCGCGGGGCGCGGCCGGGCGCTGCCGCGGCGCCGCCGGGCGGATCACGGCTTCGGGTCGCCCGAGCGTCCTCCGCGCATGCCGTACCGCTCGAGCTTCCGGTAGAGGGTCGCCCTGTCGAAGCCCAGGATCTGCGCCGCCTGGCTCTTGTTCCCGCCGACCACCTCCAGGACGCGCAGGATGTAGCGCCGCTCGACCTCCTCCATGGGGACGAGCTCGGTCGGGTCGTCGCTCGAGACAAGGACGTGGGAGCGCCGGTACGTGCGGATCTTCTCGGGCAGGTCGTCGACGGTGATGTGATCGTACCGCGCGAGCGCGACCGCCCGCTCGATGCAGTTCTGGAGCTCGCGCACGTTGCCGGGCCACGCATAGGCCATGAGCTTCTCCGCCGCGGGCGCCGAGAGGCCCTGGATGGGCCTCGCCTTGACGGTCGCGAAGTGCTCGAGGAAATGCTGCGCGAGCAGCAGCACGTCGGCGCCGCGGGAGCGGAGCGGCGGCAGGTCGACGTGGACGACGTTGATCCGGTAGTAGAGATCCTCGCGGAAACGGCGCTCTTCGATCGCTGTCTCGAGGTCGCGGTTCGTCGCGGCGATGAGCCGGACGTCCACCGGGAGCTCCTCGTCGGCGCCGACGGGCCGGACGACGCGCTCCTGGAGGGCGCGAAGGAGCTTCGGCTGGAGCCCGATCGGCAGCTCGCCGATCTCGTCGAGGAACAGGGTTCCGCCGTGGGCCCGCGCGAACAGGCCGCTCCTGGCCCCTTTGGCGTCGGTGAACGCGCCCCGCGCGTGGCCGAAGAGCTCGCTCTCGAGGAGGGCGTCCGGGACCGCGGCGCAATTGACCGCCACGAACGCGCCCTCGCTCCGCCGGCTGCGCTGGTGCACGGCGCGGGCGACGAGCTCCTTGCCGGTCCCGCTCTCTCCCGTGATGAGGATCGACGTGTCCGAGTCGGCGACGCGATCGAGCAGGTCGAACACGCTCCTCATCACCGGGCTGCCGCTGAGGATCTGCTCGTACCCGTGGGCTTCGGCCACGGCGCGCCGCAGGCGGCGCACCTCCTCGCGGAGGGCGCGGTGGCGCAGGGCGCGCTCCACGGTGAGCCGGAGCGCCTCGAGCTCGAACGGCTTGGTCACGAAGTCGTACGCGCCGGCGCGGATGGCGGACGTGGCGGTGTCGAGGCTCCCGAACGCGGTGATGACGATGACCGGGAGATCGGGCCTGTTCTGGACGATCCGCTCGCAGAGATCGAGGCCGCTCATGCCGCGCATGGTCATGTCGGTGACCACGACGTCGAAATCCTCCACGCCGAGGAGCTCGAACGCCTCGGCGGCCGACGTCCGCCACGCCGTCCGGAACCCGCGCTTCCTGAGCCCGGCGTCGAGGAGCTCGCAGACGCCGCGCTCGTCATCGACGATCAGGACGCGCCCTGTCATGAGTTCCCCCGCGGCAGCATCATCGTGAAGCGACTCCCGGAGCCCGCCCGGCTGTCGACGTGGATCCAGCCGCCGTGCTCCTTGATGATGCCGTAGGCGACCGATAGACCGAGCCCGGTCCCTTCGCCCACGGGCTTGGTCGTGAAGAACGGCTCGAAGATGTGCTCCAGGACGTCGGCCGACATGCCCTGCCCCTCGTCACGAACGGACAGCGCGACATACTCCCCCTCGGCCCCTCCCTGGTCGGCCGGGGGACTGGCGCGCTCTGCCCGGAGGCCGACGGTCAGCGTGCCGCCGGCCGGCATGGCCTGGATCGCGTTGACCACCACGTTGGTGAGCGCCTGCTGGAGCTGGTCGGCGTCGGCGTGGACGACAAGCTCCGGCGTGTCTCCTTCCTGGACCATCGTGACGCCCTGCTTCTCGGCCAGCGGCCTCAGCATGACGAACGTGCTGTGAATGACGCTCCTCAGCGGGGTCTCCTGCTTCTCTGCGCTACGGCGCCGGGCGAAATCGAGCAGCTGGCGGATGATCTGCGTCATTCGCTGCGACTGTTCGAGGATGATCTGCCCGTTGGCCGGCACCTCATCTCCCGTGACGTCTCCGTCGACAAGCATGCGCGCGCGCCCCGCGATGACCTGGAGGGGCGCTCCCAGCTCGTGTGCGATCCCGGACGCGAGCTTGCCGACCGTGGCGAGCCGCTCGGCGTGGCGGAGCTGCTGGAGCGCGGCGAGGCGCGCGGCCGCCTCGGACTCGAGCTTCCGGTTCGCCGCGGCGAGGCGATCACACATCGCATCCATCTCCCGTCCGAGCTCGCCGATCTCGTCCTCCTGGCGCAGCGACAGGCGCCGGGAGAGATCGCCCGCGCCGATCCGCCGCGCCTGATCGATCAGCGTGCGCATGGGGCGTCCCACCAGGCCGACGCCGAGGGACGTCGCGAGCAACCCGCATACCAGCGTCAGAGCGGCCGTCGTGACCGCCGTGTTCAGGATCATGCCGTGGATGGTGCGGCGGGCTCCCGCCAGCGACTCGGAGAGCTCCAGCGCGCCGACGCGGTCGCCGGTCACCGGCACTGGCACGCACGTGACGAGCACGTCCGCGTCTTCGCGAGGGAGCCTGTGCACGACCGCCTGCCCTCGCGAGACGGGGACGAGCAGCTCCGGCGCGAGGCGGGGCCGATGGGCGTCATCCGCCTGCTCGTCGAGCCAGACCCACCGGAGGTCCACCTGTCTCTCGCGCTCGTTGGCGTCCTCGACGAGGCGCAGCGCCCGCGCGGGCCCTTCCGTGCGCCACACCCCCGTGATGGCGGCGGCCAGCGCGCGGCCCATCGCGTGATGGTCCCGCTGGACGTCGTTCTCGAAGGTCTTGGACTCTCTGCGGATCTGCACGTAGGCGCTCAGCGCGAGCACAAGGAAGACCCCGAACACCAGGGCGAGCGTCAGCTTGCGCGCCAGCTTCATGCCCGACGTCGTAGCGCAGGTGGCGCGCGGCGAGCCAACGCCGCTCGACGCCGCCGCAAAGTACGACATGCCGCATTTTGCGGCACCGGCGATGGCCCCCGCGCGGGCCGCGCGGGCCGTCGGAGCGCGCTCCCCTGCGGAGCCTGGTGGGCCGCTCCGTTGGGACCCGTTACCGCGGCTCGGCGGGCGCCTTCTCCGGGCAGCAGAACAGGTGATCTGGCACCAGCATGGCGCAGCCGTCCTTCCAGGGGTCGTCAGGCGCGTAGTCCGTCCGGTTCTCCGCTGGATAGAAGTACGCTTTGGGCTTCGCGGGATCCGCGCAGGCGCTGTCGCGCTCCGGCGCTGCCTCGCGGCCCTTCGGCGCGCTGGTGACCCTGGAGCAGGCCGTGAGCGAGGCGCCCGCCACGAGGAGCGCGAGGAGCGCCGAGACGGGCTTGTACACCCACGGCGACGAGCGACCGGGCCGTCGCCGCGGACATGGCTGTTGTCGAGAGCTGCCCATCGCCGCGCCCTCCGGAGGCATGGACATCAGCGGGTGCATCGGGCCTGAGCGGGGGCCGATTTCAAGAGCTCGCAGGCCCTCAGAGAGCAGCCGAGGCCCGCACAGGCTGCTTCGAAGCTGGGGTAGCAGCAGCCGGCGGCGAAGACCTCGCGGGCGACGCAGTCGACGAAGTGCTGAGCAGGTCGGGCCGGAGCAGCGCATCGCGCCGGCTTGGTGGGCGGCGGGAGATCCGCTCTGGGCGCGTGATCGGAGGCAGGGCTCTGGTCGGGATCGGACGTCGGCGCGCTGCCGGTATCGGGCTCGGGCCCTCGGGCCGACCCCTGCTCGGGGGCCGGCTCGGGGCCGGGCCCCTGCTCCGCGAGCGAGCCAGGCCCTCGGCCAGGCGGAGCGTCCGGAATCGTGGCCGAGGTCGCCGGGCTCGGCGTGCTCGTGCAGTGAACGAGGAGCAGAAGAAGCGAGAGCGACCGTCCGAGAGCGAGCGCCTGGAACGATGCGATCTTCCGCGTCATCGAGGGAGCATCGCACGATGGCCTGCGCGAAACCAGGGGAGCCCGCGTCGTACGCGCGCTCGTTCAGCCGCCAGGGTGGCTCCCCGCGCCGGCGACGTCGGTCAAGGCATAGTGCCTCATCTCCTGGATGCACCCGTAGAAGGGCTTCACCTTGGCGAAGAATGACGGGAACGACGCCTCCTTGCGAAACCCCTGGAGGTGGCCTTCCAGCGAGTCCCAGCGGATGCGGACGACGAAGCTCGCCGGCTCCTCGGTGCATCGGGAGATCTCATAGTCGAGGCAATGCACGGAGCCGCGCAGCTCCGTGGCCGCAGCGCGGTAAGCGGACAGGAACGCCTGCTCTTGCTCTGCGGGGATCGTGTAGCGAATGTATTCGATGATCATGGCAGCTTCCTGGGTTGGGGGCGCCCTGGGGGCTCCGGCTCCGTGCGGCGGCACGAGCCCTCCGGAGACCAGAGATACGCGCCGGCGGATCGAACGTCGAATCGATAGCAGGCGCGCCAGCACATAGGTGATGTCTATGGGTCGGCGTGGTATCCATCGACCATGCGCCTGCAGTCGGTGGACACCCACCTTGTCGTGGCCTTGCACGCTCTGCTCCAGGAGAGGAGCGTCACGCGCGCCGCGCGCCGGGTGGGCGTGACGCAGCCCTCGATGAGCCACGCGCTTTCACGGCTGCGCGCCCATTTCGGGGATCCGTTGCTCGTCCAGGTGGGCAGGCAGATGACCTTGAGCGAACGAGCGCGGGACCTTTTGCCGAGAGCAGCCGAGGCCGTCGAGCGGCTGGAGCAGGTCTTCGGCCAGGCCGAGCGGTTCGACCCGGGGCGCTCGACCCGCACGTTCCGGCTCGTCGCGACCGACAACCTGGAGCTGCTCGTGCTCCCGCCGTTGACCAGGATCCTCGCCGCCGAGGCGCCGCACGTCAACCTGCGCTGCCGCAACATCCCGCCGGATTTCGCCGAGCTCCTGCGCCGCGGCGAGCTCGACGCCAAGCTGGGGCGCGGCGGGCCGGTGCCCGACGGATGCCGGTCCACGCAGCTCGCGGCCGAGCAGCTCGTCTGTCTGATGCGGCGGGGCCACCCGGCCTCCCGGAAGGCGCTCACGGCGGCGCGCTACGCCGCCTGCGAGCACCTGATGATCTCGCCGCACGGAGAGGACCACAACGTCATCGATCAGGAGCTGGCGGCGCGGGGGCTGCGCCGTCGGGTGACCCTGACCGTGTCGCATTTCCTCGTCGCTCCGTTCATCCTCTCCGGCTCTGACCTGCTGCTCACCGTGTCCGCGCGGGTCGCCGTGGCGCTGGCCCGGAAGCTCGATCTCGTGGTGCGTCCGTGTCCGCTCGAGGCGAGGGGCTACACGTTGACGCTCGTCTGGCCCGAACGCTGCGAGGGCGACGAGGGCCACAGCTGGCTTCGCGCCGCCATCGAGCGCGCCGTCGCGTGTGAGCCGGTCGCGGGGCTGGGCGAAGGCGGCTGAGGATCAGCTCCTGACGCGGAGCGGGAGCTCCTCCGCGAGGCGTAGGTCGAGACCGGATCGCGATGGGGCTGGTCTGCCACGCGGCGTGGGCCCGCGGCGACACCGGTACTCGGCGCGGTGTGGGTTTTCCGGGCGGCGCTTTGCGGCATGTGCCGTGCTCCTCCGGCCGGCATGCCGCGCCCCCGACTCGCCACGTCGATCGCTTTGCTTGCGCTGATCTCCGGCTGCGCCGCCCGCCCGCAGTCGGCTCTTCCCGTTGCCCTCGACGTCCCGCACCCGCCTGCCCCGCGTTCGTCCGAGTCCAAGGGCGCCGAGGGCGCCGCGCTCGGCGGGGAGCTCCTCGTCTGGGGCCGCACGGGCGATGGGCCGCCTCGGACATGGCACCTCACCGAGGAAGGCGCGGTGATCCGCGAGGAGCCCGGGATCGTCGTGGCGACCGGTCGAGGGGAGTGGCGCTGGGAGGTGCGCGAGGTGAAGGTGGAGACCTCGCCCTGCGACTTCGGGCCCGAGGAGACGCACGAGCCGGGTGAGGGCACCGCGAACCGCGCGGAGCTCGTGCTGCGCGGGACGGGCGCGCGCCAGCAGGTGATCGCGCCGTCGGACGCGGACGGGAGCAACGTGATCCAGCACGAGGCGGAGGCGATCGGGAGCGTCGGGCCGTACCTGTTCATCGAGGAGCGGACGTACACCTACGCGTGCGGCGCGCACGGCTTCGTGGGCGTGGGCTTCACGGTGTGGGACGCCGACAAGGGGGCGATCGTCAACCTGCTCGCCGAGGTGTCCGGCGTGCCGGCGCTGCAGGGCGAGGCCGAGGCGCTCCTCGACGAGGACGAGGACGATCCGGAGGCCGCCCGGCAAGAGGAGAATGCGCCGGAGCTCGTGCAGATCGCGCCGGCCTACGACGCGCGGGGAGCGCTCCGGGTGACCGCGAAGCTCGCGCGCGCTGCGTGTTATGCCTGCGGCGACGGCGCGTGGAGCTCTTACTCGCGCTCGGCGGTGGTGCCCGCCAAGAAGGCGCCGGAGCGCCTCGCGGCGTGGGCGTCCCCGCCGCCCGGCCTGCAGAGCTTCCTGGCGGAGCACCCGGACCTCAACGTCGGCGGCTGGTCGCGGGCCGGCCGGGAGGAGTGAGGCGAGCGAGCCCCGCTGGCCCCGCCGGCCGCGTGAGGGCGGCCGGCGGCGCGGCGCCGTCACGGCCCCGCGTCAGAGCAGGTCGTCGAGGTCGTCCATGGCCTGCGACAGGTCCTCGCTCATCTCCTTCAGCTTCTCACGGTCCTTCTCCAGGAGCACCGCCTGCGCCGCGCGCGCCTTGTCCCCGAGCTTCCGCGAGGCGAGCACGTTCTCGAGCAGGTACCGCCGCTCGGTCGCGCCGAGCGCCCCGAACGCGCGCCGCAGGACGGGGAGCGTGTCCTTGAAGCGCTCGGGAAGGATGCCCCCGAGGAACGCGTCGAGCGCCTCGACCACGGGGCGGCTCTTCACGAGAACGAGCGCGTTCACCTCGAGGAAGCCGGCCAGGAACGACGCCGCCGCCTCGGGCGGGGCCGCGCTCCCGAGCCGCAGGCCGACGATCCGCGCCACCTCGGCGTCGTCGATGACCTGCGCCAGGTAGAGCAGCCCGCACGCGAGGCCCGACGCCGTGGGGTTCACCGCGTCGCTGTCCACGAGCGCCCGCGCCGCCTCGAACCACGCGGCGCGGTCGACGATCGGCTGCGACAGGGCCACGTCGTGCAGCGTGCGCAGCGCCTCCTTGGCCGGGGCGACCGCCTCGTCGCTGCCCGTGCAGCCGCCGTGGACGCGCAGGACCGCGCGCGCGTACGTCTTCTCCAGCATCGTCGCGATCACCCCGTCGCCGAGCGACGACAGCGACCGCGACGACCCGAACGACGCGAGCCCCGCGAAGGCGCGGCACGCCCGGGCGAGCGACGGCAGATCGCTGTCGCCCGCGGCGAACCGGTCACATGCGTCGAGCGCCGAGGCCGCCGCGCGGGCGCTCGACGCGAGCACGGCGTTCAGCAGCACGTCGGCGGCCTCGCCGGTCGTGTGGCACGCCGCGAGGTCCTCCTCGAGCAGCCGCGTCGCGACCTGCTCCAGCGTGTCGCCGAGGACGATCTTCTCGACGAGCGCCACGTCGGTCGCCGGCGTCCACTGCGCCTCCCACGTCTCGCTCAGCTGCCGGAGCAGCTCGTCCGGCGGCACCTCGCTCGCCGCCTGGCCGCGCCGCTGCCCGCGAGCGCCCGCGCCGCCCCGCCCGGCCGCCCGGGTGCCGGCGTACGCCGCGTAGGGGATCTTCGCGATGCGGAGTCGGTGGAGGAACACGCTCGTCCCGACCTCGACCTCGTTCGTGAGCGACAGCCGGAACGACTCGGGCGCGTCGGTGGCGGGGAGCCTGCGCTCGCGCACCTCGCGCCAGAACTCCTCCTGGAGCGAGTTCTTCCCGATGCCGCCCCCGACGCGGCCCACGTTGCGCCCGATGACGGCCGGCCAGAGGAAGCCGTCGACGTGCGTGGCGTCGCCGCGGCACATCGTGGCGATCGTCGCCTCGCGCACCTCGTCGAGGCCGGGCTCGGCCTTGCCGCGGAGCTCGGCGAGCGAGACCGCGAGGCGGAAGGCCTCGATGGTGTCGGCGAGCGAGGCCATGAAGCCGCGGAGGCGGAGGTGCTCGGTGAAGTCGATCAGCACCTCGAGGGTGGCGCGCCGGAAGTCGCCGCCCGCGTCGTGCGCGCGCTGGTAGTACTGCGGCGCCCGGTTGCCCGCGCCGTAGCCGAGCTGCTCGGAGAGCCGCGGAAAGCTGAACGGGATGAGCGTCACGGCGCACGGGATCGGCGCCGGCAGCCGCGCCTCCAGCGCCGGATCGACGTCGCGCGCCGCGAACGCCGCCGCGTGCGCCGCGCCGAGCACGGCCGCGACCTCGTTCGGGGCGAGGTCCGGCCCCATGCGCTCGAGGATGCTCCGCGCCATGTAGGCGTCGCGCGCCCGGTGGATCAGCCGGTCGCCGTCGCTGCGCACGAGGTCCGCGTACGCGAGCAGGGCCTCGCGGAACGGCCCGGGTTCGTAGCGGGGCGCCTCGAACGAGGCCTCCCAGAACTCCTCGAACGAGCGGAAGCCCCGGGCGCGCGCGCACGCCGCATAGATGCTCTCCTGCTCCCCCTCCGCGCTGGCCGGCCCGCCGTCGCCGCCGTCCCCGTCGCCGCCGTCGTCCGTGTGACCGCCGTGCTCGCCGTGTCCGCCGTGTTCCCCTTGTTGCTCGCCGCGGTCCTCGTCGATCTCGCGCTCGTGGCCGCCCGGATCGTCGGCGTCGTCGTGGCCGACCAGGGCGCCGTCGAACGGCGCGAGCGTCGTGCCGACGGGGATGTCGATGAGCTCGACGCGCACGCCGTGCTCGAAGGCCCATTTCACCGCCACGTACTCGGGCGAGTAGGCGGCGAACGGCCACAGCGACGACGCGGGCTCCCCGTCGGTGCGGTAGCCGAGGATCGCCACGGGCGGGACGGTCTTCGGGTCGACGAGCGCCTCGAGGAGCGGGGTGGCGTCGCTCGGGCCCTCGACGAAGATCGCCTTCGGGCGCACCTCGTCGAGGTAGGCGCGCAGCGTCGCGCTGGAGCGCGGCGAGTGGTGGCGCACCGGGAAGAGGTGCACGGCGGCGAGCCGGTCGAGGTCCATCGGGTCCCTTCAGATCGCGAGGCGCTTCTTGGCGGAGGCGTAGAACTCCTTCCAGAGCCCTGCGCGGCCCTTGGCCACGGTCTCGCAGTACTCGCGGACGGCCTTGAGGTCGTCGCCGCCCTCCTTGCTCACGGCGCCGAGCAGCGAGCGGGAGAGGTCGTCGGCGGTCACCTTCCCGGTGCCGAAGTGCTGCGCGAGGATGCCGCTGTTGAAGAGCACGCTGATGGCCTCCGCGGTCGACAGGACGGAGCCCGGGGTCTTCACCTTGGTCTTGCCGTCCTTGGTGACGCCGGCGCGGAGCTCCTGGAAGAGCGTGACGAGCAGCTTGGCGAGCTCGGCGGGCGGCTCGACGCCGACCTGGTAGTCGCCGCGGAGCTCGGCCTCGCGCTTCTGCACGATGCTGATCTCCTGCTCGAGGTCGTCGACGACGGGGACGGTGATGAAGTTGAAGCGGCGCTTGAGCGCGGCGCTCATCTCGTTGACGCCGCGGTCGCGGGTGTTGGCGGTGGCGATGAGGTTGAAGCCGCGCTGCGCGGGGACGACCTGGTCGAGCTCGGGGACGGCGACCTGCTTCTCGGACAGGATGGAGATGAGCGCGTCCTGGATCTCCGACGAGGTGCGGGTGATCTCCTCGAAGCGCGCGAAGCGCCCGTCGCGCATGGCGCGGAGGATGGGCGAGGGCACGAGCGCCTTCTGCGAGGGCCCTTCGGCGAGGAGCAGCGCGTAGTTCCAGCCGTATTTGACGTGCTCCTCGCTGGTGCCCGCGGTGCCCTGGACGACGAGGGCGCTCGTGCCGCTGATGGCGGCGGAGAGGTGCTCGGAGAGCCAGCTCTTGGCGGTGCCCGGCTCGCCGACGAGCATGAGGGCGCGGTCGGAGGCGAGGGTCGCGAGGGCGACCTGCACGAGGGCGCGATCGCCGATGTACTTGGGGGTGATCGCGACGCCGCCGACAGGCTTGTCGCTGCCGAGGATGTAGGTCTCGACGGCCCTCGGCGAGAGGCGCCACCCGGGCGGCCTCGGCGCCGTGTCGTTGGCGGCGAGGGCCGCGAGCTCGTGTTCGTACTTGGTCTCGGCGGGCTGGCGGAGGTCGCTCATGGGTGGCGCAGGAGGTTACCGCAGAACGTGGCGGAGAGAGGGGGGGAGAACGGCGCGAGCGGAGGCGATCTCCTGGAGTACGGGTGGATCCTGCCGGGAGACGAGAAGCTGCTTGTTCCTGAGCGTGGCTTGACCCTGTGTCTGCTCGCGCCCGATCCTGCTCTCGAAGCGGCGCCGCTTGCACGGAAGACGCAACCGAGGCGCATGGGCAGGGGATCGGCACGAGAGGAGAGGCGGCGAATGATGAGGAGCAAGAGCCGTGGGCGAGGCGCGTGGTTCGGGGTCATCGCAGCGGCTGTCGTCGCCGGTGGTTGCGTGGCTGCCTGTGATGCGGAACCGAACCAGGACGCTCCCGGCAACGGGGGAGGCGGCGGGGCGGGCGGCGGTGGGCCTGGCGGGGACGAACCGGGCGGCGGCGGTGCGACCGGTGGCCATGGCGTGGTGGGCGGCGGCGGCGCGGCCGGCGGCGATGGCGTGGGGGGCGGCGGTGGTGCTGGTGGGGACGAACCGGGCGACACCGCGGTGGGCGGCGGTGATGCTGGCGGCGGCGGGAGCGGAGCGGGCGCCGGGGCGCCGGCTGGGCCGCGGAGCTGCGGATCGGGGGGGCCGGCGAAGGAGCCGCTGTGCGGACCCGAGGGCATCAGCTGTTGTGACAGCAGGCTCGTTCCGGGTGGCACGTTCAATCGGCACTTCGATGGTGTGAACTCTACCGACGACTCCTATCCGGCGACGGTGAGCAGCTTTCTCCTGGACACGTATGAGGTGACGGTGGGGCGGTTTCGTGCGTTCGTCGAGGCCGGCCAGGGGACGCGGGCGAGCGCGCCCGAGGAAGGCGCGGGGCAGCACCCGCAGGTCCCGGGGAGCGGCTGGTCTGCCGACTGGAACCACTGGTTCGAGGAGGACACCGCGGCGCTCAAGGAGGCCGTGCTGCGCTGCTACGCGGAGCCGGAGGTGTCGACGTGGACCGATGAGGTCGGGCCGAACGAGGACCTGCCGATGAACTGCATCACGTGGGCAGAAGCCTTCGCGTTCTGCGTGTGGGATGGAGGGCGCCTCCCGACGAGCACGGAGATGAACTATGCGGCATCCGGCGGCGACGAGCATCGGGTATACCCGTGGGGCCAGGAGATCGACCCGAGCCGTGCGAACTATGGTTGCATCGCGGACGGGAGTCCCGCGCAGGAGTGCGCGCTGAGCGACATCCTCCCTGTCGGATCGCGGCCGGCGGGAGCAGGGCGATGGGGACAGCAGGACCTGAGCGGAGGCATGGAGGAGTTTACTCGGGACTGGTCGGTCACGGGCACGCCCCCGGTACCCTGCGTCGACTGCATCGTCCTGGAGCGGTCCTCGGGGGGCTTTTATTTGGAGACCCACGGCGGGAACTATCGGGATGGCGAGCCTGGTCTGTATGCGACCAGCGGAGGTGTCTACCGGAGCCCGGGTCGCTATTCCGGGAACGGGGTCCGCTGCGCGAGAACACCGCCACCTGCCGAGTGAGATCCGCCCTCACGCCATCACAGCACGTCCTCGACAAGGTGATCGAGCTCCTCCTGTGAAAGGCCGGGATCAGGCACCCGCCGCCCGAGCTGCTCGAGCTGCTCGACGGTCGGAACCCCGAGGTTCCTCAGGTCGGTCGCGTTCACCTGCGTGTGGCCGTTGAACTGCCGAACGTGCGTATCCACGAGGGTCGAGTTCAAGAAGGCAGTTAGGCCCCGCCCTATCAGGATCGGCAGCCCCTTGCCGCTCCGGTGGAGCACGTTGAGGTGGTTCTCGAACCCGATCCTGGCTCCAGGTGCGCTCTCGGGCGTGAAGAGGGCGGCGACGACCCGCCGCCGCTCCTCCTTCGACGAAAAGCGCTTGACGAGCACGTAGTTCCCCGCGGGCATCCAGAGATTGGCCGTCTCCGGCGCGTCCACGAGGGCGTTCGGCTTCTTGCCGCGTTTGGGCCAGCGAACGGCGCCCGACGCGAGGTGCGTCGGGTAGATCAGCGGACCGGTGCCCCTGTCGGGCTCCCGCCGCAAGAACTCGCGCGCTCGGAAGTCGACGACCTTGCCCGTCGAAACGCTGATGTTCAAGTCCTTCAAGCGGGACGGCATGCGGGCGAACGTGGCCGCGACCCTCTCCCCGGCGTCGTCCGGCACCACATGGACAAACAGCTCGGGATCTCCAGGCCGGACGACGTCTTCAAACGGCACGGAACGGACTGACAGCAGCCCGTCTGCGGGCCCACGCGACGACGAGATGGTGACGGACTCGCACCGACCGCCCCTGACAGCGTGAATGATGACGTTCTCTTGAAGGACGTCGTCCTCCGCGAACGCCGCTTTGCGCGATTCGAAGACGTGCACCCTTCGCAGCGACATCTCTCGGAAGAACAGCTCCCGGAATGGCCGAAAGTAAGGACCATTGCAGAAGCTCCGGGGGGTGATCGCGACGAGCTCCCCGCCCGGCTCCAGGAGGAGGATCGCGAGCCCAAGAAAGGCCGTGTACAGGTTGCTGGTCTCGATGCCCACGCGCCGCAGCGCCGCCCTGGCCTCGGTGCCCGAGTTGAGCTTCTTGTACGGCGGATTCAGTATCGCGTGCGTGAACGAGCGCGGCAGGCTCGGGCGAAGCCGTCCGCCGTCGAGCTGCTCGACGGCCGACCGGATGAAGTCGGCCTCGATGATGTGGGCAGTGAACTTGATCCTGGCACCGGTGCACTCGTCGCGACACGCGCGCGCAGTCCGACGCAGGCGCGCTGCAAGTCGCGGGTCGATCTCGAAGCCCGTCGCGCGGATCGCGCTCGGGCGTACCTCGCGGGCACATGCCTTGGCCGTGAACGCCGCAAGGAGGCTGCCCACGCCGGCGCCGGCGTCCAGCACGCGGATCTCCTCGCAGGAACGCTCGAACAGCGACGCCATGAACGACGCCACCGGCGGTGGCGTGAGGAACTGGCCCAGCTCGGACCGCGTGCGGGGATCCAGCGCCCACGCGGCTTCGATGCGGTGGAGGTCAACGCGGTCGAGGAGCGGCGGCGGGAGGACTGCTTCGGATCTCGCGGCCCGGCTCATCGGCGACGTGGCTACCCCAGGTGGGGCGTTGAGCCAACCGTGCCCGGACGGCAAGTGTCCCTGGTCGCCTCGCCAAGAAGGCGATGTTCACGGCGGTCGAGCTCGACGCGCACCGGGAGGCCCCCTTCTGTCGCCCGGAGGCCTCATGGACGCCGCGCAGGCGCGCCCTTCAGGCTGCCTGTTGTCGCGGCTCCCTCGCGGCGAGCGGCGGGATCCCGAAGCGCTCGCGCACCTCGCCGAGCGGCAGGTGAACGACGCCCCAGAAGTCCCAGCGATCGCTCAGATCGACCTTGCAGGCCGCGCCGCGCGCCACCGCGCGCAGCACCTTGCGCGCCTCGAAGAGCCCGACCTGCGGCGCGGCGACGGGCGTGATCTGGATCCCGAGGTGGAACTGCAGCATCACGAAGAGCAGGAAGGCGAACCCGTCGCGCCGGATGAACCCCGCCTGGAAGGAGCCGGCCTGGATCTCGCCCGCAGGATCGGTGTCGTACTCCGCGAGCACATGGCCGAGATCGTGGAACACCATGCGCTCCGGGATGGCGTCCCGGCTCTCGCCGGGAAACAGGAAGCCGCGCTCGGTGCAGTGCTCCCAGAACACCCGGCCGAACGTGCCCTCGGGCAGGAGCCCGAGCTGCTTGTAGCGGAAGGCCCGCGAGCGATCCTCGGCGCCCGCGCGGAAGAAGGGCCCGAGGAGCCTGCGCACGCCGGCCAGGCCCTCTTTCCTCAGGACCTCGCCGGCGAACGCGCCGACGAGCCGGCGCCGCACGGCGGCCTTGGCGAGCCCCCTGTGGCCGCGCGCCACGAGGCGGAGCACGCCCACGCCCTGCTCGCGCACGCCGAGCGCCCGGGCGAGCGCCTCGATCGCGTCCACCTCGGCCGCCGTCACCTCGCCGTCCGCCATCGCGGTCACGAGCGCGAGCTGCACGAGCCGCTTGCGCCGGTGCGGATCCGGGATCGCGCTGGCCACCGCCTCGGGCGCGACGCGCGGCAGCCCGTCGACGTCGGCGCGGGCGCCGTGCAGGGCCGCGAGCTCCTCCAGGACGGCGCGCTGCTTCGGGTCGAAGCGCGCGAGCGGGCCGCCGGCCAGGGCCACCTCCCGGAGCGCGCCGAGCGCGGCCGGGAGCTCATGAGACAGAAACACGACGATATCCATGCTGACCTCCTCTTCGGACAAGGGGTTTCACGCACCACGTTCCGTGAACGTGGCTCACTCTCGCTGAAACGCGCTGATCGCTGACAGGATCGCCGCCGAGATCTCCGGCGGCAGCGACCTGGCCGTCTCCAGGATCACCCGGACCCGCTCCGCGCTCGCCTGGTCGACGAAGCGGCGGCCGAGCGGCGTGAGCGCGAGCGTCTTCGCGCGGCGGTCCTCGGGATCCTCCTGCCGCGCCAGGAGCCCCCGCTGCACCAGGCCATCGACGAGCCGGCTCCCGGCCGAGGCCGAGAGCCCGAGCGACGTGGCGAGCGCGGTGACGCGCACCGGGCCGTCCTGATCGATGAGGTGCAGCGCGGCCACCTGCGCCACGCTGAAGTCCTCCTCGTGCAGCGCGCGCGCGAGCCCCGCGATGATGCGCGAGAACATCATCCGCGTGAACCGCTCGAGCGGCGAGCCCAGGACCTTTTGCTTACTCACAATATTGTCTATTACGCATTAGTTGCTAACGCGCAAGTAGTTGCCGGCGCGTTTGCGCGATGGCCTGCGCGGGTCCGTCCGCCGCGGAGGGCGGGCAGGCGCGCCGCGCGGCCGGCCACCGATCGGCGCGGGCGGCCAGCCTCACAGGCCCAGCCTCGCAGGCCGGCCGCTTCACGCAGCGGTCGCGTCCGGGTGGCGGTTACCTGCGGGCGCCGGTCACTTGCGGGCGCCGGTCACGTGGACCTCGCGGAGGCGCGCCCGCGCCGCCGCGTAGTACGGCTCGATCTCCTTCGCCGCCGTCGTGCCCCAGAGGTTCTTCCGCTCCTCCGGGTCGCTCGCCAGGTCGTAGAGCTCGAACCGGGCGCCGCCCGAGATCGTCAGCTTCATGTCGCCGCGGAGGAACGACCGCCGCGCGTCGTTGTACGGCCCCGCCGGCATGTCGATCAGCACGTCGCGCGCCTGGGCCTGCTCGCCCGGGGCGAGGAACACGTCGGGCAAGAGCGACGCGCCCGACAGGAAGTCGCTCGCGGCCGCGCCCTCGGCAGGCCCGGGCACCCGCATCAGATCGAGCAGCGTCGGCGCGAGATCGATCAGGCTGCGCCGCGCCGAGACCCGGGACGGCGCCGCGCCGGGCACGTGGACGACCAGCGGCACCCGCACGAGCTCCTCCCAGAGCTCGAAGCCGTGGCGGAACATCTTGTGCTCGCCGAACGCCTCGCCGTGATCGCTCGTCACGACGATCGCCGTGCGCCCGCCGAAGGGCGCCGCCGCGATCGCGTCGAGCAGCCGGCCGATGTGCCGGTCCGTGAAGGCCACCTCGCCGTCGTAGAGATCCCGCTGCGAGGCCGCGCCGAAGCCCGCCGCGTCGTCGTGCCGGAGGTAGTCGGCGTGCGGGTCGAGGTAGTGGACCCACAGGAAGAAGCGCCCGCCCGTGTTGTCGGCCGACCCGATCAGCCGCAGCGCGGCGTCGGTCAGCGCGGCGCTCGTCGCCTTGTTGTCGACGTCCCAGGGCGCGCCCTCCGGCGGCGCCGCGGACATGTCCACCACGTCGAAGCCGCGATCGAGCCCGCCGAAGGTGCCGAAGTAGCGGTGCCCGTGCACGCTCATCGTGCGCACCCCGGCGCGCTTCAGGCGCTCGGCGACGAACGTGTCCTCCTCGCTGAACTTGTTGAAATGCCCCCAGTTCCTGTGGGTCTCGCTCCCGTACTTGCCGATGAGCATCGGGCCGACGCTCTTGCCCGTGTAGGAGGCGAGCGAGTACGCGCGCTCGAACACCGTGGAGCGGGCCGCGAGGCCGTCGAGGTTCGGCGACACGGGCCGCGGGTTGCCCGCGTAGCCGAGGTCCCAGCGGAGCGTGTCGACGGTGACGAGGACGACGTTCAGGTCCGCCGGCAGGCGCGCGGCTGACGACCCGCGAGCGTCGGCGCGCGGGGCCGCCTTGGGGGCGGGGGCGAGCGCGGCGAGCGCGGCGGCCGTCAGATCGCCGCCGGAGCAGTCGTCGTCGACGCCGTTGTCGAGGATCTCCTCGGCCAGCGGGTGGACGCGCGCGTCGCGGTCGTCGCAGTCCCCGCCGCCGAAGAGGGCGGCCGCGCGGTCACCGTCGCGATCGGCGAGGCGGCGCAGGACCGCGAGGCTCTTGCCCCCGACGGGCGCGCCGCGCTCGATCGCCTGCGCCACCGCGGGCTCCGCGTTGAGCGCCGAGGCGGCGCGCGCGGTGAGCGCGAGCGGCAGGAGCGCGGCGAGGAGCGCGACCGGCGCGCGCGCCGTCCGGACCGCGACCGGCGCGAGGAAGGCGGCGAGCGCGACGACCAGGAGGAGCGCCGGGGCGCGCAGGTCGAGCTCGGGGCGCTTGAAGATGCCGTAGACGCCGAGGAAGCCGCCCTCGCCCGAGACGCCGCCCGTGGCGACCCCGAGCGCGAACAGGGCCGCGGCGATCGCGAGCGCGACGCCGCCCGTCACCGCCGGATCGACCCAGGCGGGGCGGCCGTCGCTGGCGGTGGCGAGCGCGCGCCGGAGCGGCGGCGTGAGGGCGAGGACGGCGAGGCCCGCGATGAGGCCGAGGCCGAGCGCGCCCGCGGCGACGGCGGTGCCGACCAGGAGGGGCGCGGCCTCGAGGCCGAGCAGGGCGCGGGCGAGGTGGGCGCACAGGGTCATCCAGAGGAAGGCCGCGAGCACCGCGAGCGGCACGAACGCCGCGACGTCGGCGGGCCGGCCGATCGCCCGCACCCGGAGCGCGCCCACGAGCGTGGCCGGCGACGGCGGGTTCGACGGGTCGACAACGATCGCGGCGGCGCCCGCGAGCACGCCGACGACGAGCGCGACGGGCGCGAACACCCCCATGTCGGCGAGGTAGGTGGCCAGCTGGAAGGTGGCGTCGTCGCCGGCGCCGGCCGTGGCCCACCCGGCGTCGAGCGACGCGGCCACGACGCCGAAGACGCTGGCGCCGAGCGCGCTCCTGGCGAGGCGCCCCGCCCACGCGCGGGCCAGCGTCGGGACCGCGGGGCCCGGCGAGCTCGAGGCTCGCTTCACGCCGGGCTCCGCTTCCGCGCCATGGGGTGAGCGGCGTCGTAGACCTTGAGCAGGTGGTCGATCGAGACGTGCGTGTACCGCTGCGTCGTGGCGAGCGAGGCGTGCCCGAGCAGCTTCTGGATGGCGCGGAGGTCGGCGCCGCCGTCGAGCAGGTGGGTCGCGCAGGTGTGCCGGAGCGCGTGGGGGTGCAGGTCGGCCCGGCCGGCGCCGAGCGCGCCGTAGCGCTGCACCAGCGCCTGGACGCGGCGCACGCCGATGCGCGCGCCGCGGCGGGACAGGAAGAGGGCGCGGGGGTCGCGGGCGCCGGTCGTCGGATCGGCGAGCTCGTCGCGCCGCTCGAGGTAGCGCTCGATGGCGGCGAGGGCGTGGGAGCCGAGCGGGACGATCCGCTCCTTGTCGCCCTTGCCGACGACGCGCACCGCGGCCCTGTCGGCCGGGCGCCGGTCGACGTGGGTGAGGTCGAGCCCGCAGAGCTCGGAGACGCGCAGGCCCGCGCCGTAGAGGGTCTCCAGCATGGCGCGGTCGCGGAGCCCCTCGGCCGTCTCGGCGCCCGGGATCTCCATGACCTCGGCGGCGGCGTCGACGTCCAGGAAGGTCGGCAGCGGGCGCCGGACCTTGGGCAGGGCGAGCTGGGCCGCCGCGTTCTTGTCGACCTCGCCGCGCCGCTCCAGGTAGCGGAGCAGGGCGCGGGCGGCGCCCACCTTGCGCGCGATCGAGGCGGGCGCGTGGGTGCGCGCGAGCGAGCCCAGCCAGCTGCGCAGGAGGAGCACGTCGAGGCCATCCACGGCCGTGGCCTCGTCCGGAGAGGGGGCCTCGCCGGGGGCCGGGGCCTCGCCGGGGGCCGGGGCCTTGCCGGGGGCCAGGGCCTTGCCGGGGGCCGGGGCCTTGCCGGGGGCCAGGGCCTTGCCGCGCGCTCGCGCAGGGCGGTGATCGGCGTTCGCGGCCGCCTTCTCGCGGGCGAAGCGCGCAAGCTGCTCGAGGTCGCGCCGGTACGCCGCCACGGTGTGGCGCGAGGCCCGCCGCTCGGCCGTAAGGTAGGTCAGGAAACGCGCGATCGCCTGCTCCAGCGTGGTCCCGCCGGATCGATCGCCGCTCCGCCGCGCGTGCATCACGGGTTTGCCCTACCATCAGGACGCCGCCGCAGGCAAAGACTCGCCGGCGGCCGAGGTGGAGCGCCGCTCGGCCGGCGCCGCTTCGCGGCGCGGCAGGGGAGGCGGGCGCTGGCCGGACGGGACCGCGGTCGCCACGTCCCGCGGCAGGCAGGTGGAGGTCGCAGGGGGCATCTCGCCATGGCCTGACAAGAGACGCCCCTCACGGATCACGAGGGAACCCCCCACCCGGTGGGCGACATGGCGCGAGCGCCGCTCGCTCCCGGCTCTGCTGTCCAGGATGATCCATCCTCTGCGCTGTCGAAGCGTGGATCGGACTGCAGAGCGCGGCGGTGAAGACTGGCTGTTTCGACGCGCGTGAGACCGACGCCTGCTCGCTCGCTGCGAAGGAGCTGCTCAATCGTGGTTGCCCCTGACGGACCGCGGCGGGACGCGCTTGGGATCCAGGTGTGTACGCCGCTCTCGGTGTGGTACGAGGGCTTGCCCGGGGCCCGGGCGCACGAGGAGCATGAAATGACCAACGCCGCCGTGAGCGAGCCGGCCGTCGAGGCGCCGCCGAAGCTTTCCTTTGCTCAGACCCTGAAAAGCCTGCCGCGCTCCTTCTGGATGGGCTGCACCATGGAAATGTGGGAACGGCTGGCTTACTACGGCGTGCGTGTCGTCATGCCCATTTACATCGCCCAGGCTGACGAACCCGGAGGGCTCCACTTCAGCCAGCAGGACAAGGGCACCATTTACATGGTCTGGGCCCTCATCCAGTCGCTGCTCCCGATGGTCAGCGGCGGTTACGCCGACCGGTACGGCTACAAGCGCACGATCTTCATCACGGTGTGGCTGAAGATCATCGGTTATCTGCTGATGGCGACGCAGCGGAGCTTCACCGGCTTTCTGCTCGGCGTGGTCATCCTCGCGACGGGCACGGCCCTCTTCAAGCCCGGTATCCAGGGCACCCTGGCCCAGTCGATGGACAAGTCGAACTCATCGGTCGGCTGGGGCCTCTTCTACTGGCTCGTGAACGTGGGCGCGGCGATCGGCCCGCCGCTCGCCGGCTACCTCCACGGCAAGAGCTGGCCGTGGGTCTTCTATGGCTGCGCCGCCATCATCTCCCTGAACTTCCTGATGCTGTTCACGTACAAGGAGGTCGACTCCGGCGCAGACAAGACCTCCGGGGCGTGGAAGGTCTTCAAGGACACGATCCAGAACATCTGGGACGCGCGGCTCATCACCGTGATCCTGCTGCTCTCGGGGTTCTGGCTGATGATGTACCAGCTCTGGGACCTGATGCCGAACTTCTACACGGACTGGATCAGCAGCACCTCCTTCGTGCAGAACAACCCCTGGCTCCCGGCGTCGTGGCTCGAGCTCAAGGATCCGCGCGGGGTCCAGCTCAAGCAGGAGAACGTGATCAACCTGAACTCGGTGAGCATCGTCCTGCTCCTCGTGCCCTTCTCGTACCTGGTGGCGAGGATGAAGGTGCTCTCGGCGATGACGCTGGGCATCCTCGTCGCCATCTTCGGCATCCTCGTCGCGGGGACCACGACGTCGCTCTATGTCCTCTTCGTGGGCATCCTGCTCTTCTCCATCGGCGAGATGCTGACCGGCCCGAAGAAGAGCGAGTATTTCGCGCTCATCGCGCCGAAGGGAAAGAAGGCGCTTTATCTCGGTTACGTCAACATCCCGGCGGCGATCGGCCCCGCGATCGGCGCGCAGATGGCGGGGATCCTCTATGGGACCCGGGGCGAGAAGGCCACGCTGGCCCTGCGCTACCTCGCCGAGAAGACCGATGTCGCCAAGGGGAAGGCCTGGGACGGCGATGCGGCGTCGCTCTCGGAGCTCCTCGGGGTGTCGCGCCAGCAGGCCTTCAGGACGCTGCAGGAGACGCTGCACATCGACGCCGCGGAGGCCACGCGCCTGCTCTGGGACACCTACCGGCCTTACGAGATCTGGTATTCGTTCGCGGCGATCGGGGTCGCTTCGCTCGTGGGGATGCTGATCTTCTCCCGGCGCTCGAGGCGGTGGAAGGACCTCGACGTGTAGGGCGCGTGGCCGCGCCGGTGCGGGCGAGGCGGGGGCCTGGCGCCGGCCGGCGCGGCCGGTCGCCGCACGAGCGGCACCCCCAGGCAGGGCAGCTTGCGGTTACGTCAACGCTTCGGCCGCCGTCGTGGCGGTGACGGCGCGCTCGAGCCACCGTTCCAGGACCTCGAGCTCGGCGCAGCCCTCGATGCGTGCGTCCTCCTCAGGACGCAGCGCGAGCTGCCGCTGCGCGAGCACCCTGCGCAGCGCGGTTCGGGCCTCCGAGAGGCGACCCCGCTCGATGCCCCGCTCGATGCCCTTCTCGACCAGCTTCTGCTGTACGTCCGGGTTTGCCCCGAGCAGAGCCTGAAGGATCTCTCGCTCCCGCGCCTTGACCTCGGGGTCCTCACCCTTGCCAACCCACCACAACAGCTCTTCGCGCACGGTCGCCGACATCGCGGTGAATCTTACCATGCCGAGCACCCACGCGAGCGGCATTCGCGAGGCGACCCACCGGGCAAACTCGTCGAGCGCCCGTCCGGAGCGGGCAACCAGGAAGGGCACGAGCTCGTCGCGCAGCGGAAGGTCGTTGGCTGCGATCCACAGGAAGGGGAAGCTCGACGGCTCCACACGGTAGCAAGCCGGCCCGATCGCGACGAGCGCGCGTTGCGCCCGCAGCCAGTCGGGCACGTGCGGCGCGACGAGCCAGAGCGGCTCCTGGCCCGACCACGCATGAGTGCTCTCTTCCGCCCGTTGCACCTGCCTTGCCTGCCGCCGGAGCAGCGCGCGCTCCACGGCCGGGAAATCGAGATGATCTCCTGGCATTTTCAGCTCGACCAGGACCTCCTCGTGGCTCCCGGCCTCTGGCCACGGGGCGGGCAGCGCTGCAATACGGTCGGGGTGGCGTACGAGCAGGAGCCCATCGCTCTGCACCTTCACCAGGCCGATCTCGGGCGGATCCTGCCATGTGACAGCACCGCCCGTGATCCGCTCCGTCTCTGCGGCAAAGGTGCGTTTGGCGAACTGGTCCGGCTGCCCCACGCGCGGCTCAGTAACAGAGCGTGTCCACGGGAACCAGCGCGTTTTGCCGTGTTCTTCGCCGCTTCGTCTCTTACGCGCGGTGGTGCATGCGCATCACGAGATCGCATTGTGAACGATTTTTTATTTTTCGGATCAGCCACTCCGCTGCTGGACTCGCAGCGCTCCGGCCTACTCGCACGCCTCGCCGAGGACGTACCCGTGCTTGCAGATGCAGCGGCACTCGACCTCGAACTCGGGCTCGTTGCACGCCGGCCGGACCTGCCGCACCTGCTTCGCCGTCCGGCCCTCCCTGTCCTTCACCTGCACCTCGATCTCGTAGTCGTGATCGAAGATGTCGCTGCCCGACCAGTTGTTCGGGCAGACTCCCACGTTCGCGAAGGTCGAGATGTCGGCGTCGACGCTCGCTCCCCAGCCGTCGCCGGTCGGCCTGAGGTTGACCGTCCTCGACTCGGACATCACACGCCCGGACGCGGGATCGCGGAGCGAGCCGGACAGCTGGACGCCGCAGGCGCTCAGGTTCGTCGCGCGGACGCCCAGGAAGAGCACCCGCCCGCCCTGCGGCGGCATGATGATGTCGATCCCGTCGCCGTCGCTCACCGGGTGTGCCGCGTCGCTCGAGTCGAGCGCGATGACCTCCATGCGGATGTCGGCGCCCTCCTCGCCCAGGTACCCGAGCTTGCAGGCGTGCTCGACCGGCGGGGGATCCCCGCCGTCGTCGGCGCACGCCGGCGCGGCGAGCAGCAGCGCGGCGAGCCCGCGGCTCGCCGCAGCGGGCCAGGCCATCAGCGGTCCCGCCCCTCCGGCGCCGGAGGATCACCCCCGTCGTCTTCCGGCTCCTCCCGCGGGATGGGCGCGCGCGGGCGCCTCGTGGCGCCCAAGGAGCTGGAGCTGATCGGCGCCATGGTGATCGGCGCCATGGTGATCGGCGCCATCGCCCGCGAGTCGGGCGCCGGCCGCTGGGACAGCGCGTCGCCGCGCCACCTGCCGTCGACGTCCGCCTCGGCGCGCCCCGGCGCCTCGCTGGGCGCCGAGCTCCATTCATGAAGACCCGCCTGCGGGAAGGGCGTGCGCTCGGCCAGGTACGCCGCGAGCAGCCGATCGCGCTCGAGCTCTTCCGTGCTCGGCGGCGGGGGAGGATCGAGCGTCGGCAGCTCGTCGGTCCACGTCAGGTCCGCTTCGTCCAGGCTCGAGCCGGAGCCGGCGCTGGAGAACGCGCGCGGCGCGTTCCGCTCCGTCGGGACAGGCTCCGGGGCGTAGCTTAGGGCACCGCCCGGCGCATGGCTGGAGGCACGGGCCGGCGGCGGGCTGGGGGGACGGGGCGGCGCGTGGCTGGAGGCCCGGGCCGGCGTGGGGCTGGGGATGCGGGGCGGCGCGTGGCCAGGGGCGCGGTCCGACGCGTGGCTGAAGGCCCGGGCGGGCGTGGGGCCAGGGGCGCGGGGCGACGCGTGGCCAGGGGCACGGTCCGACGCGTGGCTGGAAGGATGCGGCGACGGATAGCGAGGGGCAGGGGCGCGGTCCGACGCGTGGCTGGAAGGATGCGGCGACGGATAGCGAGGGGCAGGGGCACGGTCCGACGCGTGGCTGGAAGGATGCGGCGACGGATAGCGAGGGGCAGGGGCGCGGTCCGACGCGTGGCTGGAAGGATGCGGCGACGGATAGCGAGGGGCAGGGGCGCGGTCCGACGCGTGGGTGGAAGGATGCGGCGACGGATAGCCCGGGGCACGGTCCGACGCGTGGGTGGAAGGATGCGCCGGCGGATAGCCCGGGGCGCGGTCCGACGCGTGGCTGGGAGGACGCGGCGGGGTGTACGTGGGCGCGTGATCGAGCGCGCTGGCGGGCGGCGGCTCGGACGCGAAGGAAGGGCTCCGCGAGGTGGGCGGCGGCCCCGGCGGCGGCGGATCGATGGTCGGGAGCTCGTCGTCCCAGTCCCAATCCTCCGGATCAACGCGGGAATCCGACCGGCGCGACGACGCGCCGAGCCGGAGATCCCCCGACCTCCGCGACGCCGGGAACGCTGCCGGAGGGCCGATCGTCGGCAGCTGGCCCACGCCCGGGTCCCGCGCCGTCGCGTCGTCCCGGCGCTCGATCTGCCGCGACGGGCGCGTCGGCTCGGGCGCCGGCACGGAGTACCTCGTCGACGCGACCTGCCCGAAGGGCCGCGAATCCCGCGGCAACCGCGGCGGAGGAGGGACGGCCATCGCCGCGCGCGCCGCCGCCGTCGAGGGGGGCGGCTGCGTCGAGATGAGGTTCTCGTCGCGGCCCCGCTCGGCCGGCGCCGGGCGCTCGGCCGGCGCCGGCTGCCGGGGTTGCATGCTGGTCGGCGACGACCCGGCCTGCGCGGAGCCCGCGAGCGGCCTGCCGAGCCACGCGGCCTCCTTGCGCGCCTGCGCGGCGCGCGCGCCTTCCTCCGAGCGGACAGCGCGCGGCGCGAGCGTGTCGCCCGGCTCCGTCGGCGGGACCTCGTCGCCGAAGAGCACCGGCGCGGCGGCCGTCACGCGCGACTCCACCCCCGCGGCGCCCCTCCCGGAACGGAAGCCGAACGCGGCGCGGATCGCCCGCTCGTGGTGAGGCTCGACCTCGACGGGCCGGACGATGAAACACGGCTCCGCGCCCGGCGCCCGGTGCGAGAGGTCGACGTCGAACGGCGCGCCGAGGAGGTGGCCCTGCTCGTCGAACAGGACGCGCACCGGCGGCTGCGCGAAGTGCGCGGGCGACAGCGGCGTCGAGAGGACGACCCCGAGCTCGCCGGTGCTCAGCTGCACGAACGTCCCGGTCGGGATGATGCCGAGCGCGCCGACGAGCAGCTTGCCGATCGCCCGGTCGGTCGCGCTCTCGGCGCCCGAGATCATGCGCTGGAGCACGGCGTCGAGCGACGAGGCGCCGCCCGACGCCGTCTCGATCGTCGGGAACGGCGCCGTCCGGAGCTCCGTGAACTGGCGGGCGGCCGCCAGGATCCGCGCGAGCACCGTGGGGCTGCGCCGGCCGCCGTAGAGCGGGCCCTGCCGGCCGCCTTGCCGGAGCGCGAGCGCCTCGTAGGCGATCACCGTGCGCGTGATCGAGGGCGCGTGCAGCTTGCCGAGCGCCGTCAACATGACGGCCGCGCTCGCGGGCAGCCGCTCCTTCTCGTCGTCGCTCAGGCCGCGCTCGAGGAGAGAGCGCGCGACGGGCTCCTCGCCGTCGGCCGAGCCGGCGAGCACCCCCGTGAGCCGCAGCCGGCTCACGTCGTAGAGCAGCGCCGCGGTGACGAGGCTCCCGAGCATCCTCCTGTCGGTCGTGAGCTGCCGGGCGATGCCCAGCGCGACGATCGCCGTGGACACGCTGAGGCCCCCCTCGTCCGGGTCGGCGATCTTGCCCGCGGCGACCGAGAGCAGGAGGCGCGCGTCCTCCTCGGCCGCGGCGACGAGCTTCTGCGCGACGCGCTTCACCCGCTGCGGCAGGATCGCCGGGGACGAGCGCAGGGCTGCGTAGAACGACCGCATCACGAGGATCGCCGCCGCGTAGGTGCGGCTGATCCGGCCGATGCGGGTGCCGTCGCCGTCGATGGCCCCGCCGGGGAACGGGTTCGTGAGCTTGCGGACGCGGACGCCCCGCAGGCTCGACTGGAGGAGCCGCGCGGCGATGCTGCGGTCGCGCTGGGCGTCGGCGAGGAGGCGGGCGAAGGCGGCGAGCTCGGCGCGACGGACCGCCTTGTCGAGCACGAGCTCGGAGACGTCGCAGGCCTCGAAGAAGCTGCCGAGCTCCAGGGCGACCTCGTACGTCTCGCGCGAGGCGCGGAGCATCTGGCCGTTGATGAAGAGGGTGTTGCCCGCGAACACGATCGTCGCGGCCTCGCTCCCCGACAGCTCGCAGAACTGGACGATGCTGTCGATCGCGGACGGGACGAGCGACAGCACCGCCTGGTTCGAGTCGCTGTGCAGGAGGCACGCCTTCGCGAGCCGGTAGATCATCTGCACGAGGCCGAGCGCCGCGCGGCGCCGCCCGTCGGCCTTCACGCCCGAGATCGCCGTGTCGCCGGTGCTCTCGTGGAGGTTGGCTTTCTCCTCGCTCACGGCTTCCTCCCGCCGCGGGGCGACGGAGACGGCGCCGGCTTCGTCGAGGGCACCGCGCTGCCGGGCGCAGGCTCGATGGCCGTGCGGGAGGGCGCGCCGAACGGCAACGAGGCGGGGCCCTGCCGCACGCTGTACGGCGCGGCGCTGGCGCTCGAGGGCGGGGCGGGGGACCTCGGCGGCGCGGCCGGGCGCGGCATCGACGGCGGCATCGGCGGCGGCGCGGCCGTCGGGGAGGTCGACGACGTGGAGGAAGGCGGCGGCGGCCCACGCCGGCTGAACGGCACGGAGGTGGGAGGCGCCGAGGCGGCGTTTGTCGAGGCGGGCACCGGCGACACGAGCGGCGGCCGGTAGGCGGATCGGCCGGCGTCGCCGTTCGGGGACATGGATCCGGGGCGCGGGGTGCTCCACGGCTCGAGCTGGTCCGGCAGGCTGAGCGGCCCGCCCGGGCTCACGCGCCGGACCGAGACGGGCGAGTACGAGCGCTTTGCGCGGGAGGGCGGCGCGCCCGCGTCCGGGTACGCCTGCGCCAGCGGGCGATCGCTCGGGCGGGTCGGCGCGACGAGGCGCGCGGCGATCGCGACCGCGGCGCGCGCGGCGGCGTCGCGCACCGGCGGGGTGTTCCACCAGCGCGGCTTGGTCGCCTCCTTGACCGCGCGGAGCGCCTCGTAGCTCCGCGCCTGGCAGAGGAAGTGCGCGGCCAGCTCGCGGGTCTGCTCGATCGCCTCGGACGGGATGAGCTGGCGCTTCTCGAGCAGCTCGATCGCGAGCTTCTCGGCCCGCGCGGGGTTCAGCTGCGCGACGGTCTCGAGCCACTGCCGCCGCTCTGCCCCCGAGAGGTCGTGGAACGACGGCGCGACGATCCGCCGCACGAGCGTCGGACCCGCGGCGAGCACGCCGAGCTTGCCGATGAGGCGCAGGGCCTCGCAGCGCACCGGCGGCGCGGGGTCGTCGAGGAGCTTCTGGAGCTCCTCCCGGACGCGCTCGGCGGCGGAGCTCGCGGAGCCGCCCTCGCCCGCGGCGGCGTCGGGGAGCTCGGCGAGCGCGTTGATGCGCACCTCGACGTGCGGGCTCGCGAAGCCGGCCTCCAGCGCGGCGAGGGCGCCGGGCGTCTTGAGCTGCGCGAGCAGCTGGAGGAGCGTCAGGGCGAGGGGGGCCGGGGCGCGAGAGAGCAGGTCCCCGAGCTCGGCCTCCCGGCCCGGCGCCCACCGCCGCATGTAGGCGAACAGGACCTCGCGCAGGCGCTCGGACTGCACAGCGCCGTGGCACTGGCATGCGGCGCTGAAGAGCGAGCCGTCCTCGAGCACGTCGAGCGCGTGGGCCAGCCCCTCGACGATCGCCGGGTCGAGCGGCGCCACGCTCCGGCTCGCGCCGGCCTGCGCCGCGCTCCGGCTCGCGCCGGCCTGCAACGTGTTCCGGCTCGTGCCGGCCTGCAACGTGTTCCGGCTCGTGCCGGCCTGCGCCGTGCTCCGGCCTGCGTCGACCTGTGTCGCGCTCCGGCTCGCGCCGGCCTGCGCCGCGCTCCGGACCACGCCGGCCTGCGCCGCCACGCCGGCGGCCGCCGCGCCGCCGAGGGCAGCGCCTGCGGCCGCCACGCCGTGGCCCGCCGCGCCGGTGGCCGGCGCTCCCGTGGCCGCCGCGCCGGTGGCCGGCTCCTCCGGGGGAGCCGTCGCGAGATCGTTGAGGATCGCCCGGAGCGCCTCGACCGGGAACATCGCGTGCGCGAGCGTCCGGTCGACGGCGCGCGGCGAGAGCTGCGGCAGCGCGGCGCTTGATCTACCTGCCGCACCTGCCGCGCCCGCCGCGCCGCGCTGCATGCCGTCGAGCCGCGTGAAGAACGCGCGCCGGAGCATCGTCTGCACCTCGAACGCGAGCTCGTAGCTGTGCAGGACGATCTGGTCGGCGGTCCACGCGGTGAGCGCCCCCGTCATGCGGTCCTCGTCGCCGTGCCGGACGGCGTCCACGTAGCCATCGACGAACGCGTCCATGTACCGCTCGTTCCACTGCTCCGACGGCAGCGCGATCTGGGCGCCGAGGGTGCTCCGGGTCAGCGGGTCGATGGCGAGCGCCGAGGCGGCCGCGCCCGTCTCCGCGAGCGCGGCCTCGACGTTCCGCTGCAGCGCCCTGCCTGCGAGCGAGCTCTCGTCCCACAGGCTCTCGATCTGCGCGAGGGCGCGCGCCCCCACCGCGACCTCCTGGCACTGCTCCTCGAAATCCTCCAGGTCCGCGTCGCCCCCGGCGAACTGGTCGATCGCCATGTACGCGATGTGCTCGAAGCGCCGGTCCCAGAGCGCGGTCACGGCGTCGTCGTCCTCGCTCATGCCGAAGCTCTGGTCGCGGAGCAGGATGGCGGCGAAATCGCGGAGCTCGGCCTCGGTGATGCCGGCCTTGATCTGGATCTTCCGGACGCCGTCGGCGAAGAGCTGGTAGGGGATGCGATCGAACGGGGGCCTGTCGGGCTGCCAGATCGGCTGGCCGCCCGAGGTGAACGCGCTCGGGGTGACCTCCCAGCGGACGCCGAGGGGGTTCTGCGAGAGCGTCCGCGTGATCTCGTCGAACGCGAAGTGGATGCCCTTGTTCACGTGGGGGTGGTTCCACCCGTACTGGCGGATGTTGCTGAGCACGAGCGCGAGCTGCCTCCAGACGCCGACGAGCCGCTGGCAGGTCTGCTCGACGATCGACGGCGGCTCCTGGTCCTCGTCGATGGTGTCGTTGCCGCGGACGAGCACGCGCGGCGCCTTCTTCTCGCGCGAGGGCGTCAGCTGGCCGGCGGCGTGCGCGGCCGTCAGCCGGCGGAGCTCGCCGCGCATCGCGGCGGCGCTCTGGAAGCGGCCCCCGCGCTCGAAGGCGAGCGCCTTGTCGACGAACGCCACGATCTCGACCGGCAGGTCGGGGACCTCGGTCGCGATCGACGGCGCGGTCTGCGTCGCGGCGAGGAAATACGACTCGGACTCGCTCCGGCCGCGGTTGAGCCGCTTGCCCGACAGGAGGGTGAACAGGCTCGCGCCGACCGACCAGAGGTCGGACCGGCCGTCGATGCCGGACACGCCCATCGCCTGCTCGGGCGACATGAAGGCCGGCGTGCCGAACGTGAGCCCCGCGCGCGTGGCCTGCCGCTCGGGGTCGCGCATCCGGGCGATGCCGAAGTCGAGGACCTTCACGTGGCCGGCGCTCGTGACGAAGATGTTCGCCGGCTTGATGTCGCGGTGGACGATGCCGATCGAGTGGCACTTCTCGAGCAGATCGAGCACGACGTCGAAGACGGGCAGCACCTGGGCGATGGGGAGGGTGCCGCCGGCGCTGCTCGCGAGCCGCTGGAGCGTGGTGCCGGAGAGCAGCTCCATGACGAGGAACGGCTCGCCGCGGTCGCTGAGGTCGTCCTCGACCACGGCGACGCGCGCCGGGTGATCGACCCGGTTCGCGATCTTGCCCTCGCGCAGGAAGCGGTCCCGCAGCTCGGCGTTGCGCGCGAACTCGATGTGGAGGACCTTGACCGCCGCCCGCGTCCCCCTGCGGTGGGTCGCCGCGAACACCGCGCCCATGCCGCCGACGCCGAGCAGATCGTCGAGACGCCACTTGGCGTTCAGGGCTGTCCCGATCCGCGCAGCGGCGGTGTCCACGAGGTTCGGCTCCTCGGCGTGCGGGTCGAGCGGGGCCATAGACCGGGCAGCGATCAGGGTCCGCGCAGTGCGCGGCAGAGGGCGAGCAAGCCTGGCCGAGCATACATGGTTCCCGCTGAAGCGCGAACCATGACAAGAACGTCCGCCCGCACGGAATAAAGGTGGGAGAGGCATCCTGTGGGGCTGCTGCCAGGCGCCTCGCAGCGCGCAGCGCGCTGTTCACGTTGGTTCACGTTGGTTCACGTGGGGTCACGTTGGTTCACGTGGGCTCACGTGGGTTCACGTTTCGCGTGCTGCCGATAGAGACCATCACGGCCCGCCGCGGGGCGCGCCGACACGCCCGGGCAATCACCGACGATTCCTGCTTCAGCGCACGTCCAGCCGCGGCGCTGCGCCGGCGTCCTGCTCGGGGGCGCCTGGCCACTCGGGGCACGTGGCGCGGTAGTCGATGCCGGGCATGAGCTGCGCCCATTCCTCGCGCGTGAAGTTGCGCCCGGCGTAGGCGCACGCGCGCGCGATCAGCATCGGCTCGGCCGCGATCGAGAAGACGCGCGCCGCGCCGTCGTTCGCGGCGGTCACGACGCGGGCGGCGTCGGGGCTGAACACGGCGTCCGTCAGCGTGACGCCCTCGGCGCGGAGGGTGATCGCCTCGCCCTGCCCGTCGACGGGGAGGACCCGCGCGATGCCGTCGCTCGACACAGCGACGAGGCGCGCGCTGTCGCTGCTGAACGCGACGGTCCGGACCGCCGCGCCGAGGCCGCTCAGGAGGAGGGGCTGGCCCTGGCCGTCGACGCGGAGCAGCCGCACGCCGCCGTCGAGCGCGGCGATCGCGACATGGTTCCCGTCCGGGCTCACCGCGATCGCGGCGATCGCCCGGTCCTCGTACCCCGACGGGAGGACGCGCGGGGCGCCGCGGCCGTCCGCGGGCCAGACCTTCACGCTGGGCCCCGACGTCGCCACGATGTGCTGACCATCCGGGCTGAACGCCGCCCGGAGCAGCCCCGCGCGCTCGTCGCGCAGCACGACGGGCTCGCCCGGGACGCCGTCCTCGAACACGCGCAGGATGCCGTTCCACGAGGTCGTGACGATCCGGGTGCCCTCCGGGCTGAAGGCGACGCCCACCACCCGGTCGTCGTGGACCCCGAGCACGATCGGCTGGCCCCGCCCATCGGCGCGCCAGATCCGCGCCGTCTTGTCGGCCGAGCCGGTGACGAGGCGGCTCCCATCGGGGCTGAAGTCGACGCTGAGCAGGTGCTCCGTGTGCCCGCGGAGGACGACGGGCTCGCCCGAGCCGTCGGCCCGGAAGACGCGGGCGGTCTTGTCGGTCCCCGCGGTGGCGATCCTGCTGCCGTCGTGGCTGACGGCGATGCCGGTCAGCGGCCCCGCATGGCCGCGCAGGAGCAGCGGCTCACCCGGCCCGTCGAGCCGCCATACCCGCGCGGTCCCGTCCTCCGACGCGGTGACGACGCTCGCGCCGTCGCGGCTGAAGGCGGCGCTGTTCACGACCCCCTCGTGGCCCTCGAGGACCATCGGCGCCCCCTTGCCGTCCGCGCGGAAGACGCGCGCGGTCCCATCCGCGGAGGCCGTGACGACAGCGCCGCCGTCGGCGCTGAACGCGGCGCTGCGCACCGCGCCCTCGTGACCGCGCAGGACGACGGGCTCGCGCCGGTCCGCCCCGGGGATGCGCGCCGTTCCGTCGCCCGACGCGAGGACGATGCGGTCGTCCACAGGGCTCGTGTCCGCGCTCTCGACGCCCGGCCCGTGCCCCTTCAGCTCCGCGGGGGGGCCGTGCCCGTCGGCGCGGACGACGTGGACCGTCCCGCTGATGGCCGTGGCGAGGATCCGGGCCCCGTCGTGGCTGAACACCGCGCGCCGGATGAGCCGCTCGCCCAGGGGCACGACGAGCGGCGGCTCGCCCTCCATGCCGAGGCGCCACACGTAGATCGCGCCGCCCGTCGTCCCCGCGACGACGCGGCTGCCATCCGGGCTGAACGCCACGCTGGTCGGCGCGGCGTCCCTCGTGCCGAGCGCGCGGACCTCGTGGCCGTCGGGGCGCCACAGGCGCACCGCGCCGTCGGTCGACGCGGTCGCCAGGAGGCTCCCGTCGTTGTTGAAGGCGACGGCGACGACGCCGCCGGGGGTGGCGGCGCGCAGCACGAGCGGCTCGTCGCGCCCGCCGAGGCGGAAGATCCTCGCGGCCCCGTCGGCCGAGGCGGTGGCGACGAGGCGGCCGTCGGGGCTGAAGGCCGCGTGGTGGACCGCGCCGCCGTGCCCGACGAGCACCTCCTGGTCGACGGCGGGGCCCCAGACCGCGTCGCCGAGCGCCTGCACCACGGCGGGGCCCGCGGGGCGGCCGCTCGCCCTGGCGGCGAGGGCCGCCTCCACGGCGAGCAGGCGCGCGCGGGGCAAGAGGCCCTCGGCGCGCTCCTTCGCCGACTGGGCCGCGAGCCGCCGGGCGTCGTTCTCGCGCGACTCCTGCTGCGCGCGGACGAGCGCCCGCTCCTCCTTCCCCATCTGCCAGAGCAGCACGAGGGTCAGGCCGCCGAGCAGCGTGACGGCGACGGCGAGCACGGTGATGAGCCGCCGCGTCGACCGCCTCTGGCCCTCCGCCCGCGCGCAGGCGGAGAGGAACGCCCTCTCCTCCGCCGAGAGGTCGGCTCGCCCGTCGCACCACGACGTGAGCTCCGCGAGCGCCGCGCCGCCCACGAGGTAGTCGTCTCTCCGCCCGTGCGACAGCCAGCGCGCGAGCGGCTCCCGGGTGGCTCGGTCCGCCTCCCGCGACAGGACCCACGCCCGGTCGAAGACCTTGCGGACGACGCGATTGCGCACGTCGAGGTACGGCGCGCCCGAGGCCGCCGTCCGCTCCACGGAGAGCCCCGAGAGCAGCAGCGCCCGCTGGACCGGGTCGCCGGCGTCGACGCCCACCCGGTGGCCGTCGAGCAGCTGCCTGTAGAGCTGGAGGAGCGCCGGCGCCCGCCCGCAGCGGGGCCCCTGCGCCTCGAGGCACCGCTCCGCGTGGCGCAGGTTCGGGTCCTCGGTCCGGCCCTGGTCCAGGAACCGCCGCGTTACGGCCTCGTCGACGTCGAGATCGCGCCGCTCTCCGGCGAGATCGGCGCAGAGCCGCTGCGTCATGTAGGGGTGCCCCGAGGTCCACCCGAAGACCGCGTCGAGCAGCGCGTCGGGGTCGGCCACGAGCCCCTCCAGGCCCGCGCGGAAGCCGCGCGCCTCGGCGCGGGTGAAGTCGTCGAGCCGGATCGGGCGGCCGATGTTGAACGGCGCGCGCGCCGGATCCGCGACGAGCTCCGAGGGCGCCGCCGCCCCGAGCAGGCAGAACGTCAGCCGGGCGTTGGCGGGGCGCTCCGCGCGCCGGTTCACGAAGGCCCGGAGGATGGCGAAGAAATCGTCCCGCGAGAACGGGAGGGCCAGCGTGGCGTCGACCTCGTCGATGAACAGGACGATCGCGGAGGAGATCTCCACGAGCACGACGTCCTCGAGCCAGCGCAACCAGCAGTGCACCGGCCCGAGGTGCCAGTGGGCATCCCAGAACTCGTCCGGCGGCTCCAGCCCGAGCTGCTCGGCGATCTCCGACGCGATCCCGAGGTACCAGCTCACCGGCGAGGTGGTGTCGGTGCCGAGCGCCCCGAGATCGACGCTCGCGCACTCCACCTGCTCGGCGCGGAGCCGCGTCGAGACCTGGAGTCGCAGGCTGGACTTCCCGGTGTGCCGGGTCGACAGCACATAGCAGAGCTCTCCGCGCAGGAGCGCCTCGAAGAGCTCTCTGTCCGCGGGGCGCTCGATATAGATCACACCCTCGCCCACGGTCCCGCCCGCCTGGAACCGGCGCCTGTGATCTCCGGCACTGGCCTTCGCCTGATCGAGGTCGGGAGGCGCCGAGAAGGTCACGAATCTGACGGTGCCATGCGACGCCAGGACCGTCAACGGAACGACAGCCCGTGTCGCTGGCGTCCGCGATGAAACAACAGGGCTCGCGACGGCGCGGTGAATGTCACGCGAATGTCGCGTCGACCGGATGGGCTGGCGCCCACACGATCGGGATTCGTCGGCGAAGGCGCAGGCGACGCGCGCCCCGGCTGTGCGCCTGCGCGCCTGCGCGTCTGCGTTGCGCGCGGCGCGATTGCGTGTGCGTCCATCGTGTCGCGCCGAGAAAACCCGCTTTTTACGTCCAGAAATTGTGGACCGGGCCACCGCTGCTGGTGTAGCGTTCGCGCCGTGCGAGGCGTGTTGAGGGCGGGGCAGAATCGCGTCGTGGTCGCGCCGGCCGCCGTGCCGCTGCTCGTCTGCGCATTGCGCTCCGCGGCTCGGAAGGCTCCTGCGGATACTACGGCTTTGCCTGACGCTCCAGAAGCACCTGCCGGAGCGCGCGGGCGGCCTGACCCGGCCGCGCCGCTGCCCATCGGGCTCATCCGTCGAGATGGGCTCTCGTCCGGCGCGTGTGTCGGCTCGCGTGGATGCGTGATGGCTCGACACGCCGAGCTAAGGTGATCACGATGGACCGGCGGCGATCGAGACTCTCCCTCTGGCGGACGGCGCGCGCGGCCGCCCTCGCGCGGGCGGCCGGGGCCGCCTCGCTCGCGCTCCTCGCGGCGGCGTGCGCCGAGCTCGACGAGGGGCCCGCGCGGTCGACCTCGCTCGGGGTGCACGCGAGCGACTGGCGGGAGGAGATCATCTATCAGGTGCTGATAGACCGCTTCGCCGACGGCGACGCTGGGAACAACACCCGGGTGTCCCCGGCGCCGGGCAGGTGGCACGGCGGCGACTGGAAGGGGCTCGAGGAGGGTCTGCCCTACCTCGAGGCGCTCGGCGTCACCGCGCTCTGGATCTCGCCGATCGTCAAGAACGTCGACACCGACGCCGGCGTCGACGGATACCACGGTTACTGGACGCAGGATTTCACCGAGCTGAACCCCCATTTCGGTGATCTCGCGTCGCTGCGCCGTCTCGTCGCGTCGGCTCACGATCGCGGCATGAAGGTCATCCTCGATATCGTGACGAACCACGTCGGCCAGCTGTTCTATTATGACATCAACGAGAATGGGCAGCCCGACGAGGGTGTGGACGGCAGCGGCGAGGACGGGCGACTCCAGCTCGAGGCCGTGAACGAGTACGATCCTGAGTTCGACCCCCGCGGCGTCCAGGCGCGGACGTCGCTCGGCAAGTCGGGTCCGGCGCCGATCGTCTTCCGCCACGAGCCCGCGACCAACCACCTCCCGCCGCAGCCCGAGCTCTTCCAGGACCCCGAGGTCTACAACCGCAAGGGGCGCATCCTCGATTTCGAGGATGTCGACCAGCTCGTGCACGGCGATCTCCCGGGCGGCCTCAAGGACATCGACACCTCCCGCTGCGACGTGAAGCGGGCGATGGTCGACGTGTTCGTGCGCTGGGTCGAGCTCACCGACGTCGACGGGTTCCGCATCGACACGCTGAAGCACGTCGAGCACGCGTTCTGGCGCTATTTCACGCAGAACGTCCGGCTGCAGCTGGCGGCGATCGGCAAGACCGATTTCTTCATGTTCGGAGAGGCCTTCGACGGCAAGGACGACCTCGTCGGCAGCTTCACGAAGCACGAGGTCCCGGCTCATCCGCACGACGAAGCGCTCGGCGGCGATCTCGAGCGCGAGAACAGCGACGAGGCGGAGGGGGGCTGTCCGGGCGCCGCGCCGATCACGGGGGACTCTGTCGACTCCGTGCTGTACTTCCCTCAGCTCTATCGGGTCTTCCACGACGTCTTCCGGGACGCCCGGGCCACGCGGCGGATCGAGGAGCTCTGGGACGCGCGGGCGCTCAACTACGGCGCCGAGCCGAACGCGAACGGCATCGGCGTCCCGCCGCTGAAGGCGCTTGTCAACTTCATCGACAACCACGACGTCCCGCGCTTCCTCCATGTCGGCCCGGGCGCCTCGCCCTTCAAGGCCGATCCCGAGGCGGCGCTCAAGAATGCGCTCCTGTTCCTCTTCACGGAGGAAGGCATCCCTTGCCTGTACTACGGCACGGAGCAGGGCTTCAGCGGCGGCGACGATCCGGCGAACCGCGAAGATCTCTGGGAGAGCGGCTATGACATGGAGCGCCCGCTCTTCCGGTGGGTCCAGCGGCTCACGGCGCTGCGCAGGGGCTACCAGGCGCTCACCGCCGGCGAGCAGCGGGTGCGCTGGTCGACGGAGCGGACGGGCGAAGGGGACGAGGACGCGGGGATCTTCGCGTTCGAGCGGGGGGAGCCGGACGGCGACTATGCGCTCGTGGTGCTCAACACGCACCCCCGGAAGCAGAGCTCGACGAGCTTCAACGGGGCGGCGATGACGACGGGGCTGGCGCGGGGGACCGTGCTCGTCGACGTGCTCTCGCCCGAAAAAAAGACAACTAGAGCGGGCGCGAACGGCGCTGTCACCGTCAAGCTGCCTCCGATGAGCGGGGCGCTGCTCATCCCGGAAGACCAGGTCATCCATGGTCTCTGATCCTGCCTGGCACTCCTCCCTTCCAAGAGAGTCTCCAATATGGCGTCTGTCAAAGTGCGCGGACTCAACAAGCGATTCGGCCAGACCCACGTGCTGCGCGGCGTCTCGGTCGACGTGCCCGACGGCTCGTTCGCCGTCCTCGTGGGACCGAGCGGCTGCGGCAAGTCGACGCTGCTGAGGCTGCTCGCCGGGCTCGAGGAGGCGGACGACGGCACGATCGCGCTCGGCGACCGCGACGTCACGCGGCTGGAGCCGCGCGATCGCGACATCGCGATGGTGTTCCAGTCGTACGCCCTCTACCCGCACCTCACGGTGCGCGAGAACCTCGCCTTCGGCCTCAAGCTCCGGAAGACGCCGCCGGCCGAGATCGAGGCGCGCGTGAAGGAGGCGTCGGAGATGCTCGGGCTCGGCCCGCTCCTCGACCGGCACCCCCGGGCGCTCTCCGGCGGCCAGCGGCAGCGCGTGGCCATGGGCAGGGCCATCGTGCGGCGGGCGCAGCTCTTCCTGTTCGACGAGCCGCTCTCGAACCTCGACGCCGCCCTCCGCGCGCAGGTGCGGGTCGACATCCGCAAGCTGCACGATCGGCTCGGCGCGACCAGCGTCTACGTCACCCACGATCAGGTCGAGGCCATGACGCTCGCCGACGAGATCTTCGTGCTCAACAAGGGCGTCGTCGAGCAGTCGGGGCCGCCTCTCGAGGTCTTCGCCCGGCCTCGCACCCGGTTCGTGGCGAGCTTCCTCGGCAGCCCGGCCATGAACTTCGTCGAGGCGCGCCTGGAGAGCCGGGGCGGCCGGTGGGTCGCGGCCCAGGGCGACCTCGCCATCGACATCGACGCGGCCGACTTCCCGGGCGCGCTCTCGTCCGGGCGGCAGGTGACGGTCGGCGTGCGCCCGCACGAGGTGGACCTCGCCCCGGGCGACGGCGGCGCCCCGTTCGAGGTGGCGATCGTCGAGGCCCTCGGGGCCGAGTCGTACGCGCACGGCACCGTCGCGGGGGCGCCGTTCGTGGCGCGCCTCGACCCGGCCGCGCGCGTCGCGAAGGGGGACACCGTGCGGGTCGCCCTCCGCCAGGTGCACCTGTTCGACGCGGACTCCGGGCTGAGCCTGCGAGAAGCGTGAGGCGACCGTGCCGAGCCATCGCTGTCGTCTCGCGCTCGCGCTCGCTGCGCCCGCGCTGATCCTCCTCTCGCCCGCGCTCGCGGCCGCGGCGCCGATCCGGCTGTGGCACGCCTACCGCGACGACGAGGCCAGGGCGCTCGACGCCATCGTCGCGGCCTTCGAGGGCGAGGAGGTCGAGGTCCTCGCCGTCCCGTTCGACGCCTACGCCTCGAAGCTCCAGGCCGCGATCCCGATGGGGGAGGGGCCCGACCTGTTCATCGACGCCCACGAGCGGCTCGGCGACTTCCGCGCGCGCGACCTCGTCGCGCCCGTGGGCGACGCGCTCGCGCCGGGCGGCGAGGCCGTGTTCCTGGGGCCCGCGCTCGCCGCGGTCCGGCAGGGGGGCGAGATCCTCGGCCTGCCGATCAGCCAGAAGTGCCTGGCGCTCTACATGAACACAGCGCTCGTGAAGGAGGCCCCTGCGGCCCTCGAGGACATCGCGGCGCTGGCCGGCTCGCTCCCCGAGGGCGTGTACCCGCTCGCGTACGAGGCGTCGAACGCCTACGCGCACATGCCGATCCTCGCGGCGTTCGGCGGCGCGATGCTGGGCGAGGACGACCAGTTCGGCTTCGTCGGCCCGGGGCCCGAGCGCTCGCTCGAGCTCGTCCGCACGCTGATCGAGCGCCGGGTCGTCCCGGAGGACGCGAACGGCGCGCTGGTGACCGACCTGTTCAACGCGGGCCGCGCCGCGTTCGTGATCAGCGGGCCGTGGTTCGCGGGCGGCCTCGGGGAAGCGGCGCGGCGGCGCGCCCGCGTCGTCCCGCTCCCGAAGGTGCGCGAGACCGGCCTCCCGATGCGGCCGTTCCTGACCGTCGAGGCGGTGATGCTCTCGCCCCAGGGCGCGCGGCGCGCCGGGGCGCGGGCGCTCGCGCGCCACCTCGCCGGCGCCGCGGCCGCGGCCACGCGGCTCGAGGTCGCGCGCACGCCGCCGGTGCGGAGCGACGTGGCCGTCCCGGCCGGCGACGCCTTCATCGCGGCGTTCACCGAGCAGGCCAAGGCGGCCATCCCGATGCCGACCTCGCCGGCGATGCGCTCGACCTGGGAGCCGGCCACGCGCGCGATCCGCAAGGTGCTCCGGGGCGACGCGCCCCCCGACGTCGCGCTCGCCGAGGCCAAGCGCCGCTTCGACGACGTCCGCCGGCCGCTCCCGCCCCCCGCCTCGCCGGCGCCGCTGCTCGTCGCGCTCGGCGCGCTCGCGCTGCTGCTCGCTCTCCGGTGGGTCCGCGCCGCCAGGGGCGCGGCGCCCGGCACCGCGCGCTGGCGCTCGTTCCGGCGCGCGCTCGGGCGCTCGCTTCCTGCCTACAAGTACGTGGCGCACGCGGTCGTCGCGATCGGCGTGCTCGTGGTGATCCCGCTCGTCATCGGCGCGGCGACGTCGCTCTTCGCCGGCAGGGGCGAGGGCCTCCGGTACGTCGGCCTCGCCAACTTCATCAGCATCCTCACGGCCCGCGGCGGGCCGCTCTTCGCGAGCGGCTCGTTCTACCTCGTGCTCGCGGTGACCGTGCTCTGGACCGCGGTGAACCTCTGCCTCCACGTCCTCCTCGGCGTCTCGCTCGCGCTGCTCCTGAACCGCCCGACCCTGCGCCTCCGGGCGCTCTACCGGGTGCTCCTCATCGTGCCCTGGGCCGTGCCGAGCTACGTGACCGCGCTGTCCTGGAAGGGCATGTTCCACCGGCAGTTCGGGGCCGTCACCGGCCTCATCGAGGCGGTGAACTCCGCGCTCGGGACGAGCATCGAGCCCATCTCCTGGTTCTCGAGCTTCACGACGGCGTTCACGGCCAACGTGACGACCAACGTCTGGCTCGGGTTCCCGTTCATGATGGTGGTCACGCTGGGCGCGCTCACCGCCGTGCCGGAGGACGTGCTCGAGGCCGCCGAGGTCGACGGCGCCACGCGATGGCAGCGTCTACGGAAAATTACGTTGCCTCTGATCAGGCCGGTGCTCGCGCCTGCGGTGACGCTGGGCGCGATCTGGACGTTCAACATGTTCAACGTCGTGTTCCTCGTGTCCGGCGGCGACCCGGACGGCACCACGGACATCCTCGTCTCCGAGGCGTACCGGTGGGCGTTCACCCGCGAGGCCCAGTACGGCTACGCGGCGGCGTACTCGGTGCTCATCTTCCTGCTCTTGACGCTCGCGACGCGCTCCTTTCGTTTCCGGCGGCGGCGGACGCCCGTCTCCGCCATCCCGCAGGGCGGGGCCGAGGCCGGGTCGGCGCCCGTGCCGGCGGCGGCGACGGAGGTCGCGTGACGCGGAGGCCCTCTCCTGTCGAGTCGATCGCGGTGCACGCCGCGCTGGTGGCGGCGGTGGCGTTCGCGCTGTACCCGGTGCTCTGGGTCGCCTCGATCGCCTTCTCCGGGGCGCGCCCGCCGGTGCCGGAGGTGCTGCCCATCCCGAACCAGCCGACGCTCGAGCACATCGTGGCGGTGGTCACGACGTCGAAGAAGGTCGGCGGCGAGCCGATCTGGCTCTTCCCCCGCCAGCTCGCCAACTCGATCGTCGTCGCGCTCGCGACGGCGGCCGCCGGCGTCTCCGTCGCGGTCCCGGCGGCGTACGCGCTCGCGCGCTTCCGGTTCCTCGGCAAGGACCGCGGCCTGCGCGCGCTGCTCGCGACGCAGATGTTCCCCACGGTGGCGAGCGCGATCCCGCTGTACCTCCTGCTCGACGCGCTCGGCCTGCTCAACTCGCGGACCGGGCTCGTGCTCTGCTACGCGTCGACGGCGGTGCCGTTCTCGATCTTCCAGCTCCGGGCCGCGTTCGAGGCGATCCCGGTCGACCTGGAGGAGGCGGCGATGGTCGACGGGGCGACGCGCTTCCAGGCGTTCCTCCGGGTCGTGCTCCCGGCGGCGCGGCCGGCGATCGCCGTGACGGCGCTGTTCGCGATCATGACGGCGTACAACGAGTTCATCCTCGCGGCGACGCTGCTCGGCAAGGAGGAGATGTTCACGCTGCCGGTGGTGCTGCAGCGGTACATCGGCGAGTACGACGCGCAGTGGGAGCGGTTCGCGGCGGGGGCGCTCCTCGTGTCGCTGCCGGTCATGGCGGCGTTCTACGTGGTGCAGCGCCACCTGATCGCGGGGCTGACGACGGGCGGCGTGAAGGGGTGAGCGCGCCGCGGTGACCGCGGCTGCGGGCGCCCCGGGGCGCGGCGGCCGGGGCGCCGGCGGCGCGGGCCGTCAGCGCCGGGTCCGCCGGCGACGCGACCCGCGCTGCCCGGCCTCGTGCTGCTCGGGGCCGAGGGGCGTCCCTCCTACTTGCCCGCCGTGCCCGGGCGCCGCCCGTCCATGGGATCTGGCCCTCGCGGCCGTGGACGCCCGATCGCGACCCCGCTATCTCCATGAAGCCATGCCGAAGGCCGAGGATCCCCCGCCCGCCGCCGCGCCGGGGACCGCTCACGCGGACCCCCGCGCATCGGTGGGCGTGGGCGGCGAGCCCCGCCCGTCGCTGAGCGGCGAGCCCCGCCCGTCGCTGGGCGGCGACGCCGAGGGCCGCGGCACGTTCCTGCCGCTCCCCACCGCGCTGCAGCGGCGCCTCAGCCGGCCCTCGTGGGAGAAGTTCGTGCTCCCGCTGCTCGGCCCCCTGCTCGCGCTGCTCGTCATCGGCGCGGTCACCACGCTGGAGGCCGCGCTCGACTGGACCATCCCGAACCCGCCCGCGATCCTCTCGATGATCATCGTCTTCGCGGCGTTCAGCGGAGGCCTCTGGGGCGGCATCGTCACGGCGCTCATCTCGTGCGTCTTCTTCGCGCTCTACTTCTCCAAGGAGGGCGTCCTTTTATCGTACGAGGAGGACAACCTCCTCCGGGTCATCGTCTACGCCGTCACCACCCCCGCCATGGCGGTGATGGCGAGCATCGCCAAGCGCCGCGCGGACGCCATGGGCGAGGCCTCGCTCGAGAACGAGCGCGAGCACTCCGCGAGCCTGCGCGCCCTGCTCATGCAGCGCCAGGCGGTCGAGGACGAGCTCCAGCAGGCCAAGGAGGCCGCCGAGGCGGCGAGCCGCGCGAAGAGCGAGTTCCTCGCCAGCGTGAGCCACGAGATCCGCACCCCGATGAACGGCATCATCGGCATGACGTCGCTCGCGCTCCAGACCGAGCTCACCCAGGAGCAGCGCGAGTACCTCGAGATGGTCAAGATCTCGGCCGACGCGCTGCTCTCCATCATCAACGACGTGCTCGACTTCTCGAAGATCGAGGCCGGCAAGCTCGAGATCGAGCCCGTCGTCTTCGACCCGAGCGAGATCATCGGCGACGCCGTGAAGACGCTCGCGCTCCGCGCCCACGAGAAGCGGCTCGAGCTCGCCTACGACGTCGGCCCCGACGTGCCCGAGGCGCTGGTCGGCGATCCGCTGCGCCTGCGCCAGGTCCTCGTCAACCTCGTGAGCAACGCGGTGAAGTTCACCGACGCCGGCGAGGTCGTCGTCCGCGCCGAGGTCGACGCGCGCGCGCCCCCTACCGCCGAGGAGGAGGCCGGCGCGGACAGCCAGGGCACGCCGAGCCTCTACGCGGGCGAGGCGCTCGGCGACGCCGTGGTGCTGCGCGTGAGCGTGATCGACACGGGCATCGGGGTTGCCCCGGACAAGCAGCGGCTCGTCTTCGACGCGTTCGCCCAGGCGGACGGCTCGACCACCCGCAAGTACGGCGGCACGGGGCTCGGCCTCACGATCTGCGCCCGCCTCGTCGAGATGATGGGCGGCAAGATCTGGATCGAGAGCGAGGTCGGCAAGGGAAGCACGTTCCACTTCACCCTCCAGCTCCGCGCGCTCGACGGCGCCGCCCGGTCGCGCCGCCTGGAGATCCCGAAGGACCTCCTCGGCACGAAGGTCCTCATCGCCGACGACAACGCGACCGCGCGGCGCATCCTCGCCGAGACCATCGAGGGCTGGGGGATGAAGGCGGTCCCCGTCGACTCGGGGGCGGCGGCGATCGCGGCGCTCTCGGAGGACTCGGGCGTGTGGGCGCTGCCCTGGGGCAAGCCGGGGGGCAACGCGGTCGGGCTGAGCAGCTCGTTCGGCCTCGCCATCGTCGACGCCCGCATGCCGAAGGTCGACGGCTTCGCCGTTGTCGAGCACTGCCGGAAGCGCGAGATCTTGAAGGGGCGCGTCCTCGTGCTGCTCAGCTCGACGTCCGCGCAGGCGGACGTCGCGCGCTGCCGCGATCTCGGCGTCTTCGCCATGGTCACGAAGCCCGTGAAGACGTCCCACCTCCAGGAGGCCGTGTTCCACGCCTTCGGCGTCCCGACGCGGACCTCGCTCCGGTCGGCCGACCCGCGCCGCGCCGCGGCCGGGACGCGCGCGCGCGGCCTGCGCGTGCTCGTCGCCGAGGACAACGCGATCAACCAGAAGCTGATGCGCCGCTGGCTGGAGCGGCAGGGCCACCACGTGCACATCGTCGAGAACGGCCGCCTCGCCGTCGAGAAGATCGCGGCCGGGCAGTACGACGTGGCCCTGCTCGACGTGGAGATGCCCGAGATGGACGGCCTCCAGGTCGCGCGGGCCGTCCGCGCCCGCGAGCGGCGCGAGGGCGGGCACATGCCGCTCATCGTCGTGACCGCGTACGCGATGAAGGGCGACCGCGAGCGCTGCCTCCGGGCCGGCTTCGACGGCTACCTGTCGAAGCCGGTGCAGGTCGACGAGCTCTACGACATGATCGACCGGCTCGCCGCCGGGCCGTCCGCCCTGGAGATCGAGGACCCGGCGCGCATGTCGCTCGGCGCGCCGAGCTCGTACGCGTCGGCGCCCTCGCCGGCGTCCGACAGCGGGCCGCCGAGCACCCGATCGGAGGAGCGGCTGCAGCCCTCGCCCTCCTCGATCGCGGCCCGGCCGATGTTCGATCGCACGAAGGCGCTGGAGCGGACGGGCGGCGACGCCGACCTCCTGCGCGAGCTCGCCGAGGTCTTCCTGGAGGAGTGCCCGCGCTGGATGGGCGACATCGACGACGCGGTGGCCGCCGGCGACGCCCGCAAGCTCCAGCGGGCCGCGCACAGCCTGAAGGGCGGGGTCGACAGCTTCGGCGCGCGGGGCGCGTTCGAGGCCTCCTTCGCGCTGGAGAAGATGGCGCGCGCGAACGAGCTCGGCAGCCTGGCCGAGGCGCAGTTCGCGCTGCGGGCGCAGATCGAGCGTCTGCTCCCCGAGCTCGCCGCGTTCGTGCGCGAGGGCGCGCCGGCGGACCCGGCGCCGCCGGTGCAGGGCGAGCGGCGCTCTGATAGCGAGGTGACGCGATGGTGAGGGTGCTCGTGGTGGACGACTCCCCGATGGATCGGCGCCTCTCCGGGAGCTTGCTCAAGAAGCGCGCCGGGATGGAGCCCGTGTACGCCGAGAACGGCGTCGAGGCGCTCGAGACGATCGCCAGGTCGATGCCCGAGATCGTGCTGACCGATCTCCAGATGCCGGAGATGGACGGCCTGGAGCTGGTCGAGGCGATCCGCCGCGAGCACCCGTACCTCCCGGTGATCCTGATGACGGCGCACGGCAGCGAGGAGATCGCGGTGCAGGCGCTGCGGCGCGGCGCCGCGAGCTACGTCGCGAAGCGGAACCTCGCGGCGGAGCTCGTGAACACGGTCGAGAACGTCCTCGCGGTGGCGCGGCTCGACCGGCGGGAGCAGCAGCTCCTCTCGTGCCTGACGGCGACCGAGTCCCATTTCGAGCTCGACAACGACGTGGCGAAGGTCCCCGCGCTGGTGGGCCACGTCGAGCAGAGCCTGGGACGGATGCGGCTGTGCGACGAGACGGGCCGGATCCAGGTCGCGGTGGCGCTGCGCGAGGCGCTCGTGAACGCCATCGTGCACGGCAACCTCGAGGTCAGCTCGACGCTGCTCGACGAGCAGCCGAGCGCCTTCTCCGCGCTCGTCGAGCGCCGCCGGGGGGAGAGCCCGTACCGGGATCGGCGCGTGGTCGTCGTGGCGCGCGAGACGCGCACCGAGGCGACGTACGTGGTGCGCGACGAGGGGCCCGGCTTCGACCCGCGCAACCTGCCGGATCCGACCGACCTCGCCAACCTGGACAAGCCGAGCGGCCGCGGCCTGATGCTGATCCGCACGTTCATGGACGAGGTGCGGCACAACGAGAAGGGCAACGAGATCCACATGGTGATGAAGTGCCGCTCGCCGGGGACCGGCGGCGAGCCGGGCGAGGACGGCGGCTGAGGCGGTCTCCGGTCGCGGCTCGGGAAGATCAGGCGGTGAAGCCGCCGTCGATCTTGAGGTTGGCGCCCGTGACGAAGGCGCCCTCGGGGCCGGCCAGGTACGCCACCATGCCGGCGACCTCGTCGCCTTGTCCGTAGCGCTGCACGGCGATCTGGCCTTTGAACTCGGAGGCGAGCGGGCCGTCGGCCGGGTTCATGTCGGTGTCCACGGGGCCTGGCATGCCTCGGCTCCGGGCGCCGCTGAGTGGACCTCCGCGATCGCCAGGACGGTTGTGTGGCCGGCTGGCGCGCTCAACCGATGTTGATGCGGGTTGTCGATGACGAGCAGGCCACGTGGCACGATCATGGCGCTCAGCGCATGGGTGTCCATGGGAAGATTGGCAGCGTTGGCGTTCAGCACGAATGGACCGAAGTGGTTTGCGAGCGAGTAATTCGACATCGCCCCGTCGCAGAGAGATACGTCCGGACCGTGGTATATAGGTGGGCACGCGAGCGCAGCCGTGGGACGGGGGAGCAGGGAGACCGGGCGATGGTTCAGGGTAGCCGGGGCAGTGAAGTCGAGTTGCCGGAGCAGCGGGGCGGCAGCTCTGACGGCTCGGCCCAGGAAGATGGCGCGGGCGGACAGCCGGCCACAGGAGGAGACGCCGGCCGCTCGACGCGTGATGTGAATCGCCTTGCGGAGCCGCCCCGCCGCGATACGGGCGTTCATGGGATGCAACGTGGGATGACCGTCGGCGTCATCACCCCCTACCTGGACGGCTCGTTCTGGAACCCGGTCCTGACGGGTATCCACGAGGCGGCGCGGAAGCACGGTTGTCGCATGCTGGTGATGCGCGGCACGGCCGCCTCGCTCCAGGCCCCTTCGCTCGCCAGAGAACAGGTGGATGGATGGATCGTCGTGATCGGGGTGGACGGCATCGAGCAGCTCGCCGCCGAGCGGGTCCCGCTCGTCGTCGTCGGCACCCATGTTCACAAGGGCAACTGCCCGTCGGTGATCCCGGACAACCACAGCGGGATCCGGGGCGCGGTGCGCCATCTGATCGGACACGGGCACCGGCGCATCGCGTTCGTCGGCTGCTTCCACGAGTCCGATGTGCGCGAGCGCTTCGACGCCTACCGAGAGACGCTCGCCGAGGCGGGGATACCGCTCGACCCGGAGCTGGTCGTCCGGACCGACGACAACTGGTATACCGGCGGCGAGAACGCCGCCCCGCGGCTCATCGCGCTGCGGAATGCGTGCACGGCGGCGGTCTTCGGGACGGACAAGAACGCGATCGGGATGATGCCGTCGCTGAAGGCGGCGGGCGTCCGCATCCCGGAGGAGCTGGCGATCGTCGGCTTCGACGATGTGCCGGAGGCGCAGACCTCCGACCCACCGCTGACCACCGTGCGCCAGCAGTTCGAGATGCTGGGGAGCGCCGCGTGTGAGCTCATCGTCTCGATGCTCTCCGGCGAGACGGCTCTGCCGGAGCTCGTGCTCACGCCGAACACGTTGATCCAGCGGATCTCGTGCGGATGCGATGTGGTCCAGAGCTTCCTCGACGAGGACGCGGCGTCGGGGGAGCACGGCGGCGGCGACCTGGATCGACGGATGGTCGAGCTGCTCCTCGCGCCCCGTCCCCTGGCGCCCGATACACCGCCTGCCGCGGTATGGCCGGGGGTCGCCCTTGTGATCGAGGCGTACGAGGCGGCGATCGAGGGCGCCGCGCCCCCTCCGGCGAAGGCGCTGGAGCGCGCCTACAAACAGGCCGTCGACATCTCGTCCGATATGGGCACCTTGATGGCGATCGTGCGCCTGCTCCGCCGGTCCCACGAGCGGCGCCGCGAGCGGCTGGGCGGGGATGCGGCGTCGGCGCAGCGGGTCGAGGCGTTCCTGGACGGCGCGCACCTCTCGATCGCGCGGGCTCGGCTCAGCGTCGAGGCCGAGTTCGTGGCGCAGCTCGGGATGCTCGTGAGGTCGAATCACGACGTGGGCCTCGCGCTGGTCAGCGGCTCCCAGGAGGAGTCCATGTCGCTCTCATGGCTCGCGAAGACCAGCGCGACCTGGGCCTGCCTTGCGCTCCGGGAGGACGCGACGACGCTCGTCGTCGCCGGCGCCTACAGCCGTGACGGCAGCGCGACGCCCCCGATCGGCAGCCGCCATCGGCAGGAGGCGTTTCCGCCGGAGCATCTGCTGCCGCCCGCGGCCGCGAGCGGCGCGCTCATGATGATGCTGCTGCCGATCCGCACCGAGCGGCGCGACTGGGGGGTCGTGGCGCTCATGGGGCCGACCCTCCGCGAGCTGGCCGGCGACGAGGGCACCGTCGGGGTCTGGGCGTCGCTGCTCGCCGCGGCCCTCGAGCGCGGCGAGCTCGTCCAGTCGCTCTCGGCGAAGAACGCGGCGCTGCAGGTGGCCTATGCGAGCGAGCGGACGCTCTCGGAGACGGTGCGCGAGCTCGGCTGCCCGCTCATCCCGCTCCTGCCCGGCGTGCTGCTCGTGCCGCTCATCGGCGCGATCGACCGGGACCGCGCCCTCCAGGTGCTCACGGCCGTGGTCGAGGGGGTGGGCCGGCACGAGGCGCGCTTCGTGTTGCTCGACATCACCGGCGTGCCGGCGGTGGACGCCCAGGTCGCCCACGCGCTGGGCCAGACCAGCCGCGCGGTCGCCCTGCTCGGCGCGCGCCTCTTCCTGGTCGGCGTGCGCCCCGAGCTCGCCAGGAGCCTCGTGGACGTGGAGCTGGGCAGTCTGGCCACGTACTCGTCGCTGGCGGGAGCCCTTCACGAGCTGACGACACGAGGCCTCCGCACTGGCGGCGCGAGGCGCGGCGCGGCGCGCCTCGCCTGACGGCCGGGGCCGCGACGGTGTCGCCGTCTGACGAGCCTCTGTGGAGTTCTGGCTGGATGCGGATTGGCTATCCCTCGGTTTCGTCCTCTCCTTCGTGCCTTGTATGCTTTCAGAGGTCCTTCTCTCAAGAACGAGGCACGCGCCCCGGACGCGCAGAACCAGGGCTCATAGACACGAGTACACCGCCTCGATCAGCGCCGGCCACCGCGGGTCGCCGCCCTGGCCGCTCGCGATCGTCTGGTTCGGCGTGTAGCCGAACCCGAGCCCCGCGTCGGGGTCGGCGAAGCCGAGCGCGCCGCCCGCGCCGGGGTGGCCGAAGGTCCGCGGGCCGCGCCCGAAGGGGCGCAGGGCGCTTGGCAGCATGAACCCGAGCGAGAACCGGCTCTCCGCGAGGAGGACGGCGTCGAGCCCGGCCGAGCGCTCCGCCAGCGCGGCCTCGACCGCCTCCGGCGACAGCACGCGCGCGGTGCCGGCGAGGGCCCCGCCGTTCGCGAGCGCGCCGTACATCCGCGCGAGCGCGCGCGCGTTCGCGTGGCCGTTCAGCGCGGGGATCTCCGCGCGCCGGGCGCGGGCGGTGTTGACGAGGCCCGGCGTCACGAGGTCGCGCGGCCTGGTGAAGGCCATCGAGGTGAGCGACGCCGGGTCGCGGAAGCTCGCGCCGAACGCGCCGCCCAGGCCGCTCGGGCTCGCGATGGTCGGGGGCACCTCGGCGATCCGCCCGTCGTGCTCGGCGCCGGTGCCGATGTGGAAGTCCAGGCCGAGCGGGCCCGCGACGGCCTCCCGGAGGAAAGCGCCGACCCGCTGGCCGCTCGCGCGCCGGATCACCTCGCCCACGAGGAAGCCGAACGTGACGGCGTGGTAGCCGTGCCGGGCGCCCGGCTCCCAGAACGGCTCCTCCGCGGCGAGGGCGGCGGTCATGGCCTGCCAGTCGTAGAGCGCGCCCTCCTCCGGCTCGGCGCGGAGCGCCGGCAGGCCGGCGCTGTGGTCGAGCAGCTGGCCCACGAGGACGCGCCCCTTGCCGGCCGCGCCGAACTCCGGCCAGGCGGCGGCGACCGGCGCGTCCACGTCGAGCGCGCGCCGCTCCGCGAGCGCGTGGGCGCACAGCGCCACGGCGCCCTTCGTCGCCGAGAAGACGTTCACGATCGTGTCAAAGCGCCACGTCGCGGTCTTCGCCGCGTCCCGGAAGCCGGCCCAGAGGTCGACGACCACGCGGCCGCGCACGGCGGCGCACACGGCGGCCCCCAGCTCGGGAAACCGCTCGAAATTCGAGGCGAACGCCGCGCGCACGGGCGCGAACGCCGGGTCGCAGGAGCCATGGATCGCGAGGTGCATCGCTCGTCCCTTCGTCCCTTCCTCGGGGCAGCACGGGCCCGGGCGCGCGCGGGCGCGCCGCCCGGCCCTTCGAGCCCGACCCCGATGATGCGCAACCAATATTGCGCAACCTTGGTTGATGAATAGGGCCGCCGCCCGCGGCCGTCAACGTCATTTGCGCAACCTCGGTTGCGGGTTACACGCTCCGGCCGTGAAGCCCGCGCGCCCGGACGAGGACCTCGTGCTGCTCTTCGCCGCCATCGCGACCGCGAACAGCGATGAGGTGCTGCGCCGCGTGGAGCGGGCCGGCCACGGGGATCTCCGGCCGAGCCATGGATACGTGTTCCAGCACCTCGTCCCGGGGCCGGTGAAGGTGAGGGAGCTCGCGGAGCGGCTCGGCATCACGGCGCAGGGCGCCTCGAAGGCGGTGGCGGAGCTGGAGCAGCTCGGCTACGTGCGCCGGCGCGTCGCCGAGGACGACCAGCGCAACCGGCTCGTGGAGCTCACCGACCGCGGGTGGGCGGCGGTCGAGGCGGGGCGCGCCGCGCGCGCCGCGGTGAACAGGCGGCTCCGCGCGCTGCTCGGCGAGGAGCAGGCCGGCGCGCTGCTCGCGTCGCTCCAGCGCATCGCGGAGCGCACGGGAGGGCTCGAGCTCCTGTCCTCGCGCCGGCTCCGCCAGCCGTAGCGCGCCCGGGTCGATGACCGAGGCGTCGAGGTGCGGCGCGCGTCTCAGTCGCCTGGCGCGGCAGGCGCGAGGAGCGATGTGTCGACGCGCAGCACGCGGGCCGTGAAGGGCCCCACGCGCGACGCCTGCGTGCGCATGGCCACGGTGAGCTCCGTGCCGAACGCGGAGACATCGACGAGCGGGTGGCGCTGGTACACATCGCTGAAATGGCTCTCGCCTGCGATCGCGGGGAGCGGCAGCGTCACAGCGACCTCGGGCGCGCCTCCGTCGGCGGGCACGCGCACGAGGCGCAGCTCGCCGCGGCTCGCGTCCGCCGCGATGTTGCCGACGCACGTCGGCAGATCGGCGTTCTGCACCTCGTAGGCGATCGTCCAGTCGAGGTGGCTGATCAGGAATGCGATCCACACGTCTCCGTCGCTCGTGCGCGCGGCCGAGAAGGCCGACCATTCGAGGCCGGAGGTCACCTCGTGGCAGTCGGCCGGGCAGCCCGGCGACGGGGAGTCGCCGAAGCCGCGCTGGCAGCTGTACGCCGGCGTCGCTGTGCCGGGGATCGTTATCTCGCCCTCGCCCTCGCCGGCGCTCGCCAGCCGCAGCCCGTCGGGGTGCTGCACGACCGCCGCGAAGCGCGGGATCGTCGCTTGAGCGGCAGGCTTCGGCGGCAGGACGGGCTCGTAACGGATCGGCGAGCTCTCGGGGACCGGAGCGCCAAGGCTCTGCTCCGTGGCGCCGTCGAGCACCCGGAGCTGCCAGCCGTCGGAGCCCGCCTGGACCATGCCGAACGAAAGCGGCGCGTCGTCGGGCGCGAGGACGAAGCGGGGCCAACCGCTGTCGGCCAGCTGGCTCGCCGGCGCGACGTCCCAGGCGCCGCCGGACGTGCGCGTCGCGTGCTCGACGATCTCCGGCGCGTCCGTGAGGATCCAGATGTGCGGCTCGCCCTGGGAGTCCACCGCGACATCGAGGACCGGCACGTATTTGTCGTCGCGATCGAACACCATCTGCTTGTCGGCCGCGCTTCCGGCGAGCGGCAGGAACACGACACCGCCGGGATAGCCGTCACCGGTGCCTTGCGTCTCATCCACCGCGGCGTACGCCCTCCCGTCCGGCGAGAGCGCCACGCTCACGGCATTGGACTGCACGTCGAAGTCGCGTTGGGTCGCCCCGCCGCCGTCGAGCTCGAACAGCCGCGTCGGGGCGTTGCTGCTCGTCACGAGGTACGTCGCGCCCGCCGCCGGAACGGCCCGCACCCCGCCCGCTGCGAAGTCGTGCCCGGCGCACGTCACCTCGACGTCGAGCGTGATCGCGCAAGGCGCGTCCGCGGGACAGGCGTCGCCGTGGTCGCCCCGCCGCGACTCGCACGTCTCCGGGCTGCCGCCCGCGCCGCCTTCACCCCCGGCGCCGCCTTCGCCCCCGGCGCCGCCTTCACCCCCGGCGCCGCCGGCCCCACCTGTGCCAGCTGGCATGGTGGTATCGCCCTGGCACCCGAGCGTCACCGACAGGCCGGCGAGCATGCCGATCCCGAGGATTCGAAGGATATGGTTAGGCAATTCCCTGCTCATGAGCGCTCGCCTCCTAGCGATGCGCTGCCACTCAGCACCAAATGTGCCAGTCGAGCTCCTTCGCAAAAGCCCCGATTACGCTCGATGACCTGTGCCGTTCTGTGTCGGAATGCTCGTGGTGTTCGCTGCTCCCGTTGCAGGCGCGGGCCCGACGAGCACGCGCCTGCCGCGAGCTCGGAGCGCCTCAGAGGTTCATGCCGCCTGACGCCTCGATGCGCTGGCCGGTGATCCACTGGCCATCGGGCGAGAGCAGCACGGCGACCGCGCCGCCGATGTCATCGGGGAGGCCGACCCGGCCGAGGGCGGTCTGGGCGGCGATCATCCTGTTCAGCTCGGCGTTGTCGCGCACGACGCCTCCCCCGAAGTCGGTCTCGATCGCGCCGGGCGCCAGCGTGTTCACCGCGATCTTCCGCGGCCCGAGCTCCTTCGCCAGGTAGCGGGTGAGCACCTCCACCCCGCCCTTCATCGCGGCGTAGGCGGCGTAGCCCGGGAAGCTGAACCGCGTGAGCCCCGACGAGACGTTGAGGATCCGCCCGCCGTCCGCGATGAGCGGGAGGAGCTTCTGCGTGAGGAAGAACGTGCCCTTGAAGTGGACGTTCATGAGCGCGTCGAACTGCTCTTCGGTCGTCTCGGCGAAGCTCGCGTGGCCAGCCATGCCGGCGTTGTTCACAAGGTAATCGAAGCGATCGCGCTTGAAGCGACCGGCGAGCTCCGCCTTCACCGCGGCGGCGAACGCGTCGAACCCGCGGGTGCTCCCCAGATCGAGCGCGATGGCCGCCGCCGTCCTCCCCTTGGCCTCGATCTGCTTCACCACATCCGCCGCCTCGGCCGCGGCGCCGCGGTAGGTGATGATGACGTCCACGCCGCGATCCGCGAGGTGGAGCGCCATGCTCTTTCCCAGCCCGCGGCTTCCGCCGGTGACGAGGGCGACGGGGCTACGCTTGGATGTGCTCATGTTCGGGTCCTTTCGATGGCGACGCGGCGGCTCGCCGCTGTCCGTGGCGGCTGCGCGCCGCTGTCTGCGAGAGTGAATAGCGATCCGATCCCGGTTGCGGAAGGCGCGAGGCTCCGACACACTGTTTCGCCAGTCGAAACAATGACCGTCGACGTCGGATCGCTGAAGATCTTCGTGAAGGTGGCGGAGCTCGGCAGCTTCACGCGCGCCGGCGAGCACCTCGGCATGCCCAAGGCGCGCGTGTCGCTGCGGCTGAAGGCCCTGGAGGCCGAGCTCGGCACCCGGCTCCTCCAGCGGTCGACGCGCGTCGTGCGCCTCACGCCGGACGGGGAGGAGCTGCTTCCGCGGGCGCGGCGCCTCGCGCTCGAGGCCGACGAGCTCGGCGCGATGTTCCAGGCCGCGCGGGGCCTGCGCGGGCGGGTGCGGATCGATCTGCCGGTGAACTTCGCGCGCGACGTCATCATCCCGCGCCTGCCCGAGCTGCTCGCGCGCCACCCCGAGCTCGAGGTGCTCCTCAGCACGACCGATCGGCGCGTCGAGCCGCTCCGCGAGGGCTTCGACTGCGTCCTGCGCGTCGGCGCCCCGGGGGGCGACGGGCTCGTCGGCCGCAGGCTCGGCGTCCTGCGGATGGTGAACCTCGCGAGCCCGTCCTATCTGCGGCAGTACGGCGCGCCTCGCCGGATCGAGGATCTCGATCGGCACCTCCTCGTGCATTACTCGTCGACGCTCGGCGCCGAAGCGCCGTCGTTCGAGTACCCCCACGACGGCGGCTACCGCGAGTGGCCGATGCGCAGCGTGGTGACGGTCAACAGCGCTGACGCCTATCTCGCGGCGTGTGTGGCGGGCCTGGGCATCATCCAGGCGCCGCGGGTAGGCAAGTTCGCCAGCCTCACCGCGGGCGAGCTCGTCGAGGTCTTGCCCTCCCTCACCTGCGCGCCGATGCCGGTCTCGCTCCTCCACACGCACGGCAGGAGCGTGCCGCGCCGCGTGCGCGCGGTGATGAGCTGGATCACCGAGGTGCTCTCTTCGCACCTCGAGGCGCTCGCCCGCTAGAGCGGCGGTCACCCGCTTCGGATACGGGCCCATCTCGACGTTTTCGGTGCTCAGCGCACTGGAGTGCGCTTCCGCGCCGAAAACGCCGATCTGGACCCGTCTCCTGTGCGGGTGACCGCCGCTCTGCGACGCTCGTATCGGGGGCGGGTGGGAACCGCTCTAACCCGCGCGCCCCGGGGCGATCCGCAGCAGATCGAACTCCGCCACGAAGCCCTCGCCGAGCGGGCTGCAAGCGTAGAGACCGCACTCCACCTCGCGCGCCCCGTCGTCCTCGTGCAGGTGGGCCATGCGGATCTGCGTCCACGCCGCGCCGTCGTCCGAGCTGTCGACGAGGTAATCCGGCCCCTCCCGCCGGACGCGCAGCCAGATCTCCCGGCGATCCGAGGGAAATGGCTGGGTCGACCAGTCGCTGTAGCCCGCGTTCGTCACCACCGCGCCGAGCCGGCTCGGGCCGTCCGGCTCGAACTCGACCGACGTCTTCAGCCAGCACGACTCCGCGATCCGCACCATGAGCCCTGCCTGGTCGTACTGGTGCGCCGGCCGGAACCGCACATGGCAGGTCATCACGAAGTCGCCGCCGGCGCGGGTGAAGAGGAAAGGCCCGTTGTCGTTGCGAAAGCCGTAGTGCGTCCGCTGCCAGTAGTCCGTCTTCGCGGCGGGCTCGACGACGAGCGCGCCCCTCTCCGGCGCCACCGCCCAGCGCGCCGGCGGGTTGCGCCACGTGAGCCGCGGATCGATTCCAGGGTTGGTAAAGCCCTCTTCCAGAAGCTGTCCTGTCATGACGCAGACCTCCGAGCGCCGCACGGCGCGCGGTCCGCCCGCGCGCGGCGAGGGCCGGGAGGCTACCACGGAGCGCGCCGCGTCCGGGGGCGCCCCGCTGCGACCGGCCGCGCCGCTCACGCCGAGGGCTCGCGCGGGCCGAGCACCACGTCGTGGAGCTGGTCGAGATCGAACGGTTTGGGGAGGAACCGCGCGAGCCCGAGCTCCGCGGCCAGCGCCGAGACGTCCACCGCCGCGCTCACGAGCACCACGCGCACCGCCGGATCGACCCGCGCGAGGATCGCCTTCGCGCAGACGCTGGGAGAGAGCCCTGGCATGAAGTAGTCGCACAGCACCGCCCGCAGCCCGTCGCGCTCGCGCTCGAGGAGCGGGAGCGCCTCGGCGCAGTCGGCGACCTGGAGGCAATGGAGCCCCCACCCGTTCAGGCTGAGGGCGACGAGCTCCCGGAAATCGGGGTCATCGTCGATGACCAGCACGCGGTTTCGCAGCATGTTCCCTCTGCTCGCTAGCGCCTCAGTTCCAGCGAAAAGACCATGAGGTCACCGGCCCTCCGCTCGATCCAGAACCTCGCGCCGTGGAGCCGGGCGATCCCCTGGACGAGGTGAAGGTCGATGCCCGTGCTGCGCGGCCCGTCGCGCCGCCCCTCGAACGCGACGACGCCGAAGGGCTCCAGCAGCTTCTCGAGGTCCTCCGGGAGATCCTTCCCGCCCCGGACCTCGATCGTGATGAGCACGCGCGCGGCGGAGTCGGCATCGATCGTGACGAGCACTGGATCGTGCTCCAGCGCGACCGATATGGCCTGGACGAGCAGGCTCCAGAGCGCCTGCTCGAGCAGCTCTGGATCGCCCAGGAGGTGCGCGTCTCCCCGGGGCACCAGGCGAATGCTGTGATCTCTGGCCACGAGCTCGAACTCTCCGATGACGCGGCGGGCGAGCTCCTCGACGTCGATCGCCTCGGGCTTGAAGGGGAGCTCGCCTCCGGAGACGCGCGCCGACCACAGGAGGTCCTGGACAAGGCGGCCGAGGCGGGTCGCCTGGCGATCGATGATCGTGAGGGCGCGCTCGCGGATGGCCGTGTCGTTCCGGTGGGTCAGCGCGACCTGCGAGAACCCCTTCATGGTGGTGAGCGGCGTCTTCAGCTCGTGCGCGGCGACGGCGAGGAACCGGTCGCGATCCTTGTCGCGCTCGGCGATGGCCTTGAAGCTCGTGTTCAGCGTGTGGGCGAGCACGGCGAGCTCGTCGTCCCCCCGGTCCCCGAGCGGCTCGTAGACGCCGCGCTCGCGGAAGCGCTGGACGGCGGTCACCATCCGGTGGATGCGCGGCGCGATGGCGCGGCGCACCGCGAGGCCGAAGAGCGACGCCGCCGTGACGCCCCCCAGGCCGACGGCCATGAAGACGAGGAGGATGCGCCGCCGGACGCGATCGAACGCGTCGTAAGCGATCTCCATGTAGCGCAGGTTGATCCTGTGCAGCTTGACGAGGGCGTCGCTGAGGTGCTCCACGTCGGCGCGCCGCACGTGCGGCGCGGACGTTGGACCCATGAGCCCGGTCGTGCGCTCGATGTGCATCACGACAGCGGCGATGGTGTCCGCCGCCTCGCGCTCTTCCTCCAGGAGCACGAGCTCACCGGCCCGAGCGAGCGCGTCGCGGAGGTGGATGGCGTCCGGCAGGGTGGAGGTCGCCGTCAACCACTCGCGCTGGTACCGATCGATGAAGGAGCGGAGCCGCATCATGGGCTCCCGGACCTCCACGGACACGTCCGATGGCGGGCGAGCGAGCATGGCATAGAGAGCGTTCGATGACTCGATGCCGCTGCTGATGACGACGAACGGCTGGAAGACGTAGTGACGCAGGTAGGCTGTCTCGGTGGCCAGCCGCCTGAGCGCGACGATGGACATCGTGATGCCCAGGGCGGCCAGCATCAGCTGACTCAACACGAGCAAGGAAAGACGCCTTCCAATGGACATCCTCCCCGGAGGCCCGTTGCCTCCGCCGCTCGGAGGCGAGCCCGCGTGCTGAGCGCGTTGAGACCACCGGGGCATCGGCCACCTCCTCGGTGTCACCGTGGAAGCAAGGGGGGCACCACGACAACGCCGGAGCGACCCTGGCGATCGCCCCCTCCCGCTCGTTCGCTATTGCGGCCGCCCCTGCGCGATCCAGCTCTCGACGAGCTGGATCTCCTCCGGCCCGACCGCGGGCAGCCCGAGCGGCATCCCGCGCACCGCCGGAGCCGCGTGGCCCGCCTCCTCCGCCTGCCGCGCCAGCAGCGCGGCCACGAGGCGAGGGGCGCCGTCCGGCCCGCGCGAGAACACGCTCCGCCGCTCGCCCTGATCGTCGACGTAACCCGCGGCGATCCCCTCGTACGTGGCGAGGTTCAGCCCGCGCGGCTTGAACCCGAAGCCGCCCGTGTTCCCGGGCCCGCCGTCGCCGAGCGCGTAATCCGGCTCGGAGTGGCAGTGCCTGCACGTGACGCGGAACACCCGGCGATCCACCTCGGCGTACGTCACCCGCCGCGACAGCAGCGGCAGCCGCTCGGGCGCGCTCGCCGGCGCCCGCGGCGAGAGCTCCGCGGTCGTGACGAAGGCCGCGATGTCCCGCGCCTCGGCGGGCGACATCGGCACCTGGGGCATCGGGGTGCCCGGCTTGATCGCCGCGGGGTCGAGCACCCACGCGACGAGATCGGCGGGCTCCATCCGGTCGCGCGCGTGCCTCAGATCCGGCGCCAGGGCGATCGCGGCGCGCGTCTCCTTCTCCATCCCCTTCACGGGCGCGACCGCCGTCACCCCGGCCGCCCCGGAGAAGGCGTGGCACGTGCCGCACCCCTTGGCCTCGTAGAGCTCGCGCCCCCGGGCCGCGCTCGCGCCCTCCAGCGGCGCACTCGGACGTTCGCGGCGATCGCGGCGATCGCGGCGATCGCGCGTGAGGTAGGCCGCGATATCGCTCGCCTGCTCGGGCCCGATCGCGAGCCGCGGCATCGTCGCGTGCAGGCGCGGGCGCACGTCGTGCGGTGACAGCAGGAAGGCGCGGATCCAGTCGCGGCGCAGCCTGTCGCCGGCGGCGGCGAGCGACGGCACGTCGCGCAGCTGCACGAGGTTCTCGTTCCACCGCTTCATGGCCGCGGCCGGCGCCTGGAACCGCCCCGCCGCGATGTCCTGGTGGCACTGGACGCAGTGGGCGTCGCGCGCCGCGGGCGCCTGCCCGGTCCCGTCGTGGCAGCGGTTGCACTGGAGCTCCGCGACGAGCCGCTCCCCGCGCGCCGGATCGCCGGCCGGCGCCGCGGCCACGGCGGCCGGAGCGGCCGCCCCGGCGCCGCTGCCGCTCGGCTGTGCTTCACGCGGCGCCGCGGCCAGCGCGGGGCCCCGCGCGTCCTCGGAGGTACACCCCGCGGCGCCCGAGGCGAGCGCCGCGAGCAGGGCGAGCAGCGGGCGGGCGCGCATCGGCGTCAGCTCGGTGAGCCGACCGCGCCGGCCGCGCCGGTCGTCCGGCACAGCGCCTTGTTCTGCGCCATCGTCTCGCACCGGGTGGCCGCGGCGTCGTGCCCCGCGTTGTCCCCCGAGAGCGCGCGCAGCCGCGCCAGCGTCGCGTACGCCTCGGGGCTCGTCAGGAGGTCCTTCTCGGCCAGATCGCCGAGCAGCTTGAGCGCCTCGCCGCGGTGCTCGGGCGCCCTGGCGAGCGCCTCGCCCAGGTCGGTCTGGAGCGCAGGATCGTTCTTTCGCTGCTCGTTCAGCCGGCGCAGCGCGCGGATCGACCAGTCGATGTTCCCCTTGCGCTCCTCGGCCGACGCCCCGCCCCACGTCTCGAGCAGCTCGCGCGGCAGCTGCGGTCCGACCTGGAGCGCCCCGTCCGCGCGCGCGGTGGCCACCGCGAGCACGCGGAAGGCCCGGTTGATCAGCGGGTCCTTGTCATAGGAGATCCGCCGGATCTCGGGGAACATCCGGATCACGCTCCCCGCCGCCGCGGTGAACCGGCCGTCGTGAAGCGCTTGCTCGGCCTGGGCGATCCCCATCACGCGGTGGTCGATCGCGGGCATGATCTCGACTCCACCGCAGGCCGACGCGTCCGCCGAAGGGACGACGGCGGACGCGATGAGAGCACAAAAAAGCGTGAATCGAACGGCGGGACCATTCATGGAAGGACCTCCTCGGGAAGGCTGCGCCGGCGCGCCCCGTCGCTCATCGGGCGCTGCCGATCGACTGTGACAACGCTCGAGGAAAAAATGTTGCTCCCCCGATCGCCATCTCGAGGGGAGGCGCGCCAGGCGCGCCGTGCTGCCGCGCAGCCGGCCGTGCTGCCGCGCAACAGATGAGAGCGCCCGGGTGAGCAAACGTGCGCCGGTGCGATGCGGTGGTTGCCTTGGTGCGCGGCCCGGTGTCCAATGCGGGTCTTCCAAGGAGATCCGGCATGTTGAAGAAGCGGCGCGTCGCGATCGCGGTCTCGCTGGCCCTCGCCAGTGTGCTCCCGGGGTGCAACAGCAGCAGCAAGAAGGCCGACTGCGCGAGCCCCGAGGTGTTCTGCGTGGGCCTCGTCACCGACATGGGCAAGATCGACGACAAGTCGTTCAACCAGTCGGCCTGGGAGGCGATCCAGCGGGCGCAGAAGGAGCTCGGCGCCACGACGCAGTACATCGAGACGACGGATCCGAAGGACTACCCCAAGAACATCGCGACGTTCGCCGAGGAGAAGTACGACGTGGTCGTCACGTCGGGCTTCGGGCTCACGGAGGCGACGCGCGCCGCGGCGGATCAGTTCAGCGGCGTCAGGTTCATCGGCATCGACCAGTTCCAGAGCGCGACCAAGCCGAACGTCGTGGGCCTTGTCTTCCCCGAGGACCACGGCGGCTTCCTCGTCGGCGCGCTGGCCGCGATGATGACCAAGACGGGGAAGATCGGCGCCGTGCTCGCCACCGACGCCGTCCCGCCCGTCTTCCGCTTCGGGGAGGGCTTCCGGGCCGGGGCGCGCCACGTCAAGCCCGACATCGAGCTCAGCGTCGTCTACCACAACGACGTCGGCTTCGATAAGACGTTCACCGATCCCGAGTGGGGGAAGACGACCGCCGTCTCGATGATCGACAAGGGGGTCGATATCGTCTTCGGCGGCGGCGGCAAGACGGGCAACGGCGCGCTGCTCGGCGCGGCGACGAAGGGCGTTTACGCCATCGGCGTCGACACCGACCAGTACTTCACGGTGCCCGAGGCGCAGAAGGTCCTCCTCTCCAGCGCCGTCAAGCTCATCTCCGACGGCACCTTCGACCTCATCAAGTCGGCCAAGGAGGGGAAGCTGCCGGCGGGGAACTTCCAGGGCAAGTCGGGGTATGCGCCGTATCACGATCTCGACGCCAAGGTCCCCGCCGAGGTGAAGGCGAAGATGGAGGAGCTCCGCAAAGGGCTGCTCGACGGGACGCTCAAGACGGCGGTGCCGCCGGCCAAGGGGCCGTGATCGCCCTGGGCTCCCGAGCATGCGAGAGAAGCTGATCCGGCGCCTCGAGTCGCTGATCCGGCCCCTCCGGCCGCTGCTCCTGCCGGCCCTCTCGGTGTTCACCGCGATGGTCCTGGGCGGTATCCTCATCGCCTTGGCCGGGGGCAACCCGATCGAGGCCTACGCCGGCATGCTCGAGGGCGCGCTCGGCTCGCCGCGGGCGGTGAGCGAGACGCTCGTCTGGGCGACGCCGTACATCCTGGCCGGCCTGTCGGTCTCGCTGGCGCTCAAGGGCGGTCTCTTCAACATCGGCGCGGAGGGGCAGCTCGCGCTCGGGGCGCTCGCCGCGGCCTGGGCGGGCCACTGGCTGCCGCAGCTCGTGGGCGGCGGCCTGCCCGCGGCGCTGCACGTCCCCTTGACGCTGCTCCTCGGCGCGCTCGCGGGCGGGCTGTGGGCCGCGGTGCCCGGCTGGATCAAGGCGCGCGCCGGGGGACACGAGGTGATCAGCACGATCATGCTCAACTACGTCGCCCTCAACGCGGTCAGCTTCCTCCTGAACGGTCCGATGAAGGACCCCGAAGCGTCCAACGTGCTCTCCCGCACGCCGCTCATCGACGAGAGCGCGCGCATCCCGGCGCTCGTGGACGGCTTCCGGCTGCACTGGGGCTTCCCGCTCGCCCTGCTGGCGGCGGCGCTCGTCGGGTGGGCGCTCCGGCGGACGACGTTCGGCTTCGAGATCCGCACGGCCGGGCAGAGCCCCGACGCCGCGCGCTACGCCGGCGTCCGGGTGAGCCGCACCGTGATCGCGACCATGGCGCTCTCGGGCGCCTTCGCCGGGGTGGCAGGCGCCATCGAGGTGAGCGCGCTGCACCACCGGCACGAGCTCGGGTTCTCGCAGGGGTACGGCTTCGACGCGATCGCCATCGCCCTGCTCGGCAAGGCGCACCCCGGCGGGACGGTGCTCGCGGCCCTGCTGTTCAGCGTGATGCGCAGCGGCGCGACCCGGATGCAGTACCTGACGCAGGTGCCGATCGACGTGATCTCCATCATCCAGGCGCTGATCCTGCTCTTCGTCGCGGCGGACGCGCTGGTCCGGCGCATCTACCGCGTCCGGGGCGAGCGCGAGCGGCTCGTGCTCACGCGCGGGTGGGGCGGTTAGCGCGCCGGCTCGGGTGAGGAGCCTGGGACCGGAGCGGCGAGCGGGGAACGGGAGCAGGGAAGGACGAAGATGGGCTATCGACGCTACGCATTCATCGCGGTGGTCGTGGGCGTGCTGGTCCTCGTCGTGACGCTGGTCGGCGCGTCGCAGGTGCCGCCGCTGACGATCGTGGCCAGCATGGCGGCCACGACGCTCGCCGTCGCCACGCCGCTCACCCTGGGCGCCCTCTCGGGCGTCTTCTGCGAGCGCTCCGGGGTCGTCAACCTCGGCATCGAGGGCATGATGCTCGCGGCGGCGTTCTCGGGCTGGTTCGGCTCGATCTACGCGAGCTCGATCCTGGGCTTCCCGCCGCTGCCGAGCCTGCTGCTCGGCGTCGTGATCGCGGTCGCCACCGGCGCCGCGCTGGGGCTCCTGCTGGCCGCGCTTGCGGTGACCTTCTCGGTGGACCAGATCCTCGCGGGGACGGTGATCAACTTGCTCGCCGTGGGGCTCACCGGCTTCTTCAACCGCCAGCTCTTCTTCGGGTCGGGCAGCGTGTTCGGCGGGCAGGTGCCTCACGCGCCGGGCGTCCTTCCGCGCCTCGGCGTCCCGCTGCTCGCGGACATCCCGGTCGTGGGCCCCGTGTTCGAGCAGCAGCCGATCGCGGTCGCCGCCGTCGTGCTGGTCGGGCTGACGCACCTCGTGCTCTTCCGCACGCGGTGGGGCCTGCGCGCGCGGGCCGTGGGCGAGCACCCCCGCGCTGCCGCGACGGTCGGGATCGACGTGGCCCGCGTGCGCTACGTGAACGTCGTGATCGGCGGGGCGATCGCCGGGCTCGGCGGGGCGTATTTCACGCTGGAGTCGGTGCCTTCGTTCGAGCCGCTGATGACGAACGGGCGCGGCTTCATCTCCCTCGCGGCGATGATCTTCGGCGACTGGACGCCGTTCGGCTCGTGGGCCGCTGCGCTCGTCTTCGGCGCGGCGCAGGCGTTCCAGATCAACCTGCAGCTCTTCCGCGACCAGATCCCGCCGTCGTGGTCGTTCCTGCAGCAATCGTCGGTCGTCGGGCTGGTGCCTTATCTCCTGACGCTGCTGCTCCTGACCGGCGTCATCGGCAAGACCACGCCGCCGGCCGCCGACGGCCTGCCGTACGAGCGGGAGGGGCGGCGGTGACGGTCGTCCTCGAGGCCCGGGGGATCACCCGGCGGTTCTCCGGCGTCCTGGCGAACGACAAGGTCGATCTCGACCTCCGCAAGGGCGAGATCCTCGCCCTGCTCGGGGAGAACGGCGCCGGCAAGTCGACCCTGATGAACATCCTCTACGGGCTCTTGCGCCCGGACGAGGGGTCGCTCCTCCGGAGCGGGCGCCCGGTCGCGCTGCGCTCGCCGAGCGACGCGATCGCGCTCGGGATCGGCATGGTGCACCAGCACTTCATGCTGATCCCGGTGTTCACGGTCGCCGAGAACGTCGTGCTCGGCGCGGAGCCGGTGCGCGGGGCCCTGCTCGACCGCCGGCGCGCGAGCGCCGAGGTCCGCGAGCTCTCGGCGCGCCACGGGCTGGACGTCGATCCCGACGCCCGGGTGGAGGACCTCCCGGTCGGCGTGCAGCAGCGGGTGGAGATCCTCAAGGCTCTCTACCGGAAGGCGGAGATCCTGATCCTCGACGAGCCCACGGCCGTGCTCACGCCCCAGGAGGCGGACGAGCTGTTCCGCGTGCTGCGGGGGCTGACGGCGCGGGGGGTCTCGGTCCTGTTCATCACGCACAAGCTCAGGGAGGTGCTCGCTGTCGCGGACCGGGTGACGGTCATGCGCGCCGGGCGCGTGGTGGGCGCCACGATCCCGGCGGAGACGGACGAGCGGGGCCTCGCGGCGATGATGGTGGGCCGCGAGGTGGCGCTCCAGGTGAGCAAGGCCCCGGCGAGCCCCAAGGACGTCGTGCTCGAGGTGCAGCGCCTCGGCGTCGCGGGCCGCCGCGGATCCGGCGCCGACGTCGTGCGCGAGGTGAGCTTCTCGGTGCGCGCGGGCGAGATCCTGGGGATCGCCGGCGTGCAGGGCAACGGCCAGACCGAGCTCTGCGAGGCCATCACCGGCCTCTCGCCGCCCCGCGCCGGGCGCGTGCTCCTCCGGGGCCGCGACGTCACCGGCGCGCTGCCCCGCGCGCTCATCGAGCGCGGCGTATCGCACGTGCCCGAGGATCGCCAGCGCCACGGGCTCGTGCTCTCGTACGCGATCGCGGACAACCTCGTGCTGTGCACCTACTACAAGGCTCCGTTCGCCGTGCGGGGCGTGCTCCGCGACGACGCCCGCGAGGAGAACGCGAGGCGGTTGATAAAGACCTTTGACATCCGCGCGCCCGGCCCGGGGACGCCCGTCTCCGCGCTGTCGGGCGGCAACCAGCAGAAGGTGATCCTCGCCCGGGAGATGAGCCGCCCCGTGGAGCTGCTCGTGGCCAGCCAGCCGACCCGGGGCGTGGACGTCGGGTCGATCGAGCACATCCACCGCGAGATCGTGGCGGCGCGCGACGCGGGGGCGGCGGTGCTGCTCGTGTCGGCGGAGCTCGACGAGATCCTGGCGCTGTCGGACAGGATCGCGGTCATGTACCGGGGCGAGATCGTGGCGACGCGGGACGCGGGCGCGGTCTCGCGGACGGAGCTCGGGATGCTGATGGCCGGGGTGCTCCCCGGCGAGGAGGCCCCGCCGCCCGCCGCGGAGGAGGTCGACGCATGACGGGGAGGGCGCTGCGCGCGCTGGCCGTGGCGGCGCCGCTCGCGGCGGCGGCCGCGGCCTCGTTCGCGCCGCCGTCCGCCGCAGCGCCGGCGCTGGAGCAGTACCGGTATTTCCGGGCGCTCTCCCTCGATCTGAAGGGGCGGCTCCCGACGCGCGAGGAGCTCGCCGAGCTCGAGTCGCCGGGCTTCGATCTGGACGCCTGGATAGAGCGCCACCTCGACGGCCCGGGATATGCCGAGCGGCTCACGCGCATCTACATGGATGTCCTGCGGCTCGAGCTCGGCCCGGCGGGGCTGTTCACGCCGTCTGCGACGACGCTCCGCCGGGTGGAGGTGCTCGGCCCGGAGGGCAAGCCGCTCTATGTCTATTACCGCGTCAACCAGCGCCGTCTGAACCCGGTGATCGACGGCGAGTTCTGCTTCTCCGACGCCGAGAGCGGGCTCGGGGTGGCGGCCTACGCGCCCATCAAGGGGACGCCCGCCCGCATCTCCCAGAAGCTGCTCGACGAGCGGACGACGCTCGTGCGCCCCTACTGGCTCTATCGCGATTACCTCTCCGTCGTCCCGACGCAGCGTTATGGCGACGGGTGGAAGGACCCGGACAGCGCCTATGTCCCCCTGCCGCAGCTCCTTGTCGAGCCGGACGGCAAGACGCCGACCGTCGAGGTCCGGGTCTGCAAGGAAGAGGCGCAGACCGCCGAGGTCGGCCACATCTACGCGAGCGACATCCCCCCGCCGCCGAAGGGGGCCCCGCCGCCGGGCCGCGCGCGCCCGCCGGTGCGCGAGGACCGTTATGCGAAGGCGCACCGGGGCCAGCCGATCTCGTGCCGGAGCGCGCTCGCGCCCGTGATGAGCGTCGATTGCGGCTGCGGCATCGGCCTCGAGCATTGCTTGCCCGCCGACAGCGCGGGCAGGGATCCGCGCGCCTTCGTGCTGCCGGCGAATACCCCGCTCGGCATCGAGGACCCCATCGGCTCCGCGCCGCACACGATCAGCGGCTGGAACAAGTTCTGGTGGTCGCAGGAGGCGATTCATACGATGAATCACGTCTTCGCGGCGGATCGCGATTTCCGGGAGATCCTCACCGGTCGTTATACGTTCATCAATGGCCCGCTCGCGCAGTTTTACCGGTCGAGCGCGCCTGCGGCGTGCTGCTCGCTGCACCCGTCGTACGGGATGCGCGAGGACGAGGCGCCCCTGTTCTTGCCGGGCGCGGTGCCGCCGGTCGTCGCGCCGCACGACGTCTCGACCTGGACGTTCATCCCCGATCGCGGGCCGCGCGCGGCGGGGATCCTCACGACGCCGGTGTTCCTCACGAAGTATTCCTCGCGCCGCGCGCGGGCGGCGGCGCTCTACAGCGCGTTCCTGTGCAAGAGCTTCACGGCCGAGCACGCGGAGCTCCCGCCGTCGGAGGAGCCCGACCTCATGGTCCGGCCCGGCTGCGCGAGCTGTCATGCGACGCTGGAGCCGCTCGCGGCGTATTTCACGCGGGTCGAGGAGACGACGTGGACCTATCTGCCGGCCGAGCGGTTCCCGATCGAGAACCCTGTGTGCAAGCTGAACGCGGAGGGGAAGACGGGGCAATCGTGCCAGCGCTTCTACGACCCTGTGTTCTCGAGCCGGGAGCGCGGCGTGCTGCGGGGCGCCTATGCCTCGGCGGATCACGCCGAGCGCGGCCCGGCCGGCGCCGCGGCCGATCTCACGCGGTTGCCGGAGTTCGCGTCGTGCGCGGTCGAGCGCGTCACCGAGTCGTTCCTGGGGCGGCCGCTGCGCGAGGAGGACGAGGCGCTGCTCGGCGCGCTGCGCGAGCGGTTCGTGTCGCGCGGCTACCGGATGCGGCCGCTTGTCGAGGCGATCGTCCGCTCGCCGGCGTATGCGCGCGCGAGCAACGTGCGGCCTGCGCTGGAGCGGGGCGGGGCGGCGAAGGGCGAGGCGGAGCGGGGCGGGGCAGGGGAGCGGGGCGGCGCGACGCGCGGCGAGGGGACGCGGTGATGCAGGGCCGGGGGAGGGCGCCCGGGCGGACGGGGGCCTTCACCCTCGCTGGCGTGGCCGCGGCGGCCGCGCTGGCCGGCGCGTGCGGCCCGCCGGAGGCGATCGCGCCGCGGCCTGCCGCGCCGCTCCGGGAGACGGGGCGCGTCGCGCAGAGCCGGGCTCCGAGGGAGGATCTGCGGCTTATCCCTGCCGAGGCGTACCTGAGGACCTATCTCCGGCTCTTCGGCGGCCTCGCGCCCGCCGAGGTCGAGCGCCGCGCGCGGGGGGACGACAAGGCGGCGCTGTTCGACACCTGGGGCGACTACCTCGCGGCGCTCGGGCTCCCGGATCACGGCCTGGATCTCCCGCGCGCCACGCAGACCAACGCGCTCATGCTGGCGGCGTTCGAGCGGCTCGGGATCGCGCTCTGCGACCGCGCCCTGGAGCACGATCTCAAGGCGAAGGAGCGCGTCCCGATCGAGCGGCGGCTGATCTTCGCGTTCGATCTGCCCGCGCAGGACCCGGACGAGGCGGCGTTCGCCCCGCGCTTCGACGTGCTGCACCGGACGTTCCTGAGCTACCCGGCGCGGCTCGGGCCGCCGGACCGGCAGGGGAAGTTCTTCGCGCTGTACGAGGGGACGGTCGCGCGGCACCGCGCCAAGGGCGCGGCGAAGTCGCGCTTCTCACCGGAGGAGGCGGGGTGGGCGGCCGTCTGTTACGGGCTCGTGCGGCACCCGGAGTTCCACCTGTACTAGGACACCGATCACGTTGATCGAGCGAGAAATGAACCGCCAAGACACCAAGGACGCCAAGATAATTCTCCGTTCTTGGCGTCCTCGGCGACTTGGCGGTTCGAAATTCTGCGCGTTTCAGGCAGTTTCAACCCGTTTGTCGCTCTAGGGGTACTCTCAGCGGGCCCACGGCGCGGCCCGCGCCGCGCGTGGCTCGGGCTGCGCCGGCCGTGACCTACTCGTCGCACTCCTTGACGTGAAACAGAGCGGAGACGAGCAGCGCGGGATGGCCGTCGAGGGCTCGCTGCAGCTCGCAATCGCCCGTCGAGAACTCCACCTCGCGCGGGTCGCTGCCGATCGTCGCCACGACGTGGCAAAAGCCATCGTAGAAATCCTCTCCTGCGTGCATCGTGACATTCGGTAGAGGCTCGCCGCCGTCATCCTCGCGCTTGACGAGCAATACGATTGAGCTGATCGGCGGGTCGTCGTCGCGCGCGCGGTCCAGGGACATCTCCGGCAAGGAGTCTTTCAGGTAGCACCCCGTCGACCACCTCTCCCCTGTTTTCACGAACCTCCGTCCATCATCGCCGGTATCGTAGCTCAGCGTTTCACCGTCGAGGGCGACGACCGCCTTCCCCGCGATGTCCGGATGGTTGGCGCACGCCATCGCTGGCAGCGACAGCACGGCCAGGAGCGTGAGCCGCGCGCTCGACATGGACATCGTCATCCGCCTCACGGGGTGTCCCACCAGATCTCGGAATAGGAACATACGATGTGCGGCTCGCGTCGCTCCAGGGTGCCAAGCACGGCTGCGGCGCTGGGGGAGCAGGCGCCTGGCTCTTCCTCCACGAGCGTGGCGCGCATCGCGCTGAGCGGGAGGGGCGAGGTGACGTCCGCGCAGGCCGTCTCCCCGAGGCCGACGGGGAGCCCCGCGTCCATGCGGTCGCTGCATGCGCTATCCCCATACAAGCCGACGTCGGCGACGCACCTGCCCCCCGCTGGGGGACCACACTCGCACGGAGCGCAGGCGCGGTTGTCGATCAGCTGTTCGAAGAATTCGTGTCGTGTCAGGCCACGCCTGCAGGTCCCCTCGCTGCTGGCTTGCATGCAGGGGATGAACCCCGGCGGTTCCTGCGTTGTGTTGCCGGCGCACACCCGGACGAACCTTGCAGGAACGGGCGGCGGCTCGAATGTCGCCGAGGGTGTGCACGGCGAGAGTGTCGGCGGCTCGTAGACGACGGACGCGAAATCGTCCGGCTGGACGGGCGACGGGAGCGCAGCGCACGTCCCATCCCATCCCGCTCCGGCGTCGAGCGCGATCGCGGTGCTTCCGCCTGGGCAGGTCATCGCGTTCGCGATGACCGTGGACGGCAGCTCGCACGCCGCCGGACCGCATTCGCACGCATCGCACGTGTCCGGCAGCCCTTCAGGCGCGTCAACCATCCAGCCTTCCCACTTCGGCGGCTGGCCGTCGATACAGGGAGGCGCATCGTCCTCCGCACCTACCCACATCCACAGCACTGGAGCCGAATCGGCCGGCGGCGGCAGCAGCGGCACAAACCACTCGTCTTCGCACGCGAGCAGCGTTATCGCGGAGACGAACAGCAACATCGGACGCCGCATCAGAAAGGCCTCCGTGCCAGCGTCGGCATGCTCACTCGCTGACGGTCCAAAGCGACATCGCCGACGCTCACCATCGAACGCGAACCTCCGCGCCGTGCGCCGTCACTCGAATCTGCGCGTCGTTCGGCAACCAGACGTACACGAGGGTGGCCGCGCCTGCTGCCGCCCCAGCGATCAACGCGCTGGTACCCAGGAGACGCATCAGCTTCTCGTTTGCGGCAGCATCGATCATCTCGTTGTAGTCGGGTTGAAATGCGGGGTCGACCGCGCCCATCACCCGGGCATGATGTCGAGCCGCCGTCGCCTCCTGCCCGTACCCCTGCGCGCTCTGCAGAGACACGGTGCCCGCCACCAAGAACCCGACCGATGCCACCGCGCCCGTCGTAACGATCCGGAGGTCCGGCCCGGGCCGGCCTGCGCCCTGCGGCGGCCCTTTTGTCGCCGCAGGCCCGGGCGCATGAGGCCCGGAAGCCCCTTTCGGCGGCTGAGCGTGGTCCTTCGGCGGCTGCGCGTGGTTCTCCGGCGCTTGCGCCGGCTTGTCGAACGTGAGCGGCACCTCCTTCGACTCGCCCGCCTCCACCCTCACACCCGCGCGCGCGACCTGCCCCTCCTGCCCGACGGCCATCACCTCGTGCTGGCCAGGCCTCACGTAGACGCGGCTGCCGTCCTTCACCCCCCGGCCGTTCACGAACATGCCCACGACGCCGGGCGGCGGCATGAGGACCACCTCACCCACGCGCCGCCGGGCCCGGGCGAGGTCGACGTGCCGGTACTCGACCAGGCGCCGCTCCTCCTCCGTACTCGGGGCCGGCATGTGCTGGACGCACTGCGAGAGCTCCGCCACGGCCTCCTCCCAGCGGCCCATCCGCACGTCGAGCTGCCCCAGGTTGCACATCGCGACGTTCGACCGCTCGATATCGTACGCCACGCCCCACAGCTCCCGCGCCTGCGCTAGGTCGGACCGATCCAGCGCCGCCCTCGCCTCGCGAATGAGCTCCTTGACGGCCTCCGAGCGCTTCGGAGGCGCCTCCGCGCGCGCGGGGGCAGTCGCAACCAGCCCGAGGAGCAACACTGCCCACGACAAAAGCCAGGATGCTGATCGAGGACCTCGCACGCTCCACCTCGGGCGCGCCAACGCACGTGACCGCGCGACAGCTCTCTATCATCCTCCGTGTGTGCCTGGCCAGCGTCCCGGCGCGTGAGCGATGCCGAGAGGCATCTGGCGTTGCATTGTATCTCGGCGACGAAATTTCTCATCCCACCCGCATCGCCCGGCCGAGGCGTACCTGAGGACCTATCTCCGGCTCTTCGGCGGCCTCGTGCCCGCCGAGGTCGAGCGCCGCGCGCGGGGGGACGACAAGGCGGCGCTGTTCGACACCTGGGGCGACTACCTCGCGGCGCTCGGGCTCCCGGATCACGGCCTGGATCTCCCGGTGATGTGATGATGGCCCCGTTCGTCGGCATGACCAGTGCCGTTGGGCGAGCCGTGCTGCTGTGCTGCTGGTGATCTTGGCTTCATGGTTCACGTGGCTCCCCTCGTCCCTTGGCGATCTCGACGAGAACCGAGGTCCGCCAAGCGCGCCCAGAGCTGCTGGAGCGCCTCGGTCAGCTTGTCGAACTGGGCGCGGGTGCCGCTCTGCACGAGGTCGCCGGAGCAGAGCACGACATCGAACGGCCCCGCCTGCCTGTGGAGCAGGGCCAGGTCACGACAGAACTCGTCCTCTATCGACTATCGACGGCCAGAGCGGGCCCATGCCCTCATCCCGACGTGCAGGTCCGTCAGGTGAAGCCAGCGGATCGACGGCATAGGCCGCACGAGATTCGTTCCGCGCAAGCCCGTCAAGCGCACCGCTGTCCATGCAGCTGCCAGCGCAGCTCCGGGCTCGCCAGCCACCGTTCGGTACCAGTCCGTCCGTCAGCTTCGCGGAGCGCGCCCGGCGATCGCCGGCACCCGTGCCCGAGCTGCTGGTCGGGCTCCGGGATATGTTGGCCCGTTTCCTCCGCTGCTGTCACGGCTGCGGAGGACCGCATCGTCTACAGATCGAGTCAGTCCTCCCGAACCCCGGTCTTGCGTGACTCCCGGCGCTCCCATGGCAGGATGGCGCCCCGATGGCGCGCTTCTTCAACACCGCCGGCCCGTGCAGGCCCGACCTGCACTACATGGTCGACCCCCTCCGCCGCATCGAGCGGCTGCGCCGGCTGATCGACCGCCAGAGCTACTTCGTCGTGCACGGCCCGCGGCAGACGGGCAAGACCACGTCGCTCCTGTCCTTGGCCACCGCGTTGACGCAGGATGGGCGCTACGCGGCGGCGCTCCTGTCCCTCGAGGTTGGCCGCGCCTTCCCAGAGGATGTCGGCGCCGCGGAGGCCGCCATCCTTCAAGCATTTCGAGAGGATGCGTCCTTCCAGCTCCCGCCCGATCTGCGTCCGCCGCCCTGGCCTGACGGGGCGCCGGGGCACCGCCTGGCCGCCGCGCTGGCCGCGTGGACGCAGGCTTGCCCTCGCCCGCTCGTGCTCTTTCTCGACGAGATCGACGCGCTCACCGGCCCAACGCTGCTCTCGGCGCTGAGCCAGCTGCGCGGGGGGGCACCGCCGCAGGCCGCAGGGCTTTCCCTGGGCGATCGCCCTGATCGGGATGCGCGATGTCCGGGACTACCGGGTTACGGTGGGCGACGAGGGCCAGCTCGGCGGCGCCTCGCCGTTCAACGTGAAGGAGGAGTCCGTCCTCCTGCGCGATTTCACGCGCGAGGAGGTGGCGGGGCTCTACGCCGAGCACACGGCCGACACGGGGCAGGTCTTCGCGCCCGAGGCGGTCGACCTCGCGTTCCAGCTCACCTGCGGGCAGCCGTGGCTGGTCAACGCGCTGGCCAGGCAGATGGTGGACGAGCTCGTGCCCGACCGCAGCGTGACGCTCCTCCCAGCGCACGTGCGCGCCGCGCGCGACGCGATCGTCGTCCGGCAGGACACGCACCTCGACAGCCTCGCCGAGCGCCTGCAGGAGGACCGGGTACGCGCCGTGATCGAGCCCATCCTCGCCGGTTCGGCGCTGGGCGCGGTCCCCGAGGACGACCAGCGCTACGCGATGGATCTCGGGCTCGTCCGCCAGGCGGCGAACGGCGCGCTGGAGATCGCCAACCCGATCTACGCGGAGATCCTCCCGCGTGCGCTGTCCGCGACCGCGCGGCGCTCGATGCCGTCGATCACGCCTACCTGGCTCCGGCAGGACGGGCGCCTCGATCCGGAGCGCTCGCTCGAGGCGTTCGTCTCGTTCTGGCGGCAGCACGCGGAGGCCTTGCTCGCCAGCACGCCTTACGCGGAGATCGCGCCGCACCTCGTGCTCATGGCCTTCCTGCACAGGGTGGTGAACGGCCACGGGCGCGTGGAGCGAGAGGTCGCGATCGGCAGCGGCCGGATGGACCTGCTGGTCGAGCACGGACAGGACCGGCTGGCGATGGAGCTCAAGGTGTGGCGCCCCGGAGAGCCGGATCCGGTGCGGGAAGGGCTCGCTCAGCTCGATGGATACCTGGAAGGCCTGGGGCTCCACCGCGGCTGGCTCCTCATCTTCGATCGGCGCCCGGGGATCCCGCGGCTGCGCGATCGCACCGCGACCGAGGCGGCGCGGACGCCGGGCGGCCGAGAGGTCACGGTGGTCCGGGCTTGAGCCCTGGCCAGATCCACGCTCCGCTCGGTGGTCGGGGAGAGGTACGAGAGGACGTTCACGACGAACGCTCGGAGCTGCTCCTCGAAGGTGGCCACATCGCCGCTCAGCAGCGCCCGCGCCAGCCGCCGCGAGCTCGCGCCCTGCCCGGACAGCCGCTCCTCCATCCAGTCACGGAAGGTGCCGATATAGACCTCGCGCACCTCGTCGTTCGGGATCGACAATCGATACGCCGGCACGTGGGTCGTCCTCGCCTCGACCGCCTCGGCGCGCAAGTTGCCCAGCAACTCCGGGGAGCGTGCCCAGCGGGGAGCGCGGCCAGCAGCTCCGGGGAGCGCACCCTCCCGGGCTCGCGTTGCGTTTGCACCCTCAGCAGGCACGCGGGAGGCTGTCCTGTCCGCGCGCTCGAGGCGCCGCTGGAGGTTGACGCCGAGGATGGCGCCGGATGGAGCGTCGACGTATGCTCCACGAAGGGCCATGCACGCACACAAGCTCATTGTCCGCGTTCCCAAGTCGCGGCACGTCGAGATCGACCTTCCAGAGGATGTGCCGGAGGGAGAAGCCGAGGTCATCGTGCTGATTCACGAAAAGCGAGACGCGCACTCCATGGAGGGTGGACGCCATGAACGGCTCTTGGCCGCTTGCCGTGCCGTCGACGCGTGGCGCGAAGAGAACCCGGAGCGACTCTTGTCGAAGGAGCAGGTCGATGCCGCGCTGAGCGCGGAGCGCGACAGCTGGGGAGAACCGTGAGTCGAATCTATCTGGACTCTTGCGTTCTCATCTATCGGGTCGAGGGGGCGGAGCCCTACAGGGGTGCATCGGATCGCGCGCTGCTCTCGCTCGGATCGAGCGATGCGTACATATCGCCTCTTGTTCGACTGGAATGCCTCGTGAAACCCGTTCGGTTGAATGATAGCGGCTTGCGAGCGATGTATGAGGGCATGCTCTCCGCCTTCGAACTCTTGCCGCTCTCCCCGGAAGTCTTCGACCTCGCGACCACGCTTCGAGCGCTGCACGGGCTGAAAACCCCCGATGCTCTTCATGCAGCGTGCGCCGTCCACCACGGCTGCGATCAGATCTGGACGAACGACGATCGTTTTCGGCAGCTGAGCAGCAGGATCGCTGTCAGGATCATCGGCTGACCCCCGCCGCCGCGCGCACCGCCACCTGCTTGCCGCTGAACGCCACCGCGAGCGCGTGCACCGGAGACGCGCCGGCGGCGCGGAGCTCGGCCGTGTAGTCCCTGCGGTCGATCTGCGACAGCCCCTCTTCCAGCGCTTGTTCCAGCGTCTGGCCCCCCCGCGCCACCTTCATCTCCAGCACGACGCCGGGGTTGCCCGGCTGCCGGGGCCGCACCAGCACGTCGGGCCTCCCTTCGCCGGACTCGCGGTTCGACCGCACCTCGTAGTCGGGCTCCAGCGTGGCGAGCAGGCCCGCGACGAACCCGTGATAGACCTCCTCCGGGCCGAGGCGGCGCGCCTCATGGTACGAGAGGACATTCACCACGAACGCCCGGAGCTGCTCCTCGAAGGTGGTCACATCGCCGCTCAGCAGCGCCCGCACCAGCCGCCGCGAGCTCGCGCCCTGCCCGGACAGCCGCCCCTCCATCCAGTCGCGGAAGGTGCTGATATACACCTCACGCACCTCGTCGTTCGGGATCGACAATCGATACGCCGGTACGTGGGTCGTCCCCGCCTCGACCGCCTCGGCGCGCAAGTACCCCGAGAACACGAGCAGGGCGAAGAGCGCCCGCGGGCTGCCCGGCAGCTGGTCGAAGGCCACGTTCTCGTCGAGCCGCTGCTCGATCGCGCCCCCCTCGAGCAAGATGGCGATGTCGTCCTCGACGTCGAGCGCGTGGTGCACCAGCAAATCCCTGATGAGCTCGTTCGAGCTTGTCGACACCCAGTAGCTGCGGGTGCGCCGGTCGTCGCTGGCCAGGAAGCTCAGCACGGACCAGGGATTGTAGAGAACGGTCTCGCCGAAGATGTAGCCGTTGTAGGCCTTGCGGACGCTCTCGAGCCTGTCGAGCGCGCTCCCGTCCCTGAGGAGCGCGATCACCTCGGGCTCGGTGAAGCCGAAGCAGGTGGAGAACTCGGTGCGCAGGAGCGAATAGACACCGATGTTGTTGAGGCCAGAGAAGATGCTCTCCCTCGCGATCCGCACGACGCCCGTGAGAACGGCCCTGGACAGGTGAGGGTTGTCCTTGATCCCGCCCGTCAGGAAGGCGCGGAAGAAGTCGAGGACCTCGCGGGCGTAGCCCCCGACGAACCCGGCGTGGATCGGCTCGTCGCACTCGTCGATCAGGATGACGACCTTCTCGCCGGAGGCGCGGTGCAGGTACGCGGAGAGATCGAACAGCGCGCGCTGATAGAGCACTTCGTCCGCGGTGCCGTCGAGGATGGCGCGGTAATCTCGCGCCTCGCGCTCGCTCAGGGCGCCCCCATCGAGGAGCGCCCGGTGCTCGTCGAACAGCGCCTCGATCTTCTTCTGGATGGCCTTCCAGCACGCCTCGAAGGCGGGCGCCTTGACGTCCCGGAACGTCATGAACACGACCGGATAGCGCTGGAAGTGCGCCCGGTACGCTTCGCCCGCGCGCCAGATGGAGAGATCCTCGAACAGGTGCGAGAGGTCCTCGTCGCGCCTCTCGAAGAAGCACCGGAGCATCGACAGGTTCAGCGTCTTGCCGAAGCGCCGCGGCCGCGGGAGCAGGAGCCCCACGAGCCCTGGGCGGTCGAGGAGCTCCTGGATGAGGTGCGATTTATCGACGTAGACGAGCCCGCGCTCGCGGAGATCGCGGAAGTCGGAGACGCCGAGAGGGACGTGCTGAATCATGGGGGCGCTCGACGGGCAGGGCACCAGGAGCATGGAGAAGTGCGAGCTCGGCAGCAAGCGGGCAGCTCCGGCCGTCAGCGTTCGCCGCTCCGGCCGCCAGCGCGCGCCGCCAACCCAGAGGCCGTCACGAAGGTGGCACGCACGAGCTCGTTGGACGGCAATGTCGTGCGGGCGCGCGCGGCCGCGGAGGGTATCCTGAGCCGCGCGCCCGATGCCTCGCCACGCCCCACGCCCCCGCCGCCTCGCCGTCCCGCGCCGCGCGCTGCTCGAGGCCGCCGCGGGCGCGGCGCTCGCCGGCGTCCTCGGCCTGCCGGCGCGCGTGCTCGCCGCGCAGGGCAAGGCCGCGGAGGACGAGTTCTTCCTCTTCATCCACGCGTCGGGCGGCTGGGACGTGACGCTCTGGGCCGATCCTCGGAACGAGGCCAGGGGCCTCGTGAGCCCCGCGACGACCGACAACACGGACATCGCGGGGCTCCGCCTCTGGGTCGACGCGCCCGCGGCCGGTGGCGCGAAGAGCTTCGCGCCGGTGACGCCGAAGGGCTCGAGCCTCGTGTTCGGCCCGGGCATCGGCGCCCTCGCGGACATGCATGATCGGCTGTGCATCCTCAACGGCCTGGCGATGAACACCGTGAGCCACCCCGACGGCACGGCGTTCTCGACCACGGGACGGCACCTCAGCGGCGGCCGCACCGTGGCCTCCAGCGTCGACGCGATCTGCGGCAGCGAGCTCGGCGCGGGCCAGACCTTCCCCGTCGTCTCGGTGCAGTTCCCCTCGGCGTTCGTCGGCGACCGCCTCGATCGGCGCGCCGTCCCGCTCATGGTCGGGGAGATCGGCACCCTCAGCCGCTCGTTATCCCGCGCGCGGCACTACGACACCGACGAGGATCGCGCCGCGGTCACCGCGCTCCTCTCCGAGGAGGCCAGGTCCCTCGCCGAGCGATCCAGCCACACAGACGCCCTGCACGGCTTCGCCATCCAGGCGGAAGGGCTGGGCCAGATGCTGAGCTCAGGCCTCCAGGAGGTGTTCTCCAGGGGCAAGCTCATCCAGGCGCACCCGGAGTTCAACCACGCGGCCCGCTACGCCAGGCAAGCGGCCGTCAACGCCGCGTTCGCGATCGAGGCCATGCGGCGGAACGTGGTGCGCTGCGTGAGCTTCTCGAGCAGCGGGTTCGACACGCACACGAGCACCTACCGCCAGCACGCGGCCACCCAGCAGGAGCTCTTCGATCTGATCGCCGCCCTCCTCGGCTCGCTCGACAAGACCCCGCACCCGACCCGGGCCGGCAAGAAGCTCTCGGATCACACCCACATCCTCGTGACGAGCGACTTCTGCCGCACGCCACAGCTCAACACGGCGATGGGCCGCGACCACTACCCCAACAACTCCGCCATGGTGATCTCCCCGCGCTTCCGCGGCAGCTTCGCGTTCGGCAAGACCGACCCGGAGCAGCTCCTGCCGGCCCCGGCGAAGACGTTCCAGGGCGGGCCGCGGCCGATCGCCCCGCCCGACCTGCTCGCCACCTTCCTGTTCGCCTTCGGCATCTCCCCGCGCGAGCACCTGCGCGACGGCGAGGTGGTGCCGGAGTTGCTCCGGTCGCCGTGACGCTCCTCCGCCGAGCGGCGTCCGCCGCCGCGCTGTCGCTCTCGTCCTCTGCGCTGTCGCTCCCGTCCTCCGCGCTGGCGCTCTCGCTCGCCGGATGCGCGTCGCAGGCCGCGGCGCCCCTCCCGCCGCTCGTCGTGCGCGAGGTCGCATGGCCGTCCCCGGGGGAGCTCGGCCCGGTGCGCGCGGTCGCCGACGACGGGCGCCGCGTCGCGGTGTTTCACGACGGCGCCGCGGCCGTCTTCGTGAACGGCGCCCTCGCCAGGGTGGAGCGCGCGCCCCACCGCTGGGTGAGCGCCGCGGCCCTGCCCGCGCCCGACGGCTACGGCACGTGGATCGTCGGCGTCGACGCCGAGGGCCGGCTGCTGCGGCTCCCGGGCCAGGGGGCCTTCGAGGTCGTCTCCGACCGCTACGGCCTCGAGCGCGCCGCGGTGCGGTCCGCGATCGGCCTCGGCGAGGGCGGCGCCACCTTCGCGCTGGACCGCGAGATCGCGGTGGCGGACGGCGAGACCGTCACGCGCTACGCGACCGGCCCGCTCGCGACGCTCGCGGCGGGGGCCGGGCGCGTGGCCTTCGCGGCCGGGGGCGATGGGCTCGGCGCCCTCGACGTCGCCACGAGGGCGCTGCGATCGTACCCGCTCCCGGCGGAGGGCGCCGCGCCGCTGCTCGCCCTGACGGGCGCGGGCGCGCTGCTCGCGGCGACGCCCGATGCGCTCTACGCGGAGGACGGCGCCGGTGTCCTGCGCCTCCGGTTCCGGGCGCGCGCCGCGCTCCACGGGCTCGCCGTCTCCGGCGACCGCGCGTGGTTCGCCGACGGCGACGAGCTCGGCGTGCTCGAGCAGACCGGCGCGCGCGAGACCCGCGGCGCGCGTCTCCCGCAGGGCGGCAGGCTCGTCGGCTCGCCGAGCGGCGACGTGTGGCTGCTCGCGTCGGGCGCCCTCCGGCGCTTCGCCGCAGAGGACGGCGCCGGGACCGCCTGGGGCGAGATCGCGCCCGTGTTCGCCCGCGCGTGCGCGCGCTGCCACCGCCCGCGCGGCGAGGGCGGCGTCGACCTCTCCACGCCCGCGGCGTGGGCTTCGCTCCGCGAGGCCATCGCGCGCCGGGTCGTGGACGAGCGGAATATGCCGCCCCCGGGATACGCGCTGTCCGAGGCCGACCGCGCGCGGATCCGCGCCTTCGTCGGGCGCGCAGGGCCGCCCGCGCGGCCGTGATGCGGGCTCGCCGCCGTGGCCGTGATGCGCGCCGCCGTGGCCCCGATGCGCGCTCGCCCGCGCGGCCGTGAGGCGCGCTCGCCGCCGCCGCGCGCCCGTCTTGCGCTACCCTGGGGCACCATCGCGAAGAGGAGAGCTGCCTGATGATGTCGTTCAGCCCGGATCCGCGCGTCGCAGAGCAGCAGATGCACGCCATCATCTACTACCTCACGGGGTTCGGGTACATCGACGGCGAGCTCGATCCGACCGAGAAGTCCTTCATCCGCGGCTACATCCACGACCTCGTCCGGCAGCGCGCGCGCGACGCCCTCGGCGGCGAAACCCAGGAGAACCAGGACGTCGTCGGCCGGTGGACCAGCCACTTCCACGAGGTCTTCTCCGAGATCGACCACCAGATCCAGAGCCATTTCACGGAGAGCGTCGCCGAGGGAGAGGACCCGAAGGACTTCGTCCTCTCCAAGATCAAGCTCCGCTGCTTCGAGCTCCTCGACGGCTTCGACGACGACAACCGCAAGGCGCTGCTCGCGACCGTCGACGAGCTCATGCTCGCCGACGGCGTCGTCCACCCGAACGAGCAGCGGTTCCGCGACGAGCTCTCGTCGCTCCTGTCGGCGTCCCCGATCGAGATCGACGACGTCGACATCGAGACGATCGAGCAGGGCGCGGTGGTGATCGATCCGGCCACGCGCAAGCAGGCGCGCGAGGTCGATCACCCGTTCTTCAAGGCGTTCGAGTGGGACTACGCGAGCGATCCGGCCACGTTCGCGGAGCAGGCCAAGGTCGACATGGACCTGATGCGCAGGTTCGAGGCGAAGCTCGAGGAGCAGCGCGCGCGCGGCGCGGGCCGGCTCGACGGCGCGGCGGATTTCGCGGGCTTCGCCGGGCAGGCGCCCTTCCTCGACGGCCACGTCTACGTCGCCTCGCCCGACCCCGCCGAGGACGTCGAGCTCCTGGTCATCGGCGATCTGCACGGCTGCTACTCGTGCCTCAAGGGGGCGCTGATGCAGGCCGATTTCTTCGCCAAGGTGCAGGCCCACCGCGACGACCCCGCGAACAACCCGCGGATGATGCTGGTGTTCCTAGGCGACTACATCGATCGCGGCAGGTTCAGCTACAACGGCATCCTGCGCACGGTGATGCAGCTCTTCCTCGCCGCGCCCGACAACGTCTTCGTGCTGCGCGGCAACCACGAGTACTACGTCGAGCTGAACGGCCGCGTCCTCGCGCCCGTACGGCCCTCCGAGGCGATGAGCTCGCTCGCGGCCATCGCGCCGAACGAGGTGTTCGCGGCCTACATGCGCCTCTTCGAGGCGCTCCCCAACATGCTGGTCTTCGACAGGATCCTCTTCGTCCACGCGGGGATCCCGCGCGACGAGACCATCGCCGCCCGGTGGACGTCGGTGTCCTCGCTCAACGACCCGGAGATCCGGTTCCAGATGCTCTGGAGCGACCCCAGCGAGGTCGACGCGATCCCCGCGGAGCTCCAGAAGTCCACGGCGCGCTTCCCCTTCGGCAAGCGGCAGTTCAAGAGCTTCATGCAGAAGCTCGGCTGTACCACGCTGATCCGCGGCCACGAGCGCGTCCCGGAGGGCTTCCGCGTCGTGCACGACGACCCCGACGGGGTGCTGCTGACGCTGTTCTCCGCAGGCGGGAAGACCAACGACGACCTGCCGGAGGCCAGCAACTACCGCGAGGTCACGCCGATGGCCCTCACCATCCGGTACAAGGGCGGCGTCAGCCAGCTGACCCCGTTCGCGATCGAGTACGAGCGCTACAACGATCCCAAATACAACGCGTTTTTCCGGGAGCAGCTGCCGCCGCTCTGAGAGCGCCCGAAGTCCGGCCACGGATGGTCGGACTTCTGCGCCGCATCGCGGCGGCTTCGCGCGGGCGGCCCGATGCTAACCCCTTTGATCGTCATGAGAGCGTCGATTGTTCGCTCGGCCTCCTGGTCGTCCAAGTCGCGCCGGAAGTGAACAACCATGCCTTTGAAGCTCATTGCGGCCCCACTCTCCAGGCGAAGCCCTCCATGGTTTCTTGGTGCCTGATGACGCCGCGCAGCGCGCCGATGGCCTTGGTGCATCGCTTGTAAACCACAGAGAGAGGTAGCCTCGCGTCTTCGGCGATCTGGGCCATCGAGAGTCCGTTGAGATCATGTGCCACGGCGCCCGCGAGCGTCCCGAGCTCGTGCGGCGCTTCGACCCGGAGGAGATGATCCCTGCCGAGGTGCGAGCCGCCTGAGCTCCCCCGGGCGTTCCTCCTAGTTCGGCACCTCTTCGTTCTGTCGCGATAGTGCCATCTCGACCGACTTGACCAATTCTGCCGCTTTGCCTCTGTTCGCTTCAAAGCACATCATAAGGATAAGTTCGCTCGCGTGTCTATCCCAGGCTCGCTTCGCTGAGGCTCGCGAGACGAGCGGGCACGGCGCGCACCCCTGCCCTGGCTCGCCCGCTCTCACGTTCGGGAAGGCACGGTTCTAGCTGTTTGAGCCTTCCCGAGAGGGGGACGATGATCTATGATGTGGTCGGCATTTCTGATCGGTGCCAGTTTTGCGATGGGATGTATTGCCGAGCAAGGCGACAAGGGTGCAACCACGGACGAAGGCGCCGAGCCGCACACGGAGGAGACCTCCGAAGCGGTTTTGACCAATCGAGTCTTCTGCAAGGAGGGAGAGCAGGGAGCCCCATGCTCCGACAAGTGCGTGGCACAAAAAATCTATTGCCATGCCGCCTATGCCGCCCATCCCTACAAACCAAGCGTCGGCAATGGCAAGTTGTATGCATGCAACCGATTCGTGCCGGTTGGATGGATGTGTTCGTACACCTACCCAAACGGCGACAATTGTCACTTTCCATTCGGTAGAGGTCCTGCATCACTGTGCATATGATGGCAATAGTCGCCACAGGAGGTGTCGTTGACTAGCGAGGATGCGAGGCTTGCGGCTAGCGCTGACACGGCTGTGGCCATTTTCAATGGGGAAGCGCTGCTTCAAATGCTCGTGTGGCGTTGCGTGTTCGCCAAATGCGAGGAGCATCTGATCGAGGGCCTGGAAGAGCTGAAAGACGGACTTCGTCGGTTCATGGCGCTGCGCGATCAGGGGCTAACCCAGGGGGGGCCGGAGAGGGTCACAGAAGACGACCTCCAGCGCCTTGAGCGGCTCTCGTCGCTCGTGCAACAATGGCTCGCGGGCGGCGAACTGTCGCCGGAAGTTGAGGAGCTCGCACGGCAGCTGTGGGGTGTCCTCGCAGACCCCGGCGCTGGCGTCCAGATGCTCCCTCCTCCGTGACGACGGCTCATCGAACTCGGCGTCCATCGGCGTAGTCGAGCCCCTCCATTTGATCTAGCGCAAGGAGAAATCTGTTCGACCTTCGGCGCGCAGCAGCGATCCAGAATCTCGAGGCGGCCCAGCGGCTGCTCCAGGAGCCAGCGTAACCTATTGGAATTAGGCGATTTTCAACATGTTTGCCGTTCTAGGCCATCGACGCCGGCAGGGCCGGATGTTAGCTTGGGCTCCGCATGAGTGAGTTCGCCGCCAACTGCCCCGAGACATGTCCTTCGCCTGAGGTCCCTGACGTGAACGGCGACATCTACCGTTTCGTGCGGCACAATCCGCCAGCGTATGCGGACATGCGCTCCTGGGAAGACGAAGGGCGCAACCCAGGCCACGGAGACCCATGCGGCCGCTGCGCCCTCAGCGTTCTGACGAGGGCGGAGGACATTCCGACCGCGAGGAAAGCCATCCCGTTCTTCCGCAAGCTGCAGGTTGCCAAGGCGACGCTGAGGCCCGAGCACGGCAAGAGCTGCCAGTCGGGGAACAACGCCTGGCACTATAGCCTGTGGGTCAGGGCCACCCACGGCGCGACGATTCACCAGGAATTTTCGGTGGTGGCGGCATGAGCTTCTCCAGATTCCTCTCCGTTCGTCCGGAGCTCAACAGACCGTCTCCTTGTATCCGGCACGTCCTCTACGAGTACGACGGGCCGAAGCTCGTGCTCGCCGTCGACGAACACGAGCGTCAAGTGATCGGCGTGGTCGTTGACGAGAGCTTCGAGGAAGGCGTCACGCGTTGGGTGTTCGCTCCGGCGGCGCCCGCAGACGTCGTCGCGCTGCTCGAGGGGGGCACGGGGTTGCGTGAGCTCTTCACCAAAGGAACCGTTCGCATCTTCGATCTGGGGCCCAAGGACCCCACCCTCTGGGAGCTCGACGGCGCATCGCTCGCGGACGAGTACCTCCCGGACGCCGATGCGACGTTGCCAGAGCTGACCCCAGCCGCCCGTGAGCAGCTCCTCTCCGAACAGCGTCGCCTTGCGAATGAGCAACAGCGCCCCACATGGGCCGATGCACTGACGAATGTTTTCATCGCGCTGAGGAAACAGGAGCCGAAGCCGCTGCTGCCTCTGCTGATCGCCATGTCAGGCACCGCGGTCACCGAGGCGGAGTTGGCAGCGTTCGTACGTGGGGCCGACGAAAATGAATCGGCACTCACGCAGGGCCGGATGGCACTGGCAAAGTGGGACAACCAGGACGTGTACGTCGATGCGTCCGGAAACCCCACGATTGCACGCACCAAAGAGCGACGCGCCGCGATCTATGCGAACCTGGCCTTGTCGGAGGAGGTGGAGGCTGCCTTCACCGAGCGTGTCGACGTGCCTGAGGTCCCTGCCATCGTCATCTCCAAGACCTTCGAGCCCTGGTATGCCGAGGAGCGGAAGCGCCGGACCAGTGTGTACTGGGATGACTACGAGAAGTACCTCCGCGACGTGAAGAAGTGGCCGGCGTCGTCGATCTCTTCCCTCGACGAGACCACGACCGAGGTCATCGAGCGCCTGAGCCGCCCGACCCGTCCCGAGGCGAAGCAGACGAAGGGCCTTGTCGTCGGGTATGTGCAGAGCGGGAAGACCGCCAACTTCACGGGGGTGGTCGCCAAGGCGATCGACGCTGGCTACCGGTTGATCATCGTTCTCACGGGAACCATCGAAATCCTGCGCTCTCAGACGCAGCGACGCATGGACATGGAGCTCATGGGCGTCGAGAACATTCTCGCCGGCCAGGATCAGACGGATCCGGTGGTCGCCAAGGAGCTGGACTACCAACAGGACGACGACTGGAAGGTTGGGCGTTTCGTTCGGCACGGCGCTGCACTGGAACAGCCTGGCGTCGTCGAGATCGCACGCGTGACGAGTCATCACAGCGACTACAAGCGCTTGCCGCAGGCGATGACGAAATTGAAGTTCGCGAGGAAGAACAAGCAGAAGCCGCTCAACGATGAGGACAACCTCTTCCACTCCGGTGCCTACGTCGCGGTGATCAAGAAGAACAGCGCGCCGCTCAAGAAGCTCATTCAAGATTTGAAGCCGCTGAAGAACGACCTTGCTGAACTGCCAGTTCTGATCATCGACGACGAGTCCGACCAGGCGTCGGTCGACACGACCAATCCGGCGAAGTGGAAGAAGAGTTCGGCGGAGAATCGCAAGCGGACCACAATCAATCAGCTGATCACGGAGATCCTCAAGATCTGCCCTCGAGCACAGTACGTTGGCTACACCGCGACGCCTTTTGCCAACGTCTTCGTCGACCCGGACGACGAACGGGATCTCTTCCCGGCCGACTTCGTTCTCTCGCTGCATCGACCGCCTGGCTATATGGGGGTTCAGGAGTTCCATGACGTCGGGAAACGATGGGATGACGAGGAGCAATCGGTCGCCAACTCCAACGAGAAGGCGCATGTGCGCCCGCTCGTCGGCGATGCGGACACCAATCCTGACAGCCGGACCGAAGAGCTCCAGGAGGCTCTCGACGCCTGGGTGCTGTCCGGTGCGATTAAGAAGTTCCGCGAAGTGAAGGATAGCCTCACCTACCGGTACCGGCACCATACGATGCTGGTGCACGAGTCGGTTAAGAAGGACGACCACTCCGAAGCCGCCGACGACGTCCGCGCGCTCTGGCGCGAAGCGAAGTTCAATTCCTCCGAGGGATTTGCTCGCCTGCAGAAGCTGTATAGCGAGGACTTTCTTCCCGTCATGAAGGCGCGGGCGAACGGTGCGCCCATCCCGAGCTCGTTCGACGAGCTCAAACCGTTCATCGGGACGGCACTTGCCGAGATAGGAATCGACGCGGATCCGGTCCTGATCGTGAACTCCGACAAGGAGATCCAAACACAGCAGAAGAAGCTCGACTTCGAGGCGGCCAAGGTCTGGCGCATTCTCGTCGGAGGAACCCAGCTCAGCCGAGGCTTCACCGTTGAAGGCCTGACGATCTCGTACTTCCGCCGCAAGGCCGGCCAGGCCGACACGTTGATGCAGGCCGGTCGCTGGTTCGGGTTCCGGCCGGGATACCAGGACCTGGTCCGGCTCTACATCCGTCGGGACTTTAAGGTCGATCTCTATGCAGCGTTCGAAGCGCTGCTCATGGACGAGGAGGCTTTCCGGGACGAACTCAGCAAGTACGCGGGTTTCGATGAGAACGGCATGCCAATGCTGGAGCCGCGGCAGATCCCGCCGCTGGTCAGCCAGCACCTTCCATGGCTCAAGCCGACGGCACGCAACAAAATGTGGAACGCCGTCATCGCGAACAAAGCTCCGACCGGCATTCAGGACCTGTATGGGCTTCCGGTTCGCGGCAGCGATGAGAACCGGAAGAACTTCGAAAACGTTGTGATCCCTCTGCTGGGCCATGCGACGAGCGAGGTCATGCTCCCGTACGAACTCGACGGGAAGTCGGCTCTTCAGCAGCGCGCCCGCGTTGGCCTCTTTGGGGCCGAGCAGTTTCTGAAGCTCTTCGAGAAGCTGTACTGGCATCCCGAGTACGAGGCGAACATCAAGCCACTCCGTGGCTTCATCCAGAAGGCCACCGACGACAAAAAGATCATCGACTGGGCCGTTGTCTGGACATGGCCGAACACTGAGGGACGCTTGGTTGACATCCCGGAGCTTGGCGGCGCCGTCTCGGTCGTGCGGCGCAAGCGGCGTGTGGGTCGTATCGACTTCATCGGTTCGGATCGCAAGCACCGCGCGGCAGCGATGCCGATCACACTTGGCAAGACTGTCGCTCCGCTCGGCGAGTCGCCGACCCGCGGGGTCGTTCTCGTGTCGATCGTTCCTGACCGAGAGCCCGACGAGGTCACGACACCGATCAAACGAGAGGAACTTGTGGGCTTGATCTCGATCGCTGTCCCCGTCAAGGCGGCGCCGCGCAGCAACCTAATCCAGTGGACCGTCATCAACTCGGCGAAGCCTGACGACGTCGTGGTCGACCAGTCGAAGGAATAATCGATATCTCCATAGTCGACAACAATACAGCCGCACCTGTCAAACCCTGCTCAGGGCGCTCGCTCGGATGGCCGGCGGCGAGATCTGCGCGTTGCGCTGCAGCGATGTGGACTTCACGCATGGGCGGCTGGCGAGGTGCCGCGGCGTGATCTGCGGGTAGGCGCATGGCGACGGGAAAGCTACGACCGAAACGACGCGGCGGCTCACGCGCGCTGACACGATCGGAAAACATGGCCGCCGTCCGCACCCGCAACACCGGCCCCGAAGTTGTATTACGTCGGGCGCTCTGGGCTGCCGGGCTGCGTGGGTATCGCCTCCATGTAGCATTGCCCGGTCATCCGGACATTACATTCTCTCGGCAACAAGTCGCGGTCTTCGTCGACGGCTGCTTCTGGCACGGTTGCCCCCTTCACTACTCCGCTCCCGCAACCCGGGCGGCATTCTGGGCCGCAAAGCTCCGCACCAACGTACTGCGCGACGCAGAGGTCGACACCGCGCTGCGCACTGCCGGATGGCATCCGCTGCACGTATGGCAGCATGAACTCCGCGATACCGACCAGGTCGTGGAGCGGATCCGTCACACACTGGGGCTCCCGTCCCCATGTCGCACATCATCTAGGCCGGACCTCAACTCGGCAACTTCTCTCTTGACGGGCGGCGCCCAACCCTGGCACCGATGTACCTGCGGCAACGATGACGCGCAGGTGCTCGAAGTCACCGGACACGGGTCGATCCGACCTGATGCTCGGCACCGCGTCACAGGGGTCACGCTTCGCTGCCGTGCATGCGGAACGATATGGTATGCCGGATCACCTGGCTCTTGACCGGCACTCCGGTATCATGTTCCCGAATCGGTGTCGACTTCGTCAACTTGGAGAAACTCAAGTCGTGGTGGGCCTACTGACGTCACCTGCGCGTCGTTGATACGAGGACAGCCTTCAGGGCACGGGCCAACGACTCTCCGAGCTTAATGGGAACAGCATTTCCCACCTGCAACGATTGAGACTCGATTCCCCCGCAGAAGTACCAGTCTGAAGGAAACGTCTGAAGCAGGGCCGCCTCGCGAACTGTCAAGCCTCGGTGCTGTTCGGGATGTATGAACCGACCTTTGGACGGGTTGGTGCATCCGCCGGTGATGGTCGGCGAAATGTCATCTGCGCGCATCCTTCCATACACGTCGTAGTGTCCGTTGTGCTTCTTGTGGCAATCAAGCACTCGACGTTCTTTTGCTTGTCGCCAGGCGCCTCCCTGAGGAATATGCGCGAGGTATTCCACTGTCTCGGGCCTATGCCGTCGCGCGCGATGCATAGGATCGTCGCTTGCCTCGCCTGCGCGGATACGCGGCAGTTGTCCGATTATCTGTGCCACCGTTGGCGGCTTTTCTGCGCCTCGTGGAAAGACGAACTTACCCATCGATTTTCTTAGCCCGACCACGAAGAGCCTGTGTCGACGCTGCGGTACACCGAAGTCCTCTGCGTGCAAGACGTCGGCGTTCAGCACATATCCGAGATCGTCCGCGGTGCTGACAACCGTCTGCCAGTACTTACCATTAACCGCAGTTCGCAATCCTGGTACGTTCTCGAACAAGAACGCTCGTGGCTTCAAAGCCTGAAGAATCTCAAAATATTGTTGCACGAGGCCGGTGCGATGTCCTCGTCGCCGCCTCTTCAGTCGCGCTGGCGAGAAGTCCTGACAAGGTGGTCCACCGATGATGATGTCAATCCTTCCGCCGCCGGTCCGGAGCGCCTTCAGGGTGGTGATAATCCGTTGCTCGCGGATGTCACTCGCGAGCAGGTGTGTATTCGGAGAGTACGGGCGGACGAATGACTTCTCGTAGGTTGCCGCAGCGTGGCAGTCCTTCTCGACAGCCGCGAGAATTCTGAATCCGGCGTTATGAAACGCGTATGAGAGACCGCCGGCACCACAAAAGAGATCCACAGTTGTGCAGCTGAACGGCGAGGCGGAAAGGTCCGCTTTTGCGGGAGATGCTGCCGTCGGGGGTGTGATCAGGACGCCATCCATGCCGGTGGGTCAAGGGTGCCACGTTCCGGCTCGGCGTAAAAGACCCAGATTTTCGTTACTCGATACCGAGAGGAACGCCCTGAGGGGCCGGCCTGCATGCTCGGCGAGCAACCGACGGGCGGGGGCGGCGGGAGATGTGCCCCGGCAGAAGCGCCGGGCACCGTCTTCCCGGGCGTCTCGGCAGAACGGCCAGGGAGCGTCGCCTATGCGTGCTGTCGATGCGCTCCTCGGCGCGCAGGAAACGGGAGGGCGATCCGGCCGGCCAGGTCGCGCGCGACGCTCGTCGTCAGGGGCGACGACGGCGTCGACGAGCGTGCTCGGCGCTGGCTAACCCTGGCAGTGCCGACGACATCGTGGCGACAGGGATCGCAGTGGCAGCGCACGAAGCCTCGGGAGAAGCCGCCGCAGGCGAGGTAGCGCTCGAGGGCGTCGACCGCGGGTGCGGCAGCGGCGCGGCGTAGGTGGCTTCCGTGTGGGCGACGAAGGTCGCGTAATGCTCGCGGACGAGCCGATGGAGGACGGTGTCGTGGGGGCGGCGCGGAGTGTACGCGGCGGCGATGCGGAGCACGCGCGCCTTCGCAGGCGGCGTGCCGACGCGATTCGATGGGATTCGCATGGAACCTCGGGCCGAGAGCATGACGGCGCCATGGCGGCGCGCGGCTCCCACCCGCGAGCGCCGCCGCGCGCCCGCCGGAGCACGGCGCCGGGCGCTCGACGGGGGCGGGCGTGGCGTCAGAAGGGCGCCGCGAGGCACGCGCGCGTGCCGCCTGCGGCTGCGCTGGCGGACGCGTCCCCTCGATCTCTGGTAGGCTCGCTGGCCGTCGAGCCGCGCGGACCTCCCGTGCGGAGCGCAGGGCCTCCTGCGAATCGCGAAGGAGCCCGGCGCCATCGTCGTTCGCGATCCGCGGGACGTGATCCGCCCGCGCGACCGCCGCGGGTCGGACTTCATCGCTGCAGTCGATGTCCTCTTCGTCTCTTTGTTTCACCGCGCTCGCCGCGCTCGCGCTCGCCGCGACGGCGGCCGAGGCGCGCGCCAGCGCCGCGGAGGGCGCGGCGAGCGCGGGCGGCGTCGAGCTCGACTGGATCGCGCCCGGGGAATGCGCGGATCGAGGGCGCGTGCTGGCCGAGATCGAGCAGCGCCTCGGGCGGTCGTCCGAGGCGAACGGCGAGCCGCCGCTGAAGGCGCGCGCGGTGGTGTCCCGGAACGAGCGCGGGTCGTGGGACCTCCGCCTCACGACGACGCTCGGCGAGACGACACGGTCGCGCGAGCTCCACGGCGAGACCTGCGCGGAGCTCGCGGACGCGGCGGCGCTGATCATCGCGCTCGCCATCGATCCGGACGCAGCGAGCCGCGGCACCCCGACGGCGGAGCCGGCCACCGGCGCGGCGCCAGGCGACATCTCCGGCGAGGATCCAGGCGCCGGCGGGGATCCGGGCGCCGGCGGGGATCCGGGCGCCGGGGCCTCGGCGGCGCTGGACGCATCTCCGGACGCGCCCACCGCCGCCGAGGCGCCGCCCGCGGCCTCGCCCCCGCCAGGGGCCAGCGCGGCCCCGGCGCAGGGCCCGTCGCGCCCCCTCGAGCTGCGCGGCACGCTCAGGGCCTCCGGCGTCCTCGACACCGCGTCGCTCCCGGCGGTCGCCCCGGGCGCCGGCATCGCCGCGGGCCTGCTGATCGGAGCCGTGCGCGTCGAGCTGTCCGGCACCTACTTCGGCGCGCAGCAAGCGTTCGTCGAGCGGACGACGATGGGCGGCGACGTCCAGCTGACCACCGGCGGAGTGCGCGTGTGTTACGCAGTGCGTTATCGCTCGATCGAGCTCGGACCCTGCGCCGGCGTCGAGGTCGGCGTCATGAGCGCGGACAGCTTCGGCGCGGCGTCGCCCGGCTCGAACCGGGCGCTCTGGGTCGCGCCGCATCCCGGAGCGCTCGCGACCTTCACTCTTACGGATCGGCTCCGCGTCCCGCTCACGATCGACGTTCCGTTCCCTGTGACGCGCGATCGGTTCGTGCTCGTCGGCATCGGCGCGGTCCACCGGAGCGCCGCCGCCACGCTCCGCGCCTCGCTGGGGGTCGAGGTGCGATTTCCGTGACGGATCCAGAGGGCGCCGGCCATGTACTTCGCGTGACGAGGACGTCCCCCGCGTCGGCGCTTCCCTTCGCGGGGTCCGTGTTCGATCCGCACTTCGGCGCCCACGACGCGCCCGTCGTCCTCGACTTCGACGCGGTCTACGACGAGCACGCCGACTTCGTCTGGCGAAACCTGCGCCGGCTCGGCGTCAGCGAGGCGAGCCTGGACGACGCCTTCCAGGACGTCTTCGTCGTGGTCCACCGGCGGCTCGGCGAGCTCGAGCCGCGGTCGAGCGTGAAGGCGTGGCTGTTCGCGATCCTCTGCCGGGTGGCGCGCGATCACCGGCGCCTCGTCCGGCGCAAGGGCGGGCTCGAGGAGCTGCCGGGCGGCGTGGCGGACCGCGGGCCGGGGCCGGCGGAGCGGCTCGAGCAGGTCGAGGCGCTGAAGCTGGTCGACGCGCTCCTCGCGGAGCTCGACGACGACAAGCGCGCGGTGCTCGTGATGGCGGAGATCGAGGAGCTGAGCGCGCCGGAGATCGCCGCGGCGCTCGACCTGAAGCTGAACACCGTCTACTCGCGGCTGCGCGCCGCGCGCCGCGAGTTCGAGCTGGCGCTGGCGAGGCGCGGGGGCGGATGGCCATGAGCGATCCGGGCGACAAGGCGCGCGCGCTCCTGAGGGCGGCCCGAGCGGACGGGCTCGCGCCGTCCGACAAGGCGCGGCTCCGCGCGGCGCTCGCGGGCAAGCTGGCGGTCGGCGCGCCGCAGGAGCCGTCCGGGGAGGCGCCCACCTCGCCCCCGTCGCCGCTCGCGGGCAGCGGGGCAGGCGGCGGCGTCCTCGCGGGCAAGGCGGCCGGCGGCGTGCTCTCGGGCAAGGTGATCGCAGCGGGCGCGCTGATCGGCGCCGTCGCCTTCGCCGGCGGGTTCTTCACCGGCAGGGCGACCATCGACGCGCCTCCGCCGGCCAGCGCAGCGCCGCCGGCGAGCGCGCCCGCGGCGCCTCCGCCCGCGGTGACGCCGCCCGCGGTGGCTCCGGTCGCCGCGCCGGCGCCGACGGCGGCGCCCCCGGCCTCCCGCGCCGCCCGCGCGGTCGCGCCGGCGCCGCCGCGGCCGCTGGACCCCGGCGCGGAGGACGCCGCGCGCGCGCCCTCGATAGGCGGTGGCGAACGCGAGCCGGCGCGCCCGCGCGGCGGACAGCCGGCGAGGCCGAGCTCGCTCGCCGCGGAGATGGCCCTGCTGCGCGAGGCGCAGGACGCCGTGCGGGACGGCGATCCGTCGGCCGCGCTCGATCGCCTCGACGACCTCGGCGCCCGGTTTCCAGAGGGCCAGCTCCGCGAGGAGCGCATGGCCGCGCGCGTGCTCGCCCTCTGCGCCGCAGGGCGGGCGCCGGAGGCGCGCGCCGAGGCCGAGCGGCTCCTCGGCGAAGCGCCGGGCTCGGTGCACGCGGGCCGCGTCCGCGCTTCGTGCGCGTTCCGAGAAAATATCGACTGACAGAGACGGATGTTCCTCGCGCCGGCCATGTACCGATGGACCGCAAGAGACAGGAGGAACCATGAATCGTTCGACTCGCGTCGTGCTCGCGTTGCTCTTCGCTGCTGCCTCGCTCGGGAACACCGGCTGTCAGCCGCAGGATCTGCCCATCGGCGGCGATGAGGCCAGCTCCGGCGGCGAGGGATCCGACGCGGCCTCCCTGCTCGTCGCGCACTGGGAGGGATACATCGAGAACTTCAAGTTCCGCTCGGGATCGGACGTGATCCAGATCGACATCGACACCGTGGAGGGCACATCGATCCAGGGGAAGGTGCGCTTCGGCACGGGAGCCTCTCTACCCCCGGCCGTAGATCCGGATGTGGGCTATCCCGAAACCGTCGGGCCGGAGGTCGGCTACAATACCGGCCTGCCCTACGAAGGGTTCGATTTCACCATGCTCAATGCGCAGCTCACCGACCGCCGGCTGCGTTTCGCCATCGACCCCCGGGAGCTCTGGAAGGGCTGGTGCGAGCTTCAGGCGTCGTCCCCGGGCCCAGGATCCTACAATTGCGTGACCGGGGGGGCGTGGGAAGAAGGGTCCGAGGGCTGCTTCGCGAACGGGCAGCCCGTCGACTGCGGATACCTCACGCTGTGTGAAAGCGGCGTTTGCCGTTGTCAGGAGTCCTGGTGCGCCATCGAGGACGGCGTCGCGGTCGCCTTCGATTTTCTCGTCGACCAGCAGAGGGCAGACGGCAGCATGGCGCTCAAGAGCGCTACGTACAACGTCCGGCTGACGCGCAACCCCTGACGGCGAGCAGCTCAGGGACCGGTCGCCTCGACGACACTGTCATGGTGTGCCGCGCCGTCTGGCACACCGAGGCCCCGCGCCCGCGCGATCCGGGCCGAGATCGGCGGGCGCATCGACCGGACGCCCAGGGCATGCGCGTTGCAACTCGCCTGGCATGCCTCGGCGCTTATCCCTGGGTCTTGGCTTGCTTAGCTCCCTTCTGCTCGCCGCAGGCTGCTCCGGAAAGGTGGACCCCGCAGGTTCGGGCGGCGGGGACCCGGGCGGAGGCGGTTCGTCTGCGGAGACCGGCGGCGGTGGTGGCGGCGGGGAATTGCCCGTCCGGTGCCTGCTGCCGGCGGATCCTGGTCGGTGTGACGCGGCGTTCCCGAAATACTGGTACGACCCGGCCGCCGGCGCGTGCAGGGAGTTCACCTACGGCGGCTGCGAGGGCAATGAGAACCGCTTCGATTCCCTTGCCGCGTGCGAGGAGGCCTGTCGGGGCGAGCTGCCCGACATAGGCGTCTGCAACGCGCCGAGCGATTGCATCCTCGTGTCGCGGGGCTGCTGCGGCGCCTGTGACACGGCCAGTGCCGAGAGCTTCAGGGCCATCAACCGCGCCGGGACGAAGCTCAACGAGATCATCCAGGGGTGCGGGGGCGTCGCGTGCGGCGCGTGCCCGGAGGTCACCGAGGCGGAGCGCACGACCCAGTACTTCACCGCCACGTGCGAGGCGGGGCGCTGCGTCGTCCTCGACGTGCGCGAGTCGCCGCTGACGGAGTGCACGGTCGACTCGGACTGCGCCCTGCGCGACGGCCTCGGCTGCTGCGAGGGGTGCGACGGGACAGGCATCGTCGCCCTCAACCAGAGCGCGGAGCTCGATGCCCTGGTCTGTCCCGCCGGCATGGGCGCGTGCCCTCCGTGCGCGCCCGTGTTCCCGGACGGGATGACGGCGGTCTGCTCGTCGGGCAGGTGTCAGCCGCAGATGCCCCCGACACCTTGAACGACCAGGAACGACCAGCGCTCCTGGCGTGCGTGATCAGGCGCTGTCTCCTGAATCGTGGATAAGGCACTTTCCTGCGCCCACCTGGGCGCCTTCCAGTCTCGGCGCGTCATCGCCGCGCTGCGCCGATTCCAGTGAACAGCTCCGGCGCATTCGGCGGAACGGGTGGAACTGTCGGGGCCGAAGAGACCGACGGGACCGAAAGAACCGACCGCTCCACCGTCGCCTCGCATTGACGCTGAGCTCCTGGCCCCGATAGCCTGTTCCATGGAGCGCTCGTAGATTCTTCTTTCTTCGAGCTCATTCACGAAGGAGCTGCCCGTGAATCGAAGCACCCCGAGGATGCTGCTCGCGGCCATCGCGCTCTCCAGCGCGGCCGCGTGCTCGGGATCGTCTGGAGACGGCGGATCGAATCCGGGCGACGGTCCCGGCACCAGCACCGGCACCGGCACCGGCCCAGGTCCCGACCCCGGCGCCCAGTGCGAGCCCGGCGTCACCGCGCCAGGCCCGACCCCGCGCCTGACGCGGCTGACGCACGCGCAGTACGACAACACCGTCCGGGACCTCTTCGGCAAGGACATGAAGGCCTCGGCGGCGTTCCTCGCGGACCCGGCGTTCGAGGGGTTCAACAACAACGCCAAGGGGCTCCTCGTCTCCGACCGCCTCGCCCGCGATTACCGCCGCGCGGCGGAGACCATCGCGGCCGACGTCGTCGTCGACCAGGCCGTGCTCGGCAAGATCGTGCCGTGCGCGCCGGAGGGCGACGGCGCGGCCTGCGCCCGGCAGCTCATCCGCGAGCTCGGCAAGCGCGTCTACAGGAGGCCGCTCTCGGCGGAGCAGGAGGAGGCGTACGCCGCCGCCTACGCCCGTGGCAACGGCCTCTTCGACGCGGGCACGCCGTTCGAGCAGGGCGTGCGCCACGTCATCGAGGCGATGCTCCAGTCGCCGCACTTCCTCTACCGCATCGAGCTCAGCGAGGAGCTCGACGGCGGGGGGGTCATCCCGCTCGACGCCTACGAGGTCGCGACGCGGCTCTCGTACCTGCTCTGGAACAGCCTGCCCGACGACGCGCTCCTCGAAGCGGCGGAGGGCGGCGCGCTGGGCACGCCCGACGGCATCGAGGCCGAGGCGCGGCGCATGCTCGCCGACCCCAGGGCCACGAGCGCCCTGGACGACTTCCACGCCCAGTGGCTCCACATGAGCCGTTACGCGGATCTCTCGAAGGATCCGGCGCTCTACGAGGACTTCGACGCCAGCGTGTCCTCGGCCATGGCGGCCGAGACGAGGCAGTTCATCCGGCACGTCGTCCTCGAGATGGAGGGCGACTTCAGGACGCTGATGACGGCGCCCGTCGGCTTCGTGAACGACAGGCTCGCCCCGATCTACGGCGTGGAAGGGTCGTTCACGAGCGAGCTCGTGGAGACGCCGCTCGACCCGGCGGAGCGGGCGGGGCTCCTCACGCAGGCCGGCTTCCTGAGCTCGCACGCGTTCTTCAACAAGAGCTCGCCGATCCACCGCGGCGTGTTCATCCAGCGCCAGATCCTGTGCACCGACCTCCCGGACCCGCCGGCGGACATCAACACGACGCTGCCGCCCATCCAGGGCGAGATCAGGACGACGCGCGACCAGGTGGAGGTGCACACGTCGCCGAAGGCGTGCAACGACTGCCATGCCGTGATCAACCCGCCGGGCTTCGCGCTGGAGCACTTCGACGCGGTCGGGCGCTACCGCGCCGACGAGGACGGCGAGACGATCGACGCGACAGGCACGATCGCCGTCGGGGACGGTGAGATCAGCTTCGACGGCGCCGTGGACCTCGCGACGCAGCTCGCGGAGAGCCCCGTGGCGCAGCGGTGTTATCTGACGAACTGGTACCGCTACGGCAATGCGCGCCAGCTCTCGCGCGAGGACGCGTGCACGATCGCCGAGATCGACGAGAAGCTCGGCGCGTCCGGGTACAACATCAAGGAGCTGCTCGTCGCCCTCACGCAGACGAAGACGTTCAGGTACCGGGCCGTGGAAGAGGTGGACCAATGAATCGCAGAACGTTCTTGCGGGGCGCGTGCGGGGTGATGCTCGGCCTCCCGCTCCTCGAGTCGCTGCGCCCGCGCGACGCCAAGGCCGACGCGAGCGCGCCGCGCCGGTTCATCGCCTTCTTCATGTGCAACGGCGTGAACATGGCCAAGTTCTTCCCGAGCACGCAGTACGGCGCGCTGACGGCCGCGTCGTTCGGGGCGACGCGCGCGATAGCGCCCCTCGCCGCGTACCGGGACAAGCTCTTGATCCCGCGGGGCATCCACATGGTGCCGCGCGGCTACGGGTTCGACCCGAGCGCGGGCGACGATCACGCGAAGGGGATGGGCTGCAAGCTCACGGCGCAGCCGCTCGTCCAGGGCACCCAGTACGCGGCGGGGATCTCGCTCGACCAGTTCATCGCGAACAAGATCAACCCGCCGGGCACGCCCGCGCTGACGCTGATGGTCGGGGCGAAGACGCCGAACGTGCGCGGGCACATCTCGTACACCGGAAGCGAGCAGCCCGTCAGCGGCGAGAACAACCCGTGGCTCGCGTACCGGGACCTGGTCGGCGGGACGGACCTCGAAGAGGAGGCGATCGTGCGGCTCACGAAGCGCCGCGAGAGCGTGCTCGACCTGGTCTCGGTCGAGTACGAGGCCCTGCTCAAGAAGAAGCTCAGCAAGGCCGATCGCGACAAGCTCGACATGCACTTCCAGACGGTGCGCGACCTCGAGGTGGGCATGGGCGGCTCCGGGATCATCCCGCGCGAGCTCTCGCCGGAGCGAGCGGCGGAGATCGAGGGGATCGACCCGGACACGGTGGCGTTCGACGCCGAGTTCAAGAAGGTCGGGCGGATGCAGATGGACATCCTCGCGCTGGCGATCGCGACCGGCGCGACGCGGTCGGCGACGCTGCAATGGGGCTCGGGCGCCGCGGGGCCCATCTTCAAGTGGGATGGGATGGCCCACGAGTACAACCACCACAAGCTCTCGCACGGGAACACGAGGGACGATGACACCGGGAGCGCCGTCGACGGCTACGAGGAGATGCTCTTCGACATCGATCGCTGGTTCACGGGCGAGTATGCCTATCTGCTCGACCGGCTCGCGGCCTACGAGGAGGGCGGGGCGACGGTGCTCGACAACAGCGCCGTCGTGTTCATGAACGAGCTCTCCGACGGCCTGCGCCACGATTTCCGCGACCTGCCGTACATCATCGCGGGGAGCTGCGGCGGCTACTTCAAGACGGGGCAGTACATCAAGGTGACGCGGCAGTCGAGCACGGTGCAGGACAAGGACGCGCCCCACAACAAGCTGCTCACGACGCTCGCGAACGCGGTCGGCTGCACCGAGGAGGGCGGGGGGCCGATCGCGAACTTCGGCTCCTTCGGCCAGGCCGGCGAGCTCGACGAGCTCAAGGCCTGATCCGGCGAGAGATTTCAACGCAAAGACGCAAAGACGCAAAGACGCAAAGACGCAAAAAAGAACAGATAGAGATTTCAACGCAAAGGCGCAAAGACGCAAAGACGCAAAAAAGAACAGATAGAGATTCCAACGCAGAGTCGCAAAGCCTCAAAGTCGCAAAAAACAGATCTTTTTTCAGGTTTGCGTCTTCGCGTCTTTGCGCCTTTGCGTTAAAATCTCTCTTCCTTCGCGAGGCCGATCCCCGGCCGGATTTCCGCTAGTTTGAAGCGTCGTAGTTGAGGTTCGGGCCGAGCCAGCGCTCGACCTCCGCGACGGTCATGCCCTTGCGCGCGTGGTAGTCGGCCACCTGGTCGCGATCGATCTTTCCCAGGCTGAAGTACCGGGCCTCCGGGTGCGCGAAATACAGGCCGCTCACGCTCGATCCGGGCCACATCGCGAACGACTCGGTGATCTGGATGCCGGTGCTCTTCTCGACGTCGAGCAGCCGCCAGAGCGTGCCTTTCTCGGTGTGATCCGGGCACGCGGGGTACCCCGCCGCGGGCCGGATGCCGCGGTACTTCTCCTCGATGAGCTCGGCCTTGGTCAGGTCCTCCTGCCGGCCATAACCCCACTCGTCGCGCACCCGCTTGTGCAGGCACTCGGCGAACGCCTCGGCCAGGCGATCGGCGATCGCCTCGGCCATGATGGCGTTGTAGTCGTCGTGCACCGCCCTGAACCGCTCGCACAGCTCCTTCAGGCCGATCCCGGAGGTGACCGCGAAGCCGGCGATGTGGTCCCGGAGGCCGGTCTCCCTGGGCGCGATGAAATCCGCGAGCGACCGGTTCGGCTCGCCGCCCTCCTTCGCCGTCTGCTGGCGCAGGAAGTGAAACCGCTCGAGCACCTTCGCGCGCGTCCCGTCCGTGTACACCTCCACGTCGTCGCCCACCGCGCTCGCGGGGAAGAAGCCATACACGCCGCGCGCCGTGAGCAGCTTCTTCTCGATGATCGTGTCGAGCAGCGCGTTCGCCTCGGAGAAGAGCTGGCGCGCTTGCTCGCCGTACTTCTCGTGCTCCAGGATCCGCGGATAGACGCCCTTCAGCTCCCACGTGTGGAAGAACGGCGTCCAGTCGATGTACTCGCGCAAGGTGGCGAGCGGGAAGTCCTCGAGCACGCGCGCGCCGGTGAACTCGGGCACCGGCACGTCCTCGGCGCGCCACTCGATCCGCGTCCGGTTCGCGCGCGCGGCCTCGAGGGAGACGAGCTTGTGCTTCGGCGCCGCGTGGAGCCGCCGGAGCTTCTCGTACTCGGCGCGGTGCTGGGCGACGAACGCCGCCTTGCCCTCCTCGCTCAGGAGGCTCGTCGTGACGGGCACGGCGCGGCTCGCGTCGACCACATGCACGACCGGCTCGCTGTAATGCGGGGCCACCTTGACGGCGGTGTGCGCCTTGCTGGTCGTCGCCCCGCCGATCAGGAGCGGCAGCTTGAAGTTCTGCCGCTCCATCTCGCGGGCGACGTGGATCATCTCGTCGAGCGACGGCGTGATCAGCCCGCTCAGGCCGATCAGATCCGCCTTCTCCTGCCTGGCGCGCTCGAGGATCTTCTCGCACGGGACCATGACGCCCATGTCGATCACCTCGTAATTGTTGCAGGCGAGCACGACGCCCACGATGTTCTTGCCGATGTCGTGGACATCGCCCTTCACCGTGGCGAGGACGATCTTCCCCTGCGTCTTCACCTCCTGCCCGGCGGCGGCCATCGCCGCCTTCTCCTCCTCCATGAACGGCGTGAGGTACGCGACGGCCTTCTTCATCACGCGCGCCGATTTCACCACCTGCGGCAGGAACATCTTGCCGGCGCCGAAGAGATCTCCGACGACGCTCATTCCATCCATCAGCGGGCCCTCGATCACGGAGAGCGGGCGGCCGAGCTTGGCGCGCGCGTCCTCGGTGTCGATATCGATGTATGTGTCGATGCCCTTGACCAGCGCGTGCGACAGCCGCTCCTCGACGGTGCCTTTGCGCCACTCCTCTTCTTTCTTCTCGGTCGCGGCGGCGCCGGCGCTCCTGGCCTTCAGCGCCTCGCCGAAGTCGACGAGCCGCTCCGTGGCGTCCGGACGCCGGTTGAGCAGGACGTCCTCGACGAGCTCGCGGAGCTCCGGCTCGATCTCCTCGTACACCTCGAGCATGCCCGCGTTGACGATGCCCATGTCCATGCCGGCGCGAATGGCATGGTAGAGGAACGCCGAGTGCATGGCCTCGCGCACCCGGTTGTTGCCGCGAAAGCTGAACGAGATGTTCGACACGCCGCCGCTGACCTTGGCGTGCGGCAGGTTTGCCTTGATCCAGCGGGTGGCCTCGATGAAGTCGACGGCGTAATTGTTGTGCTCCTCCATGCCGGTGGCGACCGTGAGGATGTTCGGATCGAAGATGATGTCCTCGGGAGGAAACCCCACCTCGTCGACGAGGATGCCGTATGCGCGCTTGCAGATCCGGATCTTGTCCTCGTAGGTGGCGGCCTGCCCTTGCTCGTCGAAGGCCATGACCACGACGGCGGCGCCGTACTTGAGGACGGTCCTCGCGCTCTCGCGGAACTTCGCCTCACCCTCCTTGAGCGAGATGGAGTTCACGATGCCCTTGCCCTGCATGCACCTGAGGCCCGCCTCGATGACCTCCCATTTCGACGAGTCCACCATGAACGGGACCTTCGCCACCTCGGGCTCGCTGGCCAGGAGCAGCAGGAAGCGCGTCATCGCGGCGACGCCGTCGATCATGCCCTCGTCCATGCAGATATCGATGACGTTGGCGCCGTTCTCGACCTGCTGGCGCGCGACGCTCACCGCTTCCTCGAACTTCCCTTCCTTGATGAGCTTCGCGAACTTCGGCGACCCGGCGACGTTGGTGCGCTCGCCCAGGATCATGTAGACGCCGGGCTGCTGCGTGAACGGCTGCGAGCCGGACAGGCGCAGGGGGATCGGCGCGCTGGAAGAGGCCGCGCCGCCGGGCGGGGCCTCGGCGGGGGTCCTGGGGTCGAGGGCGCGCGGGGGCTTGCCCGCGAGCGCCTTGGCGATGGCCGCGATGTGCTCGGGCGTGTTGCCGCAGCAGCCGCCGGCGATGTTGAGGAGGCCCGCGTCCGCGAAGCCGCCGATGTGGCGCGCCATGTCCGGCGGCTCCAGATCGAAGCCCGTGGGGGAGAGCGGGTTGGGCAGGCCGGCGTTCGGGTAGCAGGAGATCGCGGCGCTGGACTTCTCCGAGAGGTCGGACAGGAACGGATACATCAGGTCCGGGCCGAGCGAGCAGTTCAGCCCGATGGCGAGCGGGTTGACGTGCTTCACCGCGTTCCAGAACGCCTCGACCGTCTGCGCGGAGATCATCGTCTCTCCGCCGCGCCCGACCGCCGCCGAGATCATCACCGGCAGGGTCTTGCCATCCTTGTCGAACACCTCTCGAATGGCGACGAGCGCGGCCTTCGCGTTGAGCGAGTCGAAGATGGTCTCGACAAGCAGCACGTCGGAGCCGCCGGCGATCAAGGCGCGGATCTGGTGGACGTACGCTTGCTTCACCTGATCGAACGTCACGACGCGGAAGCCGGGGTCGTCGGCGTCCGGGGAGTTGGACAGGGAGACGGTGAGCGGGCCGATGGCGCCCGCGACGAACCGCTGCCGCCCGTCGGCGTTCGCCACGCGATCGGCCCACTCGCGGCACTGCCGCGCGGACTGCTCGTTGATCTCCCAGGCGAGGTCGTTGAGGAACGGGTCGTCGATGATCCCTTGATAGAAGGCCGGGTCCTTCCGCCCGCCGTGCTCGCGCGGGTCGTCCACGAAGAACTCGCTCTGGGTGATGCTTGTCGCGCCGAAGGTGTTCGTCTCGATGATGTCCGCGCCGGCCTCGAGGAACCGCCGGTGGATGTCGCAGATCATCTCCGGCTGCGTGAGCGAGAACAGATCGCCGTTGTTCAGCAGGTCTTTCTTCGAATCCGCGAATCGCTTGCCCCGGATGTCCGCTTCCTTCATCCCGTAGGTGCGGATGGTCGTCCCCATCGCCCCGTCGATGATGACGATGCGGCTCTGGAGGAGCTTCTGGAGTGGATGAAGGGGAGGCGTTGTGTTGTTGGACGGCATGATCAGCCTCGCTTGGCGCTCTTGGAGGGACCGGGGGTCGGCTTGTCGGCGATGGCGAGCACGACCTGGAAATGGGGTTTCTTTGTCTCGCGGCAGGCGACTTCGGACGCGGCGACATCGAGCTTCACGCGGGTGAGCATGGCCCGGATGTCGGAGGGCGAGAAGCCGGGGTGGCGCTCGCCGTAGGGCACGGTGATCTCCCGCTGCTGGTGCGCGTCGAGCGACAGGATGACCACCCGACCGCCCGGGCGGAGCACGCGGGCGCACTCTTCCAGCGCCCGCGGCGGGTCCTCGGCGTAGGTCAGCGTGTGAAACACGAGGATGGAGTCGAAGGAGGCGTCTCCGAACGGCAGCGCGTGGACATCGGCGACCTGGACGCGGACGTGGGGCTGGGTCGAGAACCGCTCTCTCGCGGCCTCGATCATCCGGCTGCTCGAGTCGACGCAGGTGAGCGAGCGGCAGTAAGGCGCGAGCGCGCTGGCCGCCGCGCCGTCGCCCGATCCGACGTCGAGGACGTCGCCGAGGCGGAGCAACGCGGCGATGCCGACCGCGAGCGATTGCCACGTGCGGCCCGGGGAGTAGTGCCTCTCCATCTCGCCGGCGAAGGACTCGGGGAGGCCGCCGCGCCGCTCGGCGTCGAGCTCCAGGAGGCGCCGCTGGTCGCCCTCCAGGGTCGGGTCGGGCGATTTCGTGGCCTCATCGAGGAGGGCCTTCGCGGTCCCGGGCAGGGTGTCGACCGCGAGCGCATAGAACGACTGCGGCCCCTGGCGCCGATCCCGCACGAACCCCGCCTCGCGGAGCCGCCCGAGGTGCGTCGAGACGCGCGACTGCGCGATGCCCGTCACGCGAACCAGATCCGTCACCCGCAGCTCGCGCTCGCGCAGGAGCACGCAGAGCCGTATCCGGCTCTCGTCCCCGAGGAGGCTCAGCGTCTCGATGTATTCGGAAAGACTCATGTATTCATGTATCTAGATGCGCGAATGTCATAGAGGCGCCGGCTGCCGGAGTCAAGCACCCCTCGAGAGCGAAAGGTGGGTCAGAGCTCGAGCGTGCCGCCGAGCTCGAGGAAGCGCGTCGTCGAGGCGGGGCGAGCGAGTCGCCGCGCGCTCGGCGCCGTCGTCACCACCCGGCCGACGCGCGCCTCGTCGGCGACGAGCGCACGCCCGGCCGGGTCGAGGTTGTCGGCGTGCTGAATCTGGCCGTGTATCCTGAGTCGGAGCACGCCCCGCAGCATCAGTACCCGCAGCTCGCCGCCGAACAGGTGGCCTCGTTTCTGCGTCACGCCATTCGATAGATAGAAGGAGCGCCACATGCCGATTTTCAAGACCAAAGAAGGCGTCGAGCTTTTCTACAAGGACTGGGGCAGCGGCCGGCCTCTGGTGTTCCATCACGGCTGGCCGCTGTCGGCAGACGACTGGGATGCGCAGCTCATGTTCTTCCTTGCGAAGGGCTTCCGCGTCATCGCGCACGATCGTCGCGGTCACGGGCGCTCGTCGCAGACCTTCGATGGCAACGAGATGGACACGTACGCCAGCGACGTGTCGCAGCTCACCGCTCACCTCGGTCTCAAGGGCGCGGTGCACATCGGCCACTCCACGGGCGGCGGTGAGGTGGCGCGTTATGTCGCGAAGCACGGGCAGGACGGCCGCGTGGCCAAGGCCGTGCTCATCGGCGCCGTGCCGCCGATCATGGTCAAGAGCGACAAGAATCCCGGTGGCCTTCCCCTCGAGGTGTTCGATGGGTTCCGCGCCGCGCTCGTCGCGAACCGCGCGGAGTTCTACCGCGCCGTGCCCGAAGGGCCGTTCTATGGATTCAATCGTCCAGGGGCCAAGACGCTGCCGGGGGTCGTCGACAACTGGTGGCGGCAGGGCATGATGGGCGGCATCAAGCCGCACTACGACTGCATCAAGGCGTTCTCGGAGACCGATTTCACCGACGACCTCGCGAAGATCGATGTGCCCACGCTCGTGATGCACGGCGACGACGACCAGATCGTGCCGATCGCGGATTCCGCGCTGCTGTCGATCAAGCTGCTCAAGAAGGGCACGCTCAAGGTCTACAAGGGCCTGGGGCATGGCCTGTGCACCATCAACCCGGACGTCGTCAATCCGGATCTGCTGGAGTTCATCCAGTCGTGAGCGCGAGGGCCGCGGACACGAGGGTCCGCGGCCTCTCATCGCCGTCCGCGTCGCTCAGGCTCCTTCGACAGCCGGCAGCTCGAAGCGAAACGTCGCGCCGAGTACAGGGTTGGGCTCGGCCCAGAGGCGGCCGCCGTGGCGCTCGAGGATCGAGCGGCTGATCTTCTTCCGCGACCCGCTGCGCTTCCCCGACCTCAACCACGCCGTCAAGCGCGACCCCCGGACCGGGATGCGCAGCGCGGACAACAACTGGGACTTCTGGACGTCGCTGCCCGAGGCGCTCCACCAGGTGACGAGCGTGATGAGCGACCGCGGGATTCCGGTGAGCCGCCGCTGCCCGGACGCGTCGTCGTCGACGATATCGACCGGCTTTTCTGGCAGGACCTCGGACCACCGCTCCGCGACGAGAGAATTGTCTTGTATAGCGTCGCGATGTCCGTTATAACGGACGAATGTTTCCTTGCCTCGTGGCCATGCGGACGTTCGGTGCTCGCTCGGAGGCGTGCTGTCGAACAAGCGGTTGTCGTTCTTGCTGTAGTTAGCCGCATGCGCCGCGGCGCATGCCGCGGCGAGGAGAACAGCGAAGCAGCGCCCCCGCGTCCCCGGCGACGTGCGGCGCCGTCGTTCGTCGTGACGGCCGAGCCACGCGGCTCATCACCGTCAGCGTCCGCCCTTCTCGTGGCGCGCCCGGCTGACCTTTGGCCGGGGCGCGAGCCGAGGCGTCCCTTCGGGAGGACGGCGGAGCCTCGCTTGCGACGACGTTCGACTCCGGCATGCGGCGCTTCCAGCACTCCCAAGGAGACATGTATGAAGCGGTTCTTCGAACGTCATCGATGGATTGGTCCGGCGCTCGCGAGCGGACCCTGGTTGTTGGCGACGCTGCTCGGCCCGATCGGCTGCGGGAGCGACGACGACGCGGGCAGCGGTGGCGGCGCGGCTCAGACGGGCAGCGCGAGCGGCGGATCGGGCGGTTCCACGAGCGGCACCGGCAACGGCACGAGCGGTGTCGGCGGCGGTGGCAACTCGGGTGAAGCTGGCGCGACCGGCGAAGGCGGCGGCGGAGCCGGCGGCAGCGGCGGTACGGGCGGCGGCGGAGCCGGCGGCAGCGGCGGCAGCGGCGGTACGGGCGGCGGCGGTGCCGGCGGCAGCGGCGGTGCCGGCGATACGGGCGGCGGCGGTGCCGGCGGCAGCGGAGGTACCGGCGGTACGGGCGGCGGCGGTGCCGGTGGCGGTACGGGCGGCGGCGGTGCCGGTGGCGGTACGGGCGGCGGTACGGGCGGCGGTACGGGCGGCGGCGGAGATGGCGGTGCCGGCGGCACGGGCGGCGGCGGCACGATCGTCGAGTTGCCCAACATCGTCACGATCGTGGCCGACGATCTCGGCTTCTCCGACCTCGGCGCGTTCGGCGGCGAGATCACCACACCGAACCTCGATACGCTCGCCGCAGAAGGCCGCATCCTCACCGGGCACCGCTCCGGATCGCTGTGCGCGCCGACCCGCGCGATGCTGGTCTCTGGCACCGACAGCCACGCCGTCGGGCTGGGCCGGATGGGCGGTGGTACTGGACCGCAAGCAGGGCAGCCCGGCTACGAGGGCCACCTGACCGACAACGCGCTGTCCGTCGCCGAGATCCTGAGAGACGCCGGCTACCATACGTACATCGCCGGCAAGTGGCACCTCGGCGACACGGAGGACCAGAGCCCTCCGGCGCGCGGCTTCGAGAAATCGTACGTCCTGCTCCCCGGCGTCGCGGCGTTCTTCAACGAGTTCGCCGACCCGCCGACGACCGCGCAGGCGCGGCTCTATCGCGAGGACGGCGTGTACACGCAGCCGCCGCGCGACTTCTACGCGACCGAGTTCTACACGGACAAGCTCATCCAGTACATCGAGAGCAACCGCGCCGACGGCAAGCCGTTCTTCGCGTTCGCGACGTACACAACGCCGCACTGGCCGCTCCAGGCGCCGCCGGAGTACATCGACAGGTACCGCGGCCGCTACGACGCGGGCTACGACGCCATCCGCGAGCGGCGCCTCGAGCGGCTCAAGAGCCGCGGCGTCGTCCCCCAGTCGTTCACGCCGAATCCCCGCTTGCCGAGCGGCGGCAGCAACCCGAAGACCTGGGAAGAGCTGACCCCGGAGGAGCGGATCTACGAGGCGCGGCGCATGGAGATCTACGCCGCCATGGTCGAGAACCTCGACGCCAACATCGGCAGGTTGATCCAGTACCTCAAGCGGGTCGGCGAGTACGAGAACACCTTCATCTTCTTCCAGTCCGACAACGGCGCGGAAGGTGGCAATCGGGAGGGCTTCGCCGCCACCGACCCGAGCCGCTCCGGGGCGGTGGAGAACTCGCTCGAGAACCTGGGTCGACCGGGTTCGTACATCGGCGTCGGACCCCGCTGGGCCGAGGTGAGCGCCACGCCGTTCCGGCTGTGGAAGAGCTACACGACCGAAGGCGGCATCTCCGTTCCGGCCATCGCACGGCTGCCGGGACAGCACCAGAGCAGGCCGCAGTTCGACGGAACCACACACGTGATCGATTTTCTGCCGACCGTGCTCGAGCTGGCCGGTGTGCCCAACCCGGGGAGCACCTACAAGGGCAGGGAAGTCGAGCCGATCAGCGGGCATTCGATCCTGCCGGTGCTCGAAGATCGGGCGACCGGCCTGCGCGCGCCCGGGGAGACGTTGATCTGGGAGCACGGCAACCACCGCTACGTGATCCGCGACAACTGGAAGCTCTTGTGGCTCAGCGCGCCCTATGGCCCGACGCCGCGCGCCTGGAGCCTGTTTGATCTGGCCACCGACCGCGCCGAGATCAACGACGTTTCCGCGGCTCATCCGGACGTGGCGGCCGAGCTCGCCGCCGCGTGGGCGCAGTACGCCACCGCCCGCGGCGTCATCCTCACCGAGTAAACGCGCACCCTGCCGCACGCGAGATCCGGGCGTCTCCGCGCGACCCGCGTCTCGCGGCGGCGCTCGCCTCCGCTCCGCACATGGCCGATTCCCGACTCGTTCGCTCGTGGCCCATCGCTGTTTTGACCCTGGCGCTCATCGGGCTCGTGGTCTGGCGCGCGCCCACGAGCGCGTCCTCGCGCACGCCGGCCGACGCCTCCACCGCGGGCGCTTCGGGGGCGAAACCCGGGGCGGCGCGAGGCGGCGCCGCGGAGGCCTCGCCGGCTGCCACGAAGCTGGTCGGCCCGGCCGAGCGCTCGCCGGAGCGCGCGGCGGCCGGCTTCGTGGGCAGCGACCGCTGCGCGCCGTGCCACGCCGAGGAGCACGCCGCGTGGCAGGGCTCGCAGCACGCGCGGGCCATGCAGCACGCGACCGCCGCCACCGTGCTCGGGAACTTCGACGGGGCGCGCCTGAGTTACGCCGGGCAGGTCCACCGCTTCGATCGCCAGGGCGGGAAATACTGGGTCACGACGGACGGCCCCGATGGCCAGCTGCACCGCTACGAGGTGCTGTACACCTTCGGCGTCGAGCCGCTCCAGCAGTACCTCGTCGCCGGCCCGGGCGGGCGCTTGCAGGCGCTGCCGTTTGCGTGGGACGCGCGCCCTCGACCACGTGGTGGGCAGCGCTGGTACCACCTGCACGAGCGCGAGAGCGTGCGCGCCGGCGACGTGCTGCACTGGACCGCCGCCAGCCAGAACTGGAATCACATGTGCGCCGAGTGCCACTCGACGCACGTAACGAAAGGGTATGACGCGGCCGCGGATCACTTCACCACCACCTGGTCCGAGATCAGCGTCGGTTGCGAAGGCTGCCACGGCGGCGGCGCGCGCCACCTCGACTGGACCAAGGCGAGGACGCCGGACCCCTCGAAGGGCCTCGACCTGCGCTTCGACGAGCGCAAGGACGCCACGTGGACGCGGCTGCCCAGCGGCACCGCGCAGCGTGGAAAGAGCGCCTCGAGCGGCACCGAGAGCGCCACGTGCGCGTTCTGCCACAGCCGCCGCGAGACCCTCTCGCAGCCGTTCCGGCACGGCGCCCCGCTGCTCGACAGCGTCGCGCTCGAGCTGCTGACCGCGCCCTTCTACACGCCCGACGGCGTGATGAGCGACGAGGTCTTCACCTACGGCTCGTTCCAGCAAAGCAAGATGGCGAATGCCGGCGTGACGTGCAGCGACTGCCACGAGCCGCACTCCGGCCGTCTGCGCGCCGAGGGCAACGGCATGTGCGCGTCCTGCCATGAACCAGCGCGCTTCGATGTCCCCGCGCATCACCACCACGCCGCGAACGCCGCCGCCGCGAACGCCGGCGTCTCGCCCGGCGCGCCCGCCGCTCCGCGCTGCGTCGACTGCCACATGCCGGCGCGCACGTACATGGGTGTCGACGTCCGTCACGATCACGGCTTCCGGGTGCCTCGGCCGGATCTCTCGGTCCGCCTCGGGATCCCGAACCCATGCACCGACTGCCATGCTCAGAAGCCGGCGAGCTGGGCTTCTGACGCCGTGCGAGCCTGGCTCGGCCGCCCTGCGCAGGGTTACCAGACCTATACCGAGGCCTTCGCTCTCGCGAGCACCGCGCCTGGCGACCCGGCCGTCGCCGCTGAGCTCCAGCGGATCGCGACCGATCGCGCCCTCCCCGGCATCGCGCGCGCCACCGCGGTCGCCTCGCTGCGCGCCGCACCGACGGCCGCGTCGCTCGCCGTTCTCCGCGCGGCGCTCGCCGATCCCGACCCGTTGCTCCGGCGCGCTGCGCTCAGCGCGCTGGAGGGCTACGACCCTCGCCACGCCGCGGCCGTCGCCGCGCCGCTCCTCGCCGATCCCGTGCGCGGCGTGCGCGTCGAAGCCGCGCGCGTGCTCGCGGGTGTCGACCTGGGCGCCTTGCCCGAGCGCGCCGCGCGGGCGCTGGACGGGGCGTTGAGCGAGTACATCGCCACCCAAACCCTCCATGCCGATCGCGCCGAGGCCCAGAACAACCTGGGCGTGATCTTCACCCGCACGGGCAAGCCGCGCGATGCCGAGCACGCCTACCTCGCCGCGATTCGCATCGAGCCCGGCTACGTCCCCACCTACGTGAACCTCGCCGACCTCTATCGCGAGCTCGGCCGCGACGCGGACGGCGTCGCGCTGCTCCGGCGCGGAATCACCCGTCTTCCCGAGCAGGCCGAGCTGCTCCACTCGCTGGGCCTCGCCCTGGTCCGGCAAGGCCACCAGGATCAAGCGATCGAGCCGCTGAAACGCGCCGCCGCGCTCGCGCCAGAGCAGGCTCGCTTCCAGGCCGTCTATCGGGCCGCGCTGACCGCCATGCGGTCCTCCCCCCAGGCTGCTCACGCCCAGCCGCGTCTCGGACGGCCATGAGCTCCTCCATCCGCCAGCGGTCACCACCTGGGTCGTGAACGTGGGCTCGTGCCTGTGTTCGCATGGCATGTCCCCTGCAATCTGGCTTCGCCCTGAAAAGGAGCGTTGCCCTGTCATGACGAAGCGACCTTCTCGGCGGACCTTCCTCCACGCCGCGGGCGCAAGCCTCGCGCTCGGCGCGTGTGCGGGGAGCGCGCAGCTGCGGCAAAACGCTACATCTCCGGGCGCGGGCGCTCCGGAGCCTCCCGAGGGGCCTTCCTTCGGGGCGCCAGAGGAAGAGGACGTCACGCTACCGGCGGGCGGCGTGATGCCGACGAGGGCTCTCGGGCGGACCGGCGTCAAGGTCAGCCTCCTCGGCCTCGGCGGCTTCCACATGGCGGTCCCCAAGGACGAGCAGGAGAGCATCCGGCTCGTTCGCTTCGCGATCGATCACGGGGTCACCTTCCTCGACAACTGCTGGGACTACCACGACGGCAAGAGCGAGGAGCGCATGGGCAAGGCGCTCCAGGACGGATACCGCAGCAAGGTCTTCCTGATGACCAAGCTCGACGGCCGCACCCGGGCGACCGCCGAGGCGCAGCTCGAGCAGTCGCTCCGGCGGCTGCGCACCGACGTCATCGATCTCGTGCAGATGCACGAGATCATCCGGATGAGCGATCCCGAGCAGATCTACGGGCCCGGCGGCGCGATGGAGGCGCTCGTGGCCGCGAAGAAGGCGGGCAAGATCCGGTTCATCGGCTTCACGGGGCACAAGGACCCGGACATCCACCTCGCCATGCTGAAGATGGCCGAGCGGCAGGGCGTCCCGCTCGACACCGTGCAGATGCCTCTCAACGTCCTGGATCCCCATTACCGGAGCTTCGAGAAGGCGGTGCTCCCGGTGCTGACGCAGCAGGGCATCGGGGTGCTGGGGATGAAGCCGTTCGCCGGCGGGGAGATCGCGAAGACGGGCGTGGTGTCACCGATAACCTGCCTGCATTATCCCATGAGCTTGCCGACGTCGGTGGTCATCACCGGCTGCGACAGCCTGGGTGTCCTCAAGCAGGCGCTCAAGGCGGCTTACACGTTCCAGCCGCTCGGCAGCGAGCGCGTCTCGGCGATCCTCGCGCGGACCGCCGAGCTCGGGGCCAGAGGAGAACACGAGCAGTTCAAGACCACGGAGCGCTACGACGGCACGACGAAGAACCCCCACTGGCTGACGACCGCGAACCTCTGAGCGGGAGCCCGGCGGGGGCCCCAACGCAAGGGGGCAGGCCTCGCAACGGGTCTCGCCGCTCCGGCGCCCTGCTCCTCCGCCGGCGCCCCGCGCGCGCCAGCCGTCGCACGTGCCCGAGCGTGTGTATTAACTCGGGTCGTCCGGCTCTTCCGTGGCCTGCCGGTTGAGGCGGAGCGTGAGCCACTCGCATAGTGCCTCCTCGTCCTCCGCCACCCACCCGTCCAGCCTCATGCGCTCGACGAACGCCAACTTGAACGTCGGGACGATCTGCCACATCAGGTCCTTGGCGTCCTCGCTCAGGTAGACGTCCGCCTGCCCGCGCTCCGCGTCGAGCTCCACGCTCACCACGCGCCGCTCTCGGTCAACCTGGACCGTCGAGCCGGTCGCTGGCGCTTCGGGTAGCTCCACGACCTTCGACAGGGTGTGCCCGCCGTTTTCAAGGATCAGCCGCACGCGCATGGGCGGACGGTACCACGGGCTCCGCGCCACCCGTCAGCGCTCGCGACCGACGAAATGCCGAGCGGTTGGGCCGCCCTGCGCACGACGCACGTGGAGCATGGGCCCCCGCTTGGGGCTAGTGCTCAATTTTGAGCAACGGGCCATAGCGGCATTGGGTCCGGCCCCGAAGCCGTGCCTGTCGTCGCGCAGCCATGGAAGTGCCTGGAACCACATCGGCTCATGAGGACCTACGCTTGTTGCTAGGTTCGCGCGTCGGGATCCGGCTTCGTCCGAACGAGGACAGTTGTGCTCCCGTCACCCGGATGCTCTCGGCATCTCTTTCAAGCGCCTTGACCTTCGCCGCGTCGTTCGGCCCAGATTTTGCCCATCGCGCATGGCCCTCTAGCCTGTCGGCGATGGCACGGAGGATGGCATCCGTAGGGAATGCATCCAACAGGGCGTCGATGGTCTTCGAGAGATCGATCTCGCCCGGTGCCGCGCTGCCCTGTTGGTGGGTCACAGATTGCAAACGCTCGCGCAGTTCGGCCTCTCCTTCGACCTCCCATCCTGCCGCCCTCATGAACTCGAGGCGCGCTAGGTGCCTCTCGGGCGCCGCCAGGGACACGAGGTCGTGTTCGTCCTCCCGCAGATAGACGTCGGTCACGCCCAGTCTGGCGTTGAACGCCAGGTGGGAGACATGCCGCGAGCGGTCAGCTTCGAGGACCGAACCCACAGCGGGCATCCAGACCACGTCCACGAGCTTCGTCATGGCATGGCCACCGTTCTCTAGAATGAGCCTCACGAGCATGCGGGGAGCGTACCACGGTCCCGGCGCACTCCGGTGGCGCTCGCGCTCGACCGCGACCAAACGGCGCGTCCGCGGTCCGGCCGCGCGCCATTGGCTCCGGCTCACCCTGGTGCCATTCGAGCGTGAGGACCCGCTGGTGGTGCACGATGTCCAGCGGTGCGCCATGTCAATGAATCACGAACCTGTTCGACGGCATGACCAGGATGGTGGATGGCATGTTCTGCCTACTGCGATGTGAGATAAGATGCCCCTTGACTTCTGGAGCCCGTTTGCTCGCACTATCCGCCCGAGTTGGTCTCGCTCCGCCACGCGGCGATTCGACCCTGGCCAGGTCGTCGAATAGGATTGTGATTTCAATGAGAAGATCTGGAGAGGCAGGCGGTCATGGACGTCTATGAGGCAGTCAGGAGCCGGCGGGCGGTGCGCGGATTCACCGACCAGCCCGTCTCGAGGGAGGTGCTGGAGCGCGTGTTATCCGCAGCGGCTTGGTCGCCATCCGGGTCGAACCTCCAGCCGTGGACCATCTACGTGGTGACCGGCGCGCCGCTGGCTGAGCTCAAGAAGCTCGCCGTTGAGCGCGTGGCTGCAGGCGACCCGTGGGACGAGCGGGAGTACGAAATGTACCCGCCGGGAATGAAGCCCCCGTACAGAGAGCGCCGATCCGCCTTCGGCAGGGAGCGCTACGCCTCGCTCGGCATTGCTCGCGAGGACTGGGAGGCGCGGCAGAGGGCCGCGATCGCCAACTGGGACTGTTTCGGCGCGCCCGCCGCCCTGTTCTGCTACATCGACCGTGACCTGGGCCCGGCCCAGTGGGCCGACACCGGGATGTATCTGCAGACCGTCATGCTGCTGCTGCGCGCCGAAGCGCTGCACAGTTGCCCGCAGATGGCGTGGTCGCAGGTTCGCAAGACCGTCGCGCAGGTCCTGTCACCCCCGGACGGGCTCATCCTCTTCTGCGGCATGTCGATCGGCTACGAGGACCCCACGGTCGGTTACACCCGTACGGGCCGGGCGCCGCTCGACGAGACGGTCAAGTTCATCGACGGGTTCAGTTCGCGCTCTTCAGAGACGGGATACTAGAAGCCGAAGGTCGGATCCTTCTCGGAAGCGCCCTTGCCGGAGGGCGCCCCCTGGGAGGGCCGCCTGGCCGGGGGAGGCGCCTGCGGGCGCGCAGGCCTCGGCGTGGCCTTCGCGGCGCCAGGTGGGGGGACCGCAGATGGAGGGGCCGCCGAGGCGGAGGCCGCGCTGGTCGGGGCCGACGAAGCCGGCGTGGCGGGGACGGCGCTCGTGTCCGGGTGAGGCGGGGCAGGCACTTCCTCCACCTGTGTCGGCGGTGCAGCGGATGCCGGAGCGTCCGGCGGAGACGTCGCCGCAGGGGAAGCGGTGACGTCGGGAGCAGGCGAGCGAAGCAGGACGACGGCGGCGATCCCCAGGCCGACCACGAGCACGCTGGCAGCCACGGCGAGCACCGCCCGCGACGGGGCGCGACGATCCACGGGCGGGGACAGCGCGCCTCCCACGGCCTCCAGCGTGCCGCTGGCGGTCAGCGTGCCGCCCGCGGCCAGCGTGTCGCCCGCGCTCACCACGCCACCCGGGACCCGCGTGCGGTCCTCGACGACCGTCCCGCCCGCCGCCAGCGTGCCGCCGGCGGTCACCGCGTCGTCCAGGGCCACGGTGCCACCCCCGGCCGGCGCGACGCCGTGAACGTGCGCGACGCCGTGAGCCGGCGGGATGCCGAGAGCCTGCGCGATGCCGTGAGCCGGCGCGACGCCGTGAGCCGGCGCGCTGCCGAGAGCCTGCGCGACGTCATGCGCCGGCGCGCTGCCGAGAGCCTGAGCGACGCCATGCGCCGGCGCGCTGCCGAGAGCCTGCGCGACGCCATGAGCCGGCGCGACGCCGAGAGCCTGCGCCTCGGTCGAGTCCAGCGAGTCGCGCGAGTCCGGCACCGCCGTGCGTTGCACCGCCGCGGCGAACGCGCGGGCGAGCTCGCTCGCGCTCTGGAAGCGCTCCGCGGGCTCGCGCTTGAGCGCGCGCTCCAGGAAACGATCCAGCTCGGGCCAGAGGTTCGGCGCGAGCTGCGAGGCGACCGGGATGTCGCCCGTGCAGATCTCCACGAGCACGTCGCCGAGCTCTTCGCCGGGGAAGGGCAGCTGGCCCGTGAGGCACTGGAAGATGATCACGCCGAGCGACCAGAGATCGCTGCGGAAGTCGATCGTCTTGCTCCGGCGCACCTGCTCGGGGCTCATGTAGTGCGGCGAGCCGATGAGCGTGCCGGTCTTCGTCGCGTCGGCGGCCAGCCCGGTGCCGATCGCCTTGGCGACCCCGAAGTCGAGGATCTTGACGACCTCCTCGCCCTGCCGCGCGAGGAAGATGTTCGCCGGCTTGAGGTCGCGGTGGATGAGCCCCACCTCGTGCGCGCGGCGGAGCGCCTTGGACACCTGGCTCACGATGCCGACCAGCTCCTCCGGCTCGAGGCGCCCGTGGCGCGCGAGGTACGCCGCGAGGTCCTCTCCCTCGAGCAGCTCCATCGCGAGGTAGGGCGTGTCGCCCTCGAGGCCGTAGTCGTAGACGTGGACCACGTTGGGGGTCCGGAGCTGGGCCGAGGCCTTCGCCTCCCGCTCGAACCGCGCGCGCGCGACGGGGGAGTCGGCGTGCTGCGGCATCATGAACTTGAGCGCGACCTCGACGTCCAGCTGGAGGTGCCGGGCCACCCAGAGGAAGCCCATGGCGCCGCCCGCCAGCGGCCGCTCCAGGCGATACTTCCCACCGACGACGCTCCCCGCTTCAAGCGACAGCATGCGATCGAGCCTTCCGCGTCCCAGCGTCGTTCCGTTCGGGCCTCCGCGGTCTAGCAGAGGGCGGGCCCCATGTCGTGCTTCTTACAGCGGCCGGCATCTCGCCCCATCATGCCATGGGCGCGGCGATGCGACGAAGGCCGAGCGCGAGCGGGCTTCTGTCGCATCTTCTCCTTCCCCCCATCGGCAGGCTGCTCCCAGGCCCTCCGGGCGCTCCGCGGCATCGAGGCCAGGGGCGACGTCGCTGAAGAGGGAGAAGCTGTTCCCGCCCAGGTGGCCCAGGGCGCTGCTCCCGTGCATGCAATGTTGGTGAAATTTTCCGGCTATTCAGGCGTTCGGGGCCCGCGGATCGCCGACGTCGATGCAGCCCAGAGATAGGAGCGAGCTGCCGTACTCGTCCGTGACACGGGCCAGCGCGCTGCGTGCGCGGGAGCTCGATCCCCCGCGTCAAGGCCCACGTCTTCGACCGCCGCGTCCTTCGCGCTCTCCCGCTGTACGCGCACGCACACCCCGAACCTCCGCGCGATGAACTGCCACTCTCCTGTTCATCGATTCGCGCCCCCAACGCCGTGGCGGTGAAGCGCTGAAGATACGATTTCTAAATGACATCGATGCGGCGCATGTAATAGCCCCAATTCTTCTCCTCTCCCATACGCGACGCCGCCCTCCCTCATTTCGCAAAAACAGCACGACTCACACAAAGAATGGCTTGCTGGCGCGTCCGATGAATCCCATTCTCGTCGCCGCATCGATGCGCAGCAGATTCGATGCCTTCGCCAAAAGCGTCCTGCGCGAGACCCTCGGTCTCGTCGGCGGCGCCGACACTCAGGTCAAGGTCATCGCAACTTCCCAGACCATGGACATCCGGTACGTGCCCGATCCCGCCCGCGCCGCGTTGCGCGCAGAGCTCGGCCTGCTCGGCGAACTCGCGGCAGAGCCCTGCCAGTTCGAGCCCTTCCACGACACCCCCGGTTTGGCCGAGCTGCGCGGCTGCGTCCGCAAGCAGCTCCACTGGCATCACGAGCTCGAGCGCCGCGCCGGCGGCGCCGTGCCCTTCCCGCGGCTGTGCGTCCTCAGCAGCGGCCGGCCCGCCACCGTGCTCGATGCGTTCGGCTTCGACCCGGTGCCCGGGCGCCCCGGCCTGTACCGGGCCGCGCCGGGATGGCGGATCGACCTCGTTGTCATCGCCGAGCTGCCGCGCACCCGGGACACCCTGCTGCTGCGCCTGCTCGGCGCGCGCACCGTGCTCCGGGATGCCATCCGCGAGCTCGTCGCCCTGCCCGACGAGGCCTGGGAGCGGAGCGTTGCCCTGCCCTGGCTGGCACGATTGTGCGTCGAGACCCCGGCAGAGCCCTCGGCGCGCACCGCAGAAGACGCGGAAGAGGAGGAGATCGTGACGGAAGTTCAGCAATGGTTCGAGCAGCTCAAGCAGTCGCTACGCGACGAGGCGCGCAAGGAGGGCCTCCAGGAGGGCCGCAAGGAGGGGCAGCTCCGGGTGCTGGCGAGCCAGTTCGAGAAGAAGCTGGGCCGACCGCTGACCGAGATGGAGCACTCCGTGTTGGCTGAACGGTTCGAGCGTCTCGGCGCCGATCGCCTCGACGATGCCAGGCTGGCGCTCCCGCCCGAGGCGCTCGCTGCCTGGCTCGCGGACCCGACGGCGCGCTAGGACAGATCCGTCGTTCGCCGAGGGTGCCTGCGCTTCCGTCGCGGGTGCGCAGGTTCGCAGCGCGGGTCACCCGTGAGGGAACGCACCGGGCGCACGCCCTCGGCGCGTCGCGCGGGGGCGTAACTGCGGCGTCCGGTACTAAGCTGCGTGCGCCATGGTCGACGCTTCCCCCATCACCGCCGTCCTGGGCCCGACCAACACCGGCAAGACCCACCGCGCCATCGAGCGCATGCTCTCGCACGACTCGGGCATGATCGGCCTGCCGCTGCGCCTGCTCGCGCGCGAGGTCTACGACCGGGTGAGCACCCGGGTCGGCGAGGCCCGCGTCGCGCTCGTGACCGGCGAGGAGAAGCGCGTCCCCAGGCGGCCGGACTACTGGGTGTGCACCGTCGAGGCGATGCCGGTCGATCTGGAGGTCGACTTCCTGGCCATCGACGAGATCCAGCTCGCCGCGCACGACCAGCGCGGCCACGTGTTCACCGAGCGCCTGCTCCTCTCGCGCGGCCGGCGCGAGACCTGGTTCCTCGGCGCCGACACGATGCGGCCGCTCGTGGCCGAGCTCGTGCCGACCGCAAGCATCGTCCAGCACCCGCGCCTCTCGCGGCTCGCGAGCGCCGGGGCCGGCAAGCTCTCGCGCCTGCCGCCGCGCAGCGCCGTCGTCGCGTTCTCGACCCCGCAGGTCTACGAGATCGCCGAGCGGCTGCGCGCGCAGCGGGGCGGCGCGGCCGTGGTGCTCGGCGCGCTCTCGCCGCGCACCCGCAACGCGCAGGTCGCCCTCTTCCAGTCGGGTGAGGTCGACTACCTCGTCGCCACCGACGCGATCGGCATGGGGCTCAACCTCGACGTGCGCCACGTCGCGTTCGCGGCGCTCCGCAAGTTCGACGGACGCGACGTGCGCGACCTCGACCCCGCCGAGCTCGCGCAGATCGCCGGCCGCGCGGGCAGGCACCTCGCGGACGGGACCTTCGGCACCGTCGCGCCGCTCTCGCTCCCCGACGGCGTGGCCGCCGCGATCGAGGCGCACCGGTTCCCGCCGGTGCGGCGGCTGCTCTGGCGGAGCAGCGAGCTCGACATGAGCTCGATCGACGCGCTCCTCGCGTCGCTCCGTGCGCGCCCGCGCGCCCGCTCGCTGAGGCTCGTCGACGACGCGGAGGACACGGCCGCGCTGGCGAGGCTCGCCGAGGACCCGGAGGTGCGAGCGCGCGCGCGGGGTGAAGAGGCGGTGAGGCTCCTCTGGGAGGTCTGCCGCATCCCCGACTTCCGCAAGCTCCTGTTCGAGTCGCACGTCGCGCTCCTCGCCGAGATCTACGGGCAGCTCTCGGGCCCGAGCGCGGCGCTCGACGCCGGCTGGATGGCCGCCCGGGTGGCCGAGATCGACGAGGTGGGCGGCGACATCGACACGCTGATCACGCGGATCGCGTCGATCAGGACGTGGACGTACATCTCGAACCACGCGCGCTGGGTCCGCGACGCGGCGGCGTGGCAGGAGCGCACGCGGGCGATCGAGGATCGCCTGAGCGACGCGCTCCACGAGCGGCTCGTGCAGCGCTTCGTCGAGCGGGGCGGCGGGGCGGCGCGCCGCTCGCGGGCGGCGTCGGGCGCGCGGTCGTCGCCGGGCGCGCCCTCGACGCAGCGGCGCGCGGAGGCCGAGCCGCCGGCGGTGCCGGAGGGGCACCCGTTCGCGCCGATCGCGGCGCTCCGGGCCCGGCTCGCGCCGGGGCCCGCGGCGCCCGCGCCCGAGGACGACCGGGCGCGCTGGGTCGAGGAGCTCGTCGGGGCGCCGCACGAGCGGTTCTCGGTCGACGTGGGCGGGCGGATCTTCGACGGCGAGCGGCTGCTCGGGCAGCTCGCGCGCGGCCCGACGCTGCTCCTGCCCGACGTGCGGCTCGCCGCGCTCGAGGACCTCGGCGCGGGGGCGCGGTCGCGCGTGCTCCGGCGGCTCGTGGCGTTCGCGCGCGATCTCGTCGAGGCGCTGCTCGCGCCGCTGCGCTCGCCCGAGGTGCGCGCGCTCCCGGCCGCGGCGCGGGGGATCGTCTACCAGCTGGAGCAGGGGCTCGGGACGGCGGCGGCGCGCGACGCGGAGGAGCAGGTCGCCGAGCTCGCGCCGGAGGGCCGGGCGCTGCTCGCGGCGCGCGGCATCGAGGTGGGCGAGCGCGTGCTCTACGTGCAGCCGCTGCTCCGGCGCGGCGCGCTCGAGCGCCGCCTCGCGCTGTGCGCCGCCTGGTTCGACCGCGGCCGGGTGCCCGCGTGCCCGGCGCCCGGCGCGGTGTCGATGGCGGTCGCGCGTGGCGTGGATCCGAAGGCCTACGCGGCGATCGGCTACCCGGTGTTCGGGACGCGGGCGCTCCGCGCGGACGTGGCGGAGCGGGTGCTCCGGGCGCTCGCGAGCGGCGAGCCGGCGGAGCGGCTCTCGGGCTGGATGGGGTGCTCCGCGCGGGAGGCGCCGCGCGTCGCGGCGTCGCTGCTGGGGTAGGGAGAAGGGGCCGGCGCTCACCCGACGTCGAGGTCAAGCGCAGAGCGCAGCGGATTCCCGGCGAGGTGCCGCCCAGCGCCCCGAGGACGCCAAGAAAAGCACGAAAATCCTGGCGTCTTGTGGCGGCTTGGCGGTTCTATCCTTCCGGCAGGGTCGGCGAATCCCCGCACCCATTCGTCTTGTTGGTTGACCAGGATGTTTCGCTGCCCTGGGCACCCGGCCCACAACTGTGGCGGTCCCCGCGCCCTCCTTAAAAAACGAGGCGATTCTCATGTCCGAATTGTCGTCCAAGAGCGTGAGCCAGGAGCTGACGAACGCCGTCAGACCGGCGGCCATCGTCGTCATCTCGCTCTATATCGCGGCGCAGCTCATCAGCCAGATAGCAAGCCTCAAGATCGGCGTCGTCTTCTCGCTGGCCGTGGATATGGGGACCTTCATCTATCCCCTTACCTTCACCTTGCGGGACATGGTCCACAAGACCATCGGCAAGCGCGGCGCCCAGACGCTGATCCTTTGCGCCGGCGGGGTCAATCTCCTGATGGCCCTCTATCTCCTCTGGGCCGCACAGGTGCCGTCCGACCCGTCCTGGGGGCTCGGCGAGCAGTTCTCGGCGATCCTGAGCCCGGTGTGGCGAATCGTGTTCGCGAGCATCGTCGCGGAGGTCGTGAGCGAGCTGCTGGACACCGAAATTTTCCATCGGGTCCGCGAGGCCTATTTGAGAAAAGCGGGCCCCAGGCGCCAGTGGCTCGCGGTCCTCGCGAGCAACGCGGTCAGCGTCCCGGTCGACAACCTGCTGTTTTGCTTCGGCGCCTTTGCCTTCGTGCTGCCGTTCGAGGTGATCCGGCAGATCTTCGCCATCAACCTCGCGACCAAGTTCGCCATGACCCTGATAAGCCTGCCGGGCATCTATCTCGTCCCCGACAAGAAGAGCGAGGACGCCCCCCAGGCTTAAGAGGTAGGCCGCTGCTCAGGGCTTGCAGTAATCTTTGGCCGTCTGGACGGCGGCGACGGTGACCTTCACCGCCTTCGCGCTGCCGGAGATGACGTACTCGGACGCCCCGTAGATGTCCGCGCCCGGCGCCCAGTTGTACGAGTAGCCCAGCCTGGTCCAGGGGAAGCCCGTGGGCGTCTGACCCTTCTCCGGCACTTGCCACGACGACATCGCATGGTTCGTGAACCACCTGTAGTAGTCGGCCGGCGCCAGCTTGGGCTGCTTTTCAGGCAGCGTCGTCCCGTTGCAGGAGTCGGTGTCGACGCGGGCGTCCGTGCACGGGCGGAAGATGCTCGCGGCCGGCACCCCCGAGAACGTGACGAACTGCCGCTCCATCGTGTCCGCGGGGAGCGGCGGCTGCGGGGCTGACATGCCGAGGACCTGGTGGATCTGGAGCACCACATCGCCTGTCCACGTCTTGCACTTGTTCTGGAGCTCGCCGTTGCTCGTGACCCACACGTCCCACTTCACGTTCACGGGCTGCTGCGCCACGTAGGCGCCGCACTTGTTCGGTCCGCCGTCGCCCCGGCAGCCGGCCCAGGTGGTCACGGTGTAGGTGCCGTTCGCGTCGGGCTTGAGCGGCACGAGCTTGCGCGCGGCAGAGGGCGTGACGACGGCGGACTTGAAGATCGCCTCGCTGTAGAGCGCATCGAGATCCACCAGCGCGGGGGCCGCCGGGCCGGGCGCGGCTGTCGTCGGCGCGGCCGATGTCGCCGGCGCGGTCGGGGTCGGGGCGGGGCTCGCCGCAGGGGCCGCGGGCTCCGGGCTGGGTGCTGGGGCAATGGCCGCGGCGGGAGGCCGAGCCCCCGACTCCGTGACGCACGCTCCGAGCGGGAGCAGGAACAGGCTTGTCATGGCCGCCGTCGCGGCGCGTGAGGATCGGATCATCTTCGCGGCTTCTCCTTGGTTGCCGGACAACACTATCCGACCTGCGGCGCCGGCTACAGCCCCACGCTCTTCAGGACCGATGGTCGAGGGCGGCGCGGGTCGGATGCTCTCGACGCGTGCAAAGCCGGCACGGCCGTGCCACGTTAGGCGACCGCGACGCAGAGCTCGATGCTGAGGCCCCCGCGCACAACAGGCCACGTCCTCACCCTGATGCTCCTCCTCGTGGTCGCGCCGGCCCAGGTCGAGGCGGGGGATGGCGCGCCAATCCCACCGGCCGTCTCCGCGACAGGCGGAGCGCCGGCGACCGCGGCGCCACCCACCAAGGATGTCTCCACAGGGCGCCGCGCCGTCGCCGCGGCCGGCGCGGCGTTCCCCGGGGTCATCGCCCACGGCACCGGGCACCTCATCCTGGGTGAGCCGGGCACGGGCTGGACCCTCCTGGCGCTCGAGGGCGCGGGGGCCGGCCTCGCCGCCGGCGGGCTCGCGGGCGCGGCCGCCTCAGGGGCCTCGCGGCGCGTCATCGCGCCGATCGTGCTCACCACCGTGACGGGTGTGGGCCTGTTCGGGATCTCCCTTCTTGCGGACCTCTATGGCGTGCTCGCCCCGGAGGGCGGCACCGGCAGCCCTCCTTCGTCGCTGCCCTGGGTCGAGACGCAGCTCGGATTCGCCTACGTTTATGACCCCACGTTCGCGTACCGCACGTTCCTCGTGCCGGGCATGGATCTGCGACTGAGCTCCCTCCGCCTCTCGGGCTCCGGCTGGTTTGCCTTGAACGACGACAATGCGCGCCTCCGCGTCGAGGCCGCGCATCGCTTCATCGGCCCCCGCACGCCGGACGGCCCGCGCGCGGCGGACGGCTCGTTCCTCGAGATCGAGGGCGCGCTCACCCATCACCGCTACACCTCCGACGACTTCTCGATCACCACCGGCGAGGTCAGCCTCGAGGGCCGGCTCGATTTCGCCCACCTCGGGCGCACGCTGCGGGGCTCATTCGCGGAGATGGGCTGGGGGATCGCGGTCGAGGGCTACCGCCACGGCCGCCGCCCGCTCGAGGGGAACGAGCTCTTGATTCCCCGCTTCGCCTTCGGCGCGTACCTCGGGCACACGGGGTATCCGCGCGGCGAGGCCAAGGTGGTTTACGACCACCGGCACGACGGCTATGTCGGCGGCGCGAAGCTCCCCGGCCTCGGCAGCGGCGTCCCGGGCCATTTCGGCGTGGAGGGCCGGCTCCATGCCTCGCCCCGCTGGGGCCTGCTCGCCCGGCAAGATTGCGCAGGTCGCCGTGGTTCGCGTCGATTGAACCGGATCGCTTCGCTGTCCGAGCCGATCGTCATCGCAGGCGATCTTCGCGCTGGTTGTCCGGGTGGTCCGCCCTCGTCGCGCCGCGGTCGTAGCCCTCGTCCGTCAGCCCCTTGCGGTAACCGAGATCGATGAGCCAGCGCAGGAGCCTCGGGAAAGCGCCGGCGCCGCTGCCGAGGAGGCGAATCATCGCCGCCTTCGCGCCGCCGCCCTTGTTGAGCGCAAGGTGCTGGGTCGCCAGCGCCATCAGATCGGGGACGGCGCCCGCGTCGACGTCGACGTCGGCGGAGCGTTGCCAGATCTTCGACCGCTGAAGGGCCTCGTTCGCCAGGAGCTCCGCGCGCGCTACGCGGATGACGAGCGCGGCCTGCGGCGGTTTTCCGGCGAGCGCCATGGTCGACAGGAGCGCCGGATCGTCGGTGACGTACGCCGTGCCGCTCACGTGGAGAACGTCGTCGCACCCAGGAACCACGGCAGCGAGGGAGACCTTGTCGCACGTCACCACGTTGTGGAACGTATCGGTCCGCCGGTTTCCCCGGCGATCGGGGATGACGAGCGTCTCGTGGTCGAGGATCCGCAAGAAGCCCGGGAAATCTCCTCGCGGGCTCGTATCGCCCGAGCCCGCGGCGTCCCACGACGAGAGGACGGCAAAGGGGCTCGATGCGAGGAATCGAGCGACGCTCGGATCGCCGAGGGGTCCGCCTTCGCTTTCGTGGCGCGCGCCATCACGCGGCGATGGCGGCTCGGCGGCGGCGGCGGCGCGAGCGCGCGGCCCCTCCCAGAGGCGGGATCGGAGGATGCTCCTCGCGCAGTGCACGAAGGCCTCTTCGACGGTGACGACGATCCGGCCGCCGCGTCGCTCGGCCACGGAGCCATTGAGCCGAAGGGCCTCGCCGATCCCCGGCACGAGGAAGACGAACGAGGCGCCGCTGCCGGACTTCGGCGTCGGGTGTCGCGCCGGTAGCTCGAACCGGACGCGCTTCGGCGATTCCACGTGCGCGAAGCCCCGGGCGCCTCCGACGAAGGTGCTGCGCCAGCCTCCCTGTTCGTCACGAAAACCGAAGCCGGCGACCGGAGCACTGGCGAGGACGCGCCGACATCCATCGTCCAGGGCGCCGATCTGCTTCATGCGCACGGCCGGGATCGGGGCGCCGACGATCGCCTCGATCTGCTGCGCGGTCATCACCTTCCGCATCGAAGAGCCTCCGCTTTCCTGCCCGCCGAAGAGCGGTATCCCGGGCTCCGGCACGGCCGCCGGAGCGCGCAGAGGAACCATCGCAGCCGGCGACCTTGACCGCATTCCGAGATGAGGACATTTTGTTTCGCAATCCGGCCATGGGTTCGAAGCGAAAGCAGCGTCCCGCGTCGCCCGTGTCATCAACGGCATCGCCGGCGTCGGCCTCGCCCTCCGCCGGCTCCACCACGAAAGGCTCGTCGGCCCCGCCCGCGTCGCCGTCGATCGGCTCCCCCGGGTGGACCTTTCATGGCGACGTCCGGATCGCGAACGCGCCACGCGCATCGGCGGCCGAGGCGATGGAGTCGCTCTCGCATCGCTTCGCGCGCGAGGATCGTGGCGAGTGGCGAAGCACGCTCGCCCGGCCCGCCTGCGCCGTCGGCCTGAGCATGGTCACCGGCGGGCTGGAGAGCGAGTTCCACAGCCATCGCGAGTCACAGCTGTTCTTCCTCGAGCGCGGCGAGGTCACGTGCGAGGCGTCGAACGCGCTGTGGATCGTCCCGCCGCGTTCGGCGCTGTGGATCCCCGCCAGCGTGCTCCACAAGATACGAGGGCGCGCGCCGCTCGAGGGCTACGGCGTCTTCATGGAGCCGGACGTGGCTCCCGATCTGCCGGCCGAGTGCTGCGCCGTCTCGGTCACGCCGCTCTTTCGCGAGCTGCTCGTCCGTCTCGCGGCGCGCCCCGCGCTGTACGACCTCGACGGGCCGGATGCGCGGCTCGTGGCCGTCCTGTTCGACGAGCTGGCGGCGGCGACGATCGAGAAGCATCGCCTGCCGATGCCGGCCGATCAGCGCCTCCGAAAGCTGGTCGACGCGATGGCGGAGAACCCCGCCGACGGCGCGACGATGGGCACGTGGGCCCGCCGGATCGGCGTCGGCGAACGTACCCTCAACCGGCTGCTCGTCCGGGAGACCGGCCTCAGCTTCGGTCGCTGGCGCCAGCAGCTCCACATCGTTCTGGCCCTCCAGCGGCTCTCGCGCGGAGCGAGCGTGCAGAGCGTCGCGAGCGACCTCGGCTACGAGAGCGCGAGCAGCTTCGTCACCATGTTCCGCAAGGCCCTCGGCGCGTCGCCGGCGCGGTACATGGCCCGTCGTCTCGGTCCGTCAACGCTGCACCAGAGAGCTCAGCCATGACTCGATGTCCCGCGTCGGCGGGTAGCTGTCTTGCTCTCGCTCGCGATCGCCGCCGATCGAGAGCCTGAACATCGGGCACTCTTCATCCGGCGGAAAGACCTTCTTCTGCACGACGACCCCGGTCCGCCTATCGAACACGGTGGCCTCGGTCTCCTTGAACCGGATCGTCAGCTCGGGGAGCGGCTCGCCCGCACGGTCCTTGTACCCGGTGCACGTCTTTCGGCCCTTGATCTCCGGGAGCCGGCGCGTGATGGCGACCAGATCGACGTCTTGCAGCAGGACCGCCTGGCCGAAGATCTTCATGGAAGCCGTCTCGAGGAGGAGCACGCTGCTCAGATCGCTCTCCTGCTTCGGCTCGCCTTCGAAGACGACCGGACCATTCTTGACCCGATCGAGCACCGACAGGACGGACATGGCGGCGTCGGCCTGGCGCAGCTCGATGGAAGCTGCCTGTCCGGAGGGGAGCTCGATCTCGAGCTTCCCCTTGGGCCCTAGCAGGGTATCGCGGTACCTGGCGACTGGAACCCTTCCGAGCTGGCCCTCGACATTGTCGAGCTTGATGATGTCATAGATGTTGCTCTCGATGCGCCCGCTCTTCTCCCCGACCTTCCACCGGGTGCCTTCCGGGAAGCCGTGGAAGGTGATCTGGTAAGTGCCCTCGAAGATGGCGACCTCGCCGTGGAGCGCTTCGTCGGACTTGACGACGAATTTGCGCTCGTTCGACCACTCAAGCTCGAGCGGGCCGCGGAACGGTCTGGGGACCCGCGCGCCCCGCGGGGCGAGCACGGCGATGCTCACGAGCACGGCGATCGCGATGGCGACCCCGAGGAGGATCGCCGCGGACGTGCGTCTCGGCGCCACAGCGGGGCGAGGCGCGGCGACGGGCGGGCCGGGCGGGACTGCGCGCTGCAGCTCTGGGCGCTGCAGCTCGTTGTGTGTTCCGCAGTAGCGGCACACGATCGTGCGGCTGCCCGGCGGGGCCTCCAGCGGCGCGATGCATCGCTGGCAGTGGTAAACGTTGACGGGGCTCATCGGCTGCAAGCTCCCCCAGGAACGCGAGGGCACGTGGACACTCCACGCGCGGGTCCCACGCTGGAGCCGAAACGTGAACGAGTGAAAGTGAACAAGTGAAAAGGACGAGGACGAGGACGAGTACGAGCTCGTGGGCGATCCCTACATCATCGCATCTTCCTCGCCCAGGCTTCGCATTGTTCTGACTTGACAAATGAGCAGTATCGCGCAAAAGTTCGACCTGGCATGTGTCCACCTTGACAGGTGAGCAGTACTGCGCAAAAGTTCGACCGGGTACGCCTGCGCCCGCACGGAAAAGAGGAGATGACGATGCCCATGATCGGACGACAGTGCACGCGCGACGGCAGGACGGTCTGCCTTCGGATGAGTCAGACCGGGCTGCCGGTGAATCAAGAGGAGCGCGGGCTCACGCTCGTGTACGGGTGGGCGAGCGAAGAGCGCCGCGCGCAGGGGATCCCCGCGTCGATCCAGGGAGTCGAGCTCCGCACCGACGCGGGCAAGGTCCTCGCGTTCGATTTCTGCCCGTTCTGCGGCGAGAAGTTCGCGGGGAGCACGAACAGCGTCCGAGCGCCCGTCGCGCGGCGCACCGCTCCGGAAGGCGCCCGCGCCGAGCAGCCGGCGGCGGTCGAGCGCGCACAGCGGCCCGGGCGCGCGGTCGAGGCCGTGCCTCCCACCCCTCCGAGCGCACCGGCGCGCGCGCAAGGGGCGGCGGACTCGACGACGCTCAAGGTGCTTCGCGAGAAGCTCGGGCTCTCGCAGGCCGAGCTCGGCGAAAAGCTCGGCCTCGCGCGCAGCTCGGTCGCCAACTACGAAAACGGGCGGTCACCGCTGTCGCAGCGGCTCCGCAAGTGGGTCGCAAAGCACGAAGCGAAGCTCAACGACGGCGGAAACGGTGCATCTAACCGCCGGAGCGCGGCCGCCTAGAGCGGCGGTCACCCGCTTCGGATACGGGCCCACCTCGGCGTTTTCGGTGCTCAGCGCACGGGAGTGCGCTTGCGCGCCGAAAACGCCGATCTGGGCCCGTCTCCTGTGCGGGTGACCGTCGCTCTGCTCTGCTCTGCTCTGCACGTCGCAGAGGGGGGCGGAAATAGAAGGTCACCGGGCCGGCGCTCGACGCGTCGGGGCGCTCTCGCCGCGACAAGCGCCTTGCGCGGCGGTAGAGTGGCCGCCCTTCCCCCGGAGGCGACGATCGATGATGACAGCCCTGCTCCGTTCCGCGCTCGCGCTGGGTACCCTGCTCCTGGCCGTCGCGGGGTGCGAGGAGAAGACGACGGCTACGGCGCCCGATGCGAGCGCGGAAGGCCGGGTCGCGAAGCTCTCCGTTGCGTCCTATGACCCCACGCGGGAGCTTTACCAGGAGCTCAATCCGGCGTTCGAGCGGTGGTACAAGCAGACGACGGGCAAGGACGTGGACGTGGAGACCGATCACGGCCCGTCGGGCAAGCAGGCGCGCGACATCGCGGCCGGCAAGGAGACGGACGTCGCCGCCCTGTCGGTCGACTTCGACATCGACACCATCGCCAAGGCGGGCCTGCTCCCCACGACCTGGCGGGAGCGCCTGCCGAACGGCTCGGTGCCGTACTCGTCCGCCGTCATCTTCCTTGTCCGCAAGGGCAACCCGAAGCAGGTGAAGGGCTGGGAAGACCTCGCGCGACCCGAGGTCACGGCGCTGTGCCCGGATCCGAAGACCGGCGGCGGGGCACGGTGGATCTACCTGTCGACCTGGGCGCACGCGGAGCGCAAGGCGAAGGCCGAGGGGCGCGCGGACGCGGAGGCCGCGGCGCGCGAGTTCACGGCGAAGGTCTATGACGACGCCATCCTCGACCCGGCCATGCGCGGCTCGTCGACCCGCTTCATCGTACAGAACACGGGCGACGTCCTCTTCGGCTGGGAGAACGAGATCCTCCAGATCGCGGCCGATCCGGCCACGGCCGACAAGTTCGAGGTCGTCATCCCCTCGGACTCGATCACGATCGAGGTCCCCCTCGCGGTCGTCGACAAGGTCGCCGAGCGGCACGGGGTCAAGGACGTCGCCGAGGCGTACGTCCAGTTCCACTTCTCCGACGAGGGCCAGGAGCTCATCGCGAAGCGCTACAACCGCCCGTACAGCGAGGCGATCGCGAAGAAGCACGCGGAGCGGCTCAGGCCCCTCTCGCTGTTCCGGTTCAAGGACCATTTCAGCGACTGGCCGACCGTGATGAACGCCCACTTCAGCCAGGGGGCCGAGCTCGACAAGATGCGGAAGAAGTGATGTCGCGCCGCGCGCGCGTGCTCCCCGGGCTCTCGCTCTCGCTGGGCGTCACGGTGCTCTACCTGAGCCTCGTGGTCCTCTTGCCGCTCTCCGCGCTGTTCCTGAAGACGGGGGAGCTCGGGTGGGAGCGGTTCTTCGGGGTGATCACGAGCGGCTGGGTCGCCGCGGCCGTGCGGTTCACGCTGGGCGCCTCGCTCGTCGCCGCGCTCCTCAACGTCGTCGTCGGCCTGCTCATCGCGTGGGTGCTCGGCCGGTACACGTTCCCGTTCGCGCGCGTGATCGACGCGGTGATCGACCTGCCCTTCGCGCTGCCCACGGCCGTGGCCGGCATCGCGCTCTCCACGCTGTACGCCGAGAGCGGTCTGCTCGGCGGGTGGCTCGCCGGCCTGGGTTTCCGGTATCCGTGGCCCGCGTGGCGGGGGTTCGCGGACGGGGGCGGGGGGCGCGGATGGCCTATCGAGTGGACTGTGTACGACAGGATCTCCCTGGCGCCGCTCGGGGTGGTGATCGCGATGGCCTTCGTCGGGCTGCCGTTCGTCGTGCGCACGGTGCAGCCGGTGATCGAGGACCTGAGCCGGGACGTCGAGGAGGCGGCGGCCACGCTCGGCGCCGGCCGGTTCCAGATCTTCCGCGCCGTCGTCTTGCCCGAGCTCGCGCCGGCGCTCCTCACGGGGTTCGCGCTGGCGCTCGCGCGCGGCCTCGGCGAGTACGGGTCGGTGATCTTCATCTCGGGCAACCGGCCGGACACCGAGATCGCGTCCCAGGTGATCATCAAGATGATCGAGGTGAACGAGACGGGCACCTACGCCGACGCGACGGCGGTCGCGGTCCTGCTCCTCGCGGCGTCCTTCGCGCTCCTCCTCGCGATCAACCTGCTCCAGCGCGCCGCCGCGCGCGCCCACGCAGGCAGGGCGGCGGGCTGACCGCCCGCGGCCGGCGGACCCGAGGCACGAGATGCTCGCCGCGCGCTCCCGGGCAGGCAAGGCATTCTCCGCCGAGGGCGCCGGCGCGCGCCGGCTGCTGATCGGCCTGTGCGTGGCGCTCGTCGGCGTGTTCCTCGTCCTCCCGCTGGGGGTGGTGTTCTGGCACGCCTTCAGCGAGGGGCTGCGCGCCTACGGACAGGCGGTCTTCGACCGCGCGACGTTCCACGCGGTGAAGCTCACGCTCTTCACAACGGCCATCGCGGTCCCGCTCAACACGCTCTTCGGCGTCGCGGCGGCGTGGGCCGTCGCCAAGTTCGAGTTCCGGGGCAAGAGCCTGCTCGTCACGCTGATCGATCTGCCGTTCTCGACCTCGCCGGTGGTCGCCGGCCTCTGCTTCGTCCTGCTCTTCGGGGCGAACGGGTTCTTCGGCGCGTTCGTGAACAGGACCTACGCGGTGAGCCTCGGGTTCACGAGCCTCGAGGTCTCCACCCGGATCATCTTCGCCCTTCCCGGCATCGTGCTCGCCACGGTGTTCATCACGTTCCCGTTCGTCGCGCGAGAGCTCATCCCGCTGATGCAGGCCCAGGGGACCGAGGAGGAGCAGGTCGCCCGCGTCCTCGGCGCGAACGGATGGCAGATCTTCTGGCGCGTCACGCTGCCCAACATCCGCTGGGGCCTCCTGTATGGCGTCATCCTGTGCACGGCCAGGGCGATGGGCGAGTTCGGCGCCGTCTACGTGGTCTCGTCGGGCTCGTCCGATCAGGTGACGCTGCCGCTCCACGTGGAGCGCGTCTACTACGCCAACATGGTCCGCGTGGTGCCCGCGTTCGCCGTCGCCAGCCTCCTCGCCGGCGTGTCGGTGATCACGCTGGGCGTGAAGGCGGCTGTGGAGTGGCGGTTCAAGGGCGAGCTGAAGAAGACGGACCGCGGCTAGCGGTCCCGACGCCGGCGAGGCCCGTCCACCAGCCGCTCGAGAGGGCGAGCGCGATCCAGCCCTGCAGGTTGGCCCGCAGCTGCGCTGCTTCCGCCGCCGTGCAGCCCTGCTCGACGGCGGCAAGCGCCTGCCCGAACGAGAGCTCCCGGCAGCGCTCGAGCAGGCGGGCGAACAGCGGATCCACCGAGGTCATGGTCGTGCCGGCGACGCTCCGGGCGAAGACCCACGCGCGGGTGGACGCGTGGCGATGCCTCGCGTCCAGGGGGCGCTCTTCCAGATCGCCCAGGTCGCCCCCCGCGAGCCGCGAGAAGCGCGCGAGGTCCCAGTCCTCGTGGGTCAGCGTGAAGGACACAGCGAAGCGCAGCCGCGCCTCGGCCAGCGTGGCGAGCTCCTCCGGCGCCGGCCGCCAGAGGCCCTCGAACGGCGACTCGAAGGCGCGCCGCTCCGCCTCGTCCATGTGCAGCGCCTGGCGGACCATCGCGAGCGGCGCCCCGGAGAGCTCGATCCGCCGGCGCCACGCGTCGTCGTGCCCGCGCGCCGGGCGCCCCGGCGGGCGACCGTGGCGCGCGCCGTCAGGGCCGCGCAGCGCGCCGCGGAGCCGCTCGGCGAACCCGCTGGACGCCGAGTCGAGGTCCGCGTGCCGGGGCGGGCACGCGGCGAGGTGCAGCGCGGCCAGGTGGTTGAAATGCCAATAGCTCATCGCCCGCGATACGCGGGGGAAGCTCGTTTGCAGCGCGGTGAACAGCCGCATCCAGTACTGGCGGTGATAGATCGCGAGCCGCTCCGCCGGCGCGAGGCCCCCGGGGCCGCCCTTCACCTGCGCCACGAGCCCCGCGGGATACCGCTCCTGCCGCTCCCGGAAGCGGCCCTCGCTCGCGTCGAGCGGCGCGCGGAGGACGGCGGTGAAGTCGCGCTGGAGCTCCCGCAGCCAGCCCGGAGGATCTCCACCTCTCGGGCTCATGACGATCGCACCTGCCGCGCTTTGTCGAGCTCCGCGAGCGCGATGTGCAAGGGCGGGATCTCCGCGTCCCACTCGAGGAGCGTCGGGAAAGGGCCGCCCCGGCGCCACGCCTCCTCGTAGAGAGACCATACCTCGTCGCACACCGGACGATCGTGGGTGTCGTGCCGCAGGCCCGAGGGCAAGACCTGGTGTCCGGCCAGGTGGACCTGCAAGACCCGGTGCCAGGGCACGCCGTCGAGGTACTCGCGCGGATCGAACCCGTGGTTCTCGCTGGAGACAAAGACGTTGTTGATGTCCAGCATGCACCAGCAGCCGGACTCCTCGACCACGCGGCGATAGAACTCCCACTCGGGCATCGTGTCGCGCTCCCAGGCGACGTAGGAAGACAGGTTCTCGATCCCGAAGGGCACACCGAGGGCCTCCTGGACCTCGAACGCCCGGCCGGCGGCGTACGGGATCAGCTCCGGATCGTACGGCGCCGGCAGGAGGTCGTGGTGCGTCACGCCCTCGAACGCCGTCCAGCAGAGGTGATCCGTGAAATAGGGGATCCGGAGCTCCTGGATCAGGTCCTTGAGCCGGGACAGGTGATCCCGGTCGAGGGGGGCTTCGCCGAGCAGGTTCAGCGAGACGCCGTGGGCGACGATCGGAGTCCGCTCGGCGATGCGCCGGAGCCGCTCCCGGGGCAGGGGAGACGCGCCAAGGTAGTTCTCCGCGATGATCTCGAAGAACCCCACCGGGGGCCGGAGCTGCTCGATCGCGTCGTAGTGCGGCGGGCGCAGCCCGAGGCCGAGCGCGCCTCGCGGGAGCGCACGCGCCATGGACGCCTGGCTGCCGGCCGGGCCTCGCGGCGCGCTCATCGGTTGCTCAGGGGCTCGGCTCGATGGGGTCGGCCGGCGCCAGCGGGTCGAAGCTCTTGCCCTCGGGCGTCAGGGTGCGCAGGTAGGCGATCAGCCGATCGATCTCGGCGAGCGAGAGCAGGTGGTATGCGCCGGGCATGTTCGAGTAGGCATAGCCTTCCGGGTGGACGCCGTCGATCCCGAACGCGATGATGGACTGCAGGTAGAGATCCGAGCGGCGCTCCCAGAACTCGGCGACGTAGGTGGCCATGTCCTCGGTGGGCCGCACCTTCACGCCGAACGAGCCCGCCGAGCCGGAGTGGCAGTGGTCGCACGTCGCCGCCTTGAACGCCGCGGGGCCGTCTCGATCCTGATCCTCGGCGGTCTCCACGCAGCTCCAGCCCGAGCATCCGTTCATGGCGCGGCAGGTATGCTCGTAAAGCTCGTTCCAGGACTGGTAGACCATGCCCCGGCAGCTGTTCGAGTGGCTGCAGGATGAATTGATCTGGACCACGCCGGGGCGCGCGGGGCCCGTCAGCGACGCGGACCTGGCGCACGCCGCGGCGAACTCGGCGAGCGAGATCTGGCCGTCGCCGTCCTCGTCCATGAGGTCGATCGCGTCCACCAGGTCGGGCTCCGGGCCGCCGTTCCACACGAGCGTCTTGACCGGCGCGTCGGACTGATCGCAGTTGGAGTCGACGCCATCGAGATTCCGCTCCTCGGCGTCGGGGTGGACGGTGTTGTTGAAGTCGTCGCAGTCGCCTTCGCGCGGGGTGAAGCCGTCCCTGTCGTGGTCGCTGTCCTCGTCATCCACCGGCTCGCCGCCGCCGCCCGCGCCAGAGCCGGTCCCGGCGGGCTCCTCGCCGCCTCCGCCGCCGGTCCCGGCGGGAGACTCGCCGCCTCCGCCGCCGGTTCCAGCCGGCGTCACAGCCTCGTCGTCGCCGCAGCCTGGAGCGAAGGCGGCGAAGCTGGCGAGCGCCAGCGCAAGCAAGGTGGATCTCGGCGATTGGGTCATGGTGGTCGTCGTGCCTCCGAAGGAACGCGCAGGGCCCTCTTGCTGCTTGCCCGGCGCACGACCCGTGGCACGGCCGCCGTGCGCGGAATATGCGGCAAGTTGTCGCGGGCCCGTCGTCGACCGGGCGGATCGTCGCTGCACAGGCTCGCGCCCCGCGTGGATGGGCCTCGCCGCCGCCGGCATGGCGGCGTTGAGCGGCGCGGCGACGTCGTTCCTGCTGGCGGCCGTCTTCGTCACGATCGTCGACCGCTGGTACATCGCGTTCGAGGAGCGGCGGCTGCGCGCCCGGTTCGGCGCCGCTTACGAGAGCTACGCCCAATCGACGCGGCGCTGGGTATGACGGCGCGCGCCGCCGGGCAGCCATCCATCGCCGAGCGCAGGAATGCGGCGCCGGATTCGAGCGCAGCGGCCGAATAGAAGGAAGCAAAAGAGGTTGCGAGCGCAGAAAGAACGAGGCGAGTATCGCCGGATGACAGGCATGCTTCGCGATGGGCTGTGGATCGGTTGTGCAGCAGCCGTGGTGCTCACGGTGGCACCGGCGAGCGCCATACAGCCCGCGTCCGAGGCCTCGCCTGCGCCCGCTGCGCCGCTGAGCGGTCCGGCCGCCGCGCCGCCTGCGCCGGCTCCGGGCGGCGCCGCGGCAGCGACCCTTCAGCCACCGACGGCGCCAGGCGACGGGGGCGCGCCACCCGCCGGGGTTGCGCCGATCGGAGCTCCCCTGGCGCCTGCGCGGTGGACGACGAGCCCGGGTCCCTGGCAGCCCGGGAGCGCTCCTGGTCGCGAGCGATCCGAGCCGAAGCGCACCTGGTACGGCTGGCAGCACCTCCTCGTGCTCAGCGGGACCGTTGTGCTCGGGCCCCTCGCTGCCATCACAGAGAACGAGGTGTTCGGCTGGATGGCCGCCGGCTCCGTCGTGTTCGGCGGCCCGGTCACCCACTGGGCCAACGGCCACCTCGGCATGGGCTTCGTCAGCCTCGGCCTCAACGCCGGCGGCACGATCGGCGGCGGCCTGGTCGGCGTGGCCATCGGCAGCGCCTCGGAGTCCGGCGACTGGGGCGCGCTCGGGGGCCTGTTCATCGGCGGCAGCCTCGGGCTGATCACGGCCAACATCCTCGACGTCGCGCTCCTCGAGTACGAGGAGCAGTCCACGGCGGCCGAGACCTACGAGTACATCCGCCTCCGCCCGCCGCGGCTCCGGCTGGCGCCGCACGTCGCCCTTGCGCCGGGCGGCACCACCTTCGGCCTCCGCGGCGCCTTCTGAGGGGGCGGCGCCGGGCGCGCGCCTCGGGCGGCGCTTCGGCCTGGCCCGGCTGCGGCGGGGGTGTAGCATCCGCGCGTGTTCATTCCGAGATCAGGTGCACGACGGCTCGCGCTCGCCGCGCTCCTCGCGCTCGCCGCGCTCCCGGGTTGCGGCGGCGCGGAGCGGCAGGAACCCCAGTTCGCCGATTCCCCCGATGTCCCGCTCCCCGGGCCCCCCGGCGCCGCGCCGCTCGACGCGCCCGGCGGCGCGCCGGAGCAGCTGCCCGGCGTGGACACGGCCGAGCTCGTCCGCCGCGAGCGCGACACCTGGTGGCAGCTCGTCTCGCAGCTCTACGCGCCGTGCTCCGAACAGGCGGTGTCGCTCGCGCAGTGCGTCCGCGAGTCGCGCGCCTGCGCGGCCTGCGCGCCCGCCGCGCAGCTCCTCGCCGACAAGATCCGCGGCGGCGCGAGCGGCGCGGAGGCCCAGGCCGCGTACGGCGTGAGGTTCGGTCCGGACGTGAAGCAGATCGACCTCGCCGACTCGCCCTCTCGCGGGCCGGAGCGCGCGTCGATCCAGATCGTCGTGTGGTCGGACTTCGAGTGCCCTTCCTGCGGGCGGGCGGTCCCGTACCTCGACGAGCTCATCGAGCGCCACGCGCCGTACGTCCGGCTGATCCACAAGGTGTATCCGCTGCGATCGCACCCGCACGCCGACGCCGCGGCGCGCGCGGCCATCGCGGCGCACCGCCAGGGCCGCTACTGGCCGATGGAGCGCCTGCTGTTCGAGAACCAGCAGCGGCTCGAGGAGAAGGATCTGCTCGGCTACGCGCAGAAGGTCGGCCTCGACATGGCCCGGTTCCGCGCCGACATGGCGGGCGAGGCCGCCGCCCGGGTGATCGCGCGCGACAAGGCCGAGGCCGACCGCGCCGGGCTCTCGGGGACGCCGTTCATCGTCATCAACGGGCGGGAGTTCGATCTGGCGCTGTTCAGCCTGCAGGGCGAGCTCGACCGGTGGATCGAGACCGAGCTCGCGATCCTCGGAGGGCGCGAGGCGGCGCCCGGGGGCGGCGCGCCGCGCGACGCGAAGTAGGACCGCCGCGCCGCATTGCCGGGTCGCGCGCCTGCGGGTCGCGCCCGGTCCACGATTGTCCCCCTCCGCCGGGCGACACCGGGGCGACGGCGCGCCGCCGCCCCGGTGGGCCCCAGGTCGAGATCGGCTAGCTGGGCCGGTTCTTCTCGGACATCTGGCCGCCGCCAGCGCTCGTCCCCTGCGAGGGCCCGCCGCTCTTGATCTCGACCGAGCGGCCGCGCTGCTGCTGCTGCGGCAGCTTCAGACAGACCTCGAGGACGCCGTTCTCGAACCGCGCGTCCACGTCGTCGACCTGCACGCCCTCGGGCAGCGGGATGGCGCGCGTGAACGACCCGTAGCTGCGCTCGGTGTAGCTCATCCCCTCGCGCTGTTCCTGCTGCTCCTGCCGGCGCTCACCCTCGATGATCAGGGTGTCGTCGCGGAGCTCCACCCGGATGTCGTCCTTGGTGACGCCGGGGAGATCGGCCTTGACCACGAGCTGACCGTTGCGCTCGCCCAGCTCGATGCGCGGCGACCAGAGGCTGCCCCCGAGGGACGAGAGACCCCGGCCGCCACCGGGCTCACCCATCGTGCGGCCCTGCCTGAACGGCGAGAGCAACCCTCCGAAGCCGAAGTCGTCGAACATGCGATCCATGTCCTCCATCATCCGGCTCATCATCGCGAACGGGTTGAAGACGCCGCCTGCCGCGCTGTACCGCCCCATCTGGCCGCCGCCCTGCTGGCGCTGCAGCCCGGTGGACTGACCGCCGGCCCCCTGGGAAGGGGTCTGACCTGTCGCCTGGCTGCCGGGCTTGCCTTGCTGCGACTTGCTCACCGACACGTCCTGGCCTGTCGGATGACGCTGCTGTTCCGCCATAAGAACCTCCTTTCTTGCGATGGTCAGACTTGCAAGTGTGGTGCCGTGCCGCGAGCGTGAACCAGCGTAGATGACGTGGCCTGTCGACGCCGCGCTGCTGGCCGTGTCCGTCATGGCGCGCCGCGCAGGCGCCGCTGCGCCCGGGAGCCCGGTGGAATCGCTCACCGCCAGCCCGCCAGGATCTCCTCGAAGCGCTCCAGACTGCACGGCTTCTGCAGCACCGGACGGCTGAGATCGGTCTCGCGCAACCCGGCTTTGCCATATCCGGTCAGGAAGACGAACGGGATGCCTCGCTCGCTCAGGATGTCGGCCACCGGATAGACCTTCTCGCCGGCGATGTTGACGTCCAGGCTCGCCCCGTCGATCTCGGCCTCGAGGGCCAGGCGCGTCGCGTCCTTCATGTTCAGCGCCGGGCCGATCACCACACAGCCGAGGTCGGTCAGGGCGTCCTCGAGGGACGAGGCGATCATGGGCTCGTCCTCGACGATGAGGACACGCAGCCCCTCCAGCCCACGTTCGCCTCCTGGGACCGGCTTCATCCTGCGCCCACACGCTCGAGGGGCAGGTCCATCACGCAACGTACGCCCCCGGGCAGGTAGTCGAGGCGCACCTCCGTGGCGAGCTGGCGCCCGAGGTCGCGCTCGATCAGGCGTGAGCCGAAGCCCTTGCGGCGCGGCGGCCGGACAGGCGGCCCGCCCGTCTCCTGCCACTCCAGGTGGAGCAGGCGCTCGTGCGCCTGGGTGATCACATCCCATGTGACCGCGACGTGGCCGGACGGCTGCGACAACGCTCCGTACTTGGCCGCGTTGCTCGCCAGCTCGTGAAAGACCATGCCGAGCGTCACCGCCGCCTCCGGGCGGAGGCGGACGTCCTGGCCGGCCAGGCGGACGCGATCGGCGTCGCCATGGGCGTGCGGCGCCAGCTCGGCGCGGACGACGTCGCGGAGGTCGGCGCCCTGCCACGCGGTCTGGTTCAGGAGGTTGTGGGTCTGGGACAGGGCGAGCAACCGGGCGACGAAGGCGCTCGTGAAGGCCTTGGGCGAGTCCGCCATGCGGAGCGTCTGCACGGCGATCGCCTGGACGATCGCCAGCGTGTTCTTCACCCGATGGTTCAGCTCGTTCATCAGGAGCTTCTGGCGTTCCTCCGCCTGCTTGCGCTCGGTCACGTCGAGGAAGAACGCCACCCCCTGGCTCTCCGATCCCTCGAACCGCGCGCCGCCGATCACCACCGGGACGCGGCTGCCGTCCTTTCGGAAATACTCCTTCTCCAGCGGCCCGAACTCACCTGTCATGCGGGCCTGCTCGAGCGTCCGCCGGGTCGTCTCCTTGAACTCCGGCGGCGTGAGATCTGCCCAGCGGATGGTCCCCGAGGTCAGATCTTCACGGCTGTAGCCGAGCATGCACAGGAGCGCGTCGTTCGCGTCGATGACCCTGCCGTCGAGGTCCCAGACGGCGATCCCGATGATGTTGGAGTCCACGAGGCGCCGGATGCGCGCCTCTCTCTCCCGCAGCGCCAGCTCCGCCCGCCTGCGCTCGCCGTTCTCTTGCTGGAGCTGGGTGTAGAGGCGCGCGTTCTCCAGCGAGATGGCGGACTGGGAGGCCAGGAGCTCCAGCACCTCGATCCGATCCGCGGTGAAGGCGCGCGGGGTCAGGTTGTTCTCCAGATAGAGCACGCTGACCAGCGTGCCCTGCTTCACCAGGGGGAGGCAGAGCACGGAGCGCGGGCGCCGCGCGCGCACGTAGGCGTCTTCCGAGTACAGGTTGGGCACGGCGGCGTCGTCCAGGATCACGCTCTCTCGCGTGCGGATCACGTACTGGAGGACGGCGGTGGGGAGATCGCTCGAGGTGACGGGCGTCTGGCGGAGGGTGACCTCGACCCGGCCGCGCCGGGTGACGACCTCGGCCTCGATGGCGTGCGCGGCGCGCGCGGCGCTCGACGCGCGGATCAGCAGCCCCCGCTCGGCGCCCGCGTGCTCGACCGCGATCGTCAGCAGGGCCTCGATCACCCGGCCGAGGTTCAGCTCGCCGGAGACCGCCTGCGAGGCCCTGAGCATGGCCATGAAGTCGAGCCCCGGTCGCGCGCCGTGATCCACGGCGGCGCCGCGGATATCGGCGCCCCCGTCCCGCGCCAGGTCGGTCCGCCTGCGCAGCGCCTCCGGCCCGAGCGCGTGCGGAAAGTCCCTCTCTAGGCGCAGCATCGGCCGCACGGCGCCCCAGCGCGCATAGAGCCTGTGCGCCTCGGTCATGTAGGCGCGCGCGACGAACGCCCTGCCCAGGTCGAGGTAGTGTCGAGCGCAGAGCTCGTTGGCCAGCGCCTCGTCGTGCAGGAAGCGACCCTCCCGTGCGGCCGCGATCCCCTGATCGTAGAGGGCGCCCGCGCCCTCTCGCCGCTCGCTCCGGGCGACCTCGGCCTTCAGGATCAAGCTGCGGTGGCGGTGGCTCTCCGGGCCGAGCGCCGCCCACGACTCCACCTTGCGCGCGCACTCCCCGAGCCTCGCGAGGTACGCCGCCCTGAGCGCGGGGGCGGCGGCGTCTGCGGCCCGTGAGAAGGCCAGCCCGCCGTAGAAGTGATAACAAGGGCTCGCGTGCCACGCGGCGAGCATGCCGAGCCTGGCCGGATCGGTCGAGCCCCAGATCTCGGCCACCTCCTCGTACTCGCCCTGGAACACGCCGGCGTGGACCTTGAAGACGTTCACGAAGTAGAGCGAGGCCCGGTTGTCGATGCTGCGGGCGGCCTCGGTGACCGCGTCGATGTCGACCCACGCCCCGCGCTTCCAGTCGCCCTCATCCTGCGTGCTCAGGTACTCGCAGAGCTGCCCGGCGGCCCCGACGATCCACGTGATCGCGTTGAACTTGTCGAGCTTGCAGAGCGGCAGATACTGCCTCGCCTCCTCGATGACGTCGTGGAGGTGCTCGCCCCGGAGGAGGCCGTTCATGCTCGCGTTGCACGCATTGTAGAAGGCCCAGATGTACTGCCCCGTCTCCATGCCGGCGTGGACGCCCTTGCGAAGGGACGCCTTCGAGCGCTCGTAGGGATCCATCCAGTGCTGGACCCACGCTCCCCACATGTTGCACAGCATGGACTCGGACTTCGCGTCCGGGCGGCGCTCGTTCAGGCGGACCGCCGCCCGCCCGAACTCGTACCCCTTCTCGATGTCGAGCCTGGCGCACAGGAGCGTCCCGAAGTTCACGTAGGCGTAGATCGAGTTCCTCGAGATGCCATGGGTCAGCGAGTTCTGGAGCGCCTTCATCACCGTGATGCCGAAGTTGTTCGTGCCGAGCTGGTAGGTCGGCGAGAACATCTCCTGGAGCACGTCCTGCAGGGCGGCGATCTCGGGATCGTCGAGCGCGGGCAGATCGACGAGCGACGCGATCGGGCGGTCGCCGATCATCGCGATCGTCCGCTCCATCTCGGCCATGAGCGCGTCGTCGTCCGGATACGGCGGCAGGTGGATGTCGTACGCCTCGAGCGCGGCGAGCCCCTCTTCCATGGCGGCGGGCAGGTCGTTCTTCAGGATCTCGACGTTCATCTTCAGGCGGCGTACCTCCGTCTTGTGGAGGCGCCCCACCGCTCGTTCGAAGCTCCCCGCGAGGGTGGAGAGCGCGTCGTCGTGGCGTCCGCAGAGCGACTCCAGGAGCCCCTTCTTCGTGTGGTAGATGAAGGTCAGCTCGTAGCTGGAGGTCCACGCGTCTCCGGGCAGCATGGATATGCCATGTTCCAGGTACCTGAGGGCCGCGGTGAAGGCCGACGACTCCTGGGCGCGCCCAGCCGCCTGGAGGTTGAGCCTGGCCGATTCCATGCGCTCTTCCGGCGCGCGGATCAGATCACCGGCGCTGTTCAGGTGATTGACGACGTCGAACAGATCGCGCCCGTCGCCGGAGCGCGGCTTGCCGAGCAGGAGCTTCGCGATCCGGTAGTGAAACGCCGGCCTGTCTCCCTCCGGGATCAGCGAGTACGCGGCCTCCTGGATCTTGTCGTGCGCGAACCGGACCTGCTCGTCCGCGCTCACGATCAGGCCCTCGGCGACGGCGTGCTCGAGGCTCGCGTACGTCTCGTCGGGGGGCCGCTCGCTGACGGTGTTCAGGACATCCATCTCGAACGTGTTGCCGATCGCCGAGGCCAGCCGGAGCACCCGCTGCGTCGCCTGCGGCAGGCGCCGGATGGTCTCCGCCATGAGGCTCAGGACGTTATCGGTGTACTCCAGCCGCTCGATCTGGCGCAGGTCCCAGCGCCAGCCCGCCGGTGGATCGAAGACAAGCGCCTTCGTGTCGTAGAGGTGCCGCATGAACTGCTTCACGAAGAACGGGTTGCCCCCGGTCTTCTTCAGGATCGCGGCCGCGAGCGCCTCTCCGCCGCCGATCTGCAGGCTGTCGTTGATGAGCTCGGTCAGGTGCGCGAGGCCGAGGGGCGCGAGGACGATGTCGCGCGCCTCGAGGCCGCCCTTCGTGAGCTGCTCCAGGGCGACGAGGAAGGGGTGGGTCGGGCTCACCTCGTTGTCGCGGTAAGCGCCGCAGAAGAAGAGCGACCCCACGTCCTCTCTCGCGAGGACGCTCGTGAGCAGGCTCAGGCTGGCCGAGTCCACCCACTGGAGATCGTCGAGGAAGATGGCCAGCGGGTGGGCGTGCCGGGCGAAGACGGACACGAAGTTGTTGAAGTAGAGGATGAAGCGGTTCTGGGCCTCGACCGGGCCGAGCGCGGGGACGGGCGGCTGCTCGCCGAGGAGGTGCTTGAGCGACGGGAGGACGTCGCAGATCACCTGTCCGTTGGTCCCGAGGGCGCCCAGGATGGCGTCCCGCCACCGCGTGATCCGCTCCTCGCTCTCGGAGAGGAGCTGCCTGACGAGCGTGTCGAACGCGTGGACGATGGCGCTGTAGGGCGTGTCGCGGTTGTACTGATCGTACTTCCCGCTGATGTAATAGCCCTTCTCGCGCACAAGCGGCTTCAAGATCTCCTGGACCAGCGACGACTTGCCGATGCCCGAATAGCCCGAGACGAGGACGATCGTCCGCTTGCCCTGCAGCACGTCGTCGAACGCGCCGACGAGCTTCCGGATGTCTCCTTCGCGGCCGTAGAGCTTCTGGGGGAGGCGGAAGAGGTCTCTCCTGTCGTGGCGGCCAGGGCTGAACGCTCCCATCTGGCCGCCGCGCCGCCATCGCGCTCGGAGCTCCTCCAGATCGGCCCTCAGCCCCTCGGCGCACTGGTAACGGTCCTCTGCGTTCTTGCTGAGGAGCTTCATCGTGACGGCGGAGAGCGCGTCGGGCACCTGCGGGTCGAGCTCCGAGGGGGCGACGGGCGTCACGGCGATGTGGGCGTGCATCAGCTCGAGGGGGTCGAGCGCCTCGAACGGCCTCCGCCCCGCGAGCATCTCGTAGAGGACGACGCCGAACGAGTACATGTCGGTGCGGTAGTCCACGCTCCGGTTCATGCGGCCGGTCTGCTCCGGCGATGTATAGGGGAGCACCTTCGAGAGGACGCGGCCGCAATAGATCTCCTCCTTCTCGCGCGTCACGAGGGAATCCACGCCAAAGCCCGTGAGCTTCACCTGACCGTCCTCTCCGAGCAGGATGTTCGTGGGCCTCACGTCGCCATGGATGAGGCCATGGCGATGGATGTCGGCCAGGGCCTCGGCCACGGGGATCAAGACGTCCAGCGACGCGCCGACACCCAGCTTGCAGGCCGTCTTCTCGGACAGCGGGGCGCCCGGGAAGACCTCGGTGACGAGCGCCAGGCCCTCCTCGTGCTCCTCGACGGCGTACACCTTGACGACCCTCTCCGAGTCGAGCTGCCGTATCGCGCGGTAGGCGTGCCTGAGGCGCATGAGCTCGCCGGCTCGGGCGTCATCGGTGTGCAGCATCCTGATCGCCACGTCGATGCCGTCGGCGTCCCGATGGGCTCGATACGTGGTGGAGCCCGTGCCCTCGCCGGTCTTCGCGGTGACGTGATACCCCTTGAGCCGGGCTGTGCCCGGTCGCACCGCGAGCGCGCGCCCGGGCTCGACGGAGCGAGCCCCCTGGACAGCAGGTTGATTCCACGACGCCGACGTGTCCGGCATATCGCGGGCGTTTGAGCCCACGAGTTGCCATGTCAACTGGACGGCCGGGGCCGGTGGGGCGGCCCTCGCCGCGCGCTCACATCGTCACATCGCGTACCGCAGGATGATCTCGGTGATCCCCGCCGCGAGCAGCAGCAAGAGCCCGCCCACGAAGCAGAAGAGCGTGAACCGGTCGTCCCGCCACCGCTGCCGGAGCGGCACGATGTCCCGCTCGGGCAGCACGACGGCCCTCAGGGTCGCGTGGATCGGCAGCCCCCCCGGCCGCATCGCGACCGCCACGCTGGGCGGCTGCGCCAGCCCCATGTTGATGAACCGCGTCACCCCCGCGCGGAGCCGGTCGCCCATGCCGGGCATCGCGCTGCCGATCGCCACCGCGCGGAGCCACGGCGCCCGCTCGAACGCGTTCGCCATCGCGATCACCCCGAACAGCTGCCGCAGCCGCGGCATCAGCGCCCGCACCTCGGCCAGGTGCTGGAACGCCCGCGTCCGCGCCTCGGCCGCGTCCTCCGAGCTCACCCGCGCGAGGCAGGTCGACTCCAGCCGCGCGTTCAGCCCCTCGAGCTCCTGGAGGATCCGCGGCCCGGCGCTGTCCGGGCTCGTCTCGAGCGGGAGCGTGAAGCCCCAGGGCTCCTCGCGCCCGCGCTCGGCGGTCCACTGGAACACCTCGGCGAAGCCCCAGAGCGTGTCGTAGCGCGACAGCACCACGTACGTCGGCACGTCGGCGTGCAGCGCCCGGCCGACCTCGACGAGGTACGCGCGGATGCGGTTCGCGTACGCGTCGAGCCCCTGCTCGTCGAGCTCGACGAACTCCGCGATGCTCAGGACGAGCAGGATGCCGTCGATCGGCTCGCGCTCCCGCGAGCGGCGCAGCTCGTCGCAGAGCCGCGAGAGCTCGGCCGGCTCCCGCCGCGGGCCGAGCACCGACGCCTCCGGCTCGATGAAGAGCGCCTCCTTCGCCAGCCAGTAAGAGCACCGCGCCCCGGGCACGCCGATCGGGAGCTGCCCGCCGCTCACGGGCCACGTCAGGTTCATCGAGCGGATCACCGTGGAGCGGCCCGACCCGGGCTCGCCGAGCACCAGGTAGCAGGGGACCGCGTAGATCCCCTGGTCGTTGCCCAGGTTCGCCTGCTCGACCAGCGTGTGGACGCTCGCCAGCTCGTAAACGAAGGAGCCGCTCATCGGACCCTTTGGGCGATCGTCCACGCGAGCGCGAGCGCGCCGGCGATCGCGACGAGCGACGCCAGCACCCGCCCGACGAGCACGGACCGCCAGAACGACTGGGTGGGGAGGTGCTGCACCGCGACGCCCTCGACCTGCACCGGCTTGAGCACCCCGCCCTTCCAGTCCCGATCCGGATCCACGCCGAGCTTGAGCGACAGCTCGCGGCGGATCCGCAGCAGATCGTCGGGGTTCTGCCCCGGCAGCCCGTAGCGCCCGCGGAAGCCGAGCCCGAGCACGCACGCGTACGTCGCCATCACCGGGAGCGGGCCCTTCCGGACGCGCTCGAGCCGCTCGAAGAACTCGACGCCCGCGTTGTTGGTCGTCCACCGCGACGCCTGGAGCGGGCGCTGCGCCCAGACCGGCCGCAGGTCCGGCAGCGACATCGCGAACTCGTCCGCGCACGCGGCGATCGCGAACATGCCGTCGTCGACCGACGTGACAGGCATCCCCTGCGCGAGCCTGGACCCCTTCAGCTCCTCGAGCAGCAGGTTCGCCTGCCGCAGCACGTGATCGGCCGGCGGCCGCCGCGGGGACTGGCGGAGCATGCAGAGCCAGAGGAGCATCTCCTCACCGAAGACGCCGATGGACGTTTCCACGCGGTCGCGAGCTTACGCCAGGCGCGCACCGACCGTCGACCCGGGCGCGCGTCCACCTCGCGCGCCGCGCGTAGGTCGACGGGCCGACCGTCGCTCCGCGCCGGATCCCGCGCCGGGCGCCGCGGGTGCACCGGAGCGTCGACATCCGGGGGGGGCCGTGCCTATGCTCCGGCCGCTTCTCGAGCCCCCTTCGAGAGCAGCCGGGGTCGCGCGAAGGCGATCCCCTTGAGGAGAGGTCATGTCGGAGATCCAGAGCGTCATCGCGCGCGAAGTCATCGATTCGCGCGGCAACCCCACCGTCGAGGCCGAGGTCACCACGCTGAGCGGCACGGGCCGCGCGGCCGTGCCGAGCGGCGCGTCGACCGGCGAGCACGAGGCCGTCGAACTCAGGGACGGCGACAAGAAGCGCTTCCTCGGCAAGGGCGTGCTCACCGCGGTGAAGAACATCGAGACCGTCCTCGGTCCGGCCGTCCTCGGGATGGATGCGCTCGACCAGGCCGAGCTCGACAAGGTGCTCATCCAGGCCGACGGCTCCCCCAACAAGTCGAAGCTCGGCGCCAACGCCATCCTCGCCGTCTCGATGGCCGCCGCCCGCGCCGCCGCGGACACGGTCGACCTGCCGCTCTGGCGCTACCTCGGCGGCGCCGCGGCGCGCGTCCTCCCGACGCCGCTCATGAACATCCTGAACGGCGGCGTGCACGCCGACAACGGCCTCGAGATCCAGGAGTTCATGATCGTCCCCTACGGCGCCGAGTCGTTCGCCGAGGCGCTGCGCACGGGCACCGAGATCTTCCACACCCTGAGGGGCCTGCTCAAGAAGGACGGCATGGTCACCGCCGTCGGCGACGAGGGCGGCTTCGCCCCGCGCCTCCCGTCGAACCGGGCGGCGCTCGAGTACGTCGTGCGCGCCATCGAGGCCGCCGGCCACCGCCCGGGCGAGGACGTCGGCGTCGCGCTCGACTCGGCGCTCAGCGAGTTCTACGACGCGAAGACCGAGCGGTACACCTTCGACAAGCAGCAGAAGACCCGCGAGGAGATCGTCGCGATCTACGACGAGCTCTCCAAGGCGTTCCCGATCGTGTCCATCGAGGATGGCGTCGCCGAGAACGACGAGAAGGGCTGGCGCCTGCTCACGGAGCGGCTCGGCAAGAAGGTCCAGCTCGTCGGCGACGACCTCTTCGTGACGAACCCCGCGCGCCTCGCGAAGGGCATCGAGGACGGCCTCGCCAACGCCATCCTCATCAAGCTGAACCAGATCGGCACCGTCACCGAGACGCTCGAGTGCATCCGCCAGGCGGCCGAGGGCGGCTACCGGTCGATCATCTCGCACCGCTCGGGCGAGACCGAGGACACGTTCATCGCCGACCTCGCGGTCGCGACGAACGCGGGCCAGATCAAGACCGGCTCCGCGTCCCGCTCGGACCGCGTCGCGAAGTACAACCAGCTGCTCCGGATCTCCTACGCGCTCGGCGACGGCCAGGTCTTCGCCGGCCGCGCGCCGTTCCGCCGCCCCGGCGCGAAGCGCGTCAGCTAGCTCTGCTCTACCCGGCCAGGAGTCCGGCCATCGCTGGCCGGGCTCCTGCGCGGGTCGCCGCGCCTTCGCGCTGGCGTTTCTTGCTTTATTTCCTTGGGGATCCCCCTGCGCTCCGCGCCCCGGGGTCCGTTGTCGAGAGGGCGAGGGGCCCCGCGCGGCGCTGAGCGCGCCGTCGGGGTCGACCTCTCAGCGCTACCAGCGGTCGCGCCCGCCGCCGCCGCGGCCACCGCCGCGCCCGCCGCCGCCACCTCCACGGCCGCCGCCGCCGCCACCCCCGCGGAAGCCGCCACCGCCGCCGCCGCCGCCGCCGCCGGGGCCGCCGGTGCGCTCACGCGCCTCGTTGACCGTCAGGGTACGGCCGTCGAGGTCCTTGCCGTGCAGCGCATTGATGGCCGCCTGCGCCTGGGCATCGCTCACCTCGACGAACCCGAACCCGCGCGACTGCCCGGTCATCCTGTCCGTCATCAACTGAATCGAGAGCACCTCGACGCCGGCGCCTTCGAACGCGGTGCGCAGGCTGTCTTCCGTCGAATGGAACGCGAGGTTCCCCACATAAAGCCGCTTGCTCATGTCTGCCGCCAATCCCGTTGCACGATCCCCGCTTCCCTCGCGAACGGCCCGGATCGTGCCGCGGGCCGCACGCGAAAACGCTCCCCGACGACCGGCCGTCTCCCACGTTCGGACGAGGCAACCACGTTGCAGCAGGCGGCCGGATCAGAGGTCGAGGACGAACGAGCCTTGAGGCGCTCCGGAAGCTACCGGCCGGCGACGGGGTACGCAAGGTATTCCCCCAGGCTGGCCGCGTCTGCCTGTTCATGACCGCCGATCGCGTCGGCCGGCGGGCGACGGCGCGCACCCACGCTGGAGAGGGCGCGCGCCTCGCGCCGCCAGGCTCGGTGCGATGGGGACGAACGGGAATCCGGGTCCTCTTCGCGCCGTTCGTGCTCGAAATCCCGGGGCGCTGGCCGCCGGACCGGCTGCGCGTCGAGCCGGGCGCCGCCTCGGTCGCGCTTGCCTGCGGCGAGTCCGCCGCCGTGCAGCTCGCGGCGATCGGCCGCTTCCAGGACGGCTCGCCCGCGCTCGCCGGGCCTCCCGCTCAGGCGGCGCGCGCGGCGGCCACCGCGGCGCGGGGCTGCACGACGCCGAAGCCCTGCCGCTCGGGCGCGATGCCCGGCAGCCCGCGCGCGGTCTTCATCAGGAGGCGCCGGCATTGCTGCGGGGAGAGGCGCGGGTTCGCCTCGAGCATCTGCGCCACGACGCTGCTCACGATCGGCGCGGCGAAGCTCGTCCCGTCCACGTGTTTGTAGTGGCCGGAGATCACCTTCTGGTCGCGCAGCTTGGCCGCCGCGAGCTGGCGCACGAGGTACGGCTCGCGGCCGGCGATGGCGTCGAGGTCCGGATCGACGCACGCGTGCTCGACGAGCAGCCCGGGCAGCTCCTCGTCCCGGGCGCGGTCGAGCAGCGAGAGGAGCTGCGCCTGCGCCGCCGTCGGCGTCCCGGGCAGGATGGGCGCCGCCAGCCAGATCGCCGGCGCGATGAGCTCCGGCTTCTGCAGCCCGTCGAGGGTGAGGCCGTACGAAGAGTGGTAGTTCCACGTCTGCTCTCCTGCGCCGCCGTCGTCGAGCCCCCCGACGGCGATGACGCTCGGCGCGCTGGCCGGCGGCAGGACGCGGTGCCCCGGGTCGTGCCCTGCGTTGCCCGCGGCGGCCACGACCACGATGCCGTGCCGGGTCGCGTCGTCGGCGGCGCGCGACAGGCTCCCGGTCAGGTACGACTCCTCGTAATCGCCACCGCAGGAGATGTTGAGCACACGGATCCCGTGCTGCTCGCGGTGCGCGATCACCCACTCGATGCCCCGCCGGATGTCGTCGTGGACGATGCGGTGGGCGAAGCCGACCTTGACCAGCACGAGGTTCGCCTCCGAGGCGAGGCCGCGGAAGCGCCCATCGGAGAGCGCGCCGTTCCCGGCGGCGACGACCGAGGTCATCATGCCGTGCCACGACGAGGCGTCCCCGTGCTCGAGCGCCGAGGGGCCCGCCTCGGGCGCGAAGAGGTCGTGGTAGGCGAGGACGCGGTTCCTGGGCGTCGTGAGGTCCGGGTGGGCGTAAAAGCCGGAGTCGAGGAACGCGATGGTGACGCCGCGTCCAGCGTAGCCGGGGTCCGCGTGCAGCCGGTCCGCGATGGGCAGGATACGCCTGGGGTCGAGGTCGCTCGGAGGCATGGGCAGGACACTATTCCACCGTTTCGCCGCCTGGGCGTGCGGGAATTCCGCGCGAGCCCGCTCGCTCGTCCGACTGGCACGCTGGAGCCTCCGGTCCAGAGGGGATAGACAAGGCTTTTTAGGCGATATGCCTTCATCCTGGAGAAACGACGCTCCGTTCACATGGTGCGTGCGCATGTCGGGGCGGAGCGCCGGGCGCTGCTCGTGAGCCAGTCGCGCTTCACACGAGCTCCACGATCGAGCCGTCGGCGCGTGCCTCGAATGTTGCCGCCGATGAAATAGATCGGCCACTCGAAGCTCGCCAAACCCTGGTCGAAGGCCCAGAAATCACCGAGATCCCGGTACTTTTGCGGGAGCGAGGCCGTGGCCAGATCGTCCTCGTGGCGGTGTGGCTCGAAGTCACCGACCTGCAGCACGAAATCGATGTGACGGCGGTGGCGGTGCTCCCAGGCGTCGAGCAGCTCGACCATGGAGTGCATGGCGCCATGCACGTCACCGACGACGGCAACGAGGGTGGAAGATGTCATGCCCGTTCGCGCATTGTACAGGAACGCGGGTTCGACCGCTGTGTCCTCGCCGGGGACCCACGCGGATCCGAGACCGCGCCCGCCGGCTGGGGACGCCCGCGCGAAGCCGCACCGAGGCGGCGCAGGAGCCTGGCATCCATGGCCGGACCTCTGGCGCGCGGCGCTGGACGGGCCCGCGCTGCTCCGGCAGGCTCGGGCGCATGAGGTCGTTCATCGCGACGATGGTGTATGAGCTCCACCCGGACACGCCCCCGGAAGCGAGGAAGCTCCTGCGGGCGCACCTCGTCGGCAGGCGCTGGCAGGACAGGCACGAGGGCGCGGTGATGCCGTCGACCGCGGTCTGGATCCGCCGCTCCGCGGAGGACCACGAGACGACGGACGACCTGCACGCCGCGTGCGCGCGCGACCTCGGCGACGCGGTGGCCGCCGTGGCGCGGGCGGGGCGGCCGATCCAGGTGCTGCGCGCGTGGATCCAGGTGAGCGGCGCGGGGACGTACGGGTTCGTCAAGGTGCCGAGGCCGGCGGACGGCTGAAGGCGCGCGGCGGAAAGCCGCGCCCCGCCGCGGCGCTTCGGATAGGCTCGGATGGCTCGAAGGGAGGCTTGGATGGCTCGAAGGTTGGGGATTGGCGCGGCGCTGCTCTCGCTGGTCGCGCTCGCGGTCGGCTGCGGGGGGCTCTCGACGGAGGAGGCGCAGCAGCGCTGTGCTCAGCTGCGCGACGCGGTGCCGTCCTGCTCCACCGACGAGAGCCACGATGCGTGCGTGCGCTGCTACGAGGAGTGCGGCGACGCCTGCGAGCCGTCGGGGGCATGCCCGCAGACGTTCACCTGCGCTGACTGATCGCCGCGCGCGCGAGCGTCGCAGGGAGGGGGCACCCCGACGAGGCGCCACGGGAAGGCCAGGCGCGCGGCCTCGCCCGTCGCCGGCGTCAGTTGACCTGGATGCCGCAGTTGAGGAACTCGATCGAGGTGTCGATCCGGAAGTGAGAGTCGGTCACGTGGCGCTCGGCGAAGAAGAAGTCGAGCTGATACGTCTTCCCGATCTCGAGCCCGAGCTCGTCGAGGTCGACGACCTCGAGCTGCTCGGCGTGGATGCCCCCGAGGTCGACCACCTTCTGCCCGTTGATGTACGTGAAGACGTCGTCGTCGCCGGCGAACGTGAACTGCTCGCCGCCCTTGTACTGGAAGCCGATGTGCATCTCGAAGGTGAAATGGTAGTTGTGCGGCCGCCCCTCGTTGCCGAACAGCGCCTCGTCGATCGGGAAGAACTCCCGGTTGTTGTACGTCCACACGCCGTCGCCTTCGGGGTCCTCGAACTGCAGGGTGATGTTCATCGGCATGTTCACGCCCTCGGTGTCGCGGAACCACACGTCGAAGTTCTCCTTGCCGGTCGTGGTCGTGGTGCCCTCGGCCCCGCCGGCATAGACGGGTTTCAGGTCCTCTCCGAGGGTGTCCGTGACGATCATGTGATCGTTGCAGTTGATGCACTTGCCCTCGTCCTGCGGCTCCATGTCGGGGTGCGCCTCCTGGAAGTCGCGCACCCGGCCGGTGAACTTGCCGTCGCACGACTTGCCGGTCCCCTGGTCCTCCCCGGGGTTCCCGCCGACACCGCTGCTGCCGACGGTGGGATCGACCGAGCCGAAGCTGTCATCGTAGCCGCCCGTCCCGCTGGGCCCGCCGGTGGGCCCGCCGGGCCCGCCTGCGCCCTGCCCCTGCGATGACGCGTTGCCTCCGCTGCTGCTATTGCCCTGATTGTCCACTGCGCTGCACGCACCCAGCACGCCCATAAGCGCAAGCGCCGCCACGCACCCAGCCGTCTTTTTCATCGCCAACCTCGTGTTAAGATGCCGTCCAAGAACCCCGCCGATAAATTAGCATGAGGGTGTCCTCCCGGCGTGCTGACGTGGCGCGTTATCTGGTGGAATTGCACCCGGCAAATGTGCCTATTCTTTTGATGGTGCTGGGATTTTCTTTTGATGGTGTTCGCTGGTCGAAATCATGGCGCGCGAGCGCGCCGGGAGCAGGGAGCACGTCAATCCGGTGATATCGACGCTTCGGTCACCCGGCGGCCGCCGGCCGACTCCCGAGCTGACGCTCAACTCCCAACTCCCAACTCCCAACGCCCGACTGCCGGGCTGACGGCCACAACCATGTTCCCCTCTGCCGCGCCGGCGGCCCTCGCCCCGCCGCGCGAGGCGTCTTTCGTGGCGGCGCGATCTCCTGCCACGTCGTTTCGTCCACGGCGCGGGCCGCTCGTGGCGTGGGCCACGTCGCCGGAGCGGCTGCGCCGGCACGAAAGGCTCGACTTCCGGGCACGCTCGGGTTACGCGAGGTCCGCTCGTCACGGACACGGAAGAGACGCAGGTGCGCAGTGGACCACGAGACGCGGAGCGATACCGAGCCCGGCTCCAGCGCCGCTGAGGCGCGGGAGGCTCGCCACGCCGCCGAGGCGAGCCCGGTGCCCGTCCCGTGGGCGGAGCCGCCGCCCCGGCGATCGACCGGCGCCGGCGCCGGCGAGGCGACCTGCCCTGTCTGCCTCGAGCGCATCGCCGCCGGGGTCGCCCTCTGCCCCGAGTGCGGGGAGCCGGCCGACGCGCCCAGGCGGCCGGCGACGGCGCCTTCGATCCCCGATGCCCCCAAGGACGCGAGCTGGCTCTCCCTCCACTGGCGCCCGCTCGTCACGATCGGCGCGATCCTGGGGCTCATCAGCACCGGCGGCGCGCTCCGCTACCTGGCGCCCCACCGGTTCGCGCCGTCCCGGGCCGCGTCGCCGGTCGCTCCCCCGGCCCCTGTGTGCGGGGCGCCGTGCTGGAGCGGCGAGTCGTGCCAGCTCGGCCGCTGCGTCTGGCAGCGCCCGAACGACGTCGGCCACCTCGCCGAGGCGCCCTCGATCGCCGGGCCCTTCTCGCTCCCCAAGGACGCGCTCGACGCGCTCCCGCTCGACCGCGACCGCTTCGTTGTCGCGCTGTCCGCCGGCCTGGAGGTCCGCAGCTCCCGGACCGGCCAGGCGCTGAGCCTCGTCTCCGAGGCGCCCCACGTCCGGCGCCTGCACCGCGTGGGCGACGTTGTCTACGCGACCGCGCCCTCGCGCATCTACGTGATCGACGCCGCCACGACGCGGCTGCTCAAGACGATCGAGCTCGGCGAGGCCGTGGGGGACATCCAGGTCGGCGCCTCGGGCCGGCGCGCGCTCGCCTCGCTGCCGGCGGCGCACGCGGTGGCGATCCTCGCGACCGAGTACCACGCCGAGATCGAGCGCATCCAGTTCGGCGACGACGCCGTGGGCCCCGTGGCCGTGGACGACAGCGGCAGCCGGGCGATCACGACGACGGGCCAGCTCCCGCTGCCCGGCCAGCGCGAGCCGTCGGGCGGCGTCGCCTATCCGTTCGACCCGAGCCGGCTCGGCTCGGAGCAGGATCGCGTGCGCACCTCGATGGTGGGCAACCCGGCCAGCGCGCTCATGATCCCCGACGGCTCGGCGGGCTTCGTGGCCCTCCGGGCCGAGAACACCCTGGTGCCGCTCACCTGGCTCCCGTCGGGCGCGGTCCGGCAGGAGGCGCGCATCACGACGTGCCGGGAGCCGGAGCAGATCGCGCTCGTCCGGATCGACCGGCGCGCCATCGTGCGGTGCAACGAGGGGCGGGCGATCCAGATCTTCGATCTGTCGAAGCGCGAGCTGCTCCACGCCGTCACGTTCCCCGGCCGCGCGCTCGACATGGCCGTCGCTCCCGACGGGGCGCAGGCGGTCGTCGCGCTGAGCGGCGACGGGGCGGGCTCGGTGGCCCTCGTCGATCTGAAGAGCTACGCGGCGAAGGTCCACCCGCTCGGCGGCGAGCCGACGCGGGTGCGGCTCGCCCCGGACGGCGGCTCGGCGCTCGCGCTCGGCGATCGCGCCAAGGTCGCATGGGTGCTGCAATGAGCGAGCGTCGCGTCCCGTGCCCGAGCTGCGGCGCGCGGATCGTCGAGGGGGCGCGCAAGTGCCGCGCCTGCAAGGGGTGGCTCGGCGAGCGCCACCGCGGCTCCGTGGGGTCGCTCTCCGGCCGCGAGCCGCGCCTGGCGCGGGCCGCGGTGACCGTGGCGAGCGGCGTCGCGGCCGTGATCATCGCCACCCTGACCAGCCTGAAGTCGCCCGTCGGTGAGGCGCCGCCGCTGACCGCGCTCGCGCCGGAGGGCGCCGCCTCGAGCGCCGCGCGCGACACGTCGGACGACGCGCCGGACCCCGCGGCGTTCGGCCCCGACGCCGCCGAGTCCGCGCCGCCCCCGGCGGAGCCGAAGGGCCGCTGGCGCGCCCGCGAGTTCCGGATCGGGGACGTGCACCCGCTCGACGTCGTCTTCCACCCGAGCGGCGCGTCGATCTACGTCAGCGCCGACGACGCCTCGCTGCGCGAGTACAAGCTCCAGAGCGGCGAGCTCCTCCACAAGGCGTCGATGCCGGCGCAGGGCGACCACATCCGGCTCCTGTTCGACCGCTACGTCGCGGTGCTGCGGCACGAGGACGCCGCGCGGATCCCGGTGATGGACACGACCGCGTGGGATCGCGATCCGGTCCTGCTCGACGTCGGCCGGACGCCGGGCGACATCGTGGCGCTGCCGGACGGCAGGACGGTGGTCGCGGCGACGACGGACACGAAGCGCGTGACGAAGTTCGAGCTGCCGACGGGGGTGCGGCTCGCGAACATCACGCTCCCGCACGCCACGGGGCAGCTGTTCCTCGTGCAGGCCGAGGGGCGCCCCTACATCGCGGCGCTCGGCGCGCTGACGCACGCGGGCCGGCCGGCGGGCGCGTGGATCGACCTGTTCGACCCGAGCGAGTCGCCGTTCGGCGCGACCCGGCGGAGCATCGCGGTCGGGCGCGAGCCGCGCGAGGGCGACATCACGCGGGACGGCGGCGCCGTGTTCTTCCCGGACCGGCTGTCCAACACGGCGATCCTGCTGAGCGTCGCCGGGGTGACCGAGACGAGGAAGACGCCCGTCGGCGTCGGGCCGACCGCGGGCTTCTTGCTCGATGAGGACCGGTACGGCATCACGCTCAACGCCGAGGCGCGGACCGCGAGCGTCATCGACCTCTCGACGATGCAGGTGAAGAGCACGCTCCCGCTCCGCGGGGTGCCGCTGACGGGCGTGACGTCGCCCGACCGCAAGACGCTCTTCGTGGCGCTCGGCGGGACCCAGTGGCCGCCGGTCGGCAGCGGCGTCGCGGTCATCGCGGGCGACCCGCCGAGGGTCGTCGCGTCGCTGCCCACGGGCAAGGGCGCGTGCGCCGTGGCGGTCTCGAAGGACGGCGCGCGGGCGGTTGTCGCGTCGTACTGGGACCGCTCGATCACCGTGCTCGAGCAGTAGTAGCCCGGCCGGGGCGGCGGGGCCCCGCTCCGCGCGGAGCGCGCTCACGGGTCCTCTGGATGACTGGCGTGTTTCTCCGAGGTTCCGCGGCGCGCAGGTGACGACATCTCCCGCGAACAGAGGTGTCGAACACCCGCCATGATTTCGTCCCTGTCATCTTTGCGAAACCTCTCTGCGCAGAGGGTGGGAGCAGGCTCAGCAGAGCCGACGGCAGTTCCGAAGGTCGTCTCGTTGCGCTGGCGACGAGGCCACAGCGGTTGTCCTCCAGCCCAACCCCCCTGCTCTGCCCATGACCAACAAGCATCCATGTCGTCCGTTGTTCCGTGTGTTCCTCGGCGCGAGCCTCCTTTGCCTGCCTGCGTTTCAGGCGTCGGCTCAGCCCGCGACGGAGCCTGTCGCCGCGGATCCGGCGGCGCCTCCGCCGGCCGACAAGCCCAAGCCCCCTCCGTATTCGTTGCCGTTTCAGCTTCGCCCGGTGGTCGCCGCGTCCGTCGTGCGCTCCGACACGGCGATCGCCTTCTACAGCGCTCCTTCCGCGAGCTCCTCCGGCTCGACCGTCGCGTCCACGCTGCTCTTCAGCTACAAGGTGACCGAAGACCTGGCCCCGCTCGTGCGGCTCGGCGTCGTCTCGAACTCCCCGCCTGCGGGCGACTCGGGCTTCGGGTTCCTGAACCCTGTCGTCGGCGCCACCTACGCGCTGAAGCTCACGCCGGAGCTGCGCCTCGCCCTGTTCCTTGGCCTCACGGTGCCCGTGGGCTCCGGCGGCGGCAACACGCCGAGCCCGGAGATGGGCCCGGCGAGGACGGCCGGGATCTACGCCCGCTCGGCGATGGATAACGCCATGTTCGCCGTCAACGACTTCACGGTCTTTCCGGGCGTCGGGTTCGCCTATGTCGCGCACGGCTTCACCGCGCAGGTCGAGGCCACGGTGCTCCAGCTGCTGCGGGTCCGCGGGGAGGACGTGCAGCCGGACTCGTCGAAGACGAACTTCACCGCCGGTGTGCACCTCGGCTACTTCGTCGTCCCGATGCTGTCGATCGGCGCCGAGCTCCGGCACCAGCGCTGGCTCTCGACGCCTGTCTCCGTGCAGAAGGACGCCTCCCGCGCGACGCGCGAGACGACGACGGTGGCCGTGGGGCCGCGCGGCCACTTCAAGCTGGGAGAGAAGATGTGGTTGCGCCCCGGCGTCGCGTTCGCGATGGGGCTCGATGATCCGATGAAGGCGTCAGAGCACAAGATCCTTCAGATCGACGTGCCGTTCGCCTTCTAGATTCCCGATCCGAAGACGGCCGGCAACCCCTTCTTCGCGATCCAGTTCCTCACCGCGCTGCACGAGGAGCGGCTCCTCGAGCTCGACGAGCGCGCCGGGATCTTTCGATGGGACGTCGCGAAGATCCGCGAAAAGGGCTTCACGGACAACGTGATCGACCTGATGGTCGGCAAGCTCGTGCGGCTCCCTCCGGGCACCCAGGAGGCGCTGAAGCACCTCGCCTGTCTCGGGAGCGCCGCCGGCGTCGACCTCCTCGCGATGGTCCGCGGCGGCTCGGTGGAGGAGACGCACGCGGACCTCTGGGATGCCGTCCGCGTGGGGCTGGTCCTGCGCAGGGACGCCTCGTACAGGTTCGTCCATGACCGGGTCCAGGAGGCCGCCTATTCGCTCATCCCCGGAGGCGAGCGGCCGGCGATGCACCTCGGGATCGGCCGGCTGCTCGCGTCGCGCGCGGCGTCGGAAGAGCTCGAGGAGAAGATCTTCGAGATCGTCAATCAGCTCGACCGCGGCGCTCCGCTGATCACATCACCGGCGGAGCGCGAGCGGGTGGCTGAGCTCAACCTCATCGCGGGCAAGCGCGCCAGGGGGTCGAACGCCTGCGTCCTGGCGCTCGGGTACCTGGCCGCCGGCAGGGCGCTGCTCCCGGAGGATTGCTGGGAGCGACGGTACGAGCTCACCTTCGAGCTCGAGCTCCATCGGGCCGAGTGCGAGTACCTCACCGGCGATCTCTCGGCGGCCGAGGAGCGGCTCTCGGCGCTCTCGCGCCGCGCCGCGAGCCTCGTCGATCTGGCCGCCGTCACGTGCGTGCGCCTCGGCCTCTACACGACCATGGACCGCAGCGATCGCGGCGTCGACGTGGGCCTCGACTACCTCCGCCGCGTCGGCGTCACGTGGTCTCCGCACCCGACGGACGAGGAGGTACGGAAGGAATACGAGCGCGTCTGGGAGCTGCTCGGGAGCCGTTCGGTCGAGGACCTCATCGACGCACCCCAGATGACGGACCCGGCGTGCCGCGCGACCCTCGAGGTCCTGACCCATGCGCAGTCGCCGGCGCTGTTCACCGACGCGAACCTGAATTGCCTCGTCGTGGCGCGAATGACGACCCTCAGCCTCGAGCGTGGCAACTCCGATGCATCGTGCATCGCCTACACCTGGTTCGGCATGCTGCTCGGGCCGCGCTTCGGCGACTACCGCATGGCCTACCGGTTCGCCAGGCTCGGCCTCGACCTCCTGGAGCGCCGCGGGGCCCTGCGCTTCAAATCCCGCGTCTACCTGGGCTTCGGGCACCGGGTCAACCCGTGGGTGAGGCACATGCGCGCCGGCGTCGAGCTCCTGCGACGGGGCTTCGAGGCGGGGCAGGAGACCGGGGACATCACGTATGCGTCGTACAACAAGAACTGCCTGATCACGATCCTCCTCGCCGCGGGAGAGCCCCTCGGCGAGGTGCAGCGCGAGGCCGAGCGCGCGCTCGACTTCGTGCGGCGGGCGCGGTTCGGCCTCGAGGTCGACATCGTCACCGTGCAGCTCAGGCTCATCCGGGCCCTCCGGGGCCTCTTGCCCGATCTCTCCTCGTTCAGCGACGCCGACTTCGACGAGCGCCGGTTCGAGCAGCGCCTGGAGGGCGATCCGCGCCTCGCGATCGCGACCTGCTGGTACTGGATACGCAAGCTGCAAGCGCGCTTCCTCGCGGGCGATCTCGACGGCTCGCTCGAGGCCGCGGAGAAGGCGCGGCCGCACCTCTGGACGTCGGGCTCGTTCTTCGAGGTGGCCGAGTACCATTTCTATGGAGCGCTCGCGCGGGCGGCGCGCTGCCGCGCGGCGGACGCCGCCGAGCGGCGCCGGCACCTCGAGGCGCTCGCCGCCCACCAGCGGCAGATCGACGCCTGGGCCGAGAGCTGCCCCGAGAACTTCGGCGACAGGGCGGCGCTGATCGGCGCCGAAGTCGCGCGCGTCCGCGGCGCATGGGACGACGCGGCCCAGCTCTACGAGCAGGCGATCCGCGCCGGGCGCGCGAGCGGCTTCGTCCACGGCGAGGCGCTGGCCTACGAGATCGCGTCGGGGTTCTACCGGGAGCGAGGGTTCGAGCTGATCGCCGACACCTACCTCCGCGAGGCCCGCGCCTGCTATGTCCGCTGGGGGGCGGACGGCAAGGTCCGGCACATCGATCAGCGGAATCCGCGTCTCTGGGACGCGAGGCCGCTCGCCCCGACCGCCTCCTTCGCGGCGCGGTTCGAGCAGCTCGACCAGCTCTCGGTGGTCAAGGCGTCGCAGACCCTCTCGAGCGAGATCGTCCTCGACAAGCTCCTGCGGACGCTGCTCACGGTGGTCCTCGAGCAGGGAGGCGCGCAGCGCGCTTGTCTCGTCCTGCACCAGGACGAGCGCCTCTCCATCGGAGCCGAGGCCATCCTGGAGGAGAGCGGGGAGGTGAAGATCCTTTTCCCGCGCTCTGCGGAGTGCGCTTCACAGCGCGTCCCCATGTCGCTCGTCCGCTACGTGCAACGAACGAAGGAGCGCGTCATCCAGAGCCCTACCGAGGCTCTCGCCGGCAAGTTCTCCGGCGACGCGTACTTCGCGCGGCACAAGCCCAGGTCGGTCCTCTGCATGCCCATCCTGAGGCAGGCGGAGGTCGCGGGCCTGTTCTATCTCGAGAACAACCTCGTTGCCGGCGCGTTCCCGCCGGAGCGGCTCACCGCCCTGTCGCTGCTCGCCGCGCAGGCCGCGATCTCCCTGGAGAACGCGCGGCTCCTCTCCAGGGAGCAGGCCGCGAGGACGGGGGCCGAGGCGGCGGAGCGGCGCGCGGCCTTCCTGGCCGAGGCCGGGGAGATCCTCGCCGGGTCGCTCGATTACGAGGAGACGCTGGCGCGCGTCGCGCGGCTCGCGGTGCAATCGCTCTGCGACTGGTGCATCACCGATGTCGTCGAAGGCGAGCAGATCCGGCGAAGCATCTGGGCGCACACGGATCCCGCGAAGGAATCGCTGCTCGAGCAGCTGCGGCGCCGGTATTCTCCAGCCCTGGATTCGCCCCATCCGGCGGCCAGGGCGCTGCGGCGTGGTGAGCCGTTGCTGCTCTCCGGGTGCTCCGAGGAACAGCTCCGGCACTACTGCGAGGACGACGAGCACGCGAGGCTCATCCGCGAGCTCGGGGTGCAGAGCGTCATCGCTGTGCCGCTCATGGCGCGGGGGCGGCCGATCGGGGCGCTGAGCGTCGTCTCGTCCGCGCCGGGGCGCTGCTACGGCGAGGCCGACCTGGAGATGGTCCAGCACGTGGCGCACAGGGCCGCGCTCGCGATCGACAATGCGCGGCTGTACCGCGCTGCCCAGGAGGCCATCCGCATGCGGGACGAGTTCCTCACCGTGGCGACGCACGAGCTCAACACGCCGATGACGTCGCTCACGCTCTCGCTCGAGGCCATGGATCGGGGCCTTCGCTCGGGTAGGCTCTCCGATCCGCCGGCGATGGGCAGGCAGGTCGAGCGCGCGCTGCGGCAGGCGACGCGCCTGGCCCGCCTGAACCGCGAGCTCCTCGAGGTCTCGAGGATCGACACGGATCGGGCCTCGCTCGACCTCGCGGAGGTCGACCTCGGCGAGGTCGTGCGCGACGTGATCGCGCGGTTCGAGCTGGATCTGGCGCGCGCCGGCTGCTCCGTCTCGCTGAGGATCAGCGGCCGGAGCGTGGGCTCCTGGGATCGCTCCCGCCTCGACCAGATCGTCACGAACCTCGTCGCCAACGCGATCAAGTTCGGCGCGGGCAAGCCCATCGAGATCGTCCTCGGCGAGGAGGCCGGGACGACGCGGCTCTCGGTGAAGGATCACGGGATCGGCGTCGACCCGGCGCGCCAGGAGCGGATCTTCGATCGCTTCGAGCGCGCCGTGTCCGACCGGCACTACGGCGGGCTGGGGCTCGGCCTGTACATCAGCCGCCAGATCGCGCAGGCGCACGGCGGCTCGATCCGTGTCGAGAGCGCGCCCGGCGCCGGCGCCACGTTCACCGTCGAGCTCCCCGGCGCCGGACCGCCGGTGTCGCCGCGCGCGCCGGCCTTCTCGAACGACTCGATAGGATCGATTCGATAGGAGGGCGCTCCTTCACATCATGATGGCGAGCGACCATAGCGCCCTGTACCCGCGCGTCTGCGCTCCCTGAGGTTCCCTGCCCATCAGGGCGTCACGGTGTGCGCGGCGATCGAGGACGATTTTCACATAATTGTCTTCCCATGCCCGTAAGTGTTTGTTGGTCGGTGAGGCGTTACGTTTATCGCGCGCTGTTCGCGGTCATTTCTGAATTCTTGAATTCGTCTCCCCGCGTCGATTCCTGGTGGTTCATGCTGTCTGCATGGATTAGAGTCGCGCTCCGATGCATAATCGCTCCGACCAGTTCTCCAAGAACTTGCTGCGAGACGGGCTGAGCCTCGTCTCGGCGGCGGAGACTGAGGTCGAGGTCCTGGCAGCGACACAGAAAATCGATGTCTACAGCGTGCCTGATCCAGCGCGGCACGCCGAGCGCGCCGGCATGGGCCTGCTCGGCGAGCTCTCGGCGGAGCCGAGCCTGTTCGAGCCGTTTCACCGCACGCCGAGCCTTCGTCTGATCCGCCAGTGCTTGCGCAAGCAGCTCACGTGGCACCACGAACTCGAGCGCCGTGCCCGCTCGGCGGCCGGTTCCGTCGCGCCGAACGAGGACGTCGACGCGTCGCCGCAGCCGTGGGTGGACTTCCCTGCGCTGGTCGTCATCGGCCCGGGGCGCCCTGAGACGGTGCTCGACGCCTACCGCTGCGAGCCGGTGCAGCCAGGCGTCTACCACGCCGTGCCGGGCTTGGCGATGCGTGTCGTGGTGCTCGCCGAGCTGCCCCGGACGCGTGCGACGCTGCTCCTGCGGCTGCTCGGTTCGGGTCGCCTCCTGCGCGAGGCGCTGGCGGATCTGGCGGCGCTGCCGGACGATGCGTGGGAGAAGAGCATCGCCAAGCCGTTGCTGGTACACTTCCGGCTCGGAAGACAGGAGCCGGCGACCGACGAGGAGGACGATGTGAGCGCAGAGATCCGGGCGTGGTTCGAGGATTACGAGAGGAATCTCCGGGCCGAGGAGCGAAAGGAAGGCCGTGCCGAGGAGGCGGCGCGTGCTGTGCTGATCGCGCTCCGGGGTCGAGGCATCGCCGTGCCGGACGTGGCGCGGGAGCGCATCCTGGCCGAGAAAAACCCGGAAATTCTGGAACGATGGCTTGAGCGGGCCGTCGTCGCCGCGTCGCTCGCCGAGGTGCTCGACGACCCCAGCTGAGCGGTGCCGGGCAAGCAAGGGTCTCTCCGGAGACGCTGCCCGCTGCGGTGTACCGGTGGTGCGGGTAGCGGCACATCCTCAGGCATAGCGTACATCTACTTCGCGCGACCGACTCGCCAGAGGTGGCGAGAAAACAGCCTTCGCCCTTCGCGTGGACATCCCCTTCGTTCCACGGGCAGCGGGCATGATCAGGTGCCGAGGCGCCGAAGGGCGCCATGAGGCGGAGTTCTCTCGGTTTCTCTCGCGTCTGATGGTTCAATCTTCTTCGCCATGTGCCGTGACGGTTCAGGCAGGTTGCACCGGATAGACAGAGAGACTGCCGAGCGAAAAGCGGTGCTGTGTTCTCTGGGACTCCCTTGCCGAGCCCTGGATCTCGACTCGGTGCGACGCGCTCGACGTGGCGGCACCCGGCGATGCCTCCCGGGTTGACGCTACACGCCGTTCGCCCGATAGCTTTCGCATGCGTTCGGGGAACATCCAGGCCCTGCTCGGAGTCGGGCCGCGGTGGTGAGCTGTCCCCCCCTGCGCGCGCGCGTGCTCGTGTTGGCGGCGCTCGCCGCCTGCCGTGACGGCTCGGGTACGCCGGGCGCCGGGCCGGCGTCCGACGCGGGTGCTGCAACGCCGGCGCCCTCCGTTGCGCCCACCGCGAGCGCGGCCAGCGCCCCGAGCGCGCCGTCGCTGGACGCGGGGGTGGCGGACGCAGCGGCAACGGACGCAGCAGCGGCGGATGCGGCAGCGCCAGACGCGGGAGCTCCAGACGCCGCCGCGCTGGGCGCCGGCTGCACGCTGCGCCGGGGGCCGCTCTCGCTCTCGCTCCGTGGGCCGGCGCTGCTCTGGTCTCCCGACGAGGCGGAGCGCGCCGACTTCCGGGTGATCTTCAACCGCGACGGCGTGGCGCAGCACGTCGCGCCGTCGTTCGGCGGGCTCACCGCGCCAGGCTCTCCGCCCGCGGAGGCCGCGCCCGACGCGCCCGACGCCGGAGATGGCAGCGGCGATCCAGCCCGCGCCTCGTGGCCGGCGTGCGCGGTGGCCTCCCGGTTCGTGTACTGCATGGATCACGGCGGCACGATCCGGAGGACCCCGCTCGGCGGCGGCGAGGGGCCGCCCATCGGCGCCGGGCGCCGCGGCACGGGGATCTCCGCCGTCGCGCTGCCCGGAGGTCACACGCTGCTCGCGTTCCTCTCGGATCGGAAGACGACCGAGGGCGCCGTGACGCAGGCCTTCGCTGTGCTCGACGACGGGGCCGCCGTGCCGCTCTCCGAGGAGGGCAGCGGCGCCACCTTCGTCGCGCTGTCGCCCTGGAAGGCAGGCGCGCTGGCGATGTACATCGACGCGCGCTCGGCGCTGACGCCGGTGCACGCCCGCACGCTGGGGCTCACCGCGGAAGGCAAGCTCGAGCTCGGCCCTGACGCTGTCGTCTTCATCGGCGACGCGGGGGAATCGCGGATGGGCGGCGCGCTCGCCATCGGCGCCGCGGGGCCTGCGTACGTGCTCCTGCCGGCGGCGAAGGACATCTCGGCGTTCGGCATGGCGGCGATCCGCGTCGACGAGGCGCCGCGCGACGACATGCCCGCGGTCTGGTCGCTCTACCCGAACGGGCTCAGCCCCGCGCCGATCGCGGCCACGCAGGGCGTCTCGCCGATCCACGTGGCCCGGGTCCGGCCGGTCTCGCGCGAGCCCGGGGCGCGCCACGCGCTCGAGCTCGGGCAGCTCGACGGCGAAGGGCGCTTTCACGCGCGCTGCGTCGCGGTGGAGGGCAAGTCGTTCAAGCACGTGGCGATCGAGGCGGATCGCGGCGGCTCGCTGTGGATCGCGTACACGAACGCGGCCGGCACCTTCATCGAGCAGCGCGCCGCGGGGCCGTGATAAGCCAACCGCGTGGATTCGCGAATCCATCCCTATCGTAAATCTTAAGGAGTCGAGATGAAGCTAGGTTATCTGCCCAGGGGCATTTCATGGCCGCTCGTGTCGCTGATCGCGCTCGGCGTCGCTGGCTGCAGCGACGGCGGCGGCGGGGAAGCCGGCAGCGCGGAGAGCGCCTCGTCCGCCGCCGGCGGGCCGGGTGGCGCGGGCGCGGTCGGCGCCAGCGCCAGCGCCGGCACAGGCGCAGGGGGCGGGGACGGCGTCACGACGGGCGCGGGCGCTGGTCCGGGCAGCTCCACGACGACCGGCTCCACCTCCTCGACGAGCGGCGGCGGCGAGCCCAGCGCCGCGAGCACCGGCGCGACCACCTCGACGGGAACGGGCGGCGAGCCGGTGAGCTGCGACTATCCGGCCGAGTACGCGAACGGATCCATCACCTTCTACACGCTCGACATGGGCTCGACCGAGGTGAACTGCAGCTACCCGATCGTCGGGCGCAACCCGGACGTCGTCGGGCACGTCCCGTTCGGCGGAGGCCAGTACTTCGCCGCCATGAACACCGCCGACTACAACGCGGCGGCGATGTGCGGCGCGTGCGTCGAGGTCTCCCGGGACGACGGGCGCAAGGTGCAGGCCATGGTCGTGGACCAGTGCCCGATCGCCACGAACCCGAAGTGCACGGCGGGCCACATCGATCTCAGCAAGAGCGCCTTTCTCAAGATCGGCGAAGAGCGCGAGGGGTATCTGGGGACCACCCACGGCGGCGCCGCGGGGAAGATCTCCTGGCGGTACATCCCCTGTCCGACGACGAGCGCCGTCTCCTTCCGCCTCAAGGACGCGAGCAACAAGTACTGGAACGAGATCCTCGTCGAGGGGCACGCGCACCCGATCGAGAAGCTGGAGGTGGAGATCAACGGCACGTGGCAGACGGCCACGCGGCAGTCGTACAACTACTTCGTCGTCGGCGACGGGAACATGGGGAATGCGCCCTATCACGTCCGCGCGACCGACATCAACGGCTCCACCGTGGAAGCGATGCTGGAGCTCAAGGCCGGAAACCAGCCCGCGGGCGGGCAGTTCGCCGCCTGCAACTGAGACCGAGGCCCGCGCCCCGTGCTCCAGGGCGGCCGCCCGGAGGCCCGGTGGTGGACGGGCCCCTCGCGCGGCGCGGCCGAGCTTCCACGGGCGCCGCGGCCGCGCCGGGCTGCGGGGAAGCGCGCTCGCCAGCCCGGCTCGTCACGGGGCCAGCTGGTAGGATGATGGCCGCCCCCTGCGGTCGGGACGCGCCGCCGGGATCTCCAGGAGAACACCGTGCAAGACCCTCGCCCCGCCCCGTCGCTGCTCACCGTCGACGACTTCGAGCGCGCAGCGCGCGCCCGGCTGTCGAAGATGGCCTATGACTACTACCGATCAGGCGCCGACGAGGGCCGCACGCTCCGCGAGAACCGGCGCGCCTTCCGCCGCCTCGAGATCCATTACCGCGTCCTCGTCGACGTGGCCGAGCGCGACATGAGCACGACGGTGCTCGGCACGAGGGTGCCGTTCCCCATCCTCGTGGCGCCGACGGCCTATCAGCGCCTCGCGCACCCCGACGGTGAGATCGCCTCCTCGCGGGCGGCCTCCGAGCTCGGCACCATCTTCACGCTCTCCACCCTCTCGACGACGAGCCTCGAGGCGGTCGCGGGCGCGTCTCCAGGGCCGAAGTGGTTCCAGCTCTACGTCCACAAGGATCGCGGCCTCACGCGCGCCCTCGTCGAGCGGGCCGAGTCCGCCGGTTACCGGGCGCTGATGCTGACCGTCGACACACCGGTCCTCGGCCGCCGGATAGCGGACGTGCGCAACGGCTTCGCGCTGCCCGAGGGGCTCGTGATGGCGAACCTCATCGACGCCGCGGCGGCCGCCCCGGTCGAGGAGCGGGGCTCTCTGCTCGCGTCCTACGTCGCCACCCGACATGACGCCTCGCTGACGTGGCGCGACGTCGGGTGGCTCGCCTCGCTCACGAAGCTCCCTATTCTGCTCAAGGGCATCGTCAGGCCCGACGACGCGGTCCGCGCGCTCGAGGCGGGCGCCGCCGGCGTCGTCGTCTCCAACCACGGCGCGCGGCAGCTCGACGGCGCCCCCGCGACGATCGATGCCCTCCCGGCGATCGCCGACGCGGTCGCCGGCAGGTGCCCGGTGCTGATGGACGGCGGTATCCGGTGGGGTACCGACGTGCTGAAGGCGATCGCGCTCGGCGCCCGCGCGGTGCTGGTCGGACGCCCAGTCCTGTGGGGACTCGCCGCGCTCGGCGGCGAGGGCGTCGCGCGCGTGCTCGCGGGGTTGCGCGATGAGCTCTCGATCGCCATGGCGCTCGCCGGCTGTCCTACCCTGGCATCCATCGATCGCGATCTGGTCCGACGAGCTCAGGCGCGATGATGGATGCCTGAGTCGCACGAGCGCGGAGTTTTCCAAGATCGGCGCTGTCCCGCGTGCGGCCAGGCGGCGGACGGCGGCGCTCGCGACGCCCGCGTCGCTCGCGTCGACGCATTGTTGCGCTCCGCTGAATCGCGGTGTCAGGGCGTCTTCGACGAAAGAAAAGGTGGCGGCCACTCAGCCTCACCCGTACACTCGGCCATCGTGAGCAGCGCAGTACCTGCGAGGGAGCGGTGGCGGAGGCTCTTCACGCGAGGCGCTGGCGCCTCCGGGGGGGAGCCCGCGCCCGAGGGAGCGGACCCGGCCATGGGGATTCGGCTCCGGCGTTTCGCGGGGCCGGCGGCCTACCTGGAGCAGATGTCGTCGCTCCGGATTGCCCACCTGACCGATCAGCATGTCGGTCGCGTGACGTCGGTGCGGGTGCAGCGCGCGGCCGTCGCGCTGACGAACCTGCAGCGGCCCGACCTCGTCGTGCTCACGGGCGATTTCGTGTGTCACAGCCAGCTCTACCTCGATCAGCTGGAAGAGGTTGTGCGCGGCTTCGAGGCGCCGGTGATCGCCGTGCTGGGGAATCACGATCACTGGTCGGGCGCCGACGCGGTGAAGCGCGCGCTCGAGCGGGGCGGCGCCGCGGTGCTCTGCAACGCGAGCACGGTGATCACGCTGGGCCATGAGCGGCTCCAGGTGGTGGGGCTCGACGACGCGTATACGGGCCACGCGTCGCTCGAGAAGGCGGTGAAGGGGATGCGGCGCGACCTGCCGACGCTGGGCCTCTCGCACATCGCCGAGGAGGCGGACGGGCTCTGGCGCCATGGCGTCCCGCTGGTGCTGTCGGGCCACACGCACGCGGGCCAGGTGACGGTCGCGCGCCTGAACGAGCTCTCGATCGGCAAGATCGCCGGGCACCGCTACATTCACGGGCTCTACGGCACGCGCAAGCGGGGGGAGCCTGGCCAGGGGGCGGTCTACGTGGGCGCGGGGATCGGCGCAGCGGTGATGCCGTTGCGCCTCGGCGAGCGGGGCCAGCGGGAGGTCGCGATCTTCGAGCTCGGCAGCGAGCCGGGGTCGTTCGACGAGCACCACGCGGAGCAGGTGCCGCACCTCGGGCGCAAGCCGACGCCGGAGCTCATGGCGAGCCGCGCGGCGAAGGTGGCGAGGAACCGGGAGCGGCGGGCGCGGGTGCACCGGCACGGCGAGGGGAGCGCCGGCGGCGGAGAGCCGTAGCGCCGCGGCGCCCAAGGCTGTCTCCGGTTGCGCAGGTCAGAGATCCTGCCAGCGACCGGTCCGGCGAGTGAAAAGAGATTTGAACGCAAAGGCGCCAAGACGCAAAGTCGCAAAAATACACGAGATGTATTCTTTTTTTGCGTCTTCGCGCCTTTGCGTCTTTGCGTTCAAATCTCTCCCTGGATCCCGGGCCGGACTCCTTGGTGGGTAGAATCAGTAGCGGAAGCCCAGGGCTCCCGAGGGCCCCCAGAGGATCGCCGAGGCGAGATCGACGTTCATCCGAGCCTCGAGGTAGATCGCGTGCTGATCGAGGGTGACGAGGTCGTAGCTCAGGTGCCCGCTGAACCCGAACGCCGTCGAGGTCATGGACGACGTTGACGTCGCGCGGGTCACCGCGAGCAGGAGCAGGCCAGCGCCTCCGCCGAGCCGGAAATCGCCGAGGTGGGTCTCCACCGCGAAGCTCGGACGGAACATGCGCGCGGGGAGGCCGAACTCGGTGACGCCGACGAAGCCCTCGAACCCTCCCCAGAGCGCGACGTGCTCGAGCGTGCCCCCGGCGGCGGCGCCGAAGCTCGCTCCATAGATGGCGAGGGAATAGAAGCTCTGCCATGAGCCCCCGGCGTACAGCTTGGCGCCGAAGCCGCGCTTCCACCCAGCCGGGCCCTCGGAGGCGGGCGCCCCAGGCGGCGCGGCCGGCGGCGCCTCCTGCGCGCTGGCGAGGGCGGGGGCGAGGAGCCCGCAGAGCGCGGCCGTGCCGCCCCATCGCCGGCTCGATGAGCGGATACGCCGCCTCATCGACACACCGCCGGGCGCGCGACGCCTGCGCTCCCCCCCTCGGCGAGCTTCATGCGCGCGGCGGCCTGCTCGCAGACGTTGCTCCCGACGAGGTCGCCGCACTCCCTCTCCTGGATGCACCGGCTCTCGTCGGCCGTGAGCCACAGCTCCTCGTTCCCGTTACAGCCGATGTTCTGCTGGCAGAGCGCGGGAGTCGGGGCGAACGACGGACAGCACTCCTCGAGATGCGCAGCCGCGTTTTCGCACAGGAACTCCTGCTCGCTGATGCCCATCCCGAGGGCGAGCGGCGCGAGCAGGATGACGCACAGGATTCGACGGGCAGAGATCCAGGATCTCACGTTCAACCTCGCTGCAAAGCGTGAAGGCGGCGCGACGGAGCGCGGCGCCCCGGGCGCCATGGCATCCTACCGCGAGCGCAGGGCCATGTCCTCGGTCCCGCCCCCCCGCACGCACGAGGAACCCCGCGGGTCGGTCGATTCGCATTGACGCCCGTCATGTGAACGTTCACATTGTCGGCCGCACGTCCTCCTTTGGCTTCGTCCGGTGGTGCACCGGGCCGCTCACGAACCTGACATGGCCACGCGAACGAGCCGTGATATCAAGGCAACCTCGTTTCGCGTCCCCAGCCTTGACTGCCGGCGCCCTCGCCGGACTGGTGTAAAATGAGAGTCTCTCTGATCGTTGTTCCTGCGATGTTGCTCCTTCTTGCCTGCGGCTCCGACGACCCGCCTGCGGACGACCAGGCCAGCGCCAGCACGACGAGCTCTGCGAGTTCGGGCGGGGGAGCCTCGACGGCCGCCAGCACGAGCGCCTCCAGCAGCGCGAGCTCCAGCAGCAGCGGCGGGGCCGGCGGCAGCGGCGGGGCCGGCGGCAGCGGCGGGGCCGGCGGCAGCGGCGGCAGCGGCGGCGAAGAAGAAAACCTGCTCGCCGCGGCCGACAGCATCGACGGCTTCCGCTGGGAGATGCCGTGCGACCGGGACCCGGGCAACAGCGACGAGTGTGCGTGTTCGGCGCTGGTCGACGAGACCAAGACGTTCGGCGGCTCGCCCGACACGGTCTATCTGGTGACCGTCCGGCTCCGCGGCGTCGTCGAGCCGGAGACCTACAAGGGCGGCACGTCCGACGGCAATCACTTCCGCGTGGGCGGTACACCCGACAACGCGACGTACAACCGCTACAGCATCTCTGTCGCCGACCCGGCCGAGGTCTACTGGCTCAACGATAGCCCCAACGTGGGCCACGACACGTTCAAGATCGACCACACGAAGACCATTCCGATCCGGGGCGGAGCCAAGGTGTCCTTCAAGGGCGAGGATCCGAATCACACCAGCATCGCCAACTTCAAGCATCTGGTCGTGGACGGCATCCCCCCGGCGCCCCAGGCGTACGTCGGTCAGTTCATCCAGCTCGACGTGCAGTCCGTCGAGAAGAAGCCGTGAACGCGCGCCGCGCCGCCCGCGCTCCTCGCGCTCGATCCGCCGCGGAGCGGGCCGCCGCGGAGCGGGGCGGCGATCTCGCTCACTCGATCGGCGCGTCCGCGCACGCGCCCCTCGCGTCGACGGAGGTGCCGCTCGCGGCCGCCGTGCAGGCGTTGGCGTACGTCTGGCCGTCACAGCCGCACACGGGCGCGAGCTCCTTCGTGCACACCTCGGGCTTCTCCGCGCAGGTGCCGGACGCGTCCGCGCGCCCGCAGATCGCGGAGGGCGCGTACTTGCAGTAGAGCCCCTCGCCGCACACGCGCGGCCCGCCGAGGGTGAAGCCGCCACAGCTCTCGCCGATCCCCACGATCGTGGGGCCGCACTCGCCCGCGCTCCTCACCGAGACGCCGGCCGTGGCCGCGACGCAGCCGTTGCTGTACGTGCGGCCATCGCAGCCGCACACCGGATCGTACTGCTGCGGGCACGCGTCGGGCATGAGCTTGCACGCGCCGCTCCGGTCGTACGCGCCGCAGCTCGCCTCGGGGGCGAAGTCGCAATAGAGGCCCGCCGCGCAGCGTATGCCGGCGATGCCCCCGCACATGCCGCCGGGCCGCGCGCGGGTGAAGCCGATCTCGTGCTCGAAATGCGCCGGTACCGCCGCCACGTCGCTCACTGCGAGCGCGCCCTCCGCGGCCCCGCTCTCCTCCGCATCCGCGAGATCCTCGACCTCGGCATCGTCCGATGTCGCCGTGCAGGCGGCGAGCGTCACAGCGAACACTGCACCCAGAACATGTGTCATCTTCATGATCGTGAAAACTCCTCGTGAGGAGGTGGCCCGGCGCTCCGGGCGTCTCCTCGGCCATGCGCATCGCGCGCGAGCTGGGCAACGCGTCGCTGCGCGATGTCGCTGTGTCCTCCAACGCGTCGAGCCCTGGCTCGACCTGGGGTGACAGTGCGTCGGCATGTCCGGAATCCAGCGCCTCGATGAACGCTCTCCTTCACACCCCACGGCATCTGCGCTCGTCGACTCGGTGTTTGCTCGCTTTCCGCGTTTGCCGTTTGTCGTTCATTGAACGTCGATTGCCGGTGAGCGCCTGCCGTCTGTCATCCCCCGCTTGTCGTTCGTTGCCGTCTGCAATCGGTGTTCCCCTTGGAGAAGAGATGAGCCCGCCCGCCGCGGATCTTCGCGGCCTTGCGGGAGCGAGGAGCGGGCGATCGCCAGGTCCGGGCGGGTCGGACGCCGGGAGGAGCGCGCGCGCTCCCTGTTTCCATCTCACCTGCGGCGATGCGGCGTTCCGCCACACGGGGGTGCGGGCTGTAGGAGCCCATCCCCTGAAGCGGGGCAGTTTGCTACGTGGAAGGCGGGAGGGGCGCTGCGCCGGTGGCCGTCCGGGCAGCGACGATTGTGGTGCTGACATAAGCAGCTCTGACGCGCCGCGAGGTGGCGAGGCGTCGAGGCAGCGATGCGTGCGGTGAGCGAGAGGAAGCGGGAAGACGTGCGGAAGACGTGCGGAAGACGTGCGGAAGACGTGCGAGGAGAGGGCGGAAGCGCGGGGAACCACGGCTGAGGCGGGGAACCACGGGTGAAGCGCTCGCCGCGCGCGCTTTCGTGACAGCTCGGTTGCGACCCCCCTTGCTTTTGCTGAGCGAGGACGGCTAAGTCTGGTTTTGCTCGAATGGTCCGTGCCAACGACAAGACGGCGAACAACCGCACCCCTCGGGAGCTCAACCGCTCCCTCGTCCTCGACCTCGTGCAAGAGCACGGCCCGATCTCCCGCACGAACCTCGCGCGGTTGAGCGGGCTCACCAAGCCGACGGTCTCGGCCATCATCGAGGAGCTGCTCGACAGCGGCAGCGTCCGCGATGTCGGGACCGAATCGCGCGGCGGGCGCCCGGCGCGGCTCCTCGAGTTCAACGACGACAGCGCGGCCTTCCTCGGCATCGAGATCGGTGTCGAGCAGACGGCCGTGGCCGTGGCCGACGCCCGCGGGCGGATGCGGGCGCGGCTGGAGCAGCCCACCGTCCTGCGCGATCCGCACCGGACGGTCCGCGATATCGTCGAGCTCTTGCCGAAGGTGCTGCAGCTGAGTGGGGTGCCGCGGAAGCGGCTGCGCGGCGCCTGCGCGGTGTTACCTGGGCTCATCGAGCGGCCGAGCGGCGTCTGCGTGCTTGCGCCCAACCTGGGCTGGGAGCGGTTCCCTGTGCGCGCGGAGCTCAGCCGCGCGCTTCGCATGCAGGTGCCTGTGTACAACCTGCCTCAGGCAGCGGCGGTGGCGGAAGGGGAGCTCGGCGCGGCGCGGGGGCAGGCGTCGTATGTATGGATCTATGTCGGGCTCGGCGTCGGCGCGGGCCTCGTCGCCGATGGACGCCTGTTCTTCGGGATGCAGGGATACAGCGGGGAGATCGGCCACTGCCGCATTGCGGACGACGGCCCGCCTTGCGGCTGCGGGCGCCGCGGATGTCTGGAGACGTTCGCTTCGGTCATGGCGCTCCGGCGCGCCGCGGAGGCGGCGTCGGCGCGCTCACCCCAGCTCGCCGCGCTCGCCCGCCCGCACGCCGTCAGCGCCATCGCGAGCGCGGCGCTCGCCGGTGACGAGAGCGCCCGCGCGATCTTCCACGAGGCGGGCACGCAGCTCGCGCGCGGCATCGCGGTCCTGCTGAACCTGCTCAACCCCCAGCTCATCGTGCTGGGCGGCGAGCTGCTGGCCGCGCCCGACATCCTGCTTGCCGGCGTGCGCGAGGAGCTGCCGCGCCACGCCGTCCGCGGCGCGGACGTGCCGGTCGTCGCCTCTCCGCTGGGGGGCGAGGCCGGCTTGCTCGGCGCCCTCCTGCTCGCGCGCGAGGGCGCGGTTCGCTCGCTCCGCCTCGTGCCCGACGGCGTGCTCCAGGACATCGCGCCGTAGCTACCGGCGCCGCCGCGCGGGCTCGCCAGCGGTCTTCTTCTCTTCTGTTGGTTTCCCGAAGCGCTCATTGGCTCGGGTCCTAGGCGAGCGAGGCGCGCTCTCCGCGCGCCGGGTCGCCCTTCGGGGCGAGCGACCCGGACCGCCCCTCGGCGAGGAGCGGCGCGAACGCGTGGCGATCATGCCAGGTGAGGGCGCCGAGCAGGCCGAGGAGGACACCGGCGTTGATGCCGGCGCGGGGGTCGAGCAGCAGGTGGAACAGGGCGATGTTCACCACGACCGGCCATAACAGCGCGAGCGCGAGTGGACGGCGGCGGCCCTGGAGGAGCAGGACCGCGGCGGCGATCTCGACGACCTTGACGGCGTAGATGTAGCCGCTGTCGACAAGCAGCTGGACGAACGGGTGGAGCGGCTCGGGGACCGGCACGATGCGCACGAATCCGTTGATGCCGCCGAGCAGGACGATGAGGCCGAGGGCGACGCGGGCTGCGCCGACAGCGCGGGGGGGCATGGATCCTCCTTGGGTTCAGGGGATCACCATGGCCCCGGCCGTGTGGCCTCGGCTTGTACGAAGCGGCTGCGAGCGATCGAACCCGGCGTGCGGCCCAGCGTGGCGACGATCGCGCGGGTCAGGTGGGCCTGGTCGTGGAAGCCGCCGGCGAGCGCCGCCTGCGCCAGCGGGGTGCCGTCCATGAGCGCCTGGATGGCCGTCAACACGCGAAGGAAGGTCACGTAATCGCGCAGCGGGTGGCCGAAGGCGCCGTGAAACAGGTGGGAGAGCCGCGAGCGGGAGAGGCCCTCCCCGGCGGCGAGCGCGCCCAGCGCGGGGCGGCCCGGCGCCTGCTCCGCCAGGCGGCGCATGGCGCGCAGCACGCGGCGATCGACCGGCGGGCCGCCCGGCGCGAACGCACCGGCGCACGCCCTCATGAGCTCATGCGTCGCCGCGTGATCGAGCCGGCCGCGGAGCACGTCGCGCGCCGCCGCGCGCGCCCGCTCGGCCTGCGCTCCTTCGAGGACGAGCACCCGCCCGCGGGCGGCCGCCTGCGCGCCGGCGCCGAGCCCCTCGGGCGCCAGGAAGGTCGTCACCGTCGCGCCGGGAGAGCCGATGGAATGGGCGACGCCGGCGCCGGTGAGCACGGGCGCGCGCACCTCGAACGGCCGCCCGACCTGGGCCTCGATCTCGAGAGGACCGTCGACCGGCACCACCAGCTTGACCAGGTGGAGCGCATGGCGGCGCGTCCCCCCGGCGCCCTCGATGATGTGCACGCCGCCGTGGCCGACAAGCGCCGTGTGCTCGAGGGCAGTCACGCTCGAGAGCACATCACGCGGGCGTGGGCGCCGCAACCGCCGCAACCGCCGCAACCGCCGTGCCCTCGTTGACGCTGCTGCCTCGAGCGGGCATAGGGGGGAGATGCGCAGAATCGTTATCGAAGGGATGACCTGCGGCCACTGCGTCCAGGCGGTCTCGAAGGCGCTCGCGAAGGTCCCTGGCGTGACGCGGGTGAGCGAGGTGAGCCTCGAGCGCGGAGAGGCGGTCGTCGAGGGGAGCGCGGCGGCGGAGGCCCTCCTCGCGGCCGTGCGCGAGGCCGGCTACGAGGCGCGCGACGCTGGCTGACGCCGCGGTGCGCCGCGGCGCCGAAACGCGGCCGCCTTTGGTATGGTGGCGGCCACCATGACGCGACAGCAGAGCGAAAAGGGCTTTCCGGAAGGGTTCCTGTGGGGCGCCGCCGCGGCGTCGTACCAGATCGAGGGCGCCGCGCACGAGGACGGCAAGGGGCCGTCCGTGTGGGACATGTTCTGCAGGAAGCCTGACGCCGTGTGGAACGGCCACACGGGCGACGTCGCGTGCGACCACTACCACCGGTACCCGGAGGACGTCGCCCTCATGCGCGACATCGGCCTCCGCGCCTATCGACTGAGCACCTCGTGGCCGCGCGTCCTCCCGGAGGGCACGGGCGCCGTCAACGAGCGCGGGCTCGCGTTCTACGATCGCCTCGTGGACGCGCTGCTCGAGGCGGGCGTCGAGCCCCACATCACGCTGTTCCACTGGGACTTTCCTCTCGCGCTCTACCACAAGGGCGGGTGGCTGAACCGCGACAGCGCCGACTGGTTCGCCGAGTACACGAGCGTCGTGGTCAGGAAGCTCGGCGATCGGGTGAAGGACTGGATGACGCTCAACGAGCCTCAGGTGTTCGCCGGCGCCGGCCACTACGAGGGGCGCCACGCCCCCGGCGACCGGCTGCGCTTCGCCGAGGTGCTCCGGGTCTGCCACCACGTCTTGCTCGCGCACGGCAAGTCGGTGCAGGCGATCCGCGCGGCGAGCCCCGGGAGGTGCAACGTCTATTATGCGCCCGTCGCCCAGGTGAAATACCCCGCGACCTCGTCGCCGGAGGATCTGGAGGCGGCGCGCGCGGCCACGTGGTCGGTGAATGCGCGGACCACGTGGACCAACACGTGGTGGATGGATCCCGTGTTCTTCGGCAGGTACCCCGAGGACGGGCTCCGCCTGTTCGCGAACGAGCTGCCCGAGGTCCGGAGCGGCGACATGGAGATCATCGCGCAGCCGGTCGATTTCTGCGGCGTGAACGTCTACTGGGGAGTCCCGGTGCGCGCCGGGGCGAACGGCGCAGCCGAGGTGGTGCCCCACCCGGTGGGACACCCGATCACCGCGTTCGAGTGGTCGGTCACCCCCGAGTGCCTCTACTGGGGGCCCAAATTCTTCTACGAGCGGTACAAGCGGCCCATCGTGATCACCGAGAACGGCCTGTCGACCCGGGACTGGATCTCGCTCGACGGGAAGGTGCACGACCCCCAGCGCATCGATTTCATGGCGCGCCACCTGATCGAGCTCCGCCGGGCGATCGCCGAGGGCGCGGTCGTGAACGGCTACTTCCACTGGTCGATCCTGGACAACTTCGAGTGGGCTCACGGCTACAAACACCGCTTCGGCCTCGTCTTCGTCGACTACCCGACGGGCAGGCGCGTCCTCAAGGATTCGGCTCACTGGTATCGTGAGCTCATCGCCTCGAACGGCGCGACCCTCGGGGGGTGAGCCGGGCCGCGTCGCGCGCCGCGACTCGGACTCTACGGGGTTAACCAGGTTCGGTCACGCTCAGGGCACGAAGCCCGCCCCCGCTCACCAACGTGAACGTGAACGTCAACGTTCGGATTTGGGAGAACGCGGCGCGAAGCCTTGGTTAACGCCGATGGGATGCTCGTGAGCTCCGCCGACCCGAGAGCGAAGGCGGTGTGAGGAAAGGCCATTCGCCCGTGATCGCCGGGCGAACGGCCGTGTCGCCGGCGGCCGCTCCTCGATAAAGCGCCTCGGGCGCCTCAGGAGGCGATCGGCTCGTCGCCGTCTTCGTCCTCGTCGTCTTCTTCGTCGTCTTCGAGCGACTCGTCGCCTCCGCCCGCCAGGTCGTACCCGTGCGGATCGAACTCATCGAACATGGCCTGCAGGCGCTCGCTGAGGGAATCCCACGTGTCCGGCGGCTCGCTCGCATGGCGGTCGCGCTCGGCGAGGGCGAGCGCGGCGGCGACCACCGCCGTCAGCGGGCGCGCGTCCTGGAGCACCGCGACCTTCGAGGCGTCGCCGCTGCACGCATAAGCCAGCAGATACGCCCTGTAGATCTCCTCATTCGTCTTGTCGCTCATTCCTGATCCTTCGTCCTTGTCGTCCGCGCGCCGCCTGTCGCCCCGTCGCCGTGCTCTGGCTTCCTGGGCGCCGTGGAACCCGGGGGCGCGAGCCTAGCCCATCTCGGCGGCCCTCGGGGCCGCGTCGCGCCGGGAGCCCGCGCCACGCGCGCGCGGTCGGCTCAGTAGCGCAGCCGGTCCCGCAAGGCGCGCACCGCGCGCTCGAGCCCCTCGTGGTGGTGGAAGCAGCACTGCCCGATGCGCGGCTGGCACTGCGACGAGCGGAGCATCTCCAGGAACACGAGCGCGCGCGCGTCCCCCTCGAGCGCCGCGCGCTCGAAGAGCGCCTCCTTGCGCCGGCAGGGGGCCTCGCGCAGCGCCACGGCGATGCGCAGCGGGACGCTCGCGCGCTTCAGCACCTCGGGGCGGCGGAGCAGCGCCGCCGCGCGCTTTCCGCCCTGCGTGCCCCCGTAGCCGCTCCAGATCTCGTAGGCGATGTCGAGGCCCTCCGGGCCCAGGCGGCTCTCCAGCGCGTCGAAGATCGCGTCCGCGCGGCCGTCGGTCCGGTACGAGCTCTTCACGGCGACGGCGGCCGCGGCCGTCATCACGTCGCGTTGCTCGAAGGCGGCGCGATCCTTCTCGAGCAGCGTGAGCAGCGCGCTCTCCGCGTCGCCCCACCGCTTCGCCCGGACCGTCGCCACGAGGCGCTCGCGCTCGGCCGGGAGGCCCGCGCCCTCGAGCGGCTCCGGGCCGGCGAGCGCCGCACCCGCGTCTGCCGCACCCGCGTCTGCCGCACCCGCGTCTGCCGCGCCCGCGTCCAGCGCCGCCGCGACGTCGGCCGACCCGGGGGCCGAGGCGCTCGCGACGGGCGCCTCGGAAGGGGCTTGCAGCGGGGTGCCGAGGGCATCCTGCGCCTGGGCGGCCGGCGCCCCGGCGGGGGCCGTCTGCGCCGCCGCGGGCGCCGGCTGGAGCTCCGGGCCGGCCGCCGCCGGGGCGCCCGCGCGCAGCCAGCCTGCGCCCGCGGGCAGCCGGCCGAGGAGCAGCGCGCCCGCCGCGCCCATCGCGGCCACGGCGGCCACCCCGAGCATCCAGCCCCACGCGCGCCCTCGCGCTCGTGGCCGGCTCCCTGCCGCCGCGCGCGCTGCCTTCCCTGCCGCCCCGCCGTCCGCGCCGGCGGCCCCGAGCTGCAGGTCGAACCCATCGGCCTCGGCGCCGCCGGTCGCCGCGCCGCCAGCCGCGGCTCCCCTGGCCGCAGCGCCGCCGGCCGCGCCCGCGCGGTCTTGCCCTGCCGGCAGCTCGGGCGGCATGGCGTGCGGGATCGCGCGCAGCGGGTCGCTGAGCCGCCACGACCCGCTCGACAGCGGCTCCTTCCAGGGGAGGAGGCCGAGCGCCTCGGACCTCGGCACGGCCGCGTCGAGCGCCGCGAGCAGCGCGCGGGCGTTCGCGGGGCGCTCCGCCGGGTCCTTGCGCAGGATGCGCATCACGAGCGCCTCGAGCTCGCGCGGCGCCGCCGTGCCCGGGGCGCGCAGCCGGAGCGGCGGCGGCGCCGTGTGGAGCTGCTCGCGGAAGATCTCGACGGGCAGGATCGCGTCGAACGGGTGCTTCCCGGCGAGCATCTCGTAGAGGATGAGCCCGAGCGCGTAGAGATCGGAGCGCTCGTCGACGTGATCCATGCCCTGCGCCGCCTCCGGCGCCATGTACGCGAGCGTGCCGAAGACCATGCCGCTCAGCGTGATCCGGCCGGCGTCGGGCCGCGCCTCGCTGCTGTGCGCGTCCGTCGTGGAGAGGCGCTCGATCGGCACCTTCGCCAGGCCGAAATCGATGAGCTTCACCGCGTCGGTGCCGTCCTCGACCATGACGTTGCGCGGCTTCAGATCGCGGTGGATGACGCCGCGCTCGTGCGCCGCGGCGAGCGCCGCCGCGATCTGCCGCGCGATCTCCGCGGCGCGCGGGGCAGGCAACGGGCCCCTCTTGATGATGCGATCCAGCGTCGTGCCGCGGACGTGCTCCAGCACGAGGAACCGGGAGCCGTCGGGGAGGGTGCCGAAGTCGGTCGCCGAGGCGATGTTCGGGTGCTGGATGTGCGCGCCCGCGATCGCCTCGCGCTCGAAGCGCGCCGTGAGCTCCGGGGAGCCCTTCGCCGCGGGCAGGAGGAGCTTCACGGCCAGCCACTTGCGCAGGAGCAGGTGCTCGGCCTTGTACACCGCGCCCATCCCGCCCGTCGCCACGAGCTCCACGATCCGGTACCGGTCCGAGAGGACCGTCCCGACCAGCTGGGCCGCCGCGCTCTCCGCGAGCGCGTTGCTCGCGGCGGGCGGCGGATCGCCGGGGGCAGGGGGCAGGGGAGCGCTCACGTGAGGCGTGAACTGTCCGGCCTACCCCGATTTTTGTCAAAGGTGCGCTGATGTGGCGTGGCCGCGCCGGCTTGCCTATTGAATTGGCCGGGCGCCCGGGCCAAAGGATGCGCCATGGCCGATCCCGTCCACGCCCTCGCCCGCGCACTCCAGGCGGCGATCACCGCCGCGTTCGGCGCCGAGCACGCCGCGGTTGATCCTTCCCTGCGCCGCTCCACCCACGCCGACTACCAGGCGAACGCCGCCATGGCGCTCGGCAAGCGCCTCGGCAGGCCGCCGCGCGAGGTCGCGGCGGCGATCGTGGCGGCCCTGCAGCTCGACGGGATCTGCCGGAAGGTCGAGATCGCGGGCCCCGGGTTCGTGAACCTGACGCTCGAGGACGCGTACCTCACGCGCGAGCTCGCCGAGACCGCGGGCGGCGGGCGGCTCGGGATCGCGCCCGCGGCCGAGCCCGGGACGGTGATCGTCGACTACTCGGGCCCCAACGCCGCGAAGGAGATGCACGTCGGCCACCTCCGCAGCACGATCATCGGCGACGCCCTCGCGCGCGTGCTCGAGGCGCTCGGCCACCGCGTGATCCGCCAGAACCACCTCGGCGACTGGGGCACGCCGTTCGGGATGCTGATCGAGCACATGCTCGATCTCGGCGAGGCCGCGGCCTCGCAGGAGCTCTCGGTCGGCGATCTCGACGCGTTCTACCGGCAGGCGCGCGCCAAGTTCGACGGCGACGCGGCGTTCGCCGAGCGCTCGCGCCGCCGGGTCGTGCGGCTGCAGGGCGGCGACGAGCAGACCCTCGCGCTCTGGCGGCAGCTCGTGCGCGAGTCGACGCGCTACTTCGAGTCGGTCTACCGCCGCCTCGGCGTGACCTTGACCGACGCGGATTTCGCCGGCGAGAGCTTCTACAACCCGATGCTGCCCGACGTCATCGAGGAGCTCGGTCGCAAGGGGCTGGCGCGCGAGAGCGAGGGCGCCCTCTGCGTCTTCCCGGCCGGCTTCACCGGCAAGGGCGGCGAGCCGCTGCCGCTCATCGTGCGCAAGCAGGACGGCGGCTACGGCTACGCCACGACGGATCTCGCGGCGATCCGCCACCGCCTCACCACGGTCGGCGCGCGCCGGATCGTCTATGTCGTCGGCGCGCCGCAGAGCCAGCACTTCGCGATGGTCTTCGCGACCGCGCGCGAGGCGGGCTGGCTCGCGCCGCCGGCCCGGGCCGAGCACGTGGCGTTCGGCTCGGTGCTCGGGGCCGACAAGAAGATGTTCAAGACGAGGAGCGGCGACACCGTGAAGCTCTCGGACCTGCTCGACGAGGCCACGGAGCGCGCGTCGAAGGTGGTGCGGGAGAAGAACCCCGAGCTCGACGCCGAGGCCGCCGACGCCGTGGCGCGGGCGGTCGGCGTGGGCGCGGTGAAGTACGCCGATCTCTCGAGCGACCGGATCAAGGACTACGTGTTCGACTGGGATCGCATGCTGGCGTTCGAGGGGAACACGGCGCCCTACCTGATGTACGCGCACGCCCGCATCCGCTCGATCTTCCGGAAGGCCGGCGTGGAGTCGCCGCGCGAGGCCGGGATCGTGCTGAGCGAGCCGACGGAGCGGGCGCTCGCGCTGGAGCTGCTCCGGTTCGGCGCCGTGCTGGAGGACGTGGCGGCCACGCTCGAGCCGCACCGCCTGTGCGGTTACCTGTTCGAGCTCGCCGGTTCGTTCACGAGCTTCTACGAGCGCTGCCCGGTGCTCCGGGCCGAGAGCGACGACGTGCGCCGCTCGCGCCTCGCGCTCTGCGATCTGACGGCGGAGGTGCTGGCGAAGGGCCTCGGCCTGCTCGGGATCGAGGCGCCGGAGCGGATGTAGAGCGTCCGGCAGCGGCGCCCGACCCTGCCTGCGCTCGGCGATCGCGCGTCCGCCCGAGGATGCGCATCTGCCTGAGCTGCGCGTGCCTGCCCGCGCATTCGAACCGAGGTTGCGCTCGCCCGCTCGAGGTTGCGCGCGACGTCGGTCCGTTCTCTCTGGCAAAGTGCAGCATGATCGAACAACGGTTGGCTCTCCCCTGCGCCGGCATGGCCGTGATCGCGGTGCTCGCCGTCGCATTCGGGTGCTCCGCGGTGGGCGGCGCGTCCGCGCCGGGGGGTGGGGGAGACGGGCGCGAGGAGCCCTCGGGGACCCTCGGCGAGGACGGCCCCGGCGGGCTCGATGAGCCGGGTGAGCCAGGGCTCGACCCCGGTGACGCAATCCCCATCACCGATCCCAACGTGGACGGCGACGGGGACGGGTTCACGCCCGCGGAGGGCGACTGCAACGATGTTGATGGAAATGTGAATCCAGGCGCGATCGAGGTCGAGGTCACCGAGCCTGACGCGAGCGGCCAGATCCCCGCGCCGGCGGACGAGGATTGCAACGGGGTGATCGACGACGTGCCGCCGCCGTGCGACGAGGGCCTCTCGCTGGAGGACTTCGATCCGGCGAACGGGGCCAGGGCGATCGACCTTTGCGCCGTGGCGTCCCGCGAGGACAGGCGGTGGGGTGTGCTCTCCGCGAGGTATGTCCGCGGGGACGGCTCGCCTGCAGAGCGGTCGCCCGCGGTTGGCCTCTTCGATGGATTCGGCCCCAACGTGCACGTGCAGGGCGGCGCGCGCCTGCTCGCGCTCTCGACGGGGAGCGCACGCCTGCCTGGCCACCCCGACGCGTGCTGGTCCGGGAGCTGCGCGAGTTATGGTCCCGGCTCCGCGCCGCCCGGGTTCCCTCAGGACAACCCTTCCTGTCCTCCGTCCAGCTTCATCAACGACGACGTCGGCCTGGAGGTCGTCCTCCGCGCGCCGACGAACGCGACCGGCTACGAGTTCCTCTTCAAGTTCTATACGTTCGAATACCCGGAGTGGGTCTGCGAGGACTTCAACGATCAATTCGTCGCGCTGGCGACGCCCGCGCCTCCCGGGTCGTACAACGGCAATCTCTCGTTCGACGGGGAGGGAAGGCCGGTCAGCGTCAATATCGCGTTCTTCGATGTCTGCGACGGATGTCCGCTCGGCTCGAGTGAGCTCGTGGGGACGGGGTTCAGCCCGCGCCGCGACGGCGGCACCCGGTGGCTCAAGACGCGCGCGCCGGTGCATGGCGGCGAGGAGATCTCGCTCCGGTTCATCCTGTTCGACACCGGCGACGACCGCTTCGACTCGACCGCGCTCATCGATGGCTTCCGCTGGATCGCGACCGGCGGCACGGTCAGCCTGGAGACGGTGCCCGTGGTCCAGTTCCTCTGAGGCGAGGGGCGCTCTTCCCACGCGCCGTCGCCTCGTCGGGGTGGGGTCGCGAGGCCTGGTCACGTCGCTGGGCGCTCCGGGCTACCGGCACGTCCGGCAGTCCCCGCCGCAATCCACGGCGAGCTCGCTTCCATTCAGGACCCCATCGTCGCACGAGGGCGGCTGGCAGACACGCTCCCTGCACACGCCGGACCCGCAGTTCTCGCCGGTGAGGCACGCCTCGCCCGCGGGGCAGAGCGGGCACGAGCGCGTGCCGCAGTCGACGCCGGTCTCGAAGCCGTTCGCCACGCCGTCGACGCAGGTCGGAGCCTGGCAAACCCCCAGGCGACACACGCCCTCCCTGCAGTCGATGCCCGTCTCGCAGGAGGCGCCGAGGCCGCAAGGCTTGCACGAGCCGCCGCAGTCGCGGTCGGTCTCTCCTTCGTCCTCATCCGTGACGTCATTGCTGCAGTGCGGGGGGATGCAGGCGTCCGCCGTGCAGGTCCAGCCCTTGAGGCACTCCTCGCAATTCCAGATCTGGATGACACCACCACTCCCCTCGCAGGAAAGGAAAAAAGGCGCCGTCAGCCCCAATGCAATGACGCGTCGAAGCATGGTGCTCGCTCTTCTCGTAGTTGATGGTCTGGTGACGATGACAGTACATCATGCACGGGCATCGAGGGCACCGATCTGGCTTTTTGCGCGCGGATTTATAGCATTCCGGACTGGCGGTCCGGATTGCCAAATAATCGACATAAAGAGGTCCTCGACGTGCGAGCGCCCTGATCCGACGCGCGGAAATCGGACACGCAGAGATGGGACGTGCAGAGTAAGGCGGGTGAGGAGAGGGGAGGGCTCATCCACCACGCGCCACGCGAGAGGGGCCGCAGCGGCCGTTCTCTACGGATCGGCAGGAGCGCGCCGTTCGATGGCTCTCGCGCCCGACAGGACCGCACCGAGCACGCCGGCCGGACGGCGATGGGAAGAGGGGACTGTGAAGGCGCGCCTGGGCTCCTTGACGGGGCGGCGCGCGTCGCGTGGCGGGGCGGCGCGCTCCTCACGCGATGGCGGCGCGCGTCGCGCTCAGGTGCGGGCGGCGGCGCGGCGCGCCGTGATGAAGGATCGCACGCAGAGGGCGACGTAACCCGCCGAGAGGACGGCCATCACGGACTGGGCGATGACGGCCGGGGGGCGCGCCACGTCGCCGCCGGAGAGCAGCGTCGGCAGCTGGGTCAGGCCGCGGGCGGAGCCGAGGAAGCCGAGGACGCCCACCATGGCCGACGCGTGCATGGCGTGCATGCGGTACCTCTCCTGCCGCGCGAGCAGGCCGAGCCCGAACGCGACGACCCCGAAGCCGGCCGGGATGAGCGCCGTCCGCGCGCTCGTCGCCGCGAATCCGCCGACGCCGAGCGCTGTGAGCAGCGCTCCGTAGCCCATGGTCAACGTGGACATGCTCGACATGAAGAGCCTCCTTTTCTTTCGGAGGCCCGGGATACCGCGCCGGGCGCGCGTCCGCCACCGTATCCGCCCGCCCGCCGCGCGCCCGCGACCACGGCCGCCCGGGGTCGTCGCGCTCGCGTCCCTCAGCCCTCGCGCCCTCGCCGGTCTTCGCGGGCGGAGCGCCGCGGCGTGGCTAGAATCCGCCGTCCATGCTCGGCCTCTCCCGCCTGCGGGACAGCTTTGCCTACACACCACGGACGCTCCAGCTCGTCTGGCGCTCGTCGAAGGCGGCGAGCGCCGCCCTCGGCGCGCTCACGCTCGCCGCGGCGGTGCTGCCGCTCGGGGTGGCCTACGTGGGAAAGGCGATCACCGACGCGGTGGTCGCCCGCGATGAGCGCGCGGCGCTCGTGTGGGTCTCGGTCGAGCTCGGCCTCGTGGCCGCGCTCGCGCTCGTGCAGCGCGGGCTCTCGCTGACGCGGCAGCTGCTCGGCGCGCGGCTCTCGATCGACATCCACGGGATGATCCTCGAGAAGGCGCTCTCGCTCTCGCTGGTCCATTTCGAAGACTCGGAGTTCTACGACCAGCTCACCCGCGCGCGCCGCGAGGCGTCGTCTCGACCCGCCGCCGTCGTGACCGAGAGCTTCTCCCTCGTGCAGAACCTGATCACGCTCGCGGGGTACGCCGCGCTGCTCGTCGGGTTCAGCGCCCTCGCGGTGCTCGCGCTCGTGCTCGCGGCCGTCCCCGCCACGGTCGCCGAGGCGCGCTTCTCCGGCGCGGCGTTCCGCCTCCGGAACTGGCGCTCTCCCGAGGCCCGCCGGCTCAATTACCTGGAGTACGTGCTCGCCAACGACGGCCACGCCAAGGAGGTGAAGCTCTTCGGGCTCGGGCCGACGTTCCTCGAGCGGTACAAGGCGCTCGCGGCGTCGTTCTACCGCGAGGACAGCGCGCTCGCGGTCCGCCGCGCCGGGTGGGCCTATGGCCTGTCGCTCCTCGGCACCGCCGCGTTCTACGGCTGCTATGGCGCCATGGCGGCCGGCGCCGCGGCGGGGCGCCTCTCGCTCGGCGAGATGGTCCTTTACGTCGCCGCCTTCCGGCAAGGCCAGCAGGCGTTCCAGGCCGTGCTCGCCGGCGTCGGCGGCATGTACGAGCACAACCTCTACATGTCGAATCTCTTTCAGTATTTGGCCATCCCGACCGGCGAGCCGCCCGCGCCGCAGGCCGACCGCGCAGACGCGCCTGCGCCCCTGTCGGAAGGCGGCGCGCGCGACCGGGGCGTGCGGTTCGAGGGGGTCGGCTACCGGTATCCAGGCCAGTCGCGCTGGGCGCTCCGGGGGATCGATCTCCACATCCCGAGCGGCCAGAGCCTGGCGCTCGTCGGGCACAACGGCGCCGGAAAGACAACGTTCATCAAGCTGCTCGCGCGGCTGTACGAGCCCACCGAGGGGCGAATCCTGCTCGACGGCAAGGATCTCCGCGCCTGGGAGCCCGACGCGCTCCGCCGGAGGATCGGTGTCGTCTTTCAGGACTTCAACCAATACCAGCTCACGCTGCGCGAGAACGTCGCTCTGGGCAGCGTCGAGCACCTCGCGGACGAGCCGCGCGTCGCGCGCGCGGTCGCCGAGGGCGGCGCCGACGAGGTCGTGACGGTCGTGCCCGGGGGCCTCGACGCGCAGCTCGGGCGCTGGTTCAAGGGCGGCGTCGAGCTGAGCGGCGGGCAGTGGCAGAAGGTGGCGCTCGCGCGCGCCTTCATGCGCGAGCAGGCGGACATCCTCGTGCTCGACGAGCCGACCGCGGCGCTCGACGCCGAGGCCGAGCACGCGGTCTTCCAGCGGTTCCGGTCCCTGTCCAAGGGTCGGACGACCATCGTCATCTCTCACCGCTTCCCGACCGTCCGCATGGCCGACCGCATCGTCGTGCTCGACGGCGGGCGCATCGTCGAGGAGGGCACCCACGACGAGCTCGTCGCCCGTGGCCAGCGCTATGCCCGCATGTTCGCGCTGCAGGCCGAAGGGTACCTGTAGCGCCGGCGCGGCGCGTTCGGTGCGCCGGCGAGCGGGCGCACCGAACGCGGGGCGGCCTGCCTTCCCGGGGGCTCAGGCGAGCTCTGCCTGCTAGGCTCGCGCTCATGCGCGACACGCTCCCCAAGGAGGTCGGCCAGGCGGTCCACATCCTCCGGTTGCTCCGTGGGCTCAGCATGCAGGAGTTCGCGGAGCGTGCGCAGCTCTCGGCCACGTACCTGCGGCAGGTCGAGCGCGGCGAGCGGGATCTCGGGCTCGGCGCCCTCGGCCTGATCGCCCAGGGGCTCCAGTGCGAGCCGCGCCTCCTGCTCCCCGGCGACGGGCGCAGCCCTGTCGGATCCATCGTGGCAGAGCGCTTTGACCAGGCCGAGGAGACGCTCCAGAGCGCGATCCTCTTTCTGCTCATGGAGCCTGACGACTCACCGAGAAAGCAAGCAATGCTCGCCCTCGCCAGCGAAGATCCGGAGCGCGCGCGCCCGGCGGCTCCGCCCAAGTCGCCCCGCCCGGAGCGCGCGTTTTCAGGGCGTATTACTCCGCCGTCGAGCCGTCGTTCCGGAAAGTGATAGACCCGCCTCGCGCGCTCCGCGGCGCCGGTCCGCGCTGGCGACGGCTTCCGCGCGCCTGAGACCTCTGTTACTGTCCCCGCCAACCGATATTCCCCGCGCCGTGTCCGGGGGTTTCATGGACTCGAACCTCGTGCCGGAGGTCCGACGCAGTGAGCAGAATCTTTTGGGCTGATCCAACACCGCAGCCAGCATTGAAGAACGCGCGCCGCGCGCTCCTCTCCTTCCAGCGCGCGAGGCCTGAATCCTCCGTGCCCGTCGCGCGGATCGAGGCGGAGGGGCCATGGTGATCCTCGGGCAGGAGTTCGCGGGGTACACCATCGTCGCGAGCCTCGACTCTCCCGCTCCGGCGGAGGCGTATCGCGCGCTCGACGCGGATGGCCGCGAGGTGACGCTCTATGTCCAGGAGGGCATGGGCATCGACGCCGATGCGTTCCGCGGCGCGCTGGAGAGGCTCCTCTCGCTGTCTGCGCGGGTGCACGGCATCGTGCCTGTGATCGCGGGCGGGATGGAGGGAGACGCGGGGTGGATCGCTGCCCGGCAGAGCGACGATCCCTCGGTGGAAGATCTGCTGCCCCGGCTTCGCTCCGTCGCGTACGAGCTCGTCGTCGACGTCGCGCGGACGCTCGGCGCCGCGCACGCGCTGGGGCTCTCGCACGGGGATCTCGGCCCGCACACGGTGGTGATCACCGGTCAGGGCGCCGCTGTCCTGAGGGCGTTCGGGCTGCACACGCTGTTCGGGGCGCCCGAGGACGCCATGGCGGATGCGGCGCGGTACCGGGCGCCGGAGCTCTTCGATTCTCGCGCGATCGATGAACGAACCGACGTCTACGGGCTCGGGATGCTGCTGTATTGCCTCCTCGGGGGTCAGCGCCCGTTCGACGGCCGCGACGATCTGGATGTGTGCGCGCTCGACGAGGTGCCGCCGCCGCTCGAGGGGGTGTCGGCCCAGGTGAACGAGGCGCTGACCCGGGCGCTCGCGAAGGACCCTGACGCGCGATTCCAGACGGTCCACGAGCTCATGGCCGCCGTGCGGCCGCTGCTCGTGGGCGCGGCGCCGCTCGCGGGGGGCGCTCCGCCGCCGCCGGGGCCGCGCCCGCAAGCAGTGGCCGCCCCGTCGCTGCAGGAGCCGGCGCCGGATACGGAGCGGAGCGTGCCCGCTCCGGCGTCCCGCAACACGCTGCCCACCGGGACCCTCCCTCCGGAGGCCATGCGGCACCCCGTCGTCGAGATCGCCGCGCCGCGCTCGCGCAGCAACGTCCTGCTGGCCGGCGGAGCGCTGCTGCTCGTCGCGCTGACGAGCGCCGCCGTTGCGGTTCCGTTGAGCTCGTACATCGCCCGACGTGGGATACCGCCGTCACCCGCCGGGCCGCCGGTTCACATGAGTGATCCACATCACAATGAGCCGACAGCCTCACCGGTACAGTGCGACCCCGGCGCCTCCGAGGCGGCGGGTTCTGCCGTGGAGGTGCCGGCGACGAAATCCGGGGTGACGCGCCGTGCTGAGCCCGCCCCGCTGGTCGCGACTCCCGCCGTGGAAGCCAAGGGTAGCCCCGGGCAACCGTGGTACGGCGACCAGCTGTTCTGAGGCAATCGCGTAAGCCCGGTAGCAAACGACACCCCGGCGGATTGGGGCCGCCGGGGTGTCTACGCCGCAGACCTCGTGCCGGAGGCCTGGACGCATGGCTAGCCTACTCAAAGCATTGCCTCGATCGATCGAATTTTCTCTCTTCGAGGACAATTTTTCTTCGATTGCCAGCAGAGCCGCCTTTCCGGCCGGATTTTGGAGGGCAGGCGGCGGGTGAACCGACCGAGGTTGAGGGCGGGGCGGGGCGCCGACCGAGGTTGAGGGCGGGGTGAACCGACCGAGGTTGAGGGCGGGGTGAACCGACCGAGGTTGAGGGCGGGGCGCCGACCGAGGTTGGGGATGCCGGCGAGCGAGGATGCTGAACCGCAAGCCCTAGGGCGCGGCCGGCCCTCAGGCTCCCCTCGGCTCATCGCGATCGCTCAGCGGAGCTCGTTCCCCGGGGGCGGCTGGAACACGTTGGCCCGGTACCACCTGAGCTCCTCGATCGACTCGCGGATGTCGTCGAGCGCGCGGTGGATCTCGCGCTTCTTGGGCGCGGCGCGCAGCGGATACCAGCGGCGCACGAGCTCCTTGAGCGTCGAGACGTCCACGATGCGGTAGTGCAGGAAGGAGAGGAGCTCCGGCATGTAGCGCTGCAGGAAGGCGCGGTCCTTCCACACGGAGTTGCCGCACAGCACGGCCGTCCCCTTGTCGCAGTGCGCCTCGAGGAACGCGCGCGTCTCGGACTCCGCGTCGCCGACCGAGAGCGTGGACGCGCGGATGCGCTCGAGGAGCCCCGAGCGCTCGTGGAGATCGCGGACGAAGTCGCTCATTCCCGCGAGGACGCTCTCCGGCTGATGGATGACGAGGCACGGCCCCTCGGCGACAACGGTCAGGTCGGGCTCCGTGACGATGGTCGCGATTTCCACGATCGCACACGAGCTCTCGTCGAGCCCCGTCATCTCGAGATCGACCCACACCATGCGCTGCGACCGGTCCGTCATCGGCGGCGAGCATAGCCGATCCGCGCCGGCTCAGGTCCACCGAGACCCGGCGCGACCAGGCTGCCCCGGGAACGGGCGCTGTGCTAAGCACGGGCCGGACACCGGGCTCGGAGGCCTGTCATGCGAGACGTCTTCATCGTGGATGCCGTTCGCACGCCGCGCGGGCGCGGCAAGGCGGGCAAGGGAGCGCTCTCGGGCGTGCACCCTCAAGAGCTCCTCGCGCAAACGCTCAATCGTCTCGCCGAGAAGACCGGGATCCGCAAGCAGGACGTCGAGGATGTGGTCGTCGGGTGCGTGACCCAGGCGGGCGAGCAGGGCGCGTGCATCGCGCGCACCGCCATCCTCGCGGCCGGCTGGCCGGACATCGTGACCGGCGTGACCGTCAACCGCTTCTGCGGCTCGGGCGCGCAGGCGGTGAACTTCGCGGCGATGGGGGTCATGTCCGGCCAGCAGGAGGTCGCCGTCGGCGGCGGCGTCGAGAGCATGTCGCGCGTGCCGATGGGCTCGGACGGCGCGCCCCTCGACGGGAACAACCTCGCCCTCCGCAAGAAGCTCGCGATGGTCCCGCAGGGCATCTCGGCCGACCTCATCGCCACGATCGAGGGCTTCTCGCGCGAGGACGTCGACCGCTTCGCCCTGGAGAGCCAGCGCAAGGCCGAGCGGGCCGCGGGCGAGGGGCGCTTCGCGAAGAGCCTCTTCACGGTCGTCGATCTCGACGGCAAGCCGCTGCTCGACAGGGACGAGCACCCGCGCGCCGGGGCGACGATGGAGGCCCTCGCGAAGCTCGAGCCGGCGTTCGCCACCCTCGGGTCGACGCCGATGGGCCCCGCCGGCGAGACCGTGGATGCGCTGGCGCTCGCGCGCTATCCGCAGGTGGCGTCGATCCGGCACGTCCACACGGCGGGCAACTCGAGCGGCATCGTGGACGGGGCGGCCGTCGTGCTGCTCGCGTCCGGCGACTACGTGAAGGCGCACGGGCTCGCCCCGCGCGCGAGGATCCGCGCCACGGCGACGGCCGGCGCCGAGCCGGTGATCATGCTGACGGCCCCTGGGCCCGCGTCGGAGCGCGCCCTCAAGAAGGCGGGCATGCTGGCGCGCGACGTCGATCTCTGGGAGATCAACGAGGCGTTCGCGGCGGTGCCGCTGCAGACGGCGCGCAAGCTCGACATCGACCTCGACCGCGTCAACGTGAACGGCGGCGCCATCGCGCTCGGGCACCCGCTCGGCGCGACCGGGGCCTGCCTGATCGGGACGGCGCTCGACGAGCTCGAGCGCGCCGGCAAGGCGACCGCGCTGATCACGCTGTGCATCGGCGGAGGGATGGGCGTGGCGACCATCCTCGAGCGGGTGTGAGCCGCTCCGGCGCGGCGATGGGGGTGCGCGACGATCACGGGAGCGCCTCGGACGAGCACCGGCACGGGCGCGGCGCTCGGCGCGGCGAGGGGCACGATCACGGGCATCACCACGCCCCGGGTCACGACCACGATCACGGCCATGACCACGACCACGGCGACCCGCAGCACCACGACCACAGCCACGATCTCCGGCGCGCCCCGCTCCGCCGGCTGATCGCGGCGTTCGCGCTCACGACGTCGTTCCTGGTCGTCGAGGCGGCGGTCGGGTGGTGGTCGAAGAGCCTCGCCCTGCTGGCCGACGCGGGCCACATGCTCGCGGACGCCGCGGCGCTCGGCCTGGCCATCATCGCCCAGCGCATCGCGGCGCAGGCGCGGACGCGCGAGCGGACGTACGGCTTCCGGCGCGCGGAGGTGCTCGCGGCCTTCGCCAACGGCGTCGCGCTGGCGCTGACGGCGATCTGGATCTTCATCGAGGCGGCCCACCGCTGGCGCGCGCCCCAGGCGGTGCACGCCGAGGCGCTGGCGATCACCGCGGCGCTGGGGCTGCTCGTGAACGTGGTCGCGGCGCTGCTGCTCTCGACCGGCGAGCACGGGCACAACATCAACACGCGGGCCGCGCTGGCCCACGTGCTGTCGGACGCGCTCGGCTCGGTCGGGGCCATCACGGCGGGTGTGCTCATCCTCGCCTTCGGCTGGACGCGCGCCGATCCGGTGATCAGCGCGGCCATCGGCGCCCTCGTGCTCTGGGGCGGCTGGCGGCTCGTGCGCGACACGTCCCGCGTGCTCATGGAGGGCAGCCCGATCGAGATCGATCTCGCCCACGTCGAGGACACCATCCGGAGCGTGCCCGGCGTCGTCGACCTCCACGATCTGCACGTCTGGTCGATCTCCGACGGCTTCAACGTGCTCACCGTGCACGTCGTCCTCGCCAAGGGGCACCACGGCACGAACGTGGCCGCCGCGGTGGCCCGGCGGCTGCGCGAGAAGCACGCGCTCACCCACTGCACGATCCAGCCGGAGCCGCTCCAGGAAGAGCTCCTGGTGACGCTCAGGCGGCCGGGCGCGGACGGGCCCGCGGGCGACCGGAGCGGCGCTTAGAGCGGCGGTCACCCGCGTCGGATACGGGCCCATCTCGACGTTTTCGGTGCTCAGCGCACTGGAGTGCGCTTCCGCGCCGAAAACGCCGATCTGGGCCCGTCTCCTGTGCGGGTGACCGCCGCTCGGCGACGTGTGTATCAGGGCCGGCTGAGCGCCGCTCTAGATCCGGCTCTCCGCCCCGCGTCAGACCCCGCACTCGACGTTGCCGCGCTGGAGCGCCGTGAGGCGCGAGTCGCCGAGCGCCTCGGCCTCGGCGAGGAGCCACCGGAACATCGCGTTCGCGATCACCCGCTCCTTGCGCGTGTTGAACAGCCAGACGGCCGCGTGGCACACGTCGGCGTGCAGCTTGGGGAAGGCGAGGCGACGGAACTCCACGCCGACGAGCACCGCCGCGGCCTCGTACTGCGCGCGCAGCGACGTCCACTCGCGCCACTCCGAGAGCGCCGGCAGCTCGCGCCGCTCGTCGACGCGGCGGCGCAGGGCGTCGCACGCGATCTCCACCTCGGACAGGAGCTCGTCGCGGAGGCGCCGGCGCGTGCGGCCGATGGTCGCGCCGAGATCGTCCCACGCCGCGCGCGGCACGCGCGCCGCGCGCAGCGTCGCCGCGAGGTCCTCCTCGACCGCGCGCGCCAGCGGGCCGAGCGCCGCCTGCGCCCCCGAGGCGCCGAGCGACGCCGCCCGCTCGCGGAGCTCGGCCTGCGCGCGCTCGTCGTCGAGCGCCGCGTCCCACGCGCCGCCGAGCCGCCTGAGGTCGTCGCCCGAGACCTGGCCCCGGGGCCGGAGCAGCAGCGCGGCGTGGAGCAGCACCGCCCGGCTCCACAGATCGCCCTCGGCGACCTTCGCGGCGCAGGGCTCGGGCGCCTCCGGCTCCGGGCGCGGCGCGCCCGCGCCCGATTCCAGGGCCCGGCGCACGAGCGGGAGCGTGGCGCGGCGGCGGGGCGCGATGAACCAGCGCAGCCAGAGCCCGAGCGCCCCCGGCGCGGGCGCCTCGCCGACCAGCCGCGCCGCGACGGCGCCGAGCAACCACATCGCCCGGCCGCCGCTCACACACGCGTATCCGCTCACGGCCCCCCAGTCGCCGCGGGAGGCCGCCTCGGCTGCGAGCCAGCCCGCGGCGATGCGGCGGGCCTCGTCGGGGCAGGCGCGCTCGTCCAGGCCGGCGACGCTGTCGAAGAGCGCCCGCGCGCCCTCCACGTCGCCGCGGTGCGCCGCGAGCATCGCGCCGGCGGCGATCCCCGCGCCGCGGAGCGGAGCGGCGCTCGCCGAGGAGGGCGCGGGCCCCTCGCCGACGCGCTCGATCTGCTCGCTGACCCAGGCCTCCACCGCGGCGTCCGGCTTCCGCGCGCGGCAGAGCGCCCACGCGGCCGCGAGCGCCGCGCCGCCGCGCCGGTCGGCGCGAAAGGCCCCGTCCGACAGCCACGCGACGAAGTACGCGGCGCGCGGCAGCCCGAGCGGGATGAGCGCGTGGCGAGCGAAGGACCAGGGCGCCATGAGCAGCGCGAGCGGCGCGAGCGGCACCGCGCACCAGAGCTGACCCCCGGCGAGCGCGAGCGCGAGGAGGATCGCGATCGGCACGAAGACGAACAGCACGACGACGTTCCAGAGGCCCACGCCGAGCATCTGGGGGCGCGGCGCCGCCCCGGGCGAGGCCTTCCGCGCGGTCGCCTCGCTGATCACCCGCACCAGGATCGCGAGCACCAGGAGGCCGCCCCAGCTCATCGCACCCTCCAGCCGAGCGCGGACAGCGCCTCGGGCCACGGCGCGCGCGGATCCTCCCCGGGCGGCTCCGGCGGCGGCAGCTCGCCGAGGTCGTCGTCGAGGTCGTCCTTCGGCGGCGGCCTCGGATCGAGCCGCGCCCAGACCTCGTGCCCCAGGCGGCGCTCCGGATCCCGCAGCGCCGCCATCGCCTGCCGCACCTTGTCGGCCGTCCGCGCGCCGGGGCCGACCGGCGTCGGGTACGTCGCGGCGCTCGCCAGCTTGAGCTCGAGCATCCCGAGCAGCTTCTGCCCCTCGCGCTCGATCTCCGCGCGGCTCGCGCTCGGGCGCAGGCCGAGCACGTAGAACGGGTTGTCGCGGATGCGGCCGAGCGCGTCGTCCATCACCGCACCCCTGACTCGTGGCCGAGCCTGCGCTTCTGCGCGTCGACCGGCAAGAGGCGCCAGAGCTCCTCGGTGATCGTCCTGAGCGCCGCCGTGTCGCCGCGCTCCGCCGCGCCGCGCCCGTCGCGCACGAGCCGCTGCGCGCGGACCAGATCCGAGGCCTGGTGCGCCTCGGAGGCGGCGTCCTCGAACATCCACACCCACGCCTTCGGGTGGCGCTGGAACGCCGCGCTGCTCAGGTTGCGGACCAGGCGCAGCTGCCGCTGCAGCTCGACCTGGTTCTTCTCGGCGCGCGCCCGCGCGACGCCCTGCGCGGCCTCCTCGAGGAGCGCCTTCTCGGTGCTCGATCCGAGCTGCGAGATCCACGTCGACGCGCTCGCGACGGCGGCCTGGGCCTCGGCGTCGAGCTCCGGCCAGCGCTTGTCGGCCTCGGCCTGCTCGAGCAGGACGTCGAGATCGAGCAGCGCGCGCCGCGCCTTCTGCCCCGCGTCGGCGTCGCCGCCGCGCGCCGCGGCGGCGTCGCGCTCCACCTCGGCGAGCGCGCACTCCACGTAGGTGACCTTGCCGAGCGCGTGCGGCGCGTCCCTGCGCAGGGCGGCCTCGCGCACCGCGGCGAGCCGCTCGCGCATGGCGGCGATCGAGGCGTCGAGCACCTCCGGCGCCGCCTCGGGGACGAGGAGGTGCGCGACGCGCTCGAACACGAGCCCCTGCGACGGGATCAGCGCGCGCGCCGAGAGGTGCCCGCCCCGATCGAGCTCGAGCGTCAGCTCGATCGCCGAGCCCGCGGGCAGGGTCGCGGTGAGCCCGCTCCCGTCGATCTCGAGCGTCCCGACCACGCGGCAGAGGTGGGCGACGTCGAGCTCGCCCTGCACGACGGGGATCTTCAGCACGCACGCGCCGGAGCCCTTCGGGACGCTCTCCACGCTGTGGTGCACGAACGTCCGCCGGGCCGGCAGCGGCGCGCCCCGCTCGAAGTAGACGCGCACCGAGTTGTCCGCGAGCGCGACCCCGATCGTGCGCGACAGCGGCGGATCGCCGATCGTGAGCCCCTGGACGATCGTGATCGCCTGCGGGTGCACCGGCACCCGCGCGCCGCCGGCCGCGCTCGCCTCGATGTTGAACACGTTCGGCCGGCGCGGCAGCAGGTCGACGGTCACAACGAACGCCCCCTCGGCGTCGAGCGGCGCCTCGGCGCTCGTCCACCCGTCGCCTTCCCGCGCGAGCCGGATCCGCTCGGGCGCGGCCCCTGGCCCCTCCATGACGCGGCCGACCACGTGGGGCGTGAGATCGCTCGACATGGCCGGGTACTGGAGCCAGAGCCGGCGCCCCTCCTCCTTGGCCCGCGCGCCCGAGGAGGAGGCCCGCGCGTCGAGCGCCGCCGTCGCCGCGTAGATCGCGGCCCCCTGCGCGACGAGCGTCATCGGATCGAGCCCCTCGCCGAAGGGCGCGCCGAGCGCGTCCCGGACGCGCTCGCGCAGCGCCGGCATCACCGTCGGCCCGCCCACGAGCACGACGCGCGCGAGCTGCGACGCGTCGAGCCCGTGCGCCGCGAGCAGCCGGCGGCAGACCTCGACCGAGCGGTCGATGATCGGCGCGCAGAGCGCGTCGAGCGTGGACCTCTGCAGGACAAGGTCGACGTCGACGTGCGCGCCGTCCACCTCGAACGCCGCGGGCACCGCGAGCGCCGCCTCGTCGGCGCGGGTGAGCTCGATCTTGATCTCCTCGACCGCGAGCTTGAGCTTGCGGAGCGCGGCGGCGTGCCGCGGGTCGGCCCGGCTCACGGTGACGCCCTGGGTGCGCGCGATCTCGGCGAGCGCCCAGTCGACGATCGCCCAGTCGAAATCGCGCCCGCCGAGGAAGTTGTCGCCGTCGTGCCCGACGACGCGCAGCAGCCCGTCGCGCGTCTCGAGCAGGGAGACGTCGAACGTCCCGCCGCCGAGGTCGTAGACGAGCCAGCTGCCCGTCGACTCCTCGACCGTCCAGCCGGCGGCCAGCGCCGAGGCCACCGGCTCCTGGATCAGCTCGACGCGCTCGAACCCCGCGCGCCGCGCCGCCTCCGACGTCGCCGCGCTCTGGGGCAGCTCGAAGAGCGCGGGCACGGAGATCACCGCCGAGGCCGGCAGGACCCCGAGGTGCTCCGCGACGTCGGCGCGCAGGGAGCGCAGCACCTCGGCGGCGAGCTCCTCGGGCTTCTTCGCGACCTTCGCCGCCGCGAACTCGATCGGCTGGGCCGTCCCCATCAGCCGCTTGAACTCCGCGCGGGTGTTCTGCGGATCGCTCTCGAGGAACCGGCGCGCGCGCGCGCCGACCGTGATCGTCCCGCGCGCGTCGATCCGCACCACGCTCGGGGTGAGCGTCGCGCCCTGGGAGTTCCTGACGAGGGTGACCTTCTCGCCGTCGAAGGCGGCCGCGGTCGAGTTCGTGGTGCCGAGGTCGATACCTACGTAAAGCGGGCGTGCAGCCATCGCTCGCAAGGATACACGCGCGGCACGGCGGCCGCCCGGCGAGGCAGGGAACACGCCCGGCGAAGCCGCCGGCGCGCGGCTGGCGCGCGGCTGGCGCCCGCCCGCCCGCCGCAAGGCGCGTCCGCCCGCGGGGTACGGGAGCAGCGTACGTCAGCGCAGCGCCGCGACGCCCGCGGTCACCCTGCGAACAGCTGCGTCACCCAGACCCGGCCGGTCGGGTCGCGCACGACCGCCACGCCGGTCCTCCGGTAGCGCCGGTCGAGCAGGTTGCCCCGGTGCGACGGGCTCGCCCAGATCGCGCGGTGCGCTCCCTCGGTCGTGCCCGAGCTGGCCACGTTCTCCCCCGCGATCGTCGCCTCGTACCCGGCCGCCCTGAGGCGCACCGCCGGATCGCCCGAGCCCACGTCGTGGCCCACCATCTTCGCCTTGATCATCTCCTCGGAGTGCGCCCGCGCCAGCGCGGCGAGCGCCGCGTCGCGCGCGAGCGCGGGCACGCGCTCCGACGCCCGCGCGGCGTTCATCATCCGCAGCATCGCGTCCTCGTCGCCCTGCGCCCCCTTCGCGGCCTCCTCACCCGGCGCCGCCGCGCGGACGAACCGGCCCGGCGGAGCGCTCCCGGCGAAGATCATCGCCTCCAGCACGGGCCTCGGCCCGGTCGACACCGTGGCCAGCACCTGCACGAGCCAGCTCCCCGGCTGGTCGACCGCGAAGCTCGAGCGGAGCCGCGTGCCCGAAAGGGAGCTCAGCACCGTCTTGGGCGCGCCCCGCGGCCCCAGCAGCACCACCTTCGCCGCGGTCGCCGGGACCCGCATCGTCCCTTCGAGGGTCACCCATTGCCCTACCCGCGCGGTCGTCGGCAGCGGCGACAGATCCGCGAGCGCGTCCACCCCGATCGCGGACACGATCACCGTCCCGTCCGGCTTCTTTGCCTGGGCCACCCCACATCGCCGCACCCCGAGGGAGGTCCACCCCGCGAGCCACCCGTCGATCCGCGCCCCGATCTCCGCCGGCCCGAGCCCTCGGCCGGAGATCGACCATCCCCTCGGCCAGGCGTGCGGCGCGCCGGCGGCGCGCAGCGTGAACGAAAGCTCGTCGGGCGGCATGATCTCCCCGCCCTGGAGCTGCCGCTCGACGTTGCGCTGGGCGACGGCGGCGAGCGCCGTGTCCGCGCTGCCGCAGCGCGCCGCGAGCGCGGCGATCTCCGGCGAGACCGCCTTGGGGGGCTGGGGCGAGCGCGTCGTCGCCTCCCACGTGAGCGCCGGCGGCTCCGCTGCCGCCACGCCCGCGGAGGCGAGCGCCGCGCCGAGCACCCCGCTGGCCCACCATGACCGCATTCGACTCGGCTAGCAGGTTTCCCGCCCCGGCGCTCGTTCCCCTCCGTCGCCGCGAAAGCCGCGCGGTCCCGCGGGCGGCTCGTGCTACCGTGGCCGTCGCGCAGCATGGCTGAGGTCTCCAAGGCCGCGAAGGTCGGCGTGATGACGATCGTGCTCGCGGGCGCGGCCTACGGCGGGTACCGCTTCGTCTCGCGCGACATCGGCGGCGGGAGCGGCTACCGCGTCTGGGCCACGCTGCCCGACGCGATCGGCGTGTCGCCGCAGTCGCGGGTGATGATCTCGGGCATCCAGGTCGGCGTCGTCGACAAGATCTCGCTCTACAACGGCCAGGCGCGCATCGACATCAAGATGAGCCCCGACGTCCCGCTCTACGAGGACGCGGCCATCGGCAAGCGCGCGACGAGCCTCATCGGCGAGTCGTTCGTCGTGCTCTCGCCCGGCACCGAGGGCAAGCCGCGCATCCCCGACGAGGGGAGGGTCCTCTATTACATCGACGAGCCGACGATCCAGTCGATGCAGGGGCAGGTCTCCGAGATCCTGAAGGACGTCAAGACCGTCACCGAGACGCTGAAGAACACCGTCGGCTCCGAGGGCGGGCAGGAGCGGCTCGCGCAGATCCTCGACAACCTCGCCGAGGTCACCGAGCAGATGAACGCGACCGTGCGCGAGAACCGCGCGGGCGTCACGCAGACGATCAACAACATCAACCAGATCACCGGCGAGTCCGGACCGCGCCTCCGGGAGATCCTGCGCAACGTCGAGCAGGTGACCCGCGACATCCGCACGATGACGGCCGCGGCCGAGGTGCCCGGCCGGAACGGGCAGCCCGGGGAGCTCCGGAGCGCTGCAGAGCGTGTGGGCCGCGCGACCGAGAGCCTCGAGTCGGCGCTGAAGCACGTCGACAGCGTCGCCGCGCGCGTCGACCGCGGGGAGGGGACGCTCGGCCGCATCACCCGGGACGAGACGCTGATCAACGAGGTCGAGACGGTCGTCGAGAACGTCGGCGAGCTCGTCGGCGGGCTCAGCCGGTTCCAGACGGTGGTCGGGCTGCGGACCGACTACAACTTCCTGGCGAACACCATCAAGAGCTACGTCGAGCTCAGGCTCCAGCCGACGGAGGACAAGTACTACGTCGTCGAGCTGGTGAACGACCCGCGCGGCAAGACGGACTTCCAGCAGATCGACGTCGACACGACCAACCCGAACGAGCCCGCGCACTACCGCGAGGTCCGCACGATCACGACGAACGCCTTCCGGTTCTCGTTCCAGTTCGCGAAGCGGCTCGGCCCCTTCACGGGCCGGTTCGGCATCAAGGAGTCGACGGGCGGCCTCGGCCTCGATCTCCACCTGCTCGACGATCGGTTCGAGCTCCGCCAGGACCTGTTCGGCTTCGGTGAGGAGCTGTCGCCGCGCTGGCGCGTCGCGCTCGCGTACGAGTTCATCCGGAAGCTATGGCTGCTCGGCGGGATGGACGACATCCTGAACGGCGACCGCCGGGATTACTTCATCGGCCTGCAGCTCCGGTTCAACGACTCGGACCTGAAGACGGTCCTGCCCTTCGCGCCGTCGAGCTTCTGATCGCGCCCCCGCCCTCTCGGCGCGGCCCCGGCGGTGCGCCCGGGCCCCTGTGCTATAGCGCGAGCATGAAGCGCTCGCTTCTTGACGGAGTGCGTCGCGGATACGCGCTCTTGATCCCCTTCGTCGCGATCTCCGCGGCGGCCTTCGCTTCGGCCTGTCAGGGGTGCAAGCTCCCTGCGACGGCCGCCGTGAGCGCGGACGCGGACGTGGACGCGAACGCGAACAGGCCGACGGTGCGGCTCTACGTGCTCAGCACCGTCGCCGGCGCGCTGGAGCCGTGCGGTTGCACGAAGGATCAGCTGGGAGGCATCGACCACCTCGCCGCCTTGATCGAGGCCCAGCGCGGCGAGGCCCCGGATCGGCTCGTGGTCGGCGCGGGGCCGATGCTCTTCACGGACCCCGAGGTGAAGCCGGAGCGCTCCTCGCAGGACGCGTGGAAGGCCGAGGCGATGGCGCTCGCGGCGAAGGACATCGGGCTGACGGCGTGGGCGCCCGGCGAGAACGACTGGGCGCTCGGCGCGGAGGCGCTCGGCAAGTACCAGGAGCAATCCGGGGCGGCGCTGCTCGGCAAGAACATCGAGGGTGCGAAGGGCGTCCAGGGCGTCGTCGTGCGCGACGTCTCCGGCGTGAAGGTGGGCCTCATCGGCGTGAGCGACCCGAAGGGTCGCTCCGGCGCCTACCCCGACGGCGTCAAGGCCGGCCCGGCGATCGACGCGATGAAGGCCGGCGTCGAGGAGGCGAAGAAGCAGGGCGCGAGCGTCTTCGTGGGGCTCGCGGCGCTGCCCAGGGGCGAGGCGCTGCGGCTCGCGGACAACGTGCCCGAGCTGCACGTGCTGGTGCTCGGCAAGCCGAGCGAGCGCGGCGACGGAAACGACGGCCCGAAGCCGCCGGAGATCATCGGGTCGACGCTTGTCGTGGAGACGCCGAACCACCTCCAGTCGGTGGCGGTCGTGGATCTCTTCGTTCGAGGTGGCGGCAGCGGCCCGCTCGTGTTCGCCGACGCGGGCGGCGTCGCGAAGGCCGGGGAGCTCATCAGCCTGTCGGAGCGCATCCGGGAGCTCGAGATCCGCCTCAACGGCTGGGAGGGCGACAAGCGGGTGGCGGCGAAGGACGTCGAGGCGCGGAAGGCGGATCTCGAGAAGCTCCGGGCCGAGAAGGCGCAGCTCGAGGCGGCGGAGACGAAGGTGACCGGCAGCTTCTTCCGCTACAGCTCGGTCGAGGTGCGCGAGAAGCTCGGGGCCGACAAGGACGTCGCCGGGCAGCTCCTCGCCTATTACAAGCGGGTCAACGACCACAACAAGCAGGCCTTCGCGGATCGCGTCCCCGAGAAGCCGGCGAAGGGCGAGGCCAGCTACATCGGCATCGACGCCTGCACGAACTGCCACGACGAGGAGCGCAAGGTCTTCGACGGCACCGCGCACGCGCGGGCCTACGCCACGCTGCAGCAGGATTTCAAGGAGTTCAACCTGGACTGCGTGAGCTGTCACGTGACCGGGTACGGCAAGCCGGGCGGCTCCACGGTGACGCACAACGCGTCGCTGCAGAACGTGCAGTGCGAGGAGTGCCACGGCCCCGGCTCGCTTCACGCGAAGGATCCCGAGAAGAAGGGGCTCATCGTGCTCTCGCCCCCGCCCCAGAGCTGCGTCACGCAGTGCCACCACCCGCCGCACGTGGAGGGCTTCGACCCCGTGGCCAAGATGCAGCTCATCCTCGGCCCCGGGCACGGCAGGGACTGAAGGAGGGGGCGCGGCGGCGGCCCTCTCCCGCCGGTTCTTCTGGTTCTGGGCTGCTCCTGGGCTGCGGCATTCCCGCGCCGTTTCGATCGCGCTACGGAATGCGCCTGTGACGAACGTCCACGCCGTCGTCTCCCGCCTGGGCCCGGTCGAGAGCGCGATCCTTGCGGAGCTCGCCGCGGGCGCGCCGCCGTTCGCCGTGCACCGCCGCGCCGCGCTGAGCTCGACGCTCCGCTACCTGGAGGGCGGCGGCGGCTCGCCGGTGGTCCTCCTGCACGGCCGCGGGAACGCCGCGACGACGTGGTTCCCGCTGCTCCCCGAGCTTGCGCGGCGCCACCGCGTCGTCGCCGTGGATCTGCCGGGCTTCGGTCACGCGTCGTCTCCGCCCTTCGAGGGCGCGGGCTTCGAGGAAGGCCTCCGCTTCTTCGCCGATCCCGTGGAGGAGCTCCTCCTCGAGCTGGATCTCGGCGACGCCGCCCTCGTCGGCCACTCTCTGGGCGCGCTGGTCGCGGCGGAGATCGCGCTCCGCAAGCGCGCGCGCCCGCGGAAGCTCGTGCTCATCGGCGCGATGGGGGTCGGTCCCGTCATGACCGCGTGGAGCCGCGCCTATTTCCGCGCCCCGCCGGAGCGCCTTGTGCGGGTGCTCGGCCCCGCGCTCTTCCGCCGCATCCGTCCGCCGCGGCCCACCCCGCTCGGCGAGCGTCTGGCCGCCTTGCACAGCGAGTTTTACGCCGTGCCGGACGGCCGGATCGCGCCCGTCGCCGCGTTCAACGCGCTGTTCCCTGCGCTCGGCGCCGTTCCCCATCGCCTCCCGCGGCTCGGCGAGATCGACGCGGAGACGCTGGTGATCTGGGGCGAGCGCGACGACGTGTTCCCGGCCCCGATCGGCATCGCCGCGGCCGCGGCGATCCCCCGCGCCACGCTGCACATGGTGCCGCTCGGGCACGCACCCCACCTGGAGGATCCGGCGCTCGTTCTCCCGGCGCTCACCGCCTTTCTCTCGGCCGGAGCAGCCTCATCCCCGTAGCCTCCAGGCGACGGCGCGACACCGCCGTGCCGTTCAGGAGGGGAGGATCGTGGTCCGGGAAGGGAGGATCGTGGTCCGGGAAGGGAGGATCGCGGTCCGAGAAGGGAGGATCGCCGCCGAATGCCTCTCAGTGCACGCCGCCGACGAGCCACGCCTGCGCCGGGACGAGCACCTCTTCCGGTGAGCCTCCGCCCTGCGACGCCGGGCCGGTCGCGCCGCCGTCGCCCATCGGTGCCATGCGGAACCCGTGGTCGCCGAACACGAGCAGCAGCGTCCGCGGCGGCAGGCTGGCCATGAACCGCGCGATCACGTCGGCGACCTCCTCCGCGATGGCCTCGATCCGCTCGGCGAACGGCGGCCCCGCAGCGCGCAGGCGCGCCTCCACGAGGTCGAGCTTCATCAGCTCGCGCGACCCGACCCGCTCGCGCCGCAGCGTCGCCACCGCGCGCCCGCGGGCGATGGCGGGCTCCGCCTCGCTCGGAGGCATCGTCTCGCGGAGCCCGTCCGGCCCTCGGGCGAGCAGCGAGATCTGCGCCGTCGTCGTCGGCGGCAGCGCCGCCCAGAGGAGCGATCGCTCCACCAGGATGGCCCGATCCACCAGGATCTCCTTCAGGTGCGCGGCGACCCGCTCGCCGAGATCGAAGCGCATCGCATCCACGAGCAGGAGCTTGACCCCGCGCGCCCCGTTGAGCCGGGCGATGCGGGAGGCGATGTCCGGAGCGTCGAACACCATGGGCGGCCGCTTGCCGGTCACGCGCAGCGCCGAGAACGCCTCCCGGTAGCTGTGCTCGAAGCTGGTCCTCCAGCTGTCGACCACGCCGCGCACGGCAGCGTCCGTCTCGCCCGCGAGCGTCGCGCCGAGCAGCGGCGTGTAGTGGGTCGCGAACAGCTGCTCGATGACCCGGACCGGCTTCGGGCCGCGGGCGTTGTCGAGCTCGACGGCGAGCGCGCGCCACTCCGCCGCGCTGAGGATCCGGTCGCGCGGCGCCTTCCGCTCCCGCCGCGCCTGCGGGGGCGCGTCGGCGTCCGCCTGGGCTGCGTCGGCGATCGGAGCGCTTGGCGCGTTAAGCACGCTCGGCGCGGCCTCGTGCGCCCCTCGCGGCGGCCTGAGCGTCCTCGCTGCGCCGCGCTCCTCGTGCGGCGCGCTCGGCTCGGCGGCCAGCTCGGCGCTGGCGGGCGCCATCGCGGCCGTCTCGTCCGTGGCCGGCGGCGTGCTCGCGCCCGGCGCCCGCGCCACGACCGCGCTTCTCCCGGCGACGGCCGCCGGCGCGTCCGCGCGGCGGATCCTCGAGGAGCGGGGCGGCAGCACGCCGCGCAGCCGCCCGTCCGTCCGCCCTTCGGCGGAGGCGGGCGACGCCGGCGCTCCGTGCGCTTCGGGGCCCGTCGGCCTGGCCTCGAGCGCCTCATCCGGGGCCGTCGATCCGGCCTGGAGCGCCTCGTCCCCGGCTGTCGGCCCCGCCGGGAGCGCCTCGACCGGGGCTCTTGCTCCGGCGCTCGGCTGCGCTGGCCCGACGGTGCGCTCCTCTCCGCGCGCCGTGAGGCTCCGCGCCTGCCCGCGCGAGGAGATGGAGGAGACGGCGCCGTACCCGTCGCGCGTGCTCCTCTCGACGAGGTCCGCGAGGGGCACCGGCGCGAGCACCTGCGCGGACCTGTCGTCCGCGTCGAAGACGAGGGCGACGGGCGCCTCGCGCGCCGCGCCGAGCCAGGCGAGGAGCGTCGCGCTGTCGTCCGGGTGGAGCGCGCTCGGCGAGGCTGGGCGCCCGCCCGCGAGGCGCGGCAGGGCGACGGCGAGGCCCGCGGCGCCGAGCGCCCTGGCCCGGAAGATCTGGTCGGCGATCACCACCTCGAGCGGCGCGCCTGCCTGGACCCGCGGCGGCAGCGCGCCGCGCAGGGCCAGCGCGAGCTCGACGGCCTCCTCGATCGTCGCGCGGAGCTGCCCGTCGGGCGCCGCCGGGGCGCTCGCCCAGAGGAAGCGCTGCGACCTGAGCTCGCGTTCGGAGTCGGCGCCCTGCCCGCTCGGGGCGAAGCGGGCCGTGCCGCACGGGGGCGCAGGGGGGGACGTCGGTCGGCCCTCCTCGGAGGCGGAGTCGAGGCGGGAGACAGGATCGAGGCGCATCGCGCGGGACCCTCGCAGAGCTCGCGGAAATGGGCCAAGTTTCGGCGAGCGAGCGAATGCGCGTGCGTCCGAAGGCCGCGCCGGCCGCGGCATCCGCGGGCCGCTCGCGAGGCCGCGGCGGGTCTCCGGTGGGGGCCTAGCGGGACTCGCGCGCGGTCTCGGCCATGAGGGCGAGCAGGGAGCAGGCGATGGCGAACCGGGCGTCGATTCGCCCCTGGTTCATCGAGAGGTCGAGCGTGAACTCCTTCACGAACCACCGGAACACCTGCTTCACCTTCGCGACCTCCTGCTGGTGGAGCTCGATGTGCCACTTCCCGATGAGGAGCGGGAACATGCGGCGGAGCAGCGCGGCGCCGTCTTCCTGCATCAGCCCGACCGGCTGATCCCCGGGGTCGAGGATGTCCCAGGTGTCGCGGACGATCGATTTGAGCCCGCGCGAGCGGATGGTGCCGACGCGCTCGCCGGAGCGCGCGTCGAGGACGTCGAGGCACCGGTTGAGGGCGATGACCTGCCGCGAGCGGATCGTGAGCAGCGGCTGCGACTCCGACTCGTCCGCGAAGAGGGTGAACTCCTCACGCAGCTTGAGCAGCGGGTGCTTGACGAAGCAGACGAGGGAGCCGTCGGGCGCATAGACGTGGAACTTGCGGCCGAGCAGCGACCAGAAAGGCCGCTTGATCGTGTACGTCGGGTGCGAGAACGGTTGAACCGCGAGGCCGCCGTACGCGGCTTGGGCTTGGACCATGGGGCTGGCAGGCTGCATTGGCGTCGAGTAGGCCGGAGCCGAGCGCGTCGGTCAAGCAGCGACGATCGCCCGTCTACCGCGCGAGCGGGCCGCGCTCCTCCACGGCAATGCCCGCTGCGATGGTCTTCACCAGCTCTGGTTTGACGACCTTGCCCATCGCGTTGCGCGGCAGGGCCCGCACGACGATCGACTCGCGTGGGACCTTGTAGGGCGCGAGGCGCTCCTTCGCCCAGGCGCGGAGCGGTCCGGTGGCGCACTCCGCCTCTCGGCCGGGCGCGGCGACGACGACCGCGACGACGCGCTCTCCCCACGCCTCGTCAGGGACGCCGATCACCGCGATCTCGGCGATCGCGCCGTGCTCCCGCAGCGCCTCTTCGATCTCGAGGGCGGACAGCTTGTATCCACCGCTCTTGAGGATATCGACGGAGGTCCGCCCGAGGAGCCGGAAGCGCCCGTCGCTGGAGCGCTCGGCGACGTCGCCGGTGCGGAACCAGCCGTCCTGGAAGGCCGCGGCGGTGGCGTCCTCGCGCCCGAGGTATCCCTTGAAGACGCTGGGCCCGCGGATCCAGAGCTCGCCTCGCGCGACCGCGGCGTCGCGAGGCGCCGGCGGGTCACCCGGCGGTCGTTCACCCGGTGCCCACGCATTGCCCGCGTCGTCCGTGATGCGGGCCTCGACGGTCGGCAGCGGGAAGCCGACCCAGCCTGCCCGCCGCGCGCCTGGATCGAGCGGGTTGCTCATGCCGACGCCGATCTCGGTCATCCCGAAGCGCTCGAGCGGGATCGTGCCGGTGAGGTCGCGCCAGCGCTCGGCGAGCGTCACCGGCAGCGCCGCGGAGCCGCTCGTCGCGAGCCGCAGGGCCTGCGCCCCCGCGGCGAAGCCGGGCGCGCCGCCCCGGTCGACGTGCTCGAACAGCCGCTGGTACATGGTCGGCACCGCCATGAACGACGTCACCGAGCGGCCCGCGATCTCGGCGGCGACGCGCTGGGCGTCGAAGCGCGGCAGCATCCTCGTCGCGCTGCCCGCGAGCAGCGACGTCATGAGCGCGATGACCACGCCGTGGAGGTGGTGCAGCGGCAGCGCGTGCAGCAAGAGGTCGTGATCCGAGAAGCCCCAGGCCGCGCGCAGGAGCTCCGCCTGCACGGCCAGGTTGCGGTGCGTGAGCAGCGCCCCCTTCGGCTTGCCGGTCGTGCCGCTCGTGTAGAGCAGGAGCGCCGGATCGTCCGCGGCGATGTCGGAGATCGCCGCGTCTCGCCCGGGCGCGGCGCGCTCGAGATCCTCCACGCGGAACACGGCGCGGCCCTGCGCGATCGGAGCGGCCACCGCGGCGAGGTCGCCGTCGGTGATGATCCGCCGCACGCCGGCGTCGCTCGCGAGCCACTCGAGCTCTGCCGGCGGATAGAGCGCCGACAGCGGCAGCGCGATCCCCCCGGCGAGGAGGGTGCCCAGGAAGGCCGAGACCCACGCCGCGCCGGGCGACACGAGGAGCAGGATGCGCTCCCCCTCGAGGGAGCTCGGGCTCTCGGCCTCACCCGCGCCGCGCCGCGAGCCGCCGGCGAGCAGCGCGCCGCGGACGCGGAGGGCTCGCTCCAGGAGCGCCGCGAAGGTGGTCTGCCCCCGCTCGTCCTCGACGGCGGTTCGGGCGGACGAGCCGAGCTGCGCGAGCCGTTCGACGAGCGGGGAAGCCATCGCGCGGACTCTCGCACAGCGGAGGTGCGCGGAGCCAGGCCGGTTGGTTACACTGCCGCGCCATGAGAGCTTCCTGCCTCCTTTCCAGCGCGTCGCCGCGCCTCGCGCTCGCCGCCGGCCTGCTCCTGGCCGCGGCGGCGTGCGAGAGCGCGCCGAAGCCCGCCGAGCCTGGCGCGGCCGCGACGGCGGCCCCGAGCGTCGAGGCGCCCGTCGCGCCGCCGAAGCCGAAGGGCATGCCCGAGCTGCTCGTCGACTCCATGGGCCCCTACATCGGCGGCCAGCGCGTGGATCTGGCGCAGAAGGAGGGGCCCGAGAAGCTGACGAAGGTGATCCGCGAGCTGCCGATCGAGGGCAAGCCCGTGACGCTGCTGGCCGACAAGAGGGCGAAGCCGAGCGCGGTCGCCGCCGTCGTGACCGAGCTCGGCGCGGCCGGCGCGCCGAAGGTCGTCATCAAGACCGACGGGCGAGACGACCTCCCGAAGGAGATCACGGTGGTCCCCGAGGGGCGCGCGTCGAAGCCGCCCTCCTGCGCCGTCAGCACGATGGTGCTGAAGGACCTCGCGACGGCGATCTGGCCGTTCGGCGGCGGCATGGGCAAGAAGCAGCGCAAGGGGCTCGCCGGCCCGGATCTGTCGAACACCGGCGAGCAGCTCACGAAGGACATCGCCGCGTGCAGCGCGACGGTGGCCTTCTTCTCGGCGGACGACGAGGTGCCCTGGGAGATGGCGCACAACCTGGCGGGCACGGTCATGGCTTCCGACGCGAAGAAGAAGCTCGACACGCTCGTCCTGCTCCGCGCTGCCCCGGTCGCGGGGCGGCCGGTGCAGCTCGGTGGAGGCTGACGTGCGCGGCGCCGGGGGGCTCCATCGCCTGGATCGCCGTGCCTTCAGGGCGCACCGGCCGCAGCGGGCGGCGGGTGCGCTCGGTGCGCATTTTTGCGGAGGGGCTGTCAAACGCGGTGGCGCGAGATCGCGTGTGTGCTCGTTCGAGCGCGGGTGGGGTTGGCTGGGGTGACCGCGGCACGATCCGGCACAGGCGATGGTGCTGCGAAGGCACGGAAATGCGCGGGTGAGCGCTCGCCGTTGGGGTCGGCCTGGATCATGAATAGGGCGAGTCGCCGGTCCCCTGCGCCATCGGGGGCGTGACAATCACGGGAGGATGGTTCGGACATGTCGAAGCGACTTCTTGGATCGGCCCGCGCGAACAGGGGCCGAAGTCTCCGTCCCCGGGCCTCCCAGCCGCGGGTGTCGGCGGCGCCTGAGGGGCCGGCGATTGCGACAACGGACTCCGCGAGGCCGGTCGCGAGCGGCTCGGACGTCGTCGCCGAGGAAGCTGAGTGTTCCGCCGCTCCTGCGCTGGCAGCCAGCGCCGCGGACGACGTTCCCGCTGTGTCGCCGGCTCTCGAGGCGCCCGCCGCACCCGCACCGATCGTCGCGGAGGTGGCCGCGCTTGCACCGGTCGCCGCGGCTGCGCCAGTCGCCGCGCTTGCGCCGGTCGCCGCGGCTGCGCCAGTCGCCGCGCTTGCGCCGGTCGCCGCGGCTGCGCCGGTTGCCGCGCTTGCGCCGGCGTCCGAGGCGCTCGCCGCGCAGCGCGCAGTTCCAGGGGATACGGACGACACGGGCCCAGACAAGGCGCTGGAGCACGACCCGTTGATCCTGGCTCCACAAGCCGGCGCCCTGAGCCAGCCGGGTGCCCCTGCGTCCCCGCCCGATGAGCTGGCGTCCGACGAGGATGCGCTCGATCTGATCGACCCTTCCTCGCCCACGGCGGCGTTCTTTCGGCGCGAGGAGGAAGAGTCGTTCCCGCCGCTCGCCGAGGTGGCCAGCGGCCCCGACGATCACGCTGACGAGCGCCTCGTCGTGGTTCATCAGCTGTCGCCCGAGACCCTCGCCCGGCGGGCGCGCCTTCGCCGGATCGTCGCGGCGGTCGCCGGGCTCGCCGGGGTGATCTCCGTGGCCGTCGTCGCCAAGGCGGTGTTCTCGAGCAAGCCGTCCTCACCCGCGCCGGTCGCGATGGCCGCGCCTGCTCCGAAGCCAGCGCCCGTCGAGACGAAGCTCTTGGCCGCGGCGGGCGCTCCCTCTCCGGTACCGGCGAAGACGCCTGCGCAGACCGAATCGACGCTGACGGAGTCCTCTGCAAAAGGGGCCGGCGCCGTTCCCGATCCGGTGAAGGCGGAGGCCGACGCGGAGAAGGCCGCGGCGGAGAAGGCCGCGGCAGAGAAGGCTGAGGCGGAGAAGGCCGCGGCAGAGAAGGCTGAGGCAGAGAAGGCCGCGGCGGAGAAGGCCGAGGCAGAGAAGGCCGCGGCGGAGAAGGCCGAGGCGCCGGCGGCCAGCGCTGAGGACGCGGGCAAGCTGAAGAAGGAGGCGCTGAGCTTCCTCAACCGCGGCAGGTACAAGGACGCGATCGAGGCATCCCGCGCGGCCATCGCGGTCGATCCGAGCGACGCGCTGCCCTATCTCTACCTGGGCTCGGCGCTCCAGGACACGGGCAAGTGGAAGGACGGACTCGCCGCGTACAGCGATTGCGTTCGCAACGCCACGAAGGGCCCCGTCCACGAGTGCAGGGCCATGGGCGGCCGCAAGTAGCGCCTAGAGCGGGCGGCGAGCGATCTGCGCGAGGATCGCCGCGGCCGCGGCATAACCGAAGGCCACGCCCGTGGCGAGGCGGCTCGCATGCCAGACGGGGCGCAGCCCGAGGTCCTGGGTCGCCACGTCGACCGCCATCAGCGCGGCGAGGGTGATGAGGATCGGGCGCCACGCCGCCATCGCCAGGCGAGGGCGCGCGATCGCGGCGCCCGCCGCGATCCCGGCGAAGATGCCAGCGCAGCGACTGCAGAGCGGCATGACGACGCCGTCGAGCGCGAGGGATCGCTCCGGCATCCGGTGGCACATCGGCGCGAAGACACGATCGAGCGCTGCGCCGAGCTCTCCGAGCGGCGCGTGGCTCCGCGCGAGGGGGAGACACCAGGGCAGGGCGCCGAGGAGGACCAGCGCGCAGCGCACGATCGACAGCACCGAGGGCCGCTCGGCCGGGCTCGATTCGCCGGGCGCTTGCGGCTCGACGCCCGCGCGGACGGCGGCGGGCACCTGCGCCGCTGGCTGCCCGCGCCCGGAAGCGCGCGCGGCCACCTCAGCCTCTGTCGGGCGCGCTCTTGCCGAGGTGGCGCATCACCTCTTTCAGGTCGCTCCAGACCTCTCGCTTCGCGCTCGGCTGGCGCAGCAGGTAGGCCGGGTGGAACGTGGGCATGATCGGGATCGATCCCTTGTAGAGCTTCCACGTGCCGCGGAGCTTCGTGATCCCCTCGCTCGTGCCGATCAGCCCCTGCACCGCGGTGGCGCCGAGCGCCACGATCACCTTCGGCTTGATCAGCGCGAGCTGGGCCGTGAGGTACGGGCTGCATGCCGCCATCTCGGCCGGCTCTGGCTTCCGGTTCTTCGGCGGCCGGCACTTCACGATGTTGCAGATGTAGACCTCGTCGCGGTGGTACCCCATCGCCGCGATCATCTTGTCGAGCAGCTGCCCCGCCGCGCCGACGAACGGCTGCCCCTGCTGGTCCTCTTCCGCCCCTGGCCCCTCGCCGACGAACACGACCGCGGAGCTCGGGTCGCCGCGCGAGAACACCGTGTGGGTGCGGCCCTCGTGGAGCGGACACTTCTGGCAGGTGCGGACCTCCTCCGCGAGGAGCGAGAGCCGCGCTGCGCGCTCCTCCTTCGTGTCCGGCAGCGTTGCGCTCGCGCGCGCAGCCGTATCCGCGCGATGTGCCGGTGCGGCGCCCACGGCAGGCCGGGGCGACGGCTCGGGACCTCGCGGCGCCTGCGCCGGCGACCACGCCCCTTGCGACTCGAGGCCGCCGCGCTGCTCCGGATGCGGCAGGGAGGCGCTCGCGGCGGCTCCGCGCTGCTCCGGATGCGGCAGCGGGGCGCCCGCGGCGCCATCGCGCGGCGGCGGCGGCGAGAACGCCGCGCCGCTTCCCCCTCGCGCCACCGGCGGCGAGGGCGCATCCTGCCCGGAGAAGCCGCGCTCCGGCCGCCGAAGCGCCGGCGTAGCGCCCTCCGCCGAAGCCGCGCCCAGCGCCTCGTGGAGCGCTGCAGGGTGGCCCGGCATTCCGTCAGCGCCGGTCGTTGCGTGCCATTCCAGGAACGCCCGGACCGAGGCGGTCAGATCGGCGAGCTCTTCGCGCAGCGCTTCGACCATCGTCGTCCCCTCAGTGGCCGCCCTGCTGCGCGAGCCAGCGCTCCGCGTCGAGGGCGGCCATGCAGCCCGTGCCAGCGGCCGTGACGGCCTGGCGGTAGTTCCAGTCCTGCACGTCGCCCGCGGCGAAGACGCCCGGGATGTTGGTGCGCGTCGAGCCCGGCACCGTCTTCAGGTAGCCGTTCGGGTGCGTATCGAGCTGCCCGACGAAGAGATCGGTCATCGGCGTGTGGCCGATCGCGACGAACATCGCCGCCGCCGGCACGAGGTGGCTGTCGCCCGTCTTCGTGCTCTTCACGCGGACGCCCGTCACCATATCGGCCTTCACGTCGAGCACCTCCTCCACCACGTGGCTGTAGAGGATCTTGATCTTCGGGTTCTCGACCACGCGCTGGATCATCGCCTTCGACGCCCGGAACTCGTCGCGGCGGTGCACCAGCGTGACGCTGCTGCAGAGCCCGGACAGGTAGGTGGCCTCCTCCATCGCCGTGTCGCCGCCGCCGACGACCACGACGTCCTGGCCGCGGAAGAGCGCGCCGTCGCAGACGGCGCAGGCGCTGACGCCCTTGTTCTTGAGCTTGTCCTCGCTCTCGAGGCCGAGGTAGTTGGCGCGCGCGCCCGTCGCGATCACCACCGCCTTCGCCAGGTAGAGCGTGTCTTCCACCCACACCTTGAAGGGGTGGCCCGTCAGCTCGACCTTGGTCACGTCCGCCGTCACGATCTCCGTGCCCTGATGGGCGGCCTGATCGCGAAAGCGCTGCATCAGCTCCTGCCCGGTGATCTTCTCGGGGAAGCCCGGGTAGTTCTCGACGTCGGTCGTGAACATGAGCTGGCCCCCCGGGATCAGGCCGCCGGCGCTGAAGCCCTCGATGAGGAGCGGCTTCAGGTTGGCGCGCGCCGCGTAGATGGCGGCGGTGAGCCCGGCGGGGCCGGAGCCGATGATGACCAGGTTGCGGACGTTCGATTCACTCATGATGGAGGCATCTTATAGGCGCGACCGCCTTCCGCGTCGACCGCCCCGGAGCTGCGCCGCAGCTCCGCGACTCCTGCGCGCCACCACGTTAGAGGCACGTCGGAGGCACGTCAGAGGCACGTCGGAGCCACGCCCGAGCAGCCGCACGCTCAGAAGCGCATGGTTCCGCTCAGACCGAACTCGTCCAGGCTGCTCTCGAAGCGGCCGCCGTTGACGCTCTGGATGCTGCGGTAGCCGCTCAGCGCAGCGCCGGATACGGCCTTGAGGCGTCCGTTCCCGCCGTTGTCCAGCGCACCGAAGGACGTGTGCTGAAACGCGGCTGAAATGTCGACCGGGCCGACTCGCGCGGTCACGCCGGCCCCGACGCCGATCCGGTAGCCGAGGTGGAAGTCGAGGTTCAGATCGGCGTCGTCCTGCCCCTTGTTCTCGAAGAAGCCGCCGGCGCGCAGCGCGAGGAGGCTCGGGAGCACGACGAAATCGCCGCCGAGCCGGACTCCCAGGACGTCTCGCCAGCGGTGCGGGACGTCGGCGTTGGGCGGCACCGTGCCCACGCTCGTGCCGCGCACGGGGATGCCCTCGCGGAACCGGACCTCGATCGCGTCGACCGCGCTGTTGTTGGCCCAGGTGAAGTCGAGCTCCACGTCGAAGAGGTCATCCGCCATCGGGTCGCGGACGCGGGGCTCGGCGGCGGAGGCGCGGCGTGCGTTCGCCGCGCGCCGCGCGCCGGCGCGGGGCATGTGGTACCGGAGGCCGAGCTTCGCCTCCATGGGGATCCGCATCGTGAGATCGCCGGCGCCCTGCTCCTCGGTGACGTTGCACTCCGGCGCCTCGCCCTTGCACGGCGCCTCGTCCTTCGCCCCTGCCGGCGTCCAGTAGCGAGACTCGATGGTGAGATCGGTCTTCGCGCGCACGGCGTCCTGCCACTTGAACCATGCGCCCACGTCGAGGTGAGCCGCCGCCGCCCAGCGCGCGCCGAGGACGAAGCCTGGGATGAAGAGATCGGTCGCCTCCGCGCGCGTGCGCAGATCGCCGTGCGCCTTGAAGTCGTCGCCCCCTTCGCCCGAGAGCGCCTCGCTGAAGTTGACGAAATCGATCGCCGCCGTGCCCCAGATGAAGCCGGCGCCGAGCGAGATCCCCTCCGCGGGGGTGAAGCCGACCGAGAGCGTCGGCATCAACATCAGGGCGTCGAGCGACGTGAGCAGGTACCGCTGGGGCGACGGCTGCGTCATGTCGCCGAAGCTCGGGTGCGTGTACCGGAGCGACTCGGGCCATGCCCGCTCGCCGACGCCGTGCGGGCCGAGCACCGCGACGCCGAGGGCGAGCGCGTCGCTCACGCGCAGGGTCGCCGCGAGCTGCGGGTTCGGGAACAGGCCGCCCTCGGCGCACACCTCGGGGTCGGGGCCCCCGTCGCTGCCGGGCGCCGGGATCGCCGTCGTGGCGCTCGGCGGGACGGGGCGGCCGCCGGGGCCGAGCCTCGTGAAGCACTGGGCCAGCTGGATGAAGTGGACGCCGCCGTGGGCCCCGCTCCGCTGCGCGGCGAGCCCCGCCGGGTTGAAGTAGGCGGCGAGCGGATCGTCCGCCCGCGCGACCCACGCCCCGCCGCGGCCGAGCTGGAGCACCCCGATGTCGGGCGAGTCGAGCCCCGACGACGCGCGCGCGGCGCCGGCGGCCACCATCGCAGCGAACGCGGCGCCCGCGGCGCCGGCAGATCCTCGTCTCATGACCCCCGTCCCGGCCGCGCGGCGATCCCCGCCGCTCGGCCTCACTTCACCGGAGACGCCTTGAGCGCCGCCTTGCCGTCCTTCACGTAAACCGTGAAGCGAACACGCGAGCAGTTGTGGCGAGCCACGAGCGCGTCCTTGTTGCGCTGCAGGGTCCCCTTGAACTTCTCGAAGGTGAGCGCGTTCGTGGGCTCTCCGCACTGCTGCTTGACCGACAGGAACTCCTCGTAGACGGCGTTCCATTCGGTGAGCTCGTCCGGATCTCCCGCGCCGTCCTGCTGCGCGGCCGGCGGCGCGGCCGGCGCGGCCGGCGCGGCCGCCGCGGCCGGCGCGCTCATCGGCTCGGGAACCGGGTTCGGCACGGCGGGCGCACCCGGCGCCCTGGGCGGCGGCGGCGGCGGGCGCCGCGGCGGCGGGCGCCCGGGAGCGCCCGGGGGCTCGAGGGCGGAGATCGCCATCCCCGCGTCCGAGACCTCCTCGATCGCCTCGACCGGCTCCACGGAGTCGCGGGCCGGCGGCGGGCCGCTGAGCGGGTGCGAGCCGGGCCGCCGCGTGGGGCCGCGCGGGCTCACCATGGGCTTCGGGTACGAGGGCCGCGAGTCAGGGCGCGGCTCGCCGGGGCCGAGCGGCACCGAGAACGCGCTCATCGCCGGCTGCGTCGGGATCGGGCCGAGCACCTGCTCGAGGTCGGCGGCCTTCCGGGGCGCGCCGCCCTTCGCGGCCACCTTCTCGACGCCGTCGTTGATGTCGGCCGCGATCTTCCGGAAGGCGCCGCGGAAGCGGCTCGGCGCCAGCACATCGACCTCGCCCTTGGCGAAGCGCGCCGCCTCGCCGCGGAAGACATGGAGCGGCCGCGTGTGCTCCAGGAACGAGAGCACCAGCCCGATCGCGGCCATGGCGAGGACGCCGGCCAGGATCAGCACCGTGGGCACCTCGCTCTTGTCGTCGTTGTTCGCCTTGTCGAGGAAGTTGAGCGGCGACTCGACCGACGCCGCGAGGCGGCCGACCGCGTAGCCGGCGCCGAGCTCCCACGCCTCGCCGGGCAGCCGCGCGTAGACAACGCCGAGGTGCTGGCCGATGACGCGGACCTCCGAGCGCCCCTTCTCGATGTAGTCCTTGTTGTCGTCGAGCAGCTTCAGATCCTGCGTGATCTGGTCGAGGTTCGCCTTGTCGAACCCCTCGGGCGCGCCGGAGGCGACGCGCGCCCCCTCGGCGTAGAAGCCGACGGCGGCGCCGGTGCGCTTCGTGACGGCGCGGGCGAAGGTGTCGTCGATGATCTTGGCGCCGATCACGGCGCCGACCGGCTCGCCGTTGACGTCTTGCTCGACGGGGCGCGCCACGACGCGGAGGATGCGGCCCTTCCAGACCCACGCGTCATCGCGGATCCAGCCGTGGAGGGCGTCGGCGACCAGCGGGTAGCCGCCGAGCTCCCAGTCCTCGCGGTGCTCGAAGTCCACCGACGCGATCACCCGCCCCGCCGCGTCGACGGCCCACACGTGATCGAACTTGAGCTCCGGGGGCACCTCCGCGGTCGCGGTGCGCAGCGCGGTGCGGGCCTTCTCGCGCACCTCGGCGCCGGGCTTGGCCTCGGCCGACGACTTGGCGAGCGCCGTCCGCAGGGCCGGGTTCAGCGCGACCCGGATGAGCGCGCTCGATCGCTTCCGGGCGTCGTCGTTGAGGAACCACTCGACCGCGCTGGAGTCGGCGCTGAGCGCCTCGCTCATCGCGCGGTGGCTCGAGCGGTTGTAGAGCTGCGCGGCGACGAAGAGGACGAAGACCGCGGCGCCGAGCGCGAGCGCGAGCACCCCGTACCAGAAACGCGACAGCAGCATGGCCTACTTTCCAGCCTCCGCGCTCGGTCCGCCGGCCTCACCCACGACGACCGGCTCCTTGATGAACTGCTCGTCCGGCCCGGGCTTCACGATCGCCTCGATGGCCTTCCCGACCGGCTCGCCGTTGAAGTAGCCCTGCAGCTTGTACGTGCCGGCCTCGATCTCCATGGCGAAGTTGCCCTGACGATCCGGGTAAGCGACCGCCACCGCCCTCGGCTCGACGACGATCCACGACCGGACGCTCGGGGCGAGCTGGTCGCGGAGCTCGTACTTGCCGGGGCCTGGCGGTGTCCAGGCGCGGGTCTTGGCCGCGGCGATCTCGACCGGCTGGAGCCCCTTGTTGCCGACGTCGTAGATCTTGTGCGGGAACGGGTCCTGGTTCTCGAACTGGATCTGCTGGCCCTCGGCGACGACGACCGTCACCGGCGAGGTGCGGCCGCCCGCGATGACGATCGAGCGCGGCGTCTTGAGCGGCGCGCCCTTCTCGCCGAGCGCTGCGATGCACAGCTCCTTCGGCGCGTAGCCGAAGAGCGCGCGGACATCGGCGCGGACGGTCGGGGACGGCTCGCGGAAGGTGTACCGGTTCGCCTTCGGGTCCTTGGCCTCGTTCCAGACCGGGTTCAGGAGCTTGGGCATGCCCGTGGCCCGGCCCTTGATCGTCACCGCCGCCAGGGCAGCCCCGGGCACGGTGAGGATCGCGAGCGTCAAGGCCAGGCGCCGGACGAAGCGCGAGCTGCCGGGGAGGCAGCGCGCGAGGTGGCTTGACGACCCAAACCGCGCTGCGCCGACGAGCGGGCGCTGCTCGTCGTGCTGCGCACCTGCAGATCGAGGGGATCTCGTATCCATCGCAGGCCCGAAGCTACCGGAAGGGGGATGAGAACGGAAACAAAAGCCGGGCCGTGCGCCGCGTACCCCGCTCGCGCCGCCCTGCGGGCTCCCCGTTCCTTGTGCTGTGTGCTTGGCCTTGTCCGGTGCCGCGAGCGCCGCGGCGCCGCGCCCAGGCGGGGGTACCCCCCGCCGTCAGGTGATGCCGCGGTGCGCCGGTCGCCGGGCGCATGTCGAGGGCATCAAAAAACTGCGGGCCGCTTGGACGGCCCGCAGGGGAGAGATGTTCCGTACCGCCGAGGACGTGGGCAGAAGGACTTGAACCCCTAGCATAGCTGCTAGGTGGGAGCCTAAGTACCGCTTCAGGCTTCCCGGTGAATGGTTCCGGGCCTAGCTCACCACGGTATCGTTGCTGGCTCCCTGGTTCTTGCTTACTCGGGATTCAATCGTCCAGCGCCTCACGAAGTCGGCAGAGGGAACAACCATAGGATAGTTCACTGGGCGGCTCCGTCAACAGCTCTTCCGCACGTTCTCATGTTTTGCTCATGTTTTGAAGGTCGCGTTCGCCGTTCGCCGTTCGCGGCTCGCATCGCTCGCACGGGTCATGCATGAATCGCGCAAGGATCTCGCCCGATTCACCCGTGAGTCCTGCGCGCGTCATGGACGAGAGCCTGATGGCGTACGGGTAGCCCCGAGCTGGCCGGCGCCTAGCAGGTCGGCGAGCCCGGGGGAGAGAGCAGCGCGAGGATGGGGGCATGGACGAGGCCGTTCGACGCCACGATGTTGCCTGTATGGTAGTTCGGCGGACCGCCGTCGAGCGCGGTGATGGCGCCGCCCGCGCCGCGCACGATCGCGCTTCCGGCGGCGACGTCCCATGCATGCAGCCGGCGCTCCCAGTACGCATCGTAGGTTCCGTCCGCGACCATGCAGAGATCGATGGCCGCGCTGCCGCAACGACGCACGGCCTGCGCGTTGCGCTTGACGGTCATGAAGGCGTCGAAGTTGTTGTCCGGCGCCCGGTCGCGGATCGGCGGGAAGCCGGTCGCCACCATCGCGCGCTCCAGCGACGCCGTGGCGCTGACCGCGCATCGCTCGCCGTTGCGGCGCGCCTCTCCGTCGATCGCGGCCATGATCACCGGCGCGCGAGCGGCCCCGCGCGGCCGGAAGCCCGTCCAGCGGAGCCCGAGCGCGGGCGCGACGACGGCGCCGGCGACGGGCACGTCGTCCTCCATCAGGCCGACGGACACGCACCAGAACGGATGGCCGTGGACGAAGTTCGTCGTGCCGTCGAGCGGATCGACGTACCAGACGAGCCCGCCGCGCGGCTCCGAGCGGCGCGCGGCGCTCTGCTCCTCGCCGACGACGGCGACGCCGGGCGTGAGCGCGTCGAGCCGCGCGACGAGCAGGTCCTCGCTCGCCCGGTCGAACTCGGTCACGAGATCGTGCGGTCCCTTCTCCTCCACGCGCAGGCCGCGCGGCCCTGCCCGGAACCCGGCCTGGACGAGCGCCGCCGCTTCCTCGGCGACGCGCAGGGCGATCTCGGAGAGCTCGAGCAGCTCGGCTGATCCGCGCTCGCTCATCGCGCCCCCGCCGACAGCGCGCCGCGGAGCTTCTCGTAGATGCCGCCGAACGCCCCGTTGGACAGGAGCGCGATCGTGTCGCCCTCCCGCGCCTCGCGCGCGATCGCGGCGACGATCGCGTCCACCGATGCCGCCGCCTCCGCGTGCTTGCCGCCGTGCTCGAGGTCGCGCACCAGCCTGTCGAGATCGAGCCGCTCGCCGGCGGCGATGTCCGGGCGCCCGAGCGGCGCCAGCACGACGCGGTCGGCCGCGTCGAACGCGCGCGCGTAAGGCTCCTGGTGCAGGGCGCGGCACGCGGTCGCGCTGCGCGGCTCGAACACCGCCCACAGCGCGCCTGCCGGGTGCCTGGACCGGAGCGCGCGCAGCGTCTCGTCCACCGCGGTCGGGTGGTGCGCGAAGTCGTCGTAGACGCGGACCCCGCGCGCCTCGAACAGGAGGTCCTGCCGGCGCCGGACGCCCGCGAAGCCGGCGAGCGCCGTGGTCGCGGTCGAGAGCGGCACGCCGAAGCCCTGCGCCGCGGCCGCGATCGCGGCGATGGCGTTGCGCACGTTGTGGTGCCCGGGCATCTGCAGGGCGAAGCGCCCGGCCAGGACGCCGCCGGCGTACAGATCGAACGACTGGCCGCTCTCGCCGGCCTCCGCGGGCGCGGCGAGCCAGTGCGGCGGCCGCCCGTGCGTGTCGTCGCCCTCGAGCGCGAACCACGCGACCTCCGCGCGCGCCGATCGCGACACCAGCTCGACGACCCGCGGATCGTGCGCGGCCGCCACGAGGAGCCCGGTCTCCGGGATCCGCTCGACGAACCCGCGGAAGGCCGCCTCGTAGGACGCGGCGTCGGGGTAGATGTCGATGTGATCGTGCTCCATCGACGTGACGACGCCCACCTCGGGCTGGTAGTGCCAGAACTTCGGCGTCTTCTCGAAGAAGGCGGTGTCGTACTCGTCGCCTTCGACGACGAACGGCGTCCTGCGGCGCCCGGCGCCCGCCTCGCCGAGGAGCGGCAGGCCGCGGCGGTCGCTCGTCGAGGAAGCGCTCCGGGGCAGGCGGAAGCTCGCCTCGAAGTTCTTCGGCAGGCCGCCGATGAGGAAGCCAGGGTCCCTGCCCGCCTCGTGGAGGATCCACGCGCACATCGAGCTGGTCGTCGTCTTGCCGTGCGTGCCGGCCACGACGAGCGGGGAGCGGCCGGCGAGCAGGTGATCCGCGAGCGCGTGCGCCATCGTGGTCACCCGCATGCCTCCGTCGATCGCGGCGCGGGCCTCGGGGTTCGTCGGGCGGCAGACGTTGCCGATCACGACGAGATCGGGCCGGGGGTCGAGGTGCGCGGGATCGAACCCGGTCAAGAGGCGGATGCCCCACCGCTCGAGGGCCGGCCCCATGGGCGGGTAGAACGAGACGTCGGAGCCCGAGACGTCGTGCCCCGCGGCCTTGAAGAGCCCCGCCAGCGCACCCATGCCGGTGCCCGCGACGGCGACGAAGTGGACGTGCATCGCGGCGCAGTGTGCCCGAGCGCCCCGGGGGGGCAAGGGGGCATCCGCGCGAGAGCTCGCCAGACCGCGCCGGTCCGAGCGAGTCGCCGCGCGCCGCGTCCGCGATGCCTGAAGTCGCGCGCGCGATCTCGTTGCGGCGATACCGAAGAGAACGAGCGCGCCTCGACTCACTATCTCACGCTCCGCGCGTTCACCGGTCCTGGCAGACTCCCTGTCTGGACGGCTCGACCGAGGAGGCGAGCCGGCGCTGCGGCTAGCGTCCAGCGTCAGGGCGGATCGACGAGCACGAGCGGCCTCAGCCGCTTCAGCGACCGCCGGCCCAGCCCCTTGACCCGGAGCAGGTCATCGACCTTCCGGAAACGCTTGAGCTTGGCTCGCAGCGCCAGGATCGCGGCCGCCTTCGCAGGGCCGACACCGGGAAGGCGCCGGAGGTCCGCCTCGGTCGCGAGGTTCAGCACGACCTTTCCGTCTGCGGTCACGCCGCCGCCCGCGGCAGCGCCCGTCCCGCCATCGCTGGGCGGCGGCGGCTCTACCGCTGCAGCTCCCGCGTCGGCGCCGGGCTCGGCGGTGGCCTGGGGCGGCGGGCTTCCGGCCTGGGGTGGTGGGCTTCCGGCGGAGCCGAGCGGCGCAGGATCGCCGGCGACCATGGCCAGCCCCGCGGTCGGGTCTGCCGGGCCGGGCGGGTTTGCCGGGCGGGTCGGGAGCAAGCTCAGCGCGTGCCCGGAGCCCACGAGCGCCAGCGCGAAGAACCCCGCAATGTAGGCCGCGACCTTGCCGCCCAGCGCGGTCCAGGCCGAGTCTCTCAGCGCTGCCAGCGCCCGCTCTCGCCACGGGCGAATCACCTCGTTGTCCTGCACTGCATCGGCCGGCCCGGCGGGCGAGCCTGTCCCCTTCGATGTCGCTTGCATCGTGCCGCATCTCCTTCCGGTCATCTCGTCTCGTGCCAGGGACGTCGCCCTCCGCGCACCCGCGAGCGGCGTTCGTCTCCTCGGCGTCGTCGCCACCGCCAAGCGAGCGGCGTGCCGGTGCGCGCTTGCCTGGAAACCCGAGCAAATCCCGGGTAGGAGGCGCTCCGGGGCCTGGCGCCGCCATGGCGGAGGCGCGCGGCGCGGCCGGCGGCGGCGCGGTCGACCTCGCCGCCGGGCGGCCGAGCGCCGTGTCTCGAGCGAGAAGCTCGGCTACCATCAGCGCCCCGGGCGCCCCGCGACCGGCGGCATCCACCACCGCCGCAAGGCGCTCACCACGAGGTCTTATGCCCCACGATCCCCGTCGCTTCGTTGATCCCGGCCCCGCGGGGCGCTCGCGCCGAGGCTTCCTCGGCGGGCTCGTCGCCGGCGCCGCGGGCGCCGCGCTCCTCGGCCCGCGCGCGGCGTTCGCAGAGGCGCCCCTGAGCCTCGCGGCCTCGCCGCCCCCCGGCTTCACGCCGCTCTCCATTCCGGGGAAGATCGTGAAGGTCACGAAGGCGAACTCGATGCAGCCGAACGGCCTCTGGCCCGATGCGTCCGCGGCGAAGGTGATGCTCGAGCGGGCGATGGCCGAGCTCACCGGGAAGGCCGATCTCGGGGCCGCCTTCGCGCGGTTCGTCCACAAGGACGACCGCGTGGCGATCAAGACCAACGGGATCGCCGGCCAGAAGGGGGCGACCATGGCCACCAACAAGGAGCTCGTGCTCGAGATCGTGCGCGGGGTGATCGCGGCGGGCGTCCCGGCAGAGAACGTGGAGATCTTCGAGCAGTATCCGTCCTTCCTCGCCGGCACCCGCTGCGCCGACCGCAGCGCCAAGCCGGCGGCCGAGTTCCCGGCCGGGATCCGCGCCGCGGTTCACGAGAACAAGGACGCGGTGATGTCGAGCATCTCGGTCTGCGGCATCCCCACCAAGTTCGTGCGCCCGTTCACCGAGGCGACGGCGGTGATCAACGTCTCGCTGATCAAGGACCACTCGATCTGCGGCTATACCGGCTGCCTCAAGAACATCACCCACGGCGCGACCATCAACCCGCACTCCTTCCACGAGCACACCGCGAGCCCGCAGATCGCGGAGCTCTACGGGCAGGACATCGTGAAGAGCCGTGTCCGCCTGCACATCACGGACGGCTTCAAGCTCATCTACGACCAGGGCCCGCTCGACAAGAACCCGAAGCGGCGCGTCCTCCACGAGTCGGTCTACGCCACGACCGATCCGGTCGCGATGGACGTGATCGGCTGGGGCGTGGTCGAGACGTGGCGAAAGGAGAACGGGTTGCCCACGCTGAAAGAGGCGAGCCGTGAACCTTCGTACATTCGCATCGCGGGCGAGCTCGGTCTGGGCGTCTTCGACAAGAATAAAATCGCGATGCGCGAGGTCGGATTGTAGCGGCGCCGCGGGATCCGCCCGCGTGACCGCCGACGATGAGGCCGCTCGCCGAGGCTCGTGTTGCTCATGTCCTGCTCCAGGTCGACTGCGCGCTCTTCCACACGCCGGAGGGCCGCGCAGGTGGTCCCGGTCCTCGCGTCCCTCGCGGTCGTCGCCTGCAGCAGCACCGCCCCGACGAGGCCGCCGGGGTTGCCTCCGACGCCGGCGTCGGTCACCCGCGAGAACCCGGGGGGAGACGCGGCAGACCCCGAGCGGGCCGCGCTGGAGCGGCTCCTTGCCGAGCCGTGGGGGAGGCGGCAGGACCGGTTCAACACGCTCGACGTGCCCCTTGTCGACTGGAAGAGCTGGCGCAGGGTGCGGATCTTGACCTACCCGACGCGCGCGACCTTCCGGTACGGCGACGAGCACTACGCCGCCCTGTCGGTCGTCTACACGACCACCACGGGGCCGAGCGACCCCGACAGCTGCCTCGACGAGTTCTGGGCGAAGAACGCGCCGCTCGCCGACGGTTATGGCGTGCGGCTCGGGGAGGCGCAGATCATCCGCACGACGCAGGAGATCGACGGTGAGGTGCGGCCGCTCGTGTTCAAGGTCCTCCAGGGCAGCGTCGACTCGGTGCTCGCGAGCGACGAGTACGTCGGCGCGATCGCCGTCTACGAGTCGTGGCCGGGGACATGCCTCGTGGCCGCGATGGCCGTGAAGTCGACCCAGCACCCCGAGCTCGCGCGCCGTGTGCGCGACCGCTGGATCGACGAGGGCGCTACGAAGCTCAAGTGGACGTCCGGCATCACCGAGGCGCCCACGACCAGCGCGCGGTAACGGCGCCGCCGCGCCCTGGCGATGGCCGGCGATGCGAGCGCCAGGGCGGCATCGCGACGCTCCGCGAGATCACGGTCCTCCGGCCGCCGGGCTCTCCGCGGCCTCGAGCGACCACGACGCGCCCTGAGCCACGCTGTGGCAAACGACGGAAGCGGCCGCGATGAGCAGGCCGACGGCGACCATCCAGGGGACCCGGAGCGGCGGCAGGACGCGGCTGTCCAGCACGACCTCGCTGTGCCGGTCGCATGAGGCGGAGGCGGGCTCGACGGCCGCGTCCGTCGCCGTGGGGCTGCCGAGATCGTTCGCCGGCGCCGCCAGCATGGCGGCCATGGTCGTCTCATCATCCATCGCGCTGCGAAGCGGGGCCGCGACCGCGCCTATCGCGCTCCGCTTCACGATGGCGCTCCGCTCGGACGGCGGCGGGACGGGGATCGCCCGCGGCGACTCCGGCGACGGCTGGGACGCCGGCGCCTGCACGAGCGCCGAGAACGCTTCCATCATCTCCTTGCCCGACTGGAACCGCGCCTCGGGATCGAACTCGAACGTTCGGGCGAAGAACGCGTCGACCCCGGGCGGGAGCTCCGGCGCGAGCTGGGACGCCTTCGGGAACGACGTCTGGCAGATGTGCCTGACCAGCTCATTGATGTTGGCGCCCGCGAAGGGACACTGGCCGGTGATCGCGCGATAGAGGATCACCGCCATCGACCAGAGATCGCTCCTGTAATCGACCTGCCTGGGCGCCATGGTCTGCTCGGGGCTCATGTACCTGGGCGTCCCGAGGACCATGCCCGTCTTCGTGATCCGATCGCGCGAGCAGGACGACTTCGCGACGCCGAAATCGACGACCTTGAGCAGATCGTCGCCCGCGGAAGAGGTGATGAAGATGTTCCCCGGCTTCAGATCCCGGTGGATCACCCCCGCGGCGTGGATCGCGTCGAGGGCCTTGCCGAGCTGCGTGAACAAGGTCGTCGCCTGCGCGAGCGGGATCCGCTCCTCGCGCTCGAGGCGGCGATTCAGGTCCTCTCCCTCGAGGTACTCCATGACGATGAACGCGCAGCCGCGATCGACGCCGTAATCGTAGGTCTCGATGACATAGGGGCTCCGGACGCGCGCGGACGCGCGGGCCTCGCGCTCGAAACGGGCGACGAGCTCCGGCTCCGTCGCCGCGAAGCTCCGGATGAACTTGATGACGACCCGCCGCCTGAGCTTGATATCGAAGCCCAGCCACAGATCACCCATCCCACCGCCTCCGAGCCTGCGCTCGAGACGGTACTTGTCCATGACGGCACGACCTTCAGCAGTCTCCTTCATGGTTCCGCACCTGCCACCCAATGCTCTAGCCTGGGACAAGTGATCACCCGATTCCTGTCGAAGGGCCCACCCCCAACACTACGCCTGATCAAACTATAGAGCAATCCGTCCGGACGGTGAGCTGAAAACGTCCCGAAACAGAGCGCAGCTCACAATGAATGAGCATCCTGCGCCGAAGCGCGCGTGGCGCGTATGTGGCTCTATGCGACTCGATGTGACTTGAGGTGAAGCGATGTCCGTCGAGGTGAGGCAGCCTGCGATTACAGGATGTCGAAGGGGTAGGCGCGGTCCGCATAAGCTCGCACCGCGATGGCCTTGCGCAGCTCGTCGTCGTTCTTCTGGAAGTCAGCGACGTGCTGCCTCAGCCGCTTCTGCGCGATGCCGGTGAACACGGTCGTGAGATCGATCTCCCGCCGCGCCCCGTCCTCCCCGCGCCGCTCGATGGCGCGGGTCGTGCGCGAGATGCACGCGGCCATGCAGTAGAGGTCGATGGCCATCTCCGCGATGCGGCGCTGCGCGTACTGCATCTCCGCGATCTCCCGCCCGTGCTTCCGGAGCATGTCCTCGCTGTGGGTGGCGAGCTCGGCGGTGCAGTCCTCGAAGATCACCGCCTCCCGGCTGAGCAGCGGGTGCGCCTTCGACATCCGCTCGCGCCCGAGCACCGACCGCGCCTTGCGGAGCGCGAAATCGCTGAGCAGCCCGAAGCCCTTGATGGGCTCTCGCATCGCCTTCGCGACGTCCGCGAGCGACTTGCCCGGGCCGCTCATCCCGGAGAGCGCCATGAAACAGCGCAGGATCTCGTTCGTCCCCTCGAAGATCATGTTGATCCGCGCGTCGCGCAGGTGCCGCTCGTAGGGGTACTCCTTCATGTAGCCGATGCCGGCCGCGATCTGCAGCGTCTCGTTGACCACGAACCACAGGGTCTCGCTCCCCATGACCTTGCAGATCGCGCTCTCGATCGAGAAGTCGGGGACCTTGGCGTCGGCGAGGCTCGCCGTCAGGTACGTGATGGACTCGAGCGCGTACGTGTGCGCGAGCATCGTCGCGATCTTGTCCTTGATGAGCCCGAAGTCGCCGATGCTCCGGCCGAACGCGCGCCGCTCCTGGACCCGGTCGAGCGCCATCCGGATCAGCGTGTTGCACGCGCCCACGCACCCCGCCGAGAGCCCGAGGCGACCGTTGTTGAGCACCTCGACGGCGACCTTGAAGCCCTTGCCGACCTCGCCCAGCACGTTCTCGCGCGGGACCTTCACGTCGTCGAAGAAGAGCTCCGTCGTCGACGAGCCGCGGATCCCGAGCTTCTGCTCGTTCGGCCCGCTCTTCACGCCCATGCTCCGCTCCACGATGAAGGCGGTGAGCTTCGGCTTCTTGCCCTCCTCGAGCGCCGAGGTCCGGGCGAACACCGTGAAGACGTCGGCGAAGCCGCCGTTCGTGATCCAGATCTTCGACCCGTTCAGGGTGTAGTGCGAGCCGTCGGCCGACATCTCTGCGCGCGTCCTGATCGCCGCGGCGTCGGAGCCGGCGCCCGGCTCCGTCAGGGCGAAGGCCGCCATCCACTCGCCGGTCGCGAGCTTCGGGAGATAGCGCTGCTTCTGCTCCTCCGTCCCGAAGAGCTGGATCGCCTTGAAGCCGATCGACTGGTGCGCGCCGAGGGTGACGGCGATCGACGCGTCGAGCCCGCCGATCTCCTGCATCACGCGCGCATACGCCATGTTGCTGAGGTTGACGCCGCCGTGCTCTGCAGGGATCTGCAGACCCATCAGGCCGAGCCTCTTCATCTCGGCCAGGACGCCCGGATCGATGGTGTGCTCCCGGTCGATCCGGCTGCTGTCGACGCTCGACGCGAAGAACCGCCGCACGCTGTCGAGCATCATCGACGTCGTCTCCCGGTCCTCGGCGGGCATTTCGGGATACGGGAAGATGATGTCCTCGGCGATGATGCCGTGGAAGAGGGCCTTCATGAAGCTCTGCTCGATCGTGGGAGGCATCGGACCGTCCTTTCCTGGAGCAGGCCGCTCGGCCTCCGCGGGAGCGCGCGGCGCGCCCGGCCTGCTCAGTGCGTCTTCCTCGGCGTCCGCACGGACTCCGCCGGACTCTCGTCCTTCACGGGCCCTCCGGCTTCGTCCACGACGACGGGCGCGACCGCGCCCCGCGCGCTCGAGGAGGGCGGCGGGACAGCGCCCCGGGGGCTCGCGGGGGGCGGCGGGGCAGCGCCTCGCACGCTCGCGGGGGGCGGCGGGACAGCGCCCCGCGCGCTCGAGGAGGGCGGCGAGGCGGCGCTCCCGTCTCGACCCGGCGCGCTGGACGCGGGGACGGGCGTGGGCGTGCCCGGGCGCGTGGGGTGCGGCGTGACCGTCGGCGGCGCAGGCGTTTGCCCGGCGCGATCACTCTCGCGCTGCCACGGGTACTTGATGCGCCCGTGGTACATGTTGACAAGCGTCGACGCCATCCGGCTCGTCATGATGCGCAGGTCCTCGATCGTCAGCCCGGATTGATCGAGCTGGCCAGACGCGAGCTTCGAGAACATCACCCGCTGGATCATCTCCTCGAACTTCTTGTGCTCGGGCGGCCAGATGGTCCGTGAGGCCGCCTCGATGGAGTCGACGAGCATGAGGATGGCCGTCTCCTTCGTCTGCGGCTTCATGCCGGGATAGCGGAAGTGCTCCTGTGTCAGGTCCTTCGGGTTCCCGTGCTCGACGCACTTGTGCCAGAAATACTCGACGACCTGCGTGCCGTGGTGGGTGTACGCGAACTCGACCACCGGCTCGGGGATGTTGCCCTCGCGCAGGATCTTCGTGCCCATCACGACGTGCGCCATGATCGCGTCGGCGCTCACCTCCGGATCGAGCTCCTCATGCGGCGATCGCTCGCCGGGCGGGAGGTTCTCGATGAAGTACTTGGGCTGCACCGTCTTGCCGAGGTCGTGGTAGTAGGCGCCCACGCGCGTCAGCAGCGCGTCGGCGCCGATCGCCGCGGCCGAGGCCTCGGCGAGGTTCGCCATCGCGCGCGCGTGCTCCCAGCTGCCCGGCGCCTCCGCCGCCATCTTCTTGAGCAGCGGCTGCTCCAGGTCGGTGAGGTCGAGCAGCTTGTCGCGGGGCACGTGCCCCATCGCCCGCTCGGCCGGCTCCCTCAGGCTCCGACCGAGCACGCCGACGAGCAGCCCCCCGCCGACGCAGGCGAGCACGTTGGAGCCGAGCCAGCGCTTCAGATCGGCGCCGAGATCGAAGCTCCCCTCGAACAGCACGGTCAGCGCGATGAACCCGATCGCGCCGGCGATGCCCGCCAGGCTGCCCGCGACGAACAGCTGCCGCGAGCCCTTGCGCTTGAAGAAGAACATCGTCGCGGCGATTCCGCGCACGAGCAGCACCGACAGGAGCACGACGTCGAACCGGAGCAGCGACGACGCGATGAACGCGACCCCGACCTCGACGAGGAACGCGGTCCGCCGATCGAACGCGATCGCCACCCAGAGCGGGAGCGCCGCGACCGGCATCCAGAACTCGGGCAGCGCCGTGAAGAGCAGGAGGAGCTTCGCGACGATGAGCGACCCCGTCATCAGGACGAACATGCCCACCTGCGTGCGGAGCAGCCGCACGCGGTTCTGCCCGAAGCGACGCAGGTAGACCGTCAGCATCAGGCAGACGATGAGGTAGATGGCGTACATGCTCGCGAGGCGCGCGCCGAGCCCGGGCCGCCGCATCCGCCGCACCGTCTCGTACGCCATCGCGGCGTTGTGATCCTCGTTGTGCTCCGAGAGGACCGTGCCGCGCGGCACGATCACGCGCCTGTGCTCGTACGAAAGCGTGAAGCTCCCGTCGTGCGTGTCGCGCACGATCCGCGGACCGTACGGGACGCGCAGCGTCACGGGCGCAGGCATGCCCATCTCGGGGCTGAGCGCAGGGATGAAGAGCTCGCCGACGCCGAGCACGGCGAAGCACGCCGCGAAGAGGGCGCTCAAGACGAAGCCGGCGAGGGGACCTGCCCGGATACGCGTGCGCAGCATGGAACCGCTCGGTCTCGTCCGCTGGTGCAGCCTGAGAAACGGTTGACGGGGCACGCTCGCGCGTGTCCCCGCCTCCTCCACCGGACGACCGCGGGCGGCCGCCGATGTCAATGTGTAGGCGGGACCCTAGCAAAGAAGCAAGGCCGAGTCAGCGGCGCGCGGAGCCTGGGGGGGGCCCTGGCGCCGCGCCCCCTTGCTTCCCCTTGCCTGATTGCCTCCGTTCTCTGCGTACCCTCCGTTCCCTCCGTACGGTTTCTTCCCCATGGTTCGCGCTGAGTCCCCGCCCGAGCGTGGGGCGGCCGCCGGGAAGCTGGCGCCCGAAGCGAATGTGGACGCCGGTGCGCCGTCCAACGCCGTCGCGCGCCGGTCGGCCCAGCCGGCGTTGGCGGAGCGCGACGCGCCGGACCCACCCTCGCGATGTTCCAATTGCTCCTGGAAAACATCGATTCGAGCAGACAATTGCCGTTCGGCGCAAAAGTTGCTACCCACAGGAAATGTCCCCGCTGCGCATGCTGCTCGAACGCCGCAGGAGCGTGGTGATCATGGGGGTCCTGAACCGCACGCCGGACTCGTTCTCCGACGGCGGTCGCTTTGCGGATGAAGATACGGCTCTCGCGCAGATCGATGCGATGCTCTCCGAGGGGGCAGACATGATCGACATCGGCGCGGAGTCGACGCGGCCGGGCGCGCGGCCCGTGCCGGATGACGAGCAGATCGCGCGCATCGGCGGGAGCGTGCGCGACGCGGTGAAGAGGGGAGCGGTGGTCTCCATCGACACGACCTCTCCGGCCGTCGCGGCGCGCGCGCTCGACGATGGCGCGGCTGTGGTCAACTCGATCTCGCTCGACAGCGCGGCGGAGCTCGGCGCGCTCTGCGCTCGGCGCGGGGCGTCGCTCGTGCTCATGCACAGCCGCGGCGCGATGTCGGCGATGGCCGGCTTCTCCGCGTACCCCGACGACGCCTACGGCGACGTCGTGGCCGACGTGGCCCGCGAGTGGTCGAGCGCCGCCGCGCGGGCGCTCGAGGCAGGCCTGCCGGAGGGCGAGCTCGTCCTCGATCCGGGCCTCGGCTTCGCGAAGAACGCGCGGCAGTCGCTCGAGCTGTGCGCCAGGCTGCACGAGCTCTGCGCCCTCGGCTTTCCCGTGCTCGTCGGGCCGAGCCGCAAGTCGTTCCTGGCGCGCGCCGCGGCCTCGGAGGCCGCGGGGCGAGGTGACGGCGGAGAAGCGCCGCTCGCGCCGCCCCCGGACCGCCTCGGCGGCACCGTCGCCGCCGCGATCGCGTGCGCCGCGCGCGGCGCCGCGGCCGTCCGTGTCCACGACGTCCGCGTCGTGCGCCAGGCCCTCGACGTGATGCGCGCGATCGAGCGCGCGGGCGCCGGCGACCGTCGGCGCCCGGACGGCCCCGTCGCCCAGGGGGCGCGCGGCGATGGTTGAAGGGTTCCTCCGCCTCTTCTCGGTGAGGCCGGCGACGCAGGTCATCCGGGACTTCTTCGACATCTTCATCGTCGCCTACGTCGTCTATCGCGCGCTCCTCGTGCTGCGCGGCACCCGCGCGATGCAGATGGGCCTCGGGCTCGGCATCGTCTTCCTCATCTATCTCGGGGCGAAGATCTTCGGCCTGACCACGCTCCTCAACCTCCTCTCCTGGCTCCTCTCCTCGATCATCCTCATCGTGGTCGTCGTCTTCCAGAACGACATCCGCCGCGCCCTCATCCGCGTGGGCGGCAGCAACTGGTTCACGAGCGGACGCGAGCAGCAGTCGCGCGTCATCGACGAGGTCGTGGCCGCCGCGACCGAGCTCGCCCGCCACCGCATGGGCGCGATCATCGCCTTCGAGCAGGACGCCAACGTGCTGGAGTTCGTCAAGAGCGAGGGGATCCACATCGACTCGGTCGTCACCCGAGAGCTGCTCGTCTCGCTGTTCGTCCCCGAGTCGGTGAACAAGCTGCACGACGGCGCGGTGCTGATCCGAGACCTCAAGATCGCGCGCGCCGGCGTCTTCTTCCCGATGCCGGAGACCAAGATCCTCGACGCCAGCCTCGGCTCCCGCCACCGCGCCGCGCTCGGGATCACCGAGGAGACCGACGCGGTCGTCGTCGTCGTCAGCGAGGAGCGCGGCACGATCAGCTTCTGCTTCAGCGGCAACATCGTCTCGAACCTCGACGGCCAGTCGCTGCGGCACGCGCTGCTCGGGCTCTTCGGCCGCTCGTCGCGCAGGCGGCGCTTCGCCAAGAAGGTCGCCCAGGTCGGCCGCGCGAGCCTCCCCACGCCGGCGGCGCGCGGCCCCGCCGTGGGCGCGACGCAAGGCGCCGGGCAGGCGCACGAGCCCGGCAAGCCCGCCGCCGTGAAGCCCGCGCCGATCGAGGCCAAGCCTGCAGCGCCGGTCTCGAAGACGTCCTCGATGATCAAGGCGGCGGTGGACCCGGACGCGCGGCCGATGGCGCGGATGTCGACGTCCACGCCGATGCGCTCGGGCGCCGAGGCGCGCGCCGCGACGGGATCCAGCGCCGACCTGCGCGCCGCGGCCGCGGCCGGGGCCGGGGGGACGGCCGGGCCGCAGGACGCGGATCGCCCGTCCGAGCGCGGCCGGCCGGCGATGGTCGACGTCCCCGCGGCGGCCGCGACCGACTCCCCCGTCCCGTCACAGCGCACCTTCGTCCCGACCGGGCAGGTCGCGGCGACCGCCGCATCCAAGGGGAGCGCGGAGGGGATGCCCCCGCGGGATGAGCCATGACGCTTGCCGGCATCCGCGAGGCGCTCCGCTCGGCGCTGCTCGACAACCTCGGCCTCAAGCTGCTCTCGATCACCTTCGCGCTGTGCCTCTACGCCTTCATCCACGGCGCGGAGAACGCGCAGCGCACGCTGATGCTCAGCGTCGTCTCGATCCTCCCGCCCGAGTCGAGCAACCGGCAGCTCATGACCCAGATCCCGAACGAGGTGGCGGTCACGGTGCGCGGCTCCCGGACGCAGCTCGACGACCTGCGCGCCGAGAGCCTCGGGACGCTGCGGCTCGATCTCCGCAACGGCACGGTGACGCACATCGACCTCGACGCCTCGATGTTCCACGTGCCGGCCGGGCTGATGGTCGAGCAGATGTACCCGTCGACGATCGAGCTCGGCTGGGACGACGTCGTCACCCGGGCCGTCCCGGTGCACGTCCCCCGCACCGGGGACGCCGCGCAGGGGTTCCTCGTGAAGGGGATGGTCTCGGTCGAGCCGCCGATGGTCAGCGCCCGCGGCCCGCGCTCGGTCGTCGACGTGATGCAGCTCGCGCGCACCGCGCCGTTCGACATCAGCGGGCTCACGGAGGGCACCTACCAGCGGCAGCTGGCGCTCGATCGGCCGCCCAAGCTCGTGACGTACAGCCACGAGAGCGTGATGGCGACGCTCGAGATCGGGCGCGAGCTCGCCACGCGGACGTTCGAGCGCAAGGTCGAGGTGATCGGCATCCCGCGCGCGACGGTCGCGCCGGCCGTGGTGCAGGTGAGGATCACGGGGACGCCGGAGGACGTGGGCGCCGTCAACGCCGACGCGATCGTGGCGCGCGTGGAGCCCAAGGCGGCGAACCTCGATCTGAGCCAGCCGGGCAGCGACTTCCTCGACGTGCTCGTCGACGTTCCGCGCGTCACCGCGGAGGTCAACCCGTCGAAGGTCATGGTGAAGTGGTGAGCGCGGCGCGCTGACGCTCCGCCGCCGCGGACGTCAGCGCGAGGGGACCACGCGCTCGCCCCGCGCGCGCCGCGCCTTCGTCGCGCCCGGGATCCCCGCCGCGGCCTGGCTCACGGCGAGCGCGTCGCGCCGGCGTCCCGGGACAGCCCGAGCTCGCCGAGCAGCGCGCGCAGCTTCTCGGGCCCGCGCTTCGGATCGGCGAGCTTGACGATGGCGTAGCGCTCCTCCTCGGTCAGCTCCGCCAGGCGGACGAGCGCGCCCTCGTCGAGCGCGCCGTCCGGGCCGAGCCGCTCGCGCAGCCGCGCGCTGACGCTGTCCCGATCCCAGGCGGCGCGGCGCACCGGCGCGCCCGCGAGGGGGGCGAGGGCGACGCCGGCGCGCTCCGCGAAGCCCCGGAGCACCTCGGCGTAGACGGCGACGTCCTCGTCCGTGTCGGCCGGCAGGTGACACAGGGCGAGCCGCTCCGCGCGCGACAGCGCCTGCCACCCTGCGAGCGAGATCTTGATCCCGGCGAGGTCCAGCTTCCGCCGCACCGAGAGCGGCACACAGTCGAGCAAGGTATGGACCTCGCCCTCGAGCGCGAATTGCCTGTACATGGTGGCGCCATCCTATACCCGCTGCCCGCGCCCCGGACGCTCCGCGCGCGCGGCGCTGCCAGGAATGGGATGCGCGGCGCGGTTGCGCTAGCCTGCCGATGTGCGCCGCTCCGGGCTCCTCATGACGCTGCTCGCGTCGCTCGCGCTCGCGTCGCTGACCCCGAGCGCCCACGGCCAGGTCGCGCCGTCGGCGGCGTCGGTGCCGCTCGACCGCGTCGTCGTGCGCTGGCACGCGCCGGAGACGGGCGGCGTGCGCCGGCCTCAGTTCATCTTCGAGCGGGAGCTCGCCTTCGAGGCGCGCCTCGAGGCGCTCGCCGATCCCGACGCGGAGCCCGGGCTGTACCGGGACAGGCATGTCCGCGCCGCGCTCGACAGGCACATCGCGGAGACGCTGCTCGCCAGCCTGCCCACCTCACCGGCGCCGACCTCGGCCGAGGTGGCGCAGCGGGCCGAGGCCGCCCGCATCGCGCTGGAGCAGCGCGCTCGCGGCCGCGCGCGCCTCCTCGCCGCGGCGGCCGCCGAGGGGATGAGCTCCGACGAGCTCGACGCGCTGCTGCGCCGCCAGGCGCGCGCGAGCCTGTACCTGGATCGCATGGTCGCGCCGATGCTCGAGCCCACCGATTTCGAGCTCAAGATCGTCCTGCGCTCCGGCGCCACGCCGTTCAAGGATCAACGCTACGAGGAGGTCGCTCCGGCGCTGAAGCGCTGGTATGTCGGGCAGCGGCTCGCCCAGGCGCTCGACGCGTACTACCAGAACGCGCGCGCCCGGGTCTCCTTGAGCATCATGCCCGCTCGCTGAGCCGCGCCGGGCGACCGGCTGCGCGCCACGTCGAGCCGCGCGACCGGGCAGCAGGAGAGCAGAAGTCCATCTCGCGGGTCGATTCCACCTCTCGATACGAAGGACAGCACCAGACATCGTGAAGAGGGCTCACGAGCCGCTGTTCATGCGGAGGATGGAGGCCTCTCTTTCAACGACTCAGGCGTTCGGAGCGGCGAGCGGGCGGCATCGCGGCGCTCGCCGCGACCGCGCCCGGAGGCCTGCCAGGCACCACCCGGCCTCGCCGAAGCAGATGGGATGTCTCGGGGCGACAGCGCAACGCCCTTCCTGGACAAGAACATGTCCACCCGCGCTGCACTGCAATCGAGACTGACCCGCTCTGGATCTGCGGCGGTCGTTGCGCCGTTGCAACGCGACGCGTTATCGTGTCGACCGAGGGAGATCTGCCTGCGCTCTGCGGCACGATCCTGCGCGCGCGCGCAGGATCCGCGCGCTGGCGCGGCGCATTCGGTGCGCCGGCGAGCGTCAATGACGCTCAGCGGGGCCGGCGGCTCGCCCTGGGTTCAACCCAGGAGAGAGACGAGCACCTCGGCGACGCCCCGGCCGGGTGTCGACATGAAAAGCCAGGTTCGAGGTCCCGAAACACGCGCCACACCGTCGCGCGCGGCGGCGCCATCGCCCTGCGAAAACGCAGCTGGTCGGGGCTCGCCAATGCAGCCTTCCTGTCCGTGTCACGCGGGTGGCGCGCACCCGGTAACGCACCAGGGGGCACCCGTGAATTCTTCTGGCAACACTTCAGCCAGCGCGAGCCTGTTTTGGTGCGATGCGTCATTCGAGGGCCCCCTTCCTGGCCGCGGATGAGCGCAGGTCCCGCTTAACCAAGTGATTTCGATTACTTAATAATAACGCGCCGCAGAAGATGACAAACTGCCGAAGGGTGTTCGGAGACCTTTGACATGAACAGAACGTTCCTGTTAACTGTGCCCCCCGCGGGCCCCGCATGTGTGGCAGCGGGTGGCTCTTTCCTACAGAGTCAACTTGGATTCTCTTGACAGGCCACTACCTCTGCCGCGCTTGGCCATCTGGCCGAATCACCTCCCATCACCCCAAAGCACACTCCCAGAGAATGGATAGGAGCGTCGTTCGATGACATCACTTATGAGAGACAGGTCGTCGGTCCCCAGCAAGCGAATCGCGGGTCGGCGCGCCGCTGTCCGAGCCCTCGGGCTGCTTTCCGTCTCCGCCCTTTGCCTCACGGCGGCGCCGCGGTCGGCTCACGCGGTGGGGAGCGAGAATTTTGAGTGGCACTGGTACTCACGCCTCGGCATGGCGTGGTCCCCGGTCTACGGGCAGAACGTCCAGGGCGCGTCCCTGAACCTGCTCGGGTTCGGCATCGGCGGCCGCTACGAAGAGGGCGATTACTCCGAGCCGTCGTTCGTCGCGCACGTGGTGAAGGGCGCGACGCCGGATGACTTCTACGTCAAGTCCGAGATGACGTTCGCCATCTGGAACCAGTACGGCGGGCCGTTCATGCAGCCGTCCTCGAACGGTGGCCAGTCGATCACGGTGCAGTTCAACCAGGCGTACATCGAGGCCGGCAACTTCCTCGTCCCGGGCCTCAGCGTCTGGGGCGGCGCGAAGTTCTTCCGTGAGCAGTACGCGCCCATCGGCGACTACTTCTACCTCGACGACCTCAGCGGCCAGGGCGGCGGTATCAAGTACGGCGGCCTGCAGCTCGCGATCCTCGGGTATCGCGGCTTTGGAGCCACCACCCCCCCCTACAACGTCGACGTGAACGGCGACGGCGGCGTGGACGTCGAGCGCTTCCGCACCATCTTCGCCGGTAACTACAAGGCGGAGTTCGGCGGCGAGGCCAAGCACCACGTCAAGGTCCACGGCGAGTTCCACGTCCTGCCGGCCGCGAAGCGCGGTGAGGGGTGGGCGGTGCCCGACAACGCGCCGGCGGACTTCGGCGGCGTCATCGGCGCGAAGCTGCACCTCGGCCTCGGCCAGGGCAACTTCAGCGACACGGCGGTTCGCTTCGGCACCGGCATCGCCAACGGCGCCGCCGGCGGCGCGAAGACGTACCAGACCTGGGGCGCCGCGAACGACGAGGGCACCTTCGCGGGCTCCTTCGCCATCGAGGCGGTCGAGCACCTCGGCTTCCGGCTCGGCGACGCCGCCGCCCTGGAAGGCCTCGCCACCTTCCACTACACGAAGGCGGCGTACGAGGCCGAGGGCGCCGCGCCCCCCACGGCTCTCGAGAAGCAGATGGACTTCTCGGTCCAGGCGAACGCCACGATCTTCGCGCACAAGAACTTCCACCCCGTCGTCGAGGCCTCGTTCCAGGGCCGCAAGGACGGCGACGGCGACCTGGGCACCGCGGTCAAGGTCTCGGTCGTGCCGACCCTCGTGCCGACCGGCGAGCTCAGCGCCGGCGCGCGTCCGCACTTCAAGCTCATCTACTCGCTCGCCATCTACAACGACGCGGCGAGGGATGCGGCGATGTCCGGCTACCTGCAGCGCGTTGGCGCCGGTCCCGGCGTCGGGTCGAAGGTCGGCCAGTACATCGGCGCCCGCACCGACTGGTACTTCTAGACCGCTCGGCGCTCGAAGCCGCCGCTCCCTTCCGTTCCCTCACCCACCTTCAGGCCAGCGCCCCGGCGCCGCGATCGCGGCGCCGGCGGCGCGCCCTCACGCCGTGTCGCTGCGCGACTCGCTCGCGATCTCCTGCGAAGCAGGCCCTGCGTCGTCGTCCACCGGCCCCTGGGCCTCGTGGTAGTGGTGCGCGAACGAGCGCGCCGCGCGGCGCGCCTTCAGGAACTCCGCGAACGCCGTCAGCGTGTCGAGATCCCGCGGACCGAGCGCCTCGGCGATGTCGCGGAGGTTCTTGCGCAGGCTCTCCACGCTCTTGCCGCGGCGGGGCTCTCGCGTCTCCTCGCGCTCGCGCGCCGGCGGCTCCACCGCAGGGGCCGCCGGGACGATCGGCTCCGGACGAGACGGCACCTCCGGTACCCACAGCGGGCGAGGGACCGGGTTCAGCGCGTGGGCGCTGAGCCACGCCTCCATGAAGATCCGCAGCCGCTCGCTACGGAACGCGAACCAGCGCTCCCGCTCCGGACCGTAGGACATCAAAACATCCTTGAAGCGACGGAACGCGCCCTTGCCATCGATCGCCTGGCTGAGCTTCGCCTGGAGATCCATGTCTTCCACCATCGGGATGTAGCGCTCCATCCACCGGTACTGCTCGCGCGAGCTCACGGGATCGATCCGGAGGTAGTTCGCGTCTGCCGCGATGCGCGCGTGCATCTGCGGATCCGCCACGCCGTCGACCACCCGCAGCACGTCGCCCGTGCCGAGGTGCAGGTACGAGTGCACCTCTGGGGCGTTGTTCTCGAAGGCGTCCTCCAGCGCCTCCCAGTCGATCGGGATGTCGCGAACGGCCGTCCCGCCGGCTGAAGCATTCTCGGTAGTCGGCATGTCCTCCTCGTCTCCATCGAAAGCAGCGAGGCGGCGGTGGGCTGGCCGCGCGCCTCGGTTCAAGTGCACCAAGTTTGAACGGAAATGCGCCGTCGTCATAGCACTCTACGCTGGTTGGGGGCTTCTGGGCCTAACTCTCGCAACCTAGGGTTGATTCCTTGATCCGGAAGCCCGTTCGGCCGCCGAGCCGCGGCGCGATGACGGCTCGGGAGAGAGCTTCGGAAGACCTGGTTCAAGCGGAAAACAGCGTGGAAATTCAGGGGAATCGGCGAGTGCTCAGCTGCGCTTCGAGCGCGTGCGGGCGACGGCGTCGGCCCAGCGGTGGAGGTGGGCGGATCGAGCCGCTTCGCTCATCTCGACCTGGAAGCTCTGCCCCACACGGGACATGCGGGCCGCGTCCTCCTTCGTGAGGAAGAGGCCGGCGCCGACCCCGGCGAGCATTGCCGCGCCTCGCGCCGTCGTCTCCAGGTCGGTGGGGCGCTCGATAGCGACGTTCGCCACGTCCGCCTGGAACTGCATGAGCAGGTCGTTCGCGGCGGCGCCGCCGTCCACGCGCATCCGGCGCAGCGGGTGGCCCAGGTCGTCGGCCATGGCCCGCACGAGATCCGTCACGGAGAGCGCGATTCCCTCGAGCGTCGCGCGGGCGAGGTGCGCCGCGGTCGTGCCGCGCGTCACCCCGGAGATGATCCCGCGAGCGTCCGGATCCCAGTAGGGCGCGCCGAGGCCCGAGAGCGCCGGGACGAACGTGACGCCCTCGCTCGAGGGCACGCTGCGGGCGAGCGCCTCGATCTCCGCCGCGCTCTTGATGAGGCCCAGGCCGTCGCGGAGCCACTGCACCGCGGCGCCGGCGATAAAGGCGCTTCCCTCGAGCGCAAAGACCACCTCGGAGCCGATCTTCCACCCGACGGAGGTGAGCAGGCCGAAGCGGCTCCTGAGCGGGCGATCGCCGATGTTGGTCAGCACGAACGCGCCGGTGCCATAGGTGCACTTCGCGTCGCCCGTCGCGAAGCAGGCCTGGCCGAAGAGGGCCGCCTGCTGGTCGCCCGCGATGCCGGCGATCGGGATGCCGTCGGGCAGGTGCGGGAAGCCGCGAGTCGCCGCGACGCGGCCCGCCGAGCCGACGATCTGCGGCAAGAGCGAGCGCGGGATCTGGAGCATCGCGAGCATCGCGTCGTCCCAGCTCAGCGACGCGAGGCTCATGAGCAGGGTGCGCGACGCGTTGGTGACGTCGGTCGCGTGCACCGGCGAGCCGCCGGCCGCGTCGCCCGAGAGCCGCCAGACGAGGAAGCTGTCGATGGTGCCGAAGCAGAGCTCGCCGCGATCGGCGCGCGCGCGCGCGCCGGGCACGTTGTCGAGGAGCCACGCGAGCTTCGTGCCGCTGAAGTACGGATCGAGCACGAGCCCGGTGGTCTCCTCGACCGCCTGCTCGTGGCCCGCGGCGCGGAGCTCGGCGCAGCGCGCCGCCGTGCGGCGGTCCTGCCACACGATCGCGCGGTGGATCGGGCGCCCGGTCGCGCGCTCCCAGACGAGCGTCGTCTCGCGCTGGTTCGTGATGCCGATGGCCTTGATCGCGCTGCCGGCCACGCCCGCCGCCCTGAGCGTCTCGCCCACGGCATCCTGAACGCTCTGCCAGATCTCCTCCGGGTCGTGCTCGACGAGGCCCGGCTCCGGGAAGTGCTGGCGAAATTCGCGCGTCGCGCGGCCCAGCGTCGCCCCCGACGTGTCCATGAGGAGAGACGTCGTTCCGGTGGTGCCCTGATCGATCGCGAGGAGGTACGCGGAATCCATGCGGCCGACTAACGCGGCGGCATGTGGGCGCATAGCCGTTCCAGGCGACGCCTCTATGAGATGCAGGGCCCGGCAAGCTAATCATCCGGTCAGGTATCCATGCGACAGCCGACGACAGCCGCCCCGGGCGGTCGAGCTCGGCGCAGGTGCTTCCAGCGGGGCGAGGGCGCACTTTGCGCGGCCCGGCACGGTCGCTTCCCGCGGCCGGCGCTGGACTTCGGCCGGAAAGATTGTCGGTCCGTGCCAGGCTGAGTAATCTGCCAGAACCGATGGCCCGCCTCATCCTGCAGACCGCCGAGGGCCAGCAGGCGATCGATCTGCGACCCGTGAACTCGCTGGGGCGCCACCCGAACAACTCCATCCAGTTGCTCGACAAGATCGTCTCCAAGGAGCACTGCATCATCGAGCAGCGGGGCGATCACTTCGTCCTGCGCGATCTGGGGAGCCTGAACGGCACGTTCATCAACAGCGAGCGTGTCCGGGGCGAAGCGCCGCTGAAGCACGGGGACGAGATCGCCCTGGGGTCGACGCGCGGCCGCTTCGACGATCCGGCCGCCCCGGTCGCGCCGCCCCTCGTCCCGGGCTGGCCGCCCGTGGTCAACCACCAGGGCGCGGCGCCGGCGCAGCCGCCGGGCCACGGGTATCCGCCGCAGCAGCCGCAGTACCAGCGCCAGCCGCCGCCGCCGCTCCCGGGCACGCCGGTGGCGCCGCCGGTGACGCGGCAGCCGTACGTGCCGCCGCCGCCGCTGGGCGCCGGGCCGGGCGGGACCGCGCCGCTGCCGGGGCGCTCGGGGGCGCACGGAGGCTCGTTCGTCGCGCAGGGCACCCGCATCGACGTGAACGATCAGGCCCGGCAGATCGGGACGCAGATCGCCGCTGTCGACAAGGGGTTCCTGGCGTTCGATCGGATCGCCAACGACATGAACCAGCTGCGCGCCGACTACGAGCGGCTGCGCCTGTCGCACGAGCTGTCCCGCGAGATCGCCGCCGAGCGCGACACGACGAAGCTGCTCGAGAAGATCCTCACGAGCGTGTTCAAGTTCATCCGCGCCGACCGCGGGGTGATCTTCCTGCGCAACGAGAACGGCGAGCTCACCCCGCAGGCCATGCAGCGGCGCGACGGGACGACGGCCCCGATCAGCGTGTCGTCGACGATCCTGAACCACGTCGTCCACGAGCGGGCCGCGGTGCTGACCCACGACGCGGCGATGGACTTCGCGGCGTCGAAGGGCAAGAGCATGATCTTGAACCGGATCAGCTCGGCGATCGTCGCCCCGCTGCAGCACAACAGCGAGGTGCTCGGGGTGCTGTGGCTCGACTCGGAGACGCTCGCGCAGTTCCAGCCCAAGGACCTCGAGCTGGTGACGGCCATCGCCTACCAGGCGGCGATGTTCATCGAGATCAACATCCTCGGGAAGAAGATCGAGAACGAGATCGTCACGCGCGAGCAGCTGCGCCGGCTGCTCTCGCCGAACATCGCCGAGCGCGTGCTGAGCGGCCAGCTCGCCGTGAAGCAGGGCGGCCAGCACGTCGAGGAGTGCACCGTCTTCAACAGCGACATCCGCGGCTTCACGCGCATGGCCGAGAGCAAGCGGCCCGAGGAGCTCGTCGAGATGCTGAACCTGTACTTCGAGCGGATGGTCGACACCATCTTCCAGTTCGAAGGCACGCTCGACAAGTTCATGGGCGACGGGATCATGGCGCTCTGGGGCGCGCCGGTCGCCCACCGGGACGATGCGGTCCGCAGCGTGGAGTGCGCCCTGAAGATGGGCGAGGTGCTCGGCGAGTTCAACCGCGAGCGGCTCGAGAAGGGCGAGCTGCCGCTCGCGGTCGGCATCGGGATCCACACCGGCCCGCTCGTCGCCGGGTACATCGGGAGCTCGAAGGCGCTCAGCTACACGGTGATCGGCGACGTGGCGAACACGTCGGCGCGGCTCTGCTCCATCGCGCTGGCAGGACAGATCGTCATCAGCGAGAGCACGTACGCGCAGCTCGGGGGAAGGTTCGAGACCGAGGAGCTCCAGCCCGCCAAGGTGAAGGGCAAGGACAAGCCGGTCACGATCTACAACGTCATCCGGAGCCGGCCGATGTCGCAGGTCCCGGCGAACGCCTTCATCCACGCCGAGCCGACCAACGCCCTGCCCGAATGACCGACGCGGCGCCTCGGCTGATAGGCCGGGACGCACGCGCGCGTCATCCCGTGGACGATGCAGCGCGGCAGCACAGCGCCGTAGCCGTCCGCCCGCTGCAGCGTTAGGGTCCGGGCCGTGGCTGCTTCGATCCTACCCTTTGAGAAACCTGTCGCAGAGCTCATCGAGAAGGTGCGGGAGCTGCGCGCGCTCGCCGCGGCGGACCCGCGGTTCGAGCCGGAGCTCGCCCAGCTCGAGGACAACACGGGCCGGCTGGCGCGCGAGATCTTCGCGGGCCTCACGCCGATGCAGAAGGTGCTGCTCTCGCGCCACGCGAACCGGCCGTACACGCTCGATTACATCAAGCGGCTCTTCACCGACTGGGTCGAGCTGAAGGGCGATCGGCGCTTCGCCGACGACTGCTCCATCGTTGGCGGGCTCGCGACGTACCACGGGCGGAGCGTTGTGGTGGTGGGCCACCAGAAGGGGCGCGGCGCGAAGGAGAACGTGAAGCGCAACTTCGGGATGCCGCACCCGGAGGGCTACCGGAAGGCCATCCGGCTCTACGAGATGGCCGACAGGTTCGGGCTGCCGATCCTGACGTTCATCGACACGATGGGCGCCTACCCGGGCATCGGCGCGGAGGAGCGCGGCCAGAGCGAGGCGATCGGCGCCGCGCTCGCCGCGATGGCGCGGGTCGGGGTGCCGATCGTGGCGACAGTCATCGGCGAGGGGGGCTCGGGCGGCGCGCTGGCGCTCGGCGTCGCCAACCGGGTGCTGGTGCTCGAGTTCAGCTGCTACTCGGTCATCTCGCCGGAAGGCTGCGCGGCCATCCTCTGGAAGGACGGCTCCCGCGCCGACGAGGCCGCGGCCCGGCTCAAGATCACCGCGCCGGATCTGCTGCAGCTCGGCGTCGTGGACACGATCGTCGAGGAGCCGACCGGCGGCGCGCACCAGGATCACGACGACGCCGCGGTGCGGCTCGACAAGGCGCTCTGGGCGACGCTCTCGTCGATGGACGGGCTCGGGCCGGAGGAGCTCGTCGACGATCGGTACCGGAGGTTCCGCGGGCTCGGGTCGTTCGTGGGTTAGGCGGCGCGCCGCCCCGGCTGGCTCTCCTCGAGCGCCGGGGCTATACGGCTCGCGGATGGACTACGGCAAGGCGGTGCGGATGCTGCTGCTCGTGGGCACCAGCGCCGCCGCCGGCGGCGCTGTCCTCTGGACGCAATCGAGGTTCAACGCCTCGGACCGCAGGGCGGCGCTCGGCGTCGTGCAGCAGTACCGCCCCGAGGGCGGCCGGAGCGTGCCGGAGGCGATCGGCGCGCGGCACCCGGGAAAGGCGCCCGCCTGGAGCGCCACCACCGAGTCGGCCTGCTTCCAGCACGTCCGCGTGCGCGCGACGATCGAGGGCGAGGCGCGCGCGCGGTACGACTTCCTCGTCGACATCAACGGGCCCTCGATCCACCCGGGCAACGCCGAGGGCGCGGCGATCCTCGGCGAGCTCACGCTCCGGCCGGCCGAGTCCGCCGCGGCGCCGGGGGCGCCGTGAGCGCCGCGAACGTCCGGGTCGCGCTGGTGGGCTGCGGGCGGTGGGGGGAGAAGCTCCTCCGCGCGCTGTCGGAGAACGCGCGGGCGCGCGTGATCGCCGTGGCGGACGTCGACCGCGGCCGCCTCTCGCGGGCGCGCGCGCTCGCCCCACGGGCGCGGCTCGTGCGCACGATCGACGAGGCGCTGGCCGCGCGCGTGGACGCTGTGATCATCGCGACCCCCGCGGCGAGCCACGCCGAGCTCGCGCTGCGGGCCCTCGAGGCCGGCGCCGACGTCTTCGTGGAGAAGCCGCTGGCCCTCTCCGCCGCGCAGGCCGATCGCTGCGCTTCCCGCGCCGCGGCGCTCGGCCGGATCGGCATGGTCGGCCACCTGCTCCGCTACCACCCCTCCGTTGTGCGCCTCGTCGCGCTCGCGCGCGAGCGGCGCCTCGGCGATCTCGTGAGCTTCAGCGCGGCGCGCCTGTCGATGAGCGCCGGCGCCGCCGGCGCCGGCGGCGGGGCCCGGTCGGCGCTCTGGACGCTCGGGCCGCACGATCTCTCGTTGCTCTCGGCGCTCGACGCGAGCCCGCTCGCCGAGGCGCGGGCCCACCTCTCGCCGTGCGGCGAGCTCGTCACGCTCGAGGCGCGCCTCGAGAGCGGCCTCGCGGCGCGGATCGAGCTCTGCTCGTCGAGCCCGACGAAGGAGCGGCGGCTACGGCTCGCCGGGAGCGCGGGCGTCGCGGTCTTCGACGACGTGCGCGCGCCCGACCGCATCGTGTTCCTGGACGCGCGCGGCGCCGCGGCGGGCGCGCCGGCCGGCGAGCGCGCCGCGCACCACCTCGAGCTCGCGCCGGCCGGGCGCGAGATCGAGGTGCCGTGGCGCGAGCCGCTGTCGGTGGAGATCGAGCACTTCCTCCGCTGCGTCGAGGACCGCGCGCCGCCGCTGACGCCGCTCGACGAGGGCGCCGCGGTCGTGCGGATCCTCGAGCGCGTCGAGGCGACGCTCGCCCCCGTCGATGCGCGGGTGGTCGCCGCAGGGTAGGTGCGCAACGGCGGTTCGCTTCCTCCTCGGCTCGGCCGGTCCTGAGGCGCCCGGGAGGGCGCGGAGAGCGCCGGCGCGGTCGAGCCCTGAGGGAGCCCTGGAAACCTCGGAGACACCACTGGATCCGAGAAAAGCGGAGCGGCGCGCGGCCGGCGCGCCGCGGCGCTTTGCAGCGCCGGATCGGCGTGGTACTGCCGTCGCCTGGAAGGGCACGATGCCGCAGGATCCGAAGCTGACTCCCACTCAGGTCAAGGCGCCGCACGGCGCGACGGTGATGGAGATCCACTGGGCCGACGGCCACCGCAGCGTCCTTCCGCACGAGCTCCTGCGCGGGTACTGCCCGTGCGCGAACTGCCAGGGGCACGGCGGCACGATCAACTTCGTGCCCGGCGGTGACCTGAACGTCCGTGAGATCGAGCAGGTCGGCAACTACGCGCTCCAGTTCACGTGGGGCGATCGGCACGACTCGGGCATCTACACCTTCCGGTACCTGCGCTCGCTCTGCCAGTGCGACGAGTGCAAGCCGCAGTTCCAGCCGCCCCGCTCGAAGTGACCACCTCCCGCCGCGCCCCCAAGCCTCAAGCTGCTCCGACGGCACGCGCCGAGCGGCAGCTCGATCCGTTCCAGATCGTCGACTCGTCCTTCGTCGCCGGCGCGGGCTCGCTCGCGTCGCTCCCTCCGCCCGTCAGCGCGGAGGTGGCGTTCGCCGGGCGCTCGAACGTCGGCAAGTCGAGCCTCATCAACACGCTCGTCGAGCGCAAAGGGCTCGTCCGGACGAGCTCGAACCCAGGCTCGACGCGGCAGATCAACCTCTACGAGGCGCGGGCCCGCGACGGCGCGGTGTTCCAGCTGGTGGATCTGCCGGGGTACGGCTTCACCCGGCGCTCGAAGTCCGAGCAAGCGGCGTGGGCGTCGCTGATCGAGGGGTACCTGCGCGGGCGCGTCACGCTCGCCGCGGTGCTGCTCCTGGTCGATGCGCGGCGGGGCCTCGAGGAGGACGATCTCGATCTCATCCGCTTCATCGAGGCGTCCCGCGACGTCGCGCGGCGACCGGTGGAGCTGCTGCTCGTCGCGACGAAGGTCGACAAGGTGCAGCGCTCGTCGGTCCGGCGCGCGCTGGACCAGCTGTCCGCGGCGGCCCCGCGCACGGCGGCCGGCGGTCTCCGCCGCTCGATCGGCTTCTCGTCGATCACCGGCGAGGGCAGGCGGGATCTGTGGCTCGCGATCCGGCGCGTGACGCAGCTCGGCGGCGCGGCGCCGTCATCGAGCGGCGGCTCCGCGCGCGAGGACGATGACCAGCGGACGACCGACGGCTGACCTCGCAGAGGTGCGAGATACGCGCAGGAACAGCGCGTCTCGCCGTGGAACAGGGCCGATGGAAGTATTGACCCGCCCTGTGACCGTCCATTAACGTGCAGCTCCTCCGGTTCCGCGGGGGAGTCACCAGAGCCGACTGACACGTCGCGGGGTCGTTGCAGAGCAAGACGCGCGTGCCGGCCCATGTTCTCACCGGCTGCCCCAACGATGCCCGACTACTCCGGCCAGGTCACGCACGTCCACACGGCGCTGACGCCGCTCTGGTGGATTCCGCTCCTGCCGATGCTCGGCGCGGTGATCAACGCGCTGTTTGGCCGCGCGTTGCAGCGGAGCGCGTTCGGCCGCGACGTGTCGAAGCGGCTCCACATCGGGAGCTTCGGCGTCACGCTCGTCGCCGTGGGCGCCATGCTGGGCGCCTTTGCTCTCGGGCTCGCGAGCTTCGTCCAGCTCATCGGGCTCGCCCCGGGTGAACGCGCGCTCTACAGCTTCGCCTGGCAGATGGTCCGCATCGGATCGCTCGACGCGAACTTCGCGTTCGTGATGGATCCGCTGAGCTGCCTCATGACGCTGATCATCACCGGCGTCGGCACGCTCATCCATGTTTACGCCGCCTCGTACATGGAGGCCGAGCCGGCGTACTGGCGATTCTTTACCTACCTGAACCTCTTCGTCTTCTCGATGTTGCTCCTCGTCCTCGGGGACAACTTCATCGTGATGTTCTTCGGCTGGGAGGGCGTCGGCCTCTGCAGCTATCTGCTGATCGGGTTCTGGTACAGCGACTACAAGAAGGCCTCTGCCGGCATGAAGGCCTTCGTCGTGAACCGGATCGGCGACTGGGGCTTCGTGTGCGGCCTCGCGCTCCTCTTCTGGGGGCTCGGCGCCAGGTGGCTCGACGACGGCCGGTTCCTCTCCGATTACCGCGCGCGCTTCGTCGCGGTGGCCGCGGAGGCGCGCGGCGATCACGGCGCCTCCGGCGGGGCGCAGGACGGTGCAGGGGGCAAGGCGGGAGAGCGCAGGGCGCAGCCGCTCGCCGGGGCGAAGGGATACCTCACCTTCACCGGTCATCCCGGCGCGCGCGTGTACCTCGGTATCGCCGACGCCGCTCAGCTCGCCTCGAGCCCGCGGCCGTTCGGCGTGTCCCCCTTCATCCGCAAGGAGATCGACGCCGGGGCGCACTCCGTGGTGATCGTGCCGGGCGACGGCGCCGTGATCGGGGGTGACGGCGTCGAGATCGCCGCGATCGAGCGGATGCGCGTCGAGCCGGGCAAGGAGATCGTGGTGGCGACCGTGGGCTCGACGGTCACGTTCCGCGAGATCCACGATCAGCTCGTCATCAAGGACGCGAGCGGCAAGGCGTTCCTCAAGGATGCCCTCGAGTCGAAGACGGTGTGGGGAGGCGTCGCGCTGATCACGCTGGCTTGCCTCTTCCTCTTCGTCGGCGCCGCCGGCAAGAGCGCCCAGATCCCGCTCTACGTCTGGCTGCCGGACGCGATGGCCGGTCCGACCCCCGTCTCCGCGCTGATCCACGCCGCCACCATGGTCACGGCCGGCGTTTACATGGTCGCGCGCCTCAGCTTCCTGTTCTCGCTGAGCCCTGTCGCGGGCGGCGTCATCGCGCTGATCGGGGCCTCGACGGCGCTCCTCGCGGCGACGATTGGCTTCTTCCAGTACGACATCAAGAAGGTGCTCGCCTACAGCACGGTGAGCCAGCTCGGCTTCATGTTCATCGGGGTCGGCGTCGGGGCGTACTGGGCCGCCGTGTTCCACCTGATGACGCATGCCTTCTTCAAGGCGTGCCTGTTCCTCGGCTCCGGCTCGGTGATCCACGGGATGCACGCGGTGGAGCACGACGAGGCCGCGGCCCAGGACATGCGCAACATGGGCGGCCTCCGCCGCGTCATGCCGCTCACGGCGCGGACGTACCAGGCGGCGTGCCTCGCCATCACCGCCGCGCCCATCCCGTTCTTCGCGGGCTTCTGGTCCAAGGACGAGATCCTCTGGAAGGCGTTCGGCACCGAGAACACCGGCCCGATCCCGGGGCTGCTCCTCTATGCGATGGGCCTCGCAGCGGCGCTCGGGACCTCGTTCTACATGTGGCGGAGCTACTTCCTGACGTTCGAGGGGCCCCACGCCCACAAGGAGATCGAGACCAAAGTCCACGAGTCGCCGCCGGCGATCACCTGGGTGCTCGCGGTGCTGGCGGTCCTGTCGGCGTTCGCGGGCGTCGTGTTCGGCTTCTCCAGCCACTTCGTCGGCGGCCACGGCGAGCCCCTGCTGGAGGCGTGGCTCCATCCGGTGTTCGCCCACGCGGACGTCTCGTTCCGGCGCCACGGGCTGGGGCTCGAGCTCGCGCTCATGGCGCTCTCCGTCGGCGGCGCGATCGTCGCCTTCTCGCGCGCGCGCGCCCGCTACGGCGCGCGTCGCTCCCCGCGCTGGGCCGAAGAGGAGCGGCGGCTCCCGGGCTTCCAGCTCCTCTCGAACAAGTACTACGTCGACGAGATCTACGACGCGACGGTGGTGCGCGCCGCCCTCTCGCTGCGCCTCTTCTTCGCCGAGATGGACCGCTGGATCGTCGACGGCATCGTCAACGGGGTCGCGGTCCTGGCCCGGGCCGCCGCCTGGGTCACCGGCGCCATCGACCGGTACCTCGTCGACGGCGTCGTGAACCTCGTCGCCGAGGGCACGCTGAGCGCCGGGGCGAAGCTCCGCTCTCTGCAGACCGGGCGCATCCAGAGCTACGTCTATTTCCTCCTGGGCGGCGTCGCCTTGTTCAGCATCGTTCATTACTTCCTGCGGTGAACGGCCGATGTCGAACCTCTCCCTCGTCAGCATGCGCCGTGGATTCGCCCTCGCGAGATCGGCCAGGTCCACCTCGATGAAGCTCCTGATCCCCCTCCTTGTCGCGCTCTCCGTCGTGCTCGGGGCGGCGCCGCCGGCGCTGGCGCAGGCGCTCGAAGCGCCGAGGGCGCCCGGGCCGCGCGGCCGGATCGCGCTGCGCGCGGAGCCGCCCGGCGCGCCTGTCGAGCTCGCAGCGAGCGGACCGGATCACGTCGGCTCGTTCACGATCGAGAACCAGGGCGACGGCCCATTAAAGGTGACGCGGGTGATCGTGCGGACGTCCCCCGAGGACCCGCGCGTCCCGCCGGGCGTCAGCGTGGAGCTCGAGGGCGGCGGCACCGCGGCGACCCTCCCGCCGGGCGCGAGCCGGAAGGTCGTGGTCCGGTGGAAGACCGCGGGCGTGCGCGCGCGGGAGCTCTACGGGCACGTCGTCGTCGAGTCCGACGCGGTGGCGGCCGGCGTGCTGGAGGTAGCGCGGACCGTCGCGATGGGCATCCACGCGGAGCGCGGGAGCAGCCTCGGCTTCGTCGGCGACCACATCCTCTCGATCCTGACGTTCCTGCCGCTGCTCGGCGTGGTCGCGGTCTTCCTCGCGCACCTCCTGCGTTACCGGGACGACAGGAAGCTCCGGCTGATGACCGTCGTGCTGATGGGCGTGAACCTCGTGCTCGCGGCGTGGCTCTACGCGCAGTTCGACCGGGGCTTCACCAGGGCCGACGGGAACGACGGCTACCAGTTCATCGAGCACGGCGTGTGGATCCGCTCGCTGAACGTCGAGTACTTCGTCGGCGTCGACGGCGTGTCGATCTCGATGGTCCTGCTCACGGCGCTGATCTCGTTCGTGGGCGCCCTCGCGAGCTACAGCGTCCACGACCAGCTCAAGGGCTACTTCGCGATGTACAACCTCCTCGTCACGGGGATGTTCGGCGTCTTCATCGCGCTCGACCTGTTCCTCTTCTTCGTCTTCTGGGAGGTGATGCTCCTGCCGATGTACTTCCTCATCGGCATCTGGGGCGGACCGCGGCGCGAGTACGCGGCGATCAAGTTCTTCCTCTACACGCTGGCCGGCAGCGTCTTCATGCTGCTCGCGTTCATCTGGTTCTACCTGAACGCCGGCCACACCTACCTGGTCGACGGCCAGGCCACCGAGCGCATCTTCTCGATCCCGGAGCTCTCGCGGGTCGCCTGGGCGGCGCAGGGGCTCACGATCCTCGGGGTCGCCGCGGTGAAGGTGGTCTGGATCTGGCTCTTCGTCGGGTTCGCCATCAAGATCCCGATGTTCCCGTTCCACACCTGGCTGCCGGACGCCCACGTGGAGGCGCCGACCGCGATCAGCGTGATCCTCGCGGGGGTGCTCCTCAAGATGGGCACCTACGGCATCCTCCGCATCAACTTCACCCTGCTGCCCGAGGCGACGCAGTGGGCCGCGCCGGCCATGGCGGTGTTCGGGGTGGTCAACATCCTCTATGGCGCCTTCTGCGCCATGGCGCAGAGCGACCTGAAGAAGCTCGTGGCCTACTCCTCCGTCAGCCACATGGGCTTCACGCTGCTGGCGCTCGGCGCGATGACGCCGCAGGGCATCCAGGCCTGCCTCGTCCAGATGTTCAACCACGGCCTGATCACCGGGATGCTCTTCACCCTGGTCGGCGTGGTCTACGATCGCGTGCACACGCGCGACATCGACAGGTTCGGCGGCCTCGCCTCGGAGATGCCGCTCTACACGGCGCTCGTCGGCTTCGCGTTCATGGCGTCGCTCGGCCTGCCCGGCCTGTCCGGCTTCTGGGGGGAGGCGATGACGTTCATCGGCGCCTTCCCGCGCTACCGCGCCCTCACGATCCTCGCCGCCATCGGCGTCATCCTCACCGCGGCCTACCACCTCTGGGCCCTCCAGCGGATGTTCCTCGGCACGTTCCGCGCGTCGTGGCGGCAGAGCAAGTACCTCGAGCCGTTCGGCGGGAAGTTCCCGGAGATCAGCGGGCGAGAGCTCGCGTCGATCGCGCCGCTCGCGGCGCTGGTCCTCGTCCTCGGCTTCTGGCCGCGCCCGCTGCTCAGCCTCATCGATCGCGGGGCCCTCGACGTGCACCGCCTCGTCGACAGGCCGGGGCAGTCCCAGATCGCCGGCGCGCCGAGCGCAGACAGCGTGGGCGGCGCCGCGCACGCCCGCGCGGGCGCCCCGGAGGAGGGCGCCTCGCCGGGCCGGGGCGCCCTCGCCAGCGCCAGGTAAGCCGTGGAACCCCGCACCCTCGACAACGTGGCGAGCCTCGCCTACTTCGCGCCGGAGCTCGTCCTCATCGCGGCGGCCCTGCTGCTCGTCGTGTGGGACCTCGCGTCCCCGGCGCGCCTCAAGCTCGCCGGCCTCGTGATCCTCAGCCTCGCGGCGCTCGCCTGCTCGGGCGGGCTGGGCGCGTACTTCCTGGCGACGGACGCCGCCCCCCGCGCGCTCTTCCACGGGCTGCTCGCGTTCGATCGCTTCTCGAACCTCTTCCGCGTGATCTTCGCGCTCGTCACCGGGGCGATCGTCCTCTTCTTGGTGCCCCCGCGGTCCCCGGGGATCGAGCCCGAGCTCCGCCGCGACTCGGGCGAGCTCTTCACGCTGATCCTCGTGCTCTCGCTGGGCATGAACCTGATGGCGGCGAGCCGCCACCTGCTGCTCATTTACCTGTCGATCGAGCTCGTCAGCGTCATCAGCTTCGTGCTGGCGGGCTTCAAGATCAACGACGCGAAATCGAGCGAGGCGGCGCTGAAGTACGTCATCTTCGGCGGCGTCGCGTCGGGGATCATGCTCTACGGGATGAGCTGGATCTTCGGCATCACCGCGTCGATGCGGCTCGACGAGTGCGCGGCGCGGATCGCCGCGCTCACGGCGCAGCAGGGCAAGGTGCCGGAGGTCGTGTTCGTCGGCACGGCCTTCATGCTCGCGGGCTTCGGCTACAAGATCAGCGCCGCCCCGTTCCACATGTGGACGCCCGACGTGTACGAGGGCGCGCCGACCCCGGTGACCGCGTTCCTCTCGGTGGGGCCGAAGGCGGCCGGCTTCGCGGTGCTGATCCGCTTCTTCTCGGACGCGCTCGGCGCCGGGAGCGCGCCGCCCGGCGTCGCGACGCCGTGGCCCGTGCTCTTCGGGTGCCTCGCGATGGCGACCATGACCGTCGGCAACCTGTCGGCGCTCGAGCAGGAGAACGTGAAGCGCATGCTCGCCTACTCGAGCATCGCGCACGCGGGGTACATGCTGCTCGGCTTCTCGGTGTTCAGCGGCGCCGGCGTCGCTGCGATCGCCTTCTACATCGTCACCTACTGCTTCATGAACCTCGGCGCGTTCATGGTGGTGATGGCCGTGGCCGAGGAGAGCGGCGGAGACGAGACGTTCGCCGCCTTCCGCGGGCTCGGGCGCCGCGCCCCGCTCGTCGCCGCGGCGATGGCCGTGTTCCTCGTCTCGCTCACCGGCCTGCCCCCGATGGCGGGCTTCATCGGGAAATTCTACCTCTTCTCGGCGCTGCTCGCCGCCGGGGGCGCGTGGAGCTGGGTCATCGCTGTCGTCGGCGTGCTGAACAGCGTGATCTCGCTCTTCTATTACGCGCGCCTCCTCCGCACGATGTATCTCGACAGGAGCGATCGCATCGAGCCCACGCCGGTGCGGCCGCTGCTCGGCGCGACGACGTGCGCGCTCGCGGTTCCGACCGTGCTGCTCGGGGTCTACTGGGGCCCCGTTTACGACTTCGTGGCGCGCTCGGTGGCGATCCTGCGCTGAGCGCTGAGCGCTGAGTCAAGGACCGACGTCGTCCCATCCAGCGCGCGCCGGGCCGAACGCGGCGGTATCGATCTCCCCGCGATCCTTGCTAGTGTGCGCGCGCGTGGCCACGACCCAGGACGCGGGCTCTCCAGAGGAACGTTTCGCGCGGGGGGTACGCCTTGTCCCGGGCGGCCTGGACATCGGCGGCAAGCTGGTCCCGCTGTACGCCGGCAGCGTGCACTACTGGCGGCTCGACCCGCAGCACTGGCGCGCCTGCCTCGAGGCCACGCGGTCGCTCGGCGTTCACCTGATCGACATCTATGTGCCGTGGGCCGTTCACGAGACCGGCCCGGGGCAGTTCGATTTCGGCCGGCTCGATCCGCGCCGCGACGTCGGCGCCTTTCTCCGCCTCGCGCACGAGCTCGGCTTTCACGTCATCGCCCGCCCGGGCCCGCACATCAACGCGGAGCTCACCTGCTTCGGCATCCCCGAGCGCGTCATCTGGGACCCGAGCTGCCAGGCCCGCTCGGCGCGGAACAACCCGGTCGTGCTCCCGATGTTGCCGTACGGGTTCCCGGTCCCGAGCTACGCGAGCAACGCATTCCACGACGAGGTCGCCCGCTATTTCAACGCGCTCGCCCCGGTCCTGAAGCCGCACCTCTACCCGGACGGGCCCATCGTGCTCTTGCAGATCGACAACGAGGGCGCGCTCTACTTCCGCGACGGGGCGTACGACCAGGACTACCACCCGGACGCGATCTCCCTCTACCGCGACTTCTTGCGCGAGAAGTACCGGACGATCGAGGCGCTCCAGCGCGCCTACGCGACGAAGAGGGTGGAGCCCGCGCCGGAGGGCGACGCGGCCGAGGACGCCGGCGCTGCGCTCGTGCGCGCGATCGTCCGCGAGCGCGCGCAGGCCGAGGAGGGCGACCTGCGGTTCGCCACGATCACGCCGCCGGTCGCGTTCGACGCCGAGACGCCGGCCGATCTCGCGCGCCACCTCGACTGGAGCGAGTTCCACGAGCACCTCCTCGAGACCGCCATGGGGCGCTTCGCGAAGGCGCTCTCGGCGGCGGGCGTCGATGGCCTGCCCACGATGCACAATTTCCCGATGGGACAGGACGCGACGCCGCTCAACCCGGCGCGCATCTCGCGCGTCGTCGACCTCGTCGGCCTCGACTACTACAGCGTCGCGAGCCCGAGCAGCCGGCAGATCATCGCCCGCCGGACGAGCGAGCTCGCCGTGCGCTGCGAGGCGCTCTCGCTGCCGCCCTTCGCGTGCGAGATGGGCGCCGGCTTCCCGCCGTTCTTCCCCCCGCTCGAGGAGCGCGACAGCGTGTTCGTGATGATGGCCGCGCTCGCGTACGGGCTGCGCGGGTACAACATCTACATGGCGGTCGAGCGCGACCGCTGGATCGGCGCGCCGATCGATCCGCGCGGCCGCCCTCGCCCCTTCGCCGCCTTCTGGCGCAAGCTCTCCGCGGCCCTCGAGGCGACGAGGTTCCACGAGCTCCGCCGCCCGACGCCGGTGCGCATCGTCACGCCGCGCACGGAGCGCCGGCTCTCCCGCGTGATGCATGCCTTCGGCCCGCTCACCGGGGCGTTCTTCTCGATCATGAACTTCGGCGCCCGCGATCGCTGCCTCGAGGACGACCTCGGGCTCGGTTACCCGCTCGCGGTGGAGTCCGACACGTTCGTGCGTGCGTTCGAGGAGGCGCTCGACGCGCGCGGCGTCCCCTACGCCCACGTCGGCGGCGAGGATCGCGACATCTCGCTCGTCGGGGCGCGCTGGGTCATCTGCGCCACCTCGGGCGGCCTGAGCCCGGAGCTGTTCGCGTGGCTCGAGGCGACGTCCAGGCAGGGGACGCTGATCACGCTCGGCCCCCGCGAGCCCACCTTCGACGGCGCCTTCCGCCAGCTCCCGCAGCCCTACGATCTGAAGCGGCTCCTCGCCCCCGGACAGAACCTGCCGGCGCTCCTCCAGGACGACCCCGCCGCGGCCGACGCCGCGGTGTCTCGCGCCATCGACGCGCTCGGCCTGCCGGCCTTCGCGTGTGATCCCGACAGCGTCTTTGCGACCCTGCACGAGGATGCGTCGGGCACGCCGCGGGTGCTCTTCTTGCTGAACCCCGGAGACGCGGACGTGGTGGCGCGCGTCACCGTGAGCGCGCAGCGCGCGCGCGATGTGCTGGACGACGCGCACTTCGAGGCGCGGCGCGGGGCGCTCGAGGTGCGGCTCGTGCCTCGCTCCGTGCGGATGCTCGCGCTGGAGTAGCCCCGCCGCCGGGCGCTACGCCGTGACGGCCAGCGAGGCCAGGCAGCGCTGGCCCGCTCGCTCTCCTCCTGACCTGGCGTGCCCCTCGATCAGCGCTCGAACCGCAGCGAGTTGCCCTCTGCGTCCCGGAAGCGGCCCATGCCGATCATGAGGATGTCGATCAGCGACCAGATGCCGAGCCCGCCGCACGTCAAGAGCTTCGCAATGCCGAGCCCGGTCTGTCCCAGATAAAAGCGATCTACGCCAAAGTAGCCGAGGAAATAGGAGAGCAAGAACAGCGTGGACTGGCTCTTGGTCGGGTGACCGACGGGCGCGTCGCGCCTGAGCACGAGCCCCTGGGCGTCTCGCATCGATCCGGTGCCGATCAGGATCGTGTCGATGAGGCTCCAGAAGCCGAGTCCACCACACGTGAACAGCTTGAGGAGCCCGAGCCCCGTCTGGCCCAGGTAGAAGCGATCGACGCCGAAGGTCCCGAGAAACACGGCGAGCATGAAGGCTGTCGCCTGGTCCTTGTCGGAATAGGCCTGCGCCGGGGCGCCGTGAGGCGGTCCGCCGCCGTGAGCCGGCGGCGGGCCCCAGCCGCCTCCGGGAGGCGCGCCATAGCCGCCGGGGGGCGCGCCCCATCCTGCGCCAGGCGGCGGGTATCCTCCGCCTGGCGGTGGGTATCCGCCCGCCGAGGACGCGCCGCCACCGCCGCCCGGCGCCACGCCCTGGCCGCCGGGCGGGCCCGATCCCCAGCCGCCGCCGCCCGGCGTCGCGCCCTGGCCTCCGGGCGGGCTCGACCCCCAGCCGCCGCCTGCGTTGCCCCAGCCTCCGCCTCCGGGCGGAACTCCGCCTCCGCTGTTGCTCATCTCATTCCCTCCAGCTGATGCGGCTGTGGAGGCGGCCGTGCGCCCCGCGGTCGTCAGCCGAGCCTGACTGTATCCTGGAACCGCGGCGCCGCGCTTGCGCAACGCGGAAATCGCTGGTGGTTGCCGGAGGCCCACCCTACCTTGACCCACGATGGGCCGCTGAGCGCGGCGCAGGAGCGAGCGCACCCGGCGATGCAGCAAGATTTTCAGTCCGATCGATGGCTGTCGTTCGCCCTCCGGGCGGGGCTCATCGCTCTGTTCTTCTGGATGGTGAAGGGGCTGCTCGTCCCCGTCCTGCTCGGCGGTCTTGTCGCGCTCCTCGTCTCCCCGCTCCAGCGCCGCCTCGCGCCTCGACTCGGCCGCTTCCGCTCGTTCGCGCCCGCGATCTCGACGGTGGGCGTGATCATCCTCGTGTGCATCCCGCTCGCGGTGATCATCATCGAGGCCTCCGCCTCGATAAGCCGCTTCTTCGCGCGCGATTGGTCGAACACGATCGAGCGGGTCCAAGGCCTCCTGAACGACGGGAGGATAACGGGGCTCCTCAACAGGGCTGGTCTGTCCGGGGACGATGTCCGCACGTACGTGAGCAACCTGTTCGAGCGGGTGGGCAGCTCGATCGCCGGCTTCGCGGGCGGCATGGTCGCCGCGGTGCCGCAGACGATCGTCGACGCCTTCCTGTTCGTCGTCGGGCTCTACTACCTGCTCCGCGACGGGGGCCTGCTGCTGCGCTGGCTGCTCACGCAGTCGCCGTTCAGAAACGAGGAGACGGACGTCCTCTTCGCGTCGATCCAGGACACGGTGCACGGCGCCGTCCTCGGCCTGCTCGCGACGGCGGCCGTCCAGGGGACGCTGACGACGATCGCGCTGTTTGCCTGCAAGGTGCCGGGCGCGTTCCTGTTCGGCCTCCTGGCCACGCTGCTCTCGCTCGTCCCCATGATCGGCACCACGCCGGTCACGCTGGGGGCGGCCATCTACCTGTTCGTCGTCGGGCGCATCGGGGCGGGCGTCGGCATGTGTGCCGCGGCGGTCCTCATCGGGCTCTCGGACAACGTGATCCGGCCGTGGGTCCAGAGCTCGCACGGCGGGATGCACCCGCTCATCGCGCTCCTCGCCATCTTCGGCGGGCTCGAGCTGTTCGGTGCGGCGGGGATCTTCATCGGCCCGGTCGTCGCCGCGATCGTCCTCTGGGCGGTCGACACGCGCGCGGGCATCTCCAGCTCGGGCCTCCCGCTGGGCCCGCACACGTCGCAGCCGCCACCCTCGCTGACGTCGCGACCGCCGCCGGCCTCGCGACCGCCTCCGACGTCGCGACCGCCTGTGTGACGCGGCGGCGCGCCGGAGCGCCGCGAGAGGCGCGGCCCGCGCCCTAGAGCGAGGCGCTCACGGCGACAGGCCGTAGCCGCGGGCGAGGGTGAGGGAGAGGAGGTTGCACGCCGCGTGGAACACGAGCGGCGCCCCGATGCCGCCGGTGCGCGCCCGCAGCCATCCGAAGAGGAGCGCGGGGAAGAAGACGGCGAGCCGGGCCGGGTGCTGGATCGTGAGCACGTGGCCGATCGCGAAGATCGCCGACGAGAGGAGCCACGCCGGGCCGAGCGTCGCGCCGGCGACGCGGAATCGCGGCGGGAAGACGCGGTCGAGGGCGCTCTGGAGGTAGCCCCGGAAGAACGCCTCCTCGGGCAGCGCGACCACGAGCAGCTGCGCGGCGATCTCGTCGGCGAGCGAGGGCGGCGGGCGCAGCACGAACGGCGAGGTCGCGCCCCAGTACAGCCGGTAGCCCAGCCAGAAGAGCGGGAAGACGATCGCGGCGACCAGCGTCGCCCAGGCGACGGCGTGGAGCGCGGCGCGGGCGAGTCGCCTCGCCGACAGCGGCACGGGCTCCAGGAGCCCCCCGAGGGACAGGCCGTGGGCGCGGATCGTCGACTCGTCGTACCTCAGCACGAGCCAGGACGTCGCCGCGAAGAACGTGAGGCCGACGAGCGTGCCGGCGTAGCTCTTCGGCGCGGCGTAGGACACCGCCGTCACGGCGGCGGTCGTGATGCCAGCGGCGAGGAGCGCGCGCGCCGCGGTCGGCTCGGGCGGCCGCGGGCGCTCGCGCTCACCGGCGCTCGCATGCGCGGCGTTCGCGTCTGCCGGCGCGCCAGGTGTCTCGTCGCCGGCAGGTGCGCGGGCGTCTCGGCTCGGTTCGATGGGTGTGGGCGGCTGCAAGGCGTGTTCGTCGCGGAGGGGAGCGCGCGGTGCGGGGGCTTACGCGGGGATCGCGGCGACCCGGGGTCGCGGCCGCGCGCGCTCAGCCTAGCCGCCACGATGTCCCTCCGCGATGGTCAGCGCTCGGGGCGGCGCGATTCAGGTGCTGCACACGGGTCCAGCCACCGCCCATTTTCTAGCCTTCCAGCCCGGCCACGTTAGAGTGCGGCCGCTGTGGCGTTTTCCCGACTTCGCTGTCTGATGAAGCCGTTGGCCTGCGCGCTGCTGGCGTCCGTCGCGACGCTCGGTCCGGCGCCCGCGTCGGCCGCGTCGCCGTTCCTCATGACGCCGGCGGCGAGCGTCGCCGAGGCGTCTCCGGCGTACCGCTACGCCAACATGACGAACGAGGAAGCGCTGGCGGAGCTGGATCGCCGGAAGATCCTGTACCTCAAGGTCGACAACGCGCCCGGGGTGCGCGCTCCGATCCGGCTCACGGGTCGGCTGAACGGCGTGAACTTTCATTCGGTGCTCCCGCCCGAGCAGCGCGTGACGAGCATGTTCGAGATCCTGGACGCGCGCCTCGCGCTCGCCCTCGACGATTTCGCGGCCGTGCTCTCGAGGCACGATATCGACGAGGTCGTCCATTACACGATGTATCGACCCAACGTGCCGATGCGCGGCCGCGAGGGTGTGGACGGCGACGGAGAGCACGGGCACCCGATCGCTCATGCCAAGGCCGCTGACAGCGCGGTGCAACAGGCAGAGGCCGCGGACGGCGCTGCCCGCGAGGAATCGACGAGGCAGGCCCCGCCGGTCGAGCCTGCGCCGCCGGTGGAGCTCGGCAAGAAGGGCGCGCTCGATGGGACGTCCAAGGCACCTGAGGAGCGGCCGCGACGCCTGAAGGAGAAGGGGGCCGCGGAGGTCGCGCCGAAGGAGAAGGGGGCCGCGGAGGCCGCGCCGAAGGCGAGGGCCGCAGCGGAGGCCGCGCCGAAGGCGAGGGCCGCAGCGGGGGCTGCGCCGAAGGAGAAGGCCGCAGCGGAGGCCGCGCCGAAGGAGAAGGCCGCCTTGAAAGCCGATCCAGGCGCCGCTTCGAAGGCTCCTGGCCAGCAGACGCGGACGAGCGCGGCGCGCAGCGGGCCGGCCAAGAAGGCCACGGGCAAGGTCGGAGCGCGCCGCGCTGCTCGGCGCAAAGCCGCGGGGCCGACCCGGGCGACAACGTCTCCGGTCAAGCACCGTGGCGACGTCGCGCTGCGCAGCGATGCAGCGCAGAAGCCCCGCGGCACGTGGGCTCCGCCGGGCACGCGGCACCCCGCCGGCCTGGCCATCGACGTCGGTGCCCTCAAGAAGCGCGACGGCACCTGGATCAGCGTCGCGCGCCACTTCCACGGCCGCATCGGGGACAAGACCTGCGGTGAGGGGGCGACCCAGCCCGAGCTGCCCGAGGCGCGCGAGCTCCGGTCCATCGTGTGCGAAGCGGCGGATCTCGGGATTTTTACCTACGTGCTGACGCCCAATTTCAATGCGGCGCACGTCGACCATTACCATATGGAGATCAAGCCGGGCGTCCGGTGGTTCCTCTATCACTGAGCGAAGGCCGCGCGCCCCTTGTACAGCGCTGAACGGCTCGCAGCGCGTCCCACTGCACATCCGTTGATTGCGCGTTTTTTGATGATCTGAGCGGTTTGTTCGCGCAACTTCTGCCACGAGAGCGACGATTCCCTTCCCGAACGAAGGCGCCGGCGCTCCGCCGCGCGCCCCCGCGAGGGAGGTCGACGGACATGGTGCAAAAGAAAGACGGACAGCCGCTGCCGGGGACTTCCTACCGTGTGCTCCGTCGGATCGGGGCAGGCTCGTGTTCGGAGGTCTTCGAGGTGACCGGGCGCCGCGGCCAGCTGCGCGCGCTCAAGCTGCTCCGCGCCATGCACGAGGGGTCGAGCGAGATCGGAGCGCGCCTCGTCCAGGAGGGGCGCGCTCTCTCGACGCTGAGCCATCCCCACATCGTGAAGGTCGAGGAGGTGGGCGTGACGAGCGACGGCCGGCCCTTCCTCGTCATGCCGCGCCTCTTCGGCGAGACGATGCGCGAGCGGCTCGACGCGCGCGGACCGCTCGCGACGCCCACCGCCGTGCACATCGCCATCCAGGTGCTCGGCGGGCTCGCGGCGACGCACCGCGCTGGCATCGTCCACCGCGACATCAAGCCGGCGAACGTCTTCCTCGCGCAAGCGAGCTGCGCCGAGCAAGGCGTCGCCGATCTGGAGAGCGCGCCCGGTGTGCCCGAGGCCGAGCACGCCGTGCTCATCGACTTCGGCATCGCGAAGGTGAGCCGCGAGGGGCTGGAGCCGTCGACGGGCTCGAACGTCCTCGGCACGCCGCGCTACCTGTCGCCCGAGCAGATCCGCGGCGAGGAGGTCGACGCTCGCACGGACGTGTACGCGGTGGGCCTCCTGCTCTTCGAGGCGATCACCGGGCGCGGTCCGTTTCCGGTGGTCGACTCGATGGCGGTGATGCGGGCGCACCTCAACACACCGGCGCCGCGGCTCCGCTCGCTCCTCTGGGTGCCTCCGGCGCTCGATCATGCCGTCGCGCGCGCGCTCGAGAAGGATCCGGGGCTCCGCTGGCAGACGGCGGACGCGATGGCCGCCGCGCTCGCGGAGGCGCTGGGCGAAGGCGGGGGCAGGGAGACGCCGGCTCACGGCGGAGCGGGGCGCGCCGCGCCGCCGGACGGCGAGCGCAGCGCGCGGGCGCACCTCGCGGTCGGAGCGGCGCGATGAGCGGCGCGTCCGCCGAGTGCTCCGGGGCGCGCACGCTGCTCTACGCGCGCGGGGTGTCGCTCGCGCCGAGGGCGCCTCTCGCGCGATCGCTCCGCGCGAGAGGCGAGGGCGAGCCGTCCGAAGGCGCGTGGCCGCTCCGCGCGCCGGGTGAGGGGGAGCCGCTCCCCGGCACACCGTATGTCGTGCTGCGCCTGCTCGGTCAGGGCGGCATGGGCGAGGTGTACGAGGTCGAGCACCGGGCGCTCGGCCGCCGGTTCGCGGTGAAGGTGCTGCACCGCAGCCACGCCGGCCGCAGCGATCTCTCGGCGCGCCTGCGCGCCGAGGCGCGCTCGATCGCCCGCCTGCGTCACCCGGGTCTCCCCGACGTGTTCGACCTCGGTGTGACCGACGGTGGTCGCCCCTACTTCGCCATGGAGCTCCTCGAAGGGCACGATCTCCGGACCGAGCTCGCGCGCCTCGGCGTGGTCGCGGTCCCGACCGCGCTCGACCTGGTCCTGCAGGCCCTGTCCGCGCTGTCGCTCGCGCACGCGGCGGGCATCGTCCACCGCGATCTCAAGCTCGAGAACCTGTTCCTCTGCGACGACGGCACGCTCAAGGTCCTCGACTTCGGCGTCGCGAAGCTCCTCCACGCCAGCGCCTCGCTGACCGCCCCGGACGCCGTCATCGGCACACCCAGGACGATGGCGCCCGAGCAGTGCGCCGCCCAGCCGATCGATCCGCGCGCGGACATCTATGCGATGGGCCTCGTCCTCTACGAGCTCGTCGCCGGGCGAGGCCCCTTCGACGAGCTGCGCGGCCGGGGTGACGCGCTCCGCATCGCTCACTGCGAGCGGGAGCCTCCTCCTCCCTCGCGCTTCGCGCCGCAGCCGATCCCGGCGGCGCTCGAGCGGCTGATCCTGCGCGCGATCGCGAAGGCGCCCGAGCATCGCTTCCAGACGGCCGCCGACATGGAAGCCGCTGTGCGCCGAGTGCACGTCCGGTTGCATGACGGATCGCAGTCGAGCGCCGGGCCGGTGGTCAGCGCGACCGCGCTCACCCCGACCGCGGCCGACGCCGTCGCGGCCTGCACGCCCGCGTGCGGCGAGGCATCCGCCGAGGCGCAGCGCCGACCGCTGCTCGCCGCGTCGGCCGGCGCCGCGCGCCTCTCGCGCCGCCCCAGGGCGCGCTCGACGCGGCGCTCACCTCCGGCGCGGCCCGTCGCCCGTGCGGCGTCGCGCGCCTGCGCGCTCGCCGCCTGCGCGCTCGCCGTCGCGTTGGCCGCGCTCGGGCTCGCGCTGGCGCAGCGCTGGATCGCGGCGAGCGAGCACGCCGCGCCCGCGCCGCCGTCCGCGCACGCCGGGGCGCAGGCGCGCTCGGCTGTAAGGTAGCCTCGTCGCGCCCGTTCTCTGGTCGACACCGCAAATGCGGAGTGGAGGGACCATGAACCGGATGCGACGGATCGGGCTGGCTTGTTTGGCGATATCGCTCCTCGCGGGCACCGCCGGCTGCGGCGGCAGCACAGCCGCCCGGCCGGCGGATTCCACGGCAAAGGGGGGACGCGCGATCACGGGCGCCCCCGAGCCCTCCGGCGCACAGGGGTTCCAGGACGGCGCCGCGTTCGACGAGCCGGGCGCGCCCGCCGCGCCGCCGTCGCCCGACGCCTCGCCCGCGGCGCCTTCGGCCGAGATCGAGCGGCCCTCCGCCACGGGCGGCGCCTCGCGCGCCGAGGGGGCGGCGCGCAAGGCGCCGAGCAGCCAGGTCGCGCCGGAGCCCATCGATCGCCCGGGCCTCGGCACCGAGTGGGGTGAGACGCGCGTGTCGCGCATCTCGACCGCGCCGTTCGTCCGGGCCGACGTCAACCGCCCCTTCGTTGTCGCGAGCCTGTTCTACAACGACGCCGAGGGCGCCCGCGCCATGGCGAGCGCGTCCGGCTTCCGCCGCACGTCGCCGCAGGCGTTCACCTTGGCAGGCGGCGCTGTCGCGGTCGGGCTCCGCGGCGAGGGCGGCGGCTTCCTGAGCGGCTTCGTCGCCGGCGAGAAGAGCCACGTCATCGGCGAGGCCGGCCAGCGCTACAGCATCGTGCTGCGCAACCTCACGCCGACCCGGATCGAGTGCGTCGTCTCCGTCGACGGCCTCGACGTCATGGACGGTCAGGCCGCGACGTTCAGCAAGCGCGGTTACCTGATCGATCCCCACGGCGAGCTCGAGATCGACGGCTTCCGCCAGTCCGTGGACACGGTCGCCGCGTTCCGCTTCGGCTCGGTCCGCGGCTCCTATGCGAACCAGAAGCACGGCGACACGAGGAACGTCGGCGTGATCGGCGTGGCCCTCTTCAACGAGCGCGGGACGACGCCCTGGACGTTCGACGAGGTCCAGCGCCGCCGGGAGGCGAACCCGTTCCCTGGGCAGTTCGCCACGCCGCCCGGCATCTGAGCCTTTCCATCGGGCATCTCGCGCCTCCTCCGCGCTCCGACAAAATCAAGCTCCCGCTCCGCCGCGCGCCGGGCTAGGCCACGGCACGGTGTCGGACTTATTGAACCCGTCTCAACGTGCGGCCGTCGAGCACGAGCTCGGGCCAATGCTGGTGCTCGCAGGCGCAGGTTCCGGCAAGACGCGTGTGGTGACCACGCGGATCGCCCGCCTCCTCGATCGCGGCATCCCGGCGCGCTCCATGCTGGCGATGACCTTCACCAACAAGGCCGCCGCCGAGATGCACGAGCGCGTCGGCAAGCTCGTCGGCTCCAAGGTCGCGCGCGAGCTCAAGGTCTGCACCTTCCACCGCTTCGGGCTCGACGTCCTCGGCGCGGAGACCCGCGCCCTCGGCCTGCGCGGCGGCTCCTTCGCCATCTTCGACCAGTCCGACGCCCTCGGCGTCATCCGCGAGATCCTCCGCGAGCTCCGCGCCGGCAAGAGCTACGACGTCAGCGCGATCCTCTCGCGCATCTCGAACGCCAAGAACGCGTTCCTCGACGCCGAGACCTGGGCCGAGGCGCAGCGGCAGAGCAAGGGAATCGACGAGTACGACGAGATCTCGATGCTCGTGTACCCGCGCTACATGGCGGCGCTGCGCTCGTTCCAGGCGTTCGACTTCGACGATCTCATCTGCGAGGTGGTCCGCCTCTGGCAGGCGCGCGCCGACGTCCTCGAGCGCTGGCGGATGCGCTACCGCTTCGTGATCGTCGACGAGTACCAGGACACGAACCGCGCCCAGCTGGAGCTCCTGCGCCTGCTCTGCGGCGAGCACCGCAACGTGGTGGTCGTCGGCGACGACGACCAGTCGATCTACGCCTGGCGCGGCGCCGACGTGCGCAACATCCTCGATTTCGAGGAGCACTTCTCGGGCGCGAAGGTCGTCAAGCTCGAGCACAACTACCGCTCCCGCAAGCCGATCCTCGACGTCGCGAACGCGGTGCTCGCCAAGTCCGGCGCCCGGCGGCACAAGAAGTCGCTCATCGCCACCCGGGTGGAGGGCGACAAGGTGCGGTCCATCATCTGCGTGGACCCCGACGTCGAGGCGAGCTTCGTGGCCACGGAGGCGCAGCGCCTCCTGGAGCGGGAGGCCGCGCGGCCGAAGGACATCGCCGTGCTGTACCGCTCGAACCTCCAGGCGGCCGCGATCGAGTCGGCCCTCAAGGAGCGGCAGATCCCGATCCGGATGATCGGCGGCCAGCAGTTCTTCGAGCGCAAGGAGGTCAAGGACCTCATCGCCTACCTCCGCGTCGCGCTCAACCCGGGCGACGAGATGTGCCTCCGGCGCATCCTGAACTACCCGGCGCGGGGCATCGGCGACGTCGCGGTGGCCAAGCTCGGCGCCTACGCGACGGCGCACGACGCGTCGCTCTGGACGGCGGTGTCGCGGCCGCACGCCGTCCACGAGCTGACCACCGCCGCCATCGAGGGCTGCCGCCAGCTGCTCCGGATCATCGAGGCCACGCGCGCGCGGTTCGAGCGCGGCGAGCCCTCCGCGGAGGTCGCCCGCGCGCTCCTCGCCGACGCCGGCTTCAAGGAAGACATCATGGCCGGCTCGTCCACGGCCAACGCCGCGGCGCGCCGCTGGGGCAACATCGAGGGCCTGCTCAACGTCTTCGCGCGCCGCGACGAGAAGGGGAAGGGGGACCGCGCGAGCTTCGCCGAGTTCCTGCGGCTGCTCGCCCTGCGGCAGGACTCGGAGGAAGAGGAGGCCACCGATCGGGTGACGCTCACCACGATGCACGGCGCGAAGGGGCTCGAGTTCCCGTACGTGTTCGTGATCGGCCTGGAAGAGGGGCTGATGCCTCACCAGCGCAGCCTCGACGAGCGCGCCACGGACGCCGCGCCGAGCGGCGCGGAGGGCGGCGACACGGGCGGCCACAGCATCGAGGAGGAGCGGCGGCTCTTCTACGTCGCGGTCACGCGGGCCCGCGATCGGCTCTACCTCACGCGGGCGAAGCACCGCGGCTCGCGCGGCAAGATGGTGCCGAGGACGCCGAGCCGGTTCATGCTCGAGATCCCCCCCGAGCTCCTGGAGGAGCGCGAGGAGCTCGCGCCGGTCGCTCCGGGGATGGAGAAGGTGAAGGCGGGCGCGGCCGGCGTGCTGGCCGCGCTGTCGATGAACCCGTTCGCAGGCGATCCCCCCCTCATCCCGCGCCGCCGCAGCTGAGCGGGGCGCGGGACGACGGGGGCTCGGTCAGAGGGCGCCCTCGGCGGCCGCGAAGCCGGCGCGGGTGATCTCCTGCACGCCCTTGCGCGTGACGAAGTCGCGGAAGCTCTCGCCCTCGGCGCGGCCGGCCATGTAGAAGCGCGCGATCGCGGCGATGACCTTGGGCGTCTCCTCCTCGGGGATGCGGCCGTCGAGGCGCTCGCCGATGCGGGCGTTCGGGCCGCAGCCGCCGCCCACGCGGAGCGAGTAGTGCGGGCGCTCGACGCCGTCCTTGCCCTTCACCATCAGGCCCGTCATCCCGATGTCCGCGACGTGGTGCTGACCGCACGAGTTCGGGCACCCCGAGATCTTGATGTCGAACTCGCCGAGCGCGCTGACGAAGTCGTCGGCCTCCTGGCGGCTGCCGTTCGGCACCAGGTGATCCCGGATGCGCGCGCCGACCTCCATGCTCTTCGTGATGGCGAGCGTGCAGTAATCGCCGCCCGGGCAGGTCACCACGTCGGTGATGTGCCCCGAGTCCGCCTCGGCGAGGCCGATCTGTGAGAGCTCGCGGTGCAGGTTGAGCAGCTGCCCCTCCGGCACCCAGCGCAGCACGAAGTTCTGGGTGTTCGTCGCCCGCACCTCGCCGTTGCCGTAGCGCCGCGAGAGGTCGGCCAGGCGCCTCAGCTGCTCGCTCGTGATGTCGCCGAGCGGCAGCTTGACCGTCGCCACCCGGTAGCCCGTCTGCGTCTGCGCGATCGTGTTGGTCCGCTTCCAGCGCGCGAACGCGCCGTCGCCGAGCGTCTCCCGCAGCGGCGTGAGCGGTGGCGGAGCGCTCTCCCGGTACCCGGCCACCTGCTCCGCCAGCTCGGCCGCGAGCGCGTCGCCGCGCTCCGCCTTGATGCGAGCGAACTCCTCGTCGATCCTGCGCAGGAACTCCGCCTCGCCGATCTTGCGCAGCAGGAACTTGAGGCGCGCCTTCTTCCGGTTCTTCCGCTCTCCGTCCCGGTGGAACACGCTCACCACGGCCTCGCACACCGGCAGCAGATCGGACTCCGGGATGAACTCCTTCCAGAGGTGCGCGATCTCGGGCGTCGAGCCGAGCGAGCCGGCCACGTAGACCGCGAAGCCGCGCCCGCGGTCGCCGATCTTCGCGAGGAGACCGACGTCGTTGATCATGATCTGCGCGTGATCGCGCGCGCTCCCCGAGAAGGCGACCTTGAACTTCCGCGGCAGCCGCCGGTTGTGCTCGTGGAAGAGGAAGTGCTCGGTGACCGCGTGCGCATAGGGCGTCACGTCGAACACCTCGTCCTCGACCACGCCAGCGAGGTGGGACGCGGTGATGTTGCGCAGCGTGTCCGCGCACGCGCCGACCGTCGTCACCCCCGCGCGCGCGAGCACGCGCTGCAGGTCGATCGTCTCCTCGATCTCCAGGTAGTGGAGCTGGATGTCCTGGCGGGTCGTGACGTGCGCTAGCCCGCGACCCCACCGCTCCGTGACTTCCGCGAGGGCTTCCAGCTGCGCAGCCGTTAGCTGTCCTCCGGGAATCTTGATCCGCTGCATGTGCTTCACGTGCGCGAGCTGCGCGTAGACACCCATGGCCAGCCGTAGAGGACGGAACTGGTCGGGGGTCAGCTCACCACGTTTGAATTTGGCGACGTTCTCGGCGTGTACGTCGATGGCCGCCGCAAGGCGCTCGACTCGTTGCGACATATCCGATGGTATTCCCTATATTTCCGACGCGTCAAGTGCGACAATTATCACGGTCGGTTCCACGTGGTATCCGGCCTCCAGCACCATGAAGACCGCTCTGCCGAACTCGACCGAAGCCGTGCACGCGGGCGTACTCCGCCAGCGCCCCTCCCACACCCTCGCGCCTGCGATCGCCCAGACGGCGACGTACACCTTTGCGAACACGGCGGACCTCGAGCGCTATTTCGCCGGAGGCGACGCGGATCCCGAGCGGCAGGAGTACGGCCGGTACGGCAATCCCACGGTGCGCGAGGTCGAGCAGCGCATCGCGGCGCTCGATCGCGCGGAGGACGCCCTGCTCTTCGCGAGCGGGATGGCGGCGGTGACGACCACGGCGTTCGCGCTCCTCAAGGCGGGCGACCACGTCATCCTGTTCCGCGACGTGTACCGCCGCACGCGGCAGTTCGTGATCAACGTGCTCTCGCGGCTCGGCGTCGAGCACACGCTGATCGACCCGGGCGCGTTCGATCAGCTCGAGGCGGCCATCCGGCCGCGCACCCGCTTCGCGCTCAGCGAGTCGCCGACGAACCCCTACCTCCACTGTATCGACCTGTCCCGCTTCGCCGAGATCTGCAAGAAGGCGCGGGTGAAGACGGTCGTCGATGCGACGTTCGCGACCCCCTGCAACTCCGACCCGATCGGCCGCGGCATCGACCTCGTGGTCCACAGCGCCAGCAAGTACCTGTCCGGCCACAACGACGTCCTGGGCGGCGCGGTCTCCGGCTCGAGCGCGCTGATCTCGCTGATCCGCGACATGCGGAGCGTGCTTGGGAGCATCATGGATCCCCACGCCGCGGCGCTGATCGGGCGCGGGATGAAGACGCTCGCGCTCCGCATCGAGCGGCAGAACGCGACAGGGCTCGCCGTGGCGCGCGCGCTCGAGGCGCACCCCGCGGTGGAGCGCGTGTTCTACCCCGGGCTCCCGTCGCACCCGGATCACAAGGTCGCGGCCGAGCAGATGCGCGGCTTCGGCGGCGTCGTGAGCTTCACCGTGCGCGGCGGGCGAGAGGCGGCCTCGCGCGTGGTGGACGGGACGCGCATCGCCGCGATCGCCCCGAGCTTCGGCGGCGTGGAGACGCTCATCGAGCAGCCCTGCATCATGAGCTTCCACGAGCTCAGCGACGAGCAGCTCGCGGCGATCGGCATCTCCCCCGCGCTGATCCGCCTGTCGGTCGGCATCGAGGAGACCGAGGACGTCGTGAGGGACGTCCTCGGCGCGCTCGACGCGCTCGGCAAGCCCTAGCCCCGGCCCGCCCGGGAGCGCCGGCGCGCGGCTAGCCGAGCTTCTTCAGCTTCCGCTGCAGCGTCCGCCGGTCGATCCCGAGCAGCTTCGCCGCGGTGGCCACCACGCCGCCCGACTCCCGCAGCGCGGCGCGGATCGCCTCGCGCTCGAGATCGTCGAGCTTCAGGCTCCCCGGCGGCGGCGTCGGCGCCGCCGAGGCCGAGGGCGGGGGCCGCTGGCGCTCCCGGAGGCTCGCGGCCTCGCGCAGCAGCTTGTCCGCGTCGATGGGCTTGCTGAGCAGCGTGTCGGCGCCCTCGCGCATCGCCGCCACCGCGAGCGGGATGTCCCCGAACCCGGTCAGCATCACGATCGCCGCGTCCGGCTGCAGCTTGCGGTACTGGGCGAGCGCGCTGAGCCCGTCGCCGCGCGGCATGCGGTAGTCGATGACCACGAGGTCCACCGGCTCGTACTCGAGCGCCACGAGCCCCTCGTCGATCGTCGCCGCGGTCCTCGCCACGACCCCGCGGCGGCGCAGCGCACCCTGCAGGGTGGTGCGGAACGCGTCGTCGTCGTCCACGAGGAGCGCCGTCTCGATCCGTCGCGTCATCTTCACCTCAGGCGGCCCCGGAGCGCTTCAGCGCGCCGGGCAGATCCGCGTCCATGGGGCCCGTGCTCCCGTCGAGGCGGAGGCGCAAGGTCGCCTTCGCGCCGCCGGTCTCGACGCTCTCCATGCGCAGCACCGCGTTCATGCGGGAGGCCATCATCGAGCTGATGTAGAGCCCGAGCCCCATGCCTCCCTGCTCCATCTTCGTCGTCTGGAACGGCTCCCCGAGCCGCCCGGCGATGTCGGGGTTGAGCCCCGGCCCGTTGTCGGAGACCGCGATCTCGCAGACGTCGCCGCGCTCGACGACGCTCACCTCGATCCGCGGCTCGGCCGAGTCCGCCGTCGCCTCGGCGGCGTTGGCGAGCAGGTTGACGAGCACCTGGCAGAGCGCCGGCCGCAGCACGTCCGCCTGCACCGGCCGCGGCGTGTCGAACGCGAGCTCGCCGCGGTAGCCGAGCCGCGCGAGCTCGACCTTCGCCAGGTCGCGCACGAAGCGGGTGAGCTCGAGCGGCTCCAGCCGCTGATCGAGCCGGATCTGGCCGCGCATCAGACCGATGATGTCGCTCGCGCGCCGCGCCTCGCCGGCCACGGTCTCGGCCATGCGCGCGGCGTCCTCGGAGCCCGTCTCGCGCGCCACGTCGACGAGATCCTTGCTCGCGAGGAGGATCGTCGCGAGCGGCGTGCTGAGCTCGTGCGACATCCCGCCGACCATGCGCCCGAGCATCGCCAGCCGCTCGTTCCGCTGGCTCTGCTGCCGGAGCTCCTCGAGCCTGTGCGCGTAGACGACGACGAAGAAGCCGAGGAACAGCGTCAGCGACGTGAGCGACACGAGGTCGCCCAGCCGCCGGATGCGCTCGCCGCCGAGCGGCGCCGCGTCGAGCGGCAGCGGCGTCGCGTACGTGAGCACGGCGATCGCGGCCAGCGTCAACAGGCCCACGAGCACGGTCGTGCGCCGCGGGCAGAGCAGGCCGGAGAGGGCGATGTGGAAGGCGAGGAAGACGGCGAAGGGGTTCGCCAGCCCGCCCGAGAACCAGAGCATCCAGGCGTTCGCGATCACGTCGCCCACGAGCTGGGCGCGCGCGTGATCCTGCGCGGGCTCGCGCGCCGAGGGCTCGCCCCCGTCCGGCCGGCGCGCGCGCCCGACCCGGATGGTCCAGGCGACGTTGGCCGCCGCGATCGCGGCGATGCCGACGATCAGCGGAGCGAGCCCGAGGTCGGGGACGAGCTTCCTGCCCGCGACCGTGGTCGCGATCATCCCCGCGATCGCCCCCCACCGCAGCTGGATCAGCCACCTGTCGGCGGTGTCCCAGGACGGGGGCTTCGGCCCGGAGAGCAGGACCGCGAGCCGCCGGCGCGCCGCCGGGGGAGCGCTGCTCTTGGCGGGGTCGTGCCCTGCGTCAAGCGACCATGGCTGGAAGGAGGAGTGCATCCGCGCGCGGACAGGGGGGCTTTCCAGGGCGCGGTCGAGGCGTCCGGCGTCCATCCCGGAGCAACCTTCCGACGTTGCCTTGCATCCGGTCCCTTGTACCGCGCACGAAAGCCGCGAGCACGCGCGAGGTGCGCCCCGGCCCACATCCGAGGGGTGTCAGGAAAAACCCCAGCGAATACCGCGACTTGTAATTGTTGGCTGAATTACGTTCGGCCTCGCGCCGGCGGGGCGCTCGGCCCCGGGCCGGTCACTTGGCCTGTTCGGCTGCGTTGCCGTGCTGCGCGGGCGGCGGCGGCGCCTTGTGTGCCCGCTTCATCCTCCAGTCGTCGGCGGCGCGCTTGCCGTCGAACGGCGCCTTGATGTCCGCCGGCCGCTCGGCCTCGATCCCCTCGGCCCGGCCGCGGTTGGCCGTGTCGAACATCGTGAAGCCGATGAAGATCGCCAGGAAGATGAGCGACGACGCGAAGATCAGGGTGTGGAACTTATGGTCCCACTTGAGGTGCATGAAGATGAGCGCCACGACGCCCGCCTTCGTCGTCGCGATGAGGATCGCGATCGCCAGGTTGGCCGCGCCGAGGTCGACGTAGCTCGCGCCCACGGTGACGACCGTGAGCACGAGCAGCGCGAGCCACGTGGCGATGTAGACCTTGAGCGGCAGGACGTGAGGCACGTGGTCCGCGCCGTGACCATGGCCGTGCCCGTGCCCGTGCGCGCCAGCTGCTTCTGCGTGTGTCGACATGCTGTCCTCTAGGCCTCAGCCCACCAGGTAGAGCAGGGGGAAGAGATAGATCCAGATGAGGTCGACGAGGTGCCAGTACAGCCCCACCCCTTCGACCGGCGAGTAGTAACGGCTCGAGAACTCACCGCGCAGGTTGCGGATGAGGATCCAGGTGATGAGCCCCATCCCGATGACGACGTGCAGCCCGTGGATGCCCGTCATCATGAAGTAGATGGCAAAGAACGTCCCCGCGTGGGCCGTGGTGAAGCCCTGGGCCGTGAAGTACTTCCCGGGCAGGAGGCCGTCGTGGAACTTGTGCTGGTACTCGAAGTACTTGATCACAAGGAACACGGCCGCGCAGAGCAGGGTCACCACGAGCAGCCGGGTGGTGGTCTTCTGGTCGCTCCTCTGCGCAGACCGGACGGCGAGCGCCATCGTCAGGCTGGAACAGATGAGCACGATCGTGTTGATGCCGCCCATCACCTTGTCGAGGTGATGGTGGGCTTCCACGAACGAGTCGAAGAACCAGCCCCGGAAGATGGCGAACGCGCAGAACAGCCCGCCGAAGAGCAGGATCTCCGTGACCAGGAAGAGCCAGATGCCCATCCTGCCGGCGTCGAACTGCGTGTCGGCGGAATCGAAATGATGGGCGACGTGGAAGTCGGCAGACAGGGCGGTGCCTGCCTTGTTCGGCCGGTCGGCGGCCTCGGCGTGCGCGCTCATGCGTTCTCCGTGTTGAAGTCGTAGGCGCCCTTGGTCACGACCGGGGTGCGGACGAAGTTCTCGGTGATGGGCGGGGAAGCGGTGGTCCACTCGAGGCTGAGGCCGCCCCAGGGGTTCGCCGGCGCCGGCGCGCCGGAGCGCAGCGAGCGGATGAAGCCGATGAACATCAGGAGGAAGCCGAGGCCCAGGATCCACGAGCCCACGGTCGAGAAGGCGTGCAGCGGCTGGAACTGGTCCAGGTAGTTGTAGTAGCGGCGCGGCATCCCGCGGCTGCCCAGGACGAACTGCGAGAAGAACGTGACGTTGAAGCCGATGAAGATGAGCGCACAGGCGACGGCGGCGAGCTTCTCGGAGTACATCTTCCCCGTCATCTTGGGCCACCAGTGGTGGAGCCCGCCCATGAAGGCGATGACGGTGCCGCCCACCATCACGTAGTGGAAGTGCGCGACCACGAAGTACGTGTCGTGCAGGTGCAGGTCGACGCTGAGCATCCCGAGGAAGACGCCGGTGAGCCCGCCGATCGAGAAGAGGATGAGGAACGCCAGCGCGTAGAGCATCGGGGCGTTGAAGCTGATCGAGCCGCGCCACAGCGTGGCGGTCCAGTTGAAGACCTTCACGCCGCTGGGGATGGCGACGAGGAAGGTCAGGAACGAGAACATGATCGCCGCGAACTCGCTCTGGCCGGAGGTGAACATGTGGTGGCCCCACACGAGGAAGCCGACCAGCGCGATGGCGATGCTGGAGAACGCGATCGCCTTGTAGCCGAAGATCCTGCGCCGCGCGTGGACGGCGATGAGCTCGCTGATGATGCCCATTCCCGGCAGGATCATGATGTAGACGGCCGGGTGGCTGTAGAACCAGAAGAAGTGCTGGTAGAGCACCGGGTCGCCGCCGAGCGCCGGATCGAAGATGCCGATGTGGAACGCGCGCTCTGCGATGAGCAGCAGGAGCGTGATGCCGAGGACCGGCGTGGCGAGGATCTGGACGATGCTGGTCGCGTAGATCGCCCAGAGCATGAGCGGCATCTTGTACCAGCCCATCCCGGGCGCCCGGAGCTTGTGCATCGTGACGATGAAGTTCAGCCCCGTGAGCACGCTGGAGAAGCCGAGGATGAACACGCCGAACGTGACGCTCAGGACCGACGTCGTGGTCACCGTGCTCGAGTACGGCACGTAGAACGTCCAGCCGGTGTCGATGCCGCCCGTGACGAGCGACGACAGCGTGAAGAGGGCGCCGATCCAGTAGAGGTACAGGCTGAGCAGGTTCAGCTTGGGGAAGGCGACGTCCTTCGCGCCGATCATGATCGGCAGGAGGAAGTTGCCGAGCGCGCCGGGGATGCTCGGGATGATGAACAGGAACGTCATCACCGCGCCGTGGAGCGTGAACATCTGGTTGTAGGTGTTCGCGCTCATGAGCGTCTCCTTCGGCGTCAGGAGCTCGAGCCGGAGGATCAGCGCGAAGAGCCCGCCCATCGCGAACGCGATGAACGTGCTGATGAGGTACATCAGGCCGATCCGCTTGTGATCGACCGTGGTGAGCCACGACATGATCCCGCTCTGGGCCCGGATGTAGTCCGTTCCATGGCCGCCGGCGGGTGCCGTATTGACGTCGAGGGTTGTTACGGTCTGCGACATGACTGCTTCTCCCCGGCGCTCACTTCACCGACTTCAGATAAGCGATGAGCGCGTCCACTTCTTTGTCCTTGAGGAGCCCCTTGAACGACGGCATCACCGGCGGATAGCCGCGAACAACCTGCCCGCCGGGGTTGAACACGCTCTCGCGGAAGTAGTTCTCGTCCGCGATGACCTTGGCCCCGTCCGCGAGCTCCTCCTCGCGGCCGAAGAGCCCCTTGAGCGACGGGCCCTGGATGCGCGTCCCGTCGAGCGAGTGGCAGGTCGCGCAGCTCCGCTTGGCGAAGAGCAGCTTGCCGAGCTCCTCGGGCGGCAGGTCGCTGTTGTTGTTGCCCTCGAGCCACTTCTCGAAGTCCGACTGCTCGAGCACCTTGACGGTCGCCATCATGTCCGAGTGACCGGAGCCGCAGTACTCGGTGCACAGGAGCACGGTCTCCCGCGCATCCGTCGCCTCGAACCACAGCGACGTGTACGACCCCGGGACCACGTCCTGCTTCACGCGGAACTCCGGGATGTAGAAGCTGTGGAGGATGTCCTTCGAGCTCATGATGAGCCGCACCGGGCGCCCCCGCGGCACGGCGAGCTCGTTCACGGTCGTCGTCCCGTCGGGGTAGGTGAACGTCCACAGGTACATCTCGCCCGTGACGTTGATCTCGTACGACTCGGCCGGCGCCACGGAGGCGTGCACGTAGCCGCGCAAGCCCACGAAGAAGAGCGCGATCACGATGGCGAGCGGGATCAGCGTCCACACGACCTCGACCGTCGTGCTGTGATCGATGGGGCTCGTCTTGTCGCGCTCGCTGCGCCGTCGGTACTTGAGGGCGAACAGCACGACCGCCCCGGTGACCAGGATGAAGAAGAAGACGGAGACCCAGTAAGCCGCAGCCCAGCCGGCGTCGATTCGCTCAGCGAGCGTCGAGCCCTGGCGGGGCAGCCAGAAGGAGCCGAGTTCGATCGGGTTTTTCATCACCATAGTTGTGGCTCCGCCACCTTGTATCTAGGAAGCCTCGTTTACACGCGCCCTCGTGCGGGAGCGTTCAGTCCGCCAGAAGCGAATGAGCCAGAGCCCGATGAGCACGACGGTGACGGCGCCTGACGCCATCATCAGCCGCCTCGTCGCCAGGACGTACCCTCGGGCGTTGGGATCGTAGTGGAAACAGAACAAGAGCACCCGATCCCAGGCGCTCCCGACCTGCCCGCTGCCCGCTTCGCGCAGCGCGAGGCCGAAGTTCTTCTGTGGGAAGGAGATGCCGTACAGCGTGCGCGACAGGCGCCCGTCGGGCGTGAAGACGAACGCGCCCGCCGCGTGTGCGTACTGCTTGGTCGTGTCGTCCCACCGGTAGTGGAAGCCCACCGCGTCGGCGAGCGCGCGCACCGACGCCTCGTCTCCGACGAGGAAGTCGAAGCCGTCGCCGGTGACCGGCCTGCCGTACGCCTCGAGGTAGTTCGCCCGCTTCTTGCGCCCGGCTTCGGGCGTGTCGCGGGGGTCGAAGCTGACGACGAGGGCGCGGTACTCCTCGCCCGCCGTCCAGGCGCTCTCCTTCATGGCCTGGAGCACGCCGTTCAGGACCAGCGAGCACAGCATCGGGCACTCGAAGTAACCGAGCACCAGGACGAGGGGCTTGTCGCCCGCCGCATATCTGGCGAGCTCGACCTCTTGCCCCGACTGGTCGCGGAGCCTGAGCTTCTGCGGGAGCAGGGCTCCCGGCCGCTCCTCGATGTCGATGCCGGCGAGCTCCGTCGGAATGGTCGTGTCCGCAGCTCGCGCGCTCCGCGCCGGGGTGACCGTGGCCACCACGAGCGCGAGAACGGCGAGCAGGGCAGACAGCGGGCGGGACATCACTGCTCCGGAGCGGGGGTCGCCGGGGCTGCGGGCTTGGGCGCCGCGCCTGCAGGCGCGGCGGGCTTGGCGTCCGCGGGCTTTTCGGGCTTCACGGCGTCGGCGGGCTTGGCCGTCTCGGCGGGCTTCACGGCGTCGGCGGGCTTGGCCGTCTCGGCAGGCTTGGCGGCGTCCGAGGGCTTCGCCGCGTCCTTGTCGCCCGGCTTCGCTGCGTCCTCGCCCTTCGACGGCTCGCCGGCGGCGGCGCCCTCGGCGGGCTTCGCCGCGCCGTCCGCGGGCTGCGCGCCCTCGGTCGTCGCGGCGGGAGCGGCCGCGGTCCGCACGCGCTTCTCCTGGTAATCCTTCAGGGTGAGCGCGACGGCCTGATCGATCGGGATGCGGACGACGCCCTTCTTCTCGTCAGCCCACTGGTAGTGGCTGAGCCGCTCCTTCTCCCAGGCCCGCAGGCTGCGGACTCCGCTGCTCGGCGGCTCCAGCACCTTGGTCGAGATCTCGTGCTCCATCGTCGCCTTGAAGATCTCGTTGACGAAGAGCACGACCGCCACGATCGAGAGCAGCGTGGCGATCACGATCACGAAGATGAGCGAGTTGTTCGGTCGATCCGCCTCGGCCTGGGCCTCGGCGTGATCGGTCGCTGTGTTGTCGGTCGCTTCGCTCATGGCCGGCTCCTTACGGGTTGTCGATCCGAGCCGCTTCGGCAAGGTGAGGGTCGTTCAGGGGATACAGCGGGCTCTTGGCCGCCTGGAGCGCGAGCATCCAGGCGCCCACGCCCAGCGGGCCGAGCAGGCCGGCGAGGTCGATCCAGCTCAGGTGCGCGCCGTGGTGATCCACGTTCGGCATGACGAGCCAGTAGAGGTCGACGTAGTGCATCACGAGGAGGAGCACCGACGCCGCGCCGAGCACGAGCGGGCTCCGCTTCGCGTGCCGCGACAGGAGGACGATGAACGGAACGACGAAGTGCCCGAACAGCAACGCCAGGCTCACGACCTTCCACGAGCCCTCCCAGCGGTGCTGGTAGAAGATCGTCTCCTCCGGGATGTTCGCGTACCAGATCAGGATGAACTGCGAGAACGCGATGTAGGCCCAGAAGATCGTGAAACCGAAGAGCAGCTTGCCGATGTCGTGCTGGCGCTCGACGTTGCTCACCTTGCGAAGGAGCCCCGCCTTGTGGAGCGCGATCGTGATCAGCGCGAGCGCCGAGAGGGAGCTCGTGGCCGAGCCGGCGAACACATAGACGCCGAAGATCGTCGAATACCAGTGCGGGTCGATGCTCATCAGCCAGTCGAACGCCGCGAACGAGATGGTCAGGGCGAAGACGATGACGGCCGGGGCCGCCCCGGCGCGCATCCTCGCGGTGGGCCGGAAATCAGCGCTCTTGTCCTGCGCGCGGGAGGTCTTGATGAACCAGAGCGCGAGGCCCGCCCACGCCGCGAGGAACACCACGGCGCGGATGTAGAAGAACGTCGGGTTCAGGTAGGGCGCCTTCTGGTGGAGCACATGATCGTTCGCCGCGTCGGGCCCCATCCAGTGATGGTAGATGTCGTGGGCGAGCACCGCGACCGGGAGGAAGAGCACGATGCAGGCGGGCAGGATGCCGCTCATCCACTCCATGTGGCGACGCGCGGCCGCCGACCAGCGCGCGCGGGTCAGGTGCTGGATGATCACGAAGAACAGCGCGCCGAGCCCGATCGTCACGAGCCACGTGAAGCCGGTGAGGTACGAGAACGCAAAGCGCTTCGCGTCGGAGACCGCGGCCGCCGCCGAGAGCACCACGCCGACGATCGCCAGCACCATGCCCCCCGAGACGAGCCGCTTCGCGACCGCCGGATCGAGGACCTTCGTGTCCTCGGCCAGAGCACTTCCGTGGGACTTCATGGAGTTCCGCTCTCCTTCGCGATGTTGCCCCGCTGGGCCTCGGGTACGTCGTCGACGCTCGCGTGCTGGCTGTGCTGCAGCACGCGCACCCACGTGACGATCGCCCACCGGTCCTTGACCGGGATCTGCTTCCGATAGGACGGCATGTTGCGCACGCCGTTCGTGATGACGTTGAAGATCTCGCCGTCGGGCAGGCCGAGGGCCCGCTCGGACGCGAGGTCGATGGGGGGCGGGTACCCGCGCTTCACCACCATGCCCTGGCCGCTCCCGCTCTGGTCGTGGCACGGCGCACAGTAGATGTTGAAGCGATCCTGGCCGCGCCGGATCACCGTCTCATCGACGGTGATGGGCGCGAACGCCAGGAACGTCTCGCCGTCCTTGCCGGTGCGGTAGGCCTCGCTCTCGTCGAGCGCTCCCTGGGCCACCGTGCCTTCGACGATCGGCCGCATCGCCCGCCCGTCGGGGAACAGGCTGGTGCCCTCCTCGGGCTGGAACTTGGGCTGCCAGTCCATGTCTCCGAAGAGGTGGATCGGCGGATCGCTGCTCGCCTGTCCGCGGCAGCCTGCCAGGACGACGAGGAGGGGAATGCACCAGCGCTTCACGAGGAGACCTCCCGGATGCCCTGGGCGCCGAGGCGCTGGAGGAGGTTGCGCGTCTCCGTGGAGTCGAACTTCGGGTCGCTCGCCTCGACGCTGATGAAGAAGGCGTCGTCGGTCGCCCGCGGGAACGAGGGGTGCGTCATGGTGGGGTGGAACAAGGTGGGCAGGCGCCCGAGCGCGAAGAGCCCGAAGAAGCACGTGAGCGCCGCGAAGAGGACCGTGAGCTCGAAGAAGATGGGGATGAAGGCCTGGTACGAGAACGACGGCTTGCCGCTGATGATGAGCGGATAGTCGTAGTACTGCGTGTACCAGGCGAGGGCGATGGCGCTGGTGAGCCCCGCCGCCCCGCCGCCGAGCACGAGCCACGGCAGCGGAGACGGCTTGAGCCCCATCGCCTTCTCCAGCCCGTGCACGGGGAACGGCGTGTGCGCGTCGAAGCGGCTGTACCCGGCGTCCCGGAGCGCCTCGCACGCGTGGAAGATGTCCTTCGGGGTCGTGAAGTAGCCCATCACCCCGAACAGGGTCGACTCGCCGTCCGCCTCGTGCTCGGCCTTGCGCTCCAGCTTGCGCTCGATCGCGAGCGCGGCCTGCCCGTGCGGCCCGCTCTCGCGGGGCTCGTCGTACTCCGCGTCGTCCTCGGGCACGTGGCCCTGCGGCTGGATGTCGGGCTGGCTGTCGCGCGCGGAGTCCTTGAGCGCTCGTGCCTCCTCGGCCGAGGCGGGCTTCCCGGAGCGCTTCTGGCGTCGGGCATCGCTGTTACGCTGCATGATGAGCCTCGTCGTTGCTGTGCGAGCCGTGAGGATCGGCCGCCGCCGTGACCCCCTTCACCTCGCTGATCGCGACCATCGGCAGGTAGCGGACGAACAGCAGGAAGAGCGTGAAGAAGAGGCCGAACGAACCGAAGAACGTCGAGATGTCCCAGATGGTCGGGCGGAAGTAGGTCCAGCTCGAGGGGAGGAAGTCGCGGTGGAGGCTCGTCACGATGATGACGAAGCGCTCGAACCACATCCCGATGTTCACCAGGATCGAGATGATGAACATCGCGGGGATGCTGGTGCGCACCTTCTTGAACCAGAAGAGCTGCGGGAAGATCACGTTGCAGCTCACCATGGTCCAGTAGGCCCAGGCGTACGGGCCGAGGATGCGGTTCCGGAAGGCGAACTGCTCGTAGCCGTTGCCGCTGTACCAGGCGATGAAGAGCTCCATCCCGTACGCGTAACCGACCATGGTGCCGGTCGCGACGATGACCTTGTTCATGTTCTCGAGGTGCCGCATCGTGATGAGCCCCTCGAGACCGAACGCCTTGCGCGCGAAGACCATCAGCGTGACGACCATCGCGAACCCGCTGAAGATGGCGCCGGCGACGAAGTACGGCGGGAAGATCGTCGTGTGCCAGCCGGGGACGATCGAGACGGCGAAGTCGAACGACACGATCGTGTGCACGCTGAGCACGAGCGGCGTCGAGAGCCCGGCGAAGATCAGGTAGGCCTTCTCGTAGTGGAGCCAGTGGCGGTGCGAGCCGCGCCAGCCGAGGCTGAGGATCCCGAAGACGATCTGCTTCGTCCGGGTCGTGGCCCGGTCGCGGATCGTGGCGAGATCAGGGATGAGCCCGACGAACCAGAAGAGGGTCGAGACCGTCGCGTACGTCGAGACGGCGAACACGTCCCAGAGCAGCGGGCTCTTGAAGTTCGGCCAGATGCTCATCTGGTTCGGGATCGGGAACAGCCAGTGGGCGAACCAGATCCGGCCCAGGTGGGCCACCGGGTAGATGGCGGCGCACGCGACCGCGAAGATCGTCATCGCCTCCGCGGCGCGGTTGATGCTCGTCCTCCACTTCTGGCGGAAGAGGAAGAGGATGGCGCTGATCAGCGTGCCGGCGTGGCCGATACCGACCCAGAACACGAAGCCGGTGATGTCCCACGCCCAGTTGACCGTGGTGTTCAGCCCCCAGATACCGATACCGGTCCCGACGAGGTGAACGAGCGAGCCGGCGAGGATGAAGAGGATGCTGATGGCAAGGCACAGCAGGACGAGCCACCCGGGGGGGCGCTTGCTGAGGACGATGCCCGAGATCTTGTCGGTGAGAGAGCGGAAGTCGTCCTTCCCCTGCACGAGCGGCGCCTCGTCCAAGAGGGCGGCGCGGTCCGAGAGCCGGGGGTGATCGACCTGGAGGGGTGCTGTGGCGCTCATGCGTCGGCGAGCTCCGGGTTCTTGTTGCGGATCTTGGCGAGGTAGGTGACCCGCGGCTTGGTGTTGATCTCGTCCAGCAATCTGTAACCGCGCGGGCTAGCGGCCGCCGCGGCCACCTGGCTCTTGGGGTCGTCGAGGTCGCCGAAGACGATGGCCTGCGTCGGGCAAGCGCCCTGGCACGCGGTCACGACCTCGCCGTCCTTGATGTGCTCCCGCCCCTCTCGCTTGGCGTCGATCTTGGCGTGGTTGATCCGCTGCACGCAGAAGGTGCACTTCTCCATGACGCCCCGCGATCGAACGGTGACGTTGGGGTTGAACTGCATCTTCCGCTCCTCCGAGTCCGGCTGGTTGTACTCGAGGAAGTTGAAGCGACGGACCTTGTAAGGGCAGTTGTTGGCGCAGTACTTCGTGCCGACGCACCGGTTGTACGCCATGTCGTTCAGCCCCTCGGGGCTGTGCGTCGTGGCGGCGACCGGGCAGACCTGCTCGCACGGCGCGTTCTCGCAGTGCTGGCAGGGGAGCGGCTGCGAGATGCTCTCCGGCTCGTTCGGGTCCGTGCCCTGGAAGTAGCGGTCGATCCGGAGCCAGTGCATCTCGCGGGTCTGCCGCACGCCGTCGGCGCCGACGACCGGGATGTTGTTCTCGGCCTGGCAGGCGACGACGCACGCGTTGCAGCCGATGCAGGCGTTGAGGTCGATGGTCATGCCCCAGGCGTGCCCCTGCCGCCGGTTCGGCTCCTTGAACAGGCTGAGGAGCGGCGGCACGTGGACCTGCTTCTGGGCGAACTCCGCGTCCTTCTGGAACTCGGCGAGCGTGCCCTCCCGCGCGAGCGGGCGGCCCTCCATCACGAAGTGCTCCTGGGTGCGCGCGAGCTCGACGACCTCGCCGGTCTTCTCCAGCGAGAAGCCGCCGGCGAGCTCGAAGGCGTCGCTCTTGCGCAGCGGGGTCGTGTCGACGCCGACGCCATGGCCGACCCGGAGCTTCGCGCGCCGCCCCTGGCCGATAGTGATGCCCACCGAGTCGTCCGCCTGCCCCGGCGCGATGAGGACGGGGATCCGCACCGACGCGCCGCTGCCCGTCAGCGTCACGACGTCGCCGTCCTTCAGGCCGAGCCGCGCCGCCGTCGAGGGCGAGAGGTTCGCGGCGCTGCCCCAGGTGAGCTTCGTCATCGGGTGGGGCAGCTCCTGGAGCCACCCGTTGTTCGCGAACCGTCCGTCCCACGCGTGCGCGTCGGGCCGGAAGGTCACCTCCAGGCCCTCGCCCACGGCGGGCGCGAACGCGCGCAGCGCCTCGATCGCGCCCTGCGCCGCGGCGGCCACCTGCTCGTCCGCGAGCTGGGTCCCCGCGACGAGGCCGTCGTGCAGCGCGCGGCGGAAGTCGTCCTCGGTGCGCTTCGCGCCCTCGGCGGTCAGCCAGGTCGCACGCACCAGATCGTAGGCCGTCCGCGAGCCGCCGAGCAGGAGCTCGATGACCTCGGCGTCGGTCCTGCCGCCGAAGAGCGGCGCGATGAGCGGCTGCGCGATGCTGGCCGTCCCGTCCTCCGCCCGCACGTCGCTCCACGACTCCAGCGGGTGGGCGCGGTTCAGGTGCCAGCGGGTGCGCTCGCTCGTCTCGTCGACGTGCGTCGAGACGTGCACGCTCACGGGCACCTTGGCGAGCGCGTCGGCGAAGCGCGCGTCCGCGGGCGCGTCGAAGGCCGGGTTGCCGCCCAGGATGACCAGCGTCTCGACGTCGCCCTTCTCGATGGAGCGCGCGAGCTCGACGAGCGCCTCGGGGCCCTCGCGCGAGTCGTCGAAGGGCGCGACGTGCCGGACCGCCTTGCCCGTGTTGTCGAGCGCGAGGTTGATGAGGTGCACGAGCCCGTGGACCTCCTTCGGCAGCGAGCGTCCGGCCACGACAGCGCCCTGGCCCCGGTTGGCGGCGAGGTCGGCGGCGATGGCGGCGACGTGCCGGGTCGCCTTGGCGTCGAGCCCCTCCGATTTGCCCTCGAGCGCCTTGAGCAGCTCCGGATCGAGCGCGACCCCGCGCTTGCCGAGCTCGGTCGCGAGGGCGAAGGCGAAGGCGGGGATCTTGCGGCTCTGGATGCGGAGCCGGTGATCCGCGGCCGCGCCGGTGATCGTGAAGGTGCTCTCGACGGAGTAGAGGCGGTTCATCGCCGTCGGGTCCTTGTCGACAGCGCGGCCCGCCGTGAACGCGCGCCCCTGCTTGAGCGGGCTGCCGTCGGAGGCGAACAGGTCGGCGTCGATCGCGACGATCACGCGCGCCTTCGTCAGGTCGAGCGTTGTCTCGAGCGGCTTGCCGAAGGCGAGCCGCGCGCCCTCACGCGCGGCGTCGCGCGAGAAGGGCTCGTACCGGACGACGCGCGCCTCAGGCAGCGTCTTGCGTAGATCGGCGAGGCGCGCGGCCAGCGTCGGCGACCGGTGCGCCTCGGTCAGGATCGTGAGCCCCTTGCCGCCGCGGCCGCGGAGCTTGTCGCCCTCGGTGCGCAGGAACGCCGCAGCGTCGTCCCACGACTTTTCGGTCGCGCCCTCGCGCGGCGACTTGCTGCGATCGGGATCGTAGAGGTCGAGGATCGTGGCCTGGATGTGGAGGGTGGTCGCGCCGACGCTCTCGGGGTGCTTCGGGTTGCCCTCGATCTTGGTGGGCCGCCCCTCGTGGCTCTCGACGATGACGCCGAAGGCCGTGCCCATCATCGGCAGCGCCGTCGCGAAGAACAGCGGCTTGCCCGGGATGACCTCCTCCGGGGTCCGCGAGTACGGCAGGATCTGCTCGACAGGCCGGCGGCAGCCCACGAGGCCGCCGAGCGCGAGCGACGCGCCCATGAGGCTCAGGAACGTGCGCCGCCCGACGCCCTCCGGCGGCTCGAACGCGGCCGGCGGGAACTCGCGCCCGAGCGCGTCGACGAAGTCGGGCGAGCCGGAGAGCTCGTCCAAGCTGCGCCAGTAGGTCTTTCCAGAGAGGTCCTGGGCGAGGGGGAGAGGAGTTCGTTTGCTCATCGGTGGCACCCCGAGCAGTGAAGCGGCGCCTGCACCTGCCGCCCGGAGGAAGTGACCGCTGGCACGCGATCGTTGTAAGGCTCGTGGCTCGCGGGGATGCCGGCGCCCGCCATGGCGGCCGTCGCGGGTGCCATATCCATCTTGGTGACGTCGGCGGGATTGCGGAGGTTGGGCCCCGGATTGCGGTGGCAGTCCAGACACCATCCCATCGAGAGCGGCTGGACCTGCCGGACCTTGTGCATCTGGTCCACGCGTCCGTGACAGCTCACGCAGCCGACCCCTGCGGCCAGGTGGGCCGAGTGGTCGAAATACGCGTAGTCGGGAAGGTTGTGGACGCGCACCCAGGGGATGGGTTGATCCGTCGCCCAGCTCTCCTGCACGAGGAGGAGCTTTTCGCTGTCCCGCCGCACCTTGGCATGACAGTTCATGCACGTCTCGGTGGGGGGAACCGCGGCGAAGCTGGATACCTCTACTGTGCTGTGACAGTAGCGGCAGTCGATGCCGAGGTCGCCGGCGTGCAGCTTGTGGGAATAGTCAACCGGTTGATCCGGCTGATACCCGACCTCGAGATGTTTGTTGGTACCGTAGTACCAGAATCCGCCGATCACAGCGGCGCCGAGGGGCAGAACTCCGAAGAGCAGCCCCAGCGGAACCACTTTGTTGGCCCATCGTGGGAACAGGAACCGAGCCATAGGGTTGTGGTGGGCGTCGGAAGGACGCGCGGGCGCAGTTATGGCTTGCTGGCGGGGTGCGACAAGACGGCAAAGTGCCGCGTGACTGCGGCAGATTGCCGCTGTGGGTAATTGAGGCTCCACGCCGCGGCAGGTCGCCGCGGGGGCGCGGCAGGTTGCCGCGGGTGCAGGCATCCGTCCTTACGACACGGGGGCGAACTGGATGCGACACCGGATCGAAAAATTGTCGAAACGTCACGCCGGCCGGGGAACGTTCCGGGGAAGCCAGGGGAAGCCAGGGGAAGCCAGGGGGAGGGGAGGGCTGGCGAGCGAGGGGCCGCGGCGCCGAGGCCGCCTGCCCGGGGGAGCTCAGAACACAGGCGTGAACGTGCGGGGGGCCTTCTTCTTCCGGAGGCAGCGGGTCGCCCTGCTCATGTAGCAGACGGTGAACGCTCGCCTCGGCTGGCCGCTCCGGTTCACGGCGGAGCAGTGCCAGAGGTAGTTGTGGATCAGCAGGGCCTCGCCCGCGCGCGCCGGCAGCGCGATCTTGCGGGCGTCCGCGTCGGCCGCCCGCACGCGGTCGCGCGGAACGACGCCGCCGAGCGGCGTCGCGAGCCCGTCGATGTGGCTGCCTTCCAGCACCTCCACGCAGCCGCCGCCGGCGGGCGCGTCGTCGAGCGCGGTCCAGATCTGCAGCTCGGGGTCGCGATCCAGCCCCCAGTAGCTGCCGCCGTCCTGGTGCCACGGCAGCGGCGTCCCTCCGGACGCGGCCTTGTTGAAGAGCACGGCCCGGTAGATGGAGACCTCTCCCTCGATGAGCGCGCGCGCGATCCTCTCGAAGAGCGGGTTCTCGATCCAGGCGAGGAACAGCGGGTCCTTCTCGAGCTTCTCGAGCTTCCGGTACGACGTGCTCGGCCCCTGGTAGCCCTTGCCGTACGGCAGATCCTCGTAGCGGCCCGACGCGGCGTCGTGCTGGAAGAAGAGCCCGGGGTACGCGACGCGCCCGAGCATCAGGTCATCCGAGCGCGCGCGCAGCGCCGCGAGCCCCGCGTCGGTCATCACGCGCCCGAGGCGGGCGTGGCCGCGGGCGGCGTAGTCGGCCAGGGGGCCCGCGAGATCGAGGTCCCTGGCCCCGGGCAGCAGGAGCTCGATCATCGCGCGTAGCTCGCGTCGGTGCCCAGGTGATCGCGGTAGAGCGCGTCCATGCGCCGCGCCGCCTCCTCCGAGAGCGGGCGCCCGACGGCGTCGGCCGCCGCGTCGAGGTGCTCTGCCCGGACGGGGCCGACCAGGATGGAATCGACGACGTCCCGCCCCGCGAGCCAGGCGTACGACAGCGAGAGCAGGCTCATCCCTTCGTCCGCCGCCACCGATGCGTAGCCGGCCGCGAGCTCGAACATGCGCCTGCTCCAGTACCGGCGCTGGTAGAGGCGGTTGCCCTCGAAGCGCGAGCCCGCCTGCGCCGCCTCCGGCCCCGCGTGCCGCCCCGTCAAGAGCCCGCCGGCGAGCGGGTTGTACACAGCGGTGGCCAGCGCGTACCGCCGCGCGAAGGCGGCGTACTCGACGTCGAGCTGGCGGATCAGCGCGTTGTAGAGCACCTGAGAGACGGCGGGGCGCGGCTCCCCGACGGCGTCGCGGCGCGCGATGATCTCGAGGATCTGCCACGACGCGAAGTTGCTGACCCCGTACTGCAGGATCTTCCCCTGCTCGAGCAGGGCGTCGATCGCCGACAGCGTCTCCTCGATGGGCGTCTCCGGGTCCGGCGCGTGGAGATAGCAGACGTCGACGCGGTCGGTGCCGAGGCGCGCGAGGCTCTCTTCGACGGCGCGGATCACGCGCTCGCGCCCGAGGCCCTCGGGCCTGCCCCGGACGCGGCGCAGGCCGACCTTGGTGGCGATCTGCGCCTCGGCCCGGCGGCCCCGGAGCGCCCGGCCGAGGATCCGCTCGGACGCGCCGTCCTGGTAGAGGTTGGCCGTGTCGAACGCGGTGATCCCTCGCTCGAGCGCGCGCAGGGTGATGCGCTCGGCCTCCTCGGGCGGCGTGCGGCCGCCGAAGTTCATCGTGCCGACGAGGATCGCGGGCGGCGCGCCCGGGCGCCGCTTCGCCGTCATTCCCGCCCTCACGTCGTCAGCCTTCACGTCAGGCGCCACGCCCTGCTCCTCACGCCCGCGCGACGAGGAGCGCGAGCACGTACACGATCAGCCATACGAGCCACAGGGTGCTCGTCCGCCGCCACCCCAGCCGGAAGCCGTACATCGGCGCGAGCGGCGGCACCACCAGCGCGACGAGCCCGCGCCAGCGCGGCTGGCTCCGGAGCGCGAGCCGCGCGGCGAGCGCGACGTGGGTGGTCACCCAGGCGGCGAACGAAAGGACGAGCGTCGCGGTCGCCGCGATATCCTTCACGGGGCGAAGCCTAGCGTCGCCGGCGCGCCCCGCCTCTGGAAAACGGCGACCCTGGGCAGCGCGGCGACCTCCCGGCGCGGCCCGAGCCCCCGCTCTGTCGCGCTACCAAATCCGGGCTAAGCTTGGCCCGTGCCTCTGCGCAACATGCCGTGGTTTCGTCCGGATTCCTTCCTCACAGCGCGCGCCGCCCCGCTCGCGACCCGCAGCGCGAGGGCGATCGCGGGCGCCGCCCGCGCCCTCGTCGACCGCGACGGCCGCCTCATCCCCCTGAGCCTGCTCGCCGGCGCGGCGTGCAGCGTCGCCGTCGGCGTCGGCGCGGCTCAGGCGATCTCCGCTCCGCCCGATACGTTGCCGCTCTCCGAGGTGAAGCCGGGCATGAAGGGGTACGGCCTCACCGTCTTCTCCGGCACCACGCCCGAGAAGTTCGACGTCGAGGTCATCTCGACGCTCCGCAATTTCCGGCCGAACCAGGACCTCGTCCTCGTCAAGACGCAGCACCCGCGCCTCGAGGTCGCGCGCACCGTGGCGGGGATGAGCGGCAGCCCGATCTACCTGAACGGCAAGATGATCGGCGCCTACGCGTACGGCTGGCTCTTCGGCGCGGAGGCGATCGCCGGCGTCACCCCGATCAAGTCGATGCTCGACGAGCTCGCGCGGCCGCTCCCGCGCGGGATCGCCCCGAAGGTCGGCGGCCCGCTGCCCGCCCCGGTGAGCCGCGCCGGCGGTGCGACGCCGCCGCCGCCGCGCGCCGCCGCGCCGGCCCGCCTGCACGGGAGCCGCGGCTTCCTGGGGGCCGTCGACGCCTACGACCTCGCCGGTCACGCCAGCCAGATCGCCGCGCGCGTCGCGCCGTCGCTCGCCCCGCCCGAATCGACCAGCCTCGCGCGCGCCTCGACGCCGGTGATGCTCGGCGGGCTCGGCGGGACGTCGCTGCGCATCGCGAGCGATCTGCTCGGCCCCATGGGGCTCGATCCGATGCAGGCCGGCGGCGGCTCGTCCGCGAGCCCGGAGCCGGGCGCGCCGACCAAGTATGTCGACGGGGGGGCGATCGGCGTCGAGCTCGTGCGCGGCGACATCTCCGCGATGGGCATCGGGACGGTCACGCGCGTGTCGGGCGACAAGCTTGTCGCGTTCGGCCACCCCATGATGAACGGCGGCGTCACGAACCTCCCCGCCGCGATCGCGCGGGTCCACTGGATCCTCGCGAGCCAGAACCGGAGCTTCAAGATCGGCGAGGCGGTGCGGCCTCTGGGCACGCTGGTGAACGATCGGCAGGCCGCGATCGTCGTCGACAGCTCGGCGAAGGCGCCGGTCTTCCCGATGCGCGTCCAGATCGACGGCGTGGAGGGCGCGCCGCACCCGACGTGGAACGTCGAGGTCGCGCACGATCAGTTCCTCGCGCCCGCCTTCGTCTCGATGGCCGTCGGCAACGCCGTCGAGGCGACGACGGCCGAGCGGCGGGACATGACCTGGCGGGCGGTGAGCCAGGTGAAGATCGGGCGCTACGGCACCATCTCGCTCGTCGACTTCGGCGCCGGCAACGGCACCCCGCTCAGCAGCGACGATTTCGTCCGCAGCCGGCTCGTCCGGGCGATGGGGGCCCTGCTCAACAACCCCTGGGAGGACGTCTCGATCGAGCGCGTCGACACCCGCGTGAAGGTCACCTTCGATCGCGAGGTCGTGCTGCTGCGCGGCGCGAAGGTGCTCGAGCCGGAGATCGAGGCGGGCGCGCCCGCGCGGATCCGCCTGGATCTCCAGCCCCATCAGGGCCCCATCGAGTCGCGCGTCATCGAGGTGCCGGTGCCGCGCGAGCTCGCCGGCAGCCAGGTGGACATCGATCTCGCGCCCGGCTACGAGGTGGAGCGCCCGATGGCGACCCCGAACAACGTCGCCGAGCTCGTGGCGATGCTGCCGAACCAGACCCACGACGCCGAGAGCGTCGTCGCGACGTTCCGGCTCCGGGAGAACGGCGCGGCGTACCGCGGCAAGGTCGCCTCGCGGCTCCCCCCGGGCGCGATGGACACGCTGCGCCCGAGCTCCGCGTCCGACGCGCCCGAGACCTTCGGCGCGCAGGTGCAGGTGCCGGTGTCCCTCAAGCGCTTCCTGGTCGGGAAAGACTCCGTGAGCGTCACGGTCCGGCCTATCCTCCGCTGAGCCCGCCGGTCTCCCGCCTCCCTCGCTTCCCTGACCCCCCTCTCCCTGACCCCCCCTCCATCTTGCGACCCATGAGCACAGAGCGCTCTCCTGCCCATTCCCGATCGTCTCACCTTCGCGCCTTCCCCTCTCCGCGGAGGCTCCTCGCCGCCGCCGTCGCCGCCGTGGGGCTCGTTGCGCTGCCGGCCCACGCGGTGGGCACGCGCAGCTTCGAGCTCCGATCGCTCGAGGACCTGAAGGGCGGGGATCTCACCGGCGTCAGCGTGGACTCGAACGGCGCCGTGCGCGCCGGGCTGACGCTCGGCGCGACGCCGCTGCCGGACGCGACGTCCATCTGGAGCTCCGTGGTGCTGCCGGACGGGACGGTGCTGCTCGGCACCGGCAACGAGGGGAAGATCTACAGCGTCTCGGGCGGGCGGGTCGCGCTCGTGGCCACGACCGGGCAGATGGCGGTCAGCGCGCTCGCGCTCGCGGAAGGTGGCGACGTCATCGCGGGGACCTTCCCCGAGGGCAAGCTCTTCCGCCTTCCGCGCGGCGCGGGCAACGGCGGTCCGGCGAAGGTCTTCGCCGAGCTCCCCGACACCGAGGACGTGTGGGGCCTCGCGTACGATCCCAGGGCGAAGGCGCTCTACGCGGCGACCGGCTCGGGGGGGAAGCTGTTCCGCGTCGACGCCGCGGGCAAGGCCCAGGTGTACTTCGACAGCGACGAGCCGCACCTCATGAGCGTCGCCGTCGGGGACGACGGCGCCGTCTACGCCGGCTCGAACGGCAAGGCGCTCCTCTACAAGCTCACGGCGCCCGGGCGCGCGACCGTGCTCTACGACTTCGACGCCGACGACGTGAAGGCCATCGCCATCGCGCCGGGCGCGAAGGGCGGCGCGATCTACGCGATCGCCAACAAGTACGCCGAGGCGTTCGCCCCCCCGAAGCGCAACCGGAGCGGGCCGCCGTCGCCGCAGCCGGCGCGCGCGCCGAAGCCCGGCAAGGGCGTGCTCATGCGCTTCGATCGGAGCGGCGTCGCCGAGAAGATGATGAGCGACGACGACACCCACTACGTCTCGCTCGGCCTCGGCGACGACCTCTCGCCGTACGTCGGGACCGGCGCGGAAGGCCAGCTCTACACCGTGAGCGACAACCACGTCGCGCGGCTCGTCGCCGACACCGACGAGCGCCAGGTCGGCGCGTTCATGATGGCCGGGCGGCGCAGGTTCGTCGCGACCACCGACCCCGCGGTCTTCCACGAGGTGAAGGGCGTCGGCGGGGCCGACGCGGTGTGGACGAGCAAGGTGCTCGACGCCGGGCTGCGGGCCACCTTCGGGCGCCTTTCGTGGCGCTCCGACGGCGCGCTGGAGCTCGAGACCCGGAGCGGAAACACCGACGCGCCGGACGGCACCTGGAGCCCGTGGTCCACAGCGCTCGCCGCGCCGGGCGACGTGAAGAGCCCGCCGGCGCGCTTCGCGCAGATCCGCGCGCGCTGGCGCCGCGATCCGGGCGCGGTGCTCCGCGAGGTGAAGCTCTCGTTCGTCACCGACAACGCGCGCGCCGTGGTCACGTCGATCGAGGCCGCGCCGAAGGGGCAGACGAAGCCCTCCCGCTCGAACCTCCCGCCGTCGGGCGGGGAGGCGCCGAAGCCCGTGAGCGCGCTCCAGCTGACATGGAAGGTCGACAATCCAGACCAGGACGACCTCCGCTACCGCCTCTCCTACCGGATGGAGGGGCAGTCGACCTGGCGCAGCCTGCTGAAGCCGGGCGAGAAGGTGACGCGCGCCGAGCACGTATGGGACACGACCGCGCTTCCGGAAGGCGAGTACCGCATCCTCGTCGAGGCGAGCGACGAGCTGGCGAACCCGCCCGAGCGCACGCTGCGCCACAGCCTCGAGTCGGGCACCGTCCTTGTCGACAACACGCCGCCGGTGTTCCGGGCGCTCGCGCTGCAGGGGCGCCGGCTCACGGGCGAGGTCGCGGACGGCCTCGGTCCGGTCGCGCGCGTCGAGGTCTCGATCGCGGGCCTGGAGGAGTGGCGGCCCATCTTCCCGAGCGACGGCGTCTTCGACGAGGCCGTCGAGCCGTTTGAGGCGGATCTCGGCGCGATCGTGCCGCCGGGAGCGCACCTGCTCGCGGTGCGCGCCTATGACAGCGCGGGCAACGTGGTCACCCGCGATATCGAGGCGCGGTAGGCGCCATCACACACCATCGCGCGAGGCCCGGCGCTCGGTGCGACACGGGCGTCATGCTTGCGCCAGGGGTGCCCGCAGGCGAGGTGCACCCGTGTTCGCGGCGCGCAGGACGGCGTCCTCACCCAGGTTGCGCTCGGCGCATTGGCGACGACACACAGAATCGGCACATTCTGTGAATGCAGGAGGCGACATGATACGCTCATTCCGCTTGTGTTTTTCTGATAGTCCTGGAATGAGCTCACACCACGCCCGTCTGCTTTCTGGCCTCGTGGCGGCCTGGGTTTTCGCGCTCTCCGCGTGCTCGATGGACGGCGCCTCGGCGGGTCGGTACGAAGACGAAGACGGCGGGGCGGCGTTCGGGAGTGGGGGAGGCGAGAGCGCGTCGACCCAATCGGGCGGCAGCCCACCGCCCGCGAGCGGCAGCGCCAGCGGCAACGGTGGTGCCGGCGGCGTCGTGAGCGAGGACGTCAACATCCCGGCCGCTCCGGAGGCGCAGGATCCCTATACCCGCTTCGCTTACCTGTGCGGCGATGGCTGCACGCCGGGCGGGGAGCCGACCGAGTGCTCGTCGGACGGCGGCGCGGGCACAGGGACGGGGCTCCCTGCCGCGCAGACGCTGCACTGCCAGCTCGTGCTCGACGACGGCGATGCGATCCCCAGCTGCCAGCCGGCGGGCCGCTTCGAGGCAGGCGGCCCTTGTCACAGCGCCGCCGATTGCGCGGCTGGCCTGGGGTGCGTGGCAGCCGACGGGGAGGGCGGCGTGTGCCGGCAGTACTGCTGTGGTCACGTCGAGAGCTGCGCGGCGGGGACGTACTGCGACGAGCGGCCGATGGCCGAGTCGATCGCCGAGGCGAGCGCGAGGGCTCCGGTCCCGATACCCGTCTGTGTTCCCGCGATGAACTGCGAGCTCTTGAACGACAGCGTGTGCCCGACGGGCCTCACCTGCACGATCGTCCGCGAGGATGGGACGACGAGCTGCGTGGTGCCCGGCGAGGGGCGGGCCGACGAGCGGTGCCCGTGCGCGCCCGGCTTCGTGTGCTCGATGCTGACGAACCAGTGCAAGCAGCTCTGCCGGATCGACAGCAGGGCGCCGGAATGCGGCGCAGGCGCCAAGTGCCAGGGCGGCAGCGCGATCTACCCCGCCGGCTTCGGCGTGTGCGTGAGCACGTCGTAGCCGCTGTCCGCCGCGTCGATCCATTAAGAAATGTTGTCGACCTGGCTCCGGCGCGGATCGGAGCGGCGGGCGCGCGCCGCCGTGGTCATGCTGGACGCGTGCAGCGGCCTCTCCTCTCCTTCGTCGTCTTCATCGCTGTCTTCAGCGCCATCGTGGCAGGCGTCCACTACTACCTCTGGCAGCGCCTGATCCGCGCACCCGAGCTCGGCCCGCTCTGGCACCGCGTCGGCAGCGTGGCCCTGGTGGTGCTCGCGTCGCTGGTGCCCCTCGGCCTCTTGCTCACCCGCGCGCTGCCCCGGCACATCGCAGGGGTCGTCGCCGGCGTCGTCTACACGTGGGTCGGGCTCGCCGTCCTGCTCTTCTTCCTCCTGCTCACCTCCGAGTTCGTCCGCCTCGGCGCCCACGGCGTCACCGCGCTGCTGAGCCAGCCGCTCGACGGCGAGCGCCGCACCTTCCTCTCGCGCGCCCTCGCGGGCGCGGCCGGAGCGCTCGCCATGGGCTTCGGCGTCGCCGGCGCCGCGAGCGCCCTCGGCGAGGTCGCCGTCCGCCCGGTGCGCGTCCGCCTCCGCCGCCTCCCCGCGGCCATGTCGGGCTTTCGCGTGGTTCAGCTGACCGACCTCCACATCGGCCCGACGATCGGCCGGGCCTGGCTAGAGCGCGTCGTCGCGCGCGTGAACGCGCTCGAGCCGGATCTCATCGCGATCACGGGCGATCTGGTCGACGGCTCCGTGGAAGAGCTCCGCGAGCACACCGCGCCGCTCGCCGATCTGCGCGCCAAGCACGGGGTCTTCTTCGTGACGGGCAACCATGAGTACTACTCCGGCGCGGAGGCGTGGATCGCGGAGCTCCGCCGGCTCGGGGTGACGGTGCTGCGCAACGAGCGTGTCTCGATCGGCGACGGCGAGCACGGCTTCGACCTCGCCGGCGTGGACGACTGGAGCTCCCGCGGCATGGGCCGCGGCCATGGCCCCGACCTCGCGCGCGCGCTCGCGGGGCGGGACCCTTCTCGCGAGCTCGTGCTGCTCGCGCACCAGCCCAAGCAGATCCTGGAGGCCGCGGAGCGGGGCGTGGGCCTGCAGCTCAGCGGCCACACCCACGGTGGTCAGATCTTCCCGTGGAACTTCTTCGTGCGGCTCGACCAGCCCTACGTGGCCGGGCTGTCCTCGCACGGCGACAGCCAGATCTACGTGAGCCGCGGCACGGGCTACTGGGGGCCGCCGATGCGCGTCGGCGCGCCGTCCGAGATCTCGCTGATCGAGCTCGAAGGCGCCGCCGCGGCGGAGGCCGCGGCGTGACCCGACCGGGCGCTCACGGAAGCGGGTTCGCCGGGTCCCTCTTGCAGTTGATGACCGGCGCCGGGTAGCTGCTCGGATCGGCGATTCGCTCCATGGCGAAGGTGGAGCCCTTGAGGTTCAGGGGGATCGGCCTCGCCGCGCTGCCGGTGACAACGCCGCAGATGAAGTCGGCGGGCGCGCAGAGGGAGCCGGTGAGCGTGATGGTGGCCTCGAGCTCGCTACCGGAGATGGGGTTGGCGTCGCCCGGCACGACGAGCGTGGGCAGCTGCGCGGTGAACGTCCCATCGGCGGACAGCTCGAAGGGACCCACATCGAACGGCTCGCCCGTGGGCGTCCTGCGATCGGCGGCCACGAGCGGCTGGAAGGTCAGCGAGAAGCTCAGGCCGCCGTCGCTGGCCTCGGTGGTCAGGCTGGCCACGAAGAGGAAAGGGGCCCGCGGGTTGAGATAAGCCGAGAGGCTGAAGAGGAAATCGCCGTCGACGGCGCCCGCTTCCGGCAGGCAGTTGTCCCCGCCGCCTCCAGCGCCGCCATTTCCGTCGCTGCCACCACCACCGCCGCTGCTCTGGTCTTCGCGGATCGTGGTATCGCGAGCTTCGAAGTCATCGTATCTGCCTGCCGGGTCGGCGCAGCCGATGAGGAGCGCCGTGGTGGTGAGGGCAGCTGAGGCGAGCGTTGTCAGGATGGTGCGGGAGAAAAGCATTTGACACCGTGCGAAAGGTGACATTTGACTTGATCGGGTAGAACCTTCCCCGACGTGGCAGGTGTTGCAACCCTACCATGCAGGGTCCGCCGCAGGCGCCGCATTCCTCCGCCTTCAGAATCGAGAACACCGGATATGTTCATCAACCGCCCCTGTTTCGCGATCTCCGTCGGCCTCCTCGGCGGTCTCGCCTGGACCGGATCCGCGCTCGCCGGTGGGTTCGCGACCGCGCGGTTTGGCGGCGAGCATGGCAACCCGATCACGAGCAATCCGACCGCGGTCTACTACAACCCCGCAGGCCTCGCCGAGAGCGAGGGGATTCATCTGTTCCTGGACGGAAATATCGCGCTGCGCGCCGCGTCCTACACGCACTCGGCGGCGGCGACCGATGACGTGACGGTGCCGCGGGCGAACACGGGGGAGGCGAGCCTGTTCAACGTCGCTGCCGCGCCCATGCTCGGCGCGTCGGCCAGGCTCGGTGATCTGGCGCTGGGCGCCGGCGTCTATGTGCCCTTCGGCGGCGCCGCGTCCTGGGACACGAACGCGGCGTTCGAGGGCAATCGCGAGCTCGCCGGGCCGGTGGACGGCGTGCAGCGCTGGCACTCCATCGAGTCTTCGCTCCAGGCGATGTTCTTCACCCTCGCCGCCGCCTACAAGATCCCGGCGCTCCGGCTCAGCCTCGGCCTCTCCGGCAACCTGATTCGGACCCAGGTGAACACCGTGCGTGCCCGCAACGCCTCCGGCGACAACCTCCTTGCGACCGAGGGGCGCTCGCTGCTCGAGGTGAGCGGCTTCCACGCGAGCTTCGGCGTCGGCGCGCTGATCGAGGCGGCGCCGAAGCAGCTCTGGATCGGCGCCTCGTACCAGTCGCGGCCGAACGTCACGGGAGGAGAGTCGCTCGAGGGCACGCTCACCAACCGCTTCAGCGGCGTGTCGGGCTCCCCGAACGACGTGGAGCTGCACCAGGGCCTGCCGGATATCGTGCGGCTCGGCGCCCGCTTCGTCCCGGCGGAGCGCTTCGAGGTCCGGCTCTTCGGCGACTGGACGCGGTGGAGCTCGATGGAAAACCAGTGCCTCACCCAGGTCGGCGCGGCGTGCGAGATCGACCGCGACGGCTTCGCCGGAGAGGGCGCCCGCGTGGTGCAGAACATCCCCCGCCGCTGGAACGACACGTTCGGCGTGCGCGCGGGCTGGAGCCACTGGCCGCGGCCTGCGATCGAGGTCTTCGGCGGCGTCGGGTACGACTCCAACGCAGTTCCGGACGAGACCCTGGATCCATCGGGCGTCGATTTCCACGATGTCTCGTTCGCCCTCGGCGGGCGCTTCCATGTCGCGAAGCAGCTGCACCTCGCCGCGTCGTATACCCACCTGTTCTACGTCAGCCGCGACACCACGGGGGACAGCATCACCGCGGGCCTGCACCCCAACTCGAGGGCTCCCGACTCCGGCGGGCACTACGCGCAGAGCATCGGCGTGATCAACGTCAACGTCGATGTCGCCTTCTGAGCGCGGAATCTGAGCGCGGAATCCGAGCGCGGCGCCCGAGCGCGAACTCGCGTCGCGGCGGAGCCGCTGCGCCGCGGGGACGCTCCTCAGGAGGTCGAGCGCCGCGTCCGGCGGAGCAGGCTGAAGATGCGAGCCCCCAGCTCGGGGGCGCGGAAGGGCTTCACCATGTAGTCGTCGGCGCCGCTGGCGAAGGCCTCGACCATGTCCTGCGAGGAGGCGTGCGCCGTCAGGAAGAGGACCGGGAGATCGCGGAGCCCGGGCTCCTGCCGCAGCGTCCGGCACAGGTCGATGCCGGTCATCTTCGGGAGGTTCCAGTCGAGGACCACGAGGTGAAACGGTGAGCCGCGGACCCGCGCCAGCGCCTCTTCCGCGCTGGCGACGGCGACGACGGCGAGCTCGACCGCCTCGAGCATCGCCGACAGGAGCTCGCGGATGTGGGGGTCGTCGTCGACAACGAGGACCCGCGAGCCTTTGCCCTTCAGCCGAGGCGGCGCAGGGGGCGGCGGCGCCCGGCCCGCCGGGCCGGCGCCCTGGACGCCGGATGACGCGGCGGGCCCGGCCCCGTCCGCGGCGCGGAGGAGCGCCGCGGCGTCGGTGTCGGGCACGGATCCGGGGCGGGGCGCCTCCGTCCGCGCGAAGTGGGCGAGGCGATGCCAGTCGCGCGGCTCGAACGTGAGCCTCGCCCCCTCCGGTGAGACCGACGCGCACGCCGCGGCCGACGTCGCGCGGCGGTTTTCGCCCAGCTCGAAGATGGCGAGCACCCACTCGCCATCGGCCACGACCTCCCCCGCGGGCAGTCCGAGCTCGAGGTCACGCTCCTCCGGATCGCACACGATTTGCTCGAACTGCTGCAGATCCGGGAAGCGGTAGAGGACGCTCCGCACCTCTTGACGCTACACCCGCGCTAGCATCTCGCAAGGGGTCCGACTAAGCTCGCGCCGCGATGTCATTCCTGCGCTGGATGCCGCCGCTCCTCGCGTTGCCGTTGCTCGCGATCGGCGCCACGGGCTGTCCTGGGAACCCGAGCTCGAACGAGCCCAAACCGGCCGCGAGCCCGGAGGTGTCGGTCTCGCTGCCGGGCGTGGACACCTCCTCGCTGACTCCCCGCGAGCGCCGGGAGTGGGGGGCACAGGTCTCCGAGCTCCTCTCCCCTTGCACGGACACGCCTGTGAGCATCGCGCAGTGCGTGAAGGAGCAGCGCCCGTGCAAGGCGTGCCTCCCCGCCGCGCAGCTCCTGCTCGATCTGGTCAAGGACGGCCGGTCGAAGAAGGAGCGCGACGACGCGTTCCACATGCGCTTCGACGCGAACAAGGTGAAGACGCTCGCCACGGACGGCTCGCCGGAGATGGGGCCGCCCGACGCGCCGATCACGATCGTCGAGTGGGCCGACTTCGAGTGCCCGTTCTGCAGGCTGATGGCGCCGCTGCTCGAGGGGCTCGTGAAGCGCTTCGACGGGCAGGTGCGCCTCGTCTTCAAGTTCTACCCGCTCTCGGCGCACGTCCACGGCGAGCCCGCCGCGCGCGCGGCGACCGCCGCGCTCAACCAGGGCAAGTTCTGGGAGATGCACCACCTCCTCTTCGAGAACCAGGACAAGCTGGAGCAGGCCGACCTCGAGCGTTACGCGCAGCGGCTCAAGCTCGATATGGTGAAGTTCCGCGCCGATCTCGTCTCGACCGACACGAAGGCGCGCATCGACAAGGACAAGCTGCAGGCCGACGGGGTCGGGCTCGAGGGGACGCCCCTCGTCTTCATCAACGGCCGCGAGGTCAACCTCCAGCTCCTCTCGAACCCGGGCGAGGATCTCGAGGCGTGGGTCAAGCTCGATCTGGAGCTCCTCGGCAAGACGCCGCGGCCTGCACCCCCGAAGCCAGGCGACGCGTCGCCCTCCGGCAGCGCGATCGCCGCGGCCAGCGCGACCCCAGCAGCCAGCGCCACCCCCGCGGTCAGCGCCACCCCCGCCGCCGGGACCAGCGCGCCGGCGGGCGGCGCGGCGCGCCCCGCGACCTCGCCTGCACCCGCCCAGCCCGCCAAGCCGAGGACGCCGTGAAGGTCGCCGACCCGTGCGGCTGCTTCCCGACGGGCCGGCACTACCCTGGGATCGCGCACCTCCTCAAGGTGCGCGCCGTCGGCGTCGCATCGGAGATCGACGCGGGCAGCGCCTGGATCGACCAGCCCATCGCCTTCGTCGACGTCGAGACCACGGGGCGCGATCCGGCGGGCGATCGGATCATCGAGCTCGGCATCGTCATCGGCCGCTCCGGGGAGATCCTGACGCGCTACAACTGGCTCATCCACCCGGGGCGGCCCATCCCCGCGGAGAGCACCGCCATCCACGGGATCAAGGACGCGGACGTCGAGGGCAAGCCGTCGTTCGCCGAGGTGGCGGAGGAGATCCTCGCCTGCTTCAAGGGGGCGATCCCCGCGGCGTACAACGCCACCTTCGACCGCTCGTTCCTGCTCGCCGAGCTCGAGCGCGTGGGCATGCGCCCGAACGAGCCGCCGCCCGCCATGCGGCGCGAGGTCGACTGGGTCGATCCGCTCACGTTCGCCCGCGAGCTCTACAAGAACGAGGAGAGCCGCGCCCTCGGCGACATGGCCGCTCGGCTCGGGATCTCGCTCGAGAAGGCGCACCGCGCGACGGACGACGCCGAGGCGGCGCTCCAGGTCCTGTACGCGCTCGCGAAGGATCCGCGTGTGCCTCGCGCCTACGGCGGCCTGATCCAGGAGCAGCGGCGGCTGGTCCGCCAGCAGGACGAAGCGCGGAAGTTCTGGCGGAAGGCTCCTGCCGCCGCGCCGCCCCCGACCTCGAAGCCCAGCTGACGCCATGGGGGACGCGCCGAAGCGACGCCTCCCGGTCGTCGGCAGCGGCGCGGCAGGCGCTGCGCCTCCTCGGGGCGGCGCGGCATCGCCGGAGAAGCGCAAGCTCCCCGTGCTGCAGAGCAGCGGCGACGACGAGGGCGAGGACCGGCCGCCGTGGCACTGGATCGCGCTCGGCACGGTGGCGATCTTCATCGCGTGGCTGCCGCTCGCGGGCCTCGTCAACACGCTGCTGCGCCGGATGATCGAGCGGGCGGGGGACGCCGGGGCACAGGGCTCGGTGCGGCTCGCGATGGTGGGGCTCAACGTGATCGCGTTCGCGCTCGCCGGGGTCGCCGGCGGCTACCTCGTGGGGCGCTTCGGCGGGCGGGCCGGGCGGCGCGAGGCCGCCGCGAGCGGCGCCGTCGTCGCGGCGCTCGCCTGGGCGCTCGCCTTCGCCGAGGGCGCGCCGGCGGGCGCGCTGGGGTGGGCGCTGCTGCTGGTCGTGGTCGTCACGATCGGCAGCGCGGCGTCGTACGCCGGCGGCAGCGCCGGCCTCCGATCCCGCGCCGCTCCCGGCCCCCCGCGCTCGCGCTGAGCGCCGCGCGCGCGCCGCTGCGGCGCCGATCAGATCGGATCGAGCTTGCGAATGGGCGCGCTCGCCTCGGGGAGCGCGGCGTACGCGACGGTCGTGCGAGGGTCGCGCGCGTCGGGGGCGACGTCGAGCAGCGGCCTGAGCGCGAACACACGGCCGCAGAGCCGCGGGTGAGGCACCTCGAGATCCGGCTCCGCGACGACCTCGCCCTCGATCCAGAGCAGGTCCAGATCGATCGTGCGCGGCCCCCATCGCACAGGATCGGGGCGCGTCCGCCCGAGCGAGCGCTCCACGGCGAGGGTGCGATCGAGGATCTGGCGCGCGGGCAGCGACGTGGCGACGAGCACCGCTGCGTTCACGTAATCGCCTTGCGGCGGGCCGCCTGCGGGCGGCGACTCGTAGCGCGACGACTCGCGGAGGACGTCGAGATCGGGATCAGCGCCGAGCGCCGCGATGGCGGCGCGGAGGGTCGCCAGGCGATCACCCAGGCTCGACCCGAGCCCGATGACGACGCGCCGGCGGGATCTCATGGCGAGAACCTACCACGCGTCGCGCGCATCCGGCGGCCTCCGGCGCTCCGCGCGGAGAGCGGGCGCCGCTCCGGAGATCGGCGCGAGGAGGGCGCCGGCGCGATGGTCGCGATCACTCCCCCGGATCGCTGGCGCGGCGTCCTGCACCGATCCGCCGGCCCTCCGGCCGCGGGGGGAAGACGCGCCGATCTTCGGGGCTGCGGCGCGCGATGGGGGAGCGGCGCTCGATGGACGGATCGCGCTGCGCCGGCTGCGCGCTGCGCTGGAGCCCCACGAACAGCGCGCGCATCTCCTCGAACGTCTCCGGCATGGCGGCAGCCACGGTCGCCGCGTGCGTCCGGCACAGGCTCAGCGAGCGCCCCTGGATGACCACGCGCGCCATCCGCGTCCTCGCGCGAGGATCCCCGGGCGCACCGCCGTCCCGATCACCCTGCTCGCCGTCGCTGCACACGGCACACCGCTCGAATGACTCGCCCATGGGGGAGCCTTCGCAGAGGCGGGCGCTCCGGGCCAACTTTCCGGAGCGAGGCGGCTCACGCGCGCGCGGCCTGGCCGCGCGCCCGCTCCTCGGCCCAGGCGATCACCCTCGCCGCCGGATCCGCGCCGGTGAAGCGCCCGAGCTCCTGGATGCCGGTCGGGCTCGTGACGTTCACCTCGGTCAGGCGCTCGCCGATGACGTCGAGGCCCACGAAGAAGAGGCCGTCGGCGCGGAGGCGAGGCGCGACCGCGCGGACGAGATCGAGCTCGCGCGGCGAGAGCTCCGTCGAGACCACGCGCCCGCCGACGTGGATGTTCGAGCGGTGGTCGTCGTCGCGGGGCACCCGGAGGATGGCGCCGAGCAGCTCGCCGTCGAGCAAGAGGACGCGCTTGTCGCCGTGGACGACGGCGGGCAGGTACTCCTGGACCATGGCGAGGCGGTGCCCCTCGTTCGTCATCATGTCCGCGATGGCGCGCGCGTTCTTGTCGCGCTCGTTGATCTGCAGCACGCCGAGGCCGCCCGCGCCGTCGAGCGGCTTGATCACCGCCGTGCCGCCGAGGGCGCGCACGAACGCGTGGATCTGCTCGCGGTCCGCGGTGACCAGCGTCCTCGGCGTCCACTCGGGGAAGTTCAGCGCGTAGAGCTTCTCGTTGGCGTCGCGCAGCCCGCGGGGGTCGTTCACGATGAGCGGGCAGCGCCGCGCGCGCTCCAGGATCAGCGTCGCGTACAGGTAGCTGCGATCGAACGGCGGGTCCTTGCGGATGAAGATGGCGTCCACGTCCGCGAGCCGGATCCGCTCGGGGCCTCCCGCGAACGAGATGAACGGGGGCGCGTCGCCGATGCGCAGCGGCGAGGCCGAGGCGTGCGCCTCGCCGCCCTCGATCGAGAGGTCGCGCGGCAAGCAGTGGTAGCTCTCGTGGCCGCGCGCCTGCGCCGCTCGGATGAAGGCGAACGACGTGTCCTTGTCGTGCGTCACGCGGCTCAGCGGATCCATGACGAAGACGAAGCGCATGCGGTCTCTCGCGGTAGGGGGTGGTCGGGGTTATCGAGGGAGGGAGGGAGAGGACGGCGCTCGCCATGGGGCGAGCGCCGGCGCGCTCACTGCATCGCAGCGAGGACGAGCTGCGTGCTGACGTCGTCGCCGAGATCCGAGGCGAGCGCGTAGCCGACGCCGCTGCGCTCGGCGGCGGCGACCGAGTAGCCGTTGATGTTGCCCACGTAGACGGGGCGCTCGCGCACGACGCGCGGCTGCAGGATCGGCTGCGCCTTCTGCACCGGGACCGTGCGCGAGTTGAACATGTAGACCGTCACGCGGTGGTTGCCCCGCACCACGAACTGGAGCAGCGCGGCGCGCCGATCGCGCATCGTGTGCACGCGGGCGCCCATGAAGTTCGCCGGTATCGACTGGAACTGCGGCCTGCGGACCGGGACGCCGACGAACGGATCGAAGCGCGGGAGGTCCTCCGGGTTGGTCGTCTCCGGCGGCAGCGGCTGCGCGTGCTGGGTGACGAGATCGTCGAGAAGGACCTCGACGCTCTCGGCGCGGGTGAGATCGGCCGCCGCCCTCGCGGCGTCCACCTTCGCGGCCTCCGCCGTCGCGTCCGGCCGCCGCGCCACGCCCACGACGAAGACGACGCCCGCCGCCGCGGCGAGCGCGAACGCGTACCCCCTGTGCACGAGGCGGGGCCTCGCCTCGGCCGACTGCGCCGCGTCGCGCGCCTGCTCGTGCGCCACCGCCGCGGCGACGCGCGCCCGCAGCGCGTCCGGGCACCCCGACGGCCGCGCCCGCTTCAGGCTCGCCCGCAGCGAGCGCAAGAGCCTCACCTGCTCGAAGCACGGAGGGCACTGGACGAGGTGGGACTCCAGATCGACGGCGTGGTCCGGATCCAGCTCGCAGTCGACGTAGGCGGACAGCGCGTGGTCGAACCGCGAACAGCTCTCGATCGATTTCGCAGCGCTCATGCGGCACCCCGCTTCCGCTTGCGGTACGCGTCCAGGTCGGCGGGCGCGTCCTTCGCCGCGTCTTCGCTGACGATGCCCATCAGGACCGCGTGCTCGCGCAGCGTCTTCTGGAGGAGCTTGCGGCCCCTGTGCAGGCGCGACATCACCGTGCCGATGGGGCAGCCCATCGCCTCGGCGATCTCCTTGTAGGACAGCTCCTCGATGTCCGACAGCACCACGGCCAGCCGGAACTCCTCCGGCAGCGCGTCGAGGGCGCGCTGCACCTCCGCCTCCACGAGCGGCGTGAGCGCCTGGGTCTCCGGATCGCGCATCGCGCGCATCGTCGTCGCGCCGACCCACGCATCGGTGAGCGGCTCGGCGTCGGGGCCGTCGAAGATGCCTCGCTCGAGGCCCCCGCGACGGTACCGGTTGATGAACGTGTTCGTCAGGATCCGAAGCAGCCAGGCCTTGAGGTTGGTGCCCGGCTCGAACTGATCCCGGGCGCGCATCGCCTTGACGATGGTGTCCTGGACCAGATCCTCCGCCTCCGTCGAGCTCTTCGTCATCCGGCAGCTCACGCCGTAAAGCGTGTCCAGATGACCCAGCAGCTCGATCTCGAAGGCGTCGGCTCGGCCACCATCGGTGCTGGCCAACGACAGGTCCTGCGCTACGGACGCAGGTTTCTTGCTGAAGAAGAACGGCATGGGCTCATCCGGGGGAACAGAGGAGCGCCCAGGGCTATTCCAGCCTGCTCTCGCTCCCTTGACCCTCGCGACCCTCGGCCGCGGGTTCGTCCGCGCCGGAGCCCGCCTGGTGCGGAGCCGCGCCCTCGATGGGTTCACCCGCGCGTCCCTGGAGCTTCGCCTCCAGCTCGTCAATGCGCTGCGACAGCCGCTTGACATCGGACTGGAGATCGCGGACCAGCCCGAGGCCCGGGAGGATGGCGCGGATGCGCTCGTCGACGGCCTGCTGCCACTGATCGAGCGTCTGCTTCGAGCTCTCGACGATCCCGCTCAGGCGCCCCTTCGCGTGGCTCGACCTGTCCGTGTCGAGCGGCGGGGGCGGATGGGACGAGGGCGACGCGGGCGTCGCCTGCTCCGTCCCCGGGGCGGGCGCCGTTCCTGGCGCCACCACGCCGCCCTCGCCAGGGACCGCGCCGGGGATGAGCCGGCCGATCGGGCCCTCGCGCAGCTGCGAGAGCAGCCGCTCGCCGCGCTCCTGGATCAGATCTCTCAGCGTGCCGAGCGGGACCGAGCGCGGCTGCGATTTGAGATCTTCCGAGATGATCAGCGCCAGCGTGACCTCGGTCTTGTCCTCCTTGGTCGCGTTGTCGATGATCTGGACCTCTTCGCCAGCCCGGACCATCTCCCCTATCTGCTGCAGGGTGACGTAACGACTGTCCTTCGTGTCGTAGAGCTTCCGATTGGAGTAGCGCTTAATAACGCGACGCGGTACCTCGCCGCCTCCCAGAGTCTCCTTCGCCGTTTCCATCTCCTCTACGCCTCGAGTCGATTGGACCACCGCAAGAAACCTCGCGCAAGGGAAGATCACTCGATATCACTCGAATCATTCGACAAAAGAGACCGCGTGCAGGGGCCGGCGATCGATCTGCGTGACGTGGCCGCGAGCTATCCCACCGGGAGGCTGGCGCTGGAGGGGATCAGCCTGGATGTGCGCGCGGGCGAGCTCTGCGCTGTCCTGGGGCCGAACGGCGCGGGAAAATCGACGCTGGTCCGGGTCCTCTCGGGGGCCCTGCGGCCGGCGCGGGGCGAGGCGACCCTGCTGGGGAGGCCGCTCGCCGGCATGGACCGGCGGGCGATCGCGCGGTGCGTGGCGGTCGTGCCGCAGGGGATCACCTCGGCGCCCGGCTTCACGGTGCGCGAGGTCGTCATGATGGGCCGCGCGCCCCACCAGGGCGCGTGGATGCTCGCCGCCGGCCGGGACGAGGAGGCGGTCGCCCGCGCCCTCGACGCCTGCGATCTCGTGGGGCTCGCGGGGAGGCCGGTGGCCGAGCTCTCCGGCGGCGAGCAGAAGCGGGTGGCCATCGCCCGCGCGCTCGCGCAGGAGGCGCAGGTGCTGATCCTCGACGAGCCCGGGGCGCACCTGGACATCCGCCACTCGATCGAGGTCCACGAGGTCGTGCGCAGGGAGGTGGCCGAGCGGCGTCTCGCCTGCGTCGCGGTGCTGCACGACCTCAATGCGGCCGCCCAGTACGCCGACCGCGTGGCGCTCCTCAAGGCCGGGCGGCTGGTCGCCCACGGCACCGTCGAGGAGGTGATGACCTACCGCCGGCTCAAGGACGTGTTCGAGGCAGAGCTCTACGTGGGCGTGAACGAGCTCGACGGCAGCCGTTACTTCCTCCCCGTCCGGCGCCGGTAGGTAGACCACGCGAGCGCTTTTCTCCGCATTCTCGACCGCGCGAGCGGCGCGGTTTATAAGCGGCACCATGCGCGGATCTCCTCCCTGGAGAGCTCTCTCTCGAGGCTTCTTGCCGTGCCTCCTGGCCCTCCTCGCGCTGCTCGGCGCGGCCGGCTGCGCCGAGAGCAGGACGGCGCCCGAGCTCCTGAGCGTCGTCGACGTCGTGCCGCGCGAGGTCGACCTCGGCGACCGCATCGAGATCCTCGGGACCAACCTGCCGACCGCCGAGGCGAAGGAGGCGGTCGTCACGTTCCGCGGCACCCTCCGCCGCCCCGGCCAGGCGCCGCTCACCGGCCAGAGCATCGAGATCGAGGGCGCGCAGGTCAGCAGCACGAAGATCTCGCTCGTCTTCTCCGAGGGCCTGCAATCCCGCTTCGCCGGCCGCGGCGACGACGCGGTGCACACGACCTTCCACGGCGACGTGGTCGTCGAGATCCCCGCGACCGCGCAGGGGGCGCTCCCCGTGAACGGCACGGTGAGGGGCGTCACGATGGACTTCCTCCCGCCGACCCCGCGCCGCGCCGTCATCGAGGCGCGTGTGAAGGAGGGGGCGCGCGCGCTCGCGTTCTTCGGCGTCGAGGTCGCGGCCGAGTCGCCGCCCGCCGGCGGGCTCGTCGTGACGGGCGTGCGCGACGGGAGCCCGGCGAGCCAGGCAGGGCTCCAGCCCGGCGACGTCATCACGCGCTTCGAGGGCGTGAAGGTCCTCTCGAAGGCCGACGTGATCCCGAGCGGCCACGAGCGGCGGTCCGCGGTCGGGATCCGGCGGGGCGGCGCGACCCCGTCCGAGATCGAGCTCTCGACCGAGGGGTTCCACGCGAGCGCACCCACAGATCTGCTCGGCGCCGGGATCCTCCTCGGCGTGGCCGCCGCGATCATCCTGCTCTTCATGGCGCCGACCGCGGGGATCATCACCTGGGTCGAGCGCCGCGTCTCGGCGCGCATGCAGTCCCGCATCGGGCCGAACCGCGCCGGGCCGCAGGGCCTCCTCGTGTGGGTCGCCGACGGGATCAAGTCGATCATGAAGGAGGACGTCATCCCGGCCGAGAGCGACAAGGCGCTCTTCCGGCTCGCGCCCTACCTCGTGTTCGTCGGCGTGTCGGCCACGTTCGTCGTCATGCCGTTCGGCCAGTACCTCATCGCGGCCGACCTCGACATCGGGATCCTCTTCGTCATCGCCGTGACGTCGCTGGTCACCATCGGCCTCATGACCGGCGGCTGGGCGTCGAACAACAAGTGGTCGCTCCTCGGCGGGATCCGCTCGGCGGCGCAGATCATCAGCTACGAGATCCCCGGCGCTGTCGCGATCGTGTGCATCGTCATGATGACGGGCTCGCTGCGGCTCCAGGACATCATCGGCGCCCAGGGCGGCGCCGGGCCCTCGCTCCTCGACGTGGGCGGCTGGCCCTGGCACTGGTTCGTCTTCCGCAACCCGATCACGTTCGCGCTGTTCTTCCTGTATTTCACGACGGCGCTGGCGGAGGGCAACCGCGCGCCGTTCGACCTGCCCGAGGCGGAGAGCGAGCTCGTTGCCGGCTACTCGACCGAGTACTCCGGCATGCGGTACCTCTTCTTCTTCTTCGCCGAGTGGGCGAACGTCTTCGTGATGTGCGGCATCGCGAGCGCGCTCTTCCTCGGCGGCTGGCAGATCCCCGGCGTCTCGCCGGCCCAGCAGGAGGCGAGCTTCGGGCTCCAGCTCGTCGGCGTCTTCCTCTTCCTGCTGAAGAGCTGGGCTCTCGTCTTCGTGGTCATCTGGATCCGCTGGACGCTGCCGCGCGTCCGCATCGACCAGATGATGAACCTGTGCTGGAAGTGGTTCGTCCCGCTGTCGTTCGCGGCCTTCCTTCTGACGGCGCTCTGGATGGTGATCGGCGTCAGCAAGACGGTCCAGCTCGTCATCAGCGTCGTCACCTTCGCCGTCTGGGCGTACCTGTTCATCCACTTCATCCGCAGGGTCCAGCACAACCTGCGGGAGGCCAAGGTTGCGCTCCACCTGAATCCGTTCCTCTGAGCGCAAACCGCGGTGCCACCTCGGCCTTGCGCTGAGGTATGCTGTCGGCGTGGCGGTCCCCTCGAGCCCGGCCTCCGACTTCTGCTCCGCGTGCGGGTTCCCGCTGCGTGGGCCGCGGTGCGAGGCGTGCGGGGTGGACCGGTCGCCTGTGCTCTCCGCCTCGCGCAAGCCGCCCGCGGACGCGGACTGGGACGGGAGCTCGATCGACGCCTGGCGCACGCGCGACCCGGTGCGCTTCGTCGCGCACTGCGCCTCCGCGGAGGCCGGGGCGAGCCTCCAGGCGACGACGCTGCAGGAGGGCGTGGGGTGGATCGTTCCGCTCGGGGCGATGACGCTCTTCGTCTCGCTCGACGCCGCGAACGAGCGGGTCTCGATCGACGTCCCCGTCGTGCGCGTCGCGGAGCGGCACCGGGTGCCGCTGCTCAGGACGGCGCTGGAGCTGTCGAGCGGCCCCGAGCCGTTCCGGCTGTGCATGCGGGAGGATCTGCTGCTGCTCCGCCGCGTCGGCCGCGTCGCCGCCTTCACGCCGGAGGCGCTGCGCCAGGCGCTGCGCGAGAGCGGCGAGGCGGCGCAGCGGCTCGGGGAGACGATGGGCGCGTGGTTCGACGCGCGGCCGCCGTTCTCCGAGGAGCAGCGGACGAGCCTCACGTGGGCGTCCGCCGGCCGCGCCCGGCCGCTCAAGAGCTTCACGGTCCCGCCCGCGCCTGCCCGCCAGCAGAGCGCTCCGTCGGTGCGGGCCGGCGCGCCGGCGACGCCGGTCTCGGGGGCGCGGACGCCGCTCGAGGAGCTGGCGGCGTGGGCGGCGCCCCCCTTGCCGCGCCTGCCCGAGTCGGTCGCGCGCCCCATCCGCGACGCGGACGCGATCCCCGACATCCTGTCCCCGTCCCTGGCGTCGGCGCCGATGCCGGCGGCGGGCGCCGCGTCGTCGAAGAACGGCGGCGCGCCCGCGCCCAAGGCCGGCATCCTCCCGCCGGCGCACGACGCCGGCGCGGCGTCGAAGGCGATCGGCGGCGTCGCGAGCCCGGGGTCCGAGGGCGGCGCAGCGAAGCCGGCTCCGGGGAGCGCGGCGACGGCGGCGCCGCTGTCCGGTGAGCTGGCGGCGGCCGCAGAGACGTCGGCGCAGGTCAGCGATCGCCGCAGCGCGCGCACCGTGCCCTTTCGTCGCTCGTCCTCCATCATGGCGGCGACGCCGCTGTCGGTGCGCCCGCCCGCGCTGCCGGAGGTGGAGATCGAGCCTCCGTCGCGCCGGAGCATCCCCTCCCGCCCGGAGTCGGCGAACGCGGCGGCCGATCGGTTCTGCCAGCTGCTCCGGGACGCGCAGGTGCTCGGCGCGGCGCTCAGCTTCCAGGAGCGGCCGGGCGTCATGGTGCTCCTCATCCGGTGCACGGTCTTCCGCGCGATCTACGAGCACGGCGAGGCGATGCCCGACGCGGTGGCGCACCTCTACCGCTGCACGGCGGCCGCGACCCGCGAGCTCATCCAGGCCGAGGGCGGCGCGCGCCGCGGGAACACCGCCGGCGTCGCGGAGCCGGCGCTCCTCGCGATGGAGCGGCTCGTGGCGGTGCGCGGCCAGGTGCCCGAGGAGAAGCCGCTCCACATCGATCCGCTCACCACGGCGGCGCTCGCGCGCGAGCACCTCGGCCGCTACCTGCGCGAGATCGAGCGCGCGCCGGCCGACCCGATGCTCCGCCACTTCCTCGCGATAGGGGCCCTGTCCGAGCTCCTCGTGCGCACGAAGCTGCCCGCCAAGACCGAGCAGCGGCTGCGCGACATCGTCGCCTACGCGCAGCGGGACGGCGCCAAACCCGGCACGATCGAGCTCCTGATGACGGCGCTCTCGAGGATCGTCGCGCAATGACGTCGCAGCTGGCGCCGCACGGCGACGGCGATCTCGCGCTGCTCCATGAGCGCGTCGCCCGCGCCCGCCGCTCGGTGGTGGCGATCCGCGCCGGCGCGCTCGTGACGACCGGCTGGGTGGCGCTCGGCAACGGCGTCGTGGTGGCGAGCCGGCGCGGGCTCGGTTACCCGACGGAGGTCGCGCTGACGTTCGAGGACGGGCGGGGCATGGCGGGGCGTGTGATCGCCGCGGACGTGGGCCGCGACGTGGCGCTCGTCGCGCCGGCCGAGCCGCCCGGCGTCGCGGCGCTCGCCGCCCGCGCGGCGGCCGAGCCGCGGCTCGGCGAGCGCGCCGCGGTGCTGAGCTGCCTCCCGGGGCAGAGCCTGCGCCTCGCGGTCGCGCGGGTCTGCCACGTGGCGCGCAAGGTCGACGGGCAGCTCCCGGCGTTCGAGCTCGACGTGGCGGCGCCCCTCGGCGCGCCGGTGCTCGATCCCGAGGGGAGGGTGATCGGCGTGGTCGCGGCGGTGTCCGGCGCGGCAGGGGAGCTCGCGGGTCACTGCGTTGTGGTCCCGGCGGGCGCGTTCCAGCCGCTGCTCGCCCTGGGGGATCGGCCGCTCGCGGAGCTCAGGGACCGGGCGCCGGTGTACCGCTGCCCGGCGTGCGAGGAGCCGTTCGACGTCGAGTGCGACCGGTGCCTGGGCTGCGGCCGCCTGCTGCCGCACGCGTACCCGCCGTGCCCGGCGCGCGCGGGCGTCGAGCGGGTGATCCGGCAGGGCCTGTCGGCGCTCGGGCTCATCGCCAACCGGGTGCGCGTCGGTCCGAGGGCGTGGCGCATCGCGCAGCGGCCGTACCCCACGGCGGAGACGGCGACGCAGGTGGACATCGAGATCGACGAAACGGGGCGCCTGCTGACGCTGCGCGCGCCGGTCGTGGGGCTGCCTGCGGCGAACCACGAGCCGTTCTACCGGTTCCTGCTCACGATGAACGACCAGACGACGGGGGAGTTCCGCGTGTCGCTCACGGGCGACGAGGTGTCGGCGTCGTGCGTGGCGTCGCTGGAGGGCTGCGCGGACCACGACGTGGCGCTGCTCATCGATGGGCTCGTGCAGATGGCCGACGAGTACCGGAGGACGCTGGCGGAGACGTTCGACGCGGCGCCCAGGTTCGAGTCGGCGGCGGGGCGCTGAGGGGCGCGGGTCGAAAGCTTCCGGCGCGCTCCGGAGGTCTCCGACGCGCTCCGGAGGCTTCCGGCGCGGAGGCGGGATGCGGAATTTGCCGGGAAACTCGTCCCCTGCGCGCGTCGGAGGGCGCCGGGGGCGCGGCGGACGCCGCTAAGTATGCGAAACTTCGTGTTCCGGAGCGCGTCGGAAGCTTTCAGCGCGCGTCGGAAGCTTCCGGAGCGCGTCGGAAGCTTCCGGAGCGCGTCGGAAGGTCTCACGGGCGCGCCGGAGGCGTTGATTTGTGAGTCGAGTTACTCGACGTCGATCGCGTGGGTCTCTTCGCCCGGCGATGTCGGCTGGGACGGCGTGGCCGTGGGCTTGCCGGGCTTGGGCGGCGCGGCGGTGGGCTTGCGCTGGCGCACCTTGCGGCTCGCGAGGCCGAGGCGGATGAGGTAGCCGCGCTTCTTGATGACGGCGCGGGCCGTCGTTGACCACTCGTCGAACCAGGAGCGCAGCTTGACGAGCGCTTCGCGCCGGCGCGCGGTCTCCGGGAGCTCGGCCTGCTCGGGCAGAGGGGATGTCGGGCCGAGCGCGACGTCGACGAGCCCCTGGAGGCGCTTGCGTTCGGCCTTGTCGAGGCTGCGAGTCGCGAGGAAAGCGACTGCCTTCTTGTCGCTCTGCTTCGTTCCGGCGCGGCCCGGGTCGGTGCCATTCTCGAGGGCATCGAGCCTTGCGAGGAAGGTGGCCACTCCCTGGACGGCGGCGGTGCCGGTGGAGGGCGCGAGGTCCTTGAAGACATAAGCGTTCACATCGGGGAAACGCCGGCGGAGCGCGGCGCCATGACGGGTGAAGTTGGGCTCGTCCCACTGATCGAGCTCCCCCGTCGCGGCGCGCTGCGCCCTGGCATCGTCGGTATCGGGCGGCGCGCCGATCTTGCGGGGAGCGGCGAGGACATCGAGGAGCAGAGTGCGGCCCTCCAGGATATCGTCATCGATCATCCCCGCCCCGGCCATCGACGTGCGAATCGCGGCGACAGCGCCGAGCCCCGTCAAGAACTTGGTGACGCGCTCAGGTGTGGTCTCGAGGACTTCGTCTGTGTAATCCATGCTGAGTTCCTCCCTGCCGACCGGGGGATCCGGACGGCGGCAATGAGAAGGGAAGTTACGGTGGTAGTTTCGGTGATGGCAAGAGCATTGTTGGGCGCTCGCAGTTGAGCGAACGTCCGTTTTTTTTGCTCTACCGGCTCGGCATGGTCTCGATAACACGACACGCGATGACACGCGATGACACGCGATAACACGCGATAACACGCGGCGGACCAAGCCGGAGAAAGCCACCCCTGCAGCCATGGCCTCCGAGCGTGCAGCCACGGCTCCCGCCTGCGCAGCCATGCCCTCGGGGAGCGCAGCCGCACCCGGAGGCGCCCATGGTTTTCCCGAGATCGATCACTTTTCTGAGAAATCCGCCGCGCAGGGTCGATGGTGCCCGTGGAAGGTAGGAGCGACGACCCCCTTCGGCTGTCACGCCCGGGATCCGTCGCCACCGCCGTCTCATTCCTGCGCTCATGCCCGCACTTGCTGGAGAGGAACCTGGCCGTGACCGCCCGCAGCTCGATCGAATGCCTGCTCGCGACCGTGCCCCTGGACAAGGCCCTTCGCGCCGGCGAGGGCGCCGCCGGTTCGCCGGGTCGCGTCGAGCCCCCTCCGGCCCCGCTGACCACCGAGCCGCTTCCTGTGTCGTTTCGCCCGGATTCGCCTCTTCCCTGGCAGCCGTCCCAGGCGACGCCCGCTTCCGTGGCGACGGTGCCGTTGCCCGTGGCGACGGCGCCGTTGCCATTCGCGCCGGTCGCATCGGCAGCCGTCACGCGACCTGTCGTGACGCGACCCCTCGTGATCGAGGTGCCCTGTCCTCCGGTCCGCCGGGCGCCGCGCTCCGGTCCGACGGAGGGGCGGGCGTCGTCCGCGCGGGCGCTCGCTCCGCGTCCGCCTGCGCGGGTGGCGAGCTGGCTCGCCGTCGCCGCGACCGCGGCGTTCTTTGGTATGGTCGGCGCGCTCTTGATGCGGGGGTGGCTTGGATGAGTCAGGGCGAGCTCAGCACGCGGGACGACGACGCCGGGACGTCCTCGCCGCCGGCGACCTATCTTCCGGGGAGCACCGTCGCGGGCCACAGGCTCGTGCGGGTGATCGGCGCGGGCGGCGTCGGCGTCGTCTACGAGGCGGTCCACGAGTTCACGCAGCGGCGGGTCGCGCTCAAGCTGCTGCTCCCGCATTACGCGAGCTCCGAGCAGGTGCGAGAGCGCGCCCACAAGGAGGCCATCGCGCTCTGCCGGCTGCGGCACAAGAACATCGTCGCCGTGCACAGCGCCGACACGCTGCCCGACGGCACGGTCTGGATCGCCATGGAGCTCCTGGAGGGCCAGTCGCTCCGCCGGATCTGCCAGGTGGAGTCGCCGCTGCCGATCGCGCGGGCGCTCCACATCGGGATCGAGATCGCCGACGGCCTCGCGGCGGCGCACGACCTCGGGATCGTGCACAGGGACGTGAAGCCGGAGAACGTGTTCGTCGACCGGCACGGCGAGGTCAAGCTGCTCGACCTGAACATCGCGAAGATCCGGGTCGACGGTCTGCCGAGCACCCGGCCGGGCCAGCGGTTCGGCACGACGGCGTACACGGCGCCCGAGGAGTGCTGGGGAGAGCCGTGCTCGCCGGCGAGCGATGTCTACGCGCTGTCGCTGGTGATCTACGAGCTCCTGGCCGGCCGTTACGTGTTCGCCACGGGCCGGGGGCTCTCGGGGATGCCCAGTGAGGGCCAGCTCGTCGCGGCGCACATGCTGCGGATGCCGGTGCCGGTGCACGAGATCGTGCTGTCGATCCCGGACTACGTCTGGCCGGTGGTCCAGACCGGCCTGGCGAAGCGGCCGGCAGAGCGCTTCAGGCACGCCGGCGCGGCGGCGAGCGCGCTCCGCGAGCTCCGGGAGCGCTACCTGTCGGACGTGCGCGCCGGCCGGCTCGCCGCGGGGCCGGACCCAGGGACGCCGGGGGCCCGGCGGGAGCACCACGGTCCGCGATCGCCCGAGCGGCTGAGCACGGCGCCGCAGCCCGACGAGAGCCGGGTGATCGTCCACGGGCCGGCAACCTCGGCCGAGCTCGGCGGGAGCGATGCGCGCGAGGGCGCGGACACGGCGCCGGCGGCGCGCGAGGGGGACGCGGCGCGTGCCGCGTGCGAGGGGGGCACGGCGCGGCCGGCGCAGCCTTCGGCTCCTCCGTCGCATCCGCCGACGAGCGCGCCGCCGGGGGCCGACCCGGGCTGGCCGCTGCTCGTGACCCCCGGGCCGGTCACGGTGCGATCGTCCCCGGGTGCCGAGGGAGCGAGCCTCGTGGGACCCGGCCTGCCGGCGACGGACCGCGTCGCCGACCGGCGCTGGCGAGCGCAGCTCCTGCGCCGCTGCGCCGTCGCGGCGGTGCTGGCGATCGCCGTCTCGGGCGCCGCGACAGCGCTGTACATCCATGTGCGCCGCGAACGCGCTGCGATGGCCGCCTCGGAGAGCAGGGCCGCGCCGGCCGCGTCTGCCGGCGGGGTCGTCGCGAGCGCGCCGGCGCCGCCGGCGCGCTCCAGCGCCACGCGCGCCACGCGCGCCGCCCACGAGACCGGGGCGCCGCCGGACGCGCGCGTGCCGGAGAGCGCAGCCGAGCCCCTCGGCGTCGAGGCGTCCGAGGCCGCGCTGTCACCTCCCGCCGAATCCACGGGAACGGCGGCCCGGCCGAGCGCGCCTGCGAAGTCGAGCGCGCCTGCGGAGGCGAGCGCGCCTGCGGAGGCGAGCGCGCCTGCGAAGGCGAGCGCGCCGGCGCAGGCGAAGGCGCCGCCGCAGACGAGCGTGCCGGCGCCGCCGAGCGCGCCGGCAACACGGGCGCGTCCGGTCGCGGGGGCGGCGCGCGCGCCCGCACGGCGCCCGTGGGACTGGCTGAAGACGTCGAAGGGGCGTGGCGGGCAGAAGGACATCTCCCCGGACGAGGAGGAGGACATCTACCCGATGCCCTCGAGCGGGCGCGCCCCGGCGCCGGCCCGGCCGGCACCGCCCCGGGAGAGACGACACGAGGAGCTGCCGTTCGGGAACAAGCCCAATTTCTGAGGGTGAGAGCAGCGAAGCGAGCAAGGAGCGAAGACATGCCGAACGACGAACCCAGCGCGGCCGATCCCTTCCTCGACGAGGTCGTCGAGCGGACGCTCGCGCGCTACCGCGGGATCGCGTCGCACGACGTGATCGAGACCATGCGCGAGCTGCTCGTGGAGGCGCTCACGGAGGACGAGGTCGGGCGGGACCTCCTGGAGCGCGCGCGGCCTCGCGCGGCGCCGCTCGGGAGCGGCGTGGCGGCCCGGGACGGCGCCGAGGAACCCCGGCGCAAGGCGGGGGGCGGCGAAGATGGCTGACCCCGAGGCGAGGCTGACGCCGGCGCAGCAGGCGCTCGCGGCGTCGGCGCTGCACGAGGTGAGCGGCGCGGCGCGCCGGCTTTCGCCGAGGCTGCGAAAGCACCTCTCGTTCGACGAGCTGATGTCGCTCGGCCGTGCGGGGCTCATCGAGGCGGCGCTCGCCTACGATCCGGCGCGGGACGACAGCTTCCCGCGCTTCGCGCGGCACCGCATCCGGGGCGCGATGCTCGACGGGTACCTCCGGGAAGCACGGGAGCAGGACCGGGTGGTCGCGCTCTGCCTGCAGGGCGGGTACGACTACATCGCGCGGCAGCGGCGGTACGGCGACGTGATGACCGACGTCGACGGCAAGGCGGAGGAGCGGCTCCTCGACCATGTCGACGGCCTCGCGGCGAGCGTCTTCGCGACGGCCGCCGGCGTGGCGACGCCGGAGACCGGAGAGGAGGCGCTGTCGCGGCGCGAGCGCCACGGCCGGGCGCACGCGCTGCTGCGGCGCACCCTGGAGCGGCTGACGCCGCGCGAGGCCGAGGTGCTGTCGATGCGCTACGTGGAGGGGCGGCCGCTCGCGGAGATCGGCGGCGCGCTCCGGATCCCGCACCCGGGCGCGTACCGGGTCCACGACCGGGCGATCGTGCGGCTCGGCAAGCTGCTGCGCGCGGCCGGGGTGACCGAGCCGCCGCCGCGCGAGGACGAGCTGTGAGCGGGCGGCGGGCGGGCCGATCGGCGACGGGTCGATCGGGGATGAGAAAGATGAGAATTCGCGCGCGCAGGGACGATGGATCGCGGTGAGGGGCCGGCGGCACGGACAGGAGGCGAGGCGGTGAAGGACGAGGACCGGGACGAGCGCGGGGAGCGCGAGGCGGAGGGAGGCGCGGCGAGCGAGCCGGACGCCGGCGCGCCGGCCAGCCCGGCGCCGACGCCGAGCCAGCTTGTGTCGCACCCTGCGTTCCGGACGGGGGTGCTCTACATCGAGCCGGAGCTGCGCGACGAGGTGGAGGCGTACTGGAAGGCGTACGCGGTGTGGGAGAGGACGAAGCAAGGGCCGCCGCCGCGTGAGCCGCGCGTGAACGTGCGGGTGGACCACGAGGAGAAGCCGAGCACGGCGGCGCGGCTGCGGGAGGCGATGGCACCGCGCAAGGGGGCGGCGAAGCGGGGCGGAGGGAAGAGCGGCGCGGAGAAGAGCGGAGGGGGGAGCCCGTGGGCGGCGGACGCGGCGGCAGCGGCGGCGGTGATCGACAAGAACGCGCTGCCGTCGGCGCACCGGCCGAGGAGCGAGGCGGCGGAGGAGAAGGACGGCGGCGAGACCGACGCCAGGCCGGGGATGGTGCGGCGCGCCGGGACGGTGGCGGCGATGCTGGCGCTGGCGGCGGGGATCGGGGCCGCCGCGATGTGCGGGGTGAAGGAGAAGGCGCCGGTGGAGAGCGCGGTCGCGCGGGACGCGGCGAGCGCTGAGCGCGCGATGCGCGAGGCGGCGGCGAGCGGCGCGGCAGCGAGCGGCGCAGCCGTGACAGGGAGCGACGAGCGCGCGGAGAGCGCGCCGCTGGCCGTCGAGGAGATCGCGGCCGAGGGAGCGCCGCCCGAGGCGTCCGCCGAACGCGCGGCGCCTGCGGTGATTTCCGATCGAGGTGAAGCAGCGCCTGCTGCGCGCCGAAGACCTGCGCCCGCGGTGCACGCGCCGGCGCCGAGGGTGCCCGAGCGGCAACCGCCGACGCGGCAGCCTTCACCGGTGAGGACGGCCGACACGCCGCCACCGGCACCCGTCACACCGGCACCACCCGCGACCGCGTCGACGGAGGCGCCGTCTTTGGCGCCTGCTGCCAGCGTCAACGCGTCCCGCGATCCATCGGCCATTCGCGCCTTCCACACGGAGCCGAAGTTCTGATCATGCCTAGCTACATTCGCCGCATCGCTTCTGTCGCCAGCTTTCTCGCGCTGCTCTCGACGACCGTGCCAGGCAGGACACAGCCGAGCACGGCGCCGCACGAGGCGGAAACCGTCGCGATGACCCAGCAAGCTCGAAAGCTGTTCAGAGAAGGCGTCGATGCCTTCGCGCAGTCCCGCTGGGCCGACGCGCGGGCCGCGTTCCTGGCGGCGCTGTCGCTGAACCCCCACTACACCATCCGCGGCAATCTGGGCGCAGCGGAGCTGAAGCTGGGCCGCCACCGCGACGCGGCGGAGCACCTGGCGAGGTACGTGCGGGAGATGGCGGAGGACGCGACGAGCACCGCGGAGGAGCGCGCCCGAGGGGAAGCGGCGTACGCAGCGGCGCGGGCGAAGGTGGGGACGCTGGTGGTGCGCACCAAGGTGGACGGGGCGCGTGTGTTTGTGGACGGCATATTGCGGGGGCTGACGCCGCTGGCGGATCCGCTGTTCGTCGAGCCTGGGGCGCACGCGATCTCGGTGGAGCACGAGGACTACGAGACGAAGAAGATGACGGTGCAGCTCGTGGCCGGCGCGCAGATCGAGGATGAGGTGGAGCTTGGGCAAAGATCGGCGGGTGCACCGCCGCCGAAGCGACCGGAGACCACCATGGCGCCGCTGGTCCGCGGCGCCGAGAAGCACGCCCGCGATCCGAGGACGGCGCTGCTGATCGGCGGCGCGGCGACGGCGGGGGCGGCGGCGGTGGCGGGGGTGGTGTTCACGGTGCTGGCGAACGCGAACGCCAGCGACGCGGAAGAGCAGCGAAGCCTGCTGCGCCAAGAGGGCGGCTTGGATGCGTGTAAGGCTCCGAGGGCACCTGCGCGATGCACGGAGCTGAAGGACGCCGTCGCCGCTCGCTACGACTTCAGCAACGCGGCGTTCTGGAGCTTCGTCGGTGCGGGGACGGTCGCGATCGGAACAGTCGTCTATGGCGTCGTCTCCCGCCCCCCGGTGAACGAGCAGCGCGTGCATGTAGTGCCTCTCGTCGGGTCGAACGGCCTCGGGATTGGAGTGCGCGGTGGCTTCTGAGCAGGGCGTAGGGGATCGAGGAGAGAGAAACATGCGTCGGACTGCTCGCTGTGGCTCGGTGATCCTTCTCGGGGTGATGGTTGCGGGCAGCCAGCCGCTGGGATGCTTCCCGTATGTGATGCCGGACGACTGCACGCTCACGCTCGTGTGCGACGTAGGCAGCGGTGAGGGCGGTGGAGGCGGCAGCGCCGCCGTGTGCGATGCGGACCCAACGGAGGACGCGAGCACGGTGACGGAGGAGTGCGCGGTGTTCGCGAGCGCAGGCGCCGAGCCTGGTGGGGATGGGACGAAGGCACAGCCGTACGCGTCGCTCGATGAAGCGATCGCGAACGCGAACGGCAAGCGGGTGCTCGCGTGCGCGAGCGGAGCGTTCGCGGAGAGCGTGACGATCGGAGCCGAGGTCGAGGTGATCGGCGGCTTCGACTGCGACGCCGGATGGATCTGGAGCGCCGAGGCACGCAGCGCGATCGAGGGGCCCGCGGATCGGATCGCGCTGACGCTGACGGAGGGCGCGAGCGGAGCGAAGGTGCGCAGCTTTGCGGTGCGCGCGGCGAGCGCGACGCTGCCGGGCGGGTCGTCGATCGGCGTGGCGGTGGCGGACATTGAGGCGGAACTCGCGCAGGTGGACGTGAGCGCGGGCGATGGGATGGACGGCGAGAACGGGACGACGCCGACCGAGGCGCCCGTGACGGGCGCGAGCGCAGAGGCGATGAAAGCGTCGAATGCATGCGTGGCGCCGAACCAGGTCATCGGCGGGACCGCGGGCGTGACGACGTGCGAGGACGGCGAGACGCGCGGCGGAGACGGCGGGACCGGAGGGATCACGGGGACAGAGGAGGGCAACGGGCAGGTGGGCCGGGATGGCGAGCCGATGCCGGACCCGAACCCGAACAACAAGGGGCTGGGCGGCACCGGTCAAACCGATGCGGCTGATGAGTGCAGGCGTGGAGAGGACGGCAAGAGCGGCGATGCCGGCGTCGCCGGCGTCGCTGGCAGCGATACGACGCTGACGCTGACCGGCATCGCGGGCGGCGACGGCGGCAACGGCACACTGGGGACCCGAGGTCAAGGGGGAGGAGGCGGGGGCGGCGCGAAGGCCGGCCTGTTCTGCTCGCTCAACTCCACCCTCGTCGATGGCGTGGGCGCGAGCGGTGGCGGCGGCGGAGCCGGCGGGTGCGGCGGCAAAGGAGGAGGCGGCGGCAAGGCTGGCGGGTCGAGCGTCGGCATCCTCAGCGTGGGCACGAAGCTGGTGCTGACGGACGTGACCGTCGCGGTGGGCAAGGCCGGCAAGGGCGGCGATGGAGCGAGCGGACAACCGGGTGCCCTTGGAGGTGCAGGTAGTGCCGGCGGTGACAGGTCGGGACAGGGCGATTCGAGGCGCGGCTGTCAGGGAGGAAATGGCGGTGACGGCGGTCGTGGGGGCTTCGGCGCCGGCGGTCGAGGCGGCCACGCCGTAGGCATCGCCTACGCGGCGGCCCCGGGCAAAGCGCCTGCGGTACAGTTCACCCCGGGCACGGCGGGCGACGGCGGCAACGCCGCGCCGGGCGGCCCGCCCGTGAGCGCCGGGGCGCCGGGGGCGAGCGGGGTTTGCCGGGATTTCACGGCGCAGGCGCCGTGTGAGGGGTCAACGCCATGAAGAACATGGCCCACATCCGCTCCCAGCTGCGAGCGGATCCGGCAGCCTCGCTCGATCCGTGGATGGATCCGGTGTGGTGCGCGACGACGCCGGAGGCGGAGAAGCAGCGGCTCGCGGAGAAGCGTGCCCGCCGGGTCATGGAGATCTATGGGGTCGAGGACCCCCGGATGGAGGCGCTGCTCGTGCGGCTGGCGAGCCAGGTGGAGCAGTGGGCTGCCGAGGAGCGAGCCACCACGCAGGAGGCGGACGGCGAGGCGTGGGTGAGCGCGGTGCCGGACAAGGGCGAGACGGAGCGGCGTAGCTCACGCCTGGCGCTGCTCGGCGCGGTGCTCTTCGTGCTGGCGTGGCGGTCGTGTGCGGCGTGGCGCTGGCAGCGCTGAGGTAGCGACGTAGCGAAGGCCGCGCGCGGCGCGGCCTTCTCAGATCCGAACGAACGCGCGCCGCGGTCTACGGCGCGCCATGGCTCGGCTCGTCCCGAAGACGAGCGCGCGAGGAGGACGAAGGTGTATCCACAGCTCGCCATCGAGGCAGCAGCGCAGTCGGACGTCGGCCGGCGACGGAGCCACAATGAGGACAGCTTCGCGGCGCTGCCTTGCCTCGGGCTGTTCATGGTGGCCGACGGCCTGGGAGGCAACGCGGCCGGAGAGGTCGCGTCCCGGATGGCGATCGAGGTGGTCAAGGGTTGCTTCGAAGCGGATGAAGACCTCGAGGAGACGTGGCCGTACGGCACGGGCAGCGCGCACGACCGGGACGAGGTGCGCCTGGTGATGAGCGTGCGGCGCGCCAACCGGGCGATCTACGACGCGAGCCAGCGGCAAGCGCTGCAGCGCGGGATGGCGACGACCTTCGCGGGCGTGCTGCTGGGGGCTGGAATGGCGTACATCGCGCACGTGGGCGACTCACGGGTCTACCGGATGCGCGGGGGCAAGCTGGAGCGGCTGACGCGGGACCACACGGTGCTGGAAGAGCTGCTGAGCGAGGGGGAAGGCGCGCTGGCCGCGCTGGAAGCGCTCAATGGCCGTGCGGACGCGGTGACGCGTGCGCTCGGGTGCGACAAGAGCGTGGAGATCGAGTCACGCGTGGAGCCGACGCAGCCGGGCGACATATTCCTCGTGTGCTCGGACGGGCTATGGGGCCCTGTGCCCGAGGCGCGGATCGAGGGAGTGCTGGGGAGGCACCGTGACCTGAGCCTCGCGGCGAGCCTGCTGGTCGACATCGCGAACGAGAACGGAGGGCCGGACAACGTGACGTGTGTGCTGGCGCGGCTGGGAGGTCTGGGAGGTGGCTGAGGTGGTTGCGAGGGAGGCACCCCTCCCGTCCCGCGCGGAGCGCGGGACGTGGGAGGGGCGGGCCGCGCGCAGGCGCGAAGCGCCGAGCACGGACCGGGGGTGGGCATCCATCCTTGTCCTGCTCCTGGTTCTCTTCTCTGCATCAATCCAGGACGAGGACCGGGACGAGCGCGGGGAGCGCGAGGCGGAGGGAGGCGCGGCGAGCGAGCCGGACGCCGGCGCGCCGGCCAGCCCGGCGCCGACGCCGAACCAGCTGGTGTCGCACCCGGCGTTCCGGACGGGGGTGATCTACATCGAGCCGGAGCTGCGGGACGAGGTGGAGGCGTACTGGAAGGCGTACGCGGTGTGGGAGAGGACGAAGCAAGGGCCGCCGCCGCGCGAGCCGCGCGTGAACGTACGGGTGGACCACGAGGAGAAGCCGAGCACGGCGGCGCGGCTGCGCGAGGCGATGGCGCCGCGCAAGGGGGCGGCGAAGCGGGGCGGAGGGACGAGCGCCGGGGAGAAGAGCGCCGGGGAGAAGAGCGGCGCGGAGAAGAGCGCCGGGGGGAGCCCGTGGGCGGCGGACGCGGCGGCAGCGGCGGCGGTGATCGACAAGAGCGCGCTGCCGTCGGCACACCGGTCGAGGAGCGAGGCGGCGGAGAAGACCGACGCCAGGCCGGGGATGGCGCGACGCGCCGGGACAGTGGCGGCGATGCTGGCGCTGGCGGCGGGGATCGGGGCCGCGGCGATGTGCGGGGCGAAGGAGAAGGCGCCGGTGGAGAGCGCGGCGCGGGGGTCGACGCCGGAAGCGGCGGCGAGCGGGGAGCGCGCGACGAGCGCGGCGGCCGACGCGGCGAGCGAGGCGGCGGCGCCGCGCGGCGAGAGCACGGCGAGCGAAGCGGCTGCCGTCGCGGCGAGCACATCGGGGCACGGAGCACTCGAGGCGCCCGTCGAGCGCGCGGCGCCCGTCGTGACCGCGGATCGGAACGAAGTCGCGGGCGCAGCGCGCCGGAGGCCGGCGCCGGAGGCGCCCGCGCCGGCACAGAGGGCGCCCGCGGCGCAGCCGCCGGAGCGACAGCCTTCACCCGCGACGGCGCCCGACGCGACAGCTCAGGCGCCGGTCGAGTCCGCTGTATCGGCGTCAGCGCCGGGCCCGAGTTCTGCGGCTGGAGGAGACCAACCTCGCCCGATATCCGAACCGTACGTCTTTCAACCCAAGCTCAAGTACTGACCATGACCCTTCGTCGCTCCGCATCCATCGCCAGCGTCTTCGCCGTGCTCGCATCGAGCTCGCCGGGCCTCGCAAGGCCGCCCGAGCAGCCGCGCGCAGCCGTCACGGCAGCCATGACCGAAGAGTCTCGAAAGCTCTACCTGAACGGCGTACAGGCGGCCTCGGAATCGCGCTGGGAAGCCGCGCACGCCATGTTCCTGGCAGCGCGCGCGCTGCACCCCCACTACACGATCGACGGCAACCTGGCGGCATGCGAGCTCCAGATGGGCCGATACCGCGACGCCGCCGAGCACCTGGCGCGATACCTGCGCGAGCTGAAGATGGACGCGACGAGCACCGCGGAGGAGCGCGCACAAGCTGAGGCGGGCTACGCGAAAGCACGCGCGAAGGTCGGCGCGGTGATCCTGCAGGCGAACGTGGAGCGCGCCGCGGTGCTGGTCGACGGGGTGCAGATGGGAACGACACCGATGGTCGATCCGCTGTTCGTGGAGCCGGGAAAGCACACCGTGACGCTGGAGCGTGTGGGATATGTGACCGAAGAGCGCACGGTCGACGTGGGAGCCGGGGGTGAGATCGCGTCGACGGTGACGCTGCGCAAGCCGGCGGAGTCTGGTGGTGCAGCGGCGCCGCTGGCGGCGAGAGAGGCAGGGCCGACGAAACTCCCCGATCCATCGATGGTTCCGCCGGAACGGCGGAGCTGGGTGCCGGCGATCGCTCTGGGTGCAGCAAGCGTGGTGGGGCTCGGCGTGGGCGTGGGCATGACGGTGGCGTCGAACGACGCGAGCGCCGACGTGGACCGGCAGACGAAGGAGATCCACGGCGCAGGGGGACAGTGCGCCAAGCCGATCGATGCATTCGCCGCGCGATGCGCGGAGCTCCACCGCACCGGCACGCGCGCTGACGCCTTCGGCAATGCAGCGCGGGTGGCGTATATCGCAGGCGGAGCGCTGGCCATCGCGACGGTGGGGTACGCACTCTGGCCCTCTAGAGAGCCGAGCCGCCCGGCAGGGGTGCGCGCGCGGCTCGAGGTGCTGAGCGACGGCATGGGAGTCGGTGTGGTGGGCGTGTGGTGAGCGTGAGAGGCGACGCGATGAAGAAGCGATGGATGCAATGGGGGGCGGGGTGTGCAGCGCTGCTGCTCAGCTCCGCTGGCTGTGAGAGCTTCTGGAGCCACATTGCCGACGACTGCGAGCGGATGCTGACGTGCGCGCACTTCCTTCCGGACGGGGATGGAGGCAGCACGCCGTCGAGTTGCGTGCCGAGCGCGGCCGGCGACGAGATCGCCGATACGTGCGGGGTGTTCGTGTCGACGGGCGGCGACGACGAGAACGCCGGCGCGAAGAGCGCTCCGGTGAAGACGCTCGCCGCAGCGCTCGCACTCGCAGAGCAGAGCCGTACGCGGCGGGTGTATGCGTGCGCGGAAACGTTCGAGGAAGCGGTGGAGGTCAAGAGCGGGGTGACGCTCTTCGGCGGCCTCGACTGCGCGAACGGATGGACCTGGATCGGCGAGGAGAAGAAGACGATCGTGGCGCCGGGCGTGGAGGCGATCCCGCTGAAGCTGGTGCGAGGCGATGGCACCGTGCGGATCGAAGACGTGTCGGCGCACGCCACGGATGCGCAGGCGGCAGGAGGCTCGTCGATCGCGGTGCTCGTGGACGGCGCGACGGTCGAGCTGGCGCGGTGCGAGCTGATCGCAGGCAATGGGGCCAACGGCGCGGATGGAGAGGACGCGCCGAGCGAGGCGGCGATGCAGGGGCCGCGAGGAGAGGACGGAGCCAACGCATGCAGCGATCTGGATGCGTCGGGCGCACCGGATGAGACGCTCGCAGGAGGAGCTCAGGTCGAGAGCGCGTGCGGCGTCGATGCGCTGTCGATCGGTGGCGAGGGCGGCGGTGGCAAGGTGAGCAATGGCGGCGGCGGCGATGCTGGCCAGATCGGGATCGAGGGACAAGGCGGCGCCGGAGAACCCGCCTCCGCCACATCCATGTGGAACTGTGGCGCTATTCCGAACGATCCGAACAAAGGAGGCGGCAGTGCTGGCAGCAACGGCACCGCCGGCCCCCACGGCGCCGGCGCCAGCGGCCTCGGCGCGCTGAGCGCCACCGGCTACACCGGCGTGCTCGGCGGCGATGGCACGCCCGGCACGCCCGGCCAGGGCGGCGGCGGTGGTGGCGGCGCCAAGGGCGGCCTCATCTGCGGAGGTGGCGCGACCGGAGCGGGAGCCAGCGGTGGCAGCGGCGGCGCGGGTGGCTGCGGCGGACTGCCCGGAAAGGGCGGCCGTTCGGGCGGCGCCAGCATCGCCCTCGCCAGCATCGACGCCTCCGTCACCCTCATCGACTGCACCCTCACCGCCGGACGCGCAGGCAACGGTGGCAAGGGTGGCAATCTCCAGCCTGGAGGCGCCGGCGGCGTCGGCGGACTCGGAGGCATGGGCGTCGGTGGATCGAAGAACGCATGCGATGGCGGCAGGGGAGGCCAAGGAGGCAACGGCGGTCCCGGCGGCGGCGGCCTCGGCGGCCCCTCGCTCGCAGTCGCGTTCCGTGGTGAGCCGGTGAAGCAGGAAGGCACGACGATGCTGACACCCGGTACCCCGGGCGCCGGGGGCCTCGGCGGCAGCAACAACGTCGCGAGCAACGCCGGAGCCGAGGGCGTGACGGCTGCGGAACAGGAGCTTCCGTGAGCGCTCTGGCACGACCGCACCGTGCGGTGGTTCGAAGGCAACACGTGGACGGAGGGCAGCGATGAGCACGCTGAGCCGCAAGGCATGCGGCGCACAGGCACAAGGCGCCGAGCACCGCTGGGGCGTGGGACTCTCTCCTCTCGCACCGCCACCGTTTGCCATCCTCGTCCTGGCCGCCGGAGTTGCCCTCGTCGGATGCGCCGTCCGGCCCGCGGACGTCCCGGCGACGCCAACGCCCGCGTCGTCGTCCCTGCAGGAAACGCCCGCGGAGAGGACGGAGCTGGAGGGACGCGCGAGCTGCTGGCGCGTGGACATCCCGAGGGAGCCAACGTGGCAGTCCTCGTCGCTGAAGCAGACGCCCACGGAGACGACGGCGCGGCTGGAGCAGGCCATGGTGACACTGGACGAAGTGCTGACCAGGGTCGTGATCCTCAACCTGGTGACCGTGCCAGAAGGCGCGCAAATGACCGTCGATGGGTGCGTGAGAGGGCGGAGCCCGCTCTTGTATAAGGTGTTCCTGGAGCCGGGGCGGCACGTGATTGAAGCGGACCTCCGGGGCTACATGCCGACGCTGCATGTCATCGAGACGACGGCGGGCGAGACGCTGGGGCTGACGGTGGAACTGCGTCCGTCGCGTACAGAAGTGCTCCCCCACGAGGGATGCACGGAGAAGCAGACGCTGCCTGTGGAGCGCCGCATGCTCGAGACTTTGGAGCGTTGATGGAGTGAGCGCGCAGCCTCGATACGCCGAGGCGGTGCGCGTGAGAGGTAACGGCGTCGCGCGAGAGCCGATCGAGCGCGACGGGTGATCGAGGCGAGAGCATGCTCCGCCATGGCAGCGGAGCGGTAGCGATGTAGCGAAGGCCGCGCGTGGCGGGGCCTTCTCAGATCTAGAGGAACGCGCGCCGCTGTCTACGGCGCGCCATGGCTCGGCTCGTCTCGAAGACGAGCGCGCGAGGAGGACGATCGTGTACCCACAGCTCGCCATCGAGGCGGCGGCGCACTCGGACGTGGGCCGGCGGCGTAGCCACAACGAGGACAGCTTCGCGGCGCTGCCGTGCGTGGGGCTGTTCATGGTGGCTGATGGGCTCGGCGGCAACGCGGCCGGCGAGGTCGCGTCGCGGATGGCCATCGAGGTGGTCAAGAGCTGCTTCGACGTGGACGAGGATCTCGAGGAGACGTGGCCGTACGGCACGGGCAGCGCGCACGACCGCGACGAGGTGAGGCTGGTGCTGAGCGTGCGGCGCGCGAACCGGGCGATCTACGAGGCGGGCCAGAAGCGAGAGGCGGTGCGCGGCATGGCGACGACCTTCGCGGGCGTGCTGCTCGGGGCGGGCATGGCGTATATCGCGCACGTGGGCGACACGCGGGTCTACCGGCTGCGCGGCGGCAAGCTGGAGCGGCTGACGCGGGACCACACGCTGCTGGAAGAGCTGCTGAGCGAGGGGGAAGGCGCGCTCGCGGCGCTGGAGGCGCTCAATGGCCGTGCGGACGCTGTCACACGCGCGCTGGGGTGTGACAAGAGCGTGGAGATCGAGTCACGCGTGGAGGCGACGCAGCCAGGCGATCTGTTCCTCGTGTGCTCGGACGGGCTGTGGGGCCCAGTGCCCGAGGCGCGGATTGAGGGCGTGCTGGGGAGGCACCGTGACCTGAGCCTCGCGGCGAGCCTGCTGGTCGACATCGCGAATGAGAACGGAGGGCCGGACAATGTGACGTGTGTGCTGGCGCGGCTGGGAGGTCTGGGAGGTGGCTGAGGTGGTTGCGAGGGAGGCACCCCTCCCGTCCCGCGCGGAGCGCGGGACCTGGGAGGGGCGGGCCGCGCGCAGGCGCGAAGCGCCGAGCACGGACCGGGGGTGGGCATCCATCCTTCGTCGTGGCGCGCCGATCGCCAGCTTCGTGGCCGTGGTGTGCTGCGCAGCGCCGGGCAGGACGCAGCCGGGGGAGGCGGAGACGGTGGCGATGACGGAGCAGGCACGGAAGCTGTTCAAAGAGGGGGTGGCAGCGTTCAAGCAGTCGCGCTGGGCGGAGGCGCGGGCGGCGTTCCTGACGGCGCTGGCGCTGAACGGCCACTACACCATCCTCGGCAACCTGGCCGCGGCGGAGCTGAAGCTGGGCCGTTATCGGGACGCGACGGCTCACCTGGCGAGGTGCGTGCGGGAGATGGAGGAGGACGCGACGAGCACGGCGGAGGAGCGCGCCCGAGGGGAAGCGGCGTACGCAGAGGCGCGGGCGAAGGTGGGGGCGCTGGTGCTGCACACGAACGTGGACGGTGCGCGCGTGTTCGTGGACAGCACGTGGCAGGGGGTGATGCCGCTGGCGGATCCGCTGTTCGTCGAGCCGGGGGCGCACACGATCTCGGTGGAGCGCGAGGACTACGAGACGAAGAAGACGACGGTGCAGTTCGGGGCCGGTGGCACGCTCGAGCACAGGATGCCGATGGAGCGGAGACCGGCGGGCACACCGGCGCCGAAGGCACCGGAGACGACCGCGGCTCCGGCGCCTGCGCTGCGCGAGGGGGCGGACGATGGCGGGCCGCGCCCGGAAGTGCTGATCGCGGGCGGGGCGGTCGCTGGCGCGGGCGTGATCGCGGGGGTGGTCCTGACGGCGCTCGCGGTCGGGCGGGGCGGCGACGCGGACACGCAGCGCGAGACGGTTGTGCGCGACGATGGACCGGCGGCGTGCGCGGTGGAGACGCCGCGGTGCGCGGTGCTGCGCGAGACGCTGGAGGGCGCGGCGGACCTGAAGAACGCCGCGCTGTGGACCTTCGTGGGCGCGGGGGCCGTGGGGCTCGCGACCGGGGCGTACGCGCTCTGGGCTCCCAGGGCGCCGCGCCCAGCGGTCATGGCAGCGCCCGTCGTGACCGCCGGCGGCGGCGCGCTCGTGATCCGGGGGGCGTGGTGAGGGACGAAGGAAGGCGCGAGGAGGTTCGACGCATGCGTCAGTGGCGCGGGCTGATGGGCATCACGGCGGTGCTCGCCGGTGCGGCGATGGTGCCCGGCACGGGGTGCGTGTTCGGCGTGGACTACAACGACTGCACGGTCTTCCCGGGCGCGGCGTGTGGCGACGGCGACGGCGGTGGCGGTGGCAGCGACGTCGCGTGCGATGCGGACCCGACCGAGAACGCGAGCACGGTGACGGACCAGTGCGCGGTGTTCGCGAGCGCGAACGCGATGCCGGGCGGCGATGGAACCAAGGCAAGGCCGTATGCATCGCTCGCGGAGGCGATCGCCAGCGCGAACGGCAAGCGCGTGCTCGCGTGCGCGAGCGGAACGTTCGCGGAGAGCGTGACGATCGAGACCGGCGTCGAGGTGATCGGGGGCTTCGATTGCGCGACGGAGTGGACGTGGAGCGCCGAGGCGCGGAGCGCGATCGAAGGGCCCGCAGGACAGATCACGCTCACGCTGACGGAGGGCGCGAGCGGGGCGAAGGTGCGCAGCTTCGCGGTGCGCGCGGCGAGCGCGACGGAGCCGGGCGGCTCGTCGAACGGCGTGGCGGTGGCGGACGTCGAGGCGGAACTCGCGCAGGTGGACGTGACTGCGGGCGACGGGATGGACGGCGAGAACGGGGTGACGCCGATCGACGCACCCATGGCCGGCGCGAGCGCGCCGGCGATGAAAGCGTCGAACGCGTGCGCGGCGCCGAACCTGGTCATCGGCGGGACCGCGGGCGCGACGACGTGCGAGGACGGCGAGACGCGCGGCGGAGACGGCGGCACCGGAGGGATCACGGGGACAGAGGAGGGCAACGGGCAGGTGGGGCGGGATGGCGAGCCGATGCCGGAGCCGAATCCGGAGGCGTACGGGCTCGGGGGGCGCGGCCAGAGCGATCCGCAGGGAACCTGTCGGGAGGGGGCGCCCGGTTCGCCGGGTGCGTCTGGCGGTCCCGGGTCGGCCGGCAGCGGCACGGCGCTGACGCTCGCCGGAATCAGTGGCGGAGATGGCGGCCAAGGCATGCCGGGCGGCCGTGGTCAAGGGGGCGGCGGCGGCGGTGGCGCCAAGGCAGGGACGTTCTGCTCGCTCGACACGACGCTCGTCGATGGCGTGGGCGCGAGCGGCGGCGGCGGCGGGGCCGGCGGGTGCGGCGGTAAAGGAGGAGGCGGCGGCAAGGCCGGTGGGTCGAGCATCGGGATCCTCAGCCTCGGGACGAAGCTGGTGCTGAGGGGCGTGACTGTCACGGTGGGCAAGGCGGGCAAGGGCGGCGATGGCGCGGCAGGCAAGGCTGGCGCGGCCGGTGGAACAGGCGCTGCCGGCGGGGAAAGCTCCGGACAGGGCGATTCGAGGCGCGGCTGTCAGGGAGGAAATGGCGGTGACGGCGGTCGTGGGGGCTTCGGCGCTGGCGGTCGAGGCGGCCACGCCGTGGGCATCGCCTATGCGACGGCTCCGAACGAAGCGCCGGCGGTGCAGTTCACCTCGGGCACGGCGGGCGACGGCGGCAGCGCAGCACCCGGTGGTCCGACGGAGAGCGCCGGGGCGCCGGGCGCGAGCGAGGTGTGCTGGAGCTTCGCGACCGGCAAGAGCTGCGGGCAGTGAGAGAAATCGTGTCTTCCAGCGAGAATCTCCGACCGCTCAATGCAAGTCCGCGTAATGTGGACGGTTTTTGTCAGAGAGCCGTAGCCGAGCGGCTTCGTCGACGGCACAATGGGCGGCCTCACGCCAGAAGGAACGCCCATGGCCAGACGTCAGCCGATCAACACCAAGAACATGCCCCGCTCGGGAAACGTGATCCACGTGAGTGCGAGGGAGATGTGGGAGCTCGCGTGGTTGCGGAAGCTGGGTCTCGAGGACATCGAGTGGGACGCGGCTCGCTATTGCGAGCACTGCAGAGCGGAACGCGCCGCTCAAGAGGAAGAGCTGGAGGAGATCGCGCCGCCCTCCGGGATGCGGTTCAACTTGCTGATATCGGACGATGGCGAGGACAACGCGCCGTCCGCCAACGCTCCACGGACGCGCAGCGAGAGCAACGGCAAGCCGATATCGCTCACGCTCGTGCGGCCGCGTCGTCCGGACTACACGGAAAACTGATCGACGGGGGTGGGAGCGCCGCGCGCGCTCTGAGGATCCACGGCAGCACCGCGGCGCGCCGCCCCGGACGACGGCCCGCGCCCTGTCATCGCAGCGCGCCAGCGAATCCGCTCGTCCTGCGACGGGTGCGGACGATGGATTCTCGTGTGCGGCGTGGCGCTGGCTGCGCTGCGGCTGCGCTGAGGTAGCGATGTAGCGGAGCCGCGCGCAGCGCGGCTTGGTCTCGGTCAGGAGCAGAGGAACGCGCGCCACCGTGTGCGGCGCGCCATGGCTCGGCTCGTCCGGAAGACGAGCGCGCGAGGAGGACGATCGTGTATCCACAGCTCGCCATCGAGGCAGCGGCGCATTCGGACGTGGGCCGGCGCCGTAGTCACAACGAGGATAGCTTCGCGGCGCTGCCGTGCCTGGGCCTGTTCATGGTGGCCGATGGGCTGGGCGGCAACGCGGGCGGCGAGGTGGCGTCGCGGATGGCGATCGAGGTGGTCAAGAGTTGCTTCGACGTGAACGAGGATCTCGAGGATACGTGGCCGTACGGCACGGGAAGCGCGCACGACCGGGACGAGGTGAGGCTTGTGCTGAGCGTGCGGCGCGCGAACCGGGCGATCTATGAGGCGAGCCAGCGGCGGGACGAGGTGCGCGGGATGGCGACGACGTTTGCGGGGGTGCTGCTCGGCGGCGGCATGGCGTACATCGCGCACGTGGGCGACTCGCGGGTGTACCGGATGCGCGAGGGGAAGCTGGAGCGGCTGACGCGGGATCACTCGCTGCTGGAAGAGATGCTGGACGACGACGATGGTGCGCGGGAGGCCGTCGAAGCGCTGAGCGAGCTGGCGAGTGTAGTGACTCGGGCGCTGGGGTGCGACAAGAGCGTGGAGATCGAGTCTCGGGTGGAGGCGACGAAGCCGGGCGATCTGTTCCTCGTGTGCTCGGACGGGCTGTGGGGCCCGGTGCCCGAGGCGCGGATCGAGGGCGTGCTGGGAAGGCACCGGGACCTGGGCCTGGCGGCGAGCCTGCTTGTGGACATCGCGAACGAGCACGGCGGGCCGGACAACGTGACGTGCGTGCTGGCGCGGCTGGGAGGCGGGTGACGTGCGCGCCGTGGCAGGCGCGACGAGCGGCGGATGTGAGGGGATGCCTTGGTCGGGCAGCACGAGGCCTGGCTCCGCCGTACAGCGGACAAGAAAGCTCACGGTCGAGGAGGGAACATGGAGGACATGGTGGGTGCAATGTGGCTCGTCTCGCCGCTCGGGCTCGCGATGATCGCGTGCGTCGCGATCGGCTTCGCGGTCACCGCGCGCGAAGCGCTGGGACGAGAGCGCGGGCTTCGTGAGGCGCGCGAGCACGCGCACGATGAAGAGGAGGCAGCCCTCACCGATGCGAAGGCGCAGGCAGCGGGGGAGCGGGACCGCTACCGGCGCCTCGTGGACTGTCACGTCGATGCGGCGCTCGCCGAGCAGAGCGACGTCCGAGGGCGCCCGGTCCCCTGGCCGGGAAGGGTCCTCGAGTCGTTCTGTGCGACGACGCCTTCGTGGAGGAGAAAGCTGGCCGAGTGCACGGGGTTGGAACCGAGGGAGGTGGAGCGGCTGCTGAGGAGCGACCTGCCCATGACGCCCGGCCTCGCGCGGCAGCTGGAGGCCTTCACCGGCACGCCGGCGCGGTACTGGGAGCGCCTGTGGCGGCTGCACGAGGACCGCCGAACGGACGCGGAGGATACCGTGGTGGTCCAGGTCGGCGAGCCCGTCACCAAGCGCGAGAGCTCGGCGTCGCCGCCTACGTCGACGGTACCTCCCCGCGCGCTCGATACTCCTCCGCCCGTGGTGCCGTCTCCCGAGCTCGCGACCAGGAACCCGCGGGCGAAGTTCCCGCCGCCTCCAGCGCCGCAGCTCCGGCCACCGCGCCCTGTCCGTGCCGTCGCCGGGGAAGAGCTCACCCGTCGTGCTGCCACCCTGACGAGCTTCCCGATACAGCCCGACGAAGGAGGGGCGAGCGCTGCCAGTGCGTCCGATTGGGAGGAAGCAGAGCGCTCTCCCCTGAACACGACACTCCCGGGCGTAGGGCGCCATGGGTGAAAAGATCTCTGCCTCCGGGCTCCCTGGCCGGACGCCTGGTGGCTGGGAGTATGGCGGACCAGACAACGTGACATGCGTGCTGGCGCGGCTGGGAGACGGGTGACGTGAGCGGGAATTCTATGACAATCGAGGCAGCGGCCTGCACACGCCAGCGTCGTTCGGCGCGGCCCACGTGCCCGCCTCCCGGGCGATGTCGAACTCACGCGCGAGCAAGTTCTCGCGATGCTCTCCACGCCGCCAGCCATACTTCTCGATGCGCTCGAATCCTCCGCCGTGTCAGTCGACGAGTGGCGCGCTGTCGAGCCGCGCGCGCTCGAGCTCATCCATGAGACGAAGGAGGGCGCGCCCACCTCCGAGGTTAACGTTTACACGGGCAAGCACATCCGGTTCATCGAACACCATTCTCCTTACCACGTCCGCCGCCTCCCGAGCGGCGGTGTGATGCTGGCGACGCACCCGTCCCGCACGCTCTGGCCCCTCTGGTCCGACGCGCCGTTCTTGCTTGGCATCACGTCATGACGGGAGGACCTGTTTGCTTCGCCTCGCGGCTTACTGTATCTCATCGAGACATCCATCAGCCGATCAGGATCGGGACATGCCGTCCATGAACAACGAAAGTCACGAAAGGATGCGCGAGCTCTCGTGTCTCATGGCGCTGGCGCTCGATATTGCAAAGGGTGCTCTGGAGGAACAGGGAACATTTCTTCCCGGTTCCATCGCGGTCGACGCCGCCGGGAAGTACGCCATTGGCGTCGCACCGGACGGCGGTGTTGACGGCTGGACGCTCCTCACGACCGCGTTCCGGCAGCGCGCGGCGGCCGAGGAGCTCCGAGCGGTCGCGCTCTATCGAGACGTGCGGGGCCGCGAACGAGGCGCATCGGAGGACGTGGACGCCATCCATGCCGTCGTGGAGCGCGCCACGGGCGAACCTGTCCAGGTGTTCCAGCTCTATCGCAGGAACGATACGGGGCAGATCGTCTACGGCAAACCAAGGATCGAGCAGGCACCCTCCATCATCTTTGCAGGGTCGCATTGAAGCAGAAGACGCGAGGCGGCGCGCGAAGAGCGGTGGTCGGAGCCCTGGGAGTGAGCCAGCCGTCCTCGAGGTCGTCGGCACATGAATCTAGCGTGGCGTGAACGGGGACCCAATTCCATGCGTGGTGTGACGAGGCGGACCTGTTCGACACCTTCGCGGCGGCCCCATCCGCGCTCGTCTACCCAGGTGCTGCCGCGTAGATACGCTGGCCCGAACTTCGACGAAGAGCTGAAAGATCAAGGTAGAGTGAGAGCAAGATGGCCAAGGTCAAATTCGTGGAGCTCCACCTCGTCAGGGCGCACCAGGAGGTCGTCCCGTTGGCTCGCTTCGTCCTCGGGTCGGAGGGCCCCCCCGTGCAGATCGTGAAGCTCCACCCGAATTGCATGAACGCGGTGGGCGACATCCTCGAGCAAGGGCTGCCTAGCTACGAGCGCGTCTACAACCTCGAGGATGGGCTCGATTTCCTGAAGGCATTGCGGCGAACCTATCACTCCCTTCGGTACTACGCGACCGAGGTCGCCGAGATGGACGAAGAGGAGGCGCTCCGTGGTTGCGAGGACGGCGAGGGGTAACGCGCGCGGGCCCACGGCGTCCGGTCCAGCACCCATGCCGCTCCCGCAGTCCGCGCGGCGCTCGCAGCGCCGTCCGAGCGCCGCGCGGGCCCGGGGAAGCGCGGTCGCCTGGCTCGGTACGCACACCACCTGAAGGAAGTCAACCCACACGCCCGCACGTCGCCGCTGTCCGCAGGCGGCGTCGCGCAGGTCCGTCCCGCACCGCCGCGCCGGCGCCCTCCGCGCCGCCGTCCGGAACCCTCGCCCAGCGGCGCGTGGTAGCTTCATCGGCGCCCGCACGAGGCCGTGCGGCCACCCGTCATCGAGGAGACCATCCATGAAGCGAGAGAAGCGACTGACCAAGCGCGAGCGGAAGGCGCTCGCGCCCGCGCGCACGGCGCAGCACCACGAGCAAAAGCACATCCACTGCGTCGCCTGCGGCAAGCACCTCGATCCGGAGGAGTTCCTGCCGCAAGGGTCGGCGATCTGGATCCAGTGCCTGCACAAGTCGGGCTTCGCCACCTGCATCCAGTGCGTCGAGATCTCGAAGCGCCTCCTCGCCGAGCACGACCGCACCGGACAGCCAGTTCAGTCCGCTCAGGCATGGCACTGAGCGACCGACGCCAGCCGACGCACCCGCGCGGCCTCACCTGAGCACGCTCGCACGTCCTCGTCTGAGCACGCCCGCGCGGCTCACCTGGGCACGCTCGCACGGCAAGCGGGCGTTCTGGACAGGTTGTCTCAGGGGCCAACTCCCTATCTCCCCCGCTCTCCCGGAAGCCGAAGGGCACCGAGGACGGCCAATCGCTGGAACGCACGGATCGTCGGTAGTCCAGGCGACGCTGCCGCGTCCGCTCCGGATGCGCCACCGCTCATTCCGGTGCGCCGCCCCTCATCGCTCCTGCCGCTCGCCCTACACTCCCGCGCTGGCCCGTGCGGTATCCCACGTGCGCCGCCTCTCCTTGCAGCTGTCGCTCGGTGTCGCACACCCGCGCTTGTCCGCCCGGCGTCCCGCGGCCCCTCGCCGCGCCTCGCCGATCAGCGCGCGCCCTCGACGGCGACGCGTAACCTTGCTCGCTCTCCCGCGCGGCCGTCCACCCCGGATACGCTTGCGCTCGGGGCCCTTTCCGTCAATGGTTTGCGCCCCATTCATCTCTCTCGGAGGATCTGCATGACGAAACCAATCCGCCGCGCGGGCGTCATCGGCGCGGGCGTCATGGGCAGCGGCATCGCCGCCCACTTCGCGAACGCCGGCATCGAGGTCCTGCTCCTCGATATCGTGCCCCCGAACCTCACCGACGCCGAAAAGAAGGACCCGGCCGCCCGCAGCAGGTTCGCCGCAGGCGGGCTCGAGAAGGCCCTCAAGGCCAGGCCCGCCGCGTTCTTCCACCCGTCGAACGCCCGCCTCGTGCGCACCGGCAACACCGAAGACCACTTCGCCGAGCTCGCCCAATGCGACCTCGTTATCGAGGCGATCATCGAGAAGATGGAGCCGAAGCGCGCCCTCTTCGCGCGGCTCGAAGAGGTCTTGCGGCCCGACGCGGTCGTGGCGTCGAATACGTCCGGGCTGCGCATCGAGGAGATGATGCAAGGGCGCTCCGCGGACTTCCGCAAGCGATTCCTCGTCATGCACTTCTTCAACCCGGTCCGGTACATGAAGCTCCTCGAGCTCGTGGTCGGGCCCGACACCGACCCCGCCGTCGTCGCCCGCGTGCGGAAGCTCGGCGAGGACGTGCTCGGAAAGGGCCTCGTCTTCGGCAAGGACACCCCGAACTTCGTCGGCAATCGCATCGGCACCCACGCGATGCTGACCGCCATCCACCTCATGATCGAGGACGGCCTCGCGCCGGAAGACGTCGACGCCATCACCGGCGTCGCCATGGCCCACCCGAAGAGCGCGAGCTTCAGGACAGGCGATATCGTCGGGCTCGACACCCTCGCCCACGTCGCCGACAACTGTTACTCGGCGCTCGAGCGCGACGAGGACCGCGACGTCTTCAAGGTGCCCGCCTACATCCGGAAGATGATCGAGGCGAAGCTCCTCGGCGACAAGACCAAGGGCGGCTTCTACCGCAAGGCCAAGGAAGGCCTGGAGACGCTCGACCCGGCCAAGCTCGAGTACCGCCCCCACGGCGGCGACGAGGCCATCAAGAAGGCCACGAGGTCGTGCGAGAAGATCGAGGACCCCGCCGCGCGCGTGAAGAAGCTCGCGAACGACCCCGGCAAGGCCGGCCAGTTCGCCTGGAAGGTGCTCTCCCGCTCGCTGGCGTACACGGCGCGCCGCGTCGGCGAGATCGCCGACAGCATCGTGGCGATCGATGACGCCATGCGCTGGGGGTACAACTGGGAGCTCGGGCCGTTCCAGACCTGGGACGCGCTCGGCTTCGCCGAGACCGTCGAGCGCATGCAGAAGGACGGCGTCAAGCTGCCCGAGTCGATCCTCCGCATGAAGCAGAGCGGCGCGACGTCGTTCTACCGCGCCGATGGAGCGGTGTTCGACCTGCTCAAGGGGGAGTACGTCGCCCAGAAGGTCGATCCGCGCAACGTGACGCTGGCCGGCGCGCGCGCGGCCGCGAGCGGCGCGAAGGCCGTGCTCGCCAACGACGGCGCAGAGGCCTGGGATCTCGGCGACGGCGTGCTCGGCGTCACCTTCAAGACCAAGGCGAACAGCCTCGATCCGGACTCGATCGGGATGCTCTCGCTCGCCGCCGAGAAGGCCGAGCAGGACTTCCGCGCGCTCGTGGTCTTCAACCAGGGCGAGCACTTCTGCGTCGGCGCCAACCTGTTCCTCGTGGCCATGGCCGCGGGCAACAAGGACTGGGACGCGATCCGCAAGATGGTGAAGGCGTACCAGGACGCGACCCAGCGGCTGAAGTACGCGAGCGTGCCGGTCGTGGCCGCGCCCTACGGGATGACCCTCGGCGGCGGCCTCGAGCTCTGCTTCGCCTGCGACGCGGTGCAGGCCGCGGCCGAGACGTACGCGGGGCTCGTCGAGGTCGGCGTCGGCCTGATCCCGGGCGGCGCGGGGACGCTCAACATGCTCTGGCGCGCGCTCGAGGGGATCCCCGAGGGCGTGACGGTGCCGACGTACGACATCGTGACGCAGGTCTTCAAGAACATCGCCCTCGCCAAGGTCGCGACCAGCGCGGACGAGGCGAAGGCGCTCGGCTTCTTCCGCAAGACGGACGGCGTCTCGTTCGACCGGGCCCGCCAGCTGTACGAGGTGAAGGCGCGCGCGATCGGGCTGGCCGAGGCCGGGTACCACGCGCCCGTGCCGCGCGCCTACAAGCTGCCGGGCGAGAGCGGGATCGCGACGCTGCAGATGATGATCGACACGCTCGTCGCCGGCGGCCACGCCAGCGAGCACGACGCGAAGATCGCGCGCAAGCTGGCCGAGGTGCTCTGCGGCGGCGCCGGCGGCGGGGCGCGCGAGGTGACCGAGGACGAGATCCTCGAGCTCGAGCGCGAGGCGTTCGTCAGCCTGTGCGGCGAGCCCAAGAGCGCCGAGCGAATGCAGTACATGCTGATGAACAACAAGCCCCTCCGGAACTAGGTGAACGCCATGGTCGACGTCGTAATTGCAGAGGCCGTCCGCTCGGCCGTTGGCCGGGCCCACAAAGGGTCGCTCGCGCTGAAGCGCCCCGACGAGCTCGCCGGCGAGGTCGTCGCCGCGCTGCTCCAGCGCGTCCCCCAGGTGAAGCCGGAGGACGTCGAGGACCTCGTCCTCGGCTGCGCCATGCCGGAAGGCGAGCAGGGGCTCAACATCGCGCGCGTCGTCTCGCTCCTCGGCGGGATGGCGCAGGAAGGGTCCGCGATCACCATCAACCGCTTCTGCTCGAGCGGGCTCCAGGCGATCGCGAGCGCTGCGGGCAGCATCGCGATGGGATCGCTCGACATCGCCGTCGCCGGCGGCGTCGAGTCGATGACGATGGTGCCGATGACCGGCAACAAGCTGAGCGCGTCGCCGGAGGCGATGGAGCGGTGTCCGACGGTGTACACGCCGATGGGCATCACCGCGGAGAACGTGGCGAACCGCTTCCAGGTGAGCCGCGCCGACCAGGACGCGTTCGCGCTGAAGAGCCACCAGAAGGCGGCGGCGGCGCGCGCGGCCGGGCGCTTCGAGGACGAGATCGTCACCGTGAAGGGGGTGCGCTTCGAGAACGGCAAGCGCGCGACCTTCGACTTCCGCGCCGATGAGCTGATCCGCAAGGAGACGACGGCGGAGGCCCTCGCGGGGCTGAAGCCGGCGTTCTCGGCGAAGGGGAGCGTCACGCCGGGCAACAGCTCGCCGCTGTCGGACGGCGCCGCCGCGGCGCTCGTGATGAGCAAGGCGAAGGCGGACGCGCTCGGCGTGAAGCCGCTCGGGTACTTCCGGGCGTTCGTGACGGTCGGCGTCGACCCCGCCATCATGGGCATCGGCCCGGTGCCCGCGGTGCGCAAGCTGCTCGCGAAGACGGGGCTGAAGATGGCCGACATCGACCTCTTCGAGGTCAACGAGGCGTTCGCCTCGCAGGCCGTCTACGTGCAGCGGACGCTCGAGATCCCCGAGGAGAAGCTCAACGTGAACGGCGGCGCGATCGCGCTCGGCCACCCGCTCGGGTGCACCGGCGCGAAGCTCACCGCGACCGCCCTCTACGAGCTGCGCCGGCGCGGCGGCCGGTACGCCGTCGTGACGATGTGCATCGGCGGCGGCATGGGCGCGGCCGGCCTCATCGAGCTGGCCGGCGCGACCGCGCGCGCCTGATCCCACCGCGCCGATCCCGCCCGTCCCGTCGCGTCGATCCCGTCGACAGCGCGCCCCGCCGCGGCCCGAGCCTCGCGCTCCGGCTTTCCCGCGGCGGGGCGATGGCCTATAGAACGCCCATGCCGAGCCACCTGACGACCTTTCAGGGGTCGATCCCCGAGGCCCTGAAGCAGGCCATCGAAGCGAAGATCGAGGGCTCCACCGCCGAGGTGACCGGCGGCGGGGGCCACTTCAACCTGGTCGTGACCTCGCCGGTGTTCGCCGGCAAGAGCATGCTGGAGAGCCAGCGGCTGGTCTACGGGGCGATCGCCCACCTCATGGCCGGCGACCAGGCGCCCGTCCACGCGATCGACAGTCTCAAGACCAAGACTCCCTGAGCGAGCGGGGGCGCCCCGGGCAGTGGTCGACTTTGCCCGGAGCGCGTCCCCATGAAGGCGGGAAGGCGGGAAGATCATTCAGGTTTTCTTCCCGCCTCCCCGACTTCATGTTCCCATTTGACCACCACCCCGCGCCGGGCGCGTGGCAGGTCCGGCGGGGCGCCGCGATCGCTCGCGCCGCGAGCTCGCCGCGTCGTCTGTTTGACACCGGAATTCGCGCGGTGGTACGTGGCGCCGAGCGCCCCACGCGCTCGCCCGACAGCGACCTCACACGACCCCGAGGACCCTCCCATGACGCCTCGTTCCCCTTTGCTCCCCGCCGAACCGCTCCCAGGCGCTCCTGGGGCGAACGACGCCCGGCTCCCGGCCCAGGCGCGCCCCGGCCGAGCCTCCCGCCTGGGCGCCGGGCTGCTCTCCTTCGTCCTCGGCGCCGCGATGACCGCCGCCAGCGCGGGCGACGCCGCGGCCCAGACGCGCACGGGAGACGGCGCCAACGGCGACGGCATGGACCTGCACCTGTTCCGGCCGGCGATCGACTCCAAGGGGCTCTTCTCCGTCAACGGGGCGGACATCCTCGGCGCGAACGACGTCAGCCTGGGGTTCGTGCTCGATTACGGGCACAACATCCTGCCGCTCACCGAGAACGACCGGGGAACGGAGGTGATGCTCAATCACGCGTTCCAGGGGACGTTCCAGTTCGATTACGGCATCGCCAACTTCCTTGTCGTCGGGCTCTCGGTCCCGGTGGTGCTCAACGGGGGCAAGCCGGTCGACGACATCGGCCCGGGCGGCAGCGCCAACTACAACGACGACTCGCTCGACGCGCAGACGCTCGGCAACCTGGCGATCCACGCGAAGGCGCGCATCCTCCGCCCCGATCAGGACGTGATCGGTCTCGCGGTGATCGCCCAGGCCGGGATCGGGGTCGGCGGGACCCAGGACTTCGCGTCGGATCCGGGGTTCTTCTTCTGGCCGCAGCTCGTGCTGGAGAAGCGGTTCGGCACGACCAACCCGTTCCGGATCGCGGCGAACGTCGGCTACCGCGGCCACGCCGGGAAGAACCCGGTCTTCGGCCTGCGCCAGGACGGCGCGACCTTCCAGCTCGAGCACGGGGACCTCGAGTACTCCGACCTGATCACCGCCGGGGCCGGCATGAGCTACCGCGTCCTCACGCCGCTCGACCTCGTGGTCGAGACCTACCTGACCCAGCAGGTCGGCGGCGGCGACAGCGCCAAGCAGAAGCTGTCGGCCGAGGCGATCGGGGGCATCAAGCTCTTCATCGAGCGGAACAGCTTCCTCATGCTCGGCGCCGGCGTCGGGTACACGCCCGGGTTCCAGTCCGCGGCGCAGCGCGCGACCATCGGGTTCGTCTTCGAGCCGTCGATCGGCGATCGGGACGGCGACGGCATCAAGGACGATCAGGACGACTGCCCCGACGAGCCCGAGGACTACGACGGCTTCCAGGACACGAAGGCCGACTCGCCCCCCGGGAAGTACGGCTGCCCGGATCCGGACAACGACGAGGACGGCATCCTCGACGTCGACGACCGCTGCCCGAACAACCCGGAGGACCGCGACGGCGATGAGGACGACGACGGCTGCCCGGAGGGGAGCGACGGCGATCGCGACGGCGACGGCATCCTCGACTCGCGCGACAAGTGCCCGGACGATCCGGAGGACCGCGACGGCTTCCAGGACAAGGACGGCTGCCCGGATCCGGACAACGACAAGGACGGCATCCCCGACAAGTCCGACCAGTGCCCGAACGACCCCGAGGACAAGGACGACTTCGAGGACGAGGACGGGTGCCCGGAGCCCGACAACGACAGGGACGGCATCCCGGACGTCGTCGACAAGTGCCCCAACGATCCGGAGACGTTCAACGGCCTCGAGGACGAGGACGGGTGCCCGGACAAGGGCAGCGTCGTGATCGAGGAGAACAACATCGTCATCCTCGAGAAGATCCAGTTCGCGACCGGCAGCGCCGAGATCCTCCCGGAGTCGTTCGGCATCGTGCAGGCGGTGGCCGAGACGCTGAAGCACCACCCGGAGTTCACGATGATCGAGGTGCAGGGGCACGCCGACGAGCGCTCGGCCGACGCCTACAACCTCAAGCTGACCCAGGCTCGCGCGGACGCGGTCGCCGCGGCGCTGGCGCAGCGCGGCGTCAACAAGAACAGCGTTCGCTCGATGGGCTACGGCGAGTACTGCCCGATCGATCCGGCCCACAACGCGGCCGCCTGGGAGAAAAACCGGCGCGTCGAGTTCAAGGTCGTGCGGACCGACAAGGGGCCGACCAACGTGGAGCTCGGCTGCGCCCTGGCCCGCTCCAAGGGCGTCAACCCGCCGCCGCCCTGAGCGGAGACGCGGCGCCGCCCTGAGCCGAGGTGCGGCGCCGCCGATCTGGACAGGACCGGTCGGGCCGGGAGAGAGTGAGCCCCATGAAGGCCCGCGCCAGGCGCTCCGACGCCACCACGCTCGCCGCCGCGGCGCTCGCCATCACGGCGAGCGGCTGCATCAACACCGACGCGGCCGTGTTCGTCGAGCCGTCGATCGCGGCGCCCGGGGCGACCGTCTCCTCGAACGCGCTCGGGACCGGCCTTACCGCGAGCTTCGCGCTGGAGCTGCACCTGAGCGCGCGGGCCAGCGGGCCCAGCCGCGTCGCGGTGCGCACCTTCGCGATCACGAGCGCCGATCAGAAGACCTCGATCGTCGAGCCGCTCCCCGTCGAGACCACGGCGGCGCTGCCGGTCGAGGTCGCTCCGGACAGCGACGTCACCGTGGCGTTCACCGTCGATACCGGCGCTCAGGGCGCGACGCTCCCGGCCGACGCCGCGGCGGCGCTCTGCGCCGCGGAGGGGATCCGCATCACGGGCGCGATCGAGGACTCGCTGGAGGACGGGGCGACGCCGGTCGCCTCCGCGGTGTTCCACGCGGTCTGCCCGTGACGCGGCGCACGCCCGCCGCCCCGGCGCGTTCGCCGGCATTGCCTGGCGTCGTCGCGCGCGCGCCGCGCTAAAATGCCGGCCATGGCGCCTCGAGAGATCACCCCCCCTCCGGAGACCGCGGCGGACCGCGCGGTCGGGTCCCGGGAAAACGCCGACGCGAGCGGCGGCGACGCGCTCCGTTCCACGAACGGCGGGGGCGGAGAGGGGCCCGCGCTCGACGAGGCAGGGCTCGCGGCGCTCCGGCGCGCGGTGGCCGCGTGGCGCGCGGGCCCGGTCGCCGAGGCGTCGGCGCGCTTCCCGCCGCGGAGCGAGCGCTTCACCACGTGGAGCGGCATCGACGTCCCCGACCTCGCGACCCCGGCCGACGCGCCGGTCGACCACGCGGCGGATCTCGGGCTGCCCGGGGAGTACCCGTTCACCCGGGGCGTCCAGCCGACGATGTACCGCGGCAGGCTCTGGACCATGCGGATGTTCGCGGGCTTCGGCACGCCGGAGCAGACGAACGCGCGGTTCAAATACCTGCTCGCAGAGGGCCAGACGGGCCTGTCGACCGCCTTCGATTTCCCGACCCTCATGGGCTACGACTCCGACTCTCCGCGGTCGCTCGGCGAGGTGGGGATGTGCGGTGTCGCGGTCGACACGCTCCGCGACATGGAGGTGCTCTTCGACGGCATCCCGCTCGACCAGGTGACGACGTCGATGACCATCAACGGCCCCGCCGCCGTGCTGCTCGCGTTCTATGTCGCGCTCGCCGACAAGCGCGGGATCCCGCGGAGCCGCATCGGCGGCACCGTGCAGAACGACTGCCTCAAGGAGTTCATCGCCCAGCACGCCTGGCTCGTCCCGCCGCGCCCGGCGATGCGCGTCGTGACCGACATGATCGAGTTCTGCGCGCGCGAGGTGCCGCGGTGGAACTCGGTGTCGATCAGCGGCTACCACATCCGGGAGGCGGGCTCGACCGCCGCGCAGGAGCTCGCGTTCACGCTCGCGGACGGGCTCGCCTACGTCGAGAGCTGCGTCGCGCGCGGCCTCGACGTCGACGCCTTCGCGCCGCGCCTTTCGTTCTTCTTCGACGTCCACAGCGACTTCTTCGAGGAGATCGCGAAGTTCCGCGCTGCGCGCCGCATGTGGGCGCGGTTCCTCAAGGTGCGGTACGGGGCGAAGAAGGCCGAGAGCATGAAGCTCCGGACGCACGCGCAGACGGCCGGCGTGTCGCTGACGGCGCAGCAGCCGTACAACAACGTGGTCCGCGTCTCGCTCCAGGCGCTCGCCGCCGTGCTCGGCGGCACCCAGTCGCTCCACACGAACTCGCTCGACGAGACGTACGCGCTCCCGACCGAGGAGAGCGTGACCATCGCCCTCCGGACCCAGCAGATCATCGCCCACGAGAGCGGGGTCGCGAACACCATCGATCCGCTCGGCGGGAGCTACTATGTGGAGTGGCTCACGGACCGCCTGGAGAAGGAGGCCCTCGAGTACATCCAGCGGATCGACGAGATGGGCGGGATGGTGGCCGCCATCGAGAAGGGGTATCCGCAGCGCGAGATCGCCGCCTCGGCCTACAGGTTTCAGCGAGAGCTGGAATCGAACGAGCGGATCATGGTGGGCGTCAACCGCTACGCCTCGGTGGGCGAGAAGACGATCCCCCTCCTCCGGATTGACGAGGAGGTGCAGCGCGTTCAGTGCGAGAACCTGGCCCGGGTCAAGGCCCAGCGCGATCAGGACCGGGTGCGGCGCGCCCTGGCCGACGTGCGGAGCGCCGCGCGCGGCCGTGACAACCTGATGCCGCCCCTCATCGCGGCGGCCAGCGCGTACGCGACCGAGCAGGAGATCTGCGACGTGCTGCGCGACGTCCTGGGGACTTACAGCGATCCGGCCGAGTTCTGAGCACGCCGGAACGCGCGGGGTCGCGCGGGTAATCGCGCGGGCAATCGCTCGGGTAGGAGCGCGCGCGCGGCTTGCTGCGGTGCGCCGCGGCCCCGGCGTGCGCATCCGATCAGGTCGCGGGGCGGCGCGGTGGCCGGGGAACCCCTCGATTCGTCAGGTTGACACTTCTCTACGTCGGCCGGTAGAGTGCGCCGGCGTCAGGTCGCCGCAGTCGCGGCTCATCCGTGGCGCCGCCGTACGGTCTGCTGTTGTCGCTGCGCTGCGGCGCTGCGAGCTGTCGGTCGAGTGAGAGGATCGTCGTGGGCGACCGAGGTCGCCGCGTAGGGAGCAAGCTTATGAAGAGTCGATCCATGTCGCGCCGCATTTTTGCCCTTTCGGCGCTCGTCCTATCCGTCGGCGCCACGGCGGCCTGCGACAACAAGTCCGAGTCCGGTGGCACGGGGCCTGCGGGCACGGCCGGGCCCGCGGCCACGGGCGCGGCGAAGGGCGATGCGAAGGGCGGCGCGAAGTTCGTCACCATCTCCAGGGAGCAGCAGGCGTCCTGGGTTCGTAACTTCAACCCCCTTCTCGGCGAGGGGGCCACGCGCTTCCCCACCGTCGCGGGCATCTACGAGCCCATGATCGTGTACAACACGATGAAGGGCGAGTACGTCCCGTGGCTCGCCACGAAGTACGAGTGGAGCGACGCGAACAAGAAGCTCACCTTCACGACCCGCCCCGAAGTCAAGTGGTCTGACGGACAACCCTTCTCGGCGAAGGACGTCGCGTTCACGTTCGGGCTCCTCAAGAAGTTCCCGGCGCTCGATCTCACGGGCGTTTGGAAGCTCGTCGAGTCGGTCGAGGCCAAGAACGACACCACGGTCGAGTTCGTCTTCAAGGAGCCGTTCGTCCCCGGCCTCACCTACATCGGCCATCAGCCGATCGTGCCGGAGCACAAGTGGAAGGACGTCGCCGACCCGGTCACGTTCACGAACGAGAACCCGGTCGCGACGGGGCCCTTCACCGAGGTGAAGACGTTCCAGAACCAGATCTACGAGCTCGGCAAGAACCCGAATTACTGGCAGAAGGGCAAGCCGGCTGTCGAGGGCCTGCGCTTCCCGGCGTACCCGGGCAACGACCAGGCGAACCTGGCGCTCATCAACGGCGAGGTCGACTGGGCCGGCAACTTCGTGCCCGACATCGACAAGACCTACGTCGCCAAGGACCCGGAGAACAACCACTACTGGTTCCCGCTCGTCGGCGGCACCGTGACGCTCTACCCGAACGCCACGAAGAAGCCGTTCAACGACATCAAGCTGCGCAAGGCCATCAGCATGGCCATCGACCGCGCCCAGATCGCGAAGGTCGCGGTCAACGGCTACACGGTCGGCGCGGACGGGACCGGCCTCGACGACGCCTACGGGCGCTGGCGCAGCGACAAGGCCGCCGCGGCCGGCGACTGGACGACCTTCGACGTGGCCAAGGCGAACGCCCTCCTCGACGAGGCCGGCTACGCCAAGGGCGCCGACGGCATCCGCGCGAAGGACGGCAAGCCGCTGAAGTTCGACATCAACGTCGTGACCGGCTGGTCCGACTGGGTGCGCGCCGTCCAGATCACCGCGCAGAGCCTGAAGGCCGTGGGCATCGACGCCACGCTGAAGACCTACGACTTCAGCGCGTTCTTCGAGGCGCTCCAGAAGGGCACGTTCGACATGTCGATGGGCTGGACCAACACCGAGCCCACGCCGTTCAACTACTACCGCGATCTCATGGCCCCGGAGTTCGTGAAGCCCGTCAACGAGGTCTCGAACCGCAACTGGCACCGCTTCGCCGCCAAGGAGGCCGAGCCGCTGTTCAAGAAGTTCGCGGCCGCGACGGATCCGGCGGAGCAGAAGAGCATCGTCGAGGAGCTGCAGATGATCTACGCCACGCAGGTGCCGGTCATCCCGCTGTTCAAGAACCCGTCCTGGGGCGAGTACAGCACGAAGCGCTTCGTCGGGTGGCCCAGCAAGGAGAACCCGTACGCGAAGCTGTCGCCGAACAACTCGCCGGATTACCTGCTCGTCCTGACCGAGATCAAGCCGAAGTGACGGCTCCTGCGCTGCGCGCCGGGCGTCCGGCGCGCAGCGTGTGTGTTCTCGCGTAGCAGCGTTTCTCTCTCTTTTCTCTCCGACTCAGCACAAACCTTGGCCGCCGGCGGCGCCGGTGCGAAGATCGCGCTGCATGCTCCCCTCGGGCGTCCAGATTGCGCGCTTCGCTGCGCTCCTCTCCGGAGTCTTCCTCGCCGCCTGCGGCGGCAACCAGCACGCGGGCGCCGCGGCGTTCTGGGAGGGCGACACCGTCGATCCCGCCGCGCCGGCGGATCAGGCGGGCGCGAAGAAGAAGGCGCCGCGCAGGGCTTTCGGCGCGCCCGACGACTTCGGCGGCGCCCCGTCGACGCCCGAGGAGCGGGCGCCCTCGTCGTGGGTGGGCGTGCGGCACGATCTCTCGCTCGCGCGCGCCGACTCGCGCAAGGAGCGCTGCAGTTGCCTGGCCGTGGAGGTGGGGGAGGCGCGCGATCCCCGGTTCCAGTGGGCGGCCGGCGCGCCGGAGACCTCGGCCAATACGCTGGCCATCGCGCTGAGCGCCCGCGGGGTGCCCTGCCCGGGCGGCGCTCCCGACGAGGAGAGCCGGCGACCCTCGATCTCGGCGGTCGATCAGGAGGGGAACGATATCGTCATCGAGGTCGAGGAGCTGCCCACGGGACGGCCGCTCGCGACGGGCGCCGTGATCCCGAGGCCCGCTCAGGGCGGGGCGATCTATGTGAAGGGGCGCAGCGCGAAGATCCCGTATGCGCGCGCCGCGGGCGGCGCGCGCTGCAAGGTCTACTGAGCGCCTGCGCTGCAGGGACAGGCGCTGAGCCGGGCAGACGGGCTCACTGGGCGGGAGCGCCGGCGCAGATCCAGTCGTTGATCTTCTTGATGCTGGCCTCGGGCAGGGCAGCGCCCTTGTCCGGGGGGGGCATGCGCGTGTCGTCGCCGCAGAGGCCGGTGCCGCGCACCTTGTTGATGATGTAGCTCTCGCTCGGCTTGCCCGGCACGACGAGCATCCGGCCGGTGCACTTCGAGCTCGCGCCGTTGACGAGCTCGCCATGGGCCGCGTTTGCGCGGAGATCGAGGCCGGCGGCCGCGGGGCCGCCGTTGCCATGGCACCCAGCGCAGGTCGTGGTCAGGATCGTCCGTACATCGGCGAAGGTCGCGGTGCCCGCGCCGCAGAGGGGATCGCCGGCGGGGGCGGAGCCGCCTTCGCCGGAGCCGCCGGAGCCGCCCTGGCCGCCGGAGCCGCCTTCGCCGCCGCCGGTGGCGCCGCCCTGGCCGCCGGAGCCGCCTTCGCCGCCGCCGGTGGCGCCGCCCTGGCCGCCGGAGCCGCCTTCGCCGCCGCCCTGGCCCGCGCTGCTGCTGCTGGCGCTGCTGCTGCTCGAGCTGCTGGAGCTGGAGCTGGTGCTGGTGTCCTCGCCACCATCGTCAGAGCAGGCAGCCGCCGAGAACCCGATGGTCAGACAGAGGACCAGTTGAAGTGCAGTTTTCTGGGAAAGCATGTGAGGACCTCTTTGACGCTGTGTTCGCGCGGCGAGCGCCGCGCTGTCGATTCGCGGAGGACCCTAGATGGCCTTGTGGACATCCACAACGCATTTCACGAAGTGAAAATGGTTATCGTTATCGCGAGCTCGCGACACTGCAATGAAATGATGGTGCTGTACCGGGATCGGTTCGTTCGCGTCTAGGCGGAGAGCGCCTTCGAGGAGAGCAGCTCTCCGGGATCGCGCTCGGCCAGGTCCTCGAAGCGCGGGAGGTCGGCGAGGCGGCGCGTCGTCGTGGCGGAGGTCTCGGGGTCGCGCTGGAACGCGATCGCGCGGCTGAGGCCCTGCTTCGACACCCCCCTGAGCAGCGCGGGCGAGTGCGTCGTCGCCACGATCTGGCAGACGGAGGGCCGCGCCGCCCCCTCGAGGAGCTGCGCGAGCACGGCGGCGCGCTCGGGGTGCATGCCGGCGTCCGGGTCCTCCATGAGGAGGAGCGACCCCTCCGGCGCGGTGAGCACGCCGGCGATCTTGCCGAGCGCGCGCAGCGCGCCGTCCGGGAGGCTCGGCGCCGGGACGCGGGCGCCGCCCTTCTCGACGAGCACCATCATGACGTCGCCGAGGCCCGTCTCCGCGAACTCGATATCTTCGATCTCGGGCGCGAAGATCGAGCGCACCCAGCCGAGCACATCGGCCTTGTGCTCGGCCTCCTGGCAGAGCCAGCGGAGCACGGCGGAGAGGTTCTGCCCGCCGGCGCCGAGGTTCTCTATCTCGTGCGGCACATAACCCCTCATCCGCGAAGGATCGATGTCGAGCGACAGCGTGCTCCGCATCGCGACCTGGAGCGCGTTGCAGAGCGCGATGACGTCCGCGAGGCTCACGTCCTCGCCGCGCCCGCGGTGGTGCTCTATCTGGCCGAGCAGGCTGCGCCGGGCGGGGTTGCGATCCATGGAGGCGATCCGCATCGAGCGGCCCTTCTTCGACGCCGCCTTCATCGCTCCGCCCGAGGCGAACCCCTCCAGCCCCTTCAGCGCCGACGCCGGCGTGTCGAAGAGCGAGCCCCCGGCCGACCTCGCCTCGAGCGACTCGTGCTCCACGATCACGTCAGGCTCGACCTGACACGTGATCTTGTGTGTGAGCTCCTCCTTCCCGATCGCCCATCGGCTCTCGATGGTGAACGATTTGGCGCCCCTGTGCGTGGCCCCTTGCGTGCCGCCGCGCAGGCCCGGCCACACCTCGCGCCTGCCGTCGACGCGGCCGCGGAAGATGTCGCACAGGGGTAGATCCAGCCCGACGCCCTGCAGGAAGCGCAGGGCGTCGAGGAAGTTGCTCTTCCCGGAGCCGTTGGCCCCGATCAGCAGCGTGAAGGGGGACAGCTCCACCGTTTGATCGGCGAAGCTCTTGAAGTTCCTGAGTCGGATGGATGTCAGCATGCCTGGCCGCCCGCAGCGATCATGTGACCAGGCACTCGGCCGGATGTAAAGCGCCGGCCGACGGTTCAGCGAAAGTCGATGAGCTCGACGTCGAACACGAGCATGCCGGCGGGCGCGCCGGGACGTGTGGGCTTGTCGCCGTAAGCGAGGTCGGCCGGTATCCAGAATCGCGCCTTCTCGCCTTTCACCATCAGCTGTAAGCCCTCCGTCCACCCCTTGATCACGCCGCCCACCGGGAAGGTGGCCGGTTCGTCGCGGACGATGGAGCTGTCGAACATCTTCCCGTCGGTCGTCCAGCCCGTGTAGTGGACGACGACACGGCTCGTCGGCTTCGGGTGCTCGGTGCCGGTGCCCTTCTGCAGGACCTGGTAGGCGAGCCCGGAGGCGGTCTTCTTCGCTGTCTTCGGGGCCGCCTTCACGTCCTTCGGCACGGCCGGAGGCTTCGGCGCGGGGGCGAAGTCGAGCAGCTCGACGTCGAACACGAGCATTCCGGCCGGGGCGCCCGGCTGGGCCGGCGTGTCGCCATAGGCGAGCGCCCCGGGGATCCAGAGGCGGCGCTTCTCGCCCTTGCTCATGAGCTGGAGCGCCTCCGTCCACCCCTTGATCACGCCGCCCACCGGGAAGGTGGCCGGCTCGTTGCGGACGATGGAGCTGTCGAACATCTTCCCGTCCGTGGTCCAGCCCGTGTAGTGGACCGTCACCTTGTCGTCCGGGCCGGGATGCGCCGTGTCCTTGCCCGGCGCCAGCACCTTGGACGCGAGGCCCGATGCCGTCTTCTGCGCGTCGGCGGGCGGCGCCGCGACGTCCGGCGGCGCGGGCAGGCCGGCGGGCTCGGGCGGCGGCTGCGGCGAGGCGGCGGGCTCGGGGGTGGGCGCCGGCGGCGGGGCCGGCTTGACCGAGGCGCTCACCGGCGCGTCGGCGATCGCCTGTGAGGCGGGCTTCTGGTCGCACGCGGTGAGGGGGACGGCGAACATCGCGACGAGGACGAGAGAGAAGCGCTTCATGCGCGGCTTCATAGCTCGTCCGCCGGCGAGAGCCGGTATTTTTGTGAGGTGCACGCGTGAGGTGCACGCCGCGGTTCCGACGGCTCTGGATCGGAGTGGGGCCGTCGGCGGTCGGCCGTCCGTCGTACCTCCATTCCGCCCGTTCGAGGGCTCTCGACCTGACTGCGAGGACGGTCTAGCGTGCGCCCGCCATGGGGAGATCGATATATTTCTTCGGCGCAGGGCAGGCGGACGGGGACGCACAGCAGAAGGATCTGCTCGGCGGAAAGGGCGCGGGGCTCGCCGAGATGACCCGCCTCGGCATCCCGGTGCCGCCGGGCTTCACGGTCACCACCGAGGTCTGCAACGCCTATTACGCCTCGGGCAAGGCGCTCCCCGCCGGCGTCGAGGACGAGATCAAGGCGGCGATCGGCCGGCTGGAGGCGCTGCGCGGCGCCGGGTTCGGCAGCGCCGAGGCGCCGCTGCTCGTGTCGGTCCGCTCGGGCGCGCGCGCGTCCATGCCGGGAATGATGGATACCATCCTGAACCTCGGCCTGAACGACGAGATCGCGCGGGGGCTCGCGCGGCGCACGGGCAGCGAGCGATTCGCGCTCGACGCCTATCGGCGGTTCATCCTGGCGTATGCCGATATCGTGCTCGGCGTGCCCCGCGACCGCTTCGAGGAGGCGCTCGGCCGCGCGCGCAGGCAGGCCGCCGCGAAGCTCGGCGTCGACGCGACGCGCCTGAACTCCGCCGAGCTCGAGCGCAAGGTGCCCGACTCCCAGCTCGATCCGGAGTCGCTCGCGGCCTTGATCCAGCGCCAGAAGGATATCGTCCTCGGGGCGACGGGCCGCCCGTTCCCCGACGAGCCGTACGCGCAGCTCTGGGGGGCGATCGGCGCCGTATTCGATAGCTGGAAGAACCACCGGGCGCAGGTGTACCGGAAGATGCACGACATCCCGGAGGCCTGGGGGACAGCTTGCACCGTCCAGGTGATGGTGTTCGGCAACCTGGGCGACGACTCCGGCACGGGGGTCGCGTTCACGCGCGATCCGTCGACCGGAGAGCGGCGCTTCTACGGCGAGTGGCTCCCCAACGCGCAGGGCGAGGACGTCGTCGCGGGGGTGCGCACGCCGCACCCGCTGTCGATCACCGGAACTGGCACCGGCATCGACGACGAGAGCTCGCTCGAGGCGCGGATGCCCGCGGCGTACGCGGCGCTCGTCGAGGTGCAGGGCAAGCTCGAGCAGCACTTCCGCGACGTGCAGGATCTGGAGTTCACGATCCAGCAGAAGGAGCTGTTCCTGCTCCAGTGCCGCACCGCCAAGCGCACGGGCCGCGCGGCGGTGCGCATCGCGGTCGAGATGGCCAAGGAGGGCCTGATCAGCCAGCGGGAGGCCATCCTGCGGGTGGATCCGGGCTCGATCGATCAGCTGCTGCACCCGAGCATCGACCCGAGCGCGCCGAAGTCGATGCTCGCGCGCGGCCTGCCGGCGAGCCCTGGGGCCGCGACGGGGCAGGTGGTGTTCAGCGCGGACGAGGCGGAGCGGCGCGCGGGCCAGGGCAGGGCGGTGATCCTCGTGCGCTCCGAGACGTCGCCGGAGGACATCCACGGCATGAAGGCGGCGCGCGGCATCCTGACGGCCCGCGGCGGCATGACGAGCCACGCGGCCGTTGTGGCGCGGGGGATGGGCAAGAGCTGCGTCGCCGGCTGCTCGGCCATCAGCGTGAGCCAGGGCCGGATGGCGGTGACGGTCTACGACGATCACGGGCGCTCGACCGGCACGATCACGGTGAAGGACGGCGATCTCATCACGCTCGACGGCGGCACCGGCACGGTCTACCTCGGGGCGGTGCCGACCATCCCGGCGGCGCTGAGCGGCGAGTTCGAGGAGCTCATGACCTGGGCCGACGCGGTCCGGCGCCTCCGGGTGCGGTCGAACGCCGACACGCCGCACGACGCGAGGACGGCGCGCAACTTCGGCGCCGAGGGCATCGGGCTCTGTCGCACCGAGCACATGTTCTTCGACGAGGAGCGCATCCAGGCGGTGCGCGAGATGATCCTCGCGGACGGCGAGCTCGGGCGGCGGCGCGCGCTCGCGAAGCTGCTCCCGTTCCAGCGCAGCGACTTCGCGGGCGTCTTCCGGGAGATGGCCGGCCTGCCGGTGACGATCCGGCTGCTCGATCCGCCGCTGCACGAGTTCTTGCCGCAGGACGAGGCGCAGCTCCAGCAGCTCTCGAGGGCGACGGGCGTCTCCGCGCAGGATCTCCAGCGCAAGAGCGAGGAGCTCGCCGAGTACAACCCCATGCTCGGCCACCGCGGCTGCCGGCTGGCGATCACGTCGCCGGAGATCTACGAGATGCAGGCGCGCGCCATCCTCGAGGCGGCGTGCGAGGTCGCGGCGGCGGGCATCGAGGTGGAGCCGGAGATCATGATCCCGCTCAGCATGACCCGGCGCGAGCTCGCCCTCACGCGCGAGCTCGTCGAGGGGGTCGCGGAGAAGGTCTTCGCCGAGAAGGGGCGGCGGGTCGACGTCCGGTTCGGGACGATGATCGAGCTCCCCCGCGCCGCGCTCAGGGCCGGCGAGCTGGCCGAGGAGGCGGAGTTCTTCAGCTTCGGCACGAACGATCTCACGCAGACGACGCTCGGCATCTCGCGCGACGACGCGGGCCGGTTCCTCGGCGCGTACGTCGAGGCCGGCATCTTCGCGAAGGATCCGTTCCAGTCGCTGGACGTGCCCGGCGTCGGAGAGCTCGTGGAGATCGGGCGGGATCGAGGGCGCGCGGCGCGGCCCGGGCTGAAGCTCGGCGTCTGCGGCGAGCACGGCGGCGATCCGAGCTCGATCGCGTTCTTCGAGCGGGCGGGGCTCGATTACGTGTCGTGCTCCCCGTTCCGCGTCCCCATCGCCCGCCTCGCCGCGGCGCAGGCGGCGCTCGCGGCCGAGGCCGCGAGGGGTCCGCGCGCGACGGACTGACACCCACCCTCCGGCGACATATGCCCGGACAGGGCGTCGGGACATCCGTTCTCACGAGCGTGCTTTGATTACGCTCGTGCGAGCTTTGGTATCGCGCCAAGTCTGCTAAACCAGGAACCTCGCTGTTCATCGCCGGTGTCTCGCCGGGCGCCCCTGCCTGCCCGAGCTGCTGCACCGCGCGCTGGCGAGACATGGAGGTTTCATGCGTCATCTCGGCGTCTCCTCTGCGCTCCTCGCATTTCTCGGGGCCGCGACATCGGGTGTGTTCGTCGCGGTCGGCTGCCACGCCTCGGGCCCGCACGTCGATGTCGGCGCGAGCGGCGGAGCGCCCGGCGACGGCGGAGGCGGCGCGGGCGGCGGCGGCGCGCCCGAGGGCGCCAGCGGCAGCGGTGATTTCGTTCCGGATAACGGCCTTGGCGGGGCTGCCCCGGGGGACGACGACGCCGGCGCCGGCGATGCTGGCGTGAACCCGTGCGGGACCCAGTGCGGCCCCGAGGAGCTCTGCGATCTCAACCATCTCGGCCTCGACGACGACTGCGACGGTCAGGTGGACGAGACGTGCTCCTGCGTCGCGGGGCAGGCGCACGCGTGCTTCATGGGCGATCCGTCGTACCGCGGGGCGGAGGGGTGTTTTCCGGGCACCGAGCTCTGCAACGAGGTGGGCGTCTGGGGGCCCTGCGTCGGCGGCAGCCACGCGACGGAGGCGTGCTTCAGCGAGAACCCCGCGGGGTGCCACGCGCTGAGGGTGCCTCCGTTCGCGAACGTGGATCTGAAGGAGGGGACAGGCACGTTCAGCGTGGACGCCGAGCCTGGCTCGGAGACCTGGAGCGTCGTTTGCCCCGCGGGCATCGACCCGTGTCCGGCGGTCTCCGGGGCGAGCCCGGCGGATGATTACAAGCCGCTCCAGTCGGGGGAGTACAAGGTCATCTACACGAAGCGCCTCGCCGACGGCGCGACCGACTCGTGCGAGTATGCCCTTTACGTCGGCGCGCCCGGCCTCCGGGTCGAGCTCGAGTGGGAGCACGACCTCGGCGGCGAGGGGGTGGATCTCGATCTGCACCTGCACAAGCCGGGCGACACGCTGCCGTGGGCGGTCGCCGGCTCGCCGGACGACTGCGGTTACAACAACTGCACCGTGGACACGCTGGGGTCGGATCCGGAGCTGCGGTGGTTCAGCGACGGCGCGTCGCCGCCGGAGCCGGTGAGCTGGTATCTGGACCCGAATGAGGCCAAGAACACGTGTTATTACGCCCCTCGCGGCGCCGGGCAGGCGTGGCGCGATCTCGGCCAGGGTTGCTACAACCCGCGGCTCGATATCGACAACATCACGTGCGACCCCGACGTCACGGACCCGGACAGCGACGATTTTTGCGCGCCCGAGAACATCAACGTCGATTTTCCGCCGTTCGGGCAGTGGACGCGGATCGGCGTCCATTACTACTCGGCGCATGGCCGGAACTACGCGGTCCACCCGCGGATCAAGATCTTCTGCAATGGCTCCCTCGGGGCGGATCTCGGCCCGACCGGGTTCTACGACCCGGAGGCGCCCGTCACGTTCGCGCCGGCCGACGGGAACACCCGGTACTGGCTGGTCGCCGACGTCGCGTTCGTCGAGGGGGGGGAGTGCGGGGAGGACACCTGCGTGGTGAGGCCGCTGTACGAGGACGAGACGCTGAAGACGCCGCTGCTGACGACGCGGTCGTCGGTGGAGTCGAGCTTCGGTCCGGCGTACCCGCCGGCGCCCTGAGCGCCGGTCTCCCCGGGGCCGCGGGGGCGCCCGCGGCCCCGCGCGCGGGCGCTTTACAGGGGCGGCGGGGCGGTGCACGCTAGCGGCATGGGCATCTTCGACCGGATGGGAAAGGTCATCTCGAGCAACGTCAACGCGCTCCTCGACAAGGCGGAAGATCCGAAAAAGTCGCTGGATCTCATCGTCGAGGAGATGAAGGACCAGGTCCGCGCGGCGCGGAAGGAGCTGGTCGACGCGGTGGCGGCCGAGAAGGTGCTGCGCAAGAAGGTCGACGAGCTCGACGCCGAGGCGGAGAAGTGGGAGAAGCGCGCCGAGCTCGCGCTGAAGGCGAACGACGAGAAGCTCGCGCGCGAGGCGCTCGTGCAGAAGAAGCGCGTGGTGGGCGAGCGCGACCGCGCCGAGGCGATGCGCGCGGAGCAGCGCTCCGCGGTGCTGTCGATGAAGACCGAGCTCGAGCGCATGGAGGCCAAGCAGGAGGAGTTCCAGGCGCGGAAGGGCACGCTCGCGGCGCAGATCCAGCAGCAGCGCGCCGGCGGCGGCGCCGAGGGGCTCGGGGCGCGGGGCGGCCAGAGCGCCTTCTCCGAGTTCCGGCGCATGGAGGAGCAGGTCGAGGGGCAGGTGGCGCAGGTCGCGGCGTCGCGCGAGATCGAGGAGGCGATCTCCGGCGGCGGGCTGTCGGCGGCCGAGCTGGAGGCGAAGTTCGCCCAGCTCGAGCACGGCCGCGGCAGCGCCGGCGCCGGCAGCGCGGACAAGCCGGGCGGGGCGGCGGTCGACGACGAGCTCGCCGCGCTGAAGAAGCGGATCCGGATCGGGTCCTGAGGGGCTGAGAAGAGCGGCGGAGGGCGGGGAGCGGCGGCCGCCCTCGCCGGACGCGCTCCGCGGCGTCGGCGCCGCACCGAGTGACATTCCGCCTCGGCGAGCATCCTTCCTTCGACAGGTGACGAAGGCTCCATCACGGAGCGGGGGGGCGGCGTCGCTCACGCCGGCACGCGTGGGCCGCGGGAGGAGCGCGCGTTGCGAGAGCGCGGGCGCAGCCGTCCGGACCGGTATTTTTGCGCATCTATAGCTCATGTTACGCTGCCGCGCCTCACAGAGAGCCGAGGTGCGCATGAAGTGGAGTTCGATAGTCTTGCTTGGGTGCTTGCTGGTCGCCTGCGGGGATGATGAGGTTACCTTTGGCAGCGGCGGCGCGGGCGGCAGCGCCGACGGCGGCGGCGGCGCGGGCGCGGGCGCGGGCGGCAACGCTGAAGGCGGCGCGGGCGCGGGCGGCAACGCTGAAGGCGGCGGCGGCGCGGGCGGCAACGCTGAAGGCGGCGGCGGCGCGGGCGGCAGCGCTCAAGGCGGCGGCGGCGCGGGCGGCAGCGCTGAAGGCGGCGGTGGCGCAGGCACGGGCGGCAGCGCCGAAGGCGGAGGCGGCGCAGGCACGGGCGGCAATGCGGAGGGCGGCGGCTCGGGCGGCACCAGCCTCGACAGAACGGAGCTCGCGATCGCCCTCGTCGACGACGCCACGGCGGGCTGCGCGACGTTCGTGGACGGGGCCTGGGGCGTCGGGGAGACCGACTTCATCGGCGGTGAACCCACGAACGACGAGTGCGCCCTGGTGCCCGTGCTGGTCGACGGGAGTCCCTACTGGATCGCGTCGAGCGAATTCGAGGGGGACATCGATATCGACCGCCTGGAGCACTCGTTCTCGGACGCGGCGGCGGCGATCGGCGAGGGGAGCTATTCGCTCGTCCTCCGCAACTTCACGTTCGAGGAGCTCTTCACCGGAACGCTCGACGTGGTCGATGTGACGGGCGATGCCGTCACTCTCTCGATCGAATAGAGAATTGGCGCGAGGACCTCCGGGTCGGTCTGCGGCAAGAGCTTGGGAGTCGGAGCAGGCAGCCCCCGTTCATGCTCGAGCTCGCGTGTCCTCCGCTCCGCGCGGGGGGGCTGGGCCGCGGGCGCGGTCGATTTTGTGAGAAATGGCTGCCTCCAAATGCAACGCCCGGCTCGCTCCTCTGGGCTGTTGCGAACATCCGGCGGCTGCGGCAAAGCTGCGCCGTGCGCTCTGCCTCGATCGAGCCGACCCACTGGGGTTCCCCGCGATGCGATGACTACGAGGATACCGACGCGGTCCGCCGGTACGAGCGTGAGGTGCGCGTCTATCGAGCGCACAGCGAGCCCTTCTACGTCACGCCGCTCAGCGGTCGAGTCGACGGCGACTACGCTGTGGCGAGCGGGAGCGGGGGGCGGTACGTCGTCGATCTCGTGGACGCCGGCGCGCGCCACGACACCTGCTCTTGCCCTGATTTCCTGGGCAATCAGCTTGGCACGTGCAAGCACCTCGAGGCGGTGCGCCGCGCGGTCGCGGAGCGTCCGGCGTGGCGCCGCGCGCTCGCCCGGATCGACGCGCCGGCGCAGCCCACGGTCACGGTCGACGCGGAGGACGGCCTGCGCCTGCTCGCGGTCGGCGCGTGGCCCGCGTCGCTCCGCGAGGAGCGCGCGCGCCTCGTCCAGGCGGGCGGCTTGCTGAGGATGGCGTCGGAGGGAGCTCTCGGGAATCACGCGCCCGCGGCCCGGATCGTCCACGCGGCGCTGCCGGCGGCGGAGCGGCTCGCGGGGGGGATCTGGCACAAGCGCCGCCGGCGCTCACTCCAGGCGCGGGCGGGCCGCGAGCACGATGCGCTGGAGGTCCTCGGGCTGCCGCTCTTCCCGTACCAGCGCGAGGGCGTGCTCCACCTCTTCCGCAACGGGCGGGCGCTGCTCGCCGACGACATGGGCCTCGGCAAGACCCTCCAGGCGATCGCGGCATGCGAGCTCTTGCGGCGACGCGGGGAGGCGCGGCGGGTCCTCATCGTCACGGCGGCGTCGCTCAAGCACCAGTGGGCGCAGGAGATCGCGCGGTGGACGGGCGAGCGCGCCGCGGTCCTCGGCGGCTCTCCCGCGCAGCGCACGGGGGCGCTCGCGCTGGAGGCGGCGTACACGGTGCTGAGCTACGAGCTCACCTGGCGCGAGCTCTCGCGGCTCCAGGCGCTCGCGGCGGACGTGCTGGTGCTCGACGAGGCGCAGCGCGCGAAGAACTTCCGCACCAAGACGGCCGCGACGCTGCGCGCGATCCCGTCGCGCTTCCTGTTCGTCCTGACGGGGACGCCGGTCGAGAACCGCCTCGACGACCTGTATGCGCTGCTGCAGCTCGTCGATCCGGCGCTGCTCGGGCCGCTCTGGCGGTTCAACGCCGACTTTCATCGCCAGGACGAGCGGGGCAGGATCGTCGGCTACCGCAACCTCGGCGAGCTGCGCCGCCGCGTCGCGCCGGTCGCGCTCCGGCGCGAGCGGGCCGAGGTGCTGCTGGATCTGCCGCCGCTCCTCGAGCAGACGCGGTACACGCCGCTCACGCGGGAGCAGCGCGAGCTCGAGGCGGACTACCGCGCTCAGGCGGCCCGGCTGATCGCGATCGCGGAGCGCCGCGCGCTGCGCAAGGAGGAGCTGGACCGGCTCATGATGATGCTCTTGAAGGCGCGGCAGGCGTGCAACGCGCTCGAGCTGTGCGATCCGAGCCGCCGCAAGAAGGCGTCGCCGAAGCTCGACGAACTGGAGGCGCTGATCGCCGAGGTGACGGCGCAGCCCAGGAACAAGGTCATCGTGTTCTCGGAGTGGGTGGGGATGCTGGAGCTGGCCCGCGAGCGCCTCGACCGGCTGCGCGTCGGCCACGCCATGCTCCACGGCGACGTGCCCACGGAGCGCCGCCCGGCGCTGCTCGACCGGTTCCGGGACGACCCGGCGGTGCGGGTGCTCCTGAGCACGGACGCCGGTGGGGTGGGGCTCAACCTGCAGGCTGCGAGCTACGTCGTGCACCTGGATCTGCCGTGGAACCCGGCGCGCCTCGACCAGCGCACGGCCCGCGCGCATCGCCTGGGCCAGGCGCACCGCGTGAGCGTGACCTACCTCTGCGCCGAAGAGGGCATCGAGCGAGGCATCGAGGGCATCCTGAGCGAGAAGCGCAAGGTGCTGGTGGCGTCTCTCCGGGCCGACTCCGCGGTGGAGGAGCTCTCGGCGCCGAGCTTCTCGGTGGTGCTGCGCGAGATGCGGCAGGTGCTGGCGGTGGCGGAGGGAGCCGAGGCGGCGGAGGGAGCCGACGCGACGGAAGCGGGCGCGACCGAGGAGGGGGGCGGCGACGTCCTGCCTGCGGCGAGCGGCGAGGGAGGCCAGGGCGCGCCGGCGTTGCTGGCAGAATGGCGGGGGCGAGAGGCCATGACGGCGATCGATCCCGCGGTGGGGGGGGCTGCGGCGGAGGGGGCCGCTGCGAGCGCCGGCGCCGTGAAGCCTGCGGTCGTGGAGACCGCCACGGCGGCGCTGCGCGCCCGTGTGGCCGAGGTCGAGGCCACCGGGGCGAAGGAAGAGGGCGTGGGAGCGACAGGGGAGGCCGCCCGGAAGGCGGCAGCGGACAGGCTTCGGCTCGCGCGGGTGGTGCTGGACGCCGGCTTCGCCGCGGACGCCGCTCGTGCAGCCTACGAGGCGCTCGCCGGGACCATCGCGGGCATGCTGGAGGGGCCAGCGCCCGAGTCGCACGCGGCCCTCATCGCGGGCGTGTACCGCGACCTCGTGCCGGCCGGCGGGCTGCCCATCGAGGCCCACGCCGTGCTCGCGCGGCTCCACGACCTCGGCGCCCTCGCGCGCGCGGGCGTGCCGCTCGACGCGGCGCTCGCCAGGTCGGCCGTCGACGAGGCGACGCGCTGGGTCGAGCGGCTGGGGGGTGCGTCGCTCGCGCGCGCGGCCGAGCGATAGCCTGATCCGGACATCGCGTCTCGCCGGGATTTCGGCGCGCGAGCCGGGCGCCGTAACGCCTCCAGCACGGCCATGGGATCTGACGACCGAGACCATCGTCGGGAAACGCAACGACGATCTCTTCCCGCCGGAGGCTCGTCGTGCGCTATGTGGCGTGGCTCGCCGCGCTCTCGGTCGAGAGCGGCAGCTCGACGCAGAAGGTCGAGCCCTGGCCGACCTCGCTCGACAGGCGAACTCGTCCCCCGTGCGCCTCGACGATGGTGCGCGTGATGTAGAGGCCGAGCCCGAGCCCCCCATAATTCCGGGACGAGACGCCGCGGCGAAATCGCTCGAAGAGCTGCGTCCGCACCTCGGCCGGGATCCCGAGCCCGTGGTCGGCCACCGAGAGCCGCGCGACCCCATCCTCCGCGGTGACGGTGATCTCGATCGGCGCGCCTTCCCCGAACTTGATGGCGTTGGTCAGGAGGTTGGTCACGACCTGTTCGAGGCGGTACCTGTCCCACCAGCCGGTGATCGGCTGCTCCGCGCGCACGGCGAGCGTGCTGCCCGACTGCGCGAGCTGGTCGCCGAGCTGGGAGGCGATCTCGGCGACCAGCTCGCGCAGATCGACGGGCGCCCGGTCCAGCTCGAGCCTCCCCGCCTGGATGCGGGAGACATCGAGGAGCATGTCGACGAGGTTGGAGAGGCGCTTGATCTGGCGGCCGGAGAGGGCGACCGCCGATCGCACGCGCTCGGCGTCCATGCCCCGCGAGAGCCTTTGCCCCAGCGATTGGATGCAGAGCTGCAGGGAGGTGACCGGGGTGCGGAGCTCGTGCGAGGCGATGAGGAGGAACTCGTCCCGCAGGCGGGTGGCCTCCTCCGCCGCCGTGCGCGCGCGGCGCTCGTCCAGGAGGAGCCGATCGCGCTGCTGTTCGGCGTGTACGCGCGCGGTGATGTCGCGGAAGCTCCAGACCCGCCCGACCACGCGCCCGCCGAGGCGCTGGGGCTGCGTATACCACTCGAAGACCCGCTCGTTCCCGAGCGAAAGCGTATCGAAGGCGCTCGCCTCGGGATCGGCGTAGAGGTCACGGACGCTTTGCAGGAAGAGCTCGGGCTCGCGGAGCTGGCCGCTGACGAACGCGAGGAGCACATCGGCCGATCCGCCGTCGAGGACATCGACGGGAATGCTCCACATCTGCGCGAGCCTGTGGTTATGGCGCACGACGCGCCTCGCGCCGTCGACGACCAGGATGCCGTCCGCCGTCGATTCGAGCGTGGCCTCGAGGAGGGAGTAGGAATGGCGCAGCACGTCCTCGGCGTGCTTGCGGCCCGTGATCTCGGTGGCGATACCGCAGACGCCATCAGGTTCGCCGGCGGGGCCGCAGAGCGGGAACTTGAGGGAGATGTACGTGCGTGCGCCGTCGCGCTGGGGGGCCACCTCGTCGAGCTCCATGGCCCGATTCTGCTGCAGGACGAGCAAGTCGTTGGCGCGATACGCCTCGGCCTGCTCGGGTGGGAAGACGTCGTGGTCGGTCTTGCCGATGACCTGCTGGCGGCGCATCTGGAAGAGCTCTTCCCACCCGCGGTTGACGAGCATGTAGCGGCCCTGGATGTCCTTGACGAAGACGACGGCGGCGGTGTTGTCGACGATGGCCTGGAGCAGATGCTGGCTCTCGCGGAGCGCGGCGTTCGAGCTGGCCAGCTCGGCCGTGCGTTCTCGCACCCGCTGCTCGAGCTCTTGATGGACACGCTGCAGCTCGGCGTTCTTCTCTTCGAGCTGCTTCTGCGCCTCGCGCAGGCTCAGGTGCGTCGTGATCCGTGCCATCACCTCTCCAATTTCGAATGGTCTGGTGATGTAATCGACGCCCCCCGCCCTGAACCCCACGAGCTTGTCCGCCGCGTCGGTCAGGCAGGTCATGAAGAGCACCGGGATGTCTCGAGTTCTTTCAGCCTCTTTCAGGCGCCGGCAGGTCTCGAAGCCGTCGATGCCAGGCATCAACACGTCCAGCAGGATCAGGTCGGGCCTCATGAGGCTGGCCCGCATCAAGGCCTCTTCACCGCCCTGCGCGACGAGCACGCGATGACCTAGGCATTCCAGGCTATCCACCAGCACGCCGAGATTGGCGGGCACGTCATCCACGATCAGGACAACGCGGGGGCGCGGACCGGGTGTCGAGGCTCGGCTCATGATCGCTGACCGCCCTCCATGCACGGCGGCAGCTCCTGCCCCACCCTCGCCATCGGCTTGGCCCCCTGCAGGCGCTCCTCGACCAGGGTGAGGAGCGCCTGGGACTGGTAGTCCTGCGCGAGGCGATCGAGGCGGTCGGCGAAGGGGCGGTAGCGCTCGCCCAGGGTGATCAGGTAGGCGGCCCGCTTTCGGATGTCGCGCATGTTGCCCTCCAGGGCCAGGGCATGGAGGACTTCCATCTCCTCCCGGGGAGGCGCCACGAGCTCCGCGGCGCCCCTGTCCCCGGCTTGCTCCTCGGCCGGTCCGGCATAGACCCAGGTGAGCCCGAGCTGGGCGCCGATGATCCGCAGCAGGCTCTCCTGGTCGATCGGCTTGCTGAGGAAGGCGTCGGCGCCGGCGGCGACGCTCTCCGCCTGGTCCTCCTCGTTGGCGATCGCGGAGACGACGATGAACGGCAGCCGCGGGAGCCCACGAGCCTGGCGATCGCGACGAATGTTGTCGATGGCCTCCAGGCCCCCCATCACCGGCATGACGAGATCCATTACCACCAGATCCGGCGACGCCGCCATCGCCTGCTCGATGGCCTCCTGGCCATTGGCCGCCTCGTGGACCTCGAAGCCCAGGCCGCTCATCAGGTCCAGAAGCACCGCCCGATTGCCCACCACATCGTCGGCGACCAGTACCTTCCGGCGCTGCCCCTCGTAGCCGACGGCGACCCGCTCGGAAGGCCGGAGGGGTGCTGCGAGCTCGGCCACCGGCAAGGTCGCGTCGAACCAGAAGCGGCTGCCTTCATCGGGCCGGCTCTCCACGTGGATCTCGCCGCCCATGAAGTGCACCAGCTGGTGGCTTATCATCAGCCCGAGGCCGGTACCCGGGCGGCGCCGTACATCCCCCACTCGCCCGAAAGGCTGGAAGAGCTTTCCCAGCTGCTCCGGCGTCATTCCGACGCCGGTATCCTCCACCTCGAAGCGCAGGCGCGCCCCGGTCTCGTCGGTCTCGTCCTGCGCCAGCACCTGCACCCCGAAGCGCACCCGCCCCCGATCGGTGAATTTCACCGCGTTGCCCAGGAGGTTGAGCAGCACCTGGCGCAGGCGCTTCTCGTCGGCCAGCACCGCCTGAGGCAGGTGGGGCGCGACCTCGTAGACGAAGTGAAGGCTCTTCTGCTCCGCCCTGACGCGGATGGTGTCGGCGACGACCGTCAGGAAGGTCAAGAGATGGACCGGCTCGGGGTAGAGCTCGAGCTTGCCCGCCTCGATCTTGGCCAGGTCCAGAAGGTCGTTGATGAGGGTCAAGAGGTGCTGGCCGCTCTGCTGGATGGTATTCAGTCCCACCGCCTGGCGGTCTTCGAGACCGGGGGAGCGCTTGAGGATCTGTGCGTAGCCGAGGATGGCGTTGAGCGGCGTGCGCAGCTCGTGGCTCATGTTCCTCAGGAACTCGGTCTTCGCACGGCTCGCGGCTTCGGCCGTCTTGCGGGCCTGGCGCTCGGCCTCGGCCTGCTTGCGCTCGGTGATGTCGGTGGAAACGCCGCAGATGGCATAAGGCTGCCCCGACGCGTTGCACAGGGGATACTTGAGAGAGATGTAGGTGTGCAGCCCATCGTCCTGGAGGGCCTCTTCCTCGGCCTGAAGCGCGGTCCCGGTGGCCAGCACCTCCTGGTCGACGGCGCGGTAGGCATCGGCCCGCTCCCTGGGGAAGACATCGTAGTCGGTCCGGCCGACGATCGCTTGCTCGCTGACGTGGAACAGCTCGGCGTAGCGCCGGTTGATCATCAGGTAGCGACCCTCGAGGTTCTTGAGGGAGATGACCGCTGTCGAGTTGTCGATGATCGACTGCAGCAGCTCTTTGCTGTCCCGCACGGCCTGCTCGGCTCGCCGGCGTTCGCTGTTCTCCTGGAGCAGGTCGGCGTAGAGCGTGGCATTGGCGATCGAGATGGCGGCCTGGGCCGAGAGCAGCTCCAGCACCGAAAGCCGGTCCGGGGTGAACGCGCCGGCGATGAGGTCGTTTTCCAGGTAGAGCAACCCCACGAGCTCCGCCTGCCGCAGGATGGGCAGGCAGAGGGCGGATCTGGCGTACCGATAGAGGTCGTCGCCGGCGATGATGGGGTTCCGTGCCGTCCCGTCGTCCAGGATCACCTTCTCCCGGCTGCGCCGGACGTAGTTGAGGAGGGACGCCGGCAGATCCGGAGGGAGGGCTTCGGGCTCGTGAGGAATACGCACCTCGATCTCGGGCCCCTCCGCCCTCGCCTCGGCCGTCAAGAACAGGGTCTCGCCGCGGGCGAGGAGCAGGCAGCCCCGCCTCGCGCCGGCGTTCTCGACCAGGATGCGCATGAGCGCGTCGAGCAGGCGGCCTTGGACGATCTCGCCCGAGATGGCCTGGGAGGCCTTGAGCACCGAGCCGAGGTCGAGCGCGGCGCCGGCGGGCGCGGCGGCCTCCGGGCACGTCGCGCCGCGGAGGATCTCGCTGGGGACGAGGTCGGGGTACGCGCGCTCGAGGCGGCGCATCGCCTCGGTCGCGCCCCACCGGCCGTAGGCCCTGTGCGCCTCGGTCATGTAAGCGCGGGCAATGGTGGTCTTGCCGAGGACGAGCCAGTGGCGCGCGCAGAGCTCGTTGCCGAGGGCCTCATCCTGGAGGAAGCGGTTCTGTTTCGCGAGGGCGATCCCCTCGTCGTAGTGATCGCTCGCAGCGTGCGCATCGCCGCGGACGCGCGCGAGCTCGGCAAGGAGCAGGGCGCGGCGGTGGGCGAAGTTCTCCGGGCCGAGGTCGGCCCAGCGGGAGACCTTGGCGGCGAACTGCTCGGCGCGGGTGATGAAGAGCGCACGCTCGTCCGGCGAAACGACGTCCGAGGCCCGCGCGAGCGCGATACCGCTGTAGAAGTGGAAAGACGGGGTTCCGAGCCAGGCCCGATTGGGCTCGAACCCGAAGTTGACCTGGAGGGTCGCGCGCGCCCCCTGCTCGAACTCACCCTGGAAGACGAGCAGGAACACGACGTAGAAGCTCGCGAAGTGATGCCAAGCCTGGTAGTTGTGCCGGCGCGCCTCGTCGAAGATGTTCTCGATGTTGACCCACTCCCCCACGAGCACGGCGGGGCGCTCGGTCGCGATCGAGAGGTTGTGCGCGATCTGCCCGACCGAGCTGGATATCCAGGTGATGGCGCTGAACCGGTCGAGCTTGAACATCGGCACGAGACTCCTCGCCTCGGCGAGGAGGTCAGGGATCGGCAGACCGCGGATGAGGCTATTCGTGCTGAGGTTGGCCGTGTTGTAGAAAGCCCAGATGTACTGGCCGGTCTCGACCCCGGCGTGAATGCCGGTGAGCAGCGGCTCCCTGCAGGCGTCGAAGCTATCTTTGCAGTGCTGGATGTGGGCGGCCCACATGTTGCACAACATCGCTTCGGATTTCTTGTCCGGGTATCGCTCGGCGAGCGCGAGGGCGGCGCGGCCGAACTGGTAGCCGAGCTCGACGTCGCCCCGGGCACAGAGGAAAGACCCGAAGTTCACGCAGCCGTAGATCGAGTTGGGTGACAGGCCGTGGAGGTAGGAGATCTCCAAGATCTTCGCGAACATGATGCCGTAGTTGTTCGGACTGATGTGGTAGGTGGAGGAGAAGAGCTCCTGGAGCACGTTCTGCAGGGCCGCGATCTCCCGGTCCACGAGCGGGGGCAGGTCCAAGAGCGCCTCGAGCGAGCGCTCGCGGACGATAGCCATCGTCGTGCGAATGTGGGCGTCGAGCGTCTCGTCGTCGGGCATGAGAGGCAGGTCGATCCCGAACCCCCTGAGGGCCTCGAGCCCCTCGGCGAGGGCGGCCGAAAGGTCGTTTCTCAGCACCTGCACGTTCATCTTGAGCCGCAGCACCTCGGTGCGATCGAGCCGGCTCGCGGTCCGCTCCAGGCAATCGGAGAGGATCGCGAGGGCCTCGTCGTGCTGGCCCGAGAGCGAGAGCATGAGGCCGGTCTTCATCGCGTATGCGAGGCGGAGCGGGTACTGCGACGTCCAGGCGTCCTCCGGGAGGCGCAGGAGGCCGAGCTCAAGGTAGCGCAGGGCGGCGCCGAAGGCGGCCGAGTCCTCGGCGCGGCAGGCGGCATCGAGGCTCATGCGGGCGAGGGAAAGGCGCTCCGCGGGGTCCGACACGAGGTCGCCAGCGCTGTTCAGGTGGCCGACGACGTCGAAGAGGCTCTGGCTCTCGGAGAGGTCCAGCTTGCCCGCGAGCAGCCGGCCGATACGGAGGTGGAAGGCGGGCCGGTCCGCCTCCGGGATCATGGCGTAGGCGCCCTCCTGGACCTTGTCATGGGCGAAGCGGTAGCCCTCGCGCCCGGCCAGCACGAGCCCCTCGCCGACGGCGGGATCGAGGCGGCCGTACACCTCTTCCGGCGAGCACTCGCTCACCGTGGCGAGCATGTCGAGCTCGAACCGGTTGCCGATCGCCGCGGCGAGCTTGAGCGCCTCCACCGCCTCCGGCGGCAGGCGCGCGATGGTGCGCACCATGAGGTCGACGACATTGTCCGTGTACGCGAGCGCCTCGATCCTGGCGAGGTCCCAGCGCCAGCCTGACCCGGCTGCGAACGTGAGCACGCCGTGGTCGTGCAGCGACCGGACGAACTCCTTGACGAAGAACGGGTTGCCACCTGTCTTCTTCTGCACCGCATCGACGAGCGGCCCGCAGTCGTCGCGCTTGAGGCAGTCCGAGAGCATCTCGAGGAGGTGCGGGCGCGCGAGGGGGGCGAGGACGATGTCGCGCACGACGAGCCCGGCATGCTCAAGCTCCTCGATGGCCCGGACGAACGGGTGCCCGGGCGACACCTCGTTGTCGCGGTAGGCGCCGCAGAAGAAGAGCGCCGCGAGCGAGTCGTCGGCGAGGAGCGTACGGAGCAGCCCCAGGCTTGCGGCGTCGATCCACTGGAGATCGTCGAGGAACAGGACGAGCGGGTGCGCGTTCCGTGCGAACACCGAGACGAACAGCAAGAAGCAGCGGTTCAGGCGGTTCTGCGCCTCGAGCGGGGCGAGCGCCGGCACGGGCGGCTGCGCGCCGACCACATGGCCGAGCGAGGGAATGACGTCGCAGACGACCTGCGCGTTCGGCCCGAGCGCCTCGAGGAGCGCGCTGCGCCAGCGCTGGATGCGCGCATCGCTCTCGGTGAGGATCTGCCGCACCAGGCCGTCGAACGCCAGGATCACCGCGCTGTAGGGTGCGTCGCGGTTGTACTGGTCGTACTTGCCGCTCGTGAAATAGCCTTTCTGCCGCGCGAGCGGCCGCAGGATCTCCTGCACGAGCGAGGACTTGCCGATGCCGGAGTAGCCGGAGACGAGGACGCTCTCGCGGCTGCCCTCGAGGGCGCGCTCGAACGCGGCGGTGAGCGCCACGATGTCGTGCTCGCGGCCGTAGAGCTTCTGGTGGATCCGGAACAGGTCCTGGCGATCGCGCTGGCCGGCGACGAAGGGCTCGATCGTGCCCGTGCTGCGCAGGGCCTCGCGGCAGCGCTCGAGGTCGGCGAGCAGGCCCTCGGCGCTCTGGTAGCGGTCGTCGGCGTTCTTCGCGAGAAGCCTGAGCACGACGCCGGAGACAGCGTCGGGGATGGCCGGGTCGACGTGGGACGGTGGCACGGGGGCGAGGGCGAGGTGGGCGTGGATGAGCTCCATCGGGTCCAGGGCCTCGAAGGGGCGCTGACCCGTGAGCACCTGGTAAAGGAGGACGCCGAGCGCGTAGAAGTCCGTCCGGTAGTCGACGCCGCGGTTCATGCGGCCTGTCTGCTCGGGGGAGACATAGGGCAGCACGTCGGCGAGCACGGCGGGCGCGTAGAGCCGCTCGTAGGCGCAGGTGATCTCGGCGTCGACGCCGAAGCTGGTGATCTTGACCGCGCCGGATGCGCCGACGAGCACGTTGTGAGGGCGCAGATCGCGGTGGATGAGCCCCGCGGCGTGCACGGCGGCGAGGCCTTCGGCGAGGGCGGCCGTGAGATCGAGCGCCTCGCAGAGCGGCATTGTGCGCGACGGGCGCGTGGCGAGGAGCCGCGCGAGATCGCGGCCCGGGAAGTCCTCGAGAACGACCATCAGGGCGCCGGCGAGCTCCTCGACGGCGTGCAGGGCGACGAGGCGGGGTGAGGCGAGCTGCGCGATGCGCTCGCACCGGTGCTTGAAGCGCGCGACCTCGGCGCGAGTCGCTCTTTCGGCGCGCAGGACTTTCAGCAAGACCGGGACGCCGTCGTCCTCGCGGCACGCGCGGAACAAGCTGAAATCAGCGTGTTCCTCGATCTTCTCGCGGAGCGCGTAGCCTCTTTCGACGATCATCGACAACCTTGCTCGCCTGCCCGTGAAAGGTGGCGCATTCAACCAGTTATATCTCCGGAGGAGGAGGTCTGGCACCGAGCTGTGCCGCCAGGGGGCTGGCGCTGCCCACGCCCCCGGCCCGCCAGCATCCTAGCGAACGTTCGATGACGAGTACGAGCGGCGGAACGAGCTCCCCAGAGCCAGGTGCGGATCGGCGGACGACACCAACAACAACCACCTGCGCGCCGCCCTGCGGGAGCCTGCGGGAGATCGAGTCCGTCGAATCGACCCAGGACGGACGAAGGAGGGGAGCGCGATGTATGTCTGAACTGCGGTGTGCTGATGCGCAATGAGCGGAACCGGGCCAACCAGGGGCGTCCCGAGGCGAGCCGCCGGTCGACCTCGGGAACCGGCTCGAGAGCGGCAGCTCGACGCAGAAGGTCGAGCCCTGGCCGACCTCGCTCGGCAGGCGAATTCGTCCGGCGTGCACGCGCGCGGTGAGGTCGCGGAAGCTCAGACCCGCCCGACCACGCGCCCACCGAGGCGCTGGGGCTGCGAATCGCGGATGCGCGGACCGGGTGCCGAGGCTCGGCTCATGATCGCTGACCGCCCTCCATGCACGGCGGCAGCTCCGGCCTCACCCTCGCCGTTGGCTTGGCCCCCTGCAGGCGCTCCTCGACCAGGGTGAGGAGCGCCTGGGACTGATAGTCCTGCGCGAGGCGATCGAGGCGGTCGGCGAAGGGGCGGTAGCGCTCGTCCAGGGTGATCAGGTAGGCGGCCCGCTTTCGGATGTCGCGCATGTTGCCCTCCAGGGCCAGGGCATGGAGGACTTCCATCTCCTCCCGGGGAGGCGCCACGAGCTCCGCGGCGCCCCTGTCCCCGGCTTGCTCCTCGGCCGGTCTGGCATAGACCCAGGTGAGCCCGAGCTGGGCGCCGATGATCCGCAGCAGGCTCTCCTGGTCGACCGGCTTGGTGAGGAAGGCCTCGGCGCCGGCGGCGACGCTCTCCGCCTGGTCCTCCTCGTTGGCGCTCGCGGAGACGACGATGAACGGCAGCCGCGCGAGCCCACGAGCCTGGCGATCGCGGCGAATGCAATGAATGGCCTCCAGGCCGCCCATCACCGGCATGACCAGATCCATCACCACCAGATCCGGCGATGCCGCCATCGCCTGCTCGATGGCCTCCTGGCCATTGGCCGCCTCGCAGACCTCGAAGCCCAGGCCGCTCATCAGGTTCGAGAGCACCGCCCGATTGCTCACCACGTCGTCGGCGACAAGCACCTTCCTGCGCGGCCCCTCGTAGCCGACGGCGACCCGCTCCGAAGGCCGGAGGGGCGCTGCGATCTCGGCCACTGGCAGGACCGCGTCAAACCAGAAGCGGCTGCCTTCGTCGGGCCGGCTCTCGACGTGGATCTCGCTGCCCATGAGGTGCACCAGCTGGCGGCTGATCATGAGCCCGAGGCCGGTGCCCGGACGGCGCCGCACATCCCCCACGCGCCCGAAAGGCTGGAAGAGCTTTCCCAGCTGCTCCGGCGCCATTCCGACGCCGGTATCCTCGACCTCGAAGCGCAGGCGCGCCCCGGTCTCGTCCTGCGCCAGCACCCGCACCCCGAAGCGCACCCGCCCCCGATCGGTGAATTTCACGGCGTTGCCCAGGAGGTTGAGCAGCACCTGGCGCAGGCGCTTCTCGTCGGCCAGCGCCGCGCGGGGCAGGTCCGGCGTGACGTCGTAGACGAAGTGAAGGCTCTTCTGCTCCGCCCTGACGCGGATGATGTCGGCGACGACCGTCAGGAAGGCCGAGAGGTGGATCGGCTCGGGGTAGAGCTCCAGCTTGCCCGCCTCGATCTTGGCCAGGTCCAGGAGGTCGTTGATGAGGGTCAAGAGGTGCTGACCACTCTGCTGGATGGTATTCAGTCCCACCGCCTGGCGGTCTTCGAGATAGGGAGGGCGCTTGAGGATCTGTGCGTAGCCGAGGATGGCGTTGAGCGGCGTGCGCAGCTCGTGGCTCATGTTCCTCAGGAACTCGGTCTTCGCTCGGCTCGCGGCTTCGGCCGTCTTGCGGGCCTGGCGCTCGGCCTCGGCCTGCTTGCGCTCGGTGATGTCGGTGGAAATGCCGCAGATGGCATAAGGCTGCCCCGCCGCGTTGCACAGGGGATACTTGAGAGAGATGTAGGTGTGCAGCCCATCGTCCTGGAGGGCCTCTTCCTCGGCCTGAAGCGCGGTCCCGGTGGCCAGCACCTCCTGGTCGACGGCGCGGTAGGCATCGGCCCGCTCCCTCGGAAATACATCGTAGTCGGTCCGGCCGACGATCGCTTGCTCGCTGACGTGGAACAGCTCGGCGTAGCGCCGGTTGATCATCAGGTAGCGACCCTCGAGGTTCTTGAGGGAGATGACGGCTGTCGAGTTGTCGACGATCGACTGGAGGAGCTCCTTGCTGTCCCGCACGGCCTGCTCGGCTCGCCGGCGTTCGCTGTTCTCCTGGAGCAGGTCGGCGTAGAGCGTGGCATTGGCGATCGAGATGGCGGCCTGGGCCGAGAGCAGCTCCAGCACCGAAAGCCGCTCCGGGGTGAACGCGCCGGCGATGAGGTCGTTTTCCATGTAGAGCAGCCCCACGAGCTCCGCCTGCCGCAGGATGGGCAGGCAGAGGGCGGATCTGGGGTAACGATAGAGGTCGCCGCTGGCGAGGATGGGGCTCTGTGCGGTCCCGTCGTCCAGGATCACCTTCTCCCGGCTGTGCCTGACGTAGTTGAGCAGGGACGTCGGCAGATCCGAGGGGGAGGCCTCTGGCTCGCGAGGAATACGCACCTCGATCTGGGCGCCGTCCGCCTTCGCCTCGGCCGTCAAGAACAGGCCCTCGGCGCGGGCGAGGAGCAGGCAGCCCCGCTGCGCGCCGGCGTTCTTGACCAGGATGCGCATCAGGGTGTCGAGCAGGCGGTCGAGGACGATCTCTCCCGAGATGGCCTGAGAGGCTCTGAGCACCGAGCTGATGTCGAGCGCGGCGCCGGTGGGCGCGTCGGCCTCCGGGCCCGTCGCGACGCGGAGGATCTCGCTGGGGACGAGGTCGGGGTACGCGCGCTCGAGGCGGCGCATCACCTCGGTCGCGCCCCACCGGCCGTAGGCCCTGTGCGCCTCGGTGAGGTAGGCGCGGGCGATGGTGGTCTTGCCGAGCGCGCGGAAGGAGAGGCCGGCGAGCTCGTTGGCGAGCGCCTCGTCGTGGAGGTAGCCGCCGCGCTGCGCGAGGGCGATCGCCTCGTCGTAGCGATCCGCCGCGGCGTGCGCATTGCCGCAAACGCGCGCGATCTCGGCGCCGAGCAGGGCGCTGCGGTGTGAAAGGTTCTCCGGGCAGAGCTCCGCCCAGCGCGAGAGTTTTTCAGCAAAGACCTCCGCGCGGGCGAGGAAGCGCGCGCGCTCGTCCGGGGAGACCCCGTCCGCCGCCTGCGTGAAGGCGACGCCGGCGTAGAAATGGAACGCGGGGATGCCGTGCCAGGCCGCCACGGCCGGGGTCTCGATGTTCAGCGGGAGAGCCGCGCGCGCGGCTTCCTCGAACGCGCCCTGGAAGACGCCGAGGAGAACGACGTAGAAGTTGGCGAAGACGAGCGAGCCCTGGCTGTCGATCCGGCGGGCCTCCTCGATCACCTCGTCGATGTCGACCCATGCGCCCTTGAGCTTGGCCGGGCACGCGGTCTCGTTCGAGAGCTGATGCGCGAGCTGTCCGACCGCGCCGACCATCCAGGTGATGGCGTTGAACTTGTCGAGCTTTCGTATCGGCTGGTAGCTCTGCGCCTCGGCGAGGAGGTCGGAGAGCGGGAGGCCCCGGAGGAGGCTGTTGGTCATGCCATTGACCGCGCTGTAGAACGCCCAGATGTACTGGCCCGTCTCGAGCCCGGCGTGCATGCCCGCGAGCAACGAACCCTTGCAGGCGGGGTAGCCCTCTCTCCAGTGCTGCACGAAGGTGCCCCACATGTCGCGGAGCACCGCTTCGGACTTCTTGTCCGGGTAGCGCTCCGAAAGGTCGATCGCGGCGCGGCCGAAGCGGTAGCCGAGCGCGATGTCGCCGCGGCCGCAGAGGAACGCCCCGAATTGAATGTAACCGAAGATCGCGTGCTTCGATACCCCGTGGCGCAGCGTGTTCTCGACGAGCTTCGCGAGCATGACGCTGTGGTTGTTGAGGCTCAAGAACCAGCAGGGGAGGAAGAGCTCCACGAGCACGTCCTGCATGGCACGGATCTCCGGGTCCTCGAGTTGCGGCAGAGCAGGCAGCGCCTCGATCGTCTTTTCCCGGACGAGGTCCATCGTCGCGTGGATCTGGGCGTCGACCGTCGCTTCGTCAGGGAAGGGGGGCAAGTCGAGCCCGAACGGGCGCAGGGCCGCGAGCCCCTCCGCGAGCGCGGCGGGCAGGTCGTTCTTGAGCACCTGCACGCTCAGCTTGAGCCGCAGCACCTCGGTGCGATCGAGCCGGCCCACGGCGCGTTCCAGGCAACCGGAGAGGAGCGCGAGGGCGTCGTCGTGCCGGCCCGAGAGCGAGAGCATGAGGGCGGTCTTCCTCGCGTACTCGAGGCGGAGCGGGTACTGCGACGTCCATGCGTCCTCCGGAAGGCGCAGGAGGCCGAGCTCCAGGTAGCGCAGGGCGGCGTCGAAGGCGGCCGCGTCCTCGGCGCGGCAGGCGGCATCGAGGCTCATGCGGGCGAGGGAAAGGCGCTCCGCGGGGTCTGACACGAGGTCGCCCGCGCTGTTCAGGTGGCCGACGACGTCGAAGAGGCTCTGGCTCTCGGACAGGTCGAGCTTGCCCGCGAGCAGCCGGCCGATACGGAGGTGGAAGGCGGGCCGGTCCGCCTCCGGGATCATGGCGTAGGCGCTCTCCTGGACCTTGTCATGGGCGAAGCGGTAGCCCTCGCGCCCGGGCGTCACGAGCCCCTCGCTCACGGCGGGATCGAGGCGGCTGCAGGCTTCTTCCAGCGAGCACTCGCTCACGGTGGCGAGCACGTCGAGCTCGAACCGGTTGCCGATCGCCGCGGCGAGCTTGAGCGCCTCCACCGCCTCCGGCCGCAGGCGCGCGATGGTGCGCGCCATGAGGTCGACGACGTTGTCCGTGTACGCGAGCGCGCCGATCCGGGCGAGGTCCCAGCGCCAGCCTGAGCCGGCTGCGAACGTGAGCGCGCCGTGGTCGTACAGGGACCGGACGAACTGCTTGACGAAGAAGGGGTTGCCGCCGGTCTTCTTCTGCACCGCATCGACGAGCGGCCCGCAGTCGTCGCGCTTGAGGCAGTCCGAGAGCATCTCGAGGAGGTGCGGGCGCGCGAGGGGGGCGAGGACGATGTCGCGCACGACGAGCCCGGCGTGCTCGAGCTCCTCGATGGCCCGGACGAACGGGTGCGCGGGCGACACCTCGTTGTCGCGGTAGGCGCCGCAGAAGAAGAGCGCTTCGAGCGAGTCGTCGGCCAGCAGAGAGCGGAGCAGCCCGAGGCTCGCGGGGTCGATCCACTGCAGGTCGTCGAGGAACAGGACGAGCGGGTGCGCGCCGCGCGCGAACACCGAGACGAACTGCAAGAAGCACCGGTTCAAGCGGTTCTGCGCCTCGAGCGGGTCGAGCGCCGGCACGGGCGGCTGCGGGCCGACCACATGGCCGAGCGAGGGGATGACGTCGCAGACGACCTGCGCGTTCGGCCCGAGCGCCTCGAGGAGCGCGCTGCGCCAGCGCTGGATGCGCGCATCGCTCTCGGTGAGGATCTGCCGCACCAGGCCGTCGAACGCCTGGATCACCGCGCTGTAGGGCGCGTCGCGGTTGTACTGGTCGTACTTGCCGCTCGTGAAATAGCCCTTCTGCCGCGCGAGAGGCTTCAAGATCTCCTGCACGAGCGAGGACTTGCCGATGCCGGAGTAGCCGGAGACGAGGACGCTCTCGCGGCTGCCCTTGAGGGCGCGCTCGAACGAGGCGGTGAGCGCCTCGATGTCCTGCTCGCGGCCATAGAGCTTCTGGTGGATCCGGAACAGGTCCTGGCGATCGCGCTGGCCGGCGACGAAGGGCTCGATCGTGCCCGTGCTGCGCAGGGCCTCGCGGCAGCGCTCGAGGTCGGCGAGCAGGCCCTCGGCGCTCTGGTAGCGGTCCTCGGCGTTCTTCGCGAGCAGCTTGAGCACGACGCCGGAGATGGCCTCGGGGATCGCCGGGTCGAGGCGGGACGGCGGCGCGGGGGCGAGGGCGAGGTGCGCGTGGATGAGCTCCATCGGGTCCGGGGCCTCGAAGGGGCGCTGGCCCGTGAGCATCTGGTAAAGGAGGACGCCGAGCGCGTAGAGGTCGGTCCGGTGGTCGACACCGCGGTTCATGCGGCCTGTCTGCTCGGGGGAGACATAGGGCAGCACGTCGGCGAGCACGGCGGGCGCGTAGAGCCGCTCGTGGGCGCGGGTGATCTCGGCGTCGACGCCGAAGCTGGTGATCTTGACCGCGCCGGACGCGCCGACGAGCACGTTGTGAGGGCGCAGATCGCGGTGGACGAGCCCCGCGGCGTGCACGGCGGCGAGGCCTTCGGCGAGGGCGGCCGCGAGATCGAGCGCCTCGCCGAGGGGCATCGTGCGCGACGGGCGCGCGGCGAGGAGCTGCGCGAGATCGCGGCCCGGGAAGTCCTCGAGAACGACCATCAGGGCGCCGGCGAGCTCCTCGACGGCGTGCAGGGCGACGAGGCGGGGTGAGGCGAGCTGCGCGATGCGCTCGCACTGGTGCTTGAAGCGCGCGACCTCGGCGCGGGTCGCTCTCTCCGCGCGCAGGACTTTCAGCAAGACCGGGACACCATCGTCCTCGCGGCACGCGCGGAACAAGCTGAAATCAGCGTGTTCCTCGATCTTCTCGCGGAGCGCGTAGCCTCTTTCGATGAACATCGATAGCCTAGCCTCGCTCGCCTGCCCTTGAAAGGCGGCGCATTCAACCAGTTATATCTCCGGCGGGGGAGATCTGGCACCGAGCTGTGCCGCCAGGGGGTCAGCGTTGCCGACGCCCCCAGCCCGCCAGCACCATGGCGAACCGGGTTCAGGTGCGGCCGCCGAACGGGGACCCACCGGGAGTCCCCGCAGGGGACGCGGCACCCGGCCAACCGCTCCGAGCCTGACGCGTGAGCGTGTTGCCCAGCCGGATGGCCGGATGGCCGGATGGCCGGATGGCCGGATGGATGGATGAAGCGACAGCTGCACGCCCTGGGCTGCCTCGCGCATCGCCCGCGGCGCCCGGCCACCGGGACCGCGGGGGCTCACGGGCTGTTCTCTGCAGCTTGGGCCATCCCGTCCCGATCAAAATGCGGTGGCTTACTAAAATGTGTTGCCATAGTCGACGGACCCATATACAGCGTTAATCGTGGGAGACCGCGCGTGCATGACGCTCCCGCGTCGCGGGGGTATCAGGGCGACGGCGGACTCTCATGACCAGTGGACCAGTCGCTCGGAGTCCGACCGCGCTTGATCCTGCGGCGCTCGGCCAAGGGACCGCGGGGGCTCACGGCCTGATCTCTGTCGGCTGGCCCGTCTCGTCCGGACCAAAATGCGCCAGATGCGCCAAATTTGCTAAATGCAACTCGCTTACGAAATTGTGTTGTCGTAGTCGACGGACCCATATATAGATTCGATCGTGGGAGACCGCGCGTGCATGACGCTCCCGCGTCGCGGGGGTATCAGGGCGACGGCGGGCTCTCATGACCATTGGACCAGCCGCTCGGAGTTCGACCGCGCATGATCCTGCGGTGCCCGGCCCATGGGGACCGGGGACCGCGGGGGCTCACGGCCTGATCTCTGCGGCCTGGACCGTCTCGTCCGGACCAAAATGCGCCAAGCGCACCAAATGCAGCTCGCTTACTAAATTGTGTTGTCGTGGTCGACTGATTCGTCTATATATCTAATCGTGGGGGACTGCGCGCGCATGACGCTCCCGCGTCGCGGGAGTATCAGGGCGACGGTGGGCTCTCATGACCATTGAACCATTGGCGGAGGGTGCGATTTATGGACAAGTACATTCGATATGCTCTATCGACCCTGCTCGTGGCTACGTCGCTGGGCGTGGCGGGAACAGCGCATGCCTACGTGACCATCACGGGGGATGTGTCGCCCGGAAGCCCGAGCGACCCGTGGGATCTGGGGTCGAGCGTCCTCCGCGTGGGCGGCGCGAGCAACCCCTGGGAGCCTACCCACAATAACGGGGAGGTGATCGTCGCGAGCGGCGGGCAGCTGTTCAGCGCGGGCGCGTTGCTAGGAAATGATCGCAGCGGCACAGTTCAGGTCATCGGGTACGGCTCGACGTGGACCAACAGCGGATCCATCCAGCTCTGCGTCAAGGGCCACAATTGTCAGGGGCTGCTCGTCGTCCGGAACGGCGCCGAGGTGCTCACCGATGATCTTGTGGTGGGTAATCGAAGCGCCGAGAGCTATGGTGGCGACGTGCTCGTCGAAGGGTATGACGCCACCCTGACGAGCCAGGTGAATACGTACATCGGCCTCAGCGCGCGCGGTCGGGTAGATATCAAGCAAGGGGGGAGCTTCTTCTCGAACAATGTCTACATCGGCGGCGGCAGCGGCGCGTCGGGCTGCTCGAGCTGCAACGGCCACGTGACCGTGACCGGCTCCGCGACGAGGTGGGTGAGCACGGGAGAATTCATCTTGGGCGTGAACAGCCTGGGCACGCTGGACATCGACCGGGCCGAGGTCTTCACGAACAATGCGAGGATCGGTCGCAGGGAGACCCTGTTGAGAAGCAAGGCCAGCGTGCACGGTTGGGGTGGTACGTGGACCAACCAGGGGCTCTTTCGCGTGGGGACGGTGGAAGGAAGTGGCGAGCTCACCATCGGGGCGTACGGGACCCTCGTGACGGAAGATACCGAGATCCATTCCGAGCTTGGCCACGCCTTCATCAAGGTGAATGACGTCTACGCGTCATGGCTCAACAGCGGCGACGTCACCGTCTTTGCCAGCGGCAATGCGTCTCCGTCGATCGTGGTCGGCAAGGGCGCCTTCGTGAGCATCGACGGCCTCCTCCGGACCGCGCCGAAGGCCGTCGGCCTCTATCCCTACCTGGGGCCCTCCGTGCGCATCGAGGACGGCGACCTCATCGCGGGCGCCATGGAGGTCGAAGAGGGCGACCTCGACTTCGCCGGCGGGCGCCTCGAAACCGGCAGCTTCGTGGGCGATCTCGCCAACATGCAGTCCGGCGAGCTCTCGGTCGGAGAGGCTCACCCGGCGACGGACATCGTCGGCGGCTACAGCCAGGGACCGGGGGCCACCCTGAGGATCGTCGTCGGGGGATCGAGCCCCTCGCCGCTCCTCCAGGTCGACGGGGACCTCCTCGTCGATGGGGCGCTGGAGGTCGTGCCGGCCGACGGCTCCGCGTCGTTCCAGGTCGGGGACACCGTTGCGCTGCTCGGCTGGGGCGGCGGCCTCGCGGGGACGTTCGCCGCCGTGAACATCGCCCTGCCGCTCGCCCCAGGCCTCGCCTGGGACACCTCGGCTCTCTACACCACCGGCGAGATCACCGTCGTGCCCGCGACCTGATCGCGCCACGCCGGGCGCTCACACCCCCTCCTCGCCCCGGACCAGCGCCCGAGCGGCGTTGTCCGAGGTGACGAAGCGATCTCGTCAGCCCGGCCCCACCTCCTCGGGCGGCGCGCTCCCGCGCCGCCCCCGAGTGCTCGTCCCCCCCGGCACCCGCCCCTACTTCGGCCCCGCCCTGCCGATCGCGATCACGTTCTGCTGCGCGGCCGGCTTGCCGCCCTCGTTCGCGGACACGAACGCGCGCGGGTGCGCCCTGAGGAGCGTCACGGTGAGCGTGATGCCCCAGCCGTCGTTGGTCTTGAGCTCCGCGTGACCGTGGCTGTCCTCGACCGCCACGATCAGCCGGCCGAGCGGCTCCAGACCAGCCGGGGCGGAGCCAGGGGCGGTGAGCACGCGCTGGAGCGCCGACTCGGGCAGCCCCAGGCCGAAGCCGACGTCCAGGATCGACAGCTGCACGCCCTGGGGCGCCTCGCGCACCGACACCACCGGGCCATGGCCAGGGAGCCCTCGGCCCGCGACGTCGGTGAGGAACGCCTCGAGCACCTGCTCGAGCTCGCCGCGGTGCCCGAGGGCGTGAATGTCTCGGCTGCGCGCGGCACCGGAGGGACACGCACCGTATCGATTCGTGGTGCCCGGCGGGGACCCTCGGGCATCGCCTGGGATTGAGGAGATCGCGATGGGTCGCAGCCGATTCCGCTGGCAGCGCGATCGATCGGGCCGGCCGATTCGCGCTGGAAGCGCTGTTGATAGACAGGAGCAGGGCGGGGGCGCGCGCGGCGCGCGGTGCGACATCCGGGGGGCTTCGCCCCGGCTGCGCGGCGATGGGTGGATGGGTGGACGGGTGGATGGGTGGATGGGTGGTGGGGTGCTTTGGCCGATGGTGGGGTCTCTGGAACCGCCAAGCGCGCCAAGCACGGCAAGCAAAGCACAAAGATCTTGGCGTCTTGTGGCGCCTTGGCGGCTCTCTCATTCCGGCGATCCTGCGGTGCCCGGTCACGGGATCGCGGGGCTCACGGCCTCCTCTCTGCGGCCCTCTGCGGCATGAACCATCCCGTCCCGACTAAAATGCGACGACTTATTAAATTGTGTTGCCATAGTCGACTGACGCAGATACAGAGTTAATCGTGGGAGACCGCGCGTGCATGACGCTCCCGCGTCGCGGAGGCATCACGGCGACGGCGGACTCTCATGACCATTGGACCAGTCGCTCGGAGTCCGACCGCGCTTGATGCTGCGGTGCTCGGCCATGGGAACCGCGGAGGCTCACGGCCTGCTCTCTGCGGCCTGGACCATCTCGTCCGGACCAAAATGCGCCCGATGCGCCCGATGCGCCCGATGCGCCCGATGCACCCGATGGGCAAAATGCAACTCGATTACTAAATTGTGTTGTCGTAGTCGACGGGACCACATATAAAGTCAATCGTGGGAGGCCGCGCGTGCATGACGCTCCCGCGTCGCGGGGGTATCCGTGCGACGGCGGACTCTCATGACCATTGGACCAGTCGCTCGGAGTCCGACCGCGCCTGATTCTGCGGTGCCCGGCCACGGGAACCGCGGTGTCTCACGGCCTGCTCTCTGCGGCCTGGGCCATCTTGTTCGGGCCATCTTGTCCGGACCAAAATGCGCTGGTTTACTAAATAGTGTTGTCGTTGGTCGACTGATTCATCTGTATATCTAATCTTGGGGGACTGCGTGCGCATGACGCTCCCGCGTCGCGGGGGTATCCGTGCAACGGTGGGCTCTCATGACCATTGAACCATTGGCGGAGGGTACGATTCATGGACAAGCACATTCAATATGCTCTATCGGCCCTGCTCGCGGCTGCGTCGCTGGGCATGGCGGGAACGGCTCATGCATACGTGACCATCACGGGGGATGTATTGCCCAATAACCCGAGTGATCCGTGGGATCTGGGGTCGAGTGTTCTCCGGGTGGGCGGCGCGAGCAACCCCTGGGAGTCCACGTTCACCAGCGGAGAGGTGAGCGTCGTGAGCGGCGGGCAGCTGTTCAGCGCGGGCGCATTGCTAGGAAATGATCGCGGCGGCACAGTTCAGGTCATCGGGTACGGCTCGAAGTGGACCAACAGCGGATCCATCCGGATCTGCGTCGGTGGTGATGATTGTCATGGGCTGGTCGTCGTCCAGAACGGCGCCGAGGTGCTCACCGACGAACTCGTGGTGGGCTATCGCTCCTCCATGAACCATGGGGTCCTGCGCGTCGAAGGGTATGACGCCACCGTGACGAGCCTGGGGGATACGTACGTCGGCCTCCGGGCGCAGGGCCGCGTCGAGCTCAAGCAAGGGGCCAGCTTCTTCTCGAACAACGTATACATCGGCGGTGGGCAGGGCTGCTCGATCTGCAACGGCCAGGTGACCGTGGCAGGCTCCGGGACGAAGTGGGTGAGCACAGGAGAGTTCGTCGTGGGTGCGCACAGCCTGGGCACGCTGGACATCGACCGGGCCGAGGTCTCCACGATCAACGCCAGGCTCGGTTACCGGGATGCTCTGTTGAGACCCAAGGCCAGCGTGAGCGGTTGGGGTGGTACGTGGACCAACCAGGGGCTCTTTCGCGTGGGGACGGTGCAAGGGAACGGCGAGCTCACCATCGGGGCGTACGGGACCCTCGTGACGGAAGATACCGAGATCCATTCCGAGCTTGGCGGGGCCTTCATCAAGGTGAATGACGTCTACTCGTCATGGCTCAACAGCGGCGACGTCACCGTCTTTGCCAGCGGCAATCGGTCTCCGTCGATGGTGGTCGGCAAGGACGCCTTCGTGAGCATCGACGGCCTCCTCCGGACCGCGCCGAGGGCCGTCGGCCTCTATCCCTACCTGGGGCCCTCCGTGCGCATCGAGGACGGCGACCTCATCGCGGGCGCCATGGAGATCGAGGCGGGAGACCTCGACTTCGCCGGCGGGCGCCTCGAAACCGGCAGCTTCGTGGGAGATCTCGCCAACATGCAGTCCGGCGAGCTCTCGGTCGGAGAGGCTCACCCGGCGACGGTCGTCGTCGGCAGCTACAGCCAGGGGCCGGAGGCCGCCCTGAGGATCGTCGTCGGGGGATCGAGCCCCTCGCCGCTCCTCCAGGTCGACGGTGACCTCCTCGTCGATGGGGCGCTGGAGGTCGTGCCGGCCGACGGCTCCGCGTCGTTCCAGGTCGGGGACACCGTTGCCCTGCTCGGCTGGGGCGGTGGCCTCGCGGGGACGTTCGCCGCCGTGAACATCGCCGTGCCGCTCGCCCCAGGGCTCGCGTGGGACACCTCGGCGCTCTACACCACCGGCGAGATCACCGTCGTGCCCGCGACCTGATCGCGCCACGCCGGGCCCTCACGCCCCCTCCTCGCCCCGGACCAGCGCCCGAGCGGCGTTGTCCGAGGCGACGAAGCGATCTCGTCAGCCCGGCCCCACCTCCTCGGGCGGCGCGCTCCCGCGCCGCCCCCGTGTGCTCGTCCCCCCCCCGGCGCCCGCCCCTACCACTACTGCGGGAAGTTGCCCCGGATCGGCAGAAAAACCGCCAAGGCGCCGAGGCCGCCAAGGAGAGAGAGGACGTGCCGTCCCGGCATTTTCCCCTTCCATTTCCCAGGTTTCTTGGCGCCCTCGGCGCCTTGGCGGTTCACTTCCCCGTCCAACTTCCCGCAGTAGTGCTACTTCGGCCCCGCCCTGCCGATCGCGATGACGTTCTGCTGCGCGGCCGGCTTGCCGCCCTCGTTCGCGGACACGAACGCGCGGGGGTGCGCCCTGAGGAGCGTCACGGTGAGCGTGATGCCCCAGCCGTCGTTCGTCTTGAGCTCGGCGTGACCGTGGCTGTCCTCGACCGCCACGATCAGCCGGCCGAGCGGCTCCAGGCCGGCCGGCGCGGAGCCAGGGGCGGTGAGCACGCGCTGGAGCGCCGACTCGGGCAGCCCCAGGCCGAAGCCGACGTCCAGGATCGACAGCTGCACACCCTGGGGCGCCTCGCGCACCGACACCACGGGGCCGTGGCCAGGGAGCCCGCGGCCCGCGACGTCGGTCAGGAACGCCTCGAGCACCTGCTCGAGCTCGCCGCGGTGCCCGAGGGCGTGCGTGGCGCCGCGGATCGGCTCGAGCCGCACGGCCCGGCCCGTCGCGCGCGCGGCGCTCGCGACGGCATCGGCCACGACGTCGCCGAGCTGGAAGGCGCAGAGCGGATCGGCGGCGTCGCGCACCGCGAGCGGCCGCACGTTGTCGGACACGGGGGCCGCCTGCTGGACGGGGATGAGCGCGGCGACGTAGCCCGCGATCCACGAGGAGCCGTCGGACTCGCGCCGCAGCGGGCGCACCGAGAGCACGGCCGGCTCGGGCGCGCTGACGCTCAGCTCGATGCCGTCGTCGCTCGCCATCACGCTGGAGAGCGACACGGCGGCGTCGCTCGCGGCCGTGGCGCCGAGGACGTCGCCCAGCGTGAGCGAGCCGGGCGGGAGCGCCGCGCTCGCGCTCTCCGCGGGCACCGTGACGTCGCGCGCCCGCAGCCACTTCGCGAACTCCGGCGCCACGAAGCGGACGTCGCCGAAGGCGTCGGCGTACAGCAGCCCGACCGGCGCGCTCCGCAGCATCGAGCCGAAGAGCTGGAGGTCGTCGAGCGCGACGCGCGCGCCCTCGACCAGATCGTCCTCCGGCGAGCCGCCGCCGCGCGCCTCGCCCGCGCCGGCCTGCGCCGTGCGCGCGAGGCGCTTCCTGCGCAGGAGCAGCGCGAGCTCGCGGCCGACGTGCTCGGCCCGCTCCGGCTCGCGCGAGAACGTCTGCTCGGCGACCGGGCCGCAGAAGAACACGTACCCCTCGATCTCGCCGAACGCGATGAGCGGGACCACGACCGCCGGCATGTCCTGCTTCGCCAGGAACCGGCGCGAGAGGCGGATCGCCGGCACGCCCTGCTCGCTGCTGTACGGGGGGCGGCGGACGTCGCGGCGGAGCTCGGCGACGAGGCTCTCGCCGCCGCCCTGCCTGTCGTTCCAGAACCGGAGGTGCCAGCTCCCCGCGGGCAGCTCCGCGACGAGCACGAGATCGGCCGGGTGCGCCTGCTCCGCGAGGCGCGCCACGCGCGGCCAGAACTCCTCGTCCGGCAGCGTGTGGACGCCCTGCATGCGGAACAGCGCGGCGCGCTGGATGAGCTCCGCGGCGCGATCGACGGAGCGCTGGACGACGAGCCCGCGCACGATCATGACCCCCGCGAACGCGACAGCGAGGCCGAACAGCGCGCTCGGCAGCGCGATGAGGCTCGCCTCGGCCCGCGCGGCGAGCACGCCCTGCCCCGCCGCGAGCGCGAACACGCCGAGGAACAGCGCGGCCGTGGCGACCAGGCTCCCGTAGCGGCGGCGCGCGGTCCTCACGAGCCCGCCCGCGAGCAGCACGAACAGCGCCGGCACCCACGCCGGCGCCGAGGCGCGCCGGCCGCCGTCGAGCAGCCCGCCGAGCACCGCGGCGACGCCCCTCGCCGGCGGCAGCGCCGACGTCGCGACCGCCTGGGGAGCAACGCCGCCGGCGCCCACCGCGACCACGGCGACGCGGCCCTCGAGCGCGCTCGCGGGGACCTGGCCGTCCGCGAGATCGCGCAGGCTGACCGCCGGGACGCTCTGCGGCGCCTTCTTGAGCACCCAGGGCGCCGCCGAGACGCCGAGCGCGCCGAGCTCGGGCGCGCGCTCCCCCGCCGCGAGCGGGAAGAAGCCGACGACATCGCCGCCGCTCAGGCGGAGCAGCTCGGGCGGCATCCGGACGACCGGCGCGGCGCCCGCGGCGCTCGTGGCGCCCCCGCGGCTCGGGGCGCCGCCGCCGCAGAACGCGTCGGCCGGGGGGATCAGCAGCGCGCCGCGCGCGCGCCCGCGCTCGAGGAGCCCCGGGAGCGAGCGCTCGCAGAGCCCTTCGCGCAGCGCCTCGGGCGAGGCCGTGACGAGCAGCACCTGCGCGGACGGCGCGGCGTCGGCGAGCGCGGACGCGGTGAGGCCGCGCGCCACGTAGTCGAGCCGATCGAGCGGCGCCACGGCGGCGATCAGCGCCCCCGCGACGATCGAGAGCACGTCAGGCGTGAGCCACCCGAAGCGCATCGCCTCCGCCTGCGCGGCCATCCGGCGCGGGATGCGAAAGGGCTTGGGGATCCGCGGACGGTAAGTCTTCGCCATAATCGCTGAAGGCCGCGGCCCTCGAGGGGGGCGCGGGACGCCCCGGGCAGCCTGAGCGTCGCATCGTGGTCGAATCAATACAATTGTCCACCCGGGTCCGCCGCGCCAAAAACATCGGCTGTGCGACGAGAAGGTCGCTCCCCAGGGCCCCAGGCGCAGCCGTCGCGCCCGCCTCTATCGTCCTCCGGCGCGCCGCGATCTCCGGCCTGGCCGCGGCGCCGCGGTGAGCCCCGGGCCGCGGCGCCGCGGTGAGCCCCGGGCCGCGGCGCCGCGGCGAAGCGGTCCGCGACAGGGTGCGACGTGGTGCTCCCAACGCTCCGCCGACGCGCGTTGTGTTGCGGGCGGCGCACGTGTGATGCGACGTCAGCGCGCTGTGACGATTCGGCTGGATCGGCCTGTCGGAAGGGGTTTGAATCCTTGGTGCCTATGCGCCGTGCTTCACCTGTGCTTCGTGCCGCGCCCGTCCTTGGTCTGCTCAGCTTGGTCAGCAGCGTGGCCTTCTCGGCCTCTGGCTGTGGCTGCGAGTCGGCTGTGCAGATCGCAGATTCTTCGGGCAGCGGGGGCGCCGGCGGCGGGGGCGCCGGCGGCGCGACCGGGAGCGGCGGCGGCGCGGCCGGGAGCGGCGGCGGCGGCGGCGGCGCGGCCGAGGCCGGCGGCGGTGGGGCGGGCGGCGCCGGCGGGGAGGAGCTGCCGGACGAGCTGCCCGACTTCACCGAGGAGGAGCGTGAGCCCACCGAGGCCACCGACGGCATCCCGAGCCCGCTGCCGGGCGTGTACACCGACAAGGGCGTGGCCGGGGGCGACGAGGTGGTCCGCGCGCTGGTGGGCTTCCCCATCCGCAACTCGGGGCTGCTCGAGCAGCGGATCGCCGAGATCTACGACCCGACGAGCCCGCGGTTCCGCCAGTACCTCACCCGGGACGAGTGGATCGCGGCGTACGCGCCGCGGGAGCTCGACGTGCACCTCGTGAAGCTCTGGCTCGAGGAGCAGGGGATGCAGGTGAACTTCACGGCCACGAACCGGCTGCTGATCCAGTTCACCGGCACGGTGAGCCAGTTCAACGAGACCTTCGACACGGAGCTCCGGGTCTTCGAGCGGGAGAACCCTCAGGCGGGGAATCCGCCCTTCGACGTCTTCGGCTCCCTCGGCCAGCTCACCGTGCCGACGTGGGTGTCCGATCGCACGACCGGCATCATCACCGCGGATCTCGCGGCGAGCACCCGGGCGCTCCCGGGCGAGGCCGGGGAGATCGCGCCGGAGCCGCCGCCCGGCGTCGAGGGGGGGCTGACCCCCGCGCTGATCGCGGGCGCGTACGACATCGACGATCTCTACGAGCTCGGGTTCACGGGCGAGGGCGTGAAGCTCGGGGTCACGATCGGCGCGACCTTCAAGTACAAGGACCTGCAGTCGTTCTGGCGGGCGCTCGGCGTGGAGCGGGCGAACCCCGAGGTCGTCCAGACGATGGAGCCGGTCGCGACGCGCTACGTGGAGTCGACGCTCGACGTGGCGTGGTCGGGCGGCCTCGCGCCGGGCGCGGACCTCGTGGTGTACCAGGGCCCCGACGCGCGCAACACGTCGATGGTCTACACGTTCAACGAGGCCATCGGCCGCGGCGAGGTGTCGGTCATCACGGACTCGTTCGCCCACCGCGAGGACTCCGAGCCGCCGGCCGTGCGGCTCCAGTACCACCGCTCGGCGCAGATGGCCGCGGCGCTCGGGATCACCGTGGTCGCGGCGACCGGCGACTCGGCGCAGACCGACACGCCCTCGGCGAGCCCGTACGTGACCGGGGTCGGCGGGACGTCGCTCTGGCTCGACGACGACGGCGAGGTCGAGGACGAGCTCGCCTGGTCCGGCTCCGGCTCCGGCCCGACGCTCTCGTTCCCGATCCCCTCCTGGCAGGTCGGGGTCGTCGAGGGGTCCGGCGGCAAGCGGGCGGTCGCGGACGTCGCCATGCACGCCGCGCCCTCGCCGAGGCCGTACTGGGTCTACTACCTCGGCGAGTGGCGGACGTACGGGGGGACGTCGTTCTCGGCGCCCGCGTTCGCGGGGCTCATCGCCGTGGTGAACAGCTACCGCGCCGCGCAGGGCCTGCCGCGCGCCGGGTTCCTCAACTCGATCCTCTATACGACCCCCGCGGTGCAGGCGACGTTCCGCGACGTCGTGCGCGGCCAGACGGAGTTCTTTGCCGCGGGGCCCGGCTGGGACTACCCGACGGGCTGGGGCGCGCCGAGCGCGATCGGCCTGGCCACCACGCTGCCGTAGCGCGCCCGCGCCGGGCGTCGGCGCGCGCCGTCCCGCCCCGCCGACGTCCCGCCGCATGCTCGAGAACCTGCCGCTCTTTCCCCCGAACGGGCTCGATCGGAGCCTCCACACCGCGGTCCTGATCGGCCTCGTCTTCGGGACGTTCTTCACCGAGACGCTCGGCTGGACGTACGCGGGGCTCGTCGTGCCCGGCTACCTCGCGACGGTGTTCTTCGCGGCCCCGGTCACCGCGGTGTTCATCATCGCGGAGTCGATCGTGACGTACCTGTTCGTCGCGCTGATCGGCCGCTGGATCACGCGGACGGGCGCGTGGTCCACGGCGTTCGGGCGCGAGCGGTTCTACCTGTTCATCGTCGGCGCGGTGATCGTGCGGCTCTTCGTCGAGGGCTTCGTCGTGCCCGAGGTCTCGGCGCGCTACGACTTCGTGCACTCGCGGGAGCTCTACAGCATCGGGCTCGTGCTGGTGCCGCTCATCGCGAACGCCTTCTGGAACAGCGGCTTCCTGCGCGCGGCGCCGCGGCTCGGGGTCGTCACGGCGCTGACGGCGCTCGTGCTCGGCGTGCTGCTCCGGACGACGAACCTCTCGGTCTCGCGCTTCCAGGTGCTCAACGAGAGCCTGTCGCTCGAGTTCCTCGAGCTGCCGAAGGCCCACATCATCCTGGTCATCGGCGCGCTGCTCGGCGCGCGCAACAACGTCCGCTACGGGTGGGACTACAACGGCATCCTCGTGCCCGGCCTGCTCGCCGTGGCGTGGTACGAGCCGACGAAGCTGCTCACGACGACGATCGAGGCGCTCGTCGTCTTCTACCTCTCGCGCTGGATCACCTCGGTCCGCCCGTTCTCGCGGATGCTGCTCGTGGGGCCGCGGCGGATGATCTTCGTGTACGTGCTCGGCTTCGTCGTGAAGATGGCGATCGGCTTCGCCATGGTGCGGTACGCGCCGGGGCTGCAGATGGTCGACTACTTCGGCTTCGGTTACCTGCTCCCGAGCCTGCTCGCCGTGAAGATGTGGAACAAGGAGCACGTCGGCATCGTGATCATGCCGACCATCCAGGTGTCGCTCACCGCGTTCCTCGTCGGCAACGGCGTCGGCTACGCGCTCGTTGCGCTCGGCTGGGGCGGCGCGCCGCCGCCGCCCGCGGCCGCGGCGAGGCCGGTGCCGCGCATCGAGAGCGCCGCGCTGTCGCTCGTGCTGGCGGACACGGCGCCCCGGCCCGGCCCGCGCCCGAGGGCGGCAGCGATCGCCGCCGACATCGAGTCGCGGCGGATCGCCCACCGGCTCGCGCGCAGCGTGCTGCGCGACGGGCGGCCGGCGGACGAGCTGCTCGGCGCGGCGGAGCGCGCGCGGGTGTCGGTGGTGCGGGAGGGCGACGGCGAGCGGCCGTGGTACGTTCTGAGCCCGCGGTTCGACGATCCGGACGACACGCCGAGCGCGCCGCGGGCGGCGATCCGCAAGCGCGTCGGCCGGAGCCCGACGTCCGCGCCCGAGTGGCTGGTGCTGGCCGCGCCCACCGAGCTCGGCTCGGCGCTGCCGGCGGTGGCGCTCCGGGTCGCGGAGCTGCTCGACGCGGCGGGGGTCGTGGTCCTGTCGCGCCACGGGGCGATCCGGCGCCACGACGAGGCGTTCGTGGCGGCGATGATCGACGCCATGGAGAGCCCCCAGGTGCTCCTCGTCGAGCCGGGCGGCGGCGACGGGCCGGAGCTCAGCGTGGTCGGCTCGCCGGCGGGGCTGCCCGTCGTGTCGATCGGCCTGGGGCTCGGCGCCGAGACGGCGATGACGTTCCGCCCGGCGGCGGAGCCGTCCACGCCCCTCGGCGACGCGCCGCGCCTGCACGTGCCGCGCGAGGTCGCCGAGGCGGTCGGCGCGCGCTCGCTCGGCGCGCCGGAGGCCGTGCGCTGGACCGGGACGCTGGAGGAGGAGCTCGCGAAGCGGATGGTGTCCTTGACGGAGGTCCAGCCGGGCCGCTTCCGTCCGCCGTCGCTCGAGGAGCTCAGGCTGTTCGACGCCGTGGTGGCGCCGCGGCTGATCGCGGCGGCGACGCGCCCCGACGGCGCGTCCGGCGCGGCGCCGCCGACCGCGTGGGAGCGGGCGATCCTCGGGCGCCTCGGCTTCCGCGAGGTGCGCATCGGCGGCACCGACGCGGCGCCGGCGGCGTGGGGCATCGCGGAGCCCGGGCCGGCCGAGGGCGGCCCGGAGCGGCGCGGGAACCCGGCGTGGCTCGTGCTGGCGCATGCGTCGGCGTCGCCCCCTGCGGCGTCGACGAGCGCCATCTTGCCCGCGCCGCCCTCGACGGAGGCGGTCAGGTCGCCGCTGACGGGCGCGATGCTCGTCGAGGTGCCCGCGCCGCGGTGGCAGATCGGGGCGTTCGGCGCGGGGCTCGCGCTCGCCGACGCGCTCTCGGCGCAGTCGCTGCTGCTCGCCGGGGCGGTGCCCACGGCGGAGCCGGGCGGGGCCGCCGACGTGCGGCGCGCCGAGGGGCTGCGCAGCTACTTCCAGCGGGCGCACGAGGTCTGGGTCGGGGACGGCGGCAACGCGCTGTCGGTGCAGGCGATCGAGGCGGATCGGACCTACGAGCGGGACGCGGTGATCTCGTTCGGGTACGAGGTCGTGCGGCCGGGGCACGTGCCGACGTTCGCGGGGCCGCTGCTGGAGACGCTGCGCGATCTCGAGCTGCGCGTCGGGATCTTCGACGGCACGCGCGAGCAGGTGCCGTTCAGCGGCGCGACGGACATGGCGATGGCCTACGCGAAGCGGTTCGCCGAGGGGCGGTTCGCGATCGTGTACCTGGGCAGCGCGATCCGGCGCTTCTTCGAGCTCCGGCGCTTCGTGGAGCCGGGGCAGGGGGAGACGCGCCTCGAGGCGCGGCTCGCGCGGCTCGGCGTGACGCCCGAGCCGATCGACGTGGCCGCGCGCGCTCAGGCGCTGGCGTCGTGCGCGGGGAGCGCCGGCGCAGGCGCGAGCGGGGACGAGCTCTGCCCGACCCGGGCGGTGACCGCGGCGTGCGATCTCTCCGCCGCGATAGAGCCCTTCCGGCGCTACACGACGGAGCGGAACCCGTATTACCTGAAGGCGCACTTTGCGACGCAGGCGGCGCCGACGGCTGGACCGGCGAAGGCGGACGCGCCGCGGGCGGGCGTGGCAGACGCGACGCGGGCCGGGTCGGACGCGTCGCGGGCGGCGGTGGCGGTGGCGCCTCGGGCTGGGCTGGCGGCCGCGGCGCGCGCCGCGGCGGCGGCCGCGCTGCGCGGGAGCGCCCCGGCCGCGCCGCGGCGCGAGGCGCAATGCCATGTGGAGATCGGGCGCGACGTGATCACGGGGCGCCCGTGGGTCATCGCGGCGCGGCCGGGGGAGGCGCAGCTGCTGCCGATCGACGGCGCGCTCATCGCGGTGCCGGGCGCGGCCGTGCCCGGCGGTTCGCGGCTGCGGCGCGCTGTCACCATCGGCACGAGCGCGCTCCGGGTCGATGCGGCCGGGCCCGGGGCGGCGCCGCAGCAGGGGGCCCCGTGACCGCCCCGGCGAAGCGCCGCGCGCCGGCGGGCCACGAGGCGGCCGCGCCGGCGCGCTCCCACGCGGCGCGGCCGCCGTCGCGGGCGCGCCTGGCGACGGCGGGGTTCCGCGCCCGCGACGGCGCGCCGCGCAGGGCGCTGAACCCGCGGTGGCTGATCGCGATGGCGCTGCTCGGGGTGACGGCGTTCGCGTTATCGCAGCTGTCGAGCGCGCCGCCGCTGGGCAGCGCGCTGCCGGCCGAGGACGAGATCCTCGCCTACCACATCGAGCCGGAGCGGGACCTCGTGATCAAGGTCCCGGCCGAGATCGACGCGGTGGAGGTGACGACCTGGGGGAGCGTGAGGGCCGACGCCTGCGACTCGGCGCGGCGCTACCCGTACGGGTTCATCGCGGCGTTCGTGAACGAGCGCGGGGAGGAGGTCGCGCGGCACGCGATCGATCTGGAGAGCCGGGTCAGCTGCGATCCGGATCGTCCGCTCGGCGAGGGCGAGTACGCGGCGCGGCTCGCGAGCGGCGGGGGCGCGGTGACGGATCCGCGCTCGACGCTGCTCATCACGCACGACGTGCTCCCGCAGGGCGGGCAGGTGCGGCTCCGGGCGAAGCCCGCGGTGGCGAGCGACGGCGGCGACGGCGCGCGCGCGCCGAGCGAGCTGACGATCCTGTCCCGGCTCGAAGGGCGCTACCAGCGCAGCGAGGCGTCGCGCGCGGTCTACGAGCAGAGCCTCGACGCGGAGGAGCGGCGGCAGCTCGGGCTCCGGGCGTCGGCGCTCGGCTTCGCCGACCTGCCGGAGCCGGCGCGGAAGGAGCTGCTCCGGGGCTGGGCGCGGCGGCTCGAGGCGGGGGGCCGCGAGGGGATCGACTACGAGATGTCGCGCCTGCTCTTGCGGCGGTTCCGGATGCCGTACCCGCGCGCCGAGGGGCGCGGCGCGTCCGAGTTCGTGATCGGCGAGCGCCGCGCGGCCGCGCTGAACTTCCGCGGCCCGCTGTCGCTCGACATCGAGGGCCCGCCGGGCCGCGCGGTGCGGGTCGCCGACGGCGTGAGCGGGTCGGCGAGCGTCGCGCTCGGCCCGCTCGGGAGGGCCACGGTGCGGCTCCTGCGGGAGGACATCCGGACGGTGGTGATCGACGGCGTCGGCCCGGATTTCGGCGTGCGGTTCGGCGCGCCGGAGGCGCAGGCGATGCAGCAGATCGGCGAGATCGTCCACCCGGCGATGCCCTTGCCCGCGGGCGAGGGGGGCCCCGGCGCCGCGCCGGGGGCGCTCCCGCCGGGGGCCGCCGCGGAGCCGCCCGCGGCGCGGGCGGAGGCGGCTCCGGCGCGGCTGCAGACGCCGCCGGACGTGCGGATCGTGCGCTACCTGGCGCTGGATCCGAGCGACCCGGTGATCGCGCGGATGGCGCCCGGGCAAGAGCTGCTCGGGCTGCTGTTCCGGACGCAGATCGACGCGAGCGGGGGCGCGAACCAGGGCGACGCGACGGTGGTGGCGCGGTGGGGTCCTGGGCCGTCCGAGCGGGCCGAGCTCAAGGTGACGCTCCCGCGCTCGCGGTTCGAGTGGTGGAACGAGGGGTTCGACGCGTCCGAGCCGCGGCTCGCGATCCTCCGGCCGCCGGCGGGGGTGGAGCGGATCGAGATCACGGGCGACGCGAGGACGCGCCTGCGGCTGCGCGCGATCGAGCCGGGCGTGAACGAGACGCTGTACCGGCTGCCGTACCGGGTCACGCTGGCCGAGGACGAGACGTGGCGCTACGCGCCGTTCGACGTGAGCACGTGGACAGACGTCCGGGCGTTCAACCTCGACGATCTGGAGCGGAAGGAGCGCTTCTCGGATCTGCGCGAGCAGGTGCGGATCGAGCGGGCGGGGGAGGGCGGGAGGTCGAACGCGGATCGGCCGGAGCGGGTGCTCGTCCCGGAGCACGCGCCGGTGCGCCGGCGGCTGCTGATGCCGGCGTGGCAGTCGGCGGGGGAGCCGTCGCCGGGCGACGCGTGGACGCCGCTGCTCGTGGCGAAGGACGTGCGGGTGGACGGGGCGGGGGCGCGGGCCGGGCGGCTGTCGGTGATCTACCGGGCCGCGCGCGCGTCGCTCGGCAAGGAGGTGGCGGTGCGCGTCGACGGCGAGGTGGCGCTGAAGGAGCCGATCGTGGCGCTGTCGGGGTCGCTGCGGGTGGCGGCGCCGGCGGGCGCGCGGCGGGTCGAGGTCGAGGGGCTGGGCGAGACGGGGGTGGCGTACACGGACGCGCCGCCGGCGAACGGGGGGGCGATCGTGCGCCGGCGCGACGTGTTCGAGCTGACGCGCGCCCGACCGATGACGTACGAGTTCGAGCAGGAGGCGGGCGAGACGCTGCACCTGGTGCTGTTCGTTGTGACGCCCGGGGAGAACGCGGACTACCGGATCCGGTACCGCCTCGACGGGGCGAAGCCGGCGTCGCGGGAGGCGGCGTTCTTCCGGCGGGTGACGATCCCGGACGGCGTGCTGGCGGGCCGCGGCGGCGACCTGACGCGCGCGACGCTGTGGGAGGCGGCGACGGAGAAGCGCGGCACGGACGGGGTGGGGCGCGCGGTGATCCGGCTGGGCGACGATCTGGAGCCCGGGGAGCGGGCGGTGCGGCTGTCGCTGCTGGGGGCGCAGCCGGGCGACACGGGGGAGCCGGCGAAGGCGGTCTGGGTCGGGGCGGTGCTGGTCGGGCAGAAGGCGCCGGGGCGGGACGACGGGCCGAGGCTGTGGGTGGAGGACGATCCTTGAGGACGGTCCGGGTGAAGCGTGGCGCCGCGCCTCGGCTCGTCATCGCTGCGCTCGTCGTGGGGCATCTCGGCTGCCGCAGGTCAACCACGGCGCCGGCGGGGGAAGAGGCTCAGGGCGATTCGGTGACGGCGGTGCCCTCTGGCGTGTCCCCGCCTGCGGTTGCATCGGGCAAGCCCGAACCGGCGTCCCCGCCTGCGGTTGCCTCGGGCAAGCTCGAACCGGCGTCCCCGCCTCCGTTCGACGTCGACGCATGGCTGGCCGCCCGCGGCCTCACGTGGCAGCCCGACAAGAGCTGCTGGTCGAGCGTACCGGTCGCGGGTGCTCCGCTTCTCAATGCGTGCACTTGTAATCGCGCCCTGCAGATGCCGGACGAGCCGCGCGAGGTCCTCGTCTGCACGGTGGGGCGCGACCAGCCCGTGTCCGCTGCGTTCCCGTTCATCGAGCACACGGTGCTTTACGTGGCTCACGGTCGCGGTTTGCGCCCTGTGCTCGATATCCGCACCGCGGCGTCGATCGAGGAATGCCCGCCCAATGTCTCCGGCTGCCGCGCGGAGATCGCTCCCGTGGTTGACGGCGACGCCATCCGCTTCGCGGACGCACCGCGACCGTCGGGGGTGATCGCGCCGACCTGTGCCGATGCGATCGCGTCGGTCGAGGGGGACATGCGCAAGTTACCGGAGGCGAAGCGCGGTCCGCTTCGCCAGGTGCTCGCTGGTTATCGGCAGATCTGCGGCGCTCGTGGGCGTTACCACTGGAGAAAGGGAGCGTTTCGTCGCACCCCATGAGGCGCCGCGCGCCAGCGGAGCCAGGATCGAAGGGCGTCCTCTGTCGTGCACTGGGCGTCGCGTTCAGGCGACCTGGAAAAGAGAGTCTTCCAGGAACCTCGAAAGGAACGTCTTCGCGAAGGGGCCGGGAAGAGCGACGTAGCCGCCGAAGATCGTGAACTGGTGCCGAGTGTCTGCGTGTGCACGCATGTCCTCGCGGTCCTTGAGGACATGATCCCAGAGAGGGTTCATGTCCTTCCGGTAGCCCTGCTCGCTCTCGGGGAGCGCCGAGACACGGGGTAGCGGTGCTGTTGTGCCGCTCGTGGTCTGAATCGTCCGATACGTTGCTTGATGATATACGACATTGAGCCCGCTGCCCGCCATGCGGAGTCGTGCTTCCGGCCGCGAAGCGGCCCGTTGCGCCGCGATAGGGCCGAAATTCTTCGCTCCCAGGCAATCGAAGGCATACACCTCGTCGACGCGGCCGATGTTCGCTGCGAGGGCGGGGTACATCGCGCCGCCGCCAAGGCTGAACCCAGAAATTCCGAGCCGGCCGAGACGAACATTGCCCGTGTTCCGGCAGATGCGCTGCGTGGTCCAGAGGAACCGGATGGCCGCCTCGCACAGAGAAGGCAGCGATGCACTGGTCGCAGCGCCGTAGCCAGAGCCGCTCTGCCATGGATGAAGCATGACCACTGTCGCGTCCGCGTGGAGTTTGAGCAGCGCCTCACCGCCTGCGTGCAGCGACCAGGGCCCCGAAGCGTCCGTGAGCGACAGATGGCCCCAGCGGATCGCCTGACCGAACACGTCGGTGCGCGTGACGATCATCAGGTGCTGGCGTGCGCCGTCAGGCAAAGATATCGACTCTATCGCCTTCGAGAGCGTGCGGACGTGCCAGTCATCGCCTCGCGGAAGCGGCCTCACGCGGCGCGGCTTCTGTTCCTGTCTTTCTAGCCGACGCTGCAGCTCGTCTACGCTCTCGATCGACGCACGACCCATCCCGACAGGCGCATTCTCAACCCGCGCGATGCCCTGTGCGTTCGTCGTTTTCGTGATCGAGCCGGCCGGTGTGGACATCCCGATGGTTATGCCGGCAAGAGGCGTATCCAGCTCGTCGACTAACTGGATCTCATAGAACGACAGAGCATCGTCAGGTTCCACTTTCCCCTTCGACGGGGGTGGTGGCGTGCGCATGTCCTGCGTCGCGGTTCCAACCGCGAGCTTGTCGAAGGGATTGAGCTCGATCCCGACGATCACGCCGAAACGGATCAACGCACCGATCCTCTCTCGCAGTAACTCGCGTTCGCCGTCCAACGAGCGCGGAACGTGTGCGTACATGGCATCTCGAGCGAGCAGCAAGGTCATGAGTTCGCGACGTGCGCAAGGATCGAACAGCCAACGCGTCTCCAGCAGAAATTCGAGAAGTTGGGGCGGGACGGCTGCGCTCGTAGGCTCGTTATACAGCTGGTACCAGACGAGCTCGATGTCGCAGCCCAGCCCGGGTAGCCGCAGACGTCCAAAGTAGGACATCTCTTCACGATAGCGGTGCCCTGCGCATCCAGCCAGCGTAATCCGAGCGCCCGGCGTGCTGGCGGGCCGCGGCGGCGATCTGACGCGCGCGACGCTGTGGGAGGCGGCGACGGAGAAGCGCGGCACGGACGGGGTGGGGCGCGCGGTGATCCGGCTGGGCGACGATCTGGAGCCCGGGGAGCGGGCGGTGCGGCTGTCGCTGCTGGGGGCGCAGCCGGGCGACATGGGGGAGCCGGCGAAGGCGGTCTGGGTCGGGGCGGTGCTGGTCGGGCAGAAGGCGCCGGGGCGGGACGACGGGCCGAGGCTGTGGGTGGAGGACGATCCGTGAGGAGGAGCGGGGGGCGCCGTAGCGCTCGGCTGCCGCACCCGTGAGGCGCCGCGCACGGGGCGTCACGTTCAAGGCGAGCTGGAGAGTGAGTCTTCCAGGGACCTCGGCGGTGGCGCTGTCGTACCGCTCGCGGCTCGATCAGGCGTGCGCGGCTCGAGGCCGCGCAGCCGCGAGAATCGCCTCGGCGAGCTGCTCCTCGAACCGGCGGAACGCAGGCAGTCGGCGTAGCGTCCGAGGGTCGATGTTGGCGCCGAAGAAATCGTAGAGATCGGCGCCGCAGAGGCGACCGCCGCCGCTCGCCGTGAGGACCTCTTCCAGCGCACGCTTTGGATCGAGCACGCTCTCTGGATCCGCCGGTAACAGAAGCGGCGACATCGGCGGCAGCAGCTTCTGGAACGGCAGCGCGTCGACGAGGAGCCATGCCTCGATCTCGCGCACAGGAACGCACGCTGCGGCCGCCAGATCGGCAAACTCTGTCCGGGCCAGCTCCAGCCCCGGCTCGATCTGCTCGCGCTGTGTCCGCTCGGAATCGCCCGATCCATCCGAGTGGATGACGAAGAGCGTACATTGATCCCAGTACGCGCGAATGGAAGCCGCGATCCGGACGTCGCGCCGCCGTGACGTGCGGGCCGGGGCGTCGATGCCCACGCTCGGGCCGATCATGGGAACCTCGGGAAGCACCTTGGCGGCGAGCGCGGGGATCAGCTGATCGAGGAGCGGCAGTAGCAACGCATAGTCGGTTTTTCCCTCGGCGAAGAGCCCTGCACACAGATACGTCATGCCTCCGCGAGCTCCGCGGGGCTGGCTGTCTCCAGGATGCGCCGGAGCTCTGCTGTTGAGATATACCGTTCGCGATCGATGACACCCACAGGCGCAACCCTGCGTACCCGTGTATGCCGGAGCCCGCTGCCCAGCCGCACCAGGTCGAGCGCCATGATGCACTCTGGGTGATCCATCAGGGCCGCGAGGACGACTGGAGAGTGGCTGGTGATCAGCACCTGCGCCGTGCCAGCGGCAGCCGATTCGGTGTCGCTGGCGACGGGGCGCTGCGTCGCCTCCAGGATCCGCTCGATGAGCGTCCTTACGCGCGCAGGGTGGAGCCCGTTCTCCGGCTCTTCGATCGCGATCAACGCGCTCGAGGCGTCTGCGCGGAGCGCTGTCGAGAGCGCCAGGATGCGCAGCGTCCCGTCGGAGAGGACACGCGAGGGGAGGCGCTGGCCATCGGACGTTTCCATCTGCACGACGAGCGTGTCGCCCTCGACGACGACCTCGAAGGTGCGGACTCCAGGTACGAGGCTCGCGACGTCCGCCCGGATCTCGGCGATCGCGCCGGGGCTCTGCGCCGCCAGCGTAGCCGCCAGGTTGGCGCCGTCCGTTGAGAGCCTCGCTGGTGCGCCAGGCTCGCTCGGCTCGCGGATCCGTTGGGCTTCCAGGTGCAGGACGCGCAGGCCGCTGAGCTCCTCGGCGACGGCGCGCAGGTGCGGCGAGCGAGCCTGCATCTCCGGCTCCGAGAGAAACGTTGCCTCGGGAACGTACTGCACGGTCGCTGTCATCGAGAACTGGGACGCGCTCGGATCGGCCACGGTCAGATCCTGCTCGTACTCCACGAGCGCGCCGCCATCTCCATGGCGTAGGCGCGACGCAAAGGCGGGATGGCGCCTCAGCCATGTATCCTCATCCGACGTCATCGACCGCAGCACCTCGCGAACGACCGTCAGACGCTCTCTCATGGAGCTGAGCTGCTGAAGCTCGATGTTCACCTCATAACGGAGCCGCGTCGCCTGGAGCGGTACGTCGCGCAGGCCGACCCTCACCGCGGAACGCGGCAGGATCACCTCGATCGCGAGCGCCATGCTGGCGAGGGCGCCGAATCCGCGTGCGACCGTCGTGGTCGGCTCTTCGTCCCGGCGACGGAACTGCTCGCGGATGCGCCCTCTCCCCTCTCCGACGGCTGCGGCGAGCGGGCTGCCCGCGAGCCGCGCAAGCAGCGACAGCGCGTCGAGCAGGTTCGATTTTCCGGCTCCGTTCGGGCCGATCAGAACGGAGAACGGCTCGAGATCGAGGGCGAAGCCCTGAAAAGACTTGAACCCGTCTATCTCGATGCGGGTGATCATCTCCGGCGCCCTTGTGGCAGAGCCTACAGCACATGAGTCCCGCGGGCCAGCGGTTCTCGGGGCTGAGCAGCCCACGGGAAGCGGGCGGCGCCAGCGGCTCGTGCCGGTGCGGTGTCGCCGAAGTCAAACCGAGCCGGCGCCTGGCTCAAGGGCGTGCGACCGGCCTGCCGAGAGCAACCGCGTCGGCTGACCACTCGGCCGGCAGCTGCTCGCAGCGGATGGCCAGGCGTTCTTCCGGCGGGTGATGATCCCGCACGGCGTGCTCGCGGTCGTGGCGGTGACCCGACGCGCGCAACGTTCTGGGAGGTCGCGACGGAGCGTCGGGGCATTGCTGGAGAACGATGATCCGCTTCAGCTCGAGGGAGCGCTGACCTTCGAACGCCCGGTAATCCATGCAGGTGCGCAGCCAAGTGGGTTATCTGAAAGCGTTTATCGCCGACGGGAACGAAATGGCGCAGTGCCGACTCGCGCACGCCTCCGTTGTCGCCATGGTCGCAGCTGCCGAAGTCCGCCCCACCTCAGTGTGCACGCACCGCGCGCCGCACAGCTACGTGGGAGCTACGTCGAGCGGTGCGGATCGCATCGGAAGGGGCTCTCCTCGTCAAGCCGAACCATGCGCATGCTCACTGATGGGTTGGTCGTGCGGCCCTTTTTGTTGTAGGGTCTCCCCGCGCGCCCCCGTGGCTCGCTGCAGCGGAACGAGCACACATGGCGGAAACGACGACGAGCCCGCTCGGGAAATGCCTTGTTGCGGTGCCCATCCTTCGCCTCGCGGACACCCGTCGTGGCGCCAGCCGCGCGCGCGCCTTCGCCGGCCTCGCGTCTGCTGTCGCGGTCGCGCTCGGCGGCGCGGCGGCGCACGCGCAGGGGCCGGCGCGCGACCCGGTGGCCGCGGAGGCGCTCTTCAAGGCCGCGCGCGCGCTCGTCGACAAGGGGGACGACGCGGCGGGGTGCCCGAAGTTCGAGGCGAGCCTCGCGCTCAACCCCTCGGCGAGCACCCAGATCAACATCGCGCGTTGCCGCGAGCGCGAGGGCAAGCTCGCGACGGCCTGGCATGACTACCATCGGGCCCTCGTCCTGAACCGCGAGACGGCCGGGGAGCAGCGGCGGCGAAGCCTGGAGGAGGTCGCGAACAAGGGGATCGCGGCCCTCGAGCCGCGCGTGCCGAAGCTCGTGATCGTGGTCAAGGGCGCGCCCGCCGGCATGGAGGTGCTGCGCGACGGCACGGCGCTCCCGGCGGCCGCGCTCGGAGAGCCCCTGCCGGTCGATCCCGGCCCGCACGAGATCCGCGCGAGCGCCCCCGGGCACCAGGCAGAGACCCGCGCGATCACGCTCGCGGAGGGCGAGACGACGACGGTCGAGCTCACGCTGCGACCCGCGGCCGCGGCCGCGGCCAGCGCCGCGACGCCGTCCACCAAGGCGAACGAAGCGCGAGGCGGGGGCACCCCGACCTGGGCCTGGATCTCCGGAGCCGCCGGGATCGCCCTCGCCGGCGCGTCGGTCGGGTTCCTGATCGACGATCTCTCCGCGATCAGCGCATTGGGCGAGAACTGCCGCGATGTCGCCGGCGGGACGTACTGCGACCCCGGCTATGACTTCGCGGCCGACAATGCGCGCAAGAACCGCGATTTCGGCCTCTTCGTCGGCCTGGGCGCCGCGGGGCTCGTCGCGGTGGGGGTGGCGGCCTATGGGATCGTCCGGTCGGGCGGCGAAGAGGCGCCGGCGGCCGTCGCGCTCCCGTGGATCGCGCCGTCCGGCGCCGGCGCCAGCATCTCCGGGAGCTTCTGATGCGAACGGGCGAGACAAGACGCGTGGTGTCCTTCAGGGCTCTCTCAGCGATGGTGATCCCGCTGGTCGCGGCGAGCGCGTGCATCCCTGACGTGGAGCCCACGGAGGGCGTGGTGGTGGGCGGCCAGTTCAACCGCCTGAACGACGCGCGTTATCCGGCCACGGTCGCCGATTTCCAGCTCGATCGCTTCGAGGCGACGGTGGGCCGGTTCCGGCAGTTCGTCGCGGGGTACCCGGCGACAAAGCCGAAGGCGGGGGCGGGCGCTCATCCGCTCATCGAGGGCAGCGGCTGGGACCCGGCGTGGGATGCGAGCTTGCCCGCGGGGCAGGACGAATTGCGGGCCTCGCTGCAATGCGACGCCAACTTCCGGACGTGGACCGATGAGCCCGCCGGTAACGAGGCGGCGCCGATCAACTGCGTGAGCTGGTATCTCGCGTTCGCGTTCTGCGCATGGGACGAGGGCCGGCTGCCCACGGAGGCGGAGTGGAACTACGCCGCGGTCGGGGGGAGCGAGCAGCGCGCCTATCCGTGGGGAGACGAGGCCCCGAGCCAGGATCTGGCGGTGTTCGGCTGCGACTCCACGACGACGGTGTGCCCGATCCCGTCCGTCGGGTCGAAATCCCCTGCGGGCGACGGGAAATGGGGACACGCCGACCTGGCGGGCAGTTTGTTCGAATGGGTCCTCGATTATCACGCCGATCTGACGGCGACGTGCATCAACTGCGCGGCGCTCACCGATGGAGGATTCGGAAGGGGCTCCCGCGGAGGGGCGTTCTCGCACACCGAGGAGACGCTCAGCCCGACGTACCGTATCGGCGAGCTGCCGGAGAGGACGCTGTCTTTCTACGGGTTCCGCTGCGCGCGGGGCGAGTAGGGCGGCGACACGACGGCGGCGCCGAGGCCTGTGGTGCCGTCGACTCGATGGCTTTCAGGAACCGTTTCCGGTGCACCGGAGCGGTAGGACCGGTCGGCCGGGAGCGTTTCCGGTGTCCTGCGGGCGGTCGGACCGGTGCCCGGCAACGCAGGCCCCTCGCCGATTGCACGCTTGCGCTCGAACCCGGAAATCGGGTAGCCCGGTAGGTCACGGCGCGGGGCGTAAGTGGGCATGGTGCAAGGGTAATCGCCGTGGATCTCGACGCCTTCCCCGGGGCCGCCGCCCGCCGCGCGCTGCTCGCCGCGGCGCTCGTGCTCGCCTTCGGCGTCGCCCACGGCGTCCCGGGGGCACGCGAAGCCGCCGCCGCTGAGCCGCTCGTCTGGGTGGCGCCCGGCAGCGCCGGCGTCGTGCCGTGGAGCAACGGCCCGCAGCAGGGTGCCCCCGCTCCGGACGAGGCGCGCGCCGCGCCCGCCGCGGTCGACCCCACCGCGCCCGTCGCGCTCGCCGCGGGGCAGCTGCTCCTCGTGCCCGTGGAGCCAGGCGACCGGCTGGAGGTGCGCGGCGACGTCGCGGGGATCGGCCTCGGCTCCGGCATCGGGAGCGTGCCCGATGTGATCACCTGGATGCCGCTGCCTCCCGCCAGGGCCGGCGCGCGCGACGTCGCGGTGCCGGCGTGGTCGAGCGCGCGCTTCGTCGTCGTGCGCGCGGCCGGCGCGCGCGGCGCCGGGAGCACGCCGGTCGCCGTGCGGGTCGCCGCACGGGAGAGCGCGCCGCTGGCCTGGTACCGCCTCGACGAGGACGTCGCCGCATGGCTCGGCGGCCGCGCGCCCGCGCCGGCCACCGCGCCGGGCGAGGCGGGGGCGCTGCTCCGCTGGGTCGACGCCGCGCGCGCGGCGCTCTCCGCACCGGCGGCGACGGGCGCGCCCTCCGCGCGCCTCGACCCGGCCGCCGCGCGCCTCGACCCGGCCGCGGCCGCATGGCTCACCGCGCGCTATCTCGAGGAGTCGCTGCTCGTCCGGCCGCTCGTCGAGCCGTACTTCGCGGCGCGCGGCGTCGAGCTGCGCGGAGGGCGCGAAGGCCCCGATCTCCCGGCCGTCGAGCGCGCCACGCCATGGCGCTCGCTCGGCGCCGGGGCGCGGCTCGAGCTCCGCGCGCCCGGCGCGGACGTGCTGCGCATCGCGCTCCGGGCGCGCACCTACGGGACCACGCGCGTCGTTGTGCGCGCTGGCGGCGCCGTCGTCCGGGAGCTCGTCGTTCGCACCGGGTCGCGCCTCGCGGACGCCGCGCGCTGGAGCGAGCCACGGTGGATCCGGGTGCCGCTGCCGGTCGATGCGCGCGCGGCGACCGTCGACGTCGTCGAGGGGGAGCTCGCCGTCGCCGCCAGCGGCTACCAGCAACGCTCCAGCGTCGCCGAGCTCCTCGCGCCGCAGCGCGACCGCGCCGGCCTGCTCGATCGCGCGGCGCGACGCGATCTGGCCGGCGACGGCGATCGCGCGCCGGTCCACGCCGAGGCGCCGCGGCTCCTCGCCGCCGCAGACCGGGCCGCCGCGCCGGACGCCGCGAAGGCCGCGCTCGACCTCGCCGCGCGGCCGGCCGTGCCGCTGCCGCTCCGGGCGCTCGTCCTCGCCGAGTCGGTGCGGTGGGCGCCCTCCTCCGGCGCGGCGTTCGCGCGCGCGGCGCAGGCCTACACGGCGGCGCAGGCGTCGGCCGCGGCGAAAGGTGATGCGGCGGCGCAGGGCCGCGCGGCGGCGGGCGCCACGTCGCTCCAGCGCGCCATCCTCGCGCGCCTCGCCGCGGCGCACGCGGACCCGGGCGCCGCGGACGCGCCCTGGTCCTGGCGTGCTGGACCCGTGCCCGCTCAGCCCGGGGCCGCGGCGCCGCGCGAGCCCGCCGGAGGCCGCGCGCACCCGGACGACGTCGCGGCCGTGTCCGCGCTGGGCGCGGCGATGTCGCCGCCGCGCGATGGCCGCCGGCCAGCGGGGGCGCCGCTCGCGGAGCGTTACGCGCTCGGCCATGGCGACGTCGAGAGCGCGGCGCCGCTCGCGCGCACCGCCTGGGCGCGCGAGGCCCCGTGGGACGCGCTCGACATCCCCGACGGCGTGGCCGCGTGGAGCGCGATCGCGCCGCCTCGCGACGTGCTGCCGCCGGCGGGAGGCGGCGCACCGGGGCGCGCCGCCGCGGAGGGCGTCTGCGAGGTGGACGCGGCGTCCGGGCTCCGCTGGACGCTCCTCGACGCCGCGCGCGCGCAGATCGACGTCGAAGCGCCGCCGGGGGCCCACGCGCGGGTGCTCCTGCGGAGCGCCTCGAGCCAGGTGGTCCCCGAGTCGCCGGTGCTCATCGACGGCGCGCCGACCGCGGTGCACGGGGGCGCCGGGCTCACGTCGGTCGTCGCCGTGGCGCCCGGGGCGCGCACGTTCCAGCGGCCGGCGGGCGCTCCGCCGGTGCTCGCGCGCATCCCGCGCAGCGGGCGCGCGCCGTGCGCGTCGCTGCGCGAGATCGTGCAGTGGGCCTGGGTCGACGGCTCCGCGACCTTCGCGCTCCCCGACCCGGAGCGCGCCACGCTGGCCCGCGTCGTCCTCGCGCCGCCCGCCGTGGTGGGCGAGGCGGCGCTGGTGTCCGGAGCGCAAGGCGTCGCTGCGCCGGCGCCTGGAGCTCCGGGCGCCGCAGCGCCCGCGTCCGGAGCAGCGGCGCCGGCGCCCGGAGCGCGAGGCGCGCCGCCCCCCGCCGACGGCCCCGCGCGTGTGCTCCGCGTGCGCGCTGGCGCCGCCGTCCACGAGGCCTGGGTGCGCGCCGGCGCCACGGGCTCGATCGAGGTCCCGGTCCCCGCCGGCGCGCACGAGCTGCGCGTCGAGACCGACGCGCCGACGCTGCTCCGCGCCTCGGTGCGCCTGCACCCCGCCGCGCCCGGCGCCTCGCGCGCCGTCACGCCGGTGCGCCCGCCGGACGGCGCGCCCGTCGACGGCACGCTCGAGCAGATCCGCGGCGCCACGCGCGCCCTCCGCGCCGCGCCCTCGCCCGCCCGCGCCGCGCTCCACGCGGAGCGCGCCGGGGCGCTCGACGCCCTCGGCTTCCCGGCGCTCGCCGCGCTCGACCGCCCCGCCGAGGAGGATCCCTGGGACGCCGCGCACCTGCCCGGCGCGTCGACCGCGGGCGCGCCCCCGAGCACCGTCTTCACCCTGCCGCCGGGCAGCCCGGTGGCGGTCCCGCTCGGCCTGCCCGCGCGCGTGCCGCCGCTCCCGCTGCCCGACGACCGCGCGCCCCTCGCTGGCGCGCGCGGCGCGCGCGCCGGCGTCGACCCGCGGCGCGGCGTCGCGCTGCTCGCAGGTCCCGCGGGCGACAGCTCGGGCGCGGACGCGCTGCTGCTCGGCCTCCTCGCCGAGCGCTCCAGCGAGGTGCAGGTCGCCGCCGACGCCTTCACACGGATCGGGCTCGCCCACCGGTCCGCGGCGGCGCTCGCCCGTGCGTCGAACCTGGCCACCGACGTGGCCTCCGCCGCCCCGGCGCCCGATCGACGGCTCACGCTGCGCGCCCTCGTGCTCGCCGAGCTCGCCGTGCAGGAGGCCGCCCGCGAGGCCTCCTCCGGTCAGCAAGGCGCCGCGCCCGCAGCCTCCGGGAACGCCGCGCAGAGCCCGGCCGTCGCTCCTCCCGCCGGCGCCGCGCCGCCGCCCGTCCAGCTCCCGCCGGCCGCCCTCGCGCGGCTGGCCCCGGTGACCGGCTGGACCGTGCCGCCGCGCGCCGACGCCACGGCCGGCACGGCCACGCTCGAGATCCGGGCCAGGGCCGATCGCGATCTGCCGCTCCGCGTGCGGGTGCGGCGCGCGCTCGTCGATGCGCCGGAGGCGTCGCTCCTCATCACCGACGGCGCGCGCGCCGAGTTCCGGCTCGACCGCGCCGCGCCGGGCGCGATCGTGCTCGACGGCGTCTGCCGGGCGCTCGACCGCGAGGAGACCCCCTGCGCGTTCTCGATCGCGCTCGACGGCGAGCCGGTCGCGTGCTCCGCGGCGTCCGCGCCGATGGCCGACCGCTGCGTCGTGCAGGTGCCGCGGGGCAGCCACCGCATCGAGGCGCGGCCTCCGGCGGACCGGAGCGTCCTCGGCTGGATCCGCGCGACAGCGGCCGGCGCGGCGCAGCCCTTCTCGGGCCGCGTCCTGTCGACATGGAACGACATCGACCCCGCGCGCCCCCTGGAGCTCGCGTTCGTCGGCCCGACCGTCGTGCGCATCCGCGCCCGCGCCGCCTACGAGTGCGCGTCGCCCCGCGCGCGCGCCGCGCCCGCGGACGGCGGGGATCCGGCTTGCCATCCCGAGGTCGCCGCGGCCACGCCCTCCGGCCAGCTGCGCTTCTCGGTGGCGCCGCTCGACGGTGTCGGCGGCGAGTCCGGCGGCGGCGCGGTGGAGGAGGGCACCCTCGCGCTCGACGCCTCCGAGGACCGCGCCGCGCGCCGCCTCGGCGTCACGCGCGAGCCGTTCTTCTGGCTCGGCGGCGAGGTCGAGTCCCGCGTCGCCGTCCTCCCCGAGGGCCCGCATGTGCTGCGCGTCGCCTCGCCCGGCGGCCGGGCGCTGCTCCGCGTCGAGCTCGCCGTCGCGAACGGCGCGCCCCGACCCCGCGTGCCGCCGCCCGCGCCGCCGCCGCTGCCCGCGCCGATCGCGCCCGCGGACGAGCTGCTTCGTCCGGCGCCCCCGGTGGGAGAGGACCCGGACCCGGGGCCGCTCTCCGTCGGCGGCTACGCGCGCCTCGTCGACAGCGAGCTCGCCGAGGAGGACGCCCGTCTTCCGGTCCGCTTCCTCGAGCTCGGCCTCGACGTGCACCGCGAGCTGATCGAGCGGCGCGCCTGGATCGCGGCCGCGGGGTTCGGCCGCCTGCGCGACGGGCCGGAGAGCTTCGGCGCGGAGGCGCGCTTCGACATGAGCTCGAGCGGCTGGGTTCCCGGCGGTTCGCTGAGCGGCCGCGTCGTGTTCCAGCCGGACGCCAGCGAGGCCATGGGCGCCAGGGCGAGCGCGAGCGCGTTCTGGTCCATCCCGCTCGGCGAGCTCACGCTCTCGCCGTGGGCGGGCTTCACGTGGCTCATGGTGGACGAGTCGCTGCGGGGCTTCGTCGGCGCCGACAAGGACGTCTACACGCCGTACGGCGCCAGGCACGACACGCAGGCCTCGCTCGGGGCGCGCCTGCGGTACCGGCCGTTCGTCGACGCGCTCGTCACGGCGGGCACGTCGCTGCGCCTGAGCCCGGTGCCGTCGGCGCTCGACCGCATCGACGCGACGCTCGACCTGGACCTGCTCCCCGGCCGGGGGCTGTGGCCGTGGATCCAGCTCGGCTGGCTCGCGAGCTACCGTCCGGTGAACGAGACGCGCGACGAGGCCTTCCTGCGCGACGCGTTCACCGCGGGGCTCACGTTCTGGAGCTGGCTCGCCCGCGGACACCGCGTCTCGCTCGGCGCGGAGGGGACGTTCCTGTTCGACCTCCCGAGCCCGGCCGAGGCCTCGCCGCGCGCCTCGCCGCGCGTCTCGGGGCTGGTCTTCCTCCGCTACGACTACACCGCCCGCCGCGGCCTCCGCGACTTCCCGCCGGCGTCGACGCCGTTCCGCGACCGGCAGGAGGAGGGGAGCGGGCGCATCATCGAGCGCGAGCGGCCGGCCGTCGAGCCCTCGTGGGAAGAGCCGTGAACGTTGCGAGGTGCCCGACACCAACCGTACCGCCGCCGAGACTCACCCCGGGCGAGCGCAGAGCGGCCGGCATCCAGATCCTGCGCCAGCGTCGAGGCGGAGCAAGGCGAGGGCGGACGCTCGGACAGAGCGCCGCCCCTTGGTTCCTGGACGAGGCGGAACAGTTCCTGGACGAGGCGGCATACCGTGTATCTTCTTGGGCATGGACGCCGAGACTACGGACTCCGCCCGGAATGCAGCATCCACGCCCGGCGCCGACGTGCCGGAGGGGACGCGCCTCTGGGTGGACGGCCGACTGATCACGAGCTCGACCGAGGTCTCCATCGCGCTCCAGCGGGTTCACGCCCGGGTCAAACAACGCGGCCCCCGCGTCGACAAGAATCTCGCGCTCGATGCCGGCGGAGCGCGTCCCAACAAAAAAGCGCCCGAAGCGCCTCTTGCTGAGTCCGGCGACGTCGATCCGCTGGCCCTCCTTCAGATCGCCGGGGATCTCTTCCAGCAACTCCGCGTTAAGGAAGCCATCGGGATCTACGAAAGCATCGCGTCGATACCGAAGGCTCGAGCCGACGCCAACGCGGGGCTGGGTTGGTGCTACCTGCACCTGCGCGATTTTGACCGATCGATCCGGCGCTTCGAAGAGGCGCTGGATGCACAGCCAGGGTTCGGTCGGGCGCTCTACGGTGCGGGAATCGCGTTGCTGGAGCTCGGGCGCCTGGAAGAGGCGGCCTCGTACGCTCAACGATTGGCTGGGCTGCCCAGCAAGGAGGAGCGGGCTCGTGGGCTCTACGTCCTCGGACTGGTCGACCGCGCGGGCGGAGCATGGGAGCAGGCGGCTGCGCATCTGGAGGAGAGCCTCGCGACCTACCCTCATCGCCGTAAAGCGCAGCCCGGTTGGAGCGAAATCCGCCATCGGTATGAGCTTGCGCTGTGTTACCGGGAGTTGAACGATCTCGAGCGCGCCCTCGAGCACCTCGCCTGGGCTGCGCGACATGAGCGGAAGCCGGGCCCCATCGCGATCGACCTCGCCAAGCTCTACCTGGAGCTCAAGCGGTACGATGACGCGGAGACCAAATTCCAGGCCGTGCTCAAGCACGACCCGCGGAGTCTACCGGCGCTGGTCGGGCTTGGGCGCGTCCACCTGGGAAGAGAGGATTACAGGGGCGCGATCCAGAGCTTTTCTAAGGTGCTCTCCCGGACGAGGAGCGATCTCGACGCGCTGAAGGGCATGGCCGATTGCTACAAAGGTCTGGGAGATCTCGATCGTGCGGCAGGGTATCTTGAGCAACTCGGGCAGCTCTACAAGATGCCGCGGGTGCAGATGGAGAAGCGCCTGCAATCGCTCCAGAAGGAGCGGCAGATGCGCGACGCAGAGCTGCTCCGGATGCGCAACATCGCGGCGCTGAACATCATGGCGACCGGCATCGCCCACGAACTGCGCCAGCCCCTCTCGCTCATCCGCTTGGCCGCGCAGAACGCCCGTTTGGACATGAAGAAGGGCATCACGTCGAACGTCGATGCGGATCTCGCGGACATCGACGAAGGCATCGTGCGCCTAGACAAGGTCATCACGCTCCTCCGCGACGCGGCCACCGACGAGGTGGCCACGGACGAGATCGTCGAACTCGACGCCGCGATCGACGCCGCCCGGCTGCTGTTCGACGCGCAGCTTGGCCTCCGGGGCATCCAGGTGCTCGTCGAGCATACGCGCGGCGTTCGTGTTCTGGGCAGTCGCGTGGCGCTGCAGCAGGTGCTCAGCAGCCTCATCAGCAATGCGCGGGACGCGCTCGCCGAGGCCCAGGTCAAGAAGATCCGCATCTCGGCTGAGCAGGAGGGGGATGAGGTGAGGATCGATGTCAGCGACACCGGAGCCGGGATGTCGGAGGCGGTTCGTGAACAGGCGCTCGACCCATTCTTCACCACCAAGAAGAGTGGTGGTATGGGCCTTGGCCTGTACTTCTGTTATAACCTCGTGGCGCGCATGAAGGGGACTTTGCGCATCAAGGAAACGTCGATAGGGCGAGGGACGACCATCGAGATCCAGCTTCGCCGGGCAGAGGGAGAAGACCGTGGGTGAACCGAGAGTGCTCGTCGTCGAGGACGAGGTCGATATTCGGAGGCACGTCGTTCGCGCGCTCGAGCGCGAGGGGATGACTGTCGATCAAGCTGGGGACGGCGAGGAGGGCTGGGACAGCTTCGAGAGAGAGCTGCACCCGGTTGTTATCCTGGATTTGCGCATGCCGCAGCGCGACGGGATAGAGCTGCTCCGCCTCATCCACAACAGGAGACCAGAGACGCGAGTCGTCATCCTGACTGGCCATGGCGGCAAGGACGACGCCATCCAGGCGCTGAACCTCCATGCGGCGGCCTACCTCGAGAAGCCGCCCGATATTGATGCTCTTATCGAAAAGGTGAGAGAGGGGTGGGCTGAATATCAGGAGCGTGTGGGGGTCCCCGAAGTGCCTTTGGGCGCGACGCCTGAACCGCCTCCAGGCCTGGAGGCGGTACGCCGCGTCCTCGCAGGGACGCGCGCCGTGCCGAAAAAAGAAGGTGAGTGAGGGAAGATTATGGGTGCATATCTTCTCGATACTAATGCGCTTATCTATCATTACGAGGGCGATCCCATTGGGCGGCAGATCGACGCGCTGCTGCGCGTTCCTGCGAATCGATTTTACGTGTCCAGCCTCGCCTTGGTGGAGATCCGTTCCGCGTTGGCAGCAAGGGTGCGGGATGGAAATCTGACGTTCGAAGGATATCAGCTTGTTGTGAAGCAGTTTTCTTACGATATCTCGTCCCTGGGTAAATTTCGTATTGAACCACTTCGGCAGAAGTTTGTCGATCCATGCATCCATCTGCTCGAGGAGTACGCCCTGCGGCAACGCCTCGGATTGCGAACGCTGGACTGCCTGCACTTGCGCGTGGCCCTTGACCTGAAGCCGCGAGAACCGGACTTGCACATCGTGACCGCGGATCGCGCGTTCGCGAACGTGGCGCGTCTGGCGGGTGTGACGCCGTTGCTCCTGGAAACGCCGACGTAGAGCCACCCCTTTCATGGTCACGGATCGCACCCGCCGCGAAGCACGCGGGCGGTGGCGACGTAGCGCTGCTCCTGCGCCCGGCCCCACGTCTGGCGGCACGCCAGGTGTGAAGAGATGCGCCGGCGGGGCCGAGCCAGCAAGCGCCGAGCGCGAGAGCCTAGGCGTGTCTGCGTGGGCGCCAGAGCAAGGCGCGCCTGGAGCGCCGCCCTCGCCACGCCAGCCGATGTTTGTCCTGGAGGATACCGCCGATGCCGTTTCCGTCGCCCGGGGCGCGCGCCCTCTCGCCGAACGACGCGTGCGCCGCGCCGGTGTTCCCATCGGGCTCGGACTCTTGAGCGGAACACGACTCCGCCTCGACCCAGCTCGCAAGGGTCAACGGGCTCCCAGCGTTGGTTCCGCCTGTCAGGAATCCCGCCAGAACAACCGGCCGATGACGAGCGATCGCCGGAAACGATAGCGATTCCTATCGTTTCCGCCTGTTCCGCCGCGGAGGGCGGCTCCGGTGTGGCTCAACGGGGCGCCCTCCGCCGCCGCCTCGCCCGCGGTGAAGGGCCCGCGGCATCACCGGTCCCACCGTATAGCCACGCTGCACGCGTTGGTTGACATAGAAAAAACGCACGCGTTCCACATCTCTCCTGGAAAAGAGACGCTGTATCGACAACTTATCCATGCATCCCCCAGCAGCGCCGCAGGAGCGCCGCGGCGCTGCGCGCGTCTGCCCCAAGCGCCTCAATCCACAATGGGGCCAGCGGCGCAAACGCAGCACCAGCCGGAGCGGGCAGGGCACCCGGAGCAGGGTGGGCTGCCGGTGCCGGCGCTCGATCAGCGCGAGGCCTCGCTCCGCTCGATGCTCAGCTCAGGATGGTTCGCCTGGATCCATGCGAGCGCCTGTTCGATCACCGCAGGTTCGTCCGCGTAGAGGATACAGGGGGACACGCAGAACTCGAGGTAGGCGGGCGTCGACCAGATCACCAGGTCGTCGCTTGTCCAGAACGACTGCGTCCGGTCGCTGAGTTCGGGCGCGCGCGGGACGCCAAGGGCCCGCGCCAGCGCCTCGCCCAACGTCCTCGGAGAGGCTCGCGCAATGGCGGGCTGGCCACCCCGGGATCACGTCCGCCTCGTGCCCAAGGGCGAACGTATCCGTTCGGCGACCTGCATGCTGTCCTGAGGCCCAAACGCTGCGTAAAACCCTGCGCCGGAGGTGTCGATGGACGAAAGCAGAAGCACCTGGCGCGATCGAGTGACGCGCTGGCACAAGAGCGGGCACTCAGCCCGCGTGTTCGCGGAGCAGGAGGGCGTCAACGCCGGGACGCTCTACTCCTGGAGCCGCCGACTGGGGATGAAGCGGAGCGAGTGCCGGCAGCGCCCAGACGCGGCGAAGCTGCCTTCATTCCTCCCGGTGGTGGTAGCCTCCCCGGAGGCGACGGCGCTCTCCTCGGGCGCACCGCTTGAGGTCGTCCTGCCCGACGGCGCGGTCGTCCGCGTCCCGCCGTCGTTCGACGAGGTTACGCTGGCGCGCGTTGTTCGTGCGCTCGGGGGGGCGCGATGATCCCTGGCCGCGTCTCGATCTACGTTGCCACCGAGCCGCTCGATCTGCGGCGCTCGTTCGATGGTCTCGCTGCCGTCGTGCGCGAGGTGCTGCGACAGGACCCGCTCTCCGGAGCCCTGTTCCTCTTTTTCAACCGGGCGGCCGACCGCTGCAAGGCCCTTTGGTGGGACCGCAGCGGGTACTGTCTACTTTACAAAAGGCTTGAGCGCGGGGCATTCCGAGCCCCGCGTGCCGTCACTCCGGGAGCCACGAGCGTCATCATCGACGCCGCCGAGCTCGCGAAGATCCTTGAAGGCATCGCCCTTGCGCCTTCGAAGTTGCGGAGAGCGGTCCCGTTCGCCGAGACCGCATCGCCTCCGGCGCTCTGATCCCACCTGACAGCTTCGCACGCTCCCGGGTAGCACCCACGGTTGCATTGCATCGAGCGGCGGAAATTTTCCTCAACAAGCCCCTTCAAAAAGCAGGAGCTCACGAGTACTTACAGCGCCGTGAGCAAGCCGGTCGAAGAGCAGATTCGCGAGCTCAAGGACAAGCTCGCACGCGCTGCCCACGAGCGGGACGAGTACCGCAAGCTCTACGAGCTCGCCAGCATCGAGCTGGAGCGGTTTCGCCGGCACATCTTCGGCCAGAAGGCCGAGCACGTCGACCCAGCGCAGATGCAGCTCGCCTTCGACGCGATCTTGCAGATGCTCGCGGGCGCCGGTGCGCAGCCGGACGCGGGCGCGACCGGCTCGCCAGACGGGCGCGATGGCGCGGCGCCGAACGGCTCCTCCGGAAGCGGGGACAAGGGGCGTCAAGCCCGCCCGCACGGGCGGCAACGCCTGCCCGAGCATCTGCCGGTCGAGCGGATCGAGCTGTTGCCGCCGGAGGCGCAGGACGAGCGCGCAACCGCGCTTGTCCGCATCGGCGAGGAGGTATCGGAGACGCTCGAGTGGCGGCCCGCGAGCTTCGTGCGGCTGCAGATCGTGAGGCCGAAGTTCGCGGTCAAAGGTGAGCCCGAGCAAGGCATCACGATCGCCGACGTCCCCGACAGCCCTGTTCCGCGCAGCCTCGCCGGTCCGGGTTTGCTCGCGCACGTGCTGGTGAGCAAGTACGCGGATCACTTGCCGCTTCACCGGCTGGAGAAGATGTTCGAGCGCTGGGGCCTTCACCTCTCGCGCTCGACGCTGTGCGGCTGGGTCGAATCGTGCGCCAACAAGCTCGCGATCCTTGTCGGGGCGATGGCCAAGGACGCCCTGAACGCGCACTGTATCGCCATCGATGCCACCGGCGTGCTCGTGCAAGCAAAGGACAAGTGCCGGCGGGGCCACTTCTGGGTCTTGGTGGCGGACCGAGAGCACGTCCTGTTCCGATTCACGCCGCACCACAACCAGGATGGCCCGAAGGAGTTCCTTCGCGGCTACAAGGGCTATGTCCAGGCCGACGCCTCGAATGTCTACGAGCAGCTCTTCCGCACCGAGCAGGTGACCGAGGTCGGTTGCTGGGCGCATTGCCGGCGGAAGTTCTTCGAGGCGATGACCTCCGACCGGGAGCGCGCGACGGTAGCCATCGGCTTCATTCGCAAGCTCTACGCGATCGACAAGGCGACGAAGGAGCTGCCTCCGAGCCGTCGAACCGAGCAGCGCCGAACGGATGCCGAGCCCGTGCTCGTGGCCTTCCGCGTGTGGCTTGAGACAGAGGACCTGCTCGTCCTGCCGAGGAGCCCCATCGCTGGCGCCATCGGCTATGCGCTCAACCAATGGACCGCGCTCAATCGCTTCCTCGAGGATGGTCGGCTCCGCCTGGACAACAACCGGAGCGAGCTTGAGCTCCGCCGTGAGGCCGTGGGCAGGAAGAACTGGATCTTCGTGGGCAGCAAGGACGGTGCCGAGTGGAACGCCACCATCGTGTCGCTCATCGCCTCCTGTGCGCTGCACGGTATCGAGCCCTGGGCCTACTTGCGCGACGTGCTGATCCTGCTGCCCACCTGGCCGCCTGAGCGGATCATCGAGCTCGCTCCCAAGTCCTGGAAGCAGACCCTCGAGAACGCCGACGCTCGGCAGCGGCTCGCGGCCAGTCCGTGGCCCCGGGCGCCGGCCGCGGCGCCCAGCTGATCGCAGCTCAGCGTCGCCGTCCGATGTGGCGGGCACGGACGCCACCTTGCCGCCCGCCGGGCGCGCCGCTCGCCGGCTTTGGCGCGCTGGCGACGCCTCGTCGATGCTCGCGCGGTCGACGCGTGGCTTCCGGCGCCTTGTCGACGACTCGGCCGAGGCATCGGTGGCACGTGGCTTCGCCGCGGCGCGCTTGCGGGCGACGTGCACGCGGGCGGCGACCTCGGCGTCGACCGCCGCTTCCTCCGCTCGCTGCTGGGTCCAGCCACCCTTCCTCGCAGGCCGCTCTTGCTCTCGCATCGCGCCGCGAATCTACGGCGACGGCGCGCACCACGCGAGGATGGGGTCTACAGAACGCATACGGCGAACCGCTCCAGGAAGATGTGCCACGAATCGGCGAAGACGAAGCGCTCCACCACCCCGTCGTCGGCGACGATCGCACCGTCGGTGGCCATGAAGTAAAGGCCCTTGGAGAAGGCGCCGGTCGGCACCAGCCCGTCGCGGGGCAGGACGCTGCCCTCGATCTCGAGCGCAGGGCCCAGCCAGTAGAGCTCGCCCTGGTCGCGGGAGACACAGAGGCCGCCCGCGTGCTGCTCGAACGCGAGCAGCGGCTCGCCGGCCGCGACGCCGTGAGGCGCGAGCAGCTCCGCGAGGCGGGCGCGCGAGGCGGTGCGCTGCGGATCCCGGAGCACCCCCCGCGCGCGCAGGGCGTTTACCGCGCGGTCCGTGAGCACGCCCCGGAACCCCTCGGCGGCGAGCATCCATCGCGTGTGCGCGAGCCGGTCGCCCGCCGGCGGGAGCTCGTGGCGCTCGAGCACACGCCCGCCGAAGTCGCGCTCCTGGACGAGCGATACGCCTGATGCGGTGCGCTCGATGCGCAGCGCTCCCCGTTGCTCGGGCCGGTCCAGGCCGACGGGCACGAGCCCGCGGCTCGCCGGCGCGGGGGCTTCGCCCGGATCGCGGAGAGCCACGGTGACCTCGTCGCAGGCGATCGCCGCGACCGCTGGCGCGCCAGCAAGCGCTTCGACCGCCTGGGCGAGCCGCTCGACCGACCTGGCGAAGACGAGCGTCCGGTCCGGCGCGGCGCGGCGCCCGAGGGGTGCCCGTCGAGGAGGACGAGATCCTCGGCGTCCCAGACCGTGTGGTAGGCGTCACTCGCGGCCCCCACGAGCCGAGCGCCGAGCGCCTCCGCGAGCCGGGCGCCAGCGCGGGGGCGGGCTTCGAGGCGCAGGTGGTGGAGGCCGCGCTGCGCGATGTCGAGGAAGCGCGCGAGCTTCTCGACCAGGATCACGGGGACCCCGCATAGGGCAGCAGCAACTCGCCCGCCTTCCTCGAGAAGTCTCGGACCGAGATGGTGCCGTCCTCGGCCACGAAGAAATCGACCATGCCCTGGGCGCGTTCCGCGCGGTCGTGAGAGACGTCCAGGTACGGATCGAGCCCCGCGAATGCTGCGAAAGGCGCGCTGATCCCGATGGGCCAACAGCCGGGGCGAGACAGCGCCCTCGTCATATTGCGTTCCAGCAGCGCCGCTGGGCCGAGGAGGATCTCCCACCAATCTCGCGAGGGGGGACCGAAGGAACCGCCGCTCGCGAGCTCCAGCGGCTCCCGCGCGCGATCCGAGCCGGCGAAGCCGCCGATCGCAGCCTCGGCGGCGAACAGCGCCTCGTGGGTGGGAAGCCCGCGCAGACGCAGCAATTTTTCCAGCTGTTCGCGTCCGGCACGACGCGCCTCGCTGCGGACGATGCCACGGTGGGCGAGGATCTCGATGGCGAAGGGGGAAATCTCCATGGTGGGCCCTCAGCGCGGCATCTGCACCCGCATGTTCGCTGCATTACGTGGGTTCATGAGGCTCCTCGCGCTCCTCGTCGGTGCGCCCTGGTTCATCGCTTGTTGCCATCCGGGCCGAGCCGCATGTACCGCGCGGCAAGTTGTTGCGTCGCTCATAGTCATAGAGATGCTCGCTCAGTGCCGCCGGCTCGGAGCAGTTCGCCGGATGGCGCGTCGCCTGGGAGAATTGCCCGTTGGTCGAGCCGTTTGCGGCCTGAACTGGCACCTCCTCCTTTTCGAGAAGCTCGAGGTGGAGGTCGACGAGCGGGCGCACGCTCTTCATCACGGGCGCTCACTCGCCTGGGAAGAGCTCCTCGGCGGTCATGTACTTCGCCCCGAGCGCTTGCGCGAACTCCCGGTCGCTTTCCATATCGCCGACCATGACCAGGTGCTCGCGCGCGAGCTTGTGGCGCTGGATCAGCGCTATCCCGAGCCCCGGCAGGGGCTTGCGGCAGAAGCAGCCGACCGGAAACGCGGGGTGCGGGCAGTACACGACCTCGGCCACGGGCAGGCCGAGGAGCTCGATCGTCCGCGAGAACGCGGCCAGGACAGCCTCTTCGGTCACCGATCCTTTCGAGATGCCGCTCTGGTTGGACACGAAGAAGAGCGTGTATCCGTCGTTGACCCAGCGCTCCAGGGCCGCGCGCCGACCGGGCAGGAGCTCGACGTCGTCGGGGTCGCGCGGGTAGATCTCGCCGCTCTTTGTCGTTCGCAGCGTACCGTCCACGTCGAGGAGCAGGCCCTTGCCCGTGAAGAGCGGATCGACGCGCCGGGCAAACGGGATCTCCTCGACCACCGAGAAGCCCTCATCCACGTGCGGCGCCTCGAAATTCGCAGCCCACCGCGAGAGCGCCTGCGGCGGCGGCAGGTTGGGATCCTCCTTGCCGAGCGCCTTCATGTCCTCCGGCCCGAGCAGCTTGCCGTAGCGCTCGAGGACGCGGAGGACGACGTTCGCGTAGGCCTCGTTGATGGGCGTGGCCAGGTACCGGCACCGGACCGGCACGCCGTGCGCGTGCGCCATCCGGAGCACCGCATAACGCGACGCGCGCGTGCCGTACGTATTGTCGAGGACCACCCGCGTCTGCCCCGAGGAGAGCAGCTCTCCGAGCTTCTTGACCACGCCGTCGAGCGTGCCGCCGAGCTCATCGCGGTTCAGGCGCGCGTACCCGCTGGCCGTGTAGCGGGCGACCTCCGACGATTTGCCTGCCCCTTGAATTCCCATGACCACGACCACCTCGGGCGCATCGCCGGGGCCCTCTCCGGGCTCGAGCTTGCGCAGACCGGCGGGGATCACGGGCGGCGCGACCGAGGCCAGCACATCGGCCGCGGGCGCAAAGCTGGTCTTCGAGAGGTCGGCTCGATCGCGCTCGCCAAACGGGACCCGGAGCGCGCGCAAGCAGGACTCGACGCTCTCCCGCCTGGTCGCCCCGAACAGGGGAAGGACCGGGGGGCCGAGATCGAGCAGGGCCGCGAGGGCCGCCTCCTGGGGCGTGACGCTGTGCCGCGCGGCGATGGGCTTGATCGCGCGGTTCTTGAGGAGGTTATCGACCTTGGCGTGTCCGCCGAGCGGCCGGTGGGCGAGGAACGGGATGCCCATTTGCCTGGCGAGCTCGAAGAGGCCTCGGGCCGCGCTGCCGCGATCGAGGACGCTCAGCTCCTCCTGGATGGCCTGCACCGGAAAGTGCCGCTGGGCCTGGCGGACCTCTGCGATGGAGGTGTTGCTGAGGCCGAGGTGCTCGATGAGGCCCTCTTTCTGGAGCTCGGCGAGCGCGGCGAGGCTCTCTTCGAGGGGGGTCCTGGGGTCGGTCACGTGGAGGAGGAGCATGAAACTCCGCGAGACGCCGAGCGCCTTCAGGCTGCCCTCGACCGTGCGGCGCAGGTGGTCGCGGCTGCCGTTCGGGGCCCATCGCCCTTTGGGTCGGGTGAGGCCCGCCTTGGTGATGACGCGCACGTCGTCGCGCGGGCCGGACCACGCGTCGAGCGCCTTGCGGACGAGGCGCTCTCCATAGTGGGCCTCGCGGTCGGTGAGGCAGTAAGAATCGGCGGTGTCGAGGAGGCGTATGCCTCGATCGAGGGCAACGTGGATGACGGCGATCGCGTCCTCTTCCGAGGGGCGCCCCTCCGTGGCCAGCCGGAGCAGGCCGAGGCCGAGGGGAACGTCGAGGTGGCCTAGGACACCGTAGGGCGAGGGGGCGGGAGTCACGGAGACGATGACGTAGCCAGGTCCGCGGATCGATGCAAGCGCCAGCGCCGATGCTGTGATGTTGCGAGGGCTCGGCGGCGCGCGCAGCGAGCCGCCCTCGACGGGCCCGCGCTGCGCGCCGCGATGGCCGAGTTCGTGGCGCTCGTGCTCGCCGGTGAGCGCGCGGCGCCTGGTAGCAGCGCGGGCTCGCTCACGAGCTGGGCAGCTCCGACGGCACGCCGAACAGCGGGTACACCTCGGGCAGCATGAAATGGTCGACGGTCGCGATCGCGCCGTCGCGCGTGGTGACGAGCTGAATCGCCGACAGGGTGTGTGGCGCGCCGGCGACTCGGGGACGATAGAAGGCCAGCGCCGGTTGTCCGTTCGCGGCGATGCGCAAGTGCAGGAATTGCCGAGGGACGATGCTGCCGAACATCCGCCGGTAGAAGCGCTCGTTGGCGGCGCGCCCGGAGACCCAGGTCGGCGCCGGCGGCATGGTGGTCCGCATCTCTTCGTGGAACAACGCGACCAGGGCGTCCAGGTTCGCCTCCTCGAACGCGCGCACGTACTGCTCGAGCAAACGCGGATCCACCTGCGTGGTCGTCGCGATGTCGACCGGCTCCGCCCCGCCGAGCTTGCTGCCGATCGCGCTGCGGGCGCGGAACAACGCGCTGTTCGCGGTCTCCACGCTCGTGGCGAGCGCCTGCGCCGTCTCCGCCGCCGACAGCCCGACAACGTCGCGCAGCAGCAGCGTCGCGCGCTGCAGCGGGGACAGGCATTGCAGGGCCGCCACGAAGGCCAAGGCCACGCTCTCCTTGAGCGCGTAGCGCGCCTGGGGGTCGCGCTCCTCGACGCCTTCCAGCCAGGCGCTGGGCATCGGCTCCAGCCAGACGGGCTCTTCGACGCGCGGCAGCGGGGGCTGGGCGTCCTCCGTCGCGGGGAACGCGTCCGTAGGAAACAGGCGCCGCGGCCGGCGCTTCAGCTCGTCCAGGCAGACGTTGGTCGCGATGCGGTAGAGCCACGGCTTGACCAGCGCCTCGTCCTCCAGCGAGTCCTTGGCGCGCCAGGCGCGCAGCCAGGTCTCCTGCACCACGTCGTCGCCGTCGTGCGCGGAGCCGAGCATGCGGTAGCAATGCAGGCGGATCGCGCCGCGCAGGGGCTCGACCGATCGCAGGAACGTGGCGTCGTCTTTAGGCGGCATGGGGCCTCATCACGGCCTGGGCGTCGGCGAGGGCGCGGCGCATGCTATCGCGGCCGAGCACGCGCGTGAGCCACGCCTCGAGGTGCGGAAACCCGGCCAGCGAGAGCCCGCACAGCGGCGCCAGGCTGTAGTGCGACGCGAGCGCGAAATCGGCGAGCGAGAGCGATCCGGCCAGGTAGTCGCGCCCGGACAGCGCCCCGTCGAGCACCTTGCTGAGGTGCGCGAAGTCGGCGCTGCTGGCGGCGATGACCGCCTCGCTGGGCGCCCCCTGGCCGGTCAAGCGCTTCACGATGCGTTCGAACGCGACCGCGGTCATGGCCGGTCCGAGGTGGGCGAGCTGCCAGGCCAGCCAGCGATCCAGCTCGGCCTGGGCGCGCGCCGTGGCCGGCACCAGGCCGCCGCCGCATTTTGTGGCCAGGTAACGCATGATGGCGGTCGACTCCCAGAGCACCAGGTCGTCGTCCACCAGCACCGGGACGCGCCCGTTCGGGTTCAGCTCGAGAAATTGGGGCGCGCGCGAGGCTCGTTGAAACAGGTCGACGTGGACCGGCTCGAACGAGACGCCGAGCTCGTAGGCGACGGCACGGACCTTGCGACAGTTGGGAGAAAACGCGAAATCGTAGAGTTTCATGGCAGTCTTGACCTCTCCCCTCCAAGACTGCCGCCGGGGCCGAAACTGTTCGGGGGCCGCGAAGTTTTTTCAACCGCGGCCGGCCGAAGCGCCCGCGCCCGGTCGGGCCGGGTCGGACGCCCCGGTCAGCTCCAGCAGTGCGGACAGCTCCGCCTTCTGCGCGGAGCTATCTGTACACCGCTCTCCCTGGCCAACCAACCCATCACGCCATGCGTACCGAATAGATCGGCGGCAGGTTATTGGAGACGGTCGTCCAGCCCTCTCCGCCGTCATCGCTCACGTAGAGATTGCCCGTGGTGGTGCCGAACGCGACAGTGCCGTCTTTGTTGGCGAGCGCGTGGCGGTAGATGACGTCGTAGGCTTGCTCCTGGGGCAAACCCCTGCGGAGTTGCTCCCAGGTCTCGCCGCCGTCCTTCGTGCGAGCCACGAAGAGCGCGCCGTCGACGGTGATTCGCTGCATGTCCGATTTCCCGGGGACGACCCACGCCGTGCGTCCGTCCTTCGCGTCCGCTGTGATGGGGAAGCCGAAATGCACGCCTTGCTCCGGGCGGCTCACCTTGCGCCAGCTCTTCGCGCCGTCGCTGCTGTAGTAGATCCCAACGTGATTCTGCTGCCAGATATGGTCGGGAGCGCCCTCGCATTGCTCGATGTAATGCGTATCGTGGCCCCACTCGGCGTCTGGCTCGGGCGTGTGATCGAGCCGCATGCCGCTGTTGCGCGGTCGCCAGGTCTCTCCACCGTCCGCTGTTTCGATGACGCCCGCCGTGGACACGGCGACGAGCATTCGCTTCGGGTCACGCGGGTCCACCACGATGGAGTGAATGCCGGGGGCGAACTCGCCCCCCTCGGAGGCCGGCGTGCCGAACCATTTCGTCTCGCCTTTGCCCTCGCCTGTGAACAGGTCGCCGCCGCGTGACTCGTGGTTCCAGAGCGGCCGGTTGAGCTCGAAGGAGCCGCCGCCGTCGCGGCTGACGAACAGGCCACCCGGAATGGTGCCAACGTAGACCGCGCCGCCCGGGCCGAAGCCGATGATCCAGAGCTTCTGTACCGTGGCCGGGCGCGTGACGATCTTGATGCCGACGCCGAAGTCGCTGCCGGCGTCTTCGTACATGTCCTGGCCGATGTAGCGAGCGCCCTCGGGATACTTGATCTGGGCGGGGTTGTCGTTCCAGGTCTCGCCCTCATCCGTCGAGACGGACAGCTTGGCCCCCCAGTGGCCGAAGCCGAGCAGCGCCCAGAGCTTGCCCGTGTAGGGATCGCGCGCGACATAGTTGACGCCGCCGCCGGCATGGCCCGCGAGGCGCGGCTTCCACGAGCCGTTCTTCTTCTCGACGATAAACGTGCCTTTTCGCGTGCCTACCAGGATACGGCTTGCCATTTCACCCTCCGCTCAACGCTTGCAGAATGTGGACCTCGTCGTCGGCAGCGACCGCGTCTGTGAGTCCCTTGCGGTCGCGGATCATCTGCTTGCCGACGAAGATGTTGACGTGCGTCCGCAAGCGGCCGCGCTCGTCGCAGATGTAGAAGCCGATGCCGGGCGCGAGCCTCTCCAGGGCCGCCACGACCTCGCCTGCCGTCGACGCCTCGACGAGGAGGTGTTGACCTTCGAGGTGCGGGAAGAAGGTGAAGAGATGGCGCGTCAGGTGGACAGACGGCATGGTGGGCTCATCGTACTCGCGAGCTTGACCCGCGTCAATTGGTTCGGCCAGGCCGGCAGGCGAGGCGCAGCCACACGCAGCCACACGTAGAGCCCCGATGTTCTCGGGGCCCAGACATTCACCTTCCGAGGCTTCTGTCGAGCGAAGACTGAAGCTCGGGGCGACAGCCTCCTCGGTCGATACCCTCCTTCATCACGTCGTCATGGATGTGGCTCGCGAGGTGCTCGATCAGCGCCCGTACCGCGGGCGGTAAGCCGCGGCGCGAGGTGAACACGATGTGGACGATGCCCTCGGTCACGTACCACTCGGGGAAGACGCGGACGAGCTTGCCAGCCCTCGAGTCCTCCGCGGCGATGTGATCGGGCAACAACGCCACGCCCAGCCCGGCGATCGCCGCCTCTCGCAGGGCGGCGAAATCGCCGCACGAGAGGCGTGGCGTCCGGAGCGACGTCTCCAGCCTCGCCGATCTCGATCGCCTCTTCGAGGTGGTGAAGCAGCAAGGCGCCCCCATCGACGTCCTGTTCGCCGACGCCGACGGCGGCGAGCTCGCCGCGCTCGGCGCGATCACCGAGTCAACGTGATCAGCCCGGGGCCGATCGACACCCCAGGGCTGCACGGGCTCGGCGCGACCGAGGAGCAGGCGCGGCAGATCAAGGCGAGCCTCGTCGCCGGCATCCCCCTCGGGCGGCTCGGCTTGCCGGAAGAGGTGGCCAAGGCCGCCGTCTTCCTCGCCTCCGAGGACAGCAGCTTCATCAACGGAAGCGAGCTCTTCGTCGACGGCGGCATGGCGCAGGTCTGAGCGCTCGGCGCCTGGTTCACGCCGGCGTGACGGGCTCCGAGGCGCGCTTCAGGCCGGTCAGCACCCTGTAGCGGGCGGCGATGGCCTCCAGCTCGCCGGGGGCGAAGACGTCCTCGATGCGGTCGAATCCGTCGGGCGCGCGCTCATAGGCGATCTGCAAGCACTGCTCCGGACCGTTGCGGCGATTGGCCGCGACGATGGCGGCGGTGGCTGGCAGGCGCTCGGCCTCGTAGGCGGCCAGCGCTTCCACCGGATCGGCATGGGCGGCGAGCGCGCGGACCAGGGCGCGGGCGTCCAGGATGGCCTGGCTCGCCCCGTTGGAGCCGTTCGGATACATGGGATGGGCGGCGTCGCCCAGCAGCGTCATGCGCCCATGGCTCCAGCGCGGCAGCGGATCGCGGTCGACAAGCGGGAACTCGTAGATCGCCTCGGCGCTCCGGATCAGGTCGGGCACATCCAGCCAGCCGAAGCGCCAGTCCTCGAACCTGGGCAGGAAGTCGGCGGGGTCGCCCCGCCGGTTCCAGTCCTCCCGTCGCAGGCTCCTGGCGAACGCGAGATCGGCGGCCCAGTTGATCTTCTGGCGGCCGTCCGGCCCCGGTGGGGAGATCGGATAGACGACGAACTTCTGGTCCTGATGCCCGGCAATGATCATGCTGGCGCCCGTGAGGAAGGGCGCCGCCAGGCTGGTCCCCCGCCAGAGGATGTGACCGCCATAGATCGGCGGCCCCTCGTCCGGATAGAGGCCGGCGCGCGCCGCCGAGTGGATGCCGTCGGCGCAGATCAGGAGATCGGCTTCAACCTTCCAGGCCACGCCCTCGCGGTTGAGGAAGCGCGCCACGATGCGGCCCTCGCCCTCTTCGTGGCCCGCGAGGCGCCGATCGCAGAGCACCCGGTCGGGGCCCAGCCGCTCGACGGCGGCGTCGAACAGCACGCCCTGGAGGGCGCCGCGGTGGAGGGAGAGCTGCGGCGTGGCATGACCCGCGAAGCGGCCGCGGGGCTCGGCCCAGATGCGCTGGCCGAAGCGGTTGAAATAGATGAGCTCGCGGGTCGCCACGCTCTGGGCCAGCAGGGCCTCGAAAAGACCCAGCTCGCCCAGCACCTCGGCGGCGTGGGGCAGGAGGTTGATGCCCACCCCGAGCGGCAGGATGGTGGGCGTCGCCTCGAACACCGTCACCTCATGACCCGCGGCGTGCAGCGCCAGCGCCGCGGCCAGGCCGCCGATCCCACCGCCCGCGACGATCACTTGCATAAGTCCTCCCGTAGACATGCGGCTCGACGCCGCCCCGTGTTGAAGCCGCCGCCCTCTCGATAGCCGGCACGGCGGCTGCCGAGCATTCAAACGAGCGTGCCGACCGGTCCACAGCTCCTTACCACAAAAGCGGGGGCTCTCGTTCGTGTCCGAGCCGAACGTGATCTGCCGGGGAGCGCCTCCGCTCGCGGGGATGAGCCACAGGTTGGAGACGTAGGTGTCTGCCTTGGCGTCGATCTCCTCGAGGACATAAACGATCCAGCGGCCGTCGGGCGAGAGGACCATCTCGGCGACAAGCTTGAACGACAGCAGGTCGTCCGCCTCGAAGCGGCGAGCGTGGGGAAGTCGCATGGTACAGAAAGGCGAGCCGAGGGGGGGCCGATGTCAAGGCCTCCTCGGAGCGGCGAGGATCTCACGAGACCAGGCGCCGTGTACGGTGGACGGAATGACACTCAGGAACTGCGCATCTCTCCGACAGGGGCGCCGACAGGCTCATGTGCTCGTCGCGGTCCACGGCGAGGGTGACGGGCTCGTTTTCAGGCACTCGGCCTCGTCCAGGGGCGCCGCTGCGGCTGGGGGAGCGCCGCGCTGCAACGGAGAGTCTTCGCCTGCGCCACTGATCTGTCACGAGCGCGGAGCATGCTGTGGAACATGCGGAGCGACCCACCTGCCACGCTGGGACGAAACACCGTGACCCTGTACCTCGGGCCGGCGGAGGACGAAGGCCCGGAGGCCAGCGAGTCGTCTGGCGAAGCCATCTGGTTTGACCGCCGGGATCCACGATCCATTCGCCGCGCCCAGGAGATCCTCAAGGACCGGCTGGGACTCTCGGTCGCACCGACGCTGTGCGACGAGCCTTCGCCTGGCCTCGGGGCAGCGCTGGGCCGGATCCTCGCGGCCCTCGTTGGCTGGCGTGCGCCGGGCTCGTGGTCGCCTGAGCGGTCTTGACGGCGCTCATCCATCGGCGAGCGCGAGAGGCCGCTGGGCGATGACGTCCACGAGGTAGTCGCGCAGGGCCGTCACCTTGCGCGGCACGTGCTGAGCCGGCGGGTAGACGAAGAAGAGCGTTCCGACGGTTTGCTTCCAGCTCGGAACCAGCCGTACCAGCCGCCCCGCGAGCACGTCCTCGTGTGCCAGGTAGCCGGGCAGCACGGCGAGGTCCGGGCCGCCGGCAGCTGGGGCGACATCATCGTCCTGGCCGTCCCGGCCCCGGCGCGCGCCGACGCGATCGAGAAGCTCGGCGACGTCGAGGGCAAGACCCTCGTCGACCCGACCAACCTGCTGAACGCTGACTGGAGCTACGCGGGCGACCTGAACAAGAGCGGCGCCGAGCAGGTCCAGGAGTGGGCCCGGGGCGCGCGCGCCGTCAAGGCGTTCAACACCGTGTTCGCGCAGAACATGGCCAGCGGGAAGGTCGACGGCGAGCCCTTGAGCCTGCTCGTCGCGGGGGACCACGACGATGTCAAGAAGCAGGTGCTCGAGCTCGGCAAGGCGCTCGGCTTCGAGGGCGTCGACGCAGGCCCGCTGGCGAACGCCCGCTACCTGGAAGCGCTGGGCTTTCTCAACATCCAGCTGGGCTACGGCGCGACCAAGTACGGCGCGAACATCGGCTTCAAGGTGATCGGCAAGCTCGCGAAGTAGCGAGCGACTCTCAGGGATCTCTCCAGGGCCGGCGCGTCGTCATCGTCGGCGGCGCGCGCGGAATGGGGCCCGGCGCGGCGAGGGCTGCAGCGCGAGAGGGCTGCCGAGGCCGGTTGCCCTGGTCATTGGCCGGCAGGCGGCTGCCAGAGTTCTACCTTGTTTCCTTCCGGATCGATGACCCAGGCAAACTTTCCGTACTCGGAATCGTCGATCTTCTCGAGGACGTTGCAGCCTTCTTCGCGCAAGACCTTGACGAGGGCGTGGAGATCCTCGACCCGGTAGTTGACCATGAACGTCGCAGCGCTGGGCGCGAACTGGTCACTTTGCGCCGAAGCGATGGACCAGACGGTCGTTCCGGCGACCGGCTTGCCTTCACCGTCGGTCCAGCTGAAAGCCGTGCCACCCCATTCCTGGACATCGATCCCGAGGTGCCGCTTGTACCAAGCCTGTAGCGCCGGAGCGTCTTTGGCTTTGAAGAAGATGCCGCCAATGCCAGTGACTCGCTTCATGGAACCTCCGAGGACGGGTGGTGGTGAGGGAGAGCGTGTTTTCTGCGACCTGACGCCTGGGTTGAGCCGTGCCGCGAAGCGGCGTCGGCTTGAACGATCTGCTGGCCATCACTCCATGGGTTGGCGGATGATGGTCTTCCACTTGGCCGGATCGGCGCGACGTATGTCGCTCAGATACACCTCGTGGTGCTTTCCTGCAAGCGCCGAGCGCGCGCCGATAAAATCGTGGACCCGTTGAATGGTCGGCCCTTCTTCAGTGAAGGGGCCGATGTGAAGTATCTGGGCGCATGATCCTTCGGTGAAGCTCTCCAGCCTGAGCGCGTCCAGCGCGGCGAGCGCCTTCTTTCGTTTCACTTCCACCATGGCAGCCTGAATCGTCGCCTCCTCGACAAAGTGAGGCTGCATGATCATCATCGTCCAGTTCCACCGAGACCTGTCGTTGGAGGTGAAGACGGACATGTCATCCGACCACCAGAGGCCTTCGAGGGGCATGACCGCGTAGTCGATCCCTCGCGCCCCCTTCTTTACCATGAATTTCGTCGTGTAGGCAACGGAGAACAGCGCTTCCACGGCCTCGGCGTACTCCCGCGATGTGTTGGGATCGCCCTTGCCGTCGATCATGAGGAACTGAAATGTCGGCACGTCAACCTGAACGACCTCCTTCGCGGATGCCTGGTAGAGATGTTTGAGTTCCCTCTTGAGATCAACCTTCGACACGAATGCACCTGATGATAGTCAACATGTTGCGCTTCGGCGGAGGGCGCTTCAGCGCCGTCGGCTGGAAGCGCCGGTCAGGCGCCTCTTGCCGACCGGCAAAGCTCCTCCAGCGCGGGGTACGTCGACGCAAGATGCTCCCGCCACGCCGCCCCAGTCAAGGTGACGTTGCCGCAGCTGACCTCGACACCTGAAATTTCGCTCACGATCACGCCCGCGACGACCCAGAGCACGCGAGCGCCGGGGTCGTTCAGCTCCAGCGTGATGCCACCGGGCCGCGCATCGCGATACGAGGACACGAACAGTCCGCCCGTCGTCATGGGTACCCGCTCGATTGTCTGAATGAACCATCCTGTATAGTCGGCGGGTACGCTATCAGGCTCCGCCGGTGGCCCGCCGTAGCATCGCCAGGTCACGGCGACGCTGTAGCCAGAGAAGAGTCGACGCCACTCGGCGGGGCTCGGAGGAGGCGCTGGCAAGTGAGCGTCGAAGCCCCGCTCGCTGAACCAAGCGGGCACGGTCTCCACCCGTTCGATCTCGTGTATCTCGATCCTGGAGCACCTGAGCTGCAACGACCCGGGTACATCCAGCTCGAACGCGAGCGCCGGGCTGTGTTCCAGCACTTCGAACCCTTCGCAGCAGTGCCCGGGGACATAGCCACTCTCCGCGACCGAGTAGTGTTCGATGTCCATGGCGCGGAGCTCAAGCTGACGGACGACCCGCTGCTCCCCGGCGCGATAGCCGCCGCCAACCTGGATCCAGAGCGACATGCGTACGCTGCCTGGAAGCGAGGAGCCCGGGGCCGACGTCGGCGGTGGATCGAGGCGTTCCACGACCGCGTCCTGAAGCCAACCGTTGTCAGAGAGCCAGCTCTGAAGATCTGCGGCGGAGCGGAGGATCATGTTCGCCGTTGACGGATTGCCAGGGGGTCCTGCTGGGGTTCGCGCTGTGAGCCTGACACACAAGGGCCGTCCCGGTACAGGTTGATGTACAGGCAGGCATCCCCTCCACGAACACGACCCACGGCGCCCGCTGCTCCGGGTAGCCCTACTGCGGGAAGTCGGCCGGGGAAGCGAACCGCCAAGAGGCCAAGGGCGCCAAGAAGACCGGGGAGTAGGGGGGATGCCCGGGCGGCCCCCTTTCCCTCTCCCCTTGGCGTCCTTGGCGGCTTGGCGGTTTTTCTGCTGATCCGGGGCAACTTCCCGCCGTAGAGGTGGGCAACGTCGAGGTACGCGCTGTCGCGCCTACTGGTCGCCAGCATCCACCTATCGGGAGGCGCCGGACGTAAAAAGACGACATTGGAAGGGTTTGCTGCGCTCACGAGATCGGTAATAACGACGGACGATGCGAGCGGCCTTCTTTTTTCCTCGTTACACACTGTCTTCTCGCGAGCGCCTGCACGCAAAGGACGCCGCGGAGCGCGGGGCACGACGCGCACGGACCCGCCGTGGAGATCATCGCGAAGGGCGAGGCGTCGTGGGACGGCGCGGCGCTGCCGGCCTACCCGACGACGGCACCGGAAATCACCGTCGCACGTATCACGATCCCCCCGCGCGGCGCGCTCCCGGTCCACAAGCACCCGAGCATCAACGCGGCCTATCTGGTCTCCGGCGCCGTCACGGTCGTGACGGAGTCGGGCCGAGAGCGCCAGCTGCACGCGGGGGACGCGATTATCGAGCTCGTCAACGCCTGGCATACCGGGCGGAACGACGGTGACGAGCCGGCGGTGTTCGTGGTCGTTTATGCCGGCTCACCGGGAGTTCCGCTCTCCGTCAAGAAGTAGTGGACTGCGCTGTCGCAGGCGCTGGGGCACGCTGGACCAGGGCGGCGGCGGAGGCGGTCGCAGGGGCGGGCTCGGCATGTGCGGCGCGGCGTCCAAGGGGGGCTCGGGCGGGGCAGCATCCGCTGGGACGAGGAGGGCAAGATGATCTCGGGCGGGGACGGCGTCGCCGTGGAAGACGGGAAGGTCCCTGGCCGCCTTGGCATGATGCCGACCCGCCGAACCCCCTGGCGGTGAGCCGCGGGCCGGGCTGCCGAGCGAAGCGAGGCTGCCCGGACCGTCGGCTCCACCGCCTTGTTGGGCGGCTGGTTGGTTAGTCCGAGCTGTGTTCGTGCCCAGAGCGGGGCCCGTGCGCCCGGCAAATGTGATCCCGGCACTGGGTCGTGTTTTCGCAGGAGTCGGGCCCCGCCACGAAGCCGTCGGGGCACGTGCAGATGTTGCAAGCAGCGTTCGGGATGCACTTCTTACCGTCGCAGTGCGTCCCCGAGCCACACTTCTTGCCGCACGAACCGCAGTTCGTGTTGCTGCGGATCGATTTGCAGGTGCCGCCGCACAACCCGTAGTTCACGGGGCATGCGCACGCGCCCTGATCGCAGCGCTGGGACGCGGGACACGTGTTGCCGCACGCGCCGCAGTTCTCGACGTCACGGTCGAGGTAGGCACACCCGGCACCGCAAGCGGTCTCCCCGGGAAGGCACGCGGACGTGGGGGCGCCGTACTTTTTTTGGAGCATCCGCTTGTCGATCTCGCTCAGCTCGCCGCCGTTCGTGTATTCGCTCGAGCAATAGCTCATGATGGAGTTCGCATCCCATTGCCCCTCCTCCGCGTTGCAAGGACGCTCGCCGTTGGTGTCGCGATCGGTGCACCACACGGGCGTGGATGCGCGCCCTTGCTCGTGCAGGAAGCCGAGCGCGTGCCCGAACTCGTGCGTCGCGATCACTTTGATGAACCACGTTCGCGGACGAGCGTCGCTGAACGTGACCCCCGACGTCGGATGAGCGGCGGTAGCGGGTGGCCACGCCGACATGTCGAAGTTCAGGACCATGCCGCCGTCAAGCACTTGGAGCGGAGCGCCGGCCGGATCGTTCTTCAGGGAGGCCGTGACGCCGTTCAGCTCGGTCATACCGACGCCGGAGGCCGGGTTCACGTCGGCGATGATGATGTGAATGCCCTTCACTCCAGGCGCGCACTTGGGCCAGTCGTCCGCGAAGCGGACCTGCGACCATCGCTCCCACGTGTCGCGGACGGCCTCGCGGACCTGGAATCGGGCGTCTTGATCATTGGACGTCGGGTTCTCCCAGCAGACGGGGATCGGCATCACCGTCGAGGGCCAGAACGCCGTCGCGTCAGCGGCACACGCGTGCGAGACAATCGTGCCCGGGCCCTGGGAGCCACCCGGCGATCCCGCGCCGCCCGGGTTCTCGATGAGGTCGTGACACTCCTTGCCTGCATTGAAGTTGCCGTGCTTTTCGAGATCGATGAGCGCGCGGCACAGGTCGGCGACCGTTTCGGGCGGGGGAGGTGAGCCGGCGCATCCGCTGGGGAACAGCATGCACGTCGGGGCCAGGGCGAGCGCGCCCGCGGCGAAGAGATGGTGGCGAGTCGAACGCATCGTGCTGGTTCCTTCCGTGAGGGTGAAAAGGGAGCGACGCCTCATTCACTCAGCCCCTGTCAGGGAACAACGTCGGGAGCTCGAGGCGCCAGCTCCGCGACAGCCTCTCGGCTCAACCTACTGCACGCGAATGCGTCGCAGCCGCCCCCCCAACGTCGCAATCAGCTGTGCTGAGCGACCTATCTTCGCGGCGCACAGCGAAGCAAGATGCGCGCCTGCAATCGATTGCCTCGGGCGACCGCTGTGCGGCCGAAATATCCGCAGGCCGCCGCAACTCGCGCCAGGCTTCCGCGTGGAGCGCCTTGAACGCCGATCCCACCCCCTCGTGCCGCTCCGACGCATCGTGGAAAGATAGCGTATTCGAAGGCTGCCCCACCTTGTCAAGGAAGTCGGCGCACGACCGCGCGGGCCCTGCACCGGACGAAGGCGCGTGTGCGGGTACCTTCTGCGACGAGCATCTCCACGACGCCGTGCCTGATCCTCTCAGGGGCGGCGACGAGCCAGAGCCAGCAGTGTGTGCGTCGAGCAGCAACCTCATGTCTCGCCATCGAACGCTCGCTGTAGGTCCTCCGGCAGGCGCCGGCTCGACCCGGCGCGATGTGCCGGAACCTGTGCCTGAGAGACCGTACCCCGGTCTTTCCCCGCCCAACCACTGCGGTTCTGCCGGCGAGTTGGGCGGCACCGTGCCGCGAGAAATCCGCCGGGATGGGCACAGGCTCAACCACCGCCCACCACGATTGGGACGAGGCCGGAGAGGTCGATCTGCGTGACGGTGGCAAATCGGATGCTTGGGAGGCAGACAAGGCGTGCAGCGCGACGAAGGATGGGGGGCGCCTCGGGCTCCAGCAGAGGGCGTACGGGTGCGGCGTCGAGATAGTAGACCGTCTGTCCCCCGTAACCGAGGTCTGCATCAAAGGAGTAGAGGCCACAGGAAGCTTCGAGCGACGGGAGTGCTGGAGATGCCCCTGATGCGCGCCACCGAGCGCTGACGACGGCCTCCGTGATGAGGGGAGCAGATGCGAGGAGCTCGTCGGCCGCTTCGACCGCCTGGTAGTCATCGAATACCGACGCAGGCCACGCCGCGTACGGTCCCGTGAAGACACCCAGCTGGGAGTCCGCATCGACGGCGAACCAGCGCGCCAGAGTGCCTTCGATGTCCCATCGGGTAGTCATGCATTCGTCTCCGCCCGCCGTCCTCAGGCCCTGCCGAGGATGCGGCGGAAGAAACCGGTCTTCGGGGGCGGCGCCTCGACGGGTCGCCCGACCAGCCAGCAGTCGGCGACCACGAGCGTCGCGCGCTCCGGGACCTCCACGGCGTCCGCCGGCGCGACGATGTCGATGGGACCGCCGAGGGTGCGGACGCGCGTATGTACGAACCTGCTCCCGGTGAGCTCGTTGCGTGCAACGGTGACCGACTCGACGTTCCCCGTGAGCAGGGCGCGGGCGCGCGCGCCGAGCTCGCCCTCGGCGCCGAACATGCCGTGCGGCAGGAATGCCTGGTCCGCGAGGCGCATGGGTTTGCCGGGCTCGCGCGGGACGCCGGGCTCTGCCTCGCCGAAGAGCGCCGCCTGCGCGCGCTCGAGGTCGTCGGGCGTGGTGCAGAGTGAAAGGGACGAGGCGAAGCCGACGATGACGACCTCGAACGTCCGCTCGTCCGCGAGCCAGGCCTGATAGGGCTCGAAGAACAGGAATTGCAGCGCGGTCCGCGTGCACATCTCGCCGGACGAAGGGTCGAGCACGTCGCAGTCCGCGCCGCTACAATGCAGGCATTCGCGATCGAGGTGCGGCGCGCTCGTGTGCACCCGCCAGCGCGTGCCGCCGTCGGGCGCGGCGAAGAAGGGGGTGATGCAATCGATCGCCTTCTGGTCGTCAAGCCGGGCAGCGAGCGCGGCGCCGCTCGCGTCGCGGAACCAGAGGTAGTGCGCCGCGGACGCGCCGAGGTCGGGCGGCGGAGCGGCGCGCTCGAGCGCGGCGCCGACCGTACGCCGCAAATCGTCCTCGGAGGAAGCAGCGAAGCCGATCGCGGACAGGTTGCTCATGGGGGAGGTATACCCGAGATCTGCACGCGTGCGTTCATGCGCGCGATTCAACTAGGGGATCTACGGTGCGCGAGGCACCGCCGCACGCCCTCGCGCCGGAGCTCCCTCCCGCTCCGCGCTGCCCCCGTGTGGCTGTCCGTAACACTGATGCCAGGACACTGATGCCAGGCGACCACACCACCTTGCCGCCGCCCATCGCTCCCCGTACCTCCGAACACCGCGCCTCCCGGGCGCGCAGCGCGCCCCCGCGCCCCCGCCCCCGCGCACGCGTCTTGCTCTTGCTCGGCCGCGCGCCGTCGACTCCCCGACAGCGTTCTGGGTTTGCTGTTGCTCGCGCTCGCCGAGCAGCCCGCCACCTCCGGAGGCCTCATGCATTGGAACCTCTCCTGCACGACAACCCACCTGGCCCTCGCGGCCTTGAGCGCGATCGCTGCCGGCGTCGCGGCCTGCTCCTCCCTCCCCGACGACTCCGGGAATCGGTTGCCGTCGGGCCCCGCGAGCGACGCGCCCCCGCCGCCCATCAGCGGCGGCACGCTGCTGATCGCCCGCGACGGGCACACCGCCGTGGCGGCCGACCCCGATCGCGACGGCGTCTGGGTGGTCGACACCGACGGCGGCGAGCCCCGCGCGATCCCCCTCGCGCGCGGCGACGAGCCCGGGCGCGTCGTCGAAGACGGGGCCGGCCGCGTCCACGTCGCCCTGCGCCGCGCAGGCGAGCTCGCGACGATCGATGTCGGGACGGCGAAGGTGCTCGACCGGCGCGCCGTCTGCCCCGCGCCGCGCGGCCTCGCCTACGACGCGTCGCTCGACGCGATCCATGTGGCCTGCGCCGGCGGCGAGCTCGTGACGCTCCCGGCCCAGGGCGGCGCCGCGCTCCGGAAGCTACGGCTCGACGCCGACCTGCGCGACGTGATCGTCGAGGGCGATCGCCTGCTCGTCAGCCGGTTCAGATCCGCGGAGACCCTCGTCATCGGCCCGGACGGAGAGGTGCTCTCGCGGCGGTCGCTCCCGTCGTTCACCGCGAAGGCCGGCGTCGCCCGCGACTACCGCCCCTCGGTCGCCTGGCGCATGGTCGCCCTCCCCGGCGGCGGCGCGGCGATGGTCCACCAGCGCGCGTCGACCTCGCCCGTCGTGCTCGCCCCCACGGGCTACTACGGGGGTGACTACTGCGATAGCGACATCCTGCACGGCGCCGTCAGCGTCCTGCCCCCGGCCTCGGCCGCTCCAGGGGACGGAGCCGAGCTCCCGACGCCGGCCCTCTGGAAGAGGCCGCTCCCGGTCGACATCGCGGTCGCGCCGGACGGAAAGCGCGCCGCTGTCGTGAGCGCCGGCAGCTACATCATCGAGTTCATCGACCTCGACACCGTCACGAGCGAGGAGGCCTCGGGCACGTGCCGTATCAACAGGCCGGTGCAGCTCTCCATCCAGCCGATCGCCGTCGCCTTCACGGCGCGGGGCGCTGCAGTCGTCCAGTCCCGCGAGCCGGCGAGGATCGAGGTGCTCGATATCGACGGGCGCGATCACTACTACTCGTTCGATCGCGGGGACGTCGACCTCCCCGGCGACAGCGTGGCGGACCCGGGACACGCGCTGTTCCACGAGCCGCCGAGCGGCTCCCGCGGCGTCGCGTGCGCCTCCTGCCATCCGGAAGCGCACGAGGACGGTCACACGTGGCGCTTCGACAAGCTCGGCCTCCGGCGCACCCAGACGGTCGCGGGCGGCGTGCTCAAGACAGCTCCCTTCCACTGGAGCGGCGATCAGATCGACCTCACCCACCTCATGCAGGAGGTCTTCGTATCGCGCATGCGCGGCTTACTACTGCCCGGAGCTCGGGATATCGAGCTCCTCGGGCGCTTCCTCGACAGCGTGCCGGCGTTCCCTGCCTCGCCCCCCGACGACCTGGCCGCCGTCCGGCGAGGAGAGGCCCTGTTCCATGACCCGCAGGTAGGCTGCGCGAAATGCCACGCTGGGCCGATGCTCACGAACAACCTCAACGAGGATGTCGGGTTCGGCGAGGCATTCCAGGTGCCCTCGCTGATCGGCCTCTCCGCGCGAGCGCCGTTCATGCACGACGGCTGCGCGAAGACGCTCCGCGACCGGTTCGACCCGGCCTGCGGCGGCGACCGCCACGGCGACGTCTCCGCGCTCGCCCCGGCGCAGCTCGACGATCTCGTGGCGTACCTCGAGTCGCTCTGACGCGACGGAAGACGCTCAGCCGTGGCTCGCTGATGCCTTCTACTCCGCCCGCCTCCGCTCCCGTCAGGGCATCGGGTACACGAGCGAGAGCCCGGCGACGCACATCTCGTCGAACGTATTCCCCTCGCCGTAGGCCACGTCGATCGTCGAGATCATGTTCGCCTCCTTGAGCGCCTTGACCACGTACGGGTTCTCCGTCGAGTTATCGTACGTGCACCGGATCTGGAGCACATCGCCCGGATCGAGCGTCGGGAGCGTCTCGATGGGCGCGTCGTACGAGTACGAGCGCTGCCAGGAGAACTCCCACTTCGGCGCGTGCGCCAGGCACTCCTCCTTGGGTTGATCGGGTGAGCCGTTCGCCCGCGTGACCGTCACCTTCTCGTCGAAGCCCAGGTAGTGCATGTGCAGAAATTCGCCATAGACGCGCGTGCCCGGCGGGAACGGCATCTCTTGCGAGCCGGGCGAGTCCGGGGCCGGGACCATGAACTGCTCGGTCTCCACGTGGTTCTTGCTGTCCGCGGGGATCAGGAACTCGACGCCGTTCCTGCAGCCGTCTTCAGGCCGGCGAGCGTTGAAACCATCGTTGCTTGAAAGAGCGCTTCGCGCCCACGCGGCCGAGGTGCGTGTCGCCGAACGCCGTCCCGTACTTGAGCCCATAGCCCAGCATCCGATCGAAGCCGATGTGCCCGACCCAGATCGCCGCGCCGAGCAGCAGCGCCGGCGAGCCAAGCGCGACCGACGCGACCGCGAGCAGCGCCGGAGCCAGATGGCTGTGTCCCGCGTTGTAGGCCACCGCGCCCACCCGCGGGCCCGCAAGGTAGCCGAGCATCGACAGGTCGGGCAGGAGGAACAGCGCCGCGAACCATCCCCAGCTCCCGCCCAGGTGCGCGTAGGCGAGCAGCGCTGCTCCGAGCACGAGCGCGCCCTCGAGGCGCAGGAGCGCGCGCGGCGTGCCCGTGGCCCCGCCCGCCGCGACCTCGCAGGTGGGCTGCGGCGCGGGGCGGCGGGTAGGGGGAGCGAGGTCGAGCGCAGGGAGCATCGCGGCGGTGGTCATGGTCGTTGTCCTCGTCGAGCGTACCGGCGCGGGTGCCGGCGACGTGGAGAGCATGGTCGCTGCGGGTGCTCATGAACATTGTACAAATGCGTCCATCCGCTCATCATCTTTTGATGAGCCCAGCCGAGCCCTCGTGGGACCTCTACGGTGCCTTCCTTGCCGTCATGCGTACCGGCAGCCTCTCCGCCGCCGCGCGTGCCCTCGACGTCGCGCAGCCCACGGTGCGCCGCCAGATCGAGCAGCTCGAGTCGCAGCTCGGCGTCGTGCTGTTCACCCGCGCGCCGAACGGCCTGGTGCCGACCGAGCTCGCGCTTGCCACGCTGCCCTACGCCGAGTCCATCGCCGCGAGCGCGCGCGCCCTCGTGCGCGCCGTGTCGAGCCCCACCGATGCCGACCGCGGCACCGTGCGCGTCACGTGCAGCGAGGTCGTCGGCGCCGAGGTGCTTCCCCCGATGCTCGCCCCGCTCCTCGTCGCTCATCCGCGCCTTCATATCGAGCTCGTCGCCACGAATCGCACCGAGGATCTCCTGCGCCGCGACGCCGATGTCGCCGTGCGCATGGCGGAGCCGACGCAGGCCGGCCTGGTGAGGCGCTGCGCCGGGCGCGTCGAGCTCGGCCTCTTCGCCACCAAGGCGTACCTCGCCGCGCACGCTGCCCCGACGTCGCTCGCGGGGCTCGTGCAGGGCCACGCCCTCATCGGCGCCGACGGCTCCCGCGCCATCATCGACGCGCTCGCCGCCGCCGGGCTCATCACAACGCCGCGCGATTATGCGTTTCGCAGCGACAGCGATGTCGTGAAGCTCGCCGCGGTGCGCACCGGCCTCGGCATCGGGGTGTGCCAGCTCCCGCTCAGCCGGCGGCCGGTGCCGCTCGTGCGCGTGCTGCCCGCGCTCGCCTTCCATTTGGACGCCTGGGTCGTCATGCACGAGGATCTGCGCGCCGTGCGCCGCGTCCGCCTCGTCTTCGAGCACCTCGTCGCGCAGCTCGGTGCCTATGCGACCCAGGCACGCGAAACACGGCCGGTGGCGGCGAAGGCCCGGCCCCCGGGCACGCGGGGAAGGCGCAGCTCGGGCTGAGCGGCGAGGAACCCTTCATGACGACCGAGGTGGGGTCTTCCACCTGGCCCACGTTGACACTGCGCCCGCCCGCCCGCCGGACGTCGCGATCCGTCGCGTCGCAGGGCTGGCGGCGGGTTATCGCATGCAGGCGGCGAGGCGCCGCGGCCAATCCGGGTGCAGCGGCGGCCATGGGGGTGATCTGCTGCGGGCGCCCGCCGAAGCGAGGAAGGGCGCACGTCAGCAGCATTGGCCTGTTCGACCGAGAGCGTCAGATCAACGGTTCGGTTCGGGCCACCGAACGCGAATCTTGGTGTCCGTTGCAACCACGAAGCACCCGGCCCAGCGCTCGACGTCCTCTGTCCGGAAGAGACACTCGATGTAGGCCTTGAGTACCCGCCGGCTTGGATCCGCGAGGCGGAGGAGCAGGAGCCCGTGGTGTGTTCCAGGGGCGAACTGCCGCAGATCCGAGAAGTCGAGATCCTGCGTGATCAGAAAACGCTTGTCCGCCTGAGCCGCCGCCCACACGCCGGCGTCTGGCGACCCCTGAAGCCCCTCTTGGTGCACCGAGTCCGCGTCGTGGCCGAGCTGCACAAGCGCCTCGACCAGGGAAGTCGGCAGATTCTCATCCAGTTTGATGCGCATCAGAAGCCGACGACCTTGGGCGCCGGTAGGTCTTCCCGGACGGAATCCGCGGCGAACGCGATCACTGCGCGCACGTCGTCCGCGGTCAGGGTCGGGTAGTCGCTGAGGATGTCCTCGATCGAGTCGCCGTCAGAGAGGCTGGCGAGCAGCGTGCGGAGCGTGACCCGCGTCCCCTTGATGACCGGCTCGCCCCCGCAGACGAGAGGATCTCGTACGATTCGGTCGCGGTGGTTCATGACGTGAACTCTACCACAGCTTCGGCTCGGCTTCGGCGGTCTCTGCTGCCGACCCGCAGCCGAGTCTGGCCGCTACGCTCGCCAGTGACGGCGTGCTTCGGCGCGGCGCTCGTGGTGCGCTGACATAGCTTCCACGAGGGCATGATCGCTCAGATGGGCCTCGCCCGGCCAGGGCGACGCCCGTTCGCGCGAGGCGGCCGACGGGAGCCGCGCCCGGGTATAGTGGCCGCCTATGCTCGATCGCCAACAGGTGTTGCACCAGACGCGGACCCGCCTGCACCCGGAGCGCATCGCCCGGCGGGAGGGCGCGCTCGCGCGAGCGCGCATGCTGATCGAGGGCTCCCTCGGGCAGCTCGACGAGACCGGCCTCCGGCGGCTCCTCCAGCTCTTCAACGCCGACCACGTCGACGGCCGCGACGTGAACAATCGCTTCGCCACCGGCCTGGTCGGCAACAACGCGAACCTGCTGGTCGCCGCGCTCGACGGCGTGAACGCGGCGGTGCCTTCTTTATGGCAAGCCGACGATGCCTGGCTCGCCGAGCACCTGGCCGCGCTCCGCCGCGGGGGCAGCCTGCCGGGCGGCGGCTGGCTGTTCCCGTCGATGATCCTGCACACCCGGGATCCCATGCGCTTCTCGCCGGCGACCACGACGATGGCGCGGGGGCTCGCCGCGATCGACGGCGGCCCGCCCATCGCGCTCGGCAAGCCGACCGGGTACCTCGACTACAGCGCACGCGTCCGCAAGCTCCTCGAGGAACACACGATCTCGCCACACGGCGCCGACGTGCTGCTCTGGCAGGGGGCCCAGCTCGCCGGAGAGGCCGCGGACTCGGACGCGGGCGAGCTCGAAGAATCCCCGGCCGCGACCCCCGCGCCGGAGCCCGCGCGGCCGACCGCCGGACGCGACGCCACGACCGTCGACCTGGCCGCTCGGGGTCTCGACTCCTCGGACAAGCTGTCGCGCTCGACCCGCCCTCCCGAGAAAGACCCGAGCGCCCCGCGGCCAGCGCCGTCCACGCCCGCGAGGCCCGCTTCGGTCGGCTGGCTGCACCTCACCGACCTCCACCAGGGCATGGGCGGCACGAGCTGGCTGTGGCCGAACGTCATGGCCACGCTGTTCGACGACCTCGCGCGCCTGCACGACCTGTGCGGCCCGTGGGACCTCGTGCTGTTCACCGGGGACCTGACCCAGCGCGGCAGCGCCGACGAGTTCAAGAAGCTCGACGCTACCCTCGACAGGCTGTGGCGGCGCTTCGACCAGCTCGGCTCGCAACCGCGGCTGATCACCGTGCCCGGCAACCACGACCTGAGGCGCCCCAGCGATCTCGATCCGTACGTGCTCGCCCTCTCGCAGTGGCACGCCAACGCGCGCCTGCGCGACCAGGTGTTCGACGTGAATGACAGCCTCGGCTACCGCGAGCGCCTCGCGCAGATCTTCAGGCCCTACACCGCGTGGGTCGATTCCTGCCGGTGGCACGTCCGCGACCGCCGGACGCTCGGCATCCTGCCGGGCGACAGCTCGACCTCGCTGTCGCTCCACGGCCTCGAGCTCGGCGTCATCGGTCTCAACTCGGCCTTCCTGCAGCTCACCGGCGGCGACTACCAGGAGCGCCTCGCCGTGGACCCGCGCCAGCTCCACGTCGTCTGCGACGAGGACGCCCCCGAGTGGTTGCAGCGCCACCACATCAACCTGCTGCTCACCCACCACCCGCCCGAGTGGCTCCACCCGCAGGCACGCCAGGACTTCCGCCAGGAGGTCGACCCGGCCGGTCGCTTCGCCGCCCACTTCTTCGGCCACATGCACGAGGGCACCGCCACCTCGACCGCCCACGGCGGCGGCCACGCGCGTCACGCCCTGCAGGGCGCCTCCCTCTTCGGTCTCGAGGAGCACGACGGCCCCGGCGGCCGCGGCGTCACCCGCCTCCATGGCTTCAGCGCCGGCCGCTTCGAGCTGCTCCCCGGCGCCGCGCAGGCCCGCGTGCGCGTCTTTCCCCGGCGCATGTTCACGAGCGCCGGCGGGCGGAAGATCGACCGTGACGTCTCCGCCTACCACCTCGATGAGCGCGGCTCGTTCGCCTACGAGGTCCCGACCGCCCGCCGCACATGACGCCTCGCCCGCGCCACGCTCACCCTCCGGCAACTGGTCGTGGAAGGTGGCAGTACTCACATGCCCCCTGGGCGCGCCGCTGGACCAGCTCTCGCGTGTCGCTCGGCAGCTTCACGACGCCGCGCGCATGCTCCATACCTCCTCTGCCTGAAGCTTGAGGAGGCTGAGCATGTCGTTCAAGCGGACGACCTCGGTATATTCTCTGTGCTCTTCAGGCGTGAGGACGCCGCTTGTGCTCTTCTGAGCGAGCTCCTCGACGCGGGGCGCCAGGTCCTTGCTGACGGCGTCGAGCGCCGCCTCGAGCTGCTCGATGGTTCGCTTCTCCATGAGTGTCTCCGTCTTCAGCGCCTCGCGTCAGGATGTCATCGGTCTGCCGTCGGTTCAAGGTCCGCAACGGATCGGCGGCCGTGCAGCCCACCCGAGCATCGAACGCATCAGCGAGGCCGGCTGGGAGGCGGACTGGGCCAGCGACGGCGGCCCGGGCACGCCGGGGCGGGGCGGCGGCGGAGGCGGCGGCCGCAGGGGCGGGCTCGGCGTGTGCGGCGTGCAGGGGAGGCTCGGGCGGGGGCGGCGGGCGGTGGACGACCGACCGTGCCGCCGCAATGGACCGAAGAAACGGCGGCGAGGAGCAACCACGCCGCGCAGCTCACCGTCTTCCGCATGCTCGATCCCTGTGCGGCAGGCGAAGTGTCCCCGATCCCTGGCAACGTTGATGGGGTCGCCGCCCCGGCGTCCCGCGCCGCTCCGCCCGCCCAACGTCCCCGCATTCAGCTGCGTGGTCCAGAGGGAGCGAGCGACCGATGGCCACGGCTGCTGCAATACGATGTCGAGCAGCCCATTGCGTCTTCCGCAGCAGAGGACCATTGATGTGGTTCCGGCGCGAATGCGTCCGGGCGCGGACTCTGGCCGCGTGATCTGGCATCGCAAACCGGAACATGGTACAGTGCATCAATGAGCCTGGCAGACGTTCTAAAACAGCGTGGGGAAGAGAAGGCGACCGACCTCGAGGAATTCGAGAAGGTCGCGACAACGCTGATGGGCGACATCAGTAAGTGGGTGGAGGGGTTGCCGCTAGGGGTACAGGAGTGGAGCGTGCTCGTGCAGCACATTGACAAACGTCTCAATCTGCCGGCGATTACAATCCACTTCAAAGACGACCAAGTGACCGTGCAGCCGCGGTCGTTTCTAGCGGGGCGACGACCTCAGGTCGAGGTTAGCTCGGGCGCGCGCGCCGCCCTCTTGGAATATGTTGGCGCGTCCGGATGGATGTATTCCTGGGAGGGGGTTCACGGCCCGCTCAAGCCTCTGACCGAGGAAACCTTCCGCGACGAAGTTCTCGCGGAGCTTCTACGATGAAGCACCTCGACAAGGCTAAAGCCTGGTACGATGCTCAGCTTTCTCGGCTGAAACACATTCAGGAACTCAGTGAAGAGCATGACCAGGAGACTCACTTGCGAGCGCTGCTTGGCGACCTGTTGCGTTTCAAGAAGGGCGAGCGGAAGGTGCGGCTCAAGGAGGAGCGCGAGGACCTGTACCGAGTAGCCCTCATGCGACTGTTTGCAGGGTTCGAGGCGGACTTCAAGGATGGCTTCTTCGAGTACATTGCCAAGCGCAGCGGGATGTCGAAGAAGCAAGTTACAGAAACGCTGCCGGACGCGATCTCGACATGGATAGTGATGTATCGCGTCCTCGAGCCGCAAAGCTTCTCGGAATCGTTGTTGGGTCAGATCAATCGAATTCGTGACGAGCGCAATCGACTGGCTCACGGAGGGTTCCACCAGGAGCTCGCCCATACCACGCCCGACGAGGCATACGGCGCGCTCAGGCAGCCACTCGAGACCCTTGCCGCAAAAGTTCAGGGCTAGGCATAATAGTCGTAGCCGCTCCGCAGAGCGCGTTCTGACGCGTGCTTGTGGAAGGCGGTCGCGTGCGTAGAGTCGCCGTGCGATGACGAAGCGACGGAGCGAGGAGGAGGGAGTCGAGGTCCCGAGCCTGACGGCGGCGGTGCTGAAGCGCAGCGTCAGCACGGCATCTCCTCGGCCGCCAGCGTCAGCACGCGCTCGAGCGTGGCAGGGTCGAAGCCCGGCCGAACGCGGACCACCCGCCCGTTGGGCGGCGCGATCTCGATCGGCTCCGTCACGACCGGCGACGCGTCGGCCACCACGTGCACCGGCAAGAACCGCGGCGGCTCGGTCGACGACGACGGCGAGGGCTGCGAGGGCCCGTCAGCCCGCAGCTTCCAGTGCCACCAGTACAGCTGCTTCGGCGTGCACCCCTCGCGCCGCGCGAACTTCTCGGCGCTTAGGCGAACCGTGCCGCTACGCGTGGATCCCGTTCCGCGTACCACGCCGCAGCCTCCTCGGCTTCCGCGAGTGCGGCTGGCAGGACCTCAAGGAGCTTCACGACGGCCGTTTGCAGCCGCCAGGATGCGGCGCCTGGCTTCCGGCCAAGGGACCGGCGTGACGACCCCGGCGTCGACGTCGGCGAGACGTTGCTGGATCTCCTCGGCCCACGCAGCCTCGACCTCCCCGGTCCTTTGCTCGGTCTCATCGAGGCTCCGGATCAGCGCGGCCGCCACGGCCGCTCGGTCCTCCGCCGACAGACGCAGCGCTGCGACCAGGACATTCTCGACGTCGCTCATGATGCAGGGAGCTTACCGCGAGTTCGGTCGGGTCACGAGCCGGGCCCGCCTCGGCGCGGGTCCTCGGCGAGGGGCCGTGGCTCGCGGCGGCCCTGGTCCTTGGTCCGCTGCCCGGCGAGGGCCGGCCTGAAGGTCACGCGTGGGGGCGCGGCGTCAGCCGAGCACGCCGAACAGCTCGCCTTCGAGCGGCCGCGAGCGGAACCCGTCGGGCCCCTGGGGCAGCTCGCCTGCGACGGTGATGCGGCGGACGACGCGCGGCAGGTCGAAGTGGGCGTAGTCGATGGGGCCGGCGTGGGCGGTGGCCTGGTTGTCCCATACGGCGATCGCGTTGGGCGTCCAGCGGAAGCGCACCGCGTACTCGGGCCGCGTCACCTCGTCGGCCAGCATATCGAGGAGCGCCTGGCTCTCGCGCTCTCGCAGGCCCACGATGTGGCTCGTCGTCCCCGGGTTGACGAACAGCGATTTGCGGCCGGTCCGCGGGTGCACGCGCACGAGCGGGTGAAGCGCGGCGAACGGGCCTGCGGCCCTGCGGCCCGGCCTGGGCTCTCCGTTATCGTAGCTGCTCGTGCGGTGGACGGCCTGGAGCCCGTCGACGAGCGCCTTGATCGTGGGCGACAGGCCGTCGTAGGCGCACTCGAGGTTGCTCCAGAGCGTGTCGCCGCCGTACGGCGGGATCTCCACGCCGCGCAGGATGGAGTACCTGTTCGGGTTGGCGACGAAGGTGATGTCGATGTGCCAGCCCTTGTAGTCGCGCGGCGGCTTGGCGGTGGGGATGGAGAGGTCCGACCGGTGGTTCTCCTTGTACTCGGCGGCCTTTCGTTCCCAGATCTCCGGGTGCTCGGGGAGCCCCAGCGCGATCGGGTGGGCCGGCGTGAGCGGGCCGAAGCTGCGGCCGAAGGTGAGCAGCTGTTCGTTGGAGATGTCAGCGCGCCGCTGGCCGGGTCCAGGCACAGCACCTGCCGGGTGATCGCGGCGAGCCGGTCGAACGCGCCACGCAAGTCCACTGGACCGACCGCCAGATAGACGGCAATCGTCGCGGGGGTCACCGTCCCCTCCGCAACGCTTCGATCGCTTCCACGAGCTCGCGCGCGCCTATCCCGCATACCTGCATCCGCGTCCCATCGGCAAACGCGACGTTGAGCCGCAAAGGCGGCGCCTCGCGGCGCTCCGGGCGCACCACGACGGGTAGGAACGGAATCTGCTGAGCCGCCTTGGGGGCTCTTGGCGACGCATCCTCGTCTGCACGCTCACCGCCAGCCACCCATCGGTCGGCAGTCATCTTGTGGACACCGAGCTCCGTGGCGATCTCGGTCGGTGTTGCCCCCGAGCGCGAGCGCGCCTTGGCGTACGCCTCGGCTCGCTCCCGCAGCTCGCCCGGGAATTTCCCACGGCTCTTCTGCTCTCGATACCTCGACAGCTCTGCACGCAGCTGTACCAGCTCCCTGCTCCCTGGCATCGCTCGCTCCTCTTCGCTCGACGAGGGCACGGCCCTCATCTGGCGTCGCGTAGCGTGTAACCGAATCTGGCCAGGGGAAAGACGCGGTCAGCGGAGCGGCTACGTCGCGCGGGTCGAAGACCGCACGTCTGGTCGTTCGGGAGCGGCCATGGCGGCAATGCGCTGCTCGGCAAGAAGTGCTTCGCGCTGCGCATCGCCTCGGTGCTCGGCCGGGAGCAGGGGTGGCTGGCCGAGCACATGCTGATCCTGGACGTCGAGTCGCCGAAGGGCGAGAAGACGTATGTCGCCGCGGCGTTCCCGAGCTCAGCAGGGTACAGCTATACGGTAGGATGCCTTCCGCCTGGTGCTACGTCGCGGTAATCGCGGGCAGGGCAGGGGCGCAAATCGTTCAGGGCACGCAGGCGAGAGAGCAGCTACAGGTATTGAGCAAGACCGAAATGCTCTTGCCAGAGCTGTTCGCGACAACGAGGTCGAGATCCGAATCACCGTCAAAATCCGCCGCTCGGAGGGAATGCGGCGCCGTACCGACAGCGAAATTCGTGGCCGCGCCAAAGGTGCCGTCACCGTTCCCGAGCAGGATCGAGACGTCGTTCGACTTCTCGTTCGCTATCGCGAAGTCCGTTACCCCATCACCGTTGTAGTCACCCGGCGTCACGAAGTAGGGCGCCGTGCCCGTCGCAAACGACGTCGATGACCCAAAGGTGCCATCGCCATTGCCCAACATCACCTTGACGACATCTTGTTTGTCGATGGCCGTGGCGATGTCCACCCTCCCGTCGCTGTTGAAATCGTGTACCGCGACGCTCCTCGGGTTCGCGCCCACCGCAATCGTCTGCTTGGACGACAGGCTTCCCGTGCCCGAGCCCTGGAAGATCGTGAGGTTGCTCGAGTAGGTATTTGCCGTGGCCGCGTCGATTCGACCGTCGCCGTTGAAGTCTCGAGCCACCACGCTCCGCGGCAGTCCACCGGTCGCGAACGTCGAGGAGCGGGGGAAACTCCCTGTTCCCGTCCCGAAAAAGACGGTGGCATTGTTGTCCCCTCGGTTCGCTGTAATGAAGTCGAGGTGACCATCCTCGTCGAAGTCCGCCGCTACGATGTCCGCAGGGTTCACGTTCGCGGCATGATACGTCGGGGCGCCGAAGGTGCCGTTCCCGTTGCCGAGGAGGACCGCGGCGTTGTTCCCGTCGTAGTTGGCCGTCGCGAGGTCGAGCTTGCCATCCTCGTTGAAATCGGCGACGACCACTTCGCGGGGAACGCCTGTGACGGTAATCGTGCTCGAAGCCGTGAAATTGCCGCTGCCGTTGCCGAGGAAGATCTTGAGGTAGTTGCCACTGTAATTGGCGGTGACGATGTCCACGTCCCCGTCACCGTCGAAATCGCCCAATCGGACCGCCTGCGGGCTATGAGCGCCGGTCGAGATGGTGGTCGCCGCCCCGAAGCTCGGCGCCGCGCACGGCGTAGCGCAGGTGAAGACCGGACCGAGATCCCGCGGGCACAAGGCCGACGAGCCCGTGCACGTCTCCGCGGCATCACACGAATTGGCAGAGGTGTTGCAGACCGTGCCGGCAGAGGCCCAGCCATTGGCTGGACAGGCTGTGCTGACACCGCTGCAGGTCTCCGCCACGTCGCATACGTCGGTCGCCGCCCGGCAGAGCGTCCCGGCGGAGAAGACCGAGCAGACGCCACTCTCCGAGGCGCCGGCCGCGACGCTGCATGCCTGGCAATCGCCGGCGACGTTTCCGCCGCATGCGCTGTTGCAGCAGACGCCGTCGACGCAATAACCGCTGGCGCATTCTGCGCTCTGCGCGCAGGCATCGCCGTCCGCGAAAGCGAACTGCGATTCGAATATGTGAGCTCGGCCGGGCGCATGCCCTGAAGGGCCATCGCCATGCGCGCCGATGACCATGGTGTTCGTGCTCATGGCGACCGAAAAACCGAACATGCGGTTCGCTTCTCCCGCAGATGGGAGGAGCTTCTGCCTCGGCGTCCATGCACCACCGACCTTGTCGAAGATGTATGCCGCACCTGCGCCCGCGGCTTGCTGCGAATTGTTGTAGGCCCCCACCAGCAACGTATCCCCGAGCATCGAAACCGCGGTACCGAAATAGTTGTTGGTGACCCATGCCGTATCCCAGGGAAACAGCTTGCCAGTCTGCGGCCACGCGCCGCCATTGCGATCGAAGACGTAGACTGCGCCGGAAGCATAGCCGAGAGTTTGATCCGCGCTCGCCCCGACCGCCACCGTATCGCCGGACATGGCAATCCCAGTGCCGAAATGGGAGGTTTGGGTCAGATCGGCGGGCAGAAGCTTCTTGGTTTCCGTCCACACGCCGCCAACCTTGTCGAAGATATAAGCCTTTCCGTGAATATAGCCGTAGTCTTGGGCCGTGGGGGCGGCGATGGCGATCGTGTCCCCGTCCGCTGCGAGGTCATGACCGAAACGGTCATAGGTGCCGGGGTCGCTCGCGGACAACCTCGCTTCCTGCGTCCATACCCCGCCGCTCTTGGTGAAAACGTAAACCGCGCCCTTGTTCGCATCCGCGTCAGGGGCACCCACGATCGCCCTGTCCGCCGAGGGCAGCGCCACCGCATAGCCGAAATTCTCGGCTGAAGACAGGTTGACCGGCTGGAACTTCATTTCCTGCGTCCATGTTCCCCCGCTCCGCACGAAAATGTAGGCGGCTCCGACCGAAATTCCCAGCGGCCTGTCGTACCGAGCTCCGATGAGCGCCGTGTCCCCGCGGAGCCCAACCGACCAGCCGAACTGTGCCTGGGTTGTACTATCGCTCCCCCAAAGCTTCGCTGTCTGCGTCCATGTGCCGCCGACTTTCTCGAACACATAGGCCGCGCCCCTGTTTACTCCGATGCCGTCGCCTCCGATGGCGCCCACGAGCGCCGTCGTGCCGTCGATCGCCACCGAGTAGCCGAGCGCATCGTACATCATGCCGTCGCTCGCCAGCAGGGTGGATTGCTCGACCCATACCAGCGGATCGACGACGATCGGATACGCAGCGGCGGTATCGTCCACGCGGATGGTGATGGCAGAAGGCCCCGTGTCGAGGCGCGCAGGGAGCACCTCGCCCGACGCGTCGCTCACGTGGAGATCCGTGTACCGGAGCGCGACATGGCCCGTCTCGTCGCGCAGATGGACCTCGGTCCCTTCCTTCACGAGCTCGGCGGATAGATTGCCTCCGACGGCGATCTCGATGGTGACTTCGCCTCCGCCGTTTTGGCGGCAGCCTGGCGCTGACGCCAAGGTAAAACCTTGCTCGAGCCCGAGCGGTCCATTGTGATACCATTCAACGACCGGGTCGCTCGAGGCCGTTCCCTCCCGACGATATTCGACTCGGTTTTGTCGAGCATCGGGTTCGGCCACCGGAAGCTGCGTCAGAACATCGGAGCATCCGTAACGTGAAGCTGACATCTGGAAGCTCCACGCGCCCGCACCTTGCTGCGGGGCGACGCGGACGCCCGTGTTCGTGAACTCCGATAGAAACCTTTGGGCCTGGTTCGGCGCCTCGAGCGCACCTCCCCTGACGATCTGGTATTCCGGCGGAGCCTCCCGCTGAACCGCAGCGATGTACGCCGCGCGCAGATCCGAAGGCATCCGATCCGATCCCGTCGCAGGCTGCATCCCTCGGCCATCCTGCCCCCGAGGCGCCTCGACCCCCGACGGAAAATCATCCGAGCTGCAAGCTGCAACGGCTACCGTCACACACAACGGCGCGCAGAGTCCCATCCATTTGCGGCGCATCCTTGCCTACCCTTCTGTACCCGCTCAGCGACCGCGACAAGGCCGCACTCGGGCACGCTATGGTCGACTACAGAAAGAGGATACATGGATGAGCGGGGGCCACAAGCGTCGCCGCCGCTGCCGGTGGAGCTGCTGCTGCTGGAGCTGCCGGCACCGCCAGCGCCGTCGACACCAGCGCCGCCGGAGCCCTCAGCGCCGCCGCTGCCAGCTGTTACCGAGCCGACTGGCTAATGGCGCTGCGCCCCGCCTGGATGATGGCCATCTCGTGGCCGCTCGGTAGGGTCTCATCTGCGCCGATGGCCATCGCGGGCGTTGCCTCGACGCCGCACGGCGCGATGGGCATCCTGCCGGCCACCGCACGTTGAGGCGAGGCGATGACCATCGTGGACCTGAGGGACTCAGCCCGCGAGGCCGATGAGCCTCGCGGGCTGCACGCCGCCGTTTAGCCGAGCGACGAGGAGAGCGTGAGCGTCTCCGCGACGCGGGCGACCGCGTCGCGGTCGACCAACTTCCGCTTGCGGCGCGCCGATTCCCGCATCGCCGCCGAGGCGAGGCAGTCGATCTCGCGCAGCGAGCCGGACGCGAGCTCATGCAGAGCGGCGAGCGACTCGCGCGAGAAGAGCTCGTGGTCCGCGCCTGCGCCCTTCAGCCGGAAGGCCACGTACTCCGCCGTGTCGTCCACCGTTGCTGGCTCGATCATGAAGCGGTGGTGGATGCGCGTGAGCAGCGAGCGGTGGGAGCGCAGCGCCATGCGGCCCTCGAGTTCCGGAAGGCCAACAAGGATGATCGACAGAAGAGCGCGGCTGTCCCACTCGTGGTTCAAGAGGATATGCAAATGCGCCATCATGTCCGGGTGGAGCAGATGGGCCTCGTCGAGCAGAAACACCGGGTGCACCTGATCTCTGCGCAAGTCGTGGACATGCCGCTCGACGGCGAGGAACAGGTTCGCGGCGCTCGAGGTCGGCTGCAGGCCGAGCGCGTGGCAGAGGTAGCGGTAGAAGTCGCGCCGGCCGAGCGTCGCATTGTGGCAGTAGGTCAGGCGGAATCCGGCCTGGGGTAGCCGATGCCGCAAGGCCCGTAGCACACACGTTTTGCCGACACCCGGCTCACCGACGAGGAGCACGCTGGCGCGCTCAAGGAGCGCGGCTTCGAGATCGTCGACGAGCACCTGCTTCGACGTGGGCAACCACAGCTCGGCATCGTCGAGCTCCTTGGAGAAAGGGGCGGTGCGAAGGCCGAAGAAGCCAAGCTCAGAAGATCGCATCGAGATCCTCCTCTGCGTCGACGTCGTCCGCGCCGGGCGCCAGAGCCGCGTCGCGCGCGCTCTTGACGAGCGGGGCACCGCCCGGGTCGAAGGCGACAGGCTGCCCCGCGGGCGACGCGCCGCTCTGCGTGGCACGGCGCGGAGGCCGCTTCACGTGTGCGTTGTGCACTGGGTCGACGAGGCGAAGCGGGATCCGCTGCCCCTCGATCTCGACGACTGGGGCGAGCGGCTCGTCGAGCAGGCAGTAGGCGACCGTCACGACACGGCCGGCGAGGTAGCCGTGATCGAGCTCGAAGAGCCGACCTCGGACGGAGACGGTCGTGTCGCGGCGCACGCGCCGACGCTGCCGGAGCGTGAGCGCTTCGCGCAGGCGAGCCTCGGAGAGGGGGTCGACCTCGCGCTGCCCGGGCGCGTACACGAGCCCCGGTGCGCGCCCCATCAGACCGGCGTGCGGGGACGGGTGGTAGTGGACGTCGACGAAGGCCTGAATACGAGAGGAGATGTCCTCGAGCGAGGTGATCGAGCCCAGGTGGTCGAGCACGTTTTCTCTAAGCGTCCGCCAGAATCGCTCCATCTTGCCGCGCGCCTGCGGGTCGTAGGGGCGCGCGTGAAGCAGGGTGATCCCGAGGCGCGAGCAGAACAGGCGCAAGGCGTCACCACGGTAGGTAGCGCCGTTGTCCAGATATAGCGCGTTTGGAACGCCGTAGAGCCGGAGGGCGCGGACGAGCAGTCGCAGCATGGTGTCTTCCTTCTCGTCGCTCTCGACCGAGATGACCAGGATGAAGCGCGAAGCATCGTCGAGCAGGGCGTGGATTCGGACGGTGACCCTGCGCCCGGCGAGATGGAGTGTCGGGCCGTGACAGACGTCGCCGTGCCAGAGCGCATCGGGGTGGTCGGCTTGCCACTTGAGCCGAGTCGTCGGCCCCTTGCCGTCGCGCTGCGGGATCTTGTCGAGCCCCTCTTGACGGAAGAGGCGCCGCACGGTCGAGGCGCTGACCGTGGTGCACAGGCGTCCGTCGGCGCGCAGCGTGCGTAGGATGAGCGGCACCGAGGCATCCGGGTGCTCCCGCCGGATGTCGCACAAGAGCTGCCGCAGCACGGGGTCGAGCTCGCGGCCGCGCCCGCGGTCGCGACGGGCGCGAGGGCGGAGACCTTCGAGCCCCCGCCGGCGGTAGGCATAGAGCCAGCGCTCGAGCGTCGGTATCGAGAAGGAGCGCGTGCACGCGCTCCCGGGCGGGCGCAGGCGCTCCCGCGAGAGGCTGCGTAGCGCTTCGGCGAGGTCGCCGTGATCGAGATCACGAGCGCAGATCTGCCCGATGACACCGTGGCGGAAAATGGCGATCTCCTCGGCGTGATCTTTGGGTTTGAGGATGTCCATGAACGGTCCTTTCCACGGGTGCGTTTCGACGCCCCGTGTGGATCCCGTGCCTCATCTGCCTCCCGCCGTGCCCGATCCTGTGTGGTGGAGTCGCCGGAGCTCGCGTTTGCCTGCGGATGGGCATCACGCTGCGAGCGCGGCGCCGCGGAACGCGAGGTGAGCGGCACCCTCACCCGCGCTTCCCCGAGGGGACAACGCGACGAGCTGCATCGCCGTCCGCTCGGCAACCTGCACGCGGGTGCTCTCCGCGCCATGGCGCCCGAGCCGGGGGAACAGCTGTCCGCGGCGACTGGTCTCGATCCATCGCGACGGCGCGAGCCACCGCTCGGCCGCCGCGACGCCCAGGATCGTGGAGCAGCTGACCTCGGCGCGGACGGCCGGCGTGGACGCGCCGTCGAGTCCGATGCGAGCGAGCACCCACCCGATCGCCGCTGCGGAGTAGCGCCGCCGGGGCAGCAGCCCGCGGGGCACCACGACCACGACCGCGCGGCAGGCGCTGCAACGATAGCGCCGAGCTTGCACCGTGACCTGCTGCGGAGCGCCGCCCGCCTCGAGCGGGCCGTACACCTGGCGCTCGCGCAGGCCGTGGCCGCGCATCACCAGCGGGCCGTCGACGGGACGGCCGGCCGCGTCGCAGCAGGGACAGCGCGCCGGCCGCAGGTGCTCAACTGCTGGCAGCACCGTCATCCAGCGCTTGATATCAACGTCGGCTTGAACGATCCTGCATGAGCTCCGCTCCTGCACGGTGCTCGGAGCACGACGAGGGGAAGACGGGTCGCCACAACACGCATCCCCTCGTCACCTATTTTGTGGCCGGCCTCGCGCCGATGCTCCGCTCCCTCGGCCCGGCCTTACGTCAACGACAGCGCTGACGTGGTGCAAAGTGCACCGGTAATTTGGGGCGTGGAACCGGAATGCATGGCGACCGAAGCGGCACGGCCTTGAGACCTAAGATTTTGTGAGAATTTTTCGTGGGACTAGGGAATGCACGACGGCGAGCATCGGCCGACGGCGGAGCCGATCCATCCACCCCGGCTCCCTCTCCCTGGTCCGCACCGACTCCATGATGGAGAGGCACAGACCACTCAGGAGATCGTCATCACGAACAGGGATCGAGATCGGGGCGAACTCCACTTCTGGGAGGGCGCGGTAATACGAGGCGCTGAAGCACGTCGATCCACCGCGGGACCGACGCAGGGCACCGCATTGAGGTCAACCCGCACCCACGTGCCGCCTCCGTCGACCGCCTGCGCGCCGGCGGCATCAGCGGGCGATCCCCGCTGCTGTCTGCTCTGACGACGCCTCACCGTGGAGCGCATCGTCTTGGTGCGGATGAACCCGCCTCACGCTTACCGTCGTGTTCGCGGTTTCTGCGGGCGCGAGCGCCTCCGAGAAGGCGACGTCCCAACCGGGGGGGCCGTCCGGGAGACGAGCCCGTGCCCGGCTGCCATCGCAGCGACGCGTCCGGCGATCGCTTTCGCGAGCGATGCGGGCTTCAAGACGCGAGCCTCCTCGCCGAAGCCGAGGATCCAGCTCTCGAGCTCGGGGCATGGTTTCACGTGTAGGCGGACGAGAACGCCGTCCTCGCGAACTTCGATCTTCTGCGTGAGGTGCCAGCGGTGCGCTGCTGCGTATGTGCTCCATCGTGGCGCGAGCAGTACTTCGACGTCGATAGCGTCGGCTTCGGCGCCGATGAAGATGCCGAAGCTGTGCTGGAAGACCTGGTCGGGGTCATAGTCCAAGCGTGGTGGGTACGAGAAGGCGGTCTGGTCGACATCGACGCCCATGATGCGCGAGAAGCGGTACGGGTAGGGTGGCTTGGTGTCAGACCGCCCAATGACGTAGAGCTGGTGGTCGTAGATTGCGAGAGAGAGCGGCATGATCCGGATGTTTTCGCGCTTGCCGCTGAAGTGGCAGTAGTCGATTGTCGCATACCGCGAACGTAGGAGCGCATCGATGACGTCGTCGAGTTCGCCGGCCTTCTCGGCGAGCGCGGCCTCACCACCTCGGCGCACAAAGATGAACTTGCGATCGACATCTCGAAATTTCTTGCCCTTCTTGGCGCGATCCAGGACGAACGCGAGCGCGTCGCGCATTCCGCGCTCGTAGCTGGAGCCATCGAAGATGCTCGCGAGGCTCGTGCCGAGGCAGGCCGCAATGACCGCGGCATCCTTCGGAGCAGGCGACCCTGAGAGGAGTTTCTGCGGGTCGAAGCGCAGCACCTTGCGTTTACCCTCTTTGACTGCGCTGACGCCCCGAACCTTCGTGAGCAGGCGGATGTCACGATCCGCCGTCGACGGTTCTACCTTGCCGAGCTCCGCGATCGACCGTCGATCGTGTTCCTTGCCCTGAAGAAGCCCGTCCAGTACTGCGAGTACACGCTCGAGCGTGCCCTTGCGGCCTTTCTCGTCGCCACGCGCTGTCATGATCGCGGAATGATCTTGTGATCACATAGCGATCACAACAGAAAAATGATCTGCCGTGCCACCACGATCGCGAGGCGATCGTGTGATCGCGTGGCGATCACATCGGGAAATCGTGTAGCATGCTCGGGGCACCCGAGCTTACGGTTCCAAGGCGCGACGACGCGACCCAAGCGCCTCGCTCCAGCGGACCACGTGTGCCGCCACGGGGCGTGTCGAGGATGAGTGACCGAGGTCTCGGCGATCGTGAGGAGGAGCCCGACATGACCGGACCCAAGACCGTGCCCGTGAATCCGCACAAACGATCGCCACCGTCCCCTGTACCGAATCCGCCCGGCGAACGGCACTACCCGAAGCCCGGACCGAAGACCGTCCCCGTCGACCCACATAGACGATCGCCGCCGTCGCCCACCCGGGCACCCAAGAAGTAAGCTTCGACAATGGAGAAGCCTCCCGCGGCTGCCCCCCTCATCGACGGAGGTATCGCGGCGTCCGACTCGAATCCGACGGAGTTACCATGGCGTACAGCATTGAACGGCTGCTAGATATTTTCATCAAAACCGACGGGAATTGCCACATCTGCCACGGTATGCTCACCTTCCAGAACTACGGGCGGCCATACGCACGCGGCGGCTGGGAGGTGGAGCATTCGGTGCCAAGAGCCCGGGGTGGAACGGATCGCCTGAACAACCTCCTCCCGGCCCACGTCTCGTGTAACCGGCGGAAGCGCGACGGCTCGACGTGGCAGGCTCGAGCCCTCCACGGAAAGACGCGGGCTCCGTACTCGCGTGAGAAGAAAGCTCAGATTCGTGGCAACAACACCGTTCAGGGGCTCACGGCCGGTGCTGTGGCTGGAGGTTTGGTAGCGGGGCCGGCCGGTGTCCTTGTTGGGGCTGTTGTCGGTGGCCTTTTTGGTCATTCCGTGAGGGTGCCGAAGTAGGCCGGTACGGTGTTCCAGTCTGACTGGCGCTGCCGCTACGACTGCGGGCCCAGGACGGCCGGTCAAGGAGGGGCACCGCGGTCGGCGCCGGCTGCGCCCTCGCAGCTACACGAGGCCCAGCGCGCTCACCGAGCCGACATGCCTCTTCCGAGAGCCGTGCTGCCCTAAGCCACGGTAGCCTGCCACGCCTTCCTCCTTCTCCGCCCCGAGCTGCGCGAGATCCTGTCGCTCGCCGCCACCGGCCTTTCCTTGCACGAGATCGCCGCCTCCGTCTCGCTCCCGCGCCCCACGGTCGCCACCCGCCTTCGTCTCGCGCGCCGCCTCCTCGCCCGCGCCCTGACCCGCTCTCGGGGATCGCCCCGATGAGCCCGACGAGCCGCTTCCCCGCCGACGCCCCCGCCGAGACGGCGACCGAGCGGCGGATCGCGACCGATGCCGCCCTCCTCGAGATGGTGCTTCGGATCCACAGGGCGGACGTCGTACACACTCCGGACCCGACGGACGACTTGCAACGCCTGCTCCGGGCTCGCTCGCGCCGGCTTCGGCAGGCGGGTGAGCACGGACCAGAGCTCTGCGAGGGCGTGCCAGGTGGCCAGGCCGCTTACCCGTCCCTCGGCCACCGCGCCGATCCAGATGACGGCGCGACCGTGGAGCGGATGCGCCCGGTGCAGTCCGGCGACGAGCACGCTCGTATCGAAGGCGAGTTTCACGAGTCTCTCTGGATCCGGTTTGCTCGTGCATCGCGATCGGGGCGATGGTCGAACACCTCGGCCGGCATGGTGGCGTCAGCGTCGACGAGCAGCAGGCCGTGCCGCTCGGTCAAGGTGACGCCCTCACGTCGAGCTGGATGATCTGCAGCAGGGACGTCGCTGGCGGCCTCGTGCGCGACCAGCTCGATCACGCGAAGCCGATCGGTGACAGGGAGGGCGCGGATGGCGGCGACGATCTGCTCGACGGTCATGCCCGGCACGATGCCATCCCCGCAGCTAGGAAGGAAGTCGAGGATCGGTTGCAGATGTGTTGAACAGGCGGAACGAGCGCGGCTGCGTCCTCGACGAGCAACGCGGCCATGTCGTCCAGGATATCCGCAACCACGGGCAGCTCCTTGAGCTCCTTGCGCAGCTGCCTGTCTGCTCGGGCTTGAGCGGCGAACTCGTCACGCCCAGCATGTCGGCCACCTCGCGGGTGCTCGGCGGCATGGCAGACCTGTTGGCAGCGGCAGAGGCGCTGCCGCACGCGTGGCTTGGCTGGCCCGAGCTCGGCCAGGTCGCTCCATGCCTGCGCCACGCCAGTCGACGTCGGCCATCGCCGTCGCCGCGGTATCTCCTCGCCGATGGGGGAGCGCGCCTGGGCAGCCTCCGAGCCGCGCGGTACAATCCCCCCGTGAACCTTCCCGAGCTGGAAGCCGAAGCCCTGAAGCTGCCCGTCGCGGAGCGCGCACGTCTGGCAGAGACGCTTCTGGAAAGCCTGGATGAGCTCTCCGAGGAGGAGCACAGGCGCCTCTGGACCGAGGAAGCGACGCGTCGGGACGCAGAGCTCGACGCAGCTCCGTCCCGGGGGCGACCGGCCGAGGACGTCTTTCGTGACGCCCGCGCGCGGCTCCCGTGACGCTCCCGGTCATCGTTCACGACCGGGCTGAGGTCGAGCTGAACGAGGCCAGCCTCCGGCATCGGCGGCTCAGGCTGACGGATAGCGCACGCCCCCATCGGGTCCGGCCTGGTGGATGCCCATCGCGGAAGTCTCTGGTCACGACACCGGGCAGGATCCGCGCAATGACGGCCGGCGAGACGCCTGGCGCCGTATGCCTGGATGGCGTGGAGTGCGGCACAGCCCGCCGCGATGCCGGGGCTCGTCCGTCGCATCCGTGCGTGATACGCTCCACCCAAGATGGTCGATCCTGAAGCGGCACCTCCGGTCTACAATGAGGACGGCGTCGACCTCACGCTCATCCGCTGGATGCTAAGCCTCACGCCAGCGGATCGGGTCGCCACCCTCCAGGCCCACATCGACTTCGTCACGCTCGCCCGTGAGAGCAGGCGCGCGCGAGAACCGCATGCCCGGTCCGACGAAGATCGCTGAACTCCTCGGGGTGCTCGCCCGGCATCGAGTCGACTTCATCGTCGTCGGTGGCGTCGCCGCCGTGATCCAGGGAGCCCCCGTCAACACGTTCGATCTGGACGTCGTACACGCTCGCACGCCCGACAATATCGAACGGCTGCTCGGTGCGCTGCGTGAGCTCGATGCCGTCTACCGGATAGATCTCCAGAGGAGGCTTTCACCAACCGCCTCTCATCTGGCCTCCACTGGGCACCAGCTGCTGGCGACCAACATGGGAACGCTGGACCTGCTGGGCACAATCGAGGAAGGGACATCGTACGACGAACTCTTGGCCGACAGCGAGGGCCTGGATCTCGGTGGGATCTCGATACGTGTCATCACGCTCGAACGGCTCATCGTGATCAAGGAGAAGCTCACCCGACCCAAGGATCAGCTCATGCTCCAGGTGCTCCGTGCGACGCTCGACGAACGGAGACGGACCTGAGCACGGCTGCCATTGGCATCTCTCGCGTCCCTTGTGCACGAGGAGCTCTGGATCGCGGCGCTCGACGCCCGCGGCCGGGTCCGTGAGACGTGCAGGGTGGGTGGGAGGTCGGCTCCGCTGGCTCTGGCAAGGAGCTCGGATGTCGGCCGGGAGCGAGCGTCGAGCGAGGGAAGGCACCCTGCCGGAACGACACCTCGCCTCGCACGGGACCGGCGGCGAGCCCTTCCCGTGCGAGCGATTCTGCTAGACTCATATTGCATGTCGATGGTCGACACCGCGCCGCAAGCGGACGCACGCTACCACGAGCTGCTCCGGCGCATGCCTCCGGAAGAGCGGCTCGAGGCTGCGATGCGGCTGAGCCAGGCGGTCCGTGAGCTCGCTCTCGCGAGCATCCGCGCTCGCCACCCAGGCGCGGACGACCAGGAGCTTCGCGTTCGCCTCACGGTGAGGCTGTACGGGCACGACTGCGCGCGCCGGCTGTTCGGTCACGTGCCGGCCGACGCCGCGTGACGTCATGAGCAGCTCGACGGATGTCGTCTCCGCGTTGCGCGTGGCCGCCGCGCTCGAGAGCCTCGGCTGCGAGTAGTTCATCGGCGGCAGCCTCGCGAGCTCCCTCCAAGGTGAGCCGCGCGCGACGAACGATATCGATCTGGTCGTCGCCATGATGCCCCGTCATGCGCGCGTTCGCGGAGCTGCTCGGCCCGGACTTCGAGGTGGATCAAGACGTGCTTCGCGACGCCCTGACCCGCGGAAGCTGAGCGAACATCTTCTACCTGCCGATGGTGACGAAGATCGATATCTTGGCTCTCGGGCCGAGCCCCTACGATGAGGTCGAGTTCAGTCGCCGGCGAAAGTCAAGGTCCGCGCCAGCGGAGAGGAGCTGGTTGTCAAGGCTCCGGAAGATACCATCCTCCGGAAGCATGAAGGCTTCCCAGACAGTGAGGGCACGTTCCCGCACCCCACCGTTCGTGCGACCTGCTCTTCAAAGCGACCCGTGGCGTCACGATCGCGGTCGTATCGTCTCATGAGTGGAAACGGCGGCAACCAGGACTCGCGACGAACGATCCCAGCTTTCGTAGGTTGGCATCCGTTGATCTGGGGCATCCAGGGATCCTGGGTTCACTTCGATCTCGTCTGCCAATCTGAGGATGCTGTGTCCTCGAGGCAGCCGCTGCGACCGACGATTCCGCTTGCGCTCGGATCAGCTCGGGCTCTGTGGCGCGATGAGCGATCGCAGCCAGTCGTCCGAGGCCTTGCGGTACTCGGGGATGCGGCTCCGTTCGGCCGCGGCGAGCGCCTCCTTCAGCCGAGGCGCGTCGAGGTCGTGGATGTAGCAGGGGGTACCCGGCTGCTGGCGCCACGAGTCCTCGAGGCCGCCCGCGTCGACCGCATCGAAGCCGAGCTCGTCGGCGAGGCGCATGACCTTCGCCCGCGCTTCCGGCGGATCCCCCGCGATCGGGAGCGCGACGCGCCCCGGCGTGCCCTTCGGCTTGCCCTTCGCGAGCAGGCTCTCGAAGTAGATGCTGTTGAACGCCTTGACCACCGGCCGCCCGATCTGCTCGGCGACCCACGCGCTCTCGACCTGCCCCGCCTCGATGGCCGGGATGCTGCCGTCTCGGACCGGGTAGTAGTTGTTGGTGTCGATCACGACCACGCCGGCGGGCACGCCGGCGAAGAGATCCTTCGGCAGGTCCACGACTGCGCGCTGGGGGATCGTGACGACCACGATCTCGCCGCCGCGCGCGGCTTCCGCGGCCGAGACGGGGGTGGCGCCGGTCTCGGCGGCAAGCTCGCGGAGCGTGTCCGGCCCGCGCGAGTTCGCGATCACGACCTGGTGACCGAGCTTCCCCAACAGCTTCGCCAGCGACCCGCCGATCGAGCCGGCGCCGATGATTCCGATCTGCATTCGTCACTCCTTCGAGCCGAGCCGCCCGCGATCGAGCGCGGACGCCGGCGGTCCAGGTGCATCGTCTGACGCAGACGGGCGATCGCTCGCGCCGTTCACGTCGGGGATGGGCTGTACCACGACCAGCCGCCCTCGGCCCGCGCAGGAGAACGCTGCCCCAGGACGAGCTTGCCCTCGGGGTATGACGACCTGGCCCTTAGGGTAGGGCGACCTCGTTCACGAGCAGCAAGGCGTCGTCCACGGCCAGCGCGACATCGTCCCGGGGATGGGATGAGGGAGCAGCAAGTTCAAACGTCCGCCCGCGCAACGCCTGAGTTGAGCCGTGCCGCGAAGCGGCGTCGGCTTGAACGATCTGTCAGCTATCACTCCATAGGTCGGCGGATGGTGGTTTTCCACTTGTTGTGCCGAGTGGGGCCGGTGTTTGCCGTCAAACGGTGGGCACAGTGCCCCCGTCGATCAGGTACTCGCTCCCATGGATGGACGCCGCCCTGTCGGAGGCAAGGAATGCGACGAGCTCCGCGACCTCTTCGGGCCATGCGGGACGCCCGAGGGGGATACCACCGAGCGCGTTCATGATGCCCTGCCGGGCCGTGTCTTCATCCGTACCGGCGTCGTCGGCAAGGCGCTTCACGAAGGCCTCGGCTGCCGTCGTGCGGATCCATCCCGGGGCGATCGAGTTCACGCGGACGCCCTTCGGTCCCAGCTCCTTGGAGAGCGCCTTGCTGTACGTGGACAGCGCGGCTTTCGCCGACGCGTACCCGATCGTCGCGTCGTGGAGAGGGAGCCGGCGCTGGATGGACGAAACGTGGAGGACGACCCCCGCGCCTCGCGCGATCATGTGCGGGAGGAGCGCGCGATCGAGACGCACGGCGGCCATGAGGTTGAGCGACAGCTCGTCGTGCCAGATGTCCTCGGTGAGCAACGCGAAGCCGCCGGACGGCGCAGAGGAGCCGCCGACGGAGTGGACCAGGATGTCGATCCCGCCAAGCTCGCCCAGGACCGCGCGGACGACGGCGTCCACCCCTGCCACCGTGGCGAGGTCGGCCTGTACGAAGACGTTCGGCGACTGGCCTGCCGGGAGCGCAGAGCGCGCCGTGGTCACCGTCACGGCGCCCGCCGCGCCGAGGCGGCGGACGATGGCCTCGCCCGCCCCCTTGGTGCCGCCTGTGACGAGCACGCGCTTGCCGGCGAACTCCTCGGGATCGATCGAGAATCGTCGGGAGTAGGCGGGCATGGCATCGACGCTCCGCGCGTTCTGCGCGGCGACGTCCCCTGCGAGCGGTTCAGGTACTTGCATGGGCGGTGATTCCTCCTGAGGGACGATGACTCGGGGCCCGGCGCGTGGGCCCTCTCGCGCGCAAAGTTGGGCTAGGCTCATCGGGTGGCAAGAACGCACGAAAAGGTGGGGTACGCACCTGAAGGTGAGTACGACGAGCCGGCGACTCCCGAGATCGCCGCCGAGCGTGTCGAGCAGGCCCTCGAGCTCCTCAAGGGGCGCTGGAAGCTGGTGATCCTCTTCCGCCTCTTCGGAGGGAAGGTGCAGCGCTTCTCGGAGCTCGAGCGCGCCATCCCTGGCATCTCGCAGAAGATGCTGATCCAGCAGCTCCGGCAGATGGAGAGCGACGGGATGATCTGGCGCGTCACGCACCCCGAGGTGCCGCCCCGGGTCGAGTACGGGCTCACCGAGTGGGGACAAGCGCTCTGCCCGGCGCTGGACACGCTGCTGCGATGGGCAGCCAAGCGCGGCGCGTCCTCTCCCGTTTCCCCCAACCTCGGTCGGGTCACGGCGCCTCGGGCGTGACGTCCTCCAGGTCGAGCGCCGTCCACCGAGACCGAGCTCGTGCGCGACGAACGAAGCCCCCTTGCGGTTCGCGTGCGGCGGAGTTCTGCTCGCCGCATGTCCGACCTAAAATTCTATTACGCCCCCATGACGAGCGCAGACCGGGTGCACTGGGCGCTCGAGGAGCTCGGTGTCTCCTACGAGAAGGTCAAGCTCGACCTCGCGGCGGGAGATCAGCGCAAGCCCGAGTACCTCGCGCTCAACCCGAACGGCAAGGTCCCGCTGCTGGTCGTGGAGGGGAAGCCCATCTTCGAGGGGCTCGCGATCCTGCTCTACCTCGGCGAGCGCTTCGGCGTGGACAAGGGCCTCTTCCCGCCGCTCAGCGCCGATCGCGCCGAGGCGTTCAAGTGGATGGCCTGGGGCAATGTCACGCTGTTCGAGGCGACGACGCGGCTCCTGCGCAACACCCTGGACCGCTTCCCCGCCGACGAGCGCAACCCCAAGGTCGCCGAGGGCGCGAAGCAGGACCTCACGAACGGGGTCGAGATCCTCGACCGCGCGCTCGAGGGCAAGGAGTACCTCGTGGGCAACCAGTTCTCGCTCGCCGACCTGTCGCTCGTGACGGCGCTGCCGTTCCTGGCCCGTTTCGGCGTGGACCTCTCGCCTTTCGCGAACGTGAACGCGTGGATCGCCCGCTGCACGAGCCGGCCTGCGGCCAAGCGGGTCAGGCCGGGCTGACGTCTCCGCCCTCGCCCTGACTCCTGCGGAGATCACCAGGAAAGCCGGGCCGCCGAGCAGCGCCCGGCCGGCGATGGGCACGGCGGGAGCGTCGCGGCGCGGGCGGCGGCGAGTTCGAGCGCATTCCCGCTCTGCCGCGCTCCCGCCTGGCCCGCCTTGATCTATCTCCCTGTCCCCTCATGCCAGCGAGCTTCACCCAGCCCCGGCTCGTCGTCCTGCTCGCCTTCGAGGGCGTCGCGCTGCTCGATCTCGCCGGGCCTCTCGAGGCCTTCACCGTGGCGACCACCTTGCGCGCGCCGGGCGCGCCTCCGCCTTATCGCGCGATCGTCGCCTCGACGGCCGGCGGGCCGGCGCGCACCACGACCGGGCTCGCGGTCTGTGCCGAGCCGCTCGCGGCGCTCGACGGCGAGGCCATCGACACCCTGATCGTGCCGGGCAGCGGGCCGCCGGAGGCCCCGGCCGTGCCGCCTGATCTCGTCGCCTGGCTCGCCCGCCGCGCGCCGCGCGTGCGCCGCACCTGCGCCGTGTGCACGGGCGCCTTCCTGCTCGCCGCAGCGGGCCTGCTCGACGGTCGCCGCGCGGCGACCCACTGGCGCTCCGCGCCGCTCCTCGCGGAGCGCCACCCGCGCGTCCGCGTCGACGCGGACTCCGTCTACCTGCGCGACGGCTCGATCTGGACCTCGGCCGGCATCTCCGCCGGCATCGACCTCGCCCTCGCGCTCATCGAGGAGGACCTCGGGCACCGCGCGGCGATGGCGGTCGCCCGGCAGCTCGTCGTGTTCCTCAAGCGGCCTGGCGGGCAATCGCAGTTCAGCGCGCCGCTCGCGGCGCAGGCCGCCGAGGGCGGCACCTTCGCCGACCTGCATGCCTGGATGGCGGACCGCCTCGCCGGCGATCTGCGCGTCGAGCGCCTGGCCGCGCAGGCGGGGATGAGCCCGCGCACCTTCGCGCGCGCGTACACCGCCGCGCTCGGGGAGACGCCGGCGAAGGTGGTCGCGGCCATGCGCCTCGAGGCCGCCTGCCAGGCCGTCGCCGGCACGGACCTCCCGCTCAAGCGGATCGCCCACCAGTGCGGCTTCGGCGACGAGCAGAACCTGCGCCGCGCCTTCCTGCGCCGGCTCGGCGTGGGACCGCTCGAGTACCGGGAGCGCTTCTCCGGGAACGCCCGCGCGCGTGGCAGGAAATGACCGCAGTTCGGCGGGGCGCCCCGCCGGCGAGCGCGCACCCTCCTGGCGCTTGGCCTTCGCCGGCAGACAGGAGCCCCCGCCATGACCACAGAGATCGCCGGAATCCACGCCCCTGACACGCGCCTTGCCCAGGACGCGACCGTGCTCGCGCGCGAGGTCTCGGCCCCTTACCTCTTCCACCACGTGATGCGCTCGTACTACTTCGGCGAGCTCGCGGCCCGGCAGCGCGGCATCACCCTCGACCACGAGCTGCTCTACCTCTCCGTGGTGCTTCACGACCTCGGCCTGACCGAGCGCTTCGCCGGCCCCGAGCGCTTCGAGGTCGACGGCGCCAACGCCGCCCGCGCCTTTCTCGTCGACCGCGGCCTACCCCGGGAGAAGGCGTCCCTCGTGTGGGACGCCATCGCGCTGCACACCAGCCTGGGCATCGCCTCGCACAAGGAGCCGGAGGTCGCCGTCGCCCATCTCGGGATCGGGATCGATTACGGCGGCATGGGGCTGGACGCGCTGCCGCGCGGAGCGGTCGAGGAGATCCTGAGGGCCTATCCGCGGCTCGAGATGAAGCAGGAGCTCCGGCGCGCCCTCTGCGGCGTCGTGGAGCGGAAGCCCCACACGACGGCCGGCAATTTCCTCGCGGACTATGGCCGCCGCTACGTGCCCGGTTTTCAGCCCTTCGACGCCAGCGCCCTGCTGGAGGGCGCCCCCTTCGACAGCTGAGCTGGGCGGAGCGCTCATGAAGATCGATGCGTCCTTGCTGCGCTAGCAGCAGGCGCGTGCTGCGCGTGTGCTGCTGGAGCAGCAGGCGGCGGGCCGTGGGCTGGCGCCGGCCTCCTGCCGTGGCGCCAGGGGCGGCGAGGCGGTCGCCATGGGCCTGCTCCGGCTCGGGAGCGTGGCTTGCAAGGCGCCCGCGCGGCAGCACCATCCGATTCGGCACGGCGGACGAACGCGCCGATCGACCGGCCGCTCGCCTCGGTTCGCGTGATGACATCTTCGCCGCCTCTCCCCCAGCGTTATCTCCTCGGCTTCATGGTGCTCGGCCTGCTCGCGGGCTCGAGCAACGGCGTGGCCAAGGTGGTCCTGCCGCTGTATGCCGCCTCGCTCCACGCCTCCCCCTGGCAGATCGGCCTTGTCGGCGGCCTGCAGTTCACCGGCATGCTGCTGCTCTCGATGCCGGTCGGGGGCTTGATCGACCGCCACGGCAGCCGGCCGCTGTTCCGCTTCGGCGGCCTCGCGGGTGCGGCGCTGTACCTGCTCGGCTTCACCCACATGGATCGGCCCTGGCAGCTCATCGCGGGCGTGATCCTCTTCGGGCTGCTCAACCCGTTTCGCATGGTCGCGACCCAGACCGAGTTTCTTCACCTGCTTCCTCGCCTCGGCCCGCGCAAGGCAGGGTGGCAGCGCGCGTCCCACTCGCTCGGCATGTTCTTCGTGGGCCCGATGCTCGGCGCGCAGCTCCTCGGCCTGCTCGGCTACACCGGCGTGTTCGTCGTGACCGGGCTCGGGCTGCTGGCGACGGTCTTCGTCGGCGATCGCGTGCTCTCCGGGGCTCCTCCCGGCCGCGGGCGCTCGGCCACGCCGCTCCTCGAGCGCCTGCGCGGGCAGGTCGGGATCATCCTGTCTCGCCGCGAGCTGCGCCAGAGCATGTTCATCGAGCTGTGTGGTCAGATGGCGATGTCCTACTTCGCCGTATTCGTTGTGTTGATCGGGATCCGCGAGTTTCACCTCTCGGTGCCCCAGGCCGCGACCCTCGTGACCCTCCAGGGCGCCGTGTTCGTGCTGACCCTGCTCCTCGCCGGGGGTGCCCTGTCGCCGTTGCGCGACGCTGCCCGCTACGCGATCGCCTTTTCGCTGCTGCTCGCGACCGAGCTCCTGCTCGCTTTCCCCCTCGGCGTCGCGTCGCTGTGGGTCGGGGCGGTCTTGCTCGGGCTCGGGCTGGGCGTGCAGCACCTCACGAGCGTCAATCGCTTCGCGGCGCTCACCGCCGAGCTCGGCCGCGGCCGGGTGGGCGGCCTGTTCTCGCTCGCGGGACCGGCCGGGGGCCTGATCGGCGCGGTGGCGGGCGGCTCGCTCGGCCAGCGCTTCGGCCTGTTCAGCGGCTTTCGCGTGCTCGCGGCGCTCTATGCGGTGCTGATGGTGTGGCACGGGCGCGGCGTCCTGACCGAGAGCGCCCGGCGCGTCGTGCTCGCCGAGGGCGAGCCGGAGTGACTGCAGCAGCTACGCCAGCTCACGCAAGAACGACAGGACCACCTCTCCCAGGCGCTCGGGTTGCTCGAAGGGAAGGCCGTGGCCGGCGTCCTGCACCTGTTCGATTCGCACGCGTGGGTTGAGGCTCCGCAGCTCCGTCGCCATCTCGAGCGTGACGACGGGGCTGTCGTCACCGATGACGAGCAGGCTCGGGACGTCAATCGCGCTCACCACGTCGCGGTACGCGGGGTTCGGCGGCGTGAGGACGTCGAACGCGTCCATGCGGGTCTTCAGCCTCGCCTCGGCCTGGAGCTCGATGATCTCGGGCGAGCGATGCGGGTGTCGGGCTCGGGCCCGCGCAACGAGGTCAGACTTCTGCAAGCCGAGGACCTGGCGATGTTGCTCGGCGACGTCGCTGTCGCACACCTCGCGCTGGCGCTCGGGGCTCAAGAACGTCGGGTCGACAAGGACGAGGCCGCGGAGGACCTCCGCCCCTCGACTCGCCACCACCGCGGCCGTCATGCCGCCCATCGAGTGGCCAAGCAGGACCGGACGGGAGAGCGAGAGGCCGCGGATGAGGCCCACGACGTCGCTCGCGTGATCGTCGTACCGGTATCCGTGGGGCGGCGTGCTCGAGCCGCCGTGCCCTCGGGCGTCGGGCATGACGACGTCGAATTCACCTTCGAGCGCCCGCGCCAGGGGAGTCCAGCAGGCGCCGCTCCCCATCAATCCATGGAGCAGGACGACGGGAACCCTGGCGCCTCCCGTTCGGAGGTAGTGGATGTTGATGCCGTCCGTTTCGCAGACTCCGCTGATCCAGGTCGTCATGGAACTGTCCCTGCCCGCCGCAGCCTCGTACGTGGGATGTCTCCCGTCGCCCATTCGACAGCCCTCGCCAGCAGGACTACGCCTTGCGTACCGGGTAGCGCAGGTGTGTGACGCCGACGCCCGCGATCACCGTCGGGTTGCCGAGGACGGCTGGCGTGCGGGCGAGGTGGTCAAAGAGTCGAACTCCGGAGCCGAGAAGAACCGCCGCGATGTCGACGTGGATCTCGTCGAGGAGCCCAGCATTCAGGAGCTGCTGGATGGTGTCGGCGCCGTGGACCCCGACGGACTTCCCGGCGGCGGCGGCTTTGGCCTGGTGCACGGCGCTCTCGATGCCGTCGGTCACGAAGTGGACAGTCGAGTTGGGTCGCGGCCATCCGGCGGGGATGTCGTGGGTAAGCACGAACGCTGGTCCCCAGGCGTGATTTCCGCCCCAGCCCTGGGCGACCTCGAACGTGCGTCGACCGGTGAGCATGGCACCGAGTCCGGACGTGAGACCGCGAAGGTGCTCGGCGCTCGGCCCGGACACCTTGAACGTCATGGGATCCGACCCTCCGGTGTGGATCTCGACGTCCCCCGAATTGGCGTACCAGTCGAACACCTCGGCCACGCCATCGTTGAGGTCGGCGACGTAACCGTCGAGCGACATGGACATGATTGCGACGACCTTCGACATTGCGATGCTCCTCTGGAGGGTGGGGGCTGCGTTCAGGGGCCAGGAAAGAGTACCATGAAAATCAACGCTGCGACGCATTGGAGAGCGGACGCGGCTTCCGCTGCGTGTGGGGTGCGCAGCGCACCCGCGCGTCGGTCAGCAGGCCCTCAGTGGGCGGAGCTCCGTGTCAGTCGTCCGGCACGGGGACCCTTTCGGAATCCCACGCGAAGAAGCCCCGTGCACGGATGGTGAGGTCAGCCAGGGCTCGCGCTGCGAGCTGGCGCTCCTCGATCGTGGAGACCCCGAAGAAGCGACGCGCCGCCTCGGCGACTTCACGGTCGCTGCGCTCGACCTCAAGCAGCAGGTTCTTGTTCCCTGGCACCGTCCCGCGCTCGGCGCGGAGGTGGTACCGGAGCATCTCCATGACCGCCTCACCGAGCAACGCGCTGGCCATGGCGGGATCGCGCTCAACGACGTCCTCGCCGTCTTCCAGGAGTGTCGCCGCTGAATAACGAGCGAACGCGTCCTCATCCCGAGTGAGCACGGCGCGCTTCTTCAGCCACTCGGCGGCCTCCTCCCGCAGGGCATCGATCGCTTGGCCGCCGAACACAGGGAAGCCGGTGGCAATCATGTGCGCCGCGGAGGGGCGACCGAGCTCATGCTCGCTGGCGAAGTACGCTCGAATTGCGCGTGCCGGGTTGACGAAGATCTCGACCGGAACATCGCCGAACCACCGCTGTAGACGCTGCTTGTACGGATGCTCCTGTACGACGAAGACGTCGAGATCGCTGCTTCGATCACCTGCGCCGCGGACGACCGACCCCGCGGCGACGATCGCCCGCGGCTCGAAGGTCTCGAATACAAACGCGACGACCGCGCGGAGCGCTGTTGCATACCTCGGCGGGAGGTCGGGCCAGCTGCACATGGCGAGTTTGTCGGGGCTCATCTGGTTCTCCGAGGTCGTCTCATCTGCCGGCCCAACGCGGCGACAAGCTGCGGGCGCGAAGCGCCCATCTGCTTTATCGGCTTGTCAGACGAAGTCAAGGAAAGATGCCTAGAGCGACAAACGGGTTGAAACCATGAGAAAAAGCAGGAATTTCACAGGGAGACGGGGAGGCGGGGAGCGAGAGACGGCAAGAGAAAGAAAATCATTCTTTCTTCCTCCCCGCCTCCCCGCCTCCCTGTGAAAATTCTCCGGGTTTCAACGTGATCAGTGTTCTAGGGTCAAGCCTCCTGAGGCGTCGAAGCCACCGAGGGCTCACTCACTGTCCGTCGCAGCGCTTGATCCAGGTCGGCCCAGAGGTCCTCGACGTCCTCGATGCCAACGCTGAGCCGGAGCAAAGAAGGCGGGAGATGCTCCTGCCCAGGGATCGCTGCCCGCCGCTCGATCGTGGACTCCACCGCACCGAGGCTCGTGGCATGCTGAATGAGTCCGAGGTAGGCGCAGACCGCGTTGGCCGCGTCGGCGTCACCTCGGACATCGAAGGAGATGATCGTTCCGAACCCTCGGAGCTGACGCCGCGCGATCTCGTGGGTCGGATGGGACGCCAGCCCCGGATACCGGGTCCTCGTCACCTGCGGGTGGGCCTCGAGCCGGGCCGCGAGCAGCATCGCCGTCTGTTGGGCCCGCTCCAGCCGCAGCGCCATCGTTCGCGCTCCCCGCACGGCCAGGAAGGCCTCGAGGGTGCCGGGCGTGGCTCCAGCCAGCTCACGCGCCTTCTTGAGGGCCATCCACAGCTTCGGGGCCTTCGTCGTCGCGACGCCGGCAAGGAGGTCAGAGTGCCCCCCGATGAGCTTCGTCGCGGACTGGACGGAGACGTTGGCACCGAGCTCGAGGGGTCGCTGGTTGAGCGGTGTGGCAAACGTATTGTCCACGGCGAGGATGGCCCCGTGCTTTCGAGGCGCGGCGCATATCGCCTCGAGGTCCGCGATCATGAGGAGCGGGTTCGACGGCGACTCCAACCAGATCAGGTCTGCGTATTCGCAAGCCCGGAGCCACGCGTCAGTATCGTCAAGGGCGATCCTCTTGACGGTCCAGCGTTCCTTCGCCTGCCCGGCCTCGGCGAGGCCAGCGACGCCCTGATAGCAGTCGTCAGGGAGCGCCACGACCGACCCAGCAACGATCTGGTCGAAGACGGCGGCGATGGCGGCCATGCCCGACGCGAACGCAACGGCGTCGCCGCCTTCGAGGCCGCCGACGACCTTCTCCAGCGCCTCCCACGTCGGCGTGCCGTCATCGCGGGCGTACTCGCGGCCGCCACCCAGGACGAAGTTGGACGCTGGGACCGGCGGGACGTTCAGAGGCGCTCCGGGTTCTCGCTCGCGACCCGCCGAAACGAGCCACGACTCGAGCCGAATTGCTCGTGTGGGATCTTTCATCTTTGCATTGAACTACGCCATGGGGCGATGTCGTGTTCGCGGTCTCTACATTACATGCCCAACGTCTTGCCGGTGTGCCGCAGCGCGGAGTGCCGCCGGCACCAGCGGCGTGTTCGGCACGCGCCGCTGCGTCGGCTCACGGGTACCGGTTTCGGCGCAATAGCAATGCACGCAGGCGAACTCGGTCCTCGGCATTCATGTCCAGAAGCTGGACTGTGGCGCGCCCCTCGGCCGTCAGCCCTTGAAGCGTACCCTCAATCGCGACCGTGAAGTGCTCGCGCCAAGAGTGACACCTGGGATGATACAGCGCCACGAGGATCCCAGTCGTTGGATCAATGGAGGCGATGTTAGGACCCTTCTTCAGATTGCAATGGATGCAGCAGAGGCACAGATTGGCAACATCGTCGGAGCCACGATGCTGCCTCCCGATGATGTGGTCGACTTGATGGGGGAGGATTGAAGCTTCTTGAGGAAGCCGGCAGTACTCACACGCCCCCTGGGCGCGCCGCTGTACCGTCTCCCGCACATCGTTCGAGAGCTTCACGAAGCTGCGCGCATCGTCCAGAACTCCTCGGCTTCCAGCTTGAGGAGGCTGAGCCTGTCGTTCAAGCGGACGATCTCTGCATACTCCCTTTGCTCCTCCGGGGTGAGCGCGCCTTCGGTGCTCTTCTGCGCGAGCTCCTCGGCGCGTGGGGAGAGATCTCTGCTGACAGCATCGAGCGCCGCCTCAAGCTGTTCGAGGGTTCGCCTTTCCATGAGGTTCTCCGTTCGACGTCGGCACGGAGAGCATGCCATCCCTCAGCCGTCGCTTCAAGCTCCGCCCGCCTCGGGCGGGCGAAGCAACTCCACGGCCCGGGGGCCGTACGGCTCGTAGCAGGATCCACCCCGTGCGCCGGCGGTGCGGAGCCTGGCCTCGCGGGGCCGTTGCTTACGCCTGTCGGCGCCTTCGGGCAGAGCTCGCTGAGCACCGAGCCCGTCTGCCGAATGACCTGCGGCTCAGCCGCGTAGCGGCGTCGGCTGCTGCCGCCGGTTGGGAAGCCACGGATCCGGATCTCTGGACACGGGGAGGCACGTCAGCAGAAATGGCACGTTTGGCGAAGATCGCAGCCGAGGCATCGCTCGGCGAGCGCCGTGAAGTCGGGCACAGCAAAGGGAAGACCTCCCTCGCGCGAGAACAGGTCTTCGAAGAGCTGGGCAGGCGGAAAAACGTAGTTGCCAAAGGTGATGCTCACCCATGACCGCGCGGCAGCGATTCCGGCGATCTCCATGTGCCCGGCCTTGTAGGGGTAATTGGCGATAGCACACGGCGGAACGTGCCCGAGATCCACGCGCGCTCCGAATCCGAGCGCCGCGTCCTCGGAGTCGCTGTCGGCGGACATCGACACGGGCACCTGGGTGCGATGGCATGTGATCGCGACGTAGTAGACGTCGTCGAACTGCGCTTGCGTCATGTCGAGCCGCGCCCCGTCTTGCAGCGCTTCGAGCGCAAGCAGAGGCGATCGCTTCGGTCGGAGCTCGCTCCAGATCGTGGCTTGGACGTTGTCATCATTCTCCAGGGAATGGCTGAGCTCCTCCGCTGAGTCGGGACGCTTCCACGATCCCGGATTGCGCCCGCGGTACTTGCCGGCCTTGGGCATCCCGCGCGACATGGTGAACACGAAGGACCCAACGGGCTCGGGGTCTGTCCGCACAAACCGCTCGGGGTTCTTCCCGACGAACCCAGCACTGATCGCGGCCTCGAGAAACGCCGTCATCGCCTCCGCCTTGAAGGCCAAGCTCGGATCGAGCGGGACGAGAAGATGAGAATAATACATGCTCATGGATTGCCTCGCGGTGCTGGGAGCCCTCCGTGGACGAGTCGCCACGTATCGATGTAGGGCGACCCGTACGACGAAGCTGAGGCGCGAAAATGGTCATCAACAGCCTGCCCAACGAGTAGCCATTCTGCCGCCGGCAAGCAACGGCCCGTTGCGCCGCGCTGCAAGTCAGAATTGCCGTGCGCGTTCACTGGTCCTCCGATTCGTCAGCGTTGATCTTGCGGCGCAGCTGCGCGAGACGGTCCGATAAGTCGGTCCGAAGTGGCCCTTCCGCAGCGGCTGTCAGCTCTTTCAGCAGCTGGTGTCTTGCGAGCCCGGGCTGAAGCTCGTACCGCTGCATGATGCCGAGAAACTCCGCAAGTGCCTGGTCCCTCTCTCCCGCTTGCAGGAGGCACCATGCGCGTTGCTCCCGGAGCAAGTCGTACCGCCAGGCGTGGGGGCCGACGAGGAACGACGGATCGACGTCGAAGTAGGCCTGGACAGCCTCGGACCACCTGCCGAGATCGTGTAGACCGTGTGCGCGGTATAACCGGGCCCAACCAGAGCTCGGGTCGAGGACGGCCGCAGCCTCGAAGCAGGCCAGCGCCGACTCGATCGATCCGTAGTGGAACGAATAATGGAGCATCCCGAGGGCAACCTGTGCGCCCGCGTCGTTCGGTCGGAGCTGGATGGCGCGCTCCGCCGCCGTTCGGCCTGCGAGGATCATTCGGCGTCGGACTTCAGGGCGGTCGTCTACGCAAGACGCACAAAGTTCGGCCGTGACGGCTCGGGAGACTTCGATCTCCGCATCATCGGGATCGAGCGCTCTCCCCGCAGTATAGATCCGTTCCAGGGCAAGCCACCCTCGCGGTTGCTCGCTCAGGGTCAACTGGTACTCCAGCGCGATGGCCAGCTTTCGAAGCCGCTCGGTCGGTGCAAGACCGATGTGGGCCGTTTCGCGCAGGTAGGCGGTTAGATCGAGCGCTTCGAGCTCCGCCGTGCCGAGTTTCTCCCATCCGCGCTCATCGATCCAGGCGTTGAGTTGGTCGTGGGGATCTGACAGAGGCAGCCGAGCGCGATCGTATCGGTGGCGTAGCTTGGCCCGCCAGCGCGGTCGATCCTGTCCCTCCTTAGGCCGAGCGTATCCCGTCCGCATGGCATCCTCCGCGTCTACGTCCGTCGGCCCAACTCGCAATCAGCTGTGCTGCGCGACATATCTTCGCGTTTTTGCATGTAGGCTGCGAACCGTCGTGCCCGATCACCGTATTCTCGCGGCTGGCCGCGGCGAGGGCATCCGGACGATTCAGACATGGCTCGGCCACAAGGAGGTGCGGACCACGATGATCTACACCCACATCGTCGACCGCGGTCCTCTCGGCGCGCTCCGCCCTCTCGAGCGCTGACCGCCGCTTCCGCGTGGAGCGCCTTGAACCCCGACCCCACCCGCTCGTGCCGCCCCCACGCATCGCGGGAAAGTAGCGTATCCGACGGCTGCCGCACCTCCTTCCTGCATGGCCGCGGCGCTCTCCCGGCGTCACCGCAGGCGCCGTTCCGGCAGGGCCGCGGCGCTCTCCCGGCGTCACCGCAGGCGCCGTTCCGGCAGGGCCGCGGCCGCCCTTCCAGCGCGTCCGCCGGGCCGGGCGCCCGGTCAGGGGCGGCGCGGCGGTTTTTTTTTCCGGCGACCGATGATTCCTGGCGGGGCCGGGGGTCTACGGGGTGAATCCCAGCACGGAGGCACCCATGACCGCGATCGTCACCAGCATCCATCATCGTGACCAGGATCTCACCACCGAGCCCCGGGCCCAGGCGCCGACGAGCGTCGCAGCGCCCGGCGCGGCGCCGTCCCGGCGAGCGCTGTGGGCGGGACGCGTCCTGAGCGGGCTGGGCGTGCTGTTCCTCACGTTCGATGCCGCGGTGAAGGTGCTGCAGCTGTTCCCCGCGGATGCAGCCACGGCCCAGCTCGGATTCCCGGTCAGCCTCGTCCCCACCCTCGGCTACCTTCAGATCGCCTGTCTGGTGACGTACCTGATCCCGCGCACCGCGGTGCTCGGCGCGATCCTGTGGACCGGTTACCTGGGCGGCGCGATCGCGATCCACGTGCGGGTCGGGAGCCCGCTCTTCAGCCACACGCTCTTTCCGATCTACATCGCCGCCCTCCTCTGGGCGGGGCTCTGGCTGCGCGACCGCCGCGCGCGCGCGCTGCTCGCGAGCCCGGCGTCGCTCGACCGATGAGCTTCACATTGGCTTCCCGCCACCCCGCCCGCATGGTCAGATGGGGCCGCGGCTAGCCCGCCTCTCGAACCATGGATCGCGAGCAAGGAGACCACCGATGATCAAGGTCTACAACTTCGCGCGCGGGGCCCGCGGCCTGCGCATCATGTGGCAGTGCGAAGAGATGGGTTTACCCTACCAGGTCGAGATGGTCTCGTTTCCGCCGAGCGAAGCCTACCTCGCGCTGCATCCGCTCGGCACCGTGCCGTTCCTCGAGGATGAGGGCGGCGTGGCGATCCACGAGTCCGTCGCGATGATGCTTTACGTGGCGCAGCACCACGGGCCCACGCCCCTCCTGCCCGGCAAGGGCGATCCGGCGCTCGCGCGCGTGCTGCAAATGGCCGTGTTCGGCGAAGCGACCCTCGGGGCAGCCGTCAATGCCCTGCTGACAGCACATTTCGGCGCGCCGGAGGCGGACAAGCGCAACTGGTCGGTCCGCGCGCACGAGGCAAGCATCGAGAAGGCCTTGCGCTTCACGACCGGCATGCTCGGCAACATGCCTTTTCTCGCCGGCGAAGGCCTCACGCTCGCCGACATCTCCGTGAGCACCGCGATCGGAATCTATCGCGGCGCGCTCGGCAAGACGCTGCCCGACGAGCTCGTCACCTACCAGGAGCGGATCGCCGCGCGGCCGGAGTACCAGCGCGCGCGCGCGAGGTGCCGTGGCGAGGACAGGAGCTGAAATGATGAATCGATCGTGGCCCGCGGTGGTCAAGTCGTTGATCTTCGTCCTCGCGGCGGTGCCCGCCGCGTGCAGCGACGCCGGCGTGGATCCGGGCGGGGCAGGGGGCTCGCCCCAGAGCTCGGGCACGCCGGCGTCGACGTCCACCTCATCGGCGTCCGCCGCCTCGACAACCGCCGGCGGGGGCCCCGGCGTCTGGATCCCGGCGCTCGAGACGTCGTGGCACTGGATGATCGACCACCCCCTCGACCTGGACGACCCCAGGGACATGGGCCTGGTCGATCCCACGGGAGCGCCCATCGAGTCGCCGCCTCCCACGGTCTACGACCTCGACTGGGAGTTCACGCCGGCCGAGACGGTGGCCGCGCTGCACGCGAAGGGCGCCAAGGTCATCTGCTACGTCGACGTCGGCGCGTTCGAGGACTATCGGCCAGACGCCGGCGACTTCCCGGAGTCGGTCAAAGGCAACCCGGACTACCACTGGGAGGGCTCGTTCTGGCTCGACATCCGGCAGATCGATGTCCTCAGGCCGATCATGCTGGCCCGGTTCCAGGTCTGCAGGGACAAGGGCTTCGACGCCATCGAGCCCGACGAGGTCGACGGTTACGCCAACGACTCCGGGTTCCCCCTCCGCTATGGAGACCAGCTCGCTTACAACGTGTTCATCGCGGATCTCGCCCACTCGCTGGGCATGTCCGTGGGGCTCAAGGGCGACATCGAGCAGGCGGCGGACCTGTGGCCGTACTTCGACTGGACGCTGAACGAGCAGTGCTTCGAGTATGAAGAGTGTGAGCTCCTCGTCGATTCCTTCCTGGCGAACGGCAAGGCCGTGTTCGAGGTGGAGTACGACGATCCGTTCTCCGGTCACATGACCGACAGGTCGCTCTTCTGCGAACAGGCGAACGCCTGGGGCTTCAACAGCATGGAGATGCCGCTCGACCTCGACGGCGGCCGGTGGCCCTGCCGGTGACCCGCGGCCTTCCGAGCGCCCGCATCATCGCCTTGTCGCCGAGCGGGACGTAGGCCTCGAGTCCCGAGGTCCACTCGGCTTCTTCCTCGTGCCCTCCGCCGCGCGGCCGCGCGCGCGGGGGCCGTCGCGGAGCGCGGCGATGACGAGCTCCCGGAAGCAGCGGGCGCCCTCGTCCTCGTGGGTCCGCTCGTGCCAGACGAGCTGCATGCGGAAGACGAGCGCGGCCACGGGCGGCTCGAGGAGGGTGAGCGGCGCGAGGCGCGCGAGCGCCTCGGCGATGCGGCGCGGCATGGCGGCGACGAGGTCGGTGTTCGCGGCGATGACCGCGGCGGCGGAGAAGGTCGGGACGGCGGCGGCGATCTCGCGGTGCAGCCCCTGGGCCGCGAGCGCCTCCACGGCGGCGCGGTTGCCGATGCCGCCGCGCCCGAGCGCGATGTGGATGTCGATGTGGCGCAGCGAGTTGAACGCCTCGCGCGTGAGCCGGCGGCGGGCGCACGGGTGACCGCGGCGGACCACGAACACGCTGTCCTGCTCGAAGAGGTCCGCGGCGTGGTGGCCCGGCGGGAGCGGGTGCGCGGGCGCGATGGTCGCGTCGACGTCGCCGCCGCCGAGCCCCCCGGTCGCCTCGAGGTGGTCGACGCTGACGACGCGGAGGGTCGCGCGCGGCATCTCGGCCGCGGCCGCGCGCGCGATCGCCGGCAGGCTGCAGATCTGGTCGAGGTCCGAGAGCGCGAGCGTGAACGCGCGCGTGGTCGCCCGCGGGTCGAACGCGCGATCCCCCTCGATCGCGCCCGTGATCTCGCCGAACGCGGCCCGGAGCCGCGGCGCGATCTGCTGCGCGCGGGGCGTGGGGACGAGGCCGCGCCCGCTGCGCACGACGAGCGGGTCGCCGAGCTGCGCGCGCAGCCGCGCGAGCGAGTTGCTCACGGCCGACGGCGTGACGCGGAGCCGCCGCGCCGCCCGCGCCGCGCTCCGCTCCTCGAGCACCGCGTGCAGGACGAGCAGCAGGTTGAGATCGAGCGTCGACAAGTTCACGTTGGGTGACGATTACCATCACGAATCATCACTGGCAATGAGCGTCAGTCCCACCCATGCTGGCCAGGAATCGAGGTCGGAGGTGGCGAGATGACACAGCGAGGTGTGCGGCGGGTGGTGGTCGTCGGCGGGGGCATCGCGGGCCCGGTGCTCGGGATGTTCCTTCAGCGGATCGGCGTGGAGGCGACGATCTTCGAGGCGCGCGCGGCCCCTCTGGAGCAGGAGGGCGCGTTCCTGGGCGTCGCGCCGAACGGGATGAACGTGCTCGCGGATCTGGGCGTCGCGCGCGCGGTGCAGGCGCGGGGCGCGGTGTGCGACGGGATCCGGTTCGAGAACGCCCGCGGGCGGCGCATCGGCGTGATCGATCAGCGCGACGCGGCGCGCCGGTTCGGCGCCGGGCTCGTGATGATCCGGCGCGGCGCGCTGCACGCGGCGCTCGCGGAGGAGGCGGCCCGGCGGGGCGTCGCGATCCGGTACGGCATGCGGCTCGAGGGGGTGGACTGCTCGGATCCGCGCGAGGTCGTGGCGCGCTTCGAGGGCGGCGGCGAGGCGCGCGGCGACGTGCTCATCGGGTGCGACGGCGTCCGGTCGCGCACGCGGGCGGCGGCGCTGCCCGGCGCGCCGGCGCCGGGGTACACAGGCCTCCTCGATTTCGGCGGCTTCGCGCGCTGCCCCGGCGCGCCGCTCCAGCCTGGGTGGAGCGTGATGGTCTTTGGCCGCCGCGCGTTCTTCGGCGCGTTCGCGGCGCCCGAAGGCGAGGTCTGGTGGTTCCACAACAGCGGGGAGCCCGCGCCCGAGGGCGCCGCCGCGCCGGGGCCGCTCCGCGAGCGCATCCTCGCGCTCCACGAGGGCGATCCAGGCTGGATCGCGGACGTGGTGCGCGCGACGCCCGAGGTGCTCGGTCCGTGGCTGCTGCACGACATCCTGACGATGCCGCGCTGGCACGCCGGCCGGGTCTGCCTGATCGGGGACGCGGCGCACGCGGCGACGCCGCACGCCGGCCAGGGCGCCTCGCTGGCCATGGAGGACGGGATGCTCCTCGCGAGGTGCCTGCGGGACGAGCCCGAGCCGGAGCGGGCGTTCGCGGCGTTCGAGCGGCTGCGGCGGCCGCGGGTCGAGGCGATCGTCCGCCAGGCGCGCCGTAACGGCAGCCGCAAGGCGGTCTCGGGGCCTGTCGCGGGGTGGCTCCGCGACAGGGCGCTGCCGCTGTTCCTGCGGATCGGCGCCGCCGCGCAGGAGCGCGCGCACGCCTACCGGATCGACTGGGAGGAGCGGCTCGCGTAGCCGGGGAGAGGGCGGGGGTGTGTACCCCTCGACGTGGGCGCCCTCGACGCGCCTGGATCAGCGCCCGAGCGCCCGCGCGGTGATGCGCGCGAACACCGGCCCCGCCACCTTGCCGCCCGTCGCGTCCTCCGCGGCGACCACCGCGCCGACGAGGATGACGAAGCGCGGCTGCTCGGCCGGCGCGACCCCGATGAAGCTCGCGTAATTGCGCGGCTCGCCCGCCGCCGATTGCTCGTCCGTGGTGCCGGTCTTCCCGGCGACCCGCACCCCTTGCACACGCGCCGCTTTGCCCGTCGCCTGCTCGTCGCTCACGGCGCGCTCCAGCATGCCCATCACGGCCCGCGCCGTCTCCGGGCGGAGCACGCGCTCGTTCTCCACGTGGTGCTCGAAGCGGACGCTGCCGTCCGCGCCCCGGGCGCGCCGGGCGAGCGTCGGCGCATTGAACACGCCGTCATTGGCGATCGCGGCATAAGCGGCGGCCATCTGCAGCGGGCTGGCCATCGCGCCGCCATGGCCCGATGCCAGGGCCACGCCGCGGAGCGAGCCGTCCGCGATGACCGGAGGCACCTCGCCGACCGGCGCGCCGCGGAGCTGGATGCTCATCGCCTCGCCGAAATGAAAGCGCCGGAGCCAGCGCCCGAGCGCCTCGCCGCCGAGCTTGTCGAAGATCCGCGAGGCCCCGATGTTCGATGAGAGCGCGAGGATCTGCGGCACGTCGAGCCACGCGTTCGGACTCGCGTCGCGGAGGATCTCCTTGCCATAGCTCCGCGCTCCCTTGTCGCAGAAGAACCGGTCGGTCACCGCAATGGCCCCCTCGTCGAGCGCGGCCGCGACGGTGAGCGACTTGATGGTCGAGCCGCTGATGCGCGGCGCCGCGGCGGTGCTCGGATCATGGATGGCCAGCACCTCGCCGGTCCTTGGATCGAGCACGATCGCCGTGGCGGCGACAGGGTGCCATTCGTCCGCCATCCGCTTCATCTCTTCATCGACGATCGCCTGGATGTTGCGATCGATCGTGAGCTCCAGGCGATCGGCCGGGGCGCCCAGCACGGAGGCGACCTCCGCGGTCAGGTGGGCCAGAGAGGCCGGCGTGGCGCTGGCAACGGCGGAGGTAGCGGTCGGAACGGACGAGCCCGCCGGAGCAGGAGCGACAGGCTCCGATTTCCCGGACGGATTGGCCGGATGGGCCGCCACGGCTGCGACAGGTCCTTCCTTGCCGGCGGTGACGCACGCCACCACCCCGAGCAGCGCCGCAGCCGACGCGGTGATCGCAACGCCCCGCGCCGCCGACGTGCGCAGAGACCCCGCCCGCGGTCGCACGATGGCCTCGACCCGCGCCAGGAGCTGCGAGGGCTCCGCCATCCCGAGCGCTCCGCCCGGCACCTCGCGGAGCCGCGCGGCGCTCGTCGCAATGGCCAGCAGGTGCTCGGCATATTCGGTCGGCCGCGCCCCGCTCGCCAGGACCCGCTCGTCCGCCGAGAGCTCGCGCTCCATGCGAAGCCTGCGCGCCGCGAGCCACGCAAGCGGGTTGAACCAGTGCATTGCACAGGCGAGCTGCCCCACGATCTGGGCAAGACAATCGCGCTGCCGGACGTGCGCCAGCTCGTGCAACAGCACGGCTCGCCAGCGCGCCGGGCTCCACTCGAGCGCCTCCCGCGGCACCAGCACCACCGCCGAAAAGACCCCGGTCACCGCCGGCACATCGATCTCGGAGCTGACGCACACGCGGGCCTTCATGCGCGCCTCGCCGAGGGTCGCCGCGATCCCGGGAAACGAGATCGGGGTCGCGCGCCGGGCGATCCCACGCGCCTTGGCGAGGCCATGGGCCAGGCGAGCGAGCACCGCAAATGCCCCGAGCGCCCACACGGCAAGGAGCACCGGGCCCCACGGAAAGGACTGAGTTGCCGGGGCGACCGGCGTGAACGGAGCCTGCATCACAGCGTGGGAAACACGCTCGACGGAGGGTGGGGCAATGGCATCCCCGATGGGCTCGGCGAAGGGTCTACTCGCGTCTGCGACGCCAAGCTCGACCACCGGCAGCACGCGCCACGCCGGAACGAGCCGCGAGGCGACCGGCACCAGCGCCGCGGCCGCGAGCCCGAGCACCAGCACGAGCCGGCGTGTGGAGGCCGGCGCGCGGCGGAGCAGCGGCATCGCCGCGAGGGCGAGCCCGAGGAGCACGGCGCCCCGCGCGGCATCGACGAGGAACGGCAGCGGGCTCATCTCGATCGGGCTCATTTCAACCCCCTTCTTTCTTGGCGCGCTCGATCACCTGGGCGATGCGATCCAGCTCTTCGCGCGATAGCTTGGACTTCGACGTGTCGACAAGCGCGGTGACCGCTTGCTCGACCGAGCCTCCAAAGAACGTCCGCACGACCTGCGCCAGCGCGCTCCTGCGAGCCTCGCTCGGGGCCGTGACCGGCATGTAGACGTAGCGCTGCCCTTCCTCCACGTGCTTGACGTGCCCGCGCTCCTCCAGCAGGCGCAGCAGCGCGCGGACCGCGGAGTAGCTCGGCGGATCCTCGAGGTTGTCCTTCACCTCGTGCGCGGTCGCGCGCCGCAGGCGGTACAAAATGTCCATGATCTCGCGCTCTCGGCGCGTGAGCGGCGGCTTCGGCATGACGTCCATCCGTAGCCCGGTGCTAAGAAATTAGCAAGTAACGCGTGCTAATTTCTTAGCACGTGCGATCGCGAGCTATCCTCGGGCCTGCACGCCATAGAGGGGGAGGGCGAGCGCCGTCGAGGCCTTCCGGCCCTTGCGACCGGGGAGCCCCGTGCGCGCCAGCCATGGTGCCACCCGGAGCGCTTGATTCCGGATCCACAGCGCTCGCGATGTGGCGGGGATCAGACTGAGCGCGCCGCCGCTGGCGAGCGACTGGTTCACCTCGACGAACGGCCTCATGACGCGCTCGTACGAGGCGAAGGCGGCGCTGGGGTCGGAATGGGTCGCCAGCTCCCCCGCCAGGACATAGGCGCCGACCATGGCGGTGCTCGTACCTTGGCCCGACAAGAACGACGGCGCGTGGGCCGCGTCTCCCACAAGGGCGACCCTTCCCTTCGACCATCGAGGCATGCGGATCTGGCTGACGACGTCGAAGAAGACATCGGTGGCCTCCTGCAGAGCGGCGAGCATCCGCGGTACTTCCCAGCGGGCGCCGGCGAAGACACCGGCGGTCAACCTTCGCTGCGCCTCGATGTCGGCGAACTCCGAGAAGGGAGGCTGGGGACGGGCGAAGGTCAGGAAGGCGTGCAGGCGATCGCTGTCGCCGGCCGCGAACAGCACGGCCGCCTTCCCGGGCGTGTTGCTGATGAACGCCTCGTGAGAGAACCCGAGGGTGTTGGGGATGGTGAAACCCGCAAAGCAGTAGCCGAGATAACGGTGGTACTGCGCCTCGGGCCCGAAGGCGAGCCGCCGTGTGTTCGAATGCAATCCATCAGCGCCGATGACCAGGTCGAAGGGGCGTTGCAGGCCGCTCTGGAAGTGCACATCGACGCCGCCGCCGTGCTCGTTCAAGGTGGTGATGGAGTCGCCGAAGCGGAATTCGACGTCATCTCGGACGGCGTCGTAGAGCACCGTCGTGAGCTCTCCGCGAGGCAGCTCCAGATCCCGGCCTTCCTTGCCGCCGGTGAGCGCCTCGGGCCGGATCGACCCGATGAGCGCGCCGTCGCCATCGACGAACGTGATTTTGCGTGAGTCGATGTGCGCGGCTGCGATGCGCGACAGCACGCCCATGCGCTTCACGACGTCGATCGCGGTGCCCCGGATGTCGATGGGGTAGCCGCCGCTTCGCACAGCGCCGGCCTTCTCCACCACCGTGACCTGGAAGCCGTACCTGTGAAGCCAGTACGCGAGCACGGGGCCGGCGATGCTCGCGCCGGAGATCAGGATCTTCTTGTTCCGCGAAGTCGCCATGTGTCCGCCTTCCTTCGGTGTGAGCTCGCAGCGGCGGAGGGCGCATCCGCGAGAGATCGGCGCGACCCGCCCGCTGCCACGAGGCAGGGCAAGCAGCTGCCGACCGCGGTCCACTCGGCCCAGGGAGCTCTGACGTAGACTACACTACACGGTGTAGTGTACAAAGGCCAGGGCAAAAAATGGCCGAAATAGGCTATACCTGGAGGTGCATGTCCTCCACCGGCGCACAGAAGGCTCTTCGTGAAGGGTCCGCGCAAAAGCGATCCGCCATCCTCGTGGCGGCCCGGGAGTTGTTCCTGGCCGACGGGTTCGACCGCTCGAGCGTCGATGCCGTCGCCGCGCGCGCCGGCGTCTCCAAGAGGACGGTGTATGACTATTTCGGCGACAAACAGGCTCTCTTGCTGGCCGTCGTCGAGTCCACGGGTGACCTGCTCATGGCGGCGATCCGACGGGCCATCGAGGACACCTTGACGCACGTGACGGACCTGGAGGACGCCTTGATCACCTTCTCGGCGCGGGTCGTGACCGAGATGCTCGGCTCGGTGGACTACCTTGCCCTCCTGCGGCTGGTGACGATGGAGTCCGCTCAGCTGTCCCAGCTGCGCGGTCGCGACCACTGGATGATGAACGCTCCGGAAGAGGCGATCGCGGAGCGGTTCGCCGAATTTGCGCGTGCAGGGCTGCTCGACGCGCCGAACCCCCGGCAGGCGGCCGATCATTTCATCGCGCTGACCTTCTTGCTCGCCGCCAGCGGGTTCGGGCCGGTGATCGCCCCGAACGACGCCCGCATGCGGGAGCTCCTCGTCGAGGGGGTGCGCGCATTTCTACGAGCCTACGCGCCCAGCGGCCCGGCCCAGCCTCGATCCCTCGCGTAGCGCAGGCGGCCGCGGCGGCGCGCGGCGTCACGGCCAGAGCGTGATGACGACCGTGACACTGCATGCCGGTGACCGACAGGCCAACTAAGGGTTTCTGGCGCAACGCGACCCGATGTTGCCTCGGAGCTCGGGGTAGTAGACGTGGCGGGTGGCTGACCGAAGGGTCGGGGCGAGGTCGTCGTTGCTGCCGCTCCGGAAGGCCCGGTAGGAGCCTGCTGTCACGGCGGCGCAGTCATGGCATGGCATCGGGTACTGAACCGGGTCCCAGTCCAGCGTCCATTCCCACGCGTTCCCGCCGAGGTCGGACTGCCCCCACCTCCCGTCGCCTCTGGGCGACTTCGAACCGACGTTCCGCAGGCTGCAGGTGCCGCCGCAGTAGACCGCGTAGCTGTCATCGATCGCCGTTGAGGTCGCTGGCTTCGACCACGGATAGTACCTGTGCTCGCTGCCCCCGGAGGCCGCGTAGTTCCACTCCGCCTCTGTCGCCAGCCGTCCGCCGTCCCACGCACAGAACGCGAACGCCGTGTACCAGTCCAGGCAGTTGATCGGCTTATTTTCGTCGCTCCCCGCCGTGTCCGCCCAGCTCTGATGGACAAAGCAATTCAGGGCGTCTCTCAGGGCAGCCGTGTTCGGCGGCAGCTTGGTGTTCCACGCCGAGCTCCAGCCAGAGCCTCGGATCTTTGGTTGTGCGCCCGCACCATCCGCAGGCGGGCTGGCCTGCGTGCCCATGCCTGCGTTCACGAACGCCCGGAATCGGCCCACGGTGATCTCGTACCTGTCGAGGTAGAAGTCGCTCACCGTCGCCGGGTAGCTCCAGTCCAGATAGTCCACGCCGTCGTAGCTCCGAGCGAAGGTTCCGCCGGGGACCAGCAAGCTCTCGCAGCAGTCCTCGTTCTGTGATGGCCCGCAGGTCGCCGGCAGCCCGGTGCAACTTGGCGCCGTTCCAGCCCAGGCGCCCGCGCGGCCGCTGCTTCGGTCCTTCGCGATCGTCTCGTCCGCCGCGGTCCTGTCATCGTTTCCGCAGGTGCAACCTGCCGAGAGCAGCAGCCCGAAACATGCGATGCCGACGGTGTGGTAGGGAGTGGCAAGCGAAATCATAGGTCACCCACGATGGTCAGCTCCTGCTCCCCTCCTATGAGCAGGGCTCACCGCTACTTTGCACGCAGATCTGTGCGGACATGCGCGCGCCTGTCGACATCGCAGCTCGGTCTCGTTGGGCCTGCGCCCCGATCAGCCCCCGAAGAAGGCCTTCGCCTGCTCTCCCAGCACGTTCTCGCCCTTCGGGCTGCTGGCGTGGCAGCCGTCGCTGACCTCGCCCGCGTCGTTGTTGAGGATGAACTTCCCGAGGTAGCTCATGTTCTCGTTGATGGTCGGGTCCTTGGCCAGCTCTTGCGCCTTCATGTCCGTCCAGTCGGCGCCGCCCGCTCCCGCGATGAAGCAATCGTGCCCTGCATTGTAGACCGGCTGGCCCACGATGTAGATATGGGTGCCCGGGTTGACGTGCTGGCGCGCCGCGTTGACCATGTCACGGAGCTCCTTGTCGGTCGCCCGCTGCGACAGGATGCAGATCTGGACCATGATGGCTTTGACGACGTCTTTCCCCCCGATCGACTCCATCTTCCGGTCGAAGAGCTGCCAGGAAGAGCTGTTCGGGCTGGTCCAGTTCTGGACCACCATGGCGCCCGTTTGATAGTTGTCGGCGTTCCACATGATCTTGCCGCCGACGCGCTTGTAGCCGGTGCCGATGTTGTTGGCCATCGAGCAGCCGGTGTACGCAACCGAGTTGTCGCCTGTCGGAGGCAGGCCGTCATCCCCGCCGCCCGTTCCGGGATCGCCGCCCGTGCTCGCGCTGCCCACCGACGCCGGTCCGCTCGGGTCTGCGCCGCCGGTGCCGCCGCTCGGGGCTCCTCCTGCTCCGGTCGTCACCGCGGTCACTCCGGCGGAGCTGGAGGCTCCAACACCTGTCCCACCGCTCGTCGAACTTCCGGTCGTGGAACCGCTGGTCCCCGCCGTCCCTCCGGTTGCGGCGCTCTCCGACTCCGAACCGTCGTTCAGGTCACTCTCCGAGCTGCAAGCTCCGAGGCAGAGCACGGTTATCCCAAGAGCGCAGCGGATCACCAATCGGGATGAAAGGGCAGGATAGTTCATCGTCGTCACCTTCGGTTAGGGGGGCGTTGGTCAGGACCTGCGGGGACTCTCGGCTCGCGTCCGACCGTCCTTGTTCTATTGCCGCTGCGACCCGCTCGAATAGACGGCGAGATCGTCGTCGCCCCCCTTGGACAAATCTGTCATCCCCCGCTCGTCGACCTGGAGCGTCATCGCGATGCCCACCTCTCCGAGGGGAGCGTCACCGCGGGGCGCGCCGGGCGCGCGGGCTCCGACGCGCCGCCCATGCCTCTCCTCGCGACCCTTGCCGCCGCCCCCTTCGGTGCCCTACGTGCGCGGCCATGCGCACGTTGTTTCTGGATCTCGACGGCACCTTGACGGATCCGGCCCCTGGCATCGCCGCCTGCTTCGTGCACGCGGCCGATGTGCTCGGGCACGGCTCGCTCAGCCTCGCCGAGGTGCGCCGCTTCATCGGTCCGCCGCTGCGCGATGCGTTCGCCGAGATCCTGGCGACGCGCGACAGCGCCCGCATCGAGGAGGCCGTGCGTGTCTATCGCGAGCGCTTCGGCACGCTCGGCCTGTTCGAGAACAGCGTGTATCCCGGTGTGCCAGAGGCGCTCGCGCAGCTCTGCCAGGCGGGCCACGGCCTCTGCCTCGTCACCAGCAAGGCGGCCGTTTATGCCGAGCGCATCGTCGACCACTTCAACCTCCGCTCGCACGTGTCCCGCGTCTACGGCGCCGAGCTGTCCGGCGAGCGCTCGACCAAGGCCGAGCTCATCGCGCACGCCCTGGAGCGCGAGTCGCTCACCCCCGCCGACGCCTGCATGATCGGCGACCGCGAACACGATGTCCTCGGCGCCAAGGCGCACGGCCTCGTGGCGATCGGGGTGACCTGGGGATACGGGTCGCGCGCGGAGCTGGAGGCTGCGGGCGCCGACCGCATCGTCGACACGCTGGAGGAGCTGGTGCTGGCGGTGCGTGGGTTGAGGGAGGCTCAAGGCCGAGCGGCTCGATGAGGCCGCGGCTCCGCAGCGTCGCTATCTGAGGCCCATTATCCGGAGGCGGCCACCGATTCCGGCGCCGGCCGGCCACCCCCCGCCGGCGCTCACCACCAGCCGATGTCCTGGATGACGGTGCCGGCGTCGCCGTACCGAACGATCGCGCGGTTCTGGCGGATCTCATAGGACTTCGGCGAGCTGTCGACGATGTCCTGATCGAAGGTGTGGCACTCGAGCTTGTAGGTGCCCTCGCCCTGCATCAGCGCGCCCTTCAGCTTGATGTACGTCTCGTTGTAGCGGCTCCTGAGCCGCAGGATCGCCTCCTGGGTGGCGTCGATGAGCAGCTCGAGGTGGACCGTCTTCTCCCGCTTCGGGTGCGACGCGTCGAACGCGAGGTTGACGACGATGCCGGCGTCGAGCAGCGCCTCGATATCCGACTTGGAGAACGTCTCGAAGACCATCAGCTTTGCCATCGCGCGCTCCTTCCAGGGATGTGCTCGTGGCTATGTACTACGGCGCGCAGCCCGGGGCAGAGGATCCTCGCGCGGCGCGACGCCGGGGCCCCGCGATCGCCCTCGGGCAACGGGGGTAGGCCGCCGCGCGCTCCGCGGCCGATCGGCAGAAAATCCCTCCAGATCGCGGTCGAAATGCTGCTCCCGCCGGTCGCTCCATGCGATGAAAATAAAAATCAATTGCATCTGCGCCGGTGCGCATGCTAGGAGATGGCAAGCACGCTGGAGAGGGAGGAGCAGGGGCGCCGTGTGCCCTGGGGCTGCCTGTCGGATCGCGTTCGTCCGAGGAGGTGGCTTCGCGGGCACCATGGCGCCTGCGGACGCTCACGTCTGCGCCCTCGATGTGGGGACGTCATGAAGACAGATTTCCTCCAGCTGCGTTGTCGTTGCGCGCGTGGAGGGCGGCGCGGTTCCAGCCGCGTGGAGTCGATGACACCGAATCGACGGAGATCTGTGCCATGAACGATAGAGACACGCAGAAGCAGTTCATCCTCGAGGGGAAGCTGACGAGAGTGATGTGGGAGCTCTCGTGGCCGGCGGTGCTGGCCATGGTGCTCTACGGGCTCAACGCCTTCCTGGACGCCGTGTTCGTGGGCCAGCTGATGAACAAGAGCGCCCTGGCCGGCGTCGGCATCGCCTACCCCTTGTCCCAGATCACGCTCGGCCTCGGCAGCCTGGTCGGGACCGGCGCGGGCACGGCGCTCAGCATCTACCTGGGCGCCGGCGACAAGAGCAAGCTCCACAGCTTGCTGGGCAGCGTGAACGGGCTGTCGCTGCTCCTCAGCCTGCCTTACACCGTGCTCGCCTACGTGTTCGCTGAGCCGCTGGTGCGCATGATGGGCGGCACCGGGGAGATCCTCGCGTACGGCACCGAGTACTTCAAGGTGACGGCGCTCGGCTCGGTGTTCTGGGTGCACGGCCTGGCCGTGAACATGACGGTGCGCGGCGAAGGCAAGATGAAGACCGCGGCGTGGATGATCTCCCTCGGCCTGCTGGTGGACGTCGCCCTGAAGCCGCTGTTCATCCACACGTTCGGCTGGGGCGTCCAAGGCGCGGCGTGGGCCACCAACGCGGCGATGCTCGTTTACTCGGTCGTGGGGCTCCTGTATTTCGCGAGGGGGCGCGCCTCGTTCGACACGGCCTGGCGCACGATCCGCATCGATCCGGCGATCCGGAAGCAGATCGTCTCCCTGGGCATGCCGGGCATGATCTTGACCATCATGGGCATCGCCCAGAACGTCGTTGTCTACAACGCGGTCTCGGGCCAGGGCACGGAGAACGACGTCGCCTTCTACGCCGCCTGCAACCGCCTCTTCCTGTTCATGCTGACCCCGATGCTCGGGCTGATGCGCGCCTTGCAGCCGGTGGAAGGGATCAACTACGGGGCACAGCGCCACGTCAGGGTGAAGCGCGCCTTCAGCCTCTTCGGGCTCGCCGGGGTCGCGTTCGTCCTGCCGTTCTGGCTCGCGATGATGCTCGCCCCGAACGCGGTCCTCGGCTTCCTGCTGCCGGGGTCCGAGTTCACCGCGCAGCAGCTGCTCGATTTCCGGATCTACATCGTCGTGCTGCCCCTTCTGCCGTATGTCTTCAACGCGCTGGTGCTGTTCCCCTGCCTGGAGCGGGCGAAGCTCGCGAGCGTTGTCGCCCTCCTGAGGCAGGTGGTGCTCTTCATCCCCTTGATGTGGCTCCTGCCGAGGCTCGTCGGGGTGAGCGGGGTCTACTGGGGGACCACGGCCATCGACGTCGCGATGTTCCTCCTCGTGCTCGTCATGGTGAACCGAGAGTTCCGCAGGCTCGACGGGCGCGACGTGGAGACGAGCGCCGCGCTCAGGGAAGCGCCCGCCGGCTGAGCCCGGCCCGGCCTCCGAGATCTCCCGCCGGCCCGCGGCGATCACCCGGTGATCGCCAGGCAGCAGCACGCACCGGCCGACCCACGCGCGCGGCGCCCTCCCCGCGCGCGATGTCCCCCCCTCCCTTGCCCGCCCAGAGAGCCCGCGCGGAGCGCCGCGCGCGCGGCCATGAACGGCATCCTGAGTGCACATGCAAAACTATTGCAACATGTATCTCGTTGCTATAGATGGAGCCGCATGAACACCGAGGCTCCCGCGCGGCGAGGCCCAGCGCGCCCGTCCCGGGCGCGAAGGAGCGCCGGCGCCGCCGCATTTGTCGCGGCCGGAGCTCTGCTCGCGGGCGGGGCCGCGCACGCGCAGGACGCCGGCGCGGCTTCGCCGGCGGAGCCGGCCCGGGACGCCGCGCCGGGCGGCGAAGCGCCTCCGGGCGCCGCCGATGAACCCCGGCAGGCGCCGGAGAATCACCCGCCGGTCCTCAACGCGTTCGCCGAGGCCGATTACCCGGCGGCCGCCCTCGCGCAAGGCCGGGAGGGGACCGTCGTGCTGAGGCTCACCATCGAGGCGGATGGGCGGGTGTCGGCGGCGGACGTGGCGCAGGCCGCGGGGCACGGCTTCGACGAGGCGGCGCAGGCCGCAGCGCAGCGCTTCCTGTTCTCGCCTGCGCGACGGGGGGACACCCCGGTCGCCTCCCGCATCCTCTACGCCTACGAGTTTCACCTCCCGAAGGCGCCTGCGAGCGGCGCGCTCCGCGGGCGCGTGCTCTTGCCCGGCGCGAGCTCGCACGGCGTCGCCGGCGCCGAGGTGCTCGTGCGGCACCAGGATGGCTCCACCGAGCGAACGCACACCGACGGCGAGGGCCGCTTCCAGATCGAGGGCCTCGCGCCCGGGCCCTGCGTCGTGATCGCCGAGGCGAGCGGCGTCGGCCGGGCCGAGGTCGAGACCGAGATCGCCGGAGCGCACGTCGCCGAGATCGCCTTGCGGCTCGTGCCATCCGGCCAGGAGGCCCCGATCGAGGTGACCGTGCGCGGGCCGTCGGACGCCGAGCGGCGCCGGCAATCGGCCGAGGCCGTGACGGTCGTCGAGATGGATCGCGTCAAGCGGGAGTCCTCGGACATGGGCGAGGTGCTCGCGCGCACGCAGGGGGTCGGCGTGCGCCGCGAGGGAGGCCTCGGCTCGGCCACGCGCTTCTCGCTGAACGGGCTGACGGACGATCAGGTGCGGTTCTTCCTCGACGGCGTGCCGCTCGATCTGGCCGGTTATCCCTTCGGCGTCTCGAACGTGCCGGTAGGCCTCGTCGAGCGCGTCGAGATCTACAGCGGCGTGGTCCCGGTGCGCCTCGGCGCCGACGCCCTCGGCGGGGCGGTCGACCTGGTCACCGATCAGGACCTCTGCGAATCACGCGCCGGCGCGTCCTACGAGGTGGGCTCGTTCGACACCCACCGAACGGCGCTCGCCGGCAGCCACCTGCACAGGCCGAGCGGCTTGTTCGCCCGCGCGAGCGGCTTCTTCGACGTTGCGAAGAACGACTACCCCGTCGATACCGAGGTCGAGGACGAGCGCGGGCGCTTCTCGCCGGCGCGCGTCTACCGCTTTCACGACGCGTACCGCAGCGCGGGAGGCCACGTGGAGCTCGGGGTCGTCGATCGGCCGTGGGCGCGGCGGTTGCGCCTGCGCGCCTTCGTGACCGACTACGAGAAGGAGTACCAGCACAGGCTCGTCATGAGGGTCCCGTACGGCGGCGTGACGTACGGGGAGACCTCGGCAGGCGTGAACCTCCGTTACGAACAGCCGCTCGGGCGCGGCGTGTCGCTCGACGCGGTGGGCGGCTATGCGTACGTCCGAGGGCGCTTCCTCGACGTCGCGACCTGCGACTACGACTGGCTGGGACGCTGCGACCCCGAGGACAGCAAGCCTGGCGAGACGGACGCTGTCCCCCACGACCAGGTCTTCCGGGACCATTCCGCCTTCGCGCGCCTCAACGTGGAATGGCGCATCCAGCGGTCGCACGCCGTCCGCCTGGCCGTCGCGCCGACCTACGTGACACGGACGGGGGAGGAGCGCCGGCAAAGCGATCCAGATAGCCCCGATCCGCTCGCCGACCGCCGCAGCGTGCTCGCGCTGGTGAACGGCCTGGAGTACGACCTCGACCTGCTCGAGGACCGGCTCGATAACGTCCTGTTCGTCAAGCAGTACGTGCAGCGCATCGCGAGCGAGAGCCCGGTCGCCGGTGATCTCGCGCGCGACCGCGACGGGAGCACCCACCGCTTCGGTATCGGCGACGCGCTCCGGTACAGGTTCACGCCCTGGCTCTACGGGAAGGCCTCCTACGAGTGGGCGACGCGGCTGCCCAGCCCCGACGAGGTCTTCGGCGACAACACGTTCATCGCGGCCAACCTCGGGCTCGATCCCGAGGTCAGCCACAACGTCAACCTCGGGCTCACCCTCGACGCCCGCGAGACGCCGGCGGGCGCCTTTCGCGCGACGGGCAATGGCTTCCTGCGCGCAGCGGACCGGCTGATCGTGCTGCTCGGCAACGATCGGGACCAGAAGCACGAGAACGTCCACGGCGCGCGGTCGCTCGGCGTCGAAGGCTCCGCCGGATGGACCTCGCCCGGGGAGCACCTCGCGCTCGACGGCAACGTCACCTACCTCGATTTCCGCAACACCTCGAGCGAGGGGGCGTTCGGCGCCTTCGAGGGAGATCGCATCCCGAACCGCCCGTACCTCTTCGCCAACGGCACCGCGCGCCTCCTGTTTCGCCGCGTCTTCGCCGCGGAGGACGAGGTCGCGCTCACGTGGAACAGCCGCTATGTACACGAGTACTTCCGCACCTGGGAGAGCCTCGGGCGGCCTGACTCCAAGCAGGTGATCCCCTCGCAGCTCGTGCACTCGGCCGGGCTCGGATACGTCGTCCGGCGCGGCAGCGCGAGCCTGAGCACGACCCTCGAGATGCAGAACCTCACGGATGAGCGTGTGTTCGACTTCTTCCGCACGCCGCGCCCGGGAAGGAGCTTCTACGTCAAGACCACGGCGGAGCTCTGAGCTCGAGGGGCAGGTGATGGGATGAACGGCCACGCGACGAATCAACTGACCCTGCGGCTCGCCGAGCACACGAACTCGAGGAGATGAGATGCACACCGTTGTAGCCGTCAAGAACCTGCTCGTTCAGTCCGGCGCGTCCTGGGTCCTGTGGCTCCTGTTCGCGCTCTCGGCGGGCAGCATCGCCATCGCGATCGAGCGCTGGCTCTACTTCCGCTCGAAGGACGACGACGTGCGAGCGCTCGCCGCCGAGCTCGACGCCCACCTGTCGAATGGCTCGGTCGCCGCCGCGCTCGACGCGCTCCGGCCGATGCGATCGGTCGGGGCGAGCGTCGCCCGCGCGGGCCTGAGGCTCGCGCAGCGCGGGTCGGCCGCGGCGGACAAGGGGATGCAGAGCGCGATGGCCGCCGAGCGGAAGGCGCTCGAGGCGCGGCTCGCGTACCTCGGGACCCTCGGCAACAACGCGCCTTTCGTCGGCCTCTTTGGCACCGTCATCGGCGTGATCCTGGCGTTCGAGCAGCTCGGTCAGGCCACGGGGGCGGCGGGCGGCGGGGCCGCGAGCCAGGTCGCCTCCGCCGCGGTCATGGCGGCGATCGCGGAGGCGCTCGTGGCGACGGCCGTGGGCATCGGCGTCGCGCTGCCGGCGGTGGCCGCTTACAACTACCTGCAGCGCCGGATCGCCGCGATGCTCGACGACGCCGAGACGCTCTCGAACCTGGTGCTCGCCTACCTGGCGACCGGAGAGGCTGCCCCGCAGTCCTCTCGTGTCGAGCCCGCGCGCGCGGCCCATGGCAGCGCGGCGATCGACAAGCCGATGAACGGCGAGGCGTCCCGCCCGGAGGCGGCCTAGTCATGGCGAGCGCCGGGCAGAGCGCGAGATCCCGCCGCGGCGGGATCATCGAAGGGATCAACGTGACGCCGCTCGTCGACATCACGCTGGTCCTCCTGATCATCTTCATCGTCACCGCGAAGATCGTCGTCGCGCCCGCCGTCCCGCTGGATCTGCCGCACGCGTCGCAGAGCGAAGAGGTCCAGGCGGTGCTGAGCGTGGTGCTGCCCGCGGAGGGGCCCGCGCAGGTCGACGGGGCCGCGATCGACGATGCGGCGCTGCGCGAGCGCGTGCGGGCGGCCCTGTCGCGCGATCCGCAGCTCCGGGCCGTGATCCAGGCCGACCGCGCCGTCTCGCACGGCCGCGTGATGACGGTGCTCGACACGCTGAAAGCCGCGGGGATCGCGCGTGTCGCCTTCGGCGCCGTCCGCCCGGAGGCCGAGGCCCATGCGGCGGAGAGGACGGGCCATCCATGATTCAATCGGAATTCCACCCCGAGAGCGTCGCCGGCATCGTCCTCGACGGGGCGCGCTCCCACGTCCAGCCCCGGCGCGCGAGGGGAGGAGCCCGCGCATTCGCGGCCGACAGCACTGCCGGGATCGTCCTGGGAGCCGTCAAGGAACATTCGGCCCGAGCGCTCGTGCTCGCGCTCATGCCGGCGGCCGTCATGCAGGGCACGGTCGGGATCATCGCGTTCCGCCTGGGCCCGGACGACACGACGGCGAGCCAGCGCGACGCGCGCCCGCCGCTGCAGGTGGAGCACGTGGTCGATCTGGCCCCACCGCCGTCGCCACCGAGCCCCTCGCCGCAGGCGGAAGCTCCGGCGCCCAGGGCCGCCGAGCGCTCCCCCGCGCGCGCGGCCGCTCCTGCCGCTGCTCGGGCGCCTGACGCGCCCGCGGCGCCTCCTCCGCCCGCGCAGGCAGGGCAGGTCGCCCTGGCGGAGAACGCGGCTGCGCCGCTCGATTTCACCGGGTTCGACATCGCCGTTGGCCGCGGAGAGCGGTATGCCGGGGGCGTCACCTCCTCTGCGGGGACGAGCGCGCAGGCGGTGAACGCCGCGCGTGTGGACCCGAGCGCTCCTCCGGAGCGCCGGCAGGGAGGCCCCTCGCGCGCGAGGCCCGTCGGGCAGCCCGCGCGGGAATGGAATTGCCCCTGGCCGCGCGAAGCGGACGCGCTCTCGGTGGACGAGCAAACGGTGGTCATTCGCACGGTCGTTCGTTCGGACGGCACCGTCGCCTCGGCGGAGCTCCTCTCGGACCCGGGCTACGGCTTCGGCCAGATGTCGCTCGCGTGCGCTCGCAAGCAGCGATTCCTGCCCGCCGCCGACGAGGGAGGCCAGCTCATCACGGCGACGTCGCCGCCCATCCGCGTGAGGTTCACGCGACATCCGCGATCCACAGGCGAGCCCTAGGACACCGATCACGTTGATCGAGCGAGAAATGAACCGCCAAGACACCAAGGACGCCAAGATAATTCTCCGTTCTTGGCGTCCTCGGCGACTTGGCGGTTCGAAATTCTGCGCGTTTCAGGCAGTTTCAACCCGTTTGTCGCTCTAGCGAAGCCCGGCGCGAGAAAGGAAGCAAGTGATGAGCTCATCAGGTACTACCAGGCTCCTCGAGGTCGAGGCCGCCGCACGCCCGAGCGCACGGCGCGGCGAGCAAGGGCGGCTCATGGAACGATTCCGGATGGGGGGCGCTCGCTGGGCTCTCGCGACGTCGTGCCTCGTCTGCCTGCCGCTCGCGGCGGGGTGCGGCAGCGACCCCGGGGAGAGCGGCGCCCGGGAGCCGGACGACGGCGGTCCCCGCTACGCCGTCGCCAGCCGCGTCGAGAGCAGCGACTTCACGAATACCACCATGTTCGTCTGGGTGGTCGACGACGTGAACGGGGGGGCCGTCAGCCTGGACGACGCCATCGAGCTCCCCGGGAGAGGCTCTATCTGGGGCGTCCCGCGAGCCGAGGTGTTCTATGTCGTCAGCTCCGAAGAGCTCACCGTCTCGAAATACAGGGTGGCCGCCGGCAAGCCGGAGCTCGAAGCTCGGCTCGGACTCGGAGGAGCCGGGATCTCCTTCCTTGTCGGGGAGAAGATGGTGTTCGACGGCCCGGACCGAGGGTTCCTCTTCGACCTCGTCTCGGGGCAGGCGCTCGAGCTCGATCTCGCTGCCATGGAGATCACCCGGAGCATCGACGTGTCGGACGCGCGCATCGACTCCGCGGACACCACGTTCCTCGGGGAGCCCGGCTTTCGTGAGCACGGCGGGCGGCTCGTCGCTCCACTCTACGGCACGAGCGCGGCGTACGATCGCGTGGCCAGCGAATCGAAGGTCCTCTTCTTCGATCCGACCGACGGCTCGATCGAGGTGAAGGGCGCCCCTTGCGGAGGCCTCTACTACACGGTGAAGGCGCCGAGCGGAGATATCCATTTTGCGTCCGACCCCTATGTCGCCTCGATCTTCATGATCGACCCGGAGAGAGCCCCTGCGCCGTGCATGGCGCGCATGGCTGCAGGCCAGGACGAGCTCGACACCGACGTCGTGGCGCTCAACGACGTGACCGGCGGCCCGACCGGCGGCCTGATCCCCGGCTCCGACGGCGTGGCGTACCTGCGCGTGCTGGACACCGGCATCTACTCGCCCAGCGCCGACGCCACCCACCTGGAGGCTTACTCGGCGCCGGGCTGGCAGACGTGGCGCATCGCGCTCGACGATCCAGGAGCGGCCGAGCGCCTCGATCGCCGGCCGCTCGCCGGCGGCATCAAGGTGTTCGAGGTGGACGAGCAGGCCTACGAGAACGAGTCAACGGCAGGCTTCGGCTCGACCACCCTGGTGCGGACGACCGGGGACGGCGCGCCCGCGCGCGCCCTGACGATGCCTGGCGCCACGTGGGGTGTCCTGCGCGTGCGCTGAACCGGAAGCGGAGAGATCCCATGTCCAACTCGAACGGGCTGATCGTGAAGGGGTTGATGAAGACGTACGCCAACGGCGTTCGAGCGCTGAACGGCGTCGACCTGGACGTCGGACCGGGGCTCTACGGGCTCCTGGGCCCAAACGGCGCGGGCAAGAGCACGCTGATGCGCACCCTCGCCACGCTCCAGACGCCGGACGCGGGGACGATCACGTTCAACGGGATCGACGTCATTGCATCTCCTGACCTCCTCCGCCGCCGCCTCGGGTACCTCCCGCAGCAGATCGGCGCGTACCCGGGGGTGACGGGGCGGTCGCTGCTCGAGCGGTTCGCCTGGCTGAAGGGGCGCACGGACCGGCGCGAGCGCGACGCGGAGATCTCGACGCTGCTCGCGCGCGTCAACCTGAGCGACGTCGGTCACCGCGAGGTCGCGACCTACTCCGGGGGCATGCTGCGGCGGTTCGGCATCGCGCTCGCGCTCGTGGGATCTCCGCAGCTCCTCATCGTGGACGAGCCGACCGCCGGCCTCGATCCGGCCGAGCGCAACCACTTTCATCGCGTGCTCGCGGAGGTCGCCGCGGAGGCCGTCGTGCTGCTCTCGACGCACATCGTGGACGACGTGGAGAACCTCTGCGGGCGGCTGTCGATCGTCAACCGGGGGCGCGTGGTCGCCGAGGGAGCGCCGGCCGAGCTCACCGCGCCGCTCGCGGGCCGCCTGTGGACCCGGACGTTCGCGCGGGGCGAGCCGATCCCCGACGACGCGCTGAACGTCTCGCCCACGCCGAGCGGCACCCGCGCCGTCGTGGTGCGCGATGTGTCGCCCGGCGACGGCTTCGTCGCTCACGCGCCCAAGCTCGACGATGCCTATCATTACCTGCTGGCCGAGTCGCGACAGGCGGAGGCCGCATGAGCTCCGCGCGCATCTACGCCGTCGAGGCGTTGCACGAGCTGCGGGCGGGGCTGCGTACCTCGCTCGTCCCGCTCATGTTCGTCGGCCTCGTCGGCTATCTGTTCATCATGCTCTCCAGCGCGGAGTACCTGCGCGACATGGGCGGGGCAGACGTCGCGCGCAACAGCCCGCATGTGGTCTTCCTGATGACCTCCGGGCAATCGTTCTGGCTCATCTTCGCGTGGGCGTGGATCTTCGCGCAGGTCGTCACGCGGGATCGCGCGGCGGGGCTCCACGAGCTGGTGCTCTCCGCGCCCGTGTCGCTTCGCGGGCTGCTGATCTCGCGCTACATCGGCGCTGTCGGGCTCGCCTGCATCCTGGGCTCGGCGAGCTCGCTCGGGTTTCTGCTCGTCCCCGGGCTCGCCGCGCTCGGGGTGTTCCCCAGAGAGGCGGTCGGGCCCACGCCGATCGTGGCGATCGCGTCGTCGTGGGCGCTCTTCGTGGTGCCGTCGGCCATCGGCCTCGGGGCGCTCTACCTGACCGCGGCGCTCCGGACCCGGAGCACGGCCGGTCCGTTCGCCGTGGCGGCGGTGGTCATCTTGATCTGGATGGTGGCCATGATCGTCCTGCGGGGCGGTGACCTGCACACGGACATCGCGACCGTGGTCGACGTGAGCGGCTTCGGGGAGGCGGAGGCGCAGACGAAGCGCTGGACGCCGCATGAAAAGGCGACGGCGCAGCTGGCCATGACCGCGCCGCTCCTCGTCAATCGGCTCCTCTGGAGCCTCGTCCCCCTCGCCATCCTGGCGTTCGCGCTCGCGCGGCACGGGCGCGAGTCGCTCGTGCTCGGGCGGCCCGGCAAGCCGTCGCCGAGCGGCGAGGCGACCTCTCGTGCCGCCGCGCCCGCTGCGCCCGCCGTCGCAGCGCTGCCGCCGATCACGGCGCCATCCTGGCTCCGCGCGACGCTGTCCGAGGCTCGCTGGCACCTCTCGCTGACGACCCGAGGGTGGGCCTTCCGTACCGCGGTCGCGCTCTGGACCCTCATGAACGTGGCAGGCGCCTTCTACCATGTGATCGGGCACGCCGAGGGGCCGCTGGTCCCACGGCCTGCGCTGCTCGCGCCGTTCCTCATCCGCCTTTGTTACGTGTTCTCCGTGTTCGCCGTGGCGGGGTTCGTGGGGGCGCTCGCTCGTCGAGATCAGCAATCCGGGTTCGACGAGATGATCGACGCGACGCTGGCGCCGCTCGGCACACGCGTGGTTGGCCGCGCCGTCGCCGCTCTCCTGCTGACGGCGGTCATGGCCCTGGCGCCGACGCTCTCGGCGTGGATCGTGACAGGTCTCACCCTCCCTTCGAGCTTCGAGCCGTGGAATGCGCTGCTCGTGAACGCGCTCGTCGCCGCGCCCGCCCTGCTGGAGCTCGGCGCGATCACGTTCCTCGTCCACGCGCTCGTGCGTTCGCCCGGTACGGGGTACGCCGCGTCGATGCTGGCTGCGTTCATCGCGCTCGTGAATCACGAGATCGACATCGTCTCGTATCCACCCGCGCAGCTGGGGATCCCGGTGCATGTCGCCCTCTCCGAGCTCTCGGGGTGGTCGCCGTGGCTCCTGCCGGTGCTCGAGATGGGCGTCCTGAAGCTGAGCTGCGTCGGCCTCGCCGTGGCCTTGGCGTGGCTCGCTTACCCCCGCGGCACGGCCCTGAGGAGGATCGATCGATGGCGCGGGGCAGCGCGGCAGCTGGCCCAGGGCGCGGGAGCCCTGGCGGCCCTCAGCCTCTTTGCGATCGCTTGCTCATCGACGATCTTGCACGAGCAGATCGTGGTGCAGAGCGGCTTCGCATCGAAGAGCGAGGAGAACGCCGCCGACGCGGCCTGGGAGGCCCGTTTCTGGCCGGAAGCGTCGGCGTTCTCCGTGGAGGGCGGAGAGGTCGAGGCGAAGATCGCGCCGTCCGCGCGCACCGCCCACGTCCGCTGGAAGCTGCGGGGAGTACGGGCCAGCGCGGCGAAGCTGCACGGGAGCCTGCGCACCGGGATGGATATCGACGGCGCCCAGGTCGACGGCTCCCCTCGTGAGGTCGTCACGGCGAGCGAGCACTTCATGGTCGATCTGGGCAGCTGCGCGCAGAGCGGGTGCGACGTCGAGCTCGAGATCAGGATCGCGTCGCCCCGCTGGTTCGCCGAGGGGCAGGCGCCGTGGCTGGACGGCTCCGGGGTGTGGGCGCGCGCGGCCGATCTCGTCCCGCGGCTCGGGTACGACGGAGAGCGAGCGCTGCGATCTCCGTCCACACGTCGCGCGCTGGGGCTCGCGGAGCGCCCCGGCGCGCTCGACAGGAATGCGCTGGTACCCGCCCTCGCCGTGGCGCCGGCGGGCCTTTGGCGCTGGTCGGTGTCGTTCTCCGATCAAGGCGTGAGCACGCCTGTCGAGGGGAGCACGACACAAGGCCTCGACTTCGCCGTGGCGTGGCTGCCGAGGGGGGCGGAGCCGAGACAGCTGCGGCAGGAGGGCGTCACGGCGTGGCATGGCCCGTCCCGCGCCGATACGGCGCGCGAGGTCCTGGAGGACGTCCAGACGATGAGCGCGTGTGTTCAGGCGCGGCTCGGGGCCATCCCGGAGGTGACGACGGTCGTGCAGGCGCCTCGCGATCTCGGCGAGATCCGGGCCCATGGCGCGGTCCTGTGGCTGCCGGAAGGGGACGGCTGGGACGTGGCCGCGTCCGGCGCCGGACGCCTGAAGCGACGGGCCGCGGTGGCCGAGGCGCTCGCCGCGCGCTCGCTCGCGGACCGCGCCGATCTGCGCGCGGAGCCGGGGGCGCGGTGGCTCATCAACGGCGTCGCGGGGTGGATCGGGCTCGAATGCGTGCGGCGGTCGGATGGCGGTGACGCGTGGCTCGCGCTCCTGGATCGCCGCAGCGACGACGTCGCGGATGCGCTCGGCGCACTCGACGCGCCCGTGTCGGGTCTGGCCGACGACGGCGCGGCCAGCTGGGTCATGGCGTACGCTCCGCTGGAGACCCTCGCATGGGCGCAGGCCGTCGGAGACGCCGAGGCGTTGCACGCAGCGACGCGGGTCGCCGACATGGTGCGCTCCGGAGAGCCGGTCCGAGGCGCGCTCGCGCGCGCAGCAGGCCCGATCATGGCCGACCGCCTCCTGGGTCCCCCTTCGGCCTCGGATGTGACGGTCGCGATCGCCGACGGCGGCGCGCTGGAGGTTCGCGGCGAGCGCTCGCGGTGGGAGGGGGGCGGCTGGCGGCCCGTCTCCAGCTCGTTCGAGATCGTTCAACGCTTCCACGACGAGGAGACGCCGGCGCGCGTGACGCGCGTGCCGGCAAGATTGGAGAGCGATGCTCAGTTCGTCGTCTTCGACGCGTGGCCCTCCTTCGAACGCTCGCCGCGGGACAACGCATGGAAGGCAGGCCGGCATTGATGGCGCGAGCCCGCGCCGCGCCTGCACATCCCCGCGCGTCACGAGAATGAGGGCTGTGCAACGAACATGTTTCACTGCGGCATGGAAGACTCGTTGGCTGCGCTCGTGAGCGCTGAGTAGGGAGGCGCCTGACGAGCGCATCATCGACTCATTTCGTTAGACGTTCGATTGTGATCTGAGAGGTCGATTTCCTCCGGATCCACTTAAATTCAGCGCGGAGGCGCCTCCGGGGAGCGATCGTGTCCGCCGCACGAAAATCGCCGTTCGCCCGGCTTGACGCTGATGCAATTGGTATGTATATGCATTTAGTAAGCATCTTCAAGATGTAGGCGACTCGGCGTCGTGCCTATCGGCGCTCGCGAGGCCACGCCTGTTCCCGATTCGAAGGCTCGCCACCCGAGCACGAAGCGGGGGCGCGACCGTGGCTCGCGCCTGGAACACTGCGCGTAGCGAGCGGGGCGTGGGCTGAAGAGCTCACGTGCTCCTCCTGCTCCTCACGTCTCGGTTGCGGCCTCTCGTACCAGAGGTGACCTATGTTGCAAAAGCAACTTTTATGTAAAAACAACAGGACCGATGCGGAGCGACAGGGTGGATGTGCCATCCTTCGCTCCCCTCGAAGAGATCGAGGCGCAGGCAGCCCGGGACGGCGTCACTCACGTGCGGGGCGAGCATGAACATCTCTCATCAACGGCACTACTTCGAGCGCCGCGTCTCGATCGGCGCAGACCCCATCGATCTCGCGGCGGCGCTCGCAAGGTCGGGCTCGCACGCGACGTACTTCGTCTACGAGCGCGACGGCGAGTGGAGCGTCGCCCTCGGCGCGGCCTTCGAGCTCACTGCAGACGTACACGGCGTGCACCGCGTCGACGCGACAGGAAAGCACAGCTGTCCCGGCGGGGACTGCCTCGCCGCGGTCGAGGCGGCGCTCGCGTCGATCCCGCTCCGTGGCTGGCGCGCGTACGGCACGGCGTCGTTCGAGTTCGCGTACCTGCTGCACGGCATCGAGGCGAACCTCGGCACGGAGCCCCTGCTTCACCTGACCATCCCGGAGGTCGAGATCCGCCTCCAGCGCGGCACGGCGCTGGTTCGAGCGTTGACCTCGGACGAGCTCGAGCGGATGGTGGACGTCCTCGCGTCCTCGAGCCGGCGCCATGCGCGCGGGATGAGCGACGTCGCCGGCCTCCCCCCCGTCCCGTTGCCGGAGGTGCTCCCCGCGAGGCTGCTCGAGACGACCGGCGCAGCGAAATACAAGGAGCTGGTGGCCGCGGCGACGAACGAGATCGCGGCGCGCAAGCTCCACAAGGTCATCGCGTCGCGCGTCGTCCCGGTCGCCGCGCCGGTCGATCTCATCGCGACGTACGTCGCCGGGCGGCGACAGAACACCCCGGCCCGATCGTTCGTGGTCAACTGCCGCGACCTGAAGTTCGCCGGATTCAGCCCGGAGACCGTGCTCGAGGTGACCGCCGAAGGGCAGGTGATGACGCAGCCGCTCGCCGGGACCCGGGCGCTCGTCTCGGACGACAACGAAAACGCGCGCTTGCGGGCCGAATTGCTCAGCAATTCGAAGGAGCTGGCGGAGCACGCGATGTCCGTGAAGCTGGCGTTCGAGGAGCTCAGCCGCGTCTGCAAGCAGGGGAGCGTGACCGTGAACGAGTTCATGGCGATATCCTGCCGCGGGACCGTTCAGCACCTCGCCTCACGGCTCTCGGGCATGCTCGAGACGGGCAACACGGCCTGGACGGCGTTCCAGGTGCTGTTCCCCGCCATCACGGCGTCGGGGATCCCGAAGAGGGAGGCTGTCGACTGGATCCGGAGGCACGAAGCGGAGAGCCGGGGCCTCTACTCGGGCGCGGTCCTGACGCTGGATCACGACGGCGCCATGGATGCGGCGCTCGTGCTGCGGACGATCTTCCAGCGGGGGAGCAGCGTCTGGCTGCGCGCGGGCGCCGGGATCGTCGCGGAGTCGACGCCCGAGCGAGAGCTGGAGGAGACCTGCGAGAAGCTCCAGAGCGTGGCGCGCCACCTGGTGCCGTCGGAGTTCGCCAGCTAGCCGGTGTGACGCAGCGGACATGGTGCTCCGGACCTGAGCTTGCCTTTTCACGAGTCAGCCAATGCACGAACAGACACAGCGAATGCACGACGAAGTCGCCTCTTCGGATCTGAGGGAGACGGTCGCGAGCGTGCTCGGCGTGGTGGCCGAGACCGTCCGTGAAGACAGCAACCTGATCGAGCTCGGGATGGACTCGATCACGATGATGCGCCTCGCCGGCAGGTGGCGGCGGCAAGGCATCGAGGTCGACTTCGCCGAGCTCGCGGCGAACCCGCGTGTGTCCGCCTGGAAGGCGCTGATAGGAGAGCGAAGCTGTAGCAAGGGCGAACGCGACGAGCGTTCGCCCGCCGCGGCCACCATCGACGAGGCGGCGCCCTTCGAGCTCGCGCTGATGCAGCACGCGTACTGGGTCGGCCGCGAGCAAGGCCAGCAGCTGGGCGGCGTCGCCGCGCATTTCTACAACGAGTTCGATGGCGAGCGGGTCGACCCCGCGCGGCTGGAATCTGCCGTGCGGGAGCTGCTCGCGCGGCACGGCATGTTGCGCGTGCAGATCCTGAGCGATGGCCGCCAGCAGATCCTGCCCGACAGCCGCGGGCGTGGGCTGAAAGTCCACGACCTGCGCGCCCTGTCGGCCGAGGCGGCGCAAGAGGCGCTCGCCGAGCTGCGCCGGACGCTGTCGCATCGGACGCTGGATCTGGCTGCCGGCGAGGTGTTCGAACTCCAGATCTCGCTCCTGCCGGACGCGATCCGCGCGGGCGGCACGCGCCTGCATGTGAACCTGGACATGGTGGCCGCCGACGCGCTCAGCCTGCGGGTGCTGCTGGCCGACCTGGCGCACCTCTATGCCGGCTCGCAGCCGCTGCCTCCGATCAACACGAGCTATCCGCGCTACCTGGCGGAGCGCGAGGCCAGCCGCGCGAGCGTCAAGGGCCAGCGGTCGCGGAACGCCGACCGAGCGTACTGGCAAGCTCGCTTGAGCGATCTTCCCGCCGCGCCGGAGCTGCCCGCCGCTCCCTACGACGCGAACGTGGGCGCCACGACGGTGGTGCGGCGCCATCGCTGGCTCGCTCCGGAGCAGGTGCGCGCCTTCGCGTCTCTGGCGGCGCGCCACGGCCTCACGCCGGCCATGGCGATGGCGGCAGTGTTCGCGGAGACGCTGACCGCCTGGAGCGCGGAGCCGCGGTTCTTGATGAACCTGCCGATGTTCGACCGAGAGCCCTTGCACCCGGACGTCGGGATGCTGGTGGGCGACTTCACCTCCTCGGTGCTCCTGGCCTGGGACGGCGCGGTACCCGGCACCTTCGCTGAACGCGCGCAGCGCCTGCAGGCCCAGTTCCATGCAGACGCGGAGCACGTGGGTTATTCGGGCGTCGAGGTGCTGCGCGACCTTTCCCGGCAGCGAGGCGAGCAGGTGCTGGCGCCTGTCGTGTACACGAGCGCGCTCGGTCTGGGCGAGCTGTTTCCGGAGGTGGTGAAGCAGCGCTTCGGGAAGGCGTCCTGGATCATCTCCCAGGGGCCGCAGGTGTGGCTGGACGCGCAGGTCACGGAGCTCGACGGCGGCTTGCTGGTCAACCTGGATGCGCGTGAAGACGCGTTTGCGCCGGGCGTGCTGGACGCGATGTTCGACGCGCACGGCCGCCTGCTGGAGCGCCTGCTGGCCTATGAGGAAGCCTGGCGGCAGCCTGTGCCAGCGCTGCTCCCGGGAGAGCAGCTGAAGGTGCGTGTCGCCGCGAACGCGACAAGGACGGCCGTCTCGGGCAAGCGCCTGCACGACGGGTTCTTCGAGCTCGCGAAGCGACAGCCGGAGGCGCCTGCTCTCCTCTGGGGCGAAGGCGGCGGGATCTCGTACGGAGAGCTCCGGCAGCGCGCGCTGCGCGTGGCGGGCTACCTGCGGGAGCACGGCGTGAACGCAGGCGACGTGGTGGCGATCCAGCTGCCCAAGGGGCCGGGCCAGATCGTCGCCGTGCTTGGCGTGCTGGCCGCCGGCGCCACGTACCTTCCGATCAGCGTGGATCAACCCGCGCTGCGCCGTCAGCGCATCCTCGACGCTGCCGGCGCCGCCCTCGTGCTCGATGAAGTCCCGGAGGGGCAGGCCTCGCTGGCGGAGCCGCTGGCCGGCGAGGACTCGGATCTCGCCTACATCCTGTTCACCTCGGGGTCGACGGGCGAGCCGAAAGGCGTGGAGATCACGCACGCCGCAGCGATGAACACCCTCGATGATCTGAACCAGCGCCTTTCGCTGGGCGCGGCCGACCGGACGCTCGCCCTGTCTGCGCTGGAGTTCGATCTGTCGGTGTACGACATCTTCGCGCCGCTGTCGGCCGGCGGCGCCGTGGTCTGCGTCGAGGAGCCGGCGCGTCGCGATGCAGCGGTCTGGGTCGAGCTGCTGCGCCGCCATCGCGTGACCGTCCTCAACTGCGTGCCGGCCCTGCTCGATATCACGCTCTCTGCGGCCGGCGACGGTCCCGGTCCGCTGCCGCTCCGCGCGGTGCTCCTGGGCGGCGACTGGGTGACCCTCGACCTGCCGGGCCGCCTCGCTCAGCGCGCTCCGCGCTGCCGCTTCATCGCGCTGGGCGGCACCACCGAGACAGCCATCCACTCCACGATCTGCGAGGTCACCGAGGTGCCTCCGCACTGGAAGTCGGTGCCGTACGGCAAGCCCCTCGGCAACGTGCAGCTGCGCGTCGTCGATCCTCTGGGGCGCGACTGTCCGGACTTCGTCCCGGGCGAGCTGTGGATCGGCGGCGCCGGCGTGGCCCGCGGCTATCGTGGCGACCGAGAGAAAACGGCGAACAAGTTTCTCCAGGCGGACGGGACGCGCTGGTACCGCACCGGCGACCGCGCGCGTTACTGGGCCGACGGCAGCGTGGAGTTCCTCGGGCGCGCCGACTTCCAGGTGAAGCTGCGCGGGCACCGCATCGAGCTCGGCGAGATCGAGGCCGCGGTCGGAGGTTATCCCGGCGTCAGCCAGGCCGTCGCGGTGCTGGGTGAACGCGGGCTCTATGCGGCCATCACCTCGGAGGATCCGAGGATCGATGTGCCCGAGGCAGGCGAGATCATCGATCTGCGGCAACCGCCGCCGGAGCTCGCGGATCTGCGCGAGTTCCTGGTGAACCGCCTCCCCGCCGTGATGGTGCCGGATCACCTGTGGCGCTGCAGGAGCCTGCCGCTCACGCCCAACGGCAAGATCGATCGCAAAGCCTTGCAGCGAGCGGTGAACACCATGGCCCTTCAGGCCAAGGCGACCGTGACCGCGCCGGTCGGCGAGGTGGAACGCCGGGTCGCCGGCGTCTGGGCCGAGCTGCTCAAGGTGCCGGAGGTGGGCCGCGAGGACAACTTCTTCTCCGCGGGCGGCGACTCCCTCCTGGCGACACGCCTCGTGCGCCGGCTGCGCGAGGTCGGCCTCGACGGCGTCAAGCTGGCCGATCTGTTCGCCCGTCCGACGCTGGCCGAGTTCGCTGCCACGTTGTCGCTCGGCGCGGGCGCGCCGGCGCTGCCGGCCCTGGTCGCCGATCCGGAGAACCGCCATAAGCCCTTCCCGCCGACCGAGGTGCAGCGGGCCTACTGGCTGGGTCGTGACGAGAGCTTCACGCTCGGGGGCGTCGCCTGCCAGTTCTACCGCGAGTACGACGTCGTCGATCTCGACGTGTCGCGGCTGGAGGCGGCCGTCAACGGTTTGGTGCGGCGGCACGAGATGTTGCGCGCCGTCTTCGATGAGCAGGGCCAGCAACGCATCCTCGCGGACGTGCCGCGGTTCACGATAGAGGTCGTCGACGGCGGCGAGGACCCGGCTCAGGCGTACGAGGCGCTGCGGCGCGACTGCTCACACTGGGTCTTCGATCCGACCCGCTGGCCGCTGTTCGGCATGCGGGCGGTGCGGTCGGGCGACCGGACGCGCCTCGGTATCAGCCTCGACAACCTGATCCTCGACGCGCTCAGCATCCTCACCTTCTACTCGGAGCTCACCGCGCTCTACGAGGCTCCCGACGCTGCTTTGCCGCCGGTCGGGCTGTCCTTCCGCGACTACGTGCTGACGTGCACGCCGGGATCGGAGGCGCTCGCCGCCGCGCGGGCGTACTGGGCGAAGAAGCTGCCAGAGCTGCCGCCGGCGCCGCAGCTGCCGCTCGCCAGAGATCCGGCCGAGGTGGGGCGCCCGCGCTTCACGCGCCACGAGGGCAGCGTCGACGCGAGCCGATGGCGCCGTATCGTCGAGCGCGCAGGCGAGCACGGCATCACGCCGTCCACGGTCCTGCTCACGGCGTTCGCCGAGGTGCTCAGCCGCTGGTGCAGCCGCCCCGACCTCACGCTCAACCTGACGCTCTTCGATCGCCGCGAGGTGCATCCCGACATCCACACGGTCATGGGTGATTTCACGTCGCTCACGTTGGTCGGATACCGGCCCGCCGCCGGCGAGAGCTGGGTGACGCGCGCCCGGCGCGTCCAGCGGGAGCTGGGCGACGCGCTCGACCATCGCGACGTCTCGAGCATCTCGCTCGTTCGCGAGCTGGGAAGGCTGAGCGGCGCGCCGAGCCTGACCATGCCGGTGGTGTTCACGAGCGCCCTCGGCGTCCCCGGAGGCACCGCTGCGCCGGCCAGCGGCCCCTTCAGGAAGCAGGTGTGGGGCCTGACGCAGACCCCGCAGGTGTGGCTCGACCATCAGGTGATAGAGGCCGAGGGCGGCGTCGCCCTGAACTGGGACGTGGTCGAGGACCTGTTCCCGGCGGGCCTCATCGCCACGATGTTCGACGCGTACCTGCGCGAGCTGAGCTGGCTGAGCAGCTCCGAATGGCACCTGCCCGTGCCCGATCTCCTGCCCGAGCCGCAGCGGCGCGCGCGCGCGCTCGTCAACGCGACCGCCGGAGAGAGCCCACGGCAAAGCCTGCACCGCGCGTTCTTCGACCTGGCGCGCGAGCAGCCGCAGCGGATCGCATTGCGCTGGGGCGAGGCCGAGGTGATGAGCTACGGCGAGCTCGCGTCGCGCGCGCTGCGCCTCTCGGCGGCGCTGGCCGAGCAAGGCGTGGCGACAGGCGATGTCGTCGCCGTGAACCTGCCCAAGGGGCCTGATCAGATCGCCGCGGTGCTGGGCGTGCTGGCGGCCGGAGCCGCGTACCTGCCGGTCGGGGTGGATCAACCCGATGCGCGCCGCGACCGGATGCTGGGACAGGCAGGGGTCCGCGTCGTCGTCACCGGCCCGGAGCCGAGGTGCTGGCCCGAGGGCGTTCGTTCATGTGTGTTCGGACAGGCGATGGCATCCGCGCCCGCGCCGAGCCCGGCGGCGATCGACGCAGAGCAGCTGGCGTACATCATCTTCACCTCCGGATCGACCGGCGAGCCGAAGGGCGTTGAAATCACGCATCGCGCCGCGCTGAACACGGTGCTGGACATCAATCAACGCTTCGGCGTCGGCCCGGAAGACCGCGTCATGGCCGTGTCTGCGCTGGATTTCGATCTGTCCGTCTACGATATCTTCGGTCTGCTGTCCGCCGGCGGCTCGCTGGTCTTGATCGAGGAGGAATCGCGGCGTGATGCGAGGCGCTGGCATGAGCTGGTGTGCCGGCATGAGGTGACGATCTGGAACAGCGTTCCGACCTTGCTCGACATGCTGCTCATCGTCAGCAGCACGGCGGAGCCGCCGGGCGCCCTCCGCCTGGCGCTCGTCTCGGGCGACTGGATCAGGACGGATCTGCCCGGGCGGCTCGCCGCGCAGCGGCCGGAGTGTCGGTTCATCGCGCTCGGCGGCGCCACCGAGGCCTCGATCTGGTCCAACTTCTTCGAGGTGGATGGGGTCCAGCCGTCGTGGCGCTCGATCCCCTACGGCTATCCCTTGCGCAACCAGCTCTTCCGCGTGGTGGACGCGCATGGCCGCGACTGTCCGGACTGGGTGCCGGGCGAGCTGTGGATCGGCGGGCTCGGGGTGGCGCGCGGTTACTGCGCCGCGCCGGATCTGACGGCTCGCAAGTTCGTAGGAGACGGCGCGCGGTGGTATCGCACGGGTGACGTCGGGCGTTACTGGCCCGACGGCGCGCTGGAGTTCCTCGGCCGCACCGACACTCAGGTCAAGATCCGCGGGCATCGCATCGAGCTCGGCGAGGTGGAAGCCGCTCTGAGGTCGCACCCCGGCGTGCGGACTGCGGTGGCCGTGGCGGCCTCCGGGCGCCTCGCCGCCGCCGTGGTCCCTGCTGCGGCGGAGCTCAGCGCGGAGCAGCTGCGCGACCATGTCACCGTGAGCCTGCCGATTCACATGGTGCCAGAGAGGATCGTTGTGCTGGCCCAGCTGCCGCTCAGCGCGAACGGCAAGGTCAACCATGCCGAGATCGTCAGGCTGATCTCGGCGGAAGCCGAACCCGACGCCCGCGAGGTCGAGCCCCCGCAGGGTGAATGGGAGCATGCCGTCGCGGCGCTCTGGAGCGAGCTCCTGGCCGTCGCCAGCGTCGGCCGCCATCAGAGCTTCTTCCAGCTGGGCGGCGACAGCCTGCTCGCGACGCGCTTCATCGAGGCCGTGAATCAGCGCCACGCCATCATGTTGCCGCTGAGGCGCCTGTTCAACGGACCGACGCTGCGCGAGGTCGCAGCGGCGCTCGCCGCCGAGCAGGAGGCCCGCCAGGAGATCGAGGAGGGCGTGCTCTAGAGCGACAAACGGGTTGAAACTGCCTGAAAAGCGCAGAAGTTCGAACCGCCAAGTCGCCAAGGACGCCAAGAATGGAGAATTATCTTGGCGTCCTTGGTGTCTTGGCGGTTCATTTCTCGCTCGATCAACGTGATCGGTGTCCTAGCGGCGTCCGCCGCGGTGGCGCGCCGGAGCCCGGCGCGCGGGAGAGCGCTTCGCCGGAGAGTTCATCGTCTGATGTGACGCTTGTCGTCAACAAGCTACAGGAGCTTACGTCCATGCCCGTTGCCGGGATCATCGAAGAGCTGAAGACGCTGGGTGTCGATCTGTGGACGGAATCGGGGCAGCTCCGGTTCCGTGCGCCCAAGGGGTTGCTCACGGAAGACAAGATGACGGTGCTGCGCACGCACAAGGCGCAGATCATCGATTTTCTGGCAGCGAACCAGGGGGTGGTCGTCGCCGCGGACGAGCAGGCGCGTCATGAGCCGTTCCCGCTCACCGACGTGCAGACGGCCTACCTGCTGGGGCGCCAGAGCTCCTTCGGTTACGGCGGCGTCGCCTGCCACGGGTACCTGGAGGTGACGTATCCAGAGCTCGACCCCGCGCGCCTCGCCGACGCCTGGAACCTGCTGATCGAGCGGCATGAGATGCTGCGCGCCGTCATCGAGCAGGACGGCTACCAGCGTGTCCTGCCCACGGTGCCTCGGTACCCCATCCAGTCGACGGACCTCCGCGGCGCGTCCGCCGCCGAGGTGGAGCGCGCGCTATGCGGCATCCGCGCCGAGATGGACCACCGGATGTACGAGACCACCGCATGGCCGCTGTTCGAGCTGCGGCATACCCGCACCAGCGGCGGTGACGTCGTGCACTTCTCGCTCGACTCGCTGATCGCCGACTGGGCGAGCGCCGGGATCTTCTTCGAGGAGCTCGACCTCATCCTCGCCGGCCGCAGCGACGAGCTGCGACCGCTGGACCTCCGCTTTCGCGATTACATCTTCGCGGAGCGGCGGCTGCGCGAGACCGGGCGTTACCAGCGTGACCGCCAGTACTGGCTCTCGCGCGTCAACGACCTGCCCCCCGCGCCGGAGCTCCCCACGCTTCCGCCGGCCGCGGAAGCCGGGCCCGTGCGCTTCCGCCGCCACCACGGTCGCCTGTCCGCCGAGCGCTGGGAGCGCCTCCGGCAGCGCGCCGGCGAGCGAGGTCTCACGGCCTCGATCGCCGTGCTGGGCGCCTATGCGGCGGTGCTGCAGCGCTGGAGCCGCCGCCAGCGGTTCAGCCTCAACCTCACGCTGCTCAACCGCCTGCCGCTGCACCCGCACGTCGACCGGATCGTCGGAGACTTCACGTCGGTCAGCCTCATGGACGTGCAGGCGGCGTCCGGGCGCAGCTTCAAGGAATGGGCTGCGCGGCTCGGCGATCAGATGTTCGCCGATCTCGACCACCGGCTGTTCACGGGGGTCGAGGTGCTGCGCGAGATGACCCGCCGGCGCGGGCGGGAAGCCGCGCTGATGCCGGTCGTCTTCACAAGCGCCATCGGCCTCGGCTCGCGGCGACGACCCACGAGCGGCCGGCGCTTCGGCCATGGCGTCACGCAGACCCCGCAGGTCTACCTCGATTGTCAGGTCATGGATGACGCCGACGGGCTCGAGGTCAACTGGGACGTGCGTCAGGGCATCTTCCCGGACGGCCTCATCGACGACATGTTCGGCGCGCTGCAGCGGCTGCTGGAGGATCTCGCGGAGCGCCCCGAGGCCTGGGAGGCCGTCGAGCCGGTCGCGTTGCCCGGATGGCAGGCGCAGGAGCGCGAGCGGGTCAATCAGACAAGCTGTCCGCTGCCGGACTCCCTCTTGCACCGAGGTTTCCTGGAGCAGGCCGCCCGCGACCCCGGCGCGGTGGCGGTGATCGGCCACGCGGGCAGCTTGACGTACCGCGACCTCGCGATGAGGGCGGCGTCGGTCGCGCAGGCGCTGCGGGACGGCGGCTGTACCGCGGGCGATCGGGTCGCCGTCGTCATGAACAAGGGGATCGAGCAGGTCGTCGCGGTGCTTGGCGTGCTGCTCGCCGGCGGGGCCTACCTGCCGCTGGACGCCACGCAGCCACGGCTGCGCATCGAGAAGGTGCTGTCGAACGCGGCGGTGCGACAGGTCCTGACCCAGTCATGGGTCTCCGCGGCGGCCAAGCTGCCGGACGGACTGCGCGTGATCGACGTGGACACGCAGGCGCCTGCGCAGACCTTCCCCGAAGCGCCGATGGGCGAGCCCGACGCGCTGGCGTACGTGATCTACACCTCCGGCTCCACGGGTGACCCGAAGGGGGTCATGATCACCCACCGAGCGGCGCTGAACACGATCGACGACATCAACCGTCGCTTCGGGGTGACCGGATCGGACCGGGTGCTGGGCCTCGCCCAGCTCGGCTTCGACCTGTCCGTGTACGACATCTTCGGCACGCTCGCCCTCGGCGCGACGCTCGTGCTCCCGGATCCCGACCGCGGCGCCGATCCTTCCCACTGGGCGGACCTCCTCGTGAAGCATGAGGTGACCCTGTGGAACTCCGTGCCTGCGCAGCTTCAGATGCTGGCGAGCTACCTGCAAACCGAGCCGGTCGCGATTCGCTCGTTGCGCATGGCGCTGCTGTCCGGCGACTGGATCCCCGTCACGCTGCCCGACCAGATCCGCCGGTTCATTCCCGACCTGACGCTCATCGGGCTCGGGGGCGCGACCGAGGCGGCCATCTGGTCGAATTACCATCGCATCGAGCGCGTCGACCCGGCGTGGACGAGCATCCCCTACGGGGTGCCGCTCGCCAACCAGGGCTTCCGCGTCCTCGACGAGTCGCTCCGCGACGCGCCGGTATGGGTCCCTGGAGAGCTGTACATCACCGGGCACGGCCTTGCGGCCGGGTACCTGGGCGATCCGGAGCTCACGGCAGCGCGCTTCTTCAACCATCCCGTCGATGGACAGCGCCTCTACAGGACCGGAGATCTCGGGCGCTATCTCCCAGGCGGATCCATCGAGTTTCTCGGACGCGAGGACAGCCAGGTCAAGATTCGCGGGCACCGGATCGAGCTCGGCGAGATCGAGGCCGCGCTGCTCGCGCATCCGGCGGTCGGCGCCGCCGCGGCCGTGGTGGCCGGCAAGGACTCCACGGATCGCACGCTGCTCGGCTTCGTCGAGCTCGCGCGGCGCAGCGCGCCTGCGGACGAGGATCTGGCCACGTCGCAGGCTCGTGTCGTGTCTGCGGCGCGGCAGTTCGCCGACAAGGAGGTCAGCGGCGTGACCGCGGCCCAGGTGACCGAGGCGACCCGAGCGCTCTGCGACGCCTCGTTCGCGTCCATGATGAACGCGTTCTCCGAGCGCGGGCTCTTCGCCGGCCCGCGCGACACGCACTCGGCCGAGGAGATCCTGCGCGAGGCGCGCGTCCACGACCGCCATCACTGGCTCGTTCGCCGCTGGCTGGGGCTCCTTTCGGAGGCGGGATGGCTCACGTACCACGAGGAGAGCCGTCGCTACACGCAGCGCAGGGCCGCCGACGCGACGGCGGTCCACGAGGCCTGGCGGCGGTTCGAGGAGCTTTCGTCGTCGTCCGGGCTGTGTACGCCCGAGTTCGTTCAGTACCACAGAGCGCACGTGGAGCGGCTGCACGCCTTGCTCGAGAACCAGCAGAACCCGTTCGAGCTGCTGTTCCCGCAAGGGAAGCACGACGTGGCGCTCTCGGTGTACCGCGACGACGCGATCGCGCGTTACAACAACCACGCGATCGCGGCGCTCCTGTACCGGATCGCCGCCGCGCATACGGACGGCGCCCCCCTGCGGGTGATCGAGATCGGCGCCGGCACGGGGGCCACCACCGGCGTGGTCCTCCCGATGCTCGACGGCCATGACGTCGACTACCTGTTCACGGACCTGACAGCCTTCTTCCTGGCCGACGCGCGCGAGCGGTTCCGGGAGCGCCCCTGGGTCCGATTCGGGCAGCTCGACCTGAACGAGGATTACCGCGCCCAGGGCTTGCTGCCGAACTCCGCGGACGTCGTGCTGTGCGCCGGAATGCTGAACAGCACCCGCAATGTCGAAGCCGCGGTGGCGGCCGCGGTGGAGCTGCTCGGGCCGTCGGGGTGGCTCGTGTTCACCGAGCCTACCGCCGATCACCCGCACGTCCTGCTCACCCAGGGCTTCATGATGGACCCCTCGGGCGCGGACCGGGAACGCGGCACCACCAAGTTCCTGTCCACCGAGCAGTGGCAAGGCCTGATCGCGAAGAGCGGCGGTGAGCTGGTGCTCCGCCTGCCGGACGACGACCATCCGATGGCGGCCTATGGCATGCACATGTTCGCTGCGCGCTTCAAGACCGACAGGGCCCGGGTCGGGACCGACGAGCTCACGAGCTTCCTCGGGCAGCGGCTGCCGGCGCACATGGTGCCTGCTCATCTGCAGGTCGTCGACCGGCTGCCGCTCACGGCGAACGGCAAGGTCAACCGCAAGGCGCTCGCCGCCCTGCGGCCCGCGGCGTTCATTGACAGCGCCGGGAAGGAGGCCGATGCGACGCTGGACGAGCTGGAGAGCCGGCTGTGTGCGCTCTGGGCGAGCGCGCTCGGCGTCGCGCGGATCGGCAAGGGAGAGAACTTCTACGACCGCGGCGCCGACTCGCTGATCCTCGCCAGGGTGGCAGGTCGACTGCGCGAGGAGGTCCCGGAAGCGGCGCCGTTCGCCTACGACACGCTCCTTCGGCAGATGCTCAATGAGCCGACGGTCGACGCGCTCGCGCGCGCGCTGCGCAGGCAAGACGGCGCAGCGCACGCGCCGAGCGGCGCTGGGACGGGCGCGGAGGCGTCCTCCAGCGGCGGCAAGACCGCGCAGGTCGCGCAGCGCCGCGAGGGCAGCAATTCGTTGATCCTCTCGTTCGGCGGCGGGGACGGGCCGGCGCGCGTGATGTTCCACGCGGCGCTGGGCACCATGGATTACTTCCAGCACCTGGGGCGGGCGCTCGCCGCCCAGCACCTGGGGCCCGTCCTGGGCTTCGCCGTCGCCGACCCCGAGCTGTACCTCGCGATCCCCCCGAAGGAGCTCGTGGCGCGCGTGTCCGACGATTACGCGCAGCGGCTCATCGATGAAGGCTTCACGCGGTTTCAGCTCATCGGCTACTGCCTCGGCGGGCTGCTCGCCACCGAGGTGGCCCGCCGGCTGCTCGAGCGCGGCATGTCGGTGGACCTGGCGCTCGTCGACAGCATTCCGATGTTCATCGAGACCGACGAGGAGCTCGCGTTCGAGGCGATCTTCGCGCCCAATTTGAACCTGGATCCGGTGAAGGCCGTCTTCGGCGACGACGTCGACAGCGCCGACGTCTACCGGGCCATCGAGAAGCTGATGGTCGACTACGACCGCAAGATTCCAGCCGGCGCAATGGCCAGGCTCGGCGGAGACCCCGGGTTGGAATCGGTCGCCGCCGCGGTGCGCAGGCAGTCCGCGCGCAGCCAGGACGAGCGCCTGGCCAGCTATGCGAAGGCGGCGGCCGCTCAGGCCGGGGTGCCCGTCGGACCCGAGCTCATCCCGGCGCTGTTCAGGACCTGCAGGCATAGCATGCGCGCCGCGCGGTTCGATCCCGAGCCGTACGTCGGCGATATGACGTTCTTGCGGTGCGATGAGGAGCAATCCTTCGGCATCACCGCGGGCGTCGGGCACCTGACGGCGCCGTTCTGGGAAGGCGTCTGCCTCGGCGAGTTCAAGCTGATCGACGTGCCCGGCAACCATTTCAGCGTCATCGAGCCGCCGCATGTGAATGTCGTGGCCGAGCACCTCGCGGTATCGTTGCGTCCCACATGAGAGAGAATCAGCAGAAGGACGCGGCGCTCCGCGAGCTGCGCCGCCCGATAGCAGGGCTGACGCGGTTCGGGATCTTCCTGGGCGGGGTCGGGGCGCTGACGACGCTCGTCCCGTTCATCGGGATCGCCGAGCTCGCGCGGATCCTGGTCGCGTCAGGCCCGATCGACAGCGCGAAGGTGGCCTGGGTCGCGCTGACCATCGTGGTCGGCCTCGGCGTCGGATGGACATGCACCGGAATCGCGCTGTGGGTGACTCACCTGGCGGACCACCGGCTTCAGGCCATCCTGCGGCGCGCGCTGGTGCGCAAGCTGGGCGAGGTGCCGCTGGGGTGGTATTCCGACAAGACGTCAGGGGTGGTCCGCAAAGCGGTCCAGGACGACCTGGAGGACCTGCACCACCTCGTCGCGCACCATGATGTCGAGCTCGTCTCGGCGATAGTCCTTCCGCTCGGCGGCCTCCTGTACCTGTTCTGGCTCGACGTTCGGCTGGCGCTGCTCGCGATCGCCACCCTGCCCATCTACATCGTCGCTTACGCATGGATGATGCGGGGCTTCGCCGAGAAGATGATGCAGCTCGACGCGAGCTTCGCCAGGGTGAGCGCCGCGATCGTCGAGTTCGTGCACGGCATCGCGGTCGTGAAGGCGTTCGGCCAGACGGGCCGCGCTCACCAGAGCTACCAGCGCGCCGTCAGCGATTTCAGCGACCGGTACGCCGGCTGGGTGCGGCCGCTGCTCCGGCTCGAGGCGCTGACCTCGATGGCCCTCTCGGTGCCCGTGATCATGCTGGTGAGCCTGACGGTCGGCGCCTGGTTCATCCGAGAGGGCTGGGTGAGCCCCATCGACCTGCTCGCCGAGACCCTCGTCGCCGTGGTCATCCCGCAGACGGTGCTCACGCTGAACCAGGGGCTCACGGCCCAGCGCAAGGCCGTGGCGGCGGCGGAGCGCGTCGCCTCGTTGCTCGACGAGCCGTCGCTGCCCATCACGACGACGCCGCAGGCGCCGCGCGGGGCGGGAGTGCAGTTCGATCACGTCTCGTTCAGCTACGACGGCTCGAGGAGCGTGCTCTCCGACGTGAGCTTCGCTTGCACGCCTGGCACGGTGACAGCTCTCGTCGGGACCTCGGGCGCGGGGAAGTCCACGCTCGCAAAGCTGGTGCCCAGGTTTTATGACGTGACCGGCGGGGCTGTCCTGCTCGGCGGCGTGGATATACGAAACATCGCGCCGGACGTGCTGTACCGGAACGTCGGCTTCGTTCTGCAGGACGTCCAGCTGGTTCATGGAACGGTCGCCGACAACCTGCGCCTCGGCCGGCCCGAGGCCAGCGACGCAGAGGTCGTTGAAGCCGCGCGCGCCGCGCAGATCCACGACCGGCTCGTCGCGCTCCCCAGGGGATATCGGTCCGTGATCGGCGAGGACGCCATCCTGTCCGGCGGCGAGGCGCAGCGGCTGTCCATCGCCCGCACGCTGCTCGCGGACACCGCGGTGCTGATCCTGGACGAGGCGACGGCGCACGCGGACCCGGAGTCAGAAGCGCAGATCCAGGACGCGCTGTCCGCGGTCGCGCGCGGGCGCACCGTGATCGTCATCGCCCACCGGCTGGCGACGATCACCGGCGTCGACCAGATCGTCGTGCTCGACGAGGGCCGCGTGCGCGAGCGCGGCACGCATTCCGCGCTGTTCGCCGAGGACGGGCTCTACGCGAGGATGTGGCGTGTTTACGCCGAGAACGACATGGCGGTTGCCGGCGCAGCGGTGGGGGTGGCCTCATGATCCGGCAATTGACCAAGATCCTGGGACCGCAGCACGCGAGGGCGCTGCACGTCTATTTCGGCTGGCTCATCGTCTACTCCGTCGTTCAGGGGGTGGCGATGGCGTTCCTCGTCCCGGTCCTCAAGGCGCTGCTCGGCGGGGACCTGGGCGAGGCGCTGCGCTGGCTGCTCCTCCTGGCCGCGGTCGTCGCGGTGACGTGCGTCGCCCGTTACCAGCAGACGATGAAGGGCTTTGCGCTCGCGCTGGTCGTCCTGACCACGCTGCACGACCGGCTCGGCAACCACGTCGCCCGCCTGCCGATCGGCTGGTTCTCCTCGGAGAAGGTCGGCCGTCTCTCACGGAGCGCGACGGGCGGCACCATGATGGTCACCAACGTGTTTGCCCACCTCCTGACCCCGGTGGTGAGCGGCATCCTGACGCCCGCGACGATCGCCGTCGCCATGCTGTTCTTCGACTGGCAGCTCGGGTTGACGGCCATCGCCTGCACGCCGCTGATCTACCTGACGCACCGCTGGTCGTCGGCGTGGATCGGCCGCACCGAGGAGCAGGTCGACGCCGCGGGGGCGCTCGCCAGCAACCGGGTCGTCGAGTTCGCGCGCAACCAGCAGGTGCTGCGCGCCTTCGGTCGGGCCACGGGGGGTTATGCGCCGCTGGAGGAGGCGATCGATGGGCAGCGCGCCGCGGGCGGGTCGATGCTGCGTCAGACCTTCCCCAGGTTGCTCGCGGGCGGGCTGTCGGTGCAGCTCGCGTTCGCCGCGCTGATCGCGGTCGGCGTGGTGCGCGCCCTCGAGCGGTCGATCGATCCGATCGAGCTTGTCGCGCTGCTGGCGCTGGCCGCCAGGTTCGTGGGGCCGCTGGCCGAGGCCGCGGGGCGGAGCGGGCTCCTGCGGATGGCAGGCAACGATCTGGAGCGGCTGTCCGCCATCTTCGATGAGGCGCCGCTCCCCGAGCCGGAGCGCTCCAGGCCCGTCGCGGCGCCGGGGGAGATCGAGTTCGCCGATGCCCTGTTCGGCTATCAGCCGGGCGCTCCCGTGCTCCGTGATGTGTCTTTCCGGAGTGCGCCGAGGACGATGACGGCGATCATCGGGGCATCCGGCTCCGGGAAGACGACGATAACACGGCTGATCGCGCGGTTCTTCGATGTCGACGCGGGCTCGGTGCGGGTGGGCGGCGTGGATGTCCGCGAGCTCTCCACGGAAGACCTGATGGCGCAGCTGTCGCTGGTCATGCAGGACGTCTATCTGTTCGATGACACGCTCGAGGCGAACATCCGGGTGGGCCGGCTGGACGCCACGGACGCGGAGGTGCGCGAGGCCGCCCGCCTGGCCGGCGTGGAGGAGATCATCGAGCGCCTCCCGCAGGGCCTGAAGACCCGGGTCGGCGAGGGCGGAGCGTCGCTGTCCGGCGGCGAGCGCCAGCGGGTGTCGGTCGCCCGAGCCGTGCTCAAGAACGCTCCCATCGTGTTGCTGGACGAGGCGACGGCGGCGCTCGACCCGGAGAACGAGCGTTACATCCAGAGCGCGATGCGCACGTTGATGAACCGGTCGACCCTGCTGGTCATCGCGCACCGGCTGCCGACCATCGTGTCCGCGGATCAGATCCTCGTTCTCGACGGCGGCCGCATCGTCGAGGCGGGGACGCATCAGGAGCTGTTGGCGCGCAACGGGCGGTACACGGCGTTCTGGAACGAGCGCCGCCGCGCCCACGGATGGCGGCTTGTGGAGGCTGCGGGATGACGATCGGCATCTTGGGAGGTTATGGCGACGTCGGCGCGCAAGCGGCCCGGCGGCTCCTGTCGCTCGGCCTCGGGCCGCTGAGGATCGGCGGGCGAAACCTCGAAGCGGCCCGCCGCTTCGCGAAGGAGCTGTCCGTGGGGGCGGTCGAGCACCAGGCGGTCGATGTTCAGGACGACGCGTCGTTGCGTCGCTTCGTCGGTGGGTGTCGGATCGTGCTCAACTGCGCCGGTCCATCCCACGCCATCGCGGACCGCGCGGCGAGGGCAGCCGTGGAAGCCGGCGCCGATTACGTGGACGCCGCCGGCGACGATGCGCTGTACGCGCTCCTGGACGACGAGGAGTACCGCAGCCGCGGGCGCGTGGCCGTGCTCTCGGCGGGGCTGCAGCCTGGCCTCACCGCGCTCTTGCCGCGATGGGCGGCGCAGCGGGCTTTCAGCCAGGTTCACGGCATGCGCAGCTATTTCGGCGTGCTGGACCGCTTCACCGAGGTCGCCGCGGACGACTACCTCCAGGCCGCCACGGATGGGGTGAGCGAGCCGCTCGCGGCATGGCGAGAGGGACGTCGCTCCGGGGTGCTGATCCGGACGCGCAACGTGGAAGTCCCGTTCTTCCCCGGTCCGGCGACCTTGCTGCCTTACCTCAACACCGAAGGGGAGCGGCTCGCGGCGTCGCTCCGGCTCGCTCGAGGAGAGTGGTACACTGTCATCACCGGCCAGCACATCCTCACGGCCTTCGACCGCGCGCGCAGCCTCGAACGCCGCGAGGCGGTCGCGGCGTTATGCCGGGCCAGCTTGCTCGACCTCGCTGGACGGGAGCCTCACGTCCTTCTCGTCGCGCAGCTCGACGGCCTGCGAGACGGCGCCCCGGTCACGCGCACGCTGGTGATGCGCGGACGGCGCAACGCCGAGCTCACAGGGACCATGGCCGCGCTCACCACGCTGGCGGTGGACCAGGGCCAGGTGCCCGCCGGGCGCCACTTCGCCGCGGCGGCGCTCGAGGCCCTGTCGACGGTCGGTCGCCTTCGCGAGAGCGGCGCGGTGACCGCGCTCGATCTGCTGGAGACGTCGATCGACGCGCTCGGCGCTACCGAGGAGGGCTCCCTGTGACCGCCGGGATGCCTCTCGTGTTGTGCGGCGTCGGGTTCGGTCCTCTGCACCTGGCCGCGCTCCAGCGTTTGAATGGGCGCTTTCGCCTCATCGGCCAGCTCGCCGACGACAGCGAGGGCGCCCGGAGGTTCGCCGATCAGGCCAGGATAGCGCTCTGGACTCGGCCGGATCAGGCCCCTCTCGGCGCCGGCGTGAGCTGCTGGGTATCGGCGGCCGGGCACGGCGTGCCGGTGACCGAGCGCGCCGTCGACCTCCTGGGGCGCGGCAGCGCCGTGCTGGCGGAGGCGCCGCTCGAGCACGATGAGCTCGCCGCATGCCTGCGGCAATCGCGCCTTTCACGAGCCGCATTCCGGGTGGCAGCGGTCGCCTCTGCCACCCCGGCATCCCGGCGGTTCCTCGGCGCAGCGCAGGTGTTGCGTGCGCGCACGCCGGTCAGGTACGTCGCGGCGACGTGCACGAGAGCGTCGATCCAGGCGCTCCTCCGCCTCCTGGGCGACGCGCTCGGCGCCCTGCGCCCCTGGCAGATCCGTGAGCCGGCGCCGCTCGGGAGCGGGCTTGTCGTGCTCGGAGGCAGCCTCGCGGGTGTTCCGATCGTCCTGCGCGTGCGCAACGAGGTGTCATCAGAGGCGCAGAGGGTCGTCGAGCTCGCCCTGGGAAGCGACGCCGGCGAACTGAGGTTGACCGGGGTTCACGGCGACGTCCTCTGGACCGCCCACGCCACGGGGTCTGCCGTGCTGCTCGGCGGAACAGACGAGCCGGCCGAGCGCGAGACCGTGAGCTGGCTGCGCGCGACCCGCGGCGAGCTGACGGCGTTCGCCAACGCGGCGGAGAGCCCAGGCGCAGCCGTCAGCGAGGCTCAGGTTCAGCTCACGCTGTGCCGGCTCCGGCACGACGTCCTCGCCGCGCTCGGCTCGGCGACGGCGCGCGCCGACGCGGAGGTCGTCCCCACCGCGGATCTGGCCGCGGCGGCGGTGGATGCCGCCGCCGACGACGCCTGCGGTGAGGCGCCCGGCGTGCCGTCGGCCGGCGAGACACACGAGGCGGGGCTGAGGCTCACTCGGCTGCTGGAGCCCGCGCCGGGGAGGGATGCCCTGGCGCACCTGCCGGGGGCGATGCAGCGACTCGAGGCGATCAGCCTGCGGGCCCTGGGGGAGCTGCTTCTCGCGAGCGGCGCCGTTCATCCGGGCGGCGAAGCGCGCACCGCGGAGGAGATCGTCTCTGCGCTGGGCGCGGCGCCGCGGCACGCCTGGCTCGTCCGGCGGTGGCTCGCCGCGCTGTGCGACCACGGTGTGCTCAGCAACGCCGCGGATAAGTACGTGTGGCGACGGGCCCTGCGGGACGCCGGCGCGGCCTCCGACCTGCCCGACGCGTATGCCGCGCTCGGCTTCCCGCCCGCGATGGCGGAGGTCCACCAGGCCGCGCTGCTCCGCCTGCACGCGCTCGTGCGCGACGAGCTCTCGATTCAGCAGCTCTTGTTTCGCGAGCGGCAGGACCTCTCCACCATCGCCGCCTACCAGGACAACGTCTTCACCGCCTACCTGAGCGCCGCCGGCGCTCACCTCGTGCGCCGCTGCGCCGAGCTGCGGCACCGGCCGCTGCGCGTGCTCGAGCTCGGCGGAGGCGCCGGGCTCACCACGACAGCCGCCCTGCGGGCCCTCGACGGCGCGCCGGTCGACTACCTGTTCACCGACATCGCGCGCGCGTTCACGGCCGCAGCGCAGGAGCGGTTCGGCCGCCATCGCGGGATGCGCACTGCCGTGCTCGACATCAACATCGATTTCACGGCGCAGGGGGTGGAGCCGCACGCGGCGGACGTCGTGCTCGCGGGCAATGTCCTCCACAACGCCGCGCATACGGGTCGGACGCTGCGCCGCATCCGCCGCGCGCTCGCCCCCGGCGGGTGGCTCATCTTCACGGACTCCACACGAGAGAACTGCGCGATCCTGACGGCGATGCAATTCCTGCTGTCTCCTGCGGCCGGCTCGCCGCCGCTCGGCAGCGAGGACCGGCGCGCCGGGACCGATCAGGTGTTCGTCGACGCGCCTGGCTGGAATGAGGAGCTCCTTGCCGCTGCCTTCGTGCCGCGGTTCGTCCTTCCTTCGCTCGAATCACCCCTGGCCGTGGCAGGCCAGCACCTGTTCTTCGCCACCGCCTGCTGACGACCACCCGAGGAGGTGCCATGACCGTGAGACAGATCATCGATGGGCTGGAGCGCCTCGGGAGCCGAGCGGCGCTTGTGTCGAGCGGGCGCGAGTGGGCCGGAGCCGATGTGCTCGACGCGACGTACCGCGCTGTCACGGCGCTGCGCCGGCGCGGAGCCGTCGCGGGCCGCGCGCTGAGCTGGAGCGCCGGAGACAGTCCTCAGGCCTTGCCCGTCCGGCTGGCCGCGATGCTGCTCGGCGCGCGGTTCTCCGCCGAGCAGCCAGCGAGCGACGGCGGCGATGTCCTGAGGATCACCGACGCTGACCTGTCTGCGCTCGACGGGGCGAGCGCCTGTGAGCCGCGCCTGGTGGACGACGCGCCCTTCTCCGTGGTTCGCGGATCGTTCGTGTGGTCGAGAGCGGTGTTCTGCGAATCGGTGGCTGCCCTGCGCGACGCGCTCGGCCCTTCGCCTGCGCGCACGGCGGTGCTCTCGCCGCTGGCCGGGTTCGGCGGGGATGCGGTGTTCGCGAGCTGGAGCGCCGGCGCCGCCGTCCACCATCACGTGGTGGACGCGAGCGCCGTCAGCCCGGCCAAGGCTCTTTCGTTCCTCGAGCGAGCGGCCCCGGACTGCGCGATCGTGTCAGCGGCGCTGCTGCGCAGCCTCCTGGCCCACCCGGCGATCGCGCTCGCCGACCTCGGGGCGCTGCGGCGCATCGTGTACGACGCCGGCGCAGGCGCCGGTGGAGCGCTGTCCGCCGAGTCGTCCGCGGCCGTGCGGCGCGTCTTCGGCGCAGAGCTCGTGGACAGGATCGCCGGTGAAGCCGGGCTCGTACCGGTGGAGCGCGAGCTGCGCAGAGCCGAGCAAGAAGCGGCGCGCATCGCGGAGCTCGTGATGAGCCATCCGGGCGTGGCGGCGGCGGCGGTGATCCCCTCCGACGGCGACGGCTGGGCCGTCTTTGCCGTCCCCGCGAAGCGTGCCAGCGACGATGCCGACGGGGACGCGAGCGGACAGCGCCTGATCGCCACGGCGACCGCCGCGCTGGACGCCGAGTTTGCCGGGACCGACCTGAACCGGGCGATCGCGGCCGTGGAGCGGCTGGGACAGACAGCGCTGCTGTCGATGCTCAACGCGCTGGGCCGCAGCGGCCTGTTTACCGACACGGCCGCCGCGCACACCGTGGACGAGGTGCTCGCGCGGGCGCGGGTCGCCGCCGCGCATCGGCCCCTCATCCGTCGCTGGCTCAGGGTGCTCACGGAGCAGAAGCTGCTGCGCCGGGACGGAGATCGGCTGAGCGCCGTGGGCCCGGTCTGCGACTTCTCGGACGCCGCGCTGGCGCGCGCATGGGACGAGCTGAAGGGCGAGTGGCTGGCCACGGTCGGCGCGGCCGGCACGATCGACTACGCGGTCCGGAACGCCGATCGATTGCCCGACCTGATCTCCGGCGCGGTGCGGGCCGTCCACCTGTTGTTCCCGGAAGGGCGCACCGACCTCGCCAGGGCCTTGTATCGCGAGAGCATCGCCGCCCGGTACCAGCACCGCGCCGTGAGCCTCCTCGTGAGCAGGATTGCCAGGGAATGGCCCGGGCAGAGGCCGATCCGGCTGCTCGAGGTCGGCGCCGGCACGGGGGCGACCTCCGAGTCGCTCTTACCGGAGCTCTCGGGTGCCGAGGTCGACTACCTCTACACCGACGTCTCCAGGTACTTCCTTGATCAGGCCGCCCCGCGGCTCGCCGGGCACCGGTGCGTGCGCTTTGGCCTCTACGACATCAACGTCGCGCCGAGAGACCAGGGCTTTGTCCCGAACTCGTTCGACGTGATCGTCGGCGGGGGCGTGCTCAACGCCGCGCGGAACACGGATGCCTCCCTCCGCTGGCTCAACGAGCTGCTCGGCCCCGGCGGCTGGCTCGTCCTGACCGAGCCCACGGTCGAAGAGTTCTGGGTCATGGCCTCCCAGGCCTTCATGCTGGACGACGCCAGCGACGGCAGGGCCGAGACGGAGTCGACGTTCCTCACGCTGCCTCAGTGGAACGCGGCGCTGGACGGCGCTGGCCTCCAGCGCGTCCTCGGGCTGCCCCGGGACGGCCACCCGCTGGAGCGGCTCGGCCATCGTGTGTTCGCGGCCCGGACCAAGATGGATCGGGCGCTGCTGACCTCGGAGCACCTCTCCGAGCATCTCGGCGAGCGCCTGGGAGCCGCCGCCAGCATCGAGATCGTGGATGAGCTGCCGCTCGCCGCAGGCGTCGCCCTCGACCGCGAGCGGCTGCGCGACTGGGCGGCGCGCCGCCGGCGCTTCGATTCCCGCCCGCTTTCCACGGCGGCATCACAAGGACGAACGCAATGACCACCGCGACGAATCCCCCCATCCAGTATCCTTTCAATCTCTTCGACGGCATCGCGCTCGCCTCTGCGTATTCCCGCGCTCAGCAGACGCCCGGGCTGCTCAAGGTCAAGCTGCCTTACGGCGAGCCGGCGTGGCTCGCGACCCGCTACGAGGACGTCCGCTTCGTGCTGTCCGACCGCCGGTTCAGCCGCGAGGAGGCCACGAAGCGCGCGGACGCGCCGAGGGCGCTCCCGCGCATCGCCGGCGGGATCGTCATGATGGACCCGCCCGAGCTGACCCGCATCCGCAACCTGGTCACCCAGGCGTTCACCAACCGGCGCGTGGAGCAGCTGCGCCCGCACGTCCGCGACCTCGCCAACGAGCTGATCGACAGGATGGTGGCCAAAGGCCCCCCAGCGGATCTCGTGCGGGACTACGCGCTTCCGATCCCGATGTCCGTGATCTGCGAGCTCCTGGGCGTTCCGGTGGCGGATCAGTCCAGGTTCAAGGAGTGGAACGACTCTCTGCTCTCGACCAACACGCAGACCGCGGAGCAGACGCAGCGGAACCTCGGCGAACTATCCCAGTACATCATGGGGCTGATCCGCCTGCGCCGGGCCGAGCCGGGCGACGACCTGATGAGCGCGCTCATCGAGGCGCACGACGTGAACGACCGCCTGAACGAGCGCGAGCTGGTCCAGCTCTGCATCGCCATCCTGATCGCGGGATACGAGGCCACGTCCTCGCAGATCCCGAACTTCATCTACACGCTCCTGACCCATCAGGAGCAGCTCGCGCGCCTCAGGTCGGATCCTGGCCTCGTGGCGCAGGCGGTCGAGGAGCTGCTCCGTTTCGTGCCGCTCGCGTCCGCCGCGATGTTTCCGCACTACGCCACCGAGGACGTCCAGGTGGGCGACACGCTGGTGCGCGCGGGTGAGCCCGTGTTTGCGTCGGTCGGCGCGGCCAACCACGACCCCCGCAAGTTCTCCGATCCACACCGGCTCGACTTCGATCGGGACGCGCGGGCGCATTTCGCGTTCGGCTGTGGGATGCATTATTGCATCGGCGCGTCGCTGGCCCGGGTCGAGCTCCAGGAAGCGTTGAGAGCGCTCGTGACCCGCTTGCCGGATCTGCGCCTCGACGCCGACGTCCAGTGGAAGACCGCGACGTTCTTCCGCGGGCCGCTCACGATGCAGGTGACCTGGTGAGCGCCGGCGGCGGCAAGAAGAAGCGCGTCGTCGTCGCCGGCACCGCCTTCGGGCGCATCTACCTCGATGCGGTCGCGTCGGCGCAGGGCTCGTTCACGCTGGCCGGCGTGCTCGGGCGCGGCAGCGAGTTCTCCAGGAAGTGCGCCGAGCGCTACGGAGCGCCGCTCTACACCAGGGTGGAGGACATCCCCGGCGACATCGACATCGTCTGCGTGGTGGTGCGATCGGGGGCGACCGGCGGCCCAGGCTCCGATCTGGCCAGGACGCTGCTCGAGCGCGGGATCCACGTGCTGCAGGAACATCCGGTGCACGCCGCGGAGATCACCGCGTGCCTGAAGGCCGCGAAGCGGGGGGGCGCCGCGTATGCCGTCAACACGCTGTACCCGAACGTGCGCCCGATCCGGCAGTTCCTTGCGGCGGCTGAGTACATCAGGAAGCGCCAGCGCATCCAGTTCATCGACGCCGCTTGCAACAGCCAGGTCGCCTATCCGTTGCTCGACGTGATCGGCCGCGCCGCAGGTGACTTGCGCCCGTGGTCGTTCTCCGAATGCGCGCCGCGAGGCGACCGGCCGTCGCCGGTCGCCGGCCAGCCGTTCCAGAGCCTGAGCGCGACCCTCGGCGGCGTGCCCGTGACGCTCCGCGTGCAGAACCAGGTCCACCCCGAGGATCCAGACAATCACTCCCTGCTCATGCACCGGATCTCGCTCGGATGCGACGCCGGCGTGCTGACCCTGGCCGACACCCACGGACCCGTCCTCTGGAATCCACGCATGCACTCGCCGCGCGACCCGACAGGGCGCCTGATCATGAGCGGCCCCGGCACGGACCGCCTCGCCGTGGAGAGCACGTCGATCCTCGGCGACCAGCACACGCGCAGCTATCACGACGTGTTCGCGCGGACGTGGCCCGATGCTGTGGTCGTCGCCTTGCACGACCTGTGCGGCGACATCGCCGACCCGCCCCGCCGTATCCGCAGCGGCCAGTGGGCTCTCGGCGTGTCGCTCGCGTGGCGTGATCTGACGGAGCGGATCGGGATGCCCGAGCTCATCCGTCCGGAGACCCCGGAGCCGCTCCCTGTCGGCGAGCTGCGTGCGGCGGCGCGCGCTGCGGCCTTCGATGCAGCCGGGAGCGGCGCGCGTTGATCGAGCGCCCGGCGCTCGGGAGAACTGAACATGGCGACTTCTTGCAGCCACGTCCTGGTATGGGTGCGCGACATTCATCAAGCCGTGCGTGATTACAGAGAGCTCGGGTTCAAGGTGGACTACGCGACACCCGAGCGAAAAGCCCAGCACGCGCACATCTGGTTCACGGAAGGCCCCATCGTCGAGCTGCTCACGACGCCGCGCAGCGCGCGGTGGTTCAAGTGGCCGATCGAGCTGATGGCCGGGCGCGGCTCGGGCCGGCGGATGATCCGCTGGTCCGAGCACGGTGAGGGCTTCTGCGACGTGGCGGTCGTGGTGGACACGCACGCTCTCGACCGTGAGCTCGCCGCGCTGCGGGAGGCAGGGATCCCCGTCGGCAGGGCCATCGGGTGGCGGCGGACGAAGCCCGATGGCCAGGAGATCCGCTTCAAGTTTGCCTATCCGGCGAACGATCGTCTCCCGTTCATCGTGACCCCCTACGATCCGCCTCAACATCCGAGAGAGAACCGCCATCCGAACGGGGCCAGGAGGCTCAGCCGGGTGCGCATGGGGGTCCGCGCCGAGCATCGAGAGGCGGTGCGCCGGATCGTCGGTGACGACCCGACGTTCGCGCTCGAGCCCGCCGAGGTGACGGGGGTCCGCGCCATCGAGATCACCGGCCTGACCGCCGATCTCGACCCGACCCTCCTGCACGGCGCGGCCGTGCTGCCCGCCCGCCCGAACGCTGACCCGGGCCGCGCGCATCGAAGCGCAGGACAGTGAGCGCCGACGAACGTCGGTGGAAGCGAGGGAGCTCCCATGTTGAGTGGATGTGTCGATTGGCCCGCTGAGTTCGTGGATCGTTATCGGGAAGCGGGGTACTGGCGAGGCGAGCGCCTGGGCGAGGTGCTGCGCACGCGGGCCCGAGCGACGCCGGCGCGCGTGGCCGTCGTCGACGGAGCGCGTCGCTGGACGTACCAGGAGCTCGATGAGCGCGCGGATCGCATGGCCGCGGGGCTGCGCCGGCTCGGCATCGCGGAGGAGCAGCGCGTCCTGGTTCAGCTGCCCAACATCGCCGAGTTTCTTCCCCTGTGCTTCGCGCTGTTCCGGATCGGGGCCATCCCGGTGCTGGCCCTGCCGGCGCATCGAGAGACCGAGATCGTGCATCTGGCAGAGCTCTCCCAGTCGGTCGCCTATGTGATCGCCGACATGCATGTCGGCTTCGATTACCGGTCGCTCGCCCGTTCGGTATGCAAGCGGGTGGCGAGCCTCCGGCATGTCCTCGTGGTGGGCGACGCAGAGGAGTTCGTGCCGCTCTCCGAGGTGGACGCGCCGCCGGAGATCCTGGCCGGGCCGGACGCGCGCGATGTCGCCCTGCTCTTGCTGTCGGGCGGCACGACCGGCGCTCCCAAGCTGATCCCCCGTACCCACGACGACTACGTTTGCAACGTCCGCCTCAGCGCCGATGTGACAGGCCTGGACGCGACTACCCGGTACCTGGTCAGCCTCCCCATCGCGCACAACTTCGCCCTGGGGTGCCCGGGCGCGCTCGGCACCCTGTACGCCGGCGGCACCGTGGTGTTCTGCAAGGACCCGAGCCCCGAGTCCGCGTTTCGGCTGATCGAGCAGGAGAAGATCACCGTGACCGCCCTCATCCCGCCGCTCGTCCTGCTCTGGCTCGAGGCGGCGGAGTGGGTGCAGGCCGATCTGAGCAGCTTGCGGTGGCTCCAGGCGGGAGGCGCTCGCCTCAAGGCCGAGACGGCGGCGCGCGTACGGCCCGTCCTTGGCTGCGGGCTGCAGCAGGTCTACGGCATGGCGGAAGGGCTGCTCAACTTCACGCGGCTCGACGACCCCGAGGCCGCCGTGATCGACACGCAAGGCCGCCCGATGGCCGAGGACGACGAGGTGAGGATCGTCGACGCCTCGGATGTCGAGGTGGCGGACGGCGAGGTCGGCGAGCTTCAGGTCCGCGGTCCCTACACAATCCGCGGATATTATTGCGCGGAGGAGTACAATCGCCGGGCGTTCACCGTCGACGGCTTCTATCGGAGCGGAGATCTGGTGCGGCGGCTCCCCGGCGGGCACCTGGTGGTGGAAGGCCGGAGCAAGGACGTGATCAACCGGGGAGGGGAGAAGGTCCCCGTCGAGGAGCTCGAGAACTACCTCATGGCTCACCCGGCGATCCGTGACGTCGCCATCGTCGGCGTCCCGGACGCCACGATGGGAGAGCGCACCTGTGCCTGCATCATCGCGCGCGGCGAAGCGCCCACGCTCGCCGAGGTGAACGCCTATCTCAGCCGCCTGGGGGTGGCTGCGTTCAAGCTGCCCGATCGTTTGAAGGTCCTGGAGAGCTTTCCGCAGACGAGCGTGGGCAAGGTCAACAAGCGGGCCCTGGCGAAGCAGGTCTGCGGCCCCTCGCCGGCCATGCCCACCTAGAGCGACCAATGGGTTGAAACCCCAGAAAAGAGCAGGAATTTGAACCGCCAAGCGCGCCAAGGACGCCAAGATTGTGCTTTGTTCTTGGCGTCCTTGGCGCCTTGGCGGCCCATTTCTCGCTCGATCAACGTGATCGGTGTCCTGATGGACGGCTTGACCTCGGTTCAGATGCCGATCGTTCCTCGAGACATCCACACCGCCCCGAGAACCCATGAACAGATCTGCCCGAAGTTTGCGCCGCATCATGAGCGCGTCTGCCCCGTCCAGCCCGCACCTGATCGTGTGCCCTTTCGGTGGTGGGAGCCATAGCGCCTTCCGCAGCTGGAAGGCGCTGTCGCATGTGGACGTCTCGGCGTCCCTCGTGACCTACCCAGGGCGTGACCATCGTCTGCACGAGTCCGGCATGCGGAGCGTTCAGCACGCCGCGTCCGAGCTGGCGCACGAGCTGTGCGCGGAGCCCCCCAGCGGCCAGTGGCTCCTCGTAGGCCACAGCGTGGGGGCGCAGATCGCGTTCGAAGCCTGCCGCTTGCTCGAGCAATGGGGCCGGGCGCCAGCCGGCCTCGTCCTGTCAGCATGCCACGCTCCCCATCTGATCCCACGCCGCATGCTCAGCCCGCTCGATGACGACGGGTTCGTCGAGGAGCTGATCCGCCTGGGAGGGTGTCCCGCGGAATTCCGCACCGACGTGCAGCTCAGAGAGGTGTTCCTGCCGATGCTGCGCGGCGATTTCCTCGCCTCGGAGAGCTACCGTCTTGCGCTGGACCGCTGTACCAGGCGTCTCCGGACGCCGACCCTCTTGCTCCACGGATCCGCCGACGATGAAGCCCGTCTGGACGAGGTGGAGGCGTGGAAGCACTGGCTGGAAGGGAAGGTCGAGCTGCGCGCGCTGGCCGGCGATCACTTCTACATCACGCAGGATCCACGGGCGTTCGTCTCGGAGGTGCTGCGCGTGTTCCGGCTCCCTTCCAGGTCGACGGCTTCCCTCGGACAGGCGCAGATGCCCTGGAGCTATTTCCCCTGAGATCCCGCTGTCCGGTGCGGGGCCGTTTGACCGGGACGGCCGGCGCGTGGGAGAACGCCCGGCCCGGACGCGATGACGTTCCTCCCGCTGCAGCCGCCCGATCTGCCCCCCATCCGCGCGCGCGGGACGCCGCGCTGCCGCGGCTGCGGCTTGCCGCAGGCGATGTGCCTCTGCGGCGCGCTGCCCCGGCTCTCCGTGCGCACGCGCGTCGTGCTGCTCACCCACCGGATCGAGCGCACGAGGAGCACCAACACGGGCCGGCTCGTCGCGCGCCTGCTCGAGGGCGCGGAGGTGCGCGTGCGCGGCGAGATCGCGCCGCGGCCGCGCCCGCCGCTGCCGGAGGGCCGCCGGCTCGTGCTCTTCCCGTCGCCCGAGGCGCGCGCCCTCACGCCCGACGACGCGCGCGGCGAGGCGGTGGTGCTGCTCGTCCCTGACGGCAACTGGAACCAGGCGCGCCGTGCGGTCCACCGGGACGCCGACGCGCGCGGCGCCGAGCCGGTCACGCTGCCCGAGGGCGCGCCGAGCCGCTATGGCTTGCGCCGCGCGCCGCACGAGGGCGCCCTGTCGACGCTGGAGGCCGTCGCGCGCGCGCTCGGCCTGCTCGAGGGCGCGGCCATCGAGCGGCGCATGATGGAGGCGTTCGACGTGTGGGTGCACCGCGCGACGCGCGTGCGGCTCACCGGCAAGCTCGAGGAGGGCGCGGCGGTCCTGGGAGAAGAAGATGAATCCGCCGGTGCCCGCGGGGGGACGGCGCTCGACGGATGAGGTCCGTGAGCGCTCGCCGCGCCCGTCACTTGAAGTTCTGCACCGACCAGACGCTGCCGTCCGGGAAGGTGTGGAACCCGCAAGCCACCTTCGTGTAGCGGGTGCTGCTCATGTTGATGTAGTGGCCGTGCTTCTCGAAATCCTCGCCCGGCCCCTCGTCCCACATGAGCTGCAAACACGGGACGATCATCGAGTCCGGCGGGCCATCCCACCCGGGGCACTCGTTCTGGGCGTTCTCCTTGCAAAGGCCGAACGCGCCGTGAAACTCGCCGGTGTTCCCGTCGGACTCGGCCTCTTCATCGGAGCACGACTCCGCCTCGACCCAGCGCGCGAGGGGCGGCAGGCCGAGCGTGGCGCGGTGCTGGTTGATCGTATCGACGCACAGCTGCGCCGCGCCGGTGGCGCCGCCCGAGCCGCCTGCGCCGCTCCCGGAGCCCTCGCCGCTCGAGCCTCCGGTGCCGGCCGTGGTCGAGGCCGTGGCCGAGCCCCCGGCGCCCTGCGCGGAGGAGCCGCCGGCGCCCTCGGCCGACGAGCCGCCGGCGCCCGCCGTGGCCGAGCCCCCAGCGCCGCCTGTGCCCTGCGCAGCCGAGCTGCTGGCGCCGCCGGCGCCCTCGGCCGACGAGCCGCCTGCGCCTGCCGTGGCCGAGCCACCGGTGCCCTGGGCAGACGAGCCGCCGGCGCCCGCCGCGGTCGAGCCGCCGCTGCTGGTGCTCGGCCCGCTGCCGGAGTCTCCCGGGTGGATCACGACGCCAGCGCCGCTCGACGGCCCGCCGCCTTCGCCATCTGACCCGTCGCCCACCTCACCGACGCAGCCCGACAGCACAGCACCGATGAACGTCGCGGCGAGCGCGACGGCGCATGAAGGAGTCCGAGTGTTAAGCATCCGTCGAGTCTAGGGGGCATTCGACGCATGCTCAACATCGACCGATCCTGCTTCACTTTTGCATGCTTGTTCGGTTCAGGCTCGATTGGCGGGCTTCCCGCGTGTCTGTGCGGAGAGAAGCGCGCGTGTCGCATGAATGTGTGTTCGTTTGCTTCGAATTCCACTCGTGCGAGACAGGACAGCCAGCGCGCCGCGACCGGCTCTCGAATGTCGCCCCCGCGGGCCGGCGGCCCGCGGGAACTTGAACACCCGCCGGGCCCTGGCCTCATCTTCTGCCGGCCGAGGCGCGCGGCGCCTCCGCTGGAGATAGACGATCGTCGCGCCGGCGAGCGCGTTCGCGACCATGAGCGAGTTCGTCGCCACGAAGACCCAGCTGTCGAGCATCCAGCTGTAGATGACGAACCCGATCGACGCGGCCAGCTGGCCGACGAAGAGCCACCTCGAGACGCCCTGGCTCGTCTTGCTCTTCCACTGCTTGTAGACCTGATTGCCGACCGTCAGGACGAGGATGCCAGAGCTGACCCAGCCGATCGCGTCTTCCATTGTCCCACCGCCGGACCGCCGCTCGACCTCTCTCCGCGATCAGGCCTCGTCAGGCCCGGGCCGCGCCGTTCGCGTGGCTCTCGTGGATCGCGTGGCTCGCCTGGTCCGCTGACGTCTTCTTGTAGCCCGCCGGCAGGAGCGTCTCGTAGCCCTCGAGCAGCCGCTGCTCGAACTCCGCCTTCATCGACCTGCCGAGCTCGGTGAGCCGCTTCTCGTCCACGGCCTTCTCGACCGCCGGGAAGAGCTCCTTCTCCTCTTCCTCGACGTGGTGCTGGATGAGCTCCTTCAGCGTCGTCACGCGCGCCTTGAACGAGAGATCCTCCGGGGAGGTCGAGAGCAGCCGCTTCAGCGCGAGCTCGGCGATGGCGTGCTCCTCGAAGCTCTCGAGGATCAGGTCCTCCTTGATCTGCTGCACCGCGGGATAGAACGTCTCCTGCTCGATCGCCATGTGCGCGGCGAGCTCGTTGGCGAGCTCGGCGAGCACGAGCGCCGGATCCGACCTGCCGCTCTCGAGCTGCTTGAAGAGGGACTCCACCTTGCGATGCTGCTTCTCGAGCAATGACGTCGCTTTCATCTTCCTTCCTCCATGGTGCGCCGCGCCTCGGCGCGGCCGGGGTTGTTCGGGTTTCATCGCCGGCCGGGCGATCTCGCGCGCGAGGTTGCCCCGGCCAGCCTTGCCATGGTTCGAGGCGCAGCGAGGGGCGAGCGCACGTGCTCGCCCCTCGCCACGCGAACGGCCCGAGATCGCCCGGGGCCGCTAGTCGGTCTTGTCCTCGATCTTGTCCCCCGCCTTCTCGGCGGCGTCGCCCGCGGACTCCGCGGCGTCCTTCGCCTCGTCCTTGACGTCGCGCGCGGCGTCGTCCACGGCCTCGCCCGCCTTCTCGGCCGGTCCCTCCGGCTGAGGCTTGCTGCCTCCGCAACCGATCACGCCGATGCAACCGATGACCATGCTGCCCAGGAGCAGCGATCGAATCCCTGTTTTCACGGTATCCTCTCCTCCGCGCCCGACCATGTCAGCAATGCCCGGGCCAAACCGCGCCCAGCGCCCGCGCGTGCTCCTCGTCACCACACCCTCGGATCCAGGGGATCGCGCCCCTGAGACACATCGCCTCGACCGTGGCGTACTGCGACGCGCAATCGCCGCCCGCCGAGGATCCGGGAAGCGGGCGCTCGTGGCGGAGGGGCAGGGGAGGCCCCGCACCGCAACGCGGGCGCCTTCGCTTGGCCTCCGCGGCGATCGGAGCAAGACTCCGCCCGGAACCGCGACATGACCCACGACTTCGCCAGCGCGCTCAGCGCCATCTTCACGGGCGAGCGAGCCCGCCTGCTGCACGTGATCGTGCCGGCACACGTCCACGGCCACACGCTGGCGCTGCTGCGGGCGCTCGGTGAAGCAGGCCCGGCGCCCCGTCCCGTCTGGGTCCTGGCCGATCCGGTCTACGGGCCCAGCCGCGGCTGGGCGGCCCGAGAGCGCTCGCTGTCGCGCGAGCTCGGCGCCCCGGCGGCGCTCGCGGCGCCCGAGGACGGCCCGCTGCGCGAGCCGCTCGACACCTTCGCCAGCGCCCTCGCGGCGCACGTCGCCGCCGGCGCCCCGGACGGGACCGCGGTCGTCGTGCTGGCGCCGCAGCACATCGACGACCCGCGCGCCTATGCGCGCGACCTCTTCTGGCTCGCGCATTGCCCCGACCTCGCGCTCGTGCGCTGGGTCCTCGTCGACCCTGCCCACTCGAGCGTCGGCGACCTGCTCGCGCGCCTCGGCGAGGGCGCGTCGCGCGTCGTGTGGCCGGAGGCCGACGGCCCGGCCATCGCCGATCTCGAGCGCGTGATCACCGATCTCTCGGCGCGCGGGCGGCGCCTCCCCGCCGATCTGGAGCAGCGCATCGCCGCCGAGTCGCCCCTCCGCGCCCCGGAGCTCCTCCCCGCGCGGCGCCTCCTGCACGAGGCGGACACGTGTTTTCACGCGGGGCGGCACGCCGACGCCGCGCAGCTCCAGCAGCAAGCCGAGGAGATGCTGGCGAGCCGGGGGCTGGGCGAGGAGGCCGTCCACATCGCCATGCAGCGCGCGCGCTCGCTGATCGCGGCGGGCGTCGTCGAGGAGGGGCACCGGGTGTTCGTCGCCGCGCTGAAGGAGGCGGAGCGGCGCGGCCTGTTCGCGATCGTGCCCGAGGCCTACGCCTCGCTCGGCAGCCTGCACAGCAAGCAGCGCCGCTTCCTGGACGCGTCGGAGGCCTACGCGCGCGCGGGGGAGCTCGCGAACCGCCGCGGGAGCCACGAGTTCGCGGCGGACATGCACCGCTGCTCCGGCCACGCGGCGCTCAACGCCGACATGCCGGACGCCGCGGCGATGGCGTGGCGGCGGGCGTTCGAGCTGCTCGGCTCCGTGGCCCCGACGGTCGGCGCGCTGGAGAAGCCCCAGCAGATCGTCGTGCTCGGGCTCTCCCTTGCCGACGTCTTCGAGGAGCACGGCAACCTCCCGGCCGCGCGCGGGCTGCGGGGGCACGCCGAGGCCATCGAGACCCGCCACCCGCGGCGCTCGGCGACGTGGAGCTGAGGCGCGGCGCCGGCCGGGTCAGGCCGGCGGGCGCACGGGCGGCGGGGCGGCGCCCGGGCCGGGCCGCTCGGCGACGAGGAGCCGCGTGTTCCTGGCCGGGTTGGACGGCGCGAACGGGGCGCCGAGCTGGCGAGCCCAGTCCGCTGCGCCCGTGTCGCGCAGCGCTCGGAACCCGGCCCGCTCGACCTCCGCGAGCATCACCTCGCGCCGGCGCAGGCCGATGAGCGGCTCGCTCCAGAGCCACGTGAGCAGGCGGAGGACGCGCTGCGCCCGGCGCGGCTCGGGGGGCTCCATGTAGAACACGAGGAGGACGCTGCCCGGCGCCGAGGCGTCGGCGAGCGCCCGCAGCGTCGACCGCAGCGCCTCGTCCGACAGGTACATCACCACCCCCTCCCAGACCCACGCGGTCGGCTCGTCGGCGCGATGGCCGGCCGCCGAGAGGCACGCGGCGAGCGCGTCGCGCTCGAAGTTGACGGGCACGTAGGTCAGCTGCTCCACGAGCGGCGGCAGCCCCGCCGCCTTGCGCCGCTTGAAGGCCTGCGTCGCCGGGTGATCGACCTCGAAGAACCGGGTCGCCGAGAGCGCCTTCATCCGGAAAGCGCGCGTGTCGAGCCCCGCCCCCAGGCTCGCGACCTGGCGGCACCCGAGCGCCACCGCGCGCTCGAGCTCGATGTCGATGGCCATCACGCGCAGCGGGACCGCGGAGAGCCGGCCGAGGGCGCGCGCGCGCTTCGCGGGGTCCAGGCCCCGGAGCCGGCGCGCGAACAGCGCCAGCGCGGCGCTCCACCCGCGCGACAGGAGCCGGTGGACGACCGGATCCTCGAAGCCCGGGACGTCGGTCAGGCCCTGGTCCGCGAGCGCCCGGATGAGGGCGACGATGGATGCCGTCTGGCTGGGGCGACGCTCACGCATGCCTCGTGCATAGCCTCCGGCGGCGGGCTTTCAACGCGCGAGGGCCTGGGCAGCCCGACGCGGCAGCCCCGAGCGGCGCCGTCGCCGTCCAGGCCGGACACGGTCCGGAGCGGCTCGGCGGTCAGGCCGCTGCGCCGAGCCCAGTCCGGTCGCGCCGGCCGCGTCGCGCCGCCCGTGGCGGCCGGGACTCCCCTGCTCGGATCAGCCGCCCGTGGTGTCGATGAACCGCATGTCGCGCCCGCTGCGCTCGGGCTCCTCGGGCGGCTCCCACATGTCACTTGCCAGCTCGAACATGTCCGGTGGAACCACCATGGAGAACGTATCGCCCTTCTCGCGGTTGCGCTGCTCGACCCGCTCGCGACGCAATTCGCGGGGCGCGTCGAGCACGTAGACGGTGAGCTCGTACCCCGCAGTGTCCACCCGCTTGTACAGCCGCTCGCGGTCGCGCCGGCGGATCAGGCCGATCTCCAGCACGACGTTCGTGCCGACGTCGATCGAGCTCCTCGTCAGGCTCCAGATCTGCTCGATGCAGCGCCCGGTGCGCTCGTGATACCATTCGATGATCCCTGTCTCGGGCCGATCGGGGCGGAACAGCCGCGCCATCCATTCATCCAGGTTCAACCGGAGGGCGGCGTGCTCGCGGTAGAGCCGCTGTGCGAACGTCGATTTCCCTGCGCCCACGGGGCCGATGATCAGGTGGATTCGCGCCATTACCCGACGGTATCCCGCCGTGCTGTCGGCGAGCAAGCGGCGCGCACGTTCGCGCGAGACACGCCCTCTCGTGATGCCAAGCGTGTCAGGAAGGGACGACACCGCGCCTGGAGCAGCGCCTGGCGAGCCAACCAAGGACCATGACGGCCGCCGCGGCGGCGCCCATTCCAGCCCACGCCGACGGGGGCGCGTCGCGCAGGGCGTCGAAGACCCGTTGACCGAAATAGGCAGTCGCAAGGAGCGGCAGGGCGTACCCGGCCAGCGAGCCCCAGAAATGCGTCCAGAAGCGCACCCCGGAGACGCCGAAGAAGACGTGGAGCATGGGCGGCATCCAGAGGACAAGGCGGAGCAAGAACACCGTCAGGAACGCCCGCCGCTTCAGGGCCTCGTCGTAGGCGCGGAAGCGCGCCGGCACACGCGCGGCGACCCAGTCGCGGGCGACGAAGCGCGCGAACGAGAAGCCCACGACGCTCGCCGCCATGGTGCCCGCCATCGAGAGCGCGAACGCCACCGGCCACGGCCAGATGAGCGGCGCCGCCACGATGAACACCGTGCCCGGCACGCCGAACGGCTGGAGCGCGGCGTAGGCCAGGACGAACGCGACATACCCCCACGGCCCGAGCGAGAGCAGCGCCAGCTTGATGCGCGCGGGCTCGCCGAAGATCTCGAACAACCCCATGCGCTGCGCGACGACGAGGAGCGCGGCGGCCGCGGCGACCACGCCGATCTTCACCCCCCGGCGGGCGCGGGAGGGGGAGAGCGCGGGATCGGCCGGGGAGGCGGGCTGGCGCACACGACGGTACTGACAGCCCACCTGCGCACCGTCAAGGTTCCTGTTGACAATTTGGTCTATTATTGTCAATGCTGACCATCGTGAACGAGGGCGGCCCGAGCTCCACCGACAGACCCGCCGAGGATCTGCGCCGCCGCAAGCTGATGGACGCGGCGTTCACGGTGTTCCTGCGCTTCGGCTTCCGGAAGACGTCGATGGACGAGGTCGCGCGCGCGGCGGGCGTCTCGCGGCAGGGCCTCTACCTCCACTTCGCCACGAAGGAGGAGCTCTTTCGCGCGTCGGTGGGGTACTTCCTCGACACCGCGCTCGCCGGTGCCGCGGCCGCGCTCGCCGACGCGGAGCGCCCCCTGGAGGAGCGGCTCGTGGCCGCGTTCGACGCGTGGATCGGCCGGTTCGTCGGCGCGCTCGGGGCCGACGCGGCGGATCTATCGACCGCCGCGAACGAGCTCGTCGGCCCCCTCGTCGCCGAGCACGAGGGGCGGTTCGTCGAGGCCGTGGCCGAGGCCCTGCGCGCCTCCGGGCTCGCGGCCGCCTACGCGCCCGCGGGGGTCACCGGGCGCCAGCTCGCGGACACCCTGGTCTCCTCGGCGCGCGGCCTGAAGCACGGCGCCGCGACGCGCGAGGCCTTCCTCGAGGGCATGGCCATCGCCGCGCGCGTCGTGTGTTTGCCGGAGCGGCGCGCCCGGGACGCGAGGGCGGGGCAATCACCGCAATCACCGCAATCGGCGCCATCACGGCAAGGAGCGCCGCCCGCGCCGGGCCCTCGCCGCGAGGGCAAGGGGCGCGGCAGCGCGGCGCGCAAGGCGCGCGGCACGACACGATAGCCGGAGGGCCACCCGAGCTCGGCGCGGCGGTCCCGCGCCTCAGCCCCGGCTGAAGCGCAGCCGCGAGCGCTCGCGCGCCTTGGTCGCCTCGACCTCGCGGTCCCGCGGCGCGGCGGTCGTGGACAGCGACGCCATCAGCACGCGCGCCGCGGCCGCGACGTCCTCCACGGCTTGCGCGAACGCCGCTTCGTTGGCCTGCGACGGCCGGTTGAAGCCGCTCAGCTTCCGCACGAACTGCAGCGACGCCGCCCGGATCTCCTCCTCCGTCGCCGGCGGCTCGAAGTTGAACAGCGTCCTGATGTTCCGGCACATGGCGATCTCCCGAGGCTCGATGTGTAGGGGGAGCGATCCTAGTCTCGATCCACGCCGGCGCACACCACAGTCGTTGACGCGGCCACCGTGTAGGCAATTCGCGCATATGCCCGGCGAAACACACGACGAGACACACGACGAGATACGCGGCGATAACCCCGGCGAGACACGAGACAAACGCGACACGGCCGCATCACGACATCACCCTTGTTGGCTGCCCAACAGGGAGCACACTAACGGCATCAGGAAATTCTTGATTCCTCAAGGATAACCGTGCACTTCTACACTGAGGAGTCCTTTTGCCAAAGCCCCCTGGCAAGGAGGTCGGTATGCGCCCACATCGTGCACTGCGCTCCCAGAATCGCCTGCTCTTCACCGCCGCCACGCTCGTTTGCCTCGCTGTCGGAGCAAGCGCGGAGGCGGCTCCGTCGTACACCCTCTTCGAGAGCGGTCAGGTCCGACCGCTCGCGCTCTCACCAAGCCGTCATCTGCTCTTCGCGGCCAATACACCCGACGGCCGTCTGGAGATCTTCCACGTCTCGTCGGGTGGTCTGACACACATTTCATCCGTGACCGTCGGCCTGGAGCCCGTCGCCGTCGCCGCGCGCAACGACGGCGAGGTATGGGTCGTCAATCACCTCTCCGATAGCGTCAGCGTCGTCGACGTCTCGTTCCCCTTGCGGCCGCGGGTCGTGCGCACGCTCCTCGTCGGCGACGAACCACGGGACATCGTCTTCGGCGGTCCCGGGCGGTCGCGCGCGTTCATCACCGCCGCCCACCGGGGCCAGAACGCGCCGTTCGATCCGCAGCTGACGACGCCCGGGGTCGGCCGCGCCGACGTCTGGGTGTTCAACGCGAACGCCGTCGCGACCCAACCATCGCTCGGAGGCACGCCCCTCACGATCCTCTCCTTCTTCACCGACACGCCGAGGGCGCTCGCGGTCAGCCCGGATGGGAGCTCGGTGTACGCCGCAGGCTTCCACACCGGCAACCGCACGACCGCCGTGCACCGCGCGATCGTGGAGGACGAAGGCGGGATGCTGCCGCCGTTCACCAACTACCTCGGGGAGCCGCAGCTGACGACGTCGCTCATCGTCCAGCACGACGGGACCCACTGGGTCGACGCCGGGGGCAACCCCTGGGACGACTCGGTCATGTTCTCGCTGCCCGACAAGGACGTCTTCGTCATCGACGCCACGGCCAATCCCCCTGTCCAGCGGCCCGGCAGCGCCGGCTTCTTCACCGGCGTCGGGACCGTCCTCTACAACATGGTCGTCAACCCGGCGAACGGGAAGGTCTACGTCTCCAACACCGAGGCGTTCAACCTCGATCGCTTCGAGGGCCCGGGCACCTTCGCCGGCACGAGCGTCCGGGGACACCTGCACGAGAGCCGGATCTCCGTGCTCGGCAGCGGCGGCTCGGTCCTGCCGCGGCACCTGAACAAACACATCAATTACGCGACGTGCTGCGCGCCGGTGCCCAACGCCGAGAACGCGAAGAGCCTGGCCACGCCGGTCGACATGGCGGTGACGAGCGACGGCTCGAAGCTCTACGTCGCCGCGTTCGGGTCGAGCAAGGTCGGGGTCTTCCAGACGGCCCAGATCGAGAATGACACCTTCACGCCGAGCCTCGCGAGCCAGATCCAGGTCACCGGCGGCGGGCCGAGCGGGCTCGCGCTCGATCAGCCGCGCGGCCGCCTGTACGTGCTCACGCGCTTCGACAACTCCATCTCGATCGTCAACACGTCGACGAACGCCGAGACGGCCCACATCGCCCTCCACAACCCCGAGCCGGAGAGCGTGGTCCGTGGGCGGAGGTTCCTCCATGACGCGAGCTTCTCGTCGGCCCACGGCGACTCGTCGTGCGCGAGCTGCCACGTCTTCGGCGACGTCGACAGCCTGGCATGGGACCTCGGCAACCCCGACGGGGACACCGTGACGAACCCCGGGCCGTTCACGAACATCAACCCGCCGTTCCCCGCCGATACCTCGCTGAAGCCCATGAAGGGGCCGATGACGACCCAGAGCCTGCGCGGCATGGCCAACCACGGCCCGATGCACTGGCGCGGCGACCGCACGGGCGGCAACGACGCGTCCACCGCGCAGCCGGACAGCGGGGCCTTTGACGAGCGCGCGGCGTTCGAGAAATTCCAGGGCGGCTTCACCAACCTGCTCGGCCGGCACGCGCCCATCCCCGACGAGGACATGGAGGCGTTCACGGACTTCATCCTCCAGCTCTCGTATCCGCCGAACCCGATCCGGAACCTGGACAACTCGCTGAACACCGATCAACAGGCCGGGCGCGATCACTTCTTCCGCGAAGGCGGCGCCGGGACCTTCTCATGCAATTCCTGCCATACCCTGGACCCGGACGGGAACGCCGGTACCAGCGAATTCCCCGGCTTCTTCGGGACGGACGGCGCGAGCATCGGCCAGGAGAACGGCCAGAGCTTCAAGATCCCCCACCTGCGCAACATGTACCAGAAGATCGGCATGTTCGGCATGGCCCCCGTCCCGAGCCTCTTCCACCTGGGAGACAACGACTTCAAGGGTGACCAGATCCGGGGCTTCGGGTTCATGCACGACGGCGTGATGGACACGCTCTTCCGCTTCCACCAGGCGATCGGGTTCGAGCAGAGCGTGTTCTCGCCGAACGGCTTCCCGCCCGGCGCGCCCGGCGAGCTCCTCCGCGAGCAGGCCGTGGAGTACATGCTCGCGTTCGACACGAACCTCGCGCCCATCGTCGGGCAGCAGGTGACGCTCGGATCGCACAACGCCACGGCGGCCTGGCCGCGCATCGACCTGCTCCGCCAGCGCGCCGAGGTCGGGGAGTGCGACCTCGTGGCGAAGCTCCCGTTCCTCCTCGAGGAGACCGGCCTCCTCTATGTCGGAGGTGGCCAGTTCACCGCGGCGCGGGCCGCGGCCCCGCCCTTGAGCGATCTCGTCCTGCGCTCGCTCGCCGCGCTCACCGGCCACCCGGTGACGTACACCTGCGTGCCTCCGGGCTCGGGCACGCGCATCGCCATCGACCGCGACGGCGACGGGTTCCTCGACGGCGATGAGTGCGACGCGGGCACCGATCCCGCGGATCCGACGAGCCACTGAGTCGCCGCTGCGTCGACTGAGTCGACGCCAGCGCCGCGCCGCGCCGCCCTCAACGCGGCGCGGCCGGCGCGGCGCTTCGACCGCGCCGCGCTCCACGCGGTACGGCGCGGCGCCTCAGCGGCGGCGCGCGCCCATGCACCAGCGCAGCGCTTCCTTCAGGCTGCGCAGCGTCTTGACCTGCGAGAGATCGAAGCCGAGGCCGACCATCGTCTGCGCGACCGGCGGGCGGATGCCGGTGACAACGCCCTTGCAGCCGAGCAGCGTCAATCCATTGATGATCTTGATGAGGTGCTGCGCCGTCGTCGTATCGACCGAATCGAGCCCGGTGAGGTCGAGGATGGCGAAGGCGGATTGCTTCTCCACCACGCTCGCGAGCAGCGACTCCATCACCATCGCCGCGCGATCCGCGTCGACCGAGCCGATCAAGGGGACGATGAGCACGTCCTGCCAGACCTCGATGATGGGGCTCGACAGCCGCGCGATCGACTCCTGCTGATTTTGCGTCAACCGCAGCTGCTCCCGCAGCTGCTGCTCGACGCGGAGCTGCTGCGTGATGTCCTCGCAGATGGCGCCGACGCCGGTCGTCTCCCCGAGGACGTCCTTCTGGGGAACGAACCTCGTCCGCCAGATCCTGTCTCGCCGGACCTGCTCGACCTGCGCGATCTCCCCGGAGAGGGCGTGCTCGAAGGCCGCGCGCACGTCCTCGGTGTCGCCGCACAGCTCGCGCATGTGCTTGCCCAGCTCGCCTCGCTCCGTACAACCGATCTGCGCGAGCGCCCCGCCCTGCGCGATCACGCAGAGGCCGGCCCTGTCGAACGCCAGGATGGCGAGGGGCATGCTGTCGATGCACGCGCGGAGCATCTCCCCCTGCACGGCGAGTCTGACGTCGTCGGCCAGGTTGATGCCGAACGTCTGGACGCCCACGATCTCGCCGTCATCGTCCCGGCGGGGCGCGTAGTGCACGATCCAGTGCACGCCCCCGGCCACGGTGTCCGTGCGGACAGGCTCTCCCTCGAGGACGCGCTTGGTCAGGCCCATGACCTCCGCGTCCGCGCCGTAGAGATCGAACATGTTCATTCCGACGAGCTGATGTCGTTTGAGCCCCATGCTCTCGAGCCCTTTGCCGTCGGAGACATGGAGCGTGCCCGCCCGATCGCACCACCAGACGATCGCATCCATCGTCTGGAACACGTCGACGAGGATGCGCGCCTGGTCCTCCCACACCTTGCGATCGGGCTTCACGGCAGCCCAGAGCGCCGTGTCGTCGGCTCGCCACAGCGTCCAGTGCAGCGGGACGCTCTCCCCGCGGGCGCCCACGACGCGCGCCGCGGCGGAGACGCTGCCCGCGGCGGCGCGCGTGCCCTTGATCCGGGCCGTCAGCTCGCCCCGATCGTCCTCGTGAACGCGCTCGAGGAGCCGCCCGGAGGGGCCGACGCAGCGCTCCCAGGCCGCGTTGCAGGCCACCACCTCCCCCGCGCTGGAGAGCAACGCCAGCGGTGTGGGTGTGCCGTCGAGCAGTGTCTTACACGAGAGCGAAGCGAGCCTGTCGTCCATTGAATCCTTGCAACGGGCCAGAAGCGACGACCCTCGGCGCGCCAGCCCCGGGCCTCTCACGGTGGGTGAACAAACGCGCTGTGGGCGACGTCACGACACCGGGTGCGAAGAGGTGGGATGCTGCTCGGATTCTCGGCGCTGGGGTCATCGAGCCTGGCACCATGGCGAACCGTAACGTGGTGATATCATTTGAGGGCGCCGAGACGCCAGCCTCATCGCTAGACGCGCCGCGGCGCATCGACGCCCGCGCGACCTCGGCCGGATGGCGGGCGCCCGCTGCCCACCACATCGCCCCTCCGCGCTCGGCATGAAGCGATGGCCGACAGCAACGGCCGCCGCTGCACGGCCGCTGAGCGCGAGGCGGTCGCGCGGACACTGGCGGTGACGTGCGCCGGGGCACGTCGTTTAACGCGTCGCGCTCGCCTTGTCGTGCGCGCGAGCGCGCGTTAGAGACCCCTCCAGATGGAACCCGAGGGCCACGAGAGATTCGCTGACTCGGACCCGAGTTTCCGACAACTCCATCCTTGCGAACGCCTCATCAGCGTCGTGCAGGACCTCTCGCTGGCCCGCGACCTCCGGGCGATCATGCAGATTGTCGATCGGGCCGCCCGCGACCTCACGGGCGCCGACGGCGCTTCCTTCGTGCTCCGCGACGGCGACCTCTGTTACTACGCGCAGGAAGACTCGATCGCCCCGCTCTGGCAGGGGAAGCGGTTTCCGATGTCGGCGTGCGTCAGCGGCTGGGTGATGCTGAATCGGAGGCCGGCGGTCATCGGCGATATCACGCGCGATCCCCGCGTCCCGATCGACGCTTATCAGCCGACCTACGTGCGGAGCATGGCCATGGTGCCGATCCGCGCGCGCGCTCCGCTCGGGGCGATCGGGACCTACTGGAGCTCCATACGAGAGATCCCGCAGCGCGAGGTGTCGCTGCTCCAGGCGCTCGCCGGCAGCGCCGCCGTGGCCCTGGAGAACGTCGCGCTCCATGACGGCCTGGAGAAGGGCAAGGCGCGGGCGCGCGAGGTCGAGGCGGCGAACCGCGACCTCGAGGAGAGGCAAAAGGCCCTGGAGGAGCTCCACCGGCAGAACGAGGCGCTGAGCGAGTTCCTCGCGCACGATCTCAGGAGCCCCGCCGCCGGCATCATCCTCGCCGCGCAGGCGCGCCTGAAAAAGCAGGATCTCCCGGAGCCGGAGCGGCGCCGATGGAATGCCGTCCTCACCTCGGCCGAGGTCATCCAGCGCACCGCGCTGAACCTGCTCGACGTCGCGAGCCGCCAGCACGGCATGTTCGTGCTGCGGCTCGCCGAGCTCGATCCTGCGTCGCTGTTCGAAGGTGTGGCCGAGATCCTGGAGCCGCTCGCCGCGTCGCGCGGGCAGCGAATCGAGCTCTGCCCCGCCATGCCGAGCTGTCTTCTCCGCGTCGATGAGGAGCTCGTGCGGCGCGTCCTGCTGAACCTCGTCGACAATGCGCTCCGCCATAGCCCGCCCCGGGGCGCGGTGCGCCTCGAGGCGCGGTGGCTCGACCCGGGCTGGGTCGAGCTCAACGTGTGCGACGAGGGCCTGGGGATCCCGGTCCACCTGCGCGACCGCATCTTCGACAAGTACGCGCGGCTCGCCGACGGGGGCGCGATGTCTGCGGCCGGCCGCGGCCTCGGGCTGACGTTCTGCCGGCTGGTCGTGGAGGCGCACGGCGGCAAGATCGACGTGAGGGACAACGAGGGGCGGGGGAGCCGGTTCTGCGTTCAGCTGCCGGCAGGCTGACAGAAGAGCATCGAGCGCGCTGAGAGCCGGTGTCGGGGGCCGCTCCTGAAGCGTTTCTCGAATTTTTTTCGGGAAAATTCACGGGGAGACGGGGAGTGAGAATCCATTCATCTCCCCGCCTCCCCGTCTCCCTGTTCAAATTCCCCCTCTCTGATCGAATTCCCGCCCAGGATGCCAACGAGATGAGGGGGATCGCTCCACGACGACAAAGCGAGGATGTCGTCGATGTCGCGTCATGTGATCTATCGATATCCCAACTCTTCCCGGGCGGCCGGGCGGTCGAGCGAGAGGCGCGCGCGGCCTCGCGTGTGCGTGCCTCTCGCTCGACCGCCCGGCGACGCCGCTCGCGTCTTGCGATTCCGGAGGCGATCAGGTAGCGCAGGATCCACGGTGAGCTCTCCCGCGGACCCCGTGCACATCGCGACGCGCCCGCCGCGGGCGCCCTCCCTCGTGCCCGCGCCGCGGCCGCGAGGTGCCTCATGAGGGAGCGGCTCGAGAGCCTGCTCCTCGTCCTGGCCGTCGGCTCGGCGGTCGCGATCGGGGCGAAGCGCGTCGCGATTCCCTACAACGTCGCGCTCGTGCTCGTGGGGCTGCTGCTCGTCGTCGTCGACGTGCTCCCGAAGGCGCCGATGGACCCGGAGGTCATCCTCATCGCGTTCCTCCCGGTGCTCGTGTTCGAGGGCGCCCTGTTCGCGGACGCGGACAGCCTGAGGGGCGCGAGCCGGCCGATCCTCGCGCTCGCCGTGCCGGGCGTGCTCATCTCGCTGCTCGGCACCGCCGCGGTGGCGACGCAGCTGCTCGCGCTCCCGTTCGCCGCGGCGCTCCTCCTCGGCGCGCTGCTCTCGATCACCGACACCGTGAGCGTGCTGCTCGCCTTCCGCAGCGTCCGCGTGCCGCACCGGCTTGCGGCCATCATGGAAGGCGAGAGCCTCTTCAACGACGGCACCGCGCTCGTGCTCGTCGTGCTCGCGTCGCAGGTCCTCGCGAGCGGCACCTTCGACGGCGCCGAGACCTTCCGCGCGCTCGCCCTGGCCATGGTCGGCGGCGCGGCCGTCGGGGGCGCGTTCGGCGCCGTCGGCGCGTCCCTCCTCCGCCGCACGCCGGATCACCTGACCGCGATCCTCGCCTCCATCGTGCTCGTCTTCGCCACGGCCCTGCTCGCCGAGCGGCTCCACGCCTCGCCGGTCATCGCCGTCGTGGTCCTCGGGGTGATCGTCGGCAAGGCCGCGCGCCGCATCCTCGAGCCCTCGCGCGTGCTCGCGCTCCAGGGCTTCTGGGAGACGAGCGGCTTCTGCCTCAACGTGGTGCTCTTCGAGCTCGTCGGCATGCAGATCCAGGCGGACATGCTCGTGCGCGAGGCGGCGTCCATCGGCCTCGCGCTGATCGCCCTGCACGGGGGCAGGGCGGTGGCCGTCTACGGCTGCTTCGGCGTGCTCCGGGCGCTCACGGGCGAGCTCGTGCCCTTCCGCTGGCAGCACGTGATGCTGGTCGGCAACATCAAGGGCGCGCTGTCGATGGCCGCGGTGCTCAGCCTCCCGAGCGGCCTGCCGTACCGCGACCGCCTGATCACGATCGTCTTCGGCGTGACCTTCGTCACGCTGGTCGCGCAGGCGCTGCCGTTCGCGCGGCTGCTCAAGTTCCTGCGGGTCGCGATCCCGACGGCGGACGCCGCGCTCGACGCCGCGAAGGCCACGCTCATCGCGGCGCGGCGCGGCCAGTCCGAGCTCGACGATCTGCTCGCGGCGGGCCTCGTGTCCCGCAAGGAGCACGCCGAGCGCCGCGCCGCGTTCCAGCGGCAGGTCATCCACGCGGAGGTTGCGCTCCAGACGCCGCAGGGCGAGGTGGTCCGCGACCACCTCACCGATCTCGCCCTCCTCTCGGCGCAGAAGGCGGCGGTGCTCGACGCGGCGAGGCGCGGCCTCATCGCCGCCGACACAGCGCACGCCCACGTGAACCGGATCGACAGGGCCATGGTGGAGCTCCCCGGCGGACACGCGGCGCCCGGCGCGCACCCTCACGAGCACGAAGGAGAGAGCTGACATGCGCGTTCTCATCGCGGGCGCCGGGCGCGCAGGGCTGAGCGTCGCGGTCCACCTCGCGAAGATGGGCCACGACGTGACGACCGTCGATCGCGACGAGGCGATCGCCAACAGCGCGTTCGAGCGGCACGGCCTCGTCTCGCTCGTGGGCGACGCGACCGACGCCGGGCTCCTCCAGGAGGCCGAGGTGGCGCGCGCCGACGTGGTGGTGGCGATGCTCCGCCGCGACGCCGACAACCTCGCCGTGGCGCTCCTCGCGCAGGCCGGGGGGGCCAAGCGCGTCATGGTGCGCATGCGGGACCCCGCCTACCGGGGCGTGTACGTCCGCGCGGGCGTGGACCAGATCCTCTCCGAGATCGACGTCTTCATCGGCGCGATGGCCACCGCCATCGAGCACCCGGGCGTCCGCCACGCGATGGTGCTCGGCGTCGGCGAGTCGGTCGCGTTCGAGCTCGACGTCCCGGTCGACTCGGTGATCGCGGGCCGCACGGTGAGCACCATCGCGGGCAGCGCCAGCTTCCCTTCGTCGTGCGTCTTCGCCGGCGTCTACCGCCCGGATGGCCGCGTCGAGGCGCCGCGCGGCTCGTCCGTCGTCGCGGGGGGCGCCACGGTGCTCCTCGTGGCCGCGCGCGACGAGCTCGCCGAGGTCATCGCGTTCTTCCTCCGGCGCGAGCCCGCGAGCGGCGGGGTCCACGAGCGCCGCTGACACGAGGCAGGTGTTCTATGACGAGGTGCGCGGGGATCACGGGCTCATGGGCATGGCTCGCGGCGGCGCTGGCCGTCCTCTCTGCCTGCGGCGGCGATGACGCCGGGGCCGCGGCGGGCGGCGGCGTCCAGGCCGCCGTTACGTACTACCGGGACGTCAAACCCATCTTCGACGCGCGGTGCGCGGGGTGCCACAGCGACGGCGGCGTCGCGCCGTTCTCGCTCGAGGGCCACGAAACCGCGGCGTCCTGGGCCGCGCCCATCAAGCGGGCCGTCGTCGAGCGTACGATGCCCCCCTGGCCGGCCGACAACGGCTGCGCCGAGTACGTGGGCGACCGCTCCCTGTCCGACCAGCAGATCCAGACCATCGCCGCGTGGGTCGACGGCGGCGCGGCCCTGGGCGATCCGGCGGACGAGGGCCCGCCGATCGACCCGCCGGCGAGCGCCGCGCTCGCTCGTGTGGACCGGACGCTCGAGATGCCTGTCGAGTACACCCCGCAGACGGGGCCCGACGAGTACCGCTGCTTCGTGATCGACTGGCCGGAGGAGGCCGTGCGGTACGTCACGGGCTTCGGGATCAGGCCCGGCGAGCAGCGCGTCGTCCACCACGTGATCGCCTTCATCGCGGCGCCGGACCAGCTCGCCGAGCTCGACGCCCTCGACGCGGCCGACCCGGGCCCGGGTTATCCCTGCTACGGCGGTCCTGGGCTCAAGCCGCGCTGGCTCGGCGGCTGGGTGCCCGGCGGCGGGAGCATGATCTTCCCGGCGGGCGCGGGCACCCGGATCGAGCCTGGTTCCAGGCTGATCATGCAGGTCCACTACAACACGCTGACGGCGGGCAAGCTGCCGGATCGCACCGCGATCGACGTGATGCTGGAGAGCTCGGTCGAGCGGGAGGGCACGATGCAGCCGTGGGCGAACCCGGCCTGGCTCAGCGGCGACTCCATGCTGATCCCTGCCCTGGAGAGCGACGTCGTCCACCGCTGGGGGGCCGATCCCTCCCGGGCGCTCGCGGGCAACGAGCCGATCGAGATCCACTGGGTGGGCCTCCACATGCACACGCTCGGTACGCGCGCGCGCCTCGAGATCGAGCGGGCCAATGGCGGCTCGGAGTGTGTGCTCGACATCCCGCGCTGGGACTTCCACTGGCAGGGAAATTACAAGCTCGCCGAGCCCAAGGTGCTCGGTCCGGGCGACAAGCTGTCGATCGAGTGCCACTGGGACAACACGCCCGAGAAGCAGCCGATCATCGACGGACAGCCGCGGGTCCCCAGGGATGTCGTCTGGGGAGAGGGCACGACCGACGAGATGTGCCTCGGCACGTTCTACATGACCGGGCGCTGAGCGCGGGCTTCCCGGCAGCTTGCAGTCCCCGGGGACCGTGCGCGGCGAAGCCACATCCCCGGCGCACCGAGGCTCACGCCATTACGAGCGTCCTGTCGGAATCATCTCTCTATTTCTGTCGAGCAGAATGGTTATTCCAATCGGTGACGAATCTCCTCGTCGCATGTCCGCGCTGCTGCGAACGTGCCGAGCTGGCCCGCCGCCATGAGCCGCCCCAAGAGGTGCTGAGCTGCTCGCGATGCGGGCACATTCGTTGATTCATGATCGGGTCGATGGCCACGCGGTTGACGCGGCCTCATGGACCGAATTGAACGATGCGCCTGTTCGCGCGCTCCGCGATGCACCCCAAGGCCTTCGGACCCCCGGGCCGCCGCTGTCCGATGCCCGCGATCCTGCCGGCGCCGTCCGCCACGCCACACCTCGTCGCGGCCTGACTTCACCGTCGACGGCGTCGGAGCGCACGGGTAACACTGCGTGGAGCCGCGGACCTCCATGACCGACGAACACCCCGCCTTCGAGCAAGCCATCCGCGACGTCATGGAACGCCGCGCCCGCGCCCTGGTGACGCGCGACCTCGCCGAGCTCCGGCTTCTCCTCGCAGACGACTTCTCGTACGTCAATTCCCAGGGGACCCTCTCGGGCAAGGCCGAGTACCTGACGGCGGTCGAGGGGGGGCGCTGCGCTGGAGCGCGCAGGCCGCGGAGGAGGTCAGCCTGCGCAGCTATGGCGAAGTCGCCGTGGTGACCTGCGTGGTGCGCGACGAGGGGACCTGGCGTGGCGAGCCGTTCAGCGCGCGGTTCCGCTCCACGCAGGTCTACGCGCGCCGCGAGGGCGTGTGGCGCTACATCGCGGGCCAGTCGACGGGCCTGGACCAGGGTTGAGCGCGGGGGGACTGCGCGGCGCCGGGCGGCGGACCCCACAGGGAACGCTCGGCTCGAGTATAGTCCCCGGGCGCTTGGCGCGAGGCGGGCCCTCGTGAAAGAGAAGATTGCTTCAACCCTCTCGCAGGCCATCCTGCGCCCCGGCGGCGCGGAGACGCAGCCGCAGGCGGGCGACGCCCTGCCGCCGTCGAGCGTAGGCCCGGAGAGCCTCGCCCCGTCGAGCTTCGGCCCGGACAGCCCGGGCCCGTCGAGCTTCCACCCGCCGAGACGGTTCGAGGAGTACCGGCTCCTCCAGAAGCTCGGCAGCGGCGGCATGGGCGACGTCTACCTCGCGCACGACACGCTGCTCGACCGCATGGTCGCGATGAAGTTCATCCGCGCGGAGACCGCGGACGCCGAGGTGCGCGCGCGGCTGCTCGCCGAGGCGCGCGCGGCCGCCCGCATCCAGCACCCGAACGTCGTCGCCATCTTCCGCGTGGGCGAGCTCCGGGGACGGCTGTTCGTCGTCTCGGAGTTCGTCCGCGGCCAGAGCCTCGACCGCGTCGACGTGCCGATGCCCTCGCGCCGCGTGCTCGAGCTCGGGGCGGGCCTTGCGCGGGGCCTCGCGGCCGCCCACCGCCGGGGGGTGCTGCACCTCGACATCAAGCCGGCCAACGCGGTGCTCACCGCGGAGGGCGAGGCGAAGCTCCTCGACTTCGGCCTCGCAAAGCTCCTCGAGCCGGCCGCGCGGTCCGACACGCGCGGGGCGCGATCCGACGTCGCTGGAGGGCGATCGGACATGCCCGGGGGGCGATCGGACGCGCTCGGCGCGGACGCGCTCTCTGGCGGCGAGGCCCTGCGAGGAGCGCAGGGCGACGCCGACGCGGCGATCGCGCCCGGCGATGAGCCGCTCGAGGGCGAGTTCCGCGAGGCGGCCGAGATGGCGGCGCGCCTGCTCGACGCGACGACGAGCGTCGGCGGCGGCACGCCCCATTACCTGCCGCCCGAGCTGTGGCGCGACGAGCTCGCGACGCGCCGCTCCGACGTGTACTCGCTCGGCGCGCTGCTCTTCGAGCTCTGCGCCGGCGTCCCGCCGCACCACGACGTGCCGATGACCGAGCTCCCGCTCGTCGTCCAGACCGAGGCGCCCCGGCCCCTCGCCGCCCTCGCGCCGGGCGTCGATCCGCGGCTCGCGGCCGTCATCGAGCGGTGCCTCGAGATCGACCCGGCCGACCGCTTCGCCTCGGGCGACGAGCTGCGCGACGCGCTCGAGCAGCTGCTCGCCAGGAACCGCCACGCCTCCGTCGCCCCGGAGGGCAACCCCTACCGCGGGCTGCTCGTCTTCGATCTCGAGCACCGCTCCGTGTTCTACGGGCGCAGCTCCGAGACGGGGACGATCCTCGACCGGCTCCGCTCCGAGCCCATGATCGTCGTGGCCGGCGACTCGGGCTCGGGCAAGTCCTCGCTCTGCCGCGCCGGCGTGCTCTCGCTCGTGCTCGAGGGCGCCCTCGGCGGCGGGCGCGCCTTCCAGGCGGCCATGATGGTGCCCGGCCGGCACCCGCTCGCCGCGCTGGCCGCCGCGCTCGAGCCGGTCCTCGGCGCGCCCGCCGAGCGCATCGCCCAGGCCGTGCGCGCCGCGCCGGGCTCCCTCGCCCGCGACCTGCGCGCGCGGCTCGGCGAGCGCGGCGGGCTCGTCCTGTTCATCGACCAGATGGAAGAGCTCGCGACGCTGAGCAGCCCGGGCGAGGCGGCGCTCGTCGGCGAGGTGCTCAGCGCCTTCGCGGCGCGCTCGCCCTCCCTGCGCCTGCTCGCCACGGTGCGCGGCGACTTCCTCGCGCGCGTCGCCGGCATCTCCGGCCTGGGCGACGACATCGAGCGCGCGCTCTACCTGCTCCGCCCGATGTCGGCGGACAAGCTCCGCGAGGCCATCACCGGGCCGGCGCTGGCCAAGGGCGTCGCGTTCGAGTCCGACGCGGTCGTCGACGCGCTCGTCGAGTCCACCGCGCGCGCCGAGGGCGGGCTGCCGCTCCTCCAGTTCGCGCTCGCCGAGCTCTGGGACGCCCGCGCCGCGCCCGACGCGCCGCTCAGCAGCGCCGACCTCGCGCAGATCGGCGGGGTCGAGGGCGCGCTCGCCCGCCACGCCGATCGCGTGCTCGGCCGCCTGGCGCCCGAGGTCCACGCGGCCGCGCGGCGGCTGCTCGGCGCGCTCATCACCCCGCAGGGCACGCGGGCGCGGCGCGCCGAGGGCGAGCTCGCGGAGAAGGGCGGCGACGGGGCGGCGCGCGCCGCGCTCGACGCGCTCGTGCAGGGCCGCCTCCTGTTCGCCCGCGAAGGCGAGCAGGGGACGGTCTACGAGATCGCCCACGAGGCGCTGATCCACGGCTGGGGGACGCTGCGCCACTGGCTCGAGGAGCAGCGCGAGCAGCGCGCGACGCGCCAGCGCCTCGACGCCTCGGCCGCCGAGTGGGAGCGGCTCGGCCGGCGCCGCGACGCGCTCTTCAGCGCGCGCCAGCTCAAGGAGGCGAGGGGCCTCGACCCGGCCGACCTGCCGCCGCGCGAGGCGGCGTTCCTGAGGGCGTCGCGGCGCGCCGTCCTGACGCAGCGCGCGGTCCGGTGGGCCCTCGTCGTGGGCGTCCCGCTCGTCGCCGCGCTGCTCTACGGCACGCTGGAGCTCAGGGCGGCGCGCCAGCTCGCCGCGCGGGCCGACAGGAAGATCCACGAGGCCGCGCTCACGTCGTCCGCCGCGGCGCTCGAGGGCGCCGAGGCCGATGCGATCCGCGCGGAGGCGCTCTCGGCGTTCGATCGCCGGCGCCGCGACGAGGGGGAGGCGCTCTGGGAGCGCGCGCAGGGGCGCGCCGCCGAGGCCGAGCGGCTGCAGCTGCAGGTGAGCCAGAAGCTGGAGGCCGCGCTCACGCTCGACGGCGCCCGCAACGACGCGCGCGCGCGGCTCGGCGACGTGCTCTACGAGCGCGCGCTGGCCGCGGACGCGCGCGGCCACGCCTCGCTGCGCGACGAGCTGCTCCAGCGCATGACCACGTACGATCCCGACGGCGCGCGCCGGCAGCGATGGAACGCGCCCGCGGAGGTCGCCATCGAGACCGATCCCCCCGGCGCCGACATCACGCTGGAGCGGTACGAGAGCGACGCGGAGGGGCGCCGGCAGCTGACCGGCCAGCGCCTCCTCGGGACGACGCCCTTCGCGAGCATCGCGCTCGCTCAGGGCTCCTACCTGCTCACCTGCGAGGCGCGGAATCGCACCATCGTGCGTTATCCGTTCCTGGTCCAACGCGGAGAGTCATTGAAGCTCTCCATCCCGCTGCCGCACGCCGGGGACGTTCCTCCCGGGTACATCTACATCCCGCCGGGCCGGTTCCTCTTCGGCGCCGCCCTTGACGACATGTACCGGTGGGCGTTCCTCTCCACCGTTCCTCTCCATGAGATCCGCACAGGCGCGTACCTGATTGCGCGGCACGAGACGACGTTCCAGGAGTGGCTCGACTACATCCAGGAGCTCCCCAAGGAGTCCCGCGGCAGCTCGTCCATCCAGGCGGGCAACGGCGCCATGACAGGCGCCCTGGGGCTGCGCCGCCTGCCAAGCGGTGTGTGGCAGCTCACGATCCAGCCCACGGTGCAGGCGTATACCGCGCGGGCAGGAGAGCCGCTCGTGTACCCATCGCGGGCGGTCCGCGCGCAGCAGGACTGGCTTCGTTTCCCCGTCACGGGCATCTCCTTCGCTCAGGCCACCGAGTATGCCGCGTGGCTCCACAGGACAGGCCGAGTGCGCGGAGCCCGCCTCTGCACCGACTACGAGTGGGAGCGCGCGGCGCGGGGCGCCGACAGCCGCATCTTCCCGCACGGGGACAGGCTGTCTCCCGGCGACGCCAACTTCGATGAGACCTACGGCAAGGAGAGCTCCACGATGGGGCCGGATGAGGTGGGCTCGCACCCCGCCTCACGTAGTCCGTTCGGGGTTGACGACATGGCGGGAAACGTGTTGGAGTGGGCTATTTCTTCGATCGAGACCGACAAAGTGCTGTTGCGAGGTGGTGCTTATATCTATGATCAAACCTCGGTCCGAAGTGACAACCGGACCGTCGTTGATGGCACCTTCCTCGACCCGGTGATCGGGCTCCGCATCTGCGCCTCGTTCCCTCCACCACCGTGAAGGCGACGAGGCCTGCGGCGCTCGCGCCGACGCGGGCTTCATCGCTCGCGTGATCGGGGCCCGACCGCCCGAGGGAAGACCGTCGATGCGCAAGGCGTCACGGCTTTAGCGGCAGCGTCCGGAGGAGATCATGTTGAAGCGAGGGTTCCTGGTAGGGGCTATGGTCGGGCTCAACTCCCTCGGCGCCGGTTGCGCCGCGGAGATCGACGGCGGCGAGGACGAGGAAGCGCTGGCGGAGAGCTCGTTCGCGATGAGCAGGCTCAACGGCATGAACCTCAACGGGGTCCGCTTCAACGGGGTTCGCTTCAACGGGGTCCGCTTCAACGGGGTCCGCTTCAACGGGGTCTCGCTGGACGCGACGACGCTGGTCGGGACGCGCGAGGGCGACGGCGCGCCGGTCGCCGGGGCCGACTTCATCGGCGCGGACGTCGAGGCGGTCCTGGACGATGGGTCGTCGGTGTCCGTCCGCGTCACGAACGTCGTCGAGCGCGACGGGATCCAGTACTACACGGTGAAGTACAACGCCGGCCCCGGGGTCTGGGTGAACATCTGCGGCGAGGGCCTCGACGCGATCCCGGTGAAGGGGACGTGGAACGCGGTGACGGGGGCCCACTCGGACGACGGGGGCATGTTCACGTTCGCCTGTCAGGGCGCGGCGATCGGGAAGTGCGCCGAGTGGGGCTACAGGGAATGGGTGGCCGAGGCGGAGTGCAATGCGAGCGGCTGCGAGGACAGGGATCTCTCGTACTTCCATCAAGCGTGCATCCGCATGGTGCGCGCGGACTACTGCGGCGACGGCGTGCCGCACACCCAGACCGGGACGGCGATCGACGTCTGGGATGCGCTCGGCATCCAGACCGAAACGGTGGGCTCTGGCATGAGCCTCGAGGCGGAGTGGACGGTGGACGGCGCCGCCTGCATCAAGCACACCCGGTGGAACGGCCCCGGCGGCAGCAACCCGGATCGCGACTACATCATGGCGCATTGCCCGGAGCGGTGGGCCGGGGATGATCCGAGCTGCGGCGGGAGCACCTCGACCTTTCACAAGGAGAACGGCTTCACGACGCCGCTCGGCCAGCGGCGCATTCTGCGAAACGCGTCGTTCACGACCAACGTGATGCCCCTGTAGGCAGCGCCGTCGCGCAGGTCCGGGCGCGGTCACGCCCGCGCCCGGGAGTGCCGGAGTGTGTCAGCGCTGCGGCGCGACGATCGGGGGGAGCGCCCCGCGGCGCCCGCAGATACCGCGGCTCTCGATGTGAACGAGCACCGACCGGCGGTGGACCATGGCTTGCGACAGCGTCCCGCACAAGCCGCCCTGTTTCGAGCTCCTCGCCGCGCGCATGAGGCAGCGGGCATGGGGGCTGGAGGTGCACGTCATGCTGCTCGACCGATCCTTTCGACGAACGCTCATCGCCCGTCTCCTGCAGAGCGCTGGCCCCTCGGCGGCCGCAGCGCTCCTCGTCGCAGCGCCGGGCTGCGGGGAGGCCGCGGCCGAGGCCGAGAGCGCCCGGGAGCTCCGTTGCTTCGATTGGTTCGACGAGCTCGGGGCTTGCCTGGACCGCGAGGCGGCGCTGGAGGAGTTCACCACCATCCACCAGCCCTGCGACGGCAAGGACGTGGAGCTGGAGAAGGAGACGATCGTGTCGGTGGAGAGCGACGCGACCCGCCGTGACGGCGCGTGCTGTTACGAGGTGATCGTCGAGGAGAACACCCTCGACTGCGCCGCGGTGGGACGGCCCTTTTCGCTGGAGGGGCACCACGTCACGGCAGCTCTGCGGCTGGCCGAGGCGGGGTGGCTCGCGCGTGCGACGGCGAGCGGCGCCGGTGGGCAGCAGCCTTCGCTCGCGGATCTGACGGACGAGGAGCGGGAGACGCTCGCCGGGGGATGGCTGCGGAGCGCGCTCGAGGAGCACGCGTCGGTGGCGTCGTTCGCGCGCTTCGCGCTGGATCTCATGGCGCACGGCGCGCCGTCGTCGCTCGTCGAGGCGGCGCACATCGCCGCGCTCGACGAGGTCGGTCACGCCCGCCTCGGGTTCTCGCTCGCGGCCGCCTACCGGGGCGGCCCTGTCGGCCCGGCCGCCTTCCCCATGCCGCCGGCGGTGCCGATCGCCGCGGATCTCGCGGCGCTCGCGCGCGCCGCCGCGGAGGAGGGCTGCGTCGGAGAGACCGTGGCCGCGGTGATCGCGGCGGAGCAGCGCGCCCGCGCCGACGATCCCGCGGTGCGGGCGGCGCTCGGGGTGATCGCGGAGGACGAGGCGCGGCACGCCGAGCTCGCCTGGCTGACGGTGGCGTGGGCGATCGGGGCCGGCGGCGAGCCGGTGCGCCGCGCCGTGGCCGAGGTGTTCGAGGCCGCCGCGGCGTCGCTCGGGCGCCCGCCCCCGCCGGGGGCCGAGCCGGGCGGCGGCCGCGCCGCGGCGCTCGCGGCGCACGGCCACCTCGCCGTGGCCGAGGTGCGCGCGCTGCAAGGCGCGGCGCTCGCCCAGGTGGTGCTGCCGTGCGCGCGCGCGCTGGGGCTCTGGAGGCCCGCGGCCGCCGCGGGGGCGGCTCGGCCTGCGGCGAGCGCGTAGCGATCTCCGGAGGCGCTCCGCTCTTCGCGGCGGAGAGGATGGGCGAGGCGTGCTCCTCTCCATCCACCTCGAGCCAGACCTGCTTGCTCTTGCCGTCTTGGGAGTGCTGGCCAGAGCACGGGGCGAGTCGAGGAGAGGCACCGCCAGGACGCCTGAAGGCGCAGAGAGGTGTCTTCTCGGGAGACGCCGAGAGAGAGACCTCGTGTTCTTCGTGGCAAGCGCAGGCGGTGATTCCCTCGTCGCGCGCCGCGCGACCAGACCGGCGCCATCACCAGGCGGGCAATACCCGCACGTCCCGACCGAAAGCTAAGGTACCACCCGATGCGCGGTCCACGCTATACATGCGCTGGTCATGCGCTGGACACCTGGGAAACGCAGTGAAAACCTCCGAGACCTCCGCGGCGCGTCCGGCGGAGCGAAGCTCGGTGTGGGCGGGACGGTGATCCTGCTCGTGCTCTCGCTGGTCTTCGGGAAGGATCTCCTCTCGGGGCTCGGTCAGGGCTCCGCGATCCCCGGCGCGCAGAGCGGGCACGCGAGCTCGCCCGAGGAGGAGCGCCTCGTCGATTTCGTCTCCTTCGTCCTCGATGACACCGAGGCCGTGTGGACGCAGGTGTTCAGCCGGACGGGGCAGCGCTATCCGGCGCCCACGCTGACGGTGTTCACCGATTCCGTGAGGTCGGGCTGCGGTGTCGGCGAGTCGGCGATGGGCCCGTTCTACTGCCCGGCGGACCGGACGGCGTACATCGACCTCGGCTTCTACCGCGAGCTCAAGGCGCGGTTCGGCGCGCCGGGCGACTTCGCCCAGGCGTACGTGCTCGCCCACGAGATCGGCCACCACGTGCAGAACGTGCTCGGGACCGAGCGCCGCCTGCGCCAGCTGCAGGCCGCGCGCCCGGGCGAGAAGAACGCGCTTTCCGTGAAGATGGAGCTCCAGGCGGACTGCTTCGCCGGCGTGTGGGCCCACTCCACGGCGAAGCGCGACCTGCTCGAGGCGGGCGACGTCGAGGAGGCCCTCCGGGCCGCGTCCGCGATCGGCGACGACCGGCTGCAGAAGGCCGCGACCGGCAGGGTCAACCCGGAGACGTGGACGCACGGCTCGTCGGCGCAGCGGGTCACCTGGTTCAAGCGCGGCATGCAGGGCGGCCGCGTCGAGGACTGCGACACGTTCGCCGAAGGCTCACCCTAACAGGCCTGGGCGAAGGGTCACGCAGATCGCACGAGCGGCGGCTCGCGACAGCTCCGCGCGACGGTGTACGCTGCTCGCCCGCCGATGGTCTCGCCGCACGGTGCCCCTCGCTCCCCGACGCAAGGCCGCCTCCGCCCTCGTGCGCGTCCCCTTCGCCCTCGCACGCTCCCGGAGGCGCCGTGAGCTCGCGCGAGTCGCCTGACTCCTGGACCGCCGCGCCGCGACCGATCGCGGAGGTCATCGAGGACAGCCTCCCCCAGATCGAGGTGCGCCTGCGCCCGCGCGCCATCGCCACGGTCGTCGCGCGCGTCACGGCCGACCTGGGCGACGAGGAGCACCCGAGGCCCGCGCTGCTCGCCGCGCTCGCCCGGTGCGCCGACGGCGCGGCCGCCGAGGTCGACCGGCTGCGCAGCGCCGAGTCCGCGCTCGTGCTCGCCTACCAGTCGGCCGCCACCCCCGCCGAGCGGCGCGAACTCCTCGCCCGGCAGCTCCGCGTCTGGGCGCGAGAGCGCGAGCAGCGCGAGAGCCGCGGCGCCGCCTCCCTGCTCGGCTGGGTCGCCGCGCGCGTCGGGCGGGCCGGCGACCTCTCGGCGCTCGGCCGCAGCCTCGACCTCGAGGCGGCCCAGGAGCGCTTCGCCACCGCCATCGCCGACCGCCTCGACGAGATCGAGGTCGCCTACCACGCCCTCACCCACCTCGCGAAGCACCTCGACGACCCGTCCGACGCGGTGCACGTCGCCCGCGACGGCGGCGTCCTCCGGCTCGCCATGGCGCACGCCGAGCCGAGCCGCCCCGCGCCCGTCCGCCGGGCCGCGCTGCTCGCCGCCGTCGCCCTCCTGCACCGCCTCCCGGCGCGCGAGCGGCTCGGCCACCTCGGGCTCGACGCGGCCCGCTCCGTGCTGGCGTGGTCGCGCGGGGTCAACGCGTCCCGCTGGGTGCAGATCGCCGCCCTCGAGATCGGCGTCCTCCTGTTCCCCGACGAGGCGTTCTCCCTGCTGGCCGAGCGCCTCCGCGCGCGCGACGCCGCCGACAAGGACGGCCCCATCCTCCGCCGCAACGCCCTGCGCCTCCTCGGCGCGGCGGCGCGCCCGTCCGCTCCGGTGATCCCGCTCGACCGCGCGGCGCGCCTCGCCGGCGCCCCGCGCCGCTGGAACGGCCCGCAGGCCAGCCGCGCCAGCCGCTCGAGCATCGCGCCGGAGGCCGCCGCCTCCGGAGGCGCCCACGAGGGCGAAGGGCCGCCCGACACGCCCGCGCCCGACTCGGCGCCCCGGCTCAGCGCCGATCCCGCGGCCGGCGCGCCGCCTGCCCGCGTGGCGCCCGCGAGCGCGGACCCGCTCGCCATCGCGCTGCTCGCCCGCGATGACCCGAGCGAGCACGTCCGCCAGGAGCTCGTGCGCCAGCTCGTCGAGCTCGGCGGCGCGGAGGCCCTCACGGCGCTCGTCGAGCTCGCCGAGGGCGACGGGTCGCCTCGCGTCCGCGGGTACGCGCTGCGGGAGCTCTCGCGGCACGCGACCGACCACGCGGACGCCGCCCCGTTCGCCGAGCGCGCCGTCCGGTTCGCCCTGGCGAAGCCAGGCCCGCCGCTCGCGTCCCGCGCGGCCCTCGAGGCGGTGCGCACGCTCTGCGCCGGGCCCTACGCCCCGCTGCCTCCGGGGACCTTCGTCGAGCTGCTCGCCGAGTTCGCGAGCCGCCCGGCGATCTCGCCGGACCTGTCCGACGACGCCGCCGCCGCGCTGCGGCTGCTCGAGGTCGAGAGCCGCCCGATCGCCGAGCACATCCGCCAGACGCTCCTCGCCGCGGCGTCGGAGCTCCTGGAGGGCGAGAGCGCGCCGGTCGAGCTCCCGGCCGACGCCGAGCCCAGGGACGTCGAGCGCGCGCTCGTCGTCGCGTCGCGCGGCGACATGACGTACACGCTGCGGCGCCGCGGCCGGGGGCGGTACCTGCTCACGCGCGGCGAGCCGCGCGGCTTCCGCCTCTGGCGGCTCATCCACGAGATGCGCACGCCGATGCCGGACAAGCGCAAGGGGTGGATCCACACGAGCGGCCGCCTGTTCGCGGGCGAGCTCGTCGCTCCGCCGGTCGGCATGGCGGAGGTCACGCCGACGCGCGTGCCGGGCGAGCGCCACGTCTACCCGCCCGTCGGCGGCTGGGGGCCGTTCGTCCCCCGCATCGACGACCTGCTCGTCGCCGCCAGCCTGACCCAGCGCGAGATACGCCTCATCACGGCGCGCGGCACGGTCACGGTGCGCGGCCCGGCCAAGCTCGCGCACCGGCTGCGCGCCCGCGCCCTGCTCACGCTGCGCTACGACCGCTACGCCCAGGCCCGCATGCGCGCGCTCGTGGCGCAGGAGCCGGCCGAGCAGAAGAAGTTCACGCTGATGACGGGCGAGCTCGGCTTCACGGTCGCGCTCGGCGACACCGGGGGCGAGGTCGAGGGCCGCGCGTACGCGATCGAGCCGCACCTGCCGGGCAAGTACCTCGCGGTCGCGCTGCCGCCTTTGCTCCAGAGCGGCCGCGACTGGCTCGCCGGCCCCTCGGTGCCCGTCTGGATCGACGGCTTCTTCTCGTACCTCGTCTCGCCGGCGGGCAACGTCCCGACGCAGCTCGCGTGGATCGTGTTCCTCGTCCTCGCGTACATGGTGCTGCGGGCCGCGTGGATCGCGGCGCAGATCGAGCGCGCGCGCGCGGGCATCCCGCTCACGATCGGCGGCTGGGGGACGCGCGGCAAGAGCGGCTCGGAGCGGCTCAAGGCCGCGCTGTTCCACGCGCTCCGCTACGACGTCGTCGTGAAGACGACCGGCTGCGAGGCGATGTTCATCCACGCCATGCGCGACCTGCCGGCGCAGGAGATCTTCATCTACCGCCCGTACGACAAGGCCACGATCTGGGAGCAGCGGAACATCCTCACGGCCGGGCGGAACCTCCGCGCCCAGGTGTTCCTGTGGGAGTGCATGGCGCTCCAGCCGCTCTTCGTGGACACGCTCTGCTCCGAGTGGATGCGCGACGAGATCACGACGCTGACGAACGCCTACCCGGATCACGAGGACATCCAGGGCCCCGGGGGCGAGGACGTCGCCCGGGTGATCGCGCGCTTCATGCCCACGGACGGGCTGTCGTTCACGACGGAGGAGCAGATGCTCCCGCTGCTCAAGGACCAGGCGCAGCGGAAGGGGACGAACCTCGTCGCGATCCCGCCGATCGACGCGGACCTCCTGCCGGTCGACCTCCTGGATCGGCTCCCGTACCAGGAGCACCCGCGCAACGTGGCGCTGGTGCTGGCGCTCGCGGACCATTTCGGCGTCGACCGCGAGTTCGCGCTCGTCGAGATCGCGGATCACGTGATCCTCGATCTAGGCGTCCTGAAGACGTACCCGACGGTGCAGTACCGGGGGCGGAAGCTGACGTTCTCGAACGGGATGAGCGCGAACGAGCGCGCCGGGTTCATGTCGAACTGGACGCGGCTCGCGTTCGACAAGCACGACATGGACGCGACGCCCGGCAAGGCGACGGTGATGGTTGTGAACAACCGCGCCGACCGGGTCGCGCGGTCGCGCGTGTTCGCGCAGATCATCGTCGAGGACATCGGGGTCGATCACGTGGTGCTGATCAACTCGAACCTCGGCGGGATGATGCAGTTCATCACCGAGGGGCTCGACGCCCGGCTCCGGGACATGGTGATCACGGGCGACGGGGGCAAGGAGCGCGCGCTCGAGCGCTTCGACGAGCAGATGAAGAAGCTGGGCATCCCGGCGCGGGCGGGCGCCTTCGAGGAGGATCTCACCCGGATGCTGCGCGCGCTGCCCGCGATCGACGAGGCCGCGGCGGCGGCCATCGTGGGCGGCCCCGGGGTCGCGGGGAAGAAGGGGGAGCCCGAGGCGATCGAGGCGGCGGTGAAGCAGGCGCTGGAGGCGCACGCGCCGCCGGCGGGCGAGGACGACATCCGCCCGGACATCATCCACCACGCCGCGCGGCTGTCGCGGCGGCTCGCCCGCCGCGACAAGGCGCGCGCGGAGGTGGAGGCGGCGCTGTCGCGGGGCGCGGACGCCGAGGCCAACCAGGCGTTCCGCGCGGCGTTCCGCGAGCTGTGCCTCGATCGCATCGCGGTGCTGTGGAACGCCGACGCGAAGGGGGACAAGGTGATCGACTTCATCACGCGCGAGATCCCGCCGGGGTTCGACGCGCGGCTGATGGGGTCGCAGAACATCAAGGGGACCGGGCTCGACTTCGTCTACCGGTGGCTCTCGATGGATCGCGTGAGGACGGCGATCGAGCGGATGCAGAGCAACGCGTCGGCGCGGCGCGAGGTGCTGACGTTCTTCCTGTCGTACTCGGATTTCGGCCTGATCGATCTGCGCGAGGCGCTCGCCGCGACGCGCGCGGCGAAGGAGCAGGGCGGCGCCGGGTGGGCGGAGCACGCGAACCTGATCGACGGGGCGATCCGCAGGCTCGAGGCGCTCGACAAGGAGAAGACGGCGGCGCTCGTGGTGACGGGCAAGACGGGGGTCGGGACGAAGGTGCTGCTCCGGGTAGAGCAGTTCGTCGACCACATGGACTCGGTGCGTCGGACGCGGTGGGCGAAGATCGTGATGGACGACCTGTTCGCGATGCGCATCGGCCACGGCCAGGCCGCGCTGCTGCTGCGGGAGATCGTGGGCCGGCAGAAGGGCGGCTGGCTGGCGAAGGATCTCGCCAAGTGGGTGGAGAAGCGCAGGGCGTGGCTGGAGAGCCGTCGGAAGAAGCAGCCGAAGAAGGCCGAGCCGGCCGCGCCGGCGGGGGCGGCGGCGGAATCAGGGTAGGGGTGTAGGGGCGTAGGGGGAGCAGGGGAGACGCGCCGGGGGCGCGTTGCAGGCGGCAGGCGGGTGCCTCGCCCCGGAGGGGCGGATGCCCTAAGCTGTCCGTGAGATGGGACATCCTGCCAGGCGCACCGGGCTCTCGCCCGCGGAGTACCTCGCGTTCGAGCGGGCTTCCGAGCAGAAGCACGAGTACGCGAACGGCGAGATCTTCGCGATGTCAGGCTGCACCCGGGCGCACAGCCTGCTGGCCGGGAGCATCCAGCGCGAACTCGGCAATGCGTTGCTCGAGCGCGCCTGCGAGGTCCACACCTCCGACATGCGCGTCAAGATCACGCCCACGGGGCGCTATGTGTATCCCGACGCCTCCGTCGTCTGTGGCGATCCCGTGTTCGAGGACGCAGAGATCGACACGCTCCTCAACCCGAACGTCATCGTCGAGGTGCTCTCCGATTCGTCGGAGGCCTACGATCGCGGCGACAAGTTCGCGCAGTACCGGAGCGTCCCCTCGATCGCGGAGTATGTACTCGTCTCCCAGAAGGAGGTGCGCATCGAGCACTTCCAGCGGCAGCCGGACGGCCGGTGGCTGCTGTCGATCCTGGGCCCCGGCACGCGGCTCGAGCTCGAGTCGGTCGGCGTCGTGATCGACGTCGATCGCGTCTATCTCAAGGTGCCGCTCGCGCCTTCCGCGAGCGATTGAGCTGTGTGCCTCGAGAGGCGCCGGGCGCATTCTCGATCTCCGCGAGGCGCTCGCGGCGGTGCGCGGCCAAGGAGCAGGGCGGCGTCGTGGGGTTGAAGCGTGCTATCCTCGCAATCCGTGATGGCTGGCGCCGCCGTTGCTCGGGACAGCTCGGACCGCCTCAGCGATGAGGCGTGGCTGGAGCTCGCCGAAGACGAGCCGGGCGAGCTCGTCGGCGGCGCGCTCGTGGAGGAAGAGGCGCCGGACTGGATCCACGAGACCGCCGTCATGTGGCTCATCCGGGTGCTCGGCGCGTGGGCGGCGGCCCGCGGCGGCTTCGTGGCCGGCTCGGAGCTCAAGTACCTCCTCCGCAAGGGCAGCGGGCGCAAGCCGGACGTCTCCATGGTGCTGCCCGGGCAGAGGCCCCCGCCGCGGCGCGGGCCCATGCGGCGCCCACCGGACGTGATGATCGAGGTGGTCTCGCCGCAGCCGCGCGATGTCCACCGCGACCGCATCGAGAAGCTGCGCGAGTATGCGGCGTTCGGCGTGCGCTGGTACTGGCTGCTCGATCCGGCGACGAGGATGCTGGAGATCTACGAGCTCGGGCCGGACGGGCGCTATGTGTGGGCGCAGGCAGCCGCGGGCGGGCGCGTCGAGGCGGTGCCGGGGTGCGACGGGCTGGTGGTCGACCTGGACGAGCTCTGGGGCGAGCTCGACCGGCTGGGGGAAGAGGAGCCGGCCGAGTAACGTTCTCCGGCTCAACGTGGATTTCGCGCCCACGGGGCACCAGTGGTGCCGACGGCGACGCGCGAGCGGCGTTCCGCCGACGAATGCGACGCCAATTACAACTGCGCGTTCCCAACGCGTCGCGAAGGCACACGCCCCCCTTACCCCCCGCAATGACTTTGGCTGGTTCCAAGCTCAATTGAGCTGGCGAGCGAGCTGCGAGCGCTCTGGCACGTGCAGGGTCGTGCCCCGACCCGACCGGGCCAACCTTCCCGGGACGAGGATCAGCGCGCGGCGCAGCCACGGCGTTCGCCAGCTCGCGAGGTGCGGAACATGGTCGAGCACATACCGGCGCATCAGGTTGGCGGTCAGGAGCTTCAGCAGCAGCGCGGCATGATTGGCGTTGAAGCTGTGGCTCGGCACGCGGCCGCAGCCCCACCCATGCTTGAGATCGCCGATGAGCGGCTCGATGCCCGCGCGCAGGTCATACCGCGCCGCGACGTCTTCCGGCGCTTCGACCGGCTCGTTGGTCAGGAAGACCTGCACCGTGTAGTCGAGGTCCTCCCAGAGGTAGATCTGCTTGCCATTGTACCGATCGCGTGTTCGTACGGCGATCACGCGGACGCCATCCGGCCAACCGCTGCGCCGGAAGGGGACCTCGGCGACCTGTCGTCGAGGACGACCATCGGCATCCCAGTCGATGGTACGCCATCCGGTGGCGTAGGCGACCATGCCCACCAGATCGGGGCTCATCCGCGCCTTGGTCAGGAAAAAGCATCCCTTCGCGGCGACGGCGTGCATCAAGGCGCTGCAATCCCCCGCTCCGTCGATCCGCACGTAGATGGCCGCGCTCGGCGCTGCGGCGCGCGCCCGGTCGATGCACTGCTCGACGAAAGGCACATCGGCTTCGCCGAAGCTCGTGTCACCCGGTCGCAGCTTGGCTCCGACGACGGCGTCGGCCTCGGCGATGCGCGCCAGGATCGGATGATAGCTCGGCCGGCCGTGGTATCGCGGGTTCGGGCCTGGAAGCGCCCCCTCCTGCATCCCGAAGAGCGGCTCCACGGTCGTGTCGACGTCGAGGTGCACGAATCGGTGCTTTCGCCGCGCAATGAGGGCGAGCCCGTGGTCGACGACCATGCCGTGCAGCGCTTCAACCGCCTCCTCATCGAAGCGGCACAGGTCCCGGTAGACGGTGTCGATGCTCGGGACGACCCCGCCGGCGAGGCGTACGAAGAGCGGATCGACGGCGAGCGCCTCGATGCCGAAGACGCGCTCCTCGCCGGCGAGCGCGCTGTCCATGAGCAGGCGCATCTGCGCGGCCATCGGGTAGATCACCGAGCGGCCCGTCTTCAGCCGGGAGAACCTGCGCCTCAAGGCCGCGTCGACGCCGAGCTGCCGGATGAAAGCGCCGAACGGGGCAAGCCCTGCGACGCCGGTCAGGTTCTTCTCCGTCGGTTCGACGTGGATTCTGCATGGGTCTGGCCGCCGGATTCGCTCCTGGTGCCGCCCGTCGCCTTTCCTCTTGAACCCGAGTTCGCGCCGGCGCACCTTGCAGGTGCTCGGCGTGTGCCTTCGTTTGGTCATAGCAACCCGGACGGGTCGCCACGCCGAGCCTTTCTTTCAAGGCGTTCCGTTTACGGCGTCGAATTTCTCACGCCTCGGACCGGCATCGTAGGCGCGAAATCCACGCTCAGTCACCGGACGGGTCGTTCCGCGAATCGGGGACGAGCTTCTCTAACAGGTCGAGCCGACCGATGCTCGCCCAGGCCGCACGCGCAGCTTCCACGTGTTTGCGGCGGAGATCTGCGTCGGTGGCGATGCGTGCCAGCCTCTCGTGCGCGGAGCCGATTGAGTACGGCACCGAGAGGTGCTGGAAGAGTCGCAGCGCCTGCTCGTAGCAAGCCCGAGCTGCCTCATGGTCGGATCGGGCGCGTGCGACGTCACCAAGGTCTCGGATGCAGTTGGCCTCGGCGAACACGTTGCCAACGCGGCGGTAGAGCGGTAGCGCCTGCTCGAAATACGTGCGCGCCTGTTCATGAGCCGAGTGTCGCAGCGCGATGAACCCAAGGCCCTGGACGCAGTTGGCCTCGGCGAACACGTTGCCAACGCGGCGGTAGAGCGGTAGCGCCTGCTCGAAATACGTGCGCGCCTGTTCATGAGCCGAGTGTCGCAGCGCGATGTCTCCGAGACTCATGATGCAGTTGGCCTCGCCGAGCACGTCGCCGATGCGACGGTAGAGCGGAAGCGCCTGCTCGAAATGAGCGCGCGCCTGCTCGTGGTCTGAGCATTCCAACGCGATGACCCCGAGGCTATGGATGCAATTGGCTTCCCCGCGGACATTGCCAATGCGACGATACAGTTGGCGCGCGTCCTTGAAACAGGCGAGTGCCTGCTCATGAGCCGAGCGTCGCAGCGCGATGTTTCCGAGACTCATGACGCAGTTGGCCTCGCCGAGCACGTCGGCGATGCGGCGGTAGAGCGGAAGCGCCTGCTCGAAATGCGCGCACGCGTGCTCGTGGTCTGAGCGTTGTAGTGCAATTCCCCCGAGACTCATGATGCAGTTGGCCTCGCCGAGCACATTGCCGATGCGGCGGTAGAGCTGCAGCGCCTGCTCGAAATGCGCTCGCGCCTGCTCGTGATGCGAGCGTTCTAGGGCGATTCGTCCGAGACGCAGGATGCAGTTGGCCTCACCGAGCGCATCGCCGATGCGACGATAGAGCGGAAGCGCCTGCTCGAAGTACGTGCGTGCCTGCTCGTGGTCTGAGCGGTTCAATGCGATGTCCCCGAGGCTCTGGACGCAATTGGCCTCGCCGAGCACATCACCGATGAGGCGATGGAGTGGAAGCGCCTGCTCGAAGTACGTGCGCGCTTGCGCGTGGTCCGAGCGTTTCAAGGAGATGTCCCCGAGGCTCTGGATGCAGTTGGCCTCGCCGAGCACGTCGCCGATGGGACGATAGAGCGACAGCGCCTGCTCGAAATTCAGGCGCGCCCGCTCATCATCCCAACGGTGCAGCGCGACGAGGCCGATGGTATGCAAGCTATCGGCCTCGCCCTTTGCCTCGTCCGCGGACCGATATGCCTCCAATGCGCCCTGCAGCGCGACGTCTGCCTCGTCGTACCGATAGGCATCCAGCAACGCGTGGCCAAGCCGAAGCCGCAGTCTTGCACCCTCGAGATCGCCGTGCCCCGTCCGCCGCTCAACCATGCCCTGCAGCAGCGCAGCGAGCCGAGCGACCTCGGCCTGTGCCTCCTCCAGGCCCGCATTCGACGGCGGCAGGTGCGCGTGCTCCCTCTTTTCTAGCTGCACATGCGGCTCCCCACCAGCCCCCACGCTGATCTCGAACTGTCGCCACGTGAAGAGGTCCGGTGCGCTTCGAAGCAGCGCATCGAACACCTCGTCCGACGCCATCAGCACGAGCGGCCCCGGCACGAGCCGCGGCAGGAGATCCCTTGCGAAGTTGAGCTCGGCCAGCGCCGGGGAGACGCGCGCGCCCGCGTCGCATTGCTCAAGCCCTACAAGGACCACCGCCGTCCGCCCCGCGCCGCCAAGGCCGAGCTTCTCCAGCTTGTCGAACGGCCGCTCCGCTGCGCCGAGCGTGACCAAGAGGACGTCGGGCATCCCGTCGCGCCCTGACCACGCTCGGAAGCGATCGAGCAGCTCGTCCCGCGCCGGACCTGGGGGGACGTGCACGAGGATCAGCGCGAACGACTCGCTCCAGGCGACGGCCCGCCAGAGCGCGTCCACCCTGCCGTCCGCGTCGATGTCGAGCACGACGCCGTTCAGCCCCCGGCAGGCGCGCTGCGCGCCTGCCGGAACGCGTGCGTCCGCCGCGCGAACGGATGCACATCATACCAGGTCTCCCCGTTGTACTCGAGCACGACGAGCTCGTAGAGCAGCCACTGGCGCGCCTCGTCGTCGAAGGCGCCCGGAAAAGAACCCGTGTTGACGATGTGGTGGAGCTCAGCGAGGAACGATCGGCCCTGGAGCAGCCGCTCCATGTTGCCCACGAACTCCTTGATCACCCCGTCGATCTCCGTACGTGTCAGCCGGAGCTCGGGCTTCATGAGCGCGCCCTGCGTCACGATGCGGAGCAGATCGCGCAGGCAGCCGCCAGACTGGACGATCGCGTGACGGAGCGCGTCGTCATCGGCGAACACGACCGAGCAGTCGATCCGGCGCGCGAGCATCCTGCGGAGCGCCGCCACACCCGCCTCGTCGGGGATTTCGGCGCCGGTCCCCCGGGCGCGGACGGCGATCATGGGCAAGACGACATCGTTCGGGGCGCGGTAGACGTGGCGGAGGCGCCCCTGGGTGAAGTGCAGCGAGACGGGGATCGTGACGATGAGGTGAACAGGGACGTTCTGGATCAGCGGAAGCTGCTCCAGGAAGAAGAGATCGTGTGTCGTGCGCTTTGTGCCGTCGTCGAGCTGAAGTCGCTCGATGCGCTCCAGGTTGTCGGCGATGATGACGAGATCCTCGACGTCCTGCTTCACGAGATGAGAGCGCACGTCCTGGATCAGATCGCCGAGCCCCTCGATCAGCGATGTCACATGATCGCGGCTCGCCTCGCGGTAGCGCTGCTGCAGGCCGGGCGACGTCTTGAGCGACAGCTTGAGCTTGGCCACACCCGCGGGGATCTCTGCGTCGAGGGAGATACCCAACCCTTTCACCCAGGATAGGACCTCTTTCCACACCTTCCTTGCCGTGGTCGATGTTCGCGCATAAGGACCGAGCACCTCGTCATCCAGGATCGCCGAGAAGATTGCCGTGATGAACTCCGGAAGTTGGATATCCCGGACGTCGAGGTATTCCTGTAGATCGACCACGACGGCGTGAAAGCTCTGGCCTTGTCTGTCCTTTTGCAGCTCGCCGGCGAGCCAGCGGAGCTCGGTCGATTTCCCGCTGCCGGGGTGTCCACTGAGGAGCTGGACCTGGTAGTCGCCGCGGAGCGAGCCCCGAATGCACTCCTCCATCCGCTGGATGCGGTTGCCGCCGCGCACGCTCGAGAGATCCTCTCGCAACGCCAGCAGGTCCTTGCCGACCAGGTCGAACCGGGGATTGCAGGCAGCGCGGACCGAGCGCGCATCCCGGGCCGGGAGCTCGAGCTGGTCGGTCAGGACGATCGATTCGAAGCGGGCAGCCATGATGCGGTGCACCTTGCCGCAACCGGGCCCGGGCCGCTAGGCGGACTCGGGTTGGCGATGAATGTTGAATAATTACATATGGTTGGCTAGTGTTGTCGCCATGGCCGGCGGCGCCGTGAGCCACAGCCTTGCGCACCGCCGCCCCGCGCAGGCCATGCTGTCGTCTGGCGGCAGGCCGAGCAGCTGCCACGCAGCGCGCGAAACCGGTCAGCTGCCGGGCTCGATGCGGGAGAGGATCCCCTCCAGCGCCTCGACAGCGAGCATCGGGAGCCGCACCGAAACGGCGGTGGAGATCGCGGTGAGCGCCGGGTTGATCTCGATGGTCGGAACCCCGGAGTGCGCGGCCTCCAGGACCGGCCTCGTGATGTAGGGGAACAGGCTCGACGTCCCGATCGAGACGACAACGTCGAAGCCCCGCGCGAGCTCCCTCCGGAGGATCTCGACCTTCTCCAGGGGGAGCATCTCCCCGAAGAGGACGACATCGGGCCTGAGCACGGCGGCGCACGCCGGGCAGCGCGGGCGCGGGGCGAGCTCCGCGTAATCGTCGACGTGCGCCTCGTAGGGGCAGCGCGTGCAGAGGATGCGGTGGAGATCTCCGTGGATGTCGATGACGTTCGTGGAGCCTGCGCCGCGGTGAAACCCGTCGACGTTCTGGGTGAGCACCCAGCAGCGCGCGAGGCGGCGCTCGAGCCGGGCGATCGCCGCGTGCGCCGCGTTGAGCCGCGCGCCGCGGCACGCGCGCTCGATCTGGTGCACGTACTTCCACGTGACCTCGGGGCGCCGCTGGAACATCTCGCCGGAGAGCGCCTCCTCGATGGCGATCCCCTCGTCGGTGGCCTTCTCGCCGTAGAGCCCTCCGATCCCGCGGTAGGTCGGGATGCCAGAGGCCGCGGAGACCCCCGCGCCGGTGATGAAGAGGGCTGAGCGGGCCGAGGCCAGGAGCGCGCTTGCTCGTTCGATCGACATCGGGCGCCAGTCTACCCGTGTCGCCCGGGCTCGCGCCTGCGGATTGGCCAGGGGCGCGAGCGGGAGGTGCGCTGGCGCAGGGCCGGCGGTGGTCGGCCGCGGCACCGCCCTCCGGGCCCGTGGCCCGGTGCGCTGGCGGCGGCCGCGGCCGCCGCGGACCCGGCCAGCCGGCGCGCGACTACAGGCTCTTCCCGTCGACTTTCATGGTCTTGAGCGCGTCGATATCGACGTCGTCCAGACAGCGGACGTTGATGGCGCACATCTCCTGTCCGTTGGGACCGACTCCCCGCGCGAACGACTCGACGCCGCAGATCGAGCAGAACACATGGTGAATGACCTTCTTGTTGAACTGGTAGTCGGTGAGAACGTCGCCACCCTGCTTGAGCGTGAGCTGGTCCACCGGCGCGAAGGCCAGCATCGCGCCCAGCTTCGAACAGCGCGAGCAGTTGCACATGATCACGGGACTGCTCAGGTCCACCTTGACCTCGTAGCGAACCTTCCCGCAGTGACAGCCACCTGTATAGGTCTTGAGCTCCGTCATGCGCGCATGGTGCCACAAGGAGCTGGCCGCGTGACGCAAAAATGCGATGTGTCGTGGCGGGTCACGCGGGTTACGCGGGTTACGTCTGCGCAAAAGATGTTCCGCGCCGAGGCAGCGCAGCGGCAGGTCGCCGGCGCCGGTCTCGGCCGCGCTGCATTGCATTCTGTCGGAAACTTTTCTCGGCTCAGGCTGTCCAACGACGCCGCTTCTCGGCGAGGGGCCGTGCCCCGCCTACTGCTCCTCGTAGTTCCACGTCAGCCCGCCATCGACGAAGTACGTCGAGCCGGTCACGTAATCGGCGTCCGCCGAGGCGAGGAACACGGCGAGCCCGGCCACGTCCTCCGGCTTTCCCAGGCGGCCCAGCGGGATCTGGCCGAGCAGCGCGCTCAGCTTGTCTCGATCCTTGAGCAGAGCGGCATTGATCTCCGTCTCGATCGCGCCCGGCGCGATGGCATTCACGGTGATCCCGGTGCCGCGCAGCTCCACGGCGAGCGTGCGCGTGAGCATGCGGACGCCCCCCTTGCTGGCGCAGTACGACGCGAAGTGGGGAAACGGCAGATCCTCGTGGACCGAGCTGATGTTGATGATCTTGCCGGGGCGCCCTGTCTCGCGCAGGTGACGGACCATCGCCTGGCTCCCGAAGAACACCGCTTTGAGGTTGGTGTTCATGACCGCGTCGTAGTCCTCCTCGGTCACCTCCCAGAACGGCGCCCGCTTCTCGAGTCCCGCGTTGTTGACGAGCACGTCCAGCCGGCCGAAGCGCGCGACGGCCTCCTGGATGAGCCCCTGCACGCTCTGGACGGAGGCGACGTCGACGGCGAACAGATGACCTCGCCTTCCTGCGGCCTCGACCTCTGCGAGGGCTTCCTCGGCGCCCTCTTTGCTCTTGTGGTACGTGAGCGCCACGTCGGCGCCTTCCCGGGCGAACCGGACAGCGATGCTGCGGCCGATGCCCCGGCTGCTCCCTGTGACCAGCGCGATCTTGCCTTGCAGTCTCATGGGGACCTCCTGTCTTCACCAGTATTGTGCCGACCACGAGCCTTGTGCGCCCCGCGGGGATCGCCAGGAGATAGAATACCGCGCATGCGCATCGCCTCCCTGCTGCCGTCCGCGACCGAGATCGTCTGCGCGCTGGGCGCGCAGAGCGAGCTCGTCGGTGTCTCTCACGAGTGCGACTTCCCCGAGGGGCTGACCGGCCTCCCGGTGCTCACGCGCCCGCGGCTCAGGCCGGCGCGCTCCAGCCGGGAGATCGACGCCGCGGTCCGCGACGTCCTCCGGGACGCGCTCGCGGTCTATGACATCGATCTGGACGCCCTCCGGGAGGCGCGGCCGGACGTGATCGTGACGCAGGACCTCTGCGACGTCTGCGCGGTCTCGTTCGATGACGTCCGCGCGGCCGTCGCCCGCCTTGCGCGGCGGGACGTGCGCATCATCAACCTGCACCCGACGCGGCTCGACGACATCTGGGCCGACATTCGCCGCGTCGCCGAGGGGATCGGCCGCGCGGCGGGCGGCGAGGCGCTCGTCGAGCGGCTGCGCGCGCGCGTCGCCGCCGTCGCCGCGCGCGCGGCCGCGGCGACGGGCAGGCCGCGCGTGCTCGCGGTCGAGTGGATCGAGCCTGTCATGATCGGCGGCACGTGGATGCCGGAGCTCATCACCCTCGCGGGCGGGGAACCCCTCGTGACGCGGCCCGGCGAGCACGCGCCCACGCTCTCCCCGGCCGCGCTCGCCGCGCTCGATCCCGACGTGGTGATGATCAAGCCGTGCGGCTTCACCCTCGAGCGCACGCTCGATGAGCTCGATCTCCTCCCCCGTGTGCTGCCCTGGGCGACGTATCGGGCCGTGGCGCAGGGCCGCGTGTACATTGCAGACGGCAACGCCTTCTTCAATCGCCCTGGTCCCCGCATCGTGGAGTCGCTCGAGATCCTCGCGGCCTGCGCTCACCCGGGCCTGTTTGCCGATGCGCGCCGCGCGCATGCCCGGTCGGTGGTGCGGATCGACGCGGAGCTCCGGCGGCACGCTTTCGAAGACGAGTGACCCCGGCGCTCGACGCCTGCGGCTGTTCTATCGTGTGGCCCGGCCGGCCGCCCTGGACGCCGGCGGGCGCGCCGCCTGCCGCGCCGAGTCGAGCTCCTTGCGGAGCGCCGCGAGCTCACGCTCGAGGGCGGCGATCTGCTTCTGCTGCATCTGGATCGCTGCCACGGCCATGCTCGTGTACCCGTACAGGTCGACGTGGTCGCCGTCGCTCGCGACCGCCGGGCTCGCCGGATTGTCGTCGATGATGAACCCGAGACGCTCGCGGCCGTGCCCGCCCTCGTGGTTGTAACGCCAGGTCGCGAGCGGCGTGGCGACGAGCTCGTCGCGCACGCGCGCGAGCTCGGTCTCCTGCAAGTACCGGATATCGTGCTTGTACCGGGCGCGCGATCTCGGGCAACCCTCCGGCCGCTGCCTCGGATCGTCGCTCGTGCAGAGCAGCTGGGCGTTGCAGTCGTTCCCGGGATCGCACGTCGCGTCCGGTGCGGCGCACGGCCCCCCCTCCTTCTCGTCGGTGCATGGCTTCACCCCGTCGCGGGGCCGGTGCCCGCTGCACACCGGATCGCCGCACGTGAGATACCACCTCAGCTCCTCCGCCCCGCCGCCGGTCCCAGCGCCTGCGCCGCCGCTGCCATCCCCCGCGCCGCCGGTGCCGGCGCCCGCTCCGCCGCTGCCATCGGCCGCGCCGCCGGTGCCAGCGCCCGCGCCGCCGGTGCCGGAGCTCGGGCCGCCGGTGCCGGCGCTCGCGCCGCCGCTGCCCGTGTTCGCACCGCCGCTTCCGCTGTCCCCTCCGCCCGAATTGCAGCCTGCCGCTGCGGCGAACGCGAGCGCGCAGAGGAGCGCCATCGTCCCTGTACCGTGAATGCGCATGAGAGACCTCCTTGGAACGACTGTCCCTGACCCACCAGGGAGGATGTCGAACAAGGGCAGGAGGCGGCAAGAACCGTGCGCTGTCGGCCGTCTCCGCTTTCGCAGCGCGGGTGCTCGCTCCTCGGGTACCCTGGGCGGCATGTCTCCACGTCCCGCGCTGGCGTCTATCGCTCTCGTGACGGGCATCGCGCTGCTCCTGGGCGGCACCGCGCACGCGGCCTGCGTCCTCGCTGGCGTCGCGAAGAAGGGCGTTGTTCCGCCCGCGGATCGGGCTGCTCATCTCGCCTTCATCAGCTTCGCCCAGTGGACCGCAGGCGCGCTCGATGTGCTCGCCGCCCGCGGGCTGCGGCGAGGCGAGCCGTGGACGCGCGGGCCGCTGACGATCTCGGGGCTCCTCGTGATCGGCTGGGCAGGCGTGGCGCTTCCGCTGCTCCTCGACGCCTCGCTGACATTGCGGGCGATGCTCGCCCTCTACGCGGCCGCGCACCTCGGCATGCTGGTGGCCCTGTGGGGCCCGCGAGGAGCTCGCCTGGAAGTCGGCACGCCTCCGTGACCGAGAGCGGCGCGCGCCCGGCTCACCCGCCGAGGCGCCGCTCGCCGGGCCGGCGCGGGGCCCAGACTCAGTGTTTGCCGAGGCGCCTCACCTCTTGTCCTCCGAGCAGCGCGTGCGCCTCCGCCAGCACCTCGGGGATGCGGTGCCGCTGCGGCGCGCCCGCGAGGGCCTGCGCGAGGTCGAGCTCCCGCACGCGATCGGCGCGGTTCCCAGGGAACCAGTGGCCGCCGTTGCCAAGGAGGTTGTACCGCATCTTGCCGTAGGCCGTCATGTCGAGCGCGCGGGCGAGGTTGTACAGCCGCAGGATCTCGCGGATATTGACGTGCCCGGGGACGGCTTCCCAGTCGGGGAGGCCGACGTGCCATGTGTCGCGCCACGCGCGGCCGAGCACCCGCTCGAGCTCTTCGTCGATCCTGCGCAGGATCGGCGCCAGCGCGGCCTGCGCCGCGCCCTCGCCGTCGAGCAGCGGCAAGGCCTTCATGTGCTCGTCGAAGTCGGACGGGCGCGCGGCCCCGACGCTGATCGTGTGGACCTCGGGGCGAGCGAGGCAGAAGAGGTCGTTGAACACGATCGGCGAGAGCGGGTCGCAGAGCCGCACGAGCTTGTCGCTCGGCTCGTACAGCTTGCCCCCCTTGTCGGTGGGGCTGATGATGAAGACCCCCATGTCCTGCTCTGCCGCAGCCTGGATGGCAGGCCAGGCGAGCTGATTCACGTAGTACCAGTGCAGGTTGACGTAATCGCAGCGGCCGTCCTGCACCATGGCGGTGATCACGCGCGGCGCCGCGTGCGTCGAGAACCCCACCGCGCGCACGCGGCCTTGCCGCTTCAGCTCGAGCGCGGCGTCCAGGCAGCCACCTTTGCGCAGCGACCACGAGAGGCGCGTCTCGTCGTTGACGCCGTGGAGGGCGAACAGGTCGACGTGATCGAGGCGGAGGAGCTTCATCGACCGCTCGAACGTCGCAAGGAACTTCGCCGGATCCGCCTCGGGGCTGACCTTCGTCTGGACGATGAGCCGCTCGCGCGGCAGCGTCGGCAGGATCTTCCCGAGCTGCTCCTCGCTCGTGCCGTACCCTCGCGCGGTCTCGATATGATAGATGCCGAGCTCGAGCGCCCGCTCGATGCACGCCTCGAGGTTGCGCTGGCTCGCGGGCGAGACGGGGTCCTTGTCGTTCCAGGATTGCTGGTACCGCATCCCTCCGCACGAAAGGACAGGCATCTTGAGCTCGGTGCGACCGAAGCGGCGGTAGAGCATGCGTGTTGACCTCAGGCTCGGAAGGAAGGCTTACCGCAGGGTGCCACTCTTCCGCAGCCGTCGCAACGCGAGGAGGGCGAACGGCGAGGCGAGCGTCAGCAGCCGCCACGGGGACCCGCCGCGGGGGTCGCCGGCGTCGACGGCGCAACCGCCGCTGTCCGCTCCTCCCTCGTCCGGCGCGCCGCCGCCCGCGGAGCCCGCGGACGCAACGGCGCCGCCGGCGCTTCCCGCGCTTCCCGCGCTCCCCGCGCTCCCCGCGCTCACGGCCGTGCCGGCGCCGGTCCCGCTGCTGCACGTGCCGCTCGGGCAGCCCTCGCCGGGCGCGCAGAGGCCTGGATCCTCGTCGACCTCCCCGTCGCAGTCGTCGTCGAGCGCGTTGCACACCTCGGCGCTCGGTTCGCCGGGCGTGCACGACCCGGGGACGCACGCGGTCGCTTCCCGCGCGCACATCCCGACGCCGCACACCTCCCGCACGCCCTCGTCGATGCGGCCATCGCAGTCGTCGTCGGCGAGATTGCATATCTCGGTCGCGTCCGGGTGGACGTCGGGGGACCTGTCGTTGCAGTCGTTGGAGCTCGGCGCGTACCCCTCGGGGGGACACTTCGCCGTGACCGTCGCGCCGAAGAACGAGCCATAGCCGTCGCCGTCGGCGTCTTCATACTGCGTCGTGATCTCGAGCTCCTCGTCGATCTCTCCATCGCAGTCGTCGTCGGTCTCGTTGCAGGCTTCGACCTGATCGGGATGGATGTTGACGCTGTAGTCGTCGCAATCGCCGCCGCGCTCGGCGTGATCGGCCGGCCGGGTGCAATCGACCCTGGGCACGCTGGAGTCGCCGTAGCCGTCGGCGTCGCGATCGAGGTAATACGTCGTCCCGGTGCATCCGTAGGCAAACGCGGCGTCGGCGGACGAAGCGCCGTCTCCGCGCGGGCCGTTGTCGCCGTTGGCCGCGAGGGCCCACACCCGGACGACGACCCCGCCCGGCGCGCCCGGCGCGATCCACTGCGCATCGAAGCGGACGACACCGCCGCTCGCCCGCTTCGGCGCGTCGTGGACGAGCTGGTGCTCGTCGATGAGCTTGGTGCCTTGACCGTTGATGGGGGAGAGCCGGCCTGTCTCGGTGAGGAGATAGATGCCCCCGGCGTTGATGTTGGCAGACCGGATCTGCACCTGCAGAGTCACCGTCTCGCCGGCCGCCGGGTTCTTGGGGCTATAGTCGATGGTGATACCTGGCTCCGCGCCGCCGGTGTGGCAGCCGTTGCACCCCTCCACCGCGAGCCCGGCGCGGCGGGCGTGGGCCTGCGGCGCAGCCAGGGTGGTCAAGAGGGCCAAGCTCACCGGGAGGACCGGTGAAATAAGCGATGTACTTCGCATGCGCCTCGCCGCGCAGTTCAGGCTCGCGAGCTCCGCGCGCTCCGCTGCGACGCTCAGGGATAGCTGCCCTCGCCGGGTGCGACAAGTGCATTTGCACGGAGTGTAAACTTGCGCCGTGACCATCCAGAGATGCTGTTTTTCGACGTTTCTCGGACGGCGGTTGTCGCGAAGTGCACTCGTCGCTCGCTGCGGCGCGTTATCCGGATTCGAGCCGAACGTGCTGCGGCCTTGTCACATCGCAGACGACACCGTGGTACTTGAGGAGCCCTTCGTCGAGCGTCACCACGGTCGCATCTGCGCGGCGGGCGGCCCACAGATACACGAGGTCGGTCGCGTTGGCGAAGGGCCTGCGGCCGCGCATGCGCCTCGTCAGCTGGTCGAGGAACTCCGTGATGGCGCTCGCGTCCACGGGCGCGACCAGCTCGATCGCGAGGCCTCCCAGCGGGCTCGTGGCCGCGGGCGCCGCCCGCCGCGACACCGCGAGCCGTTGCTCCGCGACGTACACCTCCAGCCATAGCTCGGGCGGCGCGAGCACGCGCGCCGCGCCCGCGGCCACCGCGGCGCGGGCGCGCTCGAGAAAGGCGAGCGCGTCCGCGTGCCCGGGCTCCGCGGGCTTCATCGAGGCGATGGCGACGGAGCTATCAAGAACGATCCGCATGAGGCCTCCTCGGGACGGGCGCACCATCGCACCGCTCCGGATCTGCCCGGCGGTCCGGGTGCTTCGGTGACATCGAGACCCGGTATCCAGCGCCGCGGCCGGAGGGAAGGTCGACCGGCAGCATGGGCCGAGGCCGCGTGAAGGGCGACAGGGCGCTGGCACATGGTGGCACGGCGGTGCTCTCCCGGCGGCCTGAAACACGTGTGTTCGCCCGGTACATGCCTTGCTTGTCGCCGTCCATGCGAAACTTCCTGCTTCGAATCCTGGTCGCATCTCAGTGGGGCGCGAGCCTTGCGCTGGTGTCGGGCTGCGGCACGCACGTCGAGTCCGGCTCGAGCTCGAGCTCGCCTGAAGGCGCGACGTCGGGGCCGAGCTCCAGCTCGAGCGCGACGGCAGGCGCGACATCCAGCTCCAGCTCGAGCTCGACGGCAGGCGCGACATCGGGGGCCGGCGGAGGCGGCGAGGTCGATCCTCCCGACGCCTCGGCGCCGCTCGATCCCTATCCGGATCCGACCTGCGTCGGGCCGTTTCATGATGGTGGGTATTACGGCCAGTGTTGCTACGAGGTGCACTGCACGGCGCCGATCGGCGGCGCCTGCCCTGCGGCCTCCGAGGCTGCGCCGCACCTCGATGACCTGCCGCCCGGCTCGGGGACGTGCACGTGCAGCGCCGAGGGCGAGGGCGCGGCCGGGTGGATCCAGGGCCCCTTCGCGAACCGGACGGCGTCGGATCCGGCGAGCTGCTGCTACCTCGTCGGTTCCATCTCCTGTGAAGGGCGCCCCCTCCTGGTCCGGGGCGAGCCCCGCGTCGCGCCGCTCGCGCACGCCCCGAGCGCGTGGTCGCAGACCGATTTGCGGCGCTTCGAGCGCGCGCTCGCCGACACCGACCTGAGCGCGCTCGCGCCCGCGGCGCGCCGCGAGCTCGCCCGGCGCTGGGCCGAGCGTGGCCAGAACGAGCACGCCTCGATCGCCTCCTTCGGCCGCTTCGCGCTCGCGCTGATGGCGCAGGGCGCGCCTCCCCAGCTGCTCGAAGCGGCGCACCGCGCGGCGCTCGACGAGGTGCGGCACGCGCGCGTCGCGCTCGCGATCGCCTCGGCGTACGCTGGGGAACCGGTGGGCGTCGGCCCGCTGCCGCTGCACGGCGCGCTCGACGATCTCGGCTCGCTCGAGGCCCTCACCCTGGCGACGGTCGTGGAGGGCTGCGTCGGAGAGACCCTCTCGGCCATCGAGGCGGAGGTCGCCGCGCAGGCGGCGGAGCCGCCGGCGGTGCGCATGGCGCTCCAGGCGATCGCGCGCGACGAGGCCCGCCACGCGGAGCTCGCCTGGGCGTTCGTCCGCTGGGCCGTCACGATGGGCGGCGCGCGCCTGCGAGAGCGCGTCGCCGCGGCCTTCGCGCGCGCGCTCGACCAGGTGGGCACCGGAGCGCCGGGCATGGCGGACCGCGATCTCCCGCCCTCCCACGGGTTCCTCGCCGCCGACGAGCTCCACCGGCTGCGGCAGCAGGCCGTGGCCGACGTGCTCCGCCCCGCCGCCGCCGCGCTCGTCGACGAGCGCGGTTCATCCGCCGGACGAGAGTTCAGCGGCGCTCGCGGGAATGCCGTGCTGCGCGGCGGCGCGACGTACCTGTCGACGTGACCTGGCGCCGGGCAAGCGCCGTTCTCGTCGGGGCCGCGCCGGGCCCGACCTCGCGGACGCCGGCGCGCTGCCGAGGCGGCGCGCCCGCGACGGGCTGGATCCTGGCGCGCAGTCAAGCCCTGGGCACGATCTTGCTTGTGCGTCGCGGCGAGGTGGAACGACATGGCTACACTCTCGACGTCTGCATGGGTGCTGCACGAGCTCGGTCTGGCCGCGGGGTTCGGTGGCCCCCTCTTTGGCAGGCTGGCGTTGCGCCAGGCGGTCAAGGACATCCATTCCGAGGCCGAGCGGGGCAAGGTGCTCTCCGACGCGTGGCAGCGGTACAACCTCGTCAGCGCGCTCTCGCTCGGCACCGCCGCCGCCACCTGGTTCATCGGGCGGACGGTGATCTCCGGGCGATCGATCGACCGTGAGACCCGCGATCTGGTGCGCTTGAAGGACATCCTTTTGGGCGCGACGCTCGCGACGAGCCTCGCCAGCATGGCGGGTGGACGACAGATGCGCGAAGAGGCGCCCGACCCCGGAGTGCCCCTGTTCAAGGAGGGCGAAGCGGCGGCGCCGCGCCCGCCCGCGAAGGCCGCCGCGCTGCACCGGCTCCTCGGCGTCATGGGGCCCCTCAACATCGCCCTCACGGCGGGGGTGATCGGCGTGACCACGGTCCTCGCCATGAAGTCCGGTCGTTCGGCGAAGTGGAGCCTCCTCTCCCGGCTGCTGCCTTGAGCTGCGCCCTCCCGGGAGCGGGCGCCGGAGAGCGCCGGCGCGCCGCGCTGGCTGCTGCCCCCTGGCGCCCACCTGGGCCGCGCCAGCGCGCGGCGCCGCGCTCGTGATACGGTGGGCCGATGAAGGTGATGACAATCATGGTGATCGCCCTCGTCGCCGTGGGCTGCAGCGACGAGCACGGCGAGGAGGGTTGCCCTGAGCTCTGTGAGCAAGCCGTGGAGTGCCCGGGGGACGCCATGACGGAGCAGAGCTGCCTCGCGATGTGCAGCGCCGAGACGGAGGCCGCCGAGGAGGCAGGCTGTCACGACGCCCGGGAGTCGTACCTGGAGTGTCGCAACCACGCCGAGGACCACTGCGATCCCGCGAAGTACGACGAGGAGTGCAGCATCCAGAAAGAGTCGCTGAGCAGCTGCCTGGATCGCAGCTGAGCCGGGGTGCCGGCGGGCGCTCGACCGGGTGAGCTCCGCCTGCCCGGCCCGCGGCTACTCGAAGCGGTGGACCTCGCGCCCGCTCGGGAGCTCCTCCGGGATGAGCGCCTCGAGCCGCTCCGGCGTCGCGCGCGGGTCGAGCAGCGCCTCTCCCACGAAGGCGCAGAGCCAGCTGATCTCCTCCTCCGTGAGGTCGATCGGCTCCTGCAGCAGCGGGTCGACGGCGGCGAGGACCGGCGCGAGCGGGCCCATCTCACCCCGCAGATCGCGATCGAGGTGCTTGTTCGTGTACTCCGTGGCCGACGTGGTGACGTCGAGGTGGTGGCGGATGGCGCCTTCCAGCGACGTGAACGAGCCGTTGTGGAAGAACGTGGGCTGGAGGGCGACGTTGCGCAGCGGCGAGGTCCTGAACTTGTACCGATCGGCCGGATCGCCCGTGACCTGCTCCAGGCCGAAGTCCTCATCGGCGTTCGGGCCGTCGAAGACCACGTTCGAGTGCGCCGGATCGTCGGTCGGCGCGATCTGCGGCACGCCGATCGCGTGCTGCTGGAAGTCGCTGAACATCTCGTTCGACTCCCCCGACACCGCGTGGCACCTGACGCACCCCGCCTCGCCGAAGAAGAGCAGCGCGCCGCGCTTCTGCTCCAGCGTCATCGCGTGCCGGCGGCCGCGGGCGAACCTGTCGATGGGCGCGTCGGCGAACGTGAGCGACATCTCGAACTCGGCGATGGCGGCCGCGATCATCTCGTAGGTGACGTCCTCCCCCCGCTTCACCGCACGAAAGCTCTTGGCGAACCGCTTCCGGTACGCCTTCACGTCGTTCACGCGCTCCGTGACCTCCTCGCGCACGACATCGTGCGACGGCGGCGCCTCGTACCCCGTCATCTCCGTGATCTCGGTCGGCGGGATGAACGCCTGGGCGTTGAGCAGGTGCGGCAGGGAAGAGAGCGACGTCCCCTCCGGCGCGGTGAACGAGAACCCCTGGCTGTTGTCGAAGGGGTCGCCGGACACGGCGAAGAACCGAGAGTTCCACATCAGCGTGGGATAGAAGGCCGTGTTGATGACGGTGGGCGCGCGGCGCTGGTTGCGCGGCCCTGTGCGGCGCGGCCCGACGACGCCGTTGTTGTCGATGCCGATGGCGATCGACTGCGTGTCGGCGAAGCCCGCGGTCGGCGCGTGGCAGCCTGAGCACGAGTTGTCGTCGTTCAGGCCGAGGAGGCTGTCGAAGAAGAGGTCACGCCCGAGCTTCGCGAGCTTCTTGTCGAGCTTCCGCCCGAGCCGCGACTCCAGCGTCGACTCGATCTCTCCGGTGAACCCGTGTCGTGCGAGCACCTTGGCGAGCCGCTCATCGACGGAAGAGCCCTTGGCGTGCGCCGGACGCGCCAGGACGAGCGTGAGGACGAGAAAGGCCGTCAGGGCGGCGAGCGCGCGCCCGAGGGATCGCAGGGTCATGGTGCCTCCAGGTCCCCCGGCGGGGGAGGCGCACATCGGGGTGCGCGCTTGAGATCAACCAGTCCTGCCCAGATCCTGACCGAGCGGCGGTGAATGGGATGATGGGAGTCTAGACTCGTGAGCTTTCGGTCGGCAAGACAAATTGGACAAATATTCCATGATTCAAAGGGCTTACTGCGTGTCCGTGCGTATCCATGCGTATCCCCTCGTATCCCCCCGTACTCTTGCGTGTCCCCTCGTGTCCCGTCGTGTCCCCTCGTATCCCCTCGTGTCCCCTCGTGTCCCCTCGTATCCTTGCGTATACGGCGGTCCGTTCATCGCGTTATCTGCGGTTGTCGCGCCTACATTTGGCGGGGGCGCCGCGGTGCGGCGGGCGTGGCGTCGTTGTAGGTGCGTGGCCGGCGCTCCGCGTCGGTGCGGCGCCCGTGCGCAGCGCGCCTCCGAGGTCGCGTGACACTCATGCTTTGTGGGGCGCGATGGGCCGTCGTATGCTTGAGGACATGGGCCGGACAGCACCTCTGGCGGATCCGACGGCGCTCGTGGGGGGCGCGCTCACCGGCGGATATCGGATCGTCCGCGTCCTCTCCACGCAGGGCTCCGGTGTCGTGTTCGAGGCCCGGGGCCCCTCGGGTCGCCGCGTCGCGCTCAAGGTCTTGCGGCCCGAGGTCGTCACCGAGGACACGCTGTCGCGGCTCACCCGGGAGGCGAGCGTCACCGCGAAGCTCGACAACGCGCATGTCGTCCCGATCGTCGATGCCGGCCACGACCTCGAGCGCGATCTCGCCTACCTCGTGATGCCGCTGCTCGACGGGACCGACGTCGCCGCGCTGCTCGCCGAGACGGGGCCGCTCGCGCCCGAGGTCGCCGTGCGGATCGCGCTCCAGGCCGCCGCGGGGCTCTCGGCGGTGCACGCCGCGGGCCTCGTCTACCGCGACGTGAGGCCGCCGCGCATCTTCCTGGAGCACCTCCCGGACGGAGAGATCCTCGTCCGCGTCTTTGGCTTCGGGCTCTCGACGGGCTGTGATACGGCCACCTCCGCCCCTGGCAAGGCGGCGAGGAGCACCGGTCCTCTGCGCGACGAGTCGGGGCCGCGGGACCGCACCGCGGACGTGCGGGGGGACGTGTTCGGCCTGGCGGCGACGCTCTACGAGATGCTCTGCGGCGTCTCGCCGTGGGCCGAGCTCGACGTCACGGCGGACACGGCCGAGCTCGGCCCCGCGGACACGGCGGCGGACGCGCCGGCGTCGTCTCTTGCGCATCTTGCGCAGCTCCCGTCGATCCAGGATCGCGCCCCGTGGATCGAGGCGCGCCTCGCGACAGCGCTCTCGCTCGCGCTGCACAGCGACGTGGACCGGCGCTATCCGTCGATCGAGGCGTTCGCCGAGGCGCTGCGCGCCGCGTCGGGCAGCGAGGAGCGCATCACCATCGACGTGCTGAGGCCGCTCGATCCCGAGCTGCGCGAGGCCATCGCCGAGCGCGCCGGCGCCGAGACCGATCCGCTGGTCGGCCGCCAGCTCGGCGGCCGGTACGCGGTGCGCCGGCTGATCGGGCGCGGCGGGATGGGCGCCGTCTACGAGGCGGAGTCGCCCGAGGGGCGGCGGGTGGCGGCCAAGGTCATCTTCAAGAGCGCCGTCGGGCAGGACGACCACGCCGTGCGCCGCTTCATCCGCGAGGCGCGCGCGGTGACCGCGATCCAGAGCCCGCACGTGGTCAAGACGTTCGAGCTAGGCATGGATCTCACGCTCGCGACGCCGTTCATCATCATGGAGCTCCTGCACGGCGTCGACCTCGCCAAGCTCCTCAGGATGCGCGGGCCGCTGGAGCCGGAGCCCGTCGTGCGCGTGTTCATCCAGGCGGCGCGCGGGCTCGCGGCGGCGCACGCCGAGGGGATCGTGCACCGCGACATCAAGCCGGCGAACCTCTTCCTGCACGCGCCGTTCGAGGGCTCGGCCCAAAGGCCGTCGACCTCGATCGCGCCGCCGTCCACCCGTCGCGGCCCGCTCGCTTCGGCGCCGCCGTCCACCCGGCGCGGCGCGCTCGCTTCGGCGCCGCCGTCCACCCAGCGCGGCTCGCTCACGGCGGGGCCGCCGTCGGTGCGGCGCCCGTCCGGCTCGGTCCGCCCGCCGCCCTCGGGGCGGCGCCCGTCCGGATCCATCCGCCCGCCGTCGTCGAGCGATCGCAGGATCGTCGTCAAGGTGTGCGATTTCGGCATCGCGAAGCGCACGGGGGATGGAGTCTCGCACGAGCTCACGCGCGCCGGCGGCGTGCTCGGGTCGCCCATCTACATGTCGCCGGAGCAGGCGAAGATGGCGAAGGACGTCGATCACCGCTCCGACATCTGGAGCCTCTCGGTCTCGCTCTACCAGGCGCTCTGCGGGAGCTGCCCCTGGGATCCCGACGCCTCGCTCACCGAGCTCCTGCTCGCGATCTGCACCGAGCGCGTTCCGCCGCTCTCCGGGGCCGCGCCGTGGGTCTCCCCGGCGCTCGCGGCCGTCGTGCACCGCGGCCTCCTGCGGGATCCCGCGGAGCGCTGGCAGAGCATGGAGGAGCTCATCGCCGCGCTCGAGCCGCACGCGGAGGGCACCGGCGTCGTCACGCTGGATCAGCTGCGGGGCATCGACCCCGAGCGGCGCGCCGGCGCCACCCCGATCGCCGCGCTGCGCGAGTCCGGGCTCTCGCGATCGGCCGAGGGGGAGGAGCGATCCATCGGCGGCAGCTCCTTCACCGCGGTGAAGGAGCCTTCCGGCGCGGCGCGGCGGCGCTTCGTCGGAGCGGCGGTCACGGTGGTCGCCCTGGCCGCGATCGGCGGCGGTCTCGCGCTGCGCGCCTCGACGGGCAACGAGCCGCTCGCATCGCTCGCCGCGCCGAGCGAGCCCGCGCTGCCCGTCGCGCCCGCGCCCGCGCCCGCGCCCGCGCCTGCGTCCTTCACCGCCGTCGTGACGCTCCCGAAGGAGGCGACGGTGCGGGTCGACGGCGCGGCGCGTCCGGTGAGCGACGGCCGGCTCGACCTGACGGGCAAGGCCGGCGACACGTTCGAGATCGAGGTGACCCGCGGCGGCGTGACCACGAAGGAGACGGTGTTCATGCTGAGCGACGGCACGATCCGCCCTGATCGCATCGAGCTCCAGCCGCCCGCGCCGGCCTCCGCGTCGGTCGCGGTCTCCGAGCCTGCCCCGCGCCGTGACAGGAAGAGCCGCGCCCCGCGCGGCGCTCTTCCCGTGGCCGCGCCTGCCACGCCCTCCGCCACGGGGGCGCCAGCGGCTCCGCCGGCTCCGACCGCGGTGGTGCCGGTCGACCGGTGGTGAGACCGATGCCGCGCGCCCGTCGCGCCCTGCGGCGCTGCTTTGCGGCGTGCGCGCTCGCCGTGGCGAGCGCGGCGCCTGCGCCTCCGGCCCGCGCGCAGCCCCCGCCGGCGGCGGCCGTCCCGGGCGTGCCACCCGAGCCGCCTGCCTCGGCGCCCGCGGCGCCCGCGTCGACGGACGAGGCGCTCGCCCGGGCCAAGGCGCTCTTTCAAGAAGGGAACGAGCTGCGCAAGATCGGCGACTTCCAGCGCGCGCTCGAGCTCTACCTGAGGTCCCGTCAGGTCGTCGCGTCCGTGCCCAACACGCTCAACGCCGCGTTCTGCCTCGATCAGCTCGGGCGTTACGACGAGGCGCTCGAGCTCTACGAGGCGCTGCTCACGGAGCTCCGCGCGGAGCTCGGCGAGCCGGAGCGCCGGAGCGTCGCGTCCGCGATCGCCACGCTGCGAGCGCGGATCGGCAGCGTCGTCGTCTCGTCGAACGTCGATGGCCTGGTGCTCATCGACGGGAGGCAGCGCGGCCGGCTCCCCCTCGCCGGCCCGATCCGGCTGCTCCCCGGGGATCACACGCTCCGCGTGGTCAAGGACGGCTGGCACACGTTCGAGCGGATCGTGACCGTCGGGGTCGCCGAGACCAGGTCGGTGGACGCGAAGCTCGATCCGCTCGCCAGCACGGGCCGGCTGAAGGTCGAGGACGAGCGGCTCGTCGGCGCCGATCTCACCATCGACGGCGCGCTGATCGGCCAGCTGCCGTGGGAGGGCACGCTCGCGCCCGGCCCGCATTTCTACTCGGTCCGCAAGGGCAATTTCGGCTCTGCGCCCCGCGAGGCGAACGTCATCGCGGGGCAGCTCGCCGTCGCCACGGTCGAGGCGGGGCCGCTCGGCGAGGAGGTCCGCGTCGTCGCCCAGCCGCTGAGCGCGGATCTGACCATCAACAGCGTCCCGGTCGGCAAGGGGCAGTGGCGCGGGGCGCTGCCGCTCGGGCGCCACACCTTCGAGGCGCACGAGCCGGGCTATTTCTCGCGCACGCTGCGCGCGACCGTCGACAGGACGACGAGGGGCGACATCGTCCTGCCGCTCGCCATCGACGACGCGCACCCGCGCTGGGGTCGGAGGGTCGGCGTCTTCCGGCTGGAGGCGACGGGTGGTTATGCCTTCGCGTCGTCGCTCGAGAGCGACGCCGAGCGGAGCTGCGGCAGCTACAGCTGCTCGGGCGTCTCGCGCCCGTCCGGCGTTCTGGCCGGCGTGCGCGGCAGCTACGAGTTCCCGATCGGCGCCGCCATCGAGCTCACGGCCGGGTACCTGAGCCTCCGCACGACGCTCGATCGCTCGCTCGACGCGACGTACGCCGCTCCGCGCGGGGGCAGCGAGAGGCTCCCCATCCGCTACAGCTTTCACGACGACATCGGCATGGCCGGCGTGACGGTGATCGTCGGCGGCAGCTATCATTACGGGCTGTCGTCATGGCTCGACGTCGGCGGCGCGCTCGGGCTCGGCGTGGTGCTGGCCGAGATGAGCGACGAGGTGACCGGCACGGCGTCCGACGCGGAGAGGACCGTCAGCGTGGCCGTGCAGAACGCGGGCAGGGCCGTCCGCTCCGCCGCCCCGTTCGCGATGCCCGAGCTGAGGCTCCGGATGAAGCTCGGGCGCCTCAGCGCCAGCGCGGGCCTCGGCGTCGGCTTCTTCCTCGTCGACGGCCCGCCGCTCGAGACGGGCAACACCTACGTGGTCGGGGCCGAGTGCGACGAGGCGCACCCCACGGTCGACTGCGCGCCGGGAAAGAAGGTCGTGTTCGAGGAGCTCGCCCACGGCACGTTCACGATGTTCTTTCCGAACGTCTCCGCGGGATACCGGTTCTGAGCATCGCCGCGCGCGGCGCTCACCGGTTCGCCTGGTCCCTCGCGAGGCGCGCCTGCTCGCGCACGAGGTCGAAGAGGGCCGCCGCATCGAGCAGCGACGTCGTGAGCCGGCCGAACTGGATCACGTCGCCCACCGAGACCTCCAGCGGCTCGCTCTCGGAGAGCACCTTGCCGTTCACGCGGGTCCCGTTCTGTGAGCCGTTGTCGATGAGCACGAGCTGCCCCTGCTCGCTCCGCCGGAAGTGCGCGTGCAACTTGGACACCGAGGGGTGGCGCAGCACCACGTCGCAATTGCGCGTGCGGCCCACCGAGATCTGGTCGAGATAGGGATTGCCCTTCGCCTTGACGAGCTGGAACACCTCGCTCGCTGGGCCGGGCGGCGACGGCGGTTTCCGGTGCGCCGCCGGCGATGCGGCGACCGTCCGGAACGCGATCTGCTGGTTGTCCGGACCCGCCTCGGACACCACGAGGAGCAGGTTCGTCACCTGGCGGACGAAGCGGTCCCGAGGCATCACACGCGCTAGCTCGATGATGTCCCCTGAGTCTTCCACGATGTGTCGAGTATAAGCCGATCCGGCGCCGCGAACCGTCCAGGGAGGCACTTTTGCCGTGGCGTCCCGCCCACGCACGGGGCCCGGCGCACGTGGAACCGCGACGCCGCCCGCACGTCATCGCAGCGCAGCGCGAGGCACCCCGGGCCCCCGAGCGCATCTCGGCATGCAGCGCGCGATGCCGCGACCTCACGCGCCGCCTTGTTACCGTGTTGCAGTAATTCTCTGACGTTGATGCGAGCTCGACGGGCAGCTTGTGCTCGAACGCGCCGGGATCTGGCGTACCTTCCGCGCCTATGCACGCACCCGTTCGTGGACGCATCTCGGTCAACCCCCGTGGCTTCGGGTTCCTGAACATCGAGGCCTCTCCGGAGAAGGCGGGGGGGCCGGGCAGGCCGGGCTTGGCTGCCCTCGGGCCGGCGACCGCCTTCATCGCGCCGCCCGATCTGAACCCGTTCCTCGACGGCGACGTCGTCGACGCGGTGGTCGTCGAGGCGGAGCCGGGCCGCTTCAGCGCGTCGCAGCTCGCCCTCGTCCAGCGCGATCGCTCCGAGCTCTTCGGGACGGTCGTATCGCACGCGAAGCGGCCGCACCTCCGGGTCGATCGCCTCGTCTCCAACACGGACTGGCCGTTCAAGCCGGGCAGCGCCGACGACCTCCCCGAGGGCGCCGCGGTGGTCGCCACCATCGAGGGCGCGGCGGTCGTCCCGGCGCGCGTCGTCGCGTCGGAGGCCGACCTCGGCATCGAGCGTTGCCTCGCCCGCAACGGCGTGCGCGCCGTGTTCTCGGGCGAGGTCCTCGAGGCGTCGCGCGCGGCGGTCGCCGCGGCGTCGGTCGAGCGCGAGCTCGCGCGCGGCCGCCGCGACCTGCGCGACGTCATCACCGTCACGATTGACGCGCCCGTCACCACGGACATCGACGACGCCGTCTCCGTGCTGCCGGCCGGGCCCGACGGGGCGCTGCGCGTCCTCGTCTCGATCGCCGACGTGGACGCGTTCGTCCCCGAGGGCTCGCCGCTCGATCTCGAGGCCCGCGCCCGGGGCACGAGCGTCTACCTGGCTGGCCGTGTCATCCCGATGCTCCCCGACGCGATCTCCAGCGAGGCGGCGAGCTTGCTCCCGGGGGTCGATCGGCTCGCGGTCACGGTCGAGCTGCGCATCGACCCCGAGGGGGGCATCACGTCGATCGACCTGCACGAGAGCGTGATCCGCTCGCACGCCCGCCTCTCGTACGACGCCGTCGAGGAGTTCCTGACGACGGGCCGCTCCGCCGGCATCCCCGAGGCCGCCCGGCCGGTCGTGCGCTGGCTCCGCACCGCGGCCGCGCGGCTGTCGACGGTCCGCGCGGCGCGCGGCGGCGTCGAGCTCGATCGCGAGGAGGCGTACGTGACGCTGGACGCCGAGACGCGCGAGCCGACCGCCGTCTCGCCGCGCTCCGACACGGGCGCGCACCGCCTCATCGAGCGGCTGATGGTGGCGGCGAACGAGGCGGTGGCCAGCTGGCTCGTGGCGCGCGGGCTCCCCTGCGTCTTTCGTGTCCATGACGAGCCGACCGAGGAGCGCGTCCGCGCGCTCGAGCAGTTCGCGCACAACTTCGGCGTCGAGGCCGGCTTCGGCGCGCGCCTGAGCCCCCTCGGCCTCGCGGCGTTCGAGGCGCAGTACAGGGGCTCCGAGCTCGCGCCGGCCATCCGCACCGTGCTCGGCAAGGCGCTCGGCCCTGCCCGGTACACGGGCGCCGGAGGCCTGCATTTCGGCCTGGGCGCCCCGCTGTACCTGCACTTCACGTCCCCGATCCGCCGCTACGCCGACCTCGCGGTGCACCGCGAGGTCAAGCGCTATCTCCAGGGCCGCCGCGACCAGCGCGTCGACTCCGAGGCGCTCACGTCGCTCGCCCACCACCTGAACGCGCGCGCGCGCAACGCCGCCAAGGCCGAGACGGAGCGGCACCGCATGCTCGTGGCGCGCCTCTTCGCCTCCCGCGTCGGCGAGGAGATCGAGGGCTACATCGTGTCCATCAAGCCGTTCGGCCTCGTCGTCCAGATGGTCGAGTCCGGCGCGACGGGCACGATCGCGCTGGAGGCGCTGCCCGGCGGCCCGTACCGGATCGACGTCGCCGCGCAGGCGCTGGTCGGCGCGAGCCGTCGCTACGGCGTCGGCGAGCCGATCCGCGCCGCCATCGCGGCGACCAACGAGGAGCTCGGCCGCGTCGACCTCGTCCCTGCGGGCGCTCGCGGCGCCGCGTGACCGGGGCCGCGGCTCCGGCCTACGGCGACAGGAGCACGACGAACGCGTCGGTGCCCTTCGCCTCGCGCTCGCCGAGGCCGAAGTCGATCTTCCCCTCGGCGGTGCCACAGAGCGCGATGACCCCCGTGCTCGGCGCGATGGCCGCCGCGTTCGACTTCTGGTTCCCGGCGGCGCCGAGCACCTTCCCCCAGAGGTGGTCGCCGTCGGCGTCGAGCTTCACGACGAAGGCGTCGAAGCCGCCGCCGCTGGGCAGCGGCCCGCCGCCGAGGTCGACCACGCCCTGGACCGAGCCGGTCACCACCACGCCGCTCTCCGCGTCCGCGACGATCGACGTGCTCTCCTGCGTGCCGTCTCCGGCGAACCACCGCGCCCACACGGGCACGCCGTCGGGGGCGAGCGACGCCACGAACGCCGTCTGCACATCGTTGGCGGGGAGCGTGCCGGCCGCTCCGAAGTTGAGCGCGCCCATGTACGTCCCGGTCACGAGCACCGCGCCCGAGGGAGCGACGGCGATCCCGGTGCCTGCCTGCGACGCCGTGTCTCCATAGTCCGAGAGCCAGGCGCCGTTCCCGCTGCTGTCGAGCTTCAGCACGAACAGGTTCGGCCCGAGCCCGGTGTTCTTCACCTGCCGGGAGCCGACGGTCAGGGTGCCGTTGTACCGGCCGGTGACGAACACGCTGCCGTCGTTGCCGACGGCGGCGCTGGTGGCGAACTGGTTCTTGTCGTCTCCGTAGATCCTGGTCCACAGGATGGCGCCGAGCGGATCGTACTTCCGCACGAAGATGTCGGTGCCGCCTGCGCTGGTGGCGCAGATCGGGTTGCCGCCCGGGACGGGCGACGCCGCGCAGAGCAACGATCCGCTGAAGTAGCCGGCGATCACGATGTTCCCGGCGCTGTCGACCGCGATCGAGCGCAGCGTCTGATCGGCCGCGTCGCCGAGCTGGCGTGCCCAGCCTTGCTCGCCCTTCTCTCCGGTCATCGTGACCACGAAGGTGTCGAGCGCGTTGACGCTGCTCAGCGTCGTGCCGCCGAACGTGAACGAGCCGTAGAACGTCCCGCCGAGCACGAGGTTGCCTTCGGGCGTCACCGCGAGCCCGTTGAGCGTCTCGGCGCCGCTGCCGCCGAACCTCACGCTCCAGCGGTGCTGTCCGGAGGGGTCGAAGCTCGCGACGTACACGTCGGAGGTGCCGATGCTGACGAGGGCGCCCGTCTCCTTGCCGGTCAGGTTGATGGTCCCCGAGAAGGTGCCGCCGATATAGACGTTTCCCTGCGCGTCGACGCCGACGCTGGTCGCGCTCTGGGTGTTCTGATCGCCGTAGAGGGCGGCCCAGAGCGGCGTGCTGCAGGCGAAGCCGTCGCAGTCCTCGTCGGTGTCGTCCGTGCACGTCTCTCGTTGCGGGGTGACCTGGCCGCCGCACGGTCGCCACGACATGCCCGAGAGATCGCACATCTGCAGCCCCACCGCGCAGAGCCCCACGCCGCTCGTCCCCTCGGGGCCGCTGTAGCAAGTCTTGATCTGGCCCGGGGTACACACGCACCCCGCGTCGGGCTCGTTCGTCGCGCCGTCGCAGTCGTCGTCCACGGTGGTGCTGCAGTCCTCGGGCGTCGGGACCACGGCGCCTTCGCACTCGCCGAAGCTCTGCCCGTCTGGCTGGCACCTCCGCACGCCCGCCGCGCACACGCCGACACCCTCGGTGTCTGCCGGGCCGGGATAGCAGGGTTGCACGTCGCCGGAGCTGCAGAGCGGCGGGGCGCCTCCGCTGCCGCCTCCACCGTCGCCGCCCGCGTCGGGACGTGGGCCGATCGGCACCGGGTCCGAGCACGCTCCCGAGAGCGTGAGCGCCAGCGCTGACCCGACGAGCATCGATCGAGCGCGCGGGGTTGTCCTCGTCACCATGAGGGGGCGGAGCTCCATGTTCGGCGATCTGGCGTCAGTCCTGGCGTGATTTTCTCGTCCGCTGCTTCTTCTTGGTCAAGTCGACGATGAACGTGCTCGCGGGCGGCGCGCTCGCCGGAGCGTTCGTCGCGTCCGGGCGCATCGTCGCTGGCTCGTTCACGTTGCTCCGCGATCCTGGCTCGTTCACGTTGCTCCGCGATCCTGGCTCGTTCACGTTGCTCCGCGATTCGTCGGTGCTCTCCGAGGACGGGGAGAGCTGGGTCGGCCCGGCGCTCGCGCTCTGGGCCGGCAGCAGATCGTGCTGGACCGCGTCGCTCTGGGGCTCGTCGCGGAGCGCCATCCAGACCGCGAGCACGCTCACGATCATGAGCGCCACGCCGCCGAGCGCGAGCGGGATCACGAGCTTCGGCGGCAGCCTCGGCTGAGCGTGGCGCGGCGCCCACGCGGCGGCCGGCTGCTCGCCGTAGGGCGCGCTGGCGCTGTGCGGCGGCGCGGGCGCGCCGTAGGACGAGCCGGTGGTGTGCAGCGACGAGCCCGTGTTGTGGAGCGACGCGGGCGCGCCGTGCGGTACGCCGGCGCTGTGCCGCGGGGCGGGCGCGCCGTAGGCCGGGCCGGCGTTGTGCAGGCCGGAGCCTGTGTTGTGGAGCGAGACGGGCGGGCCGTGGGGCGCGCTCGCGCCGTGCGCCGGGGCGAGCGCGCCGTAGGCCGGGCCGGCGTTGTGCAGGCCGGAGCCTGTGTTGTGGAGCGAGACGGGTGCGCCGTGGGGCACGCTGGCGCCGTACGCCGGGGCAGGCGGGCCGTGGGGCGCGCTTGCGCCGTGCGCCGGGGCAGGCGGGCCGTGGGGCGCGCTTGCGCCGTGCGCCGAGGCGGGCGCGCCGTAGGCCGGACCGGTGTTGTGCAGGCCCGAGCCTGTGTTGTGGAGCGAGGCCGGCGCGCTGTGGGGCGCGCCGGCGCCCTGCCACGATGGCGGCGGGCCGTGCGCTCCGGCGTGGCCGGCGCCGGTGTTGTGCAGGGCCGACGGCGGTCCATTCGGAGCGCCGGGGACGGCCTGCGCCATGCCGGGGTGGCCTCCGTGCGCCTGGGCCGCATCCATGGCGCTCCCGCGCGGAGCTCCGGGCGCCGCCATCGTGGCGGCCTCCCACGAGGACGCCCCGCTGTTGCCTGGGCCGAGCTCCGACCCGATCGCGGGCGCCGAGCCCACCTCGTTCCATCTCGCGCCCGACGGGGCCGCGGGCCGCGGCGGAGGCTCGGCCTGCGCGTCCGCCGAGGCGGCCGCCGCCAGGAGCATCGGGGAGAGCGGCGGCGCGCCCGCCGACGGCACGTCGCCCGCCGCGAGGCGCGCCGACGCGTGCGGCGGCGCCGCTCCATGCAGGAGCGCGCGCACGTCGGCCTGCATCGTGCGGGCGTCCGGGTAGCGCCGGTCGCGATCGAACGCGAGCGCCCTGTCCACGACGAGGCACAGCCCGTGCGGCGTCTCCGGCGCGACGCTCGCGAGCGGCGGCGCCGCCATGGTCGCCATCTTCACGAGCAGCTCGGACTCCGTGCGCGCCTCGTGGATGCGCCGCTTCGCGATCACCCGGAACATGGTCGCGCCGACGGCGAACAGGTCCGCCCTGTGGTCGACCGAGATGCCGCGCACCTGCTCCGGGGCCATGTACGACACCGTCCCGAGCGTCGCGCCCGTGCGGGTCCGCATCGCCGTCTTCACGCCGTCGCGCATGCGCGCGATGCCGAAGTCGAGCACCTTGAGGCGCCCGGTCTTCTCGAGGAAGAGGTTGTCGAGCTTGATGTCGCGGTGGATGATCCCCTGCCCGTGCGCGGCGCCGAGCACGTCGAGCAGCTCATCCATGAGCCGCAGCATCTCGCCCGGTTCGATGCTGCCGAGCCGCTGGATCCGGTCGGCGAGCGACTCGCCGTCGAGGAGCTCCATCACGAGGAACGGCGCGCCGTCCTCGGTCACGTCGATGTCGCGGATCTCGACCACGCCGGGGTGCTGGAAGCGATTGACGGCCTGCGCCTCGCGCTCGAACCGGGCGCGCAGGTCCTTCGAGCGCGCCACCTCGGGGTGGAGGATCTTGATCGCCTCGCGCCGCCCGATCTTGTGGGTCGCGGCATAGACGGCGGCCATCCCGCCGATCCCGACGAGGCGATCGATCGTCCATTTGCCCCGCAGGGTCGTTCCTACGCGCCTTTCGCAGGCCGCCCTCTCGTCGTCCATGCCCCGATCGAATGTCACAGCGTGCGGGATCGAGGTCAAGGTGAGAGCCGCGGCGGAAGCGACCTCGGCGCGCCTCTCCGCGCCGACGAGCCTACCAGCGATCCTCGCTCAATCGGGGACGGGGTGCACCCCGTCGCGCACCCAGGGATCGATGGTCCGCCGGAACGCCGCCTCGGTCCGGAGCCCCGCCAGCACGGACGCGAGCCCCCACTGCAGGCGATTCACGAACGTGAAGTCCTGCGGCATCTTCGGCACGTGGGGGATGGTGGGCATCTTCTCTCCCTCCTTGAGGGCGAGCCCCCGGATGCCGCGGGTCAGGTACGCCACCGTCTCGCGCGCCTTCTCCGGGGAGCACTTCCAGGTCCCGTGCGTGCACAGCGGGACCATGAGCTCCATCGTGTAGCTCCGGTAGAGATCCCAGCTCTCGTCGGCCGGGTCGTAGCCGAGCACCTCCACGCACGCCCGGTCGAACTCCTTCCAGTCCGCGTCCATGGCGGCGCGCATGTAGCGCTTCATGCCCGCCACGAGGTCGGGCGGGAGCTGCTTCACGCAGCCGAAATCGAGGATCGTGACGCGGCCATCCTCGTGGAAGCGGTAGTTGCCCGGGTGCGGGTCGGCGTAGAGCCAGCCGTACCGGAGCATCGAGCGGAAGGTGAAGCGCCAGATGGAGAGGCCGGCGCGGTTCTTCGCCTCCTGGCTGCCGCGCTCGCAGAACTCGGCGTAGCTCATGCCGTCGACGAGCTCGAGCGTCAGGACGCGCCTTGTGGTGAGGCTGTGGTGGATGCGCGGGATAGAGACGTCCTCGTCCCCGGCGTTCATGCGGCGGAACAGGTCCGCCATCTCGGCCTCGCGCGCATAGTCGAGCTCGGACAGGAAGACCTTGCGGAGCTCGTCGACGGTCTGCCGGGCGTTCAGCTTCTTGGCGAGGGGCGCCATCATCGCCTCGAGCATCGAGACGCTCTTCAGGTCGTTCTCGATGGCCCTGTCCATGCCGGGGTACTGCACCTTCACCGCGACCCGCTCCCCCGACCTCGTCGTGGCCCGGTGCACCTGTCCGATGCTCGCCGCCGCGAACGGCTCGCGCTCCCAGGCCGCGAACACGTGCTCGGGCGGGGTGCCGAGCTCCTCGCGGATCATCTGCTCCGCGGCCTCCGGCGACAGGGGCGGCGCCTTGTCGAGCAGCTTCTTCAGCGTGGCCTGGAACTTCTCCTCGTATCCCGGCGGCGCGAGCCCGTCGATGTAGCTCGCCATCTGGCCGAACTTGAGCGGCAGGCCCTTCATCTCGCCGAGCGTCTTCAGCATCGCCTCGGCGGTCTTCTTGACCTCCTGGGCCATCCTCCGCCGCGCTTCGGCCTCCTCCTCCTCGGTCCGGGTCGCGCCGAGGACGCGCTTCGCGCCCTCGATGGCGAACGGGATCGTGCGGGGCGCGAGGCCGGCGAGGCGCGCGAGGCGCCCCAGCTTGGAGGTCGGCGGATTGTCTCGGGGTTTGTCGTCGGCCATGCGGGACTGACTCGCTAGGGTGGAAATGTCGGCGGCGGGGTCATGCGCCCGCGCGGCGCTTCGGGGCCGCGCGGATCTTCGGAACCGGCCACATGGAGACGGTGTTCCTCAGCTGCTGAGCCTGCTCGGGAGAGATATCCCCTTCCACGTGGACCCGGGCGCGCCGGTCCTCGACAACGACCCGCACCGCGCCCCGCCCGACAGGCGCTGCGCGGAGGACGTCCGTGATGTCGTCGAGCAGCCGCTGCGGCATCCGGCCCCGGAGCAGCCGGACGTTGCGCCCCTCGACGCGCACGCAAAATAGCTCATTTGCGCGCAGGAGCGCCACGACGAGCGGCACGACGAGGGCGAGCAGGGCGACGGGGATCAGGAAGGACATGGGGGGCCGCCCACGACGAGAGCTCCTCCCCAGGCCCACCGCGGGCCTCGATCGTGAACCGGTGCCGGCCGTTGTCAACGAGGGAGACGCGGCGAGCTGCGCGGCTGGAGCGCGCCGGAGCTCGCCGCGCGGCTCGGGGCCCTGGCCAGCGCGCCGCGCGGTGCCTACCTTAGCTAGCCATGACGAGCGCCGCGCCCCAGCCTGCCGCCATCGATCCGCGCCTGGATCTGCACGACGAGATCAGCCGCTTGAAGCGGGAGAGGAACGCCGTCCTCCTGGCCCACTACTACCAGGACGGCGACATCCAGGATCTCGCAGACTTCCTCGGCGACTCGCTGCAGCTCGCCCAGCAGGCGAAGAAGACGACCGCGGACGTCATCCTGTTCGCCGGCGTGCATTTCATGGCCGAGACGGCGAAGATCCTGAACCCCGAGCGCATCGTCGTGGTCCCCGACCTCGCGGCGGGCTGCTCGCTCGCCGACGGCTGCCCCGTCGACCGCTACCGCGCCTGGCGCGCCCGGTACCCCGGCGCCGCCGCGATCTCGTACATCAACTGCTCCGCCGAGGTGAAGGCCGAGAGCGACTACATCTGCACGTCGTCGAACGCGGAGAAGATCGTCCGCGCGATCCCGGAGGGGCAGGAGATCCTCTTCGCGCCCGACAAGAACCTCGGGCGCTGGCTCGTCGAGCGGACGGGCCGCCCGATGCGCCTGTGGCAGGGCAGCTGCGTCGTTCACGAGACCTTCAGCCTGCGCAAGATCGTCGCGCTGCGCGAGCGCCACCCGGACGCGAAGCTCATCGCGCACCCGGAGTGCGAGGAGCCGATCCTGCGGATGTCCGACTACATCGGCTCGACGACCGCGCTGCTCAAGTACACGACCGCGGACGACGCCCTGAAGTACATCGTCGCGACGGAGAGCGGCATCGTGCACCAGATGCGCAAGGCGTCGCCGCACAAGGAGTTCATCGAGGGGCCGCCGGAGGGCAACTGCGCTTGCAACGAGTGCCCCTTCATGCGGCTCAACACGCTCGAGAAGGTCTATCTCGCGCTGCGCGATCTCGCCCCGCGCCTCGAGATGGCGCCCGAGCTGCGCGAGCGCGCGCGCGTCCCGATCGATCGCATGCTGGCCCTCAGCTGAGCTCGCCGGGCGACGCGGCGATCACAGCACGAGGGAGAGGCCGAGCGTCTGGACGAACGAGCCTCGGGCCTGCGGCAGCGCGCCGACGTTGCGCCGCCGCCCCTGGGCGTCGATGGCCTGGCCTTCCCGGGTGGCGTCGCCGCCCCGGCCGAGCAGGAAGGCGCCCGAGGTCTCCAGCTCGATCGTGAGCCAGCGGCGGATGATGTCGAACGACACCCCGAGCCCCAGCGGGATCTCGACGTACGACGCGCCGCGCTCGCGGACCGTGAACTCACCCCCGGGGTCGGAGACCCGCATGCGGTCGAAGTCGAACCGGTCGTAGCCGACGCCGACCGACAGCCACGACCGGGCGCGCTCGCCGAGCGGAAGCGTGGGCGCGAGGCGCGCGCCGAGCGCGAGGGTGCGCACCGCGGGCGCGCCGTCCTCGCGTGGCTCTGCCGTGATCGGGCCGGGCTGCGCGAGCGCGCCCGCCTGGAGAGCGAGCTCGTGCTCCGCGTGCACGAAGAAGGCGGAGAAGCGCAGGTAGTCGAAGATCTCCCAGCGCGCGTGGGCCCCGACGCCGATCGCGGGCTTCAGGCGAATCCCCGTCGGCTGGCCGGCGGCGTCGTTCGAGCCGAACCGGTTGACGAGGGCGATGTCCGCGCCGACCTCGATGTGCCTGGCCCACGGCAAGCGGGTCCTGGGGGGCGCGGGCGGCAGCGGCGGCCGCGGAGGTCCCGGTGGCTGCCCGGCGGCAGCGGCATCCCTGGAGGTCGCGGCGCTCGAGGGCTCCTCGGCGTGCGCGGTCGAGGCGCAGGCGAGCGCGACCGCGCACGCCGCCGTGCCTCGTCCGACGCGGGCGCGAGCGGTTCGCATGCCCGCCCTTGTAGCAGGCTTTTGTGAGCGGCCGAGCCGCCAGCTGCGCTCGCGCCCCCACCACCTGCTGCGGGGCCGCCGGGCGCGCTCCGTCGCCGCCGAGGTGCTCTTCCCTGGGCCGGTGGCAGGGGCCCGTCGGGTCGGGCAAACTCGTCTTCATGCGTGCAAAGCCCATCGCCTCCCTGTTCTTCCTGGTCCTTGCGCAGCTCGGCTGTTCCGCCGAGCGCAAGCCCGACGCCGAGCCGGCTTCAAAGCCCGCGCCTCCCGCCGCCGCCGAGGGCGCATCGCCGATGCAGGCGTCGGCTTCCGGGATCGCGCGGCTCGAGAAGAAGCAGTTTGGCGCGCCCATCACGGAGAGCTCGACGACGCCGCTGCCGGCGCTCCTGAAGGAGCCGGGCAAGTTCAGCGGAAAGACCGTCCGGACCGAGGGGGTCGTCTCGGCCGTGTGCAAGTCGATGGGCTGCTGGATGGAGATCGCCGACGAGTCGGGCAGCGCCCACATCAAGATGGCGGGCCACAGCTTCTTCGTCCCGAAGGACGCCTCCGGTCACCGGGCGGTCGTCCAGGGCAAGATGGTCACCGGCGAGGCCGAGGAAGGCGCCGCGTGCGGCGCCAAGGACAACTGCCGCGGCGAAGCCGAGAAGCAGACGGGGCGGGTCGCGAAGATCGAGCTCGAAGCGACCGGCGTGCAGTTCCTGGACTGACGGCGCGGACGGGGAGAACGGGGAGGGGAGCCTCGCGGCTCGACCCTGGCGCTGGCGCTGGGGGCGGTGAGCCTGTGGCCGTCCGCCCCCCGGAGCGACTCTCCAGGCAACCTGAGCGCTCCTCCAAAAAAGTTCTTGCGCATCCCGGCGTTGGGACGTAGAAAGCGCGCCCTGTTCGGGACGCGCCGCTTCGGCGGTGGCCCGACGGCGAAGCCCCAGGAGGCCAGCTCGTTCAGCGAGCTGAGCGGCCGGGGTCGTGCGCCATAGGCGAGGTTTCAGCTCGCCTGGCGGACGGTTTCAGCGAAGCGAACCTTCAAAGAAACTTCGATGACGGGTTGACTAAGGACGGAAGTGGTAGCATATACCGCCCCGTTCGCCGGACGGAAGTCGGTAGCAAATACCGGACGCCGACCGGGCTCG
>NZ_CP150343.1:3882500-5917500 GCF_051520915.1 Sorangium sp. So ce448 | reverse complement strand
TCGCGACGAAGCGCGGGGCGCACCTGGCCCTGTCCCTCGAGCGGCTCGAGGCGCTGCGATCCGCGCCGCGGCCGATGCAGCGCATCGGCCTTTCCGCCACGCAGCGGCCGCTCGACGAGGTCGCGCGGCTGCTCGGCGGCGGCGAGACCGACGGCGCCGGCGGGCGCTTCGCGCCGCGGCCGGTGACCCTCGTCGACGCGAGCGCCCCGAAGGCCCTGGAGCTCCGCATCGAGGTGCCCGTCGAGGACATGACCAAGCTCGGCGAGGCCGCCCGCGCAGGCGAGGGCCCGAGGGGGGCGCCCGCCGAGCCGGCGCAGCGCTCGATCTGGCCGAGCATCCACCCGCGCCTCGTCGAGCTCGTCCGCGCCCACCGCACCACCATGATCTTCGTGAACAGCCGGCGCCTCGCCGAGCGCCTCGCCGCGGCGCTCAACGACACCGCCGGCGCCGAGATCGCGCTCGCGCACCACGGATCGATCGCCCGCGAGCAGCGGCAGCAGATCGAGGAGCGGCTCAAGGCGGGCCTCCTGCCGTGCATCGTCGCGACCTCGTCGCTCGAGCTCGGCCTCGACCTCGGCTCCGTCGACCTCGTGATCCAGCTCGAGGCGCCGCCCTCCGTCGCCGCCGGGCTCCAGCGCGTCGGGCGCGCGGGGCACGAGGTCTCCGGCACGTCGCGCGGCGTCGTCTTCCCGAAGCACCGCGGCGATCTGCTCGCCTGCGCCGCCGCCGCGTCCCGCATGCGCGAAGGCAAGGTCGAGGCGACCCTGTACCCGCGGAACCCGCTCGACGTCCTCGCCCAGCAGATCGTCGCCATCGCCTCGATGGACACCCTCCACGTCGATGCGCTCTTCTCGCTCGTTCGCCGGGCGGCGCCCTTCGCCGAGCTGCCCCGCGCGAGCTTCGAGGGCGTGCTCGACATGCTCTCCGGCCGCTACCCGTCCGACGAGTTCGCCGAGCTCCGGCCCCGCATCGTCTGGGACCGGGTCGGCGGCGCAGTGCGCGCCAGGAAGGGTGCGAAGCGCCTCGCCGTCGTCAACGCCGGCACCATCCCTGACCGCGGCCTCTACGGCGTCTTCCTGGACACCGGCGGCGACGCCGCGCGCCCCGGCCGGCGCGTCGGGGAGCTCGACGAGGAGATGGTCTTCGAGGCCCGCGAGGGCGAGGTCTTCCTCCTCGGCGCCTCCTCGTGGCGCATCACCGACATCACCCATGACCGCGTCCTCGTCGTCCCCGCCCCGGGCGAGCCCGGCAAGATGCCGTTCTGGCGTGGCGACCAGGCCGGGCGCAACGCCGAGCTGGGCGCCTCCATCGGCGCCCTCGCGCGGCGCCTCGCCGCGCTGACCGACGGCGAGGCCGAGCGCACGCTCGCGGACGAGCATGGCCTCGACGAGCGCGCGGCCTCGAACCTCGTCCGGTACGTGCGCGACCAGGCCGCGGCCACGGGCGACGTCCCGAGCGACCGCACCCTCGTGATCGAGCGGTTCATCGACGAGGTCGGCGACCACCGCATCTGCCTCCTCTCGCCGTTCGGCGGCCGCGTCCACGCGCCGCTCGCGACCTGCATCGCCGAGCGGTGCCGCCTCGAGCTCGGCCTCGCGGTCGACACCGTGTGGACCGACGACGGCATCGTCCTGCGGCTGCCCGAGTCGGAGTCGCCCCCCGACGCGAAGCAGCTCCTGCCGCAGGCCGACCAGGTGGAGGAGCTGCTCGTCCGCGGCCTCGGCGACACCGCCCTCTTCGCCTCGCGCTTCCGCGAGTGCGCCGGCCGGGCGCTGCTCTTGCCGCGCAAGTTCCCCGGCAAGCGCTCGCCGCTCTGGGCCCAGCGCAAGCGCGCCGCCGACCTGCTCGCCGTCGCGTCGCGCTACGGCTCGTTCCCCATCCTGCTCGAGACCTACCGCGAGTGCCTTCGCGACGTCTTCGACCTCACGGCGCTCGAGGATCTCCTCCGGCAGATCGCCGCCCGAAAGGTCCGCGTGGTCACGGTCGACGTCCGCGCGCCCTCGCCGTTCGCGGCCACGCTGCTCTTCACCTACGCCGGCAACTTCATCTACGAGGGCGATCTGCCGCTCGCCGAGCGAAGGGCGCAGGTGCTCACGATCGATCACAGCCGCCTGCGCGAGCTGCTCGGCGAGGCCGAGCTGCGCGAGCTGTTCGACGCGGACGCGGTGCTGGCCCTCGAGGCGTCGCTCCAGCGCCTCGACGGCCGAGCGCCGCTCAAGCACGAGGACCAGGCGCACGATCTCCTGCTCTCGCTCGGCGATCTCACGCGCGACGAGATCGCCCGGCGCGCGGCCGCTCACGACGCCCCGCCCGAAGCGACCCGCGAGCGCGCCGCCGCGTGGATCGACGAGCTCGTCCGGGACCGGCGCGCCATCGAGGTCCAGATCGGCGGCGAGCGCCGCGTCGCCGCCGCCGAGGACGCGGGCCGGCTGCGTGACGCCCTCGGCGTGGTGCCGCCGCTCGGCCTCCCGATCGCGTTCCTCGAGCCCGTCGCGGACCCGCTCGGCGAGCTGGTTGCCCGCTACGCGCGCACGCACGGGCCCTTCCGCGCCGACGACGTGGCCCGGCGCTTCGGCCTCGGCCCTGCGCCGGTGCTGGCCGCGCTCGCGCGCCTCGCCGAGCGAGGCCGCGTTGTCGAGGGCGAGTTCCTCCCCGGCGGCCGCGGCCGAGAGTTCTGCGACGCCGAGGTGCTGCGCTCGCTGAAGCGCCGCTCCCTGGCCCGGCTGCGCGCCGAGGTCGAGCCGGTCCCGCCGGAAGCCTACGCCCGCTTCCTCGCCGACTGGCACGGTCTGCACCGCCGCCGGCGCGGCCTCGACGGCTTGCTCGCGGCGCTCGAGCAGCTCCAGGGCGCGCCCCTCTCGGCCTCCGCCCTGGAGGCCGAGATCCTGCCCGCCCGCGTCGAGGGCTACCGGCCCGGCGATCTCGACGCGCTCTGCGCGGCCGGCGAGGTCCTCTGGCGCGGCGTCGAGCCGGTCGGCGACGGCGACGGCCGCGTCGCGCTCTACCTGGCCGAGGCCTTTCCGTACCTCGCCCCGCCGCCTGGCCGCGCCGAGGGGGCGCTCGCCGAGGGCATCCGCGCCGCGCTCGCGCGCCGCGGCGCGCTCTTCTTCTCCGACCTGTCGCGCGAGACGGGCGCCTTCGGCGCGGACCTGCTCGCCGCGCTCTGGGATCTCGTGTGGGCCGGCGAGGTCACGAACGACACGCTCGCCCCGCTGCGCGCCCTCGGCCGCGCGTCCGGATCGGGCGGCCGTAGGCGTGACCGCGACCGCGCTGCGTCCAGCCGTGGCCTCGCGGCGCTGCGGGCGCGCCGGATCGGCCCGCCGGGCAGCGAAGGGCGCTGGTCGCTGCTGTCGTCTCCCGGCGCGCCCGGCGCTGCTGGCGGCGCGTCATCCGCCGCGCCCGGCGCTGCCGGCGGCGCACCTGGCGAGACCGAGCGACGCGCGGCGCTCGCCCGCGCGCTGCTCGAGCGCCACGGGGTGCTCACGCGTGAGGCGGCGGCGGTCGAGGGGCTCGCCGGCGGCTTCTCCGCCGTCTACGACGTGCTCCGCGCCATGGAGGAGGCCGGTCAGGCGCGGCGCGGCTACTTCGTCGCGGGGCTGGGCGCCGCGCAGTTCGCGGTGCCCGGCGCCGACGATCGCCTCCGGTCCTGCCGCGAGCCGTCCGACGATCCCCGGACGCTCGTCCTCGCTGCCACGGATCCGGCGAGCCCCTGGGGCGCCGCCGTCCGCTGGCCCGAGCTCCCCGCGCCCGTCGACGGCGGCACCGAAGGCGCCGTCCGCGGCCCGGTCCGGCCGCAACGGGCCGCGGGCGCCCTGGTGATCCTGCACGACGGCCGCCTGCTCGCCTGGATGGGCCGCACCGAGCGGAGCCTCACCACGTTCCTGCCGGAGGCCGAGCCGGAGCGCGGCGACGCGATCCGCGCCATCGCGTCGGCGCTCGGGGCGCTCGTCGACGAGGGGCGGCGGCGCGCCGTGCTCGTGGCCACGATCGACGGCGAGCCCGCGCACAGCTCCCCCCTCGCGCGCGCGCTTTCTGACGTGGGCTTCACCTCCGGAGCGCACGGCTACCTCAAGCGGGCCATCACGCCCGAGGGGGGCGGGTGGCGGCCGCGGCACGTGCCGCCCGCGAACGCGCCCGACTGGGCTCGCCGCGCGGCGGCGGCGGGCCTCGATGCGCCGGAGGACGAGGTCGACGGCTTCAGGCCGCCGCCCGGGCTCCGCTCGTGGCCCTCCGGCCCTCCGACCGGTGGATGGCGGATGTCGCCCGCCGGCGCGACGGAGGGCGGCGCGCAAGCGACGGAGGGCGGCGCGCAAGCGACGGAGGGCGGCGCGCCGGACGAGAGCGACCTCGACGACGACCCGGCGATGTTCGAGGACGGCGCGGGGATCGACGACGGCGACGACGGCTCGGAGTAGCCATCGTCAGGGGCTGGAGTGGTCCTCTCCGAACCAGTGATTCCGGGTACTGGCGTCTGGGTTTCCGCCATCACCCACCGTCGACCGGGGGGCGGGCGCGGCGGAGGGAGCGCTGCGGCGTCGCGCGTGTCGACAGCGCCAAGAAGGACCGCCGAGCAACCGTGAAAGGGCGATACCTTTCGTGGTTCCTCGGCGGCTCTTCGTGGTCCTCGCGCCCTCGGGCCATCCCGAGCGGCGCGCCGGAACGGTCTAGTTCTGCTGGGGTTGTTCGTCCACCTTCACCTGTTGCTCATGGCTTCCATTGCGGCCCTTCCGGCTCCGGCCCTCGCCGTTCGTCGCCTGACTCCGCGCCTCGGCGCCCTTGCGCCCGATCTCGGCCATGTGTTCGCGGTTCTGACTGACTGCCTCGCCGCCCTTGCGGCCCGCTGCGCGCGCCTCCTCGGACGTGAACTCGTGCGCCGTGCCCTTCTCATGAGCCGCCTTGCCGCCCTGACTCGCGATCTGGCGCTGCTGATCCGCGTTCATCGCTGCGAAGCCTCGCTTGCTCTCGCTGGTCTGTCCCATGAATCACTCCTCGGATGGATTGCCTCGTGAACGCCACTCGACGACCGTGGCTACCTGCTGCTGCTTGGCCACATCAGGCCGGCGGTGCCGGCGACGCCGGGGCCATGCTGCAACGCGGGTGCCAGGCCGGGGAGCTCGGACGAATCTGCCGATGCGTCGAGGCCGGACAATTGATGACCATCGGGTCGCCAGGGGTGTCGTCCCGAGGGTTCGCTGTGGCAAATTGCCTCACTGTGCGCTCCGCCGTGTCTGGTCGCCCCAGTCTGCGGGCTCCGTCGCGACAGGCTCACTGGAAGCGGCCGGTCGCCCGGATCGCCTTCTGTCGCCATCCTCTGGTCGAACGAACCAGCGAGATGACTGCCATCATCGCGCAACACAAGAGCTCACGGTGGCCCTCTCAGGGTTCACCTGCGCGGCTGCCGCTGCTCACGATCGAGCGTCCGGCATCTCCCGATGGCTCCCTTGCGCTCTGTCCACTCAGGCGGACCCTATGATTCTCGTGTGGTTGTTATTCTGCTGTGACAGGGTTGAATCTGGATGATCGGGGGGCCACCTTGACGATCTTGTGACGGCAGCCTTCAGGCGGGGCGTCGAAGGGCTGCGGCGCTGGCGCATCGCGTCTTGACAACACGATGCCGCTGCCGCTCTCGTTGCACTGCATCATCACCTTCAGCGCCCGGCCCGACGACGAGGCTTCCGGGCGGCCGGGGTGACGACATTGCAGGAGATTCACATGGCGCTTGCGATCCAGGGGGCTCGTCTCGATGGGGGCCAGCTCTGCTCACCGAACATGACATCATGGCCGCGCCCCGCGCGCGGCCGCGCTCCTGGCTACGCGCGTGGCGCGGGCCTGGTCGCGCTCTCGCTGGCGCTCCTCGCTGGCTGCGGCGGCACCGGAGGCGCGGCGCCCGCCGAGAGCCCTGAGCCGGGCCCCGCGTCCGCGCCCGAGCCCGCGGCGAAGGAGCCCTTCGACATCGAGGAGGCGCTCGCCCGCGAGACAGGCGAGCTGCCCGCCCGGGAGCTCCGCGCCGCGGACTGGTCGGCGCGCGCGTTCGGGGCAGGGGAGGCGAAGATCGAGCCGAAGGAGAAGCTCGTCGCGATCTCCATCCCCCTCGGCACGGACACCCATGTCGAGTGCTTCGTCTACAATACGATGCTCGACTCGGGCGAGGTGATAAGGAACTTCATCGAGCTGCTCGACCCTGCGAAGGTGGAGGTCGCTCGCGTCGCTCCCTGGGAGGTGAGCGTGCACCGGGAGAGCCCCGCGGTGTTCGTGCAGGCGCTCTACCTCGTCCCGACCGCCGGCGGGAAGGCGGCCGGCCTGCTCAAGATCGCGCTGCACGCGGACAGGGCGCGCCCCATCGCCTGCCTGCATGACGAGGTCGGGTATGTCCGCACGTTCGAGCGGCTCGCCAAGGCGCTCTTCGACTCGTTCGACTCGAAGAGCGCCGCGCCGAAGCCCGAGTACACGGACACCGTCATCCTGCGCCTCGACAAGCTCCCTGTCGGCTTCGAGACGAGCGATCTGCTCAAGGACGAGGGCGGCCAGCGGCGATGGTTCTCCCGCTCGGCCACCTTCGTGCCGCGTGACCCCAAATCTCTGCACATCGAGGATGAGGCGTCGAACGTGCTGATCGATCCTCAGGGGCAGATCAAGGAAGGCGTCTGGATCGAGACGTCGGGAGGCAAGGCGAACCACCGTATCGAGCTGTCCCAGAAGAAGAACTTCGAATACGAGTACTCGGGAGAGGTCGAGGGCAAAAAAATCCAAGGGACGTTCACGCCGGCGGCCAAGGCGTGGCTCGCCTCGCCCGTCGCCACCGCCTCGGCGCTCGCCCGGCTCCTCAAGAAGAAAGGCTCCTTCGACCTGAAGCAGCAGGAGTACATGCCCAGCGTCGATCCGACGAAGCCCGTCGACGTCCAGTACCTCCGCGACGCCTCGGGCGCCGTCACGGTCTCTCTGAAGACGATGCGCCTCGTGGGCAGCCTCGCTCTGGACGGCCGTCCGGAAGCGTTCGAGATCTCCGCCGGTCCTCCCAAGCTGACGATCCAGCGAGCCTACGTCAGGGGCAAGCTGTAAAACCGCCCGTGGACGCGCTCCCGGGCCTGTCCGGGAGCGCCAGGGCGCTCGCCGACGGTCATGCGCGGTGAGCCTTGCTGGTCGGACACCATCCAGCGCAATCGCCGGCCGGCACCCTCGAAGGTCCCGGTTTCTGTGAAATTGGAAAATTTCTGCGCCGACAAAATGTTGTCGGTTGCGCTGGATGGCTGCAGCGCTTGAGTATCGTCGTCATTTTTATTGATTCATGACGATTTGGTGATCCTGCCCCGCTCGGATCAGGTTATATATCCTCCCGGTCGGCCGAACGACTCTTCGCTGGAACAAAGAATCATTTTTCGAGCGGAAGGAGCTCTCAATGCGCTCTGTGAGATCGCGTAGATTGCGTGTCTGCGGCTCGGCCAGCTTCAATCTTGGTGTAATGACCGCGGGTGTATTCGCGCTTACGGCCTGCGTGTCGGATCTCGACGACGAGCCGGTCGAGGACGTCGGCAGTGGCCAGGAAAGCTTCGAGGCGTTCGAGAGGGCCGCGTTCCGCGAGCCTGGCTCTGGTGTCTACATCGTCGATGGGGACACGCCCGTCGCGGACATCAAGCATCTCCGGGAGTTCTGGGAGACGTACGTACGAGATGGCGCCCTCATCGTGCAACGCAGCGGCGGCAGCGATGTCGTCTGGTCGGCGGTCCAGAAGAAGAGCATCACCTACTGCGTGAGCACGACCTTCGGCGCGCGCCATGCCGCCGTCGTGGCGGCCATGGCTGCCGCCACGGCTTCCTGGGAGAGCGCCGCGGATGTCGATTACATCTACCAGAGCGCTCAGGACGCGACCTGCGCTGCTGGCAACAGCAACGTCGTCTTCGACGTGAGGCCGACGAACTCCGGCGGCCAGTACATCGCGCGGGCGTTCTTCCCCAACGATACGCGATCGGTGCGGAACGTGCTGATCGACTTCAAAGAACTCGAGGTGTCTGGCGTCGCGCTCGAGGCAGCCCTGCGGCACGAGCTTGGCCACACGCTCGGCTTTCGGCACGAGCACACGCGCCCCGAGGCGGGCGTCTGCTTCGAGGACAACGCGTGGCGCGCGCTGACCACCTATGACTCGGATTCCGTCATGCACTATCCCCAGTGCAACGGCACCGGCGACTGGAACTTCGTGCTGACCGCAAGAGACATCCAGGGCGCCCAGGCGCTCTACGGCCCGCCTGGCGGCGCCGGCGGTAGCGGCGGTAGCGGCGGCGCTGGTGGGGGCAGTGGCGGTAACGGCGGCGCTGGTGGAGGTAGCGGCGGCGCTGGTGGCGGCAGCGGCGGCGCTGGTGGCGGCAGCGGCGGCAGCACGACGGTGACCGAGAACTTCAGCAGCAGTGTCAACGCAGGTGCGTTCGCGGACATCGGACCGAGCGCCGGTTTCGCTGTCACGCCGGGGACTGGCCTCACTGTGGTGATGACCGGCACCGGCGATCCCGACCTCTATGTGAAGTTCGGATCGGCGCCGACGACGGCCTCGTACAGCTGCCGCCCGTACCTCTCCGGGGCATCCGAGACGTGCACGTTGACCGTGCCGACAGGGCAAACCAAGGCGTACGTCAAGGTCAGAGGGTACAGCGCGGCCACCTGCAACGTGGCGGTGACCTATACCCGATCGAGCGGCCCCAGCAGCGGCGGCGGCACGGCCACGTCGGCCAACTTCAACGGCCGCCTCGCGGCGGGCGCCTCGGCGTCGCACGGGCCCCTCTCGGTGGTGCCTGGCACGAACCTCCGGCTTGTGATGACCGGCACCGGCGACCCTGATCTCTACGTGAGGTTCGGCGCCGCGCCGACCCTGACCTCGTACGACTGCCGTCCGTATCTGGACGGCGCCGCGGAGACCTGCAATTTGACGGTCCCGGCGGGGCAGACGCAGGCCTTCCTCTCGGTGAACGGCTTCGCGGCCAGCACATATCAGCTGAGCGCGACCTACACGGCCCCTTAGTCAGGGCGGGCCCCCCTGACGCGTCGAGCCATTCGAGGGAATGGATTGGCCGAAGGGTCGCCCGACCGGGTGTGTTCGCACCCATCGAGGGCGTCATTTCTGGGCGTCATTTCGGCGTGACGCGACGCGCCCCTGCTGGCGGCGTCCTGGACACCACCGCTGACGAACCCTCGATACGGGGAGGTGGGTATCAGGCGCAGGATGAGCAGAGTACGGAGAGCCCATCGTCCAATCTGCGAGCGACATCTCGCACAAAAATCGTCGCCGAAAATTGGGCGCCTAAGGGAACCCTTCGTAGGGTGCTCTCATGGACAAGAAAATTTTAGCCGCAACTCTCCTGCAGGCTCTGGCCATGGCTCAACGCGAAGGACGCTCCGAGACACTCGACTCGCTGGTCGAGAAGCTGCGCGTTCGCCGCCGGGATATCCGCGGCACGCTGACCCTGCTTCACCGCCAGGGCATGCTGGACGTGCTCCACATGCGACTCACGCTCTCCGGGTTCGCCATCGGCTCGGCGCTCATCGGAAAGACGCTGCCGGCGCTCCGGGCCGCTCCGCGGGCTTCCACCGCGGCGGCGTGAGCCAGCGCCGCGCTGCACGCCGCGCGCGGTGACGGCGGCGCGCGAGCTCCCGGCGCTCATCGGGCGCCCCCGCGCGACGGCGCCGCCTAGGCCTCGACGAGGCCCGCTCGCACCGCGAGGCGGGTCAGGTCGGCCACGCTGTGCGTCGCCACCTTCGCGCAGAGGCGCGCCCGGTGCGTCTCGACCGTCTTCACGCTGATCGAGAGCTGGGCGGCGACCTCCTTGGCCGAGAGACCCATGGCGAGCAGCCGGAGCACCTGCCGCTCCCGGTCGCTCAGCGCGGCCACCACGTCGCCCCTGGCGGCGGCGTCGCGCCGCTGGAGCGCGCGCACCATCGCGGCGCTCACGTCCGGCGATACGGCCGTGCGCCCCCGGACGACGGTGCGCAGCGCCTCCACGAGATCGGCGAGCCGGCTCTGCTTCGAGAGATATCCATCGGCGCCGGCCCGCATCGCCTCGGCTACCCGGAACTCGTCGCGGTGCATCGAGAGCACGATGACGCGGAGCTCCGCGACGCCCTTCAGCTCCCGGATGAGGTCGACGCCGCTGCGGTCAGCGAGGCCGAGCTCGATCACCGCCACCTGACAGCGGTGGATCTCCTGAGCTCGGAGCGCCTCCTGCCCGCTTCCAGCCTGAACGACCTCGCTCACCCCCGGCTGCGACGTCAGCGCGTACGCCAGCGCTTCCCGGACGACGTTCTGGTCATCGACGAGCAGGATATTCATGTCGAAGGCCCCCCTTATCAAAGGGCCTTGTAACAGACTGCTTTGAGCTCCATGAACCTGTTTTATCGGTAAGGATTCGCCTGGCGACGACGATTCGGTTCCTGCGATGCTGGACTGGGCTCCTCGCAGAGCGCCTTGGACGAGCGCAGCAGAGAGATCGAGGTCGGGGCGATGGCCCTGGAACGTCGTTTCATCCGAGCGGGGCGTCGTGCCTCGGTGGGGGCGCATGCGCTCCAGCAGCCCGCAGCCCGCGCGTCTCGTGACGAGCCCTCGGCAGGCTTCGCCGGGGCGGCGCGGGGCCCGCGCCCGATGCCTCTCCCTTGGCCGTTATGTTTGCGGTAGATAGGCTGCCTCATGCCTCGCCCGCGCGGAGCGCTCTTCTCCGATCTACGCCATGACTCGGCCTTCTGGCGCCGCGCCCTCGCCGCGGGCGTCAGGCGCGGGCCGGAGCCCTTGGTGCGCCATAGCCCTCCGGTCTTCGGCGTGCTCTTCGCGGCCGCGCTCCCCGAGCTGCGCCGGCGCGTCGAGGAGAACCTCCGCCGCGTCCGCGGGCCGCGGTCGCGCCTCGTCGACCTGCTCGACAGCGGCGCGGTGTTCGCCTCCTACGGAAGCTGCATCGCCGAGGCGCTGCTGCTCGCGAGCGATCGCGGGTACACGGTGGTGCGGCGCTCCCGTGGCGTCGAGCACTACTACGCGTGCGCTGCAGCGGGCCGGGGGGTCATCATCGTCACCGCGCACACCGGCGGCTGGGACATCGCCGGCCAGATCCTCGGCGCGGTGCATCCGGCGGGCGTCATGCTGGCGATGCAGCGGGAACGGGACGCCGAGGCGCGCGCGATCCAGGATGCGGCGCGGCAGCGCGCTGGTGTCCAGGTGGTGCACATCGGCGATGGGCCGCTGGACGCCCTGCCGCTCCTCAAGCACCTGCAGCGAGGCGGCGTGGTCGCCATGCAGATCGATCGCGCGCCGCCCGGGATGCGCAGCCGGGAGGTCACCTTCCTCGGCGGCCGCTGGCGAGCGCCCGAGGGGCCGATCGCGCTCGCCGCGATGAGCGGCGCGCCGATCTTGCCCGTGTTCACGCACCGCCTGGGCTTCCTCGACTACGAGGCGGTCGTGGCGCCGCCGATCCGGCTCGCCCGCCGGGCGCCCGAGGAGGAGCGGGACGCGGCCGCGGCCGCGATGATGGGCGCCCTGGAGCGCTTCGTCCGGGCTCACCCGACACAGTGGTTCCACTTCACCGGCGACGGCCCGGTCACGCCGGAGGAGGACGGGACGGGTTGAGCTGAACAGCGGAGAAGACCGCAAGTGGGCCGATCAGCGCAAAGGCGGAGAGGCGGAGGCGAGCCGAAAGAACGCCAGAGACATCGAGAGAAGAGATTTCTCTCCGTGTCCTCTTGGCGTCTTTGTTTCTTGTTCCAGGGCGCCTTGCGCGGCGCGGCGCCGCTCTACAGCGGCCCTTCGGTCAGCCCGTGGACGAATTGCTTCACGCGCGGGTCGTCGCTCGCCTTCGCTTCTGCGGTGGTGCCGTCGAAGATGAGCCGCCCGCGGTAGAGCATCCCCACCCGGTCGGTGACCGTGAGCAGCCGGTCGAGATCGCTCGAGACCATCACCACGGTCGCGTTCATCGCCCGCTGCTCGGCGCGGAGCAGGTCGAAGATGCGCTGCGACGTGACCGGGTCGAGGCCGGCCGCGGGCTCGTCGTAGAGGACGATCTCGCCGCGCGCGATCGTGGCGCGGGCGACGCCCACGCGCTTCTTCTGGCCGCCGGACAGCCCTGCCGGCGTCCGTCCCTCGAAGCCCGCGAGAGACACCGCGCGGAGCCGCTCCGCGACCCGCTCCTCGATCTCGTCCTCGCTGAGATCGTAGAGCCGGCGCAGAGGGAACGCGATGTTCTCCCCGACGGTCATGTAGTCGAACAGCGCGTTGTTCTGGAACAGCATCCCGAACTTGAGACGGAACGTCTGGAGCTCGAGGTCGCTGAGCGCGTGGACGTCCTTCCCGTCGACGAGCACGCGCCCGTGGTCCGGCCGCAGGAGCCCGGTGATCATCTTGAGCAGCACGCTCTTGCCCGAGGCGCCCGGCCCGATGAGCCCGTAGAGGCAGCCGGCAGGCACGTCGAGGTCGACGCCCCGGAGGACCGGCATGCCCCCGAAGGTCTTCGTCAGCTGTTCGATCTGGATCATCGGTCGCGTGGACACGGTCGCCGGGGAGGGGCGCGCCGGCCTCGATGCTCGGTGGGGAGGGGCGCGCCGGCCTCCTTTACTTGAACGTCGTCCGGGCTACGTCGAGCCGCGGGTGGGACGGGAACGACATCCCGCGGATTTGCCCGGAGATGCACGAGGCGACGCTCGGGTTCGACGGGCTCGTCGTGACGGTGACCCCCACGGCGCGGCCGTTCTGCACCGCGGCGCAGACGTTCACCTCCATGCTCGAGGGCACGTTGCACGCATTCAGGTACGTGCCGCGGTTCAGCACGTTGCCGTAGGCGCCCGCCGTGAGGTCGGCCGGGCCGTTGTTGCCCATCTTGTACTCCTCGACATAACGCGCCTGCGCCGCCTCACAGCTCAGGCCACCGCCGAGCGTCGGGTAGCTGCCGCCGCCGCTCGGCCGCGCTCCGCCCCCGGCGCGCCCGGTCTTGCCGCTGCCGAGGCCGGCGTCGACCTCGATCGCGACGCGGTCGGTGGCGCCCTGCACCGCGAGCTCCTGCTCCTTGTGGCTGCGTTCGCGGTACCACCAGCCTGCGCCCGCGGCGAGGATGACGCCCATCAGGGCGAGGCCGAGCAGCGCCTTGTACTGCGTGCCCTGCTTCTCGGCCGACACGACGGCGTCGAGCGCGCGCTTCTCCTGCACGATGTCCCGGTTCAGCTTCGCCTGCTCGGCGAACGGGGCGAACTCCTCCCAGTCCTGGATCGCGCGCTCCTCCGCGGAGAACGTGTCGCGCAGCACCTGATCCCCTGTGAAGGAGCCGGACGCGACCTGCTGGAGCAGCTCCACGGACGAGAACGGCCCATGGTCCATGCCGTCCTTGATGACGACGTACCGCGGCCGCGGATCGGACTCGAGCGCGGCCTTGAGATCCGCGAGCTTGCGGGTCGGATCGTTGCCGTGCAGGCGCTGCGGCTGGTTGACCGGGATGGCGACCGCGAACGGTCCGTCCCCGGAGACCGCCTGGATCCTCGGCACCGACGGCGCCGACGGGACGCGCGCTTCCTCCTGGTGCCCGGTCGGCGGCATCATCGAGAGGTTGACGTCGACCTCGAACTCGCCGTCGGCATCGAGGTGCGACGTGTCGGCGCTCGGGGGCATCGACGAGGCGCTCGGGACGATCTGGTAGAGCGCCTGCGCGAGGGCGGCGAGATCCGCCGGGCGGTGCTTCGGATCGGCCACGAGCGACTTGCCGAGCACCGTTTCCAGCGCGGGCGGCAGGTCCGGGATCACGTCCGCCGGACGCCGCATCCCGGGGCCGACGCTGCTGTTCGTGAGCATTTCGTAGAGGATGGCCCCCACCGCGAAGACGCTCGCGCGCGCGTCGCCTTCGTTGCCCTTGCGCTCCTCGGGCGCCAGGCAGGCGCGGTCGCGCGGTAGCAGAGGAGGGGTGTGGGCGAGCTCCTCGATCAGCTGGATCGTGCCGTTCGCGCCGTGACCGAGGCACGAGGGGTGCACGAACATGGTCCGCCCCTGCGCGTGCAGCTCGTGCAGCTGGGTGCAGAGCGGCACGGCGAGGCCGATGGCCTCACGGATGTCGAAGCGGCGACCGGTCGCGCGGCGCGACTCCATCTCGGCGCGGAGCGTGCCGGCGGGGATGGACATGCCGGCCGGCAAGGGGGTGAGCAGGGGCTGGACCTGAGCGGACATCGGGGACGAACACTACGACAACACGCCGGGTCCGCTCAACGCCGCACCGCAACGTTGCAGTGTCGACGTGCGGCGAAGCCAGGTGCACACGTGGGACGAGCAGTGCGAGCGTGCGCTTGCGGCGTCAGCGTTCGTCAGCGCTCGTCAGCGCTCGTCAGCGCGAGTTTGCGTTGGCCTGCGTCCGCTGGTGTCGAGCAGCGTCCGTGCGCGTCGGTCAGCGCGCGTTTGTGTTGGTCTACGTCCGGGTGCGTCGGCCAGCGTCGGTCAGCGCGTGCTGGTGCCGGTCTGCGTCCGGGGGCGCTGAACGGCCTCGGCCGCGGCGGCGTCCGCGCCGAGCGCCAGGACGTGCCCTGCGAAGAAGCGGAGCAGGTCGGTCTCGCGCGACTTCGGCCAGCGGGCGTGGTTGATGGCGCCCTTCTTGGCGGAGCAGCGGTTCCGGAGCGCGCAGTGGGGCTCGTCCCTGCCGGCCTCGTCGAGGCGCAGGAACGAGGTGTGCGCGGAGAGCGCGTCGCGCGCGCGCAGCCATCGCTCGACCGACTCACACGGGAACGTGTCGTCGCACGCGCGGTAGACCGCCATCGCGGGCGGGGGAGGGCCGGGGCACGCCCACTCGGCGGGCGGCGCGTCGCTGCCGAACGTGGCGAACGCGGCGACGCGGTCCGCGCGCATCATGGCGTACGTCGCCGCCATGTGGCCGCCGTAGGAGCCGCCGAGCGCGTAGATGCGCCGCCGGTCGACGAGCTTCTTCTCGAGCAGCTGGTCGACGAAGGCGTCGACGGTCGCGACGTCGACGTTGCCCTCGCCGGTGAACTCGACGTCGAACGGCGCGGTCGGCGTGTACATCTTCGTGCCGCGCTCGCGCTCGGCCTGGCTCGGCGTCTTGAAGGCGCGGCCCTGGGGCGCGAGGACGATGAAGCCCGCGTGGGCCGGGTCGCCGGTCAGGTTCCACGTGGCGCCGAGCTTGCGCAGGCCCGTCTCCTTGTCGACGCTCGTCGGGTTGTCGCCGTCGGCGTGGAAGAAGACGATGAGCGGCAGCGGCGCGCGCGTCTCCACGCCGCTCGGCGCGATCACGCAGGCGTAGCGGGGCGACCCCTCGGCGTCGCGCGTCTCCAGCACCTGGGCGCCGCGGCACGGCGGCCTGCCGAGCGTCTTGCGGAGCTCTCGCCCGGGGCGCCCCTGCTCGGCGACGCAGCTCCCTTCGCTGGGCAGCCTGGCCTCGGGCGGCTTCGCCGGCGGCGCGGCCGCGCTGGCCGGACCGGCCGCGCGGGCGCCCGCGTCCTGCCGGGCCGCCGAAGGCCGCGGCTGCCCGCCGTCGGCCGCGGCCGCGCCGGCGTCCTGCTCGAAGACGCCGAGCAGGTCGCCGCCGTCGACCCCCGACGACGGCGTGGAGCAGGCCGCCGCGATCCACGCTGAGGCGCAGGCGAGGAGGACCCGGCCGCGCAGACGGACGGGGAAGTCGGGCGTCGAGGTGCGTCGCGGGCGGGTGCCGGGTCGAGGTCGAGGCACGCGCGCACTCTAGTACGACGTCGGCGGAGCTCCGCCCGGGATTTCTCCTTGGAGACCGCCGGTGAGCTCCCGGATCGCGCTTGCGCGATGCGCCGCGGCGCTGCCGGCGGCGGACTCGGCTGTACCGCTGGCAGCGAGCCGATCGCGCGCATGCGGCAGTGGCGTTCCTCGGCAGCCCCGAACGGCTAGGAGTCCCAGAGGGTGGTGACGAGCGCTGACTGCCGGATCACCGAATCTTTCGAGATGAGCGGTGTCCCTCGATGGATCGCCTCCGCGACGATCAGCCGATCGAAGATGTCCGGGATCGCGCTCAACGTGTGGCTCGCGAGGACGACCTCCGGAAGCAGCGACGTCAATCTGTAATTGTCGCTGGTGCGGATCGCCTCCAGGCGCGGCAGCAGGTGCGCCAGCGCGATTCCTGGCAGGCGTCCACGTTCGACCACCATGATCGTCTCGGCGATCACCACGGCGGGCACGTAGATGCGCGCGGAGCCGGCGTCGGTCGCCGCGAACGCCTGCTGCGCCGCGCTTCCGAGGCGGGAAGGGGCGTACATGCTCCATACGAGCGCGTGGGTGTCGGTCACATGCTCAGCGATCACGTCTCTGTCTCGGGCTCCTGGGCAGCATCGAACCGCCGAGCGCGCTCGCTGCGAAGCTCGGCGAGCACTCCGGCGACCGGGTCATCCTCGCCCGATGCTGGGGCCGCGCCGCCGAGCGACCCGAGCACCCGCACAAGCCTCCGCTCCGTGGGCGTCACGGCGAGGACGATCACCTCAGCCGGCCCCGGAGGGAAGTCTTCTGGAAGCTCGACGGCTATCCGGTGGTCATCCGCCACGTTCACGTTGAGCTTGTATGCATGCATGGCGATCCCTTCGCCGGAGCATACCACGGCCCCTCGGGGCACAGCGTCGGCTTGCCGACGGCCGGGTCTCCGGTATGGAACGCGTTGCTGGACGCGCCCATGGCCCATCGTACCCAGGACCTCCTCGCTGCCGCTCTGTGCCTCCCCGATGGAGAACGCCTCAAGCTCGCGTCCGAGCTGCTCGCCAGCGTCGAGGAGCCGCACGACGACGCCTGGAACGCTGCGTGGCTCGAGGAGATCGAGCGCAGGGAGCAGGCGGTACGCGATGGGGGAAGCGGGGGGGACGCGTGGGCCGAGGTTCGGGCGCGGGTCCTCGCGCGACTGGGCGCTCCTTGACCCGGCCGATCATCGTTCGCGTCGACGCGCAGGCCGAGGCGGACGAGGCTGCGGTCTGGTAGGAGCAGCGCCGTCTTGGGCTCAGGATCGAGTTCGTGAGAGCCCAGGCGTGACCCTCGACGCGAGCGGCGAGGGGCCCGAGTCATGGCCCGGATGGTAGGCTGGTTGCCCCTATCGAAACGATGTCCTGGTCCGTTTCCCTTTCGTCGTATTTCTCCCGACAGAAGGCGCTGGGATCTAGTTCGTCGCGCTCGCTCATGCGAAGTGGCGACCGGGGTACTGGATGCGACGCTCGGGCCAGTGAGAGCTCTCTCGGTTTCCGCCTACCCCAACCATGTCCTCGGTTGCCCGGCTGGGCCGTGGTGGCCATCCGAGAACTGCGCGAGAGTTCCCCAGAAATGAGCAAATGTCGTGAGCAGAAGCTTCGGGAGCGTTCGAGCTACAGCGAGCTCAGCGTGGAAGAGCGAAATCTTGCTGGATCCGGCGGATCAGGTCGGCCTCCGGAATGCGTAGTTCGACCGCGGTGGAGTAGGCGAGCTTCAGGAGATCGGCGGCATCGCCTCGATCGCCCGCGGCGTTGCGAGAGAGGCGGTTGAGCGCAGCGTTGACGCGCGCGATGAGAATGTCCCGAGTGTCGCCGAGCCGCTCGAAGACGGGCAGCTGTTCTTGTCGTATGCGCAGAGCCTCGTCGAGCTGGCCGCGCGCCTGAAAGATGTCGGCGATCCTGCCCATCGTCACAGCGCGCTCGCGCTCGTCACCGAGCCGCTCGAAGGCGGGCAGCTGTTCTTGTCGTATGAGCAGCGCCTCGTCGAGCTGGCCTTGCGCCTCGAAGATGTCGGCAATCTGGCCCATGGTCACGGCGCGCTCGCGCACGTTGCCAAGCCGCGTTGAGCTGGCCTCGCGCCTGGACAATATTGGCGATCTGGCCCATGGTCACGGCGTGCGAGCGCACGTCGCCGAGCCGCTCGAACACGGCAAGCTGTTCTTCCTGACGTATGCGGAGCGCCTCGTCGAGCTGGCCTCGCGCCTGGACAATATTGGCGATCTGGCCCATGGTCACGGCGCGCTCGCGCACGTCACCTAGCCGCTCGAAGACGGGAAGCTGTTCTTCCTGACGTATGCGCAGCGCCTCGTCGAGCTGGCCTCGCGCCTCGAAGATGTCGGCGCGACAGCCCGCGGCGAGCGCGGCTTCCCGCTCGTCCCCCCTGGCTCGGTCCAGCGCCAATTTTTGCTCTGCAGCCTCTAAAGCGCTGCTCATGGCGCCCACGTTTCGAGCGACGTTTGCCAGCGTCCAGAGCAGGCCGGACCGCTCCTTCGGGTCGCTCCTCTCCTTGAGCCCCCGCATGCAGAACTCCATCCACACGTGGAACGGGCCATTCAGCATTGCATACTGCGACCCTGCCCGTTCCACCAGCGCGACCTCCTCCTCGCTCACCCGTCCGAGCCATGCCGAAAGCGTCCCCGCTTCGCGTGTCACCTCCTTCCACGGCTGTTCCGCCTTCGCTCCCAACCGTGTCACGAACCATTCCGTCATTCGAGCCAGCGCTGCTGTCTCATCCGTGCCCCGTCGCAGCCACTCCGCGAGCAGCGGGTGGATCCGCCAGGCATCGTCCTCTCGCTGCTCCGCCAGCATTATTAAGGAGAGCTTCCCCGCGGTGTTCATCAACCGGCTGAACTCCACGGCGGAGAGCCCGGCGATCGCCTCGCCGAGGCTTCGCCCGGACCCGCCGAGTGGCGCATGCCCAAGCGCGCGCAGCCCCGGGACGAGCGTGTCGGCGTCGGCCCCGAGCTGCCTGCCGAGCAACGCCAGTGAGAGAGAGAACGTCCGGTGCAGGTTCGCCCGCCGTGGATCCTCTTGGAGCAGCCTATCGTCCGGATGGTTTGGGTCGAGATCGAACCCGCTGCGGCGCAGCTCGTCGAGGAACGTCGCCGCATCATATCCGCCCGCGCGCAGGTACCCGGCGGCGAGGTGAAGCGCCAGCGGCAAGCGTCCAAGCTCCCGCACGAGGTGCCCGAGCTCGTCCCTCTTGCCTCGCACGCGCTCGGGCGGAAGCTCAGCCTCGATCTGTGCCAGCGCCGTCGGCTCGTCGAACTCCGTGACCGGGACGCGCGCCCAGCCTGCATGGTTTCCGAGCCCCTTGTAACGGCCCGTCACGATCATAGGACAGCCCCGCAACCACCTCGTGAGCTGTACAACCGCACCGGCCGCCGCCTCGCTGTCCACGTTCTCCAAGTGCAGGAGCGTCAGCGGCGCACGCAGCCGATCGCGCAACAGCGTAGCCATCTCCTCCGGTGGCGCGCGCAGGGACAACCGATCCGCGATCTGCCCGAGCAACGCGGTCGAGAGCGAATCCGCCGCACGGCTCTCTTCCGGCTGGAGCGCGACGAGCACCGTCCCACCCGGGAAGTCGGCGGCCCTGTCGAGCCGAAACTGCTCCGCGAGGTACGACTTGCCCACGCCCGGCATCCCCTGCACGGCGCAGATCGCTGCGGGCTTGCGCTCACCCGCGCTGGGTAGGAGCGCCTCGGCGATGCGTCGCAGCTCCTCTCGCCGCCCGACGAAGATGCGGCCACGCGCAGATGGTGGGGGGGGAGGCTCGGACGGAGAGCGCAGCACCCACGTGAGACGGCCGTGCGGCGCCTCTGAGTACAAGCCTCCATCATCGAACCAGAAGCCCCTCTGGCGATCGGAGAACCCGCGCAGCCGTACGTCGTAGCGCTTCGGTCGTCCCGCTCCGTCCAGCGTCACGTCGAAGAGGTGGCAGGCGTTCCGCCAGGTGTTCGCGAGGCTCCCCTCGTAGAGGCACCCCGCCGCGACCTGCCGCAGGATCTGCCCGGGGCCCACCCATGCGGCGAGCTCCTCACGATGCAGGTGCCCGCGCAGGACCAGATCCACGTGCTCGGTAAGCAGGTCGCGGCAACTGTCGGCGTCTCCGAGATCCGTGAGCGGATGGTGCATGAGCGCGAGGCGAAAACCCGGCAGGGTCTTGCCGTCCGCGTCCATGACGAGGCGCGCCACCTGATCCTCGGTGAGCAGGAGGTTGCCGCTATCCGCGTTGTCGCCGCAGAGCCACGCCGAATCGAGGCCGTGCACGTCGAAAGGCCAGCCAGGCACCCGTACGCGGTAGCCGAGCCGCCCGTGCGGCGAGCGATCGGGCAAGAGGGCGTCATGCCCGATGGACGACAACCACGCACGGAACGCGGCCCCTCGCTCGAGGACCTGCTCGCGCTGCTCGTCCCGCAACCCGCGGGGTGTCTTGCCGCCCCCTAGCCAGCGTGACCTCTCGATCGCAGGTACGTCGGGCAGCTCGGCGCGCAGCTGCTCCCACGCAGCCTGGGCAACCTGTGCTCGCGTTCGTGGGCCATGCTCGCTCCGACGAGGGTATCAGGTCCGGCGTATCGACCCCCTTGTCTGGATACGCTCGGAAGGAGCAGGCGGCGGGTCGCGGGGGAGGCAGTGCCACCGGAGGCGATCGGCGCGAGTTGGAATGCGGCCAAGCGCCGCCGGAAGGTGATCGAAGTAAGATGTCTTACTTCGAGGTGCCGCCAGGAGGCGACCGAAGCGAGTTGGAGCGTGGGGAGGGGCCTCCGGGAGGCGATCGAGGTAAGGTGTCTTACTTCGAAGTGCCGCCGTGAGGCGATAGGCGTGAGCTGGAATGTGGGGAGGGGCCTCCGGGAGGTGATCGAAGTAAGATGTCTTACTTCGAAGTGCCGCCGTGAGGCGATCGGTGCGAGCTGGAATGTGGCGAGGTGCCTCCGGGGGGCGATCGACGTCGATGGAGCGCTCGTTCCACTTCGTGGCGCGCGTCTTCGTGGCGAGCGTCGAGCCCGACCGGCTCATCACCGCCAGGCTGCGCCCGCCGTGACGCAGCCGCGGACGGTCTCGATCGGGTTGCCCGCCCGCCAGTGCGTCGGGTCCGTGCCCGCCGGGGACGAAATCGCGACGGCAGGCCCCGCTGCCTTGCGGGGGGACCCTTCATGGCTAGGCTGGTCCGCGGCCCACCCATGACGCTCTTCGATATCCTCGTCGGCGCCGCGCTCGCGGCGGTCCTTGCTTTCCAGGTCTACGTCACCGTGCGCGTCTTCCGGAGCCGCGTCTACGAGCCCAAGCAGAAGGTCTGGCAGGCGCAGCTCGTCTGGCTCCTGCCGATCATCGGCGCCGGGCTTGTGTTCTCGATCCTCCAGGAGGAGGACCGGGCCCACCGCGACGCCTCCTCGCACCTCCGGAGCTGAACCGGCGCCGCGCGGCCGCCTCGCGGCCACGTGCGGTCACGTTGAACGGTCGACCTCGCTCCCTTCTCCGTCCTCTACGCCCATCTGGTCACCCCGGCGCCCCCCGATGGCGGATGGCCCGGCAGACCTGGGACGATCGAACAGGAAAATTAGGTTTCACCCTTCGGTCCAGCGGCCCCGTGCGCTATGGCTCAGGGAGCATGGCGGACGACGTCTTCGGCATCGTCGGGACCACGCAGGCGGGTAATTTCCACGTCGAGCAGGTGGTCGCGGAGGGAGGATTCGGCGTGGTGTACCGCGCGCTCCACGCCGGCTTTCGCGCGCCTGTCGCCTTGAAATGCCTGAAGGTGTCCGAGGCGAAGACCCCGCGCGAGCGGCAGCTCTTCCTCGAGAAGTTCCGCGAGGAGGCCCAGCTGCTCTTCCGGCTCTCGGCCTCGATCCCGGAGGTCGTCCGCCCGCTCCACGTCGACGTGCTGCACCTGAAGCGAGGGGAGTTCGTCCCCTTCCTGGCCCTCGAGTGGCTGGAGGGTGAGTCGCTCGACAAGGTCATCGATCGACGGAGGCTCAAGGGAGAGCCGCCGATCCCGCTCCACAGGCTGATGAAGATGATGCGCCCCATCGCGCAGGCGATCGCGCGCGCGCATCGCTTCCCGAGCCCGAACGGAACGGTGTCGATCATCCACCGCGATCTCAAGCCCGAGAACATCTTCATCACGACGCAGGAGGGGACGGAGCGCCTCAAGATCCTCGACTACGGCATCGCGCAGGCGAAGACGCTGGCCGAGCAGGCGGTCGGACGGGTGACGAACGGCGATCCGCTGAACGCGTTCTCCCCGGCGTACGGCGCCCCGGAGCAGTGGGCGCCGAAGCGGTTCGGGCAGGCGGGAACTTGGACCGACGTCTGGGGTCTCGCGCTCACCATGGTCGAGGCGCTCGTAGGGCGGCAGGTGATCGACGGCGAGGCGCAGGCGATGATGGGGACGGCGCTCGACGTGAAGCGCCGGCCCACGCCCCGGGCCGAGGGCGCCAACATCCCGCCGGAGGTCGACGCGGTGTTCGAGCGCGCGCTCGCCGTGAGCCCGCGCGACCGCACGCGCGACATCGAGGCCTTCTGGACGGAGCTGGAGGCGGCGATGGGGCTCCCGGCGACCTTCGGGCGGACCTCCGCGCAGGACGACGCGTACTCCGTTCCGCCGCCTCCGTCGTCGTCGATGCGCGCGGCCCCGCAGGTCAAGCGCGCCGCGCACGTGTGGCTCGACACGCCCAGCGACGCCGGGTCGCTCGAGCTCGATCTCGACGTGGCCCCGGCCTCGATGCGCGCGCCGAGGGGAGGGCGCCGCGAAGGTCCCGCGAGCAGCGTGCGCCCACCGCCGCCCTCGGAATCGGCCGGGCTCGAGATGGACCTCCCCGAGGCGCCGCAGAGCGCGCGGAGCAGAGGCATGGGCGCGATCGTCCCGGAGAGCATGCCGACGAGCGCGCGAGGCCGCGCCGGCTTCGCGGAGGCGACGCCCGTGGGGGCGCTCCCGCGCGGCGGCGGCATGGAGAGCGCCCCGCCGAGCATGCTCGCGCGCGGGGGCGGGATGATCGAGAGCACGCCGCCGCTGGAGATGGCGCTCAGCGTCGCGCCGCGCACGACGTCGGTCGCGCCGGCCGCGGTGCGCGCGCTGTCGGACATGCCGTCGAGCAGGTACCGGCCGACGGGGCGTCCGCCGGCGGACGTGCGGCCGCGCCCGCCGGACCCGAAGCCGCTCGGCGGGCCGACGCTCCTCCAGCAGCTCGGGCTGCCCGTGGCCTGCATCGTGTTCGCGTGCGTGGTCACGGTGGCCGACCTCATCATGAAGCAATCGGGCGAGGCGCTGAGCTTCGGCCCGGTGCGCTCGTTCTGGGTCGCCGGCGTGCTGCTCCTGTTCGGCGTCGGGCTGTTCTTCTGGCGCATGCTCGGAGATGCTGGAGATGCCTGATCTGACGCACGGGAGCGCCGCCGCGGGCGAGCGCGCCGATCAGAGCGTGTCGGCCCGCTTCACGCGGCTGATGAACGCGTCGACCTCGCGGTGGGGCGTGCTCACCGATCCGCCGCTCGTGGCGCTCGCCTCCGGCGTGTTCCTGCTCGTCTTCCTCGGGGCGCTCGGCCGCGATGCGGGCCCCGAGGTCGCGCGCGCGCTCGGGGTCCTCGTATTCGCGCCGATCTCGGTCGCGCTCGTCGTCAGCGTGGCGCTGCGCGGCGCGCGTCGCGCCGTCGTCGCGTGGCTCGCGCGCCAGCCGTTCCCGGTGGAGAACCTGAACGCCGTGCTGAACGGCCTGGGCGAGGCGCTGGAGGTCACCTTCGTCGGCGCGGCACCGGAAGCGACGGAGCTCAACGTCGAGCTCGACAAGGTGCACCCGGACGCGTTTGTGACGGGGGGCGTCGAGGACGCGCGCACGCTGGACATCCGCATCGGCGTCGTCGACTCGAAGCGCAATCCGGCCGCGACGAACCACCAGCGCTACGCGCGCGTCCGCGAGCTCGTCGAGCGCGTGCTCGTGCCGCTCGCGGAGCGCTATCCGATCCAGGTCGTCCGGGTGAAGTGAGCGCGCGCCGGACGCGCGCATCCAGGCGGCGGGGCGTCATCCGAGGGCTCACGCGGGCGCTTGCCATGTCGCCCCGTTCCCCTGCTATCGTCGCGGCCCATGACCGCCTCGACCTCCGAGAAGCTCCTCTCCGATCTGGAAGCGCGGGGCATCACCCGCGCCAAGATCGGCGGCTTTGACATCGACGGCATCCTCCGCGGGAAGTACGTCTCCATCGAGAAGCTGAAGAGCGCGCTCAAGAGCGGCTTCGGCTTCTGCGACGTGATCTTCGGCTGGGACATCGCCGACGTCCTCTACGACAATGCCAAGGTGACCGGCTGGCACACCGGCTACCCGGACGCGCACGCCGTCCTGGATCCGAGCACGCTGCGCGACATCCCGTGGGAGCCGGGGACCGTCGCGATGCTCGCCGACTTCCGCGACGAGCGGGGCGGCCCGCACCCCGCGTGCCCGCGCTCGCTCCTCCGGAGCGTCATCGCGAAAGGCGAGCGGATGGGGTACTCGGCGAAGTTCTCGTGCGAGTTCGAGTTCTTCCTCTTCGAGGAGACGCCGCGCTCGCTGCACGAGAAGCGGTTCGCCGGCCTGACGCCGCTCAGCCCCGGCATGTTCGGCTACTCGTGGGTCCGCGAGGGGCAAAACAAGAAGCTCATGGCCGCCATCCTCGATCAGATGCAGGCCTTCGACGTCGAGATCGAGGGCCTGCACACCGAGACTGGCCCGGGCGTGTACGAGGCGGCGATCCGCTACGACGACGTGCTACGCGCCGCCGACAAGGCCGCGCTCTTCAAGGTCGCCATGAAGCAGATCGCCCACGAGCACGGCCTCTCGGTCACGTTCATGGCGAAGTGGAACGCCGATCTCCCCGGATCGAGCGGCCACCTGCACCAGAGCCTCTGGAAGGACGGCCGGAACGTCTTCGAGGACGGGTCGTCGCCCGATCGGATCCCGGCGGCGTTGCGCCACTACGTCGGCGGCCAGATCGCCCTGATGCCGGAGCTCACGGCGATCTACTCGCCGACGATCAACGCCTACAAGCGGTACGTGCCCGGCGTCTGGGCCCCGCTCACCGCCAGCTGGGGCGTCGAGAACCGCACGGCCGCGATCCGCCTCATCGGCCTCGGCACGCCCGGCGCGCGCGTCGAGTACCGGCAGACGGCGGCGGACATCAACCCGTACACCGCCATGGCCGCGTGCCTCGGCGCGGGGCTCCACGGCATCGAGAACGGCGTCGAGCCGCCGGCGCAGGCCGCCGGGGATGCGTCGTCCGCCGAGTCCTCGCGCCTGTCGCTGCCCCGTACGCTCGCCGACGCGACCCGGATGCTCGCGGGGAGCAAGATGGCCCGCGAGATCCTCGGCGAGAGATTCGTCGAACACTATGTCCTGACGCGCGATTGGGAGGTGCGGCAGTACGAGCGCGCGGTCACGGATTGGGAGCTGAAGCGTTACTTCGAGGCGGTGTGATCATGAGCCAGTTCACGGTTTGGAGCTTTCCCACACGCATCCTTTTCGGCGCCGGCGTCATCGAGCAGACAGGCGCCGAGGCGCGCCGGCTCGGCGCGGCGCGGGCGCTCGTCGTCACGGACAAGGGCGTCGTCCGCTCGGGGCTGCTCGAGCCCGTCGCCGCGTCGCTGCGGAAGGAGGGCCTCGAGGTGGCCGTCTTCGACGACGTGCTCGGCAACCCCATCGAGAAGAACGTGCACGACGGCGTCGCCGCGTTCCGCGCGGCCCGCGCCGATCTCGTCGTCGCCCTCGGGGGCGGCTCGCCGCTCGACGTCGGCAAGCTCGTGCGCCTCGGCGTGAACCACGATCGGCCGCTCGTCGACTACGACGACGCCACGGGCGGCGATCGCTTCATCACGCCCGACGTCCCGCCGATGCTCGCGATCCCCACGACCGCCGGGACCGGCAGCGAGGTCGGCCGCTCGGGCGTCGTGACGCTCGACGTGAACCACCGGAAGACGGTGATCTTCTCGCCGCACCTGCTCGCGAACGCCGCGCTGCTCGATCCGGTGATGACGCGGTCGATGCCGGCCTTCCTCACGGCGGCGACGGGCTTCGACGCGCTCACCCACTGCATCGAGGCGTACGTCTCGAAGGGCGATCACCCGATGGCCGACGGCATCGCGCTCGAGGGGATCCGCCTCGCCGCCGCGCACCTCACGCGGGCGGTCACGCACGGCGACGATCTCGAGGCGCGCGGCGGCATGATGAAGGCGGCGATGATGGGCGCGGTCGCGTTCCAGAAGGGGCTCGGCGCGTGCCACTCGCTCGCGCACCCGCTCTCGAGCGAGTGCGGCCTGCACCACGGCCTCGCCAACGCCCTCTGCCTCCCGCCGGTCGTCGAGTTCAACGTCGCCGCGGCCGCGCCGCGCCTCGCGCGCGTCGCGGCCCTGCTCGGCGCTCCCGAGGACGCCGCCGCGTGCGCCGACGCCATCCGCGCCCTGCGCGCCCGGATCGGGCTCGCGGCCGGCCTCGAGAAGGCAGGCGTACCCCGCGACAAGCTCGACGCGCTGGCCGACCTCGCCGCCCAGGACGCGTGCCACACGAGCAACCCGCGCCCCTGCTCGCGTGACGATCTCCGCCATCTCTACGAGGCGTCCTTCGCGAGCTGATCGCGCGCGCCTGCCCTGGGCCGGGTGCGGCTCGCGGCTCGCGACGGACGCCGGGCCGACGCGAACGCGTCGCCGCCGCGGAAGGATCGCGCCGGCGAGCGCCTGCCGTGACGGGATCATGGTCATTTCCCGGTGTCCAGCGGGCCGCTGGGCGCCGGCCTACCGCTGGCCGACAATGGATAAATGCGGTACCAGGGGTGCACGATGACCGTCACCTCCACCGAGCGCACCGCGCGTCCAGCGACATGCCAAATGTTCGAGACGCCGCTCATCGAGCGGTTTTCGCGGATCCATCCGATCACACCGTTCGTCTTCTGGCTGCCGGTCTACGGCTATCTGGGCGTGCGCGCCGCCCGGCATGGTGTCGGCCTCCTGACCGGGCTCGGGCTCGTGCTGGTCGGCCTGTTTCTATGGACGTTCGCCGAGTATGTCCTGCACCGATATGTGTTTCACTACGTCGGGCCGCGCCTGTGGCAGCGCCGGATGCATTTCGTACTCCACGGAGTGCACCATGATTTCCCGCAAGATGCCGACCGGCTGGTGATGCCGCTCGGCGCGAGCATCCCCCTCGGCATCGTGTTCTACACGCTGTTTCGCGTCCTCTTTGGCCCTGTTCCGGCGGACCCGCTGTTCGTCGGCTTCGGCCTCGGATACCTGGCGTACGACGGTACGCACTATGCCATTCATCACTTCCGGATGAGCTCGCGCTGGGGGAAGTGGATCAAGCGCCATCACATGGTCCATCACCACGCGGGAGAAAATGCCCGGTGGGGCGTGTCGTCGCCGCTCTGGGACTGGGTCTTCGGCACAATGGGCACGTCGCAGGTGGGAAAAGGCAGCTGAGCGGGACAGCGGCGCGCTCCGGAGCGCGCCGGCGCTGATCATCGACAGGGGGGAATGGGCCCGGAGCGCGGCGGGTTGAGGGGCCATGAAGCGGTCGCGCCCGGACGCTCTTGCCTGCGTGGGAGATGATGCGCAGCAGCGCCGCGTGGCCGCGATCACACGGCGCCTGCCCAGGCTCAGGCGCGCAGCGGATGGATCTGCTCGACGCGCGGACCGAGGAGGTCGCGGCGCATCGGGGGCCTCACGGCGAGGAGGTGGTGCCGGGAGGAACGAGCCCTGCCACAGGCGAGGCGTTCGCCGCTGGCAGCCGCCTCATGGCACCCGCATCGAAGGTGCGGAGCGTGTTGCGCCCGCAGTAAGGGCACAGCCACGCCACGTCGAACCGGTCGAGGTGAGCGTTGATGCTGTGCGCCGGCGCGAGTTCCTTGTCGGCTTCACCGGCGGCCGACCGGCCGCGGGGACTCCGGCTGGCCCACCCGGCGGTGACGTGCCGGTGCTCGTCCAGGGTGGCTGACAGGCTTGCCTGGCACTCGCAAGGAGTGGAGATGAGAAACCGACTCATGCGTGACCGTCCTTCGTAGATGTTTCCGTAGACCTTGCTGGCATGCCGCATCGCGGCGTGCTTGCGGGCGCTGCGGCTGCGAGCCGCGAACCGCGAACGAGACGAGACGAACGAGAACCGAGACGAACGAGAACCGGCGACGAGGAAAGAAGCGCGCCCTCATATAAAGGTTGATCAGTTTGAGCTCAAGGGGTGTTAGTCTGGGGCACGGTTGCCCTGATGTAGCTGAGGAAGGGGAGTCCATGACCGTTCGACGTGCACCTCGTGAGCGCGAGACGCCGCCCTCGGGCAGGTTGCAGGTCGTCGAGGCCCGCCGGCCTGGGCCGCGCTCGGTGCGCGGCTTCAGGATCCTGCTTGCGCACGACGCCCGCGCCGCGACCTGCGACGCGCTCGCCCGCGCGATCGAGGGTGCGCTGACGAACGTCGAGATCGTGGACGCTTCGTCGATCGACGACGCCCTGCTCGCGTCGGCGACCGAACGGTTCGACGCGTGCCTCGTCTGCCTGGATCTTCCGCCGGCCCCGCTCGGCGGCGCGCGCCTCGCGAGCGAGCTCATGGACAACAACCACCCGGTCGTGCTCGTCACGCGGAGCCTGCGCTGGCTGCCGCCGGACAGGCCCATCCTGCACCAGCTGCCCTGGATCCCGCCGGACGCGGGCACGATCGAGATCTCCAGCGCGATCGCGGCGGCGACCAGCGACTGCGACAGCGCCATCCGCGTGCGCTCGCCGCTGGCGGGCGAGACGCTCGGCGCGCCCGCGCTCCGTGCGCGCGCGCGCCGGTAGCTGCGCGGCTGGCCGGTAGCGGCGCGGCTGGCCGGTAGCGGCGCGGCTTGGAGCGCGCGCCGAGCCCCGGGCTCCGGTCGAACCGGGCGAATACGTCGAGACGTGAAGGCGTCGGGATCAAAAACGAAATGAAGGGGTTGCGAAGCGGCCCCGGATTCGGTAGAAGCTTCCTCCACCTCGCGCGGGACTAGCTCAGTTGGTAGAGCATCAGCTTCCCAAGCTGAGGGTCGCGGGTTCGAATCCCGTGTCCCGCTCCGAGGATCGCCGACCCCCTCTTGCGCTGGCGATCCTCCTGCACCTCGGGTGCGTCGAGGTTGAGTGACGTCTCGCGTTGGAGCGCCTTTCCAAAAGGCGCTCTGTGAGCGAGCGGCATCTCGGACGGCGCTTCGTGCTGAGCTCAGGCGACGGCGTTCGCTGAGTGAGCGCTTGCGTTCCCGCCACCGGGCAGCGCTCGCTGCGTGAGACGGACGCGCTCTGGGGGCGCACGACGCTCGAATCGGGGCCGGTCCCGCTGCGCGGACAGCGGTGCCCGACAGCATGGGGACACCGGGAGGTGTTCATGAAGGATGGCCGGCGCATCGCGCTGAACGCGGCGTTGATGCTCCTGAAGCAGGCGATCATGGCCGTCCTTGGCGTCGTGTTCGTCGGCTATCTCGCGCGGAAGGTGGGGGTCGCCGCCTGGGGGGAGTTCCAGGCGTCGCTCGCGATCGCGGGGATCGTCACGATCGCCGCCGGCGTCGGGGTAAGGGGATACCTGGCCCGGGAGGTCGCCGTGAAGCCCGAGCTCGGGCCGCGTCACCTCGGCGCGGCGCTCGCCATCCGGGGCGTCACCGGGACGGTGGTGCTCGGCGCGACCGTGGCCGTCGTGCTGGCGACGCGCTCGGGGCTCGGCGCGCAGCTCATCGTGCTCGCCGCGGCTTCCCAGCTGGCGACGCTGCTCTACTCGACCATGTGGCTCTCGTTCGAGGCCCACGAGCGGTTCCAGTACATCCTGTACGCGGAGCTCGGCGCGCGGCTGTTCGTCATCGCGCTCTCTGCGGCCTTGCTCGCGCTCGGCTTCGGCGTCGTCGCAGCGGCCGTGGCGTTCCTGCTCGGCAACGTGCTGGAGCTCGCCATCACCTCGCACTATCTCCGCGCCCGCCTCTACCGGCCCGAGCTCACGACGCCGCCCGCCGAGCTCTGGCAGATCGCGAAGCGCAGCCTGCCGATCGGCGCGCTCGGGGCGCTCTCGAGCGCGCTGCTCCAGATCGACCGCGTCATGCTCCGCGCCCTCTGCGACGAGCAAGCCGTCGGGGTCTACAGCGCCGCCTTGGTGCTGAGCGAGAACTTCAGGATGCTCCCCGACGTCCTGCTCGGCGCCGCCTTCGCGGCGGGCATGCGCCTCTACGCCCAGGATCGCGACGCGTTTGGGCGCCTCTACGGCGGTTGCATGCTCGTCGCCGCGCTCTTCGGGCTGCCCGTCGCCGCCGGCATCGTCCTGCTCGCGCCAGACGTCATCCAGCTCGTCTACGGAGGGGCGGGCGACTACGCCCCGGCGGCCGACGTCCTCCGGATCCTCGCGTGCGGCGTCCCCGTGACGTTCGCGTTCCAGGTCGTGACGCTGCCGCTGCTCGCGGCGAAGCGCGAGGTCGCGATGGTGAAGCTGCTCGCGCTGGCGCTCGTCGCCAACGTCGCGCTGAACCTGCTCCTCCTGCCGCGCTACCGCGCCACGGGCGCCGCGTGCGCGACGCTGGCCGTGAGCGCCGGCGCGCTGATCGCGTCGTGGGGAATCTCCGCGCGCTGGGCCCACGTCGTGGAGCTCGGCCGCATCCTCGCGGTCCTCGCCGCGACGGCGGTCATGGTCACCGCGGCCTACGTCGCGCGCGTCCTCGCCGGCATGTGGGCGTCGATCGCGGTGGGCGTCGCCGTCTACGCCGTCCTCCTCCTCGCGTTGCGCGTCGTCTCCTTCCGCGAGCTGCGCGCGCTGCTCGCGCGCCGCGTCCGCGCCTCACCCGCCACCGTGGCCTGACCTGCGTTCCATCGCGGGCGGGCCCGACGCTGCGCGCGCTCCTCTGCGCCGCTGTGTGGAACAGGGGGCCATCGAGTTTTCCGCATTTTCCGCCGGAAGCAGCGCTCGCCGTGGGTCTCTGCGGCTGCCGACATGCGCTCTCATCCGGCGGGATCCACGCAGAACCGCGCGATGCCCATGGCTCGGAGGTGACGCTGCCGCGGCACTTTCCGTGGCATGCAGCGTGAATAGCGAAGGCGCGATGTGGCGGCGCGGGCAAGTCCGGGGGCTGGCCGGGGTGGGGCGACTCCGGCAGTGGATGGCGCGGCGGCCGTCCTCGCTTCGTGCGTTCGGGATGCCGGCGCGAAGCGAGGGCGGCGCGGCAGGGCTGCCGTGGAGATATCGAGAGATGGACCTGCCCATGGGCGACGGCGGCTATGCGTTGCTCGCGCGCCTGTCGGCAGGCGGCATGGCGGAGCTGTTCCTCGCGTGCCGGCGCGGGCCGGCAGGTATCGCCCACCCCGTCGTCGTGAAGCGCCTTCGCCCCGAGGCGAGGCGAGATCCGTCGATCGTGCGGATGTTCCTCTGGGAGGCCTGGATCAGCGCCCGGCTCCAGCACCCCAACGTGATCCGGTTCCACGACTTCGTCGTTCACGAAGGACGCCATCACCTCGTGATCGAGTACGTCCCGGGCTGCGATCTGGCCGCCGCCGCGCGCTCTCTCTTCGCGGAGGGGCGGCCGTTCCCGCTCGAGGCGGCCATCGAGATCGGCCTGGGCGTGCTGCGGGCGCTCGGGCACGCGCACGGGCTCCGCGACGACGGCGGGAAGCTCGTCGGCCTCGTGCACCGCGACGTGAGCCCGCAGAACGTGCTCCTCTCGCTCGAGGGGGAGATCAAGCTCATCGACTTCGGCGTCGCGCAGATGACGGGGATGAGCGGCATGGAGGAGGCCGGCCCCTTCGGCTCCCCGCGCTCGTCCGACGACGCGGCCCCGTCGAGCGACGGCGGCACGGTGAAGGGAAAGCTCGGCTATGTGGCGCCCGAGCAGCTGCGCGGGCAGAGGGTCGACGCGCGGGCCGATCTCTTCGCGGTCGGCGTGATCCTCTTCGAGCTGCTGACGGCGCGTCGCCTGTTCCACCGCAAGGACGACGGCGCGACGATGGGCGCGGTGCTCTCCGGCGAGGTGCCGGCGATCGCGCCGCTCCGCCCCGCGTGCCCGGCGCTGCTCGAGGAGGCGATCCGGCGCGCGCTCGCGCGCGATCCCGAGGGCCGCTTCGAGACCGCGGCGCAGATGGAAGAGGCGCTCGCCGAGGTGCTCGCCTCGCTGCGCCGAGCGCCGAGCGGCGGCGACGAGCCGAGCTCGAGCGAGCGCGGGCTGCTCGCGGGGCAGGAGATCGCCGCGCTCGTGCGCGAGGTCGCGAGCGGGCGCGATCGGCACCGGTCGCTGCTCGTGCGGGGCTGCCGGAGATCCGCCGGGTCTCGCGGGCGCATGGGCGCGCGGCGGATCGCCGCGGGCCGCTCAGGGGACGATCGCGGCGAGGTGACGCCAACGCTGCGCGGGACAGAGGCACACCCCTCTGCGCCGGAATCTGCGCCGGAGGAAGAGAGCGAGCGCAGCGAGGCCAGGAGCGCCGTCACGCCGCACTGGAGGGACGCGCGCCCGCTGCGGCGCGTTCGGCTCCTGCCCTGGCTCGTGATCGCGGCGGTGACCTTCGCCGCAGGGGCGCTCGCGGGCAGGGCAATCGGCGCGTTCGACGGCGGCGTTGCGCCGGCGAGCCGCGGCGCGCCCCGCGACTGACGAGCGCTCCAAGGCCGGCGCCGCGGCGCGGAGCGCCGCGAGACCTGGGAGATCTCCATTCGGCGCCGCGGTCGTGAGGCGTCGAACGCGTACGGCCGTTGGTGTTGGCGCGGATAGCGACGGGCTCGCTAGCCTTGTCCGCCCTGATGCCGGTCCGGAATCTCCTGAGCCATTCCCTCCTGATCGCTGCGCTGGCTGTCACGCTCCTCGCGAGCTTGACGAGCAGGAGCGCGCTGCCGTGCCCGGTCGCCGGTGCGCCGGCGGAGCCGACGGAGCTCGGCGCGGCCATCGAGCGGCAGCCGATCTGTGTCGGATCGACGGTCGCGAGCGCGGGCGAGCTCGGCGACGTCCTGTACTACCGCAGCTGGGTCGGAGAGCACGGCGAGGTCTCCGTCGGGTATTACGCGTTCTTCTCGGAGGAACGGCCGTGGGGCAACAACTGGCTGACCTGGACCGTGCTGCCCGCGCTCGCGGTGGACCTCGTCTACACGCACGCGCTGCTCTTCGCTCCGGGAGTCCAGCGCGCCCTCTACGGCAAGGGCGATGTCGAGGGGTTCAGGATCGTCTACAGCGTCGGCGAAGGGGGGCGGCTCACCGCCGAGCACGGCGCAGCGGACCGCGGTGATCACGGCGAGGTGCAGCTCGAGCGCTCGGATCTGCTCTCGATCGATCCCGAACGCCCTACCGTCTACTCGCGGTGGTGGAGCCACCAGCTCGGCGGGCGGGGCGCGGGGCCGGGCGATCTCGTCTATCACCGATGCTTCGGCGCGGGCGCCATCCGGCCGCTACCGCCGGACGTCGCGCTCGATTTCCGCCTCGACCGGCGTGCCGCGCCGGCCCGCGTGGTGCCTGCCGCCGCGCTGCTCGGGCAGCTCTCTGCCTCGCGGCGGGGCGAGCCCGTCGGGGGCGGCGGCGATCAGGGCCTCGTCGCTCGCCGGCCGATCGTCGCGTTGTAGATGGCGAGGATGACGATGGCGCCCAGGATCGACGTGAAGAAGCCGCCGCTCGACTGATACGACGGATAGAGCCCCAGCGCCCGGCCGACGAAGCCGCCGAGCAAGGAGCCGGCCACGCCCAGCAGCGCTGTGACCACGAAGCCACCCGGGTCGCGGCCAGGGGTCAGCAGCTTGGCGATGACGCCGACGATGAGGCCAAACAGGATCCACAACAGCACGGACATGGTTCGCTCCTCTCGACACCGCGTGACGCCGAGGCCCGTCCTCGCGCGTCGACGTGGAGGCCAGCGTCCAGCGTTTCGTCCGGCTCAGCGTCTGCAGACGACGTGCCGCGCGCGGTGAGCTCCGTTCGCACCGCCATGAAGCGGAGACCCGGTGGCCAACGTGAACTGCGTCGCCATCGGGCGCGCTGCGCTGGGCATCGGCTGTACATCGGCGCGCAGAGGCACGGGCGAGATCGCGGATCGCGGCGCGCTCGGCGCGCTCGGGGCGTGGGGTGAGCGCTTCGTTCGCACCGCGCGCGCGTCAGCCCTCGCCGTCGGTCTGCTTCTTGTCGTTCCCGGACCCGGCGTGCGGCCCGGCTGGGGCGTTCACCGTGGCGGTCCCGCAGGGCAGGTGGGGTCCGGCTCCGGGGCGCGCACCGGCGACGCCCGCCCCTCGGCGGTCGGGGGCGCCTCGCCGCCGCGCTCTGGCGATGGCGAGGTGAGCGTGGCGAGCGCGGCGCTTGCAGCGTTGAAGAGCAGGCACAGCGATCCGCCGAGCACCGTGGCAGCGACGGTGCCGATCACGACCGGAGCGAGACGCCCGCGCCGGCGTCGGCGCAGCGCGACCAGGCTCCGCGATCCGCTGGATCGGTGCGCTCGAAGCAAGAAGAGCGGCTCGAGCGCCGGAGCGCGCTGGGCGCTGGGCGGAGCGTGCGCGGGAGGCGACGCCTCGGCGGGCGAGGGGGCCGCGTCCACCGGCGACGCGCCGTCCGGCGCCGGGAGCGAGTCCGCCTCGACGAGCGCAGCCGGGGGGCAAGGCGTGGAGCGATGGCCGACCCACGTTGGAGCGGGCGAGTCGTCTCGCCGCGTGGTCGGTGGAGAGCAGGGCCGATCGAGGTGCGCGCTCTCCGGCAGAGACGGCGAGCGATAGCCCACCCATGTCGAGGCTCCCGCGGAGCGCGCCGCGGCGGCGCCCTCCGCCGAGCGCGTCGTGGCGGCGTCCTCCGCGGAGGACCTCCAGCGCGACGAGGACGCCGTCGCTAGGGGCGCGCCCTCCGAGGGGCGCGGAGAGCGGCTGAGCGCGGCGTGCTCGGCGGCGGCGGAGCGCGCCCGGCGAAGCGCGATGTACCCGAGCGCCTCGCGCAGCGCCCGTGCGCTCTGCGGGCGATCATCTGGATTTTTGCGCAGGCACTGGAGGATCAGCGCCTCCAGATCCGGATCGAACGCCGGATGGAGCGCGCTCGGTCGGGGCGGCGGGGACTCGACGTGCGCGGCGGCGAGCGCGACGGGCGTAGGGCGCTCGAAGGGGAGCCGCCCTGTCGCCATCTCGAAGAGCAGCACGCCGCACGCGTAGACGTCGCTCCGCGCATCGACACGCTGCCCTGCAGCTTGCTCCGGGCTCATGTAGGCGGGGGTTCCGATGACGAGCCTGCCGCCGTCCTCGTCGGGTACGGGGAGCAGGGGCGAGCCGCCGAACGCGCCGGACCGGTCGTCGTGGAGCAGCTTCGCCGTCCCGAAGTCGAGGAGCTTCACCTGCTCGAACGGCGCCCCGTCGTCGTCGATGCGGGGCACAAGGCGGATGTTCTCGGGCTTGACGTCGCGGTGGATGACGCCCGCGTCGTGCGCGTGCTGCAGCGCGGAGCAGAGCTGGCGCATGATCGAGACGATGCGCTCCGGGGGCAGGATCGGCGCGGCGTTCAGGAGGTCGATGAGGTCCTCGCCGTCGAGGTGCTCGGTGACGAGGTACCAGAGGCTGGGCGGGGCCGCCTCGTGTCCGCCAGAGGTCCCGCCGAGCGCGCCGTGTAGACTCACCGGCTCGCAGCCGAAATCGAGGACGCGCACGATGTTCGGGTGATCGAGCCGGCTCGCCGCCAGCGCTTCGACATGGAACCTCAGCACCGCGTCTCCGGCGCGGACGCCGCCGGAGCGCGACCTCTCGTCGGAGCGCGACCTCTCGCTCACGCCGCTCGATCCTCGGTGGGCGGCGCCCTCTCCGCGCGGCGACGCCGCGACGCGCGTCGTGCAGACGCGGTGGCTCGCTCCGCCGCCCACGCGCTGCGCGGCGACGCGCTCGTGGATGACCTTCACCGCGCACGCGCGCCCGAGCCCGAGGTGCCGCGCGCGGTAGACGCGCCCCATCGCGCCGGCGCCGATCATCTGCTCGACGAGGTACCGCCCCCCGAGAAGGCGTCCCCTGAGGAATCGCTCCGAGGACGGGAGTCCCGCGTCGAGGGGCGCGGAGGCGCGGAGGCATTCCATGGCGCGTTCCACGCAGCAGAATGGGTGCCATCGCGCTGTGCGGACGGTTCACAGGGGCCGCGACACGGAGCGTCGGGCGCGGCCGCGCCGCGGGCGCCCTGCGCCGGCGCTCGCGGCGCGGCTCCGAGCGGCCCGCGCGCCGCGCGCATTTCGCCCGGGAAAACCCTGCCTCCGCCCGGGCAGCGGCGCCGCGAGGGCTGATTTGTTCCGTTGTCGACGGCGTGTGATAGCGTGGCGCGCGAGGAGGCCTGAGTGCTCTTGAGACGATGCGTTCCGTTCGCTGCGGCGCTGTTCCTGCTGCTCCCGACAGGCGAGGCACTTGCGCAGTCGGACCAGGACAGAGCAGCGGCCCGGTCGCTGGCCACGCAGGGCGCCGAAGCGTTCACGTCCGGCCGCTTCGAGGAGGCGATCGATCTGTTGGGTCGCGCCGAGGCGCTCGTGCACGCTCCGACGCACCTCCTGCTGATGGCGCGCGCACAGGTGCGCCTCGGTCGGCTCGTCGCTGCGAAGGAGACCTACCTGAGGATTGTCCGTGAGGAGCTCCCGCCCACCGCGCCGTCTCCCTTCAAGAGGGCGCAGCAGGACGCGAGGGAGGAGCTCGCCGCGATCGATCCCAGGATCGCGTCGCTGCGCATCGCGCTGGAGGGCGCCGCCGGCCGGAAGATCGGCGTGAAGCTGGACGGCCAGCCGGTCGCGGACGCGCTGCTCGGCGTGCATCGCCCGATCGATCCGGGGAATCACGTGGTCACCGTGGTTCCGCCGGGCCTCGCGCCGATCGAGCAGGGGGTCACCGTCGGCGACGGCGAGCGGAAAGAGCTGAAGATCCCGGTCCCGGAAGGCCCGGCCGTGGTCCCGCCGCCGGGAGGCTCGGTCGAGGGGCAGGGCACCTGGGGCGGTGGGCAGACCGAGGTCCCCCCTGCCGCCCCGCCTGGCACCTCGGAGCGAAAGACGAACGCGGCGATGCTGGGCGGAGGCATCGCGGCCACGGCGCTCGGGCTCGGCGGTGTCGTGGTGGGCTCGGTGTTCCTGGCCAACAGCAGCGGGACGCAGAAAGAAGCGAACGACCTCAGCGCCACGCATGGGTGCGAATCGCAGAGCCTTGCCGGCGGTGAGTGCAGCCCGGCGATCCAGGCCCAGATCAAGTCGCTCGACGCCGATGCTGCGTCACAGCAGACGATCGGCGCGGTCGGCCTCATCGGGGGAGGCGTGCTGCTCGCCGGCGGCGTGACGCTGCTCGTACTGGAGCTGACGTCCAAGCCGGAGCCCTCGAGCTCCGCGTGGATCGCCCCCTACGTGACGCCGACCGGGCTCGGGGTGCGCGGCGCGTTCTGAGCCGAGCGCTCTGTGTGGCGCCGGCGTCAGTAGCCGAAGTCGCCGGGTACCCCCGGCTTTTGCGGCTTCTGGGGCGACGTGCTCGGCTTCGTCGACGGCGTCGTCTGCGGCGGCTTCGTGACGGGCAATGGCCTCGTCTGAGGAGGCTGTGGGCGCGGCGGAGGCGGCTTCACCTGGGCCGAGGAGGCCGTCGGCGCCGCGATGGGCTCGGCGGTGACGGGCGGAGCGGGCTCTGTGGCCGTGGCGCTCGCGGTGACGATCGGCTCGGTCGGCGGGGTGGTCGCCGGCGGGGGCGGCGGGGGCGAGGGCGCCGGGATGGCCGTCGCGGCGACCGCGCTCGGATCCGCGGTCGCCGCGCCGGTGGTCCCGCTGTGTCCGAAGGCGAGCCAGACGGCGACGCCCGCGCCGAGCAAGCTGGCCGTCCCGGCGATCGCGGCGAGGATCGGCATCCTGGACGGCGGGCGCGTCGAGCGGCCCGTGACCCCTGACGAGGCGCCCCACGAGTTCGCGGTCAGCTGCGGCGTCTGGCCCATGCCGGGCATGGCCGGCGCATTCTGGCCACCCCACGGCGCCTCGGTGCGGGTGGGCGGAGGGGTGGCCGTCTCGGGCTGGGACGGCAGCGACAGCCGGGGGAAGGACGTCCGTCCCGTGGTCAGCAAGGCCAGGCTGGGCCGCGCTGCGGCCCAGGCGAGGAGCGCGTTCTTGAACTCCGCGCAGCTCTGGAAGCGGCTCCCCGGCTCGCGCGCCATCGCCTTCTGGATGATCCCGGAGAACTCGGCGTCGAGGTCGGGCACGAGCTGCTGGGGCAGGGGGGCGGGCTCGAGCACGATCTTGAAGAGCAGCTCGTTGAAGGTCGCCGCATCGAACGGCACCTGACCGGTCGTCGCCTGAAAGAGCAGAACGCCCATGGCGTAGATGTCGGTCCGCTGATCCACGGGGCTGGAGCCGCGCGCCTGCTCGGGCGACATGTAGTACGGCGTCCCGACCACCGCGCCCGTGCGCGTCATGCTCATCTCCGCGCCGGCGAGCGGCGAGAACTTCGAGACGCCGAAATCGAGCACCTTCACGAAGTTGCTGAGGCCGGCCTTCGACGGGATGACGAAGATGTTGTCGGGCTTGAGATCGCGGTGGATGATCCCCGCGGCGTGCGCGGCGCCGAGCGCCTCGAGCACCTGCACCATGATCGGCACGGTGAGCTCGGGCCCGAGCCGCCCCATCCGCTCGATCTTGGCCCCGAGGGTCTCTCCCTCGAGGTACTCCATGACCATGTACCGCGTGCCGTCCGGCAGCACGCCGAGGTCGAGCACCTCGCAGATGTGATCGGAGCCGATGCGCGCCGCGGCCTGGGCCTCGCGCTCGAAGCGCGCGACGGACTCGGCCTGGCTCGAGATGTTCGCGTGAAGCAGCTTGATGGCGACGCGGCGCCGGATGCGCAGGTTCTCGCCTTCGAAGACCGCGCCCATGCCCCCCTGGCCGAGCAGCCGGACGATCCGGTACTTGCCGTCGATGATCTCGCCGACCAACGGATTCATGACAGCGTTCCCGGTCCGGAGAAGCAAATCACGCCGCCAGGCTAGCACGGTCGCCCGAGGCCGGCCTACGCCCTCGCAGTGCGACGACGGGCGTCGCCTTCACCCGCCGCCGTGCGGCGTGGACGCCCCACACGAGGAACGCGGATCGATGGCGTGGGCGCGCGGCCGCCCGAGCGCCTGAGCGCCTGAGCGCCTGAGCGCCTGAGCGCCCGAGCGCCCGAGCGCCTGAGCGCCTGAGCGCCCGAGCGCCTGACGACGAACGCCCCGCTCCCGCGATCCCCGGGCCGGCGCAGGGGATCTTCGTGATAACGTCGCCCACGTATGCCGGTTTACGAGCTGTCCGTCGATGGTGCGCTGGTTCGCGAGGCGGAGAAGATCGTCTCCCTCGAGGGCCGCGCGTTCCCGACGCTCGTCATGCGCTGGGAATCGCGCCTCTTCGACCAACCTTGGCTCACGACGCTGGTGCTCGATTACGTGATCGCGTTACCGCCGCTCATCGTCGGGCAGGCGACGTTCAACGAGGTCAGGATTGCCGCATTCACCGGGGGCGCCGGCACGAAGTTCATGTACTTCGGCACCGAGATGAGCGCGAGCGTGCCTCGCATCGCGCCCGAGATGGAGAACACGATCGCCCCGACCGCGCTCTACCAGGAGTTCCGCCTGGACGAGCAGACTTGCCCGATCCCCTATCTGAAGCTGATCCAGGTCAGTCCGCGCATCTACGGTGAAGGGCTCCAGAACTACTACTCGCCGCCGATCAAGGTCGAGCGCTACGACGGGGTGGCCTCGCCGGAGCACATCGCGGACTTCTTCCCGAAGGTCGTCGCGAACCTCGATCCGGTGAAGGGGACGACGCTCGTCGATCCCGCGCAGGGCTTCTGGACCGGCGCGCGCTTCCTCGGCGCGACGTCCATCGCCATCCTCCGACAGGGCCGCGTGGTCGGGCTGCACCGCCGCACTGGAAAGACCGACAAGGATCCGATCCCGCCCGAGGTGAAGCGGCGCGATCCGCGGCTCGACGTGCGCGCCGACTGGGTCGCCGTGGACGTCGGCGCGGCGTCGACGGTCGTCGCCGTCCGAGGCGAGCGCGGGGGCGCCGAGTTCGTCCGGATCGGCGCCGACGCGCCGCTCCGGGTGTCTGCCGACAACGAGAACCCGAGCGAGGTGGCGTTCGATGCGCTGGCCCGGACGACGAAGGCCTGGCGCGATCGGGTGATCCTGCCCATGACGCGCTGGGGCGACGTCCTCGTGGGGCACGCAGCGCGCGACATGCGCGTCCGGCCGGGCGCCGACGTCCACGAGCGCGCCGCGGCCTCCCTGCCGGCCCTCCCGCTCCTGCGCGAGCGGACCGAGCGCGGCGAGCCGTTCCGCCTCCGGGGCAGGAGCGACCCCGACACGACCGAGGCGCTGAAGAAGCCGGCGCCGCCCATCATCGACGAGGAAGGGATCGGCGCGCACGACCCGTTCGATCCGCTGGAGCTCTACGCGTACTACGTCGGCCTGCACCTGAACCAGCGCTCGCGGGGGCTCTCCACGCGCTACGCGATCACGATGCCGACGGGCTGGTCGCCCGAGCGCCGCGAGAGCGTTCTCGTCGCCTTCCGCCGCGGCATGTTCCGGAGCCTGCCCGCGGGCCTCTGCGAGTACCACGACCTCGACGGCCTGCAGGTCGTCGACGGGGGGCCGTCCGCGATCGCCTATGCGGTCCAGGCGTTCCGGATGTTCGGGATCCAGCCGCGGGACGGCGGCGTCCCGTTCTGCGTCATCGACGCCGGCGCCAGCGAGGCGGGGCTCGCCTTCGGCCTCCTGCGGAGCGCGAAGGCGCACGAGGCCGCGCAGGGGCTGGAGCGGATGGTCGAGTACCTCGATCCCACGGCGATCCCCTGGCTCGGGGGCGAGCGGCTCCTCCACCGGATCGCCTACAGGGTGTACTCGTCCAGCCAGGCCGCGATGCGCGATCGCCGGATCCCCTTCGAGCGCCCGCCCGAGGAGGACCCGATCGACGGCGCGGAAGATCTGCTCGCTCCGTCCCCCGATGGGCGCGCCAATGCGTGGGCGCTCAAGGAGCTCCTGCGGCCTCTGCTCGAGGGGGGGCCGAACGCGACGGTCGCGGAGCGGCTCTCGCTGGTCGGGCTCGACGGGGAGCCGGTCGTCGTGCCGCTCTCGATCGAGCGCGGCGCGCTGGTCGGCGCGCTCGATGCGTGGTTCCGGGACGGGGTCGAGGTGGTCCGCCGGCACCTCGAGGGCGCTGTGGCGAAGATCGGGCGGGAGCCGGATCCTTACCAGGGGCTCCGGATCCTGCTCGGCGGGCGCCTCGGGATGAACCAGCGCTTCGCGGAGCTGCTCGCCGGCGTGCTGCCGGCGGGCGTGCAGGTGCACCGCTTCAAGGAGCCGGACAAGGCCAACCTGGGCGCGCCCACCGTGAAGATGGCGGCCGCGCTCGGCGCGCTGTCGCTCCGGTTCGATCGGATCGGGGCCACGCTCCGCGCGGAGAAGCGCGACGCGTTCCGCTACCGCGTCGGGCGCGCCCGCCACGGGCAGCTCGCCGACGTCCTGGATCCGTCGGTCGACTACGACGTCTGGCGGGAGGTCGGCGCTTGCTTGAAGCCCGAGGTCGAGCTCCTGTTCATGGCCGCCGACGACGAGGGGGAGGTCGCGGCGGACGATCCGCGCGTGCGCCGCGCGGTCTGCGCGCTCGGGCGCGGCGCCGTCGGACAGCGGCTCTATGTCCGGGCCGTCGGGCCGGCCCGCGCCGAGATCAGCGTGGGGCCGCCCGGCGGTGAGCCGGCCTCCGGCGCCGTCTGCTGGACGGTCCACCTCGAGAGCGGCGCCGCAGAGAAGACCGGCGGCTGAGCGCATGGGGGCTCCGCGGCTTCACGTGCGACACGACGATCTCGATCCCGAGGGACAGGTCCACGCCGGTGCAGCGCCAGGCGGCCTGGCCGAGGTCCATCAGGCGGAGGCCCGGCTGGCCGCGCACCTCGCGACGACGAGCGCGCTGTGCGAGGCGGCCTCGCTCGCGGAGGCTGCTCCGCGCGTGCTCGCCGCGCTGATCGACCACCTCGGCTGGGACGTCGCCGCGCTCTGGCTCGCGGAGCCTGAGCCGAGCGCCGCGGGCGACGCGCCGCGGTCCGCGGCGAGGGCGAGCGCGCTCCGCTGCGTCGCGGCCCGGTCGGCGGCGCACGGCGATCGCGAGGCGCTCGCGGAGGTGCTCCGCGAGGGGTCGACCCTCGTCGCCGAGTCCGATCTCGTCGGCGAGGCCTTCCGGCGCGGCGCGCCGGTGTTCCGCGCCAGCGCGGGCGTCGTCGACGTCGTCGAGCATGCCGCGCGCGCGCCGGGCTGGGAGCGCGCGGCGTGCGCCGTCCCGATCCCGTGCGGCCCCCGCGTCGCCGGGGTGATCGAGCTGAGGAGCCGCGCCCCGCACCGCGGCGACGAGCAGCTGCTCCGCGTCCTTGCGTCCGTGGGCAGCCAGATCGGGCAGAGCATCGAGCGGTGGCGCGCCGAGCGGGAGGGCGCGCGCGCCGCGGGCGAGCTCCGCGCGCTATTTCAGGCCATCCCCGATCTCTGCTTCCGCCTCGACGCCGAGCTGCAGATCGTCGACTACAACCAGCCCCGGCTCTCCGAGCTCCACGTCGCGGCGGAGGCGCTGTCGGGCAAGCGCATGACCGAGGTGCTCCCCCTGGAGCTCGGGGAGCGGCTCGAGCGCGCGAGCCAGGAGGCTCACGAGGCGGGCGCCGTGGTCGCGCTCGAGCACGCCGTCGCGAGCGCCGGCGGAGAGCGGCACGTCGAGGCGCGGGTGATGCCGTTCCTCGAGGGGCACGTCCTCGTCCTCGTCCGCGACATCACCGAGCGGCGGCGCACCGAGGAGGCGCTCCGGCAGCGCGAGGAGCGCTCGCGCGAGTCGCAGAAGATGGAGGCGCTCGGCCGGCTGGCCGGCGGCATCGCGCACGACTTCAACAACATGCTCATGGTGATGCTCGGCTACGGCGAGCTCCTCATCCGCCGCCTCGGACCCGACAGCGCGCTGCGGCGCGACGCCCTCCAGGTCACGAAGGCCGGGGAGCGCGCCGCGGCGCTCACGCGGCAGCTCCTCGCGATGAGCCGCCGCAAGGCGCTGCAGCGCGAGGTGCTCGACGTCAACGCGGTCGTGCTCGACATGCAGACGATGCTGCAGCGCCTCATCGGCGAGGACATCGACCTGCAGACGAACGTCGGCCGGGATCTCGGCTCGATCAAGGTGGACAAGAGCCAGCTGGAGCAGGTCGTCCTGAACCTCGTCGTGAACGCGCGCGACGCGATGCCGAGGGGCGGCAAGCTCGTCGTCGAGACCTCCCTGGGCGAGCCCGGCGAGAGCCCGGCGGCGAGGTCCTTCGCGCCAGCGGAGCGCGACGACGACGACGCGCCCGCCGCTGGAGGCCCCCCCTACGTGGTGCTCTCGGTGACCGACAGCGGCAACGGGATGGATCACGACACGCTCTCCCACCTGTTCGAGCCGTTCTTCACGACGAAGGCGCGAGGCAAGGGCACGGGGCTGGGCCTCGCCACGGTGTACGGGATCGTGAGCCAGAGCGGCGGGCTCATCGAGGTCGAGAGCGAGCTCGGGCGCGGCACGACGTTCCGCGTCTACCTCCCGCGCGTCGAGGAGCGCGCCGAGGTGGCGCCCGCTCGCGCGCGGCCGTCGCCGGCGGGCGGCGACGAGACGGTGCTCGTCGTCGAGGACGACGACGCCGTCCGCAAGCTCATCGTCGACGTGCTCGAGCGGCGCGGCTACGGCGTGCTCTCGGCCGCGAGCGGCGAGGAAGCGCTGGCGATGCTCGCGCGGGAGGGGGAAGACGCGGTGGATCTCCTGCTCACCGATCTCGTGATGCCGGGCATGAACGGCCGCGAGCTCGCCGAGCGCGCCGTCGCGATCCACCCGCGCGCCCGCGTGCTGTACATCTCCGGCTACGCCGAGGACGTCCTCTCGGGCGCCGAGCCCGATCGCGAGCTCGCGCTGCTGCAGAAGCCGTTCACCCCCGAGACCCTCGCGCAGCGCCTGCGCGACCTGCTCGATCGCCGTTAGCGACGCGAGCGCTTCGGGGCGCGGCGAGGGCAGGTGGTCACCGCCCGCCGCGCTCGAGGGCGTCGCTTTCGGGCGCCGGATCGGCGATCCCGAGCGGCGCCGACGGCCGGCGGCGTCGCAGATAGAAGAAGTCGCGCTGCGCAGGCTCCGCGACGTACTCCTCGGGCTTGAACTGCACGTCCGGGATCAGCGCGGAGCTGGCGCGCGGACCCGCGCCGTCCGCGCCGCGACCGTACAGGAGGAAGCGCGGGTAGGCGTGGTTGACGTCGAGCTCCGCCACGTCGTGCGCGCCCGCGGCCTTCATCCCGCGGGCGAGGCTGCGGGCCGTGACGGCCTCGCCGAGCCCGTAGAAGAGCAGCTTGCCCGTCGCGTCGACGCCGAGCGCCGAGCGCCGGATCACCGTCTCGCCGCTCACCGTCGCGCCCCAGTCCCGGTTCGAGTCGTACAGCGCGTGGTGGAGCTCGCCCTGCTCGACCAGGCAGGGCGGCGTCTGCCGGTACGCGGCCATGCGGGCCTCGCCGTCGCGCAGCTCGGGCCACGTTCGGATCCGCACCGCGCCGCTGCGGTAGAGCGCGATCGTGCACGCCCTGTCGCGCGGCGGCAGGAACGTGTCGCCGTCGAGCATCATCCCGTAGTGGCCGTGCATCGCCTTGAAGCCCCCGTTGAAGGCGGCGACGAGCTCCGCGGCGTGGCCTCCTGGCACGACGCCAGGGCGCCGCTCTGCCGGGATGTCCGGCGAGAACGGCTCCTTCGTGCCCGCGACCAGGCGGAGATCGACGCGCCCGAGATCGATCGCCACCACCGCGATGGCCGCGAACACGCGCCTCGGGTCGGGGTGCACGACGCTCTTCCAGAGCACCTGCGCCTCGCCGGGCCGGGCGGCGCTGTCGGCGATCGGCGTCCAGACGCCGTCACCCGTGGCCGCGACCTCGGAGAAGGGCGGCTGGAACGAGGCGGGCGACGTGACCGTCTCCGCCTCCGGGCCGTCGGCGCTCTTCACGGCCTCCGCGGCGACGGCGGGCGGGGGCTCCCAGAAGGTCTTCGGGGCCGCGTCGCGGTAGATGGCCCGGTTCAGCCGATCGGCGACGCCGTAGGCCACATCCTCGGCCCACGCGACTGGCGCAGGGCCGACCACGGCGCGCACGCCGTCGGCGAGGGCCGGGCCGAAGCCGCGGACCTCGTGGATGCCGTACCAGAGCGCCTCGACGGCGATCGCGCAGATCGCCACGCAACGCAGCGCGCGCTCGGGCAAGCGAGCGCGGGATCGCCGCCTGCGCAGGGACCCGCTCGCGGAAGGGGGCGAAGGGTTGTCCAAGGCGATACGGAGGCTACCCGATCGCGCGGGCGGCCCCAAGTTTCGGGCTTCGAGCGAGCGCCGCGGCGCTCGTTACGGCTGCCCGTGCGCCATCGTCCGGGGGCCATCCTTGAACAGGATCTCGATCTTGCCCCGATCGATGACCTTCGCGACCACGCCGTCGCCGAACTTGCTGTGGTGGATCAGCTCGCCCTCGCCGAAGGTCAGCGTGACGCGGTACGGCTTGAACGCACCGGACGGCTGCCCCGCGATGGCGCGCTCCCACGCGAGCGTCTGATCGCGCTCGGCGCGCTGGGCGGCCGTGAGGCGCTCCGCGCCGCCGCCGCGCGGCGAGCTCGAAGCCGCCCGCGGCTCGCTGCTGCTCCGAGCGGAGGCGCGCGCCGCCGCGCGGTTCTCCCGCTCGCTCTTCGGCTGGCGGTAGAGGTGGTGCGACATGCACGTCTTGCACTCGACCTTCTTCACCACGTCGCCGACCATCGCGATGATCCGATGGGTAAGGTCGAGGCGGCACTTGGTGCACCAGGCGTCGACTTCGCCGCCTGTCCTAAGCTTTTTCGTCGTCACTTCTCCTCACGGCGCCGGTCTCGCCCGGTCTCTTTGCTTCGGTCTTTGACGTTCACCTGAGCGGTGACCTCCGGCTTCGGCAACCCGGTCCTCGGCTCGTCCTGGCTGTCGTCTCTCTTGGCCGCTTCGTTGGGAATGAAGCGGATCTCGGTCTTGATCTCGAAGGAGAGCTTCGTCAGCACCTTCGTGATCTCGTCCGCAAACTGGGTGTGCTCGAGCACGTCCCGGATCTCCTTGGCGACGACCCGGTAGAGACCGTTCTTGGTCTCGTCGATCTGCGTGTAGAGGTAGTGGAGGACCTCTTTGGGCAGCTTGAGGTCGCCCACGAAGTGTCGGAGGTTCTCGGGCCCCTCGCTCAGCTTGTCGATGCCGCTCTCGACGGCGCGCTCGACCACGCGCTTGAAGATCTCGGGGATAGCGCGCTCGAAGAGGCGTTTCTTCTCGCCTTCGCCTTCCACCTTGTCCCCTTCGTCCTCGCGGAGCGGCTCGGTGTCGTCGGCCATGGCTCGGGCTCCCCTAGCGGGACGGGGCGGCCACGTCAATGCAGGGGTGCGTGCAGGGTGCCGGCGTCGCGCCATGGTCCATGGATCTGCCGGATTTTGATGACGATGGGGAGCCTTTCGCGCGCGTCCGGCAGACGAGAAAGCTCTGCCTTTGATCGCTCGGCGGCGGACACTGCAGTGACCCGGACGGAAACCGTGCGCCCGCGATGTCCATGGATCGGGCGATGGTCGAGGCGGCGCCAGCTCAGAGCTCCTCGTAGGCGTCCGTCTCGCTGCTCATTTCGTACGTCTCGTCCTCTCCCGCTTCCGCGCTGGCGTCTCCTTGGCGAGCTCGTTTGTAGGATTTCAGCATCCAGACCTCCGCTGCGAACCGGCCACTGCCGCGGCGGGCGCTGATCTCCACGGTGGCGTTGTCGTCCTCGAGCGGGCAGAAGGGCCGATCCGGCTGGACGATCGGCCATGCGTCCTCGGTGCCGTCGCTCGCGATCATCGCCCCGCGGCTGCTCCGCACGGCGACGTCCAGGTTGAGGACCCCCGGTCCGCCGACGGCGAACACCCGGTAACACGCGCCCCGGACCGCCTGCAGCTTCTCCGTGACGATCGCGCCGCCTTCGGCCACCTGCCCTTCGATCGGCTTCGGCGAGATCCGGCGCATGCCGTTCTCCGGGCCGCAGAGCAGCGACAGGCGCGTCACGTCCTTCAGCGGATCGCCGCTGATCCTGAAGTTCCCATAGCAGCGTACCCAGGGACCGCCGACGCGCACCGGCAGGACCGGCAGATCGAGATCCGTGCGCGCTCCGGCGTCGCCCTCGCCCTGTCCCGCGTCGGCGTCCGCGAGCCCGCCGGTCCCGATCGTCGCGGCTGGGTGCGGCGGCGCTGCCGAGAGCACGACCGGGGGGCCTGGCTTGCCCTCCCAGGGGCGCGGCTCGTCGCGGCACCCAGGCGCGACGAGCCCGAGGATCAGCGCGGCGCAGAGGCGCGCTGCCCGAGGGAGCAGCTGGGGTGGGCAGGGGCGCCGGGACGACACCGCGGTCGGCTCTTGCGCTAGAGTCCCGCGCGATGGAAGCGTTTTCTGAGCACCGCGAGCGGCAGCCGCGCAACCTCAGCGATCCGTGCGACCTCGGCGATCCGCGCCGGCAGCGCAGGGGCAGGGCCTTTCGCGCGTGAGCACGACGTCCCGGCCGCCCGCGCGCAAGCGCGCGAGCGCAGACGAGCGACCCGCGCGCAGCCGTGCGAGCGCAGACCAGCAGCCCGCGCGCAGCCGTGCAAGCGGGGGCGAGGATGAGCAGGCGCGGCTGCGGTCCCCGCGCCGCCGCGCCCCGTCCGGTGAGCAGGGCGCTGGCGCCCCTCCGCCCGCAGCGCCGGACCCGGGCGAGCGCGACCGGGAGATCGCGGCCGCCCTCGAGGCCTGGTTCGGCCGCGTCGCGCGCGACCTGCCGTGGCGAAGGACGCGCGACCCCTACGCGATCTGGCTGAGCGAGGTGATGCTCCAGCAGACCCGCGTCGAGACGGTGATCCCGTACTACGAGCGCTTCCTCGCCCGCTACCCGACGGTCTTCGCCCTGGCCTCCGCCGAGATAGACGACGTGCTCTCGCTCTGGAGCGGCCTCGGTTACTACCGCCGCGCCCGCGTGCTCCACCTCGCCGCGCGAGAGGTGACCACGCGCCACGACGGCGCGCTCCCTCGCGACGTCTCCGCGCTGCTCGCCCTGCCCGGCGTGGGCGCGTACACAGCGGGTGCGATCGCGAGCATCGCTTACGATCAGCCGGTGCCGCTCGTCGACGGCAACGTCGCCCGGGTGCTCTCCCGCATCGAGGGCATCGACGACGACATCCGCAGCGCCTCGGGCACGCGCAAGCTCTGGTCGACGGCCGAACGCCTCGTGCGGGGCTCGGCGGACCACGTCCATCCCGGACGCTTCAACCAGGCCTTGATGGAGCTCGGCGCCACCGTGTGCACGCCCCGGAATCCCCGCTGCGATGCCTGCCCCGTCGACGGCGCGTGCGTCGCGCGCGCCACGGGGCGGCAGGCGGAGCTGCCGGTGATCGCCCCGAAACGCGACGTCCCGGCGGTCGCGATGGTCGCCGCGGTGGTGCGGTCAGGCGATCGGGTGCTCTTCGTCCGGCGCGCCGAGGGAGGTCTCTTCGGCGGGCTCTGGGAGCCGCCCATGGTCGAGGCGCGCTCGCTCGCGGACGCCCGCGCGCTCCTGGAGCTGGTGGGCGTCACACGTGACGCGGCGCTCCGCGAGGTCGGCCGCGTGCGCCACATCCTCACGCACCGGCGCCTCGACGTGACGGTGGCGCGCGCCGAGGTGGCGGCCCCCTGGCGCTTCCGGGCAAAGCTTGCCTCCCCCTACGAGAAGGCGGCGTGGCTCGATCCGGGCGCGCTGGATATCGGCGTTTCCAAGCTCGCGCGAAAGGTCCTGTCCGCGGCATCGGCGCCGGACGCCGGAACGGCGCGAAGACCGCGATGACCGCGCGCGGGCGGGCAGAACGCCTGCGCGCCTCGGCCGTCGGCGAGGCCGGAGACGGCTCGAAATCGCGGGGTTGCGGCGCTCCGGGCGCGCCGGGCTCCGCTGCGGGCGGGGAGCGGCGCCGCTCGCGGCTGAGCCGCAGCGACGCAGCGGCGCGGGCCAGGGCGAAAGCCATATGTCGCCGTGGAACGCCGCGGGCCCGGGCGCTGCTGCGCCAACGTCGTGGCATGGAAGGCGCTTGGTGAGATGACGGGCAGGCCCTCTAGCCTCGCGGCGCCGGCGGTGGCCGGAGCTCGATTCAAGCCTGGGAGCTCAAGCGACATGGATGCGCGACGACGGACCACAGAGACGCTGCCCACGGCGAGTGCACCTGTGCGATCCATGACGGTGATGGCGGACGACGGAGCGCTGTACGTGCTGCCGCTGTGCGAGCGGATCGTGCTCGATGTGCTGGCCTACGAGGACGAAGGCCTGCTGGCCTTCATCCGCATCGACGGAGAGGTGGTGGCGGAGCTGCCCGTGCTCGGTCAGGCGTGACCGGGCCCGACCTCGTCGCGCGCCGTGCATGACGGCGCGCCGCGACCTCGGGCCGTCACGCGCGGCGCGCGATGCCTGTCAGCCCGCGTGCCGCCGCATCCGCTGGGTCACCGGTTGCTCGTCCTCTGCTTCGGCGTCCGGTTCCACGGACTCGACGTCCTCGTCTTCCAGGAGATAGGGCAGATCGCCGTCGTCGTCGTCGTGCGACATCACGACGTCGCTGATGTCCTGGCCCCTCGTCGCGCCTTCCAGGAACTCAGCCCCGAGGTCGCTCGCCAGATCGGCGGCGGCGTCGGCGGCGTCGGGGTTCACCTCGAACTCGGTGCTGCCGGCGTCGTTGGGGTGGTGGTGGTAGCCGCGGACCTCGTCGTCGAGCGTCGGGATCACGTCGCTGATCTCGCTGCGCGGGTTCACCTTGCCCCGCAGCGGCGGCGCCGCCGCTGCGTCGAGCATGTCGACGAACGGATCGTCCAGCTCGCTCGCGCCCGCCCACGTCGCGGCTGGCCTTCCCGGTTCGCTGCGATCTTCTCGTTCTCGACGCCGCGTCGTGCTGGCGCGCGGCGCGCGCAGCGCCGACGGCTGTGCGGCGGTGCCTTGCCTGCCTCGGGTGCTTGAATTGCTCACGGTGGTCTCACCATGCAGGGTCCGGTCCGCAGGTGAAGCGGGCGGATACGCAGCGGTGGCGAGCGCCGTGCCGGGGGGCGCGCGGCGCCGTCGCCGGGCGCCGATGCCGCGGCGAGGCTCGCGCGGCGCGCGGCCGGGACGCAATTGAGCGTGCCAGCGGGCGCTGCCTCGGGGTAGAAAGCTCGTGGCCATGCTGGAACTCCGGACCGGGCTCGCGCTGGTGGCGGTTCTGCTCGGGGCGTCCTCGGGGCGCGCAGCCGCGGCCCAGCCCGCCGCGGACCGCGGCGCCGAGGGGGCTGCGGCGCCGCTGCCCGGCGAGGATCGCGGCGGCGCCGAGCTCGATGCGTACCGCGCGCTCGCGCGGCCGCCGGGGACGGCGGGGCGGGTCGTGTCGACCGTCGCGATGGGGAAGGGGATCCGGTTCAACAACCCCTACCGCCTGCAGACGCAGCTCGGCGATACGGCGGAGTCGCTCTCGCTCACCGCGGGGTACCTCGATCTCGGGGTCGCGCTCGCGCTGGGGCCGGCCGACGGCGTTCAGCACGGCGGGGCGCTGCGCTTCTCGGTCGCCGTCGGCGGCGTCCCGCAGGAGTCGCTCACGCCGAGCTACTTCGTCGCTTACCGCGGCCTCTCGCGCGTGCTCGGGTACGGGCGGCTCGGCGCGGCGATCCTGATCGAGCCCGACGTGAACGTCGGAGGCGAGCTCGCCCTGGGGCTCGGGTATTCCCTGCTCGCGGGCGTCGCGCTCTCGGGCGAGATCGTCGGGGATCTCTTCTATGGCGCCGCGACGTACGACGCGGCGTACACCGTCTACCCCGTCGTCTCGGCGCAGCTCGGGCTCATGATCGATCACGAGCTCCTGCCATGAGCTTGCCGGAGCGCGAGCGTCGAGGCGGGCGCCCCCGGGCGAAGGAGATCGCCGGCGTGGCGGCGCTGCTGCTCTTCGTGGGCATCGCGCCGGTGGTCGGCGACATCGGCAGCTGCGGGCAGGCGCCGGAGGAGCTCGACCCGTACAAGTTCTTCGCCCTGAAGGCGCAGATCGACTGCGCCCGGTGCGACGAGTGCGGCCTGCGCACGCGCGTCTGCGACGCCGCCTGCGCCTTCGAGGCGGCGCCGGAGCTCCCGGCCGGCTGCTATCCGCTGGTCCACGACGGCGAGGTGTGCCTGCACAAGCTCAAGTTCGCGAGCTGCGACGAGTACCGCGGCCACATGGCCGACGAAGGCGCGTCGACCCCGACCGAGTGCAATTTTTGCCCACTGGAAGAGGCGCCATGAGCGGGCGTGGCGCAGTCGCTTCCAGCCGGTGCCTTGCGACCTCCGCTCGGATGTTCTCGTTCGCGGCGCTCGTCGCGGTCCTGTCCGGGTGCGCCTCGAAGCCGGCGCTCCTGGCGGGCTACGACGACTACGCGGCGTACCGGGCGACGCGCGTCTCGAGGACCCTCGAGGGGCGGCTCTCGGCGGCGTCGGCCTACCTGGAGCGCCATCCGCGCGGGGCCTTCGCCGGCGAGGTGCGCGCGTACCTCACGCAGGCCGAACCGATCTATTACGCGGCGAAGCGCAGGACGGCCGCGGGCCTCACCGCGTACCTCGCGACGCTGCCCAGGGGCGCGTTCCGCGATGAGGCGACCCACCGGCTGCGCGAGCTCGTCCGCGAGCGCAGCGCCGGCGACGTCCTCTCGCGCGCCGCTCAGGAGACGGAGGCGCAGCTCGCGAGGCAGCGCGCGGATCGCGCGCGGGTCGGCGAGGAGGTCACCGCGTGGCTGCGCCGGTTCCTGGACAGGGGGGCCTGGGGGCGGCCCCTCGCAGAGGCGCCGGCGGAGGTGATCGTCCCGTTCAGCCTGGCGCTTCCGCCTCCCCGCTGCGCGCCCGCCGACGAGCGCGCGGGCCCGGGCGCAGCGGTCTGCGCGAAGCGGATCCCGCTCTGGTTCGTCGTGACGGCCGAGGGCGAGAGCGCGCCGCGCCAGGCGGAGATCGAGGTCGCCGTCCTCGAGGACGCGGCGGGCCGCCCGATCGAGGTCGCGATCCGCGGGCCTGCGCTCTTCACGCGCCTCGAGGAGGCGCGCTCGGCGCGCGAGGTCGCCCCGGACGACGCGATGGGCCGCATCGGAGGCATCGCCCTGGCGGTCGAGCTCGCGCGCAGCGCCTTCGCGGCGCGCGTCTCGGGCGATCCGTCGTGCGGCCGCCAGGCGGTGGCGCCCGTCGTGATCCACCTCGAGTGCGACGGCGCCCGCCTCGTGGCGCGCGCCGGGCTCGAGGAGGGCGAGGACGATGTCGTGACGCTCACCGTCGCCCCGCCGGCGCGCTAGCGCTGCTCCTCTGCAGCGCGGCGCTCCGCCCCGCGCGCTAGCACCGCTTGTTGCTCTTCTTCCCCTTGAGCTTCGCCGTGTTCTTGGGACACACGTCCTTGATGGCCGCGGAGCGCTCCTTGTAGAGCGCCTTCATCTCCTCGAAGACCGGCGCCTGCGTTCGCTTGAGATCCTTCGTCTCCCCCGGATCCGCGACGAGGTCGAAGAGGTCGAACGCGTCGTCGTCGCCGTACGCGATGAGCTTGTACTGCCCGTGGATGAGCGCCCTGCGCCGGTCGTTGTCGCTCGTGCGCGGAAGGTCGACGATGACGTCGCGCGGCTCCGGCGTCGCGCCGTGGAGCTCGGGCACCAGGCTCTTGCCCGGGAAGGACGGCTCCGCCGGCGCGCCGGTCAGCTCCAGGATCGTCGGCGCCAGGTCGATCGAGCTGCGAGGCACGTCGATCCGGCGCGGGGTGATCCCGGGCGCCTGGATCATCAGCGGCACGTGGGTGAGCACGTCCCACACCTCGAAGCCGTGGCGGAACATCTTGTGCTCGCCGAACGCCTCCCCGTGGTCCGCGGTCACGATGATCGCCGTGTCCTTGGCCCACGGCTGCTGCGCCACGAAGTCCAGCAGCTTGCCCACGTGCATGTCGGTGAACCTGACCTCCCCGTCGTACTTGTCGCGGGCGCGCTTGCCGAACGTCGGGATCCCCTCGTGCGTCATGTACACGTCGTGCGGATCGAGGAAATGGAAGTACGCGAAGAAGGTGCCCGAGGTGTTCGCCTTGTCGGAGAGCATCTTCATCGCGAGCTCGAGGTGCCCCGGGCTCGTGACGTTCCGGTCGGTCGTGTTGTCGGCCGAGAGCCCCGGCACGATCTCGTACACGTCGAAGCCCTGACGGAAGCCCGCCTTCTGGTCGAAGTAGAAGTGCGCGTGCGCGCTCATCGTCCGCACCCCGGCCTTCTGCAGGAGCTCCGGGAACATGACGACGCTGTCGGGGTAGTTGCCGAAGAAGTAGCCGCTGCGATCGACCTCGCTCGGGTACCGCCCGGCGAGGAAGCCGCCGACGCTCATCGAGGTGTACGACGAGATCGCGTAGTGGCGGGTGTAGCTGACCGACTTCTTCTCGAACGCGGTGAGCACGGGCGCGATGTCGCGCTCGTAACCGTTCCACGGCATGTCCGCGCGCAGGCTGTCGATCGAGACGACGAGGACGTTCAACCTCTCGCGCTGCCCTGCCGGCGCCCCGGCGGTGCCGTCCTTCCTGTCCGTCGCGGCGGTCGTCCCGGCGGTCTCTGTCGTGGTGGCCGGCGCCGCCGCCGCGGGCTCCTGCCGTGCCGCGGGCTCCGGCGTGCGCGCGGGGGGCGGCTGGCCGTCGCCGTCGCGAGAGCAGCCCGCTCCGGCGCTGGCGAGCGCGAGCGCGAGCGCCGCCGCGAGGCGCGCCGCCGCGAGGCGCCGGTGATCCAGGCGCGGGGGCGCCATGGACGAGAGGGCCGGCGAGGAGGGCGCCCGAGGGCCTTCCGGTCCCCAGGCGCACATGGTTGAAGCGAGCGTGTGCATGGCCGCGTGCATGGCCGCCGTCTTACTCCGACTCGCGCCGCTCCGCCAAAAGCGCACACCACGGGCGAGTTCCGCTATGCTGTCGGGTCATGGCCCCGGTCCCTCGGAACCCTCCGCCGCTGCCGCCCACGGGCCGATCGCAACCGGGGGGGAGGCCGGCGTACGAGCCGCCGAGGCCGCTCCCGCCCGACGCGCCGCGGCGCGTCGGCGAGCACGTCAGCCAGGCGCTGAAGGATCACATCACCGAGATGGCGCTCGGCCTGCTCGAGGAGCAGATGCAGGCCCGCATCGTCCACTACCGCGCCGATCTCGAGACCAACCCCGAGCTCGACGCGGTCACCGCGCAGGTCGTCGCCCAGCTGAAGGTGATCCAGGCGTCGGCGGGCGCCGGGGATCGCGGGGCGAAGAACCGCGACGCGATCCGCGACGCGCACGAGAAGACGCTCTGCGCGCTGCTCGAGCGGGTCATCCGCGAGGACGGCATCTCGCTGCTCGTCGAGCGGCGGCTCAAGAAGATCCACAGGAACCTCGCCCGCCTGTTCTTCCAGTCCGAGCTCCACGAGAAGACGCGCGGCCGCGACGGCGCGCCGAAGGTGATCCACCACGGCGAGCAGGCGCTCTTCTACGTGCTGACCCGTTACAAGAACCGGATAGAGGCCGAGCTCGACGGCTTCGAGTTCGCGTCCGAGGACGCGCGGGAGCAGTCGTTCGAGCTGCTCGCGAAGCTGACGAAGGACATGCAGGACGCCTTCCTCGCGCGCCGATCCAGCGAGCTGAGGCGCATCGTCTCGGTGGTCCACGCCGTGCTCGTCGACTTCTTCAGCGTGCAGCTCGCCCAGAGCCTCGGCGAGATCTCCGCGCGGGTCGTGCAGGACGCGCGGACGTTCGAGGGCAGGGCGTACTCGTACAAGCTGACGAGCGAGGCGTTCCCCCGCTTCCGCGCCGCGTTCGAGCGCCACCTCATGGTGATGCTCGTCGGCTTCGCCGAGGACGAGCTGGTCGCCCAGCTGGCCGACACCGCGGGCGCCGAGCGCGACGAGACGATCCTCTTCATCACCGATCCCCACCTCTTCAGCATGATCTGCGGCGAGGTCTGCGAGGGGCTCTACGAGTTCCTCTGCAACGAGGGCTTTCTCGACCTGCCGCCCGACTGGCGCCGCGCCTCGGCGGCGCCCTCCGACAGCTGACGCAAGCGAAACCCAGGGACATTCATGAGACGGAACGACGTCGCGCGGGCGGGCTCCGGCCTGCTCCTCGCTCTCACGCTGCTCGCCGGTTGCGCGCGCGGCCCCGATGTGGACGCCTCGGGGCTCGCGCTGCGGCGCGTGGTCATCTACAGGAACGGCGTCGCGTATTTCGAGCGCCGAGGGCTCATCGACGCCGATCAGGTGACCTTCCGGGTCCGCAAGGAGAAGGTCGGCGACTTCCTCGCGACGCTCGCCGTCATCGAGGCCGGCGGCAGCAGCGTCCGGAGCGCGTCGTTCCCTGTCGAGGTCGACGACGGATCCGGCGAGGAAGAGGCGCCGGATGAGCTCGGGCCCGAGGTGACGCCGATGCCGGCGCCGAAGGACAAGGGCGCGGCGGCGGCGAAGAAGCGCGACGACGAGCACGAGAAGGTGAAGCTCACCCTCGACGGGCGGGAGCACGATCTCGTGGTCGGCTACGTGGCGGAGACGCCGGTGTGGAGGCCGTCGTACCGGCTCGTGATGGGGGCGGGCGGGGCGCAGGGCGCAGCGCCGCGCGCGGACTCCAAGCAGGCGCACCTCCAGGCGTGGGGCATCGTGCAGAACCTCTCGGGCGAGGACTGGAAGGGGGTGAAGCTGTCGCTCGTGGCGGGCGCGCCGCTCGCGTTCCAGGCGACGCTCGACCAGGCGGCGATCCCGCCGCGCCCTGTCGTCAGCGATCAGGGCGAGGTGATCGCGTCCGTGCCGACGAGCGAGACGACGCTGGCCACCGAGGCCGCGCCGCCGCCACCGCCGCCCGTCGCGCCTGCGCCCGTGGCGCCGGGCGACGACGGCGAGGGGTACGCGTTCGCGGACGAGGCCCAGGCCGAAATGGAGAAGGGCGGCGGCAGGCTTCGGTCCGCGAGGCCGAGCGCGGTTGCCACGGCGCCCGCCGCGAAGCCGATGCCGAAGCTGAGCGACCGCGACGAGGCGCGCGCCGGCGGGCAACACGCGGGGCCGCAGTTGAAGCGGTCAGCGCCGGTGTCGGCGCCGCCGCCCATGGCGATGAACCCTTCTCCGCCGCGCAACATGAGCGCGCTCGCCGCGGTCGCGATGGAGGCGGGCACGACCCGTTACGACATCCCGTTCCCTGTCGACATCCCCGACAAGAGCGCGACGATGGTCCTGCTCCTGGCCCGGCAGGTCCCGGGCGAGTCGATCTTCCTGTTCGCGCCCGACGGCGGCGTGCCCGCGTCGAGCTCTCACCCGTTCCGGGTGGCGCGCTTCACGAACGACACGAAGGGGCTCCTCGAGCGCGGCCCCATCGCCGTCTTCGAGAACGGCGCGTTCCTGGGGCAGGGCATGGTCGAGCCGCTGCCGCCGGGGGCCACGACGACGGTGCCGTTCGCGCTGGAGCGGGGCCTCGCCGTCGACACGACGCGCGAGGAGAGCGCGGAGGGCGCGCGCCTCGCGAAGATCGAGGGCGGCGCGCTCGAGATCGAGCGCGACTGGGTCACGCACACGAAGTACGCCGTCCGCAACGGCGGCGACCTCGCGGCGAGGACGCTCGTGAAGCACCCGCGCTTGCACGGGACGCGGCTGCACGCGCCCCCGAAGGGCACGGAGGACAACGTCGGCACGGGCAGCGCGCTCGTGCCGATCGACGTGCCGCGGCGGGGAACGGCGGTGCTCGACGTGGACGAGCGGCGGCTCTTCCGGCAGCAGATCGACTGGCTCGACCAGCTCGCCGACGACGCGGTGCAAGGCTACCTGAAGGACCCGCGCGCCGACGCGGCCGTGGCCAAGCAGCTCGGCCAGGCCTGGGACATCCGGGGCAAGCTCCGCCCGGCGATCGACGAGCGCGACAGGATCCTCGCCGAGCAGCAGCGCCTCGAGCAGCAGAGCCACGAGCTCCGCCAGAACCTCAGGGCCATCGAGAAGAACAAGACCGCCGACGAGCTCCGACGTGACCTCACCGATCGGCTCGCGAAGGCGTCGGCGCGCCTCGACGAGATCACGAAGCGCGTCATCGTCCTCGAGATGCAGATCAACGAGCAGCAGATCCGCTTCCGCGATCTCACGAACGAGATCAAGCTCCTCGCCCCGCTGGCCCCCGTGCGCGCGGCTCCCTGAGCGCAGCTGTCCGGCTCCGCGGTTCCCGGTGGAAGGCGGCTCCCGCTCCCGTGGGGGGCGGCCTTGCCACCGGGATCTCGGCCCGGCTACCTGGCTGGTTTGCTCGCGCTGGGCGGCTGCCGCACGGTGCCTGCGTGGGTCCAGCTCCGCTCCATACCGGTCGCGAGCCAGGCGATCTCGACGCGCTCGCTCCCGAACATCGCCGCGACGCGATCGCCCCACTGCGCCGGGGCGGGGAGCTCCACGCTCTTCTGGTCCTTGATGCTGCCGAGGGCCTCCGTGCCGACGAGGAACGTGGCGATCCCCTCGCTCGCGAACGCCGACACCGCGGTGCTCGGGACGAAGGGCGCGACCACCGCGCGCACCGTCGAGAGATCGGTCGCGCGCTCCGCGACCGCCCGCACCTCGTCGAGCGTCGACAGGACGAGCGCCACGCCGCCGGCTGGCTTGCCCTCGGCCGGCGCTGCCTGCCCCTGCTGCTCCGCGGCGGCCGCCGCGGGCGCCTCGACCGGCGCAGGGGCGGCGCGACCGCGCGCCCCGACCGCCGCGTGCCCGTTCACCTTGGGCACGCCGGCGAGCACGTCGAGCGTCAGCGGCCCCTTCCACGGCACCGCCGCCGGCGCCGGCGGCGGCTTCTTCGTGCTCACCTGCTCCCCCTTCTTGTCGCGGAGGATCAGCACGTCGTCGGTCGGCAGCGCCCGCGGCACGGTCACTCGCACCGGCCGCTTGAACGACCGCGGATCGCCGACCGCGCCCGTGGCCACCGCGTAGGCCAGGGTCTCCGCCGAGGCCACGACGAACGACGGCGCCCCGGCGATGCGCGGCTCCGGATCCGCGGTGCGCAGCGACAGGCTGCCGGGCGGCGGCGGGTAGATCTCCGACGTGACGACGCGCCTGTCGGGCTCGACGATGCGCGCGCCCGTCGCGACGAGATCGACGAGCGCGCCCGACTGCGCGAGCACCTCGAGCACCTGCCGCGACGGCGGCGCGACGAGCAGGTCGAGCCGCGACGGGACGCGCTTCGACTTGAGCAGCAGCGCCGCCGCGAGCATGTCGCGCAACGTCACGCCGGAGTCGCCCCCGAGGACAACCTGCGCCACGGGCTTGCCGGCGAGATCGCGGACGGGCCGGACCACGCCCTCCTCGTCCATGAGGAGCGGATCGACCGTGCCGAGATCGATCGAGACGACCTCCTCGCACGGCGCGCCCGGGTCCGGCACGAGCGCGCGGTGGGCCTTCGACCTGCGCTGATCGCGGAGGAAGACCTCCGTCTTCTCGTCGCTCACGAAGAGCGCCGCCGCCGCGCCGACCTGCGGCGCGATGCCGCAGAGCACCGCGCGGTCGCCCACGGAGAGGAGGCGCGCGCTCGGCCCGGCGAACTCGAGGATCACCGGCGCGTGGTGCTCGCCTTCGATGCGGCGCACCACCTCGTCGAGGTTCCTGCGGAGCAGCTCGAGGGCGACGTCCCGCGCGCAGACGAAGGGCCGCACCCTGCCCGAGAGGTGGATCTGCACGCTGCGGGGCGGCCGGAGCCAGACCGAGCCCGTGGCGAGCGCCTGCCCGAGCTGGCTCGGCGAGACGACGAGCGACAGCATGCCGATGCCGCCGACGGTCGTGAGGCGCGGGTCGTCCGTGAGGGCGAGCCGCGCCGGCGCCGCGAAGCGCTCCAGGTGGACGGGCGCAGGGAACCCGATGCCGGGCCGCGCGATCGGGATGTTGTAGGTCGGGAACTCGGGCGACACCGAGTGCGGGCTGCCCTCGTCGATATCCGCGAGCGAGCTCGCGTCGGCCACGCAGGTCCCGTCGTAGGCGACGGCGACTTCGACCGGCGTCTTCTTCATGCCCGTGGCGATGGCCTCGGCCAGCGCGCGCGACGGCGCCCTGGAGAGGATCACCTGGTCGACCTTGACCTGGACGAGATCACCGCGCAGCTGAGGATCCGTCGCCCGCCCGGCAAGGATCTTCTGGGGCATCGTGCGGGGGGGATCCCCGGCTCGAGCACGCATAGATGTTGGGCCGTCCTTGTTTTTCTTGATGAGATGGCGGATGCGGCGCACGCCGCTCCCGACCACGTTTGACGTCGGCCCCCCGGCGAGACGCGCCGGTGGGATCCGCCTCCGGACGTTGCCGCGAGGCGAAAGAACGGCCGCACGTTAGCCGCTCGCCTGGACGAGGGTCAAGGCGTGCTTTGGAGCGGGCCCCCAGGGGCGGGAATCGCCCGGCTGGGACCAGGATGCAAGAGGCAAAGCGCCCGCCCGGTCCAACGTTTCGCCGCGCTTCGTCTGTCGCGTCGTGCTGCGTCTGTTGCGCCAGTTGCGCCTGCCGCGCCTGCCGCGCCTGCCGTGCTGGTCCACGATGGCAGGCGGCCGGTTACGAGCTTTCGCGGCGCTGCCGCGCAGCGCCATCTATCGCCAGCGCCGTGCGCGGCCGTCTGCCATCGGCCTGGCCGCGCGCGCCCGGTCGCCATCGGCCTGGCCGTGCGTGGCCGAGCGGGTCGGGCGACGATGAGGAGCGCCGGCGCTCCCGGGCTGCGGCGCGAGATGCCGGGCCAGGTTCGTTTGTTTTCCCGATCGTGCCGCGCTTGGGTAATCTCGGCGCATGTTCCAGGCCGTGCTGAAGGAAGTCGTAGAGAACACCGAGGGCGGCATCGCGACCCTTCTCATGGATTTCGAGGGGATCCCGGTCGACAGCTACTCCAAGCCGGGGGCCGCGTTCGACATCACCACCATCGGCGCGGAGTTCAGCGTCGTGTTGAAGTCGATCCAGCGCGCCGCGGAGATGCTCGACGCGGGCAACGCCGCCGAGATCGCGATCCAGGCGGAGAAGGTCACGACCCTGATCCGCGTCGTGAACAACTCGTACTTCGTGGCCTTCTCGATGACGCCCGACGCGAACATCGGCAAGGCCCGGTACCTCCTGCGCACCAAGGTGCCGGTGCTGCTGAAGGAGCTCGCCTGAGCGGCTTCAGCATCTCGGTCATCTCCGGGCCGAACCTCGATCGACTGGGCAAGCGCGAGCCAGCGATCTACGGCACGGCCACGCTGGATGACGTTCACCGCGCCGTCGAGGAGGCCGCGAAGGCCCGCGGCGCCTCGGTGTCGTGCATGCAATCGAACTGCGAGGGAGAGCTCGTGACCGCGATCAGCCACGCTGGCGATCGCGGCTTCCACGGCATCCTCCTCAACGCAGGTGCCTACACGCACACCTCCATCGCGCTCTATGACGCGATCCGCGCGAGCGCGCTTCCTACCGTCGAGGTGCACATCTCCAACCCGGACGGCCGTGAGCCGTTCCGCCGTCGCTCCCGCATCGCGCCTGCGTGCATGGCGCGCGTCGCGGGTTTCGGTCCGAGCTCGTATGTCCTGGGGCTGATCGGGCTGATCGGGCATCTGGAGAAGCTGCGATCCGACGAAAGAGGTTGAACATGCGCCGTCACTCTGGTTGAAAGGCGGCAAACATCGATGGCCGAACGTCCTTCCATGAACATCAACCTCAAGCAGTTGCGGGCGCTGGTACGCATCTTAGAGAAGCGCAACGTGAACGACTTCGAGTTCGAGGACGAACACGTTCGCATTCGCCTCACGCGCGGAGGCGTCATCCCGCAGGGCGCGGCGCCGCATCTCGCGCCCGCCGCCTTCCAGATCCACAGCGCGCCGGTCGCGCCGCCGGCGGCGCCGCCCGCGGCGGCACCTGCGCCGGTCGCCGCGCCGGCGGCCCCTGCCGCGCCCGCGGCGGCAGAGAGCGACGAGGGGATCTCCTATGTGACGTCGCCGTTCGTCGGCACGTTCTACCGATCGCCGTCGCCCGATGCGCCCCCGTTCGTCGATGTGGGCAGCGCGATCCGCGTGGGTCAGGCGCTCTGCATCATCGAGGCGATGAAGCTGATGAACGAGATCGAGGCGGACTCTCCGGGCACGATCGTCGAGATCCTCGTCGACAACGGCAAGCCGGTCGAGTTCGGGCAGCGTCTCTTCAAGGTGCGGCGCAGCTAGCGCTGCCCGGGCGAGGGTGCCGTGTTCCAGAAGATCCTGATCGCCAATCGCGGCGAGATCGCGATGCGTGTCATCCGCGCCTGCCGCCTGCTCGGCATCCGCACGGTAGCCATCCACTCCGAGGCGGACGCCGCGGCGCTGCACGTCCGGTTCGCGGACGAGGCGGTGTGCGTCGGTCCGGCCGAGGCGTCGAAGAGCTACCTCAACATCCCGCAGATCATCGCGGCGGCGGAGGTCACAGGCGCCGACGCGATCCACCCGGGCTACGGGTTCCTCTCGGAGAACGCGAAGTTCGCCGAGCTTTGCAAGAAGTGCCGCCTCACCTTCATCGGGCCGACCGCGGAGGCGATGCGGACCTGGGGCGACAAGGTGTCCGCGCGCGAGGTCGCCAAGCGCTTCGGCATCCCCATGCTCAGCGGCACGGGCGTGCTCAAGAGCGCGGCGGACGCGGCCGAGCAGGCCGAGCGCGTCGGCTATCCGGTGATCCTGAAGGCCTCCGGCGGCGGCGGCGGCAGGGGCATGCGCATCGTCCGCGAGGCCGGCGAGGTGCAGCGCTCGTTCGAGATCGCGACGCAGGAGGCGCTGAGCGGCTTCAAGAACCCGGACGTCTACCTCGAGCGCTACGTCGAGGCGCCGCGCCACATCGAGTTCCAGGTGCTCGCGGATCAGCACGGGGGCGTGTGGACGCTCGGCGAGCGCGAGTGCTCGCTCCAGCGCCGGCACCAGAAGGTGATGGAGGAGTCGCCCAGCCCGGCGATGGACAACGAGAAGCGCTCCCGGATGGGCGACATCCTCCGGGGTGCGATCCTCGAGACCGGCTACACCGGCCTGGGCACGCTCGAGTTCCTGATGGATGAGCGAGGCGAGCTCTTCTTCATGGAGATGAACACCCGGGTCCAGGTCGAGCACCCCGTCACCGAGATGGTGACCGGCGTCGATCTGGTCGCGCAGCAGATCCTCGCCGCTGCAGGCGAGCGCCTCTCGCTGCCCGACACGCGGCCCTGGAGCTTCCGGGGCCACGCCATCGAGTGCCGGATCAACGCCGAGGATGCGCGCTCGTTCGTGCCGTGGCCGGGCCTCATCACGGAGTACCACTCGCCCGGCGGCGTCGGGATCCGCGTCGATTCCGGCGTGTACGGTGGTTTCCGCGTTCCCAGCTCCTACGATTCGCTGGTGGCCAAGGTGATCGCGCACGGCGCGAACCGGGCCGAGGCGATCGCCAGGCTCCGGTGCGCGCTCGACGAGTTCATCATCGGCGGCATCCGCACGAACATCCCGCTGCACCAGGCGCTGCTGCGAGATCCAGAGGTCGTCGCAGGCAACATCTCCACGCATACGATCGAGCGCGTCGTCTCGCAGGGATTCTGACGCGACGCACCGGCGCGGTTGACGTGCCGATGAGCGCGCAGCGGTTGCGTGATCGAGCGCTCGACGCGCTGACCAGCGCAGGGCGAGCTCGATTGAATGTTGCTCGAGCAACAGGTCGAAAGTGCGACCTGGTGCTACTTTACGTCGCTCTCGAGGCTGCGCTGGCAAGCCCTCGCCGGGTGAGCGAACCCCTTGAACTAGAAAGCATTTGTCGCGGGTATGGAAGCGAACGCTGGAGTGCAGGCTGACTTCTCTTCGTGGGTGCAGGCGACCTCCGATGCCTCCGAGCTCGAGCTCGGGCTCCCTGGTTTCGGCTACGCCGATCTCTTCGACCCTGCGAAGCTCGCCGAGCTGACGGAGCGGTTCGAGGAGTATTTCCACGCAGCAGACGAAGGCGCCTACAGGCGCTTCGACGCGTACCGGGCCTCGCTGCGCGCGGCGCAGGTGGAGGCCTCCGGCGCCGGCGCGGGCCGGCCCGCGCTCACGCCGGAGCAGGTCTCCGAGGCGCTCCTGGCGGCGGCGCCCCACGTCGGCCGCTTCGTGGCGACGCTCTTCCGGGTCGAGCGGGAGACGCAGGCGCAGATCGACGCGACCCTCGAGCGGAGCGCGCTCTGGGACTTCAAGCGCGAGTTCTCGAAGAAGCGCCTGTTCAAGCCGAACCCGGGGAAGGCGTGGCGGGGCACGCACGTCGAGGCGGCGCACGCGGCGCGGCGGTCGCTCGCGGCCATGGGCGCGCCTGCGAGCGCGCTCGACGGCGGCTCCGCCGCGGAGGAGCTCGCGATCGCGCGCGCGACGCTCGCCCTGATCGAGGTCGACGAGATCGCGCGCAAGGCCGCGAAGGCCGGCGGCGCGAAGTGGACGGACGAGCTCCGCGAGCGGGCGGCGAAGGTGCGCGCGGCGCTGCGGGAGGACCCGGCGCTCGCCGAGGGGGTGGCGCCGGCGGCGGCGGTCGCTGGCGCGGAGCCGACGGAGGCCGAGGACGGGGCGGTCGTGGCGCTCGCGCTCGACGCCGTCGAGGCGTGGCTCGCTGCGCGCCGCGCGGACGAGCACGATCCGGCGCGGCGGTGGCCGACGCTGAAGGCGCCGCGCACGCTCGACTACCAGGAGCTCGTGCAGCTGCAGAGGAAGGGCGCGAACGGCAGCCCGGGCTCCGCCGAGCTCCTCGTCGGCCCCGAGCACGAGCGGAGGGACCGCGACGGCTTCGCGCTGACCGACCGTCGCGCGCCGCCCCGCGAGGTCGAGAGCCAGGTCGACTACTGCCTCTTCTGCCACGATCGCGACAAGGACTCGTGCTCGAAGGGCCTGCGCGACAACAAGACCGGGGCGATCAAGGCGAACCCGCTCGGCGTCGAGCTGAACGGCTGCCCGCTCGACGAGAAGATCAGCGAGATGCACACCATGCGGGGGCGGGGCGAGTCGATCGCCGCGCTCGCGCTCGTCTGCCTCGACAACCCGATGTGCCCCGGCACCGGTCACCGCATCTGCAACGACTGCATGAAGGCGTGCGTCTTCCAGAAGCAGGAGCCGGTGGACATCCCGCAGATCGAGACCGCGGCGCTCACGGACGTGCTGTCGCTCCCGTGGGGCCTCGAGATCTACGGGTTCCTCACGCGCTGGAACCCGCTCGACGCGCTGCGGCCGCACGCGCTCCCGTACAACGGCAAGAACGTGCTCGTCGTCGGCCTCGGCCCGGCCGGCTACACGCTGTCGCACCACCTCACGCGGCAGGGCTTCGCGTGCGTGGCGATCGACGGGCTGAAGATCGAGCCGCTGCCGGTCGAGCTCACGGGCGACGAATCGCGCCCGCCGCGTCCGGTCAAGGATTTCAAGCGGCTCTACACCGAGCTCGACGAGCGCGTCCTCCTCGGCTTCGGCGGGGTGAGCGAGTACGGGATCACGGTGCGATGGGACAAGAACTTCCTCACCGTCCTGTACGTCACGCTGGCCCGGCAGCGGCTGCTCCGGATCTACGGCGGCGTGCGGTTCGGCGGGACGATCGATCTCGACGACGCCTTCCGGCTCGGGTTCCACCACGTCGCGATCGCGGCGGGCGCGGGGCGCCCGACGATCATCCCGCTCAAGAACAACCTCGCGCGCGGCATCCGCAAGGCGTCGGACTTCCTGATGGCGCTCCAGCTCGCCGGGGCCTACAAGCGCTCGGCGCTCGCGAACCTGCAGGTGCGCCTGCCGGCGGTGGTGATCGGCGGCGGCCTCACGGCGATCGACACCGCGACGGAGCTCGCCGCGTACTACGTCGTGCAGGCCGAGAAGACGGCCGACCGGCTCGACGCGCTGATCGCGGAGCGCGGAGAGGCCGCCGTCCTCGCGATGTTCGACGAGGAGGAGCGGGAGTTCCTGGCCGAGCAGCGGCGCCACGCGGAGGAGATCCGCGACGAGCGCGCGCGCGCCGCGCGCGAGGGGCGCCCGCCGCGCTTCCAGGGCCTGATCGACGCGTGGGGAGGCGTCTCGCTGGTCTACCGGAAGCGGCTCATCGACTCGCCGGCGTACCGGCTGAACCACGAAGAGGTCGCCAAGTCGCTCGAGGAAGGGATCCGCTACGTCGAGAACCTCGCCCCGGTCGAGGCGGTGCTCGACGAGCGCGGGTGCGTCTCCTCGCTCGTCTTCGACCGGCAGGAGATCGTCGACGGCAAGTGGCGGAGCGCGGGGCAGGCGGTCTCGATCCCTGCCCGCACCGTGTGCGTCGCGGCCGGGACGAGCCCCAACGTCACGTACGAGAAGGAGCGCCCGGGCTCGTTCGTGTTCGACAAGTGGCGGCAGTTCTTCCAGCCGCACCGCGCCTACGTCGACGAGGGCGGCGCGCTCAAGGTGGAGCCGGCCAAGCCGCGGGAGGGCTTCTTCACGAGCTACAACGACGGCGAGCACGCGGTGAGCTTCTACGGCGACAACCACCCCCACTACGCGGGGAGCGTCGTGAAGGCGATGGCGAGCGCCAAGGACGCGTACCCGTCCGTCGTCGCACTGTTCCGCCACGACATCGCCCGGCTCGGCGAGGAGCCGCAGGGCGCGCGCGACGCGCGGCGGCGCGACCTCTTCGCCCGCCTCGATCACGACCTCGGCGCGGTGGTCGAGCGGGTCGAGCGGCTCACGCCGACGATCGTCGAGGTCGTCGTGCGCGCGCCCGCGGCGGCGCGGAAGTTCGAGCCCGGGCAGTTCTACCGGCTGCAGAACTACGAGGTGCGCTCGCCCGTGATCCGCGGCACGCGGCTCGCGATGGAGGGCCTCGCGCTCACGGGCGCGTGGGTCGACAAGGAGAAGGGGCTGCTGTCGCTCATCGCGCTCGAGATGGGCGCGTCCTCCCGCCTGCTCGCCGCGCTGCGCCCGGGCGAGGAGGTCGTCGTGATGGGGCCGACCGGGACGCCCACGGACATCCCCGAGGGGGAGACCGTGCTGCTCGCCGGCGGCGGGCTCGGCAACGCCGTCCTGTTCTCGATCGCGAAGGCGCTGAAGGCGCGCGGCGACCGCGTGATCTACTTCGCCGGCTACCGGCGCGGCGAGGATCTCTTCAAGCAGGACGAGATCGAGGTGGCGACCGACCAGGTCGTCTGGTGCACGGACGGCGGCGCCGAGATCTCCCCGCGGCGCGCGACCGACCACCACTTCCGCGGCAACATCGTCCAGGCGATGAGGGCCTACGCCGAGCGCCAGCTCGGCGGCGAGCTGGCGGCCCTCTCGGAGGTCCGTCGCATCATCGCGATCGGCTCGGACAAGATGATGAACGCCGTGCGCGAGGCGCGGCACGGCGTGCTGGCGCCGCACCTGGATCCGAAGCACGTGGGCATCGCGAGCATCAACTCGCCGATGCAGTGCATGATGAAGGAGGTCTGCGCGCAGTGCCTCCAGCGGCACGTGGACCCGGAGACGGGCAAGGAGACGCTGGTCTTCTCGTGCTTCAACCAGGACCAGCTCATCGATCACGTCGACTTCAAGAACCTCGCCGCGAGGCTCCGGGCCAACACGGTGCAGGAGAAGCTGTCGAACGCCTGGCTCGATCACCTGCTGGCCGAGCGCCCCACGCTCCGGCACGTGTGACGCTTGCTCGGGCCTCGGCGATCCGAGGCCTCGCCGCCGCCGCGGAACGTGGGAAGGCGGCCTCGGCGGCGTCTCGTCGACTCGAGGCGCCCGAGGCCGCGCAGGGTGGGGGGCGCGGCCGCGCGGTGGATCGCGGTCAGCTGCCCGCGGGCAGCTTGATCTTCGGCTCCTTGGGGTGGCGCCGGTACAGCAGGATCGTCCGCCCCAGCGTCTGCGCGACGGCGGCTCGAAGCCGCTCGGAGAGGGTGTCGGCGACGTCGTCCAGCTCGTCCGGGCACTCGGTGCCCAGGCGTACCTTCACGAGCTCGTGCCGCTCCAGGGCGGCGTCGACGGCCGCGACGACGCCGTCGGTCAGGCCGGCCTTGCCGAGCTGCACGACCGGTTCGAGGTGATGCCCCAGCGCGCGGAGGTGGCGGCGCTGCTTTCCTGTCAGATCCAAAGCGTTCGGCCTTTCTTGAGGCGGTCGCGCGATTCGGGCGCTCGATGGTCGAGGGACGTCCCTGTCGCGGTCGCGCGCGCGGTCATACTGGCCTCCGGGCCAAGCGAAAAGGGCGCGCCGCTCGGGCTCTTCGCACAACGCGTGAATCGCTCGAGCGCCAGCGCCGGTAAACCGGGCCATGCAGCATGCGTGGGGTGCACGTGGGTTTGTATGGGTAGATGTGCGATAAAGACCAGCGCGGCGCAAGCGGGCGGAGCTCACAGAGGGCCCGGGCGCTCTGGGTTTTGCTTGACGTGGCCGTGCAACAGGCATCCCCTTGATCTGGCGGCCGGCGGCTCGACGGGGGATCGAGCGCTCGGATCGACACCGACATGGGCTCATCGAGCGAGCGAGATGCGGCAGCGGGGCAGGACGCCGAGCTCCCTCGGCTGGATGAGGGAGCGAACCCGATCGAGCTCACGGTCCATGACGAGGTGAGCCCCTGTCCGTACCTGCCTGAAGCCGAGGCGCGGATGCCCCTGCGTGTGCCCATCCGTCCGCTCACGCGTGCGGAGTTCGACCAGCGGCTCGTCGCGGGCAACCGCCGCCATGGCAAGCTGCTCTACCGCACCCAGTGCCCCTCCTGCCGCGCGTGCGAGCCGATCCGGATCGTCGTTCGTGACTTCGTCCCCGGCCGCACGCAACGCCGGGTGCTCCGCCGTGGAGAGCGGGTGGTGGACGTCGAGATCGGCCCGCCCGTGACCACGCGCGAGAAGATCATCCTGTACAACCGGCACAAGCACGGCCGGGGGTTGATGCGAGATGACGGTCCGCTCGGCGCCGAGGGGTACGAGGCGTTCCTCGTGGACAGCTGCTGCGAGACGTTCGAGATGCGCTATCGCGTCGGCGGCCGTCTCGTCGGGGTCGCCGTCGTGGATCGGGGGCAGGATTCGCTGTCCGCGGTCTACTCCTTCTATGAGCCCGAGCTGGAGCCGCTGAGCCCCGGTGTCTTCTCGATCCTGAAGCAGCTCGAGCTGTGCCGTTCCTGGGGCCTCCGGTACCTGTACCTCGGCCTTTACGTCGAGCGCTGCTCGCGGCTGGTCTACAAGGCCCAGTACCTGCCGCACGAGCGGCTCATCGATGGCCGCTGGCGGCGCTTCGAGCGGCAGCCGCCTGCGGCGCCATGACTGGAGCACGCCGCAGGATTTCGCGAGCGCGCCGCCCGGCGTCTCGTGGCAAGGACGTAGCCATGTGGAATCGCGCTCTCGCTTTCACCTCGTGCGCTGTGCTCTGGGCTCTGCTCGTCGTCGCGTGCGGCGATACGAGGCCGATCTTCGACACCGCTGCCGGGGGCGCCGGGGGCGCGGGGGGCGCCGGCTCGTCGGCAGGCGGGGAGGGCGGAGCAGGCGGCGGTGAGGCCGGCGGCGGCGATGGCACGGCCGGCGGCGACGGTACGGCCGGCGGCGACGGTACGGTCGGCGGTGGCGGTACCGGCGGCGGTGGCGGCACCGGCGGCGCTGCGGGCGGCGGGGCAGGGTAGGTAGCCCGGCGCCGCGTTGCCCGCGGGCCGGTTGTGTTCCGGCATCGCCGGGCCTAAGCCGCTCGCGTGCATCCGCTCGCAGACAAGGTCCTCGCCCGCGACATGCGCGCGACGGCGCGGGCCTGCCGGCTCGTCGACGACCGCTTCGGCGACTATGCCGCGATCCTGAAGGATCTCTTCCCCCATACCGGCCGCGCCTGGGTCCTCGGCGTGACGGGGAACCCGGGGGCAGGCAAGAGCACGCTCACCGATCGGCTGATCGGCGTGTTCCGGGGGCAGGGTCGCCGGGTCGCCGTGGTGGCGGTCGATCCCACGAGCCCGTTCACCGGCGGCGCGATCCTCGGCGACCGCATCCGCATGCAGGCCCATTTCGACGATCCCGACGTGTTCATCCGGTCGCTGGCGACCCGGGGCGCGCTCGGCGGGCTGTCGCGCTCGGTGGTGGACGTCGTGCGGGTGCTCGACGCCTGGGGCGCGGACGTCGTGGTGGTCGAGACCGTCGGCGTCGGGCAGGACGAGCTCGAGATCACCCGGATGGCGCACACCACCCTGGTCGTCGCCGCGCCGGGGATGGGCGACGAGGTGCAGGCGATCAAGGCGGGCATCCTGGAGTGCGCCGACGTCTTCGCCGTGAACAAGGCCGACCGGGACGGGGCCGACGTGGCGGTGCGCGATCTGGAGCTCATGATCGCGCTCGGCGGCGAGGTGGCTGCGGCCTCCGGACGGGCGCGCGGGCACAGCGCCGCGGCGCTCCACGCCCGTGCGCAGAGGGCGCCCTCTCGGGGGGGCGAGCCCGTCGAAGGTCCGTGGGAGCCCGTGATCGCGCGGACCGTGGCCACACGTAACGACGGCGTGGCGGCGCTCGTGGACAAGCTGGAGGGGCACCGGGCGTGGCTGTTCGGGACCGAGGCCGGCGCTGCGCGCCGAGAGGAGCGCCTGCGCGAGGCGATGCACGTGCAGCTCCGCGACGCGCTCACCGACGCCGCCGTCGCAGCGCTCGGTCCCGCGCTCGAGGCCGCGGTGCATGCCGTCGCGCGGCGCGAGGTCGACCCCTACACCGCGTCGGAACGGCTCGTCGCGGCCTTCCGCAGCGCGGGCGCCGTCACGCCTGGCACCGCCGTCGCGCCCGGCGGCGGGACCTGAGCGGCGGCCAGGAAGCCGGGCGGTTGGCTCAGGTCGACCGCGCTGCAACGCTAGTCGATGCAGCGATCCAGCGCGTCTTTCTCGGGTTTACAGGACGTACTCCACTTGTCGTCGCGGTTGCAGATCCCTGTGTCGTCCTCGCACTCCAGGAGAGCGTCGTACTGGTCGACACAGCCGCGGCGGTCGGCGTCCACGTACCTGTCATCGTAGCGATCGAGACAGTCGCCGTACTCGCGGTCGCTGCACCCCTCGCAGTCGCACTTGTAGTCGCAGAGATCGTCCTCCAGAGGGCTGCACGCCGCGGTGAAGAGGCAGGCAAGGGTGAGGATCATGTGCGAAGCCTTCATCGGCCCAAGGTTATCCCGCGTCCTCGGTTCCAGCGCGATAAACAGCTCGCTGGGCGCCGGGCGACGATGAGCCGCGCTCGCCTGCTTCCGACCTTCCGCCGGTGCGCTCGACACCGACTTTACGCGCAGCGCGGCTGGCGCTCACGGCGCGGGGCCGCGGCGCCGCGGCGGCTTGCGCCCCACGTTCTCTGCGCGGAACGCGCTCGGGCACGCGTCGCTGATCCCGCAGCCTCCGCACGCTGGCTTCCTCGCGAAGCAGATCCGGCGGCCGTGGAAGATCAGCGTGTGGGACAGCATATCCCAGTCGCGCCGCGGGAAGAGCGCCACGAGGTCGCGCTCGATCTGCTCTGGCTTGTCGCTGGTCGTCCACCCGAGCCGCTGCGACAGGCGCTGCACGTGGGTATCGACCACGACGCCCTCCGGCGCTCCGAAGGCGACGCCGAGCACCACATTCGCCGTCTTTCGCCCGACTCCGGGTAGCTTCACGAGCTCGGCGAGCGTCCTCGGCACCTCGCCGGCGTGCCGCTCGATGAGGCCTCGCGCGAGCCCCACGATGTTCTTCCCCTTCTGGTTGAACATGCCCATCCCGAGCCGCTTGAGGAGCGCGCCCACCTCGGCGGCATCGGCGCTGGCGAGGGCGCGGGCGTCGGGATACGCGCCGAACAGGTGGGGGGTCACCTTGTTGACCAGCACGTCCGTCGTCTGGGCGCTGAGCACCGTCGCGACGAGAAGCTCGAACGAGGATCGATGATCCAGCTCGCAGTGGGCGTCCGGGTGCAGCGCCCGCAGCCGCGCGAAGGTGGCCGGAGGTGTGCTCGGCGCTGCGCGTGCCGGCGTCGGCCGAGCCGCGTCGGCGAGCGCTGTCGCCTTCTTGGACCTCGACGCGCGCGTCTTCGCCGCCATCGAAGCACCCGCGCGAGCCGCCTTGTCCGGCCGCTTCACCGGGGGTGCGACGCCCTCGCCTCGATGTTGGTCCGCGGGATCGACAGCGACGGACGCGGGCGGTCGGCGCGCGCCTCGCCCGGTCAGGACGAGGTCTCGCGCGCGACCGCCCTCTGCCGTTTCAGCTGACGAAGGCGCGCTTCCGCGTCTCATGCTCATCGAGGAGCTTCTCGACGCTCGCGAGCGCGTTTTCCACCGACTCTTGCACCATCTGCAGCACCGTCGTCGCCGAGCCCTTCAGCGCCTCGTAGTAGCGCTGCCGCTCGGTCGAGTGGATGATCGACGGAGGCAGGCCCGTGCGGAGCAGCAGCATGTTCATGAACAGCCTCGCGACCTTGCCGCTGTCGTTCGGGAACGGGTAGACCCGCAGCAGATCGTAGTGCGCGCGCGCAGCGATCCGGATGCCGTTCCGCGTCTTCCGCGTCTCGGGGTCGTTCAGCCAGTCGATGATCTGACGCACCTTGTAGGCGATCTTGTCCGGCGGAGCGTACTCGTGGAAGTAGAGCCGGTGCTGGGGAATGTCCTTGCGGTATTTCACCGTCTTGAGATCCCCCTCCTCCGGATGGAGGATCAGGTACAGCTTCTTCATGCAGTCGAGCGTGAGCGGGGCCCGCTTGTTCTCGCCCTGCTCGCGCACGTACGCGATGGCCTCCTTGTGCCGCCGGATGTCATCGTACGTCGGCTGAAGGCTCGAGTCCGTCACGAGCGGCGCCGGGCCGGCGAGGGCCGCGCGCAGCTCGTCGAACGTATAGACAACCCCTTCGAGCGCGCTGTCGTGGTAAATCCACGACATATCGAGGCTGTCGATGTAGCGCCGCCGGAAGTCCTCCGACTGCGCGGCCAGCCGCTGCTCGATGATCGCGCTGCGCTCCTCGATGGTGGCGCGCCGAGGCGGCGGCAGCATCGGCAGCGGCAGGGTGACCACCCGCGGCGCCTCCCGGAGCGGGGCGCGACCTGGACGGCGCTCGATCGACGCCCCGGCGCTCTTCCCCTTCGCCACGCCCGGCCGCGCGCTCTTCTTGTCGACGACCGGCTTGTCGCTCGTGCGCGACGGCCTGTCGCTCGTGCGTGACGGCCTGTCGCTCGTGCGCGACGGCCTGTCGCTCGCCCGGCGCGGTCGCTCGGCCTCGCCCGGCTCGGCCTGCTCCCTGACGTCCTTGAGCTTCAGCTTCTCCTTGAGCTTCAGCTTCTCCTTGGGCTTCGGCTCGTCGTCGAGCCTCAGCTTCAGCTTCTTGGGGAGCTTCGTCGGCTCCGCCGCCGGCGCCGCGAGCGCCCGCTCGGAGCGCGCCGCGATCTTTCTCCTGACGAGCCTCGGCTTGGCCGCCTTGACCCGCACGAGCCTCGGCTTGGTGGCCTTGACCCGCGCGACCTTCGTCTTCGCGGCCTTCGCCTTCCGCGCCCGCCCGGCGACCGCCCTGGTCTTCGCGGTCCTGGCCTTCGCGGCCCTCGGCTTTGCGACCCTGGCGCGGGTGACCCTGGCCTTCGTGGCCTTGGCCCTCGACGTCTTCGCCCGGGTCGCCTTGGCCTTCGCCGCCCTCGCCTTGACCTTCGTCGCCCTGGCCTTCGCCCTGGCCTTGGTGGTCCTGAGCTTGGCGGCCGTGCGCGTCGACCTGGCCTTCGTCCTGGCCGCGGCCTTCTTCGCCTTGGAAGCGCTCGTTCGCTTCGCGGCCGCGCGGGTGGCCTTCTTCGCCCTCCCGACCGCCGCTTTCTTCCTCGCGCCTGTACGGGTTGCCCGCGCCGGTGCGCGCGCCGCCTTGCGCCGCGCCGGGGCCGCCGACTTGCGGGTGGTCGCCCGTTTTGTCGTGGTTTTCCGGCGCTTTGCCGCCTTTACGGCAGCGGTGCGTCGCGCAGCAGGACGAGAGGACGCGGCCTTCCGCTTCGGCTTGCGCGCGGCTGAGCGGGCGGCAGGCTTTGCCTTCCGCGTCCGCGCTGTCGAGGCTGCTCGCCTCGAGCTTGCCGCGCTGGCCTTGGTCGCTCTCTTCCGGTCTTTTTTCGAAGTTTTTCGGGTCTTCTTTGCCGCCATGGGCGTGCTTTCACACAATCGCTCAGGCTGCCCGCTGCCACGCTGCGGCGAGCTAACATACGATCGAAAAGGCCTAATGCCGGCCAGCAGCCTAGCAATTTGGGGATTTATCCGTCAACCAGTCCGGTGCGGAAGTGGGCAGGAAGCGACATCCCGCAGCTGGATCGTCGATGATCCAGTTGACCCGCCCTGCCAGATTGCGACCGCGGTCCTGCCAGGCGTAGCTCGAGGCCGGGCGCCAGCGCTCCGCGACCGAGGGGCCGGCCCTCAGCTGTCGATGTTGATGCCGAGCCGCTGCCGGATGGCGAAATACTCCTCGCTGGCCGCGTAGAGCGTGAGCTCCTTGAGCCTCTCCTTGTGGGGGAGGGCGGCGCCCGCCTCGTCGGTCGCCTTGATCATCTCCTGCGCCAGCTCGAGGTCGTTGGCGAGGAGGAAGCCCGCGCGGTCGGCCGTCAGGTCGACGCCGGACACCCAGCGCTTCAGGTCGATGGCGCCGGCCTGGAGCAGCTTCGTCACGGCGCTCGCGAGCTGATCGCGCGCAGGCCCGACGAGGATGGGCTCCAGGACCACCAGGTCGTCCATCACCGGCCCCTCCAGCTCCTTCGTGATCGGGAACGTGGGCGAGATGAGCTTGATCGCCGCGAACAGCCACGCGCGCAGGCCGGTGCCCGTCGGCACCAGGTGCCGGAGGTACATGCCCGGGCGGTAGTAGGTGAGGTGGCGGGCCGCGATGAACGCGGCGGCCTGCGTGGGCAGGTCCATCTGGAGCGCCGCGGCGCCGAGCACGATCGCCGGGACGTGCGCGTGGAGGAACGAGACGCCGCCGCCGTCGTTCGGATCCTGGAACGTGAGCGGCGGCGCGAGGCCCAGCACACCCGCCGCGTAGTAGAGCGTCTGCGACATCGGGTAGGGGTGGCGCGAGAGATCGAGCTGGTAGGCGAGCTGGTAACCGAGCTCCTCCAGCGGCTGCCCGTTCTTCCTGAGCACGGCCGGCTCGATGACGCCGAAGACCGTCGTCAGGAGCGGATCCGCGTCGGGGTGGACGAGCGCGGTCGCCCACGCGTGGTCGTCGAGCGGCTGCTGCGCCGCCGCGGCCGTGTCGGGGCGCAGGCGCCGGAAGAAGCGCTCCTCGTCCGGCTCGGCGGCGCTGAGGCAGCAGAGCACCTGGCACAGACAGAAGGCCGCGTCGGCGCGCTTCGCCTCGGTGTACATCTTCCGGAGCAGCCGGTACGCGTCCGGCTTGTACGGGTTGCGCCGCAGGATCGGGGCCTGCGCGGCCACCGCCTTGTCCAGGTACTCCGCCGGGTTGCTCGCGTAGAGGTTCGCCAGGAGCTCGTTCCGCGCCTCGCTGTCCGGATCGAGCGTCTGCGCCGCCTCGTAGGCGTCGATCGCCTCGCTCATCCAGCCGAGCTTGTCCTTGTAGAGGGCGCCCAGCCGGTCGAACGTCTCGAGCATCCTCGCGGTGTCGTTCTCCTCGGTCGCCCTGTCGAGCTCGATCTTGAGCAGGCGCTCCACCTCCTCGTGGTCACCCTTCTCGCCGCGGAGGTCGATCGCCTCCGCGAGCGCCCGGGTGAGCGACGGGTCGAGCGCCAGCACCTCGTCGTAGAACGTGGCGGCCCGGTCGAGATCGCCGAGCTGCCGCGCGCTCACGATCGCCGCCGTGTGCAGGTACTTCGCCTTCTGCCGGCTGTCGTCGATCTTGGCGGCGAGCTTGAGGACGATGTCGACGAGCTTCGACCAGTCCTTCTCCTCGCTGTAGAGCTGCATCAGCTTGGTGAGGATCTTCCGGTCGTCCGGGCGCTCGTCCAGCGCCGCCACGTAGCTCTTCGCGGCGCGCGCGCGGTCGTGGAGGTGCGCCGCCAGCAAGTCGCCGATCTCGAGCAGGAGCGCGCTCCGCTCCTCGCCGGTCACCACGTCGAGCCGCCGGTGCTTGACGCGCACGACCTCCTCCCAGTCCCTCTTGGCCTCGAAGACCCTGGAGAGCAGGGCGAGCGGGGCAGGGGACTCCGGGAGGAGATCGGCGGCGCCGTTCAGCGCGGCCACCGCGCCGTCCGGGTCGCCGGCCGCGAGCCTCGCCTCGCCGAGCCCGAGGAGCGCCTCCGCCCGATCGCGCTCCGGCAGGCCGGCGCCGAAGCGGTCCACGAGGCGGCCGTAGAGCTCCGCGGCCTCCTTCGCCCTTCCCGCGTCGAGGTTGACCCTGGCGGCCCGCGAGAGCGCCGCCGGATCGTCCGGCGCGAGCGCGAGCAGCGCCTTCACCGTGCCGATCGCCTTGCCGCTCGAGCCGCTCTTGCCGAGCGCGTCGACATAGCGGAGCAGCAGCTTGAGCCCCTGCTCCTTCGGCAGGACGTCGACCCGGCTCGCCAGGAGCTCGTAGTGCCGCGCCGCCTCGAGGAAGCGGCCCGCCTCGAACGCGAGATCGCCCGAGATCATGAGCCCGAGCACGCCCGTCGGATCGAGGTCGACCGCCCTCGTCGCCGCCTCCGCGGCGCGCCCGTCGTCCTTGAGGCGCTCGCGGAGGAGCAGCGCCATCTCGCCGTACAGGCGGCCCTTGGCGAGGTTGCCCTCCGCGACCTCGGCCTCGCGCGCGATGAGCTCGACGGCGCTCGTCGCGTCGCCCCGGGCGAGGTAGGCCGCGCGCAGCGCCGAGGACGCGCCCGCGTTCTGCGGCTGCGCTTCGAGGGCCATCTTGTAGCGCTCGATCGCCCCGTCCCGATCGCCCTTCTCCTCGAGCAGCTTCGCCGCGCGGATCCAGAGATCGGCCCTGCTCTCCGCGGTCTTCGCCGTCGCCGCGAGCGACTCGATCGCGCTCAGCGCCGCCGCGGCGTCGCCCGTCGCGGCCCGCACGTGCGCGAGCGACTCCAGGGCCCCGGCGTGGTGGGGATCGATCGCGAGCACCCGCTCATAGGCCTTGCGGGCGCGCTCGGGCGAGCCGACCTGATCGAGGAGCACGCGCCCCATCGCGAGCAGCAGCTCCTCCCGGCGCTTGTCGTCGGGCACGATGCCGAGCTGCCGCTCGTAGAGCGACACCACGTCCTCCCAGCGCTCGAGGGCGCGGTAGTGCCGCCCGAGCGCTGCGAGCGAGCCCTCGTGCGCGCTGTCGATCCCGAGGATCGCCTCGAGGGCCTCGGCCGCCTTCGCGTGATCGAGGAACTCCTCGTCGTGGATGCCGGCGATCCGCTCGTAGAGGTTGATCTTCTGGCGCGGCGTCGCGCTGACGTCGATCTGTCGCGCCAGGTTCTGGAGGAGCGCCGCGTAGCTGCCGGCGCGGCTGTGGATGCGATCGAGCCCGCGCAGGGCGGTCAGGCTGGCCGGATCGATCTCGAGCGCCGCCTCGTAGCGCCGCGTCGCCTCGCCCAGGTCGCCGAGCCGGTCCTCGTAGAGCTCGGCGAGCTTGCACATCGTGTCGACGCGCTCCTCGCCCCGCAGCGCCTCCGCGCGCCGCTCGAGGATCCTGGCGTAGCCCGCGTGATCCTCGGCGCGCCGGTAGATCCTGAGCAGCGCCTCGCACGTCCTCGTGTGCCCGGGGTCCTCGGTGAAGATCTGCTCGTAGAGGTCGCGCGCGCGGCCCGCGTCGCTCAGCTTCGTCTCGAGGAGCTCGGCCGCCGCGGCGCGGAGGTCGCGCGCCTCCCCCGGGGTCGCGGCGCGATCGGCCCGCGAGAGCAGCACCTGGACGAGCTCCTGCCACTGCTGGGCGCGGCGGTAGACCTGCGAGAGCCCCTCCAGCGCCTCCTCGTTCGCGGGGTCGAGCCCGAGCACGAACTGGAAGCACGGGATCCCGAGGTCCGCCCGCGCGACCTTCTCCGCATACCAGGGCCCGAGCCGGTTGAAGAGCGCGAGCTTCGCCTCGGCCGGCATCGCCTCGTCGGTGCTCGCCTGGCTCAGGATCTGGAGCGCCTCGGACCAGATCTTCATGTCGTTGCCCGCCGCGCGCTCCAGGTCGACGGCGTACGCGTCCTGCTCCGGATCCTGGGCCAGCGCCTGGGCGAAGGCGAACACCCCCTGGTCCTTGTCGTCGAGCTCCCGCACGTAGAGGTGCCCGATCTCGTTGAGCGCCCGGGCGCGCTCGCCGGCGGTCTCGGCGCGCTCGCTCCGCTGGAGGAGCATCTCCACGAGCTCCTCGTGCTTGCCCAGCGCCTTGCGGAGCTCCTCGAGCGTGCTGAAGGCGATGTCGTCGCCCGGGGCGAGCTCGAGGAGGCGCAGGTAGACCGCCTCCGCCTTGTCGTGCAGGCGCCCCTTCTCGTAGATCCTGGCCGCCCGGAAGTGGAGGAGCTTCTTCGCCGCGACGGCCTGGTCGTCGCCCTGGCCTGGCGCCGAGCCCGCGTCGATCTGCTCCGAGGCCATCACGAGCGCCTCGGCCACGCGCCCCGGGTCCGCTCCCCGATCGACGGCCGCCTCGACGGCGAGCGCGAGCTCCGTGTCCGTGGGGCTCGCGACGAGCCGATCGATGAGGTCGTCCAGCTGCGCGCCCTCGATCGCCGCCTCCTGCCGCTGCGGCTTGCCGAGCGGATCGAGCGCGTCGAGCACCGCGCGCGTCCCCCTCGGCCGGGCGTCCTGCGCTTTCGCGAGCAGGCGCCCCGAGAGCTCGTCGATGTCCTTGCCCACCCAGCCGCGCGGCGCGACCGCGCTCGGCGGCGGCGGCGGCTCGATGAGGTGCGCGACGGCGATGTCGACAGCGGCGGCGCCCGAGAACACGGGCTTGCCCGTGAGGAGCTCGAAGAGCAGCGCGCCGAAGGCGTAGAGATCGCTCGCGGGGCCGACGCTCTCGCCGCGCAGCTGCTCGGGGCTGGCCGCCTCGACGAGCTCCGGGCTGGACCACCCGGCGCCGAGCCGATCGCCGCCGACGTCGACGAGGATCGGGAGCGGCTCCCCGTCCTCGCCGCGGGCCACGACGACGTTCTCGAGCTTGAGCGCGCCGTGGACGAGGCGCTGCTCGTGGAGCGCGGCGAGCCCGCCGAGGATCCCGCGGAGGAGCGGCTTCGCCTCGTTGATGTGGAGCGGCCCCGAGCGCGCGAGGCGCGCCGAGAGCGGCAGCCCGTCGACGTGCGCGTACGCCACGAACGCCCGGCCGCCCACGATCCCCGCGTCGATGCTGCTCGCCAGGTTCTCGTGGTGCACCTGCGCGGCCAGGCGGACGTGGGTGAGGTACCTGCGCACCGCCCGGCTGTCCCGGGTCGCCTCGCGCCGGAGCACCTTGAGCGTCCGCGGCTCGGTCCCCCGGGTCGCCGCGTAGACAAGGCCCCGGGGGCCCTCGCCGATTTTTCTCGTGACGATGTAGTCGCCGAACGCCTCGCCGGGCCCGATCTCCTCGTGCGGGCCGAGCCCATGGACGCCGAGGGCGCGGACGCGCGCGTCGACCTCTGCGCGTGAGGCGATGACGGCATCGATCAACGCATCGATGGCGTCGAGCTCCACGCAATGATCCGTGAGGGCGCGCGCGAAGGAGGCCTTGGAGGCGCTGCCCCCGATCTCGGCCGGGCTGAAGCCGAGGAGGTCGGACGACAGGGCCATCATTTCATCGAGCGAAAAGAGGCGCTCGAGCTCGCCTCGGACGATATCAATGGACATGGGACTCCTCGGGCCGAGCCCTCGTGCCGGCGTTGCGCGCGCAGCGGACCTGCCGGACGGCGGGGGACGTGGGTCATGCTAGCGAAGCTTGGGGCTCCATGCGACATCCGACGAACGCCTGTTTTGCAGGGTGATTCGGCGGTGCGCGGCGCGACGGCGGCGCTCGACGTGGGCGCAATCGACGTCGATCGACGTGGCGCGCGGGGTCGTGCTCACCGCGCCTGCCCCGCCGAGAGGCTGGATGACAGGTAACGCGGAGTTGCAGGAACCCTGGAGGAAAGTTGACAGGAGCGCGGAGGACGTGCGAGCGGATGTCTGTGCGTCGAATAGCGCAGTTCCTGGAGCGGACCCTCCCCATCGCGGTGCTCATCGTCGCCGTCGTGGGCGCACCGATCATGATCTTCTCGCCGCAGGGGCTGCCCCGCCTGCGGGAGCTCGAGAGAGAGCTCGCCGACGTCGAGGAGGAGAATGCCGAGCTCGGGCGGCAAATCGAGGCGCTCCGCGGCAAGGTGGCGCGCCTGCGCGACGACCCGACCGCCGTGGAGAGGATCGCGCGCGACAACCTGGGTCTCGTGCGGCAGAGCGAGGTGGTCTTTCAGTTCTCCCGCTGAGGACTCCGGGTCTCTCGGTCCTCCCCAGGCCTGTTGTCCTATCGGCCCCACGGCTCCGCCGCGGAAGCGCTCGGCGCCAGGGCGTGAGCCAGCGCTCGGCGCGAGCCCATGAGCTCGCCTGGCCCTCTCCCTCGCCCAGCGCGCTACCCCGCCGCCTGGGGTGGTGAGGGAGCGGGCCCGCTGGCCGCTCGCCGCCCGTCCGGAAGGGGCAGCGTCCGTCGTGACCGGATGCGGGGCGCTGCACGCTGGCAGCGTCCTTTCTGGTATTGTGCAGCGAGTGTCGCTAGACCTGGGCCGCCTCCTCATCGCCGCCGGCGCCGTCTCCAAGGCTGAGGTCGAAGCCGCCCTCTTCGTGGCGGTCCTGCGGGGCATCCCGTTCCCTCGCGCCCTCATCGACCGCGCCGCCATCAGCGAGCGCGCCCTGGAGGAGGAGCTCGATCGCCACGGCGGCCTCGCGCTCCGGCAGGTCGTCGGCGCCCGCGATCTCGTCGCGCGCTTGCCGCGCGCCATGTGCCGCCGCCTCGGCGCCGTCCCGATCCGCATCGATCCCGGCGTCGGCACCATCGACGTCGCGGCGGCCGATCCGCTCGATCGCCACATCGCCGACGAGTTCAGCTTCCACCTCGGCGCGCCGGCGCGCCTCTTCCGCGCGCCGATCACGGCGATCGAGGAGGCCATCCGCGCCCTCGATCTCGACGAGCGGGAGCAGCTCCCCTCCCGCGCGCGGCGCGCGACCCCGGCGTTTCCGCACGGCGCGCCCCAGTCGACCATCCCGCCGCCGCCGTCGTCCGAGGTGCCCATCCCCCTGATCCGTCGCACCTCGGTACCCTCGTTCGACGAGGCGAGCCTGGAGGTCAGCCTGGTGGATGCGCCGAGCGGCAAGCATGGCCACCGCGGAGCGGCGCACAACGGTCACGCGGAGCGCGCGGACACGCCGGCGGCGCACGAGGACGCGATCCTGCCGCTCCGCCTCGCCAAGGCGGCCCCCGGCGCGCGCGGCTCTCCCTCGAGCGCTCGCCGCTCAGCGGACGCCGAACGCGGCGCCGGCGGGAGGGCGACCGGGCGTCAGGCGGCCCTGCGCGCGCCGGCGGTCGAGCCGCCGGCCGTCTCCTTTCCGCCGCCGCCCGTGGAGATCTCGCCGCCCTTCAAGCTGCTCGCCTCGATCCTGCCCCAGGCCTCGCCTGGCCCCGAACGCGCGCCGGACAGCGCCGGGCGGGAGCCGGCCCCCTCGACGCGGCGCCTCGGACGGCTGCCGCTCGACGCGCCCTCCGGCCTCGCGCCGCGCTCGCGCCGCCGCTCCGTCGACGCGGAGGCCCCGTCGCCTGGAAGCGGCAGGGCTCGCCCGGAGAGCGCCGCGCCGCCGTCGAGCAGGCGCCCCGGGCGGCTCCCGGCGCTGCCCCCCGCGCCCGAGCCGGAGCTCGGCGATCCTCTCGACGACGATCCGCCGCCGCAGCCCTTCGTCGATCTGAGCGACGTCATCGACGCGCTGTACCTCGCGCGCACGCGCGACGACGTCATCCGGCTCGCGCTCCGGGGGCTGCGGCTGTTCGCCGGGCGTGTCGCCATCTTCGCCGCGCACCGCGGGGTCTTTCGTGGGTTCGCGTGCAACGCGGAGTTCGGCGACCAGGAGGCGCTGCGCAAGCTCTCCCTCCCGATGGATCAGCCGAGCGTGCTCGCCACGGCCGTGGCGACCCACCTCTACGTCGGCCCGATCCCCGGCACCCCCACCCACGCGCCGCTGCTCGACGTCATGGTCAACCCGAGCCTCGACGTCGCCGCCGTCGCCGTGCAGGTCGTCGGCCGGCCCGCGATGATCCTGGTCGCCGATCGGATCCTCGACACCTCGAGCGGCTCGCGCCGGATGGTCGAGCTCGCGCGCGCCGTCGGCGAGGCCTTCAGCCGGATCCTGTCGGCGCGCGGGTGAGCGCCCGCCGTCGTCCCGCGCGACGAGCGCTGCGCGCCGTCCCGACGCTGCCCTGAAGGATCGCGCCGCGCTCGGCGCCCGCGGACGTGCCCGCGCGCTGTCGGCTGCCGCGGCGCTCGCAGCTGCGCCCGCGCCCGCTGCGTTGCAGCCGTCGCGTTGCATGCGTGCGTTCCGCGCCTTTCATCGACGCAACGGAGGCAGGAGGATCCCGATGTTTGTCCTGGTGCAAGTACGCGTCGCCCGAGCTCAAGATGTGTTGTTTTCCAGTGTGTCTGTCCGACGTGATCTGTTCGCTTCGCGTGTCGCGGGAATTTTCCTGTGACAAGGGAACCGTGTCCGCTCTCTTCGAAATTTTTTACAATCCTGAACCCTTTTTATGAACGGCGGTCAGATTTGGCTATCCGACTGAGGGTCAAATCGGGTTAAGGCATTTGGGTCTCATCGAGTTCGCGTGGACAGCGTGATTCGCCTCCCCCGAAAGGAGCTCCAAATGCATCCTGCAAAGACGCACGAGAGCAATGTGATCGCCCGTAAGCTCGTTCTGGTGATCGCTGGTTTGACCGCTGCCGCGGTCGGTTGCTCGGCAGACGTCGGCGGCGCCGACACCGAGGAAGTCGGCACGAATCAGCTGGGATTTGAGCGATTCGAGCGGACGGTGTTCCGGGAGCCTGACACCGGCATCTACATTGTTAACGGGGACACGCCGGTCGTAGATATCAAGCATCTGCGCGAGTTCTGGGAGGCGCATGTGCGCGGTGGTGCGCTGATCGTCAACCAGGAAGGCGGGCAAGACGTCATCTGGACGGCGGAGCAGCGGCACAACCTCTCGTACTGCGTGAGCACGAGATTCGGGGACAAGTACGAGGAGGTCGTGACGGCGATGGCGGATGCCGTCAAGGCATGGGAGGACGTCACGGACGTCGACTTCATCCATGTCGAGTCTGCCGACTCGCGCTGCACGTCGAGCACCAGCGAGGTCCTGTTCGACGTGAACCCCGTCAACGCCGGTGGCCAGTACCTGGCGCGCGCCTTCTTCCCCGGCCAGTCGAGGTACTCGCGGAACGTGCTGATCGACAGGACCGCTTTCGGCAGCACGCGGCCCACGATGACCGGCATTCTCCGCCACGAGCTCGGCCACACCCTTGGCTTCCGTCACGAGCACACCCGTCCTGAGTCGGGCACCTGCTTCGAGGACGACAACTGGCGTTCCCTCACCGAGTACGACGGCGCGTCCGTCATGCACTATCCCCAGTGCAACGGCACAGGCGACAGCACGCTCGTCCTCACGGAGAAGGACATCGCGGGCGTCCGGTCGCTCTATGGCACGCCGAGCGGAGACGGCGGTGACGGCGGAGGTGATGGAGGCAGTGGAGGCGGCGGGGAGCCGCCGACCGGGGAGCCGCCGGTCGGGGAGCCGACCACCGAGAACTTCAGCGGCCGCCTCGCCCGGGGAGCCTTCGATGCAGTCGGGCCCGCCGAGGGGTTCGAGGTCGTGGCCGGGACGACCCTCACCGTCGTCATGACCGGGACCGGAGACCCCGATCTCTTCGTGAAGTTCGGTGATGCGCCGACGGCGAGATCGTTCGATTGCCGGCCCTACCTCAGCGACGCCAACGAGACCTGCACGCTCGATGTGCCCGCGGGCCAGACGAGGGCCTTCATCAAGGTGCAAGGCTTCACGGCCTCGACCTACGACATCGAGGTGCGCTACTCCGCGCCGAAGGCGCCCGGAGGCGAGCCCGGAGGCGAGCCCGCAGGCGGCGGCACCGAGACGTCGACGAGCTTCGACGGCAGCGTCTCGCGGCGCGAGACGGCGTCCCACGGGCCCATCTCGGTGGTCCCGGGCACGACCTTCCGGGCCGTGATGAGCGGCACCGGGGATCCCGATCTCTACGTGCGGTTCGGTGAGCAGCCCACCCTGAGCGCCTTCGACTGCCGGCCTTACCTCGACGGCGCGGACGAGACGTGCGAGCTGACGGTCCCGGAAGGGCAGTCGGAGGCCTTCCTCCTCGTGCAGGGGTACGCGGAGAGCTCGTACACGGTGAAGGTCGACTACACGACGCCGTGACGCGGCGGACCCTTGGCCCGCAAAGGCGGAGAGGGCACCCGACGCAACCTGCGTAGAAGAAGTCGACGCGGCGGAGAGGCACCGAGGTGCACGGGCTCAACCCCACTCTCCGCCGCGCGTCGTTCTTCCATCATGCTCGCTTCGCCTCTCATGGGCCGACCCGCCCGCGCGGGCGGCGCGACCGCCGCCGACGCGGGCGCGGGCGTGGGCAACTGCGCGCGCGGGGAACGAAGCCGCCGGCGGGCGGCGGGCGGCAGCGATGCGAGCCTGCGGCGAGGCGCTGCGAGGAAGTCGACCCCCGCGCCCCGGTGAATGATAGGCTGCTGGCCCGGATCCTCTCCTGGCGCCGCCGCTTGCCCATGCCGAACGAGACCCCTCACGCCCTTCGCTTCACCTGGCTGTTGGCCGCGCTGCTCGTGGAGTCCGTCACGCTCGCCGGATGCATCGGAGAGCCCTTTCAGTTCGGCAGCAGCAGCGGCGGCGGCGAACCGATCGGCGGCGGCGGCAGCGAACCGATCGGCGGCGGCGGCAGCGAGCCGATCGGCGGCGGGGGCGGCGAGGGAGGGACCGGCGGCGGAGGGCCGCCGCCCGTGCCGGTGACATGGCCGGACTCGCCGACCACGCGCTGCTCGAACGGGACCACCGTGCTGGAGGCGTGCCCAGGGCCCTCGGCGCCCTTCTTCGGACAGGACGGGAACTACGAGATCGCCGTCCCCTCCTACACAGAAGCCGACGGCGCGGTCGAAGACTCGGTGACCGGGCTCACCTGGGAAAAGGTGGCGGAGAACGGGATGTTCACGCTGGTCGGCGCGCAGGAGCACTGCGCGGCGCTCAGCGCTCAGGGCATCGGCGGCCTCTCGGACTGGCGCCTGCCGACGCGGATCGAGCTCGTCTCCATCGTGGATTTCGGCCATGCCACGGCGTTTCCCGATATCTTCTTCACGTCCACCCAGGACAGCTTCTACTGGTCCGCGACCGACGTCGCCGCGGACAGCTCGTTCGCCTGGGGTGTGCTGGCCAGCGATGCGTCCCTCGGCTTCTTCCCGAAGGACGACACGGCCGGCGCGCGGGCGCTGTGCGTCGGAGGTGCGAAGGGGATCGCGCCGGCCGATCTCTCGCCCGGCGAGGACTGGGTGCTCGATCGCTCGACGGGGCTCGTCTGGCAGCGCCACGCCTCCCAGACCCGGTTCATCTGGAGCGACGCGCTCGCGCACTGCCAGGACCTCGGCCTCGCCGCGAAGAGCGACTGGCGGCTGCCGAGCGCGAAGGAGCTGCTCTCGATCGTCGATGATCGGCGGTCCGGGCCGGCGATCGACCTGGCGGCCTTCCCGGGGACGCCGTCCGACGTCTTCTGGTCGTCGACGCCCGCCATCGGCAGCGCGGAGAAGGCCGTCCTCGTCAACTTCACGAACGGCGCATCGCAGGACCACACGGTCCGCGATCGGCGGCTCGTGCGCTGCGTTCGCTCCGACGGGTGAGCGCCGCTCATGCGCCGAGGGGCGGGTCCGATGGCGGACGGCATGCGCCGCAGCCGCCCGCCCGCTCGCGATGAGCCCAGGCCGCGGCGGCGGCTCAGCCCCCGGGCTTGACGAACTTCAGGACGAAGCGGTCGCTCGTGCCCCGCTTGTCGCCCGCCACCATCGGCGAGGCGTTCCAGTCGCGCGTGTCCGCGGGGCTCCGGAGGAAGGTCGCCTCGGCCGCGAGCCGGAAGCCGGCGCGCTCGATCTCCTCGCGCACGATCTTCTCCTCGATGCGGTGGAGCGTCTTCACCTCGGTGACGCCCGTCCCGGCGCGCCCGGCATGATCGACGATCGCGAACACGCCGCCGGGCTTGAGCGCGCGGAAGACAGCGCGGTTCATCGCGGCCCGGTCCGCCTCCATCCACACCGTGTCGTGGTAAAAGAGCACGAGGAACACGGCGTCGAGATCCCGCGCCTCGGGCGGCAACGGGTCGTCGAGCTCGCGATCGACCCGGACCACCGGCTTCATCACGGGCTTCTTGAGCCGCTCGCTCCACGGCTTCTCGGCGAAGCGCTCGAGGACGAAGCGGTTGTTCTGCGCATAGACGACCCCTCCCGGCCCGACCGCCCGCGCCAGGAGCTCGGCCGAGTAGCCGCCCCCCGCCGCGAGCTCCGCGACCTTCATCCCCGGCTGAATGCCGAAAAATGCGAGCGTCTCCGCAGGCTTACGGCCAGCGTCGAGCGTCCGGTCGGCGTCCGCGCGATCGGCGGCGTCGACGACGGCGCGCAGGGCGGCGGGCACCTCGACCGAGGCGACCGACAACGGCGCCGGGGCGACCGCGTCGCCGGGGGCGGGGGCCGCCGCGGCGGGCGGCGCGCCGGGCTGGGCCGGGGGCGCGGCCGTCGGAGGCGGCGGAGCTGCGGGCGGCGAGGCGCTACAGCCGGCGAGCGCGGTCAGGGCGAGGGCGAGGAGGACGTGATGGCGTCGCATGCCGCGCTGCTAACCGAGCGGACCGAGCGCCGCAAGCGACGCGGCTCACGGGGTGCCCGCGGCCGGCGCGGTGGCGGGGGCGGTGCCCGCGGCCGGCGCGGCACCTGCGGTGGAGCCCGCGGCCGGCGCAGCGCCCTCGGCGGGGCTCGCGGGGGAAGGAGCTCTTCGCAGGGGCAACAGCGCGGCCTGCACGGCGGCGGTGATCTGCGGCTGTACTGCCCGAACGGCGCGCTGCACGGCCGCGGGGGAGGCTGCGCTCGGTCCGCCGCGGCCGACGCGCACGCTGGCGACCGCGATCCCCGCCAGCGCGGCGCAGGCGATCGCCGCCGCGAGCAGGCGCTGCCGCGTCGCCCCGGCCGGCGGGAGGACCGCGCCCGGCGCCGAGGACGGCGGCCGCGCCTCGTCGCGCGGCCTCGGCGTCAAGGAGACCGCTCCCCTCAGGCTCGAGGCCTGGAGCGGATCGATCGAGCTCTCCTCGCCGGACGCCGGCGCCACGGCGTGGAATCCGCCGCTCACCGGGGCGCTCGACGGCGCCGGAAGCGCCGCGTCGATGCCATCGAGCGCCTCGAGCGCCTCGAGCGCCTCGGCCTCGCCGCCCAGCACCTGCGACGATGGCCCGGGGCGCCGCGTCGCGCGCAGGGTGAAGGGGCTGTCCGCGTCGGCGCGCGTCAGCTCGCCCCCCTCCAGGTCGTCTTCGTCCTCGGGGAGCTCGGGCGTGTGGGGGCCCGGCGGACGCGACTCCGGCGACTCCTTCAGCGCCGCGCTCACGAGCGCCCCGAGGTCCTCCGGCGTGCCGATCTCGTGGCCTGCCTCGCGGAGCGCCTCGATCGCGTCCAGCATCGCGCGCGCGTCGGGGAAGCGGTCGTCCCGGCGCGGCGCGAGCGCGCGCGCGAGGATCGCCTCCAGCGCGGGGCTCACCTCGGGGCGCAGCTCGCTCGCCCGCAACATCTGCCCCTCGCGCGCCGCCGCCATCCGCGAGGCGGCGCTGCTCCCGGGGAAGGGCCGCGTCCCGGTGAGCATCTGGAACAGGACCACCCCGAGGGCGAACACGTCGGCGCGCGCGTCGACGCGCTCGCCGTCGAACTGCTCGGGCGGCATGTAGCTCGGCTTCCCGACCAGGTCGCGCCTGGCGGTGTCCCCCACGTCGCCCCGCGTGGCGATCGCCACGCCGAAGTCCGCGATCTTCACGACGCCGCTCAGCGAGATGAGCACGTTTCCAGGGCTCACGTCGCGGTGCACCATCAGCCGCCCCTCGGCGGCCGAGCGCTCGTGCGCGTAGCCCAGCCCCTCGAGCACCTGGGCGGCGACGAAGAGCGCGATCGGCACCGGGACGGACTCCCCCCGCGCCCAGAGCCCCTTGCAGAGTCGCCCGAGATCCGTCCCGGACACGAGCTCGAGCACGAGGTAGAAGTCGCCCGCATCGTCGACGCCGAAGTCGAGCACCTCATCGATGTTGGGGTGCTTGAGGCGGGTCATCATGCTCGCCTCGGCGATGAAGAGCTGCCTGAGATCGTCGCTGCCGGCGTGCATCGGGACGATTCGCTTGATGGCGACCGGGACCTCCTCGCCGTCCGGCCCGAGCGCGACCGCGCGAAACACCTCGCCCATCCCGCCGCGCGCCATCCGCGGTCCAATGGCGTAACGCCCCAGAACAACCCCCCTCGATGGCGCGCTCTCCACGGTGCCCCGACTCTAGATTGCCCCGAGGGGTGGGGTAAAGGGGCGACAGCGCTCGATCTCCAAGAGATGCTGCGGTCGATTGCACAAATCGACTCGTGGTGTTCCCCTGTGCGCTGAAACATGGCTGTCACATCGCGAGCGCGGGCGGCGGCGACACGTCCACGACGCGCGCCCGTCGCGAGCGTGGTAGGGGCTCAGGGGCGCAGAGCGAGGTGGATGTCGCCGGATCTGCGTGGGTCGGGTACCCGTCCGCTCAGGACATGATGCGCGCCGCGCCGCTGCGAGCGCCCGGAGGCGCTCGCCGCCGTGCTCACGCCTGGTGGAGCAAGATCGCGAGGAGCCCGAGCGACGCGCGCTTGCGCTTCGCGTCGATGGTCTCCGTGGCGCCGACGCAGAGCGGGCAGCCGGCCTCGTCGCAGCCGCAGCCGGCGATGAGCTGCCGCGTGCGCGCGAGGAGCTCGTCGCGCTGCTCGTAGATGCGCTCGGAGAGCCCGACGCCGCCTGGCACGTTGTCGAACAGGAACAGCGTCGGATCGAAGACGCCGGCCGCCTCTCCGCCGGCCGGGACCTCCCGCGCCTCGCTCCCGTCCTCGAGCGTCTGGCCGATGTCGCGCGGATCGCACATGAGCGAGAGCGTCGCCACCGTCTCCAGCGCCCGCGCGATCCCGCGCAGGCCGTCGATGGCGGTCGCGCGGCCGAGGCCGAGCTCCTCGCAGAGCGGCTCGGGCACGGTGAGCCAGAACGAGGTCGTGTGCATCTGGATGTCGGGCAACCGCACGTCGCCGTATCCCGTGTTCTCGTGCGTGTAGAACTTGATCTTCTTGTACCCGACCACCTTCTCCACGATGCTCACCTCGCCGAAGGCGGCGGTCGCCCGGCCGAGCGGGGCGGCCGCGCTCTCGTCGAGGATGCTCACCTTCCGGTGGGTGAGCGCGGTCGTGAAATAGTCGGGGACGACCTTCGTCACGAAGGCTTTGTGGTTCTCGTAATCGAGCCGCTCGACCTGGTACTGCTCGCCGTCGTGCTGGTAGATGGCCTGTTCGTGGAGCATCGTCGGCGCCGCGCGCCAGTCGAGCTCCGCCAGCGTCTTGCCATGGGCCTTGTCGATGATGACGAAGTTGTCCCAGCCCACCGAGCGCAGGCTCACGTGGTTCGCCGGATACGCGTCGGTCGCCCAGTGGAAGCGATCGTTCGACTCGTGCACGACCCCGTTGTCCTGCAGGAAGCGGAGCGCCGCCACAGTGTCGTCCGGCGGCATCGCCGCATAGGGCTCCCCCTTGAGGAACGGCAGCTCGAACGCCGCGCACTTGAGGTGCTGCACGAGGATCTCGGTGTTCTGCGGGTCGATCCGGGCCGACTCGGCCGCGCGCTCCAGGAGGTACGCCGGGTTCCTCGCGAGGTACTGGTCGAGCGCCGCGCTGGTGGCGCACAGGACCGCGATGCTCGTCTTGCCGCGCCGGCCCGCCCGGCCGAAGCGCTGCCACGTCTCGGCGACCGACCCGGGGTAGCCGGCGCAGATCACCGCGTCGAGCTCGCCGATGTCGATGCCGAGCTCGAGGGCGTTGGTGGCCACGACGCACAGGATCTCGCCCTCGCGCAGCCCCCGCTCGACCCGCCGGCGCGTCTCCGGGAGGTAGCCGCCGCGGTACGCCATGATCGCGTCCTCCGCCCCGATCTCCTTGCCGACGCCCTCGCGCAGGTACTTCAGCATGATCTCGACCGAGTTGCGCGACTGGCCGAACACCAGCGTGGGCACGCGGGCGCGGGCGAGATCCCCGGCGAGGCGCACCGCGCTCTTCAGGGTGCTGGCGCGCACCCCGAGCTCCGCGTTCACCACCGGCGGGTTGTACAGGAAGAAGCGCCGCGGCCCCCGCGGGGCGCCGGACTCGTCGATGAGCTCGAGCTCGTCCTCGGCGATGCCCAGCAGGCGCGCGGCGTGCGCCCGCGGGTTGCCGATCGTCGCCGTCGCGCAGAGGAAGGTCGGGCTCGATCCGTGGAACGCGGCGACCCGGCGCAGCCGGGCGAGGACGTGGGCGACGTGCGACCCGAACACGCCGCGGTAGGTGTGGAGCTCGTCCAGCACGACGTAGCGCAGGCGCTGGAACGTCCGCGCCCAGTGCGCGTGGTGCGGCAGGATCCCCGCGTGGAGCATGTCGGGGTTGGTCATCACGATGGGGCTGCGCTCGCGCGCCGCCCGCCGGGCGTCGCCCGGCGTGTCCCCGTCGTACACGATCGCCGGGATCGTGAGCCCCGCCTCGCGGATGAGCGCGTGCAGGCCGGCCTCCTGGTCCCGGGCGAGCGCCTTGGTGGGGTACAGGTAGATCGCGCTGCCGCCCTGGCCCGACGCGGCGCCCTCGGCGAGCGCGTCGAGCACCGGGAGATGGAAGCAGAGGCTCTTGCCGCTGGCGGTGGGCGTCGCGACGACCACGTGCCGCCCCGCCTGCGCCGGCTCCGCCGCGGCGCTCGGCCCCGTGGGCTTCGCGCGGGCGGCCGCGAAGGCCCGCGCCTGGTGGTCGTAGAGCCGGGAGATGCCGCGCCGCTCCAGGGCGCCGCGGAGCGCCGGCGAGAGCGCGTCGGGCATCGGTGAGGTGCGCGCGTCGGCCGGCGGAAGCTCGCGATCCGCGGTGAAACAAGGGCGGACGTAGCCGGAGGCAAGCCACGACGAGATGACGGTCTCGACGCCGGTCTCGATCTTCCAGGGGGGCGACGGCATGACGCAGGTATACTAAACAGATGCGCCGTGTCACTCAACCGGATCGGGCGCGATGCACACGTCGGCCGGCGTAGCGCTGGCGCGCGCGGCCGGGATCTCGGAGGGCGGCGCGCGGGTGAGGGGAGGACGGCGCGCGGGTGAGGGGCCGGCGCGGCAGGCGCGGCGGATCGGCGCGACAGGCGGGCACGGCAGGCGGGCGCGGAACGCGGTCGCGGCGGGCTGCCGCGGCAGGCGGGCGTACAGCGGAGAGGGGGCCTCTCCCGTCCTCGAACGAGATCCGGTGTGCTGGGCTCTCCTGTGGTCCAGTTGCCGCAGGCGACGCACACGGGCCCTCCGGCGAATGGCTCGTTTGCGCGCAACGGATGAGAAGCGCGGATACGGCGCGTGAGGCGATGTCTCAGTGGCGTGGTGATTCCTCCTGCGCCGACGGACGCAGGGCGGCGCCTCTCGCGTGCGCGCTCAGGCGCCGCCCCCAGGCCGTCGGCCCTGGTGTGCTGGTTGCCTGAGGACGAGCCGATCGACGACGGAGATCCGGAGTCGATGATCCCATCCGCTCTTTCACCCGCCTTCTCCGGGCGACCTCTCGTCCGGGGCTGGCAACGAGGTGTCGCACATGAAAAACGCAGTGTTCCTGACGCTCTTCGGCGCGTCGGCGGCGGGGTGCGCCGCGTACGCGCCAAGCTTCAGCGAGCGGCTCGGCGCGTCGGAGGCGATGATTCGAGCCGCCGAGGAGGTCGGCGCCGACGAGGACCCGCGGGCGGAAGCCCACCTCCGCCTGGCCCGGGAGCAGGTGCAGCGGGCGACGCGGCTGTCGGAAGGCGGCGTGCCCGATCGGGCGCAACGCATGCTCCTGCGCGCGCAGGCGGACGCGGAGCTCGCGCTCGCCCTCAAGCGCGAGGCGCAGGCTCAGGCCCGCACGAACGAGGTGCTCGAAGAGGTCGGATCCATCCAGCGGCAGCTCCGCTAGGGCTCGCGGAGAGGAGGCGCGGAATCATGCGAACCAATCACGGGACAGTGGCCATTCTGCTCGTCGGCGGTCTGCTGGGGTGCGCGAGCGCCCCGCTCCCGCCGAAGGAGCTCATCGAGGCGAGGAAGAGCTACGAGCGCGCCCGGGCGAGCGCGGCGGCAGAGCTCGCGCCCGCGGACCTGCGCGGCGCCACCGAGGCGATGGAGCGCGCGGAGCAGGCGTTCGCCGGGGGGAGCGAGCTCGCCGAGGCGAGGGATCTCGCGTACCTCGCGGGGCGCCGGGCGCAGCTGGCCGAGTCGCTGGGGCGCGCGGCGGCCACGGAGCGGCAGCGCGGCGCGGCCCTCCAGGCGTACGGCGAGGTGCACCTCGCGCTGCGAAGGAGGGGGGGGCGGGCGGTCGACCCGGCCGGTCCGACCGATCCTCCTGGACGGGAAAAGGCGCCGGTGCGACCGCGCGCCCCGGAGCGTCCGGTGGTGATCCTGAACCAGCGGTGAACCGGCGCTGCGATCGGCGGAGGAGGCGCGGGCGAGATCGGAAGGCGGAAACGGGAGGCGCGGGGGAAGGACGGAAGAACGGAAGAGCAGAAAGCAGAAGACGACCGCCGCCGGGCACCGGTCTGCTCGAGGCTGTTTGCTCCGTGCCACGCCATCGCGTAGAAGCGAGGACGATGTCCTCGGACGCACCGCAAGCGTCGCCCGTCGAGCACCTTCCCGACGACCTCCCCAGCGAGGAGCGCGCCTCGCTCCGCTTCTTGGCCGTCGTGGCGCTCGTCTCGTGCGCCGCCGACCTGGTCACGAAGGGGTGGGCGCACGCGCGCCTCGCCGGGTTCGACCCGAAGCGGTCGGGCGCGAAGGTCCTCACGATCATCCCGGACCACCTCGATTTCATCTTCGCGCAGAACCCCGGCGGCGCCTGGAGCTTCCTGCGCGGCCTCCCGGACGGCCTGCGGCGGCCGTTCTTCCTGTTCGTCTCCGCCGCGGCGATGGTCTTCATCTTCTCGATCTACCGGCGCGTCCACAGGGACCAGACGGGGATGAAGTGGGGGCTCGCGCTGGCGCTCGGCGGCGCGATGGGCAACCTGGTCGACCGGATCCGCTACGGCTGGGTCATCGACTTCATCGACATGTACGTGATCCGCGGCGGTCGGGAGTTTCACTGGCCGACGTTCAACGTGGCCGACATCGCGATCGTCGCGGGGGTCATCCTGATGTCCAAGGACATGATCGTCGCGACCCGCAGGGCGAGCGCGCCGTCCCCGGACGCTCGCGGCGCCTCGGAGGGCCCGGCGGGCGGCGACCCCGCCCCTCCGCTATCGACGGAAGCGCCTCCGCCCGTGCCGCCGGCCAGCTGAACGACGCGAGCGGGCGGCTCGGCCGGAGCAGACGGCGCGCGGCGCGGCGCGGCGCGAGCAAGTCACGCACGTCACGTGACACGCGCAAGGCGTGAAAGACGCGCGCGGCGGCGTCCACGGAGGGAAGCCTTTGCCGGAGCGCTCGGTTTGTCGTAGAGGAACGCGCTCCGCATGACTGAAGACGCGACGCCGCGAGACGCTCCCGTTGAGACCGAAGGTGCCCATGCGGAGTCGCATCGCTCCGCGCCCGTGAACGCGCCGGCCGGCGAGCCGCCGGCCTCCGCCGGCGAACGCGACCACGAGGGGCGCGGCTCCTCGCAGGAGGCGGACGCCGACGACGTGGTCGCGCCGGCGAAGCCCGCGTACCGGCCGTCGTACGTGTTCCTGATCGCCGTCTCGGCCGTCACCCTGGCCGCCGATCTCGGCACGAAGTGGTGGGCCAAGGACCGGCTGGAGCCGCAGGCGCTCACGGACCTCACCGCCGCGCCGCGGCCGCTCTCGTTCCGGAAGATCGAGGTGATCAAGGATCACCTGAACATGATCTTCGCGAAGAACCACGGCGGGGCGTGGGGCATCCTGGGCGACGAGAGCGAGGCGATCCGCCGCCCGTTCTTCCTGCTGGTCTCGCTCGCGGCGATCGTCTTCATCGTCTCGCTGTACCGCAAGCTCCACCCCTCCCAGACCGCGCTCAGGTGGGGGCTGCCGCTCGTGCTCGGCGGTGCGCTCGGGAACCTGGTCGACCGCATCCGCTACGGGTACGTCATCGACTTCATCCAGGTCAGGCTCACCTCGACGTTCGTGTGGCCGACGTTCAACGTGGCCGACATCGCGATCGTCGTGGGCGTCGGGCTGATGGCGATCGACATGTTCTCCCCCCACCGCCCCGAGCTCAAGGCGCCCGGCGCGAAGGCGTCCGCGGGCTGACCATGCGGCCCGAGCTGTTCCGCCTGCTCGACGTCGCGTTCCCTGCCTACTTCCTGCTGCTGCTCACCGGCTTCCTCTTCGCGACGGCCATCGGCGCGCTCTGGGCGCGGCGGATCGGCGAGGACCCGGATGTGATCGTCGACCTGGGGCTCGCCTGCCTCCTCGCGGGCGTCGTCGGCGGCAGGCTCCTCCACGTCGTCGCCGACGGATACTTCTGGGATTACGTGCACCTCTGCACCGACCCGTCGCTCGTCGACTGGAAGGTCGAGCAGGCGCTCTGCGCGTCGCGGTACCACGGCGTGTGGGACGCGGCGAAGGGGGTATGCCACCCGATCGAGCGCGATTGCCTGGCGTGGGCGAAGTTCTGGGCCGGCGGCCTGACGTACTACGGCGGCTTCGTGGGCGCGTCCGCGATGGCGTACTGGCTGCTCAAGCGCGATCGGTTCCCGTTCTGGAAGGCGGCCGACATGGCGGGCTTCGCCGTGCCGCTGGGCCTCGGGTTCGGCCGGATGGGCTGCCTGCTCGCCGGCTGCTGCTTCGGCATGCGCACCGACGGGGCGTTCGGTCTCTCGTTCCCGCCGAACAGTCCCGCGAGCGAGGCGCAGTTCAAGCTGCTCGAGCTCACGAGCCCGCGCCTGCCGTCGCACCCGGTGCACCCGACGCAGATCTACGAGTCGGCGATGTCGTTCGCCATCGCGGCGATCTGCCTGCTCTACGTGCACGGGCGGAAGCGGTACGACGGGCAGGTCTTCGCGACGTTCCTCGGCCTCTACGCGCTCGGGCGCTTCGTGCTCGAGTTCGTGCGCGCCGACGACCGCGGGGGCTTCGTCGGCCTGTCCACGTCGCAGCTCATCGGGCTCGCGATGGCCGGCGCCGCGATCGCGATCCACGTGGCGCGGAGCCGGAAGGCAGCGCCCGCGGCGGCCGCGCCCGCCGCCTGACCTGCGCCGCCGCGGAGGACGGCGCGCGGAAGCAGCGCAGCGGTCTGCCGTGCGCCGCGGCGCGCGAAGGAGCAGCGCAGCGGTCTGCGATGCGCCGCGCCCCCGCGGAAGACGGGGCCGCGAAGGAGCAGCGCAGCGGTCTGCGATGCGCCGCGCCGCCGCGGAGGACGGCGCGCGGACGACGCCGCGCAGGAGGCCCGGCCGGCGCCGCGCCGCCCGTCAGCCCTTGGTGACTTCCTTCTCCTTGCGCGCCTTGTACGCCGCTCGCTGGGCGTCGGTCGGCGGCTTGCCGAAGACGTACGCGAGTCCGATCGAGAGCACGTAGAGCAGGCACATCGGCACGGCCATGACGAGCTGGCTCGTGATGTCCGGCGGCGTCAGGACGGCCGCCACGACGAAGGCGCCGAACACGAACCAGCGGCCGAACAGGATGAGCTGGATGTAGTTGACGATGCCGGCGATGGAGAGGAAGAGCACGATGAGCGGGATCTCGAAGATGATCCCGAAGCCGAGCAGGAGCTGGGCGACGAAGTCGAGGTAGTCGCCCATCATCACGGTCGGCGTGATCGTCACCCCGTCGCCGCCGACCGTGCCGGCCATGCTGAGGAAGTAACCGAACGAGATCGGGAAGGCCGCTCGCCAGCCGAACCAGCCGCCGCCGACGAACAGGATCGTCGAGAACAGGACGAACGGGATGACGTAGCGCTTCTCTTTGGCGTAGAGGCCGGGCGCGACGAACGACCACAGCTGGTAGAAGATGAACGGCGAGGCCATCGCCGCGCCGCCGATCATCGACAGCTTGAAGTAAGCGACGAACGCGGCCGCGGGCGCGCCGAAGTGGAGCGAGGGGTTGCCCGACAGGTTCTGCTCGCGCCACGCCTGCACGAACGGGACGGTCAGGAAGTGCAAGAGCTGCTCGCGCACCTCCCACCCCACGATGCAGGCCGCGAAGAAGACAAGGATGCTCCGGACGAGCCGCTTTCTCAGCTCGTCGAGGTGCTCCCAGAACGACATCGGCTTGTCTTCGGCCGGATCCTCCGCGGCGTCGCTCGACGCGCCCTCCGCCCCCGGGGAGCCGCTCTTCACCGCCGCCGCCTGCTCCTGGCTCATGACGTCGCTCCGTTTCCGGTCACGACGCCCTGCGACGCCGCGGTGCTCTCTGCGGCCGCGGGCGCTGTCGCCGCGGTGGTCTCTGCGGCCGCGGGCGCTGTCGCCGCGGCGGACTCTGCGGTCGCGGGCGCTGTCGCCGCGGCGGACTCGACGCCGACCGTGGCGTCCGCCTCCTTCGCGGCCTCCGTGGGGGTCGCGCTCTCTGGTGTGGTCGGCAGGCTGGCGGCGCCGTCGGGCGCCGCGTCCAGCGTCACTCCGTAGGCGTCGCAGCCGAGGACGGGGTACTCGCGCTCGCGGGGCGCGTTCACGACGGGCGGCGGCGGCGGCTCGGGATCCGGCGGCCTCACGCGCGGCGTGGACGAGGCGATCGTACCGGCGGTCACGGCGCCGACGACGGGGTTCACCAGCGTCTCGATCACATTGACCCGCGACAGGGCGCGGAGCTCGCGGAGCTCACGCTCGAGCCCCTCCTGGCGGATCAGATCGTCGATGCCGCTCTGCGTCCGGAGATCCGTGCTCAAGCGGCGGAGCTTGGCGATCCAGCTCCCCGCCGAGCGCATCATGGCAGGCAACCGCCGGGGACCGACCACGATGATGCCCACGATGGCGAGCACCATGATTTCGCCGAAGCTGAAGCCGAACACGCGCGCAAGCTAGCGCGCGTGGGAGCAGGGATCCATAGCGACGCTCACGCTGGCCTGGGCGGCGCGCTCGGCTCGACGTCGGCTGCGCCCGCGGTCGCCCCGGCGCGGGGCGGCGCCCGGCGGCCGCCCGGTCGCCGCGCCTCCGCCGAAGGCCGCGCGAGCTGCCCGCACGCCGCGCCGACGTCGCGCCCGCCCGAGTAGCGCACGATCGAGCCGACGCCGGCGGCGGAGAGGACCGCGCGGAACGCGTCGAGCCGCGCCGAGCGCACGAACGGATCGTCCGACGCGCCGCGTTCATCGCCGCCGTCCGGCGAGGGCAGGGGATCGCCGGGCGCGCCGATCGCGTTGTAAGGGATGAGGCTGAGCCGGGGAGAGATGCCGTGCTGCGCCGCGAAGCCGCGGGCGAGCGCGGCCAGGCACGCGGCGTCCTCGTCCGTGTCGTTCTGGTCCGCGAGGAGCGTGTACGCCCACATCGGCGCGTGCCCGCTCGCGCGCGCGTGCTCGCCCACGGCCGCGAGGACCTCCTCGAGCGGGTGCGCGCCGTCGATCGGCATGAGCAGGCGCCGCTTGCCGGGGCGCACCGAGCCGAGCGACAGGCCGAGCCGGACCGCGGGGACCTCGGCCGCGAGCCGCCGGATGCCGGACGGGAGCCCCGCCGTACAGACGGTGATGTTGCGCATGTCGATGGCCTGCGCGCTCGGCTCGGAGAGCACCCGGATCGCCTGGATGACCCGGTCGGCGTTGGCGAGCGGCTCGCCCATGCCCTGGAACAGCACTCCATGGACGCGCGCGCCGCCGCCTACGGTGGCGTCGAGATCGCGGCGGATGAGCCGCACCTGCTCGACGATCTCCCAGGCCTCCAGGTTGCGCGTGAGGCCCATGCGCCCTGTGGCGCAGAAGGCGCACGCGAGCGCGCAGCCGACCTGCGAGCTCACGCACGCCGAGTACCGGCCCGGCCGCTCGAGCGGGATGCGCACCGACTCGACCGTCGTGCCGTCCTCGAGGCGGAAGGCGTACTTCACGAACGGATCCTCGGCGCTCGCGCGCCGCTCGACGAGCGCGAGCGTCCTGATCTCGCCCGCCGACCGCGCCGCGTCGAGCGCGGCGCGCCGGACGGTCGCGGGCGCGCGGGCGGGCAGCTCGCCGAGGCGGTGCGCCAGGGAGACGATGCGGCGCGCGTCGGTGAGGTCGATGCCGCACGCGCCGGCGAGCTCCTCCGGCAGCACGGCCTGGAGCGCGAGGCGGGGGCGGCGTTCGTCCGGGCTGCTTCGAGGGCTGGGATCCACGGCGGATACCGACTAGCGCGCCAGGACGGCCCAGTCTACGGCCGCGCGCGCATGTTTCGCCGGATCTGCCGGCGGGGGCGCGGGTTCGCGCCGCTCCTTAACGGAGAGGCTCGCCCTCGCGACGGAGGGGCTCGCCCTCGCGCAGGGCCGCGCGGCGCAGGCGTCGCCGGAGGACGTGCTCGGCTTCGGCGCGCGATGCTGCACCTCGGGGCGACGGTGACGGCGGCGTCCTGAGGCGGCGATGCGATGAGCTGCCGCCGTGGGATCAGCCCCGCGCGGAGAACCCCTCTCGCGAGCGCCTCGAGCGAGCCGAAAAACTTGCGTCCGGCCGTCAGCGACGAAACATAGGGGAGAGTGCCCGCCAGGACCACGACGCCTCTTCCCTCAGCCTGACGAGCTCTCGCCAGAGAGGCTGACCATGGCGTTCAAAAGCGCAGTCATCGGACACACGACGCAGACAACCAGCAGGATCTTGGCCGTCTTCGAGAGGCCCAAGGGGAGGGCGAGACTGGCGTTCGCGGACGACAACGGCGTTCGCACGCTCGACGTGCCGATCAACAGCGCGCCGCCCTTCGGGCTCGCCACGTTCGAGCTGAGCGGGCTGAGCGGCGAGAGGGTTCGTTATGGCATCGTGGAGCACGACGCAGGGGATCCGCTCCCCACACCCGCGGACAACCTGAGCATCAACGGGTCCGCCTTCCGCACCGTGGCGAACGGGCCGATCCGTATCGGCCTCGTGAGCTGTAACGACATCGACAACCACGAGTTTCCGAAGGAGCGGCGCGGAGCGATGTGGCGGGCGCTCAAGGCCCTCGTGGACGAAGGGAAGGTGAACCTCCTGGTTCACGCCGGTGACCAGATCTACGGCGACGGCGATCCAACGGGCTGGTCGGCCTCGGAGGGGCGCACCGCCGCGTACCGCAGGCACTACGTGCAGACGTGGTCGCACCCTGACGTGGCGGCCGTCCTCGGGAGCTGCCCGAACGTCATGATGTGGGACGACCACGAGATCTACGATGGGTGGGGGTCGAACAACAACGACGGCTCCCCGCAGGCCGTGGAGCGCTACAGGGCCGCGGAGCAGGCGTTCAAGGAGTTTCAGGTAGCGCTGAGCCCGAGGGACCGCTTGAGCAGCTCGGGGTTCGGCTGGATCGCGAAGCACGGCGACATCGCCATCCTCGCGGTCGATGGGCGGTCGCAGCGCTCGTGGAAGAACGGGGCGATCCTCGGCAAGCAACAGCTCGACGACCTCGAGCTCAGGCTCAACGAGCTCGCGGCGCTCGATCTCAAGCACCTCCTGGTCGTGGTCGGCACACCCGTCGTCTACCTGCCGCTCGCGGCCGCCGAGGCGCTCACGAACACGTTCAACATGGCCTCCATCGACGACATCCGGGACGGCTGGGCTGCCTCCAACAACCAGAACGAATGCAGGCGTTTTCTCATGTCTCTCATGAATTTCGCCGGCTTCAGCCCTCGCACCCAGGTGACGCTCATGGGCGGCGACATCCACGTGGGCACGATGGCCCACATCGACACGGTCCTCGGGTTCGGGCAGCCGCGCTCGCGACCGCGCCTCTATCAGGTGACCGCATCCGGCATCGCGCGCCCTGCCCCGAAGGGGATGTCCCGCATCATCCTCTCGCTGCTGACGAACGGTGGTAGTCAGAACCTGTTCAACGGCGACATCAAGGGATTCCTCCGGGAGATCTCGGGGTCCGATCACAGGTACTGCGTCACGCATCGCAACTTTGCGATCCTCGATCCGAGCGACGGCGCAGACGACTGGGACAGGAACAACAACCTGGTGGTCCGCTTCCATGTGGAGAAGGACAACGGCGGCGTCGTCGTCCTCGAGCAAGTCCTCCCGAGAGTGCACACGTAGGCGCCGGCCGGACATGCGCCGGCCTTTTGACGGCGCCGGTACCCTGCTTCCGCAGGCCGGCGCCGGTACATTGCCCCTGGCGCGGAGGGGGTGAGTCGCCGCTTCAGAGGCTCAGGACCATGACGTCGATCCGGCGGTTCTGCGCGCGTCCGCCGGCGGTGTCGTTCGACGCCACCGGTTGCTCGGCGCCCATCCCGGCCACCTCGATGCGATGGGGAGCGATCTGCCGCGCGGTGAGCTCGTTGCGCACCGCCTGGGCTCGCGCCAGCGACAGCGATCGGTTCCCCTCGGCGCCGCCCACGGCGTCGGTGTGCCCTTCGATGCGCACCCGCGCGGAGGGATAGGCGTCGAGGATGACGGCCAGCGCTTCGAGATTCGGCCGCGAAGCTTCGGTCAACTCCGTGGTCCCGAAGCGGAAGTTCACGCCTTCCATCGAGAAGCGCCTGGGGCCATCCGGGGCTCCGGCGTCGAGGTACCGCGCGATCTCCGCCTCGGAGCCGTGCTCGTCGACGGAGAGGACCTTGCCGCCCGGGAGCGTCATCTCTCCGGCCGTGATCCTGAGCTGCTCGACGATCTCCGGCGCGCCGGGGGGCGCCTCGCCGGGCGCGGCGGCCGTGGGCGCCTCGGCGCGCGGCGCCTCGACCTGCGGCGGCGGCGCGGCGGGCTGGGCGAGATCGTCCCTCGGAGCCGCCGCGATCGGGGCTTCGTGCGTGGGCTCGGCGGCGGTGCGCTCCGGCCTGCGTTCGCGGGCGAACGCCCACAGGCCTCCGAGCACCGCCGCTGCCAGCAAGGTCGGGAGCAGCCATTCTCGCGTCGGACGTTGACGGGCAGGCCCTTCACGCGAGGGAAGCGGGGTTGACGACTCCGTCGTTCGGGACGGGGCGGGCGATACCGCGTCGTGCGGGCGTTCGCGCGCCGCCGCCGCGACGAAAGGAGCGCTCGCCCCCATGGAGGGAGCGAGGAACCCAGCGAGGCCCGCCGGGGCGCGCGGATCGTCCTTGAAGGCTTGCTTGTGATGAGAGAGGAGATCGGCGAGCCCGCGCGCGGTCAGCCCTCTCAACCTCACCTCGCGGCCGAGCACGCACGCGACGATCGGAGCGACCAGGCCGAGCATCGCGGTCGAGCACCGCTGCTCCGCGCCGGAGGAGCGGGAGATGAGATCGATCATCCCGCTCGCGCGGTCGCCGAACAGGCGGGCGATTATCGACTGCCCATGGTGCGAGAGCTCCTCGGCCTGCTCGGCGCGGAGGGGGCCTGCTCTCCCGAGCAGACCTTCGTAGTCCCGCTCGGTGATCAACCTGAACAGCTGCGCTGCGCCGCTCTCCGAAGAGGCGAGCTGAGCCATTCCGGCGAGCAGCGTCGGCACCGAGCTCTCCGCGGCGCCGCGCACGTTCGTCGGCGATTCATCGCTCAGGCCCAGCCCCTTCGTTGCGGCCGAGATGAGCTCGGGCGTCAAGAAGCCCCTGGTGGTGTCCAGCAACGACATGGTTCCGATCCCTCCGGGAAGTGGTCATCGGCGCGGGCGAAGCAGCGTCATCGCGCACGCGACCCTGCCCGCATGAGCGTCGATCCCGTGTCTGTCTTCCGCGGACTCCGCGCGATGCGAGCGACGTGCCGGCACGCCCGCGCATCGCGCGCTGTGCCGCGGGTGCACACGGCCTGCTCCTGCCGCTTCCTGCCCCTCGCGCTCGGCGAGGCGAGGCGAGGCGAGGCGAGCCGGCGGCGATGGCGCGCGGCGCTCAGCGTCGTGCGAGCGCGGCCGTGCGGGCCTCGGCCGTCAGCGCGGCGAAGGCGTCCGTGCGCGTATACACGTGGTTGCCAGCCGCGGTGCACCCCGCGCCTCGCGACGTGATGCCCACCACGTCGCCGCGGTCGGCGTCGATCACCGGACCTCCCGAGTCGCCGGCGCAGGTCGCCCCCTCGATCTCGAACTCGCGCGGACCGAGGACCTTGCCGGTCGCCGGATCGGCGCGGGGCCCGACGGCGGCGACGAGGCGCGGGCCGCGCGCGGCGCGGACGCCGAGCCGGCTTACCGCTCCGCCGCCGTACCCGACGGCGATCACGCTGTCGCCTGGATCGAGCGCCCCGACCTCGCGCATCCGCAGGGGCGCCACGTCGGTGAGGGGCCGATCGAGCACCAGATAAGCGATGTCCGCGTCGCAGAGGACGCGCTCTTTCCCGTGCAGCGTGGCCACGGCGCGCGCCCGCGCGGCGTCGCGGGAGACATCGATATGGTCCCCTGTGTAAATGGCGATCTCGGAAGGATCGATGTCTCCGCCGAGGTGATCGCCGTTGTGCGACCTGCCCGAGCGATCGCAGCGAGGGGTCGCGGTCAGGTTGCGCGAGATGCAGTGACGCGCGGTCAAGACGAGGTTCGGCTCGACGAGCGCGCCGCTGCACAGGTTCACGCGTCGCTCGCCGCCCCGGGGATCGCGGTGCGAGACGGCCACGGCGACGACGGAGCGCGCGGCGCCGTCGATGCGGGGCTCAGGCGTGCCCTTCGCGCGCGGCGAAACCTCGGTGATCGGCTCGACCGCCGCCACCGGAGGAGGCGAGGATTCAGCCGGGATGACGGCGACGACGAGGCGTGGGACGAGGGCCGCGACAAGGCAGCCAAGGCATCCCGCGAGGCGCGGGACGAGAGGCGGAGACACCATGGATGAGGTCACCGACAAAGAGCATGTGAGTAACGACCGTGCAAGCCGACCCTGGAGCTTTTCTCCAGCATCGGAAGGGGAGGTGCCCCCGATAAGTTGTTGTTCCCACCGAGGGGAATGAGAGATGGAAATCAGGTCAGTCAGGTGAGGGGCGCCCGGCTGGAGGCGCGCTCTCTGGACTCCCGCGCTCGTCGACTAGCCCCGGCCCTCCAGCGCGCGCGCAGCGCCGGCGCTGCTCGACGCGCCGGGGGCGAGGTGTCGCTCGATCAGGAAGATCAAGCACGACGACGCGAGCGTGAAGGCGATCGCCAGCGCGGCCACGGCGCCCATGCCGTCGAGGCGCTGGTCGGGGAGCTCGTGCAGCATCCTGGCCGCGAGGAACGCGGCGAGCGCCGACGAGAGGTGATCCACGGCCGACTGGATGGATCCGAAGCGCGCCCGCTCGGAGGGGAGCGGGACCTTCGAGGCGAGCGTGCCGTGGGAGATGTTGCGGATCGCCGTCCCGGTCATGAAGGCGACGAAGACGACGATCACGGGCAGCCCCGGCACGTACGCGTGGAACCCGGCATAGAGGACGGCCACGAGCATCGCCGCCCCGACCAGGCTCGTTCGGAACGCGCCGACGCGATCGATCAGCGCGCCCGCGGTGCGCATCACGACGAAGGTGAGCGCGCCGCCCACGAGGTAGAGCAGGCCGAGCCGCTCGCGCGGATAGCCGAGGTTATTCTGCACGTAGGCCGAGATGTTCGGGATGACGAGGAACGACGCCATCGTCATGACCGCCGTCGTCGCGTACGAGAGCAGCACGAGCGGGCGGCCGACGAGCGCGCGGAGCTCGCGCATGGCGTTTTCCTCGGCGCGCACCCGCGCCCCGGCGAGGTGGCCTCGCATCGAGGGGAGCAGCAGCAGCGCGAGCCCCGCGACGGCGAGCCCGAGCGCCGCGACGGCGAAGAACGGCGCCTGGAAGCCGCCGCGCCGCGCGAGCTCGAGGCCGGCCGGCACCCCGAGCACCGCGGCCAGGGAGTAGGCGCCTGCGCGAGGAGGGTGCGCGTCGGCGATGCGAAGAAGAACGCCGACTCAGGGGTGTATTGCTTCAACAGCTGCCCTGTGTTCACCGCGGGCAGCGCGACAGAGGCCGGTATCGAGATGGAACTCGTCACATTCAGCTCCGATGGGCGTCGAGAGCCACGTGGGCTCTGGTCATCGGGCGCTGGACGTCAGGTCTCGGGCCGCTCGTTTCTGATTAATGATAAAGAAAATCAGTTTCAAGTAACTCGTTGCACGCGCGTGCAAGACTGTCAAGGGACTCCCGGTTCTGTCTCGGGTGTGCGCCGCCGGTGGGCCCGTGGACGGGGCGCTCCGGGCCTTCGCTTCAGCGTTGACATCCTGCGTGACGGGTGCGACGAGTCGCCCCGCCATCGGTGCTCGTCCGGCCATCCCCTGGCGAGCTGAAAAGGGAACCCGGTGAGAATCCGGGACTGCCCCCGCAGCGGTGAACGGGAACGACCATCACCAAGAAGCACTGGGCATGCACCAGAGCAGCCTGGGAAGCGGTGATGTGTAGGAGAGCGACCGGCGACGGCCGCAGCGCCCGTGAGTCCGAAGACCTGCCGAAGGTGCGCGCGCCGGTGCTCTGGCGCGCGCTGACCTGAGCCTTCGAGGGGAAGGCGCCCAGGCCCTCGACCACCTCGCTCGCGCGCGGTGCCGTGGCCCGTCACGCAGCCCCCTCGCTTCGGCTCTCAGCTCACCCGGAGCAGCGCTGGGTCGACGCGGGCAGGCGGCGCGTGAATGGTTGATTCCTCTGATCGTCGGTCGCGTCGGCGCCGGAGCGCCGGCGCGGCGCGCTGGTTTGCGCTCGCGGTCGGCAGCGCGGTGGCAGGCCTGCCGGCGGCCCGCGCCGACGATGTGCGCAGGCCTGCGGGCGAGCAGGGGGGCGATGCCGCTGCCGCTCGACCGGGGACAGACCCGCTGGAGGTGCGCGTCGAGGGGGACCGCCTGCGCGCGCCCGCGCCGCCCAAGGACAGGTCCGTCGCGGGGTCGGTGCTGGGCCGCGAGCGCCTCACCGGCGCGGGGCTCGGGGCGGCGGACGTGCTCCGCACGCAGCCGGGCGTGCTCATCATCGAGTCGGGCGGCTTCGGCGGGCCGGCGACCGCGGCCCTCCGGGGAGCGACCGCCACGCAGACGCCGGTGTACCTCGCCGGCGTCCGCCTGAACGACGATGTCGTGGGGACGGCGGATCTCTCCCTCGTGCCCCTCTGGCTCATCGAGCGCATCGAGATCTACCGCGGCCACGCGCCCATCGAGGCCGACCGCCTCGGCCCCGGCGGCGCGATCTTCTTCGAGCCGCGGCGGCCTTCCCGGACGACGGGCGGCGCAGGCGTCATGGCGGGCTCGCTCGGCGCGCGGCGCGGGTGGGCGTTCGCCGGCGCCGGCGCGGGCCCGGTGAGCGCGATCGTCGGGGTGAGCGCCGAGGCCGCGGAGAACCGCTACGCGTTCGTCAACGATGGCGGGACGCTCTTCGACGAGCGCGACGACACCGTGGAGCGCCGGCAGAACGCCGACGTGCGCACGATCGACGCGTGGGCGCTCGCGCGCGTCGAGCTCGGGGGCGGCGCGATCGTCGACGTGATCGCGAACGGCACCGATCGCGAGCAGGGCGTGCCGAGACTCGCGCTCCTGCCGTCCCGCGAGGCGCGGGGGGAGTCGCGGCGCGCGCTGGCGTCGGTCGCGGCGCGGGTGCCGTTCGGCGGGGAGGCGCAGCACACGCTCGAGGCGCGCACCTCGTTCATCGAGGCGCGGTCGGAGGTCCATGATCCCCTCTTCGAGCTCGCGCTGCAGACGCCGGAGCTCCACCTCGCCGGCCGCCGCCTGGAGCAGACGCTCGGGGCGACGCTCGCCTTCGCCGACCGGCTCCGGGTGCGGCCCGTGCTCTCGGTCGCGCGCGAGGGCATCTCGCGCGCGCCGGACGACGTACCGCTCGCGCGGGCGCGGCGCTCGTCCGCGCGCGGCGCCGTCAGCGCGGAGGCGCGCCTCGGCGAGGGGCTCACGCTGCACGCCCTCGCGAGCGGGGAGTGCCACGCCACCGGCGCGGACCGGGAGCGCCCTTGCGACGTGCTCGTGCCGACCGGGCGGGTCGGCGTGGAGGCGGGGAGCGACCGGCTCCGGCTCCTCGCGACCGTGGGCCGCTACGTCCGCGTCCCGACGCTCGGCGAGGTGTACGGCGTCTCCGGCGTCGTCCACGGCAACGCGGCGCTCGAGCCCGAGTCCGGCGCCACGATCGAGGCCGGGATCCGGGCGCAGACGGGGCGCGGCGCCGTGCTGCGCGGCGCCTTCATCGACGTGTTCGCGTTCGGGAGCGCGGTCTCCGGGCTCGTCGCGTACGAGAAGTCCGGTCAGGGCTACGTGAGCCCGTACAACGTCGGCCGCGCCCGCGTCGTGGGCGCGGAGCTCCTGGCCGGGGTCGAGGTGACCCCGTTCCTCCGCGCCGAAATCGCGGCGACGCTGCTGGATCCGCGGGACACGACGCCGGGACGGACGACGAGGAACGACCTCCTCCCGTTCCGCTCGCGCCTCGTCGTCGCGCCGCGCCTGCACGCCGAGTGGAAGCGCCCGGGCGGCGCCGTGTTCTCGGGCGCGTCGGGCGAGATCCGGGCCGTGTACCAGTCGAGCCGGTACGCCGATCCCGCCGGGCTCGGCGTGATCGCGGAGCAAGCGACCCTCGACCTCGACGCGGAGGCGAGGTGGCTCGGAGGGCACCTCGCGGTGAGAGGTCGCGTCGCGGACCTCCTGGACGCGCGGCGCACGGATGTCGTCGGGTTTCCGCTCCCGGGGCGGAGCGTGTTTTTCACACTGGAGTCAACATGGTGAAGATCAGTCTGTTTGCGTTCGCGATCTCGATTCCGATGCTCGGGTGCAACGTGGATTCGCCGCCGCCGTCGACGGGCGGCGTCCACGGCGGCGGCGACGGCGACGCGTGTGAGAGCGGCGTGGTCATCGTGACGAGCGACTACCAGTCGACGAACATCGCCGTGTCGGAGCTCGATGGGACCACCCTGTCGCCCTCCTTCGTGTCGAGCGGCGCGGCGAAGCCGGGGCTCAGCCTCGCGCTGTCCGGCGACGTCGAGGTCCCGGGGGCGGCGCCGCCGTCCGGCCGCGTCGTCCTGCTCGATCGGTTCGGCACGAACGTGATCACCTGGATGGATCTCGAGACCGCCGAGGTCCTCGCGCAGCTCCCGGTCGGGCAGGGGTTCGAGTCGAACCCTCAGGACTACATCGAGGTCGGCGCGGACCGCGCGCTCGTGTCGCGCTACGGGAGCAACCCGAGCCCGGGCGTGGAGCCGTTCGACGAGGGCGGCGATCTGCTGATCGTCGATACGAAGGAGTACTCCATCGCAGGGCGTATCGCCCTGCCGGAGGAGGAAGAGGGGCTCCTGCCGCGCCCGTCGGGGATGGCGCGCGTCGGCGACGAGGTGATCGTGGCGCTCGGCCGGCTCGCCGCGGACCTCTCGACCGTGGGCGAAGGGCGCTTCGTTGGCGTCTCGCCGGAGCAGGGCGCTGTCACATGGACGGTCGACGTGCAGGGGCTCTACGGCTGCGGGCGTCTCGCCGTGTCGCCCTCGGGAGAGCGGCTGGCTGTCGCCTGCTCGAGCCGCTTCGACGCCGAGGCGATGGAGTACGATCCGGCGACGAGCGACATCGTGATCTACGACGCTCGCACGTCGCCCCCGGAGGAGATCGAGCGGCTCGGCGTGGCCAGGGCGCTCGGCGCGGCGGTCCAGCCCACGCTCGCCTTCGCCTCCGAGGACGTCCTCCTCGGGACGGCCTACGCGGGCAGCGCGTCCGCCGGGGACCGCGCCTTCTCCGTGAGCATCACCACGGGCGAGGTCACGACGCTCGCCCAGGCGACCCAGTCCTACGCCTTCGGCGGCGTCCACTGCTCGCCCGGCTGCGGCGATGTCTGCCTGCTGAGCGACGCGGCGAGGAGCAGGCTCCGCCGCTGGAAGGTGGCGGCGAGCGGCGCGCTCGAGCCGCTCGAGGACGCGACGGTCGACACCGAGATCGGGCTCCCGCCGCGAGGGATCGGCGGGCTCTGATCGGCCCCGCGGGCGGTGCGTCGGTTGATTGGCGTCAGAACGCGGCGTCGAGGACGACCTCCCCTGAGACGCCGACCTGGTACGCGGAGACGCGGCGCTCGAAGAAGTTCGTGACCTCCTGGACGTCTTGCAGATCCATGAACGAGAACGGGTTCTTCGCCCCGTAGCGCTTCGGCATGCCGAGCGTGGCGAGCCGCTGGTCGGCGCAGAACTCGAGGTAGCTGCGCACGTCGCGCGCCGACATGCCCGCCACGCCGGCGCCGAGGAGATCCTCGGCGAACCGGGCCTCGCAGGCGATCGCCTCATCCATCATGTCGAGGATCGACCGCGCGAGGCCGGCGTCGAAGAGCTCGGGCTCCTCGCGCCGCGCCGTGCTCACGACCTCGAAGGCGAAGCGCATGTGCGCGCTCTCGTCGCGGAAGACCCAGCTCGTCCCCGCGGCGAGCCCGTGGAGCAGGCCGCGCGAACGCAGGAAGTACACGTACGCGAACGCGCCGAAGAAGAAGAGCCCCTCGACGCACGCGGCGAAGCAGATGAGGTTCAGGAGGAACCGCCGCCGCTCGGCGCGCGAGTCCAGCCGCCCGAGCGACTCGACGGAATCGAGCCACCGCATGCAGAAATCGGCCTTCTGGCGGATCGAGGGGATGTTCTCCACGGCCGCGAAGGCGCGGTGGCGGTCCTCGGGATCGGGGATGTACGTGTCGAGGAGCGTCAGATAGAACTGGACGTGGAGCGCCTCTTCGTAGAGCTGCCGCGACAGGTACATCCGCGCCTCCGGGGCGTTGATGTGCCTGTACAGGTTGAGCACGAGGTTGTTCGCCACGATGGAGTCCCCCGTGGCGAAGAACGCGACGAGGCGCTGCACGAGGTGCCGCTCCGCGTCGGTCATCTTCCGCAGGTCGCCCACGTCCGTGGAGAAGTCGACCTCCTCCACGGTCCACGTGTTCTTGATGGCGGAGCGGTACATCTCGAAGAAGGCCGGATAGGCCATCGGGCGCAGCGTGAGGCACTGGCCCGGATCGAGGAGGCGCGCGGGGCGGCTGACGCGGCTCACTGGCAGGCCTCGCAGGCCTCGGGGTTCTCGAGCGCGCAGGCCACGTCCGCGGCCGCCTTCGCCGGCGGCGCGGACACCCAGCCGCCCTCGCCGCGCGGCGCGGCGCCGCCCTCGGGCGTCCGCTCGGGCGCCGCCTCCACGGTCGCCTTGGTGATGCGCGTCGCGGGGCGCGAGCGCAGGTAGTAGGTCGTCTTGAGCCCCTTCTTCCATGCGTGGAAGTACATGCTCGAGAGCTGACCGATGGTGGGGCTCTCGATGAAGAGGTTCAGCGACTGGCTCTGATCGATGAAGGCCCCGCGATCCGCGGCCATGTCGATCAGCGAGCGCATCGGGATCTCCCACGCCGTCCGGTACACGGCGCGGAGCTCCGCGGGCAGCTCGTCCATGCCCTGGACCGAGCCCTCTGCGAGCTTGAGCCGGGCGCGCACCGCGTCGTTCCAGGCGCCGAGCCGCTTCAGCTCCGCGACAAGGTAGCGGTTCATCTGCAGGAAGTCCCCGGAGAGCGTCTCGCGCTTGAAGAGGTTGGACACCTGCGGCTCGATGCACTCGTAGCAGCCCGCGATCGACGCGATGGTGGCGGTCGGCGCGATGGCGACGAGCAGCGAGTTCCTGAGCCCCTCGGCCTGGACGCGCGCGCGGAGCGCCTCCCAGCGGGCCGTGTCCTCCGGGACGGCGTTCCACGCGTCGAACTGGAGCTCTCCGCGCGCGGCGCGCGTCTCGTCGAACGCCGGGTGCCGCCCCTTCTCCGCCGCGAGGTCCGCGGACGTCGAGAGCGCGTGGTAATACACCTCCTCCGAGATCCGCCTGGAGAGCTCCCGCGCCGCCGGGGCGTCGAAGGGCAGGCGCATCTGGAAGAACACGTCCTGCAGGCCCATGAGCCCGAGCCCGACGGGCCGCCAACGGAGGTTCGATCGCCTCGTCGAGGGGATGGGGTAGTAGTTGAGGTCGATGACGCGGTCGAGCTGGCGGACCGCGGTCCCCACCGTGCGCGCGAGCTTCTCGAAGTCGAACGCGACCGCGCCGTCCGCCAGCGTGAGCGTGTGGCGAGTGAGGTTGATCGAGCCCAGGTTGCAGACGGCCGATTCCTCGTTCGAGGTCACCTCCAGGATCTCGGTGCAGAGGTTCGAGAGGTGGACGATCCGGCCCGGCAGCGCCGTCTGGTTGCAGGCGCGGTTCGACTTGTCCTTGAACGTCATCCAGCCATTGCCGGTCTGCGCGAGCGTGCGCATCATCCGCGCGTAGAGCTCGCGGGCCTTCATCGTCTTCTTGGCGATGCCCGCCCGCTCGGCCTCGACGTACCGACGATCGAACTCCTCACCGTAGAGATCGGGGAGATCGCGCGCGTCCTTCGGGTCGAACAGGCTCCATTCGCCGTCGGCCTCGACCCGCTTCATGAAGAGGTCCGGGACCCAGCTCGCGAGGTTCAGGTTGTGCGTGCGCGCGGCCTCGTCGCCCGTGTTGTCCCGCAGCGAGAGGAACTCCTCGACGTCGGCGTGCCACGGCTCGAGGTAGACGCAGCAGGCGCCCTTGCGCTTGCCGCCCTGGTTCACGGCCGCGACGGACGCGTCGAGCGTCTTGAGCCAAGGCACGATCCCGCTGGAGTGCCCGTTGGTGCTCTCGATGAGCGAGCCGCGCGAGCGCACCCGGTGGTAGGCGAGCCCGATGCCGCCCGAGAACTTCGAGAGCATCGCGACGTCGGTGTAGCGCTGGTAGATCGTCTCGAGGTGATCGTCCGGCGAGTCGAGCAGAAAGCAGCTCGAGAGCTGCTCGTGGCTCGTCCCGGAGTTGAACATCGTCGGTGAGCTCGGCAGGTAATCGAGCGACGAGAAGAGCCGGTAGAGCTCGATCGCCTGCGCCGCCGTCTCGGAGAGGGCGCACGCGATGCGCAGGAAGAACTGCTGCGGCGTCTCGATGACGAGGCGCGTCTCGGGGTGCTTCAGCAGGTAGCGGTCGTAGAGGGTCCGCAGGCCGAAGTACTCGAGCTCGTGATCCCGCCTGGGCTCGATGGCGTCGTTCAGCTTGCGCGCGTTCTGCGCCACGAAGCCGTGGAGCCGATCGTTGATGAGGCCCAGCCGCCGCCCCACGGCGATGGACTGCGAGAAGGCGTGGATCTCCTGATTGCGGACTTCCTTGTCGATGTACGTGGCGAGCAGGCGCGCCGCGAGCTTCGCGTACTGGGGCTCATCGGCGATGAGCGACGCCGCCGTCTGGATGGAGAGCTGATCGAGCTCGCGCGTCGTCGCGCCGTCGTAGAGGCCGCTGATGGTCTTTGTCGCGACGCGGAGCGCGTCCACGTCGGACAGGGCCGCGCAGGAGCGGCTCACCGCCCGGACGATCTTGTTGACGTCCACGGGCTCGCTCGACCCGTTCCTCTTCTTCACCCGCATCGTCGTGTGCGGGAGCGTCTCTTCCGGCGCGCCGCCGCTCATGGAGGGCGCGTGGGGTGCGTGGAGCGCGCGCAACGGCGCCGCGCCGTTGCTCTTCACCAACGGTTCGTTCAGCATGGCATCCTCCTCGTGCTCGTTCCGAGCGGTCCCGGACCGCTCGCGTCGATGCCGCGAGAGCGAAGAGGCCAGCCGATGCGCACGGGTGCGCCAGGCTCTTTTGAGGAGCCCTCGGACCGACCGCTCGCCCCCGCGGGCGAAAGGAAGACAGCGCGGGAGGGGGTCGGAACCGGGACAAGCGCGAGAGTCTGCGCCAGCTCGGACCTACCCGCCTCCCTCGAGGCTTCCAGGTCAAACCGGCGCCGGATGTCTCCCCAGCGCAGGATGTTGGCAGGTCTTCGGGCTCACGAGCGCTCCGGCTCTCGCCGGATTCCTACGGTCCACCGCTTCCCAGCCCGGGGGCCAGTGCGCGTCGTGGAGATCGTTCTCGCTTACCGCTGCGGGGCAGCCCCGGATTCACACCGGGTTCCCTTTTGAGCCCCGGGCCGAAGCCCGAGGCACCAACACGGGCACTACATATGGTGGTGCAGTGAGCCGGTCAAGCGAGATGTTGTGGGGGGAGCTCCGTTGCTCGGTTGCATGCGTGGTCGCGTGGTCGACGCTGGCGGTGCGCGCAGCGACGGGCCACAACCCGGGCCTATGCCGCTCAGCGAAGCGCGTCCGGCCGATCCGCTCGACGACCTCGTCGCGCTCCTGCGCGGCAAGCGGATCGTGGCGCTGACGGGCGCGGGGTGCAGCACCGAGTCCGGAATCCCCGATTATCGAGGGCCCGAGACGCGGCGCCGCGCGCGGAACCCGATCCAGGGGCGGGAGTTCTGCCGCTCGGCCGAGATCCGGCAGCGCTACTGGGCGCGCGCCGTGATCGGCTGGGAGCGGTTCTCCAGGGCCGAGCCGAACCCCGCCCACCGCGCCCTCGCGCGGCTGGAGCAGGCGGGGCAGCTCGATGGCCTCATCACGCAGAACGTCGACGGCCTCCACCAGGCCGCGGGCAGCCGCCGCGTCATCGAGCTGCACGGGACGCTCTCCGAGGTCGCCTGCCTCGCGTGCGGCGCGATGGAGCGGCGCGCCGTCCTCCAGGAGCGGCTCCTCGCGCAGAACCCCGGCTGGCTGCGCCTCGCGGCCGACGTCGCCCCCGACGGCGACGCCGACCTGCCCGCCGAGCAGGTGGCGGGCTTCCATGCGCCGCCGTGCCTCCGCTGCGAGGGGCCGCTCAAGCCGCGCGTCGTCTTCTTCGGCGAGAACGTGGCCCGGCCGATCGTCGACGCGGCGTTCGCGCTCGTGGACGCGGCGGACGCGCTCCTCGTCGTCGGCTCGTCGCTGGCGGTCTTCTCGGGCTACCGCTTCGTGCTGCGCGCCGCGCAGCGAGGCATCCCGATCGCCATGATCAACCTCGGCTCCGCGCGCGGCGAGGAGCTCGGCGCGCTGAAGATCGAGGCCCGCGCCGGCGAGGTGCTGCCGCGCCTCGCCGAGGCGCTCGGCGCCGGCGCGACCCCGGCGCCGCGCTGAGGCGCCGAGCGCCGGCGCACGCGCGGCGCGGGCATCACCCGCGCCGGTACATCACGTCGCTGCGGAGGACGTACTTGCTCCCCCGTGTCACGGCGGCGCCGCGGTGGAGCCGGCGGTGCTCGAACAGGAGCGCCATCCCGCGCCGCGGGGCGATGCTCCGGCCGCCCCAGAAATCGGTCGTGCCGCCCTCGAAGTCGTCGTTCAGGTAGACCATCGCGGTGAACAGGCTCCGCTCGCCGTCGGATCGCACGAACGAGCCGTCGCCGTGCCAGTTGAAATATTCGCCCTTGGTGTAGCGATAGTAGCGGAAGCGCTCGTTCAGCCCGACGGCGCGGTGGAGGCCGAAGCTCGGCGGCATCCAGGGCGCGAGCCGCTCCCAGAGGCTCGCGGCGAGGTCCGGATCGTCGATCATGACGCGGCCGTTCCTGCGCACGTCGAGGTTGATCACCTCGCCGCCCCCGATCGGCGCCTGCTCGAAGCCTCGCGCCTCGGCGAGCGCGATGAAGCCCTCGCACTCCTCGGGCGACAGGACGTTCGTCACCGTGAAGATGCGGAGATCGTCGGTGTAGTCGGTGCACTTGGCGGTCCGTTCGGCGTGCAGGGTGCTCATGCGGGAAGCGTGGGTCCGGGCGGACCGGATCCGGAAGGGCGGGACCCGGGCAGGACCGGGCAGGACCGGGCAGCGCGGTGGACAGGAGAGCGCCGCATCGCCGATGATCGAGCGCTCGCACCGATGGCACGGGTCTCCAGGGCGGGCCGCAGCGCGGAGCCCGCGGTCCGCTTCAACCACACGCTCCTCCAGCGGGCGCGGCTCGATCTCGACCTGACGCAGGAGCAGGTCGCCGCGTCGATCGGCGTCGACGTGCGGACCTACCGCCGCTACGAGTCGGGCGCCGTCAACGATCCGCGGCTCGGCTTCTCGGTCCGGAGCCCGTCCCGGCGGCGCATCATCGAGCGGCTCGGCGCCGAGCTCGGCCTCGCCGAGGCGGAGCTGCTCGTCGTCGAGGCCGAGGCCGCGCCGGCGGCGGATCCCGCCGCAGAGGAAGCGGGTGCAGCGAGCCAGGCCGCGGAGGCGCCCGACGAGGCGGGGAGGGCGCTCGCGGGGGCGGAGAGGGCGCTCGCGGGGGAGGAGAGGGCGCTCGACGAGGAGGCAGGGGAGAAGGCGCCGGCGGGCGCGCCCGCGCCGTCGCAGGGAGCCGCCCCGGCGTGGCGCCCGCTGCACGCGCACACGCTCCAGCGAGCGCGGCACTTCGTCGGGCGCGCCGAGATCGTCGATCGGCTCGCCGCGTGGGCCGACGGCTCGCCGCCGTCCCCCCGGGTGATCGCGCTCCTCGGCGTCGGCGGGGCGGGCAAGACCGCGATCGCCGAGCGCTTCCTCCAGGGGCTCGGCGACGCCCCGCGGCCCGGCGGAGTGCTCGTCTGGAGCTTCTACGACGACCCCAGGACCGAGGCGTTCCTCGACCAGGCGGCGGCCTACTTCGCGCCGGGCGCGGGCGCCTCGGGCCCGGCGGCGCCGCGGCCTCAGGCGGCGCCCGGAGAGCAGCTCGCGCGGCTGAAGGAGGCGCTGGGCCAGGGGCCGCCGCACCTGCTCGTGCTCGACGGGATCGAGACCGTGCAGGCCGAGGGGGGCGCAGGGCGCGCGCACGGCGAGCTCCACGACGCGCTCCTCCGGCGGCTGCTCTGCGCGATCGCGTCCGGGCTCGGCGGCGCGCGGGCGCTCGTCACGTCGCGCTTCGAGCTCGCGGATCTGTCCGCCTGGGCCGAGGGCGGGCTCGCGACGATCCGGCCCGAGCCGCTCTGCGAGGGCGACGCCGCGTCGCTCCTGCGCCGCTGGGGCATCCGCGGCGACGACGGTGCCCTCGGCGCGCTGTTCGAGGCGACGGGCGGCCACGCGCTCTCGGTCGCCGTCCTCGGCTCCTACGTGGGCGCGTTCCTCGGCGGCGACGCGGGCCGCCTCTCCGCGGCGCAGGCGGCGCACCTCGCCGAGGCCGAGCAGGACGATGTCCTCGCCCGCCGCCTGAGCTCGGTGCTGTCGGCCTATGCGCGCGCGCTGCCGCCGGGCGAGCGGGACCTGCTCGCGCGCCTCTCGGTGTTCCCCGGCGGCGCGGGCGAGGAGGCGCTGCTCCAGCTGATCCGGGCCGGCGGCGAGATCGCCGGCGCCATGGCGGGGTGGGGCGCCGCGGAGCTCGCGCGCGGGCTCGCCCGGCTGGAGCGGCTGGGGCTCGTGTTCGCGGCGCGCCCGGGCGAGCGTTGCTACTCGACGCACCCCTTCGTGCGGCAGCACTTCAAGTCGCTGCTCGGCGTGCCGCCGGAGCGCGTCCACGCCGCGGGGAGCGCCGCGCCGCCGCCGCGCCTCGACGAGGCGCCACGCCGGCCGCCGCGGGAACGCGAGGCCGTCGACGCGTTCGAGGCCATCCTCGGCGAGCTGCTCGGCGCCGGGCGGGCGGGCGAGGCGTACGACATCTACGCGCTCGCCCTCGGCGGCTTCGCGCACCTCGGGCTCAAGCTCGGCGACATGGCCCGCGGCGCCCGCATCCTGCGCGCGTTCGCCGGCGGCGACGACCCCCGCGGCATGCCGGCCTCGCTGCCCGCGCGGGTGCGCGCGTCGCTCGCGTACGACGCGGGGCTCTACGCGGGCGCGCTCGGGGATCTCGCGTTCGCCTGCGCCTGCTACGAGGCGCACAACGAGATCGCCGGGGCGCTCGCCGACCCGGCCCCGATCGCGACCGGGCTGCGCACGCTCGCGTACACCGAGCGGCTGCGGGGCGACCTGACCGGCGCGCGCCGCCTGCTCGAGCGGTCGGCCGAGATCGCCGGCGGCGCCGCGGGGGGCGCCCGTCGCGCCGCGGACCAGGTCCACGCCGTGCGCGCGCTGGCGCTGCTCGCCGCGGTGCTTCACGACCTCGGCGAGGTCGACGCGGCGGCCGAGCGCTTCGCGCGCCTGCGGGCGCTGGGCGACGCGCCGGTGGCGCGCCGCGCGCTCTGGGAGGCGGAGCACGCGCTCGCGCTCGGGCGCCGCGACGAGGCGCGCGAGGCCACGGAGCGGAACATCGCCGAGTGCAGGCGGAGGGGCTGGGAGGGGCACGTCGCGCACGGCCACACGCTGCTCGGCCTCGCGCTGCTGGACGGAGGCGGCGGCGGCGGCGGCGACGTCGCGTCGGCCGAGGCGCACCTCGTCGAGGCGCGCCGCTGGGCTGCCGCGACGGGCGAGGTGGAGGTCGCGCTGCGGTGCCACGAGCTCGCGGCGTGGATCGCGCTCGCCGCTGGCCGGCTCGACGACGGCGCGCGGCAGGCGCTGGAGGGGCTGCATGTCGCCGAGGCGTGCGGGTTCGGCCCGTTCCGCGCCCGGCTCGCGGTCGTCGCCGCGCGGTGCGCGCTGGCCCGCGGCGCGGGGGCGACGGCGTCGGCAACGGCGCTCGCCGACTCGTCGGTGGCGTGGGCGGGGGAGGACGCATGGGCGCGGGCGGACGCGCTGCACTGGGCGGGCGTGGCGCGCGCGGCGGCGGCGCGCGGCGAGGAGCGCGCCCGAGGGCGGGAGCTGCTCGCCGAGGCGGCGGCGCTGCGGGCGCGCCTGCGCCACCCCGGGGCCGAAGCGTCGCGGGAGGCGCTCGCGCGGCTAGGCGGGTGAGGGCCGGGCGCGCGGCGGCAGCCGCAGCAGGATGTCCGTCGTCTCGGCACTCTGCTTGAGCCCGGCGAGGCGCTGCTCGATGTCGCGCTTCAGCACGGCCGCCATCACCGGCTCCAGCACCGGGGCGAGGGCCTGCGGGCGCGCGGTGAAGTTGTAGCGGAAGGTGACGCGGGTCCGCCGCGGCGACAGCGCCTTGAAGAGCCATGCGCCAGAGAACTGGCGGAAGATCCGTGGCCCATCGACCATGGTGATGGCCACCTGCTCCGGCGGGTTCAGGGTGATGTAACGGGCCTCCATGGACAGCCCGTTCTTCGCCCGCACCCACACCCGCACGCCGACGGCGGGCTCGGTCGCGCCGTCGCTGTAGCGCATCTCGCGGAGGAACGGGTCCCACTGGAGCCGGAGATCGTAGTCCTGGGACAGCGCGAAGAGCTCGTCGCAGGCGGCGTCGATCTCGGCGGTGCTCTGGATCGTGGGCATGGCGCTGAGGATGATAGGGCCGAGGGGATCGCCATGGCGAAAGGACAGTCGCGATGGCGTTTCGGGTGCTGGGCTATGCGGCGGAGGTCAGCTGCGCGGTCCCGAGGAGGGGCTCGCGTGTGGGGCGGAGCCCAGAGGAAACAAGACTGGCCCTGAAATGAGCGAGGGCGAGCGCTGAGTTTCGCCCTCGCTCATTTCAGGGCTACGCCGCGAGCGCGAGCTCCGACAGCGCTGCGAGCTCTGCGCTCGGCGTCAGCCACCGCGAGGCCGCCGAGATGACGCCTCCGATCAGGCTGGCGGCCTTCGGCTTCGGCGGGCCTCCGCCAGGATCCTGGACGATGTGGCTGTCCCGAAGGACTTCGCGGAGAGAGTCCTCGATGAAGGCGCTCATCATCTGCGGCTCTGTCGTCAGGAGCTTGACGATCTGCTTCATCCCCTCGATGTGGTTGCGGACCTCCCAGGAGACGACCGAAGGCCGGTGCGCTCCGATATCCGCAGCCCAGCGAGCCCGCTCGCCGTGTACGCTGGCGTCCTCACCTGCATAGAATGCGGCCAGGAACGCAGCAAGGGACGCCGTCATGAAGCCCAGGTAGACGACGCCATCCGTCGGCTCTCGGTTCAGGTCCTGGTAGGTCTTCTCCAGCTCGGCCTCGGCCTCCTCGCGCGCCATCGCGGAGCCGGGGTGAGCGATGGACAGGGCGGTCACGAGGAGCATGTGAGCCCGAAGAACCGGGTTGTCCGGACACAGCCTGAGTGCCCGGCGCAAGGCCCGGCCGAGATCGTCGATACGGCGCTCGTCGAGCGCTGCCATGGCATCGATGAGATGAAACGTCGACTCGCCGGGGAAGCGCTGGAGGAGCGTCTCGATCTCGGCGCGCGCGCGCGGCCGGTCGGGTTCGGCGATCTCCTCCCACCGGAACCGGGACGAGACCAGAACGGGCGCACGCTTCAGGAGCTCCGTGAGATCCTGCCGCGCGGCGAAGTACAGACGGTCGAGCCGATCCCGGTGCGCGTCTGCGACCTCCTGCGGCACGGCCGCGCTGGCCTCTTCCACCGCGCGGAAGGCTCGCGCTGCCTCCACGACATCGAAGCCCATGACCAGGCACGCGCACCGTTCGACCGCTGCTCTGAGACGGGTCTCCGGCGCGACATCCTCCAGGAGCGAGAGCGCGCGTGCTTCGATGTCGGCTGCCTCGTGAAACAACACGGCTGCCTCGAAGCGGCTCTCCTCGTCTCCGTAGGCCAACAGCGAATTGGCCCTGAGCTTCCGCTTTCCCCCGGAGGCCAGCGAGGCGAGATACTCGTCGTGCATGTTCATGGCTTCACCTGGTACAGCTCACTGACCCGTGGATCTGCGCACCAGAGAGAGAGGTGGGCCTCGGCGATGTCTTTTCTGGCAATCAGCCGGGGGCCCTTCTCCAGCCGGACCGCACGGAGCGCCGAAAGGCCGCCTGACGACCGCCCCGCGACCTCGACGCCACGGAGCGCCCCTGGGGTCGCATCGAGCACAAAGTCCGGCGCCTCGTCTCGGCACATCGTGATCACTCGCCTCCCTGGCATCAGCGCCGAGATGGCGACGAGCGCGAGCCCATAGGCCGCGTTCTCCGTGACGCGCTCGCGATCGACGGTGCGGCCGGAGCGTAACCGCGCGACCTTCGCGCGCAGATCGGCGTCGTGTCTCTCCAGGGCTTCCATATTCCAGACGAGCGCGACCTCCATGGATCTGGGCTCTGCGCCGCTCGGGCGGGCGACGTCCATCTGGAACACGAACGGCTGCGGGGGCGGCGGATCGTCGCGGCAGGGCAACCAGGCGATCACGTGCGGGATCGTGTCGATCACGAAGTCGTGATCCTGGTGCTCGTAGAGGGTCTCTAGAGCGTAAGTAGGCCGCTCGATTCTAGCACCGGGCATGCCAAGCACGGCAACAGCCTAACACAGCGGCGCGCGCCTCACACGCTGGGCAATGCGCCGGTGGACGCCTCCTGGCTGCGCTCGAAGGCTCAGCGTTGCCCAGGCATTCCCAGAGGACTGAACGCGCTCATCGACTGGGATCGAGCTGGCTGGAGCGGCGCCGCCTCCGACCGGAGCAGCGCCGGCCTGCAGCCCCAGGACCGCGCGTCGGCAGCGGCGGCGGCGGGCTGCACGGTGGCTGCGTGGTGATCGAGGCGTATCGGGAGCAGGATGCGCGGCAGTCGGCGCTGCGGGCCACGAAGCCGAAGTGAGCTGGCGGGGGCCTCCGTGACGACCCACCGGCCAGACGAGGGGCACGGGCGCCGTTTTCTCCTGGAGGAGCCCGCGTGGCATACTCGGCTGCACCATGAACGAGCCGGCGCGCAGGATCGTCTGGACCTACGCCGAGTATCTCGCGCAGGAGCGGGCGAGCCCGACGAAGCACGAGTTCCTGAACGGTGAGATATTCGCCATGGCAGGCGGAACGCCGGAGCATGCGCGCCGGTGCGCGAGCGTCGGCGCCGAGCTCTGGGCCCACCTCCGCGGGCGGCCCTGCGCGGTCTACTCCTCCCATCTGCGCGTCCGCGTGCAGGCGACCGGGCTCTCCACCTACCCCGACGTCAGCGTCGTCTGCGGGAGGCTCGAGCGCGACCTCGAGGACGAAGACGCAGCGCTCAACCCGATCGTCCTGGTCGAGGTCCTCTCCGAGAGCTCGGAGGCCTACGACCGTGGGCAGAAGTTCGCCCACTACCGGCGCATTCCCTCGCTCCGGGAGTACGTGCTCGTGTCGCAGCGCGAGCAGCGCATCGAGGTGTTCCACCGCAACGACGACGGCTCGTGGACGCTCCGGGAGGCCCACGCGGGAGAGGGCGCGCGCCTGGAGACGATCGGGTGCGCTCTGTCGGTCGACGAGGTGTACCGCGATCCGCTGGCCCAGGCCGCGCCGGAGGTGGAGGGGTGACGCCGGTACCGGTGATGGGCTCCCCTCGATCGGCTGGGTGAGCGGCCTGCGCTGAACGGCGTCGCGCGGCGGGCCGCGGTCGCGGGCGGCGTCGAGGACCGTACCCCCGCAGCGGGCGCGGGGCCGGCCGGAGGGCAGCCCGCGTCCTGGAGCGGGGAGCCACGGCGCTCGATCCAGAAACGTGCGGGTGGCTGTAACGCCCGGGCCTCCTCGCGGGATGAGCCGGTGGACCCGACGAAAGGACCCTCATGCCCGCGCCCTTGGCCCTCCGAACCTCGCCACGTACGATGCCTCACATGGCTGCGCCGCTGCCCGCGATGGTCGACCTCCGGCTGGATCCGGGGGGCGACGTGATCCTGAGCTGGACCGAGGCGCCTGGCGCCGGCAACAAGGTCCTCCGCCGCGACGAGATCGCGCGCCTCCAGCGCCTGGCCGACGCGGTGAACGTCGCGGAGAGCGCGGGGCAGAGCGCCGCGATCGACAGCACCCGCGGCGCGCTGAGCGCCGCCCTCTTCGAGCTGCTCGACGGCCCCGAGCGCGCCCTCGCGCAGCGCATCGCGACGGCGGAGGCCCGGCGCCGCCGGCTCGACCTCGTCGTACGCGCCCGGAGCGACGACCGCCGCGCGCTGCGCTCGCACCCGGCAACGTGGATGCGGTGGGAGCTCCTGCCCGTCGCGGAGACGCGCCGCCGTGGCGCGCCGCCGCTCACGGTCGTGCTGCAGCTCGGGCCCCAGGACCTCGCGGCGCCGCGCGTGCTGGACAGCGGCGGCCTGCGCATCCTGTTCATGGCGTTCTCTCCGCACGACGCGCGGCCCGAGCTCGATTTCGAGCGGGAAGAAGAGGAGCTGCTCGCCGCGATCGCGCCCTTGGCCGAGCGCCGCCGCGCCCGCCTTCGCGTCGTCGAGGAGGGCACGCTGGAGGATCTCCACGCCGCGCTGCTCGTCGGGCCCTTCGACGTCGTGCACCTGAGCGGCCACGGGGTGCTGACGCCCGACGGACCGCAGCTCGTCATGGAGGACGCGTTCGGCGGCAAGCGCCTCGTCTCGCCGGTGGAGCTCATCGACGTGCTGGAGCGGGCGAAGGTCATGCCGGAGCTCGTGATGGTGTCGTGTTGCCACAGCGCCGAGGTCCGCGGATCGGTCGCGAGCTTCGCGGCGGAGCTCGTGGCCGCGGGCGTGCCCAACGTCCTCGGCTGGACGCGTCCGGTCCGCGACGATATCGCCACGCTGGCGGCGTCGGCCGTGTACGAGCAGCTCGGCACCGGCAAGATCCCGGTCGAGGCGGCGCACATGGCGCGGGAGCGGATGCGGCGCGCCGAGGAGCGCGCGTCCGCGCCGTCCCATGGCTCGGCGACGCTGCACCTCGTCAGCGGATCGGCGGCTGGATTCCGCGTCGACGATGACGCCGAGCCGCTCAGCGAGCTCGTCGATCGCGATGAGATCTACAGGTTCCTGGGCAGCCGCATGCGCGTGCTCAAGACGGGCTTCGTGGGCCGGCGGCGCCTCGTGCAGCAGCTGCTCCGCGTCCTCCAGCGGGGGCAAGACGTGCAGCAGGGCAGGACGCGCGACGTGGCTGGCGCGTGCGTCTTCGGGATGAAGGGCGTGGGCAAGTCGTGCGCTGTGGGCCGGACGATCGAGCGCGCCAAGCAGCACACGCCGGAGCTCGTCGTGGTGGTCCTGCACGGCGCGATCGACGAGCGCGGTGTGCTCGAGGCGTTCGATCAGGCCGTCAAGGCTGGCGGCGCGGATCAGAACGCCGAGGCGATCCTCGCTCGCGCCGAGGAGCGCGTGTTTCAGCGCGTGCGACGCCTGATGGATCACTGGCGCGCACGGCGTGTGGTCATCGTGCTCGATGACTTCGAGCAGAACGTCGAGCGGAGCACGGGCGGCCCCGGACTCGTCGAGCCCGAGGCGGCCGCGCTGCTCGAGGCGCTCCTGCCCGCCTGCACCCTCGGCAAGCCGAAGCTCTTGATCACGTCGACGGCCGAGTTCCTGGTCCCGGGGGCGAACGCCCGGGCGCTCGCCTTCGTGCCGCTCGGTGTGCTCGACGGCGCGGCCGTGAGAAAGCTCTGGATGCGCGGGCAGGCGTCGAACGAGCTCGCGAACGTCTCGCTCAAGAGCTGGCACGACCTTGCCGAGCGGCTGGGTCGCAACGCGCGTGTCCTCACGTGGGCGCGCGCGTTGCTCGCGGGTCTGCGTGACGAGGAGCTCGCCGCCGTCGCTGCCAGCGCGTCGGAGGCGCTCCCGGTCTGGGCGCCGGGCGACGAGGCGAGCGAGGAGGAGCACGCCAGGCTCGCGCGGTTGTTCTTGCGCACCATGGCCTACGAGCAGGCCCGCGCGGCCTTCGGTGAGCCGGCGCTCGCGTTCGTGAAGCGGGCGCGCGTCTTCGACGCCGCGGTACCGAGGGAAGCCTTCGCGGCGCTCGCCGAGGGGCTCGCTGTCGATCTCGACCGCGACCTGGACGTGCTGGCGAGCTGGGGGCTGCTGGAGGTGGGTGAGCTCGACGGTGCGCGGGCGTACCGGGTGAGCCCGCTCGTCGAGCCGCGGTTCGATGTGGCCGACGCGGCACGGTGGCACGAAGCGGCGGCCGAGGCCTGGGAGGCGCTGGCCGGGAAGGCGACGTCTGGCGCGGTGTGGATCGAGCGTGCCGAGGCGGCGTGGGAGCATGCGCTGCGGGGCGGGCATGTCGCGCGCGCGGAGCGCCTCGCGCGCCGCATCGACGCAGCGCTCCACCGTGCGGGTCTCTACAGCCACAACCTGCGGCTGGCCGAGCGCCATGTGAAGGGGCTGCCGGAGTCGCCGTTCGGGCATCAGTGGCTCGGCTACGCCGAGTTCATGTCGGGGCGGGCTCCGGCTCGCGCCGTGGAGCGCATCCGGCAAGCCCATGCGCTACTCGTAGGCGCGCACGGCACGGAGGATCATGTCGAGGTGGCCGCGTCGCTGCACTCGTTGGGCGCCGTGCTGAGGGCGCAGGGCGACCTTGAGGGAGCGCGAAAGGCGCTGGAGCGTTCGCGGGCGATCCTGGTCAAGATGAACGGCACGGAGGAGCACCCTGAGGTAGCAGCGTCGCTGAACTCGCTGGGCGGCGTGCTGATGGCGCAGGGCGATCTTGGAGGAGCGCGAAAGGCGCTGGAGCGCTCGCTGGCGATCGATACCAAGATGCACGGCACGGAGGAGCACCCCTCCGTGGCCGCGTCGCTGCAAGCGCTGGGTGGCGTGCTGAGGGCGCAGGGCGACCTTGAGGGAGCGCGAAAGGCGCTCGAGCGCTCCCGGGTGATTCTGGCCGAGGTGCACGGCACGGAGGAGCACCCCTCCGTGGCCACATCGCTGCAAGCGCTGGGTGGCGTGCTGAGGGCGCAGGGCGACCTTGAGGGAGCGCGAAAGGCGCTCGAGCGCTCCCGGGTGATTCTGGCCGAGGTGCATGGCACGGAGGAGCACCCCGAGGTGGCCGCGTCGCTGCACGAGCTAGGCTGCGTGCTGAGGGCGCAGGGCGACCTTGAGGGAGCGCGAGACGCACTTGTGCGCTCGCTGGCGATCAAGCTCAAGGTGTACGGCACGGAGGAGCACCGCTTTGTGGCCGCGTCGCTGCACGAGCTGGGCTGCGTGCTGATGTTGCAGGGCGACCTTGAGGGAGCGCGAAAGGCGCTGGATCTCTCGCTGGAGATCAAGGCTCAAGTGTACGGCACCGAGGAGCATCCCGATGTGGCCGCGTCACTGCAAGCGCTGGGCGGCGTGCTGACGGCGCAGGGCGAGCTTGAGAGAGGGCGAAACCTGCTGGAGCGCTCACTGGCGATCCTGGCCAAGGTGCACGGCACCGAGGAGCACCTCGATGTGGCCGCGTCGCTGTACGCGCTGGGTGGCGTGCTGAGGGCGCAGGGCGACCTTGAGGGAGCGCGAAAGGCGCTGGAGTGCTCGCTGGCGATCAAGTTCAAACTGCACCGTACGGAGGACCACCCCTCCGTGGCCACGTCGCTGCACGCGCTAGGCGGCGTGCTGGAGGCGGAGGGAGAGATCGAGCAAGCAGCGGGGCACTATCGCCGCGTCCTGGCGATCGAGAATAAGTGCTTTGGTACGCTCGACCAGTTCCACTCGGCCGAGACCGAGGTGGCGCTCGCCAAAGTGCTTTTCCGCCTCGGTCGGGAGGATGAGGCCCGCGATCTCCTCCGACACGCCCTGCAGATCCTCGCCGAGCAGGTACCGGGCCACCCCATCCTGCAGCAGTTCAGCGCCCGGATGCAGGACCAGCCAGGCTAACCTCCTTCCACCCCACCCGTGCCCCTCGCCGACTTCCTCTCTCGCGCCGCCATGCTCTCGGCTCCTCCCGACGTGACCGATCTCGCCCCGATCCGCGCGCGCCTCTTCGGGCGCCTGCGCGCCTCGGGCTGGGCGCCCTCCGGCGACCTGCGCGGCCGTCCGCCGAGCCTCGCCGACAGCGACGAGGCCCTGCTCGCCGCCTTCGTCCGGGGCGACGCCGCGGCCTTCGACGCCCTCTTCGATCGCCACGCCGAGCTGCTCAACGGCTGCGCGCGACGACAGCTGCGGCTCCAGCCCGCCGACGCCGCCGACGCCGTGCAGGAAGCCTTCCTCGTCCTCTTTCGGAAGGCAGAGACCGTGCTCGCCCACGAGTCCGTGAACGTCCGCGGCTTCCTCTTTGTCACCTTGCGCAACAAGGCGGTGCACCTCCTCGCCGCCCGCTCGCGCGAGGCAGCCGCCGGCCCGACAGGCGACGACGAGCCCTCCCTCGACGAGGGCGGCCTCACCGAGCTGCTCCGGCGAGAAGCCGCGGAGAGGCTCGCCCTCCTCCTGGAGCGCGCCTGCAACCCGCTCGAGCAGGAGGTCGTCTGCATGGACATCGATGGCCACAGCGGCCCCGAGATCGCAGGCGCTCTCGGCATCACCCCGGACCACGTGCGCGTGCTCCGCCACCGCGCCCTCCGCAAGCTGCGCGACGCGCTCGCCGAGGAGGGGCCGTCATGACCACGTCTCCCTATCCGGCGCCGCCCGCCTGCACCGAGCCGCTGCTCGGCGCCCAGGCGACCCAGGCCCTCGGCTCGCCCCCACCGGCCGCCGTCGCCGCGCACCTCGCGGTCTGCTCCGCCTGCCGCCTCCAGCGCGCCGCCTTCGCCGGCCTCGACGCCCACGCCGTCCCGCCCTCGCCAGCTCTCCGCGCTCACCTGCGCCGGCTCGCGCTGCGCCGGCTCCCTGCGCCGTAGCGCCACCCGCTGCTCATCTCGGATGCCGGACGGCGCGCCAGCGGAGGCGACACGGACGATTCCGCCTCAGCAGCCTCGTACCGGCCGACGCTACGCATGTCCGATGGTAGGCCGCAGGGCCTGCCGCGTGACACTACGTGTGTCCCGCCGTTTACAGATCGGTCTGCGAAATGACACTACGTGTGTCCAACTGTTTACAGATCGGCCTGCGAAATGACACTACGTGACCCCATCCACACCCGCCCCGGGGTCCGCGGCCACGGGTTGCGCCTCTCCTCGCAGCCCCATCCCCCTTGCATCGAGATCCTGCGCTCCTCCGAGCACACATCCGGCGGCGCTGTGACCTACCGTCGCGCTCGCCTGGACGTAGGTTCCCAAGATGGCCAAAGCCAAGACCCAACAAGCACACACCGGGAAGGCGCCCACGGCGACTCCCACGGCAAAGACAACCTACCACGCCTGTTACAAGCGCTTTGCCCCGCAGGCCATGGCGCTCCCGGACCGCGACGTCGAGGTCTGTCGGGCGGATGTGCGGATCGCCTTCGCCAATGTGAAGCGCGGCGTCCAGGCCGCCTGCGCGGAGCCTGCGCGGATCCGGCGAGCGCTGCCCGAGCTGCCGCTCGACGACGTGCTCGCGCTGCCGGACCTTGGCCGGGCCCTGGTCTTCGCCGCCACGCGCGTCACCGCGAAGCCGGCCAGCTCCGGTGAGATCGAGGCCAAGCTGAAGGTCGTGATCGAGCTGCGCGAGCCGATGCTCACGCTCGCCGAGACCCTGGCCAAGCGGGGGCTCCTGCCGAAGGACGTCGTGGCGGAGATCCGGGCCGGCAGCGGCAAGTACGATCTCGCCAGCGACGGAATGGCGCTGGCTCATCTCTACGAGGAGCACGCGGTCGCGCTCCTCGGAAAGCACCCTTTCAGCCAGGAGGAGTTCGAGCAGCTGCGGGAAGCGAGCGAGTGGCTGCTCGACACCCTCACCCCCGAGGGGGCCCGCCGGCCCGTGGCAAAGCAGCGCGGCGAGGCCGAGACGATGCGCGACCGGCTCTGGACCCTCCTGGTCCGTCGCTACGCCGACCTCCGGAAGATCGGGTACTACTTCCACGGCGACGCGTTCGAGGAGGTGATCCCGAAGCTCCTGTCGCGCGTGTCGAGCACCGCTGTCGACGACGTGAGCGAAGAGGTCGAGGCAGAAGCGGGCGGCGGCGAGGACGCGGGCGAGGACGGCAACCACGGCGCCGTCGCGCAATCCGCCGTCGCGGCGTCACCGTAAGCGGCGCGTAGCCTACCGCGCCGCGCCCGCCCGAAAGCGCGCGTGCGGCGCGGCGCGGAACACCAACGGTCCAGACAGCCCCCCTCACGAACGGGAGTTGAGCGCGCCGCGGCCAGCGTGGCGGAAGAAGACCACCCGTCCGTGCGCAGCGGCGAGGTCGATGGGGAACCTGCCGTGGTGATGCGCCATGGCGTGGAGGGCGTTCCAACGTCCATCACCCGCCATCGACGGCATCCTGAAGAGAAATTTCGTCTCCGGACGTGAACGAACCTCACGAGGCCGGGAACAGAGCTCCGAAATCGAGCGGCGCTCTTCGAGCAACGTGGCGATGCCCGGGGGCGTGAGCCGCCGGTCCGCGACGATGATTCGACGGAGCCGGCACACGACCAGGAGCCGATCATGAACTTTCCACACCATCGCTTCGCTTCCCCGAGAACGTCGATCGCCCGCGCAGCATCCATGCGCCTGCGAGGCGTGCTCTCGACGGTCCTCGTCTCGGCGCTGCTCGGGTCTTCAGCCCTGCTCGCGGGCTGCTCCGACGGCAGCGGGGCGCCGGCGACGACGGACGCCGCGAGCGGCGCGGGCGGCAGTGGCGCCGAGAGCGGTGCAGGTGGAGACGAGAGCGGCGGTGGTGGCGAAGGCGCCGGCAGCGGCGGAGGCGGAGGAAGCCCGTCAGGCGAGTGCACCGGCGATCCCACCCTCCACGCCAACACCGATCCCGACGACGTTGTGCAGCAAGGCGCGGACCGCCTGGTGCGCGACGACAAGTTCCCCGCCGTCCTGGTCGCGGTCCGCGATCGCGACGGGCAGACCCGTCACTACACCGCCGGTGTCGGTGACCTGGATACCAAGGCGAGCGTGCCTGTCGACGGGCAGGTGCGCATCGGCAGCAACAGCAAGCCCTTCACCGCGGTGGTCGTCCTGCAGCTCGTCGGCGAGGGCCAGATCGACCTCGACGCGCCGATCGAGACGTACCTGCCGGATCTCGTCCGCGGCGACGGCATCGACGGCCGCGAGATCACGGTGCGGCAGCTGCTGCAGCACACGAGCGGCCTGCCCGATTACGTCGGGCTGGCCCTGGGCGACGACGTCTTCGAGGTCCTGCACACCTACTTCCAGCCCCGCGCCCTGCTCGACCTGGCGCTGACGCAGCCGGGGAAGGCCCCTGGCACCGAATGGGCGTACAGCAACACCAACTACATCGTCGCCGGCTTGATCGTCGAGAAGGTCACCGGTCGCCCTCTGGCCGAGGAGATCACCCGGCGGGTCATCGATCGCATCGGGCTGCGCAACACGTATATCCCCGACGTCGGCGAGCAGGGCATCCGGGGGTGCCACCCGAAGGGCTATCACGCGGCGCTCGGTGAGCCGCTGCGCGACGTCACCGAGCTCGACCCGTCCCAGGCGGGGGCCGCCGGAAACATCGTCTCCACGCCGGGCGACGTGAACCGCTTCTTCTCCGCCTTGCTCGGCGGCGAGCTCCTCGACGCGGCGCAGCTCGAGGAGATGCGCGCGACCGTCGACGCTTCCAGCATGTGGCCCGGCTACCGGTACGGGCTCGGCCTGAGCAGCAGCCCGCTGCGCTGCGGCGGCGTCCTCTGGGGCCACGGCGGCGACATCTTCGGCTACGAGACCAGCGGCGGCGTCACCGAGGACGGCCGCGCCGTCACCGTCGCCGTCACGGCGCTCCCCTCGGCCGTGCCGAGCGTCCACACCCGCGAGGAGGCCTACGCCGCGTACGCCAACGTCCTCGCGCTCTCCGACGCCGCGCTGTGCGAGTGAGCCCCGGGCGCGCCCCCGCGCCGGTGGTCACGACCGCCGCGTCGGCACGATCCGGAGGATGAGTTCTTACGACAGACTCGTAGGAGGCATGAACGAACCTCACGAGTCCGGGAACAGCGTTACGAAAACGAGAGGCGCTCTCCGATGAACGCGGCGATGCCCGGCGGCGCAAGCCGCCGGCTCGCGGTGGTGAACCGAGGGCGCCCGCACGCGACCAGGAGCTGATCATGAGATCTCTGCACCGTCATCTGACTTCTCCCAGAACCCGGGCTGCCAGCGCAGCAGCGATGAGCTTGCGAAACGTCGTCTCGATGGTCCTCGTCTCGGCGCTGCTCGGGTCCTCGGCCCTGCTCGCGGGCTGCTCCGACGCCGGTGGGACGCTGGAGAACACGGGCGGCGGTGCCGGCGTGGGCGGAGACGCCGGCAGCGGCGGTCAGGACGCCAGCGGCGGGCAGGACGCCGGCAGCGGCGGTCAGGACGCCAGCGGCGGGCAGGACGCCGGCAGCGGCGGTCAGGACGCCAGCGGCGGGCAGGACGCCGGCAGCGGTGGTCAAGACGCCGGCGGCGGGGGCGACCCGTCGGGCGAGTGCACCGAGGGTTCCACGAGCGGCGCCAACACCGATCCCGACGACCCGGTGCAGCAAGGCGCCGATCGTCTGGTGAGCGACCTCAAGTTCCCCGCCGTCCTTGTCGCCGTCGGTGATCGCGACGGGCAGACCCGTCACTACACCTCAGGTGTCGGCGACCTGGAGACCGAGGCGAAGGTGCCTGTCGACGGGCGACTGCGCATCGGCAGCAGCAGCAAGACCTTCACCGCCGTGGTCGTCCTGCAGCTCGTCGGCGAGGGCGATGTCGACCTCGACGCGCCGATCGAGACCTACCTTCCGGGCCTCGTGCGCGGCGACGGCATCGACGGCCGCGAGATCACCGTGCGGCAGCTGCTGCAGCACACGAGCGGGCTGCCTGACTACGACGATGTGCTCCTGGCCGAGGGCGTCTTCAAGATCCAGCACACCTACGTCGATCCCCACGCGCTGCTCGACATGGCGCTGGCGCAGCCGGGGAAGGCCCCCGGCAGCGAATGGGCGTACAGCAACACCAACTACGTCCTTGCCGGCATGATCATCGAGAAGGTCACCGGCCGCCCTCTGAACGAGGAGATCACGCGCCGGATCATCGAGCGCATCGGGCTGCGCAACACCTACCTCCCCGGCGTCGGCGAGCAGGGCATCCGCGGGTGCCATCCAAAGGGCTACCACACGGACGTGCCCGGCGAGCCGCTGCAAGACATCACCGAGCTCGACCCGGGATGGGGATGGGCCGCCGGCCAGGTGATCGCGACCCCGAGCGACCTCAACCGTTTCTACACCGCCCTCTTCGGCGGCGAGCTCGTCGAGCCGGCGCAGCTCGAGGAGCTCCGCACCACGGTCGACGCCCCCACCATGTGGCCCGGCGCCCGGTACGGGCTCGGCGTGGTCAGCACCCCGCTGAGCTGCGGCGGACTCGTATGGGGCCACGGCGGTGACATCCCCGGCTACCACACCCGCGGCGGCGTCACCGAGGACGGCCGCGTCGTCACCGTGGCGATCACGGTTCTCCCGTACTTCGTGTTCGGCGAAGAGGGCGCCGAGCAGGCGTACATGGACGTCCTCGGCCTCGTCGATACCGCCCTCTGCGAGTGACAGCCCGGGGGCGCTCGCGCGGCGAGCGGCGGCGAGCGGCGGCGAGCCGGCGGGCGAGCCGCTGCCGGCCGAGCCGTCCGCTCGACCGGCGCTCGCCCGCCTGCGAACCGTCACGGCACGCGGCTTGCGACGCACGCGGGGTGGGGGACGCGGCCGCCTCTCATGGCGGGATCGCTCGACCCTGGAGCAGGGCAATGGTGGATGTCGCAGCCAGGGATATCTTCGTCATCAGCGATCTGCACATCGGTGACGGCGGCGCGCGCGACAACTTCGAGGCAGGCAAGAAGACGTCGCAGCTGCGTGCATTCCTCGACCACGTGGGCAGCGAAGGAGGCGAGCTCTTCATCCTCGGCGACCTCTTCGAGCTCTGGCAGATGAACCTCAGCCTCCTGTTCGTGAAGCGGCGAGCGCTCCTCGACCAGCTCGCCGCGCTGAGGCTCGTCTACGTGCCCGGCAACCATGACGTCGATCTCGTGCACTTCATCGAGACGGACCTCCTCAATCACCCCTTCTTCGCGTGCATGTGCGCGCCGTTCACCCGGGAGCTCGGCGGCAAGCGGTTCCGCTTCTGCCACGGGCACGAGACCGATCCGTTCAACGCCGGGGACGAGCCTGGCTTCGGCCGCATGTTCTCCATCCTGGCCGGCGTCGCCGAGGACGAGAACGGCTCTCCTCTCCTCAAGGGCGGCGAGAGCGTGGAGGACGTCCTCGAGAAGTTCGGCGACTCGATACTGACGATCTGGAAGCGCACCCTGGCGACGATGAGCCAGCGCGCGACCGAGCGGGATCCGTCCCCCCGCGGGGCATTGACGCCGGCGCAGAACCCGGACCGGCTCGGCGAGCACGTGGTCGGGGTCCGCGCGGAGCTCGACACGGGCGCATACGACGTGGCTGTCCTCGGGCACACCCACAAGGCAGGCTCCATCGGTGACTGGTATTTCAACAGCGGTTCATGGGCCGGGCCTCTCAACTCGTTCCTTCGCATCTCTCCGGACGGACATGTCCGCTATCTGGAGTGGAAAGACGGTCGCGCCGTCGAGCGCGGGATGCCCCTCGTGCTCCCGGACGCGAAGCCCGATCGCGGACGTCCGGCGGCGAAGAGCCCGGTCGCCGCGGCCCTCGCCGCCGCGAGGACGATCTTCCCGAAGCCGACGCGCCCGGAGCGCTCCCGATGGATCCTCATCGCGCAAGGCGCCCTCGCGCTCTCCGTGGGCGCCGGCGCGCTGACGATCTCCGTCGGTCAGGGCTCGTCCGCGGGGTGGCGCCTGCTCGTCCTGGCCTTCGCTGCCTACGCGCTCGTCGATGGCGCCCTGTCGCTCGTCGGTGCGCTGCGGGAGCCGCCCATCCGACGCCTCCTCTCCCGCGTGCGCGGCGTGGCGAGCCTCCTTCTGGGCCTCGTCGTGCTCCGTCGCGGTACCATGGTCGAGATGTTCGTGGTCCTCGTGGGGTTCTTTGCGTTCATCTCCGGCGCGCTGCGCGTCGCGGCGTCGATCGTGCTCAAGGGAATGGTGGAGTCGAGGTGGCTCTTCGCCGTGGGCGCTGGCTCGACGCTCGCCGGCCTCGTCCTGCTGCTCTTGCCCGCGTCGGCTGTACCTCTCAAGTTCGTGCTGGCCGGCTATCTCTGTTACTACGGGGCAGGGGAGCTCCTGGCTGGCGTGTTCGGGCAGCGGCTGCCCAGGGCGGCAGGCGTCCGTCCCTCCGCATGAGCCTGCTCCCGCGCCGCCGGACAACGCTCCTTCCCACCCGCGCGCAGAAACACCCCCTCTCCAGGCGCCACTGATCTACGCTCCTGCGCGTCTGGCAGTCCGGCGGCCGATCGCGCGGGGAGGCGTTCTCGCGGCGCGACCCGGGTGCCGGGCGCTCTCGCGGCGCGCCTCCTCGCTCTCGCTGGCCTCCCGGCCGCCCCGCGCGCCTCGCAGGTCAAAGACCCCTCGGAGCTCCGGCCATGAAGATCTCCCTTCCGATCCCGCCGTCCCGCCGCGCCCCGCTCGCCGCCCTCGCCGGGCTCGCCGCCCTCGCCGCGGGCGCCGCATGCTCGGCTCCGCACCCCCCTCTGCCGGCCGAGCCGCCGCCGGCCGCGCCACCTGCGCCCACGCCCACCCAGGCCGCGCCCCAGGCCCCGCGCTTCGATCAGATCCCCCGGCTCGAGCTCAACCGCATCGCCGTGGAGCTCGATCTCCCGCTGTTCTGGATCGCCGATCGCAACGGCTCGGGCGCCGTCGACCCCGACGAGGTCTCCGCCCTCTGGCGCCACACCCCGGCGCCGACCTGGGTCGCCTCGGGGGCCTTCACCCCGGCGTTCACGTCGGCGTATGCCGCGATGACCAAGGTCAAGGCCGAGGGCCACCTGCGCGCTGGCCTCGACGAGGCCGAGGTGCGCCGCCGCGATGCCGTCCTCGCGGAGCTCGCGGCCGGCCGCCCCTCGCTCCTCCGGTCCGACTTCCGCGGCGCGCCGGCAGAGGATCGCGCCATCGTCGGCCACCTGCTCAAGGTGGCCGAGCTCATCGAGCAGATCCACGCGAAGCAGCTCGGCTCCGCCGGCATGGCCGACAAGATCCCGGCCGACGACGCCGCCAGCCGGGCGTTGTTCTGGCGCAACCAGGGGCCCTGGTGCCAGCAACCCAGGACGCGCGACGATCCGAGCTGCAGCGCGCTGCCGAGCAGGCCGCCCCGCGTCACCGGCGTCTATCCGGCGCGCCTCCAGCAGGACAAGAAGTTCTGCGCCGCGCTCGAGGCGCGCCCGGATCAGAAGGCGCTCCTCTCTCCCTTCACCGTGGTGGTCGAGGAGCGCGGCGCCCTCAAGGCCGTGCCTTACAGCGAGGCCTACAAGCCCGAGATGGAGGCGGTGAGCCGGGAGCTCAAGGCGGCGGCCGAGGCGATCCAGAGCCCGAGCGAGGCCGCCTTCAAGGCCTACCTGCTCGCGGCGTCGCAGGCGTTCCTCGACAACCGCTGGGAGGCCGCGGACGAGCCCTGGGCGAAGATGAACGCCGAGAACTCGGCGTGGTACCTGCGCGTGGGGCCGGACGAGACCTACTGGGAGCCGTGCAGCCGCAAGGCGGGCTTCCACGTGAGCTTCGCGCGGATCAACCAGGAGTCGCTGACCTGGCAGAAGAAGCTCGATCCGGTGAAGTCCGACATGGAGGCGGCCTTCGCGAGCCTCGCGGGGGCGCCGTACAGGGCGCGCAAGGTCGCTTTCCACCTGCCCGACTTCATCGACATCCTCTTGAACGCCGGCGAGTCGCGCGCCGCGACCGGCGGGACGTCGGGGCAGAGCCTGCCGAACTGGGGGCCGGTCGCGACCGAGGGCCGCGGCCGCACCGTGGCCATGGTGAACCTCCTGCAGGACGACGACAGCCGCGCCGCGCTCCGGGAGGCCGCCGCGTCGCTCTTCTGCAAGACCACGATGGAGAGCGTGTCCCTCGAGGGCCCCGTGGCCGCGCTCGGGACGGTGCTGCACGAGGCGTCCCACAACCTGGGCCCGGCGCAGGGCTACAAGGTGCAGGGCAAGACCGACGACGAGATCTTCGGCGGGCCGCTCGCCTCGATGCTCGAGGAGCTCAAGGCCCAGACCGGCGCGCTCTTCTTCACCGGCTGGCTCGCGCAGAAGGGCGTCCTCGACCCGGCGCTCGCCCGCATGTCCGAGGTGAGGGACGTGATCTGGGCGCTCGGGCAAGCGGGGCAGGGGATGTACACCGCAGGCGGCGAGGCGCGTCCCTATGGCCAGCTCGCCGCGATCCAGCTCGGCAGCCTGCTCGACGCAGGAGCCATCGGCTTCTACCGCGGCGAGACCGCGGCGAACGGCGCGGACAAGGGGTGCTTCTCGATCCAGTCGGACAAGCTGCCCGCCGCGGCGGAGGCGCTCGCGAGGACCGTGCTCGGGATCAAGGCGCGCGGCGACAAGGCCGGCGCGCTGCGCCTCCGGGAGACGTACGTCGAGAAGGCCGGCGCCTGGAGGGCGCTCCGCGGCGTGATCGAGGAGCGCATGCAGCGCATGCCGCTCGGCAGCGTCGTCTACGCGATCGAGCTGTAGCGGGTCGCCCACGGTCCTCCACGCTGACGCTCGTGCCGGGTGGAGCGCCGACGGGGTGGCCCCGCCCTTGACGCTCGAGCGAAGGTCTACGGATACTCGCGCGAACCGAGGAGCCGGTGACGCCCTACTACCGCCGCGACCAAGCTGACGGCATCACGCCGCCCAATCTCGCCGACGCGTCGACCTACGCGGAGCACATCGTCCATGCGCGTGGCAAGCGCACGCGATTCACCTCGCTCAGCAGCGACCCGGCGACCATCGTCGACTTCGGGCCCCAGCTCTGGCAGCTGCTCCAGCCCAAGATCTACGACGATGGGCACGGCGTCATCTCCCATGACGCCCTGGTCAGCACCTTGCGGGAGGAGACCAGGGCCTCGCTCGATCCGGCTGCTCGCGAGCTCGCGTCCCGGGCGCTCCCGCGCGCGGTCAAGCGTCGGGAGGCGCTCGTCCACTGGAACTTCGATGTCTCCCGGATCGCTCGCAAAGAGCTTTCGGAGTGGGCGCGGCCTCACGTGCGGCACTACTTTGTGAAGGCATGAGCACCGATCTGTTCTCGTGTCGCAACTGCATCCACAATCCGGCCCAGGGGCTCACGCTGGGGTCGGGCGCCGGCTTTTGCCTGACGTGGGGTTCGGTCATCGAGCGGCCGGAGCAGACGACATGCAAGTACCTGCATCGTAAGGATTTGCCGATGTTCCTCGCTCGGGGCGGTATCCAGGAGCACGAGGACGAGTTCGCTCGGCTCACGTACATGGCCGACCTTGGGACCCGTGACGTGCTCATTCCCCGCCCGTACGACAGCGACGACATGCTCGAGGCGGATCGGCTGGATCCTGCGACCCGCGCAGTCGCCGCTTACCATGCGTTGGACAGCGCGCCGGACGCCACCGCGCAGCGCCGCGACCTGACGCTCGCCACGTTCGCGGGCGCCGGGGATGGCCGGAAGGCCATGACGCACGCGAACCTGGTGCGCCGCAATGTCAACAGCGGAGGCCTGACCCGCATCTGGCCGCGTCGCGTGCTGGATCTGGTGGACGAGATCGACTCGGACGTCCTGTTTCGAGCCGCAGACCTCCTCGAGGCCGACGGTGCGGTGGCCGCGAGGTGGGAGGTAGCGCATGCGCGCCTCTCGTGCCTCCAGGAGTTCGGTTGGCACGTAGCGGAGGAGCAGCTGATGTACCCGATGATGGAGCTCGGAGCCCACGTCGCCGAGGACGACTGGAACGGATTCCTCCTCGCGCTCGGGCGACTCAAGAAGAGATTCCGGGAGTGCATCGTCACTCTGGACATCGAGCAGCAGACCCTGAAAGGGAATGCTCGCCCCGAAGCGCTGCGGAGCGGCGCGCCGCCGGCCGCCCGACGCTTCATCTTCGAGGACAGGGCTGTCACTGAGGGCCAGCGCACTACGTTCCGAAGGGCGAACTAATGTATCTCACGGCACAGCGTGTGGCGTCCGCGGCGCCGCCTCGCGAAGGGATCAACGCCTTCCTCAGCGTCCACGGAGAGGAGGCGGGTGTCGCCATCGATTGGGACAACCCGCGCGTCGAGCTGGTGGCTGACGAGTTCCCGGGGGTGCTTTTCTTGCGCGATTGCGATCTGCGCCCTGGCGGCAACCGCGTAAGAAGCTTCCTTGATGTGGTCGCGCGCGATCAGGTCGCTCGTGCGCACGTCGAGGGGGCCCTCGACGAGTTCCGCCGCCGGCTGGCGAGCGCCCCCTTGCCCTTGGTCGAGGTCATCGATGGCGTCGGCATCCGATTCAGCGCAGAGCCGAGCCTGGAGCCAGAACGCCTCGACGAGTATCGTCTTCTGCGGGATCGGGTTGTTCGTCTGCTGCAGATCTGGCCGGAGACGCTGGCCGATCCGAGCGCGCGGTCCGGCCCGTAGCCCAGTGGCGAAGGCCGTCGACAGGAATCCACGGCTCGCCAGGAGAGGCCCAGGATGACCTTGGCGCAACCCCGCGAGACCGCCTCGCCCGCGGGCGAGGCGGCGAGCGCGCGCGGCCGGCGCCGCGCCCTCGGCCTGCTCGCCCTCCTCGGCCTGCCGGCGCTCGGCCTCGGAGAGCTCGTGGCGCACGTGTACTTCAGCGAAAGAGCTCCGGATTTCGACGCCTGGCGCGAGGTGGGGGCGCCCCTTGCGGCGATGAAGCAGCCGGGGGACCTCGTGGTCGTCGCGCCTGGATGGGCCGATCCGGCCGCGCGCCGCGCGCTCGGGGACGAGCTGATGCCTCTGCGCGACGCCGCCCGGCCCGACGAGAGCCGCTACGCGGCCGCGGTCGAGATCAGCGTCCTCGGCCAGCGCGCCGAGGAGCTCGCGGGCTTCCGCGAGGAGGCGCGGAAGGAGCGCGGCCCCTTCGTGCTCCGGCGCCTCGTGAACCCGTCGCCCGCGCGCGTCGTTTACGACTTCGTCGACAACGTCGCGCCGGCGTCGGCCGACGTGCGCGTCACGGATCCTCCGGCCGCGTGCCGCTGGAACCCGCGCGCGCGGATCGCCGCCGGCGGGCTCGGCGGGAACCCGACGTTCCCCGCCGAGCGCTTCGAGTGCCCAGGCGGCCCGTTCTTCAACGTGGGCGTCACGGTGATCGCGGACGAGGAGTTCCGCCCTCGCCGGTGCATCTGGTCCCACCCGCCGAGGGACGGCGAGATCGTCACGCGCTTCCGCGGCGTCCCGCTCGGCTCGGTGATCCGAGGGCACGCGGGCATGTACTGGATCATCGAGCGGGAGCGGCGGGGCGCGCCGGTCACGCTGTCCGTGCGCGTGAACGGCGAGACCGTGGGCGAGGCGACGCACGCCGACGGCGACGGGTGGGCGGCGTTCGAGTTCCCGCTCGCGGCCCACGCCGGCGCGGCCGGGGCCGAGGTGGAGTTCGCCGTGAGATCCGCCGACTTCACGCACCGCCACTACTGCTTCGAGGCGGACACCCGATGAAGCGCTCGGCGCCCCTCGCGCCCGCCGACGGCCTGATCGCGCTCGCGTTCGCGGCGGCGTACGTCGCCCTGCTGCTCGCGACCGCGGGCGATCTCGGCTACGCGCGCGACGAGGGCTTCTACTTCTTCGCCGCGAACCGCTACGGCGCGTGGTTCCAGGCGCTCCTCGACGCGCCGCGCGCGGCGCTCGATCCGCGGAGCGTCGACGCCGCCTGGTCGGTGAACCACGAGCACCCCGGCCTCATCAAGTCGCTCTTCGCGCTCTCCAACCTCGTCCTGCACAAGCGGCTCGGGCTCTTCGCCATGGAGGGCACGAGCTACAGGTTCCCCGCGATGGTCCTGTCGGGCGTGGGGGTGGCGCTCGTGTACCTCTGGGGCACGCAGGCGCGCGATCGGCTCGCCGGCGCGTCCGCGGCCGTGCTCTTCGCGATGCTGCCGCGGTACTTCTACCAGGCGCACCTCGCGTGCTTCGACGCGCCGATCGTGACCGTGTGGGCCCTGTGCGCCTACGCCTACTGGCGCTCGCTGCGGGACGGCGGGGCGCTGTGGCCCGTGCTCACCGGGGTCGCCTTCGGCCTCGCGCTCGACACGAAGCACAACTCCTGGTTCTTGCCGATCGTCTGCGTCTCGCACGCCGTCGGCATGGAGCTCAGGGACCGGATCGTCGCGCGCTCTCTCGCGGCGAGGGCGGCGCCCGCGGCCGCCGCCGCGGCGTCGCCTGCGCGGCCCGGAGGCGCCCGGCGGCCTCTGGCCGCGCTCGCCGCGATGGCGACGATCGGCCCTCTCGTCTTCTACGCGCTCTGGCCGTGGATCTGGCGCGACACGCTCCCGCGCCTCCGCGAGTACGCGTCGTTTCACCTGAACCACGAGTACTACAACATGGAGTTCCTCGGCCGGAACTACTGGACGCCTCCGATGCCGAGGGCCTACGCGCCCGTGATGACGGCGGCGACGGTCCCCGTCGTGACACTGGTCCTCTTCATCGCGGGGCTCTGCGCCGCAGCGCGCGAGCGCCTCCTCCATCCGATCGCGTGCGCGGCGGCGCGGCTCGCCCCGGGAGGCGGGCGGCTCGCGCTCGCCGCGGAGCGGGCGCTCGCCGCGCGGCTCCGTCGGCCCGCGGACGACCCTGGCGGCACGGCGCTCCTCTGGTTCCTCGCCATCGCCGCGGTGTACGGCGCCTGGCTCTCCCCGAGCACGCCGATCTTCGGCGGCACGAAGCACTGGATGACGGCCTACCCGTTCATCGCCCTGTTCGCCGGCGCCGCCTTCTCCGCCGCCGTGCGGCGCGCGCGCGTCGGTCTGCGCGCGCTGCTGCTTTCGCGGCGCGCGCGCGGATCCCGCGCGCGCGCCGGCGCGAACACCGCGCGCGCGGCCGCGCTCGTACGCGGCCCGCTGGTCCCGGCGCTGCTCGGAGCGGCGGTGGTCGCGGCGCCCATCGCCGAGACGCTGCACGCGCACCCGTGGGCGCTCTCGAGCTACACGCCGCTGGTCGGCGGCGCGCCCGGCGCGGCGAACCTCGGGCTGAACCGCACCTTCTGGGGGTACACCACCGGCGCGGTCGTCGCGTACCTCAACGAGCACGTCCCACCCCGAGGGACTGTGTACATCCACGACACCGCTGGCCCGGCGTGGGAGATGTTGCTGCGCGAGGGGCGCCTGCGAGAGGACATCCGCGGCGTGGGGGCGGTCGCGGGCGCGGACTTCGCCCTCTACCACCACGAGAAGCACATGCTGGGGCAGGCGTACCAGGCGTGGGTCGCGTTCGGGACCACGAGCCCGGATCACGTCGCCGGACCCGACGGCGTGCCGGTGATCCTGGTCTACCGCAACCGCGCCCGCTGAGCGCGATCAGCGCTTCTTCGCCGCCGCCTTCTTGGCGGGTGCCTTCGCCGCCTTCTTGGCGGGCGCCTTCGCCGCCTTCTTGGCGGGCGCCTTCGCCGCCTTCTTCACGGAGGCCGGCGCCGCGGCCTTCCCGGTCGGCGCTTTCTCTGCCGACGCGCTCGCCTTCTTGGTCGCGGCCGCCGGCTTCTTCGCCGGCTCCTTCTTCGCGCCTCGGACCGCCACGGGCCTGGGCTTGCTCGCCGCGGGCTGCTCCGTCGCCGGCTCGGCCGGCTTGCGGGGCTTCTCACGCGGAGCGGCCTTCTTGGAGGGCGCCTCCTCCTCGAGATCCTCGTCCTCCTCTTCGTCGAGGTCTTGGTCCTCCTCTTCGTCGAGGTCCTCGTCCTCCTCCTCGTCGAGGTCCTCGCCCCCGTCCTCCTCGTCGAGGTCCTCGTCCTCCTCTTCGTCGAGGTCTTCGTCCTCCTCGTCGAGGTCCTCGCCCTCGTCCTCCTCGTCGAGGTCTTCGTCCGCCACCGCCACCGCCACCGGAGCAGGCTCGCGCCGTCGCGACGGCGGGGCGTCGTTGCGCAGGGGAGCTGCGGCCGGCTTCCGGGCAACGTCGAGCTCGTCGAGCGGGTCGCCGAGCACCACCGCGATCTCCCGCTTGAAGTCGGTCATGTGGCTGTCGACCTCGAGCGCATCCTGCTCGGACAGCGGCGTGAGCTTGAGCTTGAGGACCCGATCGCCCGCGAGCTCCCACGACGCGGCACAGCCGCCCTCGCGCAGCATCCTCGAGGCGATGGAGTCGATCCGCTGGCGCAGACCGCCGCGCGCCCCGGCCTCGATCCTGCGCTGCAGCTCGAAGCGGCGCTCCAGCATCGGGAGCGTCACCACCTTCGCCTCGACGAGATCGGAGAGCTCGTCGGCCACCGCCTCCTCGATCTCGAGCCGCGCGTCGGGGTCGCTGCTCTCGAGCGAGAATATCGCCTCGCGGAGCTCGGGATCGTAGCCCGTCAGCTTGCCGCCGGCGCTCTGGGCCGCGCGCGTCAGCGACTCGTGCAGCACCTGCGCCGGCGCGCGCTTGCCGACCGTCGAGGCGACGTACCCGAGCGTGTCCAGGCGCACGTGCACAGGGCCGTCGTCCTCGAGGGCGAGCTCGGGCCGCGGCCCGAGCAGCGCGTCGCGCATCACGCGGAAGACATCCCGCTTGATCACGTTGTCCTCGGTGAAGATGTCCTCGACGTGCTCGGACTCCATCAACGTGCTCGTGAGGCTCGCCACGAGCTCCTCGACCTGGTCGTCGATCTCGTCGGTGCCGAACGTGGTCGTGGGCTCTCCGTCGACGAGGGCCCACGGCTCGAGCCGAGGCGTGATGGCCGCGATGTCCGCAGCCATCTTGTCCTCCAGCTCGCGAGCGAGCGCTGTCGCGCCGCCCCTGGCCACGAGGATGTGCCCGTGCGCCTTCAACGCGTCAACGATGCTCGTGGAAAGTCGGCGGGAGAGATTGCGCTCGTTCACGAGGCGCGCAGCTTACACGGTTTGCGCGGCCTGGCGATATTTGAAGACCGCGGATCGGCCGTGCTCAGGGGTCGTTCTCGATCACCTTGATCAGCACGCCGCCGATGCGCTCCGGGATGACCGCGCGCGCTGCGTCGGCTCCTCCGGACCGGATGCTGACGCGGACGATGAAGCCGACCCCGTCCTCCCGCTCGACCCCGATGCCGACACACCACGGCTCGCCGCTGATCTTGGCCTTGAGCTCGTCCTTGGCCCGCCGGGCCGATCCCACGTCGCTCATCTCGTTCACCTCTCCTGAATGGGAGCGCGGTGGTGCAACCTCTCGCGCTCACTCGCTGGTTCCGACCGCCAAGACCTGCCACGTAGCGGGCGCGTCGGCGACGCCCGCCGCGCCCGCCTCAGAGGTGCCGGCGCGCGATCTCGGCCCACGTGCCGGTCGGCTCGATCTCGAGGTACCTGCGCCAGCACGGGCGCGCCTTCGTCGGATCGCCGATCTGCTCGTAGGCCATCGCGAGGTTGTAATAGGCGTCCGCGAAGCGCGGATCGCTCGCGATCGCGCCCTGGAAATAGCGGATGGCGTCGGCCGCCTGGCCGCGCTCGAGCATCACGTAGCCGAGGTTGTACTGCGCCTCCGGCTGGGCCGCGTCGAGATCGAGCGCCTTCATGTAAAGCGCCTCCGCCTGCTCCTCGGCGTTGCGCCGGAAGCAGATGTTGCCGAGGTTCGTGTAGGCGATGGCCAGCCACGGGTCGATCTCGAGCGCGCGACGGTAGAGCGCCTCGGCCTCGTCCATCGTCGCCGGATCCTCATCGAGCTGGCTGGCCTGCATGTAGAGCTCGTAGGCCGTGCGCGCGCGCTCCCGACCCACCTTCGGGCGGAGCACCCGCACGACGTCGTCGCGCAGCTCCTTCACCTCGAAGTCGAGCACCATCTGCCCCGTGAGCGGCTCGAACGCGCCCGACGCGCCCCGGACCACGACCGCCTTGCCGTCGAAGGCGACGCGGAGCTCGGCGAGGGGGCGCGTCACCTTGGGGAGCGCGGTCCGGATGTTGTCGATCGCCCGCGCCACGTCGCGCAGGCGCACCTTGCGGGCGATCAGGTCGCGCGCGGCGCGCAGCGCGATCAGGTCCGAGAACGTGTACGCGCGCCGCCCCCGCCGCCGGCCGCTCGGCGCCGCGATGCCGGCGCGATCGAGCGAGCGCAGTCGCCCGGGCGAGATGCCGAGCAGCCGCGCGACCTCGGTGCCGGTGAACATGTCGGTGACCGGCTCGCGGGCGCCCGGTGCAGGGAGCGGCGCCTCCGTCGCGCCCGCCTGCGGCGCGGGCGGGGGCTGCGACACCCGCCCGCCACCAGGGCCGAACACGACGTGGATCACCTTGTCGGAATTTCCGGAGGCGGAACGGTCCTTGTTGCTCATCGCAGCGTCACCGGCTCCGCGCCGAGGATCGGCGGAGGCAGAGCGCGTCGTGGGGAGCGTACCCCGCCTCGCGCTGGAGTGCTCCCGTTCTCCACGTGGACACGCGCGTCAAGGGGGCACGGCCCGCGGTCGCGGTCTCGTCGGGAAGGTCCTTGCATCGCCATCACGCGCGCGCCGTCCTGTCCGTCGTTATCAGCACGCGCGCCGTGACGTCCACGGTCAGCGCGAACGAGACCGCCGCGGCGTGCGGCGCGAAGCCGCAGCGGATCTCGGCCTGCATCGGTCCGAGCGGGCCCCCCGCGCGCGCGGTGGCTTCTCGGTGCGCCACGCGGAGCGCCCGCAGCCTGAGGTGAGGGTCGAGCGCGAGCGCCCGATCGAGCCGCGCCGCCGGCGGCGCGTCCGGCGGCAGCGCGACGTGCAGGCTGGTCGATCCGTAGTAAACGAGCGCGCCCCCCTCGTCGCGGGTGCTGCCCTCGCTCAGCACGTCGGCGCTGTCGAACAGCGCGTGGATGCGCCCCGCCGAGCAGGTCACGAGCTCGATGTGCCTCCGCTGGAGGAGCGGTGGACGCTGGACCTTCGCCAGACCGGGACCGGGTAGACGCTCGCTGCGCGACATGGCGATCGCGATCGTGGCACCGCTGCGCGCTGCATCCCAAAAGCGCGCGGAGATTCGCACAAAGTTGCTGCGGCACCTGATTTCGTGCGGGACGCCGGGGCCGCGCGGCCGCGACGAATTTGGCCACGCGCGGCGCGCCTTGCCACGATGGGTCCCGCGCCGAAGGGCGCGAAGGAGCGAGCATGGACTACACCGGCACGGAGCGCCGCAAGCACCGGGTCTTCATCACCCGCAACACGGAGTATCACGTCCGCGACGACATCTGCGTCGCGGTCCGCGATCGGGCCGCGCGCAAGTTCAGGCCAGCCCACCTCGCGCTGCACCTGAAGCTCCAGGGCGCGGTTCGGATCAACCCGAACGGCGTCGTGATCCCGGAGCCGCAGAACGCGCGCGTCGGCAGCCCCATCTATTTCACCCAGATGGATCACGAGGGAATGGAGCGGCAGATCGTGACGAGCCGCGTGGAGGCGATCGAGCGGCCCGAGAAGGCCACGGTGCTCCAGTACCCCTCGTGACACGGCGGAGCGCCCGGCCGCGCGGCGCGGGCGCTCGTCGTCGTGGACGTGGTCCTGGTCGTCGTCGTGCGCGCCCGGCCGCGGGGGCGCTCGTCGCCGAGCGCGCCGCGCGTGGCGTGTCCGCTCAGCCGAGCGTGCAGAAGCCTTCGTAGTCGATGTAGCTCGTGATGGTCGGCGACTCGCCGCAGACGGGGCAGTTCTTGTCGCGGCGCAGCTTGAGCTCGCCGAACTTCATCCGCAGCGAGTCGTAGGTGAGGAGCCGGCCGATGAGGGGCGCCCCCTTGCCGAGGATCAGCTTCACCGCCTCGGTCGCCTGGATCATGCCGATGGTCCCCGGCAGGATCCCGAGCACGCCCGCCTCCTGGCAGCTCGGCGCGAGGTGGGCGGGCGGCGGCTCGGGGTAGAGGCACCGGTAGCAGGGGCCGACGCCCGGCATGAACGTCGTCACCTGGCCCTCGAAGCGGAAGATCGAGCCGTGCACGACCGGCTTCTTCTTGAAGACCGAGGCGTCGTTCACGAGGTAACGCGTCGGGAAATTGTCGCACCCGTCGACGATGATGTCGAACTGATCGAAGATGCGGTCGACGTTGCCGCTGTCGACGCGCTCCTGGAACTTCACGACCTTCACGTCGGGGTTCAGGTCGCGGATCGCGATCTCGGCGCTGTCGACCTTGGGCTTGCCCACGCGCGAGGTCGCGTGGAGGATCTGCCGCTGGAGGTTCGAGTTGTCGACGACGTCGGCGTCGACGAGGCCGAGCGTCCCCACGCCGGCGGCGGCCAGGTAGAGGGCCGCCGGGCTGCCGAGGCCGCCGGCGCCCAGCAGGAGCACCTTGGAGGCGAGCAGCTTGGCCTGCCCCGCCTCGCCGACCTCGGGCAGGAGCAGGTGCCGGGAGTACCGATCCCGCTGCGCGTCCGTGAGGTTGGGCGGCATCTCGACCGGGTAGGCCATGTCCTTCCAGCGGGAGAAGCCCGGGTTGGCGCTCTCCACGTTGGTGTAGCCGAGCTCCTGGAGCGTCTTCGCGGCGAGCGCCGAGCGCGTGCCGCCGGCGCAATAGGCCACGATGTGGGCCGACTTGTCCGGCAGCTTCTGCTCGACTTGGATCTCCAGAAAGCCTCGCGGGATCGAGATCGCGCCCGGGATGAAGCCGGCGCGGTACTCCTCCTTCTCACGCACATCCAGCAGCACCATCGGGACCTTGTCGTCGAGGCGGCGCTTGAGCTCAGTCAGCGAGAGCTCGCGGATGGACTTGCGGACGTCGGAGATGAGGTCGCTATAGGTCGTGGGCATCGTGGCTCCTCAGGGATGGAGAGACTTAGGTGCCCGGCGCTACGAGTCAACGACGGACGGCCGGCGGTCGAGAATTGTGGCCACGCGGGCAGAGCGAGCGCCGCGCCTGTCGACAGACGTGAGGCGCGTCGGCTCGGCCTGCCGGCGCGGCGCAGCCAGCCGCTCGGCGGCGGCCGGAGGGCTGGGCTCCGCCGGGGCGGCGCTAGCGGCTGCGGGGCAAGAGATCGGGCCGCGATCGGAGCGAGGCGAGGGGCTCCTCCTTCTGCATGCCCCCCTCGCACTCGATGCGCGCGACGCGGCCTGCGGGCGGCACGTCGATGATCGTCGCCGGCTCGTTCTCCGACTTGCAGAGCGCGAGCACCTTGGTGCCCGGGGCGAGGCGCCCGCTGCGGAGCTGCTTGCGCGGCAGCTTGATCTCGGCGTCGTCGGCGAGCCGCCGGACGGTGATGTCGGCTCCCTGGACGTCGCTCACCACGCCGAGCTCGAGCGTCGGCTGCTTCTCCCGGAGCGGGCCCCACACGCGCTCGCCCTTCAGCTGGTCGTTCGGCGGCAGCCAGTCGACGGTCGGCTCCTGGGCGAGGCGCGGCAGCGGCACCCACCCGATCGCGACGTCGAACGCCGCCGTGACCACGGCCGTGCCGGGGTCGACCTCGGTCACCAGCGCGCGATCCTTGGTCTGGCCGATGACCCACACGGGCGTCGAGGGCAGGAGGCTGCGCGTCGGCTCGCCGTCGCTGTCCGACGCGGGCGAGACCGCGACGGTGCCGTGAGACCAGCGCTTTTCCGGCTTCTTCATGGGCTTCATCCGGACCTTCCGCGCCTCGACCCACGCCGCGAGGGCGGCGCGCTTCCGCGCGAGCGTCTCGGGCAGCGCGCCGCTCCCTGGCAGCTCGGCCCCGTCGGGCGCGAGCGCCTCCCAGCGCAGGAGCGCGATGGTGGCGTCGAGCTGTTCGAGCGTGGCTTCGGCGTTCTGGGTGCCGAGCGCCCTGCCGGCGAGCTCGGCCAGCCGTGGCGCCGCGGCCGCGCGGACCCGCCCGAGGATCGCGCGCCCTTGCTCGTCGGAGGTGTCTCCACGCTTCACGGCGGCGTCGATCTTCTCGACCACGCTGGCCCAGCGTCCGGCCGAGACGTCCGCCTCGACCTGGCCATAGAGGACCTCGGCGATGGTGGCGTCGAGCTCCGCGGTGAGCCGGTCCGTGGCGGCGTCGCCGAGGACCGCCCTCGTCGGCGGGGCCGCGAGGAACGCGCGCGCCTCCGCGAGCTTGCCGGCGATGGTCGCGTCGTCGACCTTCCTGCTCGCGCACGCCGCGGCCTGCGACGCCACGAGCCGCCGGACCTCGTGGGTGAACGCCTCGCTCTTCAGCTCGTCGATCCGCGCCGACAGCTCGTGGAACGCGGCCTCGCACTCCTTCTTGTCGAGCAGCTCGGCGGCGTCGCCGGCCCAGACCTTCGCCTCGCGCCTGTCGACCTTCTCGCGCAGCTCGCCGATCTGGTACCGGTGCGAGTCGACGCCGAGCCCGCTCGCCTTGTCGAGCAGCCCGCGGGCGTCGGCGTACCGCTTGTCGGATAGCGCGCGGCTCGCCTCGTCGACGCGGCGCTGGCTCTCCGCGATGCGCGCCATCTCCGCCGTGACGGCGGGCTTCGGCGCCGGTCGCGCGGCCGGCTCGGCGGCGCAGCCCGCCGCGACGGGGATCGCGGCGAGGACGAGGGCGATGGAGACGGGATGACGGAGCAGCGGCCCTGCTGAGCGCATAGGACAGGACTGTTCCACTTCCCCCGGAGGATCGTCAACATCGCCACCAGCGGCGTTTCTTGACCCTCGTGCGCTGACGCCTTACGTGAGCTCCCCGTGAGCGACGACGATACGCGCGGGACGGGTGACCACGAGCCGGCCGCCGGGGAGAGCGGCGGCGCGCGCGTCTTCAAGGCGCCGAGGATCACGATCAACCGCGTCTACACGCGGCAGGGGGACGGCGGGCTGACCCGGCTCGTCGGCGGGCAGCTCGTCCCGAAGGACGACGCGCGGATCGAGACCTACGGCACCGTCGACGAGCTCAACGCGCTCGTGGGCGCCGCGCGGCAGACGTTGATCGAGCTGCTCCCGGGGGCGCCGAGCGAGGGCGCCCAGGGCCTCGCGGAGCTCGGGCGCACGCTGCTCCGCGTCCAGCACGAGCTCTTCAACCTCGGGTCGATCCTCGCGACGCTCCCGGAGGACGTCCACCCGAAGCAGCCGCGCGTGACGCAGGCCGAGATCGATCTCCTCGAGGCCGAGATGGACGGCTGCCAGGCCGATCTGCCGCCGCTGCGCTCGTTCGTCCTCCCCGGCGGCTCGCGGCTCAACACGGACCTCCACGTGGCGCGGACGGTGTGCCGCCGCGCGGAGCGCTGCTGCGTGCGCCTCGCCCAGGCTGGCCACGCCGATCCGCACGCGGTCCGCTACCTGAACCGCCTGAGCGACGCGCTCTTCGTCTGGAGCCGCTGGGCGGCCGCGCTCCTCGGCACGCCGGAGCTCCTCTGGGAGCCCGACGCCTCGGCGAGCGGCGGCAAGGCGCCGCCCGCCTGAGCCGCGCCGCCCTGGCCGGCGTCACAGCGGCGCGCTCGTGGCCTTTCCGCCGCGGAGCAAGCGCGGGTGCTCTCCACCGGAGCGCGCGGTCGTCCTCGGCTCGCGCAGCGCCGCCGCGTCGGCCGCCGCGAGGGCGGCGCGCGTGCGCTGCACGAGCCGCAGGCCCGCGGCGAGGCCGACGCCTGCCACGAGCGCGAGACAGGCGATCGTGATGGGGAAGGGGAGGGCGCCGGTCAGCCGCGTGGTCGGCACGGCCGGACCGAAGACGAGCGCCGCGACGAGGTAGGCGAGCCGCTCGTGCCGGCGCATCAGCCCGTCGGGCAGCGAGATCCGGTAGGCGTCGGCCTTGGCGCGCGCGTAGCTCACGAGCGACGAGGCGACCATCGCGACGAGCGGGATCGCGAGCGCCGCGGGGTGCTCTCGGTAGAAGACCGCGAGGCCGATGAGCGGCGCGGCGTCGGACAGGCGGTCGAGGCACGAGTCGAGCACCGCGCCGGCGCGCGACGCCTTGCCGCCTTCGCGCGCCACCATGCCGTCGAGCGCGTCGAGGACGGCGCCGGCGATGAGCAGCGCGGCGCCCGACCGGAAGCGGCCGGCCGCGAGCAGCGGCGCGCAGGCGAGCGACAGGCCGAGCGAGAGGTAGGTGAGCGCGTCCGGCGAGACGCCGAGGCGCACGAGCGCGCGCGCGGGGGCGTGGAACGACCAGTAGAAGGCCTCGACAACCGGCCCGGGGAGCAGCGCGCTCCCGGGAGAGGCGCCGAGCCGCGGCATCGCGGGTCGGCCGCGGCGCGCGACGCGCACGGCGTAGGCGCCGAGCACGGCTGTGCAGATTAGGATCGCAAAGGCGCAGGGGAGGACGGCCACGCCGAGGCGGTTGCAGGGTTCGATCCGGGGCCGCGTCAGGCGGCGCGGGCGCATCGCCGCGGGCGATCGGGCTGCGCTGCTGCGAGCGATGATCTCGCGCCGTCGCGGGCGGCCTGGCCGCGTCCCCGAGCGCGGCCCGTGCGGGTGGGATGCGGTGAACGGCGCGGCGGATCGCGCCGCGTGGGCGGGCGGAGCTAGGGGCAACTGGCGCGCGAGAGCCGGATGCCCTGGTCTTGCTCCGTGTAGGCGATACCGAGCTCCTGGCCCGTCCAGGCCAGCGCCGGGTACCGGGCGGTCGCGCTGCCGCTCGCCTCGATCTCGTCGCCCATGGGCTCGAGGTCCCGGCTCAGCAGCGTGACGAAGACCCCCGGGGGACCGTCGCGGAACTGGTAGTACGCGACGGCAAGGCCGTGCCCTGTCCACGCGAGCGCCGGCCAGTTGGCGCTGCCTTCGCCTCCCGAGACGATGGCCTCGGGCGACACATCGTCCTGCGCGGAGATCCGGAGCGCGCGGATCTGCTCCGCGCCGCTGCGGGTGTCCTCCCAGACGAGAAAGGCGTCGTCCCCGCCGAGCACGACGCGCGGCAGCTTCGCCGTGACGCCCTGGTGCGCGATCGGATCGAGCGGAGCGCTCTCCTGGCCCGGCCTGGCGAAGTCGAGCGCGTCGCCCTGGGTCCAGACCACCGCGGTCTTCTCGCCGTCCGAGGCGACGGCCGGAAATTGCGCCTGAGCCAGCGGCGTCGAGTTGCTCAGCGCGCCGCCGTCGAGGTGGCCGAGCTGCGACCCGCCCGCGTCCATCCACGCGACGAGCGTCCCGTCCTGGCTCGCCGCCGCGGTGGGCCAGGACTCGGCCGCTCCGCTCCTGGCCAGATCGAAGGCCGCGCCTTCGGCGGCGCCTTCCAGCGTCGCGCGGCGGCCGCGCACGACGCTGCCCGCGCCGTCCTCATCCTGCCAGAGGACGAGCAGGCCCTGCCCGTCGCGGTGAACGCTCGGGTGGCTGGAGACGCCCGGCCCGTCATCGATCACCTCCTCCCGCAGCTTGTTGCCCTCCGCGTCGAGCGTGGCGAGGAGGATGTCGCCCTCGTCGGCTGCGCGCTCGTGCCACGCGATGGCGAAGCCCGCCCCGGTCCACGCGATCGATGGCGTGATCCCGCGGCCGCTGCTCACCTTCAGGCCCTCCGCCGCGATCGTGCAGGCCGCGGAATGGCTCCCGGTCCCTCCGCCTCCCGCCGCGTGCCCTCCGCCTCCCGTGTCTGCTTGCCCGCCTCGCTCTCCGGAGCCGCAGCCCCATGACGCCGCGATGATCGCCGCGCTGATCGAGCCAAGAACCCAGTGCCTCATGGTTCCCCCGTCGTGCTGATGGGAGGCGCTCGGCGCGGCGCGCGCCGCGCGGAGATCGCACCGAGTGCCTCGATTCACGGGTCCGGCGCGGCGACGTCCTCCGTCTCGGAGACGGCGAGGCGCGGATCGCCGTGCGGGACGACCGCCGTTTCTCTGTTCGATGTCCGGAGGGGCCGCGGGTCGCGGCCCAGCCCTGCGCTTCACGCAGATCACGCGGCGTGCGCCGAGCTTCGGGCCGCGAAGCGCCGTTCGCTCAGCGCGCCGCGGCTCCAGCGCCGTACGCGCCTGCAGGCATTCTCCGATCGGCGCTGCCCTGACTGGATCGCGCGCCGCGCGCGCGGATCCGACCGGCGGCGCTACTCGTCGCCCTGCTGCGGTTGCAGCGCCTCGGCGACGGCCGCGAGCACGTCCTGCGCGGCGTCGAGCTTGCGTCGCGGCACCGACTTCAGCGCCTGTCGCACGGCCGCCTCCACTGTGCCTGTGCGGAGGCTGTCGAGCTCGCGTCCGCGCGCGGTGAGGCCCAGGAGCGCGCGGCGCCCGTCCTTCGGGTCGACCCGGCGCTCGATGATCCCGCGCTCTTGCAGCCGCTTCAGCACCCCCGTGAGGGTGCTCGGGTGCAGCTGCATGATCTCGGCGAGCTGCCCGGCGGAGATCCCCGGGTAGCGCCCGACGATGCGGATGACGAGCCGCTGCGGGCCCGTCACGCCCATCTTCGCCTCCATGCGCTTCGACGTCGACTGCAGGCCGTGATCGACCGCCCACAGGAGCTTCATGAAGTCGAGCACCTCGCCCAGCCGAGAGCTCTTCTCTGAAGGGGGGCCTGCTGGAGACGAGCGCATCGCCGATGCTTGCTAGCTCGCCCGGACGCGGGCGGCTAGTGCTGGTCGCAGCGAGGGCCGTCGGCCCCGGGCAGGCGCGGGGCGCGGCGCCGGCGGAGATCGCCGAGGAATTCGGGCGGGAACATCGCGGGAAACCGCGGGCGCGCCGGGGCGCGCAGGGAAGCATGGTGATGTCGAGCAACCCACGGCGCCGCCGTTGTCTCCGCGCTTTGCCGTAGCGCTGGCGGGCGGTTTCGGAGCAAGATCCACGTCGATGAGCTGGGCACGGCGAGCCGCTCTGTGGACCGGGCTCGGCGCGCTGCTCTGCATCTCGGGCGCGGCCGTCGGCCAGGCGACATCGGTGCGCGCGTCCTTCGCGGCGGCGTACCGCGCCTTCCGTGATCCCAGCCTGCTCGATCGCGCGCCCGCCCTCGCGCCGACGGCCGACGCCTGCCCTCCGCCCGCTGGCGACGCGCCGCCCGCCCTCACGGCGCTCCTCGTGCACGAGTTCCAGCCCGCGGCGGACGAGGATCTCGAGGACCCCGACGGGGCGGTGCTGGCCACGCTGGCGATGCCGGACCTCGACGTGCCCCTCACGCGCCGCACGATGCGGTTCGTCCGCTTCTTCGCCCAGTCCGACGAGGGGCGCGCCCTCTTCCAGCGGCGCTTCCGGCGCGCCGGCGCGTACCGCGAGATCATCGAGCGCTCGCTCCGCGAGGCGGGCCTCCCGGAGGATCTGCTCTGGGTCGCGGCGATCGAGAGCGGCTTCGACCCGCGGGCGGTCTCGCCGGCCGGCGCGGCGGGGCTCTGGCAGTTCATGCCGAGGACGGGCGCGGCCTACGGCCTGGAGCAGTCCGAGTGGATCGACGCCCGCATGGGCATCACGCGGGCCACGGACGCCGCGACCGCGCACCTGCGCGACCTGTACGAGCGCTTCGGCCGCTGGGACCTCGCGCTGGCGGCGTACAACGTCGGCCACGATGGCGTCCTCCGCGCGCTGTCGAAGGTCGCTGCGGCGCGCGATCCCGAGGCCCGCGGGCCCATCGGGCTCGCGGAGCTCTCGCAGGCCGGCGCCATCCCCAAGGAGACCGCGGACTACGTGCCGCAGATCATCGCCTTCGCGATCGTCGCGGCGAACCGCGGCCGCTTCGGGCTGGACCTGCCCGACGTCGCGCCTCTCCCGCCGCTCGACCTCGGCGAGGTCGCGGTGCCGCCGGGGACGCGGCTCCGCACGATCGCGCGCGCCGCGGGCATCTCGACGGCCGTGCTGCGCGAGCACAACCCCGAGCTCCTGCGCGACCGTGTCCCGCCCGGCCGCGTCGACCACCTGATCTCGCTGCCCGCCGATCGCGTCGCGCGCGCCATGGCCCTCTTCCCCGCGTACCTCGACCACGAGGAGCTCGACGAGGACGAGGGCGACGGCGCGAGCGCTGGGCTGCCGCGGGGCGCCGCGATCGGCGAGCTCGCGCTGGATGGCGCGTCGCTGCCGCCCCGCCCCGTGTCGCTCGGTCGGAACCGGCTCCCCCTCTTCACCCCGCCCGGCCAGGCGCCGGCGCCCATGCCGCTCCTCGGCAACCCGGAGGCGCTCGATGCGAGGCTCCCGATCGTGATGATCGGCGGCGGCGTCGGCTTTCGTCCTGCCTTCGAGGACGACCCGCTCGGCGTCCGGAGCGGGCGCCTCGTCCCGGCGTCGCCTTTCGACGACGTCGGAGGCCCGAGCGCGCGCCGCGCCCTCAAGGGGCGCGAGGCGGCGATCGAGAAGCAGATCGGGCTCCTCGCGGGCATCGGCCAGGAGCAGGTGCAGCGCTTCCGCCTCCCGAACGGCATCGCGGTCGACTTCCGGGAAGATCCCGCGGCGCCGCTCGTCTCGATCAGCGCGGCCGTCGCCGTCCCGGCGCGGCCCGCGAGCGACGCCGGGGCGGCGGGGCCCGCGCTCGCCAGCGAGGCGCGCGTCGCGATCACCGTGCCTCCGCGGGATCTCGACGTCGGCATCGACCTGGTCGCCGCGCGGCTCAAGATGCTGCTCGGCGAGGCGAGCGACGCGCGCGTGGCCGAGCTCAGGCGGCAGGCCAGCGCGGCCTCGCGGCGCGCGCTCGAGCGGGCGCCGTACGGCCCCTCGTGGCTGGCGCTCGGGGACGCGCTGTTCCCCGCCGGCCACCCGCTGGAGGGCACCTTGATAGGCGCGCGCGGCGACGCAGCGGCGGCGAGCGAGCTCCTGCTCACCGAGTCGCTCCGGCGCGAGCGCGCCGCGGCCCAGGCGACGATCGCGCTCTCGGGCGACGTCTCCCGCGCGGCGGTCGAGCAGGCGCTCGCGCGCTCGCTCCAGCGCGCCGTCGAGGAGCCGGAGCGGCCGATCGGGCCGCATCCGCGCGAGGAGCGGATCGTCATCGAGGACGCGGTGCCGGCGCCGCGGCTGCTCTATGGCTGGATCGCGCCGCCGGAGGGAGGCACGGACGAGGCGCCGCTCCGGGTGGCGATGGAGATCCTCGTCAGCCCGCGCATCGCGCGGCTCGCGAAGGCCCTCGTGACCGAGGGGCAGCTCGCGTCGGAGGTGACGGGGCGCCTGTCGCTCGGCGCGCAGGCGAGCGTCGCGGCGGTGGAGCTCACGCCCGCGCCGTCGCGCAGCGCAGCCGAGCTGGAGCAGCGCCTCGACGCCGAGCTCGCGTCGCTCGCGACGTCCGGGCCCACCTGGAAGGAGCTGGCCCTCGCGAAGGCCTTGCTCAAGCTGGATCTCGAGAGAGAGCTCACCCGACGCGCGACGGTCGCGCCGCCGCCCGCGTCTCCTCGGCCGATCACCGATCTGCGGCTGCGGGCTGCGCTCGACCCAGCCAGCCTGCCGAGGCTGCTCCGCGCGCTCGAGGAGGTCGAGCCGGCCGACGTGCGCGCCGTGGTCGCGCGGACCTTCGGCCGAGAGCGTCGGGTGAGCGTCACGACCTGGCCGCGGGGCGGAAGCGGCGGAAGCGCCGTGGCGACCGGGGCCCCCCCGCCGCTCCCGCCGTTCGCGCCACCGCAGCAGCCGTGAGGCCCGCTGGCGCTTGTTGAATCGGCCGAACGCGGCCGAACGCGGCCGAGCGTGCCCAAGCGTGCCCGAACGCCGCTGAACATGCCGGCGTGTAACCGGCGTCACATGTTCAGCACCCCGCGCGCCAGCCGGCCTTTTTCAACATGAACTCATGGACAGGTATGGACAGCTGGTAGCGATCGGAGATAGCACGGGAGAATGACGACCCCTGTGAAGCCGCTGATGGCTGCGGTACCGGCGAGCGAGCACACCGGCCATTTCCAGGATGGTGTCTATCGGCCCTCCCACTCGTCGCCCGCGGAGGCGCAGGCGCTCCGGGGGACGCGGAGCGGCGTCGTGGAGCGCGCGACGCGGACCACCGCGAGGACGCACTCCGGCGTGCGGTTCTCGGAGGTGTCCGAGCTGCCTTCGCTGCTCGACCACGTGCCGGCGGTCATCGCGCTGGAGCGGCAGCCGGTGCTGCGCAACCTGCTCATCACCCAGTGCTACTACGAGATCTCCGCGGAGCTCGTGAAGCTGCTCGGTGGACGCAACGCCCACTGGTGCACCTTCGCCACGTGGGCCTCGAAGACCGCGGGGCGGTTCATCCGCAACGAGGAGGTGCCGGCGGTGCTCCGGCAGCTGATCCTCTCGGACGAGGACGAGCGGGAGGTGATCTCGCAGCGCGCCGGCATCACGACGGGGCGCGGCAAGGGCGAGCCCGAGCGCTCGCCGCTCGTCAGCGGCGTCAACCTGCTCACACCCTGGTGGGGGCATGGACTCGATCTGATGGAGATCCCAGAGCGGATCTTGCGCGAGCTGAGCGCGGACATCGCCCTCGGCAACCTCAAGGTCTTCGAGGAGCTCGGACCCCTGTTCGTCCGCATGATCCACCTCTATCGAGAGTGCCCTCGGCCCGGCGACGCGCAGCTCGCCGCCCTGCTCGACGGGCTGCAGGCGGGGCAGTCTCGGGAGGGGGGGCAGGGGCTGCTCCGCAGCGCCGTGGCGCGCTACCACGAGGCGATGCTCACGGAGGAGAAGGACAGGAAAGCGGAGCTGGTCCTCCTCGCCAACGCGCTCGTCGGGCTGCACGAGCAGGTGCGGCTCCAGCCGTACATCGCGAGGGCGCTCAACGCGCCCGTCCGCTGCCTCGGCGACTCGATCGGCGTCCCCGGACGGCACCTGCCCGAGGCGCTCAGGTCCGTGATCCGCGAGCAGGCCGAGAAGGTGCAGGCGGTCTGGCGTCTGCTGGCCACGAAGGAAATGATGACCATGCGCCTGCCGGACGAGCTCCTCGATCTCGGCCACGACTTGCCCGCGCCGCCCGGCTTGCCGCTCCACTGCGCGGAGCTCGCGACCATCGAGGATCGCGAGCTCTTCGACCTCCTGAGCCAGTACAACGCGCACGACCAGACGACGCACGGCTGCGGCGCAGAGGACTGGGCGTCGCTGCCCGAGCGCATGGGCTACATCCTCGAGCTGTTCCGCTCACGGCAGTCCTGCGCGCGGCTCCTCGAGCGGCCCTTCAGCCGCGAGCAGCACGCCGAGATCGTCGCCTGGCGGGTGCCGATGGCCACCCACGGCAAGCTCTAGCGCCGCGCTGCGGAGCTCCTGCGGCGTCTCCCGCCGTCGCCTCGCGGCCGGACGCGCCTCACGCGTCCGCCGAGGCGCGCCGCTTCTTCTCTTCCAGCGCCCCGCCCTCCGCTCAGGGGCGGGCCGCGGGGCGCCCGGAGAGCCGTGCCTGAAGGCCGAGCGCGCCCTGAGCCTCCGCGATCTCGCGCCCGCGCCGGAAGGCCGCCTCGGCCCGATCCCGCGCCTCCGCGGCCGTCGGCGCGCCGCGCACGAGGGCGATCTCGCCCTCGAGACGGTAGAGCTCTGGCTCGAAGTAGCGTTCGTCGCTCTTCTCGACGAAGGCCAGCGTGTCGGCGAGCAGCGCGCTCGCCTCGTCGACGTTGCCCGCGCCGAGCTCCGCCTCGATGAGCGCTGACCGCCAGTAGCTGAGCGACACGCGGCTGCCGATGCCCGTCAGCATCGCCAGGCCTCCGCGGATGCGCGCGGCGCCCTCGGCATACCGCGCGCGCGCTGCCTCGCCGGCCGGCCCTTCGGCCGCGCGCGCCGCCGTCGCCCAGCCGACGTCGATCTGGCTGAGCGCCGCCCAGTGGGGCATGCCCACCTCCCCGGAGAGCTTGCTGAGCGCGTGCGCGTGCGCCTCCGCGCCCGCGAGATCGCCGAGCAGGCAGCACAGCACGGCCGCGAAGTGCTCGACGAAGCCGCGGCTCACGGGCTGGTTCAGCTCCTCGCACAGCGCGATCGCCTCGTCGACCGAGGCCCTGGCGCGCTCCGGCTCGCCGAGGTGGAACGCGATCCAGGCGAGGTGAGACAGGGAGAACGCCGCGGCGTCCTGGCCGAAGAGGAAGGCGAGCGGGAGGTGACGCGCGGGATCGTAGAGCGCGAGCACCTTGTTGAAGTGGTCGCGGGCCTCGCGGAGGTGCCCTCGGAGGAAGCGCGTCGCGCCGAGCGCCTGGTGGGCGCCCAGCGTGATGCCGGCGTCGCCCGTGCTCTCGGCGAGCGCGAGCAGCTGCTCGCCGTGCTGCTCCGCCAGCGCGTAGTCGCCGCGGACGTGGAAGAAGATCCAGAGCCCCCACAGCGCGGGGAAGAGCTGCGGCGAGGAGCCCGCCTCGCGGCAGAGCGCGTGCGCGCGCGCATACGTCGCCTCGACCTCCGGGGCGGCGTAGCCGCGCGTGATCATCAGGGGGACGCCGAGCGTGGTCTGCAGCGTGATCTCGTCGCGCGCCCGCTCTTTGGTCTCCGGGAGCTGCTTGAGGAGCTCTAGCCCGCGGCTGAGCTGGCTGATCGCCTCGGCGTGCGCGGACGAGAACAGCGAGGCCTCGCCCGCCCGCTGCCACGCGGCGACGGCGGGGCCGATCAGCGCGGCCTCGGTGTAGTGCCGCGCGAGCAGCTCGGGCGGCGTATTCGTGGTGCGCTCGGCGAGGACGGCGGCGATGCGCGCGTGGTACACCTGCCGGGTGCCGCGGAGCAGCGACTGGTAGGCGGCGTCCTGCACCAGCGCGTGCTTGAACGTGTACGTCGAGCGCGGGGGGCGCCCCCGCTGGAAGAGCAGCTCGGCGTCGACGAGCTGCGCGAGCGCCTCGCGCAGCGCCTCGGGGCTCGACGCCATGAGCAGCGGCTCCGCGCCCGCGCTGCCCGCCGCGCACAGCTCGAGCGCCTCGTAGCCGAACGATCGGCCGAACACCGCGGCGAGCTGCGCGACCTCCTTGGCAGGGCCCAGGCGATCGAGGCGCGACGTCAGCGAGTGCTGGAGGGTGGTCGGGATCTCGAGCGCGCCCACCCCCTGGCGCGCGGCGCTCGGCGCGCCGGTCGACTCCCCTGCGGCGGCTTGCGCGGAGGCCGACTCGACCACCATGCGCGTGAGCTCCTCGGCGAACAGCGGGACGCCATCGCTGCGCTCCGCGAGCGTCCGGATCACCTCGTCTGGCAGCGACGCCTTCATGCCCGGCGCGCCGCTCGTCGCGTACGCGCCGGCCAGCTGCTGGACGAGCGCCCGCATCCGCTCGGCGCTGAGCGGGGCGAGGTAGATCTGGGTGAAGTGCGAACGCACCGGCCACGGAGGCGCGAACGTCGGGCGCGCGGTCAGGAGCAGCAGCAGCGGAGACGGCCGCCCCTCGTCGATGAGCCGGCCGAGCAGCTCCAGGGTCGACGGGTCGGCCCAGTGCAGGTCCTCGGCCGTGAGCACGAGCGGCTGCCGATCGGCGAGCCCGAGGAAGAGCTGCAGGAGCGAGGAGATGGTCTCCTGCCGCTGGCGCTGCGGGGTGAGCGCCGGCGCGGGGTGGCGTCCCTCGGTCGGGATCGACAGCAGCGCGGCGAGCAGCGGCACGGCGAGCGGCCCCGCCTCCGCCTCGGCGAGCAGCTCCTCCAGCCGCGCGAGCCGGTCTTCGCGCGGCCCGAGCCCTGCGCCGCGCTCCGTCGACGGCGCGGCGCCGCTCAGCGTGCTCGCGCGCTCGCGGTCGCCCGCGAGCAGCGCGTTGAGCAGCTCGATCACCGGATAGAAGGCGCTGTTCTGGAGCTGCGGCGAGCAGCGCGCCTCGAGCCACAGGTGGGGCGTCCCGGCCAGCCGATCGCGGAAGGCGCGCACGCTCCGCGACTTGCCGATCCCCGCTTCGCCCGTCATCAGCACGACCTGCCCCGCGCCGCCCGCGGCCCGCGTCCACCGGGCCGCGATCTCGTCGAGCTCGCTGTCTCTCCCGACGAGTGGCGTGAGCCCGTGCTGCATTCTCGCGTCCAGCCGGTCCCGCGCGGTCGTGCGCCCGTGCACCGCGAAGACCTCGATCGGCTGGCGCCCCTCCTTCGGGTTGATCTCGCCGAGCGCGTCCACGTGGTAATAGCCCTCGACGAGCTTCAGCGTCGCGCGGCTCACGAGCACCGTGCCGGGCTCCGCGTGGGCCTTCAGCTGCGTCGCGGCGTTCAAGGTCGGGCCTGCGAGCGAGGGCGCGGCGTCGCTGTCCGCCACGACGACGATCCCGGTGTGCACGCCGACCTGCACGGACAGCGGCACGGACACGAGCTCGCGCGTGTTCAGGCTGGACATGTGCTCGACCAGATCGAGCGCCGCCTGCACGGCGCGGAGGGCGTCGTCCTCCCTCGCGACGGGGTGGCCGAAATACGCGATCGTCTCCTCGCCCGGGGAGCGGAGGAACACCCCCTCCTGCTCCCCGATCACCTGGGCGCACACGGCCTGGTACATCTGGACGAGCTCGTGGAACGCCTCGCCGTCGATCGTATCCGCGATGCGCTCGGCGCCGGCGAGCCCGCAGACCAGCACGGTGAGCTGGCGGCGCTCGCCGCGGCCGGTGGTGGACATCGGCCGCGTCCCGGGAGCGACGCTGGGGCGGGACGTGAAGTTCGTCGCCGGCGCCGTCGGCGGGCTCCCCGAGGCGCCGAGGTGGATCGACGCGTTGCGGATCGGCCTCGCCGGCGCCGCGGCGGGCGCGACATTGCGGCCTGGGATCGCGAGCGTCGGCGCGGCGCCGAGCCGCTCGTCCTGCCGCTGCTGCTCGGGGGATTTGCGCACCGTGCTCGGCGGCAGCTCGGGCTGCTCGGAGGGCACGAGCTGGGTCTCCTGCTCGGCCTCGCTCTGCTCGGAGGGCACGAGCTGGGTCTCCTGCTCGGCCTCGACCCGTCGCGCCGGTCGCGTCGCGATCGCCCGCTGCTCCAGCGCGCCGCCGCGCTCTTTCACCGATGCGGCGTGGCCGGGATCGGGCGGCAGCGGCCACGGGATCCCCGACACGTCGCACGCCTCCAGCAGCTCGTAGGCGTCGCGGGCGGACCGGAAGCGGTGCACCGGTGACTTGGCGGTCGCTTGCTCGAGCAGCGCGCCGAGGGGGTGGCCGCGGAGGGCGCGGGGGATCGGCACAGGCTCGGGGCTCAGCTGGCGGAAGATGACCTCGGCGACCGTCGCCTCGTGCATCACGGGCGCGCCGAGCAGGCACTCGAGAAAGGTGAGCCCCCATGCATAGATGTCCGCCGCTGTGGTCGGGGTGGACTGCACGAGCTGTTCCGGGGCCATGTAGGCCGGGGTCCCGTTGAACTCTCCGGTGGGGGTGAGCGCGCGGTAGTCGGCGGAGCGGGCCTCGCCGATGAGCGCGGCGATGCCGAAATCAAGCACCTTGGCGTGCGTCCGCTTGCCCGACCCGGCGACCATGATGTTGTGCGGCTTGAGGTCGCGGTGAACGACGCCGCGCTCGTGGGCGAAGCCGATGGCGTCGAGCACCTGCAGCATCAGCCGCTTCGCCTCGTTCGGCTCGACCCCCCTCGTGCGCTGGCAGCGCGCGGTCAGCGTCTCGCCGTCGACGTACTCGAGCGCCAGGTAGAGCTCGCCCTCGGGCAGGCGCCCGGCGTCGAGCAGGCGAACGATGTTCGGGTGGCTCAGCTGGGCGATGACCTGCATCTCCCGCTCGAAGCGCGCTTCCTGGGAGCTCGACTCGCGCGAGCGCCGCAGCACCTCGGGCCGAAGCAGCTTGAGCGCCACGCGCTGGGTGGTCACGATCTGGCGCGCATCGTAGACGACGCTATGGCCGCCGCTCCCGAGGTGGCCGAGCACCTGATACCGGCCGTCCACGAGCGCGCCGACCTCGAGCAATCCATCGCGAGCGGGCATCCCCTGATCTCTTACCGCCGAACGCCGCCGGAGTGGATCGTGAACGCCGCTGCCGGTCCAGGTTGATCGCTCGCGGCGCCTCGAGGCTCGCTGAAGCGACGCGAGATCGGGCGCCGGGGCGAAGCGGCGCCCACATCTGCCGGCCTTCCCGCTGTGTCGCGCGCCTGGCTGCCTTCGCTGGGCGTGATGCAGGCAACCAGATCGCCTCGGCTTGAGCGCGTGGTGCAGGAGGACGAGGTCTGATACCCTCGCGCTTGATGGGCAATGCCCCGCACTCCGGCAGCATGCCGCCACCTTCGAGTGGTCGGGGCCAAGGAGCCCTCCTCTACGCCGTCGACGATGAGGAGCTCAACCTGGACCTCATGGATCGGGCGCTCCGCTCCGGCTACCAGGTCCGCACCTTCGGGGACCCTCGCCGCGCGCTGGCGGCCGCGGTGAAAGAGCCGCCCGCCGTGGTCGTCGCCGACTACCGGATGCCTCATTTCAGCGGGCTCGCGCTGCTGCGCGAGCTGCGCCGGCAGGGGCTGAGCTACGTCCCGGTGCTGGTCTGCGCGCCGACCGACGTCGAGCAGATCCAGAAGATCTCCCGGGAGAGCGCGGCGTTCCGGATCATCACGAAGCCCTGGATCGCCTCGGATCTTCGCCGCCAGGTCGACCTGGCGGTGAGCCTCCACCAGCTCCAGGTCGCGCGGAACCACCGCTGAGCCGAAGGCGCCCCGTGGCTTCGCCGTGCGCTGTCCGGGGCGATGCGACCGGATCGCCGGCGGGCGACGCGCGAGCGTGCCCGCGCCGCGGGGGCGTCCGGTCGTGCCCTTGAGCGATCGCTCCCTCGACGTGGTCGCGCTCGAGCTGCCGCAGCGCTTCGGCGACCGAGGGGGCGCGCTTGCCGAGATCGACGGTCTCCTCGGCTCGCCAGCGCTTGCGGGGGCAGACCTCGTGCTGCTGTCCGAGCTCATCCTCACGGGCTATGTCTCGCCGCGGGGCGACAGCGATCTGCGCCGCTTCGCGGAGCCGATCGACGGGGAGTCGGCGGAGCGGCTCGCCGAGCTCGCGCGAAGGCACGGGATCGCGCTGGCCGGCCCCCTCGTCGAGGCGAGCGGGGGCCGCTTTTACAACAGCTTGCTCGTCTTCGACGGCGACGGACGGCGCGTGGGCCATTACCGCAAGCGTCATCCGTGGTTCCCGGAGCGCTGGGCGGCGCCGGGGGATCTCGGGACGCCGGTCCTCGAGCTGCGCGGCGTCAAGCTCACCGTCGCTATCTGCTTCGATGTTCACTTCGTCTCCGAAGACGCGGGCGACGCGCTCGATGAGGCCGATCTGCTGCTCTTCCCCACGGCGTGGGTCGACTCGCCCGGGGAAGGGGACATGCGCGCCGATCTCCTGCCCGTGCTCGCCCGGCGCCATCACATCTCGATCGTGAACGCCAACTGGGGGCCCTCCCGCCCTGCGCTCGACGGCCAGGGCGGCTCGCGCATCCTCGACGCGCAAGGGCGGTCGATCGCAGCGGCGCCGTCCGGCCCAGGGCCGAGCGCTGTACGCGCCACGTTGCGCTTCGCGCGAGAGCGGCGCGGCACGTGAGCGCGGGGAGCGCCAGCGTGCCCTCGCGGGTAGGCTGGAGCGCCCGATCGCGCTCAGGTGAACGGGAGCCGGGTCAAATCGACGTTGCCTCCGCTCACGATGACGCCGATCCGCGCCCCTTGGACCAAGCGCCGCAGGACCGCCGCCACCGGGACGGCCGCGCTCGGCTCGATGACGAGCTTCATCCGCTCCCAGACGACGCGCATCGCCTTGACGATGTCGTCTTCGCTCACGGTGACGATCTCGACCCCGCGCTCGCGCAGGACCGCGAAGGTGAGCTCGCCGAGCGAAGTGCGGAGGCCGTCGGCGATCGTGACCGGGTCGTTCGAGGGGAGGATCCTCCCTTCGCGCATCGATCGCGCCGCGTCGTCCGCGGCCTCGGGCTCGGCGCCGATCGTGCGCGCGCGCGACAGCGAGCCGGTGGCGATGGCGGTCCCGGAGAGCAGCCCGCCGCCGCCCACGGGCGCGACCACGGCGTCGAGATCGTCCACCTGGGCCGCGAGCTCCAGCGCGGCCGTGCCCTGGCCGGCGATGATGCGCGGGTCGTTGTAAGGAGGGACGAAGATCGCGCCCGTCTCGGCGATCACGCGGGCGACCGTCTCCTCGCGCGACCGGAGCGTGGGGGCGCAGCTCACGACCCGGGCGCCGTAGCCCTCCACGGCGGCGCGCTTCACGGCGGGCGCGTTCTCGGGCATGACGATGTACGCGGCGATGCCGCGGATGCGGGCCGCGAGCGCGAGCGCGGCGGCGTGGTTGCCCGAGGAGTGGGTCGCGACGCCGCGCCGCGCCTCCTCGTCCGAGAGGGACAGGACCGCGTTGCACGCGCCTCGGAATTTGAACGCCCCGACCCGCTGCAGGTTCTCGCACTTGAAGAAGACGCGCGCCCCTGCGATGCCGTCGATCGTCCGGCTGGTCATGACGGGCGTCACGTGGGCGTGGGGCGCGATGCGCGCGGCGGCGCCGCGGATGTCCTCGACGGTAGGCAAACGGCTCATGGGACGCTCATCGGAGCGCGCTCCCGGCCCGGTGTCCACCGCGAGCGCCGCGCGCCCATGCGACGCCCTCGCGGCGCTGCTTCAGAACAGGTCGGCCGCGATGCCGTCGGCGAAGACCCAGGCGGCTCGCGGGACGCGGATCCGCCCGCCCGCCACCTCCAGGCGGCCGGCGCGCTCGAGCCGCTCCGCGGCCCTCCGCCGCGAGGGCGGCCACGCCGGCACCCCGAGCGCCGCCGCGGCGGCCTCGAGATCGAGCCCCTCGCGCAGCCGCAGCCCGAGCATGATCCGCTCGGACAGCCGCGTCTCCGGCTCGAGCCGCTCCTCGCTCTCCACGGCGATCGCCTCGCCGTCTTCGGCCGTCGCGGCCATGTACCGTTCTGGACTCACGATGTTCCGGTACCGGACCGCGAACGCTTCTCCGTCATGGCCCTCCGCGCCGGCCGAGCGCAGGCCCCAGCGCGGATCCGGGCGCGACACCGTCCCGTAGGCGGCGCACCCGAGACCGAGGTAGTCGACGCCTTGCCAGTAACCCAGGTTGTGGCGCGCCTCGTGACCCGGCCTCGCGTAGTTCGACACCTCGTAATGGGTGAGCCCCTCGGCCTCGAGGGCCTCGTCGATGGCGAAGAACGTGTCTGCAACGCCATCGTCTCCGGCGAGCGGCAGGCGACCGCGCCGCGCGAGCTCTCCGAACGAGGTGCCGGGCTCGACCGTCAGGCTGTACGCCGAGATATGGGTCACTCCCGTCGAGGCCACGGCGCGCGCCTCGGCGGCCGCGTGCTCGGGGCGTTGCTCCCGCGCCGCCTCGACCGTTCCGACCGCGACACCGTAGATGAGATCGCCGCTCACGCGCGGCATCCCTGACCGGAGCGCCGCCGAGAGCGCGCCGAGCCCGCCGTCTGGGTCGTGCAGGCGCCCGAGGAACCGGAGGCGCTCGACGTCGAGGCCCTGAACTCCGACGCTGAGCCGGTTCACTCCGATCGCTCGGAACGCTCGGGCCCGCTGCTCATCGAGCGAGGTCGGGTTGCACTCGACGGTCACCTCGAGGTCCGGCGAGAGCCGGCCGGCGGCCGCGGTGATGGCCGAGAGCGCCCTGCCCATCTCGTCCGGCTCCCACAAGGACGGCGTCCCGCCGCCGAAGAAGATGCTCCGGAGCTCGCGCTCGCCCAGCAGATCCTCCCGCTTCCGGAGCTCGGCCAGCACAGCGTCGGCATAGCCGCGGTGGTCGATCGCCTCCCGCGCCTTCGCGAAAGACACGAAGTCGCAGTAGGGACACTTCTTGAGGCACCAGGGGAAGTGGACGTAGACGGTGATCGGCTCCATGGTTTTCATGAATCCGCAGCAACATTCGACCCGACGCAAGCGGGCGAAGCGGAAACTCCGAGATGAACCGAGATGAGGATGAGGACGAGGTGGATGGCGTGGATGGCGTGGATGGCGACGAGGACGCGCGGCGGAGCGCGCGTGCCCTGCGCCGGGCAACGCGCCTGGGCACCTTACTCTGCGCGCGCGCGCAGCGCATGGTGACACAATTGCGGGGTCTAGATCGCGGTGTTAGCGTGCGAAAGGGAGGGGGCGCATTGCGCCCGCCGAACTCTTCATGCTGACGTTGACGGAGCTTGTCGATCGCGTCCGGACCTATCAGCCGGCTGCAGACGTCGATCTCATCGCCCGGGCCTACGCCTACAGCTCTGACGCGCACAAGGGGCAGACCCGCAAGAGCGGTGACCCTTACTTTTCCCACCCGGCCAGCGTCGCCGCGATCATCACCGAGCTCAAGCTGGACACGGCGAGCGTCTGCGCCGGGCTCTTGCACGATGTCGTCGAGGACACGCTCGCGACGACCACCGACATCGAGAACAGCTTCGGCCAAGAGGTGGCGTTCCTCGTCGACGGCGTGACGAAGCTCTCGAAGATCAACTTCGCTTCCAAGGAAGATCGGCAAGCCGAGAACTTCCGCAAGATGCTGGTGGCGATGGCGCGGGACATCCGCGTGCTCCTCGTGAAGCTGTGCGACCGCCTCGACAACATGCGGACGCTCGAGTTCATGAAGCCCGAGGCGCAGGACCGGATCGCCCGGGAGACGATGGATATCTACGCGCCGCTCGCGAACCGCCTCGGCATCGCGCGCTTCAAGAGCGAGCTCGAGGACCTGTCGTTCAGGTACATCGAGCCGGAAGCCTGGTCGGACCTCTCGCAGAAGGTCAAGACGACAGCGAAGGAGCGGGACAAGTACATCCACGAGGTCTCGAAGGTGCTCGCGGGCAAGCTCGCGGAGCAGGGCTTCGCGGTCGACGTCACCGGCCGCGCGAAGCACCTCTACTCGATCTGGCGCAAGATGCAGGCGCAGCAGTGCGATTTCGATCAAGTCTACGACGTCATCGCGTTTCGCGTCCTCGTCGAGTCGGTGGCGGACTGCTACGCGACGCTCGGCGTGATCCACTCGCAGTGGACCCCGGTACCCGGCCGCTTCAAGGATTACGTCGCGCTGCCCAAGCCGAACATGTACCAGTCGCTGCACACGACGGTCATCGGGCCCGGGCGCGAGCGGATCGAGATCCAGATCCGCACCCACGAGATGCACCGCGTCGCGGAGCAGGGCATCGCGGCGCACTGGAAGTACAAGGAGAACAACTCCGGCGGCATCGACCCGAAGGACGCCGCGCGGTTCGGCTGGCTCCGCCAGCTGATGGAGTTCCAGAAGGAGCTCAAGGATCCGGCCGAGTTCCTGGAGAGCGTCAAGGTCGACCTGTTCCAGGACGAGGTGTACGTCTTCACGCCGAAGGGGGACGTGCGCGTCTTCCCCCGCGGCTCGACGCCCATCGACTTCGCGTACGCGATCCACACGCAGGTCGGCGAGCACTGCTCGGGGGCGCGGGTCAACGGCGCCATCGTCCCGCTCCGCTCGAAGCTCCGGAACGGCGACGTGGTCGAGGTGATGACCAACCCGAGCCAGCACCCTTCGAAGGACTGGCTCGATTACGTCACGTCCAGCCGCGCGCGCTCGAAGATCCGCAACTACCTGCGCACGGAGCAGAGGGAGAAGTCGCTCAAGCTCGGTCGTGAGCTCCTCGAGAAGGAGATGCACCAGCGCAGCATGAGCCTGAGTCGCCTCACGAAGCACGAGGGCGAGCTGCGAAAGGTCATGGAGCGCTTCGGGGTCACCTCGGCCGACGAGCTCTTCATCTCGGTCGGGTATGGCAAGGTGAGCGTCCGCGCGGTGTGCGAGTTCCTCGCGCCCACGCCCAAGGAGAACGAGAAGGGCACGCCGACCCCGCCGCCCGAGTCGATCAAGGAGGGGCGCATCGAGTCGCTCGTCCGCAAGGTCACCGGGCGCGATAGCCACGGCATCCGGCTGAACGGCATCGACGACGTCCTCGTCCGCTACACGAAGTGCTGTAACCCGCTCCCAGGCGACGAGATCGTAGGCTTCATCACGCGCGGCCGCGGCATCACCGTCCACCGCCGCAACTGCGCCAAGGCGTTCGACACGGACCCGGAGCGCCGCGTGGAGATCTCCTGGGACTCGCGCGCGAAGATCAACCGCCCCGTGCAGATCAAGGTGATGACGGCGAACCGGCCGGGCATCCTCGCGACGGTCGGCCACACGTTCCACGAGCAGGGCATCAACATCAGCGAGGCGACCTGTCGCGCGGGAGACGACGGTCGGGCGATGAACACGTTCACGTTCCTGTGCTCCGACCTCGCGCAGCTGAAGAGCGTGATCCGGCGGCTGCAGCGGATCCCCGGCGTGATGGCCGTCGAGCGGACCTGAGCGGCAGGCCTCAGCGGCCGCGGCGAGCGCGCGCCGCGCTGCTCGCCCTGGGCGGCGCGCCCGCGGCGCTCGGCCCAGCCTCCGCCAGGGCGCGGGTGAGCGGACGGCCGAGGTCGCCACCCGGCTCGTGTCGCGCGGCGATCTCCTGCACCTTGCGGACGAGCCCGGTCACGTCGTGGTGGCGGACTGGGGATCCAGCGGAGGCGCGATCACAAAAGAACGTGCGGCACCCGAGGGGCCTCGCGGCATAGATCGCGCAGCGTCCGGCGTCGGTGAGCATCGGGCACCGCCGCTCCGACGCCTGCGGCAGCGCGCGTCGCCGGCTCGGGCCGCCGGCGGACGCCCCCGGCCCGGGTGCTTCCGCCCCGTCCGCTCGCACGATCCCCTCGAGCGCTCGGCGGCCCCCGCGAGCCGCGATCGCGCGCCGGACGGCAGCGAGCTCGACGGACGTCACGTACGGCTCGCGGCCTGTGATCCCGAACCGACAGCACTCGGTCGAGGCCTCGCACGTCCAGCCACTGAAGACCTCTTCCGCCTCGCGGTACACGGCCGAAAGCTCGGTGAGCAGATCGGCTTCACGGACGGGTGGATCGAGGGGCGTGGTTCGACGCATTCGTTCGGAGGCGCTCTCGTGGTGATCGGACGTACTGCCAGCCCGAAGCGGCCGCGATGCCAGGGGAGGGGTGCGGAGCAGGGCGGAGCTTCGAGCAGCGACCCTAGTGCCACGCGGCGCCGCTGCGAAGCAGCAATCCGCCATCCTGACGGGCGCTCTGACGCAGGGCACCAACGCTGTCCGTTCTGGAGCGAGCTGCCGCCGCGACCGCGGGGGCGTCGGCGCTGTTCTCAGATGCGCGAGGCCGCGCGCTGGGCGGCGAGCGCGCACGCGCTATTCTCGCGCTGGATGCCGGTGCTGCGCCCGAAGCTTCGAGCCCTTGAGATCGTCGTCATCCAGGATGAGCGCCATGGCCGCGCGTTGATGCTGCGCGACACCGAGGGCATCGCGCCGTCTCCGGTCGTCGTTCCCGCCGCGAGCGCTGCCGTGCTCGCGCGCTTCGACGGGAGGCGACCGATCGACGAGATCGCACGTGACGTCGCCCGGTCGACGGGCCAGCACGTCGACGCCGCCCACGTGTCGCAGCTGGCCGACGAGCTGGAACGCGCGTGGATGCTCGACAGCCCGCGATTCCACGCGCGCCGGCGGAGCGTCGTGCAATCGTTCGACGCGGCGCCGATCCGGATGGCCGCGCACGCGGGCGGCGCGTACCACGGCGATCGACGGAAGCTCGCTGACTTCATCGAGCGAAAGTGCCTCCGGGTCGCGCGGCCGCAGGGCGGAGCGACGCGCGCTGTAGCGCCGCAAAGCGCGCCAGCACGCATGGTCGGGCTCTGCGCGCCGCACATGGATCTCTGGCGCGCCGCGGCGGGCTACGGGCATGCCTATGCCGCGCTGGAGCAGGCGCTGGCGGGTCCAGGGCTCGATCAGGTCGACACGTTCGTTCTGCTCGGGACGTCGCACGCGGCGATGCGCCGTCCGTACGCCGTCTGCGAGAAGACGTTCGCGACGCCGCTCGGTCCTCTCGAGCCGGATCGAGAGATGATCGCGGAGCTCGCGGCGGCGAGCCGCTTCGACGTGCGCGAGGACCAGTACCTGCACAAGAACGAGCACTCGATCGAGTTTCAGGCCGTGTTTGTGCGGCACCTCCTTGGCGGCCGCGCGGCGTCGATCGTACCCATCCTCTGCGGCCTCTCGGAGTGTCAGGCGCGGCGTCGCGACCCCGCGCAAGACGATGGCGCCGAGTCGTTCCTGAGGGCGCTCCGCGACGCCCTGGCGAAGCGCCCCGGTCGCGTCCTCGTCATCGCAGGAGCGGACCTCGCCCACGTCGGCCCGCGCTTCGGTGATCCAGCGCCCCTGGACGAGCGGCAGCGGACGGCGCTGCGCGACCGCGATCTCGCCTCGATCGAGCGCGCGACGTCGATCGACGCGCCGGGCTTCTTCGTCGACGTCGCTCGGGACCTCGCCAGCCGTCGCGTCTGCGGCCTCGGCCCCATCTACACGTTGCTCCGCGCGCTCCCGCCGTCATCGCGCGGCGAGATGCTGCACTACGAGCAGTGCGTCGACCCCGAGGAGGGATCGATCGTCAGCCATACGTCTCTCGGATTTTACGGTTGAAGATCCGCGCCTGGATATCCGCCTGGCGCGCGCTGGCGCTTCGTCATCGAGCGCGCCGAGAGCCCCCCGCGCTGGCGCGACGCGAGGCTCCCGGGCATGAAACGGGCGTCACTCAGCCGCGCGGGACCCTGCGGCGCGCGATGTCGAGGCCGAGCCGGTCGGCCTCGCGGTAGATCGCCTGCCGCGACATGCCCAGGGCACGCGCAGCCGACGCGACGGAGCCGTTGGCCCGGGCGAGGGCGTCCTCGAGGCGGGCGCGCGCGAGCGAAGGATCCGTCGCGGGCGGGAGGTTTGGCTTCACCCGCGGGCCGCGCGCGAGCGACCCCGCGATCGGCGTGACGGAGAGCGGACCGTCCGGCGCAGCCTGGGCTGCGGTCACGATGGCCGACTCGAGCTGCGGCACGCCGCCCGGCCAGCCGGCGCGGACGAGCGCCTCCAGGAGCTGCGGGGTGAAGCGGTCGAGGCCGATCGCGTTGCGCTCCGCGATGTCGCGCACGATGAGCGGCACGTCCTCGCGCCGCATCTCGAGCGTCGGGATCGTGATCCGCTTGCCAGAGAAGAGCGAAGCGAACCACGGCGCGACGCGCCCGTCGCCGGCGGCACGGTCGAGCGGCTGTCCGGTCGTCGCGATGATGCTGACGCCGTTCGAGCGACCGACCGAGTGCGCGATCTCCAGCTGCTGCGGGCGCGGCAGGCGATCGGCGTCGAGGACGAGCCATGTCATCGGTCGCGCGCCCGGCGGAATGGCCGGCTTCGTCTCGGCGCTGCCATCGACGACCAGCGTCTCACCCAGGCCCTCGCGCACCGCTGCGGCGAGGCGAGCCAGCGTCCGCTTCCCGACCCCGGGCGCGCCCTCGATGCAGACGCTGGAGCCCGACTGCACGAGCTTCATCACCGGGTCGATCCAGTCCTTGCGCTGCTTCGAACCGAACACCAGCGGGCCGAGCCGAGACGGCGCGCCGTCGTACAGCGCGAGGTGCCGCTCGACGAAGACCCCGAGCTGATGCCCGAGGCGCACCACGTCGCCGTGCATCACGCCGATGCGCCGGGCGCGGACGCCGTTCACCCACGTGCCGTCGTGGGTGTCCATGTCCTCGATGTAGCAACCGTCCGAACGGACGCTGATCTTCGCGTGCTCCGGCGCGATCCCGTGGCCCTCGATGCGCCCGTCGCGCGCGGCGCTGCCGATCACGGCGCCGTCCATGAGGCTCACGATCCGCGGCGGAGCGTCGAGCCCGATCAGGACCAGCCCCCACCCGCCGTCGTCATCCTGTCGCTTGGCGTGGACTCCGGACCGGTACTCTTTCTGAAGGACCGGCGCCGTTGTCTCCGCAACGTCCACTCGCAAAGCAGTCTGTTCGTTCATGCTCCCCCCAAGTCCAAAGGACCTGCCTGGTCGACCCAGGCCAACCAAGAGCGCGCCGAGTGGCGGGCACCCTTATGATGTAAGAGCGCCCCACACGGTGCCGCTGTCGCGAACGCGAAGGCTTCTGTGAGCGGCACCGTTCGCGGTGCTGCTTGGCGAGCCCCCTCGCTCGCAATGGCCACACAATACTCGACCAGAGCGGCCGTGCAACCTGCCGGCGACGGAAGTTTTGAGGTTTTGTTGTTGAGAGCTTGACTCCCACCACGCCGATTGGTACTCATCCGCCACGCATCGACGGAGCGAACCTCCGGTGATGACCCGGCGCGAATCAGGATTTTTCTGACAAACGCCTTCAGATGTGGTTTCTGAATTAAGTGATTGACATCTGCGGGAGTAACTCAGTGGTAGAGTGCAACCTTGCCAAGGTTGACGTCGCGGGTTCAAATCCCGTCTCCCGCTCCACGACATAGGCTCTGCGACAGCGAGCAGACCCTGCGAGGCCGGTGTGACCCACCGGCCTCTGTGTTTTGTTCAACGTTTCGCTCAACGTTTTGCTCAACCGCTCGGCGCGGTGGCGTCGTGGGAACGCACGGGGCGATGTGCCAGGCGGCGGGCCTGTGATACGAGGATTCGCCTCATGTCCGCTCCGCTCCACGAGCGCCTGCGCCTGCTTGCCCATAGCCTCGAGCGGCAGTTCCTGGGCAAGGACGAGATCATCCGCCTGCTCATGATCGCGGTCGTCGCGGGCGAGCACTGCGTGCTCCTCGGCCCGCCGGGGACCGCGAAGAGCGCGCTCATCCGCACGCTCGCCGAGCTGATGCAGGCCCGGTACTTCGAGTACCTGCTCACGCGCTTCACCGAGCCGAACGAGATCTTCGGCCCGGTCGACATCGGTGCTTTTCGCGAGGGGGTCTACCGCCGGAACACATCGGGGATGCTCCCCGAGGCGGAGATCGTCTTCCTCGACGAGGTCTTCAAGTCGAACAGCGCCATCCTGAACGCGCTGCTCACGCTGCTGAACGAGCGCAAGTTCGCGAGCGGCGGCCAGGTGCTCCGCTGCCCGCTCATCAGCGTCTTCGCTGCCTCGAACGAGGTGCCCGGCGACGAGACCCTGACTGCGATCTTCGACCGCTTCCTCCTGCGGGTGCAGTCCGACAACCTCGACGCCTACCACTTCAGCGAGCTGCTCCAGCGCGGCATCCAGCAGGAGATCCGGCACATGGCCGGCGAGCCGCTTCGCCCGCTCGTCGCGGCGCGCGAGCTCGCCGAGCTCGGTCGAGGGTTCGGCGCGCGGATGAACTTCGGCGATGCGTTCCTATCGGCCTACAAGGGGCTGGTGTTCCAGATCCGCGCCGAAGGGATATCGCTCTCGGATCGTCGTGTCGTGAAGATGCTCAAGCTCTTCGCGGCGAGCGCTTACCTCGATGGCCGCCAGACGACCGACGCGAGCGACTTCTTCGTGCTCAAGCACATCTGGAACAACCAGGATCAGGCGGCGATCCTCGAGGGCATCGTGCAGCCGGTGCTCGAGGCCTTCTTTCGCGAGCATCCGGATCGCCGCCGCGTCGGCGCACTCGGCGTCGGCGTGGAGGCGCTCGCCGCGGAGATCGATCGGATCCGGCAGATCCTCACGGGCGGCGCCTCGCTCGGCGACGTCCAGCTGTTCAGTCAGCTGAAGGCGCTCGGCGAGATCAAACAGGCGCTCGCCGGCATCAACGACGCTCGCGCCCGCGAGCTCGAGGCGCGCGTGTCTCAGCTGCTCGAGGCTTCGTTTCGGAGCGGACGCTTCGCGCAGATCTAGCGGCGCCCTGTCCGGGCGTCGCCGGCGCGGCGACGTCCGTCCTGGAGCGAGCCGTCCTCCCAGCCGGGCTCCGGGCGGGCGTGCTCGGAGGGGCGTCGGTCCTGGAGCGAGCCGTCCTCCCAGCCGGGCTCCGGGCGGGCGTGCTCGGAGGGGCGTCGGTCCTGGAGCGAGCCGTCCTCCCAGCCGGGCTCCGGGCGGACGTGCTCGGAGGGGCGTCGGTCCTGGAGCGAGCCATCCGCCCGGCCGGGCCCTGACCAGGGGCGCTCGGGGCGTCGGCGTTGGCTCTGGAGCGAACCCTCGGCTGTGTCGGTCCCCGGCTGCGCGCGGCCGCACCAGCGGCTTCCGGTGCAGGCCGAGGTGACGTCTTCGCGCCGGACCGGACCGAACTGGCCGTGCGGCGGTGGTCGACCGGACCCGACGACGCGCCCATCATCGCGCCGCGGATCCGCTTGGGCACGCCGAACGCCTCGCGGATGTGGAGGAGCTCATCCACCGTCAAGGCGCGCCACTCTCCCGGCCGGAGTCCTTCCGAGCTCACGCCGGCGAACGTCGTCCGGGCCAGGCGCATCACGGGCCAGCCGGTCGCCTCGCCCATGCGCCGGATCTGCTGGTTGCGGCCCTCGCGGAGGGTCACCTCGAGCCACGTCTTGTCGCCCTCGTGGCGGAGCAGCCGCGCCTCGGCTGGCAGCGTGACGCCATCCTCGAGGCGGATCCCCTCGCGCCACGGCGTGAGATCGTCGTCGCTCATGACGCCCTGGACCTTCAGGACGTAGGTCTTCGGGACGCCGCCGCGCGGATGGAGCAGCGCGTTGGCGAAGTCGCCGTCGTTCGTCATGAGGAGGATGCCGCTCGTCGCGAAGTCGAGCCGACCCACGGGGTAGAGCCGCGCGCCCGTGCCGCGCACGTGGTCGGCGACCGTCGGGCGCCCCTCGGGATCGCGCAGCGTCGAGACGACGTTCCGCGGCTTGTGCAGCGCGACATAGACCGGCGCCTCGGAGACGAGGCGCTTGCCGTCGACCTCGATGCGGTCCTTTTGCCGGTCGGCCTTCAAGCCGAGCTCGGTCACGACGCGCCCGTTCACGCGCACCCGCCCGGCGAGGATGATCTCCTCCGATGCGCGGCGCGAGGCGACGCCGGCGCGCGCGATGATCTTCTGCAGACGTTCTTCCATGGTGTGCTCGGGCCCTACGCCGACGCGATGGTGTCGGCCGACGGCACTGATAAGCACGCTCCTCGCGCCGCGTCGACCGACCTGGGCGGTACGCTGCTGGGATCCGAGGGCGGCGCCGGCGCGCCTGCGCTGGCGAACGCCTGCGGCGGCAGGAGCACCTGTGCGCGCCTGCGCGGTCAGGGCAGGGGGCGAGGTTGACCCCACCTCGGCTCGAAGGAGGCGCGCTCTATTTCTTCTTGTCGCTGGGGGGCGCCGCGCTCCCGCTCTCGCCCACGGCCTCGTTTGCCTTGTCCGCGGCCGCCTGATCTTCCGCAGCCTTCTTCGCGGCTGCAGCGGTGGCCTCCTCTTCTTTCTTGCGCTCGTCGTCCTCGAGGCGGCGCTTCAGCTCGTTGTCGTGATCCCACCGATCGACCCGCTCGTCGGCGTCGATGTCCACGCCCATCCGCTCGAGCCGCCCCATGCGGTAGATCTCCCAGACGTCCGGCTTGCCGTCGCGGTTCGTGTCGCGCTTGACGCGCGCGAGCTTGCCGCCGCTGTAGTACTTCCACTCGTCGGGGTTGCCGTCGCGATCGGAGTCGACCTTCACCTCGGCCAGCCTTCCGCCGGCGAACGTGAGCCATGTGTCGATCCGGCCGTCGTAGTTCGAGTCGGACTCCTCGTGAAGGCTCTCGCCCTTGTCGTTGTACTTGCGGACGACGTCCTTCACCCCGTCGAAGTTGGTGTCGATCTCGCGGCAGACGAGCGCCCGCTGGCGGTCTTCGCCGGTGCCCACGATCTGCCAGACGCGCCTCACGTTGGGCTGGATCGCGCCTGGCCCCGCGGTCTCGCTCGTCTCGCGATCTTCTTTGCCCTTCCAGTCGCACATCGAGCGATCGTCGATGCTGCCGTCGGCGTTGCGAGCCGCCTCGACCCTCGGCGCCTTCGCGCCTTCGAACCCTGGATCCGAGCCGCACGCCGCGCCGAGCAGGCTGAGCGTGGCCAGCGCGATGAGCGCTTGTCTCCTCATGTCACGGTCCCTTCTTGGCGGCCGGCTGGCCGGGCACGGAGCCCGCGGGCGCGGCGCTCGCCGCCGTGGCCGCGCCCGCGACGGGCGCCGATGTGGGCGCGGCGGTCGTCGATGCAGCCGCGCCCGCGGCGGGGGCAGCTGCGGCGTTCGGCGCCCCGGCGGCCGCAGGCTGCCCTGCGCCCGCCCCACCCTCCGGGGGCGTGGCGCCGCCCGGCGGGGGCACGGGCGCTCTCGGCGCGCCGTACGACTCGGCGCAGAGATCCACCACGCTTCCGGGATCGGCCTTGCCGTCGGCGTTCTGATCCCTCGCCACGATCGCGCACTTCGCGTCGTTCGGGTTGTTGAACTGCCACCACTGGTCGACGATCCCATCGCCGTCGGAGTCGCGCTCGCGGCGCGCGAGGCGCGGACCCTCGTAGTAGTCCCAGGTGTCGAGCTTGTCGTCGAAGTTGGTCTCGCGCTCCTTCAACACGACGACGCCGCGCTCGTAGTGAGCGATCTCGTCCGCTCGCCCGTCGCGGTCGAAGTCCGATTCGCGCCGCCGTTCGACCCCCTTGGCGTCGTAGTAGATGAAGGCGTCGATCGCGCCGTCCAGGTTCAGGTCGACGACCCGACAGACCTCCCGGCCGTCTTGCTTCACGTGGATGATGTCGGGTATCCGGTCGCCGTTCACATCGACCTTCTCCGCAGAGGCGGAGTCCTTGTCGCAGGGCTCGTGGACGACCGCCGTGTCGCGTTCGCTGGTGGAGCCCTTCGCGCTCGAGGGTTCCGGCGTCGAGGACGCGCAGGAGGCGAACGAAATGGTGATCAAGGCCACAAGCGAGCACCTGGACGACCGCCAGGTGAGCGGGAATCGCGTCATCAAGAGATTCCTCCGGCCAGCCCGGAACCCTCGGGACAGAAGCTCGACGCGCCGGGCGAGCCGTCCCGACGCGGACCAGCTTCAAGCCGCAGTCTAGACCGCGGCCCGCGCGCACATCAAGAAGCCCCACTAGACGCTGACGGAGGCGACGGACGTGACGGACGTGACGGACGCGACCCGCGGCCCAGCCCGGCCGATACCCGAACCCCGGCGAGCGCGGTGGCGCCATTCCGATTGACAACATACGTACCGGCATCTAGGGTAACGTCTTGTCAGTCGTACCCTTCGAGACTGGCGGGTTACCCTCCCGGGCGTGACATGTCGCGGAAGAAAGTCTCGACGACCATCTACATCACGCCCGAGCAGGCCGAGCGGCTGAAGATCCTGCACGAACGCACCAAGGTCCCGATCGCGGTCTACATCCGCGAAGGGATTGATATGGTCCTCAAGCACTACGAGCACGTGCTGCCAGGGCAGATGTCCCTGGAGAGCCCGCCGGTCGCCGCGCCGCCGATCCCGAAGAAGTGACCGGCGCCGGGGGCCGCAAGGCTCCGGGCCTGGGATGCTGGGCGCCGGTCGCTCGTGGATAGCTTCGCGGCGCGGGTCGCGCTAGGAGCACGCACGCCGCGGTCCACCATTTCCCGCGGCGCTCGTAGAGCCGCGCGCCGCGGCTCGTCCCCCCGAGGGGCCCGGACGTCCCCGTCCGCTCCCTCGCATCTCGGTCGAGGCCGCGCGCTGCGGCCGCTAACGCTGGTCAGGTCGCCGCGCCCTGAAGCTCGCTATGCCTGTTGATTCCAAGCTCATCCGCAACTTCTCGATCATCGCCCACATCGACCACGGCAAGTCCACGCTCGCCGACCGCATCCTCGACGCGACCGGGGCGCTCACCGCCCGCGAGCAGAAGGAGCAGTTCCTCGACAAGATGGACATCGAGCGCGAGCGGGGGATCACGATCAAGGCCCAGACCGTTCGCCTGGATTACACCGCGAAGGACGGGCAGACGTACCGGCTGCACCTCATCGATACGCCCGGGCACGTCGACTTCAACTACGAGGTCTCGCGCAGCCTCCAGGCGTGCGAGGGCGCGCTCCTCGTCGTCGATGCCACCCAGGGCGTCGAGGCGCAGACCCTCGCGAACGTCTTCCTCGCCCTGGACAACAACCTCGCGATCCTCCCGGTCCTCAACAAGATCGACCTCCCCTCGGCCGACGTCGAGCGGACGACCCGCGAGATCGAGGACGTCATCGGCCTCGACTGCTCCGGCGCCATCCCCGCCAGCGCCAAGACGGGGATCGGCATCGCGGAGATCCTCGAGGCGGTGGTCGCGCGCATCCCGGCGCCGAAGGGCGACCTGAACGCGGCGCCCCGCGCCCTCATCTTCGACAGCTGGTACGACAGCTACCGCGGCGCGGTCGTCATGGTGCGCGTCGTCGACGGCATCATCAGGAAGGGCCAGAAGGTCCGCTTCATGGCGACCGGCCGCGACTACGAGGTCACGGAGATGGGCGTGTTCACGCCCCACGCGACCGCCATCACCGAGCTCGGGCCAGGGGAGGTCGGCTTCCTCGTCGGCAACATCAAGAGCGTCGTCGACACGAAGATCGGCGACACGGTGACCGACGCCGTCCACCCCGCGACGACGCCGCTTCCCGGCTTCAAGGAGGTCAAGCCGATGGTCTTCGCCGGGATCTTCCCGACGGACTCGGCCCAGTACGAGGACCTCCGCGACGCCCTGTCGAAGCTGCACATGAACGACGCCGCGTTCGTCTTCGAGCCCGACACCTCCGAGGCGCTCGGGTTCGGCTTCCGGTGCGGCTTCCTGGGCCTGCTCCACATGGAGATCATCCAGGAGCGGCTGGAGCGCGAGTACAACCTCGACCTCATCACGACGGCGCCGAGCGTCGTCTACCACTGCTACCTGAACGACGGCTCGATGAAGTCGATCGAGAACCCCGCGAAGCTCCCGCCGCCGAACCTCACCGATCGCATCGAGGAGCCGATCTTCCGGATGACCGTCCACGTGCCGTCGACGTACGTCGGCGCGGTCCTCGCCCTGTGCCAGGAGCGGCGCGGGGAGCAGAAGTCGATCCAGTACGCCTCGTCCGACCGCGTGATCATCACCTACGACATGCCCCTCAGCGAGGTGCTCTTCGACTTCCACGACAAGCTGAAGAGCGTGTCGCGCGGCTACGCGTCGATGGACTACGAGCTCGTCGGGTACCGCGCCGACGATCTCATCAAGCTGGACATGCTGGTGAACGGCGACCCGCTCGACGCCCTGAGCGTCATCGTGCACCGCGACAAGGCGTACGCCCGGGGCCGGGACCTCGCGGTGAAGCTCAAGGACATCGTGCCGCGCCAGCAGTACGAGGTCGCGATCCAGGCGGCGATCGGGTCGAAGGTCATCGCGCGGACGACCGTGAAGGCGATGCGCAAGGACGTGACCGCCAAATGCTATGGCGGCGACATCAGCCGCAAGCGCAAGCTCCTCGAGAAGCAGAAGGAGGGCAAGAAGCGGATGAAGATGGTCGGGAGCGTCGAGATCCCGCAGGAGGCGTTCCTCGCCATCCTGAAGATCGACTGACGCGCGGGGGCGCTGGTCACCGCGCGCCGCGCGGCCACGCGAGCGTGGCGGCGCGCGGCGCGCGCTCGTATAAGCCGCCCATGCAGCCCGCCCCCGTCCGGCCGCGCGAGCTCCGCGCGGCGTTCCCTGCCTTCGCCCTCGGCCTCGGCCTCGCCGTCCTCGCGTGCGACGATCAGCGCGCCACGGCGCCTCAAGCGTCCGCCTCAGCCTCCGCGCCGTCGGGCGCAGACAGCGCGGCGCCGGCCCCGAGCGCCGCGGCGTCCCCCGCGGCCATGGAGGCCGCGAAGCGGGATTTGCCGCCGCGGCCGATCCCGATCGGGTCGAGCGGGCCGATCCAGCCGAGCGCGCCGGCGGAGCAGCAGATGATGGCGATCCAGTACACGCTCGCCATGGTGTCGCCGCGGTCGACCGACCCGCTCGTCGACAAGGCCTACCTCGAGGGCATCCTGCCGAAGCTCGCCGCGGCGGTGCGCACCGCCGACAAGGGCAAGACCCCGCCGAACCCCGTGAAGGCGGCCAAGGGGAACAGGAAGATCGAGGTCGACATGGGCAAGGGGTGCACCGAGCGCACCCCGTCCAACCTGCTCGCGCAGCGGGCAGGCTCCTCTCTGAAGGAGGCGTACGACGCGGGGATCCTCGTCGTCTCCTGCCACGACGACCGATGGGAGTGCCACCAGTCGACGCGGGATCCGAGCGACGTCCTGTGCCACGCAGCGCCGCGGCGCTGAGCGTGGTATGGGCTGCGCCTGCCATGCAGGAGACGCTTGCCTACTCGGTCCCCGGCGCCAACGCCCTCCCTCGAATGGGTCCGCTCGCCGAGATGCTCGTCGAGCTGAACCGCGAACGCCCGCCGCTCGCCCGGCTTCACCACGACGCCACCGTCGCATTCGGTCCGACGATGCGCGTCGAGCGCTTCGCCCTCGGGAACGGGCTCAAGGTGCTCGTGCTCGTCGACCCCTCGGCGCCCGTGGTCTGCCTGCAGACCTGGTTCGGCGTCGGCTCGCGCCATGAGCGCGTGGGCAAGACCGGCATCGCCCACCTCTTCGAGCACCTCATGTTCGGCGAGACGGAGAGCGTCGCCCACGGCGCCTTCGACCGGATGCTCGAGGAGGCCGGCGCCGAGACGAACGCGGCGACGTTCCTCGACTGGACCTACTACCACACGAACCTGCCGAAGGACGCGCTCGCGCTCACCCTCCGCCTCGAGGCGGAGCGCATGGCGCGGCTCGTCCTCCGCGATCCGCAGGTGTCGAGCGAGAAGGAGGTCGTCGCCAACGAGCGGAGGCAGCGGGTCGACGACGACGTCGACGGGGCGGTGAGCGAGCTGCTCTACAAGGAGGCGTTCACCGCGCACGCCTACGGGTGGCCGACCATCGGCTGGATGGAGGACATCAAGGGCTTCACGACCGAGGACTGCGTCGAGTTCTACCGGACGTACTACGCCCCCAACAACGCGGCGCTGGTCATCGTCGGCGACGTCGCGCTCGACGAGGCGCTGCGCGGGGTGCAGGACCACTACGGCGCGCAGGAACCGTCGAAGATCCCGGTCGAGGAGGTGTGCCCCGAGCCGCCGCAGGTCGCGGAGCGCCGCGCCGAGGTGGTGAAGCCGACCGCCACGCACAAGGTCGCGATCGGCTATCGCTCGCCGGCGCTCGGCGATTTCGACCACGCGCCCCTCGCCCTGCTGAACGAGATCCTCTTCTCCGGGCGGTCGTCGCGCGTGCACCGGGCGCTCGTTCAGGAGCAGGAGATCGCGAGCGAGGTCCGGGGCTGGGTCGGCTCGTTCCGCGATCCTGCGCTCTACGACATCTATCTCTCGGCCCGCGGCGAGCACACCGGCGAGGCGCTGCTCGCGGCCCTCGATCCGCTCCTGGAGGCGGTGCGCCGCGCCCCCGTTACCGAGGCCGAGCTCGATCGCGCGAAGGCGCGCATCGAGCTCTCGGTCCTGCAGGGGCTCGAGACCGTCGCCGGCAAGGCAGAGCAGATCGGCTTCTACGAGACGGTGCTCGGCGATCCCGCGGCCCTGTTCGAGCGGCTCGCCGCCTACCGGCGGGCGACCGTGGGGGATCTGCTGCGCGTGGCGCGGCGCTACCTGGTGAGCTCGGCGCGGACGGTGATCCACGTGATCCCGGACGGGACGAGCGACGAGGACGACGAGGACGGGACGGACGCGGAGAGCGAGGAGGCATCGTGAGCCAGAGCGTGAAGAGCAGCCTCGCCTGGGGCGCCGAGGGGCAGGGCAGGGGAGCGACGGGCGGTCGCGTGGCGCCCCGCGACGGCGCGGTGCTCGTGGAGACGAGCCACGCGCTCCCCATCGTCAGCATCGTGGTCGCGTTCGCCTCCGGCTCGGCGCACGATCCGGCCGGGCGCGAGGGGCTCGCGCGCATCACGGCGCGCATGCTCCGCCGCGGCGCGGAGGGCTACAGCGCGAACGAGATCGAGGAGACGATCGACGCGCTCGGCGGGGAGTTCGGCACCGACGTGGCGACGAGCGCGACGACGGTGCATTTCGAGGTGATCAAGCGCTCGCTCGATCGGTTCGTCGAGCTCGGGGCCACGCTCCTCGCGCGCCCGACGTTCTCGCCGCCGGAGCTGGCGCGGCTCCTGCGCGAGGCCGAGGCCGAGCTCATCGAGGCGCGCGACAGCGATCGCTCGCTCTGCAGCCGCGCCTTCCGGCGGACCCTGTTCGCCGGGCACCCCTACGGCCGCCGCACCGCGGGCACCATCCCGACGCTGCGGGAGATCACGCGCGACGACGTCGCTGCGTTCTATGCGCGGCACTACACCCGGCGCAACGCGATCGTCGCCATCTCGGGCGACATCGAGCCCGATGAGGCGCACGGGGTCGCCGAGCGCCTCCTGTCCGGCCTGCCCGAGGGAGAGGCGATCCCGGATCCGGTGAAGGATCCCGGGGCGAGGCCGGGGCGTTGCCTCGTGTTCGTCGACAAACCCGAGCGGACACAGACGCAGATGGTCATCGGCGGGCTCGGCACCGACGCCCACGACCCCGATCACATGGCGCTCCTGGTCGCGAACACCGCCTTCGGAGGCACCTTCTCGTCGCGGCTGATGCAGGAGGTACGCGCGAAGCGTGGCTGGTCCTACGGCGCCTCGTCGCGCGCGGGCTTCGATCGGCACCGCGACGCGTTCACCATGTGGACCGCGCCCGCGGCGCAGGACGCCGCCGCCTGTCTCTCCCTGCAGCTCGGGCTGCTCGAGGCGCTGCGGCGCGATGGGATCACCGAGGACGAGCTCACGTTTGTGAAGCGCTACCTCGTCCGCTCGCATGCGTTCGAGATCGACACCGCGAGGAAGCGCGTCCACCAGAAGCTCGACGAGCTCCTGTACGATCTGCCGGATGGGTACCACGAGACCTACCTGAAGCGGATCGAGGACGTCACGCTCGAGGAGGCGAACGCCGCCGTGCGGCGCCGGATCTCCGAGGACGATCTCGTGATCGGCGTCGTCGGAACGCACGAGGAGATCGGTGAGACGATCGCCGCGGCCGTCCCGAGGCTGGCCGAGGTGAAGGTCGAGCCGTACGATCTCGAGTAGCCGGCGCCGTACCGAGGGCGATCACGTCGCGGCGCGCAGGCCGCGAGACCCGGGCGCGCGCCGTCTCGGGCGATCTGGCCCCGCGGCGGCGAGGCCTCGGCGCTGGCGACGCCGGCGGCCTGTCCGGGCGGCGTCGGACGACCGGGAGCGCGATCGGAACCGCCCGTCGGTCGCTGGCATCCAAGGCGCTGCTCCTTCGCGAGATCGTGGCAGGGCTCGCGGCCCGCTCCAGGATCACCGGCGCATCCGGCCGCGATCGCTCAGCGCGCGCGGCGGGATGCCTGCCGCGGCGCACCTTGCGCCGGCTCGCGAGGGCGAACGAGGGGAGCTCGCGATGAAGGCACGAACCATCCACGCGCCGGTCCTTGCGGCGGTGACCGCGCTGTCCGGGCCCGCTGCCGCGGCGGTCCCCGTCACGATCACCCACCAGGGTCGCCTCTTCGATTCGGTGGGCCAGCCCATCGACGACACGCTCGACGTGGTGTTCGCGTTCTACGACGCGCCCGACGCGCCCGTGCCCGTCTGGAGCGAGCTCCACACCATCACGTTCGACCAAGGTTATTTCTCGGTCGACCTCGGCGAGATCGCGCCCGTCGACAAGCCGGTCTTCGACGGCGCGGCGCGCTATCTGGGGATCACCGTGGGGGACGACCCCGAGATGGTGCCCCGCGCCAAGATCGCGAGCGTTCCGTATGCGCTCCAGGCCAGCAACGTCGCGGGGGACATCACGCCGAACTCGATCTCCATCGGCGGTCGCCTCGTCGTCGACAGCAGCGGCGTGTGGGTCGGCGATCCGATCGGCCTGCAGGGCGCGCCGGGACCGGCGGGCCCGCCCGGCGCGGCTGGCCCGGCCGGTCCGAGCGGTCCGGCTGGGCCGCCTGGCCCTGCCGGGCCCCCGGGTGCGCCGGGGGCGGAGGGGCCGCAGGGACCTCCTGGTGTCATCTCGAGCACCTACGTTTCCGGCGCCGGTGCCGCGCCTCAGAAATCGCTGCAGTTCCTGGCTGCGCCCGCGACCGTGAGCGTCACCGCCTCGGGGCAGCGCGTCGTCGTCGTCTCCAACAAGGCGCTCGGCGCCGCGTCGACCCCCGCGGACCAGCTCCACCTCTGGATCTGCTCTCAGCAGCTCTCGCCTCTCGGGGAACTCAGCCCAGAAGGGACGGGCGTCTATGCGGTCCAGGTCCCGGCGCACACCCGCATCGCCATGGGGCTCAGCGCAGTGCTGTCGCCGCCCCCAGGCCAGTACAGCGTCGGCCTCTGCGGGAAGTCCGATAGCCCCTTCTGGACCAACAACGACTATTCGTACACCTCCGCTGTCGTCTCGATGCAGTAAGGTCGGGCTGGGCGGCCAACCTCGCGCGCCGCGAGGCGCGCGGCGCCTGCCCTCCGCTCGCCACCATGCAGAAGGAGCTGATGACCCCCGCGGCGATCCTGCTCGGCAGCCTCTTCATCGCAGCAGGGCTCTACCTCGGGCTGCAGCGTCCGCCGCCGCCGCCTGCGCTTCCGTCGGCCAGCGTGGAGGCCTCGACAGCACACGCGGGCGCGCTGCCTGCGACCGCGGGCGCGCCCGCCCCGCTGCCTGCGCCCCACCCCGCGTCGTCGGCAGGAGCCTCACCTCTGACGAGCGAGCTCTACAAGCGTGCCGAGGGGGATGCCGCCAAGGAGCTCGAAGCGCGCCGGTCGCTCTTCGTGAAGCAGTGCTGGGAGCCTTCGCTCAGGAAGAACCCGGCTCCAGCGCGCGCCAGGTACATCTTCAACATGACCTTCGATGCGTCCGGGAACGAGATCGCCCGCGGCATCAGCGAAGTGCGAGGGATGGATCGTCCCGATGCGGCGCAATGCCTCCGGATGATGCCGCTGGGGCTCGTCGTGTCGCCGCCCGGAACGCGCGTCTCCGTCGAGATCGAGATGACCCTGCCGTGAGCGCGCCGTGGCTGTGAGCGCGCCCTCGCCACGGAGGCCGTGATGCAACGATGCCTCTCCGCCGTTTGGTCCGCGATGGGCGGTGGGCTAAGGTCACGCCGTGTCTTGGCTTGCCGAGCTCGCCCTGCACCTCTGTCGCGCGCTGCACCTCGTGGTCCTGGCGATCGCGCCCACGTGGCTCTCGCCTGAGCCGCTGCCGGCCGGCGCGCTCGCCCTCTCGGGATCGCTCTCGGCGGCCGCGCTCGCCGCGGCGCTCGGCCTGTCGGCGTGGTTCGCCGCGCGGCTCGATACCCGGCTCGCCAGGAACGGCGCGGCGCTGCTGTGGATCGCGCTCGCCGCAGCGCTCGCGGCCACGCTCTACTACCGCGGGCCTCGCGCGCCGCTCGCGCAGGGGGTCGTGTTCGTCGCCGTTCCCCTGTGGGCGGCGCTCGCGACCCTCGCCGCCGCCGCCGCGGAGCGCTGGCTCGGATCGAGCTTCAAGCACCGGCGCATGGGGGCCGCGATCGCCGTGATCGGCCTCGGCGTCGTCCAGCTGAACGGGGCAGCGCCTCTGCTCGGGTCGCGCGAGCGGATGTGGTGGGCGGCGCTGCGCCGCGACGGCGCACACCTGCGCGCGATCGACGAGCTCACGAGGCCGCTCCGCGAGCGGCGCAAGCTCGACGAGCTCGACGGCGTCGCGGCGCGCTGCCTGAGGATGCACCCCGCCGCCGCCGCGCCCGCCGCGCCGGCCACGTGCGCCTGCCTCGCGCTGCGCGCCGAGGCGAGGCTGCACGCCCGCAACGCTGGCGCCGCCCTCCGCGACGCGGAGTCCGCGCGCGAGCGATGCCCGGAGCAGAGCGGCGCGCGCGCGGTCCTGGCCGAGGCGCTCGCCGTCGCCGGCCGCCCCGAGCGCGCCGAGGCCGAGGCGCGGGCCGCGCTGGAGGAGGGCGGCGACCCGTCGCGGCTCCGCTATGCGCTCGCGCTCGCGCTCGAGCGCGCGGGTCGCCTGGCCGAGGCCAGGGCCGAGGCGGATCGCGCGATCGACGCCGGCGCCGGCCGGAAGGCGCAGCTCCTCGCCGGAGCGCTCGCGATCCTGGCCGGAGATCTCGACGGGGCGAAGGCGCGCCTCACGCCGCTCGCCGAGCAGGATCCCCAGGACGCCGAGGTGCTCTACAACCTCGCGCTCATCGCCGACAAGCGCGGCGACTACAACGGCGCGCGTCAAGGCTACCTCGCCGCCCTGAAGGCCGAGCCCAGGAGCGCCGATGCGCGCTACAACCTCGCGCTCCTGACGTTCCGTGCGGGCATCGCCGAGGAGTCGCGCCACCACGTCCGCAAGTTCCTCGATGCGTTTCCGGACGATCCGCGGGGCAACCAGCTCGCGCAGGCGACGGGCACGCCGCTCGGCGAGACGTACAAGACCGACAAGGCCGACGGCGCTGCGCTTCCGGGCCGACCCGGTGCGCGGCGGTCTCTGCAGGAGCCCGCCGCCGCGAGCTCGGGTTCTCGCTAGCTTCCGCCGCGAGGCGTCGTAAACGTCGCAACCGGCGCAAATACAGCGCGGGGGATGGCGGGGCTTCTGCGCCATTTCATGCCGTCGGTCCCAGCTCACTTTTGCATGGCGCGAACGTGACCCTGGACGACGACCTGTGTTATTCCAGAAGGTCTGGGAGGCTGCGTGACACCCGCCGCGGGGAACACCGTTGCCGATCGCTTTCGCCTGGTGCGTCCGCTCAGGCAAGGCGGGATGGGCTCGGTGTGGCTCGCCCAGCACCTCGGCCTCGACATCCCGTGCGCGATCAAGTTCATGAACGCGCAGGGCGTCTCCAAGGAGGTGCGGCACCGGTTCGAGCGCGAGGCGAAGGTCGCCGCGCAGATCCGCAGCCCACACGTCGTGCAGATCCTCGACCACGGCGTCTGGCAGGGGACGCCGTACATCGCGATGGAGTACCTCGAGGGGGAGGACCTCGACACCCGCATCCAGCGCGTTGGGCGGCTCGACCCGCACGACACCATGGCGATCACGGCGCAGGTGGCGCGCGCCCTCACCAAGGCTCACGCGAGCGGCCTGGTCCATCGCGATCTCAAGCCGGCCAACATCTTCCTCGTCCGGGACGACGACAGGGAGATCGCCAAGGTGCTCGATTTCGGCATCGCGAAGGACAGCACGCCGCAGGTCACCTCCACCACGAAGACCGGCTCGCTGCTCGGGACGCCCGCGTACATGAGCCCGGAGCAGGCGCAGGGCACCAAGAGCATCGATCACCGCTCGGATCTCTGGTCGCTCGCCGTCGTCGTGTTCGAGTGCCTCACCGGCAAGCTCCCGTTCAACAGCGAGGCGTTCGGCGATCTGCTCCTCAAGATCATGGTCAAGCCGCTGCCCGTGCCGTCGCAATTCGCCCCCGTGCCGCCTGGCTTCGACGCCTGGTGGGCCCGCGCGGCGTCGCGCGAGCCGGACGCGCGGTTCCAGAGCGCGAGGGAGTTCTGCGACGCGCTCGCGCTCGCGCTCGACATCGCGAGCGATAGCTTCGAGCCCAGGACGAGCATCGTCGGCCCGTTCCGCGCGTCCGGCGAGCGCATCTCGGTGGAGCTCGGGTTCGCGCCACGATCGAGGGAGAGCGCGGCGCTCCCCGACGCGCGGCCCGACAGCGCGGCGCCTTCGTTCGGGGACGCGGTCACGCTGATCGCCTCGGCGGACGCCGAGGCTCCGCGGACCTCGACCGGGCCCGGCGCGACGGTGGCCTCGCCCGGAGCCGCGGAGGCCGCGTCCGCGATGGCCGGCCGCCAGATGCGGCCGCAGACCACCAGCGCGCTGGTCTCGGTGGTGTCTCCCCCGGCGCGACGGCCTGTCGTCGGACGCGCGCTCGCCGCCGTGGCGGCGGGCGCGGTCGTTCTCGTGGCCGTCGCGTTCTTCGCCCTGCGCGGCGGGAGCCCTGACGCGACGGGGCAACCGCTCGCGCAGCCGGCTCCCACGACTTCGGTGTCCGATGCGCCGCGAGGGCCCGACGTCACGGCGCCGGCCACCGCCTCCGGGCAGGCGCCGGAGCCGCCCCCCTCTGTGGCCCCGACGGCTGCGGCGTCTGCGACGGCGTCCTCCGCCTCGGCGACGCCGGCGAGCGGCCCGCGTGTGCCATCGGCTCAGCCCGCCCAGGCGAAGCCGCGCTCCCCGGCGCCGCCGGGGAGCGTCCGCCGCAAGCCGAAGCCGACGGACTTCGGCATCTGACGTTCACCTGCAGCACTTCGCACGGACCTCCTTCGTATGGCTCGTCGACTAGGGATCGCCTCCTTGCTGCTCGCCCTGACCTTCACGCCCGCCGCGCTGGCGCAGGTCTCGGACGCCGATCGCGCGACGGCGCGCTCGCTCGCCGTGGAGGGGCAGGAGGCCCTCGAACGAAAGGACTTCGCGGCCGCGCTCGATCGGTTCAGCCGCGCCGACGCCATCATCCACGCGCCGACCCTGCTGCTCGGCGTAGCCCGCGCCCAGGTGGGCGTGGGCCAGTGGATCGCGGCCCAGGAGTCGTACAGCCGCATCCTCCGCGAGGGGGTGCCGGAGAAGTCGCCCGAGCAGTTCTTCGAGGCGATCGCGGCCGCTCAACGCGAGCTCGACGCGCTCACGCCCCGGATCCCGCAGGTGCTCATCTCGGTGATCGGGCCCGACACCACCGCCGTCACGATCGACGACGCGCCGGTGCCGCGCGCCGCGCTCGGGGTCCGGAGGCCGGTCGATCCAGGCGACCACGTCGTCCGGGCGTCGGCCGCGGGGTTCGCTCCGATCGAGGTGAAGGTGACGCTCGCCGAGGGCGCCAGCGAGACCGTCGCGCTCGAGCTCAAGCCGGTCGCGCCGCCGCCTCCGGTCAGGCCGCGTCCGCCGGTGGTGCCGCCGCCAGATCAGGGCGCTTCTGCTTCAGGCTCCGGCGGCAGCGGCCGCACGGTGCTGGCGATCGCCGCGTTCGGGCTCGGTGGTGCCGGGCTCGCCGCCGGCGCCGTGGGCGGCGTGCTCGCGCTCGACAAGCACGGCGATCTCTCGGAGCGCTGCCCCGGCGGCCGGTGCGACCGGTCGTTCAAGGGCGATATCGACAGCTATCACGCGATGGGCACCCTCTCGACGATCGGGTTCGCGATCGGCGCGGTGGGCGTCGGCGCGGGGGCGTTCCTGCTGCTCACAGCGCCGAGATCGCCGCAGCGCGCCGGGATATCGATCACGCCCGTGATCGGGCTCGGCTCCGCGGGAGCGAAGGGGAGTTTCTGATGCGCCAGGCGTTCGGAATCGGCTCGATGGTCTGCGTTGCCATCATGACCGCCGCGGCATGCACCAGCGTGCTCGGGGACTTCACGGTGAGCGAAGCCAGCGCGAGCTCGGCCGGTGGATCCGATGCGTGCGCGACCGGCACGGCGGACTGCGACGGCAACCCCGACGACTGCGAGGTGAACCTGCTCGACGACCCCCAGAACTGCGGCGCTTGCGGCGCGGTGTGCCTGGACGGCGGGACGTGCCGCGCGACCGGCTGCAGCGGGGCCACGGAGATCGCGCGCGGGTTTCCCGCCATCGAGGCTCCGAACGCGAACCTCCTCACCGTCTACCAGGGCGAGGTCTACTGGACCGCCGGCGAAGGTACGGACGGCAGCGTGCAAAAGGTGTCGGTCCTCGGCGGAGCCGTCACGACGCTCGCCGTCGGCCAGAACGCTCCGTACGGGATCGCCGTCAACCAGCACGGCGTCTTCTGGTCCAACCTCAACGACAAGGACGTCTTGACGGTGGACCGCAACGGAGCACGCGCGCCAGAGGTCCTCTTCGACTCGGACTTCGCGACCCTCGGCGTGGCTGCGGACGACAACGCGGTGTTCTGGGCGCAGCGCGCGGCCGGCATCGGCACGCCGGGCGACGGGAGCCTCATCGGCCAGATCCTGATGCCCGGCGAATGGGCGGACGACGAGTTCCTCGAGGTCAGCAATGCTTCGCCGCACCTCATCGCGCTCGACCAAGAGCACGTGTACTGGGTCGACAGGAGCCTGCGGGGCACGGTGAACCAGACGCATCGGCAGACCGGCGACACGAAGCGGTTGGCCGACGAGCAGCTGTTTCCGTACGCCATCGCCGTGGACGACGACCACGTCTACTGGACCAACAGCCCGCGCGGGGATCACGCCAGCGAGCTGTCTGCCGTCATGAGGGCGCCCAAGGACGGCTCGGAGGACGCGGTGGCTGTCTGGACGGCCGTCGAGGACGATGACGTGGCGCATGCGTCCCCCGACTGCATCGCCGTGGATGGGCTCGATGAGTTCGTCTACTGGACCGATCAGGGGTCGCCCCGCGTGATGCGGAAGCGCAAGGACGGCGTGGCAAGGGCGCGGCCGCTGTACGAGGGCGGCACCCCGCGCGGGATCGCGGTCGCCGGCGGGTTCGTGTACTGGGCAGACGAGAGTAGCGGCACGATACGCAAGCTCCCCCGCTGAGGGGCGGCCCGCATGCGCCCCGCGCTTGTGCTCAGCGCGCCCGCTCAGCCTGCGGCGTCGCGCACCCGATCGACGTCGACGCCCAGCCGGCCTGACGTGTCGTCGGCGGCCGAGACGACGCGCGCGCCCTGGAGGATGTCGCGCGCCATGAGCTGCGTGGAGAGGATCGCGCAGAACGCCATGTCGTCGGTGTTGCTCATCGACTTGCCGCCGGTCTTGCGGCACTTCGCGACGAGCGCCGCGACGGGCTGCGTCTGCCAGATGCCGGCGTCCTTGATGGCCTCCGGCGACAGGCACGCCTCGACATAGTCCGGCGTCCCGCTCCCGAAGAAAGGCTGCACCACGGGCGCGCGGTACGGCTGCTTCTTCCGCGCGAGGACGCCGGGCGGCAGGAGATCGCCCATGGCGCGCTTCAGCACGTGCTTCTCGTCGAGGGTTCGGAGCTTGAGCGCGTCCGGCAGCGCGTCCGCCACGTCCATCACGTTGGGATCGAGGAACGGGAAGCGCCCCTCGACCGAGTTCGCCATCATCATGCGCTCGCCCTGGGAGGAGAGCAGGTAGCCGGAGAGCAGCGTCGTGATCTCCAGGTACTGCGCGCGCGCGAGCGGCGTCCAGCGCATGAAGTCGCGCGGCAGCTGCTCCCTCAGGCGATCGGCCGCGGCGGTGTCGCCGATGCCCTCGCGCATCGCGGGATCGAGCATCAGCTTGATGCGGCTCGTGGCGTCCCAGCGCGGGCGGTGGGAGTAGAACGGGTCGTCCGTCTGCGCGAGGTTCCTCCCGAAGAAGGCCTTGGCCATCTCGACCTGCGCGACCGGCGACCGCTGCAGGTAGGGGTAGAGCCGGAGGAGGAGCTGCGGCCTGAGCTTGCTGTCCGGGTGGCGCGCCCAGAAGCGGCGCACCCGGTCCTCGCGGAAGATGTCGTAGCCGGCGAAGAACTCGTCGGCGCCCTCGCCCGTCAGCACCACGCGGTAGCCGCTCTGCCGGACGAGGCGCGCCAGGATGAACAGCGGCGCCGGCGCGGTGCGCAGGAGCGGGGCCTCGGCGTGGTAGACGACCTCCGGGAAGACGCCGGCGATGTCGGCGTCACCGCACTGGATCGACGCGTGCGACGTGCCGAGGTGCGCCACGGCGGCGCGCTGGTACTCGGCCTCGTCGAACTCGCGCTCGGCGAACTCGACCGAGAACGTGCGCAGCGGCACCTCGCGGTTCGAGGCGATGAGCGCCGCGACGATCGTGGAGTCGAGCCCGCCGCTCAGGTAGCTGCCGACGGGGACGTCGGCGCGCAGGCGGATCGTCGAGCCGCCGCGGACCGCCTCGCGCACGCCGGACACGAGCCCCGCCTCGTCGCCGCCGGGCGCGCGCCCGACGGGGAACTCGGGGCGGAAGCGGACCGAGACGCGCGGCGCCACGTCGCGATCGAGGTCGAGCGTCGCCACCGCACCCGGCGGGATCTGCTGGATGCCCTCGTACGGCGTGAGCGGGGCGATCGGCGCCCAGAACGTCAGCGCCTCGTCGAGGCCCTCGCGGGAGATCGCGCGGGGGATCGTGGGGTCCTGGAAGAGCGACTTCACCTCGCTGGCGAACCGGAGGACGCCGCGGTGGACCGTCCAGAAGAGCGGGTTGATGCCGACGCGGTCGCGCGAGAAGAACGCGCGCCTCCGCTGGACGTCCCAGATGACGAACGCCCATTGACCGTTCAGCCGATCGACCATGGCCTCGCCGTACTCGGCGTAGGCGTGGATCAGCGCCTCGGTGTCGCTCTTGGTCCGGAAGTGGTGGCCCTTCGCCGTGAGCTCCTCGCGGAGCTCGATGTAGTTGAAGATCTCGCCGTTGAAGCAGACCCAGAGCGTCTCCTCGGCGTTGGCCATCGGCTGCCAGCCGCCGTCGAGGTCGATGATCGACAGGCGCGAGTGGGCGAGCGCGACGTGGCGATCGCGGTAGATGCCGAAGCCGTCAGGGCCGCGGTGGCGGAGCGCCCGCGCCATCTTGAGGGCGAGCTCGCGGTCGGGGTTCGGCGCGTCGGTGCGTAGGTTGATGAGGCCGGCGATACCGCACATATCAGATGAGCTCGCTCTTCTTGACTTTGCCGCTCGCCGTCTTGGGGAGCGAATCCATGAACTCGACGAACTTGGGCACGGCGACCTCGTCGAGCTCGGACCGCACCTTCCTGCGGACGTCGTCGGCGGTCACCGCGGCGTCAGGGGCCTTCACCACGGCGGCCTTCACCGCGACCCCGAGCACCTGATCCGGCACGCCGACGACCGCCGCCTCGACGACGCCCGGGACCTTGCAGATCACCGACTCGACCTCGAGGGGGCTCACCTTCTCGCCGCGGGTCTTGATGATGTCGTCCTTGCGCGCGACGAAGTAGAGGTAACGGTCCTCGTCCATCTTGAAGAGGTCGCCGGTGTGGAGCACGACCTCGCCCGGGAGGGGCCCCGGCCGGAGCGCGCGTGCGGTCGCGTCGGGGTTCCTCCAGTAGCCGCGCATCACGTTCGGCCCGCGCACGACGAGCTCGCCCACCTCGCCCGGCTCCGCGTGCGTGCCGTCCTCCCGCACGATCCAGAGCTCCTCGTTCGGCATCGCGATGCCCACGGAGGACGGCCGCTCGAGCGCCAGGGAGGGCGGCAGGTAGCAGACGCGCGTGCACTCGGTCTGGCCGTACATCGCGAAGAACGAGACGTTGGGCAGGAGCTCGCGGAGGCGCAGGAGCTGCGGCGCCGGGAGCCCGTACGCGGCGTTCGTCATGTACCGGAGCGCCGAGAGATCGGCCTTCGCGAAGTTCTTGAGCGAGAGCATCGACGCGAAGATCGTCGGCACGCCCGCGAAGCCGGTCGCCCGCTCCTCGGCCATCCGCTGGACGATGGGCCACGGCATGGAGAAGCCCTTCTCGAGCACGACGGTCCCGCCGAACGCGTGGGTCACGAGCAGCTGGAAGAGCCCGTAGGTGTGCGACAGCGGCAGCACGCAGAGGATCACGTCGTCCGCCGTGTGCTCGAGGTACGCGCCGATGGCCGCGGTGCTGTTGCGGAGGTTCTGGTGCGTCAGCATGACCCCCTTCGACTCGCCCGTGCTGCCGCTCGTCCAGCAGAGCGTCGCCAGATCGAGCTCGATCGCGCGGCGCGCAGGGGGCTCGCCGGGCGCGCCGGCCAGGGCTTCCTGGAAGTCGCGCCCGTCGGGCGGGGGCCCGGCCGCGGCCGGGGGAGCCGCGCCGCTCAGGAACGTCGCCGCCGGCCTCGCGCCGGGCGGGAGCTCGGCCACGGCGGCGAGGCTCTCGCGCATGCCGCGCGCCGCCACGAGCACGCGGGGGCCGGCGAGCTCCATCACCTGGCCGAGGCGCCGCGGTCGCATCGCGGTGCCGAGCAGCGACGGCACGCCGTCGGCCCGGAGCGCTCCGTAGTATGCGACGACCGCGTCCACGCCGTTGTCGAGCGCGACCATGACGCGATCGCCGCGCTGCACGCCCGCCTCGCGGAACAGGGCGGCGCAGCGATCGGCCAGCGCGTCCAGCTCCCGGTACGTGATCCGCCGTCCCTCGCAGACCAGCGCGACGTGGTCGGGGCGCGATGCGGCGAACGATCGCAGCGCGGAGTCGATGAGGAAGCGATCCGTGAGCGGATCGCGACGAGCGGTGTGCTGCGTGCTCATGCGCCCCCCAGGGTTCGGGCTAGTTGCTGCTCTTCTTCCCGCTCACGTAGGTGACGAGCCTGGCGATCGAGCCGAAATTCTCCGGCACCATCTCCTCGTCGGCGACCTGGATGCCGAGATCCTGCTCGAGGAACTGAACGATCTCGAGGACGGCCGTCGAGTCCAGGATCCCTTGATCGAGCAAAGCGACCTCGGACCCGAGATCGGCGGTAGCGCCCCGGTATCCGAACGAGGTGACCAGGAAGTTGCGAATCGTCGATTCGATGCTGGAAGTGCTCATGGAGGTAGTCTACACGTCTATCACCCCCCCGGCTTTCCTGTCGAGAACACTCCGCGGAGCGACGGCCAGCGCGCGGATCACGGCGGGACGCGGTTGCGGTCCATCGCTCACGCTCACGCGCGTCCGCGTGCGGTGTTCCCCGTGCCGTCCGTGTCCGAAAGCCGCCGCCAGGGCGCGCCGCGGAGGTGAGATTGGTGACTGACGATCTCGCTGCGAGCCCGTCCGTCACCGTCGTCGGCGTGAGTGAATGTCTGCGAGGCTCCGCGCTGTTTCCGGTGGGTTTCACGACCGGGGAACGGCGTACCAAGCTGAGAATGCCGTTGACAGCGGCGCGCGTCGTCCGACGGCGCGGCTCGTCAGGCGTGGCCCTGATCGCGGACGAGCAGCGGCTGCGCGTGGAGGTACTGCGCTACCCGGCGCTTCGCCTCGATGTCCTTGAACACGCGCTCGACCTGCTGCGGCGTGATGCCGACTGCAGACGCCGCGTCCGCGGCCGGGACGTTGTTGTTGTAGGCGTACAGGCAGAGGTCCATCTTGTCGTAGGGGAGCGCGAAGTAGAACTCGTCCTGCCCCTGCGGCATCGAGAACGTGTCCGTCGTCGGCGCGCGCCTGCGGATGTCGGCAGGGACGCCGATGTACTCGGCGAGCGCGTAGACCTGGCTCTTGTACAGGTGCGCGATCGGCTTGAAGTCCGCGGCGCCGTCGCCCTGCTTGACGAAGAAGCCCTGATCGTACTCGAGCAGGTTCGGCGTGCCGGCGACGGCGTAATTGAGCCTGTCCCCGTGGTAGTACTCCATCATCTTGCGGATGCGCTGCTTGAAGTTCGTCGCGGCGACGAGCTGCAGGTACGCATTCAGGGGCATCCGCTTCACGCGCGGCTCCTCGCCGGGCGGCTGCGCCGTCAGCTGCGAGACGTTCAGCCTGTCGCTCTCGAGGATCGAGGGAAGCGTGATCTTGAACTTCCAGCTCTCGTTGTAGTCCGGGTAGACCATCCGGATCGCCTCATCCTGCCGCTCGTAGCAGCGGAGGCCGGTCAACGCGGGCTTGATGTTCTCGATGACCGCCTCGATGCCGAGCCCCTCGGCGAGCAACTTGCCGAGGCGGAGCGCGTCATCGGACGTGTCGCGCTCGGGCATGAAGATGCCCAGCACCTTGTCCTTGCCGAGCGCGCGGACGCACAGCGTCGAGACGACGGAGCTGTCGATCCCGCCCGAGATCCCGACCACGGCCCCGCGCCGCCGCAGCGTACCGAACACCTGATCCCGGATGGCCTGCTCGATCTCTTGCGCTACTGCCGGGGCATCGATCCTGAGGACGTCTCGCGAAAACATGGTTGGCTCCACCCTTTCAAAAAGATGGACCAGCCTATTAAAACGAGACGCAACAGGGAACCCTGTTCGCTGCGAGCGGGCATATGCCGGGGGGAGCCGCGCGCGGGGACGCGTCTTTCATGGTTCCGTGAGCCAGGGCGTCGGTCTGCCCCGGCTGCGCCGCCGCGCCTGGAGGGCTGGGGCGGTTGTCAGGGCGCGGGCCGTGGCTCGCCGGTCGCGGAGAACTCGTTGGCCTCCGCGGCCAGGATCCAGAGCACGGCCATCCTGACCGCGACGCCGGCCTCGACCTGGTCGAGGATCACGCTCTGTGCGCCGTCCGCGACACGCGGATCGATCTCCACGCCGCGGTTCATCGGCCCCGGGTGCATCACGATCGCGTCCGGCTTGGCGAGCGCGAGCCGGGCCGGGTTCAGCCCGAACGTGCGGCTGTACTCGCGCGTGCTGGGCAGGAAACTGCCGCTCAGCCGCTCGCGTTGCACGCGCAGCATCATGACCACGTCGGCTCCTTCGAGGGCGGGCTCGATCCGATCGTAGACCGTCGCGCCGAGCGACTCGCCCGCGATCGGCAGGAGCGTGCGCGGGCCGGCGAAGCGGACCCGCGCGCCCATCGTCGTGAGCAGGTGCGCGTTCGACCGGGCCACGCGGCTGTGGACGATGTCGCCGCAGATGGCGACCTCCAGCCCTTCGAGTCGGCCTTTGGCGCGCCGGATCGTGAACGCGTCGAGCAGCGCCTGCGTCGGGTGCTCGTGCGTGCCGTCCCCCGCGTTCACGACCGCGGCGCGCGTGTGCGCGGCGACGTGGTGCGGCGCGCCCGAGGCGGCGTGCCGGATGACCAGCACGTCCGGCTGCATCGCCTGGAGGTTCTGCACCGTGTCGAGCAGCGACTCCCCCTTGACCGCGCTCGAGGTGGAGACGCTGATGTTGATGACGTCGGCGCTGAGCCGCTTGCCCGCGAGCTCGAACGACGTCCGCGTGCGGGTCGACGGCTCGTAGAAGAGGTTCACGACCGTCTTGCCGCGGAGCGTGGGCACCTTGCGCACGCTCCGCCGGGAGACGTCGAAGAGCGACTCGGCGGCGTCCAGGAGGGCCACGATCTCGGTACGCGAGAGACCCTCGATGCCGAGCAGGTGTCGGTGCGGGTAGATCCTCCTCATGCGCTGGCTTACGTTCCTTCCGGTGGCGGTGGGGGCTCCGAGAGCTTTGTGCCGGCGGCGGTGACGAGAGCCCAGAGCTCGCCCGCGCGCTCCACGACGTCGATGCGCTGCCCGGGGGCGAGCTCGACCGCGCGGACGATGTAGTCGGGGTGAATCGGCAACTCCCTGCCGCCGCGATCGACGAGCGCGACGAGCTCGATCCGCTGCGGTCGCCCGTAGTCGAGCACCGCGTCGAGCGCCGCGCGGATGGTGCGACCGGTGTAGACCACGTCGTCGATCAGCACGATGCGCCGGCCGTCGACGGGGAAGGAGATGTGACTGGGCCCGATGCGCGGGTTCGGCAGGGCGGTCGCGGCGTCGTCGCGGTAGAGCGTGATGTCGACGGCGCCGACCGGCGGCGCGTGCCCCTCGATCTCGAGCAGCAGCGCGGCCAGCCGCTTGGCCAGCGGCTCACCGCCCCGTCGGATCCCGATGAGCGCCAGATCTTCCACGCCGCGGCCGCGCTCGGCGATCTGGAGCGCGATACGCCGCAGGCCGCGCCCGATGGCGGCCGGGTCGAGCAGAGCTTCCATGGCGCGGCGAGGGCTAGCACGGCGAGCGCCCTGCACCCAAGGCCCGCGTGCGCCGCCCGCCGGATCGCCCGCGCGCCCGAGGGAGCGCGCCCCCTCCGGCCGTGCTGAGGAGGGGGAGCGTGCTCGGCGCGGCGTCGCGGCAGCGGCGCGGAGGCGCGGGCGGCCTCAGTCGGGCTGATGCAGGACCCGCTGGGTGCGCTCGACGAAGTAGAACCGCTCGAAGCCCGCGCGCTGGAACGTGAGCGCGCCGAACCCGTTGACGGCGATCGCGGCCGCGCCGAGGGCGTAGAACGGCGCGCCGAAGCGGCGGCCGGAGACGGCGATCATCGCGAAGAGAAACGGGGCGAAATCGTTGGAGAAGCGGTAGCCGAACTGGAGCCAGCCGGTGTTCTGGTAGAGGAGGCTCGGCAGCGCGACCGCGGACACCGTGGCGGCGAGCGCCCAGAACGGGGGCGGCGTGCGTCGGGGCCAGAGGGCCCACGCGTAGATCGGCGTGGTCACCCAGAGCGCGAGCCCGTGAGCGTTGATCTGGAAGGGGGCGCCCTGCACGTGGGTGTACGGCAGGCCGGTGAGCACCACCGCGAGGTTGCGCGGCAGGTAGTGGTACGAGAACAGCCCCCATTTCTCGATCCGCGCGCGCCACGCGATGTGGAGGTACCGGTGGCCGAACTCGGTCGCGTCGCCGAAGCGCGCGTGGTTGTGCCAGAGCAGCACCGAGAGCACGAGCGCCGCCGGCGCGGCGAACAGGGCGAGCCGGCGCACGAGGGCGCGCGGATCCGAGCGATCCACGCGGAGCGCCTCGAACAAGAACAGCGGCAGGGCGAAGCCGAGCGGCGTGCGGGTCGCGAAGCCGAGGCCCAGGGCGAGGCCCGCCGCGAGCGGATGGGCGGCTTCGAGCGCGCAGTAGAGGTAGACGCACGCCAGCGCGACGCCGACGACGTGGGCCGCGAACCACACCGTTCCTTGCACCGCGCTGAACCAGTAGACGCTCCCGAGCGCGAAGAGCAGCGAGAGCGCGACGTTCTCGGCCTGCGTGCGGTGGCTGCGGCGCGAGGCCGAGAGCTTCTCCAGCGCGAGGAAGAGGACAGCGGGCCCGACGCCGGCGAAGGCCAGGAAGAACTGCCCGTCGCGCACGCGCTCCGCGCCGCCGGCGAGCTTGACGAGCGGCGCGATGAGGACCGCGGGGAAGGGGGGGAAGCTGACGTAGTAGCGGTCGTCGAACACGGCGAAGTCGTTGCCGCCCGCGTACGCCGGCGGCGGTCCGCCGAGATCGAGGCGGCCGTGGAGCCACGCCTCCGCGAGCAACGCGTAGTGGTTGTAGGGCGTGTGGGCCGTGAAGATCTCGCGGGAGGAGCTCGCGGCGTACGCGAGCGTCACGAGCGCGTAGAGGGCGATCGCGACCGCTGCGCGGCGGCCTGCGCGCCGTGCTTCCCCTGAAGGTTCCGGCCGCCGATCGGCGGCGCCCGGCGGCGACGAGGGCCGGGCCTCGGGCGTGGCGCTACGGTCCATGCGCGGGCGACGCTACCATGCAGCCTGATGTGACGGCGGCCGCGGGTCGTTCTTGCGAGCCAACGCACCCCGCGCTAAACGCTCCGCTTTCACTGGCCCGGAACCCCATGTCCCAGTTTGCCGTCTCTGCCAATGACATCGACATCTCCGGTATTTCGCTGGACATGCCGCTGCCGCTCGACTGGATGAACGCGGCGCTCGCTGACGCCGACGTCACCGGGCGCGCGCCAGGCCACCTCTCGGCCCGCCTCTCGCGGACGGGGAACGAGATCGTCGTGCGCGGCCGCGTCAAGGCGCCCGTCGCCACGCCCTGCGCGCGGTGCCTTGCCCCTGCCGCGCTGGACGTCGACGCCGAGCTCTCGCTCCTCTTGCGCCCTGCCCCGAAGGCGGACGGCCACGGCCACGGTCGCGGCCCCCGGCGGGACGACGCTGCCCGCAACGGCGCGGCGAAGCCTGGGGCCAGCAAGGTGAAGGAGCCGGAGTACGAGTTCACGGCGGACGAGGCCGACGTCGACACGTACGACGGCGAGACGGTCGAGCTCGATCCGTTCATCCGCGAGGCCATTCTCCTCGAGATGCCGAACTTCCCCTTGTGCTCGGAGGCTTGCCCGGGTATCGGTCCTGCCGCGTCCCGAGAGGACCGCGAAGGCGGCTCCTCGTCCCTCGTCCGCGGGGCGGCGGAGGAGGATGAGGCCACTCTAGGCCTCGACCCGCGGCTCGCGCCGCTCAGCGCGCTCCGAGAGAAGCTTGGACAGAAGCCCAGCGGCTCTGACAGGCGCGCGCAACCTGCATCGACCCCCCCGGCCAAGGCCGGGACACCGAAGAAGAAGACCAAGAAGGAGTAGTGCCGTGGCCGTCCCCAAGAGGAAAACCACCCCCAGCAAGCGCGACATGCGGCGCGCCAACCACGACAAGGTGACCCCCGTCCAGCTCGTCTCTTGCGAGAACTGCGGGGAAGCCCGGCTCCCGCACCGCGCCTGTGGCGCCTGCGGGCACTACAACGGGCGCAAGGCGAAGGCGACCAAGGCGACCGCGGCCTCATGACGGGCGCGGGTGCGCCGGCGCGCGCGAACGCTGCGCCCGCGCACCTGGGCGCGGCGCCGGCTCGCGCGGACGCGCGAGGGGCCGTCGCATGAGCTCCCCGCAGCCGAGGAGCCGCATCCTCGGGACGGGCAGCTACGCGCCCGCCCGAGTCGTGCACAACACCGATCTCGAGAAGATCGTCGACACCTCCGACAGCTGGATCAGCGAGAGAACGGGGATTCGTCGACGTCATATCGCTGCCGAGGGAGAGCTCACGAGCGACATGGCCGCCGCGGCCGGCCGCTCTGCGCTGGAGGCCGCCGGGCTCTCGGCGGCTGACCTCGACATGATCATCGTCGGGACGATCAGCGGCGACACCCCGATGCCCTCCTGCGCCGTGTACGTGCAGCAGAAGCTCGGCGCTCAGGAGATCCCCGCGTTCGACATCTCGGCGGCCTGCGCCGGCTTCGTCTACGGCCTCACGATCGCCGATCAGTTCATCGCGAACGGAGTGGTCCGGCACGTCCTCGTGATCGGCGTCGAGCTGCTCTCGCGCATCCTGAACTGGAAGGATCGCACGACGTGCGTCCTGTTCGGCGACGGCGCGGGCGCGGTCGTGCTCGGGCCTGCGTCGGGCGACGGCAGGGGCATCATCTCGACGCGGATCTTCAGCGACGGCACGCTCGCGAACTCGCTGGTCATCCCGGGCGGCGGCACGGCCGAGCCGCTGACGCCCGAGGGCATCGAGCAGAGCCGCAACAAGGTCCACATGGTGGGGCAGGACATCTTCAAGGTCGCCGTGAAGAACCTCTCCAGCGCCTCGCTGATCGCGCTCGACACGGCGGGCATGGCGGCCGGCGACCTGGACTGGGTCGTCGCCCATCAGGCGAACCTGCGGATCATCAGCCAGGTCGCCGCGCGCCTCAGCCTCCCTCTGGAGAGGTTCGTGCTCAACATCGAGGAGTACGGCAACACGTCGAGCGCATCGATCCCCATCGCCCTCGACGAGGCGGTGCGCGACGGGCGCATCAAGCCGGGGCAAAACGTCCTGTTCTGCGCGCTCGGCGCTGGCATCTCCTGGGGCGCGTCCGTCATCCGGATGTGAGCGGGCCATGCGCGTATGCCTGCGTCGGAGTCGAGGCCTGCGCATCCGCTAGAGCTCGCCGCCCGATCCGGCCTGAGGTAGTCTCGCGCGCGCCGGCCGCATGACGTGGTTCGGGGGACGGACGACGTCCGCCTCCCTGGCTTGGAATTGAGGGCAAACGTGAAAATCGCTTGGCTGTTTCCAGGGCAAGGGGCGCAAGAGGTGGGGATGGGCAAGGCCCTCGCGGAGGTCTCGGCGGCCGCGCGCGGCGCGTTCGCGCGAGCGGACGCGGCGCTCGGCGAGCCGATCTCGCGGCTTTGCTTCGAGGGGCCGATGGAGGCGCTGACGCAGACGAGCAACACCCAGCCCGCCATCGTCGCGACGAGCTGCGCCGTGGCCGCGGCCCTCATCGAGCACCTGCCCAACCTCGATCCGCCGCTGTACGCGGCCGGCCACTCGCTCGGCGAGTACAGCGCGCTGGTCGCTGCCGGCGCGCTCGAGATCGAGGATGCGGTACGGCTCTGCCGGATCCGGGGCAGCGCCATGCAGGAGGCCGTACCGGCGGGCCAGGGGGCCATGGCGGCGCTCATCGCGCTCGACCAGGAGGTGGTGCTCGCGATCTGCGCCGAGGCGGCGCTGGGCGAGGTGGTCGCTCCGGCGAACTACAACGGGCCGGGGCAGATCGTGATCGCCGGGCACGCCGGCGCGGTCGCGCGCGCGGGCGAGCTCGCCGTCGCCCGCGGCGGCAAGGCCATCCCGCTCAAGGTGAGCGCTCCCTTCCACTGCGCGCTGATGCGGCCTGCGGCCGAACGCTTGCGTCCCGAGCTGGAGCGCACGCAGCTGATGCCGCTCGCCTTCCCCGTGATCGCGAACGTCGACGCCGCGCCGAACGCCGATCCGGAGCGGGTACGGTCGCTCCTCCTGCGCCAGATCGATGGCACCGTGCAGTGGATGCGGACGATCGAGCGCATGGCAGAGGATGGCGTGACGCACGCCCTCGAGATCGGCCCTGGCAAGGTGCTGGCCGGGCTGGTGAAGCGGATCACGAAGCAGATCAAGGTGCTCAGCGTGAGCGACATGGCGGGGATTGAGCGCGTGAGCGCGTTCCTTTCGGAGGCATAGGCATCGATGTTCGACCTTACGGGCAAAGTTGCGATCGTCACGGGTGGATCGCGGGGGATCGGGCGTGCCGCGTCGGAGGCGCTCGCGGCGCAGGGCGCGCACGTGATCGTCAACTACGTGCGCGGAGAGGCCGAGGCGCGCGCGGTCGTCGACGCGATCACCGCGCGCGGCGGGAAGGCCGAGGCGCTCGGGTTCGACGTCGCGGACCTGCCGGCGACCGAGGCCGCCATCGCCGAGGCGGCGAAGCGCCTTGGCCGGCTGGACATCCTCGTCGCGAACGCGGGGATTGCGATCGACGGCCTGCTCCTGCGGATCAAGGAGGAAGACCTCGATCGCCTCTTCGCCGTGAACGTGAAGGGCTCGATCGCGTCCGCGCGCGCGGCGACCAAGGTCATGATGCGCGCGCGCACGGGCCGCATCGTCTTCCTCTCCAGCGTTGTGGCGGAGATGGGCAACGTCGGCCAGACGGCCTATGCCGCGACGAAGGCGGCCCTGCTCGGCGTGACGAAGTCGCTCGCCCGCGAGTACGCGGGGCGCGGCATCACCGTCAACGCCGTGGCGCCCGGGTTCATCGACACCGACATGACGACGACGATCAGCGCGGAGATGAAAGAGGGGCTGACGAAGATGGTCCCGCTCGGGCGCACGGGCCGAGCAGAGGAGGTCGCCGCGGCGATCGCATTCCTATGCTCCGACGAGGCGAGCTACGTGACGGGTGAGACGCTGCGCGTCAACGGTGGGATGTACGTGTGAGAGCGCTGGCTTGAGGACCCCGGTTGCCAGGCGTCACGCACAGCGGCAAACCAGGCGCACACGAAAAAAGCGGTCGCAGGTAATTCGATGGTGCAACGCTGATGGCGATGGGCTACTAGGGGTTCCGTTTTCCCGGGAGGAATACCATGGCTGAAGGTCGCGACATCACGGCCGAAGTAAAGCGGATCATCAAGGAACAGCTCGACGTCGACGAGAAGGACATCAAGCCTGAGGCGAGTTTCATCGACGATCTGGGCGCCGATTCGCTGGGCCTGGTGGAGCTTGTCCTCGCGTTCGAGGAGGCGTTCGAGATCGACATTCCGGACGAGGACACGGAGAAGATCCGGACTGTCCAGGACGCGATTGACTACATCGAAAGGAATGCCAAGGACAAGAAGTAGCGTCCCCACCGCCCTACCGGACGCGGCGTCACCATGGAGGTGGGTTGGCGCGTGAGCCAGCGAAGGCTCTGCTCTTCGCCGATGCACGTGCTCTCACCTCTGTGGTGGCGCTAGGGCAAGAAGAGCCATGGAACGCGTTGTCATCACCGGTATCGGGCTCGTCACGCCCAACGGCCTCGGGACGCAGGCCACCTGGCAATCTTTGCTGGCTGGTCAGTCTGGTATCGCACCCATCACCCTCTTCGACGCGAGCACGTTTCCTACGCGCTTCGCCGGCGAGGTGAAGGGCTTCGTGCCGGAAGAGTACATCCCCAAGAAGAAGGTGAAGGAGATGGGCCGCTTCGCCCAGCTCTCCGTCGCCGCATCGCAGCTGTGCATGCAGGACGCGGGGATCGAGCTCACCGACGAGGACCGCGATCAGTGCGGCACGTTCATCGGTGTCGGCCTCGGGGGCCTCGAGTACCTGTTCCAGCACTCGATCACGCTGCACGAGAAGGGCCCCCAAAAGGTCAGCCCCTACTTCATCCCGACGGTCATCGCCAACCTCGCCGCTGGGCAGGTGGCGATGGCGCTCGACCTGCGGGGCGCGAGCTACTGCAACACGAGCGCGTGCTCGTCGAGCGCGCACTCGCTCGGCGAGGCGTTCGAGTGGATCCGCCGAGGTCGCTCGCACATCATGCTCACGGGCGGCGCGGAGGCGACGATCACCGGCCTCGGCATCGGCGGCTTCTGCGCGATGTTCGCCCTCTCGAGGCGCAACGACGAGCCGCAGCGGGCGAGCCGCCCCTGGGACAAGGGACGCGACGGCTTCGTCTGCGCCGAGGGCGCCGGTTCGCTGCTGCTCGAGTCGCTCTCCCACGCGAAGAAGCGCGGCGCGAAGATCTACGCCGAGGTCGTCGGGTACGGCGCCTCGTGCGACGCGTACCACATCACGAAGCCGGCGCCCGATGGCGCCGGGGCGCAGCGAGCGATGAAGATGGCGCTCGACGACGCCAAGCTCGCGCCGGACGCGATCGACTACATCAACGCTCACGGCACCTCGACCCCGCAGGGGGATATCGAGGAGACCCGGGCGATCCTCAAGACCTTCGGCGATCACGCGGCGTCGAAGCGCCTCTGGGTGAGCTCGACGAAGTCCGCGATGGGCCACCTGCTCGGGGGCGCAGGTGGGGTCGAGGCGGCGGTCTGCGCCCTCGCCCTGCGCGACGGCGCGGTGCCGCCGACGCTCAACCTGGACGATCCCGACCCTGAGTGCACCCTCGACTACGTCCCGTTCACCGCTCGCGAGCGCCGCATGAAGCACGTGATGTCGAACTCCTTCGGCTTCGGTGGCACCAACGTGTCGCTCGTGTTCTCCCAGTTCGACGGCTGATCGCGCGCCGCGCTGGATGGCTCGATGAAGTGCCCATTTTGCGGCCATCTCGAGGACCGGGTCATCGACTCCCGCGCTGGCGGCGCGGGGGAGGTGATCCGGCGCCGGCGCGAGTGCGCCTCGTGCGAGCGCCGGTTCACGACGTACGAGCGCGTCGAGGACATCCTGCCGACGGTCGTCAAGAAGGACGGTCGGCGCGAGTCGTTCGACCGGCAGAAGCTCGTGCGAGGGCTCCGGATCGCATGCAACAAGCGGCCCGTGTCCACCGACCAGATCGAGGCCATCGCCGACGCGATCGAGCGCGAGGCGCAGGAGTCCGAGCGGCGGGAGATCTTGTCGACCGAGCTGGGCGAGCGGGTGATGAACCACCTGCGTACCCTCGATGAGGTCGCCTATGTCCGGTTCGCAAGCGTTTATCGTTCCTTTCGGGACATTGACCAGTTCATGGTCGAGCTTGGCAAGCTTGTGAAGGCCAAGGCGCCCTAGTAGATCCGGCACTTCGATGTCTGCGAAGCCCCCCAGCCCCGATCCCGAGCTCGACGTCGCGATGATGCGCCTCGCCATCGAGGAGGCGCACAAGGCGATGCCGTCGCCGAACCCCCCGGTCGGCGCCGTGGTGCTGAACGCCGCGGGGGAGGTCGTCGCCGTCGCGCACCACGCGCGCGCTGGTGAGGAGCACGCCGAGGGGCTGGCGCTCGCGGCCGCCGGCGACGCGGCGCGCGGAGGGACGCTCTACGTGACGCTGGAGCCCTGCAATCACGAGGGGCGTACGCCGCCCTGCGTGGACGCGGTTCTGAGCGCCGGCATCAAGCGCGTCGTCGTCGGCGCGCCCGATCCGAACCCCGCGGTGGTCGGCGGCGGGGCGCAGCGGCTCAGCGACGCCGGGCTCGCCGTGGACCTCGGCGTCGCCGGCGCCGAGGCTCGCGCGCTGATCGCGCCCTGGACCAAGTTCATCACGACGGGCATCCCCCACATCGCGCTCAAGCTCGCCCTGTCGCTGGACGGCCGCATCGCGACCCGCACAGGGGCCTCGAAGTGGGTCACTGGCCCCGAGGCGCGCGCCAAGGTCCAGGAGCTCCGCTCGCGGCACGACGCGGTGGCGATCGGGATCGGCACGGCGCTCGCCGACGACCCTCGGCTCACCCTGCGCGAGCCTGCGCTCGCGCCCGGAGGGCGGAGCCCCATCCGGCTCGTCTTCGACACGCGGCTGAGGCTGCCGCTCCACACGCGCCTCGCCCAGACGGCGCGGGAGGTGCCGACCTGGGTGCTCACGGGCGCCGACGCGCCCGAGGAGGCGGAGCAGGTGCTCGTCGACGCTGGCTGCGTCGTCCTGCGCGCGCCAACCTCGGCCGAGGGCCGGGTCGACGTGACCGCCGCGATGCGCCTCTGCGCCTCGCAGGGGATCGTCTCCATCCTGGTCGAAGGTGGCGCCGAGCTCGCCGGCAGCCTGCTCGCGTCGCGCCTGCCCGACGAGCTGCACGCCTTCGTCGCCCCGATCCTGCTCGGCCCCCGCGGCCGGCCGGGCGCGGTCGACTGGGCGGGTCCGGACACGCCAGGCGACGCGCCCCGGATCGTCGATCCGCGCTGGGAGCTCTGCGGCCGCGACGCGTACGTCAGCGGCCCTCTCGCCTTCCCGGCGCGCAGCTGATCGGCGCGCCCGGGCAGGTCAGCTCGCGGCTTCTGCGCCGCGCTTCTGCATCTTCCGCTGGACGATGCGCTTCTTGAGCGTGCCCATCCGGTCGATCATCAGCACGCCGTCGAGGTGATCGAGCTCATGCTGGATGGCCACGGCGAGCAGGCCGTCGGCCGCGATCTCGAACGTCGCGCCGTCGCGCCCGCGGGCGCGGACGGTGACGCGCTCGGCCCGCTTGATGTCCTCGCTGATGCCAGGGAACGAGAGGCACCCTTCGGGGCCGGTCAGCTGCCCCTCTTGCCGCACGATCTCCGGGTTGATGAACACGAGGAGGTTGCTCGGCTCGTTGTCCGCGGCGATGTCAACGAGGAAGACGCGGTGTGGCTCCCCGATCTGCGTGGCCGCGAGGCCGACGCCGGGCGCCGCGTACATGGTCTCGGCCATGTCGTCGATAAGCTTCGTGATTTCGGGCGTGATGTCCCCGACCGGCTGTGCCTTCTGACGCAGGCGCGGGTCGGGATAGTGGAGGATGGTGCGGATGGCCATGGCTACTGAGCATCATAACCTCCGTTTCTAGCTGGCGCCCGTCAAGACGCTCTCAGCTCGCGTGTTGCGTGGGTTGCGCGGGTTGCCGCGCTTCGCGCTGGCCAGCCTTCGCGCGGCCAGCCGCTAGCGATTTCGACGGAACGAGGTCGACGTATCGACGCTGAGCCCGCGGGACTGAAGATCTTCCACGATGTCCGGCACCAGCCCGGAGGGGTGAAATGTCCCCTCGAGCGCGCCGCCGGCGGCCGTCCGCTCGACCACGAACGTGAAGACGTCGCGAATGGCGATCTGCCCGCCCTCTACCGCGAGCTCCGCGATGCGGAGCACCCGGTGGCGACCGTCGCGGAGCAGCGCGATCTCGATCGCGAGGTCGAAGGACGAGGCGAGCCACTCGCGCGCCGTCTCCGGCGTGATCCCGGGGCGGGTCGCGGCGATGTCGGCGGGGAGCCTCGTCACTGCCTGCCGCAGCGTCGGCGCGCGGGAGGCCGCGAGCACGCCGTCCATACCGCCGCCGATGGCGTCCACGATTTCGGCCGCGACGTGGCCAGAGAACGAGCTCACCACGACCCGCTCCGGCCGGATGCGTACGGCCGCCCGCACGGCCCGGCTGCGTTCGTCTGTCGTGGCCCCGAGCGCGATGGACAGCGTGTTCGGCTGATCGAGGGCGAGCTCGTCCTCCTCCTGGAGCACCACGAACCGGTCGTCGGGCTGCGCCGCGGCGGCGAGCGCGCCGAGCAGCCAGCCCGCCCCGGCGTCCCGCGTCCCGGTGACGAGGAGGTTGCCGCGACCGAGCACGCACTGGGCGAGCAGCCCGGCCATCGCGCGCGAGATCGTCCCGTTGCGCACCAGGTCGTCCAGCGTGACGTCGGGGCGCTGCGGCTTCCGGATCACCAGGGTGTACGTCGCGGCCGGCGGCAGCACCGCGAACAGGCGGCGCCCCTTCGGCAGGGGTCGCTCGACGAAGCTCGCGCCCGCCTCGATCGGCTGGCCGGCCGCCATGCAGAGCCGGCGGATGGCCCGGCCGACCGCGCGCTCGCTGCTGAACCCGACCTCCGCGATAACGCGCCGGCGCCCGTGCATCGCGATCACGTGGTCGTACCGGAACACCTGGATCTCGCTCACCTCGGCGTCTTCGAGCAAGCGGTCGAGCGGGCCGAGCGAGAGGAGCTCCCGCTGCGCGTCGGCCACGAGCGCCTCGACGTCGATCTCGGGGGGGAGCTCGCCCGCTGCGCGGAGCGCCTCCGCGCCCGCGGAGGTCGCCTGCGCGATGCGCTGGGCGAGCGCGCTGTCCGGCTGCGCGCCGCTGTCGAGCGGCGTGAGGTCGACCATGTCGACGAGCCGGTCCATCAGGCGCCCGAGCGCCCGGCGGTGCGCCACGGCTTGCGTCGAGTCGCCCTGTCCCCGGTCGACCCGATCCGAGACGGGCGGGATGGCGCGCCGGCTCGGGATGGGGACCACGCTCGGATGGACGGCGACGTTCGAGGCGCCCTGCGGCGACACGGCGGCGGTGCTCGTCGCGCTCTGTGCAGGCAGCGGGGTCGCGGTCGCGTACGGGCGCGGCGCCTGTGGGGGCGGGGTGGCGGCGTTGACGGCGCGGCCGTCGCGCGCCGGCGGTGCGGTGGTCATCGCCGGGTGCGCAGGCAGCGGAGGGACGGACGCACCGCCCTGCGAGCCCGGCGTGAGGGGCGGACGAGGCGAGGGGATGCGCGGCGGACCGGGGACGGGGATGGCCGCGGCCGCGTCGACCGACTCGTCCGGATCGTTCTCGAGGGGGAAGTGGCTGATCACGCCCTGGCTGGTGCGCGACGGCTCCCCCCGCTCGTTGATCAGCGGCAACGGCGCCGACCGGTGCAGCCCCTTCTCGGCGGACGGCGGCGGCCCGCGATCGGGCAGAGGTCCCGCCTCGCCGGACATCTCTTCCGGCACGCGCGGAGGCGACGTGCTGTCCGGAGGGGCCGTCCCGGCCGCCGCCGTCTCGATCCGCAGCACGAAGTCGCCGATGTAGATCTTGTCGCCTTCGCGAACGATCGTCGCCTGAGCGATCTTCCGGCCGTTGACGTACGTGCCGTTCGTGCTCTTGAGATCGGTGACGATGAAGCGCCCGTCGCGGAAGAGCAGCCGAGCGTGTCGCTTCGACACGTTGCCCTTCGGCAGCATCAGGTCGTTGCCCTGCACGCGGCCGACGTTGATCTCTGTCCGGTCGAAGGTTTCGCGGCGCTCCGCGCCCCCTTTCTCGCTGATGATCACCGAGAACATCTCGTCGCCTCGCGGGGCCAGGGCGGAGGTGAGACCCGATGCCCTCGCCACGCCATACGAGCAAGCTCGAACAGACATGTCAACGAGATGCCTTCGATTCCTGCTCCCGGGCGGCGAGCGGGCTCGAGCCCGGGACTGCGCCGCCTGCGCGCGCTGAGCGCACGGGCCGCGCGGCGCAGGTCGAGCGCGCGATGCCGGTCCGGGGATCGATCCGCCGAGCTGTCGCGCCAGCGCGCGCAGGGGGAACGTCGGCGAACAGGCTGAGCCGGCGCGCGTGATGTCCTTCGAGCAGGTCGCCTGCTCCGCTGCGAGGCTCGATCGATGTTCTCGGCAAAGCGCCGCAAGCGCCTGGCCTGCGCTCGGATAGCGCCCGGAGCGCGCTGCGTCGCTCGCTCCCACGACGCGCGCAGCACGAGGAGCGCGCCCGAGTCGCCGGGCCATTGCGCCGGAGGCCAGGAGCTCGCTGCCCGACGTGCGAGGCTCGTTACGTGACATGGCGAAGCCCTCACGGACCGCGACGCCCTGCGCGGGCCGAAGGACAAGGTTCTTCGATAAGAGCGCAAATCTTGACGGCTACGCGAATTCCGCTTCGCACCCTACGGCGCGCCGACACCGCGCGTGATCGTGTACTCGCCGTCAGGATCGGCTGTACGGCGCGAAATTCTCATCGGCGGCTGCTGCAACCGGAGACTGCCGGTGAAGCGGTACTGCCTCGCGCAAGCGCTCGCCGAACCATCATCGCTGCTTGACCTTGGCGCATCGAGCCGTTTACGTTGGCGCCCGCTCGGACCGGGGAGAATCGTCGAAGTCGCCGCGCATGCACATCAACCAGCGGCTGGGCAGCCGCCCTGCGCAAGCTGGATCTGTCTACGAGGGGGGTTTGCTGCATGCAGCCAAGCCCGCATCGGAATCAGGGACCGCAGCCGTGGTCACCTCCCGACTGCCAGCTTGCGCGCCTCGGGTATCGACGAGCTCTGAAGTGGAGGAAATATGGCAGTTGGCAAGGTCAAGTGGTTCAACGACGAGAAGGGTTGGGGCTTCATCAAGCAAGAGACTGGCCCCGACGTCTTCGTTCACTATTCGCAGATCAACGGGGAGGGGCGCCGTCGTCTGTTCGAGGACGAGACCGTTGAATTTGAGATCAAAGAAGGTCCCAAAGGTCTGCAGGCGGTCAACGTGATCCGCGCCACCGCCTGACTTTCCTCCTGACCAGAGCCCCACCGGACTGCCCGCGCGGCGCCCCCGCTGCGCTCGAGTCACGGCATTGCCGAGCCCCGAACATCGCGCGCCCGCCTGAAGGGTCCTGCGTGCGGCGGATGGATTGTGCGCGGCTCCGGTGGGGCGCTCGGCGGAGCGCCGAGCGCGCGGCGGGCTCATCGCTCGGGGACCGGGACCTCGCGGAACGCGTCTTGACCCGGGACGAAGCGGTGTGACGTGATGCCCCCGATCGTCCCCGCGTCGTCGATCTCGTAGACGTTGAACCCGGCCATCCGTTCGTCGCTGTCGTGAAGGAGCGAAGCGCTGGTGGCGCCCACGGCGTCGATATGACCCCGCTCGGTGTGCAGCTTGCGGTGAATGCGCCGGTGCAGGTGCCCATGCAGCAGCAAGCCGCGGCGCACCTGACGCAGAAGCCGCCCCTCTGCCGCGGCATCACCCAGGCCTTCCAGCAACGTCTTCGCCCGGCTCGCCGGGTTATGGAAGGGGTGGTGCTGGAGCACGACCGGCGTTCGCCGTCGCACCTCCGGGTGTGCCAGCGCTCGCTCGAGCGCGCGCAGCTGGGCCGGGCCTAGCCGCCCTGATGCCACCAGCGGGGGACGCGGCCAGGCGGTCGAGAGGCCGATGATCGCGACGGGCCCGCGCAGGTGCACGAAGGGGAACGCCGAGCCTCCGCCGTCGCCGGAGGCCCCACCGTCGTCGCTCTTCCCAGGCGCGTCGAGGACGAGGTCGGAGCGCAGGTACGGCGCAAAGTACTGAGAGAAGCGCTGCGAGCGGTGCGCGCCCTTCGTGTACGCGTCGTGGTTCCCCGGGACGATGCTCACCCGCTCGGGCGGAAGACCGAGCTCGCCCTGCAAGAAGTCGCGGACCAGGACGAACTCTCGTTCGAGCGCGAGGTTCGAGACATCGCCGGTGATGACGACGTGGTCCACGCCGAGCCGCCGTATCTCCCGCGCCGCTGCGTGCACCGCGTGCGGCTTGTGGATGGCGTGGCGCCGGAAGCGGAGGTTGAGGTAGCCCGTGAGACGCTTGTTCAGGAGCCGGAACGGGACAGCCCCCTCGAGGGAGAGGAGGTGCAGGTCAGAGAGGTGCGCGATCCTCACGGGCCCAGTATGGGCTCTTCCGGCGCGGCGGCCAACCGCCGCGCGCCTCGGCCCGCGCAGCGGCCGACCGCCTCGCTCCTCGAGCGCTCGTCGCGCGCCGCGCGCCGCGCGCCTCGGCTCGAGCGTCGCCCGTCGCGGCTCAGGCGTCGCGCGCGCAGCGGAAGCCGCGCCACGCGCGGCGGCTGGTCGGCGAGTCGTGCCCCCGCGCGGCGCCACGCAGCCAGGGCCGACCCAGGATGTAGCTTCCGCCGCGCAGCACGCGCTCCTCCCCCATGTCGGGCCCCCGCGGGTTCTTCGCGCTGCCGCTTGGATACTCGGGATGGTAGTAGTCCGCGACCCACTCCTCGACGTTGCCGGCGAGGTCGTCGATGCCGTCGGGGGTGCGGCCGGCCACGAGCGAGCCGACCGGCGCGAGCTCGAGGAAGCCGTCGCCTTCGTCGAGCTCGTCGAACGACAGCCTCCCGTGGTTCGCGTGGAATGGGTTGTAGACATGGCCCCAGGGGTAGCGGCGCCCGGCCACGCCCCGCGCCGCCCGCTCCCATTCGGCCTCGGTCGGCAGGCGACCGCCCGCCCAGACGCAGTAGCGCTGCGCGTCGCTCCACGAGACGAGCACCACCGGAACCTCGGGCCGATCGAACCGCTGCCCGCCGGAGGCATACGGAGGTTCGGCGCAGACGCCGGCCGAGACGCACCGGCGGTAGCTCGCGACGGTCACCTCGGTTCGGTCGATCCAGAAATCCGACAGGTACACCTCGTGGGGCACGAGCTCGTTCGCGAAGCTCGCCTCGGTCTCGTCGACGCACAGCTCACCGGCCGGCTCGAGCTTGCAGAGCGTCACCGCGTGCGCGATCTCGACCTCGCTCGATCCCATCATGAAGCTCCCCGCGCGCACGAGGACGGCAGGCGGACCGGGCGCGCGCAGCGCGACGACGCTCGCGGGCGAGCGCGCGGGCTGGCCCGCGGCGGCCGCCGAGAGCGCGGCCTCCGCGCGCGCCGGGAGGCGCGGGGCGCGCCGCGCGCGGGGTGGTGGAGCGGCCACGCCGGCCAGGGAGAAGGCGACGAGCGAGGCCACCGTGGCCAGCGTGAAGAGGGCCGCCGGACGCATGTCGGAGACGTAGCATGCTCCAGCCTCGCGGACTGTTTCCGCATCTTCCGACCTCGCTCGATGCGGCGGTCAGTCGTCTCGGACGTCATGACCGCAGCGGGCCGCCTGGGCGAGCGTTCGACCCTGCGCCGCGCGGCGCACATTTGCGGCGCGTCGCGCGACGCGGCGAAGGCGGACCGCGCGACGCGCCGCAAAAGTGCGCTGCGCGCCGAGGAGCGATAGACTCGAGGGGCTCGATGTCAACCCTTATGGACAACGCGAACACGGTGGGCGCGGAGGTCGACGCCGCGGTGATCGAAGCGCTGCATGAGGCGCTCGAGAGCGGAGAGCTCGTGCTCTTCGTGGGGGGAGGCATCTCGGCCGCGGCCGGGCTGCCGACATGGCGTCAGCTCGTCGACCTGCTCGTCGAGAGGGTGCGCGAGCAGACCAGCGACGAGGTCGCGATCGCCGAGGTCGCGGCCCTCGCGCGATCGCAGCGCTACAGCGAGGCGCTGGGCGCGGCGGAGCAGGCGCTCGGCCCAGCGGAGTTCAACGCGTTCGTCGAGGGTGCGCTCGACGACGAGGGGCTCGATCCGCCGCGGATCGCGATCGCGATCGCCGCGCTGCGAGACAAGCTGCGCGCCGTGCTCACCACGAACCTGAACCACCTGCTCGAGCGCGCCTTCGGCTTCGAGTGGGACCCCATGTGGCGCGTCACCGACGAGGTCGCGTGGCGGCGACGGTTCATCCTCAAGCTGCACGGCACGCTGAAGGAGCCGCACAGCTGGGTGTTCGCGCGCGAGCGCTTCCTCGCGTCGATCGCGCCGCCCGACGTGCGCAAGTCGCTCACGACCGTGCTCTCGCGGTGCCCCGTGCTCTTCATCGGCTTCGGGCGCGCCGACGGGAACTTCGACGAGATGCTGGCGGACATCCACGCGCTCTCGGGCGCCTCGCCGCCGCCCCGCTTCGTCATCGCCCCGGGCTCTAGCCTGACGCCGCTCCGCCGCAAGACGCTCGCGGACATGGGGTTCCTGCTCCTGCCTTACGACACCCCCGACGGCAGCCACGACCGGGTGCTCGCGATCCTCGAGCGCACGTGCGCGCCCCGGCCGCGCGCGATCACGTCGCGCGGCCGCTCGATCCTTCCGCCCCCGATCCCCGATCTCGAGCTCCCGCCCTCGTCGTCGTCGCCGCTCGGCGCGCCGTACGACCTCCCGCCGGACTCGGCCGCGTACGACGACACGGTCACGATGACAGGGGCGCTCGAAGCGTCGCGGCGCGAGCGCGTCTCCGAGCCTCCGGCGAGCCCGATCGAGGTGTTCTTCTCGTACTCGGAGAGCAACCGCGAGCTGCGCGACAAGCTCGAGACGCACCTCGCCATCCTCAAGCGGAAGGGCGTCATCCGCGGCTGGCACGACGGCGAGATCGGCGCCGGCGAGGAGCGCGACACGGCGCTCGCCGAGCACCTCGAGACCGCGAAGGTCATCCTCCTGCTCATCAGCGCGGACTTCCTCGCGTCGGACTTCTGCTACGACGTCGAGATGCAGAAGGCGATCGAGCGCCACGAACGGGGTGAGGCGCGCGTCATCCCCGTCATCCTCGACGCCTGCGACTGGGAGGGCGCGCCCTTCGGCAGGCTGGCCAGCTTGCCGCGGGGCGGGCGCCCCGTGACGAGCTGGGTCAACCAGAGCGAGGCGTTCACCGACATCGCAAAGGGCATCCGAAAGCAGGTCGAGCAGCTCACCCAAAACCCCTCCTGAGCTCACCGAGCGCCGGCGCCCAGCCGGTGAGCCATTCAGAGGTGCCACCGCCGCCCGGGATCTGGAGCATCCCTGCGTCGACCAGCCGGAACCTGGCCGCGCGCGACGATCTGCTCGCCGAGATCGGCGCCGCGCTCGCCAGGCGCGGCGTGGCGCCGCTCTGCGGGCTCGGCGGCACCGGCAAGACCAAGCTCGCGATCGAGTACGCGTACCGCAACGCCGGCGCCTACGACACCGTCTTCCTGATCGACGGTCAGAGCCAGGCGACGATGGACGCCTCCTTCGTCACGCTCGCCGCGGAGATGAGGCTGCCCGAGCACGAGCAGCTGGATCCCGCTCGCGCGGTCGGCGTGGTGCGCAGCAAGCTCGGGCGCCGGGGTCGCTGGCTCCTCCTCTTCGATGGCGTGCGCGACCCGAGCGAGGTCGAGCCCTACATCCCGAGCGTCTCCCACGGCGGCCACATCCTCACGACGTCGCAGAACCCTATCTGGCGCGGTCTCACGACGGTGAACGTCCGCGGCATCGAGCGCGCCGAGTCGGTGCGCTTCCTGCTCCAGCGCACGGGCGAGACCGACGCGGAGTCGGCCGACGCGCTCGCAGAGGAGCTCGGCGATTTGCCGCTCGCCCTGGCGCAGGCCGGCGCTTACATCGAGGAGACCGGACGCCCGCTCGCGGAGTACCTCGCCCTGTTCCGGCAGCGGCCGGCCGCGCTCCTGGAGCGCCCCGTCAGCTTCCCGGTGACGGTCGCGACCGCCTGGGAGAGCTCGCTCGCGGCCGTGTTCAGCCACCAGGCAGCGGCGGAGCTCCTCAGCTTGTGCTCGTTCCTGCCGATGGACGCGATCCCTCGGCGGTCGCTCGGCGAATACGATCCGCTCGCGCTCGACGACGCCATCGCGATGCTGCGGCTGCACTCGCTGATCGAGGTGCGGCCGCACGCGCTCAGCGTCCACCGCCTCGTGAAGATCGTCGTCCGCAACCAGCTGCGGCGGGACGACCGGCGGCGATGGATGGAAGCGGCGCGCCGCATCGTTCAGGCTTCCGGCCGGATCTCCCCGAGCACGGAAGAGGAGCGCGAAGGTAGGACGGAGCCGGAGTCGGGGTAAGGCAAACCCCCCACGAGACGATGGAGGTTCGACCCGCATGTATCCGCCGAGAGCGACAACTACCGTCTCTTCCTGGGTCTTTTCCGACCGCGTATTCTCGTTGCGCGTCAGGTCCGTCGTGAGACTTTAAGGCCCGCGAGAGGAACTATGGTTGCCTTGGCGACGAGCCCCGCCGATGTGTTCTTCTCCTACTCACCGAGGGACGAGGACCTGCGGCCCAAGATCGAGACCCACCTCGACGCGCTGAAACGGCAGGGGGTCATCCGGAATTACCAGGGCTTCGCGCTCGGCGGAGGGAGGGAGCGGCGAGAGGCGACCGCGGCGAGGCTGCGCGAGGCGCGGGTCGTGCTGCTGCTCGTGAGCGCTGATTTCCTCTCCACCGACGCGTGGCTCTCTCCAGAGATGCGCGAGGCGATCGCTCGCCACGAGGCCGGCGAGTGCCGGGTCATCCCCGTGATCCTGCGGCCCTGCGCCTGGGAGAAGACGCTGCTCGGCGAGCTGCAGCCGCTGCCGAGCCGCGCGCGGCCGGTGACGAGCTACCCCAACCAGAGCGAGGCGTTCACGGAGATCGCGAAGGGGATCCGGAGCGCCGTCCGCGAGACGGAGCCGCCGACGCAGCGGCCAACCGCTCGAAGGCCGTCGAGCTCGCCCGACGCGGAGCCTCACATCAAGAAGCTGCCGCCGCGGAACCCGGGCTTCACCGGGCGCGACCAGCTCCTGAGCGAGCTGCGGAGCACGCTCACCACGGGGGGGCCCGCTGCGCTCACGCAGTCCATCAGCGGCCTCGGCGGCGTCGGCAAGACGCAGCTCGTCGCCGAGTACGCGCACCGGTACGCGAGCCAGTACAACGTCGTCTGGTGGATCCGCGCCGAGGAGCCGGCCACGGCGGCCGAGGACTTCGCGCGCCTCGCCGCGGCCCTCGACCTGCCAGAGCAGAACGAGGCCGACCAGCGGATCGCGATCGAGGCGGCCCGATCGTGGCTGTCGCGCAACGACAAGTGGCTCCTCATCTTCGACAACGTGAACGACCCGCAGGACGTCGCCCCGTACCTCCCGCACCCCCGCACCGGGCACATCCTTATCACCTCGCGCAACCCGAGCTTCCGCGGCATCGCCACCCCGCTCACCGTGCCGGCGCTCGATCGCGCCGACTCGGTGAAGTACCTGCTCGATCGAACCGGGCAGAGCGACGCGCGCGCCGCGGAGAAGCTCGCTGAGACGCTCGGGGATCTCCCCCTCGCGCTGGTGCAGGCGGCGGCGACCATCAAAGAGACGGGATCGTCCATCGCGACCTACCACGACGCCTTCGGTGATCACCAGCGCGGGCTCCTCCTCCGCGGCATGCCGATGGACTACCCGACGCCGATCGCCACGACGTGGGGCCTCGCGTTCCAGGAGGCGCAGCGCTTCTCGCCCGTCGCGGTCGACCTCTTGAGCTTGTGCGCGTACCTGGCGCCCGATGACATCCCACGCGAGGGCCTCGCCGACGCCGCGCCGCACCTGCCGGCGGCGCTCGCGGAGGCGCTGAGCGATCCGCTGAGGCTCGACGAGGCGGTCGCCGCGCTCCGCCGCTACTCGTTCATCGACGTGCACGAAGGCGCGCTCTCCGTGCACCGGCTCGTCCAGGCGGTGGTCCGCGATCGCCTCTCGCCCGAGGACCGGAAGGTGTGGGCCGAGGCGGCGGTCCGGCTCGTCGACCACGCGTTCCCCGAGAGCAGCGACGAGGTGGAGACGTGGCCCTTCTGCGCCCGATGGCTGCCGCACGCGCTCGCCGCGGCGAGCCAGGCCGAAGCGCACGACGTCGCGCGGGAGGTGCGCGGCCGGCTCCTCGCCCGGTTCGCCGTCTACCTGCAGGGGCGCGCCGCGTTCGCGGAGGCGAAGGGGTACCTGGAGCGGGCGCTCGCGCTCCACGAGGCGGTGTTCGGCCACGACGATCCGAAGGTCGCGGCCGTGCTGCGCAGCCTCGGCAGCGTCCTCCACGACCTCGGCGATCTCGGCGGCGCGCGGGCGCACCAGGAGCGCGCGCTGGCGATCGACATCGCGAGCTTCGGCCCCGATCACCCGGACGTCGCGCGCGACGTGAACGACCTCGGCAGCGTGCTCATGGATCAGGGCGATCTACCGGGCGCCCGCAAGCACCTGGAGCGCGCCCTCGCCATCGACGAGGCGACGTACGGCCCCGACGATCCGAGCGTCGCGATACGGCTCAACAACCTGGGCGCCCTCTTCCGCGACCTCGGCGACTTCGCGGGCGCGCGCGTGCACCTCGAGCGGGCGCTCGCGATCGACATCCGCGCCTACGGCCCGGACCACCCGACGGTCGCGATCGGGCGCACGAACCTCGGTCGGCTGCTCCACGATCTCGGCGATCTCAAGGGAGCGCGCGAGCAGTTCGAGGAGGCGCTCAAGATCGATGAGCACAGCTACGGCCTCTACCACCCGCGCTTCGCGCTCGCGCTGAACAACCGCGGGCGCGTGCTGCGCGATCTCGGAGATCTGGCCGGGGCACGCGCCGACTTCGAGCGCGCGCTCGCGATCGTCGAGGACACCTACGGGCCGGATCACCCCGACGTGGCGCGGGACATCAACAACCTCGGCAGCGTGCTGCGCGACCTCGGCGATCTCGAGGGCGCGCGCGCGAACTTCGCGCGCGTGCTGAAGATCGCCGAGGCGACCTACGGCCCGGACCACCCGGCGGTGGCGATCGGCTGCAACAACCTCGGCAGCGTGCTGCAAGCGCTCGGCGAGCTGCCTGGGGCGCGCGAACAGCTGGAGCGCGCGCTCGGCATCGCGCAAACCACGTACGGTCCGGATCACCCGGTCGTGGCGAGCATCGTGAACAACCTCGGGCGTGTCTTGCAGGCGCTCGGCGATCTGTCGGGCGCGTGGCAGCAGATCGAGCGCGCCGTGGCGATCGCCACGAAGGCGCTCGGGCCGTCGCACCCGTCCGTGCAGATCTTCTCGCGGAACCTGGCGCGCCTCGGCGACGCCCTGGGGAGCAGCGCCGAGGCGACCTGAGCTAGCCGATCAGGATCTGCGTCGGGTGCTCCAGGAGCTGGCGCAGGACCTTGAGGAAGGTCGCGCCGACCGCGCCGTCGACGACGCGATGATCGCAGGAGAGCGTCATGCTCAGGCGGCGGCCCGGCACGATGTGCTCGCCGCGCACGACGGGCTCGCGACGGACCTGGCCCACGGCGAGGATCGCTCCCTCGGGCGGGTTGATGACGGCGCCGAAGTTGTCGATCCCATACATGCCGAGGTTCGAGATGGAGAACGTGCCGTTCGCCATCTCCTCGGGCCGCAGCTTCTTCGCCTTGGCTCGCCCGGCGAGCTCGCGCACCTCGGCCGCGATGTCGAGCACCTGCTTGCGATCGACGTCGCGCACCACCGGCGTGACGAGGCCCTCGGGGACGGCGACCGCGACCGAGATGTCGACGCGCTGGTGAATGAGGATGGCGTCCGGGGTGAACTGCGCGTTGCACTCCGGGACGCGCACGAGCGCGATGGCGCACGCCTTGACGAGGAGATCGTTGAAGCTGACCTTGACCGGCTTCTCCCCCTCGGCGGCGGTCGCCGCGAGATCCGCGTTGATCTGCTCGCGAAGCGCGTTCAGCGGATCGGCGTCGACGTCGATCGAGAGATAGAAGTGCGGGACCGTCTGCTTGGACTCGGTGAGGCGCCGGGCGATCGCCTTGCGCATCATGCTGAGCGGCCTCACCTCCGGCGCAGCGAGCTCGCCGGGGGCGGTCGCCTTGGCCGGCCCGGCGGCCGGCGCCGGCTTCAGCCCCTCGAGGTCGCGCGCGACGATGCGCCCGCGCGGACCGCTGCCAGCGACGCTGCTGAGGTCGAGCCCGCGCTCTCGGCCGAGCTTCCGTACGTAGGGCGACGCCTTCACGCGCCCGTTCGACGACGGCTGCGGTGCGGCCGGCTGCGTGGGCGGCGAGACCGCCTCGCCGCGCGCCGCAGGCGGCGGGCTCGTCACGGGCGCCTCGCTGCCGGCCGGCGGCGCGGCGCGCTCTCCCTTGGGCTGAGCCTCCGCCGCGCTCGGCTTCGCGGCGGCACCGCCGCCTCCGCCGGCGAGGGCGCTTACGTCCTCGCCCGGGGTGCCGATGATCGCGACAGGCTGGCCGAGCTGAACCACGCTGCCCGCAGGCACGAGGATCTTGAGCAACGTCCCTCGATCGAAGGACTTGTACTCCATGGTCGCCTTGTCGGTCTCGACCTCTGCGAGCAGATCGTCGATGTCGATCGCGTCGCCTTCCTTCTTGTGCCAGGCACTGATCTGCCCCTCCTCCATGGTCGGGGACAGCTTCGGAAGTTCCAGAACCTTCGCCATGGGTCTATCAACCTTGATCGGGGATGTGGGTCCGCTCAGTCAGCTTTTGTAGAGAACGCGGTGAACATTTTCGATGATCCGCGACGCCTGCGGGATCACGTACTGCTCCAGCCGCGCGTTGTAGGGCATCGGGACGTCGAGCGTCGTCGCGCGCAGCACGGGCGCGTCCAGATCGTCGAACGCGAGCCGCTGGATGCGATCGGCGATCTCCGCGCCGACGCCGCCGTACGGCCAACCCTCGTGCGCCACGACCGCGCGGTGCGTCTTCGTGACGCTCTTCACGATCGTCTCCTCGTCGAGCGGGCGCAGCGATCGCAGGTCCACGATCTCCGCGCTGATGCCCTCCTTCTCCAGCTCCGCGGCCGCCTCGAGCGCGACGTGCACCATCCGGCTCCACGCGATGATCGAGACGTCGGTCCCCTCGCGCACGATCGAGGCGACCCCGATCGGCACGATGAAATCCGGGTCGTCGGGCACCTCGCCCTTCACGCCGTAGAGCGTCTCGCTCTCCATGAAGAGCACCGGGTTGTCGTCCCGGATCGCCGACTTCAGGAGACCCTTGGCGTCCGCCGGCATCGCGGGCGCGAGGACCTTGAGGCCGGGGACGTGCGCGTAGAAGTGCTCCATGGAGTGTGAGTGCTGCGAGCCGACCTGCTTCGCCGAGCCGTTCGGCGCCCGCAGCACGAGCGGGATGCAGAGCTGCCCGCCGGACATCTGCCGGAGCTTCGCCGCGTTGTTGAGGATCTGGTCGAACGCCACGGCGGAGAAGTTCCACGTCATGTACTCGACGATCGGCCGGAGCCCGACCATCGCCGCGCCGATCGAGATGCCGGTGAACCCGCTCTCGGTGATGGGCGCGTCGATCACGCGCTTGCTCCCGAACTTGTCGAGCATCCCCTCGGTCACCTTGTAGGCGCCCTGGTAGTGCCCGACCTCCTCGCCGACGAGGTACACCCGCTCGTCGCGCTCCATTTCTTCGACCATGGCGGCGCGAACCGCCTCACGGAATCTTAGGACGGTCATCGCGCAAAAGGTCCTGCATAGGTTGTGGGCTCGAGCACCTCGGGCCCGGGTTCGGGGCTCTCCTCGGCGAAGCGGATCGCGTCGGTGATCTCGTCTTCCACCTCTTTCTCGATCGCCTCGAGGGCGGCCTTGTGGCCCTTCTCCTCGAGCTCGATGCGCGAGCGAAGGAGCACGTCCTTCTTCTTGCGCTCGTCGAGCTCCTCCTTCGTCCGGTACTTGCCGGGATCGCTCATCGAGTGGCCCCGGAAGCGGTACGTCCTGATCTCGACCAGCGTCGGCTCCGAGTTCGTGCGCGCCCGCGCGACGGCCTCGGCGAGGCGATCGCGCACCTGGAGGACGTGCTCGGAGTTGAAGCGATCGCGCTCCATCCCGTAGGCGAGCGCCTTGAGCGAGACGTCCTCGACCGAGAGCGTCCGGGAGAGCGGCGTCCCCATCGCGTACTCGTTGTTCTCGCAGACGAACACGATCGGCAGCTTCCACAGCGCCGCGAGCGACATCCCTTCGTGGAAGTCGCCGATGCTCACCGCGCCCTCGCCGAAGAACACCATCGAGACCCGGTCCTCGCCGCGGTACTTCGACGCGAACGCGGTCCCGACGGCGATGGGGATGTGCCCGCCGACGATGCCGTAGCCGCCGAGCATGTTGTGCTCTTTGTCGAAGAAGTGCATCGAGCCGCCGAGCCCCTTCGAGCACCCGGTGACCTTGCCGTAGAGCTCGGCCATCGCGGCGCGCGAGCTCATCCCGCGGGCGAGCGCGAGCCCGTGATCGCGGTAGGTGGTCATCACGTAGTCGTCGGGGCGGAGCGCCGCGGAAGCACCGACGGCGATGGGCTCCTGACCGATGTACAGGTGAAGGAACCCGCCGATCTTGCTCTGCGCGTACGCGCGGGCCGCTTCTTCCTCGAAGCGGCGTATCTGAAACATCTTTCGGTAGAGCGACAGATGGAGATCGTCGCCGTTTGTCAGGGTAGTCATCGCGGGGATCTCACGGGGCAGAACAGCAATTCAGACAGTCGCTAGGGCAGCGATCGGCGTGATTCCAGGGCCTCTCCGGAGCTTGCGACGGACCCAGCGAGGCGCTTGACGTCGGCCGTGCAGGACAGCGACGGTGCTTACTCGGGCTCCTTTACGGGAGTTTTTTCCGCGTGACAACGCATCCGCGATGTCACCCGTTCAACGCGCAGCAGCATCGGCACCACCGGCGTCCTGCGTGCCGGGCTCTGTGGTCTCTGGCACGTCGAGATCGTCGGTCTCCGGTGTTCCGGCGTCCGCGCCTTGCTCGTCCTCGGGAAGCGCGGTCGGCACGGGCGAGGTCGTGGCGCTGCCCGGCGCGCTCGCGCTGGGCTCCGCGGCACTGGGCTCCGCGCTGACCGTCGCGCGCGCCGTGGTGTCGGCGGGGTCGTGCTTCGGGCGCGCGGGCCGCGCCGACGGGACAGGGCGCGGTCGTGGCGCCGTCGTCGCCGACGAGGCGATCGGCGCTGCTCCGACGGCGGGCTCCTCGGCGGGCGCGTCTGCAGATCGCAGCGCGGTGTGGAGGAGCAGCGCGGCCGTGGCCACGACCACGGCCGCGCCCACGGCGATCTGCCCCGCCTTCCGCTCGCGGGGAGGGAAGTCGGCGTCGAGCGGATCTGCGCGCACCGCGGCTGGCTCGGCTGGCGGCGCCGGCGTCGCCGTGACGGCGCTGTCCAGCATCCGCCTCGGCATCTGGCTGGAGGCGGCCCACTCGAGGCTGTTCGCGAACGCGGCGCCGAACTCGTCGCAGCTCGGGTACCTGTCCTCGGGTCGCTTCGACAGCCCGCGCGCGAGCACCTGATCGAGCGACGGCGGGAGGCCGAGCTCCTTCGCGATCGGCGGCGGCTCGTCGCTCGCGATCTTCGAGGCGACCGAGACAGCGTCGTCGCCCGGGAACGCGCGGCTCCCGGAGATCGCCTCGTACATGACGGCGGCGAGCGAGAACTGATCGCTCTCGGGCGAGAACTTCCCGACGCGGAACGTCTCCGGCGCGCTGTACGCGGGCGTCCCCATGAGCCCTCCCTGGTGCGTCAGCGTCGAGTCCGGGATCCGCGCGATGCCGAAGTCGGCGATCTTGCCGCCGTTCGCGGAGAGGATGATGTTCTCCGGCTTGATGTCGCGGTGGACGATGCCTGCCCGGTGCGCGATCGTGAGGGCCTCGCCGAGCTCGCACGCGAGGCGCGCCGCCTGCGACGCCGAGAGCGGCCGCTCGAGGAGGTGCTGCTTGAGCGTCGGCCCCTCGACGTACTCGAAGACGAGGTAGAGCCCGAAGTCCGGGTCCTCGCCGACGTCGTGGAGCGTGACGAGGTTCGGGTGGGTCACCCGGGCGGCGGCGCGCGCTTCGTGGCGCATCCTCACGATGAGCTGCTCGCGGACGTCGCGCGGGATGCGCAGGTCGTCGCGCAGGTGCTTCAGCGCGACGTCGCGATCGAGCAGCGGATCGTGCGCGAGCAGCACGCGCCCCATCGCGCCCTCGCCGAGGAGGCGCTGCACGTGGTAGCGGCCGAGGGCGGCGGGCAGCACGGAGCTATCGCTCGGCTGTGCGAGCGCGCCGCCGCCATCGGGGGACGAGGATCGAGGCACGTCGCGTCGGTTCTATCCGGCCGGCGGCCCCGGCGGAAGGCCTGGCCGGCGTCTCGCTTCCGGTTATGCTCTGCCGCAGCGCGCCCCGGGTGCATGAGCGGCGCTTGCGGTTCTGCGGAGGCGGTTCCCGCAGGGCCCTGGCGGCGTGCGGCATGCCAGAGAGGGCGCAGCGAGCACAGATGAGCACCGAGAGCGCGTCGAAGCCGGTCCAGGTCGCCGGAGCTACGAAGAAGCGAGGCAAGGCCAAGTACATCGTGCTCGTCGGCCTCGTGCTCATCATCGTCCTCGCCCAGCAGACGGGGCTCCTCGGCTTCGGCGTGGCGCACCTCCGCGCCGCGACCTTCCCGAGAGACGAGTCGCTGCTCGAATATGTCCAAGGCAACGTCCCCGGCGTGGTGATCGTCGACCCTCATCAGATCCACCTGCAGGCGCTCGGCGCGGAGGGGGGCGCGGTGCGGCTGCACATCGAGCGCACCCGTGACGACATCAAGAAGGCGACGGGCATCGATCTCGGGTTCGACGTCGACAAGCTGGTCGTCGCCCCGTCGCTCGTGGTCGCGCGCGGGCGTTTCAACGAGCAGAAGCTCGCGGAGCGCCTGGCGACGCACAGCTACGTCCAGGCAGAGTACAAAGGCGTGAAGTACCTGCTCCGCGCCGGCGAGGACGCGATCGCCGTGCGCGACGGGTCCATCCTGCTGTATGGCGCCGAGCCGGAGATCCGCGCGAGCATCGACGCCGAGGAGGCCGGGACGTCGCTGGCGAGCCGGGACGAGGCGACGTCGCGCCTCGCGCACATCGGGTGGGATCGTCCGCTCCTGGGCGTCGTCCTCCTTTCCGAGAGCAAGCCGAGCCTCCGCGCGATCCTCACCGGCTCCACGGGTCCGCGCGCCGTCACCGTCGGCGTCTCGACGAAGGGCGGGCTCTCGGCGACCGTCGCGATCGACGCGGCGTCGGCCGAGGCGGCCGAAGAGCTCCGGAAGCTCCTCGAGGAGAAGCGCGCGAACGTCGATGCGCTGAAGGCGCTCGTTGGCCCGGAGTCCGGGGCCGCGCTCGCCGAGATCGCGAAGCGCGCGACCCTCGCCGTGGAGCCGGGCGCCGGCCGGCTGACGGTGCAGGTGGAGGTGCGCCCGGAGGAGATCGAGCTGCTCGCGAAGGCCGGCCATGCGGCGGCGGGCTCGCTCGGGGATATGTACAAAAATGTGCGGCTGCTTCAGCTCCTCGCGCCGGGCCCGTGAGGCCGTCGTCTGAGCGGAAGGCGCGCTCGGCCCGTATCGAGGTGGGCACAGCTGTGCGCGACGGCAGCACCGCTCATGTCGAGCTGGAGCGGCCGGCCGTGCGTCCCTGGTCGAGGCTCAGAGCTCGGCGCAGCGCGGGCACCGCGCCTCGACCCGGTCTGTCGCGCTCTTGACCCGGGCGCGTGCGGAATCGCACCGCTGGTCCGCGTCGCCGGCGAGCCCGCAGAGGTGCTGCGCGGCGCGGCTCATGGACGCGAGTGCGCGGCACGCGGTTTCGCACGGCGGCGTGGACGTCGGCTCGGCCTCGATCTTCTTGGCCGGGGGCTCGCCGCCGGCGGCCGTCGCCCGCGGTGACGGCGCGGCGCGGCTGTCGGGCACGCTCGGACTCGGCGGTGAAGCCGCTGGCGGCGCTCCCGGCTGCGCCGCTTCCGCCACGGCCCGGCCCTCGTCGTGTGCGGGCGTGCCGATCGCCTGATCGAGCTCGTCCTCCGCGCGCTCGAGCTCCGCGAGCGCATCATCGGCCGTCTCGACGGCGCTCCCCTTGTGCGGCGCCATCGAGGTCGCACCGGCGGGCTCCGGCGCGACCGGGGCTTGCGCGACGGAGGCGCCGCCGCAGCCCGAGAGCGCGGCGGCGCTGATCCACAGGGTGGCGGCGGCAGACCAGGCACGGTGTCTGTTCATCGGTCCTCCTGCGCCTGACGCCCGGCGCCCGGCTTTCGGCTCATCGCGGCGCCGCGGCGTGCGCCGCGGACCGCGACCGCGCGCCGAGATCTTGCGTGCGGCGCGGCGAGGTTGACCCCCTCGCGGTGCGCTATGCTCGCGGCGATGAATCTGCTTCGACCGATCGGCGCCCTCGTTCTGGCTCTCGGACTGGTCGCAGGCTGTCAGCGAGGCAGCTCGCGCCGGCCTGCGTCTCAGCCGTCGTACGGCCAGGCCTATCCTCCGTACGGCGCGCCCCAGCAGGGTGCTCCTCCACAGCAGCCCGGGTACCCGCAGCAGCCCGGGTACCCGCAGCAGCCCGGGTACCCGCCTGCGCAGACCGGGCCTGTGCCGGCGCCTACCTTCAACGTGCCCACGATGCCGGGGCTGCCGGTGCTCGGCGATCCCATCAACGACATCAACGTCGGCTGGCTCCAGTCCGAGGCCGGCGTCGTCATGGGCGCGTTGATCGGCGCGCTGCCGGCGGCCTCGCAGCAGAAGGTGAGGGGCATCCCGTTCATCGCCGATCCGACGGTGGGCGAGGTGAACGCGTTCGCCGGCTGTGACGACCAGCGGATGCCGTTCATGGCGATCACCGACGGGCTGCTCGAGGTCGAGGCGCAGATCGCGCAGTTCAAGGCGACCGACGAGGTCTTCGGGACGAGGAAGCTCGACGAGTTCCTGCGGATGCTCGCGCAGCGACAGCGGCCTGGGCAGCCGATCGTCCGGCCGCCGGTGGGCTTCGTCGATCCGGTGCAGCACACGGACGCGCGCAAGGTCGAGCGGCAGCGCCAGCTCTACCACGAGCAGCTCGCGTTCGTTCTCGGCCATGAGCTCGGCCACCATCACCTCGGGCACACGGGCTGCGCGAACGGGCAGGGGGGGAGCCGGGGCGTCACGCCCGCGGATCTCGGGCGGATGCTGTCGCGCACGCTCCCCATCTTCAACCAGCCGAACGAGATCGCGGCGGACGTGGCGGGCGTGAACAACCTGCTCGCCGCTGGCGCGCGGCAGCAGGGGTACCGCTGGACCGAGGGCGGCGCGATGCTCACGCTCGGCTTCTTCGCGTCGCTCGATCAGCTCACGCCCGCCACGATCCTGTTTGCCTTCGAACAGACGCACCCGCACCCGCTACTGCGGCAGCCCGTCGTCCAGCAGACCGCCAACACCTGGCGGATGACCGGAGGCGCGCCCGTGTTCACGTTCCCTGGTTTCGGCGGCTGAGCCACGATTATCCGAGCGTCTTTGCGCTCGCGGGCGCCCGTCCGGAGGGCTCATCTGCTGCTTCGGCTTGACGCGACCGTGCAGCGCTCCTCCCATCGCGCCGAAAGGAGTCGACCATGCAAGCAGAGCTCGGGATCGAGGACCTCAAGGAAGGCACAGGCGCGGAGGCGAAGCACGGCCAGCTCGTGACGGTGCACTACGTCGGCACGCTGACCAACGGCAACAAGTTCGACAGCTCGCGCGACCGCCCGGGCCAGGGCTTCTCGTTCAAGCTGGGGGCCGGGCAGGTGATCAAGGGATGGGATCAGGGCGTCGCCGGCATGAAGATCGGCGGCCTCCGCAAGCTGACGATCCCGCCGGAGCTCGGCTACGGCGCTCGCGGCTTCCCGCCCGTGATCCCGCCGAACTCGACCCTCGTCTTCGAGGTCGAGCTGCTCGCGGTCAAGTGACGTGCGGCGTCGGCCCCGCTGCGTCGGCCGCTGCTAGCGACCGGCGCTCGGGGCGGGGCGCAGGTCGACGTTGACGACGCGCCGCGCATCGAGGGCCCGCGGTGCTGCTCACGGCTTGATGGGGGCGCCACACTCGACGCAAAACCGGTTGCCGATGAAGAGTTCGTGCTTGCAGTGCGCGCACCGCGCGACCCGCACCTCGGTCGCGCGCTTTGCGGACTTCGATGGCGGGGCATCCTTCGCGGGAGGCCTCGCCGCCGTCGTCACCGCGGTGTAGCGACCGGAGCCAGCGGCGGCCCGCGACCGCCGATCCGTGAACGGCGCGGCGGCCACGCGCGCCACCGTGCCTGACGCGCTGTGGGCCTGGCTCCGCAGGCTGCTGTCCGCGATGGAGTGGACCTGCTGCGCCGCGACGTCGAGATCGACGTCGTCGACCTGGAGCTGTCCCTCTTGGACCGCCGCGGGCGGAACCGTCTCGCCGAACTCATCGACGTGGAGGGGCCGGGTGTCGTCGAGCTCGGCGCTGTTCGGTTGCCGCTCGTCCTGCGCGTCGAGCTGGATGCGGACGATCAGCGCCGAGATGTTGTCGGTCCCGCCCGCCTCGTTGGCCATCTCGATGAGGAGCTCGCAGGCCTCGTGCGGATCCTGGGTGACGTCGAACACATCGAGCATCTGCTGCTCCGAGATCATCCCGCTCAACCCGTCCGAGCAGAGCAGGAAGACGTCGCCGGGCTGGGTGTTCTCCGAGCGGATGTCGACCTTCACCGCGTCCTTCATGCCGAGCGCACGCGTGATGATGTTCTTCGGGAGCCTCGCCAGCTCGTCCTGGCTCAGGTCGGGCTTGAGCGCGAGGGCGTCGTTGATGAGCGAGTGGTCCTTCGTGAGCTGCTCGATCTCGCCGTGTCGGATCCGGTAGCAGCGGCTGTCGCCGACGTGCCCGACGTGGATCTGCTCCGTTTCGCACGACACGTAGGCGGCGACCACCGTCGAGCCCATGCCCTGGTGCTGGGTGTACGTGTTCGAGATGACGAACACATCGTGGTTCGCCTTGCGGATCGCCGCTACGACGCGCCGTGCTTCCGGATCGAGCTCCTGTTCGTCGGCCGGGACGGGGCCTGGCAAGCTGCCGGCGCGGGTCGCCTCGAAGAAGTTGTCGAGCGATTTGGTCGCGAGCGCGCTGGCGACGTTGCCCGCGTTGTGCCCGCCCATGCCGTCCGCCACGACGAAGAGGCCGAGCTCGGACTTCACGAGGACGTTGTCCTCGTTGTGCTTTCGCTGGCGACCTACGTCGGTCACGGCAGCCGCGACGGGTCGGGTGCGGCTGCTCGTCCTGAACTCGCCCATTCGCGGCAGATTATACCTGCCCCTCGCTCTGCACCGCCCACATTCCGGCTGCTTTAGCGGCGGGCTGCTCCCTGGAAGCCGGTCGCTTGAGCGGCGATCCTCGGTGACGTACCGGCCGAGGCTGCCGGTGGTCGCGTGCCCCGGGGTAGGGGATCCAGCGAGAGGCGCACACCGAACTGGAAGAATCCGTAGGCCGTTGGGTCGGAACCCTTGTCAGGGCGCGAGAGGTAGGTGCCGGCGTCGAGCTCTGCGAACACACCGACGCCGAAGCTCGGCGCCGGGTAGAAGTCGGCGCCCAGCGCGATGCGGGCGACATCGAGACCGTGGAACACATGATCGGTCCCGGTTGGACTGGCCGCCGAGGCCTCCGGCCATGTGAAGACCGCTCGCCGGTACCCCACGCCGTAGCTGATCCAGGGGTCGACCGCGATCCCCTGGGCGACGTGATAGACGAACCCCAGACCCAGGTCGAGGCTTCGGCCGGAGCAGTCGCTGCAGCCTGCCGCTGCCGGGAGCAGGGTATAGGAGCCGCTTGCTTCCAGGACGGTCACGCGGCTCAAGCCGATGCCGAGGTTGGCGCCGAAGGCGAACCCGCCCGAGACCGTGTCGGTGACCGGTTGACCGGCGGCCATGCCGCCGAAGGGCTGGCTGTACCCGGCCCGTCCCTGGAGCAGGAGGTGTCCGCTTCGCTCGTCGGGCCCGGCGGGGCGCTTCACCCCGGCTTCCGGACCGGCCTCCTCTTCTTCCTCGGCTGCGGCCGTCGTCTGATCTGCGGGCTGGGCGAGGGCCTGGTTGGCCGAGAGCACCCAGCCCGCTGCCGCCACGCCGAGCATCGGCGCGGTCCACCTTGTCGAGCGCGATCTCACGAACGGCCTCTAGAACAGCGCGGTCCAGAGCGCAAAGGGGGCGCGTGCCGACGAGCAGGAATGTCGTCCGGGCGACGCAACTGCGCCTCGCGCGCCGACGACAAACCTCCTGGACATGGACGACGCACAGACCCGCAGCGACCACGACAGCCCTTCCAGACCCCTCACCTCGGCTCACGGCGATAGGGCGGCGTCCGCGCCGCCTGCGGCGCCGGCCGCGCCCCTCGTGGCGCTGCCGGGAGCGCTCGTCGGAGCGCCCGGCGGTCGATCGGACCCCGGCGCGCGCGGCGGTGAGCCACTCTCGATCCGGGACGTCACCGTGGAGATCGTTGACGATAGCGACGCGCTCGCCACGGTGTGGCTCCGCTGCGAGCATCCCGGCGGAGGCGCTCCAGTGCGCATCGCCGTCGCGCCGGGGGCCGAGCTCATCCTGGGCAGCGCTCCGGCTGTGGACGTGAGGCTTGACGATGTCGCGGTGAGCGCCCAGCACTGCCGCGTCGCGCACCGCGGCGCATCGATCGAGGTGACGGACCTCGGCTCTCGCAACGGCGTTCGCGTCGGCGGCGTCCGCGTGCGGCAGGCGATGCTCGTTCCTGGCGGCTGCTTCGAGATCGGTCGCACGGCGATGTGCGTCGAGGCGGCCCGAAAAATCCCGGTGATCGAGGAGGATGGGCCGCCGCTCCCCGGGCTCATCGGCCGCTCGCGGCCCATGCGGCAGCTCGCCGCGGCGGTGCGGCGGGTGGCGCCGCTCCAGCTCCCCGTGCTGTTGCGCGGCGAGTCGGGCACGGGCAAGGACCTCGTGGCCCGGGCGATCCACGCGGAGAGCACCCGGGCCGACCGGCCGTTCGTGGTCCTGAACGCCGCCACGATCCTGCGGGAGCTCGCCGAGTCCGAGCTGTTCGGCCATCGTCGGGGCGCGTTCACCGGCGCGGTTCGGGAGCGTCAGGGGGCGTTCGTCGAGGCCAGCCATGGGACGCTCTTCCTCGACGAGATCGCGGCGCTCTCGCTGGAGGTCCAGGCGAAGCTGCTGCGCGTCGTGGAGGAGGGGATGGTCCGCCCTCTGGGCGCGGAGAGGGCGACGCAGGTCAACGTGCGGCTCGTCGTCGCCACCTGCGAGCCCCTGGAGACCCTCGTCAGTGAGCGTCGCTTCCGCGCGGATCTCTACGAGCGCCTGGCGGTGTGCCGTCTTCAGCTCCCCGCGCTGCGCGATCGGCCCGACGACATCCCGCTCCTGGCCGAGCACCTCCTGGCGAGCTCCGAAATTGGCCGGCGCCAGCTGTCCCCTGGGGCGCTCGCCGCGCTGAGGGCGCACCGCTGGCAAGGCAACGTCCGGGAGCTCCGCAACGTGCTCATCCAGGCCGCGCTGCGCGCGCATGGCCGTGTGCTGCCCGAGCACATCACCGCGGTCATCGCCGATCGTGAGCCCCCGGTCCGCCGGAAGATCACGCCCGCCGATGCGCTCCGCGCCTTCGAGGAGGTCGGCGGCAACGTCAGCGCCGCGGCGCGGCTCGCGGATGTCCCGCGGTCGACGATGCGGGATCTGCTTCGTGTCGCGAGGGATACGTGAGCTCGATCCGCGGCGCGCGCGCACCGGACCGCAGCGCTAAAAGGCGCCTGCGACGCTGAGCGTGGCCTGACCTGGCGCCACGAACGGCGCGATCGCGGTGATGCGCGGCCCGTCGGCCGCGGTCTGCTGCTTCTGCGGGTACCAATCGATCATGGCGTAGGTCGCAGTGCCGACGACCCCGACGCCGAAGAGGACCCACCCCGTGATCGCCCAGGGGACCGCGCCGTCAAAGCGGTCGAGCTTCTCGCGGAGCTTTCCGCACGCGTTCCTGAAGTCGGGGAGGTCGCCGGACGGATCTTCGCGCGCGCCACAGGGCTGAGATCTGCGGTTCGCGGGGATCGCGCTCTGGTGACCCGCGACGTACGCCTCGATCTGCTGCCCGATGTCGTCGGCGCTGCTGCGCGCGTCCACCGTGATGGCCGAGCCGACGATCCCCATGACCAGGCCGACCCCGGCGACGCCGGTCCCTGCCCAGGCGAGCGGCTTGCGGGCGTACCAGTGGAAGAACGGCTCGCGTCCGCCGGAGGTCTGCGCTGGGCCCATCGAGCCCATCGTGCCGCTCGTCGAGACGCTGACGGTGCCGGAGCTCGTCGGCGCTCCCGGTGAGGGGCTCGGCGCGGCCGCGCCAGGAGGCATCGCGCCGGCAGCGGGCGCGCCCGGCGCCGGCTGCGCGACGCCCGTCGCCGGAGGCTGCGCTGGCGGTGGCGGCACGGCAGCCGGCGGGGTCGAGGTGAGCGCACCGGTCGGCGTGGCCGGCGTTGGCGCGCCGACAGGCGGCGTCGCGGGCGTCGCGCCGGTCGTCCCCAGCGTGAGCGTCGCGGCTGTGGCTATGCCGATCTTCGCGTCCACCTGCGTGGTCGCTGATCGGTCCAGGTAGGTCGCGAACAGGGTGTGCTTGCCGGGCGTCACGAACACCGGATCGAGCAGCGGCGCCTTGCCGATGAGGACGCCGTCAACGCTGATGTCCGCGCCATTCGCGTCGGCGGTCACGACGAGGAAGCCGGTCTTCCGTTTCACATCGGCGATCGCCTTCTCCGCTGCGGCGCGCTGCTCCGGCGTCGCCGCGGCGTGCTCGCGCAGGAACTGCTGCAGGTGCTTGCCGGCGTCTTCGAGGTGATTGGAGCGAAGCTCGCTCTGCCCGAGGTTGAGCAGCACTGCCGGGTGTCGCTTGAGCGCGTACACCTGAAGGAACGCGGTGCGTGCCTCCTCGAACCGACCGGTGTCGTACGCCTTGACCCCCTCCTCGTAGCGCTGGCGCGCGACCTCGGTCACGGGATCGGACGGTTGCGCGAAGCTCAGCGGCTCGCTGAAGAGAGAAGGGGGGAGCCCGGCCTCCGTGAGCACGGCGGGAGCGATCAGCGAGAGCAGGAGGACTGGGGCGCAGGCGCGTGTTTTCATGGCTCCTCAGATCGGGCTTCGCCTCGTCGGCGTCCGCGAAAGGGTACGATTGCAGCAGGCCTCGCTGCCGAGGCGAGAAAGAGGTGCGCTTCAGAACGGCGCATCGCGGATGATGCCGCCGCCCTTGCTGCCTCCGGTCGAGCTCGTGCCACGCTGCGCCGGTGTTGGAGGCGCGGGCCTCTGTGCAGGGGGGGCTGCCTTCGGCCTGGTCGCTGGCACCGCGGGCGTCGCTGCGCTCCCGGCGGAAGCAGGCGCCGTGGCCGATGCAGGCGCCGTGGCCGCAGGAGGCGTCGTGACAGAGGTAGGCGCTGCCGCGGCGGCAGATGTCGTCGCCGTGGGAGCCGGAGGCGACGCTGAGGCGCTCGGCGCCGGCGAGGCGCCGTCGTCGGCAGCGGTGGCGGCGGTCGGCGCCTGCAAGGCGGCTGGGGGCGTGGTCGCTGCGGCGGGTGTCTCCGCCATCGACGATGCCGCCGGGGGCCCTGGATCCTCTCCGGCGTCGTCTTGACGCAAGGTGCGAACGACGACGAGCAGCAAGGCCACGCCCGCGAGGGCGAGCACGATCCGCAGCGCCGTCTTGTTCGGCGTGGACACGGGGATCTCGATCGGATCCTGGTCTTCCGTGCGGACGCCGGACGCGGCCACGGAATCAGCGCTCTCCCTCGCCGGATGCGCCGCGCGGGAGCGGGAGCCTCTGCGCGCCGGCCGTGCCGACGGCGGTTCGTTCTCCGGGGAAGGGGAGCGGGACCGGTCCACCTGCGGCTGCGGCTCAGCGGCGTGCGCGCCGGCCGCGGCCGCCGGCTCACCCATTCCTACCTGTGTTTTCCCTGCCGGCGCGGGGGGCTGGCCCCGCGTCACCGCGCCGCCCTCGAGCGCGACCGGGGCGCCCGCGTCCGACGCGCCGCCGGCCGTCCGGGCGTCGATGAGCGGCTGAGGCGAGGGGCTGGCCTGCTCACCGCCCCCCGCCGCTCCCGCGTCGCGGGACGTCGCCTCCACCGCGGGCGGCCCCGGCGGGTCCTCGCCGATCGCGATGGTCGGGACCCCCTCGATCACGGTGTCGGACACGCCGGACGCGCCGGCTGGTGGGGCCTCGATGACGCGCGTCGTGGGCGCCGCAGGTGCAGCAGGAGAAGGCCCCACCGCGGGTCCAGGCTTCACCGCCGGCGCTTCGGCGGGGGAGGCCGCCTGGGCTTCCGACGATCTCGCAGCGGATGCGCCGGGCTCCTGAGCAACGGCGCCGCCGCGCGGGTCGCCTCGGGCGCCCGACAGCTCGTCGAACCCCTCCCAGGATGGCCGGATCGACGACGCGATCCGTTCCGCCTCCTCAGCAGAGAGGGAGCGCTCACCAGGTTCCGCGGTCGTCGGTTGCTCCCCCGCAGTCATCGCGGTGAGGAACTTACCATCCGCGTCTGCTGCACCGCAATCTCGCGACGGATCGGCGCATCACCACCTGCCGCGCACGGCGGGAGCGCGCGCCCCCTGGTGCCCCCGGAAACCACGGCGAACGGGTCATCCGCCGCGCGCCTCGCGCAGCAACGCGTCATCCCAGGTGTCGGCGACCTGGCTCACCGTCGTGACGATATCCTCGAACTCTTCGTACTCGAGCGCGCTGAGGCGCCGCAGGCAGCGCACCACGACCTCGTTGCGCGACTTGTCGATCGCGAAGGCCGCGTCGGAGGTGATGACGAAGCTGAGCTCCAGGAGACGCCTGTAGAAGGCCTCGCGCCCGCTCAGGGGCACGGCCATGATGGGAGAGAAGACCATCAGGACGCCTTGAGCCTCCAGCACGTTGACGCCGATCGTCGCGCTCCCGTGCTGAAGCTGCGCGTACCCCGTCTCGTCGAGCGTGCTGGCGCCAGCGCCGCTCGGCGATCTGGCCCCGCCCTGAGAGCTCGCGTTGTACCGGGCGAGATACGCGTTGACCATGCTCGTCGCGTCGGCAAACCTCTCCCCCGACACGCGGTCCGCGTAGAGGGGTCCTGTGGATGAAGTGGGCGTGAGGTCGGGCACGTGAAACCTCCTGGACGCATCGCCAGTCGCTCGGCGCGCGGGGCTGAACTGGCGAACCGACAGCACTCCAGCCCGGCGTGGTTGCATCGTAGCGCCTCGGCGTTCGCGGTGATCGCGCTTTTTGCAGTGGTGGCGCACGCCACCCTCGGGTGCAGCGCGGAGGGCAGCGCGCCGGCTGCGCCCGCCGGCATCTCCGACGAGGAGCGCGCCGCCGCGCTGCTCGATCCGGCTGCGCTCCTCCCACCCCGCGCTGAGACGGTCGCCCTCGCCGATGCCGTCGCCATCGCGTCATCGCGCGCCGGGGCGCCGGCGCAGGCGGCCTCGCTCGCGGAGCTGGCCGGCGACCTGCGCGTGCGGCTCTTCCGCCTCGATCAGGCGGTCACCGACGCGCGCGAGGCGATGGAGCTCTACAGCGCGGCGGCGACGGCCTTCCGCGCCTCGGCCGATCCGGCCAACGTCGAGCGCGCGTGCCAGGCCGAGCGCCGCCGCGCGCTGCTCGCCGGCGAGCTCGCTCACGACGCGGCCGTCGCGTACCGCGAGCTCTACCTGGTCTCGCGGCGCTACGCGGCCCTCGCCCCGCCCGCGCCGTCCGGCGGCGCGCCGCGCTCGCAGTGCCTGGGCGCGCTCGCGCTCGCGCTCGCGCAAGCCGCTGCCTACCGGCCGAGCGGGGATGCGCTGCGCGCGCTGGAGCACGAGGGACACCGCGTCGAGGGCGTCGCGCTCGCGCTCGCGCTCGCATCGAGCCCGGCGCCGGGCTCCTCCGCCGCGCCCGCGAGCTCCGCGGGCGCGGCGCCGGTGCAGGTGACGACCGCCGAGGCCACCGGCGATCTCGTCGTCGCCCCCCGGGCGCCGGCCGCGCCCACCGGCCCGGTGAAGATCACCTCGATCGAGCGGCACGGCTCGGACAAAGGGGCGCGCGTCGTGGTCGAGCTCTCCGCGCCGACGACGTTCGACGTCGGCACGCTCGCGGCGAACGAGAGCGCCGGCAAGGACGCGCGCGTGTTCGTCGACATCGCGAGGGCGACGTCGCGCGGCATCGCGAGGGAGATCGAGGTCGGCGGCGTCCTGCGGCGGGTGCGCGTCGGCGTCCAGCCGGATGGAACGCGCGTCGTCCTCGATCTCGCCGCCAACCTGCACCGCCGGATCTTCTACCTCCCCGATCCGTTCCGGATCGTCGTCGACGTGAGCACCCGCCCTCCGTTGCGCGATGACAAGGACAGCCCCGGCGGCGCGCGAGAGGTCCGGCGTGTCGCGATCGATCCGGGGCACGGCGGCAACGACACCGGCGCCGTCGGCCCCACCGGGTTGAAGGAGAAGGACGTGACGCTCGACGTCGCCCACCGCGTCGCCCCGCTCCTCGCGCGCGAGCTCAAGATCGAGACGCTCCTCACGCGCGACAGCGACACCTACGTCCCGCTGGAGCTCCGCACCGCGCGCGCGAACGCGTTCCACGCCGACCTGTTCGTCTCGGTCCACTGCAACGCGAGCGAGAACGGCCGCGCTCGTGGGGTCCAGACGTTCTCGCTCGCGGCCCCTCACGACGGCGAGGCGACGTCGGCGCAGCTCGCGGCGCGCGAGAACGCCGCCCGCGCCGGGCGGGCAGGGCAGGGCGTGGATCCAGGTGATCCCGGCGCCCGCCTCGAGGTGGCGGCGATCCTGTCGAACCTCAACGTCGGCGACATGGCGGCCCGCTCGCGCCACTTCGCCGAGCTCCTCCAGCGGTCGTCGCTCGCCTCGCTCTCGCCCCGCTACCCCGACACGAAGGATCAGGGCGTCAGGGGCGCGGGCTTCTTCGTCCTCGCGGGCGCTGACATGCCGGCCGCGCTGTTCGAGACCGCGTTCATCTCGAACCCCGAGGACGAGGCTCGCCTCGCGACCGCCGACTTCCGACAGAAGATGGCGGACGCCATCGTGAACGCGATCCGCGCCTACCGCGAGGGCAAGTGAGGGGGGCCGCTGGCCTGCGCGGGCGTCGCCCGCGCAGGCGTCACCCGCGCAGGCGTCACCCTCGCTCGAGGCCCATGAGCCGCTCGAGCGAGTCGCGCAGCTCGCCGGCCTCGCCCTTCTTGATGAAGTCGTAGGCGCCGGCCTCGGTCGCGTTCTTCTTCATGTCCTCGTGGTTCGAGTACACGATGCAGCGGATGTGCGAGGTCGCGTCGATGGAGCGGAGCCGCTCCAGGCAGCGCACGCCGTCGAGGCCCGGCATCATGATGTCCAGGATGAGCGCGTCGGGCTGGAGGTTGCCCACCGCGACGAGCGCGTCGAACGGATCCTGGAACGTCGTCAGGTCGAACCTCCGCGACAGCGTCTTGCGGAGCGCGGCGAGGACGGAGGGGTCGTCGTCGACCACGACGACCTTCGGCTTGCCCATCCGGAGGATCTCCGGGATCGGGTAGCCGTACTTTCGGAGGAAATCGAGCACGTCCAGCCGCCGGAAACGGAGGTGCCGTCCTGGCGTGCGGAAGTGGCGGATCTCCCCCTTGTCCGCCCAATTGTGGATGGTCTTGAGGTCCACCTGACAGAAGCGCGCGACGTCGCTCGCGGTGAACAGCTCGGGCTGCGTCGTGTTCTCTTTCGGGTTCGTTTCCATGGCTCACTCCTCGAGATCAGGCGTCGCCGGCACGGAGGGGGCATTCGTCTGGGGGGCGTCGAAGCTGGTCGGCACGGGTGGATCTGGCTCTCGTTCCTGTTTGATGTGGATCAGGGATCCATGTGCGCAGCATTCTTCGGCGACGAAGCGCCCGTTGCGCAGGACATAACGGGTCGGACCCTCGGTGCGCCGATCGCGCGTCTCGTGCGAAGGGTCGCCTGGCAGCGCCAGGTAGGGCGGCTCGGCCCCATCGCCCGGGACGAAGCGCGGACAGATCGGCAAGAGCGACTGGCGTTCCGCGAGCGCCACGGCGCTGCGCACGTCCGCGACCGCGGCGAGGAGCTCGAGCGTGCGTGAAGTCGGCGGAGCGAGAAGGATCTCCCCACGCGCGGCGCGCTCCAGGACCTCGGACGGCGTTGCCCAGAAGCTCATCGTCGTCTCGTACCCGTCGTGTCGCCCGATCTGGCCCGGCGGTAGCGGCAGCAGGAAGAAGCGCGCGTCGAAGCGCCGCGCCTCGGCGAGGGGCGTGATCCACCGCGCCCACGGGACGAGCGCCGAGAGAGCGAGCTTCAGGCCGCGCCGCGCGAGCACCGCGTCGAGCGGCGCCCCGGCGGCGAGCTCCCGCCCCACCGCGTCGACCTTGTCGCCCGACAGCGGCAGATCGGTCGGCAGGATGCCCCCTTCCTCCAGCGTCTCGCGGCATGCGGCCACACACAGCGCTCGCGCCGGCGTATCGCCCGTCGCGAACGCAGCGGCGCGCGCCGGTGGCTCGGTCGCCCGATCCCTCCAGACTTCCGCGCCGTCCTGCGCGTCCACCTTCCCACCAGGGAAGACAACGGCGCCCCCCATGAAGCTCGAGCTCGCGTGGCGGCGAACGCAGAACACCTCGATTCCAGCGTGACCGTCACGGAGGACGATCACCGTCGAGGCATCGCGGGGACGGACCGGGGTTCGGTTCTGATCGAAATCCAGCAATATGGGATAAATTTGTTCCACGTGAGCTGCCTTTCGTCAAACCGTCCGCTGCGTCTCATTTCCGGCGTGCTCTGGGGTGAGCATGCGGGTTTGAGGCCAAGTCCGCCGCCTTTTCCGGCGGCTCGGGGACTTCCCGCAGATGCTTTCCACGCTGTCCCGACAACCGATGCCGATTGATGCCGCAGCGTCCGGTCGGTCGCGGGCGTGAGGGCGCTTGATGGCGAATCGAGAGGCATCGGCCGCAGTGAATTCGGGCGATCTCTGCCTGCGACGGAGGCGTCGTTGACGGGCTCGGCGCCCACGCCTAGAATCCCGCGCCTCGCAATTTCGGGGGGCTGTCTGGCCTCTCCGGACATGTCGCGGAGCCGTAAGTCCCGGCAGCCGGGGTCAGCGCCCCGCGGCTTGCATGCGCCAGGGAGCTCAGACGGCAGCGCCGAACGGCGCATTCGACGCGAGAGGACCTATGAACAAGGCCCAGCTGAAAAAGTTCAAGACCCTGCTTGAGACGAAGCGCGACGAGATCGTCAAGAAGGCCAAGCAAACGCTGACCGAGGACATGATGCTCGACGCGAACGATCTCCCTGACGAGATGGACCTCGCGTCGAGCGAGTACCTGCAGTCGTTCACCTTCCGGCTCCGTGGCCGCGAGAAGTCGTTCCTCGACAAGATCCAGAAGGCGCTCGTGAAGATCGAGGACGGCTCGTTCGGCAAGTGCGAGGAGTGTGAGGAGGAGATCTCGGCGAAGCGCCTCGAGGCGCGCCCCGAGACGACCCTGTGCATCCGCTGCAAAGAGGATCAGGAGCGGGTCGAGAAGGACTACGGCTGACGCTGCGCCGCGCGAGGAGGCCGGCCGCCGGTCGCCTCCTTGCGCGAGCGTGCCTCGGCGCCGTCGGGCGTGCGCTCCTGCTCCCGGTCCACCTCGCGCGGACCGGGAGGGGCCACGCCCGTTCTGCTATTTGCGGGCGGCCGCGCGGCTGCGCGGCGGCTGCGGGGTGCGACGCTTCGACGCCACGAGCACCTCGCGCAGGTACGCGCCGGTGAAGGACGCCTCCTCCTGCGCGATGTCCTCCGGGGTGCCAGCGGCGACGATCGTCCCGCCGCGCTCGCCGCCCTCGGGGCCGAGGTCGATCACCCAGTCGCTGCAGGCGATCACGTCGAGGTTGTGCTCGATCACGAGGACGGTGTTCCCGGCGTCGCGCAGGCTCATCAGGCTCGCGGTGAGCACCTCGATGTCGGAGAAGTGCAGGCCCGTCGTCGGCTCGTCGAGCACGTAGAGCGTGCGGCCGGTGGCCTTGCGCGCGAGCTCGCGCGCGAGCTTCACGCGCTGCGCCTCGCCGCCCGAGAGCGTCGTCGCGGGCTGCCCCAGCGTGATGTAGCCGAGGCCGACCCGCGCGAGCGCGGCGAGCCGCTCCCGGACGCGGGGGAGCGCCTCGAACTGGTCGATCGCCTGCTCGACCGTCAGGTCGAGCGCGTCGGCGATCGACATCCCGCGGTAGAGCACCTCGAGCGTCTCGCGGTTGTACCGGCGGCCGCCGCACGTCTCGCACGTCACGAAGATGTCGGGCAGGAAGTGCATCTCGATCCGGAGCACGCCGTCGCCCTGGCAGGCCTCGCACCGTCCGCCCTTCACGTTGAACGAGAAGCGGCCCGCCTTGTACCCGCGCGTCCTCGCCTCCGGGAGGCCCGCGTAGAGCTCGCGGAGGAGCCCGAAGACCCCCGTGTACGTCGCCGGGTTCGAGCGCGGCGTGCGGCCGATCGGGGCTTGATCGATCGAGATGACCTTGTCGATGTGCGAGAGGCCCTCGATGCCGTCGCACGCGCCGATCGGGGCGGAGCTCCTGTACAGCTCGTTCTTCGCGGCCGGCAGCAGCGTGTCGACGATGAGGCTCGACTTGCCCGAGCCCGACACGCCGGTGACCGTGCAGAAGAGGCCGACGGGGATCTCGGCCGTGACGTTGAGGAGGTTGTGGGCCCGCGCGCCGCTCACGCGGATGAAGCGCCCGTCGGGGCGCTGGCGCTTCGTGGGGATCGCCAGCTGCTTCTTGCCGCTGAGGTACGGGCCGGTGATCGACGCCGGATCGGCGCTCAGCTCCTCCGGCGTGCCCTGCGCCACCACGTTGCCGCCGTGCACGCCCGCGCCCGGGCCCATGTCCACGATGTGGTCGGCCGCGAGGATGGCGTCGCGGTCGTGCTCGACGACGACCACGGTGTTGCCGAGGTCCACGAGCCGCCTGAGCGCTTCGAGCAGGCGCGTGTTGTCGCGCGCGTGCAGGCCCACCGAGGGCTCGTCGAGCACGTAGAGCACGCCGACGAGCGCGGCCCCGATCTGCGTCGCGAGGCGGATGCGCTGGCCCTCGCCGCCGGAGAGGGTCTGCGCGGAGCGGTCGAGCGTGAGGTAGTCGAGCCCGACGTCGATGAGGAACCCGAGGCGGGCGATCACCGCCCGGAGCAGCGGCTCGGCGATCGCGCGCTCGCGCGGCGCGAGCGCGCCGTCGACGTGGGCCTCCCCCGCGGCCTGCCCATCGGCGGGGGCCCGCGGCGCGCCTTCCTTCGGCGGCATGAGGCCCTCGAGGAAGACGCGCAGCGTGCGCAGCGGCAGGGTGCCGACGTCCGCGATGTTGCGATCCCCGAGGCGCACGGCGAGCGCCTCCGGGCGCAGGCGCCTGCCGTCGCAGGCGTCGCACACGCGCGTGATGACGAAGCGGCCGATCTCGTCGGAGAGCGCGGCGCTGTCCTCGTCGGGATCGGCCTCCTCCTCGTCGGCGAGGGCGGGCTCGCCGCTGCTCAGCAGGCGCTCGAGCCGCGGGATGATCCCCTCATAGGCGGCCCTCTTCTTCCCCCGGCCGCCGGCGCCCTGGGCGTCGCTCCCCTCGAGGATCGCCTGCCGCACCGCCGCCGGCAGCTTCGCCCACGGGACGTCGGGATCGCAGCCGAGCGCGCTGACGGCCCGCTCCGTCTCCGTGGCGAGCGAGAGCGAGCCGCGGCGCCCCCAGGCCACCACCGCGCCCTCGCGGAGCGTGCGCCGAGGATCGGGGATGACGCGGTCCGGATCGATGCGGGTCCTCGCGCCGATGCCGTCGCAGGCGGGGCACGCGCCGTGCGGGCCGTTGAAGGAGAACATCCGCGGCTCGATGGGCGGCAGCGAGATGCCGCAGTCGATGCACGCGAAGCGCTCGCTCATCCAGAGGGGCTCGATCTTCATGCCGTCGCTGGAGATGTCGACGAGCAGCCTGCCCTCGCCCAGCTTGAGCGCGAGCTCGACGGAGTCGGTGAGCCGGCCCTTGATGCCGTCCTTGACCACGATCCGGTCCACGACCACGTCGAGGTCGTGCGCGCGGGTCCGGTCGAGGACGATCTCGTCGCCGAGATCGACGATCTCGCCGTCGATGCGCGCTCGCACGAAGCCCTCCCGGCGCAGCCGCTCGATGTCGAGCTTCAGCTCTCCGCGGCGGCCTCGCGCGATGGGCGCCATGATCGTGACCCGCGTCTTGTCGCCGAAATCCAGGATGCGGTCGACGATCTGCTGCACCGTCTGGGCCTCGATCCGCTTGCCGCACGCGGGGCAGTGCGGGGTGCCGACCCGCGCGAAGAGCAGGCGGAGGTAGTCCGAGATCTCGGTCACCGTGCCGACGGTCGATCGCGGGCTCTTCGCCAGCGCGCGCTGCTCGATCGCGATGGCGGGCGAGAGGCCCTCGATGGACTCGACGTCCGGTTTGGACAGCTGCTCGAGGAACTGCCGCGCGTAGGCGGAGAGCGACTCGACATAGCGGCGCTGCCCTTCCGCGTAGATGGTGTCGAACGCCAGGGACGACTTGCCCGAGCCGCTCGGGCCGGTGATCACCACCAGGCGGTCGCGCGGAAGCGACACGCTGACGTTCTTGAGGTTGTGCTGCCGGGCGCCTCGAACGACCAGTCGATCCATAGGGGGAACCGGAGAGCTATCACACACGGAAGCGGGCGTGGCGCCGCTCCTGCTCGTCGCTCGCTGCTCTGTTGGCTCTGTTGCCCCTGTCGCCCTCGTGGCCCCGCCCCGTCGCGCGCCGCGCACCGCGATGCGCCGCGCACGGCGCGCGCCGGGTCTTCCGGTTGTCTTGCAATTCTTCTCACGTCGCTGCGCTGCGAGCTGGACTATGAGAGGGCGCGCAGGTGAAAGAGCGTGCAAGGAGTGTCCTGATGGCGGTCGGCGCCGGCGCTGCGCTCGGCGTGGTCGCGCTCCTTGCGCGGTACGCCCCTGAGCTCGACGCGCTGCTGCTCGAGCCGCCCTCTCCGTCCGGGCGCTCCGAGCCCGGCCCCGCTGCGGCGCGTTCTGTCGGGCCCGCGGCACCAGCATCGTCCACGCCTGCACCCGCCACGGCCGCTGGTCAGGGGGGGGCTGCAGCGCCCGCTCCGGGCTCGCCTCCCGGTGCAGCCCCGGTCCCGCGAAGCGCGAGCCAGCAGGCCGCCGCCGCGGCCCCGCTGGTCGATCCCTTCGCGGCGGATCCGGTGGCGCGCGCTGCGTGTCCCGCCGACATGAGCCTCGTGGAGGGGGATTTCTGTCCATCCCTCCCGTATGTCTGCACCCGCAGCGGCGACGGAGCCGGCCATGGCTGCCCCGAGTACGGGCGCGGCGCCCGCTGCCGGGCTCCGGTGGATCACCGGCGCTTCTGCATCGACCGCCACGAGTGGCCGAACCGGGTGGGCGAGCTCCCGCGCGTCTACGTCGACTGGTACGAAGCGAAGTCGCTCTGCGCCTCGATCGGCAGGCGGCTGTGCCGGCGCTCCGAGTGGATGCTCGCTTGCGAAGGACCGAAGCGCCTGCCGTATCCTTGGGGCTTCGTGCGCACGCCCAGCCCTTGCAACATCGACCGCGCCGCGATCGAGTTCGACATCGACGCCATGGTGGACGAGGCGACCCGCGAGGGCGAGATCGCCCGTCTGTGGCAGGCCGATCCCATCGGATCGCACCCGAACTGCATCAGCGCCTACGGGGCGTACGATCTCTCCGGCAACGTCGACGAGTGGACCGACAACCTCGCCGACGATCCGGGCACGTCGCGCCCGGCCACGCTCAACGGCGGCTACTGGGGTCCTGTTCGGAACACCTGCCGCCTCACGACCGGAGGGCACGGGCCGACGTTCAAGTTCTACCAGGTCGGCTTCCGCTGCTGCTCGGACACGGTCGACGGCGTCGTCACGCCGCCGCCGCGGCCCTTCATCGAGCGCGACCGCGAGAAGGACGGCGTGTACGACTGACATGCGCGAGCGCATCGCCTTCATCGCCGCCCTCGTCGTCGCCGCCCTGGTGAGCGCGCTCCTCTTTGCCCCCCGCTTCCAGAGGCCGCCTGGCCCGCTCGACGCGGCGAGCGCGGCCCCGGCTGCGAGCATCGCCCCGCCGGAGCCGGCCCCGCCCGCGCCCGCGCTGGCGCCTCCGGCGCCTCCGCCGCTGCCTGCGTACGTGCGCGTCGACCCGGAGAGCCGCGCGGCGTGCCTCGGCGGGATGGTGCTCGTCGACGGCATCTATTGCCCGTACGTCGGGCACCACTGCGCCGCTTACATCGACGAGGAGAAGGACATCTGCGCGCGGTTCGAGCCGGAGGTCCTCTGCGAGGGGCGCCTTCAGCACCGGCGCTTCTGCATCGACGTCTTCGAGTACCCGAACATCGAGGGCGTCCGCCCGGTGGTGATGGTCAACTGGCTGGAGGCGAAGCGCGCCTGCGAGATCGAGGGCAAGCGGCTCTGCTCCGGCGAGGAGTGGGAGTTCGCGTGCGAAGGGCCGCAGATGTGGCCCTATCCTTACGGGATCGCTCGCGATCCCGACGCCTGCAACATCGACAGGAAGATCTCGATGCCGGTGCTCGAGACGTTCGCGGACCCATGGAAGATCTCGGCGGAGGTCGAGCGGCTCGATCGCCGGGTTGCGTCCGGGGAGATGCACCGGTGCATCAGCCCCTTCGGCGTGCGCGACATGACCGGCAACGTCGACGAGTGGGTGAACAATGAGCTCGGCACGCTGGACGAGAAGCCGTTTCGATCGACGCTGAAAGGGGGGTACTGGGGGCCGATCCGCTCGCGATGCCGCCCGGTCACGTCGACGCACAACCGGTGGTTCCGCTTCTATCAGGTCGGGTTCCGGTGCTGCTCCGACGCGCTCGACGGGGGCAAGGCCGTGACCCCGGCGGCCAAGACAGCGCGCATCCCGCGCCGCAGCCCGATGGTCGATCCGGGCGGGCGGCAGCGGCCGTGAGGGCCCGCAGCCCGAGCGGGCCTGTGGCGTGGCCTCCGGCGTGGCCTCCGGCGTGGCCTCCGGCGTGGCCTCCGGCGTGGCCTCCGGCGTGGCCTCCGGCGTGGCCTCCGGCGTGGACCGACCGCGCACGCCGGCGCAATGTCCCTGCGCCATGCCCGGCGAGGCCCCCTCGCGCTGCGCCCCGTCTGCGGACGGGCTTCCCTCACGGCCGAGCCACCCCCGGACCGCCGCGGCGCCAACGTGGAACCCGGTCCAGCCGAACCGCTCCCCTTCCAACTGCGCGCCGCTTGGACTACGTTGTCCGCCGGTGCGAAAGTGGGCGGACCCGATCGAGGGTTCGCCCTTGTACCAGGGCCTATAGCTCAATCGGTCAGAGCCCCCGGCTCATAACCGGGCTGTTCCTGGTTCGAGTCCAGGTGGGCCCACGAAAGCCACGAAACAGAAGGAGACAAGGAAGCACGTGAGCATCCGCGAGCAGATCGCATTCCTCGAAGAGCTGTCGGCCATCGACAGCGAGATCCGCCGCATCGATGAGCAGCTCGACAAGCAGCGCGGCAGCCTGGAAGGGATGCGGTCCGACCTGAAGCGGCTGGAGGACCGGCTGAAGGGCGATCGGGAGACCCTGGCGGCGATGGAGAAGACGCGCTCCGAGCTCGCCGTCGAGCTCCGCCAGATGTCGAGCCAGATCGAGCGCTCGCGGGAGAAGCTGCAGCGCTCCCGGAACGAGCGCGAGTCCAACGCGGCGCAGCGCGAGATCGAGGAGCTGCGCAAGCTGCACCGCGATCGCGAGGAAGAGATCGAGCGGCTGAACTCGGCCTCCGAGGGGGCGCGCTCGGCGATCGATGTGGCGGAGGCGAAGCGCGTCGAGCTGGCGGGGGCGATAGACGGCAGCGCGCCGGGGACGCAGGCGTCGCTGGCCGCGCTCGAGGCCGAGCGCGCTCAGCGGGCCGAGGCGCGCGAGCAGGTGGTCGGCAAGCTGCCGGTCGTCCTGTACCGCCGCTACGAGTCGATCCGGACGCGCAGGCCCGTCGCGATCGCGCGCACCTACGACGGCACATGCCTCGGCTGCCACCTGTCCGTGCCGCCGATGATGTTCCAGAAGATGCGCCGCCAGGACGAGTTCGAGCGGTGCCCGAACTGCAACCGGATCCTCTACTACATGCCGCCGGAGCCCGCGACGGGCAGCACGCCGGCCGCGGACCCCTCCCGCGCCTGATCCCGGGGGCGGCTTGAAGACGTGCTCCGCCTGCTTCAGGCTCTTCTCGCACGACAGTGGGTTCTGTCCGGTCGACGGGCAGCGCCTCATCCCGGTCGCTGAGGTATCGCCGCCGGTCCACCCGGCGGACAGGCGCGTCGGCGCGACCCTCTGCGGCGGGCGCTACCAGATCTGGCGAATCGTCGCCGACGGGGGCATGGGGCGCGTCTACCAGGCGCTCGATCTTCGGACCGGCCGCAGCGTCGCCTTGAAGATCCTCCACCCCGAGGTCGCGCTCGACGAGGTGAGCGTCGAGCGCTTTCATCGCGAGTTCGAGGTCAGCAGGTCGCTGCCCCACGAGCAGATCGTCGACGTGCTCGCGTTCGAGAAGACCGAGGACCACAGCTTCGCGCTGGTCATGGAGTACCTCGAGGGCGAGGAGCTGCGGACGGTCCTCAAGCGCGACAAGGTGCTGCCCCCCGAGCGCCTGGTGCGGATGCTGTCGCAGATCGCGCTCGGCCTCGAGGAGGCGCACAAGCGCAAGGTCGTGCACCGCGATCTCAAGCCGGACAACATCTTCCTGGTCGGCACGCACGACGGCGACATGGTGAAGATCCTCGACTTCGGCAGCGTGCGCGACAACAGCGAGGGCGCGAAGAAGCTGACCGTCGTCGGCACGACGATCGGGTCGCCCTTCTACATGTCCCCCGAGCAGGCGCAGGGGCTGCTCGCGCTCGACCATCGCGCCGACGTCTGGTCGGTCGCAGCGATCGTGTTCGAGTGCGTCACGGGGCAGGTCCCGTTCCACGCGCCGACCGGTCCGATGATCCTCGTGGCCATCATGGGCAACAATCCGCTGCCTCCGAGCGTGGCGGGCAAGGCGTACGGGGCGCCGGCCTCGCTCGATCCGGTGATGGAGGAGGCCTTCATGAAGAGCCCGGAGGCGCGTCTGCCCTCGGTCGGCCTGCTCGCCGATCGCGTGGGCCAGGCGTACGGCCTCGCGGGGTCGCACCGCGACTGGGCGTCCCTACCGCAGAAGGAGCTCGCGGCCCGGATCCGCGCCGCGCTGCCGTCGGTCCTGGCCCGCCAGCCGCATGTCTCGGCGAGCGTGGGCGCGGTCCCCGCCGGTGCGAGCGGCGGGGCGATCGCCGCCGCGGTCATCGCGCCCTCGCCGGCCGCCTCCGAGGCGTTCGCCGAGGACATCGTGATGGGCGTGCCACAGCGCTTGCCGCGGTGGGTCATCCCTGCCGTGGCCGGCGTGGCGGTGCTGCTCTGTGCGCTCGTCGCGCTGCTGATTTCGCGCTGACGGCGGCGCCGGGCCGTGCGCTCGTGCGACGTTGCGCCTTACGTGCAGCGGCGGAGGCGTGAGGCGCGCGCGCTCCGGTTCAGTGCGCCATCGTCCTGGGCGCTGGGGCCCCGCGTTCGCGCTGGCGCCGCCGCTGTGTTATTTGTGTTGACCATGAGCACTCATCCTTCAACTCGGACCGGCAAGCCCCTCTCCGCCGCGATGTGCCTGATCGCGCTCTCCGGGCTCCCCGTCCTCGGCTGTAGCCAGAGCGAAGCGGCGACCTCTCGCGGCGCCACCGAGGCAGCACCTGCGGCCCCCCCCCAGGGCGGCAAATCGAAGGTCGAGGATGCGGTCTACACCCTCGAAATGAAGCCGACTGGGACGTACAAGGCCGGCCAAGAGGGGCTCGTGGAGGTGTCGCTCCTGTCCAAGGGCGACTACCACATCAACGACAAGTACCCCATCAAGTTCAAGGTCACCGAGGCGGCCGCCGAGGGCGTTTCGTACCCGAAGCCCTTGCTCAAGCGCGAGGACGGCGCGTTCGAGGAGACCAAGGGCCTCCTCAAGGTCCCGTTCGTGGCGGCCAAGAAGGGCAAGACCAAGGTGGCGGGCGTGCTCTCCTTCAGCATCTGCAGCGCCGCGAATTGTTTGATGCAGAAGCAGGAGCTCGAGGCGGTCGTCGACGTGCAGTAGGCGGAACGGTAAACTCAGCCTCACGTGAACAACGACACCTCCGGTTACCGGGGGGGCCAGCCCGGCGAGGTCGGCCCCAGCCAGACGGTCCAAGGCAGTGCGGCTGAGCGGGCTCGAAAGGCCCTCTCCGAGCTCGATGCCATCGCCTCCTCGATGGCCAGGCGGTTCAACGAAGAGCAGCGGGTCCTCTCCTTCCAGCAGTACCTGGAGCTCTTCGCTTCCAATCCGGTCCGCTTCGGACGCGACGCGGCTCGCTACGTCCGCGACATGTTCGACCATTTCGGCACGCGGACGATCAAGAAGCCCTGGGGGGAGCTGACCCGGTTCCAGCTCTTCGATCTGCCGTGGGAGCTCCCCGCAACCGAGCCCGCGCAGCAGGGCGCGCCGGCCGCGGCGTCCTATCACGGGCGGGACTTCGCGCTGATCGGCCACGAAGAGCTCCAGGCCGAGGTCTACCGGGTGCTCTGCAACTTCGTGCGCGAGGGCAGGGCCAACAGGCTCGTCCTGATGCACGGTCCGAACGGCTCGGCGAAGAGCACGCTCGCCGCCTGCATCCTGCGCGCCCTGGAGCACTACTCGACCCTCGATGAGGGGGCCGTGTACCGCTTCCACTGGGTGTTCCCGAGCCGCAAGACGATGCGCGGCTCGATCGGCTTCGGCGGCGACGAGAAGGCGAGCGCCGCGGATGGCACGAGCTACGCCCACCTCGAGGACGATCAGATCGACGCCCGGCTCGTGATCGAGCTCAGGGATCACCCGCTGTTCCTGCTCCCGGTGCGAGAGCGGCGGGCGCTCATCCTGAAGCTCTACGAGGACGCCGGCGCGACGGAGCCGCCGCCCGAGTGGCTGATGAGCGGCAAGCTGTCCCACAAGAACCAGCAGGTCTTCGAGGCGCTCCTCGTGGCGAGCGGCGGCTCGCTCGTCGAGACGTTGCGGCACGTCCAGGTCGAGCGGTACTTCATCTCCCGCCGCTACCGCGTCGGCGCCGTCACGATCGGCCCGGAGCTCTCGGTCGACGCCGGCGAGAGGCAGATCACGGCAGATCGCTCGCTCGCCTCGCTCCCGACCTCACTCCAGGCGACGACGCTCTTCGAGGCGCACGGTGAGCTCATCGAGGCCGCCGGGGGCGTGCTCGAGTTCAGCGATCTCCTCAAGCGACCGCTCGACGCCTTCCGGTACCTCCAGCTCACGCTGGAGACGGGGGAGGTCAGCCTGCCGCAGCAGACGGTGCAGACGAACGTCGTGATGATCGGCAGCGCCAACGACGTGCACCTCAACGCCTTCCGGGAGCACCCGGAGTTCCCGAGCTTCCGCGGGCGCTTCGAGCTCCTGCGCGCGCCCTACCTCCGGAGCTACCCCGACGAGCAGGCGATCTACGACACGCAGATCGTCCCGTTCGTGACCCGCCACGTCGCCCCGCACGCGACGCGCGTCGCCGCGCAGTTCGCCGTGCTCACCCGCATGCGGCAGCCGGAGGCGAAGCGGTACCCCGACGCGCTCGCGCCGCTCGTCTCGAGCCTCACCGCCGTCGAGAAGATGGAGCTGTTCGCGACGGGCACGGCGCCCGAGCGGTTCGACGCGGAGGCGCAGAAGGTCCTGCGCGCTGGCATCGAGGCGATCTACCACGAGAGCGACGCGTCCGTGGACTTCGAGGGGCGCCTCGGCGTCTCGCCGCGGGAGGTGCGGACGCTCCTGCTCGACGCGGCCCAGAGCGAGGATCACGCGTGCCTCTCCCCGTTCGCGGTGCTCTCGGAGCTCGACGCGCTCTGCAAGCGGCAGGCGGAGTACGACTGGCTCAAGGAGAAGCAGCTCGCGGGCGGCTACCACGATCACCGGCTCTTCCGTGAGGTCGTGCGCACGCGCCTGCTCGACACGACCGAGGAGGAGATGCGGACGGCCAGCGGCCTCGTCGACGAGACGCGCTACGCCGAGCTGTTCGACCGGTACGTCTCCCACGTCGGCGTCTGGGTGAAGGGGGAGAAGATCAGGAACCCGCACACCGGCGACTTCGAGAACCCGGACGAGCGCATGATGCGCGAGGTGGAGGCGCTCCTCGGGGTCCGCACGAAGCACGACGATCACCGGCGCGGCCTGATCTCGGCCATCGCGGCGTGGGCCATCGACCACCCTGGCCAGAAGATCGTCAACGCCGTCGTGTTCCCGCAGCAGATCCGCAAGCTGCGGGAGGCGGTGTTCACGGAGCGGCGCAAGGGCGTGGCGCTCCTGGTTCGCGATCTCGTCGCGCTCCTCCGCGACGCGCAGAGCGACGGCAAGTCCGAGAAGGGCTGGGGCGAGCTGCGCGAGGAGGAGCGCAGGAACGCGACGCGCGCGCTCGAGCGCCTGCGCGGGATGGGCTACTGCGACCGCTGCGCGCTCGACGCCGCGAGCGCGCTGCTCCGCGCGCGCTTCGCGGAGCTCGTCACCTGAAGCGAAGCATGATCATCGACTCGCATTGCCACGTCGATCCGCGTCATTTCCGCGAGGGAGCCGACGCCGTCCTGGACCGCGCGCGGGCCGCCGGCGTGGACGCGTTCGTGGTCGTCGGCGTGGACGCGGATCTCTCCGCGGCGCGCTTCGCCGCGGATCTCGCGGCGCGGCGCGCTGACGTGCACGCCGCGGTCGGCGTTCATCCGCACGATGCCTCTGCCTTGGACGACCGGATGCTCGCGGAGCTCGAGGTCCTCGCGCGCCGGCCCGAGGTCGTGGCCGTCGGCGAGATCGGCCTCGACTACCACTACATGCACTCGCCGAAGGACACACAGCAGCGCGTCTTCGCCGACCTCGTCGCCCTCGCTCGTAGGGTGGAGAAGCCCATCGTCATCCACACGCGCGAGGCGCCAGAAGACACGCTCGCGATCCTGGAGCGCGCCCAGGCGAGCGACGTGGGCGGCATCATCCATTGCTTCTCCGAGGATCGCGCGTTCGCCGAGCGGGCGCTCGCGCTCGATTTCGACCTCTCGTTCTCGGGCATCGTAACCTTCAAGGCCGCGCGCGCGATCCAGGAGGTCGCCGCCTGGGCTCCGGGGAATCGGATCCTGGTCGAGACGGACAGCCCTTACCTCGCGCCGGTGCCGTTCCGGGGGAAACGGTGCGAGCCAGGACACGTGCTGCACACGGCGCGCTTCGTCGCGGAGCTCCGGGGCGAGCCCTTCGAGGCGCTGGCCGCGCGCACCGCGGAGAACACCCGCAGGCGGCTGCGGCTCCCGCAGGACGGCGCGCTCGTCGGTTGAGACGAGCGCGCGCGGCCCGCGCCTGCGGGCTCGCCCCAGGCACGTCTCGAGGCATAGTGACAGCACGATGGCGCAGAGGTCTCGCGACGGCCGCCGGATCGCATCCGCGTGGGCCCTCTCCGTCGCAGCCCACGCAGGGCTTGTGGGCGCGGGCGCGCTGGTCGTCGCAGGCTCGTTCTCGGCACCGGAGGTAGCGCGCGCGCGGACGGTCGGGTCGCCAGCCGCGATGAGCGCGCCGATCGAGATCGAGCTGCCCGTCGTCACGGACGGCACGCTCGACCGCGCGGCGGCGACCGCGTCCGAGCTGGCCGTCCGCCTTTCGCGCGGCGGAGGGGAAGACGCGCCGCGGCCGGACACGGGGACGAGCGGGCGTGGTGGTACCGACGCGGCGGAGCTGCCCGCGTTGAACCTCGCCGACAGGGACGACGCGACCTTTCTGTCTCCAGAGATCCGCTCGCGCCTCGACAGGAGCCAGATCCAGCGCATCCGCTCGTCGTCCCAGCGCGCATCGCGCGAGGACTGGCGCGCCAGCCGGGAGCCCATGGAGCTCACGTTCCTCGCGGGGGGGCGGGTCGGCCATCGGGCCGAGCGACGCACGTCGGCCGAACGCGATCCGTCGCTCGGGGCGCGCGATGGCGGCGCGCCCGAGCGTCGCGGCGGCGTGCTCGGCGCAGCGGCCCAGCCTGCAGGCATCGACGGCGCGACCGACGTGTCCGCTGCGCGCGACGCGGCGCTTTCCCTGGGGGCGAGCCCGCGCGCCGCCGGCGGCGCCGTGGAGGGAGGCGAGCGCGCGTCGGGGGGGCTGGGCGTTCGCGATGGGCGGCCCGGCGAGGATCACCGCGAGAGCGCGGCGGTTCCGCTGGCGCGGCCGATGGTCGCGGTGGGCACGCCATCCATCCCCGCCGACGCCGTGGGGCACCCGAACGACACGCTGGACAGCGAGCAGGAGGTGGCGACGGCGATCCAGTCGCTCGTTCACGCCAGCTCGGCCGGAGGGGCGCGTGGGTTCGGGCCAGGCGGACAGGCAGGACCAGGCGCGACCGGCGCGGGTGGCGTGGCGGGCCGCGGTGCGCGTTCCAGCGCGCTCGGCTCAGGGCGCGGCCGGCTGCTCGACAACGATCCCCTCGATCGCAGGCGCAGCCATTACATGAGGCAGGTCATGGCCAAGCTGCACCCGCTGTGGGCCGACGCGTTTCCCAAGTGGGCCGCAGGCGAGGGGCTTCAGGGGACCGTGATCGTGACCTTCGTGATCCACGCCGATGGGACCGTGGGGAGCGCGTCGGTGACGCGGCCGAGCGGCATCCCCGAGTTCGATGAGAACTGCCGGCGCGCGGTGCTGCGCGGTTCGCCGTACCCCCCGGTGCCGCCCGAGCTCGGCGAGAGCTTCCGGTGGTCGATGCCGTTCGAGGCGAGGAACCCCGCGGTCCTGCCGAAGCAACGAGAGCGCGAACGGTGATCCAGAGAAATCTTCTGGGATGACCGGGATGGATGACCGAGAAGGCGGAGATGACCTTGACGATCACGCGTCGCAACGCGCACGACCTCGCTTGACAGAGCGGAGACGGGGCGGTACTAGTCCGCCCTCACTTTTGCCGAAGTAGCTCAGCTGGCTAGAGCAGGCGTTTCATACGCGCCGGGTCGGGGGTTCGATTCCCTCCTTCGGCACCAGCAATGGTGACAGTCGGCCGCTGGCCTCCCTCGGAGGGCCAGCGGTGGCTGCGTGAACATCAAGGCCGCACGTGGACGAGGGTTCCTTCCTCGTCGTTGCTGTACACAGCGTGCCAGCCTTCAGGGAGCTCCGGCTCGGCCCACAGGAAGATACGCCGCGCATCGATGGGCGTCAGCGCGATGTCGTGGAAGCCTTGCGCTTCGCCGACCCCGGCGCCCCAGTACATGCCGGTGATCGCCTGGCCCGGCGCGAGGTCCATCACCCACGGGGCGTCGGTGACGTCGAAGCTCTCGGCGACCTCGCGCGGATCGATGTTGCGCGTGACGTGCTTGCTCCGCATGCGGAAGGTGCCGCGCGCGGTGGACGCTGTCGATTCAGGGTCGCGCAGCTGGTCGCGTCCGGACGAGATCAGCGTGGCGTAGATCGGCTTCTGCCCCTCGTAGGCCGTCAGCGTCTGGTTCACCAGGCTGACGTCGAGCCAGCGCTGCGCGCCTTTGGCGAAGTCGGGGAGCTTGGTACGACGCACGATGACGACAAGGTCCTGCGCGCGCAGCCAGAAGCCGTCGCGCGCCTCCTCGAAGCGGACGCCGTCCACCGTCCTGAACCTGCCCGTGAGCGGCACGCCCGTGTGGCGCTCGAGCTCCTCGTCGTTCGCGTTCGCCTTGCCGCGGCCGAGCGACCACGTGTGGACGTCGTGGCGATGGACGAACGCCACAGGCAGCCCGAGCTTCTCGACATCGAGGCCGTGCCACGGTGATCCGAGCGCGGCCTGGAGCCGGTCGGTCGGGATGAGCCGTCCTTCCGGCGTCACGCCGAACCTGCGTCCGTCGGTCGCTCCCGCCGTGAACGTGCGGGTGATCGCGACCCCGCTGCCTTTGCGCAGCGCCACCGTCTTCAGCGCGGCGCGCAGATCGACGCGGGCGCCGTCCTTTCCGCCGATGTCGATGCCGAGCGCGGCGACGGGCGGGAGCGGCGCGATCGCGTCGGTCGGGAAGCGGAAGTATCCGGCCTCGGTCCTGCGCCCGTCCTCGCCGATGCCGTCGCCTCGCGGCAGCAGCACCGGGGGCCCGGAGGAGACGCCGCGCGCGTCCAGCGGGACGTCGTTGGCTGACGCGCCGAGCTGCGCGTCGCTGCGCTGCACACGCTCGAGATGGCGATCGAGATCCGGCTCGGCGTGCTGCAGCTCCTCGCGGCTGGGCACCCCGAAATACACCGGGGCGCCCTGGGTTCGCGCGCGGCCATAGCGGTAGGGGAGGGGCCGCGACGTGTCGGGCAGAGCCGGCAGGAGCGCGAGCACGTCGGTGTTCAGCGTCGCGCCGTCGCCTGCGCAGACGAACCCGCGGGGGCGGATCGCATACCAACCGCCGCTGCACCCCGCGCGTCCGTACAGCTCCGAGGACCTCACGACGGCGGCGCCAGGATAGAGCTCGCCCAGCTTGCGTGCGCCCGCCTGCGGGCGCGCGAGCACGGGCGTCCCTGCGCGAAGCGCGACCAGCTTGGGGCCGTCCGCTGGCAGCGCGGCGACCTCGAGCGCATCGTCGCTCGCCCCCTCCTTCGACAGCTCCACCGCCGCGCCTGACGGCTTGCATCCGCACACGGTCAGCGCGACGAGCAAGGTCGCGAGCCGCCCATCGACGCGTCGCGAGCGGGGGCCGCCCTCGAGGCGCCGTGGCGCGCAGGGCAGCGGCGTCCGGAGGCGCGGAGGCGAGACCGAGCGGGAGAGATCCGTCGGCAAGGAAGCGAGCGGCATCTGCCGATGCATGCCCGGCTCGCGCGCGCTGGGCCAAGTTCCATGGCGTCGCCGGCGCATCGTCTGCGCATCGTCGGTGCGCTCGGCGCGCGTGTCGTGGGCGCGCGTCATCGGCGCGCGCGCCGCCCGGCCGCTGGCACGGCGCCAGCGTCGACGCCATGACGTGAGCGTGCGCTTTCGCCCTGCGCTGGTGTTCCTCCTGCTCGCGCCGTACGCCCTCGTTTTCTATGCATTCCTGGCGTTGCGCCGCGCCTCCGCGTCGCTCCGGCCGCGGCACCCGTGGCGCACGTGGGTGAGCCCGAACCTCCTGATCGGGGGGTTCCTTCTTCCAGGCGACGTCGTCGAGCTTCGTCGCCTCGGCGTCCGCGCCGTGATCAACGTGTCGCGCGAGCTGTACGATCCGGTGCTCGCGCTGCGCGCGGCGGGGGTCGAGTACCTGCGCATCCCCTGCTGGGACATGGGCGCTCCCACGCTCGAGGAGGCCGCGCGCGGCGTGGCGTTCCTCGAGCGGCATATCGTCGCTGGCCACCGTGTCCACGTCCATTGCGCGAGCGGCGTGGGCAGGAGCGTCACGCTCGCGCTCTGCTACCTCGCCACCCGCGGCGGCATCGAGGTGGGCGAGGCGCTCGCCCTGATCGAGCGACGGCGCCCGCGCGTCGCGCTGCGCCCCGTGCAGCGCGCGTTCGTCGAGCGCTACGTCGCGTGGCACCGTGCGCACGCTGAGCGCCGTGCGCGCGCGGCGCCGCCCGTGATCACCTCCGGCGGAGGAGGGACTTCAGGCTGAAGAGCCCGAGCGCGGGCGCTGCGACGGCGAAGGCGCCGCCGCACGCAGCGAGGATGAGCGCGGCACCCCACGGCGCAGCGGCCACCGCCTCGGGCAGCGCCGCCTTCAACGCGGCGCCGCAGCCGACCGATATCGCCGCGAGCAAGGCCACGCGGCCGATCTGGATCTGCTCCAGCCCGAGCCCGCCGATCTCGCGCCGCACGCGGTACCCGAGGGCGATCGCCTCGACCCACCCTGCGATGACGGCGCCGAGCACCACGCCGAGCACGTCGAGCCACTGCATCAGGACGAGCGCGACGGCGGTGCTGACGACCACGCGATAGAGCGCGTAGCGGGCCGGGGTCCTCGTGTCCCCCAGCGCGAACGACGCGGTGATCAGCACGCGCCCGGCGGCGTTCCCGAGCAGCGCGAGCCCGTAGGCGCAGACGAGCGGCTCGACCCTCGCCGTCGACGCCTGGTCGAACGTCCCGGTCTGCAGCAGCAGCGTGATGAGCTCTCGCCCGAGCACCATGAACACGGCCGTGGCCGGCACGGTCAGCACCGTGATCCGCGCGAGCGACGCCCCGAGCCGGCGCGACAGCGCCTCGTTGCGCCGCGAGACGTCGGCTTCGGCCGTGTCGCGCGCCATCTCTGGCAACGCGACCGCGGCCTCGCCGACTCCGAGGATGCTCATCGGCAGGAGGTAGACCGTCTGCGCGTAGTTGAACGCTGCGTTCGCGCCGGCGCCGAGGAAGCTCACGAGGAGCGTGTCGACGAGCCCGGACACCTGGATGATCCCGCGACCGAGCAGCGCGGCGGGCAGCTTGCTGCCGGCCTCTCGGACGCTCGGGTCGCTCATGTCGAGGCGCGGCGTGAGCCTGCCGAGAAGCGAGCGCGCCGATGGAAGCAAGAGCGAAGCTTGCAGCGCCGCGCCCGCGAGCGCGCTCCACGCGAGCGCCTCGGCGAGCGGCTCCCCGCGCATGCCGAGCCACGCGCCGCACGCGAGCAGCCCCGCGATCTGGGCGGCGCTCCACGCGACGGGCGCCGCGTACGGGAGGAAGAACCGCCGGTGCGCGTTGAGCACACCGAGCCCCCACGCGGACAGCACGAGCAGGCCGGTCATCGGGAAGACGATCCGGACGATCCGGGTCGTGCTGGCGAGCTTGTCGTCGTCGAAGCCCGCCGCGACCAGGAAGGACAGCCACGGCGCCGCGAGCACGCCGACGAGCGACGCGACCGCGGCGGCGACGATCAGGATCCCGAGGGCGGAGAGCGCGAAGTGCGCCGCGCGTCGCGCGTCGCCGGCCGCACGGAGGCGCGCGTAGACGGGGATGAAGGTCGCGGAGAGCGTCCCCTCGCCGAGCAGGTTCTGGGTGATGTTCCCCGCGCGGAACGCCGCGGCGAGCACGTCGGCGAGCTCGGATGTCCCGAAGAAGTGCGCCGTCACCCGCTGGCGGAGCAGCCCGACGAGCCGCGAGAGGATGATCCCAGCGGTGACCATCGCCGACGAGCGCGCCGCGCTGGTCGCCTTCTCCTGCCCGGCCGCCGGCGGGCTTGCGCTGGTCGCCGGGGGCGCGCCCGGGGCTGCGCTCGCCGGCGTGGTCCCGGCCTGTAGGGAGGCGGGCGGATTGAGATCGGGCGGCACGGCGGCGCTTCTATCAGACCTCCCGCCCCCGGGCGACCTCGGCGCCGGCTGGCCGGCGCCTCAGTCCCTGAGCCTCGCCGTGCCGAGCCGCTCCGCGTGCGCCAGCACCCGCCGGGTGATGGCCGGACCCTCGCCCCGGCGATCGAGGTGCCGCGGGATGAGCCCGCGCTCCGCGGCCTCCCACAGCTCCGGTTGAGAGATCCCGGACTCGGTGCGCGAGCGCAGCCGCGACAGGGAGATGTCCATCTCGGGCAGCACGATCGGCTCCTGAGGATCGCGGAGGAGCGCCGGATCGATGCAGCATGAGAGGTCGTTCGCGCCGGCGGAGCGCGCGTTCAGCGCGGGGAGATCGAAGCGCGCTTCCAGCGTGCGGATCACCGACGCGTGGTCGAGCACGGTGCTCACCGCGCAGCCCCTCCGGACGAACGGGCCTGCCACGATCGACGGCACCCGGAACCCGAGCTGGGTGAACAGGGGGTCGGCGTCCGTGGTCGTCGGCGGCGCGACGTGGTCGAAGAAGCCCCCGTGCTCGTCGTAGGTGATCACGAGGAGGCACTGGCCCCACTGGGGGCTCTTCGCCAGCGCGTTGTAGATGCTGGCGATGAGCACCTGCCCGAGCTGCACGTCGTGGTCCGGGTGATCGTCGTTCGCGGTGGCGCCGAAGAACTGGGGATCGATGACGGAGAACGAGGGGAGGAGCCCCGCGGCCGCGTCCTCGAAGAAGCGCTCGATCCCGGAGACGCCCTTGAATTTGAAGTACGCACCCGAGCACCACGGGACGTCGTGGAAGTAGTTCCTGCTCGAGATCCCTGCGTCGCTCAGCAGCTCGAACACGCTCGTGAAGCCGGTGACCGGCACGTTCCTCGAGACGCCCCTCGACGTGGCGCCGTGCAGGTAAAACCGGTTCGGCCAGGTCGGGCCGAGCACCGAGGAGAACCAGCGCTCGCAGATCGTCGACGCGTCTGCGAGCGCGTAGAGGACCGGCAGATGCTCCCGCACGTGATAGCCCATGACGTCGCGCTGGTACGGCCCTGCGTGCGCGATGACGAACCCGTCGTTCATCCCTTGATTCCACTGCGTGTGGGCAGCGTCCCAGCTGTGCGGCGGGTCGGCGGGCGTGAAGTTGTCGAGCTGGAAGGGCGAGATCCGCGTCCCATCGAGCGCTCGGTTCGACTCTGTGCCTGTCAGACCGTCGATCTGCCGGCCCTCTTTCAGCAGCAGCGAGCCGAGATAGTGGTCGAAGGAGCGGTTCTCCATACAGAGAACGACGATGGTGTTGATGGGCGCCAGCAGCTCCGCCGGGCTCAGACCTCCCGTCTCCGCGCAGCGATCCGGAGCGCCGCCGGCCTCGCCACCTTCCGGCCGTCCTGAGCCGACCGTTCCTTCTGAGCCGACCGCTCCTTCTGAGCCACCCGCACCGCCGGCTCCGTCGGTCTCGTCCGCGCTGCCCGCGCTGCCTGCGATGGGCGGCGCGTTGCCGAGCAACATCGCGCCCTCTGGGGTGCTGCATCCGAAGGCCGAGGCGCCGAGCGCAGCGCCGAGCCCCGTCAGCACATGGCGGCGGGTCAGAGGATCATGGGTCGAACCATTCCGTTTGTTCATCACGCACAGGATTCCCACGAACGCGCGTACGAGGAAGGAGTTTTGGTCTCCTCCAGAAGGTGACGAATCGTCCGCTGCGAAATTGATGTGGCGGACGTAGCGGACGTAACTGAAGCTGATGTAAGCGCTGTAATGGACATAACTGGCGTGATGGACATAACAAGCGCAACGGATGTGACAGACATGACGGATGTGACGGAGGTGGGCGACGTGAACGCAAACGGATCAGCCGATGAAGTTGAAGTGGCGGGAGCAACCGGCGTGACGGGCGTAACGGTGGTAGCGGGCGTAACCGGCGTACCGGAGAAAACCATTCTTTTCGCGAGGTCAGCGGGGTGGTATGGGTAGAAAACGCGGGGGTTTACGTCCGCAAACTGCCACCTTCCGATGAGCTCCAATCCACTTCCACCTACTCCCGGCCGGCAAGCTACCGTCGCGAACGGCCGGCCGCTGCGGTTGTGCATCGTGGACATGAACAATGGCCACGTGAACCAGGCGATGCGCTGTCTACGCGGGCTCGCCGCGGGGTTCTTCGAACGCGTTCAGGCGCGCAATCCGGGCCTATCCTGCGAGGTCGTCGAGGTGTCTCCCAGAGACACCGACGCACCCATCCCCACGGACTGCGATCTGTACCTCGCGTCAGGGGGGCCCGGCTCTCCCTTTGATGGGGAGGGCGAGCCCTGGACGCGGGATTTTGCGCGCTTCGTGGACGGCGTGGTCGAGTCGGCGATCCAGGGGGGCGCGCGCCGGCGTGCTCTCTTCGCGATCTGCTACTCGTTCGAGCTCGTCGTCCATCACTACAAGCTGGCCGACGTCGTGCCCCGCGCCGATCGCAAGTTCGGCGTCATGCCGATCTACACGACCCCCGTCGGCCAGCAACACCCGCTGCTGGCGCCGTTTGGGGACCGTCTCTTCGCGTTCGAGCACCGCAACTGGGAGGCGGTGAACCTCGACGAGCGCCAGCTGAGCTCCCTCGGCGGCCAGCTCCTCGCCCGCGAGAGCCGTGACGGCATCTCGAAGGGGCGGGCGATCCTCGGGTTGCAGGTCGCGCCCGGCGTCGAGGCGGTCCAGTTCCACCCAGAAGCGGATCGCGCCGGCGTCATGAGCTGGTTGGCACGCCCCGAGCAGGCGGCTGCCTTCAAGGCGACCTATGGAGAAGTGACCTACCTTGCGATGCTGCGCACACTGGACGATCCTCGACGGCTTGCGCGCACCTACGCGCTCGTCATTCCGGGCTGGCTCGGGCGCTGCTTCAACGAGATCGCCGGTCCCCGCGGCTATGCGGAGCTCCCATCGCTCGAGGACCTCCCGTGCTCTCGCTTCAGCGCACACTGCAGCGCCGAGGAGCCATCCGCGCGATCGCTCGCCTCTGGCGAGCGCGTTGTGCGCGAGATCTGAGCGGAGCGCCGAAGCAGCCTGCAGAGGATGCGTCCGAGGGCTACACTGCAGAAACGAAAGAAAGAGAACTGGGATGTAGAGGCAGCAAAGGCAGCGAGGGAGAGGAGAAGGGGAAGGGGAGGAAGCGAAGAAAACAAAGCTACCGACGCAGCCCCGACGAAGTGCTGCTCGCGCCTTGCGCGCCGAGCAACCTCTGGCTTATGGTCATAGGATAACGGGACGAGCGCGAGCAGGGCTCGCGGGCCAACATTTGGAGCCGGAGGCTCCTCGGGCACGCATGAGAGAGAACGCATGAATCACTCGCGTCCGGCCGCTCCGACGAGCCTATCTTCGCCGGACGTCCGCGAGCCGGGCGCGTCTGAGGAAGGCCACGCTGGCGTCGACTTGCCTGTGGAGCCCAAGGGTGTACGGCCATCCATGCCGCACGACGACCTCGGGGCACAGGAGGTCCAGGTTGAGTCGCAGCTGGGCGTGACGGACCCGATCGCCATGTCGCAGGTCCGTGATGCGTTGACGCAGCTGAGCCGCGAGCGCGGGACGCAGCCGCACGTGCTGCTCATCATCTACCACCGGCAAGGCGCGGAGACGGTGCGGCTGATCGAGGGGGTCGGCGTCGTCATCGGCCGCGATCCGAGCGCCGATGTCGCGATCCCCGAGCGCAGCCTGTCGCGACGCCACGCGCGCTTCACGTTCCAGCGCGGCGACGTGCTCATCCAGGATCTCGGCTCCACGAACGGCACCTTCCTGAGCGGGCAGCGCGTCGAGCACGGCGTCTTGAAGCCCGGCGACGAGGTGATGCTCGGGGAAATCACGGCGTCGCTGCGCGTGATCGCGAGCGCCGAGCTGCCGGTGCTGAACCTCGACGCGCTCGACGGGCGTCGTGGCGCCTCGGAGCGGAGAAAGATGCCGAGCATCGAGAACCTGGTGGGCGGACCCACGCCGGTGGGTGGGCTGCGCACGGTCGGCGACGAGGGACTCGTGATGCGCAGCCCCGCGATGCGGCCGGTGCTCGAGACCGCGATGCGCCTCGCGCGCTCCTCCGCGCCCGTGCTGCTCCAGGGCGAGACGGGGACCGGCAAGGACGTGCTCGCGCGGCTGATCCACGAGGCTGGCCCTCGCCACAAGATGCAGATGATCCGCGTAGGATGCAGCGGCGTGCCCGCCCAGCTCCTCGAGAGCACGCTCTTCGGTCACGAGGCCGACGCCTTCCCCGGCGCGGTCCACGCGCAAGAGGGCGTCTTCGAGGCGTGCGCGGGCGGCACCGTGGTGCTCGACGAGGTCGGCGACCTCCCGCCCTCCTGCCAGGCCGCGCTGCTGCACGTCCTCGACACCGGTCGCATGGTCCGCGTCGGTTCGACCAAGGAGGTCGAGGTGGACGTGCGGATCGTCGCGACTACGTACCGCGATCTCGAGGCGATGTGCGAGGCGGGCACGTTCCGTTCGGATCTGCTCTACCGGCTCAACGCGGCGCCGCTGCGCATCCCGCCGCTCTGCGAGCGGCGGGAGGACATCGGACCGCTGGCGCAGCGCTTCCTCCGGCAGGCGAGCGAGTTGCACCGCAGGAACGTGCGCTCGCTCGATCCGGAGACGCTCGCGCTCCTGGAGCAGTACCCCTGGCCGGGCAACGTGCGCGAGCTGCGCAGCGCCATCGAGCGCGCCGTCGTCATCGCGCGGGGGCATGTCATCACCCCGCTCGACCTGCCGGAGAGCATCCACTCCCTCTCGGCGCCCAAACGCACCACGCCGCCGCCTGATCGGACTCCCGTCGAGCTCGCAGGGCCGCCCAGCTCCGCGCCGACGATCGGGCTCAAGGCGCAGATGGACCGTCTGGAGACGGAGATCATCCTCGATGCCCTCCGCGGCACCAACGGCAACCTGGCGATGGCCGCTCGGCGGCTCAGGATGCCGCTGCGCACGCTCCAGGAGAAGATCGCGAGCCACGGCCTGAAGCGCTCCGACTACCGGGACGGCCCGTCGTCGCGGTCGAAGTAGCGAAGCGCGTTAGCTTTCGTCCTCCAGCACCGCCAGGGCTGCATTGCGCCCGCACGCGCCGTGGACCCCGGCGCCGGGGTGCGCATAGGACGAGCCCAGATACAGGCCGCGGAGCGGCGTGCGGTAGCGGAAATAGGGGAACACCGGCCGGAAGATGAGCTGGTGCCGGATGTCGGCCGAGCCTCCGCCGAGATCGCCGCCGATGAGGTTTGCATCCATCGCCTCGAGATCGTCCGGCGCCCAGATCGTCCGGGCGATGATCCTCTGCCGGAAGCCAGGGGCGAGCTCCTCGATACGCGCCTCGATGCGATCGGCGAAGCGCTCGCGCGAGCCCGCCCAGCCGCCCTCGATGGAGGAGGGGACGCGGGAGTAGGCCCACAGGGTGTGGCGGCCGGCCGGCGCGCGCGTCGGATCGACCAGCGACTGCTGCCCGATCACGAGATAGGGGTGCTCGGGGAGCGCCCCGGCGCGCACCTGCCGCGTGAAGGCCGAGAGGTCGTCGAGGCTGTCGCCCGCGTGCACGACCGCCGCGCGCGCGGGGTCCTCGTGGGACCACGGCGTCGGGCCGTCGAGCGCCCAGTCCATCTTGAAGGTGCCGAACCCCTGGCGGAACCGGCGCATGGCGCGCTGCACCCGCTCGGGAACCAGCTCTGACGCGAGCAGGCGGAGGTAGAGCGTCGGCGCGGCGAGGTCGGCGACGATCGCGCGACGAGCGCGGAGCTCCTGGCCGTCCTCGAGCCGGACCGCGACCGCCCGTCCCTCCCTGGCGATGATCTGATCGACGCGGGCGCCGCAGCGGAGGGCGCCCCCGCGCTCCTCGACGCGCCTGAGCAACGCGCTCGTGATCGCGCCGGCGCCGCCCTCGGGCACCGCGAAGCCGCCGCTCGAGGCGAGCACGGTGAGCATGAAGCCGACGATCGCTCCGCAGGGATCGTCCGGGCCCACGTCGGTGTGGAGCGCGAGCCCGGGGACAACGCGCCGTGCCGCCTCTGTCCGGAAGGTGCGCGTCGCGAAGCCACGTCCGCTCGAGAGGGCCACCTGAGCGAGGCGGAGCAGGTTGAGGGGCCCGAGCCGGAGCAGCGGTCCGAGGGCGGGCGGCGTGGAGAGGAGCGCGTTCAGCAGCCGCTCGCGGGTGGCCGCGTGCCAGCCGGCGATCCGGCGCCACGCGGGGCCATCTTCGCCGAGCGACCGCGCCGTCGCCTCGACGTCCCGCGCGATGGAGGCGCACGTCCCATCGGGCGCCGGGTGAGCGCTGTCGATCGGCGCGTGCCGCCACACGAGGCCGGCCCCCGGCAAATCGAGCGGCACCAGCGCCGGGCTCGTCTGCCCGAAGGGGAAGAACGCCGCGCCGAGATCGTGGCGGAACCCCGGGAGGGTCACCTCGCGCGTGCGGACCGCGCCGCCAGGCTCTCGCTCGGCTTCCAGCACGAGGACCGAGAAGCCCGCGCGGGCGAGGTACGCCGCCGCGGTGAGGCCGTTCGGTCCCGCGCCCACCACGATCGCATCAGGGTCTCCACTTTGCATCGTCGTCTGCGGCTCCTCAGCCCACGAGCTGCGCGCTTGCCATGGTGCGGTTCGATGCGATCGCCTGGCCGCTCCGCCCCACCACGAGCACGCCGACGGCGAGCACGTCGGGGAACATCGCGACGCCGCGCTGCGCGGCGCGCGCGGGCGCGACGCCATCGGCGAGCCAGTCATAGACGGTCCGCGCGAGGAAGCGGCGCGCGATCTCCTCGCCGACGCCGGTCGCCGCCACGGCGCCGTGCGGGCCGGCGTAGATCCCTGCGCCCAGGAGCGGCACGTCCCCGACGCGGCCGCGGAGCGAGTAGGTCGATCCGCCCGTCGACGCCGCGGCGGCGAACCGGCCGTGCGTGTCACGCACGACGGCCCCGACGGTGTCGCACTCGATCGGCTCGGCGTCGAAGTTCCAGAACCGCGTCGCCGTGAGCGCGCGGAAGCGCGCCGCGTCGTTCGTGGTTTCGTCGTCTCCTCCCTCGCCGCGCAGCGCGGCGAGGGCGCGGGCGTGCTTCCAGCGCGCCTCCTCGGTGATCGGCTCATGGTCGGCGAACCCCAGCCGGCGAGCGAACGCCGTCGCGCCGGCGCCGGCGAGGAGCAGGTGCGGCGTCTCCGTCACCTTCGCGGCGACCAGGACGGGGTTCTTCACCCGCTCGATGCACGCCACTGCGCCGAACCGTCCGTCGCTGGCCATCACGGCCGCATCCATCTCGACCGTCCGCCCGTCGAGGCGGAGGTTCGAGCCCGTCCCGGCGTTGAAGCGCGGGTCGTCCTCGAGGCGCACGGTCGCCGCGATCGCCGCGGCTAGCGCCTCTCCGCCCCCGTCGAGCGCGCGGCGCGCCTCGTCGGCGGCCCTGGCGCAGCTCTCCGAGCCGCTCTGCGGCGCGGTCACCCCGCCGTGCGTGAGGATGACGTAGTTCACGTCGTTCTCCTGCGCGTACCACGACGGCGCGCCGCCGCGAAGGCAGCGTGGCGCGCGGCGGCCGGCGAGGCGAGCGGCATCGCTCCAGCCAGCGGGAGGGCGGCGCGGCTCCGGCGCTGGGACCGCTTCGCTCGACACCCTGCCGCGCTCCTGATACGTCGCGCGCTCACCCCGGAGCGGGGCCGGCGCCAGCCGACCGTCCGCAGCGGGACGAAGGCGGCCCGGTCGAAGGCCGCCGGCCAAGCCGCCCATCGAGGAGAGCAGAGACCGTGGCCAAGAACGAAGCGCCGAAGACCGCCATTACGCCCACCCGCAACGAGGACTACCCGGAGTGGTACCAGCAGGTCGTGCGCGCGGCCGACCTCGCGGAGAGCTCCCCGGTCCGCGGCTGCATGGTCATCAAGCCGTGGGGCTACGCGATCTGGGAGAACATCCAGCGCGAGCTCGACAGCATGTTCAAGGCGACCGGGCACAAGAACGCCTACTTCCCGCTGTTCATCCCGAAGTCGTTCCTCGAAAAGGAAGCGGAGCACGTCGAGGGGTTCGCGAAGGAGTGCGCCGTGGTCACCCACCACCGGCTCGTCCCCGGCCCTGGCGGCGGGCTCATTCCCGACCCCCAGGCCCGGCTGGAGGAGCCGCTCATCGTACGCCCCACGTCCGAGACGATCATCGGCGCGGCGTTCGCGAGCTGGGTGCAGAGCTACCGCGATCTCCCCTTGTTGATCAACCAGTGGGCGAACGTCGTGCGCTGGGAGCTCCGGACGCGCCTGTTCCTGAGGACGGCGGAGTTCCTGTGGCAGGAGGGGCACACGGCGCACGCGAGCGAGGCCGAGGCGCGCGAGGAGACGCTGCGCATGCTCGGGGTCTACGCGACGTTTGCGCGCGACTTCATGGCCATGCCCGTCCTCGAGGGGCCGAAGACGGCGAGCGAGCGCTTCCCCGGGGCGGTCGACACCTATGCGATCGAGGCGATGATGCAGGACCGGAAGGCCCTGCAGGCCGGGACGAGCCACTTCCTCGGGCAGAACTTCGCGAGGGCGAGCGGCATCAAGTTCCAGACCAAGGAGGAGACCGAAGAGCACGCCTGGACGACGTCCTGGGGCGTATCGACGCGCCTCGTCGGCGGGCTGATCATGACCCACAGCGACGACGACGGCCTGGTGCTCCCGCCGCGCCTCGCGCCCGCGCACGTCGTGATCCTGCCCGTTTACCGGGGCGACGACACGCGCGCCAAGATCGACGAGTACATCGACGGGCTCGCGAAGGAGCTCCGGGCGCAGCGCTTCGGCGAGCGCCGCGTGGAGGTCGAGATCGATCGGCGGGACATCCGCGGCGGCGACAAGCAGTGGGAGTGGGTGAAGAAGGGCGTCCCCCTGCGCATCGAGATCGGGCCGCGCGACGTCGACGCCAGCGTGGCCATGGTGATGCGCAGGGACCGCTCGCCGAAGGACAAGGCGAGCATGGCGCGCGCGGAGCTCGTGGGCCGCATCACGGAGATCCTTGGCGACATTCAGGCGACCCTCTACGCGCGCGCGCTCGCCGTGCGCGACAGCAACACGCACGTCATCAACAGCCGCGCAGATTTCGACGCGTTCTTCGCGTCGACCGGGGGCAAGGAGGCGCAAGGCGGCTTCGCGCTGGCGCACTGGTCCGGCGATCCGGAGATCGAGACGGCGGTGAAGGATGCGCACAAGGTGACCATCCGCTGCATCCCGACCGGGGGGTTCGAAGGGGCGCCTTGGGCCGACGCGCTGAAGGGTGAAGGGCAGTGCATCTTCACCGGCAAGCCCAGCCCGCGGCGCGTGGTGTTCGCGAAGTCGTACTGAGCCGCGGCGGTTCGCCGGGCGCGCGTCGGCGCGTTCCCTCACCGAAAAGGCGCCGCGCGCTTCCTCGCGGCGGCGGCGCCTCAACGGCGAAGGGCCGGGAGCACGTGCTCCGCCAGGATCGCGGGGAGCAGCCGCAGCTGCGCGCAGTGCTCCCCGGGGCCCGCTCCCGCGTAGCCGCGCACGTAGAGGCTGCCGCCGTCGTACATCCGGGTGAGCCGCAGCGCGTCTCCTGCCTCCGCAGCGCGGTCGCCCGGCGCGCCGGGCGCGGCGGAGGGGGCCTCGCCCACGCTCGAGGTCACCGCGATGGGGGTGGCTCCGAGCTCGCGAAGAAGGAACGTGGCCGCCTCTTTCGTGGACGCGTAGCCGCTGGTCGGGACGTCGGTGTGCGTCAGGTAGAAGACCGGCGCGCCGCGCGCGGCGGCGTTGGCCAGCGCCACGTAGGGGGCGAGCTGCCCCTGCGCGAGCGACGTCTGCCCCGGCATGTAGGAGCCATAGAGGGAGTCGAGCAGGATCAGCGCATCCACGTGGCTGCTCCCGCGCTCGATGATCCTCCCGATCGCGCCGGACCCGGCGCTCCAGGACGACAGCACCAGGCGGCGCATGTGCGCGCCCGCGCTCCCGGATGCGCTCTCGACCTCGCGGTCGATCGCCTGGAGCAGCGCGTCCCAGCTGCCGCCATCGAGCGCGCGCGCGTATTCGCTCGAGCGGGTCCCCACGTCGACCCCGGCGATGACCAGATCCATGTCCCTGGGAGCCAGCACCTTCCGGACAGGCTCGGCGCCGTGGAAGTGGATCAGAAGATCGTAGCCGCCATCCGAGCGAATCGCGTGCGCCGGCGGGACGAGGAGCTTTCCCAGCGGAAGCGGGCGCCATCGCTCGGAGACGCCGAACCCTTGGTCGGCAAAGCCGCACCCCGCTTGCGCTTCGTGCTGCGTTTCGTGCTGATCAAGCGCCGCGCGCTCGGGCTCACCGCCGCTGGGCAGGGGCGACGGTTCCGCGGGCGCGATCGCCTGCGCCGGGGCTGGCGAGGCGCTGGACGCTCGGCTCCGCCGCAACAGCAGGGCGCCGCCTACGACGCCCAGGCTTGCTGCCAGGAGGAGCGCGTCGCGGAGCTGCCGCGCCCTGCGGCCGCTCAGAACCCGGGGTTGGTCACGGTCGGTATCCACTTCGTCGAGGGACGCTTGCCCGGGGTTGTTCTGCGCGCGCTGGTGGCGCTCGATCCAGCCGCTGTCGCGCTCGGCGTCGCGGCGGCCGTCGAGCCTTTGGCCGTCGGGTCCGGAGCGCTCGCCCCGCGCCCCTCCGGCTCGCTCGCCTCGGGGGTGGACCGAGCACCCACGCCGCCGTGGTCGGCCAGGAGCGTGGGCGCGCCGTCCGGCCCTGGCGTTGCGCCCGTCGTGGCTGCGGTCGCCGCCGGGCCAGCGCCGTGGGCGTGCACCGTGAGCTGCTCGGACGCGCTCTGCTGCGGCGCGGGCCGTCGGAGCCACATCACCCCGGCGCCCAGCAACGTGATGAGCGCGAGCGCAGCGGCCGCCAGCCGCGTCCCCGAGCGGCGGCGCGCCGCCGGGACCTCGATCGGGCCCAGCTGAGTGTCCTGGCCAGGCGAGCTCGGGATCAGCGACTCGGATGGCAGCGATGGCAGCGTCGATCGCGAGGGCGCGGGGGTGCTCCGGCGGGGCGCGGGGAGCTGGCCGCTCGGGTGAACAGGAGGCAGCTGCGTGAAGAAGAGCTCGCTGATGCTGTCGCGAACGAGCATCACCTCGGGCGGGTGGGAGGCGCGCTCGTCGAGCATGCGGACCGTGTCGCGCAGCGCTGCGCGCCGGCGCTGGTTGCGCTCTCCCAGGAGCCCGCGCACGAACGCCCCGACGTCGTGGTCCGTCACCGTCGGCTCCTTGGCCAGCACGGCCTCCAGGGCCCTCTCCAGCTCGAGCATCGTCTGGTATCGCCGCTCCGGCTCCTTCTGCAGGCACTTCATCACGACCTGGTCCAGCTCGGGCGGGAAATCCGGGTTCTTCAGGCGAGGCGAGAGCGCCGGTCGCGAGGTGATGTACTTGAGCGTGAGGAGGTCGTTCTCTGCGGCGAAGGGGTGCTCTCCCGTCGTCAACTTGTAGAGCACGATCCCCATCGCGAAGACGTCGGTGCGCCGATCGACCCGCTCGCCTCGCGCCTGCTCCGGGGACATGTACGGCACCTTGCCCTTGATCTGTCCCGCGGTCGTGTCGTTGTGCGTGCGGTTGGTGGCCTTGGCGACCCCGAAGTCCACGAGCTTCACGTGGCCGTCGTACGTCACGAGGATGTTCTGGGGTGACACGTCGCGGTGCACGAGCCCGAGCAGCTGGTCGTCGTTCTGCGGGTCCCGGAGCTCGTGCGCGGCGTGCAGGCCGAGGCAAGCGCGGCCGAGGACGCGGAGCGCGATGCGCAGCGGGATGGCCACGCCGCTCTTGTTCGCCGCCTTCGCGATGACCGACAGCGCCTCGCCGTCGACCCACTCCATCACGATGTAGAGGACGTCGTCCTGCTCGCCGAGGTCGAGGATCTCGGCGACGTTCGGGTGATGGATCCCCGAGGCGAGCCTCGCCTCCTCCAGGAACATCTTCTCGAACTGGGGATCATCCGAGAGCGACGGCAGCATCGTCTTGATGGCGACCGTCTTCTGGAAGCCACGACGGCCCTTGTGGCGCGCGGCCCACACCGTGGCCATTCCCCCCTGCGCGATGGGCAGGAGGAGCTCGTAGTGCCCGAGCTCCTTTCCCGGCAACAGCTGGGGTTGGGGGATCATGATGTCGTGCGGCGCGCTCCTGACCGATACGCGTGGACCTCGGAAGCTCGATCAAGTCTAGCCATCCGGACCCTGCGGTCACGATATGTGGTGCTGATTACAAATCAGAGCAGCGCAGATCCTCGCCGCGGCAGGGGATCACGCGCCGGGCGGGACCGCCTGTCCCCAGAGCTGCTGGTAGATCTCGCTCAGCTTCTTGTGGGTCTCGGCCGAGAAGCCGTTGGTCGCGTAAGGCCAGCGGAAGCCGTCTCCCATGGCCTGGTTGCACGAGAAGGAGATGAGCAGGTCGACAGGCGTGGGGTTGTTCGGCCGCACCATCGAGATGCCCAGGCCGGGATAGAAGCAGTTGCCGCGGTCCGCGGTGAAGCTGTCCTCGTCGCCGAAGACGTCGAGGATCTGGTCCGTGAGCTCCGCGTCGGCGTCGCTGGTCGTGAGCTGACGCTGCTGGAGGATGACGAAGTTCTTGAAGCGCGGCTGCGCGGGCAGGACCGGCGTGCTGGCGGTCTGCCCCGGGATGAGGTTGGGCGGGATGAGCCCGGGCAGCGCCTGCTGCAGCCCCTGCAGTGCGGCCTGCCCCATCTGCTGGAGCTCGGGCGGGATGCCCGGGATGAGGGTGGGGGCCCCGGTCGTCGCCGCGGGCGTCGGGGCCAGCTCCTGCCCCTGGAGGCGGAGGACCGTGATCTGCGCCTTGTCCATCTCATCGAACGGCGCCGTACGGGCCGCGCAACCGAAGACGAGGGGGGCCAGCAAGGCGATGCCTGCGAATGTACGGGTGGTGAGGTTCATGTTCACTTTGACGGTCGTCTAGCACGGCTATGCGCCGGAAGGTGAACAGCGACCGCACACGGCAGGCGCTCGGGCCAGCGCCGCCCCCAGGCGGGCTTCACATGGTGCTTGCGCCGAACTCGTACAGCGCCCGGATCTCGGTCAGTCGCGCCGCGATGTCGGCGCGAGTCACCGTCGCGATCCGCCGCGTGCCAACCGCTTCGACGCAGAAGGACGCCGTCGCCGTCGCATGGAGCATGCCGCGCCGGAGCGCGAGCGGCGTGATCTCCGGCTGGCACGCCAGGTAACCGATGAGCCCGCCGGCGAAGGCGTCGCCCGCGCCCGTGGGGTCGATGACGTCCTCGAGCGGGAAGCCGGGCGCGGCGAACACGCCCTCCTCGTCGAAGAGCAGCGCGCCGTGCTCTCCGCGCTTGATGATCAGCCGGCGCGGACCACGGGACAGGATCTCCTTCGCGGCGCGGCGGATGTTGTACTTGCCCGAGAGCTGGCGCGCCTCCTCGTCGTTGACCACGAGCGTGTCGATGCGGCGCAGCATCGCCGCGACCGCCTTCGGCTCCCCCTCGATCCAGAAATTCATCGTGTCGGCGAGGACGAAGCGCGGCGCGCGGACCTGCTCGAGGACGTCGAGCTGGAGCGCGGGATGGATGTTGCCGAGCAGGAGGAAGGGCGTGTCGCGGTAGGTCTCCGGCAGCTTCGGCGCGAACGACGCGAACACGTTGAGCTGCGTGTCGAGCGTCGTGCGATGGATGAGATCCACATCGTAGCGCCCGGCCCAGCGGAACGTCTTCCCGGGAGCGCGCTCGACGCCCTCGATCGAGATCCCTCGGGATCGCATCGCCGCGAGGGTCTCTTCGGGGAAATCATCGCCCACCACGGCCACGGTGCGCACCGGAGCGAAGCACGAGGCAGCGAACGCCGAGTAGGTGGCCGAGCCACCGACGACGTCTCTTTCGTTGCCGGCGGGGAGCTCGAGGTCGTCGAACGCCATCGAGCCGATGATGAGGATCGCGGATGAGGTCGTCACAGGACGCCTCTTAGCCAGGTTTGTGCGTAGCCGCTAGCCGCGCGTTTCGTTTCTGCGACGGCGCCGCTGCGCCGCGGCCGCACCCGACCCCAGCAGAGCCCGCCTTGCCCCTCGCGCCCGTCGCACCCGCGCCCCCTCCCACCCGCTGCGCGGAGGAGCAGGCGCAGCTCCGAGGGGCCCTGAGGTCAGCTCAGTCGGCCTTCCGCCGAGGGCCGATGAGCCACTCGAGCCGCGCCTCTGCGTCGGGCGACGACGCGCCGGCCGTGGTCATGATGCACTTCTCCAGCGCATGACGAGCCGGGCTCTGAGACACGTCGGGGAGATTGCGGGCGAGGGATTTCGCCACGTCCCGCGCATACCCGATATTGCGGTTGAGTACGGCGATGACCGCCTCGACGCTCACCGCCTCCTCGCTGACGTGCCAGCAGTCGAAGTCGGTGGTGAGCGCGAGCGTGGCGTAGGGGAGCTCCGCCTCGCGGGCGAGCTTCGCCTCGGGCAGGTTGGTCATCCCGATGACATGCGCGCCGAACGTACGGAACATGCGGCTTTCGGCCCGCGTCGAGAACTGAGGGCCCTCGATGCAGACATAGGTGCCGCCGCGGTGGACGCGCGCGCCGGTGGCGAGCGCCGCGTCGTGGACCGCGCTCGCCAGGATCGGGCACACCGGATCGGCGAACGGTACGTGGGCGACGAGCCCTTCATCGAAGAACGTCGAGATCCGGCGCTTCGTGAAATCGATGAACTGGTCGACGACGACGAGGTCGCCAGGCGCGATGTCCTCGCGCAGGGAGCCGACGGCGCTCACGCTGAGCACGTGCGTGGCGCCGAGCATCTTCAGCGCGCAGATGTTCGCGCGGTAGTTGATCGTCGACGGCGAGAAGCGATGCCCGCGGCCGTGGCGCGGCAGGAAGAGCACCGTCGCGTCGCCGCCCTTGACCTGCCCGCGCAGCACCACGTCGCTCGGCAGCCCGAAGGGGGTGGAGACCGAGACCTCCTCGACGTCCTCCAGCCACCCCATCTCGTAGACGCCGCTGCCGCCGATGATCGCGAGCACGTCGCGCGTCGCGCTGGCGCTCATCGCTCGAACCTCCGCTCCGAGAGCAGCCGCTCGCAGAGGGCCGCGCGCCGCTGGCGGCGGCACCGCTCGGAGAAGACGAGCGACCGCAGCTGCTCGTAGGCGCGGTTGATCTCGTCGTTCACGATCACGTAGTCGAAGAAGCCGTAATGCTCGATCTCGCCCTTCGCGTTGCGGAGGCGGCGGAGCGTCGTGGGCTCGTCCTCGGTGCCGCGCCCGCGCAGGCGCCGCTCGAGCTCGGCGAGCGACGGGGGAAGGATGAACACGGCGACCGCCTCGGGCAGGCTCGCCTTGATCTGCCGCGCGCCCTGGTGGTCGATGTCGAAGAGCACGCCGCGCGCGGTGGCGCGGGCGATCTCGATCTCCTTCAGGCTCGTGCCGTAGAGGTGATCGTGCACCCTGGCCCACTCGGCGAACGCGCCGATGCGGATCATCTGCTCGAACGTGTTCGGGTCGACGAAGTGATACTCCCGGCCGTCGACCTCGTTCGGGCGCGGGCGCCGGGTCGTGTGGGAGACCGAGAAGCGCAGGTCGGGGAACTCGCTGCGCAGCCTCCCGCAGAGCGTCGTCTTCCCCGCGCCGGACGGGGACGACACGATGAGGAGGAGGAAGTCGTCACTGAGTGCTTCGGTCGACATGCTCTCCTGTCACTCGATGTTCTGGACCTGCTCCCGCAGGCGTTCGAGCTCCACCTTCATCGCCACGACGTGATGGGAGATGGCGGCGTCCTGCGCCTTGGAGCCCAGCGTGTTCGCCTCGCGTACCATCTCCTGAAGCAGAAAGTCGAGCCTCCTTCCGCAAGGGTCGCCGCTCGGGGCCGCGAGCGCGCCGCCGAACTGGTCGAGGTGGCTCCGGAGGCGGGTGACCTCCTCGGTGATGTCGCTGCGCTCGGCGAGCAGCATCACCTCCGCCTCGATCCGCGTCGCCTCGAAGCCGGCCTCGACCCCCTGGAGCAGGCGCTCGACCCGCTCGCGCAGGCGGCGCCTGAGCGCCTCGCGCGCCTCGTCCGCGCGCGCCACGACCTCGGACGACAGCGCGCGCAACGTGGCCACCCGCCCGCGCATGTCGCTGGCGAGCGCCTCGCCTTCGCGCAGGCACATGCCCTCCATCGCGTCGATCGCGCGCTCGATGCCCAGCTTGAGCGCCGCGCGGACGGCCGCGATCTCGTGGCCGCCGGCGGGCGCGAAGAGGTCCGGCACGGCGCAGAGCAGCGAGAGCGGCACGTCGGCGCCCGGCGCGAGCTCGTCGCGGAGCTCCGCCAAGGCGCGGAACGCCGCGCGCGCCTTCGATTTGTCGAGCGTGCTCGGGGCCAGCACCGCGCCCTCGGTGCGCACGATGATCTCGATGCGTCCCCGCCGCAGGCGCTCGCGCGCCACCTGCTCGGCGAACATCGTCAGATCGACGAGCTCGCGCGGGAGCCGCGCGCGCACGTCGAGGAAGCGCTGGTTCACCGAGCGGATCTCGGCGACGACGCGCCCATCGGTGAGCGAAGCGTCACCGAGCCCGAAGCCGGTCATGCTCCGCACGAGCCGCCCCGCTCTACCTAGCTCGCCTTTGGTCCGCTGTCCGAGGCCCCTTGGGCCTTGGGCAGCGGAACCTTGCCACAGGTCACCGTGGCCGACGCGGCCGCGGGGCCCTTCTCACGGAGCGTCCGCAGGTACGTGACCGTGGGGACGATGCCGTCCTCCCAGCGTACGCGGGGCTCGTACCCGATGAGCTCGGCAGCGCGCGAGATGTCGGCGAGCGAGTGGCGTATGTCCCCGGCGCGGGCGGGGAGGTGCTCGACCGCGACGTCCCGCCCGAGGGCCCGCGAGATCTCCTTGCAGAGCTCATTCAGCCCGATCCTGCGTCCGCCGGCGATGTTGATGACCTCACCCTTGAACTTCTTCGACGAGGTCGCGCCGAGGAGGTTCGCGAGGACGGTGTTCTCGATGAAGCAGAAGTCGCGCGTCTGCTCGCCGTCGCCGAAGATCGGGATCGGCCGGTTCTGCAGGGCGGCGTCGACGAACCGCGGGATCGCCGCGGCGTAGGCGCCGTCCGGCGTCTGGTTCGGCCCGAAGACGTTGAAGTAACGCAGGCTCAGGGTCTCGATGCCGTAGATGCCCGCGAAGACCTTCATGTAGTGCTCGCAGGCGAGCTTCGTGACCGCGTACGGCGACAGCGGCATCGGCTCCATGCCTTCGTGCTTCGGGAGGACGGGCGTCTCGCCGTACGCGCTGGACGACGCGGCGAAGAGCACCCGGCGCACGCCCTGGCGGCGCGCCACGTCGAGCACCGTGACCGTGCCGCCGACGTTGACGGAGTTCGACTCGATGGGCGACTCGACGCTGCGCGGGACCGAGCCGAGCGCGGCCTGGTGGAGAATGACCTCGACCCCCTTGGCCGCCGTCGCGACCGCCGCCGCGTCCCGGATGTCCCCCGTGATGCGCTCGATCAGCGACTGGTGGGGGAGCCCGTCGAGGTTCTCCCATCGCCCAGTCGCGAGGTTATCGAGGACGCGGACCCGCTCGCCGGCGGCGGTCAGCGCCGCGACGAGGTTGCTTCCGATGAACCCGGCACCGCCGGTGATCAAGTAGCGAGGCGTGGACATGTGCGTGCTCCCCCAGCGGGCGCCTACTTCTTCTTGAAAAGGTTGTCGAGCTTGGAGCGAGAATCCGCGATGCGCTTCGAGTTGTCTTCCGGTACGCCGTTCTTGAACGTGAAGAAAGTACAATAATTCGCTCTCTCCCGATCCGGGATGTACTCGGCGATGTGCTCCTTGCACTGGTTGTGCGCGGCCGGGTCCCAGTTCTCGCAGTTCCTGCAGCAGTGGAGGTCGACACCGCAGTGGGGACAGGTGTCCGCGCGCTGGAGCTTCACCTCGAAGATGAGCTCGTTCTTGCATTTATGACAGAAGTGGCGCTTCGCCTCGACCTTCGGAATCCAGCTCATGATGTCCTCCGGTACCACGACGACGCCCGATCTGGCAGAAGGAACGATCCGCCGCGGGCATGGTCGCAGATGGTGCGCGCTTATCCCACAATCGATATCCCTGCGGACCGGGCGTCGAGGCCATGGGCGGACGGCGTCTCGCTGGACCACCAAACGCCGCAGACGGCTCGCTTGCTCGGCTGAGAGCCCGCCTGCCTGGCGGCGATTACAGCAGCCCCTTGCGCCGCTGGATCTCGCCCATGACGCGCTGGTATTCGATTTCCCAGGTGCGGGAGCCCTCCTGCACGTGGCGGAGCTTGCCGCGCACCTCGGTGTCGAGCGCCTCGTCCATCTCGAGGTACTTCCGAAGGATGGGCCTTATCCGGCGGCGCAGGTCGTGGTCCTCGACGAACACCTCCTCGACGTTGTTCGAGTGCATCAGCATCTCGAGCAGCTGGTCGAGGAGATAATCCATGGTTTCCTCGCCGGTCTTGATCCCTTTCTGCTCCGCGGCCAGGCGCTTGACCCGGTTGAACTCGCCTTGAGGCAGTCCGCGTGCCTGGAGGATCTCTTTCGCCCGCTCGGTCGCTTCCCGCTCTGCGTGCAGGTAGCTCGTGAAGACGGACTCGACGTCGAGCGCGACCTCTTTCTTCGATTCGCACTCGATATCGCGGTTGTCCACGAGCGCGCGGACGAGTTCTTCTGTGAGGGGAGTAATTTTGCCGCTAAAGAGGCGCATCCAACGTCCGTAGCTGGAGGAGCGGTCGAACTGGCTCCCCCGTGCAGGGGTTCATTCACGGGGCGTGCCCGGCTCGAACCGAAAGGTACGGGCCGGGTATCCAGGATGTCAACGCAAGTGGGAGGTTCCGGCACAAGTCGGGCCCCCCCCAGCCGGTGGGCCCCCCCGGAACAGTAGGACCGCGACACCGCAAACCGCAGGAGCAGCCGCGATGATGATGGGTAAGGATGCGATGGCACGGAGCGTCAGGGTCCAGCCTGGCGCGCTCGGGAACGACGGTGGACTCGACCTGGACTCCCGCAAACGGCGGGTTGTCCGGCGCGGCGCGATCGGCAACGCGGCCTCCCCGGCCACGCAGTCGGCGCTGGCGGACGGAGGGACGATCCAACGCGTCGCGAAAGGGCGTCACCTGGTGACGCAGGGCGACGCAGCGACCGCGCTTGCCATGCTCAGCCTCGGCCGAGTCCGGCTGGTGCGTGGGATGAGCGACGGGCGCAGCCTGTCGCTCGGCTACAGAGGGGCCGGCGACGTGCTAGGCGAGGCTGCGCTCGGGGGTGTTACGGCCCACCGGGAGAGCGCGATCGCCACGGAGGACGTCGAGGCGCTCCTCGTCCCCCTCGCGACGGTGCGCAACCTGATGGCGAGCGACGCCAACTTCGCCGCTGCCATCGTGACCACGCTGGTCGAGCGGCACACGGACACCGAGGAGCGCCTGGCGTCCATGCTCTTCCGCAATGTGGAGGCCCGCCTCTGTGAGTTCCTGCTCAAAGCCGCGACGCGCTGGGGCATCCCCGATCCGCGCGGGGTGCTCATCTCCGCGCCGTTCACCCATCAGGAGATGGCGAGCATGATCGGCTCCACGCGCGAGACGGTCACGCTCACCCTGGGCGATCTCCGGCGCAAGGGGGTGATCGAGATCGATCGCCGCCGGATCGTCGTCCTCGATCGCGACGCGCTGAAGGGCCGCATCTGAGCCCGCTCGTCCGGTGGTGTCCTTGAGGAGCTGGCAAGCCTCCTCGATCGAGCGCCGTCGGTCACCGTCCAGACTGTTCGCTCGGCGGCCTCTGCTTCGATAGCCCGACTGCTCCCGGCGTCGCAGCGGCGTTCGCCGCCCTGCTCATGCGTGCCGCTCTCCGGGGACCCACCCCGGATGTCTCGCGGAACTCTCCCGTCTGCCCGCTCGATGGGTCGCGGTGTTGCTCACGCATCCGCCGCAGCCGCGGCCGTTCTGTCCGTGCGCGCTGCGCGGTCGGGTGTGCTGCGGGGTCTGGCCTCGCCGCGCGGTCCAGTCTGGCTGCACGGTCCAGGGTCCTGCGCGCCAGCGGCCTCGTCGTCACGGCGTCAGGACGGTGCCCCGCGCCGACCGCGGCGCCTAGCGATCTCGCTTGGGCCCGCCGCTCGCCGGATCCCGGGTGGAGCGAACCCCGAGCTTGAGCCTGCGCATGACGGCGTGCTTCTGCCGTTCCTTGTACCTGGCGTGGCTCGCCTCGCCGACCTCGTTCGCCGCCTCGGTCTCGCGGTCGATCAGCTGGAACTCGCACAGGACGAAGATGATCGGCCCGAGCGCCCAGGCCGCGGGCGGCGCCATGTCGAGGATCTCGGCGGGGAGTCGCACCGGCAGATCGACGACGAAGTGGATCACGCGGTAGCTCCGATCGCTGAAGCTGTTGTCGCCTGCCGTGAGCCCGTCGTCGACGTCGGTCTGCAACGCGTCGAGCATCGGCTGAAGGTAGGGCCGCGTCTCGCAGTAGCTCCGGAACCGCAGGATCGTGTTGGTGCTCTCGCCTGGCACGACGTAATTGAACGGAAACAGCCGTTCGGACAGGTACAGGAGCACCGGCAGCAGATCGTCCACGGTGCGGCAGACGATGCGGAAGCGGAGCTTGTCGTAGATGGCCGCCGCGGTCGTGTCGGTCTTCGACAGGAGCTTCGTGTAGAGCGAGTCCTTGTTCTTCCGCCCGCCGATGAACTCGGTGATCGGGAAGCCCGCCGCGAGCATGCCGCCGATCACCCGGTACACCTTCTCCTCGACGAGGTGGAAGACGTCCTGGTCCGACATGGGGATCGAGAAGAGGAGCTCGCGTCCGGCCAGGTGATGGATGATGTGCATCGCCTTGAGGATCGTGCAGGCGCAGAGCTGGCGATGGCCCTTGCCCGAGGCGAGCAGCAGGATCTCCTCGACCGAGGCCCGGGCGACCGGGCTCGGGATCGGGAACTCGAAATGGCGGCGCAGGTACGCGATCGCCTCGTTCTTGACGCTCTCGAGGTGGGCGCGATCCCCCGGCTCGTCCGGGCGGAACTCCTGCGCCAGCAAGAGGTCGCGCGCCGCCTGCTCGCCCTGGAGGTTGAGCCTCCTCCAGTCGATGACCGAGTCGCCGCGCAGGATGAGGTGCACGGACTCGAGGTCCATGAGCGTGAACTCTTCGAGCCGCTTGAGCCGGCCGACCGAGGCGTCTTGCGTCATGACCTCACGCTCCCCGAGCGTAAGCGCCAGCGCTGTCGCGCGCTCGGGAAACCCTCGCGTCGAGGTGCAGCAGGCGGCAGCTGGGCGAGAAAGTCAGGAGACAGGGGCGTTCGGCGGGGCGGGGCTCGAGCTCGGGGTGCGGCCGAGCGAAAGGGTCCCGAGGAAGATGCCGATCGTCAATGCGACGACAGCGGCGTGACCGAGGTACGCGCCACTGCAACCAATGGCGGCGAACGGGGCGAGCGCAGCCAGATACCACGGGGTGATCCTCATCGGTTCTCCTTCTCCGCCTCCAGCGGCACTGTACAGGCCGCATGGTCGCTCCCTCCGGGGGGGCACCACGATGCACCACGGTCGTCCCAGTCAGAGCGTGTAAGTGGTTGTAGGATAAGGTGCCACGCCCTGCTTCCGCGGGCCAAGAAGTAGCGGTTTCGGGGGGAACGCATCAAGGGAATTCGTTCTCACATTCCATTCCCACCCGAAACGCTGCTACTGGAAGCAAGAAAATGTCAACAATAACAACAGTTTATATTTGAAGACGAAGGTCTTTCATCAAGGGCTGCGTGCGGCTTGCCGGACGCGAGGTGGTACCTCAGAGACACGCGTCCAACTCACGGCGCTGCCTTGCTTGTCGGATTCCGGGAGTCAACGGTCTCGTGCGCCGGGCGGCCGCAATGAGCGGCAGCAGGTCTCCGGCGCATCCGGATGCTGTTGGGCTCGCTCCAGGAGCGCCGGCCGAAGCGCGCTCCGCGAGGCCAGCGGGAACGCGCGGGGCGCCGTCAGTGCACAAACAGCGTGATCCGGGACTCGTCCGCGAGCGTGATGGCCCGGCTCGTCACGTCGTGCCTGCCCTTCCTACCGACCGCGATCTCCACCTGGTAGAGGCCATCCGGGAGCGACACCTTCGTGAGTACAGCCCGTGGGGCCGTGCCCTCGGCGAAGCGCCATGAGCTGTCGATGACCGTCGCCGTGTCGTCCGCACGGTCGCCCGAAGAAGAATCCGTCCACGTCACGTCGAGCTGCACGACCGTCGCTGCATCGTCGAGCCGCAGCTCGATTTCCCGCTCTTCGGGCAGGCGCTTGACGAGGATGCTCCCCGCGACCAGCGCACCCAGCAGGAGGATCGCTGGCGCGAGACGCCGGAGCCACGGCGGCCGGGCCTCCGGCTCCGCCGGCCTCTCCTCCGGCGCCTCATCGAGATCGTGCTGCGAGGTCGAGCTCATCAGGCTTCAGCGCGCTCGGTTGGTGCGGACGCGCTTCACGAGGCCCTCGATCACCGGCTGCGGCAGGTCGAACGCGGGCATCTTGTTCTTGCCCTTCCTGATCGTGTCGGCCATCTGGGCGTCGGTCACCCGATCCTGCCATGCCGCGTCGGTGAGGTCCGGGGCGCGGACCATCGGGCCTTGCGGGCCGTCGCCTCGCCCGGCCCTGCCGTGGCAGGTGGAGCAGTTTCGCTGCCAGGCGAGCTCGATCAGCCCTGGATCGGTCTCATCGGACGCGACCGGCCGCGCGGCTACCTTGCCGCCCTGGCCCTGCCCCTCGCCGGGGTTCGGCGGATCGTGGTCGTCCCGCGTCCACGGGCGGACGTCGCCCGCCCCGGAGGTGCAGCCGAAGAGGCCGACCGAGAGGAGGGCGATGGAAAGGAGGCGACCCAGGGTCCTGTCGTGACGTCTCCGCATGTCGTGGAGACGTACCGATAGTGAAGCTGGTGGGGGAGGCAAGAAAAGAAGGATCGCAGGGCGACGCCGGCCGCCGGCGCGCGCCGGCCACTGGGCTCCGCCGTCAGCAGAAGGGGAGCGCCCCGACTCGCCCGGGCCCGCGGTGATCGCGGTGCGCGGCCCGAAGCGCGCCCGGGCGCAGCGGCGTCACTTGCAGGCGTCGCCGGCGACCTTGCCGCCGCCGTCCACGGGCTGCTTGTCGACCGCCTTGCCCTTGATGGCCGCGATGAAGAACCCGGTGCGGCGGTTCTGGGCCTTGCCCTCGGGCGTGTTGTTGTCGGCGACCGGCTTGGTCTCGCCGAACCCGACGGCGATCAAGCGCTTGCAGTCGTTCCCCTTCGCGACGAGCCAGCGAGCGACTGCCATCGCGCGCTTCTCGGACAGCGTCTGGTTCGCGGCGTCCTCACCGTCCGAGTCGGTATGGCCCTCGACGCGGAGCAGGCTGACATCCTCCCGCTGCTTCAGGAAGTCGTCGACGAGGTTGAGGACCTCGTCGCTCTCGGGCAGGAGCTTGTCGCTGTTCGTCTCGAAGACCACCGGGCCGGGGAGAGAGACCTCGTTGCCCTTGAGCTTGAACGTCAGCTTGAAGCGCGGGCGGGGCTTCTTCTCCTCCTTCGGCTCGGGCTTCGGCTCCGGCGGGGGCGGGGGCGGGGGCTCGGCCACCGGCTCCTTGCCGGCGTTGAACGAGGCGCTGGCCGTGCAACCCGCCGTCGCGGCGGCAGCGCCAATCATCATCACGGCGCACAGAACGGAAGCGACGTATCTACGCATGGACCTTGTTCTCCTCTGAGGGGCACGAGCCAGAGCTCGCATCGGCGACCCGCCGGGCTGACGCCCTTGGACGGCAGCTCGCCATGAATCTTCACCGCCATCGGGTACTTCCGTGATGGACGCTCGAAGCGATGCCGACTTCTAGCGAAAAGTCAGGACGAACGAAACCAGGAAGAGGGCGCCTCGCGGCCCGCCCACCAGCGGGCGGACCGAGAGAGCGCGCTGGCAAGACCTCCCTTGCCTCAGCGCGTACCCTGGACGGGTGGGGTCGCTCCTTGAGACGCTCGCGGGGGGCGCGACGGCTCAAGCGCGAGCACGATCTTCGCGGGTGGTCGGACCCAGCGGAGCAGGTTGCACGTCGCAGGCTGTGGGGATGCCGGCGGGCGCGGGCACCCGGGAGGTGCCCACGGAGCCCAGGAGGCGTGCGCGACGCGGCGGCCGCCGGTCGATGGGAGTCGCGCGGCGATCAGCCTTCGTCTGCGGGCGCCGGCTGGCACGGCACGCCGGTCGTCTCGGCAGGCGGCGCGATCTCGCCCAGCTGGACCGCCTTCGCGGTGAACCCGATGCCGATGGAGATGGCGTCGCACTCCTTGCTCGGGTCCTGGCTGCCATCCTTCATGATGTCCGAGGCGCGGCGGACCTGGTCGAGGATCGTCTCCAGCGCGGGGCCTTCGCAGAAATTCGGCTGTACGGCGCCGATGACGCCGCGGAGCTCCTCGACGAGGACACCCGTCTCGAGCACGCCCGCAATGGTCCCTTTGACCACCGATCTGTGATCGGTCGCGAGCTCCATCGCGATCCTCACGTTGCGGATCGTGAGACCGATGATGGTGTCCGAGACCGTCAGGTTCAGCTGGAACGTGACCTGTGAATCCGGACCCGAAACCCAGGTGTCGTCGACGACGTAGCTGGCCGGGAACACCACCTTGGAGCTCTCGACGTCCTGAGCGTCGTCGAGGAGCTCCGGTACGACAGGCCACCGGTCGGCGCCATCCCAGGTGGGCGCCCCACCCAGCGTGGCGCCGCCGTAGAGCTTCGCGGTGAGGGGGTTGTAGGACGACCGCTCGCCGAGCCCGTCGACCTTGAAGATCACCGTGAAATCGCCCTTGCCGATGGCGTCGCTGACCCGGGTCGACGGGTCGGTCAGGAGGTTGGAGATGAGGCCGACGAGCTTGCTGCCAAAGGCGTTGTCGATCCCGTCGGCGCCGTCCGGATAGACCTCCGAAGGAGCGGTGTCATCCACCGGCTTGCACAGGTCCTGTGATAGGGTGCTGGACACCTTGCCGTCGAGGTTGAATCCGTACTGCTTCCAGCTGCCGGCCGCCTTCTTCCCGTCGCGATCCGTATCGCCGAGGAAGAGCCGGTCGATCGCGAACGCGACGCCCTCGCCATCCCCTGCCTGCTCCGGCCCCGGCGCGGGCGGCTGACCGAGGTCGACGTCTTGAACGACAGGCGCCGTGGCCTCGGAGCCACAACCGGCAGCGGACAGGAGCGCGGTCGCCAAATACACCGCGACGGCGATACGGGATTGACGCATCATCGACCTCACTTTCTGGAAACCCCACCCCGGATCAGGCAAGTGCTCTCGGACGGGCGCACATGCTAGCGCCGGCCTGCGCGGCTCATCAAGGGCGATCCCCGCAGCGCAATGCGCTATATGTGAGCCCGCCAGCGAGCGCTGGTAGATTGTCCCTGCGCCTCCCGATCTCGCTGTCCGCGCCCTCTCCCCGATTACCTGTCTTTCCCGATTACCACCACGATGAGAAGCCACCTGGAAGCCTGCTGTGACCGCTGAGTTCATCCACCTCCACGTGCATTCGCAGTACTCGCTCCTCGACGGCTCGCTGCGCGTCAAGGACCTGGCCGCGCGCGCCAAAACGCTTGGAATGCGCGCCGTCGCCCTGACCGATCACGGGAACATGTTCGGGGCCATTCAGCACTACAAGGCCTGCAAGGACCAGGGCATCGGCGCGATCATCGGCTGCGAGGTCAACGTCGCCCGCAGCTGGGGCGCGGCCGCGGGGCAGGTGTCGCGCTCGGGCGTGGACGAGACGCCCGTCGATCACCTCGTGCTGCTCGCCGCGTCCGAGGAGGGCTACAAGAACCTCGTCCGCATCGTCTCCAAGGGGCACGTCGATCCCGCGAGCGGGCTCGCGCCGAGCGTGCGGCTCGACACGGTGGCGCAGTACAACGCGGGGCTCATCGGCTTGACCGGCTGCATGGGCGGCGTGGTCGCCCAGCGGATCCTCGAGCAGGGCGAGGGGGAGGGGCGCGAGGCGCTCAGCCGGCTCAGGGACTGCTTCCAGCCGGGGAGCCTCTACGTCGAGCTGCAGGACCACGGGCTGGTCGAGCAGTCGGTGCTCAACGGCATCCTGGCGCGGGCGGCGGGCGATCTGGGGCTCCCGCTCGTCGCGACCAACGACGCGCACTTCGGCGCGCGCGAGGACGGCGAGGGGCAGCTCTACCTGTCGTGCATCGCGGCCAACCGCACGTTCGCGGAGGCGAGCGCCGCGCACCACGGCAGCTTCGAGATGTTCCTCAAGCCCGCCGACGAGATGATGCACCTGTTCCGCGACCACCCGCAGGCGGTGCGGTCGACGCTCGAGATCGCCGAGCGGTGCTCGACGCTGAAGCTCAAGCTCGGCAAGCCGATGCTCCCGACGTTCCCGCTGCCGGGCGGGTTCTCGGACTCGGCCTCGTACTTCCGGCACGTGGCGCACGACGGCCTCACGAAGCGGCTCGCCCAGATCGCGCAGACGGGCAGGAGAGTGGACGAGGCGACCTACCGCGCGCGGCTCGACATCGAGCTCAACGTCATCGTCCAGATGGACTTCCCGGGCTACTTCCTCATCGTCTGGGACTTCATCAAGTACGCCAAGGACCACGGCATCCCGGTCGGGCCGGGCCGCGGATCGGGCGCGGGCTCGCTCGTCGCCTATGCCATGGAGATCACCGATCTCGATCCGCTCCCGTACAACCTGCTGTTCGAGCGCTTCCTGAACCCGGAGCGCGTGAGCATGCCTGACTTCGACGTCGACTTCTGCATGGACCGGCGCGACGAGGTCATCTCCTACGTCACCAAGAAGTACAGCAAGGAGGCCGACAAACCCTCCGTCGGCCAGATCGCGACGTTCCACGAGCTCAAGGCGCGGAGCGTGATCAAGGACGTCGCGCGGGCGATGGCGTTCCCCGCGAACGAGGCGCAGAAGATCGCGAGCCTCATCCCGCAGAAGAGCCCGGGGATCATGTACACGATCCCCGAGGCGCTCGAGATCGAGCCGAAGCTCAAGGCCCTCAAGGAGAGCGACCCCACGGTCGCGGAGCTCCTGAAGCAGGCGCAGAAGCTCGAGGGCCTGACGCGGCACGCGGGCATGCACGCCGCCGGCGTCGTGATCAGCGAGGGGCCGCTCTGGGACCACGTCCCCTGCTTCAAGAACGGCGAGCAGCTCGTCACGCAATACTACAAGGACGACGCCGAGCTGGCCGGGCTCGTGAAGTTCGACTTCCTCGGGCTGAAGACGCTCACCGTCATCGACATCGCGGTGCGGCTCGTGAACGCGCGGCCCGACCTCGCGGGCAAGGAGGGCACGCGCTTCGACGTGAACACGGTGCCGCTCGACGACACCGCCACCTACGCGCTCCTCCAGTCGGGCGAGACCACCGGGGTGTTCCAGCTCGAGTCGAGCGGCATGCAGCAGCTCTTCAAGGACCTCAAGCCGGACGCCTTCGAGGACATCGTCGCCGCGGTGGCGCTCTACCGGCCCGGGCCGCTCGGCACCGGCATGGTGAAGGACTTCGTCGACTGCAAGCACGGCCGCAAGCCGATCGAGAAGATGCACCCGCTCGTCGACGAGCTCCTCCAGCCGACGTACGGCGTCATCGTCTACCAGGAGCAGGTCATGCAGATCGCGCAGAAGCTCGCGGGCTACACGCTCGGCGGCGCCGATCTGCTCCGGCGCGCCATGGGCAAGAAGAAGCCCGAGGAGATGGCGAAGCAGAAGGCGACGTTCGTCGACGGCTCGCTCAAGAACGGGGTGAAGGCCGAGGACGCCGAGCGCATCTTCGGGCTCCTCGAGTACTTCGCGGGCTACGGCTTCAACAAGAGCCACTCGGCGGCGTACGCGCTGCTGACCTACCAGACGGCCTACCTCAAGGCGCACTACCCGGTCGAGTTCCTCTGTGCGCTGATGACGGCCGACCGCGACAAGATAGAGAAGGTCGTCCGGATCATCGCGGAGGGGCGCGCGTGGGGGGTCGAGATCCTCCCGCCGGAGATCAACGAGTCCAAGACCGACTTCACCGTCGTCTACAGCGCAAAGCCGGCGACGAACGGCAAGCGCATGGCCGGCACCCGGCGCGGAGGCTCGCGGGTGAGGGACCCGTACGACCCGAAGATCCGCTTCGGAATGGGCGCGATCCGCGGCGTCGGCGAGTCGGCGCTCGAGGCGATCCTCGAGGCGCGGGACGCGGGCGGCGCGTTCGCGGATCTGTTCGACTTCGCCGAGCGGGTCGATCCGCGGCGGGTCAACAAGGGCGTGTTCGAGGCGCTCGTGCAGTGCGGCGCGTTCGACGCGAGCCTCCACGCGCGGGGCATCTCGCGGGCGCGGGCGTTCACAGGCATCGACAGGGCGCTCGAGCGCTCGCGCTCCGCGAGCAAGGAGCGGAACAGCGCGCAGATCGGCCTGTTCGCGGCGGTGGCGTCCAAGAGCGAGGTGAGGCTGGACGATTACCCGACGGCCGAGGACTGGGATCTGCGCGAGACGCTGTCGCGGGAGAAGCAGTCCCTCGGGTTCTACGTCTCGGGGCACCCGCTTGATCGGTACGGCGTCGACATGAACCGCTTCGACGTGACCGCGGTGAGCGCGCTGGCCGGCATGGATGCCTGGGCCAGGGTGCGCGTCGGCGGGATGGTCGAGGGCTACCGAGAGCGCATCTTCAAGGGGGGAGGCGGCAAGATCGCGTTCTTCGTGCTCGAGGACACGACGGGCCGGGTCGAGGTCAAGGTGCGCGAGAAGCAGATCGAGAGCTACGCGGACCTCCTGAACCGGGGGGAGCCGGTCCTGATCTCGGGGAAGATCAGCTTCCCGATGGTGGACGAGGGGGCCGAGGAGGCCGAGGCCGCGCCGCGCGAGCCGACCTTGATGCTCGACGAGGTGCAGCCGCTCGCCGACGCCATCCTCGCGCAGACCCGGAGCGTGGCGATCACGCTGAAGTCGCGCAGCGCCCGGCGCGAGCACATCGATCGGCTCGGGGCGCTCCTGCGGGCGAGCCCCGGGGTGTGCCCGGTGCAGCTCGTGATCCAGCTCGACGATGGTGCAGAGGCGGTGCTGTCGCTGGGGCGTGATCTGCGCGTCGAGCCGAACGACGCCATGCTCGGGCGGCTCGAGAAGCTGTTCGGCGAGAAGGTGGCCGAGCTCAGGTAGCCGGCTCGTCCGCGCCCGCGTGCTCGGCGGTCCGCACGAGGGTGCCGAGCTTCGCCTCCGCGTCGCCGCGGTCGCTCTGGTGCTTGAGCAGGACGCCGAGCGTGTCGCGCGCGAGCTCCGGCGTCACCGCGCGCTTGCCGAGCAGGAGCAGCGCGCGGGCCCAGTCGATCGTCTCGCTGATCGCGGGAGATTTCCGCAGATCCATGGCCCGCAGGGCGCCGACGAACGCCACGATCTGCGCCGCGAGGCGGGGCTCGATCCCCGGGAGGGCGACCTTGAGGATGGCGACCTCGCGCGACGGAGGCGGGTAGTCCAGGAACGCGTGCAGGCACCGGCGGCGCAGCGCCTCGGTCATCTCGCGCGTCGCGTTCGTCGTCAGCAGGACGAGCGGCGGGTGCGCGGCGCGGATCGTGCCGAGCTCGGGGATCGTGACCTGCATGTCGGAGAGCACCTCGAGCAAGAACGCCTCGAACTCAGGGTCCGCGCGATCGACCTCGTCGATGAGCAGGACGACCGGCGCGGCGCTCCGCAGCGCCGCGAGGAGCGGGCGCGCGATCAGGAAATGCTCGCTGAAGAACGACGCCTCGCTCCCCGCGATCGCGCGCGCGGCCGCGGCGAGGCTCGCCGCGCCAGCGATCTCCTTCGCGACGGCGTCGCGCAGCAGCTGCGTGTAGAGCATCTGCTTCGCGTAGTCCCACTCGTAGAGCGCCTTCGCCTCGTCGAGGCCCTCGTAGCACTGGAGCCGGATGAGCCCTCGGCCGAGCGCCTCGGCGGCAGCGCGGGCGAGATCGGTCTTGCCGACGCCGGCCGGCCCCTCGAGCAGCAGCGGCCGCGCCATCCGGAGGGCGAGCCAGAGCGCGAGAGAGGTCGCCGGATCGGAAATGTAGCGGGCCGCCGAGAGGCGGGCGTCGAGCTCGGCCGCGGTGGCCGGGGTGTCGTCGCGGGCGCCCCCATCGTCGAGCGCGCCGCGGTCGTGATCCGGAGGAGGGGTCACGGCGGGACGGTAGCACGCCGCGCGCGGGCTATCGGGCGGTGCAGCGCGGCGCGGCGCGGCGCGCCCGAGTCCGCTAGCCGCGCGGCTCGGCGAGGAGGATCTCGGCGGCCAGGAGATCGAGGCGCGGCGCCGCGCGATCGGGGCAGGGGAGATCAGCCTCGCCGCGGAGCGGGCACAGCTCGCAGCGGCGTCCATCCATGACGAGGCCCGCCCGCATGCCCGCCGCGCGCGCGGCCGCCACGTCGCTCGGCGCGTCGCCGATCATCCAGCTCTCCGCGACGTCGAGATCGAGATCGCGCGCGAGCGCCGTGAGCATGCCCGGCTTGGGCTTCCTGCAATCGCACGGGCCGATGAGCGCCGGATCGCCGCCCGGCCCGCCCTCGGGGTGGTGAGGGCACACCGCGAGGGCCGCGATCGCGACGCCGGCCTCGCGGAGGCGATCGACGAGCGCGCGGTTCGTGCGCTCGATCGCCCCCCACGGGACCTGGCCCTTCGCCGCGCCCGGCTGGTTGGTCGCGATCGCCAGCAGGAACCCCGCGTCCGCGAGGCGCCGCAGGCCCTCGATCGCGCCGGGGAGGAGGCGGATCTGATCCGGATGAAACGCGGTCACGACGACGCCGAGCTCGTGATCGCGCACCACGTCGATGAGCGTGCCGTCGCGGTCGAGCAGGATCCCGCGCCTCGCCACGCGGGGCTCAGCTCTCGGCCACGAGCTGGAGGAGCCGCTCGCAGATGAGGTGGTGGTAGACCTCGTGGAAGCCCTCCACGTGCGGCGTCGACGTGTAGCCCGCCCGCGTCCTCGGCACGATCACGCTGGCGTCGGCCATCTGGCGCAGGGCGCCGCCGTCGTAGCCGACGAGCGCGATCACCTTGGCGCCCGTCTTCTTGGCGAAATCCGCGGCGGCGACGAGGTTCTGCGACCAGGGGCCGGCGCGATCGGCGCCCGAGCCGCCGTGCACGCTCAGGCACACGAGCACGTCGCCCGCGACCATGCGGCCGTCGAGCTGCTCGAGGAAGATGCGGTTGAAGCCGACGTCGTTGGTGAGGGCGCTGAGGAGCGCCGCGTTGTCGCAGAGCGAGGTGCACTTGAAGCGCCGCTTGCCATCGACCCACGTGAACTTGGCGATGTCGCAGGCGAGGTGGCTCGCGTTGGCCGCGGAGCCGCCGTTGCCGCACGTGTAGATGGTGCGATCGCTCCGGTACGCATCGAAGAGGATCTCGATGACGCGAGCCATGTCGTCGGGGCTCGTCGCGAGGGCGATCTCGGACGTCTCGCGGAGGTACTTTTCGACGAAGTCGTGCGTGCTCTGAGGCATGGCCGATCTATAGCCAGAGTCCCGTTGAAATGCCCAGCAGGAGGGGTGCGCCGGCGCGCCCGCTCACGATCGGTGCAGGTTCGCGACGATGCGCGCGCCGTCGAGATCGAAGCGGAAGCGCAGGACGCGCAGGCCCTTCCCGGCGAGCGCCTCCAGCACCCGGCGCCGCTCCGCCGGCCGGACGTAGAACATGAAGAAGCCTCCGCCGCCGGCCCCCATCAGCTTGCCGCCGAGCGCCCCCGCGCCTCGAGCGATCTCGTAGATCTCGTCGAGGACCTCGTCGGTCATCTTGGACGCGAGCTTACGCTTCTGGGTCCAGTGGGCGTGGAGGAGCTCGCCGTAGTCGTCGAGCCTGCCCGTGACGAGGATGCGGTGCACGTCGCGGCCGATCTCCTTGATGCGGTGCATCCGCTCGACCACCGCGGGCTCCAGGTCTTGCAGCCGCCGGCCCTGCTCCGAGAGCACGATCCTGGCCGCTCTTTCGACGCCGCTCCACACGATGAGCAGGTTGCTCTCGAGCTCGTCCAGCACCTCGTCGCGGACCGGGACGGGCTCGACGTGCACCGAGCCGTCCGGAGAGAACGTGAACGCCGTGACGTTGCCGTAAGCGGCGATGTACTGGTCCTGCTTGCCGATCGGCTCTCCGAGGCGCTCGATCTCGATGGAGCAGGCCTCGCGAGCGAGCTGCTCGGACGAGACGAAGTCGCGCTTGTACGTGTGCAGGGCGTTGAGGAGGGCGACCGTGAACGAGCTCGACGAGCCGAGGCCCGAGTTCGCGGGGAGATCCGCGACGCTCGTGAGCTCGATCGAGTGCTCGATTCCCAGCATCCGGAGCGCTTCCCGGAAGATCGGGTGCTCGATCGCGTCGACCGAGGGGACGATCTCGGTCTTGGAGTACGCGAGGCGGATGTCCCGGTGGAAGCGCTTGTTGGCCGTCACATAGATGTACTTGTCGATGGCGGCCGACACGAGGTAGCCGCCGAAGCGGCCGGAGTACGCGGGCAGATCGGTCCCGCCGCCGCCGAGGGAGAAGCGGACCGGGGCGCGAGAGACGATCATCTCCGCTCCTCCGTCGCGGCCGAGGTCGTGAGGGCGGCCTCGAGATCGCGGAGGCCCTGCTCCGAGCCGATCTCGTGGAAGCGCGCCGCGACCGCGAAGGCCCGGAGGACGCCGCGCGCCGCGAGGTCGCGCTGCACCACCTCGAAGCCGAGCGGCGCGTCGGCCGGCAGCGCCTCGACGACCTCGCGGCGGAGCGCGGTCGCGCCGTAATCGATGTGGTCGAGCGCAGGGTCGGGCGGCGCGCCCGCGCGCCGCTTCTCGTAACGCACCACCAGGTCGCCCGAGACCGCGGCGTTCGACGCGTCGAACCGACCCTCGTTCCGGTACACGGCCATCGTGCCGAGCGCACCGGGGTGTGTGCAGAGGTCCCGGAGCGGGGCCAGGTAATCGAAGGGGAGGTAGGAGTCGCCGTAGGTCATGAGGAACACAGGAGCCAGCTGGGGCAGCGCGCGGCGCAGCGCGCCAGCCGTGCCCAGGAGATCGGGGCCGTCGTCGGCATAATGGAGCGGCAGGCCGGCGAACCGGTCGCCCATCGCCCGTCGAACGGCGTCGCCGAGGTGACCCACGCAGAGGACCACCTCACCAAAGCCCGCTGCGGCGAGCCGCTCGAGGAGCCACGCCCCGAACGGCCGCCCGGCCACGGGCAGCAGGAATTTCGGGGTGCGCTCCGTCCGGGGGCGCATCCGGGTGCCGAGTCCGCCGGCGAGGATCACGGCTTGAGGAGGTGAGGCGTCGGCGCGCACGGGGGAGGACCTACCATAGACGACGGCTGCCTTCGGGGCGTCTCCAGCGCTCCTCGCAGGCGACTCGGAGAAAAACGTCGCCACAAACTGTACGGCTGTTCAGGGGGCGGTTACGGTGCGCGCCATGACCAACAAGGACATCGCTCCGCATCTTCTCCGGACGCTGGTTGCCCTCCAGAGCGAGGGCAAGACGGTGACCCTCGACACATTGACCACGGCCCTTCAGGTGCGTCGGACCGACGTTCGCCGGGCGATCACCGCCCTGCACCGCGAGGGGTATCTCGATGTCCTCCACATGCGGCTGACGCTCCGCGGGCTCGCCCTCGGCGCGGCCTTCACGGCGTCGCAGCTCCGCCCGTTGCGCCGCGCGTCGCTCCGCGCCGTCAAGGCTGCTTGAGCACACCTACAGGGCCGCCACCCTGGCGCGGCCGTGAGCGGCGAGTCGATCTCTGCCCGAGCGCGAGGCCCGTGCGTGCGGACGGAGGGGCCCGAGATGATCTCTCGATGCGTTTCAGATCTTGCCAGCATTTCATTTGATAAAACGGCAAATTCACACTGGACGCGCGCGGCCCCAGCCAGGGATCCGGCGTCCGGTCGCGAGCGCCGACCGGCGCAGGAACACCTGGTTTCTCCGGCCTGTGCGGGCCACTGTGCGTGGAAGACGTTGACATTCCGAGGGATTCATGAGACGGCGGCAGCGTGATATCCGATGTCGAGATCGAGAATGAGATTCGTGCTTCCGTGGCCGAGTTCCTGGAGGGCCTGAGAGCGCTGGTCCGTAAGGACGTTCTCCGGACCGCTGGGCGGTACCTGCAAGTCGACATCAGCGCCGCTGGGATATCGACCGGGCCGGCCGCGACTCCCGCCAAGCCGGTCCGGAAGGGCGAGCGCGCTCCGGCGCCGAGCCGTCCGGCCGCGCCTCCTCGCAACGCCCCGTCGGCCAAGACGCCGACCAAGACGCCGACGCGCGCTGCGCCGCGCAAGAAGGCGGCCGCGTCGCGGACGAGCGGAGGCGGCGCGCGTCCGGCCGTCGCAGCGCCGAAGTCGCGCGCCGCGCGCACCCCGGCGCCCGCCGTCACGGCCCCCGTGAAAGCCGCCGAACAGGCCGCTCCGGTGAACCCAGCGAACCCGGCGAGCCTGTCGTCCGGGAGCTCCGGGGACGAGATTGCCGAGGCGCTGCTCGCCCATGTGGAGATCGAGCCTGGGCAAGGGATCGACGACCTTGCGCTGGCGATGGGGACCCCTGCGGCGGAGCTCCAGGAGCCACTCAAGAAGCTCCTTGCGGAGAACAAGATCACCGAGGAGCTGCGTCAAGGCCAGGCGTCGTACTACCCGGCCTGAGCGATCTCGGTGGGCTGGTCAGCCAGGCACGAGCGTTGCTTGGAGCCGGCCGTAGGTCGTCCGGTCAGCTCGGGCACGGGCTGGGCGATGCGGGCGATGGACCGAGCGAGCCCTGCTGGCGCTGTCCGTCCGGAGCTCGGCGGTTTCCGCCTCACAGCTGGCGAACCCGGCGATGCCGTCGCCGCGCACTCGACGCGGACCCGGGGCCCCGGTACCCTGCCGGTCCAGGCGCTTTCCGGATGACTCCCGCGCACGAACAGATTCTCAACGTCCTGCTCGGCTATCTCTCGGCGATGAACGCAGAGGGAGTCCTGCTTCGGGCCATGCGGGAGGCGGAGATCCAGCCCGAGGCGTTCTCGCTCGACGACCTCCCCGACATCCTTCCGAGCATCGAGCGCCGAGCCCGACTCTATGTGGATCCGACGCGGCTGGGTCGGCTCAGGTCGGAAATTTCGGCGATTGGCGGCGAACGACCTTCGCGGCGCTCGAAGGTCATGGTCATCAACGTGGAGGCCGACATCAGCGAGGCGCGCCTGAGCGCGAAGGCCGTTTGCGATGCGGCAGGCGCAAAGAGCTTCACGTCGCACAAGGTCGCGACCATCGTCAGCGAGCTCGCGCGAAATATCGTCCATTATACCCCTGGCGGGACGATCGAGCTCGCGGTGCAGCGCGACAGCCCGGTCCGCTTCCTCATCGTCGCCGTGGATGAGGGCGCAGGCATCCAGAACCTGCAGGAGATCCTCGCCGGGCGCTACAAGAGCAAGACCGGTATGGGGCGCGGCATCATCGGGGTCAAGCGGCTTGCCGATCGCTTTCATATCGACTCGGGGCCGAAGGGCACGCGGGTGGAGATCGAGGTCCACCTGTGAAGCTCTCCGTGGAGTACGCGATCCTCCCCAAGGACGGAGAGCTCGTGAGCGGTGACGCCGCGTTCGTGCGGGCCGGGGAAGACGGCGTCCTCTTCGCGGTCATCGACGCCCTCGGCCACGGCGAGCACGCGGCGGCCGCGGCGAACGTCGCGCTCAAGACGCTCGCCGACGCGCCGAGCGGCGAGGACGTCCGCGCCCTCATCGATCGTCTCCACGTGCGGCTCCGCGGCACCCGCGGCGCCGCCGGCATGATCTGTCGCTTCCGGGAGGGGCGGCTCCAGGGCTGCGGCATCGGCAATGTCGAGCTGATGTCGCACGGCACGCGCGTGCAGTGGCTCCAGAGCCCGGGCATCCTCGGCGCATCGCTCAGCAAGGTCCGGATCTTCGATGCGCAGCTCGCGCGGGGCGACCGGCTCGTCGTGTTCACCGACGGGGTCTCCCCTCGCTTCGATCTATCGCTGTTTCGTGGAATGAAGGCCGCGGATGCCTGCCGCGCCCTCATGAGCCGACACCGGCGCTCGCACGATGACTCAACGGTCTTGATCGCCGACATCGAACCTTAGGATGACCATGGAGCTCAAGCGCCTTCCCATCATCAACCTGTGGGACCGGATCCTGGTGCCCATCCAGGGGGACGTGACCGATGACCTCGCGGAGCAGCTGAACACCGAGGTGCTGCGGGCCATCCACGAGAGCGGCGCGAAGGGGCTGGTCATCGATCTCACGGCCGTCTGGATCATGGATAGCCACCTGTGCGCGGTGCTCTCGAACCTGGCCTCCGCCGCGCGGCTCATGGGCACACCGACGATCCTGTCCGGGCTGAGCCCCGAGATAGCGATGACGCTCCAGGCCATGGGGGTCGAGCTCGAGGCCGTGAAGACGGCGCTGACGCTCGAGCAGGCGCTCACGATGCTCGGGCTCGAGGTGCGCCGGGCCGAGGCGCGCGACGAGGACGACGACGAGGACGACGACGACCTGTTCGACGACGAGGACGACGAAGACGAGGAAGACGACGGGTGGGAGGCGGACGACCGCGGCGACCCCCGTCGAGCGCCGACGAACGGGCGGTCCGCTCGGCCCGCGACGAGCATCGATCGGCGGCAGAGCGCGAAGAGCCGGCTCAGGCGCCGCTGAGGCCGCGCGTGCGCGTCCACGACGCCACGACGCCACGACGACCGAGGCCGTGCATGCGCGTGCGCGCCCACGACGACATCGACACGCCGAACGCGCCCTCCTGACGGCGGGGTGACGGTGATTGTCCGGGTGGGCAACGCCGTGGGTCCCTGGTATGCCTCACGACCGCTCTCCGGGCGATCACCATGGACAAGCTGGATTGCCTCGCCGCCCCGCCGCCCAAGCAGCGGGGGATCTTCTGCAACCGGACGCTGAATCTCCGTTCGATCAAGGCGATCGGATACGACATGGATTACACGCTGATCCACTACCGGGTGGAGGCGTGGGAGCGTCGGGCCTATGAGCACCTCCGGCATCTCCTGGAGAGCGAGGGCTGGCCGGTCGGGGACCTGACGTTCGAGCCGGACCTCGTGATCCGAGGGCTCATCCTGGACACCGAGCTCGGCAATCTGCTCAAGGTGAATCGGTTCGGCTATGTGAAGCGGGCCTTCCACGGCACGAAGCCGATCGACTTCGAGACCCAGCGCGCGACCTACGCGCGGACGATCGTCGACCTCGCGGACGGGCGCTACGTCTTCCTGAACACGCTCTTCTCCCTGTCGGAAGGGTGCATGTACGCGAAGCTGGTCGATCTGCTCGATCAGCGCCGGCTGCCCGAGGTGCTCGGCTACAGCGACCTCTATCGCCGCGTGAAGGATCGCCTCGACGCGACGCACATGGAGGGGCAGCTGAAGGCCGAGATCATCGGGGATCCGGACCGGTTCGTGCTGCTCGATCCGGAGATCCCGCTCACGCTGCTCGACCAGCGGGAGGCGGGCAAGAAGCTCGTCCTGATCACGAACTCGGAGTGGGTCTACACGCGCGCGATGATGAGCTACGCGTTCGACCGCTTCCTGCCGGGCGGCATGACGTGGCGCGACCTGTTCGACGTGGTCATCGTCTCCGCGCGGAAGCCGGAGTTCTTCTCGAGCCGCAGCCCGCTCTTCGAGGTGGTCACGGAGGATGGCCTCCTGCGCCCGGCCGGCCGGTTGCGCGTGGGCGGGCACTACCTGGGCGGCAACGCGGGGCTCGTCGAGCACCACCTGGGGCTGTCCGGCGACGAGATCCTCTACATCGGCGATCACATCTATGGGGATGTGCATGTGTCGAAGAGCGCCTTGCGTTGGCGCACGGCGCTCATCATCCGGGAGCTCGAGGACGAGATCCTCGCGATCGAGGAGGCGCGCGGGGCCGAGGCGCGCCTCGATCTCTGGATGCGGGAGAAGGAGGACGCGGAGCGCGTCTATGCCAGGCTGCGCCTGGAGCTCCAGCGGATGCGCGCCGGCTACGGGCCGGTCGCCGGGGCGACGGAGGGCGAGATCCAGGCGAAGATGAACGAGCTCAAGGCGAGCCTGGCGGCGCTCGACGCGCGGATCGCGCCGCTCGCGAAGGCGTCGGCCGAGACGTTGAACCCGAGGTGGGGGCTGCTCCTCCGCACGGGCAACGACAAGAGCCACCTGGCCCGGCAGATCGAGCGTTCGGCGGACATTTACACGTCCCGCGTCTCCAATTTCCTCCTGGCGACGCCTCACGTGCTGCTCCGCTCGCACCGCGGGAGCCTGCCGCACGATCCCATGGGCGCGCCGCCGGGCGCCGAGCGGCCGAACGGCGAGCCCGCGCCGGTCGACGACGCGACGCCCGTGGGCATGTAGACGGCGCCGCCGCCGGCCTGCCGCGCCTCAGGCTGCCGCGCCTCAGGCCGCGAGCCGCTGCGCGGCGCTGTCGAGGATGTCGAGGCACCCCGACAGGCTGTCGCAGAAGAGCAGCTCGCGCCGGAGGGCCGACGCGCCGGGGAGGCCGCGGAGATAGCCGGTCAGGTGGCGCCGGGTCACGCGCACGCCGTGCGGCTCGCCGCGCGCCTCGGTGTTCGCGATGAGGTGCGCGCGGCACAGGGCGAGCCGCTCCTCGGCCGTCGGCGGCGGGAGGTGCACGCCATCGTCGAGGAGGGCCCGAGCCTCGCGGAAGATCCAGGGGTGGTCGATGGCGGCGCGGCCGACCATCACGCCGGCGCAGCCCGTCTCGCGGAGGGCGCGGGCCGCGTCGTCAGCGGTCTTGATGTCGCCGTTCACCACGACAGGGATGGACACGACCTCGCGCGCCCGGGCGGCCCAGCTCCAGTCGGCCGCGCCGCTGTGCCCCATCTGGGCCGTGCGGCAGTGGATCGTGAGCGCGGCGACGCCGGTGTCCTCGAGGCGGCGCGCGAGGTCGACGATCGGCATATGGGACTCCGGTCCCCAGCCGATGCGCGTCTTCACGGTGACCGGGAGGGCGACCGAGCGCGTCACGAGGCGGGCCATCGCCACCATCGCCTCCGGATCGCGGAGCCAGCCCGCGCCCGCGCCTCGTCCGGCGATCTTCGGCACCCAGCAGCCGCAGTTGATGTCCAGGAACGCCGGTCCGGCCTGCTCGGCGACGCGCGCGGCCTCGGCGAGGCGCTCCGGGTTGGCGCCGTAGATCTGGATCGCCGTCGGCTGATCGCCGTCGGCCAGGGCGAGCTTGCGCCGCGCGGTCTTGCACCCGCGCAGCAGCCCCTCGACGTTGACGAACTCCGTCACGCACAGCTCGGCGCCGAGCTCCCGGCCGATGCGGCGGAACACCGCGTCCGTCACGTCCTCCATGGGCGCGAGGACGACGGGGCGGCTTGCGAACAGCCGGCGAAAGCTTTCGGGCGAGAGCGGCACAGTGGCGAGCTTTCAAGCATGGATCCGGCCGGTTGACCAGGGCGACCGCCGCGGCCCGAGGCGTAAGGGGCCCGCTGAGCTCGAGCCCGCGGCGCCGGGCGCGAGCGGCGCCGCGGGCCGGCGGCCAAGGCGACGAGCGAGACCCCAGCCCCCAGGCGCCCCGGTCACCTCGCCGCGCCTCGGCGACCCGCCACGCCGCTCCCCCCGAGGCGCTGACAGGATTCATGACCTCACGGGCATGTGTGTGCACGGCGGACGAACACGGCATGTGGGGCGGCGAACGGTCATGTTGGTACGACATCCGGGGTGGGAGACGGCGGGCAGCGCAGCCCGGCATCGTGGCCGAGGAAACCTGCCGCACGAGAAGCCAACAACGCTCGCTTGACGTTCGGCGTGGCTCTGGCGACCCTCGAGATTGCCATGAAGCGTGCGCTGCTCCGAGAGGCTCTCCGCGCTGAGCGCTCGGCCGCGGCGCGCACGCTCAGAGAGCGCGAGACTCGCCCGCTCGGCACGCGGCGCAGCGCTCCGGGCGCCCACGACACGGAGAGCGTCCGTCGCGCGGTCCGCCGCGCTTTCCGGGTCGCGCTCTGGATATGGCCGGCGTTCACGCTTGTCGACGTGTTCATGGCGACCGTGCTGTACCCCGCGGCGCCGGTGTGGCGCTGCATCGTCCTGCGCGTCGTCGAGCAGGCGCTCTCCCTCGCCGTGTACCGGCTCTCGGGGCGCCCGACGCTCTCGGGGCGCGTCGTGCTCCTCGGGTACGAGGCCGCGTTCCTCACCGCCGCGATCTTCATCTCGCTGATGGCGCTCGATTTCGGCGGCCTGACGAGCGCATACATGCACGGGCTCTCCATCGTCGTGCTGCTCCGCACGGCGCTCGTGCCCGCGCCGTTCAGCAAGGCCCTCCTCGCCTCCGCGGCGATGTTCCTCGCCTTCCCGGCGACGATGGGCATCGCCGCGATCTTCTCCCCATCCATCCACGCGGCGTGGCTCGATCCGACGACGCTGCTCACGGCCGCGAGCCATTACATCTTCGTCCCTGCCTCGGGGGTGATCGGGGCGCTGTCGAGCCACGTCGTGTGGGCCGCGCAGCAGCAGGTCTATCAGGCGCGCAAGCTGGGCAGGTACCGGCTCGAGGCGCCGATCGGCAAAGGGGGGATGAGCGAGGTCTGGCTCGCGTGGGACGAGACGCTCCACCGCGACGTCGCCCTCAAGCTCCTCCGGACGCGGGACGCGCCGGACCCGGCGGTGCCGAAGCGCTTCGAGCAGGAGGCGCACGCGGCGAGCAAGCTCAGCGATCCGCACACCATCCGGATCTTCGACTTCGGAGCGAGCGACGACGGCATCTACTACATCGCCATGGAGCACCTGCGCGGGGCCGATCTCGCCGCGATCGTGCGCAGCTACGGCCCCATGCCCGTGGCGCGCGCCCTGCGCTTCGCCCTGCAGGCCTGCCGCTCGCTCATCGAGGCGCACGAGGCCGGGATCATCCACCGGGACATCAAGCCGCAGAACCTCTTCGTCACCCGCGTTGGCGACGATCACGACTTCCTCAAGCTGCTCGACTTCGGCGTCGCGCGGATGGTCGAGGGCGGCCGCGACGCCGAGCTCACGAACAGCGGCATGCTCTGCGGGACGCCCGCCTACATGGCACCGGAGGTGTGTCGCGGCGATCGGGCGGATGCGCGCAGCGACATCTACTCGCTCGGGGGCACGCTCTACTTCCTGCTCACGGGGGAGCTGCCGTTCGAGGGCTCGTCGTCGGGGCAGCTCTTCGCCGCCCACATGACGAAGGCGCCCCTCGCGCCTTCCGTGCGGCGCGGCCCGACCGTCCCTCGCGCGGTCGACCGCCTCGTCCTGCGGTGCCTCGCCAAGGACCCGCGCCACCGTTTCCAGAGCGCGCGGGCGCTGTCCGATGCGCTCCTCCCGCTGCTCGACGAGTCTGCCTGGACCGCGGCCGACGCGGAGCGCTTCTGGGTGACCGAGCGCGCGGAGAAGCTCGGCCGCCCGGAAGCGCCGCCCGAGCGCTCCACCGCGGCGCGCGGGGGCTCGACGCGGACGGCCTCCGCTCGATAGGGCCGTCACGCCGCGCGCGCGGCCTCCGCTCTCACCTGCATGGGGGTCACGTGGTGGTGCTCCACGAGGACTCGCTTCCTCGTGAGCCGCGTCCCGAGCCTCGTCGAGGCCGACGCCTGGCCCCGGGTACCCCGGGACCGCTCGCAGACCCGTGCGGGCGATCCGGGGGCACCGCGGTGGCGGTCGAGGCCCCTCCGCGGCCGCGTGAGGGAGCCTCGACCCGTCAGGGGGCCCGTCGCTTCGCCGTCCGCTCACCTTGCCAGCGTCCCGCCGTGGCGAGGACCGAGCCGCGGCGGCGCCGCACCAGGGGCGCGGAGCGGGCGTCAGCAGGGCCTTCTCAAGCGAACCGTGCTAGCGCGGCGTCCTACCAGCCGCAGCCGCCGCCCCAGCCGCCCCAGCCGCAGCCGCCGCCCCAGCCGCCCCAGGGCCGGAAGCCCCAGCCGCCCCAGCCGCCCCAGCCGCCCCAGGGCCGGAAGCCCCAGCCGCCCCAGCCGCCCCAGGGCCGGAAGCCCCAGCCGCCGCCCCAGCCGCCCCAGGGCCGGAAGCCCCAGCCGCCGCCCCACCAGCGCGCCGCATCGGGCTTCTCGCCGACGCCCTCCTCGCCCGTCGGGGTCGCCGAGCCGGGGTCCACGGCGCCGACATCGGGCGCGCCGGGGGCCGGCGCGCTGGCGCTTGCTGCGCTGGGGTCCGTGGCGCTCTCGTCCATCGCCGGATTCGCGCTCGACTCCTGATCAGCGGAATCCGTCTCTTCGGCCTGGAACGCCTGCTTCGCCTCGTCGGTCTCGCTCATCACGTCGTCGGTGGGCGCGTCCGACGTCGTCGCCTCGGCCATGCAACCGGCCGCGGAGAGGGCCGTCGAGAGGGCGATGAGCGATGCGAACTTCGTCAATTGGCTCATGTTCCCGTTCTCCTGTGCACATCAATCCATGTCGAATGGAGTCATCGCCCGTCACGGCGACGAGCTTTGACACGCGGGGACCTGAGATCCCCCGCCGCACGATCATGTGTGGTGTTCGGGTGGTGATGTCGATTACCGCAGACAGGACACCTGAGACACCATGGACGCTTTCTGCGGGGCCGCGCGCGCCGCGAGGGACGCGCACGCGCTCCTTCCGGGAGGGAGCGAGCCGCGGCCACCCGGGAGAGCGCAAGCCGCGGCTGCGCGGCGCTCGCCGGCCTCCCACGTGCTCCAAGGGCTACGCGCGCTCTTCGCAGATGCAGGGCGCCGGACGCAGCGCCATCGCTCTGGCTGGCCAGCGCAGAGGAGCGCAGGCGCGCCGGACTGCGATGCTGGCGAGGACCGGGCGCGGGGAGGCCTGTCCTTATGAGGCTTCGGGCGTGGTGCCTAGAATGCGAACAGCACGATCAACGGAGATGAATCGGATGGCGCGGAGCACCCAGGCGTCGGCCGCGAGCGTGGCGTCGCGCGGCGAAGGATGCTTCATGAAGGCTCGCACGATCGCGTCGTCCGCCAGGATCTCCAGCGTGAAGGGTGATGGGGGAGATCCGCGCGATTGCGTCTCCGGAGCACATGCTCCCGCGGTTCGCACAGGAGATCGTCAGGGCCCCCAACGGACCCGTCCACGACACATACCGTCCCGTCCTGGTCGATGGCCGGGTGCGAAGAGCGATGGATTCGAGCGAGGAAAGCGGTGGACTGGACAGCCTGGGAGCAACGCGCAGGGGGGCCCGCGAAGGGGCCTTGTGTCTACGCGTCGATGGCCGTGCAGGGAAGGGGGCGAGAAGAGCGCGAGCGCCGTCGATCGCGCGCGGCGAGCCCCGGTGAGGGGCTCGCCCGAGGCCGCCTGGAGGGAGCGCTCAGCCCGCGAGCTTCGCGCGGACCGCCTCGCCCATCCCCTGGGTCGACAGCTTGCCGCCGAGGTCCGCCGTCCGCGCGCCGCCGGCGATGGCCTGCGCCACCGCGCGCTCGAGCACGGCCGCCTCCTTGTCGAGCCGCAGCGAGTGCCGGAGCAGCATCGCGGCGCTCAGGATCGTCCCGATCGGGTTGGCGAGCCCCTTGCCGGCGATGTCGGGCGCCGAGCCATGGATCGGCTCGTAGACCCCGCGCGTCCCATCGCCCAGCGACGCGCTCGGGCAGAGCCCCAGCGAGCCGGCGAGCACGGCGGCCTCGTCGGTCAGGATGTCGCCGAACATGTTCTCGGTGACGATGACGTCGAACGCCGCGGCCGCGGTGATGAGCCGCATCGCGCACGAGTCGACGAGCTGGTGCTCGATGCGGATCTCCGGGTGGCGGGCGGCGACCTCGGTCGCCACCGTGCGCCAGAGCCGCGACGACTCGAGGACGTTCGCCTTGTCGACGGACGTGACGAGGCGCCTGCGCGACGACGCGAGGCGGAACGCGAGCTCGACGACGCGCTGGATCTCCTCGTCCGTGTACTCGAGTGTGTCGACCGCGCGCCGGCGCCCGTTCACCTCCTCGCGGAGGCGCGGCTTGCCGAAGTAGAGCCCGCCCGTCAGCTCACGGACGACCAGGATGTCGACGTCCGCGAGCCGCTCTGCCTTGAGGGGAGAGGCCTGGATGAGCTCCGGGAACAGGCGGATCGGCCGCAGGTTGGCGTACAGGCCGAGCCCCTGGCGCAGCGCGAGCAACCCCTGCTCGGGGCGGACGCTCGCGCTCGGGTTGTCCCACTTGGGGCCGCCGACGGCGCCGAGCAGGACGGCATCCGCCGCGCGGCACGCGTCGAGCGTCTCCTGCGTCAGCGCCGTGCCGGTCGCGTCGATGGCGCACCCGCCGATGAGGTGCTCCGAGTAGCTGAAGCTGTGGCCGAACTGGGCGGCGACAGCGTCGAGGGTGGCGCGGGTTTCGGCGACCACTTCGACGCCGATGCCGTCGCCGGGCAAAAGAACGATATTGGCCTTCATGCGACCTCGCTGGCAGGCAACGTGGATGTGTACTGCTGTGGCTCTCTCGCTGCGAGCGTGAGCCCATACTCGATCCCGTCCGCGAGCGCATGCCAGGACGCATCGATGATGTTCGTCGACGCGCCGACGGTGCTCCACTGGCGGTGCGCGTCGCGGCTGTTGATGAGCACGCGCGTCGTCGCCGAGGTGCCGTCGCGCCCGTCGAGGATGCGCACCTTGTAGTCGACGAGCTGGATGTCACGCACGGCCGGGAACACGGGCGCGAGCGCCTTGCGGAGCGCGCCGTCGAGCGCGTTGACGGGGCCGGACCCCTCGGCTGCCGTGATCACCACCTCGTCGTCGACAGCGATCTTGATCATCGCCTCGGCGAAGGTGCCGACGCCCTCGCGCTGGCCCGCGATGACCTTGAAGTCGAGCAGCCGGAACGGCGGCTTGTAGCCCGGCGCGCTCCGGCGGAGCAGCAGCGCGACGGACGCCTCGGCCGCCTCGAACGACGATCCGCGCGCCTCGCGCTCCTTGATCTGCTCCAGCACCTCGACCTCGGCGCCCGTCGGCACCTCGAGCCCGAACTCCTCGGCCTTGCTGAGGAGGTTGCCGCGGCCCGACAGCTCGCTGACCACGGTCCGCATCGCGTTGCCGACGAGCGCGGGATCGATGTGCTGGTAGGACGCAGGCTCGCGCCGCATCGCCGCGACGTGCACGCCGCCCTTGTGCGCGAAGGCGCTCCGCCCGACGTAGGCCATGTGATCGTCGGGGGAGAGGTTCGCCACCTCGGCGACGTAGTGCGAGAGCTCGGTGAGCCCGCGGAGCGCCCCCTCCGGGAGCGCCCGGAGGTCGAGCTTCAGCTCCAGGTTCGGGATGATCGCGCAGAGGTTCGCGTTCCCGCAGCGCTCGCCATAGCCGTTGATCGTGCCCTGGACGTGGCGGGCGCCTCCGCGCACGGCGGCGATCGAGTTGGCGACCGCGCACTCGCCGTCGTTGTGCGCGTGGATGCCGAGCGGGTGGCCCAGCGCCGCCTTCATCTCGGCCACCACCGCCTCGATCTGCCAGGGCATCGAGCCGCCGTTCGTGTCGCAGAGCGTGACCACCTCCGCCCCGCCGCGCACGGCGGCGCGCAGCGTCTCGGTCGCGTACGACCGGTCGAGCGCGAACCCGTCGAAGAAGTGCTCGGCGTCGTAGATCACGCGGCGGCCGTGCGCGCGCAGGAAGGCGATCGTCTCCTCGATCATCCGGAGGTTCTCGTCGAGCGTCGTGCGCAGCACCGCCGTCACGTGCTGGACCGAGCTCTTGCCGAAGATCGTACAGACGCTCGTCCCGGCGGCGAGCAGCGCGCGCAGCCCGGGGTCGTCCTCGGGGGCCAGCGAGGCCCGGCGCGTCGAGCCGAACGCGGCGATCTTCGCGTGCTTCCACTCGATGTCCTTCGCCCGCTCGAAGAACTGCGCGTCCTTCGGGTTCGAGCCGGGCCACCCGCCCTCGATGAAGGTCAGGCCGAACGCGTCGAGGTGGCGCGCGATGCTCAGCTTGTCCTCGCACGCGAGCGAGATGCCCTCGCGCTGGGTGCCGTCCCGTAGCGTTGTGTCGTAGACGTCGACGCGGTCCGAGGGGCGGGCGCCCTGCTCCGCGCCGTTATGAGGCGGATTCATAAGGTTCGACTTCCTTGTGCAGCGAGATCGGGTCGCCGAGCTCGTCGCCCCCCTGGGGGGCCTCCTGCGCTCGGCGCACGGCCCTACCTCGCGGTCTCGACGGCGGCGCCGTGGCCGCTCTGGTTGCTCTCTGACGCCGCCGCGTCGTCCTTGGGCTCGACGCCGTAGGTCGCGAGGAGCCGGTTCAGGGCGGTGAGGTACGCCTTCGCGCTGGCCACCAGGATGTCGGTGTCAGCGCCGTGGCCGTGGAAGACGCGCGCCGCGGCGTCGTGCTGCGGGTGCCGCTTGCTCGACGTCGCGTCCGCCCGGACGCGGACGCTCACCTCGCCGAGCGCGTCGATGCCTTCGGTCACCGCGTGCACAGAGAACTCGAGGAGGCTGCTCGGAACGCGGACGATCTCGTCGATCGCCCGGTAGGCGGCGTCCACCGGCCCGGTGCCGATCGCGGCGCGGACGTGCAGCGCCCCGTCCGGCCCGCGGAGGCGGACGGTGGCGGTGGGCATGCCGGTGCTCCCGCAGGCGACCTGGAGCGCGTCGAGCGTGTAGAGATCGTCGGCCTGCGCCCGCGTGGTCGAGACGATCGCCTCGATATCGGGATCGGTGACGTGCTTCTTCTTGTCCGCGAGCGCCTTGAAGCTGGCGAACGCCGCCGCGAGCTGGGCCTCGTCGAGGTGGTAGCCGAGCTCCTCCAGCCGGTTGCGGAGCGCGTGCCTGCCCGAGTGCTTGCCGAGGACGAGCCGGGTCTGCGTCACCCCGACCATCTCCGGCCGCATGATCTCGTACGTCTCCTGGTGCTTCAGCATCCCGTCCTGGTGGATGCCGGACTCGTGCGCGAAGGCGTTGGCACCGACGATCGCCTTGTTCGGCTGGACGTTGAAGCCCGTGGCCGCGCTGACGAGGCGGCTCACGGTGGCGATCTGGGTCGTGTCGATCCCGGTGCGCAGCCCGAAGACGGCCCGGCGCGTGGCGAGCGCCATGACGATCTCCTCGAGCGCGGTGTTGCCGGCGCGCTCGCCGATGCCGTTGATGGTCACCTCGGCCTGGCGCGCGCCCGCGCGGATGCCCTCCAGCGCGTTGGCCGTCGCGAGCCCGAGGTCGTTGTGGCAGTGGACCGAGACGATGGCGCGGTCGATCCCCGGGACGTTCTTGCGGATCCCGGCGATGAGCGCGCCGAACTCGCTCGGGATGGTGTACCCGACGGTGTCCGGGATGTTGAGCGTGGTGGCCCCGGCGGCGATCGCGGCCTCGAGCACCTGGTAGAGGAACTCCGGCTCGCTCCGGCCGGCGTCCTCGGGGCTGAACTCCACGTCGGCGCACAGGTCGCGCGCGTACGCGACCATGGCCCGCACGCGGTCGAGCACCTCGGCCCGGGTCATCCGGAGCTTGTGCTTGAGGTGGATGTCGCTCGTGGCGAGGAAGGTGTGGATCCGGGGGTGCGCGGCCCGGGCGACGCCCTCCCACGCCTTGTCGATGTCGACCTTGGTGGCGCGGGCGAGGGCGCAGATGATCGGCGGGGTCGCGGCGGGGCGGCCGGTGACCGCGGCCGATCCCACGCGCTCGGCGATCGTCTGGACGGCGAGCAGATCGTCGGGGGAAGCGGCGGGGAAGCCCGTCTCGATGACGTCGACGCCGAGCTTCGCCAGCGCGAGCGCGATCTCGAGCTTCTCCGACGATGTCATCGTCGCGCCCGGCGACTGCTCGCCGTCGCGCAGCGTCGTGTCGAAGATGCGGACGTAATCGGACGGGGGCATCGCTTGATTCGCAATCATCTCAGGCATGGTGTTCTCCGCCGCCTCCCACGAGTGGAGAGGCTCAGTCGCCGGGCTTGATGGTGACGGGATCGATGAACGGCATCATCTTGCGCAGGTTGGCGCCCACGATCTCGAGCCGCTGCTCCCGCTCCTTCGCCCGCGTCGCCTCGAACTTCGGCCGGCCCGCCTCGTTCTCCGCGATCCACTTGCGCGCGAACTCGCCGCTCTGGATCTCGGCGAGGATGCGCTTCATCTCCTCGCGCGTCTTGTCGGTGATGACCCGCGGGCCGGACACGTAGTCGCCGTGCTCGGCGGTGTCGCTGATCGAGTACCGCATGTAGTTGAGGCCGCCGCGGTACATGAGGTCGACGATGAGCTTGAGCTCGTGCAGACACTCGAAGTACGCGATCTCCGGCTGGTAGCCCGCGTTGACGAGCGTCTCGAAGCCGGCCTTCACGAGCTCGCTCGCGCCGCCGCAGAGCACCGCCTGCTCGCCGAAGAGGTCGGTCTCGGTCTCCTCCGCGAACGTCGTGAGGAGCACCCCGGCGCGCGTCGCGCCGATGCCCTTCGCGTAGGCCAGCGCCTGGGCCTCCGCCTTGCCGCTCGCGTCCTGGTGGACGGCGAGGAGGGCCGGGACGCCGCCGCCGGCCTCGAACGTCTCGCGCACCCGGTGGCCGGGGCCCTTCGGGGCGATCATCGACACGTCGACCGACGGGGGGGGCGTGATCGTGTTGAAGCGGATGTTGAACCCGTGCGCGAACATGAGCGTCTTGCCGGGGCCGAGGTGCGGCGCGATCTGCTCGTTGTAGATGCGCGCCTGCGACGTGTCGGGGGCGAGGATCATGATGACGTCGGCGGCCTTCGCGGCCTCGGACACCGTGGCTACCTGCAGCCCCGCGGCCTGCGCCTTGGGCCGGCTCTTGCTGCCCTCGGGCAGGGCGACGATCACCGTGACGCCGCTGTCGCGCAGGTTCAGCGCGTGCGCGTGCCCCTGGGAGCCATAGCCGACGATCGCGACCTTCTTGCTCTGGATGAGCGAAAGATCCGCGTCGTTATCGTAAAAAATCTTAGCCATCTCTCTCTCCTTACAACCGGGACCCGCACCTCGCGGCTCCCGTCCTTCACGTCATTCACGTCTCGCGCGCGCTATTTACACCGTCTTGCAACGTCAGGTGGCGCCGTTCTCGGCCGTGCGCGCGGGGATCGAGTCGAACCTGGCCTCTGCCTCCTCGGCGCCGCGGGTCATCACGATCATCCCTGTCCGCACCATCTCGATGATCCCGAACGGGCGGAGCACCTCGAGCAGGCCCTCGATCTTGTCGCCGGTCCCGGTGATCTCGATGGTCAGCGCCTCGGGGGCGACATCGACGGTGCGCGCGCGGAACACCTCGCAGAGCTGGAGCACCTGCGCCCGGCTCGTCGCGTCCGCCTTCACCTTGATGAGCGCGAGGTCGCGCGCGACCGAGGCGGTGTGGGTGACGTCCCGGACCCAGAGGGTGTTGACCAGCTTGTAGAGGTTCGCCTCCAGGCGCCGCGCCCCGTCCTCGTCCGCCTCGAGGACCAGGGTCAGGCGCGAGATCCCGGCGATGTGGGTGCGCCCGACGCTCAGCGACTCGATGTTGTAGGCGCGCCGCCGGAAGAGGGACGCGACGCGGTTGAGCACGCCGGGGCGGTCTTCGACGTAGGCGATGAACGTGCGCAGGATGGGTCGATCCATGGATGCCTCTTGAAAGTCCCTCTTGTCTGTGGTGCGCCCGGCTCCGGCCGCGGCGCGCTCGGGCGCGCCCCGCCCGTCCGACGGGCGCACGCTCACGCTGGAGCGCGCGCCCAGGGCGCGTGGGTCTGCTGGCGCGTTCACGGGTCCTCCCCGGTCTCCACGATGGGGCTCGGGCGCCGGATCATGTCGTTCAGGTCGGCGCCGGCGGGGACCATCGGATAGACGCTATCCTCCTGCTCCACGCGGAAGTCGACGACCACGGTGCCCGGCGTGGCGCGGGCGCGCTCCACGGCCGCGGCGATCTCCTCGCGCTTCGTGACGCGGATGCCGGTCAGCCCGTGGGCCTCGGCGAGCTTCACGAAATCCGGGCTGCGCATCGGGGTCGCCGAGTAGCGCCGGTTGTAGAAGAACTCCTGCCACTGCCGCACCATGCCGAGGTAGCCGTTGTTGATGACGGCCACGTGGACCTTCAGCCCCTCCTGCGCGCAGGTCGAGAGCTCGCACGCGGTCATCTGGAAGCCGCCGTCGCCCACGACGACCCAGATCTCGTCCTCCGGCTTCGCGAAGCGCGCGCCGATCGCCGCCGGCAGGGAGAAGCCCATCGTGCCGAGCCCGCCGGAGGTGATGAGCTTCCGCGGGTGATCGTGCTTGTAGTACTGCGCTTCCCACATCTGGTGCTGGCCGACGTCGGTTACCACAAGCGCCTTGCCGTCGGTGAGCCGCCAGAGGTCGTGCATCACGTGCGCGGCGTACAATTTGTCGTTGTACGGCAATTGTTGAATGTCACGGACCGCCGAGTCGCCCTTCAGCAGGTTGATGCGCTCGACCCACGGGCCCCGGTTGCGCTGCTTGCACCCGGGGATGAGCGACAGCAGCGTGTCCCGGACGTCGCCGATCAGGCCGACATCGACCTTGACATTCTTGTTGATCTCTGACCGGTCGATCTCGACGTGGATCTTCTTCGCCTTGACGGCGTAGGTCTTGAGGTTGCCGGTCACGCGGTCGTCGAAGCGCATCCCGAGCGCGATGAGGAGGTCGGCCTCCTGGATGGCGGTGTTCACCCACGCCTCGCCGTGCATCCCCATCATGCCGAGGCTGAGGGGGTGCGTCGCCGGGAAGCCGCCGAGGCCGAGCAGCGTGGAGGCGACGGGGATCCCCGTCTTCTCCACGAAGGCGAGGAGCTCGCGCGTCGCCTCGGCCCTGACGATGCCCTGACCGGCCAGGATGAGCGGCCGCTCGGCCTCGTCGATGAGGTCGATCGCCTTCTCGATGTCCGTCTGGACGGCGTGCTGCGAGGGGCGGTAGCCGGGCAAGCGGACCTCGCCCTTCGGCGGCTCGAAGTCGATCGACGCCTGCTGGGCGTCCTTGGTGATGTCCACGAGCACAGGGCCCGGGCGGCCCGAGCGCGCGATGTAGAACGCCTCGCGGAGGGCAGGGGCGATGTCCCGGACGTCGGTCACGAGGTAGTTGTGCTTGGTGATGGGCAGGGTGACGCCCGTGATGTCCGTCTCCTGGAACGCGTCGGTCCCGAGCAGCTTGGACGGCACCTGCCCGGTGATACAGACGATCGGCGAGGAGTCGAGCATCGCCGTCGCGATCCCGGTGACGAGGTTCGTCGCGCCCGGCCCCGAGGTGGCGACGCACACGCCGACCTTGCCCGAGGCGCGGGCGTACCCGTCTGCCATGTGCGCTGCGCCCTGCTCGTGCCGGACGAGCACATGGCGGATCGGGTAACCGAGGATCGTGTCGTAGGCGGGCATGATCGCGCCGCCCGGATAGCCAAAGACCACGTCCACGCCTTCGCGGACGAGGACTTCCCAGATAATCTGTGCACCGGTTCGTTTCATAATTCCCGACTCCATCGAGTCATGCGGGTGAAGGTGGGGCCCATGGGGGCGCCTTGGCCGCGGGGTTCCGCCGTTTCTCAGAGGCTCAGCAACTTAGGCGATCGCGCGCTGCAGATCCTCCCGAGGGCCGCCGCCGCTGCTCTCCTCGCGGCGGATCGCGTCGAGCACCCTGCGCGCGTCGTCGAGCGACACGACACGCGAGCTGCCCGGCGCGCTCGCCGGCTTGGCGCGCTGGTCCACGTTGGAGCGCGCGGAGGGCGGGTCAGCATGGAACTCGAACGAGGCCTCCGCGGCGTCGCCGTGCGGGTGCGCGCCCTTGAGGTGCGTCGAGGAACGCTGGGGCGCGCGGACGGCACCCCCGCTGGCTCGGGCGCGGATCTCGTCGACGAGCGCCTCGAACTCCTCTCGCACGGCGCTCGACGCGACGGGCACCCCACATCCCGCGGCGACGAGCTCGGCGAGCTCCGCGATGCGCTGGCCGACGGCCTCGATCGAGGCGTCCTCCCGATTTTTCCTCGAATGTTCCTTGCTCACCTGATCCTCCTTCGACGACGGCTGCTCTCCGTGAACCCTCAGGCCGAAAAAAACGAAAGCCCCCGGACCATCTCGGTGCGGGGGCCTATCTCCATGCTGTTTCAGCTCAGAGCGGCGGCCCGCAACCGTTCCCGACGCGAATCAGCCCGACGACGTCAACTAGGCTGATGAGCGCAGGAATGGCTAGGCCCGCTAGGAGCCCGACGGACATGCCGCCTTCGACGACGACGAACGAACGCGCCGTCGAGGACGCCAACGAAGCGTGGTGCACAACCTTCTCAGCGAGGGTCCCATCGCCGGAGGCGTGGGCGCTGGCGGTGCACATCGACTTCTGCATGGCGTAGATGCTTCTACCCTACAGAGCTGCTGCGTCGCGTCAAGTTGTTTCTTTACAGATCGCTTGTTTCTGCGGCATTTCGTGCAGTTTTTTGTTCGAGCGCGCGCACGTGAGCCGCGTGATGTTCAGCACGGACCGGTGCTGTCCGGGAGCTCGATCTGCGGTGGCTCGAACGGAGATGCACTGTGCTCGATGTGCACGGCTGCGTCGCTCGAGCGCGATGCAGGACGAGTCGAGCGAGGCGCGCAGAGCGCGTCGCGTGGAGCGCGCGCCAGCGAGGGCGCGGCCAGGATGCTGGGGCGCCGGGAGAGAGGTGCGCAAACACCGGACGTCGGCTCATGCGCCTCCGAAGTGCAGACTGCTGTCTTGAACTGACTGCCGCCAGATCGCGCGACACACCCATGAACCTGGCATGCAAGCGCATCGCGTCGCGCAGGCGCGCCCTGCCGATCGAACGGTCTCGCCCTGGGGTCTGAAGCGCCGCCGCGTGGCCTCTCTCGGTACGGTCGGGCTCCTCGCGCTGAGCGGCGCCGCGGCGGCCCGCGCCGATCCTGCGCAACCAGTGGATCCCACGGGGCTCGCCGGTGCACAGCCCGCGCGGCCGTCGCTTCCACCCGCGCCGCCTGCGCAGCCACCTGCTGCACCGGAGCGGCCCGCCGCTGCAGCGCCCCGGACGCAACCGAGGGCGGCCGCCAACTTCAGCACGTTCCTCGAGCTCCGGAACGATTACTCCAGCGGCAAGAACGGCTTCTTCAACGCAGCGGTGCTCCGCGGGGACTACGCCTTCACCAGGACGTTCTCGCTGCGCGCAGACCTGCCGCTCGCGTACGCGGGCGACATCGAGGGCCAGCGCGACGTGGGGCTCGGCGACATCCTGATCCGGCCGCTCGTCCGCGTGGTCGGCACGCCGCGGTTCGCGCTGGTCCTGGGCACGGATCTCCTCCTCGACTCGGCGACGAAGCGCGCGCTCGGCGCGGGAAAGAACCAGGTGGCGCCCCTCGTCCAGGCGTACTTCCGCGTGGCGCGGCCCGCGCGGCTCGGGGCCCAGCTGCAGCACGCGGTGTCGTTCGGCGGCGACCCGGAGCGGAACGCCATCCAGAAGTCGACGATCAGGGAATTCGCGATCATCGAGCTGCCGCACGGGTTCTGGGTGAGCCCGGACCAGGCGTTCTCGATCGACCACCGCGGCGCGCACCGCGTCGTGTCGACGAGCGTGCTGGAGGTCGGCGCAGAGCTCAGCGAACGGGTGCAGGTGTACGTCGATCCCGGCGTCCAGGTCGATGACCGGGGGGCGGTCGACTGGCTGGTCACCGGGGCGGTGAGGTGGGCCTTCCCGCAGCGAGCGCGGGCGCGCGCGGTCGCCGCCGCGCCGGTGCAGCGCACGGGTACGGAGCAGGCCGCGGGCGCGGGGCAGGCGGCAGGCGCGCAGCAGGCCACGGAGGAGTAGGCGGCTCGCGCCTCCGGCGTCCAAGGGACGCCCGGCGAGGGCCGCGCGCGGCTCGCGCCCGGGATGGGGCGGGGGGCGATCGACGGATCCGGGGTGGCGGACCCTTGACCTGGGTCGTCGTCCCGAGCCTGATCCTCGGTCGCACGCATGCTGTCACGAGATCCGCTGCTCCTGCTCTCCGCGACCCGGCTCGCCGCGCTGATCCGCGAACGCGCCGTGACGTCGGCCGAGGTCGTGGAGGCCCATATCCGGCACATCGAGCGCGTGAACCCGACGCTCAACGCGATGGTGGCGGACCGGTTCGAGGCCGCCCGCGCCGAGGCGCGCGCGGCCGATGCCCTCCTCGAACAGGGCGGGGCCGCGGGCGCGCCGCCGTTCCTCGGCGTCCCGTGCTCCATCAAGGAGAGCTTCGCCGTCGCCGGCATGCCGAACTCCGCGGGACTCGTCGCCCGCGCTGGCGTGCGCGCGGAGGAGGACGCCGTGACGGTGACGCGCCTGCGCGCGGCCGGCTTCATCCCGCTCGGCGTCACCAACGTGTCGGAGCTCTGCATGTGGATGGAGACGAACAACCGGCTCTACGGCCGGACGAACAACCCCTACGACCCGGCGCGCACCGCGGGCGGCAGCTCGGGAGGGGAGGCCGCGGTGGTCGGCGCGGGCGGCGCGCCGCTCGGGCTCGGCTCGGACATCGGCGGATCCATCCGCATGCCCGCGTTCTTCAACGGCGTCTTCGGCCACAAGCCGACCGGCGGGCTCGTGCCGACCTCGGGCCAGTTCCCGCTGCCGGGCGAGCGGGGGCTCCGCTTCATGACGACGGGGCCGATCGCTCGGCGCGCCGAGGATCTGATGCCGGTGCTCCGCATCCTCGCCGGCCCCGACGCGCGCGATCCGGGCTGTGCGCCGCTGCCGCTCGGCGATCCGGCCTCGGTCGATCTCGGCACGCTGACGGTGCTCTCCGTCGAGCACGACGGTGTGCGCAGGGTGAGCGCCGATCTCGTGGCCGCGCAGCGGAGGGCGGCGGAGGCGCTCGCCGCCTGCGGGGCGACGGTGATCGAGGCGAAGGTCGACCTCTTCGCGCGGGCGCTCGACATCTGGACGGCGATGGTGGGCACGTCCGGTGGCGTCACGTTCCGGGCGTTGCTCGGTGATGGCCGCCCGGTCAGCCTGCCGCGCGAGCTCGCCCGCTGGTCGGTCCGCCGCTCGCCGCACACGCTGCCGGCGCTGGGGCTCGCGTTGCTGGAGGACGTCGGCGGGCTGCTGCCGGCGCGCGTCGAGCGAGCCCTGGAGCTCGGCAAGGCGCTGCGCGCCGAGCTCGTGTCGCGCATCGGCGAGCGGGGCGTGATGCTCTACCCGTCGTATCCGAGCCCCGCGCCGCGGCACTACGCGCCGCTCCTGCCGCCCTTCCAGTGGACCTACACCGCGGTGCTCAACGTCATGGAGATGCCGGCGACGCAGGTGCCGCTGGGCCTCAACGGCGAGGGGCTGCCGCTCGGCGTCCAGGTGGCGGCGATCCACGGCAACGATCACGTGACGATCGCCGTGGCGGAGCACCTGGAGCGCTCGTTCGGCGGCTGGGTGCCGCCGTCGCTCTCGTGGTGCCGGCGCTGACGTTCCCGCCCGCGGTCGTGGTATCAAGGCTGCCCCCCATGACCAGCGACCGCGCGTACGACGTGATCGTCTTCGGAGCGACCGGCTTCACCGGTCGCCTCGTCGCCGAGTATCTCGCCACCAAGGGCAAGGACGCCTCTGCCCGCGGCGCAGAAGAGCGGCCCATCCGCTGGGCGATCGCTGGCCGGAACGCGGGGCGCCTCGCCGAGGTGAAGGCGGCGATGGAGGCGATCGATCCGGCGTGCTCCTCGCTGGGCGTCATCGAGGCGGCGTCGGACGACGCGGCGTCGCTCGAGCGCATGGCCCGACAGGCGCGCGTCGTCATCACGACGGTCGGTCCTTACACGGCGCTCGGCGAGCCGCTCGTCGAGGCGTGCATCCGCGCGGGCACCGACTACGCGGATCTCACCGGCGAGCCCGGGTTCGTCGACCGCCTCATCGAGCGCCACCACGAGGCTGCCCGCGCGCGGGGCGTGAGGATCGTCAACTGCTGCGGCTTCGACAGCATCCCGCACGACCTCGGGGTGCTCTTCACGGTGACGAAGCTCCCCGCGGGCGAGCCGATCGTGGTGGAGGGCATCGTGCGCGCGCACGGCAGCTTCTCCGGCGGCACCTGGCAGTCGCTGCTCGAGATCATGGCGCGCCCGGGCCCCAGGAAGGGCGCCGCGCGCGGCGAGGACGCGCACGGGGCGCGCAGGGTGCGGGGGCTCAAGACGCGCATCCGCTACGAGAAGGGGCTGCGCGCATGGCTCTGTCCGATGCCCAGCATCGATCCGCTCGTCGTGCTGCGGAGCGCGCGGGAGCTCGACGCCTACGGCCCCGACTTCCAGTACAGCCACAACGTGCAGGTCAAGTCCGGGCTGCAGCTCGTGATGGGGATCGCCGGCTTCGGCGCGGTCACGGCGCTGGCCAAGGTGGGACCGACGCGGGAGCTGCTCCGCAAGGTGCGGAGTCCGGGGGAGGGGCCGAGCGCGGAGGAGCGGGCGCGCAGCTGGTTCCAGGTGACCTTCCAGGGGAAGAGCGCGTCGCGCAAGGTGTTGACGCGGGTGAGCGGCGGCGATCCCGGTTACTCGGAGACGGCCAAGATGGTGGCAGAGTCGGCGCTCTGCATGGCGTTCGACCGCGAGCGGCTGCCGGCGCGCGCCGGGGTCATCACGCCGGTCGTCGCGATGGGGGAGCGGCTCATCGAGCGGCTTCAGGCGGCGGGGATCCGGTTCGAGCTGCTCGAGGGGTGAGCTGCGGCGGCTGACGGCCGGCGCGGTTTGGTACAATCGCCCCGTGCACCGCGAGACGTGGATCTTCGGTTACGGCTCGTTGATCTGGCGGCCTGCCTTCCGCTTCGAGCAGATGGTGCCCGGGTACATCACGGGGTGGGCCCGCCGCTTCTGGCAGGGGTCCACCGATCATCGGGGCGTCCCCGGGGCGCCCGGGCGGGTGGTCACGCTGATTCCGTCACCTGGCGCGCGCTGCTGGGGGATGGCCTATCGCGTTGCCGTGGCCGAGCTCGACGAGGTGCTTCGCGCGCTGGATCACCGCGAGAAGGGCGGCTATGCGCGCCACGACGTGCCGCTCCACCTGGCGGACGGGGCGGCGGCGCGCGCGGAGATCACGGCCCGGTCGGCCATCGTGTACCTGGCCACGCCGGATAACCCCGACTACCTGGGCGCTGCGCCGCTCCCGGAGATTGCCGCTCAGGTGCTTGCATCGCACGGCCCGAGCGGCTCGAACGTCGAGTATGTCCTTCAGCTCGCCGACGCGCTCGTCGCGATGGGCGCCCACGACGAGCACGTGACCGAGCTGGCGGCCCTCGTCGGCCATCGAGCTCCCCGACCGGTCGACCCGACAACCACCGTAGGCCCCTAGATCCCCGCCCGGTCGACCTCTAGTTGACCTCGCTGACCTCGCTGACCTCGCTGACCTCGCTGCTCTCGTTCCCGCCCGCGTGATCCGCGACCCCGTTGGTCCCGTCCGCGCCCGCGCCCGGCGGCGTCGACCCGCCCTCCTCGGCCTCGGCCGCGTCCGCCGCGAAGGCCTCGACGGCGACGACCCGCTCGTCCTGGCCGACGTGCATGATCCGCACGCCCTGCGCGTTGCGCCCCGTCTCGCGGATCTCGCTCGTCTTGGTGCGGATCATCTGCCCGCGATCGGTCACGATCAGCACCTCGTCGCTCGGGCTCACCATGGCGACGCCCACGACCGGCCCGTTCCGCTCGCTCGCGTCGATGAGGATGACGCCCTTGCCGCCGCGGCTCTGGAGCCGGAACTCCTCGAGCGGCGTCTGCTTGCCGTACCCGCGCTCGCACACCGCGAGCACCCGGTCGCGCCCGTCGCCGCTCACGCCGAGGCCCACCACCACGTCGCCCTCGTCGAGCTCGATGCCCTTCACGCCCATCGTCGCGCGGCCCGTCGGGCGCACCTGGTCCTCGGGGAAGCGGATGCTCATCCCGCTCCGCGTCGCGATCACGAGCTCACGCTTGCCGTCGGTGAGCGCCGCCGTGAAGAGCTGATCGCCCTCCTCGATCCGCACGCCGATGATCCCCTTGTCCCGGTAGTTCTCGTACTCGTTGAGCGCCGTCTTCTTGATCTGCCCGCGGCGGGTCAGCGTCACAACGAACGTCTCGCCGTCGAAGCTCGGCACCGGCGTGATCGCCGCGACCTTCTCCCCCGGCTCCATCCCGACGAAGTTCACGATCGCCCGGCCCTTCGCGTTCCGAGGCGCCTGCGGGATCTCGTAGACCTTCTTGACGAAGACCTTGCCCTTGTCGCTGAAGAAGAAGACGTACGAGTGCGTCGATGCCACGAAGAGCTGGCTCACCCAGTCCTCCTCGCGCGCCTCCATCCCGACCATCCCCTTGCCGCCGCGGCGCTGCGCCCGGTACGTCGAGGTCGGCGTCCGCTTCAGGTAGCCGGCATGCGAGATGGTCACGACCATGTCCTCTTCCTGGATCAGGTCCTCCATCTGGATCTCGGCCTCGGCCGGCACGATCTCGGTGCGCCGCTTGTCGCCGAAGCGCTCCTTGATCTCCTCGAGCTCCATCACGATCACGTTCATGAGCAGCCCCATGTCGGCCAGGATCGCCCGGAGCCGCTCGATGGTCTGCGACAGCTCGCCGTACTCCTTCGCGAGCTTCTCCCGCTCGAGGCCGGTCAGGCGCGACAGCCGCATCTCGAGGATCGCCTTGGCCTGCCGCTCCGACAGGAAGTAGTCGCCGCGCGTGTCGGCCTCGGCGCACTCGGGCTCCGGCCGGCCGGCGCGCCGGAGGAACTCGCCGAGCCCCCGGAGCGGCAGCTTCTGCAGGTTCTCCCGCGCGTCGTCCGGATCGCTCGAGGCCCGGATCGTCGCGACGATGCGATCGATGTCGCTCGTCGCCATCCCGAGCCCCTCGACGAGCTCGCGCTGCGCCTCGGCCTGCCGGAGCTCGAACCGACAGCGCCGCGTCACGACCTCGCGCCGGTGCTCGATGAAGTGCGAGAGCGTGTCCTTCAGGCTCAGCACCGCGGGGCGGCCGTTCGCGATGGACAGGTTGATGACGCCGAACGTCGCCTGGAGATCCGTCAACCGGTAGAGCTGGTTGACGACCACCTGCGGGAAGATGTCCTTCTTCAGCTCGATGACGATCCGCATCCCCTCGCGGTCGCTCTCGTCGCGCACCTCGCTGATCCCCTCGATGCGCTTCTCCTTCATGCACTCGGCGATCTTCGCGACCAGCCGGGCCTTGTTCACCTGGTAGGGGATCTCGGTGAAGACGATCTGCTCGCGGTCGCCCTTCATCGTCTTCTCGACCTGGTGGCGCCCGCGCATCGTGATCGAGCCGCGGCCCGTCGTGTACGCCTGCACGATCCCGCTCTTGCCGTAGATGAGGCCGCCGGTCGGGAAATCGGGGCCCGGGACGAGGTGGAGCAGCTCCTCCAGGGTGATGTCGGGGTTGCGGATGATGGCGATCGTCGCGTCGATGATCTCGCCGAGGTTGTGCGGCGGGATGTTCGTCGCCATGCCGACGGCGATGCCGCCGGAGCCGTTCACCAGGAGCTGCGGGAACTTCGCCGGCAGGACGCTCGGCTCGAGCTCCGAGTCGTCGTAGTTCGGGACGAAGTCGACGGTGTCCTTGTCGAGATCGGCGAGCAGCTCGACGGCCATCCGCGACAGGCGCGACTCCGTGTACCGCATGGCCGCGGGCGAGTCGCCGTCGACCGAGCCGTAGTTGCCCTGCCCGTCGATGAGCGGGTAGCGCAGGCTGAAGGTCTGCCCCATCCGGACGAGCGCGTCGTAGACCGCGAGATCGCCGTGCGGGTGGTACTTGCCGAGGACGTCTCCGACGACGCGCGCGCACTTCTTGTGCGAGCCGGTGGGGCCGATCTTCTGCTCGTTCATCGAGTAGAGGATCCGGCGGTGCACCGGCTTCAGGCCGTCGCGCACGTCCGGGATCGCGCGGCCGATGATCACGCTCATCGCGTAGTCGAGGTAGCTCGTCCGGAGCTCGTCCTGGATGCTGACCGGAACCTTCTGCTGGATGTTCGACGTCTCTTCCATGGGGGACCTGCACCCGAGGCGCGGGGGGCGGGCGCGGCGCGCGCTCGGCCCCCGTCGTAGAGGCCCATCCCAGCGCGGCTCGAGCGTCGAGCGGAGCAGCAGAAGCGGCCCTGGCCTCGAACGATGAGCGACGAGGTGGAGTCCGGCCTTCGCCGCCCGCCCTATGACCCACGCTGTTCAGGGGATGCGACGGATGCGTTCAGGTACTCCAAGGGGCAGGCCGGCGCAAAGGGTTTGCCGGCCTCAGAGGGCGTTCCTGCCCGCGCGCGCGGGCGCGGATCGCGGTCTGCCGCCGGCTCCTCGGCGGACGCCGCGAGGGCGCATCAGGGGGGCCGGACAGCGCGGCGGGAGCGCGGGGGCGTCCTGGGCGGGGGCGCTGGACGGCGCGGCGGGAGCGTGAGGCGGCGCAACGGGAGCGCCGGAAGGGTCAGGGCTCGACGCGGGTGGGCTGGGCGCAGGTCCGGACGACGATTTCAACGTCCTTCTCCGCCACGATCGAGCCGGCGCCGCCCGGGGCGTCGGGGTCGGGGCCGGGGCACGCCCACGTCCAGGTCGGGTGGGCCTTGTCACCGTTGGGGAGCAGCATTTCGGGGTTCCCGGAGGTCTCGCCACCTTTGGGCGTGAGCTCATCGGCGAGCTCCCCCCCGTAGCCGTCGATCCTGACCGTGTACTCGTGCCCCTCGACGACGGAGGTGAACGACACGCTCCACGCACAGGAGATCGGCGGCGACGAGGCGAGGGGGGACGGCCCGCCCTCCGCGCTGTTGTCGGTGAGCGTGGCGACGTAGCTGCGGATGGCTTCCGGCTCGTCCGAGCCCGAGCACTGGACGTCGCCCAGGAAGGCGAGCGGGTCGATGGTCACCGACGTCCCGAGCTGCAGGTCGTCGTCGCTGTTGGACCCGTCGGCGCAGGCCGTGAGCGCGAGGACGGCGAGCGCCAGGGCGCACCGGCCGGCCCGGGGTCGTGGGGAGCGCCCGCGCGCGCGATCCGCGGCGAACAAGGTTCCGAAACCAGCTCGAGCTCGGCCCATCGGCAGGGGGCACTAGTCCAAGCCGGGGAACGGCGCCACATGAAACGCGGCCCAGCTGCGCGCGCACGGCGCGCGGCCGAGCGAGGCCCGCGAGAGGAGACGCTGGCGGCGGCGCTCGCGGGCGAGCTGCCGGATGCGCCGCTCGCGCTCGCGAGGCGGTGATGAGCTCGCGGAAGCTGCGGGCGCCCGCCCTCTACGGGAACCGACCCCGCAACGCCTCTTCACGTCGAATCTCGATGACGAGAGGCCGATTCATCCGGAGGAGCGCGACCGTGGCGCGGCCTGTCGGTGTCTTCCCGGCGATCAACAGCTCGCCCGTGACGTCGAAGTGGTCTTCCCAGCGACCCCAGCGAGGGTGGAAGAGGCTCGCGTGGTCGCCCGTTGTCGGGTCCTCTCCCTGGGTCCGCGCTCCCTTGCGCAGGGAGCACGAAACACAGGCGAGCGCCAGGTTCTCCAGGGCGGTCAGGCCACCTGCGTGCCGTGGCTGGATGTGATCGACATGGAACGTGGCCTCCTGGCTGACCTGGGAGAGCCGGCAATACTCGCATCGATCGGCAGCACGCTTGCGGACGCGACGCTGAAGCGCCGCGGGCACGCCGTCGCCGCTCATCGCGTCAGCGCAGGCTCCTTCCGCGATGCGCGGAGGCGCAGCAAGCTGAGCAGCTCGGCGAGATCGACGAGCCCCTCGGCTTCGATGGCCTCATCCGCCGATAGCTTCTCCCCGCGATCCTGCTTGTCCAGGAGCGCCTGCAGCCTTCGATCGACCCCCGCCGGGAGGCGGAGCTGTGCGAGATCGGAGGGGAGCTCCACATCAACGTGGACTGTTGCCGGCGTAGCCATCGTCGAAGTCCTCCCTGAACCTAGCAGGTTGGTGCGACGTCGGCGATCAGTCAGTCCGAGCGAGCTTCCCGCAGCTGTATTAGGGCCCGCCGTTGCCGCCGCTGCCCGCGCTGCCGCCGCTGCCCGCGCTGCCGCCGCCGGAGCCGCCGCTGCCGCCGGAGACATCGCTGCCGCCGCCATTGCCCGCGCTGCCGCCGCCGGAGCCGCCGCTGCTCGCGTTGCCAGAGCTGCCGCTGCCGGCGCCGCCGCTGTTCGGGGCGGCGACGAACGCGCAGGCCTCGAGCGCCTCCGCCTGCGCGGTGATCACCTTGCAGGGGGTGATCGCGCGGTCCACGCCCGCGGCGAGCGGCGCCGCAGAGCACGCCGCCATGGACGCGACCTTGGCGCTGGCGCAGGCGCGCGCCTCGCCGACGGCGGCAACGCAGGCATCGACCTGGAAGGTCGTCGGCTCTTCCACGGTCTGGCCACCGCCGGCGCCGTTCTCGATGCCGTGCAGGCACTGGTCCCAATAGAACTCGACGCAGGTGTTCACCCGCTCTTCGGCGTCCCCGGAGCCGATCCACTCCGGGCACACGGAGGCCGCCTCGCACCGGGCCTGCTCGATCCGCCGGCAGGCGTCGACGCCCACAGCGTCGTTGCCGCAGCTCGGCGCTGTGATGAGGGTTACGGCGCCGAGACCGAGCAACGCGGCCGCGGCCCAGGACGCGGAGCTCCGCCTCGCGGCGGAGAGGACGGCGAGCGCAGACGAACCCACCCGGCGGAGCTACCACGCGGCCGCCGGAGGCGTCGAGTTTTCCGGCACACCAGCTGTCCACCCCACCTCGGGGGCGCGAACGGCGACCGGACAAGGCCGGTCCGATCTATGCTCCCAGGGCCGCGATCACCCTATGGATCCGCCGAGCCTCGCGCAGCTCCGACCCGACACGCCTTTCCATGGGCGGTACCGCGTCGTGCGCCCCATCAAGACGGGCGGGATGGGGGCGGTGTACGAGGTCGTGGACGTGGTCACGGACCGCCGCCGAGCGCTCAAGGTGATGCTCCCCGGATCCATCCAGGACCCGGCCCAGCGCGCCCGGTTCGCCCAGGAAGCCAAGATCACGGGCGGGATCGAGAGCGACCACATCGTTCACATCTCCGATGCCGGCATCGACGCCGACTCGGGGATGCCGTTCCTCGTCATGGACCTGCTCCAGGGCGAGGAGCTCGCGAGCCTGTCGGCGCGCCGCGGCCCGCTGCCGCCGGCCGAGGTGGTGCTCTACCTGGGCCAGGTCGCGCGCGCGCTCGACAAGATGCACGCGGCCGCCATCGTCCACCGGGACCTCAAGCCGGCGAACCTCTTCCTGACGAGGCGGGATGACGGCTCCCCCTGCGTGAAGGTCCTTGATTTTGGGCTGGCGAAGGTCGTGGCGCACCGCAGCATGGCGGACCGCACGGCGATGGTCGGGACGCCCCTCTACATGGCGCCCGAGCAGATCCGCGGCGACGTCGCCGTCGGGCCGAAGACCGACATCCATGCGCTCGCGCATGTCGCCTTCGCGCTGCTCGTGGGCAGCCCGTACTGGCTGACCGAGGCCAACGTCCTGCCGTCGGTCTACGCGCTCCTCCAGCGGATGGTGGCGGGGTTGCCCGAGCCTCCGAGCGCCCGCGCCGCGCGGCGCCGCAGCAGCATCCGGCTGCCGCCCGCCTTCGACGCGTGGTTCCAGCAGGCGACCGCGATCGACCCGAAGGACCGCTTCGAGCGCGCCACGGCGGCCGTCACGCTGATGGCGGAGGCGCTCGGCGCGCCCGCCCCGTCGACGCCGCCCCCGGCCGAGCGGCCCACGAACCCGCCGCCGTCGTCCCGCCGCGGGGTCGAGACCCGCGGGGTCGAGGCGGACGACCGGCGCGCCGCCGACGATCGGCGCGCCAGCTCGCCGTCGGACCCCGGGCCAAAGCCCCCGGAGCCAGGGCCCAAGGCCGGCGAGCCACGCCAGCGCGACGAGGACCTCGCCGCGGTCGTCCACGAGGAGCGGCTCCGGGCCTTCCTGAAGAAGGAGGTGCAGCGCGCCAAGGAGCAGCGGACGAGGCGGCTCTCGCTGCTGCTGCTCAGCGTGGAGGGGCTCCAGGGCGTCGAGGAGGCGCAGGGCCGAGCCGGGGTCGATCGCATCCTCGGCGATCTCGCGCGCATCGTCAGGATCTACGTGCCGGAAGGCGGGCTGCTCGGGCGCTACCGCCGCGACACCCTCGCGATCGTCTGCCCCGGGATCGGCCGGACGCGGGCGTCCGCGTTCGCGAAGGTGCTCGGCGAGAAGGTGCGCCAGCACCGCTTCCGGCGAGCGGCCACGACGCCCTTCCGGATGACCCTCCGCATCGGCGCCGCGCACATCGAGGAGGGGGACGCTACGGGGCACGAGCTGCTCGAGCGCGCGGCGCGGGAGCTTCCCGAGCGGGGGGAGTGAGCTGAACGAGGGAGCGGGCCGATGGCCGCGATCTCCGCTGGCTCGGTCGCGCGGCTGCGCGGTCGCGCCGTAGCGACCTCGATTTCTTGAACGTTCAGCGTGAAGGGGCGATCCTCGCGGCCATGGCCTCTGCCATGATCCTCGCGGCGGGGCTCGGGACCCGGCTCCGCCCGCTCACGGACGAGATGCCGAAGCCGCTCCTGTGGCTCGGCGATCGGCCGCTCATCGCGCACATCGCCGAGCGGCTCGCCGCGGGCGGTGTCGTCCGCGTCGCGGTGAACAAGTCCCACCTCGCGGAGCGATTCTCGCGCGATCTGCTCGCGGCGTTCCCGATGCCCGTCGAGGTGCTGCACGAGCCGGAGCCCCTCGGCACCGCCGGGGGCCTCGCGAACGCGGCGGGCGCGCTCGGCGAGGGCGACGTGGTCCTCTGGAACGGCGACATCCTGATCGATCTCGATGTGGCGGCGCTCTCGGCGGCGCACGGCCATCACGGCGCGGGCGCGACGCTCGCGGTCGCGCCGCGGCCGGCCGGGGAGGGGACGGTGGGCGTCGGCGCGCGGGGCGAGGTGGTGCGGCTCCGCGGCGAGCGCTTCGGCGACGAGGTCGCGGGCGGCGATTTCGTGGGCGTCCACATGGTCGGCGAGGCGCTCCGGCGAAGGCTGCCGCCGCTCGGGTGCATGGTGGGCGACGTGTACCTGCCGTGGCTGCGCGAGGGGCGCTCGCTCGCGACGTTCGCGGCGCCCGCCGTGTGGCACGACATCGGCGCGACGGCCGCATACCTCGCGGCGAACGCGCGCTGGCTCTCGCAGCACGGCCACCGGAGCTACGTCGGCCCGGGGGCGTTCGTCGCGGAGGGCGTTGACGTGGCGGGCAGCGTGGTCGGCGCGGGGGCGCGGGTCGAGGGGGCCGGCGCGCTGCGCGGGTGCGTGGTGTGGCCGGGCGCGCTGGCCCGAGCGCCGCTCGATCGGGCGGTGGTGACGACGAAGGGGACGGTCGCGCGCGCGGCCGTGTGAGCACGTGGGTGGAAAAGTCCCTGCGAGCAGGGAGGGGCGAGCTTCACCGCGCCGGTGCGTCGGGGCGATTCACGTAGTCGGCCGCAAACCTGCGGATCTCATCCACTTTCCGGTGCTCGGACAGCTCGGGGTAGACACCCCAGAGGACGTCCTTGATGAAGACGCCGTACTCCGGAGTGCCAGGTCGGATGGATGGATGATGTCGCTCCAGGTACTCGTGCAGGATCACCTCCGCCTCGCTGATCGTCGGCGCGCCCGGCGAGCCGTCCGGAGCAGGCGGCTCCCTGCTGCACCCCGCCGCCACGGCGAGCGCTCCCATCGCCGCGAGGTGCAACTTCATTTCCCGAGGTCGGCGAGCGCGGCCTTCGCGGCGTTGTGCCCCGCCGCGCCGATGACCGACCCGGCCGGGTGCGTCCCCGCGCTGCACGAGTAAAGCCCGGCGAGCCCGAACCGGTAGGGGACGCGATCGGCGAAGCCGAAGCTGTTGTCGATGTGGTGGATGTGCCCCTTCGTGATCCCGAAGTGCCGCTCGATGTCCGGCGGCGCCAGCGTGAACGTCTCCAGCACGAGGTCGCTCATCCCAGGCGCGAAGCGATCGCAGATCGCGAGGAGGTGCTTCACGTAGCGCGGCGCGGCCTGGTCCCACGTCTCGCCGCCCGCGAGCGCGTAGGGCACCCACTGCACGAAGAGCGCCGCGTTGTGGTGGCCCTCCGCGTCGCGCAGGCTCGGGTCGATCGGCGTGTGGAAGTACCACTCGATCGCGGGGAACTCCGGGAGGCGCCCGCTCATCGCGTCGCGGTGGGCCTGCCGCAGCGTGTCCATCACGACGTCCTCGTCCGGCAGGAGGTGGATGGTCGGCCCGAACTGCCCGCGGTCCTCCGGGAGGCACATGAACTTGGGCAGGCCGGTCAGCGCCATGTTGACCTTGAGCGTCGAGCCGTCCTTCGCGAGCGCGTCGAGCCGCGCCGAGAGCGAGGCCCCGATCGCCGCCTCGCCGGCGAGCGCGCGGGTGCGGTACGGATCGGCGTTCGAGACGACCACCTTCGCGGCGATGCGCGCGCCGTCCTCGAGGAGCACGCCGGAGACGGCGCCCCCGGACGACTCGATCCGCGCGACGCGGGCGCCGGTGACGATCGTCGCGCCCTCGGCCCTCGCCTTCTCGGCGAAGAGGCGGGAGATCGTGCCCATTCCGCCCTCGACGATCATCCAGGTCCCGTCGGCGCCGGGGAGGCGGCACATGTTGTGGATGAGGAAGTTCATGCCGGTGCCGGGCGACTCGAAGCCGCCCGCGAGCCCCGAGAAGGCGTCGGTCACGGCGTACATCGCCTGGAGGAGATCGCTCTTCCAGCCGAACCGGGCGAGGTAGTCGGAGATCGTGCCCCGGCAGAGCGCCACGAACGTCTGCCGGAGGGCGGGCCGCACGTAACGCTCCGCCGTCTCCTCGATGGAGAGCGGCTCCTCGAGCCACGTCGGGGCGATGTCGTCCCGGAGCGCGGCGAGCTCGGCCTGGAGCGCGCTGTTCGCGTCCCAGTCCGCCTGGGAGAAGAACTCCAGGAACTGCCGCTTCATCGCGGCCTGATCCGAGCCGAAGAGCAGGTAGCGCCGGTCCGTGGTCGGGAGGAAATAGTGCGGATCGCGCCGCCGCAGGGGGAGGGCGACGCCGACCTCGCGGAGCAGCTCGGGGGGGGCGAGCCCGAGCAGGTAGGCGCCGCTCGAGACGCCGAGGCCCGGCGCCTTCCGGAAGGGGTGCTCGGTCTTCACCGCGCCGCCGACCGCGTCCTTCTCCTCGAGCACCACCACGTCGAGCCCGCGGCGGGCAAGGAGGACGGCGGCGACGAGACCGTTGTGGCCGGCGCCGACGATGACCACATCGGCGCGGGCCGGAGCTTCACTGCGTTTCATTGGGCACCTCCAAGCGCTGTGCGCGTCCTCTGCCGCGGCCGGCGCGCTGGCGCTCGGGCCATGGCGCACGAGGTGTTGCACGGATGGTACGGCGAGGAGAGCGCTTTTCGCGCGCGGTGGCCGGGAGGGGCGCGCCGCGCCGGCCCCGAGGCCGCCCGCACGGCGACCCTTTCCAGCCTGTCGTCTCCGCGGCGCTGGCGCGCGCGCGTCGCGCCGGCCCGCTCCGTCCTGCCCTGGTCGGGCTCACCCGCCGGCGGTCGTCGTCGGCGACGCGGGCGCGCGCCACGCCGCGGCGACCTCCTCGGCGACGGCGCGCACGGTCAGGGGCGCCGAGCCCTCGGCCTTGTTGTTCACGAGCGTGAAGCTCTCGATGCGCAGCGCCGCGGCCTCGCAGAGGATCCGCGCGACCTCCGCGCGCATCTCGGGATCCGGCTCGACCACCCGGTTGAACGGGTGGAACCGGCGCTTCTCCGCCTCGTAGCGGCGGCCGGGCTTGAGCGAGAGCCGGACGACCGCGAACGGGGCGTTCGAGACGGGCACCACCTCGGCCTGGGCCCCGGGAGACGGCATGTTGCGCCAGTAGCTGTACGCGTGGGCGACGCCGTGCGCGCCGAGGATCTCCCGGTACTCGCCGGTGAAATAGGCGCGCTCCCTGAGCTCGACCGCGCAGGAGAGCTCGCGCGGCAGCGCGCCGAGGAACGCGTCGAGCCGCTCGAAGAACGCGCGCGGCGGGAGCCGGTGGGGCGGGCCGACCGGGGGCAGCTCGAGCAGCACCGGCCCCGCGTGCGCCCGGAACACCGTGAGCAGCGGCGCGGCGACGCGCGAGAGGAAGAGCGCCACCGAGAGGAAATCCGGGTTTGGATCGAGGCGAGGAGGGCTCGCGCCGCGTCCCTCGTCCTCGGCCGGCGGCGTCTGCGATCGCTCGAGCGTCTGGGACACGACGGCGTGCAGCGCCTTCGATACGCAGCGGAAGCCCTCCGGCAGCTGCGCTGCGTAACGGCGGAAGTCGCTGTCGGGGACGGGGGCGTAGAAGCTGCGGTCGATTCCGACCGTCGTGAGCAGCGGGTGCCGGGCGTACTCGGCGAGGCCGTCGCGCGCGAGCTCCTCGGTGCTGTGCCGCGCGGCGTAGACGAGGCCCTGCCAGCCGGGGAAGCTCCACGAGCTCGTGCCGAGGTGGAGCCCCGGTGGCAGCCGCGCCGCCAGGCGGGCGGCGTCGTCGTAGACCGCCGCCATCGCGTCGCGCTCGCGCGCCGCCTCGGCAGCGGCGGGCTCCGGCGCTGAACCGAACAGCGAGAGCTGCGATGGGTCGGGGCCACGGCGCCCAGGGGAGCGGCTCACCCGGTCGAGTCTACTGCTTCCGGCGCGCTCCGCGACACCGGCCGCGCGGGCGGGGGCGACCGTCGCGCTGGCCATGCGCTTCCGAGGGGAGCATCCGGCCGGCCGTGCGGTAGAAGCACGTGACGTGCTGCGCCGCTTCGCCCTCGTCGTGCGCGTCCTGGTCTCGACGGCCGGGAAGGACGCTTTCGCGCGCGCCATGCCGCTGTACATGGGCATGGGCCTCGTCGCGGCGGTCGTGTTCGGCGGCAACGGGATGCACCCCTCGCAGCTCACGGGCATCGCGGGTGAGTCGCCCCTGTTCCGGGTCGCGCTGTGGGGGGCATGGTTGCTCGTCGGGACGCCGGCGGCGCGCGCGCTGCTCCGCGCTCCGGCGACGTTCTTTCTCCGCGCGCTGCCGGTCCCGCGCCGCGAGCTGCTCTCGGCTCACGCGCTGCTCCTCGCCGTCGCGGAGCTCCCGTGGGTGGCGCTCTGGGCGGTCGGCGCTGGCGCGCTCGCCGGCTGCGCCGCCGGCGCCGCGGCGCTCGCGGCGCGCTGCATGCTCCTCGCCCGTCCGCGCGGCGCGCGCGAGCTCTCGGCCCTCGCGCTGCTCGCGGGCGCCATCGCGCTCGGGGCCCCGGCGTCGGTGCTGCTCGCGTGCGCCGCGCCCGCGCTGGCCGTCGGGCTGCGCGCGGCCGTCGCCCGCGCGCCAGAGATCCCCGCCGGCCGCGAGCGCTCGATGATCCCATCGGCGGCGCCCGCCCTCGTCGCGCTCGCGCTCGCCTACCTGGCGGCGATCGTCCGTGGCCACCGCGCGGTGCTCGTGCGAGGCCTCGCGCTCGCGGCGATCGGCGCGCTCGCCGCGGCGGCCTGGGCCCGGAACAGCGGGCGGATCGAGGGCGGGCCGCTCGCCGCGGCGTCGCTCGTCGTGCTCGCGCCGGTCGCGCTCTGCGCGGGCGCTGGCCTCTCCGGTCCGGTCCTGCGCGAAGAGCGGCGGCTCGCGTGGCTCCTCGACGCGTGCGGCACGGCGGCCGGGCTCCGCGCGGGCGCCGTCGCCGCAGCGGTGGCCGCGCCGCTCGTCGCGCTCGCGCTCGGACACGGCGCGGTGGTCGGCGCGCTCACCGGCGCGGCCCCCTCGGTGACGCTGCGCCTGGTCGGTGGCGCGGGGCTCGCGGGGCTGCTCCTCGCCGCGATCGCGCTCGGCTGCGTCCGGTGGTCCGTTCGTCAAGACGGCCGCGACAGCAGCCGGGTGCTGCTCTCGGTGCTCGCGGCGATCGCGGCGTCGATCGCGGCCGCGTGGACGCTGGGAGATCTCGCGCTCGCGGCCTTCGCTCCGGCGGCCGCGCTGCTCGCGGGGCCCGCCGGTGCGCGCTGGCTCTCGCCAGGCCGCGGGCGCGGCGCGGCGGCAGGAGAGGGGAGGGCGCTGTGACGCTGGAGGCGACGGGGATCCACAAGCGGCTCTCGGGCAGGGACGTGCTCTCGGGCGTCGACCTCCGCTGCGGACCTTCGGCGGTGGCGGTCGTGATGGGCGAGAACGGCGCCGGCAAGTCGACCTTGCTGCGGGTCGTCGTCGGGTTGCTGGAGCCCGATCGCGGCGCCGTGACGCTCTCGGGGGAGGCCGTCCACGGCGCCGCGGCCTCGGCGCGGCGCCGGCTCGGCTACGCGCCCGACGCGACCGATGCGCTGCCCGATCTCCAGGTCGCGGAGCTCTGCGCCCTCGTGCGTGCGCTCAAGCAGGCGCCGCCGCTCGACGGCGCGTGGCGCGCGTCGATCGAGCGGCTCGGCGCGGCCGCCTTCTACCAACAGCGGCTCTCCGGGCTGTCGTTCGGTCAGCGCAAGCGCGCGCTCCTGCTCGCGGCGCTGGTGGGCGATCCTTGGCTGCTCGTGATCGACGAGCCGACCAACGGGCTGGACGCCGAGGGGGCGCGCGCGGTGCTGGAGCTCATCGAGCAGCGCCGCGCGGAGGGGAAGGCGACGCTCCTCACGACCAACGACGCGGCCTTCGCCGCGGCGATCGGGGGGCACGTGCGCCGGCTGAACGGAGGGCGGCTCGGCGCGGAGTAGGCGGCGCCTCGGCCCGTGAGGCGCCGCGCCTCCGGACGCCGCCTACCGGCCGGGCTGCCCCTCCTCGCGGCCCCAAGGGTGCGGCAGCAGCCGCAGCACCCGCGTCTCGCGCTGCTCGCGACCTTCGAGATCGAGCGACGTGGGGACCTGGTACAGCGCGAGCTCCTCGACCGCCTCCGCGGGGCAATAGGCGCGCCCGGGATCGCCGACGATCACCGCGGTGGCGCGCGCGGCCTCTTGGCGCAGCCACGGGAGCACGCGGTCGACCATCGCGCGCTCGTAGCAGACGTCGCCCGCCACGATGACGTCCCACGCGGGCGTCGCGGCGCTCGCCGTGAGATCCTCGGTGGTCACGTCGACGGTGACGCCGTTCAGGGCCGCGTTCAGCCGGAGCGCCGCCGCGGCGAACGGATCGATGTCGGCGGCGCTCACGCGCGCGGCGCCGGCGAGCACCGCGGCGATCGCGACGACGCCGCCGCCGGAGGCGAGGTCGAGGACGCGCTTGCCCGAGACCGTCTCGGGATGATCGAGGAGGTACCGCGCGAGCGCCTGCCCGCCCGCCCACGCGAACGCCCAGTACGGCGGCGGCACGCCCGCGCGCGCGAGCGCCGCCTCGGTCGCGTGCCAGAGCGGCGTGACCTCGGTCGCCAGGTGGAGCCTGACCTCGGGGACGAACGGCGGGCAGGCGACGGCCGTCTCGCGCGCGACGAACGCCGCCGCGCGCTCGGCCGCGGAGGCGGCCTCCGCGGAGGCGTCAGGCTGCGGCGCGGGAGCGAGCCCCCTCGTCACGGCCATCGTTACCGCTTCGCGACGCGCGCTTCCGCGGCGCGCAGCGTCGTCTCGAGCAGCGACGCGATCGTCATGGGGCCGACGCCGCCGGGCACCGGCGTGATCCAGGCGGCCCGCTCCCTGACGGCGTCGAAATCGACGTCGCCCACCAGCTTGCCCGCGTCGTCGCGGTTCATGCCGACGTCGATCACCGTGGCCCCTTCCTTGATCCAGTCGCCGCCGATGAGCTTCGCCTTGCCCGCCGCCGCCACGAGGACGTCCGCCTCGCGGCAGAGCGCCTTCAGATGGCGCGTGCGCGTGTGGGCGATCGCGACCGTCGCGTTCCGCGCGAGCAGCAGCTGCGCCATCGGCCTGCCGACGAGGTTGCTCCGTCCCACCACCACCGCGCGGGCGCCGGCGAGCTCGACGCCCGCCTCCGCGAGCAGGCGCATGCAGCCGACCGGCGTGCACGGCGCGATGCCGCCCGGGCGGCCCATCGCGAGCAGCCCTGCGTTCACCGGGTGGAGGCCGTCGACGTCCTTCGCGGGATCGATGGCGTCGAGCACGGCGTGCGCGCGGATGTGCGCCGGCAGCGGCAGCTGGACGAGGATCCCGTCGACGGTGTCGTCCGCGTCGAGCTCCGCGACGCACGCGAGCAGCTCGGCCTCGGTCGTCGCGGCCGCGAGCGTGCGGAGCCGTCCTCGAATGCCGACCTCGTTCGACATCCGCTCCTTGCTCCGCGTGTGCGTCACGCTGGCCGGGTCCTCACCGACGAGCACCACCTCGAGGCCGGGGGGCCGACCGTGGGCGGCCACGAAGCGCGCCGCCCCCTCCCGCACCTCGTCGCGGACCTTCTGCGCGATCGCCTTGCCGTCCAGGATCTTCGCCGCCATGGCCGCGGAGCTTAGTCCAGCCGCGGCCGTCGCGGGGGCGCTGCCCGCAGCGGCCCGGGGAGCGATCGGGAGGATGGCCGGCACACCGCCTCACGCCACGCGATCTTCCGGTTGACCCGTACGTCCAGCGTCTCTAGCCATGATCTGTGGACGCGCTGCACACCGATCTCTACCAGCTGACCATGGCGGCGGGCTATTTCCACCGCGGCATGGCCTCGCGCGTCGCGACGTGCGAGCTCTTCGTGCGGCGGCTGCCCCGGCACCGGCGCTTCCTTGTCGCGATGGGCCTCGCGCGGGTCGTGCGCTACCTCGAGGAGCTCCGCTTCACCGAGGAGCAGATCGCCTACCTGAGCGCGCTGCCCGCCCTCGCGGACGCGATGACGCCGGCGTTCTGCGGCTACCTGCGGGACTTCCGCTTCCACGGCGACGTCTGGGCCATCCCCGAGGGGACCGCGTTCTTCGCGAACGAGCCGGTCCTGCGCGTCACGGCGCCGCTCATCGAGGCGCAGCTCATCGAGACGTTCGCCCTGTCCGCCATCAACCACGCCACCGCGATCGCGTCGAAGGCCGCGCGCATCGTCCTGGCCGCCGGCGACGCGGGGGTCATCGAGTTCGGCAGCCGCAGGGCGCACCCGGAGGCGGCGATCGACGCTGCGCGGGCCGCGTACGCGGTCGGCTGTGTCGGCACCTCCAACGTCGAGGCCGGGATGCGCTTCGGCATCCCTGTGCTCGGGACGGCCGCGCACATGTGGACCATGGCTCACCCGACGGAGCAGGCCGCGTTCGAGGCCTACGTCGCCGTCTTCCCGAGCGCGGCGATCCTGCTCGTCGACACCTACGACACGCTCGTCGGCGCGGCGCGCGCCGCGGCGATCGCGCGCGACAAGCTGAAGGGGGTCCGGCTCGACTCCGGCGACCTCGCCGCGCTCAGCGTGGCCGTGCGGAGGATCCTCGACGACGCAGGCTGCAGGTCGGCGAAGATCGTCGCCTCCGGCGATCTGAACGAGCACCGCATCACCGAGCTCCGGCGCGTCGGGGCGCCCATCGACCTCTACGGCGTCGGGACGGACCTCGTGACGTCGATCGACGCCCCGGCGCTGGGCGGCGTCTACAAGCTCGTGGAGATCGGCGACGTCGAGCGGGGCGCGGGAGCAGAGCGCACGCCCATCGCGAAGTTCTCGGAAGGGAAGGCGACCCTGCCCGGCGCGCACCAGGTGCACCGCTTCCGCGATCGATCGGGGAAGCTCGCCCGCGACGTGATCGCGCTCGAGGGCGAGCCGATGAGCCCCGACGCCGAGCCGCTGCTCGCGCCCGTGATGGCGCGCGGCGCCCGGGTCGCGCCGCCCGAGGGGCTCGACGCCGTCCGGCTGCGCGCGCGCGCGCAGCTCGCCGGGCTCCCGGACGCGCTCCTCTCCATCGACGACGAGCCCGAGCAGGGCGCGCCCTTCGCGGCCGACGTGTCGCCGCGGCTCGGCGCGCTCGTGGAGACCGTGCGCGCCCGCGTCGTCTCTGGCGCAGGACAGCGGTAGCGAGCGAGACCCCTGGCGAGCGCGGCCGCGAGAGGCCGCGCGCCCCCCACGACAGGAGACGACGACATGGCGAGCGGTAAATGGCCCCGACAATCTTCGCCCCCGAGGGTGTTCATCGACGTCGACGTCCAGCGGGACTTCTGTGAGGAGACCGGCGCGCTGTACGTGAAGGGCTCGCCGAACGCGCTGTTCCGGAGGCTCACCGAGCACGCCGTCGCGCACGGGATCCCGATCGTCGGCTCGGTCGACTCGCACGCGTGGGACGCGTGGGAGTTCGCGTCGAACGACACGCCGGCCCCCGAGGGCGGCAAGCCGGGCTTCCCTGACCACTGCGTGAAGGGGACGCCTGGCTGGCTGAAGGTCGAGGGGACGCTGCCGCCGCGCTACCGCTTCCTCCCCAACGTGGAGCGCGCGCCCATCGACGCGGCGGTGCGCGAGCTCGCGGCGCGCAGGAGCCACGCCGTCTACTTCGAGAAGGAGGTCTACAGCCTCTTCGCGAACCCGCTCGCCGAGGCGTTCCTGCGCGAGCTCGCCGCGGCGCTCGGCGATGCGCCGGAGCTCGTGGTCTACGGCGTGGCGACCGACTACTGCGTCCGCGCCGCCGCCCTCGGCCTCGCCCAGCGCGGCTACAGCACGGTGCTCCTGACCGACGCCGTCGCCGGCATCACCGACGCCGGGGTCGCCGCCGCGCTCGCCGAGATGCAGGCCGCCGGCGTCGCGCTCACGACGTCGTCAGCGCTTCTTTTCTAGGCAGGATCCAGCGGATCGCGCGGCGAGCCCGCGCGGGCTCCTGCCGCGATCGCGTCAGCGGCCTTCCGGCGAGCCGGTCGTGTCCGGGATGCTCGGCTCGCCCTGGGCGCGCAGGGACCCGCAGAGGTCCACGAGCGGCTGCGGCTTGTCGAAGTGCCACCCCTGCGCGTAGTGGATGCCCATCGACGTGAGCAGCTCGGCGATCTCCTGGTTCTCCACCTGCTCGGCGACGGTCTTGATGCCGAGCGTGTCGCCGATGCGGTGCACCGACTCCACGATCGCGCGGTGGAGCGAGTTGTCCTTCAGATCGCGCACGAACATGCCGTCGATCTTGACGTAGTCGACCGGCAGGCTCTCCAGGTAGCCGTACGACGCGTGCCCGCTGCCGAAGTCGTCGATCGCGAACCGGCACCCCATGGCGCCGAGCTCCTGCATGAACCACAGCACCTCGCCGAGGTTGGCGAGCGCCGCCGTCTCGGTGATCTCGAAGCAGATCTTGCTCGGCGGCACCTGCGCCCGGTGCAGCTGCTCGACGATGAAGTCGAGCAGGCCCTCGCGCAGCAGCGACACGCCCGACAGGTTGATCGAGCACGTGTCGAGGCGCCTCAGCGCGTGCTGCGGCAGCGCGCCGATGAGCCGGAACGCCTGGCGCGCGACGTAGCGATCGATCACGTGGATCAGGCCGCTCTGCTCCGCCGCCTGGATGATGCCGACCGGCGAGTAGAACCGGCCGTCCTCGCCGAGCTGCCGCACGAGCACCTCGAAGTGCGCGCCGCGGGGCGTGTGCGCCGCGCCCGGCTTGATGAGCGGGTGGATGCCCTGCGAGTAGAGCCGGAGCCGCCCCTCGGCGAGGTGGCGCTGCAGGCTCGCGACCCACTGCATCGAGCGCCGGCTCGTCGTCATCTGCTGGTCGTCGAGGTAGACCTGCAGCCTCCCGCGCCCGTTCTCCTTCGCGATGCGGCACGCGTGATCGGCGGCGCCGAGCACGTCGACGGCCCGCTCGAAGTGCGGGGTCAGCACCACGAGCCCGATGCTCGCGCCGATCGAGAACGTCTTCTCCGCCCACCCGAACCGGAACTCGAGCAGGCAGATCTGCAGGTCGCGCGCGATCCGCTCCGCTTCCCGCTCGTTCTTGTCCGCGAGCAAGAGGACGAACTCGTCGCCGCCGATCCGCCCGGCCGCGTCCTTCGGGCCGACGATCTCGTGCACGCGCGTCGCGACCCACTGGAGCAGATCGTCGCCCGCCTCGTGCCCGCACGTGGCGTTCACGAGCCGGAAGCGATCCAGGTCGATGTAGCAGAGCGCGTACGGCGTGTTGTTCGCCCTGCAGTCGTTCAGCGCCTCCTCGATGCGATCGATGATCGCGTACCGATCGAGGAGCCGCGTCAGCGCGTCGTAGCGGGGCTTGGCCGGGTGGATCGGCAAGGGCCCCGGCGCGCCGAGCTCGCGGAAGAGGATGAGCTGCCCGGGGGCGGGCGGCGGCGGCCTCGAGTCGCGCTGGCTCTCGCGCGTGGGTCGCCCCGTGAGCGTGCCGATCGTGTGGACGACGGGGATGACCGAGCCGTCGCGGCGCTCGAGCAGGGCGGTGTACCGCGCGGACGTCGGTCGAGGAGCCGTGGCCGCCTCGGGGCCGGCGAGCGGCGCGCCCGGCGTGCGCAGCGCGCCCTCGTCGATGATCACGGGCGCGAGCGGCGCCACCGGCTCGCGCCGCGGCGTGAGCGCGGGCTGCGGAGCGGCCTTCGCCGGCGCGCCCTCGTCGAACAGCTCGGTCATCTCTCCGACGTCGATGTCCGGATCTCCGCTCGTCGTCCCCGCCGCCGGGATCAGCCGGAGCACGCGATCGAGCAGCGCGCCGCGCGCCTCGACGATCGACCAGCCGGTCAGCCGCTCCGCTGCCCCGTTCACGCGCACCACGCGCTGCTCGGCGTCGACTTCGATCACGCCGACGTCGAGCTCGGACAGCCACGCGGCGACTTGCTTGTCCGGCGAGCCACGGTGCGCGTCCGAGCGATCGAACGCGGCGTGCAGGCTCGACTCCGGCCGGTCATCGATCTTTGCCACCACCCCGTTATGGTAGTTGCATTCCCGGAGAAGCGGACTTCTTAAGCGCCGACGGCGAGGAAACTCGACGGTCGCAGACCCCCCTTGGAGGTAGGCTCGGGTCGTGGTGGTCACGAGGCGAGCAGGCGCTCCGGGCAGACGTGGGCGCCGGCGCAGGTCGCACCTTCTCCCGGCGCCGGCCGCGCTCGACCGCAGAGGCGACAAAGGTAGGTTCTGACGCAATGCGTTGTGATGCTGGGTCGAGATCAGGCAGCGGAGAGGCGGGCTGGCCGCTCCAGGTAGGGGGTTGAGGCGGCCATGGGGATCGTCCTGTTCGGGCTCACCGGCGGCCTGGGATCCGGCAAGAGCACGGTGGCGGCTCATTTTCGCGCGCGGGGGCTTCCGGTCATCGACGCCGACGCGCTCGCCCGCGAGGTGGTGGCGAAGGGAACCGAGGGGCTCGACGCGGTGGTGCGCGCCCTGGGCCCGGAGGTGGTCTCGCCGGACGGCTCGCTCGATCGCGCGCGCGTCGCCGCGGTGGTGTTCGCGGATCCGGACAAGCGCCGCCAGCTGAACGCGATCGTGCACCCGCGCATCACGGCGCTCACGCTGGAGCGCGCCGCCGAGCTCCAGGCGCAGGGCGAGCCGCTGGCCTGCTACGAGGCGGCGCTCCTCGTCGAGAACGGGGTCGCCGATGCGTTCCGCCCGCTCGTCGTGGTCGCTGTGCCCGAGGCGGTCCAGATCGCCCGCGCGATGGCGCGGGACGGCGCGGCCGAACACCACGTACGCGCCCGGCTCGCCGCGCAGCTCCCGCTCGCCAGCAAGGTCGCGGTGGCCGACTACGTCATCGAGAACTCCGGCGATCGCGCCGAGACCGAGCGGCAAGCCGACGAGGTGCTCGCCTCGATCCGGGCGAAGCTCGGCGTCGGTCCCAGCGCCGCGCGCCAGGGGTCGGGCCAGGATCCCTGACGCGGCCTCCGCTGGACCACTGACTTGATGCGCAGTGCCCGGCGTGGAAACCTCGCGACCGGCCGATGACGTCGTTCAAGTCGAAGCTCGCGCGGCTCGGACCGCTCCCGGCGGAGCGGCGCGGCGCTGCGCCGCTCGCCCCCGCGCAGGCGTCGCAGGATCGCGGTCCCGCCGTGGACGGCGTCGGCCCCTCCGGAGCTCCTCTCGCACCGCCGGCCGCGGCGCCGGCTCCGACCGACGCGGCGCCGGCCGCGGTGGCGCCTGCCGCGGCGTCTGCATCGCCCCCGACGGGCGTCGCTCGACCGTCGCTCGACGATCTGCGCGAGCGCATTTCCCGCATCGTCGCCCGGGGCGCGCCGCCGACCCCCAGGGCCGATCCCGCGCGCGGCGAGCTCCCCTTCCATGTCGAGCAGACGCCCGGGGGGCCGCTCTATGCGAGCCGCACCCGCTCGCTCGCGGCGGCCCGCGTCGGCCGCGCGCCGCTCGTCGCCGCGCGCGACGCCGATCCGGCCATGCTCGCGCTCCTCTCGCTCGATCCGGGGCTCGCCGGCTGCGACGTGCGGCGGGCGCTGTTCCTCGATACGGAGACCACGGGCCTCGCGGGCGGCACGGGCACCGTGCCGTTCCTGATCGGCCTCGCCTGGTTCGACCCCGGGGCGGACAGCGCGGGGCCGCTCGGCGAGCCTTCGTCCGACGGCTTCGTCATGGAGCAGCTCCTCCTGCGCCGCCTCGGCGAGGAGGAGCCCATCCTGCGCCGCCTCGCCGAGCGCCTCGCCGGCGCCTCGATGATCGTCACGTACAACGGCAAGGCGTTCGACATGCCGCTCCTGCGCGCGCGGTACGTGATGAACCGCCTGCCGCCGCCGCCGGAGCTGCCGCACCTCGATCTCGTCCACGTCGCGCGCCGCATCCACAAGGCCCGCCTGAAGAGCCGCACCCTCATCGCCCTCGAGCACGACGTGCTCGGTCGGGTGCGCGTCGGCGACGTGCCCGGCGGCGAGATCGTCGCGTGTTACGCCCACTTCCTGCGCACCGGCGATGAGGAGGCGCTGATCGGGGTCGTCGAGCACAACGCCGCCGACGTGCTCGCGATGGTCGCGCTGGTCGGCCTCTACGGCGAGCCGCTCGGCAGCCTCGCCGCCGGCGATCTCGCCGGGGCGGCCGCGACGCTCCGGCGGGCGGGCGCGCTCGAGCGCGCGGCCGAGCTCGCGGACGCGGCCGTCGAGCGCGGCGGCGGCGCGGTCGCGCGGCGGGCGCGCGGCGACATCGCGAAGGCGCGCGGGGACAAGGCGCGAGCGCTCGCGGACTACGAGGTCCTCGCGGCCGAGATAGACGATCCCTCGGTGCGCCTCGAGCTTGCGAAGCTCTACGAGCACCACGTGCGCTCCTTCGCCCGCGCCCTCGAGCTGGCCGACCAGGGGACCGCGGAGCCCGAGCCCGCGCAGGCCCGCCGCCGGGCCCGCCTGCAGCGCAAGGTCGATCGCAGCGCCGCGGCGCTCGCGCTGCCGTTCGGGCAAGCCGCTGGCGCTGGCGCGGGCGCGGTCGACGGCGCTCCTGAGCGCCCGTGCTCCGAGCCAGCGGCGCCGCGGCGCGAGGGGGACGCGAGGGGGAGGGAGGAGTGAGCGGGCATGCACTTCGTCCACCACGTCCTCGCGCCCCAGCGTCATCGTTCGGGCGTCCGGGCGAGCCGATCGAGAAATCCATCGGTCTGGCTTCTCGCCAGCGCGCGCGTGGGCTAGGGTGGGGGCGATGATTACCGTCGGCTGCGCCGGTTTTCCCGTCCCAGCGACGCGCTATTTCCGCGAGTTCATGTTCGTGGAGGTGCAGGAGACCCATGTGTCCCTCCCGGGACCTGGAACGATCCGGCGCTGGCGGCGCGAAGCTCCAGGCGGCTTTCGCTTCGCCCTGCTCGGTCCGCGCGAGATCGGGCAGGAGGGTTTTAGGGACGGCAAGGTCATCGAGACGGCGCTCAAGAGCATCGAGGCGGTCGCGGATGAGCTCGAGGCGAAGCTCGCCGTCTTCGTCGGCCCCCCGGAGTTCACGCCGACGCGCGCGAACAAGGCCATCCTGCGCGAATTCCTCGTCAACGTGAAGAAGCGCTTCGAGCGCGTCGTCTTCGAGCCTCCGCCCGGGTGGGATCCGGACGAGTGCGACGAGCTCACCCAGGAGGTCGGCGCGCTCGCCGCGCGCGATCCGCTGAACGCGGGGCTCTCGCGGCTGAAGGTGGCCTACTACCGCCTGCACGGTCCCGCGGGGCACAAGTCGCGCTACGAGGATCCGGCGATCGAGCGGCTCGCGGAGATCGCGCGCGGCGCGAAGCACGACGACGCGACGTACGTGTTCACGAACGTCGACATGTTCGCCGACGCGAAGCGCTTCAAAAAGGCGATGAAGCTCTGAGCGGCGGTCGCCCGCTTCGGATACGGGCCCATCTCGACGTTTTCTGTGCTCAGCGTACGTGAGTACGCTTCCGCGCAGAAAACGCCGAGCTGGGCCCGTCTCCTGTGCGGGCGACCGCCGCTCTTGGGTCGATCGAGCGTCCGCCGCGCCGCCCGCGGGCGGCGTCGGCGTGTGCCACGCGAATGCGGGGCGGCTCAGCCTTCGCCGCGCCCGAGCCGCCAGCGCTTCGGCCGCGTGAACAGCGCCATGGCGGCGCTCGCGAGCGCGGCGAGGTACCACGGGATGTCCTTCACGGTCCCGTAGACGGTCTGCGCGCGCATGAAACGGGCCTCGCCGAGGAGCGACTGCTCCTTGAACGTGTCGCTGTGCGCGACGACCCGCCCGACCGGGTCGACGATCGCGGAGACGCCGCTGTTCGTCGCGCGCACGAGGTAGCGGCGGTGCTCGATGGAGCGCATCTTCGCGAGCGCGAGGTGGATCCACGGCTCCGTCGAGTCGCCGAACCAGGCGTCGTTCGTGAGGTTGACGAGGAGGTCGGGGTCGCCCTGGGCGACCAGCTTGTTCACGAAGTGCGGCAGGATGTCCTCGTAACAGATCATCGTCGCGAGCCTGTGGCCGTCCCACTCGAGCGGAGCGAGCGACGTGCCGGCGCTGAAGCGGCCCGAGTTCGGCGACAGCTTGTAGAGGTACGGGAACATCTCGCCGAACGGGAGGTACTCGCCGAACGCGAGCAGGTATTGCTTGTCGTATCGACCGAGGATCTCGCCGTCCTTGCCGGCCATGAGCGCCGTGTTGAAGCTCACGCCGCGCTCGTTCCGGTCAGCCGGTAGCCGGTGGATGACGGTGCCGACCACCGTGGGGACGCCGAGGCGGCTCGTGAGCGACCGCTGGACCTCGCGCTGGTAGGCGGACTCGCGGAAGGCTTGCGGCACGCCCGCCTCGCTCCACACGACGAGCTCCGCGCCCTGCTGAGCGAGCTCCCGGGTCCGGCTCACGTGGATCTTGAGCGCGTTCCGCCGGTCGAAGAGCGCGAGGTTCGGCTGGACGATCCCGATCTTGATCGGCTCGGCCGCGGCGGCGGCCGCGTCCACGGCGCGGATCCGGAGGACGCCATACACGGCGGCGAGCGCGGGGGCGGCGACCCCCACCGCGAGGACCGCGCGGTTCAGCGGGCGACCGCGTCGCGGCGGGCCGGCGTCTCGGCCGGCTTCGCCCGGCGCGGGGCTCGCGCGATCCAGCCGGTGCGTCACGAGCTCGGCGATCGCGAGGTTCGCGGCGACAAGCACCAGGCCGACGAGGTAGGGGCCGCCGAGATCCGCGACCTGGCCCATCACCGGCGCGTTGTGGACCGAGGCGCCGTAGTACCAGGGGAAGAGGAGCGGAAAGACGAGCTCGCTCGTCACGAACGCGAGCGCGAAGGCCACCGAGCCCGGCCATCCGCGCGCCTCGGCCCGCCCGTAGAGCCAGCCGCACAGCGCGATCCTCCCGGCCTGGTAGCCGCAGAGGATGGCCATGAAGAGCGCGCAGAGGATCGTGGGGAATCCGCTGAACACCCGCAGCATCTCGAGCAGCCAGTAGAAGCCGGTCATCGTCATGACGAAGCCGGCGATCCAGCCGAGCAGCGCCGCGCGCCCGGGCGTCTGTCCGCGCAGCGCGACGATCAGCGGGACGAGGCCGAAGAACGAGATCGGCCAGAGATCCATCCCAGGAAACCCGAGAAAGTAGAAGAGCCCGCTGAGGGCCGCGAGCGCATAGGCGAGGCGCGCGGGCAGCGCGCGCGCTGCTCTTCCCGCGCTCGCCGGGGGGTCCCCCGCGCTGCGCGGCGCGTCCGGTAGAGGGAGGCTGGCGGTCTCTCCACCCTCGGCGTCTGCGACGGCAGCCTCGCTCTCTTGCTGGTGCGCGGTCGTCATCGGGAGCGCCCGGGGAAGGGAAGGCAGCGCGCCGTCGTGACGGCGGCGCGGTGGAACCTGGAAGGGCCGAGCATGGCGGCCCCGTATTGAAGGGACGCTGTCGCTCCGTCAACCCGCTCGGCGCGAGCCAGGCAACCCGCTCGGCGCGAGCCAGGCAACCCGCTCGGCGCGAGCCAGGCAACCCGCTCGGCGCGAGCCAGGCAACCCGCTCGGCGCGAGCCAGGCAACCCGCTCGGCGCGAGCCAGGCAACCCGCTCGGCGCGCGCCAGGCAACCCGCACCGCAAACGAGCGCTCCGGGCGGACGACCCCGGCGCTGGGCGCGCCCGCGCAGCCTGGGCAGGCGGTGGAAGTTCGCGCAGAACGTGCCTGAACCCCCACGATCGCGACTACTATGCGCACGCAGAGCCCATGTCGAAGATCCTTCACATCGAGGACGATCCCGCGAACCGCCTGCTCGTCCGCAAGCTGCTCCAGAACGCGGGCTACGAGGTCCTAGAGGCCGCCGACGGGCTCGAGGGGGTACGTCTCGCCTGTACGCAGCACCCCGACCTCGTCCTCGTCGACCTGAACATCCCAGGCCTCGATGGGTTCGAGGTCACCCTGCGCCTGCGCGGCGAGGCGTCGCTCGCCGGCGTCCCCATCGTGGCGATCACCGCGGAGGGCGACCGGGACACGAGCCTCGCCGTCGGCTGTGACGGCTTCCTCCAGAAGCCGATCGACGCGCGCTCCTTCCCGTCGATCATCGCCCGCTACCTCAGCGGCGCGCGCGAGGAGCTCCCCGCGTCCCAGGGGCCGCTCCGGCTGCGCGAGCAGAGCCAGCGCATCGTCGCTCATCTGGAGCAGAAGGTGGCCGAGCTCTCGCGCGCCAACGCCCGGCTCCGCGAGCTCGACGCCGCGCGCACCGAGTTCTACCGCAACATCTCCCACGAGCTCGCGACCCCGATGACCCCGATCGTCGGGTACGTGAAGCTGCTCGCCGATGAGGAGCTCGGCCCGCTCAACAAGGCGCAGAAGAAGGCGCTCCTCGCGATGGAGGACTGCGTCCGCAGGCTCCGCTCGCTCATCGACAACCTCCTCGACGTCACCGGCATCGAGACGGGCCGGATGCGCTTCATGCACTCCGAGTACGACTTCCTCGACACCACCCGGCGCGCCCTCGCCCAGGTCGCCGACCGCTTCGCCGAGGGGAAGGTCCAGCTCGTCGAGGATCTGCCGCGCGGCCCGCTCCCCGCGTGGGGCGACGCAGGACGCCTGCAGCGGGCGATGATCCAGCTGTTCGAGAACGCGGCGAAGTTCACGCCGGCCGGCGGCACCGCGGGCGTGCGGGTCACCGTGCTCCAGTCGGGGCACTACGAGCTCTGCGTCGCCGACAGCGGGCCCGGGGTCAAGGCGGACCGCCAGTCGCGCATCTTCGAGCCGTTCTATCAGGTCGACGGCTCGGCCACGCGCGCCTACGGCGGCGTCGGCGTCGGGCTCGCGATCGCGCGGCGCACCGCCCGTGGGCTCGGCGGCGACGTGCGCGTCGCGTCTCCCGGCAACGAGATCATCGAGGGGGAGACGCTGACCGGGGCCGCGTTCTACCTGACGGTCGCCCGGCGAGCGCCCTTCCAGGACGACGGCAGCTCCCCCGGACGGCTCGGCCCGCCCTCGTCGCCTCCCGATCCCTCGTCGTCCATCTGATGCACCCGGCCGCTCGCGCCATCTACCTCGACTGGAACGCCACGACGCCGCCGCACCCCGAGGTCCTGGCCGCGATGCAGTCCGCGGCGGAGGTGGCCTGGGCCAACCCCGCGAGCGTCCACGGACCCGGGCGTCGGGCGCGCGCGTTCATCGAGCAGGCGCGGGAGGCGGTCGCCCGGCTGACGGGCTTCGACGCGCGCGACGTGATCCTCACCTCGGGCGGCACCGAGGCCAACAACCTCGCGCTCTGCCACGCGTTCGACGAGCGATCCGGGGCGCTCGTCGTCTCGCGGATCGAGCACCCGTCGGTGACCCGCGCCGCCGAGGCGCTCGCCGGCCGCGGCATACACGTCGCGTGGATCGATCCCGAGCCGTCCGGCCGGGTCGCGCCGGAGGCGATCGCTGCCGCCTTGGATCGAGCGGCGGCCGTCGCGCCCGTGCGGCTCGTGAGCCTCCAGGCGGTGAACCACGAGACGGGGATCATCCAGCCGATCGCCGAGGCGGCGGCGATCGTCCACGCCCGCGGGGCGCGCCTCCATGTGGACGCCGTCCAGGCGGTGGGACGCCTCCCGCCGGAGGCGTGGGCCGGGGCGGATCTCGCGTCGATCGCGGCCCACAAGATCCGCGGGCCGAAGGGGATCGGCGCCCTCGCGGTCCGGCCGGGCATCCGGCTCCGGCCCGTCCTGCTCGGAGGCGCTCAGGAGCGCGGGCTGCGGCCCGGGACGCAGGACCCGCTCGCCGCGGCTGGCTTTGCCGTGGCCGCCCGGCGCGCGATCGGCGGTCCTGCCCGCTACGCAGCGCTCGCGCCGCTCCGCGATCGCCTCGAGGCCGAGCTCGTCGAGATCGGGCGCGCGGCCGGCGCCGCGCCGATCCGCAACGGGGACGACGACCGCGCTCCCCACATCACGAACCTCTCCTGGCCCGGCTGGCGCGGCGACGAGCTCTGCGCCGCGCTCGACCTGGAGGGCGTCGCCGTGTCCAGCGGATCGGCCTGCAGCGCCGGGACCGCCGAGCCTTCCCCCGTCCTCACGGCGATGCTCGGGCCAGAGCGCGCAGCGTCCGCCGTGCGCTTCTCGATCGGCGAGGACACGACCGAGGCCGACCTCGTCGAGGCCACGCGCCGCGTGGCCCGCGTGCTCTCCCGCCTGCGATCGCTTCGAGCCGGAAGCTGAGCCGATCCCGTCGCTTACCGGGAACCCGTCGATTCTTGAACCATCCCTCGAGCCATTCCGGATAAGCGCGCAGAGAAGGATGAGTCCACAGGGGTATCTATTCGTAGCGATTGAGCTTTTTGGGGGGGCTGTGGATTCTTTAGGTCGATCCATTGAATGGATCGAATCGGTCGTCTCGCTGTGAGCCTGTTCAGCGTTCGACAGGGTGCTCGATTCTGCTTCAGGTTTTGCTTGTATCTATTTGAATTTATTGTAAATTTTGTTGATGTAACAAGTCGACCTGCGGCGCTGCCCGGCGACCTCGCGGCGCGCGAATACGCCGGCTCCGGACGCATCGATCGAGGGCCGTCCAGGCCAGCTCTCGGATGAGCTCGCGCTCGACGCGCGGTGGTGCTGCCAGGCCACGTCGCGGCGCGCGAGCGTGCCGGTGACCGGACCTGGGCGGCGCGCCGCGAGAGGCCGAGCGCGCTGTCCGGCTACGCGTTCGATGCGCGGCGCTGCCGGACGACTTCGTAGAGCGCGATCGCCCCTGCGACCGAGGCGTTCAGCGAGGAGATGGGGCCGGTCATGGGGAGCCGGGCGACGTGCTGGCAGACGCGGCGGACCGAGCGGCGCGTGCCCTTGTCCTCGGCGCCGATGACGATCGCGACAGGGCCGGTCAGGGGCAGCTCGCCGAGCTCCACCGGACCCTGGGCGTCGAGCGCTATCGCGGCGACGCCTCGGGCGGCGAGCGCCTCGAGGGCGTCGGGCAACGAGGGGACGCGGCACAGCCTCGCGTGCTCGATCGCGCCCGCGGACGCCCGGAAGGTCGCCGGGGTGAGCGGCGCCGAGCTGTGCTCGGGCCACAGGATGGCCCGGGCGCCCAGGGCGACAGCGCTGCGGATCACCGCGCCGAAGTTCTGCGGGTCCATGACGCCGTCGAGCGCCATCGTGATCGTGCCGGCGCCGGGCTGGCCCTCCTCGACGACCGGGATCTCGTCGACACCGACGATCCGGAGCTCGGGCGCCGAGGCCACGGCCCCCTGATGGCGCCCGCCGGCGCTGCGGCGATCGAGCTCGTTGCGGGGCGCGCGCTCGGTCGGGATGCCCTGGCCCTCCGCGAGGCGCGCGAGCGCGTCGAGCTTCGGGCCGCCGTCGCGCTGGACGAGGACCCATCCGACGTGCGCGCCGTGCGCGCGGATCGCCTCACGAACCGGCTGGAGACCGTAAACGAGGCGGCTCACGGGCGCGGAGGATGGAGAGTGTGCGCGATCTCCTGGACGATCGAGCGCGCCGTGGCGAGCGGATCGGCCGCGTCGCGGATCGGCCGGCCGACCACGAGGAGATCTGCGCCGGCCGATATCGCGGCCGAGGGCGTGGCGATGCGCTTCTGATCATCGCCTTGTGCGCTGCCTTCGCCTGCACCGAGGCGGATGCCCGGCGTCACGATGAGCTCGCCCCGCCCGAGCGCCTCCCGCAGCGCGGGGACCTCGTGCGGCGAGGCGACGAACCCGTGGACGCCCGCGCCGCGCGCGAGCTGCGCCAGCCGGACCACGTGCTCGGACGCGCTCCCCTGCACGCCCTGCGCGGCGAGATCGCCGTCGTCGAGCGACGTGAGCACGGTGACGGCGAGCAGGATCATGTCCTGAGAGCGCGCCGCCTCGCTGGCCGCGCGCCTCAGCATCTCGACGCCGCCTGCCGCGTGCACCGTCAGGTACCGGACCCCGAGCGCGGCGGCGCCCGCCACCGCCCGCGCCACCGTCTCGGGGATGTCGTGCAGCTTCAGATCGAGGAAGACGTCGAGCCCGAGCGACTTGCCCATCTCGACCGCCCTCGGCCCCTCGCGGACGAACAGCTCCAGACCGACCTTGAGCACGCCGATCGAGGGGGCGATGCGGGTCGCCGCCGCCCTGGCCTCGTCGAGGTTCGCGTAGTCGAGCGGGAAGACGAGCCTGCGGCGCGCCTCGTCGAGCGAGCCGCTGCCGAGGCTCGTTCTCTGCCTGACGGAGCTGTGGTTAGCCATTCAGGGACCCCGTTCCGCGTCAGAGGCAGCTGCAGAGCGGATCGCCAGGGGCGCAGTTGCAGGGCGCCTTGGCGCCGCCGCCGCTCGCTGGCGCGCCGCCCGCGGCCGGGCGTCCGCCGCCGCCGCGGCGCAGCTGCTCCTGCTTCTGCTGCTCGGCCTCGAGCTGCTTCTGCAGGGCGAGGCGCGTCGCCTCGTCCTTGGCGGTCGCGAGCTGATCGCGCAGCCCGGCCATCTTGCCCTCGGACTCCTTGAACTGCGCCTCGAGGCGCTTGTTCGCCTCCTCGAGCTCGCGGGCCCTCGCGGCCTCGGCCTGGATGCGCGCCTCGTTCTTCTGCGCCGAGTCGACGGCGACGACCGTGACGATGCCGATCACCAGCACGCTCGCGATGGCGCCGCCGATGAGGAGCTTGCGCAGCTTCTTCTTCCCTTCGTCCTGCTGCAGCGCAGCGAGCGAGCGCTCGTGGTGCTGCTGCGCGGCCATCGCCTCGAGCCGCGCCTTCTGCTCGGCCTCGACGCGCGCCTTCTCGATCTCGGCCTGCCGGATCGCCTCGAGCCGCGCCGCCTCCTCGCGGGACCGGCGCTCCTCGTTGCGACGACGCTCCTCCTCGGTGCGGATGCGCTGCTCCTCGGCATCGCGCGCGGCGCGCTCCGCCTCGACGCGCGCCTTCTCGGCGGCGGCGGCGGCGGCGGCCTTCTGGGCCTCTTCGCTCTTGATGCGATCCTCCTCGAGGTTCATCAGCTCCTTGAGCGAGAACAGGACCGAGCTTTCCTTCTGTTCCGACATGACCTCGTGGCTCCTTCAATCGAGCGCGTGCGGTTTGGCTACCAAGGGGCGGTGCGGGGACCTGCAGGTCGCCCTCGGAGGGCCACCGAGCAGGACGATTCTGACCCGCAGAGCGGCTTTGACGCAATTATTCGCGAACGCCACGACCCTCGTGATGTCGAGGGGCCGCGGAGCCGCCAGCCAGAGTATCGCCGTGGTGCACCGCAGGTACCAGCGGAAATCGTTGCGCTCCGTCCCTTCCACCTCACCTCCACGTCTTCACCTCGGTCACCTCGGTCACCTCAGTCACCTCGGTCACCGCGGTCATCTCGGGTGCCCTCGGTTCTCTTCTCCTTGGTCCTCCTTGGTTCACCTCCGTTCCCCCCGGTTGTCAGCGCGCGCCTGCGCCGTCGCCGGACGAACTGGTCCGGTGCGGAGGGCGCCCAGGGCATGATGGAGAAGGGACCGCCCGAGGACGGGCACCCGTCGCTCACCACGGCCCCGTTGGATTCTCGGTGGCTCTCCGGTAGCGTCGGGCGCCCATGGCGAAGCTCATCAAGGCGCACATCACCGGTACGGTCTGGAAGATCGAGGTCAAGCTGGGCGACAGGGTCGAAGAGGGGACCGTCGTCGTCATCCTCGAGTCCATGAAGATGGAGATGCCCGTCGAGGCCGAGGAAGAGGGCACGGTCGAGGAGATCCTCATCACCGAGGGGGCCGCCGTCACGGAAGGCGCCCCGCTGGTCAAGCTGGCCTGAGCGGCCGTCAGCGCCGGCGGGGACCCGACGGCCCACGGACGTACATCGCGCTCACGCCCGGGTCATCCGCCCGGCGCGCGGGGCGCGGTCGCGCGCCCTCGCAGGACGCGCGCGGCGCCGATCACTCGCGCCAGAAGAACTTCCAGGGGTTGTGCTTGAGGTCTCGCGCGAGCTCCTGCAGGTCGTCGAACAGTTGCTCATCCATCACGAGCGCGCCGACGGTCCCCTTGCCGCGCTTCACGTGGGCGAGGACCGCCTGGGCGTCGGCGGTCGCGGCCCTCGCCCTGCCCGCGATCTCGGCGATGTCGTCGAGCGTCTTCCTGATCTTGACCTGCTCGGTCTCGCCGCCGACGGTCGTCGAGAGGCGGCGCGCGTTCGCCAGCGTCTCGCGCGCGTCCGCCATGAGCGGCGGCAGATCGCGCGCGGCCGTCCCGGTCAGCTGATCGGTGTTCGCGAGGATGCGGTCGATCTGCGGGTTGTTCACGTACCGCTGCCGGGCGTCTTTCACGAGATCGGTGCCGTCGACGCTCATCTGCTCGACGTTCTCGGCGATGCGATCGAGCCGATCCTGGTTTCGGTGCATGAAGTCGCCGGTGCCCTTCAGCGTCTTCCGGAGCCCGTCGAACGCCTCACCGACCTCTTCGCGGTGCTCGCGCATCGCCGAGACCGTCGCGTGCAGGAGCTCGTAGCCCTCGGCGAGCAGCATGTCGAGGCGCGGCGGATCGAGCCCCCGGACGACGGCGTTCGGCGGGATCACCGGCCGATCGGTCGAGCCCGGCTCGATGGCGAGGAACTGCTCGCCGAGCACGCCCTGCGTGGTGACGTAAAACGTGGCGTTGTCGTGGATGCTCTGCTGGTAGCGTTCCTCGAGGCGCAGCTGGATCCGCACGAGCGGCTCGCGCTTGCCGTCCTTGCCGAGCTTGCCGCCGCTGAACTGGATCTCGCTCAGCTTGCCGACCTCCACGCCGGCGATCTTCACCGGCGCCCCGGTCTGGAGGCCGCCCGGGTTGTCGAACTCGACGTAGATCGAGTACTTCGGCTGGAAGTTGACCCCGCCCATCACGAGGATGAACGTGGCGAGGAGCCCGAGCGCCGTCAGGATGAGGATCCCGACCTTGACCTCGATCGATCGCGGGCTTGCCATGAGTTCGTTATCTTCTCCGATCTGGCGGCGGCCGGGTGAGGGAAATAGGCCAGGATCCACCTGCCGCAGCGCGATATTAGAGCGGGCCGCGTGACGCTTCGCGCAGCCATTGCTTTGACGCAACCGCGCTTCTCGCTTCTTCTCTCGCTTCTCTCGCCTGTCTCGCTTCTCTCGAGTCTTCCCGGAATTGCCAGGTCCCGATGATTTCGTTCCGAAATGTCCGAAAATCCTTTGGCCCCAAAGATGTCCTCAAGGATGTCTCGTTCGACGTCGAGGACGGCGAGGTGTTCTTCATCATCGGGCAGTCGGGGGTCGGGAAGAGCGTGCTCATCAAGCACCTCGTGGGGCTGCTCTATCCGGACGGCGGGGAGATCTGGCTGGACGGAGAGGAAGTGAGCCGCTTCGACGAGGCCCGGATGTACCCGGTGAGGATGAAGTGCGCGATGGTGTTCCAGCACTCGACGCTGTTCGACTCGATGACGTGCGCCGAGAACGTCGCGCTCCCGCTCCGCAAGCACAAGGGGCTCAGGCCGAAGGAGGCGCTCGCGGAGGCGCGGCGGCGGCTCGAGCAGGTGCATATGCGCGAGTTCGGGGACCGCTTCCCGCCGGAGCTCGGCGACGGGATGCGCAAGCGCGTCGCCATCGCCCGCGCGCTCACGCTCGACCCGCGCTACGTGCTCTTCGACGAGCCGACCACGAGCCTCGATCCGGTGAGCGCGCGGCGCGTCGACAAGCTGATCCGCGAGCTCAGCGACACGCTCGGCGTGACGAGCATCGTCGTGAGCCACGACCTCGTGAGCATCTTCACGATCGCCGACCGCATCGTCATGCTCTATCAAGGTCTGGTGCGCCTGCTCGGAGATCGCGCGGCGTTCCAGGGCTCGCCGGATCCGGTCGTGCAGCAGTTCATCACCGGCAGCGCCGAGGGGCCGATCGAGTGAGGCGCGGGCGCGGCGCGGCGGCGCCGCTCGCCTAGCGGAAGATCATGAAAGCGGCCGCCGAGATCAGCATGTTGAGCACGATGACCGCGAGCGAGGAGTTCACGACCGCGCGCGTCGTCGCCCAGCCCACGCCCTCGCTGCCGCCGAAGGTCGACAGCCCGGAGTGGCCGGAGACCACCGGGATCGCGGCGCCGTAGGCCACGCACTTCGCGAGGCCGGTCGCGAGATCACCCGCGTCGACGAGGCTGACGTTCATGAACGTCTCGGGGCTGACATCGAACATGCTGTACGCGGTGACCATCCCGGTGGTGAAGGAGACCGCGGCGCTCCAGACGATGAGGCACGTGGTCATGAGGAGGCTCGCGATGAACCGCGGCTTGATGAGGTAGTCGATCGGATCGGCCGCGCACATGCGGAGCGCGTCGACCTGCTCGGTCACCACCATCGAGCCGATCTCGGCGGCGATGCCCGCGCCGACCCGCGTGGCGAGCATCAGCGCGGCGATCGACGCGGCGAGATCGCGGACGAGCAGCTCGAGGTACGTCGCGCCGAGCATGGTCAGATCCGGGATGACCCGCTTCGCCTGCTGGCCGGCCTGGAAGACCATGATCATCCCGATGAAGCCCATCACGACCGTCAGGAAGAACAGCGATTTGTTGCCGATCTCGTACATCTGCTGGAGCACCGCGCCCGGCTCGCGGCGCCCCTTCGCGCAGTAGTAAAGCGTCCTCACAAATACCGAGTAGAGCTCGCGCGCCGACTGGAAGAGGGACAGCGCGGCGGCGCCGATCGCGGCGACGCCGGACGCCTCCGGCGCGAGATCCCTGAGCTCGCTCGAGGGCGGGCCGGCGCTCGGGCGGTCGGAGGAGCTCTTGTCCGGGGAGGGCATGCGCGGCGCCGCCGATCAGTCGAGCGTGAAGGAGACGAAGTAGTCGAGGATGAAGATGCCGGCGGCCGAGGCGACGACGGTCGCGTTGACGGCGCGGCCGACGCCGGGCGCGCCGCCGGTCACGCCGAGGCCGTACTGGCAGCTCGAGAGCGCGAGCACGACGCCGAAGACGACGCTCTTGACGAGGCCGCTCATGACGTCGCCGATGTCGAGGAGCCCGCTCGTGAGGCCGTTGTAGAAGACGGCCGGGGCGACGCCGAGGAGGAGGTCGCCGGTCAGCGCGGCGCCGAGCAGGGCGAGCGCGTCGGCGAAGATCACCGAGAGGAGCAGCGTCAGCACCATCGCGAGGAAGCGCGGGGCGATGAGGAAGCTCACCGGGTCGATCGCGAGGACGCGGAGGGCGTCGATCTGCTCGGTGACGACCATGGTGCCGAGCTCGGCGGTGTTGTTGGCGCCGACGCGGCCGTTGATCATGAGCGCCGTGAGCAGCGGGGCGATCTCGCGGAGCGTGCCGAAGCCGGCGCCCCAGCCGAGCAGGCCGTGCGCGCCGAAGCGCTCGACCAGCGGCGCCGCCTGGATGACCATGATCGCGCCGGTGAAGAGGGCGGTCACGACGACGATGGGCATCGACTTGACGCCCATCCGGTAGAGGTTGCGCATGAACTCGGCGCCGTCGACGCGGAGCGTGGCCACGCGCGCCGCGATCTTGCCCGCGAGCACGGCCATGCCGCCCACCGTGGCGGCGATCTCGAGGAACGAGCCGCCGAGCTGTTGGACGCCGGAGGGCTCCTGCGCGATCGGCGCGCGCGGCCGCTTCACGGGGGGCGCGGGCGGCGCGCCGGACGAGGCGAGCGCGCCGCCGCCCTGAGCGCGCGCGGCGGTGCCTGGGCCAGCAGGAGACGTCATGGGAGACGGGAGCTTAGCCCAAGGCTCCCGGGGAGCGCGGCGCGATCTGGCGTCCCGGGAGGCCAGCGCCCGAGTGGTCGAGACCGCTACCCAAGCAGGAGATCGTCCTCTACGTGAAATGTGCCCGCCTCACCCCGAGGCAGCCTCGTGCGGTGGCAAACGCGCGCTCCGGCGCGCCATGCCGGCGCGCCTCCCGCGGAGGAGCGCGCCGGCCCGGAGGCGGGCTGTCGGCGACGATGTCCGATCCCCTGGTGGAGCGAGCCTGGTGAAGAGCAGAGAAGCAGATGGGATGTCCCCTCATGAGAGCGTGGGCGCGTTGACGGGCGAGATCCGGACTGGCCTCCTCGACGACGGCCGGACGTTCGCCGTCCTCTCGGCGGCGACGTTCGCGCTCAAGGCGATCTTCGTGAAGCTCGCCTACGCCGCGCACCCCGTCGACGCGGTGACGCTGCTCGCGCTGCGGATGGGCATCGCGCTGCCGTTCTTCCTGTGGCTCGCCCGGAGGGAGCGCGGCGCTGCCGAAGGGCCCCTGACGCCTCGCCTCTGGGGAGGTGTGCTGATCGTCGGGTTCATCGGATATTACCTCTCCAGCCTGTTCGACTTCATCGGGCTCACGTACATCAGCACCGGCCTCGAGCGGCTGATCCTGTTCGTGTATCCGACGCTCGTCCTCCTGATCGGCGCGGTGTGGCTGAAGCAGCCGGTGCACGGCAAGGCCTGGGGAGCGCTCGCCGTGTGTTATCTCGGGCTCGGGGCGGCCGTCTGGCACGATCTCGAGCAATCCGGGGACGTGCGGGCCGTCGCCATCGGCGGAGCGTGGGTGTTCGCGAGCTCGGTGACCTACGCGCTCTATTACCTCGGCGTGGGCAAGCTCGCCTCCAGGGTCGGCTCGACGCGCCTCGCCGCGTACTGCGGGGCGGCATCGTGCCTGATGGTGCTCGCGCACTACGCGGCGGCGGGGAGCCCGGTCAGGCTGGGCGAGCTCCCGGCGTCGGTATGGGGGTACGCGGCGGCGATGGCGACGATCAGCACGGTGCTGCCCATCGTGCTGCTCGCCGCCGCCATCCGGCGGCTCGGCGCGGGCCGCGCGGCGACGTTCTCGACGCTGGGCCCGGTGCTCACGATCGCTTTCTCGTGGGTCATCCTGGGCGAGCCGGCCACGTGGCAGCAGGTCGTCGGGCTCACGCTGGTCGTGGGCGGGGTGAGCTGGCTCGGCAAGTTGAAGTGAACCTGCGCCCCGCTCGGGAGCGCCGGGGCCACGGGGCGCGGCGCATGCCCGCCGCGAGGTCAGGCGTCGTGCGCGGCGGGGCGAGGCCCCGGTGAGCCGCTGCCGAAGAGCTCGCTCCGGACGCGATCGCGCTCGCGCTCGAGCTGCTCGGACGTCGCGCCCAGCCGCACGAGGAGGCGCTCGGTCATCGAGAAGGCGACCTCCGCCTCGCCGGTCACCACGACGTCCGCGCCCGCCTTCTTCAGCGCGGTCACCTCGCGCAGGTAGAAGGCGCGGGCGAGGACGAACAGCCGCGGGTTCACGCCCTTCGCCTGCTCGATCACCCCGTCCCCGGGCGCGCCGGCCGCCGTGAACAGCAGGCTGTCCGCCGTCCCGACCCCGGCCCGCTCGAGGATCTCCCGCTGCGTGGCGTCGCCGTAGATCGCGCGGATGCCCTGGTCCTGCAGCTGCTTCACCGTGTCGAGGTTCAGCTCGACGACGGTCGGCGCGATGCCGTTCTCACGGAGCAGCCGCGTCAGCGTCTTCCCGACAGGGCCGTAGCCCACCACGACGGTGCGGTGGGCGTGCTCGTCCAGCGAAGCGGCCTCGGCCTCCGCGAGGGCGGCGTCGCGCTGCTGGAAGAGCGCGGACGTCGACCGCGCGAGGCGATCGCGGAAGCCGAAGAGCACCGGGTTCAGCGTGATCGACACGATGGCGGCGACGACGAGCGTCTGCTCGGCCTCGACCGGCAGGACGCCGAGCTTCTTGCCGAGCGCCGCGAGGATGAACGAGAACTCCCCGATCTGCGCGAGCGAGAGGGCCACGGCGAAGGCGGTCTGGAGGGGGCGGCGGAGCAGCACCGTCACCGCGAGCGCCGCGAGCGGCTTGCCGATCAGCACGACCGCGAGCGTCCCCGCGGCCAGCTGCCAGCCCACGGCGAGCTGCGCCGGGTCGAGGTGCATCCCCACCGAGACGAAGAACAGCACGGCGAACGCGTCGCGCATCGGGAGCGCCTCCGACGCGGCGCGCGAGCTGAAGTCGGACTGGCCGACGACCAGGCCGCCGAGGAAGGCGCCGAGCGCCATCGACGATCCGAAGAGCATGGCGGAGCCCACGGCGACGCCGAGCGCGACGACGAGCACCGTCAGCGTGAAGAGCTCCCGCGAGCCGGTCTTCGCCACGTACCCCAGCAGCCCGGGGATGACGCGCTGTCCGACGATGAAGATGAACGCCACGAGCCCGGAGAGCTTCAGGACCGCGATCCCCACGGACACGGCGACGCCCGCCGCGCCCGCGCCCGCGGCTTCGCCCATCACGGCGGGGAGCAGCACGAGCACCAGCACGGTGAAGACGTCCTCGAGCACGAGCCAGCCGATGGCGAGGTGGCCAGCGGGGGTGTGCAGGACGTCGTTGTCGCTGAGGACCCGCGTGAGCACGACGGTGCTCGCCACCGAGATGGCGACGCCGAAGACGACCGCCGCGCCCCACGTCCAGCCCGCGGCGCGGCCGACCAGGGCGCCGAGCGCCGTGGCGACCGCGATCTGGATGAGGGCGCCGGGCACGGCGACCTTGCGCACGGCGAGGAGCTCGCGGACGTGGAACTGCAGGCCGACCCCGAACATCAGCAGGATGACCCCGATCTCCGCGAGCTGGTCCGCGAGCCGCTTGTCCGCCACGAACCCCGGGGTGAAGGGGCCGACGAGGATGCCGGCCAGCAGGTAGCCCACGATGGGGGACAGCCTTAGGCGCTGGGTGACGAAGCCGAGCGCCAGGGCTCCGGTGAGCCCGCCCGTGATCGTGAGGATAAGATCGAGTTCGTGCGGCATGTCCCCGTCCAGCGCTTTCCGTCGCCGGCCGCCGCCTCGCGGTGCGGCGCCGTCGATGATCCCGAGCGCGGCGTGGGCCGCGCTCGCCTCTACTTACGTGTTACTTGTTCACGTGTTACACGCCCACGACGCCGATGGCCTCGTACTCCTCGATGATGTGCGGCTCCTCCTTGGCCTTCGCGATCCACGCCTGCATCGCGGGCAGCCCGAGGATCGACGCCACGTAGCGCCGGGAGACCGCGTCGAGCTCGACGCCGTACGTGTCGAACCGCGTCGCGACCGGCGCGTACATGGCGTCCGCCACGCTGAAGCGCCCGAACAGGAACTCGCCTCCCTGGCCAAAGCGCGATCGGCAGTCGTTCCATATCGCCTGGACGCGCGCGATGTCCTGCGACGCCGCGTCGGTGAGCGCCACGCCCTGGATCTTCCGCCGCACGTTCATCGGCAGCGCGGTGCGGAGCGCGGTGAAGCTGCTCGCCATCTCGGCGCTCACGGATCGCGCGACGGCGCGCGCGTCGCGCGCCTCCGGCCAGAGCGTCGCCGCGGGGAAGAGCTCCGCCGCGTACTCGGCGATCGCGAGCGACTCCCAGATCGTGAGCGCCCCGTGCTGCAAGGCCGGCACCTTGCCCGACGGAGAGTAACGCTGGATCTCCAGGGTGCGCGTGCCGGGCCCCTGGAGAGGGATCACCACCTCTTCGAAATCGGCGCCAGCCTGCTTCAGGACGAGCCAGGCCCGGAGCGACCACGATGAATAGGTCCTGTTCCCGAGGTAGAGGGTGAGCTCAGACATGCGCGGACTCTACCACCGCGGCCGACCCGCGCGGCGGCGGCCGCGTCGACGGCGCGCTCACTGCGCTCGTCGCGCCAGCTCGCCCCCGAACACCTCGCTCGCCAGCGCCTCCACCGCGATCCGGACCGCCTCGTCGCTCGTGTGGCGCACCCGGAAGCCCAGCGCCGCCAGCTTGCCAGGATCCATCCGCGATCGCGGCACGTCGCCAGGCCAGCCGCGCTCGCCTCCCTGATACCGGATCACCGCGTCCGGATAGGGCGACGCCGCCACGCACAGCTCCGCGATGCGCGAGACGCTCGTCGCGTCCTCGGGCGCGAGGTTGTGGATGTTGAGCCGCTCCCTGGCCTGGTCGAAGCCGAACAGGATCCCCTCCGCGCAGTCCCGGACATCGAGGTACGGCTTCGACTGGCGCCCGTCGCCGAGCACCTCGAGCTCCGTCCGCCGCTCGCGCAGCTTCTTCAGGAAATCGAGCGCCGCGCCGTGCGTCCCGCGCGGCCCGACGACGTTGCCGAAGCGGTAGATCCACGCCGTGAGGCCGAAGCACTCGACGTAGGCGCTGATGAGCGCCTCGCCCGCGAGCTTGCTCGCGCCGTAGAGCGAGATGGGCAGGGCGCCGAGATCGCCCTCCGCGCACCGACGCGCGGTGTCGCCGTAGACCGTCCCGGAGGACGAGAAGATCAGCTGTCTGACGGCCGTCCGTCGCATCGCCTCGAGCACGTTGTACGTCGCGATGGTGCCCTGATCGAGGTCGAGCCGCGTCCGCTCGAGCCCCCAGCGCGCCTCGGGGTTCGCCGCGAGGTGGACGACGAGGTCGTGGCCCGCCATGGCCTCGGTGAGCCGCTCCAGGTCGAGGGCGTCGGCCTCGACGAGCGTCGCGCGCCCGGAGGCGAGGTGCGACGCCACGAACGCGCGGCGCCCGACAGAGAGGTTATCGTAGATCGTCACGGGGCCGCGCTCGACCAGGCGATCGGTAAGGTGGCTCCCGATGAACCCTGCGCCGCCGACGACGAACGACCTGAGCTCCGTCATCGCGCGCCTCGCGTGATTCCCGCGCTTCCCGCGGCCAGGCGCTCGATCCGCGCCGCGAACTGGAGGCGATCCTGGGTCACGAGGCGGAACGGCAGATCGTGGATCCGGAGCGGCCACTCGAGGCGGGTGATGCGGCCGCCCGCGCCGCGCACGAGCGCGACGAGCTCGCCCGGCGTGAAGTACGTGCCCCGGACCTCGACGCCCGGCGCGGCGTTGCCGGCGAGATCCATCCAGAGCAGCACGCGCTCCGAGCCCGGGCCGAACCGGAAGTGATCCTTGAGCGCGACGACGCGCGACGCGACCCGGAGCGCCTCGGCGAGCAGCGCGCCGGGGCGCGCAGCGTGGTGCAGCACGTCGGAGAGGAGCACCGCCTCGAACGCCGCGTCAGGGAAGGGGAGGCGCTCGCCGTCATAGCCGATGACCGGCAGCGCCGCCCCGGGACGTGTCTTCACGTCCACGCCGACGACGCGGAGCGCCCCGACCAGGCGCGCGACCTCCAGCGCGACCGTGCCGTCGCCCGCGCCCACGTCGAGCAGCGACGCCGCGGGGCCCACCTGCGCGGCGAGCGCCCGCGCGACGCGGCCCACGCGCGGCACGTGGACCAGGCGATGGTGCAAGGAGAACAAGGCGCGCTCGAGGACCGTCATCGTGCATCCGAGCCCCGGCGCCGCCCGCGCCGGAGAGCCGCGCCACGCTAGTCGAGCGCTCGAGGACCGGCAACGTCCGGGGCCGTACCCGCGCCGCCGGAGGCCGATGCGGCGTCCCGAGCGCGACGAGCTCGTACGTCGCGGCATGGCAGGACAGCGACGACATCGCGAGATAACGACCTCTCGAGGGCGCCCTGGGCTCCGTGGCCGCCGCGCCGCCGCGCCGCCGCGCCGCCGCGCGTGGCAGGGCCGCACAGCGCAACTCTCGTTATGCCCGACCCGAAAGGGCGGCTGGTCTGAAACAACCACTCTTCCATGGTCTGCGACAATGACGATCCGTGGCGCGCGCCGCCCTCCGTTCTCGCACCGCTCACGCTTGACCGATTCGCGTCATCGAACATAGCTGAATCGATGATCGGAGCGCGCGGGAAGGGGCGTGTGAGGTGCGGTGGTTGTCGGCTCGTTCTGGCATCTCTCTGGTTCGCCATTTCAGGGTGCAGCGGAGAGACTGGAGACAAGGAGGCGGGCCAGGACACTGTCCCTCCGGACGACTCGGAGCCAGGCGAAGCGACGTTCGCGCCGGAGGAGGCCACGGAGCTCTGGTTCGTGGAGTTCGAGCGAGCACCGGCCGCGAGGGGCATCGGGGGCGCCCGCGTCAAGGGCCTTATCGAGGAGGAGCAGGAGCTCTTCCGGCGAGCTGCCGCGGCGCGCGGGCTCCGGTACAAACAACGATTCTCGTTCGAGGAGCTCTGGAACGGCCTCTCCGTCCGGGTCGCAGCGGAGAGCTCGGCTGCGCTCGTGGACATGCCCGGGGTCAAGGCCGTCTATCCCGTGGTGCCGGTGGAGCTCGACACCACGCGCGCCGCGCCGACGGTCGACCCGGACCTCGCCGTCGCAGGCGAGATGTCGGGCGCCGACGTCGTGCGCCGAGAGCTCGGCGTGACCGGCGAGGACATCCGCGTCGGCGTGATCGACAGCGGCATCGACTACCATCACCCCGATCTCGGAGGCTGCTTCGGCCCGGGCTGCCGCGTGGCGTTTGGCTACGATTTCGTCGGCGACGATTTCGTCGCCGGTGACGCGACCAAGCCGCCCGTGCCCGACGGAGAGCCGGACGATTGCCTGGGTCATGGCACGCACGTCGCGGGCATCATCGGGGCGAACGGGGTCGTGCAGGGCGTGGCCCCGGACGTGACCTTCGGCGCTTACCGCGTGTTCGGCTGCCGCGGCGGCTCGCGCGCCGACATCATCCTCAAGGCGATGGAGCGGGCTGCCAGCGACGGCATGCACGTCATCAACATCAGCATCGGAACGCCGTTCCAGTGGCCTGACTACCCGACGGCGACGGCGGCGAGCGCGCTCGTCGAGCGCGGTGTCGTGGTCGTCGCGTCGATCGGCAACAGCGGTGAGAAGGGGCTCTGGGCCGCGGGCGCGCCCGGCGTGGGTGAGGCGGTCATCGGCACTGCCTCCGTCGACAGCACGCGCGTCACCACCCTGTCGTTCACCGTCGCGCCGGGCAACGCCGTGATCGGCTACACCCGCGGCGCCGGGAGCCCGCCCGCGCCGCTCTCGGGGAGCGCCGCCCTCGCGCGCACGGGGACGACCACCAGCGCCGGCGACGCGTGCGCCGAGCTCCCCGCCGGCAGCCTGGCGCGCCAGATCGCGCTCGTCCGGCGCGGCGGCTGCTCGTTCCACCAGAAGGCCGCGCACGCGCAGGCCGCGGGCGCCGTCGCCGTCCTGTTCTACAACGACCGGTCCGGGGCGATGAGCCCGTCCGTGGAGGGCGACGTTCCGATCACCATCCCGGTCGTGGGGATCGCGCAGGCCGACGGCGAGCTCCTCAACGCGCGCCTCGACGCGGGGCCCGTGACCCACAGCTGGACCCACCGGGCCGTGGCCGCGCGGAACAGCACCGCGGGCCTCGTCTCCCGCTTCAGCTCGCACGGCCTGAGCGCGGCGCTGTCCTTCAAGCCGGATCTCGCCGCGCCCGGCGGCACGATCTACTCGACGGTGCCTGTCGAGCAAGGTTCGTACGACACGCTCAGCGGGACGTCGATGGCGGCGCCGCACGTGGCCGGGGCCGTCGCGCTCCTGCTCGCCGCGCGCCCGGAGCTGTCCGCGGCGCGCGTGCGCGACGTCCTCCAGAACACCGCGGTCCCCGCGCCGTGGAGCGGCGATCTGGGCGCCGGCGTGCCGGAGAGCGCGCACCGGCAGGGCGCAGGGGTGATCCGCGTCGACCGGGCGATCCGCGCGACCACCGTGATCAGCCCCGGAAAGCTCTCGCTGGGAGAGAGCGAGGCCGGCCCCGCCGCGCGCACGCTGACGCTCGAGAACTCGAGCGGACACGACGTCACCTACGACCTGTCGCACGCGCCCGCGGCGTGCGCGACCGGGGGCGACCACTGGGCGCCGGCGAGCGCCACGACCGGCGCCGCGCGCGTCGATTTCAGCGCCCCGAGCGTGACGGTGCCCGCCGCGGGGAGCGCGACCGTCTCCGTCACCGTCACGGCGAGCGACGCGCTCGCGGAAGGCGGCCTGTTCGGCGGCTACCTCGTGTTCACGCCGCGGGGCGGCGCGGCCGACGGCCTGCTGCGGGTGCCGTATGCGGGCTTCAAGGGCGATTACCAGAGCCTGCCCCTCCTCAAGCCGTCGGGTTTCGGGGCTCCGTGGCTCGGCAAGCTGAGCGGGACGCGCCTGACCCAGCAGCCGCGCGGCGCGGTCTACACGCTGGCGTCGGACGACACGCCGTATGTGGTCGTCCACCTCGATCACGGCGCGGAGATCCTGACGCTGGACATCGTCGACGCCGCCACGGCGAAGCCGTGGGGGCGCGCGCTGATGCTGTCCCACGTCGGTCAGAGCGCGTCCGCGACGGCGGTCACGCGGTATGGATGGAAGGGCACGACGAAGCTCGACGGGAGGCTCACCGTCGTCCCGGACGGGGATTACCTGATCAAGCTCCGCGCGCTCCGGGCGCTCGGCGATCCGGACAACGAGGCGCACTGGGAGACGTGGACGTCGCCCGTCGTCACCCTCGACCGGCCGTGACGGGTCCGCTCATGGCGCCTTGTAGACGAGCACCGGCCAGAGCCGGCGGACGACGCGCACGAGGTCGCGTTGCGCCCGCATGACCGCGCCGATGTCCTTGTAGGCCGAGGGCGCCTCCTCGCGCAGCCGGTCCGCGATGCGGTGATCGAACCACACGCCCTCGGCCTCGCGCAGCAGCTGCCGCGCGCCGATGCGGCGGCGCGCCTCGCCCCGCGGCAGCGCGCGCCCGGCGCCGTGCGCTGACGAGCCGAGCGCCTCGGGGTGGCCGCGCCCCTCGACGTGGAAGCTCGGGCTCCCCATCGACCCGGGCACGACGCCGGGCTCCCCGTCGGCGAGCCCCATGGCGCCCTTGCGGTGCACCCACAGCGCGCGTCCGCCGTGCTCCTCGCGCCGGACGTGGTTGTGATCGATCTCGACGCGCGACGACGCGTCGGCGTCGACGCCGAACAGCTCGGCGAAGAGCGAAAGGGCCTCGCTGACCATCCGCGCGCGGCTCGCCCGCGCGTACCTCGCCGCCCAGGCTGCGTCATCGAGGTACGCGCGCCCGGCCTCGCTGTCGGCGTCGAGGAAGCGGACGCCCGACGGATCCCGCGCCGCGAGCGCCTCGTGGTGCTGCCGGATCGCCGGGCCCATGGCGCGCGAGCCGCTGTGGAGGAGCAGCCACAGCGCGCCCTCCTCGTCGCGCTGCACCTCCAGGAAATGGTTGCCCCGGCCGAGCGTACCCAGCTCCATCCGGCCCTCGCGGTGCTTCATCGCCTCGAGGCGAGGCGCGCCGAGCCGCGCCTCGGCGAGATCGCCGGGCAGCGGCGGGGCGCCGGTGGCCGGGCGCAGCAGGTGCGGAACGCGGCGGCACAGCCCGGAGAGGAGCTGCGCCGCGCGATCGCGATCCGCGAGCAGATCGGCGTCCGCGCGGAGCCGCAGCGCGACCATGCCGCAGCCGATGTCGCCGCCGACCGCCGCCGGCAAGAGGCGACGTGTCGTGGCGGTCACCGTGCCGACGCACACGTCGTCGGCCACGTGCGCATCGGGCATGACCGCGATGTGCGCGACGTCGTCGGTGCGCGCGAGCCGCGAGAGCGACGCGCCGAGCGCCGCGCTCGCGCCGTCCGGGAGCCACGCGGAGATGCGCGCGCTCACGGCTCTCCCTCCGGCGGCAGCACCTGAAACGCGAGCGTCGGCGCGCGTTTGCGGGTGATCGCCCCCGCGACCTCCGCGCGCACGTAGCCCGCCACCTTCTCCAGCCGCGTCGCCGCCACCTCCGGCGGCGTGCCAGGCCTGACCTGCACGAGCACCGCGAGCCGGCTGGCGTCGGGCGCCGGCTCCACACCCATCACCCAGACGTCCTGGAGGACGTCGTCGCGGAGCGCGGCGAGCGCGTCGCTCACCGCCTCCTGCACCTGACGGCAGAGCTGGCGCTCCTTGCGCTGCGCGCTCCGCGCCGCCGTCCCACCGAACAACGAACCTGCATCCACGACGGAGCGCGCGCGTTCGCGGCTCCGCGATCGATCTTTGCCCATGCCATGCTCCCGAGGGCGCGGCGACGCACCTACGCGTCGGCCGCGCAGTTCCAGCGACACGCGAGATGAGCTCGGGGATGTGAGCCTCGTCCTGGTCGGCGCGCTCAGCGGCGCGTCAGGCCGAGGCTCGTCGATGCAATGGGGTGCATGGCGGGCCTCCTTCGCCGCGCAGGGTGCACGAGCGAGGGCCGCGGCGCAAGGCGCGCCCCGGCAGCGCTCCCGGCGGCGCGAGCCGCGCGCGCCTGCTCGTGGCCGGCGCGCGGCCGGGGGCCCGCGCCCGGCACGCCGAGGGGACTACGTGGCCTGAACGATGTAGCCCCCCGCCATCTTGATGTGCCCGGGGCAATCGAACGCCTTGAACTGACGGATCGCCAGTGATCGCGCTAGATGGCCTGCTGGCGATGATGATGCGCCGGCGCCGCGCACTGGTACTTGGCGACCCTGGCGACGACGCGGAGCATCCGGCGCATGACGAGCCTCCCGAGCGGCGCCGTCAGCGCGTCCAGGAGGAACAGCCGCCGCCTCGTCCGCGTGTCGGTCGCGCGGATGCGCGTCTCGTACGCGAGCAGCGTCCGGCGGTGTCCGTAGGGCATCACGACGAAGCTCGCCGCCGCCTTGAAGTGACCGGCGCAGTCGAACGACTTGAACTCGGCGGCGGTCCGCCTCGTGAACAGGCTCTCCACGTTGAACAGGCGCGCGATCGAGCCGATGACGATCTCGGATCCCTCCTTTTCGGCAAGCCTCGACTGGCCGTAATCCTCGATGTTCTGGAGCGACATCCGCACGCGCGCCGGGAGCGGCGCGAGGCGGAGCCTGCGCCGGGCGCGCCGCACGGCGGCCAGGCGGAGCGCGAAGACCGCGCGCAGCAAGAGAGAGCGGCTCCTCGCGAAATCCACCCTCTTCAGCGTGGCGTACGTCACCTCCGGTGGCGCCATCACCACGATCGCGTGGTTCATGACGATATCGGCCTCAGGCAGCAAATGTTCGAGCAGCGTAGGGCCGGCGCCGGAGCGCTGCGGACACTCGTGCGAGGCATCCGTCGCGGCTTGCTCTCCGCCCTGTCGGCTCTCACCCTGTTCCGTCGAGATGGTCTGCATGGCGAATACCCCCTGCGGGTGTTCATTGGGCAGCCTCGACGGAACGCCAGCAGGAGACTCCTGCCCTCGACTCAGCCCTTCGCGCGCCGGGAGGCCTCCGCCATGCGGTGGGCGATGCGGAACGCCATCTCGAGCGACTGGCGGTAGTTCAGCCTCGGATCGCACAGGCTGGCGTAGCGCTGGTCGAGATCGGACTCCGTGAGCCCCGCCCCGACGCACTCGGTGACATCGTCGCCCGTGAGCTCGAAGTGGACCCCGCCGAGGTGGGATCCCATGGATTCGTGCACCTCGAAGCTCGCCTCGATCTCGGTGAGGATATCCTCGAAATTCCGTGTCTTGATCCCGCTGGACGTCGTCTGGGTATTGCCGTGCATCGGGTCGGACATCCAGAGCACCTTGCGCCCCGCGGACCGCACCGCCTCGATGAGCGGCGGGAGCCCGTCGCGCACGCGGCCCGCGCCCATGCGCACGATGAGCACGATCTTGCCCGGCTCGTCCGCCGGGTTGAGCCGGTCGAGGAGGCGGATCACGTCGTCGCGGAGCGTCTTCGGGCCGAGCTTGATGCCCAGCGGGTTCTCCACGCCGCTGAAGAACTCGACGTGCGCGCCGTCCGGCTGCCGCGTGCGCTCGCCGATCCAGGGCAGGTGGGTCGTCAGGTCGTAGAAGCCAGGCCGGCGCGCGACCTTCCGCGTCTGCGCGGACTCGTAGTGCAGGTTGAGCCCTTCATGGCTCGTGAAGAACTCGACCCGCGAGAGCTCCCCGACCGGCACCTCCGCGAGCGCCTCCATGAACCGAAGGGCCTCCCCGACCTGCTCCGTCATCCGCTGGTATCGCTCGCGCAGCTCCCCGGGCAGATCCGCCCGCTCGAGGAAGCTCAGGTCCCAGTACTCCGGGTGATGCAGATCGGCGAAGCCGCCCTCCGACAGGGAACGGATGAAATTCAGGGTGATCGCCGCGTGCTGGTATCCCGCGATCATCAGGTTTGGTTCGGGGCGCCGGGCGGTGGCGTCGAAGGGAGCGCGATTGATGAGATCCCCGAAATAGCTGGGCAAGCTCACGCCATCGCGCGTCTCGACGGGGCTGGAGCGCGGCTTGGCGTACTGCCCGGCAAAGCGCCCGAGGCGCACCACCGGCCGGCGGGCGCCGTGCACCAGCACGAGCGACATCTGGAGCAGGATCTTGAGCTTGTTCGTGACGATGTTCGGGCGGCAGTCGTCGAGCGTCTCCGCGCAGTCTCCCCCCTGGAGCACGAACCGGCGGCCGAGCTGCGCTTCGGCCAGATAGCCTTTGAGTCGCTCGACCTCCCACGAGGTCACGAGCGGCGGTAGCGCCCGGAGCTTCTCGACGGCCGCCTGGACGGCGTCGGGATCGTCATAGGGGAGCGGCGCAGCGTTGAACCGTTCACGCCATGAATCCGGCGACCAGGGTTGAGCAGGAACGTACATGAGTTGAGCCCTATTATGGCAAGGCTCCCACCTGCGCAACCCTCGGTCAACGTCATCGATTCGAGCGTGAGACGATGGGCTCGCAGGCGCGGTGATCGGCTCGCAGGCGCGGTGATCGGGTCGCAGGCGCGGTCATCGGCTCGCGGGCGCGGTCATCGGCTCGCGGGCGAGTCGGCCGCCCCGGGCGATGGCCCGGTGCGCGCCTCGATCGCCTGGATCGCGGCCTTGATCTCTCCCGCGATCGAGGCGCACGCCGCCGCGCAACGGCTCATGCCCAGAAAGCCGCAGCCCTTGCCCTTGCTGGTGACGAGCGGCGTGAGGACATCGACGGCGCGCCGATCGCCATCGGTCGTCGCGCGCGCCAGCAAGGCCTGCCTCGCCTTGCAGGAGGGCGCGATCCGGAGCTCGTGGGCGATGCGCAGCGCGGGCGTCGCCCGCCCCAGGACCGCGGCCTCCGCGAGCCGCTTCGCGGCGCGCTCCTTCAGCGCGGAGCTGCCCACCGCGAGCTCGTAGAGCAGATCCGCCCCGTGGCTCCCCATGCCGCTCGCCATCAGGTCGAGCGCGGCCGAGGCCGCCTCGGGCGGTCCGCCGGCGGCGCTCGAGACGATGCGCTTCACGTCGTCGTCGGCCGCCGCCCCCGGATCGAGCTCCAGCAACCGCTTCGCCGCGGCGAGCGCGGCGGCATGGTAAGGCGGCGGGAGCGCGTGGCGCAGCATCAGCGCGCGGAAGATCGCCGGATCCTTCGGGTAGCGCGAGGCGAGCGCCTCCAGCGCGAGCACGCCGCCCGCGGCCGCTGTGGCGAGCTCGTCGGCGGGGACAGCATCGGAGGGGCGCGGCGCGACCGGACGCCGGAGGCCGGAGCTCGACGGCGGCGCGCGCTCGGCGAGCGAGGCCGCCTCGAGACGGGAGAGCGAGACGCCGTCGCGCAGCAGCGCCGCGGCGAACACGACGGCCACGAGCGCAGCCGCGCCCGTGACCAGCCAGAGCGCCGCGGGCGGCGTCCGCGCCAGCAGGGAGGCGCGCGAGCCCGAGGCGTTGCCGCCTGCGCCGAGCACGGTGGTTGTTCCCGCCTGTGTGCCCGCTCTGTCGGGGGTGCTGGCCTGGCGGGCGCTCGTCCCAGATGCCTGCGCTGGCATAGCCTGCTCCCCTAATACACGCCCGGGCCCATGGCCCGCGTCCGGCGGCCTGGCCGCGGGCTCATCGCCGCTGTCCTCGCCACTGGAACAGGGCGGCAGCGCCCGCGGCGAGCACGCTGATGAGGAAGAGCAGCGCGTCCCAGACCGGCCATGCGATGCCGATGGCGCGCTGGAGGAGCACGGCCTCGACGAGCCGCACGAGCAGCGACGCGGTCCCGTAGGCCACGAGGGCGAGCACGACGGGCGTCGTGAGCCGAGGCGCGAGCGCGCTCATCCGGGCGTCGTCCCGCCAGACACGGCGAAAGATAAAGAAGCCGCCGAGAAGCCCGACGCCGAACAGGGCGCACAGGATCCCGAGCGTGAGCAGGGTGGCGCCCTGGCCCGACAGCGCGGCGGCGTCGCCGCGCGCCGCGCGCGCGAAGCCGGCGAGGCAGCTGACGAGGCCCGCGCCGAGCCACCCGAGGCCGAGGCTCACCGCGAGGAAGACCATCTGCCGCGTCAGGTACGCCTCGGACGAGGCCGAGCCGGGCAGGCCGAAGGCGTGCGAGAGCGCGTAAGGCCGCCCGAGCGCGACGGACGCGCGCGCGAGCGACGCGCGAGCGCTGGGCGGCCCGGGTGCGGCCGCTTCCTCGTAGGGCGCGAGCTCGCCGGCGAGCTCGCCCATCGAGGCGTGGCGGTCCTCTCTCTGCTTCGCCATGGCGCGCTGGACGACGGCCTCCAGGCCCGGCGGGATGTCCGGGTTCAGCGATCGCGGAGGCGGCGGCTCCTCCGTCATGACCGCGAGGAGCACTGCCGTCGGATCGCTGCGCTCGAAGGGGCGCTGCCCGGTGAGCGCGTGGTAGAGGACCGCCCCCACGGCGTAGATGTCGGCTCGAGGGTCGATCTCGTCCCCCTTCGCCTGCTCCGGGGCCATGTACGCCGGCGTTCCGAGCACCATGCCGGTCCTCGTGAGCGTGGACGGCGCGGAGGTCTTCGAGATCCCGAAATCGAGGACCTTGACGGTCGGACTCGCAGGGTCGCCCGTGAGGAAGATGTTCTCCGGCTTGATGTCCCGGTGCACGATGCCCGCGGCGTGCGCGGCCGCGATGCCGTCGCACACCTCGCGCGCGATCCGCACCGCGGCGCCGGCAGGCAGCCGCCCTCCCGACCCTGCGAGGAGCTCGTCGAGGCCCTTGCCATCCAGGTACTCGGCGATGATGCACGGCCGGCCGTCGCTCAGCCGGTTCACGTCGAAGATCTCGACGACGTGCGGGCTCCGGATCGACGCTGCGGCTTCGGCCTCGCGCTGGAACCGCGCGAGGACGGTGGGCTGCTGGGCGAGCTCGGGGTGGAGCGTCTTCAGCGCGAACCGCTTGCCCGGGATGCGGGTGTGGTGCGTCTCGTAGACGCGGCCCATGCCGCCTTCGCCGAGCAGGCGGATGACGCGGTACGCGCCCGCCACCGTGGTGCCGACGAGCGGGTCCGCCTCCGCCGGCTGGCCGTCCGCCGCGCTCTCTGCAGGGCTCGCCGCGCTCCCCGTGGGAGGAGCGGGTGGACGGACCGTGTCGGCTGTCGCGTCGTGCGCAGCCGCCGCTGCGAGCCCCTTGGGGAGCGCAGCGGGGCGGACCGTCTCGGCGGCCAGCTCGTGCGCCGCCGCGCCCGACGCGGAGGGAGGGGGGCCCCCCGCGGGGGGCGGGGGAGGCGGAGGGCGAACCGTCTCCGCGGTCGTGGAGGTGACCGCAGCGGCGGCGGCCGCGGCCTGCGCTCCGCGCACGGCGGCAAGCGCGGCCTGCCGCTCCGTGTCGCTCATGACGCGGGTGGGTCCGTCGCCCTCCTCGCCTGCGGAGCGAGACGAAGGCACGGCAGGGGTGCCCGAGCGACCGGGCGAAAAGCTCGAATCCGACACGCTCAGGGCCTCGCTCCCATGGATCCGGGTCGAACCTCACCAGAGGCGAGGATCGACGAGTCGTCGCCAACGCGCGGGCGAACACCGCGAGGCGACGCTACCACGGATCGCGCCGCGCGAGGGCGCCGACCTGCGGAACCGCGATCGGCACGTGATGTCGAGGTGTTCGCGCGGCCGGGCTGGCAAATGTCGCGCGGTGCGTAACGGTGGTCAGCCGGTCAGCTCGCGGGCTGCTCGACCTGGACGGGCTTCTGCTTGGCAGCCTTGCGCTGCTCCGCATCGAGCAGGCCGATCCGCGCCTTCTGGCAGCGCTTCAGGCGCTTCTTCTTGAGCGGGGTGGCGAGCCATTCGTGACGCAGACGGACATTCCACTTCGGAGTATTGGCCATGATCGTAGGACTTTCTCTGCGAGGGCGGCGGAGACTACACAAACGTGCGGGGGCGTCAAGCTGTCAGTGGGTTCGCCCGCTTCGTATTTTTCGTTCTCGTCTTGCCGTCTGTGACGTCTGTGACGTCTGTGACGTCTCTGTCGTCTGCCGTCGCGTGGTCGCGTGGGTGTGTGCGGCGCCGTGTGTGTTGTGTTCTGTCCCTATCGTTCGTGCGTTGGTGGCGCTGGCTCGCTGGTCCTTACCACGGGGCCGGCGGGGCGGTCCTGGCAATGGCAGCGCGCTCGTCGATCCGCTGCTGGAGGCGGCGCCAGAGCGCGCGTGCAGCGGGCGCGGAGACGGGAGGGAACGCGCGCACGGTGTGGAGCATGGTTGCGGCGCTCGTGTGGAGGGGGCGCTCCGACGCGGTGAGGGCGCACAGGGCGCTGCGGCGCTCGGCCGACTGGCGCGCGACGGCGGCGCGGAAGTCCTCGCGAGCGAGGCGCAGGCGGGAGCGGACCGTGTTCTCGTTGAGCGAGAGCTCGCCGGCGATGTCGGCAACCGCGACGCCGAGGAGATCGTACATGACGAGGATCACGCGCCGCTCGGGCGCGATCTTCAGGAGCAGCGCCGTCACGATCTCGGCGCGGTCCGCGCCCGCAAGCGACTGCTCGGGCGTCGGCGCCGGGGCGCGCCCGTCGAACGGCCAGGACACGCCGGCCCCGGAGGGGATCTCGCGACGACGGTGAGCGCGCGCGTGATAGTGGCTCGTCTTTCTCCATGCGATGCCGAACAGCCATCGATGCAGCGCCGCCTCGGGCGTGATGCGAAGGGGTGGCGGTCCTGCCGCGGCGAGCCCGCCCGCAGGGGCCGCGTGGAAGCGCCATGGCTCGTAGCTGGCCAGGCCACGATAGGCCGCGAGGAAGACCTCCTGGAGCATGTCGTCCAGATCGTTCACCGAGACACCCAGCCAGCGGAGCGCGTGATGAAGGAACGGCAAGCCCACGGCGTAGACCGTCTCGAACGACGGGCGCGCCGGCGCGGACGGCGGCGCTGACGGCGGCGCGGACGGCGAGGAGCGCGGCGGCGTCATCCGGAGCCTCGTGGCGCCGGGATCTCCGCGCCGGCGCAGGTGGGGTAGGGGCGCGGCGCAGGCCGTCCGGATGGCACATCGAACGCCGGCGGCGGCCGGAGCCAGCGCTCGACCGGCTCGAGCTCCACGAGCATGTCCAGAGAGGTCCGGAGGGAGAGGCGGAAGTCGTCGTCCTCGGCGGCTCGAGCGCTGTGGAACGCGACATAAAACAGCACGGTGCCCAGCTGCATCGCCCGCGGATCTCCCCGGCGTTGCAGGAAGCGATCGGCGAGATCGCACAGGGCGTGAAACAGGCGGCCTCCCGGACGACAGCTCTCGGGGCCGCACACCTCGAGGGTGGCGCACCGGCGGGCGCGCCGAGCTGATTTGTTCATCGAAGGCGCGCGCGTCTTCGTCACGCGCGCCTTCGGACTGCTCCGATTCGGCATGATTCGGTCCCCCGTAAAGTGGAGATCGGTATGGATGCCGCGTGCATCCACCCCATGGATTACGGAGACCGCGTGGAGATGATTTCGTCCTGTGCTCTCGCGCGTGCGCCCCGGTGAGGGTGCGGCTGCGCCAGGGCCGGCCGGCGCCGGCCCAGCGAGATCGTCAATCCGGCACGGGCGTGAGCTGCACCTGGAGGTGGATCGGCGGGGCGCCGCTCCTGGCCTCGACCAGCCGGTCCCAGGCGAAGTAGCCGGCCTTCTCCACGGTGATCCGGTGCGCGCCGGGCGGCAGCGCGACGCCGTGGGCGGCGACGTAAGCGAGCGCGCCGATGTACTGATCGTCGATGGTGACCGACGCGTCGGGCACGTTCCCCTTCACCCGCAGCGAGACCGTCGCCGGAGCCCGCGCGACGCACGCCGACAGCCCGAGCATCAGGAGCGCCGCCGTGGCGCGCGTCCGCTTCGCGCTCGCGCTGGCCATCGTCACTCCCACTCGATCGTCGAGGGCGGCTTCGAGGACACGTCGAGCACAACGCGGTTCACGCCGCGCACCTCGTTGATGATGCGCGAGCTGACCCGGGCGATGAGGTCGTAGGGCAGCCGCGCCCAGTCGGCCGTCATCCCGTCGGTCGAGTGCACCGCGCGGAGCGCGATCGCCTCGTCGTAGGTGCGCTCGTCGCCCATCACGCCCACGGAGCGCACCGGGAGGAGCACGCAGAAGCTCTGCCAGAGCGACTCGTAGAGCCCGGCGGCGCGGATCTCCTGGTCGAAGATGGCGTCGGCCGCCCTGAGCACGCGGAGCTTCTCCGGCGTCACCTCGCCGAGGCACCGCACCGCGAGCCCCGGGCCGGGGAACGGCTGGCGGTACAGGATGTCCCGCGGCATGCCGAGCGCCTCGCCGGCGGCCCGCACCTCGTCCTTGAAGAGCTCCCGCAGGGGCTCGATCAGGCCGAGGTTCATCCGCTCGGGCAGGCCGCCGACGTTGTGGTGGCTCTTGATGACGGCGCTCGGCCCCTTGAACGAGACGCTCTCGATCACGTCGGGGTAGAGCGTGCCCTGGACGAGCCACTTCGCGCCCTGGACCCGCTTCGCCTCCTCCTCGAACACCTCGATGAAGATGCGGCCGATCACCTTGCGCTTCTGCTCGGGATCCACGACGCCGCGCAGCCCCTCGAGGAACCGCGCCGACGCGTCGACGGCGTCGAGGTTCAGGTGGAAGTGGCCGCGAAAGGTCCGCTCGACGCTCTCCGCCTCGCCCTCGCGAAGCAGGCCGTTGTCGACGAAGATGCACGTCAGCCGGTCGCCGAGGGCGCGCTGGCAGAGCACGGCGGCGACCGACGAGTCGACCCCGCCCGAGAGGCCCAGGATGACGCGGTCGCTCGGCCCGGCCTTCTCGCGGACCGCGGCGATCGCCTCCTCGACGAACGACGCGGGCGTCCAGGTCGGCGAGAGGCCGGCGACGTCGAACAGGAAGGACTGGAGGATCTCCTTGCCGCGCGGCGTGTGGACGACCTCGGGGTGGAACTGGAGGCCGTAGAGCTTGTCGCGCTCGCGGGCGACGGCGCAGAGCGGGCTGCCGGCCGTGATGCCGAGCGACACGAACCCCTCCGGCATCGCGGTGAGCCGATCGCCGTGGCTCATCCACACGTCGATGGAGTCGCCCTCGGCGAAGCGCGAGAAGATGCCCGTCGGGCGCTCGACGCGCACCGCCGCGGGGCCGTACTCGCCCCCCGTGTGCGCGCGCTCGACCTTGCCGCCGAGGTGATACGCCATGAGCTGGAGCCCGTAGCAGATGCCCAGCGTCGGGACGCCGAGCTCCAGCACCTCGCGGGAACAGCGGGGCGCGTTGTCTCCGTACACGCTGGCGGGGCCGCCCGAGAGGATGAGCGCCCGCGGGGCGAGCCGGCGCAGCTCGGCGACGGGCACGTCGAAGCGGTGGATCTCGCAGTAGACGCCAGACTCGCGCACGCGCCGGGCGATGAGCTGCGTGTACTGAGAGCCGAAATCGAGGATGACGACGAAGTCCCGCCGGGGTGAGAGCATGGCTGCCGCTAGCATGGCGGGGTTGGATCCGCCAGAGTCGCGCGGCCGAGGCGCTCGCCGCACGCCCGCTCGCGGCGCCCGGCGCTACGGCTGCGTGGGCGGCGGCGGCGGCGTGGTGGGCGGCGGCTGCGTGGACGCGGGCGGCGCGCCCGGCGACGGGGCGAGCAGCGGCGCGCCCGGCGTCGCGTCGGGCGCGTCCGGCTCATCCGGCGGCGCGGCCGGCGCGTCGCCGACGCCTCCGTCGTACGCGCGCGGGCGCTCGTACTCGGGCGGCGGACCGGGCGGGAGCGGCTTCGGCGCGGCGGAGGAGCACGCAGCGGCGAGGTGCGCGGCGAGGATCGCGGCGAGCGCGGCGATCGGCGAGGCGTTGCGGGCGCGTTTCATAGCTCCACTCCGCTCCCCCCGGTGTTCCCGGGAGGAGCACGATACGGCGGTATTTCGGGAGGGCCGGCGGGATCGGGCGGGACCTGGAGCCCCTCCGGATCGGCGAACGGCGAGGAGGGGACGGAGGGGGCCGCCGGCGGCGCGTCGAGCGGCGCCCCCAGCGCGCCCGGCGCCGCGAGGGGGATGCCCGTGCTCGCCGTGGCGGGCGCGTCCGCGCCTGCGTCCGAGCCGCGGCACGCCGGCGCGATCACGGCGAGGAGCGCCCCCGCGAGCAGCGCCGCGCCGCGCCGCGGGCGGGCAGCGGCGCTCCCCGTGGGGGCGCGGCGGGCGTCTCGGGAGCGGGGTGCGAACGACGCCTGGCTCGAGCTTCGGAGATCGCCGGACACGGCGGGTACGCTAGCATGGACGCGCAGGAGAACGGTTGGCCCGCGCAGGGAGGCGAGCTAGGTTCCCGCTGTGGAACAGAGCAACATCGATCTAGAGGGCACGCTTCGCGCGCTCTGCCAGCGCGCCCGGACGGCTGCCCGCGCCCTCGCCCCGCTGGACCGGGCCCAGAAGGACCGCGCGCTGCGCGCCATCGCCGAGCGGCTGCGCGCCGAGGCCGGCGAGGGCAAGCGCTCCCCGGTGCTGGTCGCGAACGCCGAGGACGTGGCCGCGGCGCGCGCCGCCGGCGTGTCCGAGGCGCTCGTCGACCGGCTCGTGCTCGACGAGGCGCGGCTCGCGGCGATCGCCGGGGCGGTGCTCGAGGTCGCCGCCGCCAGCGATCCGGTCGGGCAAGTCGTCGGGATGGAGCGGCGGCCGAACGGGCTCCTCGTCGGGCAGGTGCGCGTCCCGCTCGGCGTGATCGCGATGATCTACGAGTCGCGCCCCAACGTGACCGTCGACGCCGCCGTGCTCTGCCTGAAGAGCGGCAACGCCGCGATCCTCCGGGGCGGCAAGGAGGCGGCGCGCTCGAACGCGGCCCTCGGCGAGCTGATCTCGGACGCGCTGCGCTCGGTCGGGCTGCCGGCCGACGCCGTGCAGAGGGTCCCCTCGCTCGACCGCGAGGCCACGCGGGTCCTGCTCGGGCTGACCGGCATGATCGATCTGGCCATCCCGCGCGGCGGCGAGGGGCTCATCCGGTTCGTGGCCGAGAACGCGCGCGTCCCCGTGATCCAGCACTACAAGGGCGTGAACCACCTCTATGCCGACGCCGGCTGCGACGTCGAGATGGCTTACCGCCTCGTCGACAACGGCAAGCTCCAGCGCCCCGGCGTCTGCAACGCGCTGGAGTGCCTGCTCGTCCACGAGAGCGTCGCCGCGCCGCTGCTCGGGCGCGTGGCCGCCCTCTCGGAGCGCGGGCTCGAGCTGCGCGGCGACGCCGCCACCTGCGCGCTCGTGCCGTCGGCGCGCAAGGCCGCGGAGGACGACTACGGGCGGGAGTTCCTCGCGCCCATCCTCGCGGTCCGGGTCGTGAGGTCGCTCGACGAGGCGATCGAGCACATCGGCCGCTACGGCTCGATGCACACCGAGGTGATCTGCACGCCCCGCTACGACAACGCGCAGCGGTTCCTGCGCGAGGTCGACGCGAGCTGCGTGCTCGTGAACGCGTCGTCCCGGTTCAACGATGGCGGCGAGCTCGGCCTCGGCGCGGAGATCGGCATCTCCACGACGAAGCTCCACGCCTACGGCCCGATGGGGCTCGCGAGCCTGACGACGCTCAAGTGGATCGCGTACGGCGAGGGCCAGACCCGCTGACGCGGGCGAGACGAGTGGCGCCGGTCATCGACCGGGCGCAAGAAAGCGAGAGAACGTTGGCGAGCAAGAAGGACGCAGGCGAGGGGAGCAGGAAGCCGCGGGCGAAGTCGGGGCCTTCGGCGAGCGAGGGCGCGGAGCCGCGCGCGCCGGCGCGGAAGAAGGCGACCACGGCCAAGGCGGGCGCGGCCGGTCGAGCGTCGTCCGCCGCGAAGACGAAGCGGCCGGCGTCGCCCCGGATCCGCGCCTCCCACGCGGGCGTCGCCGAGCCCGGCGCGAAGAAGGTGGTCCGCGCGCGCCGCGCGGCCGGCGAGGCGGAGCCGCTGGAGCGCGCCGCGCGGCCGATCCCGGCGGATCGGCCGGCCTCGAGGGCGCGGCGTCCGGCGCGCGACGACGGCGACGCGCCGGCCCCGCGGGTCGCGCGTGGCGGCGGCGAGGGCGGCGCGAAGGCGGTGCTGCCGCTCGCGGGGCGGTCGCCGGCGCGCGCCAAGTCGCCGCTCGCGGGCCCGAAGCGCGCCGGCTCGCGCCGGAGCACGCCGCCGCCCGTCCCCGAGCCTTCGGCCCCCGCGCGTGAGCTCGCGCTGACGCTGGCCGCGGCGGGGCTCGACAAGAAGGCGATCGGCGTCGAGATCCTGGAGGTCGTGGGGCGCGTCGACTACGCGGACTACCTCGTGATCATGACCGGCCGCTCCGACAGGCACGTCCACGCGATCGCGACGGGGCTGGAGGAGGCGGTGCGCAAGCAGAAGCTCGCGCCGCTCTCGATGGAGGGCCTCGCCGCGGCGACCTGGGTGCTCATCGATTTCGGCGACGTGGTGGTGCACGTGTTCCAGGAGGAGACGCGCCGCCTCTACGACATCGAGGGGCTCTGGATCGACGCGGGGCGCGTCCCGGTCCCGGAGGAGAGCCTGCCGCCGGGGGCGCAGCCCGCCCCGCGGTTCGATCCGAGCTGAGGGCGCCGTGCGACTCGTCGTCGCCGCCGTGGGGCGCGTGAAAGACAAGCCGCTGCGCGCGGCGATGGACGAGTACCTCGGCCGCATCCGCCGCTACGTGGCGTGCGACGAGATCGAGATCCAGGACGGCCCGCCGGCGAAGGTCGGGCCGCTCCTTGCGCGCGCGTCGGCGGGGGCGAACGTCATCGCCATGGAGGTGGGCGGCAAGGCGCTCGGCAGCGAGGCGTTCGCGGCCGGCGTCGAGCGCTGGGGCTCGCGCGGCAAGGGGGTCGTGGCGTTCCTGATCGGGGGCGCGGACGGGCTGCCGCCCGACGTGTCCGCAGCGGCGGACGACCGGTGGAGCCTGTCGCCGCTCACGTTCCCGCACCGCCTCGCGCGGCTCGTGCTGATCGAGCAGCTCTACCGCGCGATGACCCTGCTGCGCGGCGAGCCCTACGCCCACTGAGGCGGCCGCGCCGCCCCTGCGGCCGCCGCGCCGTTCACTCCCTGGGCCAGTCGGGGCACGCGAGCTCCATCGGGCCGTTGAACCAGCTCGCGTAGGCCGCCTCGCCGGCTCTGTTGTACCGGCCGAGGTGCCGCTCGAAGTACTCGCCCCAGTGGGGCCTCCGGCCGTCGGCGTCGGTGAACCCGTACTCCCTCGCGAGATCCCACGAGCTGAACACGCGGCCGGCCTTCGTCGCGACGCGCGGATCGGCGGCGAGCGCCGCGACGGCGCGGCCGACGTAGAACGGCGTCTCCGATTCGATGAAGTGCGGGTCCTTCTCGGCGGCGTCTCGCCAGTTCGCCTCGGTGACGCCGAAGTGGTCGAGCATGGCCTCCGAGCGCAGGAAGCCGGGCGTCACCGCGAGCGCCGTCATGGCGGGGTGGCGGCGCAGCTCCCAGGCCATGGCGAAGGCCAGGCGGATGACCGACATCTTCGCCAGGTCGTAGAAGAGGTTGCCGCGGTAGCCGAAGTGGTCGCCGTCGGTGATCTCGACGATGAGGCCGCGATCGCGCTCGAGCATGAGCGGCACCGCGTGGCGGCTCGTGATGATGTGCGAGGTGACGGCCCGCTCGAGCAGGACCTTCCCGCTGGGCAGGGAGAGCTTCCAGAACGGCTGGCCGAACTCGGTGAGCTCATCGCCGCCCCACACATCGTTGACCAGGACGTCGAGCCTGCCTTGCTCCTGCCGGATCCGGGCGCAGAGCGCCTCGACCTGCTCGTCGACGGTGTGGTCGACCTGCGCGGCGACGCCGCGCCCTCCCGCCGCGCCCACGAGCTCGGCGGTCTCCTCGATGGTCTCGGGGCGCTGGCCGGTGGCGGGCCGGCCACGGACGCTGCGTCCTGTGCAATAGACCGTGGCGCCGGCCTCGCCGAGCGAGCATGCGATGGCGCGCCCCGCGCCGCGCGTGGCTCCGGCGACGAGGGCGATCTGTCCTTCGAGCGGTCTCATATCGTGTCTCCTCCTTGGGGACCGGCGGCTCGGCGGGCGCGCGGGCTCCTGCGACGCGCGCGCCCTTGCATTCCGGCCTGCTCCGATCGTCCTGCGACGCTACGGGACAATTCCTGACGTCTCCTGTCATGAATTGCGCGTAGCCTCTCGAGCAGGTCATTTCGGGGTCGGGAGCCACGGACGGTCATGCGCGCGGATCGGCTGCTCAGCTTGATGTTGCTCCTCCAGCGGGCGAAGAGCCGGCAGCTGACGGCCGAGGACCTGGCGCGCCGCCTGGAGGTCTCGGCGCGGACGATCTACCGAGACCTCGACGCGCTGTCGTCCGCGGGCGTGCCCGTCTATGCGCAGCGCGGCCCGAGCGGCGGGATCGCGCTGGCGGAGGGGTGGCAGACGAGCCTGACCGGGCTGACGCAGCCCGAGGTGCAGGCGCTCGCGGCGGTCGCCGCGCCCGGGGCGCTGGCCGACATCGGGCTCTCGGCGGCGCTGGAGAGCGGGCTGATCAAGCTGTCGGCGGCGCTGCCGGCCGTGCACCGGTCGCTGGCCGAGCACGCGCGGCAGCGGCTCCACGTGGACGCGTCGGGGTGGTTCCAGGGCAGGGAGGTGGTGCCGCACCTCGACGTCCTGCGGGAGGGGGTCTGGCAGGATCGCAAGGTGTGGCTCGCGTACAGGGACTTCGACGGGGAGGCGAGCGAGCGGGTGGTGGAGCCGTATGGGCTCGTGATCAAGGCCGACCGCTGGTATCTCGTCGCCGGGACGGAGCGGGGGCCGAGCATCTTCCGCGGAGCGCGGGTGGCGGGCGCGCGGCTCCTCGACGCGGTGTTTGCCAGGCCGGAGGGGTTCGACCTGGCGGCGTGCTGGAAGGCCTTGAGCCGGCGGTTCGCGGAGCAGAGGGCGAGCTACGTGGTGACGTTGCGCGTGACCGGGGAGGGCGAAGAGGCGCTCCGGCGGGTCCGGCCCGGCGGCGAGCACGAGCGGTGGGGGCGGGAACAGTGCGGGCGCGACGGGACGAGCGTCGTGACGGTCGACTTCGAGCGGGAGTCGATCGCGATCTCGCAGATCGTCGGGCTGGGCAGGGGCGTCGAGGTGCTCGATCCGGCGGCGCTGCGGTCGCGGCTCCGGGAGATCGCGAAGGATCTACGAGCGGTTTACGGGGCGCGCCGCGCGGCGGCGCCTCAGCGTGGGGGCAGGAAGAGGTGAGCCGGCACCGGAGGGATCGCGAACGTGCCCAGGCTCATTCCACGTCAGGACACGAATACCCGATCTCCCAGTCCTGCACCTGGACTCCGCCGGCGCCGTCGCTCGTCGGATTCAGCGTCACCTGGAGCTCGAGGTAATCGGCTTGCGCCCCAGGCAGCGCGCCGAGATCGACGGCGCACGGCGGCGTCGAGGTGTCGTCGCACACCTGGGTATCGGCCGGCGTCGTGTGGGCGGTCGCGGCGAGCGTCACGGCCGCTGCGCCGAGATCGGCGGTGTCGTCGGCCGATCGCACGAAGAACTCGACGCTCGAGTCGCCCGGCGTGGTCGTGCTGTACGTGAGGTATTCCCACCGGGCCTTGGTCCCCGGCGGGCAGACGCCGTGGTAACGCTCCCAGCTCGTGGTGATGGGCGAGAGGGTCTCGTCAGCGCACGGGACGGTCACCTGGACCTTGCCCCCGGGGTTCTCGCGGACGATGGAGCAGGTCTCCGGGCAGAGCTTCACGTTCGTGTTTCCGGAATCGAAGTACCAGCCCCCCGCGCCGCAGCTGGCGATACCGGCCCGGGGCGTGAGCGTCGTCTCCACGCCGGCGGCGTTCTCGTAGACGACGGACACCGACGTGGGATCCGAGACGCCCGCGGGGGGGACGGCGACGTCGCAGGGCTGCGCCTCTCCGCGGATCGAGACCAGCGCATCGAGGAGGTTCCCTTGCAGCGTCGAGCCGGCGCTGAGGTTGAACGCCTGTCCTCCGCCTTGAGCCGCGATGAGGTTGATGATCTCCGCGTTCGAGTTGCCGAAGCCCACCGCGTGCACGCGGACGCCGTGGTTCACGAAGGCGTTTCGCGCCAGGTTTCCGATGGCGTTGGGGATGGTGTTGCAGCTCGACGGGACGCCGTCGGTGAGGAAAACGACCGCGACCTCCTCCTCGGGATGGGCGTCCTTGTAGTTGTTCGCCCAGGTCGTGGCGCCGTCCAGCGCCGGGTACATCGGCGTTTCGCCGTTGGGCGTCGGGAAGTTGAGGAAGGCCTGCAGGAGCTTGATCTCTTGCTGGTCCCCCATCGCCGCAGACGCCGCGGTCAACCTGTCGGCCGCGGCGCCGTTGAACGGGACGAGCGGCAGCGCGCAGCCGCCGCCGCCGGCAGGCGGACACGAAGGGGTGTCGTTGCAAGGGCCCGGGTTGTCGAGCGGCCAGAACCGGAACGCGACACCGAGCCCCGCCGACGCCGGATCCTGGAAGAAGGACTTGAGCGCGTTCGTGGCCGGAATCCATCGATCCGCGCTCACGTCCACGCCCGACAGCGTCTGCCGCATCGAGGTGGATCGATCGAGCGCCACGAACAGGGTGACCGGCCTGACCTGCGTGGTGCTGGCCGTGGCGGTGCAGGCGGGCGACCCGCACTCGCCCGATTGATAGACGCTCCCGTTGTTGCCGCACTGGCACTCGGCGATCTGCCCCGCGCCCGGCGGATTCACGATGAGCTCCATGCCGTCGGCGACGCCGGTGCAGCCCGCCACGCTGATGCACTCGCCCGGCTCGATCGGCTCCGTCGTCGTGCACGCGAGGGTACCGCCGGTCGGGTTGCACGCGTTCAGGACCCGGCTCGGGGCGGAGGACGGCAGCTGGTTTGCTGTGGAAGCATACCGGTGGATGGCGATACCCGCGGGCGCCTGCGTGGTGCCGCGGTTGCAGACGGGGATCGTCCCGCCGCAGGGCACGCCGATCGTGAGGTCCGGGAGGGAGCATTCGGGGTTCGTCTCGCCCGGCAGGTAGGCATTGCAGCTGCCCTGCTCCGGGCAGGTCTCTCCGCAGACGCTCTCCACGAGATCGACGCAGCTCTGTGTCCACGCACCGCCCGGCGCGCAGCAGCTCGGCGACACATCGCAGACCTGCGCCACGCACGAGTTGCAGCCCGCGTTCAGCCGCTCGCCGGTGTAACACTTGTCGTGCGCGCAGCCCGGATCGGTCTCGCAGCTGGAGCCGCACAACGACCCGGCCAGGGCGACGCAGCTCGCGTCCCATCGTGGCGTGCTTCCGCTGCACGTCTTGGGGGCGCACTCCGTTTCGACATAACCCGCGCAGGTCGCGCTCCAGACCCCCGTGCACCTGCCGCCTTGCAAGATAGTTCCCGGGGGACATACGCCGCCGGGCGCGGTGCAGCGGCCTGGGAAGACGCAGGTGCTGCCCGTGCCGATCATCGCAGCGCACTGCGCCGTCGTGCTGCACGTGATGTCGCAGCAGCGCGGATGGTTCGCGCAGATGGTCGCGATGCACGCGTCGCCGCAGGTCGTGTTCATGTTGGTCGCGGCGCCGGGAGCCGCCACGCAGGCGTCGTGCGCGCAATCGCTCGGTACGGCCGTCTGCGTGCAGCAGTTCGGGTTGGCGTCGCAGACCTTCGTGACGCAGCCGCTGCACGTCGACAGCAGCGAGTCGCCCGTCGCGCAAGGATCGTGGGCGCACGCGCCCTGCGCGGGGTTGTCGCAGTGCTGGTCGAACTGGCAGTCCTCGCCGGTCGTGCACGGCTCGTTCGTGCCCTTCCGCGCGACGGCCTCCGGCAGCTCGTCGAGGTCACCGACCGACCAGCCATAGGTCGCGCCGGTGCCCTCGAGGTCGACGGGGCTCCCGCCCGGCGGCCCCTCGAACGACGCGCCGCCGCAGGGCGCGCACGGGCCGCCGCAATCGACGCCGTTCTCGCTGCCGTTCTGGATCCCGTCGTCGCACGTGACGTAGCAGACGTCGAGCTTCGGGCGGCTCGCGATCTCCGGCCGCTCGCTGCTCTTGAACTCGCTCCTCACGACCGGATCTTCCTCGATGAGGACGCCGTGGTTCTCGGCCTCGCCGCTCACCCACGAGCGCGCGAGCGCGGTGAGGTCGGAGGAGCGGACGCCGGCCGCACCGCCGCCGGTGAACGACGCGACGATCGCTGGATCGAAGGACTCTCCGAAGCTCCCCCAGGTCGCGGTGGACTCCGCCCAGGCGCTCGTGACGCGGTGGACGCGGACCGTGCTGGTGTCCGCCTTGTAGATCTGCGAGAGCGACAGGTTCGCCGACACGACCTCGGCGTTCGATGGAAGGCCGGAGAGGTCGAACCGGAGCAAGCTGCGCCGGATCCCGCCGCTCGCGCTCGTCCCCGAGCTGAGCGCCACGTTCGCGCCGTCGTTCCACGTCGGCGCGTTCTGCCAGAGCACGACGTCGGCCGCGCCCGCTGGTCCGGCGCCGCGCTGGACGGTGGTGCACACCTGTCCTTCGGTCGATAGTTCCTGCGCGGCGCGCGCCACGCTCTCGTCACCGTCGTCGCCCGCGCCGCCGGGATCGGCGCCGCATGAGGCCGCGAGGGCGCTCGCCAGACCAGCGCACAGGGCGCTGAGTATTTTCATTCTATCTCTCATGCAAAGGTTCTCCGTGACAGGTGTTGTGGTTCGCCGCGCAAGGCTTCGCCGCGCGCAAGGCCAGAGTCGTGTAGCCCCACGGTCATGAGCGCTGGGTACGAGGCGAGGTGCGGCGTGAGTCGCTGCAAAAGCCCAAGACAAATATCCATCCATGGTCCGCGGCTCACGCATGCATGTCAAGACGTGAAGACGACGATTCCGTGTTTCGGACATGGGATGCCGGCACCCGGCCGCTGGTTCATCGTTGCGTATTTGCAATTGTTTGCGTGGTCCGCAACGGCTGCGTCGCGCCCGCATCAACCGAAAAATTTTGCGAATTGCATTGTTTGCGCGGTCTGCATCGACTGCGTCGCGTCTGCATCGCTCGCAACATTTTGCGAAGCTGTCATCAAGGCAGCGGCAGATGAGCCGCGTGCGAGTCCGACCGGCCGAACAATGGCCGATCGATGGCCGAACAATGGCCGATCGATGGGCGATCGATGGGCGATCGATGGCCGATCGGATGGTCGGTTGTCGTTTGAATAGGCAGGTTCACGGCTTGATCGCCCGCCAGGAACTGCATGACACCTGGAGGGCAACACGCGGAGACACGAGCCGTGGGGCGCTGCCGCTCGGTGCGCGAGAAGGCAGGTCGCGCAGGTCGCAAAGAGTGTCGTCGGCCAGGCCAGGGCGGTTACGTTGAGAGTCAATTCCAGGGGCTCAGGTCGGGGCGAGCCGTACGAACCCGCGAGAATCGTGCGAGGCGCGGGAACGGTGCGAGACGTGTGAGCCGCGCGGACCCGCGAGAGACAACCCCGCGGGCGCGACGATGGGCTTGACTTCCAAGAGGTCGTTTGCTCTTCCTGGTAGATTCCCCTGGGCGACTCGCCGCATCACGCGCCTTCCCGGCTGGCACCGCGGACGTCCGTGCAGAAACCCATCGACGTATTCATCTCCTACGCGCGCAGGGATGAATCTGCTCTCCGGGAGCTCGTGTCCCACCTGGCGCCCATGCAGCGACAGGGGATCCTGCGGGCGTGGCACGACCGGGAGCTCGAGGCCGGCGCCCGATGGGAGGAAGAGGTGCGCGAGCGCCTCGAGGCGGCGCAGCTCATCTTGCTGCTCGTGAGCGCGGATTTCATCGCGTCACCGTCCTGCTGGGACGTCGAGATGGAGCGCGCGATGGCCCGCCACGCGGCCGGCTCGGCGCGCGTCATCCCGATCCTGCTCAGGGCGTGCGACTGGAAGGGCGCGCCGTTCGGTCGCCTCGCGGCGTTGCCGGATAACGAGCGCCCCATCCAGGGCCGGGCCGATCGCGACGAGGCCTGGACCGACGTGGCGCTCGGCATCCGCGCCGCGCTCGAGAAGAACGAGAAGAGCGACAAGAGGCGCCCGCGCGCGCAGAGCCACAGGCCGATCTACCCGGACGCCGAGACCCGCAGGCTCGCCCAGGAGCTGGAGCGAGCGCGCGTGCGGCTCGGGGCGCTGCAGCTCGCAGGCGGCGACACGGCCGAGGCGCAGCGCGAGGTCCTGGAGCTCCGGCGGCAGCTGCGCGAGGGAGGCCAGCTCCGCGCCGGCGACAGGCTGGGGCAGCGCGGCAGGTACCTGCTCCTCGATCGCGCCGGGCGAGGCGGCTTCGCCAACGTGTGGCGCGCGCGCGACGACGAGCAGGGCCACGTCGTCGCCATCAAGGTGCTGCACTCGAGCCTCGCGGAGGACGCGCTCCGGCGCGAGCGCTTCTTCCGGGGGGCCCAGCGCATGGCGGGGCTCGATCACCCCGGCGTCGTGCGCGTGATCGAGCCGCACGGCGAGGACGGCGGCTTCCACTTCTTCGTCATGGAGTTCGTCGGCGGCGGCGACCTGCACCAGGCGGTCCTCCAGCAGCGCCTCCCGGCGGCGCAGGTGATCCCCCTCGTCCTGCGCGTCGGCGACGCCCTCCGCGCGGCGCACGCGAAGGGCCTCGTGCACCGCGACGTGAAGCCGGCGAACATCCTGCTCGAGCCGTCGGGCGAGCCGAGGCTCACGGACTTCGACCTGGTCGCGGCCGCGGACACGACCGGCGGGACGCGGACGGGCGCGCTCGGCACGTACGTGTACAGCGCGCCCGAGTCGATGGACCGGCCGCAGGACGCCGACGTGCGAGCCGACGTGTACGGCCTCGGGATGAGGACGCCGAGGATGACGCCGGCCGCGCCGGGAGCGCGCCCAAGATCGAGATGGCGGTGATCGTGGGCGGGCGTTTCTGGATGGGCAGCGCGGACGAAGACGTGTCGGCGAGGCCCGATGAGCGCCCGCGGCGGCAGGTGCTGGTCGCGGCGTTCAGGATGGGCGTCTATCCGACGACGCAGCGGCTCTACCGCGAGGTGATGGGCACGAACCCGGGGCTTCCCGCGAGCGACGAGCTCCCGGTGAACAACGTCAACTGGTGGGACGCGATCGAGTTCTGCAACCGTCTGTCGGCGCTACGAGGGTTCGGGCCCGCATACCAGCTCGAAGGAGAGGGCGTGATCTGGAATCGCGAGGCGAACGGCTATCGGCTCCCCACAGAGGCAGAGTGGGAGTACGCGGCGCGGGGGACCCGCGGACGCATGTATCCGTGGGGTGATGAGCCGCCATCGGACCAGCTCGCCTGGAGCGACGCGCGCATCAAGAGCCCGGTGCTCGCCATGCGGGCCGGACCCAGCCCCGTGGGGTACTACCCGAAGGGGGCATCGCCGTTCGGGATCCTCGATATGGCGGGCAACGTCTGGGAGTGGTGCTGGGACTGGTACGGCGATTACCAGGCCGTCGAGGGGCCGGTGAGCAATCCGGTCGGGCCTTCCATCGGCTACGGGCGCGTGCTCCGCGGCGGTTCGTGGCGGGTGGTCGCGAAGAACCGGCTGCGGGCCGCGGCGCGCCACTTCATGTTCGCCAGCGCGAAGAACGCCGACGTCGGCTTCCGCTGCGTCCGCGGCTCGATGCAAGCCCACAGCGCGAAGCCGGCGGGCGGGCAGCCCGCCCGCTGACGGCGGCGCCGCCCGCGAGGGACCGTCGCGCCGGTTGCTGTCCGCGCCGACGGGCCGCGCCGGGGAAGAGGTGCGCGAGGAGGATCGAACGAGCGCCGAGAGGCTCAAATGTCCGGGGTTGACGTCTGCGAGTCAGCGCTCCCGTCCCTGTCGTGCGTCAACCGTGCTGGTTCGAGAGGTGCGTGAGGATGGCGCTGGCGAGATTCAGGGCGTAGTCGTTTTGGGCACGGTCAACGACGTGCAGCGCCTGCTCGGCAGCAGCGCGCGCCTCCTCGGGGCGGTCTGCCGAACTCGGGGCGGTCTGCCGAGGCGTGCACGCGGGCAACCTCGGCGAGGACGTTGGAGAGCCCGACGGCATCCTCGACCAGCTCGTAAAGTCTAAGCGCTTGCATGTAGAGCGGCAGAGCCGCCTCGATGTCGCCCTGTTCCCTGGTCATGTCGCCGCGCACTTGGAGGACATTGGCCTGTCCGAGCCGGTCTTCGACGGTCTCGAAGAGCTCGAGAGCGCGCTGGTAGTCGAGCGCTGCGCCCGCGAAGTCGGCTTGAAAGTGCCGCAGGTTGCCGCATGCGTGGAGAACATTGGCCTGTCCGAGCCGGGACTCGACGGCCTCGAAGAGCTCGAGAGCGCGCTGGTAGTCGAGCGCTGCGCCCGCGAGGTCGTCCTGTCTGCGCCGCAGGTTGCCGCGTGCGTGGAGGACGTTGGCCTGTCCAAGCCGATCTTCGATGGCTTCGAAGAGTCGCAGAGCACGCTGATAATCGAGCGCTGCGCCCGCGAGGTCGTCCTGCCTGCGCCGCAGGTCGCCGCGCCTTCTCAGCACCGAGGCGTGCACTTGGTCTGCGCCTAAGGCCGCCATCTGTTCGGCGGTATCGAGAACCTCTCGCCGGGCTCCCACGGTCCAGTCGAACTGCCGGAACTGGTCCACGAACGCCACGGCCCAGGCGAGCGCATCGGCACCGTGCACCCCGCCTGCCCACTCCTCGAGCTCGATCGCATCGAACAGATTGCGCTCCGCCCGCCATCGCTCGATCGCTCGCTCGACGGAACCCATCAATGTCTGATCCAGCCCCGCCGCGACCCTCTGCATCGCCCTCGCAACCCCTCGCAGGAGCGCATCCCACAGCGCTGCGTCGGCCCTCGCCTCCGCGCGCATCGCCTCGCGCATCAGCGGGTGCAGCTGGTACCGCCCCGTCTCCGGCGCGAAGCTCGCCAGGTGCCGCCGCACCAGGCGGTCCAGCCGCCGCGCGACCGCCGGCTCCAGCTCTCCGAGCGTCGTCGCCAGCATCTCCAGCCGCTCCCCCGGCGCCGGCAGCACCGCCAGCGCTTGCAGCGTCCGCCGCGCATCGTCACCGAGCGCCTCCAGCGAGCGCGTGCTCACCGCCTCGACGTGCGCCAGGTCCGTCGCCGCGGACCCCACGCGCCCTCGCAGGTCCTCGAGGTATGCTGTTGCGCTCAGCGCCTCGCCGCGCAGCGTCCCGCCGGCCACCTCGATCGCGAGCGGCAGCCGCCCGAGCCGCTCCACCAGCGCCCCCGCCGCCTCGGCTTCGCCCTCGGGCGGCATTTCTTCGCCCCGCGCCACCCGCAAGAGCAGCCGCACCGCATCTCGCGTCTCCAGCGGCTGCAGCGCGATCTCCGCCACGCCCGCGAGCAGGCCAGAACTCCGCGTCGTCAGCAGCACGTTCCACCCGCCGCCCGGCACCAGCGCGCTCGCGTCGCTCCCGCTGGTCACGTCGTCCAGCACGAGCAGGCCGCGGTGCGGCCGGAGCTGCTCGCGGGCGCGCGCGAGCAGCTGCTCTGTGGACATCTCGGGGCTGGCGCGGAACGCCGGATCGACCGCCTCGAGCAGCACGATGGCCGAGACGCGGAGATCCCGGTCCGGGCGCTCCAGCCAGAGCACGGGCAGATCTGCCTTCGCGGCGCGGTGAGCCAGGCACGTGGCGAGCTCGGTCTTGCCGATCCCGCCTTCACCAGCCACCGCGGTGATCACCGCCCTGCCGGGCGCGCGCAGCCAGGTCTCGAGCTGGCGCAGCTCCTCCTCGCGCGCCGTGAAGTACGGCCGCGGAGCGCGAGGAGGCAGGCGCGACGTGAGCGGCGCCTTCGCTTCGCGCGTGAAGGCCATCGCTTCGAGCCGGACCGAGGCCGGCCCGCCCTCCCACCGGCGCGCGAACAGGAGCGGCAACGGCCATTGCGGCTCCTCGTTGGGCTGCCGCGCGTGCGCCTCCGCGAACGCCTCCTCGAGCGAGGCGCCGTCCGCCAGCGCCTCGAACATCCGCTCCGTGAACGACAGCGCCCAGACCACCTGCACGGGCGCCCGGTAGCCCATGGTCACGAACACCTGGCCGCGCCGGAGGAGCCAGTGAGCCATGCCGATATTGCCCAGGTCCGCGCCCGGGCTGGCCGAGGAGCAGGCGCAGAGGATCGACGCCTTTACCGGGCGCACCCGTGAGGCGTGGTCGGCCAGCCACTCGGCGAGCTGCGTGCCCGTGACGTCGCCGCCGCGGAGCGCCAGCCGGCCGCGGTGATCGTGATCCTCGCGGCCGTGGCAGGCGACGTAGAGGGCGTCCACTGGCGGCGCGCTGCGCGCGGTGAGCGCCTGCTCGAGGGCCTTCGGCGAGGCGTCCTCGATCCAGTCGGTGCGGAGCCCGGCGCGCGCGGCGACCTCCCGGACGGCCTGCGCATGGGTGCGCAGCTCGTCGCGCGTGGGCGAGCGCTGGTCCTCGTGCGCCGTGACGACCAGCAGCCGGTCCCCTCGGGCGAGCCGCGCACCGGAGACCCACTCGAGGCCCGGGTCGCAGCGCACGGCCGGGCAGCGGCGGTTCTTGAAGAGAAAGGCGGTACCGTCAAAGGCGATCTCCAGCGGGATATCGCATAGGCCCGGCGCGCTCTCGTCCAGCTCGATCACGAACCGGAGCAGCCTGCCCTGATCGCGCGCCTTCTTCTCCATCTGCATGAGCCAGGCAGACGCGCCGTCCCAGCCGAAGAGGCGATCGCGGATCAGGCGCCCGATCTGCTCGATCGCGCGGAGCCCCACGCGCCACGGCGCGCTCGGATTCGGAGGCAGCCGCTGCACCAGGCCCGTCCAGGTGCGGGCGGCGGGGATGAGATCCTCCACGGCGGCAAGATCGGCGTCCACGAGCGGCGGCACGACCTTGCTGCGGCGGCCTACAGGGCCGTCGAGCTCCACGCGCCACGACGGCCCCGAGGCCTCGATCCGGATCTCGGCCTCAAGCATGCGGCGCCGCGTCGACAGGTGATGGCGCGCCGTCCTTGTCGCAGCGCCAGAGCGCGACCTGCGGGGGCCCATCGTCGCAGGTGATCATCACCCACGTGCGCGGCGCGTCGGCTTCCCAGCGCCCCGCCTCGATCTCGTCGATGGAGCGCTCCATCTCGTGCTCCGGCAGGCGCCCGACGGGGATCCATGTGCCGCTGTTGAAGTAGGCGGGCGCGCCGGCGGTGCTGCGGCGGGGCCCGTGCGTGTGCCCGGCGACGAGCGCGACGAGGCCTTCGGGGAGCCACCGGCGCGCGGGCTCCAGCACGCCATCGTCCGCCTCCAGCGACGCAGGGGACCACCGGAGCAGACCGCGGACCCCGATGAGCCACGCACGAAGCAGCGCACGGCCCGCGCCTCCGTGCGCGGCGAGCATGCCGCCCGCGGCCGGTGCGGCGCCATGGCGGAGGTGATTGCGGAGATCCGCGAGCTGCGCGCCGGGAGCGTTCGGGGCCTCGCCGAGCAAGCCCTCGGCGATCAGCGCAGAGAGGACCTGGGGCAGGTCGTCTGCCGCCGGCGGGGCCGCGCCGGCATCAGGGCCCAGGAGTGGGCCCAGACGCAGGCGCCCGTCGACGAAGCCGGACAGGAGCCGCTCGCTGCGGCCCCAGTGCTCCTGGAGAAAGGGGAGCGTCACGCGGGGGTCGAGATAGAGCAGCAGGGGGAAGACGACGGGGAGCTCCGGCTTGAGCTCAGGGATCCAGCGGTTCTCTGGCTGAAGCTGGTTGAGCACGCGGTAGACGAGCTGCGAGCCGACGGGCAGCTCGACCGGGCGGCCCGCGGCGACGGCCCGGCGGAGCGCGTCGCGGTGCACGGCGTTGTGCGGGTCCCATCGGTCGCCATGGACGATCCACACCGAGCCCGCGCCGTTGCCGACCGCGTGGCCCCACACGGGCCAGCGGTCGCCGAGGCCGGCAGCGAGCGGCGCGTCGTCGGGATAGCGGACCGAGCCTTCGCGGCCGATGGCCTTCTCGAACCCGGCGCGCACGTCGGGCAGGAGGGTCTCGGGATCGTGGTTGCCGGCGAGCAGGCTGATGCCGCTGTCCGCCCGCGCGGCGAACCGCCGGAGGGCCGCGATCACAGGAGCGGTCCGCGGTCCCTCGAGGATCGTCGTGAGGCGGTCGGCGGCGAGCTCCGCGCGGCAGTGCGCCGGCGGGCTCGCCAGCTCGGTCCAAGCGCGCTCGCCAGCTCGGTCCAAGTAGTCTCTAAGACCCCTCGACCAGATCTCGCAGCTGAGTCAGCTCCTGATCTACCCATTCTCTCTGCTCGCCGAACGCCGCCTCGGAACACCCCGGCGGCCGCTGTATGGTGAAGAGGAGCAGGCTCCCGGGGCCGTGCCGCACGATGCGCATGGGCATCCGCAGCTCTCCGCTGCCTGGATCCACGCAGTGCCAGACGACGCCCGCGGACGGGTCTGCCTCGTAGCCGAAGCGCACGTCTCCCTGGGGGGAGCTCACGATCCAGCGCTCCCCCTCCTGTCGCAATCCCTGGCAGAAGCGCGTGCCCCAGCGGGGCAGGAGGCGGATGTCCGCGGCCAGACGGAACGCCGTGTCCAGGGGAGCGCGCGTCAGGGCGAGGGCCGTATATCGCGTGTCCCCAAGCTCGTGTCCCGGATAGTAGCTCACCTCCAGGCGCTCCAGCAGCGCACGCATGCGCGGAAACAAGGCGGCTCCATGGGGCGAGCCGCAGTGGGCCGCCAGAGCCTCTCCGTCTTGATAGCGGTCCAGGACCACATAGCGCCCGGGCGCGCCGTCCCTGAACAGGTCGTAGCTGAGCGTACCCGGCTCCTGGGCTCGGACCGCAGCCGCGTGGGTCCTGAAGATCGCCTCGAACTCCGCCTCGGAACCCGCCTTGGCCTGCGCGCGCTTGATACCACCGATCATGAGTCCTCCTTCCGACCTCGCGGAAGCTACGCGCCGGCGGGGGCGGCCGACTTGGAGGATCTTGCGATCCGTCGGTGGCTGTCCTCGGAGGCGCCGTACGGCCGACGGAGGGCTGCACCCGATCTCCCGGCGAAACCCATCGGTGAAATGGCTGCCTCCAAAACCCCAAGGAAATCTCGACGCGGAGAGTGTCGACGGCCTCCGTCGAGAAAAAACGACCCGGAGGCTGTCGACACCCTCCGGCGGACCGCTCACTCCGGGAAGAACGTCTCGATCGTCAGCGCCGGCGTCCCGTCCGCGTGGACCCCGCCGAGCAGCGCGAGCGTCCCGTTCGGCGCGGGCACCACGGCCGCGCCGCGCCGCGGCTCCCGCAGCGGCAGCTCCTCGACCTGCGCCGCGGCGACGTCGACGAGGAAGCTCCGCGTCAGCCCGTCCTCGCCGGCCTCGGAGCCCACCGCGAGGATGCGCCCGCCGGGCAGCGCGAACGCGGCGACGCCCCCGATGGCCGCGGTCAGCGCGGCGCCCTCGACCTCCACGGCCGCGCAGGTCGCGGCGCACCCCGGCGCGAGCCGCCGCGTCGGCGCCGCGGTGCCGCCCTGGACCCCGCCGACGAGCGTGATCTCCCCGGGACCGGTCACCGCGGCGCCCGCGCCGTCGGAGGCGTCCGGCGGAAACGGCCTCGGCGAGAACTCGGTCGCGCCGTCGCCGAGCAGCTCCAGCCCCTCGCCCTCCGCGCTCCCGCCAGCGACGACCAGGCCCAGGCCTTCCACCCATACGGCCGCGGCGCCGGCCCGCGCGTGGCGGAGCTTCGCCACCGAGAGCGCCCCGTCCGCGCCGACGACGAGCACCTTGTCCGAAGGCGCGCCCGCCGCCCCCGTAGCCGCGCCCGCGCGCGTCGCGCCGACCACGAACGAGCGCCCGTCCGAGGCCTCGACCGTCCGGCCGCCCGCCACCTCCGCGAACGAGCCGAGCCCCGCGGGCAGCGACGCCTCGGCGCTCTGCCCCGCCGCGACGTCGGTCCAGCTCGCGCCCTCTTCGTCCAGCGTGAGCAGCAGGTCTCCCCGCACCACGAGCGAGCGCGCCGCCCGCGGCAGCGCGCCGCTGGAGGCGCTCCCGCCCCACGCCGCGAGGTCGTATGCGTCGAGCCGCGCCGGGTCGACGCCACCCGCCGCGGCGCCCCCGGCCGCGGCCCCGCCCGTGAGGATCAGGTAGCGCTCCGCGAGCGCCGCCCCGGGCGCGCCGACGCGCGACGCCGCGAGCTCGCCCGGCGGCCGCGCCCACCGGCCGGCCCGCTGGGCGAAGAGCGGCAGCACGTCGCCCGTCACCGCGGCGAGGTAGATGCCCGCCGCGGAGCGCCCCCGCACCACGGTCGCGCCGCCCGCGTCGAGGCCGCGCACCTCGAACGTGTATGCCCGCTCCGCCGGGATCTCGCCGAAATCGAGCTCGCCGCCCGGCGCCGCCGCCGCCGACACGGTGACGTCTCCCTCGGCCGCCGTCGCGGTCACCTCGATCCGGGCGACGGGTGGATCTTCCTGGAACGCGGTCGCCTCGTGCCCCGGCACGACCTCGACCGTGAGCGTCCACGGCCCTTCCGCGCAGCCGAGGAGCGACAGGCCGAGCGCGGGAAGGACACGGCCCAGGAGAGGGATCTTCATGAGGGCCGAGTCATAGCGCCTCGAGCGCGCGAAAGCCCAGCGGAGGTGGGCCGATCGCGCCGCGCGCCGATCTCCACCGAGCGCTACAGGTCGACCTGCACGCCGATCTCCACCACCCGCTCCGGCGGCAGCCTGAAGTAGTCGGGCACGGCGCCGGCGTTCCGCGCCATCACCGCGAAGATCGTCTCCGTGATCCTGCCCATCCGGCCCCTGTCGGTGGCGAGGATGGTCTCGCGGCCGAGGTAATACGCCACGTCCGCGAAATCGATGGGCAGCGCGTGCGCCGCCGCGGCCCGCCGCAAGAGGGCCGGCACGTCGGTCGACTGCATGAAGCCCGAGCGGATGACGACCTGGTGAACCCCCTTGTCGAGGCTCGTCACGTCGAGGCGCTCCCTGTCGGCGACCCGCGGGACGTGCTCCGTCACCACGGTCAAGATCACCACCGTCTCGTGCAGCACCTTGTTGTGCTTGAGGTGGTGCGTCAGCGCGTAAGGTGTCTTGCCCGCGCGCGCGCTCAGGAACACCGCCGTGCCGGGGACCCGCGCGCTGCATTTCGCGTCGAGATCGCGCACGAAGGCGTCGACCGAAGGGGCCGCCCGCGTGAAGCGCTCGGCGAGGATCGCGCGGCCTCGCTTCCAGATCACCATCATGGTGAACAGGACCGCGGCGATGACCGCCGGCACGTACCCGCCGTCGAAGAACTTGATCAGGTTGGCCCCGAAGAACGGCAGATCGAACGAGAGGAACAGGATCAGCAGCGGCAGCGCCTTCGCGAGCGGGGCGCGCCACGTGTGCCGCATCACGACGAAGAAGACGATCGACGTGATCCCCATCGTGCCGGTCACCGCGATGCCGTACGCCGCGGCCAGCCGGCTCGACTGCTGGAAGATCAGCACGAGCGCGAGGCACCCGGCCGCGAGGGCCCAGTTCGTCAGGGGGATGTAGATCTGCCCCGCGGCCTCGCTCGACGTGTGGCGCACCTGGGTCCGCGGCAGGTACCCGAGCTGGATCGCCTGGTGCGTGAGCGAGTAGGCGCCCGAGATCAGCGCCTGCGACGCGATCACGGTGGCCATGGCGGCCAGCGCGACCAGCGCGTAGGTGAGGGGGCCCTTCGGCACCATCGCGAAGAACGGGTTCGCGGCGGCCTCGGGCTCCTGCAGCAGAAGCGCCCCCTGGCCGAAGTAGTTGAGCACGAGCGCCGGGAGCGCGGCGGCGTACCAGGCGAGCCGGATCGGGCCGCGTCCGAAGTGCCCCATGTCCGCGTAGAGCGCCTCGCCCCCCGTGATGACGAGGACGACCGACCCCAGGATCGCGAACCCGTGGAAGCCGTGAGCGGCGAAGAAGCGCGCCGCGTACACGGGGTTCAGCGCGGCGAGCACCGCCGGGTTCCTGGCGATGAACACGAGCCCGAGCAAGGCGAGCGCGGTGAACCAGAGGACCATGATGGGGCCGAAGACCTTGCCGACGCGCGCCGTCCCCCAGCGCTGCACGCTGAAGAGCCCGACGAGGATCGCGCAGGTGAGCGGCACGACGAACGGCTTGAGCCCGCTCGTCGCCACCTCGAGCCCCTCCATGGCGCTCAGCACCGAAATGGCGGGCGTGATGACGCCGTCGCCGTAGAGGAGCGCGGCGCCGAGCACCACGAGCCCGGCGAGCCACCCGACGCCCTGCGTCCCGCTGGCGCGCAGCCGCTCCGGCACCAGCGCGAGCAGGGCGAGGATGCCGCCCTCGCCGTCGTTGTCGGCCCGCGTGATGAAGGTGACGTACTTGACCGTGACCACCATCATCAGCGACCAGAAGAGGAGCGAGAGCAGCCCGAGGACGTTGGCGGGCGTCGGCGGGACGCCGTGCGTCGCGCTCACGCACTCCTTGAGCGCGTAGAGCGGGCTCGTGCCGATGTCGCCGAAGACGACCCCGAGCGCGGCCAGGGCGAGCGCTGCCTTGCCGCCGTGGTGGCCGTGCGTCGCGTCCGCGTCACGCCGAGCCGCGCCGGCCTCCGACGAGCCGTCTCGGGGCGCCGCGGGATCCGCCGCTGCGCGGAGAGCAGGCCGAGCGCCGGGAGCGCGCGCCGTGGTGTCGGGGTTGTCCATGGGGCGGAGTCATAGCGCGTCGGTGGCGTTCCGATGGATCGAATCCTCCGCGGCGGCTCGCGCGGGCCGGCGCATGATGAATGATGCGTTGAGGGGAAGCCCTCGTCGCGAGACCGGAGCCGTCATCGCGGTTGCGCGTCGCCGCGTGGGTCCGCGGGCAGACCGAGATGGATTGGCCAGGTTCGCCGACCTCCGCCTTCAGTCACATTCGTACTTCCACATGCAGAAGCCCTGTTCGTCCCGGAGGCCAGGCCCGTGGAACATGTGCCAGCACTCCATGCCGCTCGGGCACGTGGTGTTCGCGTCGCAGGGCAGCTCGCAGACCGAGTTGCACACCGGCGTGGCGGTTCCGCTCGGCGGTCGCGGGCAGTCCTCCGCCGTTTCGCACTCATAGTTGCATTGCGCCGCCACATCGCACCACGTCGATCCATCGTCTTGTCGCTCGGCCACGTACGCCACCCTGCACCTGCGCTCTTCTCCGCTCGGTTCGGGATCCGGACAGACGTGGGGGAGGGCGAAGTTGCCCTCGTCCCCGGAGGAAATGCAGGCAGCCCACGGCCCTTCGGTGGGTACCTCGATGGTGGTCGCCAGGTGGACTTCCACGATCGGATCGACATGGCGGTCGCCGCACGCCGCCTGTGCGGGCGCGAAGGCCGCCGACAAGCCCAGAGTCCAGAGCTTCGTAGCCGTGATCTTCATTGGGTCCTCCACGCCGCGCGCCGACGCGCCCGGCGTCAAGATGGTCTGCGCTGAGGTCACGGCAGCTGCCCATTTCGGCTCACGGCAACACGACCTCCACGCCGAGAGACGCGCCCAGGAACGGGCGACCCCACGTGTCGGTCGCGCGACCAGCGGCGTCGATCACGAGGCGCGGCACCGCGATCCCGGCGAGCAGGTGCTCGCTGATCCGCAGGTGTGGAGTCGGCGCGAACGAGAGCCCTGCGCGCAGGTACGCCGCGACCGCGTACGCGTCCTCCGACCTGCCGGCGTACCGGGGCGAGCGGCCTTCGCCCTCGATGTGCAGCCAGGCGGCGGCGAGCCCTGCGCCGGCCGATGGCAGCCACGCGGCGTCGGTGGGGCCGAGCGGGACGCGCATCCCCAGGGCGGCGAGCGCTATGCGCGTGTGCCGCGTGCCCTCTTTGCCCTCACGGCTCGCGCTGGCGAGCGGGATCTGGACGAAGGCGGAGAGCCCCAGACGAGACCGGATCATCGCGTACCCCGACACGTCCAGCATCGGGGTGGCGGGCACGCCGCCTGCGCTCCACAGGATCGCCGGCGCCGCCCCGACGCCGAACGTCATCGGTGTGCTTCGGATTGCGCCTGGCCCGGGGGCCGGGGGAGGGGGCGGGCGGGAGGTGCCGTCGGCTCGCGGGCGCGCGGCGGCGACGGGCGCGGGCCTGGCCGGCGGCGGCTCTTGCATGTCGACGACGGCGCGAGCCTCGGGATCGGCTTCGACCTCGCCCTGCGACGGACGGGGCGAGCGCACATCCAGGAGGCTCGCGCGCAGGAGCTCCACCGCGCGAACCGCGACCGTGGCTGGATCGTCGGCCATCACGGCGCTGTGGACCGATTGACCCGTCGCACCACGAGCGATCGAGACCTCGACGCCGCCCGGCACCTCCGTCACCCGGATCTCCGCCGCCGCTCCGGCCTCGCGCGCGCTCGTCTCGAGGGGCCCCTGGGAGGGCGGCTCGGCGCCGCCCCTCTCGACCACCACGGTGAATCCGAGCGTGGCGAGCTCGGCATAGACCCGGGCCATGATGCGGTCCGACCGGCGATCGGCGATCAGGACGACCTTCGTGCGTGGAGGCTCCGGCGGCGGCTCCGGCGGCGCCGCGCGCGCTTCACGTGCGACGAGGAGGCAGAGCCCGAGCGCCCAGGCTCCGCCGTGCGCCGCGCGAGCCGGCCTTCGAGGCGGCATTCACTCCCCCTCGAGCAGATCCCTGGCGTGTGCGGCGTGGGGCCCCGCCGGATACCGCGCCAGGTAGCGGCGCGCGGCCTCGCGGGCCTCGCTGGCCGACCCCATCGACTCCCGGCATTCGATGACCCTCCCGAGCGCCTCCTGCGCAAAGGAGCCGCCCGGTTGCTCTTCGAGGTACACGAGGAACCAGCGCTCGGCCTCGGCGTACGATCGCCGCTGGTCGAACGCCATCCGGCCGAGGTGGAAGGCGGCCTTCGCCGCCTCGCCCGAGCCCGCGAACCGGCTCCGCGCCGCGGTGAGCGCCGCCGCGGCGCGATCCGGCTTCCCGGAGAAGCGCGCGACGTCCGCGAGCGTCAGCAGATCCGCCGCGTTCGCGCGGGCGACGAGCCCGTCGAAGCCCTCGGCCTCGGCCGCCGTCATGGCCTCGTGGTACCTGTCGTCGGCCACGAGATCGCGCCAGCTCGGCCGGCGCGGGGCGGCGTCCGCGGCCTTCGCGACCATCGGTCGCTCGCTGGCGCCGGTCGCCGCGGGGGCCGGCTCGGAGGCCGCCTGATCGATGCGCGCGGCGGACGGCGGCGGTGGGGCGGCGGAGCGCTGCTCCCCGCGCGTGAGCTCGAAGCGCTGCTCTTTGCAGAAGACCTCGAGCGTCTCTCCCGCAGCGACGGCGCGCCGCCCCCCCACGAGCGGCCCCGACACGGCGACCGATCCTTCCCGTAGCACCAGCTTGAGCTGCTCGCTCGCCGGGGACCAGCTCAGCTCGAAGCGCGTGCCGGTCACCTGCACGTCGAACGGGCCGACGTCGAAGTTCCAGGCGCTCGTCGCGGTGTGGGTCACCGCCGCCGTGAGCCGGCCGCCTTCCAGCAGCACGCGCGCGCCACGCGCGTCGGCGGCCACCACGCGCGCCCGGGCGTTCGCGTCCAGCGCGAGGGACGTGCCGTCCGAGAAGGCGACCGCCAGAGGAGCATCCGCGCCGGCGGCGATCCACGCCCCGACCTGACCTTGCGCCGAGCCGACCGCGAACGAGAGCGATCGCGACGAGGGGAGCACGACGAGGAGCAGCGCCGCACACGCTCCCGCCAGCGCCACGAGGGCCGCGGGCGCGATCCACCGGGGACGCGGGGGGCCGAGGCGAGCAGCCGCGGGACGGGCGGATCCGCCGGCCGCGATCTCCAGGAACCGCAGGCGCGCCCCATCGAGATCCTGCGCCCCGAGCTGCTCGTCCTGGGCCCGGCGGAGCTCACGGAGGCGATCGAGCGAGGGACGATCGCTCATGACGCGCTTCCCCTCAGCCACTCCTCGAGGGCGGGTTGGTCCCGCGCCGCCTCGAGGAAGTGGACCTCCGCGCGGGCCAGCCTTCGCTTGATGGTCGCGAGCGAGACGCCGCACGCGCCGGCGACCTCCTGGAGATCCATGCCCTCGATGCGCCGCAGCGCGAACGCGATGCGCTCGTCGGCCGGGAGCCGCTCCAGCGCGCGATAGGTCGCGCGCAGCGCCTCGCGGGCTTCACCTGCATACGGGGGCTCCACGAGGGGTGGGAGCTCGTCGGGGGCGAAGAAGAGGAGCCATCTCCGGCGCGCGCGCCGCTGGATGCAGGTCCGCGCCGTGAACACGGCGACCGAGGTGATCCACGCCTTCAGCGCCGCCGGATCGCGCAGGGTGTCGAGGGAGGACAGCGCGCGGACGAAGGCGTCGTGATGCGCGTCGGAGAGGTCGCGGCTGCCGCCGAGCAGCCGGCCGAGGACGCGGAGCACGTGCCCGGAGAAGCGCTCGTGGAAGGCGGAGAGCGCGGCAGGATGCCTCGCGCGGAGGCCCTCCACGAGCGCCTCGTCGCTCGCATACGCGACCACGCCGAGCCTTCGCGGGGGCGCGAGCGCGCCGGCGCGCATCACCATGACCGTGGGGCTCCGCTGGGAATGACCGAACGCCTCCTGCCGCCTCGTGACCCGATCGGCCCCCTTGAGTCACGGCAGCGCCGCGAGACGGCTCACAGCGGACGAAGCTCGCGGGGATCGGCCGGCCAGGGCGCGCCCGGCGCCAGCCGAGAACTTTCTCCGCGCGCGCCACGCATGCGAGGCTGCCCGGCCCCGCCGAAGCGCGCGCTCACCCGAGAGCGCTCGTCCAGAGACCGGACCCATCCGGGAGATGTAGGATAAAGTAGCACACGAAAGTTGTGGGTCGCCGGCCGGGCAGGGTAGACGGGGCGAGGAGGACGCATGAGGCGCAGCAAGGGCGAGAGCATGGACACCGGGGCGGTGCGGAACCTCGAGGAGATCCAGGAAGAGGATCCCGGGGCTCGCCCGTCGCGCGCGGGCGCGCTGGTGCTGGCCTCGCTCGGCGGGGCGTGCATCGTCTTCGCGGCGGTGGCGCTCCTGCGCGCCCCGCACCGCGAGCGGCCGGTCACCGCCGATCCGCTCGGCGATCTGGTCGCGCGCACCCACCCGGCCGGCGTGAAGCCGGCCCCGCGCCCTGCCACGATCGGGGAGGACGTGACCTTCCCCGCGGTCCTCTCGGACGCGGAGCACCCGACGACCGCGCTCGAGGCCGTGCGCGATCCGCGGGCGGCCAAGGCGGCCACCTCCGCCGAGGCGCCTGCCGCGGAGCCCCTCCCGCCGCCTGCCGCGGACCGGCTGCCCGTGGTCCCGCTGCCGGCGCAGCACGTGCTCGGGCCCTCCGGCGGCGAGGCCGCGCCGAACGACACGCTCACGGCGATGGCTCGCCACGTGTCGCGCGAGGAGGGGCCCGAGACCGAGCGGGGAGGGCCTGGCAGCTACCAGCTCCAGGTGAGCTCGTTCAAGGACCCCACCGACGCCGAGAACTTCGCGGCGGCCCTGCGCCGGCGCGGGCACAAGGCGTACGTCGAGCCGGCGTACGTCAAGGGCCGCGGGCTCTGGCACCGGGTGCGCGTGGGCCCCTTCAAGTACAAGCGCTCGGCCGTGATCTACCGGCAGGAGTTCGAGGCCAAGGAGCGCCTCGTGACGTTCATCGTCGACCCGCCCAAGACCACGGTCAAAGTGGCCGACAGCTCCGGCGACGACGCGTAAATCAGGGGCTCTGGAGAGCCCTCCTCCATCGGCGTATGCGCCCCCCGCTACCGGCGCGCCGCCCCCGGGAGCGCCGCGGCCGGCGTGAGCGCGCAGGACAGCACCCCCTTGGCCCCGGCGAGCTGTCCGGCGAGCTCGGACAGCTCCTGCCCGCGGCCCTTCAGCACCATCACCTGGAGCAGCCGGGTCGCGTCGAGGCGGACCAGCAGGCTGGAGACCAGAGACCCCGCGCGCCGCTCCTCCAGCTCGGAGATCCGCAGCACGAGCTCCCGCACCTCGGGCTCGTAGACGAGCGTCAGCGTGGCCGCCACCTCGGCCCCCTCGTCCAGCGCGGCGCGCGTCAGGTCCGCGCGGACCAGATCGCGCAGCGCCTCCGAGCGGTTCTCGTAGCCCTGCGCGGTGATGCGCCGATCGAACTCGGCCAGCAGCGCGCGATCCATCGCCACGCCGAAGCGGACAAGGTCGCTCATCGCTCGTCCCCCGTTCAGCTCTTGCGCCGCTCGAGGTGCCGCCTCGCGGCGTCCTTCACCGGCGACGTGACGTTCTTGCTCTTCGCGATGCCCCGGAGATCGGACTCGCGCAGGTGCTGGACCAGCCGCGTCGCGACGAGCACCGGCGTCCTCGGGTTCTCGACGAGGTTCCGCTTCACCGTGTAGCTCTTCAGCCACTCGGGCGTCGTCGAGATGATCCGCAGCACCTCGTCCGAGATGTTCCGGTTGCGGCTGATGAGGACGACCTCCTCCTCCTGCATCTGCGGGCTGCGCACGGCGGCGCTGGCCACGAGGCGGTTCGAGTCGCGCACGAGCAGCATGCGCTCCTCGCGCGAGCCGAGCATCGCCCGCCGGATCCGCTGGGACATCGTCATGTCGGCGAGCCGCTTGTAGAGCGGGACGTACTGCTCCTTGAGCTCCTCCTTGCCCTCCTCGTCCTCGACGTGGGTGTCGACCGGCTCGTCCGCGGCGAGCGACTCCGCGAGCGCCTGCGTCTCGCTGAACAGCACGTCGTCCGGCGTGGGCTCGGGCGACGGCTCCGCGATGAGCTCGTCCTTGATCGCGACGCTGACCTCGCGCCACGCCGGGATGCCCGTGAGCTCGACCCCGTTGCGGGACGCGAGATCGACGAGGCGGTCGGCGGTCGACATCCGCGTGTTCTTGTTGAGGTAGAGCTTCTCGATGACGCGCGGGTTCCTGAGCAGCCGCTCCTCGTTGACGGCGATGAGCTCCGTCACCGCCTCGCCCCCGGTCCGCGCGAGCTCCTCGAGCGTCTCCGCGGCGACGCCCGGCATCGCGAGGAGCCTCTCGACGACCGGGAGGCGATCCGCGTACGCGCGGGCCAGCCGATCGATGACCGGCGGCTGCAGATCCGCGCCGAGCGCCCCCTGGAGCAGCGGCTCGGGGAGCGCCGCCAGCGTCTTCTCCGCGGTCTCGCGGGCCGGCTCCTCCTCGCGCGACGCGAGCAGCACGAGCACCGTCACGACCTCGCCCGGTTTGAGCCCGGGGGCGATGCCCCGCGCCGCCATCTCCCTGAGCTTCTGCGGCGCGCCCGGCTGCGCCAGCTTCTGCGCGGGCGCCGAGAGGACGCCGATGTCGATCGGCGCGGTCATCGCAACGCCCTCGCCAGCGAGGCCCGGTGCCAGGAGGACGAGCCCTTCGGCTGCCGAACGGCGGAGCTCGGGATCCCGGAGGACGCGGGCCACGCGGGTGACTCGGATGGCACCAGCGGCTCGACCAGAGCTAGCAGAGCAAGCGGAGCAACGGGCATACGGTCCTCCCCGGCGGGCATTGCTGCCCTGCGATCTGCGGATTATCCTGAGGCCGCTGTGTGCCTGAAAGGCGCGGCGATCGTCAACGGAGAACGAACGGCGCGGGCCCTGCGCGCCGTCTGCCGGAATGAAGCCCGAGGTCCCGGGGGGCAGGGGACCGGCAGGTCCGTCACACCCAGCACACCGAAGAGGAGCGCGACATGGGGATTTTCGATTTCGTGAAGAGCGGCGTCCGCGAGATGATGATCGCGCGCCCGGACGCGGCGAAGCATCTCATCGTTTACAAGCACCCGGACCAGAACATCCCCTTCTGGTCGCAGCTGACGGTCGACAGCGATGAGTGTGCCCTCTTCTTCAAGGACGGCAGGTACATGGGTTACCTGCCCACAGGGCGCCACACCCTCCAGACCCAGAACATCCCGTTCCTGAACAACCTCGTCAACAAGTTCACGGGCGGGGACGTCTTCATCGCCGAGATCTTCTTCGTCAAGACGCAGCCGGTCCGCGGCGTGCCGTTCGGCGGTCCGCTGGAGTCGATGGAGGACCCCGTCCTCTACGAGTTCGTGACGCCGCGCATCTTCGGTGAGTTCTCGCTGGTCGTGGTCGATCCGGTCCGGTTCGTCGTCGGGTACCACGGGCAGTGCGGCGGCAGCGGCGACAACGACGTCGTCCTGAGCTGGATCAAGGGCAAGTTCTTCATGAGCGTGAAGACCGTGATCGGCCAGGTCTGCGCGCAGCAGCAGAAGAGCCTGCTCAACCTCGGCGGCATGAGCATGGAGCTCGGCGCCCGCATCGTGCAATCCGCGCCGAACCTCGAGGAGATCGGCTGCAAGATCCTCGAGATCGGCAACTTCAACATCAACTTCTCCGCCGAGGAGCAGAAGCTCCTCCGCGAGGCGAACAAGGGGCGCGGCGACGCGCGCCGCGGCATCGGCATCGCGCAGGACACCGCCCGCGCGAAGCAGTTCGAGCTCGATCAGCGGTTCCAGCAGGACGCGCGGTACGTGCAGCAGCTGGCGGGCAACTGGCAGAACTACGCCGCCGGCCAGGCGATGATGGGCGCCGGCCAGGGCATGGCGCAGGGCGGCGACGGCAGCGGCGTCGCGGGGCTGGGCGCCCAGGTGGCGATCGGCGCCGGCCTGGCGCAGGCGATGAACCCAGCGCTCGCCGCGCAGGGTCAGCCCCAGTTCGTGCCGCCCCACATGCAGCAGCCGGGGGCGCCGCAGGGCTACCCGGGCGCGCCGCAGGGCTACCCGGGCGCGCCGCAGGGCTACCCGGGCGCGCCGCAGGCTGCCCCCGCCGCAGCGCCGTCGATCGAGCAGCGCCTGGAGCGCCTCGGGGAGCTCAAGAGCAAGGGCCTCATCACCGACGAGGAGTTCCAGGCCCGCAAGGCGAAGATTCTCGAAGAGATCTGAGTCCTTACCAGGCGGCGCCGGCCGCCGCACGCGGCGACCCGCGGGGGGGGCGCTCCACGGCGGTCGCCAAACTGGCGCCATCTGATCCGAACCACTGAGCGCGCTTTCGGCTAGACTCGATGGGGTGCCAGTGACGCTCCGCATGGCCGGGGATGCTCAGCCCGAGATGACCGCCGGCGAGTCCGATGCTGCCGAGCTGTTCCATCGGGAAGACATCCCGCGGCTGCACGGAGACGAATCATTTGCTCAGCCTCCGGCGCACAGCGATGTGCCGCCAGCGCGCAGTGACGTGCCACCAGCAGGGCGTAGCGACGTGTCGCCAGCGCGCAGCGACGCGCCGCCGCGCAGCGAGTTGCCGTTCCGCAGCGACGTGCCGCCGCGCGCGGAACCACTGCCAGCGCACGTCGATGCGCGCCCGGCGATCCCGCCGTTGCCGGCGCGCTTCGACGGGCCGGCGCGCCGGGGGAAGAAGCAGACCCCGCGCGCGCGGCGCTGCCCGACCTGCAAGCAGACCTTCTCCGGCGACTCCCGCTTCTGCCCGTTCGACGGCGACCCGCTCGCCGACGCGCCCGACTGGAATCCATCGGCCGATCCGATGCTCGGGCGCACCATCGACGGCCGCTACGAGGTGCAGGCGGTCGTGGGTGAAGGGGGGATGGGGACGGTGTACGAGGTGCGCCACAAGTCGCTCGGCCGCCTCTTCGCCCTGAAGGTGCTCCGGCACGACATCGCGCAGGACGCCGAGCTCGTCGCCCGCTTCATCCAGGAGGCCAAGGCGGCCGCGGCGATCGGCCACCCCAACATCGTCGCGGTGAGCGACTTCGGCGCGATCGAGGTCGAGACGGGGCAGGCAGAGCTGCCGTTCTTCGTCATGGAGTTCCTCTCCGGGACCTCCCTCGCGTCGCTGCTGCGCACCGAGAAGACGCTGCCGGCCGACAGGGTCGGGCAGATCATGCTCCAGTGCGCCGCCGCGCTCGGGGCCGCGCACTCGGCGGGCGTCATCCACCGCGACCTGAAGCCCGACAACGTGTACCTCGTCCGCAACGGCGAACAGGAGTTCGTCAAGCTGCTCGATTTCGGCGTGGCGAAGGTGACCGGCGGCAAGCGGCTCACGCGCATCGGCATGGTGTTCGGGACGCCGCACTACATGAGCCCGGAGCAGGCGGAGGGGAAGCGGATCGACGCCCGCGCCGACATCTATGCGCTCGGCGTCCTCATGTACGAGTGCTTCGCGGGGCGCGTCCCCTTCGAGGCGGACACGTACATGGGCGTGCTGACCAAGCACATGTACATGTCGCCCGAGCCGCTCGAGCAGGTGATGCCCGACGCCACCGCGCTCGGCGCGTTCGGCCCGATCGTCATGCGCTGCCTCGCGAAGAACCCCGAGGAGCGCTTCTCCTCGATGGCGGACCTCGTCGAGGCCATCGAGCTCGCCCTCGATCCGCCGGGCCGCGTGACCTCGGTCGCGCCCCCGGGCGAGCTGCCTCGCCACGAGTCGGTGCGGCCGCGCGCGTACGAGTCGATACGGCCGCGCGCGACCGAGTCGATGCGGCCGCGCGCGACCGAGGAGATGCTCGCCCCGGTCCAGGCGCCCGCGGAGCCGTCCGAGCCGCTCTCGATGGCCGCGCGCGTGGCGATCGCGCTCGCGGCGGTCCTCGTGCCCATCGTCATCGCCCTCGGCGTCCGCGCCTTGCGCGCCTCGGCGCCCGAGGAGCCGCCCGAGGTCGCCGCCGTCGAGGCTCCCGGCGGCGCCCTCCCGGCGGAGACGGCGCCCGCCAGGGCGATCGACGAGCCGCCCGCCGCGACCGCGGCCGCGACGGCGGCGCCCGCGCCGACCGCGCAGGAGCCGCCCCGCACCCAGGGCACAGCCGCCCCGATCCCGGCGAAGCCGACGGCGGCGACGGCCCGTCCGTCGGCGACCGCGGTGCCCACGGCCTCCATGGTAAGGCCGCAAGCAACCGGCGATATCGTCGATCCCTGGAAGCGCTGATCGCCCGATCGGCGCGCGACGAAACCTGGCCTTCGCAGCCGTCCTGTGTGCACGATGGACGACGTCGAGCACCGGGCCCGCGGCCGCGGGACAAGCGATCGACGGCAGCGGCGACGCTCAGGGCGGAGCGCTTGACAGCGTCCGTTCGGGCTCGCCATCCTTCGCGAGGCGGAAACCTCTAGTGGCCAAGCAACAGCTCCTCCTGGTCGACGCGGATCCGCGAAGCGTTCGGGTCCTCGAGGTCAGCCTGAAAAAGGCCGGTTACAGCGTGACCACCGCGAAGGACGGAGCGGACGCTCTCGCGAAGCTCGAGGTCTCCACGCCGGACCTCGTCCTCAGCGACACGCGCCTCCCCAACGTGGACGGGTATGCCCTCGTCCGCAAGATGAAGGAGCACGCCGACTGGGCCTCGATCCCGGTCGTCTTCCTCACGAGCCAGAGGTCCATCGAGGACAAGATCCGCGGGCTGGAGCTCGGCGTCGAGGACTACCTGACCAAGCCGATCTTCGTGCGCGAGCTCATCGCGCGCGTGACGCTGCTCCTCGCGCGGCGGACGCGCGAGGGGATCACGACGCGCCACTTCTCGACGACGGGGCGGACCAGGTTCTCCGGATCGATCCTCGACATGAACGTCGTGGATCTGCTGCAGACGTTCGAGGTGAGCCGGAAGAGCGGGATCGTCCACCTGTCGCACGCGGACAACGAGGCGCAGGTCTACTTCCGCGAGGGCAAGGTCGTCGACGCGACGCTCGGCCGGCTCTGCGGCGAGGAGGCCGTCTACCGCGCGCTCCTGTGGAACGAGGGGACGTTCGAGGTCGAGTTCTGCAAGGTCGACAACCCCGACGGGATCGAGACGTCGACGCAGGGCCTGCTCATGGAGGGCATGCGCCGCGTCGACGAGTGGGGCCGGCTCCTCGAGGCGCTGCCGTCGCTCGCGACCGTCTTCGAGGTCGACAGCGAGGAGCTCCTGGAGCGGCTGAACGAGATCCCCGACGAGCTGAACGGGATCCTGCGCCTGTTCGACGGCAAGCGCACGCTGATGCAGGTGGTCGACGCGTCCCCGTTCGAGGATCTCTCGACGCTCTCGACCATCTCGAAGCTCTACTTCGAGGGGCTGCTGGTGCCCGCCGCGGCGCTCCCCCCCGACGACGTGGTGCCGAGCGAGCCGGAGGCGGCGTTCCACGACGAGTTCTCGCCGCTCTCGTCGCCGTCGAGCGCGCGGCGCTCCAACTCCAACTACCCCGAGGGGAGCCCGGGGAACGCCGGCTCCGACGACCTCGAGGACGCCGCCGTGGTCCCGGCGCCGCTCTCGAACCGGGTCTCTCCGGCGGTGCTCCCGCGCTCCCGGCCCGGTCACGAGCTGCACGCGCCGGCGGGGGACCCCGACGCGGAGTCCCCCGGGCGCCCCGTGACGACCCGCAGCGCGGTGCACGGGCCGGGGGCGGTCGGCCGAGCGGCCAGCGCGAGCGCCGCCGTGGCGCGCTCCGCGCCGGAGGGGGCGCGCGCGCCGTCGGAGCCGCCGCGGAGCGCCGTCTCGGCCGCGACGGCGCGCTCCGGCGCGGCGGGTGGCCGCGCGCCGTCGGAGCCGCCGCGGAGCACCGTCTCGGCCGCGGCGGCGCGCGCCGGCGTGACAGGGGGCCGCGCGCCGTCGGATCCACCGCGGAACGCCGCGGTGCGGCCCGGGGCCGCGGGGGGCCGCGCGCCGTCGGAGCCGCCGCGGAACACCGCGGTGCGGCCCGGGGCCGCGGGGGGTCGCGCGCCGTCGGAGCCGCCGCGGAACGCCGCATCGCCTGCCGAGGCCGCCCGGATTGCGCGGCCGCGCGCCGAGGTCGATCTCGACAAGGACACCACGCTCGCGAGCAGCGATGAGGCCCCGCTCACGCGACCGCTCGTGACGCCGCGCAGCTTCGCCCAGAAGCAGCGCTCCACGAAGAGCGACAGGCCCGCGGCCGCTTCCGCCGAGCAGCGCGTTCGCTCCACGCCCCCCGAGGCGCCCGCAGCGGCGCCTCCCGAGCCCGCGGCGCCGCCCGCGCCTGCGGCAGCGCCGCCTGCGCTTCCGGCGGCAGCGGGCGGCGCGCTGCCCGCCGGAGAGGAGCGCACCCCGGCGGCGTCGACGAGCCCCACGCTGCGCCCCCGCCCGCCGAGCGACGCGCCGCCGCCTGTCGCCATCCCGCGCGCGCCGGAGCGTGCGCATGCGCCGCAGCCCGTCGAAGCGAAGGCCGGGGAGACGCGCCCGATCGAGGCCTCCCCGCCGCCGCTGCCGGTGCCGGACGCCGCCCCGGCGGCGAGCCTCGCGGCGGCGCCGGACGACGCGGCTCCTGGCGACCGCGGGCCGATCAGCGAGAGCGAGCGCTTCTTCCTCGGCGGCGGGGTGGACGCGCCGGAGGGGATGGCGGCGCGGGAGCATCCCTCGGCCGAGGACGCCGATACGACCGCCGGCGCGGTCGAGGCCACGCTCTTCGGGCCCCGCCACGAGGAGCGCCGGGCCCGCACCGCGCGGATCGTCGCCGGCCTGGTCACCGCGCTCGCGCTCGGGGCCGCCGGCGTGTGGCTGGTCGGCCAGACGGGGCGCCCCGTGCCAGCGGCCCCGGTCCATGCGCCCTTGCCGGAGGACGGACCGGCGGCGCAGCACTCCGCGGCGGTGCCCGCAGCGGCTCTGGCCGCGTCGGAGCCGGAAGGAGAGCCGGCGGCCGCCGCCGCGGCGGGGCTCTCCGCAGCGACCCCCGCCGACGCCCCGGCGGGCCAGCCGGCCGCGCCGGCCTCGGCGAGCGCGCGGGCGAAGCCTGCCGCGGCGAGCCCCGCGCCGGCCGGAGCGCCTTCCGAGCGCGCTTCGCACGCGCCGACCACCCCCGCGGCGCCGCCGAGCGCGGCGGCGACCGCGGGCCAGGCCGCCGCACCGGCGCGGGAGCCGGAGCCCTCGGCTGCCCCGCCCGCGTCCGCGCCTGCCGCGTCCGCGCCTGCCGCGCCGGACGAGGGCGGGCCCCTCTCGACGCGCGTGATGCGCGCGCTGGAGTCGGGGCAGACCGGCAAGGCGGTGCAGCTCGCGCAGCAGCTCACCGCCGCCTCCCCGGGGAGCGCCGCGGCGTGGCACCTGCGCGGCGCCGCAGAGCAGGCGGCCGGGCGCGGTGGGCGGGCCTCGTTCCGCAAGTGCGCCGAGCTCTCCTCGCCCGAGTCCTCGCTCGGCGCCGAGTGCCGCGCGCTCGCCGGCATGCCGTGAGCGTGCGGTCCGCGCTCAGCGCGATCGCGACCTGAGCCGGGGATCGAGGGCCAGGGCCGCGACATCGAGCGCCACGGTGGCGAGCACGATGGCGGCCGCGGAGAAGAGCACCGTCCCGACGATGAGCGGGCCGTCCCGGTTCTGGAGCGCCTCGACCGCCATGCTCCCCACGCCGGGCCAGCGGAAGAGCTTCTCCGTGACGATCGCGCCGCCCGCCAGCGCCCCGAGGTCGAGCGCGGCGAGCGTGGCGAGCGGCAAGAGCGCGTTGCGCAGCGCATGGACGACGAGCGCGCGCAGGCGAGATGCGCCCTTGGCGCGCGCGGTGCGGATGAAGTCCTGGCGGAGCAGCGTCCGGAGCTCCTCGCGGACGATGCGCGCGTAGAGGGCGCTGCCGAACACGCCGAGCGTCAGCGCCGGCAGGACGAGGGAGCGCAGGTGATCGGCCGCCGTGACGCCGTACCCGTCGTAGGGCAAGAGCTGGAGCTTGTAGGCGAGCACGTACTGGAGCGCGGGGCCGATCACGAAGGTCGGCGCGCTCGCGCCGAGCAGGGTGGCGCCGAGCGCCGCGTCCTCCCAGGCCGTCCCGCGGCGGACCGCCGCGACGATCCCGAGCGAGAGGCCGAGCAGGAGCTGCACCAGCAGGGCGGCCAGCGCGAGCTCGACGGAGCGCGGCACCTTCGCCTCGAGCAGATCCACGACCGGCTTGCGGTAATGGAAGCTGTAGCCGAGGTCGACGTGCAGGCCGAGCGGCCCCGCCGCGCAGCTGCGGTGCTCCGGATCGGCGCGCGCGCCCGCGGCTCCGCCGTCGTCGACCCCCGCGGGGCCGAGGTGGACGAGCCGCCGGACGAACCGCGCGAACTGCACGGGGACCGGGCGATCCAGCCCGTGGATGGCCCGCGCGCGCTCGAGGTCCGCCGCCGAGGCCTGCGGTCCGACGAGCATCCGCCCGGCGTCTCCCGGCAGGAGGTACGCTATCCCGAACGAGACGGCGGTGACCCCCGCGATGACGATCGCGGCCCAGCCGAGGCGCCGGAGCAGGCGCGCGATCGCGGTGCCCACCGCGGAGGCGCGGCCCGGGCGGGGCGTGGAGGCACGGCGCGCGCGCGTGGTGCTCATCGGGGAAGGGCCGCGCGCGCGAGCAGCGCGCGGAGCGGCGTCGCGGTTCGTGGCGCGGCCGCGCGCGGCCCTCCGCCGGCCGCGGCCCGCGCGGATGGGTCGAGCCAGACCTCGTGGAGGCGGGACGTGAGCGCGGCGGCGCCCTCGTGGCCGCGCACGTAGGGGTGCCAGAGCTCGAGCTGCCGCGCCGTGTAGGTGGGCACCCAGGGCGCGCGATCGCGGACGATGCGCTCGGCGCGGTCGTAGAGCGCGAGGCGCCGCGCGCCATCCTGCTCGGCGTGGGCGGCGTCGAGCGTGCGATCGAGCTCCTCGTCGCTGAAAAAGGCGTAGTTCTGCGAGCCCTCGTCGCGGATGGCGCGCGTGGAGAGCGTCGGCTCGAAGACGCTCGCCGGGTCGGGGAAATCGGCCTGCCACCCGACCCAGCCCATGGGGACGGCGCGGCGCCGCGAGGCCTCGGCGAGGTAGGTCGCCCAGCTGACGAGCCGCAGGCGGACGCGGAGGCCGATCCTGGCGAGCTGCTGCTGGACGATCTCGCCGATCGCCTGCTCCAGCGTGTCCGGGACCGCGATGTAGTCGATGACGCCCGGGTAGCCGCCCTTCCCGGTCGCCGGGTCGTACGGGTAGCCGGCCTCGGCCATCTGCGCGAGCGCGCGCGGGAGGTCGTGCTGCCGCATCGGCGCGTCGCGCGGGGGGCCCGGGATCGACGGCGGCAGCACCCGGTCGAGCGCGAGCAGATCGGGGCGTACCTTCTCCAGCACGGTGGGGTCGAGGGCGAACGCGACAGCGCGCCGGACGGCGAGCTGGTCGAACGGCGCGAGCTCGGTGTTGAGGAAGACGGCGTTGGTCCTGTTCCGCGTCACCCAGCGCCTCTGCCCCTCCCACCCGGGCGCGGCGCGGTAGGCCGCCGCGTCGATCGCCGTCAGATCGCGCAGGACGTCGAGCTCGCCCTGCTCGAACTTGTAGCGCTGGGTCGTCGCGCGCACGCCCGTCTGCCACGCGATGGCGTCGAGGTACGGCAGGCCCGGCCGGAAGTACCCCTCGTGGCGGGCGAGCCCGATGCTGCCGTCCTGGTCCCACCGCGCGACGCGGAACGGGCCGGCGCCGCACGGCGGCGGCGGGCTCGCCGCGTCGACCGTGGCCCCGGACGAGGGGCACACCGGCGCCATGAACGCGAGCGTCATGAGGGGCAGGAACGTCGCGTCCGGCGCGCGCAGATCGATCGCGACGGCGTGATCGCCGAGCACCCGCACGCCGGCGAGGTGCGGCGCCGCGCCCGCGTGGTACTCGGCGAAGCCCTCGATCATGTCGTACTGGCTCGCGCCCGGGCTCGGCGTCCTCGGGTGGAGCGTCCGCTCGATCGAGCGCTTCACGTCGGCGGCGCGGAGCTCCGCGCCGTCGTGGAACCGCACGCCCTCGCGCAGCGTGAAGACGTACGTCCGCCCGCCGCGCGAAACCTCGATCGCGCGCGCGAGATCGGGCGTGATGCGGCCGCCCTCATCCCACGTGACGAGGCGGGCGAAGACGAGCTCCGCGACGGTGCTCGAGAGCTCGTCGTACGCGATCGCCGGATCGAGCGCGCGCGCGTTGACCGTGGTCGCGAGGCGCAGCGTCCCGCCGCGCACGGGCGCGGCGGGCGCCGGCTCGCCGCCGAGGGGCGCGCGGACGCCGCCCGCCGAGCCGCCCGAGAGCAGGAGCAGCGCCGCGCCCGCGACGAGCAGATCGACCGGCAGGCGACGGCCGCGCGGGAGCGCCGCGCCGGCCGGATCGAGCGCGTCGCGGAGCCCCTCGCTCGCGCGGTGGAAGCCGAGCACGGCGAGCACGATGGCGAAGCCCGGCGCGGCCACAAGGAGCGGCCTTACCCCGAGGTACGGCTCGGCCTCGTGCAGCATGCGGCCCCACGTCGCGGTCGGCGGCTGCGCGCCGACGCCCAGGTAGCCGAGGGCGGCCTCCGCGAGGATCATCTGCCCGGCGCTGATGGTCGCGAGGGCGAGCAGGGTCCCGCCCACGTTCGGCAGGACGTGCCGCCGGACGATGTGCAGCGGCCCCGCGCCGAGCGCGCGCGCCGAGGCCACGAAATCGCGCTGCGCGAGCTCCGCCGTCTTGGCCCGGACGACCCGCGCCGCCCCGGTCCACCCCGTGAGGCCGAGCACGAGCAGGATCGTCCCCACGTCCGCGCGCCCCACGGCGACGCCGATCGCGGTCACGAACAGGAGGTACGGCAGGGCGAGGATCACATCGACGAGCCGCATGAGCGCGCCGTCGAGCGCGTCCGCCCGCGTGCCGGCGGCCATGCCGGCCGTGACGCCGACGAGCGCGCCGAGCCCCGTGGCGAGGGCCGTGGACGAGAGCGCGATGGCGAGGGAGAGCCGCGCGCCGTGGGCGAGGCGCGCGAGCAGGTCGCGGAAGAGCGGGTCCGTCCCGAGCCAGTGGGCGGCCGACGGCCCGGGCGGCGCGCCGGAGGCGTCGCGGGCCAGGGTGAAGTCGCTCACGTTCGGGTCGTGGGGGATGACGGCCGGCCCCACGGCGGCGAACAGCGAGAGCAGCGCGACGATCCCGAGGCCGAGCAGCGCCGAGCGGTCCCCCAGGAACCGCCGCGCCGCGTCCTCGCCGAGGACGGCGCGCCCCGCGCGCCCGGCCGCTCGTGCCGCGCCGCGCGAGAGCCGAGCCCAGCGCGCCGTCGCCGTCACCGCTTCCCTTCGAGGAACTGCGTCACGAGCGCGACGAACTCCCCCGGCCGCTCCTCGTGGGGCGAGTGCCCGGCGTCCATGATCTCGAGCATCGCGCCGGAGATCTCGCGGGCGAGCCGCTGCGCGCTCGCCGCCGGGAAGATGCGATCGTCGCGCCCCCACACGACGAGCGTCGGCGCCGTGATCCGGGTAAGGCGCGCCACGACGGGGCGCGCGTCGAGCACCGCGCGCATCACCGCGTGCGCGCTCTCGCGCGCCGAGGGGGCGTTGAAGAGATCGTAGTGCCGGTCGACGCGCGACAGTGGCACGGCCGCGTCCGCCCGGAACACGTCGTCGCGGAAGTACGACCGGAACGTGCCGCGGCCGTGGAGCTGCTTGAAGACGATGCCACCCACGACCGGCAGGAGCGGGAGCTTCATCTTGAAGCTCATCGGGAACGGGTAACAGAGCGCGTCCTCCAGGACGAGCCGCTGCACGAGCTCCGGGTGGTTGGCGGCCAGCGTGATCGCGACGGCGGCGCCCATCGCGTGGCCGACGAGGTGCGCGCGGCCGACGCCGAAGGCGGCGATGAGGTCGGCCACGGCCTCGGAGAACGTCTCGATGCCGTAAGCGTACCGCGCCGGGCTCGGCTTCTCGCTCTCGCCGAAGCCCGGCAGGTCCGGGGCGATGACGTGGAACCGCTGGGCCAGCGTGTCGATCACGTCGTCGAACTCCAGGTGGCTGACGAGGAAGCTGTGGATCAGCAGCAGCGCCGGGCCGTTGCCCGCGCCGGCGACCAGGACCCGCATCCTGACACCCCGGGCGGTGACATCCCTGATGACGCGTTCGACGGGTCGGGGGGCGGCGGGAGAGGCCGAGCCCCGACCCTCGCTGGCGAGGGCTTTGGCCATGGTGGCGGCGAGACTATCAGCCCTTTTGTCTGAAAGGACCGATGTGTGTCAGGGTACGGGGCATGCCGCTCCACGAGGCCCGCTGGGTGTCGGGCGCCTCCCTGCTCGCACCCATTGAACCGCGCGTCGTTTTTTTCCCACCCCGGCCCCCGACCCGCGTCGTGCCGGGCGGGCCGACGCGTCGCTCCTACGGACGAAAAATGTCCGAGGGTTGTCAAGAACCCCGGCAAAGCACCGCGTCTCGCGACAGCCACACAATAATCGTAGTCGCGTCAATTGACTGTATTCCATTCAGTGGAATAGAGTCGCCCGCGTCGGTTGGGTAGGGCCTCCGGCGATCGATGGGAGGACCGGTGCAGAGGATCCCTGAGGAGGTGCTTGATCGCATCGAGCGGGAGCACGCCCAGGGGATCACTTCGAGCGATATCCTCGAGCTGTTCGCGGCTCATGGCATCAAGTTCAGCGAGGCGACGCTCCGGAAGTACGTGCAGCTCGGCTTGCTCCCGCGAAGTGTGCGGGTAGGGCGCAAGGGCAAGCACCAGGGCTCGCAGGGGATGTATCCGGCCACGGTAGTCCGCCAGGTTCAGCGCATCAAAGAGATGATGGCCCAGGACTACACCATCGAAGAGATCCAGCGTGAATTCCTGTTCGTGAGAGGTGATATCGAGGAGCTCGAGCGCACGATGACCAAGGTCTTCAATGCGCTCAGGGATGCCGCCAAGGAGAGGCGGAGCGAGACGAGCGGCAGGGCGATAGCCCAGGACCTCGCGAGCGCAGAGTCGCTCGCGAGGGAGCTCGTCTCCAAGCTGGCGTTGATAGAAGAGCGCTTGATGGCGCAAGCGCGGCTCACGAAACAGGCGGCTTCCTCTTGAGGGGCCGAGTCGCGGGGCTTTCGTCGTCGTGAAGTACATGGGGCCGCGGGCGCGGCCCCGCCTGGGTTTGATGCGATCGACGGGACGGGCATCGGCTCGTTTCGTCGCAATTTTTTAGGGACGGCATCCGGCTTTACGTCGGGCTTTAGGAGCGGATCCCTCTGCGTTCGAGCTGGGACTCGGACGTACGGGGAGAGACGCGCGCGCTTGAGAGCGGAGACGCTACCAAACGGAGGCAGCGCATGGCGACGGTGTCTGACAGCGAGCTCGAGATCTTCGGCCTGGACGGTGCGGATGCGGCGGAGGGCGATCGCGACCCAGCGGGCTCGACCGAGCCCGTCGTGGAGGGCGCGCTCGCGCTCCAGGTCGACCCCGCGGAGTCGGGGGACGCCATCACGCGCGAGCAGCGCAGGTCGCGGCGGAAGCGCGAGATCCGGGCGCGGACGATCAGCGTCAAGCGCATGACCAAGCGCGAGCTCGAGATCGGCCGGATGCTCTACCCCGAGACCGATTACTACAAGCCGCGGGCCCGCGCCGAGTGCGTCGACGGTCCGAGGCCGTGCCCGTACGTCTCGTGCCAGCACCACCTCTATCTCGACGTCTCGGCCAGGACGGGCGCGATCAAGCTGAACTTCCCCGATCTCGAGGTCTGGGACATGAACGAGACGTGCGCGCTCGACGTCGCGGATCGCGGCGGCACGACGCTCGAGGACGTCGGGGCGATCATGAACCTGACCCGCGAGCGCATCCGCCAGGTCGAGGTCAAGGCGCTCGCGAAGCTAGAGGCGCTGAAGGACATGTCGGCGCTGCGCGATTACGTCGACGAGGGGCCGGTCGGCAAGCGCCGGCTCCCCGTGCTGACCCAGCCGGATGACGACGAGGACGAGGACGAGGTCGACGAGGACGAGGCCACGGGCGCGGACGGCGACGGCGATGCCGATGCCGACGCCGACGACGAGGGCCCCGAGGCGCCCCGCGCTGGGCGGCCGGCCGAGCTCGAGGACGCCGGCGACTTCGACGGCGGGGAGTGATCAGTCGGGCCGGGCCTCGACGGTCACCATCGCGTCCGCGCCGAGCGCGCCCGCCAGGAAGGCGCGCCACGCGGCCAGCGTGATTTTCGTGGCGGCCGCGCGGGAAGGGCGGCCGTTGAACAGGTGGATGAGACGGCGCCTCGGCTCCGCGAGCGCGTCCCGCTCCCGCCGGGCGAGGTGGGCCTCGGCGCGGCCGAGATCGGCGTCGGTCACCCGCTGCGCCAGGCCGGCGAGGAGCTCCTTCACGCGGGCCGATGCCTCGCTCACCTCGCCGGCCTCTGCCCTGATCTCGACGGCGAGCGCCGCGGCGCGTGTCCCGCCGAGGACGCGCGCGCTCGCGCGGGCCGCGAGCGGCCGCTTCGCCGGCGCCGCGCTGGCTGGAGCCGGGGACGTCGTGCTCGCCGCGGGAGAGAGCGCGGCCGCGAGCAGGCCGCCTTCGCCGTTGAGGGCCGATACCGTGAGCTCGGCGAGCTCGCGCGCCGTGGGAGAGGCCTCGCGCGCCGCAGGGAGCCGCGCGCCGACGACGGCCTGCGACAGGGCCGCCCCGGCCGGCAGGCGGGCGTCGTGGTGACCGAGCCGGGGCACCACCGCGCCGTCCGGTGAGCCGCACCCGCGCGGGGTGAGCCGCGGCGCGAGCCAGCGCTCGGCGGCCTCCGCCGCGGCGGCCGCCTGGGAAGCGTCGGCGTTCGCGAGGACGGCGAGCCGGAGCGGGCCGGTCGCGAGGGCCTGCCAGCGGAGCTGCACGGTCTCGAGCGCGCCGCTCGCCACCCGGTCCCAGACGCCGAACGGCTCGATCCAGGACGGGTGGTCGGGCGCGATCGCGGAGGCGAAGGCCTCGAGCGCCGCGGCCCGCCCTCCGGAGAGGTGCTCCAGGTGCTGGAGCGCCGCGGCGCGCGCCTGCGTCAGCGCCTCGGGGCCCAGCGTTGTCGCCGCGACCGTGCGCGCGGCGGCGTTCGCCACGCGGCGCCCGAGCTCGGCCGGGGTCTCGCGCTCGTCGCGGAACGGCGCGTGCGCGATCACGCCGACGGCATCCGCCGTGACCCACGGCTCGATCGTGACGTCGAGCTCGCGCCGCCGGGTCTGCACGGCGGCGAGCGCGGCGAGCGCCGTCGCGCCGGCGTCGTACAGCCCTTCCTCGGCGACGCCGCACGGGCTCCCGAGCAGGACCCAGACCTCGCCTTGCCCGCGCTCGACCAGCGCCCGCCGGTCCAGGGAGGGCTGGGCTCCCGGCGCGAGCGCGCGCGAGAGCTCGGCCTCGAACCGCCGAGCGCCGGCATCGCCCGGCGGCGCGGGCTTCGGCGGATCGGCGCTCGGAGGGAGGCCGAGCGCCGTCGCCCACCGCTCCGGCGGCGCGCCCGGGGCGCTCCCCGAGAGCGCCCACCACGAGGCGCGCGCGCCGGCGTCGCGAGGGTCCTGCGCGGTGAGGACCTGACGCGTGGCGACGTCGGGGTTCGGCGGCGCCGAGAGGCCGCGGCGGATCTCCTGCCGCGCCACCGCGGCCGCGAGCGCCGCCGAGGCCTCGACGGGCGGGGCCGTGGGCAGATCGGCGGCCTCGATGGTCACGCTCACGCAGCCGCCGCGCGGGCGGGCGACCCCGAGCACCTCGACGGCGCGAAACGGGGAGGGGAGCGCCGAGAGGCGCGCGCGGAGCGGGGACCCAGGCGCGCCGAGCCGCTCCGCCGCGGCGACGGCCGCCTGGGGGCTCGCGACGCGCGCGGCGACGGTCACGCGGGCGGCGCGCCCTCCGAGCTGGTTCGTCGTGTACACGCCGACCGTGTCCGCCGCCGGCCAGGGGTCCGTGGTCGGGCCGCCTGCCGGCCAGGCGTCGATGCCCTCCGCCGCGCGCGCCGCCTCCTCGCAGAACGCGGCCGGGCCGACGGCGGCGATCGAGGTGCGCCCGGCGTGCAGCGCGGCGGCGCGCCACCCCTCGAGCTCCCGCGCGCCCGCGGGCGTCGCCAGATCGACCACGTGCTCGGCGCCCGCGAGGCCCAGCTGGCCGGTGCACGCCGCGATCGGCGAGAGCTCCGGCGCGTCGAGCGGGCTCGATCGGAGCGCCTGCGTCCGCTCCGCGGCCCGGGCGACCTCCGGGCTTCCCGCCGCGATGGGCTGCGCGAACGCCGCCGACAGCGCGCCCAGGAACGGCGCGACGCGCGCCGCGTCCCTGACGAGCAGGCGCACGCGGAAGGCGCCGCGGTCGATGCGCGCGTCCACGTCGAAGCCGGCGGCGAGCAGGCGCGCCTCGACCACGCTGGCGAGCGCCGTCGTCGCGACCGAGCCGAGATCGGTCGCGACCGAGACGACGAGCGCGGGCGCGGGATCGCCGTCGCGCGAGACCAGCGCGAGCCGCGGCCGGGCGTCGAGGTGGCGCACCTCGATGCGCCCGACGCTGCCCTCGGGCGTCGAGGCGAGGGCGTGCCCCGGCGCCGGCGGGCCGCCGGGCGCCGCGCCGCCGCAGGCCGCGAGCAGGACGAGCGGCGAGAGGAGCGTGGGCCTCAGGGAGCGCATGCGTCGTCGGAGGGCAGCGGCGCGCCTTCCAGCTGGAAATCGGCCGGGCATCGCGGGGCGATCTTGAAGCCGTAGAAGTAGGTGAGCACGCCGGTGACGGACCGGAAGGAAGCGCCGTCCGCGAGGGGCGGCCCCTCGCGCTCGAGATCGTAGAGCTCGTTCGAGAGGCGCGGGACGTCGGCGGGGCGCACGCCGGCCCCGACGTCGATCGACGCCGCGTAGCGGCCGTCGCGGCTCGAGGGGTCGCCGGCGATCCTGACGCCCTCGACCCGCACGAGCATGCCGATGTACGGGCGCGCCGACGCATAGCCCTTCAGGTCGTCGAGCGGCACGCGGATCGGGACGGCGGGGTGGTCCTCGAAGCGGAAGCTCATGGTCCCGCCGATTTCGGGCAAGGTGCGGCAGCCGCCGAAGCGGCCGGCGGAGGGGCCGAGGAACTCGGTGAGCTCGCCGAGCACGTCGACAACGTCACCGGGGATGAGCCGCAGATCCGGGGGGTCGAACGCGGGCTGGAAGACCGTCATCCCCGAGTAGGGGACCGGCTTGTCGGCGCTGTCTTGCACGTAGTGGTTGCCGCGCGCGCCCTCACCGGTCTCGTCGAAGCTGTCGATGGCGACGAGGGTGGCGCCGGTGACGTGGGCGCGGCGAGCGGGCGGCGCGGCGCAGCGCCGGCTCTCTTCGTCCTCCGGGTCGAGCCACCCGGCGTCACCGACGATCTCGGCGACGCGCGCGCCGCCGCCGCGCTCGTCGGCGAGGGGGATCGCGGGGGCATCTCCGTCGCCGCCGCCGCACGCGCCGAGCAGCGGGGCGGCGGCCGCGATGAGCGGGAGCGCGGAGGAGGTGCGGGGCGGGCGAGCCATCCTCTCCGGCTCATACCACAGGGCCGACGGCCGCCGAGCCCCCTTCGGGGGAGGGAAACGTCACGCCGCGAGGCTGACGCTGGACAGCATCGCCTCCAGGCGGCTCTGGATCTTGTGGCGCTTCGAGTACACCGTCTTCACGCTGATCCCCATCCGCGCCGCGATCTGCTCCGGGGGCAGGCCCTCGGCGAAGTAGAGCGCGACGAACTCGCGGTCCTTGTTGGAGAACGCGTGGAGCACCCGCCCCACGAGCGCGGCGCGCTCGCGGCGCTCGGCCTGCTCCTGCGGCGACGGGCGCTCGCAGGGGAGCTCGACCGCCGCGTCGTCGAGCGGGGCACAGCGCGGCGCGCGCCTCCTCGAGCGCAGATGGTCGTACGCGCAGTGGACGGCGAGCGTGCCGATCCAGGAGCTCAGCCGCGCGCCGCGGCCTGCGTCGAAGGTCCTCAGCTTGCGCATGTCGTTCGAGAGCAGCTGCACGAGCAGCGTGGCGTGGATGTCGCGGATGTCGTCCTGCGCGACCACAGCGGAGAAGCGGGCGATCACGCCGCTGATGCAGCGGTGGACGAGCCGATCGTAGCGGGCGTGGAAGGCGCGCCAGGCGCGCTCGTCCCCCGCGATCATCGCCTCCACCAGCGCACCTTCGGCGAGGTCGCCGAGGTCTTCGGAGCGTCCGTTGTCGCAGAGAAGCAAGTCGTTGGGCATGCCTCGCTCCTGTGCACCCGACGTGCCAGCGAGGACCGATGCGCGGAGTCGTCGCGCCCCCGCGCGGCGTCCTCGCGCGGCGGCGGCCGTCGTCGCGCGATCTTTCGCGGAGCGCAGGCGCGGCACGCGATCTCCGGAGCCGCGGAGCTCGGGCGACGAGCGCGCGTCGCAGGGGTCATCGCAGCGGCGGCGGGTCGCCCCGGACCTGCGCGTGCCCGAGGCGCTGTTAACGCGGGTTCACGCGCCCGGCGCCGATCTGGAGACCCCGCGCGCATCGGCTCGGCGCGCGGGCCTGTTTCGGGTTATGGACGGATCGTGCTCTCCGGTCGTGCCCTGGCCCTCGCGGTCCTCGCGTGGTCGCTCCTCAAGGTCGCGGTGCGCCGTCTGTTCGACGACGGTCCGAGCGGGCTCGCGCTCTTCCGCGAGAACTACGACGCCGATGGCCTGCCGCCGCTCTCGCCCGCCGAGCGCGCGGCCCTGCCCCGCTTCTCCCGCTGCATCGCGTGCGGGCGCTGCGATCTCGGGGAGGCCGAGCGCATCGCGGCCTCCAGGGGGGCTTACCGCGGCCTCATGACCGTGGTGCTCGCGTCGTCGCGGAGCATGCCGGACTTCGACGCCGCGGCGCTCGCGCTCGCGCACGTGCCGGAGGAGGTGCTCGCCGAGAAGGAGAGGATCTGCCCGACCGGCGTGCCGTTCCGCGAGCTGGCCGGGTTCGTTCGGGCGAAGGCCAGGCCCCAGGCGGCGCCGTCCGCGGACGGGGCGGGGAGCGGCGAGCCCTCGGCCCTGGCCCTGGTCGCCGCGGTGACCTCGCCCGCGGCCGACATCGACCCCTCGTCGGCCGATCGCGCCGCGCCCGAGGCGACGTGATGACGCCCGGTGGACGCCGCGGCGTGGCGAGGACGCTCGCCTTCCTCCTCCTCTCTTTCACCCCCGCCTGCTCCGCTCACCAGCCTGCAGCGCCCCGCACCGGAGCCGACGCGCCGAGCGCGATCGGCGTCGCGCCGAGCACCCCGCCGGCGCCCCCGCGGCACCAGGCCGAGGACGACGATCCGGAGGACATCGACGGCGTCTCCACGCCGATCGCGCCCGCGAGCGCGCGGAGCGCGGCGAAGGGGACGCCGATCCAGGGCGGGCGCGCCACCTACTACGCCGACAAGTTCAACGGCCGCCGCACCGCGAGCGGCGAACGCTACAACCCGCGCGCGCTCACGGCCGCGCACCGGACGCTGCCCTTCGGCGCCGTTGTCGACGTGGTCCGCCGGGACGGCCGCCGCGTGCGCGTGCGGATCAACGACCGCGGCCCGTTCAAGCGCGGCAGGATCATCGATCTTTCGCGCAAGGCCGCCGAGCGGATCGGGCTCATCGAGGACGGCGTCACCCAGGTGACGCTCGAGCTCATCTGGAAGCCGGCGCGGCGGCCGCGCTGACGCGCGCCGCCGCGGCCACCGCTACTGGACGAGGCTGAGCCGCGGGGCCGCGGAGAAGGCCGCGAGGTGGCCGCTCTCCTCGGCCACGTAGACGTCGCACCGCTCGTCGACCCGCAGGAGATCCGGGATGAGGTCCGTCGGCACCTTGCCGAGCAGCGCGCCGTCGCGCGGCCGGACGACGTGCACCTCGCTCTGCGGCACGAACAGCGCGCCCGAGCGGAGCACCGGCTCGAGGCGCCGCGGCCTGTCGCCCTCGACGCCGCCCGCGATGACGTGCCGGTACCGGACCGCGCCGTCGTGCGCGCCGACCCCGACGATCTCGCCTGCCTCGCTGTTCACGACGACCACATCGTCCACCATGAGGCACGAGGCCGTCGACGCGCACGCGGTCAGATCGAAGCGCGTCGCCCCGGTGCGGCGATCGATCCCGACGAGCCCCGTGCCGCGCCGCCCGTGGGTCACCACGCACACCGTCTCGGGCCCGAGCAGCGGCGCGCCGACCGGCGCCACGTGCTTCGGCAGATCGACCGTCCACCTCGCCTCGCCGGACCACGGGTCGAGGTGGTGCAGCCGCGCCCCGCCGCGGCCGACGAAGGCGCCGTCGCCCGCCAGCGCGAAGAGCGCGTCCTGATCGACCGCCACCGGCGACGCGAACGGGAGCCGGTCGCAGAAGCGCCACACGACCTCGCCGCTCAGCACGTCGAGCGCCGCGAGGGCCGGCTCGCCGCTGCCCACGAGGACGAGCTTGCCCGCGCGGCGGAGCCGGAAGTTCTCGCCGCGCCGCGCGGCGTAGCGCCAGCGCACCTCGCCCGAGTAGAGGTCCACGGCCGCGAGGTGGCGCGTCCCCTCGCTCACGATGAGCATCCGCGGCAGCCCGGGGCCGCTCACCACCGCGCCCGAGGCGTTCGCGCCCACGCGCGGCGAGAGCCGCGTCGACCAGGCGACCTCGCCGCTCGACAGATCGTGCAGCTGCAGCGTGCCGTCGGGCAGGAGCCGCCCGAGGCCGACCGGCGTCATCACCGAGACCGCGCGCGGCGCAGGCTTGCGCCACAGGCACTCGCCGGTGCGCCGATCGATGCACGTCAGCTCGCGCGTAGAGCCCACCACGAGCACGTCGCCGCAGAGGAAGGTGGCGCGGAGATCGATCGACGGGATCGCCGCGATCCACCGGGCCGTGAAGCGCAGGCGCGTCCGCCCGAACGTGTCCTCGGCCGCGGCCTGCGGGCGCGCCGCCGCCGCGAAGGCGCGGTACGTCTCCGGGGCCACGTTGATCTTCGCGTCGTTGCGCGTGAGCTCGCGGAGCCGCTCGGCGAGCGCGCGGACGCGCCCCCGGAACTCGAACAGGCGCAGGTTCGACGTCTGCCCGCGATCGCGGCGCACCAGGCTGCGCGCGAGCGCCCGCCCGAACGCGACAACGCCCTGGGCGAGCGCCGCCACGTCGACGGCCGGGAAGGTCCAGGTCTGCGCCCGCTCCTCGGCGGCCGCGAACGAGGGTACGCGGCCAGGGCCGGGCGCGCGGGGATCCGCGGAGGGGACGCGGCCCACGCGGGGCACGCCGAGCGTGAGCGACAGCGCCCCCTCGCTGTGCAGCCGGACGCCGAGGATCGCGCCGCCGACGGTCAGCCGCCGGTGGTAGGGCTGGCGCCGCGCCCACGCGTCGAGCGACTCGAGCGACAGCGACGCGAGCTGCTCGGCGAACGGAAAGACGAAGACGTCGGGCAGCTCCCGCGCTTCCTCGCCCACGAGCACGCGGATCTTGCCCCGGAAGAGGAGCGAGAAGAGGTCGGCCCGGAGCACGGCCGGCTGCGTGAGCGCCGCGCCCTGCGACGTGCGCAGGAGCGCCTCGGCCGCGATGGCGATCGGGATCTCGCCGGTCGGCTCGACGCCCACGATCGCGGGCTCTCCTCCCGCCTCGTCGGGCGAGAACGGCAGGGAGGCCGCGAGGCACCGCCGCGCGGCCGGGAGCCGCTGCTCGCCGAGCCCGCCGAGATCCGCGTCGTTGTCGGCGAAGGCGGCGTCGCGGCGCGCGCCAGGGCCCCTGCGCGAGGCGAGCCGGTCGATGGCCGCGAGGAGGCGCGCGCAGAGCGCTTCGCCGTCGAAGCGCCGCTCGTGCAGGGCGACCTCGGGCACGTCCCCGCCCTGGAAGACGGTGACGAGGAGGTCGCGGCCCACGCGCTCCAGCCCGAGCTCCCAGGGGTCGGGCTCGAGGCACAGGCGCACGACCGCGCGCGCGCGGCGTCCGGAGGCGAGCTCCGCCGCGGCCTCTGCGAGCTCGCAGAGCAGCGGCAGCGCCTCGGCCTCGGCGCGTAGCGGCAGCGCCGCTCCATCGAGCGGAGGAGACGCGTTGCGCGCCCCCTCCAGGACGAAGTCGAGCACATCGTGCAGCGACGTGCGCTCAGGCTCCGGTGAGCAACGGGTGTTGTCGGCGACAAGTGACAGTCCGGGCATCCGCCGACGGATGGTAGGCAGCGCGCGGCCTGGTCCTAAGTTTTGTGCGCGGATCGCCGCGGAGTGGACAAGCACGTGCCACCTGGCTAGACGGCGCCGGCGCCGGGCGCGCCGCGGCCCGAGGCGCCCTGCGACGCGAGGACGCCCCGAGAACGGCGATGCGCGCCGCGCAGAATGGTTGGCAATCGAACCGGACGTGCGACACTGCGCACCCCGAGCGCCATGCCTGCCGAGAGACCGCCCCATTTCTCGATGCTCCGGTCGTTCGCGCTCGCCGACTTCGTCACGCTGGCGAACGCGGCGAGCGGCACGCTGAGCATCCTGCTTTGCCTCAACTACGTGGCCGAGCGCGAGCGCATCTATATCTGGGTGGCGTTCGGGCTCCTGCCGTTCGCGCTGGCGTGCGACATCCTCGACGGCACGATCGCGCGCTGGCGTCGCAAGCACTCGCCGCTCGGGGCCGATCTCGACTCCCTCGCCGACGTTGTCTCGTTCGGCGTCGCGCCCGCGGTGCTCGGCTACGCGCTCGGCCTGCGCGGGCCGTGGGACGCCGCCGCCCTCGTCTACTTCGTCGCCTGCGGGATCAGCCGCCTCGCGCGGTACAACGTGACGGCGGCCGAGCTGTCGGACGAGCGAGGAAAGGTGCGCTACTACGAGGGGACGCCGATCCCCACGAGCCTGCTCATCGTGCTGCTCTTCGGGGTGCTCTTCGCCAAGGAGCGCGTGCACGAGCAGCTGTGGCTCGGGGCCATCGCGCTCGGACCCTGGGCGTTCCACCCGCTCAGTCTGGTCTATGTCGTGAGCGGCAGCGCCATGGTCAGCGGCACGTTGAGGATCCCGAAGCCGTAACGTGTGAGGGAGGGGCAGGCGCGCGGCGCCGCGCGAGCGTCCAGGTTCGGCGCGCCACACGCCTTGCCTCTCCCTGGGCGCCCAGGCACGCTCCGGTCATGGGCCAGCCCGCCGAGAAGCAGCCCCGCGCCACGTACGCGGAGCTCGAAGCCGTCCCGTCGAACAAGGTGGCGGAGCTCGTCCGCGGCACCCTGCACGTGTTCCCCCGCCCGGCGCCGCGGCATGCGCGGGCCGCGTCCCGGCTCGGGGGGAAGCTGTCCGGCCCCTTTGACCTGGGCGAAGGCGGGCCCGGCGGCTGGACCCTCCTGGTCGAGCCTGAGCTGCACCTCCCCGACCCGCGCACGCCTGGTGAGTTCGACGTGCTCGTACCCGACCTCGCCGGCTGGCGGATCGAGCGCATGCCCGAGCTGCCCGAGACGGCCTTCTTCCCGCTCGCTCCCGACTGGATCTGCGAGGTCTTGAGCCCGTCGACCGAGGACGTCGATCGCACGGAGAAGATGCCCCTCTATGCGCGCGAAGGCGTGCTCCACGCGTGGCTCGTCGATCCGATCCGGCGCACCCTCGAGGTCTTCTCGCTCGTCGCGGGCAGGGGTTGGGAGCCCGGCCCCGTCCACCGCGACGCGGCGCGGGTCCGGGTCGTGCCCTTCGAGGCCATCGAGCTCGATCTCTCGGTGCTCTGGGCGAAGTAGCAGGCCGCCGCGCTCGCGAGGGCGGCGCGCTCCGAGCCTCCCCCTTCGTCCCCGCGGCGAGGAGCGCGGCGCACGGTCGCTCTCGATCACGGGCACCCGGCGGCGATAGACTGTCCGGATGCGGCCCTGCAGGAGCTGTGGTGCCTCGCTGGAGGCGAGTCGTGATGGGATCGCATGCCCGCGCTGCGGCGCTGATGCCCCCGGCGTCGCAGGCGCGGCTGCGCCGCGGGGCGCGCCCGCGCCGGGGCCATCCCGGGCGACGAAGGTGCTCCTCGCCGCGGCGATGGCCGTGGTCGGGATCGGCTTCGCGGTGATGTTCTTCGCGCGCGTCGAGCCGCCGCAGGAGCCCGCGCCGCGCGCGCGCCCGCTGTCCACCCAGCTCGACGCCCTCTGCTTCGTGGACGCGAACGGCGACGACGCGCCCGACCCGGTGCTGTGGCAGGACGGCAAGACCCGCGGGCGCGTGGTGGCCGTCGACGGGCGCAGCGGGCAGGGGATCTGGGCCTCGCAGGAGATCGAGGAGCCGGACGCGCTCGCCTGCGCCGACGTGAACACCGTGCTCGCGGGCGGGGGCGACGCCGCGCTGCGCGCGCTCGACGCCCGCACCGGCAAGGAGCGCTGGGTGGCGAACCTGCCCGGGATCCCCGACGAGATCGCGGGGGGCGACGGCTGCGCGACCGTGGTGATGAAGGACGGCACGGCGACCGGGATCAAGCTCGAAGGGGGCGCGGCGGACGACTGCCCGACGGCGCCGCAGCCGTCGGCGATCACGGGGCACTTCTGGGAGCGCAAGAAGAACCCCCAGGTGGTCCAGGCCGGCGGCGTGGAGGTCGTGCTCACCGCGCCGGCCGACGGCCCGCCGCGGCTCACCGCCGAGGGGCGGCGCGGCAGCGAGTCGCTCTGGAAGAAGGAGCTCGCCGCGCGCGCGCCGCTCTCCGGCGGGCGGCCCGACCTGTTCCTCGTCGCGAGCGGCGGCGCCGCCGTCGTCGTCGGCGTCGACGTGGTGAACGGCACCGAGCCGCGGATCATCGCCCTCGACCCGGTGTCCGGGGCCGCGCGGTACGAGCGCGCCGCGGCCTACCTGGGCGACCGGCTCACGGCGGCGAAGGCGTCCGGCCCCTACGTCTACGTCATCAGCGGCGCCGCGGTGAGCGGCGCCGCGCTGCGCGCGGTCGACCCGGCGACCGGAGAGACCGCGTGGCGCGCGACCACGCCGCCGTCGCCGTGAGCCGGTCGCCGGCGTGGCCCGCGGCGCGCCCTCAGCAGAGGCAGCCCACGAACGTGCCCGAGAACAGCGGTCGCTCCATCACGGCGGCGCCGCACGTCGGGCACGTGTCGCCGAGCTTGAGCTCGCGGGGCTGCGGCGCCGGCTTCGCCGGCTGCGCGGAAGGGGACGTCCCCGCGACGGCGAGCGGCTGGAACTCCACGATCGACACGCGCGAGAACCCCTGCCTCGGCGTGGCGCTGCGCTGCGGCGACGTCAGGAGATCCTGCTTGCTGCGGACCGGCAGGATGGGTCGCGACATGTTGATGTACGCGAGCTCGATCGTGTAGAGCGCCGGATCGAGCATGCGCGGGTCCTCCGGCTGGACGATGCCGTGCTGGAAGGCCTCGATCAGCATGTCGACGTCCGTCCTCGCGTTGCGGTTGCGCGCGGCGTCGACCAGGAAGAGGCCATTGCCGTAGTAGGCGGCGTTGAGCCAGAAGCCGGTGCCCGCGGTGTGGTAGCCGCCGGTCGCCCACTTGTACCCGCGCAGCGAGCGCACGTGTGTCGTCAGCGCGTTCGCGAGCGCGTACGACGTCATGCCGAGGGGCAAGAGGCTCACGAGCGCCGCCGGGTGGAAGTTCAGGCAATCGCTGCAACAGACAGGCACCGTCGGCACGAGCGCCTGCGCGGGATCGATGCAGACCTGGACTTCCGATTCGCTGCGATAGCAGCCGGTAAAACACGAATGCCGCTCGACGGCGGCCAGGAGCGCGGCGGGAAGTGCCATGCGGGGAACTATACCGTCCACGAGGGCGCATGGCTGCCACGAGGCGCAACGCCGCCGCCATTGTCCGAGGCGTGCGCGCCGCGGCGAGCCCAGGTGTTCGCGACGTTCGCGCGCACGTGTCCGCGTGGTCGCGCCTCGCATCTCGCCTGCTCGCACGATTGCGAGCAGACGAGCGCAATTGCGTCCTTCGTGCGCCTGTCACAGGATCGCTGCGTGCTGATCGCCGTACACCCTGAGCGCTTGCTCCGCTGCCGGTGCGTCCTCGATGGAGATCGCGCGGAGCGGCGTGGGCTCCGGTCCAGCGCGGGCGTCAGCGCCTCGCGTCCATCGGAGTGCCGCGCGGACGCACAGGCGGCGTGACGGGACGGGAGCGTTCGCTGCTCGTTGCGCTCGCCGGCGCGCTCTCGGCGCTGCTCCCGGCGCTAGCGCTCTCGGGGTTCACGGTCGACGACGCCCTGATCACGGCGCGTTATGCGCACCACCTCGCCCGGGGGCTGGGCTACCGCTTCAACGCGGCCGGGCCGGTGACCGACGGCGTGACGCCGCTCGGGTGGGCGTTCGTGCTGGCGCCGTTCGCGGCCGGCGGGCCGCTCGCCGCGCTCGCGGCCGCGAAGGCGCTCGGCGCCCTCGCGTGGACGTTCGCCGCCGGCGTCCTGGCGCTCGCGATCGATCGGGCGTCCGCCCGGCCCGTGCGGTTCGCGGCGCTCGCGCTCGTGCCGGCGTCGGCGCCGCTCGCCGCCTGGAGCGTGGCGGGCATGGAGACGGGCGTCGTCGCGGCGCTCGGGGCGCTCGCCGTCGCGTTGCCGGCGCTCGGCCGCGCGCTCGGCGGCGCGGCCTGCGCCGGGGCCGCGGCGGCGCTCCGGCCGGAGCTCCTGCCGTTCGCGCTCGTCGTCGCGCTCTCGGCCCAGGCGGCTCCGCGTCGCGACGCCGAAGGGGGCGCCCCGCCGCGGCCCGCGTGGGCCCGCGCGCTCGCCGCGCTCGCGCTCGCGGGCCTCCCCTTCGTCGCCGTGGCCCTGGCGCGCCTCTCGATCTTCGGGCGGGCCGCGCCGCTCGCCGCGCTCGCGAAGGCGCCCGACGCGGCGCTCGGGGCCCGGTACGCGCTCGCGTGCTTCCTCCTGACCGGGCCTGCGGCGCTGATCGCGCCGGCCGCGTGGCGCGCGCTCCCCGCGTGGCCGCGCGGGCTGCTCGCGGCGGTCGCTGTGCACTTCCTCGCGGTCGCGGCGGCGGGCGGCGACTGGATGCCGCTCTCGCGGCTCGTCGTCCCGGCGCTCCCCGCCGTGGTGCTCGCGGCGGCCCACGTCGCCTCGGTGGCCGACGCGCGCGCCACGGCGCTCCGGCTCGCGCTCGCGCTCGCGGGGGAGCTCTTCGTGATGGTCCGGGTCGGGCCGACCGCCGCGCGGGTGGGAAGCGACCGGCTGCGTGTCGTCGAGGAGCTCCGCGGCGCGCTCGCCGGGGCGGAGGTCGTCGCGGCGCTCGACATCGGCTGGCTCGGGGCGGCGACGGGCGCGACCCTCGTCGATCTCGCGGGCGTCACGGATCCGGCGATCGCGGCGCTGCCCGGCGGGCACACAACGAAGCGGATCCCCGGGGCGCTGCTCGACGCGCGCCGGGTGGACGCGCTGGTGCTGCTGCTCGCCGAGGGCGAGGCGCCCGCGTCGCCGTGGCCCGCGTCGCGGTTCGCGCGCGGGGTGGAGCAGCGCGTCGCGCGCCTGCCCGGCGCTGGCGAAACGTTCGCTCCCGTGGCGGTGAGCGGCCTCCCGCACCTCCGCTACGTGGTGCTGCGGCGGAGCGCGGGCGGCGCGGAGGCAGGCCAAGCGCCCCCTGACGCGGGCGCGCAGCGCGACAGGTAGGTGAGCCGGCGAGGCGCGCGGGTGCGCCAGCGTGTGCACCGCGCCGACGCGAGCGCCTGCGCCGCGACATGCGTCCCTGCAAGGTGGCTCGGCCAGGGGATCGGCCGCGGTGAGCCGGCGCGCACGCCGCGCGGCGTCGAGCGAAGTGACAGTGGACGGACGGCGCGCGCCGCTGGCACGCTGTGCAATAGAGGCAGAGCGCCCGCCAGGAGCGCGTCAGCTCGATGCAGTCAGGAGAGGTCGTCGACGACCGGTTCGAGATCGAGGAGCACGCCGCCTCGGGCGCGACGGCGCGCGTGTACCGCGCGCGCGACCTCCGCTCCGGTGAGCTCGTCGCGCTCAAGCTCCTCCAGACAGCCGCGACCGCGTCGCTGAGCGCCCTCGCGCGCGAGCACCTCGCCCTCGCGACGCTCGCGATCCCCGGCGTCGCCCGTTACGTCGCGCACGGAGCGACGGGCGGGGGGCGGCTCTACCTCGCGATGGAGTGGCTCGATGGCGAGACCCTCTCGGAGCGGCTCGATCGTGGCCCGCTCACGCTCGCCGAGGGCCTCACGCTCGCAGCGCGCATCGCCGAGACGCTCGCCGCCGTCCACCAGCTGGGGTTCGTGCACTGCGACGTGAAGCCGGGCAACCTCATCCTCGAGGGCGGCGACCTCCAGCGCGTCCGGCTCATCGACTTCGGCGTCGCGCGCTTCTCCGGGGATGACGAGGAGGAGTTCCCGACGCTCGGCGACATCCGCGGCACGCCCCAGTACATGGCCCCGGAGCAGGCCCGCGGCGAGCCGCAGATCGACGCGCGCGCCGACGTGTTCGCGCTCGGCAGCGTGCTCTTCGAGTGCCTCACCGGGCGCGCCGCGTTCGGCGGCAGCGACCCGCTCTCGGTCCTCATGAAGGTCCTCCTCGAGGAGCCGCCGCGGCTCAGGGAGCTCCGCGACGACGTCCCGGCCTGGCTCGATCGGCTCGTCGCGCGGATGCTGTCGAAGGCGCGGGAGTCGCGGCCGCGCGACGCGGGCGTCGTCGCGGCGGCGCTCGCCTCGGAGGCGCTGGATTCACGCATCGACGCGGGCCCGCCGTCGCTGCAGCCCCCGTCGTCCCACCCGCCGGCGCAGCGCGGCCGCGAGATCACGACCAGCGAGCGGAAGGTCATGTGCCTCCTCCTCGCCCGGGAGGGCCACGCCGACGCGGAGGCGACGCTCTCCGACGTCGAGGACGAGGCGAGGGCGCGGGCGATCCGCGAGATCGTCGAGCGCCACCGCGGCCGGATCGAGCTCCTGGAGGCGCGGTGGCTGCTCGTGACGCTCTCGGGATCGGCCGCGCCGACCGACCTCGCGGCGCAGGCGGCCCGCTGCGCCCTCTCGCTCAGGGAGCTGCTCGGCGGCGCCCGCCTCTCGCTCGTCATTGGCCGGGCCGAGGTCGCCGCGCGGCTGCCGGTCGGCGCGGTGATCGATCGCCTCGTGCAGCTCGTCCAGGGCAGCCGCGAGCTCCACCATCCGGCGGCCATCCGCATCGACGACACGACAGCGGGCCTGCTCGGCGCGCGGTTCGACGCCACCCGGGACGCGTCGGGGTGCTGGCTCCACGGCGCGCGCGAGGAGCCCGAGACGCAGCCCTCGCTCCTCGGCCGGCCGGCGCCCTACGTCGGGCGCGAGCGCGAGCTCGGGCTGATCGAGGCCGAGATCGACGCCTGCGTCCGGGGGGCGGCCCCGGGCGCGGTGCTGGTGACTGGCGCGGTGGGGTCGGGCAAATCGCGCCTCTGTTACGAGCTCGTCCGCGCGCTCCGGTCGCGCAGCGAGCCCCTCGCGGTGTGGCTCGGCCAGGCGGATCCGATGAGCGCCGGCTCCGCCTTCGGGCTGCTCCAGCGCGCGCTCCGCCGCGGGCTGGGCCTGCGCGACGGCGAGCCGATCGACTCGAAGCGGCGCAAGATCCGCGCGCGCGTCGAGCGCCGCTGCGGCGCCGCGGCGGCCGCGCGCGTCGCGCCGTTCCTCGGCGAGCTCGCGGGCGCGCCGTTCCCGGACGACGACGACGTGCAGCTCAGGGTGGCCCGGCGGCACCCGCTCCTGATGAGCGACCAGCTGCGCCTCGCGTGGGAGGATTTCCTCGACGCCGAGTGCGCCGCGCAGCCGGTGCTCCTCGTGCTCGACGACCTGCACTGGGGCGATCTGCCGACCGTGACGCTCGTCGAGGCCGCGCTGCGCAACCTGAAGGGCAGGCGGTTCGCGGTGCTCGCGCTGGCGCGGCCCGGCGTGCACGAGCTCTTCCCGGGGCTCTGGGGGCCTCACCTCGTCCGGGAGGTCCGCCTCTCTCCGCTCGCGCCGTCGGGCGGGGAGCGGCTCGTGCGGGAGGCGCTCGGCGCCCGGGCGAGCGCGGAGCTCGTGAGGACGCTCGTCGAGCGCGCCGACGGCAACGTGTTTTATCTGGAGGAGCAGATCCGCGCCGCCGCCCGCGGCCGGACCGCGGCGCCGCCGGAGACGGTGCTCGCGATGGTGCAGGCCGGGCTCGACGCGCTCGACCCGGAGGCGCGCCGCGTGCTGCGCGCCGCGAGCGTCTTCGGCGAGGCGTTCTCCGAGGCGGGGGTCGCCGCGCTCGTGGGCCGGTCGGAGGTCGCGCGCGAGGTCGACGAGCTCGTGCGGCACGAGGCGATCGTGCGCATCGGGCCGCGGAGCGCGGCCGGCGACGCCGCGCTCCGGTTCCGCCACGCGCTCATCCGCGAGGCCGCCTACGGCATGCTGACCGAGGGCGATCGGCGGCTCGGCCACGCGCTCGCGGGCGGCTTCCTCGCGCTGCGCGGCGAGGCCGATCCCATGGCGCTCGCCGAGCACTTCGAGCGCGGCGGCGAGCCCGCGCGCGCGGCAACGGCGTACCTCGCGGCGGCGCGGCAGGCGCTGCGGGGCAACGACCTCGGCGCGGTGCTGGCGCGCGCGGCGCGCGGCGTCGCGTGTGATCCGGCGCCCGCCACCGTGGGCGAGCTCCGCCTGCTCGAGAGCCAGGCGCACTTCTGGCGCGGCGATCTCGCGCTCGCAGAGGAGCGCGCCGCGGCCTCCGCGGAGCACCTCGCGGAGGGATCCGCCGCCTGGTTCGCCGCGCTGACCCGGATCATCATCGCCGCCGGCGCCACGGGCGGCCTCGAGCGCGTCGAGCGCTGGGCCGCCGTCGCGCGCGACACGCCTGCGCCCCTCGAGGACGGGAGCTCCGCCAAGAGCGCCTGCCTGAGCTCCGCCGCGCTCATGCTGATCTTCGGCGGTCGCTATGCGCTGGCCGACGCGTTGCTCGAGGGCGCGGAGCGCGCGATCGAGGGCGCCCCGGCGCCGGATCTCGAGGCCGTGGCGAACCTCCACGAGGCGCGCGCGATCCGCGCGCACGCGGGCGGCGACCCCGGCGCGAGCCTCGCAGGCATCGCAGCGGCGCTCGCGGCGTTCGAGCAGGCCGGCGACGTGCGGCGGGCGTGCATGGCGCGCATGAACCTCGGCTACTCGTACGGCCAGGTGGGTCAGCTCGAGGAGGCCGAGGCGGCGCTGCGCCAGGCGCTCGCCGAGTCGGAGCGCATGGAGCTGCGCGGCACCACGGCGTACGTCCTCCAGAACCTCGGCCTGGTGCTCTCGTACCGAGGCCGGCTCGACGAGGCGAGGTCGGTCGAGGAGACCGCGTGCGCGATGCTGGAGCGCCACGGCGACGTGCGGATGGAGGGCTGCGCGCGCGTCTACCTCGCGAGCATCCTGCTCCTCGGGGGTGATCCCGAGGCGGCGGCGCGCGAGGCGCGGGCCGCGGACGCGATCCTCGAGCGGGCCCCGCCGATGCGCGCCTACGCCGTCGCGGTGCTCGGGCGCGCGCTGCTCCACCTCGGCAGCCCTGGCGACGCGCTCGCCGCCGCCGAGCGTGCGCGCGCGCTGCTCGACGAGGTGGGCGTGGAGGAGGGCGAGTCGGTGGTGCGCCTGGTCTACGCCGAGGCGCTGTCGGTCTGCGGGCGCGGCCCCGAGGCCGCGCAGGCGATCGCCGAGGCGCGCGATCGCCTGCTCGCGCGCGCCGAGAAGATCAGCGACGGCGCGTTCCGGGCGCACTTCCTGGAGCGGGCCGTCGACAACGCGCGCACGCTCGAGCTCGCGCGGGCGTGGCTGGGCGAGGCGGCGGAGTAGACGAGCGCGCTCGTCGCTCCACGCGCGGCCTTCGGACCGCGAACGAGCGGGCGGGGCGATGCTCCATCGGAGAGCGGTCGGCCAGGTCGTTTACACTGCGAGGTGGCGATGAGGAGCCGCCCTTTCATCACGCTGCGCCTCCCCAGGGTCGTTCATCCGGGCGAGGCGTTCGACGTCGGGCTCTCGCTCGAAAGCGCCGCGAAGACGCCCATCAACTTCGTGCGCGTGGCCCTGCGGCACACGCACGAGCGGCTGGTTCCGGGCGAGGGGACCTTCGAGGTTCGTGACCTGCTCCTCCTCAGCGAGGAGGTGGCCGGGGAAGGGCGGCTCGGCGAGGGGATTCACCGCTACCGGGTCTCGTTCGCGCTGCCCGGTGATCTCCCGCCGACGTTCGCCGGCGCCTTCCAGGCGTGCCGGTGCGAGGTCCGCGCGCACGTCTCCATTCCGTGGTGGCTCGACGCGCGGGAGAGCCAGGAGGTGCTCGTCCGGCCCAGGTCCGCTCAGCGGCCGGAAGACGGGCCGTTCATCGACGCGAGCCACCGGGGGCGCGGCGCCTTCGTCGAGGTGTCGCTGCCGGGCCGGACCCTCACCCCGGGCGCGATCGTGACCGGGGCCGTCGCCTTCGGGGGTCTCCCGCGGCGCTACCCCTTCGGGCTCCGCGTCGCGCTGGTCGGCAACGGGGTGGAGCAGGTGAACGCGCGCGGCGGTTCGTACGAGAGCTGCCCGAACGTGTTCTTCCAGGATGTCACAGGCATCGCCGAGGGAACGGAGGTGCCTTTCCGCATCTCCTTGCCGGGCGATCTCGCGCCGTCCTTCAGCCTCCGCGAGGTCGCCCTGGAGTACGCGCTGGAGGTGACGATCGAGCACCTGGCGGGCGGGGAGCTGGTACGACACCGCGTGCCGGTGATCGTCGGCCTGTTCGAGCCGCGGACCGGGCGCGATGGAAAGCGGCCCCGGGTCGGCGCGGATCGCTGGCGCGCGGTCTGGGCGCGCGCGGGGCGGCGGGTGGGGCTCTCGCTGGAACGGGGGCTGCGGCTCCGCGGCGTGCGCGCGGGGTGCACCGTGGAGGTGGCCTCTGCCGTGAAGGGGTTGAAGGCCGGCCTGGGCGCGACGGTGCGGTTCGCGGAGCCCTGGGGGTTGCGCCTCGACGTCCAGTGGCGGCGCGTGCTGGAGCTCGATGGGCTGGAGACGGGGGACGAGGGATCCGATCGGCGCTTCCGGGCGGTGGGACGGGAGGAGGCGCAGGTGCTGGCCGTGCTCGGGCCTGCGCTCCGGCGCGCGCTGCGTGCATTCGATCGGGCCGACGTGGACGACAGGGAGGCGTGGGTGTGGAGCGCCGCGGAGGCGTCGGACGAGCAGGCCCTCGGCGCGTTCCTGGCGCAGGTCAACGCGCTCGCTCAGGCGCTCGCGGAGGCCGGCGCGGCGCTGCCGCCGCCGGCGGCGATGGCGGCGTGGCTGCCCGCGTGGCGCCGCTTCGCGGAGGAGAGCGACGGGGCGCTACGGGCCGGTTCGATGCGGCTCTCGGGGACGCTCGAGGGGGCGCGGTTCGAGCTGGAGACGCTGTTCAAGGGGGCCGTTCCGGCGAGGACGCGGGTCTCGTTGCGGCTGGATCCGCCGATCGAGGGCGCGGCCCGGTCGAGGAACGCGGCGGAGCAGGGGATCGCAGCGGCGATCCTGGAGCAGGCGGCGCGCCTCGGGGCGGGTGCGGACGCGGAGGAGGGGGTCGCGGTGGCGCCGGGCGCGATCGCGGTGGTGATCGGGGCGCCCCTCGCGGATCCGGCGGCGGCGCGGGAGGTGCTGCGGCCCATGCTGGCGCTCGCGCGGCAGATGCGGGGGGAGGGGCGGGGCGGGCCGTACCGGTGACGGGGGAGCGAGGGCGGGGGCGAGACATGGCCGGGGGCTGGGCGGCGGGGCACGCGAATGTCGCGACAAGGCCAGGGTTGCACCCCCGGGGACCTGGCCCTGGGAGCTACCCGGATTTCCCTCGGAGCGCCTCGATCGCGCGCCGGATGCCCAGGGCCACGTCGTGCCACGCTTCGTCGCGGTCCTGCCAGAGGGTGACCGGCCTGGCATCCTTCGGGAGCGCCTGGAGCTTGGCGAACGGCGCGCTGTGCCAGTCGGTCTTTCGGAGGAGGACCGGGATGACGCATGCCTCGCCGGCCCCGTGGCGCTCCAGGGCGCGCCCCATCTCGTGATCGAAGCAGTAATCCGAGGCCATGAAGTCGGCGCTCACGAGGAGGAGGATCACGTCGGCCTCGTTGAGGTTCTTGTCGATCTGGCCAGCCCACCCGTCGCCGGCGGCGATGCGGCGGTCATGCCAGCTCTGGAGGATCCCCTCGCGCTTGAGAAGGGCGAGGTGGGTCTCCAGCTCGTCGCGAAGAGCCTCGTCCTTGTGCGAGTAGCTGAAGAAGAGGCGGACGGGCTTCTTTAGCCGGAAGCCTTTCTCTTGAGGTGCCAAGACCGTGAAAGAGAGATGCCAGAGATTGCCGGTTGCGTCGCCTGCGTAGAGATGCTGTTGCGATACAGCCAGACATGAGAATGAGCCGACTCCGCGCACGGTCCCGAGGCATTCCCCTGTCGCAGCATCCCAGACCTTCAGCGTTCTGTCGTAGGAGGCGGAGACGATGCGCAGGCCATCGGGGCTGAGCGTGCAGCCATTGACCCAACCGGAGTGACCTTCGAGGGTGGAGAGGAGCTTGCCGGTCGCGAGATCCCAGACCTTGAGCGTGCTGTCGGACGAGGCGGAGACGATGCGCAGCCCATCGAGGCTGAGCGTGCAGCCATTGACCCAACCGGAGTGACCTTCGAGGGTGGAGAGGAGCTTGCCGGTCGCGAGGTCCCAGACATTGAGCGTGCTGTCGGACGAGGCGGAGACGATGCGCAGGCCATCGGGGCTGACCGCGCAGGCATTGACCCAACCGGAGTGACCTTCGAGGGTGGAGAGGAGCTTGCCGGTCGCGAGATCCCAGAGCTTGAGCGTGCTGTCGTAGGAGGCGGAGATGATGCGCAGGCCATCGGGGCTGACCGCGCAGGCCTTGACCGCACCGGAGTGACCTTCGAGGGTGGAGAGGAGCTTGCCGGTCGCGAGGTCCCAGACCTTGAGCGTGCTGTCGTCGGAGGCGGAGACGATGCGCAGGCCATCGGGGCTGAGCGCGCAGGCCTTGACCGCACCGGAGTGACCTTTGAGTGTGGAGAGGAGCTTGCCGGTCGCGAGGTCCCAGACCTTGAGCGTCCTGTCATAGGAAGCGGAGATGATGCGCAGGCTATCGGGGCTGAGCGCGCAAACATTGACCCCACCGGAGTGACCTTCGAGTGTGGAGAGGAGCTTGCCGGTCGCGAGGTCCCAGACCTTGAGCGTGTGGTCGTCGGAGGCGGAGACGATGCGCAGGCCGTCGGGACTGAGCGCGCAGACATTGACTCCAACGGAGTGACCTTCGAGGGTGGAGGGGAGCTTGCCGGTCGCGAGGTCCCAGACCTTGAGCGTGCTGTCGTAGGAGGCGGAGACGATGCGCAGGCCATCGGGGCTGAACGCGCAGGCATTGACCCCACCGGAGTGACCTTCGAGGGTGGAGAGGAGCTTGCCGGTAGCGAGGTCCCAGACCTTGAGCGTCCTGTCCGAGGAGGCGGAGACGATGCGCAGGCCATCGGGACTGACCGCGCAGGCCTTGACCGCAAAGGAGTGACCTTCGAGGGTGGAGAGGAGCTTGCCGGTAGCGAGGTCCCAGACCTTGAGCGTCCTGTCCGAGGAGGCGGAGACGATGCGCAGGCCATCGGGGCTGAACGCGCAGGCACTGACCCCATCGGAGTGACCTTCGAGTGCGGAGAGGAGCTTGCCAGTCGCGAGGTCCCAGACCTTGAGCGTCCTGTCGTAGGAGGCGGAGACGATGCGCAGGCCATCGGGGCTGACCGCGCAGGCATCGACCCAACCGGAGTGACCTTCGAGTGTGGAGAGGAGCTTGCCGGTCGTGAGGTCCCAGACCTTGAGCGTCCTGTCGGAGGAGGCGGAGATGATGCGCAGGCCATCGGGGCTGAGCGCGCAGTCATTGACCCAACCGGAGTGACCTTCGAGTGTGGAGAGGAGCTTGCCGGTCGCGAGGTTCCAGACCTTGAGCGTGCTGTCGGCGGAGGCGGAGACGATGCGCAGGCCGTCGGGGCTGACCGCGCAGGCATTGACCCCACCGGAGTGACCTTCGATGGTGGAGAGGAGCTTTCCGGTCGCCAGGTCCCAGACCTTGAGCGTGCTGTCGGCGGAGGCGGAGACGATGCGCTGGCCGTCGGGGCTGAGCGCGCAGGCATTGACCGAAGCGGAGTGGCCGTGCAGCGTGCGCTCCTCTCCAGTCCACATCCGTACCGGATGCCGCAGCCGGATCCTCGGTAAGCCGCCCGGGAACCGCAGCGTCCGCGCGATTCGCTCCGCCTCCCATCCGGCCGAGCGCAGACGGTTGTAGATCAGCTCCGGCGATGCCTCCGGCGCCTCGCGAAGCCAGTGCGACTCGGCCCGCACCGCCCGGTAGAGCAGGTCGAGCTCGCCGTCCCCGAGCTCCTTCGCACCCATGCGCAGCGCGTCCTCGAGCGCCGCGGGCCCATCCTCGCCGCAGAGCGCCTCCAAGAGCCCGAGATCCCGGCACAGCCCCCGCACCTTCTCCCGCTCGCCCGCCTTGAGAGCATGTGCGATCGCGTGGCGTGCAGCATAGCGCCTACGGAATTCGCTCTCCCCCTCGGCTACCGGCCACCGCGCCGTCGCGTCCAGCAGCTGCCGGTGCAGCTCGGCCATGCGCTTCGGCCCGAGTTTCTCCGCGACGAACGCGCGAAACGCCTCGTGGTACGGCCGGTACGCCCGGGCCCCGCGCCATGCCTCCGGCTCCTCCAGGAGCAGCGCCCGCGCGGCGCGAAGGAAGTCTTCGCCGGCCTCCCCGTCGCGCCACCCCCCCGCCGTCTCGACCTCCTCGAGCGGTAGCGCCTCGCGCGCAGCGCAGACCAGCCCGAGCCCGCTCGCGACCAGCCCGAACTGCTCGCGCGGTAAGCTCCGTAGCTGCTGCCAGATCTGCTCCAGAAAACCGCTCAGCCCGCGCGGCAGGCGCTCCACGCGCCGCTGCTCGACCGGCTGCTCCTCGAGCCACTCCCTGAGCTTCACCGCATAGAGCAGGTTCCCCTCCGCCCGTGCGACCGCCTCCTCGACGACCCTCGGGTCGAGCCGCGGCGTGAACCGCGGCGCCTGATCCCTCCAGAACGCGCGACAGGCCCGCTCGTTCGAGCCCGCCCACTCGGGCGTGTCGAGATCGAGGCGTCGTACGTTGCCGCGGCTCTCCAGCCACCCGAGGTGCGGGTACTGTGGGCGCGAGGCGCAGAGCGCGTGCACGCGCGGTGGCAGCGCGTACGGCAGAAAGCTCGGCAGCGGGTTCTTCCCGGCACCGTCGCTCCGCGCCTCGTCGAGGCCGTCGACGACGAGCACCAGGCGCTCACCTCGGGGGACGAGCTCGTGCTTGGAGATCTTCGCCAGGAGCTCGATCAGCCGGTTCTCCGGCCGCGCGTCGGGGTCCTTCTGCGCCGGGTAGAGCGCCTCGATCTGCGCCGAGAGGGAGCGCGTGACCGCCTCGGGGCGATCCCAGTCCATGACGTCGCGCCGGAGGAAGTGGTGCGGCGCCCCGTGGCCGCGCTGCTCCTGCACGTCGAGCCATCGCGAGAGGATCGCGCTCTTGCCCATGCCGGGCCCGCCCGTGACGAGCACCCAGCGGCCCGACGCGCCCGCGCCATCGAGGTGGCGATCGATGGCGGCGAGCACGTCCTCTCGACCGAAGAAGTGCTCATGGCGGCTGCGCTCGATGCCGAAGTCGATGAGGTCTCTCGCCACCGCGGAAGTCTAACAGACGACCTCCTCGTGCCGCCGCATGGTCGCCGCAGGCCGACGAGGGAGCAGGGACGTGGAGCCAAGCGCCGGACTGGACGCTAGTTCGTCCGATTCCGGCTCATCCGCTCCCCGCCACGAGCGCCGATCACCACGGCGACCGTCGCGGCGACGAACACGATCTGCATCAGCGTTCGTGGCGCGAGCGGCGTCACCGGGCTGCCGCCCAGGCTGAGCCCCGCGCGCGCCGCATGGACGTTCGCAGGGAACATCGCCACGAGCAGCACCGTCAGCCCCGCGGCCGCCCACGGCGCGAGCCGTGGAACCAGGAGCGCCGCCGCACCTGCGATCTCCAGGACCCCCGTCGCGGCCACGAGGAGCTCGGGGTAGGGCAGCGCCGGCGGCACCATCGCCACGAGCTCTGCGCGCCGGCTCCCGAAGTGGGCCGATCCGGTGAGCAGGAACATCGCCGCGAGGGCGTACCGCAAGCACGTCACCCAGCTCCCGAGGTGCCTGATGCCGAGGCGCCCGAGGACAAAGAACAGCGCGAACGAGATCGAGAGGACGAGGAGAGGTGCCATGCCCTCAAGGTGGCGACCCGCTCCTCACCCGTCTTGAACGAGCTGGCTACGGCGTCTCAGATCGGAGGGGCTCACCCCGAACATCCGGCGGAAGGTCCGGGTCATGTGCGCCGCGTCCGCGAAGCCGGCCGCGCTGGCGGCCTCCGAGAGCGCCGCGCCGCCGGCGATCGCCGCCCCGGCGCGCTCCAGCTTGAGCCACAGGAGGTACGGCCGCAGCGGCACGCCGACGCTCTCCGTGAAGGCGTGCATGAACCGCCCCGGCGAGAGCCGCGCGATGCGGGCCAGGGCCTCGAGCGACGTGTCCGCGTCTCCGGCGCCTTCCCGCAGATGGCGCAGCACCCGCCGGACCCCCGGGTGCCTCGGCCTCGGCGAGGAGGGCGGGACCGCGATCCCCAGCGCCTCGAACACGCCGGGCAGCGCCGCCGAGAGCCCGGCCTCTCCACGCTCGGCGACGCGCGACCGCAGCCGATCCGCCCTCTCGCTGCCCATGACCTCGATCGTCGACGCCCCGAGCGCCTGGGTGAGCCCATCTCCGACGTCGCTCTCCGGCTCGATGAACACGATGAGCACACGGACGCCCGACGCGTCGATCGCGTGCGCGGTGTCCGGGGCCGTGAGGACGGCGCCTCCTGACTGGAACGGGCCTCTGTCGGCCGTCCCGACCTGCAGCTCCCCGTCGAGCGCCAGCACGAGGTGCCAGCAATGGTGGGCGTGCAGTGTGCTCCGCTCTCCAGGGCCCCACGTCGCCAGCACGGAGGGCCACGGGCGCAGGGTGCCCGCGGGCGCGGCGAGGCCTGTCGTTCTCGGCGGGAGGAGCATCGGTCCGGAGTCTACCCGGACTGCTGCGAGAGCCACCTTCGCGCCTCGACGGTCCGGGCCTCGCCGTGCCCGAACAAGCGCAGCAGGTCGTCGTCCTCCGCCTCTGCGGCAGCGTCGATCTCGACGACGAGCAACGCGCACTCCCCGCTCCTGGACTGGCAGTAGCCTCGCGAACCACGCCGATCGGATGACGAGCCCTCCGCGACCACGGCCCGCTGGACAACCGGCATCGTCTCGGATTCTCTCATCCGGATGACAGCTCACCGGTTCAAGCGCGGCAGTCCGGTGCGCGCCGTGGCCTACGTCCGCGTCTCCACGGACGCCGCGTGCGCCTCGGTTCCAGAGCAGCGCCAGGCGATCCAGGCCTGGGCCAGCCGGGAAGGCGCCGAGATCGCGGCCTGGCACGAGGATCGCGGAGAGGACATCGGCGACCGGCCCGGCTTCGCGGCGGCGCTCGAAGCGCTCACCCTCGCCGGCGCCGGCCTGCTCGCGGCCGCGAGCGAGGACCGCGCAAGCATCGCGGGGCTCAGCGGCCCGTACAGGTCCGCCGCGGGCGAGCGCGGCGCGCGCCTCGTGACCGCCGACGGAAGCGGGATGCCGGACGGGACGCACCGCTGCCCGATCTGCGGTGATCCCTTGGAGCTGTGGCCACGCCACCCGCGCGCGGTGTGCGGGCTTTGCAAGCATGAGGCCACGGACGAGGCCGGGCGGCCTCTCGAGTTCTTCAACACGTCGTTCGAAGGCGGCTTCGGGGCGCGTTATGCCGATACCGGCGAGCCGCGGGACAGCCACGCATGCGCCATCCGGGGCGTGAGGTGCCGCGCCGACGAGGGCCGATTCGGCGGGATCGTGATCGAGGCGATCCACGAGAAGCCGTGATGGTTCGGGCTGGCAACTCGACAGCCCGCGCTCAGCCCCGGCCGGGCGCAGGCCGCAAGGGGAGCACCGGCTCGTCGTCGGGCATGCGCAGGCCAGGGAGCAGCGAATCGAGCTCGCCCGGCTCGAAGCGGCAGAGGCTGGCGGCGTGCCAGAAGCCGCCCGCGATGTCGCCGCCGAGCTTGTAGCGGCCGTCGGGCCGGAAGGCGACCCAGCCCTCGGGGAGCTTGAGGAGCACGGCGAGACAGGCGCCAGTCCGCACGTCCCAGAAGCGGATGGTACCGTCGGTGGAGCTGGAGAGCAGCATCTCTCCATCCGGCATGAAGGCCACGCTCACGACCTCGCCGGCGTGCCCCTGGAGGACGCGCGCCATGTAATCGGCGGACACACGCCAGAGGAGAACGCTGCCGTCGTCGGCCCCTGATGCGAGCCATGCACCGTCGGGGCTGAAGGCCAGGCACTTCACCTGGCCGGCATGGCCGCCCAGCGCGCGCTGCTCGCCGCCCTCGACGAGAGGCCAGAGGCGGACGGTCGTGTCGTCGGAGCCCGAGGCGAGCGTCGCACCATCAGGGCTGAACGCCACGCTCCTCACGACCCGACCATGGCCTTCCAGCACGCGCGGTGCTCCTTCGCCGTCCACCTTCCAGAGCCGGATGGTTCGATCGAACGATCCTGAGGCGAGCGTCCTGCCATCAGGGCTGAACGCCACGCTGCTGATTCCATCTTCGTGATCTTCCATCACGCGAAGCGGCTCCGCTGCCTCGGTGTGCCAGAGTCGCACTGTCCCGTCGAGCGAGCCTGACGCGAGCATGCCCCCGTCATGGCGGAAGGCGATATCCATGATGCGATGATAATGCCCCCTCAACACGCGCGCCGTGCGGTCTGCGCCGAGCCTCCTGAGCCGGACCGTGTGGTCGCGCTGCGCGAACGCCAGCGTTGTGCCGTCAGGGCTGAAGACCAGCTTCGCGGAGGAGATGCCGCGATCCACGAGCGGCGGCGCCGCGGTCCATGCCGACATCCGCCAGAGTTGAATGCCAACGTCTTCGGAGGCGAGCGCGAGCGTCCCGCCATCGGTGCTCAACGCCATGGCCATGGACACGCTCGGCTGTCCTTCCAGCACGCGCACGGCGCCGCCCGTCGACACGTGCCACAGGCGCACCGTGCTGTCCTTCGAACCAGAGGCGAGCGTCGCGCCGTCGGGGCTGAACGCGACGCTCGTCACGGCGGCGGAGTGGCCCTGGAGCGCGTGCGACGCGACGCCTGATCGATTCCACAGCTGCACGGCTCCGTCTCCCGCGCTGGAGGCGAGCGTCGCGCCGTCGGGGCTGAACGCGACGCTCCTCACGCTTCGCAAGTGGCCCTTCAGCGTGTTCCGCTGCTCGCCCGTCGTGACGTCCCAGAGGCCAATGTCGTAGTCCGCGGAGCCGGAGGCGAGCGTCGCGCCGTCGGGGCTGAATGCGATGCTGAGCACGCCAGCCCGGTGGCCGCTCAACACGCGAAGCACGTCGCCTGTCGCGACCTTCCAGAGCCGGATGATGGTGTCATGAGCCCCGGAGGCGAGCGTCGCGCCGTCGGGGCTGAACTTGACGGCCATCACTCCATCTCGATGGCCGTGGAGCACGGCGGCTTGTTGGAAGGTGGCCACCTGCCAGAGCCGGACGGTACCGTCAGAAGATCCGGAGGCCAGCGTCTCGCCGTCAGGGCTGAACGTAACGCTGTTCACATGACGAGAGTGCCCCTTGAGCACGCAGAGCACGTTGCCAGTCGATACGTCCCAGAGCCGGACGGTGCAATCGTCCGAGCCGGACGCGAGCGTATCCCCGTCAGGGCTGAAAGCGATGCTCGTGACCCAGTCGGAGTGGCCGTCCAGCCTGCGCAGCGCGCCCCCGGTCGCCATGTCCCACAGCACGATCCCGTGGGAATGACCCGATGCGAGCAAGGTCCCATCGGGGCTGATCGCTACAGCGTTGCACCGGCTGCCTTGCACCCACGTCGGCTCGAACCTCGCCGCATCCGGCATCGCCGCGCCGAACGTGTCGCACCCGTCGAGCTTCGCCCCCCGTGCCCCCACGAGCTTCGCCCCGCGCAGCCTGGTCGAGGCGAGCTTCGCTCCGGTCAGATCCGCGCCCACGATCCGCGCTCGAACCGCCGTCGCCCCGGTCAGGTCCGCCCCGCAGAGCGCCGCCCCGGAGAGGTCCGCCCCCTCGAGCAGCGCTCCCCCCATCTGCGCCCCGCTCAGGTTGGCCCCCACGAGTTTCGCCTCTCTCAGGTCCGCCCCCCGCAGATCGCACCCGCAGAAGTTCTTCCCCGACAGATCCTGCCCCCGCAGATCCGCCCCCGCGAGGTTCATCTGCTCGCACACCCCAAGCGCCGTCCGCCCGTCGATCCGAAGCGCGTTCGCCGTCGCCACCGTCCCCCACGCCCCGCCGAGCGCCTGCCGTACCCACGTCTCCGTCGCCTCCCGTCCCGCGAGCGCCCCGAAGAAGTCGGCCATCAGGTCGCTCACGTCCCGCTGCGCGAGCGCCGCCGACTCCCCGGAGCGCTGCACCTCTTCGGCCGCCTCCCGCGCCACCAGCCACTCGAGCACCGACTGATGGATGAACCGGAAGTTCTCCTGGTCGTCCCACACGAGCAGCGTCCCCGACCCGATCTGGTGCACGGTTACCCCGAGATCGAGCTCGTGCCGCCCGAGCGCCTGCAGCGCCGCGATGAGCTCCGCCGGCAGCTCGCGGATGTTCACGCTCTGCTCCGTCCGCTGCCACAGCCGCGTCGCGAGCTCCGTCACCGCACGCCACCGCTGCGCCACCGACAGCCCAGGCTGCGCGCCCTTCGGGTGCGCGCGCTCGTACTCCCAGACGAGCCACCGATCCAGGAGCAGCTTGTAGAGCCCCGCCGAGGTGATCTCGCCGTCTCCCGCCTTCGCTTGCCGTAGCTGCGCCGCCTCGATCTCGGCGATGAACCCCAGCATCCGCGGGTTCGCCGACAGGCCGAGCAGGTCCTTCACCTCTGCGAGCAATTGAATGCGCTCGTCTGCCGCCTCCTCGCTGTCGAGTCGGTTCACCAGGAACCTGCGGATCTGCGCCCCGGTGAACGGCTGCAGCCGCACGAGCCGATAACCGGGCAGCAAGGCGGCCTTCTCCGCGAGCGCGGACCTCACCTGCTGCTCCGAGATGAAGTGCTGGCTCCGGCTCGTCACCACCACCTTCGCCGCCTTGCCCTGCGCCGCCTGGATCAGCGTGTCGAAGTGCTCGACCGCGCGGTCGTACGTCACGCGGAAGGCGAGCTCGTCGAAGCCGTCGAACAGGAGCGCGATCCGCCCCTCGGCCAGCATGTGCCGGAACGCGGGCAGATCGATCTTGCCGAGCCCCGCGAGCGCCAGGTGCTGCGCGATGAGCGCGTTCAGGTCGCGCGCCTTCTCCAGCGCGCGCATCTCGATGAGCACCGGCGTCAGCGGGCCGCCCGCCTTGCCCATCCGCCGCGCGAGCTCGTGAAGGAGGAACGTCTTGCCCGTGCCGAAGTCCCCGAGCACCAGCACGAACCGGCTGTGCTCCGAGTCGAGCAGCTCCGCGATCGCGTCGAGCGCGCGCTCGCGCACCACCTCCTCCTGGCCCGTCGTGAGCGCGACGCGCTGGTCGACGTAGAGATCCGGCGGATACGTGAGGTCCCGCTCGAGGCTCGCGTTCTGCCACGCCAGGTAGCCGCGGAAGTCGATGAGCCCCTGGTACTCGAGGAACCGCACGAGGCGCACGCGCCGCGCGCTCGCGTAACGCACGAGCTCCTCCGCCGCGGGCTCGCCGCCGTAGACCAGCGTGGACACGAGGCCCGGATCCTCGCGCCGGTACGACGCGTCGATGCTCTCGATGAACGCGGAGACCGCCTCGGTCGAGATGCCGCTCTCGAGCGCCGCGAGCGGCGCGATCCGGACGATGCCGCCCTCGTTGACCGAGACGCGGAGGTAGACGCCGAAGGGGAGGGGCGCGTCGAACCACTCGATCTTCACGCCCTCGGGCTCGCGCAGCTTGCACACGCGCTCGACCCGCGAGAGGAAGTCGTCGCTGCGCCCTTCCCCGGGCAGGAGGATGTCGTCGCCGTGCGGACCGGCGTGGCCGGCGCGCGCGCGCGCCGGGAGGCGGCGCAGCATGGGGACTCGCCCGGTGTGCTGGGCGCGCGCAGGCGCAAGGAAGCGCCTCAAAAACGCGACGAGGAACTCCGCCGAGGCGCGGCATGCGAACGCACGGAAGCTGTCGTCCTTGTCGTGATCGGCGTGATCCGAGACGGCCTTCGCGATGATCGACCGCCGCCCGAGGCGCTCCGCGACGTAGCCGATCGCCGCGGCCTCCATCTCGACGCCGAGCACCTTCCGCCCGATCGGCTTCAGCCGCTCGAACAGCCCCGCGTCCTCCTGCACCGCCTTGCCCGTGGCGATCGGGCCGATGTGCACGCGGAACGGCCGGGCCAGCGGCGGGCCGTCCGGGTGGAGCAGGCGATCCCGGCGGACCTGCGCCACGCCCGCCGCCGTGAGCTCGAGGCCGCCGTCGCCGATGCGGAGCGCGCCCGCCGCCTCCAGCTCGCCGATGCGCTCGGTCCAGCCCGGGCACCGCGCCGCGCGCTCCGGCCGCGACACGGGCGGCGGTCCCCCCTCCACCTGGCTCTCGTAGAGCGCATGCCGGAGCCACCACGCCTGCGACGGCTTCGACGGCGGGCGCTCGGCCGTGAACGCCGTCTGCCGCTCGAACTCGCGCGCGAAGAGCGCGGCATCCATGTTCCACGTGCGCTCGAGGTTGTACGTCTAGATGTCGTGGAAGAACGCGCCCTCACCGCCGTGGTGAGCGACGCGCTTGCCCTCGTCGTAGCTGTAGACCCGGTCGGCGACGATGACGTCGCCGAGCGACACCTCGCCGCGCTTGCCGGCGCAGATGCCGCACATCGCGAGGCACCCTGGATCGAGCTCCTCGATGAGCCCCTGCGCCCTCGCCGCCGCAGCGCTCTCGCCCATCCGCCCTGACCACGCCGCGGCGACGCGGAGCGGCTCGCCACGGTCGTTCGAGAGGTCGCGGACGAAGTACGGGAACCCGCCTGGATCCCGCGCCTCTCGCCAGCCGTCTCGACCGCCATCGCCGAGCGCGAGGACTGCCTCGAGCTCGTCCTGCAGCGCGGTGACGATCAGCGCGTCGACGCGCCCTGTAACGATGTCTGCCGGCACAGGTTCACTCTAACAACAAGCGCTCACGTTCCGGGCTCGGTCCAGGTCGAGACCTGGCCAAACGCTCGTCACCAGGTCCAGGTCGGGACCAGGTCGAACGCTCGTCGCCAGGCGCTGAGCTGGGCCCGCGCCTGTCGGCCGCCTCGTTTTCGGGCGTGGTCCAGGTCGAGACCCGGCCGGCTTCGCCCGCCCCCGTTCAGGCGCTGACGTCGCCTCGGCGCACGAGCGCGGTGAGCGCCTTCACGATCTCCAGGATCGCCTCCACGCGCTGTCGGATGCAATCGCGCACGGCGCGATCCGGTTGCCACGAGATCCTGTTGAAGATCGCGTCGCGGGCGTTGACGTCCTTCTGGAGCGCCTGCGCTACGAGCGATCGCGCGAGGTCCTTGTCGCATTGCTCGGCCGCCTTGATGACCGTCTCCGTGTTCTCCTTCAGCAGGAACACGTGGAGCCGCTCCGGAGCGTCGCACCTGTCCTTGATCGCACGCACCACCGCCGCGTCCTCGGCGCTCTCCGTGATGCCCTCATGCTTGAGCTGGTGGCGTATGGCGTCGTCGTCCACGAGCACAAAGATCTGCTGGCCCTTCGCGCTCAAGCGGCGGATGTCCTTCCGGCAACTCCGCAGCAGGTTCTGCACGCCCTTCATCGGCCGGCCGTCGAGCTTCCTCCGGAGCGCGAAGCGGTCTTCCCCGGCGTCGTCGGTCACGCACGCGACGACGAGGTTGTGAAGGCCGAACTCCTTCTCCGGGCCTCGCTGATCTTCGTACAGGATCACCGCGAGCGGGGTCACGCCCCCTCCCGCCGCGTCAGGATCGAGGCCGCGTGGCCGGCTCCACGCACGTCACCGAGCCCGCGGTAGTCCGTGAGCCAGTCTCGCAGCGCCTCCGGGTCGGGCCGCACGAGCCTCGTGGCGCGGTGCTCATCAAGCTCGCAGAGGACAACCGAACGGGCCGGGTCGGAGAGGCCGTCGAGCAGCCGGTCGGAGTGCGTCGCGAGCAGCACCGGGCGCTCCTTCGCCATGGCCTCGAAGAACCCGAGCACGCGCTGGAGCAGCTCGGGGTGCAGGTGGGTCTCGGGCTCGTCGAAGGCGATGAGGCTCTTCTTCGTGTTCAGCCGGAAGAGAGCCACAAACGCGAGGTAGGTGAGCGTGCCGTCGGAGACCGCGAACGAGGGGATCTGCTCGTCGAGGCCGGCGTACTTGAGCCGCAGGGCGATAGCGCCGCCGCCTGGATCGGCGCGCACGTTGACGGACTCGACGTCGGGACCGAGGCCCAGACGGACGTAGTCCATCGTCTCGCGCCAGTGCGCCTCGGAGAAATCGTTCTTGAGCGCGCTCCATGCGTTCGAGAGGTTGGCTCCGAAGCGCGACAGCGCTTCCGTTGGCTCGATGGTCGCAGCGCTGCGCAAGGGCGAATGCTGACCGCGCGAGCGCTGCACCCAGCGCGCCGTGGTGTCGAAGGGAACGTGGACGTCGATCGCGCGGAGCACGGCCAGCGCTTCACCCACGAGCCAATGCGGTGGGAACTCGCCGAAGGAAGAGAGCGCCAGCCGCCTGGGATCGATGGCGGTTTCGACGGGTGCAGCTCCTTTCTCATCGATCAGAAACCTGAACGAGTTACTCCTGGAGAGCCCCGCCTCGCGCGAGATGATACAGATACGTTGTTCCACGACAGCGTCGCTGTCATCGACCTCACCGCGGACCCAATCAAGGCTCTCGCGCAGGATGACTCCGCTCCTGTCGAGCGCGAAGGAGTACTCGTATCTAGTGTAGGAGTCACCGTCGGGCGCAAAGACCAGGCCGAGCTCCATGTGCTCGGCGCCGACGCGGAGCAGGCCCCCGAGACCGCCGTGGATCTTGTGCAGATCCTCGAGGAAGCTCCCGCCGGCCGCGCGCTGTAGCAGCTCGCACACCTCGATCAGGCTGCTCTTGCCGCTGCCGTTGTCTCCGATGAGGATGGTGAGACCGTCGAGCTGAAGCCGCACATCGGCGAGCGAGCGCAGCCCCTTCGCGAGAATTTCCGTGATGCGGTTGCCTGGCATGACGATCGTTATCGTTACCGACCCCCGCGGTGCGGTCCGCGGCGCCCTCGTAAGTACCCCAAGCGTATGGACGCGGCGTACCTTTTGTCCTTGCCGGTCCGTCCGTCGGTGGCGCATGCGGAGCATCAGCGAAGGCCAGCGCGCCGCTTGCGGTCACCCGGCCGGCTCCGCTGCCCGATGGCGCGCGCCCCGTAGCCCTTCCGGCGAGCTCCTGGCTGGCCCCCGGCCTGATCCCCCGCCGCGCGCCGCCCGCCGCTCCAGCCTTCGCTTCTTCCTGGACGACCGCCCTCCGGGGAGGCTTTCATCCGGCCCATGGCGAGGCTCGTCGAGGCGCTGAACCGGTTCTTCGGGCGGGTCGAGATCCTCGCCCTCGGCCTCGAGAACGAGCGCAGCGCCGCCGAGGCCGCGCTCGCGAAGGGCATGCCCCTCGAGGCCCGCGAGCACGCCCGCACCATCCTCTCCGTGCTGCCCGACTCGGCCGTCGGGCTCGCGCTCTGGGCCGACGCCGCGGAGGACGCGTGGCTCGACCAGGAGGTCGTCGCCTCGCTCACGGATCTCGCGAAGCGCGTCCCGTGGCGCGCCGACGTGTGGCTCCGCCTCGGCCGCGCGGGGCAGCGCATCGGCTGGGACGGCGCGCGCGACGCGCTCGAGCGGGCCACGTCGGCGCCGGAGGAGCGCGACGCGGCGCGCCTCGCGCTGCTCGATCTCTCGGACCTCGACCTCGCCGCGGGCGACCCGGCCCGCGCGCAGCGCTGGCTCGACCGTATCCCGGCGCCGCTCACGACCGTGCCCGACCGCGACGTGGCCCTCCGCCGCGCCGAGTGCGCGCTCGCGTACGGCGATCTCGACGGAGCGCGCGCCGCCGCGGAGATCCTCGGCGAGCCCACCGCGATCGAGGGGCGCGCCGCCCTCGTGCTCGCCCGGCTCTCGCTGGCCGAGGCGAGCGCCGCGGCGGGGTTCCCCGCGGCGGGCTCCTCCGCGGCGGCCCTGCCGCCCGCCGTGGTGGGGCGGGCGCTCGACCTCGGGCTGCGGGCGCTCGTGCTCGACGTCCCCGGCGCGGCGGAGCTCTGCGCCGCCCTGGTCGCCGCCTCCCGCGACGTGCTCGTCGTCGACCGCGTGCGCCGCGTCGTCCGCGCCGCGGGCGCGCTCGACGAGCCGACCTGGGCCGCCGCGTTCGCCTTCGCCGAGGGGCGGCGCGACGACGCGCGGCAGGCGCTCGCGCGCGGGCTCTCCGCGGGCGACCGCGCGGCCGCCGCGGCGCTGCTCCGCATGGCCGTCGAGACCCGCGACCTCGGCGCGCTCGACGCGCTCGTCGCCCGCGGCAAGGACGACGACGAGCACGGCGACGACAAGGAGCCGCGCCGCGCGGCCGCGCCCCCGCTGCCGCCCGACCTCGTCCGGCTGCGCGACGCCGCGGCGATGGCGTCCGCGGGGCAGGGGAGCGGCGCGCTCGACGCGCTCGACGCGGTGACCGGCGAGGGCGCGGCGTGGGCCGACGACATGCGCCGCGCGATCGCGCAGGCGTGGGTGCCCCCCGCGGGCGGCCCCGCCGGGGCCCGCGCCGCCGCCGCGTGGGGCGACGTGCTGCGCGAGCTCGCGCGCACGGCCAAGCTCCTCGACCGGCTCGACCTGCTCGCGGCGATCGAGGCCCTCGCGGTGGAGCGGGAGCGGCCGCTCCGCGCGGCCGTGGTGGGCGAGTTCAACGCGGGCAAGAGCACGTTCCTGAACGCCCTGCTCGGCGAGGACGTGGCGCCGACCGGCGTCCTGCCGACGACCGCCACGCTCCACTGGGTCGCCTGGGCGCCCGATCCGTTCGCGCGCATCGTCGTGCGCGGCGGCCAGGACCGCGTCGTGCCGCACGCGGGGCTGAAGGACACGCTGCGCGCGCTCGCGGCCGCCGGGGACAAGGTCGCGCGGGTGTTCATCTACGCGCCCATCGAGCGGCTCAAGCGCGTCGAGATCCTCGACACGCCCGGCTTCAACGCGCCCGACCCCGATCACATCGCCGAGGCGCGGCGGGCGTTCGACGAGGCCCACGTCGCCATCTGGCTGCTCGACGCGCCCCAGGCGATGAAGGAGTCGGAGCGGCGGGTGCTCTCCGAGCTCAGCGCGCTCGGCGTGCCCGTGCAGATCCTCGCGAACAAGGCCGACCGGCTCAAGCCCGACGCCCTGGAGACGGTGCTCGCGCACGTGCGCGACAGCCTCGCGGCGAGCTCCATCGCCTCGCTCACGCCGCCGATCGCGTTCTCGGCGCGGCTCTCGCTGAAGGGGCGCCTCGGCGACGAGGCGGCGCTCGCGGCGTCGGGGTGGGCCGAGGTCGAGGCGCTCTTCGCCGAGCAGATCGTCGACGCGAGCGACGCGCTCCGCGAGCGCGCGCTCCGCCGCAAGGCGGGCCGCATCGCGGCCGAGCTCGCCCAGGCGGCGTCGGCGCGCGCGGCCGAGGACCGCGAGGCCGGGCGGAGGGCGCGCGCCGAGGCCGACCGGCTCCGCGCGAGCGCGGCGTACCTGCGCCGCGAGCGGCGCGCGCTCGCCGCGGCGATCGACAAGGCGCTCGAGCCGGCGCGCCGGGAGCTCGCGTCCGACCTGCGCCCGATCGCGGCGCTGCCCGAGGAGCGCAAGCGCACCGACGCGAGCGTCCGCGCCTACGTGCAGGAGCGGCTCGTGGCGCGGCTGAGCTGGCCGCTCTCCGCCGAGATCGCGAGGGCGGCGCGGGCCGGCGCGGAGCCGGCGGCGCGCGGCGCGCGCGCCGCGAGCGGCGCCGAAGAAGGGGGCGCCGCGCCGTCGCCGCGGGCGGCGGCCCACGTGCGCGCCGTCCTGATGGGCATGGTGGCGGTCCACGACGCCCCCGACGAGCTCGCGGCGCGCCCGATCGAGGGCGTCGTCGAGGCCGCGATCGACGCGTTCGCGATGGCGCTGTCGGCCGAGGCGGAGGCGCCGGTCCCGCCGCCCGCGTCGGCGGCGATCGAGCTGCGCGCGCAGGCGCTCCGGGCCGCCTTCGAGGCGCCCGTCACGCCGGCCAGCGCCTGAGGCGCGAGGCGTCAGCGGCTCAGGAAGAAGGCGAGCACCCCGAGCGCCAGCCCGATCACCAGCGCCAGCGGCACCACGAGCTTGACCATCCACAGGTCCGTCGGGCGCGCGGGCGGGCGGCGGTCGCGCCGGATCGGCGCCGGCGCGATCTCGATGACGTTCTCGGCCGAGGACCGCGAGGGCGGCCGCGGCCGCGGCGGCGCGGCCGCGGCGGGCGCGCCGGCGCCGCGCGGCGCCTCCGGCCTCGGGGACGGCGCGCGGGCGCCTGCGGCGGGGAGGAGCGGCCCGAAGTCCTTGCGATCGTGGATCACCACGTCGCTCGCCGGCGGATCGCTCGTCGGCGCGACGAGACGCCGCACCGCCGGGAGCGTGCGCGAGAAGTCGTCCGACGTCGGTCCGGCCGGCGCCTCGCGCGGGAGGGCGATGCCGGGGAGCGTCGCGGCGAGCGACAGGATCGCGCTCGACGGCGGCCCGTCCGTCAGCGACGCCTCGCGGAACACGGACTTCGCCAGCGCCTCGCCCCGCTGCGCCGGCGGCGGCAGATCGCCCTCGCGCAGCGGCGGCGCGGCCGTCATGGTGCTCCGGAGCGACGGCGGCATCGCCACTTCGAGGGTCGGCGCGTCCTCGGGCGCGCTCGCCCGGGCGGCAGGGAGCAGCGCGTCCGCCAGGTGGGGGAGGAGCCGCTCGAGCTCGTCGCGCAGCTCGGCCGCGCTCTGCTGGCGCTGGTTCGGCCATTTCGCGAGCGCGGTGAGGATGATCGCCTCGAGGGCAGGGTGGATCTGCGGCAGGAACTGGCTCGGCGCGGGCGGCGGCTTCCGGAGGTGATCCATCGCCACCTCCCACGCGACGGGCGTGGGCGGGAAGGGGAGCCGGCCCGTGACGAGCAGGAACAGGAGCACCCCGCACGCGTACACGTCGCTGCGCCCGTCGATGACGTCGCCGCGGCACTGCTCCGGGGACATGTACGCGGGCGTGCCGACGACCACGCCGACCGTGGTGACCGAGCCCCAGACGCTGATGGGCGCGCTGTTCGGCCCGTCGTCGCCGCCGCCGCGGGTGTTCCTCTCGACCATCTTCGCGATCCCGAAGTCGAGCACCTTCACGCGCTCGACCGACGGATCCGCCGGATCCCGCATGACCATCACGTTCTCGGGCTTGAGATCGCGGTGCACGATGCCCCGCGCGTGGGCGGCGGCGAGGGCGTCGGTGATGCCGATCAGGAACCGCGCGGCGCGGGCCTCGGAGAAGCGGCGCTCGGCGAGCAGGACCTCGAACAGGTCCTGCCCGGCGACGAGCTCCATCACGATGTACGGCAGGTGCCCTTCCACGCCGGAGTCGAGGATCTGCACCGTGTTCGGGTGGTGGAGGCGCGACGCCGCCTTCGCCTCCCGGTAGAAGCGGGTGACGAACGTCTCGTCGCCGAGCAGCTGCGGGTGCATGATCTTGATGGCGACGTCGCGCGGCTCCGCGTCCTGCTCGCCCCGGTAGACCGCCGCCATCGCGCCCTCGCCGATGAACCCGGTGACGCGGAAGCGCCCTGCGATCGTCTTGCCGATGAGTTGCGGGCCCGCGCTCATGAGCGAGACTTCACCATAAAGTCCACGGAAAGAGCTACCCCGGCCTTCGCGATCTACGGCTTCGCCGGCGCGGGGCGGGGCTCGCCCTTCGCCCCGAGGATCGCCTCCAGGATCGGCCGCGACCCCTGCACGGCGGTGCGCTGCGAGTAGAAATGGAGCCCGCGCAGGCCGCCGAGCTCCTCGCCGCCGCCGGCGCGGCCCGGGCCGCCGTGGATCGTCTGAGGGAGGACGGTGCCCGGGCCGGGCGCCTGATCGGCGATCTTCTCGCTGCCGAGGAGGACGCGGCCGTGGTACGGCGCGACGCCGAGCAGCACCTCCGCCGCGAAGGCGCGGTCGTCGCTGTAGACCGAGCAAACCAGGCTCCCGCGGCCCCGGCGCAGGAGCGCCACGGCGTGCGCCGCGCCGCCGTCGTACGGGAAGAGCGTGGCGACGGGGCCGAAGACCTCGTGCTCGTGCGCGGCGGGCGCGCAGTCGGGGCCGCTCGCGACGAGCAGCGTCGGCGGCACGAAGTACCCCTTGCCCGGGGGCACCCCGATCGCCTCGAAGGGCGCGGCGCCGCCGAGCGCCACCGCGGCGCCCGCCGCGAGGCGCTCGATGCCCGCGCGCACGCCGCGGAGCTGATCGGACGTGGTCAGCGGACCCACCGTGACGCCCTCCTGCGAGGGATCGCCGACGCGCGCGTCGCGGAGGCGGTCGACGAGGTCGTCGCGCACGGCGTCGACGACGGCCGCGGGCGCGAAGATGCGGCGGATCGCCGTGCACTTCTGGCCGGCCTTCTGGGTGATGTCGCGCACGACGTCGCGCAGGAACATCGCGTACGTCTCGGAGCCGGGGGCGGCGTCGGGGCCGAGGACGGCGCCGTTCAGGCTGTCGGCCTCGACGTTCACGCGGACGCCGTCGCGCACGAGGCCGGGCGAGAGCCGGAGCGCGGCGCCGGTCGCGCTCGAGCCGGTGAAGGCGAGGACGTCCTCGCCGCCGAGGTGCGCGAGGAGATCGCCCGGCGGGCCGGCGACGAAGGAGAGCGCGCCGCGCGGCAGCGGGGCGCGCTCGGTGAAGATCTTCATCAGCCGGAGCGCGACGAGCGCGGTGCTGGTCGCGGGCTTCGTGATGACGGGCATGCCCGCGAGGAGCGCGCAGGCGGCCTTCTCCGCGAGCCCCCACGCGGGGAAGTTGAAGGCGTTGATGTGCACCGCGACGCCGGGGCGCGGGACGAGGATGTGCTGGCCGAAGAAGCGCGGCGAGCGCCCGAGCTGCACGCCGTCGCCGTCCGTGAGCAGCCGCGCGTCGCCGAGCTGGGCGCCGAGGTCGGCGTAGTAGGCGAGCGTGCCGATCGCGCCGTCGATGTCGAACTTGGCGTCGCCGCGGGTGTTGCCGCCGTTCCGGATGGCGACGTCGATGAGCGCGTCGCGCTCGGCGTGCGCGGCGCGCGACATGGCGCGCAGCAGCTCGCCGCGCTCCGCGAACGTGAGCGCGCGCAGCGCGGGCCCGCCCTCGGCGCGCGCGAACGCCACCGCGGCCGCGAGGTCGAGGCCGTCCGTGCTCGTCTCGGCGAGCGGCTCCTCGGTCGCGGGGTTGACGAGCACGTGCGGCGCGCCCTGGCCGGCGCGCCACTGCCCTTCGACGTAGCTCTCGAGCCGCTCCATCGGCGCGTAGCCTACTCGCGCGGTCGCTCGGCACAACCCCCGCGCGAGGTCGCGGCCGCGCTCGGCGGGCGCACGCCCTGCGCGCACCTCATCTGCACGAGGCGGACGCGAGCAGCGCGGTGATCTTCGCCTTCACCACCTCGAACTCGCGCACCGCGAGATCGAGCTCGGCCTCGCGCTGCCTGCGGCCGGACTCGACGAGATCGAAGCTCGTCGCGGTGCCGGCCTCGAACGCGACCTGCGTGAGGCGCGCGGTCTCGCGCGCGAGGTCGCGCGACTGCTCGGCGACCGCGCGCGCCTGCTCGGCGACGGCGACGCCCCGGACCGCCTGCGTCGTCTCGAGCCCCGCGGTGCGCTCCACCGCCCCGAGGCGCACCCGCTGCTGCTCGACCGCGGCCCTGCTGATCTGGAGATCGCCGTAGCGCGCCCCGCCGTCCCAGAGGGGGACGGTGAGCACGGCGCTGATGGACCACCCCCAGGACCGCGCCCTCCGGGTGGACTCGTCCCCGATCGAGGTGCGGGCGCTCAGCGTGCTCGACAGATCGACGTACGGGGCGAACGCGAGCTTCGCGTCGGTGAGGTTGCGCTCCGCGATCTCGAGCTCGGCCCGGGCGGCTCGGACGTCCGCGCGCTGATCCGAGCGCGCCTCGGCGCACTCCGACTGCACCTCCGCCGCGATCGCGTTCAGCGAGAAGCCCTGCGGGACGCCGACCTCGCCGCGCTCGCCCAGCACGGCCCCGAGCGTCTCCCGCGCCTTGCGCAGCGCCTCGTCGCCCGACACGAGCGTCGCGCGGGCGAGGGCGACGTCCTGCTCCGCGCGGACGACATCGAGCTTCGTGCCGGTGCCGAGGCGCTCGCGCCGCCGGGTCAGCTCGAGCCGCTCGAGCGCGCTCCGCAGCCCGACCCGGTTGATCTCGCTGACCCGCTCGGCCGTGACGATCGAGACGACCGCGTCCGCCACCGCGCCGACGGTGACGCGGCGGCGATCCTCCAGGCTCAGCCTGGCGATGTCCACCGAGCGCCTGGCGGTGCCGATGCCGTACCAGGCGCGCGGGGCGAGGATGGGCTGGCGGAGCGTGAGCGACGCCGACGCGGTCGTCGGCGCGTCCTCGACACCCTGGAACGCTCCCGTCGGCTCCCCAGGGGCGGGAGCGATGCCCGGCGGGAGCCTCACGGCGCCGCCGCCCGCCAGCTCGTGCGTCACGTCGCCGCGCGCGTCGAGGCTCGGGAGCGCCGCGGCGAGCGCCCGCCGCGCGACCCCCTCGGCGCGGGCGACCTCCTGCACGGCGATGGCGAAGTCGACCGAGCGCTGCTCGATCATCCCACGCGCGTCGTTCCAGCTCGCCAGCGTGCGCGCCGGCGGGGGGACCGGCGCGAGCGCCGGGTCGTTCACCTCGATGCGCTGCGGCATCGCCGGGGGCGCGGCGGCCGCCGTCGCCGGGGCCGCCGCGGGCGCCTGCTGGCCCGGCCTCTGCTGAGCCTGCTGGCCCGGTCGACCCTGGGGAGGCGCCGGCTGCGCGAGGGCGACGCCTTGGCACAGGGCGAGGACGGCGAGGTGGCTGACAGCGACCATGCGGAGCCGGCGATGGGGCATGCGCGACTCGATGCGCCGGACAGGGCGCGACGACAAGCCCCGAAGCGGTCAGGGGCGCGCTCCCGCCCTGTGCGCGTGTGCGAAACCGTGCGCGCGGCGAGCCCGCGCCGGGGGTCACGGTCGTGGCGACGAACCGAGGATACGCCACTATTCTGGACCACCGATGCCAAGCCGGTTGCCCCCGATCGACATCTGCCTCGGCTGCGGGACGCGGCGGCGATGCGGCCCCGCGGATCTTTGCGCTCGCTGCGGCGAGCCGCCTCACCGCGCCGTGTGGCGGCGGTCCGAGCCGCGCGGCGCGTCGCCGAAGATCGAGCTGTTCCTGAGCGCGATCACGAGCGGGCTGCTGCTCGCGTACACGGCGCTCTACGGGCTGCTCCTCTCGGGCCTGGCCGCAGCCGCGGACGACTCCCTCGCGGCTGCCGCGCTGTTCGCGGCGAGCGTCCTGCTCGGCGCGCGGCTCGCGCGGTGGATCGTGCGGTCGCTGTTCGATCTCTGGGGCACGACGTGGGCGTACTGCTCGGCCGACGGCGCCCGCAGGGGGACCGTGCGCACGCTCCTCGGGTGGTACGGCGCCGGCGAGGGCGTGAGCCTGACGGGGTTCCACCCGACGAGCGCGGGCTCGACGCTCTTCTGCTCCTCGGACGCGATCGAGGCGGGGCTCCCCGTCGTCGCCGCGAACCTCTCGCGCATCGCGGGGGCGAAGGGCGGCGACGCGTTCTCGCCGTTCGAGGTGCTGATGCTCAGCGCCTTCACGGGCCTCGTCGCGCGCGGCGAGGCGACCATCAGCAGGGCCACGGCGGTGCGCTGGCGGAAGGGCTGGCTCGGCGCCGCGAGGCGCGGCGCGCCGAAGCCGATCTTCACGATCGAGCGCTCCGGCGATCGCGAGGAGGGCAGCGCGATCGAGCGCGAGATCCTCTCGGCGCTGCAGGCCAAGGCGGAGGGCCTCGCGCTCCTCGCGGAGCCCTCGCCGCCGGGGGGCTACCGCGACGCCGCGTGGCGGCCGCCGCCCGCGCGGCTCTGCATCGAGGAGGTGCTGTGCCCCCGCGCGCTCGCGCTGGCGGCGAGGGCGCTCCGGAAGGAGCCCCGCGGCGGCGCTCCGGTCGCGGTCGCCGCGGCGCTCGACGAGTTCGGCAAGCGCGACCCCGCCCGGATGAGCCACCTCCGCGTGCTGCTCGCAGAGCAACACCGCCGCACGCTGTCGGCGTGAGCGGCCGCGCGGCGCTCGGCCGCGCGTCGTCGGTGTGAGCGGCGCCGCGGCGCTCAGTGCCAGACGCCGATGCCGGCGCTCACGCTGTCGTAGCGAGGCGCGAAATCCATCGACGCCTGCAGCGTCAAGGCGGTGTCTGGGATCAGGCCCCAGAAGGTCGTCGAGAGCACGCGGACGTCCGCGCCGAACGTGAAGTGCTGCCGGCCGACACGCCCGCTCCCCAGGCGGCCGAAGCGGTTCGGCTCGTAGTAGCTGCCGAACCGCGTGTGCACGCGGCCCGGGATCGGCTCCGTCTCGATCCCGAACCGCGGCGAGAAGCTCACGTGCGCGCCCGACGTGCCCACCGCCGACGGTCCGTGCTCGCTCCCGGGCTGCTTTTGCGCCAGGAAGCGCTCCAGGCTCACCCCGTTCGACACCGGGCCCGTGACGAGGAGCTCCGCCGTGATGAGCAGGTGCTCGCGCGGCCAGTTCCAGTAGCGCGCGCGCCGCTCCGCCTCGAGGATGGCGGGCCCAGCGGCGAGCTCGCGCTCGTCGGCCGCGCGCTCGCGCGCCCTCTCCGTCGCGAAGACGCGCTCGCGCCGCGCGCGCTCCTCCGGGTCGTCGATGGCGCCGAGCTCGCGCTCCCTCCGCTCTTCCCGCGCTGCCTGCCTGCGGGCGACCGCCTCCCGGAGCTCCCGCTCCTGGACGTGCGGGTCGATCCACGCCGGGTTGAGCGGGCGCGGTCCGACCTGCACGGCGAGGCCGACCTCGAGCTCCCAGGGGAGGACGACCTCGTTTGGCAGGATCAGCCCGCCGGCGCGGCGGACCTGCCCGTCCATCTCCACGCCCTCGCCGAGCAAGCGGCCGCCGTTCACCGGGAATCGGAACGTGGCGCCGAGCCGGTAGGACGCCCAGTCGGGGCGCACGAGCACCCCGAGCTCCGGGGAGACGCCCGCCATGGTCAGGTCGGTCTGCTCGGCCTGGAGGTTGAGCGTCACTGCGCGCGCGCCGGCGCCCAGCACGAGCGAGTCGCCGAGCAGGCGCACCCCGCCGAGGAAATGGTACTTGCCGATCACGACCGTGGTCTCGGCGCCGGCCTCGTCCGTCAGGGAGTACCGTTGCAGCTCGGCGTTGACCCCGGCGCCGAAGTCGCCCGCCTGGAGCTGGCCGCCGAGGGTCAGGTACACGAAATTCGAGTAATCGAGATCGATGTCGCCGCTGTTGTCGAAATCGTTGTTCTCGAAGAGCTCGATGGGCAGCGAGATCGACGCGGCCACGTCCCACTCGAACCAGCGCATGCTGAACGGCTCGCGGAGCGCGGGCGCCGCGGCGTTGGCGACCATGCCGGCGATCCCCTCGGCGTAGCCGGCGTAGGCGCCGGCGATCCCGGTCACGCGCAGCGGCGCCAGGATGGGCCCCTGGAAGAGGTCGATGGTGTAGGCGTTGTCCTGGAGCGGCTGAGCCAGCGCGGCCCCGGGCGGGCCAAGGACGAGGGCCAGCGCGGAGAGCGCCGCAGCGGATCGGCGGGCGATGATGCGGAGCGCCGCGGTCCTGTCGGTCACCTCGCGCTGCTCCCGTCCAACAGCATCTCGTCGCGCCCGCCGCGAGGTGATAGCACTGGCCCGCACGGAAGGGACCGTGGAAGCGGAGCCCGACCGTCGGCGGCCGCGCACCCCTGCCCGCCCTAGGAATCGCAGCTCCCATGCCCGCTCAAGCTCCCGCGCCCATCGCTCCCGCCCCGACCGTGCCGGGGACCGGGGCGGGAGCGCGCCCTCCTGGAGCGAGGCGCCGCCCTGGTGGGCCTCGCGCCCGTGGCCGGCGCATCGCCCTGGTCGCGTACTACAGCTTCGCCGCGCTCATCATCGCCTCGTGCACCCTCCAGCTGATCCGGCAGGTCTTCTTTCTGCCGGCCGCGCCGTCGCCCTACGCGAGCTGCGAGGAGGGCCTCCTGGCGCTCGTCCGGGCCGTCGAGCGCGCCAGGGAGGCCGCCCCCGGGACCGACGGGGAGGACGCCGCCCTCGCCCGGTTCAGGAGCACGCTCGCTCCGGCGTGGACCTACCGGGACGGAGTGGCCGCCTCGTGCCGGGGCTCGGAGGACAACGAGCGCGCTCTCGACGCCATCGAGCGGCTCCGCTATGCGGAGGAGCACGCAGCGCGGCGCGAGGCAGGCGATCTGGCTCCGCTGCGGCGGCGGGTCCGGGCGATCGTCGATGGCCAGCTTGGGCCCGCGTCCCCGAGATAATACCCCGACGCGGCGATCACGCAGGACGATATGACCGACATGACCGTTCCTTCTCCCCCTGCCGCAGTGGCGGGTGAAGCGCAGACCGGCGACAAGCCCCAGCCGCCGCCTACCTTCGATGTGCTCCCCCTGTCGTCCGAGCTGCGCGAGACCCTCGCGGAGATTGGCTACGTCCACCCGACGCCGGTGCAGCTCGCCGTATGGGAGCCGGTGACGCGCGGCCGCGACGCGGTCGTGCAGGCGCGTACCGGCACCGGCAAGACGGCGGCCTTCGGGCTCCCGATCGTCGATCATGCCGTGAAGCGCTCGCTCGCGCAGGCGCAGGTGCTCGCGCTGTGCCCGACGCGGGAGCTCGCGCTCCAGGTCTCGGCCGAGGTCGAGCGCCTCGGCAAGCGCAAGGGCATCAAGGTGGTCGCCGTCTACGGCGGCGCGCCGATGCAGCGGCAGATCGACGCGCTCGCCGCGGGCGCGCAGGTCATCGTCGGCACGCCGGGCCGCGTGCTCGACCACCTGCGCCGCGGGACCATCGTCGCCAAGCACATCCGGCTGCTCGTGCTCGACGAGTGCGACGAGATGCTCTCGATGGGCTTCGAGCGCGAGCTCACCGCGATCCTCGCCGAGCTGCCGCCGGAGCGGCAGACGCTGCTGTTCTCGGCGACGCTCCCGCCCGACATCGAGCGCATCGCGCGCAGCAAGCTGCGCTCGCCCGAGTTCATCACCCTCTCGGGCGACGCCGTCGGCGCGCTCCAGATCCAGCACTACGTCTACCTGATCACGGGTGACAAGCTGACCTCCCTCATCCGCATCATCGAGGTGGAGAACCCCGAGAACGCGGTCGTCTTCTGCAACACGAAGGACGAGACCGAGGCGGTCGCCGGGGCGCTGAAGCGCCAGGGCTACGACGCCGACTGGCTGAACGGCGATCTGCCGCAGTCCGATCGCGAGAAGGTGATGAGCGCGACGCGCGAGGGGCGCCTGCGCTTCCTCGTCGCCACCGACGTGGCCGCGCGCGGCATCGACATCTCGCACCTCACGCACGTCATCAACTACGATTTCCCGCAGGACGCCGAGGCGTACGTGCACCGCACCGGCCGCACCGGCCGCGCGGGCCGCACCGGCACGGCGATCGCGCTGATCACGCCGCAGGACGTCGGGCCGCTCTACATCCTCCGGCTGACGTACAAGATCCGCCCGCTCGAGAAGCAGCTCCCCACGGAGGGGGAGCTCAAGACGCGCGCCGAGGCCGATCTCGTCGCGATGCTCGCCGAGGCGTTCCTGTCGAAGGGCACGCACCGCGACGATCTCTCGCTCGCGCGCCGGCTGCTCACGCACGACCAGGCCGAGGCGATCGTGGCGGGCCTCCTGCGCGATCACCTCGGCGCGCGGCCGACGGCGCAGGAGGAGGCGAGCGCCGCGCGGCGCGCCCAGCAGCCGCAGCGCGCGGCGGCGCGCGAGAGCGAGGGGCGCGGCACGGATCCGTCGACGAAGCCCGAACCCGCGGCGCGCGGACGGGCGGCGCGGGACGCGAGCCCCCGCGCGGCCGACTCGGCCGAGCCGCGATCGCCCGAGACGGAGCGCAGCGAGCGCGAGCGCGAACGCGAGCTGGCGCGCGAGGGCGATCGGGACCGCGGACGGGAGCGCGATCGGCGATCGCTGCGCCTCCGCCGGGACGAGGGGCGGCGAGGCCCTCGCGGCGCGGACGCGCCCGGGGGGGAAGAGCCGCGCCGGCCCGAGGGGGCGCGGGCGCGCGACGACGGCCCCGTCTCGGTGGAGCCGCTCACGCGGCCGGAGCCGCTGATGCGGATCGAGCCGCCGCGAGGCGAGGGCGGGTCGGGCCGCGGCCCGGCGGAGCGCCTGCGCGATCGGCCCGCCGCGACGCTGCTGTCGGCGCGCCGCGGCGCTGGCGCCCCCGGCGCCGCGCCGGGCAGGCCTCAGGGCGGCGCGTCGGGACAGCCGTTCTCGCGCCACGCCGACTTCACCATGTGGCAGCCGCCCGAGGAGGAGGGCGACGACGAGCCGATCCTCGGCGAGCCTCCGTCTCCGGCGCCCGGCACGCCTGTGTCGCGCGGCGGCGAGCGCGAGCGTGCGAGCGGCGCCCTGCCGTTGGCCACCGGCGAGGCCGCGGCCGAGATCGAGAGCGGCGAGGCCGGCGAAGCGCCGCGCGCCGAGCCCTCTCGCGACGAGGCGGAAGGAGAGTTCGTCGAGGTCTTCATCAACCTCGGGCGCCGCGACGGCGCGCGCGCGGCGGATTTCCAGCGCGCGCTCATCGAGCGGGGCGGGATGGCCAAGGGAGACATCCGGCGCATCCGGGTGCGCGAGCGCAACGCGTTCGTCAGCGTCCCGAAGGCCGAGCTCACGCGGGTCGTGGCGACGCTGAACGGCGCGATGATCGCGGGCAAGGAGGCGCGCGCGGAGCAGGCTCGGGAGCGCACGTCAAGCGCCGAAGAGGTGGCGGAGGACGCCTGAGCGCGGGTCGCGCGGCTCGACGCAAGAGCGCCTGTCCGCTGCCACATGGCGGCGGAGCGGGCTCCACGCGGGCGTTTCAAGCGGTTCCGCGCGGCGCAAGACACCGCCCGGCGGCGCAGGTCGATGGTACGTCGGTGGGGGCTTGCGTGCGACGTCGTCCAGGCGTCGCCGCTCGGCGCGCAACGCGCTAGCCAAGCCCGCCCACTGGTCGTATCACGGAAGGGATGGGGCGCAGTGGAGCGGAGGACATCGACCGGCTTCGACGGGATATCGATCGAGCGCTTGCTGACAAGCTCGATGCGGACAGGGTGCTCCCGCTGCTCGCGCGCCTGGCCCGCGCGACGGCGCCCGGGAGCGAGCCGTGGCTCTACGCGCACCGCCACCTCGCGGAGATGGGCGTGGAGCACGATCCGTGGCGCGCCGCGCTCTTTGCGCGCCGCGTGCTGCAGTTCCACGAGGAGGACGACGGCGCCTGGGCGGTGCTGGGCCTGGCGCAGTCGCTGCTCGGCAACTACCGCTACGCCGCGCGCGCCTATGAGCGCGCGCTGGCCATCGCGCCCGAGAACCCCTGGTACGCGCACAACCTGGGGCACCTCTACGACGTCGCGCTGAACCGCCCGCACGACGCCTTGCCGCTCCTGGCGCAGGCCACCGAGGCGCAGACAGGCGAGGCCGACATCGCCGCGAGCTACGCGCACGCGCTCGCCCGATGCGGCAAGCTGGTGCTCGCCAAGAAGATCTTGAAGCGCGCCATCCGTCACGGGGCGACCGCGGACCAGATGGCGCTGTGGCGCTGGCTCGACGCGGGCGCCCCGACCACGGGCGAGAGCGGCCCAGACCCTCAGCGCCCGGCCGACTCGAAGCGCAAGGCCAAGCGACGGCGCGCTCGCGAGCGTCAGAGCCTCGGCGATTGAGGCTGAGCGACCCGCGCGGCGGTGTTCACGCAATCCGCGCTGGTGACCGGCGCGCGTCGCATGGGGGGAACCTCACGTGAGCTTGGACCCTCTCCATCCGCACATCCGAGGAGCGGAGGCAGGAGGTGCGCGCCGACCGAGCTCGGCTGCGCTGCGGCGCGGCATAAGCTGCTGCTGGCGTGTTCGATCGTGACGCGGGGCACGGGCGCGGTTGTGCGGGCACGGGCTACCTCGGCTGGGCGACGGTGGATGCCGTCGCCACAAGCGACACGCATGGCTGACGCGAAGCTTGACGGTGGGTTGCCCGGTTGGCGATAAGCTGTGTTTCTCGACTGGTGCTGGACACGGTCCCCGCTTGGGACAGGGCAGCCTGCGAGGAGAAGAAATGAGCGTCACGAGCGTGCAAAGGACGGACAGGACGGCGAAGAGCCACGCGCTCTCCGCGGCCGTCTCGTTTCGCCCGCGCGGCTCATCCTCCCGGCGCGCGCATCTGGAGCGATCCTGCAAGGGGATTCGCCGCGCCGCGCACCGGAGGGACGCGCTGCCTGGCGCCACGCACGGCGCGCGCGGGCTTACGACGGGGAGTTCGCGATGAGCGAAGAAGCTCTGCGGCAAGAGATTGCGAGGCTCACGGAGCGCGTCGCGACGCTCGAGCAGCAGATCGAGGGGCACGAGCGCGCGGCGAAGGAGCAGGCCGCGCAGCTCGACCGGGCGACGCGCGACGCGCGCGATCGCGGCGAGCAGCTGGCCCGAGCGGACGAGGAGCTGCGGCGACAGGCTGGCATCTTCAAGCTCGTGCTCGACAGCATGGCGGACGGCGTCGCCGTCGTTGACGACAGGGGCGAGCTCCTGATGCGCAACCCGGCCGCGGAGCACATGCTCGGCCGCGCGCCGCTCGACCTCGCCTCGGGGGACGACGTGGGGCCCGGCGACGCCACGCTGTTCTTCCCCGATCGCGCGACCCCCTGGCCGATGTCCGAGCACCCGCTGTCGCGCGCGCTGCGCGGCGAGACGGTCGATCAGGTCGAGCTCTTCGCGAGGAAGTCCGCCGACCAGGATGGGCGGGTCGCCCGCCGGTCCAACGGCATGGCGGGCGGCGCGATGCCGACGCTCGCGCCCACCGCGGGGCCGCAGGGGGACGATGTCGAGCCGCGGTCGGTCCGCGTGCCGCCAGTGTTCTCCGAGCCGCGCATCGAGACCGGCCCGGTGTCCGGCCTGTTCCTGACGGTCAGCGCCAGCCCGATGCGGGGCAAGGACGGGGCGATCTCCGGCGCCGTCGCCGTGTTCCGCGACGCGACCGAGAAGAAGCGCCTCATCGAGGATCTCGAGGCGAAGAACCGCGACCTCGTGGAGAGCGAGAGCGCCAAGAGCGAGCTCGTCGAGCGGCTCCGTTACGCGATCGACGAGATCTCGACGCCCATCCTCGAGCTGTGGGACGACGTCCTCGCGCTGCCGATCATCGGCGTCGTCGACTCGCGCAGGAGCGCCCAGATCATGGAGCGGCTGCTCGACGAGATCGTCCGCCGCCAGTCGCGCTACGTCATCATCGATGTGACGGGCGTCGAGGTGATCGACACGCGGACGGCCGACCATTTCATGAAGCTGATGAAGGCGGTCGAGCTGCTCGGCGCGCGGTGTCGGATCACCGGGGTCAGGCCCGCCGTCGCGCAGACGATGGTGGAGCTCGGCATCAACCTCGGCACCGTGCGCGCCGCGCGCAACCTCAAGCATGCGCTGCGCGAGAGCATGGCGCTCGCCGGCCAGAAGCCGACGCCCGCGTCCCTCATGGGGACCCGCCGCGGCGCGGCCAAAGACAACGAGAAGCAGACAGGACAGCCGTTCACACCTGGCGGCCCTCGGGCCGCCTTCGATCCGTCGGGCAGCGGTGCAATGACCACGACACAGCTGCAGCTCAGCGCGAGGAAGGAGACGTCCACTTGATGCAAGCGGGTAGGGTCCCCATCGTGGGCCTCTTCGGGAACTTAATCGTCTCGGTGCAGGGCGGGCTCACCGACGGCCAGGTGGAGCAGCTGCGCGACGACGTGACCGGGTCGATCGAAGCGCGATCGCCCCGCGGCCTCATCGTCGACCTCTCCGGTGTCGAGATTCTCGATAGCTATCTCACCCGCGCCATCCGTGACATCGCGCTCACGGCCCGGCTGATGGGCGTCCGGACGGCGGTGTGCGGCTTGCGCCCTGCGGTCGCGATCGCGCTCGTGGAGATGGATCTCGAGATCCCTGGCGTGGTGACGGCGCTCAACCTGGAGCGCGCCGTCGAGATGCTCGCGCCGTCCGCGGACGACGACATGATGCCGCCGGAGCTCACGAACGAGGTGTCGCATGAAGATCCCTCCTCGTGACGGACCGCCCTCCAGCGGCGGCGCCACGGGGCCGCCGTCGAGCCGGTCCAGCGGACCGGTGTCGACGCGCTTGCCGGGTACGCCGCAGTCGGCGCGCGGCCCCGTGCCGTCGTCTCCGCAGATCGTCGGCCGCTCGATCACCGATCAGATCGAGACGGTGCTGGCGCAGTTCCTCTCGCCTGCGGTGAGGAAGAGCGTCATCGACTGCGGGATCCGGCAGGCGAAGGTCGATCCGATGGTCGCGCGCGAGGGTGATCTCCGGCGCCTCCTCGTCGAGGTCAAGCGCGGGGTGAAGCTGTTCGTCCGCGACCAGGTGCAGCTCGATCGGTGCATCTCCGAGCTCGGTGAGCTCGACCACGCTGCCCCCGCGCCGCGCGAGATCACCATCGATGTGCGCAACGAGGAGGACGTGCTGCGCGCGCGGTCAGCCGGCCGCGAGCTCTGCATCGAGCACCTCGTCAGCGACGTCCTGCAGACGAAGATCGTCACGGCGATCTCCGAGCTCGGGCGCAACATCGTCAGGTACGCGGGCAGCGGGCAGGTCGTCGTCCGCTCGCTCACCTCGCCGATGCGCGCGATCGAGATCGTCGCGCAGGACAACGGGCCTGGGATCACGAACCTGCCGGAGATCCTGAGCGGCAAGTACCGCTCGCGTCACGGTATGGGCGCGGGCCTCCGCGGCACGAAGGCGCTCATGGATGCGTTCGACGTCAAGACGGCGCCGGGCGCGGGGACGACCGTGACGGTCAGGAAGTACCTCGGATGACGGTCGCCATCGGGACCGCGTGCTGCGTCGCCGCCGGCGAGGAGATCGCCGGCGACGAGGTGGTGGTGGTCCGACATTCCCCGTGGGTGCTGATCGGCCTCGCCGACGGGCTCGGTCATGGTCCCCACGCCGCGCAAGCGGCTTCCGCGTTCTGCCGCTACGTGGAGGACCACGCGTCGATGCCGCTCGAGGATCTCTTGACCGGGGCAGGGGAGCACATCGCGTCGACGCGCGGGGCCGCGGCTGCGCTCCTGCGCATCGACGAGAGCGTGGGCGAGCTCGAGTTCTCGGGCGTCGGCAACATCGCGATGAAGGCGATCACGCGCACGGCCATGCCGAGCTTCTGCTCGGCGGGGATCCTCGGGCGGCGCGTGCGGCGGCTCCGCAGCTTTCGCTTCCCCATATCGCCTGGCGATGTCGTCCTGCTCCACTCCGACGGGATCTCCAGCGGCTTCGATCTCAGCGCGTTCCGCGACTTCGATCCCGAGGAGATGGCGCGCCGGATCGTCGACGCCCACAAGAAGTCGTTCGACGACGCCACGTGCGTCGTCGCCGTGGTCCGCGACAGGGGCGCGGCGTGACGCAGCGGTCCCCGCCCGCGTTCAGCATCCCCGTCACGCGCGAGGAGGATCGCTTCGCCTGCGCGGCCGAGGGCGCGCACATCGCGCGCTGGGCGGGGCTCTCGGAGCGCGCCCAGCACGAGCTCGCGATCGCGATCGCCGAGCTCGTGTCGAACGCGGTGCGCCACGGCGGCGGCGGGAGCATCAGCATCCGGGCGATCCGCGATGACACGCAGACGGGCGGCGGTCGGTGGGGCGTCGAGGTGATCGTGCGCGACTCCGGCCCAGGCCTGGACCCGAAGCTGGCGCTGCTCGAGGACGTCGGGCCGAAGAGCGATCGCGGCCCGTCCTCGTCGAGCTCTGCGCGCCTGACGCCGAGGATGCCCGGTCAGGGGCTCGGCGTCGGGCTCGGCGCCGTGCATCGGCTGATGAGCTCCGTCATCATCCGTTCGTCACCCGGCATCAGCACCGAGATCATCGCCGTCAAGTGGAAGTGAGCGGCGCCCCGCGCGCCCACGCGGCGCGGCGATCGTGGCGAGGAGCGCCCCGCTCGATCAGTTGAGCTCTTTCTCGGTCCGCTCGTTCTGCTCGGCTTCGAGGAACGTCGCGGTGATCTCGCGCTCGAGCGCCAGGTTGATCTCGCGCTCCAGCGCCTCGATGCTGCCCGCGAGGCGGGCGACGTTGAGGGCGTAGACGAAGACCCGCGCGCACGGGTGGACCTCGGCGCTGCCGCGGAGGCCCCGCTCGCGCTCGTCGGCGTTGAGGCCGTCCAGCAGGACCAGCGCGCGGGGATCGACGCCCTCGGCCACGAGCTCCATCCCGGGCACGTCGGAGATGTAGAGCTCCGCGCCCTCGACGTAGCGCCGGAGCACGGGGTTGAGCGCGGCGACCGTCTTCTGGGCCAGCGTCACGAAGCCCTCGCGGCTCGGCGCCCAGGGGGGCATGCCGAGCTCGACGTCGAGCTCGCGGGAGCGCAGGAAGGCCTGCGTCGCGCCGCGGACATCGCCCCGCTCGTCGCGGATGAGGCCGAGGTAGTAGTGGGCCTCGGCGTGCCTCGGGTCCTTGAGCGCCGCCTCCTCGATGAGGGCGGCAGCCTTGTCGGCCTGGCCGATCTCGTAGAACGCGCGGCCCACGAGGAAGGTGTGGTTCGGGTTGTCGTAGGGGCCCTCGGGGATCCTCGCCGCGACCTGCGCCGCCTCGTCGAGATCGCCCTTGCCGAGGAGCGCGTCGAACTTCAGGAGGAGCGCGTCGATGATCTCCTCGTCGACCTCGGCCAGATCCAGCGCCTGGTCGCACATCTCGATCGCCTGGTCGAAATCGCCGAGCGGGTGGATGTAGACCTCGGCGGCGTTGAGCATCGCCTCCAGGTAGGTGTCATCGAGGGCGATCGCCTGGCGGTACGCCTCGATGGCCTCCTCGCCCTCGCCCTCGAGGGCCGCGACGAAGCCGAGCAGGTTGTGAGCCTCCGGCGAGTTCGGATCTAGCTCGAGCGCCCGCCGGGCCGACGCCTCTGCTCCGCGCGTGTCCCCGCGCTGGACGAGATCCCACCCGCGGTCGAGGTGCGCCGAGAACTGGTCCATGGCGGCTCCACAAGTGTGCGAAGGGGAGCCCCGAGTCAAGAGGGAGCCCTGTCAAAGCGACCGTTCAAGCTGTTCCGAGCACGGCCCGCCCGGATTTCCAGCAACCGGCGGACGCAGGGTGGCAGGCGGGCAGGCCCGCTCGGTGGGTCCAGGCGAGGCGAGGCGCGGCTCCGCGCGCTCGTACCACGCGCCGCGGCGAGCCTGGTCCGGCCGCTCCCGCGCGGCTCGCTCGATGGGGAGCGCACGGTGTTGCTGCGTCCTCGGCCGCGCGGCCGCGCGGCCCGCTCACTCGTGGATGGACACGAGCGTGCCGCGGTTCTCCGGCGTGGCCCAGACCCCGTGCCAGCCGCGCGGGAGCCTGGGCTCACTCCAGAAGAAGACCTTCTTCGCGTCGAGCGGCGAGAGGTTCACGCAGCCGTGGCTCATCTCCCTGCCGAAGTTTCCGTGCCAGAAGGCGCCATGGAGGGCGTACGAGCCGTCGTAATACGCGACGAACGGCACGTCCTCGATGCTGTACGGCAGATCACCCGCGACCGTGCCGTCGCCGTCCATCGTCGTCGCGATGTGCTTCTCGCGGATGCGGAACACCCCCGTGTGCGTGGGGTGGTCCTTCTTCTTGTCCTTCGAGCGCCTCCCCGGCGAGATGAGCGCCGCGAAGACGGGCTTGTCGCCCTCGATCGCGACAAGCGTCTTGCGCGACAGGTTGACGTCGATCCACTTCTCGCCCGGCGCGAGATCAGGCGGCGGGGCGCCGAGATCGGTGTACGTCCCGTCGGCGCCCTTCATCCACCAGCCCTCGGTCGTCTTCCGGTACACGGTCGACTTGTGGGTGTGGCTCTCGCCCGTGAGGCCGAACGCCGCGAAGCGCTCGAGCGAGCCGGCCACGGAGACGGACTTCTTCTCGGCGTCGAACTGGTACTTGCTCGCCGACTTCGCGAGGATGAAGCCGACCGACTTCGCGCCCTCGGGGAAGTCGATGCCCTGCGAGGCCGGCGGCTTGATGATGTACATGCGGTCGCTCGGCGCGACGAGGCCCGCTGTCGTCTTGTACCAGCTGCGGCCGTTCCAGCCGAAGGTCTTGTCGACCGCGACGAAGAAGCCCTTGACCATCCGCTTCGCGACCGTCGAGTCGGCGTCCTTGTCGAGATCGGCGAGCGTGACGCTGCGCGGCCTGCCCTTCTCGTCGACGTTCTCCCACCAGGGCTTCTCGGGCTCCTCCTCGACGGGCGCCGGCGCGATGCCGAGCGACGCGGCCTCGGCGACGGCCGCCGCCTTGTCCTCGACTGCGGCCGGATCCGCGGCGACCGCGGCCACCGACGCGGGGTTCGCGGCGGCCTCGGCGCGAGCGGCGGCCGCCGCGGCGACCTCCTTCTCGGTCTCCTCGTAGAGCGCCTCGGCGCGCTGCTTCTCCTCTTCCTTCCGCTTGCGCTTCGCGGAATCGAGGTAGGGCTCGTAGCGCATCATCTCGTCCTTCGAGGGGACGGAGCGGTAGAGCGGCGTGCCGTGCGTCGTGTTGAAGGCGTACTTGTACGGGAGGACCTCGTCGAGGTTCGGCGGCGTGATGCCGAGGCGGACCTGCGGGTTCGACAGGTCCGTCGTGGCCGACCTCCCGCAGACGTAGCCGCCGTCGAGGAGGCGGTACCAGCCCTTGGCGCAGCTCCCGCCCTTGATCGGCTTCGGATCGACCGGCACCTTGCCGCCGAGCCGGATGTAGCCGAGCCGCTGCTTGGAGAACTCCATCGTCGGATAGACCGCCGCCTGCGGCACGATCGAGCCGAGCAGCGGCCCCGTGTACGGCTTGTCGGGCGCGGGCGGCTCCGGGGCCTCGGAGGGCGCGGCGGTCGGGGCCTCCTTGGGCGCCTCGGCGGACGCGGCGGCGCGCGCCGACGACGCGGGCGCGGGGCGGGGGAGGGGCGACGTCCGCTCGGGCGGCGAGTCGCCTTCGGTGGAGGGGCCGGGAGGGGCCTCGCCCTGGCAGCCGCTCGCCCACGCCGCGGTGCCGGCGAAGGCCGCCGCGGCGACGAACCCGAGCACGCTGGACACGAGCGAGGTGCGCGCGCCGCCGCGTCCGGCGCCCGGCGCCGGTTGCGGGTTCCGCAGGTCGTCGGTGCGGACATTGCCGCTGCCGTGCGATCGTGCGGGGTCCTTCTGCCCGCGGGGGCCGGGCGCCTGAGAGCGGTTCATCGCATCCACAGCGTTGGGCGAGGACCGGCCTTCCCGATCCTCGCGGTCTGATGATCGACCCGTAGGGTCGGGTCGGCTCGGCGGTCTTAGTACCTGGTCACTCACGTGTCGATCCACTTCTCTGCGGAGCGCGCGCCCCTCGAGCTGACGACGGCGGACGCCGGGGCAGGCGGCATCGCATGACCCTCGCTTGAGCGAACGACGTGCCACGAAGCCGTGACGCGCGGCGCGGGCGCGCTCCGGCGCATGGATGCCGTTCGGACGGCTGCTGCTAGGGTACCGCCGTGGCGGAACGGACCCCGGGGCGTGGCTTGAACAACACGACGGAGGCCCGGCGCGTGGGCCGTGGCACCGCGGTCGTTCCGCTCGTTCGCGCCGCATCCAGGCGGGCGCTCGTCACCGCGGCCGTCGTCGCGGCGCTCCTGCACCTGCCCCTGCTCCCGACCCCGCTGTTCGCGTGGCTCGACGCGATGCTCGCGCTCCGGGGCGAGCTGGCCGACTACGACGCCGGCGACACGATCGTGCCGATCGATCTCGATCTCCTCGCGGACGACCCCAGCGCCGTCGCGGCGGCGCCGTCCGCGAGCGGCGAGGGGGCGCCTTCCGGGGCGGGCGCCGCGGCGCCGGCGACGCCGTCGCCCGCGACGCCGCCCGCCGCGTCGGCGAGCGCCTCGCCGGAGGCGCCGGACGCGGGCGCGCCCGAGCGGCCGCGCCGGAAGCCGCCGGGCGACGCAGGACCGGACGCGTCTGGCGATGGGGGCACGGAGAACGACGGTGACCACCCGAACCTGCGAACCCCGCTGAGCGCCGCGGGCGCGCCGGGCAAGCTCGCGTCGAAGGACCCGAACGTCCAGGTGCTCATCGCCGGCGACCGGCTCCGCAACCACGAGCTCGGCGCGTGGTTCGGCCGGATCCTGACGACCATCCCCCAGTGGCAGTCCTTCTTCAGCGACACCGCCGTCGACCCGATCCGGGACATCGACCACCTCCTCATCGCCGGCCCGCAGCTCCGCGACTCCAGCAAGGTCGTCGCCGTCATGGACTACAGGGCGCCCGAGGAGACCATGCGCGCGGCCGTCGACGTCATCGTGCAGCGGTCGAACGGCGCGTGGATCGAAGACGCCCCCGTCCCCGCCGCCCGGGCCACCGCCGACCGCAGCAAGCGCATCTTCGCGATGGTCCCGGACCGGCGGCTGCTCGTGGTCCTTCCCGCTGCTGAAGAAGATCAGCTGTCCAAGTTGAAGTCCATGAAAGGATTCAACAAATCTTCGGCGGCGGGCATCGTCATCTCGATGCTCACGCCCGCGAACGCGTTCCGCGGGGTCCAGGCGGTCCCGCGCAGCCTCGCCTGGATGCGCCTCACCGTCACGCCGACCAAGGACGGGGGCGCGGACCTCGCCCTCACGGCGGGCGATGAATCTGCGGAAGATGCGCTGGTTCACGCGCAGGAGCTCACGAAGACCTTGAATGCGATCCGGACGATCGACCTGGGGATCACGAGGATCGATGTGGTGGATGAGATCGCCTTCAACACCGACGGGAAGGTCATCTGGTCGAAGCTCCACGTCACGAACCGGCAGCTCAAGCTGATCATGGGCTTCGTGGAGAAGGCGCTCCTGGAGCAGGGCGGCGCGCGGAAGCCGTAGCGCGCGGCGAGAACGGCTGCGCCGGGGCGAAGGCGGCCGCGCCGGGGCCAAGGGGGCCGCGCCGGGGCGGAGCGCGGCCCGGGCCGCTCGGAACACTAGCCAAAGCGGCGGCGTTCAGTTAATCCGACCAGCCCGCGCCGATGACGCCCGAACACTCTCCGTACGCCGTGCTCGATGAGCTTGCCGGACACCCCCGCGGCGACGACCTCGCGCGGGTCGTCCACACCGCGGCCTTTGCCGCCGCGGACGAGCGGCGGACGACCCTGGAGGGCGGCCTCGCGGAGCTCGTCGACCGGGCGGGCCTGTCGGTCGCCGACGCCGAGACCCGGTTCGGCAACGTGGTCCGGGCGCTCGAGCGCGGTACGAGCGAGGGCGCGGGGAGCGCGACCCGTGTGCTCCTGGCCACGCTGCTCGCGCGCGGGGTCGCGCTCTCGCCGCCCGACGGGCCGGAGGCGGAGGCCCGCGTGGCCGAGGCGCTCGTCTGGCTGGCGACGTACACCTCCGTCGACGCGCTGACCGCGCTGGACGCCGCGCTGGGCGAGCGGGCCGCGGGCCTCTGGCGGTCGATCGCCGCGCTGGTCCGGCGCGCTGACCAGGGCGCGCTGCCGCAGCTCGGCCGGGCGGGCGCGATCATCGCCGCGGCGGCGCTGCGGGGGAGCGCCTCGCCCGACGCGCGCGCCGAGGCCGCGGCGCTTGTGGACGACGTGCGCGATCCGATCGTGCGCTCGCTGCTGCGCGACGCGCTCTCGCCCGGGAGGCGGCCGAGCCGCGCGCCGAGCGCCAGCGGGGCCGCGCAGGAGGGCGCCGGGGCGACCGGAGACGGGTGGGCGCCGGAGCGCGACGGCGGGGCGACGGCGCGGCTCTCGGGCGAGCTGTCTCCGCCGCCGCGCGGGCCGGTGGCGCTCGTGCTGCTGGCGGCGACGGGGATCCTGCTCGTGATGCACGTCCTCCGGCTCGCCGGGCGGTTCCTTCTGCGGTACCGCCGACCCGCCGCGCTGGAGGTCGGCCCGAAGGGCGTGACCGTCCGGAGCCGGACCGAGCTGTTCGGCCGGACGCTGAAGGAGCGGGAGACGTACATCCCGGTCGAGGCGCTCCTCCGGGCGACGCGCGAGGTGCGCTACCCGCGGCTCGCCCTCTACGCGGGGCTCGTCGCGCTGGGGCTGGGGACGTACCTGGGCGTGTCGCTGCTCGTCGACGGCGCGCGCGCGGGCTCCCCGGAGCTGCTTGGCATGGGCGCGCTCGTCTTCGCCTTCGGCGCGGCGCTCGACTTCGGGCTGTCGCACCTGGAGACGGCGACGCGCGGCCGCTGCCGCGTGGTGCTCGTCCCACGGAAGGGCCCGGGGGTCGCGCTCGGGGGGATCGAGCGCGACGCTGCGGACCTCGCGCTGGGCAAGCTGCCGCGCGCCTGAAACTTGGCCGGATCGCGCCGCCTCCGCTAGGCCGATCGGGCGAGGTGATGGCGATGCGCTCGAAGACCGAAGCGATGGCGGGGCTCAGGCGGATGCTGCACGACATGCTGACCGCGCGGGAGGGCGGGGAGAGCGCTCCCCGCCTGGCGCGGGTGAAGGGCTGCGTCGACGGCGCGATGCGCGCGCTGCTCGACAGCGGGCAGGCGACCCGCCAAGAGCTCCTCGATCTCGTGGCCGCGGAGCGCGCGCGCGTGAGCGGCCCGGCGACGGCGGAGATCCGCGCGGTGTAGCTGAGCGCCTGACGGCGCAGCGGCGCCGATCACGGCTGCGGGCAGCCCTGGTTCGTCGCGAAATCCCAGCAGGCGCCGCTCACCCCGGCCGCGCCGTCGCTTCCGGGGGAGCCACCGAGACCTGCGGAACCGCCGTTCCCAGCCGTGCCCCCCATGAACGGCACCTCGGTGGCCGCGGGGCTCGGCGTGACCTGGTAGGCGATGCCCACCGCGTGGCCGCCTCGGCCGCCGCCGCCAGGGCCGCCATCGCCGCCCGCGCCGCCCTTGCCACCCATGCAACCCGCGAGCGAGCCGGCGCCGGAGACGCGACTCCCCCCCTTGCCCCCCATGCCGCCCTCGCCGCCGGGGCTTCCACCTCCGCCCTCACCTCCATGGCCCGCCTTGCCGACGGTGATGGTCACATCGGCCAGCGCCAGCTTGGTCCCCAGGCTGAGGATCCCGATGCTCGACCCGCCGGCCTTGCCACCGCCGCCTCCCGTTCCACCGCAGCCGCCGGCCCCGCCGCCGCCGCCGCTGGCGCCCGCGCCGTCGATGTAGCTACCCCCGCCAGACATGCAGAATCGTCCTGCTTTCGCGCCGCCTCCTCCACCTCCGCCTTGACCGCGCGTCCCGCCGACGCCTGTGCCGCCGTCCCCTCCGGTGATGCTGGCCAGCGTCAGCGTGGTGCCGTTGCCCGCTGTGCCGGCGCCGCCAGAGGCGCCCCTCGCGCCGCTCGCGCCGTCCCTGCACTCCACCGTCTCTCCGGTCTCGACGGCCTGCCCGTGTCCGATGCCGCCGGTGCCGGATGCGGGCGGGGAGGCCGCACCAGGCGTGCCGTCGCTGCCGGTCTGCCCGCGCCCTTCATCCACAGCGGGCTGTCCACCCAGGCCGCCGGCGCCGCCGCTCGTCTCGCCATCCGCGCATGTCGTCACGCCGGGCTGGCCGCTGTAGACCGCCACGAGGCACGCGCTCGAGACGTCCTCCAGCGCGTCCGCGCCATCCTGCACGATCCCCGGCGTCTCGCCGCTCGCGCCGTTCACCCCGTTCCCTGCGATCACGTCGACCTGCTCGAGCTGCGCGTCGATGTCCGCGACCGCCACGCCGATCGACGACCCGCCCGGAGCCGTCGCGCTGGCCGCGCTGATCGTGAAGCTCCGCACCCGTGTCCCGCCAGCGTCCTCCGTCAGCGTGAGCGCCACCTTGTTCGCGGGCCCGTTGATGGCGCTCCGCGCCGCCGGGCTCCACGTCCAGCCCGCGCCGCAGTCGAAGCCGCCGATCACCTCGACGGCCGCCCTGACCGTGACGCTCTCCTCGAATACTCCGCTCGAGCACGCCAGCACCCGCTTGCCGTTCGCGTTCGCGAGCGCCTCCGAGAGCGACGCGTACGGGCTGGCCTTCGTCCCATCTCCTCCGGACGCCGCGCCCGCGCTCGCGAACACCGCGCACCGGTCCACCACCGTGCTCGCATCCTGGGTCGGGTCCGGCTCGCACGTGGGGCCAGGGCCTTCGCCGCCGCCCGTCGTTTCGGGGGGGCAGTACCTCGAGTCTTCCTTGCAATCCTCGGCGTAGGACAGCGGCCAGCACCCGGCGAGGTGCAGCCCCACGACGGCCGACGCGGCGGGGAACAGCCACAGCGAGAACGGGATGCCGATCCGCCGCCGCCGCACGGGCGTGCCAGCCTGGTCCTGCGCTCCACCGGACGGCGCAGGGGATGCGTTGCTCACCGCGTTGCTGCTCGTTCGTTCCGTCGCTCTCATCGTCCCAAGCCTTTCCTGTGACGCTTCGCTCTGCCTGCGGATCCTCGCAGAAGACGCACCCGCGCCCTGGCCGCGCCGACCCAGGAGCATACCCAGTCGGCGGATCGCCTGCTCGACGGCGATCCGTCGGCCGAGTGCTCCAGGGGGACGCCACACGCGGTGATCCCGTCGTCCCACGGCCCAGGCGCTCGCGCTCCGGCGCGCGCTTCAGGGGGTGACGAGCGCCACGTCTCCCTTCGTGGTCTGTCCGCCGACGCGCCACCAGTTCGCGATGAGCAGCCGCCCGTCCACCTCCACGATGCGCGAGAAGGCGCCCGCGAACCCCTCCTGCGCGATCTCCTGGATGAGCCAGCTGTGGCCGTCGCCGCTCTTCGTCCCGATCGCGAGCCGCAGGGTCCCGCTCGTCGCGTCCTGGTAGCTGATGCGCACCTCCCCGGCCGCCGTCACGAACACGTTCGCGTCGTCGCCGATGAGGTGCTGCCCGTCCTGGAAGGGGACGCCCTCGATCCCGAGCCCGTCGTCCGCCACCTCGGAGGGCTCGACCTCCGTGCCCCCCTTCACCCGCGCGTACCGCAGCCCCTCCGAGCGGCCGTCCGCGTAGGCGAGGTGCCAGTCGCCGGCGCGATCGATGAACAGCGACGTCCCCATGCCCACGTCGCCCGTGTCCGTCCCGTCCGGCGCCGCGCCGTCCACGATGCGGGTCTCCCACGCGCCCATCGACCTCGACGCGATCACCACGTCGCCGTGGATGCGATCGTAGAACGCCAGCCCGAACCCGCCCGCATTGTCGGGCGCCATCGCGATGTAGTCGCCGATCGCCTCGGGGTACGTCTCGAGCCGGTTGCCTTCGGAGGTCGCGGCGCACGCCGGCGAGCCGCCGTCGTCGATGCACGCCTGCCCGGAGGCGCACCCCGGCTCGCAGTCGCCGGCCGCGAGCGGCGTCGCGCAGCGCCCCGTGCTCCGGAGGCACTTCGCCCCGGCGCCGCAGAGGAACGCGCGGCACGGCGTCGCCTCGTCCTTCGCCGCGTCCTCGAACCGCCACGCGCCCTCCCCGGGCGTGGCGCTCTCGCCGGTCGCGATCCGGACGCTCGACGTGACCGCGCCGCCCTCGCCCGGCTCCATCGCGAGGTAAGCGATGACCGGCGACCCCTTCACGAAGAGCAGCTTCGCGTAACGGCCGATGTCGCTGCTCGGCGCCTGCTGCACGAAGCTCACCGCCCACGTGTCGCCCTGTCGCTGCGCGAACTTGAGCGCGCGGTTCGTGCGGTCGTAGTAGGCCACCGCCGGCTCGCCGTCCGGCCCCACCGCGATCGACGTCCAGAGGCCGACGTCGTCGCCGGGCTCGGTCTGGCCCCCGCGGAACCCGCTCACGTCGAACCGGGCCGGGTCGACCGGGGGCTCCGCGGGCACCCCGTCGACCGCCTCCCACGCGACCGCCTCGCCGTCCCATGTGCCGACCACGAGGTCACCCCACGCGAACGCGTTGCGCCAGTCGGCCTCCGCGTAGCCGGCGACCCAGACCGTGCGCTTGTCGGCGGCGACCGCGACCGAGGTGTACGCGCCGATGAGCCCGTGCTCCAGCGTCATGCAGTCGGGCGCGACGCACCCCGGCTCCACCTGCTCCGGCTCTTCGCTGCACGAGCATCCGGCGTGCGAGCCGAGGAGCGCCATGACGGCGACCCCGGCCAGCGCGCCCCTCACGCCCCGCGCGCCGCGCCGCGCGGGGCGCCGAGGCGACGAGCCCCGGTCGCCGCGCCGCGCAAGCCGCAAGGCCGCCGCCGCGACGGCGAGGCCGAGCCAGCGGACGCCCGACGGCGTCTCGCCGGCGCCGCCAGCCACGACGCAGCTGCAGCCCGCCGACGGGTCGACGGGGACCCGGCCACGGAGGATCGCCTGCCGCGCCGTGCCGAGGTTCCCCTCCTCGTCCACGGCCTCGACCTCGATGTCGACGGCGTCACCGACGTCCACCGACGTCATCTCCGCCGCCGTCGACCACGGGGACCACGCGCCGTCGTCGAGCCGCACGCGCACCTTCGCGCGTGCGGCGTCCGAGACCCGATCGCGCACCTCGAGCGGCGCCCGGCCGTCCACCGCGGCGCCGACGGAGATGACCGGCGGATCGACGTCGACCACCATCTCGACGGTCGCCGGCGTGGGATCGAGCGACAGGGGAGCGCCCGCGATCCGCGATCGCACCGAGATCACGTGACGCCCCGGGAGCCGCAGCCAGTCGTCGCGCAGCTCGACGATGCGCTCGCGCGTGAACGGGCGCCACACGCCGCTGTCGATGCGGTACGAGTACTCGACGGCCCGCGTGCCGTCGTCGAGCGGCGAGCTCATGACGAGCCGCGCTGTCGGGCCGTTGTCGCGGGTCATCGTGGGCAGGCGGAGCCCCTCGGCGCGCACCTCCTTGCGGCTCAGCTCGGCCTGCGTGTCGCTCGTCGCCGAGCGCTGCTGCGCCGTCGTTCCGAAGGCCGCGAAGATGCCGAGGTAGCTGTCCTGCCCCTTCGTGAGCTTCCGCAGGCCGGGGGAGCCCGCGCCCTCGGCCGACTCCGGGATCACCAGCGAGAGCCCGAGCGCGGAGAGCGGCCCGTCGAGATCGATCGCCGGGATGCCGCCGCCGATCAGCTGCCCGAGCTGGCCGCCGAGGAGGCCGCCCAGCGCGTTCGCGATGGACTTGGGGTTCTCCCGGAGCAGTCCGTTGTTCGTCACCTCGCCGTTCTCGACCCTGAGCGCCTCGATCACCGGCGTGAGCCCCTCGGGCGTGACCGAGAGGTTCATGGGCACATCCACGTCGAACGTCGCCGTCATGAACCGGATGAACCTGTCGAGCGACCAGACGTAGAAATCGAAGCTCGCCCGGTCCAGCTGGATGCGGATCAGCGGGTCGTCGCTTCCGTTCGTGCCATTGCCAAAGGTGAGCCGAGGGGGCGTCTGCGGACGGATGACGACCGCGACCTGCTGCGACTCGCGCTGCAGCGCGAGATCCTTTGCGGAGGGGGCCAGCAGCCCCAGCGTGCCAGAGTTGAGGAGAGGCACAGTCTCCGTGGAGATCCCGAGACAGAGCAGGCCGCTGTTGTAGAGACCGTTCATGGCATAATTCGCGAAGCGCTCGGAGATCGCGAGACCGACGTGGGGGCCGGGAAGGTCGGCTGGCCAGTCGGAGACGGTGTTGGCGACGAGCTCATCGGGAATCGGGATGCCCACCGGGAGCGCCATGTTCGACAGCGGCACACATTTCGATGTCGGCACCGGCTCGGCGCCGCCGTAGAGGCCAAGGGTGAGCCCGTTGCCGACCGGGTTGAGGTCGCCCCACGCGAGATCGGAGCCGTCGTCCCGCTCGCTCGTGCCGCCGCCGGCGAGCAGGAGGTCGAACCCGCCCTGCGTGCCCGGGGAGACGCTTGCGAGCAGCCGGCCGAGATCGATGTGGCCCTCGACGCCGAGCAGGATCGAGGCGCACTCGTCGTTCGCGTGCGTGCCGTAGCGGCAGACGCCGCCGATGTCGTTCGTGCCGTCGGGGCAGGCCGGGTCCTGCGTCGGCTCCGCCTTCAGACAGAGCTGCTGGTCGAGCTGGGCCTTCAGCGTGTCAGCGAGCGAGCCGGTCAGGAGGGGGAGGACGATTGGGCTCAAGAAATCGAGGATGTCGCCGGCGACGGAGTCGCCGCAGTCGAGCTGCAGCCCCGACTCGAGCTGATCCTCGTCGATGCCGAGCCGGACGATCTTGACGCGGGAGTAGCCCTGCCGCGAGTGCTGCGGATTCACGTCGATCTCGACCGAGAGCTCGACGTCGAGGTTGATGTTCGTGAAGGTCTGGTCGTCGGGCGGGCACGCGTCGTTGCCGTTGAGGGTGGCGATGACCGTGCTGTCCGTGACGAGGAAGTCGATCAGGATCGGGAGGTTCTGCAGGCGCACCGGCAGAGACCCCCGGATTCGCAGGTTGTGCGGGGTCCGCGGCTCGAGATGAAGCGCCGCGCTCCCCACGTCGATCTCCGCTGCGCACCTCGGCGGGCTCGCGTTCGGGTCGGCTCCACCAGGACAGACCGTGTAGTCGACCAGCGCGGACCCGGACGACCGGGGGATCGGGAAGGTGATGATTCCGCCCTCCCCACCCCCGAGGAGCGCGCGCCCCAGGACACCCAGGTTCTGCTCGAGGAACTCGACGCCCGACTGCGTGAGCCGCGCCGCGCCGGCGTTCTCGATGCGGTCCGCGGGCTTGAAGCCGGCGGGGAGGGGGGTCATTCCACAGCCGGCGCACCCGCCTCCCGAAGCGGCACATCCGGCGATGACGAGGAGAACAAGGATGGCGGAGAAATGCTTGATGACGCGGGGCATAAGGAACCCTCCGAGGGAGCACGACCCGCAGCGCCGCGCCCGCTGGGCGCGGGCTTCAGGACGCCACGACAGATCGTACGCTCCCCGGAGAGCCGCCCGCAAGCGCTACTGGGGACAGAGACCGGTAATCTTGACGGCGCTCGCGGAATACTCGCCGCCGAGCGCATAGGCATCGGCGCACTCGTCCGTCGCGGCCGAGTTCGTCGCGCTGCACCAGTCGCCCTTCAGCACGATCTCGCCGCTCTCGTCGCGCTTGCACGTATTGGGCGTCTCACCGGTGCCGTACTCTCCGATATCGCCCGAGAGCACGACACAGAGGCTCTGCTCGATCCCGGGGATGATCACCCGATCGACCTCCTCCAGCGTGATGAACGCGGTGAGCTTGCCGCCGTTGATGAACGCAGCGGGATCGCCGTCCGGGCCGGGGAGGCAGGCCTCCGTCGGGTTGAGCCCCGCGCGGTTGTACCGTCCGATGCAGTTGCTGTCCGCCGACACCTTCGCGTCGGTGAGCTGCACCTGGTGCATGGGCAGGACGATCGGCTCGGCGGCCGCGTCTCCCGCGCCCGTGTCCAGGAAGATCGGGACGTTCAGGATGTCGGACGCGCCGCTCCACGCGCCGTCGGTCAGGGGGGCGTCGAGCTCCTTCGGCGCGATCTCGAACTCGCCTGCAGACATGTTGGCGAAGCAGTAGCCCGCGAGCGGGTCGCTCGTGGGCATCGCGCCGCCGGTGCGCAGCTTGCCGGTCGCCGTGTCGAACTCGAGCAACCAGGAAAAGGTCCCGGTGCCATTCAAATTGCACACGGGCAGGTTCATCGTCAGGCCCTCGGCGACGAGGCGGGCGATATAGCCGACCGCGAGCACGTCGGGCTTCGTGATCGTCAGCTGCGCCATCCGCAGACCGAACTTCGTCGCGCCCTGATTGTCGTGGACGGCAATGCACTCGGAAGCGACAGCCGTGCAGACCGGGTTCGTCGGCGAACAGTCGCCTGGAGCCCCGCCGCCGGTCCCTCCCGCTGAGCTCGAGCTCGAACTCGAGCTCGTCTCGCCGGCGTCGTCGCCCCCGCACCCCGCTCCCGCCGCCGAGCCCATCAGCGCGGACACACCTAGTACGCAAAAACACTTCAAAATCCGCATCTCTTGCCTCCTCTGGTGTTGCAAGGTGCGGAGTATAGGCGGCGGAAATGCGATGACCACGCGGCCGAGGTGACGCCGCGCCGCGTCGCTACAGCCACATTCACGTCACACGCCGATGAGCCCGGCGCGCTTCGTCCGCGTCGCCGCGCGGCGTGACGCCTAGCGGCGCTCGTAGCGGTCGCCGAGCCGGGCGCCGACGGGGAGCGCGCGCAGCAGGCGAATCATGGTCCACACCGTGCCAGCCAGCTTGCGCAGCTTCGAGGTGCCGACGCGCTCGTTGTACTCGATGGGCATCTCCACCACGCGATAGCCGCACTTCGCAGGGAAGAGCAGCGTATCGATGGGCAACGCGTCACCCTCACCGTCGAAATCGAACGCGCGAATCACCGAGCAGCGGTAGGCGCGCATTCCGCTGTGGACGTCGGTTGTCGGGATGCCATGCATCGCGTGTGTCATGGCGGCAAAGGCGCGGTTGGCCATGTAGTTCGGGACCGGCATGGCCGCCGGCCTCGTGCGGGTGCGCGCGCAGTTCACCACGTCGGCGCCCTCCTCCTCGATGAGGCGCCTGAGCACGGGGATGTTCTCGGCCGGATAGGTGAAGTCACAATCGAGGTAGATGAGCAGATCGCTCCGGGCGGCGGCGCTGTACATGAGGAGCTCCATGGCCGGCCCGTGGCCGCGGGGCGGCACCTGCCGGAGCACGCGCGCCCCGAGGCCGGCCGCGATCTCGGCGGTCCTGTCCCGCGTGGAGCTGTCGACGCAGAGGATCTCCGCGTCGGGCGCCGCCTTCCTGATCTCGCTGATCATGGCGCCGACGCTCTCCTCTTCATCCATGGTCAGCATGCCGACGGTGAGCCGCATCCGGCGCGGGCGCGGCGGCTTCCTGGCGACGATCACGTGCTGGAACGCGAGGAGGCCGGGCGCGCGGTCGGCGACCACGTCCTCCAGCGGGCGGACGAGCGCGTGATACGCCTTGTAGGGGAGCGAGCTGGCGAGATCGCCGGGGTCGTCTCCTGCGCCGAGGCCGCGGAGGATGAGCCCCTTGGCGGCCCGGACGAGCATCGGGTTCTGCTCGACGCGGAGCACCTCGAGGCCGGCGCGCTCGATGAGCTGGACCGCCGACGCGCGGGTGAAGAAGCGGAGGTGCGTGTCGTCCAGGATGCCGCTCGGCTCGTAGTCGAACCGGCCGGCGAGCAGGCCGAGGCGCACCGGCCAGGCCGCGACGTTGGGGAGCGAGACGATGACGTGGCCGTCCTCCTCGAGGTGGGGCAGGAAGCGGCAGAGCACGGCGAGCGGGTCGGCGGTGTGCTCGAGGACGTCGGCGAACAGGAGCAGGTCGAAGCGCCGGTCGCCGAGCGCCTCGCGCACGGCGGCGTCGCTCGTGATGTCGGCGGCGAGGACCTCGTCGAGCGTCGCGCCGGCGCGCGCGAGCGAGCCGGGCGCGATGTCGATCCCGGTCACGCGCGCGCCCGTGCGCTTGACGGCGGCGCCGTTGAGCCCGATCCCGCAGCCGACGTCGAGCACCGTCCGCGGCCGGCCGGCGACGGAGACGAGGGCCCGGTTCACCTCTTCGACCGCGTACTTGCGCCCGGCGAAGGCCTCCGGCGCGGCGCGGGGCGGCGAGCGCCGACCCGGGGTGTCCCCGTTACCGAGAGGGCGCGGCCCGCGGTCTTCGCGGCCTCCCCCGTCTTCCCCGTCTCCTCGCGCGTGGCCGGGTTCGGCGTTCACGCGCGGCTACTTAGCACGCTTCTCCCAGGCGGCGTTGAATTCGCGGATCGTCTCCTCGGTCTTCGGGTTGTGGAGCATCTTCCGCAAGATCGCGGGAGGCACGGTCACGATGTGCGCGCCGGCGTCGAGCGCCTCGTTCACGTCCATGAGGTGGCGGATCGAGCCGACGATGATCTCGGCGCCCAGCCGCTCGCGCTCGAGCCTCGCGCGCGTGCGCTCGATGACCGGGGTCGCGGCGTAGCCCATGTCGCGGATGCGCCCGCTGAAGATCGAGACGTACGCGCCGCCGGCGAGCGCCGCGAGGTACGCCTGGTTGAAGCTCATCACGCACGTGACGTTGGTGCGCACGCCGCGCTTCGCGAGGGCGTGCGTCACCTTGAGGCCGACGTCGCTGAACGGCACCTTGATGCAGATCCGCTCGGGCGCCCACGCGTGATAGTCGCGGGCCTCGTCGAGCATCGCCGCCTCGTCCTCGCTCGTCAGCTCGACCGACACGGGCCCCGCCGACGCCGCGAGCACCTCGCGGATGCGCCGCTCGAGATCGACGCAACCCGCGTCGCGCGCGAGGATGAGCGGATTCGTGGTCACGCCGGCGAGCACGCCCCAGGAGAAGAGCTCCTTGATCTCGGCCGGGTTCGAGCTGTCGAGGAAGAACATGGAGCGCTCCAGCGGGCTCGCTCGAGCCCCGGCGCGGTCTAGGCCAGTTCGATGCAATAGAGAAGGGGGATAGAGAAGGGGGATAGCGAAGGGGAGAAGGGGAGAAGAGAGAAGGGGAGAACGAGACACCGTCCACGCTGCGCGGCTCGCCGCGCCGCCCTGCAGTGACGTTCGCGGTGCGGCCGGTGTGAACGACGTTGCAAAGACGGAGAGTCCGCGCTTCAGTTCTGGTTGTCGGAGATGTCGCTCCGGCGGAACGTTTCTCCACGGCCATGCGTCGATGAGCAGCGGACGATCGTCGAGGGATCCGGTGGCGCACAGCCCGCTGCTCGCGGCTTGCTCGCCGGCGGGGCTCTACGTCGCCGCGCCCGACGGCCACCTCGTCGACTGCAACGAGGGGCTCGCCCGGCTGATGGGCTATGGCTCGCGGGAGGAGGCGCTCGCGGCGGGCGATCTCCACCTCGGCGGGGGCGCAGCGGGCGCGACGCCGCCGGCCGGCGCGGTCGAGGGCTTCCTCACCCGCCGCGATGGATCGGCGGTCCGGGTGATGAGGACCGAGACCATCGCGGAAGCGCGCGGCGAGCGGCTCGTGGTCGGGGCGATCGTCGATCTCTCCTCCGCCCGCTGCACCGACGATCGCCGGCGCGAGCTCTCGGAAGGGCTCGGCCAGGCGCAGAAGATGGAAGCGGTGGGGCGGCTCGCGGGCGGCATCGCCCACGACTACAACAACCTGCTCGCGATCATCCTGAACTACACGAGCCTGGTGATCGAGGAGCTCGACGAGCAGAGCCCGGTGCAGAAGGATCTCGCCGAGATCAAGCGCGCCGCGCAGCGCGCCGCGTCGCTGACGCGGCAGCTGCTCACGGTGAGCCGGCGGGGGCTCGCGCAGCCGGTCGTGCTGGATCTGCGGGACGTCGTGCGCGGCATGGACGGCGCGCTCCGGGCCGCCGTCGGCGGCAGCATCGATCTCGCGATCGCGCTCGGTCCGTCGGCCTGCCGGGTGCTGGCGGACGCGGGGCAGCTCGAGCAGGTGGTGATGAACCTCGCGCTGAACGCGCGCGACGCGATGCAAGGCGGCGGCCGGCTGTCGATCGAGACGCGCGCGGTCCGCGTCGGCGCTGCGGGGAGCCTGCGCGACGCGCACCCGGCGGTCCCGCCCGGCCGGTACGCGCGCCTCGTCGTGAGCGACACCGGCAGCGGGATGTGCGACGACGTGCGGACGCGCGCCTTCGAGCCGTTCTTCACGACGAAGCCGAGGGGGAAGGGGACCGGCCTCGGGCTCGCCACCGTGTACGGGATCGTCAAGCAGTGGCACGGCCACATCGAGCTCGCCTCCCGGCCCGGGCAGGGCACGCGCGTCGAGATCTACCTGCCGCTCTCCGCGCGCGCGGCGTCCTCGCGGCGAGCGCGCGCGGGACATCCGCGCCGCGCCGGGCCGCGCCCGGGCGAGGGCGGGACGGTGCTCGTCACCGACGACGAGGACGCGGTGGTCACGCTCGCGAGCCGGATCCTGGGGCAGAACGGCTACACGACGCTGACGGCGCGCGGGCCGCTCGAGGCGTTGCGCGTCTGCGAGGCGCAGCGCGGGCGCGTCGACCTCCTGCTCACCGACGTCCTGATGCCCGAGATGTCCGGCGGCGAGCTCGCCGCGCGCCTCGTGACGCTCAGGCCGGACATGAAGGTGCTCTTCATGTCCGGCTACACAGGCGACGCCCTCGACGGCCCGTTCGCCGTCCGTCCCGGCGCCGCGGTGCTGGGGAAGCCCTTCACGGCCGAGTCGCTGCTCCGCGCCGTCCGCAGGGCGCTCGAGGGGGCCGCGTAGGCGGGACGCGCAGGTCTTGGCTACGGCGCCTCACCTCGCTTGATGCCGTACGCGCGGATCTTCTTGTGGAGGTTCGTGCGCTCGACGCCGAGCAGGACGGCCGCGCGCGAGATGTTCCAGTCGAGGCTGGCCAGCACCTCGACGATGTAGCGGCGCTCGGCCCGATCGCGGAACTCGCGGAGCGTGAGGCGAGGGCGCTCCGGCTCGTGGCGGGCCGCGCCCGCGGGCGGCTCGGCCGCGCCGTGGGCGGGGGGCGCCGGCGCGCCGTCGCCCCCCTGCGCGTCGTCCTCGAACGGGTTCTCGTGCGGATCCTCCGGGAGATCGGCGATCGTGACGACATCGCCCGAGAGGATCGCGGCGCGCTCGATCACGTTCTTGAGCTCGCGGACATTGCCCGGCCAGCTCCGGCGCTCGAGCGCGGCGTAGACCACCGGATCGATGGCCTTCTGCTTGAGGCCGTTCTCGTTGCAGAACGCCGCCATGAACGCGTCGGCGAGCGCGCGCAGGTCCTCCATGCGGTCGCGCAGCGCCGGGCTCTTGATGGGGAACACGGCGAGGCGGAAGAAGAGGTCCTCGCGGAAGCGCAGCGCGGCGACCTCGCGAGAGAGGTCCTTGTTCGTCGCGGCGAGCACGCGGACGTCGACGTGCCGGCTGTGCTCGCTGCCGACGCGGCAGATCTCGCCCGACTGCAGCGCGCGCAGCACCTTGGCCTGGGCGGTGAGGTCCATGTCGCCGATCTCGTCGAGGAACAGCGTGCCGCCGTGGGCCTGCTCGAAGAAGCCCCGCTTCGGTCCGCTCGCCCCGGTGAACGCGCCGCGCTCGTGGCCGAAGAGCTCGCTCTCGATGAGCTCGCGCGGGATGGCGGCGCAGTTGACCCGGACGAAGGGGCCCCGCGCCCGCGGCGACAGCCGGTGGATGGCGCGGCTGACGAGCTCCTTGCCCGTGCCGCTCTCTCCCGTGATGAGCACGCTCGCCTTCGTGGGCGCGACGCGGTCGATCTCCTTGAACAGCCGCTGCATCGCCGCGCTCTGGCCGATCATCTCGTAGCGCGCCTGCACCTGCGCCTTGAGATCCTCGACCTCTCGAGCGAGCCGTGAGTTCTGCAGCGCGTTCTTCACGCCCACGAGCACGCGCTCGCGGTTCAGCGGCTTCTCGAAGAAGTCGCTGGCGCCGAGCTTGATCGCCTTCACCGCGTCGTTGACGGTCGCGTGGCCGCTGATCACGATCACCGGGAGCTCGCGGGTGGCGTCGTCCTGGCGCACGCGCTGGAGGAGGTCGAGGCCGTTCATGCCGGGCAGGAGCAGGTCGACGAGGGCGAGGTCGACGGGGCTGTCGCCGTGCGCGAGCAGCTCCAGCGCCGCCTCGGCGCTCGGGGCCTCCGCGACCTGGTAGCCCTCGCCCTGCAGCACCAGCGCGAGGGTGCGGCGGATGTTGCGCTCGTCGTCCACCACGAGCACGGTGGGCGCGGCGGCGCCTCCGGGCGGGGCGGTGGCCGCTGGGGCGGGCGGCGGAGAGGAAGCGGGCATGGGTCGACCATACCCCAGCTCAGCCGTGCGCCACGATGCGGGGAGCGAAGGAGCACAGGCCCGGCTCCGCGGCGGAAGCCCTGGCGCGCCGGCGCCGGATTGGGTACGAGGCCTGCTCGATGAGACCCTCCGCCGCTGTCCTCGCCCTCGCCGGGTGCCTCGCTGCCCTCGGCGGGCTCGTGGGCTGCGATTTTGAGCTCAACGACGGCCGCACCGCGACCCTCACGTACACCGAGGACGCGCGCGCCGCGTACAACGAGGCGATGGCCTCCTTCCAGGCCAAGGACTGGGAGGACGCTCGCGCCCTCTTCGGCGAGGTGAAGCGGCTCTTCCCTTACAGCCGCTACGCCCGGCTCGCCGATCTCAGGATCGCGGACCTCGATTTCGAGCAGGGGAAGTACCCGGAGGCGATCTCGGAGTACCGCGCGTTCATCCAGGAGCACCGGACGGACCGGAATGTCGAGTACGCGAAGTACCGGATGGCGAAGGCGCTTTACCTGGACATCGACGACACGGTGTTCCTGCCGCCGGCCGAGGAGCGTGATCAGGCGACAACGCTCGAGGCCTACAAGGAGATCCGGACGTTCCTCCGGCAGTACCCGCGCAGCCGGTACCGCGAGGACGCGGCCTACATGCTCGAGGTCGTGACGGGGCGGCTCGTGCGCCACGAGCTCTACGTCGCGCGCTACTACCTCAAGGAAGACGCGTTCGACGCGGCCCTCGCGCGGATCGACTACGCGCTGCGGACCTTCCCTGGCTCCGGGCTCGACCCGGAGGCGCTCGTCCTCAAGGGCGAGACGCTCCTCAAGATGAAGAAGCCCGACGAGGCGCGCGCCGTGTTCGAGTCGGTCATCCGGGACTGGGGCGGCCCGTTCGCCGTGACCGCGCGCCGGTTCCTCGACGAGATGGGCGGGCCGCGCGCCACGCCTGCGAAGAAGGCGGCGTCGCGCCGCGCCCCCGCGGGGCCGCAGCTGTGACGCAGGCCGTCGGACGGCCGTCCTCCGGCGCTCGCTACGTGCTGGAGCAGGCCGACGCCGGAGATGCGCCAGGGGAGTTCGTGTACCGGGGCCTCGTGCGGCTCCCGGACGCGGACGTCCCGGTCGAGGTGCGGGTCGCCGAGGCGACCGGCGCGGCCACGGCGACGGTGGACGCCGCGGCCGTCCCGCACGGCGGACCGCACCCCGAGGAGATCTCCAGGACGGCGGCGGCCCTCGTCCGGAGCGCGACCAAGTCAGCGGACGCCCATGCGCGGCGGCCGCCGCGGAAGATCGTTCGCTGGCGCGGCTAGGCGAAGGCGGCGGGGGGCACGCGCTGCGGTCCGGGCGCCTGGCGCCCAGGGCGATCGGCGCGCCCAGGGCCGTCGTCTCCCGGCCGGGAGCCATGCTAAAAGCGTCCCACCATGTCCGAGAAAGTACCGATGACGCCCGAGGGGCAAGTGCGGCTCCGCGAAGAGATGCGACGGCTGAAAGAGATCGACCTGCCGCAGGTCGTCAAGGACATCGGGACGGCCCGGGAGCACGGCGATCTCTCCGAGAACGCCGAGTACCACGCCGCCAAGGAGCGGCAGGGCATGATCGTCGCCCGCATCAGCTACCTCGAGCAGACGCTCTCGCGCGCCGAGGTGATCGACCCGTCGAAGCTGAGCGGCAGCAAGGTCCAGTTCGGCGCCAAGGTCAAGCTCGCGAACGTGGACACGGACGAGGAGCAGAGCTTCCAGATCGTCGGCCCCGAGGAGGCCGATCTCAAGGTCGGGCGCATCTCCATCGCCTCGCCGCTCGCGCGCGCGCTGCTCGGCCATGAGGTCGGCGAGGAGGTCCGCGTGAACATGCCCGCCGGGCCGCGCACGTACGAGATCCTCGAAGTCTCCTACGCATGACCGAGCGCAACGGGGCCGCTCCGATGCGCCCGCGGGGCCATGGGGGCGCCAGCCGGCCTCCTGGGGGGCCCGCGCCCTCCGGGCGGCCCCTCCTGGGGAGCCGGCCTGACACGACGGCCGCCGGGGAGGGGATCGCCGGCGTCGCGCCGGGGCCGGCCGGCCACCGGGCCCCGGCCGCGCCGCGCCCGCAGGCCGGGCCGGCGCGCCCGTCCACGCCGGCGCCCGCGCCGAGCCGCGCCACCTTCCCGAGCGGGAACTCCGACGCGCCTCCGAGGAAGCTGGAGACGGAGATCGGGTGGCGCATGGCGGACGCCTACCTCGCGATCGCTGCGCTCGCGCTCGCCGAGCTCCTGGTCGTCGGCGTGTGGCGGTGGCGAGAGCTCCTCGGGCCCTACGAGCTCGGCCGCGCCCTGCGCGACCTCCTGCCGCTCGCGCTCTCGGCCGCGGCGCCGTGCGCCGTCGTCCTCGGCGCGGTGCTCGAGATCGTCATGCGCGCCGAGCGCAAGGCGTTCCGCGCCGCGGCCGCGCTGATCGCGGGCGCGTTCGGCGGCGCGGTGGCCTTCGGGGTCTCCACGGGGCGCATGCTCGAGGGCGGCCGGCGCGCGCCCTTCATCGCGGCGCTCGCGCTCGTCGCCGCCGCGGCGACGTTCGCCGCGGCGCCGCGCGCCGCGCGCGCCTTGAAGCGAGCGCGCGCCGCGGCCCCCGGCAGGTGGCTCCTCCTCGCGGCGATCTGCGCGATCGTCCTGCTCGAGGTCGCGAACGTGCGCGTCTTGCCGCGCCTCTACGCCGCCTTCCACCTGGGGCTCGCGGCGCTCACCCTCGCGGCGGCGACCTTCGCGACGCCGGCGCTGCCTGCGCGCGCGGCGCGCCTCGAGGACCTGCACGCGCGGCGCTCGCCCAGGCTGGTGCGCGCGGCGCTCGCGCTCGTCCTCTTCGCGTTCGGCGCGGCGCTCGCGCCCGGCGCCGCGGAGAGGCTCGCGCTGGCGGACAACATCCGGCTGATCTACGCGACGCACAGCCCGCTGCTCGGCCACGTGGTCGAGCTCGCCGCCGTGCTGTCGCCGCCCGAGCCGCTCGACGCCGCGCCGCTCGACGAGCGCGCGAGCGGGCACGCCATCGATCTGCGGGGGCGCGACGTCGTGCTGATCAGCGTCGACGCCCTGCGCGCCGACCACGTGGGGGCGTACGGCTACGACAGGAAGATCACCCCGAACCTCGATCGCCTCGCGACCGAGGGCGTGCGCTTCGACGCGGCGTACACGCCGACGCCGCACACGTCGTACGCGGTGTCATCGCTCATGACGGGCAAGTACATCCGCCCGCTCGTGCTGCAAGGGCTCGGGGACGACTCCGAGACCTTCGCGCAGCACCTCCGCCGCTACGGCTACAAGACGGCGGGCTTCTATCCGCCGGCGGTGTTCTTCATCGACGGCGAGCGCTTCGGCGCGCTGCGCGACCGGGCGCTCGACTTCGAGTACCGGAAGGTCGAGTTCGCGAGCGCCCAGCTCCGGCTGGAGCAGGTGCGGAGCTACCTCGCCGGGCTCGGGCCGGAGCAGCGCGCGTTCATGTGGGTGCACCTCTTCGAGCCGCACGAACCGTACGAGGCGCACCCGGAGCACCCGCTCGGCGACCGCGACATCGACCGCTACGACGCGGAGATCGCCGTGGCGGACGCGGGGGTGGGCGCGATCGTGGACGAGGTCCGCAAGGGGCGCCCGGACGCCGTCGTGATCGTCACGGCCGATCACGGCGAGGAGTTCGGCGAGCACGGCGGTCGCTACCACGGCACGACCGTGTACGAGGAGCAGGCGCGCGTGCCGCTCGTCGTGAGCGCGCCCGGCCTGCTCTCGCCGCGCGTGGTCCGGGCGCCGGTGCAGCTCGTCGATCTCCTGCCGACGGTGCTCGCGGGGCTCGGCATCCCGAGGCCCGCGCGCGTGCGCGGCGCCGATCTCGGGCCGCTGCTCGCCTCCGGCGACGAGGCGGCGGAGCAGCGCAAGGCGGCCCCGCCGGGCGGGCCGCCCTCGCTCCCGGGCTTCGCGTTCGCCGAGACGGACACGCAGACGCTGCTCGCCAAGGGCACGCTGCGGCTCGTCTGCGCGCGCAAGATCGGCGCGTGCGCGCTCTACGACGTGGCGACCGATCCGCGCCAGCAGGAAGACATCTCCGCGCTGCGCCCGGCGGAGCTCGGCGCGATGCGGTCGGAGCTGCGCGCGATCGAGGCGTCGCACGGGCGTTACGAGGTCCGCGGCCTCCGGCAGGAGGGCAAGGGCTGGCCCGACGCGCTCCGCCGCGGCATCGCGGGCGACGCCGACGCGGTCGTCGAGGTCGCGGCGCTGCTCGACGACGCGGACGTGGCCATCCGGCGCAAGGCGGGCGAGGTGCTGTTCGATCTGCGCCGCTCCGAGGCGGCGCCCTCGCTGCGCCTCGCGCTGGTGCGCGACGAGGACGACGAGGTGCGGCGCTGGGCGGCGCTCTCGCTCACGCGCCTCGGCGAGGGCGCGCCGCTCACCCGCGATCTCGTCGTCGATCCCGATCGCAAGTGGCGGCGCCTCGCGGCGCTCGCGCTGGCGGAGTCGGGCGATCGCCGCGGCGACGACGTGCTCGTGGCGTGGCTGCGGCAGGTGGTCCGCGGCCCCGAGCAGGACGGCGGCGCCGGCGCGGGCGAGGTGACCTCGTTCGAGCGGGCGCGCGAGATCGTGGACGCGCTCGCCAAGATCCGGGTGAAGGCGGCGCTGCCGCCGCTCATCGCGGCGCTCGGCGACGTGCGGCTCCGCCCGTACGCCGCGGCCGCGCTCGCGGCGATCGGCGAGGACGCCGCGCGGCCGGCGCTCGCGGAGCGGCTGAGCCAGGAGCCGTACCAGACCGCGCGGGTCGCGATCGCGGAGGCCCTCGTGAAGCTCGGCGCCGGCCCCGAGCTCCGGGCGCCGCTCCTGCGCATGCTCGGCACGCCCGATCCGCTGCCGGGGGGGCTCGGGTTCGCGCTCCGGGCCGACATCCTCGACCTGCTCGGCGGGCCGCGCGAGCGTGATCTCGGCCGTCTGCGCCGCTTCGCGAAGAGCGGGGTGGGCCTCGGCGTCGTGATCCCGAAGGCCGGCAACGGCAAGGGCGTGCGCGTCCTCTGCCGCGCGCGGACCGACGACGGCCGCCCCGGCGAGGTGCGGTTCGGCAGGCCCACGCGTGGCTGGCGCCCGCCGAAGCGGGACGGCGCGTCGCTCGTCCCGGCCAGCGCGCCGGAGCTCGATCCGGAGCGCGCGGTCACGCTCGCGATCCCGCCGGGGAGCGAGCCGACCGAGGCGTTCGCGACGCTGCCGCCTGCGGCGGGCGCGCAGGCCGGCAATTACGGCGATTTCGTGGTGTACGCGACCCAGAACGTCGAGGTGTCCGCGTGCGCGGTCGTCCCGCTCAGCGACGAGATCCCGCCCCCGCCGCCTGTGCCCTGGTCGCCCGGGGAGGCCGGGGCGCCGCCGCGCTCGGACGACGAAGCGCCCGCCGCTCACCGGCCAGATTGACGCCGCAGGCCGCGAGACTAGAGTCCGCCGCGTGTCGGACAAGGACCGAGAGCAGGCCGAAGAGAAATCCGCGCGGAGCGACGGCGATGTCGCCACGCGGAGCGATGGCGACGAGGACGGGGCCGCGGAGGCGGCCCCGGCGAGGCCGCCGCGCGGCGCTCCGGTGAAGGACGCCGGCGGCGACGACGGCGACGGCGACGGCGAGGCCGCGCAGCGCGTGGCCGATGCGCTCGGCGTCGGCGACGCGGACGAGGCTCCCGCGCCGGAGGCGGCGGGCGAAGAGGCGGCCGAGGCGGTGCCGAACCGCGCGGCCCGCCGCCGCGACGAGGCCACGGCGCGCCGTCGCAAGAAGAAGGCGACCGGCGAGGAGCTGCCCAAGGACAAGAACGCCCGCGCGAAGGAGCTGCTCGCTCGCCGCAGGGAGCAGGCCGAGGGGCGCCGCCCGGTCCAGCTGCTGCCGGGCGAGATGGTCGAGGACGCGCTCAGCCGGATGAGCAGCGGCGCCGGCCGGTGGATCAAGGCGAACTTCCACATCCTCCAGTGGGGCGCGCTGGCGGCGATCGTCGCGACCGGCGGCGTGCTGTTCTACCTGTCGCGGGCCGAGAAGAAGGACGCCGTCTCTTCGTCGGCGCTCGTCTCGGCCGTCGCCGCGGACCGGGGCAGGGTGCTCGCCGAGGACACGCGCACCGAGGAGGAGAAGGAGTTCGACGTCACGAGGACCTTCAAGACCGCGGACGAGCGGTCGGCCACCGCGCTCGCCGAGTACAACAAGGTCATCGACGAGCACGCCGGCACCGGGGCGGCGACGCTGGCGAAGCTCGGGCAGGCCGGGGTGCTGCTCGACAAGAAGGACTACGCGCACGCGCTGGACGCGTACAGCGTCGTGGTCTCGTCGCCGCTGGCCGGGGCCGATCCCGACGTGAAGGGGCGCGCCATCGAGGGCATCGCCTTCGCCCGCGAGGGCAAGGGTGATCTCGACGGCGCGCTCGCGTCGTTCAAGGAGCTCGAGGCGATCGACATGAAGGGCTACAAGGAGCTCGCGCTGTACCACCAGGCGCGGCTCCACCTGGCCAAGGGCGACACCGACAAGGCGAAGGAGCTGCTGAAGAGCGCGCACGAGAAGCTCCAGGCGCCGTCGACGGAGGGCCGCCCGTTCCAGTTCCTCGAGGCGGTCGTCGAGGAGATGCTGCGCAAGATCGATCCGGCCGCCGTGCCGCCCCGCGCCGCGTTCGGCGGTCCGAAGGGCCAGTCGATGACGCCGGAGGAGATCGAGCAGCTGCTCCGCCGGGCGCGTGAGAACGCGGAGAAGAAGGCGGGCGATGCGCCGCACTAGCCGCGCAGCGGGCGTCGCGCTCGTCTGGCTGGGGCTCGCGCCGCTGAGCGGCTGCGGCAACCTGGGCGTCGCTGCGGCGCCCGACGCGCCGCTCTGGCTGCACCACCCGGGCGGCGCGCTCGGCATCACCATGCGCCGCGAGCTCACCGCCGAGACGCGCAAGGTCGGCGAGGCCTACGAGCGCGGCCGCCCCGAGATCGACGTGGCGCACCGGCGCGTCTTCGTCGGATCGAGCGATCACGGGCTGTACGCGCTGCGCGCGGACACGAGCGACGTCCTCTGGCGCTTCGAGACGCTCGGCCCGGTGCAGTGCGAGCCGCTCTACGACGCCGCGTCGGACACGGTCTTTTTCGGCTCGGACGATGGCGCGCTGTACAAGGTGCGCGCGTCCGACGGCGCGCTGCTCTACCGCTTCATGACCAACGCGAGGGTCGCGCGGCGGCCGGTGTTGCGCGACGGCGTGCTCTACATGACGAACTCGAACGACACGCTGATCGCGCTCGACGCGGCGACGGGGGCGATGCGCTGGCACCAGCACAGGACGCCGGCGGGCGGGATGGAGATCTCCGGGCACGCGGGGCCGGCGCTCGGCCGGGACAAGGTCTACACCGCGTTCTCGGACGGGGTCGTGATGGCCTACGACCTCAAGGACGGGTCCGAGCAGTGGGCGCTCGTCGACCTGGCTGCCGAGGCCGAGCAGAGCGCGGGCGGCCAGACGCCGAAGTACCTCGACACGGACACCACGCCGGTCCTCGGGAAGATCGCCTCGGGCGATGTGGTCTTCGTGGCGGGGTATGCGGGCGGGGTCTTCGCGCTCGACGCAGAGAACGGGACCCGGGCCTGGATGAACGAGGCGGCGGTCGGCGTGACCGAGCTTCTCCTGTGGGAGCAGCCTGCGCACCAGCCTCGGAGCGGAGGCGGTCCGATCGTGCCCGCGCGGAAGGTGCTGCTTGCGTCCTCCGGCATGACCGGCCTGTGGGCGCTCGATCCGGAGGATGGCCGCACGATCTGGCGCCGGGACCTGCCTGACGGCGGCATCTCGGCCCCCGTGCCGTTCTCGGGCGCGCTGCTGGTGACGACCACGCGCTACGGGATCTTCCTGTTCTCTCCGCTGGACGGGGCCGTGATCGACGGCATCGAGACCGGCGGCGGCATCGCGATGACGCCGGCGGCGTACGGCCGGCGTGCGTTCGTGCTGACGAACGGAGGCTCGCTGCTGAGCCTCGACGTCGAAACGCCCCCGGTTCCGAAGGGCTGAACACACGCACAGGCTGAGGCGCGCCGGCTTGATGCTGGCGGGCCGAAGGGCACGCGGGGCGTTGCGGACGACGCCTTGAGGCGCGTTGCAGGGCTCCGGCGTGGTGCCTCCGCCCAGGTCTCGTGGCGGGCCAGAGCCAGGGGCTGTCCGTGGGCAAGGCGGAGGCCGACCGACCCAGGTTGCCGCGGGCGAGGCCGACCGACCCAGGTTGCGGTGCGGCCGACCCAGGTTGCCGCGGGCGAGGCCGACCGACCCAGGTTGCGGTGTCGGCGGCGACCGCCGCGGGATGCGGCCCGATCGGCCCTCAGGTGCATGGATTTGCTCGTGAAATCGAGCCGAGCTCCCCTGCCCGCCGCACCGGCCTTGGATCGCATAAGAAACATTATGTCAACTCACGCCACCGGGCCGGTTTCCGGACCCCACGGCTGGCGTGAGCGCAGCCAGGCGAACCCTGGCCGAGCCGTCGCACGCTTCTGCAACCGCGCCCCCTTCGACCGGGCGCCCCGCCGGCTCACGACGGCCCCGATCGAGCGATCCGCCCGGCCGAGCTCAGCTCTCGCTGCGCTCGTCGTCCCCGTCGCCCTCGTCCAGCGCTTCAGGGCGTTGCGGCGGGATGGCCGCCCACAGGACGATCTCGCCGGCTCGGGCCGGCGGGCTCCCGGAGGCCTCCTGCTCGCTCCACCACGCGCGGACCTTCGCCGGCGCGCCCTCGCCGAGCGGCTCGAAGCCCTTCTTCTCGTAGAAGGCCCGGGCCCCGCTCGCCTTCTCCGTGGAGCGCACCACGACCTGATCCATGCCGAGCTCGCGCGCTCGATCCTGGAGGTCCGCGAGCAGCCGCGTCCCGATGCCGCCTCGCTGGTGGTCCGGGTGCACCGAGAGCTCCTCCAGGACTGCGACCCCAGGCGCCTCGTCGCGCCACGCCAGGTAGCCGGCTACCTCGTCGTCCGCCTCCGCCACGCGCACGTCGTGCCGCCGCGTCAGCGCGGCGAGATCGGCGAGCGTCCGCGCCTCGATCTCCGCCCCCCCAGGGCCAGCCTCGCGGTGCATCGCCGCACAGGCCTGCTCCAGCGCTGCGAGCGCCGGCAGCTGGGCCTCTTGCAGCCCTGTCACGCGGATCCGCTTCGGGGCTGTCTGTTCGTCATCCATCCCCCGAGGCTACCGCCGACGCGCGGGATGCCCCACTTCTTGCCGAACGTGTCCCCGCGGCGCCGCGGCAGCTCAGCTGCGCAGCTGGAGCAGCCGCGCGATCGTCTCGCCGTCCCCGGGGCTCAGCGGGACGAGGATCCCGAGGGCTGCGCCCCGGGGCGGAGCGTTCCTGCCGTCCATCGGGACGAGCCGGAGCTCCCCGGCGCTCGAGATGCCGATCACCGCGATCCGCAGCGCCGGCAGCGGCTCGATCTGCGACGCGGGCAGCCGCGGCGGCGGCGCCTGCCATTCCCCTTCGTACGGCGGATCGCTCCACGACGAGTCCTCCGACGAGCCCCCACGATCGTCCGCGAGGGCTCCCTGCGACCAGGACGCCGCCTCCTCCGCGCCCTGCCCCTGCACCGCGTCCGAGGGCTCCCCCGCCAAGGTCGGGTCGCCCTGATGATCCGCAGAGGCGATGTCGGCGTCGGCTTCATCCGGCTCGGCCTCGGTCCAGTCGGCGCGGTCGTCGGACGCCGGGCCCGTCTCCGGTGCGGCCGCGGGCGGCTTGCCGTCGCCCGCCAGCTGCTCCAGGGCGAGCATCGGCGTCTCCTCGTCCAGATCCTCGATCCGGAGCTCCATCAGCACCCGCTGCTCCTGCGGGGTCAGGGGGCGGCGCGCGGTGCCCTCGTCGTCCGAGCTCGGCCAGAGCCCCGGGCGCCGCTCGGTCGCCTCCTGCGATGAGCCCGCGCCGAGCGGGACCGCCGGCCGCCGCGCCAACGCCGCGGCCATGGCCGTCGGCGTCGGCACCGTCGCGCGCTGATCGGCCGGAGGATCCGCGTCGGCCGGCAGCTGCTCCCCGCTGGCACTCTCGCGCGCGGCGTCCGACGCGCCCTGCCCCGGCTCCTCGCCAGCGAGCGCCCCCGCGGCCGGGAGCTTGACCGCCGGGACCTCCTCGGTCACCGCGGTGGTCGACGACACCCTCCCGTGGGGCGACGCCGCGAAGCCGGTGATCGCACGCGCGTTCGCCGGGGCGGCGCGGCCAGGCGATCCGGCCGTCGAGGCGGCCGCACCCGGCGGGGCGCCGGTCTTCGTCGCCGCGGCAGGGCGCGCCGGGAGCCCCGGCGCGTGGCTTGGCGTGCGCGCCGCGGGTGACAGCTGGGTCGGGGTCACCTCGCGCAGGGCCGCTGCGCTCACCGGCGCAGCGGCACGCCCCGGCACCACCGACGCCGGCCGGCCCGGCCCCGCCGCGGGCCTGGGCACGGCGCCGTCGCGGAACATCGCCGCCGCGGACGTGATCGGGCTCGGCGCTGTCGGCGCATCGCCGGCAGGCGCGCGGACCGAAGGTGCTCGCATCGCGGCGGGCGGCGCGCTCGTGCCCGCGCCGCCGCGCTCGGCTCGTCCTGCCTCCACGCCCGGCGGATGCGACGGTCGCGCCAATGCCCCCGGCGCGCTCGGCCTGGGCGGCGCCGCGCTCGCCGTCGCGGGAGGCGCGCCGGACGCCTGGGGAGGCGCGCTCGCGGCCGCATTCGGCGGCGCGCTCGCGGTCGTGGGCTGCGAGGCCGTGGCCGTGTCCGCCTCGAGCGTCGCGATCTTCTGCGCCACCTCCGCGGCGGCCTTGAAGAGCTCGAGGGCGCGCAGGTCGGCGTTGGCATCCGAGGCCTGCTCCGCGGCGCGGCGCAGCCATTTCAGGGCCTCATCGCGCTCCCCGCGCCCCCACAGCGCGGTCGCGGTCGACAGCGCCCAGTGCACGTCTTCGTTGTCTTCGTCGTGAGGCGGCGGGATCGGGCGCAAATTGGCTTCCATGAGGCCTCGTCGAGCAGGTCGCTCACCGTGTATCACGACTCCAGCGCCCGCGTCTTCAACGCGAGCTGGCGCACTTTTCGCACCTTTACGCGCACTTTTACACGCGTCTTTACACGCAACGAATCATTCCCATTCGCCGCACTCGGCTCCCATCGGTTCCCATCCGTTCCGATCTCCTCGCGCGCCCCATCGAACGCACCGGCCGCGCTCGCCGCGTCCTCTCTTCGGGCCGCGCTCGCCTACCCTCCGCTGCGATGCGTCCCTCCGAGGCGCCTTCGCCCCCGAGCTTGAGGTCGGTATACGCTTCGTGGCACCCTGGCTTTGCGGGACCTCCTTCGTGACGTGCAGGCGCGATGGCGCTGCGTCGCTCCGGCAGACGTCGAGGCTACGGGCCTCCACGAACGTAACGGTGGCACTCGAGCCCTACCCCTCCAAACTCCGCCTCCCCATCTAGTAGGACCACCGCGTGCAGATCCTGTCGGACCTCAAGCCTGGAGACACGCTGGGCCGCTACGAGCTCCTCATGCCGGTCGCCCGTGGAGGGATGGCGGCCGTCTGGGCGGCGCGCCTCGTGGGATCCCGCGGCTTCCAGAAGATCGTCGCCATCAAGACGATGCTGCCGGAGTTCGGCGACGACCCGGCCTTCGAGGCGATGTTCCTCGACGAGGCGCGGCTCGCGTCCCGCATCCGGCACCCCCACGCGGTCGAGATCGTCGAGCTCGGCGACGAGAACGGCGTGCTCTACATCGTGATGGAGTGGGTCGACGGCGACACGATCGCCTCGCTGAACAAGCAGGTGAGATCGACCGGCGGCGTCCCCCTGCCGATCCTCCTGCGCATCGCCTCGAGCATCTGCGCCGGCCTGCACGCCGCGCACGAGCTGCGCGACGACGAGGGCAGGCTCGTCGACCTCGTGCACCGCGACATCTCTCCGCAGAACGTGATGGTGTCGTTCGACGGCATCGTGAAGATCGTCGACTTCGGCGTCGCCAAGGCGACGGGCCGCCTGCACGAGACGAACGTCGCCGGCCAGCTCAAGGGCAAGATCCCGTACCTCTCGCCGGAGCAGCTCACGTCGGGCAAGGTCGATCGGCGCGCCGACATCTTCTCGCTCGGGGTCCTCCTCTACACGACCCTCAGCGGCTACCACCCGTTCCGCGGCAAGACGGACGCGAAGACGATGGAGAACATCATTCGCTTCGCCCCCGTCCCCATCCGCGAGCTCGTGCCGGACATCCCCTTCGATCTCGCGCTGGCGATCGAGCGCGCGCTGGCCAAGGATCCGGCGGACCGCTGGAGCGACTGCGCGTCGTTCCAGCGAACGCTCGACCAGATCGCGATGTCTCTCGGCACCCCGGTCACGGAGGGCGACGTCGGCCGCTTCGTCCGCGAGACGCTCGGGGACGCCGTCGCCGAGCGCCGGAAGAAGCTCGCGACGGCGATCCAGCTCGCGGACAGCCGCTTGTCGGCGCGGGGGGAGCTCCGCGCCACGTCCGGCCGGCGAGGCGAGCCGCGCAGCAGCAAGCGGCCGCCCGCCGGGAACACGCCGCTGCCGGCCACGTTCGCCGGCATCCTCCCCGTCTCTCTCGACGAGCCGCCGCCCAAGTCCTCCTTCCCGCCGCCGCCCTCCAGCCGCAAGCTGCCGGTCAAGTCCGCGCCTCCGGCCCTGATGACGCCGGCGCCCCGCCGACGGCGGCGGTGGCCCCGCCGCATCTTCCTGGCCCTGGTCGTGGTCCTGCTGCTCGTCTCGGGGGCGGCGCTCGCCGCCCGCGCGGGCCTCCTGCCCGTGCCCGGCGAGGTCCACGACGCCCTTCGCGACGTGCGCGCGCTCCTTCGCGGCGCACGCGAGCTGCTCCGCGGCGTCCTCGAGCGGCTGAGCGCGCTCCTCGCGGACTAGCTCCGCGCGGCCGTCACTTGATGCCGGCGGACGGCTCCGGCAGGCAGACGCCGAGCGCGCAGAGCAGCAGGTTGACGTCGCCTGCGGCGCAGTACACCTGCCGCGCGCAGTAGTCGTCATAACCGCAGAGCTGATGGCAGGACGCCTCGTTCCCGAGCGCCCCGGTGAACGTCATGCAAGACCAGCCGCTCGACAGCCAGAGCCCCTCGGGCCGCTTCGTGTCGAAGAGGCACGCGTCGGCGCGCGTCTCCGGGTCGAACACCTCCGCGGTGCAGGCGTCGCCTCCGGACAGCTTGCTCCGCGCGGCGGACATCGTGTTGAGCAGGTAGGTCACGTCGCACGCCTGATCCGAGGCCGAGTCCCGCGCGATCCGGGCGCGCAGCTCGTCCTTCCTCGCCGCATAGGATCGGACCGCGCGGATCGCGCCGGTGACCTGGTTGTTCCCGCCGTCGGGCTTCGTCCCTTCGGCGAGCGCCGCCAGCACCTTCTCGACCAGCTGCTCCGTCTCCGGATCGGCGCCCGCGGAGCCGTCCTTCGCGTAGCCGAGCCGGATGGTGGAGGGCGGCGTGCGCGACGTGCACGGCTTCGCGTGCGCCCAGAGCTCCTCGCTCACGATGGGCGGCCGCTTGGTGAGCGGCTGCTTGCAGACGCCCACCGATCCGGGAGGCAGCGAGCCGGAGGCCCGCGGCGTCGGCTGCCCAGGACCTTCGTTGACGTACTCGGTCGACGCGCAACCCGCGGCGCCCGCGGTGACGGACAGCGCGAGCAGCCAGCCCACCGAGAGAGCTGCGACGCAGCGATGCGGAGCGTTTCCCACGGCCGCACGGTAGCAGAGCCGGAGCGCGAGCAGAAATTCTCGCACGGAGGCGCGCCTCGGCCGGCGGCCGCCTCTCGGTGCCTCCCGCCGTCCCTGCCCCGCCGAGCGCCTCCGCCGGAGCCGCCCGCGGCCGGGAGGAGGGCTCCTCCCGGCGCGCGGCCTCCCCACGGCGGCCTCCGCCGCCGGGCAGCTCGGGGCGCTACAGGCCGAGGCTCGACTGCTCGATCAGGTCGTCGACCACGGCGTGGAAGCTCTTCGTCCGGGCGTAGACCGCGAGCTGGCGATCCGCGCTCGTCCCGTCGTGGAGGATCCTCCGGATCCGCTCGAGCTCGCCCTGCGATCCGAAGATCTCCGCCGACTCCTGCACGAACTCGAGGAGCTCGCCGACGAGGTGGCGGACGGGGACCTGCTCCTGCTTCCCGAAGTCGATGAGCTGCCCGTCGAGGCCGTAGCGCACGGCGCGCCACTTGTTCTCCTCGATGAGCTCCTGCCGGTACTCGCGGAACCCGAGGTTGCGCCGGTAGAGGAGGTAGAGCTTGCCCATGACGGCCTGGACGAGCGCGGCCAGCGCCACGGTGTCGTCGAGGCGCGTTGTCATGTCGCAGATCCTCACCTCGACCGTGTCGAAGAACGGGTGCGGGCGGACGTCCCACCAGATCTTCTTCGCGTTGTCGATGCAGCCCGTCTTCACGAGCAGATCGACGAAGCGCTGGAAGTGGCCGTACGACTCGAAGAGCCCCGGGATCCCGGTGCGCGGGAAGCGCTTGAAGATCTCGCTGCGCGTGCTCTTCAGCCCCGAGGGGCGGCCGAGCCAGAACGGCGAGCTCGTGGAGAGCGCGAGGATGTGCGGCAGGAAGTAGCGGACCTGGTTCGCGAGGGCCATCGCCACCTCGCGGTCCTTGACGCCGACGTGGACGTGCAGCCCGAAGATCAGGTTGGCGCGGGCGACGTCCTGCAGGTCCTCCACGATGCACCGGTAGCGCTCGCCGTCGGTGATGTCCTGCTTCTTCCAGTCGCTGAACGGGTGCGTCCCGGCCGCGACGATCCGCATCCCCCCTCGCCGCGCGAGCGCGTTCAGGCTGCCGCGCAGCTCGACGAGCTCTCCCCTCGCCTGCCGGATGTCCCGGCAGACCCCGGTGCCCGTCTCCACGACCGACTGGTGCATCTCGGGGCGGGCCCGGCCGCGCAAGAGCTCGTGGCCCTGCCCCCCCTCGAGCAGCTGGCTCACGTACGACCGCAGCTCGCGCGTCTCCGCGTCGACGATCTGGAACTCCTCCTCGATGCCCAGCGTGAACTGGCCGTCGAGGAGCCCCTCGACGTCGGTCATGACGAGGCCCCGAGCCGGACCTTGCCCACGGAGGGCCGGACGAGCCTCGACCACGCGTAGCCGTCCCTCGTCCGCCGGTCGCCTCTCGAGCACTCCACGGCGAACGAGACCATCCAGTCGACGGCGATGTTGAAGTACCGCTCCCGCAGGTGCTCGATGTGCATGTCCGGCGCCGGGTTCGTGAAATCGATCGCGTACGGGACGCCATCGCGGATCGCGAACTCGATCGAGTTCATGTCGTATCCGAGCGCCTTGTTGATCTTGATCGCGTCCTCGATGACGCGGTCGTGCAGCGCCTTCGGGAGCCACCGCTCGTTATCGTGCTGCACGTAGCAGCCGCGGAGCCCCGTGGGGCCGATCGCCCTGGGGTCGTACTGGATCGGGAGGACGCGATCCTTCCCGACGCAGATGCAGCGGACGTAGTCGTCGAAGTCGATGAACTCCTGCAGGGTCATGACGTTCTGCCCCGAGGCGTTGTAGGCGGCGAGCAGCTCCTCATGGCTCCGCACCACCGACACGTCCTTCCACCCCCCGCCGTCCGCGGGCTTGAGGATGGCCGGGAAGCGCACGTAGTCGATGATCGCCTCCCAGTTGAGCGGATACTCGAGGTTGCGGAGGCTGCGCTCCTTGACGATCGCCGGGATGTAGTCGCGCTGGGGCAGCATGACGGTGCGCGGCGTCGCGATGCCGATCTGCGACGCCAGCGAGTAGCCGAAGAACTTGTCGTCGGCGCTCCACCAGAACGGGTCGTTGATCACGAACGCGCCGCCGAGCGCGGCGGCCTTCAGGTAGAAGCGGTAGTGCTTCACCTCCTGGCTGATCCGGTCGATGAGCACCCGGTACGGGCTCTCGAACCGCTCGGGCGTCCCGCCGAACTTCGCGATCTCCGCCCGGACGCCCGGAATCTTGTTGCACCTCTCGAGGAAGGCCTGAGGGAACGACTGTTCCCAGCCGACGAGGATGCCGATCTTCTCCGCCATACGTTGCTTGCTCCTCCCACTACGCGACCACGCGACTGGCGCCGCTGACGCACAGCGTAGCGCGGACACATGGGAATTTTATGCTGGAAGTGTGTCGCTGAGTCAGGTTGTCACACGGTTCAACAGCTCTGTTCGCACGTCCGCCTGGCGCATTCGTGACAGCGCTTGCCATCGCAGCAAACGAGCGAGGCGAGACGCGGACGCGGAGCGCGAGGGCGGAGGCCGGGCCGGGGGCAGGCCTGCGTGACGGCGCGCGGCGCGTGGCGAACGCAGCGAAGATCCCACGGCAGACACGGGCTCGATCAGCCAGGGACGGAGGCCGCGAGAAATAAATCTTGACGGACTCCGTTCGGCGAGTACAGTCGCGCACCTCTCCGACGGGGCGGGTAGCTCAGCGGCAGAGCGTCGGCCTTACAAGCCGATGGTCGCAGGTTCGACCCCTGTCCCGCCCACTTCCTGGGTCCAGGGGCCTGGGTCATCTGTAGCGACGTCACAGTCTGGGGTGGTAGTTAAGTTGGTTATAACGCCGGCCTGTCACGCCGGAGGCCGCGGGTTCGAGTCCCGTCCACCCCGCCAGCTTTCTTCCCTGTCATCAGAGTCGATGCTCGCCTGAGCCTCCCTCGGTTGGCTTGCATCGCTCGGTGCATGCCAGGCGAGGAGGTTGGCTCATGGCGAGCTTGCTCATGGGAAGCAAAGCCGAGCCGGCTCAGCGCTCGCTGAGCGATCGTATCCCTGACATCTGGGGTGGTAGTTAAGTTGGTTATAACGCCGGCCTGTCACGCCGGAGGCCGCGGGTTCGAGTCCCGTCCACCCCGCCAACACTTCTTGAATCTCCGACGCGCTGCCGTCTGCCGTCGTGCACCGCTCGCCTGACAGATCGAGCGCTCCGGGTGCGGCGCGCGGCGTTGCGCCTCAGTCGTCGCGCTGCGAGAGCGTGAGCAGCGCCTTGACCTTCGCGTACGAGATGTAGGGGTTGTCCTCGGCGCCCCCGAGATCGTCGGCGTCCTCGCCCGTGCCCTGGGCTCGGACCGGGATCCAGAGATAATCCGGGTGGAGCTCCTTGCCGTTGACCCCGTTCACGATCGAGGGGTTCTTGATCCACTCGCCGCCCAGGATGGTCAGGTTCTCGTCGAGCTCGAGCACGTAGTGCAGCTCCGACACGGAGAGCGGCACGGTGCGCTGCTCGGGCGGCGTGAGCAGCGTCTCGCCGGTGACCGAATCGGAGATCATCCAGAAGCGCGCGGCGACACGGACGAAGCGCGTCGCGCTCGGGTTGAACCTGTAGTTGTAGCAGTCGGCCCCCGCATACGCGCCGCCGCACAGGAGCCGCGCGGCCTGCCGGACGTCCACCTCCTCGATGACATCGATCGAGAACTGCTTCACGGGGAAGCTCCACACCTCGACGTCCCACGTGTGGTCGACGATGAACATGAGCTTCTGGCGCTGGGTCGAGTCGCCGTGGAGCGGCTTTGCGCCGACCCCGAGCAGCCCGGTCATGGCCACGTGCATCGTGGCCGGGTTCAGGTCGCGGCAGGCGGGGTCGACGGGCCTGCCGTAGACGTCGCGCATCGTCCGATCCGCCCGCGTCTCGCAGCGGCGCCCCGAGAAGGTCACCGAGTCGCTGAAGTAGAGCTCGCTCATGAGCGCCTCGATGTCCGCCATGCGGAACAGGACGCAGCCGGTCTCCGCCGCGGCGCACTCGGTCACCGTCGCGCCGGAGAGCTTCACCCGGACATCGCGGCGCGGCGCGGCCCCCTCGGCGGCGACGTAGGCCGACCACCCGTTGCAGTGCCCCCACCAGTACTCCGGGTAGACACCCTGGTAGAGCCCGTGATGCTGTAGCTCCCAGCGCGTGGCCGGGCCGGCCACGACCACCGTCGGCTGGATATACGGAGGATTGCGCAGGTAGGGAGGCCTCCTGAGGTCATCCATGCTCCAGGAGGCGATGGCACCGAGCGTCTCCATCTGCCCCGAGTGGAACAGGACATCGTATTTCTCGACGGGAGAGATGTTGTCCGGGTCGGAGATCCGGTCGGAGTAGTTCTTGTTGGCCGAGTTCCAGCGATCGGCGATGCCGTTCTGCCGCTGGGGCCACCAGTTCGAGGCGAACGCGGTCGACTGCGCCTCGCCTTCCCGGAGCGTCGAGTTGAGCTGGAGCAGGGAGCCCCGGAGCTCGGGGTGCAGGTGCGAGGGCAGGTTGGCGCCGTCGAGCGCCTCGCGGCCGCCGGTTCGAGGGATGAGGAGCTGGTGCGCGCCGCCGAGGATCTGGCCGGTCTCTGGCGAGAAGCCGAGCACATACGGCAGCTCTCCGCCTTCCATGAAGCGGAAGGTCGAGACGTTCAGGCTGCTCGCCGCGACGGCGACGCTCTCTCCCGGCGCCGGGTCGAGCTCCGCGCAGCCCTGGACCAGAAGCACCGAGCTCACGACGCTCGCCCTCATCCACGTCTTCATCGCCGATCCCCCCGGAGACCGACGCCCGCCGATCTCTCGCGCGTGCTCTGCAGAGGGCGCGCCACCGAGCCCGGCGTTAAAGAGCGCAGCCATTGCACGGCGCGGCCGCCGGACGATTCACCGTGCGCCGATGCGCCAGAGCACGACCTTCACGGTGTCGATGAGGATGGAGATATCGAACCAGAGCGAGAAGCTCTTCATATAATAGAGATCATACTGGAGCTTCTCCAGCGCGTCCTCGGCGGACGCGCCGTAACGGCAGCGCACCTGTGCGTGCCCCGTCACTCCCGGCTTCACGAAGAGCCGCTGCCGGAAGAAGGGGATCTGCTTCTCCAGAGCGTCGATGAACTCGGGGCGCTCGGGCCGCGGCCCCACCATGCTCATCTCGCCGACGAGCACATTCCAGAGCTGCGGCAGCTCGTCGAGCCGCGTCTTCCGGATGAACCGCCCCACGCGGGTCACGCGCGGATCGTTCTCCGTCGCCCACGCCGCCCCGTCCTTCTCGGCGTCGGTCCTCATCGAGCGGAACTTGTGGATCCTGAACGGCTTCCCGAGAGCGCCTGTCCGGATCTGCGAATAGAGCGCCGGCCCCCTGGAGTCGAGCTTCACGAGGGCGGCCGTGAGCGCCATCAGCGGAAGCGCGAGGACGAGCCCGGCGGTCGCGCACGCGACGTCGAAGATCCGCTTCGCGATCCGCGTCCGCCGCCGCACGCTGAACCCGTGAGAGAAGATGATCTGGCTCGGCTTCAGCTCGCGCACGCAGATCTTGCCGGTCACCCGCTCGTAGAAATCCATGCCCTCCTCGATCTCGACGCCGCGGAGCTTCAGATCGAGCAACTCTTCCAGCGGGAAGGCGGCGCGGCGATCGGACGTCGCCACGATCACCGCCGCGACGCCGCGCTGCTCGACGAGGCGGCGGAGATCACGGTACCTCCCCGCGATCTCGGGCTCGTCGATCGGCTCCTCGTCTCGGACGAGCCGGCCGGCGAGGCGCAGCCCGAGGACCTGGCCATCCTTCCGGATGAGCGCCGCGCACGAGCGGGCGAGCTCGCCTGAGCCCAGCACGACCGCGCGCTTGGAGAAGCTCTCGCTCCTCATCACCCGATCACACGCCGCGCGCCACGCGGGGAGCACGAGCGCCGCCGCCCCGAGCGACGTCAGGATCACCCGGTCGCTGATCTCCGCGTCCGGCACGAGCCAGAAGGCGAGCCACAGCACAGCCGCCGCCAGGCCGAGCGCCCGGAACGTCGTCAGGACCAGCGCCCGTGCCCTGGGAGGCTCGGGCCCGTAGAGGCCGTGATAGTAGAGCGACGCCAGCGCCACCAACGAGATGCTCGCTGTCCGTCCGAAGCGCTCCCCATCGAGCATGTGCTCCCAGCCCACGAGCACGCCCGGCGCGCAGCACACCAGGAGCGAGAGCAGGCTGGCCTCGACAAACCACACCATCGCCCGGCGCGGCGACCGGAACAGCTCCAGCATCGTCCCTCCACTCGTCGGCCCCGGGCGGTCGCACGTCACGGCGCGTCGCCACTGACGGGGCACATACGGTTGTAGTTGAACCCACACTAGAGCAGACCGGGGCAGATCGCCAGATGCGTCCAACGAATCTCATGTCATGACGGCGGACTGAACCGGCGCGCGCAAGGTCAGGCGCGGCGAATTGGGCGCTTTCGCGGCCGCGTTGCGCCGATGACGTGCGGGCTGTCGTGGGGAGTCGCAGCGCGAGAACGCCGTCGACGGATTGCCTACGTCGAGTCCTTAGCGTCACGTGGACCGAGGCTGAGCCGCGGCGCCGGGGGTGCGCCGCGCGGTGCACGGTCGTCTCGCCGGCGCTCCAGCGGCTGAGCCGTCGCGCGGGTGGGCGCGCCGCTCCCTGCGGGGGAGCGATTGGCGTGTCGAGGGGGCTTATCGCGTGTCGCGCGTCGCGCGCGGGCCGGCTTGCGCGGCGCGCGCGGGTGGGGCCTCGCCGGAGGTGTCGCCGCCGTCGTCGGGCTCGCGGCCTGGCTCGGGCGCCTGCCAGCGGCCGGAGGGCATCCCCTGGATCATCGCGCCGCGGCGCTCGTCGTCCCATGCGCCGTCGGGATCGCGGCGGAGCGTCCGGTGTCGATCCGTCGATAGCGTCCCCGAGATCCCGGCGCTGACGATGCTCCTCAGCGAGCCGCCGGCCTCGCCCGCGCTCGGCGCTGGATCGAGCGCGGCGCGCATGTACTCCAGATCGACGCCGCCGCTCAGCGCGAGCCCGCGCCAGAGGGGATAGGAGATCTCCGCGCCCGCGAGCGCGGTGGTCGTGGACAGCGACCCTTCCCTGGAGGGCGCCGCCGCGCCGGGGGTGAGGTGGAGCGGCGGATTGGCGGCGACGGGGGCGCTGCCGGTCGAGAAGCGGGCGACCCCGGTCACGATGAGGTCGCGGGTCGCGCCGCCCCGGGCGGGCCGAAAGCTCGCTTCGAGGGACGCCTCGTGCTCGTGTCCGAATCCGATCCTCGGCCCGAGCGACGTGTAGGCATAGGCATAACCCGCTGTCAGCCGATAGCGCTCCTCCACGTAGGTGAGCCCGAGCCGCGCCGCCGGCGAGATCACCGCGTCGCGCGACGACAGCACCGGAGGCGGGCTCGCGACGGTCACGCCGCCGGCGACGCGCGTCGAGACGTTCCGCGTGAGCTCGTGCGACTCGGAGAGGAGCGCGGCGCCGGCGTGGACGCGGGCCGCGCCGCGCGTGAGATCGGTGTCGAGCAACGCGTGATGGTACTGGGTGACCTCGTACCGGAGCTCGGGTGTCAGCGTGTCCAGCGCGCCGAGGTCGAACGAGGTGCTCACCTCGGCGCGCCCCGTGTGCGCGTCGATCCCGACCGCGGCAGGGTCGTCGGCCGAGAGCGCGCCCGCCTGCTCGTAGCCGACGCCGACGCGCACCGAGGAGCGCCGCGACGCCGTGATGGAGAGGGCCGGCGCGGCGGAGAGCGTGTATTGCAGGCGATCGCCGGACAGGAAGGGATCGCGCGCGGCGAGCGCGTCGTCGGCGCGCACGCCGAGGCGCGTCGCGAGGTAGCCGGCCGCGGCCATGGAGAGATCCGCGAGCGGCGAGAGCGCCCAGCCCGCTCCCCCGCCGAGCCGCGCCGAGGCGCTGTCGGAGGGCGTGAGTCGAGCCGGGTCGAGCGAGACCTGAAATACCCGCTCGTAGCTTCCATCGACGCTCAGTCCATAACGAGACACCTCGCCCCGGAGAGAGCCCTCGAGCGAGCCCACGACGCCAGCCATCAGCGCTCCCGAGCCCACGTCCCCGACGTTCGACGCCACGCTCTGCTCCAGCGCCGCCCGCGCCGTCACGTCGGACTCCCACATCGGCAAGACGAACGAGAACACGCGCCCCCTCGCTGTCGAGCGGCAAGCCCCGCGGCACGGAGCGACCCGAATCGGCCGCCCTCCCCTCCCCGGCAGCACGCCCGGCGCCCGGAGCGTCCCACGTTCGATGATGTTTGCAACATTACAAATCTGGCCTCGGCGTGCGTGTACCACCGCGTGCAGCGCGAGAGGCTGCGCAGCGCCGCCAGGGACGCTCCTGAGACCGGGCCAGGCCGTGCAATGCGCGCGCTCGCGGTGTGGACGTGCGTCGACAGGGCAGGACGTACCCCGGAGTCCATGGCGGCCCCGCTGAGGGCGGACCCATCGAATGTAACAAATATTACACCATGAAGTCTGGTGTGAACGTGGGCATGAAGGAGGCGGGCTGGACGAGGCCGCTGCGCGTCCTCTGGGTGACGCGCATCTTTCCGAACCGGGTTGAGCCGCTGGCGTGCGCGTTCCAGCGGCAGCAACTCGCGGCGCTGTCGCGCCGGTGCGCCGTGGAGGTGCTCGCGGCGATCCCGTACCACCCGGGCGTATCGCTCCTGGGCGATCGCACACGCCCGGGCCGGCTGGTGGCGGTGCCCGCGCGCGACGAGATCGACGGCGTTCCGGTGGTCCACGCGCGCGCGCCGTACCTCCCCGGGGCGGGCCGGGTGCTGGCGCCCGTGAATGCGCCGCTCTACCTGGCGGGGCTCCTGCCGTACGTCCCGCGGCTGCGGGGGCGGTTTGACGTCGTGCTGGGGGCGTGGCTCTACCCCGACGCCTGCGCCGCGGCGCTGCTCGCCCGGATGCTCGGCCTCCCGTATGCGGTGAAGGCCCACGGCACGGACGTGAACGTCGTGGCGCGCTGGCGCTCGGTGCGGCCGCTCGTCGGCAGCGCGCTCCGGTCCGCCGCATGCGCCATCGGCGTGAGCCGGCCGATGGTCGAGGCGCTCGTGGCGCTCGGCGCGCCGAAGGAGCGCGCGGTCCTCGTCCGCAACGGGGTCGACCGCGCGCTCTTCCGCCCTGCCGACCGGCGCGCTGCCCGGCGCGAGCTCGGGCTCCCGGCGCGCGGGCGCATCGTCACCTTCGTCGGGCACGTCAGCCGGGAGAAAGGGATCCACGAGCTGCTGCGCGCGTTCGAGGCGCTCGGAGGCGACGGCCGCGACGGAAGCGAGCCTGTTCATCTCGTGATCGTCGGTGACGGTCCGGAGCGGGCTGCGGTCGAGCAGGCCGCCGCGCGGCGCGATCGCGAGCGCGCGCCCGCCGATCCGAGCGAGGGGCGCGGCCGGATCATCGCGGTCGGGGCGAGGCCGCTCTCCGCGGTCGCCCGCCACCTCGCCGCGACGGATCTCCTGGCGCTTCCGAGCTGGGCGGAAGGAACGCCGAACGTGGTGCTCGAGGCGCTCGCGGCTGCGCGTCCTGTGGTGGCCACGCGCGTCGGGGGCATCCCGGATGTGGTGACGCCGGGGCGCACCGGCCTCCTCGTCCCGTCGCGCGACGCCGGGGCGCTCGGCCGGGCGCTCCGCGAGGCGCTCGCGCGAACCTGGGACGAGGACGCGTTCGTCGCGGCGGCGCCGCCGTCGTGGGACGAGAGCGCCGAGGCGCTGCGGCGGCTGCTCGCGCGGGCGGCGTTCGGGGACGACGGGCGGGCCGCCGCCTAAGGGGGGATCACCACGAGATCGACCAGGTGCACCGCGGCGCCCCGCGGTGCCTGCAGGCCGTGTGCTCGACCGCGCTGCGCCGGCTGCCGAGGAGCGCGAGTCCCGCCTCGACCCAGCCCGAGATGCCATGGGCGCACATGTAGTGCGGCAGGCCGCCGCCCGAGAGCGTGGCCCTCCCCGCTGCGTCGCCGGTGGCCGTCACGCTGAAGTCGCCGTACTTGAAGTAGGTCTTGTACATCAGGCCGAAGCGCTTGAAGAGCACGGACGGCGAGCCCACCACCGCCATCGTCTTGTAGGTCGTCGTCAGGTCCTTCCGGGCGATCTCCGCGCCGAGGAGGCGCATCTTCTCCATCCTGCCGCCGAAGAGCCCGTGCAGGAGCGCGCAGTCGATCTCGAGGAGCGGCGCCATGTCGTGCCAGGCCAGAGGCATCGGCGGATCGTCGAGGTAGCGGGCCGCTTGCGGCGAGAGCCGACGGCTCAGATCCGTCACGGCCCGCTCGCCATAGCTCTGCCGCAGGGCCTCGGCGCGGGAGCCGATCAGGGTGCCCTTCACGAGATTCCCCTCGCGCAGGACCCGAGGATCGCCAAGGAACTGGGAGGAGTCTGGCGTCGGCATGCTGCAGAGCGCTCCTATCTTCGCCCAGTATAGCGACAGATCCGCGCGGAGGTGTGGCGGATTCGCGTCATGTGCCCTCGCCTCGATCCGCCATGCCGCCATGCGCGTGTCCGCCGAGGTTCCGAGTCTTCCGGGGCCGCGGCCGCGATGGCGTCGCCTTACCAGGTGAATGGTATGCAGCATTACCACCGAGGCGACGTGCATGGCGCCGTCCTCGGCCGGTCGAGCACAGGGAGGAAGCGCGCGTCTCGGCCCGAGGGTTGATGCGTGGTCGCCGCGCGCGAGCCGCTCGGCGGCGCCGTCGATGCTGGCCATGTGGCACGGACGAACACGGCTCATTCCTCGTGACGCGCGGCGCGCGGCGCGCGGCGCGCACGCAAATACTCGGCACGAGGCGTGCTGTTCAGCGTGGGTCAACGCTGGCCGGCGCGGCTGTTCGCGCCCAGCGATACCGAGAACCAGCATGCGACCGATTCACCACATCCTCACCGCCGCGGTGCTCTCTCTGGGCCTTGTCGGGGCGCCGGGGCGCGCCGCCGCGCAGCCTGTCACCGGTCACCCGCGACTCTGGCTCACGAACGAACACCTCCCGAGGCTGCGCGGGTGGGCCGCGGACAGCCGAAACCGCATGTACAGGGAAGCCATGTTGCCCGCGCTCCAGGGTGCGATCGCGGCTTACGAAGGCCGGTTCTACCCGAATGGCTGGCCGAACCCGACGTGGCCGGACGGCGGCACCAACGCCTACGAGCAGTATCCGACCGAGGCGTATGCCGAGTTCTTCGCGTTCATGTCGCTCATCGATGCCGACGTCGCGGCCCGCCCCACCCACGCCGTCAGGGCGCGCAACCTCTTGATGCATGCCATCGAGGAGGCGAGCAAGGGGAGAGCCGACGGCCAGCCCTTCCGCCGCCCGGGGTTCGCGACCGGCGATCGCTCGCGCTGGTGGGGTGAAGGGTTCCCGCTGACGGTCGATTGGATCTATGACGCGACCGACAGCGGCGGCCGTCCGGTGCTCTCCGCCGGCGACAAGGCCAAGATACGGCAGGTCTTTCTCCGGTGGATTGACGACAACCTCCACGCCTCGACGGCGGGTAACGAGCACCCCCACCCCGTCGGCGTCATGAACGATCCGGCGCTGCTCCGCGATCCGCTCCAGCTCAGGTGGGCTGCGAACAACTACTATCTCGGCCATCTGCGCCAGGTCACGCTGATGTCGCTCTCGATGGACGACGCGGATGACCCTCCGCTCGATCCGAGCGCGCCGGCGGAGACGCTCGGCAACACGCTGCGCAGCTATCGCGCGGACGCGACGGGCGCGTGGCTCTACCAGGCCTTTGCCGTCTTCGAGGCCTCCGAGACCGCGGCCAAGCAGCTCGGGGTCCCGTCCGACGGGCTCGGCGTGGCCAGCGGCGGCCTGCCCGTGGAGGGCTTTCTCTACGGCGGCGGCGTCGCGACCCTCCACCACGCGCTGCTCGGGCTCTATACGGCCGGCTACGGCACCCAGGCCCAGTCAGGGCCTCAGATCGGGCTGCTGCGCAGCGGGTACTGGGACCGCTTCACCGACGGGTTCCTGCACTCGATCGCGCCGGGCCCGGTCACGTACCCGTCGAGGCGCGACCTCGGGCCGGTCTACGAGATGGCGAACTACGGCGACACGCTGCAGATCTGGGTCGAGCCGCGCTTCGCGGAGCTGTTCGGATCGCTGGGCGTCTACGACCAGCTCACGGGCAACACCGCGCGCTTGCAGAGGTCGCGCTGGATCGTGGCCAACACGATCGCGGGCGGCGCGCCCGAGCTCTACGCGCGCACGTCCAAGATCTGGGGCTCACCCGCCCCGAGCCGGGCGATCCTGAGCTTCATGCTCTTCGACCCGGCCGCGCCGCTCCCGGCGGATCCTCGCCCGGCGATGCCCACCGCCTTCTTCGAGCGGGCGCAGGGACGCGGCTCGCTCCGCGCGCGCTCGGACTGGACGGCGGATGCGACGTGGTTCACCTGGCGGTGCGGCTGGGTCACCATCAACCACCAGATCGGCGATTGCAATCAGATCGAGCTCTACCGGAAGGGAGAGTGGCTGACGAAGGAGCACACGAGTTACTCGAGCAACCTGATCGGGGCCACGACCGACTACCACAACACCCTCTCCCTGCAGAACGACAAGCCGTCGAATATACGCTGGTTCGAGAAGGAGATCGTCGCGCGAGGCGGCCAGTGGCGCGAGGGGCGCGCCGCCGGCGATCCGAAGACGCGCATGAGCCGGGGCGCCGGCTACGTGTTCGCCGAGGGGATAGCGACGGATCTGTACAACACCCGCGAGGACGTCTGGACGCCCACGGACGCCGCCCGCGACATGGTCCACGCGAGCCGGTCGGTCGTCTGGCTGCAGCCGGATCACGTGGTCGTCTACGACCGCGCGACGTCGCGCACCGCTGGCCGCTTCAAGCGGTTCAACCTGATGACCACGTCGGCGCCGCGGATCGCCGGCCGGACGGCCAGCGCCGTGACCCCGCGGGGACAGACGCTGTTCATCCAGAGCCTCTTGCCGCGGAGCGCCCGCATGACGGCCGTGCCGATCGAGAACGTCGACAAGCCGGCGGCGATGGAGCCGACGACCCACCGCCTCGTCGTGGAGGATCAGAGCGCTCCGACGGACGTCCGCTTCCTGCACGTGCTGCAAGGCGCGGACGCGGGCGCGGCGATGGATACGGCGACGCGGATCGACAGCGCGCAGGGCTCCGGCTTCGACGGCGCGCTCGTGGCAGGCACGGTCGTCCTCTTCCGCACGGAGCTGCGCTCGGGCCCGCAACCGAGATCGGGGCCGCTGTCCTATCAGGTGCCTCCCGCGACGCGCAGGCACGTGATCACCGGTCTCCTGCCGAAGGCCGGCTACGACGTGGCCGTCGTCTCCCGGGAGCCGGAGCTCGCGATGCGCATCAGGCCGGGCGGGCGCACCACGACGGACGACTCGGGCGTGCTCTCGTTCGACACGCCGTAGCGCGCAGCGCGGCTGGCGCCGGTGCGATGAACGGCGCGGCGCTCCCGTCAGGGCTTCGGGGCGAACACCCTGTCGAGCTCCTCCTTCCCGAACACCGGCGCCCAGGGCAGGAGCTCGTACTGCGCCAGCCCCTTCGCCGTGAAGGGATCGCCGTCCCGGATCCGATCCAGCGTCGCCGCGGCCGCCTCGTCGGGCACCCGGAGCAGGAGCGCGCCGCCGAAGCGGGGATCGAGCGGCCCTGACACGAGCACGAGTCCCTGCTCGATGAGCCCCTTCAGATAGGCGCGGTGGGCGTCGACGGCCGGGAGCACCTCGTCGAGCGGTCGCCTGTAACGAATGATCGCAATCGCGTACATGATGTCGTGAGTCCTCGCGCCGCAATCTACCAGAGCACAGCGCGCCCGGCCGGAGAGTCTGTTCGCGCCAGGGCGCCCTCCGGCCGAGCCACCGGCGGCAATCGCGCGGTCCCCCTTTCCCTTCGCGCTTCTGTCTGGCAGTGTGCGCGCCCTCCGCTGGAGACACCTGTATGGCGAGACCCCCGAAAGCAGCACCTGCTCCCGTTCTCCCGTCCTCGCCGGCCGCCGCGCTCGCTGCGTACGGCCGCGTTGAGCCGAAGCTCCTCGAGCTCGGCCCCGACGATCTCGTGACCGTCTACGTCGAGGTCCCCAGGGCCGTGAGCTCCGTGCTCTCTGCCCTGCCCCACCTGCGGGAGCTCCGCGACGAGATCGTCCGGGATCTCCCGAACCATCCGATCGCGATGCTGGACGAGCTCGAGGACTTCGCCCTCGCGGCCTGGTACGCCGATCTTCTCTACAGCACGCCCGCGAGCGAGCTCGACGCGAAGAAGCTCACCGAAGAGGCCGGCACGCTGCGCGAGGCGCTCCTCGTCGCCGCCGAGGCGCTCGGTCACAGGAACCTGCTCGACAAGCAGCGCGTCGCCGACATCCGCAAGGGCAAGGGGCACGCGGATCTCGCGAGCGATCTCATCGCCCTGGCCGAGCTCTTCCGCGGCTCCTGGGACAAGGTCCGCGCCAAGACGGCCGTCGAGGACGAGGAGCTCGAGCGCGCCGCGGATATCGGCGTGCGCCTCCTCGCCGCGCTCGCCGCGAAGCCCGGCAAGGGCTCGTCCGCGGCGCCGAAGATCACCGACGCCGCCGATCGCCGCGCCCGCGCGATCTCGCTGGTCGCGAAGGCGTACGAGGAGTGCCGCCGCGCCGTCGCGTACCTGCGCTGGCACGAGGGCGGCGACGGCGACCTCGCCCCTTCGCTTCTGCAGAAGCCGCGCGGCCGGCGCCCGAACGCCGAGAAGGCCGCGGCGGCCGCGAGCAGCGCCTCGTCCGACGCGCCGGCCAAGGCGCCCGACGAGGAGGCGTCCGCGGCAGAAGGCGGCGAGCTCTCGTCCCCCGAGCCGGCGAACGACGCCGCGCCGGTCGCGGGCGCCTGATCACCCGCGCCTCGCGGGCTTGAAGCAAGCGCACAGGAAGAACAGGGCGCGGGCAGCGCGGAGGCTCCTCTGGGCCTCCGGCTGCTCCGCGACCTCCCCTGCCTCGACGCGCCTCGCCGACCTCGAGTCCCGGCGCCGGCTACCGGCTCCGGCTCGACTCCTCGATGAGCTCGACCTTGTAGCCGTCCGGATCCTCGACGAACGCGATCACGGTCTTGCCGTGCTTCATCGGGCCCGGCTCGCGCGTGATCTTCCCGCCCGCCGCCCGGATGCGGTCGCAGGCCCCGCGGATGTCGTCGACCCCGAGCGCGATGTGCCCGTACGCCGTGCCGAGCTCGTATTTGTCCACGCCCCAGTTGTGCGTGAGCTCGAGCTCGGCGTGCTCGGGGTTCTTCCCGTAGCCGAGGAAGCAGAGCGTGAACTTGCCCTCGGGGTAGTCCTGCCGCGACAGGAGCTGCATCCCGAGCACGTCCCTGTAGAAGCCGATCGAGCGCTCGAGATCGCCGACCCGAAGCATCGTGTGCAAGATCCTCATGCTGATTCCCGTCTCCTTCTCCGGCCCTGGCGCCCGCGCGGCGCTCAGCCGTAACGCACCGAGATGAGCTCCATCTCCGCCTCGCCCGCCGGGCGGCGGACCGTGATCACGTCCCCCGCCCGCTTGCCGAGGAGCGACCGGCCGACCGGCGAGCGCCAGCTGATGCGCCCTGCGGCGCTGTCGATCTCGTCCTCGCCCACGATCTGGTACGTGCGGCGCGCGCCGTCCTCGTCCTCGATCTCGACCGTCGCGCCGAAGAAGACCTTGTCGCCGCGCTGCTCGGCCGGATCGACCACGACGGCCTTCTCCAGCCGCTTCGTCAGGTAGTGCATCCGCCGGTCGATCTCGCGCAGCTTCTTCTTGCCGTAGATGTACTCGGCGTTCTCGGAGCGGTCGCCCTGCGCCGCCGCGTCGGCGACCTCCTGGACGATGCGGGGCCGCTCCACGGAGCGGAGCCGCCCGAGCTCTTCGGACAGCCGCCTGGCGCCGCTGGGCGTGATGTAAGCCGGGTCGGACATGGTCGATCGCGAGCGAGCCTACGCCGCGCCGCTCGCCAGTTCAACGCCGTGGATCCCTGCGCGGGAGCCCCGCCGAGGACCCGCCTCGGATGCTCCGATCTTCACGGATCTCCACGAGATTCTTCGCATGTTGCGGACGGTTGTTGACGCGCCGCGGCGACATGCTAGGCGAATGCAGAACTGTGCCGCAGCTGCGCGGAAGACCGGGAAGGGAACCGGCTGCCAGCGCCTCCCCGCCGCGGCAACGAGGAGGTCTCCCATGTCGAACGCTCAAACCCACCAGAACCGTTACAAGGCCGACCTCCGCGAGATCCGCTTCCTCCTCTTCGAGCAATTCCGACTGGACGAGCTGCTCGGCAGCGCGCCCTACGACGCGTGGGGGCGCGACGAGGTCGGGATGGTCGTCGACGAGGCGTACAAGTTCGCGTGCGATGTCTTCGGCCCGCTCAACGCGGTCGGCGATCGGGTCGGCTGTCGCATCGAGGGGGGGCAGGTCAAGACCCCGCCGGGGTTCAAGGACGCGTGGGACAAGCTGTATGAGGCCGGGTGGAAGTCGGTCTCGGTCTCGCCCACCTACGACGGCCAGGGCGGTCCCTTCACGCTCTACACGGTGGTGGAGGAGTTCCTCTGCGGCTCGAACGCGGCGCTCAACATGTACCCCGGGCTGACGTACGGCGCGGCCGAGGTGATCGAGCACTTCGGGACGCCGAGGCAGCGCGACCTCTTCTTGAAGCGGATGTACGGCGGGCAGTGGAGCGGGACGATGTGCCTGACCGAGCCCCAGGCCGGGTCGGACGTCGGCTCGTCGCGGACGAGCGCGGTGAAGCAGAAGGACGGCAAGTACCTCATCCGCGGCACGAAGATCTTCATCTCCGGCGGCGATCAGGACCTCACCGAGAACGTGGTGCACCTCGTGCTCGCCCGCGTCGAGGGCGCGCCCCCCGGCACGAAGGGGCTCAGCCTCTTCGTCGTGCCCAAGTTCCGGGTGAACGACGACGGCTCGCTCGGCGGGCCGAACGACGTCGTCGTCGGCAACATCGAGCACAAGATGGGCATCAACGGGTCGTCGACGTGCGTGCTCAACTTCGGCGAGAGCGACGCCTGCCTCGGGGAGCTCGTCGGCACCGTCGAGCACCAGGGCATGCCGCAGATGTTCCGGATGATGAACGGCGCGCGCATCTCCGTCGGCCTGCAGGGCGTGTCGGTCGCGTCCTCGGCGTACCTGAACGCGCTCGAGTACGCGAAGGATCGCAAGCAGGGCTCGTCGATCCTCCAGTGGAAGGACGCGACCGCGCCGCGCGTGCCGGTCATCGATCACCCGGACGTGCGGCGGATGCTGCTCGACATGAAGAGCCGCGTGGAGGGCATCCGCGCGCTCATCATCAAGCTCGCGCGCCACCAGGACGCGGTCGCCGTCTACCAGGGCAAGGACGACCGCGCGGCCGCCTACAACCAGGGCCAGGTCGACCTGCTCGTGCCGCTCGTGAAGGCCTACTCGTCCGACCAGGCGTTCCGCGTCTGCGAGACGGCGATCCAGACCTTCGGCGGCGCCGGGTACACGAAGGATTACCCGGTCGAGCAGTACTGCCGCGACGCGAAGGTCTTCTCGATCTACGAGGGCACGAACCACATCCAGGCGATGGACCTCGTCGGGCGCAAGCTCGGCCAGGGCGGCGGGGTCAACCTGCAGGCCTTCCTGAACGACGTGGCCGAGTTCGTGAAGGCCAACGAGAAGCACCCCGTCCTCGCCGCGAGCATCAAGGAGCTCCGCGAGGCGCACGAGGCCGTCGCCGGCACCGCGATGCGGCTGCTCTCGTGGTTCCAGCTGGGCAAGATGCCGATGGTGCCGCTCGCGGCGAACCGCTTCCTCGAGATGATGAGCGAGCTCGCGATCGGCTGGCTCCTGCTCGACGGCGCGGTCATCGCGCTCAAGGCGATGGAGGGCCTCCCGGCCGGCGACGCCGGCGCGAAGGACCGCGCCTTCTACGAGGGCAAGAAGCACGCTGCCCTCTACTTCGCGGCCAACGTGCTGCCGCACGCGAAGTTCTCCGCCGAGATCCTCGGGCGCGAGGACTCGTCCGCGCTCGACATCCCGGCCGACGCGTTCGCGACCGTCTGAGCTACCCCCTCGCGCCGGCCCCCCGCCTCCGGGCGGGGGCGCGGCGCGGGCTCACGCGGGGACCGTGAGCCGCTCCGCCAGGTCCCGGACGGGCACGGGCATCGTCGGGTCGCGCGAGACGGCCATGATCTCGGCGCGGAGCGCGCGGACCTCCGTCAACCGGAGCCACGAGAGCGCGAGCCTCGTCATGCTCGGCAGGCCTCTCGCGAGCACCGCCCGGACGACGTCGGCCGCGGGGAACGAGAAGGCCACCTCCTCGGGGGGCAGGCCCGCGGCCTTCGCCGCCGCCTCGATGCCCGCGTCGAAGTCGTCCCGCTTCGTTTCCAGCACCTCGAAGAAGGCCCGCCCGCGCTCCGACGCGATGGCCTGAGGCGCCCCGCCGCCTTCGGGCGCGAAGACCCAGGCGCCCGAGCCGTCCAGCCCCACCCGGGCGCCGGACTCCAGCGTGACGAGCGGCAGGAAGCGACCGCCTTCGATCGGCTCGCCGCCGCCGGCCTCGATCAGCTCGCGCACGACGTCGCTCAGGTTCGCGCTCATGCGCCGATGTTCGCACGGAATACCGGGCGATGGGCAACTGGGCCGGCACGCCCGCGCAGCCGCGGGGCGGCCGCGCGCTCGCGCGCGCCGTGGCCCTCGTCTCCTCCTCACCCGGATGACCCCTCCCCCACCCGGGCGACGCCCGCGCCCGCGCTCGCCAACGAGCGCGCGCGTGACGGGGCAGGCGTGGCGATCGCGCCGGGCGGCATGCGCAGGTCGGTTTGCTTGGAAAACGCGCAGGGCTGACCGGAATAGGAATAGTATGAGGATTCGATTCAAGGTTGATGCACGGGTACTGGGGTTCATTCCGGTCGCGATGGCGTTGAGCGGCTGCTTTCACGAGTCAAACGTCGTCGGGATCATCGGAGACGAGCTGTCCGACGAGGACTGCACTCCGAGCAAGCACGATCCGATCCCCCCGACGTGCGGGGTGTGGGTCTCGAGCACCCTTGGGAACGACAGCAACGCGGGGATCCAGAGGGCGCCCGTGAGGACGATCTCGGAGGCGCTCGAGCTCTCCCCGGAGAAGGGAAGGCGCATCTATCTCTGCGCCCAGACGTTCGATGAAGCGGTGATCGTGCCCGGGGGACACAAGCTCTTCGGCGGGCTCGACTGCGACGACCGCTGGCGCTGGATAGGCGACAAGAAGAAGACGACGCTCACCGCTCCCGAAGGCGAGACGCCGCTCTCGTTCGACAACGGTGAAGGCGCGGCGGTGATCGAGGATCTCCACGTGATCGCGCGCTCGATCCCGGTGACCCACACCGAGCTGGCAGGCCGATCGGCGATCGCCGCGAACAGCTCCGGGGTCCCTGTCCATTTCACGCGGTGCATCCTCGAGGCGGGCGACGGGGCGCCGGGGGCGAGCGGCGGGGCGTTCGTGGACGGCGCTGCCGAGAAAGGGATGATTGGCAACTTCGGCAACGCCGCGTGCTCGGCCACGACGGTCACCGGCGGGCTCCCCGTGAACAACACCTGCGGTACGCCCGACGATCGGTCGGACGACTCGCGCGGCGGCACGGGAGGGACGGGTGGCCTGGAGTCCGGGGGGGATGGAAGCAGCGGGGTTCCGGGCGATGTGACGAACGGTGGCAAGGGCGAGACAAGCACCCAGCGCTGCACCGCGGGACGGGAGGGCGCGGACGGGGTGGACGGGAGTCCGGGCGCCGGTGCGACGGGCTTCGGCGATCTGTTCCTGAATGGGTATACCGGCCCGCTCGCTGGCGACGGGACGCCGGGCACGCGGGGCCAGGGCGGCGGAGGAGGCGGCGGCGCGAAGGGCGGCGCCGGCGCGCAGATGTGTCCTTTCGAGGCCTCTGCGGCCGGCGCCGGCGGAGGCGCCGGGGGCGCGGGCGGGTGCGGGGGGCTCGGCGGCCGCGGCGGAGGCGCCGGCGGGGTGAGCATCGCCCTCTTCGTGGGGAGCGCGTCCATCGACTTGAACGACGTGGTCCTGAAGACCGGCCGCGGCGGCAATGGCGGCGCTGGGGGCGAGGGCCAGCCGGGCGGCGAGGGCGGCGACCACGGGGCAGCCGGGACCCGAGGCGAGGCCACGGGGCTGAACGCCGCCTGCCCTGGCGGTCGCGGTGGCCGGGGCGGTCAGGGCGGCCCGGGCGGCGGCGGGCTCGGCGGCCACGCGATCGCCATCGCCTACGCGGGCATCAAGCCTTCGCTCACGAACACGACCATCGAGCTGGGTGAGGCCGGGATCGGAGGGCGCGGGGCCAGCCGGACCCATGACGGAGCCGACGGCGTGGCAGCAGAGATCTACGATATCGAGCAGCGGTTCCGGCAGTAGCGCGGCGTGAGGTCCGCGCCGCGACAGCGCCGGGCTCTACGCCGGCGCCGCGGGCGCGGGCCAACTCCGATCCTCCTGCATGCAGCGGAGCTGCGTCACGCGCCGTCCCTCGGCGGTGGTCACCACGATCTCCCGAACGGGCGTGTCGCGCCGCGCGCGTCGACTCAGCTTCTCGACCACCAGGAAGCCCTCCCGCGCGCCCGCGAGGTGGAGGAACTCGTCGAACAGCGCGATGTGCGCGCCGCGCGCGCCCTCGTCCGCCGTCGCGATGCGCCGCTGGGTGGTGACGCCGATCGCCAGCGCGCCGCCCCGGGCCCGCACGACCATCGCAGGATCGAGCCCACGCTGGCTCTCGTCAGGCACCGTCCAGATGTCCGCGACCCCCGCCTCGGTGAGGTGTCGCTTCATGTAGTAGAAGGAAGACTCGAGCGTGTTGTTCCGGTACGGGATCGCCTTCGACTCGATCGGATCGACGTGATTCCGCCAGAACGCGATCAGCGCGCGCGCCCAGCGCCCGCCGTCGAGCCGGCGATCCTGGAACGGCCAGTCCTCCGCCATCGCCTGCGCGCACACGCCGCGCAGCGCCTGCTCGTCGATCCCGCGGGTCGCCAGGCAGGGCGCGCAGTGCATGTAGGCCGTTCCCCTGTCGAGGAGCACGCCGCACATCGAGCAGATGTCGTTGCCGTAGCCGGGGCCCATGTACCGGAGCCAGCCGGCGCTGAGCTCCTCGTGAGCCGCGCGGCGCTCCTCGTTCCGCTCGATCTCCCGCAGTCCGTCCCGGAGGGCCTTCGAGGCCGCGCGCCGCTCGTCATCTCGCTGCTTCATCCGCTGTCCTCCAGCGTGAGCCCGTCCGCGCCGGCTCGGGCAGTGTAACGCCCGAGCCTCCGCCACGCTTCGCAGGAGGTAGGATCCGCCCGTGCGCGATCCCGCACACCAGCCCGGCGAGCGCGCCGCCGTGGGTTATTGACACTGACTTTCATTTACGGCTACGATCCCGGTCGACGACATGTCACGATTTGTCCTGTTTCTTGCGCTCCCGCTGGTCTTCAATGTGGGGTGCGGCTCGGAGTCCGCTCCCGACGATCCTCTGGCTGGCATCACGCTGATCGGCGATGACCTCACCGACATCCCGCTGCACGGCGCTTCTGCGGAGCAGGTAGCTCGGTTCAAGGACGGCGACGCGCTCTTCGATTTCGTCTTTCGCGAGCGCGACGGCCTCGGGCCGCTCTACATTCGCGCGGCGTGCGCCGGCTGTCACGACGGCGCCGCGCGCGGCCCGGGCGCGGTCCAGAAGATGGCGCTCGTCGAGGACGACGGCGTGACGCCGGCGGCGGATCAGGGGGGCCTCCCCTACGGACACACGTTGCGGCCCTACGCCGTCGCGGGGGCGACGACGCTCTCGCAGCCCGAGACCGAGGCGACGATCAAGGTCTCGAAGCGCCTCGGCCCGCCGGTATTCGGGCGCGGCTACATGGAGGCGGTCGACGGCGCCGAGATCGAGCGGGTCGCGGCCGAGCAGGCCGCGCGCGGCGACGCCATCCGCGGGCGCATCAACCGCGTGGTGTTCCACTCGAAGAAGAGCGGGGACGAGTCGTTCAGCGCCTTCGTCGAGGGCGACGAGAACCTCATCGGCCGCTTCGGGTTCAAGGCGCGGGTCGCCACGCTCGACGACTTCACGGCCGACGCCTACCAGGGCGACATGGGCATCACCTCGCCGCTCCGGCCGGACGAGCTGCCGAACCCCGACGGGCTCACGGACGACGCCAAGCCGGGCGAGGACGTGGTCCTCGACACGGTGAACGCCGTCGCCGACTACATGCGCTTGCTCGAGATCCCGAGGCGCGCGCCCGCCGACGCGCGCGGCCAGGAGCTCTTCGCCGAGGCCGACTGCGCCGCCTGCCATGTCCCCTCGCTGAGGACGCGCGCCGACTACCCGATCGCGCAGCTCGCGGACATCGACGCTCCCGTCTACACGGATTTCCTCCTGCACGACCTCGGCCCTGATCTCGCCGACGGGCTGGCCGACGAGTCGGCCAGCTCCGTCGCCTGGCGGACGGCGCCGCTCATCGGCGTGCGCCACAGCACCTCGTACCTCCACGACGGCCGCGCCAGGACGGTCGAGCAGGCCATCTTGCTTCACGACGGCCCCGGCTCGGAGGCCGCCGCTTCGGTCGCCGCGTTCCGCGCGCTCTCGTACGAGGATCGCGGGGCGCTCATCGACTTCGTGCGCTCGCTCTGATCGACGTCCGCCGAGGCGCACACGCACCAGTCCACATCGCGCGCTCGCCCCACGCGAGCGGTGACAAGGAGCTCGAACATCATGCACATCCCCGCCCGCCTGCGGTCCGGTCTGGCCATCGCCGCCGCCGCCCTCTCGCTTCCTGCGTGCGGAAGCGACAACGAGACGCTGCTCACCGACGCGGAGTACGAGCAGCAGGCAGTGCTCGACGTGAAGGCCTTCATCCAGGACAACATCGACAAGTTCGCCGCCGCCACGGCCGCGCTCCAGGCGGCTGCGCCCGCGCCGGACGCCGACGGGTGGAGCGCGACGAGCGACAAGGAGGCCGTCGATGCCATGAAGGCCGAGTGGAAGAAGGCACGCCAAGCCTACGAGAGCGTCGAAGGAGCCATCGCGGTCGTCTTTCCGGATCTCGACTACTCGACGGACGCCCGCTACGACGCGTTCATCGAGGAGCAGGCCGACGACAACCTCTTTGATGGAGAGGGCGTGACCGGCGTGCACGCCATCGAGCGCATCCTCTGGGCCGACGCGATCCCGGAGCCCGTCCTCGCCTTCGAGTCCGAGCTCGATAACTACAGCGAGGCGGCCTTCCCTGCGACCGAGGCCGAGGCCGCGTCGTTCAAGGACGAGCTCTGCGCGCGCCTCGCGGCCGACGCGGCGAAGATGCAATCGGATTTCGGCTCGCTCGCGCTCGACGCGCCGTCTGCCTACCGCGGGGTCATCGCCTCCATCGCCGAGCAGGTGGAGAAGACCGGCAAGGCGGCGACCGGAGAGGAGGAGTCGCGCTACGCCCAGTACACGCTCGCCGACATGCGCGCGAACGTCGCGGCCGGCGTGGCGACCTACGAGGCCTTCCAGCCGTGGATCCTGACCAAGGGCGCCGAAGGCGCGGAGGTCGACGAGGCGGTGCTCGAGGGCTTCGAGCGGCTGTCGAGCGCGTACGACGCGATCGAAGGCGACGCGCTGCCGCCGCTTCCGGAGGGGTGGAGCGAGGCGGAGCCGACCGACGAGCAGCTCGCGACGCCGTTCGGGAAGCTGTTCTCGCTCGTGGAGCACGAGAGCGACGACGCGACCCCGGGCACGCTCGCCAGCGACATGACGAGGTCCGCCGATCTGCTCCGGATCAAGACGCTCCCGTAGAGCGGGGCGGGTCTTCGTGCGCCAAGGCGCGGCGCGCTCGGCCGCGTCAGTCGCCGGCGTTCCACCGCACGAGCACGCACGTGACGTTGTCGGGGCCGCCATGCTGGTTGGCGCGGTCGATGAGGGACCGCGCCGTCGCGGCGAGGTCGCTCTCCTGCGCGAGCAGCTCGGCGATCTCCAGCTCGGGGACCGGGCCCGAGAGCCCGTCCGAGCAGATCAGCAGCAGATCTCCGGCCTCGGGCCGCTCGACCCGCGTGGCCACGTCGACCGTCTTCCCCATCCCGAGCGCGCGCGTCACGACGTTGCGGGCGAGCAGCGGATCCACATCGTCAGGCAGCTGCTCGCCGGTGTTCAGGTGCTCGTTCCAGAGCGAGTGATCCTCGGTGAGCCGCTCGAGCCGGCGCTTTCGGTAGCGGTAGACCCGGCTGTCGCCGACGTGCGCGATGCACGCCGAGCTCCCGTCGACGTAGACGCCCGCGAACGTCGTCCCCATGCCGTAGCAGAGCGGGTCGCGCTGCCCGACCTCGAAGATGCGCTCGTTGGCGCGCCAGATGGACGAGACAAGGCGCAGCTCGAGGGGCGTCACCTCCTCGTCGTACCCCGTCGGCTGGGTGATCTCGCCCTCGCCGTCCTTGCAGAACGAGCGCACGATGTCGACCGCCATCCGTGACGCGACCTCCCCGCCGGCGGCGCCGCCGATGCCGTCCGCGACGACGAAGAGGCCGAGATCCAGATCGACCGCGAAGCTGTCCTCGTTGTGCTCGCGCTGGTGGCCGACGTGGCTTTCACCGGCGGCTTCGATGTGGAGCGGGGGGTTCACAGAGCTTCCTCGTCAGCGGGACGCGTGTCGTGCCGGGAGCATCCAGCGGCGGGACGCCTCGCGCAAGTCAGGAAGGAGCTCAATTCGAGTGAAGAGCGCCGGCCTGCTCGGGCACGGACGTGACGCGCGTGACGCGCGTCACGTGCGCAGCGCGGCGGTCGCCGGCGACTGGAGAGACGGATGGGCGCCGTGCAGCTCGCTGCGCTGCCCGGCAGGGGGCGGGACGCTGGCCGTGAGGGCCTCGAAGCGGCCGTTCTTCCAGGTCACGAGGCCTCCCGAGAGGCGCGCGCTCCCCGCCCCCGGCTCGGACCTCAGCCACACCAGGGGGCGCGCGGCGAAGACCGGCTTGGTGCAGGCCACGTCCTCGAAGGCCGCGGACCACGAGCCGGTGTTGCCGAAGAACAGCCCGCCCTCCCAGGTGCCCTCGGGCGTGTGCGTGTGGCCGAAGACGACCGCTCTGGCGCGATGGGCGCGGGCGACGTGGCGCGCGGCGCGACTGACGCGCTGCCACGTCGCGTCGAGCGGGAGCTTCGGCACCAGGCGCTCGTAGACGATGAGCGCCGCCGGCGCGACGAGCGCCCCCGGCGCGAGCCAGAGCGGAGCGAGCAGCAGCCACACGAGCGCCACCGCGACCGCGAGCAGCGCCAGCGCGGCCCGGTCGAGCCACAGCTCGCGCGCGACGAGCCCCAGCCGATCCTCGGCCGGAGGAGCGAACAGGCGGGCATGACGGGCCACGGCGCGGAGCGGGGCGCCCGTCTCCTGCGCCGCGGCGCCGAGGCACTCGCGCAGGCGAGCGCGCCGCTCCGGCTCGCGCCGACGCACGAGCTCGACGAGCGTGCGGAGCGCGCCGAGCGCCCACGCCCCCGCGAGCGAGCGGCTCGAGAACATGTAGTAACGCGCCCAGTGCGCGAGGTACCCGAACGCGGACAGCATGAACGAGGCGTCCACGTGCGGGTTGAAGTAGCCCATCCGCGACACGAGGAGCCGGCACACGAGCGAGCCCATGGTGGGCTGGATCTCGCCCGGTTTACGCCCGAACGGGACCATCGGGTAGCGGTAGCTGCAATACGCATCGTACTGGTTGCCGTGCTCCACGATGATGCCGTCGGGCGTCTTGTGGAACCACGCGCGAAACACGACGCGCGCGCCGAGCGCCGCGCGCGCGTGCGGGGCGCCGGAGAGCGGCGCGTCGCCCAGCGCGGCGAGCGCCGCATCGACGACGCGGGCCCGGACCAGGTCGCGCACCTCGGGCAACGTGAGCTGGACGTCGTGGTTGCCGGAGATGAACACGACGGTGTGCCCGTCCGCGACGACGCGACCGAGCGCCTCGATGAACACCGGGTGGTCCGCGAGGATCGCCGCCATCGCCGGGACCGCGTGCTCGGCGCTGCGGGGGAGATCGTGAAAGACGCTCTGCTGGTCGATGACGCGCGGGGCATCGAAGTCGAACACATCGCCGTTGAGCACGAGCGTGAGCTCATCGCGCCGCGCGCCGCGCGCCGTGCCCTGCCTCATCTCGTCCCGGAGCGCGTCCAGCATCGCCGCGACCTCGCTGTCGGGGGAGTAAGGAGCCTGACGGTAGCGCATCCACAGGCCGTCACCCGGCTCGAGCTCGCAAAGATGGATATCTGAGATCGCCACCGTATGGAGCATTCGATAAGGTGACACACTCGCCTGTCCACGGCCGTCAGGGAACGGTCACGGCCAGGGGTCGGGCGGCGGCGGAGGCGCATGCGGGCGCGGCGCAGCATGACGTGCCGCGGCGCTGCGATCGCCCTGGACTGCGAGGTGTCAGCGTCTGCGCGTCTGCGCGTCTGTCGGGATTTGTGGTGTCTTGGGCGTTGTGTCGCTCGTGGTCGAGCGTGTTGCGCCGCGACGCCGGCGCTTGCTCGCTAGGGCTTTCCCTTGCGCTTGACGATCACGAACTGCACGCGGCGGTTCTTCTGGCGCCCTGTCTTGACGCGGTTGTCCCCGACCGGCTGCTCGAAGCCGTAGCCCTTGGCGACGAGCTTCTCCCTCGGAACCCCGGCGGCCACGAGCCACGAGAGGACCGCGTCCGCGCGCTGCTGCGACAGGCGGAGGTTGTACTCCTCGCTCCCGTTGTCGTCGGTGTGGCCTTGCACCTCGACGAGCTCGATGTCCGGGTTCTGCTGGATGGCGTCGCGCACCTCGTACGGGATCTCGTCGGAGATGGGATCGACCGTCTCGGCGCGCGACTTGCCGTAGATGACGAACTGCACCGGCCTGGACGTCTTGATCTCGTCGGCGTTGACGCGAACGAACCTGGGGCAGCCGTTCTGTCGTGGATCGGGGACCGCGCCGCGTACGCAGATCCATTCGATCGAGCACCGTACTCAGCCTGTCGTTCCGCTGCTACTTTCCGAACTCGTCGGTGTTGTCGATGATCCCCTTCGGGGTCGTGGGCGCGGCCGGAGGCGCCGGCGGCGCGGCCGACGCGCTCTTCGCCGACGTCGCGCCCTTCCCCGACGTCGGCGTGAGCTCGACCTTCGGCGGCAACGCGCCGGTATCGGTCACCACGACGTCGGCCATCGCCTCGCCGCCCCCCTTCTTGAAGACGCGCACCCTGTGCACGCTCCCGGGCGGCCCGGTGATATCGAGGATCCCGTTGCGCGTCGTCACGCGCTTGCCCTCGACCTCGACCGAGGCGTCGGCGGGCAGGATGACGACCTGAACGCGCTTCGGCTGCGGCTCGACCGCCGCGACCACCTCCGGCGTCGTCGGCGTCGCGGCCGGCGGCGGCGTCGGCGCGGTCGGCGGCGGCGTGGCCGCCGCAGGAGGGAGCGTCTCGACGGTCGCCTTCACCTCCGGCTGCGCGACCGGCTCCGGCGACGGCCGGCTGATGAAGTACACGCCGGCCGAGATGACCGCGGCGGCGAGCGCGGCGCCGGCCACCACCGGCACCCGCGGCACGCCGGGCTGCGTGCCGCGGTGCGACTGGGTGAGCGCCCCCGTCGTCGCAGCGCCAGCGTGGTTGGCGGCCGGAAGGATCGCCGCCGGCGGCCCGCTCTGGAGCGGGGGAGGCGCGAACGACGAGTAGCCTCCGCGGTGCTCCTGCGGGACCGCGGGATACCCACCGCTCTGGTTCGCCGGCGCGGTCGCGGCGTACACGCCGCCCTGGTTCGCCGGCGAGATCGCGGGGTAGCCGCCGCTCTGGTTCGCCGGCGAGGCCGCTGCGTACGCGCTGCCCTGGTTCGCGGGCGGCGCGTTCATCGCGAGCCGCGGCGCGGACTGCCGGTGCACGGCCTCCGGCAGCGGCACGAGCATGCTCTCGTGGATGCCCCAGCCGTACGGAAGGAGCGGCCGGATGGCGCCGAACATCTCCTGCGCGCTCTGGTAGCGCTGCCCGGGGGCCTGCAGGAGGCATCGGTGCACGATCGCCGCGATCTCGGGCGCCACCCACGGGGCGAAATCCTGCACCTGCGGCGGAGGATCCGAGCAGATCGCGATGATCAGCTCACCGAGCGCGGTGATGTGATGGTACGGCGTCCGCCCGGTCAGCAGCTGGTAGAGCACGGCGCCGAGCGACCAGATGTCGGTGCGGTGGTCGATCTCCTTCTGGCCGCGCGCCTGCTCGGGCGACATGTAGAGCGGCGAGCCGATCAGGTTCCCGGTGCGCGTCAGATCGGCGCTCTCGGTCTCGTTCGCCCGGTCCATCTTCACCTTGGCGATCCCGAAATCGAGCAGCTTGACGAGGATCTCGCCGGCGTCGCGGCGCGCGAGGAACAGGTTGTGCGGCTTGATGTCGCGGTGGACGACGCTCGCCTCGTGCGCCTTCTGGAGCCCGATGCACGACTGCGCGACGATGCGCAGCGCGAGGTCGGGCGCGAGCGGGCCGACGCGCTTGATGAGCTCGTGGACGTCCTCGCCCGCGAGGAACTCCATCGCGAGGAACGGCAGGTTCGAACCGCGATCGACGCCGGCGTCGAGCACCTGCGTGATGTGCTGTGTGTCGATCGCGCCCGCCGCGCGCGCCTCGCGCTGGAAGCGGCTCACGACCTTCGGGTCGCGGGTGAGATCCGCCGAGCTGATCACCTTCACGGCGCAGCGCCGGCCGGTCCCGGTGTGCTCGGCCTCGTAGACCGAGCCCATGGCGCCCTCGCCGAGGAGCTTGCGAATCTGATATTTGCCGTCGATGATCGTGCCGATCACAGCGTTAGAGCCACTCTAAGGGATCGCTCGCGGCGTAGCAACGCCCGTGAAGGCGGCACATGCCGCCGGCGCGGACTCGCTGGACTCAGCCGCAATTTCACGCAATTGGGCGGGCCGCGCCGCGCTCCGGCGGCGCCGCGCGTCTCCCATCACCATCGTCGCCGGCCATCCCGCCATCCCGCGCGAGCCGCGGGGGCACGGCCGCGTGGCGCGGTCCCCCCCTGCGTCCGCGACCCGCGCTGGCGGCGACGACCTCACCTCACATGGGTCGCCCCCGCCGGCGCGGGCCCTTGCCTCTGCCGTTGCAGCCGCTCGAGCGCTGCCGTCACGTCCCCGCCGTCCGCTTGCCGCCGAGGTGGTGAGCCCGAGGCGGCGCTGGCGGAGCTCGCGGGGGAGAGCGCCGACGAGGGGCCGACCCGAGATCGGCCATCGAGCGCCAGGGACTCACGCCCTCCCGTGGCGGGCTGCGCGCGGCGCCGGGCTTGTTTCCTACGAGCCCCGCGCCGTCTCCGCGGCCGGCGCTAGCAGCCGAGGCCCGAGGCCCCGCAGTTACCAGCCGAACCCGTTGCCGTTGCCGCCGCAGGGGCTGCCCGCAAACCCGGCGTTGCCGCCGCAGGGGCTGCCCGCAAACCCGGCGTTGCCGCCGCAGGGGCCCACGAACCCGGCGTTGCCGCCGCAGCCCCCGCCGAACCCGGCACCGCAGGAGCCCCCTGTGAAACCGCCATTGCAGGGGCCCTGGAACCCGCCACCGCAGGGGCCAGCCGAGAACCCGCCGTTGAGCGGGCCGCCGATGCCCGCCGGATTGCAGGGGTTGTGGGGCCGGTTGCAGCAGGGGGGGCCGAAGTTGTTGCACGGGCTGCACGGGAAGCAGTCGGGCGCGAAGACGGTGTTGAAGGTGGTGCAAGTCGAGATGAGCGCGGCAGGCACGCCGAATCCGCCGAATCCACCGAAGCCACCGAACGGCATCCCGCCGAACGGCACGCCGCCCACGCCCGGCACGCCACCCGGCACGCCCACCGGCCCCTGCCCGACCGGCCCCTGCCCGACCGGTCCCTGGCCAACAGGCCCCTGGCCGACAGGCCCCTGCCCCATCTGGCCGATGGGCGCCTGCAGGCCGGGGCTCTCCGGTCCCTGCACGCCGACCGGCCCCTGGCCGAGGTCCATGGGGCCCTGCGCGCCGATCGGCCCGCCCTTGCCACCGTACGGCCCCTGATACCCACCCCTCGCCGACGCGCCGGCCTCGAGCGCCTCGGTGGTCGAATCGACCTGCTCGACCTCGTCGATGCTGGCCTCGTCGAGATCCGGATCGTTCACCGCGTCAACGGCGCACCCCGCGCCCAGCGCCGCCATCACCACCGCGAGCCCCAGCACCTTGCCATGAATCGAGAGCATGTGTTGTCCTCCTCAATATCCCGTGATGGCCGGAAGGTCCGAGCCACCCTGGGCTCATCGAAGAGCAGGCTGTGTGCCTCAGCCCTCGTGTGCAGACACTGCCGCTGCGAGCTCGTGTCACCAGCCTTGACGCGTCCGCAAAAAGGCATTCTCTGGATCGACGCCGGCCTTGGTTTTCCGGGTTCTCAACGCGGAGACCGGCGGGACGGCCCCCGATCAGAGCGCGTTTCTCGCGATGGCCGCGCGCCCCATGCTGGAGATGGCGAACTCAACGCCTCGCGGGCAGGCGCCGCGCGCCGTCGCGAGCGGCTCTCTCGCGGGCTTTCGAGCAGAGCACCTGGGCTCCCGCCCGCACCGCGGCCGTCGTGAACGAGAGCCGTCGAGCCCCGATCGAGGCCCGCTCGCGACGGCGCGCGGCGCCTGCCCGCCGCTCGTCTGACCGGGCCGCAACCCGCGCACGACGTCGGACCCTCTGCGCCTGACGTGCTCAGGCTGCGCCGTTTGTGCCCCAACGGAGGCACGACACGAATCGATCGCCTCGGGCCGTAATCGTCTGCCTCCGCCACCGCAACTTCGCGGCGGGCGCTCGAAACGAGCCGCGTCAGCGAGATCCTGCGCCCATGGACCACCCAATGCGCGCACGTGGGCTCATGTGGTCAAATCTGTGTGGATGGATTCACCTGGCGCCCTGGTGGTCGACGCCGTCGTCTCGCTCGGCGCCGTCCGGCGGCGTGATGTCCTTGCAGCAGCGGAATCCAAGGTGGTAGTTCGCGTGGCTGGCCCTGCTCATGAGGCGCGTCGCGTGCCAGTCGGGGGCGCGAAAGCGGCAGTCGTCGGCGTGGACCTCCATCGACGAGAACGCGAACCAGCTGCCCTTCATCTCGGTGAAGCCCCGATCGCCGTGCCGCGCGAGCTCCTCGGGCAGGATGGGCAGGCTCATGTGCTCGGCCACGTTGCCGTGCAGATCGAAGACGCCGAGGCTGCTCCGGCACGCGGGGAACGCGCCGGCCGGATACGTGTTGGAGCCGCAGCGGTCCCACCCGCCGCCTGGACAGCCCGGCGTGCGGGAGCTCCCCGTCCCGCAGAGCGCGTGGTTCTTCGCGGGGCCGTAGCTCCACACCTTCTCGCGCAGGAGGTTGTGGTGCCAGCTCGCCTCGTTCCGGGGGCGCGCCCACTCGTACTCGACGTCCGGATCGCGGAGGGCGCCGGCGCACGCCCCCTCCCACTCGTGCGCGTCGCAGATCCGTTTCCCGACCGCCCTGCACAGGAGCGCCGCCTCGCGGGCCCGGACGTGCACCACGGGGTACTCGCAGGGCACGTTCGGGAACTCGAGCTGATCGATGCACGCGGGGGCGTCCGCCGCGGTCTGACCGCGCGTGGGATCGAAGAGCGGCACCATGCCCGGCGCGCCGCAGGCCGGCTCGCGCGCCGGCTCGATGCCCGAGCGCGCGCGAATGCGACGGCACTCGGATCGTGACATCGGGTGCCGCGTCAGCGCGGGGTTGCCCTGGCCGAGCACCGTCGACGCCGCGAAGATCGCCTCGACCTGCCGCATCGCCTCGTCGGGGAGCGCGAGCTCGCGCCGCATCCGCGCGAACAGCCGGATGCGCTGCTCTTCCAGCGTGCCGGGCTCGGCGTCTTCGTCATCTGTCGTGAGCGTCACGCGCTCCGGTGGCGCCGTCGGCGCGCGCTCCGGCAGCGCGCTCGCCACGAGCGGCGCCGCGCTGCGCGCCGCCGTCGCGGGCGCCCCGGTCCACACGGCCACGGCCGCGCTTGTCCACACGGCCGCCCCCGCGCCGGCAGCGCCCGCGGCGACGAGGGCCGCCGCCCTGCCACGACGGCGCGCAGGCGCCGCGCGCGCGGCGGTCGAGAGCGCCGGCGGCGGGTCGCTCGACGCGGGTGATCGCAGGGCGCAGGCCGGCTCTATCGGCGTCTCGGTGCAGGACATCAGCGCGCGAGCTCGCGCTTACTGCTACGAGCATCCATCGATTCCGGCAACTTTCAGGGCGCTCGCGGCCCGAGCGGCTCCTTGACGGTCCTGCCCGGGCCACGTCAAATGAGGCATGGCGCGAAGGGCGGCCCTCCGAGTCCTCTACCTGGCGCTCCTGCCGGTGCTCGTCCTGTTCGCGCTGGTCATCGCTCCAGTCCTCGTCGTCTCGAGCGTTGCGAGCCAAGGCCGCGTGTGGCGGCCGGAGACATGGAAGAAGATCTCCTACGGGAGCCGCTACTTCCGCTCGTCGTTCCGGGGGAGGATCGGCGAGGTGGTCGACGTCATCGACGTCGTCCGCGATCGCCTGATCCTGCTGCTCGTCCTCCTCGCCGCGGCCTGCGGCGCCGGCGGGCTCGCCGTGTACGCCCTCGAGATCGGCGTCCCCGCCTGGCTCTCGTCGTGGCTGGACGGGTCGTTCCTCTCCTTCCTCACATCCTGGTTCCCCGCGGGCGGCAGGCTCTCCTTCGGCGGCGGGGCCGCGCTCGTCCTGGCCGTGTGCACGGCGCTCGCCGCGCTCGCGCTCGGGGTCTCGCTCTATGCCTGGCTCGCGTCCGCCCTGGGCGAGGCGACCCGCGTGATCCTGCGGTACGGCGGCGCGGCGACGCTCTTCCCCGATCCTGGCGACGCGATCCCCGGCGGGCGGCTCGTCCTCTGCCAGATCTCCGATCTCCACATCACGGCGGGCGGCCGCGAGCCGTACGAGATCGAGGAGGGCTCCGCCGCGTGGCCGGAAGGGGCCCCTCGCCCCGACACCGTCGAGCTGACAGGCCGCCTCCGGCGGCTCGTGACGGAGATCGCCGCCATGAAGCCGCCGCTCGTCGCGCTGACGGGCGACATGACCGATCTCGGGGAAGAGGCGCAGTGGGGCGAGCTCGAGGCGGCGCTCTCCGGCATCCCGGCCTCCTCGCAGGTGCTCATGGTGCCCGGCAACCACGATGTCGCCATCAACCTCGGTACGTCGCCCGACCCTTACCTCACGAAGCGGGCGGAGCGCGAGCAGCGCTTCATCGAGGTGCTCACCCGCGTGGAGCGCGGCCCCTTTCAGCCTCCCCTTCACGTCCCGGCCCGCAAGCGCGCGCGGCGGCGGCTGCGCGCGATCGCCGGCCTGTATCCGAGGCGGCTCGATCTCGAGGGCGGTATCCGGATCTTCGGCCTCAACTCCAACCGTTACCGGTCGCGGTTCGTGGGGTCGAACGCGATCGGGCAGATCGGCGGCGCTCAGCTGCGTCGCCTCGCCCGCGCGCTCCGGCGGGGGTCCGGCCCGGTCATCGTGCTGCTCCACCACCACGTGGCGCGCCTCGCGGGGCCGATCTCGCTCAACGACACGTTCATGATCGCCATGGATGGCCCGCGCCTCCTCGAGATGCTCGCGGCGTATCAGCAGAAGAACCCGAAGAAGAACAGCGCGCTCGTGCTCCACGGGCACAAGCACCTCGCGTTCTTCGGCCACTACCGCTCGAAGAGCGGCGGTCGCGTCAGCGTGTACGCGCACCCCTCGTCGACGCTCGGCCACGAGACGGACGGCCACCTCGACGGCGTCGCCAGGTTCGCGGCGATCCGCCTGACGGACGACGGTATCTGGCGCGTCGAGACGCACCCGCTCCGCCCCGCGCGCTCCGCCGCGCCTGCGCCGCCGGCCGCAGCCGAGGCGGCCGTGTCGTGAGGTGAGCGACACGACCGCTCAGTACGGTCAGCGCCGATTCTCCGACGAAGCGAAGGGCGGCATGCCGGGCCCGTCGCGCCGGCGCCGCCGGACACAACCGAGCCCGCGGTGAGATAGAAATCTACATTGCATGATATGCAGGGTCGCTGCGTCTGGCCGCAATGCATCATTTCTGGCCCCTGCGTCGTCCGGCTGTCACGTTGGTCAGCTATGCTCCCCGGATGACGGGCACCCAAAGCGAGCTTCACGGCCGTGTCTGCTCCGGGTGCCTCACGCAGAATCGACGGCTTTGGCGCCGGCGACACGCGCCGGGCCGCGCTTCATGGAGGGTTCGACTTATGAGATTGCCCACGATGGCCAGTGTGTTGCTGACAGTGGGTGCGATCGGCGCTGGATGTGGGGGCAATGGCGCCAGCGACGGCGACGGGAGCTCGCAGAGCGGCGGCCCGGGGAGCGGGGGCTCTGGCCAGGGGAGCTCCCAGAGCACGAGCGGCGATTTCGGATCGGGCGGTCCGGGCGCCAGCGGCTCCTCGGGGCAAGGCGGCTCCTCGAGCAACGGCAGCTCCTCGGGCCAAGGTGGGGCGTGCGCCACCCAGTCGGCCAGCGCCGACCTCCAGCCCGTGTACCTCGCCTTCGCGTTCGACGTGTCCGGCAGCATGGGCATGGGCGACGAGCCCTGGTACGACAAGGAGCTCAAGTGGGATCCCGTCGTCGCGGCGACGAAGCAGTTCTTCAGTGATCCCCTGTCCGATGGCATCAACGCGTCGCTCAGGTTCTTTCCGAGCCGCGCCGAGAAGTGCTCGGACGCGACCTACGAGACACCGGAGGTCCCGATGACGCCGCTGCCCTCCCCGCTCTTCGCCGAGGCGATCGACGACGTCACCCCGGCCACCACCGCCGACTGGCGCGGCGGCACGCCGACGCTGTTCGTCATGCAGGGGACGATCTCGTACGTCGAAGAACAGCGGCAGGCCACGCCCGGCAGGTATGCCATCGTCCTCGTCACGGACGGTTATCCTTCGGGATGCGGCGCGGAGGCCAACAGGATCGAGGGCGTGTCGGACGCCGCGGCCGGCGCGCTCGAGGACGGCGTCCCGACGTACGTCATCGGCGTCGACAACCCGCCGATCGAGGGCGCGCCGCACGACCTCGACAACCTGCACCAGATCGCCGACGCGGGCGGGACGGAGCAAGCCTACCTGATCGACACGGGCAATCCCGGGGCGACCTCGGCGGCCTTCAAGGCGGCGATCGACGCGATCCGCGGCGCGTCCGTCGCGTGCACGGTCGAGATACCGCCCGCTCCCGACGGGCGGAGCTTCGACGCGCAGCGGGTCCGCGTGACGTACCAGAGCGGCGGAGGTAACCCGACGGCGCTCTCCTACGACCAGGAGTGCGCGAGCGAGAACGCCTGGCGTTACGACAGCCCCGCGAACCCGACCCAGATCGTGCTCTGCGACAGCACGTGCGCCACGATCCAGGCGGACCCCGAAGCGGCCCTGGGGGTCGACTTCACCTGCGAAGACGTGATCGTGATACCGCAGTGAAACGCGGACGACGCTCAGCACCTGCGCTCGGCGTCGTCCGTCTCGGCGGTTCTTGACACCCTGCGACATTCCCGCCCACGATGCCTCGGTGACACCTCGCTCGCCGAAGTCGCCCGCGTCCCTCGCTGTCCGCTCGCCCGCCGTCCTCACCATCGCGCTGTCGCTGCTGGCCGGCGCGTGCCAGGGCTCATCGACGAGCACGAGCCCGCCGTCGGAGAAGACCGCCGGCCCCAGCGCCGCGGCGCCGGCGAGCGCTGCGCCCGCGGCGCCGGCCGCCGCATACAAGGTCGGCATGGTGCTGGTCGGCCCCTACAACGACAAAGGGTGGAACCAGGCCCATCACGACGGCATCCGGTCGGTGCTCGCCAAGATGCCAGACGTCGGCTTCGAGTATGTCGACAAGGTGAACCCGGCCGACCGCCCGAACGTGAAAGGTTCCCAGGTCGCGGACGATCTCATCTCCCGGGGCGCGCGGTTCGTCGTTTACAACTCCGACGATTACAAGGACGACGCCCTCGAGACAGCGCGCAAGCACCCGGAGGTCACGGTCATCCATGTCTCCGGCGATTACGCCTGGAAGGAGGGCAAGAACCACAAGCCCCAGCCCAACCTGGGCAACCTCATGGGGCGTATCGAGACGGCCCAGCACGTCGCCGGGTGCGCCGCGGCGCTCGGCACCGAGACGGGCAAGATCGGATATGTCGGCCCGCTCGTGAACGACGAGACCCGCCGGCTTGTCACCGCGGCGTACCTCGGCGCGCGGTACTGCTGGGAGAAGTACCAGAAGAAGAAGCCGGAGGACCTCACGTTCAAGGTCACGTGGATCGGCTTCTGGTTCAACATCCCGGGCGTCACCCTCGACCCCACCAAGGTGTCCGACGACTTCATCGGCGGCGGCTTCGACGTGCTGATGACCGGGCTCGACACGCCCGAGGCCGCGCTGCAGGCCAAGAAGGCGAGCGGCGCGGGCAAGAAGGTCAAGTACGTCCATTACGACCACAAGGCCGGCTGCGACCTGGCGCCGGAGATCTGCCTCGGCGTCGCGTACTACAACTGGGCGCCGCTCTACCGCGACGCGATCGAGAAGGCGCGCGCTGGCAAGTACGCGAGCGAGTTCGTCTGGCAAGGGCCGGACTTCCGCGACCTGAACGGCGAGTCGTCGGTCGTCGGCTTCGGGCCCGGCGCCGCGCTGGGAGAGGCGCAGGCGCCGCTCGGCGCGTTCGTCATCGAGCTCGCCAACGGGCTCGACCTCTTCAAGGGGCCGCTCAAGTTCCAGGACGGCACCGAGTTCCTGAAGGACGGCGAGGCCGCGACGCCCCAGCAGATCTGGTATCTGCCGCAGCTGGTCCGGGGGATCACCGGGCCGAGCAAGTAGCCGTCTCCGGGCGGTGATCCATGCGGATCGAGATCGAGCGCGTCGCGAAGCGGTTCGGCCCGGTCAAGGCCAACGACGGCGTGTCGCTGACGATCCAGGCGGGCGCCGTCCACGGGCTGCTCGGCGAGAACGGCGCCGGCAAGAGCACGCTCCTCCGCATCCTGGGCGGGCTCCTCCGCCCGGACGCGGGCCGATTGCTCTTCGACGGCCGCCCGGTGGCGCTCGCGAGCCCGGCGGACGCGCTCGCCGCCGGCGTCGGCGTGCTCCACCAGGAGCCGCTCGATTTCCCGCCGCTCACCGTCCTGGAGAGCTATCTGGTCGCCCGGCCCCGCGCGGCCGGCGCAGGCGGCGGCGCGCGCTCGTGGCTCGCGCTCCCTGGCCGCGCCGCGGGCCTCTTCCTCCCCCGGCGCGCGGCGCGCGAGGAGCTGCTCGCGCTCGCGGCGCGCTTCGGCTTCTCCGTCGACCCGGACGAGCACGTCGCCCGGCTCACCCTCGGGGAGCGCCAGCAGATCGAGCTCTTGCGGCTCCTCTCGCTGGGCGTCCGCGCGCTGCTCCTGGACGAGCCCACGACGGGGATCTCCGGGGCGCAGCAGGAGGCCCTGTTCTCCGCGCTGCGGCGGCTCAAGGCGGACGGCAAGGCGATCGTCCTCGTGTCGCACAAGCTGTCGGACGTCGAGGCGCTCTGCGATCGCGTGACGGTGCTGCGTCACGGCAAGGTGGCGGGAGAGGCGGAGATGCCGGCCGGGGCCGATCGCCTCGTCGCGCTGATGTTCGGCGAGGCGCGTGCGCCTCGGGAGCGGTCCCCCGAGGAGGGCGGCGGCGCGGCGCTCGCGCCGCTCGCGCCGCTCGCGCCGCTGGAGCGCCCGCCCGAGCCGAGCGGCGGCGCGGGGCCGGATGGCGGCGCGGCGCTCGCCCTCGAGGGCGTGGGGTTCGGCGATCACCGGCTCGACGTGCGCATCGCCCGCCTCGCCGTCCGCCGCGGCGAGGTGATCGGGCTCGCGGGCCTCGAGGGGAGCGGCCAGCGCCTCCTGCTGCGCGCCTGCGCGGGGCTGCTCCGGGCGCGGCGGGGACGCGTCGTCGTGGGCGGGGCCGACCTGACCGGCCGCCCCTACCCGGCCTTCCTGCGCGCCGGCGTGGGCTACCTGCCCGCGGATCGCCGTCGCGAGGGCCTCATCGCGGGCCTCTCCATCGAGGAGCACGTCGCGCTGCGCGCGCCGCGGCCCGGGCTCTTCCTGCGCCCGCGGGAGATCCGGCGCGCCGCCGAGCGGGCGATCGAGGCGCTCCGGATCCGGGGCCGGCCCGACACGCCCGTCGAACGGCTCTCCGGCGGCAACCAGCAGCGCACCCAGCTCGCGCTCCTCCCCGCGGGCCTCGCGCTGCTCCTCCTGGAGCAGCCGACCCGGGGGCTCGACATCGCGTCGGCGCGCTGGGTCTGGGAGCAGCTCCTCGCGCGGTGCCGTGCGGGCGCGGCGCTCCTGTTCGCGTCGTCCGACCTCGACGAGCTGATGCGCTACAGCGATCGCGTCCTCGTGTTCAGCGGCGGGCGCGTCTCGCCGCCCGTCGGCGTCGCCGACCTCACGCTGGACCGGCTCGGGCGGATGATCGGCGGCGAGCTCGACGGCGCCGCCCTGCCCTCGGCGCCTTGTGCACCTGCGGCGCCCCCGCCGCCCGCGGGGTCCGACCGATGAGCTCCGAACCGAGCGCCCCGGCCGAGCCCGCCGCGCGCCGCGCGCCGCGCCGCGGTGCCGTAGCCCTCCTCCTTCGTCTCGCGCCGCTCGCCCTGGCGTTCGCGCTCGTGGCGGGCCTCTGCGCGCTCCTCGGCGCCTCGCCGGCCGCGGTGGCCGGGGGCCTGTGGCAGGGCGCGTTCGGCTCCACGGATCGCGCCGCGCGGGTGCTCGTCACGCTGGCGCCGCTGCTCCTCTGCGGGAGCGGCCTGCTTTTCACGTTTCGCGCCGGGCTGTACCACCTCGGCGTCGAGGGGCAGCTCGTCCTGGGCGCCGTCTGCGCCACGGGCGCGGCGCGCGCCCTGTGGCCGCACCTCCCGGCGGGCGCCGTTGTCGCGCTCTGCGTCGGCGCGGGCGCGATCGGCGGGGTGCTCTGGGGCGCCCTCACGGGCGCGCTGCACACGCGGGTCCGGGTGAGCGAGATCTTCGCGGGCCTCGGCATGAACTTCGTGGCCCAGGGGCTGGTCCTGTACCTCGTCTTCGGCCCGTGGAAGCGCCCCGGCGTCGCGTCCATGGCCGGCACCGAGCCGCTCGACGGCGCGCTCTGGCTCTCCACGCTGGGCGGCACCGATCTCAGCCCCGCAGCGCTTCTGCTCGGGGTCCTCTCGCTCCTCGGGACCGCCGTCGTGCTCGGGCGGACCCACCTCGGGCTCCGGCTGCGGGCGGTGGGGCTGAGCCCGCCGGCCGCGGAGGTGCTCGGCGTGCTCGCTGCGCGGCAGGTGCTCCTCGCGTTCGCGGTCTCCGGCGCGCTCGCCGGCGTCGCCGGCGCGCTGCAGGTGCTCGGCACGTTCCACCGGCTCATCCCGAGCATCTCGAGCAACCTCGGCTTCCTCTCGCTGCTCGTGGTGATGCTCGCCGGGCGGCGCGCCGCGCTCGTCGCGCCGATCGCCCTGTTCTTCAGCGCGCTCAACGTGGGCAGCCTGGAGCTCCCCATGACCCTCGGGCTGGAGTCCTCGCTGTCGGGCGTGCTCCAGGGCGCGCTCGTCCTGTTCGCGCTCCTCTCCCCCCGGGCGGCGCGCGGCGGCGGCCGGCCGGAGGTGGCGTGATGGGACGAGGCCCGAAAGGACGAGGCCGATGGAGGCAGGCCTGATGGAAGGACGCCTCGGATGGAAGGAGCAACCCTCATGAGCGACGGAGGCGCCGAGCTCCTCTCGCTGCTCGCGACCGCGCTCGCGGCGTCGACGCCGCTCGTCTACGCCGCGGTCGGCGAGACGCTGACCGAGCGGGCCGGGGTCATCAACCTCTCGGCCGAGGGCGCGATGATGCTCTCGGCGATGGTCGGCTTCGCGGCCGCGCTGTCGACCGGGAGCGTCCTCGCCGGCTTCGCCGCCGCGGCCGCGACCGGGGCGCTCGTCGCGCTCGTCGTGGCGATCGGCGGGATCTACCTCGGCCGCTCCCAGATCGCGGTCGGCTTCGTCCTGGCGATGCTCTGCGCGGATCTCTCGTCGGTCCTCGGCGGCCCGTACGTGCGCGTCCCCGGGCCGACGGTGCCGGCGGCGTCGATCCCGGTGCTGCGGGACGTGCCGCTCGTGGGGCCGCTGCTGTTCCGGAGCGATCCCCTTGTGTATGGCAGCTACGTCCTCGTCGCCTGCGCGTGGCTCTTCCTTTATCGCACGCGCGCGGGGCTCCTCCTCCGCGCGGTGGGCGAGCAGCCGGCGGCGGCGCACGCGCGCGGGGCGCATGTGACGGGCGTGCGCACCGCGGCGACGCTCGTCGGCGGGGCGCTCGTGGGCATCGCCGGCGCGGCGTACTCGCTCGATTTCAAGGCGGGATGGAGCCACCGCCACACGGCGGGTTACGGCTGGATCGCGCTGGCGATCGTGATCTTCGGCGGCTTCCACCCGGTGCGGGCGGCGCTCGGCGCGTACCTCTTCGGCGTGCTCTCGTCGGCGGCGAGCCTCGGCCAGAGCGCTCTGCCATCGGTGCCGACGCAGGTCTTCAGCGTGGCGCCGTTCGTGCTGATGATCGCCGTCCTCGGGCTCACCTCGAGCGGGCTCCTGGAGCGCGCCTCCGCGCTGCTGCCGAGCGCCGCGCGCCGCCCGATCCTGCGCGCGTTCGACGCCACGCCTCCCGCGGCGCTCGGGCAGCCCTACCCGGCGGACGGCGGGGCGGAGGAGCGGCCGCGCGGCGTGGATCAGAGCGCCGAGGAGCGGTCGTTTGGTGTGGGGGATGGGGCGGAGGGGCGGTCGCGCGGGATGGATCAGCGGGCGAGATAACAGACCTCGAGCCAGGGGCGGTCGCTCTGGTAGGGGTGATCGCTCGATCGGTACGACGTGCGCCCCTTCGGCCCTTCCTCGACGAGGAAGCCGTAGTTCGGTGTCGCGCCGTCGACCCACGCCTGGACGAGCCCGGTCAGATCGGCGCTCATGGCATAGGGGCTGACATAGGTGAGCTCCGCCGCGGTGGCCTTGTCGTAGCCCGCGGCGAAGCTCTGCCAGGTCACTGTGTCCTCGCGCCACGGTGCGGTGATCCGGTGAGCACGGACGGTCTGGTCGCCCGATCCGAAGGCGACGACGCCGAACTCTGCCGACGTGACGGTGGCCCCGGCGGGGATGCCGTCGAGCCCGAACCGGTAGAGCGCCTGCTTGCGCGCGCCGTTGGAGTCGCCCGAGTAGTTGTAAGGGATGTGGCCGTCGCTGTAGCGGGGGAAGGCTTCCCAGATATCGGCGTCCTCGACCGCGCCGAAGACGCCTCGCTGCAGGGTGACGCACACGTCTTTGCATGCGTCCCCGAGGCCGTCAGCATCGCTGTCGAGCTGGTCCGGATTCGCGGCGGCGGGGCAGTTGTCGCAGGCGTCGCCGATCCCGTCGAGGTCGCTGTCGGTCTGGTCCCAGTTGGCGACGCTCGCGCAGTTGTCGGTCGCATCACAGAACGTATCGCCGTCGCTATCGCCGAGCGGACACGGATCGCAGGCGTCGCCGATGCCGTCTCCGTCCGCGTCGGCCTGGTCCGGGTTGTCGTGGTTGGCGCAGTTGTCGCAGCCCGCGCCCAGGCCCGGCGCGATGTCGTCGCCGTCGTCGCTCGAGAGCGACGACAGCCCGAGCTCGTAGCCGTCGCAGACGTCGCGATCCGCGCAGGGGATGGGGCCGGAGACCGCATCGTACAGGCAGAGGAGCGAGGCGCCTTCGGTCGCCTCGACGTACACGCGGGCGAAGCCGACGGCCATCGACCCGCCGCCGACGACATCGACCTGGAGATCATTGCACGCCGCGGGATTGTAGAGGGCGAGGACGTCGGGCTCGGTGAACGTCCTCTGGAGCGTCTCTGAATTGCAATCGCAGCCGTTGGTGCTCGCGACCGTGTCGAGGTGGACCCCATTCAGGTACAGCGAGAACGCGCCGGCGCTGCAATCGGCGTGGTTGATGGTGAACGTGATCGCTGTCGGTGCCCCCAACGCCGTCCCGGGGATCCCTGCGAGCACGAGAAGAGAGAGGCAAGCGCCAGCAGCGCTCGTATGGAAGTATCGCATGATTCTTCTTATATTCTTAGTTTAGACAACATACAACAACCCTGAGAGGTTTTTGGTTCGCTGGTGTGCGCGCGTGCACCTGTCACGTGGTGCCGTGGCGCCGCGAGGCGCAGTGAACAGCGGGGTACACGACGCGCAGTGAACAGCGGGATACTCGCCATGGGGTGAACGGCGGGATACGCGCTGTGGGGTGAACAGCGGGGTACACGAGGCGCCGTGAACAGCGGGATACTCGCCGTGAACAGCGGGATACTCGCCGTGGGGTGAACGGCGGGGTACGCGACGCGGGTCACGCATCCGGCGGTCAACTCGGCGGGGGCGGGCGGCCGGGCAGCGCCTCGACACCATCGCCGTCCGCATTCGTGGTGACGCCGGTCGTGGCGGTGCCGGTTTCGATGGGACGTTGCGGTCGTTCAGGCGGCTTGCCGCATTGGCGATTTCTTACGGCGCTCTCGCTCTGCCGCGAGCCGCGAGCGCGCGGGTACGGCCGGGACGCTGGCGCGCAACCGGCGGCTGGGATATAGCGTTACGATCGGGCCAGCATCGGCGTTCGCCCCGATTTGGCCAGGACGGGACAGGCGGGGCCAAACATCCGCGCCGCGGCGCGCTGCCAGGGTCGGCAAGCGACGGCTCACCTGCTGGTGTGCCCGAGGTTGGACCGTGCGGTGTCGCGAGCGCTCAGGAGGGGAAGTCCTGGTCCAGCTGGGCGACCAGATCGTCCCGATCGATGCTGCGCCATGCGCTGCACGCGGCCTCGATGTGCCGCCGCCGGGCTGCCGAGTCGGGCGCGAGGACGGCGAGGCGGTGATGCGTCCAGCCGAGGGCGTAAGGCGCCGGGATGCGCTCGTAGAGAGCCAGGGCCTCCTCGTAGCGAGCGCGGGCAGCGCTGGTCTCGCTGTGGGCTTGGGCGATGTCTCCGAGGCTCTCGATGCAGTCGGCCTCGCCATGCACAGCCCCCACCTGCCGGTAGAGCGGTAGCGCTTCTTGATAGCGCGTCCTCGCCTCGTCGTGCTGTGAACGCTCCAGCGCAATATCTCCAAGGCTCTTGATACAATTGGCCTCGCCGCGCAGCGACCCTACCTGCCGGTAGAGCGGCAGCGCTTCCTGGTAGCGCGCTGTGGCCTCATCGTGATGCGAGCGCTCCAGCGCAATATCTCCAAGGCTCTTGATGCAGCCGGCCTCACCGCGCAACGACGCTACCTGCCGGTAGAGCGGCAGCGCTTCCTGGTAGCGCGCTGTGGCCTCGTCGTGCTGTGAACGCTCCAGCGCAATGTCTCCAAGGCTCTTGATGCAATTGGCCTCGCCGCGCACATCCCCCACCTGCCGGTAGAGCGGCAGCGCTTCCCGGTAGCGCGCTGTGGCCTCGTCGTGATGCGAGCGCTCCAGCGCGATGTGCCCCAGGCGCAGGATGCACTTGACCTCGCCGAGCACATCGCCCACGTGCCAGTAAAGCGCCAGCGCTTCCTGGTAGCGGGCTGTGGCCTCGTCGTGATGCGAGCGCTCCAGCGCGATGTGTCCAAGGCTCCGGATGCAGGTCGCCTCGCCGAACACATCGCCCACGTGCCGGTACAGCGCCAGCGCTTCCTGATAGCGCGCTGCGGCCTCATCGTGCCGCGAGCGCGGCAGCGCGATGTCTCCAAGGCTCTGGGCGCACAGCGCCTCTCGCCGCCTGTCCCCGGCGTGCTGCGCCACCTCCAGCGCCCGACCAAAGGGCAATGGCGCCGCATGCCCGGAGAAACGCGCGAAGTTGGTCAAGGCCACGGCCGCGTCGATCCATCGACCCGCGTCAGCCTCCGTGAGCCCGCGCCGGATCACCGCGTCCAGGTTCGCGCCCTCCGCTGCGAGCCGCGCCGCCGCCTCCGTGCCGCCGCGTCGCCCCGGCACCGGTCCATGCGCGCACGCGAGCTCCCGATAATGCTCCATCGCCCTCGCGAGGTCCTCCACGACCGGCGGGCACTCCGCCGCCACGTACTCGCGCACCGGCGAGAGCATCTTCAGCCGGCCGCCCTCGAAGTAGGCCAACCCTACCTGCGCCAGCGCGCGCGCCGCCGCCGGCCCCGTTCCCGGCAAGAGCACAGCAAAATCCCGCTGCGCGATGCCGTCCGGCAGCACCGCCAGCACCGAGAGCAGCCGCCGCGCGCCGGCCGTCATTCGCGGCGACCCGAGCGACAGCTCGAGCGAGGTCCTCCAGCTCCGGAGTCGATCGCGGGCTCCACCGTCGCGCTCCAGCACCGCCGTCCGGCGCGCCTCCCACTCGTCCTTCAGGTTGACCAGATCGTTGCCGTGGGCCGCTTGTGCGAGCAGCGTGATCGCCAGCGGGATGCCCTCCATGAGGGGAAGGAGCGCCGAGAGCGCCGGCTTGCCCCGGTGCTCCTCGCCCGCGATCGCGCAGAACACCGCCTCCGCCTCGGCACGCCCCAGCGGCCGGAGCTCGACGGGCGAGCTCCAGGTCACGCGCCCCGGCCGGCCGGCGCCGCGCACCGACGCCACGAGCGACAGGCCCGGCACGGCCGCGAGCTCCGCGAGCAACGCCTCGGTCCCGGACTGGTCGTCGCCATCCCAGGGCGTCTCCAGGTTGTCCAGCACGAGCACGGCCGGGCCCGCCGCGAGGACCGACAGCGCCCGCTGCCACCGATCCGGCCCGGAGGTCACGCGCAGCGCGCCGGCCAGCGCGACGGCTGCAGACTCGGCGTCCGGCGACGCGTCGAGCCGCGCGAAGAATCGCCGCTCCTCGAAGCGGGCCACGACCTCCGGGCGGTGCAGGACCGCCAGGCTGACCGTGCTCTTGCCGACGCCCGCCGCGCCGAGGAGCAGCACGCGTCCCGGCGGCTCGCGCACCAGTGCCGCGACGATGGCGTCCACCACCGGGCCTCGGCCGATGCACAGCTCGGCCGGGGGCAGCCCCGCGGCCAAGGCGCTCCGTCCTCCCGGAGCCGCCCGCCGGCTCCTCACGCCCTCGACCACGGCGCGCAGGCCGCGCACCACCTCGGTCCAGGCCTCGCCCCGAACCTGCCATCCCTCGACAGGCCGCCCGCCCTCGGGGAGCGGAGCGAGCTTGCCGAACTCGGTCCAACCCCAGTCGCAAGCTCGGACCGGCACGGGCACGACCACCACCTCGCCGGCGGCACGCCGGGCGAGAGCGCGCGCCGCCTCCTCGTCGAAATGACGATCGGAGGCGAGGAAAGCGGGGCTCACCAGCAGGACCACGACCTCGGCCGCCTCGATCTGCGCGCGCGCCTCCGCCGCCGGTTCTCCCCCCCGCGGCGACGCGGTCGTCGTGCCAGACCACGATCAACCCGCTGCGCTCGATGGGCCTCAGGTGGACCATGAGCTCGGCACGCAGCGCGGCGTCTTCCGGGACAGACGAGATGAAGAGACGAACCGGCTTCGCCATGCGCGCCCAGGGCTGCAGTCTGCTCCGCCGAGCTTACCGACGTCACGGTGGGCTGGATAGCCCACGATGCCCGCCGCTCCCCTTCCCATGGGCGGTCGCCTGTCAGCGGGCAGCTGCAGGGCAGCAACTCCGCTCGCCGCGCCGAAGAGGCCGCAGTACACGTCGTCGTCGATGCGTCACGAGGCACGCCCGCCGGCCAAGCTCCCCGCCGCGCTGCTCCTCGCCACCGCCCTGACGCTCGCGCCGAGCACGACGAGCAGCCGCGGCGCCGCGCCGCGCATGCCCGGACCCGAGCCGCCCCGGAGCCTCGATTCCGTGGCCGTGAACCGCGATTGCGAGCGGTGCCACGCGGAGATCGCGCGCGAGTGGCGCGGATCGAAGCACCAGCGCGCCTACGTCGACGCGCCCTTCCAGGCGGCGCTCGCGAAGGAGCCGCTGCCGTTCTGCCGCGGCTGCCACGCACCCGAGGCGCGCTCTTCGCGGCCACCTCCGCCGGAGCGGGCCGAGCTCGGCGTCGCGTGTGTCACCTGCCACGTGGTGGACGGCGCGCCGCTGGCCGCTCCCGCGCAGGCCAGCGGCGACCAGGGCTCCCCCTCCCCGGCTTCCCCATCCTTCTCGTCTGTTCCCCACCCGGTGCTGCGCGATCCGCGCTTCGCGTCGGCCGCCGCGTGCGGAGGGTGCCACGAGTTCGCCTTTCCAGACCACGCGGCCCGCCGCGCGCCGGAGCCCATGCAGCTCACGCTGACCGAACACGCCGCGTCAGCCTACGCCGACGTGCCCTGCGCGCGCTGCCATATGCCGCTCGCCGGAGACGGGCTCTCGGCCCACCGCTCTCACGCGTTCGCGTCGTCGCGCGACCCCGACGCCGCGCGGCGCGCGCTCCGCGTGCAGGCCGAGCGCGCCTCGCCGACCGCCGCGCGCCTCACGCTCCGCACAGCGCGCGTGGGCCATGCCTTCCCGACCGGCGACCTCTTCCGGCGGCTGGAGGTGCGCGCCGAGGTCCTCGGGGAGGACTACGCCGTCATCGCCTCGGCGCGCCGCTTCCTGGCGCGCCGCTTCGCAGAGACGCCCGGTCCGCTCGGCGCCCGCGCGCGCACCACGGTGTCCGACGAGCGCCCCGGCGCACCCGCGCTCGCCGGGGCGCCGGTCGTCGTCGAGCTGGAGCTCGGCCCCGCGGCAGCGCAACTCCCTATCCAGTACGAGGTCGTCTATCAGCGCGTCGCGCACGCGAGCGACGGCCGCGAGGAAGACGCGATCATCGAGAGCGAAGTCTCGCTCGTTCGAGGTAGCTTGCCGAGGGACACCCCATGAAGATGCTCGCCCTGCCGGTCCTCCTCCTCCTCCCGCTCGCCCTCGCGGCGTGCAAGCGGGGCGACAGCGAGGCGCGCCGCGACCCAGCCCCGCCAGCGCCGACGGCCGCGCCGCCCCCGGTACAGACCGCGCCGGCATCCCCTCCGGCGTCGTCGGAGCCTGGCTCCGCCCCGCTCGCTGCGCCGCCGCCCGCGCAGATCGCCGGCGCCACCGTCGCGCTGCACGTCGTCGCCGAGGACGTCCGAGAGGTCGCCGAGATCGTGCCCTGGAACCAGCAGCCGTCCGATGTGCCCCGCCCGTTCTATCTGCACCCGCTGCGCGATCGCGTGCTCGTCACGTTCAAAGGCACCTCGATCTACGCGCTCGCGGACGGCAAGCTGACGGAGGAAGACGGCATTCCGCCGTATAGCTTGCGCCTCGGGTCCTCCACGTCCGAGCTGCCTTTCATGGCCTCGGACGTCGACATCGTGTCCATCGTCGGCCGATGGCCCTCCGACGTGTGGATCCGCGTGAACGGGTTGTTCTCGGACGGGGCGCGCCTGAACAGCTTCGCCAGTCCTCTCTACCGGAAGCAGGGCGACCGGTTCGTCGAGTCGGCGCTCCCCGTCGCGGCCACGGCCTGGACGCAGGGCCGCACGCTCGTGCTCTCGGGCGACCAGTTCTCGCTCGCCCAGCCCGGCGGGGCAGATCTGCCGCGGCGGGCCGCGGGAGCGAAGTGCCCCGTCCGCGTCCGGGCCGAGGCGATGGCGGCCCTGCCGGACGGCGAGGTGCTCGTGGTCGGCCGCGATTGCGACCAGAGCGACCGGCTCGCGGTCGAGCGCTGGGCGCCCGGTCGCGCCGATTCCACGGTCGTCCCCCTGCCCGCCTGGGACGGCAAGCTGCTCGACGCCATGGTGCTCGCCACCGAGCGCGATCGCTACGTCATCGCGCGCTTCGAGGCGGCGAGCACCCTCGCGCGCCTCGACGTGGCGGAGGCCGGCGCGACCGCCGTGCCGCTCTCGCTCCCCTCGAACAAGCCGGTCACGGACGCCTCGCTCGCCGCCGATGGTTCGCTCTGGATCCTGCTCGGTGAAGGCGACGGGGTGGAGCTGTTCCGCCGGAACAAGGAGGGGGTCTATACGCGTGCGACGTTCCCCAAAGGCCAGGGGCTCTCCTCCACCGGGATGGCCGCCGCGAGCGCGGACGTGGTGTACCTCGCGGGATCGACGTCCAACGTGCGCTCCGTGATCCTGTCGTCTCGTCCGGGGAAGCTCTCCTTTCCCTCGGATGCGCCGGGCGCGGCAGGCCCCGACGCGGGCGCCCCGGCGGCGCCGGACGGCGGGGCGCAGGACGCCGGGGCCGCGAGCGCGCCGCCGGCCGCGCTCTCCTCGAGCTGCGCGTCGCCGTTCGTGATCCTCTTCGCCGTGAGCAAGTCAGCGCCGGCGGACTACGACTATCCCGCGACCCGCGACGCGCTCTCGGGGTGGGCCGACGGCTCGAAATACCGCTTCATCGAGTACAGCCATCGCGGCCAGCGCATGCTGGGCGCGAGCGCTCCGGACGCGGCCCGCGCCGAGGCGCTCGCGGCGCGCCTGCGGGAGCGCGTCAAGGGCGCGTCGCCCGCGGTCGCCTGCTTCACCCCGGCAGAGGTCCTCCGTGAGGTGAGGCTCGCGGGCGCGCCGTGACGGCTCAGCTGATCCCCATGGGCGCGCCGCCCTCGGCGACGAACCGATCGGCGATGTCCACGAGGAGCGCGTCGGTGGCGGGCTTGCTCTTCACGGTGACCTGCGTCTCATCCGGCAGGAGCACGAACGAGCCGACCACCTTGCCGTCGAGCCGCACCTCGTGGCTCCCGCCGGGCGGAGCAGGGGCAACCTCGTAGACCTTGCCGTCGCGTGCCTTGATCTTCATGTCGTAGCGGTAGCACGCACGAGCGCCGAGCGCGTTCCCCCGCGCGGCAGCCCCACGGCAGGCCGCCTCGGGCGAGAGCCCCTCCACCGCGGGCGGATTGCGCGGTAGGATGCGGCTGCGCGCTGAGCGCGAGGAGTGTTCACCGTGCCGAGATTCGATCTGGTCCCGAGCCCGTCGCTCGCGTCGACGACGGCGCGGGAGCGAGCCGTGGAGAGCGTCATGACAGCGGCCTCCGCGCGCGCCATCGAACCACGGACCTACGCCGCGGGCCGCCCGCTCGACGCCGATCGCTGATGCTGACGCCAGAGCCTGGCCAGCCCCCCGAAGCCGGCGGCGGCGGATGGATCGTCCTCGGCGTCCTGAACGAGATCCTCCTCAAGCTCGCCAACCAGCCGGACCTGCGGTCGCTGTGGGAAGAGGTCTGCACGAGCGCGCGCTGGATCGTCCCGTCCCAGCGGCTCTGCGTCGTGCTCGCCAACGACGGCGGCGGCGCCAGGATCGCGGCCAGGTACGAGCGCGGCACCTTCCTGTACGGGGCGCCCGAGGGCGGCGGCGTCGTCGTGGACGCCTGGATGGTCGCGGCGCTGGAGGCGCAGCGCCCCGCCTGGTTCAGGGGGCCGTGGGACGAGGCGCGCGAGTCGGATCGCGCGCGCGCGTGGCTCCTCGCGGACGACCCCGACGTCGTCTTCCATGTGCCGATCCAGGTCTACAAGAAGACCATCGGCACGATGCTCTTCGCCCTGGAAGACCAGCGCCAGATCGACCGGAAGGCGCTGGCGAGCGCGACCACGTACGCGCTGTACGTCGGGGCCACGTACACGACGCTCAAGAACTCGCTCGACCTCGCCGCCGCGAGCGCGCAGCTGCGCGAGCAGAACGACGAGCTCGAGCGGGTCCAGATCGAGCTGCGCCTGCAGCTCGACCGGGTCCGCGCGGCGCACGAGGCGATGCTCGAGATGTCGACGCCGATCATCCAGGTGTGGGACGGCGTGCTCACGCTGCCCGTGATCGGCACGATCGACAGCGCGAGGGCGGCCCGCATGATGGAAGAGGTGCTCGACGCGGTCGTCCGGCACGGCGCCCGCTTCATGATCGTGGACCTCACCGGCGCGCAGGCGACGGACGCGTCGACCATCGATCACCTGCTGCGGATCTTCGCGGCGACGAGGCTGCTCGGCAGCCGGTGCATCGTCTCCGGCGTCCCGACGGCGATGGTCGGGCGCATCCTGGAGTCCGGCGGCAGCCTCGACGGGATCCCCGTGTTCAGCACGCTGAAGAGCGCGCTCGAGCACGCGGTGGGCGCGATCCGGCAGCAGGCACAGCCGGCGCGCCGGTAACCGCCGCGGCCGGAGGAGCGCCCGGACCGGAGCGGTGAAGGCCGCGCGCCGCGCGCCGCCCGCTGTGATACGCCCGCGATCCCACACAGGAGCGTGACGGATGAAGCTCGCGATGATCGGACTCGGCAGGATGGGCGCCAACATGGCGCGCCGGCTCATGCGCGGCGGCCACGAGGTCGTCGCGTTCGATCTGAACCAGGACAGCGTGAAGCGGCTCGGCGAGGAGGGCGCGGCGACGGCCTCCTCCCTGGGCGACGCGGTGGCGCAGCTCGCGTCGCCGCGCGTGGTCTGGGTCATGCTCCCCGCGGGCGCGCCCACCGAGCGGGTCGTCGAGGAGCTCGGCGAGCTGCTCGGCGCCGGCGACGTGATCATCGACGGGGGAAACACCTACTTCAAGGACGACGTCCGCCGCGCCAGGGCGCTCGCCCCGAAGGCCATCCGCTACGTCGACGTGGGCACGAGCGGCGGCGTGTGGGGGATCGACCGCGGCTACTGCCTCATGGTGGGCGGCGCCCCCGAGGCGTTCGCCCTGGTGCAGCCGATCCTGCGCACGCTCGCGCCGGGGCCGGGGGACATCCCGCGCACGCCGGGCAGGCAGGAGGTCCAGGGCGGCGCGCAGAGCACGTCGGAGGAGGGCTACCTGCACTGCGGCCCGGTCGGCGCCGGGCATTTCGTGAAGATGGTCCACAACGGCATCGAGTACGGCCTGATGCAGGCCTACGCGGAGGGGTTCGACATCCTCAAGAACGCGGCGGGTGAGCGCCTGCCCGAGGAGCACCGGTACGCGCTCGACCTCGGCGAGATCGCCGAGGTGTGGCGGCGAGGCAGCGTGGTGGGGTCGTGGCTGCTCGACCTCACCGCGATCGCCCTCGCCGAGAGCCCGGAGCTCGCCGGGTACAGCGGCTTCGTGCAGGACTCCGGCGAGGGCCGCTGGACCGTGATGGCGGCGATCGAGGAGGCCGTGCCCGCAGAGGTGCTGTCCTCGGCGCTCTACGCGCGCTTCCGCTCACGCCACGATCACACCTTCGCCGAGAAGGTCCTCTCCGCGATGCGGCACAAGTTCGGCGGGCACCTGGAGCGCCCCACGGGGGGTTGAGGCGAGGTTGACGGTCAGAACCGACCTCTGGCAGCGTTGCCGTCATGGCCCGCACCGCCCCCGTCCCGAACATTCCGGCGATTCCTGGCATGAACCCTGGGGTATTTATCATGGGAGGAGGCGCCGTCGTCGGTGGGCGCGGAGGAGCCTCAGGCCGTGGCAAGGCGCGAGGCCAGGGGGCCAGCGGCAAGAACGGCGGCGACAAGGCGAAGGGCGGTGGAAAGAACGCCTGCGGCGCAGGTAAAGATGGCGGCGGTTGCCCGAACCACCATGGCGGCCGCGGAAGCGGAAAAATCGCCCAGGGCGACCCGGTCGACGTGGTCACGGGCCGCGTGTTCACCGTCCCCGAGACGGACGTCGACATCCCGGGTCCCCTTCCTCTCCAGATCGTTCGGTCGTACGGCAGCCAGGCGCGTGGGCGGGACGTCGGGCTCGGCTTCGGATGGACCCACAGCCTCGCATGGGCGATCGAGCTTCGCCGGCGGACCACCATCGTCGTCACGGCCGACGGCAACGAGGAGGAATTCGGACTCGTTCCGCGGGACGCTGGCCTCCTCGGGCCGCACGGCTGGGTCCTCCACAAGGAGGGCGACGGCTTTTCCCTCGATTTTCCGGACGGAGATCGCCTGCTGTTCGAGCCGGATCCGGGCGATCGCACGCAGCATCGCTTCCGCCTCGCCGCGCAGGTAGACGCATTCAACAACCGAATCGCCCTCACCTATAGTGAAGGTCGCCTGGCCCAGGTCACCGACAGCGTGGGGCGCGTACTACGGATTCGACCGGCGTCCGCGGGACGTATCGGCCAGATCGAGTTCGTGAGCCGCGCGTCCGGGGGGCGTTCGCTCGTCTTCGTGCGCTACCAGCATGACCAAGCAGGGGATCTCGTCGCAGTGACCGATGCGGATGGAAACACCACGAAGTACGGCTACGACGACGAGCACCGGCTCGTCTCGCAGCAGAGGCCGACCGGGCTGACGTTCCACTACCGATACGATCCCGCCGGACGATGCGTCGAGACATGGGCAGACTACCCCGGCGCGGTCGACCCGTGCCTCGCCGCCTCTGTCCCGGCGCTTCTGTCGGATGGCAAGACGCCCGCGAAGGGCATGCACCACGTTCGACTCGACTTCTATCCCGATGGCTACTCGGAGGTCACCGACTCGGTCACATTTCACCGTTACTTCGGTAATGAGCACGGAAAGGTCGACAAGGCCATCACAGCCGGAAGCGTGTATATGCGCACGTATGACGAGCGGGGCCACCTGCGCTCGTTCACCGATCCACTCGGAGCGACGACCTGTTGGACGCGCGATGTCTTCGGGAACGAGACGCGAATCGTGGACCCGCTCGGGAACGTGACCGTGATCGAGCGGCTGCGGAACGGTGATATCCGCAAGATCATCGATCCGGAAGGCAGCGTGACGGAGGTGGCGTACGCCGAGCGAGCGATCTTCTGGACCGATCCGATCGGCGCGACCTTCGAGGTCCGCTTCGACGCTCGCGGCCTCATGGAGGCGACCGTGGCTCCGACGGGGCATCAGACGCGTTACCGTCACGATGAACACGGCAATCTCGTCGAGGTTCTCCGCGCCTCCGGCACGCGCTGGACGGCCGCGTACGACGAGCTCGGGAGGCGGACGGCGGAGCGCGACGAGAGCGGAAGCGTGACCGAGTTCTCGTACAGCAACAAGGGGCTGCTCCTCGCGGTGCGCGAGCCGAACGGCAGTGTCACGCGTTACGACTACGATGGCGACGAGAACCTCATCTGCGTGACAGATGCCGACGGCCGGAAGACCCGCCTCGTGCGCGGAGGCACCGGCTCGCTGGCGGACGCCATCCTGCCAGACGGGAGCGCCATTCAGCTCCGGTACGACCGCGAGGAACGCCTCGTCGAGATCCGCAATGCGAAAGGAGAGGTGTACTCGGTCGCGGTCGGCGCTCTCGGCCTCCCGATCGCGGAGAGGACGTTCGATGGCCGGGAAATTCGCTATCAACGCGACGCGCTCGGGCGCGTCCTCCTGATCCGCCGTGGAAGCGAAACCACAGAGCTCCAGCGTGACCTCGCCGGACGCGTGGTGAAGAAAATCTACGACGACGGAGCCGAGGAGCACTTCTTATACAACGGCCGTGGCGAGGTGATCCTGGCGGAGGGGCGCGGCTGTACAGTCGAGCTGCGACGCAACGCGGTCGGATGGGTGATCGGGGAGAAGCAGGTCGTGGACGGCGATGCGTTTCAGGTCGAGGTGACCTGCGATCGGGTCGGGACTGCACTTCGGAGGGCGACGTCCCGAGGTCATGCGGTAGAGTGGGCCTTTGATGAGGCCGGGCGCTGTACGCGAACGCGGCTCGACGGCCGCGACGAAGTCTTTTTGCGCCAGGATGAACGGGGGCTCCCGGTCGAGACCCACCTGCCGGGTGGAGGCCGCATCGGCGCGCGGTACGACGCGAGCGGCAGGCTCGTTGCACGGCGGGTGTGGTCCTCATCTAGCTCGCTCGCATTGCGCCCAGGCGAGCCGGAGTGGGTGGGGCCCCGTATGCCCAACGTGACCGTGGATCAGGCGTTTCAATATACCTCGGCGGGGCATCTCGCAGCCGTGTGGGATGCGCACTTCGGACACAAGCGCTTCGAACACGATGCGCTCGGCCAGCTGCTGGCCGTGATCCCCGAGGAAGCGCGCGATGGGCTCGCGGCCAGGCGGCCCCATGCTGTCGAGCGCTTCCGCTATGATGCCGCTGGAAACCTCCATGAGTACGGCGAAGGGGCGGAGGGGCGCCGCTACGAGCGCGGAGGCCGGCTGGAGACCAAGGGCTCCACCCGCTTCTTCTATGACGAGCAGGGCCGGCTGATCGAGAAAAGGGCGCGAGGCACCGCCGGGGACGACCATGTGACACGTTATGTTTGGTCGGCGAGCGGAATGCTCTCGAAGATCGAGATGCCAGACGGGACGACGGCTGAGTTCATGTACGACGCGTTTGCGCGGAGGATGAAGAAGACCGTGTGGCAGAAGGGAGAGAGCGGTGAGGTGCGCCTCCTGCGCACGACGCGCTTCTGCTGGGACGCGATGACCCTCGCCCACGAGATCGCGGGGATCCCCGGCGGGGAGATCGAGGAGCGCACCTACTGCTTCGATGAGAGCGGGGCTCCGTGGGCTCACCGCGACACGAGGCACACCGGAGAGGCGTCGGTAGCGGGGCCATGGCTCTTCTATTTGAACGAAGCCATGACGGGCTATCCGGAGCGCCTCGTCGATGGGAAAGGTGAGGTCGCGGGCGAGCTGTACCGCACGGCATGGGGGAAGGTGACGTCCGAAGCCGGAGGCAGCGCGCCGACACAGGTTCGCTTCCTGGGGCAGTACGAGGACGTGGAGACGGGGCTCTTCTACAACAGGCACTGTTACTACGATCCAGATCTCGGGAGGTACATCTCGCCCGATCCCGCAGAGATCGACGGCGAGCTGAACGCCTACTGGTACGCGCGCAACCAGCCGTGGACCATCGTCGATCCCGATGGGCTCATCTATTCCCGCATCCTCGACAAGGACGGCAACGTCCTTACGTACGTGGATGAAGATACCAGTACGAAGCCGTATGTGGGAAGGAACCCGAGCGAGGGAGGCAAGGTGACGCCCGCCGGCCACATCAGCGACAAGCCGTGCGCGGAGGCGCAGGTCTTGACGGTCATGGGGGAGAACATCCGAAGAGACGTGATGAAAGAGCAGAAGAAGGTGCGCGTTCAGGATCGCATGACCCCCGAACAGGTCGACGCCGAGGTGAACCGGCGCATCAAAAAGAAGTTCCAGGACGAAGGGCTCTCGATCGAGACGTACGACAGCGCGAAGATGCGGAAGCGGGTCGACCCGTGCGAGAGATGCGGAGCGATGTTCGAAAGGCTCGGCATTCAAGAGCACGTCGTCGGGATGAAGGGCAAGAAGGGCCAATACGGCGTCTACAGGGCCTAGAACAGGCGGCGAGCGTCCCCCACCGAGGTGCGAATGCATCGTGAGGAAAAGGAAAGATCGCCCGAGGCCGTCTCTTGGACCGAGGGGGAAAAGCGCGCTCGTGAAGCGTTCGAGCGATGGCGCGTTGCTCCGGGCTCCGCGTGCCTGCTGCACGGCCCGCCGGGAGCCGGCAAAACGGCGCTGTGTATGCTGCTCGTCGCCGAAGCGAGCGAGCGTGTCGGGGTGCGCACCGCCGCGGTGCAGGTTGGACGAGCGGGCCGCTTCGCCTCCGAGCCCGAGATCCTCGCGTCGCTCCTGGAGCAGCTCGGTGACGACGTGCTGCACCCTCCGCGGGACGTCCTGAAGTTGCGTTCGGAGCTCCGGAACAGGCTGGCCAACGGTCAGGAAGAGGACGAGCCCGAGGTGCTCCTCGTGCTCGATGGCCTTGATGAGTGCGTCGACTGGCCTCGCGAGGCTCGGGTATCGACGCTTCAGGCGCTCGGACAGCGCGTCCGATGTCTGGTCTCCATCTCCGGCGGCGAGGGCGACGCGCACGCCTGGAGGGAGCGGCTCGGATGGAAGGCCGGTGACGCGCTTTTCGTCGAGGTTGCGCCGCCTTCCCCCGCGGCAGCGGAGCGTCGAGGCATTCCGATCTGGGCAGCTGCAGGGGGCAACGGCGGACCGGAGGCGCTCGCCGCAGAGGTCGAGCGTGAGCTCCGACTCCTCCAGGGAGGAGAGATCGCGCTGGAGATGCTCTCCGTGCTGGCCCGCGCGCTCGCGCCGCTCGATGCAGAGGATATCGCGGCGCTCCTGGAGATCGACGACCTTGCCGTGCGCGGGCTCCTGCTCGTGTACGGCAAGGTCGTCGATCGGATCTTGCGCCGGGATGGGCCGGCGCGTGCGGTGCGATTCCAGCATGAGGCGCTGCGGGTCGCGTGGGAGCAGCGGAGCGCCGATTGTGAGGAGGCGATCGAGGCGCGTTACCGCGGCGCGATCGCGCGATGGACGGCGGAGCCCGCCGGCCGCCGGCCGGCCTACTTCCGCCGCTATGCCAGCGCACACCTCGCGCTCGGCGGCGCTCCCATCGCTTCGATGCTCGCGTTTGCCGAGCCGGGTTGGGTAGCGGGTGACTCTGCCGAGGCGCTCGCGTATGCCCTCACAGATCTCCGCCGCCTGCGCGATCGAATAGGAGAGGAGGTGGAGCGTTGCAGGTCCCTGCCTCCCCCCCTCGCCGCGGCGCTCGTCCGCTGCGCGGCGGCGCAGGGCGCGGCGGCGACGCTGGGAGACACGGAGCCGTGGGAGAGCCCCGATGCAGACGTCGCGACTCCACTGCTCGATGCGGACGCGGCGCGCGCGCTTTCATTGCTTGCCCTCGCTGCGGAGGTCTCACCGTCCGCCCAAGCCGGGGTCCGCGAGCGTGCGCTCGAGATCGCCGATCGCACGGGCGCATGGTGGTCAAGCGCCTCGGCGCTGATCGCCATGGCCGAGGCGGCGGAGGGCGAGAGGCGCACCCGGTATGCGCGCGCCGCGCTGGAAGCTGCGCGCCAGTCGGACGGGGAAGATGCGCCCCGGGCGCTCGTCGTGGCGGCGGGCCTGCTCCCCGAAGAGGAAGCCCAGGAGGTCGCCGCGGAAGCCATCGCGCGCGCGGGAGGGGTGCCGCCCGCGATCGTGCCTGAGCCCGGAGTCAGCGAGGCTTCCGCCGTCGCGCTGGAGCGAGCTTCGCGTTCTCTGCCAGCGCCCCAGCGAATTCGTGTCCTCGCCCGGTTGCTCACCGGCCTCCCGGCAGAGGCGAAAGTTCGTGCTGTCCAGGAGATCGAACGGCTCTGGGCGCCTTGGTGCTTCGAGAACAAGGAAGAGGCTGAGGCGGTAGCGCCTTATCTGTCCGAGGCTCTGCTGGAGAGGGCGATCGAGGAGGTCCCGGTCTGGCCGGTACACGCTCTCGGGGCACGGCTGGTCTCGCTCGGACGAGAGGACGAGGCGCGCGCGCTGGTGCTTCGATGGGCGGCGAGCAGCGCAGGGTACCGGGCGGACGCGCTGCTTCGCCTAGGCGAGAGGCTCCCTGCGGGGCGGCGGCCGGTGGAGGAGGTCCGGACCCTCTTCGAGGAGCTCGCCCCGGAGGAGCGATGCAATTTGATCAAAGAGCATCCTTCCGCTTCGGTCACGCTCCTGGGGGCGGAAGCGGCTTTACGCATCGCAGGGGACTGCGTCGAGTCCTCCGGGAGCTACGTTCGGGCTGTCGCGCTGGCACGGCTTGTAAAGGCGCTTCCTGAAGCGATGCGCGCCGAGGCGGCCCGACGTGCGGTGCTCGCCTTCGAGGCAGCGGGTGCAGACGCCGATGTGCTCGGCGATCTCTGCGAGGCTGCGCCGTGGATGAGCCCTGCCGATGCGGCACGGCTGGTCGCGACGAGCCTGTTCGACGCCTCAGGGATTCCGTCGCTGGCAGGCGTCTTCCAGGGATGGGCAAGCGTGGCACAGCTCGCGCGCGTCTTTCGCCAGGCCGGAGGGGAGGAGGCCGTGCTTGCGGCCGCCGATGAGGTGGCGTTCGCGGGGCGGTGGCTGCGCAGCGTGGAGTGACCCGTCCTCCCCCGCTCATGCTCATGCAGGACGCTTGGTCAGAAGCTCCACACGCCACGCCGAAGAACGATGAAGCGCCGGCGAAGTCGAGGAGCGATCCTAACGGCCCGAGGCGAGGAGCGCCTCGGCGAGGAGCATCGCGTCGACCGGCCAGAGCTCGGGCGGACGCCGGTGCTTCGCCCCTGCCTCGGGGAGCGGGCGGCAGCTGAGCACGAGGCGGCGGAAGCGGTCCGGGATGGCGTCCCGGCCGTGCGCCGCGCCGAGCAGCGCACCCGCGATCGCGGCGTTCGTGTCGGTGTCGCCGCCGGCCATCACCGTGTCGACGAGGCCCCGCTCGATCGAGGGCGCGTGGAGGAGCTGGTAGAAGGCGTTCTGCAGGGCGATGAGGACCCAGCCGGCCTGGTGCGAGAAGCTCCGGGGCGGGGCGCCGCGCGCGGCCGTGAGCGCGGCGACGACCGCGCGTTCGCCGCTGCGCTCCGCCTCGTCGAGGGCGGCGGCGCAGGCGCCCTCGACGCCGGCGCCGCCCACCGCGGCGGCGATGGCCGCGACGAACGCGGCGGAGGCGGCGCAGCAGACCGGGTGGGGGTGCGTGAGCGCGCTGTCGTCGCGCGCCCAGGCCGCGGCCTCCCGCGGGCGGCCCGCGCCGAGGACGCCGAGCGGCGCCGCGCGCATCACCGAGCCGTTCGCCTCGCTGGTCAGGCTCGCGGCGGCGCGGGCGCGCTCGCGCCGGGCGCCAGGCAGCGGCGCCCCCGCGGCGGCCCTGAGCGCGGCCGCCGTGGTGTTGCCGATGTCGAACGGGCCGGAGCCGTACCAGTGCACGTAGGCGTCGAGCGCGGCCTCCGCGACGAAGCCGCGCTTGCGGACGATCGAGCGCGCGAGCATGAGCGCCATCTCGGAGTCGTCCGTCGGCTGCCCGGCCAGCGTGCCCCACGTCCCGCCGTCGGCGAGGTCGCGGACGCCGCCCGGGTAGAGCGGCGCGATCGCCTCCGCGGTGCGGAACTCGACGAGCGCGCCGAGCGCGTCGCCCGCGAGCTGGCCGAGCAGGCAGCCCTGCGCTCGCGCGAGCGTGCCAGCGCCCTCGACGAGCAGGCTGCGCGAGGGGCGCAGGAGCCCGTACGTGCCCTGCGGCGGCGGGATGCGGCCGTGGATGACGGCGTTCCACGGGCGGCGCGCGAGCTCGCGCACGACCGCGGGGGCGCCGCCGAAGAGGCGGCAGACCTCGCCGTCGCCCTGCGCTGTGTACGCGATGGGCGCGCCGTCGTCGTCGACGAGCTCGCCGCCCGCGGCGCGCACGAGCGCGTGCCCGGCGGCGTAGTCCCAGCTGCGGGGCCGGCTGAGCGAGACCGCGGCGACGCCCTCGCCGGCCGCGGCCAGGGCGAGCCGGTAGGCGAGGCTCGGGAGGGCGAGGAACCGCGCGGGGGCGACGCAGCGGGCGTTGCGGGCCGGGAGGTAATCCGCCGACTGCGACAGCAGCACGACGGCGTAGCGATCGAGCGCGCCGCCGGCGAGCGAGGTCGAGACGGCGGCGCCGTTGCGCCGGATCGGCCCGGCGCCCTCGGCCCAGGCGATGAGATCGCCGTCGTCGTCGGGGTAGGCGTACGCGAAGACGACGCCGAGCACCGGGGTGCCCTCGCGGAGGAGGCCGATGGAGACCGAGGCGCCGCGGTAGCCGTGCAGGAAGGACGCGGTGCCGTCGTGCGGATCGACGACCCAGCGGTGCGACGGGTCCACGCCGTCCAGGGCGCCGGTCTCCTCCCCGAGGAACGCGTACGGGGTGGCCCGGGTGAGCGCGTCGCGCAGCAGGAGCTCGACCTCCACGTCGACGTCGGCGCTCGTCCCGGCGCCGCGTGGGCCGCCCGGGCGGTGGAACTCCGCGCGGAGGAGCGCCCCCGCGCGGCGCGCGGCGTCGACGGCCAGCGCGAGCTCAGCGTCGTAGCCCATGCCGTTCCCCTGGTTCCACGCGAGGCACCCTACCCCAGGTCGGCGCGCTGGCGGTGTCCGGCGTCGAGATCGCCGGCGGGAAGCGCGGCGCCATAGCCGCGCACATCGGCGACGGCCGCGTCGACCTGGGCGACGATGGTGCGGGCGTGGTCGAGGAACGCCGCGCCGGCCGGCAGGAGCCGCATGCCGCGCGCGGTGCGCTCGAACAGCTGCGCGCCGAGCTCGTCCTCCAGGCCGCGGATCTGCCGGCTGAGGGGCGGCTGCGCGATGTGGAGCCGGCGCGCGGCGCGGCCGACGTGGCCCTCCTCGGCGACGGCGATGAAGTAACGGATCTGCGAGAGGCTCACGCGGCCGATTCTAGCCCGAACCCCGCGCGCGGGGAGCCGCGCGCGAGGGCCCGAGATCAAAACGGTATTGGATGGCCGCTCGCGGCGCGCCCATACGCCACGCATGAACGTGGACATCCTGAGGCCTCACGCGTGGGAGGCGATGCGGCGCGCAGGGCGCGCGGCGGCGGCGACGCTCTCGACCGTCGGGGCGCGGCTCCAGCCCTTCGTGACGACGGCGGACATCGATCAGTGGGTGCGCGAGGACACGGCGCGGCGCGGCGGCCGCCCGAGTCAGCTCGGCTACAAGGGCTTCCCCGCGGCGGTGTGCACGAGCCGGAACCACGTCGTGTGCCACGGGATCCCGCGGCGCGACGAGGTGCTCCTGCCGGGCGATATCGTCAACGTCGACGTGACCACGGAGCTCGACGGCTACCACGGCGACACCTCCGCGACGTTCTTCATCGGGGAGCCGAGCCCCGAGGCGCTGCACGTGGTGGACGTCGCCAGGCGCTGCCGGGACGCGGGCATCGCGGTCGTGCGCGACGGGGCGCGTCTCGGCGACATCGGCGCGGCGATCGAGGAGATCGCGCGGGCGGAGGGGTGCGGCGTGGTCCGCGAGGTCGGCGGGCACGGCATCGGACGGAGGATGCACCTGCCGCCGCACGTCGCGCACACGGGGGTGCGCGGGGCGGGCATGCGGCTCCGCGCCGGGATGGCCATCACGATCGAGCCGATGGTCAACCTGGGCTCGCACCGCATCCGCACGCTCGACGACGGGTGGACCATGGTCACGGAGGACGGCAGCCTCTCGGCACAGTTCGAGCACACCGTGCTCGTCACGCGGGACGGTTGCGAGATCCTGACGCTCTCCTGACGCTCCGAGGGCGCGCAGGGCGCGGAGCTACCATCAGCTCGCCGAGGCGCTGGCCGAGATCGAGCGCCTCCGCCGTAACTGACCGCGCTCGCGCCGCGCGCGAACGCGGCGGCGTCATACCCCCTTGGTCACCCAGGCCCAGACGAACTCGCATTCCATCGGCGGCACGCCGCTCTCGTCCGTCACCGTCACGGCGACTGTCACGTCCCCTTTCGGCTGGTCCAGGAAGGACTGGCGCTGCTCGGGCGTGAGGGTCGCGACCGCGCGGAGGCCGCCTTGGGCGCGGCGCTTGTAGTCGATCTTCATGCTGCGCAGGAGCGGCAGCTTGTCGTCCGGCAGGTTGACGGCGACGACGAAGCCGGTCGCCGTCTCCGCCAGGAGCCCCGCCGCGGCGGCGTGCACCCCGCCGATGTGGTTCTGCACCCTGCGCCCGTTGGTGAGCCGCAGCGCCACCCGATCCGAGCTCACCTCGTCGAACTGGATCCCGCCGGTCCCGGTGAACGGCACCATGCGCTGGAACAGCACGGTCTGCGCGCGCGTGCGCAGGAAGGACGGGAGCGCCTGGAGCGGCGCGAGCGAGCGGGAGATGAAGTTCAACTGGGACATAGAGCCTCCGGACCGCGAGCTTAGCGCATGCCGGCCCGGCGCCTCATCATGCCGTGGGCGGCGCGGACCCCACGTCAGCGCCGTCGCCGCTGGGGCTTGTTCACCGCGACCGCGGCCTCTTCTTCCGCCCGCTCGGCTCGTTCCGCCCGTTCCGCCGTGGAGCGCGCGGTGTCCGTCTCGACGCGCAGCTGGCCCCGACGGTCCCGCTCCTCCGCCGCGCCGATGCGCTGGCGCGGGGCCGCCGCAGGGCGCCAGTCCTTGCCGATCGCCCTCGCCATGGCCACCTCGTGCCTGCGGCGATGGTGCTCGTGCCACCACTGCATGCGCTCGGCCTCCTCGGCCCAGTCGTCCTCGTGCGCGGTGAACGCGACCAGCCCGTGGATGGCGACCCCGATCGCCCATCCCAGCGGGATGATCGCCGCCCAGAGCAAGACGCCGAGCGGAAGGGCGAGCGTGAGGAGCGCCGCGTTGACGATGAAGTAGATGCCGAGGTGCCGGTAGAAATCGCGGCGCTTGCGCCGGAGCCACGAGGCGCGCTCGGCGGCGGTCGCCGCGCTCGACCTCCGCTCCACACCGTCGCGCCCGTCGCGCTCGCGCGCGCGGAGCGCGCGGCTCGCCTCGCGCAGCGCCTCGGGGGCGACGCCCACCTCCTCGGCCGCGGCGAGCAGGTCGTCGAAGCCGAGGCGCGCGTCGCCCCGCGGGGCGCGCGCATCGCCTCCGTCGGCGGCGGTCTGGCGCTCGATCGCCTGCGCGAGGACGTCGCGGACCTCCTCGGTCGAGAACCGCTGCGCCGCGGTCTCGCCGCCGCGAGGCGCCTCGCTCCGCCGCGCGCCGGGCGTCTGCGCGGGCGACGCGGACGTCGCGGCGGCAGGCGCAGGCGCGGCGGGCGCCTCGCCCCTCCCGGCCGCCTCGAGCGCGCGCAGGAGGTCGTCCATCGACGCGAACCGATCGTCGGGGCGCTTCGACAGCGCGCGCAGCACGACCGCGCTCACCGCGGGCGGGACGGCGGCGGCGTCGAGCAGGGCGCGGTCGGCCTCGTCGGTGAGGATCGACGCGACGACGGCGAGCATGTCGCCTGCGCCGCGCCAGGGCAGCCTGCCGGTGAGGAGCTCGAAGGCGAGCACGCCCCACGCGAACTGATCCGCGCGCCCGTCGAGCTCGGCGCCGCGGATCTGCTCGGGGGCCATGTAGACCGGCGTCCCGAGCTTGACGCCGAGCGCGGTCAGCGTCGGGAGCGCAGGGGCCTCGGTGGACGCGTTCGGATCGGCGTCGCCGGCGGCGCGGCGCGCGATGCCGAAGTCGAGCACCTTGATCACCCCGTCGTCCCGGACCATCACGTTCTCCGGCTTGATGTCCCGGTGGACGAGCCCCCGCCGGTGCGCCGCCGAAAGCGCGCGGGCGACGTCGGAGAGCCAGGCGACCCGCGTCGAGGTTGGCGCGTCGGCGCCGCTGATGGCGCTGCGCAGGGTGCGGCCCGGGACGAGCTCCATCACGATGAACGGCGTCCCCTCGAGCTCGCCGACGTCGAAGATCGACACGGCGTTCGGGTGATCGAGCGCTGCGGCGGCGCGCGCCTCGCGGAGCAGGCGCGCGCCGGCGTCCTCGTCAACGGCGCCGCCCGCGATCACCTTGACCGCGACGCGCCGCCCGAGCCGCGCGTCGTGCGCCCGGTACACGCAGCCCATCCCCCCCTGCCCGATGGCGGCCTCGATCGTGTACCGCTCGAACGAATCGCCCGGCTTCAGCATGGCCGGCGGGGAGCCTAATGGATCCGCGCGACCTTGGACAGGCGGCCCTTGGCCGGGAACGGCGCGCGCGCGGAGGTCGATCCGCGGCCGCAGCACGCCCCGTTGGCCATGGAGGGCCCGGGGGCGTGGCGTCAACTCCGCGGATCGCGGCGCCGCGGCTTGTGTAAGGTGGCGCCATGTCATCGCATCGAACGATGCTGCTCGGCGTCGCGGTCGGGGCAGCGGGCGGTCTCACGGCGAACGCTGTCGCGGCAGGGCGCCCGGCGCTCACCTGGATCGTCGATCACATCACCTACCCGGTGGGCCAGATCTTCCTGCGCCTGCTGTTCATGCTCGTGCTCCCGATCCTGTTCTCGGCGCTCGTGATGGGCGTCTGCGAGCTCGATCTGAAGCACGTCGGTCGGCTCGGCCTGCGGACGCTGGGCTACACGGCCGTCGTCTCGAGCATCGCTGTGCTGATCGGCCTCGTCCTGGTGAACCTGATCCGCCCGGGCGACGGCCTGCCCGAGGCGGTCCGGAGCCTGGCGCATGGCGGGGGGATCAAGGCGGCGACCGCGCCGGCCGACACCTCGCCGGTGGGGATGATCATCGCGATGGTGCCGGACAACATCTTCAAGGCGGCGGCAGGGGGCGACGTGCTCGCGGTGATCACGTTCTCGCTGCTCTTCGGCATCGCCCTGTCGCTCACCCAGACCGACGCGGCGGTGCGGCTCCGCGAGTGCATCCAGGGGCTGCTCGACGTCTCGATGCGGCTCATCGAGGGGGTGCTCCGGTTCGCGGCGATCGGCGTGGGCGCGCTGCTCTTCACGATCACGTCCCGCATGGGCATCGGCATCATGCAGCAGCTGGCGGCGTATGTGCTCACGGTGCTGCTCGGCCTCGGCCTGCACATGTTCGTGGTCTATTCGCTCTCGGTCCGCTTCCTTGGCGGGATGTCGCCGGTCGCGTTCTTTCGCGGGAGCCGGACGGCGATCGTGACGGCGTTCTCGACCGCCTCGTCGAACGCGACGCTGCCGACCGCGCTGAAGGTGGCCGAGGAGGAGCTGAAGCTGCCGCCGTCCGTGGCGCGCTTCGTGCTGACCGCCGGCGCCGCGATGAACCAGAACGGGACGGCGCTGTTCGAGGGGGTGACCGTGCTCTTCCTGGCCCAGGTCTACGGCGTCTCTCTGAGCTTCGGGCAGCAGGCGACCGTGATGCTCATCTCGGTGCTCGGGGGGATCGGCACGGCGGGCATCCCGGCCGGCTCGCTGCCCGTCATCGCGATGATCCTCGGGATGCTCGGCATCCCGCCCGAGGGGCTCGGCCTGGTCCTCGGGGTGGATCGGTTCCTCGACATGTGCCGGACGGTGATCAACGTGGTGGGGGACCTGGCAGCGGCGGTGTTCGTATCGCGGGATCAGCACCCGAAGCCGCAGGAAGCAGCCGGCGCGTGACTGGACGGGGCGAGCGCCCGCACGCGACGCTTCGCAGCCGAGGCGTCGCGCCCCGCAGGTCTGGAGCGCCCGCTCCCGACCGTCGGGGCTGAGCCGCTCGCCGACGTTCCTGGGTTCAGGCCGCCATCTTCATGCCGGGCATCATCATGCCCATCACGTTCGGCATCATGCCGCCCATCATCGGCATCATTGGCATCATCGGCATGTTCATCATGGCTCTCCCCTGGGGCAGTCGTTGCGGGAAGTGAAGTAACTCCCTGACCGGATCGGAGCAATGTTGAAGACTTGGAGCGCCGTGTTTTCGTCCACGGGAGCGGACAGAGCTCTGGACGGAGCGGATGGCGGGCCGAACCAAGCAGCGGATCATCCACGATAACGGCAGCCATCGCTGCCGTGCTGGTCGAAACAGAGCCCCGTGAGGCGGCCGCGCTCAGGATGGGAGTCTCGGAGAAGATGCGCCGGAAGGCCGTTCCGTCGCGGTCGAGGTGCGCGCGGGAACGTGGAACCTGGCGCAACCGTGACGCGCAGGGACGCCGGGTGGACCGTACCGCTCTCGGTCACTCCAGGGTGAACGTCGCTCCGGTCACCGGATCGCGCAGCAAGATCGACACGTCCTCGCCGGCGCTCTTCAAGCGCGCTCGCGCCTCCTCGATCGCCTCGTCCACGGCTTCCTCCGCCGCCTTCTGCGCGGCCTCCCCTGCCCCCTCGCCGCTCGCGCCGCGCTGGGCCGCCCGCTGGTCCTCCTCGGCTCGCTGCGCCCGCTCGCGGTTCGCCTCGGTATCGAGGGCGTCGCTGGTCTCGCCGACGGGCACCACCTTCACGAGGAAGTTACCCACCCGCAGGCTCATCGGATCCGGCTTCTTCGGGTCGCTCACGGCGTCTGTCCTCCCGCCACGCATGAGCTTGCCGCAAATCCGCGCGATCCACCACCCCGACCGCCGCGCTGATCGCGAGGCGCACGCGCACGCCCCTCAGGAGAACGACCGGTGCTCCGGCCGGTAACGAGCGCTGGCCGTCGCATAGTCCACAAACCCATGAACTCGAGGCGACAGCATCTTCATGACCGACTCCTTGCAAAATCGATGTCCGGATTGAGTGCCTTCGTCGGTCCGGAAATTTGCAAGGGATATGCCGCCCAGAGTTGCCGCCCAGAGGCTCGCGGGAGAGAGCGCTTCGACGGCCGAACCCGGGCCACGTTTCCGCCCGGGGGCGCTCAGCCATGAACGCTCTTCGTGTGGCACATCGCCCCGCCGTGCGTCACTTCGCGGCGGAGATCAGGAGCTCTGGATCGACGCGTGTCTCGAAGAGATTCATGCGCCAGTCGAGGTGCGGTCCGTTCGTGCGGCCGGTCATCCCGACGGTCGCGATGACCTGCCCCTGCTTGACCTCGTCGTTCACCTTCACGGCGAAGCCGTGCAGATGGATGAACGTGGAGGTCAGTCCCTGCCCGTGATCGATGATCACGGTGTGACCGCTCAGCGGGAGATCCTTCTCGACGAGCACGACCTTGCCGCAGGCAGGCGCGCGCACCGGCGTGCCGACGGGCACCGCGATGTCCACGCCCCAGTGGATCCCGCCGTCCGTGCCGTTGAGCAGGCGCGGCTGGCCGTACCGCGAGGTGATGGGGCCCTTGGACGGCCAGATGAAGCCGTTCTTGTAGCAGTTCCTCTTCGTGTACTTGTTTCGGAGCGCGTCGAGCTTCTTCTCGGCCTGCGTGAGCTTCACGCGCGTCGCCATGTCGAGCTTGACCATGTTCTCCGGCAGGTGGTCGACCTTGTCGACCTCGAACTTGCGGGGCTCCACGTCGAAGAGCTTCTCGAGCACCTGCCCGTCGTCGAACGTGATGGTCAGCTTCTCCTGCGCTGGCGCGTTGCGCGAGAAGGCGATCAGGAACTCGCCTTCGTCGCTGACGGTCACGCGATGGCCGGGGAACGCCATGCGGCGCAGCTTGCCGTTCAGCTTGGCGCGCAGGAGCCCGCCCTGGACGGCGCGCCCTTCCACCGAGAGGCGGCTGTCGTCGGCCGCGGGCGGCCCGGCGTCGGCCGCCGCCGCGCTCGCCGCGGGCGCCGCGGCATCGGCGGTGTCAGCCGCCGCGGGAGCGGCGCTGGCGTCGGGCGCCTCGACCGGTGCGCTGCTCGCGGAGGCGACCGGGGCGGCTGAGGCAATCGGCGCCGGATCGGCGGAGGCCTGGGCGCCCGTGGTGGACGAGCTCGAAGAAGGAGCACCGCGATCGCAGGCAGCGATCGTGAGCAGACTTACAACGATGACGGGAACGCGCATGACGGCGATCGTGCCAGAGTTTCCGTACATCGACGAGATAATGTCGAAGCGCGTCATTCAGGCATGGTCCGGTCGCAAGCGACCCGAGCGCCTTGCAGACGACCTGAGCGCCTTGGCGCGGCGCCCTCACCCTCGTTGGCGCGTGACGAGCGCCAACGGGCGCCGGGCTCGCGACGCCGCGCGCATCAGGCGATGCGCGGCGTGACGGATCGAACGCGGCGGGCAGCGCGGTGAGGATCAGTTATCGACGCGAGGGGTGTCGTGCCGCGGCTGCGGCCGCGCCGGGGGCTGCGCCTGTGCGGGGGGCTGCGCCTGCGGCCGAGCTTGCCCCTGGGGATGCGGCCGGCCCTGTCCCTGCGGCCGAGCTTGCCCCTGCGGCCGGCCCTGCGCCTGCGGCCGAGCGTGCCCCTGGGGGTGTGGACGGCCCTGTCCCTGCGGCCGGCCCTGTCCCTGCGGCCGAGCTTGCCCCTGGGGACGGCCCTGTCCCTGCGGCCGAGCTTGCCCCTGCGCCTGCTGTGCGGGCCTGGGATCGATCTGGAAGAAGGGAACCCCGGGGTCGGCGAGGAGGGGGAGGCGCTTCTGGATGAGGCGCTCGATGTCGGCGAGATAAGCGCGCTCCTCGCTGTCGCAGAACGAGAGCGCCACCCCGGACGCCCCGGCGCGCGCCGTGCGGCCGATGCGGTGCACGTAGCTCTCCGGGATGTTCGGGAGGTCGTAGTTGATCACGTGCGAGATGTCGTCGATGTCGATGCCGCGCGCCGCGATGTCGGTCGCGACGAGCACGCTCGTCGTCCCCTGCTTGAAGCTCGCGAGCGCCCGCTCGCGCGCGCCCTGGGACTTGTTCCCGTGGATGGCGACCGCCTCGATGCGCGCACGGCTGAGCTGCTGGACCACGCGGTTGGCGCCGTGCTTGGTGCGGGTGAACACGATGGCCCGGCGGAGCGCGGGATCCTTGAGCACGTGCTCCAGCATCGCGCGCTTGTCGGACCGCTCGACGAAGACCACCCGCTGGTCGATGTTCTCGGCCGTCGTCGCGATCCGCGCGACCTCGACGCGCACCGGGCTGCGCAGGATGCTGTTCGCGAGCTTCAGGATGTCCGGCGGCATCGTCGCCGAGAACAGGAGCGTCTGCCGGCGCTCGGGCAGCATCGCGAGCACGCGCCGGATGTCGTGGATGAACCCCATGTCCAGCATCCGATCGGCCTCGTCGAGGACGAGCGTGTCGAGCCGACCGAACGGGGCGATGCCCTGCGAGCAGAGATCGAGCAGCCGGCCCGGCGTCGCCACGAGCACGTCGACGCCGCGGCGCAGCGCCTCCATCTGGGGGCGCTGCCCCACCCCGCCGAAGACGACCGCGGTCCGCAGGCCGAGGTTCTTGCCGTACGTGGTGAAGCTCTCGGCGACCTGCGCCGCGAGCTCGCGCGTCGGGGTGAGCACGAGCACGCGGAGCCCGCCCTGCCTCGACCCGCCGCTCTGCGCGAGGCGCTGCAGGATCGGCAGCGCGAACGCGGCGGTCTTGCCCGTCCCGGTCTGCGCGCAACCGAGGAGGTCGTTGCCCTCTAGGATGGGCGGGATGGCCTGCTGCTGGATGGGCGTCGGGGCGCTGTACCCCTCGGCCTCGATGGCACGGAGAAGCGGTTCGATGAGCTTGAGATCGGCAAATTGCATGGACATCGGGCTGGAATCGGGCTGGAGCACAGCCCCTCCTGAGCAAGGTCGGAGAGTACGCCGCGGCACCGCGCCCTCCTTGCGAAGAGGGTTCGATCACGGAGAGCTGCCGCCTCGCGCCCCCTTGAGCGGGGGGCTGCGAGGACCAATGACAGCGACCGAGCACCGCGACCCGTGCCAGGTCAGTCCGAGGCGGCGACTCTAGTACGGCGTGGTGAGGAAGTCGAGCCGCTCCGCTCGCGGTGCGCAGAGCGCCCTCCGCGCGCGCGGCGCACCATGCTAGACCGTCGCCCGAGCGGAGGGCCCGCTTCTCGCGCGCTCGCGCTCGCAGGTCCCCCCGCGTCGCCCCGCGTCGCCCGCGACCTCCAGCGTCTTTCCGCCCCTTCGAAGCAGCGCAGCACGCCATGGCCGAAACCGCCGAAGCCTCGAAAACGCCGGCTCAGGTCGGGCACTCCGCGCCGGAGCGCCCCGTCCTTCGGTCGCCCCGATCCCGCCTTCGGCGCTGGGTTCTCGGTGCCGTCGCCGTCCCGATGCTCTCCGGGGCCGGGTTATGGATCGCGGTGCACCGCATCCCATGGATGGGTCCACTCGTCGCGAACGGGCTGCGTTCGGTGATCGGGGCCGAGAACGTGACGGCGCTCGAGGAGACCGCCTACGCCCTGGAGGATCGCGTCCACCAGTTCTGGCGCAAGGACGAGCCGCCGAAGACGTACTGGGAGGTGCCCGAGCCGCCGGGCCCTGCCGCGACCGCCTCGCCATCGGCGGTCGCAACGCCGAGCCCGGCCGCGGGGGGCACCGGCGCGGCGGCGTTCCGGCCGACGGACGTCGGCCCCTCGCACGCGGCCTGGTCGGCTCCCGGCGACGGGCGGTGGGTGCCCATCGCGGATCACGCCCATCCGAGCGACGCGCCGCGCCTCCACAAGACGCTGCTCCACCCCGATCCGAACCGCTCCTGGGCGGAGCTGTTCATCGTGGCGGTGGATCTCGCGCGGGTCGATGTGCACCTCGTGGCCGGCTCCCGGGAGCCGGCGGCGACGACCGAGGAGGGCAAGCCCTACGAGCGGCCCGCGAAGATCCCCGAGGCGGACCACGAGCGGCTGCTCGCGGCGTTCAACGGCGGCTTCATGACCGAGCACGGCCAGTGGGGGATGCGGGTCGACGGCGTGACGCTCGTGCGCCCCCGGGACCAGGGCTGCACGCTCGCGCGGGGCCGCGACGGGCGGCTGCAGATCGCGCCGTGGACCAGGCTTTCGGCGGGAGAGAGCGACATGCAGTGGTGGCGGCAGACGCCGAGCTGCATGGTCGACGAGGGCGAGCTGCACCCGCTGCTCCGCGCGCCGCAGGTCCGCAACTGGGGCGCCACGCTGGACGGCAACACGGTGATCCGCCGCTCCGCGGTGGGGCTCGACCGCGACGGCAAGGTCCTCTACGTCGGGATCAGCAATCACACGACGGCGCCCGCCATCGCGCTCGGGATGCAGCACGCCGGCGCCTCGGCGGTGGCGCAGCTCGACGTGAACTGGTCGTACCCGAAGTTCCTCCTCTACGAGCCGGGTGAGGGCGGCGCCCTCGCGCCGGTCGCGCTGGCCAGCGGCTTCGAGTTCTCGGAAGACGAGTACATCCGCAAGCGCTCCCTGCGCGATTTCTTCTACCTGACCCGCAAGACCCCGGCGCCCTCGACCGCGACCCCGTGACCTCGTGATGCCTCGCAGCGGCCGGCGGTCCCCTCTGGACCGGGGCTCGCGCCCGCGCGTGTAGGCCCGGGTCGAGCCGCTGTCGAAGGCTCGCGGACGCCTGCCTGCCCGGCGCGGCGGCCGCCGGCGCCGGCGGTGCGCGCTGGCCCGGTCCTCGCCTCGCCGTGCGCGCGGCCTCGTGCGGCGCGGTCGGCCCTCGCGGCAGGAACGTGTCGTCCAGGTGAGCCCGTCGAACCGCATTGCATCGAGCGAGCACCTTTTGCCACACGGGCGAGCCCGTCGAACCGCATTGCATCGAACGAGCATCTTTTGCCACAGGACAAGGACTCTCACGCATCGCAACGCATTGCGATCAGACCACCTCGATTTCCAATCAGATTTCATCAAGGCTGCTGGTATCCGCGATTGACAGCGCGAGGGAGCTCGATAGGTAAAACAGGCAAACGAGACCTCACGGCGGAACACCATGCGTTTTTATGCAGACCTCCATGTGCACTCGAAGTACTCCCGCGCGACGAGCAGCGATTGCGATCTCGCGCATCTGAGCTACTGGGCTCAGCGCAAGGGCATCGCGGTGCTGGGCACGGGGGACTTCACCCATCCAGCGTGGATGGCCGAGCTCCGCGAGCACCTCGTGCCCGCAGAGCCCGGGCTCTTCCGCCTGCGGGACGATCTCGGACGCGCGGTCTCGGATCGGCTCCCCGGGGCTTGCCGCGGAGAGACGCGCTTCGTCCTCTCGGTGGAGATCTCGACGATCTACAAGAAGGGAGATCGGACGCGGAAGATCCATCACCTCCTCTACGCGCCCAGCTTCGACGCGGCGGAGCGCATCGTCCGCGCGCTCGCCAAGATCGGCAACCTGACCGCCGACGGGCGGCCCATCCTCGGGCTCGATTCGCGCCACCTGCTCGAGATCGTGCTGGAGGCCGGCGAGGGCTCCTACCTCGTGCCAGCGCACATCTGGACTCCCTGGTTCTCGGTGCTGGGCTCCAAGGCGGGCTTCGACGCGGTCGAGGAGTGTTATGGCGATCTCGCGCCGCACATCTTCGCGCTCGAGACCGGGCTCTCGTCCGATCCCGCGATGAACTGGCGGATCTCCGGGCTCGATCGGTACCGGCTCGTCTCGAGCTCGGACGCGCACTCGCCCGCGAAGCTCGGGCGCGAGGCCACGGCCTTCGACGCGCCCCTCGACTACTTCGCGATCCGGCGCGCCCTGGAGACCGGTGAGGGCTTCGGGGGCACGGTGGAGTTCTTCCCGGAAGAGGGCAAGTACCACCTCGACGGCCACCGCAAGTGCAATGTCGTGCTCTCGCCGGCGGAGACGCGGGCGCTCTCCCTCGCCTGCCCCGTGTGCGGGCACCCGGTCACGGTGGGCGTGCTGCACCGGGTCGAGGAGCTCGCCGATCGCGACGAGGGCGTGCGCCCCGAGGGCGCGAGCGAGTTCCGCAACCTGGTGCCGCTGCCCGAGATGCTGGCCGAGCTCCACGGCGTGGGCGCCTCCAGCAAGGTGGTGCAGCGGAGCTACGACGGGGTGCTGTCGCGCATCGGCCCCGAGCTGTTCCTCCTCGGCGACGCCCCGCTCGACGAGATCGAGCGCGCCGGCACGCCCCTGCTCGCCGAGGCGATCGCGCGGATGCGCGAAGGGCGCGTGATCCGCGACGCAGGCTACGACGGCGAGTACGGCGCGATACGGGTCTTCCAGCCGGAGGAGCTCGCGCAGCGCCGCGGGGGCGGGCTCCTCTTCCAGCCGGAGGCCGCGGCGCCGAAGCCGCCTCCCTCGGGGGCGCGCGATCCCGCGGCGCCACGCCCCCCTCCGCGCCGCGGCCGGGCCGACGCGGCCCCTCGCCCGGCGCTGGCCGGGGAGGTGTCCCGCGGCGCGCCGCCTGCGCCGGGCGGCGCAGCGCCGCTCGACGCGCTCGACCCGGAGCAGCGGGCCGCGGCGGAGATCACGGACGGCGCGCTGCTCCTCCTCGCGGGGCCAGGCACAGGCAAGACCCGCACGCTCACGCACCGGATCGCCCACCTCGTCCTGGATCTCGGGGTGCCGCCGGAGCAGTGCCTCGCGATCACCTTCACCCGCCGCGCCGCCGACGAGCTGCGGGAGCGGCTCGGCGCGCTGCTCGGTGAGGCCGGCGGCCGCGTGCCCGCCATGACCTTCCACGCGCTCGGCCTCTCCCTGCTCCGCGAGCACGCGCAGGGCGCGGGGGCCGCGCCGCCCGCGATCGCCGGCGAGCGCGAGCGGACGGCGCTGCTCGCCGCGGCGCTCGGCGTCCCGGACCGGCGGGCGGCCAGGTTGCTCGCCGACATCGCCGCGCTGAAGCGGCGTTACCCGCGCCACGCCGACGCGCACGCGTCGCCGGCCGCAGGCGGCGAGATCGACCGCCACGTCGACCGCGCGTGGAAGGTGTACGAGGACGAGCTCGCCGCGCGCGGGCTCCTGGACCTCGACGACCTGATCGGGCACGCCGCCCTGCTCCTGGAGGAGCAGAGCGGAGCGCTCGCCGCGGCGCGGGAGCGGGCCCGGTATCTCTCCATCGACGAGTACCAGGACATCGATGAGCGCCAGTACCGGCTGGTGCGCGCGCTCGTCGCTCCCGGCGGGAACGTCTGCGCCATCGGTGATCCCGATCAGGCGATCTACGGATTCCGCGGCGCGGACGTGGGCTTCTTCTTCCGTTTCCAGCAAGATTTCCCGGCGGCGCGCGTGGTGCGCTTGAAGCGGAACTACCGCTCGTCGCGCCCCATCGTCGAGGCGGCGCTCCAGGTGATCGCGCCCTCACCGACGCTCGGCGCGCGGGAGCTCCTGCCGAGCGCGGGCGGCGTGGAGCTCGTGGCGGTCCACGAGTCGCCGACGGAAGCCGCCGAAGCCGAGCGCGTGGTCCACACGGTCGAGCGGATGCTCGGCGGGTCCACGTTCTTCTCGATGGATAGCGGGCGGGTGGGCGACCCTGCCGGGAGCGGCGACTATTCCTTCTCGGATTTCGCGGTGCTCTACCGGACCGAGGCGCAGTCCGAGCGGCTCCGGGAGGCGTTCGCCCGCTCGGGGATGCCGTTCCAGCGGCGGTCGGAGCGCCTCCTCGCCGAGCGCGCGGGCTCGGAGGCGCTCGCGCGGGCGCTCGCCGGCACACCGCCGGGGCCGCTCGCGGCGCGCCTCAAGGCGGCCGCGGCGCGCCTCCGCGAGGAGGTAGCGCAGCCCGGGCTCGCCGGCGCTCCGCCTGCGGCAGGCGCGGCCGAGGAGGGCCCGGAGGGCGCGGCGTGTCTGCGCGAGGCCGACGTGGACGCGGCGCTGGAGCTGCAACTCGCGCTCGCGGAGCGCTGCGGCGGCGACGTCGAACGCTTCTTGATCGAGCTCGCGGTGTGCTCCGAGATCGACACGTGGGATCCGCGGGCCGACCGCATCTCGCTGCTGACGCTCCACGCGGCCAAGGGGCTCGAGTTCCGGGTGGTCTTCCTCGTGGGGTGCGAGGACGGCCTGCTCCCGCTCCGGTTCCCCGGCAGGGGCGAGACGGACGTCGCCGAGGAGCGCCGGCTCTTTTATGTGGGCATGACGCGGGCGCGAGAGCGGTTGTTCCTCACCCGCGCCATGCAGCGCGCGCGGCACGGCAAGGTGGTTGAGACCGAGGTGTCGCCGTTCGTGCGCGAGGTGGAGGAGCGGCTGCTCCTTCGGGCCGGCCCGTCGCCCGAGGCGCAGAGGGGCTCACGCGCCGGGGTCGATCGTCAGATGAAGCTCTTCTAGCGCGGCGCGCCGCCGAGCCGCTTCTGGGCCGCGCATGCCGCCTTGTCCTGCGTCCGCATGCACTGGTCAGCGTAGAAGGTCCGGGCCCGCTCCTTGTCCTTGCGCTCCAGGAGCGGGCCGAACGCGTCACACGCCTTCTTCTCGCCCCACTGCGTGCAGGCCTTCTCGTAGAGCGAGTAGGCCCGCTCCGGATCGGCGGTCACGCCGTCGCCGCGCTGCCAGATCTCGGCGGCCCGCACGCAGCCGCCGGTGCCACACACCTTCTCGTAGAGCGCCGCGGCGCGCGGCATGTCCTTCGGAATGCCGTTCCCCTTCTCGTACATCCCGGCGAGGCTCAAGCACGCCTCGGCCCCGAACCCCTTCTCCGGACAGCCCCTCTCGAAGAACGAATACGCCTTCGCGACGTCCTTCGGAACGCCGTCGCCCTGCGCGTAGACCGAGCCGGCGGCGTTGCAGGCGCGCATGTCCCCCAGGCTGCAACCGTGGCTGTACGCCGCGATCGCCTTCACCCCGTCCTTCGGCGCCCCCTGCCCCTTGCGCAGGATGTCCCCGAGATCGACGCAGTCCTCGGACTGGCCGCCCTGGCACGCGCGCTGGAGCACGCCCACGGCGACCCCCACGTCCTTCGCCGCGAGCTTCCCCTCGACCAGCATCTTGCCCAGCGCGCTGCAGCTCGGTCCGTGCCCGAGATCGCAGCCGCGCCGGAGGAACGCGACCGCGCGCGTCGGGTCCTTCGGGAGCACCGCCTGCGGGCCCTCGCTGAGGTACCACTCGGCCACGCTGAAGCACGCCCAGCCGTCGCCCATCTCGCACGCCTTGTCGGCGAACTCTCGCACCTTGGCCCGCCCCGCGGCGTCCGGGGGGACCTTGGCGCTCTTCATGTCGCGCAGGAGCTGCTTCGCCCTCGCGTAGCAGGCCTGCGTGACGCCGGCGCCGCACGCCTTCTCGAACAGCTCCGCCGCCCTCGCGTCATCGCGCGGAAAATCCTTGCCGCCCAGGTACTGAATCCCGAGGTGATAGCAGCTGCCGGCATCGCCCTTCCCGCACTCCGCCGCGCAGGATCGGGCGTCGGTGGGCTCGCACAGGTGCGCGGGCGCGAGCGCAGGCGGGGAGCACTTCGCCCCGCTCTGCACCGTCCCGAGCGGGCACAGGCTCGACAGCTTCGGGAACTCGTCTTCCGCCTGCTTCACCGGAGCCTCGGCCGCCGCCGCCTTCTTCGCGAGCAGCGGGACGAGCTCCAGGCGCAGCGGCGCATGGCAGCGCTCCGTCGGCGCCTGCGCGTCGGGCTTCGCGGCCCGGCAGGCGTCGAGCTCCCCTTCCTTGCTCGCGGTGCCGCCCTGGCCCGCCGTCGCGGCCGCCCCGACCGCCCCGAAGACCTGATCCACCGTCCGCGCCGTGCCCCGGCTGCCTGGCGTCATCGCGAACGCCCCGAGCAGCGCGGCGCGCACGAAGTGCGTCGCTCCCTCGCAGCTGCCCGAGAGATCCTGCGAGGAGGAGGAGGCCACCGTGGTCGCCATCTTCCCCGTCGGCACGAGCGCCACGTCGATCGCGGCCGAGCCGCCGCCCTCGATCGCGGTGCTCAGCGCCGGAGCCCCGAAGGGGACGTTCGCCTGCATCTCCGCAGGGTTTGTTAATTGTATTACTTTCTCTGCCCGGGTCACGCCAGCGAAGGAGTAGCTCCCTGGGAGCTTGCACTGCGTGAGGAGCTTCAGCGTCGTGCAGTCGTAGGAGACGACGGCGATGCCGTCCTTCATCGCGAGCCCGAGATCGGAGCGGCGTGTCGTGAGCCAGTCGACGATGAGCGGCTCGGCGTGGCCGATGGCCGGACACCCGCCGCTGGTCGTGCTGGCGGTGCTCTCCGGCGAGGCAGTGGGCCGGGGAGGATGCACGACCACCTCGGGTTCCAGGCCCGGTCCACAGGCCATCGCTCCGAGCGAGAGCCCAACCACGCACAAATCGAACGCGCGCTTCATCGGGCCGACAGAACCATGAGCCATGGGGTCCGGTCAATACGGCGAGCGCGACCGCACGCGGCATACGACCGGCCGCGCGGACCCGGGCTATGCTCGGCGCGCCCCCGCGCCCGGAGCCGCCATGAGCACGCCCAGGTCCCAGGAGAAACTGCAAGAGAGCCTGAGCCTGGTGACTACCCTGCTCGAAAAGCAACGCGTCATCGAGGCGCTGACCCACAAGCAGGAGAGCAAGAACAAAGAGCTCGTCGAGGCGCTGGTTCACCGGCAAAATCTCGCCCTGCTGCAGAGGAAGCTCAGGGATCTGCACCCGGCGGACCTCGCTCACATCATCGAGGTGCTCCCGCAGGCGGACCGCCTTGTGGTGTGGGCTGAGCTCGATCCCTACCGCGCCGCACAGGTGCTGCTCGAGTCCTCGCGCTCGGTCCGCGACTGGCTCGTCGCGGAGACGAGGCGCCCTCGCCTCGTCGCGCTGCTCGGCCAGCTCGATCCGGACGATCTGGCGTACATCAGCGAGTCGGTCGATCCGGAGATCGTGGCGGAGGTGTACCAGTCGCTCGACGCGCGCGAGCAGTCGCTCTTCCAGTCGACGATCGCGTACCCGGACGGCTCGGTGGGTCACCTGATGAGCCCGGAGCTCGTCTCGGTGCGCGACGGCCGCGACATCGGCGGCGCGCTGGAGGACGTGCGCCGGCGGGGCGAGCTGCCGCCGCACACCGAGGCGCTGTTCGTTGTCGACGCGCGCAACGTGCTCCGCGGCGCGCTGTCGCTCAAGGACCTGCTGCTCCGCGAGCCGCGCGCGCAGGTGAGCGCCGTCATGTCCACGGACGTGGTGAGCTTCACGCCCCAGGAGCGCGCGAGCGACGCGGCCAGGGCGTTCGAGCGTTACGACCTCATCGCCGCGCCGGTTGTGGACGAGCGCGGCAAGCTCGTCGGCCGGCTGACGGTGGATGTGATGATGGACTTCCTGCGGCGGCAAGCCCAGAGCGAGGCGCTCCTGCGCGCGGGCCTCGCGGGAGAGGAGGACTATTTCGCGCCCGCGTGGACGAGCGCGAAGAACCGCTGGCTCTGGCTCTTCGTCAACCTGCTCACGGCATTCCTGGCCTCGCGGGTCATCGGCATCTTCGAGAGCACCATTCAGGATCTCGTGGCGCTGGCGGCGCTGATGCCCATCGTGGCGAGCGTCGGCGGCAACACGGGCAATCAGACGGTGGCGCTCGTGATCCGCGGCCTCGCGCTCGACCGGCTCACGCGGGTGAACACGGGGCACCTCCTGAAGAAAGAGCTCTTCGTCGGCCTGATGAACGGCGCGGTCTGGGGCACGCTCGTGGGGCTCGCGGCCGCCGCCCTCTACGGCAGCGTCCCGCTCGGCCTGGTGATGGCCGCGGCCATCCAGCTGAACCTCGTGGTGGCGGCGATGGTCGGGTGCGCGGTGCCGCTCGCGCTCCAGCGCCTGGGCCGCGATCCGGCCCAGGGGTCGAGCGTCCTGCTGACGTTCACCACGGACAGCATGGGCTTCTTCATCTTCCTCGGGCTCGCCAGGGCGTTCCTCGTCTGAGCCTGCCCGCGCGCCGCGCGCTCGCGCTACGATCCTGGCATGGACGCCTCCCCCGCCCCGCAACGGCCGCTCGTCGCGATCCGGTATTGCCCCAAGTGCCGCTGGCTCACGCGCGCGGCCTGGCTCGCTCAGGAGCTGCTGATCACCTTCCCTGACGAGATCGACGTGCTCCTGTCGCCGGGCGAGAGCGGCATCTTCGACATCACGCTCGACGGCGCGCCGCTCTTCTCGCGCGCCGTCGAAGGGCGCTTCCCCGAGCCCAAGGAGCTCAAGCAGGCGATCCGCGACCGCGTCGCCCCGGAGCGCCCTCTCGGCCACTCCGATCGATGAGACGCGCGTCCTGATCGGGAGAGCGCCGCGTTAGATGTCGAAGTCGAGGATGCTGTCCAGATCGGCGCCGCCCACGGCGGGCGTGCCGTGGGGCGGCGACGCGACGCGCAGCCGCGGGGCCTCGATCGCGACGCGCTGGCCGCCGGCGACGCTCTTCGTGAGGAACACCGAGCCGCCCACCACGCTCCCCTGCCCCAGCACCGTCTTGCCGCCGAGGACCGTGGCGTTCGCGTAGATGGTGACGTTGTCCTCCACGGTGGGGTGGCGCTTCAGGCCGCGCGCGCCCCGCGAGTGCTGCGGCAAGGAGAGGGCGCCGAGCGTCACGCCCTGGTAGAGCTTGACGTGCTCGCCGATGTCGGTCGTCTCGCCGATGACGACGCCGGTGGCGTGATCGATGAAGAGGCTGTCACCGATGTTGGCGCCTGGGTGGATGTCGGCGCCCGTCCTCGTGTGCGCCCACTCGCTCATGATCCGGGGCATGAGCGGCACGCCGAGCAGGTACAGCTCGTGCGCGACCCGGTGCACCGTCACGGCGAGGAGGCCTGGATAGGCCAGGATGATCTCGTCCATCGAGGCCGCCGCCGGGTCGCCGTCGTAGGCCGCCTGCACGTCGAGCAGGAGGCGCCGCCGGACCTCCGGCAGACGGGAGATGAACACCCGCGCCACGTCGCGCCCCCGCTGCCGGCACCTCGGGACGTCGAGGCGGCCCGCGTCGACCGTCTCGTCCTGGAAGCACAGACAGCGCTCGATCTGTCGCTCCAGCTTGTCCCGCAGCGTCGAGACCAGGGTGCCCACGTGGTAGAGCAGGTCCTCGTCCGACAGGTCCTGCCGCCCGTGATAGCCCGGGTAGAAGATCTGGAGCAGGAGATCGATGATCTCGGTGATCTCCTGGCGCGACGGGGTGAAGCGCTTGTTGATGTGATGCCCGCGCGCATCCGCCCGGTAGCTCGCGATCAGCGCGTCGACGATGCCGTGCAGGTCGGCCGGCGCTTCGGAGGGGGCAGCATCACACTTCTTGCTCACGTCGACCTCACGAGGCCTTCATGGCCTCGACCTCGGAGAACATTCCTTCGAAGAGGGGCCCAGAGAGGTACCGCTCGCCGGCGTCCGGGAGGATGACCACGATGGTCTTCCCTTCCCACTTCGGATCCTTCGCGAGCCGGCTCGCCGCGACCATGGCCGCGCCGCAGGAGACGCCGCAGAGGATGCCCTCCTCGGACGCGAGGCGCCGCGACATGGCGATGGACTCGTCGTTCGAGACCGTCTCGACCTGGTCCACGAAGGAGAGGTCGAGGTTCTTCGGGACGAAGCCGGCGCCGATGCCCTGGATCTTGTGCGGGGACGGGGTGAGCGGCTGGCCGGCGAGCGTCTGCGAGATGACCGGCGAGTGGACCGGCTCCACCGCGACGGAGTGGAGGGCGCGGCCGCGGCCGCGCTCGAAGTAGCGGCTGACGCCGGTGATCGTGCCGCCGGTGCCCACGCCCGAGACGAGGACGTCGACGTTGCCGCCTGTGTCGTCCCAGATCTCGGGGCCTGTGGTGGTCTCGTGGATCGCGGGGTTCGCCGGGTTCTCGAACTGCCGCATCAGCACGTACCGGCCGGGGTCGGAGGCGGCCAGCTCCTCGGCCTTGGCGATGGCGCCGTTCATCCCCTTGGGGCCCGGCGTCAGGAGCAGCTTGGCCCCGAGGGCGATGAGCACCTTGCGCCGCTCCATGCTCATCGTCTCGGGCATGCCGAGCACGCACTCGAGCCCCCTCGAGGCGGCGGCGAAGGCCAGCGCGATGCCGGTGTTGCCGCTGGTCGCCTCGACGATCGCCTTGCCAGGGCCGAGCACGCCCCGCTGCTCGGCGTCCCAGACCATGGCCGCGCCGATGCGGCACTTGACCGAGTACGCCGGGTTGCGCCCCTCGATCTTCGCCAGCACCGTCGCGCGCGCGCCTTCGATCACGCGGCGGATGCGCACGAGCGGCGTGCGGCCGATGCTCTGGGTGTTGTCGTCGTAGACGCGGGGGTAGCTGGTCATGGGGGCCCGTGCGGGTGAGTGGGGAGGAAAGAGGAGATCCAGAGGCGCCCCGCGCTGTCAAGGTCCACGTGCGCCGCACCCGGGTCGCGCCGTATTTCCAGAGGGCAGCGCGGCGTCGTCCGTCGCTGACGTCGGGGCGACGCCTGCCGCGCCAGCTCGCCGGCGGGCGCGCGCCGCGCTCAGCGCGCCCCCTCGTCGATGAACCGTTGGACGTGCAACGGTCGACGCGCAGGGTCCGGCGAGGCACCCCGGCGCATGGAGGTCAGTCGGGCCATGGGCGGTGCGATCGTGCGGTGGAGGGCGCGAACTCGATTACGCGCTCTGCGCGAAGCGCAGGAGCCCATCAGATCATCCTCGGAGGGCAGACTGGCCTCATCCTGCAGGACCTCGACCGCACCGCGCTAGCGCTCGGGTGTCCCGAGTTCCCATGAGACACAGGGGATGACGCAGCGCGACCAAGGTGGCGATGATAGCGGCCAATTTCATGTGAAATTTTGCCGGAGCGCGTCATTTCCGATCTGCTGACGCTTGAACATTCACGTCGTACCACGCCGTGCCACGTCGGAGCACCGGCGGCTCAGAGGTGCTCACGAGCGCTCACGAATCCCGGAACCACGGGGCTACGCGCGCGAGCAAGGTGCTTCCCTGGGCATGGGCGCCTGGGCAAACGATGAACCACCATGGGACTACGTCGGACCAGGTCCACTTCCTTGACGCATGCGCATGCAAACCTATCATGTAGAATTTTAGCTCTTGCCATGAGTGGCATAGGCCTCGCATCATCGCTGACATGTTCCCCGGTGAGCCCCCTTGTGCGGAGGTCCAACTGCCCCATGACGAGGATGAGCCCACTTTAATTTTCCGTCGTCCGCCGGCGTCGATTGGGGGCATGGCGATGCCGTTCGAATCGCCGGCTCCGATCATGGCATCTCCGACGCGGCGCTCCACGTCGCGCCTGATCGCCTTGAGCGCCGGTGCCGGCCTTGGCTTCGCGGCGGTGGTGGGCGCGCTCGTCTCGATGCAGCTCGGCGCGGCGGGCTTCGATCTCCGCGCGGGCTCGGCGCTCCAGCCTGCCGCGGCCGCCGCGGCCGTCCTGCGGTCGACGAGGGGGGCGGCGCGGATCGAGGCGAAGGCCGAAGCGGCCGCGCCGCTCCAGGCAACGCCGGCAACGGCGGCGCCGGCCCTCGCCGCCGCGGATCGCGCCGATGCGACGCTCGATCGAACGGGGGTGATCCCCATCCCTGATGGGATCATCACGATCCCCGCGTCGTTCGCCTCGACAGATGGCGCTTACGATCTGGTGATCCACTTCCACGGGGTCAACGACGTTGTGCAGGCGGGGTTCGATCGCGCCCGGCTCAACGCGGTTGTGATGATCATCAATCTGGGCATCAGCTCTGGCGCGTACGAGACCCAGTTCTCGATCCGCTCCTATCTACCGGCGTTGATGGCGAAGGCGCAGGCGGCGCTCGAGGCCCGTGGGCTGCGCGACGCCCGGCTCCGGCGCGTGGCGCTCTCGGCGTTCAGCGCCGGGTACGCCGCGGTTCGCGGGCTCCTGAACCAGCCGGGGTTCACGGACAAGGTGGACGCCGTGCTCCTCCTGGACGGCATCCACACCGGCTACATGCCGCTCGACCACAGCCTGGACATGGAGCGCCTCAAGCCGTTCAGCCGCTTCGCCGAGCTGGCGGCCGCCGGCAAGAAGATGATGTCGATCACCCATTCGGAGATCACTCCGAACGGCGATTACGCCGGCACCCACGAGAGCACCGACGCTCTCCTCAAGCTCACGGGCGCGCAGCGCTCCCCGGGCGCGGGCGCGGACGAGCAGGCGATCTACGACCTGACCGGAGAGGCGAGCGAGGCGAAGCTCCGGTTCGCCCCCCTGTCCGAGGCGCACAGGGGCGCGTTCCATGTCCGCGGCTATGCGGGCACCCAGAAGCCAGATCACGTGAGGCACCTCACCCGCATGGCGGAGACCGCGCTGCCTGATCTGGTGCGCTACTGGAGCGAGCCGCCCGCGCAATGACGGGTCGCGTGTGGGGGCGCGCGAGCCGTCGTACCGAGAAGCGTATTACGGAGACCGGGGCGTCTTCATTTGAGAATTCGTCGCGGGGCGGGCTCGGGTGTATAGAGTGCGAGTGCCGGCGAGAACGGCGGTCAGCGGATCTCGCTGATCTCCGATTGACCCTGGCTCCTGCGATCGTCCTCTGCTACCGCGCAGCGCGATGGGTCAACCGGACCTGTTCGCCAAGCGAACGTTCGCCGAAGAGACAGAGCGCCTCACCGGAGGTGCCATCACCTGGCAGGATCCACCGGAGATCCGGCTCGAGAAGGTGCAGTGTGATGGCCTGCTCCTGATCCACCGCCCGGCTCTCCTGGTGGAGCTGACCGCGCCTTGGCCCGAGGCGCGTGGCCACGAGGAGGTGATGGTCGAGCTGAAGCTCGCCGGGGATCACGTGGATCGGAAGGCGATAGAGCGGGCCCTCTTGCGGCGGCAGGCGAGGCAGCTGCAGCGGGTCGAGCAGGAAGGCGAGGCGCCCTGGGTGGGCCACGAGCCGCTCTGGCTGGTCGCTCCTCACGTGCCGGAGTGGCTGCAACGGGTGTACGCGCCCACGCGCTTCGCGCCCGGCTGCTACCGCGTGGAGCCGCTCGGGCACTGGGTGCTGTGGGTCGCAGCGAACGAGCTCCCCCTGCGCGACGAGCTGATCGCTTTCCTGGTCGCCCGTTCCGGGCGAGCCCTCGACGAGTTCGGCCGGTGGGTAGCCGGACGCCGGCCCATCGAGTGGGTGCTGGCCATGCTAGAGTACCTGGCGATGTCAGCGACGACCCGAGAGGAGCTCCTGTGGAGGTTCGGCAAGGCCGAGGACCCTGAAGTGGAGGCCCGGCGGCAGCGCATCCTCGAGGTGCTGCTCGAAGCGAGCCCGCAGGTCCAGGAGCGGCTCATCGAGAGGGGCATCGGCAAGGGACGTCTGGCGGAGGCACGCGCTGCCCTGCGTCGTGTACTCGCTCGCCGGCAGCTCGCGCTGAGCCCGTTGGACGACGCTCGCATCGAGGCGTGCGTCGAGTTGGCGACCCTGGAGCGGTGGCACGACCAGGCCATCACCGCGACGACCGCCTCCGAGGCACTGCAGTAGCTCGGTCCCGCACCGGGCGTACCTATCGCTCGCCCCTCACGGCGGCGCTTGACCTGTTCACGCCGTCCGGAACGACCATCCGACGATCGCAGCGGTTGGCGCGCCCCGGGGGTGAGGACGCGTGCGTGGCAGATCGCCGCATTCTGGGGCGCGCATGTCGAGCTCAGCCGGCTGCGCCACGTCCTGGAAACGGGAAACCACCGGCAGGCGATGCTGCCATTGCGGTATCGGAATTGCTTTTTCCACCAAAAGAGACGGTGGCATGATGATGGCCGGACAAAGACGGGCACAAGGCACGGCGCGGCGGACTCAAGCGGTGCGACCAGCAACCCTGACCGCCCGTCGCAAACGCCGGGGAACGGCGGCCGACGCGGACAGCCAGCGCTCCTCCGCGGCGACGGGAGAGGCGGACACCACCGCAGCGATCCCGCGCCCGACGCTGAGCTACGCGGATGCGCTGGAGGGCGCCCGGAAAGGGCCGTTCCCGGGCGAGATCGAGCCCCAGCTCGCGACGCTCGTCACCGAGCCACCCCCGGGCGAGGGGTGGCTCTACGAGGTCAAGCTCGATGGCTATCGCATGCTCGCGACGCTCCGCGGGGGGCGCGTGACGCTCCTGACCCGCCGCGGCCAGGACTGGACCGAGCGGTTCGCGGGCGTGCGCGACGACCTCGCCCAGCTGCCTGCGCGGGAGGCCGTGCTGGACGGCGAGATCGTCGTCGTCAGGCCGGACGGCGTGACCGACTTCCAGGCCCTCCAGAACGCGCTCAGCGACGGGAATGGCAGGCGCGAGGGGCGCCTGATGTACTTCGTCTTCGACCTGCTCTACCTCGACGGCCGCGATCTCCGCGGGTGCACACAGGTCACCCGCAAGCGGGCGCTCGAGGCGCTACTCGCGGAAGCGCCCGAGGAAGGGCACCTGCGCTACACGGAGCACGTCTCGGAGGACGGCTCCGCCGTCGTCCAGCACGCGTGCGAGCTCGGGATCGAGGGCGTCATCGCGAAGCGCCCGGAGGCGCCCTACCGGAGCGGGCGCGGCGACAGCTGGCTCAAGGTGAAGTGCGGCCGGCGCCAGGAGTTCGTGATCGTCGGCTTCACCGAGCCGTCCGGCGCCCGGAAAGGGCTGGGGGCGATCCTCGTCGGCGTGAACAGATCAGGCAAGCTCGCCTACGCCGGCAAGGTGGGCACGGGCTTCACGAGCAAGACGCTGACGATCCTGCGCAGCCGCCTCGATTCGATCGTTCGCGCCACGCCGGCCTGTTCAGGGGCGCCGCGCATGCGGGGCGCGCGCTGGGTCGAGCCCAGGCTCGTCGCGGAGGTCCGCTTTTCCGAGTGGACGCGCGACGGACGGCTGCGACACCCCTCCTTCGAAGGGCTCCGCGAGGACCGCACCCCGGAGTCGGTCATCGTCGAGCGCGAACAGCCGCCGCCGCAATCGCCGCCCGACGAGGCAGCGGGCGCGGCGCCAAGCAGAGCGGCCGGCGCGGCGCCGAGGAAAGCCGCGAGCACCACGGAGGGCAAGGCCCCGCGTGGGGGCCGGAGCAGAGGCGGCGCGGAGCGGGTCGACGTCGCCGGGGTGCCGCTGACGAACCCCGACAAGGTGCTCTATCCCGCGCAGGGGATCACGAAGCTCGCGCTGGCCCGGTATTACGAGCAGATCGCCGAGCACATGCTGACCCACGCCGAGAAGCGGCTGCTCACGCTGGTCCGCTGCCCCGCAGGCCAGGGCAAGCCATGCTTCTTTCAAAGGCACGAGGCCGAGGGGCTGTCCGAGGCGATCCTGCGGATGGCCGTCGAGGAGGACGACGGCGAGCGCACCTATCTCTATATCGAGACCACCGAAGGGCTCGTGTCGCTCGTCCAGATGGGGGCGCTCGAGGTGCACCTCTGGGGGAGCCGCGTGGACCGGATCGAGCAGCCCGACAGGATGGTGTTCGACCTCGATCCAGCGCCGGATCTCCCGTGGGAGCGCGTGGCGGACGCCGCGAAGGCGACGCGGCGCCTCCTTTCGTCGCTGGGGCTCCAGAGCTTCGTCAAGACGACCGGCGGCAAAGGCCTGCACGTCGTGGTCCCGATAGCGCCACGCAGGGGCTGGGACGAGGTGAAGGCGTTCACGAAGGCCGTGGCCGACGCGCTCGTGCGCTCCGATCCGGCGCGGTACACCGCGACGATGTCGAAGGCGAAGCGTGCCGGCAAGGTCTTCGTCGACTACCTGCGGAACGGGCGCGGCGCCACCGCGGTGGCGCCCTACTCGACGCGGGCGCGCCCCGGCGCGGCCGTCGCGACGCCGCTCTCGTGGGACGAGCTCGACGCGCCGCTCGATCCCGCCTCGTTCACCATCGACACCGTGCCGCAGCGGCTCGCCACGATCCGGGACCCATGGGCAGAGCTCACGAGCGTGCGCCAGTCGATCACCAGCGCGATGCTGAAACAGGTCGAGCTCTGACCTTCTTCCCGACGCCCACGACAAACTCAGGAGCCGGTGAGCTCACCGAAGAAGAACGACACCAGCGACACCGGGAATGGCTTTCACTGACGTTCCGTTCAGCATGGTCGTAATGACGCAGAAGGGCGGCGTGCGCTTGGTTGACGGTGCTGCGCGCGCGCTGCATCGTCCTCTGGATCGACCATGGCCAAGGATCGGGACTCCAGCGCCCTTTCGGAAATTGCAGAGCGACTCCACCAGCAGTTCGACGGTGAACCGCTGCGGGTCGAGTTCCTGGCGCGCGGCATCGACGCGCTCACCCAGGTCGCGGAGCGGCTCGATCAGAGCGAGCTTGGCGAGGTGGTCGCGTCGCCCAGCAACGCGGATGCCCTGGTGACAGCGCTCACGCAGCCGAGCGCCGTCGGCCTCTTCTCCGCCGCAGATCCGCTCACGCCGGCCCGCCTCCGCGGCCTGCAGGCGAGGGACGCGCTCCTCGCGGCCGAAGGGGGCACGCTCACCGCCGAGGAGGTCGGTGAAGCGCTCCACCTCCCGCCCCAGGCGATCGAAGCGCGGCGCGCCGCCGGAACGCTGCTGGCCGTCAGCATCGGCGGTCGTGGCCACCTCTACCCCGCATGGCAGTTCGCGGACGAGGGCCTGCTGCCCGGGATGGAAGAGATCCTGACCCTCCTCGAAGCGCACCCCCCGCTGGCGAAGGTCCGCTTCTTCCTCTCCGGCAACCTCCGCCTCGACGGCGAGCGGCCGCTCGACTGGCTCCGCCGCGGCGAGCTGGACCCCGTGCGGCTCGCCGCGCGCACCTTCGGTGAGCAAGGCGCGGCCTGAGAACGCGCCGCGATGACGACGACGCTCGGGGCGCATCCGGACCCGCCCCTCGACCTCGCGGCGTCGCCGCTCCCCATCGCGATCTTCCGGCGGAGCTGGTTCCGGGTCCACTGGCTCACGCGTGAACCGCTGCACTTCGGTCGCTCGGGCGACAACCGCTTCGACGCGCCGGACGGCGAGTTTGGCGTGCTGTACGCCGGGAAGGACCCGCGCTGCGCCTTCATCGAGGTGTTCGGCCACGCGACCGGCGTGCGCTTCGTGGAGCAGAGCGAGCTCGCCGCGCGGGGGCTCGCGCGCATCGCGCCGCGGCGGCCGCTGCGGCTCGTGAACCTCGCGGGAGAGGGGCTGGCGCGCCTCGGGGCCGACGCCCGCCTGACCTCGGGGGAGTCCTATCGGGCCGCCCACCGCTGGGCGCGCGCGATCCACGACCACCCGAGGCGACCCGACGGCATCGCGTACGTCGCGCGCCACGATCCGACCCGCGTCTGCGCCGCCCTCTTCGAGCGCGTCAGCGCGGAGCTCGAGGTGACCCGGCTCGGCTCCCTCGCGGATCCGGCGCACGCAGTGCTCCTCGCCAGGCTCCTTGATACCTACAAGTTCGGGCTCGTCTGAGCCTGGACGAGCGGACGGCGGCGCGCCGTCCCACAGCGCTCCGCCGAGCGCGATGGCGGAGCAGGGCGCGCGTGCGGGCTCCGCGCGCGCGCGCCGGCACAACCGGTGCTTCTCGTGGAAGCAGGCGCGCCGCCGCGGCGCCGCGATGGGCGGAGATCGCGGGACGCACGGCCGAGAGGCGGGGGTCCGATGAAAATCAAGAATCTGCGGCTGGAAACAGGCTATCTCGTGGAGCCCATCCCGCTCCAGAAGGGGATTGCGGTTCATCAGATCCAGATCATCTCGGTGAGCGAACAGGGGTCGTCTCGGGTCCGGATCTCGCTCGATCCCAACCGCTGCACGGTGGACAGCTTCGGCGAGGCCAAGGCGTGCACCCGGGTGGCGCCGGTCCAGATCGAGGCGGACGTGGAGCTCCTCGAGGAGTGCGACGACAAGCAGCTGCTCGCCCTCAAGTTCGAGGGGGGCAACGGGCCAGCGGTCCGGCTCGCGCTCCTGCCCCTGTGCGGCACGGGAAAGGAGGCCATCGTCGCGCGGCTCCTGATCTTCGGGGAGACCGGGGAGATCCTGGCCATCGTGCCGATGCAAGGGTCGTCGGCCGGCTGCCTGATGGCATGAGCGAGCCCGGCGCGGCACCGCCGCGCCGGGCGCCCTGCCGACCTCAGGGACCGGGACAGGGGCGGAACACGAGGCCGTACTCGATCCGCACCTGGACGTCGGTCGTGTCGTTGGTCAACACCCCGGAGCTCGACGGCGCGAGCCGGTTCGTGACATAGAGGCTCGTCTTGATGTTGAGCGGCCGCACGGTGCCGCACTCGGACCAGACCGTGGTCGTGAAGTTGTCCGTGCGCGAGAAGTTGCTCGTGAACGGCCCGATCATGCTCCACGTGAGCGGCCCCGAGGTGAGCGGCGATCCCGAGAAATAATACGATGTCTCGTGGAGCCCCTGGACGCCGCCCTCCAGGTCGGCGAACCCCCGGTACGTGGCGTCGAAGACCGCGACTTGCCACCCCGGATCGAACCGCAGATCCACGGCCAGCTGGCAGAACGCGCGGTTCGAGGCGCGGCCGATGCCCGGGCCGGCGTGCGCCTCGAACTGGTCGAAGATGACTGTCAGCGCCTTCTGATCAGGCGAGATCACCCCCGCGGCGGAGCCGACAGGGCAGCCGCTGCCAGCATAGGTGAAGTTCGCGATCCGCGTATTCTGCGCCAGCGCAGGATAGGCGAAGAAAAACGCCGAACAAAAGCCGAACGCCCATCGCAGGAACATCGTCCCCCCCTTTCGCCGTCAGGCGACATCACGTCGCCGTGCGTCGTCGCCGGCGCGCGGGTCACCGCTGTCGCACGCCGGTCGACATGTCGTGACGAGCATGCGATCCCCGCGCGCTCCGCGCAACTCGAGCGGGGCACCATCGCCCGGCGCGGCGCCGCAGACTGGCCGGAATCCATCGAATGATGTGAGGCCTGTGGGGCTCACGGAGATCCGGCCAGCGCCGGAGTGCAGGTGAAGCAGACGAAACGAAGGAGAGGCCTGTCACGGCGGCGCGGCGACGCGAAACACCGGGACGAGATTCACGCGCTCGTCCCAGGACGGATGGCGCTTGTAGAAGAAATCGAGGCGAGCCTTCGCGTCGTTCGCAAACGCAGGATCGCGCAGGCGCGCATTGAACTCGTCGCGCAGCGCCGGATCCGCGGCGAGCATGCTGCGGGCCTCCTCCTCGGCGACGTAGGCTTCCATGTACTCCTTGCGCTCGAAGGAGGCGTTGAAGAAGCCCCAGGCGACGAGGGAGTCGGGCGCGAGCGGCTCGAGGAGGTGCAGGACGAGGGGCGCCCGCGGCTGCGCGATGGGAACGAACAGCGAGCCGGCCGGAAGATCCTGCCGCTCGGGCCGGAAGGCGCCCTGGAGCTTCACGCGCGTCCGCCCCTCGAAGGGCCGCTCGAACGTCACCGCGTCGGCCCGGAACGCCTCGACGGGAAAGCCGGGGCGAGCCTGGGGGAGGATCTGGTAACGCACGCCGTGCAGGCGCAGCTTGTCGGCCACCCAGGCCGCGTGCGCCGCCGGGATGACGTAGCCGGCCTCGGGCGCGGTGACGGTCAGGTCCGGCTGGATGTGGTCGAACAGCGGCACGGGCCAGATCTCCGGGCGGGACTCGTCGTAACGGGTCCACGTGCCGCCCGAGATCTCCGAGGCGCGCTTCTCGTACGCGAAGCCGCGGAACGGGAAGATGCGCGAGGCCGGCCCCGCGCGGTGCGTGAGGGCGAAGGGGACGCCGGCGAGGCGCGCGCTCGCGGCGTCCGCGCGCTCGGCCGCGGCGCGGAGGGCGCCCGAGCCCGAACCGGAGGAGACGCGCTCGAAGAGCGCCGCGAGGAGGTCGTGCACCGCGCGCACGCGCTCGGCGTGGGTGGCCCAGCTGTGCGTCTCGACGAGCACGCCGATGCGGTTGCGGGCAGCGCTGTAGGACTGCGAGAAGCGCGGCGGCCCCGGCTCGGTGGAGATCCCCGACGTGGGGTCGTCGTCCTCGCGGAAGGCCGGGTAGAACGGGAGCGGCAGGTGACCCAGCGCCGAGAGGCGCGCCTGGAGCTCCCCCGAGAGGGCGCGCGCCACGGCGTCGAGCCCGCCGGGGTGAGGCACCGAGGGCTCCACGACCACCGCGATGTCGTGCTGGAACTTCGCGCCGTCGGTCGTGTGCAGGTCGACCTGGACCACCGGATCCCAGGCGTCGAGGAGCGCCAGCATGGCCCGCATCTCGGGCGCCTCGGCCTTCATGGTATCGCGGTTCAGGTTGAGGTTCTGCGCGGTGGCGCGGAAGCCCATCTCCTCGGGGCCGCGCTGGTTGGGCCGCTGGTTTCGACGGAACCGCTCGTGGCCATCGACGTTGAACACCGGCACGAACACCGCCGTGGCCGCCGCGAGGGCGCCGGGCGCCATCGCGCCGTCGAGCAGCTCGCGGAGCGCCCAGAAGCCGCCGTCCTTGCCGTCGATCTCGCCGGCGTGGATGCCGCCCTGGAACAGGATCACCGGGCGCCGCTTCGCCCGCGCCGCCGCGGGGTCGAGCGTGCCGTCGTCGGAGGCGGCGATCGCGAGCAGGGGCCTGCCCTCGGGCGTCGTGCCGAAACGGACGCAGCGTGCGCGGCCCGGATAGGCCTGCTCGAAGTCGCGGCATAGCCGCTCGACCTCGGCATAACGACCCGTGCGCCGGAAGCCGGTCCGCTCGGCCTCGGTGACGAGCGAGGGCGCCTCGGGGCGCGCGGACGGCGCTGGCCCGCCGCCGGCCGGCGCGCCGCGCGCCGGGGCCTGGCGGGGCGCGAGCAGCGCGGCCAGCGCGATCCCGAGGGCGATGTGGAGGCGGCCGAGGGAAGCGAGGCGGCCGGGGGCCGCGATGCAGGGGCGAGACATCGGGGGAGTCGAGCAAATTCCGTGTCGAACGGCAATGGCGCGATCCCTGGCCAGAAGCAGGCCAAGCGCGATGCCGGCCAAACGAGGCGGACCCTGAACATCCGCGATCGCGCGAACATCGGGAACCATGGTGCAATGCCCGCTTCGCGAAGAGCTCGGCAGGTCGCCATCGCGCGCGGGTCGGGCCAGCGAGCCTCCCCGGGTCGCGATCGCCACCACGCGCTCCGGCGAGTGGACGGAATTTCGAGCACGATGACGTGCGCGAGCACGGTGGCAACCTCGTCCGCGCGATAGGGCCGAGGAGGTAGACATGTCGGCCTGCTCGGCGCAGCATCTTTTGCACGTTACCGCCAACCCACCGCCGTCACGTTCACGGGGAACCAGTATATCTATGCATCGTACATTGCGTAATGAATGATCCGTTGGCATTTCTCGTTGAGCGTCGCGTCTGGGCGGCCGCGAAACTCTTCGAGTATCTGTTGAATGGTATCAACCTCAAGAAAGTACTCATAGCCGAGAACCCTTGCTTCGTCAGGAACACGATAGTCCTCGGTAAGCCGAAACGCGCTCGCTTCTGAGTCGGGGCGCCATTCCGGTTTCACGAAGATCACATCCTCACGATCCATCTGACCGATCTTGGCGATCAAGTCCAGTAGACTGGTCATGTTAGAATTCCTTTCCCCAGAGAAAGACCCCGCCTCGGCCCTCAGGATGCATTAGTTCGTAGTAGCCGCTTCCCGCGGTGTGCTGCGCACGCGGGACCAGCTGTACAACACCAGGTCTCTCGGGCACGTGGTGCCATGTCCAACCTGACGGAGAGAGGCCCCTGGCGGCACCGGAAGCAGAAGTGGGCACGTCGATGCTCAACCCTCGCATGGCCTGGGACAGCTCTGGGCTCGCCCGCATATCGGCGAGGAGCGCTTCGTTTGCTGCCCTGAAGTGAGCCGGTCGGGTTCCGGCTTCGAGCTTGGGCAGGGGTGTCTCGTATGCGACCGAGTACGCCCTTACTCCCCCGCGTGCGGCTCCTATCGCAACCGCTCCCTCCTCCGCCGCCCCCAGCCCTCTTCCCATCCCGAAGACGGTGGCCGCGGCGAGGACCATCGCCTTGGTCCCCGCCGCGCCTGCTGTCCGATAGTCATCCCGATCGATGGCGAGGGCCGTGTCCGCCGCACCGCGGCCGATGTGGTAGAGCGGGTTGACGGCATTGAGCGCGCCGACGAGGCCGTCTTCGTCGTAGCCGTCCCACATCGCGCTGGCGAACTCGTAGCCGCTGTACATGCCGAGCGTCAGCGCATTCAGCACGAGCATCCGCCCGATCCCTGCTCCGAGGTCGCGCGTCCCCTCCGCGGCGCCCAGCAAGGTCTGGCCGACGACGGTGCCCGGGCCGCCGACGCCCGAGTGCTCCGGCGAGACCGTCACCGGCTGCGGCACGTACCCGGACGAGCTTCCGGTCGTGCCCACGTCGATAGGCGCCGTCGTGGCGCCGACCTCCACGGCCTCGCGCGGTCCTTCTTCAGGCTGGTTTGCCTTCGGCGGCGAGTAGAAGAGCTCCACGGCGTAGTGTTCCGGGCGCACCACCGACTCGACCGGCAGGATCGGCGGCTCCACCGGCTCTTCCTGGAAGCCGCTCGGATCCACGTGATTGAGCGGGCTGTTGCGCACGTAGCTGTACGGATTCCAGCTCTGCCCGAAGGACGGAATCGAAACGATCGGGTCCGTCGTCAAGAACCGTCCGATCCTGGGATCGTAGATCCTGCCCTTCATGTTCACGAGCCCGAGCTCGTCGTCGCTCTCGTGCCCGGTGAATCCCTGCGTCGTCTCGCTCGGGAACGACGCAGGCGGGCGCTCCCCCCACACGGGGTTCCTGCGCTGGCCGAACGGGTCGTAGCTCCTCCGCTCGATCACGTCGCCGTCCTCGTCGGTGAGCGCATCGATCGAGCCGAGGTGATCGACATGCACGTAGCGCGTGCCGTCGTCCGAGCCTCCCCGGGTCACGATCGCCACCACGCGCTCCGGCGAGTGGACGTGGTACCGGTGCTCCACGGCGCCTGACGCCGCCTCGGTGACCCGCTCGTACAGATCGCCGAAGTAGAGCGTCTCCTTTTCCGGCGTGGTCTTGCGGATCCGCTGCTGGTCGCCGTCGTAGCCGAACGTGATGGTGCTCGCGCCCTGCGTGATGCGCTCCGGCAGATCGAACCGCGTATAGCGCACCGTTGTACCGCCGGGCCGCGCCGTCTGATTCCCGACGGCGTCATGCGCGAAGGTGTCCGTACCCGCGCCGGTGATCGCATGCGGGTGCAGCGGGTCGCCATACGAGAGGTCACCGACGTCCGACTTGAAGGTGAGATTGCCGTTCGGGTGGTAGTCGTAGCGGAGCGCGCAGGGCGCCGTCGCGCTCTCGAGAGCGCCGAAGTACGCGCACGTCAGCCGTTGGATCGGATCGTACCGGAAGCGCTCCGTCGTGTTCTCTGGCTGGAGCGCGTCGGTGCGGCGCGTGAGATTCAGGAGATCGTCGAATCCATAGTCCAGGTCTTGCACCTCCCCCGCGCCGCTCTGCGTCGCCATGTGCCTCAGGCGCTGCTTGTCCGCGAAGTAGCTCCGCTCCGTGACGGCGCCGTTGCCGAACACCTCCTCCCGGAAGCGCCCCGCGTCGTCCACGCCCGCCAAGCGCCAGTAGGCGAGGTTCGTTCCGCTGTCGCGCACGGCGAGCACATGGCCGTGCGCGTCGCGATCGTGGGCCACGACGAACGGCGCCGGATACATGACCACCTCGACGCGGCCGAGCACATCGTCGGGCTCACGGATGTGATGTGTGTGGCCGCGTTCACGTGCTTCTTGACGAAGGCCGGCGGGAGCGTGGTGCGCGCTATCTCGGGCGGAACCGCGACGCGGGCAGCCGCTGTGCGAACTCAGACGCCAGGAAGCGCACCTCGGCGTAGAGCAGGCCAAAGGGCGCGTTGCGCAGCATCGGACCGACGAGCTGGACAGTCCGGATCCGGCCGGCGTTATCCGTTTCATTCAGCTGCCGGAACATCTCGAGGGAGCGCGCATTGCGGAGGCCTACCGGGTGGCCGTGCTCGTCGGTTACAGGCCGGCCCAGTCGAGCAAATTTCAGGTCGTCTGCTTTAGCTCCAGGTGCACTCGCCCGACGATCCCATCCTCCATGCACCGGAATTCTGGCATCTCGTTGCCGAGCACAGCCCTCAGTAACGCTTCCCACTCAGGCCTCGTCGGACGTCTTCCAAATGAGGATTGGTACTCCGCCACCACGGCGCTCACTGCTTCGCCCAATGTATCCATGGGAGCATCGCCAACTACGTGTTCCGTACCTTGAATCTTCCACCATCCCATTTTGTACTCCTCGACAACGAACAGCATCTATCGGCCATAAATTTGTGGATTCAATAGGCTAGCATTCGGTGAAACCGTTCGAGCGATCTCGACCGGCGTCAATGGCGAGAGCGAGACGGGCGCGGAGTTATAGATCACCCTGCCCTCGGCCATAGCTTGCTGAATGAGCGAGGTTTCTAGCGATCGTGCTTGGGCATCTGGAAGGAGGTCCGAGATTACTTGCATTCCTTGGAAGGGTCCCGGAGGATCAACCGCGTGCTCGCCGAGACGCCTCAAAGGATTGTTTGATATGCCGTAGTACACCGAATCGCCAGCCTCGTCTACCAGCTGGTAGACGTACCGTCCAGACGCTCCCCCCCTTGCGGCGCCCGCCGCCGCCGTCGACCCCTCCGCGAGCGCTCCCAGCCCTCTTCCGGCACCGTACACCGTTGCCGCGCCGAGGAGGATCGCCTTCACCCCCGCCGAGCCCGCGGCTCGGTAATCGCCCCGATCGATGGCAAGGGCCGTGTCCGCCGCGCCGCGGCCGATGTGGTAGAGCGGGTTGACGGCGTTGAGCGCGCCGGCAACGCCGTCGTCGTCGTAGCCGTCCCACATCGCGCTGGCGAACTCGTAGCCGCTGTACATCCCGAGCGTCAGCGCGTTCAGCACGAGCATCCGCCCGATCCCTGCTCCGAGGTCGCGCGTCCCCTCCGCGGCGCCCAGCAAGGTCTGGCCGACGACGGTGCCCGGGCCGCCGACGCCCGAATGCTCCGGCGAGACCGTCACCGGCTGCGGCACGTACCCGGACGAGCTTCCGGTCGTGCCCATGTCGATAGGCGCCGTCGTGGCGCCGACCTCCACGGCCTCGCGCGGTCCTTCTTCAGGCTGGTTTGCCTTCGGCGGCGAGTAGAAGAGCTCCACGGCGTATTGTTCCGGGCGCACCACCGACTCGACCGGCAGGATCGGCGGCTCCACCGGCTCTTCCTGGAAGCCGCTCGGATCCACGTGATTGAGCGGGCTGTTGCGCACGTAGCTGTACGGATTCCAGCTCTGCCCGAAGGACGGAATCGAAACGATCGGGTCCGTCGTCAAGAACCGTCCGATCCTGGGATCGTAGATCCTGCCCTTCATGTTCACGAGGCCGAGATCGTCGTCGCTCTCGTGCCCGGTGAACCCCTGCGTCGTCTCGCTCGGGAACGACGCAGGCGGGCGCTCCCCCCACACGGGGTTCCTGCGCTGGCCGAACGGGTCGTAGCTCCTCCGCTCGATCACGTCGCCGTCCTCGTCGGTGAGCGCATCGATCGAGCCGAGGTGATCGACATGCACGTAGCGCGTGCCGTCGTCCGAGCCTCCCCGGGTCACGATCGCCACCACGCGCTCCGGCGAGTGGACGTGGTACCGGTGCTCCACGGCGCCCGACGCTGCCTCGGTGACCCGCTCGTACAGATCGCCGAAGTAGAGCGTCTCCTTTTCCGCCGTGGTCTTGCGGATCCGCTGCTGGTCGCCGTCGTAGCCGAACGTGATGGTGCTCGCACCCTGCGTGATGCGCTCCGGCAGATCGAACGGAGTATAGCGCACCGTTGTACCACCGGGCCGCGCCGTCTGATTACCGACAGCGTCATGCGCGATGGTGTCCGTACCCGCGCCGGTGATCGCATGCGGGTGCAGCGGGTCGTCATACGAGAGGTCACCGACGTCCGACTTGAAGGTGAGATTGCCGTTCGGGTGGTAGTCGTAGCGGAGCGCGCAGGGCGCCGTCGCGCTCTCGAGAGCGCCGAAGTACGCGCACGTCAGCCGTTGGATCGGATCGTACCGGAAGCGCTCCGTCGTGTTCTCTGGCTGGAGCGCGTCGGTGCGGCGCGTGAGATTCAGGAGATCGTCGAACCCGTAGTCCAGGTCTTGCACCTCCCCCGCGCCGCTCTGCGTCGCCATGTGCCTCAGGCGCTGCTTGTCCGCGAAGTAGCTCCGCTCCGTGACGGCGCCGTTGCCGAACACCTCCTCCCGGAAGCGCCCCGCGTCGTCCACGCCCGCCAAGCGCCAGTAGGCGAGGTTCGTTCCGCTGTCGCGCACGGCGAGCACATGGCCGTGTGCGTCGCGATCGTGGGCCACGACGAACGGCGCCGCGCCGGCAAGCGCCGGATACGTGATCGTCTCGACGCGGCCGAAGTCGTCATAACCGAGCCTGGCCTCCAGCGGAGAGCGCTCGCCGTCGATGCGGAGCGCGATCGTGCCGAGCTGGCCACGGCCCGTGTACCCGTACGTCTTCTCCCCGTCGGGGCTCGCGAGCGTGTGCAGCTTCCCGAGGCCATGCGCCGCGGTGTCCCAGGTCCACGTGGTCGTCAGGCTCTCCGCGCCGTCCTGGTCCACGCGTGAGCGGGGTCGACCGAGCGCGTCGTACGTCCACGTGACCTTTCGCTCGAGCGCATCGGCCTGTGAAATCAGCTCGCCGAAGCCGTCATGGATCGAGACCGTCGTGCCCCGATCGGGATCGTCGAGCTGCCGGACGCGGCCGAATGCGTCGCGCGTCGTGCGCATCACCGCCTCGCCCGGATCGGTGACCGTGTGCAGCAGGCCGAAGGGACCGTACGCGTAACGGGTGATCCCGTCGGCCGCGTCGGTGATGGTCTTGATGCGCCCCAGCGGGTCCTGCTCGGTCACCGTCACATGATCGAGCGGATCGGTGACGCGCACCTGCAGGCCATCGTACGCCGTCGTCGTGACCGCGTTCCACGGCGTCGTATGGCGCACTTTGCGGCCCGCGGCGTCGTACTCGTAGCGATCGTACAGGATCGCGCTCTCGGGCGTGTTCTCCCTGACCGGCACCGAGCGCCGCGCGATGTGCTCGCCCAGCGCGTCGTACACGATCTCCTGCATGATGCGCTTCGCACCGCCCGAGGCCTCCGACGGCTCCGGTTCGGGCCCGTGTCCCAGCCATCGGATCGGGCGGCCGAGGCTGTCGAACTCCACCGTATCGTCGGCGCCGCCGGTCGTGATGCTCCGCTGCCTCACCCGCCACGCATCGTGCTCCGGGCCACCCTCCTTGCTGCGAGCGAGGGTGACGGTCGTCGTCGTGCCGTCCGGGCGCCTCTCGATGCCGAGCCGCCCGAAGCCGTCGTGCGCCCACGTCGTCACGAGCTGATTCGGATCGACCCGCTTGAGGAGCACGCCGAGCGCGTCGTCGAGCTCCACGAGCGTGGTGTGCCCGGCCGCATTCACGTACTTCTCGGGGAACATGCCCTCCTCGTCGAAGCCCGTGCTGAATGTGCGCTTGTGCCCGAAGGCGTCCTCCGCCATGACGCCGGTGATGTTCCCGAAGTCGTCGCGCGCATAGGTGAGCTTCAGCTTCGTGTCCGGCAGGCCATCGTCGCTCTCGGTGGCTTCGGTCTCCACCTCGCCGTGGATCGTGTTCGTTCGCTTGAGGGTCCTGCACTGCGACATCCCGGCCGCCGCGCTGCACTCCTTCTGCGTTTCGAGCTGACCGAGGACCCAGCGCCCTGTATCGTTCTTGAACGACCGCGTGACCTCGAGCGTCAGGTCGACGTCTTCCGTCGACACCTCCTCGGCGCGCACGTTGCCGAACGTGTCGAAGTCCGTCACCTTCGATATCGAGTCGCGCAGCAGCGTCGCGCCATCGCCGCCGCGCTCGATCTCCCGCACGTACACCTCGATCGATGTCGCGTCCCCGCCCGGGGGCGGATAGACCCCTTGCGCTCGCCTCACCCGGCGCTCGGTGGGCAGCGTGAAGTACGTGGCGCCGTCGTTGGTCGGCACGAGCGTCCGCGTCACGTCGCTGAACGAGAGCTCGATCTGCTCCGGCCTGGGCTGGCTCGCGAGCCCCGGAGCCCCGCGCAGCGTCCGCTGGACGCTCCCCGCGAAGGGAAAGACCTGCAGTTCGTCGTCGAAGGTGCCGTGGTCGTAGACGTCGATCGTCACGGCACCCGTATCCAGATCGGTGACGATCCGCTCGCCAAACCCGAGAAATCCGCGGCCCAACCGGTGGTAGCGCCCGTCGCGGTAGCCGACCTCGAAGCGCCTCGCTCGATCCGCGCCGTTGTTGAGCGCGTACGCGCTGACCACCCGGCGAGGGCCCACGACGCAACGCCGAGGATAGCCGCAGTCGTCCGCCGCGCCGGAACGCGCGACGTAGAGCGCGCTCCTCCGGTCCGGATCCTCCTTCGCGCCTCCGCTCGTGACCGGCGCATCGGTCAGGTGGCCGTACGAGAGGCTCACGTTGGGCACGAAGCCCGGCTCGGTCGGCTCGTGCGCGTTCATCCCGTCAGAGACTGCGACCAGGAGATCCTGGTCGGCCGAGAGGTTCTGGAAGACGTTGAACACACCGCCGAGCGGCAGGATCACGTCCTGGGCCCCGTCCCCGTCGAGATCGCCGGTGCGCGGCCCGCGCGGATCGGCGAGCGTGATCGCGTCGCCGAGCTTGGCCTCGAAAGGAACCCCTGCATCGACGAGCTTGAACGGCGGCCCCGCCAGGTCGCCCGTCGCTTGCAGGACGGCCCAGGAGGGGAGGACATTGGAGCCACTCAGCAGCATGCCTGGTGGGACGGGCATGAGCAGATCCTGCCGTCCATCGCCGTTGAAGTCGAGCGGCACCGCGAGGCGGAAGAGCGCGTCCTGATCCGGGATACCCAGCAGATCGCCGAAGCTGAACGCGTTGACGGTCCGGAAGGGCGACATCACGAACGTCGACCCCGTGTTGAGGTACGTGTAGAGCTGGTGGCTATGGACATCCGATTCGACGGCATCGGGCAGGCCGTCGCCGTTGACGTCGAGAAAGACGACGCGGTCCCCGGGCCGCACGACAGGGAGCTTGGTGTCGATGAGCTCCCAGCGCCCCTCGCCCCGGCGCATGATCGCTTCGTAGCTTTCTCCGATGAGGGGCGTCCCGTCATTCCACAACATCAGGGAAGGCACGACGAGATCGATCTTGCTGTCGGCGTCGATGTCGAGCGTGTGGAGCTCCACATCGCATGGATAGGCGGCGAGCACCTCGATCGACTCGCCCGTGGGGCCGAACCCCGCGGGCGTCGCGCCGCGCGCGGGCCTCCAGAGGTGGACGGTCCACACGGCGGACCGCGGATCCGGTACCAGCTCCTCGACGTGGTCCTGGCACTGGATCAGATCCGGCACCGAGTCGCCGTCGAGATCGGCGAGGTGCACCGAGGCGACGGGGCTGCTCAGGCTCGGCGGTTTTGGCGTGCTCCCGAGCGGGAACGGCCGGCGGATGCCCGTGTCATGCAGCGCGAAGGTCCGGTCCGGCCGGGACAGGAGCACCTGCCATGTGGTCCTGCTGTCGAAGACGTCGTGGAGAAAGACGTCCATCTGCCCATCGTCGTTGTAATCGAGCACTGTCCCGAGCTCAGGCTGAAGAAGGGCCGGGTCGGACGGTCCATCCGCATCGGCGACGAACAGCCAATCCTGGAGGAAGGCGCGCTCCGGCGCCGCGAGAAAGGACGGCGAGGCGCTGGGCCCGAGGTTGCGCGCCACCTGCCACGTGGTGATCGGATGCGACGGCGTGCTGGACCCCGGGACGATGTCCGGAATCACGAGTTCGTCGAGGCCGTCGGCGTCGATGTCGAACACCATCGGGCTCGCCTTCTCGGAGACCGGCTTGTCGATGTCCGTCGTCAGCCGTTCGAATCCGGGCTTTCCGCGGCTGTACTGAAACCGTGTCGGAGGCTTGCAGACCCCGTCGCTCGCGCACTCCTCGACCTGGGTCAGGAGCGTCCGGCTCGTCGTCGGGCTGAGCTCGTAGCGGAAACCGTAGCTCCGGACCAGCGCGTCGCCCGGACCGAGCATCTGGATCTCCTCCAGGCGAAGCGAGCGCTGGAGCGCCATGCCGCCCGAGTAGCCCGTGCGAACCGCGGCCGCGTCCTTGGTCCCGTACACGAAGCGCACCGTCCGGGAAGGCTCGAGCGACGGCGTGCCCTCGAAGCTTGTGTAGCGGATCTCGTCGACCGCATATTCGGCGGTATGGCCGTCCTCGGCCTCGGCGAGGCAATATGCGTACGTCATGGCGTTGCCGCGGCCGTCGCGGGCCTCGTTCGCGAGCCACGCGCGCGGGACGCCGCCTCGCGCGAGCGGCTTGCTGCCGTCGGCGCGCCCGTACTCCACGATACGGCCGGAGGGCAGATTCGCCTCGAAGAAGAGCGCCTCGGTGGGCGCGCTACGTTCCGGAGGATAGTGACCGACCACCTTGACGAAGGTATCCGGGAACGTGCGGTACTCGATGGTTCCCGGCCCCTCTCCCACGACGACGAGGCGCTGGCCGTCGAGGCAGAGCGCGTCGTCTCCGTCGTACCGCACGCCGCGGATCTCCCCGTCTTGCGCGAGGCTCTTCGGACATCGTGTGATCGCGGACAGCCCGGCGAGGGAGAAGCCGTTGCCGAGCACGCCGTCGCCGCCGTCGCTCCGGTAGACGATCTGGAGCCCAGGACCCATGCCCGCGCGCGAGGGCGGTGAGGCCAGCTCCATGGTGTACACGGCCTCGCCGGTGCTCGTGATGGAAAACGCCCCGGGGATGGTGCCGGCGGCGACGGTCTCGACCTCCGGCGCGGGACGGGACGTGGCAGGGCTGTGCGCGCGCTGCGTCCGGCAGGCGACGAGGCCAGGTGGCTCCGGAAGCGGCTCACCGAAGGTGCACTGGCACCCGCCCGACCCGAGCACGCAAGCCAGAAACATCCAGAGCGGGATCAACGCCCTGAGCGACCAACGCGGAACTCGCGACATCGTAGCCTCCCCGGCGAACAGCAGTGCCACGGCGCTGCAGCGCGCGTCAAGCGCCGCGCTCATGCCGAACCGCGCCATCCATGCCGATGTCGAGGCATTCGTGACTGCATCAGTGCCTGGTCGGCGTGCGCGCGGCGGGCGCCACAGCTGCCCTCGTCGAGCAGCGATTGGCCGTCCATGATGAGGACGGGGGCATCCGGGCGTGAAAGCGCGTGCGACAGCGTGCGCGCTGCCTCGACGTCGAACGCGGCTATCGGCTGAGCCTCGCTTAACCCGAGATTGGGTGCATGGAGGCGGTATGGGAGCTCAGCGCGCACGACGGCGTGACCGGGACGCTCCACGGCAGCCCGGGCGCGGTGGCGACATTTAGCTGGTGGGCGTCGTGCCGTTCAGCGCGGCGCCGGGCACCGCGGGCACTGCTGCGCCGTTCAGCGCAGCGCGCGACGCCGGCTCGATCGGCCCAGCCGAGGCCTCGTCCGCCGGTGCCGCGGCGGTGTCGCTGGACGACGCCGCCCGGCCAGTGCGGCCCTTGTAGAGGGACGGCGCGATGGAATCGGCGTCCCCTTCATCCCAGCGCAGATACGCGACGGCGCGGCGGGTCTGGTCGTAGGCGTGGACGAGCAGCGAAAACGCCCGCGCCCTCCTATCCGCAGCCTCGGTCGGCCCGGGACCTTTGCCATGCTCCCTCACGCCGAGGGCCGCGAGGATCTGCGGCCCGATCTCCCCGGCGCGCCTCACTTCTTCCTCGGTCGCCGCCGTCTTGCCGGTAACCTCCGACCAGCTCGCGGTGAAGAGCGCCGAGAGCGCGACGAGGTCGTTGGCCGTGTCGATGTGCCCCTGTCCGGCCCGGATCTCCGCGACCGTGTCCGCGTCGAGCAGACCGCGGCGGGCGAGCGCCGCCGCGTCGCTCAGCAGGTTCTCGCGCAGCGGGGCTGCCTCCGCGAGCAGCGGCTTCAGCGCGTTCTCGGCACCTCCGCTCGACAGCCACGCGAGGTGCGCATACCAGGCGGCCAGCGCGTAGGTCTCGAGCCGGTCCAGCAGCGCGACATCGTGCTGCGGCAGGCGCTCCGCAATCGCAGGCTTCAGCGTGATGAGGCCAGGCAATACGCCCAGCACCTGGGAGACCACACGGGGGATATCGAGGTTGATGGCGATGAGCCGATCCGGGCTCAGCGCCTCGATCTCGGACAGGGCCTTGTCGAACGCCGCCGCGGCCTGGAGCGGAGCCGCGGGCTTCTTCGGGGCAGGCTTCTTCTTGAGCGGAGAAGGCTTCGTCATGAGGGGATGACCTGTGTCCGGTGCCACAAAGGCTGCCAGGCTGCCCGGTTTCTCCTAAGCTCCGCCAGAGATGAGCGCGCTCCCTTCCCGCCGTGCGCTGACCCTGGGCGCGGCCCTGATCGGCGCTGCGGCGCTCCTCACGCCGCTCGGCATCGCCTCACTACGCCACGCTTCGGAGGAGCCGGTCGACGCCCCCGCAGCGGCGGCGCCCGCGCCCCCCGGTGCGGCGACGGCGCTCGCGGATGGCGGGGACGGCCCTCTGGACGGCGACGCCGGCGCGCCGGCAGACGGCGCGGCCGCCCTCTTGGACGGCGGCTGGGACGGGGGCGGCGCGCGGTTCGAGCTGCCCGCGTGGTCCGCCTCGTCGCGCGCGGCCACCTACGGGGCGCTCTCGGCCGACGCTTGCGACAAGGAGATGAAGCGCCGCGGGATCCCGCACGCCCCGGCGCGCGGCGCCCCGCTGGTCGACCGGCCGGTCAGGATCACCGGCGCGCTGCACGGGGTCACGTTCCGCGGCGACGGCGTGGCGAAGCCCAGGTCGGCCTCCCCGTTCGACATCGCCGATTGCCGGCTGGTCCTCGCGCTCGACGATCTCGCCGCCTTCCTGACGACGCGCGGGATCGTCGAGGTCGTGCACTTCAGCATGCACCGGCCCGGTCCAGCCGGCGCCGTGGCGCCGACGAAGGCGCCCGCGAAGCCGCCGGCAGGCAAGAAGACCCCGAAGGCCGCCGGCAAAGCGGCGAAACCGGGCGAGCGCGCCGCGAAGAAGCCGGCGGCGGCGCCCGGGCGCCCCAACCAGCACGCCCTCGGGCTCGCCATCGACGTGGCTGCTTTCGTGAAGGCCGACGGGACTCGACTCGACGTGAAGGCCGACTGGCTCGGCGCCATCGGCGCGCCGCCGTGCGGCCCCGGATCGGAGCCGAAGGCGCCCAGCCCCCACGCGCTCGAGCTGCGGGAGATCCTCTGTTCCATCTCCACGAGCGGGCTGTTCAACGTCATCCTCACGCCCAACGCGAACGAGGCGCACGCGGACCACTTCCATTTCGATATCAAGCGACACGCACACTACTTTCTGCTGGAGTGAGCGCGCGTCACGGCGCGGTGTCGCCCCGCTGCACTGGACGGATCGAGCGCCCGCCCGAAGCGAAAGGCCCGCACATACCGCTGACCAGCGGGTCGCATTGCGTTATCGAGAGACATTTTTCCACGGGCAAATGCGCCTTGTTGCGGTTCCTGCTGGTTGACGCTGCGCGGCTGGCGCGACTACCGTGCACGCGGAATATGGGGATCCAGGGCAAAGCCACCAGGCGAGCGTCCGTTGTCGCTGTTGCGCTCTGCGCATGGACCGCGAGCACATCGACCGCGTGCACGTACTCCGATGCCTGCTGGGAGACGCGCACGTGCGCTCCGGATCCGGAGCCGCCGCCCGGACCGTGCGAGGGCGAGCCCGGCACGGCGCCGGCGCTCGACGAGTGCGGGGTGTTCGTCAGCGAGCACGGCGACGACGACCACCCCGGCACGAAGGACGCGCCGGTGAAGACGCTCCAGCGCGCGGTCGGGCTGGCCGCGACCAGGCGAGGCGGCGGCGAGGCGCCGACCCGGCGCGTGTACGCTTGCCGTGGGGTGTTCGAGGAGGCGATCTCCCTACCCTCGGGCGTCGATCTCTGGGGCGGCCGACGCTGCGACGGAGGCGACTGGTCGTTCGGCGGGCCCGCTCAGCGGACGACCATCGCGCCGCCCGGGGGGGTCCCGCTGCGCGTCATCGAGGGAGACGACGCGACGTCGACGATCTCCGGCGTGCGCGTCGTGGCGGCGGACGCCTCGGCGATCGACGGCAGGTCGTCGATCGCGGTGATCCTGAGCTACGGCGCCAGGGTGACGCTGGTGTCGAGCGTGGTCATCGCGGGCAACGGCAAGGACGGGGAGCCCGGCGAGGACGCGCTGAGCGTCCGCGCGCAGAGCGGGCAGTTCGGGAACGACGGGGCGGATGCCTGCACGGCGGACGCCGCAACGGGCGCCCTTCCGGTCGTGACCGCGTGCGGCGAGGGCATCGAGTCGACGGGCGGGTACGGGGGCGACGGCGGGATCGAGCAGGGCGGCGACGGCGCTTCGGGACAGCCCGAGCCCGCACCGAACCCCGAGGGCAAGGGCCTCGGAGGAGCCGGCGCCGGCAGCATGGCGTGCAGCGACGGGAAAGATGGCGCGCCCGGCGCGGACCGTGGCCGCGCCGGCGGAGCGGCCGGCATTGGCTATCTCACCGACGATGGATGGATCGGCGTCCGCGGTGACGACGGGGACCGGGGCGGCGTTGGCCAGGCCGGAGGCGGCGGGGGCGGAAGCAAGTCGCGCGAGGGCGTGAGTCTCCGCGTGTGCCCGGCCTCCCGACCCCAGACCGGAGCGGCCGGCGGCTCGGGGGGGGGCGGCGGCTGCGGTGGCCTGGGCGGCAAGGGCGGCGGCTACGGCGGTGCGAGCATCGGCATCGTGGCGCTGGAGGGCACGGAGCTCACGCTCGAGGCCACCGAGGTGGTCACGGGCCGCGGCGGGAACGGGGGGACCGGCGGAACGGGCCAGCCGGGCGGCTTCGGCAAACACGGCGGGTACGGTGGCAAGGGGTTCGTGCCCGGGATGTGGGACGCCTGCCATGGCGGCTACGGCGGCAACGGCGGCCGCGGGGGAGACGCCGGCGGTGGGCTCGGCGGCCCGTCCATCGGCGTCGCCTACGTGGTCCCCAACCTGGCCCTCCGGCCCGGCACCGTCATCAACGTCGGACCGGCTGGCGAGGGCGGTCTCGCGGGGAACGCCGGCACGCTCGATGTGGCTGGCAAAGGCGGTTCCGCGCCTTCGGCGGCGACCCAGGCGTTCAGCGGGCTGAACGAGCTGCCCCGTTAGCCTTGGATAGAGCGCGTCCCAAGGGACGTTTCCGGTGAGGCATGCCCATGCGCGAGAAGTCCGTGTTCCTTCCGTTCGTCGTCCTGCCGCTCGCCATGGCCGGTTGCGGGAACGCGCCGGAAGCGAGCGAGCCGGGCGGCGCACCGCCATGCGACGCTCCGTCCGCCTGTCCGGGCGATGCCGTCCCGGAGTCGGCGTGCCTCGAGGAGCTCGCCGCGGATCGCGCCATGGACGGCTGCGGGGTGTTCGTCAACATCGACATCCTCGGCGGAAACGACGCGAACCCCGGCACGAAGGACCGGCCGGTTCGCTCGATCCAGCGAGCGATCGAGCTCGCTCGCACCGGGCGCGGTCGCGTGTTCATGCCCGCCGATACCTTCGTGGGGGCGATCAGGGTTCCTTCCGGCGTGGACATCCATGCCGGCTTCGACTTCCTCGAATGGCGGCGCCGGAGCAGGGACGACAGCGGCCGCATCAATTCCGAGGTGGATGAGCGGATCGCAGTGATCGTCGAGCCGGCGCGCCCCGGCGACACGGGGGCCGCGGACGGGGTCTCGACGCTCGATCACGTGACGGTCCTGAGCGGGGCCCCCATCGGGGTGCTCGTTCAGTCCGACACCGCGGTGGAGATCGTCCGCAGCGAGATCAGGGCGTTCTATTACGGCACTGCGGGCCACGACGGGGAGGCATGGCCGAGCCGAGCAGCGGCTGGCCCCGATGGCCTGCTCGGTGAGAACTCGTGCTCCGCCGCCAGGATCCCCGGGGGCGCGGCGGTGACGAACCCGTGTGACGACGGAACGTCGAGCACCGGCGGCAAAGGCGGTGATGGACTGCCCTCGGGAGCCGAGGACGGGGCCACCGGCGAACCGGTGCCGGTGGCCGATCCGACCTCAGGCCTCGGCGGCGGCGGGGAGCGTGAGGAGAGCGCCTGCTGGAACGGCCAGTCCGGGCTCTCCGGATCCTCGGGAACGGCGGGGGTGGCCGGCCAGGGCATCGGGCGCCTCACCGAGACGGGATGGGAGGGCGACAAGGGGACGGACGGCGGTTGGGGAACGCCGGGCCAGGGCGGAGGCGGGGGCGGCGGCCGGCGCGGCGGGCTCGCCGTGTGCACGGCGGCGGACAAGGGAGGGGCCGGCGGCGGCTCCGGAGGCGCTGGCGGCTGTGGCGGCCGAGGGGGTCGAGCCGGCGAGAACGGCTCGCCGTCGATCGGCATCGCCGCGCTGCACGCCAGGGTGACGGTCCGGGACAGCATCATCAAGGCGCCCGCCGGCGGGCGGGGAGGCCACGGAGGGCCGCCCCAGCAAGGCGGCAAACCCGGACGAGGCGGGTACGGCGGCGACGGCTTCGACGCCGCACCAGCGTGCCGCGGTGGCAGCGGCGGCTACGGCGGCGACGGCGGCTACGGTGGCCCCGGGCGCGGCGGCGACGTGATCGGGATCGCCCACCTCGACGAGGACCAGCTCGCGCTGGAGGGAGTCACCTTCGAGCTGGGCCTGCCAGGCCCAGGCGGCACCAGCTGGAGCCATGACGGCACCATGACGACGGGAGAGGCTGGCGTCGCCGTGGAGACGCTGCGCTTCCCTGAGTAGGCCGTGGTGCGGGCCAGCTCCGTCGACGGATAGGGCCGACGTCCCCATCGCGGCAGCGCTCGCCCCCGGCGCGGTCCTCCGCGCCCACGCCGCCCTGGCCCGACCGCAACCGGCCGGCGCCTCCGCGCGACCGAAGAGCGGTTCTGCACCGATCTCGATGAGCTACGGACTCGCCGGCTCATCGATCCTCTCGCCGAGCCTGCGCTTTATCCAAGCGGGAGCACCTCGACGTACTCTGATCGCCCCGTCTGCTTCACGCACGAAGTCGTGCGCAAAGACGATCACGGACTTGGTTGGTCGAAACGCGGCAGGATCGGAGCGTGGTCCGGCATCTGGCCCGGCATACCATCCGATCTCTCCGCTGGGGAGCTTTCGTCCGATGATGAGGCCGTCACCGTCGATCGGCCAATCGTCGGGTTTATGGATGCCGATCGTTCCATCCGCCTCGTGAACGATCACAGCCTCGGGTAGGCTGTCCAGACGACCGTGATAGCTCCTGATCTCTTCGGCGATGATCTCTTGGACGGTCGGTTCGACGTTGGAAGCTGAAGGCTCGGGCTCGGGGGTCTCGGAAACGCTGGACGGCGCGGCCTCTGGTTCCGCCGTGTCAATGGCCATGCACACATCCAATTTTTGCCTGGTCGAGGCCAGGGCGCTTCGTTCGGCCTCGCACTCATCGTCGGCAGGCGTCGTGCCCGGAGACGTGGGTGACCCGCTGGCATCCGCTGCGACACCTGGCGCATCGTGGGGTACGGCGCGTCCGAGGAAGACACCAAGGATGCCAGCCCCGGCAATGATGACGAACCCGAAGGCGCGAGAGCTTGTCATGGCGCATTCTCACTGCGGCGGCTTCGACGGTTGTTCGATCTTTCCGCCGAACATGAACTGCACACCAGGGCTCGCAGGCTTTCCGTCGATTGTGATCGTCCCATCCGGTTCACGCTTCCAGACGCGTCGCGGAGGGATCGGAGGATCCCAGGGCCGGAATGCGTCGGGATCTGTGCGTGGTCCGGCGTCTGGCCCTGCATAATATCCGAGCCGTCCGCTGGGCAACTTGCGCGCGACGATGTACCCATCGCCGTCATCCGGCCATTCGTCAGGTTTGTAGACACCGGTTCTCCCATCATGGTGCTGGACGACCACGGCCTCGGAATAGCTGTCCAAGAGCCGGCGATTCCGACGGATCTCTTCGACCTTCGACATGCGCTGGTCGAAGGGCTGGGATTCCGGAAGATCGACCTCGGATGGATTGGCAACGCCAGATGGCTCGGCCTCGGGAACCCGCGAACGAAGAGCCATGCAGAGTTCCAGTTGTGCCCTGGTCGAGGCGAGAACGGCGCGTTCCTCTCTGCAGCCACGGCCGGGAGATGCCGCCGTCGAACTCGGGGACGATGTGCTCGGAGACGCTTGTACGCGTGGCGTGTCGCGCATAGAGACCCGTCCAACGAAGGCGCCGGCGACACCGGCGATGAGTGCGAACACGAGGCAGCTGCGAGTTGTCATCGCGCCTCCCGCTACCACGCGCAGCCTGGGGGCACGGGCCGACAAACCGCGTGATCTTGATCCGGCCACTCCCGGGGAATGATGCCCATGTCGCATGGAGTCAGCCAGTTGTTCGGATCAGGCCCAGGGCACACCTGTATCCCGTCGGCCGCCAAATCCTCCGCGCCAATGAGCACCTCCTCCATGAACAGGAGCGTCAACTCGTCAGCACCGACGCCGTTGCACGCGGGCGTGAACATGAGTTGGTCCATTGCGTAGCAAACACGACGCAGTTAATCGGCGGGTCCGTGTAACAGAATGGCTTGGCAAAATCTTGACTGGACTGCGTTCCTTGACTGTTTTGTGAGCTGTCAGGAGTGCATTTCGACGTCTTTGCTCCAATGGAGCAAAGGGCAAACATCAACGCGATGAACAGAGGAATATGCGAAGCGAACCGTCTCATGCGAATCTCCTCTGGGTCAAGCTCACGCCTGGCCCCTCGCGGCAGGTTCGGTGACGAGCGGCAACATTGGGCTCCCGCGGCGCGCGTAGAAACAGCATTCGCTCTCACAAAAGAGCACGCCCGCCGCGGTATGTCTTCCCGGCGCGGCGAGACTCATCTCACCAGAGCGCGGCGTCAATGGGTGACCAGGAGTACAAATTCTGTCCGTGCGCCAGTGGGGGCGGCCGGCCAAGGCATCGGGCGCGCCACCGAGGCTGGATGGCAGGTGACGCCGCGCCACCTCGGGATGCTCTTCTGGGGGGCTCTTGGGGCCGTCGCGGCCGAGCGGCGCGGGGGCGCGAGAGCCGGGGAGAGCGGGCCGAGCTGCCACCTCGCGCGGCCCGGGTCGCGGGACGACGTTCTCTAGCGGCTCCCTCCGGCGGCTCCCTCCGGCCGGACGAGGGGGAGCGTGAAGAAGAACGTGGCGCCAGCGCCTAGCTGACTCTCCGCCCAGATCCTCCCGCCGAGGGCCTCCACGAAGCCCTTCGCGATGGTGAGCCCCAGCCCGGTCCCCAGACGCGCGGTCTCCGCCACCTGCCAGAAACGATCGAAGATGTGAGGGAGCTCGTCGGCGCGGATCCCCGCCCCCGTGTCCGCCACGGCGAAGAGCGCCTCGTCGCCACGTGGCTCGGCTCGGACCGTGATGGCCCCTCCCTCCGCGGTGAACTTGATCGCGTTGCCGATCAGGTTCGCGAAGACCTGGAGGATCCTCTCGCGATCGCAGATCACCTCGAAGGCGCCCCCGCCGCGGATCTCGCCCTCGAGCACCAGGTGCTTCTGCGTCGCCAGCGTCCGCTCCATCTCGATCGCGTCGCCGACGAGCGCGCCCGCCGCATGCCTCCGCTTCTCGATCGACAGCCGACCCGCCTCGATGGCGGCGACGTCGAGCAGATCACCGATGATCCGGAGCATCCGCTGCGCAGCGAGGAGAATGACCTCGGCCTTCCTCCTGTCGAGCGCTCCCTGCTCGTCGGCCGGCAATGTCCGCATGAGGAGAGCCGCGGCCGTCAAGATGGCGCTCAACGGGTTCTTGAGGTCGTGAGAGACGATGGCGAGGAAATCGTCCCGCGTGCGAATGGCGCGCTGCGCGTGCTGGTACAGGCGCGCGTTCTCCACGGCCGCGGCGGCCCGGCGCGCCACCTCCTCGGCCACCACCAGATCGGCGGCGGAGTAGCGGCGGCTCGGCTCCGCCGTCACGAACGTGAGCGTGCCGAGCGTCCGCCCGCGGGCCACGAGCGGCACCACCATCACCGCTCCCGAGCCTCCTGCGCGGAGGGACCCTCGATGGCCCGGATCGCCGGCGGCCCCCACGGCAGACTCGGTGATTGCAGGGATGAGGAGCGGCTCGCCGGTCCGCAGCACCCGCGCCTGCGGGGTCTCCCAGCCCGGCCGCTGGGCGAAATCCCCCATCCGGTCGGCCAGCCGTTGCCTCACGGGATCGGCGGACACCGGCGCGAGGCGCTCGACAGAGCCTTTCTCGTCGACCAGGTCGACGAAGTAGAGATCGGCCAGGGCGTGCACCGACAGGCGCGCCACCGAGGAGACCGTCTCCGCGTAGTCGAGCGAGGAGGCGAGGACCGCGCTGACCTCCGCGAACAATCGCTGCACCTGCTCGGCTCGCTTCACCTCCATGATATCCCGGAAGACGAGCACCGCCCCCGAGATCTGCCCTGCTCGCTGCAGAGGGGCGAACGTGCAGCTGACGTGCAAGGCCGCTCGGTCCCGGCTTGAAACCACGTCCTCGTCGCTCCGGACCGGCTCGCCCGCGTGGATCGCCCGCAGCGCGGGGTGATCCTCGTCAGGTACGGACGTCCCATCCGCGCGTCGAAACTGGACGATCTCCTGGACGCGCCGCCCCACGACCTCCTCCGCCGTCCAGCCGAGCAAGCGCTCGGCCGCGGGGTTGAAGAAGGTGATCCGCCCTTCGCGATCCATCGCGAGCACGCCCTCGCCGATGCTGCCGGTCACCGCCCGCGTGAACTCGAGCTGCTCACGGACCCTCGCCTCCACCTCCTTCGCGGGGGTGACGTCCATCGAGACACCTTGAACCCGAGGCGCGCCGGCGCTGTCCTTCACCAGGTGCACGCCGGTGTGGAGCCAGAGCACGCGACCGTCCGACGTCCGACAGCGATGCTCGCAGCGCTGGTCCCGCTCGGCGGCCAGCGTCCTCCGGAGCGCCTGCTCGAGCTCGCCGCGATCGTCCGGCTCGGCGCAGCGGCTCCAGAAGTCGGGCTCCGCGAGCCACCGCGCGCGCGAATAGCCGAGGAGCTCCTCGGCCCGCGCGCTCACGTAGAGGACCTGGAGCGTGCGCGCGTCGGCCTCCCAGACGAACGCTCGAGCGAGGTTGTCCACCAGCGCCTCGTAGCGCCGCCGCAGCGCCTCGGCGAGGGCCCGCTGCTCGTCGGCCTCGGCCTGCCTCCGCTGGGCCGCCGCTCGCGCCGCCTCCGCGGCCGCCTGCTTGGCGTCGATGATCGCCTGGCGATCGAGCGCGATCGCGAGCTGGTTGACGGCCGCGTTCATGAACAGGAGATCCGGCTCCTCCAGACGGACGGCCCCCTCGATCTGGAGAGCGCCGAAGATCGGCCGGCGGTCGATGACGAGAGGGAGGACGAGGAAGCACCCGCGCTCCTCTGCCTCGGCCCGCGGGGCCCCGGAAGGCTGTCCGGAGGGCGCGTTCGTCGCGGTCGGCTCGCCGTCCGGATCGGCCGGCCACGCGGCCTCCGAGCCGGTGAGGTAAGCGTACGAGGCCGCGGCATGGGACCTGGCCGCCTGGAGTCGATCGGCGCCGACACCTTCGGCGCTCCAGACGATGGTCTTGACCCCGGGGCGACCCGGGACCGTCAGGAGGACGAGCGCGGTGCGGAGGGGGAGCGCCCGCGCGAGGGTCGCGAGGACCGACGGGACGGTCCGCTCGGCGCCCTCGAAGCGCGTGAGCTGCTTGCTGATCTCGTAGAGGTACAGGACGCGAGGGTACGCGCGCTCGAGGCCTCCGGCGGCCGGATCCTCGCCGCCGCGCCGCGCCGGCTCCTGCTCGCCGCGCGCGTCGTCGCTCCTCGCCTCTCTCTGGTGGGCTCTCGGCGGTTCCTTCGTCCGGCGGCCGGTGCTCATCCCCGCCTCCTATTTCTTCGTTCGCCTCCGGCCCTCGGCGCTCTTCGCCGCCAGAGGGGCTCCCACGTCAGCGCGCTGCCCGATCCGGGCGCCGCCCTTCCCCACGGTGAAGTGGTAGGCGCCGAAATCGTGCTCGCTGCCGCGCGTCTTCACGACCATAAGGGTCGGCCTGATCTCGCCCGGCATGGGCGTGTACCGGAGCACGACGAGGTTGTCGGCCACCGGAGAGAACCTGCGGTCGGTGACGGTCTCGCTGGAGTACATCACGCTCGATTCGAGCGTGAGCACGGTGGTCACGCCGAGCGCCTTGAACCGCGTGATCAGCGCGTAGAGGAGCTGCCGCAGCTCGTCCTCCGCGATGCCCTCGGCCGCGAGGTGGCTCACGCTGTCGAGGACGAATCGACGCGTCTTCTGCTTGCGGATCTTGTCGGTCAGGAGCGAGAGGAGCTGGCTCGGGCGGACGCGCTCCCGCGAGAGATAGATGACCTCGGCGAGCCCCTTGTCGATCGCCTCTTGGAGCGGCAGCCCCAGCGCCTCCGCGGTCCTGATGAGCTGTGCGGGCCCCTCCTCGAGGGCGAGGTAGAGCCCCGGCTCTTCGCGGCGGCAGCCTTCGACGAGGAACTGCAGCGACAGGGTGCTCTTCCCGATGCCCGCGCTCCCGGAGAGGAGGGTGACGCTGCGCTCGAGCAGCCCTCCGCCGAGCAGCCCGTCGAGCCCGGGCACCCCGGAGGGCAGGCGCCGCGCCGTGTCGAGGGGGGGCGGCGGCTCGGCGAACGCCGCCTCCGCGTTGTAACGGGGATAGACGATGAGCCCGCCCGGGCCGATGAGGATGCTGTGCCGGCCCCTGAGGTGGGCGGTGTTCCTGAGCTTGTAGATCTCGATGTAGCGCTGGCGCTCGAGCCCTTCCTCCGTCGAGGAGAGGAGGATGACCCCGTCGACCACGGTCTCCTCGACGCCGAAGCGGCTGATCTGGTTGGTGCCGTAGGGAATGTCGGTGGCGAGGAAGCCGACCGCCTGCGCGTTGTGGATGATGCTGGCGAGCTGGAAGATCTTCTCTCGGTCTACCTGCGGGTCCTTGACCTTGTGCAGGAAGACCGAGACCGAATCGACGACCACGCGCCGCGCCTTCATGCCGAGGATCCGCTCGCTCATCATGAGCAGGTGCCCCTCCACCAGGATGTCGGGCTGCGGGATGAAGACGATCTCGACCATCCCGCGCTCGATCTCGGCGTCGAGGTCCCAGCCGAGGCCACGGGCGGTGGCGCGCAGCCGCGCCTCGCTCTCCTCGAAGGAGAAGAATATCCCCTTCTCGCCGGCCTTCGCGCCGCGGTAGATGAACTCGAGCGAGAGCACCGTCTTGCCGGTCCCCGCCACGCCGGCGATGAGGAGGCTGGAGCCACGCGGGATCCCGTCTCCGAGGAGCTCGTCGAGCCTCGAGATGCCGGTCCTGAGGCGCGGCTCCTTGCCCTCGACGGCCGCCCGGTGGATGGTGAGGCGGGGCGCGAACACGTCGATGCCGGCCCGCGTGATGGCGAACGAGTGCTCCTCTCGGCTGTGGTCGGTGCCGCGCATCTTGACGATCTGGATGATCCGCCGCTGCTCACCGGACTCCTGGCGCTGGTTGATCATGATCAGCCCGTCGACGATCGAGAACAGCGGGTTGGTCTCGATGTCGCTTTGCCCGAACTCTCCGAGGAAGAAGGTGGTGGTCTCCCACGCCATGAGGTTGATCGCGAGCTCGTAGCCGAACTTCCGGAGCTCTTCCTTGGACTTGGCGAGATCGTCGAAGACCTTGAAGCTGTCGATGACGACCATGGACGGCTTGACCTTCTTGACGTGATCCATGACGAGCCTGGAGGCGCCGTCGAGGCCCTTCGTCCGGAGGATGGCGCCGAGGTCGACGAACTGGATTCCCCCGTCGATCTTCCCGGCGTCGAAGAAGTCGAACTGATTCAGGTAGCGCAGCGTCTTCGCGGTCGGCTCCGAGAGCGTGCTGAAGTAGAGGACCCGGGTCCCGGCCGAGGCGTTGTGGAAGCAGATCTGCTGGGTGAGGATCGTCTTGCCCGCGCCCGGCGGGCCGGCGACGACGACGATCGACCCCTTCGGCAGCCCCCCCCCGAACAGCGCATCCAGGTTTCGCACCCCCGTCTCGATGCGCGCGATGGCCGTCTTCTTCGTCATGGCTCCACTTCCTCGCCGTCCTCGCCCTCGGAGATCCCGGGCGAGCTCTTCGACGCTCTCTCGATCCCGCCCGCCTCCTCCTGCGCGACCCTCGAGAGCTCCGCGTGGAGCGCCGGCGTGAGGATCTCCGCCGTCAGGTTTCCGAGGACCGTGAGGAACTCCACCAGGATGAACCGGAGCCCCTCCTCGATCTGGTCGCGACGCACGCCCCCGGCGCGCTCCTGGAGCTCCACACACCAGATCCCGGCCGACTCCATCCTGAGCGACGAGAGGACCGGGGATCGCTCGGAGGCATAGTAGAGAACGCGATCCACGATGGCGCCGAGCGTGACCTCCCCGAGGGTGACGTGGGCGCGCCACCACAGGGCGTTGAACGCTCGTTCGAAGAGCTGGATGAGGCGGTCGGGCGGCGCGCCCCGAGCTGCCCGATCCATCCAGGCGTCCACGCAGGCGCTGTGCTCGTTCGCGTCACGCATGGGCGCTACGTCGCCTCGACGGTCGCCGGGGAGGGGCAATGTTCATGCCGATGCCGCATCGCGCGCTCGATCAGGGCGTCGCGCGCGGGCAGCATCGCCGTGGCGCTCGCGCTTCAGGCCGGACGATCGCGGCGTTTGCGCTCGGGATGCTCGCGGGATCCGTCGACGGTGCGAGCTGTGCCGGCCCTTCAGCTCGGCGCGGTCGCGGGCTCGAGTCCGCGCTCGATCGCCGGGCGACTCCCCGCCGAGCGCGTGGAGCGCGCCGTCCGCGGTGCGCTGCGCCGCACGCAACGAGATGCCCGCCGACCTCCGCGCGGCGCGGAGATCGTCGACCAGCTTCCGCACGCGATGGATGTCCTGCGCGCTTCCGGCGGAGGCGCGGAGCGCGATGATGGATTCGAGCTCCTCGAGGACGTGACGGACGGCGCGGCGCGCGGAGGTCGCCGCGTCAGCCGCCTCGCGCAGCATCACCCCCGCATCCTGTGAATTTCTCTCGAGGTCTCGCATCTCGGTGATCTCGTGCGGTTCGCGAGGGTAAGGGCCGCTCGGTCCATCGCGATGCCGCTGCGGGAGGGCTCGGGGAGCGCCTGTTCGCGCTCCACGCCCACCGCGGCTCGCCCCTGCGCGGCCTGACACCGCGGGGTTCAGGCTGGCACAGTGGCGGCCCCACGTCTCTCGTTATCGCCCGGTGGCGGCGCCTTGTCCCGATTCGGGCACGGGAGACGGTCGAGCGCTGCATGGAACTCCTCTTCTTTTTTCTTGCCCCGTCCTCTGGGACGAGGGGCGCTGCCGCGGCGGTCGAGCGCGAGGTTGGCCCCCGAGGAGCGCGGCGGGCTGGCCTTGCTGACCGTTCGACGGCGGCGTTGATGAGCAGCCGCACCTGGGCGGCCGCCTGTGCGCTCGGCGCGTCGCGCGGAGCGGCACGTCCAATGAAGGCGCCAGCGACACCGGCAATGAGCGCGAACACAATGCAGTCACGAAGTGCAATCGCGCCTCTCGCCACGATGCGCACAGCCTGGGGGCGCAGGCTGGCAAATCGCATCCTGTTGATTCGGCCACTCCTGGGGAATGATGCCCCTATCGACCGAGTCACCCAGCGCGTCGGATCCGGCGCAGGGCAACCCTGTATTCCCTCAGCCTGCAGATCCGCCCCCCGCGGCGCGCGTGGAAACAGAGCTCGCTCTCACAACAGAGAAAGCCTGCCAGCGTATGTCTTCCGATGCGGCGAGACTCGTCTCAAATAGAGCGCGATGTCAACAAGGAACCATGAAGTTCAATTCTGTCCGTGCGCCAGCAGGGCGGCCCGGCCAGGGCATCGAACGCAGCACCGAGGTGAGATGACAAAGCGGCCGACTGCGGCAAGGACACGCCGAGCCAGGGAGGAGACAGGGCGGCCGCCCTCCGGGGACCACGCGAATGCACCCAGCACGGCGTACGCTGGCGCTGCAAAACCCACACTGGACGCGAAGCACGCTTCGCGGCCCCCCCTCCCCCGAGCTCCCCATCTCAGCTGTGCAATCTGGACAGACGCGGCACTTCGTGCGAACTCTTGATGAAGAACATGTCGGTCACGTGTCGCAGCCATGTTCGCGTCCTTTCTGCCGGCGAGGTCCACTGGCAAGAGTGGACCCCCTCCCGGAACGGCGGCGCGGACCAGCGCCCCGTGGTCCTGGTGCACGGCCTGTCCGATAGCTGTCGGACCTGGAACCGCCTCGCCCCCGCGCTCGCGGCGGCAGGGCGCCGGGTCGTCGCGCTCGACCTGCCCGGCCATGGCGACTCGGCTCGGCCCGACGCGCCCTATACGGTCGCGTGGTATGCGGGCGTGGTCGCCGAATGGATCCGTGCCCTCCGGCTCGGCGATTTCGATCTGGTGGGGCACTCGTTCGGCGGCAGCATTGCAATGTGCGTGGCCACCGAGCGGCCAGGGCGCATCCACCGCGTCGGGCTGGTCGCCGCAGGCGGCATCGGGACGGAGGTCGCGCTGCCGCTGCGCCTCGCCGCCGTGACCGGGCTGATCGAGCTGGCCGCGCCGGTGCTCATGGGCGTCGGCACGCACGCGGGCGTGCTGGTGCTCGGGGGCGATTTCAACGCGGAAGAGCGCAGGCACCTCGCCAGGATGAACGCGCGGCCCGGCACGGCGCGCGCCCTGTCGCGCACGCTCCGCCACGCGATCGATCTGCGCGGACAGCGCCATCACCTCATGGACATCGCTCATCGGCTCCCGGAGATACCGCCGCTCGCCGTCTACTGGGGCGAGCGCGACCAGGTGATCCCGGCGCGCCACGCGGCGGACATCGACCGCTACATCGAAGGCGCGGCCGTGCGGCGCTTCGCCAAGGCGGGGCACTACCCGCACCGGGAAGCGGTGGGCGATCTCGCCCCCGATCTCCTGCGGTTCCTCGACGAGCCGCGGTCCGCGCCGCGCCTGCGCACCGGGGCGCGCGCCCCGCGCGCATCGGCCGCGGCGGCCCGCTCACCGCAGGCCAGCGCCCGCTGGCAGCCCTGGCCGGACGCCGCGGTCAGGCGCTGGGCGCGGAGCTCGCTGTCTCCGCTGATGCGGCAGACACCGCAGCAGGACACCGGCGACTCGGCATCTCCCGCCGACCTCGGGAGCCGCCCGCCGCCGGTTCCCTGTTGACGGCGCGCGCCGCGCTCTCGGTGACGCCGCGCACGCCTGTCCTGTCGACGCCACGCTACCCCTTCCCTGTTGACGCCGTGCCCCCCGGTGCGGTTCTCTCGGGCGCCGGTGCAACTCGAATGTGAGACCTGCGGCGCCTCGCTGCGCGTCGAAGCGGACCAGCGGACCGCGGTGTGCCCTTATTGCGCCTCGCCCTCGGTGGTGGAGCGGCCGCCCTCCCATGATCGGCCGTCGCCGCACTTCGTCGTCGGGTTCACCACGACGCGGGAGAGCGCGCAGGGCGCGGTCAAGGCGTGGCTGGGAAAGCGGAGCTTCTTCGTGCAGTCCAGCGTCAAGACGGCGACGATCGACGCGATCCGCGGCGTCTACACGCCCGCCTACCTGTACTCGGCGATGGCGCAGACGCGCTACGCGGCGCAGATCGGCGAGGACTACCAGGAAACCGAGACGTACACGACGACCGACGACAAGGGGAACAGCGTCACCCGGACGCGCGTCGTCACAAGGACCGAGCACCGGCACCTCGAAGGTCAACATGCGACCTACGTCATGGACGTGCTCGTCGTGGCGTCTCGCGCCGTCCCGAACGCCGAGCTCGAGGCGATCGAGCCGTTCGACCTCCGCACGATGCGGCGCTACACGCCCGCGGTGCTCAGCGGCTGGATCGCCGAGGAGCCGACGATGACCCAGGCCGAGTGTTACGGCCTCGCGCGGCGGGAGGCGCTCGAGAAGATCGGCCGCGACCTCTCGGGCTTCATGCCCGGGGACAGCCACCACGGCCTGACGCACGAGACGCACCTCGACCGCGAGACGCTCGAGCTGCTCTATGTGCCCCTCTGGGTGCTCGCCATCCGGCACGACCCGCAGAAGCCGCCCTTCCGCGTCCTCATCAACGGCCAGACCGGCGCGATCCACGGCAAGGCCCCCGTCTCCTGGATCAAGATCGCCCTCGCCGTCGTGCTCGTGATCGCGCTGATCGCGGCGCCGTTCCTCCTCGTCGCGGCGCGCGACCGGGGCCGCGATCCCGCCGAACGGCGCGGCGCCGCGCGTCCGCCCGCCGCCGCCCCCGCCGCCGCCCCCGCGCCGACCGAGCGCGTCCGCCCCGGGAGCAGCCCCACACCGACCGGAGGGACGCGATGAGCGCGAGCATGGACGTCGCCTCGGCCACCACGAGCGCCACGGGGCCGTGCTGCGCGCGCTGCCAGGGGCCGCTGGAGCCGGGGGACCTGCGCTGCGCCGTCTGCGGCCTCGCCGCGCCGCAGGGCCGCGCCCCGGCCCCGCAGGCGGTGCAGGTGCTGCGGTGCACCGAGTGCGGCGCCGCGGTCGCGTACTCGGCCGAGGCGCAGGCGCCGAAGTGCCGCTTCTGCGGCGCCGTCACGCGGCTCGAGCAGCCGGTCGACCCGATCGAACAGGCCGACTGGCTGCTCCCGTTCGGGGTGCCCCCCGATCAGGCCGATCAGGCGCTGCGGCGGTGGATGTCGACGCTCGGCTTCTTCCGGCCGTCGGATCTCTCCCGCACGGCGACCATCGACGGGCTGCGCCCGATCTGGTGGGCGGGCTGGCTCGTCAGCGCGGACGCCGTGGTGAGCTGGACGGCGGACTCCAACGCGGGCGCCCGGCTGAGCAGCTGGGCACCGCACGCCGGACAGACGCAGCTGCCGTTCCGCAACCTGCTCCTGTCCGCCTCACGCGGGCTCTCGCTTGGCGAGGCCCAGGAGCTCGCGCCGTACTTCCGGCTCGATCTGGCGGTGCCCGCCGCGCACCGGACACAGCAGCAGCTCGGCCCGCCCGACGCGGTGCTGGAGCAGTTCGACGCGCAGCGCTCGGCGGCGCGGAAGATCGTCAGCGAGCGGATCGCCGCCAGCGCAGAGGACGCCCTGAAGCGAGGCGTCATCCCGGGGTCCACGTTTCGCAACGTGCACGTGGCGGTGCTCCTGCACGCCCTGGAGACCCGCCGGCTGGCGCTGCCATCGTACGTGCTCGCCTACCGCTACAAGGGGCGCAGCTACCGCGCCGTCGTCCACGGCCAGGACGCGAGCCACGTCACAGGCACGGCGCCCATCGCGTGGGGCAAGGTGGCGCTGGTGGTCGCCGGCGCGCTCGCGCTCGTCATGCTCGTGATCGGGGCGCTCGTGCTCGCCCGCGCAGCATAGCTTCGCCCTTTCTCGGTCCTCTCCCCCTCCCCCTGCCCGCTCGCCCAGCTCCAGCGCTGCGCGGGCGCGGCGGGCCGCGCCAGACGCTGTGGCGGAATGCCGCGAGCGCACGCTCGGTGCGGCACAGAAGAGCCATGATCCGCGCCCTCCACCGCGCGCCCCGGCCATGGTCCGGATCTCGCACTGAGGCCGGAGCTCGATGGAGGAAACCATGGAAACTGGATCACGGGAGAAGCTGCTGGAGATCCTCAAGAAGTTCCGGACTGCCATGCTCGTCACGCACGCCAGCCAGGGGGCGCTGCGGGCGCGTCCGATGGCGCTCACGAAGGTCGACAGCGATACCGGGGACGTCTGGTTCATGACGAGCATCGACTCGGGCAAGGTCGATGAGATCGAGTCGCAGCCCGAGGTGAATGTGACCCTCCAGGAGGGGCGCCGCTTCCTGTCGCTCTCGGGCAGCGCCTCGATCGTGCGGAGTCGGACGAAGATCGAGGCCCTGTGGTCGGAGGAGGCGAAGGTGTTCTTCCCGCAGGGCAAGGACGATCCCTCCCTCGCGCTCATCCACGTGAGCCCGCGCGAAGGCGAGTACTGGGACAACGAAGGCGCGGCGGGGCTCCGGTTCCTCGTCGAGGCGGTCAAGGCGTACGTCACCGGGACGACGCCGAAGACCGACGCCGCCCAGCACGGCTCGGTGCCGCTGAACGGCGGGCAAGCCGGCGATGCCCGGGTGTCCGCGCGATAACGATCCACGCCGTCGCGCCGTGCCTCGGGGCGGGACGGAGCGTGGCGCATCCCTTGCTCCTCTCGGGATTGCGCCGCGCTCCTCTCCACCGGGGCGGAGGTGACGCGAGAACCCGTCAGCAGCGAGGTTGGGCATGGGGATCTTCACGATGTCTCGTCGAGCTCAGATGGTCGTGGTCGCGGCGGCGGCGGTCGTCGTCATCGTCGGGCTGCGCTACGCGGAGCCGTTCCTCGTGCCGGTGCTGTTCGGCGTCGCGCTCGCGGCGATCTCGTCGCCCATCGCGACCTGGGTGACCCGCCGCGGGCTGCCCGCGGCCCTCGGGGCGCTGGCCGCGCTCGTGGTCGATCTGGCCATCCTTGTCTTCGTCGGGGCGGTGGTCACCATCGCCGGGGTGGAGCTCGAGGAGAAGGTGCCGGTCTACCTGGTCCGGATGTCCTCGATGACCGAGGCGCTCGCCATGACGCTCACGGAGCGCGGCTTCCCGGTGAACCCGGAGTTCCTCTCGCGCACGCTGCACACGGCGTCCCTGGTCCCCCTCCTCGGCGGGGCCGCGGTCACGGTCGCCAGCGCGGCGTCGAGCCTCGGGGTGGTGCTCCTCGTCGTGTTCTTCGCGCTCTGCGAGGGCGCCGGCGCGGGCGCGAAGGTGCGGCGGCTGCTCTCGACCCCTGCGCGCGGGCTCGAGCACGTCGATCGCATCGTGCGGGAGGTGAAGAAGTACCTCGTGGTGAAGACGCTGACGAGCCTGCTCGTCGCCGTCCTCGCCTACGTGCTCCTGGTCCTCCTGGGCGTGGACCTGGCGCTCCTCCTGGCGTCGAGCCTGTTCGTCCTGCACTTCATCCCCAACATCGGCGCGGCGGTCGCGACGATCCCGGCCGTGCTCGCCGCGCTGGCAAGCCAGGGCCCCGGCACCGCGGCCCTCGTGGCCATCGGGTACCTGCTGATCAACCTGCTGGTGGGCAACGTGCTCGAGCCGCGCGTGCTCGGGCGGACCCTGGGCCTGTCGCCGCTCGCCGTCCTGATCGGCATGCTCTTCTGGGGCTGGCTCTGGGGGCCGGCGGGCGCGCTCCTGTCGGTGCCCATCATGATGGTCGCGAAGATCACGCTGGAGAACGTGGAGGGGCTCTCGTGGGTCGCGCGCATCATGGAGCCCGCGCCCGAGGAGCCAGAGACAGCGCCCGTCAGCGGCGAGCCGGCGCCCGGCTCGCTGCTGCGGCCGAGCGTCGCGGGAGCGCGGAGATCCGGGTAGCGATACGTGGTCTCGTGCACCAGGTCTTCTCTCGAAGATCTGCCCATGACCACGAGCCTCATCACGAGCGCGAAGCCGAATCAGCGATCGGAGGGCGAGCAGGCGACGCCAGCGAACCCCGATTTCCGCGCGATCTTCGAGGGGCTCCCGGGGTGTTACCTCGTGCTCCGCCCGGACCTCACCGTCGCCGCCGTGAGCGACGCCTACCTGAAGGCCACGAACACGCGGCGCGAAGAGATCCTGGGTTGTGGCATCTTTGATGTCTTCCCGGACAACCCGGACGATCCGAACGCGACCGGCGTCAAGAACCTGCGCGCCTCGCTCGAGCGTGTGATCGAGACACGCGCCCCCGACAGCATGGCCGTGCAGAAATACGCTGTCCAGCGCCCTGAAGCGGAGGGAGGCGGCTTCGAGGAACGGCACTGGAGCCCCGTGAACTCGCCCATCGTGGGGCCGGACGGCGACGTCGTGTACATCATCCACCGCGTCGAGGACGTGACCGAGTTCGTCCGGCTGAAGCAGCGCGGGATCGAGCAGACCCGGCGCACGGAGGAGCTCAAGACGCGGGCGGAGCGGGTCGAGGCCGAGGTCTTCCTCCGGGCGCAGGAGATCCAGCGCGCGAACGAGCAGCTCCGCGTGGCGAACGAGCAGCTCAGCCGGATCGACGAGCTCAAGACCAGGTTCTTCTCGAACCTGAGCCACGAGTTCCGGACGCCGCTCACGCTCATGCTCTGCCCGATCGACGAGCTGCTGACGAGCGAGCCCGGCGGCCTCACCGGCAGGCAACACGAGCTCGTCGAGCTCGCGCGCCGCAACGCGCGGCGGCTCCTCAAGCTCGTGAACAACCTGCTCGACTTCGCCCGGATCGAGGCCGCCGGGATGCAGGTCTCCTACGAGGCGCTCGACCTCTCGGCGCTGACCGCCGAGGTGGCGAGCGCGTTCCGCGGGCCCATGGATCGGGCGGGGCTCCGGCTCGTCGTCGACTGCCCGCCGCTCCCGGAGCGCGTCTACGTCGATCGCGAGATGTGGGAGAAGATCGTCCTCAACCTGGTCTCGAACGCGTTCAAGTTCACGTTCGAGGGCGAGATCGCGATCTCGCTCCGATGGGGCGGCGACCACGTGCTCCTCGAGGTCAGCGACACGGGGATAGGGATCGACGCCGGCGAGCTCTCTCGGATCTTCGAGCGCTTCCACCGGATCCAGGGGGCGCGCGGGCGGAGCTACGAAGGCTCCGGCATCGGCCTCGCCCTCGTGCGGGAGCTTGTCCGGTTCCACATGGGCGACGTCCAGGCGACGAGCGAGGTCGGTCGTGGCAGCACGTTCACCGTCCGCATCCCCGCCGGATCCGCGCACGTGCCCGCGGAGCGCATCGGCGCCGAGCGGGAGCTCGGCATGACGGCCGTGACGGTCCAGGCGTTCGTGGAGGAAGCGTCGCAGTGGGTCTCCGGGCCCGCGCCGTCGGCGGAGCTGCCGCTCGGGACACCGGCAAGCGCGGAAGACGCGCGCCCGGCGGAGGGCCCGGCCGGCCACGTCCTGCTCGTCGAGGACAACCCCGACATGCGGAGCTACCTCCGGGACATCCTCGCGACGCGGTGGACCGTCGAGGCCGTCGAGAACGGCGAGATGGCGCTCTGCGCTGTGCGCTCGCGTGTACCCGATCTCGTGCTCACCGACATCATGATGCCCGGGCTCGACGGGTTCGGCCTGCTCAAGGCGCTGCGGGCCGAGCCGAGGACGAGGCTCGTCCCGGTGGTGTTCATCTCGGCCCGATCCGGCGAGGCGTCGCGCGTGCACGGCGCCGAGGCGGGCGCGGACGATTACCTCGTGAAGCCGTTCTCGGTCCGCGAGCTGCTCGCGCGGGTCGGCGGTCGCATCGAGATCGCCAGGCTGCGCCGCCAGGTCGCCGAGGACGTCGAGCGCCTCCGCGAGAGCGAGCAGCGCTTCCGCTCCCTCGCCGACTGCGCCCCCATGATGATCTGGATGTCCGGGCCCTCCGGCGGGTGCGAGTACGTCAACACGACGTGGCTGCGCTTCACGGGGCGCTCCCTCGAAGAGGAGCTGGGGGACGGCTGGCTCGACGCGATCCACCCGGACGATCGCCCGCTCGTCGCGAGCGCGTGCGCCGAATCGATGGAGACGCATGAGCCATTCATGCTGGAATGCCAGATGCTCCGGCGGGACGGCGAGAGCCGGTGGGTCGTGACGCAGGGCGCCCCGCGCTACGGCGCCGCCGGAGCGTTCCTGGGGTTCGTCGGCTCGTCCCTGGACATCACCGAGCGCAAGCGCGTCGAGGACGCGCTGGCGGACGCGGATCGCCGGAAGGACGAGTTCCTGGCCATGCTGGGGCACGAGCTGCGCAACCCCATGGCGCCCATCTGCGTGGCCGTGGAGCTCCTCCGGCGGCGGAGCCGCGGCGGGCCGCCGGACCAGCACGTCGAGGTGATCGCGCGGCAAACGAGGACCTTGATGCGCCTCGTGGACGATCTGCTCGACGTGTCGCGCATCACCCGGGGAAAGATCGAGCTGCGCAAGGAGCGGATCGACGTCAAGGCCGCCGTGACGCGCGCCGTGGCGTCGACGCGCGAGCAGATCGAGGCGCGGCGGCACCAGATCCGGCTCGTGCTGCCGGCGGCCGCCGTCCACGTCCTCGGGGACGACGTCCGCCTCGAGCAGATCCTCGTCAACCTGCTCACCAACGCGTGCAAGTACACCGACCCCGGGGGCCACATCGGGGTGGCGGTCGAGCAGCGCGGCGACCGGGTGGAGCTGCGCGTCCGCGACAACGGGATCGGGATCGCCGGGGAGGTGCTGCCCCATGTCTTCGAGCTGTTCCATCAGGCGGATCGCAGCCTCGATCGGGCGCCCGGCGGCCTCGGTATCGGGCTGACCATCGTCCGCGATCTGGTCGCCCTCCACGGCGGGAGCATCGAAGCGACGAGCCCGGGGCCAGGGCAAGGCAGCGAGTTCGTCGTGCGTCTCCCCGTTGCGGCGGAGGAGCGCGCGCCCGCGGCGGCGGACGAGCGTGTTCCCGCGGCGGCGGACGAGCGCGTGCCCGCCGCGGCCGTCGGGGCGTCGTCCGCGCCCTCGAAGAGCGCAGAGCAGCCGTCTCCGGCGGCGAGGAAGCTCCGCGTCCTCATCGTGGAGGACAACGTGGACGCGGCGAGCACCCTCGCCGACGCGTTGCTGGCCCTCGGGCAAGAGGTGTGGATCGCCGGCGACGGCCCGCGCGCGTTGAAGGCCGCGGCCGAGCATCGGCCCGATCTCGTGCTCCTCGACATCGGGCTCCCAGGAATGGACGGCTACGAGGTGGCGCGGCGCCTGAGGGAGGCTGAGCTGTGCTCGGGCGCGCTCATCGCGCTCACGGGGTACGGGCAGGCGTCGGACCGCCGCCGCGCCGAGGCGGCAGGGTTCGACGCCCACTTCGTCAAGCCGATGTCGCTGGACGCGCTCGCCGGGGTCGTCGACGCTGCCGCGGCGTCCGGAGCGCGTCAGGGCGCCGCGGACGGCGCCGGCGCGAGCCCGAAGACGCGCTCGTGACGGGCGCTCACGTGACAACCCATGCACGAGGCGACCCGGCCGGCGGAGCGATGATCACGATGCCCTTGGGCGGGTGCTTACGCGCGGGGCCCCAGGCCCACCCCGCGGGACAAACACCTTCCACGGTGACCTGCCGAGATGTCCATGGAGAAGGGGCCTCGCGCAGCAGGGCCTGTGGCTGGAGGCGGGCCTCTTGCGCGCGCTGTCGCTAACGGTCGGACAAGTCCGCTGACGAAATGGTCTCCAGCCCACGCAGAGCATCCTTCAGCTTGGCAGCCGCCGTGGCATTGATCTCTTCAAGGATGCCAATCCCCTCGCGCACGAGCGCCAAGCCGTGCCCGGTTTGCCCTTGTACGGCTTCCACTATGCCAAGCATCATAAGTGATGTCGCTCGGGTGCTCTTGACTCCGAGCTCTTCGCTGATCTTCAGCGACTCGCGCCATAGATCTCGCGCTTCTGCGAAGTTGCCCTCAAGGCACAAGATGTTGCCAAGCTCGCGAAGCACCGCCAATCGGCACGTCGCGCTTCCCATTTTCTCGCTGAGCTTCAGCGACTCATCCAGCAGCTCCCGCGCCTCGGAATGGTTACCCTGTCGAATCGCGAGCGTCGCGAGACGATGCAACGAGGCGAATCGAACGATCAGATTCCCGAATGTGTCGCCGAGCGCGAGCGACTCGCGAGCCAGCTCTTGCGCTTTCGCGTGGTTACCCATGCGGGCCTCGATGAACGACAGCTCGAGCAGCGAGGCAGCCCGTCCCACCTGATCTCCGAGCTCCTCGATGAGCTGCAATGATTCTCTTGCCAGCTCTTGCGCTTTCGCGTTGTCACCAAGGCCCCCCTCGATGATTGATAGCTGTTGCAAGGATGCCGCACGGCCACGCTGGTTTCCAAGCTTCTCGAAGAGCTCCAGTGCGGCTTGCACGAAGCGACGCGCGGCGGCCAGATCGCCTTGGAGGGCATGGACCTGGGCGACTTCGTTGAGGAGCACAGCTCGCATGGTGGCATCGTTGGTCGCTTCGCAGAGCTTCAGTGCCGCGTGGAAACGCGCGAGCGCCTGGGTGAGCTCACCGCGTACCGCCAGCAGCACCCCATCCACGTGCACGCGTCGGGCATCGTGGGCTCGGGCGTCTGGGTGCTTCATATCGTGCTGTGCGAGCAAGTCGGCCGCTTGGTCGACATGGCCGGAGACAGCGGCCTCGTGCGCGAGCGACAGCAAACCCTTCGGTATCCTCGTCGGATCTGCGCCGAGATGGTGCGGTGCGACGAACGACGCAGTCGGCGAGAGGAACGCTTGATCCAAGATCGGATCCATCGCCTCCCCTGGCTCCTCGGGGAGCCAGAGCCCGGCGAAGTCGCAGAAGTCGGGCGCATGCCGCTGCAGCGCCAGCGCCGCCGCGGGGTGGACCACGACCACCCAGGGCAGCGCGAACCGTCGCGCGAGTTCGTCCCGGTGTACGTTGAGCGCGGCGCAGATCCTGGCGGCATCGTCCGACTCCTCGAGACGCGTGAGCATGAGCACCGAGGTCTCCTCAGGAGATGGGCACGCCTCCTCGAGAAAGGTGCGGATCGGCTGCGCGCCGACGGAAGTGAGCCTCGCGATACATAGACTCGGCACGGCTGCGCGCGTGGCTGCGGCGAGCGCCTCGCGCTGCACAGGCCGCCTGACCTCCACGACGGCGAGCATGAAACCTTCTCCTACAGACCACTCGAGGAAGCGCCGGTAGGCGGCTCCGCGCTCCGGTCCGAGGATGCGCTCCAAGTCACCGGGCTCTTCGGGCGCCGCTTCGTCGCCCGGCGTGGCGCGCCGCTCTGCTGCGCTATCGGCGGAGGACGTCGTGCTGCGCATTCACGAACTCCGGGATCTCGGCCACCAGCGGGTGGACGTCGTACCAGCCATCGCCGTTGTACTTGAAGGCGAGCCGGTGGAAGAGCACGTCCATGCACGCTTTATCAGGAAAAATCTGCTTGTCTCGGGCGAGCTTCACAAGCGCGTCGAGCCAGCCATTGGCGTTGATGAGATCGCGCATCCGCTGCCGCCGCAGCGCCACTGCCCGCTCGACGTCCGCCCTGGCGAGGACAGCGCCGTTCGCCATGTAGGCAGACTGGGTGACGAGATCGAGCAGCTCCCGCACTGCCCCGCCGCTCGCTGCGATCAGGCGGTCCCGAGCCTCCTGCTCCGGGATCACGGTGTCGAGATCCATCCGGAGTGAGAGCGCCTGTTCCATCAGATCCCGGCCGGGACCGTCAAAGGCGTCGTACTGCTGGTCCTGCCGTCGCAAGCGCACCGTGTAGAGCACGTGGCAGCTGTACAGCGTGTCGAGATGGGCTGACTTCGGCTGGAGCAGGAGGCTGATCGGCGGCGTCAACAGGAGGTTCGTGCGGAGCTCACGCATCCTGTCCGCGCCCTGCACGAGGAGCCGATCGATGACCTCGGGCTCATAGCGGTCCAGATTGTCGACGATCACCAGGAGATCGCGCTCACCGAGCAGCCCGCGCGCTGCGTCGAGCAGCTCGTTCACACTCTGAAGCAGGGTGCCGGGATACTTGCGCAGCACCTGCTTGACCTCCGTACGATATTCGCTTTCCTGCTTGAACAGCGCCTTCAGGGAGCCGAAGAGGCTGCCGATGAACGGCAGCTCCGCCTTGAGCTCCACCCCAGCCGCAGCTTCGGCGTTGTAGTTCTGCGCCCACTTGGTCGTGCGGACGACCTCATCGAACCATCCCGTCACGCGCTTCAGCAGGTCAGCCGGCAGCGGTGTCCCCCGCTCGCGCATTCTCTGCTCGACCGCCAGCGCCATGTTGAGCAGCAGATCCTCCGCCTCGATACGAAACGGATCCATCTCGACTGTCGCCTCGATGTACACCGGCTCGTACTGGTCGCTCAACCGTTCGGTCAGCCGGAGGATCTCGGTGCTCTTGCCCGCTCCACGGTGACTCACGAAGGTGGCGTGAACAAACTGGCCTTCGGGTCGCCATGTGAGCTCTTTCTCCAGCGCCGCCATGGACTGATCGCCGCGCGCCAACGAGAAGTCCTGCCAGCGTGGATCGTCGTTCGGAAGCGGTACGTCCGGGTCGCTGTTGCGCACGAGATCCCGGAGCGTCTTCGCTGGAGAAAGAAGGGAGACAGCACCGCGGGCGAAGGGAGCAAGAAGGGAGGCAGGACTGCGGACGCGGTTCGACATAGGTGCCAGGGCTCCGGGCGCCAGCGTAGTCCAAGATGCCGGCGGAGGCACAAGAGCGGCAGAGCGCCGCCCCCGAGCCCGTCAGGGCGCCGCGGACGGCGCCGGCGCGAGCCCGAAGACGCGCTCGTGACGGGCGCTCACGTGACAACCCATGCACGAGGCGACCCGGCCGGCGGAGGTCACCTGGCCCGCGGCCGTGACCGTGCCGTAGACCCAGCCCGCGTCGGTGCCGGGCGTGTCCGGCGCGACCTTGAGCACCACGTACGCGCCGGCGAGGCGCGACGCGCGGTAGACGCGATCGCCGTCGCGCAGGATGGGATCGAAGTGATCCGCGGACTCCGGCGGGGTGGCGCCGGCGCCCGGGAGGGCGGCCGCCGCGCCGTCCTCCACCAGCTCCGGGACAAAGCTCTCCTTGACCAGGACCTGCCCGACCGGCTGAGCGACGGGCGCCTGTCCGTCGACGAGCGGATAGCGATCGCGGTGCTTGGCGAACACCGAGTAGAGCTTGCGGGCGTGGCCGCCATCCTCGGCGGCGCTCATGCGGACGCGGCCGGGCAGCGGCATCCGGCACAGCCAGGGCGCCCAGCGGAGCTCGTCGTCGACGCGCCCCCAGGGCTTGTAGTCGCGAAAGGCGGCGGCGATGAGCGGGGCGAGCCGGGGGTCGATCTCGGCCTCGGCGGTGCCCGTCGCGGGTGGCGAGCCCGGCGCATCCGCCGAGGAGGAGGAGACGGGGGCCGGAGGGGGCGTTGCGCTCCCGGCGTCGTCCGGAGTGACGGGCTCGTCCAGGGCGTGGCTGCAACCGGGCGCGAGCGCGAGGATCAGGAGCAGGGTGAGGCGCATGGAGCGGATCGTACGATCGTGGCGCCGGAAAGGTCTGCCGGGCAGCACGGTTGCGCGCGAAGCGCGATCGCCGGGAACGGTGGCGTCCTCCTACGCGCCGCAGCGCGCCCGCCGGCGACCGTGGTCACGGCGCGGACGGAGCAGGCACGGCCGGCGGCGGCGCGGCGCGGGTCGGCTGGCAACGGGGACAGAAGTAGGTCGACCGCATCATCGTCCCCTGCCGCTGCATCTGGATCGCGGCGCCGCAGTCGTAGCAGGCGTACCCCTCGCGGCCGTAGACGCTGACCGGCCTCCTGCGGTCTCCGCCGGCGCGCGTCGTGCGTGTGGTCATGTAATGTGCGGTCGGCCCACGGTACGCGCTGGCGGCGTCCCGCGGCTCGACGTTGGCTTGCAGGAGGCGGCGGCCGACGTCGAGCATCGCGGAGAGCTCCTCGTCGGAGTACGCGCGGACGGGGGCGAAGGGGTCGAGCCGCGTCCGGAAGAGGAGCTCGCTCTTGTAGATGTTGCCGATGCCGGCGACGACGCGCTGGTCCATGACGGCGACGCCGAGCGGCACCTCGTCGAGGGCGCGCAGGCGGCGGAGCGCCTCGGTGGCGTCGAAGGCGTCGCCGAGCAGATCCGGGCCGAGGGCGCCGAGGAGGCGGTCGCCGCGCAGGGCGCTCGCGCGGAGCAGGCGCGCGACGGGCGCGCGGAAGCAGACGGCGACGTAGCCCGGGACCGCGAGGATGGCCGACGCCGTCGCCTCGGACCGCTTCCAGCGCTCGCCCTCGCGGTAGAGGTGCCAGGCCCCGCTCATGCGCAGGTGCGTGTGGAGGACGGTCCCCTCGTCGAAGAAGATCAGGAGGTTCTTGCCGCGCGCCTCCACGCGCTCGACGCGGCGGCCGACGAGCCAACGGCACGGCTGGTCGCTCCTGGGCAGCTCCAGCGCGACGACGCGCGCGCCGGTGAGCGCGGGGCCGAGGGCGGCGGCGATGCGGAAGAGGGTGTCGCCTTCAGGCATGAGCGGTGCTTTGAAGCTCTGGTACGGACCGGCCGGATCGCAAGGGGCACGAGCGCAAGAGCCAGGAACTCACCGCATCGCCGGCCTCGCTTCGCGCTCGCCTGAACATGTATGCTCGCATCCTCGATTCGCGGCAGTTCAGCGTCGCGACCCTGGAGAGCTGCTCGATGCCTCACCCGACCTGGTGCCCCATCGCCCTGCTGGCGGCGTCGCTCTGCGCGTGTGCCGCGCCTGCGCCCCCGCGCCCGCCGGCCGAGCGTCCGATCGCCGTACCCATCGCGCCCGCGGCGCCGCCCGTCGCTCCGGACGCCCCGCCCGACGCAGCCTCGCCGCCGGAGGTCGAGATCCGAGGCCACCAGATCCTCCTGGACGGCCGGCTCGTGGGCGACGCGAAGAGCATCGCCGAGCTCGGCCAGCTGACCAAGGTCGATGAGCTGTTCGTGCAGCTGGAGGCGCGCCGCGCCCGCGAGAGCGACCGCGGCGCGCCCGCGCAGGGCGAGATCGCCGTCGTGGCCGACGGATCGGTCGCCTGGATCGTCATCGAGAGCGTGTCGCGCACGGCGGCCTTCGCCGGCTACCCCGTGGCGCTGCTGCGCATCGGCGTGGGCGGGCTCCGTTTCCGCACGCCCGTGCCCGGCTCTCCCGGTGAGGAAGCCTCGGAGCCGCCGTGGTTCGAGATCGCCGTCGATGTCCGCGAACGCGACGTGGAGGTGAGCCTCTTCGAGCTGACCGTCGCCCCGCCGAGCGCCTCGGAGGGCGGCGGGTTCGTCCGGACGCTCGTGAAGCGCGAGGTCGTCGGCCCGCAGCGGGAACGCGCCTCCGCCGCGCTCGCGGAGCTCGCCGAAGCCGCGTGCGCGAAGGCGCCGCGGACCTGCCTCGACCGCATCGGCCTGCGCGCCGTGCCAGGAGCGAGCTTCGCCGACGTCAAGGAGGTCGTGTCGACCACCCTCGCCCGCGCGCGGCAATGGACGGAGCGACCGCCGGGCTCGAAGCCGGAGATCCTCATGCTCCGAGCCCTCCCCCGCGAGGGTCGGTTCACCGGGCCGCCAGGATCGCCGCCCTCGTTTCGCGCGCTCTCGATGGAGGTCTCGGGCCGGCTGCCCCCCGAGGAGATCCGGAACGTGGTTCGCGCGCGGTTCGGTGCGCTGCGCAAATGCTACGAGGACGGGCTGCGCCGCGATCCCAACCTCGCTGGCCGGATCACGGTGCGCTTCGTCATCGGCAGGGACGGCAAGGTGACGGCCGTCGCCGAGGACGCTCCGCAGCCGAAAAGCCCCCCGCAATCGACCGCGAGCGCGCCCATGCCGGATCGCGCGGTCGTGAGCTGCGTCCTGCGCGAGTTCGAGAAGTTCACGTTCCCGGCGCCCGAGGGCGGCGTCGTCACGGTGGTGTATCCCATCATGTTCTCGCCAAGCTCGTGACGCCGACGCGGTAGCGCGAGCGGCCGTCTCGCGCGGCGCGGACGGCGCCGCCGCGCTCAGGCCTTTCGATCCGCGCGCGGGCTGATCACATACCCCTTCCGCGCCAGCGCGTGCCGGAACCCGGCTTGCAGGTCCCGGTGCGTCGCGAGCTTGCCGAGCTCGATGCCGAGCTCGATCACGGTGCGGGCGATGCTGGGCGAGGCGCCGACGACGCTGCACTCGGCACCGAGGAGCCCCGCGGCGCGCGTGGCCTGGAGCAGGTGGTTGGCCACCGCGGTGTCGACCGACGTGACGCCGGTGATATCGATGATGACGAACTCGGCGTGGTGCCGCTCGACCGCGGCGACGAGCGACTCCACGAGCTGGGCGCCGCGCGAGCTGTCCATCTGGCCGACGAGCGGGACGACGAGGATGCCCGGGTGGATGGGGATGCTCGGCGTCGAGAGCTCCTGGATGAGCTCGATCAGCCGCCGCTGCGTCTCCAGGAGGATCGACTCCTGGCGCTTCGCGTCCTCGATCTTCTTGCGCTCGGTGATGTCCTCGACGAGCCCGAGGAGATAACGGCCCTTGCCCCTGGCGCCCTCCATGGGGATGAACCGGGCGCGACCGATGCGGTCCCCGAAGCGCTTCGAGGGGACGCGGAGCTCCGGGAACTCGACCGGTACGCCCCCCGCGAGCACGGCGCGGGCCTCGGCGTCCACCTTCGCGGCCAGCGCCTGCGGCAACAAGTCGCTGGCGCACAAGCCGATCAGCTCTCCTCGCGCGTGGCCATGGAACTCCTCGAAAGCCTTGTTCACCCGCACATAGCGGAGCCCCGCCGCATCCTTGACGAAGAGCATCAGCGGGAGGTGCTCGATGATGCCGTCGAGGAGGAGGCGCGCGCTCTCGAGCGACGCCTCCGTCGCCCTGCGCTCGGTGACGTCGTCGTAGACCACGGCGGCGCACCGATCGCCTACGGCGAACGACCACGTCGTCATGACGTGCGTGCCCTCTTCCCGGGGGACGATCACCTCGCTCTCGTCCGTCCCGCCGCAGCGGATCAGCTCCGCCAGGCGCTGCGGAATGCCGATCTGCCGGAGGCTGGGGACGCTCTCGTCCAGGGTCCGGCCCAGCATCGACGCGGTGGGCCTGCTGGCGATCCGCTCGGCGGCGCGGTTCATGTAGACGTACCGGAGCGACCGGTCATCCTCCGGGTCGTCGAGGGTGATGAACGTGCAGCCGAGGTGCATGGACTCGACCACCTGCGCGCACCGGCGCTGGTGCTCCCGGACGCTGCGTTCGCCTCCATCGATGAGGCGGAGCAGGGCGCCGCGCCCGCCGGCGATCGTGCAGGCGAGCCCGCGGAGCATCCACCGCGGCGCGCCGCGGCCCTCGTCCGGGAGGTCGATCTCGGCGCGATCGACCTCGCCCGAGAGGATCGCCTGGATCCGGGCGACGTCGGCGGCCGCGGGCGCCAGCGACAGGAGCACGCGATCGCCCTCCGGCGACAGCGGCAGGCTCGGCGCCCCGAGCCCCGAGAGGAGGCGATCGAGCTGCTCGTTCTTGCACAGGACGGCGCCCCGCGCGTCGATGACGAGCGCTGGGTCGTCCAGGGCCTCGATCAGGAGACGTGGATCGATGTGAAGAGTCTCTGCGCGATCTTCGGCTGTCGTGTGCACGCACCCACCCCGTGAGCCCGATGCGAGGGCCGAGCGCGGCCCCCGCTGCTGAACGGTCACAACCGGGCGCATCATCGCCCCGTTCTCGCGCTGCTGCACCCTCCGGATGAGCGGAGTCGCCGAAAGGGGGAGGCGGCGTTCGCGCCGGAGGCGCTCTCCGGCGCCGGAGCGAGCTCGACGGCGCGGGGCCGCCGCGCGTGAAGCCCTGTCAGATCGCGCTCACGCTGGCGCGGCTCTCCTGCGGGGGCTGCGGCGCCATGCGCCGGATACAGTAGCTCAGGGCGGCCCGCAGATCGCGTTGCGTCGAGATCGTCGAGAGATCGAGCCCCAGCGCGACCATCGTCTGCGCGACGTTCGGCTTGATGCCGGCGACGATGCCTTCGGCGCCGAGCAGGCGGATCGCCGCCACGAGCTCGATGAGGTGGCTCGCCACCTTCGTGTCCACCATGTCGACCCCGGTCAGATCGAGGATCGCGAAATGGGCTTGTTTCTCCGTGATGCGCGCGAGCAGCGCATCCATCACCTCGGCCGTCCGCACGCTGTCGACCACGCCGATCATGGGGAGCGTCAGCACCCCGTTCCACACCTCGATGATCGGCGTGGAGAGGGTGCGAATCACCTCCTGCTGCTTCTCGATCTGAGAGAGCCTGGTCCGCAGCTCTTCCTGCGCGCGCTTCACCGCGGTGACGTCGAGCGAGAACCCGAGCACCACGTCGACCTCGTCGCGCTCGTTGAGCACGGGGACGACCCAGCTCTCCCAGTGGACGCCGTGCGCCGTGTTGTGGTCATGGGCCATCGCGCCGGCGAGCGCTCCCCGCAGGACGATGCGGTCTCTCTCGGGATAGAGCTCGAGCATGTTCTTCCCGAGGAGCGCGCCCCTCGCGAGCCCGGTGGCGTCGAGCCCCTTGCCGTCGTGGTAGATGACGGTCCCCTCGGTGTCGATCGCCCAGAGGACGACGTGGAGGCTGTCTGCCAGCCCGTCGAGGAGCCGCTCCTTGAGGCTCGGCTCTGCCGGGCTGCGCTCGCCGTCGGCCTGCCGCAGCGACCCGTGGATCGTGCCCCCTTCGGGCGCCCGGCTCGCGTTGCACGTCAGACGCCGGTAAGCGCCCTGGGCGTCCATCAGGCGCACATCGACCAGCACCGGCTCTGTTTGCTCCTTCAGCCGGATCCACGCAGCGGCGAAGTCGGCGCGATCCTCCGCATGGACGAGCGCCGAGAGCGAGTTGCCATGCGTTATCCCGGCCCCCAGCGCCTGACGGAGCGCGCCGCTCGCGTGCAGCACATCCCCATCGATCCCCGCGATGAAGAGCATCTCTGGACAGGACGCGAAAAATGTGTCCAGCAGCGCCGAAGCGGCGTCCATTTCGTTCGCCATCGTTTCCCTCCCGTATGTCCCCCTTAGACAAGATGGCTTGTATCAGAAGCGCATCGCGGTTGGAAAGGCGCGCTCGCGACAGGATGATGTTGGTGCGATTGGCGACGGATCATGCAGCTCCAGGGGTGCTCGGCGCGCGCGTCACCCGCGCCGCGCCCCGGTGCTCGCTGCGGTCAGCGGCGCGGCCGCACCTTGAACCAGAGCTCGAGGTCCACGTGGCCGTCCTTCGGCTCGTCCGTGACGTAGTGCTCGTGGGAGGCGAAGTCGTCGGGCGCGAGGCTGCTCTCCCTGAACCAGCACGAATAGATGCTGCGATACGCCTCGGGGATCCCGGACACCTCGCCGGCATAGCGGAAGACGGCGTAGCGGCCCTCGCTCATCCGGCCGCGGAAGAGCGGGGGCGGCAGCGGGGTGGTCTTCGGGCAGGGCACGCAGGCGTGGTAGCGGCACAGCTCGGGGGCCGTGATCTGCGGGCTGTCGTGCGGCACGCCCCAGGCATCCACGGCGTCTTCGCAGAGCCCGAGCTGCCGGGCGGCGGCGATGAGGTCCGACCAGAGGCGCTCGAGGGCCGAGACGTCGTACCCGCCCGGGCTGGCGAGGCATGCGAAGTCGAGCCCGCTCGTGGTCTCGAAGCGGACCCGCGCGCTCCACGCCACCGCCTCGATGCGCCGCTCGTCGACGCCGCGCTCGGGCGGGAGCGTGTAGAGCGCTTCCGGCCGAAAGTCCTTTCCGTAGAGCGACGTCAGCTTCCCGATCGCGACGGGGAGGCCGCGCTCCGGGCTCCGCACCTGCGACGGGCTGCAGCCGAAGTGCGCCGCGAACGCCTTCGAGAAGTTCGAGGCGGACGAGTACCCGGACGAGAGCGCCACATCCATGACGCTGCGGTCCGGCTCGTACGCGAGCCGCAGCGCCGATTGCTCGAGCCGCCGCCGGGTGATGAACCGCCCGATGGGCTCGCCGACCGCCGCGTGGAAGACGCGGTGGAAATGGAACTCGCTGAGGCGCGCCGCGCGCGCGACGTCCGCGACCGTGATGGGCCTCTCGAGGTTCGCGGCGATGAAGCGGAGCGCGCGCTCGATCTCGGGCCGGCCGGCGGACTCCGTCACGGCGACCTCCGCGAGGCGGCCCCTGCGAGGGCGAGCGGCGTGCCCGGAGCGCGCGGGCCTTCGAATCGCATGCCCGCATTCTAGAACGGCTCCGGCCGGAGAGGCGCTCTCCGGCGCTCCGAGTGCGGGCGCGCGGCGGTCGACGCTCGAGCGAACGAAGGAGGCGGCGGGCGCCTCAGGGGTCGCCTGGAGATGCTCCTGGCTGGTAGGGTTGGGTTGCCATGGATGTCCGAGCCACGCTGCCGATGACCCCGACCCTCGATCTCTTCGACCTCGATGCATCCTACGCTTACACGAGCGCTGTCCGGCTCCTCAGCCTGGACAGGGCAGCGCCTTTCTGGCCCGATCTGGGGCTCCGCATCGATGACGTCGAGGCGGTGAAGACGGCCGCGCGCCGCTGCGTCCGGGCGGAGATCGCGATCGAGGCGCTGGACGACGAGGAGCGGGATTACGAGGGCATGATCGCTGTGCACATCGCGGCGTTCCTCGCCGACGTGGAGCGCTCCCAGGGCACGGCGGCCGCGGCGCAGATCCGCGCGTGGATCGAGGAGCGCTACTTCGTGCTCGACCGGCTGCCGGACTGGCGGACCATGTGGCAGGTGCTCGTCGTGTGGCTATCGCGCCGCAAGGAGCACCGCGTCGCGCGGTTCGGCCTGCCGCTCGACAAGATCGCCAAGCTCCTCCAGATCGCCCGAGCGTGGGCGGAGACCGAGGACACGCTGGATCGGCGCATCGCCGAGGCGGAAGCGCTCCCGCTGGAAGGATGGGACGCCGAGGCCTACGCGGCGTACCGAGGCGACGACTCCGACCTGAGCCCCCTCACCGCGCTGTCGCAGCACCTGTCCGCGCTCGAGTTCGAGCGCACCTGGGGTGCGATTCAGCGGCTGCTCGGCCCGGCGGAGATGGACGCGCTCGAGCGCTGGGGTCAGGTCGAGGTGATGGCCCACATGGAAACGATGTCGCCCCACGCGGCGTGGATCCCGCCCGAGGGCCGCAGCCTGTCGTGAACGCGACGCTCGCCGCGGGAGCGCCTCCGTCCCGTGCGCCGGGCCGTGCGGCTCCGTCCCGTGCGGCTCCGTCCCGTGCGCCGGGCCGTGCGTTTTCCAAACAAACCCGAAGTGCTCCCCGCAATTCTGGGTATGAGCACCCACGTTCCTCCCGCCGACGCCACCCGCACCGCTACATGGAATTCCGTCCACACCGCAGCGCTTGAGACGCTCCCGCGCTCGCTCCGGCTCCTGGGGGTCGCCGCGGCCGACATCGACGACCTGGTCCAGGAGGTCCTCCTTGCGGCGTACGAGAGCCTGGATCGGTTCGATCCCGACTACCCCGCCTCCGCCTCGCCGCCGCCTCCGCGCGAGGCCGACGCGGCGGTCGATCCGCCGCAGCGGGATGGCCGGCGCCCGCGCGGCACGGCGGAAGCCCGATGGCTCTTCGGGATCGCGTGGCGGAAGGTCAGCAAGCACCTGGAACGCGCCTACCGCCGCCGCGAAGTGCCGGGCGGCTTGCACCCCGGGCCGCGCGGCCAGGCTGCCGACCCCGCGCCGAGCAGCGAGCAGCGCGTCGTGGAGCGGGAGCGGCTGGAGCTCGCGATCGATGTGCTGAGCACGATCGCGCCCGAGCGGCGGGTCCTGCTCGTCCTGCACGAGGCCTGTGAGGTGCCGATCGTCGAGATCGCGCGCGAGCTCGGCATCAACTACAACACGGCCGCGAACCGGCTGCGCCTGGCCCGTGAGGACTACCGCGCCGCCGTCGCGCGGCTCCGCCCGGACCAGCGGGAGGCGCTGCGCGCGTGCTGGCTCCCGTTCCCGCTGGCGTCGGAGCTCCTGGCGCGCGACGGCGGCGCGAGCACCACGGCGCTGTCGGCCCCCGCGCCGCCGGCGCCTGCTCCGCCTGCGGAATCCGCGCCGCCGGCACCGCCGCCGACAGCGCCTGCGCCGCCGGCTCCGCCGGGACCGCCGCCGCGTTCGCCTGCCACCTCGACCCTGCCACGGAGGCCAGGACGGATTGCCGTCGCCCTCGGGTCGGCCGCGGCGGGCGTCGCCGGAACGGTCGCCGTCCTGCTCGCCCTCGCGCCGCCGCCCGCCCTCTGGGCGCGCCGCTTCGGGCCGGTGCTGCCCGAACTGAGGCCCGCGGGCGGCGCCTGCCTTGCAGCGACCCCGCCGCAGCAGGCGCCCGAGCCGGGGCCCGTCGCCCCCGCGCCCGAGGCGCCCCACCGCCCGTGCCCTGCTGCTCCGCGGGCGGCGCCTCGGGCCAGCGAGGCCAGCGAGCGTGATGACACGTTCGCGGAGGAGCTGCGGCTGCTCACCGCGGCGCGAGAGCGCCTCACCGCCGGTGATGCGGCCGGGGCGCTACGGCAGATCGCCGTGCACGCGCAGCGGTTCCCCGGGGGCCAGCTGAAGAATGTGCGGGAGCGGCTTCGCACGGTCGCCCTGGCGCGCGTCGCCGCCCCGGAGCAGGGCGCGGCCGGGAGCGAGCCGTCGCGATGAGGGGGCCCTGCGGCAGACCGAGGCTCGGCGCGCGCCTGGCCCGGTGCGGCATCGGTCCGCGCGGGGGCGCGAGGTGGCTGGCGCGCGTCTCCGTCGCCGCGGCCACGGCGGCCATGGTCCTGCTCGGTGTCGCGGAGGGGCACACCGCGCCGGATCTGCCACGGCCTGCGATGCGGCTGGAGGTCGTACGAGGCCCCGGCGCCGAGGGCTGCGCCGACGAGGCGCTCCTGCGCGCGGAGGTGGCGCGGGGGCTCGGCGGCGATCCGTTCGAGGACGACGCGCCGCGGGTGCTCACGGTCAGCATCGCGCGGGAGGGGCCGGAGCTCACCGCCTTGATGGCCCTGCGCGAGAGCGAGGGCGCGGTCGAGACAGCCTGGGCCGAGGGGTTCAGCACCCGGAACGGCTGCGAGGCGCTGCTCTCCGGCGTGGCCCTCGCGATCGTGGCGCAGATCCTGACCGCGCCGGAGCGGGCGCCACCGCCCTCCGAGCCCTCGCCACCGCCTTCACCGTCGCTTCCGCAGGCGCGCCGAGTTGCGTCGAAGCCACCGCTGCCGGAAGCGACGCCAGCGCCGACCGAACGCTTGCGGCTGGAGGCGGGGCTCGGGGCGACCCTCGGCCTGGGGTTCACGCCGGGGGCCGCAGCTGGCATGACCCTATCCATCGGCGTTCGCCGGCCCGATTGGTCGGTCGCGGTAGAGGGGCGTGCGCTCGTGTCCCTGGCGCAGGAGGTGAAAGAGATGACCGTCAGCACGAGCGCCTTCACGACGGCTGGTGTGGGCTGCCTGCACGGCCACCACCTCTTCGGCTGCGGGGTCGCGACCGTCGGCTTCGTCCGGTTCGTGCCCCGGCATCCGTGGGACATGACATTACGCGACGACGCTCTGTTCAGCGTTGGAGCGCGGCTTGGCAGCGCCTGGGCTCTCTCGGACAGGTGGAGCGCGCATGGATACGCCGAGGCGAGCGCAATCGTGGCGGACGCGGTGCTCCGGCGCCAAGGCGGGCGGCGGGAGTTCGCTGGAGCCATCCGATGGTCCTCACCTCCGGTCGCCGCGGCGCTCGGATTCGGTGTCACGGCGAGGTACTGAACGATTTCGTTGAGGCCCCCGCTCTCCTCGCCCTCGAGATGAGAACTTTCAGAAGGAATGCTCAATGCTCAGTGCAATCGACTGTCCGGTGCAAGGTGCCTATTGTGAGCGCGCACCATCTCTACGTATCTTCTCCAGCATGCGAACCTGCTTCCTCCTGCTCGTAGGATCCCTCTTCTTGCCGGGCTGTCCCGGAGATCCGACCGTCTACGGTCCCTGTCAGCCGCAGGAATACGGCCTCCCGGGCTGCCCGTGGCCCGAGGAAGGCGGCGGCGGGGCCGGCGGCGAAGGCGGGGCCGGCGGCAGCGGCGGGGCCGGCGGCGACGGCGCCGGTGGCGGCGACGAGACCGCCTGCGCCGGCGATTGCGTCCCACCGGCGCCGCTCGGCTGGTTCGGCCCGGCGCTCCTCTGGTTCGGCCCGCGGGACCAGGTGCCGGACTGCCCCGCCGCCGCGCCGAACATCGGCTACGAGGGGTTCGCCGATCTCGCGCCCGCACCCCTCGCCTGCGCGGCCTGCTCGTGCGATCCGCCTGACGCGGCCACCGCCTCGTGCCAGCTCCCGCTGGGCTGGTCGGTCCACGCTTCGGCGTGTCCCGGCGACCCCGGCGGCGTCACGACCCCCTTCGCGGCGCCCGACGGCTGGGACGGCGCCTGCACCGCCGCGAACGCGATCCCCGCCGGCCAGGACTGCGGCGGGAAGCCGTGCGTGCAATCGGTCTCCATCGAGGCGCCGATCGTGACAGCGACCGGCGCGTGCACGCCCAGGGTGGACGAACCGCCACCGCCGGCGCTCCTCGATCCGTGGCAGACCCGGGCGCTCGCCTGCGTGCCCGGCGCCTACACGGAGTGCGTGGGCGACCGGAGCACCTGCATGCCCTCGCCGGACCAGCCCGGGATCCCGCCGCCCGGCGGCTTCCTGACGTGCATCTTCCACGAGGGCGACGTGACGTGCGAGGAGCCCTACCTGGCCAGGCACGTCTTCTACGGCGGCGCCGAGGACACGCGCGGCTGCTCCGAGTGCGGCTGCGGGGAGCTGGAGGGCGCGTCGTGTACCGTCATGGCCTCCGTCTACAGCGACGGCGCATGCGGGGCGTTGCTCGCGTCGACCGTCGTGAGCTCGACGACGCCGTTCTGCGGGGTCACGCCGCCCGGCGTCGCCCTCGGCAGCAAGTCGGCGGAGGTCGTGGCCGTGGATCCCGGCGGCTGCGCCCCGAGCGGCGGCGAGCCCACCGGCGAGCTGCTGCCGGCCGAACCGTCGACGTTCTGCTGCCAGGCATAAAGCCCGCGAGAAGAAGAGGCGATCATCGCGTCGCGCTCGGCAGCAGCTCCACCTGATCCGCGAGCTCTCCGCGATCTTCATCGCGGAGGGCCGCGACCAGGGCGCCTGCGAGCGGCCGCGAGCCGACCGTCGGCACGACCAGTTCACTCACCCAGAACGCCATGATCGCCCCCGCGAGCGTGCCGCGTCCCTCGGCGCGAAGCCGCTTCATGGCCGCGCTGGCCGTGACGTCCGAGGGGCGGCTGCGCGTCAGGGAATGGGTGCACTGCCAACGAGCGTTCGCGGCGTGGACCGCGCGAACCGATTGGACCACGTCGATCCCCTGAAAACGAAGCGAGGTCGTGCGCGACCGGCCGCGCGAGTCATCGCTTGCTCCCGACGTCCTGGACATCGCGTGCGCCTCGGCGAGCTCGACGCGCTCGCCCGCGACGCCCGATCGTGGCCACACGCACGGATTCATCGAAGAACGACAGCCTTTCCTGTATCCTCTTGCCTGCTTCTTGAGGCAAACGCGAGCCACCACCAGATATCCATGAGAGCAAGAGCCGATGACCGCAACACTTCGTCGTTCAAGGACGGTCCGTCCCAGCCTCGCCCAACTTATTTCCGCGACGGTACTATCCCAAACCGGATGCACGATCCTCGACGAAAGACCAAAACCAACGTGCATAGATCCATCCCCCACGTGCGTGGCACTGTGTGCGCCAGAAGATACACAGCCTCAATTAAGCGGCTGCATCAGAACGACGCCGTTGCAGAATCAATTCGTGGACACGGTAAACGCGAAATCATGTTATCAATGGCGCGACTTGTTGCAGCCCGCCAGCGGCATCAACCTGGATATCACGCCTCAAAGGATTGGAATAACACCGGTTAAGAAGGAGCCCTGTTACTACTAGCTCATGCCACCCTGGAGACCCATTTCGCCACACTAAATCGCCTGCGTATAGCGACTATTGTTGCCCCGTTGCAATATTCGACACATGGGAACGTCACCCAAGCCGACAATATGGATCGGATCAGGTCTCATCGCGGTCGCCGCCTTGGCGGCGGCATATAATCTGGGAAGAACCTCAGCAGAGAGCGGCAGCCGTCATCAACGGCAACAGGGAGCCGCCAGCAAGAACGATCCCGATCTTCGGTCAGCTCTGAGCGCCGCCCGGAAGAGGTTGGCCAGCTGCGAAGAGACCCTCCAGCGTCACGACCAGCATCTTCAGAAGAGAGAGGAAACGCTCCACACCAACGAAGACAACCCCACACCTTCACCCGTGCCAGCGCTTCCGACGCAATGCATCATTGCATCGCAGGTGAAGGAACTGCAGATGCTGGGTGCGAACTGCAGGAGCCTCAGGAGACATTTTGCTGCGTACAAGACAATACTGGGCAGCAATACGATCAATTGCGAGATCGTCTTGGATGTTCTATCCGTGGCTCACGCGCAGTCCTCCTTCTGTGCCGCCATCATAAGAATCAACGAAGGCACCGCCTACCGAGATGCTATGAGCGACCCGCTCGCCATTGCCGCGACGGAAGACGCCTACGCGACCAGGGACGAATACGGCAACCCCAACGACCTTAGAGCACTGGTGAAGAACCCAGAGTGCATAAGCCAATTGCGGGCCGAATGAATCCAACCCATTCCACGCCGCCGTTCATCTCGCGGGAGCCATCGCTCCGCTGGTCGGACAGGCCAGGGTCGCCATTCTCAGGCACGCACCAGGACTTTAGCTCGTAACGCTCGACACATGGGAACATCACCAAAGCCGACAACGTGGATTGGATTTGGGGCCATCGCGATCGCGGCGCTGACGGCGGCATACAATCTAGGAAAAATCTCTGCAGAGAGCGACGAACAGCCGCAAGCACGCCAGGACGCCGCCAGCAAGAACGACCCCGATCCTCGGTCGACCCTGAGCGTCACCCGGAGGCGGTTGGCCAGCTGTGAGAAGACCCTCCAGCGTCGCGATCACCATCGTGAGAAAGGACAGGAACATCCCTCCACCAACGAAGACAAGCGTCCCCCTTCGCCTAAGTCAGAGCGCCCGGAGCAATGCATGATCCAATTACAAGCGAGCGAGCTAGCCATGCTGGACGTGGACTGCAGGGGCTTTCTGGCAGGGTTCGGCGCTTACAGGGAAATACTCGGCAGCAGCACGTTCGACTGCGAAACTGTGTTGAGCATTCGAGACCTGGCTCGGGACCAATACTCGGCCTGCTCCAGTATCATAAGATACTTCGAGGATGCGCCGCAGCCAGGGGTCACGGGCGATCGTCGCAGCATCGGGGCGATGGAAAATGCTTATACGTTCAAGAGCTACTACGACGACGTCGACATCGATGAGCTAGTGAAGAACCCCGCGTGCATAGATCCAATGCAGACCGAATGACGCGAGCGTGCTTCACGCCGCCGCTCAGCTCGTGGAAGCCTTCAGCCCGGCGTTTGCGCAGGCCACGGCAGGCATTCTTGCGCGCGCTGTCAGGGCTTGGAGTGTTCTCCCTTGCCGCTCTGACATCAGCGCAAGAGCCACGGCCCCCAGAGCAATTCCATTGGGACGGCCTCCGTCTCAACGGCATCGTTCAGACGAAGCTCCCCCATCTCGCGAGACTCGGAGTCACTTACGGCGGCGGAACGGCTCCGGGGGCCGTCCATACCGTCATGGTGAGCTTCGGGCAGACCGGGAGTCCCACCCAGGAGCTCAACATCGGGTACTTCATCGGCGTTGGAGTGGGCAAGGAGAACATGTCGACGATAGAAGACAAGAAGCTGGGGATCCACGCCACGTACGAGGCCGGACCGTTCCGGGCGAGCGCGGCCACGAGCTTTCAACTCTACCAAGTGATCGGAGCCGTTCTTCCCATGTTCACCACGACCTTGAGGCCGCAGGGGACGCTTGTCAGGACCACGCACGTCGATCTGTTCCTCGGCGGGGACGTCTATTCCCGTAACCTGAACTTCCAGCTCGGCTTCACGTGCGGATTACGATTCAGGGACATAAGAATCTTCGATCGAAGCATCGACGGACTCTTGTCGATCACGGAGATGAACGCTTGGACGAGCGTTTCAGCGCATGGAACTCTCTGGATGGCCTACGTCGAATCGCGCCTCGGGATCGTCGTCGATCTGGAGCCCGACGAGGGAGACAAGGGAGAAGCGCGCAACCGGATCCGTGAGTATGGGCAGCTCTGACCGATCGCGCCTGGGACGCCGCTCGCCTTGTCGCTCTCGCTCAGGCTGGTTTCGACGCGCGGGGCTCCGGCGAACGGTACGCCCTAGTCTACGACGGATCCGACCGGCGCGGCGCTCTCCGGTGCGCTCAGCGGGAGCTCCACCACGAACGTCGCGCCGGCGCCCGGCTTGCTCTGCACCCGGATGGATCCGCCGTGCGACGCCACGATCGAGCGCGCGATGTAGAGCCCGAGCCCGATGCCGCCGAAGTTGCGCACCGACACCGCGCGCTCGAAGCGCTCGAAGATCCTGTCCTGATCGGCCTCCGCGATCCCGATCCCCTCATCCCGGATCACGAGCTGCACGCGATCGGCCTGCCGCCGCACGCCGATGAAAATAGGCCCGCCTGCGCCGTACTTCATCGCGTTCGACAGGAGGTTGACGACGACCTGCTCCAGGCGATCCGGATCCCAGTACCCGACCACGGGCGCTCCCAGATCCAGCTGCGTCGGGCAGCGGGCGTCCGCGAGCTGGGGGCGCATCCGCTCGACGACCTCACGCACCAGCGCCGCCAGATCGACCGGCGCCCGCGTGAGCGTCAGCCGCCCGGCGTTCATCCTCGTGACGTCGAGCAGCTCGTCGACCAGGCGCCCGAGCCGCGACGTCTGGCGGCCGAGGATACGGAACATCGCCTCGATCCGCGCCGGGGGAACGCCTGCGAGCGAGCCGCGGTGCAGCAGTCGCTCGGCCGCCTGCACCTGCATCTGCATCGAGGTCAGCGGGGTCTTGAGCTCGTGGGACGCGACGACGAGGAACTCGTCCCGCCGCTCGATGGCCTCCTGGGCCTCGGTGTACAGGCGGGTGTTGTCGAGCACGAGCGCCGCGCGGCGCCCCAGCTCCTCGGCCAGCCGCAGGTCGGCGGGGCCATAACGGCGCTCGGGCGCCGTCGCCAGCAGGGTCATGACGCCGAAGTACCGGTCGCGCGCGAGCAGCGGAACCCGCAGGAACGCGTGGACGCCGAGCCGCTCCCAGCGCGGCCTGACCCGCGGGTCGAGCGAACGCACCTGCTGCACCAGCGGCGCGGCGCGGCCATCGACCCCCTCGGATCCGGCCGGCGGCGCCTCTGCCAGAGCGCGCAGCGCTTCCTTCAGCGCTTCCAGCTGCTCGCCGGGCACCCCTGCGACGACCGTCGGGCCCGGTGTCCTGTCCGCCGAGAGCACCTCGACGATGCACTGATCCGAGAGCTCGGGCACAGGGAGCTGCGCCACGCTCTCGAAGGTCGCGCTGTACCCCAGCGTCATCAGCTGGCGGCTCGCCTCGGCCAGGAAGCGCTCGGCCTGCTCGGCCCGCTTGCGCTCGGTGATGTCGGTGGAGATGCCGCAGAGCACGCCGGGCATGACCCCCTCGCCGAGAGGGAATTTGATCGACAGGAACGTGTGCAGCCCGTCCTCCAGCGGCACCGTCTCCTCCCACTCCATCGGCGCGCCCGTCTCGAGCACCTTCCGCTCGTGCTCGCGGACCATCTCGGCGAAGGGAGCCGGGAAGAGGTCGGCGTCGGTCTTCCCGAGGAGCTGCTCGCTCGGCATGCCCAGGAGGGCGCCCACCTGCCGGTTGGCGAGCAGGAATCGGCCCTCTCGATCCTTGACGTAGACGCTCGCCGCCGAGTTGTCGACGATGGCCTGGAGCATCTGCTGATTGGCCTTGAGCGCCTGCTCCGCCCGCCGCCGCTCGGCGTTCTCCTGCTCCACCTCGGCATAGAGCGTCGCGTTCTCCAGCGAGAACGCCGACTGCGAGGCGAGCAGCTCGACGACGCTGAGCCGCCCGGGGGTGAACGCCCCGGTGGCGAGGTTGTTTTCCAGGTAGAGCAGGCCGATGAGCCGGCCCTGGCGCACGATCGGGAGGCACAGCACCGATCTCGGGCGCTTGCGCCGGAAATACTCGTCCTCCACGAAAGGGTGCCGGCCGGCGGCGTCGTCGAGCAGCACGCGCTCGTGGCTCCGGCGAACGTAGTTGAGGACCGACCGCGGCAACGCAGCCGAAGGCGCCTCGCCCGCGTCCAGCAGCCGCACCGCGCCCCCCGGCGTCTCGATCGCCGCGAGCCACAGCTGCTCCTCCCGGACCAGGAGGAGACAGCCCTCCTCTGCGCCCGCGTGCTCGACCACGATGCGAAGCAGCATCTCGAGCAGCCGCGAGAGCTTGAGCTCGCCGGAGATGCTCTGCGCGGCCTTCACCACCGACAGGACGTCGAACTGCTCGGCCCGCACGGCGAAGGTGACGGTGGGGGCGATCGGCTTGCGCTCGACGAGGTGCGGGTAGCGCTGATCGAGCTGCTCCACCTTGGCGTGGGCGCCCCAGCGGAAATAGCCGGCGCGGGCGCTTCGGAGGTAGCTGTCGGCGGGCGTCGAGAGGCCGCGCGCGCGGTAGAACTCCGCGGCGAGCTCGCAGGCGATGGCCTCATGCTGGACGAAGCCGCCCTCGCGCGCCGCCGCGATGGCCTGCTCGTAGAGCCGGCTGGCCTCCGGCTCGCGCCCCAGGAGCCGGGCGATCTCGGCGCGGACCAGGGCGTGCTTGTGGAGGAAGTTGTCCGGGCCGCTCCTGGCCCACGCGCCGAGCTGACGCTCGCACTCGATCAGCTCCTCCAGCTCCTCGGGGAGCACGCACGGCGGGGACGGCTGCGCCTCGCCCGCGCCGTGCGGCGCGTGCGGCGCGTTGAAGAGGGCCGCGAGCGCGAGCGCGCGATAATAGAAGCTCTCGACGATGAGCGCGTGCGGACCGACCCTGGGGGGGTGCTCGGCGATCGCGCGGATCGCCGCCGCGAGCGCCACTCGGGGAGAGCCGAGCACGAAGAGCGCCTGCGCCTTCAAGCTGTAATAGAAGTCGCGAGCGGCCTCCAGATCTCCCCCCTCCTCCAGCCGCGCCTCGAAGGCCGGCGGATCCAGCTCGGACCCGTCCGGCATCGAGAAGCGGACCGGCCTCCCGCGCAGCGTCTGGATCATGGCGTGGCCGCCGAGGAGGGCGTTGTGCGCGAACGTGTAACCGACGCTGCGCACGAAGCCGAGGCGCTCCGTGACCTCGTGAAGCACGTCCTCCAGCGCCTCGCCGGAGAGCAGCGGGAACAGCGCGGCCCAGATGCAGTTGAGGCACGCGTTGTTCAGATTGCCGGACTCGACCGCAGCGCTGAAGCCTTCTCGCGTGTACGGATACGTCTCTCTGTAGTGGCGTGTCCAGAAGACGACATAGTGTCCGAAGAGGATGACCACCACCGATTTCGTGGTGAGGAGGCCGCTCTTCTGCGCCAGGTCGTGGCCGAGCCTGCCGAACAGGTGAGCCTCCTCATATCGCCCGAACCTCGAGCTGATCACCATCGCGAAGGCGGCGTACGCGACAGCGGAGTGCTCGGCGTTGCCGTGGCGCAGGCTGAGCTCGACCATGCGCATGACGACGAGGTTGTACAGGTTCGGGTCCACGAAGAACGAAGGCAGGGACACGCTCTGCAGCACGCCCATCGTGATCTTGATCCCCGGGTGCGTCATGGGCGGCAGGTGGATCAGGCCCTCGATGGCCCGATGGCCCAGGGCCTTCCAGACGATCTCGGTCTCCTCCTCGACCTGCGCGTCGGTGGGGTGCAGCGGCAGATCGACGTCGCACGCGCGGAGGCACAGGAGCCCGATCTCCACCGCGCGGGCGTATTGCCCGCGGGTGACGTTCAGCGCGACGGCGAGCTCGACGACGGTCGCCGTCTCGTGCCGGGTCCTCGCGCGATCCATGAGCTCTTCCACGCGCCGCTCGGCTTCCTCGAAGCTGCCGGTGATGTACGCGATGTGCGCGCGCTCGAAGGTCAGGCCGTAGGTCAGCTCGTGGCGCGTCTCCCACGAGGCCGGGGCGAGCAGCGCGAGGCCGGCCGCGAAGAGCGCGGCGGCGGACTGGAAGGCCGCGGCCGCCTTGGCCTTTCTGCCGGCGCGGAGGTTCAGCGCGGCGACCTCGTCCCGCTCCGCCTGGGAACGCAGGAGCGCGGCGCCGCGGTTGAGGTGGCCGACGACGTCGAAGAGCGCGTCGTCGCGCTCCTCCGCGCGTCGCGCCCCGAGGAGCAGCCGCCCGATCCCCAGGTGCATCTCGGCGAGCTGTCCCGCCGGGATGAGCGAGTAAGCGGCTTGCTGCACCCGGTCATGGAGGAATCGATAGGCGCCGTCCCGGCGGAGCAGCAGCCCCTCCCGCACGGCCTCCTCGAGCGCGTCGCGGAGCTCCGCCTCCGGACGGCCCGCGACCACCGCGAGCGTGTCGAGCTCCAGGCTGCTGCCGAGGCACGCGGCGAGCGTGAGCGCGTCCCGCGTCGGGCCCGAGAGCCGCTTCAGCTTGCCCGCCATCAGCTCGACGACGTTGTCGGTGAACTCCTTGTCCCGGGCCGCGGCGATGTCCCAGCGCCAGCTGCCCTCCTCCGCGTCGAAGGTGATGAGCCCCTCCTGGTGCAGCGCGAGGAGGAACTGGAGCACGAAGAACGGGTTGCCGCCGGTCTTCTCATAGACGAGCTCCGAGAGCGGCTCGGCCTGCTCTGCCGGCGCGTGCGGCGCGTGGACCGTCTCGGCGACGAGCGCCGCGACATGGGCGGCCGAGAGCGGCCCGAGGACGAGCTCGACGACAGCGGCGCCGCGCCCCCGCGCCTCGGCCAGCGTGAGCCGCAGCGGGTGCGCTGGGCCGACCTCGTTGTCGCGGTACGCGCCGATCAGCAGGAGGTGCTCGGACCCGGCGTAGGTGGCGAGCTGCTCGAGCAGCTGGAGGCTCCCCGCGTCGGCCCACTGCAGATCGTCGAGGAAGAGCGCAACCGGGTGGTCCTTCCGGGCGCACGCCGAGACGAAGCGCTGGAGCGTCGCGTGCAGCCGGCTCTGGGCCTCGGCGGGCGGCAGCTCGGGCACGGGCGGCTGCGGGCCGAGGAGCAGCGTGAGCTCGGGGAGCACGTCGGCGAGCAACCTGCCGCTCTCGCCGAGGGCCTCCCGGAAACGCTGTCTCCAGCCCTCGACCTGCTCCTCGCTCGCGCAGAGGATCTCCTGAAAGAGCGCCCGGAACGCCTGATGGAAGGCGCTGTAGGGGACGTCCCGCGCGGCTTGCTCGAACTTGCCGGACAGGAAGAAGCCGCGCTCCCTCACCACCGGCCGGTGCAGCTCGGCGACGAGCGATGATTTGCCGATGCCCGAGTAGCCCGACACGAGCACGAGCTCTGGCCGGCCGCTCGCGACAACGCGCTCGAACACGGCGAGCAGCGCCGTGACCTCGCGCTCGCGCCCGTACAGCCGCTGCGGGACCTGGAACCGGTCGGAGAGATCGCGCCCCCCGAGCGCGAAGGGGGGAATGGATCCGCTCGCCCGCCATCTGGCGAAGCACTCGTCCAGGTCGTGCCGCAGGCCCGCCGCGCTCTGATAACGCTCCTCGGCGGCCTTGGAGAGCAGCTTGAGCACCACCGCGGAGAGCTGCGGGGGAATCGAGGGGACGAGCACGTGCGGCGGCGGCGGCGCCTGGGCGATGTGGCAATAGACCCACGCGACGGGATCGCCGGCCTGGAACGGCAGCGTGCCCGTCAGCATCTCGTAGAAGACGACGCCAAGGGAGTAGAGATCGGTCCGCTGGTCGATCCAGCGGTTCATCCGGCCTGTCTGCTCCGGGGCCATGTAGGCCAGGGTCCCCTCGATGAGCCCGATGTGCTCGAGGTGCTGGAGCTCGCGGGGTATCCGGGACGCAATCCCCAGGTCGGTGATCTTCACCTCGCCGGTGGCGGGGTTGAGGAGCACGTTCTGCGGCTTGATGTCCTTGTGGACGATGTCGTGCCGATGCAGCCCTCCGAGCGCCTCGACGAGGCGGAGGGCGAGGGGGAAGAAGCGCGCGAGCGGCGTCGGCCCATCGCCATCGAGCAGCCGATCGAGCGACACGCCGCCGAAATCCTCCAGGACCAGCGCCGGCTGTTCGCCGAGCATGGCGAGCCCACAGGGCTTGACGATGGCCGTCGTGTCGAGCGCCCGGGCGATCTCGTATTCGTGGCGAAGCCGCTCGGGGGCGCGAGGGCTCGCGTGATCGCGCCGGAGGACCTTGAGCACCACGCGATGGCCATCGTCCTCGCGTACACCCCGGTAAAGAACGGTGTCTGAGCCCTCGTAGAGGGTCTCGATGATGGCGTAACGGGACGAAGACCCGTGATCGGACGAGACGGGATTGGTGCCCACGTGAGCCCTGATGCGGGTGATGCGCGGCACATGCTGCCATGGTCGGCGCGCGTCGCCAGCGCTTTGAGCGGGCGGCGCGCCGGCCCTCATCCGTCCTCCGCGAACCCCGGCGCGCGACGGGTCTTGCTAGGCACGCGCCGCCGGCCGGAAGCGGGCGAGCAAGGAAAGGGGCACGTCGGGCAGCGGCGGAGGCACGGGCTCGCCGAACGCCAGGAGATTCAGCGTCTCTTCGGTGAAGCGCCCCGTGAACTGGCGCCGCCGTGCGGTCAGCCATGCTGCGACGGAGGCGGCGCTCTCCTCGCGCGCCGCCTGGATGCCGGCGCTCTCGTCGGCGTCGAGCGGCGTCGTGACGATGAAATCCTGGACCGTCTCGAGGACCTCGTGGAACCGCGCGAGCTCGGTCTGGATGCCCTCGTCGTCCGGTCGAACGTTCGGGCTGTCAAGCCCGAGCACGCACCGTCACATGATGGTAGCATCCGCCGGAGCCATGGATCCCAAGGGGTACAACGGGAGCACGGGGCCGCAGTTCAGCGACGCGATGCGCATTTCGCAGAGGGCCGTCTTCCAGCTCGCCGATCGTCTCACCGACGCAGGGTGGAAGGTGGATTCGTCCTCGATCTACCCGGACACGGGCGAGGACGTTCGGGTCGAGATCTTCGAAACCGGAGGCGCGTGCACCGGGCTCTCGCTCGACCTCCAGGTGAAGGGACACAAGAGTATAGAACGGTTCCACGTGGAGAGCGATCCCGCTCATCTGCACTATCCCCTCGACGTCAAGCACCTCGTTGGCTGGGAGAGAAAGACAAGGCCCGTCGCGATCATCGTCTGGGATATCCGCGAGCGGTGCGGGTACTGGGCTCTCGCGAGAGACGCCTGCGAGCTGCTGGACAAACGGAGCCGCGGATGGCGCGGGCAGCAGGAGGCGACGCTCCTCATTCCCAGAGCGAATATCACCGACGAAGAGGGGCTCGCGAGACTGCGAGTGGCGGTGGCACGGGACGAGCTTCCCAAACTGGTCCGGCCAGGCGAAGACGTTCCCTTCGAGCTGCAGGTCGACGATAGCCCCGAAGGACGCGCCAAGCTCGACGAGCTCACCAGGTTCTGGGAAGGTGGCGGCGCGGTGACGATCGAGAGCCGATTCATCTCCGACCTGGTCATGCGCCACGACAGACTCCGCGCGGCCTTCGGAGAGGACTACTGGAAGCGCTCCACCGAGGTCCAGCTCTTCTCCGTCGCTGGACGTGAATTCGCGCCGGTTCGAGTCGAGGCCGAGTCACCCGCGGGGACAGCGCGGCTTCCGTATGTCGAGCTGCGGCCTGTGCGCTCCGGCCATCGATACAGGACCATAAGCAACGAGCACCAGCGCGCAGCGGTCACCTTGACGCTCACCTTCAGTGACGAGGACGCGCAGCGCGTCGAGGTGAGCGTCGAGCTCGCGCTGCACAGAAGGGACGTCTTCGAGGCTACTGCTGCGGTGCGGTTCGCCCTCGTGGCGACGGAGCCCGGCGGTAGTCTGCGGCTCGATCGGCTCGACGAGAAGACGGACGCGTTTCTCGTGCCGTTCCGTGCATCCGTGCCGGAGGAGGAACGCGCCGCGCTGCGACGGGCGCGCGAGCTCTTGGAGAAGCTTTGCTGGCTTCAAGATCGTGTCCGGAGACACGGCAATTTCGACTTCACATTCCCCCCGCCCAAGCAACAACTCGAAAGGGCGCGCAAGCTGCTCCGGATCGTGGCCGGCGGCGAGCATGAAATGGTGTGCAACGCAACCATCCGCACCGATCGAGCAAGAGCGCTCGCGATCGACGCGACCGAGGGCCCGATGACCTTCGTCGTTGATGGCAAAATCGACAACGAGGACGCTATCGAGGTCTTCGGGGTCCGTGTGCCTATCGGACCTGTACGGTTCGTGATCGCGGATGTGCCGCGCTTCGTGGAAGACCACAACAGCGCGATGCAGCATGCGCTGGCGTCGCAACAAGCCACATTTCAGGTGAAGATCCAGTGCCGCGGGAGCTACCTCCACTGGACCCCTGAGGGAAGCGTCGAGGATCGCCTCGACGCCCTGGCGAAGGAGCAGTCAGGGTACTTCACGGCGGATCAAGCAGGATCGGTCGGTTGTTTCGCCGACTACCTGGACTACCTCGAACAGCGCCGGAAGGTGCAGACGGCAGCGGAGGGCGTGTACCGCATGGTCAACTTCCCACCGATCTCCGACGTGGAAGATCTCGTCGTCGTCTGGCTCCAGAGCGGTAAAACAGCTGTCTTTTCCCATCACACCGCGCTCGTACTCCACGAGCTCTCCGATATCCTTCCCCCGCGCATTCACGCGACGGTTCCACCGGACTGGACGCCGGCGGCGTCGCTGCCTGCTCACGTCGTCCTGCATCGCGCGACGCTGGCGGAGTCGGAGATCACCTGGCACGACGTCGTGCCCGTCACGACCCCCATCCGCACCCTCCAGGATTGCGTGGACGCCGGACTCGATCCCGACCTAGTGGACCAAGCGCGCCGCGAGGGAATCGAGCGAGGCATGTTCCCCGCCGACGAGCTACCCCCGAGCACGACGTTCGCCGCAGAATGAAGACGCGAGGCTATCGAACCGCCGATCAGTTCCGGCAGGCGCTGGAGCAGCGGATCCGCACGGAGGCGCAGCGCGCGGGCATGCTCGTCGTGCGCGTCCGTCAAATACTGGTCTTCGAGCGATTCACAGCGCGGCTGGTGTCGGCCTTCGGATCGCGCGTGGTGCTCAAAGGAGGCTTCGCGCTGGAGCTGCGCCTCCATGGGGCGCGAGCGACGCGCGACGTGGATCTGCGCATCTCAGGAGATCCCAGCGCGCTGCTCGCCGAGCTGCAGGCCGCAGGTCGGATAGACCTCGGCGATTTCATGACATTCGAGATCCGGCGTGATTCGCAGCACGCGGTGATCGCAACGACGAGCCCTTACCAAGGATACCGCTTTCGGAGCGAGGCACGGCTGGCCGGAAGGGTCTACGGCGAGCCCTTTCACGTGGACGTCGTCTCCGGCGGGCTCATGCCCAGACCCCCTGACCGCATCGCCGCGGGGGAGTTCTTCGGGTTCGCAGGGATACCTACGTTCGAGATCGCCGTTTATGCGCGAGAGGTGCACATCGCTGAGAAGCTGCGCGCGTACACGTATCCGTGCCCAGGAACCAATCCTGCTGAGGGTCGTCTCATTTCAGCCGGACCCAGTGGGTGAGCCACAGCAACCCCGCACTACGAGGCGAGGTGCCGCACGGCGACGTCCATCACCGGGTGGGGCGCCTGGCGCACGGCAGGGATCCTCATGTTCCCGGCCGGCTGGACGGACACGGTGAAGCGTCACTCCCAGAGCAGGAGTGACGGCACCACGTTCGGCGCGGCCAGCCTCAGCATCTGGTATCCGATCCCGGATGCGCCCTGAAAAAGCGTGGAGCTGTCGATCGCGCCCTTCAAGCCGAAGCCAAAGGATCCGCGGCGCTCCGCTCTCCTCAAGACCTCCCTGACGATCTCGATCGCGGCGTGCTCGAGCTCTGGTCGACCGCGCCTCCGGGCGACAGTCATCAAGAGCTCCACTCGACCCATCGCGCCGCAGCAGAGCTGATCGATCTCTCCGCTGTCTGCCCGGAGGGTCGCGTCGACGGCAGCCCCGATATCGAGCTCCAGGGCCGGGCTCTCGAGGACGTCGGCGCAGGCGAGCCGGCCGAGCCCAATACCCGGCGCGCCTTGGCACCACGACGTCCCGAAGCTCGACGCGCCATCCTCCTCCGGCAGCCGCAGATCGGGCCAGTTACGGCTGTCCTCATCGAACAGCGCCGCCTCGTACGCGATCCCTTCCAACGCCGCCGCTCGGAGGTCGTCGCGCCCTGTCACCCCATACAGGCGCATCAGCGCGGCGGCGATCCCCGCTGCGCCGTGCGAGAAGCCCGTCAGGAAACGATCTCCGAGGCTCATCCAGCTCCGTGCGCCGGTCGCCGTGGGGGCGCGGGTTCCCAGCAGGACATCGCCGCAGACGACCGCCTTGGCCAAGATGCCCGCGTCGTGGGTCCGCGCGTGCAGCGCGAGCAGCGACAAGAGCGTTCCGGCGACGCCGTCGATCACATCGGCTCCTCGCGTGGCACGGATCCGCTCCTCCGTGAGGAGCGCGGCGACGCGCGCCGCGTCGTCGAGCGCGCCCGGCTCGCCCAGGAAATCGCCGGCACGCATCAGCGCATAGCTCAGCGACGCGAAGCCAGCCGCGCCGCCGGCGCCCATCGCCGCGGCTATCGCCTCGAACCGCCCGAGGCGCAGGCTCCGGCGGAGCGGATCCAGGGCGAGGCGCGCGAGATCGCCGTACCCACGGTCGCCGGTCTGCCGCGAGAGCGCTGCGAGGAAGAGCGCCACGCCGGACGAGCCGTCGAAGAGGCCATAGCCCATAAGCAGGACCCTGCGTCGCCTCCCGCCCTCGACGTGGTAGGGTCCTGTCCAGGTCGCGCCCTCCTCGGTCACGATGGCCCGCGCGCGCACGCCGTCGCCGATGGCCCGTGCAGCCGCCAGCAGGTCCTCGACCGAGTGCGGGCCGCCGCGGCGCTCCGCCTCGCTCGACAGGAACGGCCTGCTCCTCGTCGCAGCCACGTTGGCGCCGACCGCGCCACGGATGAACGCGATCTGACGGACGAGATCAACGTCCCTGAGGCCAAGGAGGCGCTCGACAGCAACATGATAGCCGGACTGCTCGAGGGCCCCTGGGACGGTGGTCCCTGCCTCGCTCATCAGATCTTCGCTGTGGGCCGCGGCGACGAACACCGGTACGTCCATCCGTTCAAGCGCAGCGATCTCGTCTCGAAAGAGCGGCCACAGCGCGATCGGATCGGTCGCGGTGGGCGGGCAGCTCGCCAGCGCCTCGAGCTCGATGCCCCGATCGGCGCCATGCCGCAGGCAATCGGGTCGAAGCGAGCGGGTGAGAAGCAGATCATAGAGCCGGGTCGGTCGGAGGACGACCCGGACTCGCCCCCGAGACATCGCGGCGAGCGGGCCCTCGGGCGCCAGCATCGACGCGCGCTGCTGCAAGAGCACTCCGTACATCGAACGGAAGCCCTCGACCAGATCGTCCTCATGCGCGGCGAGCCCGAGGTCCCCGCCCGCCCCCGCTGGATCACCTCTCCGGTGCTCACTCCGGTGGCGCGAGAAGGTGAGTTCCATGCGATCGGTATTGATCTCCGACCAAACCATGATACCGAATCCCATCGCCCCCCCACGCGCCCCGCCCAGGCCACTCCCATCGTACAGAACGCCGTCCGGCCCCACCTCGTAATATGGCAGGAGACCGGTCTGCAGCACGGAACTATCGAGCCCCGGATCGAAGCCTCCAGCATGGGGCGCGCTCTCTCTCCCGGACCGCGGTCTGGGCGAGAGGAGCATCTCCAAGTCGATGAGGACAGGGTGCTCCCCACAGGCGATAATGTTCTCGTTGTGAAGGTCGATTCCCGCGAGGGCATGGGCGAGGCAGAGGAGCATCCCGGCGCGGCGGAAGTAGCGGCTCGACTCGTCGCGGTCGCGGCATGGGCGGCTCTCAACGATCTCGACCCAGCCATAGCCCTCACGACGAAGGCTCCTCGGCGCCTCCAGCGGCAACAGGCCGCTCCGCTGATTCAGCCAGCGCAAGAGGTCACCGAACATCTCGTCGAGGCCGAGATCCTTGGGCTTGTAGAGGATCGAGATGCCCGAGGCGAAAGAGATCCCGGTGACCGCGCGGCCACCTCGATGCCGGTCCGATAGATAGGGGTGCACCCGCACGACCGGTCCGAGGTCTCGCTCTTGGGTGCCGGCGCAGAAGGCCGAATTGATTGTGTCGCGGTCGCGCTCCAGGCGGTCGAGGAGCTCCGCGGAGGCGTCGACGAAGAGCTCGATCGCTGAGCCAACGAGCCGCGCGAGCACGCAGTACTCCGAGAAGAAGCCGGCCAGCCCTCCTTCCGCGAGCTCGGCGAGGAACGCCTCGTAGAGTCGCCGAGAGGGCTCGCCGCTGAAATCGTCGAACATGCGTGCCAGCGGGGACCACCCTGCGGCGCGGAGCAGCGAGAACTCCAGCTCTAGCGCCTGCGCCGAGAGGTGGCCGAGCCAACGCCAGAGACCCTGCTCGAGATCGGCGCGAGCCTCCGCGGACAGCAGCAGCACGCCCGAGGGGCACCGCGCCGCGAGCCTTCGACGGGCGACCCGGAGAAAGGGAGTATACACCGGCGCAAAGGGGATATCTCCAGGCGGGGCGCGCTCTCCCTCCTCGCGGCCGACGGCGCTCTCCTCCAGGGCTTCTCGCAACACCGTCGCCCAGCCGGGCACCTCTATATTGCTTGGAAGGAGCGCGTCTTCGAGCGCCGGACACACGGCATCGATGCTCAGTCCATCCAGAGAGAGGCGCTCCTCTAGGTCCTCCAGACGCTCCACGCGCAGGGCGCTGCGCCACCGCTCCAGGCGTGCCTCGACCTCCCTGTTTCGACGGGCCCTCGGCTCGGCGTGGACGCAGTGCGCGATGCGCTCCCCAAGGGGGAGCGCCCGAGCGACGATCGCGCGTAGATCGATAGCAGAGGGCATGCACGTCTCCGTTCTTCGACCACCGAGCGCCGCCGCAGGGGTCGTCACCGCGCAACGCGTGTCAGCCGCAATCGCACGGCGACGAGATCGCCGTCGATGTGACGGTGGCCACCCCGATGCTCCCGCTCGCGGACAGGAGCTCTACCTCGGTTACAGTTCGGAAGCGATCCTTCGAGTAGGGGATTACGAGGTAGCGGACATTCGGTGTTTCCTCGAGCACACGGACCTCGACCTTCTCGGATATCTGCGTCCCGAGCTCCTCGGCCAGTACGGCCTTGGGATCCTTGAGCAGCCTCTGCTTGTAGCCCTCGTCCTTCCAGACGCGCGAGACGATATGGGCGACGAAGGCGTCTCGATCCGTGATGGTTGTTTTCATCGTGCTCATACTCCCCCTGCTCGTCCACACGAGCTTTGGTGTGGCCTAGCGTGTCGGTTCGATCGAGCGACGTCAAGGGTGAGGATGTCTGCAAAGCTCCGATCATGGTACGGCGTAGACGCTCCACTCACGCGCTGTTCCGTGCGATCAGCGCTTGATCTATCCAGGGCGATCGCCACCCTCTCTGCGATCGCCTGCACCGGCCGCACATCGAGCTGCGTGGTGAGGTCGAGCAACCGCGCCAGCTCGATGGCGTTGGACGCCGGCATCACCATGGTCTTCCGACCGTGGTGCAGTGCGGCGCTCAGCTTCTCGGGGATGCTGTCCACACGGTTGACGTTCCCATGGATCGAGGGCTCCCCGGTGACGTTCAGTGCCGGCAGGCGGAGAGCATGGCGATGGCAAGGCGACGCACGTGGTCGTGCCCGTACCCCGGGTCGGCGATATTGACCAGTTCTTCGAGCGCCTCCCCGTCGAAGCGGCATAGGTCCCGGTAGACGGTGTGGATGCTCGGGCGTTCGGCAATGGAATCGGCCCATCGACGCAGCGGGGCGCCACCGCTCTGGTTCTTGTGCCAAAGGATCGTGTGCGCGGCCTGCGGCAGCAGCGTGCGCAAATACGCGTTGCCTTGCTTGGTGATCGAGCCCAGCCGCCGCCGCTCGCGCCCGCCGGAGGTGTCCTCCACTAGGCGCACACCGCCCGCTGAAAGCGGGCGAGCAGGGAAAGGAGCACGTCGGGCAGCGGCGGCGGCACGGCCTCGCCGAGCGCGAGGAGGTTCAGCGTCTCCTCGGTGAAGTTCCCCGCGAACTTGCTCCGTCGCGCGGTCAGCCACGCGTTGACGGAGGCGGCGCCCTTCTCGCGCACCGCCTGCATGTCGGCGAGCTCGTCGGCGTCGAGCGGCGCCGCGGCGATGAAGTCTTGGACCGTCGTGAGGACCTCATGGAACCGCGCGAGCATCGGTCTGGATGCCCTCCGCGAGGAGCGCGCGCGTCTGGATCTCCGGAAGACGCACGACGTCAAGGAACGCGCAGACGCGCGTGAGCTGCTCGCGCGCCGACACGCTGAGCGCGGGCAATTCGAGGTTGCAAAGAGGGGTGTTCGGCGCGGGCAAAGGGGTCATGATCCTGGAAAGATACATTGGACTCTCCCGGTCGCAACACCGCGTCCGTGCTCGCCTCGCACGGTTCCGCTCGTTCCGCTCGTTCCGCTCGTCAGCGGCGCACGAGCGCCTCGCTCCCCGCCAGCGTGCCGCCCAGGGTCCCCCATCGCCCCGCGAGCTGCCGGCCCGCGATCGCATAGCTGACCACGCCGACCTGCTGGCTCGGCGACCAGCCCACGACGAGCTGATCGCCCGAGCGGATGCCCACCCCCTTCAGCGCGCCGGTGCTCAGCGCCCACGTGACGGCGTACGTCTCGCCCGTGGGCACGATGACGACCGTGCCCTTGCGAGCGCCGCCGACGATCCGGTAGCTGCCGACCAGCCCTTCAGGGCCCTCCAGCTCCTCGGAGATCACCTGGCCGGGCCGGTCCGTGGCGATCCACTGCCCGTGGAGGCGGCCGCCGTCGATGCGGTAGGCGGCCGCGCCGTAGGGCCCGCCGCTCGCCCATCCCACGGCGAGCGTCTGCCCCTGCACGAACGCGATCCCCTCGTAGCCCGCGCCCTTCGTGATGATCCAGGCGATGCGGTACGTGTCGCCGCTCCGGGAGAGGAGGACGTTGCCCGAGTAGCTGCCCTGCCCGCCCGGATTGCGCGACGATACGATGTCGTAGGTGCCAGCCAGATCGACGTCGCTGCTCGCCGCCGTCGGCGCCCCGCCCGTGGCTGTGGCCGCACCGCCCCCGCCGTACAGCGGCGCCGGCGGCGCGCTGTCGGCGGCGCGGTCCGCCGCGCGGAGCCGCTGGAAGGCCATGAAGCCGAAGGCCATGAGCGCGGCCAGGGCGACCAGCCCGCCGCCCGCGATCGCGAGCAGAAGGCCCCAGGGCGCCCTGCGCGGGGGCAACGCCGGCACCGGGACGAGCGTGCCGCCGGTCATGCCGCCGACGTCGGTGCGGTAGACCCCCGGCTGGGTCGGCGCGGTGATCGGCCCGGAAGGGCCGGAAACCACCGGCGGCGTGGGCAGGGAGGGCATGGCCGGCAGCGGCGGGGACCTGTGGGCGGCCGCGGCGAGCACGGGATCGAGCGCCGCCATGGCCTGCGCCGCGTCGGCGAAGCGAGCGCGGACGTCGCGGGCGAGGCACCGGGCGAACCAGGCGTCGAAGCCGGGGGGGATCAGGTGCGCGCAGCCGAGCTGCGCGGCGCGGGCGGACGGCGGATCCAGCGGGCCGAAGAGCACCTCGCGCATGAGCGACATGACCGAGGCGCTCGGCCCGCGGCTCGGCTCGACCCAGTAGAGGCGCGCGGTGAGCAGGTAGAACGCGAGCAGCCCGAGCGCCCAGACGTCCGACGCCGGGACGACCTGCGCGGCGAGCTCGGTCTGCTCGGGCGCCATCCAGAGCGGCGTCCCGACCGAGGCGGTGATCGACGTCGTCGCCCGCGCCTCGGCCACGATCTTCGCGACCCCGAAGTCGAGCACCTTCACCTTGAAGCGGACGTTCTGCTGCCGCGGCCGCGCGATGAAGATGTTCTCGGGCTTGAGATCGCGGTGGACGACGCCCGCGCGGTGCGCCGCGCCGAGCGCGTGGCACAGCTGCCCCATCAGCTCGCGCACCTCGTCGGGCGGCAGCGCGCCGCGCTGCGCCATCACGGCCGAAAGGTCGGCCCCGTCGAGCAGCTCCATGGCCAGCCAGGGCGTCTGCGTCGCGGGATCGACCCCCGCGGCGACGACCTCGACGACGTGATCGCTCTCGATCCGCGCCCCGACCCTCGCCTCCTGCTCGAAGCGCTCGCGGAAGCGTGGGTCCTGCGCGAGCTGCGCGTGCATCAGCTTCACCGCGCGCGGCTTGCCCGTCGAGAGCTGCTCGGCGACGAACACGGCGCCCATGCCCCCCTGGCTCAGGGGGCGGACGACGCGGAAATCGCCCCCGAGGACGGCGCCGGGGGCGAGCGGTGCGGCTGTCGTGGGGTCGGCCATGGCGAACGGGAACCCTCCAGGCAACGTCGCGTGACGCGGGACGCGCGACGCGCTCTGGCAGCGTACCCAAAGACGCGCGATCCAGGGGCTCCGCAGAGCGCCCGGCGCCGCTGGCGGCGCCGGGGTCGGGTCTCCCCCCGGGCGCTGCGCGGGCGGCGCTCAGCCCCCGCCGCCCTCGATCATCACAAGGATCTGGTTCGTCGAGACGGACGGGATACGTCTTGAGCCCCTCCCCGCCGCTCAGGGCCTCTCCGGTCTCCAGGTTGAACTTCTGGGCGCGCAGCGGGCAGAGGAGCGTGCAGCCGCCGAGCAGCCCGTCGACAAGCGGGCCTCCCCGGTGCGGGCAGCTTCCCGACGTCCTGGACATCGCGACATCGCGCGCGTGTCTCGGTGAGCTCGACGCGCTCGCTCGCGACGTCTGGCCGCGGCGATGTGCACGGATTCGATTCATTGAAGAACGCCAGCCCTTCCTGTATCCTCACATCGCCTGTTTGAGGCAAATGCGATCCACCACCAGATGCCCCTGAGAGCAAGAACCTATGACCGCAGCACTTCGTCGTTCAAGGACGATCCGTCCCAGCCTTGCTCAGATCATTTCCGCGACGGTACTATCCCAAACCGGATGCACGATCTTCGACGAAACACCGGCGCCAACGTGCATGGATCCATCCCCTGAGTGCGTGGCGCTGTGTGGACAAGAAGACACATGGGCTCAACTGAGCGGCTGCTCGAGGACGACACCGCTACAAGTCCAATTTCTGGAAATAGTAAGCACGAATACGTGTTATAAATTGCGCGAATCGCTACAGCCCGTCAGCGGCATCAATCTAAAAATCAAACCTGAAGATGTTGGAATAACGCCGATCAAGAAGGATCCCTGCCACTTCTAGCTCATGCCACCCTGGAGACCCACCCGCACCACACCGACTGACCTTCGAGCAACGATCATTGTCGCCTCCCCGCAACATTCGACACATGGGAACATTGCCGAAGCCGACGACATGGATTGGATTGGTAGCCATCGCTGTCGCCAGCTTGGCGGCGGCATACAATCTGGGAAGAATCTCGGCAGGCAGCGATAATCGGACTCAATCGCACCAAGACGCCGCCAGCAAGGACAATCCCAATCTTTGGTCGACTCTCAGCGCTACCCAGAGAAGGTTGGCCGACTGCGAAAAGGCCATCCAGCATCGAGAGCACCATCTTCAGGAGAGGGAGGAAAAGCCCCGCGCCACCGAAGGGAATCTCAAACTCTCACCTGAGCCAGAGCTTCCGAAGCAATGCATCGTCGCATTGCAAGCGAAGGAGCTGCATATGACGGCCGCGAACTGCGGGAGCTTCAGGAGACATTTCGATGCATACAAGGCAATACTGGGCAACAACGCGATCGATTGCGAAACCGTCTTGAGCATTCGAGGCCTGGCCCGAATACAATATCTACTTTGTGTCCGCATCACAAAAGTCAACGAGGATGCTCGTTTTCAAGACGTCATGAGCGACCCTCTCGCCATTGACGCGGCGGAAGATGCCTACACAACCAGGAGCAAATACGGCAATCTCGACAACATTGATGAGCTGGTAAAGAACCCAGAGTGTATAGCCCGCATGCATGCCGAATGAACGAGCATATTTCACGCCGCCGTACATCTCGCGGGAGCCATAGAACCGCCGCTCGAGCAGGCCAGGGTCGCCATTCTTGCGCACTCCACCGGGACTTCATCCCGTAACGTTCGACGCATGGGAACATCACCAAAGCCTACAACATGGATCGGATTGGGGGCCATCGCGGTCGCCGCACTGGCGGCGGCATACAGTCTGGGAAAAATCTCGGCGGAGAGCGACAAGCAGCCTCAATGGCGCCAGGACGCCGCCAGCAAGAACAATACCGTTCTTCAGTCGACTCTGAGCGTCGCCCGGAAACGGTTAGCCAGCTGCGAAAAGACCCTCCAGCGTCGCGACGACCATCCTCAGAAGAGAGATGAAAATCCCCACGCCGACGAAGATAAACCCGCACCTTCACCTGAGCCAGAGCTGTCGGAGCAATGTATCGTCAAATCGCAAGCGAAGGAGCTGTACATGATGGCCGAGAATTGCAGGAACTTCAGGTGGCAATTCCGCGCATATAATGAAATACTGGGCAGCGACATGATTGACTGCGAAACCGTATTGAGCATTCGAGAGCTGGCTCAAGACCAATACTCGGCTTGCTCAGCCGTCATAAGACACTTCGAGAGCGCGTCGCGGCCAGATGCTGCGAGCGATATTCGCGGCATCGACGCGATGGAAAGTGCCTATATGTTCAGGAGCGACTACGGCGACATCGACGTCGATGATCTGATGAAGAACCCAGCGTGCATAGCCCGCATGCAGGCCGAATGACTCGAACCTATTTCACGCCGCCGTTTATCCCGCGGGAGCCATCGACCCGCTGTTCGAGCCGACCAGGACAGCCACTCATGCGCGCTCTATCAGGGCTTGGAGTATTCACCCTCGCCGCTCTGGCATCAGCGCAAGAGCCACGGCCCCCAGAGAGATTCCATTGGGACGGCCTCCGCCTCAACGGTGTCGTTCAGACGAAGCTCCCCCATCTCGCGAGACTCGGCGCCACGTATGGCGGCGGAACGGCTCCGGGGGCTGTCCATACGGTCATGGTGAGCTTCGGACAGACCGCGAGTCCCAGTCAAGAGCTCAACATCGGGTACTTCATCGGCATTGGAATGGGCAAGGAGAGCGTGTCGACGATAGAAGACAAGAATCTGGGGATCCATGCCACGTTCGAAGCCGGACCGTTCCGGGCGAGCGCGGCCACGAGCCTTCAATTCTACCAATTGATCGGAGCCGTTCTTCCCATGTTCACCACGACCTTGAGGCCGCAGGGGACCCTTGTCCGGACCACGCACGTCGATCTCTTCCTCGGTGGTGACGTGTATTCCCGCAACCTGAACGTACAGCTCGGCTTCACGTGCGGATTACGATTCAGGGACATAAGAATCTTCGATCGGAGCATGGATGGGCTCCTGTCGATGACGGAGATGAATACCTGGACCAGCGTTCCAGCGCATGGGACCCTCTGGGCGGCCTACGTCGAATCACGCCTCGGGATCGTCGTCGATCTGGAGCCCGACAAGGGAGACAAGGGAGAAAAGCGCGACCGGATCCGTGAGTATGGGCAGCTCTGATCGGTCGCGCCCAGGACGCCGCTCGCCTTGTCGCTCGCGCTCAGGGGGGTTGCGGGTGCTCAGGGCGCCTCGCCCTCTTCACCTTCCATGGCGTCGTTCGCCGATGCGGAAGTCGCCCCCGAGGACGGCGCCGGGGGCGAGCGGTGCGGCTGTCGTGGGGTCGGCCATGACGAACGGGAACCCTCCAGGCAACGTCGGGTGACGCGTGACGCGTGACGCGCTCCGGCAGCGTACCCAAAGACGCGCGATCCAGGGGCTCCGCAGAGCGCCGGGGGCGCGTCCCGGAGGAAGCGCCCTCCGGGGGCCCCGCTGGGCGCCCGGCGGGGCCGCCGGCCCCCGGCGGCATGGGCGGCGCTCAGCCCCCGCCGCCCTCGATCCGCACAAGGATCTGGTTCGTCGCGCTCAGACGGACGGGATAGGTCTTGAGCCCCTCCCCGCCGCTCAGGGCCTCTCCGGTCTCTAGGTTGAACTTCCGGGCGTGCAGCGGGCAGATGAGCGTGCAGCCGCCGAGCAACCCGTCGACCAGCGGGCCGCCGCGGTGAGGGCAGCTCGCCTGCGTGGCGAACATGCGGCCTTCGCGCGTGACGAACACCGCGATGCGCTCCGTTCCGACCTCGAACGCGCGCCCCTCGCCCGGCGGGATCGCCGACAGGGGTCCAAGCGTGATCTCCATGTCGCGCCCCCTCATTGCACGATCGGCAGGACCGATCGGAACTGGTTCGCTGTCTTCGGGGAGTTCGCCTCTCGCCACGGATCGCGGTACGCCTCGACCGTCTTCCGCATCTCCTCGTCGAGGCGCGCAGCGATACCCTCGCTGTCATCCACGACCACCGCGCGGATCTTCTGGATTCCGACGCGCTCCACGAATCCGTAGGTCCGCTCCAGGTACCTGGCGTTCTCGCGGTAATACTGGATGAATCGCCCCATGAGCTCGAGCGCGTCCTCGTGCGTCTCGACAACGCAGAGCACATCGCCCTTGCGCACGTGGGCGCCGGCCGCGCCGCCCACGTAGATCTCCCACTTGCCTCCCTCCACCGCGACGGCGCCGACGTCCTTCACCATCGCCTCCGAGCAGTTGCGCGGGCAGCCGGCGGTCGCGAGCTTCAGCTTGGCCGGCGTGTCCATGCCCTGGAAGCGCTCCTCGATCTTCAGCGCGAGCGCGATGCTGTCGCCGAGGCCATACCGGCAGAAGTCGCTCCCGACACAGCTCTTGCACGTGCGGTACGATTTGCCGTAAGCGAACCCAGAAGGCATGTCGAGGTCGCGCCACACGGCCGGCAGGTCCTCCTTCTTCACGCCGAGCAGGTCGATGCGCTGGCCGCCGGTCAGCTTCACGAGCGGCACACGGTACTTGTCGACGACGTCCGCGATCTTCCGGAGCTGCGCGGCCGACGTGATGCCGCCGGCGATCTGTGGGATCACGCTGAAGGTGCCGTCCTTCTGGATGTTGGCGTGCACCCGGTCGTTGATGAAGCGGGCGTCGCGCTCGTCCTCGTAGTCATGGTGCCACACCGTGCGGAGCAGCGACGCGAGCCCCGGCTTGCTCCCCGGGTCCTCGTTCCCGCCGGCGAGCTCGCGGAAGACGGCGGACACCGACCGGAGCCCGCGCTCGCGGATCGCCTGGACGAGCTCGGGCTTGCTCAGCGGGACGCCGGGCACGTAGTAGCTGGCCGAGGGGTCCTGCTCCGCCGCGCCGCCGCACGCCCACGCCACGACCTCCGAGACGAGCTGCTTGCAGGCGCCGCAGCCCATGCCCGCGCGCGTCGCGTCCATGATGGTCCGGAGGGTCCGCTTGCCGGCGCGCACACATGCGACGAGGCCCTCCTTGGTGACGCCGTTGCAGTTGCAAACCTGCATCCCCTGCGGCATCTCCTCGATCGTCGCCTGCTGCGAGGGCGCCCCGATGTCGAACAGCAGCGACAGCCGCTCTTCCGGGAGCGGCGTGCTCTTGTCGAACGCCTGCATCAGGTACGCTGCCTTGCTGACGTCGCCGAGGAGGATGCCGCCGAGCAGCCTGCCGTCGCGGATGATGAGCTTCTTGTACGTGCCCTTCTTCGGCTCGAGGAACTGCACGATCTCGTCGCGGTCGTCGGCGGGCTCGGTGATGCCCATCGAGGCGAGCTGGATGCCCATGACCTTGAGCTTCGTGGAGACCTTCGAGCCGGCATAGGAGGCCTTCTCGTTGCGCTTCGTGATGTGGTCGGCCAGCACCTTGCCCTGCTCCCAGAGCGGCGCCACGAGCCCGTAGACCTGCCCCCTGTGCTGCGCGCACTCGCCGACGGCGTAGACCCTCGGGTCGTCGGGCGAGCGCATGTGGTTGTCCACGACGATCCCGCGCTCGACGGTCAGGCCGGCGCGCAGGGCGATCTCCACGTTCGGCCGGATGCCCGCGGAGATCACCACGAGATCGCAGGTGAGCACCTCGTCGTCGGCGAAGCGGAGCCCCGTCACGCGGTCCTCTCCGAGCACCTCTTTCGTGCTCTTGTTGAGGTGCACCGTCACGCCGAGCTCTTCGAGCGTCGTCCTCAGGATGCCGCCCGCCGTGGCGTCGAGCTGCTGCCCCATCAGGTGACCGCTGATGTGGACGACGTGGACGTCGAGACCGAAGTTCTGCAGCCCGCGCGCGGCCTCGAGCCCGAGGAGCCCGCCGCCGATGACCGCGGCGCTCCGCTTGCCCCGCGCGTACTGGGCGATCTTGTGGCAATCGTCCAGGCTGCGGAACACGAACACTCCGGGCTTCTCCCTGCCGCCCTCCAGCCGAACTCCCTGGATCGGCGGGATGTACGGCGAGCTGCCCGTCGCGATGATCAGGTTGTCATAGGGCGCCACGACCCCGTGATCGCCGGTCACCTGGCGCGAGTGACGGTGGATGGCCCGCGCGCGCACGCCCGCGTGGAGCTGGATGCCGTTCTCCCGGTACCAGGCCAGGGGGTTCAGGAAGATCTCGCTCGGGTCCTGGGAGCCGTTGAGCACCTCCGAGAGCAGGATGCGGTTGTAATTGCCATACGGCTCGTCGCCGAAGATGGTGATCTCGAACTGGTCGGCGCCGTCCCGCGCGAGGATCTCCTCGACGGTGCGGACGCCGGCCATCCCGTTGCCGATCAACACGAGCTTTCGCTTCTTCTGCATGGCTCAGATCTCCGCCAGGCCGATGTCGATCGTCGCGAGCCCCCGCGCGCCTTCGGGCGCGCCCACGCACAGCTCGATCACGCTCTCCGGGTGGATGTCCTCCACGATCACGAGGGGCACGTGGATCGCCGCCTTGGCGCCGATCGGGAAGTAGCGCATCGGGTGGCCGTCGCGCTTGAGGAGCAGGTAGATGAGCTCGGACGTGGAGTTGCCCGCGCGCAGGTAGATGAGCTGAGCGCGCTTGTCCCGCGGGACGGTGTACCCGACCGCCGGACGAAGGGGCACCGGCTGCTCCAGGCCCTGCCCCTCGAACGAGTAGACACCCTGTATGAACCTCGGTGTTTCCAATGTGGCCTCCCGGGCGGATCCATCGGACCCTCGGATGGGCGTGCGCGCCGTACGCGGCCCGGCGCGCGCCGCGCGGCGCTCTGGCACCGCACAACGGTCATACAGCGAGGACAGTTTCGAGGGTTCGTTGCCCGGCGGCGCGATCCCGTGTAGGTCGAGTTTCCAAGGTGTTTCGATCGTCACTGTCCTCTTCGCCCCGCCCGGCCGGCGCCGCGGAGCTCGTCGTCGTCGGGGCCGGCTCGGCGGGCGCCGTGATCGCCGCGCGTGTCACCGAGCGCGCGGATCGCGAGGTCCTGCTGCTCGAGGCGGGCCCGGATTACCCGGACCCGGAAGGCCTGCCCGCCGATCTGCGGGACGGCACCCGCAACTCGTGGCTCGCGCACGACTGGGGTTATCGCCACCGGCCGACGCCCGGGCAGATCATGTTCCTCTTCCCGCGCGGGAAGGTGGTCGGCGGCTCGTCGGCCGTGAACACGTGCATCGCGGTCCGCGGCCAGCCGTACGACTACGACGAGTGGGCGGCGCTCGGCCTGCCCGAGTGGGGCTTCGACGCCTGCCTGCCCTATTTCAAGCGCCTCGAGGACGATCTCGACTTCGGCGAGCCCTGGCACGGCAAGGGCGGCCCGGTGCCGATCCGCCGCGCCAGGCGCGAGGAGCTCGTGCCGTGGCAGGCGGCGTTCGTCGACGGGTGCAGGGCGCTCGGCCACCCCGAGTGCGCGGACACCAACGATCCGCGCGCGCCCGGCGGCGTCGGGCCGCACGCGATGAACAAGATCGACGGACAGCGCATGAGCGCGGCGCGCTGCTACCTGACCGCCGAGGTGCGCCGGCGCGAGAACCTGCGGCTCCGGCCGCGCACGACGGTGCGGCGGGTGCTCGTGCGGAACCGCCGGGTCGAGGGGGTCGAGATCGAGACGGACGGGCGCGTCGAGGTCGTCGCGACGCGGAAGGTGGTGCTGAGCGCCGGCGCGATCGCGACGCCGGGGATCCTCCTGCGCAGCGGTATCGGGCCGCGGGCCGAGCTCGCGCGCCTCGGCGTCGCGCTCGTGTCCGACGTGCCCGCCGTGGGGGCGCGGCTGCTCGATCATCCGGGGGCCGTCATCGGCCTGTGGCCGCGCCGCCGCGGCCTGATCGACGTCCTGCGCCAGCCGCTCGTCCAGACGATGCTCCGCTACACGTCGCGCGGGAGCCCGTACCCGAACGACGTCATGCTCCAGCCGGGCTCGTTCTTCCCGCTGCACCCGCGCCTCACGGTGCCGGCGTTCGCGCTCGCGTGCTGCATCGGCAAGCCGCGCGGCGCCGGCCGCATCGAGCACGTGAGCGCCGACCCGCACGCGCGGCCCCGCATCGTCTCGAACATGCTCGTCGACCGGGACGACCTGTCGCGCGCTGTCGACGCGCTCACGCTCGCGTACGAGATCGCCCTCACCGCGCCGATGCGCGAGCTCGGCTGGTTCGTCTGGCCCACGGAGCGCACGCTGATGCGGCGGGAGGCGCTGGAGCGGTGGATCACCCGGAGCTGCGGCTCGGGCTACCACCCGTGCGGGACGGCCCCGATGGGGCCCGAGGGGGACGTCTCGGCGGCGGTCGACGGGCGCGGGCGGGTCCGCGGCGTCGAGGGCCTTGTCGTCGCGGACGCGAGCATCATGCCGACCATCCCGAGCGTGAACACGAACCTGACGGCGCTGATGATCGGCGAGCGGTTCGGCGAGTGGCTCCGCGACGGCGCGGTGTAGCCGCCGCCCGGGGGCGAGAGACCCGCTGACGGCGTTCGGCGCGCGCTCGAGGGTCGACCGGCGCTAAGGTCGCGCTCATGACGTCCACCGTGACCCGCAACACGGGCTCCACCATCAAGTACGCCGTCATCACGGCGGTGCTCGTCGGCCTCTCGTTCCTCTGTTTCCGGGCGATGATCGGCCGCTCCGGCCTGCTGTGGGTGCTCTGTCTCGCCGGCGGCCTCGGGTTCGCGGTGTTCGCGCTCGGGTCGCTCCTTGTCGCCAAGGACCTGGCCGGCACCGCGACGTGCCCGCGCTGCCGGGCGACGCTCGAGGAGATCGAGCTCAACCATACCGACGACCCGGCGTTCTGCGACAAGTGCCAGGCCGCGTACCTCGTCGACAAGCGCGTCCTCACCGTGCTCGCCGACGACTACGTCCACCCGACGCCGGGCTTTCCGGCGCCGGTGACGAGCGAGACGATCAGCTGGCCGGCGGGCTGCTGCGTGTGCGCGAGGCCGGCCACCCGCGGCGTCGAGGCGAAGGCGCACGACGGCGAGACCGGGACCAACGCGGCCGTCGCCGCGGCCGGGCTCGCGCTCGGGAGCATCGCTGTTCGCACCGGCGGCGGCACGACCTACACGCTGCGCATCCCGCACTGCGCCGAGCACGACGACGGCGCGAAGGTCGAGATCGAGAGCAGCAACAAGCCGCCGCTGAAGATCCGCTTTCGCTCGTACGCCTACCAGCGCCGCTTCCTCGAGCTGAACCCGAAGCCGGCGAAGGCCGCGTAGCTCCGCTTCAAGGCGCCGTCGCGCAGCCGCGACCGCGGAAGACGACAAGGCCGCCGAGCTGGACACCCACGACGTCAGGGCACCCGTTGCAGTCAAAATCGGTGATGCCGATGCCGAAACCGTCGATGTCCTGGAAGGTGCCGGGGAATGGAGCCGCCTCGGCTTCGAACGTGCCCTCCTGGGTCTGGAGGAACGACCACATCTCGGCGGTGTTTCGGCTGACCGCGACGAGATCGCTCCGCCCATCGAGGTTCAGATCGGTGATCTGCAGGCCTCCTGAGACGAAATACTGGTGGTCATCGATGGTGAGCAGCGGCTGCGGCGCGGTCAGGTGGCCGAGCTCGTCTTGCAGCAGGATCCAGACCCGCATCGGCCCGTCGGAGTACTCGTGCGTGACGGCGGCGACGTCCTGGCGTCCGTCGTTGTTCACGTCGCCCACCGCGACCGAGACGAACGAGACGCCTGAGCTCGGCGGCGTCGTCTCGAAGAAGACCTGCTGTCCGGTCGTGTCGAACCCGCGCTCGACGTCGTGCGGAAAGACGGCGATGCCTGCGCCCGCGCCGCTCATCGCGATCACGGCGTCGGGACGGCCGTCCCCGGTCAGATCGCCGGTGACGATGCCGGACATGAACACGCCGGCCGGCAGCTCGTGGGTCAGCTCGAAGCCGCCGCCGCCGTCGCCCCGGTAGACGAGGATCTTGCTGTGATAACCGAGCCCGACGATGTCGAGGATGCCATCCCCGTCATGGTCCACGGCGGTCGGGGTGAACGTGGTTGGCGCGGCGATCATCCTCGGGGGCTCGAAGGCGCCGCCGCCCTGGTTGCGGAGGAAGGCGAGCCCTTCCTGCTGCGCGACGACGACATCGAGCGCGCCGTCGTGGTCCGCGTCGAGCAGCAGCGTGTCCTCGACCGAGTTGGCCGGCGTGGAAGAGGTGTAGATGACTTCGCCGTTCAGCTCCCGTACCCGCGGATGCGTCTGCAAGTACAGCGCTCTGCGATCCGTGCTCACGAAGTCGAAGCGCCTGTCCCCGTCGATGTCGCCCAGCGACAGCTGACCCATGTACACACCCGAGGACTCCGCGGGATAGAGGAGACCGGGCTTCAGGTAGTAGCCGCTGCCGTCGCTCGGCTCGTCGCCCGGGAACGGGCCCGTGCATCGATCACCCGCGCCGCCGCTGTTGGGCACGTCCGCGCCGCCGCTGTTGGGCACGTCCGCGCCGCCGCCGTTGGGCACGTCCGCGCCGCCGCCGTTCGACACATCGACGACGCGCTCGCCCGTCCCGCGCCAGGCAACGGGCCTGTCCGGCGAGCCGACGTCAGTCGCCTCGTCGTCCCGCGGCGAATCGACCGAGTCGTCGTGGGGAGATGGTTCGGGAAGGACAACCGAGCTCTCGCACCCCGAGCTGAAGCCAACGAGCAAACAACAAGCGACCACCATGCGTCCGCTGCTGCGTCGCGCAAACCTCATAGGTTACCTCCGCAAGACAAGTGAAACCCACGAACCTGAACGTCTCCGGGACATGCCCATCCCCCACGCCCTCGGCGGCCCGGCGACTACGATGCGCTGAACGAGCTACGCATTCACTGGAGCAGGAAAATCGCAGCGCGTCATCAGGCACGCGGCGGCGCGTTATTGCCCGCCGCATCGCGTCGCCGAGCCGGTCACGACGGTCCTCCCTGCCGGCAACGCATCGTGGTGTAATTTTCTACCGCGGCGCGCGCTTCCGCTCGGGCACAGGCCGCGCGTCTTGCACGAGCTGGTCTATTCTGTCGTCACACAGGACACGTCGTCCGCCGGAGAAGTCCAGTCCCCCACCGTTGACTCCAGCTCTTGAGACGGATAGTACATCACGAAATTATAACACATCTCATCCAGCGTCCGGTCCCCGAATTCCACGGCGCTGTTGCCCGGGTTGTCCCACGCGCAACGCGTCCTCACGGTGTCGCCGCCTCGAAGGATTGTATCGTTATCGTACCAGATCTGGTTGTCGAAGTTCCACGGATCGGCGAGCCCCAGGTTGCTCGGCTCGCTGCCGTCCGTGGGCACCGTGTTGCTCGACAGGTGCTTGCCGAGGATGTGCATGTGCGGCATGACACTGATCACCGAAAGCGCCCCCATGTCCTGCGGGAACTGGTAATCGCAGCTCACGTCGAGCGAGCCGTGAGGCGGGATGTTGATGTCTTCTGTGCCGAACATGAAGATGCCGGCGTCGTTGGGGCGGAGCTCCGTCGTCGTGCAGACGTCGAAGCCGGTGCTGTCTTGCTGCCCGTCGAGGCCCTTGAGGTTGCTGTAGTGCACCTGGATTGTGAAGTGTGCCGTGCCTTCCAGCGGGAAGCCCGCCTCCAGCGGCAGCTCCATGGCCTTGCCGCCGGGCGCCCAGACGGCCAGAAGAGGCCCCATGATGTCGCCCCCATTGCACGGCGTGGGCGTCGAGGGAGACGCCTCATCCGCCTTGAAGAGCAGGATATGGTGTACAATGGTGCTGTTGTCGATGCGGGGCGCGACCCCGACGAGGTGTCGTTTCTGGCCGATCTCTACATCGACCCCATAACATATATACTGGTCCTGGACATCCTTCGGCATGACGTAAGGCGCGGACGGCGCTAGCAAGACATCCGGTGTGCAGCTCAGGGTCGGAGGGTCGATGGTTCCGCCGCCGCCCGGGTCGACGCACGTGTCTTTACCGGCCGGCATGCCGGCGGCGATCCATTGATCGAAGATCGCGAGCTCCGCGGCGGTCAGGGGCTCGGTCGGGGGCGGAGGCATGGGGCGCGCGGTGTCGCGGGCGCGTGCGGCGACGAGCTCGTAGACCTTCTTGCTGGGATCGCTCACCGCGGGCGCGACAAGATCGCTCCGGTCGACCAGCGGGAACGGCGCGCCGAACTTCGGGGACGCCCCGTGACAGGTCTGGCACTTCGTGGAGAGGATCTTGTCGACGTCGCACGGCAGCGCTTCCGCGTCGCCGTTCTTCTCGGCGTCGCTGCACGCGACGACCACGAGAGCGGATAGGAAGGACAGCGCCGAGAACAAATAACGACTACGATTCATGCGAGCTCCTCGGGGAAAGTGCGACCTTGAACGGGCTTCGAGGGTATCGAGCGCTGATCTGCAGCTTTTCGGAAGGGCGGTCGAAGACCGAGATTCCGAGAAACGCCGTCGAATCGGGTGGAAGAAGAGCGCGCGCCGCGAGCTCCCGGGAACAGCGGGAGACCTGGCGCGTGAGAGCACCGGCGACCCAGGTCTACGGACGGGCCGGCGACCTGGCGTCGGTGCTGCTCCGGTGAGTGCCCGCCCGCTCTGAGATCGTTCAACGGTGCGCTCACGCGGAAGGTATCGAGGCGCTCGCGCGCCGGGAGGCGAGGTGCCGTCTGGTCAAAGCTCGGCTGCCGTGGCGCGAGCGCGCGACCCAGCGGGGTGCGAGGCGGCGTGACGCGAGCGCGAGGAAAGTCGCGGCTGACGCCGAATTTCCCACCACGGCGCGCTTCGAGCTTCGTGAATCCCCGCCTCGAAGACCCGGAAGGCGCTCAGCAGATCATCCCCTGGCCGCGCATCTCGGCGAGATCGTCGTCGTTCGGCCGGCGGTGCCGCCCGAGGAGCAGGTCGCCGAGCCAGAGCAGGTTGTAATTGCAGTGCATGTACCGGTGGTGCAGGTAGTGGTGCCGGGAGATGAAGCGCACGTAGCGCGTGCCGAGCAGCCACCGCATCGGCCGCGACGCGCGGGCCATGGCCTCGGCCCGCGGCATGTGCAGGTACGGGTGGAGGACGAGCGACGACAGCGGGTAGATCACGAGCGGCAGCAAGGCGCCGACGACCACCGCCGCCGGGAGGAAGAGCGCGTACAGCGCGAAGAACGGCAGCACGGGGGCGGCGAACGCGAGGATCCCCAGGCCGGCCAGCGAGACGCCGTATTGCTCGCGGATCATCCGCCGGTCGCCCTGGGTCTCGACGATCCAGCGATCCAGCCGCTCCTGCTCCTCGCGGTTCCGGAACTGCCGCACGTGACTCGCACGGTAGGTCTTGCCGTGATGCACGACGGTGTGGCTCGTGTACGCGCGCAAGACAGGGCGGCCCACGCGACCGAGCCGCTTCGCCGCGCGGCGGACCGCGACGCTCGCGTGCAGCGCGTTCCGGTGGAGAAACGACTCCGCCATGGAGACGGTGAGATAACCGATCACGACGCCCGCCACGATCTGGACAGCCCCTGTAGACATTGCCACGGGATTCATGGGTTTGCTCCTTCGCGCAGACCTGCGGTCTGCAAGGGACGCTGGCGCGGCCGGCGAGCAGCGCGGCCGGGATGCCTTCGTCGATGTCGGTTCGTGCATGGCAACCGCGATGCCAGCCCGCTCCGGCGCGACTCCGCCCGTCCGGCGCGGCGGTTCGGCGTCCGGAGCCCTCACGCCGCGCCGCGGGGGGCGCTCCTCCCATGGAGGCCGGGACCTCCAGCTGGCGGCTGGCCCCTTTACCCCGGCTGGCCGCATGCGCCTCCGGCACCGCCGCGCGTTGCTCGATCGAGCAAGCGGATGTCCGCGCCGATACAGCCTGGGCTCGCTGAAGCCCCGAGGGCGCGCGGCGCGCCCACGACGGGGCGGAGGGCGGCCCACGAGGCCCGCTGGAGACTGGCATCCTTGCTGCAATGACGCCTCTCGCCGCCGCACCACGCCGCCCCGTGCCGGCCGTGGCCGGCTGTCGCTCGGCCCGGCTCCTCGGCGAACCCCCGGGGATCAGGAGCTCGCGCCGGACAGCGCGCCTCGCGGCGGAGAGGAAGAGGTTGAGGACCCATGATCGAGCAGAACGCCCTTCATCGCGCATCCTGGATGCAGCGTCTCGAGCCCCTGGCCGCGCGGCGGGGTGAGCGCGCGTCTCTCGTGCGCCTCGTGCGCGGCCACGCCGCGACCATCGCGGGCTTCGTCACGAGCAGCCTCACCCCGGAGCTCACGTCCGCGGTCCCCTGGCGGTTCCGCGTCCCTGGCGGGCCGTACGGCGCGGCGACGCTGACAGGCCTGTACTTCCCTTCCCCGGGCAGCCGCGACCTTGTCGTCCTGCTGCACGGCATGGGCGGGGATGTGCGCTCGGCCTACCTGCGCGCGGCGACGGCTGCCCTGCGCGCGCAGGGGCTGTCGGTGCTCCGCCTCGGCCAGCGCGGCTCGTCGTGCGACCCGGAGGATCTCCACCACGCGGGGCTCTGGGAGGACCTCGCGGCCGTGCTGAGCGGCGATCCCATGGTTGCGCGCCAGGAGCGGATCTTCGTCGTCGGCTTCTCGATGGGCGGACACGTGGCGCTCCACCTCGCCGCGGCGGGGCACCCGCGGCTCGCGGCCGTGGCCTCGATCTGCTCGCCCCTCTACCTCGATCGCGCCGTGAGCCACATGGATCGCCCCGAGAGCGTCGTGTACCGGCGCCACGTCCTCGGGGGGCTGAAGCGGATGTACCGGGAGATCGCGCGGCGGCGACAGATGCCTGTCCCCCCGTCGGCCGTCGACCGTGCGGCGACGCTGCGCGAGTGGGACCGCCTGACGGTGGTCCGCCGCTTCGGTTTCCGCGATCCCACGGCCTATTACGAGGCCCAGGGCGCCGGGAGGATCCTTGGCTCGCTGGTCACCCCGGCGCTGCTCCTGTACTCGCGCCAGGATCCGATGGTGCCGCCGGCGACGCTCGCCGGACTGGCGGCGCGCGGGGGGCTCTCGTCGCCCGCCCGCGTCGTCTGGATGGACGGCGGCGGCCATATCGCGCTTCCCCGCAGGCTCGATCTCGGCCTCGACCCGGCCGTGCCTCGGACCCCGTACGAGCAGATCGCCGCCTGGCTGCGGCGCCACCAGGCCCCCGGGGGCGCGTCATGAGCGCTCGAATCATCACCATGGCCATGACACGCCTCGCTTCGCTCGAGACGCAGAGGACGGAGCTCACGATGAAGACCGAGGATGCGTTTCCCCGCGCCGCGCCCGCGGCGACCGACACGGCCCCTCGCACGACCTCGCTCTCGGCCGACGAGGCCCGGCGGCTGATGGCGGGCATCAAGGCGATCCGCGCCGGTGCCTCCGCCCGGACGGGCGCGGAGGATCTCCGCCATATCAAGCGCCTGTCGCTGCTGGGCCGCGCCTTCTCCGCCCTGGGGTACGCGACATCGGTGCTCGGGCCCAACCCGATCTCGATGATCCTCATCGCCCTTGGCCGGTTCGCCAGGTGGGTCGTTGTCGCGCACCCGGTCCTCCACAAGGCGTATGATGGCGTCGCCGGCGGCGACCCGGCCTGGAACAGCCGCACGTTCGCGCGGGGCCGGCGCAGCCTGTGGGACTGGTTCGACTGGCTGGACGCCGACGCGTGGCAGGCGCAGCACAACGTCTCTCATCACTGCTACACCGGCGACGAGCGGGACCCGGATCGCGTCGCCGTCAACATGGCGTGGCTGAAGAGCAAGCCGAAGCTCGTCCGCGCGCTCGCGCTGTTCGTGACCGCGTGCACGTGGAAGTGGCTCTACTATGGCCCGGCCACCCGGAGCGCCCTCCGCAAGCGGCGCGAGCGCGCGGCCGAGGCCTCGACGGAGGGGCGCGAGCGCGCGGCCTGGTCGCCCGGGGTGCTGCTCGACCGCGAGATGCTGCTCCGCTCGTACCTGCCGTATGCGCTCGTGCACTTCGTCGTCCTGCCGCTCGCGTTCCTGCCGTTCGGCCGCTGGGCGGCGCTCGGCGTGCTCGTCAACAGCGTGGCGGCGGAGCTCCTGTCGAACCTGCACAGCTTCGCGGTGATCGCGCCGACCCACACGGGCCTGGATATCCCCATCTTCGAGGGCGCCGCGCGCAGCCGCGAGGAGTACTACGTCCGGCAGATCGTCGGCTCGGTGAACTACGAGAGCCCCGGCAGCGCCGCCGACTTCCTGCACGGCTACATGGGGTATCAGATCGAGCATCACCTCTGGCCGGACCTGCCGCTCCGGCGCTACCCCGAGGTCGCGAGGGAGGTCGAGGTGCTGTGCAGGGAGGTCGGGCTCCCGTACCGCAGGGACTCCGTCTGGAGGCGGATCGCCGAGATGGTCCGCGCGGTGATCAGCGACGAGGAGGTGCAGGCCGCGCGCGTCGCGATCTCCGGCGCCGGCGCGCGCCGCGCCCGGCGGAAGGACATCGGTGGCCTTGAGCTCGCTTCCTTGCACGGATAGGCTCCGCGGCCCATCGATCGCGGGCTCGCGCCGATGTCACGGACGTCACAGACGTTACAAACGTCAGATTCAGGAACAGGGAGAGAGGGAATCATGACGACGAATCAGGAACGACAGCTGGTGGTGACGTGGCAAGATCCTGCGCCGGCGGTGGAGAAGGTGAGATCGATGTCCGGCCTCGCCTACCTCACGGCCATGATGAACGGCGAGCTGCCGATGGCGCCGATCGCGAGCTTCCTCGGGCTGCGGGTCACGGCGGTGGAGGCCGGCCGGGTCGTCATCACCGGATCTCCCGGTGAGCAGCACCAGAATCCGATCGCGATGGTCCACGGCGGCTACCTGAGCACGATGCTCGACTCCGCGATGGCCTGCGCCGTGCACGCGTCCCTGGAGGCGGGGGTGGGCTACTCGACCGTCTCGCTCCAGGTCAGCTTCGTGAAGGCTCCGCGCGCCGGCGGGCCCGAGCTCATCGCCGAGGGCCGGGTCGTCCACCTCGGCAAGCGCCACGCCACCGCCGACGGGACGCTGCGCGACGCCGACGGCACCCTCTACGCCCACGCCACAACGACGTGCCTGATCCTGCGGTGAGCGCCGCCCGCGCCGGCTCGCTGAACAGGGAGACGGGGAGATTGTTGGGATTGTACTCCCCGTCTCCTCGCCTCCCTGTGAATATCTCCGAAAAATTCGAGAGCGCCGCGGATCCCGGGCCTGGCCGTGTCGGACGCTCCTCGTCTGCGGCGTCTTCCCGGGACGCGGGACTCGGCATGTCCCCTCCATGAAGGGGAATCGCAGCGGCGCCGAGGACTCCGAGGCGATCGCAGAGGATCGCTGTGCTCTCCTTGCCCTCTGTGCTCACTGCACCTCCCTGCCCCGGATCCCGGGCGCTCGATCGACGGGGGCGAAAGGCATCTCCCGGAGGAGGCCCGTGGCTTGCTCTCTCCAGCGCAGGTGCGTCGATGGCACCGGGAGGGGCGCATGTGGACTTCGAAGACAGGGAGAACCAGCGGTAGGTCAACAAGGGGGAAAGGCGTCGTCCAGGGGCTCGCCGGGCTTCTCGGGATCGGCCTCTGTCTCGGCATCTCCAGCGCTTCCGCCGGCGACGCGACGCAGGCCGTCTCGCCTCAGGCCACCTCGCCTCAGGCCCCGGCGCAGGGTCGTGCGGGGCCGCCGCAGCGGGCCGCGACCATCACGCAGCGCGCCCCGCAGCAGACCGCGACCATCACGCAGCGCGCCCCGCAGCGGGTCGCGACCGCCACCTACGTCGCGAACCCGCGGAGGGCGCGCTGGATCATCGCGGGCGCGTCGACCCTGGGCGGCTTCTGGGTCGCGTCGGCCGTCCGCGGCGCCGCGCTCTCCCTCGCGCAGCCGGAGGTGCGGATCCGGCTGGTACCGCAGTGCTCCCAGGGCGCCTGCTTCATCCTCCGGCGCTACGAACGCACCTCGGCCAACCCCGCCTCGCTGCTCATCCCTCTCGCGGGTCCGTGGATCCACCTCGGCACGGGGCGGCCGACGGCGGCCAGCGCGGTCGGCCTCTCCCTCCTCGGCGCCGGGCAAGCCGTCGGCCTGGGGATGCTGCTCGGCGGCATCGCCATGCCCCCGCAGGTGCGCGTGCCGCTGCAGCGCGGCCAGGTCCTCCAGGTGGGCGCGGCCCCGATCGTCACCCCCGGCGGGCTCGGGCTCTCGATCAGCGGATCGCTGTAGGCGCTCCCGTCACAGCGGGAGGCGCGAGGTTGAGGATCGCCCGCACGCGCAGCCGCTCCTCGGGCGTGAACGAGCCCTCGAGCAGCGCCTCCTCCTCGGCGCGCCGCGCGTCGGGATCGGCCACCGTCGCCTCGATGTCCGCGCGCGCGCCGGCGAACGCGTCGAGGCGCTGCTGCCACGCCGCGCGCCGCCGATCGAGCTCCGCGAGCCGGTCCGCGGCCTCGGGGCCCACGGTGGCGACCCGGTGTGCGCGCAGCGCCTCGTCCGACGCGCCCGCGTCCCGGAGCGCCTGCTCCTCGGCCTGCTGCACGAGCGGGCGCGTCGCCGCCTCGCGCGCCTCGCGGACGGCCTCCGGGAGCGCCGCCTCGACGTCCGCGATCCGCGCGTCGCGCTCCTCCGGCGAGAGGGCCTCGTCCGCGAGGATGCGGGACTCCTCGATCGCCGCCTCGATCTCCCGCTCCTCGTCGCCGAACAGCCGCGCCGCGGCCGCCTCGCCGAACCATGCGCGCCGGATCGCGCGCAGCGCGGCGAGGCGCGCCGCCGGATCGGCCTCCTGCTCGACGCGCGCCGCGCCGGCCGCCTCACGGTAGCCGAGGTACCGGTCGAACAGCGCGATCGCCTGCTCCGCCGCGCGCCCCGTCGCCCGCTCCCGGATCGCCGCGACGACGCGGGCCCGGATCGCCGGCGCCGGCTCCTCGCCGGTGGCGCTCAGGAAGTAGTCGAACAGCCCGAGCAGCTCCGGGCCGACGACCAGATCGCCGCGCTCGTCGGTGGTCACCGCGCCGTCGACGTCGGTGCCGCGGAGCGAGGGTGGCGCGGCGCTCGCCGGCGGGCGCGGCGCCGCAGGGGGCCTCGAGACCGACAGCGCCTGCCGGACGCGCGTGGGGGCCGGCGCAACCGACAGCGCGGGCAGCGTTTCCTTCCGGGCGGCGCGCGCGGCCCCGTTCGATCGGCCCGAGGGCGCCGCCGGCCGTGTCCGCTCCCCCGAGAGGAGGCGCCCCACGCCGACCGTCGCGACGAGCGCCATGGCCACGAAGAGAGCGGTCCTGCCACGACGCGCCACGAAGAGCCCTCCAGGAGGTCAGAGGCCGACGGCCTTCAGCCGGCTCGCGTGCGACCGGAACACGGACTTCGGGTTCGGGCCAGACAGGTTGATAAACCCGAAGATCTGATTGACCTCGTCGAGGTGGTTCATCGCATAGTCGTCGCGGACCACCTCCCCGAAATGGGAGCTGCACCTGCCCACCATCCCGTCGTTCGACTCCGAATACAGCGTGGAGATGAGCTTGAGCGTCAGGTCCGTCGGATCGATGAGGCTCGTGACGACCGCTGTCCCCGACCACGAGAAGAAGCGCACGCCGCCCTCCTCGGCGGGGCCCTGCCCGCACCGGCCGTCGGGCAGCCCGGCGGGGTAACGCGCGTTGAACTCGCGCATCCCGGCGGCGGACAGCGATCTGACGGCGGCGATCGCGTCCTGAGGCGCCGTGTGCCCGCTGAGCAGGCTGAGCACCGCGCCGAGGCCGTTGGCCAGGAGCGACAGCGCCCCCTCCGCGAACCCGCCCTCCCGCAGGTTCTCCTGGAGGAAACTGGCGAGCTCGGCCCCCTGATGCGGAGACCCGATGGTGGTCACCGAGGCAATGAGATCCGGCCGCACCGCGGCGACATACCGGGCGTCGAGCCCGCCATGGCTGTGCCCGACCAGGTTGACCTTCCCGCTCCCGGTGCGCGCGACGATATCCTCGACCTGCGCGAGCAGCGCCTCCCCCCGCGCCTCGGTGCTGTCGAACTGGGGCACCTCGGTGGCATACACCTCCGCTCCGCCGGAGCGCAGCGCCGACGCGATCCCGCCGAAGTAGTCGATCACCCCGAACATCGCCTTGAAGCCGGCCATCCCGTGACAGAGCACGATCGGATACCGCGTCTGCGCATAGCTCTTCATCGCCAGCGCGGCCTCGCCGACCTCGCCGCGCTCCACGTCCGCCGGCTCGTCCATCGACGCGACGCATCCTGGCGAGAGCAGCACCACGACAGCTCCCGCCGTGCACCGCAATGCGTCAATCCACGTCCGGCGCCCGGCCCATCGTTTTCTCTCGACTCTCTGATTTCGAGCGGATGTGACGGCGGTGGGTCGTGCAGCGCGCATGCTGGAGGAATGAGCTCGTCTGATCACCTGTCACCTCTGATAGAGTATTTGTTTAATTCGAATCAAGCAGAACTCACAGGCTCTCAGCGCGACAAGCACCTCGCGTATCCTGGACAATCGGAAGGCCGGTGTCCTCCCCTTCACGGGTCACGTCGGTCCAGGCGGCGCGACAGGCCATCAGCGCGGGAGCGCAGCGCCGCCCATGTCGCGGCGAGGGCCGGGGGCACGCGGACGGGCGAGGCGGAGGGCGCGGGCCCTCGGGGCGGCTAGGTCGCCGTCGCACCGCGCGCGCCGCGCACGATGCGCGCGTTCTCGGGCACCGCCGTCAGGAACCGCTCGCGCCGCCGCGGGTCCGCGATCCGCCGCGCCCGCGCGAGCAGGAGCTCCCTGGCCTCCGAGAGCACCGCGGAGGCCTCGCCGTGGGCGCCGGACGCCGCGAGCGCCTCGGCGTACGCGAGCCGCACGAGCGACTCGCCTTCTTCCAGGGATCCGAGCGCCGCGAGCTCGCCGAACGCAGCCCGCGCCGCGCCGAGCGCCGCCGCGACGTCGCCCGCGGCGAGCAGCGCCCGCGCGCGCACCGCCACGGCGGCCGCGCGCAGCCGGGGGGCCACGTGCAGCGCCGCCTCGGCCGCGCGCGCCTCCCGCTCGGCGGTCGCGGCGTCGCCGGAGAGGAGCGCGATCTTCGCGAGGTAGGTCCGCGCCACGCCCTCCATGCGGAGGTCGCCCCGCTGCTGGAACGCCTCCACCGCGCGCCGCTCGACGAGCTGCGCCTCGTCGAGCTTGCCGAGCAGCCCGAGCGCGTGGCCGAGGTTGTGCAGCGCGACCGTCTCGAGCTCGCGCAGCCCCATCCGGTCGGCGGCCTCCAGGGCGGCGCGCAGGACGGACTCGGCCGCCGCGAGCTCGCCGAGCTCGGCGTAGATGAAGCCGAGGTTCGCGCCGATCACGCACGCGCTGCGCCTGTCCCCTGCCTGCTCGAAGGCCGCGAGCGCCGCCTCCAGGCCCTCGAGGCACGCCTCGGGATCGCCGCCGGCCGAGGCGCGGATCGCGCGGAGCTGCTGCGCCATCGCGACGAGCTCGGCGTCCGGCGGCGGATGCGCGCGGAGGTCCTCGTCGATGCGCGCGAGCAGCGCGTCGGCCTCGGCGTAGCGGCCGCCGAAGACGAGCTGCGCGCCGCACTCGCAGAAGCACGCGATCCGGGCGCGGCGCAGCGCGGCGGCGCCGGAGGACAGCGCCGCGGAGGCGGCGGACGCCGGCGCCGCGGACGCGAACGTGGGAGGCGCCGAGGACGCGAAGGAGGGCGGCGCCGCGGACATCCCCTCGGCGACGGCGGCCCACCGCGCAACCCGGTCGACCGCGCCGAGCTTCCCGGCCGCGGCGGCGATCTGGGTGACCGCCCGGAACCATCCGGCGCACCCGGCGGGGAGCAGCTCGGCCGCGGACGCGCCCAGCTCCTCGGCCGCCGCGAGGTCGCCCGTCCAGACGTTGACCTCGGCCGCGACCAGGCGGAGCGCGCCGAGATCCTCGCCCTCGGCGCCGCAGGCCTCGCCGCACGCGGCGCGCTCGATCGCGGCGCGCAGGTCGTTCGCCTCGAGCGACTGCTCGGCCGCGCGGCGGTACCAGCGCACCGCGCGGCCCGGCTCTCCGCCGCGGCGGAAGTGCTCGGCCACGCCCCGCGGATCGGCGGAGGCGCTCCGCTCGAGCCAGGCGCCCGCGAGCCGGTGGCCGAGGGCGCGGTCGCGCTCGGTCAGCATCGCGTACGCGGCCTCGCGGACGAGCGTGTGGCGGAAGACGTAGTCGGCGGCGTCGGCGAGGCCCGCCGACGCCGAGGCCGGCGCGACGAGCTCGCGGTCGGCGAGCGCCGTCAGCCAGGCCTCCACGTCGGCGAGGCGCTCCTCGCCGCCGAGCAGCGCCGCGACGCCGCGCTTCGAGAAGCGATCGCCGAAGATGCTCGCCGCCCGGAGCACGCGCTTGCCCTCGTTGCCCTCGGCGTCGAGCCGCGCCTCCACCGTGCCGAGCACCGAGTCGGGCAGGAGCTCCTCCTTGCCGCTCGCGACCGCGCGGATGAGCTCTTCCAGGTAGAACGGGTTGCCGCCGGCGCGCTCGACGAGGCGCGCGACAACGCCCTCGGGCACGGGCTCGCCGAGCGCGGCGCGCACGAGCTCCGCGCTCGCGCGGCGCGGCAGCGGGCCGAGCTTGATCGTCTGCACCTCGCGCTCGGCCCACAGGCTCGGGAACAGCCGGTGGACGTCCGGGCGCGCGAGCGCGAGCAGGATGAGCGGGAGCTCGCGGAGGTTCCGCAGCGTCGCGTCGAGCAGGCGCACGGTGGCGGCGTCGCCCCAGTGGAGGTCCTCGAGCGCGAGCAGCACGGGGCGCGCGGCGCACTCGGCGGCGAGCCAGTCCTCCCACGCGGCCCCCACGCCGTCGCTCATGCCGGTGGCGCTCTGGCGCGCCGCCCGCACCATGCGGGCGTGCTCCGGCGACGGCGCGCCGCTGATCTCGCCGAGGAACGCAGCCGCGCGATCGAGCGCCGGGCCGCCCAGGTGACGCCCGAGCCGCTGCTTCAGCTTGCGCTGCCGCGCCCACGCCGGGTCGCGCGCGCGGAGGCCGGCGGCCCGGCAGAGCACGTCCGCGATCATCCCGAACGGCGAGCCGGGAGAGCCCGAGTCGGCGCGGCCCCAGAGGATCTCGATCGGCTCGTCCCGCTGCCGCAGGGCGGCGAACAGCTCCAGGCGGAGCCGGGACTTGCCGGCGCCGGGCGGCCCGAGGACGAGCACCGCGCTCGCGAGCGACTCGGAGATGCAGCCGGCGAGCACGCCGTGGAGCATCGAGAGCTCGCGGGCGCGGCCGACGCACGGGGTGCGCTTCCCGAGCAAGGCGGGGGCGATCTCGTCCACGGCGCGCTCGCCGTAAAGGAAGAGCGGCCCGCCCGGCGCCGAGGGCGCGGCGTGCGCGACGATGAAGCGCGGGCCGAGCATGTCGGCGGTCGCGCCGTCGATGCGCACCGCGCGCACCTCACGCTGCTCAAGCTGATCGAGCGCCGCGCGGAGCTCGGCGAGGCCGCGGTCGATCACGTCGCCCTCGGCGAGGCCCGCGGAGAAGACGCCCCGCCCCGTGATGACGCAGAGCGGTGCGGCCGGGAGCTCGGTGCGGAGGGCGAGCGCGCACTGGGCGGCGCGCTCGGCGCGATCCACGGCGCTGCCGGGGCCGGACATCATGACGATCTCCACGCCCGGGACGAGCTGCGTGAGCCTGCCGCCGTGGAGCTCGATGAGCGAGCGGATCTCCGCGGCCCGCGCGCTCGACGTGGACGGCTGTAGCCTGCTCGATCCGGGCGGCAGCTGCGACCTGCGCGACGCGGGCGGCTGCGACCTGCGCGACGCGGGCGGCTGCGACCTGGGCGAGGCGGGCGGCGGCTCGCCGGGGGCCTCCTGGGCCTGCGGGGCGGGCTGCGGCGCCCGGGCTGCGCCGTGGCCGGGCTCGCCGAGGAAGACGAGGCTCACGACGCGCTGCTCGCCCAGCGTGAGGGCGGCGCGGTCGCGCGGGCCGAGGCCGTGGGCCGGCGCGTCGGGCGCCGCGCCGCCCGCGAGCGTCGGCGCGTCGGGCGGCGCGGTCCACCCGCCCCGCATCGCGGCGATCCGGTCGAGCTCGGCCGCGACCTCGGTGCCGTCGCGCGGGCGGTCGCCGGGCTGCCTGGAGAGCATGCGCGCGACGAGCTCGTCGAGCGGCGCCGGCGCGTCCGCGCGCACGTCGCGGAGGCGGGGCGGGCTCATCAGCAGCACCCTGCTGAGCGCGGCCATGGGGCTCGCGCCCGCGAAGGCGGGCTGGCCGGCGAGGCACTCGAAGAGGACGCACCCGAGGGAGAACACGTCGCCGCGCGGGTCGGGCACGCTGTGCGCCTCGACCTGCTCCGGGGCCATGTACCCCGGCGTGCCGAGGACGCCTCCGGTGACGGTGACGCGCCCCGCGTCGCTGCTGGGCCGCGCGATGCCGAAGTCGACGAGCTTGACGCGCCCGGCGTCCCCGCCCGGGAGGAAGAGGTTGCTCGGCTTGATGTCGCGGTGGACGATGCCGCGCGCGTGCGCGAACGCGAGGGCGTCCGCGGCCCGGCGCACGAGCAGGAGCCCCTCGCTCGCCGGCAGGACGGCGCGCGCGAGGCGCGCGGCGAGGTCCTCGCCGTCGAGCCACTCCATGGCGAGGTAGCGATCGCCTTCCGGGGTGCTGCCGTGCGCGACGTAGCGCACGATGCCCGGGTGGACGAGCGCGGCGAGGAGGGCGGCCTCCCGCTCGAACCGCTCGATCTGGATCTCGTTCCTCAGCCGGACGATCTTGAGGGCGACCGCCGCGCCGCCGAGGCGGTCGTACGCCTTGTAGACGGTGCCCATCCCCCCGGAGGCGGCCTCGCCCTCGACGACGAAGCGCCCCGCGATGATCTCCGCGTGGCCCACGTCAGCGCAGGAACACGGTGACCGAGCCGGGGTTCGGCGTCTTCTCGACGATGAGCTTGCCCGAGCTGTTGCGGACCTTGCCGCGGCAGTTCGGGAAGCTTCCGTCGCTGTTCGGCTCGTCGCACAGGCTGTCGCACGAGCCGGCGACCTTGATGGCGCACGTCTCGGGCGAGGGCCCGCAGGCGCGCGCGAGCGACGAGGCCTCGGGGGGGAGGCACGCGTTGTAGCGAGGCAGCGGCGCGAAGATGTCGCCGTAGTAGGTGGCCTCGCGCGTCGGGTAGGCCGCGCGCTCGACCTTGCCGGCCTGGAGCTCCTCGCGATCTCCGCGGACGGAGATGTTCACCCTGTGCCCGAGGTAATTGACGCGGGCGAGGACGCAGCCGCTGACCCAGGACCGGCACGCTTCGTCGCAGGCGCCGCCCTCCTCGCCCCAGCTCGCCGCGAGGCCGAGCTCCCCTGGAAAGGAGAACTCGTCGTCGTCCACGGCGACGGTGAAGCCTTCACCCGCGGGCAGCGCGCAGCCCGCGACGTACTTCAGCAAGGTGCGCGCGGCCGGGTCGCGGAGCGCGTCGGCCGTGCGCGGGTTGCCCGAGAGCGCCTCGGCCCTGAGCGCGTTCGACGTGAGCGCCTTCGAGGTCAGCGCGTTCGACGTCAACGCGTTCGACGTCAGCGCGTTCGAGGTCAGCGCGTTCGCCGTCTGGGCGGCCTGGGACGCGGCGTCCCCGGCGTCCTCGTCCGGATCGAGCGCCACCGCGCACGCGCTCGCGAAGAGCGCCGCGATGGCCAGGAGGAGTGCAGCTAGCTTCGGCGAATGCTCCATGGATAACGCCCCCCTGGGATGCCCATGAGCGCACGGCCCACGAGCTCCCGAAACGACCGGCGCCGAGGCGCGGGCCACGGGGTGCGCGCATCGAACACCGGTGCGTGATCTTGTTCAGATGCACGAGCCGCGAAGAAGCCCACGAGTCGGAGCGGCCGATGGGGCCATCTCCGCTTCAGAGACAAATGGAAAGATGTCACTGATACCCCGCCGGGCAAAGACCGACGCGCACGCAATGATCTCTTTTTTTGTGTCGCGGGGCGATCGCTCTGTCGACGCTGTCGGCGCGAAACTCCTGCTCTGTCCAAGGCATCATGGACAGCGATGCTGGCACCGGGGACGGAGGAGCGATGGGGTGCGGTCGAAGTGCGATGGTGGCGACACGATGGCCTGTCGCTGACAGCCAACCTCCTCGCCGGGAGGCGCCCGGAGAGGCGCTCGGCGGGCTCGATCCATCCGAGCGGACGACGGCCTGGGCCTGCGCCTCCCGGGCCCCGCCGTCGACTCCCTGAGCTCCCCCGGCGTGCCCGCTGGCCGCCGCGGCGGCCGGCAGGGGGCGCCGAGGTCGGCCGAGCCGGCCGGTGCGATCGCCCCTCGGCCGTCCGCAGCGGTCGCGCGACCGAGGGCGTCGGCGGGGGCGTTGCGGAAGGACGGCGGCTGGACGGGCTGCTCGGCGCGGTGCGTCGGCGCCCTTGACGTCGCTGCGTGTTGATCATTACATGCCCGGACCATGAAGGGCCATGCGCGCAATCTGATGACCGAGCGCGTTATCGCTTTGGAGCAGGGCACGCCGGTCGCCGACATGTTGCAGCTGTTCGCCAACCATCACCTGAGCGGCGCGCCGGTCATCGATGGGGGGCACCACATCGTCGGGTTCGTCAGCGAGACGGATCTCCTGGGCGTGCTCCTGCGCAAGGAGTACGCGGGCATGACGGCTGCGGACGTGATGAGCACCCCGCCCATCTGCGTGGACGAGTTCATGCCCACGGACGAGGTGATGACCCTGCTGCGCGCGAACCGGATCCACCATCTGCCGGTGGTGCGCGAGGGGCGCCTCGTCGGGATCATCACCCCGCAGGACATCCTGCGTTATTTCGTGGAATGCGTGATGCCGCTCCCGCCGAGCACCGCCTGACGTCGCGCGCCCGCCCGCGCGAGGCGCCGGTCAAGCCGAGGACGCCTCCCCGCCGGGGGCTCGACGCTGGCGCGGGCGGGGGATCAATGTAGACGAGAGGTCACGAACCACTCCGGGGAGATGTAGCCGTCGGGGCTCGAGATGGGGATCGTGCATGTCCCGTCGAGCGCGGTGTAGGACTCGATCCGCGTCTCCGTGTCGAGGTACCCGACCGCCGACGCGGTGTTGCACTCGTCGTACCCCGGCGGCGCGCCGCCACCGTCGTCGAAGCGCGCGCACTCGGCGTGGGAGAGCACCGCGTAGTGCAGGTGCGAATTGCCCGCATTGCAGGGGAAGCTGTCCTCTGCCGGGCACTCCGTCCACTTGTTCTCGCAATGGAGGTTGTGTTGTCTCGGGATGTCGTCCCAATAGGCGATCTTCCCGAGCGGCGTGTCGGTGCCGATGTCCTGTCCCACGAGGGTCATCGCCAGCTCATCCACGTCGAGGTGCCCGTAGAAGGAGCAGAACCGCTTCTCCTCGCCGTTCTCCACGAAGCGGTGCTCGACGAGCGCGATGCCCAGGTACTGCGAGCAGTTGATGCCCGCCCGGAGGAGCTTTCCAGGGGCGATCGGGAAGACGTAGGTGCCCTCCGTCCGGCCGCTCGCCTTGCCGATGTCCTCGCCGAGGTGCCGGCCCTCATTCCAGTCCGGCTTGTGGCCTATGTTCTGGATCATCTTGTGGTCGGGGAACGGGAACTGGAGGTTCCCCGTGGGCGCGATGCACGCGTCGTTCACCCTCTCGTTGATCCTGCACCCCAGCGGGCAGTAGGTCGCGTGATCGAAGCGGTAGACGCGCGTCCTCTCTCGCCTGTTCTGGCCGTCGCCTTCACGCCCCTCGCACGGCACCCAGCGCGTCGTCGCGCCGTCCTCGCGCTCGCAGTACGCCTTGCAGGTGTAGAGCATCCATGGATCGCCCGCGGCGTGCAGGCCGGGGTTGTGGCCGCAGTAGGCAGGGTCGTTCAGGAGGACGTCATCGCTGTTGTTGCACAGGATCGCGTCCGCGTCGGCGGTGATGTCGCTGCACGTGTTGCCGAAGAACTCCGCGATCGATCTGCAGAACGAGCTCTGGACCCCGTACGGATCCGGGCCGCAGATCCCGCACGCGGTGCCGCACGAGATCCCCGTGGCGTGCCAGCCGTCGGGGCGGTAGAGCTGCCGATCGCGGCACTCGAACACCTGCCCGCCGCGGCCGCAGACGCTCGCGCCCCGCCGCCGCGACGTCGGAGGGACCTCGTTCCCCTGGTAATCGACGATGGCGTCGCAGCGCGACGACGGGCTCGGCTCCGGCGCCGGATCCGGGATCCCGAACGGCTCCTGAGGGTCCACGGAGGAATCGCACACGTCGTGATGCCCCTTGGCGTCGCGCGGAAGGCACGCCTCAGAGCACTCCTGGTACGGTACGGGGCGACCCACGACGGCGCGCGTGGACTCCGCCGGCGGTGGACAGTTCGCCCAATCGTCGTAGGCGCACTGGTACAAGGTCCCGACGCGGCCGGTGACCCCGTGTTGCCCGCAGAACAGGTGGCGGCAGAAGCGGTTGCCTTCCGGCCCAACCCTCGTGTACGCCGCTTCGGCGACCGTGGGGCACGCCTCGTCGCAGCGGTCCCAGTCGCGGATCGTCCTGGCGCCGTCCTCGGGCTGCGTTCCGGTGACCTCGTGGTAGTGCATGGCCGGCAGCTCCCGCACGGGCTTGCACGCGCCGGAGCCGCCGAGCGCGGAGCATTCCCGGTAAGGCACAGGGCGGGCGCCCGGCCCGGGGCAGGCGAAGAGCTGCGTCGCCTTCCCCTTGATCTTGATCAACGGCTCGCCAAAGCTCCGCGCCAGGTCGTTGTTCCAGGGGCTGCGAAAGACCTGATCACCGCAGAAGGTCTGGCCTTGCTCGACCGACTTCCATTTCCCGTCCTTGTCCTGGAACTGCTCCGGGCAGCGGCCGAACTCCGCGCCCTCCTCCTCCGGCTTGCCCGGCTCGCAGGGGCGATTGAGGTCGAGCCAGCCCTCTTCTCCGCAGATCCATTCGCTGCGGTTGCCGTGGCCAAGGCCGCAGATCGTCTCGCCGCACGCGGTCGTGGTCACCTCGTTGTCGAAGCTGTCCTGCACGCCGCGGCAGGCGTTGCAGGTGCCCGCGCGCTGCGTGCACGAGAGCCCCAGGCTCTGCCACCCGTCCGCGGTGCACACCATCTTCACCCCGTCGCTGCCAGCGCCGGTCGGGAAACACACGCGCTGCCCGCAGGTGCGCGGGATATGCTCGCCGCCGGCGACGGGCGGCACCTCGCACGGGCACTCGCTCGTCGCGGCGTCGGTGCACGCCCCGCGGCGGCAGCCCCCCTCGCAGATCGTCCACTCGAGCGGGATCTGGCCCGCGCCCGCGCACTGGTACACGGCCGCGGGCTCGCCGTTCACGACGTCCGCGCCGCAGAAGGTCCCTGCGCCAGGACAGGAGAGATCACCGCACCTGTTCCCCGGGAAGCTGCGCCAGTTGTCGTTCGCGCCGAGGTCGACGCAGTGATAGGCGATGAGGTCGCGCCCGCACACGAAGCTGTCACACCGGGTGTCCTCGATCGGGATCGCCTGGCCGTTGTAATAGAAGCCATCGCTGCACGCGCACGCGTCGTCGTTCGCCTGCGCGCCCAGGGGCGGCGCCGCGACGGCGGGAGGGGGCGGTTCCTGGCCGCAGCCCATGCCGGCCACCACCCCGGCGGCGAGCAGCACGGCGAGCGTCCCGAGGAGGCGCAACGCCGGCACGCGCCGGAGGTGGCTCGAGACAGGGCTTCGGTGCGACGGACTGCCCTCGACGCGATCGTGCATGCGCTGCATCTCCCGGCTGCTCTTCAGCTCACTTCGCGATCTTGCGGACGTCACCCGCCCGGGTCGCCCAGTAGACGAACGCCTCGTCGACGGCGATCGCGATCGCGTCGAGCTGGCCGACGGCGAGCGTCGTCACGGCGCCGCCGGCCTTCGGGACCTTGCGGATCGAGCCGACGCGGTTGGCCCAGTAGACGGCGCCGCCGTCGCCTGGATCGACGGCTATCCCGGCGGGGTTCGGCTGATCGTCGGCGAGCACCGTGAGGCCGGCGCCGTCCTTGCCGAGCCGGAACACGAACCCGTTCGGGCTGCTCCAGAAGAGGTGTCCGGCGTCGACGGCGAGGGTGTGAGGCGTGAGGTTCGTCGTGTCCACCACCTGGCCGGACGCGATCTGGCGCCGCTCGGTGCCGTCCTTGCGGAGCTTCACGACGGTGCCGTCGGTCCGGGACCAGTAGAGGTGCTCCGCGTCGCTCGCGAGCGCGCCCCCTGGCTCGGAGAACACGCCGGTGATCTCCTGCGCGCGCTGTCCGCTCGTGAGGGCGTCGATGCGGTAGATCCCGCCCTGAGAGAGCGAGGTGAACCAGACGTCGCTGCCGTCGGTGACGACCGCCCAGGGGTCGGGGATCGCGGTGGTGAGGGGGATCGCCGCGCCGCCCGACAAGGGGTACCGGAGCACGCCGGAGGACCCGGTGACGATGGCGTCGGCCCCGAGCAGGGCGATGTCCTCGAAGCGGTCGGCGCTGCAGCCCACGACCCCGGGAGGAGCGCCGTTGGCGAGGCACGTCGCGCCGCCGGAGAGCTTGTCGACGCGGACGGCGATGCCGCCGGCGTGCTGGAAGCCGACCACGTAAAGGGCGCTGCTGTCGACGGCGAGGGCCGACGGCACCGCGAGGCCCGAGGCGAGCGACGTGGCGCCCGGGGCGCACTCCCCGGCGTCGCAGAGGCCGCCCGCGCAGTCGTTGCCGCATGCGCCGCAATTGAAAGGATCCGAGGCGAGCGCGACCTCGCAGCCGTTGAAGGCGTCGCCGTCGCAGTCGGCGTACCCCGCGTCGCACGCGACCTCGCAGGCGCCCGCGACGCAGGTGGCGGCGGCGTGGAGCGCGCTGCAGGTGTTGCCGCAGGCCCCGCAGTTGTCCGCGTCGCCCTCGACGTCGGCCTCGCAGCCGTTCGCCGGCTCGCCGTCGCAGTCGGCGTGGCCGAGGTCGCACGCGAGCGAGCACCTGCCGGCCGCGCACGAGGGCGTCGCGTGCTGGTCGCCGCAGACGTTGCCGCAGGACCCGCAGTTGTCCACGTCGCTCGACGTGTCCCCGCAGTCGTCGCCGCCGCCCCCCGCGCCGTCGCTGTCGAGGCAGAGGCCGAACGCGCGGATCGAGCCGGTGAACGCCTCGCAGCGGGCATGGACGCCGGACATCGCGGCCAGATCGCACTCGTACGCGAGCTCGGGCTCGAGCGTCGCGCAGCACGTATCGAGCAGCGCCTCGCACGGGGCCGCGCTGAACGGCTCGTCCGGGGCGAGCCTGGGACAGCGGCCCGCGTCCGCCGCGCCGCCGAGGTAGTCGAGGCACCGCGCCGCGTCGGACTCCCCCGCGAGGGCGGCGCAGCGCTCGCGCGCCCCCTCGGGGAGCGAGGGACAGCACCGCTCCGACAGATAACCGCAGCTCTCGGCCGCGGGGTCGACGTCGGCGCAAAAGCCGTTGTCCTTGGCGTCGCTCTCCAGGAACCGGTGACACAGCTGCTCATTGCCCCGGAATCCGGTCGCGTGGCACGCTTCCCTGAGCTGCGCCGGCAGCGCCGCGCAGCACGCGTCGAGCAGGCCGGCGCAGCTCGGGCCATAGGGGACCACCGGCGCGCCGCCGCCTTCGCCGGCCCGTCCGGTGCAGAGGTCGACCGCGTTGGCGCTCGCGAGGAAATCGTCGCACGCGGCGTCGTTCGCCTGGCTCGCGGCGGCGTCGCAGCCGGCGACGAGCTCTTCGGGGAGCGCGGGGCAGCACGCTGCGCCGAGGTGCTCACACCCTCGTCCAGAGCCGCTCGCCACGGGGGCACACGCGCCGAACGCGGTGCCCTCCGCGTTGCACTGCTGCGCGCCGAGCGACCCGTCGGCGAGGAAACAGGCGGACAGGGCGCCTGGCGCACAGATGGCATCGTCACCGCAATCGGCGCCGAACAAGGCGAGCGCGAGGAGGAGAGCGGGGCGGAGGCGTGAGTCGTTGCGACGCATGAGGGGCGGAGTTAACGCTAGAGCGCCCCGGAATGAGCTGTCAATTGGAGTTCCGATCCGACGCACGCCCGAAACCGACGATCGAAACCGGGCATTGGAATCGAGCGGATCTGCCGGCCGATTCCCGACTTCAATTCCCCGCTCGGCGCTCTCCGCCCCCTACCGCCGGTCGAACTGGTACCGCGCCCGCTCCGCGCCCTCGATCTCCACCACGATGCGCTTCGGGCCGAGCCGCACGACCGCGTGCGCCGCGGCGGGGCGGCCCGGCGCGTCGTCGTCGAGGTTCTCGATCAGGCTCTGGAGCGTCACGTACGGGATGCCGCGGATCACGTCGAGGTGGTTCCAGTGCAGGTGGCCGTTGAAGACGGCGAGCACGCCGTGCTCCTCGAAGATCTTCCGCATCGCGCGCCGCTCGCGCACGAGGCAGATGTGCGGGCTCCCCTCGAACCAGCGGTTGCCCCGGAGATCCTGATCGGCCGCGCTGTGGTGCATCAGCACGATCTTGGGCAGCGGGGAGGCCGCGAGGTCCTCGCCGAGCCAGGCGAGCTGCTCTGGCCCGAGCGAGATGTCGTGATCCTTGCGCTCGCGCGTGTGGAGGACCGTGAAATGGAAGCCGCCGCGATCGAACGAGTAGTGGAGCCGCGTCGCCTCGGGCCTGCCCCAGGCGGACAGCAGCTCGGCCTCGCTCAGGTGGACCACGTCGTGGTTGCCGGCGACGTGGAAGAGCTCGGCCTTCAGGCCGCGGAGCGCGGCCATGCAGGCGCCGTAGCGCTCCCGGTCGGCCTCGGGCCCCTCGTCCTCGATGTCGTCGCCCAGGTTCACGACGAGATCGGGCCGCGTGACCTCGTTCATCCGCTTCACGAAGGCGCGGGTCAGCTCGGGCGCCTCGCCCGTGAGCTTGCGCAGCTTGCCCCCGAACGATGCTTCCGGGCCGAAGTGCAGGTCCGAGACGAGGGCGACGACGAGCTCCATGCGCGCCTCGCCGCTCAGCCCGACTTGGCGCCGGGCTCCGGCTCCGCCTTGGAGCCGCCCAGGCACGGGGGAGATCGGAAGTCCGCGCCCCCCTGCCGCTCCCACTCGTCCGGCGTCATCGCGCGGATCGTCAACGCGTGCAGCCCGGAGCGGAACTCCTCGCGCACCACGTCGTTGACCCGGCGATGGCGATCGAGCGGGCCCAGGCCCCGGAATGCCTCGCTCACCACGAGCACCTTGAAGTGGGTCTCCGAGCCCACCGGCACGCTGTGCATGCGGCTCTCGTTCTCCACCTCGATGTGCACGGGATCGAGCGCGCGAACGAGCTTGCCGTGGATCGACTCCTGCTTCGTCCCTGTCGTCATGGTCGCGCGCAGCTTACCCTCCGCCGCGCCGCCGGTCACCCGCCCGGGCGTCACTTCGCCTGGGGATCGGCGCGCGGCAGACCTCGCTCATCGAACAGGAGAGCGATGTCGACGTGGAACTGCGCTCTTCGAGAGGACGGCGGCGCTTGATGGGAGCTGGGCGGCGCGCGGTGGGAGCTCGGCGGCGCGCGATGGGAGCTCGGCGGCGACGCGGAATGACCGCCGTGCGCCTCGCCGTCCTGCGAGCCCATCGCGGGCACCTCCCGCTGCGGGGGTGCCGCGCCTGGCTGCAGGCCGATGTTCTCCTCCCACGGCCGCGCGTCGCGCTGCTCCCACGGCCGCGCGTCGCGTTGCGCGGCAGGCGACGGAGGCACCTGCCGCGGAAGCGCATGCGCCGCCGGCGTATCCCGACGCGGAACCACCCCGGCCTGCTGCCGCGCGCTTGGAACGGCCCGTTGCGACAGCGGCGCCGACGCCTCTCGCCGTGCAGACGTCGCGGCCGGCGCATCCCGACGCGCGTACGCCCCGGCCTGCTGCGAGCCAGCCACCGGCGTATCCCGCCGCACGTAGGCCTCGGCCGGATGTGAGCCGGCCAGCGGCGTATCCCGCCGCACGTACGCTCCAGCCGCCGGCGATGCCTGCACCGGCCTGGACGCGTCCCGGCGCGCAACCGCCGGGCCGGCCGCCGGCGGCGGCGGGAGCGGCGTCGGAGCGGGCAGCTCATGGCGCGCCCGCGACGAGGGCGGCCCCACCATGACCCCCAGGCGCTCCGAGCGCGGCACCGGCGCCTCGCGCGGGCGGTGCGCCGCCTCCCCCGGCGCCTCCGCGCGTGAGCGCTCCGGCCGCTGCGCAGCCACGGCAGCCGCCACGCGCTCGCGGTACGCGAGCTCCTGCGCGCCCGCGCTGCGCGGCCCCGAGCGCGGCAGCGGCGTCGCCTCGGGGTCGCGCCGCGACGCCGGGTCCGCCTTCATCACCCCGATGGTCAAGCGCTCCGACCGCGGCACCGACGCGCTCTCGTCCGCCGGCATCATCGAGTAGCGGCCGGGCGTCGCCTGCCGCGAGCGCTGCTTGCGGCTCTCGCGCGCCGCCGTGGCCAGCAGCGCCCCGAGCTCGTCGTCCACCATCGCCTCGTCGACCCGCACGAGCGTGCTGACCACGTCGCGCGCGATCTCCTCGAACGCCTCGGGAGCGAGCGCGTAAGTCGACGACGTGACCACGATGACCACCGGCCGACGCTCTTCCGCGAGCGCGGCGGCCATCGATACCGGGCACGCCTTGACGATGATCCCCACATCCATCGCCGCCGTCTGGCAGCGCTGGAGCAACGCCTGATCGCCGCCGATGAGAAGGGCCGTCGGGATCTGGGCGCGAAGCGTGGCGTCAGAGATTCGCGGCATCGGTCCCAGGATCCTAACCCCGCTACTGCACGCAGAGGTCAGGAAAATCCTGTCATCGGACATTCCACGTCATGTCTGGACAACGAGCTCAGCCGATGTGGGGTACTGCGCGCCGCCGGATCACCTCACGGATGCGTAGGTGCCGTGGGCAGCTCGGTGAGATGGCAGGCGGCCCAGTGCCCAGGGCGACGCTCCTCCAGCGGAGGGGCCTCGGCGCTGCACCGGTCCATCGTATAGGGACAGCGTGTGTGAAAATGGCACCCTGACGGCGGATTGAGCGGACTCGGCACCTCGCCGACGAGGGGCAGCCGGCGGCGCGTGCGCTCCACGTCGGGATCCGGGATCGGGATCGCCGAAAGCAGGGCCTGCGTGTACGGATGTTGCGGTGAACGGAAGAGCTCGTCCGGGCGAGCGCGCTCCACGATCCGGCCGAGGTACATCACCGCGATCTCGCTTGACAGGTGGCGGACCACGGCGAGGTCGTGCGCGACGAACACGTACGTGAGCGAGAGCTCGCGCTGGAGCGACGCGAGCAGGTTCACGATCTGGGCCTGGATGCTCACGTCGAGCGCGCTGACCGGCTCGTCCGCGATCACGAGCTTCGGCTTCAGGGCGAGCGCGCGGGCGATGCCGATCCTCTGCCGCTGGCCGCCGGAGAACTCGTGCGGATAGCGCCGCATGTACGAGGGCGAGAGCCCGACGAGCTCCATGAGGCGCGCCACCTCGCGCAGCGCCTCGTCGCGCGACGAGACGAGGCCGTGGGTGGAGAGCGGCTCCGCGATGAGGTCGTGGACCGTCATGCGCGGGTTCAGGCTCGCGTACGGGTCCTGGAAGATCATCTGCATCTCGCGGCGCGCCTTCCGCAGCGCGCCCGGATCGAGCGTCAGGATCTCCTGACCGTCGATCTTCACGCTCCCCGACGTGGGCGGGACGAGGCGGAGGATGCCCCGGCCCGTCGTCGACTTGCCGCAGCCGGACTCGCCGACGAGGCCCAGCGTCGCGCCGCGCTCGACGTCGAACGAGACGCCGTCGACCGCGCGCACCGTGCCGACCTGCCGCTGGAGCAGGCCGCGGCGCACCGGGAAGTGGACCTTGAGATCGCGCACCGAGAGCAGCGGCGGGGGGGTTCGGGCGGTGGTCATGGCGCTCGTCCTGCGACGTCCTCGACGTGGCACCGCACGACGTGCAGCGCCTTCCTGTTGCCCTCGCCCGAGACGACGCGCGGCGGCGGCGCCTCCTCCCGGCACGCCGCGATCGCGTGCGCGCAGCGCGGGTGGAACGGGCAGCCCGGCGGCAGGCGCGCGAGCGAGGGCGGCATCCCGGGGATGGGGACGAGATCCGCCCCGCGCGCGTCGTCGAGCCGCGGGATCGAGCGCGACAGGCCGATGGTGTACGGGTGCCGGGCCGCGTGGAAGATGGCGCCGACGGGGCCCTCCTCGACGATGCGCCCGGCGTACATGACAGCGACGCGATCGGCCATCTTCGCCACGACGCCGAGGTCGTGCGTGATGAGGAGGACGGCCGCGCCGAGCGCCTCCTTCCGCTCCCCGATCAGGTCCAGGATCTGCGCCTGGATCGTGACGTCGAGCGCCGTCGTCGGCTCGTCGGCGATCAGCAGATCGGGGTCGCACAGGAGCGCCATCGCGATCATCACGCGCTGCCGCATCCCGCCCGAGAGCTGGTGCGGGTAGTCGTCGATCCGCGACCCCGCCGCGGGGATCCCGACCGCCTGCAGCATCTCGACGCTGCGTCGGCGCGCCTCGGCGCGGCCCATGCCGCGGTGGAGCTCCAGCACCTCGATGAGCTGCTCGCTCACCCGGAGATAGGGGTTCAGCGACGTCATCGGGTCCTGGAAGATCATCGCGATCCGGTCGCCGCGGACGCGCTCCATCCGCGCCTCGCTCGCCTCCACGAGGTCCTCGACGACGCCGCCCTCGGACTCGAGCAGGATCTGACCGCCGACGATCCTGCCCGGCGGGTCCGGGATGAGCCGCAGGAGGGAGAGGCTCGTCACGCTCTTGCCCGAGCCGGACTCGCCGACGATGCCGAGGACCTCGCCGCGATCGAGGCTGAAGGAGATGCCATCGACCGCGCGGACCACCCCCTCCTCGGTGAAGAAGTGGGTCTTCAGGTTCTTGACCTCGAGCAGCATGGTCCGTGCGGTCGCGCGCGTGTCCCGGAGAGGGAGCGCGGCGCCCTTCAGTCCTTTCGGATGCGAGGATCCAGGGCGTCGCGGAGCCCGTCGCCGAGGAAGTTGAAGCAGATCAGCGTGAGCGCGAGCATCAGCGCCGGGAAGACGAGCTGCCAGGGGAAGAGGTCCATCGCGTCGGCGCCGGTGGACGCGAGCAGGCCCCAGCTCGACAGCGGCTCCTGCGTGCCGAGGCCGAGGAAGCTCAGGAACGCCTCGGTCATCATCACCTCGGGGATGGTGAGCGTCGTGTAGACGATGATCGGGCCGACAGCGTTCGGCACGAGGTGCCGGAAGATCAGCGCGGCGTGCCCGACGCCGATCGAGCGCGCCGACTCGATGAACGGCTGGCCGCGCAGCGCGATGACCTGGCCGCGGACGATGCGGGCCATGGTGAGCCAGGAGATGCCGCCGAGGGCCGCGAAGACGACGACGATCTGGAAGATGGGGAAGTAGCTCGGATCCGACGGCTCCTTGACGAAGAGGCCGAGGGCAACCTTCCAGGCGCGGTAGAGGACCGTCTGGTCGTTCGCGAAGAAGACCATCAGCAGGATGACGAGGATGAGGAACGGGAACGTGTAGAGCACGTCCACGATGCGCATCATGATCGCGTCGACCTTGCCGCCGAAGTAGCCTGCGATCCCGCCCCAGCTCACGCCGATGACGAAGCTCACGAGCGTCGCCACGATGCCGACGGCGAACGAGATGCGCCCGCCGAAGAAGACGCGGGCCATCAGATCGCGGCCGAAGTAGTCGGTGCCCATCCAGTGGGCGAGCGACGGGGGCTGCGCGCCGAGCTTGAGATCCGCCTTGTCGTACCGGTAGCTCGACAGCTCGGGCACGAGGATGCAGGCGAGGATCATCGCGATGAGCACGACGCCGCAGGCGACCGCGGCGCGGTTCTTCCGGAGCCGCCGCCATGCGTCGCGGCCGAGGCTCGATCCCTGCTCCAGCGCGTCGAGCCGCAGCGGGCCGGCCGGGCTCGGCGCCGCGCCGCCCGCGCCGCCCGTGTTGACAGGCGCGGCGGGCGGATCGCCGGGGGCGGCGGGCTGCGGGAGGGCGGCGTGGAGCATGGTCAGCGCAGCTCCACCCGCGGGTCGATGAAGGCGTACGCCACGTCGACGATCGCGTTGAAGAGCATGAGCAGGAAGCCGTAGACGAGCATGACCCCCATCACGAGGTTGTAGTCGCGGTTCGTGGCCGCCTCGACGAAGTAACGGCCCATGCCGGGGATGTTGAAGATCTTCTCGACGACGAGGGAGCCGACCAGAAGGCCGCTGAAGCCGGGGCCGAGGAAGCTCACGACCGGGAGCAGCCCGCCCCGGAGCGCGTGCTTCAGGACGACCTTGCGCTCGGAGAGCCCCTTGGCGCGGGCGGTGCGGATGAAATCCGAGCGGATCACCTCGAGCATCCCGCCGCGCGTCAGCCGGGCGATGTAGGCCGCGACCGGGAGCCCGGCGCAGATGACCGGCAGCACCATGTGCCGCCACGTCTCCCAGCGCGCCACCGGGAACCAGTAGAGCTTGAGCGAGAAGACGAGCATGAGCAGCGGGGCGAGCACGTACCGCGGCACGCTGAGGCCGACCATGGCGACCCCCATGGCCGCCGTGTCCTTCCAGGTGTTCTGGCGGATGGCGCCGATGATGCCGAGCGGGATGCCCGTCGCGAGGGCGAAGAGCATCGCCCAGCACCCGAGCTGCATCGACACGGGCAGGCTGAGCGCGATGATCTCGTTGACGGTGCGGTTCGGGTACTTGAACGTCGGGCCCAGGTCGCCTCGGGTGACGAGCGCAAGGAGCCAGTCGCCATACTGCTTCAGCACCGGATCGTTCAGGTGGTACTTGGCGTCGAGCTGCCGCTGGACCTCGACGGGCACGGCCCGCTCCTGGTCGAACGGGCCGCCCGGCACGATGCGCACAAGGACGAACACCAGGGTGGCGACGAGGAAGAGCGTGGGAATGATGGAGAGCAGCCGCTTGATGGCGTAGGAGCTCACGGCGCGCCGCCTCCCGGCCGTCGGGCCGCGCCGTTCGCCCCGTCATCCCGCCGCCTTCCGTGGATCCCGAGCGATGTCACGAGGTGCCTCCGTGCTGCCTTCCTTCAGCGCAGCGACCGCCGCCAGCGCGCGCCGCGACCTCCCGCATATCACGGAACCGCCGGTCGACCGCGGCGTTTCGCGCGGCACGTCGCGCCGCGGCCGAGGCGGCCTGCGCGCTGTGTCCCGCGTTCATGCGCGCCTGTTCACGGCTAGCCCTTGAGCTTGCCCTGGTCGCGGAGCTTCACGAGCTCCGCGTAGCCGCCTTCGAGGACCCCGCCGACGAACACCATGGGGAACGTCGGAAAGCCCGACCAGAGCTTGATGGCGAGCCGCTCCTTCCACCTGGAGAGGTAACTCCCGTACTCCAGGTAGGTGTATTTCACGCCCTCTCCGTCGAGCACCTGGCGCGCCTTCTTCACGAAGGGATTCTGGGCCATCCCGACGACCACCACCCGGTCGCGGCTCACCGCCGCCGCGACCTCGTCGACGATGGACCGATGAAATCCGGCGAGCTGCGACTTTACCGTGTCCGAGATCTTCTCGGGAGCAAGCGTGGGACGTTCAGCCATGGAATGAGCACCTCCGGGCCGGGAGCCTACCGGCCCGAAGACGACACGGTCAACGGCCGGATTGGCCGGAGACCGCTCGCGTACAGCGCACGTCTGCACCCCTGAGAGGACAAGAGAGGCACGGAGCTCCTGCAGCGGGGCCGAACTCCCCAGCTCCTCCGCGCCTCGAATCGCGCCCCCGCGCGACGATTCCGTCCGTTACGGGATGAGCAGCACCTTCCCCGTCGTCGCCCGTCCGGCGAGCGCGCGGTGCGCCTCCGCCGCCTCGGCGAGCGGGTACGTGGCGCCGATCGAGATCGTGAGCTCGCCGCGCGCGATCGCGCCGAGCACGTCGGTGGAGCGCTCGAGCAGCTCCTCGCGCGTCGCTGTGTAGTGGCCGAGGCTCGGCCGCGTGAGGTAGAGCGACCCCTTCTGGTTCAGGATCTGCGGGTCGAACGACGGCACCGGGCCGCTCGACTGGCCGAAGAGCACCATCGTGCCGCGCAGGCGGAGCGCGCCCAGGCCCTTCGCGAACGTGTCGCTCCCCACGCCGTCGTAGACGACGTGGACGCCCGCGCCGCCCGTGAGCCGGCGCGCCTCGGCCTCGAAGTCGGCCTTCGTGTACAGGATCACCTCGTCGGCGCCGGCGTCTCGCGCGAGGCGCGCCTTTTCCTCGGTCGAGACGGTGCCGATCACGCGCGCGCCGAGGCGCTTCGCCATCTGGCACAGGAGCAGGCCGACCCCGCCCGCGGCCGCGTGGATGAGGCACGTGTGGCCGGGGCCGAGCGGGAACGTGGAGCGCACGAGGTACTGCGCCGTGATGCCCTGGAGCATCGCGGCCGCGGCGCGCCTCGCGCCGACGCCCGCGGGCACGGGGACGAGCTTCGCGGCCGGGATCCGGACGTGCGTCGCGTACGAGCCGGGGCCGCCGGTCCACGCGACCTCGTCCCCTTCCCTCACCTCGGTGACGGACGGCCCCACCGCCTCGACGCGCCCCGCGCCCTCGAGGCCGAGCGGGATGGGCGGATCGAGCCTGTACTGGCCGCTCCGCTGGTAGATGTCGATGAAGTTCACGCCGGCGGCCTCGACGCGGACCACGGCTTCCCCCGGGCCCGGCGTGGGCGTGGGGAGCTCCTCCAGCGTCATCACCTCGGGGCCGCCTGCGGCTTTCGGTCGGATCGCGAGCATGCAGCCCATGTTGTCGAGCCGCGCTGGGCCGTCAAGCGACCGGCGCGATCCTCGACGCGCATCGAAGCCGACGCGCATCGAACCCATTGCTGTCCCGCGCGCGCCGTGGATGATGCCTCCATGGCTCTCCATCCTTCCGAGTCGCTCCCCGCGAGCAACGCCTCTCCCGCCTCGCCCTCCTCCGCGCCCCCGCCCGTGACCGCCGCCTCGGCCGGCGCGGGCCGAGCAAGCGCGACGGCCGCGCCGTTTCCCGCGGACTTCCTGTGGGGCACGGCCACCGCGGCCTACCAGATCGAGGGCGCCGCCAGCGAGGATGGCCGGACGCCCTCCGTGTGGGACGTCTTCTCGAAGACCCCCGGGAAGGTCTTCGAAGGGCACACAGGAGACGTCGCCTGCGACCACTACCACCGTTACAAGGAAGATGTCGGGCTGCTCGCCGAGCTCGGGGTCAAGAGCTACCGCTTCAGCGTCTCGTGGAATCGGGTCCTCCCGGACGGCACGGGCAAGGTCAACCCGAAGGGGCTCGACTTCTACGATCGCCTGGTCGACGAGCTCCTCCGCGCCGGCATCGTGCCCATGTGCACGCTCTTCCACTGGGACTTCCCCCAGGCGCTCCAGGATCGCGGCGGGTTCCTCCAGCGCGACGTCGCCGACTGGTTCGCGGACTACACGACCGTCGTCGCCCGGCGGCTCGGCGATCGCGTGCCCTGGTGGGTGACGCAGAACGAGCCGCAGGCGTTCATCGGCAACGCGCTCCTCAACGGGGTCTTCGCCCCCGGGCTCAAGCTCCCCTACCGGGAGTACCTGACCGCCGCCCACAACCAGATGCGGGCGCACGGCAAGCAGGTGGACGCCCTCCGCGCCGCGGCCACGGCGGCGAAGATCGGCTACGTGCTCGCCACCCAGGTGCAGCGCCCGGCGACCGAGGACCCGGCGGACATCGAGGCGGCGCGCGAGGCGATCTTCTCGGTCTATGACAAGAACCCCTGGAACAACGCCTGGTGGATCTGTCCGGTGCTCGAGGGGCGGTATCCGGAGAGCGGCCTCCAGCTCTTCGGCGACGACATGCCCGAGTTCCCCGCCAGCGACTTCGACCAGATCAAGCGGCCGATCGACTACCTCGGGCTCAACATGTACTCTGCGGGCACGTGGCGGCAGGGCAAGGACGGCAGGCCGGAGCGCGTCGTCTCCCCGCCGGGCTACCCGCGCGGGACGCTCGACTGGCTGCAGATCGTCCCCAGCACGCTCTACTGGGGATCGAGGTACTTCTGGGAGCGGTACAAGCTGCCCATCGGGATCACCGAGCACGGCCTGGCGACGCGGGACCAGGTCTTCCTCGACGGCAAGGTGCACGACCCGAAGCGCATCGACGTCATGCACCGGTACCTGCTCGGCCTGGCGCGGGCTGTCCAGGAGGGCGTCCCGGTCGTCGGGTACTGGGCCTGGTCGCTCCTCGACAACTTCGAGTGGGCCGAGGGCTACAAGGATCGCTTCGGGCTGGTCTACGTCGACTACGCGACGCAGCGACGGATCCCGAAGGACTCGTTCTCGTGGTACCGAGAGGTCATCGCGAGCGGCGGGCGCTCGCTCCTCGGGCCGACGGCCGTCGCGTGGGACAACGTGACCGGCTGATCCCGGCGGCCCGCGGCCCGGTCCCACCCCGGGCCGCGAGCGTGACGAGCCGCCGCGCTGCGCCGCGGCTCGTCACGCTCGCGGCCCGAGCGCGTCAATCGCGCGCACCGGCGTCGAGTTCCGGCTTTCCCGAACGCCTCATCCGTGCTCCGCCTTGAACGATGATATCGTCGCCGCGAGGGAGGCAGCGATGAACGGAAGAGCGTCTTGCTTGAGGCATCTTTCGCTGGCGGCTGTGCTGGCCACGCTCGGATGCAGCGTCAGCGTCAGCGTGGACGACGGGGAAGCGACGTCTGGGAGCGGCCCGGGGGCAGGAGAAGGCGGTGCTGGTAGCAGTAGCAGCAGCGACACCAGCAGCAGCAACACCAGCAACAGCAACACCAGCAGCAGCGGCACCGGCGGCAGCGCTCCCGTGTGTGATGCGGGGTGCCTCGCGCTCGATGTCGCCCGCCAGTTCGACAACGTCGAACCCTACGCCCTCGCCGTCGACGCCGACGGGAACATCCTTGTGACGGGAGGCTTCGATGGCACCGTCGACTTCGGGGGCGGTCCTCTGGTGGGCACGGGCAACATCGACGCGTTCGTCCTCAAGCTCGATCCGCTCGGCAACCACCTCTGGAGCCGGCGGTTCGGCGATCTCTCCTCCGTGATCGAGACCCAGGTCGGGCTGGCCATCGCGGCCGACGCGTCGGGGAATATCGCGGTCGGGGGCCGATTCGGTGGAACGACGGATCTCGGCGGCGGCCCCGTGACGAACGAGGGGAACTCGAGCGGCTTCGTCGTCGTGCTCGACGCTTCGGGACAGCACGTCTGGAGCAAGCACTTCGGAGCGGTGTCCGTGGCGGTCCGCAGCGTCGGCTTCCATCCAGGGGGCGGCGTCGTCGTCGCCGGTGACTACGGGCGAACCATGGATCTCGGCGGCGGGCCCTTGCCCGACGCGACAGTAACGATGGACGCCTTCGTCGCCAGGCTCGATGCGTCGGGCGGCCATCTCTGGAGCAGGGGCTTCGGCGGGCCGGGAGGCGCGAGCGCCGAGACCCTCACCCTGGATGCGGCGGGGAATATCACCCTCGGGGGGAGCTTCCATGACGTCATCGACTTCGGCGGCGGCCCGCTCCACGTCGCAGGGCCCTCGGGGGAGAACGGTCCGGCCGACATCTTCGTCGCCTCGCTCGATCCAGACGGCGAGCACCGATGGAGCCAGAGGCTCGGCGGCGTCGATGGTGACGATCACCTCGCAACGGTCCTGGACGGGGCAGGCGGCGTTGTCACGCTCGGCTCCTTCTTCACGACGTTCTCGGTCGGCGACACCACCCTGACGGGCGACGGGAACAGCGTGTCCGTGAGCAGGCTCTCCGCCGGCGGCTCCGCGATGTTCGCCAGGAGCTCCGCGAGAGCGCAAGCGCTCGCCACCGACGCCGCCGGCAACACTTGGCTCGCCGGCACCTACCTCGATGGCATGGACCTCGGTTGCGGTCCGCTCACCACGCAGCTCGTGGGCATGTTCGTCGCCGGTCTCGACCCGAGCGGCGATGACTTCTGCAACGTCGCGTTCGAGCCGTCCGAGTACGGAGGGCTGACCCATATCGCCCTCGGCCCCAACGGAGCGCTGGTCGCCGTCGGGAAGCTCAAGGGCACGATCGATTTTGGCGCCGGACCGATCTCGAGCCCCGGTGAGAAGGAATCGATGATCGTCGTGAAGCTCACCCGGTGACCGCGCCGGGCTCGGCGCCGGCCATGGGGGCCCTTCCCCATGGACAGGTGCGCGGCCCGTCAGGCGTCGCGTCGAGAAGGAATGCAGCGCGATCCGACAGGACGGGCCGCGCTGCGTTCCTCGGTCAGCGGGGTTTGCGGCCGATCGCGATGTTCGCCGTCACCGGGACACGCACGGCCCCGCCAGGTTCGGCGAAGGACGCGATGGCGGCCCGCAGCGGTCCGCGTAGCCGAGCGCGCCCGTCGCCGTCCAGCGCGACGTAGAGGTGCATGAAGCGCAGGATCTCGTCCAGATCCGCCATGACGTGGTCCACCGAAGCTCCGCCCCACGCGCCGTCGACCGCGTGCACGGCGACCTCGCCGCACCCGGCCCCGAGCATCTCGGCCTTCAGGCCCTCCAGCGAGCACAGCACCGTCATGCCCTGGGGCGGCGGCTGGATCGGCGCCTCCGGGAAGGTGCGGCGATAGGCCTGCAGGAAGAGCGGCGCCGGGCCTGCCCCCTCCGGGCTCGACCAGGCCGCCACGACGACACGGCCCCCGGGCCGGGTCGCGCGGACGAGCTCGGCCATGCCGCGGCGCCAGTCGGGAAACATCATGACGCCGAACACGGAGCAGCTCACGTCGAAGGCCGCGTCCTCGACCTCCAGCGCCTGCCCGTCCATCACCCGCGCCTCGCTCCCTGCGAAGGGCCGCAGTCGCTCGCCCAGGCGCGCCGCCATGCCGCGCGAGATGTCTGTTGCCAGCACGCGCGCGCCCGCCTCGGCCGCGGCCAAGGTCAGGGCGCCCGTCCCTGCGGCGACGTCGAGCACGCGCTCGCCGTGCCCGATCCCGCCCGCCAGCGACAGCGCCGCGCGCGCGAAGCCCGCCGTCAACGGCTCGGCCCAGCGCTCGTAGCTTGCCGCCATGGCGGTCCAGTGGGCTTCGTCGCTGAAGTTGAGTGGCTCAACGCGGTTGGTCATCGGCCATTCCTCTTGTCATCGTTCATGGGAGAGGAGCCTGTCACCGCCCGAGGAGCGCGTCACTGGCGGCGCTTTCGGTGGATCTGGCCTCCTTTTCGCTCGCCGCACCTCTCCCGCGGCCAGGCGACGGCGACGGCGGCGCGCTCCGCAGGATTGTCGCTGGCGCCCTTTCGTGCTCCCCTGGTGATCGCGGAGGAGCCCCGTGGCATCGGTCGCTCCCTCGCCGGCGCGACGCGCAGCTCGGGGTCCTCCCTTACGCTCTGCCGACCGCCGGCCCGTCAACGCAGTCGTGTGGAGGCTCCCATGTCGATCGCCGGTCCCCTCTTAGGAATCGTGATCACCCTCGTCGTGCTGGGCGTCATGGCCGTGGTGTTCGTCACCGTCTTTCTGCCCATGATGAAGAACGCGAACAAGATGCTCGCGGGCGCGAACGAGATGATCCAGGCCCAGACGGCGGCGGCCAACCTCCGCATGACGGGCCTGCCCGCGCAGGCCCGCGTGCTCGTCGTCCAGCCCACCGGCACCATGATCAACTACCAGCCGCAGTGCCGGGTCGACCTCGAGGTGTATCGCCCGAACGCGCCGCCCTACCGCGCGGCCATCCTCGCGGTCATCCATCAGATGGCGATCCCGCGCGTGCAGCCGGGCCTCGTCGTACCGGTCAAGATCGACGCCGCCAACCCCAACAACATCGCGCTCGACGTCTGAATCCGGGCGGTGGGGGGATTCCCCCACCTCGCAGGAAGGATGGAACCGCCAAGGCGCCATAAGACGCCAAGATGGATGTCGGGATCAGGCCTGCGAGAGGGCGCGGGGCGAGCCCGGACGCCTCACAGCGGGATGTCGACGGGCACGAAGCAGGAGATGTTGGTCGTGACGCGGAAGTTCGACCCGTCGGTGTGGCGCTCCGCGTGGAAGATATCCATCGCGTAGTTGTTGCCCGGGAAGATACCGAGGTCGTCGGCCATGGCGTCGAAGTCGATGATGCCTGTCTCCGGCCCGTGCATGCTCCCGAGGTCGACCGCGAGCTTGCCGTTGATGAAGATCCAGATGTCGTCGTCGCCAACGAACGTGAACTTCTGACCGGCGACGTAGCCAAACATCAGGTGGATCTCGGTGGTGAAGAGGAAGTTCCGGTCCCTGCCTGCCGGGGAGATCCCGAACCCCTCGTCCGGCGCCAGCGGGAAGAACGCCGCGCTCTCGAACACGTACTGCCCCGATCCGGGCGGCGATTCCTCGAGCGCGAGCTCCTTGGTGAACGTCATGTTCACGCCCGGCACGTCCCGGTACCACTGGTTGAAGGATTCCTCGCTCGTGATGGTTTTCTGGGTGCCGACCCCGTCCCTGCAGCCCAGCTGGGTCTCCCTGTCTGCGAAGCAGCCCACGGAGTCGAGGAACTGCGGCTTCAGGTCGCCGTCGAGCGTCGGCTTGATGAGCTTGCGGCGGGGCTCGTCGCCCCTGAAGGTGGGCATCTCGAAGTCGGGGTGCGTTTCCTTGAAGTCGCGATACGTGACATCGAGGACGCTCTTGCAATCGCTGCCGCCTGCGCCGCCTGCGCCGGCGCTCGCGTTGCCCCCTGTGATGGTCCCGAAGTCGTCGCCGGTCGAGCTGCTGACGCCGCTCGTCGGCGTCCCGCTGCTGCTCGCGGGCGTCCCGCTGCTGCCGCCGGACCCGGAGGTCGGGCTGCTGCTCTCGTCGGGCGTCGAAGAGCACGCCAGGGCTACCGCTGCGAAGGTCAGAAGAAAGAAAGAACGAGGGTACATGGTGCACTCCTAGGGAGCAGAAGAACAACCATATTTCGCGGCTTTTGTCAACCACGTCTCCTGGCGATCGCGCGGTGAAGCGTTGCGGCAAGCGATGCCGCAAGTGTACCGGCAAGCGCGGGAAACATGCCTTGTTCGATGGGCCAGGCGGCTGCGGCGCGCCTCCCTCGCTCCCCGCGGTTTTCTTGCTTCTCTCGCTTGCCGTCTCTTGTTTTGCGTTGCGCTCGCGTTGCGCACCTGTCGAATCCGGCCACCACCCTGGGCGGGCTCAGGCTCAGACGAGGCGGTGTCCCCCGTCGACGCGCAGCACCTCGCCGGTGGTGAACCCGTTTCCCATGAGGAAGAGCGCGGCATGGGCGATGTCGGCAGGCGCGCCGACGCGCCCGACCGGGAGGCGGCGCGCGTGCTGCTCGAAGCGCTCCTGCTTGGCGCCGCCCGCGAGGGAGTTCCAGACCGGCGTGTCGACCCAGCCTGGCGACAGCGCGTTCACGCGCACCGGCGCGAGCTCCACGGCCAGGGCGCGCACGAGCGCCATGAGCGCGCCGTTCACCGCGGCCACGACCGCCCCGCTGGGCCCCGGCCGCTCCGCCGCGATCCCGGCCGTGAACGTGAGCGAGCCGCCCGGCTCGATCCGCGCGTGCTTGGCGACGTGGAGGGCCGCGACGAGCTTCGAGTCGATCACGCGGCGCGCCGCGGCGATGTCCAGCGCGCGAATCGGCTGATAATGCCCCTCCACCGCCGTCACCACCACATGGCGCGCCGGCGGATGCTCGTTGAACAGACTCCGCACCTCGGCCTCCTGCGTCGCGTCGGCCGCGAAGGTGCGCACCCGGCGCGGCTCCCCGAGCCCGGCCGCGGCGCGCGCGAGGCGCTCGCGCGAGCGGCTCACGACGGTCAGAGACGCGCCGCGCTCGAGGCAGGCCCTGGCCACGCCGAGGCCGATGCCCGACGAGCCACCGATGACGACGACATGCTGATCTTCAAGGTCCATGAGCGAGGCGTAGCGCGCGCGCCTCGGGCGAACCATGGGATGCTGTGGCATGCTCCGTCCCATGAGCGGGATGATCTCCCTCGAGGACGTGCGCCTCTTCGCGGCCGTCGCTCACCACCTGAGCTTCGTGGAGGCGGCGCGCCGCACGGGGGTGCCCACGAGCACCGTGAGCCGCCGGGTGGCGCAGCTGGAGGAGGCGCTGGGGGTGCGGCTGCTCCAGCGCACCTCACGCCGGGTCGGCCTCACCGGCGAGGGCGCGCGGCTGATCGAGCGCGCCGGGCCGCTGCTCGACGAGCTCGGCTCGGTCCTCGACCGGGCCGCGGATCGGGAGGACGAGCCCGCGGGCAGGCTCCGGGTGACGGCGCCCGTGATGACGGGCGCGCAGCGGATCGCACCGGCGCTGTTCGCCTTCGCCGCCCGGCACCCGCGCCTGTCGCTGGAGCTCACGCTCACGAACGCGGTCGTCCCCCTGGTCGAGGAGGGCGTCGATCTCGCCTTCCGCGCCGGGCCCGTTCAGGACGCCGACCTCGTGGCGCGGCGGATGTGGTCGCTCCCGTACGCGCTGGCCGCGTCGCCGCGCCTCGTGAAGGACGCGCTCGATGGCCGCTCGCGGCTCGCGCGCGCGTCGCTCGGGTCCGTGCCCGCGGTCCTGAGCCACCCGGGCGCCGCATGGCGCCTTCGCCGGCGGGACGGATCCATCGAGGAGGTCCGGCCGCGCGCGCAGCTCTGCGTGAACGATCCGCGGGTGGCGATCACCGCCGCGGCGCAGGGGCTCGGCGTGGTCTGCGCGCCCCGCGAGGTGATCGAGCAGCAGGGCAAGGCGCTCGTCGAGCTCACGATCACGGGGCGCACGGTCGAGCCCCGCGAGCTCTTCGCGGTCTACCCGTCGCGGCGGCTGCTCTCCACGCGGGTGCGGCTGGCGATCGACTGGGTGATGAAGCACCGCTGACGGCCCCGGCGCGCGGCGCGGCCGCGATCAGGACACCTTGAATTCAATCCGCTGCCAGTCGGCCGCGACCTCGATCTCGACGCCCCCGTCGATCGCGCGGTGCGACCTGGCCCCGACCACGGAGCGCGGCGCCGGCACGCCGTGGACGCGGATCGTCTCCACCTCGCGCGCGAGCGGCAGATCGCCCGTCGCGCTGCGCTCGAGCGCGAACGTGGCGCCGTCGAGGCCGCCCTCGATCCGCGTGACGCGCGACGCGCCGTGGCCGTCGCCCTCGTCCTCGTAGAGGCGGCCGCTCACGCGCTCCGCCGCGTGGACGTGCCACGTGATCTCCTCCCAGCTGGCGCTCGTCGTGTGCATCCGAGGCGCGGTGAGCGCCACCGCGCCTCCGGCGCGCAGCCACACGGGGACCACCCCGAGCGGCGCATCGGCGATCACGTGGCGCCCGCCCTGGTCCACGCTCCCCGCGCGCTCCAGGTTCGCGAAGTCCATCCATGCGCCCGCGGGCAGGTACACGAGCCGCTTCGACTGCCCTGGCCGCACCACCGGCGCCACGAGCAGGTCGGCGCCGAACAGGAGCTGATCGAACGCGTGGAGCGCCTCGGGGTCGCCCGGCGCCGCGAAGGACAGCGGCCTCAGGACGGGTATCCCCGTCTCCGCCGCCTCGCGCATGAGCGTGTACAGGGCCGGCAGGAGCCGGTAGCGACGCTCGAGCGCCGCGCGCGCGAGGCCGAGGTACGGCTCGCCGAAGCGCCAGGGCTCCTGCGCCGGCCTGCCCCTCGCCGCGTGGTTGCGCATCAGCGGATAGAACAGCCCCGCCTGCATCCAGCGCACGAGAAGCTCGCCGTTCGCGCGCCCCGTGAAGCCCGGGATGTCCGCGCCCACGAACGGCACGCCCGAGAGGCCGAGGCCGATCAGCATCGGGATGGACGCTTCCAGGTGCGTGAAGTTGCTGGCGAAGTCGCCCGTCCACACCGCCGCGTACCGCTGGATGCCGGCGAAGGCGGCGCGCGTCAGCACGAAGGGGCGCCGCTCCGGAGCGTGGCGCGCGAGGCCCTCGTGGGCGGCCCGCGACATGCCGAGTCCATAGACGTTGTGGACCTCGAGGTGGCGCCGGGCGCCGTGGCGCGCGTCGTCGGGGAGCGTGCTGCCCTCGATGGCGCCGAGGCCCGCGGTGCGCCCGCCGCTCGGCGCCGGCAGGCCCCTGTCGGGGCGGACGGAGAAGCACGCCGGCTCGTTCATGTCGTTCCAGATGCCGGCGATGCCCGCGTCGACGAAGGGCTTTTGCAGATCACCCCACCAGCGCTGCACCTCCTCGCGCGTGAGATCGGGGAAGACCGCCGGGTCGGGCCAGACCTCTCCCACGAGGGTGCCGCCGCGAGGCAGCCGGACGAGGTAGTCTCGCGCTCTCGCCTCCTCGTAGACGGCATATCCCTCGTCGGCCTTGATCCCCGGGTCGACGATCGTCACCAGCTTGACGCCCTCGGCCGCGAGCTCGCGCGCGAGCCGCGCCGGGTCGGGGAAGCGCGAGCGGTCCCAGGTCCAGACCCGATAAGCATCCATGTAATCGATATCGAGGTGGACAACGTCGAGGGGGAGGCCGCGCGATCGGTAGCCGCGGACGACGCCGCGCACGTCGTCCTCGGTCTCGTAGCCCCAGCGCGACTGGTGCGCCCCGAGGCTCCAGAGGGGCGGCATGGCCGGGCGCCCGGTGAGCGCGGCGTAGCGCCGGAGGACGTCGGCCGGGTGCGGGCCGGCCAGGAGGTAGACGTCGAGCTCGGGGCCCCGCGACTCCCATTCGATGCGGGTCGGGTCGTTGAGGGCGATATCGACCTCCGAGCGCCACGGCTCGTCGAGGAAGAGGCCCCAGGCCACCCCGCCGCGGAGGGCGATGAAGAAAGGGATCGAGGCGTAGAGGGGGTCGGACTCCACGTGCGGCGGGAAAGCGTCGGTGTTCCAGAAGGTGAATCGCAGGCCGCGCTTGTCGAGCGGGCCGACCTTCTCGCCGAACCCGAGGTAGGCCTCGCCCGGCGGCGCCGCGAGCGAGAGCCTGGAGCGGAGCTCGTCCACGGGGAACGCCGGCCGGACCTGCCCCGAGACGGCCTCGCTGCGCGCGAGGGCGCGGCCCTCTGCGTCGCTGAAGATCCATGTGCCCGCGGCGAGCGAGATCTCGAGAGAGGCGCCCTCGGCGCTCACGTGGAGCGTGCCCCCCTCGCGGCGCGCGGAGAGCGGCAGCGCGCCGTCTGCCACCACGGCGAAGGAGTGTTTGGGGGGCAGATCGGGGTGCGTGAAGCTGGTCACCGCGGACGAGGGGGCGTGGCGCACGCGCAGCACGCCCGGGCCAGGACAGCGGATCTCGACCGCGGCGCGGGCGCCCCAGAGGAGCACGTGCGTCGCGCCGATCGAGGCGTCGGTGAGGAGGCTGTGCGCGCCCGTCACGGCCCCCCCAGCCGCCCCGGCGGCGGCAACTCCAGCACTGGCGGCGGCGGCTCTCCGGCCGGTCCCTCCTTCTGCTTCTGCCAGTCCGGGTCGATCCAGAGCCATTTGATGAGCTGCGTGTTCCGCGCGTTGGGGATGAAGCCCCTCACCCACGGCTTCACCAGGGTCGGCTTCTCCTCGAAGTAGAGCGGTATCCTGCTCATCCCGTCGAGCGCCCGCCGCTCGGCCGCCCGGAAGCGCCGGATGCTGTCTTTGGGATCGGCCGTCGCTGCCGCCTCGCCGACCGCCTTGTCGAACTCCGCGTCTGCCCAGCCGGTCCGGTTCTGGGGGCTCTGCGACAGGAACGTCCCGAGCCACGTCTGCGGATGGTTGTAGTCGGCCAGCCAGCCCAGCCGGATCACCTGGAAGTTGCCGTCGCGGAAGTTCTTGAGCATCACCCGCCACTCCTCGCTCCGCAGCGTCGCGGAGACCCCGAGGTGGCGCTTCCACATGTCCTGGATGGCCACGGCGACCTGCGCGTGCCCCTCCCCCGTGTTGTAGAGGATCTCGAGCGGCGGAAACCCCTTCGCCCGCAGCTCGTCTCCCTCGCGGGCGACCTCGTACCCGGCCTCGGCGAGCAGCGCGCGGGCGCGCGCCGGGTCGTGGCCGACCTCGGGGCTCGAGAACGGATCCACCCCGCGCGCCCTGTCCTCCGCCGCCTGCTCGGCGTAGCCGGATCCGGTGATGTCGGGCACGTAGTGCGTCGCCGGCTTCCCGAGCCGCGTGATCTTCTCGACGAGCTCCCGCTTGTCGATCGCGAGGTTCAGCGCCCACCGGACGCGCGGATCGTCGACCGGCGGCTTCCTCGTGTTGAGCTCGTAATACACCGTGGAGAGGAACTCGCTGCGCCGGAGATCCTTCTTCCCGGACAGCCAGCTGCGGTGGTCGTACGGGAGCTCGCAGTTGTCTCCCAGGTAGTCTATGTCCCCGGCCTTGTAGAGCTGCAGGGTGGCGTTGTACTGGGCGATCTCCATCCAGACGATCCGGTGGATCCTGAGCGCGTCGTGGCCCCAGTACGCCGGGTTCCGGTTCATCGTGATCTCGTACCGGAACTTCCACTCGTCGAGCCGATACGGCCCGTTGACCACCATGTTCTCGGGGCGAAACCAGAGCTCCGGCTCGCCGCGCGCCTCGAACGGCTCGACGACGTCGCGGCGCACCGGGAACAGGGTGACGAAGCTCGTGAGATCGGTGAAGTACGGCGTCGGCTGCTCGAGCTCGACGTCGAGGGTCAGGTCGTCGCGCGCCCGCACGCCCACGGCGGCGTCGTCCTCCACGAGCGATGACGTGGCGACGAACCCGGTCGCCCCTCCGGAGCCGGAAGGCGGCGCGGCGCGAGCGCCTGGGGCCGCGGCGGGGTCGTACGTCGGGAGGCTCGCGTGGGGCGCGACCAGCGCGTACGCGGCGGCCTCCACGGGCGCGAGCAGGCAGCCCGGGAGGAAGCCGCGGCCCGCCGGCCCCTCGATCTCGAACCAGCGGTCGGCCGCGCCATTGCAGGCGATCGGCGGGCCGGCCGCGAGGAGCGCGACCTCGGCGCCCCGCCACCCGCCGCCCGGGGTGGCGTCGCGCGGCGCGGGCGGCGGGGTCACGCCGGCCGCGTCGAACGAGAGCCGCTCGCCGGCGCCGGTCGCCTCGTCGGGCTCGGCGTAGGTCACCGAGGTCACCCCGGTGGGCGGCGCCGGCAGGGGCGCCACCGCCGACGTCACCCGGGCGGGCGACTGGCCGAGCACGACGACGAACGCCCCCTTGGGCAGATCCAGCGCGGGCGGCGCGTCGGGACGAGGCGCGCGGCGCAGCGTCGCGCCCTCGCGCAGCGCCTTGAGCTTGCCCAGGTTGAAGAGCTCGCCGTTCTTGAGGACGTGCAGGTTCGTCGCGGCGAGCGAGGCCGTCGACGGGCGCAGCACGCGCTTCCACGCGTACTCGAAGTCATGCGCCGTGACCGGCTTGCCGTCCGACCAGCGCGCCTCCGGCCGCAGGTGGAACCGGAAGAGCCGGTTGTCGTCGCTCCGCTCCCAGCGCGCCGCGACCCCCTGCGCCGCGTGGAGATCGCCTGGCGCGTAGCTGGTCAGCCCCTCGAACATCTGGTGGAGCAGCGTCATGCTCACCGAGTCCACGGCCTTGCCGGGATCGAGGTACTCCGGCTCGTCGCCGTTGTTGACGTAGAACGTCGTGGCGTCCTTGCCGACGCGCGACGTCGTCCCGACGTAGCCCTCGGTCTCGCTCGCGCAGGCCGCGAGCGGGCACGAGAGGGCCGCGAGCAGGAGCGCTCTATCGCGCCTCAGATCCGCGGCCCTAATCGGCGAACCCCTTCGGGTTCTGCTCTTGCCAGCGCCAGCTGTCGCGGCACATGGTCTCGAGATCGCGCTCCGCGCGCCAGCCGAGCAGCTCGACCGCGCGCGCGGGATCCGCGTACACCGAGGCGACGTCCCCGGGGCGGCGCGCCACGATCTCGTGCGCGACGCGCCTCCCGCTGACCTTCTCGAACGCGGCCACCATCTCCAGCACCGAGTGCCCCCGCCCGGTGCCGAGGTTGACGGTGAAGCTGTCGCCGACGGTGAAGATGCGGTTCAGCGCGGCGAGGTGCCCGAGCGCGAGGTCGACCACGTGAATGTAGTCGCGCACGCCGGTGCCGTCCGGCGTCGGCCAGTCGCCCCCGAACACCCGGAGCTTGTCGCGCCGCCCCACGAGGACCTGCGTGATGAACGGCGTCAGGTTGTTCGGGATCCCGTTCGGATCCTCCCCGATGAGCCCGCTCTCGTGGGCGCCCACGGGGTTGAAGTAACGCAGCGACCCGAGCGACCAGCCCCCGGTGGCGGCCACGTCGCGCAGGATCTGCTCCACCATGAACTTGGACTGCCCGTAGGGGTTGGTCGGTCCGAGCCGGCTCCCCTCGTCGAGCGGCACGCGCTCGGGATCGCCGTACACGGTGGCGGACGAGCTGAACACCAGCTTCCGCGCGCCCCGCGCGTCGAGCGCCTTGAGCAGGCACACGGTCCCCGCGACGTTGTTCTCGTAGTACGAGAGCGGCTTCTCGACGGACTCGCCGACGGCCTTCAACCCCGCGAAGTGGATTGTCGCGTCGATCGGGTGCTCGGCGAGCAGCCGATCCAGGAGCGCCGCGTCGCGGATGTCGCCCTGGATGAACGTCACCTGCTCCCCGGAGATCCGCTCCACCCGCTCCACCGCCGCCTTGCGGCTGTTGCAGAGGTTGTCGAGGATCACCACCCGGTAGCCCGCGTGGAGGAGCTCCACGCAGGTGTGCGAGCCGATGTAGCCCGCGCCTCCGGTGACCAGGATCGTCTTGCTCATGTCGTTCTCCCGAGAGGGTCTATGCCGCGCTCCCGTCGATGAGGCCACGGCACAGGCCGGCGCGTCAACGGGGACCTCGGGGCGCAGCCGGCCCGTCCGGCGGTGGCGTCAGGGCACGTCAGGGGACGCCGAGCCGCCCCGGCGTCGGGAACTCGAGCTCCGGAAACGCGGTCTGGTTCGACGGGTTGTCGCGCCAGCTCGGGTCGTTCCACAGCCACTTCACGAGCTGCACGCCGCGCGAGTTGCCCTTGAACCCCTTGACCCAGGGCTTCACCAGCGTCGACTTCGTGTAGAAGTAGAGCGGCAGCTTGGGCATCCCGTCGAGGGCCCGCTTCTCCGCCTTGCGGAACGCCCGGATGCTCTCCTTCGGATCGGCCGTCGCCGCGGCGGCGCGCATCAGATCGTCGAACTCCTGGTCGGCCCATCCCGTCCGGTTCTGCGGGCTGTACGAGAGCAGCGTGCCGAGCCACGTCGCCGGGTGGTTGTACTCGCCGATCCAGCCGAACCGCACGACCTGGTAGTGCCCGTCGCGCACGTTCTTGAGCATCACCTTCCACTCCTCGTTCCGCAGCGTGACCGAGACGCCGAGGTGACGCTTCCACATGTCCTGGACCGCGACGGCGATCTGCTTGTGGCCCTCGCTCGTGTTGTAGAGGAGCTCGAGCGCCGGGAAGTTCTTCGTCCGGTACCCGTCGCCCTCCTGGACGACCTCGTACCCTGCCTCGGCGAGCATCGCGCGGGCGCGCTCCGGGTTGAACGCGACCTCCGGCGACGAGAACGGATCGACCCCGAGCTTCCTGTCCTCGGCGGCCGCCTCGTCGTAGCCCGATCCGGTGTAGTCCGGGACGTAGTGCGTGGCCGGCGTCTGCCCCGCCCGAGTGACCTTCTCGACGACCTGCCGCTTGTCGACCGCGAGGTTGAGCGCCCAGCGGACGCGGGCGTCGTCGACCGGCGGCTTCTTCGTGTTGAACTCGAACCAGTAGATGGAGAGGTACGGATACCGCTGGAAATCCCGCTTGGTCGACAGCCAGTCCATGTGCTCGGCGGGGAGCGAGGTGTTGTCGCCCAGGTAGTCGAGATCCCCCGCCTTGTAGATGTTCATCGTGGCGTTGTAGAGCTCGACCTCCAGCCACACGACGCGGTGGATCTTCAGCTTGTCGCGGTTCCAGTACATCGGATTCCGCTTCATCGTGATCTCGTAACGGAACTTCCACTCATCGAGCGTGTAAGGGCCGTTGACCACGATGTTCTCGGGGCGGAACCAGAGCTCGGGCTCGCCGCGCTTCTCGAACGCCTCGATCACGTCCTTGCGCACGGGGAAGAGCGTCACGTAGCTCGTGAGATCGGTGAAGTAGGGCGTGGGCTGTTCCAGCTGCACGTCGAGCGTATGGTCGTCCCTTGCCCGGACGCCGACGGCGCCGTCGTCCTCCACGAGGAGCGCGTCCGGCACGAAGCCCACGGGGGGCTCGCCCTGCGCGGCGCCGGCAGAGGGCGGCGCCGCGGCGTCGTACGTCGGGAGGCTCGTGTGCGGCGTGACGACGGCGTACGCCTCCGACCGGGGCGCGCCGCCCGCGCTCTCCTTGCCCGGGTTGCCGGCGTTGCCCGCAGGAGGGACGAGCGCACAGCCCGGGAGGAAGCCGCGCGCGCCGCCCCGCTCGATCTCGAACCACCGGTCGGCGGCGCCGTTGCACTTGCACGGGGGGCCCACGCGGACGATGTCGACAACGGCGCCCTGCCAGCCGCCGCCGGGCGCCGAGCCGAGCGGCGCCGCGCCACCAGCGGCCGCGTCGCCTCCTGTCGCGCCGCCTCCTGCGGCGCCGAACGAGAGCCGATCGCTTGCGCCGCCCTTCGCGTCGCCTTTCGCGAAGGTCACGGCGGCGGAGCCCTCCGGCAGCGCCGCCAGGGGAGCGATCGCGGTGTCCACCTGGATCGGCGAGCGCGCCAGCACCACGACGAACGCCCCCTTCGGCAGATCGAGCGCGGATGGCGCGTCGGGCCGGGGGGCCGCGCGGAGCGGCGCGGCCTCGCGCAGCGCCTTGAGCTTGCCGAGGCTGAACAGCTCGCCGTTCTTGAGGACGTAGAGGTTCGTCGCGGCGAGCGACGCCGTGGAGGGGCGCAGCACCCGCTTCCACGCGTACTCGAAGTCGTGCGCCGTGACCGGCTTGCCGTCGGACCAGCGCGCCTCCGGCCGCAGGTGGAACCGGAAGAGCCGGTTGTCGTCGCTCTGCTCCCAGTGGGTCGCGACCCCCTGCACCGGGCGGAGGTCGCCGGCGCCGTAGGTCGTCAGCCCCTCGAACATCTGCTGCACGAGCGTGGAGCTCGCCGAGTCGTTGGATTTTCCTGGATCCAGGTACTCGGGCTCGCTGCCGTTGTTGATGTAGATCGTCTCCGTGTCCTTGCCGACGCGCGCGGTCGTCCCGGCATACCCGCCTTCGCCCTCGCTGCACGCCGAGAGCGCGAGGATCGCGAGCCCGAGCGCCGCGGAGGCGCCGCGCGCCCCGCAACCGGCGCTCCCGCCGCCCCCCGCGCCGCCGGCACCTCGTCGCTCCGAAGCCCGTCGCATATCGCGCGCGTAGCACGGCGCTCCGGGGGCAGGAAGACAGGGGTCGTTTCGTGTAAGGTCGCGCGCGCGCCATGCTGCACGACCGCGTGTCCTCCTCGCCGCGCGCTCTCCCGCGCTGCTCCGCGCTGCTCGTCGCGCTGCTCGTCGCGCTGCTCGCAGCCGGCTGCGGAGGCGCGGCCTCCCCGGGCGCGACGTCCCCGGCGGCCGCGCAGTGCGATCCTGCGCACCTCGACGGGTGCGAGCGCGCCCTCGCCGCGGCGCTCGCGGAGGGCCGGCCGCCGCGCGAGCTCGCCCTCGGCTACGTCGCGGCCCGCGCCGCCCGGGACGCCGACGACCCCTGGGCGCTCGTGCTCCGCGACCTCGACCGGCGCGGCGGGACCGGGCCGCGGGCCGCGGTCATCGTCGAGGCGGGCGCGGAGGTCGCGGCGCCAGCGTCTGCGGCCGCGGCGGACGCGAAATGGATCCGTACAGCGCCGCTGCCACCCCCCGGGGCCCTGGGCGCGGACGCGCTGCTCCTCGCGATCGGCGACGCCCTCGGGTACGAGCACCTCGTCCACGCGCGCGCCCGCCACGGCGCCGTCCAGCTCTTTCCGGCCGATCCGCTCGCGCCGTTCATGGCCGGTCTCGCGCCGATCGCGCGCGGCGACGCGCCGCTCTCGCGGGTCGCGGACGACATCGCGCTCGCCGCGCTCGTCCGCCGCGCCTTCGGCGCCGCGGGCCGCTTCCGCTATGTCGAGGCCGCGGCCGCGGCCGACGCCCTCGCGGCCGCGGTGAAGGGGCGCGACCCGAACGACGAGCCGGTCCTGCGCGGCCGCTACGCGCTGCAGCTGCTCGCGACCGCCGGGGTCGCGCTCGAGGAGGCCGAGGACGACGCGACCGGCACGCCCTCGGCCCCCAGGCTGGACCCGCCGCCCGCGCCGGGCGACACGCCTTACGGCGACCTCCTCCGCGTGCGCACGGCCCGGGACGGCCGCGCCGCGTGGCGCGCCCGCGGCGCGGCCGTGCTGCGGGCTGTCCCCGCGGACCGGCGCGCCGCGCTCGACGACCTGCTCGGCAAGGCCCCTGGCTGCGGACGGGACGTCGCGCCCCTCATGGAAGGCCCGCGTGACCTCGTGTTCGCCGCGGCGCTCGCCGGCGCCCTCGCCCCGGGCGACCCTGCCGCTGCGCCCGCGAGCACCGCGGCGGCGCCGGGACGACGCCTCCCGCTCGACGCATGGCTGCCCCGCTACGAGGCGCTCGTCCGCGCCGTCGACCAGACGAGCACCACGTGGGCCCTCGCGCCCAGCCTGCTCCACGAGCGCGGCCCCGCGCCCGCCGCGGGCCAGGCGGGCAGCGCCGTCCACCGCCGCGCCACCGAGCTCGGCCTCGCGCACCTCGCCGCGCTGCGCGCCCTCGCGGAGGCCGAGCCGCGCCGCTACCGCGCGCTCGCGCTGATCCCCCTCGCCTACAGCCCCGGGGTGCTCGCCGACGTGCCGCTCCGCGACGCCATCGTCGACCTCACGCAGATCGCCGTGCAGCGCCGCATGGCCGAGGCGCACGATCCGGAGGCCGTCCTCGGCGCGGCGCTCGCCGGCGTCTTCGCGGGCATGGCGTACCCGCCCGAGGTGCAGCCCCCGCACTTCCTCGCCCTGCAGGGCGCGCTCACCGCCAAGCTCCGCGGCGAGCTCACCGAGCAGGCCGGCTGGGGCGTCGCCGGCCTCTACGCCGCCGACGCGCTGTACCGGCTCGCCTCCGGTCAGGCGCCGGATCTCGCGTTCTCGTCCGCGCAGATCGAGCGCGCGCTCGCGCCCGCCCCGGCGCTGCCCTACCCCGGCCTCGCTGCGCTCGCCGCGAGCCTCTCCCGCTACGCCGCGCTCGGCGCCGCCAGCGCGCTGGATCCGCAGGCGACCGACGCGGCCAGGCTCCCCCCGGAGCGCCGGCAGGCGCGCGACGCGCTCCGGCGCGCCGTCGCGGGGCTCGCGGCGGGCGATGCCGACGCCGGCGCCGGCGCGGCCGGCGCCGCGGAGGCGCCCCCGCCCGAGCTCGTCGAGGACGTCACCGCGCTGGCCGACGGCGTCCTCGCCGTGCTCCTCACCGAGCGCTCGCGCAAGCCGCCGCCGGCCGGAGCCGCCTGCGCCGCCGGGCGCGGGCCGAGCCCCGAGGCCCGCCGCGCCCTCGCGCGGCTCGGCGACGTCCGCCGGCGGATCCTGCTCGCGCCGCGGTACAGGCAGGGCGGCGGCCCGTGGGCGCGCCGGGCGCGGCTCCTCGTGACGCTCCTCTCCGACGCCATCGATCTCCTCTCGGCGCCGCCGCGCGCCGCCGGCGCGCCTGCGCGCGTCGCTCCGCCGCGCTTCACCCTCCCGGCCGCGGACGCCGAGGCCGCCGTCGCCGCGGGCCTGTCCGGCTGGGTCGACCATGACCTCGCCGACGCGCTCACCGGCGGCTACGCGCTCGCCCGCGCGCTCCTCGAGTCGTCCACCGCGGAGCGCTTCGCCGAGCGGAGCGGCGCCCCGCTCGGCCGGGTGCTCCGCGGGCTCTCCTCGGCGTTCCGCGACGATCCGGCGCGGCGTGGCGGCGTCGGACGAGGCCCCGCCGGCGGCGCGCTGCTCGACGCGCTCGCGTCGCTCCCCGCCGCGAGCGACGGCGGCGGCGATCTGCGGGGCCTGTTCGTCGGCTACGCCAGCGCGTTCTCCGCCCTCGGGCTGCGCGACCAGGCCGACCTCGCGCTGCTCGCCTCGCTCCTCGGCGCCGCCGTGCTGGGCGGGCCGCCGTCGCCGGACGCCATCGCGCTCGCGAACGACAGCGGCAGCCGGGTCGCCTGGGCGCTCTCGTACCTCGGCGAGATCGCGAAGGCCCGGGCCGGCGTTGCCCCGGATCCGTCGGCGTACGCTGCCGCCATGAGCAAGGCGTCGGACGACGCCTGCCAGGCGGCCGACACCGGCGACGTGCTCGCCCTCGTCGGCGCCGTGCGCGACTTCGCCGGCGGCCGGCGCGCCGAGGCGCGCGACGCCCTCGACCGCGTCCTCGCCGCCGCCGACGCCCGCGGCCTGCGCGTGCCGCGCATGACCTACCGCTACGAGGAGAAGACCGCGACCCGCGTCTTCTCGCTCAGCTTCGACGTCTCGTACGGCGCCGGGCTCCTCGAAGGCGCGAACAGCTTCCAGCTCGGCCTCGGGCTCCGCACCCGCGGCGAGCCCGAGGGCTCCCTCGCCGCGGCGCTCGCGCCCGAGGGCTCGCCCCGGAGCGACGAGGACGCGGCGCGCGCCTACGTCAGCGCCGCGGCGCTCGCGGCCGCCTACCACTTCCTCGACGGCGACGCCGAGCGCGGCACCGCGGCGGCGCGCCGGGCGATCGCCGCGCTCTCGTTCGGCCTCCGGCTCGGGCGGCGGGCGCTGCGCCCGGACCAGCCGCTCGCCTGGGGCCGGGACGCCCGCGCGCTGCTCGCGATCGACGCCCAGCTCGCGGCCGAGGCCGGTCACCCCTTCCTCGCCGGCGACCTCTGGACGCTCGTCCGCGGCCTCCTGCCGCCCGACGCCAGCGACGCCGCGGTCGCGGCGCTCCTCGATCCGCTCCCGGCCGGCCTCGCCGCGGTCCAGGGGCTCGACCCGCTCGTCGCGAGGACCGCGCGCTCGCTCGCCGCGGTCGCCAGGCCGCTCGCGTGCACCGAGGCCAGGGTCGAGCTCGGCGGCTACGAGGAGCCCGCCTGCGACGCCTACCCGCTCGCGCTCTCGCTGCGCATCGCCGACGTCCTCGGCAAGCTGCCGCACCTCCAGCGACGGGCGCGCGCGGGCAGCGCGGCCGCGTGCCCTGCCCTGCGCAGCCTCGACGGCTTCCTCACGGCGGCGGAGCGGGGGACGTACGACCCCGACGCGTTCACGGCCGCCGTGGAGGCGCTGCGGCAGAGCGGCCGGCTCTACGACGCCGGCGTGATGCTGGCGCGGCAGCGGCGCGAGGGGCACTGCGGCCCCGCCGTGCTCGCCGCAGCGCGCGCGCTCGGCCGCGCTCCCTCGCTCGGCCCCGCGCTGCGCGCGGATCTGCTCAGCGTCGCGGTGCGCTGCGCGGCCGCGGCGCTCGACGCGAGCGTCGTCGATGACCTGATGGCGCTCGACGGCGAGACGCGCGCCCTCCCCGATCTCGGCCGCAACCTGAAGGTCGTGCTCTTCGCGACGGAGCTCGCCGTGCGCGAGCAGCGCTGGGACGTGCTCTCACGGCTCTCGAAGCAGCCCGACTTCGTGGGTCGCTTCCGGGGCGAGGACGAAGGCGCGGCGGCGACCGCGCGCCTCATCGAGGCCGCGGCGGCCGTGCTCGCTGGCGAGCCTGCGCCGCGCGCCGCCCCCGGAGACGGCGCGCGCGACGCGCCGTGCGGCGCGCCTCTCGCCGGCGATCGCGCCGCGCTGTGCGCCGAGATCGAGCGCCTGCGCCCGGGCGCGCTGCCCGAGCCGCAACGCCGCCAAGCCGCGCGCGAGGCGCTCACGAACCTGCTCGCCGCCGCGCGCGGACAGGCTCGCTAGCCTGCCCGCTTGCGCGGCGCCGAGCGCCTACTTCACGCTGGCGGGCTTCGTCTCGGCCGGCTTCGTGTCCGCGGGCTTCGCCGCGGCCGGCTTCGTGTCCGCGGGCTTCGCCGCGGCGGGGGCAGGTGCGGCAGGCGCGGCGGGCTTCGCCGCGGCGGGCTGCGCTGCAGCCGGCGGCGCGGCGGCGGGCGCCGGTGCGGCAGGCGCGGCGGCGGGCTTCGCATCCGCGGGCTTGGCGGCGGCCTTCGGGTCCACCGGCTTCGGGTCGGAGGCCTTCGTGGGGCCCTTCGGCGCTGTCGCGGGCACGCCGGCCGGCTTGAGGCCCTTGGTGGCGGCCGCGGCGCAGGCGAGCTCGACGCCGGTGTCCTTGCCCTCGAGCCGCATGATCTTGATCTCGACGCGGCGGTTCTTCTCCTTCGCCTCCTCGGTCTCGCCCGGATCGGTCGCGCAGTGCGCCCCGTAGCCGGCGGCCCGCACGCGGTTCTTCTCGACCCCGAGCGCGGTGAGCGCCTTCACCACCGCCTCGGCGCGCTTCTTCGTGAGCGTCACGGTGGCGGCGTCGTTGCCGACCTTCTCGGAGTAGGCCGCGACCTCGACGAACTGGATCTGCGGATGGTCCTTGAGGATCTGCGCGATGTTCGCGAGGAGCCCCTGGGAGGCGGGCTCGATATCGGGCTTGCCGGCGACAAAGGCGATCTTCTCGTTGAGCTTCACCTCGTTGCCGTCCAGCGCGACCGGCGGGACGTCGGGACAACCGTCCTCGTCCTTGTAGCCGTTCTTGACCTCGGCCTCGGTCGGGCACTTGTCGGCATCGGCCACGAAGCCGTCTCCGTCCGGGTCGGTCGACTTGCAGCCGTCCTTGGCGTCGGGCGGCAGGCCGTCCTCTTTCTCGGCGACGCACTTGTCGGCGCCGTCGTCGAGCACCCCGTCCGCGTCCGCGTCAGGGGGCGGCGCAGGCGGCGCAGGCGGCGCAGGCGGCGGCGGCGGTGCCGGCGCCTTCGCGGTCTGCTGCTGGGGCTCAACCGCGCAGCCGGCGCTCGCCGCGAGCAGCGACACTGCGAATGCCATTCCAAGCCATCTCGTCGTTCGCATCTCCTGGGCTCCTCTCCTTGGCGTCGTTGATGGCGCCGAGCGCCAGCGTGTTTAGACGACTACGCCGGAAACTGCGAGATGGATTCGTACGGCGGCGCGCGCCGCTCCCCCTCGGCAGCGCGTCGGTCCCCCGCTCCGGAGGCGACGGCGAGCCGTCGAGTTCGGCTCGATCTCGGCGCGTCGTTCGCTCCTTGGCGCGAGCAGCTAGAGTTTCCCCGACGGGAAATCCATCTCGTCGATCTTCGATTTCGGCGCTGCTTTCCTCGACTTGAGCATCTGTTCCTTGAGCATCTGCTCCGCGGGCACCGACGAGGTAGGCTTCTGTGCGGGCGGAGGCGCCACCTTCGGGCGAGGCTTCGGCGCGGGGCGAGAGTTGCTCTCGTCCTTCTTGTCGAGCTTCTCGTTGACGGGCCCCGGCGCCGGGGTCTTCTCCGTCGGCGCGCGGAGCGCCTCGAGCGCGCGCTCGCGCGCCGCGGCGACCTCCGGCGCGTCGCGGCCCGCCGGGTCGAGCCGATCCGCCTCGTCGAGCTGGTCCAGGCACCGGCGGAAGGCCGCCTCGTCGCAGGCGCGCAGCGCCTCGGCCCGCAGCGACCGCGCGCGCTCCAGCGCGTCGAGCGGCGAAGGCGGCGCGATGGGCGGCAAAGGCCCGTCGGGCGGCGCGCTCGGCTGCGGCTCGGGCAGGGGCGCGATCACGGGCGTCTCGCTCGTCGATCGCAGGAGCCGGGCGACGACGATCGCGAGGATGGCCAGCGCCGCGACCGCGGCGAGCTCGGCCATCCAGCGCTCCCGCATCCATCGCCGCATCCGCGACACGCGCTGCCGCACCCGGGCGGCGGGCACCTGCTCCTCGGCGGCGATGCTCTCGAGCTTCTCGCCTTCTCCTTCGCGGGCCATCCACGACAGCGTCTGGCGGGCGTCCCGGCTCGCGGAGGCCTGCTCTTCCGCCCAGCGCGCCAGCTCGCGCGCCTCGACGGGCGGCGGTCCGACCGGCAGGTCGGGCAGATCCGTCGCGGCCTCCCGGGCCGAGCGCCGGTGGTGGTCGGCCACCTTGTGGCGCGCGATCCCGAGGAGCCAGCGCCGGAGCTCCGTCGGGTCGGCCGGGCGCCCCGGCGACGCGAGCGCGTCGCAGAGGACGGTCTGCACCACGTCGTCGACCTCGCCGCTCTGGACGCGCCGCCGCACGAAATCCTCGAGGGCTCGGCGGAGCCCCGGCTCTGCCAGGGGGTTCGTCGCGGGGGTGCGGTCCTCGGTGGTCATCGGCGTGCTCATCGACCCTGCATCGCGCCGCGGCCGCGGAGTGTGACGCGCCCGATCGAGAATACTGCAGACCCCGGCCGGGCGTCACACTCTCCAGCCCGGCGCCGACGGTCGGGCATGCTCCTCAGGCCCCCTTTCGTCCTCGCCGCGGCGTTGCTCGCCGCATCCCTCACCCACACGGTCCCCTCCCTGACCGCCGCCCAGCGCGGTGCCCCGCCGGTCACCGAGATCCGGATCGACAAGAGCGAGCACACGCTCGATCTCGTCGCGGGCGGCAAGATCGTCCGGTCCTACCGGGTCGCCCTCGGGCCGGGCGGGCCGGGGCCGAAGCGCTACGAGGGCGACAGGCGCACCCCTGTCGGCACGTACCGCGTCGCGGGCCGCATCAACGGCCTGTTCCATCGGTTCCTGATCGTCAGCTACCCGAACGAGGAAGACCGCGCGCGCTTCGCCGAGCTCAAGCGGCGCGGCGAGGTCCCGCCGGGCCGCGGCGTCGGGCACAGCATCGGCATCCACGGCGTGGGGAGCGCGCAGCTCGCCGGCGTGCACAAGGAGAGCGACTGGACGCTCGGCTGCATCGCCCTCGACGACGACGAGATTGACGAGATCGCGCGTCGAACGCCGGACGGCGCCAAGATCGTGATCACCGACTGAACGGGCGGTGCTAGGGTAGCCGGTCAAATCGACGGGCTGTCCGTCGAGGATGAGAGCGCGACGGCGAGGCCGGCGCCGCCCTCGCGCCTGCCCTGGAGATCGTGCATGTCTCGCCGTTACTGGCTGATGAAGAGCGAGCCACAGAAATATTCGTTCGCGCAGCTCGTGCGCGACGGCCAGACGATGTGGGACGGCGTCCGGAACTTCGAGGCCCGCAACAACATGCGGGCCATGAAGCAGGGGGATCTCGTGCTCTTCTATCACTCGAGCGAGGGCAAGGCCGTCGCGGGCGTGGCGCGCGTCAAGCGCGAAGCGTACCCGGACCCGACGGCCGACGCCGACGAGGACTGGAGCGTGGTGGACATCGAGCCGGTCGCGCCGCTCAAGGTGCAGGTGAGCCTCGACACGATCCGCGGCGACGAGTCGCTGGTCGAGATCTCGCTCTTGAAGCGGTCGCGGCTCAGCGTGGTGCCCGTCTCGAAGGAGCACTTCGATCGGGTGCTGAAGCTGGGCAAGACCAAGATCGCTTGACGCGCGGACCCGGGGAAACGACTAATCCCGTCGTGAACCTCCGCCCCGGAGCCCGACCCCTCGCCGTCTTCTTCCTCGGCAGCTTCCTTGCCAGCGCCGCGTGCGGCGGCCCACCCACGCCGTCCCCGATCGACGGGGAGCCTATCTGCCCCGACTTCGAGATCGGCGCGACGCGCGCCCACATGCGCGGGAGCCTTCGCTTCCCGGTCACGCTGACGGTGCGCGAGGGCAAGGAGCCGATCACCCGGACGACGCTCACCGGGCGCCGGTCCAAGGACGACCCGCCGAGCCGGATCCTCCTCTCCGATCAGGACGCCGAGTACGAGCTCGAGTGGGCCCAGTGCGAGAACGAGCGCGCGCCCCGGGCGCACGTGGCGGGGCACGAGGCGAAGCACACCGCGGAGTACGCGTGCGGCAACGCGACCGTGTTCAAGACCGACAAGCTCGTCACCCGGAAGGGCGACGCCGCGTCGCGCACGGTCCACTTCGCGGCCCCGCCGAAGGCGGAGTGCTGGGAGAGCGAGCTCCCCCCAGCGCCCCCGCCGCCCGCGCCCCCTGCGGCGCCCGACCAGCCGCCGCCGGACGCGGGCGCCGAGGCCGACGCGGGCACCGCGCCGGTGGACGCGGGCGCCGCGCCGGTAGACGCGGGCGCTGGGCCGGTGGACGCCGGCGCGCCCCGCGACGGGGGCGCAGGCGGCGTCGCGAAGCCTCGCCGCACGGGGGCCGCGGACGCCGGCACGACCCCGCCTAGCCCCTAGTTCCGCCCGCCAGAGCGTCGGCCCGGGATCCGGAGAGAGATTTCAACGCAAAGACGCAAAGACGCAAAGACGCAAAAAAGAACAGAATTTGTATTTTTGCGTCTTTGCGCTCTTGGCGTCTTTGCGTCAACTCTCTCTTCGTTTGCGAGACGGATCCCTGGCCGGATTTGTGGCACGCGGGACCAGGGCCTGTTCGTATATCTCATGAGGCGATCGGTCGGCGGGCTTGGCCGCCGGCGACACCCTAGCTGCCTTGGCCCGTGCGCGACGCGAGCGAGGCTTCACAGGCCCCCTCCGATCGTGCGAGGCCCCCGGTAGAGGCGTCGTAGGGGAGCGGACTCGACACGGGAGGCACGCCGGGCGCCCATCCCTAGAGGCAATGACGTCGAGAGCCGGTCACGAGCTCCCTGTAGTGCCGCTTTTTCGCCCCGCGATGCGGGCGATCTCCTGACCGATCAGGCGGCGCACGAGATCGTCGTTGCGCATCCCGAACACCGCATCATGGTCAGCGGGGCCGTGGGAGCGCCCGCGGGCCCGGCGCGCCTCCGCGGCCACCTGGACCTCGGCGGCGCGCCGTCGCCGCGCCGCACACGACCGCTGTTCTCCGGGGATCCCGTTCCCTAGAACGTGGTCCACCGGCGCTTTCACCCCGGCGCTTCCACCGTCCTTCCAACGTCCCTCTCCGCCCCGGAACCACACACCGTCTCATGTCCGCTCCGCCCATGCCACCGCCTCCGGCGCCCCGCCCGTATCCTTCCCCTGATTCCTCTGATTCACACGAGAGCTCCGGTGAAGCTCCCCGCGAGCCCTCGCCCCGCCTCGCGCCGCCCTCGTCGCGCGGCGGCGGGCTCGCGTCGCGCCTGGCCGAGCTCCAGGTGAAGCGGCCGGCGCTGCCGCTGCTCGCGACCGGGATCCTCACCGTCATCGCCCTCTTCCTGGCGACGCGGCTCCATGTGCTGACCGGGTTCGAGTCGCTGCTGCCGGCGTCGCGGCCGAGCGTGCAGGAGCTCGACCGGGTCGCGGCCAAGACGGCCGGCGTCTCCACGCTCTTCGTCGTGCTCCAGGGCGGCGAGGGCACGCCCACCGCCGCGCTCCAGCGGGCCGCGGACGCGCTCGTCCCGGAGATCGAGAAGATCGGCCCCCCGTGGGTCGGCAGCGTCGAGGACGGGGTGCACGAGGCCTACCGCTTCCTCTCGCCGCGCGCCGGGCTCTACGTCGACCGCGACAGGCTCACCAAGCTCAGGGACGACATCGAGGCGCGTTACACCTACGAGGTCAACAAGGCGACGGGCGCGCTGCTCGACGACGACGAGCCGCCGCCCGAGATCAACGCCAGCTCGATCGAGCAGAGCCTCGGCCTCCAGGGGGTCGACACGGGGCGCTACCCCGACGGCTACTACCAGTCGAAGGACGGCAAGACCGTCGTCGTCGCCATCCGCTCGAAGGTGATGGCCAGCGATTTCGCCGCCGGCTCCGAGGCGATCCGGCGCGTGAGCGAGGTCGTCGAGCGCGTGCGCCCCGCCTCGTTCGAGCCCGGGATCACCTACGGCCTCGCCGGCGATCTCCAGACCGGCATCGCCGAGTACGCGGCGATCAACGAGGATCTGACCGACGTTGGCGTCTCGGGCGCGGTCCTCATCGCCGCTGTCGTGTTCCTCTACTACCTGCGCCTGCGCACGCTCGTCGCGATGCTGATCACGATCGGCATCGGCGTCGCCTGGACGTTCGGCGCCACCCAGCTCGCGCTCGGCCACCTCAACATGGCCACCGGGTTCCTCTTCTCGATCGTCGCCGGCAACGGGATCAACTTCGGGATCATCTACATGGCGCGCTACCTCGAGGCGCGCCGCGGCGGCGCGAGCCTGCTCGAGGGCGTGCGCGTCGCCCACCGCGAGACCTGGCTGCCCACGCTCACGGCCGGCTGCGCGGCCGCGGCCGCCTACGGCTCGCTGCTCGTCACCGAGTTCCGCGGGTTCCATGACTTCGGCCTCATCGGCAGCGCCGGCATGGTGCTCTGCTGGGTCGCCACGTTCGTCGCGCTGCCGAGCATCCTCGCGGTGATGGACCGGATCGTCCCCCTCGAGCAGGAGTCGCCGGGCCTCCTCGGCAGGTTGCGGCGGCGCGCTCAGGGCGGCCTCGCGTTCGGCGCGCCGTTCGCGCGGCTCGCGTCACGGAGCCCGGTCTCGCTCACGCTCGGGGGCCTCGCCCTGGCCGCGGCCGGCCTCGTCGCCACGGTGAGCTACGTGCGCGCCGATCCGATGGAGTACAACCTCCAGAACCTCCGCAACGACGAGGGGGCCCGCGCGGCGCAGATCCGCCTGAGCTCGCTCGCGGAGGAGATCACTGGCTACGTCGGCACCGACGGCATGGCGATCCTCGTGGACCGGCCCGAGCAGGTCGAGCCGCTCCGCGCCGCGCTCTACGCGAGGCGCGACGCGGCGCCCGAGGGGGCGAAGCCGTTCAAGGAGATCTACGCCCTCCAGGATCTGGTCCCGCGGGATCAGGAGGCGAAGCTCCCGCTGCTCCAGGGGATCAAGGATCGCGTCCTCAGGGCGCGTAAGCGCGGCCTCGTGGGCGACGAGGACTGGCGCCGCATCCAGGCGGTCATCCCGCCGGACGATCTCGCGCCGTTCGGGATCGACGATCTGCCGGCGGGCGTGGCGCGCGCCTTCACCGAGACCGACGGGACGCGCGGGCGCATCGTGTACATCAGCCCGATCACGCCCGAGAGCGTGCACGACGCGCACTACCTCTTCCGGTGGGCGGACGCGTACCGCGAGACGCGGCTCCCCGACGGCAGCGTGGTGCGGGGCTCGGGGCGCGCGGTCATCTACGCGGACATGTGGGCGGCGATCATCGACGACGTGCCGCCGGCGGTGCTCTTCTCGCTGGCCGCGACGGTCCTCGTCGTGCTCGTCGCCTTCCGCGGCGGCCGCCCGGCGTTCGCGGTGCTCGGCGCGCTGCTCGTCGGGGTCTCGTGGATGGCGGGGCTGCTCGTGCTGATGAACGTGAAGCTCAACTTCCTGAACTTCATCGCCTTGCCGCTGACGTTCGGCATCGGCGTCGACTACGCAGTGAACATCGTGCAGCGGTACGCGCGGGAGGGCGCCGGCGGCGCGCTGACCGCGGTGCGCGAGACGGGCGGCGCCGTGATCCTCTGCAGCCTCACGACGACGCTGGGCTACCTCGCCCTGGTCCGCTCGCAGAACTACGCGGTGCGGAGCCTGGGCGTCGCCGCGGTCATCGGCGAGCTCGCGTGCCTCTTCGCGGCCGTGCTGGTCTTGCCCGCGGCGCTCGTCTGGCGCGACCGGCGGCGCCCGAAGGGCGAGGAGGCCTTCCTCGCGGTCGGCCGCCCCACGACCTGAGGGTGTCCCGACGGACGACGGATCCGATCCGTCGCGGACCCCGGCCGCGGCGCGCGTGGAGCGAGCCGACGCGCGTCACGTGGAGCGGCGGCGCTTCGCGAAGTACTCCTTGATGGTCATGATCTCCTTCGCGCTGAGGGCCGCGATCGACGGGACGACCGCCGCCGGATCGTGGCCCGCTGCCACGCCGAACTCCCGGGGCCACTCGACGAACGTCTTGCTCGGCTCGGTCGTGATGCGGCGGAGCCGGTACGTCGCGGTGTACCCCTCGATGCCCAGGACCTGCCCGAGCAGCCGGTACGTGAGGGAGTGCTCGGCCTCGGATCGCGCGACCACCTCCTCCACGGCCCTGTCTCCCGACGGGTGGAGCGTGAACTCGAAGCGCGACGGGATCTTCTCCGCCGAGCCGCCGTCCACGTAACGGTAGTCCTTTACGCCGTCACCAAAGACGATCGGCAGGAGCGCGACGATATCGCGGAGCTCTCTCCATGCCTCCTCGATGGGCACGTCGAGCACCGCTGAATCGTAGACGTGGTATCGGGCTGCGAGCATCGATGGTCCTCCCCGCGGTGTCGCACGAGCGCGACGTCCTTCCGCGCAGCGGCCGATGCTACCAGATCGTCCCGCTCCGCCGCGGCCGCGCGCCCGCAACGGCGGCGCGCACATCCGCGCAGCAGCGGTGCGCTGGGCCTCACGACGACGCTGGGCCGCCTTCCCCTCGTCCGCGCAGGGCCGTGCCGTGGCGCGTCGCTGGCTCGAGTGCCCCGGCGGCGCAGTTGACGTGCTCAAGGACACCGATCCCTTCTGGGCGCGCTGGCTCGTCAGGGCGCGTCAGGCCGGGCTCACGCCGTGATCCATGTACCTCTCCAGCCGGAGCCGGCGCGCTTCGACGCGCTCGTCCGGCAGCCCGGCCTGCGCGCCCTCGCCGCGAACGCGGAGCACCTACCCCCAACCTGGCGGGAGTGCCTCGACGATCTCCGCGATAGCTACCGCAGCATCTGCGCCTATCTGTGCGTGATCGTTCCGCGAGGCACCGGCGCGCGCTCCGTCGATCACGCCGCGCCGAAGTCGAAGCGCCGCGAGCTCGCGTACGAGTGGAGCAACTTCCGCTTCGTGTGCTCGCTCATGAACGCGCGCAAACGCGATTTCGACGACGTCCTCGATCCGATGGAGATCCCTGATGGGTGGTTCGTCCTGGAGCTGTCGTTCCTCCAGGTGCTCCCAGCGGAAGGTCTCGACGGCGAGGTGCGCGAGCGCGTCCAGGCAACCATCGAGCGACTGAAGCTCAACGACAGAGAGTGCATCGCCGCACGGGAGCTGTATTACGTGCCGTACCTGGAGGGACGGCTGCCGCTGGAGCTGCTCCCGGAATGGAGCCCGTTCGTTGCCAGAGAGGTCGTCCGGCAGGGACTGGCCAGGCGGGAGTAAGCGCGAGCCGCCACACGGGCTCGGCGCCTCTTCTCTCACCGGCGCCGGCTCCCCCTCCCTGGCTTGCCGGAGAGCGGCATCTTCGTCGCGCGTCCAGCGGCCCCCGGCTGCGCGCGCTGTCACAACGGCGCGCGCAGATCCGAGCAGCAGCGGACGCCGGTCGAGTAGTCGAAATACGTGAAGTCGTGCGACGCGACGCGCGCCATGCACCCCTCCCGGGTCGCGCGCGCGTAGAACCCGCCGACGAACGTCCCCTCCGGATCGTCGATCCATTCGTCCAGGTTGCCGACCATGTCGGCGATCGCGTCGTCCTCCCACGCGCTCGTGCACGTCGCGGTCTCGCCCGTTCGCCGCAAGAGCGGCGCCCCGGCGACGCGCACCAGGTTGAGCCGAGGGTCGCTGTGCCCGAGCGTCACGTCGCGGTGGAGCACGCCGGCCGGGTGGTGCTCGCGGAACACGTTGCACCGCCCGTCCGCGTAGGTCGGCCCGTACGGGAACTGCTCGTCCCGCTCGCCGCGGCACGCCGTCCGCCACTCCTCGAGCGAGCAGAGCCGCTTGCCCGCGTTCCGGCACGCGAGATCCGCCTGCGCGCCGGTCGTGTAGCCCTGCGGGAGCACGCCCTTGCGCGACACCGCGCGCGGCTCGAACTCGCGCTGCTTCTGCCAGCCGGGCAGGAGCGGCAGCTCCATCCGGCGCGCCTCGTCGTCCCCGAGCTGTAGCCGCATCTTCGACCACACGCGTTCGACGGACGCGGCCGCCTGGCGCGACGGAGGATAGAACGCCGAGATCTCGAGGCCCGTCTCCTTGTCGAGAAGCACCGCCTCGTAGCGATCGACGCAGAACCGGCGCGCGACCCGCACCATCTCCGGCGGACAGCGCGGCTCCGCCGGCGGCGCGAGCGCCCTCGGCCCCGGAGGCGCCCCCACCAGCGGCGGCGCCACGTCCGACGCCCCGGCGTCCGCCGCGCTGGTTCCCGCCTCCGCCGCGCTCGGCCCCGCGTCCGCCGCGCCGCGCTCTGGCTCCGAGCGGCAGCCCGCGAGCCCCGTCCACGCGAGCGCCGCGGCGCTGACGTAAGCGAGCGCCGCTGCCGCGAGGCTGCGGCCGGCGCAGGGCCGCGTGGAGCGCTCGGCGGATCGCGCCGGCATCGGGTCAGCGGACCGCGCCGGCATACGGGTCGATGGACGCGGGCTCGCGGCAGAAGAAGCGGCGGAGCACGAGGTAGTGATGGATCGGCAGGAGCCGCGTCTCCTCCTTCATCGACAGCCCCATCCGGCTGATCTCGGCGCCCGGGAACGGCGTCTTCGGATAGCAGCGGACGATCCCGGAGAGCGCCTCGTACTCGTCGAGCAGCCCGAGCACGTGCCCCACCTCGTGGGCGAGCACGGGCAGCGACCAGCCGGCCCGCATCGCGCTGAAGTACGGCGTCCTGCCGCACGTCGGCGAGAGCGGCACCGCGAGGTCGACCCGGAGCGCCCGCGCGCGCGCCTCGTCCGCCAGCACGAAGTCGAAGTCGTAGCGCACCGGCAGCCCGAAGGCGCGCGCGTCGCGGTTCCAGTACCCCTCGGCCTCGTCCGACCAGCGCGCGAGCAGCGCGCGGATCGCGGCCGGCGTCGCCCTCGCCGTGAACACGCCGGACCCCGGGCAAGCGTCCGTCGAGCCCGAGCGCGCGTACGGCGTCCCGCGGCACGCGATCGCTCCCCCGAGCCGGGCGGAGAGCCCGCAGTCGGGCAGCTCGATCCAGCCCGCGCCCTCCGGCGGGTCGACCGCGATCCGCACGTCGACCTCCCAGGCGCCGCCGCGCCGCCGCACGAGGTAGCTCATCGGGCCGAAGAAGAGGCCGTAATGCGGCATCACCCCGGCGATCCGCCGCTCCCCCTCGGGCACGTCGCCGCGCGCCCCGGAAAAGACGCGGCGCGGAGCCGGCTGGCACAGGTACGCGTCCTTCGCGATCGCGTCGGCCAGGATGTCCCGGAACGTCGCTTCCCGCCCTTCGAGGATCGCCCCGCTCATCGCCTCGAGCTCGGCGGCGATCGCCTCGACCGGGATCTCGCGCCCGGAGGCCGCATCACCCGCCGCGCCGCCCCCCGCGCGCGGAGCCCCCCCGCAGCCGGACGCCCCCAGCGAGAGCGCCGCGAGCACGGGGAGCGCCCCGCGGCGCGGGTGGACGAGGACGCGCCACGGCGCCGGCGCGCCGCGCTGGACGCTTTGTCTTGCGCCTACCGTCCGAAGCGAGTTACGTCGTGCATGGAACGCTGCACGCTGGCCGCGCGCCCCAGCCACAGAGGCTACGCCGCCGGACGCCGTGCACGCAGGGGGGGCTCGCGTGGGCGTGGAGGTCAACCCCGCTCACTTACGGGGAGTTGAATGAAGAATCAACGCGTCCGAAGTGAAACCGTGGAACCGGCCGGACGTAGTGACGCGTAGCCGATGGGCTCAGCGCGGTCGAGAGGCCGGCGAGACCCGACGGGCTCCAGCGTGCGGGCGCGCCATTCGGGCGAGGCGCGCGGTGGGCTCGGTGATCGCGACGAAGACGAGCGTGGAGGATCAGATGACGATCGACATGGGCAAGACGTTGGCGTTGACGGCGGTGTCGGGCATGGTGGCGGGCCTCGCGGGCTGCGCCTCGGCGCCTCCGCCCGCGCCCGAGACGGGCGCCGCCCCCGCGGCCGATGCGCCTCCGGCCGCGGCGCCGGAGAACGCCGCCAAGGCGTGCTGTGCCGGCAAGAACGAGTGCAAGGGCAAGGGCGGCTGCAAGAGCGACAGCCACGCGTGCGCCGGCCAGAACGAGTGCAAGGGCAAGGGCGGCTGCAAGCCGGCCGACTGCTCGTCGTAGGTTCGGCGCGCCCCGCCCGACGGATCTAGGTGGATCCACGTGGATCCGCCAGATCCGCCGGGCCGTCGGGCCATGCCACGCGGAACCGCCGGATCCGCTGGATCGCGAGGCGCCGCGGCGCACCCCTCCACCCCTGAGCAAGGCTCGCGGTGAACCATGGTGAACCTCGAACGGATGCGGCTGGGACTCCCCGACCTCGGCGTCGGCGTCGGGCTGCGCATCCCGCACTACCGGCACATCTTCGAGCACCGGCCCCGGGTCGACTGGTTCGAGATCATCAGCGAGAACTTCATGGTCGACGGCGGCATGCCGATCGCCAACCTCGAGCGCGTCCTCTCGAGCTACCGCCTCGTCCAGCACGGCGTCTCGCTGTCGATCGGCAGCACGGATCCGCTCGATTTCGACTACCTGCGCCGGCTGAAGGCGCTGCTGGCCAGGGTGGGCTCGCCCTGGGTGAGCGATCATCTCTGCTGGACGGGCGCGCACGGGATCAACCTGCACGACCTGCTCCCCTTGCCGTACACCGAAGAGGCCGTGCGGCACGTCGCGGCGCGGGCGCGGGTGGTGCAGGACTTCCTCGAGGTCCGGCTCGCGCTCGAGAACGTGTCGAGCTACCTGACCTTCACGGCCAGCCGGATGAGCGAGTGGGAGTTCCTCTCGGCGGTCGCGGAGGAGGCCGACTGCGGCATCCTGCTCGACGTCAACAATGTCTACGTCTCCTCGTACAACCACGGCTTCGATCCGGAGACCTACATCGACGGCGTGCCGCACCACCGGATCGTGCAGTTTCACCTCGCCGGCCACGCGCACCAGGGCGCGTACATCCTCGACACCCACAGCGATCACGTGGTCGACGCCGTGTGGGCGCTCTACCGGCGCGCGGTCGCCCGCGCCGGCGACGTCTCGACGCTGATCGAGTGGGACGACGACATCCCCTCGTTCGAGGTCCTCGCCGCCGAGGCGGAGAAGGCGCGGGCGATCCGCGAGGAGGTGGCGCGTGCGCGCGCCGCCTGACCCCGCGCCCCCGGCCGGCCTCGCCGCCCTGATGCGCCAGCTCACCCGCATGTTCACGGCCGGCGCGCCGCTCCCGGATGACGCCGAGCTCGCCGGCCTGTGCCGCGAGCACGTCGCCGGGAGCGAGCGGCTCGCGCCCGCCGAGCAGGCCGACATCTACAGGCGGCAGTTCTGGCTGCGGCACAGGGACGCGCTCCTCGAGGACTACCCCGCGCTGGCGCACGTCCTCGGCGACGACGGCTTCGACGCGTTCGCGAGGGCCTACCTCGCGGCGCACCCGCCCGCGAGCTTCACGCTGCGCGACCTCGGGCGAGACGTCGCCGATTTCGCGGCCGCGCACGAGGGGTTCCCCCCTGCCCTGCGGGATCTCGCGCGCGACGTGGCGCGGTACGAGCACGCCCTCGTCGATCTGTTCGACGGCGCCTCGCCCCCTCCGCTCGATCCGGCGAAGGTGACGGGCATGCCGGCGGACGGCTGGTCCACCGCCAGGATCGTCCTTCACCCGCTGCTCGCGCTGGTGCGGCTCGGCCACCCGGCGCACGTCCTCCGGAGCGAGCTCAAGCAGGGTCGGTCGCCCGCGCCGCCCGCGCCCCGCCCCGTCCACCTCGCCGTGTTCCGCGGCGCCGATCTCACGATCCGCTTCGAGGAGCTCGAGCCGCCGGCGTTCGCCCTCCTCGAGGCGCTCGGGCGGGGCGTACCGCTCGTCCCGGCGTGCGAGGAGGTCGCGGCCGGAGCCCACGGAGCGGAGGCCTCCAGCGAGGCGACGGGCGGCGGCGAGTTGACGGGCGCGGCGCTGGCCGAGCGCGTCGGCGTGTGGTTCCAGCGATGGACGAGCTGGGGGCTCATCGTCGACGTCGCGCCGGGCGCCCGCGCTGAAGGCGGCTAAGATGGCGCGGTGACCACCATCGTCCAGCGCACGCTCGAGATCCGCACGAACGGCCGGGGTTTCGTCGATATCACGCGCGAGGTCGCGCGCATCGTCGCCGGCGCGGGCGTCGATGTCGGGCTCTGCGCCGTGTTCCTGCAGCACACGTCCGCGAGCCTCATCATCCAGGAAAACGCCGATCCGGCCGTCCTGCGCGACCTGGAGCGCTGGATGTCGCGCCTCGCCCCGGAGGGCCGCGAGTACGAGCACGACGACGAGGGCCCCGACGACATGCCGGGCCACCTCAGGAGCGCCATCACCCGCTCGAGCGAGGTGATCCCGATCTCCGGCGGCCGCCTCGCGCTCGGGACCTGGCAAGCCCTGTATGTCTGGGAGCACCGTAGTTCTCCCCACGCGCGCCGTGTGGTAGTGACCGTGACCGGCACCACAGCCGGGGGTTGAGTGGTATACTTTGCGGCGTTCGCGTACGGACGAGCAGTGGACGAGTGCTGGATGAGCGCTGCATGAGCACTGGATGAGCTCGGCGCCCCTCGGGGGTTGCCTGCCCGCCGCGTAAGGCAGGGCCTGCCCGGTCGCCAGCGCGCCACGCGATCCCCTCACCTTTCAGCGGAATCAGCGGGAAGAGAGCGATGAGCCTTCAGACGACGTTCATGGGAATCTTCGACACTGCCCGGATCTGCTTTCCGACCGTGGTGGACGCGATGATCGGGCGTGTGACCCTCGAGCGCTGCGATGAGCGGCTGGACTGGTGGGCGCGCAAGGTGCTCGAGGACGCGGACGTGGATCTGGTGGTGCGCGGGCGCGAGAACGCCGCGGGCGCGCGGCCGTTCGTCGTGATGTCGAACCACCAGAGCCTCTTCGACATCCCGGTGGTGTTCCGCGCGATCCCCGGGCGGCTCCGGATGATCGCCAAGAAGGAGCTGTTCAACGTGCCGATCTTCGGCCAGGCGATGAAGGCGGCCGGGTTCATCCGGATCAACCGGAGCGACCACGTCCAGGCCAGCGCGAGCCTGCAGGTCGGCGCGTCCATGCTGCAGGACGGGACCCGGGTCTGGATCGCGCCGGAGGGGACGCGGAGCAAGACCGGCGCGCTCCTCCCGTTCAAGAGCGGCGGTTTCCGGATGGCGATCGAGACCAACACGCCCATCCTCCCGGTGGCGATCGACGGCACGCGGCACGTGCTCCGGGCGAAGGATTTCGTTGTGCAGGAGCACCACCGGGTGGTGGTCACGATCATGCCGCCGATCGATCCTGCGCCCTACGGCGCCGGGGGCCGCAACCGGCTGATGCGCGACGTGAGGGCGGCGATCGCTGGGGCGCTCGGCCACGATCCTGGGCTGATCCACCGCGGCGCGGGCGTCGCGACGTCGGCGGCGTAGGGCGCCGGCCGGTCAGCTCGGAATCACTCCGCCCGCCGCTCGGACGCCTGCTCGCCTCGCTGGGCCGCGCTCTCCGGGGCCTCCGCCTGGGAGCGGTGCTCCTCCGGCGGAGACGGCCGGAGCGCCCAGGGGCTGCGCGCCGGCGCCGCCTCGCCGGCCGGAAGGTGCTCCGCCGTGAGCCAGCCCCAGAAGGCCTCGGCCCAGCGCGCGCCCCCCACCTCGTTCGGGTGGATCTTGTCCTTCTGGCGCGGAAGAGGGCCCGGCACCAGCGCGTCGGAGTCGAAGAAGCGGCACGGGGCCGAGTTCGTCCGGATCACGTCGATGATGCCGGTGTCCTTGCGCCAGAGCGGCGGCGACACCCACACGCACGGGCGGCCGCCGATCGCCTTGACGATGCGGCGGATCGCGCCGGCGTGGGCCGGCGGGTTGACGTTCTCCACCTCGTTGGCGCCCAGGCTGATGATCACGAGGTCCGGCTGGTAGTTGGCGACCAGGAGCTCCATCCTGGAGGCCCACGTCACCGTGTACGAGCTGGTCTCCGCCTTCACCGCGTAGCGCACGCGGTGCTCCTGCATCCTCGGGCGGAGCGCCTGCGCGAAGCCCGCCACCGCGAACGAGTCGCCGACGTGGAGGACCGCTGTGTTGGGTGGAACCTCGAACGCGGGCGGCGCGGCGGCCGTCGGCGCGGCAGCGGCCTCGGCCGGCGCGGAGGCCTCGGGCGGGCGGGCGGCGGCCGGCGCGGAGGCCTCCGATGGCAGCGCGGGCGTCGGCACGGCCCCGGGGGATGGCGCGGGCGCCGGTGCGGCGCCGCACGCGATGCCCGCCGCGGCAACCCCGGCGAGCGCCCATCTCCTGACCCGGATCTCCCTACCCATGCTCGCTCCCGGCGCCGCGTCCGCGCGGCCGCGTGCGCGGCGCGCACTCTACGGCCGGCCGCGTCTGCACGGCAATCATTGAGCGAACGGCCCGCACGGCTTATTACATGCGCATGAGCTTCCGTCTGTTTGGAGTCTCGGTCGACGTCCAGCTCGGTTTCTGGCTCTCCGCCGCCCTGCTCGGGTACGGGATCGTGGCCAGTCAGCAGTACCGGCTGTTCCTCGTCTGGATCCTCGTGGTCTTCCTGTCGGTCCTGATGCACGAGTTCGGCCACGCGCTCGCCATCAAGCGGTACCGGATCGAGCCGGAGATCACGCTCCACTTCATGGGCGGGACCACGACCTGGCGCTCGCTCCTGCCCCTCGGACGGCTCCAGCACGTGCTGATCAGCCTGGCAGGCCCGTTCGCCGGCTTCCTCGTCGCCGGGGTCCTTCACCTCGTGCTCAGCTATGTCCCGGCGCTCTACGCCCTGCCGACCCTGTTGCTGAACGGGATGGAGATGCTCATCAAGGTCAACGTGTGGTGGGGCCTCCTCAACCTGATCCCCGTGCTCCCGTTCGACGGCGGCCACGTCCTCGAGCACGCGCTCGGCCCGCGGCGGGCCCGGCTGACGGCGGCCATCTCGGGCATCTTCGCCGTGCTCCTCGCCATCTTCTTCCTGAGGGCGGGGTTCTTCTTCTTCTCCTTCATCCTCGTCATGTCCGCGTTCCAGAGCCTGCAGCGGTTTCGCAGCGAGCCGGCGGCGCCATCGCCGTCCATGAACCGCCGGCGAGCGGAGTTTCAGGAGGAGCCGATGCCGCCCGAGACGGCTGTCCTGCTCCAGCGGGCGCGCCGGGCCGTCGAGGACGAGCGGACGGGCGAGGCGATGGCGCTCTCGGCGGAGGTGCTCGCGCAGTCGCCGGCGCCGCCGAAGCGCGCGCTCCGCGAGGCGCACGAGCTCATCGGCTGGTCGCACCTGCTCCTCGGCGATGCGAAGCGCGCGGGGGAAGCGCTCGCGCAGGCGCGCAAGCAGGGCGAGCCGGACCCGGCGCTGGTCGGGGCGGTGCACCTCGCGCTCGGGGAGCTGAAGCAGGCGCGGAAGGTGCTCGAGGCGGCCCGGGAGGCCGGCGACGACCGGAAGGAGGTCGCGGGCCCGCTGATCCGGGTGCTCGTGGAGCAGGGCGATGTGGCGCGGGCCGCGGCCGTGGCGCTGGACATCGTGGAGCAGCTCTCGGAGGACGACGCGCGGCGGATGGCGGAGATCGCGTTCGAGCGCGGCGCGTTCGACTGGTCGGCGCGGCTCTACGAGGCGATCTTCCGCCGCGCGGGCCTCGGCCAGGACGCGTACGACGCGGCGCGCGCGAGCGCCAAGGACGGGAACCTCGAGGGGGCGCTCGATCTGCTCCGGCGCGCGGTGGAGGCCGGGTTCTCGGATCGGGCGCGCGCGTGGTCGGACTCGGCGCTCGAGGCGCTCCGGGGCTCGGCGCTCGAGGCGGTGCTGCCGCGCCCGTGACCGGCTAGGCTGCGCCGCGTGCGCATCCAGGTGCCTTTCCTTCGCGTGGGGCCGATCGAGGTCCCTCCCCCCGCCTACCAGTCCGAGGGAGCCGTCGGGCTCGATCTCTGCGCGGCCATCGAGGCGCCGGTGACGCTGGCGCCCGGGGAGCGGAAGCTCGTGCCCACGGGCTACGCGGTCGCCCTCCCCGACGGCCACGAGGGGCAGGTGCGGCCGCGCTCGGGGCTCGCGCTGCACCACGGCGTTACCGTGCTGAACAGCCCCGGGACGATCGATCCGGACTACCGCGGGGAGATCAAGGTCGTGCTGATCAACCTCGGCGCGGCGCCGTTCACGGTGCACCGCGGCGATCGGATCGCCCAGCTCGTGATCTGCCCGGTCGCCCTGGCCGACGTCGTCCTGGTCCCCGCGCTCGCGCCGACGGCGCGCGGCGCGGGCGGCTACGGATCGACCGGCGTGCGGCGCGAGGAGTGACAGCGCTCACGGCGACCTGAGCTCGTCGATCAGGAAGCTCCACACGGCAGCGACGCGGGGGACGTCGCGCAGGGCGCGGTGGCCGACGAGCCAGAGATCGTCCGTGGGCCACTCCGCCGCGCTCGGCTCGAGCGCGCTCGCGAACCTCAGCGGCACGAGGGCATGCACCTCCAGGTACGGCTCGGGGACCAGCACGGCGCCGAGCCCGATCTCCGCGGCGGTGAGCTGCGAGACGAAGAAGCTCGTGCGCAGGGCGATCTCCGCCCCGGGGGCGTGGCGCGCGAGCCAGCGCGCCGCCGGGAAGCTGGTGAGGTCGCGATCCCAGGCGATCCACGGCACGGCGTCCCACGCCTCGACGGGCCCGGCGTCCTCCACGAGCTGCTCCGAGGCGGCGGCGACCCAGCGGGCCGACGCGAGCTTCGTCACGACGAGGTCGGCGCCCTCCGGCCGGATCGAGCGGAGGGCGAGGTCCGCCTCGTGCCGGGTGAGATCGAGCACGCGGACGGACGCGTCGAGCTCGACGCGGATCTTGGGGTGGCGGGCGCGGAGGCGCGGGAGCCTCCGGACCACGAACGAGTCGGCGAAGCCCGGCGCGACGCTGAGGCGGACGACGCCCTCGGCGTCGGCCTCGGCGCCCGAGGCGTCGCGCGCGAGGCGCCGGTGCGCGGCCTCCATCGCCTCGGCGGCGGGCAGGACGAGCTCGGCGACGCGGGTGGGGACGAGGCCGTCGCGGGTGCGGTCGAAGAGGCGCGCGCCGAGCGACGCCTCGAGCGCCGTCAAGCGGCGGCTGACGGTGGACGTGTCGAGGCCGAGGCGCGCGCCTGCCTGGCCCAGGCTCCCGTGCCGATGGATGGCGAGGAAGACGCGGACGTCGTCCCACCGCGTGTCGCCCAGGTCCTGCGGCTTCGCGGGCATGGGCTGCGCTAGCGGTCCGACGAGAACAGCCGGAACACCGCGATCCCGATGCCCAGGACCACGAGGCCCACCGCGACGTGGAAGAGCCCGATCGGGCCCACGCCGCCGATGGGGCCCACGCCGATGCGCTGGCCGCCGAAGAGCAGCGAGGCGGCCGCGAGATCGAGGAGGGTGATGACGACGCCCGCGCCGGCGAGCCGCACCGGCAACGCGAACATCGCCATGAGCTCCCCGGTGCTCAGGCTGGGGCGCGCGGGCGAGCGCTCCACCATCGGGGGCGGCATCCTCGACGGCGCATAGGACGGCCGCGCGAAGGGCGCGGGCGCGGGAGGAGACCAGTCGAGCGCGAGCGGCACCACCGGCTCGGTGGGGAGGCTGTGCGGCGGCAAGCGGCCGCCGCCGCGCTCCGGCAGGTGGAGCTCCCGGGCCGTCGCCTCCGCGAACGCCGCCGGCGCCGCGAGGGCGGTGCCCTGGAGGAGATCCTGCGACCGCGTCGATCCCGGCGACGAGGGCGATGCGGGCAACACCGAGGAGCGGACGCGGGCGGCGGCCGACGCCTGGCTCCGGCTGGGCACCGCGATCGGCGGAGCGCTCCGCGGCAGCCCGAGGGCCTGCTCGACCTCGTCCCAGAACGCCCCGATGTCCCGGAAGCGCTCGCGCGGATCCACGGCCAGCGCCCGCCGGAAGGCGGCCTCCAGCGCGTCGGGCACGAAGATGCCCTCGCTCCTCGGGGTGGGGCGGCGCTTCTCGTCGAGCACCGTGCCCATCATCGCGACGTGATCTCCGCCGATGATCTCGCGGCCGGCGAGCGCCTCGACGACGGTCACGGCGAGCCCCCAGACGTCGGTCCAGGGGCCCGTCTTGCCGAAGCGCTTCGGCGCCCACTGCTCGGGCGCCCCGTAGGCGGGCGTGAACGCCGTCGAGAGGCCGCCCGACGTGGTGGCGGTCTGGCCGGCCATGACCGTCGCGGCGTCGCGGGCGCGGGCGATCCCGAAGTCAAGGATCTTGACGACCTCCGCGCCGTGGATCTGGGCGAGGAAGATGTTCGCCGGCTTGAGATCGCGGTGCACCACGCACGTGGGGCCGCTCGGCCCGGGGAAATGGTGCGCCGCCTCGAGCGCGCGCGCGACAGGCGCGAGCAGCCGGATCACCTCCCCCGGCGCGAGCTGCGGCGCTCCTATCGCCGCGCGGGAGGCGATGTGGCTCGCGAGCGTGCGGCCCTCGAGCCACTCCAGCGCGATGAACGGCACGAAGGCGCCGCTCGCGGCCGAGATCACGTCGTGGTGCAGCGGCCTCACGACAGCAGGGATCGCGGCCGACAGGCGGAACAGCAGTTCCGCTTCCTCACGAAATTTTTCAAGAAACTGCACGCGCAGCTGCTCGGGCAGCGTCGCCGGGACCTTGAGGCACTTCAGCGCGACCGGCGCTCGAAAAGCCTCGTGGTATGCCCGATAGACGACGCCGAACCCACCTTCGGCGACGACCCGCTCTACCTTGAACGCCCCCTGGGTCGTGCCGACGATCCCGAACACATCATCGGCCATCTGCCGGAGGGTACACGAGCTCGACGAGGCTTCGAAAGGGCGCGGATGAACGGGCGATGCACGGACCGTGCTCGCACCCCCGCCCACCCGCCCAGGCCCCGAGGCGCGTCACCCCCCCCCGTGCCACCCCCCCCGGCGCCGCCTAACCCCCGGCGTCACCGACCGTCCGCCCAGGCCACACTCGGTGGTCCGTTTTACGCCGCATCGCGCTACGCTGGCGCCCATGCCGCCCCGCCGCCGCGAGGTCGATCGACCTCTTCGCAAAGAAGTTCGTCTGCTTGGACGCCTGCTCGGGGAAGTGTTGATCGAGCAGGAGGGAGAAGAGCTCTTCGCCATCGAGGAGCGCATCCGCACGCTCGCCATCCGCCGGCGGCGCGGCCCCAGTGACGGCCGCGCGCACGCGGCCGCGGAGCTCAGCAAGCTGCTCGCGGAGCTGCCCCACGATCGCCTCGAGCCCGTCATCCGCGCGTTCACCGTCTACTTCCGGCTCGTCAACCTCGCGGAGCAGCACCACCGCATCCGCCGCGCGCGCGCATACGCGACGGATCCCGGCGCGCGGCCGCAGCGCGGCTCGCTCGAGGCCGCGATGCATACGCTCAAGAAGGCCGGCGTGCCCGCGGAGCGCGTGCGGGCCGCGCTCAGGACGCTCGACGTCACGCTCACCTTCACCGCGCACCCGACCGAAGCGGCGCGGCGCACCGTCCTCGAGAAGCTCTACCGCATCGCGAAGAACCTCGAGCAGCACGATCGCTGCCAGCTGACGCCCGACGAGTCGGCGAGCAAGCTCGCCGAGATCCGCGAGGAGATCACCGCGCTCTGGCAGACCGACGAGGTGCGCCGCGATCGCCCCACCGTCGGCGACGAGGTGAAGAACGTCGCCTGGTACATCGAGGAGATCCTCTGGGATCTGCTCCCCGATCTGCCCGCGGCGATCGGGCGCGCGTTCGAGGCCGCGTACGGCGAGCCCCTGGACGCCGAGATCGTGCCGCTCCGGATCCACTCGTGGGTCGGCGCCGACATGGATGGCAACCCGTTCGTCGTGCCCGCCGTGCTCGAGGACGCGCTGTTCGCCTACCGCATCCGCGGGCTGCGCCGGCTCATCCGGGCGGCGCGCGACCTCGGCGGCGCGCTGTCGCAGTCGGTCCGGCACGTCACGCCGCCGCCCTGGCTGCTCGCCTCGATCGAGGAGGACGCCGCGGCGATGCCCGAGGTGTCCGCGCACTTCGGCCCGCGCACCGAGGGCGAGCCGTGGCGCCGCAAGCTGCACTTCATCGAGGCGCGCCTCACCGCGACGCTCGAGCACGCGGAGAACGGCCGCGCGGAGGCGCGCGCGCGCTCCGGGCAGGGCCCCACGCGCGAGGGGCGCGCCTTCGTGCGCCCCGAGGAGCCCACGCTCGCGGTCCCCTACCGCGAGCCCGCGGAGCTCGAGCGCGATCTCGCCGTCGTCGCCGACAGCCTGCGCGCCGCGCGCTGCGCGAGCTCCGGCGAGCGGCGCGCCCGCGGGCTGCTCTCGCAGGTCCGCGCGCTCGGGTTCGCGCTCGCGGAGCTCGAGATGCGCGCGCCGGCCGAGGACGCGCGCGCTGCGGCCGCCTGCCTCGCGGAGGGCCGCGTCGAGCCGGCGCAGATGACGCCCGAGGCGCGCCGCGTGTTCGAGGCGCTCCAGCGCATCGCCGCGGCGCAGCGCGACGGCGGCGAGTCGTCCTGCCGCACCCTCATCCTGTCGATGACCCAGAGCGAGCACGACGTGCTCGCCGCGCTCTCGAGCGCGAAGGCCGCCGGGCTGTGGGACGAGGCGCGCTCGTGCGCGCGGATCGACGTCGTCCCGCTGTTCGAGTCGCTCGGCGCGCTGAACGACAGCGCGAGGATCCTGCGCGCGCTGCTCGCGCACCCCGAGTACCGGCCGCACGTCCTCGCCCGCGGCGTGCAGGAGGTGATGATCGGCTACAGCGACTCCGGCAAGGAGGTCGGCCTGCTCGCGGCGAGCGCGGCGCTCCGGCGCGTGCAGGAGACGCTGCCGAAGATCGCCGCGGAGGCGGAGCTGCCGCTCCGCGTCTTCCACGGCCGCGGCGAGTCGGTGGCGCGCGGCGGCGGACCGGCGCACCAGGCGCTGCTCGCCCTGCCGGCCGGCAGCGTCGGCGGCCGCTACAAGGCGACCGAGCAGGGAGAGGCGCTCGATCACAAATACGCGCGCCCCGAGCTCGCGATGCGCACGCTGGAGATCATGCTGAGCGGCGTGCTCTTGCACACGCTGGGCGCGCAGCCGCGGCCGCCCGCCGCGTCCGAGCTGCGCTTCGCCGCGGCGTTCGACGAGCTCGCCGAGACGGGCCGGCGCGCCTACCGCGCGCTCGTCTGGGAGGAGCCCAAGTTCGTGGAGTTCTTCACGGCCGTGACCCCGATCGACGAGATCGCGCGCCTGCCGCTCGGCTCGCGCCCGAGCAAGCGGCGCGCGGGCGGCCTGGAGTCGCTGCGCGCGATCCCGTGGGTCTTCGCGTGGACCCAGAACCGGGCCATCCTCCCGGGGTGGTACGGCGTCGGCAGCGGCCTGGAGGCGATGGGCCAGCGCCCCGAGGGCGCGGAGCTGCTGAAGGAGATGATGGCGTCGTGGCCGTTCTTCCGGGCGGTCATCGACAACGTCGAGATGGTGCTCGCGAAGGCCGACATGACGATCTTCGCGGGCTACGCGGAGCTCGCGCCGGCCGCCGCGCGCAAGGCGGTCGCGCCGCGGATCATCGCGGAATACAAGCGGACGCGGTCGTGGCTCAAGCGGCTCACGGGCAACCGGCGGCTGCTCGAGGGCAACCCGACGCTCCAGCGGTCCATCTCGCTGCGCAATCCTTACGTCGACCCCCTTTCATTCCTGCAAGTCGAGCTCCTGCGGGCGAGCCGCGGCGGGGACTCGGGGCGCGATCGATCGCTCCTGCTCACGCTGAACGGCATCGCCGCCGGCATGCGCAACACGGGGTGAACGGCGCGCGCTCGACGCCACGCGCTCGCGCGGCGTCGAGCGAGCGCCACGCGGCGCGGCGCGCTCGCACGACGCCGCGCGGCGCTGTCGTCCAACGCCCGGCGTCGTCAAACAACGAGCGCGAACGTGTGACAATCGCTCAGCCAACCTCGTCGTCGCGTGGTAGAAGGCCGGCGCCATGACCAGCATCGTCGAGTTCGGACGTCCCGACACCCTCCCGGCATCGGACAAGCGCCTGCTGCTCGTCTTCGACGGCGGCAACGCCCCTGGCTACTCCTCGGTCGCCGTCGCGCTGACCGAGGAGGCGGCGCGGCGCGGCTACGAGGTGTGGGCCGCGACCGAGGGCTTCCGCTCCCTGACCGCGGACGCGCGCGCCCAGCCCCAGTTCGAGCGCCTCATCATGAGCCGCCGCCAGCGCTACGACCTGCTCGCCCAGGGCATCCCGGCGCGCTCGATGGGGCGGCGCGTGCTCGACGCGGGCAGCGATTTCCGCAGCGAGCGCTACTCCGGCTTCCTCGATCGCGAGAAGCGCAAGCAGGCCGCCGCGACCTTCAAGGCGCAGGGGTTCACGCACCTCATCTGCGTCGGCGGCAACGGCACGTTCGAGGGCATCAAGGCGTGGCTCGACGAGTTCGAGGTGCGGCCGCAGGCCGGCTTCGTGAACGTCTCCATCGACAACGATCTGGAGGGCGATCGCGCGATCGGCTTCCTGTCCGGCGTGGAGACGGGCGCGACCATCGCGCGCGGGCTCTACGAGGACGCTTATACGCACAAGCGCATCTACATCCTCGAGATGATGGGCAACCGCAGCGGGCGGCACGCGCTGCACTGCGCGGTGGCCGCCCGGGCGCACCTCATCGTGCTCCCCTTCTTCCGCTTCCCGCAGGACGTGCTGGGCGAGCTCGCCGACGGCCTCAAGCGCGCCGACTACGCGCTCGTGGTCGTGGCCGAGGGCTACGAGGCCGAGCGCCGCCGCAAGGAGCACCCCGGCATGTCGGCGAGCGAGTTCCTGAAGAAGCAGCTCGAGGGCGCGGGGCTCCGCGACTCGCCGGACAAGCGCGTGATCGCGGAGCCGTTCAGCCGGTATATCCGCGGCATCCGCCCCGCCTTCCTCGACGTCTCGGCCGCCTTCCTCAAGGGGTCGCTGCTGCTCGCGGCGTTCGACGAGGGGCGCACCGAGGTGATGCCGTACGTGCTCGCCGCGAACGACGTCGGCGTGCTCGACTTCGCCTCGATACGCCGCGAGGACGGGGTGGAGCGGGCGTTCCTGCCGCTGCTCGACCGGCTCGACCTGAACCGCTTCAAGACCTGGATCCTCGACCACTTCATCAGCCTCGGGGCGGCCCGACCGAGCCGCGCTCCGTCGCACGTCGGATGAGCGCCGCGCCCGCGCGGCCCGGGTGAGCCCGGCGCGCGGGGCAGGTGGACCGGCGGAACGCGCGCCGGATCGACGCGGCGCCCTCGCCGGCTCACGCGACCGCTCGGGTCAGCGCGCCCGCGAGGTGCTCGCGTGCCCAGTCCTCGAAGCGCCGCCGCCCGGCGCGCGAGCGAGGCGCCTGCTCGCCTGCGCTGTCAGGGCTGGCCGCTGATGACGCTCGCGATGGTGTAGGCGATCGCGGCGAGGGCGGCCGAGGCGGGGATCGTGAAGATCCAGGCCCAGACGATGCGCCCGGCGACGCCCCAGCGGACCGCGGAGAGGCGCCCGCTCGTGGCGCCGACCCCGACGATCGCGCCCGTGATCGTGTGGGTCGTGCTCACGGGGATGCCGAGCGCCGTGGCGCTGAACAGCGTTGCCGCGCCGGCCGTCTCGGCCGCGAAGCCGCCCACCGGCTTCAGCTTCGTGATCTTCATCCCCATGGTCTTCACGATGCGCCAGCCGCCGGAGAGCGTGCCGAGGCCCATCGCGGCGTGGCAGACGAGCACGACCCAGAGCATCGGCTTCGGGTCCTTGCCGCCCTCCTGGAGTCCCGCGGAGATGAGGAGCGCCGTGATGATGCCCATCGTCTTCTGGGCGTCGTTACCCCCGTGCCCGAGCGAGTAGGCGGCCGCGGAGAGCAGCTGCAGCCGCCGGAACCTGGTGCTCACCTTCTTGGGCGTCCAGCCCCGCGCGAGCCGCCGGATGGCGTGCATGAGCGCGAACCCGATGACCGCGCCGAGCAAGGGCGACACCAGGATGAACGCCGCCGTCTTGCCGAAGACCGTCGCGTCGAGCACCGACAGCCGCCCCGCGCTCTTCACCGCGGCCCCGGCGAACGCGCCCATGAGCGCGTGCGACGACGACGACGGCAGCCCCCACCACCACGTGAGCAGGTTCCAGATGATCGCGCCGAGCAGGCCGCCCAGGATGACGTTCGGCGTGATGAACCCAGGCTCGACGCCCTTCGCGATGTTCCGCGCCACCGTGGGCTCGAACAGCGCGAACGCGATGAAGTTGAAGGCGGCTGCCCAGAGCACCGCGGTGCGCGGCGACAGGACGCGCGTCGAGACGACCGTGGCGATCGAGTTCGCGGCGTCGTGAAAGCCGTTGATGTAATCAAACGCCAGCGCGATGATAAGGATGGCGAGGATGTAGGTCGTCATGCGTGCTCGAGCACGATGCCCTCGATGATGTTCGCGACGTCCTCGCAGCGGTCGGTCGCGTGCTCCAGGAGGTCATAGATGTCGCGCCACTTCATCACGAGGAGCGGGTCGTTCCCCTTCTTGAAGAGCGCCGCCAACCCGTTGCGGTAGTGCGCATCCGCCGCGTTCTCGATCTTGTTGATCTCGACGCAGAGCTCGAGGAGGTGCGGCTGCTTCTTCATGTCCCTGAGCGACTGGATGGCGGAGCTCATGACGGTGCACGCGTCGACGACATCCTGCGCGAGCAGCCGCGCGTCCGGCAGGGCGCTCGTGATCTCGAAGAGTACGAGCCTCACGCTCGCCGCCTCGATGCAGTCGAGCACGTCGTCGAGGCGGGTGATGAGCGCGTGGATCTCCTCGCGATCGAGCGGCGTGATCCACGTCTGGTGGAGGGCGGCCAGGCACTCGTGGGTGATCTTGTCGGCCTCGTCCTCGAGGTCGGAGATCCGCTGCACCAGGGCCGGGGCTTCGTCGAGCCGGTCGAGCATCTCCAGGAGGAGCTCGCTCGCTGCGACGCTCTGCCGCGCATGGTTGGCCAGCGCATCGAAGAAGACTGCGTCACGGGTCAATCCCATGGGGCCGGGCGTTTACCCGTCTCCCCGCATCACGTCAACGAGTCGTCATGAAACGGACAAAACCAAGTAACATAAAGATCTTCGCCCACGTCGCGCGCGGCGTGAGCCCGGCACGCTGGTGACATGGGTATACGAAGCAAGCTCATCGCGTTCGCGGTGGGGATCGCGATCCTCGCGGCGTTGGTGTTCGACGGCTATGTCCTGAAGACGCTCGGAGCAGAGCTCTCGGCGCACACGGAGGACAACCTGGCGACGCGGACGGCGCTCGTCACCGAGGTCGCCGCGAGGTCAGGAGACCTCGCGGCCGAGGCGCCCGCCCTCGCGACGGCGCTGTCGAAGATCGCCGGAGCGCGCGTCACGTTCATCGATCCACAGGGCGCGGTGCGGGGCGACTCGTCGGTCGCGCCGGAGGGGCTCGGCCAGCTCGACACGCACGCGACGCGGGACGAGGTCGCCGACGCGCGGCACCAGGGCACGGGGCGCAGCGAGCGCGTGAGCAAGACGACGCGGATGCGGATGCTCTACGCCGCGCAGCGGCTCGATCGACCGGACGGCCGGTGGGTGGTGCGGGTGGCGTTCGAGCCGGTCGCGATCGACCGCAGCCTGTCCGCCGCCCGCACGCGCGTGGTGGAGGGCACCCTCCTGGCCCTCGCGCTCGCCGTCGCCGCGGCGCTCGCCGGGGCGCGCGCCCTCTCCGGGCGGCTCGTCTACCTGACGGGCGTCGCGCGGGAGATGCGGGCCGACCTGGGCCGGCGCGCGCGCATGCAGGGGCACGACGAGATCGCCACGCTGGGCGGCGCGCTGGACGACCTCGCCGAGAGCCTGGAGCTGTCGCGGCGCGAGCTCGGGGGCGAGGGAGAGCGCTTCGGCGCGGTGCTCGAGTCGATGCGCGAGGGCGTGCTCGTCACGGACGAGAAGGGCGACATCACGCTGGTCAACCCGGCGCTCTCGCAGCTGCTCGGCATCCGCAGGGACCCGGTCGGCCGCCCGCCGCTCGAGGTGCTGCGCTCGTCGAGCCTGCACGAGCTACTCGAGGAGGTCGCGCTCGCGCGCGCGGCGGCGACGCGCGAGATCGAGATCGCGGCCGCGGCGCCAGGCGTGGCCGGGCCTCCGGGGCGGCGCATCCTGCTCGTGAACGCCGCGCCGCTCGCGCTGCCGGCGCAGAGCCGCGGGGCGGCGGGGGTCGTCGCCGTCTTCTTCGACGTCACGGAGCTCCGGCGCATCGAGGGCCTGCAGCGCAACTTCATCGCCAACGCGTCGCACGAGCTGCGCACGCCGGTCGCGTCGATCCGCGCGAGCAGCGAGACGCTGCTCGGCGGGGCGCTCGACGACCCGGAGGCGGCGCGCGATTTCGTCGAGGTGATCGAGCGGAACGCGACCCGGCTGCACCGGCTCGTGGACGATCTGCTCGACCTGTCGCGCATCGAGGGCGGCGAGCGGCCGCTCTCGCCGGGCACGCTCGACCTCTCGGTGCAGGCGGAGGCGGCGGTGGCGCTCCTGCGCGGGCGCGCCATGGAGAGGGACACCGACGTGAAGATCGACGTGGCGCCGGGCACGCTCGTCGCGGCCGATCCGCGCGCGCTGGACCAGATCTTGACCAACCTCGTCGACAACGCGATCCATCACACGCCGAACGGCTCGCACGTGGTGGTGCGCGCGCGTGCCGCGAACGGGCGCGTCGTCCTGGAGGTCGAGGACGACGGTCCGGGCATCCCTGCGGTGCACCAGGCCCGCGTCTTCGATCGGTTCTACCGGGTGGATCCGGGCCGCTCTCGCGCGTCGGGCGGCACCGGGCTCGGCCTGTCCATCGCGAAGCACCTCGTCGAGGCGATGAGCGGCGACATCACGGTGACGACCGGCGCGGCCGGGGGCGCGCTCTTCCGCATCACGCTGCCGACCGGCGCCCAGAAGAAGTAGGCTCGGCGGCGCTGGAGCCGGCTTCGCCGAGGCGGGGCAGGCGCTACGGCGCGCAGGCGGTGCGGCAGGAGTCGAACGAGCCCTGGCACGCCGCCGGATCGGCGAGCGCGGGCAGGCCGCCGTCCGCGGGGAACTTCGGCGTCAGGCAGGTCTGGAGGATCGACTGACACTTCGCGGCGCACGCCGCGAGCTTGGTCGAGAGCGCCCCCGCGTCGGCCGTGGTGGCGGTGCCGCCGTCCTTCGGCGCGCCGGCGTCCGCTGGCGCGCCCGCGTCCGGCTTCGGGGTCGCCGGGGCGGCTGGGGTCGGGGCGGCCGTCGTGGTCGCTGGAGGCGCGGCCGGGGTCGGCGTCGCGGCTGGCACGGTCCCGGTCGCAGCGGGCGGCGGCGCCGTCGCGGTCGGCGCGGTGACGGCGCCCGGCGCCGGGGCGACCTCCTCCGGCTCGTCGCTGGATTTGCATGCCGCGATCAGCAGCGCTGGCGAGGCGATCATCACGGCGAAGGCGGCGAGGAGCTTGTGAGCGCGCATGGGTGCTTCATGCTGCGCCTCCGCCGGGAACGCAACCCTTGCGCGCGCGGCCCGCGAGGCGCCGTGACGATGCGTGGCCCGCGAGGCGAGGCGTCGCGCGGGCAGGCAAAGAGGTCTCCGGCGGAGGGCTCGCTCCCGGCAGGAGGGCTATTCCGTCCTGAAGATCACGTGGAAGCCATAGCGGGTCTCCACGACGTCGCTGAGCTGCTGGATGTCGAGCTCGAACGCCGCATCGGCGAAGGGCGGCAGGACGTCGGCGCGCTCCACGGTGCCGAGCGAGCCGCCGCGCGACGTCGCGCCGGCCTCCTCGCTGTACTGCGCCACCACCTCGCCGAAGTCGGCGCCGCCGCGGATCTTGTCGCGCGCCTCCATCGCGCGCAGGCACGCCTCCTCGCGTGTGCGCGTCGTGCCCTCGGCGCGCTCGGCGCCGGCGTGGCGGACGAGGATGTGCTTCACGCCGATCCGCGGCGGCTCGTCGGCGCGGGCCTGCCGCGGTGCGCTGGCGGCCGCGAGGCACGCCGCGGCGCTCGAGGCGCTCTCCTCGGCAGGGGCGGCGCTGTGCGGAGGGGCGTGCGGCGCCGACTGAGGCGCGCTGCACGCGGCGGCGAGCGCCGCGCCGAGGAAGGTGAGGAAGCCGAGAGGAGCGGATCGCTCGATGGGGCGCATCGGCCGCGAAGCATATCCAGGCGTTCACGAGATCGGAACGCTGGATGGGGCGGTGGATGGGGCGGTGGATGGGGCGGTGGCGGCCCGGTGACGGGCACGGCGTCAGGAGCCGATCCACCCGCGAGCAACCAGCGAGAGGCGGCGTGCCGCCGGGTCGGCTGGCGTCCCCGGTGCACGTCCGCTGCGTCCATGATGCACGGGGTTTGCATCGCGCGTCGCATCGCTGGTAAGAAGGCAGCATGCAGCGCCTCCTCCTCTCGGCGGCCCTGGGTGCCGCGCTGATCGCCGGTTGCAGCACTCCGTTCCGAGACAAACGCACGCCTTCGGGCGAGTTCTGCAGCGACATGCACGTCGTGCCGGCGGGCCAGCTGCCCGATCGCGAGTACCATCGCCTTCAGCCGATCGCGAGCGATCCGACGGCCCGCACGGAGGCGGAGCGCCTCGAGTCGCTCCGCAAGGCCGCGTGCGCCGTCGGCGGCGACGCGGTCATCGAGGCGGTCAACGAGGAGGTCCGCACCGAGGACGGCCGCTATGCAAGCGTGGCGAGCGGGACGGCGGTGATCTGGGTCCGCCGCACCGAGGGAGAGGCGAAGCCGTTGACGTTGCATCCGGCGACGCCGCCCGCCGACTCGGCGGCGCCTGTCGAACCGGATGCGCCGCCGGCGGACCAGCCTGCTGCTCCTCCGGCTGCATCCGACGAGCCGTACGAGGACTCGCCCGCTCCTGCGACCTCGGCCAAGCCAGGCAAGCCGGGGGCGAAGCCCGCGTCGCCCACCCCGCTGTCGTCGGCCAAGCCGGCCTCCTCTGCCCCGCCGTCGTCGCTCCCCCCGTCGTCGTCGGCCAAGCCCGCCACGTCATCGGCGCCCGTGAAGCCGGCGCCGAAGAAGTAAGCGCAGCAGAAGACGTAGAAGACGTCAGCGTCGCGCGGTTCCTACCGCTGTGACGCTGACGTCCGGTTGTCCTCTCCTCCCCTCGTAACGCGCGCTCGACCGCCAGCGCGCCCCTTCCATCCATCTCCGTAGGCCCGAGGATCGACGCCCTCCTAGCGACTCCCCCCGCCTCCCGGAGCAGGCGGCTGGCTCGACGAGGACGGCGCCGGCGGTGCGGGCGCGGGCGCAGGAGTGCCGGATCGAGGCAGCACGCCCGTGTTGCTCGGGAGGCCACCCGCGTTGCCGCGGTTCGGCAGGGGTGCCGCGCCGCCGGGCGCCCCGCCCGCAGGCGGGAGAGAGGATCCGCCGCTCGGCAGCACGTTCGACTTGAGGACCCCCTGCCCCGGAAGCGTGCCCTGACTGGGCAGCGTGCCCTGGGTCTTCTGCGGCAGCACCCCGCCGGACGGCAGGAGCTGCTCGCCCCCGTCGGGCGCGCCGGTGAGCGGCTTCGCCCCCGCGGCGCCGTAGCGCATGATGCGGAAGACGACGCGCCGGTTCTTCGACGTCATGAACTGGCAATCGGGCGACAGCTGATCGTCGGGCCCCTGGCAGCCGGCGTCGTCGTAGATCGGCTGCGTGTGCCCGTAGCCGACCGCCTGGAGCCGCGAGGATTCGACGCCCTTCGCGATCAGGTACGCCATGACGCTCGCCACGCGGCGCTGGGACAGGGCCATGTTGTACAGGTCGGTCGCGCGCACGTCGGTGTGGCCCTCGATCCGCACCTCGCGGATGTCGGGGTTGTCGATCAGCACCTGCGCGACCGCTTCGAGCGTCGAGTTCGAGTCCTCGAGGATGATGTCCTTGTCGGTCGCGAAGTGGACCTGCTCGGTGATCACGATCTCGTCGCCCCGGATGAAGGCGAGCGGACAGCCGTCCTTCCCGTGCGGACCGGCGGGCTTGTCGGGGCACTTGTCGTCGCGATCAAAGATGCCGTCGCCGTCGGTGTCCAGGTCCGGACAGCCGAAGTTCTCGGGGCTCCCGGGCACGTCGGGGCAGCGGTCCGCGGCGCCGATGAGGCCGTCGCGATCCGGATCATCTTGTTCGCGCTGCTGCAGGCGGTTGATCTCCTCCTGCTCCTGGGAGGTCTTCGGCTGCCACGTGATGACGTTGAAGAACCGGATCGAGGGCGCGCCGAAGCCGCACGCCGCGCCGAAGCTCCCGCCGAAGGTGATCGTGATGCCGTGCTTGGTCTGCCAGCGCAGCCCGAGGAGCGCCTCCGCGGGGATCTGCCCCGGGTCGTCGGGGTAGCTCGTGAGCGAGGGGTACCCGTACACCTCGCCGATGACCGACAGGCCCCAGCTCTGGACGACGTACTGCTCCGCCGCCACGCCGAACTGCGCCATGTCGCCGACGCGCACGCCCGCGAACTGATTGTCGGGCCGCAGCCAGATGCCAGCGTTGGCGGCGAGGAGCAGCCCGAAGTTGAACCGGTAGTCGCCGATGAGCGTCGCGCCGCCGCTCAGCGCGCCGTCGCTGGTGAACGCGTTCTGGTCGCCCGTGGGGAAGTTGAGGTTGCCCGAGATGGCCATCCCGAACCCCTCCTTGACCTGCTCCTTCCGGTTCAGGTACGGGAGCGAGATCTTCGTGGACAGGCGGAGATCGCCGACGGAGGAGCTCTTGACCGACCCCTCGGTGCCAAAGCGGCGAAGGTTGCCGCCCTCCTGGAAGAGGACGAGCGGCATGGCCATCGTGACGTCGAACACGTCGAAGAAGCCGATGCCCGCGAGGAGGGCGAGCTCGAGCCGCCCGGAGATGGCGTCGACGGCCTGCCTCGTGTCGTCGCCCGCGACGAGCAGCACGAGCGGGTCGGCCGCGATGTCGCTGTAGAGGCCGACGGTCGGCGAGAGGTTCCCGATGACCTCGGACTTCTGGACCATCACGAGATCGCGCGGGGCCGCCGCGGGGCGGAAGACCTGGGCATCGAAGCGCCCCTCCTCGGCGAGCGCGGGGCGCCCGGCGAGGAGCGCGCACAGCGCGAGGAGTGGGGCGAGGAGCGGACGAGTTCTCACGAGGCACCTCCGCTGCGCCGGCGGCGCTTTCGCTCGAGCAGGGCCAGCGCCGCGAGGGCGACGAGCCCGGCGGCCCTCGGATCGGCGCCCTTCTGGCCGACGACCGAGACGCTGCAGATCTCGGCGAGGGTGCCGCCGCACGCGACGTTGTCGGGCATCGGGCCGAGCGCGCACTCCTTGGCGTCCGCCTCGTCGGTCCAGCGGCAGTGCTCGTTGCCGAGGCAGTCGAGGTTCGTCTTGCAGGAGATGTCGCAGGTGTTCGTCGCGAGGTCGCACGTGTTGCCGCACGGGCACTGCGTGTCGGCGTAGCACTCGACGCACTTCTCGCCGTCGCAGAACGGGGTGTCCTCGCCGCAGGTCGCCATGCACCCCGGCGGGTCGCACTCGTTGGTCTCGCGGTTGCAGGTCGTGCCGGCGCACTGCTCGTCCGACGTGCAGCGCACGCACGCCGCGAGCTGGGAGAACTGACCCATGCAGAACGGCGTGTCGCCGCCGCAGCTATCGCAGCGCGGCCCGCAGCGCCGGTCCTTGACGCACTCCTTGCACTCGCCGCTCAGGCAGTACTGCCCATCGGCGCAATCCATGTCGTTGCGGCACGCGGCGCACGCCGTCCCGACAGGCCCGGGGAGGCAGAACGGCACCGGGGGCGTCTGCGGGTCGTTCGGTTCCTCGGGGTGCATGCAGTCGACGCAGCCCTCGCCGCAGCAGTTGGGCAGCGCGTTCGACGGGAGCGGCCTGTCCATGCAGTGGCCCGTGGGCACGTGGCACACCTTGCCGTCGGGGCACTGCTCGTCGGTGAGGCACTCGACGCACATCGGGGTGCCGTCCGGCTCGACGGCGGCGCAGTCCATCTGCGTTCCGTTGATGCCGTTCGGACAGCAGTTGCACGAGTTGCCGGCGCACCGGTCGGAGGTGTCGCACACGACGCACGTGTGATCGACGCAGATCTCGCCGCGCGGGCAGTCCGGGTCCTCCTCGCACTCGTACTCTTCCTTGCACTCGTGCGTCTCGGGATCGCAGACGAAGCCGCCCTGGCAGTCCGCGCTGGTGCGGCACTGGGCGCACTGGCGGTTGCCGCTCACGTCGATGCAGAACTGCGCCTCACCCTCGCAGCGCGAGCAGGAATCCCCGCAGTAGTACGCGGTGTCGCACGGGGCGCAGAGGGCGGCCTCGTTGCAGTAGTAGCCCGTATCGCACTGGGCGTTGCCCGGGAGGCCGGCGAAGGCGCGACTGCACTGCTGGCACTGGTCGATATCGGGGAACGACGGCGAGCCGCTCAGCGTCTGGTAGAACTGGGCGGGCTCGAAGAGGGTGAAGCCGGCGTCCTTGAGGTTCGTGCTGCCCGCCTCGCGCGCGCCGAGCTCGAAATCATCGAACTCTCCGAGGAAGAAAGACATCTCGAGCGCCGCGTGCTCCCAGAACTCCGCGTAGAGGACCTCGAGCGGGTACAGGCCCGGCTTCTCGAACGTGACCGTGTTCGTGACGCGATACGTCGGAAGACCGATCCTCGCCGGGCGGATGATGACCGGCTTCATGCCAGCGACCCTGTCGAAGAAGCTGAGGCTGACCGCGTCGTCGGCATAGAAGCCGATATGGACCGGCCTGCCGGCGAGCTCCACGGGGACACGCAAGAACCCGCGGAGCCGCGAGCCGAACGGCTGGTCGGTGCCGTGACTGTTCCACGGGAAGTCGCACCCGCCCTCCTTGCATGTGGGCGCCATCAACCCGGTGAAGTCGCCGAAGCTCAGCGGGCCTGAGCTGTTCGGCTCGGCAGTGATATTGTTGTTGCTGAAATCCAGAAGGGTCCGGATGACGTATTCGAGACGTGTTTCCTTATTGTCATCAATGAACTTGTTGATCTTATCGAGATAGGGTACGCGCTCGCCGACGTCGATCTCGTCGTTATCAACTTCGGGCACGTAAAAGTGGCGCTCCGCTAGATTGGTGGTCGAGAGGGCGGATGCGGCGCAGAGGCCGGTCCCCTCGACCTCCGGCAACTCTTGGATGGCGGGCGCCGAGATGGTGACCGGCTCCGGCCTCGGCTGCGCGCGAAGCTGCGCCGGCAGCAGCGCGGCCAGCGCCGTGGCGGCTAGAGCAACTCGTCGAATGCGCATGGCTCGCTCGCGGGTCCTTTGCATCGCTCGCGGGTCCTCAGCACCCGAGCTCCGGAAGCACGAGTCCCAGGCTAGCCGCTCCCAGCCGCGCTCCGCAAGAGGAAGGCCGCGAAAGCCCGTGCGGGATGTAGGCGACGGTCCTCTATCGCCCCATGGTCCGATGCTGCCCTGCACGCGGGACGGCTGGCAAACCGCACGGGCGATCGGCCGCACACGCCCCGTGTGGGATGGCCCGGTGACGAGGACGGCACGAGGTCGACACCCGCGCGCGACCTGCGGCTCCCCGCACCGGATGACGCGCACGGGGAATCCCCGCGATCTTGGCGCAATGCGGCGAGCCGCGCGGCGGCGCCGGCGTCTGGGGCGCCCGCGGGTCTGGGTCACGGCCTGCTCGCGATCCTGGACGAAGCAGCCTAGAAGATCGCTTCATGACGACGACCTCCGGCCTCGCCATCATCACAGGCGCCTCGTCCGGCATCGGCGCGGAGCTCGCGCGGCAGCTCTCGGCGCGCGGGCAGCCCGTGCTCGCCATCGGGCGGCGTGCGGAGCGCCTCGAGGAGCTCTCCGCGCAAGCGCGCGCCGCCGGGCACGCGCCCATCCACCCGCTCGAGCTCGACGTCACCGCCGAGGGCGCAGCCCTCCGCGTGCGGGATCGGGCGCGCGAGCTGGGCGGCGCGGCCTGGCTGGTCAACAACGCGGGAACGACGCGGCTCGGGCCCTTCCTGGACGGCGATCCGGCAGCACAGGCGATGCTGGTGCGGCTCAACTGCGAGAGCGTCGTTGCGCTCTGCGCGGCGATCGTCCCCGACCTGGTGACCCGCGGTGGAGGGCGCGTGCTCAACGTCGCGTCGCTCGCCGCGTTCCAGCCGACCCCGGGACAGGCGGTGTACGGAGCCACCAAGGCGTTCGTGCTCTCGCTCTCCGAGAGTCTCTCCGTCGAGCTCGACGGGACCGGTGTCACCGTGACGGCCCTGTGCCCGGGGCCGGTGACCACGGAGATCTTCGAAGCCGGCGCGCCCGGCGTGCCGCGCAGGAAGGTGCCGTTCGAGCTCACGGCCGAGAGCTGCGCGGCGTACGGCATCGCGGCGACGGAGCGGGGCGACGCGGTCGCCGTCCCGACCGCGTTGAGCAAGGCGACGGCCCAGCTCTCACGCCTGCTTCCGCGCGCGGCGATTCGCCGGCTCTCGTCGCGGATAGGGCTCTCGTTCCTCGGCTATGGCGCGCCACCTCGACGCGCCCGAGGCTAGGGCGAGAGCTCGCGCGGTGCCCCGTGCTCATTGATCTGGAGACGGGCGCCGGCGGCGCTGCCGGTGTGGTAGCCTCCGCCCGCGCGACCGCGCCCGCTCGCGAGCGCGCAGCCTAGCGCATGCAAGCACGAGCGTACGTCCTTGGTTCCCTCTCCATCTTGACCCTGTGCGCCAGCGGTTGTGCGGCGTTGCTCGACCTCGACGAGTTCGCCGATCAGTCGCCGGGCGGCTCGGGGGCGGGCGGTGCTGGGGGCGCGGGCGGTGCTGGGGGTGCTGGAGGTGGAGGTGAGCCCCCTCCCTGCACCCCCGACGCATCGGAAGCGTGCTACGGCGGCCCGCCGGTCACCAGGAACGAGGGGATATGCCGGGAAGGCGTGCGCACCTGCAGCGCCGACGGAACCTGGGGCGTATGCGAGGGAGAGATCCTCTCGGCGGTGGAACGCTGCGACGCAGCGGACGATGAGAACTGTGACGGCCTCGAGTGCATCGTCTGGACGACCGCCTACAAGCAGACAGGCGATGTCCATTTCATGGACATCGCGAGTGATGCTGACGGCAACATGTTCGTGAGCGGCGCCTTCCTGGATACCATCACGATCGGCGGTGATACACTCTCTTCTGCCAGCACGACCGATATAGTGCTCCTCAAGCTGAGCCCGACCGGAGAGCCCATGTGGGCCAAGAAGTATGGCGACTTCCACCCGGACGAGCCGTCGGGCCTCACCGTTGACTCCAACGGGAACCCGATCCTGATCGGCTATAGCAGCCGCGGAGGAATCGACTTCGGCAACGGGCCACTTCCGGCAGGTGGATTCATCGCGAAGCTGGACTCATCGGGCAAAGCCGCCTGGAGCAAGAGCCTGGACACAGTATTCAGTGCCGTCGTGACCGACGCAAACGATGACATCATCGTAGCGGGAGGTCTGAGTAATCCTATCGACTTCGGCAGCGGTCCGATTCAGCCGAAGGGTGACGCGGCCATCTACCTGGCAAAGCTCGACGGTACCAAAGGCCTCGTGACCACGCCGGGATGCTGGGCGCGCAGCTTCGGCGGCTCAGGGGCGCCCGTCTACGTCACGGCGGTTGCGACAGACCGCTCGAAAAACATCTTTATCGCCGGCTCGACGCCGGGGACCGTTGTGTTCGAGGGGTACACGATCGAGAGAGGCAGCTTCGTCATGAAGCTGACGCCGTCGGGAGTACCGGACTGGATCAGGACGATACGCGCGATCGGGCCGATCCCGGCAGGTGTCGACGTGATGGGTATTGCCGTAGATTCCTCGGGAAGGCCTATGTTGGCCGGATATCATTACGGCGAGCTACAGATAGGTCCACACACAATGACGTCGGTTGACAGCGACATCTTCGTGGTGCAATTCGAGGCCAACGGCACCGTGGGATGGGTGCGTACGCTTGGCGGGATGGATAGTCAGACGGCCCGCGGCCTGGTGCTCGACCCCTTCGACAACGTCGTCGTTATCGGAAACGCGAACAAGCAGATCGACTTCGGCGACGGCCCACTCGCTCTTGCGGACGGCACCGGCTTCGTCGTGAAGCTCAGCCCCGACGCGGAGCTCGTATGGCATCGTTTCCTGGGCACGGACGCCGTTCCCTACGCTGTTGCCAGCTCACCGGACCGCGGTGAGACGCTCGTTACAGGCTGGACTCGAGCATCAGACGCCGACTGGGGCGCGGGCCCTCTCCCCGGCCTCGGAGACGACGGCCACCAGCACCTCGTCATCGCCAAGCTCGGCCGATAGGGCCGTCGTCGCCCCGGCTGCCTGAGCTCAGCGAAGCGCTGCGGCCCCGAGCCTCCAGCGTAGCGAAACGCCCCACTGTGACGCGGGCGCTGTCGTCCCCCAGCGCCGAGCGAGCGAGGTCCTCGCCCTCCAGCCCGATAATCCGCCCCCTTCGAGGTGGCACCCACGTTGCTTTGCCCATCGAGCACCCCGACACGGGGCCGGAGGTCATTCGATGAGCAAGATTCTGCGTGGGATCGCGGCAGGCTACGGCGCGAAGAAGCTCGGCGGCGGGTGCTTCAGCACCATCCTCATCTTCGTCCTGCTCTGGTGGGCGCTCGGCCATTTCGGCATCTTCCGCTGAGCGCCGCCCGCGCGGCGCTCAGCGCGAACGGCCCTTCTTCCGCTGCGCCTTGCGGGCGAAGAACGCCCTCCGCGCGTCCGAGGACTTCGCGCTCTGCCGCTTCTTCACCTTCGGCGGGAGCTTCGCGAGCGGCACATCGCCCACGACGTCGCTCGCGCCGCGCGGCCCGCCGAGGAGGCCGCGCGACGTGAGCGACGCGCGCTGGTACGTGATGAGCTCGCCCGCCTTCTCGAACGAGTCCTCGCGCACGCAGACAAGGCCCGCCCGCACGAGCCCGCCGAGGAGGTGCTCGAAGTCGCGCCGCTCCAGCGATCCGTCAACGAAGGCCTCGCGGTAGAGCCGGCCGGTCGGCTGCTCGCTCTCGCGAAGCGCCGCCAGGATCTTCGCGATCCCCTGCGCCTCGTCGCGGCTCGGCGCCCGGAACTCCCGCGCGGCGCAGGCGGCCGGCGCGCAGACGTCGCACAGGCCGCAGGGCTCGCCGGTGTCCTCCTGGTCGCCGAAATGGCGGACCAGGTGGAGCATGCGGCAGCCGTGGCCCTCGGTGAACCGCGCCATCTGCAGGAGCTCGGCGAGCTTGTGGCGCCGCTGCGCCTCGTAGGGAGCGCGCCACCCCGGCTCCCCCAGGGCGATGTCCCCGTTGACATCGACCCGCGCTCCGCCGTGGATCCAGAGCTTCTCGAGGGCCTTGTCCGCCACCTCGGGATCGATGCCGAGATCGCCCAGGATCTCCTCCTTCGGGCGGGGCTCTTCCGACAGGACCTCTTCGATGCGCTGGAGCATCGCCGGATCAGGGTAGTCGCGCTCGTGGAAGAACTCGTGCATTCGCCGGTCTACATAGGAGTGCATCAGCACGGCCCGCGAGGGGAGCCCGTCACGGCCAGCACGGCCGATCTCCTGGTAATATCCCTCGACGCTCCCGGGCAGCCCGGCGTGGACGACCGTGCGGACATCGGGCTTGTCGATGCCCATGCCGAAGGCGATCGTGGCGACGATGATCTCGGTGCTGCCGTCCAGAAAGGCCGCCTGGATCCGGTCGCGCACCGGAGGGGCGAGGCCCGCGTGGTACGCCTCGGCCGGGAGATCCTCCGAGAGGCCGGCGGCGAGCGCCTCGGCGTCCTTCCGCGTCCCGGCGTAGACGATGGCCGGCGTCCGGCCGTCCTGCCCGAGCAACGCGCGCACCCGGGCGAGGCGCTCTCCCGGGCTGACCTCGAGGATCTCGATACCCAGGTTGCTCCGCCTGAAGCCGTGAATGAACCGCGCCGCGGAGGCGAGGCCGAGCTGCTCGACGATATCGTCCTGCACGACCGGCGTGGCGGTGGCGGTCAGCGCGATGACCGGCGCCGGCCGGAGCGCCGGGAGGCGCTGACCGAGCATCCGGTAATCAGGGCGGAAGTCGTGGCCCCATTTCGAGATGCAATGGGCCTCGTCGACGGCCACGAGCACGGGCTTCCGGCGGGCGAGCATCTCGGGGAACCCGGGCACGCGGAGCCGCTCGGGGGCGATGAAGAGGAAGTCGAGCGCGCCTTCGAGGTAATCGATGCAGGCCTTCCGCGACTCGGCGCGGCTCCGGCCGGAGTGGATCCGCTCGGCGGCAAAGCCGCACGCCCGGAGCTTCGACGCCTGATCCTCCATGAGCGCGATGAGCGGGCTCACGACGAGCGTCGTGCCGCCTCGGGCGATGCCGGGGAGCTGGTAACAGAGCGATTTGCCGGCGCCGGTGGGCATGACGAGCAGCACGTCGCTGCCCGCGGCCGCCGTCCGGCAGACGGCCTCCTGGTAGGGGCGGAACGCGCTGAAGCCGAAGCATTGGTGGAGCAGCTCGACGAGATCCTCGGGCCGGCGCGCTGGAGACGGGGCGACCGCCGGCGAGGACGCCGTGCCCGCCCCACGCGCCGTGGAGGCACCGATGGCCGCCGCACGCGCGGGCGACAGCGCTTCCGCCACGGGTCGCGCCTGCGGCGACGCCGCTGCCGCAGGTCGCGCGGGCGTCGGCGTTACCGCCGCCGGTCGCGCCGGCGGTGACGCTGCTGCCGCACGCGACCGCGCCTGCGCCCGAGCCGGCGGCGATGCTGCAGCCGCCGCCGCGACCGCCTGCAGCGCGCCAGCCGATGCGTCGCCCGGCACGACCCCTGCGCTGCTGCCCGGAGCGCGGCGAGTCGCCGCCTCGCGGCCTCGACCGGCCCCCGGCGCAGCGGCCGCGGCGCGGCCGCCCTTCGCGCGCGACCGCGCCTCGCCGCGCTCCTGAAATGGCGACGCCCCGGCCTCCGGGGAAAGCGCACCGGCCCCCGCCGCGCGCCGCCCAGCGCTCACCTCCGCCACCACCTGGCGCACGTACGACTCGATGCCCGCCATGAACGACGGCAGATCGCCCCCGCCACGGGCCATGCGGGCGAGCTTCGCCTCCCAGGCGCCCGTCATCGCGGGGCTCTTCACGTCCGCGTGGACGACCTCGATCAGCCCGACGCCCTTGTCGGTCGCGTGCAGCAGCTTGCCCTGGCGCACGATGTACTCGCGCCGGAGGAGCGTCTCGATGATCGCGGCCCGCGTGGCCGGCGTGCCGAGGCCCGAGTCCTTCATCGCCTCGGAGAGCTCCTTCTCTTCGAGGCTGCTGCCCGCGGTCTCCATCGCCGTGAGCAGCGTGGCCTCGGTGAAGCGCGGCGGCGGACGCGTCTTCTTGGCCTGCGCCTCCGCGTCGAGCACGAGCTGCACCTGCCCCCTCACGAGGCCCGGCGGGAGCCGCTGATCCGCGGTCTCGCGCTCGCCCTCCCCGCCCTCCCCGTCGCGCGCATCGCGTCCGTCACCGTCCGATTCGCCCTTCCTGCGCGGCTTCGCAGGCGGCTTGCCGAAGCCGATGTCGAGCACCTTCCACCCGACCTTCTCCACGACGCTGCCCGCGCTGTGGTAGCGGTCCACGATCGGCTCGCCGCCGCGCGCGCCCGCGCCGCCGCGCGTGGTGATCGCGGTGATGACGGTGGTGATCGAGGTGACGTGATCCTCGTGCCACGCCGAGAGGAGGCGCCGGCAGATGAGATCGAAGATCTTCTGCTCGTCGGTCGAGAGCTCCGCGCGCGAGGACCGAGCCCCCGTGGGGATGATGGCGTGGTGATCCCCGACCTTGCCGTCGTCGACGAAGCGCTTGCCGAGCGGCCGAGCCCCCGTCCCCGGGGCGAGCATCCCCCGATACGAGCCCTCGATCGCCTGCACCACCGCGCCGAGCGTGGCCGCGACGTCCGTCGAGAGGTGTCGGCTGTCGGTGCGCGGATAGCTGATGAGCTTCCTGCGCTCGTACAGCGCCTGGGCCACCTCCAGCGTCTTCTGCGCGGAGAAGCCGTAAAGGCGGTTGGCGTGTCGCTGGAGCTCGGTCAGGTCGTAGAGCAGCGGCGGCGGGAGGCGGCGAGACTCCGACCGGACCGCCTCGATGCGCGCCTCGCCGCGCCGGGCCCGCTCGACGATGCGCCGCGCCTCCTCGCCGTCCGGGGGCAGGCGCCTCCGCGACGGCGCGGTCTCGGGCCGCTCGCCGGCATTCGGCCGCTCGCCGGCATTTGGCCGCTCGCCGGTGTTCGGCGGCTCGCCGAGGAGCGGTTTGTCGTTGAAATACGTGCCTTTATAGGATTCGTCGGCCGCGCCCGAGCCATCCTCCCGGAGCGGGCAGAAGGTCGCGACGACCTCGAGGTACGGCTCGGGGACGAACCGCCGGATCGCGAGCTCGCGCTCGACGACCATGGACAGCGTCGGCGTCTGCACGCGGCCGACCGAGAGATCCTGGTCGAAGACCAGGCTGTAGGCGCGCGAGAGGTTCATGCCGACGAGCCAGTCCGCCCGGCTGCGCCCGCGCGCCGCGTCGGCGAGGCCGTCGTAGCCGCGCGCGTCCCGTAGCCGCCGGAGCCCGTCGCGGATGGCGTCGGGCGTGAGGGACGAGATCCAGAGCCGCTCGACCGGCTTCTTGCACCCGGCCGCCTCGTAGAGGTACCGGAAGATGAGCTCGCCTTCGCGGCCGGCGTCCGTGGCGCAGACGACGCGCTCGACGTCGCGCCGGCCCAGGACCTTCCGGACGATCTCGAACTGGGCCCGCGTCCCGGGGAGGACGACGAGCGGAAACTGCCCGGGCAGCATCGGGAGGAGGTCGAGGCGCCAGCGCTTCCAGGCGGGGTCGATCTGGTGCGGCTCGGCGATGGCGACGAGGTGCCCGATCGCCCACGTGACGACATAGCCGCCGCCCTCGAGGAAGCCCTCGGCGCGCTTCGAGGCCCCGAGCACCGCGGCGATGTCACGGGCGACGGCGGGCTTCTCTGCGACCACGGCGATCATGCGGCGACCCTGCGAACCATGCGAAACGCGTGAAACGTGCGAAGTGTGCGAAGACCGAGGGCGGCGGGCGTCGCCCGCGCCTCCCGCAGGTGCGTTGATAGCGCGAGCCGCGGGCGGGCGGTATGGGGAAGCGAGCGGGCAGCGAGGCCCGCGCCCGACCGGCGCCTTGACACGCCGGCGCCGAGCGGGTTCACGTAGCGCCTGGACGCTCGCCGCCGCGCGAGGGCGCGCGACAGCTCAGGGAGAGGGGCATCGAGATGCGAGACCTGAAGGGGATCGTCGAGGTGGAGCTGCTCGTCGAGGAGAGCGGCGGGCTCACGCCGACGCGGGAGTACGTCCATCGAGAGACGACCTATGTCGAGGGGCGGTCAGGGCAGCGCTATGCGCTGCGCGTGCGCAACCTGACGGGCGCGCGCGTCGAGGTGGTGCCCACGGTCGACGGCCTCGACGTGCAGAGCGGCAAGGACGCGTCGTTCGACGCCCGCGGCCTGGTGATCAGAGCGCACGAGTCGTTCGATTTCACCGGGTTCCGCATCAGCCACACAGAGGTCGCGACGTTCCGGTTCGGGAGCATCGAGCAGTCGTACGCCGCGCAGATCGGCAAGCCCCGCAACGTGGGTGTCATCGGCCTGGCGGTGTTCGAGGAGCTCGCGCCCCCGCCGCCGCCACCCCCGCCGCCCTTCACGCCGCGCCCGCCGGCGTTCGGCGGGCCGCAGGGTGGCGGACTGCCGCCGCCGGCTCCGGGGGGCTATGGACCGCCCGCGCCCGCTGCGCCGCCGCCGGCCCCCGCGGCGCCGAAGGGGCTGGGCACGACGTTCGGCGAGCGGCGCGAGTCGCGCATCACATCGACGCAGTTCACCCGGGCGACACCCAAGCCCGCCGCCGTGCTGGTGATCCGCTACGAGCAGCGCGACGGGCTGAGGGCGCTCGGCATCGACGTGGACGGGCTGCACCAGCGCGAGACAGCCAGCCCCTTCCCCGCCGAGACCGGCTTCGCCAAGCCGCCGCCCGGCTGGAAGTGCTGAGCGCCGGCGGAGCGCGCGGCAGACGGCTGCCGGTCAACGCGCGGTTGACACGGGAGCCGTCCTTGCCGTCAAGCACGTCAACCCGTGGTTGACGTCGCGGCGCCACGACGCGCCGCGACGAGGACCTCCACGCCACGAGCGCTGCGCAGCCCCCCGGCCACACACGTGAGCCGTCGGCAGGCGGGGCCGGGCCAATGGCATTGTCGTTGCTTATCTCGCGGCGCGCGGAGGAGGCGCGGCGCCGGCCTGGTTCGGCGGCCGCCACCTCACGCGCGACCCGGACTGCGCGACGGGCTGGGCTCGAGTCGCCTCGTGCGTGCATCCAGCGCAACGACGGTGAGCCGCGCCATGCGCCGTTGTCGCCAGCGGGAGCTCGGCGCCTTCAGCGCCCACACGAGTTCTCTCGATTCGAAAGGAATCATCTGATGAAGGCCGCTGTCCTCTCGTTCGTCCTCCTCGGTTGCACGGGGTGCACGTTCCTGGCCGGTTGCTCCGGCGCAGCGAGCTCGCCCGGGCCGAGCGATGAGGCGGCCGGACAGGGCGGCGCCGGAGGTAGCACTCCGGGCACGGGCGGCCGCGGCGGAGGGACTGCAGGCGCCCAGACCGGAGCCGGCGGCTCCGCCACCACCGGCTCCGCGGGCAGCGCCGGCGGCTCCGCCACCATCGGCTCCGCGGGCAGCGCCGGCGGCTCCGCCACCACCGGCTCCGCGGGGGGCGCCGGCGGCTCGGGGCCCGTCGATGGCGTGGGCACGATCCTCAAGGTGACGAACCTCGACGCCGACGGCCCGGGATCGTTGCGCGAGGCGATCGAGACGCGGGGGCCGCGCACGATCGTGTTCGAGGTCGGCGGGATCATCGACCTGAACAAGACGCGCCTCGACATCACCGAGCCGTTCGTCACGATCGCCGGCCAGACAGCGCCCTCGCCGGGCGTCACGCTGATCCGCGGCGGGATGAAGATCCGCACGCACGACGTGCGGATCCAGCACCTCCGCTTCCGGATGGGCGACGCCGGGGCTGCGCCGGCGTCGGGGTTCGAGCCCGACGTCACGACGGACGGCGCCTCGGCGTACAACATCGTGATCGACCATTGCTCCGTGGCGTGGGGCGTCGACGAGAACCTGTCCGTCTCGGGCCCCCGCTTCGACGGTCCCGACGGCACCTCGCGCCGCGTCACCCTCAGCAACAACATCATCGCCGAAGGGCTCCTCGAATCCATCCACGAGAAGGGCTCTCATTCGATGGGCACCCTCGTGCACGACCACTGCACCGACGTCACCGTCGTCGGCAACCTCTACGCCCACAACAACGAACGAAACCCCTGGTACAAGGGGTTCGCGACCGGGGCGATCGTGAACAACGTCGTCTACAACCCCGGCAAATGGGCGATGCGCCTCGGCCCCGTCCTCAAGGAGTGGGAGAGCTCGGGCGTCACGCCGGAGCCGCCGAGGGTCAGCATCGTCGGCAACTACATGCGGCACGGCGCCAACACCTTGCCGGGCCTCCCCATGATCGGCACCAACTCGCTGGGATCCGCCTACCTCGAGGACAACCTCGCCGTGGACGCCCTCGGCGCAGCGGCGCCCATCGCCTCCCCGGACATCATCGTCCTCGCCGAGAAGCCCGCGTGGCCCGACGGCCTCGTGGCGCTCCCCGCAGCGTCGGTCCTCGACGCGGTGCTCGCGCACGCGGGCGCGAGGCCCAGAGACCGCGACGAGGTCGATCTGCGCATCGTCGAAGACGTCCTGTCCGGCGATGGAATGTTCGTGAACAACCAAGACGAGGTAGGGGGCTACCCGACGGCAGCGCCGACCTCGAGACCGCTCGACGCCCCGACCGAGGACATCGAGGGCTGGCTCGATCGTCTCGCCGACGAGCTCGAGTAGCGACCGCCGCCCGCGCCGTCGCCGAGCCCCGCGGCTCGTGGCAGCTGTTCGTGGCCCCTGTTCGTGGATCGAGCGCAGGCCCTGGAGCGGTGCTCGCGATGACGTCGCCAGGATTCAGCTTACAGGAGGCATCATGTTGAGAGCATCATCGATCTGTTCCGTCGTCGTGCTGGCGGCGCTATCGGGCAGTACGTCGAGCGATGAAGCCGGCAGCGGCAGCGGAGCGTCGGGCGCCGGCGATACCCCAATTACACGGGGCCAGACATGATGACGATCAAGCTGCACGGCGCTGCATGTGAGCAGGTGGCGAGCAGCGGCGCCGGCTCCGTCAAGGTCATCTTCGGCTGCAAGGACGACCCGATCTTCTGAGCTGCATGGCGCAGCCTGCCTGGCGCTGCGCTCGGCAGGCTCTGGACGCCGATCGTGGGCTCGCCGCCGCCCAAGGCACGCCCTCCCCCCGGCGCTGCGCGGCGCAGAGCACCTGCGCGTCAACCCGATCGTCAACCGGTGTCGACCCCTCGTTGACACGAAGGCCCCAGCGCGCCTCCGCGCGATGCTCGATGTCCCGCCGCGCCCCCTGGATCGCCGCTTGCATCCACCTCGACGAGCTCGACGCAGAAGCCAGCTGAGCGGTGCGAAGCGCGAGTTCGTGGTTGCCCCCCTGACGGGTTGCGTCGAGGAGTCGACAGCGCCGCACAAGCGCTTCCGGGCCGCGGGTCGCCCATCATGATGCCGGAACGAGAGGGAATGAGATGAGATCTGGATTGAAGTCAGCTTTCACTTTGCTGTTCGTGCTCGGCGCCGTCGGAGCCATGCAGCTCGGCTGTTCAGACGACGCCGCGACGCCGGACGACGGTCAGGGAGGCAGCAGCTCGAGCAGCGGGAGTGCCGCCGCGACCGGCGGGGGCACCAGCGGCACGGGAGGCGCCGGCGGCGGAAGCACCGCCGCGAGCACCACGAGCGGCGCGACCACGAGCAGCTCCAGCACCACGGCCGCGAGCACCACGAGCAGCGCGACCACGAGCAGCTCCAGCACCACGGCCGCGAGCACCACGAGCAGCGGCACGGGTGGAGAGGAGCCGCTCGGCGACGAGCTCCCGATGGCGATCCCGACGCCCACGAACGGCAACGGCGAGATCAGGAACCAGACGACGGTGCTCAAGAACGCCGCCCACGGCGGGCAGGACGTCTACGACTTCAACAACCAGAAGATCGGCGTGAACAACACGGAGGACTGCGACGACGGCGAGGGCCAGAAGACCGTGTTCGAGGTCGAGGACGGCGTCACCGTGAAGAACCTCATCATCGCCGGCGGCCTCCCCGGCGGCAACGGCATCGTCTGCAAGGGCGACTGCACGCTCGATCACGTCTACTGGGAGGACGTCTGCGAGGACGCGGCGACCAACAGCGCCGACGGGGCGACGATGCACATCAACAGCTCCATCGCCCTGCACTCGGCCGACAAGATCTTCCAGCACAACGCCAAGGGCGGCTCCACGACCATCGTCACGAACTCGTACATCGCCGACTTCGGGAAGCTCTGGCGCTCGTGCGGCGACTGCACCGCGAACGGCGGGCCGCGTCACCTGATCATCGACAACGTCAGGGTGGACCGCGTGAAGACCACGGTCGCGGGCGCGAACCAGAACTACGGGGACACGGTCACGATCACGAACCTCTATGTCAAGGGGGGCTACGACGCGGGCGACGACAAGCCGAAGATCTGCCAGGAGTACAGGGCCGTCACCGATCACATGGGCGAGTCCGAGAAGCTCCACGGCGGCGCGAGCCAGTGGGGCACCGCCACGTGCCGCGTGAGCAAGAGCGACGTGAAGAGCTGGTGATCGCGCGAGGGGCAGCGCGCGCCAGCGTCGCTGCCCCCCTGCACCCCGGCGGCGCGGGCCGCCGCGCCCGTGACGACCGCGCCGTCCACCGACCCCCGCGCAGCGCGGCTACGCGCCCGCGTCGAGCTTCCGGCGCAGGTTGGCGCGCGCGCTCGCCTCGAGGCGGGCGTGGAAGTACGGCGAGAGGAAGATCCGCTCCGCCGCGAGCAGCTTCTCGAAGAAGCGCCGCCGGCCCGCGGCGTAGAGCTCGGGCGGCACGGCGCTGTACTCCGCGGCGATCGCCCGGTCGTACGCGTCGAACACCGCCGCGTCGCTGCCCAGGATGGCCATGTCGCAGTCGAGGAAGAGGGCCTCCTCCTCGCCGACGTCCGCCGGCCCGAGGGCCCCGTGGCGCGCCGTGAGCAGGATGAGCCGCTCGATGAGGCCCTCGTCGAGCCCCTCGCCGGGCAGCCAGCGCGCCACCGCCTCGCGCGCGAGCTCCGCGCTGCGCGCCTCGTTGTCGTGGCGGCCGGGCACGTACACGGCGTCGTGGAAGAGCGCGGCCAGGAACACCTCCCGCGGCCTCCGCCAGCCGACGTCGCGGGCGACCTCGCCCACCCGGCGGAGCACCTCGCGCACGTGCGCCAGGTCGTGGTACGCGCGCCCGGGCTCGCCGTAGGCCGCGCGCACCGCGTCCCACAGCGGCTCGGGCAGGACCAGGCCGTCCGGGGCCTCCGGCGGCGCGTCGCCGTCGGCGCGCGCCTCGCCCGCCGCGATCCAGCCGTCCGGCCTCACGCGAGCACCAGATCCTCGGGGCGGAACAGCTCCCCGTCGTACGTGGCGACGCGGCCCTTCTCCGTGGCCTTCGCGTGGTTCTTCGCGAGGTTGGCGCGCCCCTGGATCTCGCGATCCGTCAGGAAGCAGTCGACGTCGGCGACGCACAGGCCGGCCGAGATCGTCGGCGACCGCTCGACGCGGCGGTAGCGGCGGCGGGCGAGCCGCTCCTGGAGCGCGCGCAGGAAGTCCACCGCCCAGGCGCGCGTCGCGTTGGGGAGCGTGATCATGTACTCGTCGCCGCCGAACCGGTACGCGTGCCCGTGCGCGAAGACGTGCGCCTCGATGCTCTCCATGAGCGGCGGGAGCACGTGGAGATCGACCGCGGTCTCGGTGTGCTGGACGTTGAACGCCTTGAAGTCGTCGATGTCGATGAACGCCACGGCGATCGAGGCGCCGCGCAGCGCGCAGCGCGCCCGGTAGTGCGCCAGATCCGGCAGGAAGAGCCCGGGGGCCTCGAGGATGTGGAACTTCTCGTCGTACTCGCGCGGGCGCAGCGGCGGCGCCTCCGGCGTCACGGCCTCGGCGTGCCGGATCGACATGTAGTCGGTGAGCTGCGGCACCTTGAGCGCGCGCGTGGCCGCGAACCAGGGCGCGGCCATCAGCTGCTCCAGCCCGTGGACCTCGCGCCGGAGGTGCCGGATCGTCTCGGCGTTCACGGCCTTCTGCAGCGGCTCCTCGATCGCCGTGGCGCTGTCGCGCCGGAGGTCGATCAGGATGCGCTTGAGCAGCGGGCCCTGCGTGTCGTGGATCTGCGCGTGCGGCGGGCGCAGCTCGAGCTGCCGCCCGAGGAGGCTCAGCTGTCCTATCAGCTCCGTCACCTCCGGCGGCTCGTAGCCGCGGAACTCCTGCCGGATCACGTCCGCCACGTCGCGGCGGAACGCCTCCGTGAAGCGGGTGACGCACTGGGACAGGATCTTGGCCTCGGACTGCGTGAACTCGAGCACCTCACGAGGATATCCTGACGGCGTGCGTCCAGCGCCCCGGACGCACCGCGCGCTGGAAATCCGCCGGAAATTCGGAGATGCTGCCCCGTCCCCCTCCCGCGCGATCCATGCACGACCCCACCCGGACGATCACGACCCTCCGAAGCGACGCGGTCGAGCTCCCGGACCTGCGCATCCTCGTCACCCCGCAGAAGAGCCCGCCGATCGAGGCCGCCCTCGGCGTCGCGCCGCTCGTGCTCGGGACGAGCGGCGAGTGCGACGTCATCATCCCCGACTCGCGCGTCTCGCGCCGCCACTGCCAGCTCCGGTTCTCGCCGCGCGGGGTCGTCCTCACCGATCTCGGCAGCAAGAACGGCACGTTCATCAACGACGTGCTGATCGTCGAGGGCTTCCTCACCCCGGGCGCCATCGCCTCCCTGGGCGGCGTGTCCCTCACCGTGCGCGTCGGCGGCGCCCCGGTCGTCGTCCCGCTCTCCACCTCGGCCAGCTTCGGCGAGGCCCTCGGTGGCAGCGTCCCCATGCGCGCGCTCTTCGCCCGCCTCGAGCGCGCAGCGGCCACCTCGGAGACGATCCTCCTGCTCGGCGAGTCCGGCACCGGCAAGGAGGTCCTCGCCCGCGCCATCCACGCGGCGAGCCCGCGCAGCGGCGGCCCCTTCGTCGTGTTCGACTGCAGCGCCGTCGCCCCGAACCTCATCGAGGCCGAGCTCTTCGGCTACACGAAGGGCGCGTTCACGGGCGCCCAGGGCGCGCGCGCCGGCCTGCTCGAGGAGGCGAGCGGCGGCACGCTCTTCCTCGACGAGATCGGCGAGCTCCCGCTCGATCTCCAGCCGAAGCTCCTGCGCGCGCTCGAGGCCCGCCAGGTGCGGCGCATCGGCGCCGCGGCGTACACGTCCTTCGACGCCCGCGTGATCGCCGCGACGCACCGCGATCTCCAGGGCCGCGTCGCGTCGGGCACGTTCCGCGAGGATCTCTACTACCGGCTCGCCGTCGTGGAGACCGTCGTGCCGCCGCTGCGCGAGCGCAAGGAGGACATCCCGCTGCTCGTCGAGCGCTTCCTCGCGGCGCAGGTGCCGCCGCGCTCGCTCGCCGACCTGCCGCCGAACGCGCTGGAGCTGCTCCGCGGGCACCACTGGCCCGGCAACGTGCGCGAGCTCCGCAACACCGTCGCGCGGCTCATGCTGTTCCCGCACCTCGCCGAGGAAGCGATCGTCAAGGTGGCGCCGCGGCCCGCCGACATGGGCGTCGGCCAGTTCGCCGCGCTGCCGCTCCGCGAGGCGCGCGACATGGTCGTCGAGCAGTTCGAGCGCACGTACATCGCGATGAAGCTCCGGGAGAGCGGCGGCAACGTGGCGCGGGCCGCCGCGTCGATGGGCGTCTCCCGGCAGCTCGTCCACCGGCTGATGGAGCGCTACGGCATCCGCAGCAAGGGCTGATAGCAGGCGCGACGCGCGTGGCTCGGCATTCGCAGCATCGGGAACCGCGAACGCAAGCCTACGACTTGGTTGATGTTCTTGGGCTCGCTGCCAGGATGAGCCCCCTCCTGTCGAGGAGCAAGCCGTCGCTCGTCGGGAAGGGCTTGCGCTTCCGCTCCCGCCAGGTGCGGAGCGCCGCAGAGCGCTGGTGCTGCGCCCAGGTCACGGGAACGGACTCCATGCAGCGCAGAAAGCGGGCGCGCCCGCCGGCGTCCATGGCGTCACGCAACATGAAGCGCCGGATGGGCTGCGACACGAGCAAGTAAGGTCCGAGGTGATACAGCGCCAGGAGGAGCAGGCAGGCCTCGCCGAGGCGCCGCAAGGCGGCGTCGAGGTCCCGGGCGCGCTCCGCATCCAGGTCGATCGAGCGGATGTTCCAGTAGAGGCTCCAGTAACGCGCGGTGGAGCCGTGTACGAAACGGCTCGACTGCTGGTAGGCGTGCTCGATCTCGGAGAACAGAAAGGCGGTTTCGGCGGCATCGCCGAGCGCCGGCTGGAAGTGTGGAAGGCGCTGGATCTCCTTGAGCAGGTCGGCCCAGACGTCTCTCACGTCCTCCTCGGGGAGGACGGTACGCGCGACGAACAGGGAGGGGCGCGAGTCGAAGTAGCAGTGACGGACGAGGTTCTCCAGGAGGCTCCGGGCGTGGACATGGGCGGTGCGCTCCACCCCGAGCGCACCTGCATGCAAGATGGCGACGATGTCCGCTCGCGCCGCGTTCAAGAACGCCGGGACCGTCGCAAAGCCGCCGCAGTGCCACGCGAGCCAGTTCAGGTAGGCGAGGGTCTGCTGGGAGGCGGCCAGCTCGGATCCGGAGCCTCCGAGCCGGCGCTCGACCTGCCGGCCGACCTCCGCGAGCAGCTTCTCGCGAGGCGAGTCGCGGCGCTGTCGCTTACTCGCCATGGGCCTTCTTCACGTCACTCCGGCGCGTCTCCGCGATCGCCCGGTCGGCAGGGCCGCGTAGCCCTTCGGACAGCAAGAAAATGGCGACATCGCCGACATCGTCGGGCGCATGCTGCTCCGCGTCTTTCATGAGCCGCTCTGCGAGGTGCTGGCGCGACTCTTGAGGCTTGTAGGGCAGCGGACGGGGCCCCCACGAGGTTCGGAGCTGCGCGATGGAGTGCAGCGTCGGCAGCAAGATCACGTTCTCGGCAAGGGCCGAGATCGCAAGCCTGCGGAGACGCGACTCGATCCTTTCTCGGTGCTCGCGTCCTGCAGCGAGAGATGCGTGACGGAGCAAATCCGCAAGCCTAGACACTTTTTGACCATGAGTAGGACTTTTTTTGTCCAGGTGAAGAAGAATTTGTTCGACAGTGTCTTCGATCGTCGACTTTGGCGGCGTGCCGATAAGTTGCTTGAACGACTTCAACAACATCAACTCGACACCGGCATTAGCTCGGGCAAGCTCGATGAGCTCTTTCCTCGCGATCTCGCGCAACCCTTCGATCGACGCCGGCTCCTGGTCCTCGGGGCTTTGCTGCCGCTTGAAGTCGCGGAGCAACTGGAGGACCTGTGCTAGCTCCTTCTGCCCGCCGAGGATCGCCTCGGCTGCCTGGAAGTCGTCGGCGGAGTGCTCCTCGACGAGGCTCAGCAGCGCTCTCGCTGCCCGTACTCCGTCACTGCCCGTACGCTCGGGACTCGTCACGGCGCACCTCCAAAAAGCCCCACCTCGTGCGCGACCGCCTCAAGCTCGCCGACAAGCCGTACGTGCTTCGGATCACCAGAGAACGGCAGCGGCTCGTTCCGCTCGAACGAGTCACGGTAAGCTTCATCCCTGGAGACGACTGCGGAGAGGCAGCGAACCGCAGGCTTCTGCGCCGCGCACAGATCGCTGATGGCCTTCACGTACCGCTCTGCCTTGGCGCGCTGATCGGCGTCGCTCGCCGGCGGGAACATGCTCAACACGACCCCGGCGACCTTCGCCTTGATGTCCAGGACCTTCTTGTACTCCCTGAGCGCTTTCATCAGGAGCGGCAGCCCGTGCAGGGAGAACTGATCCGCCGTCATCGGGACCAGGATCTTGTCCGCCGCCTTGAGCGCCGCCAGGCTGACGCTGCTGATGCTCGGCGGGCAGTCGATGATGACGTGCTCGTACGCATCGCCGGTCCTCGGCAGCCATTTCTTGATCCTCGACACGACGATCTCCGCCGCGATCTCCTGCACCTCGAACATCCTCGCGCTTCCGCACACGAGGGTGAGCGAGCCCCCGCCGGCACACGCCCGCACGGGCTCCAGGTAGTCGCTCACCTTGCGCAACGGGCCGTGCGGCTTCCCGCTGACCACGTCGAAGTACCGCACGTCGCCGTGGAACAGATCGTGGAGGTTGCCTTCCCGACGCGCCTTGTCCTCGCGCGTCCTCGCCTCAAAGCGCTCGTCGCTGAGCAGATACAGGCTGGCGTTGCACTGCGGGTCGGCGTCGATCAAGAGGACGCGTTTGCGGTACCTTTCGGCGAGGAGCGCGGCCAGGTTGACGGCGATCGTCGTCTTGCCGACCCCTCCCTTGATGTTCTGCACCGCGAGGACGCTCTGTTTCGGCCGATCCGGCATGCCGGTGGGAGCATACGCCACAGCCGTACCGCTCGGAAGTTCCAGCGGAAACCAGGAGTACGTCCAGAAGCGGGGCGGCCGAGACCGCACGCCTCTCACGCAGAGCTCACCCGTGCGGGCCCACGTCGGGCCACACCGGCAGACGATCCAGCCGCACGTACCCCGTGAAGCTATGAAGATTGTTGACCTTTCCGTCGTTCGCTCCCCCACCCCAGCGACGCCGCAATAGCGGCTCGCGAGCTCCCCGGCGCCCGGAGCGAGGGCAGACGAGCCTCGCGCGGACGCTCAGAACGAGCCGCGCAGCGAGAGCGCTGCGCCGCCCGGAAGCAGGGCGGAGCCCGCGGCAGGCGCCGCGGGGACGATCGGATCGAGCTGGAAGTACAGCACCGTGCCCAGCCCCGCAGCCACGAGCCCCGCTCCAGCGCTGATGGCGCCGGCCTTCCAGACGGTGTCGATCGCGTCTACCTCGTCCACCCGACACCCGGGCGCGCACCTGCTGCGGAGCTCGCTCCGGTCGAGGTGCCCCTTGATGCCGAGGAACGCGCCCGCACCGAGCCCCATCACGCCGGCGCCGGCGAGCACGAGCGGCCAGCGCTGCCTCACGGGCGGCGCGACGGCGCCGGCCGCGGGGCGCGACGGCGCCGCCGCAGGGAAGCGCACCGCGATCGGCAGCGCCTTGTCGCCCTGCGACACCGTGACCACCGTGGCGACCCGCGTCCCCGCCGCGTCCTCGAACGTCAGCGTGTGGCGCCCGGGATCGAGCTCGATCGGGTCCTTCGGGAGCGCGTCGACCAGCGGCGCGCCGTCGAGGAGCACGCGCACGCGGCCCGGCGCGCGGCCGTCCGCGGACGTGGCCGACAGCGCGACGCTGGGCATGTCGCGCTCGACCTGCTCGCTCCAGCTCTGGCAATCGCGGGCGAGCGTCGCCGGGCACGAGCTCACGCAGACGCGAAGCTCGGCCCGCGCGCGCAGCAGCGCCCGGTCGCGAACGAGCTGCTGCGCTTGCTCGTACGAGGCCGCGCACGTCTCACCCACGCCCTGAGCACGGGCGCGCGAGCTGGCGACGAGCGTGACGGCCGCGCCCACGGCGGCGAGGAGGCCTCGTTTCATCGCGGCGTAGGCTACACGCTTCCACCGTTCACAGGCACTCACGCTTGATCCGCCGGATGCCGCTGGCATCGACGTAGTACGGAGGCACGCAGCGGGATCGCGGCCGCGCGGTGCGCGCGGGGGCCGCAGCGCGCTCCTGCGCGGTGGCGGGCGCGACCGGTTCCGGCGCTCCCGCGGTGCTCGCAGGCGCCGCAGCGGCGCTCGCAGAGGCCGCAGGCGCGCTCGTGGCGGGCGCCGCAGGCGCGGTCTCGGACGCCGCCGGAGCGGCCGCGCTCGAGGCGAGCGCCGCAAGCCCCGGCGCCGGGGCGACGGCCAGCGGAGGCGGCTCGCCGGCTCCGGCGCGCTCGGCCTGCGGCGCATTGGGCTCTGGACGCACGCTACAGCTCCTGCCGAGGGCCACGGCGAGCACCAGCGCGCTGGCGCCGAGCGCGAGCGTGGAGGCGCGGACGAGCTGCGCGCTCGCCAGCCGCGGCGGCGCCGCCGCGGCGACCGGCGTCGCGAGCGCCGACGCCACGGGCCGCGCCATGTCCTCGACCGTCCTCGTCATGGTCGGAACCGTCACCGAGGTCCGCAGCGCGCGCCCGCGGCCGCCAGACGGCTGCGCGAGGCGCGCCTCGACGTCCCGCGGCGGCGCGTCGTCCACGGCGGCGGGCCTCGGCGGCGGCGGCGCCGGGGCCGCGCTCCGCTGCGACGTCTCGATCGCGGCGAGGCTCTTCGCCCGCGCTTCCAGGAGCGTCCCCGCCGTCGCCTCGACCCACGCCCCGACCGCCCGCGGGCTCGCCGGCGGCAGCGCCTCCTCCAGCGCGGCCGCCATCTCCAGCGCGGTCGCGTAACGGCGGGAGGGATCCCTGTCGAGGCCGCGCAGCACCACCTCGTCGAGCGCCTTCGGCACGTCGCCGTAGACGCTCGGCGGCTGGACGACGCCCTCGAGGATCCGCCCGAAGATCTCCGCGTCGCACTCCCCCGTGAACAGCCGCCGCCCGGTGAGCACCTCCCAGAGGACCACGGAAGCGGCGTAGATGTCGGCGCGGCGGCTCAGCGGGGCTCCGCGCAGCTGCTCCGGCGCCATGTAGCTGAGCTTGCCCTTGAGCTGCCCGACGCGGCTCACCTGGCTCCGCACCGCCGCCCGCGCGATCCCGAAGTCGAGCACGCGCGGGATGCCGTCCTCGCCGACGAGGATGTTCTGCGGCGAGACGTCGCGGTGGACGATCTCGAGCGCGGCGCCCTCCTCGTCGGTCGCCTCGTGCGCCGCGTGCAGGCCCGCGAGGGCGCCGGCGATGATCGCCGAGCCGACCGGCTGCGGCACCTGGGCCCCTTGCCGGCCGGCCTCGCGCAGCAGGCTCGAGAGCGACTCCCCCGCGATGTACTCCATGACCACGAAGAGCTCGTCGTCGGCCTGCACGCTGTCGAGCGTGGTGACGACGTTCGGGTGGCGGATGCGCACCGCGAGCCGCGCCTCGTCGAGGAGCATCGACGAGAACTCGGGGTCCCTGGCGAACTGCGGGTGCAGGCGCTTGATCGCGACCGTGCGGGCAAAGCCATGGGCGCCCACGAGCCGCCCGAAATGGACGGACGCCATGCCCCCGGAGGCGATCACGCCATGGAGCGTGTACCGATCGAGGGTCCGCCGCTCGCGCTCCTGAGCAGGTGCCATGGTGGCTCTGTTCTACAACATCTCGGCAGCGTTGCCGGACGGTAACCTGCGCGCCGCGCCCGCGTCAGGCGGCCAATGACGCCGGGCAGCGCGAGGGCGCTCGACGCGGCAGATGGGTGTCTGAGCGCCCCTGCCGAGGTGGGACCGATGGAGAAGCAACTGCGCGCGTCCACAGTGTCAACTCACGGTTGACACGGATCGGGCTGGCGCGCTCATCGTCGGATCGAGCGCTCCGAGCGCGCGGCGCGGCGCGGCGCGGCAGGGACGCGGCGGCCTCCTGCTAGAGGGGAACCTCGATCACGCTCTCGCAGGTGAAATCGACGCTCAGCTTCGCCACCATGTCCGCCTGGACCGTGGTGCACGCGTCGACACACAGCACGATCTGCGTCGGACTCGCGGGCTCGTCGTAGCGCCAGGCGCCCTCGGTCGCGCAGCTCTGGTCGTACACGAGCTCCGTGGTCGCGCTCGATCCGCTCGTGTAGAGCACGCGGACCTTCTCCTTGTCGAACGCGCTCCCGTTCGGCGGGAGCGGGATCGCCATCGTGCACGAGACCGAGGCGCCGCGGATCCGGTCGACCGCCGCCTTGAAAGCGGCCGTGGTCTGCGACGGATCGCCGGTGTCGATGAGCACGGCGCGCTCGGTGCCGCCGGCCGCGGCGATCTTGTGCAGGTCGTCGAGGGTGTCCGGCGCGCCCTTGATCTGCGGGTTCTCGACCCCGATGACGTAGGTCGGGACGCCCTCCGCCAGCGCCGCCTGGGCGTCGCCCACGACGGCATCGATCGTGTCGGAGGCCTCGTCGCAGCCCTGCGGGTAGCCGTCCGTCACGAGCACGATCGCGTATTTCCCGGGGTTCTGCTGCCGCTGCGCCTCGATGAAGGCGCTCGTGCCCCGCATCACCCACGCGGTCGGCGTGCCGCCGCGCCAGTCGTCCGAGCTCGCCGGCTCGATCGCGTCGATCGCCTCGGTGAAGGCCGCCGAGGGGAGCGGCGTCAGCGGCACGTCCGGCGTCGCGTAGATCTCGGACGAACACTTGTCGTCGTCGGCGGGAAAGAACGAGAGCGAGGCCGTCAGCCCTTCAGACCCGGGATCCGAGAAGAACTGCTTGGTCGCGGCGACCACGGGATCCCACTTGAGCGACTTGTCGTGCCAGTCCTTGTCGCCCTTTCCCATGCTGCCGGACACGTCGAACGCGAACGCCAGGTACACGGGCTGGAGGGATGCCGCCGCCGTCTGGGTGGCGCACGCTCCCCCTCCGCCCGCGGGGCTGGCGCTGCCCGCGCCGCTCGATCCGGGCCCGATCCCACCGCCGATGTCCAGCGAGCCCCCCTCGCCGGAGCCGGAGCCGTAGCTGCCGCCGGAGCTCGCCCCTTCACCTTCTCCCCCTTCGTTCGGGCTGTTGCTGCACCCGAGCCCGACCGCAGCCACGCTCAGCACCGCCGTGACAACTCCAAGCAATTTCATGCATCGACTCCTTGCACCACCGCGCGCCGGCACCGCGCCGCCGCCATCAAGCCACCTGGATCGCGCGTGGTCCCAGGCCTCGGCTCTCCGTCCCCATCTCCAAAGCACACGAGGTGCCAGCGCGCGGAGGCTCGTGGGCGCTCACTGCACGGGCGCAACGTGGGAGATCAGCACGCCCATGTTCTTGATGAACGACTCCACGGAGATGCCCGTCGGCGACTCCTCGGCGGCGTACGTCGCTGGCGCCTTCGTCGGGTCGTACGGGGAGGTATCGTTGCGATCGCCGACGTGCGTCGTGGCGTAGGTGTCCTCCACGAACGGCTCGGCGGCCCCAGGACCTTTGTAAGGGTTCGTGATCATCGTGATCTTGGTCGGCCAGTAGCCCTCTCCGTTGAGCTCGCCGACGAGCTTCTGGGCGTCCTCCGCGGTCACCGGCGCGGTCGTCATCGTGGCGCCGGCGGTAGAGGTCCTCGAGCTTCACCTCACGCAGCGAGAAGTACCGAGGCGACGTTCGAGCCGCGCCGGTGGACGTAGAGCGGAATGTCGGTCCCGATCTCGATGTACGTGGGGTGCGTTCGGTCGGGGAAGATCTCCACGAGCTCCGGCGGCAGCTTGACCTTGTCGAGCCAGTCCAGCGCCTCGGGCACGCGGGCGATGAACTTCTCGTCCCCGGTGAGAGAGATGGATGATGGGATTCAAGGTGCGCCGATCGGGTGGTGTGTTGGAGCGGCAGCGCATGCAGCGGGGTGTCGTCAGGGCGAAAGGAGCCCGACGAGCACGCCTGGCGTGGCTCGCTCATCGATTGGAATGCTCGCAGCGCTCGCCCTCAGGCGCGCTCGCCCGCGTCCGTCAACGTTCGTAACGGCACAAAGCAAGCGATGGGCCAGGGACGTTCGGCTCGGTCACAGCGCCACGTTTCAGGCGTCATCGCCGCGGCCAGAGTGCGAATCGCGATTCAGATAGGCAGCCGCCGTGGAGAGCCCGTAAACCTCGGGTTGACGCGGTTGACGTGACCGATACCGGCGGTTGACGCGCACCTCCCGCGAGGAGCCCGCGCGGCGATGGCGGCTCCTCGCGCGGGGCGCCCCCGCCGCAGCGGGGGTCGTCGAGCCTCCGGATCCCGCGGGTGGCCAGACCAGGGGGCCGGGGCGGCGCGGGAGGTCAACGTCTTGCGTTGCCATGGCCTTCGCGGTAAGGGGGCGGCAATGAGTGGTCCCGAACTCGGCCGCCTCATCGACGAGGTCGATCGCACGGTGGACGTCCAGTTCGCCGCTGCCGGCGATCTCGATGAGCTGAACCGCCTGTATGCCAGCCTGCTCGGGCGCCGCGGGTCGCTCAATGCGCTGATGAAGCAGCTGCCCGGCGCGGCGCCCGAGGAGCGCAAGGCGCTCGGCCAGCGCCTCAACGCCGTCAAGGGCCGCGTGGAGCGCGCCCGCGAGGAGGCGACGGCGAGGATCAAGCGCGCTGCGCGCGATCGCGAGCTCTCCGCGCCACCCCTCGATATCACCCTGCCCGGCCGCTGGCGCGCGCCCGGGCGGTCGCACCCGATCATGCGGACCCTCGACGAGATCGTCGATATCTTCGTCGGGCTCGGGTTCGACGTGGCCGAAGGGCCGCAGATCGAGCTCGCGCGCTACAACTTCGATCTCCTCGGGTTCCCGGCGGATCACCCGGCCATGGACATGCACGACACGTTCTACATGGCCGGCGATCCTGGCCAGAACGTGCTCCTCCGGACGCACACGAGCCCGGTCCAGGTGCGCGAGATGCTCTCCCACCCTCCGCCGGTGATGATCGTCGCGCCCGGCGTCGTGTATCGCCGCGACGACGACGCGAGCCACAGCCCCATGTTCGTGCAGATCGAGGGGCTCGTTGTCGACCGCGACGTGTCGCTCGCCGATCTGAAGGGCCTGCTCGAGGTCTACAGCCGCCGGATGTTCGGCGAGGCCACGAGGACGCGCTTCCGGCCGAGCTACTTCCCCTTCACCGAGCCCAGCGCGGAGCTCGACGTGTCCTGCCTCGTCTGTTTCGGCGAGAACCGCGCCTGCCCGCAGTGCAAGGGGACGGGCTGGCTGGAGGTGCTCGGGTGCGGCATGGTCCACCCGACGGTGCTCCGGAACGTCGGGATCGACCCGGAGGAATACACGGGGCTGGCGTTCGGCATCGGCGTGGATCGCACGGCCAACATGAAGTTCGCCGTCGACGATATCCGCGCCTTCTACGAGAACGACGTCCGCTTCCTCGGAAGCCTCTAGGCCACTGCCCCTCGCCCGCAGGCCCGATTCCCCATGTTGATATCCTACAAGTGGCTTCAAGAGATCCTCGGCGCCGATCCCGGCGTCGACGCGGTGACCTCGGCGCTCGGCCGCGGCGGGCTCGAGGTCGACCGCGTGACGCACGTCGGTGCCGCGCTGCGCTCGGTGGTCCTCGCGAGCGTCGTCGCGACGCGGCCGCACCCGGCGGGCAAGAAGGGCCTGACGGTGGTCCGCGTGGACGCGGGTGATCGAGAGGTCGAGGTCGCGTGCGGCGCGCCGGTCATCCCGGCGGCTCCGGCGCTCGTCTGTTATGCGCCCGTGGGGGCGCAGGTGCTCGACCGCACCGGCGCGCTCGTGACGCTGACCGAGAAGGCGGTCGCCGGCTTCACGTCGCCCGGCATGCTCTGCGCCGAGGACGAGCTCGGGCTCGGGTCGAGCCACGAGGGTCTCCTGACGGTGGAGGGCGGGCGCCCGGGGCAATCGCTGCTCGACTGGGAGCCTCGCCTCGAGGACTGGATCATCGAGCTGAGCGTCACCCCGAACCGGCCCGACGCGCTTGGGCACCTCGGCGTGGCGCGGGACGTGGCCGCTGTGCTTGGCCTGCCGTTCCACCCGCCCGCCGTCGCCGCGGCTCGAGCGAACGGCGCGAACGGCGCCGGAGCGCCCGCGGCCGTGGAGGTGCGCGACGGGGACCGCTGCCCCCGGTATGACGGGCAGGTGATCGAGGGCGTCGGCGTCGGCCCCTCGCCGCTCTGGGCGCGGGTGCGGCTCGGCCGCCTCGGCGTCCGGCCGATCACCAACATCGTCGATGCGACCAACCTTGTGATGCTCGAGCGGGGGCAGCCGCTCCACGCCTTCGATCTCGACACGCTGCGGCTCCCGATCGAGATCCGGAGGGCCAAGGCGGGCGAGGCGTTCGTCGCGCTCGACGGGCAGAAGCTGTCCCTGGACGAGGACGATCTGGTCATCGCCGACGCGGACCGCGTGGTGGCGCTGGCAGGCGTCATCGGCGGCGCGGACAGCGGCGTCACCGCGACGACCCGGCGGGTGTTCCTCGAGTCGGCGTACTTCGAGCCGCGCGGGATCCGCAGGTCGGCGCGCCGGTACGGCTTCCACACCGAGGCGTCGCACCGCTTCGAGCGGGAGGTGGACCTCTCGGGGGTCCCCCTGTCGCGCGACCGCGGGAGCGCGCTCATCTGCGAGCTCGCCGGCGGCGAGGCGGCGGGCAAGCCGATCGACGCGTACGTGGCGCCGCGCGCGCCGCGCCGCCTGACGCTGCGGCTCCCGCGGTACCAGCGGATCATCGGGGCCGAGGCCCCGGCGCGGGCGCGCGAGATCCTGGAGACGCTGGGGCTCTCGGTGCTGGAGCAGAAGGCGGACCGGCTCCTCGTCGAGGTGCCGGAGCACCGGCCCGACATCGCGGAGGAGATCGACCTCATCGAGGAGGTCGCGCGCATCGCTGGCTACGACCAGATCCCGAGCCGGCTGCCGCGCGTCGGGGCCGCGCCGGCGGGCGCCCGCGGCGATTACCGGCTGCGGCGCAGGGTGCGGCAGATCTGCACGGGGATCGGGCTGCACGAGGCGGTGACGTACTCGTTCCTTTCGCCCCAGGAGCTGAAGGCGGCGCGCTACGACGACGGGTCGCTCCTGCGGCTGCTCAACCCGCTCTCCGAGGAGAAGTCGGTGATGCGGCCGTCGCTGGTCCCTGGGCTGCTCACGGTGGTGCAGCGCTCGCAGCGGTACAACGTGCCGCGCGTGCGGCTGTTCGAGGTGAGCCAGGTGTTCCTGCCGTGGCAGGGCGAGGCGGGCGGCGCGGGCCAGCTGGCGCGGGTCGAGCGGCCGCCGGTGAACGAGCCGACGCGGCTCACGATCTTCCTCGCGGGGCCGCGCGACAGCTACCTGACGCGGCCCGAGGACGTCGATTTCTACGACGGCAAGGGCGCGGTCGAGGCGGTGATCGCGGAGCTCGCGGGCAGCGTGACGCCGGCGTTCGACCTCTCGGGCGAGCCGCCGCCGTGGGCGCACCCGAAGAAGGGCGCCCGCGTCCTGCTCGACGGCCGCGAGGTCGGGTACGTGGCGGAGCTGCACCCGGACGTGCGCGAGGCGCTGGAGATCACGAGCGGGGCCGTCGTGGCGGAGCTGGATCTCGCGGCGGTGGCCGCGGCGTACAAGGCGCCGGTAGCCGCGAAGCCGAGCCGGTTCCCGGCGATGCGGCACGACGTGGCGCTGCTCTTGCCGCTCGACGTGCCGGCGGGAGAGGTGCTCGAGGTGCTGCGGACCACCGCGGGGGAGCGCTGCGAGAAGGTCGAGATGTTCGATCGGTACCGCGGCGAGGAGCTGCCGGCGGGGACGCACTCGCTGGGGTTCGCGCTGTGGTTCCGGTCGGCCGAGCGGACGTTGACGGACGACGAGGTCGACAAGTGGACGAAGGCCGCGGTGGACGCGGCGAAGGCGCGGTTCGGGGCGCAGCAGCGCTGAGGGCCGGCGGCGCGCGCCCGTCAACGTGCCAGCCGACGAAGCACGATGGCTGCGTGTCAAAGCCCCATCGGGGCGACGGCGGCCCAGAGGGCGTCGAGGTCGATGGCAAGCCCTTCAGGACCCACTTGGGACATCGTCCCATCGATCGCAGCCAAGAACACGATGTAGCGGCCTCCGGATCCGAGCTCGAGAACCTCGAGCGTGCGGTTCAGCGCATCGACGAGCCAGTACCATCGCACGCCCAGCGCGCCGTATTCCCTGCTGGTCGTCAAGCGTGCACGCCGTTGGTCCGCGGGGTTTGCGGAGACCACCTCCAGGACCAGCGTCGGCGTCGAGGGGGCGCCGGTCTCGGCAGACGGATCGTTCGGCATATAAACGCAGACATCGGGTTTTCGACCCGATACCGTCGATACGGCGAGCTTGTGCCCCCGGCCACACACGACACCTCCGCGCGGCAGCGCCCACGCACGCAGCACCGTGAAAAACCAGGCTGCGACCGCGTCCTCCAGCGCCGTCGAGGTCTTCGCTTCGACGAGAACGCCTTCGCAAAGCTCTCCGGGGCCGTCGAATGCAAGCCACGCTTCGATCGTCATGGGCTCGGCGCGGAGAATGCGCGGCATCTGCCGGGCGGGCGGCGCCGTCTGCTCCTCGGCCGGACCTTCCCAGCGGTCCCACCCCTCCTCGGGCTCCTCGACATCCAGCGCGCGAAGCACCCCGCGCGCTGCCTCGACGATCGGCGCCGGTGCGGGGCTCCGGCCTTCCCAGGTCAAAAGGCGATCACGCAGCTCGGACAGCGACGCGACGAGCCCCGTCGCATCGCCGGAGGAGCGAAACGCCGTCGAGGCATTCTCGAGCACCGCCGAGAGAGCCTCGCCGGTCGGCGCCTCCTTTTTCGTTCGCATCGCCTTCGCAAGGAGACGCGGCGCTGCCAGGAGCCCCGCGACGTTCAGCGCGGCCGAAAGGCCGAGCGCGAACGCTCTGGCCTGATCCTCCGCCGCTCCCAGCGAGCTCGGCGTCACGCTCCCAGCGGCCTGATCCGGCGCATTCTTCTTGAGCTCGTCCGTCATGGCTCGATCCTCAAGGGTCCTTACAGATAGGACCCACGAAATACCCTTTGAACGCGGAAATCCCCCCCGCTCCGATCGCGACCACGCTGGTCTGCGAAGGCTTCCCAAGCTCGACACAGACGTACGCACACCAGGACGTGAGCACCAGGCTCTTCAAGAGTTCGGCCACCCAGTCAGGACAAATCGAGCACTTGGACTTGCCACAATCGGTGACGAAACACCAGTGCCTTACCGGCGGAGCATTGTATTTGCACGGCACGCGAGAGGCGCAGCCCTCATCGAATTCGCATTCGCTTTTTTCATGCCATGCTGGAAACGTCGCCGGATCCAGCGTCGCCAGCCATGCATCCGCCGCGGCCGCTGCTGCGGGGAGGTACTGCTGCATGAGCTGTTCGAGCGCGGCCTCATCCAGCGTGCTGGGATCGATGCCCGAAGACTCCGCCTGGGCGACCAGGTACGCCGTGGTCAGCGACGCCTTCGCCTCGGCGAGCACGAGCTGTTCCGGATCCACCTGAGCGAACGCCTCGGCGGCCTCCTCCTCCTGCGTGGGCTCTGGAGTGACCGGATTCTCCGGCGTCGCGCCCGTGTCCGTTCCGTTGCCCGTCGTGTCTTCCTCGGTGCTCGGGCCCAATCGGATGACGCAACCCGGAGTCGTCGAGTATGCAACGGATATCGCCAGACCGCAGGCGAGCACTCTGACACGAACGATTCTCCTCATGGCAACAATTCTCCTTGTTTCGGGCGCGAATCGAGAGCCATAATGCACGGCCCTCACCCTACCACGGTTTCCCTTTCAGCGTGGCCGCGCGCGACGCCGCCGTACGCAACGCGAGGCCGCCCGGCGGACCGATGCGGGCGCAGGCAGGCCGGACGGGCGCAGCAGCCGATCGCGCGGCGGAGCGCCAGCGTGGGTGTGGATACGGACGGGTGAGGATCGCGGATGGCGAGAAGATCAAGCCAACGTGGGGCGAGACGTTCTGCTGCAAGCCGGCCGGTGGCTGGCCTCGCGCGACGCTCGCGGCGGTCGGCTCAGCTCACGAACTCGCCGTCCCCCGCACCCGCCTCTTCCTCTTCACCCACCGCCGGCTCCCCCGGCTCCTCCAGGCTCGGCGCCTCGCCCGCGGACGTCCCGCCATACCGCTTGCCGGCACCGGCGCCGTCTTCTCCTTGGCGGCGAGTTGGCGACGGCGCGAGACCAACCCGGCCGGCAGAAAAGGAGGTGCCACGGAGGTCGTGCCCAGAGCCGGCGCTCGTCGTGAGGCCGAGGAGGGGTCTCAACCCATCGCGGGGGATCTTTTCAGCCTGAAAGACGGTCCCAACCAAACAATTTAGATCTATTCATACAAATGGAACGGTCTCGACCAGTCTATCGGCTTCAGAGGGACCTCTGCGCTTGGTCGCGACCACGCGGGGGGCATCGAAACGAGCGCCCGGACAATATCGAGACCCCTTGGATTCGCCAACGTCGGTTCTTCTCGGTGGCGTCTGGGGGAGCGGGCCACGCGATGTCTTCGCGGTCGGCTCGGGCGGCGCGCTCTTGCACTACGATGGCATCTCCTGGCTGACGCTCAACTCCACGACGAACTCCACGCTCAACGCGGTGTGGGGCCAGGGCCGGATCTCCTTCGTCGTCGGCCAGGACGCTGCGATCTACCGCCACATCGGTCCGCCGCCGGCACGGTAGCAGCGCAGCCGCTCCCGCGGCGCGCCCGCTACTTCAGCGTCGGCTTGATCTTCCCCGCCGTGCGCTCGATCAGCTGCTCCTGCTCGCGCTTGCTCCGCAGCGCGGCCTCGGCCGCTTCCCTCGCCTTGCGCTCCTCCTCGGTGGCCTTGCCCTGGGCATGACGCGCCTCGGCCTCGGGCCGCTGCGCCGTGTCCCGCGCCGTCCTCGCCTCGCCCGCCGCCACGCGGGCCCGCCCGGCCTCGGCCTCCGCGCGCTCGCGGGCCTCCTCCGCCTCGCGCTGCATGCGCTCGGCCCGCCTCCTCTGCGCCTCGCTCTCCTGCTGCGCCCGCTCCGCCGCGCTCCGCTGCGCCTCCTCGCTCGCCAGCGCCTTCTTGAGCGTGTCCTCCGTTCTCCGGATCTCCTCGAGCTGCTCCGTGATCACCGTGTTCTGGCGGGTCAGCTTCACGATCCCCGCCCCCGCCGCGACCACCAGCAGCGACAGCGCCGCGATGATCCCGGACACGAGGCGCCGCCTCCCGCGTTGCTGCTGGTCGGCGAACCGGAGCACCTCCTCCAGATAGAGCCTCTCCCGCTCCGGCAGCGCGCCCCGGTAGCGCTCGCGAAAGCCGCGCGCCTCCTCGGCGACCTTGCCCCGCCAGAGCGTGTCCGCGGCGCGGCCGCTCGCGTCCCAGAGCCTCGCCGCCGCGCGCAGCCGGTCCAGGAACGCGGCGTCTTCCTGGTTCTCGTCCAGCCAGCGCCGCAGCGTCGGCCACCGCTCGATGAGCGACTCGTGCACGATCTCCACCGTGCTGCCCGCGCGCTCGCTCCCCGTCTCGATCGCCAGGAGCCGCGCGTGGGCGAGCAGCTCCACCACCCGCTCGATCTCGCCCCGCTCCCCGGGCAGCTCGCAGAGCTCACCCAGGCTGGCCACCGCCCGCGTCCGCTCCGGCGTCACAAGGCGCTCCAGGACGGCCCGCGCGAGCTTTGCCCGGCGCTCGCTCATCCCGGCCAGCACCGTGTCGGCGTGGCTCGCCAGCGCCCCCGCCACGCCCCCGAGCGCCTCGTAGCTCGCGATGGTGAGCATCCGGCGCTCCCGATCGCGCATCTCCCACAGCCGGGCCGCGGTGAACTGCAAGAGCGGCAGCGCGCCGCGCGTCGTCGCCAGCGCGTCGAGGATGCCCTCGATCATCGCGGTGTCCTCGATCTCGTGCCGCGCCGCCTCGATGGGCTTCATCAAGGCCTCACGCAGCCCCTCGCGCCCCATCGGCCGCAGGAACACGAGGCCCCGGATCATCGCCGCCATGAACTGCTCGTGCTCGGCCATCCGCTCGAGGAAATCCGACCGGACGGACAGGACGACGCGGAGCGGCGAGGAAGCATCGTCGGCGATCCCCTCGAGGCACGCGAGGAACGCCGCGCGCTCACCGGCCGGGGCGCCGAGCGTGAAGAGCTCCTCGAACTGATCGACGAACAGGACGAGGCGCTTCTGCCCTCGGCCCGCCCCCCCGCGCAGCGCGGCGCCGAGCAGGCCGGGCTCGGCGCGCAGCCGCTCGACCAGGGCCCCGCGCATCGCCGCGCCGCCCTGCGGGGAGAGCGCCTTCACGTCGGTGTTGAGGGTCACGGCGGGGTGGTCGAACAGGTCCGCCAGCACCGCCATCGGCTCGCGCCCGGGCCGCACGACGAGCGCCTCCCAGCCCTCGCCGGAGCGCTTGAGCGCCGGGATCACCCCTGCCCTCACGAGCGACGACTTCCCCACGCCCGAGGCGCCGGCAATCGTGAGCAGCGGCTGGCTCCGGAGGCGCGCCACCGCGCCCGCGAGGTCCTGCGCGCGGCCGAAGAAGCGGTCGGCGTCGGCCTCCTGGAACGACGACAGGCCGGCGAACGGGCTCTCGTCGCTGCCGAGGAGGATCTCACGGCGCCCAGGCAGCAGCGGCAAGAGCTCGGTCAAGAGCTCCTGCGCGGAGGCGAAACGCTCGGACTTCCGCTTGCACAGGCAGCGATCGATGATCGCGCCGAGCGCGCCGGCCTCCGGATGGCGCGCGCCGGCGGTGGGCATCGGCTCGTCGAGGATCGGCACCGCGAGGAGATCCATCTTGCCGCTCGGCGCGAGCGGGTGCGCGCCCATCACGAGCTCGTGGAGAATGATGCCGACGGCCCAGACATCGCTCGACGGATCGATGTCGATTCCTCTCCACTGCTCGGGGGACATATACGCCAGCGTGCCGATGATCCCGCCGTCGCGGGTCAAGCCCGTGTCCCCGGCGACGGCGCGACCGGCCGAGAGGACCGCCTCGTCCTCTCGCAGCTTGGCGATGCCGAAATCGACCACCTTGATCGCCCCGGACGCCTCCAGCATGATGTTCTCCGGCTTGAGGTCGCGGTGGACGATGCCGGACGCGTGCGCGCTCGCGAGCGCGCGCACGACGGGGACCACCATGTCGACCGCCAGGCCGGGCGGCACAGGAGCCGTCGACACCTCTTCCCCCGCGTCCACGGGCCTGCGCCGGTTCATCCAGGCGCGCAGGCTCTGCCCCTCGATGTACTCGAGCACCATGTACGGGAATCCGTCGTGCTCGTTCACCTCGTGGATCGTCACGATGTGCTCGTGCTTGCAGCGCGCGGTGGCCTGCGCTTCGACGAGGAAGCGCTGGACCCCGGCGCTGCTCAGCATGTTGAGGAGCTTGATTGCGACGAGACGAGCGAGGCGGGTGTCGCGGGCCAGGAAGACAACGCCCATGCCGCCCCGGCCGAGCTCGCGCAGGAGCTCGTAATGGCCGATGCGGGTGCCGGCCGCAGGCGCCGGCCTGGCCTGCGCCAGCAACGAGGGCGGCGGGTCGAGCGTCTCGGGCTCCGCGTCGCGCTGCGCCTCGCGGGCGCCCGTGACCACGCGGTCGGCCTCGACCCGCATCGCGGGGGTGGGGAGCGCTGCGCCGGCGATCGCCGTGTTTGCGTAGCCCGCGTCCTCCGGCGAACTGCCGCTCATCGCAGGACGCTTCTTGTCGTCGTGGGGTGCCGCACCGGCCTTGGAGCATAGCCGTGTCCGAGTTCACCAGCACAGCCTTTGCGCGCGGCCGCCGGCTCCAGGAGCCCGTGGCTCGCCAGTTCGCGCCCGTCGAGCGGGAGGCCCCGGCGCGCCACGGGACGGTGCCTGGCCCCGGCCTTCCCAGGAGAAGCGGAGACCCGGCGCGGGGCCTTCCCAAGACGAGGTGCCCCGCCGTACGCTCCCGCCGCGGGCGCCCAGCGCTCCGCGACGACCTGGGCGAACGGTGGGTTGGTTGGACGAGCCGAGGAGCGAGCAGAGGATGCGCGCATTCATCCGGAGATGGGGCGTCGAGCGGAACGGGGACGCCGCGGGTCGCCGGCACGGCGGCAGAGCGCTTTGCCACGCGGCTGCGCTGGCGTCCCTCATCGCGCTGATGGCCCCCCTCCACGCGTGCTTCGACACCGGATCCGCGTGCGGCGCGAGCTTCTGCCCGACCGGCTATGTGTGCGACCCCGACCGCGAAGGCAACCCGACGTGCTTCGCACAAGCCACGGGCGAGCGCTGCGACGTCCCGATCACACCCGACGGCAATTCCTGCTTGAAGGAGGACCTGGAGAGCGTGTGGGGGAGCGGACCGAACAACCTATTCGCCGTTGGCAAGGAGGGCACGATCCTTCACTACAACGGCAGCCGCTGGAAGGTCATGCCACTCGACCCGATCCCACGGCATCCGCTGAACGCCGTGTGGGGGAGCGGGCCCAAAGACGTGTTCGCCGTGGGCGAAAACGGCACCATCCTGCATTTCGACGGCGAACACTGGAACATCGTGGAGCACGAGTCGATCCCGCGAATCACATTGAACTTCGTGTGGGGGAACGGGCCGGATGACGTGCTCGCCGTCGGCGACAAGGGAACCATCCTGCGCTTCAAAGACGGACAATGGAAGGCCGCAACACACGAATCGGCCTCGCAAGCATCGTTGAACGCCGTGTGGGGAAGCGGGCCGCAAGACATGTTCGCCGTCGGCGAAAACGGCACCATCCTGCGCTTCAAGGGCGAGCGCTGGGAAGCCGTGAAACACGCGTCGATTCCGCCAAGAACATTGAATTCCGTATGGGGAAGCGGGCCGCAGGACGTATTTGTCGTCGGCGAGGGCGGCACCATCCTGCACTTCGACGGCGCCGGCTGGACGGCCATGACATCGGCGTCGACAGCACAGAAATCATTGAATTTCGTGTGGGGAACCAGGTGGGACCTCACCCAGCATGTCGTCTACGTCGTCGGAGACGAGGGCATGCTCTTGCGTTACGACAGCCTCGGCTGGAGTCGCCGCCTCCCAGCGGACGCTTCGCTCAATGCCATGTGGGGCGACACCCTGAAGTTTCATATCGTCGGCGACAACGGCGTGGCCATCTCCGAAAGCGTATCCGTGTCACCGTGGTAACAACAGCGCCACCTCCCGTTCAGCGGAAGCGCCGGGGCCAAGCGCGGTGCCTCGACGAGGTGCGCCGCCGCATCGGGCTCCGCGCGCGCCTGGACGAGCGGAAGCCGCATCCGTGACCTGACGCGGCGACCAGCGCGCGCCTGCCCGCGGCGCGCTTCCCATGGGTCGCCCCGCTACTTCAACGTCGCGTCGATCTTCCCCACGGCGCGCTCGATGAGCAGCTCCAGCTCGCTCTTGCTCCGCAGCTCCGCCTCGACGGCCCTGGCCTTCTGCTCCTCCGCGGTGGCCTTGACCTCGGCCTTTCGCGCCTCGGCCTCGGCCTTCTGCGTCTCACCCCGCGCCATCCGCGCCTGGTTGGCCGCGACGCGGGCCCTCTCGGCCTCTGCCTCCGCCCGGTCCCTGGCCTCCTCGGCGTCGCGCTGGAGCCGCTCGGCCCGCCGCCGCTGCGCCTCGCTGTCCTGCCGCGCCGCCTCGCTCTCCTGTCGCGCCCGCTCCGCCACGCTCCGGGCCGTCTCCTCGCGCGCCAGCGCATCCTTCAACGTGATCTCCGCGGTCCGGATCTCGTCGAACTGTTTCATGATCACCTGGTACTGGCGGGTCACCTTCACGTATCCGCCGCCTGCGGCGAAGGCCAGCAGCGACAGCGCCGCGATGATCCCGGATGCGAGGCGCCGCCTCCCGCGTTGCTGCTGATCGGCGAACCGGAGCACCTCCTCCAGATAGAGCCTCTCCCGCTCCGGCAGCGCGCCCCGGTAGCGCTCGCGAAAGCCGCGCGCCTCCTCGGCGACCTTGCCCCGCCAGAGCGTGTCCGCGGCGCGGCCGCTCGCGTCCCAGAGCCTCGCCGCCGCGCGCAGCCGGTCCAGGAACGCGGCGTCTTCCTGGTTCTCGTCCAGCCAGCGCCGCAGCGTCGGCCACCGCTCGATGAGCGACTCGTGCACGAGCTCCACCGTGCTGCCCGCGCGCTCGCTCCCCGTCTCGATCGCCAGGAGCCGCGCGTGGGCGAGCAGCTCCACCACCCGCTCGATCTCGCCCCGCTCCCCGGGCAGCTCGCAGAGCTCACCCAGGCTGGCCACCGCCCGCGTCCGCTCCGGCGTCACAAGGCGCTCCAGGACGGCCCGCGCGAGCTTCGCCCGGCGCTCGCTCATCCCGGCCAGCACCGTGTCGGCGTGGCTCGCCAGCGCCCCCGCCACGCCCCCGAGCGCCTCGTAGCTCGCGATGGTGAGCATCCGGCGCTCCCGATCGCGCATCTCCCACAGCCGGGCCGCCGTGAACTGCAGGAGCGGCAGCGCGCCGCGCGTCGTCGCCAGCGCATCGAGGAAGCCCTCGATCATCCCGGGATCGTCGATCTCGTGCCGCGCGGCCTCGATCGGCCTCATCAAGGCCTCGCGCAGCCCCTCGCGCCCCATCGGCCGCAGGAACACGAGGCCCCGGATCATCGCCGCCATGAACTGCTCGTGCTCGGCCATCCGCTCCAGGAAGTCGGCTCGCACCGCGAGGACCACCCGGAGCCGTGAAGAGGCGTCGTCGGCGACCCCCGCGAGGCACGCGAGGAACGCCTCGCGCTCGCCGGCCGGGGCGCCGAGCGTGAAGAGCTCCTCGAACTGATCGATGAACAGCACGAGGCGCCGCTTCGCTCGGTCCGACCACGCGCGCAGCCACGCGCCCAGGAGGCCGGGCTCGGCGCGCAGCCGCGGGGCCAGGGCCGAGCCCGCCGCGCCGCCCTCCGGGACGGGCGCCGGCGGGGCTGCGCCCAGCGTCGCGGCGGCATGGCTGGACAGATCCGCGAGCGCCGCCATCGGCTCACGCCCGGGCCGCACGACGAGCGCTTCCCAGCCCTCGCCTGAGCGTTTGAGCGCCGGGATCACCCCCGCCCGCACGAGCGACGACTTCCCCACGCCCGACGCCCCGGCGATCGCGAGCAGCGGCTGGTTCCGGAGCCGCGCCACCACGCCCGCGAGGTCCTGCGCGCGGCCGAAGAAGCGATCGGCGTCGGCCTCCTGGAACGACGAGAGCCCCGCGAACGGGCTCTCGTCGGCGCCGAGGAGGATCTCCCGGCGCCCGGGCAGCAGCGGCACGAGCTCGGTCAGGAGCTCCTGCGCGGAGGCGAAACGCTCGGACTTCCGCTTGCGCAGGCAGCGATCGATGATCGCGCCGAGCGCGCCGAGCTCCGTGTGGCGCGCGCTGACCTGGGGCATGGGCTCGTCGAGGTCCTCCACGCCGAGGAGCGTCCCCTGGTTGACGGGCGCGAGCGGGTGCGCGCCGATCACGAGCTCGTGGAGCATGACGCCGACCGCCCAGATATCGCTGGCTTGGTCGATGTCCGTTCCCCTCCACTGCTCGGGGGACATATAAGGCATCGTTCCGAGGAGCGCGCCTTCGCCGGTGAGGCGCGTACTCTTGTGCTCGGCGGCCTCGCGCTCGACCGCGAGCGCGAGGCTCGCCCCGTCCTCGCGCAGCTCCGCGATGCCGAAATCGACCACCTTGATCGCCCCCGACGCCTCCAGCATGATGTTCTCGGGCTTGAGGTCACGGTGGATGATGCCGGACGCGTGCGCTCGCGAGAGCGCGCGCACGACAGGGACCATCATGTCGACGGCCAGGCCGGGCGGCACCGGCGCCGTCGACACCTCCTCGCCTGCGTCCGCGGGCCTGCGCTGCCTCATCCAGGCGCGGAGGCTCTGCCCCTCGATGTACTCGAGCACCATGTACGGGTATCCATCGTGCTCGTTCACCTCATGGATCGTCACGATGTGCTCGTGCTTGCAGCGCGCGGTGGCCTGCGCCTCGATCAGGAAGCGCTGTAGTCCGCTCCTGCTGAGCCTTGTGAGGAGCTTGATCGCGACGAGGCGAGCGAGCCGGATGTCGCGCGCGAGGAAGACGGTGCCCATGCCACCCCGGCCGAGCTCGCGCAGGAGCTCGTAGTGGCCTATGCGGGTGCCGGCTCGGGGCGGATCGGTCCGGGGAATCGACGAGGACGGCGGAGCGCTCGCGTCGCTCACCGCGTCGCGCCTCGCCCCGTGAACGCCGGCCGGCACGATGCTGACCGTCGCCCCGGCGGCGGCGAGCGCAGCCCGCGGGAGCGCTCTGCCCGCGAGCGCCGCGCCGGCGCAGGCGACGTCCACGAGGCTCTCGGTGCTCATGCCAGAGCGCCCTTCAGGCTCGACGGGCGCCACGCCGGACGATCGACGGACCGATTCCAGGGTGATCCGCTCGGTGGGCACCGGTTCTCCTACCTGTAAAAAGACACGCCTGTCGAAACCGTCGCGTCCGAGACGGCTGGAGCCATGGCGAGAGCATAGGCGCCCAGCGGAGCCGTGTATACACAGACTCGCCGCCGGCGCGCTTCACACAGGACATGCGCGGGCATATCCTGGCCCGCGGAGCTTGCTCATCGGCCCGGCGAGCCCGGCGAACGCTCGATGTGGCATGACGGGCGAGCCGGAGGAGAGCGACTGGCTTTCATGACGACGACCCGTAGACGACCTGTTCACGTCTCCCCTCCGCTGGCGAAGCTCCTCCTGCCCATCACCCTCATCACCCTCTGCGCCGCGCCTGCGCTCGCCCAGGCGCCGCCGCCGTCATCGTCCTCATCGCCGCATCCTCCGGCGACAGCGGAGTCGCCATCGCCCCCGGCAGCGTCGGCGCCCCCATGGCATCAGGGCATCTCCGAGGATCGAAAGCAGATGGCCCGCGCGCTCTTCGAGGAGGCCCGGAATTTCCACCGGCGCATGATGTTCGCCGAGGCACGGGCCAAGTACGAAGAGGCGCTGGCGTCGTGGGAGCACCCCGAGCTCCGGCTCTATCTCGGGCGGGTGTTGAGGAGCCTCGGCCTGCCGGTGCTGGCCTATGACAACCTGCGACTCTCCCTGCGGTGGGGGCCCGGCTCGCTCGACGCCGAGAAGGAGCAGGAGGCGCGCGCGACGCTGCGGGCGCTCGTGGAGCAGGAGCTCGCCGTCATCGAGATCCGCTGCGATGAGCCGGGGGCCACCGTGCTGATGGATGGCAAGCGCTGGTTCGTCGGACCCGGCGCCCGGCGCCGGATGGTCACGCCCGGAGAGCATGTCCTCACGGCGAGAAAGGATGGCTACTTCACCGTCGCCAGGCCCATCTTCATGGTCGCAGGCAAAGAGGCCTCCGGCCAGCTCGTCCTGAGCGCCGATACCGTCGTCGCCAGGCAGCGCTGGCCCGCCTGGCTCCCCTGGGCCACGCTCGGGGCTGGGGCGGCCATCGCCGTCATGGGCGGCCGGTTGATGTGGCAGGCCGACGACCTTCATGGATATGCGCAGGAGCGGAGCGTGCGCGAGTGCGGTCGGTCGTGCGCTCCGTCCCCCGGCTTCCAGTACGACGCCAGCGTCAACGAGAGCTGGCTGGCCGCCGGCACCCTCCTCGCCGGCAGCGCGACGGTGGTCACGGCGACGGCCATGCTCTTCACGAACAGGCCACAGATCTACCGCACCCAGGACCGAGGTGGCGTGAAGGTCGAGATCCGGCCCGCCGCGGCGCCCGACGCCGCGATGGTGTCAACCTGGCTCGTGTTCTGATCCGGTGGAGGGGCGCCCGACGCCGGCAGGATCGAGCGGCGCGCTCACCCGCAGATGTCGATCGCCGTCTTGCACTTGCCAGACTGGCAATAGCCGTGCCTGCCGAGCGCCGGGTCCGGACACTCGACATCGGGACAATCGTTGCTCGTCGTGCACGCCTTGCCCGTCGCGGGGGTCGTCGCAAGCTCCATGGCCCTCTCATAGAAGAAGACGCACAGGGCCCCTGTGTCGGGCTCGTGACGCTGCTCCCCCACCTCCTGCAAGGCCCTCTTGTAGCTCTCGTTCTCCTCGAAGCACGGGTGATCCTGCGGGAGATCGGCGGCCTCCATACCGACGTCGCTCTCGCAACCCTCCTGCTGCGCCGCACAGGCGATGAGGCTCTCGATCCGCTGGAAGACCGGCGTGCAGACGTCCAGCTCCTTGACTGCCTGGTCGTGGAGTAGCCCCATCGTGACCGCGCACTGCTCGGCCTCCACGCCCTCGCTCAGCCTCCCGCACTCGGCCAGCTTGTCGCAGCGGATCTCCTCGGGCTTCGCCGGTGCTGCGGGCTCGCTCAAACAACCCGCCAGGGCCACCACGACGACGGAGACGAAGGGACCGCAGAGGAGGATGTTCTGGATCGTTTTCATGATTTTTTACCTTTCGCTCGCATCTCCGGCGAGCCGGGTCGGCAGAGCGTCATCGCATCCGGCGTGCCGCCCCTGCGCACGAGGGGCATCGGCGGGAGATCGACCGCGTGATCGAGGAGGATCGGCCGCGAAATCGAGCGATCAGCCCGCGGCCGCGCTCGCGCCATGGGCCAGCGCGAGGGAGGCAAACTTTGCCGTCGTGGCAAAGCTTGCCAGCCCTCGGGGGAAGACGCGGCAAGGATTGCCATCACGCGCCGTCGTGCAGCGACGTCGGCGTTCGTGATCTCGTTGCTCTACACCCCGGGTGGCATGCCTCGAGGGTGGGCGCAGGGCTCGGCTCGTGTTCCGAGCCCGAGCCTCACGGGCTCCGCTTCCCCTCGCGCGCCGAGATACCGAATTGCTTGAGCTTGAAGGTGAAGGTGCGGACAGGCATCCCGAGGAGCGCCGCCGCCCGCTTCTGGACCCCATCCGCGGCGTCGAGCGCCTGACGCATGCGCGTGCGCTCGATCTCCCGGAGCTCCTCGGCGATGGGCTTGAAGCGGGCGGGCGCCGCGGCGGGCGGGGCCGAGGTGTCCACCGCGGCCCGCGGCGGGACATCGAGCCCGGCGATGCGCTCGGGCAGCCCCCAGGGCTCGAGCGCCGGGCCGTCCGCCGTGGCGGCCGCGTACTCCATCGCGTTCTTGAGCTCGCGCACGTTGCCGGGAAACGGGTGCGCGAAGAGCGCGGCGAGCGCGGCTTCCGAGAGCTCGAGCGCGGGCCGCCCGATCCGAGCGCACGCCTCGGCGAGGAACAGACGGGCCAGGATCGGCAGCTCACGCCGCCTGTGCCGGAGCGGGGGCAGCTCGACGACGGCGGCGCTGAGGCGGAAGAGCAGGTCTTGACGGAAGCGGCCGGCGTGGACCTCGGCCTCGAGATCGCGGTTCGTGGCAGCGACGATGCGGATGTCCACCTCGCGATCGCGGACGTCGCCGAGGCGGGTGATCCGCTTCGCCTCGAGCGCCCGGAGCAGCTTGGCCTGCGCGCCGAGGGGCAGCTCGCCGATCTCGTCGAGGAAGACGGTGCCGCCGTGCGCCCGCTCCAGCAGGCCGGGCTTGGGCGCCCGCGCCTCCGAGAACGCGCCCTTCTCGTAGCCGAAGAGCTCGCTCTCCACCAGCGCCTCCGGGAGCGCGGCGCAGTTGAGCGTGATCAGCGTCCTCTGCGCCCGCGCAGACCAGTGGTGCACGGCCGCGGCGGCGTTCTCCTTGCCCGCCCCCGTCTCGCCGAGGACGAGGACCGGCAGATCGCTCGCCGCCAGGCGCCGGATCAGCTCGAACAGCCGGATCATGGCCGAGTCGGCCACAACGATGGTGCGATCGCCGATGACGTGCCGGACGGCGGTCTGCGAGGCGGAGGCGATCGCCCCCGGAGCCGCGATCGACGCGGCGGTCCGCGCGCCCGCGAGGAGCGTCTCGGTGTCGCCGCCGTCGAACGGGTAGGAGGCCAGTCCGCCGCGCGCCTCCGGGGCCAGCGGCGCGATCGCCTCGAGCACCTGGAGCACCGCGGCGCGCGACGCCTCTCCGCCGAGCTCGGGAAACCCGATCGCCAGGTGAGAGGCGCCGTCCCAGGCGACGATGTCCACGAGCCGGAGCGCCGAGAGCGCCCGATGCGCGAGCATCGAGCGCATCTGCACGGACCCGAGGGACACCACCGCCAGGCCGAACGGCCGCGCCGAGTCGGCGGCGCGCTCGATCTCCTCCTCCACGCGCCGGCGCAGCCGGCCCATCTCGATGAGGGCGCTGCCCCGGGGCGGCGACTCGCGCCGGAGGATCAGCGTCGTATCCCCCATGGTGATGACATCGCCGGAGCCGAGCGCGCGCGAGCCCTCGATGCGCTCGCCGTTGACGAGCGTCCCATTGTGGCTGCCGAGATCGGTGATCCGGATCTCTCCTCTGGAGAAGACGAGCTCGGCGTGCCGCCGGGAGACCGCCGCTGTGTCGAGCCTCACGTCGGCCTCGTCGCTGCGCCCCACGACGAGCACGCCGTCGTCGGGCAGGACGCGCCTGTACGATGAAGAAGCGCCGATGACGAGGAGGTAGGAGTAGATTCCCGGGCTGTCCGGGGACTGCCGCAGATCGAAGGTCTGCGTCGTCAACGGCGAGCTCTCGGAGCCGCTCATCAGCCCGAGGCTATAGTCGAAGCCCGCGCGCATGCAAGCTGCGAGCCTCGCGGGTGAGCGACGAGCCACAGCGCTTTCCGCGGCTCAAGCGTAGAGGGTGAGTCGCTCAACAACGCGGCTAGGCGCGATGCGCGGCAGCGAGCGCGACGCGCCGCTCGATCCCGAGGAACAGCAGCGGCAGCGCGATCGTGAACACGATCGACAGCCCCGCCACGACCGGCATGCCATCGAGACGGTGGTCCGGCAGCTCGTGGAGCATCCTGGCCGCCGCGAACGCCGCGATCGCGGACGCCATGTGCTGCACGGCCGACTGCATCGAGGTGAAGCGCGCCCGCTCGGCGGGGCGCGGCACCTTCGACGTCAGCGTGTTGTACGAGACGTTGCGGAACGTCATGCCCAGCATGAAGACGATGAAGATGGCGAGCACCGGCAGCCCCGGCGTATACGAGACGAACCCCGCGTAGAGGACGCTCGCGAGCACCACCGCCCCCACCGAGCCCGTCTGAAACGCGCCGAAGCGGTCCACCAAGGGTCCCACGGCCCGCATCGCGGCGAAGCTCACCAGGCCTCCCACGAAGTAGAGCAGCCCGAGCCGCTCGCGCGGATATCCGAGGTTGTACTGCACGTAAGCCGAGATGTTGGGGATCACCAGGAACGACGCCACCGTCAGGATCGCCGTCGTCGCGTACGAGAGCAGGACGATGGGCCGGCCAAGGAGCGCGCCGAGCTCGCCGAGCGCGCTGCCCGACGGCGGCGCGCCGGTCAGGTGATCTCGCATCGACGGCAGGAGGAAGATCGCGAGCCCCGCGACGAGCAGCCCGAGCGCCGCGACCGCGAAGAACGGCAGCGGAAAGCCGCCGCGGCGGGCGAGCTCCAGCCCGGCGGGGACGCCGAGCACCGAGGCGACCGAGAACGAGCCCATCACGACGCCCATCGCCTTGCCGCGCCGCTCGGGCGGGATGACGTCGGCGACGATCGAGAACGCGACCGAGGTCGCGGGCCCGCCGAACGCCCCGGCGAGCACGCGCGCCGCCATGAGGCTCGGGAGCCCCGTGGCGAAGCCCCCGGCCGCCGTGCCGGCGACGAGGCCGAGCATCGCCACGGCGAGCACGCTGCGCCGGTCGAAGCGGTCGAGGAAGAACGCGCCGGCGAGGCCCGAGACCGCGGCCGCCGCCGTGTAGCTGCCGCCGATGAAGCCGATGCTGGACATCGGGATGCCCAGCGCGACCGCGAAGTCGGGCCCGAGCGGCATCACCATCACGAAGTCGAGGATGTTGATGAACTGGACCGCAGCGACAAGGAAGATGATGCTCGATTCGGAGCGCCGTTTGGACACGAGGGTCGACTCTAGTCGACTCCAGGCGCGCCTGCCCCGCCTCCGCACGAAAAAGCGCCGCGCTCGCGCCCGGACGCGCACCCTCACCGCTCCCCTGCTCTACGCAGCCCGCGCGGCGGCTCGCACATCGCGCGCGTTGCTGCCGGCGCAACGCCACGTTGCGCGCTCGCACCGTTGTCCCTCCATGAGGTCCACCTTACGATGAGACGATGAGCCCCATGGATCGCCGCACCGTCCTCGGCGCCCTCGCCGCAACGCCCGTCGTCGCCGCGTGCGACCCCGCCGCGCCCCCGCCCGGTCGCACCGACGAGACCGCGCTCGCCGCGGAGGACGTCGTCCGCGACGTCGCGCCGCTCGGGTTCCCCTGGGAGACGCTCGACCCCTTCCTGTTCTGCGTCCACCACGACGACGCGTACCCGGCCGGCAACGAGCGGATGGGGCCGGCCGCCTCGCTCGCGGGCCGCGCCATCGGGCGCGACTTCGCGGGCAAGGACGGCTGGCGCATGTACCACGGCGACGTGGTCCCCGGCTTCCCGCAGCACCCGCACCGCGGCTTCGAGACCGTGACCGTCGTGCGGCGCGGGCTCGTCGATCACGCGGACTCGCTCGGCGCGGCCGCGCGCTACGGCCGCGGCGACGTCCAGTGGCTCACGGCGGGGGGCGGCATCGTCCACGCGGAGATGTTCCCGCTCGTCGAGAAGGACGGGCCCAACCCGCTCGAGCTCTTCCAGATCTGGCTCAACCTCCCGCGCGCCGACAAGCTCGCCGAACCGCGCTTCGTGATGATGTGGGGCGACACGATCCCCAGGCAGATCGCGCGCGACGCCGCGGGCAGGACGACCGAGATCACGATCGTCGCCGGCCGCCTCGGAGAGCTCCGCCCGCCGGCCCCGCCGCCGAGATCGTGGGCTGCGCGCGCCGCGTCCGACGTGGCGATCTGGACGCTCAAGATGGCCCCTGGCGCGCGGTTCACGCTGCCGGCCGCCTCCCCCGGCACGAACCGCGCGCTCTACTTCTTCCGCGGCGCCGAGCTCCGTATCGGCCCCCGGCGCGTCCCCGCGGCCCACAGGATCACGCTCCGCGACGGCGCCGCAGCGCTGCTCGAGAACGGCCCCGACGAGGGCGAGATCCTGCTCCTCCAGGGCAAGCCGATCGGGGAGCCCGTCGCGCAGCAAGGCCCCTTCGTGATGACCTCGATGGCGGAGGTCCAGCAGGCCTTCCTCGACTACCGGCGGACGGGCTTCGGCGGATGGCCGTGGCCGAGCGACGGCCCGGTCCACGGGCCCGCGGAAGGCCGCTTCGCGCGCTACCCCGACGGCCGCATCGACAAGGCGGGCTGAGCCCCTCGCCTCCGCGTCCCGGCGCGCCGATCCCTCACGTCGCGTCGAGCTCGGGCTCGTCGCTCGAGCAGTCGTTCGCGCTCGCCCGGTGCCGCGCGCGGTACTCCGAGGGGCTGACCCCCTCGGAGCGCCGGAACTGCTCGGCGAAGCGCGACGCCGAGTCGTAGCCGCAGGCCGTCGCGACCTCCAGCACGCCGTGGCGCCCCGAGCGCAGGAGCCCCTTGGCGAGATCGAGGCGCTCCTTCCAGAGGAGGGCCCTGAACGAGACCCCCTTCGCGCCGAGCCGGCGGCGCAGCGTCGCGTCGCTCACCCCGAGCGCGCGCGCGACCTCCGGGGCCGCCCACGGGCGCGCCGGATCGCGGCGCACCAGCGCCCGCACCGCGAGCGTCGGATCGAGCGCCAGCGTCGAGGAGGCGGCGCGCGCCTCGTCGAGCTGCTCCCGGTGCTGCAGGAGCAGGGTCAGGATGAGATCCTCCAGCCGGTGCTCGATGAGCAGCGCGTGCGCGCCGGGCAAGAGGAGCGTGTTCACGAGGTGGATCAGCGCCTGGATCGACGGCATCGCGGAGCGCAGGAGGTGCGGCCGATCCGCCTCGAAGCCGCCGAGCCCGCGCTGGACGCAGAGCGTGGGATACCGGCGCTGGAGCCGCTCGTCGACCTCGCTCAAGAGCTCGATCGTGAACGAGCGGTAGGCGCCGCGCTCGGGATCGGGCTCATTCACGAGCTCGAGGGGGATGCCCTGCGGCACGAGCAGGATCTGCCCCTCCCGGGCGACGAGGCGCGTGTTGCCGTCCGGGCCGTCGAGGAAGATCCGCTTCGCGCCGTCGAGGATGAGCACGACGAGGGGCCGGGAGAGCCGCTGTATCGTTATCCGCTCGCGCGTGCGGGTGAAGACGCCGATCCACCGGGCCAGGCCGGCGCCGCTCGCCGAGGACGAGCGCTCCAGGCGGGAGATGGCCTCTCTGAGCGCGCCCCAGGCCTGGGCTTGATCGGTGGGCTCGAGCAGTCGGGTGAGCTGGGTCTTCATCGTCGCTCCTGATGGGAAGGGCGCGTCTCTCGCCGCGCGGACACAGCGCAGGGCCGGCCGGGGCGGCGCAGCGTAACCGCGCCGCCCCTGGGCCCAAAGCGCTGTTCGAACGGCTCATTTCACGTCGAGCAGGACGATCTCGCCGTCGTTGAAGAGCGGGACGAGCAGGCGATTTCTCGCGCGGTCCCAGCCGAGATCGGCGGGGCTCGGGAGATCCGCCGCGAGCGTGGAGACGCGCGGCGCCGCGTCCCCGGCGGGGTCGATCGCGAAGACGGCGCCCGCGTCCCAGCTCGACACGAGGAGCCGGCCGTCGTCGAGGCGCACGAGGCCGTCCAGCGTGCCAGCGGGCAGGGAGATCTCGCGCCGGAGCTTCCCCGAGGCGTCGAGCGCGTCGACCCGCGCCGCGCCGAGGTAAGCCACCCAGATCTCGCCCTCCGCGCACGCCACGCCGTTCGGGTGCGGCAGCGCGGGATCCGCGATAAGCCGGGAGACCTCCCCGCCCGGATCGACCGCGACGAGCGCGTCGGTGCCGATCGAGGTGAACCCGCCCTCCCCGATGGCCACGCCGGAGTCCGAGACGACGATCGACCCGTCGGGCATGGCCGCGACGTCGTTGAGCAGGCCGGCGCCGGCGACCTCGATGTCCTCGATGGGCGCGCCGTCGCTCGCGTCGAAGACGCGGATCACGTCGATATCGGCCACATAGAGCCTGCCGCCCGCGATGGCCATGCCCTTCGGGGCGCTCAGCGTCACGCCCTCCGACGCGCCGTCGATCCATGTCAGGTCGAGGATCTCGCCGTCCGGCGAGACGCGCGAGATGAACGCGCGGTCGTCCTTCTCGACGGGTGAACCGACGATGTTCGAGACGAGGTAAACGTCGCGCTCCTCGTCGTGGAGCACCGACTCGGGGGTGCTGAAGCCGCCGACACGGCGGAGCTCCGGCGCGGCCGGGGCCTCGCCCTCGGCACACGCCGGGAGGACGGCGGCGAGGCAGGCGAGGACCGCGGCGAGGCGTTTCGGTTGCGTTTTCATGATGCGCTCTCTCGTGGTGACGGGCCGGCGACGCGCCGGCTCGTGCGCCTACCCTGCGCCCGCTCGCCGCGCGGCGCGCGCCCGCGGCGCTCATTGGTACGCCCGAAACGCTCACGCGCCGCGCCTTGCGCCGCTGCCGGCCAAGACACAAGGCCTCGCGCAGGCGGCGGGGCCCCGGGCAACGGCGCGTCTCGACCAGGGGAGAGCCCATCGTTCAAGACGCCTCGGTCGTTCCACCCGACCAGGAATCGAGATGCGCGAGACAACGAATCTCACGTCCACGCCGCTTCATCGGCCACGCGCAACGCACAACCATCGTCCGCGTTGTACGAGACAGATTCCCGCCCTCCGCAGATCCAGATGAGCACGGGTCCAGCTTGAACGGCGCGTAAACGGCAGGTAAACGGCGGGTAAACGTCGCATGACGGCGCGTAACGGCGCGTAACGGCGCGTAACGGCGCGCGCTCGCGCTCCGCACGGGCGAGGAACGTCTTGGTCGACATCCACGGGACCTGCCGGCCCCACCGGCGACACGCCGTGAGTCGACAACGGACATCGAGCGCTTGACAAGTGTTGCGCCCCCGACAATCATGCGGTCACTGTGGCCCGGCCGACGCATGGTACCCTGTAATGCAGTGTCTTTCAGACCCAGAGAGCGAGACGTCGCTGCGCGAGCAGGTCGCGGCGCTCCGCAGGCGCGTCGCGGACCTGGAGCACGCTCTGGCCGAGGCGCAGCGGCCGAGCTCGGCCGTACGCGAGGCGCGGCCCGTTGCCCACGAGCATGAGCTCCTGGCCAGCTTCTTCGCGGCGGAGGCCTCGGGGTACGCCGCGATGCTCGACGCGATCCCGGCGATGGTGTTCTTCAAGGCCCGGGACCACCGGTACCTCGCCGTCAACAAGGCCTATGCGGAGCACTATCGCCTCTCGAGCGACAGGATCGTCGGGAAGCGCGACGAAGAGATATTCGTCGACGAGGTCGCGCGCAGCTACCGCGAGAACGACGAGACCATCATGTCCGAGGGGATCCCGCGGCTCAACGTGGAGCTCCGGTGGAAGCTCGAGGACGGGAGCGACGGCTGGACGCTGGAGAACAACGTCCCGTTCCGCGACGCGAGCGGGCGCGTGATGGGGATGGTCGGGGTCGTTGTCGACATGACCGCACGAAAGAGGACGGAAGAGGCGCTGCGGAGCACCGAGGCCGATCTCCTCGCCATCCAGTCGCGCCTCCTCGAGACGATAGCCGCGCTCTCGACGCCGGTCCTGCCCATCGACCACGGGGTCATCGTCGTGCCGCTCATCGGCCATCTCGACACGATGCGGGGCACCCAGCTCACGGAGGCGCTCCTGCAAGGCGTGCAGCGCCACGACGCGGAGTTCGTGATCGTCGATCTCACCGGCGTCCCGATGATCGACAGCGCCGTCGCGCTCCACCTCGTGCGCGCGGTGCAGGCCGTGGGCCTGCTCGGCGCCGAGAGCGTCCTCGTGGGGATGTCGGCCAGCACCGCCGGGGCGCTCGCGAGCTTCGGCGAGACGCTGGAGGGGATCGTCCTGCTGAGAGATCTCCGGGCCGGCGTGCGTTACGCGATGGCGCGGCGAAGGAGATGACCGGCGTGCGGCCGATGGCGCCGCTGTAGACGTCAGGCGACGGCGAGCGGCGCCGACAGACCTCTCCCTCCCTCGCACCTTGTTCCACTCAGCGGGCGACCTCACGCCCTCTCGAAGTGCTCACGCACCGAGGTCTCGCTTGACCCTTCGGCGATACACCGGCTAAATTCCGTTCAGCCTTTTAACGCTGCATTCCCGGCTGATGTAGAGACGGTCGGTTCACCACTTCACCACACCTCAGCGAGCTCGACGCGCCCGGTGTCCCCAGCGCGTCGAACGTCCAGACCAGCGATGACGCCGCGTATCCGCCCGTTGCCCCTCGACCAGGTCCGCCCCGCCAGCACCGCCCTCCTCGTCATCGACATGCAGAGGGACTTCGTCGAGGAGGGCGCGCCCTGCGAGGCGCGCGGGGCGCTCGATATCGTACAGCGCATCAACGCGCTCGCCGCGTGGGCGAGAGGGCACGGCCTGCCGGTCATCTTCACCCAGGAGATGCACAGGGCCGATGGGTGCGACTTCGGCATCGAGCTGGAGTTCGAGCCGCCGCACTGCCTCGAGGGATCCCGCGGCGCCGAGATGGTCGATGGGCTGCGGATCGAGCCGCAGGATCATCGGATCTTCACCAAGCGGCGCTACGACTGTTTTCTGGGCACCGACCTCGACCTGCTGCTCCGGAGCAAGCGGGTGGAGAACCTCATCTGCTGCGGCGTGTGCACCAACATCTGCGTGCTCAGCACCGTCCTCACCGCGAGGAACCTGGATTACCGCGTGCTGCTCCCTGTCGACGCCCTGGCCGGGACCACACAGGAGCTCCACGACGCCGCGATCCTCTGCATGAGCAACGCGTTCGCCTACGTCACCGAGAGCGCCGCGGTGATGCAGCTCTTCGGCTGACGGATGCCCGGCGACCGAGCGCCGCGAGCCCCGTCGCGACAGTGCGAGCGACCACCGCCGCGCTGGCTCGCGCTCGGCCGCCCCGTTCCCGCCCGGGTCCGTCTCGCGCTCGGCGCGGCGAGCTTCCCCGCCACCCTCGCGGCGTACGCCTGGTTCGCGGGCGGCGACGGGGTGAACAGCGCCCTCGCTCCCACGCTCGCGAGCATCGGGCGGGCGACGGCCGAAGCGCTCGGCTCGGCGGAGCTCTGGCTCGACGTCCGCTACAGCTTCCTTCGGGTCACGGCCGGGTTCGTGGCCGCCGCGCTCCTCGCGGTCCCGCTCGGCGTGCTGGCCGGCGCGTTCCGATCGATCGCCGCGCTGATCGAGCCGCCGACCGAGTTCCTCCGCTATGTCCCCGTGCCGGCGCTGATCCCGCTGGTCATGATCGCGGCGGGCATCGGCGAGGGCGCGAAGGTCCTCCTCGTCTTCCTGGGGACCTTCTTCCAGCTGCTGCTCATGACCGCGGACGAGGTACGGCGGGTCCCGGCGCCGCTGCTCCAGGTCAGCCAGAGCCTCGGGGCCACCCGGCGGGAGATCGTCTGGCGCGTGCTGGCCCCGGCCGCCCTCCCCGGCATCTGGAGCGCGCTGCGCATGTGCAACGGGTGGGCGTGGAGCTACGTCGTCGTCGCGGAGCTCGTGGCCGCCACCGAGGGCCTCGGCTTCCGCGTCCTCAGGTTCTACCGCTTCATCCAGACGCCCAGCATCTACGCGTACCTGGCGGTGCTGGGCGCGATCGGCCTGGGGCTCGACTGGGCGTTCGGCGCCGCGCACCGCCGGCTCTTCCGCTGGGCCAGGGGGCGCGACGCGTGACGCTCTCCGTGCGCGGCGTCAGCAAGGCGTACGGCGGCCGCCGCGGCGAGACCAGCGCCCTCTGCCCGCTCGACCTCGACGTCGGCGAGGGCGAGTTCGTGAGCCTCGTGGGCCCCTCCGGGTGCGGGAAATCGACGCTGCTGCACATCGTCGCGGGGCTCGAGCCGGCGACCACCGGGACCGTCACGCTCGGCGGCGAACGCGTCCTCGGCCCCGGCGCCGAGCTCGGCGTCGTGTTCCAGCAACAGACGCTCTTCCCGTGGCTCAGCGTGCGGGAGAACGTCGGCTTCCCGATGACGCTGGCCCGCCACCGCGGCCGGGCGCGGCAGGCCGGCTCCGAGCGAGAGGCGGACCGCGTCGAGCGCCTGCTGCGCCTCGTCGATCTATGGGACTTCCGCGACAGCGCGCCCGCGGAGCTGAGCGGCGGCATGCAGCAGCGCGCCGCGCTGGCGCGGGCGCTCGCCGCGCAGCCGGAGGTGCTGCTGATGGATGAGCCGTTCGGCGCCCTCGACGCCCAGACACGTGAGGAGATGCAGGGGCTCCTGCTCCATGTGATCCGACATCACCGGATCACGACGCTCTTCGTCACGCACGACGTGGAAGAGGCCCTGATCCTGTCCGATCGCGTGGTGGTCTTCTCCGAGCGCCCCGGCCGCGTCGTGGCCACCATCGACGTGCCGGTACCCCGGGCGGATCGCTCGCCCGACCTCAAGCTCGACGAGGCGTTGCTGCGCCTCAAACGGGATATTCTCTCGCTCCTGCGGGGGAAGGCCCGCCCCGAGGAGCAGCGCCGCCGCTTGCTCCTCGGGCTCACGAATACGCCGAGGGGAGAGGATCCATGAACCGAAGGACCGTCGTGCTAGAGCTCGGGGCAGCGCTCGCCTGCCTCCTCCTGTCGCCAGGCTGCTCGAAGAAGGACGAGCCAGCGCGCGAGGTGCCCGCCGCCGCCGCGCCGGGCGAGAAGCCCGGGGCCGCGGCGAACGCGCCGGTGAAGCTGACCGTGGGACACGACCTGTGGATCGGCTATGCGGGCGTGTTCATCGCGAACGAGCTCGGGCTGTTCAAGCAGGCTGGCCTCGACGTCGAGCTCAAGCCGTTCTCGAACCCCGGGGACACGCTGCCGGCGCTGGCCGCGGGGAAGCTCGATATCGGCCTGACGACCCTGCAGAACCTGGTTGTGCTGAGCGGCAACGGCGACACCGACGTCGTGGCCGTCGCGCTCATCGACAGCTCGAACGGCGCGGACGCGGTGGTGGCGAAGGAGGGGGTCGCGTCCATGGCCGATCTCAAGGGCAAGACGGTCGCGCTCACCCTCGGCGAGGTCAATCACATGCTGTTCCTCGCCGGCCTCAAGAAGTCCGGGCTCTCCACGGACGACGTGAAGCTCACGAGCATGAGCGCAGACGACGCCGGGGCCGCGTTCGTGGCGGGGAAGGTCGACGCCGCGGTCACCTGGGAGCCGTGGATCACCAAGGCGACCAAGGGCGGCGGTCGCGTGATCTTCTCGAGCGCCAGCGTCCCCGACACCATCATGGACGCGGTGGCCGTGCGCCGCTCGCGGCTCGCCGAGTCCGGTGACGCCTGCACGAGGTTCATCGGCGCCATCGATCAGGGGGTGCGCGTCCTGCGCGGCGAGCCCGACAAGGCGATTCCCATCGTCGGCAAGTACTTGAACGCTCCGCCCGAGGACGTGAAGGGCATGCTGAGCGGCGACAAGATCTACGACCTGGCCGACAACAAGCAGCTCTTCGGCACGGCGGAGAAGGCCGGCCCCGTGTACGCCTCGATGAAGGCGGTTGTCGACTTCGCTGTCGAGTCCAAGCTCGTCAAGAAGGCGCCGCCGCCGGAGTCGCTGCTCGACCCGAGGCTCGTCCGATGAGCCGTGACGAGGCGCTCATGGGGCGCGCGCTGGAGCTCGCGCGCGGCGCGCAGCGCGCGGGTGAGCCGCCGTTCGGCGCCCTGGTGGCCGCCCCCGACGGCGCCGTCGTGGCGGAGGCGACCGACGAGGTGAACGGCCAGCGCGACTTCACGTACCACGCCGAGGTCGGCGCCGTGCGCCGCGCCTGCGCGGCCGTCGGGCCGGACTTGCAGGGATACACGCTGTACACGACCGTGGAGCCCTGCCCGATGTGCTTCACCGCGGCCTGGCTCGCCCGCGTGAGCCGCATCGTCTACGGCTGCACGATGCGGGAGGTCACGGAGGCGACCGGCGGCGCGCAGCGCGAGCTGGCCGTCCCGGCGAAGTGGATGAACGAGAGCTCCGGCGCGCCGCTCGATCTCGTCGGCGGCGTCCTCGACGCGCAGTGCCTCGCGCTGTTCGGCCCGGCGTGACCCGCTCGCCGGCGCTCCGCCGCCATGACCCGCCCGCGGCGCAGGTAGAGCGAAATCCCGTCACAGATCTCGGCTGTCCCATCCCAGCCTGAAAGAGGCCGGAGCGGCCCGGCCTTCCGGTGGCGGTCGGGGCGCCAGCAAGATTTGCTTACCTCAGCAAGCCCTGCGTTCTCCACTCGTCCCTTCTACGCAGCCGTTGCCTACCCGAGGTCGAGGCGCCGCTCGCGCGGCCCGAAGGGCGCTGTGGCTGACTGGCATGCGGGGTGCTCAGTGCTCAGGACACGTGACGGGACGCGGACCGCGCAGCGGGGCCTGAAGGAAGACGGCCCTTCCCTGCTCCGGGGCGAAGCTGCCCCGGCGAGACGCTCGGCGCCTTCCCTGGCCGCACGTGGCGGCTCTGCGCACCGAGCGCGGTCCTCTCTGCGCTGCATTCCGAGAAGGAGACACTTGCAATGAAACGATTCTTTTATCCGTTGGTCCTCGTGGCGATTCCGGCAGCTCTCTCCGCCTGTGGCTCCGGCCATTCGTCGGAGTCGGACGCGCTCGCCGAGCAGGACGAGCTCACCGGGACGGCCGAGGGCGCCCTCGCGTGCGGCGGGCTCGCCTCGGGGGAGTCTCTCGATCGAAGCCAGTCGATCCGGTCGTGCAACGGCCGGGTGAAGCTCGTGCATCAGACGGACGGCAACGTCGTCGCCTACGACGAGACCGGCGCGTCCTGGGCCACGCACACGGCGCCGCGGTCGGACACGACGAGGTTCATCATGCAGACCGACGGGAACCTGGTCCTCTACGCCGGCACCCGCGCGCTCTGGAACTCCAGGACGGCGGGAAACCCAGGCGCGCGTTTCGTCCTCCAGGACGACTGCAACCTCGTCATCTACAACACCGCCGGCAGGCCCATCTGGACGACCTCGACGTCCTGCCGGGCCTCCAGCGTCGTCGACCTCTTCGACTACATGACGCCGGGATGCAGCGCGAGCGGCCCCCAGTACACAACGCAGGTGACCGGAGCTCGATGGTACGTCCCGCAGGGCAAGGACCCCTCGGGCCGCAGGCAGTTCGTGTACGTGAAGGGCAGGAACGGCGCCGATTACGAGTCCTACACGGCTGACGAGCAGTGGATCCGGCTGTGGAAGGACACCTCGTGGGCGTACTTCGACACCGGCATCCAGACGTACTGCGATGAGCAGTGCGGCGCGCTGCACAGCCCGACCGACTGCAGGCACCAGTGGCGCGGAGACCCTGTTGCGGGCGGCTACGCCTACCAGGCCCCGAAGGACACCACCGACTGGGGAGGAGCGAAGGTGCTGCCGCGCTATTTCGACAAATCACGCGGCGTCCAGACCTACACGTTCGACATCTACGTCGACGCGCAGAGCGAGACCACCTGCGGCGCCTGCGACTCGTGGCACGAGGGCTCGACGTGGCAGCGGTACACGGTCGAGCACCTGTCCTCCGTCACAGCTCCGAACGGTCAAGTCTACACGGACGTGATCAAGAAGGTCATCATCGACGGCGCCGGAAAAGACGAGGTGTACTACTTCGCCAAGGGGACCGGCTGGATCGGCTACGAGGTGCAGCACTCGACCTACAAGGACTGGATCAACGGGACCACCACCGGCGTCAGCCTCCCGACCATCTGCCCCGGCGGTGGCCCGGCGAGCAGCTGCTAGCTTGCGCTTCGTCCGGGTGTTGCTGAGGAAGCAGCCGCGCTGAACCGCTGCTCGGATCCGAGCAGCGCGCGCGGCGAGCGCGCCGGAGGGGCGCCGAGATCCGCGGTCAAGAGCGCAACACCCCTCGGCGCCGGCGCCAGGGCACGCGTGTTGAAAAGAGCGTGTTGAAAAGAGCGGCGCGCCAGCACGGCCATCGACCGTCCACAGGCGGCCTCGGCGCGCCCAACCCCTTTCCGGAGTCTTTCATGACTGACCGTTACAAGCTCTACACCGAGGCCAACGCGAGCTTCTTCAAGGGCACGCGGGTCGAGGAGAAGCTGAAGCGCAAGGCGTCGAGCGGCGCCGGCGACGAGCGGCGCGGCCCGGGCGCGAGGGGCGAGGGGCGAGGGTCTACCCGGCAAGCCGGTCGAAATACGCGCGTAGCGCCGCCCCGTCGAGCCCCGCCCCGAGCGCGAACATCAGCGCGAGCCTCGCCTTGGGCCCCGAGAGCGCGCCCGCGGCGATCACCCCGAGATCCCGCAGCCGCCGCCCGCCGCCGGGCGCGCCGTACGTCGGCGTGACCCGCCCGCCGGGGCAGCGCGAGCTCAGCACCACCGGCGTGCCGGCCTGCACCAGCGCGCCGATCGCCGCCTCCCAGCTCCCGCAGACGTTCCCCGCGCCCGAGCCCTCGATCACCACCCCGCGCGCGCCGGCCTCCAGGATCGCGCGCAGCAGGAGATCGTCCATCCCGGACGCCATCTTGACGAGGTAGACCCGCGGCTCGGGCGGCGCGAGCGGCAGCGTCGGCGTCCTCGCGGGGCGCGCGTGGACGCGGACGCCCTCGCCGTCGACCCAGCCGAGCGGCCCCACGCCCGGCGAGGCGAACGTGCCGAGCGCGGTCGTGTGGGTCTTCATCACGCACCGGGCGGCGTGGAGCTCGTCGTTCAGCGCCACGAGCACGCCGAGCCCCCGCGCCGCGGGCAGGGCCGCGATCCGCGCGGCCGAGACGAGGTTGCGCGGGCCGTCGGTCCCCGCGGTGCTCGCGTCCCGCATCGCGCCGGTGAACACGACCGGGGTGTCCCCGTCGAGCAGGAGATCCAGCGCGAACGCCGTCTCCTCGAGGGTGTCCGTGCCATGGGTGACGACGACGCCGGCCACCTCGGGGTCGACCTGAAGGTCGCGCACGGCGCGCGCGAGCGCCGCGATCCTGTCCGGACCGAGGTTCCAGCTGCTCTCGAGGCAGAGCTCGGTGACCGCGATCTCCGCGATGCGCCCGAGCGCGGGCACGTCGGCGACGAGCTCCTCCGCGCGGACGGCGGGCACGGCCGCGCCGGTCTTCGGATCGACGCGGCTCGCGATGGTGCCGCCGGTGGTGACGAGATGAACACGAGGCATGGGGTAGCTCCGGATGCGGGACAAGCCTAGACCGACGCAGGCCTCGTGTCCTCGGGTCCGGGGGGTCGCTCCCTCACCGGGTACCCGTACGGACGACCGACGCCGCCGTCATCTCTGCCAACCCGAGCTCCCGAATGCGGCGCGAGAGCGCCTTCCGCGACACCTGGAGGCGATCGACCATCATCTCCACGTCGCCATGACACTCCGCATACGCCCGCGCGATCTCCTCCGGGGCAAGATCACCGGCCTTGCGGACGCGGCTGCAGCGCTCGACGAGCGCGTAGAGCGATGTCCTGGAGATCCGGAGCCGATCCGCGGCAGCCTTCAGATCCCACCGGCAAACGCGCAGCGCAGCCACGAGCTCGTCCTCGGTGACGTCCGCGGGCCTGCGCCGCTCCTTGCTGGGGCGGGCCCGATCGACTCGCGGCCGCTCGGCGTCGGCCGCGTGGGCCTGCGCAAGAGGCCATTCGCCGGCAGGCGCCGTGGAGGCACCGCCGCTTTGCGGATCTCGGGTGAGCAGCCGTTCGAGGGCCGGACCCGCCTCGAGCGCGGGCGCCCCGCGGCTGCCGACCACGAGTTGACGGACGACGTTGCGCAACTGACGAATGTTGCCCGGCCAGTCGTACCGGGCAAGACGCGCGACCAGCGCCGCCGGAACGAACAGGCCACCGCCCGGCGGCTGGTCGCGCCAGCGATCTGGCTCGCCGAGCAGACGTAGCTCCTCACGAAGGAAGTGAACGAAGAGACGCCCGATGTCGTCCAGGCGCGCGCGCAAAGGAGGCAACGCGATCTCGAACCCCGCGAGGCGATGGAGGAGCGGCGCGCGGAAGGTCCCGGCCGCGATTCGCCCCTCCAGATCCGCGTCCGTGGCCGCGAGGATGCGCACATCGGAAAGCTGCGTCCGGTGGCTACCGATGGTCTGGATCTCGCCGGCCTCCAAAACGCGCAACAGCATCACCTGAACGTCTGGTGGAGTGTCGCCGATCTCGTCGAGGAACAGCGTACCGCCCCGGGCAGCGCCAAAATAGCCGAGTCGGCTGCTGACCGCGCCAGTGAACGCGCCACGCTCGACGCCGAACAACTCAGCGCCAGCGAGCGAGGGGGGGATCGACGCCATGTTGACTGCGATGAAAGATCGCTGTCGTCGCGGACACAGCGTGTGAATTGCGCGCGCGACGAGCTCTTTGCCCGTACCAGTCTCTCCGCGGATCAACACCGGCACATCGAGATCGGCGACGCGACAGATCTCGCGTCTGACTCGCTCTACCGCCGGGCTCTTCCCCACGAGGCCGAGGTCGTTCTCATCGCCTCCTTCCGCAGGCGCGGCGAGGTGCAGCGCGAGCACAACACGGTCCGATAACTCAAGCACCACGCCCCGATCTATGTCCTCCGGAGTGAAATCCCGCTCGCTCCGGATCACCTCGCCATCGGCAGCGACCGACGTGGGGCTCTGGCCGACAGAGAGCCGGAGTCCACCACCACCTTTGGTATGCAGAGATAGAGGCGTCCGACTCAGATGAGGGTCGGCGAGCGGTGCGCCCCGCGTCGCGCCAGGCGCGCCAAAGAGCGGACTTAGTCGTGAGAGGTGGACCCCGCTCGCCGAGTCGGTATCCAGAAGGAGCGCCCGCTCACCGACGCGATCGAGGCATGGATGACACAGGATCGTGAGCGCAGGGACGGGAGGAGGGCCGACGGCGGCGCGAAACGCCTGGGTGGGCTGGATTGTCGACTCGAGGATCATGTCATCGTCACATCGTTACTTATCACCCGAATGCGCTGACATGTCCATCGCCGGCACCGCATGCCGTCGCGCCCAACGCCTGGACGCGCGTGCATGGCGCCACAAGGGGGGGGGGGCGCACACTGACACACATGTAACCAATACCCATACCCGGTCACGTCGATATTTTTCGGTGTGCATGTAACCGAGCTCGGTCACCCATCCGGCCCGACGGCGTCACCGCGTCGTTGTTCACGCCGGACATCCCGAGGGCCTTCAACCCATCGCGCGCAGCCCGATCGCAGGACGCGTTTCAACCAGCGTCGTTCTCTGGCACGCTGGGTGCAATCGTCCGCAGTACCTCACTGGCCCAGGGGCCGTATGGCCCCGCATAGAAGGTCCGAGAGGCGTCCCTCGTAGATGGAAGGAAAGCCATGGATTACCGAACTCTGAAAGACCTCGGCCCGGTTAACGACGACGAAGTCATCCATGTCGTCATGCTCTTGTCCCGCTTCTCCGCGGAGAAGCGCGCAGAGGTGAGGCGCTCCCTCCAAGATGACGAGAGCCGCTCCTTGGCCTTGGAGTCGCTGACGAAGCTGCACGGTGCGAGCGACGAGAGCTTCGCGGCGGTCCGCCGCTTCGCTGCAACGCACGGCCTTCGCGTGGACGCTGAGCGCGAACTCCCTGCCGATGTGACCCTGTCCGGTACGGCTCGTCGCATACGCGCCGCCTTCGGCGTCGAGCTCCGCAGGGTCAGCGACGGTGCCACGCAGTACCGTGCGCCGACTGGCGCGATCGAGCTGCCCCCGGAGCTCGCGGACTACGTGGTCGGCGTCCTCGGGTTCGATACCCGGCCCGTCGTGGGGCCGCTCGGTATCGGCAGGGCTCGCACAGACGCACACGAGCTGAAGCACATCGCGTTGCCTACGAAGCCCGGCCGCACGCTGTTCACCGCGCTCGACCTGGCGCACATGTACAACTTCCCGCAGGGTCTCGATGGGTCCGGTCAGAAGGTCGGCATCATCATTCCATGCGGCGGATTGCCGGTCCAGGTGCTCGCCGAGTACTTCGCCCGCCTTGGGCTGAAGGTGCCCAGCCTCACTATCGTCGAGGTGGACGGCGCGAAGAACGAGCCGGCTTCCCTGGACGATATCCGCGACTTCGTCCTGCATTGGGGGCTCGAACAGCAGCACTCGCACTTCGAGGGCGCCGAGGAGGCGGCCCGGGCCCGGACCCGCCCTACAACGGAGACTCATCTCGCCGACCAAGCAAGCTGGGACCTGCTCTTCACGATGGAGATCATGATGGATGTCGAGATCCTCGGGGCGGTCGCCAACGGGGCAGAGATCCGGGTCTACCGCACGCCCGCAGACCTGCCGGGCGTCTACGACGCCATCCTGAGGGCGGCGGACGACGGCGTCACCATCCTGAGCAGCAGCTGGGGTGCCGCGGAGGGTGACATCCCCGACTGGCCGGAGAAGATCGAGCGGGCGATCGAGTACGCGGTCCAGAAGGGCGTCACCCTCCTCTTTGCGTCCGGCGACCGAGGCTCGACCCCGAGCGCCTTCAGCTCGGACCAGGACAAGCTCCAGCCCTGCTATCCGGCGAGCAGCCCATGGGTCGTCGCCTGCGGTGGTACCACCATGGAGCCTGCATACCGCCGACCGCCCAACGAGGTCGTATGGAACGAGGTCGCGATCGGGCAACAGCTGGCGAGCAGCGGCGGGTTCAGCAACGTCTTCACGCGCCCCCAGTGGCAGACAGGTGTCAAGGGCGCGATGCGAGGCGTGCCGGACATATCCGCGAACGCCGCGTTGAAGTCCGGCGTGTGGCTGTGGTTCGGCAAGGTGAGCGCGACCTCGTTCGGCACGAGCGCCGCCGTACAGCTCCTCGCAGGCCTCACGGCACGGCTCTATCAAGGCCTCGGGCGCAGCGTCCCTCTACTCAACTCGGTCCTCTACAAGCAAGAGGTGCGTGAGGCGATGCGCCCGATCACGATGGGAAACAACGTCATTCGCCCCAACATCGACATGTACCATGCTGCCCCCGGCTGGAATGCGTGCACCGGCCTGGGGCGTCCGGACGGCGAGCGCCTGCTCGAGGCGCTCCGGAAATACTGCGGGCCGAACAGCCGCTAGCTCGGCCTCCACGAGTCGCGAGCGGCGCCAGCTACACCCGCCTGAGTCCGGCCAGGGTTGGCCGGACTTCGGCGCCGCTCCGCGGCGGCTTCACGCGGGCCGCTCCGGCGTGGCCTCTCGCATTGCTCGTCCTCCGCCGCGCGCGAGCCGAGCCTAGGCCCGGGGTTCGGGCGATCGCCCTGCCGGCGCGGCCCGGCGCGCGTAGATGAACTCCCGGAGCACAGCGCGTCGCATGGTGTCCACGTCCTCGAATCCGGCTGCGCGCGCATGCACGGCGAGGTCAGGCGGGACCGCCCGGCGGAGCCGCTCCTCGAAGTACCAGCGAAAGAGCTCCTCCTCGTCCATACCCACGTCGACAAGGCTCGGGCACATCGTGCCGCGTGAGGCCAGCTCGCGCTGCTTGTCCAGCGCGCGTGAGGCGAACACCGCGTACTCGCCGCTGGCGCGCAGGTGATCGGCGACCGCATCCAAGGCCTCGGGCTCGAACATCGCCTCGGCCCACCGCCGTTGCGCCTCGTCGCGGAGAAAGCGCTCGAGATCCGCCACTCCCTGCTCGGCGGCCCACCGCCGGAGCTCGAGGTCGTCACATATCCCTCGCTCAGCGCAGAGGGACTCGGCGGCGCTGCGGAGCGCCTCTGGAGGAACGTGGACGTTGTGCTGTCGGGCTATCTCCAGCGCGAGCGCCCGGGTCATCGAACCGTCTCGCACGCGAGCGTAGACGCCGGCCACCAGCACCTCCTCCAAGAGCGCGTCGTGAGGCGCGACTTCCCCGGCGGCGCCCGCGATCGGACGCGCACCAGCAGGGCGGAGCGATCGTCGCCCTGCTTCGCGCCGCGCCTGCTCCCAGGCCTCCGTGTGCTGGAACTGGTAGGACACCTGCTTGGCCTCGACCCTCGCCTCGAAGCGCGCGCGCATCGCCCGCAGCATGGAGAGCGCGTCGAGGCGCTTCTGATTCACACGGCCGCCGGGCAAGAAGGCGACGAGCGCGTCGATCTCCTCCTTCGGCAACCCGTCCGTGAGCCCTCGTTTGAGGAGATGCGGCCAGGTCCGCTCAGCATAAAAGAGCTCCTTCGCGATCCGAGCGAGCGTGGCGCGCGCCGCCTCCGTCAGCGCTCCGGCCGCGACGGCGGCGTGGAGCGTGCTGCGGATGTTGACCATCGCCTCGGACAAAGCCCGATACCCCTCCTCGGCAGCGCCGTGCGCCACGGCCACCTCGTCGTCGTCCTCCAGCTCGTTCGCGGCAAAGGCTTCATAGACGGCGCCGACGCCCTCCATTCCGAACGAGGCGAGCTCCGCGGCTCGCAGGGCGCCCATGCTGGCGCTGCCGAAGACGTGGATCCCCTGGGACATCGCAGAGAGGATCTCCTTGTGCCAGACGGCAGGCACGCGCTCGAAGTAGCCGTCGATGATCCCTATCGCGATCGGCCGATCGAGCGCGGCTCGGTAGAGATCTCCCTGCGCGACGGGGGGCAGGTAGATCGCGTCGAGCTCGGCGCGGGCCTCCTCGGCGGGGAGCGTTGGCCCGGTGAACACGTAGATCTTCATACGTCGCGCTCCGGCGCCGCGAGGCGAGCACGGGCCCTCGGACCAGGGATGTAGCCGGGGATGCCGCCGATCGCCTCGAGCCCGGGGATGACGACGCGAACGACCGGGATCCCGAGCTCCGGCTTGGTCAGATCAATCACCGCCACCCGCTCGATCCCGGCAGATCGGAGCCGGTGCAGCTCCCAGCGGATGTCGTCCTCGAACGTTTCGCCCTCCCAGGTCGGCACGTCGTGGAAGCTACGCCCCGGGCTCTCGTCGCAGATCTCGCGCAGGACGCGGCGGTGGAGCTCCGGATCCAGGCGCCGCTCGTACTCGGCGCGGCTCATGTCGTCGCGGGTGCCGGTGATCATGGTCATGCGACTCTGGACAGCCTCGGTGAGCGCACGCATCAACGCCACGTGGCGCGCGGGATGGCAGCCCATCCCCGCCGCCGGATACAGCGAGCTCAGCCCGCCCGTCGCGCGCTCCGCGATCATGCACCGGAACGCCGGGATGCCGACGTCCGAGGTGATCTCCCAGACGGCGACGGCGATCGCGACCTGCTCGCAGCGCTCGATCAAGGCGCGGCAGCCGGGGTCGTCTACGGTGCCGAGGTCAAGACGGGTGGCGCGACGTGCATCATCGCCGAGCAGGCTCCAGAGCGTGCCCGCGTCGCGCTCGACGACCTCGCATATCCCGTGGCTCACCGCCTCGCGCGCGTGGTTCCCGGAGGCGAGCCCATTCGAGCTCGTCAGGAATGCGCCGCTTCCGGTGGGCAGCGGCAGCGTGTAATTGGTGTGCACGAGCTCGAAGGGCACCCAGAGCGGCTCATTGCGGAGCCAGTCGAGCGCCTCTATCCAGAGCAGCGGCGAGCCTGGGTGGAACGAGCTGACGCGGAGCTTGGGCAGGAGCTCAACGTCGGCTATCGGGTGAGAGAAACGTAGCTCGTTGTAGCTCCCCAGCTTGAGCGGAGAGGTGATGCGCTCGGCATGATAGAGCTCCGTCGCCTCCATGACACCGGACGCCTTGGCGGCGGCGAGGTCCAGCCCCTTGCCTTGAGATACGGAAAGCGAACGTGCGTTCGGCCGGCAGACCATCACGACCGGGATGCCGATGATATCGAGCCCGGTCACGTTGGCTACCCGGGAGATCCCGAGAACAGGGAAGAGCGGCGAGAGCCGCTGCAGCGTGTCGGCGGGGGGCACGGCGCGGTGGGTACCTGCGCGAAACTGCTTCACGACCGCGCCATCGCGGCGAGCGTCCTCTACGCTGGGCGCTCGCCGCGACCCGGATGCGGCGCTGCTCCGTTCGCTGAACCCGCTCATTCGCGCGAGGGGATCTTCTTGTTGATCATCGCGATGTTGAGCAGGTAGCACGCGAAGAACGGCTCGACAATGTTTATCGGCATGTTCGCAGCGACGACCCCCCTCTTGAGATAGCGATTCTCAACGTACTTCTTCGCCGGCCCGCGGATCTCGAAGTCCGTGTTCTGCCATCGTTCCTTGGCGAGTCGAAAGATGCGACCATCATCGCTGGCGACGATGATACTGTCATCCTCTCCACCCGTCAGCTCCTTCGCGAGATCGACTCTCGAACGGCTCTCATCGTGCTCTTTGTCATCGCTCTCGTCTTTATCATCATCATCATCATGACTCACGGCTATTCTCCTTGCCTCGGTGAGCGTCCGGCGCAATTCAATCCGGACCCCAACGCGAACTCGTGTGACGTGGCCCCTATTCGTCGCACTCGACGGCGCAGACCACCTCGACCTGCTCGCTCTCGATGCAGGCTTCGACGCGGTGGATGAGCGGCTCCTCAGCGGAAGCCTTCATGATCTGCTCGAGCACGGCGCCGCTGGGGACGGCCCAGAGGTTGACGAAGGTGACGTGCTTCGAGATCGAACGATAACTCCGCTCGAGACGAACACCGTACGTCTCGTGCAGCATCCTCCGCAGCTCCACCATCAACCCGCTGAACTCGTCGAGCCGATCCGGCTTCACGTTGACGACGGCGTGCAGGTAACAAGGGGCGTCTCTCTCTTCATTGCTCATGCTATCGCTCCACGTCAAGTGGTGTCCGTTCTTTCGATCTCCGGCACAGGCCTATAGATATCTAAGCTGCTCCGCCACGTCGACGGCCTGCGCGAGGAGCGCCCGCGCAGCGCCAGCAGACCCGGCACGCGCCACGGCATCGCCGTCAGCACCTTCGAGGGGCGCGACCAGCCTGTCGGGAAGACGCTCCTGCTTCGGATCGAGCATGGCCCGAGCCAGATCGGCAGCTTCCCTGAGCCGATCGCGGCCGAGCTCGATGTCGAGCAACGGCAGGAGCGCCATCCACTGGAAGGGGTAGGCATAGGCGAGCGAGCGCCATGTCTCCATCGCGGCCAGCAGGAGCGACTCGGCCCTCGTGATCTCGCCTGCGCGAAACGCGACCCAGCCCAGGTTCGCCTGCGCCGCGCCCACATAGTCCTTCATCTTGCCGGCGGTCGCGACGGCGAGCGTCCGCTCCGCGAAGCTGCGGGTCAGCTCGACCGCGCAACGCTTGCGGAACGTCATCATGAGGTATGTCAGGCACCGCGACTGCAGCGGCACGTCGCCGATTCGCTCTGCCTCTCGCAGCGCAGCGCCGAGCTCCACCTCGGCCTCCTCGAGACCGCCATTGAAGAGCAACGTGAACCCGAGCGCGAATCGCGCGCCGCAGATCTCTCCTGCATCTCTCGACTCTTCGCTCGCCTCCATCGAGGCGCGCGCATAGGTCACGGTCCCGGCCGACGCCACATACCGCTCACGGCGCAGATCCATGTGCATCAGGGACTGGAAGAACTGTGCCCGCTGCTGCGACGTCCCCCGCCGCTCCACGACGGGTCGCAACCGCTCGACGAGCGCTCCGAGCTCATCCACCTGGGCAAGCCAATAGTGTACCCATGTGCGCTCCATCTTGACGTGGATCCACGCGTGCCACCACGCCTCCTCGCCGTCACTCGTAGGCTCCGGCCCGAGGGCTTCCTCCGCCAGCGCATAGGAGCGCAGCGCATCGTCGTGCCGGTGATGCGTCTCGCACGTCTTGCCGACCTTTCGACACAACCGCGCGCGTGAGAGGCGGTCGTCCGTGCGGAGGCACCGGAGCGCTGACGCATAGGCGGCCTTCGCCTCCTCCTGTCCGCCCGTGATGGCCAGAAGGTCGCCGAGGTTCTCGTGCAGGCGCTCCTCCGGTTCCAGCGACTTGCCTCCTCCTTCTGCCCGCGCGCTGTGCGCTTCGGCGATCGCGCTCCGGTAGAACGAAATTGCCTCGCCGTTCGCGTGCGCTGCGCGGGCACGATCCCCGGCGCGAGCGAAGTAGATGCTCGCTCTCTCTGGCGCTCTGGCCTTCGCGAAATGATGCGCGAGCGTGGCGTCAAGGTCGGGCGCGCCGGGCCATCTCGCCGTCAGGACGTCCGCGACGCGCCGGTGCAGCAAGCAACGCCGCTCCTCCGGGATCCGCTCGTATGCGACCTCGCGGATCTTGTCATGCGCGAAGCGCAGGCGCCCGAGCGCCGCCTCCTCGATGACATGGCGTACGCGCAAGACCTCCAGCGCCTCGAGCAGCACGGTGTCGTCGAGCTTCGATGTCGCCGCGAGCTGCTCGCTGTCGAACTCCCGCCCGAGGACCGACGCGAGCTCCACGAGGCTCCGTGCTTCTTCTCCGATGGCACCGAGCCGCCGATCGACGAGATCGGCGAGCGTGCGGGGGAACCGCATGGACGCCCTCAACGTGGCGTCCTCTTCGGCCCGCTCGTGCAGACGCCATCGCCCTGCTCGATCCCTGGTGAGCAGACCTTCTCCGATGGCAGTCCGCAGGTACTCCGCGACGAAGAACGGGTTGCCGTCAGAGCTCGTGACCAGAAACTCCACGAGGCTCCGGGGAGGCGGCCGGAGCGCAAGCATGCCGGAGACCATCGCGCTCACGCCGACATCGTCGAGACGGCTCAGCATGAAGCTTCGAACGCCCGCTGTCCGCACGAGCCCCGCGATCTCGGGCGACAGCTCTTCCATCCGGTACGTGCAGAGCACCACCATGGAGCGGCCCTCCATGCTCGTCTCGGCGAGTTGCTGCACGAACGCGATCGAGAGATCATCCGCCCACTGCAGGTCGTCGATGATCATGAGCAGCCGGTCGTTCTGGGCGAGGGCGAACAGCGCCTGCGCCAGTCCATCCAGCACGCGCTTGCGCGCCGCGTCCGGATGCAGCGCAGGCGGATCAGCCTGGGTCGCGACACACGGCACGGAGAGGAGCGCCGGCTCGTAGGATGCGAGCACTTTTCCCGCTGCGCCGAGCAGCCGCTCGGCCCCCGCTGCGCCGAGCGCGCGGCAGCGGTCTGCCACGGCGATGAGCAGCGAGCGGAAGGGGTGCAGCGGCCCGGCCCGGACCTCGCTGTCCTTGCCCGCCTCGGCGGCCACCGCGACACACTCGCCCGTGATCACCAGAAACCCACGGCGCTGCGCGACAGCCGAGGCTTCCATGGCGAGACGCGTCTTGCCGATGCCGCTCTCGCCTCCTACGAACACGCAAGCTCCCTGCCGCATGTTGACGCGGGACAGCGCTCCCTCGATCTCGCGAAGGGCTTCACCGCGTCCTGAGAACGTCGGGCGATATAGATACGGCTGCGGCGCCGGCATAGGTGGGGTGTCCCAGTCGCACGCGCCCAGGTCGCCGAGAATCGCCGCGAGGTCGTCGGCGTGCCCCAGCCGGTCTTGCGGAGACTTCTCCAGCAGCCGCAGGATCACATCCTCGAGCTGCGGTGGAACTCCATCGACCAGCAACGACGGGGATGGCGCCGGCTCGTAGAGGTGTCGCCGGAGCACCATATGAGGTTGAGGGTCCTGGAAGGGCGGGCTGCCGGTCACGCACTCGAAGAGCATGCACCCGACCGCGTAAAGATCGGCCCGCGCGTCGACGAGCTCACCGCTGATCTGCTCCGGGGCCATGTACGACGCGGTGCCGGCAAGTGCGGCCAGCTCCAGCGTTTCGCGCCCCTTCGCGCCCCCGAAGCGCGCGGCGATGCCGAAGTCGACGAGCACCGGGGTGCTGTCCAGCCGGATGAACACGTTTTCGGGCTTGAGATCGCGATGCACCACCCCGTTTCCATGGAGGAACGCGAGCGTTCGGCAGAGCATGCGCATCAGGGAGAGCGTCGACTGGATCGGCGGCGTCCGGCACCGCGCTACCGGCACCCGCTGCGGGCTCGACCAATTGTCGTGGTTCCTGGGTATCGTCTGCTCGGGATCGCGCAGCGTGATGTCAGAGGTGCCAGCGTGTCGTCTCCAGATGTCGCCGATGTGGTCGCGGAAAGTCCGCCCGCGCAGGAGTTCCATCGAGTACCAGGGCAGACCTCCATCGACGCCCTGCTGCAGAATCTTCACGACGCCTGGATGGCGAATCCGCTGGAGCGCGTGAATCTCGCGTCGGATGCTGCTCAGCGAGCTCTCCGCGGGCGTGAATACCGTTTTGATCGCGACGGGTTCGCCGGTCTCAACATGCTCGCCCTCGAAGACGACACCCATCCCACCATGTCCAACGAGGTGAACGACTCGGTAGGGACCGATCTGCGTGGGGCAGGCATTCGCAAGTTGCTCCGGTGTCGCCACGGGAGCCGATGGTACACCATTCGCTGTACCCGAAGCACGTCCCCCGACACGTCGTGCCTGGAGCCCACGACGTACGTCCTGGCTTCGCGACAGCGCGAGGCAGGTACCCGCCGGGAGAGGGCGCCGCTCACCTGGAGGATGCGAGGGCGAGCGCTGCGCTATACGTGAAAAAATTCGCCTCATCTGAATCGATAAACGCCTCTCTGCTCGCAGACATGCCCAACCGGGTTCGGCTGCGGGCGAGGGCGCTTCGGAGATCATCCGGCACCGCTGGGGGCATTTAGCAACACGCGTGCCGTACTTAGGACGCCGGTCCCGCACCGAAGGGCGTAGGATTGATCCGACCTGGATCACGTGACGGCGACAGATCGGCCGACACATCGCCGACGGACACATCGCCGACATATCGCCGGGTGGCCCCCGGTGGGGCGCGCTCTTGACCAGTTCACGGCTCATGGCGTCGATGGAAATGGTCCCCGGCCGGGGGCGCTCGTGGTGAGCGGACGCCCCGCTCGTGCAGGGGCATGGCGGCACGACGCATCGCGGACAGGTTGACGCCGGCGCGCTGCCTGCCCGAAGCGTCGTCGCCGTTCGTCACCGCCAGCGAGCGCGTCCTCGAGGAGGCCGGCGCCGCGCTCGACGAGATGCCGGTGAGGAAGGCGCCCGAAGCGATCCCCCTGCCCGCCCACCTCGAGGTCGTCGTGCGCACTGCCGGAGGCGAGCTTGTCCGGCTCCGGCTCGGTGCCGTCGTCCGCCGGCGGGCTCGACCCCAGCACCCGACGCCGGGCGTCAGCGCATGTGCGCGAGCGGGAGCCCGGCGACGGGCGCGCGGAACGTGAGCAGGTGGGGCATCGCCAGCGACCCCATGTAACACGTGCGGAGATCGGGGCCGCCGAACGCGATGCTCGTGGGCAGCTGCAGGGTGTTTCCGGCGCAGGCGCCGAGATCGGCCGGCTCGACGGTGCCGTTCCTCTGCTTCAGGGTCATCGTCTCGAGGACGGCGGGGCGCGGATCCTCGAAGACGGTCTGGTAGCTGCCGTCGGGGAAGATCACCCCGAGGCCGTTGCGACAGACGGCGACCACCCAGAGGTTGCCCTCGGCGTCGAAGGCGAAGCCATCCATGTACCCGCCGATGCCGAGGCTATCGGGCCCGAACTGCTCGGGATCGCCGAGGCTCCCGTCGTCGCGCACAGGGAACCGGAGGAGGCGGCCGGGGATGGTCTCGACGGCGTACAGGAACCGCTCGGCGGCGTCGAGGCGCACCTCGTTCGTCAAGCTGAGGCCGTCGGCCACGATGCGGGCGCCCTTCTCGTCGACGAGCACGATGTACCCGTCGCGGATGCTGCCCGCGACCGCGGGCCACCACGGGAGCTGCCGTGTCGTGACGGAGATCCAGAGTCGATCCCGCGAGTCGATGAAGCAGAAGTTCACGGCGCCGAGCGGCTTGCCGTCGACGGAGTCGAGGAGGACCTCGGACCGGCCGTCGCGGTGGAGCTTGTGGATCTTGCCGCCGGACATGCTGGCGACGATGAGGTTGCCCTGCCGATCCATCGCCATGCCGTTCGGCTCGGGCACCTCCGGGCCGAGGGTCGCCTGCCGGCCATCGGGCTCGATGCGCGTCGCGATGCCGCGAGCGTCCGAGGTCCAGAGCGTGCCGCCGGGCTCGACGATCACGCACTCCGGCCTGACAAGGCCTTGCCCGACGTACTCGATCCGAGACAGCTCGAGGGTGAAACCCCTGACAGATGACATCCAGCGACCTCCCGGCACGGCGCCGCGCCGCGCCTTCTCGACGCGCGCGAGCATATCACCGCCCTCGCCGACGGGGACGTCTCGAGCAGCCGCGCCGCCCCGCGCCGACAAGCTCGGGAGCGAGACCGCTCAGGAGTTCGCCTTGAGCGCGGTGAACTCGCCTGGATCGTGGATGGTGGGGGGATTGACCCCGCCGCCGATGAAGTCTTCCGTCCTGTCGTACATGCCGAAGTGGGTCACCGGCCCCGAACCGCCCGGCGCCGGGAAACCATCCGCGCCCGCCTTGACCCCGAGGGCGTTCATCAAGCTGCAGAAGTACTTGTTGATGGGCGCGTTGGCGAGCGACGGATCGGTCCCCGTCTCCTGGGAGATCGCGTCGACCTGGTTCGAGGTGCCTTCGGTGCACGTGAACTCGCTGTTGCCGGTCGTGAGATCCGACGAGCCGTCTTCGACGTTCACGGCCCAGCCGGTCTTGAAATAGCCGCCGGCGCTGCCGGCCTGGATGATCGGCAGGTTGTTGAGGTTGCGGGCGCAGCCGTCCGACACGTCCTGGAACCAGACGGCCGCGCAGCTGTCGAGGAGCGTCCCGTCGCCCTCCTCGAGGCGGCTCAGCTGCTCGACGAGGTGCGCGAACTTCCTCGCATAGTAGTCGTCGATCGTGAGGAGCATGTCGATCGCCCCCGGGACGCAGGTGCCCGTCATGTTCGCGCTGTCCAGGCGATGCGAGAGGCTGGCGCTCTCGTGGTTCACGCCGAGCCCCTTGAAGAGGTAGTTCCCGGGGTATTTCAGGAAGATGACGGGGTTCGCGTTGCACGCCGCCGCGAGCACGGCGAGGTTCGAACAGAGGTCCGCTCCGTCCAGAGTGTCCGAGATTCGCCGCGTCAGCCGGTCGTCGCCGCTCGGGGACGTGCCCAACAGGTTGATGTTTTCTTGCGTCGCGCCGAGCGCCGTGGCGAGGGCCGTGTTGCACTGCGCAGAAGCCATCCCATTCCCTGTCGCGTGGATGAGCTCCTTCCAGGATGCGAGCTTCTGCTTGTCGGCGCGGCTCATGTCGAACCGCTCGAGCCTCTGCAGATCATCCTTCACGATATCGAGGACGCTCTTGCCGCGCATCGCCGCGTAGGTGTCCGGAGACGTCGGCTTCCCCGGCTCGAAGATGCCCGTGAGGCTGCTGAAGACCTGCGACGCGTTGAGGCCCCTGAAGAGGGTCTCGGCGCCGGAGTAGGAGATCGCCGACTGAGGGCTCTCATTCTGACCCGCCATGTTCAAGAGCAACGGAGTGCCTTGCGGGCTGAGCTGTCGTGCGATGACGTGGTCCAGCGAGGGACCGGTCGGCTTGGCGTTGAACTTCGTCGCGGAGTCGAAGCTGAACGGGTCGTCGCTGTTGGGAGTCACCGGCTGGCAGGTGAAGTACGACCCGAACACCTGCGTGTAGGGATCGTTCCCTTGCCCCCGCGCCAGCGTCGTCGTCCACTCGTTCATCGCGCGGATGCCGCGGGGCATGAGGAGCTTGTCGACGTGAGGCGCCAGGTGCTTGAGCGTCGTCGACTGGAGGTCCGCGGCGGTGAGCGGGCCGTGCGACTTCTTCGGGAACCACCTTGTCGTGATGCAGCCATAGGGCGTGAACATCACGATCAGCCGCTTCGGCGGCGTGGCCGGCTGCGCCATCACGGAGCGGTCGAGGATCGAGCCGAGGAACGGCGCCGCGACGCAAGCTCCGCCCAGCCCCCGGAGGAAAATTCTTCGGTTCATGTGCTTTGACATGGTCGTATTTTTCCCGCCTCAATGAAGACAAACGCCCGGCTGCCACTCGGAACGCCCTCGGATGCCCGAGTTTGCCGCGGCTCCATCCCCCCTAATCTCCGGGGGTCCGTGAACGTATTTGGAATTCGCTCGGCCGGGCGCGTTGGTCGACCGAACGTCACGTCGGGCTGCGCGAGCGGCTCACGCAGCGCTGCGGATCCTCTCGGAGCGCCGGCGCACGCCCAGGGCAGCGAGCCCCCCGAGGAGGACGAGCCATGTGGGTGTCCCCTGGACTCCGGGCCCCATCTGGCAATGCCAGCCACCGCTGTCGCCGCCTGGCGCGCCGCCGCCAGCGCCGCTCTGCGCGCCGGTGTCACCGGCGCTACCCCCCTCGCCCGTCCCGCTGTTGGCGCCAGCGCTCGTGCTCGTGGTGCCGTCGCTGCCGCCAGCACCGCTGGCGTCGCCCCCGCTGCCGCCAGCACCGGTGGCAGCGCCGCCGGTGCCGCTCACACCACCGCCGCTGCCGCTGGCATCACCGCCGCTGCCGCCGGCGCCACCCTCTCCGCCTGCGCCCGGCAAGCATACGCCAGCCTGGCACACCCCTGTGCTCGGGCCCTGCCCAGGAACATAGAAGTGCACGAGGGGGGACCGGTAGTACCCACTGCCGAGCTCGCCGCCCGCCATCAGAACGCGGCCATCATCCAGCCGCGCCACCGCGCCATGGGTGAGCGGGATGTTCAAGGCTGGCCCCGGCGACCAGATGTCCGTCGCCGGATCGTAAAGTTCAACCGTATAATCGAGAGAATACGGGCCTTCCAGCTCACCGGCCACGAGCACCCTGCCGTCGGCAAGGAGCACCGTCGCATTGACATATCGCCGGGCGGCCATCTCCGCCGCCGGCGCCCAGGTGTCGCTCTCCGGATCATAGAGCTCGGCTGTCGTGAGGGCTACGCCATCGGGGCTTCTCCCCACCACGAGCACCCTGCCGTCCTGGAGCAGCGTGGCCGCATGCACCGCGCGTGCCTGGCTCATCGAAGCCACAGGCGTCCAGACGTCGGCCGCCGGGTCATACACCTCCGCGCTCGCCGATTGGTTACTGCCGCCCGTGACGAGCACCCTGCCGTCCTGGAGCAGCGTCGCCGTGTGGTAGAATCGCCGCACATTCAGGGGCGCGACCAGGGTCCAGACGTTCGTGGTGGGGTCATACACCTCCGCGGATTCGTCGCTGCCGGCCGCGACGAGCACCCTGCCGTCCTGGAGCAGCGTCGCTGTGCCCATGCTGTGCTTCCGGAGCATGGGCGGGGCCTGCTCCCATGCTCCCGTGGCCGGGTTGAGCCGGTCCACGCGATCGCCGCTGATCACGAGGACCGTGCCGTCGTGCAGCAGCGTGGCGTGCACGATCGACCGCACCTGCGGAGTCCCCCCGATGAGCTGCCATTGGTCCATGCTCGGGTCGTAGCGCATCGACCTCCAGCGCAGGGGGGAGTTGCTCTCCACTCCGATGACCAGCACCGTGCCGTCCTCCAGCACCGTGGCGATGCCCGCGCTCTTCATCTCGTACGGTATCCGCGCCGCGGCCTGCCAGGCATCCGGCGTCCCCGCGACATCGCAGCGCGCGCCGTCCGGCTTCTCGGGCGCGGGCCCCGAGCACCCGAGCGCAGCATCGCATGCGGGAGCCTCGTGACAGCCGTCCGGCGGCTGGCAGCTCGCCGGGCTCGCCGCGACGCAGGCGCCCGCCTCGCACGAGCTCGTCGCGGAGCACACCTCGGCGTCGTCGCACGGGGTGCCGTCGGGCGCAGGGGTGCCACCGGCGCAGGTCCCCGCCTCGCAGACGCCCCCCTTGAGGCACGCGCCCGTGTCGTCGCAGGGCGTGCCCGAGATCGGCGTGCAGGCGCCGTCCTTCGTGGCGCCCGCCGAGGCCGCGCACGCGTCGCACGGACCGGCGCAGGCCGCATCGCAGCAGACCGAATCGGCGCAGAAGCCGCTCGCGCAGTCGCCGCCAGCCTGGCAGGCCGCGCCGAGCGGCGCGCGCTCGTGGAACAGCAGGGCGGAGCCCGTCGGCACCGGCACGCCGCCGGGCGAGCCGGACGCGACGAGCCCGCCGGCGATCAGGACGCTGCCGTCGTCGAGGCTCGTCGCCGTGTGATACCCGCGCGCCATCGTCTCCGGCGGCTCCACCTCGAGGGGTACCCAGAAAGCCTTCGCCGGATCATACAGCTCCAGCGCGGCGCTGAACTCGCTGTAGCGCCACTCGTTCAAGTAGGCGCCATTTTCGTCCTGGATTCCGCAGAGGTACGTCACCATGCCTCCTGTCAGGAGGACGCTTCCGCTGGGAAGCAGCGAGACGCCCAGGCCCACGTCGTAGTCCTCGGGCGGGTAGCAGTCAGGATACGGGTAATAGAACGGGTCATGCCCCGGGATCGCCACCCAGAGGTTCTCCTCGGGGAGGTAAAGCTGCGAGTTGTGCATGTTCGCGAACGGATATCCGCCCACGAAGAGGACGTCGCCGCTGGCGAGCCGCGTCGCGGGGTACTGCATGGCCCCGCCGAGATACCCGGAGGCCGGTGTCCAGGAATCGGTCTCTGGATCGTAGATGTTGCCGCGGCCGAAGCCCGCCGCGAGCACGCGGCCGTCGCGGAGCAACGTCGCGCTCGTGGCGGTCATGCCGCTCAGCGACCGGATGGGCGTCCACGTGCCGGCGGAGTCATCATAGATGCTGCCCGCGAGGGCGCCCGACGCGCGGCCGAGCATCAACAGCTTGCCGCTCGGGAGGGTCACGGCGCGGGGCGCAGTGAGGGCCGGCGTCAGGGGCGCCGCCGCGCTCCACAGATCGAGCTCAGGAGAATAGACCTCGACATGCTCGCCGTCCGTCGTGAGGGCCAGCCCGCTCGGCAGGACAGCAGTCGCGGCGACGTCGCGGAGCGGGCTGCGAAGCGGCGCTGCGGGCGTCCATGTCTTGCTCGCCGGGCCGTAGACCTCGACCTCCCGGAGGAGCACGGTCCCGCCGCTGCCGTGGCCTCCCGCCACGAGCACCCGGCCATCCTGGAGCAACGTGGCCGTATGCCCGCTGCGCGGGGTGATCATCGGGGGCAACTGCTCCCAGGACGGCGTTCCATCGGCCCAGACCTGCCCCGCAGGCAACACCACCGCCGCGCAGGCCAGGGCAACGCCCAGGTACCAGCTCGTTTGCATTCAGTTTCTCCTTAGCCGCCGTCTGATGCCTCCCGGTCACGCGACGTTCAGCTCCTGGAGCACCGTCGGGGCCAAGGGGCGCAAGGCCCGCGCGGCGCCCGGGCGGCCCCAGGCGCCCCTGCGCGCGCTCGGCGTCAGCCGTCCGCTCGAGCTCGTCACGCTCCCAGCGCAGCACGCTGCGAGGCCCATTCACTCGAGCCACGATCTTTTTCCATGAGATGTTCTCCAACCCTCCAGAACAGAGGTTTCAAACAAATTCTGGCAATTCGCAGCCATGACACGCAATGGGCTGAGCCCGTGATTCAGCGGGAGCGCTCCCGGCCGGCCCATCGCTTTTTTGGCTCACGACGCGTGAAGCCCCCTTTTCGCCGTCGCCGGCTGTGCAATGGATCTGCGCGTCGATGCCGCTCGTCTTTCTGCCCGGCGATCTCCGCTTCTTCCTCTGGGATGACACGGCCCCTCCGCGGCTCGCGGCCCGGTCGCTCGGCGCGACGACCCCGGCGGAGGCGGTCGTTGTCTCCGAGGCGGGCCGGGCCGTGAGGAAGATCGGAGAGGCGGCGGCGCTCCTCGACGGCCTGTCGGCGCTCGCCAGCATGGCCCAGGACGACCTCGGGCGAGCTCCGCCGTCCATCGCCGCGTGGAGCCTGGCGAGCAAGCTCGCGCTCGATCTCGTGGTGCGCGAGCGGGTCGTGCCCCGCGTGGTGCCGGCCGGCGCCGCAGGGGGGCGCACGGAGGCCCGCTGGGCGGTGTCGCTTGCCGCCCCGGAGGACGCCGCGCGCGTCGCGGCGCTCGCCAGGGCCATGCCGCCGGCCGCACACGCGGTGCCGGCGGGCGCGCAGGCCGTCCCCGCTCACGAGGGCCGCGGGCGCTCCCGGGCGCCCGCCGCCGTGGAGGTCTGGTCCGCGGAGGCCCTGCTGCGCGCCTTCCTGGACGCCGCGGCCGACGCGCTCGCGCGCGGCGGCGACACGGACCGGCCGGCGCGCGCGCCGCGTCCGGCGCACGCCCCGTGGGAGCGCCGGCTGGTGCTCGCCCTGACGGGCCCGCGGCGCGCCTTTGCCGCGGAAGGGCTCGCCGAGCGCGCGCTCGTGGCCGATCTCGACGCGTGGGTCCGGCCCGCGCTCGGCGCGTGCGACGCCCTGCGCGCCTGCTTCCGGCTGGAGCTGCCCCAGGGCGACCGCGGCTTCGTGCTCCGCTTCCTGCTGCAGGCGACCGACGATCCCAGCCTGCTCGTGCCCGCCGCCGACGTGTGGAAGAGCCAGGGACGCACGCTGAAGGCGCTCGGGCGCGCGTTCTCCGGCGCCGAGGAGGTCCTCCTCGGCGCGCTCGGCGCCGCCGCGCGGCGCTTCGCGCCGATCGCCCGGGCCCTCGGCGAGGCGCGGCCGGAGCACGTGGACCTCGATCCCGCGGAGGCGTGGGACTTCCTCGCGCAGGCCGCGCCGGCGCTGGGCGAGGCCGGGTTCGGCGTGGTCGTGCCGGGCGAGCTCCTGGCCTCGGGGCAGCGCCGCCTGCGCCTCCGCATGCGCGTCGGCGCGGGGCGCCGCACCGCCGGCGTCGTCGCGGGCAGCGCCGGGCTCGGCCTCGACGAGGCGCTCGATTTCGCGTGGGAGGCGGCGCTCGGCGACGAGGCGCTCTCCGCGCGCGAGCTCGCCGCCCTCGCGCGGCAGAAATCGCCCCTCGTCCGGCACCGCGGGGCCTGGGTGGTCGTGGTCCCCGAGGAGCTCGCCGAGATAGCGCGGCGCCTCGAGGCCGGCGGCGGCCGCATCTCGGCGCGCGAGGCGCTGGAGGGCGCGCTCGCGGGCGAGACCCGCGTCGACGGCCTGGCCGTCCCCGTGGTCGCCGAGGGCGCGTTCGCGCGCGCGATGGAGCGGCTCCGGTCGGGCGCCGAGCGCGCCGCCGCGCCGCCCGCGGGGTTCGTGGGGACGCTTCGCCCGTACCAGGCGCGCGGCGTCGCCTGGCTGCAGACGATGGCGAGCCTCGGCCTGGGCGCCTGCCTGGCCGACGACATGGGCCTCGGCAAGACCGTCCAGCTGCTGGCGTTCCTCGTCAGCCGGCGGGCGGCGGCGCCCGGGGACGCGCGCCCGACGCTGCTCGTCGCCCCGACGTCGGTCGTCGGCAACTGGGAGCGGGAAGCGGCGCGCTTCGCCCCTGCCCTGCCCCTCGTGCGGCACTACGGCGAGGGGCGCGCCCGCTCGGCCGAGGAGCTCGCGTCGCGGGCGTCCGGCGCGAGCGAGCGGCCCGCCGAGGGAGGCGACGGCGGCGCGCGCCGCGCGGGAGGCGGGCTCGTCCTGACCACGTACGGCCTGCTCCGCCGCGACGCCGCGGCGCTCGCCGGCGTGGACTGGGCGGCGGTCGTGCTGGACGAGGCGCAGAACATCAAGAACGCCTCGTCGCGCACCGCCCGCGCCGCGCGCGCGCTCCGCGCCTCGCACCGCGTCGCGCTGACCGGAACGCCCGTCGAGAACCGCCTCGCCGAGCTCTGGTCGATCCTCGAGTTCGCGAACCCCGGGCTGCTCGGCCCGCTCGAGGCGTTCCGCCGCGCCTACGCGGTGCCCATCGAGCGCTACGGCGACCGGAAGGCCGCGGAGCGGCTCCGGCGCGTCGCCGGACCGTTCCTGCTGCGACGCATCAAGAACGATCCCGCCGTGCTTCAGGACCTTCCGCCGAAGGACGAGGCCAGGGTCTTCTGCACGCTCACGCGCGAGCAGGTGACGCTCTACCAGGCGGCGCTCGACGAGGCGATGCGCCGCATCGAGGAGGCCGAGGGCATCGAGCGGCGCGGGCTCGTGCTCTCGCTGCTGACGGTGCTCAAGCAGATCTGCAACCACCCGGCGCAGTGCCTCGGGGAAGCGGGGCCGCTCGCGGGCCGGTCCGGCAAGCTCGCGCGGCTCACCGAGATGCTCGAGGAGGCGCTCGCGTCGGGCGATCGAGCGCTCGTGTTCACGCAGTTCCGCGAGATGGGCGACCGGCTGGTCCGGCACCTCGCGCCCTCGCTCGACGCGGAGGTCCTCTTCCTGCACGGCGGCACGCCGAGGCTCGCGCGCGACGAGATGGTGCGGCGGTTCCAGGACGATCCGCGGGGGCCGCGCGTGTTCGTCCTCTCGCTGAAGGCCGGCGGCGCGGGGCTCAACCTGACGGCGGCGAGCCACGTGTTCCACTTCGATCGCTGGTGGAACCCCGCGGTCGAGGACCAGGCGACGGACCGCGCGCACCGGATCGGGCAGCGGCGCGCGGTGCAGGTCCACAAGCTCGTCTGCGCGGGCACCGTGGAGGAGAAGGTCGACCGGATGCTGGAGCAGAAGCGCGATCTGGCGGCGCAGGTGGTGGGCCAGGGCGAGGCGTGGATCACCGAGCTCGACGACGCGGCGCTGCGCGAGCTGTTCGCGCTGTCGAGGGACGCCGTGACCGGCGCGGGCGAGCTGGACGATCGCGAGGAGCCGGAGCCGGGACCTGGGGAGGAGCGCGGCGCCGCGCGGGACGGGCGCGGCGTGCCGGCAGGCGTGCGCTGCGACGCGCCGCGCGCGCGGCAGGTGCCCCGCGTGGAGAGCCGGCGGACGGGCGCGAGGCGCCAGGTGGACCGAGCGCGCGGAGGAGCGCCCACATGAGCCCGCCGCCGCGATGGGCGCCGTTCCGCCAGGAAACCGGGCCGAAGCCGCCGCCGCCGGCGCGAGGCATCCGGATGAAGCGGGCCGGCGCGACCTGGTGGGGCAAGCGCTGGGTGGAGGCGCTGGAGCGGATGGCCCCCGACGACGCGGGCCGCCTCGCGCGCGGGCGCACGTACGCGCGCACGGGGAGGACGCACGATCTCACGGTGAAGCCCGGCCTCGTGACCGCGCGCGTGACCGGCTCACAGCCGAGGCCGTACAAGGTGATCCTCACGATCGCGCGGCTCGACGATGCCACCTGGGCGAAGGCGATCGCCGCCATGGCGAAGCGGGCGAGCTTCGCGGCGCAGCTCCTCGCGGGCCAGATGCCGGAGGACATCGAGACCGCGTTCCGGAGCGCCGGGACGAGCCTGTTCCCGGAGCGGCCGGAGGACCTCACCACCGCCTGCTCGTGCCCCGACATGGCGAACCCCTGCAAGCACGTCGCGGCGACGCACTACGTGCTCGGGGAGGCGTTCGACAAGGACCCCTTCCTGCTGTTCGAGCTGCGCGGACGCACGCGCGCGCAGGTGATCGAGGCCATCCGCGCCGCGCGGGGCGCCCCCCCGTGCGCGCGGGCCAAGCGGGCGGGCGCCGGCAAAGGCGCCCCCTGCGCCGGAGACGCGCCGGCGATCGCGACGGTGACGCCCGGCAAGATGGCGGCGAAGGACTACGACGCCTGGCGCGAGGCGCCGCCGGCGCTCGACGTGACGCTCCAGCCGCCCGCGGCGCACGCGGCGCTCCTCTCCCAGCTCGGCGCGCCGCCGAGCTGGACCGAGGAGCGCTCTCCGGCGGATCTCTTCGGACCGCTCCTCCGGGCGGCGTCGGAGCGGGCGCGGGAGATCGCGATGGCGGAGGGCGCGCCGCGGGGGCGAGGACGCGGCTGAGCCGCGCGTCAGCAGTTACGCGCGGCGGCGGCGCCCGTCCGGGACGCGGCGGCGGCGCGCACGGCCGCCCGCTCCGACTCGGAGAGCACGACGTTCAGCTCGAGCACGTCGCAATCGCCGCTCCGCTCCACGTTCACGCTCACCTGATCCAGGTCGATCCGCTCGTACTTCGAGATCACCTGGAGCAGCTCCTGCTTGAGCCGCGGCAGGTAGTCCGGCTCGCCCGTCGGGCGCACGCGCTCGCGCGCCACGATGATCTGCAGACGCTCCTTCGCCACGGACGCCGACTTCGGCTGCGACTTACGGAAATAATCCATGATCGACATGGCAGAACTCCCTCAGACGGTCGCCGCCTGGCCGCCAAAAATCCGGCTGAAGAACCCCTTCTTGGCCGGCTCCAGGAAGCGGTGGGGGCGCTCCGCGCCAAGGAAGCGCTGGACCACGTCGAGGTAGGCCTGCGCCGCGTCGCTCGTCGGATCGAGCACCACGGGCGTCCCGGCGTTCGACGCCTGGAGCACCGCCGGCGACTCCGGGATCACGCCGAGCAGCGGGATGCCGAGGAGCTCCAGCACGTCCTGGTGCGCCAGCATCTCGCCCTTGGCGACGCGCGCCGGCGCATACCGCGTGAGCAGGAGGTGCGTCTTCACGGGCGGCTCGCCGAGCTCCGCCCTGCGGGTCTTCGCGTCCAGGAGGCCGAGCACGCGATCCGAGTCCCGCACCGAGGAGACCTCGGGGTTCGTCACGACGATCGCCTCGTCGGCGAAATACATCGCCATCTGCGCGCCCCACTCGATGCCCGCCGGCGAGTCGCAGAAGATGTACTCGAAGCCCGCGCCCCGCAGCTCGTCAAGGATGCGCCCGACCCCGTCGAGCGTGAGGGCGTCCTTGTCCCGCGTCTGCGACGCGGGGAGCACGTAGAGCGAATCGAGCCTCTTGTCGCGGATCACCGCCTGACGGAGCGTCGCCTCTCCGCGGATCACGTTGACGAAATCGTAGACCACGCGCCGCTCGCACCCCATCACGAGATCGAGGTTGCGGAGCCCCACGTCGAAGTCGATGGCGATCGTCTTGCAACCGACGGCCGCGATGCCGGACGCGAGGTTTGCGGTCGTGGTGGTCTTGCCGACTCCGCCTTTGCCCGAGGTGACGACGACTACCTTTGACACCAGAAACCTCCTTGAGATGGTTCGAGAGACGTGGCCTGTCCTACGGCCGAGCCCGCGCGGATGCCCGCCTCCCGGCGTTGAGGGGGCGGCGTCGACGTGATGGGAGCTCGGCGCCCACCCGATTCCATTGAGGCCGGGGACGCGCTCGACTGGGTACGTCATCGCGAACCGAACGAACAACTTTTTCGCGACGAAACTTGCAGCGTAACCCGGCGGCGATCTGGATCCAAATTACCTACATGTAGGTGTACCCTGCCGGCGGCAGGTGCGCGCCGGGCGCGGGGCGATTCGAGGCGCTGGTGCACGTCGCGGCGCTCTTCCTTGTTCATCGCCTCGAGCACGAAGTCGTCGGGATCGAGCACGAAGTCGTCGAGGAGGAGCAGATCGACGGTCGTGAGAGAGACCACCTCGGCGTCGCGTCAGCTGACAGGCGGTTGCAGCCAGGAGCGCCTGAGCGCATAAAATGAACCATGGATCGATTACTTGGTTATCATTCTTACGGGATCATGCTGGCGACCACGCTGGCAGCGATCGCCGGATGCACGGGAGACGTGGGGGATCCCGGCGCCTCCGGGTCGGGCGGAGGCGGCGTCACGCTGCCCGATGGGACGGAGAGCGCGAGCCTCCTCCCAGCGCGCATCCGCCGGCTCACCAACGCCGAGTATGCCGCCTCGGTGCGCGCGCTGACGGGGACCACCAAGAACCCGAGCGAGGGGTTCGCGCCGGATTCGCGGCAAGACGGCTTCACGGTCAACGACGCGCAGCGCGTCGATCCGGTGCTGGCGAAGCAGCTCGCCGCCGCGGCGGAGGCGCTCGCGGCCGAGGTGAAGGGCAAGGTCTCGGAGCTCGCCCCCTGCGCCGATCCGGCGACGCTGGCGGAGAGCTGCGCCAGGACGTTCATCACGTCGTTCGGCGGGCGCGCCTACCGCCGCCCGCTCGACGCGGCGGAGGCCGACGCGCTGCTCGCGGTCTATCGGGTCGGCGCGAAGGGCGCGACCTACGCGGACGGCATCGAGCTCGTCGCGCGCGCGGTCCTGCAGTCGCCGGGCTTTCTCTACCTGACGGAGATCGGCGATGGATCCGGCGGAGACGCGCTGGCGCTGACTCCGCATGAGCTGGCGAGCTCCCTCTCCTACCTCATCACCGCTGGCCCGCCCGATGATGCGCTGATGGAGGCAGCCGCCGCGGGCGCGCTGTCGACCCCCGAGGGCCGGGAGGCCGAGGTGCGCCGGCTGCTCCAGACGTCGGCGGCGCGCGAGCGCATCGTGCGGGTCGTCCGCGAGTGGCTCGGCGTCGACAGGATCGCGATGACGGCGAAGGACTCCAACGTCTATGGCGACTTCGCCGGTGCCAGGGCGTCGATGGAGCGCGAGACGCAGGACTTCGTGACGGAGGTCCTGATGAGCTCCACCGGGACGGTCGGCGAGCTCCTGGGCGCCGACTGGAGCATCGTCGATGAGCCGCTCTCGAAGGTGTACGGCGTCACCGGCACAGGGCGCGTGTCGCTCTCCGACCGGCGGGGGATCCTCAACCAGGGCGCGTTCCTCTCCGTGTATGCGCACGCCACGGAGACCGCGCCCGTGCTGCGCGGGGTGACCGTCCTGCGCCGCGTCGCCTGCGTCAGCATCCCGTCGCCCACCGAGCTGAACATCAACGTCGTCCCGCCGGTGCCCGATCTGAGCAAGACGACGCGGCAGCGCTTCGAGATCCACTCCACCGACGCGGCGTGCAAGGGGTGCCACAACAGCATCGATCCGATCGGGTTCTCGTTCGAGCGGTTCGACGGCATGGGCATGGTCCGTGAGTTCGACAACGAACAGAAGGTCGACAGCGCGGTCACCGTCGCGATCGGCGCCGACTTCGACGGGGCGTACGCCGACAGCAACGCCCTCGCGCAGGCCCTGTCCACGAGCCCGACGGTGCGCTCGTGCTTCGCCCGCAACGTGCTACGCGCCTCGGTGGGCCGCAGCGGCAAGGCCGCAGCGGAGAGCGAGGAGGCGTTCTTGAAGGCATGGCAGGCCGTCCCAGAGGCAGAGCAGGGCAAGCTCGTCGAAACGCTGATCACCTACGTCAAGAGCAGTCTCTTCAGCCATCGGAGGCCCCAGTGATGCGCCGGTCGACCCGCCGTACCTTCCTTCGCGCCGTGGGCGCGAGCCTCGCGACGCTTCCTTTCGTCAACATGCTCGCGGACTCCGTCGCACGCGCGGGCGGCGAGGAGCTGCCGCTCAAGCTCGTCGCCGTCTATCACCCTCACGGCATCGCCGCCGAGTACTGGGCCATGCGCGCGGGGGACACGGAGACGAGCTTCGACATCGCGTACGAGAACTGCTCTCTCCAGCCGTTCGATGACGCGGCGACCTACGGCCGGAGCTTCAAGGACAGGATCCTCCTCGTCGAGGGCATCGACCACCTGTCGAACGCCAACGGGCACGACTCGGCCGGCACGATGCTGACCGGCAGCCGCATCGACGGGAAGATGCCGCTCAACCTCTCGCTCGACCAGTACCTCGCCGTGGAGAGGGGCCTCGGCGCGGACACGCGCATCACGAGCGTCGCGCTCGGGGTGGGCATGGACGGGACCGAGTCCGGGCAGACGCTGTCCTTCGGCGCGGGCGGCGCGCCGCTGCCCAAGATCATCCACCCGGTGGAGGCGTTCAACCTGCTGTTCGCGGGCCTCGTCGTGGGCGACGACCCCGAGGCCCAGGCCCGCGCGGCCCGGCAGCGCGAGCTCGGCCAGAGCGTGATCGACTTCGTGCACGGCGACATCAACCGCCTGCGCACGCGCCTCGCGCCCGCCGAGCAGCAGAAGCTCGACCAGCACCTGACGTCGCTCCGCGAGCTGGAGAAGCAGTACGCCGCGCCTTCGGCCGGCGGGCCGTCGTGCGTCGTGCCGCCGCTGCCCGACGCGTCGAGGTTCCCGTCGGTGAAGCAGTACAACGGCGGCGAGCCTTACTTCGACGCCATCACCGACGCGCACGTCGACCTCCTGGCGCAGGCGCTCGCCTGCGGCGTCACGCGCTTCGCCACGCTGTTCATGAACGACCTGTCCTACGCGAACAACCCGCTCGGGTTGCCGACGGACAACCACGGCTCGGTCGCGCACACCTACAACGCTTCGCCGGTCGGCAACAACGGCCGCCCCGGCGACGGCGATCCGGCGACCTGGGTGCCGCTCGCGAGGTTCAACCGGTACAGCTACTCGAAGATCGCGCGCCTCATGCAGCGGCTCGACGAGCTCGGCGCCCTCGACAGCACGCTGATCTACGCGTCGAGCGACATGGGGAACCCCGCCCTGCACAGCACGCGCAACGTGCCGACGCTGCTGGCGGGCGGGGCGAACGGGAAGTTCAGGATGGGCCGGCGCATCAAGCTCAAGGCGGATTGCCCTGCCGACGCGCCGTGGTGCGCCGAGACGGACACCACCTTCACGCCCGTCACGAACAGCCGGATCCTCGTGTCGATCGCCCAGGCGTTCGGCGTCGAGATCGAGTCGTTCGGCTCCCAGCCCGACCCGGCGCTCACCACGGGCGCGCTCAGCGAGCTCACGTAAGCCCTTGCACCGGCGCTCCGCCCGCCGGCGGAGCCTCACCCGTGACGCGCCGTCGGCGCGAGGCGTGGAGTCGCGCTTCCATGGCGCCCCTGCGCGTGGTGCCTTCGGCCGAGAGCTCCCACCTCGCCTTCACGCCATTCCTCATCGGCGATTTTCCGTGCCTATTGACAGTCACTTCGTCGACGTCGTATCTCAAAATTGCAAACATGGGTTTCAGGACGCCCACGACGTTGCAATGCGCCCGTCGAACCGACATGGTGCTCGTTCATCGCAGATGTCGGCCGCGCTGTATGGAGACCAGGATGCTTGTGGGACTCGCGTCCCCCATCTGGGCATCGTGCTCGCCGGCCGCCGAGGAGGGAATGTCATGAAGATGACAGGACGATGCTGGATGACGGCCCTCGGGCTCATGCTGATGACAGCGGCGTGCGCGGCAGAGGACGCCTCCCCGTCGGACAAGCCGACCGAGGAGGTCATAAAGATCAGGCGAGAACGGATCCCGCCTACCGAGTTCGTGCCACAGGAGATCGAGGAGACGATCGACCACCTCATCGACGCGATCAACCAGAACGGGCTCAAGCCGATTCAGATGGTGGTCCTGCTGAAGCACCTCTCCACCTTCTTCGAGCCGATCGCCACCGGCGCGAACCGAGCCATGGGGGAGCTCGAGGCCGTGGGGAACGTGCTCGGCCCCAGCACGCAGATGAACGCGGCCGACGGCACGGAGTCGCAGAACCTCCAGAATCAACAGATCGCGAACGCGATAGAGGATGGCGCCCAGGGCATCGGCGTGTCGCCCTACGATTCTTTCAACGAGGCCTCCATCAAGTTAGCCGTGGCGGCGCAGCTCAACGTGGTGACGTTCGACACCGACCTGAAGGACTCGGGGCGCACGCTCTATGTCGGGGCCATACAGAAGTCCGCCGGCAAGTTGACGGCGGAGACCCTGATAACGATGCTACCGAAGGGGCCAGGCACGGTGGTGGTCCACGGCGACGCGTCGACGCAGTGGTACGACGGGTCCCAGCGAACCTTCGGCGCCCTGGAGGCGCTCGGGGCGGCCGGCCTCACGACGCAGGTGGTCCAGGCCGTCTTCATCAACGGCCAGGAAGGCTTTGACGTCGAACAGATGAAGACCCTGATCCTGAACGCGGACCCGCCCGTCGTGGGCATGCTCGGCGTGTTCAACATCTCGTATCGCTGCGTGCTGGCCGCAGAGGCCGCCGGCAGGCCGGAGATCCCCATCGTCGCGTTCGACTTCGATCCGAAGACCGTCGAATACATGCAGACAGAGCGCATCAAGGCGACGGTCGTCCAGCGGCAGTACTACGAGGGGTACCTCGTGCCCTACATTCTCTATGGGATCCAGCACCTCGGCCTCGAAGCGACGAAGCAGATCCTCAGTCCGCTGATGATCGACGAGAACCAGATGCCCGCCGAGCACCGGGTCAACCTCGGCGTCGACGTGGTCCCCGCGGATCGGGTCGACGCCTACAACGACTTCCTCGACCGGATCGGCTCGATCCAGTAGCGGCGCGGTGGACCGTGAGGGCGACGGCGGCGGGCTCGCGGCGAGGTTCCACCCCGGCGCCGCGGGGTCCGTGGGGTAGACTGGGCTCATGACCGTCATCCGCTTCTATCGCTCCGGCGACGCTCACGGGTTCTTCTCCAACTTCTCGCGCCACCCGGTCACGCTCAAAGGCAAGGTGTGGCCCACGAGCGAGCACTACTTCCAGGCCCAGAAGTTCCCCGGCACCGAGCACGAGGAGGTGATCCGCAACGCCCCCGGCCCCGGCGACGCGGCCCGCATGGGCCGGCAGCGGAGCCGCCCGCTGCGCCCCGACTGGGAGCAGGTCAAAGACGATGTCATGCGCGAGGTGGTGCTGGCGAAGTTCACCCAGCACGAGGATCTCCGGCGCGCCCTGCTCGACACCGGGGACGCGGAGCTGGTCGAGCACACAGCGAACGACGCCTACTGGGCCGACGGCGGCGACGGAAGCGGGCGGAACATGCTGGGTATCATCCTGATGGAAGTCCGCGCGCAGCTGCGCCGCTGACGCGTCAGGGCGGCCCTCTCTCCTCGGACGCCCCAGGATCGCCGGCGATGAGCAGGACACGCGTGGCCACCGGGGCACGCGCTTCCCGGCCGCTCGGGCGCTTTGGCGGAGACGCCTGCGCCGGTCGGGTGTACCACAGCGCACGTCCATGAGGAGACCCCCCCTGTCCATGCGCCTGGCGTTTCCCAGACTTCTCACCGTGGCCGGGCTTGTCGCGCTCGCGTCCTGCGGCAAGATCTCGAGGACGGCAACGAGCTGAGGGCCGAGACCCGGCCCGGGTTCATCCTCGAGTAACGCGCCGGGGCCGCGCCCGGCGGGCGTCGCCCTGGACAGCGAGGCTCCGCTGAAGAGGCCTGTCGTGCAGCCGCGGCGCCGCGCTCAGAACTGCGCCACGCCGAACAGCTGCGCGGAGACCGACCCGTCCGGCCCGCTCCCGGTCGGGTGGCTCTCGGCGACCCCGCTGATCGTGCCGGAGACCGCGCCGCTGCTCAGGGCGCCGCTCAGGTGCACGGTGACCGCCTTGAACTCCGCGGGATCGACCTCGGTGATCTCGTACGAGCCCTGGAGCGCGGGGACATCGATCTTGTAAAAGAAGCTGGCAGCGTCGACCCGCGGCGCCCTGAGCGTGACCGCGAACGACTCGTCGAACGCGCCGTCCTCGGTCGAGAACGCCAGCGGGACGTCGATCTGCAGGTGATCCGAGCAATCCACGGCGAGCGCCGGCTCGGCGCCGCTCGAGTCGCCCTCTGCCACCGTCGATCGCACGAAGCGCGCGGCGACGAGCTCGCCCACGGAGACGGTCGCCGTCGTGCTGCCGCCCTTCGCCCACGTGAGCGGGACGGAGCGCTCTCCGGAGATCGCCGTGAGCGCCGCTCGCGCCGAGAAGCCCAGCGGCGAGACGTCGTCTGCGCCGATGTCCTCCTTCTCCTCGTCGCACCCGCCCTCCGCGACGTGGACTCCGCCGATCTGGCCGCCCTGCGGCCCGCCGCTCACGCCATCGACGCACCCGAAGGGCCCGACGCTCGTCGCCGCCACGATCACCCAAGTAAGCCAACGCCGCTCGCGCATGTTCACGACCTCCTGCGGCGTACCTTGCGTTCGCGGTCGGCGCGACGCCAGGTCAGCTTCGCACATTTCATAGGGCAAACTGGCCTCTACATGTGCGAATCTGCGGTACGTGGACCATGAATCCATTGCAAAAGAGCTGATCCGCGCGCTGCGCGGCCGGCGCTCGCAGCTGGCCTTCAGCCGCCGGCTCGGCTTCCGCACCAACGTCGTCTACACGTGGGAGTCCGGAAGGCGCTGGCCGACCGCGGCCACCTTCCTCGTCGCCGCGCGGCGCGCGGGGGTCGACGTCGCGGCGGCGGTGAGGCGCTTTTTCCCCTCGCTGCCCGCGTGGCTCGCGCGCACCGATCCCGCGTCGGCCGAGGGCGTCGCGGCGCTCCTCTCGGAGATGCGCTCCATGTCGCCCATCGTCGACGTGGCGCGGCGCGCGGGCAGGAGCCGCTACGCGGTCGCGCGCTGGCTCTCGGGCGAGGCCGAGCCGCGGCTGCCCGACTTCCTGCGGATGGTCGAGGCCTGCTCGCTGCGCCTGCTCGATTTCGTCGCTCTCTTCGCCGACCCGGCGGCGCTCCCGGCGGCGAGCGCGGCGTGGCGAACGCTCGAGGCCCAGCGCCGCGCCGTCTACGAGGAGCCGCTGCTCCCCGCCGTCCTGCTCGCGCTGGAGCTGCCGGCCTACCGGGCGCTGCCGCGCCACGAGCCGGGGTGGATCGCGCGGCGGCTCGGGTTCCCCGTCGAGGACGAGGCGCGCTGCCTGGATCGGCTCGCGGAGGCCGGCCAGATCCGGAGGAGCCGCGGGCGGTGGATCGTCGCGCCGATCCGGACGGTGGACACGCGCCCGGATCCGGACGCGGAGCACCGGCTCAAGTGCTTCTGGGCCGGCGTCGGGCTGGCGCGGCTCACGCGCAAGGCCGAGGGGCGCTTCTCGTTCAACGTCTTCACGGTCTCCGCGGCCGATCTCGAGAAGCTCTCCGAGCTCCACGTGAGCTATTTCCAGAACATGCGCGCCGTGATCGCGGAGTCGCGGCCGCCCGAGCGCGTCGTCGCCGTGAACCTGCAGCTCTTCCCGCTCGACGGAGGCTGAGCCGGCTGCGGACACCGCGCCGCCGCGCCAGGTACGCCAAGCCCGCGACTCACCGCGCTTCCACCGAGCGGCCTGCGCGGCTCACACGATGGCGAACGCCCGGACCGGCCCCGCGCCTCGACCACCACGCTCTCCAGATCGGCCAGCGATTCGAGCGGCAAACTGGCGAGATCCTTGCCGTTCGCATAGCGATGAAACGGGCTGTCCACGTAGGTGCCCGTGTTGGCGACCATGTCGATTCGGCCGATGTGGAATTCGACGCCTTCCGCGTAAACGCCGCGGGACTGCTCGCGCGAGAGGAAATCGCAGACGACGGGCGCCGGAATACCCTTGTACGTCGTCATGCCGTGCTCGACGTCGTGGCTCAGGTCGACGAAGGTTCGTGAGACGGGGGTGGTCACGGTCGGCTCCTTGGAAGGGGCTCCGCGCGGCGGAGTCTCCTGTGCGCCCGGTCGGGGCCCCGAGCCGCCGCCAGTTTCGCGGGAGGGCGCGAGGAGATCCAGAAATCGGGCGCGAGCCGGTCGAGTTGACATGCGCTCACATGCGCCGATAGAGTGCGAGCACGGCGACACCTGGCCCGATGCTTCACGGGGGTGAGCGTCGTGCATGGGTGCCTCGGCGAGGGCCGGGCGTCGTCGCTCGAGTGGTCACGGGAACGGAGCGTCGCGGGGGGGTCGAGATCGCCCGCGTGGAGAGGTGGATGTCTGGGATGAGTCGAACCATGCCGCGCCGCGCGTTCGTCCTGTCGGCGCTGCTGCTGTCCACCTGCGCCGCGGCGGGCTGTCGTTCGAAGAATGGCTCCGAGAACACATCCGCGGCTCCGGAGCGGGCGGCGACGCCGGGGGGATCGGCGCAGGCGGCGGCCGCCTCCGCGCAGCAGCCCCCGTCGAAGCGGGCCGCGATGGTCACGATCGCGAGGGAGCAGCAGGCCACCTGGGTGCGCAACTTCAACCCCCTGCTCCCCGAGGGGAGCTCGCGCTTCCCGACGGTCGCCGGCATCTACGAGCCGATGCTCGTCTACAACACGATGCGGAGCGACTACACGCCGTGGCTCGCGACGAGCTACGCGTGGAGCGACGCGAACAAGAAGCTCACCTTCACGACCCGCTCCGGCGTCAAGTGGTCGGATGGCCAGGCGTTCACGGCGAGGGACGTCGCGTTCACGTTCGCGCTCATCAAGAAGCACGCGGCGCTCGATCTCGCCGGGGTGTGGAGGTTCCTCGGCGCCGTGACGGCGATCGACGACACGACCGTCGAGTTCACGCTGCGGCGGCCGTATGTCCCCGGGCTCAGCTACATCGGCCACCAGCCGATCGTGCCGGAGCACGTGTGGAAGGACGTCGTCGATCCGGTCACGTTCGCGAACGAGAACCCCGTGGCGACAGGGCCCTTCACCGAGGTGAAGGTCTTCCAGAACCAGGTGTACGAGCTCGGCAAGAACCCGCGTTACTGGCAGGAGGGCAAGCCGGCGGTCGACGGGCTGCGCTTCCCGGCGTACCCGAGCAACGACCAGGTCACCCTGGCGCTCGTCAACGGCGAGGTCGATTGGGCGGGCGCGTTCGTGCCGGACATCGAGCGGGTCTTCGTCGCCAAGGATCCGGCCAATCATCATTACTGGTTTCCGCTCGTCGGGGGCACCGCCACGCTGTACCCGAACGCCACGAAGAAGCCGTTCGACGACGTGCGCGTGCGCAAGGCCATCAGCATGGCTATCGACCGCGACCAGATCGTCAAGCTCGCCGCGGACAACTACACCCATGGCGCGGACGCGACGGGGCTGGACGACTCCTACGAGCGGTTTCGCAGCGAGAAGGCGGTGGAGGCGGGCGACTGGGTGAAGTTCGATCCGCAGCGGGCGAACCAGACCCTCGACGAGGCGGGCTATCCGAGGGGCGCGGACGGGATCCGGACGAGGCTCGGCAAGCCGATGCGCTTCGAGATCAACGTCGTCAGCGGCTGGTCCGACTGGGTCCGCGCGGTCCAGATCATCACGCAGAACCTGGAGAGCGTGGGCATCGCCGCGTCGATGAAGACCTACGACTTCAGCGCGTTTTACTCGGCGCTTCAGAAGGGGTTGTTCGATCTGTCGATGGGCTGGACCAGCGTCGAGCCCACGCCGTACAACTTCTACCGTGATCTGATGAGCGCAGATCTCGTGAAGCCGCTCGGCGAGGTGGCGCCGCGCAACTGGCACCGTTTCGGCGCCAGGGAGGCCGACGTGCTGTTCCACGCGTTCGAGTCCGCGACGTCCCCTGCCGATCAGAAGCGCATCCTGGACGGGCTGCAGATGATCTTCGTGCAGGCCGCGCCGGTGATCCCGCTCTTCAACAACCCGTCGTGGGGCGAATACAGCACGAAGCGGTTCACCGGCTTCCCGACGATGGAGAACCCGTACGCGAAGCTGACGCCGAACAACCCGCCGGAGTACCTGCTCGTCCTGACCGAGCTCCGGCCGCGGTGACGCGCCCTGCGGCGGTTTCCGCACACCTCTGCACCATGCAGAGCAGAGCGGCGGTCTCCCGCACAGGAGACGGGTCCAGATCGGCGTTTTCGGCGCGGAAGCGCACTCCGGTGCGCTGAGCACCGAAAACGTCGAGATGGGCCCGTATCCGAAGCGGGTGACCGTCGCTCTAGAGGCGTGTGACCACGAGGCCGTCGTTCTGTACCGAGATGCGGGCGGGCTTGCCGCGGTGCTCGTCGGGGATCTCGTCGGCCATCAGGTAGCGGCCGGCGATGGAGACGAACTCCGCCTCCAGGCTCATGCAGAAGATGCTCGCGTCCGCGTTGTTGTGGGCGCCGGCCATGGCGCGGCCGCGGAGCGGCGCATAGACATGGATGTTGTCGTTCGCGATGAGCTCCGCGCCCGAGCTGACCGGCGAGAGGACCACGAGGTCGCCGTGGGGCACGTAGATGACCTGTCCGCTGCGCACCGGCTGCCGCACGGTGAGCCCCGCCGGCGGCGGCTCCCCGGCCGTGTCCGGCGCCGGGGCGGCGTCCCTCGGGCGGCGGGCGGGCCCCGCCGCGCCGCGCTCCGCCGCGGCGGCCCCTGGCGCGTCGCGGCCTGGCGCGGGCCCCACCGCCACGGGGCCCGGCGTGGGGGTGCTCCCCTCGGCCGGCGCGGCCTGGCGAGACGAGCGCGTGAGCGGCGTCCGCAGCACGCCGAGGCCGGCGGCGACGGCCCGCTCGCGCTGGGCGTCCGTCGGGTTGCGCACGGCGATGGGCACGAGGTTGTGCTTCCTCAGCAGCCCGGCGAGGGCGCCGAGGTCGACGGGCTCGTCGCCGAGCTCCGCGAGATCGAGCAGGATCGGCAGGTGCAGGAAGAAGTGCGGCATCTGCGAGATGTGGTCGGCGAGCTGACGCTCGACGGCCGAGACATCCGCCGTCTTCAGACAGAGCATCGTGATGGCAGGCATCGTGCCCTTGAGCGCAAACGCCTGCTGCTCCTGCCGCTTCTCCCCTCGCCTGCCCGACACCATCGCTGTCCTCGCTCGCAAAAAGGTGCTTCCGCGGCGGCACTCTACCCCGGATCCGGCGGCTCGCGCGGGAAAAACCGCTGGGGTTCCGGGCCTCGCCACGCCGCCGGCGCGTCGCTGCCTGCGGCCGGCGCGCCGCTGCTTGGCTGGCCGCCTCGCGCGGTGCTAACGGTGGTTTGGCCATGCCGACCGCGCGCCGCGCCTCCGTACTGCGGCTCGATCCCCCTCCCGCCTCGTCCTCCGCCTCTCCCTCCCCCGAGACGCCCCGGCCTGTCGACGCGCTCGATCGCCACTTCGCGCTGGAGGTCCCGCGCGTGTTCTCCGAGGCGGAGCGCGCCGCGCTCGTCGCGGGCGTCCGCGCGGCCCGCGCCGAGTGGACTTCCGACTTCGGAGGCGAGCAGTTCTCGCTCGGGCGCGCCTTCTATACGCACCTGGAGCAGGGGCGCTCCCGGGTCTATTTCGCCGACGCGGCGGCCTCCGACGCCCGCGTCGAGCGCCACCTCCCCGGGCTCCAGCGCCGGATGCGCGAGCTCGTCGCGGCGCTCACCGGCGGGCTCGCGCAGCCCCGGCGCGGCTTCTGCGGGCCAGGCGTCCACATCTTCCCCGCGGGGGAGAAGGTCGCGCGCGAGGGCGGCGTCGTCCACTTCGATACGGAGGGGCTCTCCGACTACCACCTTGCCCGCCGGCTCCGCGCGATCACCGTCGTCGTGATGCTGGAGCTCCCCGACGCGGACGGGGGGCTCAAGCTGTGGGATGTCCTCTACGACGGGCGAGACGACCCGGGCGACGAGGCGCTCTCCGCGCGGAGCCTCGTCGCCGGCTACAGCCCTGGCGGCGCGCTGGTCATCGACAGCTACCGCCTGCACCAGATACAGCCGTTCCCGGGCGACCGCGACCGCATTTCCGCGACGGTGCACGCGGCCGAGATCGACAGCGGCCGCTGGGAGACGTGGTTCTAGGACCACTGCGTCACACCGGCGGGACTGGAGCCTGGGGCCCTCGGCGGGTCGACGGCGGCAGCTGGTCACCCAGGTCGGGCCACGAGCCTCCCTCGGTGCCCCGGACATGCCGGCCGCGCAGCCAGTTGCGCAGCGAGCTCCAGCGCTCTCGCCGTAATCCACATCCCGGGCGCGGACGGGGGAGCGGCTGCAGCTCAGGCTCGTCCGTCACGACAGCGGCGGCTGCACCAGGGAGGTCGTCTTCCCGAGCCTCGGCATCCGCAAGGAGCTGCCGACCGGACAGCCGGTGACCATCGACCTCCCCGAGCTGAAGGCAGGTGAGCTGAAGTTCGAGTGCGGCATGGGGATGATCAAGGGCACCATCGCCGTCGCACCGAAGAAGTGAGCAGCGGACGGAAGAGGTCCCTGGCTCACGGCGAGCGAGCCCTTTAGCGGGCGCGAGCCGCGTGCTCGCCGCCGGCGCACCGGCCGCGGATGGCGACAGCCTGGTCGTTCGGATAGATGAAAGTGACCGTACGGGTCACATCGATTTCATCGCCCCTCTTGAATCCCATCCGCCCAGATCTGTTCCAAGCATCGCCCTGCGAGCAGCCCCGACGCATGGGCGAGCGGAATGGCGCGACGCACGCGCGGCGTCGGCGCTGGTTCAGCCTCCATCCGAGCCGCGAATGCGGAGCGCTCCGACATGACGAGCCTGGTGAATTCGACAAGTCTCCCGCCCTGCCCATCGGGCTCGTCCCGTGCGCGCGCGAGACGAGCTCACGAGGCATCGAGAAGCATCATCGGAACAAGGGAGGGACACATGGCCCACAAGGGGTTCACTCTGAGCACGGCTTTCGTGAGCACGGCCAGCCACGCCCAGAGCTGCGAGTCGATCTGCGTCCAGACGATCCAGCACTGCCTCCATATGGGAGGCTCGCACGCGGAGCCTTCCCACATTCAGCTCCTGCAAGATTGCGCCAAGATCTGCGAGACGACCGCGACGTTCCTGATGCGCGGCTCGCCGCAACACAGCCAGGTCACGGCCGCGTGCGCGAGCATCTGCGAGCTCTGCGCCCAGAGCTGTGACAGGTTCACGGGTGACGCGCAGATGAAGGCCTGCGCCGACGAATGCCGCCGCTGCGCCGCCGCGTGTCAGCAGGTCGCGCAGATGCGGCCGGCCGGGGCAGCCGGCGCGGGGCAGCAAAGCATGCCCTGAGACCGGCCGGGGCGGCGCTGAGCGGAACGACTTTAGCGCAGGCGTTCGGGATCTTCGTGGGAGTACAGGTCCTCAAGAGACGCTCGGTCCGCGAGGGGGCTCGAGGTCGACATCTCCGGCCGGCTGCTCGCTTGGGTGCTCGTCGGTGGCTTCCTCGACGCCCACCTGGTCTACCGCCTCGTCCACTTCCCGGCCGACACGCTGGCCGATCCCTGGCGCCGCGCTTCGATGGACGAGAACCGATGCCGCACGAGGATCGTCTGTGGCCCTGGAACGCACAACGAGGCGGCCGCTTCGCTCCTTCACCGGGGCGATCGAGCCTGGCGCGGGAACTTCCGTCCTCCCGGCGGCCTTGAAGCCCTGGCATGGCGCTTGCGCAGACATGGGGTTTTGGCTCGGATCGGCCCGAGTAAGGAGCCCACCATGTTCATCCCTCCATCCGTTCACGGCTCTCTCCTCCTTTTGTTCGTCTCCTCCGTCCTCGCGGCGGGTTGCGTCGTCGACCCGTCGTCCGATGCGGGCGAGCCCGTCGCTGATACTTACCAGAGCTTCGATGAATGGAAGGCCAGCCTCCCGCGTGATCCGAACGACGGCGCTTATCTCGTCGACGGCGACATCGGCGTTCACGACGACGTGACCCTGAAGGAGCTCTCCGCCAAGCGCCAGCAGCCGGGGGCGCTCATCGTCAACAAGCGCGACGACGGGAGCGATGACCGCTGGAGCGACGAGCAGAAGATGAACCTGACGTATTGCGTCTCTCCGCGCTTCGGCGACGATCATGACGCGGTGGTCGCCGCGGCGCTGTCGGCCGGGTCCGCCTGGGCGAGCGCCGCCGCCGTCCGCTTCGTCTACGAGCGCGACCACGACGAGGCCTGCGAGTACGACGAGGAGCATCCCGCGCTGTTCGAGGTAGTCCCCGCCAGCGGCACCACGTACAACGGGCGAGCTTTCCTTCCGAGCATGGTCGCGCGGGGGTATCACCAGGTTTTCATCGATCTGGAGAACATCGCTCAGGCCACCTCGAAGACCCTGACCGGGGTCCTCCGGCACGAGCTCGGGCACGTCCTCGGCTTCCGGCACGAGCATGCCCGCCCGGAGGGCAACGGCGCCTGCACGGAACGCCCCGGTTGGCGGGCGCTCACGCCGTATGATCCGGGGTCGGTGATGCACTACAACGCGGAGAGCCGGTGCGAGGGCACCAACGGGGGAGACTACGTGCTGACCTGGCTCGACATGGCAGGGGCGGCGACGCTGTATGGCGAGCCTTGATGAGCTCCTGCGCGACGGGTGACCGCCGGCGGCCGGTCTCCAGCTAGCGAATGGACAAGACGAGCATGCATTCGCGCTGGCCTCGGGCGAGGCTCGCGTCGGGCTCGCCAGGCCACTCACGAACGTGGTGATCCGAGCAGCGTGGAGGCGAAGTCCAGGAAGACCCGCACCCGTGGGATGACGTGCCGCGGGCTCTGTTGGTAGAGCGCGTGGATCGGACGCTCGTCCACGGCGAACTCATCGAGCGCGGTGACCAGCGCCCCCGACGCGAGCTCGGGCGCGATCATGAAGTCGAAGACCCAGGCGAGCCCGGCGCCTGCCACGGCCAGCGCCTTGAGCGCGTCGCCGTCGTTGACGCTGAGAGAGCCGGTGGGCTCGAACCGGAGCGCCCCGCTCTCTGCGCGGGCAGCCGCAGATCGAGCTCGATGCGCGGATGCTGCGCCAGAAAGCCCGGCAGCGCGGGCACGAGCACGAGCCTCCCGAGGACCGCGGGGGACGAGCCTCACTGTGCGCATCACGGGCACCGTCGAGCAAGAGCTCGTCATCCATGGCATCGGTCGTTTGGAAGCCACGGCCGCCTTCACCGGCAGCTACCGAGGGGCTCGGGTCACCGGCAAGAGCTACGTCGAGATGTTCGGCGACTGGCAGGATTGAGCCGAGCGCAGCATCGGGCGCCGTCCACCGTGTAGAAGGCCGGCGGATGGTGCATGCTCGCGCACGGACGTGCTGGCGCGGTTGCGCCTCACTCCTTCCGCGTCCGTCCGCTCGCCGCGGCCGGCTCGTCCGCGAGGACCCGCTGCAGCAGCGCCGTGCTCTCCTCCGCCATCCGCTCCGGTGAGCACGGCATTCCCTTGTGGATCCAGCTCGTCATCAACCGCACCAGCGCCGCCGCCGCCGCCTCGCAGCGGAGCATGAACAGCGCCCCCTCCTCCGGCGCCATCCGCGGAGCGTACAGGCGGGCGATGCTGCCCTGAAGGATGTCCTCCAGGGAGCGCGTCAGCACCCGCTCGCTCTTCTCCGCGGACAGGAGCTTGCGCACCAGCTCGTGCATCTCGGCGAGGTGGGTGTAAAACGGCAGGAAGTCGAGCGGACGTCCCGCATCTCGCAGGGACAGCGGCCGCAGGTGCTCGTGTCCGAACAGCAGCAGCTGCTCCTTGTTCTCGTAGTGCGAGTAGAACGTGGACCGCCCAACGTTGGCTCGATCGATGATGTCCTGGATGGAGACCTCGTCATAGCCCTTCTCCAGGATCAGCGCGACCAGCGCGTCCGAGAGCAGCTTCCGGGTCTTCTGAACGCGCCGATCCTGCATGCGCCGGTCCGCGATCTTGCCGGCAGCCCGCGTCCTGTCGCCGCCCCCGTCCCTGTCCTCGTTTCCGGACTTTTTCGAGCTCTTGTTCATTAACGTTCAATCCGCGGTCCGTGTCGCTGGGTGGAAGAGGCGCCCGACCTCAGCATCCATCGCATGCGAGGAACGCTGATCTGGATGACGAGCCGCCTGCTGTACCCGCTGCTGCTGGCGGTGACCTTGTACATCATCCACGCCGCCGTGACGCAGGGCTGGGACCTGAGCCGCACCCTGTGGGGCTACCTCCTGGGCCTGATCGTCTTTCTCATCACCGTCGAGCGCCTGCTGCCGCTGTCGCCGGACTGGGGCATGACCCGCCAGAGCTTCTGGCGCGACCTCAAGTACCTGCTGGCCTCCGGCGTCACCATCGCGGTGGTGCGGACCGGCTTCGGTACCCTGGCCCTGTGGCTCAGCGAGCGGCATCAGGGCCCGCTCGCCAGCGCCTCCGTGCCCCTCAGCGTGGGGGTCTTCCTCGTGGTCTTCGAGCTGCTGCAGTACTGGTTCCATCGGCTCAGCCACGAAGGCAACGGAGCCCTGGGGCGCTTCTTGTGGAAGGTCCACCTGGCGCATCACCTTCCGGATCGCGTCTACGTGGTGATGCACGGCGTGTTTCACCCCCTCAACGCGCTCATCTCGGCGGTGCTGATCCAGTCGACCCTGCTGATCTTGGGGCTGTCGCCGCAGGCCGTCTTCGCGGTGATGTTGCTCATCGATCTGCAGACGATGATTTCGCACTTCAACGTCGACATCCGCGCCGGATTCCTGAATTACGTGTTCATCGGCACCGAGCTGCACCGCTATCATCACAGCGCCGACGTCGACGAGGCCCGGAACTTCGGGACCGTACTTCCGCTGTGGGATCTCGTCTTCGGGACGTTCGTGTACCGGCCGGACGCGGGCCCGCGCCGCCTGGGCGTCGACCGCTCCGCGGACTATCCGCCTTCGCAGCAGTTCTGGAAGGTGCTGGCCCTGCCGTTCCGACGCTGACCGTCGGCGGCCGCCGATCTCAGCCGCATCCCCAGCGGCCGCTGGGGGACGTGGTTCTAGGCCGGTAGCCGGCCGTCTCCAGCGAACGTCGGGGCAATGGCAGAGGCCCCGAGCCACGCCCGCGCGAGCTCCAAGGTCTGCGCATTCTCGGAGACGTTCCGGAGGAAACCGTCGCGACGGCGGAGATCGTCGATCCGCGCCGCGGTCGCGAGGAGGCGGTCGCGCGCGTCCGCAACGGCGGCGCGCGCTGCCGGGTGGTCGCCTGTCGCCTCGAGCGCCCGCGCGTACACGAGGCGGGCGAGCTCCTCGCCTTCCTCGACCTTGCCGAGCGAGGCGAGCAGCGCCATCGCTTCACGCGCCTCGGCGAGCGCCTCGGACGGCCTCCCGCGCGCGAGCATCACCTCGGCCCGCGTCGCCAGGGCCACGACCTGGAACGGCTCGCGACCGCCACCACCGGCACGGGCGCGCGCCCATGGAGCGTACAGCTCCCCCGGCCTCCCCGCGCTTGCCGCCGCAGCTGCCGGACACAGCATCAACATTCCGGAATCATTCAGGATTGTTTCTGTGTCTCCGAATCGTTTCCCCCTTGCAGATGGGCGGCGTCACGACGCAATGCCGTGGCGTCCGATCCGGGCTTCGGCGTTGCTTTTCCCCTCGACCCGGGCACTCCATGGCCGGATGAGCTCGATTCGACCGGGAGGGCGGCCGGGGCTGGGAACGGTGGTGGGGAGTGGCCGCGGTGTGCGGCTCCTCCTCGCCACAGCGCTCGGCGTGCTTGTGATCCTCTTCACGGCATCCTATGCGCTCGCGGCGCCGGCCGTGACGATCCAGGCCCCGGTGAACGACCACGCGGGCGTGCTCACGCCGGAGGAGCGAGACGACCTCACGCGCAAGCTCCTCGCGCACCGCGAGAGGACCGGCGTGCAGATCGCCGTCCTGCTCGTCAGGACCACGGGCGGCGTGCCCATCGAGGTCGTCCCGGGGCTCGCGGCGTTCGCGTCGGTATCGGCTTACGGGGCGCTCTCCCAGGCCGCCGCATCGACCTACCTGACGAAGCAGGCAGGCCCGCTCCTCGGCGTGATGCTCATCGCGACGCTGATGGGCCTGGTCGCCGGACGGAGCCTGTTTCTGAAGAGAGGGCCGGAGGAACCCTTCCTGCGGCGCGTGAGGTTATCTGCGATCGCCATCGCCATCGTCGTCCCGTTCGGCGCCGGTCTGTTCGGGCTCGTCAGCTCCATGGACGTGTCGCTCTACCTGGCGCTCTTCATGTGCTTCCTGTTCGGCCTGTTCCCGGCCATGACGCTCCTGCCCGCCAGCGGCCGGGCCGCGTCGCCGGGCTCGTCTTCCGCCTCGAGCTCGACCTCGTCGTACTCCTCGTCCTCGTACTCCTCGTCCTCCTCCTCGTCGTCGTCATCGAGCAGCGGTTACAGCGGCGGTGGCGGATCATTCGGGGGCGGCGGCGCGAGCTCGAGCTGGTAGGAGGAACGTCGATGAACGAGCGTGCGACAGAGCTCGAAGCGGAGCAGGCGAGGAAGGTCGATTACGAGGACGTCGACGAGGTGATCGCGCTCGCCGCGCGCCTCGCCGAGGCGGACAAGGATCGGCTCCGCATCGAGGATCTCGAGCGCGTCGGCGCCGAGATCGAGATACCACCCCACCACGTGCGCCGGGCGGTGGAGGAACTCGCGGCGCGGAGGGCCGCGGCCCGGCGGCGGCTCCGCTGGGCGGGCGCCGCCCTCTCGGCGATCGCCCTGGTGCTCGGCGGCCTGCTCCTCTTGGCGCGCGCCTCGCTGGAGCAGGGGCGCGCCGAGGTGGAACGCAGGAGGGCGCAGGTCGAGAACGTCGTCGAGCGCCGGGAGCGCACCCGCGCGCGCCACGAGGGAGCGGCGCCCTCGCCCGAGCGCGACGCGGAGCTCGCCGGCGCGCGTGCCGCTCTCGAATGAGATCGACGCCTGGTAAGGCAGCGGCCGACTGCTGCTCTCACCTCTGCCGGCCAATCCCACGCGCCGGCGGGCGGGCATCTCGCCCTTCGACTCCTCGTAGACAGACCTTCTCGATGCGGTCTCCCTCGGTTTACACGAGCTTCCGCAGGTAGTGGAACTTGGGATCCGTCAGATCGTCGGCCGTCAGCGCCCAGCCCTCGTCCCGCGGGATCAGGTAGATGACATCCGACTTCACGCTGGCGAAGCTCACGTGGCCGAGGTTCTGGAGGATGTGGCCAAACACGTCGCGGCGCCACAGGCGGTCCTTCGGGATGTCGCAGACCGTGCGGAGCATCCGATCCGTGGGTGAGCCCTGGATCAGCAGGAACGCCATCGTGAAGGTCAGGTAGCGGGGCTGGCCGCGGTACGGGTCCGGCGTCCCCGACGGCCCCTTGCGCGCGCCCTCCTCCGTGATCATGCCGCGGGACCACATGCCGTAATCGTTGAGCGCCCGGGAGTCGTTATCGAAGTAGTCCCAGCACCCCTTCTCGATGGCATTCAGATTGGACAGCAGCGCCAGCTGCGCGCGGCGGTACTGGTACCACTTGTATTGCAGGCTCATCTTCTCGAACTGGACCTGGACGGCATCGTGCAGCGCGCGCTGCAGCGTGCTCCCCGGGTCCATGCGCGCGCACACCTCCATCGCGAAGATCGAGTGCTCCACGGTCAGCCTCCGTATCCGCCCGAAGCCCGGTTCCACGAGCCGCTCCGGCTGAGGGCCGCGCCGAGGATCACGCCGGTGCCGAGCGCCACGACGACTGGCACCGTCCCGAAGCCGTCCGGGCTCGGCGACACCCCGCTCGACGCGGTGCCGCTCGAGAACGCCGTCGCGCGCTGCGCCGGCACGTACAATTTGCCCGGCCTCGGCGCGCTCGGCTCGACCGGCGCCGGGCGAGGGGGCGACCCCCAAGGATAGTCGTTCCAGAACCAGCCGTGCGACGCGGCGCGGCCGCCATAGTAGTAAGGAGGCCAGTCCTCGGTCTCGTTCGCGGGCTTCGGCTCCGCCGGGTCGGCGGCAAAGACGTTCGCGGCCATCAACCCGACATCGAGCCGGCGCGACCGGAACGCAACGAGGTCGTCGTTCAGGTCGTCGGACTCGGTCGTGTCCCTCTCCGTGGGCACCACATAGAGCACATGGCGAACCCCTCGGTCCCAGAGCGCATCGGCGGACGGCAGCCTCGCGACATGCCGGTTGTCGAACTGCGTGGCGTCGTCCGAATAGGGCGAGAGCCGCTGTCGATCGAGGACGAACATCGTCGCGCGGGGGCCGGGAACCGAGCGGGCGAAGAGCGGCTGGTAGTACGCCGCCGCGGCGAGCGTCAGGTGCGCCTTGACGACGCCCCGCGGGTGCGGCCAGTTGTCGAACGTGAACACCGGGTCGAACGCCTCCGCCGCGCCGGCGGCAAAGGCCACCGACTCGGGGCCATCGAGATCCACGATGACCGCGATGTCGCGGGGCAGCCCGCTGTCCGTCCGGGCGGCGAGGAGGAGCGACGCGAGCGCCTTGCCGCTCCGGTACGCGCGGTCCATCGCCGGCGTGAAGATCGGCCGGAGCACGTCGCCGAGCGGCGTGATGGGCGCCGGATCCCCCTCGGCGACGAGCGTGGGCACGGCCGACGGCGACTCGAACAGCGCGGGCACGTAGTAGGCGCGCGCGCCCTCGTCCGCCGGCCTGAGGTCGGTGGACATCCTCGCGAGCGCGGCCCGATCGAACGGCTTCTTCGACTCGCCGTCGAACGTCACGCTCTCCTGCGCGGCGCCGAAGCTCCAGCCGAAGGTCCGCTGCATGTCGAGCGCCCGCTTCCTCTGCACCGCGGTCTCATCGTCCGAGCACCCGTCCGCGGCCACGGCGATCGCGGCCGCCACGCCGACGAGCCCGACCGCGCCGAGCGCGGCCAGGATCGCGTTCCGCCGCGACGCGTCCTTCGGCGCGTCGGCCAGGCCCTTGTGCCACCAGCGCGCCCCGATGATCCCGGGCTTGTCGAGCACCTCGTCACGCTCGAACGGCTCGTCCATCTGGCTCACGCTGCGGCCTCCCCGGCGCCCTGCGGCGCGCGCTCGGCCTGCGCCGTTGGCGCGGGCGGCGCGAGCGGCGTGACATCGGCCGCCCTGGCCTGGTCGCGCCGGAGCGCCTCGATGAACTCCGGCGTGAAGGTGCCGTCGATGCGCACCGAGTACCTGAAGTACGGGTCCGCCTCGACACCGTGGTAATCGTGATCGTTGAACCAGTAGGCCCGGCCGGCGACCGCCGTCTTCCGCCGCGCCCGCTCGTCCCACAGGAACAGGCGCTTGTTGCCCGCGGGACAGAGCGTGATGAAGTGGTCGGGCTCGATGTCCGGCGCTCTCCCCTCCCCGTCGTGGTGCACCGTGCCGTGATCGTTGGCCTCGAGACCCATGATGTTGCAGCGCCCTATCGACGAGAACGGCAGGCGCTTCACGTAGGCGATCGTCCTCGGGAAGAACGACTTCGCCAGGCGGGTGAAGTCCTTGCCTTCACTCCGGCTCTTGTCGCCCCAATAGCGGTTCGGGATGAGCTCGACATAGACCTTCCAGGGGAAGTAGACCCCATGACGGAACTTGAGCCACAGCATCTGCCGCCGGGAGAGCGGGAACTCGCGCTCCTCGCCGAACTCGAGCGCGGCGCGCGCGGCGCGATCGATGGACGAAGGGTCGTCCGAGAGGCGTTGGAACGTGGCGAACTCCTCGTCGCCGAGGCCGCGGATCACCTCGCCGTAGTCGGCGAACGCCTCGCCGAGGCGCGACGGCGGCATGATGCCCATCGTGCGGTGGCTGCCGCCGGTGTAATCGATCGGCACCTGCGTGAGCCCGAGGCAGATCTCCTCGTGCATCTCGTCGAGCGGGGCGAGGTCGAGGTACGGCTCGAGATCGATATAGGGTCGCGCGAAGATGCCCTGGATGCCGGAGTCACAAGGAGGTTCGACCATGGGTCCGCCGCCGGAGCCGGGGCGTCACCACCCCGCAGGCCTACCCATATCACAAAGCCCGGGGCGCCCCGCAAACCCCGAAACAGGCCTGACCCTCGCGGCGGCGTGACGCGAGGCTTGGGCTTGTGAGGGCGCGGCGCGTTCTGTAGCGTGCGTCCCATGGATCTGTCCTACGTCATGGGGTTCGGGCTGGGCACCACGCTCGCTCTGCTCGCCCTGCTGCGCATCGGGCAGAGGGTCTTCTCACCGGCGCATACGGTCGCCCGCGATCTCACCGAGAGCAACGCCGCCCGCCGGCTGCTCACGGTGGGCCAGGTCCTCGCGGTGTTCCTCGTCGCCGCCAACGCCGTGAAGAACTGCCTCGAGGGGGAGGCCTTCGCGCGCGACCTCCTCTGGGTGAGCGCGTTCGCCGTCGTGGGCCTGCTCCTCGTGCTCGCGACCGGCCAGCTCGGGATCCGCCTTCTGCTCAGGGCGCGGCTCCCGGCCGAGATCGAGCGAGGCAACGCGGCCGCGGGGCTCGCCGCGGGCGCGCACTACGTGGCGACCGGGCTCATCACCTCGCGCGCGATCGCGGGCAAGGATCTCGGCGATCTCGCGATCTCCCTCGGCTTCTTCGTCCTCGCGCAGATCACGCTTCACGTGTTCATCTCGCTGTTCCGGGCGCTCACCACGTACGATGACGCCGAGCAGATCCAGGGAGAGAACCTCGCCGCCGCGCTGAGCTACGCCGGCGCCTCGATCGCGGTGGCGATCATCATCGCGCGGGCGCTGGAGGGCGACTTCGAGGGTCTCTTCATCTCGCTGAAGGGCTATGGCGGGGTGCTGCTCTATCTGTTCGCCCTCTACCCCGTGCGGCAGCTCCTTGTGCAGAGCGTGCTGCTCGGCGCGCCGCTCGCGCTGCGCGGCGGCCGCCTCGACGCGGGCATCGCGGCCGACCGCAACGAGGGGCTCGGCGCGCTCGAGGCGACCACCTACCTCGCGACCGCGATCGCCATCGCGCGCCTCCTATGACCTCCGCTGACGGCGCCTACGACGCCTTCGCCGCGAAGATCGTCGACACGGGCCTCATCACCGACCCCTGGTTCGACGGCGCCCCGCGCTTCCGCGAGGAGCCGGTGTTCGTCACGGCCGCCGAGCAGCGCGCCCTGTACCGCGCCGCCGAGGAGGTCGCGGCCGTCTACAACGAGCTTTGCCTGATCGTCGCGGACGAGCCGGCGCTGCTCGACGACTTCTTCTGTCTGACGCCCTGTCAGAAGGCGATGTGGCTCTCGTCACAGCCGCTGTGGCACGGCATCGCCCGCGCCGACGTCTTCCTGACGGACGAGGGCCCGGCGATCGCCGAGCTGAACTGCGACACGCCGACGGGCGAGGCGGAGGCGGTCGTGCTGAGCGCGCTCGCGGCGCCGGACCACCCGGGCGCGCGCGACCCCAACGGCGAGCTCGGCGCCCGGTTCTGCGCGATGGTGGACGAGGTCGCCCGCGCGCTCCTCGGCGAGGCCGCGACGCGGCGCCTCGGCTTCGTTTATCCGACGGAGTTCACCGAGGACCTCTCGGTCATCCGCCTCTACCAGCGCTGGCTCACGGAGCGCGGGTATTCCGTGCTCCTCGGCTCGCCGTACAACCTCGGCCACGACGATCGCGGCCTGTCGCTCTTCGACGTCCCCTTCTCGGTCCTCTTGCGCCATTACAAGACGGACTGGTGGGGAGAGCGCTCGAGCGTGTGGACCGACGAGCAGATCCCCGACGCCGAGCCGCTCGCCGGCCCGCTCGGCGCCGTGCTGTCCGCCGCGGCCGACGGGCGCGCCGCGGTCCTGAACCCGCTCGGCGCCGTGCTGCCGCAGAACAAGCGCTCGATGGCGTTCATGTGGGAGCACCTCCATCGCTTCTCGCCGCACGCGCAGTCGGTGATCCAGCGTCATGTCCCGGTGACGTCGCGGCTGGAGACGGTGCACCCCGAGCTGCTCCTCGCGCAGCGCGAGGAGTGGGTCCTCAAGAGCGATTACGGCGCCGAGGGAGAAGAGGTGATCCTCGGGCGCCACACCCCCGACGAGGTCTGGCGCGCGTCCCTGGCCAAGGCCCGGGAGGGGCGGTGGATCGCGCAGCGGTACTTCTCCGCCCTGGAGAACGCGCGACGCGAGTCGGTCAACTACGGGATCTACCTTATCGCCGGCGAGGCGTGCGGCATCTACGCGCGCGTCCAGGCCGGGATGACGGACGTGGCCGCGCTGAGCGCGCCGGCGCTCGTGCGGTAGGCGCGTTCGCGGGGCGGACGCGCCCGCGGGCGGCTACTGGGCGGGTCGGGCCTGCGCATCCATGGCGCGCACAGCGCGGAACGCGTCGGCCGTGGCCTGCGTGTTCTGCGTCGTCACGATCTGGAGCCGGTCCCCCGCGCGCCGCGCCACGTGCACAAGGATGCCCTGCATGTCGGGCACGGGCTGGCCATCCGGGGTGACGACGCCCGTCAGCTCCCATGCCCAGCGGACGACCGCGAGCTCCGGCGCGACGAAGCGTGTCTCGACACGCACGCTGGCGAGGCGGCTCTTTGCAAAGACGGTCTTGTGAATGCCGACGTGATTCGCTCGGATCTCCTCCCGCCCGTGCCACCACATCCCGAAGATGTTCACGAAATCGGCGTCCTCCGCTTGAAGCGCGGCGAACGCATCCATGTCGTGCCGGTTCCAGGCGTCGTTGAAGGCGGCGACGAGCTGCTCCCCCAGCGCCCGCTGCTCGCTGGCGTCGGGCGGCGCCGCCGCGATGGCCGGCGCTGGCGCCGCCGGCGCAACGGGCTGGGGCGTCGCGGGGGCGCACGCGAGGACCAGGAGCGGGAGCGCAGCCAGGGCGAGGGCTCTATGCATGGGACGCCACTTACTGCGAACCGGCGCGGGACGTCAACCGGCGGCGCGCTCGATCCTGGCTGCGTGTCAACCCGCTGTCCTCGCGGGCGGTAGAGCTGCCTCGATCCCGTGGAACAGGCATTGACCCGCTCGCACCGTCATCGAGGATCGGCGCTCGGCCGGATCGCCGGTTGCCAGCGGAGCCGCGGATAGGTACGTTTGGTTGTCCGCTGGGTCCGCTCCGCGCACTGCCCAGGATGCCTGAGGAACCCGCCCCAGGTTGGCATTCCTACGACCGGGGCGCGACGGCCCGGCGACCCAGGTTGACGGATGAGGAGAGAGATGCATCGATTTGCCTTCAGAACGTGCGGATACATAGCCACGAGTTGCTTGCTCACGCTCGTGGCTTGCGGTGACGACGAGGGCTCCGACGGGACGTCGACGTCGGGGAGCGGGGGCGCCGGCGCTTCAGGCGCGGCGGCCTCGACAGGCTCGGGCGGCGCCGGCGGGTCGGGTGAGGGAGGCGGGGGCGGCGGCGCGACGGGCTGTCCAGAGCTCGTTGGCCGCGTCCCCGTGCCGGAGCTCGGTCCGTGGATGTATGGGCCTCATCCCGGACCGTGCGCCCAGACGGACACGGAGACGGACACGGGACAGGAGATATCGTTCGTTTACGAATACGACGGCCAGCGTCTCGTCGGAGCGGTCGAGACGCTGGGCAGCGAAACCCACACACACACCTTCGACTACGAGGGCGAGCGCATGATCCGCATGACCCGGACCGGCGCGGCCGACACCCGTGTCCTCGAGATCGACTACAACGACGATGCGCGGGCGATCACCTACGGGAACGACGACTACTTCGTCCGATACGACCGCGATGACCAGGGGCGCCCCGCTCAGCTGACGTTCGACCGCTTCTCGGATGATCTGCCGACCATCACGACGGAGATCGTCTACGAGGGTTGTCGTCTCCTCCGCCGGGAGCAGGGGGTGAACCCGCTCGACGGCACGCCCAGCGCATCGATCCCGGCCTTCACCTACGTCTTCGACGGCGATCTGCTGGTCGAGCGCCTCGGGGACACGTCGCGCACGGTTTACGACTACAGCTGCTGGTGATCAGCTCGGCGGGTTCGCCGGCGCGTGGCCGCCGAGCGCGCGCACGTCGTCGGCCGTATCGACGTCGATCGCCCCGCCCGCCCAGTCGATCGCCGCGACGTCCTCGACGCGCAGCAGGCGGGCGGCGCCCTGGTCGCCCTGGAGGCGCGAGAGCGCGTCCCAGCGAGATCGGTCGAACACCGCCGGTGCGCCGACGACGCCGCCGAACCGCGACGCGGCGATCGGCGCGCCCGCGAGCCAGGCGTCCCGCAGCGCGGTGAGGTGCTCGACCGTGAGCAGGGGCTGATCCGCGAGCGCGATCAGGAGCGCGTCGGCCTTCGAGGCCTCCGCCCACCGGACCGCGGCGCGGACCGAGGAGGCGATGCCCTCTTCCCAGCCGTCGTTCGCGATGTGCGCGACCTCCAGATCGCCGAGCGCGCGCGCGACCGCGCCGGCGCTGGCGCCGAGCACGACGCCGACCGGCCCGGAACGCGCCTCGACGCACGTGGTCGCCACGCGCCGGACGAGCGGCGCGCCGTCGAGCTCGACGAGCTGCTTGGGGCGACCGAGGCGACGTGAGCCGCCGGCGGCGAGCACGGCCAGCGCCACGCGCGCGTGCAGAGGCCGGGCGCGGGCGCGGAGCTTTCCCCCCTGTGCCCGGCGCGCGACGGCCTGGAGCTCGCCCACGATCGAGAGCGCGATCTGCTCGGGCGTCTCGGCGCCGAGATCCAGGCCGATCGGCGCGTGGATCCGCGGATCGTCGCCGCGGTGGCCGATCTCGGCGAGGAGATCGCGCGTGCGGCGCGCGGGCCCGAGCACGCCGATGTAGCGGGCGCGCGACGCGAGGGCCACGGCGAGCGCGTCGCGATCCGGCGTGACCTGATGGTGCATGATCACGACGTACGGCTCGGCCGCGGCGTCGATGAGCGCGCGGAGGCGATCGGCGTCGCCGCCCGTCGAGACGACGCGATCCGCGGCGCGGAACCGGGACGCCTGGCGGATCGTCGGACCGGCGACCGTCACCCGGAACCCGACCGACGTCGCGAGCGTGACGATGGACACCGCGTCGTGCCCGCCCCCGAGCACGAAGAGCTGCGGCGACGGCGCGATCTTCTCGACGAGCACGGAGATCCCCGGCCCGTCGAGCTCCACGACGCCGGCCGGCCCCCGCGCCGCGGCCTCGATCGCGGAGCGCGCGTCCGGATCGGTCACCGGGTGCGCGAGCGCGCACGGCGGACCGAACGCGAGGCGCGCGCCGACCCGGACCGCGCCGGCCGTCGAGCGGATCACCGTGACCAGCGTGCCGGCGGTCTCCTCGGCGAAGCAGGCGGCGGCGAACGCGAGCGCGTCGTGGGTCGCGCCGGCCGCGACGTGCTCGAGCAGGACATCGACGACGCCGTTGCAGCCGAGCCCCACGCCCCACGTCTCCCCGTCTTCGGTGGTCGAGTCGTACGTCACCACCACGGCGCCATCGCGGCACCGGTGCTCTCCGCGGAGCATCACGTCGCCCTCGAGGCAGCCGCCGCTCACACACCCGGATACCCAGCGTTCGCCGGAGACCAGCATCCGCGCGCCGGGACGCCGGTACGACGACCCCGACACCCGCACGACCGTCGCGAGGAGAAACGGTGACCGCTCTGCCACCAATGTCGCCGCTTCGCGCACGATCCGCTCAAGCTCGTTCATGCGCCCGGCATCATTCACCCTTCGTGACGCGCCCGCCAGGGCGTTCGTCGTCGATGGCGACGCTGGTGACGCTGGTGACCGCTCGCCCTCCACGCCGCTCGACCGCTCGCGGTCGAAGGTGCGAGCGTGACAGAGCGCCGGCGAGCCCTGGGCCGATGGCCGATGGTGAAGAAATGATAAGAACATGTGCAGTCGCTTGACGGCGCGCCGGCCCAAAAGTATGGCGTGAACGGCCATGAAGCTCGATGTCAACGGCGTTGTTCGTGACGTGGATGCCAGTCCGGAGATGCCCCTGCTCTGGGTGCTCCGCGATCTGCTGGGATTGACCGGCACAAAATACGGCTGTGGCATGGCCCAGTGCGGCGCCTGCACGGTCCATATCGACGGCAAACCCGCGCGGTCGTGCGTCCTGCCGGTGTCGAGCGTCGGCACGCGCAAGGTGACGACGATCGAGGGCCTGTCGCCCGACGGGTCGCACGCGGTGCAGCAGGCCTGGGCGCAGGCCGACGTCGTCCAGTGCGGGTACTGCCAGTCCGGCCAGATCATGACCGCGGTCGCCTTGCTCGAGCAGAAGCCTGATCCGAGCGACGCCGACATCGACGCTGCGCTGTCCGGCAATGTGTGTCGCTGCGGGACGTACGTTCGCGTACGCGAGGCGGTGATCCTCGCGTCGAGGCTCAAGCGAGGTGGCAAGTGACCGTCTCCCGGCGTGACTTTTTGCAAGCGACCGCGGGCTCGGCGGCGGGGCTGCTGATCAGCTTCTACGTGCCGCAGGGGGTCCGCGCCGCGCCGAAAGCGGCGCAGCCGCCGCCGCTCTCGCCGAACGCGTTCGTCCGCGTCGGCACCGACGAGTCCGTGACCGTGGTGCTCGCGCACTCCGAGATGGGCCAGGGCATCTGGACCGGGCTCGCGATGCTGATCGCCGAGGAGCTCGAGTGCGACTGGTCGAAGGTGCGGTCCGAGCACGCGCCGGCCGCGCCGGTCTACGGCCATCCGGCGTTGCAGTTCCAGATGACCGGGGGGTCGACGACGACGAACAGCGAGTTCGAGCGCTATCGCACCGTCGGCGCGATGGCGAAGGACATGCTGCTGCGCGCGGCGGCCGCCCGGTGGAAGGTCTCGCCCGCGGCGTGCACGGCCGCGAACGGCGTCGTCACCCACGGCAAGGACAAGCTGACCTTTGGCCAGCTCGCCGAGGAGGCGATGAAGCTCGCCCCGCCGGCGAAGGTGAAGCTGAAGGACCCCAAGGACTGGAAGCTGATCGGCACCCTCGTGCGCCGCATCGACACGCCGGAGAAGATCACGGGCAAGGCGCAGTTCGGGCTCGACGTGCACTTCCCCGGGCTCCGCACCGCCGTGGTGCTCCGCCCGCCGGCGTTCGGCGCCAAGCTCGTCAAGTTCGACGCCGCCGACGCCCTCAAGGTGCCCGGCGTCGAGAAGGTCGTCCCCACCGCGAACGGCGTCGCCGTCGTCGCCGCGCATTTCTGGGCCGCCAAGCTCGGGCGCGACGCGCTCCGCGCCGAGTGGGCGCAGCCCGAGGGCGGCGGGGCCGACAGCGCCAAGCTGCTCGCCGAGTTCCACGCGAAGGCGCGGACGCCCGGCACCGTCGCCGCCAGCGTCGGCAAGGTGGAAGACGCGCTCGCCGCGGCCAAATCCCGGCTCGAGGCGGAGTACGACGTGCCCTACCTCGCGCACGCGCCGATGGAGCCGCTCAACTGTACGGTCAAGATCGACGGCGATCGCTGCGAGATCTGGACCGGCACGCAGTTCCAGACCGGCGACCAGATGGCCGCGGCGAAGATCCTCGGCACGACGCCCGACAAGGTCCAGATCCACACGACCTTCCTCGGCGGCGGCTTCGGGCGGCGCGCCAGCCCCATGGCCGATTTCGTCGGGGAGGCCGTGATCGTCGCGAAGGCCGCCGGCGTGCCGGTGAAGGTCGTGTGGACGCGCGAGGACGACATGCGCGGCGGCTTTTACCGCCCCGCCTTCGTCCACCGGATCCAGGTCGGCGTCGACGCGCGCGGGCTGCCGGCGGCGTGGGATCAGGTGGTCGTGGGCCAGTCGATCGTCGCCGGCACGCCGCTCGAGTCGTTCGTCACGAGGAACGGCGTCGACTTGACCTCGGTGGAAGGGATCGCCGAGTCGCCCTATGTCGAGCGGACACCCGCGCTCCGCGTGTCGCTGCACTCACCGAGGACGCCGGTCACCGTGCTGTGGTGGCGCTCGGTCGGCAACACCCACACCGCCTTCGCGGTGGAGAGCATGGTGGACGAGCTGGCGCACGCCGCGGGGCAGGATCCGCTCGCGTACCGCCTCGAGCTGCTCAAGGACAAGCCGCGGCACGCGAACGCGCTGAAGGTCGCCGCCGAGAAGGCCGGCTGGGGCACCGCGCCCGCGCCGGGACGGGCGCGGGGGCTCGCGATGCACGAGTCGTTCGGCTCCATCATCGCCGAGGTCGCCGAGGTCTCGATCGAGAAGGGGCGCATCCGCGTCCACTCGGTCACCTGCAGCGTCGATTGCGGTACGGCGGTGAACCCGCTCGGCATCGAGGCGCAGATCCAGGGCAGCGTCGCCTTCGGCCTCACGGCCGCGCTCTACGGCAAGATCAACATCGCCGAGGGGAAGGTCCAGGAGAGCAACTTCCACGACTATCCCATGCTCCGGATGTTCGACATGCCGCGCATCGCCGTCCATCTCATCCCGAGCAAGGCCAAGATGGGCGGCATCGGGGAGCCCGCCACCGCGCCGATCGCGCCGGCCGTGGCAAACGCAGTGTTCGCGCTGACCAAGCAGCGGCTGCGCTCCCTTCCGTTTCGCCTCGCGTAGGAACTGACCATGATCCGATCCTCTCTTGTCCTCGCCTCTCTCCTCGCCGCGTGCGGGGGACAGACGCCCGGGGCCTCGCCGGCGCCCTCGCCGTCGCCGGTCAGCCGCGAGACCGCCCTCGCCGCGTTCGAGACCGTGCGCGGCGTGCTCCAGCACCCGCGCTGTCAGAACTGTCACCCAGCCGGCGACGTGCCGCTCCAGGGCGACGAGGGCCGCCTGCACACGCAGTTCGTGCTGCGCGGCCCCACGGGCCACGGCATGCCAGGCGCGGAGTGCACGACGTGCCACGGGCCGACCAACCCGCCGAACAGCTTTGGCACGCACGTGCCGCCGGGCGTCTCGAAGGGCTGGCACATGCCGCCGCCCGAGATGCCGATGGTGTTCGTCGGTGTCGCCCCGGGCGCCCTGTGCGAGCAGATCAAGGATCCGAAGCGCAATGGCGGCAAGGACATGGCGGCATTGCGCGTCCACCTCGAGGATCCCCTCGTGACCTGGGGCTGGAACCCTGGCGCTGGCCGCACGCCCATCCCGACGCCGTACGCCGAGTTCGTCGCTGCATGGGAGACCTGGGCCCGCGCCGGCGCCCCCTGCCCGGGTGGATGATCGACGGCCACGCGCTTCGCCGCCGGGCGGCGCCTGCTCTATGATGCGGCGCATGGGGTCGTGTCCCGCCTCGGCCTTCGGTCCGTGTCGGCGCGCCGGCGGCGCGCGACGCCCCTTGGCCCTTGACGCCCTTGCCGACGAGGGCGGGCGTCAGTCGACGCTGACGCTGGTCACGGCGGTCCAGTCGTTGCGGCCGTCGGCCGAGACGAAGTGGAAGCGAAGCGTGTCCTCGTGGCGAGCGGTCGAGACGACGGCCGCGCAGGCGCCGACGAAGTCGTCCTCGCGGCAGGTGTCGCGGAGATCGCCGCCGTCGTCGAGCACGCCGACGCGGACCGGGGCCGCGTTCTCCCGCAGGTACGGGGCAGCGATGAGCTCGGCCGGGGCCAGCGGTGCGGGGACGGGCGCGTCGAGGTCCCAGAGGCGAAGGTGCTTTGCGTCGGTGAGGTGGGCGTAGAGCCGCTCGACTTCCTTGCCGGCGTCCTCCTCGACGGCGAGGGCGAGAAGCAGGACGCGGTCGCCCTCGCGGGCGCGAGCGCGGGCCTTGAACGAGAGCGGTGCGCGCAGCGTGACGACGGCGGGGAAGCGGCCCTCCGGCGGGCGGAAGCGGACCAGGGTGCGGCCCAGCGGACGAGGAGGCGTGAGCCCCGCCGTGCCGCTCGGGTCATGGGGAACGAGGAGGTAGGCGGCGAGGAGGAGAACAGGCTCGGGCGCGCCGCGGAGGAGGCCGTCGTGACCGCAAGCGAGCTCGAGGGCGGTGATGTCCAGGCGAAGGCGGAAGGAGCGCACGCGCTTCGCGGGCAGCGTGGCGGCCGCAGGCGACGCGGGAGACGCCGGTCGAGGAGCGGAGGACGCGCCGCCGTTGCGGGACCTGCCTTTGCGCTTTCGGGCCATCGGGGAGCCGGGAGATACCACGACCGGCGGCGCTCGGGCGATCGGCCCGCGCGCGGCGGCGGCGCCGAGAGCGGGCGGCGCCGCTACCGGCCGGCCGGGTCCTGACAGTAGAACGCCTTCAGCTGCTCGTAGAGCTCCGGGTGCTTCGCCCTGAGCTTCCGTGGCTTCTCGAAGAAGGCCTCGGTGACGACGGCGAAGAACTCGGCCGGGTTCGTCGCGCCGTACGGGTCGATCACCGTGCGCTTGAGGCTCGCCTCGTCGCGGAGGAGGCGCTCGTACTCGCGGCCGAGGATGCGCGCCCACGCCGCGTACATCGAGCGCTCGGGCAGCTCGGGCGCGCCGTCGGCGGGGCCTTCCTCCTGGTCGAGCTGGTGCGCGAACTCGTGGAGCACGAGGTTGTGACCGTCGCTCATGTCCGCCGCGCCCGCGAGCACGCCGTCCCACGCGAGCACGACCGACCCCCGCGACCACGACTCTCCGAGCCGCGCGTGATCGCCCTCGACGACGACGCCCCCCTCCCGCACCTCCCGGCCGCGGGCCACGTAGGTGCTCGGGTAAACGAGGACGACCTCGAGCTCAGGGTAGTAGTCGGTCTCGCGGTGCAAGAGGAGGAGGCACGCCTGCGCCGCCACCGTGACCCGGATCTCGTCGGTGATCTCCAGGCCGCCGCACCCCTCGAACGGCTTCTCGTCCAGAAAGACCTGGATATGCCCGAGGAGCTCCTGCTGGTCCTCGGCCGGAAGGCGGCCGAAGCAGGGCACGTTCCGGTCGAGGATCTCGCGCCACGCGGGCGGAAAGGGCTCGCGTCGGACGGCGTCGCGCCGCCGCTTCCTGAGAAAGGCCAGCATCGACGACCACCTTACCCGCTCGCGTGGCGCTGTCGGAAGAGCGGTGAGCGGCCCCCGCGGAGTGCCCGTGCCGCAGCAGCGGATCACCACCGGCTGCTGCCATGGCAGCAACGAGGGGCCACGGCGCCGCCCTGAGACACGACGCGTGATTCGCGGCTGCGCTGTGCGCTCCCGCGATCTCGATCTGCAGAATGTGCAAGCCGTGAGCCAAGGGCGGGCCAGGCGGAACGCCGCTTGACGCCGCAGCCCCTCCCAGAAACCCTGGGCTCCTCCTCCGTGACCCCGCGCCCCGCGACCCAGCCGGCCACGGTCTTCGCGCAGGCGCTCGGCATCGCGGTCGTGACCGCCTCGCAGCGCGACGGCATCGCGCCGGCCGAGGTGTGCGCGCGCGTCAGCGTCGACCCTGCGGTGCTCGGCCGCCCCGACGCGCGGGTGACGCACGACGAGCTCTGCCGCGCGTGGGCCGCGTTCTCGGCTGCGGACGAGTCGTTCGGCCTGCGCGCCGCGGTGCTCGTCGACGCCGCGCCTCAGTCGCTCGTCGAGTACACGTTCGCGAGCGCGGGCGACGTGCGCGGCGCGGTGCGGGCGTTCCTGCGCTTCCAGCGGCTCATCCACGACGCCGCCGCGCACACGTTCGAGGAGGGGCCGGACCACGTGACGTTCCGCTTCGCGCTCGCGCCCGGCCACACGGCCCCGAGCGCGGTGTGGGACTACCTCGCGGCGACCACCGTCCTGCGCTTCCGGCGCGCCGCGACGCCCCCCCGCGAGCCCACGGTCGTCCGCCTCGTGCGCCCGCCGCCCGCGGACGGCGCGCTCGCGCGCAGCGTCTTCCGCGCGCCCATCCGCTACGGCGAGCCGCGCGCCGAGGTCGAGTACCCGAGGGCGCTCCTCGACGCGCGGATGAGCACCACCGATCCGATGCTCTACGCGCTCCTCGCCCAGCAGCTCGAGCGCGCGCTCGGCCTGCCCGCGGGCGAGCACCGCGTGCTGCCGCGCGCCGAGGAGGACGTGCTCGCGCGCGTGCGGCGCGAGCTGCGCACGGCGATCCCGCAGGGCGAGGCCACGCTCGACCACGTCGCGCGCGCCGTCGGCCAGAGCGCGCGCAGCCTCCAGCGCCGCCTGTCCGAGCGCGGGACGAGCTTCCAGGCGATCGTCGTCGACGCGCGGCGCGCGATGGCCGAGGAGCTCCTCGCGGCGCACCGCGCGACCGTGACCGAGGCGGCGTTCGCTGTCGGGTTCACCGACGTCGCCGCGTTCACCCGCGCGTTCAAGCGCTGGACCGGCGTGCCGCCCGGCGCGTGGTCCCGCCGCCGCTGAGCTGCTCCGGCGTGGGCGCGGCGTCGAGCCCCACCGGCGGCGCAGGCCCCGAACCACCGCAACCGCCGACGTTCCTCCTCGAGACGCCCGTGACCACGGACACGAGGGTAAATTTTTCTTACCCCCCTACACAGAGCTTCGATAAGACCTTACACAGCCGCCGCGGCGGCTGCCCGGCGCGAAGCGCCCCATCGAGCGTCACGCGCTCGTGCTAGGATGCGCCCGCCCGCCAAGAAAGGTGCATGATGTGGCTCGATCGGGTCATCAAATCGCTCTTACCTCGTGAAGAGCACTTCTTCGACTTGCTCGAGCGGGGCGCCGACTGCGCGCTGCAGAGCGCCAACGTCCTCTCGGAGTGCTGCAGCGCCCGGAGCGCCAGCGAGAGGCAAGCCCTGGTCTCGCGGATCACCGACGTCGAGCACGCAGCCGACGCGGTGATCCGCGACGTCTACGACGCTCTCAACAAGACGTTTGTCACGCCGCTCGATCGCTCCGACATCTACGCCCTGGCGACGGATCTCGAGAACGTCTCGGATCGCGTCCACTCCACGATGATGCGGGTCGTGGTCCACGCCATGGAGGATCTCCCGCCGGCGAGCCAGGTGCTCGCCGCCAAGATCCTGGAAGGGTGCTCCGAGATTCACAGCGCCGTCAAGCTGCTCCGGGGGATGAAGCGGGTGTCGGAGATCAACCGGCATTGCAAGGCCATCGCCAAGCTCGAGCACGACGGCGATCAGATATTCCGCTCGGCGATCGTCGAGCTCTTCAACACCGAGAAGGACGCCATCCACCTCATCAAGCACAAGGAGTTCCTCGAGGGGCTCGAGAACACTCTGGACGCCTGCGATGACGTCGCCAACGCGCTGGAGGCGCTGGTGATCAAGAACGCCTGAGGGGCGCGCCATGAACACTCTCCTCGTCACGCTGACCCTCGTGATCGTGGTCGCGCTCGTCTTCGACTACATCAACGGCTTCCACGACACGGCCAACGCCATCGCCACGGTGGTGAGCACCGGAGTCCTCCCCATCCGCACCGCCGTGCTGCTCGCGGCGCTGTTCAATTTCGGGGGCGCGCTCACCGGCACCGCGGTGGCGAGCACCATCGGAAAAGGCCTTATCGTCCCTTCGGCGGTGACCCAGGTGGTGGTGCTCAGCGCCCTCGTGGGCGCGATCTTCTGGAACCTCTTCACCTGGTATTTCGGTATCCCGTCGTCGTCGTCTCACGCCCTCGTTGGCGGGCTCGTGGGCGCGGGCGCCGGGCGGGCGGGCACCGCGGCCGTGCAGGGGGCGGGGCTCTTGAAGGTTGTCAAGAGCCTGATCATCAGCCCCGTCGTGGGCTTCGTGATCTCCTTCCTCGGGATGATCGCCATCTTCTGGATCGTCCGGCGCACCCGGCCGGCGGTGGTCAATCGGCGCTTCCGGATCCTGCAGATGGTCTCCGCGGGCTTCATGGCGCTCTCGCACGGGAGCAACGACGCCCAGAAGACCATGGGCATCATCACGATGGCGCTCGTCGCGTACGGCGCGATCCCCGCGGGCCACGGCGACTTCCACGTGCCGCTCTGGGTGGTCTTCGCCTGCGCGACCGCCATGGCCCTCGGCACGGCGGCGGGCGGGGTGCGGATCATCAAGACCATGGGCACCAAGATCATCGACCTCAAGCCGATTCATGGCTTCGCCGCCGAGACCAGCGCGGCAGCGACCATCCTGACCTCGTCGTTCCTGGGGATGCCTGTGTCGACGACCCACGTGATCACCGGCTGCATCATGGGCGCGGGCGCGAGCCAGCGGGTGAGCGCGGTGCGCTGGGGCGTGACCACGCGCATCCTCTGGGCGTGGGTGCTCACGATCCCGGTGAGCGCCGTCGTGGCCTGGGCCTGCTACCTCGGGCTCTCGTCGATCCTCGGCGGTTGAGCGTCGACACGCCGCGCCGCGCTGACCGCTGACCCCTGACAGCTGACCGCTTCCCAAGGAGGCCCTCCGTGCACCGTCGCCATGCGCTCTGGATCTTCATGCTCTGCCTGGCTCCCCTGCTCGCCGCGTGCGGGCACCCCTGGAAGACCATGCGTGAAGCGGTGCCGAACCCGTTTTACAGCCAGCGGCGCTTCGCGGTCGTCCCGATCGTCTTCTACGGCCTCCAGGTCGGCGACGGCTCCGAGGCCGACTGGATGGCGGAGAAAGACGCCGAGCAGCAGCAGAGCTGGCAGGAGGACAAGGCGGCGATGAACGAGGAGTTCACCGAGGCGCTGATCGCGACGGCGGCGTCGGAGGGCGTCGCCATCGTCAGGGCGAGGAGCGCAGCCGACGCGCCGTTCTTTCTCCGCGCGAACGTGACGTTCTACGAGCCCGGCGTCTTCGCGGTCGTGATCAACAAGAAGACACGCCTCAAGGCGATGGTGCAGCTCACCGATCCGGCCGGGGGCGTGTTCGACGAGTTCTTGATCGACACCGCGGTGCCAGCCTCGTTGACCAACCCATCGAGCGGAGGGCGCGCGCGGACCGCCGCGAGCCAGCTCGGGAAGCTCGCCGCGAGGTACATCATCCATCGCGTCCAGGGCGAGGACTGAGCGCCGCGCGGCGCGGTCAGCGCGCGATCTGCGCGAGCGCCGCCTCGGCCGACGCCGCGGCGAGCCCCAGCTCCGTCGCTCCGTAGCGCGCGAGCGCCCGGCGGTCTGCCGGCGAGAGCGGCCGCGCCCGGAGCGCCTTCGCAGCCGCGGCGGCGCCCTCACCGCAGGACGCGGGCACGCTCGATCCGTAGCGCAGCGCCCGGTGCGTCCGGATCATCGCGAGCACGTCGAGCGACGCGCCCGCGTAGTGCGCCACCTGATCGAGCAGGAACGTCGCCAGGGGCCGCGGCACGGGCACGCTGTCGAGCGCGTCGGTCGGGCGGAGCTCGTAGACGACACGCTGCTTCGACGGCAGGAACGTGGTCTGGTCGAACGTCGCGTCGCACGAGAGGAAGATCTGCGACGTCGGGACCAGCACGCGGACGGACGGGGCCACGTCCCACGCGGCGATCGTGTGGTTCCACGTCGGCCAGAAGAGGCCGACCCCGCGGACGTCGAGCCGGCGCGCGAGCCCGGCGAAGAGCGCCGAGAGCTCGTCGCACTCCGCCGTCGCCGAGGGCCCGGCCGACGACGCGAGCGGAGGGCTCTGCCTCCATGCGGCCCAGATGTGCCAGGCGGTCGGGTTGCGATCGGTGATGCTCCAGCGCAGCCGGAACGGACCGCCGTCGCGCGTCATCTCGAAGAGCGTCCGGACGCGCACGTAGTCGCGGACCCGCCCGCCGCCGCACTCGAGCCCGTGCTCCGCGCAGAAGCGCTCGGCGTCGGGGCGCCGCGCCTCGGCGGCGCACGCGTCGATGCGCTCGCCGAGGCGGGCGGCGAAGTCGCGCATCGGCAGCGCGTCCGGGAGCGCCTGGCTCTCGGTGGCGGCGCAGGTCTCGGCGCGCGCGGGGGCGGCGGGGGCGGCCAGCGCGAGCGCGAGCAGGTGATGCGGTCCGGGGGGTGAGCGGCGGTTCGGCATCCCCCTTCATCGCGCGGCGGGGGCAGAGTGTGACCGGATGAGGTCACGGCCGGGCGCCCGCCCTCGGCGCGCGCTCCGCCGTCGCGGGTGCTCATCCGAGGTGACCAGGCAAGGTTCGGTCTGCGTCCACGTCGAAGTCGAGCGGTTCGAGGCTGCTCGACCCGCTGCGCGCAGCTTCGACATCCCGAGGCTGACCGGCGCTGTCAGACGCCGAGATGAGGGCAAGGTGACGAAGGATCCCGCTGATCGAGTAGGGATCCGGGATTCGCTGGTACAGGGCGAGCGACTGCTTGTAATGAGCGCGGGCAGCGTTGGCATCGCTGCGAGCCAGGGCGATGTCTCCAAGACGCGTGATGCAATTGGCCTCACCGAGCACATCGCCGATCTGCCGGTAGAGCGGCAGCGCCTGGTCGTAGCGCGCCCTCGCCCCCTCGTGCTGCGAGCGCGCCAGCGCGACGGCGCCGAGGCTCATGATGCAGTTCGCCTCGCCGCGCACGTTTCCCACCTGCTGATAGAGCGGCAGCGCCTGGTCGTAGCGCGCCCTCGCCTCCTCATGTCGCGAGCGCGCCAGCGCGATGTCCCCGAGGCCCTGGATGCAGTTGGCCTCACCGAGCACATTCCTCACGTGCCGGTAGAGCGGCAGGGCCTCGTCGTAGCGCGCCCGCGCCTCCTCGTGCTGCGAGCGCGCCAGCGCGATATCCCCGAGACGCTTGATGCAGTTGGCCTGGCTCAGCACGGCGCCCACCTGCTGGTAGAGCGGCAGCGACTGGTCGTAGCGCGCCCTCGCCTCCTCGTGCTGCGAGCGCGCCAGCGCGATGTCCCCGAGACGCTTGATGCAGTTGGCCTCGCCGAGCACATCGCCCACCTGCTGGTAGAGCGGCAGCGCCTGGTCGTAGCGCGCCCTCGCCTCCTCGTGCTGCGAGCGCGCCAGCGCGATGTCCCCGAGGCCCTGGATGCAGTTGGCCTCGCCGAGCACATCGCCCACCTTCTGATAGAGCGGCAGCGCCTGGTCGTAGCGCGCCCTCGCCTCCTCGTGCTGCGAGCGCGCCAGCGCGATGTCCCCGAGGCTCCGGATGCAGTTGGCCTCGCCGAGCAGGTCGAGCAGATTGCCGGCCTGGCCGTAGAGCGGCAGCGCCTGGTCGTAGTACGCCCTCGCCTCCTCGTGCTGCGAGCGCGCCAGCGCGATGTGTCCGAGGCTCTGGATGCAGTTGGCCTCGCCGAGCACATGCCCCACCTGCCGGTAGAGCGGCAGCGCCTGGTCGTAGCGCGCCCTCGCCTCCTCGTGCTGCGAGCGCGCCCGCGCGATGTCCCCGAGGCTCCGGATGCAGTTGGCCTCGCCGAGCGCATGCCCCACCTGCCGGTAGAGCGGCAGCGCCTGGTCATAGCGCGCCCTCGCCTCCTCGTGCTGCGAGCGCGCCCGCGCGATGTCCCCGAGGCTCTTGATGCAGTTGGCCTCGCCGAGCACATACCCCACCTGCCGGTAGAGCGGCAGCGCCTGCTCGTAGCGCGCCCTCGCCTCCTCGTGCTGCGAGCGCGCCCGCGCGATGTCCCCGAGGCTCTCGATGCATGTCGCCTCTCGCCGCCTGTCGCCGGCGCGCCGCGCCACCTCGAGCGCTCGCCCGAGGGACAACGGCACCGTGTTCCCGGAGAAACGCGCGAAGCGGGTCAATGCTACCGCCGCATCCATCCATCGCTCCGTACCGGCCTGCTCGAGCCCGCACCGGATCATCGCGTCCACGTTCGCCGTCTCCGCCGCGAGCCGCACCGCGGCCTCCGCGCCGCTGGTCCTCCCTGGCACCGGACCGAGCGTGCGCGCCAGCTCGCCGTAGTGCTCCATCGCTCGCCCGAGATCCTCGACGGACGGCTGAACTACCTCCTTCACGTACTCGCGCACGGGCGAGAGCATCTTCAGCCGGCCGCCCTCGAAATAGGCCAGACCCACCTGCGCCAGCGCGCGCGCCGCTGCCGGTCCCGCGCCTGGCTGCAGCGCCGCGAGATCCCGCTGCGCGATCCCGTCCGGGAGCAACGCGAGGACCGACAGCAGGCGGCCCGCCCCAGCCGTCATCCTTGGAGACCCGAGCGATAGTTCCAGCGAGGCCTTCCAGCTCCGGAGCCGGTTGCGCGCTCCGCTGTCGCGCTCCAGCACCGCCGTCCGGCGCGCCTCCCACTCCTCTTGCAGGTTGATCAGGTCGTTGCCTTGGGCCGCGTGCGCGAGCAACGCGATCGCCAGCGGAACACCCTGCTGCAGCGAAAGGAGCGCCGAGAGCGCCGGCTTGCCCCGGTGCACCTCGCCCGCGATCGCGCAGAACATCTCCTCGGCCTCGGCCGCGTTGAGCGGCCGGAGCTCCAGCGGAGGGGCCCAAGCGACCCGGCCGGGGCGGCCCGCGCCCCGCACGGACACCACGAGGGCCAGCTCCGGCAGCGCCGCGAGCTCCGCGAGCAGCGCTTCGGTCCCGGCCTGATCCTCGCCGTCCCAGGGGGTCTCCAGGTTGTCGAGCACGAGCACCGCGGGCTCCGCGGCGAGAAACGACAGCGCTCGCTGCCAGACATCCGGTCCAGAGGCGACGCGCAGCGCGGCGGCGAGCGCTGCGGTAGCCGCCTCCGCGTCCGGCGCGGCGTCGAGCGGCACGAAGAAGCGCCGCTCCCCGTAATGGGCCACGATCCAGGGCTGGTGCAGGACCGCCAGGCTGACCGTGCTCTTGCCGATCCCCGCTGGTCCGAGGAGCAGTATGCGCTCGGGCGGCTCACGCAGGAGCGCCGCGCCGAGGGTCTCGACGACGGCGTCGCGGCCGATGCACCGCTCGGCTCGCGGCAGCCCCGCTGCCAGCGTGCGCCGGCCGCCGGCGGAAGGCCGCCGAGCGACGACGCCCTCGGCCACCGCGCGCAGGCCCCGCGCGATCTCCGTCCAGGCCTGATTCCGGTCCGGAAAGGCGCCGACCGGCGCTTGCCTGGGCAGCGGGATGAGCTTGCCGAATTCGGTCCATTCCCAGGTGCAGTGCTGGACGAGCACCGGCACGACCTCGACCTCGCCCGCAGCGCGCCGGGCCAGCGCTCGCGCGGCCTCTTCGTGGACGTGGCGATCCGACGCCAGGAACGCAGGGCTCACCAGCAGCACCACGACCTCCGCCGCCTCGAGCCTCGCCAGCCCCTCGGTCGCCGGCTCTCCGCCGGCGTGGACCCGGCCGTCGTGCCAGACCTCGACGACCCTCTGCCGTTCCAGGGGCTTCAGGTGGGCCACGAGCTCCGCACAGAGCGCGGCGTCCGCGGCGGCAGAGGAGAGGAACAGACGAACGGGTGCCGACATTGCGCGCAGGGCTGCGGCCTGCGCTGGCGAGCTTACGGAGTTCGCGGTGAGCTGAATAGGTCCGGCGGCGCCCGACCGCGCAGGGGAGCGTCGGGCGACCCCGGTGACCGGCGCCAGCGCCACGCGCGACCGGCCGCGCTCACTCGATGGTCGACGCCGTGACCATGATCGGCGTGTCGTCGTGGTTCGAGATCTGCGGATAGGTCGGGTACCACGACCCGCCGATGTTGTTGGTGATCACCGACCGGTCGATGACGATGTTTCCGGTGTGATCGTTGCTCACGAAGAAGATCGCGCTCCCGTGGGCGTTCACCTCGTTTCGCTCGATCCGGGTCCCGCAGAGCGTGAGCGTCATCGTGTCACCGTCGTTGTAGATGGCCCCGCCGCTGCCGCCGCCCGGGGTCCCGGCCATCGCGGGGTTGCCGCCGTTGCCGAGCGCGCGGTTGTGGGAGAACAGGCTGTTGATGACCGTCCAGGAGACGCCGATGCTGCTGATGCCGCCGCCGTTCGCGCACTCGTTCCCGTAGCCTTCGGCGCCGCCGAAGGTGCTGTTCACCACGTGGAGCGGAAGGCCGTTGTACTGCATGAACGCCCGGATCCCGGCGCCGCCGATGTCGGGGCCTGTCGGATCACACGTGTTGTTGAAGAAGCGTGAATTGACGACCTTGAGGCGCCCGCCTTGCGCGAAGATGGCTCCGCCGCCCTCGTCGTCATCGTTCGTCGAGTTGCCGCCGAAGAACGTGAGGTTCTGGACCGTCAGGCGCGGGTGATCCTGGTTGTCGCAGTTCGGCGTCGTCCAGACTTGCGCCTCGTCGCAGGTGTTCATGTAGAGGATCCGCCGCTGCCCGCCCCCGCTCAAGGTCACGAGCCCGCCGCCGTCGATCACGATCTCGGGGCCCGTATCGTTGAAGATCTTCGCCGTCTCCTCGAGCGTGATGGTGATCGGCTCCGGGCCGCAGTCGAATGTGATGATGCCGCCGGCCGCGACGGCGCTGACGACAGCCTCCGAGGTGCAGCTCTCCGGCGTCCCGTCGCCGATCACCGTCGTCGGTGACGAGGTGTCGGCGGCCCGGGCCTCGGCCGGGACAGCGCAGCTCCCCTCCGGGTTGCCTGCCGCGGGGCCGTCGCCCTCATGCACCGGGGGCTCCGGCGTCGAGCCGCCCGAGCCCGGGCCGGCTCCCGAGGAGCTCGTCGCTCCGGCGGCGCCCGTGCCTGTCCCCCCGTCACCCCCATGCTGGTCGTCCCCGCAAGCCGCAACCCCGGTCGCCATCGACAAGCACACGATCATCAGTCCCAGCGATCGCCGCATCACGCCCTCCTCGATCCGAAAGGTTTTGCTCAGCGGCGTGGACACCTCTCGGGCCGCTCGCTCCTCGCGTGGCCAGTCGCCGGCATCATCGCAGAGTACCTCCGTCGTGCGGCGGTCCGCTCATCGATCCCACAGCGACCGAAGAGCCCATGGCACACCCGCGACACGGATGTCCCCCGCGATCAGCCGCTGCGCCCTGTGAGGTTGGGGGCACACACCAGGCACACACGTTGCTATGAGAGTTCATCGGAGGGACGAGATGCACAACATGGCGTGGATGGTCGCGGCGCTCCTGGTGGTCGGCTGTGGCGGGGCGGACTTGCCCGAGGGCTGGGAGGATGCGGAGGCGATCGAGGGCCTCACCCAGAGCGAGTGCAAGGCGGGCGTGTCCGAAGACACGGTGCAGGAGGCGCTCGTGGCGACGCCCGAGCGCGGCGCTGTTCACATCGAGTACCGCGCCGCGCAGTTCCGATGTGATCAGGAGGTGGAAGGGTTTGTCCGGATCGCCGACAGCAGGGTGGATGTGCTCGTGCAACCCGTGGACATGGACCCCGGGTCCGTGGCCGGGTGCGACTGCCGCTATGACATCGACATGGCCATCAAGGGCCTGAGCAAGGGGGCCTTTGCCGTCGAGCTGTACCGCCGCTGGGACAACATCAACGATCCGAACGATCCGAAGAAGATCGGCTCCACCGAGGTGCAGATCCCCTGAGGACGGCCGCAAACCGAGGCGGAAGCCCTGGAGCTCCGCCGCGCGGTGAGCGATGTGCAGCCCGAGCCCCTGCCCTTGATCCAGGCGCCGAGGCCGCCTGTGCGCGGCCCACGACGCCAGGCGAGCCCGACCTGGCCCGCTTGCTCCCTCGGATCCGTGAGCATCGGACACGCCTCGACACACCGGCCGCGCGTCGAATCAGCGTCAGCCCGCGGCGGCGCGCGCCCCGCGCTCGCGCCGTACCCGGTCGACCGCGACGGCGACCACGATGATCGCGCCCGTCGCGATCTCCTGAACCCAGCTCGGCAGCCCGAGGTGGACGCCGCCGGTCCGGATGACCGTGATGAGCAGCGCCCCGATCACGCTCCCCGCGACGCTCCCCTCGCCGCCCGAGAGCGGCGCGCCGCCGATGACAACCGCCGCGATGACCTCGAGCTCCAGGCCGATCGAGTCGGTCGGGTCACCCACCGTCAGCGTCGAGAACTCCATCACCCCCGCGACGCCGGCGAGGAGGCTCGACAGCGTGTACACCGCGATCTTCACGCGCCCCGTGTCGATGCCGCACAGGCGCGCCGCGGCCTCGTTGCTGCCGACCGCGAACACGTGCCGCCCGAAGCGCGTGAACATGAGCACGGCGAAGACCAGGATCGCCAGCGCCGCCGTCATCCACAGCCCGGGCGCGGTGAGATCGGACGACAGCAGCGCGTCGAGACCGCGCGGATCCGCGTCGATCTTCTGCTCGGACGCGAGCCCCTTCGCGGCGCCGCGCAGCGCGCTCATCGTGCCCAGCGTCACCACGAAGGGCACCATCCGCGCCCGCCCCACGAGCGTCCCGACGAGGGCGCCCACGAGGCCCGCCGCCGCCGCGGCGACGAGCGCCGCCGGGAGCGCCGGCACCCCGGCGCGCAGGAGCTTCGCGAGCACGACCGTCGTGAACGCGACGAGCGAGCCCGTGGAGAGGTCGATCCCGCCGGTCGCGATGACGAGCGTCATGCCGACGGCGCAGATGCCGACCACCACCGTCTGCCGCGCCATCGTGAGCAGGTTCTGGCTGCGCAGGAACGTGTCGGGCGTCAGCGCCGCGAAGAGCGCATAGACGAGCAGCAGCGCGACGAGCGGCCCCACCCACGGCGGACGCTTCTTCACGAGGATACCTCCAGGAGGAGCGACGCCTCGGTCCATGACGACGCGGGCCGCGGCGGGTCGAGGGTCCCCCTGCGGAGGACCGCGATGCGATCGCAGGTCGTGACGAGCTCGTCGAGCTGGCTCGACACGAGCACGATCGCCTTGCCGGCGCGCGCCAGATCGCGGAGCAGCGCCAGCACCTGCGCCTTGCTCGCCACGTCGATGCCGCGCGTCGGCTCGTCGACGAGGAGCACGTCGAAGTCCTCGCGGAGCAGCCGCGCGATCTGGACCTTCTGCTGGTTGCCGCCCGAGAGCTCGCCGGCGCGCTGCTCCGGCCCGCGTGCGCGGATCGCGAGCTTCTCGATCCAGCGCGCCCCCTCCGAGAGGAGCGACCTCGGCCTGGCGAAGCGCGGGGCGCGCGGCGAGAGCCAGACGTTCTCGGCGAGCGAGCGGCCGAGCATCAACCCTTCCCCGCCGCGATCCTCGCTCAGCAGGCCGATCCCGCGAGGAGCGCGCAGCGCGACCGTCCCGCCGCGCCTCGGATCGAGCCCCGCGAGGATGCGGAGCAGCTCCGTCCGCCCCGAGCCCACGAGGCCGGCGATGCCCAGGATCTCCCCCCGGCGCAGCCTCAGCGACGCGCGCTTCGGCCGCTTCACGCCGGAGATGCCTTCGGCCTCGAGCACCACCTCACCGCCGTCCGGGCGCGCCGCCTCGGACACCGCGGTCACGCGCGTGTCGGCGCTCGCGCGCGCGTTATCGAGCGCGCGGCCCAGCATCTCGCGGACGATCTGCGCCGGCTCGATCTCGCGCGGATCGCCCTCTCCCGCGACGCGGCCGTCGCGGAGCACCGTGTAGCGATCGGCGTGCGCGCGCACGTCAGAGAGGAAGTGGGTCACGAGCAGCACCGCGAGGCCGGCGCCTCGCAGGGCGCCGACGCGCTCGAACAGGCGCGCGGCGTCCGACTGGCCCAGGCTCGACGTCGGCTCGTCGAGGACGAGGAGCCGCGCCGCGAGCCGCCCGTCCTCGCGGAGGCCGCCCTGCGCGAGCGCCCGCGCGATCTCGACGAGCTGCTGATCGGCGACGCCGAGCTCCCCGGCTCGCGCGTCGAGCGGCACGCGGCCCGGATCGGCGGTGACGAGCGCGATCGCCGCCCGCGCGACGGCGCGCGCGCGCGAGCGATCCCGGATCCCTAGCCCTAGCCGCGCGCGCGCGAGCGGCTCGATCCCGAGCACCACGTTGTCGACGACCGTGAGGTGGGCGCAGAGCGTCCGCTCCTGCGGCACCAGGACGACGCCCGCGCGGCGCGCCTCCTCGGCCGACGCCGGCGCGTACCGCGCGCCTCCGAGCAGGATCGCGCCTGCGTCCGCGCGCTCCATGCCGAGCAGGACGCGCGCCAGCGTGCTCTTGCCCGCGCCGTTCTCGCCGAGGAGCGCGTGGAGGCTCGCGGGCGCTACCCGCAGCGAGACGTCGCGCAGCACCGGGTTCGGGCCGAACGCCTTCGCGAGGCCGGTCACCTCGAGGAGGGGCGCGCGCTCTCCGCCCACGGGCCGCTCACTCCCCGAGCCACCTGGCGAGGTCGGGTCTCACGATCTCCTGCACCGCCGGGTCGTCGAGGTCCTGCCTCGCGACGACGCGCGAGCCCGTGTCGATGCGCGCCTCGACCTTCTCTCCGTGGAGGTGCGCCACCATCGTCTTGACCGCGACGTACCCCATGTTGAACGGGTTCTGCACGACGAGCGCCTCGATGTCGCCCTCGCGCAGCGCGCCGAGGAGCTTCTCCGACGCGTCGAAGCCGACGAACGTCACCTTCCTCGCGACGTTCGTCTTGCGGAGCGCCTGGAGCATCCCGAACGTCGTCGACTCGTTCGGCGTGAAGACCCCGGCGATGGCCCCTTCCTCCGCCCTCTGCGCGAGGAGCAGGCTCTCGCTCTTGTGGAACGCCGACTCCGTGGTGGCGCCGCCATACTGGTTCTCGCTCGCGACGGTGACGCCGGGAATCGCGCGGATCGCGTCGAGGAACCCCTTCTCGCGGTGCTGCGTGCTCGCCGAGCCCTCCTGGTAACGGAGCACGACGACCTTGCCGTTCTCGCCGATCGCCTTGCCGAGGTGCTCACCGGCGAGCCTCCCGGCCGCCTCGTTGTCGGTCGCCACGAAGCTCACGTGATCGTCGCTGGCGAGATCGGAGTCGAACACGACCACCGGGATCTTCGCCTGCCTCGCCGCCCTCACCGGCGCCCTCAGCGCCGCGGCGTCGAGCGGCGCGAGCACGATGCCGGACACGCCCTGCGCGACGAAGCTCGAGACGACATCGACCTGCGCCTTGAGGTCGTCCTCCCGCAGCGGCCCTTTCCACACGACGTCGACGTCGAGCTCGCGCGAGGCCTTCACCGCGCCTGCGTGCACGCTCTTCCAGAACTCGTGTGTCGTGCCCTTCGGCACGACGGCGATGCGGAGGCGCGCGCCGCGCGTCGCGCCCGCGCCCGCGTCCGTCGACGTCGTCGCCGATGACGACGTCTTGGAGCACGCGGCGAGGAGGGCAATCGCGAACGCGCACACGACGACATGGACGCTCATGGGCGCGAGAGGATAGTCGACGGATCGCCGCCACGCTCGCGCGGGCGAGCATGTCGCCGGCGGAGATCCGTCCGACAAGCACCATGGGAGTCCTCGGCTGCACCCGGCGCAGGCAAGCTCATCCCGGCGCCACGCTCGCCTGCAGCTCGTCATTCACCCGGGTCGAACCGGCGAGCGCGCGCGCAGGTCGACCCGGGTCGGACGGCGCCGCTCAGTCAGCTCGGCGGCGCCGCCTTCGCCTCAGAGGCCGAGGAGCTCCTGGAGAAACACGCCGCCCTTCCCGGCCCCTGCGTGCGTGAAGAACAGGCGCCCCGACGTGAAATCGCCGCGCTCCGCGACCCACTCGGCCGCGTGAGCGCGCAGCCTGGCGACGGCGCGCGGCGGGAACGCGAACGGCGAGCGCGAGCGGTAGACGAACGTGGCGTCGTAGTCGACAGGATAGCTGGTGAGCGTCAGGTAAAACCACCCTTTCCGCTCGAACACGAACGGCGACTCGGTATAACCGCTGTTGCGCATCGCCGTCTCCGGCCCGAGCGTGAGCGCCATGGCCGGCGGGCTCCAGTGGAAGAGATCCAGCGACGTGCGGTAGGCGACGCCGCTCAGGGGCGACTCGATCGACGCGCAGCGCGTATAGTACACCACCCACAGATCGCCGAGCCGGGCGAGCATCGGATCGCGGGCGACGCAGATGTCCTCGAACAGCGTCCCTCCCTCGCGGCTCCAGGTAAACCCGTCGCGCGATCGCGCGATCCGGAAGCCGGATCGATCGGGATCGTGCGTGCCCACGTGAAAGATCATGACCAGGCTTCCGTCCCGGTCCCTGACGATGTGCGGGGCCCAGATCCAGCGCTCGTCGGAGAGGGCGCGAATCGAGAAGCGCACCGGCGCCAGCGTGAGGCTCGGTGAGACGGATTCCACCCAGCTCACCGGCCCGGGGCCAGGCGCGGTGGCGAGGACGAACTCACGCTCGGCGTCCGGTCGATAAGGCTCGAGGTGAAAGATCCCGGTGAGGATCCAGCGGCCGTCGGCGAGCTGGATCATCGAGTGATCGTTCACATAGAACGGCCCTCCGGGGAGGCTCTCCGAATCGAAGATCTTCACCGCGGGCCCCTGCGTGAGCTGAGGCGTGGGAGGTCCGGAGAAGAACCGCAGCGTGTAACCCCGCTCGCTCCAGGGCGCCGGGGAGTGTGTCGCGTCGATCTCGAGGACCGGGCGCCTGCCTGCGCCGCACTGTTCGGGGAGGAGGTCGATCCAGAGCGCGTCCTCGGCGAGCGACCGGACAGGGTTCGCCTGCATCTCGTGGAGCACGCCGACCTCTCGCCCGTCGAGCCTCACCCGCGCCGTCTGCGGGGCGTTCGCCGCGGAGTACGCGCGGAGCAGCAGCAGGCCGCGCGCATCGGACGGGCATGCGACCTCGATCCGGGTGATCCCGCGGCCCTCGCTGGACCAGGATCGCCGCCGGAGCTCGATCCGCTCGGCGTCGACGGCCGAATGCACGAGCCGCCGCCGCCCGGCCGCACGGACCTCCTGCTCACCGATCACCTGAACTTCCGAGAATGCGTAGGAGAGGCCCAGCGAGCGCACCCGCAGCGGCGTGTAGGCGCCGGTCGGCCCGGCCTCGATGCCGAAGCGCAGACCGGAGCGGCTCACGATGGGATCGGCCAGGTGCAGGCGGTACAGGGAATGGACGAACGTGGCGTTCTTCCATCCATCTTCGGTATCCACGACGAGGAAGCGGAGCAGGCCGCTGAAGGGGTTATGGTGCGCGCCCAGGAAATAGAAGCCTCCATTGAAGTAGTCCTCGGTGCCGGTCCCTATCTGCAGCGGGTGCGACATCCCGTCGGTCCGGATCATCTCGTCGCCCTCGAGGTACGTCCGATCGTTCGGCCGGCCGCCGCTGATCTCCTCGAGAAGCGCGACGAGCTGGAGCGGCTCATCGCTCTCGAAGAGGGGCATCGTCGTCTCGCGTCCGGGGGCCATCTGATCGCGGTATTGCGCGATCAGCCGCACGCCTCGGCGGGCGGGCGCGAGATCGACGGCCGCCTCGACACCCGCGATCTCCTGCCCGGGCGCGGCCTCGAGCGAGAGCACCTCGCCTTCGGCCAGCGGGATCGGCAGGCGCGTCGCGAGCCTGCCCGCCCCTGCGGCGTCTGGCGTCCAGGCGGCGTGCAGCGCGCTCCTGAAGGTCGTCCATCCGCCGTCGGCGTCGGTGCCCGAGCTGGCGAGGCCGAAGAAGAACGACGCTGGTATGGGCGGCTGTCCGCCGATCCTCACCGACAGGTCGTTCAAGCCCCCCGCCGGGATGTGAACGTCGATCCCTGATACGGTCGCGGGGCCAGTCGCCAGGACGAGCGGCGCGCTGGCGCTCAGGCTCTCCCGGCGCGACGGGGCAGGCAGGGGGGCTGTCCAGTCCTCCGTCATGAATCGCGACAGCTCCTCGGGCGTCGGTCCCGACGCGGCCCCGGGGCCCTCGCGGTAGGTGATCTGGTAATAGATGGGAACGCCCCGGAAAAGGACCTTGGCCTCGCTCGACCAGGCGAAGGGGACGTAGCTTGTGTACGCGCCCGAGCTCGCGTCCACGTCGAGCACGAGAGGTGATCTCCAGGGGCCCCTACCCCCGAAGAAATCGCCGGGCGACCCGCGGAACGCGGTGTGTCCGTCGATCTCGATCCAGATCTCCTGGTCCGGCCTCTCGAGCTCCGCGCGGGGGGCGGTCATCCAGATCCGCGCGATTCTCCCCTCCCCGCGGGCATGGAACAGGACCCGGTGGTCCCCCTCGAGCGCGATCCCCGGGCGATATCCATCATCGTTGCCCCCTGCGGGGTCATGCGTTGTCACGCTCCGTGTCATCCACCCGGGATGAAAGGAGAGGAGATCCTCCAGCACCGGCGTGATGGACGCGGCGCCGGGCGCAATGGCGAGGGACGCGCCGAGGACATGGCGGGCCGCGATCGAGACAAGGCGGTCCAGGAGCGCGCGCGCGCCGCGCCCATCGAGACTTCCGGCGTTCATGATCGGAACCTAATGGCGCGAACGACGCCAGGGGAGCGGGCTCGGCGAGGCACCACGCTTGCACCGCCGCGAAGCGAGGACATGCGCGACGCACCGATCGCGCACTCGAGGGGGGTAATTCATGCGCACCCGCCGCGATGGCCGCGCTGTCGAAGGCTCGCCCAGCATCGGACCCCGCGCATGCGCGCGTGGCCTCCTGCTCGCGCTCCTCTCTCTCTCGCCGCTCGCGGGGGCCGGCGACGCGCCGCGCCGCGCGCTCGCTGCTCCCGTGGAGCAGCGGGACGCCCCGGGAATGTCCCCGAGGCAGCGGCTCCAGCTCGATCGCGCAGCCTACGCCGAGCGGCTCCGCGCGATGTGGATTGGCGCGTGCATCGCCAACTGGACAGGGCTTCGCACGGAGGGCGTCCGCATCGAGCGCCCCTTCTTCACCGACGCTGACTGGGGAAAGCCCCTGGGGCGCGACGGGGCGCCGATCGACTTCGTCCTCCTCGACCCCTGCCCGGCCGACGATGACACCGACATCGAGTATGTCTACCTCCACCTCATGACCGAGGCGGGGACGCTCTTCCTCTCCCCCGAGCGGATCCGGGACGGATGGCGCGCGCACATCAACGACTTCATCTGGGTCTCCAACCGGAGGGCGCGCGATCTCCTCGAGCGCGGCGTGCTGCCCCCCGCGACGAGCGATCCGGCGCTCAACCCGGACGCGCTCCAGATCGACGCCCAGCTCACCACGGAGATCTTCGGCGCCCTCGCGCCCGGCATGCCGGAGCTGGCGCTGCGGATCGCCGACCTCCCCATCCGGACCACCGCGCGCGATCACGCCGCGCACGCCGCAGAGTTCCATGTTCTCCTCTTCTCGCTCGCGGCGACCGTCGATCTGGAGAAGCCGCGGCGACAGGAGATCGTGCGCATCGTCCGTGAGGCCAGGAGCTACCTGCCGGCGGAGTCCAAGGCCGCCGACGTCATCGACTTCGTGCTGTCCGCCTATCGTTCGACCGCCGATCGCGACGACTGGGAGCGCGCCCGCGACGCCATTGCGGATCGCTACCAGGAGCGGGCCTCGGCGCATGGCTTCGTCTATCGGGGGTTCACGGAATCCGCGATCAACCTGGCGACCGCGACGCTGGCCCTCCTGTTCGGTGAGGGGAGCTTCCGGCGCACCGTACAGATCGGCACCCTGTCCGGCTGGGACTCCGACAACGGCACGGCGACCATGGGCTCGCTCGTTGCGCTCATCGGCGGGATGGAGGAACTGCGCCGCGCCTTCCCCGGCGCGCGCCTGTCCGACCGATATCGTATCCACCGCACGCGCCCCACCCTACCGGACCGGCTTCCACAGGATCGCGAGGCCGAGGACACCTTCACGGATGTAGCGACGAGGATGGCCACGCTGGTCGACCTCGCCGTGCGGGAGGGAGGCGGCCAGGTCGAGCCGACCCGATGGGTCGTCCCGCCTCGCCGCCGCGACGGCACAGCACCCGGCGCGCGCGCCGCACCCGGTTCCGAGCCGCGGCCCCGCGCTCCTCGCCCGGTGAGATGACCTGGCGCTCAAGGCGCCTCGGGCCATTCGCGAGGTAGCGCCGGTTGCCGATGGTGACGCCGTCCGGGATCCCGACGGGGCACGGAGCGGTCGCCTGGACGCCTTCCAGGCGCTCGCAGCCCTCGCCGAACGGCGGCTCCACCGGCTTGTCGCTGAAGACGTCGAAGTACGCCTTGGCCGCGGACATCGTTCCACATTGCTCGGTGTCGACGAGGTACCGGCGCAGCTTAATCGGTCCAGCGGTCTTCCAGAGGCCCTCTCCGATCGGTACCTCCTCGGTATTCTCGGTGTACTTTGCGAACCCGAATCGCATCTGTTCTCTCCCGGCGCGCCGCAGCGCCGCCGGGGCAATTCAACACGTGGATGAATCTTTGCGTGGGGTCGATTTTCCAGAAAGCGACCGGCGCACGCGAGCTGCTCTTGACGACCAACGCGTGCAGCGTCGCTGCACGATGAAGACGTTTACCGCAAGGAGCTCCGCCAGACCGTATCCCGCGCAAAGATCAGCGTCATCGATTATACTCGTCATCGATCCCGGGGCTCCGGCGAGGCATGCACTGGAAAATTCCGCCTCTGGAGACCTCTCGTCGCGAACTAACTTCGTGCCCGCGGACCGCGCTGGCACGCGTTCCAGAAGGAGTCGGCTCATGAGATTGCCTAGGATAGCCATTGCATTGCCAATGGTGGCTTTGATCGGCGCGGGGTGCGGCGGGGCCAACGACGACAACGGGGACAGCGCCGGCTCGCAGAGCAGCACCGGCTCCGGCTCCGGCTCCGGCTCCGGTTCCGGCTCTGGCTCCGGCAATAGCACCAGCACCAGCACCGGCTATGACGACACCTTCGGCAACGGAAGCGGCGCGGGCTCGGGCGGGGGCTCCGGCGCGACCGGAAGCAGCAACGGGAGCTCGACGGGCGCGGGCGAAGCGTGCGCCACCCAGTCGTCCCAGGCCGGATTTCAACAGGTGTACCTCGCGTTCGCGTTCGACGTATCGGCCAGCATGACAGCGAGCGACGTGGAGTGGCGCAGGAAGGATCTCAAGTGGGATCCCGTCGCGATCGCGACGAAGCAGTTCTTCGTGGATCCCTCGTCCGCCGGGTTCCAGGCGTCGCTCACGTTCTTCCCAGGCGCGCAAGCGGCGCGTCAGGCGTGCCAGGCCGACATCTACTTGACCCCGCATGTCCCGATGACGCCGCTGCCCTCCCCGGCGTTCGGCATGGCGATCGATGCCATCGAGCCGGAGATCAGCAGCTCGAGAACGTGGCGCACCACCACGCCGACGGCATTCGCGGTCGAAGGCACCGTCGCCTTCATCGAAGCGCAGCGCCAGCAGAACCCCGGGAAATATGCGATCGTGCTCGTGACCGATGGCTATCCGCAGCTGTGCGGGGGCGCGGCGGACACGCTCGAGGCCGTCGTGACGCAGGTCAACGCGGCGCGCGCCGCCAACATCCCGACCTTCGTGATCGGGGTCGACAGTCCGCAGGGGGAAGCAGACGCGCCGCCTAGCCTCACCAACCTGCACCAGATCGCCGAGGCGGGCGGCACGGGAGAGGCATCCATGCTGAACACCGGCAACCCAGACGAGACGATCGCCGCGTTCAAGACGGCCATCGAGAAGATCCGCGGCGCCGCCGTCTCGTGCACGATCCCGATCCCGCCGCCGCCCGACGGGAGGAGCTTCGACAAGCAAAAGGTCAACGTGACCTACACGAGCGCCACGAGCAACACGCCGACCACCCTCACGTATGACCAGGCCTGCGCGGCCGCGGGGACATGGCGCTACGACGAACCTGCGAACCCGACGGCGATCGTCCTCTGCGACGATACCTGCGCCGTGGTCCAGGCCGACGTCGAGGTCTCGCTGGGCGTCGATTTCACCTGCGAGGACGTGATCCAAGTGCCCCAGTGATCGACGACGCTCGCTGGCCGACACGGGTCTTCACGAGGGGGCGCCGGCCAGCTGCTCGCCTCCGATACGCAGCCAGCGAGCGGGTTCACGATCCAGGATCGGATCGTGAACCCGGCTCAGGCCAGAGAGACCGACGCAGACCTGGAGTTAGCGCGCCGGCCTCCGTACGAGATGCGGGCGCGCCCGAGCTCCTCCGGTCGAGGGAGCTCGTCCAGCTCAGCGCGCCGGCTCCGCATCAGCCACCACGGTCCAGGAAGTCCATCAGCCACTGCATCGCCGGCCGCAGGGTGCCGTTCTCCTGCTGGAGGCCGGTGCCGTTCCTCCACGTCTTGCCGACGATGTAACCCCACAGGGTGATCCCCGGGATCTTGGGGTGATTCCAGAACATGGTGAACTGCTCCTCCATGATCTGCTTCTGCCGGTTGTCGTCCGCTTCGCCGATGTCGTACTCGGTGATGTACACGGGCTTGCCCAGCTCGGCGAGCGAGTCGATGTACCCCTTGACCGTGTTGGTGTTGATCTTGAAGGCGTCGTGCGCCTGCGCGCCGAGGGCGTCGACCGGGGCGCCCGCCTCGATCACCTTCTTCGCGATATCCTTGAAGTGCCTGTGCTCGTTCTCGTACTCGATGTTGTTGTAGTCGTTGAGGATCAGAACGGCGTTCGGGCAGAACTCGCGAGCCCACTTGAAGGAGTTGACGATCCAGTCCCAGCCGCTCGCGCCGTTGCCGCCGAGGCCGGCCGTGTACGAAGGCGTGGTGTGGGGCGGCGGCTCGTTGACGACGTCGATGTACTTCGTGTCCGGGTAGCGCTTGCAGAACTCCTCCATCCAGCTCCGAACGGCCTTCTTCTGCTCATCCGGCGAGAGGCTCCCGACCCAGGAGGGTTGCTGGCTGCCCCACACGAAGACGTGGTGCTTGAAGATGATCTTGTTGTCCTGCGCGTACTTGTAGGTCCTGTCGAGCGAGCTCCAGTTCTTGTTCCCGCGGGAGCTCTCGACAGAGCCCCACTTGCCCTCGTTCTCGGGCGTGATCTGGTTCCAGTACTTCGCGAAGCCGTCGCGCACGGCGCCGCTCGTCGTGATGTTGCCGACGAACTTCCCCTCGGGCTCGGTTCCGCCGGCTCCGGTCGACGCGCTTGTCGAAGCGTCCCCGCCGCCGACCCCCGTGGTCGCGGCGCCGGAGCTGGAGCTGGAGCTGGTCGCCCCCGGATCGCCCGAGCCGCTGCTGGTGGCGGGGCCGACGCCGGCGGTCGTGCTGGCGCTGGAGCTGCTGTTCGTGCCGTTGCTGGAGCTCGTGCTGGCGCTGGTTCCGGTGCTCCCTGCCCCGCCCGAGCCGCCCACACCGTCGTCAACCCCGTCGCCCCCATCGCCACATCCAAAGAGGGTCGCCATTCCGAGCGCGATCCACGCCGTGCTGCACAGCAATGGAGAAGAACGCTTCTTGTTCATGTTGGACTTCCAGAAGTCGGACGATTGTCGTTGATGAAGCTGGGGGCGAGAAAGCCGGGGGGCAGCGGCACGAACGGCGGCGCCCACACTCAGCGATACGCACGCCGTGCAACTCGCGACGGATGATTCCCGCCACATCTGGAAGTGATCACGACACGCGCGCGAAGCCTCCTACATTTCAAGTTCCTAGTTGATAGGAAACTTGCATCGACAGCGCATGTTGCAATTTCGAGGTAACTTTTCGATCCAAGCGGCAGCCCAGCTCGGCACGCCTGGCTTAACCGCTAAAGTCCCGGTCCGTGAACACATCACGGAGCCGGTACGGTAGAGCGCGCACGGTCTCACCGGCGCCGGGGGACGGCCGTGCTCTTGCGCACGACGAGCTCGGTCTCGACCACGACCCGCGACCACGAGCGCTGGCCGCTCTCGATCTGCCCGAGCAGGACGTGGAGGCACCGGCGCCCGAGCTCGGAGAAGTCCTGGCGCACCGTGGTGAGCGGCGGCGTGAAGTAGGCCGCCTCCGGGATGTCGTCGAAGCCGACGACGCTGATGTCCCGCGGTGTCTCGCGCCCGCTCTCGTGAAGGAAGCGGAGGAGGCCGAGCGCCATCTGGTCGTTGGCGACGAACACGGCGGTGACGCCCGGCGTCCGCGTCAGTTGCGGGGCGAGCTCGTAGCCGGAGCGCGCGCTCCAGTCCCCCCGCAGGAGCGGCGGGATCTCGGCGCCGGCCGCCTGCAGCGCCGAGCGCCAGCCGTCGATGCGCTGGTCGGCCTCGAGCCAGTCGGTCGGGCCGGCGATGTGCCACACGGTCTTGTGGCCCAGATCGAGGAGGTGGCGGGTCGCGGACACGGCGCCCCCGAGCTGGTCGACCGCGACCACCGGCACCGAGTCGTCCGGACCGCCCTCGACCGCGACCACCGGCACATCGGAGGTGACGTGGCGCAGCGCGTCCACCGCCGACCGCTGCGGGGCGATCACGACGATGCCGTCGGCCCCCTGGTCCCGCAGCCGCTGCACGGCCTCGAGCACCGGCGCGCGGCTGAACGATTTCAGGCTGGAGATACTCACGCCATAACCCGCGTCGTGCGCCGCCTCCTCGATCCCCAGGAGCGTCGACGCCGGACCGTAGAGCGTCGTGTCGAAGCTGACCACACCGAGCGTCCGCGACCGCCCGGTGACGAGCGCCTGCGCAACCGAGCTGGGCCGGTAGTCGAGCTGGCGGATCGCATCCAGCACCCGCTCCCTCGTGTCGCGGCGCACGTGCGGGCTGTCGTGCAGGACCCGCGAGACCGTCTGATACGAGACGCCAGCGAGCTTGGCCACGTCGACCATGACCGCGGCCCGCCGCCCGCCGCCCCTTTTGACGCGGCGCTCCGGAAGAGATTTCTCAGCCATCGGCGCGGGAGGATAGTCGCGGGCCGCTCGATTGGAACGGAGTTCTTCAATGTGAGCGTTCACAAACTGGTCGGAGTTCTTCATTTCACTCGGCTTTCGCGTCACTTGGCGGGTGCGCCCGGGGATCGTCGCCATCGGGATCGCGCGCGGCACCGACGCTGGTCGTTCGTCGTAGATGCCATTCCCGGTGAAGCCGCGATCGATCCCGCAGATTTCACGCCGGCTGTCACATTTGGCCTATGCGAACGGCATGCCGACGGTTGCCGGCGGGTCTGGCCACGTCGGCCACGTCGGCCACGTCGGCCACGTCGACCAGGTCCGCGGCCAGGCCTCTCCTCCCCTCGAGGTCGGCGCTTAGTTAGGAGGAGCGCCGCTGGCCCTCGTACTCAACCGGTTCAGAAATCGTTGGGCTTCGGTCGATTCTAGTTGACATTCGATATGTGAACGTTCACAATCTGGGAAACATCCTTAGGCATTGCGCCGGTCAGGTCGTCGTCGTACGTCATACCCACCGGGGCAGTCGTCATCGATGTCAGCGCGAGGAGAGGCGGCGGGTCTGACCTGCTGCGCGGTGCGCTCGCCTCCCGCGCCACCGACCCATTGGGGTCGGCCGCGCGGCAGCGGCGGCTCGTGTAGGTGTTACGCGGCGCGGCGCCAGCTCATCTACCGAAGCCCCGGACGTCACGAAGGCACTTTTTTCACACAGCAGGGCGGACTCACAGGAGGGATCGTGTGAAATTATCTTCTTTATTGGCTGCCGCCTTGAGGCGCGCGCCCCGCAAAGCGCCGAGGTGGCTCGATGGCCGAGGTCGCGCAGCCGGAGCCATGAAATCTTCCCACGATAGCGGTCCTGACACCGCATGTGATCGATGGGAGGTGGAAACATCCATTCACAGCGGGGTCGCCTCCCGGCTGCTGCGAGCGGCCGCGTGCACTTCGCTCCTCGTCGCAGGGTGCGTGGGCGATATCGGCGCCGGCAACTCGAGCTCCTCCTCGGGCTCGGGCGCCGGCGCGAACCCGACGGGCGGCGGTACGAGCTCCTCGGGCGGCGGAGACGCCGTGTGCAACCCGCGGCTCGAACGGCGGGTCGTGCTGCTCGCCGACCTGCAGTTCATGAACGCCATCCGGGATCTCCTGGGGGACGAGGCCATCGAGGCGGAACAGGCGCCGGACGCGCGGACGAAGCCGTTTGCCAAGAAGGGCCTTGTCGTGGGGACCTCCCTTGTGCATACGCGGCTCGCGAGGGCTGCCTACGCGGCCGAGAGCATCTCGGGGCGCTTCGAGCAGGTGACGGGGTGCGCCCCCGACGGAGACGACGCCTGCGCCAAGACGTTCCTGACGAAGTTCGCGCAACGGGCGTTCCGCCGGCCCGTGGACCAGACGGAGCTTGACAACCTGTGGTCGGTCTACGCGCTCGGGAAGGAGCAGAGCTACGAGCGGGGCGTCTCGCTCGCGCTCGAGGCGCTCATCGCGTCCCCCTCCTTCTCCTACCGCACCGAGCTCGGCGGCGCCGCGGACGGTGACGTGGTGAAGCTCGCCGCGCACGAGGTCGCGAGCGAGCTCTCGTTCTTCTTGACGGACAGCCTGCCGGACGCGGAGCTCGCCGCCGCCGCCGACTCCGGCGCCCTGAACGATCCGGAGGAGCTGACGCGCCAGGCCGAGCGGCTGCTCGAGAAGCCCGAGACGCGCAGCAGCCTGAACACCACGCTGATCGCGGCGTGGGGGCTCAGCAACCTCTTCGGCACGGAGAAGGATCCAGGGCTCTTCCCCGAGTACACCCCCGCGCTCCAGGGGAGCATGTTCCACGAGACCGAGCTGCTCCTGGAGGACCTGCTGTGGAGCCGCGAAGCCGACGTGTCGGCCCTGCTGACCACGAGGGAGACGTTCGTGAACCGCGTGCTCGCGGAGGTCTACGGCGTGGAGCACACGGGCGCGAGCCCGGAGGAGTTCACGAAGGTCGAGCTGCCGGCCGACGAGCGCGCCGGGATCCTCACGCAGCCCGGCCTGCTCGCGGCGCTGGCCCGGACCGACAACACGAGCGTCGTGGCGCGAGGGCTCTTCGTGCGCGGCGCGCTGCTCTGCCTCGGGAAGATCCCGTCGCCCCCGGAGGAGCTCTCGGACGCCATCAAGGAGCTGCTCGAGGCCGACATGACCGAGCGCGAGCGCGCCGACGCGCGCGCCGCGAACTCCACCTGCGCCGGGTGCCACGCCCAGTTCGACGCGTTCGGCCTGCTGCTCGAGAACTACGATCCGGTCGGCCGGTACCGCGACACCCTCGACGGGGAGCCGATCGACGCGCGCGTCAACCTGGGCAACATCGCCGAGGTCGCGGGGAGCTACTCGAGCGCCGTCGAGTTCGCCGAGGCCGTCGCGCAGAACGACGGGTTCGCCGCCTGCATCACCCGGCATCTGTTGACCTACGGCACGGACGATGAGGCGCTCCAGACCCGTGACTGTCAGGTCGAGCGCGTGATCGAGGCGCTGCCTGAGGGCCAGCGGACGCTGACCAACGTCGTGAAAGCCATCGTGGCGTCGCCCGCGCTGACCGAGCGCGCCAGGGAGGAATGACCGTGGGCTACAACCTTTCTTACGGATGGTCTCGCCGCCGCTTCCTGCAAGGCATCGGCGCCGCCGCGGGTCTCATGACGGTGCTCAAGGGCCTCGAGTCGGCCGCCGAGGGCGCGGCGCCCCCGAGGCGCCTGTTGATCGTGCAGCGCCCGGTGGGCACCGTGTACGAGAACTACTGGCCGCAAGGCAACGGGACCAACTTCACGCTCTCCCGCATCCTGACCCCGTTCGAGGCCATGAAGTCTCGGATGGTCGTGATGCGCGACTTGAAGCTGCCGCACGAGGGGTCTGTCGGCGGCGGCCACGAGCGCGGGACGGTGCTGATGTGCACGGGGACGCGAACCAAGCAGCTGTACCCGGGCAACGGCGGCGACGATCCGATGGCCGAGGCGCCCAGCATCGACCAGCTGCTCGTGAAGCAGGCGGCCGAGCTCCAGGGCACGCCCATCGCGTCCCTCCAGGTCTCCTGCGACAACCGCGCCGACACGCCCGAGGTGTCGACCCGCCACATGTCCTACTCGGGCGCACGCGCGCCGATGAAGCCCTACTACCAGCCGCAAGAGGTGTACCGGCGGGTGTTCGGCACGCTCATGCCGGGCGGCCCGACGGACGACAACCTGGACGCCCTGGCGCGAGCGCGCCTGCAGAAGAAGAGCGTGCTGGACTTCGCGCTGAAGGACCTGAACCGCCTTCAGAGCCTCGCGCCGAGCTCGCAGCGAGAGGCGCTGGAGGGGCACGCCGCCGCCATCCGGGAGGTGGAGAAGGAGTTCGACGCCGACCCGAGGGATCCCGCGTCCTGCGGGGTGCCGCAGGAGCCCGAGGTCATCCAGGTGAGCGGGCACATCGATCCCTACGGCAGCTCGCACGTCGTGAACGAGCGCGACGACGTGAAGCACGCGCGCATCGGCGCCCTGCACTTCGCCGTGATCAAGGCCGCGTTCCGCTGCGACCTGACGCGCGTGGTCACGTTCCAGTGGTCCCCTGGCACGAACCACGTGAGCTTCGGCGAGCTGTGGCCGCCCAACTCCGCCATCTTCAAGGTGCACCACACCACGAGCCACGATCCCGATACGCCCGACACCCTCGAGTTCCTCACGCGGGTGGAAGAGTTCTACGCCGGCTACGTCGCCGGCTTCCTGAAGGAGCTCGCGGAGACGAAGGACGTGGCCGGCGGGGCGCTGCTCGACACCACGCTGGTCCCGTACATCACGGAGGTCGGCACGCGGCATCACAACTGGGACAAGATGGCGTGGGTGCTGTTCGGCGGCGAGGGCACCAAGCTGCGCGGCGGGCAGGTGTGGACCAACGGCAACCGCGGCGGCCGCTCCACCAACGACCTGTGGATGGCGATCGCGGGCTCCTTTGGGGTCCCGGATCTCGTGATGGGGGACAACGACCTGCACACGACCCCGATCGAGGGGCTGTTCGGGTGACCGTGGGCCCCACGTAGCCGTCAACCAAGCCTCGCGCAGAGCACTCCCCCATCCCAACGTTCACGTGAACGTGAACGTGAACGTGAACGTGGTCGTCAACGGTTGGCCGTGAACGACCACGACCACGACCACGTTAACGACCACGACCACGTTAACGACCACGACCACGTTAACGTAAACGTTCACGTTGGTGAACGATGGTGGGTGAAGGGGGCGGGTTTCGTGCCCTGCGTGACGGAAGGGGCTTGGTTGACGCGTGGGGAGCCTCGGGGATGCGATACGGTGGAGCTCGGCGTGGACGTCGCCTGCGAAAGGTCGTGAGGTGAACATGATGAAGTCGAGCTTCCACCTGCACCTCTTGAGCGTCGTGGCGCTCTGCGCCTGCGGAGAGGCGCCGGACAGCCCCGCGGCGACGACCGACGGCGGGGGCCCGTCGGAGGGCAGCACCTCCTCGTCCGGCGGCTCTGCCAGCAGCGGAGCAACAGGCAGCGGAACTCCGGGCTCCGGCGGCGCAGGCGGCGCGGCCCAGAGCGGCTCGACCGGCACGGGCGCAGGGGGGAGCTTCGTGCCCGGCGGCACAGGAGGAGGCGACTCCGCTTACGTGCTCGATTGCGGCGCGAACGGCGTGGCCATCGAGAGCGCGGGCCCACCAGAGAACCGCATCAACTACGTCATCGTGGGCGACGGCTACGACGCCACGACCGTGAACACCACGTACCTCGAGCACATCGAGGAGGCGATGGCCAAGCGCTTCAGCAGCCCGATCGGCGAGCCGTACGGCAGGTATCGCAAGTTCGTCAACATCTGCGCCGTCAAGCTGGTCAGCCGCTCGAACGGCATCCCTGGAGCGCTCGGCTGCACGGGCGACGACGAGAGCCGCCTCGCGGAGTGCGACACCCGCGCGGCGGATCTGGCGCTCAAGGCGAACCTCCCCGAGGACTTCGAGGTCGACTGGCACGCCATCGTGTTGAACAACGATCGCTGGTGGAACACGGGCTCGGCCTGGATGCTCTGGTCCGGCGGGCACGAGGAAGCCGCCGGAGCGGCCCTGCACGAAGGCGGCCACGGCTTCCATCAGCTCGCCGACGAGTATTGCGCGAAGGCGACGGGCTCTGCCTGCGGCGCGAACACGTGCAGCGGCAGCGGCACGGAGTACGTCGAGGTGAACACCACGGGCAACTGCACGACGACGGCGGGCAAATGGGACAAGTGGCTGGAGTACGACGCCGTCGACGCCACCGGCGTCCAGGGCACGTTCATCGGCAGCCGCTACGTGGATAGCGGACAGTACCGCCCGTCCTCGAACTCGATGATGAACAGCCTGTTCGGAGACAACAAGAACACGAGCTTCAACCCGGTCTCGCGCGAGAAGATGATCATGGACATCTGGACGCGCATCAAGCCGATCGACTCGGCCGATCCGCCCGCAGGGGCCGTCACGGATCCGGCGACGCTCGCGGTGAAGGTGATCGATCCCGACGTCATCAGCGTGGATTGGACGCTCGACGGCGAGGTGATCGCGACGGACGGCGGCCCCGTCTACAACGTCGCCGCGGCGGGCCTCGCTTCGGGCACCCACACCATCGTCGCCAGGGCCTACGACAACGCCGGCGAAGAGCTGGTGCGCTACCGCAGCGGCGAGTGCCTCGACCCTCCTCCCTCGACCAATCCCCGCTACTACGATCCCTGCTGGGGTCGCGACAACTGGCCCCGCTCGCAAGAGACGGTGACGTGGACCGTGACGATTCCATGAGCTCGGCGCGCAGGCGCTGGTCGGTCGCCGCGCTGCTGCTCCTCGGCGCGGCGCTTTACCTCGTGCATCGCTCTCGAGAGCCCGACGCGCGACGGCTGCCTTCCTCCCGGCAGGAGACGTCGCGAGAGGAGGCGCCGCGCGAGGCAACGTCGCGCCGTGCGTCGAGCGAGCCGCCGGCGTCGACCGGCAGCACCGTGCTCGCCGCGGCGATCGACGACCTTCCCGTCATCGGGCCGAGCCCCGGCGACCGGCACGACGGCCCCGCCCACCCCCACCCCATCACGCAGCGCCACGTCGAGATCCAGCATGAGAACGGCCTGATCGGGCTGCTCAACGACGCGATGAGCGCGCGGAACGGCGCGCGCATGCGGGAGCTCGTGCACGAATATCGTCGCACGCATCCCGGCGACCCGAACCATCTCCAGGACGGCTACGAGATCATCGCGGACTGCCTCGACGCGCCTGGCGAGGCGTCGAGAGCGGCGGCGGAGGGCTACTACGCCGAGCATCGCGCCTCGACCGTGAGGCGCTTCGTGCGCAGGATCTGCCTCGAAGGCGGCTGAGCCGCTTCCCCACAGGCGTTCGCCAAGCTCGTTCGATCACGCTCAGGGCACGAAGCCCCCCTCCACCACCATCGGTCACCAACGGGAACGTTCACGTGGTCGTGGTCGTGGCCGTTGTGGTCGTCGCGTGAGCCGGCGGACCATCTCCCCCTCCCGGCCTCACCGCACGAGAAGAGAGTTGCAGCCTGGTTCATCCTCCGGGACGCGAGAACCGTCGCGATCCGGCAGATTGTGATTGACAGTCACATTGTGAACGTTCACATTTAACCCGGGGCACATCCTTACTGGCTTAGCTCGGTTAACGGGTCGTCATGAGCAAGGGAACATTCGTCATCGGGATCGATTTCGGCACCGACTCCGTTCGGGCGGTCGTCGCGGACACGCGGAACGGCGAGCTCGCGGGGGCCTCGGTCGCGCCCTACCCGCGCTGGGCGCAGGGCCTCTATTGCGACGCGCGCGCGCACCGGTTCCGCCAGCATCCGCTCGACTACCTGCATGCCATGGAGGCGTCCATCCGCGCGGCCCTGAACCAGGCGGGCAGCGACGTCGCCGCGCACGTGCGCGGGATCGCGGTCGATACGACCGGATCCACGCCGGTCCTGGCCGACGCGAAGGGCAGGCCTCTCGCGCTCAGCCCACGCTTCGAGGAGGACCCGGACGCGATGTTCATCCTCTGGAAGGACCACACCGCGGTGGCCGAGGCGGCGCGGATCAACAGCGTCGCCCGGACCTGGGGCGGCGTTGACTACACGAAGTACGAGGGCGGGGTGTACTCGTCCGAGTGGTTCTGGGCCAAGGTGCTCCACGTCCTCGAGACCAACCCGGCGGTCGCGCGCGCGGCGGTCACCGTCCTGGAGCACTGCGACTGGATCCCCGCCGTCCTGACAGGCACCGACGACCTCCGGCAGATCAGGCGGAGCCGCTGCGCCGCCGGGCACAAGGCGATGTGGCACCCGGAGTTCGACGGTTATCCCTCGAACGAGTTCCTGGCGAGGCTCCATCCGCGCCTGCCCGCGCTCAAGGCCACCCTCGGCTCGCAGACCTGGACCGCCGACGTGCCCTTCGGGACGATCTCGCCCGGGTGGGCCGCGACGCTCGGCATCCCGGACGATGTCATCGTCGCCGTCGGCGCCTTCGACGCGCACATGGGCGCGGTCGGCGGCAACATCCAGCCGAACCGCCTGCTCAAGGTCATGGGCACGAGCACGTGCGACATGCTCGTCGTCCCGAAGACCGGCGGGCCGGAGGTCCTCGTCGCCGGGATCTGCGGCCAGGTCGACGGCTCGATCCTCCCGGGCACGATCGGCTACGAAGCGGGGCAGTCCGCCTTCGGCGACGTCTTTGCCTGGTTCAAGCAGCTCCTTAGCTGGCCGCTCCTCTCCATCCTCCCTGCCCTGCCCGGCGAAGGCCACTCGCTCCGGACGACGGTCGCCGACGTGACGCTCGCCGATGCGGCGATCGATCGGATCATCCCCGAGCTGGAGCGGGCGGCCGCGGAGATCCCGCCGGCGCGGAGCTCCGTGCTGGCGCTCGACTGGCTGAACGGGCGCAGGACCCCGGACGCGGACCAGCGGCTCAGGGGCGCCATCGTCGGCCTCGATCTGGGCACGGACGCGCCGCGGATCTACCGCGCGCTCGTGGAGGGGATCGCCTTCGGATCGCGCGCCATCGTCGAGCGCTTCCGATCCGAGGGGCTCCGCATCGACGGCATCATCGGTGTCGGCGGTGTCGCGCGCAAGAGCCCCCTCACCATGCAGGTCCTCTCGGACGTGCTCGACATGACGGTCGAGGTCCGCGCCGGCGAGCAGCCGGTCGCGCTGGGCGCGGCGATGTTCGCCGCGACCGCCGCCGGCCTGCACGCCACCGTCGAGGACGCGCAGCGCGCGATGTCGCCTGGAACCGAGGCCCGGTATCTGCCGGACCCCACGCGCGCCAGGCTCTATGACGCGCTGTACCGGGATTACGTCGCGCTGGGATCGTTTGTGGAGAGGGAGTTGACGCAATGAGCGGGATCGCCATGCAGGATCTTCGAGAAGGCTTCGAGGTATGGTTCTTGACCGGCAGTCAGGACCTCTACGGTGAGGAGGCGCTGAAGCAGGTCGCCGAACACGCGCGGGAGATCGCCGCGTCCCTCGACGCCTCGGGCAAGCTCCCGGTCAGGGTCGTCTGGAAGCCGACGCTCAAGAGCCCCGAGGCGATCCTCGCCGTCTGTCGCGAGGCCAACGCGTCACCGCGGTGCGCCGGCGTGATCACGTGGATGCACACGTTCTCGCCCGCGAAGATGTGGATCGCGGGGCTCAAGCGCCTCGAGAAGCCGATCGCGCACCTGCACACGCAGTACGGCCGCGAGCTTCCCTGGGACAGCATCGACATGGACTTCATGAACCTGAACCAGTCGGCCCACGGGGACCGCGAGTTCGGGTACATCGGCGCTCGCCTGCGCATCGACCGGAGGGTTATCGTCGGCCACTGGACGGACGACGACGTCCTCGCCAAGCTCGACATCTGGGCGCGCGCCGCCTGCGCCATCACCGACGCGCGGCGGCTCAAGATCGCGCGCTTCGGCGGCATGAACATGAGAGAGGTGGCCGTCACCGGCGGCGACCGCGTCGAGGCGCAGGTCAAGTTCGGCTGGTCGGTCAACGGCTACGGCGTGGGCGATCTCGTGGGGCGCATCGCAGAGGTCGACGAGCGTGAGGTCGATCGCCTGGTGGCGGAGTACGACGAGGCGTACACCATCGCTCCCTCCCTGAGGAGGGGCGGAGATCGCCACGGGGATCTGCGGTACGCGGCGAAGCAGGAGGCGGCGATGCGCTCCTTCCTGAAGGAGGGCGGCTTCGGCGGCTTCACCACGACCTTCGAGGATCTGCACGGTCTCAAGCAGCTCCCCGGCCTCGCCGTGCAGCGCCTCATGAACGACGGCTACGGCTTCGGGGCGGAGGGCGACTGGAAGTCCTGCGGCCTGGTCCGCGCCCTGAAGGTCATGGCGACGGGGCTGCGCGGGGGCGTCTCCTTCATGGAGGACTACACGTATCACCTGGTCCCGGGGCACGAGCGCGTCCTCGGCGCGCACATGCTGGAGATCTGTCCGTCGATCTCCGCCGGGAGGCCGTCGCTCGAGATCCACCCGCTCTCGATCGGCGGCAAGGGGGACCCGTGCCGGCTCGTCTTCGACGCCGGGATCGGGCCCGCTGTGAACGTTGCCATGATCGACATGGGCGGCCGCATGCGGATCGTCGCCAACGACCTCGAGTCGGTGGCGCCCGACAAGGCGATGCCGAAGCTGCCTGTGGCGCGCGCGGTGTGGATCCCGAAGCCCAATTTCAGGCTCGCCTGCGAGGCGTGGATCCTGGCTGGGGGCGCCCATCACTGTGCCTACAGCCGCGCCGTGAGCATGGCGCACGTGGAGGACTTCGCCTCCATCGCCGGCGTGGAGCTGGTCCGCATCGGCGAAGGGACCGACATCCGCTCGCTCAAGAACGAGCTCCGCTGGAACGATCTCGCCTACCGGCTGGCGCACTGAGGGCCACGACGTGAGCGCGACCTATCGAGAGCTGCGCGAGCGCGCCTTCACGGCGAACATGGAGATCCCGCGCCGGGGGCTCGCGATCTACACGTTCGGCAACGTCTCGGCGTTCGATCGCGACAGGGGCGTCCTGGCGATCAAGCCGAGCGGCGTCCCTTACGATCGGCTGTCGGCCGACGACATGGTCGTGGTCGATCTGGAGGGGAAGGTGGTGGAGGGACACCTCCGCCCCTCCTCGGACACCAGGACGCATATCGTTCTGTATGCGAGCTTCCGCGGGCTCGGCGGCGTTGTGCACACGCACTCGACCTACGCGACCGGCTGGGCGCAGACAGGCATGCCGATCCCGATCTACGGTACGACGCACGCGGATCACCTGGCCGAGGACGTACCCTGCACCGAGGTGATGCGGCCGGACGCCGTGGAGGGCGACTACGAGACGGAGACGGGGAAGCAGATCATCGAGTGCTTCAGGGATCGTAACCCGCTTCACACACCGATGGTGCTGGTGGCGGGACACGGCCCGTTCGCGTGGGGAGAGGACGCCGAGAAGGCCGTGTACAATGCGGCGGTGCTCGAGGAGATCGCGCGGATGGCGTTCATCACCCGCACGATCCACCCGGGCGCCGCGCGCCTGCCGGACGCGCTCGTGCGCAAGCACTTCGACCGGAAGCACGGGAAACGGGCGTATTACGGGCAGAAGTGACGCCGGACGTCGGGGGACGACGGCGAGGACAAGTCAGGTGCCTCATGGAACGAGGCGATGGACGAGAGGAGACGAGCTGCGCCATGAAGAGGAGAAACTTTGTCACCACGGGGATGGTGGCGCTGGCAGGGCTGGCGCTGATCCTGGCAGGGCCGGGCTGTCAAAAGGAAAATAAGCAGATCACGCTCGGGTTCTCCCAGATCGGCGCGGAGAGCGAGTGGCGGACCGCGAACACGAAGTCGATCGAGGAGTCCGCCAAGGCGGCAGGGATCGATCTCAAGCTCTCCGACGCGCAGCAGAAGCAGGAGAACCAGATCAAGGCCATCCGGTCGTTCATCGCCCAGAAGGTCGACGTCATCGCGTTCTCGCCCGTGGTCGAGACCGGCTGGGAGCCCGTCCTGCGCGAGGCCAAGGAGGCCAAGATCCCCGTCATCCTGACCGATCGCGCGGTGGACACGAAGGACGACACCCTCTGGGTCAGCTTCATGGGGTCGGACTTCGTCGAGGAGGGCCGCCGCGCCGCGAAGTGGCTGGTCGAGAAGACGAAGGACCAGAAGGACCCGATCAACATCGTGGAGCTGCAGGGCACCGTCGGCTCGGCCCCCGCGATCGATCGCAAGAAGGGGTTCGAGGAGATCATCAAGGACAAGCCCCAGTTCAAGATCATCCGCTCGCAGACGGGCGACTTCACGCGCGCCAAGGGCAAGGAGGTCATGGAGGCGTTCCTCAAGGCGGAGGGCAAGAACATCAACGTCCTCTACGCCCACAACGACGACATGGCGATCGGCGCGATCCAGGCCATCGAGGAGGCGGGGTTCAAACCCGGCAAGGACATCCTCATCATCTCGATCGACGCGGTGAAGGGCGCGTTCGAGGCGATGATGGCCGGCAAGCTCAACGTGACGGTCGAGTGCAGCCCCCTCCTCGGGCCGCAGCTGATGAGCGCTGTGAAGGACCTGAAGGAGGGCAAGCAGCTGCCGAAGCGCATCGTCACCGAGGAGGGCGTCTTCCCGATGGAGACGGCCGCCCAGGAGTTCCCGAAGCGCAAGTACTGAGCGCGTGACGGCGGCGCCGCGGAGGCCGCCGGGGAGGACGTGAGCGATGCAGAGCGGAGCCGTGCCCGTGCTCGAGATGAAGCGGATCTCCAAGGGATTTCCTGGCGTACAGGCGCTCTCTTCCGTCGATTTTCGGATGCTGCCCGGGGAGGTGCACACGCTCATGGGGCAGAACGGCGCGGGGAAATCGACGCTGGTCAAGGTCCTGACCGGCGTCCACCCCCCGGATGACGGGCAGATCCTGCTCGAGGGCCGGGAGATCAGGCCCTCGAGCCCGCAGGGCGCGCAGGCGCTCGGCATCAGCGCCGTGTTCCAGGAGGTGAACCTCTGCCCCAACCTCTCCGTGGCCGAGAACATCTTCCTCGGGCGCGAGGACGCCGGCGTCTTCGCGATCCGGTGGGGGGAGATGCGCCGGAAGGCGAGCGCCCTGCTCTCGGACCTCAACATCCACGTCGACGTCACCGCGCCGCTCTCGACCTTCTCGATCGCCGTGCAGCAGCTCGTCGCGATCGCCCGCGCGATCTGCGCCCAGGCGAAGATCCTCGTCCTCGACGAGCCGACCTCGAGCCTGGCCGAGGACGAGGTGAAGACGCTCTTCTCCGTCATCCAGCGGCTCAAGGCGCAGGGGATGGCGATCCTGTTCATCTCGCACTTCCTCGACCAGGTGTTCGAGATCTCCGACCGGATCACGGTGCTGAGGAACGGTCAGCTGGTCAGCGAGACGCCGGCCGCCGAGCTGTCGCGCATGGAGCTCGTCACGCGGATGGTCGGGCGCGAGGTGTCGGAGGACGGTCCGGCCCGGGCCGAGCGCGCGCGGGCGGCGTCGGCGGGCGGACAAGCGCCCCTGTTGCGGGCGCGAGGGCTCGGCAAGAAGGGCTCGGTCAGCGATGTCGATCTCGACGTGCAGCGCGGCGAAGCGCTCGGCCTCGCCGGCCTCCTGGGCGCCGGAAAGACGGAGACGGTGCGGCTCTTGTTCGGGCTCGACGGGGCGGACCAGGGATCCATCGAGATCGACGGGGAGCCGGCGCGCATCGGCTCGCCGCTCGACGCGATCGCGCGCGGCCTCGGCTTCTGCCCCGAGGACCGGAAGGTCGAGGGGATCCTCGGCGACCTCTCGCTGCGCGAGAACATCGTCGTCGCCCTCCAGGCCAAGCGCGGCATCTTCCGCAACCTGTCCCGGGACGAGCAGGACGACATCGCCCGCCGCTACATCCAGCAGCTCGGCATCGTGGCCGCCGACGCGGAGGTGCCCATCTCCAAGCTGAGCGGCGGCAACCAGCAGAAGGCGCTCCTGGCGCGCTGGCTGGTGACCGATCCGCGCATGCTCATCCTCGACGAGCCGACCCGCGGCATCGACGTGGCGGCCAAGGGCGAGATCATGGGCAAGGTCATGGAGCTCTGCGATCGGGGCATGGCGGTGGTGCTCGTCTCCTCGGAGATGGCCGAGGCGCTGCGTTACTCTGACCAGGTCGTCGTCCTGCGCGACCGGCGCAAGGTGGCGGAGCTCGCCACGGACAAGACGGACGAGCAGGCGGTCTACCAGATCATCGCGGGAGGTCAGCCGTGAGCGCGGCCGCCGCCTCCCTGCGCCGGCTCGCCAGCCGGAACGCGTTCTGGCCGCTGGCGATGCTCGGCTCCCTCCTGCTGTTCAACCTCGTCAGCAATCCGCAGTTCTTCGCGATCACGGTCAAGGACGGCCACCTCTACGGCAGCGTCATCGACATCCTGAACCGCGCGTCGCCGCTCATGATCATCGCCATGGGGCTCACCCTGGTGATCGCGACCCGCGGCATCGACATCTCCGTCGGCGCGGTCGTGGCCATCTCGGGCGCGGTCGCGGCGGTGCTGATCGGCGGCGAGCTCTCGCCGAGCGGCGGGACCGGCATGGTGGACGCGACGCGTGTCCCGCTGCCGATCGTCATCTGGAGCGCGCTGGGCGTGGCGCTGGCGCTCGGCATGTGGAACGGCACGCTGGTGTCGATCTTCGGCATGCAGCCGATCATCGCGACCCTGATCCTGCTCGTCACGGGGCGAGGCATCGCCCAGCTCATCACGGGCGGCCAGATCATCACCATCTACTACAGCCCGTATCACGTCATCGGGAACGGCTTCCTCCTCGGGATCCCGGTCTCGCTGTTCATCGTGGCGGGCGTGAGCGCCGTCGTCTGGCTCTTGACCCGCAAGACCGCGCTCGGGATGTTCATCGAGGCGATCGGCGTGAACCCGGTCGCCTCGCGGCTGACCGGGATCCGCGCGCGCACGATCACCTTCGCCTGTTACGCCGTGTGCGGCCTGTGCGCCGGCATCGCCGGGCTCATCGTGAGCTCGAACGTCAAGAGCGCCGACGGGAACAACGCGGGCCTCCTCTTCGAGCTCGACGCCATCCTGGCCGTGGTCCTGGGCGGGACGTCGCTCTCCGGGGGCAAGTTCACGCTGGGGGGGAGCGTCGTCGGCGCCCTGATCATCCAGACGCTCACCACCACCATCTACTCCGCCGGCGTGCCCCCGGAGGTCAACCTGGTGGTGAAGGCGCTCGTCGTCTTCCTGATCACCATCCTGCAGTCGCAGAAGGTCAGGGATCTCATCGCAAAGCAACGGACGAGGAGGGTGGTCACATCATGATCGACACCGCCGCCGTGACCGGACGGAGCGGCACCATCGCCGCGCCCGGACGGAGCGGCACCACCGCCGCGACCGGGCGCGCCGTCCGGATCGACCCGAGGCACCTGCCGCTCGCTGTCACCAGCGGCCTGTTCGTGCTCATGTTCGCGGCCGGGTCGTACCTGTTCAACGGGTTCTTCTCGCTGCAGGTGTTCCTCAACTTCTTCATCGACAATGCGTTCCTCTTGATCACCGCCATCGGGATGACCTTCGTCATCCTCTCCGGCGGGATCGACCTTTCGGTCGGCTCGGTCATCGCGCTGACAACGATGGTCTCGGCGTCGCTCGTCGAGAAGCACGGCGTGAGCCCGGCCGTGGTCATCCCGCTCGTGCTGGCCATGGGCTCGGCCATCGGCCTCGTGATGGGGGTCGTCATCCAGTACTTCAAGGTGCAGCCCTTCATCGTCACGCTGGCAGGCATGTTCCTGGCGCGCGGGCTCTGTTACCTCATCAGCATCGACTCCATCACGATCCGCAACGGTTTTTACGTTGACGTCTCGTCGCACCGCATTCCGTTCCTGTTCGACACCTCGATCACCTGGAACGTGGTCATCGCGCTCGCGCTGTTCGCCGCGGCCATTTACATCGCCCACTACACGAGCTTCGGCCGCACGGTCTATGCGATCGGCGGCAGCGAACAATCCGCCCTGCTCATGGGCCTGCCGGTGCCACGGACCAAGGTGCTCATTTATACCTTGAGCGGCTTCTGTTCGGCGCTGGCAGGCGTCGCCTTCACGTTCTACATGGTGTCCGGCTACGCGCTGCATGCCGGCGGAATGGAGATGGACGCAATCGCCGCCGTCGTCATCGGCGGCACCCTGCTGACCGGCGGCCATGGTACGGTCGTCGGCACCCTGTTCGGTGTGCTCATCTACGGCACCATCCAGACCCTCATCATGTTCGAGGGCACGCTCAGCTCCTGGTGGACCAAGATCGTCATCGGCCTGCTCCTCCTGGTCGCCTGCCTGCTCCAGCGGCTCTTCGAGCGGCGCGCCCGTACGGCGTGACACGACGTGGATGAAATGCATTCCGCCAGGGTCCGTGTGGCTCCGATAGGCACTTTCGTGCCTATTCACTGATCATTTCGGAAGCCCCCGGGAATTCAAGGGTCCACAACAAGGAACTGAGAGGTCATCGTGCGCTCTTATGCAGCAGGGATTGTCACTTTCGTTGGATTGATCGCGATCGGGTGCGGCTCGGACGAGCCCAATCCGAGCCCGGCGGGATCTAGCACCTCGTCCGGACCCACCTCGACAAGCTCCTCAAGTCAGGGCGGATCGGGAGGTGGAACCGGCGGCGACGGCGGCGACGGCGGCGGCGACGGCGGCTCGGGCGGCGCGGGTGGATCTCCGAACGCCGGCGGCGGTGGGGCGGGCGGCGACGGCGACGCGGCCTTCGAGGTGACGACCTACCAGAACCCCGTTCTGCCCGGTGATCACCCGGACATGAACATTTACCGTGAAGGCGACACCTTCTACCTGGTCGGGTCGAACTTCCACATGATGCCCGCCTTCGAGATCCTGCGCTCGAAGGATCTCCTTCACTGGGAGCGCATGAACCGGGTGGTCCACTCCACCGCTCCCGCGCTGGAGGCGCAGCTCGGCCCGGGCCAGGGCACCTGGGGCGGCTTCATCGTCAAGGCCGGCGATGTGTACCGGGTCTATTACTCCATCGGGGCCACCCAGCATTTCTCCTCGGCGCCGAGCCTCGAGGGCCCGTGGTCAGAGCCCACCAAGGTCGACATCTTCCCCTACACGCCGCCCGGCAGCGAGACCTCGTACGAACGAGGGACCGGCTCCGACAATTCCGTGTTCGTCGATCCCGACAGCGGCAAGACGTACATGATCATCAAGAACGGTCTGTGCAAATGGGACGCGGAGCACCCCAACGACTTCGGCATCAACCTGGTCACGGAGATCGATCCCAAGACCGGGATGCTGCTGCCCGAGTCGAGCATCGACATGAGCTTCATCAACTGGGATCAGGAGACCGGCGGCTGCGGCGACTTCACGAATCCTGACTGGAGCAAGTGGGCCGAGGGGCCGACGATGGCCAAGCGCGGCGACTGGTACTACTACTTCGTCTCGACGCACACGGCCTGCGGCGGCCAGCTGCACGCCTGGGCGTCGAAGAAGCTTGTCGGCAGCACCGCCGAGGACTGGACGTGGCTCGGCTATGTCCTCACCGGCGAGGAGCCGTACGCCGGCGTCCAGCACACCACGTCGCCGATCGCGCTGGAGGACGGCTCGTGGTGGGCCTTTGCCCACTCGTACGACTGCAGCAACGTGGGCACCGACGACACAAAGACCTCGAAGAACGGCGACTGGCAGGGGCTTGGCCGCGAGGGGCTGCTGCTGGAGGTGACCTGGGTCGACCAGGAGGTGAACGGGAAGACGATCCCGGTCCCGCACTACCCGACCAAGAAGGGCGATCTGTCCGCGCCCAAGCTGCCGCAGAGCGGCGTGCCCTTCCTGCTGCCCGTGAACGACGATTTCTCGTCGGCCACGATCGACGCCGCGTGGACCACCTACGGCCCGTCGGAGGACAGGTACTCGGTGGTGGATCGCCCGGGGTGGCTGCGGATCACGCCGGGTACCGGAGAGACCACGTGGGTCGTCCAGAAGGACGCGCTGCACTCGAGCAGCATGGTCGCGAAGGTCGAGTTCACGCCCGCGGCCGACGGGGACGCGGCCGGCATCCGCGTGGGCAACGGCTACTGGCAGGACGAGCAGGTGCTCTCCTGCCCGACGTGGATGAACGACGGCGAGAAGTTCAGGCTCCCCGCCATCATGGACGTCTCGGTGGCGCGGGTCATGGAGGGCGAGGAAGACAGGATCCGCTTCTCCTTCCGGTCGCGCTCGGTGCAGGCCCCGGCCGAGGCGGGGGCTGCGTACACCGAGCTTGCCGAGCCGGTCGTTGTGGGCGCGTCGGTCCCCGCACCCGCCGGGAAAGCGGTCTGGCTGAAGCTGGTCCGCTCCGAGCACAAGGCCACGGGCTGGTTCAGCACGGATGGAGTCGAATGGACCCAGGTAGGCTCCGAGATCGACGTCTCCACGCTCGACGGGTTCTATGCTATGGCGCACACCTGGATTGGCAACCAGGCCGGCATGTTCGCGACCAACAGCCGTGCCTACTTCGACCTGTTCACCTACCGTGACGGATTCACCCCGATCCCGGCCGCGGAGGCGGACCAGCAGTCCGGCGCCCAGGTCGTGTCGAGCACGTCGGCGGGACCGGTGCTCGGCGATCTGGAGAACGGCGACTGGGCCATGTTCGGGAGCGTCGACCTCGGCAGCGGGGGTGTAAAGTCGAAGGCGATCGCGCTGGAGGCCTCGAGCGCCGGGGCCGGCGGCACCGTGGAGGTCTGGATCGATCCGCTGGCGGGCGGCTCGATGATCGGCACCTGCGCCCTCCCCGGCACCGACGGCTGGGAGAAGTGGACGACGACGACGTGCAACGTGGCGCCCACGTCGGGCACGCACGAGGTCTACTTGAAGGTGAAGGGCGGCCAGGGCGAGCTCGTGCGCCTCGCATCGCTGCGCTTCGTGCCCACCAACTGACCTGCCCGCCACGGGTGGCAAAGCCGCCGGCGGAGTCGCCGGCGGCCGCCCCCTTCCCGGCCGGCCTGACGGCCGCGAGCAGCGAGGAAGCTGCCGCTCGACCTGAACCTCCAAGAAGTGTGGCGCGGCCCCGTACGCCCGCAGGAGCCGGCGCGCTCGGGGCCGACGGGCCTCCCGCTCTCGCCGTGCCAGGCGTGATCAGAAGTTCCGGAGAGGCGGGGGTCGATTCCCAACCTGGGTCGGCGCTCAAGCTGGGTCGGGTCGCGGGCATTCTTGCCACACCGAGACACTTCGCGACGTCCGTCCACGGCGCGTCGGGTCCCGCCCGTGTCGCGAGCGCCGAGCCACAGGCCCGGCATATAAATTGCGACCCTTGCGAACGTGAGCTGAGGCCGACACGATCGAGGCCGCTCAACCCACCATGACCAATCGCTTTGACAGTCTGATCGCGCGCCTGCGCAGCGCATGGAAGCGGACCAAGCAGCCGACCGCCCCGCGCGCTTACCGATGCCAGTGTGAAAGGCCGGTGTTCTTCCGCAACAGCGAATGCCTCGCCTGCAAGACGCCGCTCGGCTACGAGCCCGATCGCGCCCAGGTCCTGCCGCTCAAGGCCGGCCCGACCGAGGGTACGTGGCAGATCTGGCACGACGCGGCGGACGCGCCGCAGCTCTACAGGCGTTGCGGCAACTTCGACCTGGCGTCGGGCTGCAACTGGCTGATACCGGCGGCGGCGGAGGCGCCCGCGCTCTGCGCCGCGTGCCGGCTGAACCGCACCATTCCCGATCTCTCCATCGCCGACCACCAGGCGCTGTGGCGGCTGCTCGAGACGGCCAAACGGCGGCTCGTGTCGCAGCTCCTGGCGCTGAACCTGCCGGTGAAGTCCAAGATCGGCGAAGATCCGGAGCGCGGCCTCTGCTTCGACTTCCTCGCCTCGCCGCCCGACGGGCCCAGGGTGATGACCGGCCACGCCGACGGCGTGATCACGCTGAACATCGAGGAGGCGGACGACGCCACGCGCGAGCGCACCCGCGCCGCGATGCGCGAGCCCTACCGCACGCTGCTCGGGCATTTCCGGCACGAGGTCGGCCACTATTACTGGGACCGCCTGGTGAAGGACACAGGGTGGCTGGGGCCCTTCCGGCAGCTGTTCGGCGACGAGCAGCAGGACTACGCCGCCGCGCTGAAGGCCAACTACGAGCAGGGGCCGCCGGCGGACTGGCCCGAGCGCTTCGTCAGCGCCTACGCCAGCATGCACCCGTGGGAAGACTGGGCGGAGACCTGGGCCCACTATCTCCACATGGTCGACACCGTAGACACGGCCCTCAGCTTCGGCATCGACGCCGATGATGTGGAGCTCGACGTCGAGCCATGGGGCGCGGACGCGCTGTGGCGGCCGGACGACCGAGGGGCCGAGACCTTCCTGGGCTTCTTGAACGCCTGGGTGGAGCTGACGGCCGTGCTCAACGAGATGTCGCGCAGCATGGGCCAGCATGACTTTTACCCGTTCGTGCTGCCGCGCCCCGCCGTGGCGAAGCTGCAGTTCATCCACCTCGTGGTGAACGGGGCCTCGCCGGCGGTGCGGTAGCCGGCGGAGCACGCACGAAAGGGCGCTCGCCCGCGCCTACCGCCCGTACAGGCGCTGGAGCTGCTTCATGAACTCCGGCTTGAACACGCCGTCCACGCGGATCGAGTACCGGAAGAACGGGTCCGGCTCGACCCCGTGGTAATCCATGTCGTTGAACCAGTAGACGGGCGCACGGACGACCGTGCGCTCCTCCCCTGCCCTGTCGCAGACATAGAACCGCTTGTCGCCGCGCGGGTCGAACGAGATGGACTGCGCCGGGCCGATCGCGCTTCCCGGCTCGGTGTCCCGGTGCGCGGGCGCGTGATCGTTCGCCTCGAGGCCGAAGATCACGCACCGCCCGATCTCGACGAACGGCAGGCCCCGGATGAAATCGACCGTCCGGGGGAACGTCGCCCTGGCCTCCGCCGAAAAGTCCTTGCCCGCGCCCGAGTGCTTGTCTTCCCAGCGATCGTTCTCGAGCAGATGATAGCAGACCTTCCAGGGGAAATAGACGCCGTAGCGGTACTTCAGATACAGCATCTGCGCGCGCGTGAGCGGGTGATCCGTCTCGTCTCCGAACGTGTACTCGCGCCGCCGGTCGGGATCGAAGGCGGACGGGTCGTCACCGAGCGCGATGAAGTCGCAGAACTCGTCGCGCGAGAAGCCCCCGATGACCTCCCCGTAATCCACGTACGGGTCGTCGCGCACCCAGGGCGCGACCACGCCCATCCATTTCAGGCTGCCGCCGGTGTACGAGGGCTCGACGCGGCAGAGGCCGCGCACGATCTCGCGATCGAGCTCGGGGAAGCACGCGGCGTCGATCAGCGGCGACAGGTCGATGTAGGGGCGGCCCCACAGGCCGCAGAGCTTGCTCATGCCGTCCTCGCTCCGAGCGGTACCCGCGCGCGACCATGCCGTCAAACGTGTGGGCGCCGTCCTCCACCAGGGCGCAGGTCGACGGGGCGTGGCCCGGCGCGCGGATCCCGCGCTGCCGGCGCGCGCAGATGGCGTGGTCCTCCCGGTTCACGGCGTCCCAGGAGGCGCCCACGTGGCCCGGATCGAAGCCTGGCGTGAACCAGCACGGGCGGGAAGCCGGGCTCGGGCGTGGAGCGCTCGGGACCGAACGCCTCGGGGGCCTCCCAGGAGGATGGGCCGTGGCGCAGACACCGAATTCGACTCTTGCCTGAATTGTTCAATCCACCAACACAATGTGAACGCTCACATCGAGGCATAGGCGAGTATGCCTATACATTGCGTCAGCCGGCTTGGGTACGACGTCGTGGCAGTCACCTGCATCGGGCGAACGCGGCCCCTTCGATGCATGGATGAATCGTCAATACACGGCAATGAATGGCTTTCGCCGCTTGAAACCTCGGCGCCAAGCGGACACTGGAGAAATAAAATGAGGTCGACACGTCCCTACGTCGCTACGAAACTGAGCGTTCTCGGTCTCCTGAGCATCGGCATCTGGGCCTGCGGTGAGGTCAATGACGGTGGTACGTCGTCGGCCGGCGGAGGCGCCCCTGACGAGACCACCTCCAGCAGCGCGGAGACCACGGCCACGGTCGGCACGGGCGGTGCGGCCACGACCGGCGCCGGAGGCGCGACAGCCGGGAGCACCTCGAGCAGCAGCAGCAGCAGCGCAAGCACCGCGGAGGCCAGCAGCTCGGCCAGCGGCGGAGAGACGGTCGGCACGGGCGGAGACCCGGCCGAGTGCGTCAAGGGCCAGACCAAGGGGAATCAAGTCGCGGTCATCGGAGAGTCGTTCATCGCCGCGACCCACGGCATCACGCAGCAGATCGAGAAGCAGGCCAAGGCGAGCGGCTCCCTCCCCCAGAGCGACCGCTATATCGACAACTCGGTCAGCGGCACGACGCTGGCCAACGATCAGATCCCCAGCCAGTACCGCAAAGCCGCGGAGAACGGCATGATCAAGTACGTGCTGATGGATGGGGGCGGGAACGACTGCTTGTTGAGAGGGGACGGCGACGCGGCCCTCGCTGCGGCGGAGTCGCTGTTCGAGACCATGGAGAAGGACAACGTCGAGAAGGTGGTCTACTTCTTCTATCCCGACCCCATCGGAAACAACTTCTCGTCGCTCAAGAGCTGCCTCGACACGCTCCGGCCGAAGATGAAGGCGCTGTGCGACGGGCTCACGTCGCCGAAGTGCTACTGGCTCGACCTTCGTCCGACCTGGAACGGACACAACGAGTATACGCAGGACGGGATCCACCCCACCTCTGCCGGTAGCATCGCCACCGGAGATGCAGTCTGGGAAGTGATGAAGGAGAACTGCGTCGCGCAGTAACGAGAGAACGGTCTACGGGCGACCCCGCCGGCCGCGGCGCTCGCTCATGCCGTCCCCGCGCGGAGCGCCGAGAGGTACCTGCGCGCGACCATGCCGTCGAAGGCGTGGACGCCGTCTTCCACCATGGCGTAGGTCGACGGCGTGTAGCCGGGCGCGCGGATCCCGCGCTGCTGCCGCTCGCAGATGGCGCGGTCTTCCCGGTTCACCGCGTCCCAGAAGGTGAACACGTCACCGGGGTCGAAGCCCTTCGTGAACGCCGCCGGGTGGAAGTACGTGTCGGCGATCACGAGCGTCCGGTCGGGCGCGCGCGGGGCGAGCCGGTACGTGAGCAGGTAGTCGGGCTGGAGGCTCGTGAGCAGGCCCGGAAACAGCATGGCGTCGCGCACGCGCCGCCGCTCCGCCTCGGGGACGATGAGCGGCCGCGCGCCGGGCGCCGCGCTCGTCGAGACGGTGTCGGCGCCGGGCGCGAGGTCCATGACGCCGCCGAGCCACGGGCCGCCCCGGCCCCAGGACACGGCGTTGTCGCACGGGGTCAGCCGCTCCAGCGCGGGGTGAACGCGCGGGAAGTGGTGAGACTCCTGGAAGTTCTCCACGCAGAGCTTCCAGTTCGCGGCGACCTCGTACTCCACCCGCCTGCCCCGCCGGAGCGAGCGCAGCCCGGGGCGCGAGAGCCAGGGAGGCGCCTCGCCGATCGCGCTCTCGAGCGGCGGCGCGCCGGGATCGAGCGTCACGAAGAGGAAGCCGAAGAGGGCGCCGGCGCGCGCCGGGAGGAGCCCGTGCGCGCCGCGGTCGAAGCCGGGCGGCGCGTGGGGCGCGGCGCGCAGCGCGCCGGAGAGCTCGTAGATCCAGCCGTGGTACGGGCACTCGAGGTGCGCGAGGCGACCGCACGGGCCGTCGACCAGCGTCGCCGCCCGGTGGCGGCAGACGTTGTGGAACGCGCGGATCTCCAGATCGGCGCCGCGGAGGACGACGACGCCCGCCGGCGTGAGGGGGGCGAGCAGCCACTCTCCCGGGCGGGCGATCTCGTCCTCGCGGCCGACGCAGAGCCAGGAGCGCCCGAAGATCTCGGCCTGCTCGAAGGCAAAGACGTCCTCGTCCCAGTACGCGCGCGCGGGCAGCGGCCGGGCGCTGGGGAGCGGCGCCAGCACCGCGTCGAGATCGGCGGGGGTGAGAGGGAGCTCCGGCAAGACGGGCGATGCTACCAGAACGAGGGCGCGGAGGGCGGCGCAGGCCGAGAGCCCGCGAACGGTTCGTCGATCAAGCAGGCTCATCCCCCCGCAGCGCTGGGATGAGCCACGGATCAGCACCCGCGGATGCTGGCGTTGCCGCACGAGTAATAACACTCATCGCAGTTCACGCATCTGTCGTAGGTGAGATAGAGCTCCGCGCCATCCGGAGTTCTGTCGATGCACGCGGTGAAGCAGGCGTCGTCCCCGTCCCTGCAGGTCACGGCGCACTGAGCGAACAGGATGCACTCGTCGTCGAGGAGGCACGCATCGAGCTCATCGGCGCAGCTCCCCTGGACCGCGCATCCGATGCACCCGCTCGTGTCGCTGCCGCACTCGTCGAGGTCGTCGCAGGCCAGGACGGCGTTGCAATCGGCGAGGTCCGTGCCCTCCTCGCAGAGACCGGTGCCTTCGGGCTCGTCGCACTCGCCGTTGTTCTTGGAATCGCACGGCTCGCTCGCCGCGCAGTCCGCGACGTCCGTGCCCTCCTCGCACTCGCCCGTGCCCTCGGGCTCGTCGCAGACGCCGTCCTGCACGCGGTCGCACGGCGCGAGCTTGCAGTCGTCGACGTCCGTGCCCTCCGGACAGCGGCCCGTGCCCTCGGGCTCGTCGCAGGTGCCGTCGCCGGTCGAGGGACAGGGAGAGAGGCAGTCGGCGGCGTCGGTCCCAGCCGGGCAGTCGCCGGTGCCCTGGGGCTCGTCGCAGATGCCATCACCCGCGCTGGGGCAGTGGTCCGTGGGATCGAGACAGCCCATCAGGGCCGCCTCATGGACGTCGCAGGCCTCCGCCTGGTGATGACCGTCCACGCACCGGCCCTCCAGCCGGACACAATCGATGTACGCCGTGTGCTCGTCCTGGCAGCGCTCCTCGGCTCGCTCGGCGGTGGCTTCCTCCTCGGCCTCGCACAGGCCCTCTTCGTCGCCAGAGCAGCCCTCGCAGGCGCAGCGGGCCTCGCAGACCGTCCCGTAGACCGGCTGTTCGGTCTTGCCACCATCGCTCCCCGAGCTGGCGCAGGCCGCGAATAGACCGGCGATGGCTGCTGTGATCATCACGTGTCGGACACGCATGGGGTCTCCTCATCCTCTGGCTGAAACGAGAGGTCGTCCGCTGAGGCGCAGGGCGCCGACGCGACGCGGCAAAGGCAAGACGACATGGCTGGCACTGGAAGCACCAGGGCACCCTTCACCTGCGCACACCGCGCTCGACCGCCTTTCGCTTCGGCTGTGACTGAAAAATTCAACTCAAAGAAAACGACTACCTATACCAGCCCCGGCGGCGGCCGGTCAATGATCGCAAGGCGACGCTGGGGCCGACAACGCGTCGCGAGGCGACGCTGGGGCCGACAGCGGGCGGGCAGCGGCCGCCGCTGCGCTCGTGGCGACAGGGGCGGAATGGCCAACGCTTCACCGAACTCAGGAGGTGCGCTCGATGCGCTCGGGCTTGCCAGCGAGCTGAGGAGCGGACGCCCGAAACCTCACGGACATCGGGAGGTGCACTCCGGCTCGGGAAGGTGCCGAGAAGAGAAACGCGCTGGTCGGCAAGGACGGCTCGCCGGACGGGTGCACCGGGTGAAAACGAGTGGAGAAGAGAGCGTCGCGACCTCCAAACCGCGCTTCACAAACGTTGAGCGGACGCGACAATCGCGCGCGCTCGGCCGTCGAAATGCTGCTTCGTTCGTCGTTGGCCCGGGGCGAGGATGAGCGCGGACGAGGTAGGATGCGGGCAGCGCGCGCGCCCTCCGCCCGAAAGCGCCGTGAAGGAGTAAAGAGGCGTTGGCATCCGCGCCGTTTCGACAGAAGATGCGTGCGCGCGGTTCGCGCTGCGGCTCCTCGCCCTCCGACGGCCGGCGCCGCGTCACTGGACCCCTACCGGCTGGAGAGCAGCGGATGAAGATGCGATCTTTGGTGTGTCTCTTCGTTCTTGGACTGATGACGACGGCGTGCGGCGACGACGACGCGACGATCATCGGGACCGGGGGCGGCGGGGGTGCGGGCGGCACCGGCGGCGAAGGCGCCACCTCGGCCAGCAGCACGTCAGGAGACGGCGGCAGCGATACGGGCGGCGGCGGTACCGGCGGTACCGGCGGCGACGGCGGCAGCGACACGGGCGGCGGCGGTGCGGGCGGCACCGGCGGTACCGGCGGTGGCACCGGCGGCGGCAACACGGGCGGCGGCGGTGCGGGCGGCGCCGGCGGCAACGGCGGCGGCGACACGGGCGGCGGCGGTGCGGGCGGCGGCACCACCTCGAGCTCGGCCTCATCGAGCAGCGCCTCGTCGACCTCGGCCGCGGCCACCACCGGCGCTGGCGGCGACGGCGGCGGCAGCGCCTCGTCGACCTCGGCCGTGGCCACCACCGGCGCTGGCGGCGACGGCGGCGGCAGCGCCTCTTCGACCTCGGCCGTGGCCACCACGGGCGCTGGCGGCGACGGCGGCGGCAGCGTCTCCTCCACGACCTCGGTCACCACGGGCGCCGGCGGCGACGGCGGCGGCAGCGTCTCCTCCACGACCTCGGTCACCACGGGCGCTGGCGGCGACGGCGGCGGCAGCGTCACCTCCACGACGGCGGTCACCACCACCGGCGCCGGCGGCGGCGAGCTCGGTGGCTCCGGCGCTGCCTGTACCACCGATGCGATGTGCGCCAGCGACATCTGCCTCGAGGAGGACGATACTGGCTGGCCTTCCGGCTACTGTACCGCCGCCTGTCTGTCGGACGACGACTGTGGCGACGGCGTCTGCACCCGGGTGGACCAGACACTCTCCATCTGCACGGCCGCGTGCGAGACGGACGCCGACTGCCGCGACGGCTATAGGTGCGACGACGGGGCCTGCTGGATGGGCTGCACCAGCGATGATCAGTGCACGGAGGTGGGCTCGTGCCACGAGGCGTCCGGCGGCTGCTACCTCCCGGACGGCAGCGCTTGCGAGACGGACGCCCAGTGCGGCGGCTACCTCTGCGCCACCGAGGCCGTCGACGGCTATCCGGGCGGCTTCTGCACGGGTGAGTGCGGGGATGACAGCGACTGCGACGGCGGCACCTGCATCGACGCAGGCTTCTGCCTCGTCGAGTGCGACACGGACGCCGACTGCCGCGACGGCTATGGGTGCGACCAGGGGCTCTGCGCGCCGGCCTGCACCAGCGACGCTCAGTGCACGGGCGAGGGTGCAACCTGCGTTGTGGAGGTGGGTCGCTGCGCCCCGCCGCCCGGCGAGGGCGCCGACGGTTCCCCTTGCACGGCGGACGCCGACTGCGCCGGCCTCTTCTGCGTCCTCGAGGAGTGGGACTGGCCCGGTGGCTACTGCTCGGGCTCCTGTGACGCGTCGAGTCCCTGCGCCGGCGGCGGGGTCTGCGCATCGGACGAGACCTGCAACAGCGCGTGCGAGACGGACACCGACTGCCGCGAGGGCTATCTGTGCACGCCGGAGGGCTGCCTCCCGGCGCCCCCCGATCGCGCCGACGGCGACGCTTGCACCGCCGACAGCCAGTGCCTCAGCGGCATGTGCTACGCCGGCTGGCCTGGCGGCTCCTGCACGGGCGACTGCGTGGCGGACACCGACTGCGCCGAGGGCGGCATCTGCGCCGCAGTGGACAACACCTGCAACCACGCGTGCGAGACGGACGCCGACTGCCGCGACGGCTATGAGTGCACGGCGGAGAACGGCTGCGTCCCGCAAGGATGACCTGATGACCGGCAGGCTCGCAGGCTGGTCCGTACGACCTGACGACGGACCCCTGCGGCTCCCCTGAAGCGATGAACCTCCGCGTCGCCGTGAGGCGACGACGAGGCCTCTCCCACGAAGCGCGGCGCGGCTGCTCCACCCTCCCTGGCGCGGCCGGCGCGCGCCCCCTCCCCGCTCCACCAGCTCTCCACGAGGCGCCGCTCGGCGCTCAGCCCTGCCCGTACCCGCGCGAGCGGCGGCGGCGCAGGCCCGCGAGCGCGACGAGCGCGAGCGCTGCCGCTGCCCCGGGGCCCTGGCCGGCGGCGGTCCGGCAGCCGCAGCCGCCGGCGCTCCCGGGCGCGACCCCGCCCGAGCTGGACGCGGCCTCGGCGCTGCCCGTCGCCGCCGCGCTCCCGCTCGACACGGCCGTGGCGCCGCTCCCCCCCTCGCCTGCGCTCCCGGCGCCGCCCGCCGTCGCCGTGCTCCCGCTCGATACGGCCGTGGCGCCACCTCCGGTCGCGCCGCCTCCCGTGGCGCCCCCTCCCCCTGCGGCCGCGCTCCCGGCGCTGCTCGCCGACGACGCGGTCGACGAGCCCTCCTCGCGGACGAGCGCGAGGTACGCCTCGGCGAAGCGCTCGCCGAGGAGCTGGTACGCGGCGGAGTCGAAGTGATACGCGTCGTCGGGCGCTCGCACGGTGAAGTCGTCCGTGTCGACCCATGCGGCCCGCGGGTCCTCCTCGGCCACGGTCACCTGCGCCGCGCGCACGGCGTCGATGTTCGCCTCCTTTCCGGCGGCGATGGGCCCGCCGTTCGCGGGGTAGAGGTTGTCGCTGACCCTGCCGAGCACGACCGGGAGCCCGGGGACGCCGAGGTCAGCGCGGATCGCCGCGATGAAGCCGCGCAGCGTGTCGCCGTAGGAGAACGCGGCCGACCACCCCGCCTCGTTCTCGCCCTGCATCCAGACGAGCGCGGCGATCTCGTACGGGTGCCCCTCCGACTCGAGCCTCGCCAGGGCGCCGTCGAGCCGCGTCACCTCCTCGGGATAACGGAGGGCGCGGTCGCCCTCGTACGTCGCGGAGTCCAGCTTGCCGAGCAGCGCGTGGTAGAGCTGCGATTTGTAGAGCACCTCGGGATCCGGCGCGAGGCCGCGCCCCCAGTGTTCGACGAGGTTGGTGCCCCCCTGCGCCATCTTCACGATCGCGATCCGGTGCTCCGGGTACGCCGCGGCGATCGCGCGGCCGAACGTGATCTCGGGCCCGTAGCGGCGGGCTTCGCCCTTCGGCTCGAGCGGCCCCCAGTCGGCGCTCGTCGCCGCGGCGTACGGCCCTCCCTCGCGCGCGTCCGGGTTGTAGTGGTCGTACCAGACGTCCGGCTGGCTCTGGAGCTCGACCGGGAGCTGGCGGCCCACGCCGTAGCCGACCATGTTCGACTGGCCCGCGAGGACGAACACCTTCACCGGCTGCGCGATCGCGGACGCGGAGAGGGAGAAGACGAAAGCCGCCAGGGCGACGCAAGACCGCTTCATGGCGCTGTGTATCCCCTGCGCGCGGTGAAACGTCAACGAACGTCGACGAACGTCGACGCGGCGGGATCGCGATCGACCGGAGGGGCGGCCCGTCGAGCTCGCCGCGCGATCACGTCGCTTCGGGCGTCGACTGGTAAGCCGCGCTCGACGCCGCGTACACCCCGTTGGTCGCATACGAGTAGCGGTGCGGCCGGACGTGGTGCTCCGAGTGGCGCGCGCACCAGAGCGCTGCGCCGCCCGTCTCTTGCCGGTGCCTCACGCACTCCGGGCAGGGCGGCTCGATCTCGGGGACCCGGCCGGCGGTCGCGTGATCCTTCGGCCGGACGATCCACACCGGGCAGCGCGCGAGCCGGGAGACGCGCTCGGCGACCGAGCCGAGGAGCAGCCGTTCGAGCCCGCGGTAGCCGTGCGAGCCGACGACCACGAGGTCGGCGTCCAGGTCGGCGGCGAGCTGCGCGATGTTCTCGGCCGCATCCCCGCGGCGGAAGTGCACGACGACGCGCTTCAGCCGCCCCCCGTCGAGCTTGTCGCCCATGGCGCTCACGCGCTCGCTCGCGCGCTGCTGGAGCTGCTGGAGCGCCACCTCGGGCTTGGTGGCCACCATGGGCGCCCGCGAGAGCCCGACGCCGACCCAGCTCTCGGGCTCGACGTAGACCCCGTGCACCTCGGCGTTCTCGCGACAGCAAGCGGACTCGAGCGCCTGATCAAGCGCACGGTTGCTCGGCTCCGAGAAGTCGATCCCGACGACGACGATGAACCGATTCGTTGCGTTTGCGCTCGACATGACAGCCTCCTCAGCCTCCATGCGAGGCCCGACCAGCGGTCGCCTCGCTCTGCCCATCCACCCATCTGCTCGTCTGCCCTCTGCCACTCAGCACGCCGCATGCCAGGCGTCCCGGGCGCCGGAGAGGAGGGTTTCGCGCGCGCCGGCTCCCTCGCGCGAGCGGGGCTCTTCCCGCGCGCTGGACGCGTCGCGCGGGCCGGGAGCGAGCTCCTCGGGCCGCGAGCGCCGTGGGCGGGCGCCTCGCGAGGCGGCCCGCAGCCGTTTGCGCCACGGCGCAAACGGCGCGCGGAGGCGCAGAAGCGACCGCGGCGCACCAGGGCCGCCGCCGCGCGCCGGGGATCTGGCGTGCGTGGCACGAACGGTGCTCATCCCACGGCGCACCTCGAGCGAAGGACGCAGAGGCGAACGGGAGACGACGATGACAACCCTTGGACCTACCGGCGGAGAGCACCAGCTCCGGCACCACACGATCCGCAGCGCACGCATCGTTGGAGACGACGGCGAGGAATCGGTCGTGGCGACCGTCTACTGTCCGGTGCGGGAGCGTTCGATGGCGGCGCGCGAGTGCGAGTCGTGCAGTCGCTTCCATGCGCTGCACTTCGACAAGAGCTCGCGCACGACGTCGGTCGTCTGCCACGCCAGCCACGCGGCGCCGGGCCCGGAGGAAGCGGCTCCGCTGCGCAGCGTGGGCGCCGACGTGGCCGTGAATCCGGAGGCGCCGCTCGCGGAGATCATGACCAAGGACGTCATCTGCATCCGATCGGAGGTCTCCCTCGACGACATCACCGCCCTGCTCGTCCGCCACGAGATCAGCGGGATGCCGGTCGTGGACGCGATGGGCAAGCCGGTCGGCATGGTGTCGCGGGCCGACGTGCTCCGCGCGGCAGAGGAGCGCGGCGACACCGAGGAGTCGCGGCGGGTGGCCTCGCGGTCGGACGAGGTCGCGCCGATCGAGATGAATCAGGGCTTCCATGTCTACGAGCCCGTCAGGGTCACCGCGCGCGACGTGATGACGCCCGTCGTTGTGCAGCTGCACGAGAGCGCCAGCATCCGGCAGGCCGCGTCGCTCATGGCCTACGAGGGCGTGCACCGGCTGCCTGTCGTCGCGGACGACGGCAAGGTCGTCGGCATCGTGTCGTCGCTCGACGTGCTGCGGTGGTTCGGGCGGTGCTGCGGGTACCTGATCCCGTCGGCGCGCAAGCGGGCCTGAGGAGAGGTCGTGGAAAACCGAGCTTGATCGAAGGGCGCCGGTTCGATCAGCTCGACTCGATCGTCGCGGACGTCCAGCGCCAGGGGAGGCACGATGAGCTCTTCCACCATTCGCATCCAGGACTGCATGACCCGGAGCCCCCACTCGATCGGCGCCGATCAGAAGGTCGGGCTCGCCCGCGCGCTCATGCGCGGACATCGCATCCGGCACCTGCCGGTGCTGAGCGGCGGCCGGCTGGTCGGCATCCTCTCCGAGCGGGACATCTACTGGATAGAGACGCTCAAGGAGCGAGAGGGAGACGATCTGCTCGTCAGCGAGGCCATGTCGCCGTGCCCCTACGCCGTCGCGCCGAGCGCCCCGCTCTCCGAGGTGGTCCGCGAGATGGCCGAGCACAAGTACGGATCGGCGGTGGTGCTGAGCGGCGCGCAGGTCGTCGGCGTCTTCACGACGACCGACGCGCTGGCCGTGCTGGCCGCCCTGCTCACCGAGAGAGAGATCGCCTGACCCGAGGCGCGACCCGCGTGACGGCGCGGCCGGCCATCGCCCGCCCCGACGCCGGCAAACACGCTCCGTTCATCCACCCGAGAACACCGGAAGAAGGCACACGATGCAGCAGACGATCACGGACTGGCGATCGCGCTTCGGCGACAAGATCAAGACGGCCGAGGAGGCCATCCGCGCGATCCCCGCGGGGCGGCGCATCCTCGTCGGCTCGGGCGCCGCGGAGCCGACCGATCTCGTGAACGCCATGGTGGAGTCCGGCGACCACCTCGCCGGCAACGAGATCGTCCACCTGATGACCGAGGGCCCCGCGCCGTATGTTCGCCCCGGCCTCGAGCGGCGGTTCCGTCACACGGCCTTCTTCATCGGCCAGAACGTCCGCGAGGCGATCCACGAGGGGCGCGCCGACTTCATGCCGGTCTTCCTCTCCGAGATCCCGAGCCTGATCCTCTCGGGCCGGGTGGGCATCGACGTGGCCCTCATCCAGGTGAGCCCCCCGGACGCCCACGGCTTCGTCAGCCTCGGCGTCTCCGTCGATATCGTCCGCGCCGCCGTCGACTCGGCGGCTCTGATCCTCGCCGAGGTCAACCCGCGGATGCCCCGCACCCACGGAGACTCGTTCTTGCACGTGGATCGGATAACCCACCTCGTCCCGGTGGACCGCGAGCTCCCCGAGCGCGCGATCGAGCCGCTCGACGACGTCGACCTCGCCATCGGCCGCAACGTGGCGACGCTCGTGCCCGACGGCGCGACGCTCCAGACCGGCATCGGCAAGATCCCGAACGCCGTCCTCGCCGCCCTGGGAGGCAGGAGCGACCTCGGCGTGCACACCGAGATGCTCTCCGACGGCGTGATGGCTCTCGTCCAGCGCGGCGTCATCACGAACCGCAGGAAGACCCTCCTGCCGGGGAAGCTCGTGACCTCGTTCCTCCTCGGCAGCCGCGCCCTCTACGCCTGGGCCCACGAAAACCCCGTCATCGAGATGCGCGGGTCCGCCTTCACCAACGATCCGCTGACGATCGCGAGGAACGACAGGATGATCGCGATCAACGCGGCCCTCGCCGTCGATCTGACGGGCCAGGTCGCCGCCGACACGCTGATGGGCCGCTTCTTCTCCGGGATCGGGGGGCAGGTCGACTTCATCCGGGGCGCGGCGCGAAGCGCCGGCGGCAAGCCGATCATCGCGCTCCGGTCCACCGCGAAGGACGGCACGATCAGCCGGATCCAGCCGGCGTTCGAGCAGGGCGCCGGCATCGTGACGAGCCGCGGGGACGTGCACTACGTGGTGACGGAGCACGGCGTCGCCGATCTCTGGGGCCGGAACATCCGGGAGCGCGCGCTGGCGCTCATCGAGATCGCCCACCCCGATCACCGCGCCGACCTGCTCGCCGCGGCCAAGCAGCGCCGCTATGTGTTCGGCGATCATGTCCTCTCGCGCGGATGACCATGATATAGAGCGCCTCGCCCGTCCATGAGCCCTCTTGATCACAACGATGTCGCCGTGAATCCCTCCGCCCTCGTGCCCTCGCTCGACGATCCGCTCGACGAGGGTGCCTCGGCGCCGGCCGCGCCTGCATCGGCGTACGACGCGGCGCTCCGGGAGGCCGAGGAGCTCCGCAGGCGCCCCTATGTCTCCGCAGGCCCGGAGAGCATCATCCGGCAGCACAGCAAAGGCCGGATGACGATCTGGGAGCGCATCCGGGTGCTCACGCCCGAGCCGCCGCGGGTCGTCTTCGAGAACTGGGGGCCCAACCTGGACGGCGCCTCGCTGGTCACCGCGATCCTGCGCATCGGCAGCCGCGACGTGGCGCTGTACGGCCACGATTTCACGATCCGCGCCGGGTCGATGGACGCGACGAACGGCCGCAAGCTCGCGCGGCTGTTCCAGCTCGCGGGAGAGCGGGGCATCCCGCTCATCGGCCTCAACGACAGCGCCGGCGCCTACGTGCCCGCGGGCGTCGGAGGGCTCGACGGCTACGCCGAGGCGTTCGCGGCGCTGCGCAAGATCAGCGGTGTGGTCCCGAGCATCATGTGCATGTTCGGGTTCAACGCGGGCGGCGGCTCCTACCTGCCGCGGCAGGGCAGCTTCGTCATCCAGCCGGGCGGCACCTTCTTCGGCCTGACCGGGGCGGCGGTCGTCAAGTCGGTCCTCGGCGAGGTGGTCTCGCCCGACGACCTCGGCGGCCCGCGCGTCCACGGCGCCTCGGGGGTGGCCGATCTCACGGTGCCAGACGAGGTGGGCGCGCTGCGCACCACCGTCCGGCTGCTCGGTTACCTGCCGAGCAACAACCGCGAGAGCGCGCCTTTCCAGCGGACGAGCGATCCGGTGGGCCGGGAGACGACCGAGATCGACACGCTCCTCCGGAGGACGATCTCGTCGCCGACGGGCTACAACACGCCGCTCGATATCAACATCATCATCCAGCGCATCTGCGATCACGGCGACTACTTCGAGGTGCAGCCGCAGCGCGCGCGCAACACGATCACCGCGTTCGGGCGGGTCGGCGGGCGCGTCGTCGGCTTCGTGGCGAACAACAGCGCTGTCGCGTCCGGTCAGATCGACGTGGCGGCCGCTTACAAGAACGCGCGCTTCATCCGCTTCTGCAACCTCTACAACATCCCGCTGCTCTTCATGGAGGACACCACAGGGTTCCTCCCGGGCAGGGAGCAAGAGGCGATGGGCATCGTGCAGGCCGGCCGGGCCATGCTCGACGCGATCATCGACGTGCGCACCCCGCGCATCCTGCTGCTCGTGCGCAACGCGTTCGGCGGCGCCTATGCCTCGTTCAACAACTACGCGACGGGCGCGGACGTCGTGCTCGCGCTCCCCACGACGCGCGTCGCCGTGATGGGCCCCGCCGGCAAGGAGTTCGTCTACAAGGACGAGCTCCGCAAGGTGCGCGCGCAGGCGAGCGCCAGGGAGAAGGCCGGCGTCAAGGAGCGGCTCGCCCGCGGCCTCGACGAGGCCAAGGCGAAGGCGGAGGCCCGCGACGAGGCCGCGGCGTGGCTGAAGGCGAGAGAGGCCGAGTTCAGCGCGCGGTACGAGCGGGAGCTCATGAACCCGCGCGAGGGGCTCAGCCTGGGCTCCATCTCGCGGCTCGTGATGCCGCGCGAGCTCCGCTCGGTGATCGCAGAGAACCTCGAGTTCCTGCTGCGGCACTACCAGCCAGGGCCGTTCACCGGTGTTCAGCGGGAGTTCCATTGATCATGGATGGATTCGAGACCAAGCGAGGTTACGACCGCAACCCCAGGGTGGTGCGCGACCGCAGGCTCGGCCGCTCGAGCTCGGCGTGGGCGCGCTCCTTCGCCGCCGACGACGTGCGGCCGCTGATCGTCTGCCGGGGCCCCATCCGGAAAGAGGCGATGGATGTCTTCGCCCAGATGGGGATCGAGCACTACGGCATCCTCCTCTCGGAGAAGGACTCGATCGTCTACACGCACGCCCTGGCGCCGGAGCTGCGCTGCGTCCACCCGGCGCACGTGCACCGCGTGAAGGACTATACCGGCGCCACCAAGGACGAGCGCGTCAAGCTGATGCAGGAGATCGTCGCGATCGCCCGGGCCGGCGGCTACACGCACGTGTTCGCGGGCTACGGCTTCATGGCCGAAGACGGGGAGTTCGTGCGCACGCTCGAGGAGGCCGGGCTCGTCTTCATCGGCCCGCGCTCGTCGGTGCAGCGCGCCGCCGGGCTCAAGGACGAGGCGAAGCGGACGGCGCTCGCGACCGCGGTCAGCGTGACGCCCGGCATCGACGACGCGACCCGGCGGATCGTGCTCCGCAAGTGGCCCGATCACGCGGCGCTGCGCGCGGCCGCGGCGGAGCGCGGGCTGCTCGGCGAGGGCGCCGCGGGCGCGCGGCTCGCCGACGGGATCCCGCTCGCCGAGGCGGCGGACGCCCTGCTCGCGGCGGCGTACGCGCAGCGCGTGGATCTCTACACGACCGACGAGCTCTGCGAGGAGCTCGAGCGGGGCGCGGCCGAGCTGCTCGCCCGCCACCCGGGGCGGCGGATCCGGCTGAAGGCCATCGGCGGCGGCGGCGGCAAGGGGCAGCGGCTCCTCGCCGGCATCGCGCCCGACGCGGCGGAGCTCGAGGTCTCGGCGCGGGCGCGGGCGACCCAGGTCCCCGCGCTGGCGCGGGAGGTCCTCGCGGAGGTGAAGGCCGCGGGCGTCGGCGACAACAAGAACATCCTGCTCGAGCTCAACATCGAGGAGACGCGGCACAACGAGATCCAGCTGATCGGCAACGGCGCGTGGTGCGTCGCGCTGGGCGGGCGCGACTGCTCGCTGCAGATGCACGAGCAGAAGCTGCTCGAGGTGGCGATGACGCAGGAGGGGCTGCTCGAGGCGATCGAGCGGGCGCGCGCGGCCGGCGAGGCGCCGCGCGCGGCGTCGCTCGAGCGCGAGCTCGCGTCGCTCGCCCGGATGGAGGCCGAGGCGGAGCGGTTCGGGCAGGCGGTCGGGCTGAACTCGGCCTCGACGTTCGAGTGCATCGTCGAGGGGGCTCACCACTACTTCATGGAGGTCAACACCCGGATCCAGGTCGAGCACCGGGTGTCGGAGCTCTGTTATGGCCTCCGCTTCGAGAACCCGGCCGATCCGGCCGACGCGTTCGAGGTGACCTCGCTCGTCGAATGCATGGTCCTCCTCGCGCGCCACGGCGAGCGGCTGCCCCGGCCGATCCGCGTCCGGCGGGAAGGGTCCGCGGTGGAGGCGCGCCTCAACGCGACGAACGGCGCGCTGGAGCCCCACGCGGCCGGCATCATCGTGTCCTGGAGCGATCCGCACCCGCACGAGATCCGCGACGATCAGGGCATCTGCGTGAAGAACCCCGACACGGGGGTGTTCATGCATTACCGGGTCGCCGGCGCCTACGACAGCAACATCGCGCTCCTCGTGACCTACGGCGCCTCGCGCGAGGAGGCCTATCAGCGGATCTGCGAGATCCTGCGCAGGACCACGCTGCGCGGCAGCGATCTCCAAACGAACCTCCTGTTCCATTACGGGCTCGTGCACTGGTTCCTCGCGCGGAGCGTGTGGACGAAGCCGACGACGCGCTTCGTGGTCCCCTACATCACGCAGGTCGGCCTGCTCGCGGTGGAGCTCGGGGGGCTCGATTTCGATGCGATGTGGGCCGAGCTCGGCGCCCGTCACGAGCGCCGCCTCGCGGCGCGGGCCGGGGCCGCGGAGGCGACCGGCGGAGGCGCGTTGAAGAAGGTCTTCACGCTGAAGGACACGCTGGTGCGCCGTCCCGTGGAGAAGATCTGCGCGGAGCCGCACCTGCTGTCGGCGTGGCTCAGCCGGAACATGGAGTCGTTCGAGATCCGGTCGGGGCGGGTGCGCTGGCTCAAGAACCCGATCGAGGTGCTCGCGGACACGTACTGGCTGCTCAACATGACGCCGCAGCCGCAGGCGCCCGCGGCCCATGTGATCTGGGATCACGACCAGGAGGTGCTCTCGCGGGCGCTCGGCTTCTACCGGCGCGTCGGCGAGCGGATGGGCCAGGCGGGCGGCGCGCCTTCGTGGCCCGAGCTGCGAGCGCACCTGTCCCGGGATACAGCGCCTCAGGGCTACGACGCCGAGCTGTGGCGGCGGGTCCGCGGCTCGCACCTCGGCTTCCAGGCGGGCCTCGAGCTCCTCGACGCGCTGGTCCTCGCGGGGGACGCCGCGCGCTTCTTCGAGCTCCGCGCGCGGGAGGACGGCACGGTCGACATCCCCGAGCGCCTGCTCGATCGCGAGCTCTCGGCCCGCATGCGCAAGGTGCTCGCGCCGCCGCCCGCCATGCGGGCCAACGAGATCGTCGCGGTCACCGGCGGCATGTTCTATGCGCAGGAGGCGCCGGATCGGCCTCCGCTCGTGACGAAGGGCAGCCATTTCGCCGCCGGCGATCCGCTCTACGTGATCGAGGTCATGAAGATGTTCAACAAGGTGCTCGCGCCGTGCTCCGGCACCATCGAGGAGGTGCTCATCGACGGCGGCGAGGGGACGATCGTGCAGAAGGGCCAGCCGCTCTTCCGCGTGAAGCCCGACGAGGTGCTCGTGGAGGAGGACCCGGCAGAGCGCGCGCGCCGCCGGCGCGAGACGACGCTGCGGTACGTCGGCGCGATCTTCGACGCCGAGGGCCCCTGAGGCTGCGCGCGGGCTGAGGCGCCGCGGGCCGCGTCGGCCCGGTCAAGGAGCCCGAGGCCCCGGCGCGGCCGTCGAGGACCGGTGAGCGGCGCGCTTCACGGCGTCGCGCGCCGCGGCGAGCCCATCGAGCAGGCGCGCCACGGCCGGCTCGGGCAGCTCCCGGTCGGCCCACGGATACAGCCCTTCCTCCTCGTGGGCGGCGTGCTGCCGCAGCGCCCGGACGAACGCCTCCACCCGCTCTTCCCGCAACGTGTGGAGCTCGATCGCGACCCCCATCTCCGCGATCAGCTTGCGGATGCCGAGGTGCTCGGCGCGAACGGTGCCCGCCTCCTCCGGGTCGAAGCGATCGAGCACCGGCAGGAGCACCGCCTCCTCCGCCTCCATGTGCGCCGAGAGGTCGCGCTCGAACGCTCCCCACATCTCGCGCGCCGCCTCCGCATCGCCGGCGTGCATCCGGTTGAGCAGGCCCTCGAACACCTCGTCCAGCCGCTGATGATCCGAGCGCAGCGCGTCGTACAGCCCCTTCTTCATGATGTCCTCCGATCCAGGGACCGAGCATGAGACGTACCAGCGCCGAGCCCCGCCGGCAGCGCGGCGCCGCGCGGCAGGAGGTGCAAACGCCGCGCGTCGGCGCAACGCGCCCGGCGCTCGCTTGCGGGCGGGCCATGGGGGCCGGGCGGAGGGGTGCAGGAGGCGTGGGCGCTGGGCGCCGCGTTCTCATGAAATTCTCATGATCGCCACAGGTCCGGTCCAGGTTCCGGGAAGACGTTGAGGGCTGAACCGAGCGAGGTCCTCATGAACGCAGCGCATCTTCACCTCATCATCAACCACCTCCCCATCGTCGGCTTCGCCATCGCGGCGGTGCTCCTTATCTTGGCGTTCTTCCATCGCGCCGAGCGCGGCGCCTTGCGGTCCGCGGTGCTCGTGCTGGTGCTCTCGGCCGCCGGCGCCGCCGCCGCTTACCTGAGCGGCGAGCCGGCCGAGGAGGTCGTCGAGCGCCTGCCGGGCACCTCCGAGCAGGCCATGGAGGTCCACGAGGAGCGGGCCGGTGTGGCGACCGCGCTCGCGGGCCTGACCGCGCTCGCGGGGATCGCGGCGCTGCTGCTCGCCGAGCGCCGCCGGACGGCGCCCGGCGCGCCGGCGGCGATGACGCTCGCCGACGCGCCCGAGCGCCGGCGGACGGTGTCCAGCGCGCCGGTGGTGATCACCCTCGGAGGCGCGATCCTGACCAGCGGCGCCATGGCCTGGACCGGCGCCGCGGGCGGCGAGATCCGGCACCCAGAGGTGCGCGGTGGCGCCCTGGCCGCCGAGCCTGCCCGAGGCCAGAGTGCACCGGCCGGCGAGGCGACGCCTGCCGCCGGCGCGGATCGACGCGAACGGGACGAGGACGACGACTGAGCCCCGGCTCGAGCACGGCGGAGACCCATGCGCATCCTGGTCATCGAAGACGAGCGTAAGATCGCGGGCTTCCTGCGCCGCGGCCTCGCCGAGGAGGGGCACCAGGTGCACGTGGAGGAGGACCTCGCGGGCGCCCGGCGCGCGCTCGCCCAGGGCGACTATGACCTCCTCCTCGTCGACCGCGCCTTGCCCGACGGTGACGGCCTGGACCTCATCCGCGAGCTCCGCCGCGGCGGCGCCGCCACCCCGGCGATCTGCCTCACCGCGCGCGACCGGGTGGGCGAGCGCGTGGAGGGCCTCCACGGCGGCGCGGACGACTACCTCCCCAAGCCGTTCTCGTTCGAGGAGCTGCTGGCGCGCATCGCCGCCGTGTCGCGCCGCGCCGGGCGCAGCGAGCGCATCGAGGTGGCCGACCTGCTGATCGATCTCGCGGCCCACCGGGTCGAGCGCGCCGGGCGGGAGATCCACCTCACGGCGAAGGAGTTCGCGCTGCTGCGCGCGCTCGCGGAGAGCGCCGGCCGGGTGCTCAGCCGCACCCGCCTGCTGGAGCGCGTCTGGGACGTGGGCCACGACCCTGGCACCAACGTCGTCGACGTGGCCGTCAGCGCGCTGCGGGCCAAGGTGGATCGCGGCTTCGCGCGCCCGCTGATCCACACGGTGCGGGGCGTCGGTTATGTCCTCGAGGAGCGGCCGCGGTGAGCCGCTCGCTGGCCGATACGCTCGTCGCGGGCGCGGTCACCGTGGTGCTCGGCGCGCTCGCGGGCGTCGGCGTCGGCACCGCCGCGCTGCTGCACGAGGCCGAGGTGCGCTCGCTCGATCGGGCGCTGCTCGCCGCGGCCCACGAGCACGCCCACCCGGAGGCCCCCGGCGCGTGGGAGGTGGAGCACAGCCGCTCGCCGGCGTCGGTGTGGGTCTCGCGCCAGAGCGACCGGCGCGTCCCGGCGGATCTGGCGCGGGAAGCGCTCGCCGCGGAGCGCCCGACCGCGGGCGACGTCGGCGATCTCCGCCTCCTGGTCCTGCCGGCCGAGGTCGAGGCCGTGCGCGACGGACATGGCGAGCACGTGCTCATCGCCGCCGCTGCCCCGCGCGTCACCCTCGCGCGCAGCGTCGGCCCCTTCGCCGCCATCTACGGCGCGCTCGCCGCCGCCGCCGCGCTGACCGCGGCGCTGCTGCTCCGGCGCACGGTGCGCCGCGCGCTCGCGCCGCTCGATCGCGCGTGCGCCGAGGCCGCGCGCGTGACCGCGCTCGCGGGCGGCGACCGCCTCACCGAGGCGGGCCCGGCGGAGCTCCGCGCCCTGCTCGCCGCCGTGAACGCGCTGCTCGACCGCCTGGACGCCGCGCACCGCGCCCAGGTCCGCTTCACCGCCGACGCGGCCCACGAGCTGCGCACCCCGGTGACGGCGATGCTCGGCGAGATCGAGGTGGCGCTGCGCCGGTCCCGCGGGGCCGAGGAGTACCGCGAGGTGCTCGAGTCCGTGCGCGAGGAGGTGGAGCGCCTGCGGGGCCTCGTGGAGGGCCTGCTCGCGCTGGCCCGGGTCGACGCGGGCCAGGTCGAGCAGGGCCTCGAGCCGGCCGGCGCCGTCGCGCTGGCGGAAGAGGCCGCAGCCCACGAGCGGCCGGGGCTGGTCCGCGCGGGCTGCGCCTTCGAGCTCGACGCGCAGGGTGACGCCGATCTGCGCGTGCACACGGCGCTCGTGGAGGCGGCGCTCGCGAATCTCCTCCGCAACGCGGCCGCCTACGCCGCGGGCGCGCCAGTGATCCTGAGGGTCGTGCCCGAGCCCGACCGGGTGGTCTTCCAGGTCGACGATCGAGGCCCCGGCGTGCCGCCCGGCGAGCGCGACGCGGTGTTCGACCGCTTCACGCGCACCGGCGAGGGGCGGCGCCGCAACCGCGCCGGCCTCGGCCTCGGCCTGCCGCTCGCGCGCGAGGTGGCGCGCCGCCACGGCGGCGAGTGCTGGCTCGAGGCCGCGCCGAGCGGCGGCTGCCGCGCGGTGCTCACGCTGCGCCGCCCCGCGGCAGGCCTGGGGGCGCCCGCGCCGCCGGAGACCGCGCCTGTGCCTTAAGGGCCAGGACCGCGGTCGCGGCCCCACGCCTCCTTCAGGACGGCCATCTCCGCGTCCCGCCCGTACAGCTTCTGGGGGATCTGGAGCTGATCGGGCGCGTCGTGCTCCCCCGGTGTGAACGGCTTGATCGTGCCGTTCCGGGTCCACTCGGCGAGGCATCTCTCCAGATCGCGCCGGAGGCCGCGAGCGCTCTGATAGCGATCCTCCGCCCCGTCTGCTCCGGCGCGAGGTAGGGGAGCGAGCCCTCGATGAGGCGCGCCGGCTGCGTTGGCCGGTGCTCCCGGGGGAGACGCGACGCGAGGCCGAAGTCGGTGATCTTCACCTCGCCGCTCGCGGGGCTCACGAGGATGTTCTGGGGCTTCAGGTCCTTGTGGATGACGTCCTTGCCGTGGATCTCCGCGACCGCCCCGGCGATGCGGATGGCGACCGGGAGGAACCGATCCATGGGCATCGGCTCGCCGAGCAGGCCATCGAGGGAGTCAGCGCCCTCGTCCACGAGGACGAGGGCGTGCATCCCCTGGTACGTCGCGAGGGCGAGCGGCCGGACGACGGCGGGGGTGTCGAACAACGTTCCGAGCTCGTACTCGCGCCTGAGCTGCTCGAGCTCCTTCGGTCCGCTGCGGCGCGGGTCGAGCACCTTGAGGATGACCGGATGGCCATCGGCGTCCCTCCGCGCGCGATGAACGACCGCCCTCCCCTCGCCGGAGAGCGTCTCGAGGATCGTGTACCGGGCGGCGGGAGTCATGGGTGAGGACCTGAGGGGACACCCGGCGCTGGGTAGTGCTCAAATTTGCCCGGAGAGAGTTCACATGAAGGCGGGAAGGCGGGAAGATCATTGATCTCTTCTTCCCGCCTTCATGTTCAATTTTGAGCACTGCCAAGCCGCGGTTCGCGCCTGTCCGGGCCCGTCGCTGCCACCCGGGGCGCTGGCCTGCCCCCGCCGGATGCGGTACCTTCCTTGCCGAGCGCGCTCGCGCGATGGGATGACCGACGAACCGAAGGTCAAGGGGGTGGCGTTTCGCTCCGTGGTGGCGAGCTTTGGCAAGCTGCGCGGCGAGCCTGTCCAGAAGCGCAGCCTGGATGAGATGTGTGAACCGCTGCGCGACGGCATCCGCTACGGCAGCCTCGTCTCCACCGGCTGGTACCCGATCGCCTGGTACAAGGACCTGTTCCAGGCCATCCGGCGCACGACCGGCGAAGGCAAGGAGCTCATCCACCAGATTGGCCGCCAGTGCACGCACGACGACATGAGCGGTATCTACAAGGTCATCGCGAACCTCATCTCCCCTTCCACCCTCTTCTCCCTCGGCCAGCGCGTCTTCTCCAACTACTATTCCGCCGGCCACGTCCGTGTCCTCGAATCCCGCCGCGGCTTCACCCGCGCTCTCTGGATCGGCTGCCAAGGCTTCGACGAGAACATGTGGACCGAGGTCATCGGCTCCTGCGAGCAGCTCCTCGTGATCGGCGGCGCCGACCACGTCCGCCAGCGCATCATCTCCGGCGGTGGCGACAACGACGATCACCTCGAGTTGACGGCTCACTGGAGCTGAGGCCCCGTGCGGGGCGTCGGTGAAGCGATCGCGGCCACGCGAGCACGACGTCGCGCTCCCCATCCACGAGCCGGAGGGCTGCGACCCGGGAGCCCGGCGCTGGATCAGCCCCGGTGAGGGCGCGCGCCTCGCCGTGCGCGTGGTCGGTGGGATCGCGTTTTGATGAAGGACCCGTCGGATGCCGGCATTCAGACGAGCGGGGCACATGAGCGAACCGAAGCGGTGGATCGAGGAGGAGGGAGGCGCCCCGGCCGGGGCGCGCGAGCTGCTGCGTTCGGCCGCGCGCCCGCGGCCGATGACGCCCGTCGGGTGCGCCGCCTCATCGGCAGGGCCCCTTCGGGCGCCGCCCCTCGAAACGACGCGTTCACATGAGCTTGCCTGCCGGACCGGCAAGCTCGGAGGCATCCATGCGACAGGAGACGATCTCGATGAAGCTAGCCCAGCCCACGGCGGCCAACCGCGCGGGCACCCCGCGATTCCTGGCCGTCCTTCTCTCGACGGGCACGGCGCTCGCGGGGTGCACCACCGAGATCGCCGTCATCGGTCGCGACCTCGGCGCCACGACATCGTCGTCGCCCGCCTCGTCCACCGCCGGCGGTGATGACCCCGGCATCCTCGATCCCGGCGCTGGCGGCGGCTCTCTCCAAGGCACCGCCGGCGCTGGCGGGGACGAGCGTTGCGAGCCGAAGCTCGCGGGGGTGGTGCGCGACTTCAAGGCCTTCGGCCTTGACGGCGGGCACCCCGACTTCGAGACCTTTGCGGGCGACGGCCTGAAAGGGATCGTCGAGCCCGAGCTCGGCCCCGACGACAAGCCGGTCTATGCCCATGAGGGCGGGACGGAGCACACGACCGGGCCCGAGGCGTTTTATCAGTGGTATCACGACGACCCCACGGTCAACGTACCGATCCGGTACGACGTCCCGCTCCAGGTGAGCGAAAGCGGCCTCGGGCTCTTCTCGGGAGACCAGTTCTTCCCCATCGACGATCAGGGGTGGGGCAACGAGGGGCGGGACCACAACTTCGGCTTCACGTACGAGCTCCACATGACGTTCGACTACCAGCGCGGCGGCGTCTTCTTCTTCAACGGCGACGACGACCTCTGGGTGTTCATCAACAGGCGCCTCGCGATCGACATGGGCGGGCTCCACGTCCCGACCTCGGCGCTCCTCGAGCTCGACGCGCACGCCGAGGAGCTCGGCATCGAGGTCGGCAAGGAGTATCCGCTCGACTTCTTCTACGCGGAGCGCCGCGGCAGCAGCGCGGTGTTCACGATGATGACGTCGTTCAGGTTCACGAACTGCGACCCGATCCTGAAGTAGCGCCGACGGTCTTCGATCGACGGATCACTTGAGGATATGCAGCTGTGAGTGCCTCAGGTCGAGGTGGCACTTCATCCTGTGTATCTCGACACCGACATTGATCCCCTTCGCCTTCAGCTTCGATATACTGATCTCCTTCACCTCGTTCGGGGCCTTCTTGAACGCCAGCCCATCGATCCTCTCGTACTTTGTCCCTTTGATCCTCTCGACCCGTCTCCCGATCTCCGTTTTATAGAGACCATTCACCACGCTGGTGGCGTTGCCTGTGACGGTGCTCTTCCTCCACGCGTTCACCGTGGAGGTGACTCCGCCGTTGAACGTGCTGGTGGTCCTGCCCGTGATCTGCGTGACGCTCCCCCCCTTGTGAATGGTGGTCGTTCTCCCGTCGTGAAAGTCGGTGGTGGCGCGACGACGGATCTCCGTGGTCCTCGTCCCCTGAACGGTCGTCTTGCTGTTGCCTCGAATCGTCGTCTCGTTGTCTCCAACGACCGTCGTCTCGCGATCATCGCGGAAGATGCCCGTGTCCTTGCCCTGGATGGTGGTGGTGCGGGTCTTGCCGACGTGCAATCGGCTATGGCCATCGATCTCGACATTGCGATTGGCGTTGAGCGTGGTCTTGTCGTCACCATCGACGGTCGTGGTCCGCTTCCCCCTGATGAGCGTCTCCCGGTACCCACGAACGGTTATCTTGTCGTGACCATAGATGTTTGTCCTGCGCCAGCGCCCGACCACGCTGTCCGAGTATCCACCGACGACGTTGCACGAGTAGAGCCCGGTGACCGACAGACCGAAGCCTAGCACCACATTCTCGGAGAACCCCCCGGTGACCGTCGTTCGGTTGAGACCCACGATGTTCTCGGCGGAGAGCCCGACGAACGCGAACGCGTTACCCCACGTCTTCGACTCGAGCGTCGCTCCGAAGTTGGGCGCCCCCATCCGGATGTAGGTGTTCGAATGGGGCGTCGACAGCGTGATCCGCTCCTGCCCCGCCTGGTCTTCCAGCTCGAGGCGATTGCGCCCGCCCGTCTGGATCACGTTCCGCGTGCTGTTCCCCGCCGTGACCGGGCTCGGCGTCAGCGCGTTGGGCGCGACCCCGACGATGGCCGGCCTGTCGGGATCGCCTCCCGCGAAGGCGCACATGACCTCGACGCCAGCTCGGAGCGGGAAATGGAAGCCCTCGATGCCGCCGCCATGGGGCTGGAGCATCCGAACCCAGGTCGACGCCTTCCCCCCGCTCAGGTCGCTCTCGTCGAAGTGAAACTTGACCCGGTAGCGACCATGGCTGTCGATCTGGGCGTAGTCGCTGACCGCCGCGCCATCGACGATCGCGGTCTCGGTGCCGTAGATGCGCGGCCACTCGGTGACCTGCGGCGCGCGGAACTGCGTCGTCGCGGCGATGGCCTTGGCCTCGATGCGGTAGCTCTCCTCCCACGGCGCGAGCTCCCGGAGCTCGGGGACGCCCGGGGCCTGGTTCGACCAGTGCTCGATCTCGGTGGTCAGATACCTCGTGTTGAACGCGGCCCGCGGATGGTCGTCGAGCTCGAACGTGAACCCAGGGATCAGCGTCCCCGCCGCGCCCATCGCCTGGTGGACGACGCCGGCGGCGGAGAGGCTCTCGGCCTTGATCCGCGCCAGCCGCGCCCCTTCACCCGGCGAGAAGAACCGCGCGCCGTACAGGCTGACCTCGCCGAATCCGCTGGCGCAGACGGGCGCCTGCCCGGCGACCGCCACGGCCGGATTGGTGTAGTCATAGTCCTTGAGGCGGACCGAGCCGGGCGTGGCGCCATGCCGGCACGTGAAGGCGCGGAAGGCGTCTCTCGCCGTGTTGACGCCGCCGCTTTGCGGGTAATAACGGACCGGCTTGTCGCCATGGGGCTGATGGACCGACCGATCGTCGACCAGCACCAGCGTCTCGCCGCCCTCCCCGTGCTCGAAGTAATAGTAGATGCCCTCGCGCTCCATCCACCGGGCGATGAAGGCATAGTCGCTCTCGCGGTACTGGCAGACATGCTCCTCGGCGCCGTAGGCGCCCCGGAGCTGGAACGCGCAGTCCGTGACGCCGCCCTTCTGAAGGACATCTTGAATGATCGCCGGGACGGTCTTCTCGCTGAAGACACGGCTGTGAAGCGACAGGGTGAGCAACGCGAGGCGCGGGACCATGGTGGCCCTGAAGACGCACCGACCGGCAAGATCGTTGACCAGCTCGATGCTCTCAAGCACGCCGCTCCGGAGGAAGCGCGGGCCGCCGTCGCTCCGGTCGAGGGAGAGGGTCACCGGCTTGCCCACGGCGGCGGCCATGTCCAGATCGTGGCCGACGTCGTTGGTCATCGTCAGGTAGAGCTCGAAGCGATAGAGCTTCGAGATGCCCTCGGTGCCATGAAAAGCTACGAGCTTGGTGGAGGAGGGCAAGGCGCTCGAGTGAACGACAAACAGTTCGGACATGGGGGAACCTCACGGGTGAGTAAAGGGTTCAGGCGGCGGCCCGGAGCGCGCCGACGCTCTCGGGCTGCGCTGCGGGATCAGCCGCCTCCGCTGCTGCGGCGCCGAGGAGCGTGAGCGGGAAGACCATTTCTCGGAACAAGCTCGTCTTTTTGTTCTCCTGGGAGTTTCTTGATGGAGGGGACCGTCCCCATCCCGGTCTCCCTCGCGTCTGGTGGATGCTCCGGTGGCGGGCCGTCCTTCACCAAATCGTCCGCGGCCGTCTCTTCATCTCCGGTCCCCCTCCCTCACCGCCCGATGCACCGCTCGTTCCGGTGCCGGCCGGCGAAGATGGCTCCGAGAGGGAGGTTCGGTGACACCTGCGTCTCTTTCTCGGCGTGCATCGGCGTGGTGAGCCCGTGACGACGCGGAGAATTGCGCGGCTCAGGGCTTGACCTCGCGGCCGGCCCTCCGGCAGACTCCCGCGCCTCGAGCACCTATGCCGCACAAAGTCTGCGTCGCCACGCCGTTCGCGCTGGCGTCCGCCTTGCTCCTCCAGGCCGGAGCCGCCCGCGCGTCGGGCGCGCTGGAGATCACCGGCGCTCCCACGAGCGCCAACGGGCTGAACGCACGGGCGCTCGCGCGGGGACCGGAAGCCGCGTTCTTCAACCCGGCGCTCCTGCCGTACGCGCCCGCGACGACGCAAGCGGGCTTCTTCGTGCTCGTCACGCACGGCGACATCACCCTGGCCCCGCGCCCCCCGGGCGTCGACGTGCCCGAGTCGGTGTACGATGGCCAGATCCGGAATCCGGACGGCTCGACCTCTCGGCTCACCCACCGGCCCTTGCCGGGATCGAAGCTCCCGAGCCCGCGGGGCGACACGCGCGATCGGCAGATCAACAGCTACGCGACGCTCGGGTTCGTGCGGCCGCTCTACGAGGACCGCCTCGTCCTGGGCTTCTACGCCCTCTTGCCGCTCAGGAGCTTCCAGGAGCAGCGGGCCTTCTTCGCCGACGAGCGCGCGCAGTACTTCTCGAATCGGCTGGAGTTCGAGCTGCTGGGAGATCGCTTGTCGGTCACCAGCCTGGCCGTGTCGATGGCTGGCCGGCTCACCCGCTGGTTATCCGTGGGGGCGGGGGTCGACGTCACGATCGGCACCAGCGCGCGGACCGCCGTCCACGTGCCCGACGCGAGCGACCAGCGGACCGCCCTCATCAACCCCGACGTGGAGGTCGAGAGCGTCTTCGCTCCTTACTTCGCCTTCACGACCAGCCCGGCCCCCTGGCTGCGCCTCTCGGCCACGCTCCACCTCGCCTCGGCGTCGGACACCGACGGCGAGAACAGGATCCGCTTCTGGAACACGACCTATCCGGAGGGCGAGACCTCGGTCCCCCAGGCCTATCGCTTGACGCTCGGGCACCAGCCGACCCGCGTCGGCGTCGGGGCCTCGGTCATGGGCCCGCCGAGCGAGGACCGAGGGGGCGAGCGCGCCGCGCGCTCGAAGGGCCCGGCGCCGCCCTCCTGGGAGATCGGCGGGCACGCGCTCCTGACGCGATGGTCAGAGTACCGCGATCGGCACGCGGAGACCCCGCCCGACCCGTGGTCGAGCACGGTGTCCGTGGGGCTCGGCGGCGCGGTCGTGCTGGGGAGTCGCAGGTTCTCCGCGGACGTCGCCTTCACGCCGTCTCCCGTGCCGGACCAGACCGGCAGGACCAACTACGTCGACAACGCGCGCCTCGCGGCCAGCGCCTCGTTCGAGACGCCTGTGTCGCTCTTCGGCGCCGACTTCGGCGTGGGAGCGTTTCTGCACGGCCAGCTGCTCTTGCCACGGGAGGTGTCGAAGAGCCCGTCCGCCAGGAACCCCGTGTTCGACGAGGTCCCCGACAACCTTGTCGACATCGTGAGCGGCGAGCCGCTCGACGGCGTGGAGGGGCTGCAGACGAACAACCCAGGTTATCCCGGCTTCTCCAGCGGCGGCTGGCTGGCCGGCGCCGGCTTCGTCCTGCGGCTGCCCGAGTGAGCAGCGCAGCGAAGCCGGCGTCCTCTCGATCGTAGGCGTAGGCCCGGAGGCGCTCGGTCACGCGGGGCGCCGCGAGCGCCCGGAGGGGCTTTACTGGAAGAGCGTGTCGGCCCTTTCCTTGATCCAGGCGCAGTCCGCGTCATCAGGGATACGAACCATCACGAAGGTGCTGTTGCACTCCTCCGGATCGGGATACGTCCTCGAGGCGGCCATGGTCGCCTTGAGGCTCGCAGGATCCGTCTCGAGCACGCTCTGCTCCGACACGAACCCGAGTCGACCCTCGATGCGATCGGTCGCGACCGCCACGCCGTCGAGCTCGGTCCGCGCCCGCTCGGCCACGTACACCGACCCGTCGATGAGCCCCTGGAGCTGAACCGTCATCCCCGGGTGCCCGTCCTCGTCCTGATCGACGACGCGGGCGTCCTCCGGATCCGTGGGCAGCTCGTCCTGCGCCGGATCGCCGAGCGCCGCGCCGATCACCTCGTGGAGGGGCCCGAGCTTGTAGCGGAGCCCCCCTTCGCTCGCCGCAAACGTGCCCTCGCGGGTCACCGGCGCGAGCGCCCCGCGGAAGCTGTCCGGGATGACGGCGTGCACGATCGCATCCGGGTCCTCGGTGTAATGGTCGCAATACGTGCCCTGCAGGGAGATGGCGTCTCCATTCTGCTGCTGCGTGATGAGCATCACGCTGGCGATTCGCGTCTGGAACGGCGGGAGACCCTGCGCCTGGGTGAGCTGCGACCCGATGGCGCGGTACGCCCACGTGCCGGAGACATCGGTGACGTCCGGCGCCGCGGTCGGCGCGCAGCCCGGCGACTCCCCGCCCGCACCTCCCGTCCCCGTGGAGACCGCGCTCGTCGTCGCGCCCGTCGTCGTCGCGCCCGCGTTGTCAGCGGGATCCGATCCGCAACCCAGGAGGGGCAATGCAAGCAATCCAGCGAACAGACAGTACTTCATTCAAAGCTCCATGCATCGCTGGCCCGCGCGTCGACTCGGCCGTGAGGCGGGCCGCTCACGGTCGTCCATGGCCAGCTCGTCTGCGTTCGGACGACCGGCGCGGTTGTTAGCATGAGCGCGCGCGGTGGACGCGCGTCGACGCACCGGCTCCTCATTTTTCCGGCGCATCCCGCTTGAACGCCCGAGCGCAGGCGTGCGGGGACGCTGCTGCTCGACCCGCCGGCGATGAGAGGTGCCGCGCGCCGGCGCTGCAGTCACAGACAGATCGCGAGATTGCCGCGCGCTTTTAACACAAGCGAGGGTACTCAACGCGGGAGGCGATTCATGGTGCCGAGGCGAGCCATGGCCGGGCGCGGCCGTCGGAGAGCACGATCATGAGCGCGCTCCTGCGCGGCGCCGTGACGCCGCTGCAAGGCGCCGCGGCCGCCGCGATCGCCTGGCGCACGCAGGGCCGGCACCACATCACCGTCATCGCCAAGGCGAGCTTCGCCTTTGCGATCGATTCGGTGATGTGGCGGACCGCTCCGCAGGAGATCCTCCGCGCCGAGGTCCACCATGGCAAAAACCCGGCGCGGAGCGTCCGCTGGAGCGGGGACCTCGCGCCCTACCTCGGTCGCGCCGATGTGGTCTTCACCGGAGACGCGCACGCGCCGCGCGGCACCGAGGTCCAGTCCTTGCCGGTGCGGGTCGCCGTCTACAGCGCGGGGGGCTGGGTGCTCGACAAGCGCCTCCTCGTCCGCGACAAGGTCCCTTTCCGGCACCTACCCCTCGTGTACGAGAGGGCGGTTGGCGGCGCGAACGGGTGGGAGAACCCGTTCGATGGGGAGCCGCTGGACGGCCCGGCCAGCATCCTCGACCTCCAGGATCCCGCGCGCCTCGCTGGCTTCGCGCCGCTCGCGCACGCCTCGCCGGTGCGCCGTCGGCTGCTCGGCAGCACGCCTCGCAAGGCGCTCGAGGGGCCGAACGCCGACATCCCCGCGGGCTTCGACTGGTCGTACTTCCAGGCGGCGCCCGCGGACCAGCGGATCGCATTCCTGCAAGGCGATGAGTGGATCGTGCTCGAGCACGTGAATCCGGCGGCTCCACGGCTTCAGATGCGCTTGCCCGGGGCGCGCGGGGTGGCGCGGATCCGGGGGCTCGCCGACTCCGCCGCGGCAGACGGCGAGGTGCTCGAGCTCAACGCCGACACGCTTCGCATCGACGGCGTCGAGCAGCGCTGCACGGTCGTGTGGCGCCGGGTCTTCCCCGTCTCCGGCGAGGACGCCCTCGCGTCCGTGCGGATCGTGGCCGGCGTCGAGATCGAAGGCGAGGAGATCGCATGGCCCGACGTGCGCCTCGAGGAGCAGGAGCGCGCGCAGCCGGCGCATCCGCCTTCCCTCCGCCTGGGCCCCCAGGAGACCGCCCGGATCAAGGAACTTCCCAGCGGGGCGGGCGAGGCGCGGCTCGCCCCGGATCTGCCGATCAGCCTCTCCGCAGAGGACGTCGAGATCGTCGACCCTCCGTTGTCCGCGGCGTCACTCTTTCAAACGCTCGCGCTCCCCGTGGAGCCGGACGAGCCGTCGATGCGCGCGCCGGCGCTCCCCTTCGGGCCTGCAGCCCCTGCGCCGGAGGAGCAGGGCCAGCCTGGGCCGGTCGCAGATCCAATCCCTGCCATCTTCACCAGCACGACGCTCCTGTCGAGCGAGGACGAGGCGCGGGCCACCGGTCAGCCCGCGACGCCGTTCCCTGCCGCGCCGCCGCTTCCGCCGCGCGTCGCGCCCGAGCTTCCGATCCCTGGCGCGCCCTGGTCCGGCGAGCGCGCTTCGCCGGCGCCTTCCGCGCCCGTGGGGCCGCTCCCGCCGCTGGGCGAGGGCGACGAGGTCAGCGTCGAGCGGTGCGCGATCGTCGCGGCGGAGCTCGCGGAGCGGCCGATCCCCCGGGCCGACGTGCTCCGCGCGCACGGCCTCTCCGAGGAGCGCTGGGAGCAGGCCGAGGCGCGATGGCAAGAGGCGATGGCGGAGGAGGCCCGACGCCCCGAGCGACCGCTCCGCGATCGGTTCGACGCAGCCTATCTGGCCGCCTGGGAGGCCATCCGCGGCGTCCTGCATCCGACCGATTATGCGCGGCTGGTCGTCGCGACCGAGCGCGACGGTGCGGCCGCGGCGCTCGATCCGCTCGCCATTCGACGCACCGTGTGGGCGCAGATGAAGCGGCTCTGGGCCAGGCGGCTCGCCGGCGATCCGCGCCTGAGAGCCCACGTCGAGGCCGAGATCGCGACGCTGCGCGGGGCGCCGCGGCGGCCCGAGGGCAGCAATGCCCCAGCGGCGCAGGCCGGATGATCCGCGCGATGCGACGTCAGGCATGCAGATCGCACGACGGCGCCGCGCCGTCGCGGCATGCAATCATCGCCTTGCTTTCCAGGAATCGCCTCCACAGTCGACGTTCTTCCTGCGCCAGGAGCTAACGCGCACCGACAACGGGGATTACAACCATGCAAGATGCGTTCACCGTCAGCGCCGGCGCGTTCCCTGCCGCCACGCGGGTCATTGGATTTCGAGGAACAGAGGGGCTGTCGAAGCCGTACGTCTTCGAGATCCATCTCGTGATGACGAACTACGCGGGCCAGGATCTCGACCTCGCCGACGCCGTGGGCACGAAGGCGACACTCCGCCTCTCCCCGCCGGACGGCGGGGCTCCCCTCCTCGTGAACGGCATCTTCGCGACGGTGGAGCTCATCCACGCGTTCGGCGAGCGCTCCGTCTTCCGCGCCGTGCTCGTGCCGCAGCTCTGGAAGCTCACCCTTTCGCTGCATAGCCGGGTCTTCACCGACCAGACGGTGCCCGACATCATCAAGACGGTGCTCTCGGGCGCCGGGGTCTCGGAGTACGAGCTCAGGCTGATCGGCAGCTACAAGCCGCAGGAGCACGTGTGCCAGTACGGCGAGAGCGACTTCGACTTCATCTCGCGGTGGATGGAGCGCGAGGGGCTCTATTATTACTTCGAGCAAGGAGACGACGGGGAGACGCTCATCATCACCGACGACAAGGGCGTCCACGTCCCGCTCGGCCAGAAGGCGGTCCGGTACGTCCCGCAGTTCGGCGAGCACAGGGCCAAGGGAGAGGTGCTCTGGACCTTCACGTGCCGGCACACGTCGATGCCGTCCAGGGTCCGCATGAGCGACTATGATTACAACAATCCGGCGATCGAGATCTCCGGCAGGGCGCCCGTCGCGGCGAAGGGGCTCGGCGAGATCAGCGTCCACGGCGCGCGTTTCTTCACGCCGGCCGAGGGCAGCCGCCTCGCGGCCGTGAAGGCGCAGGAGCTGCTCGCGGGCCAGGTCGTCTACCACGGCACCGGGGCGGCGTTCAGCATGCGCCCCGGGTACACGTTCGAGCTCGAAGAGCATCCGAGGCCGGCGCTCAATGCGGTGTATCTGGCCACCGAGGTCGAGCACTGGGGCAACCAGACGGGCTGGGCGCCCGAGCTGATGCAGATCATCGGGCTCACCTGGGACGAGGTGTATCGGATGGAGGTCAAGGCCGTCTCCTCGACGGTCCAGTACCGGGCGCCGCAGCGGACGCCGTGGCCTCGTATCTACGGGACCGAGCACGCCGTCGTCGACGGCGCGGCGGACAGCGAGTACGCGCAGATCGACCAGCACGGTCGCTACGCGGTCAAGCTGAGCTTCGATGAGAGCGACCTGCGGGGCGGCAAGGCCTCGACCTGGGTGCGCATGCTCCAGCCGCACGGCGGTGGCACCGAGGGATTCCATTTCCCCCTGCGCAAGGGCACCGAGGTGATGTGCACCTTCCTCGGCGGGGATCCGGACCGCCCCGTCATCGCCGGCGTCGCCCCCAACGCGCTCACGCCGAGCCCCGTCACCTCGGCCAACAGGACGAGGAACGTCATCCAGACCGGGGGCAGGAACCGCATCGAGCTCGAGGACCAGGCGGGCTCGCAGCGCATCACCGTCAGCACGCCGACCGAGAACACGATCCTGCGCATGGGCGCGCCCAACGATCACCACAATTTCATCTCCAGGACGGACGGCACCGCCCTGATCAAGACGGGCAAGTCGCTCGAGATCGAGACGGGCACCTGGAGGAAAGATCACGTCGTCGATCAAATGGAGATCGAGGTCGGCGGTACCCTGAAAGAGACCGTCACCGGCGCCGTCACGGAGATTTACAAGGACACGAAGAGCGAGACCGTCACCGGCGCCGTCACGGAGATTTACAAGGACGCGAAGAACGAGACGGTCACCAAGCCCGTCACGGAAAAATACCTGGACACCCAGACCACCACGGTCACCAACCTGCGCAAATCCGAGCACGGCACCGAGGAGACGACCGTCCACGGGAAGGTCACGGAGCGGTACGAGGGCCATCACGAGACGAAGGTGACGACGGGCGGCCGGTACGAGGAGACCACCGGCCTTCACGACCAGAAGTTCAACGATGGCTGGAAGGTCGACATCCCGGGCGGCAACGTCGAGCACATCGCGAAGGGTGACTACATTATCCAGGCAGAGCACTTCAGAGCGAAGGCCAAATCCGACTATCGCGAGATCAATGGCCTCAGGATTCAAAAGACCCAAGGTGGCCTGTTCAACTTCACGTACGGCTACGGCACCCTGAACGTCGTCGCGCCGCAAAGGACGGAGCTGGTCGCGGGGGTGAAGCTGGATGTCATCGTCGGGGTGAAGGCGGAGGCGGTCCTCGGCCTCAACGTCAAGAACGCCAAACTGGTGGTCAACAAGAACTACCTCGAGGTCTGGCAGAAGGGCGTCGAGCTGGGTAGCTCGGCGGTGACGGTCACCAGGCATGCTGGGGCGAGGGTGACCTCGACGGGGGCTCAGGTCTGGCAATCCTTCATCCACATGTTCCACTAGTGCCTCGGGTGAGAGATCCTGTCAGGGATCGGTGTCGCGAGGGGAGAAAGATTTCAACGCAAAGGCGCAAAGACGCAAAGGCGCAAACCTGCACAAAATCTGTTCTTTTTTGCGTCTTTGCGCCTTTGCGTCTTTGCGTTGAGATCTCTCCCCATAACGTTGGCCGGACTTCTGGCGGGCGGAACTAGCGCGGCGCCCAGCAGAAGACCGCGAGAGCCTGCTGCGAACCTCATGAAGACGATCAAGCCGAACCGGCTGGGGCTGCTCACGAAGGTGTTCGAGAACGACGGCGAGCCGTACCTCGTCGTGACGCTCCTCGTCTTCTTCCCGTTCGAGGCGCCGAGGCGCCTGCTCTACGAGCAGAGCCTCTGGAGGTTCGCCGGCGCGGAGCTCGGGAGCGACGCCATCCTCGACGAGTGCATGCCCAAGCTCCGGGGAGAGCTGCTCGTGAACGGCCGCTGCTTCACCGCGGGCGCCGTGCCGCGCGCCGCGTGCTCGGTGCGGGTCCAGCTCGGGGCGATCGACAAGACGCTTTATGTCGTCGGAGACCGCCGCTTCGAGCTCCTGGGGATGACCGATCCGGAGCCGTTCACCGAGATGCCGATCACATGGCGGAACGCCTTCGGCGGCGAGGGCTACGCGCCGAACCCGCTCGGCAAAGGCTTCGCGCCGGTGCGCGGCGAGAATGGCACGGTCCACCCGTTGCCCAACATCGAGGATCCGCGCCGCCTCGTCCGGTCGCCCGGCGACCGGCCCCCGCCCGCCGGGTTCGGAGGTTACGATCCGACATGGCCACAGCGCTTCTCCAAGGTCGGGACGTACGATGAAGCGTGGCTCAAGGAGCGCTTCCCCGAGCTCGCCAGGGACCTCGACTGGAGCTTCTTCAACACCGCGCCGCCGGACCAGCAGATCGAGGGGTATTTCCGGGGCGACGAGGCGTTCGTCATCGAGAACATGCACCCCGGGAAGCCCCGGATCGAAGGGGCGCTGCCTGGGGTGGCGACGCGGTGCTTCATCAACCAGAAGACCGGCGAGGGGGAGTCCTTCCGGGAGATCGCGACCCGCCTTGACACGGTCCGGCTCTTCCCCCACCACGAGCGCGGGATCCTCGTCTATCGCGGGGCGCTCAAGATCCGTGAAGACGACGCGGCCGACGTGCTCCACATCGTCGCGGCCTGCGAGGCGATGGGCGAGCCCAGGCCGGGCGAGCATTACCGAACCGTCATGGCCCAGCGACTCGACAAGGAGAAAGGGCACCTGTTCCTGCTGCGCGACGCGGACCTGATGCCGCCTCCGGAGCCGGGCGCGGGGCCGCTGCCGGACGACCCTCAGGCGGAGATGACCAGGCTGCTCCAGTCGGAACGGCTCTGGCAGCAGCGCGCCCGCACCAAGATGGAGCGCGACGTCGAGGAGCTCAAGGCGAAGATCCGGGCGCAGGGGCTCGATCCGGAGCCGCTCGTCGCGCCGCTGCCGCCGGACGAGGACGTGATCGAGCCCAGCCTGGACGAGCTGCCGGCGTACGTCGAGCGGGCGATGACCGAGGCCGAGAAGGCCAAGGCGGACGCGGAGGCGCGCCGCGCGGCCGAGGAGCAGAGGGCGCGCGCCGAGTGCGCGAAGCACGGATTCGATTACGACGCGATCATGGGCGACCGGCAGAAGGAAGCCGGCGGCCCGCCCCGCTTCTCGGCCAGGAAGGAGATCGAGCGGCTCGAGGAGGTCGCCCAGATGGCGCGGAACGGCGGGGTCGAGTGGCCCGAGCTCGAGGCGCAGCTCGGTGATCCGGAGCTCGCGGCGCGCCTGTTCGAGGTCGAGGAGCAGATGCGCTCTGCCTACCGGAAGTTCGCACACCACTACCCGGCGGCCTCCCGGCTGGGCGGCGAGGAGGCCGCTCGCGTGCGGGAAGAGGTGATCGCCGGGCACCGGGCCGGGGAGAGCTTCGCGGGGCGCGATCTCACGGGCGCCGATCTCTCGCACCTCGACCTGCCGGGCATCGATCTCGAGGGCGCGCTGCTCGAGGCCGCGGTCCTCACGGGCACCCGGCTGTGCGGCGCGAACATCGCGGGCGCGGTCCTGGCAAAGGCCAACCTCCTCGGCGCGGATCTCACCGGGGCGAACCTCGCCGGCGCGAACTTCGGCGGAGCGAACCTCTCCGACGTGAAGATGGGCGGCGGGCTCGACCTCACCGGCGCCGTGCTGGCCAGGGCCAACCTGTCGGGCGCCGACCTGACCGGCGCGCGCCTGTCGGACGCCGACCTGTCCGAGGCGACCTTCGATGGGGCCGACTTCAGCCGCGTGACCGCGCGCAACCTCGTCCTTATCAACGCCAACCTCTCCGGCGCCCAGCTCGCCGGCGCAGACCTCGAGCAGTGCACGTTCATCGAGGCCAGCGTGGAGGGCGTCGACTTTCGCGGCGCGAACCTCCGCGCATCGGTGTTCATCACCGGCAAGGGAGACGGCGCCGTCTTCCGCGGCGCCAGGCTCGACAACATCCGCATCATCGCGGGCTCGTCGTTCGCCGGCGCCGACTTCCGCGGCGCTTCGCTCGAGCAGGCCAACCTTCGGGGCACCTGCCTCAGGGGGAGCGACTTCACCGAGGCCAACCTGCGGAGCTCCGATCTCAGCGAGTGCGACCTCACCGGCGCTCGCCTGGATCGCGCCGTCGCGGTGGGCGCCATGCTCACGCGGACAGACCTCACGGGCGCCTCGCTGTCCGGCATCGATCTGATGGAGGCCGTGCTGCAGAAGGCGAAGGTCGATGACGCGAACTTCGAGAGGGCCAACCTGTTCCGCGTCGACGCCGCGAAGATGCGCGGAAACGCCGCGACGAGCCTGAAGGGGGCCAATGTGAAGTACGTGCGCTTCGTCGCGCCGCCGGAGAACCATGGACAGAAATGATCTGGTCGAGCTGGTCCAGGGCGGCGAGATCATCTCCGACGTCGACCTCTCGGGCGTCGACCTCTCGGGCGCCGACCTCTCCGGCGCGATCTTCGACAAGGTGAGCTTCGCCGGCGCGGACCTCTCGCGCGCTCGGCTGAAGGAGTCGACAGCCACCGGCTGTAGCTTCAGCGGCGCGCGCCTGTCCGGCGCCAACCTGCACCTCGCGGCGATGGTGGACTGTGACCTCACGGGGGCGAAGCTGGACGGCGCCTCCCTGATCGCAGCGCAGCTCACCGGCGGCGATCTCTCGGGGATCGACCTGAGCGGAGCAGACCTGACCCTCGCGAGCGTTATCAACACGAGCCTCTCGGGCGCCCGGCTCGCGCGCGCCAACCTGGACCGCGCCGCCCTCCTGGACGTGCGGACCGAGCGGATCGACCTCTCGGGCGCCGTGCTGAAGCAGACGGCGCTCGTGCGCGCCGATCTCTCGACCGCGACCCTCGGCGGCGCCGTCTTCGAGCTCGCCGTGCTCGTGGAGGGGAAGCTCGCGGGCCAGGACCTGCGCGGGATGTCGTTCACGATGACGCAGTTCACCGGCGCCGATCTCAGCGGCTGCGACCTCTCCGGCGCGACGCTGACGCAATGCGGTTTCAAGGACGCGAACCTCTCCGGCGCAAAGCTCGACGGCGCGCTCGCGGGCCGGGCGCTCTTCGTGAATGCCAACCTCACCCGCGCGAGCCTCGCCGGGGCCGTGCTCAAGGAGTCGGTCTTCGTGGGCGCTCGCCTCATCGAGGCCAACCTCTCCGGCGCCAACCTGGAGATGTGCATCCTGACCCGGGCCGCGTGCACGGGCGCGCGCTGGAACGGCGCCAACCTGACGTACGCCGACCTCTCCCACGCCGACGTCTCGGCCAGCGACTTCTCGAGGGCGACCCTGTTTCGAGCGCGCCTCCATCGGATCAAGGACGAAGGGGCCGTGTGGTCGAGCCGGGCGGCCGCCCTCGGCGACGACGCGGATCTCGCCGAGGCGGAGCAGTGGCAATCACGGGTGTTGAGCAGCGGCCGGGGGAGCTCGGAGCCTCCGGCCGTGGGTGTCGAGACGTCTACACGTTGACGAGGGAATCATGCGCAGTCTGGCGAGAAAGCAGGAGCCCAGGGCTCTGGTCACTCAGGAGTTCGGCACCGTGGTGCGCGCCGACGGCGCGGCGCTCGTCGTGGAGACCGACGCGGGCGAGCTCCGGGCGAAGCGCGCCAAGGGGTGCCTCCTCGAGCCCGAGGCGGGCGACCTCGTGCTCGTTGCCGTGGCGACCGACGGGCGTTGCTACGTGCTCTCCGTGCTGGAGCGGGAGGACGGCGCGCCCGGGAGCATCGTCGCGGACGGCGACCTGAACATCAAGCTGCCTGCCGGTCGCCTCGGCGTCGCCGCGCAGGACGGCATCGGCCTGGTCTCGGCCAAGGAGGTGGCTGTGGTCTCGGCGGGCCTCTCGGTGAACGCCGTCGACGGGAACGTCGCGCTGCAACGCCTCTCGTTTGTCGGGACATTCCTTCGCGCGGAGATCAGCAAGGCCAAGGTCCTCGCCGGGAGCCTCGACTCCGTGCTGGAGCGGCTCTCGCAGCGGGTGAAGCGCTCCTACCGCACCGTCGAGGAGCTCGAGCAGCTCCGGGCCGAGCGGGTCGATTACGTCGCGAAGAAGACGATGAGCCTGCGCGGCGAGAACACGCTGGTGACCGCGCAGGAGCTCGTCAAGATCGACGGCGAGCAGATCCACCTGGGTTGAGGAGACATCATGTTCGCAAACACGCAGATGGGCGGGATGAACCTCGGGTTTCCGGACGTGTGCCTCACCCCGCCGGTGCCCGCCCCGATCCCTTATCCGAACATGTCCTTTGGCCCGGTGAGCGCGCCGGCCGCGTACAACGTGCTGTTCATGTGCGCGCCCGCGCATAACCTGCTGACGACGCAGCTCATCTCCGTCGGCGATCAGCCCGGCGTCGCCCTGGGGGTCGCGTCCGGCTCGGTCATGGGGCCCTCCCGCCACATCACCGCCGCGTTCACCTGCCTCGTCGGCGGCATGCCGGCCACCCGGCTGACCAGCATGAGCCTGCAGAACTCCACGAACTGCCCCGGAATGCGGATCGTGCCGAGTCAGGTCAAGGTGCTCATCCTGTCCCCCTGAGGGATCTCGGCCGCCTCCCTGGAGAAGACCATGGTGCCGTCGTCCACCGGGCCGAGCTTCATCGCGAGCAGATCGAGCACGTAGTTCTGGCGGAAGCACCACGGCGCCTTCGATCCCTGCTTGGGCAGGTGGTCCGCCGAGCGCCGCACGTAGCCCGACGTCAGGCCGAGCAGCGGCCGAGGATCGGGGATGGATTCCTCAGGGCGCGGCAAGCACTGCCGGTAGCCGTGGCGATCCATGTGGCTTAGCAGCCGGCAGACGTACGTCGAGGCCAGCTCGGCGCGGAGCGTCCACGAGGCGTTCGTGTAACCGAGGCAGAGCGCGAAGTTCGGGACCCCGCCCAGCATCAACCCCTTGTAGATGAACGACCTGCCGGGCTCGAGGACGTCACCGTCGACGGCGAGCTGGATGCCGCCGCAGAGCAGGAGCTCAAGGCCCGTCGCCGTCACGATGATGTCCGCCTGGAGCTCCTTGCCCGACTCGAGCAGGACGCCGCTCTTCGTGAAGGTCCGGATGCTGTCGGTGACCACCGAGGCGCGCCCCTCCCTCACCGCACGGAAGAGATCGGCGTCCGGCACGAGGCAGAGGCGCTGATCCCACGGATCGTAGCGAGGGTTGAAGTGGGTATCGATGTCGAAGTCGGGCGGCAGATGCCGGGCGACGCCGCCGCGGAGCATCCGCCGGGCCAGCTGCGGCGCGCGCTGGCAGATCTGGTAGATCAGCAGGCTGAGCGCGACGTTCTTCCAGCGGGCGACGCGGTGGGCGATGTGCTCCGGCAGGTGCTCGCGGATCGCGTTGGCCATCGGGTCCTCCGAGGGCAGCGAGGCGATGTACGTCGGCGAGCGCTGGAGCATCGTCACATGCGCCGCGTCGGCGGCCATCGCGGGCACCAGCGTCACGGCCGTGGCGCCGCTGCCGATGACGACGACGCGCTTGCCCCGGTAGTCGAGATCCTCCGGCCACTGCTGGGGGTGCACGAGCTGTCCCTGGAAGTCGTCGCGCCCAGGGAAGCTGGGCGTATACCCGCTCTCGTAGCGGTAGTAGCCGCTGCAGACGTACAGGAAGCTGCAGGAGATGCGGACGCGCTCCTCGCCTGGGCCGACGTCCACCTCGACGGTCCAGCGCGCCTGCTCCGACGACCACGACGCGGCTCGAACCCGGTGATTGAACCGGATGTGCCGGTCGATGCCGAGCTCCCGGGCCGTGTCGCGCACGTACTCGCGGATCGACGCCCCGTCCGCGATCGCCTTGGCCTCCTTCCAGGGGCGGAAGGAATAGCCGAGCGTGAACATGTCCGAGTCCGAGCGGACGCCGGGGTAGCGGAACAGGTCCCAGGTACCGCCGATCGCGCTGCGCCCCTCGAGGATCGCGTACCGCTTGCCGGGGCAGCGCGTCTGGAGGTGGTAGCCGGCCGCAATGCCGGAGAGGCCGGCGCCTACGATGAGAACGTCGAAGTGCTCGGTGGACATGCTGGGTTCCCGGGGGCGAGCGCCGTGGCGCTCCAGGACCCGAGCATAGCGTGGAGGATCAAGGCTGTGCTCGACGCCACGCGCACATTTCGGGGCGCCGCTCGGCGCTGCGGCGAGGAGGCGCGCCAGCGCCCGGCAGGGCGCTGGCGCGCGGGTGCTCAGACCGCCGGCGCGCCGCTCGCAGCCGGCGCGGCCATCCCTGCCGCCTCACCTTCGGGCGCGGGCTTCGCCGAAGCAGCGCCCGCCGGCCGGCGGGTGAAGAGCCCCGCGACGAACCCCACGAAGGCCAGGACGCCGACGATGAACAGGGTGTCTCCGACGAGCCGCATCCAGCGCAGCGCCTCGAGGACCGGCTGCTGCATGAACTCCGCGCTCCGCGCATACCACAGCCCGCGCTCGACGCTGGCCCACGCCTGCGCCAGCCCGATCGGCAGGAGGCTCAGGAGGATCATGAGGCCGAGGCCGCCGTTCATCCCCCAGAACGCCACCCGGAGCCGCGCCTCGTTCCACACCGCGTCGGGGCGCAGGCGGCGGAGCATCACCAGCACGAGGCCGAGGGACAGGAGCCCGTAGACGCCGAAGAGGGCGGCGTGCGCGTGCACCGGGGTCGTGTTGAGGCCCTGCATGTAATAGAGGGCGATCGGCGGGTTGATGAGGAAGCCGAACACCCCGGCGCCCACGAAGTTCCAGAACGCGACGGCGACGAAGAACTGGATGGGCCAGCGATAGGCCTGCATCCACGCGCTCCGGTGCTGCATCTGCCAGGTCTCGTGCGCCTCCATCCCCACGAGGACGAGCGGCACGACCTCGAGGGCGCTGAAGCTCGCGCCGACCGCCATCACCGAGACCGGCGTGCCGCTGAAGTAGAGGTGGTGGAACGTGCCAGGGATGCCCGAGATGAGGAAGATGCAGGTCGACAGGATCGCCGCCCGCGCCGCGCTGTCCGGACGCACGAGGCCGAGCCGGGTGAACAGGAACGCGATCGCCGCGGTGGCAAACACCTCCATGAACCCCTCGACCCAGAGGTGGACGACCCACCAGCGCCAGTACTCCATGACCGACAGGTGCGTCTTGGCGCCGTAGAACAGCCCTACGCCGTAGAACATCCCGATGGCGACCGTGGCGCCGGTGAACAGCAGCACGATGTGCCGGCTCATGTCGCGCCGCGCGAGCGCGGGCCAGAGCGCGCGCAGCATCAGGAAGAGCCAGAGCGCGAGCCCGCCGAAGAGCGCTATCTGGAAGGCGCGGCCGAGGTCGACGTACTCGTACCCCTGGTGCCCGAACCAGAACGAGTGCTCGAGCGCGAAGCGCTGCTTGATCGACAGCCACTCTCCGGCGAGCGAGCCGAAGACCACGAGGACGAGCGCCCCGAAGAGGACGTTCACGCCGAGCCGCTGCCCCCTCGGCTCTCGCCCGCCCACCGCCGGCGCGAGGAACAGCCCCGTCGCGAGGAACGCGGTCGCGATCCAGAAGACGCCGAGCTGGACGTGCCAGGTGCGCGTCACCGCGTACGGCAGGTAGTCCGCGACAGGCAGGCCGAAGACCTCGTGTCCTTCCACCGTGTAGTGCGCGGTCAGGGCGCCGAGCGCGACCTGAAGGACGAGCAGCGCGACCACGACGAGGCAGTACTTCCCGACCGCCCGCATCGACGGGGTGAGCACCCAGCCCGAGAGCGGGTCGCGCGCCGGCGCGGCGACGACCGGCTCCTCGGCGCGGCGGAACGCGTGGTACCAGACGAGCGCGCCGATCCCGGCGAGCAGCAGCACGACGCTGACGATCGACCAGATCACGTTGGCGGCCGTGGGGACGTTTCCGACGAGCGGCTCATGAGGCCAGTTGTTCGTGTAGCTGGCGCCGGTGCCAGGGCGCTCCGCGGCCGTGGCCCACGAGGTCCAGAAGAAGAAAGCCGTCAGCTTGTCGCGCCGCCCGGCGTCGGGGACCGCGCTCGTGTGCAGCGCGTAGCTCTCGCGCAGGCCGGTGAGGCTCGGCTCGTCGCCGAAGAGCGCGCGGTAGTGCGCCGCTGTCTGCTCGATCGCCAGCGCGCGATCCTCGGAGACCGTGAGCGCGCCGGTCGCGGCGTCGTAGCCGTTCTGGCGCATCGTCCGCTGGAGCCGCGCCTTGAGCGCGGCCTGCGCCTCGTCCGGGAGCGCCGCGAACGCCGCGCCGTGCTCTCGCTGGCTCCAGAGCGCGAGCTGCGCCTCGGCCTCGCGATGGAGCCAGTCGGCCGACCAGTCCGGCGCCTGGTAAGCGCCGTGCCCCCAGACGCTGCCGACCTGCTGCCCGCCGATGCTCTGATAGACGAGCTGCCCGTCCAGGATATCGTCCTTCGTGAGCAGCACCCGGCCGGACGGCGTCTCGACCCGCTCCGGGATCGGCGGGGCCTTGCGGTACACCTCCCGACCCATGAAGCCGAGTATCAGGAAGCCAGCGGTGATGACGGCGGCGAGCGCCAGCCAGAGTCGTCGTAGGTTATGCATAGCGACCTCGTTGTTCGCGTGAGCCCCGGCGCGCCCGCGCCTCCGCGGCGCGACCTCGAGGGCTCCGGTCGTGACGCCCGGCTCTTAAGCAGCCGGCGTGCCTGACGGGTGCACCCCTCGTTTTCGTGGCGCGCGGGCATGCGCCGGAGGCGGCAAGGCGCACGTTTTGCACGAAGGCGCACCCGCGGCCTGGGCCTACCGTCGCGCCGGGGCCTCCGGGTGGGGTATCCTTGGCCGCGCGCGCCGCTCCCCTACCCCGGCGCCGTCGCGGAGGCTCTCCCCATGTTCAAACGCATCGCGCACGTCTGTCTCAACGTGAGGGATCTGCAGCGCTCGGTCGACTTCTACGGCAAGCTGGGGTTCGCCACCAAGTTCAGCTTCACCCGCGAAGGCGCGCCGTTCGGCGCGTACCTCGAGATCGCCGACGGCAACTATGTGGAGATGTTCGAGGACCGGAACCTCGGCGAGGTGGTCAATACCGGGATCGCCCACTTCTGCCTGGAGACCGACGACATGGACGCCGTGATGACGACGCTGAAGAGCCGCGACATCCCGTTCACCGAGAAGAAGCTCGGCTGCGACAACACGTACCAGATCTGGCTGGCGGACCCCGACGGCAACAAGTTCGAGGTTCACCAGTACACGCCGAACAGCACGCAGTACACCGGCGGGGTGATCGAGGCGGACTGGTAGGTAGCCGCCCACCGGGGCGGCAGCCAGGGTCGGAGCGAGGGGCCCTCCCCCGTCTGCTCGTGGCGAGAGCAGAGGAGATCGGCGGGCTCATCGGTCCAGAGGAGCGGTGGCGCGGTGGACAGAGGAGCAGCCGAATGGCAACCCGAGTCCATGCACAACCGAATCTCAGGCGGCCCGCGGGCCCGGCGAAGGGCGGCTCAGGTGCTCCTGGTCGGTGCCGGCGCCGGCGCGCTGGCCTCCTGCTCGCCCAAGCGCGCCGAGGTCACGCCGCAGCCGGCGCCCACCGACAGGATCCTCACCGGCGCCGACGCGCTGGGCGACTGGACGACGGACGCGCCCGGCGTGAAGCGCAAGATCACCGTCGCCGACCTCCCCGCGCCCAACGAGGGGGAGTCGGTGACCAACAGCCCGAACAAGGCAGAACGTCCAGCCGGTGCGTTCCCCAAAGTCCCGTCGGGATTCACCGTCGCCGAGCTCGCCACGGGGCTGGAGAAGCCGCGCGTCGTGCAGGTGGCGCCGAACGGCGACGTGTTCGTGGCCGAGAGCGCGGCGGACCGGGTGCAGGTGCTCCGGGACACGGACGGCGACGGCAAGGCCGACCTCCGCAGCGTCTACGCCGGGGACCTCAACCGCCCCTTCGGCATCGCCTTCTATCCGGCCGGCACCGACGCGCCGACGCACGTCTACATCGCGAACACCGACAGCGTTGTGCGGTTCCCTTACAAGGCGGGCGACACAACGGCCAGCGGCCCGGCCGAGGCGCTGGTCACCAACATCCCCTCGGGCAGGGAGGCCGTCGGCGGCGGCGGCCACTGGACCCGCGATATCGTCTTCAGCAAGGACAACCAGCGAATGTTCGTGTCCGTGGGCTCCCGCTCCAACGTCGATGACGACGAGGCCGAGATCCGCCGCGCGAGCATCCTGGCCTTCACGCCCGATGGCAAGAACGAGGTGCTCCATGCGTCAGGCATCCGCAACCCGGTCGGCCTGGCGATCGAGCCGGCGACGGGCGCGCTCTGGACGAGCGTGAACGAGCGCGACGAGCTGGGCGACAACCTGGTCCCCGACTACGTGACGCGCGTGCAAGAGGGCGGCTTCTACGGCTGGCCCTGGTACTACCTCGGCGGGCATCAGGATCCGCGGCACGAGGGCAAGCACCCCGAGCTCCGGGACAAGGTCATCGTGCCCGACGTGCTGATCCAGTCGCACTCGGCCTCCCTCGACCTCTGTTTCTACACGGGCCAGCAGTTCCCGGCCGACTACCAGGGCCACATCTTCGCGGCGGAGCACGGCTCGTGGAACCGCTCGCGGCGCACCGGATACAAGGTGATCCGCATCCCGGTCAAGGACGGCAAGGCGGCGGGGTATTACGAAGACTTCATGACCGGCTTCGTCACGAGCACCGGCGACGTGTGGGGTCGTCCGGTCGGCGTCGCGGTGGCCAGGGACGGCGCGCTGCTGGTGACCGACGACCAGAGCAACACCGTGTGGCGGGTGGCCTACGGCAAGTGAGACCCTGGTCTTCCCGCGCGCTCAGCGCGGGCGGCGCTTCGAGCGACCGAGCAGCAATCCCAGCGCCGCGAGGAGGAGACCCGCCTGGGCGCCGGAGTCTCTCGCGTCGTTGCCCACGGCGCAGCTGCAGCCGGAGCTGGAGCTTTCTCCTTCTGTCGAGTCGCCGGTCCCCGAGCTGGCGGCCTGTCCGTCCGCCCCCCCGGACGCGGGGTCCATCGCGCCGCCGCTGCCTGCGCTGCCGCCTGAGCCACTCACCGTGACCCCGCCCGCGCCTCCGGTCCCGGGCTCGCCCCCCGCGCCTCCGGTTCCGGGCTCGCCGCCCGCGCCTCCGGCTCCGGGCTCGCCCCCCGCGCCTCCGGTTCCGGCCGCGCCGCCTGCTCCTTCCGTGTCGCTGCCGCCGGGGACAGCGCCGGGACAAGCCGCCGTCTCTGGATCCTGACCACCGGCGGTGGTGAGGCCGAAATAGGCAGCGACGGCGGGTCCGTCGAACGGCACGGAGTGCCCGACGCCGTCCATCGAGAAGGCCTCATAGACGGTGTAGCCGCAAGCGCTCTTCCAGGACTGGCGCGTGGTTCCGCGCTTCGGCGTGTCGGTCCCGCTCGGGGTTTCGCTCAACCCCAGGAGGTTCGTCCACTCCTTGACGTCTTCAGCCATGTTCTTGTAGCTGAGGATCGTGTCGGCGGTGCCATGCCAGTGCTGCAGGCGCGGGCGATGGCCTGTGTAGCCGGGATAGTACGAACGAACGAGGTCTCCCCACTGCTGCCCGGTCTTCGTGACGTTGCCGCCCCCGCAGGGTCCGCTCCACTGGGCCGAGCTCCCCGTCCCGGTGACGTCGTTGTAGCCCTCGGCCCAGCAGCCACACGGAACGCCCATGAGCGACACGCCGGCCATGAACACGTCGGGGTACACACCGAGCAGCGCCTCGGTCATGATGCCGCCCGACGATCCGCCGACCGAGTACACGCGGCCCGCATCGCCGCTGTACTTCGCGAGCGTGTATTTCACCATCTGGACGATGGCCCCCGTGTCGCCGCCGCCGCCGTGTTTGAGCGATCGCGTCGATCCCGCATCCCAGCAGTTCTGCCCGGTGGCCTCCGGGAAGATCATGATGAAGCCGCTGGTGTTCGCGATGGACACCAGGCTCGACATCTCGCCGAACGTCCCCTGGCCATTTCCCTGGCAATGATGGGGGGCGACGACGATGGGAGGCTTGGTCGCCAGCTTGTCAGGCACGTAAATGTACATGTTGACGTAGCTGGGCAGGCCGTCCGCCCCCCATTCGCTCTGGTTGACTTTCTGCAGCGATGCCCCGCGCGCAGGCAGCGCAGCGAGCAGCGCCAGCGAGAGCGACGCGAACCCGAGGACGTGACGTTTGAATTGGTCCATCGAACAGAGACTCCATGTCAACGGCAACCTGGCACGCAAGCCAGCGCCGCTTTGTTTCGCGCACTCTAGAGCGACAGACGGGTTGAAACCCCCAGAAGAAACAGGAATTTCACAGGGAGCCGAGGAGGCGGGGAGCGAGAGATGGCGGGTCAAGGAGGGGTTCTTTTCTTCTTCCTCCCCGCCTCCTCGCCTCCCTGTGAAAATTCTCAGGGTTTCAACACGATGGGTGTTCTAGAACTGACTCAGGAACGCCCACACTTCCTCGGGCATCCACGACATCTGCTTCCCGGCGTCGTTCGGCGACGGGGTATGACCGCCGTCGTAGTCACACCAGCGGGTGGGGTGCCCCGCCGAGCAGCCCTTGTAGTCCGAGCAGGCGTGGCCACCTCTGGGCGCCTTGGCCAGGGACTCCACCATGCAGCCATTCTGCTTGGCGAAGAAATCGCTGTTGGAGGTCTGTCCGGCTCCGCCGCTCTCCTGCTGACCGAGCGAAGACATGAAGGCGACCGGCTTACAGCTCGCCGGCCGGGGGAGACCGCCGCCGGAGTGCACGACCGCGGCGCGGTAAACGTCCGGACGCGCGCAGGCCAGCGTCCACGCCATCGCCCCCCCCTGGCTGAAGCCTTCGAGCTCGATGCGCGAGGTGTCGATGCAGAGATCGCCCGTGACCTGCTTGAGGATGTCGTCGACGAAGGTCACATCGTCGGCTGACCAGATCCCGCCGACAGCGTCGGGCGCGATGAAGATGGTGCTCCCTTCGGAGAGCGACCAGAGCCCGAAATAGGAGGGCGCAACCTGGCCGCTGTTGCCCGTGGCCCCGTGGAAGGAGAGAATGAGCCGGTACGGGTGGCCGCTATCGTAATCGTCGGGGGCGCGCAGGGCGTATTTGCGGCTCTTTCCGCCGCTCTGCACGGTGCCAGCGCCGTTCTGGAGCGTGCGCATCTTGCCGCAGCCTGCGGACTTCACCGCGTCACCTCCACCTCCGTCCCCGCCGGCCCCGCCTGTCCCGGCGCCGCCCGCACCGCCTGCGCCGCCCGTTCCACCCGAGTCCGCTCCACCGGCGCCGGCGGTCGCTCCGCCGCTGCCGGCTGCTTCGCCGCTGCTCGTGCCACCGGAAGCGCTGCTCGACCCGGCGGTGGCTCCGCTCGACGCCCCGCTGGCGGCTGACACGCTCGAGCTGCCCGCGCCCGCAGCTTGTGCCGCGTCGCCGCCCTCATCGCCGCACGCCAGCATCGCGACGCTCGAGAGCAAACAGAAGACATGGATGCGACTGACGGCTTTCTTTTCGTGGTGCACAATGCCCCTCTGGTTGCGTTGCGCCTGCGCGAAGCGCTCACGTGAGACCGACGACGGCGAACGGCGAGATTGGCAGACAGTGGTCGCCAGATGTTCCGCGCCTGGAGCGCGCCCTGATGTCATCCCAGCCGAGCCCAACTGCTGCTCCTCCTTTCCCCCGGCATGCGCCTCGTCCGGAGCCATGGCGCGACCGTCGAGGTGGACGCGCAGGGCGCAGGACCCGGTGCGCCTGGCGGCCCATCCAGGGGAAGGCAAAAGAATATTCGGAGTGCCGAATGTGAACGCTCACATAGTCGGCGTCAATCACAAACTGGCGCGGCGAGCGCGAGGCCCGCGCCAGGCGGGGACCGGAGCTGGTGGCGCGGCGTGACCGCGCCTTCGAGCCTCACGCTCGCGTCGCTGACGGCAGCCGCACCGACGCGTTGCGGCGCGGGCCTGCCGCGCCGACGCCGCTCGAGGGGCGAGCGGCGGTGGGTCCAGGGAGCTGCGGCGTGGTGGCCACGGCGGGAGAGCGCGCAGGCGACCGGCCTGCCCGCCGCGTCATTCTCACTCCGTCGAGGCTCCGCACGCGTGCTGCGGCGCGCTGACGTAGGCTTGACCGAGCTCGTTGAGCTCGCCGTCGTCGCCGAGCAGGCTCGCGTGCCGGACGTTGTCGGCGCGGCCCGAGAACCACGCGTACTTCGCGATCCGTGGCTCGTTCTCGAGGTACGCCAGCGCGTCGACAAGGAACTCCTTCTGCTCGGCGAGGGAGCCCGCGCTGTCGCAGGCGAACTCCGTGAGCCAGAGGGGCTTGTCGAACCGTGACTTGTACGTCTCGACGTGGTTGATGAGCCACTGGGCCTGGTTGTCGCCTTCTCCCTTGCAGCCGGTGTAGATGTGGATGCCGATGTAATCGACCCGGCATCCGCTGCACGCGGCGAAGAAGTCGTCCAGGTACTTGAAGGGATCGGTCTCCTGGCAATCGCCGCCGCAGAAGTTCACGGCCGGCGACACGAGCGCGAGGCCGCGCGCGTCGGCCACCGCCTCGACGTGCGGCCAGAGCGCCGCGGCTTCGGCCGCGGAAAGGTCGGCCTGCGCCCCGAAGTTCGGCTCGTTGAACCCCAGCAGGAACCTCGCGCCCTCGGGGATCTCGGAGGCGATGCGGCCGGCGGCGGCGCTGTCGAGGTTGCCCCCGCCCCACACCATCGGCACGTACTCGACGCCGAGCGTCCTGTAATAATCGGGCCGGACCCCCTCGTCCGGCACATGAGTCCAGTTGTACCACCAGGACACCGCCGGGGAGAGGACATCCATGTCCGCCTTCGAGTGATAGCCATACGCGAGGCCGCGCTTGCAGCCCGCCGGCGCAGGGCCGCCGCTGCCGCTCGAGCTTGTTGCGCCGCTGCCGCTCGAGCTTGCTGCGCCGCTGCCGCTCGAGCTTGCTGCGCTGCTGCTGCTGGAGCTACCCGCGCCGGCGCCGCTCGCGCTTGCTGTGCCGCCGCTGCTCGCGCTACCTGCGCCGGCGCCGCTCGACCCCGACGACGCCTGTGCCTCGTCGTCGCTGCTCGAGCACGCCGGCGCCGCGGCGAAGGACGCGATAGCGGCGATGAAGACCCACCGCACCGGAAGCTGACGGAGATTGTGCATTGTGTTCCTCGGTTTCATGGGGCTCACTCCGGCAGGCGCATCGAGATCATGGCGTCGATCGAGCCGCGCGAGAGCCCGCCCGGCAGATCGGGGAGCATCTCGGCCGCGGCGGAGGGGATCCTCTCGGGGTGGATGACCGCGACCTGGATCGTGCGCTGCGCCTCATCGAGCAGGATCATGAAGTAACGATCGCCGCTGGGCCGGCGCCATGTCGGGCAGCCGTCCGAGGGCCCGCCGGCCTCGATGACGGGCCCCTTGTCGTAGGCCTTTTGCGCGCACGCATCGACCACCTCGACATCCTCGGCGAACCCGTCGCGATCGCAGCCGATCCCGCAGACGCTGCCGCCGATGTGCCCCTCCTGGTACGAGCGGACACCGGTGCTCATGAACTCGCGGTTGCTGTACTCGTTGTTGTCCATCACGACCTCGAACACGTTGATCTCGCCGCAGCCGTCGCCGACGGTGCCCGTCTTCGAGTAGCAGTTGCAGAGCCCGTTCCACTTGCGGCCGCCGTCGCGAATGAGCTCGGACGCGACGAACGCGACCCACGGGCCGGGGTGGCCCTGCCCGCCGCCGTCGCATTTCTCGACGCCCGCGTCGTCGAACGTCATCGACGCCAGGAAGACCACGAGCTTCGAGCCCGCCCAGCCGAGGTGCATGACGCCCGGATCGTCGGGGCAGTAATAATCCTTGCCGTCACCGCACGCGAAGGGCTTGTCCTGCGTGAAGTACGTGACGCAGTCCTTCTTCGTGAGGTCGCCCGTGAAATCGGCGGAGGTGGCCTGCCCTTCCGTGACGAGCAGATTGGAGCCTGCGCCGTTTTTCGCGTCCCACGATGAGACCATCTGCCAGGCGGCAGGGTCGCTGCCGGGCTGGTAGACGGCGAGCTGCTTCACGCGGATGGCCTTCATGATGAGGGTCATCTCTTCATCGAACGGGGCGAGCCTGTCGCTCGTCGTGGGATGCTCCGTCATGCAGCAGTGCCCGCCCCAGGTGTCGTCGCCGTCCTTGTAGTCGCACGCCGGGTCGCCCGGCTCGCGGTCGATGCGGCGGGGCCACCAGCCGGGCGCGCCGATGTTCGTGAACGTCATCGTGCCGCCGCGCGTGGGCGTGCTCGGCTCGGGGACGTGGGGGCCGAGACCTCCGCCGGCGCCCGTCGTGCTGGCGGACGGGCCTGCGCCGGCGCCCGTCGTGCTGGCGGACGAGCCTGCGCCTGCGCCCGTCGCGCCGGTGGACGGACCTCCGCTCGCCTGGCCCCCCTGGCCGCCCTGCCCTCCGACATCGCCTCCGTCACCGCAGGCGCACGCGAGGAGGACGAGGGCAGCCTGCACGATCAACGAGGAGCGCTTCATGCCGGTGACTGTCTCCGGAGCGCGCGCGTTCCGTGATGGAAAACGGAGGGTCAGAGTCGATAGGTCATCGCGAGGCCCACATGCGCGCCGTTGGGCTCCGACTCGACTAGAAACGCCCTCGGACACCAGCCGACAGAACTCCCACCGTGAACTCCGCGTCCACGCCGGGATCCCTCGGCGGCGGCGCGGCGGGCGGGGCGGCGCCAAGGCCCCTCGGCTCGTCGAACGCGAAGAGCCCGAACCCGACGGCGGCGGCCAGGAACGAGACCCCGCCGGCGACGGCCGCCGCCGCGCCGAGACTGCCGCGCGCGTCGACCGCGGCGTTGTAGCGATCCCGCTCGGACGGCGTGAGAGAGTCCGCGTCCTTCCTGTCCCGCAGCTCGACCGCCTCGCTCTGGCTCGCGAGGGCGAGGCCCCCGAGCACGCCGGTCGCGACGGCGCCCGCGGCGCCGACGCCGAGCACCGTCCACGCGGCGACGCGGCGGGACGTCATGCGGAGATCGGCGTCGAGCCCCACGGCCTGCTCGCGCGTCACGCGGAGCCCTCGCCGGAAGAGCTCGTATCCAGGCAGCGAGACCTCGACCACATGAACCCCCGGCTCGATCGCGATCGCGCCCGCCGTCGGCACCGTCCCCCTCACCTGCCCGTCCACGGCGATGCGCGCGCCGCCCGTGCCGGTCACCCGCAGCTGCGCCGGCTTCACGCGCAGCACGACGTGCCGCGGCATCAGCTCACCGGCGACCGCGACGACCGTGAGCTCCTCGTCGTCGTGCCCCGCCGCCTGCACGCGCACGCGGTGCGGGCCAGGAGCGACCGGCGCCACGAGCGGCGCCGCGACGAACGGCTGGCCATCCACCGACACCCGCGCCCCCTCGGCCGGCGACGACAGCAGGAGCCGCGTCCCGCCCGCCGCCGGCCTCGCGGCCGCCGCGGCGCCGCCGCCCGGCGCCGTCACGCCCTCGCCGCCCGGCGCCGTCGCGCCCTCGCCGGGGAGCCGCGCCTCCAGCGGCACGAGCGACCCGAGGGCCGCCACCGCCTCCTCGCGGCGCGCCGCCTTCGGATCCTGGCGCAGGTACTCGCGGTAGAGGGCGATCGCGCGGCGCAGCGCGTCCGGCGACGGCTCCGTGAGGTACTGCCGCCGGAACGCCTGCGCCGCCGAGAACAGGAGCGACGGGCTCGGCACGCGCTCGTGCGCCTCCAGGAACGCCTCCGCGGCGACCTGGTACTGGCCCGCCTCGTAGGCCTGCGCGCCGGCGTTGAAGTAGCTCTCCGCCTGCGCCACCTGCTCGGGCGTCGGGCGCGCGTCCGCCTGGGCCGCGGCGGGCGCCGCCGCGAGGCCCAGCGAGGCCCAGGCGAGCAACGGGCCGAGGAAACGCGCTGCCGCCCTCATTGCAGCACCGGCTTGCCGCGGAACACCTTCAGGAACGCGGAGCTCATCGCCACCGCGAGATCGTCGACGCCATCCCCGTCGACGTCGCCCGCGACCAGCGCGACGAAATCGCTGCCGGCCTCCGGCGGAGGCCCGGGGAACGCGGTGTCGATGCGGCGCAGCGCCCGCGCGCCGGCGTCGAGATCGTAGAGCTCGAGCCGCCCGGGCCCGGCCACGGCGACCTCGAGCGCGACGTCGGCGTCGGCGTTGAGCAGCGCCACGGCGAGGCCCGCGCAGGCCTTGTCGCCCTCGCAAGGCTCCGGCGCGACGAGCGCCGTCTCGTCGAAGCCCCCGCCGGCGCGGCCCCAGAGCGCGACGATCTCGCCGGTCTCCGCGCGGGCGAGGAGATCCTGTTGCCCGTCGCCGTCCAGATCCGCGACGAGCGGGCGCGGCGCGTACTTCGGCGGGTTCACGTCCTCCACGACGGCCTTGAACACGTGCGCCGTCTCCTGCCGGGCCGCCTCGACAAGCTTCTCGCCGTCGGCCGCGTACAGCGCGAGCTCGCCGTCGTTCAGCCACACGAGCTCGTCGCGGCGGTCGCCGTCGGTGTCGATCGGCGCGAGCACACACGCCTCGCACGGCGGCGCCCCCTCGCCGGGCCGGCCGGACGCCTCGGCGCGCAGGTTGTCCCCCTCCGGTGAGACGGCGATCAGCCAGATCTGCGTGCCTTCGGGCACGGGACCGGGCCCGCCCTCGACGGCGAGCTCCGTGATCGCGGCAAGGCGCTGCTGGGGTTCGCCGTCGGGCCCGACCGCGAACATGCCGCCCGCGACGCCGAGGAGCCGCACGGGCAGGATGGAGCTCGGCGCGCCAGGACCAGGCGGCATGCCACCCGGCGCTCCGGGAGGCGCGGCGAAGTAGAACGGCGCGCGGATGAGGCGATCGCGGCCCCCCTCGATGAGCGCCAGCCCGGAGCCGGAGCCCACCGCCGCGTCGGGCGGCCGCGGGAGACCGCGCAGGGCGAAGAGCTGCGCGCCCGTGGCCTCCGGGAGCACGCGGCCCGCAACGAGGCCGCCGGCGAGATCGAGGCGGCCGTGCCCGGCCGGCGCGGAGGGCGCGGCGAAGGCGTTGCCGTAGGCGATGTCGAGCCGGGTCGAGGGCTGCGGCGACGACGGCCGCGCCTGCTGGTCTAAGTAGGCGATGTCGTTCACCCGATCGCCGTCGAAGTCGCCGACGGCGAGGTAGTGGGGCGGGCACTGCGTCCCGACGCGCTGCGTGTAGAACGTGCCGTCCGAGGCGCCGGTGTACACCGTGATGTCGGGCAGCTGCGTCTCGGTGGCGACGATATCGAGGTGGCCGTCGGCGTTCACGTCGGCGGCGATCGCCTCGCACCCTCCGCCGATCGAGCCGCAGACGGGAGACTGGAACGGCGCGCCGGGGCGGCAGCCGAGCGGCACGAGCTCTGGCCCGGGGCGGTCTTTCTCGAAATCGCCGGCGACGAAGATCCGGTCCGGATCGGCGAGCGCGGCCTCGAGCTCCGCGTCATCGAGCGAGAGCGCGCCCGTGCGCTGGTCGGGCGAGCCGCCGGACGGGAGGCTGGGCGTCGAGTGGAAGCGTCCGTCGCCGAGGCCGTACGCGACGTGGAGCTCGCCGCTGCCGGCGCGGACGGCGTTCACGACGATGTCGAGGAAGCCATCTCGGTTCTGATCGTGGACGGCGAGCGACGCGTTGACGTCGCGGATCCTCGCGCCGCCGCCGAGCAGCACCTCGGGCAGCGCCGCGAGCGCGCTCGATCCCGCGGGGCCGCAGACGGCGTAGATGCGGATCCGATCGTCGCCCCGCTTCGCCACGATCGCCTCGTCGCAGGCCCCCGGGTCCGCGGCGGCGTCTCCGTCCAGATCGGCGGCGACAGCGGCCGCGATGTCGACGGGGGCCACGACGTCGCCGTCGAGCGTCTGCGGCGTCGCGGCCGGGTCCGACATCACCGCGATACGGCCGGGGCCGCCGCTCGCCGGCGGCTCGCCGCCCGTACCGCCGCCGCTCGGGCCCCCCGTCGCGGCGGCTGCTCCGAGGAAGATCAGCGCGGCGTCGCGGCCGCGCAGCCGCGCAGACAGGAGGCGCGCGGCCTCGCTGTCGAGGCGCGTCGTCGCGTAGAGCGTGGGCGCCATGGCCCCGCTCTCCGAGGCGGAGAACACGAAGAGGCCGTTCGCGGCGCCCCCCGGCGCGGAGACCACGTCCCCGCGGCCGGCGACGATGAGCTCCAGCTGGCCGTCGCTCGTGAGGTCGCGCAGGATCGGAGCGGGCGACGTCTCCTCGCTCGACGGCGCCCGGGCGATCGGGAGCGCCTGCTCCGCCTGCGCGCACAGCCCAGGCGCCTGGCTGGGGAGCGCCGTGATCGTCGTGCTCTCGAGCGTCGTGTGCACGAGCTCGTCACAGCCGTCGGCGTTGATGTCGCCGGCCGAGAGCTCCATCGCCGTGACCATCGTGCGCGCCGAGAGCTCCTCGAACACACCCGTGGGGCGCCGGCAGACGCCGTCCGCGCCGCACCCGTAGCCGCCGGGGCACACGAACGCTTCGGCGCCCCCGCAGAGGTAGCGGCACTGGTGCGCGCTCCCGGGCGCGCCGCAGCCTTCCTGCCCGTCGCAGGCCTCGTCCGGCGCCTCGACGACGCGGTTGCCGCAGACGTCCTCCTCGAGCAGCGAGAGGTTCGCGCAGCCCGCCGCCGCGATCGCCAGGACGATCGACGCTCCGTGAGATGCCTTCATGGTCAGGGTGCTCCGCGGAGGCTTTCGAACGCCGGCTTCTCCAGATCGGTGTGGTGCTTGCGCGGTCGGGTCGCCCGGACGCCCGACGGCGCCGTGGTCGACGCCGCGCCGGCCGCCCCGGCGACAGGCGCGGCCTTCGCCGGTCCCCCCGCGGCGGCTCCCGGAGCCGCCTGGGCACCGAGGGGCGCGGCGCCCGCGACGGGCGGCGCGCCGGAAGGATCCGCGGCGCCGGACGGCCCGCCCGTGGCGCCCGCGCCGGCCAGCGGCGCGCCGAGGGGGCCCTGGGTGCTGGACGGCGCGCCTGCGACGCCTGCGACGCCTGCGGCGCCGGGCGGCGCGCCCGTGGCCGCTGTCGGGGCGGCATCGCGGGTCGAGGCAGCGTCGCCGCCAGGGCGGAGCCACGCGATCGCCCCGGCCACCGCGCCGCCGAGGAGCAGCACCGCGAGCACCCCTGCGCGGCGGGCCTGGGCTCTCGGCGCACGCGCGGGCTCGCTGAGCGGGGCGAACGCCACCGTCCGGCCGATCTCGGCGGGCGCCACCGAGCCCGGCGGCATGGGCTGCGTGCGCCCCGCCGCGGCCGCCCCGCTCTCGCCAGGGCTGCGCAGCGTGCCGGAGGAGCCGCCGTTCCCGGAGGCGCCGCTCCGGGACGCGCCGCCCCCGTCCGCGCCGCCGCCCTCCTCCGGATCGAGCGCGTCCACCACGTCGGTCGCCGCCTCGGAGCTGACGTCCTGCGAGCCGACGGACACCACGCGCGCGCTGCTCCTGGGCCGCGCGGCACCCGCGCTGTCGAGCCCCTCGAGGCCGAGCTTGCGCACCTGCTCGACGAACGCCTGGACCGCCGCACCGGCGGACGGGGGGCGATCCTCGGCGCGCTTCTCCAGCATCGCCGTCACCGGAGCGTCGAGCTCGGGCGGGAGATCCGCGCAGACCTCCGACGCCCGCGGCGGCGGGTGGAGGAGGTGCATCATCATCACGTCCATCATCGACTCGCCCTGGAAGACGAGCGTTCCCGTGAGCACCTCGTGGGCGATCACGCCGAGGGCGTAGATGTCCGAGCGATGGTCGACGCCCTTGCCGCGGACCTGCTCGGGCGACATGTACGCGGGGGTCCCGACGGCGACCCCCGTGGCCGTCTTGTGGGCGAGCGCCTCGTCGGCGAGCTTCGCCACGCCGAAATCGAGCAGCTTGGGGAAGTGGCGGCCGCCCTTCTCGATCGCCACGAAGATGTTCTCGGGCTTCAGATCGCGGTGCGTGATCCCCGCCGCGTGCGCGGCGTCGAGCGCGTCGGCGATGCCCTCGAGGACGGGGACGGCGCGGCCCGGGGAGAGGCGCCCCTCGCGCCGGATGAGCGCGCCGAGCGTGAGCCCGTCGAGCAGCTCCATGACGAAGTAGTGCCGCCCGTCGACGACGCCGAAGGAGAAGATGTCGATGATGTTGCGGTGCCGGATGCGGTTCACCGCGCGCGCCTCGCCGACGAAGCGCGAGACGACGGTCGGATCGGACGCGAACCGCCGGTTCAGCACCTTGATCGCGACCCGCTTGCCGATGAGGGGGTGCTCTCCCGCGTAGACGTCGCCGAACGTCCCCGCGCCGAGCAGCCGCTCGACGCGGTACTCGCCGAGCATCGTGCCCGGCGAAAGCCGCGCGTCCTCCTCGAAGAAGGCCTCGTCCGGCAGCAGCGCGTCCCCGTGCTCCGGACAGGTCGCCACATCCTCCGGATAGACCGAGCGACACGCGGGGCAGGTGGCCATCGACCGTCACGCCAGTCTAGGCGCCGCCGCCAGTGATGAACAGCGCGGCGAAGCGCGCGCCCGCGCCGGCCCGGCTCGCTCGCACCGCCGGGCGACCACGGCGCTAGGGTGAGCCCGTCGCGCGCGGCGCTCGATCTGGCCGCGGCTCACGCTAGCTTCCGGGCCGAGCCCCCCTGCTCCGGTCCGACCCATGCACCCCTCTCTCCTGGTCCTCGTGCGCCACGGCCACACCGCCGGCAACCGCGCCGGCCCCGCGACACCGATGAGCGGGTGGACCGACACGCCGCTCGACGCGCGAGGGCGTGAGGAGGCCGAGGCGCTGCGCCGCCGCCTCGCCGGAGGCCCGGCGTTCGACGCCTTGTACTCCAGCCCGCTGAGCCGCGCGCTCGAGACGGCGCGGATCGCGGCCGGCGCGTGGGGCCCGGTCCGCCCCCACGACGGGCTGCGCGAGATCGGCTGCGGCGACGTGGACGGCCTCCCGATCGAGGAGGTCAAGGCGCGCCACGCCCCGCTCTGGGAGGCGCACCTGCGGCAGGCCGACGACGATTTCCGCTGGCCAGGCGGGGAGAGCTACCGCGAGCTCCGCACGCGCTGCCTCGCGACGATCGCGGCGATCGCCGCGGCGCACCCGGGGCAGCGCGTGCTCGTGGTCACGCACGCGGGCGTCATCGGCCAGATCCTCGGGGCGCTGCACGGCGTCGCGCCCGCGCGCTGGGAGCCGTTCCGACCGGGCAACGCGAGCCTCACGTCGCTCTCGTGGCAGGGCGAGCGCGGCGTCCTCCTGCGCTTCGACGACCGCGAGCACCTCAGCTCCAGCACGCGTCGGCCCGGCGGATGACGCGCAGCCAGTCCGCCGCGTTCCGTGCCGCGGCCTCGGGCGCGCCGGGCGCGCTCGCGCCGCAGGCCATCGCGAGGTGGTGCCCGAGCGCGCCCGCGAGCGCGTTGGACGCCGCCGCGAACCAGTAGACGTCGCGCAGCGGCCGGGTCAGCGCGGGGGCGAGCCCGCGCGCCGAGAGGTAGCCGGCGAGCAACGTATCGTGGCGGCGCCGCGCCTCCGGCTCCCAGTACCCGAGGGCCTGGAGCCACGAGCTCACGTCCTCGAGCGGCGAGCCGATCCGCGCGCGCGCCCAGTCGAGCAGCACCGGCTCCACGACGCCGTCGCGCCGCCGGACCATGACGTTGCCCGGGTGCACGTCGCCGTGGATCACCGCGCGGCCGAGCGGCTGGAACGCGAGGAGCTGGCGGCGCATCGCGGGCAGCGCCGAGACGACCCGCCGCAGGGCGGGCAGCGTCCGGGCGAGCGCCGGGAGCTCGCCGCGGGGCAGGCGCTCGGCCAGCGAGAGGGTATCGCGCGCCATGGCCAGGTTCTCGGCCTCGTAGTCCCAGGACGGCAGCGCGGCGCCCTGCGCCGCCTCCGCGTGGAGGCGCGCCAGCCGATCGAGCACACGGGCCGTGTGCCCGCTGTCGGCCCAGGGCCAGGGGTGCGCCGGCTCGATCCGCTCGAGGTAGAGCAGCCAGCGCCCGCGCCCGAGCCGCTCCGCGCCGAGCAGCTCGGGCGAGAAGCGCCGCCCGACGGACCTCGAGAGCCGCCGGTAGACGGCCGCCTCGCGCGCGGCGGTGCCGTGCACGAGCTTGGCCACGAGCGTGACCCGGCGAGCCCGCGCGCCGCCGCGCAGCCGCGCGGTGACGAGCGCGACCTCCGAGCAGAGCCCGCCGGGGAGCGGGCGTATCTCGACGGCCGAGTCGCAGACCGCATCGCCGTGGCGGGCGACCAGAAAGGCCGTCACCGCGGCGCGCTCCAGGGCATCTCGCGTCATCCGCCACCTCCCGGCCCCACGATGCGCCGAGGCCAGCTCACGATCCACCCTGCGCCTCGAATCCGATCCATGCGCCTGGCCGCGCCGGAGCGGCGGCGCCCGGTCGCCCCGGAGCGACGCGCCCGGCCCGGCGCGCCCGTTCGCGCTGGATCCAGTCGCCTGAACGAGTATTCTCCCGTGCGGGTGTCGCGGCGGCGGAGCGCCGCGACAGGTGTTCATGGGACGGTCGGGCCGCCTTCCCCCCTCGCGCGACGTCGCTCGCGCCTCGGTGGTTCATTGAGCCGATCCCCCTCTCACGAGCTTGCCCCCGGAACCTGGGCCCCCGCGCGCCGCATCGCCGAGCGCGTCCTCGGCCCGATCGAGCGCTTCTTGCACGTCGAGGCCGCCAGCGGGATCGTCCTGCTGATCGCGTCGGCCGTCGCCCTCGCGTGGGCGAACTCGCCGTGGGGCGACGCCTACGAGCACCTCTGGCACGTCCCGATCACGCTCAGCGCGGGCTCGCTGGCGTTCACGCAGCCCCTCCACTTCTGGATCAACGAGGGGCTGATGACGATCTTCTTCTTCGTCGTCGGCCTGGAGATCCGGCGGGAGATCCACGAGGGGGAGCTCTCGGATCTCAAGCGCGCAGCGCTGCCGGTCGCCGCGGCGGTGGGCGGCATGATCGCGCCCGCGCTCCTCTACCTGTCGCTCAACGCCTCGCCGGTCTCGCGGCACGGCTGGGGCGTCCCCATGGCGACCGACATCGCGTTCGCGGTGGGCGTGCTGGCGTTGCTCGGCAAGCGCGTGCCCCCTGCCCTGCGCGTGCTCCTCCTCGCGCTCGCCATCATCGACGACATCGGCGCCATCATCGTCATCGCGCTGTTCTACTCCTCCGGCGTCGCGTGGAGCGGCCTGCTCGTCGCGGCCGGCGGGGGGCTCGCGGTGCTGCTGCTCCAGCGCTTCGGCGTCCGCTCGCCCGTTGCCTACGTGGCCCCAGGCGCGGTCGTCTGGTGGGGCATGCTCCGCGCCGGCGTCCACCCCACGATCGCCGGCGTCGCCATCGGGCTCCTGACGCCGGTGCGCTCCTGGTTCGGCACCGAGGGGTTCGTCGCCGCGGCGCGCGACGCGGTGGACAGGGTCGCCGCGCTGAACGAGCGCGACGGCCACCGCGCGGACGAGCTGCTCAAGCCCCTCGGGCGGATCCGGCAGGCCCAGCGTGAAGCGCTGCCGCCCGTGGTCCGGCTCCAGGCGGCGCTCCACCCGTGGGTCGCGTACGGCATCATGCCGCTGTTCGCCTTCGCCAACGCCGGCGTCCGCATCGATGCTTCCTCGCTCGGCCACCCGGCCTCGGGGACGATCCTGCTCGGGGTCATGCTCGGCCTGGTCGCCGGCAAGCCGCTCGGCGTCTTCCTCGCGAGCTTCGCGATGGTCCGGCTCGGCGTCTGCGCCTTGCCGCGCGGCGTCGGCTGGCGCGGGATCGCGGTCGTTGGCTGCGTCGCGGGCATCGGCTTCACGATGGCGATCTTCATCGCGGGCCTCGCCTTCGGCGACGCCGCGATGCTCGCCGCGGCGAAGCTCGGTGTCCTGCTCGCCTCGGCCGTGGCGGCCGTTGTGGGGCTCCTCGTCGGCAGGCTCGTGCTGTCCGGAACGCCGGCGCCCGGCGCGGCGCTGACGCTCGAGGAGGCCGAGGGGTCGACGGAGCAGTAGCCGCCGCCAGCGGCCGCCCGCGCGGCGGGCCTCAGCGAGCGCCGGCGTCCGCCGGGGCGCCGGCGTCGGCGGGCGCGGTCTCCGGCGGCGCGCACGGCGTGGCCGAGACGACCGCCTCCCACTGCGCGCCCTCACGGACGCGGACCCGATCCGATCGCAGGGCCGGCAGGGACCGGAGCGCCGCGAGGACCGCCGCGATCTCCCCGCCCGGCTTCTCCCCGACGGTCGTGGGCACCTCGACGCACCCGTGGAGCGCCTCCACGTCGTCCACCCAGGCGAGCGCGGGCCGCGCCTCCTGGAGCCAGAGCCACCCGCCCGCCGGCTCGGCGACGATCGGATCGCGCGGGATGGCGCGATCCTGCACCGCGACCTCCGCGCCGAGCTCACGAGACAGCGCGCGCCCGAGCAGGTCCGCCGCCGGGGCGCCGAGCGCGGGGCCGACGTGCACGACCTCCACGACGGCCGGCTCGTTCTCGGGGAACCGGAGCCGCCACGCGACGAGCGGCCCGGCCGCGTGCGGCCACGCGCCCACGAGCGACCCGGTGAGCTCCTGGCGCAGGAGCACGAGATCGGGTTCCCTGCGCACCACGTCGATGGGCTTCGAGCTCGCCCTGACCGACGCCGCCACCTCCTCCAGCGCGCTCGCGTCGAGGACCGCGATCACGTCGACCTTCGGGGTCATGCCCGCGACGGCGGCGATCTTGTCGCGCAGGTCGTCCTCGATCCGCTCCGCCTCGTCGGCTCGCCCGAGGGTCACGAGGCGCACGGCGACGCTGCCGTGGTCGACCGACACGCTCGACCGCACCGTGCTCTGCGGCAACGCGTCGAGCATGCGCAGGATCGCCGTGCGGACGCGCACCTGCCACGACACCCGCGCGAGCGCCTCGCGGAGCGGCAGGTACACGGCCCCGAGGAGCGCGAGCGGCATCAGCACGCGGAAGATCCACCCGTGGCGCAGCCCGAAGAATACCTGCAGCGCGCGCGCCACGCGGCGGATCGCCCCCGGCTTCTGCTTTGCGAGCTCCTCGTGCTCGAGCTCGGCGGTGCTGACGGCGCTGTAACCGAGGAGCAGGAAGCAGAGGATGGCGAACAGGAGGATGGCGCAGAGGTTGGCCGTGAAGAGGAGCGCGGCGCCGCTCGCGATGCTCTTCACCCGGGTGCCGATCCCGTAGCCGACCACGCAGAGCGGGGGCACGAGCGCGATGCCGATGGCCGTGCCCGCGGCCGTCGAGGTCGTGTCCGACCCGGGCCGCGCGGTGGTGTAGGCGGCCGCGATCGCGCAGAAGATCGCGATGAGCAGATCGAGCGCCGTCGGCGAGGTGCGCGCGGCGATCTCCGACGTCACCTCGTAGAAGGGTAGCGTCAGCGTGAGGACCGCGGCGCTCGTCACGACCATGACGACGCTGAAGGCGACGCGCGTGAAGGAGCGCAGCGCGAGGAACGGCGAGCCGATCGCGAGGCCCATCCCGAGCTCGACGATGGGCCCCATGAGCGGCGAGATCAGCATCGCGCCGATGACGACCGCCCCGCTGCCGAGGACGAGCCCGAGCGAGGCGATGCCCATGGCGAGGAAGAGCTGGAGCCAGTAGCCCGCGGCCCCCCGGGCGCTCCGCTCCAGCATGCTCCGGACGAGGGCCTCGCGGGCCTCGGGCTCGATGCCGAGCGCGGCCGCGATGCGGTCCTGCAGGGCCGCCCCTGCGGCGGGCGTCTCACGGCCGGGATCCTGATCCATGGCGCGCGTTATAACGCGCCTCTCCGCCGCGCTCGCCCCGCGAAGCGCGGGCCGGTCGTGGACATCGCCGCGCCGCGAGCGGCGGCGGCGCCGGGCAACGACGTCAGGCATCCATCAGGCTCCGCGTCCGGCATCGAGGCCGGCGTGGACCGAGCGCAGCAGGGTCCGCACCGCGCCCGGGTCGGGCAGCCGGTAGGCCGCGCGGCTGCTCTCGTTGCCGACGTGGATGGTGCACGCGGAGCGCGGGAGCGCCGCGAAGATGTCCTCGTCCGTGCGGTCGTCGCCGATGGCGATCACCGCCGCCCTCGCGGGGACGTCGCCCAGGATGAGCGGCACGACCCTGCCCTTGTGGACGCTGCGCGGCCGGACCTCGACCACCTTCGCGCCGGCGAGGATCTCGAGGGTGTCCGGGAGGATGGGCTCGGCGAGGCGCGCGCGCAGCTCGCGCACGCGCTCGACCGAGAGCTCGGGCTCGGCGACGCGGTAGTGCCAGGCCAGGGTCACCGTCTTCTCCTCGATGAAGCTGCCCGGGGTGCGCCGCGTGAAGTCCTCCAGGAGCGCCCGGATCTCGCCCTTCCACGCGGCGGCGTCCGACTCGAGCGCCACCCAGCCGTCGCTGGCCCTGGGCCGCGACCAGAAGCCGTGCTCGGCGTGGAGATCGAGCGGCATCGCGCCGAGCCAGCGCTCGATGTCGGCGCGCCGGCGGCCGCTCACGACGTGGACGCGGTCGCGCTCGGACAGCGCCCTGAGGAGCGCGAGGAGCTCCTCGTCGGGCGCGGCGAGGTCAGGCACCGGGGCGAACGGCACCAGCGTGCCGTCGTAGTCGAGGATCCACACGCGCTGCGGCGCGAGGCGAACGCGCTGGACGACGCTCTCGGGCATCCCCCGGCGCGACGGCGCGGCGGCCCCGGCGGGCTCACGAGGCGCGGCGCGCTCGAGATCGTCCAGGAACGACTGCGCCCACGCGTGGACGTCGTGCGCGGCCACGCGGCGGCGCAGCGCCGCCATCCGGAGGCGCTGCTCGGCGGGCGGCATCGCGACCGCTCGCTTCACGGCGGCCGCGACCGAGCCGATGTCGTACGGGTTGACGGAGATCGCCTCCGCGAGCTCCGAGGACGCGCCCGCGAACTCGCTGAGGATCAGGGCGCCGTCCTCGTCGATCCGCGCGGCGACGTACTCCTTCGCGACGAGGTTCATGCCGTCGCGGAGCGGGGTCACCAGCATGACGTCGGCGGCGAGGTAGAGCGCGACCACCTGCTCGAACGGCAGCGAGCGGTGCATGTAGTGGATCGGCGTCGCGCACGTCGTCCCGTACTGCCCGTTGATGCGGCCGACCATCTCGTGCACGAGCCGCCGGAAGTCGGCGTACGCGCCGGCCATCTCGCGCGTGGGTACGGCGAGCTGGAGGAAGCGGACCTGCTCGCGCAGCTCCGGCTCACGCTCGAGGAAGCGCTCGATCGCGAGCAGGCGGCGCGGGATCCCCTTCGTGTAATCGAGGCGGTCGATCCCGAGCACGATCTTGCGGCCGCGCGCCTCGGCGCGGATCCGCGCCGCCTCCTCCCGGACGCCGGGGTGGCCCGCGAGCCGCTCGATCTCGGCGGCGTCGATGCTGATCGGGTGCACCCCCAGCGCGACCCTGCGCCCGTCATGCTCGAGCGCCGCCTCGCCCGGCTCGACGCCGAGCACGTGCGCCGCCGAAGCCGCGAAGTTCCTGCGATATCCGGCCGTGTGGAAGCCGATCAGGTCGGCTCCGAGCAGGCCCCTCACGATCTGCTCGCGCCAGGGGAGGATGCGGAAGACCTCCGCGGAAGGGAACGGGACGTGGAGGAAGAAGCCGATGCGCGCCGCGGGGAGGCGCCGCCGGAGGAGCGCCGGGAGGAGCAGGAGCTGGTAGTCGTGCACCCAGATCGTGTCGCCCGGCGTGTACTGCGCGGCGACGACATCGGCGAAGTGCTCGTTGACCCGCTGGTAGGCTTCCCAGTCGAGCTCTGCGTCCAGGTTCACCTTGTCGAGCAGGTAATGGAACAGGGGCCAGAGGACGCCGTTCGAGAAGCCGTCGTAGAAGCGGTGCTGCTCCGCGGCTCCGATGTGAACGGGGACGGTGCGCACCCCGGCGAGCGCCGCGTCGGCATCCCGCCGCTGCTCCGGGGAGAGGCTCGCCACGCTGCCCGGCCAGCCGATCCAGAGCGCGCCGAGCCGCTCATGGGGCCCGCGCATGGCGGCGGCGAGGCCGCCCGAGGAGCGCGTGAGGCAGAGCGCGCCGCGGTCGACGCGCACGCTGATCGGGAGACGGTTCGAGACGATGAGCAGTCGGGCCATGGAGCTCCCCTCCTCGACGGGCGACGAGGCGCCGCTCTCCGGGCGCGAGGCGCGGCACCTCCCTCATCCGCCGGTCGCGAGGCGCGCCGGCGCGGGGACGAGCCGCGCGCCGCGAGGCGCGGTGCCGCGAGCCGTCAGAAACGAACAGGGCGCGACGCCCACCGCGGGATCGCCGCGGGCGAGCGGCCGAACGAATTCTTTGAACTCAAAACATATGGCGCGGCGTCGCGCAAGCTGTTCCGGCACGCGGGAGGGCCTCGCGCGTCGATCGCTCTCTGCCGTCGCGGCGCGTCGAGCGCCGATGGAGGGAAATGCGGGTCGATCACCCGGCGAAATTATTTTGATCTCAAACGATGAGCAGGCTAGAAATTCTGTTATGAGCCTGTCCTTCTCCGGGCCGAATGGGTGGATCGAGCAGCGCTGGATCGTGTATGCGCTGATGCGCGACAGCATCCAGCACCACCTCGAGGACGGGCGGCCGAGCGCGGAGTTCGCGACGATCCATGGCGCCGCGGGGGCGCTCGGCGGGCAGCGCGTGGTGCTCCCTGCGCGAAGGCTCCACGACGAGCTCAGCCGCGCGCGGGCCGAGCTCGCGGGCCGCCCGATCGACGACCTGGCGATCAGCGGCCGGACCCGCTCGGTCCTCAGCCTGCGCTGGCCGCCGCCGGAGGAGCTCGAGACGATGCTCGTCACGGACTGGGGGGACTCGGTGCCGCTGCTCGGCGCGCCATGCGGCGACAGCCTCGACGACGTCTTCGGCCACCTGCTCGATGGCCTCTTGCGCATCACGGAGGGGGCATCCGAGTCGGATCACGTCGAGATCATGGACCTGTAAGCGCGCGTCTCGCCGGAGCTCACTCCTTCGAGAGATAAGCGATCATGAAGCACATCTCCTGATTCGTCCCTTCCCCCCAGGGCACGTCCACGGGCGGGATGGAGAACTGCCCCTCGCTGTCCACCGTGTTGTCCCATGTGCACTCGGTGACGAAGCGATCCCCGGTCCCCCAGCGCATCGGCTCATCGAACATGTAGAGCGCCTGGTGGTGGAACTCGAACTCGCCGCGCGCGGCGCACTCGCTCTCTCCGCCGTCGCGCTCGATCCAGGCCCGGTACGACCGGCCGAGCACGTGCATGTGCGGCATGACGCCGTACACGAGCAGCGGCGGGCCCTCGTTCGGCGCGGAGCTCTGCTCGGTGTGCGACTCGGCGCCCGCGGGGATCGTGAAGGGGACCGGGCCGAACACATCCATGTAGACCTCGGCGCGAGGCGCCTCGCGCGAGAGCTCCAGGCGGTAGCCGGACCGATCGCGCGCCTCCGAGTTCCTGCGCCCGAAATAGTGCATCTGCAGCACGAGCTGCTCGCCGGGCTCGACCCGGACCCCGGCGCCCTCCGGCAGCCGCGTCACCCCGACGCCGGGCGCCCAGCTGTGGAGCAGCTGCCAGTCGAGCTCGATGACCGGATCGCGGCACGGAAATGCGCGCGTCCCCGGCGCGACGCCATAACCGATGCCCGCGTCGCCGCCGAGATCCCGGTACACGGCCATGTGGTGCACGACGGCCGGATTGCCGACCTCCGCCTCGAACGCCGTGATCCAGGCCGGCTCGGAGAAGGGGTTGTCGATGATCGTGCAGAAGTACTCGTTGCCGTCGTCGTCGAGGGAGACCTCGTGCTCCTCGGGCATCCCGAGCGTGGCGTCGGGCGATTCGATGCTGTCCGCCCGGCCCCGCGGCGGCGGCGAATCGACAGGATCGCCGAGCGGAGCGCCGTCGCGCGCCCATGCCTCGAAGAGGAGGCGCTCCTCTTGACCGAGGCTCATCCTCTCCGCGCCTTCGTAGCTGCGGCAGCTCGGGTCCATCACCGGCGGCGGCATGTCCCCCGCGCTCACCCGCAGCGACATGAGCGCGGCCAGCCGCTGCGCCGTCGCCGCGTCCGTCAGCGCCACCCCGCCGACGCCCGCGCCGTCATGGCAGGAGGCGCACGAGCGCTCCACGAGCGGCTGGATGTCCCGGTACCACGTCACCTCCGGCCCCGGCGACGCGGGCGCCTCCCCGTCGCCCCCACACCCCGTCATCCCCACCGCCCCGAGCACGAACACCACCGCGCTCCGCGCCCTGCGCACAGCTTCGCCCCTCGTCATCCCACGCCTCCTGTCGTCACGGCCGGCTCAGGAGCCGCATCTCCGCGAGGGCTCCTGTCAATCGGTCGTTTCAAACAGTTGTTTAATAGCCAGTCGGCGGTGTGTCAAGGGCCGAGCTCGACGAGCGCGGCGGCGGTCCTCGAGCGGCGGCGACGTGAGAACGGAGAGGCGCGTGTCGGCGCGCGTGCGGATGCCAGCGCACATCCAGCACGGGGGCCCGCGCCGCGCGCGCTCGGCTAGGATCGCCCGCATGCGCAACCCCCGCCTTCTCCTGCCGCTGGCGACGGCCCTGGTCCTGGGATCCTTGCAAGGTGCCGGCTGCTCCGGCGAGACGCCCGGCGGCGGGTCGTCGGGCCCCGATGGGTCACGCTGCGAGCCGTCGGGCGGCGGACCGCACTGGCTCCTCGAGGGCGAGAGCGTGACGTTCCCCGTGACGTGCGCGACCGGCCTCGCGCTCCCCGACGGCGCGATCGAGGTCGGCCCCCTCCCCGACGGCGCCACCTACGACCCGGTCGCGCGCGAGGTGACGTTCTCACCCGGGCTCGATCAGGCCGCCGTCTACGAGATCGAGATCCGCGTCGCGCAGACGTCCGAGGTCGGGCGCGTCAAGATCGGCGTCGCCGACGCCTTTGCCGATCCGGCGAACGTGCCTGTCGTCGATCCGGCCCGGTATCCCGAGGAGTACGGCCTGCCGGTGCTCTTCCTCTCGCCGACCCCCGAGGCGAAGGAGTACGCGCCGGCCACGGTGGTCTACCGCGGCCACACGTACACCGCCGAGGCGGAGCTCCGCGGCGAGAGCTCGCTCGGGTATCCGAAGAACAGCTTCACCCTCAAGTTCCCCAAGGAAGACAAGTTCAACGAGCCCGACGAGGCCGGCGGGTTCACCGATCGCCGCAAGGTCGTGCTCATCACGACGTTCGACGACAACTCCTATGTCCGGCAGCGCCTGGCGTACGACCTCTGGAACCGCCTCGATCCGGAGCACATCCAGATCAAGACGTACAGCGCGGTTGTGTACCTCGACGGGCAGTACGCGGGGCTCTACACCGTGGCCGATCACGTCAACGGCTACCTGATGGAGGACCACGGGTACTCGCAGGACGGCAACCTCTACAAGGCGGTCAGCCACGCCGCGAACTTCGCGCTGACCGCGCCCGACGGCGAGCCGAAGGAGACGCTGCACGACGGCTTCGAGAAGAAAGAGGGTACGCCGCCGGAGGGCGAGCCGGAGGCGTTCGCGGACCTGGAGGATCTCGTGAGCTTCGTCGGCACGTCCGACAACGCCGAGTTCGCCGCCGAGATCGGGTCGCGGATCGATCTGCGCGATTACGAGGACTGGTGGATCTTCGTCACGTTCATCATGGCCGACGACTCGGCCGGAAAGAACAGCTACCACTACCGCGATCCGGTCGCAGGCACCGTGTTCCGCTACGTGCCGTGGGACTTCAACGCGAGCTTCGGCCAGGCGTGGCAGACGGAGCGCCAGCCGGCCTCCGATCGCGTCGAGTACCTCGACGTGAACCTCCTCTTCAAGCGCCTCCTGGAGGAGCCGTCGATCGGCGATCCGCTGCGCGCCCGCTATGGAGAGGTCCTGCGCGGCGCGTTCGACGACGCCGAGATCCAGGCGATCGTGGATGGCTACGTGGCGCGCATCGACGCGAGCGCGCGCCGGGACGAGGCGAGGTGGGGCGAGGCGTACCGGAGCTACGAGGAATGGAGCGGGCGCGGCGACTTCACGACATACGAGGAGGAGATCGCGTACGTGAAGGCGTGGATCTCGGAGCGGTGGCAGCACCAGGACGCGCTCTACTGAGCGGCTGGCCGCTCGTCGCGCGGTGGGAGCGGACGTTGACAGCGGCCGACATGGCGGCGTGAATGCTGCGCGTGGATCCCTCGCCTCCCCCTTCATCCTGGTCGGGAGCGCCGCGCGCGGCCCAGCCCGGCGGCCGCGGCGGCCGCGCGGAGCCCGCGCCGACGGTCGCCTCGCCGGGCGCGCCGTCCGTGCCGCCGCCCTCCGCGGCCGCCGCCGCGGTCGCCGCCGCGGCCGCCGTCGCGCTCCGGCCGCGCGCCGCGTGGATGCGACCGGCCTCCCTCCTGGCCGGCTGCGCCGTCCTCCTGGGGGCCGACCTCGCGCTCGCGATCACCCGGCACGTCTCGATGGCGCTGACCGCGCTGGAGACGCTGCTCGTGCCGGCCTGGCTCGTGGCCGTCGTCTCGCTGGAGCGCGCGCACCGGACGCTCACCGGCGCGCGGGCCGAGGCCAGCCGGCCCCGGCTCGCGCTGTTCCTGCTGGCGCTCGGCCTGCTGCTCGCGTGCATCGGCGAGAAGTGGATCCTCGTCTGGCAGCCGGCCGGCGACGCGGGGCACCGCGGCGTCGTGCTCTACCGCTCGTACACCGTGCTCGCGTTCTCCCTGGCCCTCGGCGGCCTGCTCGGGCGCCGGCCGCTCGAGCGGCTCATGGCCACCGCCGCGGAGCACCCGGCGCGGCTCATGGCCGTGTCGTTCGGGGTCGCCACGCTGATCGGCAGCTTCCTGCTCACGCTGCCGCAGTCGCTCCGGAACATCGAGGACGCCTCGTTCGTCGACGGCCTGTTCATGTCCGCGAGCGCCGTGTGCGTGACCGGGCTCGCCGTCCACGGCATCGCCGACACGTACACGCCGTTCGGCCAGGCGGTCCTGATCCTGCTGGTCCAGATCGGCGGGCTCGGGATCATGGTGCTGTCGACGTTCTTCGCCATCCTCGCCGGCAGGCGGCTCAGGCTGCGCGACGCCGCCGTGATGGCCGAGCTCATCGACGCCGAGTCGTTCGCCCGCCTCCGCCGCAACGTGGCCGCGATCGTCCTGTTCACGCTCGGCGTCGAGCTCGTGGGGGCGATCGCGCTCCTGTTCAGCTTCCTGCCGTACCACGCGATCGCCTCCGGGCCCGTTCCCGGCGAGCCCCTGTCCGGCGCCGGCGATCACCTCTGGGCGGCCGTCTTCCACGCGATCAGCGCGTACTGCAACGCGGGCTTCTCGCTGTTCGGCGGGGGGCTTGTCCCGCTGGTCGGCTCGCCCGCGGTCTCCGCCGTGCTCGGGGGGCTCGTGATCTTCGGCAGCCTGGGCTTCCCGGTCCACGACGAGCTCGTGCGCCGGCTCCGGCTGCGGCTCCGCGGCGAGCGGCCGCCGCGGCTGTCGCTGCACAGCCGGGTCGTGCTGCTCACGACCGCTGTGCTGCTCGTGGCCGGCGCGGCGGGCTTCCTGCTGCTCGAGTGGCGCCGGTCGATGGCCGGCCTGCCGTGGCCCGTCAAGGTGATGGCGAGCTTCTTCCAGTCGGCGATGACGCGCTCGGCGGGCCTGACCACGGTCGACTTCGGCCTCATGGGCCCGGCGGCGCTGATGCTCACCTCCATGATGATGTTCATCGGCGGCGCGCCGGGCTCGACCTCGGGCGGGGTCAAGGTCACGACCGTCGCGGCGCTGTTCGCGGCGCTGCGCGCCGAGCTGCGCGGCGACGAGGCGCCGCACCTGCTCGGGCGGACGCTCCCCGCGGCCACGGTGCGCCGCGCCCTCGGGGTCGCGTTCCTCAGCATGGTGCTCGTCTCGGTGTTCGTGCTCGTCCTGCTCGCCCTGGAGCCGCACGACCCGATGGGCCTCGCGATGGAGGCGGTCAGCGCGTTCGCCACGGCCGGGCTGTCGGCGAACGTCACGCCGTCGCTGAGCGCGCCGGGCAAGGTCGTCGTCACGGTCGCGATGTTCATCGGCCGCATCGGGCCGCTGACCATGGCCCTGGCGCTCGCCAACCAGGCGAGGGCGCGGAGCTACCGGCTGCCCGAGGAGCGCGTCGGCATCGGCTGAGCGCGCGGCCCGGCCCCGGCGCCCCCCGCCCGGCCCGCGCACGAGTGGCGCTTGCCGCGGATCCGTGAGACGTTCGCGGCGCCGCGCCGCCAGGCGGCGGCGCGCGCCGCGGGACCATGAGATCGAAGAGCATCCTTGTCATCGGGCTCGGCCGGTTCGGCACGTCGATCGTCGAGACCCTCTGGAAGAACGGCGCGGAGGTGATCGCGATCGACAACAACCCCGAGGCGGTCGACGCGGTGAAGGACAAGACCTCGGCCGCCTTCGTCGGCGACGCGACGGTGCACAAGGTGCTCGAGGGGATCGGCGCGCAGTACGTGGACACCGCGATCGTGACGTTCGGCGAGCACTTCGAGCCGTCGGTGCTCTGCGTGGCCTCCCTGGTCCGGATGCGGGTGCGCGAGGTGATCGCCCGCGCCGCCACCGATCGCCAGGCCGACATCCTGCGCGCCGTGGGCGCGGCCCGGGTGATCCAGCTCGAGACCGAGATGGGCCGCCGCATCGGCGCCGACATCACGATGCCGCTCGCCCAGGATCTGCTCGATCTGGCCAGCCACTACCGCGTGGTCCCCTGGAACGCGCACGGCCAGCCCGTCGGGCAGACGCTCGCCGGCGCGAAGATCCGCCAGCGGTACCGGATCAACGTGCTCGGCGTGCGGCCGCACACCAGCAAGCTGCCCGGCGACAAGCCGCGCCTCGAGGCGCCCACACCGGACTACGTGATCCGGGACGGAGACACGCTGCTGCTCGTGGGCGACGGCGACGACGTGAGCCGGTTCGTGGCCGAGGTCGGGGGCTGATCGGCCTCCCTGCCCCGCGCCGAGGCGCCCCGAACAGGCCACCCGAGCACATCCCGGCCGCGCGTTCCGGCTTTTCCCCTCGTCCTCGATGTGCGAGAGCGCCAGGCACATGCGTTCTTTCAAAGCGCCCTCTGCGATGCGCCTCGCTGGCTCGGAAGCGCTGCTGCTCGCGGTCGCGGTGACCACCAGCGCAGCGCGCGCGCAGCCCGCCGACGAGCCGCCGCCCGAGCCTCCGATCGAGGGAGACGTGGGCGGGGCCTCCGTTCCTCGCGGCGGAGCCGGCGCGGTCGTCGTCCCCCAGCCGGGCACGGCCCAGCCGGCGCAGCCCGCCGCCGTCAGCCCGCCGAAGCTGATCACGTACGCCCCGCCGGTGTATCCGGAAGAGGCCCAGCGCGCGGGCGTCGAGGGGAGCGTCATCCTCAAGCTCGACATCGACAGGACCGGGCGCGTCACCAAGGCCGAGGTCCAGACGCCGGGCGGACACGGCTTCGACGAGGCCGCGCTCGCGGCCGCGCCCGGCCTCGTGTTCGAGCCGGCGCGGCGCCCGGACGGCACGCCGGCGCCGGCGCGCATCCTCTACCGGTACGGGTTCACGCTCACCCCCAAGCCCGAAGGCGCGGCGGCGCCGGCGCCGCCCGCCGACGTCGAGACGGTCGTCGGGACCGTCCTGTCCGCGAGCACCGGCGAGGGGCTCCCGGACATCTCGGTCGGCCTCCTCCGGCCCGACGGCGGCCGCGAGGACGTGAAGACCGACCAGCGCGGCAAGTTCCGCTTCAAGAACCTCCCTCCCGGCAAGTACCGCGTCGAGGTCGCCGCCGCGGGGTTCGAGCCGTTCACGGCCGACGAGGACATCGCGGAGGGCGAGGCGATCGAGGTGCGCTACCGCATCTCGCTCGCGAAGCCCAAGGACGGCGCGCCGCAGGGCATCGAGGTGACCGTGCAGGGCGAGCGCCCGCCGCGCGAGGTGACCCGGAGGACGCTCGAGCGCCGCGAGATCGACCGCATCCCGGGGACCGGCGGCGACGCGCTGCGCTCGCTGCAGAGCCTGCCCGGCGTCGCGCGCAGCGGGTTCGGGCTGCTCATCGTGCGCGGGTCCGCGCCGCAGGACACGCTCACGTTCATCGATCGCACCCCGGTGCCGATCATCTACCACTTCGGCGGCCTCTCCTCGGTCGTGCCGACCGAGATGCTCGAGAAGATCGACTTCTACCCGGGCAATTTCAGCGCCGTGTACGGCCGCGCCATGGGCGGCATCGTCGACGTCGGGCTCCGCTCGCCGAAGCAGGACGGCAAGTACCACGGCGTCGTCCAGCTCGATCTCATCGACGGGCGCGTGCTCCTCGAGGGGCCCATCCCGTACCTCAAGGACTGGAAGTTCATCGCGGCGGGCCGGCGGAGCTGGGTCGACGCGTGGCTCGGGCCCGTGCTCAAGGAGGCGGGCTCCAGCGTGACGCAGGCGCCCGTCTACTACGACTACCAGTTCGTCGTCGAGGGCCGCCCCTCCGCCGGCGAGCGCGTGCGCGCGAGCTTCTACGGATCGGACGACGCGTTCAAGATCACCCTGGACAAGCCGCCGGAGGACGAGCCGGCGCTGACGGGCGACTTCGGGCTGCACACCGCCTTCCAGCGCTTCCAGCTCAGCTACGAGAACCGCCTGGGGAACCGGGACAGGATCCTCTGGTCGCTGGCCCTCGGCAGGGACGTCTTCGACTTCGGGATCGCGCCCTTCGCCTTCAACATCACAACGGCCTCGCTCGACCTGCGGCTGGAGTACTCGCACCGGTTCGCCAGGTTCCTCACGATGAACGTCGGCACCGACCTGACGAGCGGTATCGCGACGGTCAAGCTCCACGCGCCGACGAGGGTGCCTGCAGGCCACCCGTCGAACCAGCCGTTCTCGACGCTCCCCGCGCAGGACCAGTCGTTCGACGGCCCGTACTCCCGGCCCGCCGCCTACGCCGAGTTCGAGGTGGTCCCCTCGCCGCGCGCGCGGATCGTCCCCGGGGTGCGCGTCGACTACGCGCTCGACACGCGCACGCTCGACGTGAGCCCGCGGATCAACGCGCGCTACGACATCCGGAGCGGCTTCCCGCGGACGACGGCCAAGGGCGGCGTGGGCCTCTACTACCAGGCGCCCCAGTTCCAGGAGAGCGTCGAGCCGTTCGGAAACCCGGAGATCAAGTCGAACCGATCCATCCACTACGGCCTCGGGGTGGAGCAGGAGATCACGCCGCAGATCGACGTGACGGTGGACGGGTTCTACAAGCAGCTCGATCGGCAGGTCGTCTTCTCGGCCGAGAAGGACGGATATGCCAACGACGGCACCGGGTACGCGGTGGGCGGCGAGGTGCTCCTGAAGTACAAGCCAGACGACCGCTTCTTCGGCTGGGCGGCCTACACCCTCTCGCGGTCGGTGCGCACGGACGGCCCCGGCGAGGAGGAGCACCCGACGCCATGGGACCAGACACACGTGCTGACCGTGCTCGGGAACATGCAGCTCGGCCGGGGCTGGGAGGTCGGCGCGCGCTTCCGCCTCGTGTCGGGCAACCTGGAGACACCCTATGTCTGCGATCCGGAGCAGAAGGGGTGTGATCCGAACCGGGTGAACGCGATCTACCATGCTTCCTCGGGCAAGTACTCGCCCTTCCCGCTCGGGGGCGACTACAGCGAGCGGATGCCGCTGTTCCATCAGCTCGATGTCCGCGTCGACAAGACGTGGCGATTCAAGAGGTGGCAGCTCGGGCTCTACCTGGATGTGCAGAACGTCTACAACCACCAGGCCGCGGAGGGCATCAGCTACAACTTCAACTTCACGAAGCGGGAGTACGTGACGGGGCTCCCCTTCCTGCCCACGCTCGGGCTGCGAGGAGACTTCTGATGAAACGGACCCGACTGCCCTCTCGCCGCGCGCTGCTCGCCGCGCTCTCGACCCTGGCCCTCGGCATCCCCTGCTGCTCGGGGAGCGACCTGGCTCCGTCGTCCGAGGTGGAGGGGCTCCGCATCCTGGCCGTGACGGCGGACAAGCCGTACCCGGCGCGGGGCACGCCCGTGACGTTCCAGATGACGTACGCCGACGCGCTGGGCGACGCCAACGGCGACCCGCGGAACGTCGAGGTCATGTGGATCGGGGGCTGCGTGAACCCGCCTGTCGGGGTGGACGCGCAGATCGGGTGCCTCGGGCAGTGGATAGGCACCTACATGGCGGCAATGGCCCCGCCGCGGGGAGGAGAAGGTGCCGGCAGCGGCAGCGGCGGTAACGGCGGTAACGGCGGCAACGGCGGCAGCGCCGACGGCGGCGGCGGTAACGGCGGCAGCGCCAACGATGGCGGCGGCGGTGCCAACGACGGCGGCGGCGGCAACGGCGGCAGCGCCAATGGCGGCGGCAGCGCCGACGGCGGCGGTGGCAACGGCGGCAGCGCCGACGGCGGCGGCAGCGCCGACGGCGGCAATGGCGGACAGGAGGAGCAGACCGCTCTCTTCAAGCGACAGGAGCTCGAGTCGGCGCTGAGCGGCAAGCCCAACGCAGCGTCGTTTACGTGGACGCTGTCCGGCGACATCCTCAGGCGCCCGGACGCAGCAACCACCGCGAGCGGAACGAAGTACTCGTCGGCCTACGTGTTGTTCGCCTTGTGCGCCGGCAAGGTGCGGCCATCCCCGCCGCTGTCCGCAGCGCTGGAGGCGCTGCAGACAGGCGCTGACCCGTCCGCGGCGCTGGCAGACCTGGCAGGCGCCGGCCTGGAGATTCCACTGGAGTGCATCGACGAGGACGGGAAGGTGCTCGGTCCGGACAGCTTCGTCGTGGGCTACACGCAGGTGTTCGTCTTCCAGGATTCGGATCAACGAGCCAACACGAACCCGCCCATCGACGGCTTCACGCTGAAGCTGGACGACAAGGAGGTCGCGCTCGGCGAGAGCGGCCTGCCCGTCGTGGAACCGTGCATCCAGCCGGAAACGAAGGCGCAGGGATGCGGCCCGGCTGAGCCGGACGCCGACGACTGCACGACCTACGACATCGACGTGATCGTGCCGTCCGACGCCGCCGACGTGGACGTGGAGGCCACGGGGCTCGGCGGGCCGCCCGCGCGCGAGGCGATCTGGGTCGACTACTACACGGACGGGGGCGGATTCGACGGGGCGAGGCGCCTCGTGAGCGACGCGGTGACCGGCCCCGGCGAGCGCCACGGGACCACCTGGACGCCGCCCTCGAAGCCGGGGCCCGTGTCGCTGTGGGCGGTCATCCACGACACGCGGGGCGGAGCGAGCGTGAAGCAGATAGAGGTCGAGGTGCGTAAGAAGGAGTAGTCATGCCGCCGCTCGATCTGCACGTCGCCCTGTTCGGCGCCTCCGGCGCAGGCAAGACGGTCCTCCTGGCGGCCTTCTACCGGGCGCAGACGCAGCCCTCGTTTCAGCTCGAGCACGCGTACAAGATCCAGGCGGTCAACAAGGCGCAGGGCAACCAGCTCCTCGGGCGCTTCTACCGCCTCGAAGAGGGCAGGTTCCCCGACGGCAGCACGCGCTTCGACGCGTACGAGTTCGACTTCTTCCCGAGGGACCTGCCGGAGGCGGCGGTCCGCATCCACTGGTACGACTACCCCGGGCGCTGGTGGGAGGACGAGCCGATCGACGCGGAAGAGCGGGAGGCGATGCGCCAGGGCCTGCTCAAGCTCGGCATGAGCCACGTCGGGATCCTCCTTGCGGACGGCGCGAAGTACCGGAGCGAGGGGACCGGCTACATCCGGTGGCTCTTCGAGCACTTCGCCGACGAGTGCGACCGGCTGCGCCGGACGAGCGCCGCCACGGGCGACGAGGTGAGCTTCCCGCGCGAGTGGATCCTCGCCCTCAGCAAGGCCGACCTGTTCCCGCCGGAGTACAGCGCGAGCGACTTCGAGCGCGAGGTGTGCCGCGACGCCGACGATCAGCTCGCGAAGCTCTGCGCCGTGCTCCGCGCCGAGCGCGCGTTCGGCCACCGCTTCATGCTGCTCTCGTCGGTCGCCGCGCCGGTCGACGCCGACGCGCCGGTCGACCCTGGCACCTCGCTCGGCGTGCGCACGCTCGCGCCCGCGGTCCTTGTGAGCACCGTCGAGGGCGCGGTCCGCGAGGCGCAGGCCACGCGGAAGGAGAAGTCGGCCGGAGAGACGTTCTTCCAGGGGCTGCGCGATCTGGTCACGTTCGTCGACTCCCTCGACGACTTCCTCCCGAAGCGATACCAGATCGTGAGCAAGATCCTGCGGTTCGTCTCGATCAAGGACTTCGCGACAACGCGGCTCGACAGGCTCCAGAAGACCCGCGAGGGCGCGATCCGGAGGGGCGACGCGTTCACGGCGGTCCTGAGCGCGATGGCCGCGGCCCTGCGCAACGACGAGGGGGCGCGGGCCTACCACCAGAACCAGTAGGACAGCCATGCTCGCGCCCGCGCCAGCGCCCGTCGTCGAGACCTCGCGCCTCCTCTGGAGGACGCGCGGCGAGCACTGGGACTACGAGTTCATCTGCGTGCCCGAGATCCCGGCGCTCCCCGCCTGGCTCACGGCGCTCGAGGCCATGATCGGCGACGCCGACGCGAGCGCCGGAGAGCTCCGTTATGGCCTGCTCGAGATCGACCAGCCCGGGCCGAGAGGCCCTCTCGTGTTTCCCTACGTGGCGACGCGGTTCCTCGATCCGGCGCGGAAGGACTGGACCGGAAGGCAGGTCCAGCACTTCGCCGTGTGGTTCCCGCCGATCCCGGAGGCGGCGATCGAGGCGCTGCCCGGGGCGATCCCCGCCGACTGGCACCTTCGCGTGCTCGAGGGCCTCGCGGGGACGTACGGCTCCGGCGAGGTGTTCGGGCTGCCCGAGGCGGCGATCCGCGCGTCGAGGCGGGGTGCTCCGGAGAGCCGGGCGGCGCGCGCGATGGCGATCGTGAAGCGCACGCCCCCGGTGGCGCTGCTCGAAGGCGAAGCCGCGCCCGCGCGGTGGAAGCGGGTGCCCACCTTAAAAAAAAAGCGCCCGGATCCTCCGGGCGCGGTGGGCGTGAAGGTGGCGGGAGCAGGCGATAGCGGCAAGCGCCCGGGACTCGGCTGCTTCGCGGTCAGCCTGCTGGTGATCGTCGCCGTCGGCCGACTGATGATCGGATGGGTGGCGGGCTGAGGCGGCCTCTCGGCGCGCGCGGCTGTCGGCCAGCGCGCATGGTAGGGGCCGCTGCGGTGACATGCAAGCCATTCGTGGAGGTGGCCACTTCACGCCGGAGGATCGTGGCCCCACCCGCCGGCGCCCACTATGCTCGCCCCGATCGCCGCGCCAGATGCGGCGCGCCATCAACGCATGACGGAGATCCGCTGTGAATGACCATCCCGCATTGACACCTGGCCGCGCCGCCGTTGTGACCGGCGCCGCCGGCGGCATCGGCCTCGCGGCCGCCGAGCGCTTCGCGCGCATGGGCCTGAAGGTCTGTCTCGCCGACCTGGACGGACCGGCGCTTCACGAGGCCGCCGCCCGCGTCGCCGCCGCCGCGCCCGGCGGCCAGGCCGACGTGCGCGCGGTGCCGACCGACGTCGCCAGGCTCGAGGACGTGCATCGGTTGAAGCAGGCCGCCTACGACGCGTTCGGCGAGGTGGCGGTCCTGATGAACAACGCCGGAGTCGGCGGCGGCGGCAAGCCGTGGAAGGACATCGACCGCTGGCGGCGGCTCATCGAGGTCAATCTGTGGGGCGTGATCCACGGCGTGCAGGCGTTCACCGAGGCGATGATCGCGCAGGGCACCCCCTGCGCCATCGTCAACACGGGCTCGAAGCAGGGCATCACCACCCCGCCCGGCGACGCGGCCTACAACGTCTCGAAGGCCGGCGTGAAGGTGCTGACAGAGCAGCTCGCCCACGAGCTGCGCAACGTGGCGGGCTGCAAGATCACCGCCCACCTGCTGATCCCGGGCTACACGTTCACCGCGATGACCGCGCGAGGCCCGGAGAAGCCCGCGGAGGCATGGACCGCCGATCAGGTGGTGGATCGGATGATCGGCGGCATGGCCCGCGGCGACTTCTATCTGCTCTGTCCCGACAACGCGGTGACGCGCGAGATGGACGAGCGCCGCGTGCAGTGGGCGGCCGACGACCTGATCCGGAACCGACCTGCGCTGTCGCGCTGGCATCCAGAGTACGCCGAGGCGTTCGCCGCGTTCATGGCGGGCGCCGCGAAGCCCTGAAGGGCCAGGCTGCCCGGAGCGCGCGCCGCCCGCAGGCGGGGCGGGGCTCGGCCCCGGGCAGCATAAAGATCCGTCGCTGTAACAGGAGAACTGCACAGGTTCTTTTCGGCCGCCCGAATTGAATGTTTCACTTCGCGTGATGGTCGGGCTTCTCACAACACAACAGCGCAGACATCCTGGCCCGTTGCGCGGCTCCTCCTCTGGATGCAGATCGTGCGACGAGGTCCTCGACGAAGGGTCGCCCGCGGCCCAGTCTACCCGCCAGCTGTATGGTCCCGCTCCCTGCCCGCCCGCTTCAGACCCACTGGTGCAGCGAGGGCACGGTAAAGATCTGGTGTCCCGCGCCGGCGCTGATGGTCACGTGTGTCACCGGGGTGCTGGTGGAGGCGGGCGCCGCGGCGATCGAGGAGGTCATGTTGCGGCGGGTGGCCGCGGAGGGCCGAGTGCTGGTCTTCAATGACTGGGAGGCGATGACCGATTACGAGCACGTGACGCGCACGCGGCTGACCGCGGCGACGATTTCCGTCCTCCATGCGGTCGAGGGAGGTCACTTCCTGCTCCAATCCAGGGTGGTCATCTTCGGCGTTCAGATCGCGAATACCGTCATCCGGAAGCTGACCGTCCATCCGTCGCGCGCGGTGTTCGAGCGCGCGCTGGAGGACGCGCTCCGCCAGCGCGCGCCGGAGGGCACGGTCTAGTCCTCGGGTTGGCCCCCACGGCTGGCGGGAAGTTACGATCCGGATTGATCTTTATCTGTCGGCGTCCACGCGCTCCAGCTCGCGCCACCGCGTCGAGCGCTCTCCGCGGGGATCCCCGTTGATTTGGGGCATATTTTTTGGCAGCCCGACGGATTCGGTAGTAGGGTGTCCCGCCATTCACAGCCCACGATAAGATTGTCGGCGTATTGAAATCGCTTTGCGCGGACCATGCTCTCGGGAGACCCACGTGAACACCAACATGACAAGTGGCGTGGTCGACGGCGGCGCCGATGCGGCCCTCGTGGATGTCGGAACGTGAACCCGCGTGTCCGATTCACCGCCGTAGGAGATTGATCATGAGCACCTGGAAGACGCCCAGCGCAACCCTTGTCGTCACTCTCTCGCTCGCCGGGGTCGCTGCGCCGGCCACGAGCAACGCGCAGCCTGCGGAGCCGGCTCAGCAGACTGCGCCCGGCGCGGCCGCTCCGCCGCCCGTGGAGGCGCCCCCTCCTGCTCCTCCCCCGCCCCCGGCCGAGCAGAAGAAGGCCGATGACAAGCCTCTCGTGCGTGTCTACGGGATCCTCAAGCCCACGGTCGTCGTGGGGAACGGCCTTGAGTCCTTCGGCAACCCGAACTACTCCGCCCCGACGGCCGCGGTGAACCCGCTGTTCCTCGCCGATCCGGACGCCGTGGGCCTCACCTTTCAGGCGCAGCAGACGCGCGTTGGCGTGGCCGTCGGGGAGGGCACGCCCGTGAAGGGGCAGGTCGAGCTCGATTTCATCGATTTCGGCAAGTCCTCTCCGGCCCAGGGGATGAGCCTTCGCGTGCGTCAGGCGTTCCTGGATTGGACTCCCGCCGAGGGACACAAGCTCACGCTCGGCCAGACCTGGGATCTGTTCTCGCCGCTGAACACGCACACGTACAACCTCGTGGGTGGGATGTTTCAGTCCGGAAACTCGGGCTTCATGCGCCACCAGTTCATGTACCTGGCGAACGTCGGCAGCGTCGAGGTGGGCGCCGCGCTCGGTCTTGTCAGCCAGAACGTCACGGCCATCCTCAACAACGTCGAGTACTCGCGCACGCCGACCGTCTCGCTGCGCGCGAGCTATCGCGCCGAGAAGACAGCGTGGGTGGGCGCCTCGGTGATCGGGACGCGGCTCGCCTTCGACGCGAACCTGCCGACCGAAGAGGGGCGGCTGGCGCTCGGCGGCAACCTGTTCGCCGAGATCACGAGCGGTTCGCTGAACGTGCGGGCCGAGGCGTACGGCGGGAAGAACCTCGCCAACCTGGGCCTCCTGACGCTCGGGCAGGGCTATCGCACGGACGACGTCGCCGAGGTGGGCGGCTGGGTGTCGGGGAAGGTCACGTTCGACAAGCACTCTTTGCACCTCGTCGCCGGGACCGCGATGGTGCTCAGCACCGACGAGATGCAGCTCGGCTACACGCCCGGAACCCCTGCGGCGGGCGGCACGCCGGCCACCGCTCCCGCGCGCGTGGGCGCCAATGGTCCCGGCATCGAGCGCAACCTGACCCTCCGCGCGGGGTATGCCTTCGCGCCCATGAAGGGGCTCTCGATCGTGCTCGAGCCTTCCCTGTTGCTCACGCGCCACAAGCTCGATCCGGCGGCCGCAGCGCAGCATGACGCCGACCGCACGGGCTTTGGCGTCGAGGCGGGCGGGCTCTACCAGTTCTGACAGGTCTGACGGCTCACGCGACGGAGCGCGCTCAACGTCGCCCGCTCCGCCGGCGCTCTCCCCGGCGCTGGGGCGAGGGTGGAGCGAAGATCTCCGCGAGAAAATCGACGAACACGCGCACCTTCGGCAAGAGGTGCCGGTTCTTCGGGTACAGCGCGTGAATCGGCCAGGTCGTCGTCGGGAACTCGTCGAGCACGGTCACGAGCGTCCCCTCGGCCAGCGCGTCCTTCGCGAGGAAATCGAACATCGCGATGATCCCGCTCCCGGCGATCGCGAGGCGCCTCAGGACATCCACGTCGTTCGCGTGGAACGGCCCGGCGATGGGCACCTCGAGCACGGCGTCGCCGTCTCCTGTCAGGAAGCGGAACGCCGTGGGCCGCCCGTCGCGCAGGTACCCGACGCAGTCGTGGCCCGCGAGATCGGCCGGCGTCGCGGGCGCGCCGCGCCGCGCGAGGTACGACGGCGCCGCGCAGTGGACGATGCGGCTCGCGCCGAGCCGCCGCGCGACGAGGCTCGAGTCGCCGAGCGGGCCGATGCGCACGAGCAGGTCGAGCCCCTCGGCCACGGGGTCGACGTGCTGATCGCGCAGCGTCAGGTTGACCCGCACGTCGGGGTAACGCGCCGCGAAGCGCGGCAGGCCCGGCGCGATCACGTCCCGTCCGAGCGCCACCGGCGCGTCGACGCGCAGCAGCCCCACCGGCTTCTTGCTCGCACGGGCGATCGCCTCGGTCGCCTCCCCCAGCTCCTCGACGATGCGGACGCAGCGCGCGTAGAAGGCCTGCCCGTCGTCCGTGAGGCGGAGCGACCGCGTCGTGCGCGCCAGGAGCGCCACGCCGAGCTCCTGCTCGAGGCGCATCACGCGCCGGCTCACCGCGGACGGCGTGACGCCGAGCCGGCGCGCGGCGCCAGAGAAGCTACCGGACTCGACGGTGGCGACGAGCAGCTCTATCGCGGCGAGCGAGATCATGATCTGTGCTGAAATAGCACAGGTGACGTTCCCTCGCGCGGACTACTGCACGCGGAGGAACGGATCTACGGATGGGGTGTCCAGGGAAGATTGGAGGACACGCCATGAAGACTGTCATCATTCGGAAGAACGCCTCGGAGTCGGACGCATGGACGCTCGCCGAGCGCCCCGCACCCAAGCCCGGTCCGGGGCAGGTGCTCGTGCGTGTCCGCGCGGCGTCGCTCAACTACCGTGACCTCATGGTCGTGCGCGGCCGGTACGGCGGGGAGCGCAAGGACGAGCTTGTCCCGCTGAGCGACGCGGCGGGCGAGGTGGTCGCGGTCGGAGCGGGCGTGCGGCGCTGGAAGGAGGGAGATCGCGTGATCTCGACGTTCTTCCCGGCGTGGGCCTCGGGGCCGTTCCGGAGGGAGTACAGCGCTGCGACGCTCGGTGCGGGCGGGAACGATGGGGTGCTCGCGGAGCTCGTGGTGTTCGGGGAGGACGCGATCGTCCGCGCGCCGGCCCACCTCGGGTTCAACGAGGCGGCGACGCTGACGTGCGCCGGGGTGACGGCGTGGAACGCGCTGTTCGAGTCGGGGCCGCGGCCGGCGCCGGGGGCGACGGTGCTCGTCCAGGGGACCGGCGGGGTGTCGCTGTTCGCCGCGCAGCTCGCGCGCGCGGCGGGGCTGCGCGTGATCGCCACGTCGTCCAGCGCGGCGAAGATCGAGCGGCTGCGCGCGCTCGGGGTGACCGAGGCGATCGACTACCGGAAGCAGCCGGAGTGGCACGAGGAGGTGCTGCGGCTGACAGGGGGCGAAGGGGTGGATCGGGTGATCGAGGTGGGCGGCGCGGGGACGCTGCCGAGGTCGATACAGGCGGTGAAGACGGGGGGCGTGGTGAGCTTGATCGGGCTGCTCAGCGGAGTTGGGAGCCAGATCGATCCGATGCCGATCCTGTTCCGGGCGATCCGCGTCGAGGGGACCGTGGTGGGGTCGCGGCAGGCGACCGTGGAGCTCGGGGCGGCGCTGGAGCTGCACGGGATCCGGCCGGTGGTCGATGAGGTCTTTCCGATCGAGCGGGCGAACGAGGCGCTCGCGAAGCTCGCCGCGGGGAAGCACTTCGGCAAGGTGGTGATCGGGCTCGACTGAGGCGAAGCGGCGGCGAGGGGGCGGTGCTCGCGAGCGAGCGCGGCACGGCATGGCGCCGCGCGGTGAGCAGGCGCCGGACACGACGGGCTGACAGCGGCGCGGCCGGAGCTGCGCGACGTGGCGTGCACGGCGGCGTTCCCCGCGAGAGCGGATCACCCGTCCGGCATGTGTGGGAGGGATGTGCCAGCCGGCCGTGATCTGTGCCAAGTGAGGGGGGTCCGGCACCGGCACAACCGCAATGCATTGCGACACACCGGGTGCCGGACCCCCATGAAACGCTCCGTGGAGCGTTTTCGGGTGTGAATTTGTGCCAAAGAACGCTCAGTTTTGCGCAATTTTGTGCCATTCACCCCCCGGAAGCGCGGGATTTTGTGCCAGAAGGGGGGTCCGGGACCCTCCGGACCGCAATCCATTGCGCTTGTCCGGGTCCCGGACCCCTCCAGGGCGCAGTCCACTGCGCTTGCCCGGGTCCCGGACCCCCTCCGGGCGCAGTCCACTGCGCCCTGTGCCTGCCCGGGTTCGGGACCCCTTCAGGCCCGCGATCCGGCGCCTGCGCCGGGGCACGGCCTCCTCCGCCGTTTGCGGCACGTATCCTCTCGACGGCGCAGCGCACATCCGTCGGCTTCTTCCGCTCTCGACCTCGACGCCGAGCTCGGCGACTGGAGCTGCGCCCGCCGGAGCCGCCCCGCGCCCTTGACCCTCGCGCCCCCGGGCGACGATGATCCCGGATGACCAGCGATGATCCGCACCCTCTGGATCGAATCCTTCAAAGCCTTTCTGGACGACCCAGGGCGCACCGCGCCGGGGATCCCGCTCCAGCCGTTCACGGTCCTTGTCGGCCCGAACGGATCGGGCAAGTCGACGATCCTCCAGGCGATCGACACGCTCGGCTGGTTGTCTGCGGGCACCATCAAGGAGATGCTTGATGCCCACAACTGGGAGTACGCCGACCTCGCGCACCTGCGCGCCGCGCGCTCACACATCTCGATGCGGGCAGAGATCGATCTGCCGAATGCCGCCCGAGTACAGTGGCACCTGACCCTGGGCTCACGGCGCGCCCCCGGTGTCGCCTTCGAGTGGATCAAGAGAGCCGAAGAGGATGCCTGGCGGTCCATTCTCCTCCGGAGCGGTAGAAACGTCGCGCAATTCCCGGAGCTCGCCGACGCCGGCGAGGAGAAGACGACGCTGTCGCTCCCCTCCTCCTGGCTCTCCACGATCGACCTCAAGGCCGATCGCGCTCGCTTCCCTACCCTGGTCGCGCTGGCGCAGTGGGCGCGGCGCATCCGGGCCTATTACTTCCTCGATCCGGTCGCCCTCCGGGCGTCGTCCCGCGGCAAGGGCGAGAAATTCGACGAGCTCGGCCTCCACGGCGAAAATTTCGCCTCGTTTCTCGGGCGCATCAAGGCCCGACCGAAGGACTTCGCGCGGCTCATCGAGCGCGTCCGCGCCCACTACCCGCGCCTCGTCGATATCCATGTCCGGCGCAAGAGCTACGGCTGGACTCACCTCGAGATCACCGAGAAGTGGAACGGCGAACAGGCGACCTTCAACGCCCGCCAGGTGAGCGACGGCCTCCTCCGCCTCATCGCCGTGGCCGCCATGCACGAGATGCGCGAGCCGCCGAGCGTGCTGCTCCTCGACGAGATCGAGAACGGCCTGCACCCGCGCCTCCTCGGCGGCCTGGTGGCCATGCTGGAAGAGCTCACCAGGACCGGGACGACCCAGGTGATCGTCACGACCCACAGCCCCATCACCCTCAACTACGTCTCGTCTCCCGAGTCCGTGCTCCTGGTCACCCGCGGCAAGGGCGGCGGCGTGCAGGTGACCCCTATGAACGAGACGAAGAGTTTTCAGGAGCTACGGGAGCACTTCGAGCTCGGGGAGCTCTGGTACAACGCGGGCGAGGAGCGGCTCGTGCCGGGGAAAAAGGGGCGATGAGCGGGCGCAAGAAGGCTGCGTACACCGTGTTCATCGCAGCCGAGGGACCTTCGGAGCTGGGCGAGCTCGCCGGGGCCCCACAGTGGCGCTCGCCCGGGAAGCCGCGCGAAGGCTACTTCCAGCCCATCCTTCGGAGGTTGCTGGGCGACGACGTGGCGTTCGAAGGGCAGAAGATCACGCTGCTCGGCCGGTTCGACGCGAAGCAGAAGCTCAAGGGACACGCCGATCGAGCGGCCAAGGCCCTCCGCCTCGCGAGCACGCTCGTCGAGGACTGCCGCGTCCTGGTGTTTGCGCACGACGTCGACAAGGCATCCGGCGAGAAGCGGAACGCGACCGAGCGCGCCCGCCGGGTCAAGGCGCTGCACGAGGAAATCGAGGCTGGCTTCGCGGCCGTGGACGGCGCCGACCACGTGCTGCGGGTGAAGGCGACGCCGCTCCGGATGATCGAGGCGTGGGCGCTCGGCGACGCGGCGGCGGTGCAAGCAGTCGCGGGGAAAGACGGCGACCCGGCGGCCATCCCGAGGCATCCGGAGGAGACGTGGGGCGACGAGCGCGACCGCGCTTCGGGGCACCCGAAATGCGTGCTCCGGCGCGCGCTGGGCCGCGATCCGACGCCGGAAGACTTCGCCGAGGTGGCCCGAGGGGCCGACGTCCACGTGCTGCGGGCGTCATGCCCGGCGAGCTTCGCGCCGTTCGCGGATGAGGCCGAGAGGGCTGGACACGAGGCTCGGGTGGCCGGGGTGCTGGAGCCGTAGCGATGAGCATCAATGATGCAAGAGCCGAGATGATCCTATGAACAAGCCAGGCCACCCCCGACGGCTCGCGGGGCGGCTCCTCCTGGCCTGGCTCGCCGGCTTCTACGAGCGCGCCCGCGGCGGCAAGCACGGCCTGGTGGTGCTCGCGGTGCCCGGCGGCATCCACGAGGACCGGGTGTGCCTCAACGAGAAGTACAACCTGCCGTACACGCCCGACATGGCGGCGGTGTACCTGGAGACGTCGTGATCACCCGCATCTACATCGACAACTTCCGCACGCTCGTCAATTTCGAATGGAAGCCGGGGAAGCTCGCCCTTCTGCTCGGCGAGAACGGGTCCGGCAAGTCCTCGGTGATCGATGCCTTGTGGGGCATCCGCGCGCTGGTCGCGGAGCAGGGTGAGCTCCGGCGCTGGTTTCCCGGTGTCTCTCGCGCGCGGTGGGAGAAGAGGTTCGACCTGAGCATCGAGCTCGACGTGCAGATCGAGCAGCAGGCTTATACCTACAAGCTGACGATCGAGCACAGTCCACACGAACCGAACAAGAGCCGCGTGAAGCGTGAGACCCTCCAGCTGGGGGACCGGCTGCTCATGGATTTCGCCATGGGGGAACTGCAGCTCTTCGATGACGACGGCGCCCGCGGCCCCCGCGTCAGCGGTGACTGGGCCCGCTCCGGGCTGGGCGCCATCGCGGCCGGAAAGGACAACAAGCGCCTCACGGCGTTCAAGCGATGGCTGCGTGACGATCTGTGGTTTCTTCGCCCGGATCCGCGCGCGATGTCCTCACGCACGGACGAAGAGGCGGACGAGCTCACCCCGGACCTGTCCAACTTCGCTTCCTGGCTTCCTCGATGGATAGCGCAGGATTTCAGCGGGGCGATGCGCGCCACCCAGACTCTCCAGCAGGTGCTGGATGGCTTCCAGGCGCTGCAGGTCAGTCGAACGGCGCCGAAGCTCGAGGCCACCTTCCTTCTGGAGGACAGCAGCCCGTACGTGGTGGACTTCTCCGAGCTCTCCGAGGGGCAGCGGCAGCTCTGCAGCCTGTACTTCCTGAGGCACGCCGTCCTGCAGCCGGGCAGGCTCGTCATCTTCGATGAGCCCGACAACTACGTCGCGCTTCGGGAAGTCCAGCCCTGGCTGAGCGAGGTGCTCGAGCTCTCGTTGTCGGCGAGCGGGCCGCAAGTATGGTTCATCAGCCACCACCCGGAGCTGCTCAACCAGCTCGCTCCGTCGCACGGGACGAGGTTCTTCCGCGGTCGAGGGCCCACGCGCGTCGCGCCGTTCGCCGGCGCCGAAGGATTGACGGCTGCCGAGACGGTCGCGCGCGGGTGGGACGGTGAGTGATCGCGCGCAGTTCGGCTGGTGCCGAAGCGCAACATCGAGACATGGATCTACGCGCTGGACATGTCGCGGTCTGTTCCTGAAGGGCAGCCGCTCGATGAGGTCGAGGCCTACCCCAAGCTCCCTTTCGAGAGCGAATGCGCCGGCGCTGCCGAGGCGTTCGCGGACCACGCTCGCCTGACACCGATCGGACGCGGGACGCGATGATCACCGACATTCCAGAGCTTCCTCTGCGCAGCATCGGTCCGCAGCTCGGACCCGGAGGCGTTGCGCAGCCAGGAGAGGAAGTCGAGGTAGTCTCTTCGCCACTTCGCCCACCCGGCAGGTGGGGTGAAGCCCTTCCAGACGGTGGTGAGCTGTTCGTCGGTCAGCATGACGATGCGCGGCGATGGTAGCGGACCGTGGAAAGGTCACGCAAGATCCCGGACCTATCCGAGACGCTGCGCTTGCCGAGATGGATCACGCCCCCAGCCGCCACCTGTCGAGCGGAAGGAGCAGCTTCTCCTTGATGGCCCCCTCGTCCCCGAGCGCGGCGAGATTCGGATCGAAGTAACGATACGCGTATTCATCTCCGCCGACCCTGACCTTGTGCTCGGCCCCATTCTTCCTGTTGGCAGAGCGCGAGAGCTGGCTCCAGGCGGAGCTCCAATCGGGCTTCTTGGCTCGTGTGCGGTGCAAGCCGATCCGGAGCTCGGAGGCCGCCATCTCGGCGGGCTTGAGGCTGGCAGGGTCAGGTTCGCCGTCGCAGGAGTCATCGTATCCGGTATCCGCGATGGCATGGATGTGGACCTTGCAATGAGCTCCGTTGCCAGATGCCTGCCAGACGCACTCGACCTGGTAGGCCGGCGTCAGGTCCCATGCCCAGTGTTCAGGCCGGAAGAACGGCTTCGTCGACCGGGGGAGCCTCGCGACGTTGATGGGAGCCCATCGTTCGAATTCGAAGCCCCGCTCGGCTAGAAATTCGTCTGTCAGTTGCAGCAGATCGCACAGCCGCCGATGGTAGGCGTGCAGGAGCCTGTACGCGCGACGCACATCGGCGAGCGCCCCAGTCAGATCGACGTTCTTCTCGCTCACCGGATCCTCCACCGCTGGATCATGCACACCGAGCCTTCGCTCCCGAGTCGCTCTGTGACCGTTGGCAACGACGAGAACCAGGTCTTCCTACGGTACCCCCACGCTTCGAGCGCCGCTGCCATGTCGCGCAGGATCGCCGATTGCGGTGATACGCGCGTCGAGGCCTCGATCGGATAGAGCGCCTCGCGCAGATCCTCCCATCGGATCGTGAGCACCCCGGCGACATCGCTCGCGACCTCGCGCCGGACACGAGCAAGGTAGGCATGCCCTTCCTGCATCACGAGCCCTCCCACCGCGATGAGCCATAGCTGCTTGCTTGAGTGCGCGGGAGTCGCCCGCACCGCGCGAATCTGCTCCACCCACTGTGCCGGATCCTGGAATCCTCGATGCTTGGCCTCGACCAGGAGCAGCGTGTCGCCCCACGAGACGAGCACATCGGGCTCGACCCGCACCTTGTTCCGCCCTCCATCGCCTGGCCGGAGGCTGGGCCAGAACGACCACGAGGGCACCCCCACGGGAGGGATCGCGGGCATCGGCGGACCATCGCCCAGGGGCTTGCTCGCGCCACGCAGGATGGCCCACGCGAGCTCGGCCGGCAGGTACTCCAGCCGCTCGAACACCATCGACGTGAGCGGGTCCTCGAGCTCCGTCAGCCCGTCCGCGGCCGTCTCCTGGGTGCTTCCCTCCTCCAGCGTGTCTCCGTCGCTTTCCTCGTCGACGCCGACCGCCACCCGGCCGAGCTTCCCGTGCAGGAGCGCCTTCAGCATGCACGACGAGGCTACCGTCTTGCTGCGCCGGCTGTCATCCGTGACAGCGTGCTCGCCACCGACGCCGTGTCGTCGCACGTGCCTCGTGGTCGTCGCCGAGCATGCGCTCCTCCGGGGGGCGTCGGGACGGCTTCGGGCTTCTTGGCGCCGGGTGGAGCCATAGAGGAGGTGCGTGCCGCGTGGTACGATGGCGAACCGAACCTACATCGGCGACCTGGAGACCCCCTCCTTCCTCGGCTGCGAACCGGCACGGCCATGCACGAGCCCTATACCCCGGCGGGCGAGCGGCCCCCGACTCGCTCGCGCCTCATGAGCCCGGTTTTCACCCTGCCACCGTGCCGCGGGCGGAAGCATGTTTCTTCTGCGGCCGGCCCTCACGGACGGCCGCCATCCCGGAGAACCGAAAGGAGCGCCCATGTCCAAGAGTAAGCCCACCCCCAACGATCAGCGGTCCGTCACCAAGAACCCCACCAGCGACGCGTACCGGGCCGACCGGGACAACCGGATCGCCCAAGGCCACCCCAACCCGCCGCCCCCACCTGCGCCGCAGCCCGAGGCGTCGCAGCCCACGAAGAAATGACGGCTTTGGAGGCGCCCCGGTGCTCCTTGCTGGGGCGCCTCCCTGATCCTCGACGTCGCGACCTATGCCCAAGGCCAAAGTGATGAGCCCCCCTGTCATCCCCGGGCCCTTGCCGATGCGCGGGGGCCTCCTAGCCCTGCTGGCCTCGGCCTTCCGGCTGCGCGAGCGCATCCAGGATCGGCCTGGCGGCATGTCCACGACCACCGCCAAGCGCGTCCTCGGAGACGAGCCGCAGGTTCGCTCCGAAAAGCGGGCCGCCCTTGTCCGCGTGCTGCTTGAAGCCCTCTTCACCCCTGACTACCTCGCCGCGCGAGGTCTCACAGCCGACGAGATACCCATCCACAATGAGCTGGTGGCCGCCGCATTGGAAGATGTGCTCGATCGATGGGACGAGCTCGCACGGCTGTTGAATCCCAGCGCGCTCCCGGCCGACTCCTTCTTCTTCTCGTCGCTCCTGCAATCCACCGGGCTGCTCGCGGACGTCCTCGTACGGTGCGCCGCGTACCTCGTCCTATACCGAGACCTACATCCCGTTCTCGAGGCGATCCCGGCGTGGTACCAGCAACCTGGTCTCCAAGGCGTTTACGACGATCTGGTCCGCCGGGCGCGCAGAGGCGTCCCATCCCAGGAACGCCTCCGCCGAGACACTCGCCTGGACAAGCGCACCTTGCAGGCCATTCGGAAGGGCACGGGCGAGCTGCCCCAGGGCGAAACCCTCGTGCAGCTCGCCAGCGCGTTCGCCACGTACGACGTGGCGAGCCGCACCGGCGGCCGGCTATCAGCCGCCGAGATCGAGCTCGAGCTGCGCATTGCCTGTGCGGTCGCCCGCGTGCGCGCTCATACACAGGCCGATCGATCGCTGGGCGTCATCCTCGGCGAGCACTTCGCGCATCTCCAGCGGCTGCGCTCAGAGCTGCGAGCATACACACGCGACGAGCTTGCGGTGGTCGTCGTTCGAGGCATGCGTTCGCCGCAGGCCGACGCACTACAGCGCATCTTCCAGACGCACGCGTTCGAGAGCATCCTCAGCTTGGTCATGCAGGAACAACAGCGCGCAGCGCGCATCCATGCGCTCATGAGCACGCAACCCGAACAGGCGATGCGCGAGATGGCCGCGGAGATGTCGGAGATGGCACAGCAGGTACGACGCGACCTGGAGCAGCACGAGTTCCTGGGAACGTCCAAGGTAGCATGGCTACCGGTACGGATCTTAGAGCAGGGCGCCGCACTCTTCACCGAGCTCACCAAGGCGCCGGCGGAGCGCTCTGCCGCGCCGGAGGCAGCCTTCAGGAGCTTGCACGAGAGCAACGATGAGCTCGCGGCGGAGTCCCTGGTTCTTCGGGCACTTGCTCCATGGGAGCACCTCACCGAGGTTGCGCGCGAGGCGCTCCTTCGCGAGGCGGTCGCTCATTCGCCCTCTTCTGTGTTCGCTCGTGGCTATCTGGCCGACCATCTTGTTGGCCACGGCAGGACCGACGAGGCCATCGCGCACCTCTACGCTATCCTGGGCGAGAGACCAGACGATTACGAGACGCGGGAGCACCTGGCCCTGCTGCTGGTCGACGCAGCGCCTCGCGAAGCGCTCGCCGAGGCCGAGGCCGCGCTTGAGCATGGTGGCCGGACAGCCATATCCCACTATGTACATGGCGAGTGCCTCATCAAGCTCAACCGTCCATCTGACGCCGAGGCTTCTTTTCAGCGAGCATTGAAGATGAACCCCCGCCACTCTCCGTCCCTGCACGGCCTGGCGAGGTGCCGCCGTGCCCTGGGCGACGAGCGCGAAGCGCGCAGGCTGGAGCAACAAGCGGCCTTCTACGGTGGCGCAGCAGGGGGCATCGCGAATCAAGAGCACATTGAGACCGCAAGACGCTCGCGACAGCCTTGAAGGGGGCGGCGCCTCTCAACTCAGGCGAACACGGAGATTGTCGCCCACGTCGCCCGGGTGACGATCGTTGAGCTCGTCCGCTAGGTAGCCATGTGCGCCCGGACTTGGCCGCCGCACAAGCAGCCGCCGGCTCCGGATTCGCGAGGCTTGCAGCAGCGGACCTATGGCCTCGTCAGGCCCGAGCTCGTCGCGCCGGGCCCGGACCCACGCGGCCACCAGGGTGGGTAGATCGAGCACCCGTCTCGTGACCCGACACCTCGCGCGATCCCCTGATATGCTCCGGCCCCTTGAGGCCGTTGCCCGCGCTCGGGCACCGCCGGAGGCAGGAATGCCCGCGAGACGATCGCTCAAAGCGCCCGACACCACCGCTACCCTTCAGTCCTTCGGCCCCCCCGCGGATCCATCGACGCCCACCGTCCCCTCGGTCCTCGCCGTCATCTCCGCAGGACGGCTCCTCGACCTCTGCCGCTTGCTCGGCTGCGAGGTGCGCGACATCGCCGGCAACAAGGACCGCCTCGCCTCCAGGCTCTCCGAGCACCTGGGCAGGCGGCTCCCTACCCTTCTCCGTGAGCTCGGGCGCGACGAGCTCCGCGCCGTCTGCCGCCGGCACGGCCTCGACCCGTCCGCCCGGGCGCGCGGCGACCTCCAGGCGCTCGTGCTCGAGGCCGCCGGGTTCGACCCGCGTGCGGCGACGGTGCGGCCGCCCGTCGCCAGCGCGGACAGCCTACCGGCCAAGGGCCAGATCGTGCACGCCCGGCACCGCCAGTGGCTCGTCGACGACGTTGTCCTGGGCGCGGGGGACGAGTCACCGCTCGTCCGCCTCGTCTGCCTGGACGACGACGATCCCGGACGCCAGCTCGACGTGCTCTGGAACCTCGAGCTCGGCGCGCGCGTCGTCGAGCCGGAGACCCACGGCCTGGGCGACGCCTCGCGGCTCGATCCCCCCGCGCACTTCGGCGCCTACCTGCACGCCCTCAAGTGGAGCGCGGTGAGCGCCGCGGACGCCACCCGGTTCCAGTCCCCCTTCCGGGCAGGCATCAAGCTGATGGCCCACCAGCTCACGCCGCTCATGAAGGCGCTAGAGCTGCCGCGGGCCAACCTGTTCATCGCCGACGACGTCGGCCTCGGAAAGACCATCGAGGCGGGCCTCGTGCTCCAGGAGCTGCTCCTGCGCCAGCAGGCGAGCTTCGTCCTCGTCGTGTGCCCCGCCTCGGTCTGCCTCCAGTGGCAGGGCGAGATGCAGCGCCGCTTCGGCCTGCGCTTCGAGGTCATGACCCGGCAGTTCGTCGCCTACCGGCGGCAGGAGCACGGGTTCGGTATCAACCCCTGGAGCACCCACAACCGCTTCATCGTCTCGCACGCGCTCCTGCGCCGGCCCGAGTACCGCGATCCGCTCCTTCATCACCTCGGCGAGCGGGCGCGCAAGGGCCTGCTCATCCTCGACGAGGCCCACGTCGCCGCGCCGGCCTCAGCCAGCAAGTACGCGACCGACACGGACATCACCCGAACGATCCGCGATCTCGCGCCCCGCTTCGACAACCGCATGTTCCTCAGCGCCACGCCGCACAACGGGCACTCGAACAGCTTCAGCGCGCTGCTCGAGATCCTCGACCCGGTGCGCTTCACGCGCGGCGTCCCTGTCGAGGGCAAAAAGGATCTCGATCCGGTCATGGTGCGCCGGCTCAAGCGGGATCTCCGCCAGCTCGGCGTCGAGCGTTTCCCCAGCCGCCTCCTCGTGCAGCTCGCCCTCTCGAACCGCGGTGGGACCTGGCGCCTAGAGCGGACGAGCTACGACGCCGAGACCGGAGCGGAGAGCAAGACGGTGGCGAGCGACATCGGCCAAGGGCAGCCGATCGAGCTCTCGCTCAGCGAGAAGCTCCAGCGCTACATGGAGCTCTGCGCGCCGGAGTCCGGGCAGGGGCGGCTTCCGTTCATCCACATGCAGCAGCGGCTCCTCTCGAGCCCCGAGGCGTTCGCGCGCACGCTCGAGGTCCATGCGCAGGGCCTCGCGAGGAAGGGCGGCCCGGTCGCCGCGCCGCAGCAGCAGAAGCTCTCCCTCAAGGCGCGGGCGGCCAAGAGCTTGGCCACGACCGATGTCGAGGCCGACCCGGAGACGCACGGCCTCTCCGACGAGGCGCTCGCCGAGGAGAACGACGCGGCCGTCCGTCGCGCCAGCGCGGCGCTCCCTAGCCCGACCGACGAGGCCCGCGCGCTCCTCGCCGAGATGCGTGCGCTCGCCGAGAAGGCCCGCGGGGAGCCCGACGCCAAGTCGCTGGCGCTGCTCGGCTGGATGCGGGAGCACCTGTGCCCGGCCATCGGCCTCGGCGCGGACGCGCGCGCGAGCCGCGCCTGGACGCCGCGCCGGGTCATCCTCTTCACCGAGTACGCCGACACGAAGCGCTACCTCGTCGAGCTCCTCACCGCGGCGGTCGCGCACACCGACGAGGGCGACCAGCGGATCATGCAGTTCCACGGCGGCATGGGCGACGACGCCCGCGACGAGGTGCAGCGGGCGTTCAACAGCGCGCCCGAGGAGCACCCCGTGCGCATCCTCGTCGCGACCGACGCCGCGCGCGAGGGCGTCAACCTGCAGGCGCACTGCGCCGACCTCTTCCACATCGACATCCCCTGGAACCCGGGCCGCATGGAGCAGCGCAACGGCCGCATCGACCGCACGCTCCAGCCGGCCCCGGAGGTCCGCTGCCACTACTTCGTCTACCCGCAGCGCACCGAGGATCAGGTGCTCGAGACCGTCGTGCGCAAGATCGCCACGGTGCAGCGCGAGCTCGGCTCCCTCGGGGCGGTGCTGCTCGGCCAGATCGAGGCGACGCTCGCGAACGGCATCACGCACAAGGCGCGCGCCACCGTGGAGAAGGTCGGCTCCGACACGAAGACCGCCACGGTCGACGCGGAGCTCGAGGCGCGGCGCACCGATCTGGAGGCCGTGCGCGCCGAGGTCGAGCGCGCCGGCCGGCGCCTGGAGAGCTCCCGGCGCACGCTCGAGGTCGAGCCCGAGTCGCTGCGGGGCGTCGTCGAGATCGGGCTGCGGCTCGCGGGCGCGTCGTCGCTGAAGGACGCGGGCAAGACGAGCGACGGCCGCCCGACGTACGAGCTGCCGGCGCTCGACCGCTCCTGGGAGGCGACGCTCGACACGCTGAGGCCGCCCCGCGCGCGCACCGAGGACTTCTGGGAGTGGCGCCAGAAGCCGCCGCGGCCGGTGACCTTCCACCCGCTGGCGAGCCTCTCCGAGGGGGCCGAGCAGCTCCACCTCGCGCACCCGCTCGTCAAGCGCATCCTCGATCGCTTCCTCGCGCAGGGCTTCGGCGCGCACGACCTCACCCGGGTGAGCGCCGTCGTCGCGCCGGGCGAGAGCGTCGTGCGCGTCGTCGGCTTCGCCCGCCTCACGCTCTTCGGCATCGGGGCGGCGAGGCTCCACGACCAGCTCGTCCCGGTCGCGGCCGCGTGGTCCGGCGAGGCGAGCGAAATCAAGCCGTACAAGGACCGCGCCACGTCGGTGAACGCGATCACCTCGACCGAGCGGCTCCTCGCGGGCTCGGGCCGCGCGCCCAACGCGACGATCGGCAAGCGCATCCAGCAGCACGCCGACGCGCTCTTCCGGGCCCTCTGGCCGCACCTGGAGGCCGAGGCCGACGCGCTGGCGGTCGAGGCGCGCCAGGGCCTCGCCGAGCGCGCGCGGCGCGAGGCCGACGACCTGCGCGGCCTGCTCGCGCGGCAGCGCCAGGCGATCGACAAGGCGGAGGCGCGCCTGCGCCAGCCGGACCTCTTCAACGTGCAGGACAAGGAGCAGAAGCGCCAGGTGGACCTCGATCTGCGGCACCTCGAGCGGCGGCGCGCGGCGGCCGCGGGCGAGATGGAGTCCGAGCCGGCCGCGATCGAGGCGCTCTACGACGTTCGCATGTCGCGCCTCACGCCGGTGGGGCTCGTCGTCGCATGGCCGGAGTCGATGACATGAACGATCGCGACGTTCTCTTTCACAAGAAGTGGCTCGGCCTCGCGCAGCCCATCGAGGGCCTCGTCTTCAGCGTGCCCGCGCTCGCCGACGCGCAGATCGCCCCCGAGGAGCGGCCGGAGCTCTCGGCGGCCTTCGAGGCGCAGATCACGGGCGATCCGCCGCGCATCCGGAGCCTCGAGGCGTTCTTCCGCGACTTCCTCGGCTACGCGTCGCCCGGGATGCTGGCGCCGCGCGCCGAGCTGCCGGCCGAGCTCTCGTTCTATGCCGCCGAGGGCGGGCAGGAGATCCGGCCGAGCTTTGCCCTCGGCCGCGGCCCGTTCGCCGCCGACGATCCGTTCGCCGCGTTCGACGAGGCGCCGAGCGCCTCGCAGGACGGGGCGGCGAGCGACGGCGGGTCGCGGGGCTCCTCGGAGCCCGCCTCACAGGCGGGTGCCTCCGACGCGAAGAAGCCGTGGTTCGCGCTCCTGTGGGACCTCACGGAGACCGGCGCCAGCCTCGACCTCGACGAGGCGGAGAGCGAGACCGGGCCGTGGCGCTACCCGCCGACGGCGAAGCTCGAGCGCCTCCTGCGGCACGCTGGCGTCCCCGTCGGTTTCCTCTTCAACGGCGCGCACCTGCGCCTCGTCTACGCGCCGGCCGGCGAGTCGGCGGCGCACCTCACGTTCCGGGTCGAGCACCTGCGCGGCTCGGAGGGCCGCCCGCTCCTCACGGCGCTCGACCTGCTGCTCCACGCGCGGCGGGCGTACAGCGCCTCGCCCGAGCACACGCTCGAGGGGCTGCTCGCCGAGAGCCGGCGCCGACAGGCCGACGTCACCGAGGAGCTGGCGAAGCAGGTCTTCGAGGCGGTCGAGACGCTCGTCGCCGGCTTCGAGGCCGCGGCCGCACGCGACTGCGGGCGCGACGATCTCGACTGGCTGAGGCAGGCGATCGAGGCGGGGGGCGACCACTTCTACCAGGGCGTGCTCTCGGTCGTGCTGCGGCTCGTCTTCCTGCTCTACGCGGAGGACCAGGCGCTCCTGCCGGTGGAGCACCGCACGTATGCAGAGCACCTGAGCCTCGGCGGCCTGTACGCGCGGCTCAGCCACGACGCCGGCGCCCACCCCGAGAGCATGCATCACCGCTTCGGCGCGTACGGGCAGCTCCTCGCGCTCTTCCGGGCCGTCTTCTTCGGCGTGAAGCACGGCACGATCGAGCTCCCGCCGCGGCGAGGCCGCCTGTTCGACCCGAACACGTACCCGTTCCTCGAGGGCGGTTTGCCGGGGTGGACGGCCGCGGTCACCGACCCGGGGGCGCGGGCGCAGGCGCGGCCGCCGAGCATCGACGACGGCACGGTCTACAAGGTGCTGCACCGCCTCATCGTCTTCGGCGGGCAGCGGCTCAGCTACCGCACGCTCGACGTCGAGCAGATCGGCAGCGTCTACGAGTCGCTGATGGGCTACCACGTGCTCCGGCTCGAGAGCCCCGCGGTGCGGCTCGGCAAGTTCGGCGTGTGGGTCGAGACCCGGGCGCTCCGCGCGATGAGCCCGACCGACAGGGCGCGCTTCCTCAAGGAGACGTGCGGCCTGAATCCGGGGCCGGTCCAGGCGATCGAGAAGGCGGTGAAGGAGGCCGGCAAGGACGACGGCGCGCTCGCGGAGGCGCTCGCGGGGTATGCCGCAGGCCGCCGCGGCGAGGGGAACCGCCACCGCGCGGGCGCCGGCCGGCTGGCGCTGCAGCCCGGCGAGGAGCGCCGCCGCACGGGCAGCCACTACACGCCGCGATCGCTCACCGAGAAGGTCGTGCGGCGCACGCTGGAGCCGCTGCTCGCGTGCCTGGGCGAGGCGCGCACGCCGGAGCAGATCCTGCAGCTCAAGATCTGCGACCCGGCCATGGGATCCGGCGCGTTCCTGGTCGCCGCGTGCCGCGAGCTGGCCGGGGAGATCGTCGCCGCCTGGACGCGGCAGGGCGAGCTCGCGCGGGTCATCGAGCAGCACGGCGATGCGCACCTCCACGCGCGGCGGCTGGTGGCGCAGCAGTGCCTGTATGGCGTGGACAAGAACGCGGCGGCGGTCGAGCTGGCGAAGCTGTCGCTGTGGCTGGTGACGTTGAGCCGGACGCTGCCGTTCACGTTCGTGGATCATGCGTTACGGCACGGGGACAGCCTCGTGGGCCTCGATTTCAAGCAGATCGAGGCGTTCCACTGGGCGCCGTCGGGGCAGACGGAGACGGTCCGGGTGCTGCTGCGGGATGCGCTCGACCAGGCGGTGGAGCTGCGGCAGCAGATTCTGGCGCTGGCCGACCACGAGGATCCGGTGTCGCAGGGCGAGAAGCGGCGGCTGTTCGAGTTCTCGCAGCAGGCCATCGAGCGGGTCCGGATCGTGGCGGATGCGTGCGTGGGGGCGTTCTTCGCCGAGACGAAGGACGCGGGGCGCGACAAGGAGCGGAAGCGAAGGCTCGCGCTGGTGGAGACGTGGCTGGGGCGGGAGAAGCGCGCCCAGGATGAGACGCGCACGGAGAAAGAGCGGGAGGCTGACCTCGCGGCCGCGACGGCAGCGCGCGAGGAGCTGGAGGGGCTCTCGGCCGAGGTGCGTGAGAAGCTTCCGCCGTTCCATTGGTGGATCGAGTTTCCCGAGGTGTTCTTCGAGGAACGGCCGGACCCACTCCAAGGTGGGGAGGTAACCGGCGTTGCGTTGATGGAGGGGGTGGTGGGCAATCCACCATTCGCGGGGAAAAACACGCTAATCGATTCGCACCCGACCGGGTACATCGAGTGGCTTCAAATCATCCACGAGGGAGCGCATGGCAACAGCGATCTCTCCGCGCACTTCTTTCGTCGCGCGGCGCGACTTCTTGGAAAACACGGCAGCTTTGGCCTGATCGCAACCAACACAATCGCGCAGGGCGACACCCGTGCTACGGGGCTTGCAACGCTCGTGGGGCAAGGATGGACGCTTTATGATGCCACCGATTCGATGCCATGGCCGGGGGCTGCGTCGGTCACAGTATCGCTCGTCCACGCCGCACATGGTCACGCAGCAGGGCGCCGTCGGCTCCAGCTCAACGGCGAGAACGTTTCCATCATCAACTCGCGCCTTCGACCCAAGCCGGAGCGCTCTAACCCGATTGGACTGATGGCCAACTCTGGATGCTTCTCCCAGGGTTCGATCGTTGTCGGAACAGGATTCATACTAAAACCCGACGAACAGGAGGCACTAGTCAAGAGGCATCAGAAGAACGCCGACCGCATTTTCCCGTATATCAACGGCGTAGAGGCAAACACGAGTCCCACACAAAAATCCGAGCGCTATATCATCAGCTTCGGACAGATGGATCTCACCACCGCGGAGCGATGGCCCGATCTGATCCAGATCGTGCGAGACAAGGTAAAACCGGAGCGAGATCGGCAGAAGAATAACACGATCGGGAATTGGATGCGGGAGCACTGGTGGCGATTCTGGGCCGATCGACCAGAACTGTACGCCAGCCTTGCGCAGCTCGATCGCTGCCTCGTTACGGCGATAAGCGGCAAACACCGATCTTTTGCGTGGCAGCCAACAGATCGCATTTTGGATCAGACGCTGATCGTATTTCCACTCGCTGCTGACACGCACTTCTCAATCCTCCAGTCACGGGTGCATGAGGAGTGGTCTGTCGAGCATTCAGGAACAATAAAGGAAGATCAACGCTACAACGCATCGCGAGGCTTCGAGACCTTCCCCTTCCCGAAGAGTGACCCGCGCACAGTGATTCCCGATCTCGAGGCTATCGGCGAGCGCCTCTACGACGTCCGCGCGCGCTTCATGATCAACACCAACCAAGGCCTCACGAAGACCTACAACGCCATCAAAGACCCCGCGTGCGACGACCCGCGCATCCTCGAGCTGCGCCACCTCCACGAGGAGATGGACCGCGCCGTCCTCGCCGCCTACGGCTGGAGCGACATCGCCGTGCCGCCCTACTGTCCCCTGACGGACAAGGACCGCGAGGCGCTCCAGGCGTTCGAGGACGAGGTCATCGACCGTCTCTACGTGCTGAACGCCGAGCGCGCGCGCGAGGAGCAGCGGCTCGGGCTGGCGGGGAAGAAGAAGGGCCACGCGACGAGCGACGACGCCGATGCGAACGAGGCCGCGCCGCAGGAACCCTCGGCACCGAAGAAGCCGGGCAAGGGCAAGAAGCCCGCGACTGCGCAGCGCAAGCTCTTCTGAGACGAGCCCGCGCGCGTGCTCCAGGCTACGCTCTCCCCTGCTTCGGTGGCCATTGGCCCTTGAGAATGGCCGGCACGCCTTCAGGCCACAGGAGCGCGTCCTCAAGCTTGATCCCGCCTGCCTCCGGATCTTCGTACGCATCCCACCCGCAGGCGGGTGGCTTGATGCCTTCATGCTCCATGAGCGCCCGTGAAATCTCGATGACCTCCTGAGGCAGCTCAGGCGGTGCCCAGGACGCGAAGAGCTCACGCAGCCGTATCGCAAGCGGCAGGCGGCGTTCATAGTGCACCGGCTGAAACTGCGGTGCCATATGGTGAGCCCCCCTCGTCACGTACGCAGTATAGACATCCAGCAAGCGCAGGATGTGCTCGCGTGGCGGTACACGGCCAAATGTCCCGTAGACACGCGGGGCAGCAAACGCCGATAGCCAGTAGATAACATTGATGACATCCGTCGTGTCCTCGATGTCCTCTCTCCCATCGCCGCTCGTAAATGTGAGGGTGTTCCCGTCCTCGAATGTGATTTTCATGGCTCCTCCCTCACCAGTACGTACATTGACGTTTACCGGGGCCCCAGCCGCTTGAAACCAGGATGTAGGCCCCAGCCACAAGGTTACCGTTCTTGAGACAGCCGTAGGCACACCACGACTTGAAAAGGATGTTCCCGAGCCCCCACGGGCACCACGGACATTCACCTGTTCCACAGTGTGTCACCATGCAGAATGCCTGCTCGCCGTTGCTCAACGGACATTCGGTCGTCTGAGGGCACCCATACGGCTCATTGAAGCACGCGAAATCGGGGTACACGCCATCAGTCGCAGCCAGCGTGGTCGCCTCGGGCGTCTCGATCCAGAGGCGCGCCGAGTCCCACCCGGCCGGTGCGTACTGCTGGATCAGCGCGTCGAGCGCCTCCAAGTCGAGCGCCGCTGGATCGACGACCTGCGTCTCCACGAGGCTCGCGACCATCACCGCCGCGTAGGAGGTCGCCATCGTCTTGAGCGCGACCTCTTGGGGGTCGATGCTCATGAGCTCGTCGTAGGCTGCCTCCGCCTCGGGCGACATCGTCTCGCTCTCCTGATCGTCCTCCACGTCGTCGTCGTCCGTCTCGCTCTCGCTGTCCTCGTCGGGCCGCGCCGACGGCGGGTGCTCTGCGGATTCGTCCTCGATCTCATCCCCATCGGAAGGACGGAGGTGGATCGTGCATGCCGGCACCAGCGCCGCGACCATGCCTCCCGTCAACACGAGCGCCCCCACGGAATGCATCCACGCCTGCATGATGCCCTCCTCGACGCGGCGCACCGTATGCAGGCTCGCCAGCGGCGTCCATGCGGCCCTCCCGGGGTGTGAACGTAGGGTCATGCCTGACCCTTTCCCTTCGCGAGGTCGACCAACCTGTGACCGCGCACGGAGAGCTCTCCTGAGCCGAGCCTGCGCGCGTGCTTGGCGATCTCGACCGCGCCCTCCGGGCTCGCCACGCGTTCGTTCTCCGGTATAGGGTCACGCCGTCCGGACCATGAAGCTCACCCGCCTTTCCCTGCGCGACTTCCGGGGCTTCACGAGCCTCGACCTCGATTTTTCGCCGGACGTCACCGCGCTCGTCGGCGTCAACGGTGCCGGCAAGACGTCGATCCTCGACGCGCTCGCGCTCCTGCTCTCGTGCCTCGTGGAGAGCATTCGCTCGGGAGAGCCCGAAACCATCGCGCCAAGTGCGAGCGACGTCCGGGTCGGAGCGTCGACGGCGCAGCTCTCGCTGACCGCGGACATCAGTGTGCAGCCTACCCATTGGAGCATCGCGAAGACGCTGCCGGGGCACCCGCCTGGAGCGCCGAGCGCGCTCGACGCGCTGCATGAGCCCGTCGCTGCCGCGCAGGCCACGATCGCGCTCGGCTCCCCTCTCCTCCCGCTCGTTGTCTACTTCCCCACGAACCGGAGTGCGCTCGACATCCCGGAGCGGATGCGCACGCCGCACGAGTTCGATGCGCTGAGCGCCTACGACGGCGCACTCGAGGGCGGGGCGAGCAACTTCCGTGGCTTCTTCGAATGGTTTCGCCAGGAAGAAGACATCCTCAACGAGCATCAGGTCCTCGAGCTCTTGCACGAGGAGCAAGGCATCGATGCGTCCTCCACGCCGTCGCCGCTGCCGGCCGTCCGCAGGGCGATCGCGGCGCTCCTGCCCGGCGCGCGTACGGTCCGTATCGAGCGTCGACCGCCGCGCATGACCGTCGAGCTGAACGGCACGCGTCTCGACGTCGCCCAGCTCTCGGACGGCGAGAAGTGCCTCCTCGCCATGGCGGGGGATCTCGCGCGACGGATGGCGCTCGCGGCGCCAAAGGCGGAGGACCCGCTCGAGCACCCAGCGGTCGTCCTGATCGACGAAATCGAGCTCCACCTCCATCCAGGCCTCCAGCGGGTGATCCTGCCGTGGCTTCAGAAGGTGTTCCCGCGGGCCCAGTTCATCATCACCACCCACTCTCCCCAGGTGCTCTCCTCGTTACACGCGGCGAACGTCCGCATCCTGGAGCGCTTCGAGCTCCGCGCGCTCGACCGCGGCACCTGGCGGCGCGACACCAACCGCATCCTGGAGGCGGCCTTCGGCGATCCAGGCCGGCCTCCCGAGGTGGCGGGCAAGCTGAACCTGTTGCGCGACGCGGTCGACGCCGACCGCTACGACGAGGCGCGCCAGCTCATCCGTGAACTGTCCACCATGATCGAGGGCGAGGACCCCGACGTCTCCTTCTACCAGCAGCTCCTGCCGCCTGAAGACACCACAGCAGCTCCCGCCGCCTGAAGACACGATCGAGACCGCGTCGCCTATGTCGAGCAGGCGCTCCGCCCCAACTCGGGAGACCTCCCGTGCTGCGGAAGCAGGCGTAAGCGGCCTCTTGCGCTCTCCCGAGGAAGCACACACCGAACCAGAACAACCGACCCGCTCGGGCCGCGTTCTTCCCGACGTGATGAAACAGCAAGGCTCATGGCTCCCCGAGATGCTCGGCGTGATCAAGGAGCGCCTCCGGTGAGCACGCCAAAGGGTTGCCTTCTCGCCAGCATGGACGCGATCCTGCCGCGGTGACTACTGCCGACGTCCGCCGTCACCTCGTCGAAGCCCTCGAAGCCGATCTGATCGGCCCCTTCGTGCCGGACACCCACGCGCAGGGAGGCCAGGAGATCCTGCCGATCCCGCCGTCGCGCTGGTACCTGACCGGCTTCCTCGCGCCGCAGGGCGGCCGTGTCCCCGATCCGGACGATCGCGACTCTACCGACACCGCGCTCGCCGCCGGCAGCGAGAGCCAGAACGAGGACGCCGGCAACGAGGAGCCGGAGCCCAAGCGGCCGGTCCGCTTCCCCGCCTCGATGGGCCTGTCCGTGTTCCTGCCCCCGGGCAAGGACGACACGATCCACGTCGATGTCTGGTACGCGGACTACGACAAGATCGAGGTCGCGCTCGACCACACCGACAAGAAGGTCCCCGGCTGGAAGCGGGTGCCGTACGGCCCCGTCCGCGTCGCAGTCCCGCTCGACCCGAGCGTCCTCCAGCAGAAGGACGGGATCCCCGTCCCCGGCTCGCGCAACCTCATCTTGAAGGGCGAGCTCCGCACGACGGCCATGGACGGCCTCGATCCCGGCACGCGCGTGCTGAGCCTGTTCCTCGTGAACGACCGCACCGCGGTAGAGCAGGACCGCGACACGCAGTTCGCCTTCCAGGTGCGGATGGAGCTCACCTACGAGCGCGGCTTCGTCTCCCGCCCGAACCGGCGCGGCGAGGACGGCGACGAGGACCAGCGCGCCCTCGCGCTCGCCTTCCGCGATCACAGGGAGTGGGCCGTCGGCCACAACACGAGCGTCGAGCGCCCGGTGGAGAAGAACGGCAAGGTCATCCGCCTCCGGACCACGCAGCTCCCCTGCTTCGAGGTGCCGCGCGTCGCTCACCGGAAGATCGATGACGCCGCGCTGGGCATGATGGACCTCGGGAAGCTCGACGCCAAGGGCATCGCGAACGCGCTCTCGCCCCTCATCGAGGCGTACGGCGCGTGGATCGACGACCAGCGCTATGCGGGGCTCGACCGGGCATCGCTCGCGGACACGCGCGACGACCTGATGAGCAAGGCGGCGAGGGCCAAGGAACGCATCGCCGCGGGCATCGCCCTGCTGGGCGAGAACAAGGCTGCGCTGAAGGCGTTCAAGTTCATGAACCAGGCGATGCACGTCGCGGCGGTGCAAGCAGACCTGTCCCGCGAGGATCGCCGCTACATCGGCGGCAGGCAGCCCGAGTGGCGCCCGTTCCAGCTCGCCTTCATCCTCTTGAACCTGCCGTCGGTCGTGGACGCGAGCCACCCCGAGCGGAAGCTCGCGGAGCTCATCTACTTCCCCACCGGCGGCGGCAAGACCGAGGCCTACCTGGGCCTCATCGCGTTCGTGCTCCTGCTCCGGCGCCTCCGCGGGCAAGGCACGCCGCACGAGGGCCGCGGAGTCGCGGTCCTGCTCCGGTACACGCTGCGGCTCCTCACCCTGGACCAGCTCGGACGCGCGGCCACCTTGATATGCGCGCTGGAGGAGCTCCGGCGCAAGTACCCCGGGGAGCTCGGCAACGCCCGGTTCACCATCGGCCTCTGGGTCGGCGCGAGCGCCAGCGCCAACCGGCTGAAGGACGTGCAAGAGGCGCTCTCCGACTACACCCCGGGCAGGACCGACTCCCCCTTCCCGCTCACGACCTGCCCGTGGTGCGGCGAGCCGATCAAGATCCAGAACATCAAGCTCGTCGACGCCGAGGGGAAGCCGACGAAGAAGAGCTTCGTGCGCGCCGCCGTCTACTGCGACAATGGAAAGTGCCTTTACACCGAGGCGAGGACGCCGGGCCTCGGCCTCCCGGTGCTGTTCGTCGACGAGCAAATCTACCAGGAGGTCCCGAGCTTCCTCGTCGCCACCGTCGACAAGTTCGCGATGATGCCCTGGCTCGGCGACGCCGGCATGCTGTTCGGCCGAGCCACGCACCTCGACGGGCAACGGGCCTACGGCGTGATGCACGATCCCAGGCCCGGCGCGAAGCCTCTCCCTGAAGGGCTCCTGCCCCCCGAGCTCATCGTGCAGGACGAGCTGCACCTGATCAGCGGCCCGCTCGGCACCATGGTGGGCCTCTACGAGGCCGCTGTCGACTACCTCTGCGAGCACCCCATCGGCGGCGCGCCCCGGCCGCCGAAGGTTGTCTGCTCGACGGCGACGGTCCGGCGCGCGCGCGAGCAGATCAAGGCGCTCTTCGGGCGCACGATGGTCCTCTTCCCGCCGCGCGGCATCGCCGAGGGTGACACGTTCTTCTCGGAGGTAGAGCGCGACAAGCCCGGCCGGCTGTACGTGGGCGTCGGCGCTCCCGGGCGCGCGCTCCGCGCGGTCTCGGTGCGCTCCTACGCGGCGCTGCTCGCCGCCGCGCGGAAGCACTTCGATCCGAAGGGCGACCCGAAGCAGCCGGCCGACCCGTACATGACGCTCATCGGGTACTTCAACAGCCTGCGCGAGCTCGGGGGCATGCGGCGCCTCGTCGAGGACGAGGTGCGCAACCGCGTCGACAACATCGAGGAGGAGAAGCGACCGCTGCTCTTCCTCGGGCCGCACCCGTGGGCCAAGGACCGCAACCTCGAGATGCCCGCCGAGCTCACGTCCCGCGAGCGGACCGAGAACGTCAAGCAGACGAAGCAGCGCCTCAACGCCCGGCGCACCTCGACCGACCCCGAGCCGCTCGACGTGGTGCTCGCCTCCAACATGATCTCGGTCGGCCTGGACGTCGACCGCCTGGGCCTGATGGTCGTCACGGGCCAGCCGAAGACGACGAGCGAGTATATCCAGGCGACGAGCCGCGTCGGGCGGGCCTACCCGGGCCTGGTCGTCACCTGCCTGAACGTCATGCGGCCGCGGGATCGCTCGCATTACGAGCGCTTCGTCGCGTACCACGAGAGCCTGTACCGCGAGGTCGAGGCGACGAGCGTCACGCCGTTCAGCGGCCAGGCGCTGGATCGAGGCCTCGTGGGCAGCCTCCTATCGATGATCCGGCACGGCATTCCCCGCATGGAGCCCCCGGCGGGCGTGATGACCATCCATGAGCAGCGGCCCGCGGCCGAGGCCATGGTCGCCTGGATGGTCGCGCGAGCCAGCCACCACCGGCACTTCCCCGAGAAGCAGTCCGAGGACCGGATCGCCGAGCTGGTGCGCGCCCGCGGCCGGAGCTTCCTCGACGCGTGGGAGCGCGTCGTCGACAAGGCGCGCACGGGCGCGGCGAGGCGCGTCTACAGCAAGAACGACCGCGCCGGCCAGGAGGGCCTCCACCTCTTGTTCACGGCGAGCGACGATCCGCCCGACGACCACGACGCGCGGTACTTCCAGGTCCCGACGTCCATGCGCGACGTCGAGCCGAGCGTGCATGTCTGGCTGCGGTTCAAGCAGCTCGACGAGAGGGGCTGATGAACGATCCGAAGAAGAGGAAGGACGCCCGCAGGGCATTGCGCTCGGACGGTCAGCTCCGGCAGAGCCAGCTCGTCAGCACGTTTGGCCCCGGCGCGATGGTCGACCTTGTCGATCGCGCGGTCGTCATCGGCGGCCTGGAGCACTGGAGCTATGGCGCCAAGGGGTATGTCGCGCTGGACGACCCTCGGCTCCGGCGCTCGCTCATCCCCCGCCTGAAGGCGCTCGATCCGGACCTCGATCTGGCGCGCGAGGGCTATTTCCGCATGGCCCCCGAGGGCGACGCGCGCAACCACCATCCGGGCGTCGGCGTCCGCGCGCTCGAGTTTCCCCGGTGGTTCGTCTGCCAGAAGTGCCGTCGTCTGGCGCGGGCCTCGGAACAGTTCGAGAACAAGAGCGGTCGGTATCGCCACGAGTGCGCGAAGAACAAGTGGTCGAGCGTCGTGCCGGTCCGCTTCGTCGCCGCGTGCAAGCGCGGGCACCTGTCGGATTTCCCGTGGATCCCGTTCGCGCACCTGGGCCGAGAGGGCGTGTGCGACCGGCCGGAGCTCTACCTGGAAGAGAGGGCGATCGGCGATATCGGGCGCATTCTTGTGCACTGCAAGAATTGCGACGCAACGACGCCCATGAGCAAGGCGATGGTGCTGCCCTACAGCTGCAATGGGGATCGCCCCTGGCTCGGCGGGCGCGCGGCGAACGAGCCGTGTGACCAGCGCAGCGAGCTGCTCGTCCGCACGGCGTCGCACGCGTATTTCGGGCAGGTGGTGAGCGCACTGCGCCTGCCGGACCCCGAGCCCGACCCCCTGCGGCTGCGGCTGCGGGAAAAGGACGTCTGGAAGGCCGTCCAGAAGGTCAAGACGGCAGAGCAGCTCTCGATGATCGCCGGGCTCATGGAGCACGTCGCGAGCGCGATCGGCGAGGCTCCGGCGGAGAAGGTGCTCGCGGCGATCCGCGCCGAGAACGAGGCCACGACGGCGACGTCGGAGCGCCCCTTGCGCAGCGCGGAGTACGACCGGCTGGTCCACGCACCGACCGAGCAGCCTGGAGCGGTCCCTGACCGGGGTGTCCAGTTCGCGGCGTACCGGGTGCCGAAGCCGCGCATCGAGCTGCCGCCGGGTGTTGGTGGCCTCGTCGTCGTCCCCGAGCTCCGCGAGGTGCGCGTGCAGGTGAGCTTCAGCCGGTTCGACTCGATCGGCGCCAACCTGCAGGGAGAGTACGAGTTCGCGGGGCGCAAGGTAAAGCCGACCGTGCTCACGCTCCCCACGGGGAACGAGAAGTGGCTCCCGGCCGCCGAGGTCCGCGGCGAGGGCGTCTTCGTGGAGCTGGACGAGAAGGCGCTCTCCGACTGGGAGAAGCGTGACGCCGTGAAAGAGCGCGCCGCGCAGCTCGAGCGGGCCTTTGGCTTGGACAGGAGGGGCGAGTTTCCGGGCATCCGGTTCTTCCTGCTGCACTCGCTCTCGCACCTCTTGCTCACCGCGGTGAGCCTCGAGTGCGGCTATGCCGCCAGCGCCATCCGGGAGCGCATCTATTGCGGCCAGGCCGAGGTCGATGGGCCCAACATGGCCGCCGTGATGCTCACGACGGGCACGACCGGCAGCGAGGGCACCCTGGGCGGGCTCGTCGAGGAGGGGCGGAGGATCCAGCATCACCTGCGCGAGGCGTGGGATCTCGGGCGGCTCTGCTCGAACGACCCCGTCTGCGCGGCGCACGACCCGAGCTCCGAGTCGAGCGATCGCCGCACGGAGGGCGCCGCGTGTCACGGTTGCCTCTACATCGCCGAGTGCTCCTGCGAGTGGTTCAACCGGTTCCTCGACCGCGCGCTGGTCGTGCCCACGATCGGCAACGACCCCGAGCTGGCCTTCTTCCGGGAGCGTCCATGAGCGGCGCCGCCGGCTCCCGGCCCACGTTGAAGCACGTCGGCACCGGGGTGCTCGCGGCGCTCCGGGAGGCGATCGCGTCGGGGCTCTTGCGGACCCCGGTGGACCGGGCGTCGCTGGTCGGCCTGGGCATCCGGCATCAGGTCGATACCATCGAGCACGCGCTCGCCGGCCACAAGGCGGCCGCGTGCCTTGCGATCCTCGACGTAGCGCTCGCCGAGCGCGAGACCCGCCGGCCGGCACCGGAGCTCGTGTGGACGGGCCCTGACGTGCCCGTCGGGACGGCCCGAGACACGGCGGTCGTGCTGCGGTCGCTGTTCGAGGGCGCGCAGGAGAGCGTGCTCCTCGCCGGCTACAGCTTCGATCACGCCGAGGATGTGCTGGCGCCGCTGTACGGCGCGATGCGGAGCCGCCGGGTCGACGCCCGGTTCTTCATCGACATTCCGCAGATCGAGCGCCGCGCCTCCGCGGATGCGCACCTCACGCGGTACTTCAGCAAGTTCCTCGCCGAGAGCTGGCCGTTCGGCGAGCCTCGCCCGCGCCTCTACTACGACAAGCGTGCGCTCGCGCCCGGCCCGCCGTACTGCAGCCTGCACGCGAAGTGCGTCGTCGTGGACAGCGCGAAGGCCTTCGTGTCCAGCGCGAACTTCACGCAGCGAGGCCAGGAGAGAAACATCGAGGTCGGCGTCCTCGTCGAGGACCCGAGCTTCGCGAGCTACCTGGCTGGGCAGTGGCTCGGCTTGATCGACGCGCGCATTGTGGGCGAATACACAAAGCATGAGCTCGACCAGCCCTAGCACAGCGCTGCCGGAGTCGATGGCATGAAGGATCGCGACGTCTCCACCCAGGCTTCGTCTGCTTGAGCGGCGTCCGCAGGAGCCTGGGCATCTCATGCACGAAGTTGCCGGTGCCCCGAACAGGCCTCCCCTCCACGATCATTCCGGGGAGACCACGGTCCTGGCGCAACGCCTTGACCAGCAGGTGCAGCTCTTCGTGATAATCGTCCTCGTAGGCGATGACGATCGATCTCACGACACGGACATCCCGTCTTGATAAGGCGACTCCAGCATGCCTCGGGCGCGCAGCTCCGACAGCGAATATTCCTTGAGCCACGCGTCGAGCAGCTCGCCGTCGAGCGTCTCCACGGTGACGCCGGCGTCGCTCGAGAAGCGCGTGATGCCGAGCGACGCGGCGGGGTCCTCCAGGTGATCGAGCAGGCGATCGGCGTGCGTGGCCGCCAGGATCGGGGTCTTCTCCGCGCGCGACTCCATCACCTTCACGAGCCGCCGCATCGCCCTGGGCTGGAGGCTCCGCTCCGGCTCATCGAACGCGATCAGCGCGGGGCTGTCCGGCGCGTGCAGCGCGGCGAGCATCGCCAGGTAGACGCGCATGCCTTCGCTCATGTCGTCGAGGTAGAGGATCGCCCCCGAGCGCTTGTCACGCCACGTCAGGGTGATCACGCCTCGGCCGGGCCCGGGAGGGAACCGCATCTCCTCGCACCAGGGAAAGACGGACTGCAGGTCGGCGAGCAGCGCGCTCCACGTGTCAGGGTATTCCTGCGAGAGGGTGTGGAGCGCGTTGAGGAGGTCGCGCCCAGACCGCTTGATGCGGCGCGTCCGCTCCACGGGCCGCGCGTTGATGGGCTCGTGCGCGCCCTCCGAGCCGTCGGGGGCGGCGCCGAGGGCGAACGAAGGATAGAAGGCGATGGTTTGCAGTGCCTCCTTGACGTGCATCGGCGTCGGGTAACGCACCTCGTCCGAGATAGCCGCGAGGCTTGAGTTCGTGAGCATCGCGCTATCCGACTCCACCGGGGCCACGACATCGTTCTTCCTTGTCTGGACATTGGCCGCCCAGGACGCGGCGCCGCCCTTCAGCGCGATGAACGGACGCTGGTCGAAGCCGTTTTTGTAAACCCGGACTTCTTCGTCGAGGACGGTCGGGCTCGCCCGGACGCTGCCGAAGCGGATCATGTAGTCGACTGGCGCTCCCTCCCGCTGAAAGACCGGCGAGCGCTCCGAGAAGCGGGCGAGCAGCTCAATCTCGGTGCTCGTCCCGGCCCAGGCGACAGCGGCCCATCCGCCCCGATCAAGGATCGCCCGCCCGGCCCGCCCGCCCACGGCCGCGCAGATCATCGCGACTCCATCCAGGATGGAGCTCTTGCCGCTGGCGTTCTCGCCGATGAGTACCAGCGGTTTGCCTGGAGGCAGCGAGATCTCCACGTCCTTGAGCGCGCGGAAGCCTTGGATGCGGATCTTCTCGAGCATCGCGGCGCTCGCCGTCTATCGCGCGGATACGGTTCGTCGTCCAGCTCTCATGCACGCCGAAGCCACCGGGACGGGCCCACGACGACCACACGCTGCGCGGCGGCCGATCGCTCGGAGCGCCGGCGACGATCCGTTCGCCGCGTTCGACGAGACGCCGAGCGCCTCGCAGCACGGGGAGGCGAGCGACCGCAGGTCGCGTGGGCCTCCTCGGAGACCGCCGCGCAGGCGGGAGGCGCCTCACGAGCACGTCGGCCGCGTCGGGCCGCTTGCCCTTGATCTGCCGCCTTCCGGGACCCTGGTGGACGCCGCATCGCCTCCTTGGAGCGCCGAGACCAGCTTCTCCTTGGCGAAGTCGGCGGTGAGGGGCAGCGGGAGCGGCAGGACCTCGGCGGGCGGGCGCCCCGAGCGCTTGTGGGCGGCGAAGCCATCTCCGAGCTGCTCGTCCAGCTCGAAGCCGAGGAAGTAGAGCGTCCGCAGCTTGTCGGGATCGGCCATCTTGGCGCGCGCCTTCGCGTCGGTCCGCAGGGCCGCTTCGAGGGACGCCCAGACGTACGTCTGCGGGAGGAGCCGCGCGAAGAGGTCGCCGCCGCCCGCGTCGTCGATCAGATCCGTGTCCCACCAGCCGAGGCGGCGCGACGAGCAACGACCTTCACCCGCCCACGCGGTCGTCACCTGCATCGCGAGGATCGCGTCGAGCGTCTCATCGGGACGAGGGTTGCCATGCGGACGGTCGACGTTACGGGCAGGTTGCCGATCTGATCTAGGTTCGTTAGCATCGCCCCTGGTGCCGCGTCGTTGCCATCGACCAGAGCCGACCGAGCTGATCGCGACTGCCGCGGCGACGATGCTGTTCGGCGTCCACCTGCCGGCGTCGCGCTGGTGGGACGGGAGCGCGGAGTTTCGCACCCGCTGCCACCCAATCAGCGCATATCGCATGGTCCTTCGCTTCGATGGGATGAAGTTGCGGACGAAGATCCTCAATGGGAGGAGGGCTGCGTAGTGCCGGGTCGCTCCGTCAGGCTGTTTCTGATCGACGGCAGTCCCCAGGGCATGCGCACGGCCGAAGTTGGCAACTGGACCGGGCTGGCCCTCGTCTGCCCTCGCACGGATCTCGCTCGTCTCGCGTTGCGTCCCGAGGTGAAGAAGACCGGCATCTACATCCTCGTCGGCCCGTCGGAGACCGCAACATCCGGGATGAGCGTGTACGTTGGCGAGGGTGACGAAGTATGGATCCGGCTCACGAGCCATGACAGCAACAAGGACTTCTGGACGCACGTGGTCGTGTTCGTCTCGAAGGACGAGAACCTCACGAAGGCTCACGTGCGCTGGCTGGAGGCCGCGCTCGTCCGGGAGATCAGGAAGGCCAAGCGCGCCGAAGTCTACAACGGGAACGAGCCGACCGGCGGAAAGCTGCCCGAGGCCGATACCGCCGACATGGAGACGTACTTCGAGAACGTCCGCCTGCTCCTCCCGACGCTCGGCGTGAGCGTATTTACCGCGGACGTCGCCCCCAAGCCGGACCAGGCGGGCGACACGAACGAGATAGTTCTTGAGCTTCGATGGGAGGACGCGAGGGCCGAGTGCGTAGTGCGCGAGGGCCAGTTCGTCATCCGCCAGGGCTCCTCGGCACGGGTGAGGGAGGTCGAGTCCCTCGGCGATGGAGCACGGGCGCTTCGCAAGAACCTTCGAGACGCCGGGGTACTCGTGCCGGCCAACGGGAACCCGAATCTGTTCCGGTTCACTCAGGAGTACGCCTTCGATTCACCTTCTGGAGCAGCGTCCGTCGTGTCGGGCACCGGGCTCAACGGGCGTGTTGCCTGGAAGGTAAAGAACGAGGGGATCTCGTACAAGGAATGGCAGGAGAAGCTCGTCGCTTCGGAAGCAAGCGACGCCTCTTAAGGCGGCGCTTGCGGATGCACGCGGGCGCAGCTTCATGACCGTTCCCGTCGTCTCACCGATGGCGGCGCGAAACGACCGGCTTGTGGTTCAGACTCCCGCGGCAGCTCGATCTCCGAGCAATGCCGAGACGAGATCCGGCGGGTGGTTCACTTAGGTGCACCGCAGGCGCGCACTTTGTCCGCGGGATCGGGCGAGGTTCGCTTCAGGCCACCGCCGCGGCGAACGACGCGAACAGGTCCCCCGGCAGCGCATGCTTCAGCCGCCACGTGATCGCCATCGGCAACTCCGACTCATGCCGCACATAACTCGCCGGCCCCAGAAACCAGAACGCCCGCTCGTCGCTGCGCAGCCGCGCGAACAGCATCACCGCCGTGCCGAGATCCTCGTGCCGCTGGTAGCGCTGCCCCGTCTCGCTGTCGGCGCGGGTGGTCGACTGGCTTTCCCAGTGGATCAGCTGCCGATTGATGGCATGGTCGCGGTAGCGCGTCGTCGGCGAGAACTGCCCGTTCGTCTTGTCGAGCGTGAACGCGAGCAGGTCGGCGCGGGCGTCCTTCGCCCAGTACACGCCTGTCTGCCAGGGCGCGACCTTCGCGCTGCCCCCGACGCCGAACGCCGCCAGGATCTCGATGCGCGAGTAGCGCGCGTGCACCTGGAGCGGCACGTCCGGATGGGTCGCGAGCTCCCGGTGAACGTGGTCCACGCGGGCAGCGAGCACGTCCATCAGCTCGACGAGCTCCGCGCGCACCTGGGGGTGCGCCCAGACGAGAGCGCACGCTTGCGCAAGGGTGGTCGCCTTATCGATGGCGCGATCGGCCACGGTGGCGACGAGCATGCGCAGGAGGCGGCGCTCCCGGAGGCTCATCGCCCCCAGATCGGGACATGCGTCAGACCCGAGCAGCCGGCGAAACACCTCGATCCGCACGAAGTCGTCGACGTGGAGCAGCCGCCCGCACGCGCGCCGCAGCACCTCTTCGTGCGGCCCCACGCCCAGCGACGGGAGCCCAGCGTCACCACGGAGGTCTGACCACGAGCGCTGCCCGGCATAGACGTCCTCGAGCTCGAGCCCGGTCTCTTCAAGGAACCGCGCAAGGCTCACGTCGCCGCTGCGGGCGAGCCGCCGCAGCTCGTCGGCCTTGGCTGTCCACCCCGACGGCACCGCTTGCCGGATGTTGTCGAGCACGAGCTCCGATGCCTTCTGGTCGAGCTCCATGTGGCAGCCCGCGGGCAGAAACGGGAACCCGCGTTCAACCTGCTGAACAAGCTCCTTCCGGCTCCCGCCGAGCAGGGCTGCGAAGCGGCGATCGAAGCGGAACTCGCGTCGATGGTGCCCGACGAAGTCGAGCACCGTGCAAACGGTCTTGCCGGCGCTGCGCCGCAGGCCGCGCCCGAGCTGCTGCAAGAAGAGCGTGGGGCTGTCGGTCGGGCGCAGGAGGATCAGCGTGTCTACCGCAGGGACGTCGATGCCCTCGTTGAACAGATCCACCGAGAAGACAACGTTGACCCGCCGCGCCCCGAGATCCGCGAGGGCCGCGCGCCGCTCGTCATCGGCGCTGTCCCCCCACACCGCGGTCGCCGCGACACCGGCCTCGCGAAAGACGCGCGCCATGAACCGCGCGTGCTCGATGCTGACGCAGAATCCGAGCGCCCGCATGGTTCGCGTGTCATCGACATGCGCGGCGAGCTGGGCCACCACCTGCCGGGCCCAGACATCGTTGGCTGTGAGCAGCTTGGAGAGGCCATCGACGTCGTAGCCGCGCCCGCGACGCCAGGGCACATCGCGCAGGTCCAGCCCGTCGTGGATGCCGTAGTAGACGAACGGAACGAGCCGGTGCTGATCGATCGCGTCCCAGAGCCGCAGCTCTGCGGCGATCCGGTCATCGAACCAGCCGAGGAGCGGGAGCCCATCGCTCCTCTCGGGCGTGGCCGTGAGCCCGAGGAGCTCGACGGGACGCACGCGCTCCAGCAGCGCGCGGTACGACGGCGCGGCTGCGTGGTGAAACTCATCGATGATCACCACGTCGAAATGGGACGGATCAAGGTCATCGAGCCCTGCTGCCGAGAGGCTCTGAATCGACGCAAAGACATGCTCGAAGCGCCGCGGGTGACGGCCGCCGACCCACAGCTCGCCAAAGGCATGATCGCGCAGGCCGTGACGAAAGGTCGCGAGGCTCTGCTCCAGGATCTCCCCGCGATGCGCGACGAAGAGCAGGCGTGCGCGGGGGAGCGCCTCCCGGAGCCGGGCGTAGTCGATGGCGGCCATGACGGTCTTGCCGGTGCCGGTCGCCGATACCAGGAGGTTGCGGTGATGCCCGCGCTCGCGGGAGAGTGCGATCTGCTCGAGCAGACGCTCCTGGAACGGCTCGGCGCGAAGCTCGATCGGGCTGAGCATCACCAATGGCGCCGCGTTCGTCGCCAGATCGACGCGCGCAAGAAACTCCGCGCGGTCGTACGGCACGAAGTCGCCGCTGTTCCAGTAGCTCTCGAAGACGGCGGCGACCTTGGCGATGACATCCGGGTTGCGCGCGCCGGACACGCGAACGTTCCACTCGAGCCCGCTCGTTTGCGCGGTGTGCGTCAGGTTGGAGGAGCCGATATAGGCGGTAGAGAAGCCCGACGCGCGATGAAACAGCCAGGCCTTCGCGTGCAAGCGCGTCGTCCCCGTGTCGTACGACACACACACGTCAGCGCCGATCTTGCGGAGCTCCTCGAGCGCCCTCGCTTCGGTCGATCCCGTGTACGTGGTCGTCAGCACCCGCAGCGCGCGGCCCGCCTGACAGTGCACGCGGAGCGCCTCGAGCAGCGGGGCGATGCCGCTCCGGCGGACGAACGCCATGACGACGTCGATGCGGTCCGCCGAGCGAACCTCGGTCAGGAGCTGGTGGCCTACCCTCGGCTCGCCAGGCGCGTTGGTGAGCAGCGCCGTGTCGAGGAGCGGGATGAGCGGCTCGGGGATCGTCTCCGGGCTGCCGTCCGGCTGGCGCCCTACGATGGAGTGGAGCACCGTCGCCGGCTCGACGGGCGCCTCGGGCTGGAGCTCCGCGCCGGCGATCACCTGATCGATCTGCTCGACGAGCCTCCGCGCCAGACCCACGCCGACCGCCACACGCTCTGCATCGGGCACGCCGGAGAGGGCGCGCTGCACGAGGCGACCCAGGTGCAGGGCGATACGGTCGGCCGCCTCGGCGGACCGGAGCCCCGCGGTGCGGACCTCCAGGCTGGCGTCGAGCTCGCGCAGGCCGGACGCCAGCGCCTCGGTGATCAGATCCTGGTAGAGACCGCGCCGGCTCGTCGTCATGGCCAGCGAGTCTACGGCAGGCGAGCGCACGTCCAAGAGGCATCACAAGGCAGGGGCGCGTCCACCGCCGAGACGGGTGCCACCCATCTTTTCTTGGAGGCACGAACTTGCGGTGCCGAACCGTCGCGATGCGTCGCTTTCCCGGAGTGGGACGGGGCGTGACGACGGACCGCACTCCCTCACACGGCATGGCCCCAACCCCGGCCCAACGGCGAGCCAGGGGCTCGGCGAGCTCGCGATGGTCGATCCCTCGCCTCGGGCCAGAGAGCTCACGCTCGTCAATGACCGACGACGGAGAGAGCCATCACCACGCAAGCGAGAATCAGCGCCGAACAGATGGGCAACACGAGCCAGAAACCGAGGTACGGCGTGGAAGGGTGACGGACGCGAACGAGACTGACGACAAGGACGTAGAGCGCAGAGGTCAGCGTCAAGGCAAACGCCAACGGCTTGAGCATCTTCGTTCCTTCAATCGAAAAGACATAGATGGAAAACAGAGTTGGCAGCGCGAGCAAAAGGGCGATGAAAACCTTGAGGAACATGCCGGACGCTCGTCTTGTCGATCAGGGTTTCAGGTTCACAGCAGCAGCAACTTTGCGCGGGATCAGGACAGCGGCCGCCTCACTCGAGCCGGCCGGCGCCACGATCGGTTCCCTGGAGATCCTGTCTGCCATCCTGTGGTTCCTCCCTTCGCTCCCAGCGAGAGCCTATCCCACGACCGGCCGCCGGAACATCGCGCCCGCGAGGCGCCCCTCGCCAGGCCGACGGGGAGGCGAGGAACGTGCCGGATCGGGCACGAAGCGGCGGAGCGAGCATCGCCGGATCGCCGGCCCCCGGGAAGAGCCACAGAGCCCCCTGTCCGGGCGCGCGCCGGGGACCGATGCCAGCGAGCTGCGCGTGAAGCTCGAAGAGGACGTCCCACGCCGGTAGCCTCGCGCAGGAACTCGTGCTGTTTGGGCTGGACCATCATGACGCCACGCCACCGCGTGATCCTCGCGGCCACTCCCCCTCCCTTCGTAGTCTATTGCTGCGAGCGCTGGTAGGTATTCCCGAAGTCGTCCTGCACCACGACGGCGAGCCCGTCCACCGCCTCCACCTCGAGCTTCTCGTCGAGCACCCGCGTTCGAAAGGCCCAGCCGTCGGGGAGCGTCAATGTCTCGCCGAGCTTCGCGAGCGACGCCTCGTCCTGCTGCACCTCCTGCACGCTGTACGACTGCAACTCGTAGATCGCGCCCTCCGGATCGACGAGCTCGTACACGGTTTTGCCCGCGTCGTAGCCCCACGTCGTGTCGCGCCGGACGGTGCGTGTCTCGTAGGGCTTCGCCTTGCTCGAGGCCTCGGCGAGCGCGACGGTGAGCGTGCCCGTCTTGCGCATCTCGATGCCGCCGAGCGTGCGCACCTCCGGATCGAGCACCTTCGAGCCCTCGAAGCTGTCGATCATCCAGTGGCGCGGGCCGTTCATGACCACCACGTCCGCCCTCGTCTCGGCCTTCACCTCGGCCTCATCGACCGCGGCCCACGCCGCCTCGGGGCACTCGTTCAGGCCCTGCGTGTTGTACACGTCGATCGTCACCGATCCCGCGCCGAGATCCGCGTCGCCGAGCAGGATCTCGCAGTAGCGGCTCCCCCGCAGGGCCTCCTGCGCGGGTTCCGGCGACTCGGTTCCGACGGGCTCCGTGCTGCCACAGCCGACCGCGGCGAGAACGAGCGAGAGGAGAACGGAGAGCGACGACGGCTTGTTCATGGCGTGTACCTCGGGCAGAAGGCGATCGTGGAGCGCGCGGTTCGCGCCCTCTTTCCCCTACTCCCGCAAAAGGCCCCGCCGACCCGACACGGCCTCGGTCGATTTTTCCCCGCGCTCCCTCCAGTTGGGTTGCTCTCGATCTCCAGCGAGCGAGGAGAACATCACCTCTCCACGACCCGGCCACGCCCCCTCTCGCCGCCCCCCTCGCTCCGGCAGCTCCAGCAGCTCCGACGGGCCCCTGTCATGGCGGCGCAACACCCGCTGTCCGCGCGACGGTCACCTGTAACGCCGCCGTACCACCTCGCCGGGAGACGCGCTGCCAGATCCGCCGCCGCCGCGTCGCTCCCCAACATGGCACGGCGCATGCTCCTTGTCCCCGGCACGCAGCGCGGCGATCATGGCCGCTTGTGCCCACGCTCGGCGAGGTCGCCGTTGCCGTGAACGAAGGCTCGAAACTCTCTGGACGAGGAGATCGCGATGAAGCGCTCTGCTGGTGCGCACGGGATGGTGATGGGCGTCGGGCTCCTCATGGCGGCTTGCGGGCCGGCGTCGGAGTCGGAGATCGAGGTCGAGATCGACGAACCAGGGCTCGAGGCGACAGGGCTGAAGCCCGGTATCCCGGACACCAACGGGACCCCGAAGCTCGCGTGGCACACATGGAAGTACGCGATGGTCACGGCGCTGCGGAGCCCGCTGCTCAAGGGCGACAAGATCCACCCGGACATCCTCGCCACCAAGATCCTCGACGCGGCGGCCCCCGGGGGCGTGGACGGCAAGGAGGTCTTCGGTCACACCGTCCGCTGCGCCGCCGCCAAAGGCACCGTCGTGCACCACGGCGAGGAGGTCTACCTGGGGCGAGGGATGGTGAGCAGCGCGTCGGCCTGGACGGAGCAGGGGCTCTCCGATGCCGTGATCGGCAACGTGCTGGAGTGCGTGATCGCCTACGTCAACGACGTGGCCGACGGCATCAGCGTCCTGCTCACGGGCACCCAGGTGGCCGACGACGGAAAGGGTCACGCCGAGTACGTTCACCGCGAGGCGCTCTGGTGCGCGGCCCCCTCGACCGGGGCAGTCCCCACGGTGTCCGTCTATGCGACGCTCCCGTTCATCGCCAACTGCAGCATCGACCCTGAGTCGGCGCTGAGGCAGCGGTACTGCTACAAGGTGGGGGCCTGCGACCTCAACTACATGGGGTCCCTGGCGGACCGCGTCGCTGACGGCACCTGCCAGAACGTCGGGCCCGCGGGGCACGGCCAGTTCACGTGCAACGGAAAGCCGTGCACGATGACGTGGCTGCAGGACATCGAGCCCGACTGGTGCCGTGAGCCCACGCGCCCGCGCCCCCTCGATCCCGTGCTGTTCCCCCAGTGAGCGCCGCGGCGCGCGGGGGCGGTCAGGGCGCGGCCGGGTCGGGCGCCGGGCCCGCGAGCCGCCGCGCCTCCGCGAGGCGCGCGCCCTCGGTCCGGGCGCGCAGCGGGTTCGCCAGGAGGGCCGCCTCCAGGGCCGCGGCCCCGCGCTGGGCGGCCTCCCGCCGGGCCGCCACGTCGGGCGCGGACGCGGCCGCGGCGCGCAGCAGCCAGAGCCCGCCCTGGGCCACGAGCGCCCGGTCGAACCGCGGGTGGAGCCCGAGCGCCGCGTCCGCATGCCGGAGCCCCTCCGCGATGTCGGCGGCGGCGTCCCCCCCGCGGTCCGCCCGGTGGGCGGCGCGGGCCTCGTGGATCTCGGCCAGCAGCGCGGGGAGCCGGGGATCGACGCGCTGCCCGCCGAGCAGGGGGTCGAGCACGGCGAGCGCCGCGTCGAGCCGCGCCGCGTCCGGCCGGCCGCGCTGCGCGCTCCACCGGTAGGCGAGCAGCTCCACCTCGGCGCGCTGCAGCCGGTCCGACACGTCCCAGGGCGCCACCGCGATCTGGCGATCGAGCGCCTCGCGCGCGATCCGGATCGAGGGCGACGGGTCCTCTCCCCGCGCGACCCCGACGCGCGCCTCGAGCACCGCCAGCATCGCCCGCAGCGACTCCGGGAAGGCTGTCGCGCCCGGCGCCACCTCGCGCGCGCTCGCCCGGACGCGCGCGAGCGCCGGGCCGGGATCCGCGCCCGCGTCGAGCGCGTGCAGCGCGAGCGCGTGCTCCAGCCAGACCCGCCAGTAGGGCGCCCAGCCCCAGGAAGGGTCCTTCTGATGCATCGCCTCGATCACCTGCTGCGTCCGCTGGACCGCCTCCTCGGGGGAGCGGCCGGCGCGGACGAGGTGCTCTGCCTCGTAGACGCCGGTGACGAGCCGCGAGGTGCGCGCGCCGTCGAGGCCCGGATCGAGCGCGAGGACCTGGTCGCAGCGGGCCGCCGCGCGCTCGAAGGAGCGGCTCGGGTCGCGGCCGTGCAGGGAGTCGTGGCGGCCGAGCTCGGCGTGGACGGAGCAGAGCTCGGCGAGGGCCCAGGCGAAGTCGGGCTCGCGCTGGAGCGCGGCCTCGTAGCCCTGGATGGCGCGCTCCAGGTCCTCGCGCTGGTCGCGGCCGAGCATGTCGGCGTGGTACGCCCGCGCGCGGGCGACCGCGGCGGCGACGTACCGGGCGAAGGCGTCGTCCGGGCTCCTGTCGAGCGCCGCCTCGGCGCGCGCGGTGGCGGCGCGCAGGGCGGCCTCGGCGTCCTCGCCCGGCTGCATGCCGCTCGCGGCCCACCAGGCGAAGCAGTTGTGGACCCAGGCGAGCTTGACCAGCGCCTCGGGGCTCCGCGGGCTCGCCTCGATCGCCCGCTCGCAGGCCGCCCGCGCGCGCTCGAAGCTCGGGCGCATCGAGTCGCCGCGCTTGCCGGCGGCGTTCATGGTCTGGGTCCAGAGCTCGCACGCGGCGGCGTGGACCGAGGGGTCGGACCGGCCGTGATCGGCGGCGATCCGGTACGCCTCGGCGGCGCTGTCGAAGTAGCCCTTCATCCGGTCGAAGTCGAAGGCGGCGGCGTCGTGGCGGTGGCGGCTCCCGAGGGCGAAGAGCACGTCGCCCTCCAGCTTCTTCGCCTCGTGGAGCCACGGCGCCGCCGCGAACGCCTCCCGGGCCCTCTCCAGCGCCTCGTCGTGCCTGCCCTCGGCGAACGCGAGCAGCCCTTCCACGTAGGCGGGCGCCTCGATGGCGCCGTGCGCCGGTGCCTCGCCGGCGCCGCCCAGCGCCGCGCGGAGGTGCCCGACCGCCGGGGTCTTGTACTCGACCTCGAGCGCCGCGATCCGGGCCTCGCGCTGCGCCGGGTCGCGGATGCGGCGGGTCTCCTCCAGGGCGCGGCGGTAGAGCTCGGAGAGCGCCACGCCGGCGGCGTGGTCGAGCCCCGGCGATCGGTACCCGGCCCGCTCGGCCGCGCGGAGGTGGTCGAGCGCGGCGCGCGGCTCCTGGAGCGCGAGCAGGCCGCGGCCGAGCGCGTACTCGCCGGGGCCGCGGCCGCTCTCGCCCGCCTGCGCCATCCGGGCCTCGACGGCCCCGAGCCGGGCGCGGACCACGTCGCGCTCGCGCTCGACGTCGTGGAGCGGCATCGCGTGGGCGGCGCGCAGGAAGAGCTCCATCTCCTTCACGGTCTCGCCGAGCTCTCGCGCGAGCTCCGCCTGCTCCGCGGCGGCGTGCCGGCCGCGGACGAGGAGGCCGGCGACGACCAGCGCCGCGAGCAGCAGCGCGGCCGCGCTCGCGACCGCCGCCCGGTGCCGCCGCGCATGCCGGGCGAAGCGGCGGCCGAGGGAGGCGCGGCGCGCGAGCACGGGATCGCCGTCCAGGAAGCGCTGCAGATCCTCGCCGAGCGCGCGCGCCGACTCGTAGCGGGCGCCGGGCTGCTTCTCGAGGCAGCGCATCACCACCGCCTCGAGATCCCGGGGGATGTCGCGGTCCAGGGTCCGGAGCGGCGGCGCGTCCGCCTCCAGCACCTGGCGGAGCACGTCCATCACGGTGCCCCCGGCAAACGGCGGGCGGCCGGCGAGCAGCGCGTAGAGCGTCGCTCCCAGGCCGTAGACGTCGGTCCGCCGATCGAGGGCGTGCACCCGCCCCGCGGCCTGCTCGGGCGCCATGTACGCGGGGGTTCCGAGCAGGGCGCCGGTGAGGGTGGACCCGCCCTCCCCCGCCTCGCGCGCGATGCCGAAGTCCATGAGGTAGGGGCGGTAGGCGCCGTCGGTGTCCCGCTCCAGCATGACGTTGCTCGGCTTCACGTCGCGGTGCACGAGGCCGAGCCGGTGCGCCTCGTGGAGCGCGGCGGCGATGGCCCGGGCCACGCGCACCTTCTCCTCGAGGGTCAGATCGCCGCGGGCGTCCTGGAGGGAGGGGCCGTCGATGCAGCGCATGACGAGGAAGGGCACGTGATCGGCGACGCCTGCCTCGTGGACCTCGCAGACGTTCTCGTGGCGGAGCCGCGCCTGGGAGCGCGCCTCGCGCAGGAAGCTCCCGTCGATCTGCGCGCCCGCCGAGAGGAGCTTGATGGCGACCCGCCGGCCGAGCCGGAGGTCCCGCGCCCGGTAGACGACGCCCATGCCGCCGCGGCCGAGGAGGTGGAAGTCCTCGAAGCGGGCGTGGAGCGAGGGCGGTACCGGCGAGGGTGGGATCGACGAGGGCGCGGCGGACGTGGACCCGCGCGCGGCGGCGGAGCGCCGGCTCTCCTCACCGAGGCCAAGATCGGACGTGGCCTCGGGCGCGCCGGGCGTGGCCTCGAACGCGGCGGGCGATGCCCCGGGCGTGGCCGGGCCGGTGACGGTCGCGTCGTCGCGCCCGCGCCGCGGCCACGGCGGGGCGTCGACGCGGGGCTCGTCACCGTCCACGGGCAGGATCATCGGGCCCGGAGGCCGTGGCGCTGGATCAGCCTGTGGACGAGCTGGCGCGAGACGCCCATCGCGTCGGCCGCGTGCGAGATGTTGCCCCCGTGCTGGCGGAGCTTCTCGGTGACGTAGGCGCGCTCCAGCTCCTCCAGCACGACCTCCCGCGCTTCGGGCAGCGGCAGCTCGAGGAGCCTGCGGAGGCGCGCATCCCCGGGCTCTGCCGGTGACGCGCCGGAGGGCGCAGCGCCCGACGAAGCCGCTCCGGAGGGCGCCGCGCCCGAGGGATCGGGCCGCGTCGCTTCCACGCTGGCGCTCCCCCGCGGCGCCGGCGGCGCGGCGCCGATGACCTCGTGGAGCAGCTCGGGGAAGAGGACGAGCCGCGCGACGGTGTTCCGGAGCTCGCGCACGTTCCCCGGCCAGTCGTACGCCTCCAGCAGCGGGAGCGCGCCCGGCGGCAGGTCCGCGAGCGCGCGCGGCGGATCCCGCGCGACCAGGAAGCGCTCGACGAGGAGCGGGATGTCGTCCTTGCGCTCCCGGAGCGCGGGGACATGGACCTCGACCACCGAGAGCCGGAAGTAGAGATCGGCCCGGAACGAGCCGTCCTGGGCCTTCGCGCGCAGGTTCCGGTGCGTGGCCGCCACGATCCGCGCGTCGAACGGGAGCCACTCGTTCGATCCGAGCCGCCGGATCTGCCGCCCCTCGATGGCGCGGAGGAGCTTCGGCTGGAGCTCGAGCGGGAGCTCGCCGATCTCGTCGATGAAGAGCGTGCCCCGGCTCGCCTGCTCGAGCAGCCCCGGCCGCGCCGCCGCGGCGCCCGTGAACGCGCCCCGCGCGTGGCCGAAGAGCTCGCTCTCGACGAGGTTCGGGGCGATGGCGCCGCAGTCCACGACAACGAACGGGCCGTCCTTGCGGCGGCTTTGCGCGTGGATCGCCCGCGCCAGCACCTCCTTGCCGGTGCCGGACTCCCCCAGCAGGAGCAGCGTCTCATCGGTCGGCGCCGCGCGCTCCAGCCGGGCGAACAGCGCGCGCATGGCGAGGCTCCGCCCCGCCGCCTCGCCGAACGCGTCCGCGGCGGAGAGCGGCAACACCGCCGCGGGCCCCGCGGGGCCGGCGACGATCTCGGAGCCGCCGACCGTGGCGGGGACGCCCGGCGGGAGGAAGGCCTCGCGGATCCGGACGTCGCGGATCAGCGTGCCGTTCTTGCTGCCCAGGTCGCGCAGGAGCACACCCTGCTCGGTCAACCGGATCTCGCAGTGCCTGCGCGAGGCGCGTGGATCGGCGAGGACCAGATCGCAGTCGGCGCCCGCGCCCACGAGGAGGGGCCGCAGATCGAGCGGCGCGGTGAGCGTGCGCCGGTCCGGGAGGGTGACGGTCACCGAGACGGCCGGGAGCCGGAGAGAGCGCCCCTCATCGAAGCTCGTGAGCGTGCAGGCCTCCCCGGGATCGTCGCCCATGATCGCCATGGTGCCCCTGGAGGGGGCCGCGTCAACCAGGAACCAGCGCGCCCGCGGGCCGCGTCCGCGCCTGCACCGCACGGGCACGCGCACGGGTGGAGCGCCTGCAGGACCGCTGTCACGCCGCCGCAACAGCGCCCGTCGCGCGCGCGTGACAGCTGTCCCGGCCGCGTGTCGGCGCGGGGCGACGCGTGCGCCGGCGACGCGCGGATCAGCCTGGAAACGCGGCGATTCGCGCTTCTGACCGATTCCGGCACATGCGTTGCGATGCGCTCCTCGAACGCGGCGAAACGCGGATTGAGGAGGATGCGGACATGACGTCTCGAAACAGCGGCGCGGGCAACGTGGATCACCAGGGGATCGCCGGCGCGCGCCGAGCGGCGCGGCTCGGGCTCGTCGCGCTCGCCGTGCTGGCGAGCGCCGTCTCGGCGAGCCGCCCTGCGGCCGCGGTGAGCGCCGAGCCCGGGCTGCGCGAGATCCAGCTCGACGCGACCGGCGCGACCTTCCGCGCCGAGGTGATCGGCGACGAGCACTTCGATTACCTCCGGATGGCGGACGGCACCGCCGTCGTGCTCAACGACCTCTCGGGCGACTACGAGGTCGCCGAGCTCGGCTCGGACGCGCGCGGCGCCCTCAGGCTCGTCCCCTCCGGGGTGCTGGTCCGCGATCTCCGCGGGCACGGCGGCCCCGTGGATCCGTCGTTGCTCCAGCGCATCGACGACGAGGCGCTCGATACCCTCTGGGAGGCCGAGATCGCACATTCCCGGGGCGCGCTCTCGTTCGCGGCGAATCCGACCGTGATCTCCGGGATCCGGCGCCCCTTGCTGACCATCCTGCTGGAGTTCACCCAGGGGGGCGGGCTCGCCACGCCGGGCGCGTTCACCGGCAACTTCGACACCGACCTCGCGTACTGGAAGCAGACGATGTACGGGAGCCTCCCTGGCTCGGTGAACCATTATTACGCCGACATGTCGCGCGGGAAGTTCTCCTTCACCCGCGCGAAGGAGACCCAGGGCACCGCCAACGACGGCATCGTCCGGATCAAGCTCCCGTTCGCGCACCCCAACAGCAAGAAGGATTTCTCCCTCCTCCAGCTCTACCTGAAGGAGGCGCTGGTGCTGGCGGATCCCTTCGTCAACTTCGCCTCTTACGACACCAACGCAGACGGCAAGGTCCGCGGCGACGAGCTCAACACGGTCTTCATCGTGGCCGGCTACGAGACAGCGAACACGAGCAAGACGCCCTCCATCTGGGCCCATGCGAAGGGCTTCGAGGACCCGATCACCCTCGACGGGAAGGTCCTTACCGGCTACGCCGCGCTCGGCGAACGGCAGATCCACGCCGTCCGCGGCGTGCCCACCACGATGCCCGCCACGGTGGGTGTCATCGTCCACGAGCTCGGGCACTCGGCGGTCGGCCTCCCGGATCTCTACAAGGGCCCTACCCCGCTCGGTTCATGGTGCGTGATGGCGAGCGGGAGCTGGGGGAGCACGAGCGGCTCGCCCGCGGGCTCGGTGCCCGTGGCGATGGGCGCCTGGAGCCGGATCAAGGCCGGATTCCTGGCGCCGACGGTGATCGAGCCCGGGTCCCCGCCGCAGGACATCGCCATCGTCCGGACGGCCGGCGCGGAGTTCCTCGGGCAGGGCGTCGCGCCGACGATCTACAAGATCGAGACCTCGGATCCGGACCAGTACTTCCTGATCGACAACCGCCAGAACGAGGGATACGACAGCGGCCTGCAGCGCTGGTTCGACTTCGATGACGTCTCCGGCGGCGTGGCGATCTACCGCGTCGACGAGGCCAGGAAGGCGGGCGCCGGGAAGATCGCTGTCATGGCGAGCAACCCGAGCTCACCGAGCTCCCTCGCCAACCTCTACAACGAGGAGGGGGGCCGCACCTTCACGCCGTTCACCGACCCGAGCAGCGACGACGCGGACGGGCAGTTCACGGGGCTCTCGGTCACGGATTTCAACGTCTCCGGGCCGATCATGCTCGCGCACGTGAGCTATGTCCCCTTCGCCTGCAACGCGATCACCGCGTCCGTGGCGGAGCACGAGATCCACGGCCGCGCCCACAAGCAGATCGTCGACCTCGGGGACGACCAGATCTTCCTTGGATACCGCACAACGGGTGTGCAGCAGGCGCTCGGGTTCGACGAGGACGAGATCGTCACGCTCCACGTGGAGGCGCCCGGGATGTGGAGCGTCGGGGAGTGCGACTGACCCGCCTGGCCTCCTGCCCGCGGAAGCTCGTCACGGTCTCGATCAGCGCGCGGAGCTTCGGCTGCTCCTGCGTGCGCGCGGGGAAATAGAGGCAGAAGCCCGGCCCCTTCGTGATGAACGCCTCGAGCACGCGCTCCAGCCGTCCCTCCGAGAGGTCGCGCTCGATGGCCTGGTCCGGCACGTAGGCGAGGCCCGCCCCCGCGCACGCGAGCGCGACCATGAGCCCGATATCGTCGGTGACCACGCCGCCGGGGACGTCGACCGTGATCGTCTTGCCCCGGCGCTCCAGCTCCCAGCGATAGACGACGCCGCTCGCGAGGAGGCGCTGGCGGATAGCGCGATGGCGGACGAGGTCCTCCGGCGCGCGCGGCCGCCCCTCTTTCGCGAGATAGGCCGGCGAGCCGACGATCGACCACGACGAGTGGTTCGAGATCGGGACCCGCACCATGTCCTTCTCCACCGCGTCGCCGAGCCGGATGCCCGCGTCGAAGCCGGAGGCCACGAGGTCGACGAAGGCGTCGTCGAGCGAGACCTCGATCGACAGCTCCGGGTACGCCTCCCGCATCTGCGCCACGAGCGGCGCGACGAGCCACGCGCCGCTCACGCGCGGCGCGGTGAGGCGGAGGTTCCCGGAGGGGCGCCCGCGGTAGTCGCCGAGCGCGGCGAGCGCGTCCTCGACGTCGGCGATCGCGGGCCGCAGGCGCTGAAAGAGGCTCTCGCCCGGCTCCGTGAGCGCGACGCGCCTCGTCGTCCGCTGGAACAGCACAACGCCGCACCGCCGCTCGAGGAGCTTGATCTTCTGGCTCACGGCGGTGGGGGTGACACCGAGCGCGGCGGCCGCGGCGGTGAAGCTCTTGAGGCGGCCCACGGCGAGGAACGTCGTGAGCCCGTCGAGCGCGTCGGACATGCTGGATTATGAACTGAGAGTTCATAAAGCATCAACGGTTTCGCGCATTCTCTTCATGCTCGGGATGGTGCATCTTCCGTCGTGTGAGGGGCGCAGCGCCCCGGCCACGAAGAGGAGATCCCCATGGACACGAGCAAGCACGAGCGGGTGTGGTTCATCACGGGCGCGTCGCGCGGCATCGGCGCGGAGATCGCGAAGGCGGCGCTCGCCGCCGGCGATCGGGTGGTCGCCACCGCGCGCGATCCGAAGAGCATCACCGACCGCTTCGGGCGGTCCGAGGCGCTCCTCCCCGTCGCGCTCGACGTGACGGACGAGGCGTCGGTCGCCGCCGCGGTCGAGGCGGCCATCGCTCGGTTCGGCCGGATCGACGTCCTCGTGAACAACGCCGGTTACGGCGTCATGGGCGCGATCGAGGAGACCTCGGGCGACGAGGTCCGGCGCGTCTTCGAGACGAACGTGTTCGGCCTGCTCGCGGTGACGCGCGCCGTGCTCCCGCAGCTCCGGAAGCAGCGCGCCGGCCAGATCTTGAACATCTCGTCGCTCGGCGGCTACCGGTCGGGCGCCGGGTTCGGCGTGTACTGCTCGACGAAGTTCGCCGTCGAGGGCATCTCGGAGGCGCTCCACACCGAGCTCGCGCCGCTCGGCATCGCGGTGACGATCATCGAGCCGGGCTACTTCCGGACGGAGTTCCTGGAGGCGAAGTCCGTCGTCGAGACGGGCAAGGTCATCGCCGATTATGCGGAGACCGCGGGCAAAGTCCGGAGTTACGCAAAGACGGTCAGCCTCCAGCAGCCCGGCGACCCGGAGCGGCTCGCGCGCGTGGTCGTCGAGCTCGCCCGCGCGAAGAATCCCCCGCTCCGCCTCCCGCTCGGCAGCGACACCGTCGCTGCGATCGAGGCGAAGAACGCGTTCGTGGCGCAGGAGCTCGCCGCGTGGCGCGCCGTCTCGGAGTCGACGGACTTCCCGAAGTGAAGCGAGGTTGACACCCCGGAGGCGCGAGGGCGCAGGGAGAGACGGGGGGTCACGCGCCCGCCGTGTCCGGGTCGTTCACCACCAGGGATCTCGCGCAGGCGAAGGCGTCGAGCATCCCGGCGACGGAATGCGCGAAGAACCTGTCCTCCGCGCGCTTGCCGTCCCTGTAGACAACGAGCTTGACCGGGCCGGTCTCCGCGCCCCATTCGAGATCGATCGTGTACCGGCTCGTCCCCTTCTTCACGATACGACGGGTGATGCGCCGCTCCCGGGCCTTGAAGTCGGGACACCAGCCGTCGTGGGTGATCCCGATCCTGTCGTGGTCCTCGGGAGAGAAGGCCGGGTCGCGCATCGCCTCGACGGCGGTGCGGTAGAGCGGATCGTTGGCGCGGAAGTCCGCGAGCCACGCCTCGTACCGCTTCCGCTCTTCCTCCTTCGCGCTGCGCCTCGCCTGCTCCTGCTCGGAGATCCACTCGCTCTCGAGGACGAGCTTCAGGCCGTCGCGCCGGAACGTCAGCATGGCTGCGATCGGCTTCTCGGCCGCGTCGCCGCTGGCCTCGCCGTCCGATGCCGATTGATAACAGACGATCGTCCCGTCGGCGTTGAAGGCCGGCGGGCGCCGATCGGCGTCGATCGGCACGGGCGCCTCGATCTCGGGCCATCCCGACATCGGGTCCGAGAAGTCGAAGAAGCGAAACTCGTACGGGCACGCCCAGATGCACCCGTCGACGACGAGCATCGCGGCCGGCGGCTCGAAGCGCGTCTCCGCCCAGCAGAAGGCGATCCCCTCCTTCGCCTCGTCCGGCAGGTGGTCGCGGCGCCTCCCGGTATCGAGCTCCACCACGGTCTGGCCCTGGTAGTCCTCGCCGCACACCAGGTAGTCGTGGCCGTTCGGGTGCCCCTCGACGAACAGGAACGGGAACGCGTCGAGGTTCCGTCGCACGACGGCGATGGGGTCGGCAGAGGCGGTCCTGGTTACCTCGCCCTGGGCGTAGTCCCAGCCGCCACGTCCGGTCGAGAAGCTCGACACCACGAGCCTGTACTTCCCCGTGGGGCTCGAGATCTCGCGGCGCGAGCCCTCCCGCTCGTTCTCAGGTCGGAAGAACGCCGCCTTGTCGGGCGCGCCTGCCTCGGATTCGTCCGTCATATCTCCTCCGCGCCCCCGGCCTCATCCGGCTGCGCTGATCCGAGTGTACCCCGCGCGCCGGGCCCTTCGCTGTACCGGTCGCGCGGCTGACACAGTGCTTTCGTGGGGCGCGTCCCCTGTGCCTTCACCGGCGAACACCGGCTCCTTACGCTCCGGGCCATCCCCGACCGGAGCGATCTGCGATGACCGAGCTGCTGCCCCTCCTGACCTATTGCTTCGTGATGTCGAGCACCCCTGGGCCGAACAACATGATGCTCACCGCCTCGGGCGCCAACTTCGGCTACCGCCGATCGCTGCCGCATCTCCTGGGCATCGGCGTGGGCGGCGCGGTCCAGACCTTCGTCTCGTGCCTGGGCCTGGGCGCGCTGTTCGCCGCCTACCCGGCGCTGCACGGCGTGCTGCGTGTGACCGGCGCGCTGTACCTGCTGGTGCTGGCGTGGAAGCTGACCGGCTGCGCCGCGGTCAAGGGCGCCGAAGTGCCGCGGCCCCTGTCGTTCGCGCAGGGGGCGCTGTTCCAGGCCGTCAACCCGAAGAGCTGGGTCAAGGCGATCACGGTGGCCTCGGTGTTCATGCCGTCGGGCATGGGCGCGGCGAGCGGCGCCCTGCTCGTGTCCGTCGTCGGCCTCGCCATCACCTTTCCGTGCACCTCGGCGTGGGCGCTGTTCGGCGTGGCGATCCGACGATTGCTGACCGATCCGCGACGGCACCGGCTGTTCAATGGCATCATGGCCGGCGCGCTGGCGGTGCTGGCGCTCCTGCTCCTGCGCTGACCCATGTTCTCGCTCGACCGCGACTCCGCCGTTCCCTTGGCCGACCAGATCGAGGCGCAGCTGCGCGCGCTGATCGAGGGCGCGCGGCTGCCGCCCGGCGCGCGGCTGACGTCGATCCGCCAGCTGGCGGGTCAGCTCGGCGTGAGCCCCAACACCGTGGTGACGGCCTACGATCGGCTGGCGGCGGCGGGGCTGGTCGAGTCGCGCGGCACGGCCGGGTTCTTCGTGTGCGAGGCGGCGTCGGCCATGCCGAGCGAGGCGTGGCTCGAGGCCGGGGAGGAGCAGGAGCCGGTGTGGCTGGCGCAGCAGTCCAACGACCAGCGCGCCGGCGTGCTGCTGGCGAGCAGCGGCGCCCTGCCGGCGAGCTGGCTGAGCGACGCTATCCCGGCGACCGTGCTCCAGCGGGCGCTCGCCAGGAGCGACGCCGGCATGGCGGCGCGCTGCCCGCCGCAGGGGCTGCCCGAGCTGCGCGAGCGCATCGCGACGCTGCTACGCGCGCAGGGCATCGCGGCCGACGCGGGCCGCGTGCTCACCACCTGGGGCGGCACGCACGCGATCGACCTGATCTGCCGAGGCTATCTCCAGCCAGGCGACGCGGTGCTGGTGGAAGACCCGGGCTATTTCCTGCTGTTCGGCCGCCTGCGGCAGGCGGGTTACCGCCTCGTGCCTGTGGCGCGAAGGCCAGACGGCGTGGATCTGGGGGCGCTGGAAGCTGCGTGCCGCGAGCACCGGCCCAAGCTGATGTTCCTCCAGAGCGTGCTGCACAACCCGACCGGCTGGGGCTCGAGCGCCGCCAACCTGCACCGCGTGCTGACGATCGCGCACCAGCACGGTGTCCTCATCGCCGAGGACGACGTGCACGGTCACTTCCACCCCGGGCACCCGACGCGGCTGGCGCAGCTCTCCGGGCTGGACGGGGTCGTCTATTATTCGAGCTTCTGCAAGGCGCTGAGCCCGGCGCTGCGCCTGGGCTACATCGCGGCCGAGCCGGGGCGGCTGAAGCCGCTCCTGCGCGAGAAGATCTACTCGGTGCTGACGACCGGCGCGCTGAACGAGCTCGTGCTCCTGGAGGTGCTGTCGGCCGGCAGGTGGCGCAAGCACATCGACCGGCTGCAGCAGAAGCTCGGCGCGGCACGGAACGCAGCGGCCCGCCGGCTGAGCGACGCCGGCGTGCTGCTGGACCACCCAGGTGAAGGCGGGCTGTTCCTCTGGGGCACGGCGCCGCGCGGGGTGGACGTCGACGAGCTGGTGAAGGACGCGTACCTCAACAAGATCCTGCTGGCCCGCGGGGCGACGTTCATGGCGGAGGGGGCGGGAGATCCGCATATCCGGTTCAATGTGGTGTTCAGCCAGGATGTGCGGGTGGCGGAGTACCTGGCGCAGCGGTTTGCGGCGGTGGCGAGCGCGCGGGGGGCGATGGCGAGGGCGGTAGTGGGGGTATAACGTGCATAGGTGTTGACCAAGCTCGTTCGGTCGCCGAAGCCCGCACCGCTCCACCATCGGTCACCAACGTTTACGTGAACGTGGTCGTAAACGTGGTCGTAAACGTGAACGTGGTCGTAAACGTGGTCGTGGTCGTTCACGGCCGACCGTTGACGACCACGACCACGACCACGACCACGACCACGTTCACGACTACGTTCACGTTCGGATGTAGGAGAACGCGGCGCGAAGCTTGGTTAACGCCGATGGGTGATATAGAGCGCAGGGCGCCTCATGGGGACGGCTCGCCCGGCCAAGCGAGCCCCGTTCCGGCTTACACGACCATCTGATATGGTCTTCCGTTGCGCTCCATGGCGCCTCCCCGGCCGGGGACGGTTGCCCCTCCCCCAGCTCCTGACGAGGTCCTACATGTCCACCATCGGCCGTCGCCATCATCGTTGTCTTGTCCCCTTCCTCTCCCTCGCCGCGCTCGCGGTCGCGGGCTGCGGTGCCGGGGCGGAGCCTGAACCCCCCGCCGCGGATGTGCTCGAGGAGGCAGCGCTTGAGGTGAGCTCAGCGCCTCTGGGCAACCACCACGCGAAGAAGAACAAGAAGTGCCGCCGCCACGTCGGCGTCCACGCGGAATGGTCGTCCGTGGCGCCGCTGCCAGAGGCGCGAGAGCGGCATGTCGCCCTGCTCATGCCGGACGGCCAGGTGATGGTGGCCGGCGGAAGCGGCGATTACCCGTACCCCACGACGGTCGATTTCTATAATCCCGCCGCTGACACGTGGACGACCGGTGACACGCTGCCCTACCCCATGTCCCCCGTGGGCGCGGCGCTCCTTCAGGACGGCAGGGTCCTCTTCAGCCCGGGCGGGCTTGTCTATGATCCGATCACGGGCGCGACGGCGAGCGTCCCGCTCACGCCCGGCGAGGCGGCCCGTGGTTGGGAGTTCGCGTATACCGCGCTCACCCTCCTGCCAGACGGGCGGGTATTACGCACGGGCGGCAGCGACGACGACAGGAGCCTCAAGGAGGCCGTGATGTACGATCCCGCCACGAACACGTGGTCCAGCGCAGGGTCGATGTCGGTGACCCGCTATCTTCATACGTCGACGCTGCTCCAGGACGGGCGCGTGCTCGTCGTCGGCGGCTACACGTTGAACGGCAACGAGATGCCCCAGGGCCGCACCAGCGTGGAGATCTACGATCCGGCCACGGGCACCTGGACGGCGGCGGCGCCGACGAACCTGCCCCGCATGCAGCACACGGCCACGCTCCTGCCGAGCGGGCGCGTGCTGGTGGTCGGCGGCGGCGGCAGGATCTACGGCGGCACCGAGGAGGAGATCGAGATCCTCGTCGATGCCGGCGAGACCGCCGAGATCTACGATCCCGCAAACGACACGTGGACGCTGACCGCGCCGCCGAACTTCCTCCACACGTGGGCGTCCGCCGTCGCGCCCATGTCCCACGGCCGCGTGATGGCCGTGGGCAGCGACGGCGCCGAGATCTTCAAGGAGGCGAACGGCAGCTGGACCCCGATCGATGAGCCGGTCCAGAGGGGCTTCCACACCGCGACGACCCTGCAAGACGGCTCGGTCCTCATCACGGGCGGGTATGACGCGACGTACTTCAGCAATCCGCCAACCCTCGCCAGCGTGGAACGCTACGGGGGCTGCAAGAAGAACCATTGATGCGCGCGCGCCGCCGCGCGCCGCTCGCCCTCGCGCGAGGAACGGAACGAGGCGGCCTGTCTCACGCCTCGCGCTCGCGCCCGTGCCAGCAGGAGACCTCCAGCCTGTCCCCCAGCGGAATCTCCACCGACCCGTAGCCGCTGCCCGCGCCGCGCACGTACTCCAGGTACGGCCGCAGGTCGTCCGGCGCGATGTCGAGATCGTCCGCGACGATGAGCGCGCCCCTCCGCAACCGGGGCTCGAGCATCCGGAGCACCGGCAAATAAAGGTTCTTCCATCCGTCCAGCAGCACCAGATCGATCGGCCCCTCCACGTCCCGCAGCGTCACCAGCGCGTCTCCCTCGCGGATCTCGACGAGATCGCCGAGCCCGCTCTCGTCGAGGTTCTGCCGCGCCCGCCGCACCTTCTCCGGGTGCAGCTCGCTGCCGATCACCCGCCCGCCGCCGCCGTCGCGGATGGCCGCGGCCAGGAACACCGTCGAGATCCCGAACGACGTGCCGAACTCCACCACCGTGCGCGCCCGCGCCGCGAAGGCGAGCAGGTGGAGCAGCCGCCCGACCTCGCGGGAGACCGGCAGATACGCGTCAGCGAGCGTGTGGGCGAGCGTCTCGGGGTCGGGTCTCGGGCCGAGGCGCTCCCAGTCGGCGCGGACGCGGGCGATGATGCCCGGATCGCCGCTGTCGGCGTCCTGGAAGAGGCGGTCGAGGGTCCTTAGAACGCGCGGCGAATCGAGCGTCGTGCTCATGATGGCATGTCTCCTCCGGGCAGGCGCGGCGACGGCTCCCCTGCCCTCGCGGCTGCCCTTGTCGACACAGAACCTGCGCCCGAACAGACATGACTTCCAGTGCATGTACGGTAAGGTATTGCTGCGTCCCATGCACTCCATGGATCTGAACCTGCTCGTCGCGCTCGACGCGCTCCTCGAGGAGGAGAGCGTCCTCCTGGCCGCGAAGCGGATGCACCTCAGCCCCTCGGCGATGAGCCGCACGCTCGCGCGCGTCCGCGAGGCCGTGGGCGACCCGATCCTCGTGCGCGCCGGCCGGCGGCTCGTGCCCACGCCGCGCGCCGCCGAGCTGCGCCCGCGCGTGCGCGCGGTGGTCGCCTCGGCCAGCGCGGTCCTCCGCGAGCGGGGCGCGCTCGACGTCGCCGCGCTCACCCGCAGCTTCGCCGTCCGGACCAGCGACGGCATGCTCGGGCTCGTCGGCGCCCCGCTCCTCGACGCGCTGAGGGCCGAGGCCCCGGGCGTCACCGTCCGCTTCCTGCCCGAGGGCGACGAGGACGTCGCCGCGCTCCGGGAGGGCCGGATCGATCTCGACCTCGGCATCATCGGCGACATGGGCCCGGAGATCCGCGTGCAGGCGCTCGTCAGGGACCGCTTCGTCGGCGTGGTGCGCCGCGGCAGCCCGCTCGCATCCGGCAAGGTGACGCTGGAGCGGTTCGTCGAGCACGCCCACCTCGGCGTCTCCAGGCTGGGCAAGACCTGGGGCCCCATCGACGAGGCCCTCAAGAAGAAGGGGCTCGCCCGGACCACCGCGGCCGTGGCGTCAGGCCACTACGCGGCGCTGTGCCTCCTCGCCAGCTCCGACCTCGTCGGCGCGTTCCCGTCGAAATGGCTCGCGCACGCCGCCCCGCGCTTCGATCTCGTCACTTTCCCGCTGCCCGTGACCACGCCGGCCATCACCATCGCGCAGGCGTGGCACCCCCGCTTCGACGCCGACCCGGCGCACCGGTGGCTGCGCGACCGGCTCCGCCGCGCCTGCCGGTCGCTGGCGGAGTTCAGGGCGTAGCCGCGCCCGGTCCAGCGGCGCCGATTCAGGGCGTGTGAACGTCGATCATGTCGACCGCGTCGACCCGTGAGCGAGCAGCGCTGTGACGTGAAGGCGATCCCCTTCGACACATGAAAAGATGCCGGGATCACGCGACTTTTCCAGAAGCGCCGGATCGCGGTTGTCACGGTGTCCTCTCAGCCCGAGGCAGGCCCGGCAGTTGGGACTTGACGCCTCCGAGCGGTTGGATTTCCTTCTCGCCCAGTAGCGTCATCACGTGGACGTCGCCAGCGATGTTCACGCCGAGCGCGTCCTCACAGGATGCGAGCTCGAACACGAGGACAGCGATGAACTTGCGAATGCTAACGTCTCCCGTCGCATCGGCATGGTTTGCGGTCACGGTGATCGCCTGCGCGCCCAGCAACCAAGGCACCCAGGTCGGCTCGCCCGATCCGGTGAGCTCCGCGAACCCCGCCGGCAGCGCCGCGCCGGCCAGCACCGCGACCCCGAGCGGCACGGCCCAGGCGCCCGCCCCGGCGGAGCCCGCGCCCCTCGGTCCGCCGCTCAAGCCCGCTGCCAAGGGAGCGTTCGCCACGGGGGAGTACCGCAACCTGTTCGCCGAGCTGGGACACAAGCCCGAAGAGATCGACGCGAAGATCGCGAAGGCCTACGAGCAGCTGTTCCACGGCGATCCCAAGGAGCAGGCCGTCCTGTTCCCGGCGGGAAAGAACGCGAACGGCCCCAAGGCGTACATCATGGACATCGGCAACAACGACGTCCGCTCCGAGGGGATGTCGTACGGCATGATGATCGCCGTGCAGGTCGATCGCAAAGACGACTTCGACGCCCTGTGGAACTGGGCCAAGTCCCACATGTTCCGCGCGGATCCGAAGCACCCTGGCTTCGGCTACTTCTCGTGGCAGATGCGCCCGGACGGCACGGCCATCGATGAGAATCCGGCCCCTGACGCGGAGGAGTATTTCGCCACCGCGCTGCTGTTCGCGTCCAACCGCTGGGGGAACGGCAAGGGGATCTACGATTACAAGAAGGAAGCCTTCGCCATCCTCGACGCGATGAAGAACCGGAAGCCGATCACCGGGCCGGTCAACAAGGACAAGCGCAAGACGACGCTGCACTCGCTCTTCAACGCCGAGCACAAGATGGTGCGGTTCACGCCCGACGCGGACAACTTCGCGAAGAACGGCGATCACACCGATCCGTCGTATCACCTGCCGGCGTTCTACGACGTCTGGGCGGCCTGGGGCCCCGAGGCCGATCGCGCGTTCTGGGCCGAGGCGGCCAAGGTGAGCCGCGATTACTTCGTCAAGGTGACCCATCCGAAGACCGGGCTCGCTCCGGATTACGCCAACTTCGATGGCACCCCCAAGGCTGCCTCCTGGGACGCGGGGACCGCCAACTTCCGTCAGGACGCGTTCCGCACCGCGATGAACTGGTCGGTGGACGCGGCGTGGTGGGCGAAGGATCCGCGGCAGACCGAGCTGAGCGATCGCCTCCTCGCGTTCTTCGAGGCGCAGGGCCCCAAGTACAAGGGCAACTTCACCCTCGAGGGCAAGCCCACCGTCGACTACGACTCGCTCGGGCTCGTGTCGGCAAACGCCGTCGCGGCGCTGGCCGCCACCCATCCGCGGGCCTGGCGCTTCGTCGAGGAGCTCTATCAGCGCGAGGCGCCCACCGGCAAGTGGCGGTACTACGACGGCATGCTGTACACGATGTCGCTGCTGCACCTGAGCGGGAAATTCCGCATCATCACGCCGCAGGCGCACGCCGCGGCGCCGGCTGCCGCAGCGAAGGCGCCTGCTGCCGCTGCTGGGAAGGCGCCGGCAGCGGCGCCTGCTGCCGCTGCCGCGAAGAAGTAGCTCGGCAGGCGTGGGGGCGCTCGGATCACTTCGATGATCGCGGGCGCCCAGCGCCGATTTGGCCAGCATGCCCTTCAGCTGCTCCTGACCGCTGGACGCCGACGAGATCATGGCCCGGGGAAGCCGTCGAGCCTTCCATCTATCCGCCCGGAACTCGCAAAAATCGACCTGCTCCCCGATGTAGCGGCAAGGGGCCAATGATCTGAGACTTCAAGGTTGTCCGTTCAGGTCCCCGAGGCTCGCCAGCTCGACTTCCGCGTCGTCCCGATGGGTCCCCCCGAGCTCCGCGGCCACCCTCTCCGGCCGGTAAAGCGCGTCCCGAACGCAGCCGCGAGCCACGAAGACGCGGGCACGGGCGCCAGAATCGAGTACCGCGTGCCCCCGTTTCATCGCGTGGCGCTCATTCTTCCTTCACCACGACGTAGCTCTCCCGCGTCAGCCGCGCCCGTCGCCGCCTGTCGAAGGCGATGAAGTCGAGACCGCGCTCAAGCAGCACCACGAAACGCGAGCCGTCCTCCCGGGTGCCCGTAATGGCTCGCTGATGAAGGCGTGCCAGCGGATCGCTCGGCAGTGCCAGCGGCTTCCATCCCGAGTTCCCTGCGATGCGCGCGATCCGCGCCTTTTGCTCAACGGCGCTGAGCGTCCGGTGATGCCCGTGCCCCTGGTTCTCCTTCTCAGAGATGGGCGCGTAGGTTTCGACCTCCAGGCTCTGGCAGCTACGCGCTCGGAAGAACGTCGCTGCCTCTTCGAGCAGCGTGAGCTGCCAGTCGGTCTGTAAGTAAGGATCGACGATCCGAAGCGTGCGGATAGGTCGATGGTTGAGTGCTTCACCCGAGGCATTGACGAACCAGCGGACGAAGGTCGCGTCCGCACCCTGCTGGCCCGCGGGCACGTTATGGACGATGATGCTCGGGGCCGCTTCGTCCGGCTCGAAGTCCGATGCGGCGCACACCCGCGCGGCAGCGACAAGCGCCGCCACCCGCTCCCGGGCTGCCTGCGCAGCCGCGCGTCCCACGGTGCGAAACACCCGGCATTTCTCGCGTAGCCACCCAGGACCGAGCTCGTCCGCGTCATGCATTTGCTCCACAAGGAACACGTCTTCGGAATCGGGTGCACCGGACGACAGCTTCCAGGCAAAATCCGCGGCGGCGCTCGGCGACACCTTCCGCACTTCCACCTTGCCCATTTCGATCGCCAACCGCAGCCGGAGCGCAGTGATGCGCTCCTCGTCCGAGTTCGGATCCGGCAGGCGACCGAGCACCACACGTGCGCGCCCTGGGCCGTCGGCGTGCCGCACAATCCAGCGCAGCCAGCCATCGTCCGCCATCGCCTGCCGACCGACGCTGGGCGCCACGACGGTGATCTCCACGGTCGGCAGCCGCGCAAGACGCTCCCGGACCTCGACGCCGCCCCGGAACACCGGCTCGACCGGAAGCCCGTCTCGCTCAGCCCGCTTCTCCAGGAGCGCCCAGCCGGGATCAAGACGGTCGAGCAGCTTGCGGCGCCGCAGGAGCGGCTCGTAACGCTGCGTCTCGAACGCGAGCAGGCACCGGTGACATGCCGTCGTGCAAGCAGGGTTGGAGCACTGCAGCCGCTGTCGCGCCGCGTTGATCAGATCCTGCCAGCGCTCCCGCAGCGCCCGGCAGTGGCCCACCCCGCCGGCCAGCTGATCGTACAGGATGACATCGTAGACGAAGCCTTGACCGACACCCCGCGGCGAGAGCAACCCGCTGACCTCGCGCGAATCGACCCCCAGCACCTCGCCCGCTGCGAGCTGGAGCGCCACCATCCACGTCGTGGCAAGACGCAGCCCATCCTCCCCGCCGGGGAGCGCGAGCGCCCCCTTCAGCTCGATCCGGAGCGTCTCCGTGCGCAGATCGCCAGCGAGCACCATGTGGCGCCAGTAGTTCCCCTTGTTTTCGCAGCGCCCCTTGCCACGCAGGCGTTGATGCTGCTCGAGCGCCCTGGGCAGCGGGTCGAATTTATTACCCTTCTTGTCGGTCCCTGGCAGCTCCGTCTCGGGCTCGGCGCGGCCACAGAGGTAACAGATGGCATAGCCGTATCCGTGCCGCTGCGCGCCCACCGCGGCCGAGCTCGCGCTCGCTCCGCTTCGATCCGATTCCACGAGCGACCCTTCAGTGCGCACCAGGATCGACCCCTCCTCGTCGTACGCCAGCGCAAGACCGGCGCTCACCTCTGCCGTGGGGCCTCCCTCGCGGGTTGCGTACACAGCCTCCGTCACCGGGCGCAGGGCGGTCCTTGCCCCGCCGGCCCACCGTTGCGGCCGCCGCCCCCACTGCACGGCGAACCCCAGCTTCGGCTGTATCACCGGGATCTCCCGCAACCCCGGCTGCTGGCAGGTCTTGCACGCCTTCTCCAGGCCACCTTGGTTGCGAGCGAAGTGGAACTGTCCGCAGTTCGGGCACAGGCCGATGACCCGCTGCGCGATCACGCCGGGCGCGTCCGTACCGGTCCAGTGCCGGAGGAGACCGCGGGAGACGTGCACGTGCTTGCCCGCGATGACTTCGGCGCCCGGCGCGTACTCGCTCAGCGCGAGCGCCACGTCGCGCTCGAGGCGGAGGCGCGGCTGCGAGAACGACCGGCTCTCCCCCCGGCTCTCGTCCCATCGCTCGACGAGCGGCACCACCTGCACCGGGAACCCGTACCGCGGCAGGAACTGCGCGACGGCCAGATAACTGAGCAACGACTCGCTCGCCAGGTCGTCCCGCTGGTACTCCAGCGCGCGAATCATCCCGCGATCCTGCGCCGCCTCCGGCCTGGCCCGCTCGGCGTCGAGCTGCGCGTTCAGGGCGCGAAGCTGGCGGCGCACTTCAGCGGCAATCTTCTCGATGTGCGTCCAGCAACGGTCGGCGATGTCGTCCATCGACATGCTTGCCAGTGCGGTGCGCGCCGTCAGCGCCCGCACCTGCGCGACGAGCGCGATGTCGGCGATCGCCATGTCCACCAGCCAGGCGACGAACGCGTGACACATGGTCTCCTGCTTGACGTCGACCCCGAGCGTCTTCCCGATCCGATCGCCGACCGCGGCGTCGAGGTGCTCGACCGCGGCGACGGCGTCCTCGAAGAACGCCTTCACCGAGCCGAAGACGGTGAGGGGATTCTGGGCGCTCACGCCGGCGTCGAAGTGCTGGAAGAACCGCGCCAGAAGGTGCGCATACACGTGGCGTCGACAGATCCGGGGACTGTCGAGCTTGACCGCGGGGGGTGTGATCGGGAGCTTGAAAGGGCGCTCCGGATCAGCGAAGGCCGCCTGATCGAACGGCCGCGGTCGCGCGAACGTCAGCACCAGCGCCGTGCCCTCCGCGCGGCGGCCGGCGCGGCCAGCACGCTGCAGGTAGCTCGACGGACCGGGCGGGACGTTGGTGAGGAACGTGGCGCTGAGGCCGCCGATGTCGACGCCGAGCTCCATGGTGGTCGAGCACACGAGCGCATTGCGCTCGCCCTGCTTGAAGCGAGCCTCGCTCTGCTCCAGGTCTTCCGGGAGGATCTGGGCGGTGTGCTCCTCGGAGTTCAGCCCGAGGAGCTCCGTTCGGCCCTCGCCCACCGCACGCGCCACGATCCGGTCCCGGTCATCGAGCTCCTGTCCCGGCGAGACGCGGGCGAGCGTGCCCTCGCAGTGGCTCGTCGGGCAGACGTCTGCCACCGCACGGGGCCACGAGGTCCGGCACAGGCGACAGCGGTAAAGCGGCCCCGCGCTCGACCGCCGGAAGCGGAGCAGGTGGAACACGATGTCCAGGCGCCCCGCCTCGTCCCGGCGCCGGATGGGCGACACCGACTGAGATTGCTGCTGCCCCACCGGCGCCACGCGGTCGAGCGCGTCCCAGACCTCTTCGAGGACCAGCACCGTTGTCACCGCAGCGGGCGCGCCCAGCGCCTCCAGCACCCGCGCCACGTAAGCCAGCCGGCGGCTCTCGTTCGCGGTCACCCCGGCGCCCGATGGCATGAGCGACACCGGCGTCTTCTCCCACGTACTGTCGGCGGCGTCGTCGTTGGTGTCTGCGCCGGCCTTGCCCTTCCGATGCTCCTTGACCATCGGGCGGTCGATGAGTCGGCGCGGGAGAAAGTCATCATGGATCCCGACGCGATGGACCGTGCATGCGCCATCGGCGCGCATCGTGTCCAGCAGGGTGGCAACGAGCGCGCTCCACACCTCGTCGGGGAACAGCCGGCGCACGTCCGGATGCTTGGGCGCGGGAAAATCGATCCCGTAATCGACCACCACGACGCCGTTCGCCTCCAGGTTGCCGAGGCGTCCAGGGCGGCGCGAGAGCTCGCGGGCAACGAGCATGCGAGCCAGATCCAGCGCGCTGGCGGCGTCGTGGTTGCTGAGCTCTCGGAGGTCTGCGTGGTCGCGAATGGCCGAGGCCAAGCATTCGAAGTCGACGCCCTCAGCGGCGGCGGCCGCGCGGGCCGCAGCAAGCTTGACCTTGAGGCGGGCCGCCTCCTCGAAGTCGTCACGCTCCACGGCGGCCACGATGTCCCGCTGGAGGGCAGAAACGCGGCCCGATTCCCCCCGGCCGGCGCAAGCGTCGAGCGATTCGACGAGGATCCGGCGGGCGAGCAGCGTATCATGCGACTCCTCCACCTTCGCCGCCAGCGACGCGGCCACCTGGCGGTTATCGGCGAAGAGCAGGAGGCGTCTCCCCTCACCGCGCAACCAGCGACCGGCGGCGACGCGGTGTCGCGGGAGTGACGGATACACCCCATCGATCAACACCTGCAACGCCGCGTCGGTGCCGACCTGGACGCGCCGGATGACGGGCAGCGCAGGTCGCTGGGAATCGCAGCGGGGGCAAGCTACACCGGCGAGCGTCCGGTCGGGCCCCTTGAAGTTCCCGCCCGGGAATCGCCACAGGCGCCGGCCGTCCGCGGCGCCGAGCCGGCAGGGTGCCGAGCTGGTGTCGACCCACCGCTGTTCCGGCGCTCCGTCCGCCGTGGGGAAAGGGCTGCCATCGTCCCAACGATCTCTGAAGCAGAACAGGGCCACGTCGCTCCTGTCCTCTTTCCGCTTCCCGCCGCCGGAGCCCGCCTGCCCGTGCACCCGCTGCGGCACCAGCGCCGGGAGACCATCATCGCCAGCCCCTTCGAGCCCGAGCACGAACGACTGACCGCAGGATTCGCACACGCGCAGCTCGTAGACGCCGCAGCCGCACCCGCACCGGCCTACCGGCTCGGTGTACAGCGTGCCGAGCGCGCCCCGAATCACCGCCTCGGGGCACTGGCCATTGAGGCAGGCGTAGACGCCGTGCGGTCCGCGCGCCGTCGCATGGATGCGCACGGGCAGGAGCGGGATCTCGCTCGCCGCGCTGCGGGCCAGCGCGAGCACCTCGAGGACGCGGTGAGCAGCCCGCCGCCGCACGCCCAGATCACCGTCCTTCCCGAACAGAACGTCGGCCAGCTTATCGATGCGGGTGGCGGCGTCGTTCAGATCGCCACGCAGCTTGCGTACCCAGGTGAGCGGCTCCAGCGCATCATGGAGCAGGCGCGCGGCCGGAAGGTCATCGCGCGTCCGGAAGCCGGGGCGGAGCACGTCGACCACCTGTTGCGCCCGCTCACGGGAGACCTTCGAGCCGTCGAGCTTGACCTCGACCTCGCCGTCCACCACCTCGTCCACGAGCGTCGCGAAGTCGGTGTCGAGCGCCGCCACCGCGGCGGGCGCAGGGAGGGACATCTCGACAGGCGAGGTCTTCGCCTGGGGGACGACGCGCCGCCCCTCGATAGGCTCGACGTCGGAAGGGGCCTTGGAGAGCAAACTCGCGGCGAAGGAGCGGAGGAGCTCCCGGCCGTCCGAGATCCCCTGGTGCATCGTCGCCGACGTGGCGATCCCCTGGACCGCGCTCGGCTCCGCGATCCCCCAGCGAAGCCAGGCGCGCCGCATGAGGAGCGTGAGTTCGGCCGCCATCGCGCCGGCATAGACGTGCGCCTCGTCGATGACGACCATCTCCGGGCACGCGAACCGGTCGCTGAAGATGGGCGCGTCGGCCGGTCGGACGAGCGCGTACTCCAGCATCGAATAGTTCGTCACCAGGATGTGCGGCGGCCGCTCGCGAAGTTGCTCGCGCGAGATGAGCTCCGCGTGCGGCACGGGCAACCCGAGCTTCTTGAGCTTCCGTTCGGCCTCTTTCGTCGTCTCCGGCAGGCGGCTCGTGTAAAGGCTGAAGCGGATGGTCGGATGGTCGCCGAGAATCGCCCGCAGCCGATCCATCTGGTTGTTCACCAGCGCGTTCAGGGGATAGAGGAGGAGCACGCGTACGCCGGGGCGCTTCAGGTCCGGATCGCGAAGGAGCTTGTCCATCGCGGGGAAGAGGAAGCACTCGGTCTTGCCGCTACCCGTGCCCGACGCGACGACGAGCGATTTCCCCTTCCGGTAGTTCTCGATCGCCTCGACCTGGTGCCGGTAGAGCGGGCGGTCGGCCAGCCATTGTGCCTCGCCGCGCGCGGCCTGGAGCAGCGCCGGGAGATCGCGGTGCACGATCCCTGCTTTCGCCAGCTCGCCGGTCGTCATCGGGCCGAGGCTGGGCAGCTCGAAGGGAAAGTTCGCCTCCACGACGGGAGGCGCGACGAGCCCGAAGTCCGTGATCGCCTTGTGGACCGCATCGTCGAGCGTCGGATCGCGGAAGCGAAACGAGGACCGAACGAAGCTCGTCATCTCTGCCAGCGCCCGCTCATTGGCGGCATAGGCGTCCAGTTGATACCTGCTCATCGCTTCACCTCTTCCCCATCGACGCGAGCAACCAGGCATCCAGAAGGTCGGGTACGATCTGGTCGAGCACCGCGATGGCGTTCCACGCGTCCTTCCTGATCCGTGCGCCCTGCTCACGGTACGCCGTCAAAAGTTGCGCCGCCTCGGCCACGCGCAGCTCGGCGTCGACGACCGTGCGGCCGTGGCCGACCGAGAGCTCGCGCTTCGCCTTCGCCTCCGCCTCGATCAACGTCGCCGTGACGCTCGGCGCGGCGCCGGGCGTACCGAAGACCCAGGCCCGCGGGAGCGCTTCTAGAAGCTCCTGGCTCGCCCCTTGGCGGAGCTTCAGCAACGCCGCCGCTCGGCGTCCACGCAGACTGTCCTGCGTCGCGATCTCGGTCAGGTCCGACATCCGGAGCGCGAGGCGCCCCTCCCAGTCGCGGGGAAGCTCGATGGGACCACCCTCACCGAACACTTCCGCCTTCATGGATTCGAGGAGCAGCGGGGCCTCCGGCCGCCCACCCAGCGCCTCCTGATACAGCGTCAGCTCGACGACGCGCGGCATGGCGCGCGCCTGTTTGGCCGTCTCGATTAGCTCGGTAATCTCGTGGACCTCCTTGCGCCGCAGCGCTCGCGCGAGAGGTCGCCGCTCCGAGCGGGTCATGCCGAGCCAAGTGAAGCCGCGGCACTCGGTGCGGTACAGATCGAGCCACGCGAACCGGGCGCGTGCAGGGAGCCGCGCCGCCGCGGCGAGCAGGACCCAGGGCGCGCGCGCGGCGACGAGATCGAAGAGGTAGAACCACTCGATCCCGAAGGCCGCGCGGGCCCGCACCGCGCCCACGAAGCGATCAAGCCACACCTCGAACGCAGGCGGATCGGCCGTCATGTCCTCCAGCGCGCGGAGAATCTGCGCCTCCTCCTTGGACCACAACCCCTCGTCAAGCGCCGAGAGCACGCGCGGGGGGACCGCCTCCATGTCCAGGGGGATCTCCACCAGCACGCCGCCCGAATGGCTCCTCACGGGCGACCGCGCCGCGTCCGCCAGGAACACGATCCACCGGCCGCGCGACGTCGGCAGCGCGCTCGCGGCCGCTGCTGCCTCGAAGCGCTGGGGCCCGACCTTCTCGAGCCCGCAGGCGACGATCGCCGGCTCGTCGAATGGTCGCAGGACATCGAAACAGGCCAGCGCGGGCTTCTCCGGTAGATCGCGTTCGTCGAGCAGCAGCTTGAGCACGAGCTGCCCCGGGCGCGTGACACGCGACGGGTGGTGCATCCGGGGGACGACTACCTGGAAGCGATAGGCCGCCGGATCGCCGTCGACGCGGGCGGCGACGAGGATCGAGCTCCTGTCCGGCCGGAGCTTCTGCCGCACCACGTCGCGCAGTGGGACCAGCGCGCGCCCGAAGCGATCGGTGCGGCTCGTGACGAGGCGCGCCCCGCCCTCGTCCTCCAGCCACACCTCGCGATCGGGCTCGGAGCGCACCTCCACGCAGGCGTGCGTGAAGACCATGCGCTCCGTGAGGATCGCCGTCCCGTCGAGCGGCGCCTCCTCCCTGGACACGACGTCTTTCCACAAGCGCACGTAGCGTCGCGCGAGCGGCACGCAGGCACGGAGGATCTCCCCCGAGTTGAGCCCTAGCGCCGCCGCGACCTCCTGCGCGTCCGCGGGGGCCTGGATCTCGAAGCGGCCTGGGCCGAGCGCCGTGACCACCCCGTGCGGGCTGGTCACATGGGCCAGGAGCTTCGATCCGAAGACGACCCGCCGCGCCTCCACGAGCTCCACGATTTGCGGCGGGATCACCGTCCATCGGGCACAGAAGTTCCGCCCGTCGCGCGCCGTGAGGCGCACCCGCACGGTGCCGCACGCGCCTCGGAGCTGCGGGAGCCCGCTGAGACGGATACGCCCCGTCGCATCGCGCGCCACTGTCTCGAAGGGCGCGTGCTGCCCGGCGCTTACGATCACGTCGACCCCATCGGGGGCGTCGTTCACGGTCAGATCGGGCAAGCGCTCGAAGGCGCTGGTTGCGCGCGAGAACTGGGACGGCAAGCCGCCCTCGATGCTCACGGAGAGGACCCGCTGCCGGCACTCGAGCACCGTGATCTCGCCTCCCGCGGTGAGCACGCGGACCTCCCCTTCCGTGGCGGCGTCGATGGCCCAGGCGGCGGCTGCTCCCCCGGAGAGCTCCCCGGCGGTGACGCCTCCCGAGGTCTCGATCACGATCTCTTCGCGCGCCAAGAGGAGGCGGCGCTCGCCGGCGGCGATGAGCTCCTGATCCGCGCGGAGCATCCGGCCCCCCTCGTCGAACCACCACAGCGCCTGGTCCGGGAGCACCAGCGTCTCGACGGGCACCACCTGCGCCGCGCCGCCCCTCGCCGCGTAGCGCGCCACCACGATCGCGGTCGAGCTCCCCATGCCGAGGAGCCACTCCAGACGTCCCTTGACGGCGTCGTCGCTCTCGAAGCGCTTCTCCCCTTCCGACCACGCGATCAAGCGCGCCCCGTGCGTCCCGGGCTCCAGGGCCACGGTCGCATACGTCACGTCCGCGGGGATGCGCCCACGGAGCGCCGGATGCGCCAGATCCAAGCTCGCGCGGAGCTCGATTCGGCGATCTGGTAGCAGGATCGCGCGCAGCTCCAGCGCCGCGCCGAAGGACGCCGCCGGCGCTCCGCGCGGCGACTGCGCCGCGTCCCGGAACGAGGCCAGAATGGCCGCTAGCAAGCGGGGATTCCTCGTCGCCGGCAGCTCGATCCCGTGTTGATCCAGCGCGCACCGGACATCGTCCGCGCTGCCGAGCGAGGTCGGATCCACCCCGCACCGCGCCAGCCGCTCGCGCGTCGATGCGGCATCTGCGAGGATGTCTTCCAGCGCCTCGGCGGCCTCGCTCGCGTCGAGCAACTCTCGGAGCCGCCCCTGCGCAAGCAACTTAATACGGGCCACGGCGAAGCGCCGGGCGGCCATGCCGTCCTGGCCTGCGAGCGCCTCCCAGCCGATCTCCCGGCCCAGCGCCCCCACCAGCTCGGGGAGATTACCGATGTGCACGGGGAGCCCGCCTTCCCGGAGCAACGTCGCGAGAAAGCGCCTGCGGCCCTGGCGCGTCACGACCTGCCGATCGAAAGAGCGCAGGGCGTCGACCACGGCCTCGTAAAGCTCGGGATACCGCGGCGCCTCCTCGGCGCTCACCCCGATCGAGCCGAGGATGGGCCGCCACTCCAGCGCGTGCCCCTCCTGGCATAGGAACTCGGCGGCGTAGACCACGAACATGCGGGCGCGGTCCGGTGCCCGCAACGCAGCGATCCCCGTGCTTCGGACGCCATCCGCAAGCGCCTCCCGCAGTGCGGAGAGCTCGGCCGCCGACAGGTTGAGCGTGAAAAGCGGGCGCCCGCCATGGTGCCGGCGCAGCGCAGCGTTCGCCGTCGATCCTCGCGCGCTCACCAACGCACCTCGCGCAGGAAGTGCCGGACCGCGGTTCGCTTCATTGCAACTTCCCCTTTCATCAGACTTGGGTACGTCGATAAATTGTGCGAAGTGAGCAACCCTACCACCGCGACGACGCGAGCCTTATCCTCGCGCCAAGACTCGCTCATGTAAACGCCGCCCCGGAACCAGCTCCAGAACAGATCCGCGCACATCACCCACCTTCTTCAGCGGCGAGCACCAGCGACGGCGTAGGTCTCCCCGCCACCATGAAAGGAGATGTCCGTCGGCCCAGTTCTCGCTCCGGCGCGTGCCACCTGCCGCTGCGCGGCGCTGAGCCCCTCACCCCCGTCTACCCGGCACCCGCGCCATCATGTACGCTGAGCCTTCCGTCCGTAGGGAGCATCCATCGAGAAGCTGGAAGAGCTCCTAGAGGGTTCCATCGTACGAAGCGCAACTTCTGAGGAGCGGCGCTACCGCCCAGATCGAGCAACGCACGCGATGACGACTCACTATCTTCAACTGACCGGCAACGCCGTCCACAGAGCGCCAGAGTTCCGCGGGGCCAAGGGCATCCGCCCCAGCCAGCACGTCTTCGACGAGCTGACCCACCGGTGGGCCAAATCGGGCGGGAAGAACTACATCGTCGTTGCGCGGGGCACGGATGCACAAGAGCTGGTCTTGTTCTCCGATCTTTGCAGGGCTACCGCGAGGATCTCACCGCGCGGTGATGCGTTGCTCATCACGGACCTCCTCGCGCCCGTTCCCGTCCCGCCAGAGGCTGTCCGCTTCCAGGCGTCGTTCCAATCCGTCGCTCCGAGTGCAGGCTCATCGCCCGCGGATCAGCTCGATGGCTTGCTGCTTCTCCTCACCCCACCGGCGGCGCCCGTGACGTCCACATCTCTGCATCCGAAGCCTGTCGCGCCTCCGCCGCCGAAGCCGGAAACGCCCACGCTCCCTCCGCGCCGCGACATCGCCAACGAGGATCCCCTCGTGACCGCGCAGGCCCTCGACGATGCGTCGCTGCATGCGAAGCCTGTCGCGCCTCCGCCGAAACCGGAGACGCCCACGCTCCCTCCGCGCCGCCGCATCGCCGACGAGGATCTCCTCGTGACCGCGCAGGCCCTCAGCGACGACGTGAGGCGCCGGCTGTCGGGGGTGCCCCCCGCTACGCGGAGGCGCTTCTTGCCACGGAAGGCCCCTACTGTAACGGACGTCCTCACCCCCGCTCGCGAGTTCCTGAACGCGCACGGCGTCCGGACGCGCGCGTTTCTGCCCGAAAAGCTTCGGGCACTCGTGGCTGGACCTCTGCCTGGTGATGTCGAGATAGACGAGCGCGTGCACCAGGCCCTGCGGCGCGCGCTCGGCGTGCCGCTGCTGAACACCGTGTGCAACCCCGCGTCTTTCGGCAACCAGAAGCTCCAAGCGTTCCTCGCGGCGCTCTCGCAGCTGCCTTTGCTCGACGAGGATCGCGCGCAGATCTGGCTGGCCATGGCGAGCGGGGTTCGAGCTCGAGACCGACTGGTCGAGCTCGAGGAGAGCGCGAAGGACCTGAGCCACGCGGCCACCGCCCCGGAGGCCGCCTTCGCCTGGCGTCGCGCCGTTCTCACGTGGCTACGCGACGGCCTCCGCGACCTGACCGGCGACGACGAGTTCCTGGAGTCGCCCGTGGAGCGCCTCTTGGCCACGGAGGACGAGGCGAACGCCGCGGCAGTCCTCCTCCGCTGGAAGGACTACCGTGCACCGACCTCAAAGCGCCGTGCCGCCCCGCCGGAGCTTACGCCGTCGGGGGAGACGCCCGCGGATACGGCGCCGCCTCCGCGCTCGGGGCGAGTGCCGAGCCTTGGCGTCGTCTCGCCCACGCCGTCCATTGGGTCGCCGATCGTCAAGCTCAAGGCGAAGGGCAGCGAGGCCACGCAGAAAGCGGGCGAAGGCGTGCCATACGCTCGCGAAACTGCGCTGGGCGGCAGCCAGGAGGCGCTTGTCACAGGCGTGGACGCCGTGGGTGCCAGCGAGGGCTCGCAAGGCACCGGCGGGGATGCGCCGGGGGCTGAAGCGGCTGCGCCGAGGGCCGGCGACGCTGCGCAGCGCGGCGCCGAGACCGCGCAGGGTGCTCTCCATTCCACGCAGCAGATCGCCCCCTACAGCGGCCCGCCGACCGGCATGCCAGACCGTTCGGAGCAGCGCGTGGGCGGGACGCAGCCACCGTGTGTCCGCACCCTTCTGGACGCGGCGCGCGCACGCCTTTGCTCGGGAGTGAGCGAGGTCCTCCGCACGCTCCAAGCCCTGCGTGAAGTCGAGGAAGGGTGGATCGGGGCGCCCCTCAACCCGGCGCGTCCACTCCAGGTAGCGGCCGCGCTGAGCCAGGCCATCGCCGCCCTAAACGCCCAGCTCGCACGGCTGCCAGAGCAGACCGAGGTCGCCGCCATCGCGACGTCGGTCGACGAGATCGCAACCTGGCTCGGCACCAGCATCGAAGCCCCCCTCGACGACAGGCTCGTGGATCTGCTCGGCCGACCGGAGAGCCTCGATGAGCTCCAGAGCGCGCGCGCCCTCGCGACTCGGATCGAGGCACATCTCCCCGACTGGGTCTGGCGAGGGGTGACGGACCGCGCCGCGCGCGCCAGGCAGGTCATCGATGCCGGTGCGTTCGTCGACGAGGCCCAGGCGTGCTTGCGCTGGGTGGAGGAACTCCCGGCGGCGGAGCAGGAGCACGTCCGCGATCTCCCCGACCTGGGTGCCGGCACGCTGACGGAGCGACTCCGGCGAGCGTTGGAAGAGCGGGCCGCACAGAACGAACGTGAGGGCCGACTCGTGCGGATCGCAGAGATCACCACCGACCAGGATCGTGCTCGCCTGTCGGCCGGGTGGCCTGACACCGAGGCCGAGGTCCTCGAGCGAGAGGGGATCCTGCAGCGGTTCAGGGAGCTCTCGGACTCTCTCGGTACGGAGACGCTCGACGCCGTCCGGGAGCACCTGCGAACAGCATCCCTCGACGACTGCAGCAGCACGCTGCGCGACATCGACCTGGTCCGCGCTCTGCTCAATACGATTTCCAATCTCACCTTCCAGCAAATCCGGGAGATCGCCCGGCGTTTCTTGCCCACGTCTCCTGACGTGCGCTCGATCCCCGCATTCTGGTTCGATCCCCCGCTGTCCTCGAAAAGTGACGGTAGCGCCAGCGCCGCGGTGCACCATGCGCGAGGCGTCTACAAGCAAATCGACACGCTCGACTACGGGACCGTCTGCCTCCCGGTGCAGGTGCGCTTCAAGTCGCCGCTCCCAGCGGCGATCCAGCTCCGCGTCAAGCTCACGAAGCTGTCGGTGAGCTTCGTGACCCCACAAGCGCATGCGTACCGCGAAGAGATCGATCCGCTCGATCTTCCTGCGGGAACCATCCAGCACGACTTCGAGATTACGGTGGTCCTCTCGCGGCGCTTCGCCGAGGACATGGCGGCACGCAAGAGGGAGCTGCAAGTATCGATCACGGGCACCGCGCCGGACGGCGGGAGCGAGAAGACCACGCTAACCTGGAAGGTGCTGGCGCTGACAATGCCGGAGCTGCGCGATCCCATCCCCCAGAACGTGGAGCCGGAGGACATGCTGCGCTGCCGGCTCGGCGTCGAGCGCCGCTACGACGCCTTGCTGAGCATCTTGCGCCAGGGGGCCTCGTCCTTTTTCGTCTATGGCCCCCGGAGGTTCGGTAAGACGAGCTTGCTTCGTGGCGTACAGAAGTTCATCGGAGCCGACGACATCGTCCTGCTGGACCGCGTCGCGGCCAGCCAGCGACCGCTGGCGAGCCTGTGGGACGAAGTCGCGAAGCGGTTCGAAGCCAAGTTCAGCCCCAGGAAAGTCTACCGGGATCTGGAAGATGGGCTCCTGCCCGTGGCGCACGCCTACGACTCCGTCCGCGAAGAGGCGGCAGCGCGCGGGATTCGCGCCATCTACGTCCTCGTAGACGAGGCGCAGGCGATGTTCGCGCATCCGCGGCGCGAGCAGCTGGCGGAGCGGCTCAAAGAGCGAATGGAGGACTCGTGGGCGATAGTCAAGCGCGACGAGAAGGTGCAGCGCGCAGCGGTGCTCTTCGGGTTCGTCGGCCAAGGCCATCTGCAGAAGCTGATCAGCACCAACTTGCGCGCCTCGCTCAAGGAGTTCCACCGATTCGAGTTTAGCGATGACGAGATCATCGACCTGCTCCAGCGCACCACCACTAGCGGCGGTGGCCTGCAGAGCTCCCGCGAGGCGCGCGAGCACCTCGCGAAGCTCTCCGGGAACCTGTTCATCCTCGGCAAGCTCTTGGCGGAAATCCTCACGCTCTGCCGGGAATCGCACCGAACCTGGTTCATTCGCGCCGACGTCGACCGGGCGAGCGCGAAGATCGAGACGGACTTCCGCAACGGCGACACGGCAATCTGGGACTGGGTACGTGATCCGCTCAACGAGAGCGACAACCTCAATGACTGGAAGCCGAGCACCGCCTACCCGCTGGCTCTCGCCTGGGCCGGTGCGCGCGCGCAGAGACCAGCCGGCGGGAGCGCCGGCCGTGCCGAAGCCAGGGCGCTGCTTCGCAAGCTCTGCCCCGACGCGGAGCCGCTCGATGAGCGGCTGAACGAAGCCGAGGGAGAGCTCGAAAACCTGCGCGTCCTCAACGATCATGGTGAGTTCAAGCTGCCGATGCTGGAGCGGCTGCTCGCGATTCGCGCGCTCAGCCCGCGCCCGCTCCATGACGATGCCGAGCGCGAAGCCGCGCAGCGCCTCGGGCTCCACCGGGTGCGGCGGCCGGCACGCATGAGCAGCAGCGACGCCGACGAGACGCCCGAATTCGAGGGCGGCCAGGCCCGGATCTGGCGCGCGGAATGGAACAACCGCGCTGTCGCAGTGAGGGCGATCTCGCTCCGCGAGACACGGGCGAGGGCGCGGTTCATCCACGAGGTCGCGCTCCTCCGGAAGATCGGCGAAGCGGGCGACCAGCGGGTTCGGGAGCATCTGCCCCGTATCCTGCAGATGGGCATCGCGGACGATGATCCTCAGCAGGGGCTCGTGGTCTACGAGTGGATCCCGGGCTATCCGCTCCCCGAGGGCAGCATGACGGAACCCACGGTCGCGGAAGTGGGCCTGCAGATGGCGGAAGTCCTGGCGGTGCTGGAGCGTTCGGGCGTGGTTCACCGCGACATCCGGCCCGCGAATGTCCTCCTTCGCGTCCCGCAGGACGACGATGCTCGCAAGGTAGAGATCAACGTCGTCTTGATCGACTTCGGGCTGGCGCGGGCGGTCGAGCAGCTCCGTGGCGGTCAACGCTCCATCGTCGAAGGCGTGGCGGAGTTCATTCCTCCCGAGGTGCTCAACACGAGCGACTCCTCGGCCTGGTCGACCGCCGGTGACGTGTACTCCACCGGCACCATGCTGCGGAAGCTTCTGAAGACGGACCTGAGCGCCGCCACGAACGCGTCCGCAGCCTCCCACCAGCTCCAAGATCTCCTGGGCCGGATGGTGATCCCTCGATCCGAGGATCGCCCGCGGGCCGGAGAGCTTCGAGAGCGCTTTCGCGCCATCGTGCAGAGCATGCGGGACGAGCGCCGATCGAACGGACTGGCGGATATGGCGGCGGCGCTCGAAAAGCGGATGGTCGGTCTCCCAGCCCCGGTGCGAGAAGCCGCCCAGGACTCGATGCGTAGCCTGACCTTCATCCGTGCCGGGATGCTCCGAGGCACCCGTCGCCACGCAGCCGTGGCTGCGATGCTCGAAGTCGCGTTCCGGAGAATCGTGAAGGCGCGGCTCCCGCGCGGCTACGCCGCCCCCACCAGCGTATACCTGCGCAGCGCCCGTTCACTGCTCGACAGTGCAAGGTTACGAATTCCCGCGTGGCTCGACGACACGCTGCTGGACGTCACGGGTCGGCTACGCAACGCCGAACATCATCCCGACGCGTTTAACGAGATCGTCGACCGCGCTCTCCAGCTACTAGGCACTACGTTCGCGGCGCGGGATGCGGACACAAAGCTAGTCGAAGCGCTGGCCCACGTCGCGCAACTTCTCGACGAGCTCACTCAGAGTAAGGCCGTCGCCTCTTTCGTCAGCGAGGCCCTCCACGCCGGCGCGCCCAACGGCGGCCCGGTGCACGCATCCTGGATAAGTCGTCCTTGAGGCGGAGGCCAAGCCCGAATGGTTAAGGCGAAGCTGGCCGAGTGGCGCAAAGCCGCGCTGGAGGCGCTGAGCGGGCCGGCTAAGCCCCGCCCTCGTCACGGCGTGTACGGAAACAGGATCGGCAGCTGCGACGCAAGGAGAAGGCGCTGGCCAAGGCGGCGACGCTGCTGGTGATCCAAAACAACCATCTCGGGCGGCCCCCCACCTGTAGACGAGAAGCTCGATCGAGTCGAACAGCGACACAGTCCGCCTACGTGCCAGGTGGCCCCCGATCACCGGGCGATGCCGTGGAGCTCCAGCTCGCCTCCCGGCGAGCGCGCCGCGACCACGGTGATCGTCGCAGAAGCCGACGGCCCGAACAGCTCGAACGCCGAGAGCCCGGGGACCTCGACCGCGGGCGCCGAGAGATCGGCCGGCCTCCGCCGCAAGGACGCATTGCCGTCCGCGGGCCGCTCCACCCACTCGATGAGCTCGCCGCGGACCTCGGGAAGCACGTACGGCCGGCCCGACTGCTCGATGCTCGCGGCCAGGGCGTCGCCGTCCGCAGGAGCGGTGATGTCCCCGATCCGCAGATCGAACTGCTCGTACTTGGGCTCCGGATGAAACGGCGCCCATTCGAGATAAGCCACCACCCTCTCTCCGGCGCCGAGCATCGGGAAGGACTGTTTGCCTTCCCGGAATCGCGGGACAGCGCGCCTCGTGCGCCGGTCATAGACAACGATGTCCGCTAGATCGCGCTCGTCCTCGTCGAAGCGGCCGTCGGGATCCTCGGAGAAATCAGCGAAGGCGACGTGCGTCGCCGAGATGTCCGGGAAACGCTGCTGCCCCGGGCCGGACGCGATCTGGACCGCCTCCGCCTGGCCGATCTCGTACAGGAAGACGTCCGTGTCGCCGCTCTCGTCCGCGGTCAACCAGCCCGTCAGGACCACGGCGTCTCCCGCCACGCGCGGCTCGCCCGCGTGATCGAACGGGCCGCGGATCGTCTGCGTCTCGCCACCCCGGCGCACGCGCACCACGCGTGCTCCGCTGTCCGTCGCCTCCCACACCACGACATCGCCGGCGAGCGCAGGCCGGCGGGGCGTCTCGGCGGCCGGCGCGAGGAGGAGCTCTTCGCCCGTACCGAGATCACGCAGCCTCAGAGCGCCGCTCACGTCGCCCGCCTCGCGCGGCGCGACGTAGGCCAGCAGGCAGCCGTCGATCGCGTAGGGGGGAGCTCCGGGCGCCTGCGGGGCGCCCGTGTCGACGCTCGAGGCGAAGACGGCGACGCCGTCGGCCGCGGAGGCATCACACGCGGCGGGCGAAGGCGGCTCGGCGGGGGCGCCCCCTCCGCCGTCCGGCAGGGGCGCCGGCGATCCGTCGACGGCCGCGGGCGAGCAGCCCGCGACGAGCAGCGCGAGCGCGAACCGCCCGCCCCATCCACGGCGAGCGCGCGGCGCTCGATGGCAGGGGCGCGGGGAGATCGGAAAGACCGTTTCTCCTGCCGCGCGGCCCTGTCGGCGCTCCTCCTCGAGCCTCGATGTGTTCAGTGCTCCGGAACCGCTGCCCTTCATAAAGAGTCCTCCACGACTGCGTTTGCTTGCCTCTCTGTCAGCAGCGCCTTCACGAGGGGGTTCACTCCGCTTTCCTCTGCGACCCGGAGGGGGCGCGCATGCCGAGGCGCGCCATGCGCTTCTTCAGACCGTGGCGCGTGATGCCGAGGCGCTCGGCCGCGCGGCTGATGTTCCCGCCGGTCTCCGCGAGCGCGCGCCGGATCGGCTCGCGCTCGTCGTCCTCGGCCAGCGCGTGGCGCGCCTCGCCCGGGTTTCCCCGCCCCGCGGCCGGCGACGGGACGGGTCCGGCCATCGGCGGCCGGGCCGGCGACGCTGGGCGCTCGGCGGCGTCGGGCGTCCGGCGCGCGCTCGCCCGCGGCGCGCTCGCCCGCGGCGCGCTCGCCCGCGGCGCGCTCGCCCGCGGCGCGCTCGCCCGCACCCCTCGCGGGAGGTGCTCCAGCTCGACGCGGCGCACGCCCAGCGCGGCCAGGCGCTGGACCAGGTGCGCGAGCTCCCGCACGTTGCCGGGCCACGCGTAGGCATCGAGCGCCGCGAGCGCGCGCGGCGCGATCTCGATGGGGGCGCCCGCCCGAGCCAGGTACCCGGCGAGCAGCAGCGGCACGTCGCCCTCGCGGTCGCGGAGCGGCGGCAGGTGGATCTCGATGGCGTTCACCCGGAAGAGCAGGTCCTGCCGGAACGCCCGCTCGGCGGCCGCCTGCGCGAGATCCCGGTTCGTGGCCGCGACGATCCGCACGTCGAACGGCCGCTCGTCGTCGCTGCCCACCGGGCGATAGCGCCGTGACTCCAGCGCCCGCAGCAGCGCCGCCTGCCGCGCGAGCGGCAGCTCCCCCAGCTCGTCGAGGAAGAGCGTGCCGCCCTCGGCCCGGGCGAGAAGGCCGGGGCGCGCGCGCTCGGCCCCCGTGAACGAGGCCCGCGCGTGGCCGAAGAGCTCCGCCTCGAAGAGCGCGTCGGGTACGGCGCCGCAGTTGATGGCGACGAGCTCACGCGAACGGCGCGGGCCGAGATCGTGGAGCGCGCGGGCGAAGAGCTCCTTGCCCGTGCCGGTCTCGCCCATGAGGAGCACGGGCAGATCGCTGTCGATGGCCGCGTCGAGGCGCGCGAGCGCCCGGCCCAGCGCGGCGCTCTGGCCCAGGATGTCGGGGAAGCTCCTCCGCGGCTGGGCCGCGGGCACGACGGTCGTGTCGGCGCGCCGGAGATCGGGCGCGGGCTCGGCGAACGAGGCGACGCAGGGAGGCGCCGGGCCTTCGCGGCGGGGCTCTTCCGGCACGCCGGGGCGGGCGAAGAGCCGCAGGAAGAGCCCCGCGAGCGACGCCCAGCGAGCGGCCCGCGCCTCCGTGACGGCGTCGAAGCACGCCGGGCGGAACCGGTGCTCGACCACGATGAGCGCGCGCGGAGGCCCGGGGAGCGCCGGATCCGGCGAGGCCGCGCTCGCCGCCATGGCGCGCGCGCCCGTCGAGGCGTGACCCGCGCCGACGCGCAGCACGAGCCGCGAGCCGCGGCCGCCCGGCGTCTCCACGTCGCGCTGGTAGTGGACGGGCGCGGCCTGGCTCAGCGCGAGCTGCGCCAGGTCGGGCGCGATGCGCCGCGCCGCCTCGGCGATCTCCAGCCCGTCGAGGTCGGCGCCCCAGGCCGCGATCACCCGCCCCTGCTCGTCGACCACGGCGAGCAGCGCGCGCTCGGCCCCCGACTGCTGCACGAGGGCGCGCGCGAGCCCGACCGCGGCCTCCGCGGCGCCGTCCGCGATCGCCGCCGACGCGAGCCACCCCCAGAGCGCGTCGTCCTCTCCGCTCGCCGCCGCCGTCATGCCTGGGCCAGCATACGCGCCGCCCGCCGCCGCAGGTGCGCCCTGCGCCGCCGCCGGTGCGCCCTGCGCCGCCGCCGGTGCCCCTTGCGCCCCATGCGCGCCGCCCCGCGCCGTCGCCGCGGCCGGCGCCCGCCGTGCTGCGCCCGGCCGCGCCGAGCGCAGCACGTCGAGCGCCTGCGCCTCCACCTCCGCGAGCATCGCCGCGCGCGCCCGCCGCGCGGCCCGGATCGCGCCCCGCGCCGCCCGCCGGGGCTCCGCCGGCAGCCTGGTGAGGTACGCCTGCGCCTCCGCCACCTGGGCCCGCGCGTCCACCAGCGGGTCGTTCGCCCGCACGCCCGGGTCCAGCGCCGCGAGCGCCGCGAGCGCCCGCCGCCCGTCGCCGTCGAGCAACGCCACGTTCGCCCGCGCGATCACGAGATCGGCCTGGATCGCCGCAGGGAGCGACGCCGCGAGCGCCCACGCCTCCTCGATGCAGCGCTCCGCCGCGCGCGCGTCGCCGCGGCGCACCTCGATGTCCGCGCGCGCCGACAGGCACCAGCCGCGCCCCGCCACCTGCCCCAGCGACCGCGCGAGGCGCATCGCCTCGTCGAGCGCGCCGAAGGCCTCCTCGTAGCGCGACGCCTTCCCGAGCGCGATCCCGAGGTTCATCAGGCACGAGCGCATGCCGGCGCGGTCCCCGAGGGTCCGCTTGACCGCGAGCGACGCCTCGAACGTCCGCACCGCGCCGTCCACCTGGCCGCGGTACAGGGCGACGACGCCGGCGTTGTGGTGGAGCCGCGCCACCTCCTCGACGTCGTCCACGCGCTCGCCTTCCACGTCGTCCACGCGCTCGCCCGCCGAGGGCAGCTTCGCCTGCGCCCCCGCGAGCCACGCCTCCGCCTCGCCCCAGTCGGCGCGCATCAGCGCCACGAGCCCCAGCGTCGACAGCGCGAACGCCTCGGCCGTCCCGCCGCCGAGCCTCCGCGCCGCCGCGAGCGCCGCGAGCGCCTGCTCCTTGGCCGCGGTCGCGTCTCCATCCCGCGCGCGCTTCTCCGCGCGACGCCGCAGCGCGAGCACGAGCACCCGCTCGTCGCGCTGCGCCGCCTCGTCGAGCCACGCCACGACCTGCGGGTGCGCCGCGCCCACGCCCGCGTCCCGCGTCAGCCGCTCGAGCCTGCAGAGGAGCGCCGGCGTCCTCCGATCGGCGTCCTCGCCGAGCGCGAGCAGCGCCTCGATCTCCTCCGACCGCAGCCCGGCCTCGCGCGCCTGCGCCGCGGCCCGCTCGTGGAGCTGCGCGCGCCGGGCTCTCGTGCACGGCGCCGCCGCCGCCGAGAGGAGCGCCGACGCGGGCGCGCCCGGATCCGCGAGCAGCGCCGCGGCGACCTCCTCGGCGACCTCCGGGGTGGCGAGCGCCGCGGCGAGATCCTTCGCCAGGGCGGGAGCGGACAGCGTGGTGAGCGCGCCGGCCGCCGCCTCCCGCCGCGCGACCAGCGCGCCCGCGAGCAGCTCGCCCAGGGCTCGCTCGCCGGAGGCGCCCGGCTGCGCGCCCCCCCGCGCGTAGGCCCGGCCGCCGCGCCCGAACCCGAGCGAGCAGCGCGCCTCGGGCAGGGCGCCGCCCGCGATCGCGATCGCGGCGAGCGTCGCGCAGGCGTCGGCCGACAGCCCGCGCACGCGCTCGATCGCGGTGTCCTTCGTGAGCGGCACGCGGCCGAGCGACGCGAAGAGCCACCCCGGGTTCTTCCCCGACGCCACGGCGGCCTCTCGCACGCTCGCCTCGTCGTCCACGCCGAGCGCGCGGCACAGCGCGGCGAAGCTCGCGTCGCCGAGCGGCCCGAGCGCCACGCACGCCGCGCCCTCGGGCGCGCTCCGGGCCGTCGCGACCACCTCGATCGCCGCGCCGCCGGGCGCCGCCGGCCGGCACCGGTACGCGTCGAGCGCGGCGCGGAGCTCGGCCGGGGCCTGATCCAGGTCGTCCAGCAAGAGCAGGAGCGGGGGCCCGTCGCCGGGCGGCGTCACGAACGGCGGCGCCCGCTCGGCGCCCCGGAAGAACGCGATGAGCCGCAGCTGGAGCGGGTCGGCCTCGCGCGGGAACGCCACGTACCGTGCGCTCCGCCCGGCGAGCAGCGCCCGCGTCACGAGCTCGCGCCCGAGGTGGCTCTTGCCGGCGCCGCTCGGCCCCGTGACGTAGCGCACGCGGCCTGACGGTGACGGCGCCTGCTGGAGCGCCTCGAGCTCGCGCTCCCGCCCGATGGGCGCGGGCGGCGCCCCGACGGCGATGCCCGCCTCCGCGGCCGCGACGCCGAGCTGCCGGAGCACCTCGCGCGCCTCGGAGGGGCGGTCTCGCGGGTGCAGCGCGAGCAGCGCCTCGATCACCTCGGCCACGCTCGGCTGGACCCACGACGCGCCGTCGCGCAGCGGGCGCCGCGCGCGCAAGGGCCCGGGCGGGCGGCCCGCGGCCGAGCACCACGCGAGCGCCCCCAGGCTGTAGAGGTCGGACGCGGCCGACGGCGCGCCCCCGGCGAGCAGCTCGGGCGCGGCGAACGCCGAGGTGAACGCGACGGCGCCGCCCGGCGCGCGCGCCCTCGACACCGCCGCCCCGAGGTCGAGGAGCACGGCCTCGGCGCCGCCCCCGCCGAGGGGCCGCAGCCGGACGTGCGCCGGCTTGAGATCGCTGTGCACGAACCCCGCGTCGTGCAGGGCGGCGAGCGTCCTCGCGACGCCGGCGAGCACGCCCGCGAGCCGCGCCGGGCGCTCGCCGGCCGGGGCCCCCTGCACCCACGCCGCGGCGTCGTCGCCGGCCACGTACTCCTCGACGAGGAAGGGCGCTCCCGTCCGCTCGTCCCGCCCGAGATCGTGCGCCCGCACAACGCCGGGGACGCGCAGGCGCGCGAGCAGCGCGAACTCGCCGAGCAGGGTGTCCTCGCGGAAGGCGCCCTGACGGAACACCTTCGCGACGAGCTCGCGCCCCCGCGCCTCGCGGTCGATCACGCGCCCCACGACGCCCTGCGCTCCCTGTCCGAGGATCTCGCCGGGCTCGTACCGAGCATGGGCCACGAAGGGCTCGCGCCGCGGGGCGTGCATGGTGGAGAGGTTACTCGCGCGCGGCGCTCGCCGTCGCTCCGGCTGCGATGCGGGCGAGCAGGGGCTGGCCGTACGCGGGCTCGCCGAGGATCGTGAGCGCGCGGCGGAGACGCGGCTCGGCGAAGCGCCCGAGATCGTCGAAGTGGCGCTCGGCGTCGCCGGCGAGGGACGGATCTGCGAGCCGCCGCGCCGCGCCGACGTCCGCTGCCTCGAGCTCGGGCGAGAGCACCTCGACGCGGAGCATCATGACGCGCACGACATCGGCAGGCGCGGGAATGATGTCGATCGGGATCGAGGCGTCGGTCCACGCCTCCGGAGCGAGGTAGAGCACCCGGACGCCGGGCGTCCGGAACCACTGGCGCTTCCAGGTGTTCACCATGGCGACGGCCTCGTCGTGGTACAGGCCGGTCGCGTCGAGGGTGTCGATCATGCTCGCGCCGAGCGACTCGACGAACTCGTCGAGCGGCGGCGCTCCGTCGAGCGAGGGGGCGCGCTCGACGAGCGTGCCGCCCGTGGCGATGCCCTGGGGGTGCGCGACGAACGCCCCCGTCGAGGCGCCGACGTTGAGGACGAAGACGGCGCCGATCGCCTCGTCGAGGGTATTCTCGGCGGAGATCTCCCCGCCGGTGCCGGCCGTCACGTGGACGGGCAGGTCGAAGTTGCCGAGCCCTCGATAGAACAGGAAGCGCTCGTGCTGGGGCGCCTCCATCGCGCCGGGCACGCCTGCGATGCGGAGCGGATTGGCGCCGACCTGGCGCGCGTGCGCCCACGTGAACCGATCGAGCGGCGCCTCGGGCAGGGGGACATCGCTGTCACGCCCGAGGACCTCGATGTTGCTCCACTGGAGGAACCCGCGCGCGTTCGGGCCGTACGCCTCCGCGCACATCGGCGAGCCGAAGGGGAAGTCGGGGTCGAACGCCGGGTCCGCGTACGTCGTCACGCCAGCAACGCTGCCGGGCGCGATGATGGGCGGGTAAAACTCGCGGACGGCGGGGTACCACTGCGTGAAGATCCCTTTGGGGAACCCTATCTGGACATGCGCGTCGAGCGGCTCCTCGGCGTAGAAGTAAGTGACCGGCGTCTCCATCTTCACGTTGACGCTCGTCGAGATCGAGCCATCGAGCGTGCCGGCTCCGAGCCGGTCATAGACGAAGGCGGGGAGATCCTCCTCTTCGTGGTGCAGCCCCGGTTGAAGCGAGCCGTCGGAGCCGACGACCACGGTGTCGGTGCCCCATTCGTGGACGATGAAGCCCTTGCCGGGGTACGCGAGATCCGGCGCCGAAGGCACGGCGGGCGTGGCCTGCTGGCCGGGGCGGACGCCCTCGTGGGGCGCTGGACCGGCCGGATCGGCCGGGGCGTCGCCGGTCGAGCTGCCGCCGTCGGCCGTTCCGGCGCACGCGGCGAGCAGGGTAGCGAGGAGCATGGGAAGCGTGAGGCGATGGGATGTCGGTTCGGTTACCATGGTAAGGTCTCCTGCCAGCCCCCTGATGCAGCTCTCGGGCCATCGCGATAAGTACTTGAATTTCAATGGATTGCGCGCGTCGCAGCGGGGCGGTTACCAGGGGACGTGGTAACCGGAACGGCGGGGTGACCAGGAGCTGGTAACCGTGGACGACCGGCCGAGCGAGGAGCGCTCCCGCCGCCGGTGGTGGCCTAATTTGCCCCGGAGTCAGGCGGGCGGTTGAACTGAAACGCATGGCCACTTTGCCGATCGCCGACCGCTGGTTCGAGATCACGCGCGTCAGCGATGACATCACGCTGCTGATCGAGCCGCACGTGGTGCCGCTGATGCGCTGCAACATCTGGCATGTGCGCGGTCGCGATCGCGACCTGATGATCGACACGGGGTTGGGCATCGTCAGCCTGCGGGAGGCCATGAAGCACCTGCTCGACAAGCCGGTGACGGCGGTCGCGACCCACACCCACCCCGATCATGTGGGCAGCCACCATGACTTCGAGCACACCTTGGTGCACGGTCTCGAGGCGGAGAACCTGCGCTCACCGACCGACCGCGGCACCTTGCTGGCCGCGGTGATGGGCGCCGCGAAAGTCCGCGAGCTGGGCGACGCCGGCTATGCGATCGAGGGCGATGTGATCACCGCCCTGCCCTACGCGGAGTACGACATCGCAAGCTACGCCCTGCATGGCGCGCCGGTCACGGAGGTCGTCGTCGAAGGCGACGTCGTGGATCTCGGCGACCGTCACTTCGAGGTGCTGCACCTGCCCGGTCACTCGCCGGGCAGCATCGGTCTGTGGGAGGCGGCGACCGGGACCTTGTTCTCGGGCGATGCGATCTATGACGGGCCGCTGCTGGATGAGATCGAGGGCGCAGACATTCCCGCCTACGTCCGCACCATGAAGCGGTTGCGGGAGCTCCCAGTGCAGATCGTGCATGCAGGCCACGACCCCAGCTTCGGCCGGGCACGGCTGATCGAGCTGGTCGATGCCTACCTGGCGAAGCGCGCCTAGCGTGCGCCGGCGATGCAGGCGATCGTCGAGGAGGGTCGGCTGCCCTGTCGGCCCGACCTGGGTCGGCTGCCCCGTCGCTTGACAAAATAGAACGGTCGTTCTATCCAGTCGAGGTGGCGAAAGGTGAAGATACCCGGCAGGCCATCCTGGCCGAGGCGCTGGCGCTGGCGAGCGAGGTCGGGCTCTCGGGCGTGACCGTCGGCGCCCTGGCCGAGCGCGTGAAGATGTCGAAGAGCGGCCTCTTCGCGCACTTCAGCTCCAAGGAGAACCTGGACGTCGCCATCCTCGAAGAGGCCAAGCGCCGCTTCGTCGACGTCGTGGTCGCGCCCGCGCTGCGCGAGCCGCGCGGTGAGCCGCGCGTGCGCGCGCTCATCGATCGGTGGTTCGTCTGGACAGAGCAGGACTTCATGCCAGGCGGCTGCGTCTTCCATGCCGCCGCGGCCGAGCTGGACGACAAGCCCGGTCCGGCGCGCGACGCGCTCGTCGCGTCGCAGAAAGACTGGCTCGCCACGCTCGCCACCGCCGCGCGCATCGCCGTCGAAGAGGGCCACTTCCGCTCGGACCTCGACCTCGGGCAGTTCGCCTTCGAGGCCTATGCCATCGCGTCCGGCTCCCACGCGCTCAGCCGCTTGATGCGCGAAAAGGCGTCGGAGCGCCGGGCCCGCGCCGCCTTCGAGAGGCTCGTGGCCGACGCCCGGCGTTCGCCCCGCCGCTCTGCCTGATCCGTCTCGCAATCCCCCGAGGAGGTCCCCCATGCAGGAAGCCAATCAGGTCCATTCGTCGTCCAATAATAGAACGATCGTTCGTACTGATCCGCGGCAGGTCCTCCTGCGCGGTGGGCTCCGGTTCGGGTTCAAGCTCCTCAACAAGGCCGCGCCGGATCTGGCCTCCCTGGCGGCCGAACGGCTGTTCCGCTCTCCGCGCCGGCACGCGCGCCCGGCCTGGGAGGAGGAGATCCTCGCCGGCGCGGCGCGCTTCTCGCTGCCGTGGGGCGCGGAGGCGCTGCCCGCGTGGTCGTGGGGGGACGGGCCGACCGTGCTGCTCGTGCACGGCTGGGAGGGGCGGGGCAGCCAGCTCGGCGCGTTCGTGAGGCCGCTCGTGGAGCTGGGCTTTCGCGTGGTGACGTTCGACGCGCCGGGGCACGGCGATGGGCCGAGCCGGTCGGCCACGCTCGTGGAGCTGGCCCGCGCGGTCACCGTCGCGATGGACGAGGTCGGGCCCGTCCACGCCATCGTCGCGCACTCGCTCGGGAGCGCCGCGACGACGTATGCCCTGTCCCGCGCGGCCTCCGTCCGGCGCGCGGGCGCTCCGGCGCCGAGGCTCGTGTTCATCGCGCCGCCGCTCAGCGCGGTCCGCTACACCCAGCATTTCGCGAAGCTCCTCGGCATCGACGAGGCCGTCCGGCGCCGCATGGTCGCCCGCCTGGAGGCGCGCTACGGCGTGCCGCTCGCGGACCTCGACGCGCTCTCTGCGGCCCCGCGGATGAACGCGCCGCTGTTCGTCGTGCACGACCGCGACGATCGCGAGGTGTCGTTCGAGGCAGGCGCGGCGCTCGCCGATCGCTGGCCGGGCGCGCGGCTCATGTCGACCCGCGGCCTCGGCCACAGGCGCGTCCTGCGCGCGCCGGAGGTGATCGCCGAGGTGGTCGAGGTCGTGACCGGCACCCCGTGGCCGGTCCGGACAGGGCTCGAGACGTGCGAGCTGGAGCGGGAGCTGTTCGAGCGCGACCGCCGGCGAACGGCGGGGTGACCAGGAGCTGGTAACCCAGCGAGCGCCTGGACCGGGCGAGGCGTCTCCGGAAGGCGAACACGACGGACGGCGTGGAGAACGCTGTTCATCGGCGCCTCGATCCGGCGTCGGACGTCAGGCACGCCTCCAGCGTGTCGCAGATCGTCGATAGCTCTTCGCTCGTGTGCGCCGCGAAGCCGAAGCGGAATGCGGGGACGGCCCCGGCCGCGACATGAACGGATCCCGGGGTGAGGGCCAGGCCGCGTGCGTGCGCGCGCTGGACGAGCTCCTCCGAGGTCAAGCCGCGCAAGCGCATCCAGAGCGCCAGTCCCCCGCCGGGCGGGTCGCACTCGATCGCGGAACGCAAGGGCGGCCTCGACGCGAGCTGCTCCAGCAGGTGGTCACGACGCTGCCGGTAGAGCTGCCGGGCGCGCCGCGCGTGACGCTGGATCTCGCCGTCCTCGATGAGCTCGGCCACGGCGCGCTCGAGGGTGACATCTCCCTGACGATCGAGCAGCTCACGGACCGCCCTCAGGCGCGCGACAACGGACCTGTCCGCGATGATGTACCCGAGCCGCAGGGCCGGAGCGATGAGCTTCGAGAGCGAGGCAACGTAGATGCAGCGCGACGAGAGGTCCTTGGTCGCGGCGAGGGGGAGCAGCGGCGCGCCCTCGAAATGGTACTCGTAGTCGTAGTCGTCCTCGACGATGTAGAGACGAAACGACTCGCAGATTCGCCGCAGGTGCATTCGACGTTCGGCCGACATGGCGACGGTCGTCGGGTACTGATGGTGAGGCGTCACGTACACGGCCTTGAGGCGCCCCTTGAGCTTCCTGGCGTGGGCCTCCAGCTCCTCCGTTCGAAGGCCGTGGGCATCGACCGGCACATGGACCACGTCGGCCCGGGCGAGCTGAAACGCGCGCCATGCCGGCGTGTATCCAGGGTGCTCGACGGCGATGACATCCCCGGGCTCCAGCATCGCCAGCGCGAACAGGCTCAGCGCGCCCTGGCTGCCGCGCGTCAGCACGACCTCCTCCGAGGAGCACGACAACCCGCGTGCGTGATTGACGAAGCCCGCAAGGACCTCCCTGAGCACGGGATCGCCCGCGGCATCTCCGTAGCCCAGGCCCGTCCGCGCCAGCGCTCGGAGAGCGCGCCGCTGCGCGCGTGCGAGCTCGTCCACGGGCGCGATCCGGGCGTCCGGGATCCCGTCGTTCACCGCGAGCATGGCGCCACGGCGCTGGGCGAGGACCGTATCGACCGAGCGGCGGCCCTCGGCGTCCGCGACGGCGAGCGTCGGAAGGTTGAGCGCGACGCGGGTGGCGCGCGCGGGCAGCGCCTCGAGCCACCCCTGGGCCACCAGCTCGTCGACGGCAGCGACGACGACCTTCCGGTTCACGTTGAGCTGGACCGCGAGCGTCCGGCTGCCCGGGAGCGTTGAACCCGGCAGCAGCCGCCCGCGCTGGATCTCTTGAACGATCGCCCTGCTCAGCTGGGTCTGCCGCGGCACGGACGCGCCGTCGTCGAGCACCAGGTCGAAGCGCCAGGGCCGACCAGCTGGACCCGTCGAGATGTTCGTTCTGGAGCCTGTCATGGGTCCAGCTTCGCGCTATCCACTCTCCTGCGCAAGATGCCTTTTGCGCTGACAGGGAGCCGACATGAGCGAACGATTCCATTCAGCAGACTTCGACAAGACGCCGCCGCGGCCTCGCGTGGTGATGCCAGAGAGGCTCGCGCACCCCGCGGTCGAGTCCGCCGGGCTCCACGGCGAGTACTCGAGGGCGAGGAAGCATCCTGTCTTCTTCGTGGACCTCCCGTCCCACGCGATCAGCATGACCATCGGGTGGCTCGATCCGGGGCAATCCTCGAACCGGCATCGGCACACGTACGAGACCGTTCTCTACGTCCTGGAGGGAGAGGGCTACTCGTACGTGGGCGGGAGGCGTGTCGACTGGAAGCAGGGGGACGCCATCTACGTCCCTGTCTGGGCCTGGCACAACCACGTCAACACCGGAAGGGGTCGGGCCCGCTATCTCGCCTGCGAGAACGCGCCGATGCTGCAGAACATGGGAGGGGTCGCGCTGCGCGAAGAGGTGCCCGACCGGGGAGATCAGCTCTTCGACCGGGATCACGAGGCGGAAGGAGGCGTGCGATGACATCGTCTCTCCGTGGAATCATCGCCTACCCCATCACGCCGTTCACGGAGGCTGGACGCGTCGACGAGCAGCTCCTCGCGCGCATCGTCGACGACATGCTCGCCGCGGGGGTCCACGCGATCGCCCCGCTGGGCAGCACCGGGGTGTTGCCGTATCTCTCGGACGCGGAGCGCGAGGCCGTCACCGACACCGTCGTGAGACGCGTGGCGGGCCGGGTCCCGACCCTTGTCGGCGTCTCGAGCCTCACAACGGAGCGGACGGTGCACCACGCGAGGTACGCGGAGAGGGCCGGCGCCGCCGCGGTGATGATCCTCCCGATGAGCTACTGGAAGCTCTCGGACAGGGAGATCGTGGCGCACTTCGAGGCCGTCGCGAAGGCCATCTCCATTCCCATCGCCGTGTACAACAACCCGGCGACGGGCGGCCTCGACCTGAGCCCGGACGCGATCGCCCGGTTGCTGCAGATCCCGAACGTCACGATGGTCAAGGAGAGCACCGGGGACGTGAACCGGATGCACCGGCTCGTGCAGCTCTGCGGCGACCAGGTTGCCTTCTACAACGGAAGCAATCCGCTCGCGCTCGCCGCGTTCGTGGCCGGGGCGCGCGGCTGGTGCACGGCTGCCCCGCACATCATCCCTCGCCTCACCGTCGAGCTCTATGACGCGGTGACCCGTGGCGATCTCGAGGCCGCTCGGCGATCTTTCTATCGCCAGCTGCCGTTCCTTCAGTTCATCGTCGCGCATGGCCTGCCGCGGGCCATCTCGGCGGCCCTCGAGCTGATGGGCACACGGGTCGGGCCGCTTCGAGCCCCGCTGCAGCCCCTCGAGAAGGCGCGGGTGGAGGAGCTCCGGCGGATCCTGGTCGACCTCGCCGTACTGCCATCCGCATGAGCCGTCCGGAATCTTTGCTACCGCTCGTCACGCCATCACTCGCGCCTTGATCGCATCTCGCCCAGCAAGATCCCGGCGATGCGTCCTCTGTTCCGGTGGGGTGCGTCCTCGCGTACACTCGATCCCACGATGAAATCTCCTGGCTTGTTCCGGTGGATCGGGTTGCTGTTGGTCGCCGCGACCGCTTGCGGCACGTCTCCGAATCAGCAGCAAGTGGCGTCCGGGACCGGCGGGGCGGGCGGCAGCCAGCCTGACGGGTCCGGTGGAGCGGGCGGCCAGGCCGACGCCAGCGGCGCGGGCGGCGCGGGCGGCGCCGGCGGCCACGCCGAGGCCACCTGGCCGACCGGTTGCGCAGAGCAGCCGGCGTCCATCAGGGCCGAGGGCGCCATCGTCGAGCTCGCGTTCGAGCTCGTCCTCGGCGGCGCGCCGTTCCTGTTCGGCGAGCCGAACGTCGCGCCGGACGGCAGCACGGTCACGCCGCTCAACGTTCGCTTCTACGTCTCGCACGCGGCGCTGATCGGAGAGGACGGCAACCTCGTGCCCGTCGATATCGTCGGCCCGGGCGGCGCCGCCACCCCTTACGGGGTCCACTTCTTCAACGCCGAAGACCCGGGCTCGGCCACGCTCCGGCTGCGCGCTCCGGCCGGCAGCTATGAAGGCGTCAGCTTCGTCTGGGGCTTGCACAAGGCCTGCAGCACCTCTCGGCCCGAAGCGAACGTCGCGCCTCTCTCGGAAGCCTCCCAGATGACGTGGCCGCACAGCGGTTACCTCTTCCTGCGCTACGAGGGCAGCGTGGCTCCGCCGGCCGAGGGTGAGGGTGGTTCCGATGATCCGGACGGAGAGACGGCCGCGGTTCCGCCGGCGGTCCACATGGGAGGGAACCTGGCCGAGGATCTCGCCCCCAGGGTCGAGGTACGAGACGCGCTGTCCGTGCCCGCGAGCGGCTCGACAGGCAAGGTCGTCCGGGTCGTCATGGATGAGGTCTTCGCGGGCGCCACGGCGGACATCGACTTGACCGGGTTCGTCGCGCCGCCCGGGCCCGTGGGAGACGAGCTCCTGGCCGGTGAGCGCCTGCGGCGCGGCCTCCCCGACCTGACGGTGTTCGCCTTCGGTCCGTGACGCCGAGCTCCAACCGTGGCGGGGCCATCGGCCTGGCGGCGCTGCTCCTTGCGGGCGGATGCGGCGACGACGGGCTGGCGGCCCCTGGGGCCCCTGGACCTTTGCCGCCGCTCGTCACGGACGTCATCCCGGCCGGGTTTCCGGCGCGCACCGCGGCGGCCAGAGCGCCGGCCGACAATGCGCTCACCGAGGCGAGGGCCCAGCTCGGCAAGAGGCTCTTCTTCGACAAGCGCCTCTCTCGCACCGGCGAGGTAGCGTGCGCGAGCTGCCACCGCCAGGAGTACGCCTTCGCCGATCCGGACCCCGTCTCCCGGGGTGTCGACGGCCGCCTGGGACAGCGGAACGCGCCCGCGCTGGTGAACCTGGCCTGGGGCGAGAGCTTCTTCTGGGATGGCCGCGCCGCCACCCTGGAAGAGCAGGTGGGGAAGCCCATCGAGAACCCTGACGAGATGGATCTACCGCTCGCCGAGGCCGTCGCTCGTGTCTCCGGCGATGACGACTACGTGACGGCGTTCAAGGATGCCTATGGCGGGCCTCCCGGGGAGGAGTCCTTGCGCCATGCCCTGGCGAGCTTCGTCCGTTCGATCGTCAGCGCGGACAGCCGTTACGACCGGCACAAGCGCGGGGACGACACGACCTTTGGAGACGCCGAGCGCCGCGGCGAGGCGCTGTTCCTGAGCGAGCCGGCTGGCTGCTTCCATTGCCACCCGTCCGGAATGCTCACCAACGAAGGCTTCTTCAACAACGGCACCTACCTCGACGGCGGCGACGTCGGACGGCAAGTGATCACCGGGCGCACGGGAGACCTTGGCAAGTTCAAGGTGCCCGCTTTGCGGAACATCGCGGCGAGCGCCCCCTATATGCACGACGGATCGCTGGCGACGCTGGAGGAGGTGGTCGACCAGTACGATCGCGGCGGGCTGGGCCATTCCTCGACCGATCCGCAGATCGAGGAGCTGGGGCTCTCTCCGGACGAGAAGGCCGATCTGGTGGCGTTCCTGCGGTCGCTGACCGATGCCGCCTTCCTGGACGATCCGCGGTACCGCCCCTGAGCGGCAATCCAGGGGCATGGCGCCATGTCCCTGGATGCCTTGTGTGCCGCCTGGTGGTGAACCCGCGGCCGGCCGACCCCGCCGAAGGCCCAGCCTCGTCGACACAGCGCGAGGCCAACGTGACCGGACCCGAGGCGTGGCCACGCAGCGCCTCTGCGCAAGCGAGGCCGGAAATCGCGCCCATAGGAGCTCCGTGCCGTATCATGGCCGCCCCCCTGCCCCATGCAGACCTCCCGAGCCACGTCCCGGCCGCCCCCCTCTCCCGACGCTCCCCTGGCGGAGGGCCGCTTCGCCCGTGTCCGTGGCCGTCGCTGGGTCATCCAGCGCGTCGAACGCGCGCCCGGGGAGGACACCGCCGTCCATCTCGCGTGCGTCGAAGACGACGCCGCAGGCGCGACCCTCGTGGTCCTGTGGGAGCGCGAGCTCGACGCCCAGCTCCTCGGCGAAGACGCCTTCGCCAGCGCCCCGATCACGCGCTTCGACCGCCCCGAGCTCTTCGCCGCCTACCTCGATACCCTCCGCTGGAGCTCGGTCACCTCGACCACGCCCGACCTCTTCCAGTCCCCGTACCGCGCCGGCATCGCCATCAAGGCGCACCAGCTCGCCCCCCTCCGCAAGGCGCTCCTCCTGCCGCGCGCCAACCTGCTCATCGCCGACGACGTCGGCATCGGCAAGACCATCGAGGCCGGCCTCATCCTCCGCGAGCTGATCCTCCGCCAGCGCATACGCCGCGTCGTCGTGGCTTGCCCCCCCTCGGTGGTCCTCCAGTGGCAGGACGAGCTCGAGAAGCGCTTCGGCCTGCGCTTCGGCGTCCTCGACCGCGCCTATGTCCTCCGCGTCCGGCGCGAGCGTGGACACGCCGCCAACCCCTGGGCCACGCAGGAGCAGCTCATCGTCTCCCACGCCATCCTGCGCGACGAGGCGTACGCCGGCCTCCTCCGCAAGCTCCTCGACAAATCGCGCGCCGGCTCCCTGCTGATCCTCGACGAGGCGCACAACGCCGCGCCGGCAAGCGGGGCGAAGTACGCGGTCGACTCCAAGTTCACCCGCGTCGTGCGCGACCTCGCGCACCGCTTCGAGCACCGCCTCTTCCTCTCGGCGACCCCGCACAACGGCCACTCCAACAGCTTCGCCGCGCTCCTCGAGATCCTCGACAACACCCGGTTCTGCCGCGGCGCCCCCATCGCGCCCGAGGATCGCGACGCGGTCGTCGTGCGCCGCCTCAAGCGCGATCTCCGCCACGCCATCCCTGGCGAGTTCCCTGAACGCAAGGCCCCGCAGCACACGATCACCGGGCTGCCGGACGACGCGCCTGAGCTCGTCCTCTCGCGGCTCCTCGATCGGTATCGCGTGCTCCGTGAGCAGCGGGCAGCGCAGTTCCCCAGAGCGCAGCAGGCCGCGGCGGCGCTGGTCGTCTTCGCCCTCCAGAAGCGGCTCCTCTCGTCGATCTACGCCTTCTGGCGCACGCTCGGCGTCCACCGGAAACATACGCTGGAGAAGCGTGCCGCCTCCAAGGCGGCGCCTCCGCCGACGTCGACGCCGGAGCAGCTCGCGTTGCTCGTCTCGGCGCCGGGCATGGACGACGAACGCGCCGAGATCGACGAGGCCGCGGTGCGCGCCGAGGAGGACGCGCAGCTCGCGCGCGCCACGCTGGCCGATCCGACGCTCCCCTCGCCCGAGGAGCTCGCGCTGCTCGACGAGATGCTCGCCGTCGCCGACGCTGCGCGGAGCAAACCGGATCCTCGCGTCCAAGCGCTCGTGGACTGGATCCGCGAGGACCTCTGCCCCGACCTCGCGCCCCTCGGCGCCCCCGCTCGCGTTGCACCCAGGGCGTGGACCGATCGGCGGCTCCTCATCTTCACCGAGTACGCCGACACCAAGGACTACCTCTTGGCGCGGCTCAGGGAGGCCCTCTGCGAGCCGGAGCGGCAGAAGGCGCGGCTCCGCGCCTTCCACGGCGGCATGGACGAGACCACGCGCGAGGAGATCAAGGCGGCGTTCAACGCCGACCCGCGCACCGAGCCGCTGCGCATCCTCGTCTGCACCGACGCCGCGCGCGAGGGCGTCAACCTCCAGAACCACTGCGCCGACCTCTTCCACTTCGATCTGCCGTGGAACCCCTCGCGCGTGGAGCAGCGGAACGGCCGCATCGATCGCACCCTCCAGCGCGCCGGCGAGGTCCGCTGCCACTACTTCATCTTCGCGCAGCGGGCCGAGGATCAGGTGCTGGAGACGATGGTGAAGAAGACCGCCACCATCCAGAAGGATCTCGGCAGCGTGGGCACGGTCGTCGAGGGGCGCCTCACCGCGCTGCTCGAGCGCGGGATCCCGCTGCCTCGGGTCGCCGAGCTGTGCGCCGCCATCGAGAAGCTCGGCGAGGATGGCGCCCGCATCGAGGCCCGCAAGCAAGAGCTGGAGGCGCCGAAGAGCCGCGAGGAGGTGGACCACGAGCTCACCGACCTGCGCAAGCTCCTCGGGCAGTCGCGCGCCTACCTCGACTACTCGGGCGACCGCCTGAGATTCGCCCTCGACGCCGCCCTCGATCTCCTCGGCGAGGCGCCGCTCGCGCCCGTCGAGCACGAGGCCTCGCATGGCAAGCTCACCGCCTACCGCTTCCCGATGTTCGAGAAGCGCGCCGCCGCCGACCCGAGCTGGTGGCCGCTCCTCGATCTGCTCCGCGGCCCGCGCGACAAGGGCGAGCCGCTCTGGGACTGGCGGCGGCGCACGTCCTTCCGGCCCGTGGTCTTCGAGGACCCCGGCCAGATAGACAGCGGCGTCGTCCACCTCCACCTCGAGCACCCGCTCGCGCGCCGGCTCCTGAGCCGGTTTTCAGCGCAGGGCTTCGTGCACGACGACCTCGCGCGCGCCGTGGTCCTGCGGTGCGACGCGACCGAGCCGCAGGTCGTTCTGTTTGGCCGCATGGCGCTCTACGGCCCGGAGGCCGCGCGGCTGCACGACGAGCTCGGCGTGGTCGCCGCGGGCATCGAGGGCAAGAAGCTCTCGCCGGTCGCCGATGCGACGGCGGCGGCGGAGCTGGTGAAGAGCACGCTGGCCGCGTGGCAGGGAAGAGCGCCGGACGAGCGTCGGGCCGCGGCGCTGCCCGAGGCCTGGATCCAGCAGGAGATCCTCCCCCGTGTCGCCGGCGACATGACCGTGCTCCGGCCGCTCCTCGACAAGCGCCTCGACAGAGAACGCGCTGAGCGGACCAGGCAGCTCACCGCGCGCGGCAAGAAGGAAGCGGCGGACCTGCGCCGGATCATCACAGCGCAGGAGAAGCGGCTCGAGCGGCACCGGGCCGACGCCAGGAAGAAGTACCGGATTGGCGAGGAGCAGCAGCTCCTCGATTTCGACGCGAAGGAGCGCGACCAGCTCCTCTCCGACCTCGCCTACTGGGACGAGCGCCTCCAGCAGCTCGGCCCGCAGGCGGAGCGGGAGGCCGAGCAGATCCAGGCGCACTACGAGGTCCGATCCGCCCGCCGTGAGGTGGTCGGCCTCGTGTATCTCTGGCCGAGGTCGGGATGACGGCGAACGAACAGGAGCTCGCTCAGGCGCACCGGGGACTTGACACGACACGGCGTCCGAAGCATCACGAGACGTGTCGGAGATCTACCTGTTCACGTGGAATTTGAAGAAGGACAGGGCCGCGCACGACCTCGCGGTCAAGCACCTCGCTCAGCACGGAGCGCGCGGCCTCTTCATCGCCTGTGTCCAGGAGCTCCCCGGCAGGTCCGATCTTGCCAAGGCCCGGACCGGGAAGAAAGTCGCTGACCTCACGGCGCAGGGGATCGAGGTCGTCTCAACGTTCTCGCCCGATCTTCGCGGTCGGGAGGCCCCTACCGGGCTTGCGTTCGCCAAGTTCCCGGCGATTGCCCATCATCCCCACCTCGTGCTGCTGGACGCCGTTGCTGACGAGGATGGCGAGTTTGTCGCCGCCCGCTTCGAGGTGCACGCCCCGAAAAAGACGATCTCGGTCATTGGCCTTCACGCAAAGAGCCAGTCGGATATGAAAGTAGCGGAGGATCGGGGCGGATCCCGAGCGCTCCTCCGTCACGCCATCAACGAGATCCCCTGGCGCTGCGATCACACAATCGTCCTCGGGGATTGGAACTGCGAATGGTCCGCCCCGGAGATGCAGAGCTGGCACTGCTTTTACGCACTCCGCGAGGGCTTCTCGCCTTTCGACGAGCCGTCCTTTGCCCAGCGTCGAGGCTTCGAGCACCCTCCGCTCTACGTCGTGCAGCCCCGCAACGTCGCTATGGGAACCTATCGGTTCAGGGATTCAGGCATTGTTCAAGCCAAGACCATCGACTTCATCGCGGTCGACAAGGGCTCATACAGCGGCACGCGCTCCCAGATCCTCACGACCGTGGCCACGACACCGGTCTGGAACGCTGCGCTCGCTGCGCCGAGCGTGAGCGACCATATGCCCGTCGAGGGGCATCTCCGGGTCTGATCGAAGGAAGGCAATCATGTCATTCGCTGAGAAACTGATCGCAGCCGTGAGGATCGCAGAGGCTGGGACCGACACCGAGCCCGGGAAGCCCTTCCGCGAGGTCCTCGAACAATTCGTCAACACACTCCGGAAGCTCGGGATCGGAGCTCGCCTCGACCCCCTTGCGGATCCCCGGAAGCTCGGTGTCTGGCTCTACCCGGAGCACCGACCCAGCCGGGGCAGCATCATGCTGACGTTTTTCTTCGAAGGAGATGCGATTATCGCATCCGGCGACAGCCCCACCAGGCTCGGCGAGCCCGAACTTCTCGAGGCGTGGCTCGTCGAGTTCGTCAAGAAGTCGGCGTTCATCGAGTCCCTCGCCGTTCTGCGCGAGGAGGCAAGGCAACCTGTCGAGGCGCAGCTCCGCGTGAACGCCGACGGACGCGGGCACGCGCAGGATGTGATCGTGACCGTCTCCGCGTGCGACCAGGAGGCGCTGGATGCTCTGACCATCGGCGCACAGGCGTCGCTCGACGTCGAGCGCGCCGAGTTCCCTGGCAACCCGCAGCTCATGGCACAACCGGCCTACGCTCTCCTCGACAGCGCTGGCCTGGTCGTCCGCGTCGTGAGCAGCACGCTGAATGGGGCGAAGCTCACGATCCAAGGGACGCGCGTCGCGTGAGGCAGGAGCGTCAGTCCTCGTTCTCCTCGATCAGGCAAGTCGCTCCGTCGAATGCGTAGACTGAGGTAGCGAGGGCTCCAGCAGCTCGGCCCGCAGGCGGAGCGCGAGGCCGAGCAGATCCAGGCGCACTACGAGGTACGATCGGTCCGCCGTGAGGTGGTCGGCCTCGTGTATCTTTGGCCGAGGTCGGGATGACGGCGAACGAACAGGAGCTCGCGCAGGCGCACCGGGGCTGGCTCGGCAACCTCACCGAAGAGCACGTCGGCCTGGTTGTCACGGTGCCGGCGCTCCTCGCCGCGCAGGCGTACTTCGACAGGAGCGAGCTACCCGAGCTCCAGCAGCGCTTCCTCGAGCTCGTCCCTCCGCTCGCCGACAAGAAGACAGCGCGCGAGGTGCAGAAGGCCTTGCGGGCCCGCGCCGGCGACGACGAGGACCTCGTCCTCGACGATCCCGTCGCGCTGCTCACAGGCCTGTTCGGCTGGCCCATCGAGCGCCTCGCCGGCGCCCCGGGGGGCCCCCCGCTCCCCGACCTCACCGTTCGCCTCCCGGACTTCGGCGACGACCGCATCGAGGCCAGCTACGCGCTCCTCGCGCCGAGCGGCGGCCCGCTCGTCCTGGTGCGCGTCGAGGAGGTCGATCTCGACCGGCCCCTCCCCGCCATCGGCCACCGCTGGGCGGCGAGCCCCGAGGCGCGCTTCGAGCGCCTCTTGCACGAGCGCGAGGTACCCATCGGCCTCCTGATCAACGGCGCGGCCGTCCGCCTCGTCTACGCCCCGCGCACCGAGACCACCGGTCACCTCACCTTCCCCGTGTCGCTCATGGTCCAGACCGCCGGCCGCGAGGTGCTCGGCGCCATGGTCATGCTGCTGCGCGACACCTTGCTCCAGGGCCCGACCGAGCACCGGCTCCCGGCCATCCTCCGCGCCAGCCGGCGCTACCAGAACGAGGTCTCGAACGAGCTCGCCGAGCAGGTCATGGGCGCGCTCGCCGACCTCCTCGCCGGCTTCCAGTCCGCGCGCGCCCTCTCGGGCGAGCGCCTGCTCGCGCACGAGCTCGCCGAGGATCCGGCCCACATCTACGGCGGCCTGCTCGCGACCCTCATGCGCCTGGTCTTCCTGCTCTATGCCGAGGACCGGGGCCTGCTCCCGACCGACGAGCTCTTCGAAGGTGGTTACTCCATCGCGGGCCTGTACGAGCGGCTGCGGGACGACGACGCGCGCTACCGCGAGACCATGGACCAGCGCTACGGCGCCTGGGCCCAGCTCCTCTCCCTGTTCTCGATGATCTTCTTCGGCGCGCGCCACCGCACGCTGAGGCTCCCCGCCCGCCTGGGCGAGCTCTTCGATCCCAACGCCTACGCGTTCCTCGAGGGCCGCGCCTACCGTGACGTGCGCGGCGAGCGCGATCGCATCGACCCGCCGCGCGTCTCCGACGGCACCGTGCTCCGCGTGCTGCACCAGCTCCTCTACCTGGAGCCGAAGGGCAAGGGCGTGCGCGAGCGCATCTCGTACCGCTCGCTCGACGTGGAGCAGATCGGGAGCGTGTACGAGGCCATGATGGGCTACACGCTGGAGAGCGCGGGCGGTCCATCGATCTGCCTGCGCCCGCACCACGCCGTGGTGGACCTCGCCGAGCTCCTGGCGAAGAAGCCCGACGAGCGGCTCAAGCTCCTCGCCGAGGTGGACTGCAAACCTTCGGGCGCGGCCGCTGCCGAGGTGAAGAAGGCGGGATCGGCCGAGGCGCTCGCCGCGGCCCTGCAAAAGAGCGTGTCGCCGCGGCGGCCCGGGATCTTCCCGGCGGGAACGCTCTACCTCCAGCCGACCGAGGAGCGGCGCCGCTCGGGCTCGCACTACACGCCGCGCGAGCTGACGAAGCCAATCGTCGAGAAGACCCTGGCGCCGCTGCTCTCGCGGCTCTCCGAGAAGGAAGGCGGGGCGCGGGCGGCGGAGCTCCTCGAGCTCAAGCTCTGCGATCCGGCCATGGGCTCGGGCGCGTTCCTGGTCGAGTCCTGCCGGCAGCTCGCCGGCGCGCTCGTGGTCGCCTGGAAGCGGTGGCCGGAGGACAGGCCCACCATCCCGCCCGACGAGACCGAGGAGCTGTGCGCCATGCGCCTGGTGGCGCAGCGCTGCATCTACGGGGTGGACAAGAACCCGTTCGCGGTGGCGCTCGCCAAGCTGTCGCTGTGGCTGGTGACGCTGGCCAAGGATCACCCCTTCACGTTCCTCGATCATGCCCTGCGGGAGGGCGACTCGCTGGTAGGGCTCACGCGGGAGCAGATCGCGAGTTTTTCATGGGCGCCCGGGAAGCAGGTGCCGCTCCTGCGCAAGGTCGTGGACGAGGCCATCCAGGAGGCCGAGCGGCTGCGGGCGCAGATTCACGCGCTGGCGGAGTCGGACGACACGGGGGAGAAGCTGCGGTTGCTCCGGGACGCGGACTCGGCGCTGGCGCAGGTGCGCAAGGCGGGCGACCTGGTGGTGGAGTGCTTCTTCGGAGAGACGAAGGACAAGGCGCGGAGGAAGCGCCTGGAGGAGTACACGAAGGGGTTGCAGATCCAGCTCTCGGCGGCGCGGGAGCCGGATCTCGGGGCGCTGCGGCCGTTTCACTGGGAGATCGAGTTTCCCGAGGTGTTCTCCAGAGAGAACCCGGGGTTCGATGCGTTCGTGGGGAATCCGCCGTTCGCCGGGAAGAACACGCTGAGCGCGACCAAGGGCGGCGACCTGTACATCGAGTGGCTCAAGACCATTCACGAGGAAGCCCACGGCAACTCGGATCTCGTGGCGCACTTCTTCCGGCGGGCGTTCAGCAAACTGCGTAAGAATGGGACCCTCGGCCTTATCGCCACGAACACGATTGCGCAGGGCGACACGCGAGCCTCTGGGCTCCGATGGATCTGCCAGCATGAGGGCGTCATCTACAATGCGACTCGCCGGCACAAGTGGCCGGGGATGGCTGCGGTCATCGTCAGTATCATCCATATCCAGAAGGCTCCAGATAACACCTTGGTTCCTGTTCTTGACGGCAAGTCGGCGCAGCGAATCTCAGCGTTTCTGTTCCATCAAGGCCAAGACGCAGATCCCGTACCACTGAGAGCCAACTCAGATAAGAGCTTTGTTGGAAGCTATGTTCTAGGCCTCGGTTTCACATTCGACGAAACGAATCCGGAAGCGACGTCGATCACTGAAATGCGTCGCCTCATCACGAAGGATCCTCGGAACCAGGAGCGCATCTTCCCATATCTTGGCGGCGAGGATCTAAACTCACATCCAGAGCACAGGACACATCGTTTCGTAATCAACTTTGGCCAGATGAGCGAGACTGAAGCGCGACAGTGGCCCGATCTTATCGCGATCGTCGAAGCCAAGGTGAAGCCGGCGCGACTCGCTCAAAAGCGTGAAGTTCGTGCCAAATATTGGTGGCGTTTCGGCGAAGCCGCACCGGCTCTTTACGAAGCAATTCGGGCAACACCTGAGATCCTCGTATGCGGCCAAACCAGCAAATATCGAAGCTTCACGTTCGTACCGAATGGCATGGTCTATGATCAGAAGCTTATCGTCTTCTCGTTTCAGCACCGAGGTGCGTTTACCATTCTAAGCTCGCGGGCGCACGAGGCCTGGGCGCTCTTCTTTGGGTCGACCATGAAGGACGACCCGGTCTATACGCCATCCGACTGCTTCGAAACCTTCCCCTTCCCGCCCGTCTGGGAGCAGAACGCGACCCTCGAAGCCGCCGGCAAGGCTTACTACGACTTCCGCGCCGCCCTCATGGTGGCCAACAACCAGGGCCTCACCGCCACCTACAACCGCTTCCACGACCCCGACGAGCAGGATCCAGAAATTCTGAAGCTCCGCGCTCTCCACGACGCCATGGACCGGGCGGTGCTCGATGCCTACGGCTGGACCGACCTTCAGCCGGCCTGCACGTTCCTGCTCGACTACGAGGACGACGAGGACACGGCCGACCAGCCCGGCAAACCACGGCGGAAGAAGCCGTGGCGCTACCGCTGGCCGGACGACGTGCGCGACGAGGTGCTGGCCCGGCTGCTGGCGCTGAACCAGGCGCGGGCCGAAGAGGAGCGGCTCGCGGCGAGAGAGCGCAAGGCCTGATTCAACCGCGGTCGTGGGCAGCAGCTCGCCGCCCGCACGGCCCTCGGAGCTGCTTCTACGGAGGCTGATCCGAGCCTCCAGCGCGCCTTGACAGCCCCCCGCGCGCCCGCGTCTAGTAGTGGCCACTACCTTGGCCGCCTTCACGAGCACCGTCGGCTGGATCGATATCTCCTCTGCCGCCCTCCGTACCATGCGCGCGGAGCTGGAGGGGCAAGAGAAGGGCGTGCTCGACGAGATGGGCGTTGGCGCGCTCCACGCCGGCTACGCCGACACCTTTTTCCCGGGCACCTCGGTCCTGCAAACCCGCGCCCGCTACCTGCTCTTCGTCCCGTGGACCTACCTCTGGATGGCGAGCCAGCGCCGCTCGAGCCCGGAGAACGCCGGCGCCCTGAAGGAGAGCGCGGAGGCCTGGCTCATCAGCCGCCTCCGCGAGACCGAGCGGGGCAACGGGATCATCGGCGGCGAGGTCTATCCGCGCCCACCCGTGCAGCCGCCCGACGTCGCTTACTGGACCGCGCTCCGCACCTTCCGCCTTTACGACGGCAGCGCCTCCCGCGCGCAGCTCCTCGCCCGCTGGGATCGGCGCCGGATCCTGCGCCGCGACGACATCCGCCGCGGCGACGAGGATCTCGATGAGCCGCCGCTCGGCTGCTTCGACGTGCCGGGCGTGCCGACGTGGTGGATGAACAAGGACCACGAGGTGCGCTTCTCGCTGGAGCCGAAAGAGGCCCAGTTCCTGCGCGATCGACTCGTGGCGTCCCAGCCCGGTTTCCTGCTTGGCATGGCGGCCTCGATGCTGAAGAAGAGCCGGCGGCCCACGAGCGACCGGCTCTGGGACGACGCCTTCATGCTCGACGCCGCCCGCGCGCTGGACGAGCGGAACGGCGGCCACGGAGAGAGGACGGCCTCGGTCGTCCAGGCCGTGGAGCGGACCCGGGGAGCGTCGGCGATCGCCGAGATGGTGCGCGCCATCTACGCGGCGCTCGTCGAGGGTCAACGGGAGATCGACCTGCGACGGGCCGGGCGGCCGACGCCCGACGATGTCTTCGCCTACCGAAATGGCCTGTACGACTACTGGTCGGGCAACGAGGAGACGACCGTGGACGAGGCCGCGGCGCTCGACCTCGCGGGGCTGGCCGGCGACATCCACCTGCCCGGGGATCTCCGCTCGCTCCTCGATCACGTTCAGTCCCGCCTTCAGTCCATCAAGAGGGCCAAGCAGGTCGATGCCCTGCTGCTCGACTCGAGCACGCGCGAGCTGTTCACCCGGATCGAGCGACGCCGGAAGCGGGGGCGCGCGCGCTTGCCGGAGAGCGACGGGCTCACACGGCGCGAGGGCTTCGACGCCAGGACCGTCAGGGTCGAAGGGCTGGACTTCCGGTACCAGGTCACGCGGCGGCTGCTCCTCGACCTGCACGGAGGGCTCTTCCCATGAGCGACGCCGAGGGCGACGAGCGGCGAGCGCGCGCCGCCTGCCTCGCGCTCCTGGACTGGCTCCGCCCGCCTGCGGGCTACGTCACCGATTGCGCGCTGGGGACGTCGTATTCCCTGGACCTGATCACCTGCGCCGCCGCGCTGGTCACGCTCGACGGCGCCGCGCGCGACACGGCGGACTTCAGCTTGACGGCCGCCTTGCGCGCCATGAACCGGCTCTCGGAGCACGTCCGGGTGGTCGTGCAGCAGGGGTGCATCCACTGGCGCCCGGGGACCCATCCGGGCGTGCTCCCGCTCCTGGACCGCGTCGTCCGGCCTGTGAGCCTGCCGCTCGCGGAGGGCTCGTTCCACCCCAAGGTCTGGGTCGTGCGACAGCGCGCCGCCGGCGAGGAGGCGGGCGGCGCGCGCTACGTGCTGGTGGTCGGATCCCGCAACCTGACCCGCGACGCGTCGTGGGATCTCGGGGTCGCGCTGGAGGGCTACGTCGGTAAGGCGGCGGGGCTCGACGGCCACGACGAGCTCGTGGACTTCGTGCGCTTCGCCTGTGAGGCGGGCGGGACCAGGAGCTTCGCCGAGCGCTTCCGCGATCTGGGCTCCGTGTCCTGGAAGCCGCCGCCCGGGGTGACCGAGGCGCGCTTCGGCTTCCACGGGCGGAAGCGCATGGCCTGGCCGGAGACGGCACTGCTCTCGCTGCCGGAGGACGCCCGGCGCGTGCTCATACTCTCGCCGTTCCTCGACGCGGACAGCGTCAAGCAGGTCGCGGCGCGCTGGGGAGAGGCCCCGGAGCGCCGGCTCGTGTCCGGGACCGAGCACCTCGACCGGATCGCGGACAGGCAGCACGCCGCGCTGGAGAAGCTCGAGCCACGCTTCATGGAGATCGCCCGTGACGAGCCGGTCGTGCTCCGCAGCGAGCCCGCGACGGAGGCGCCCGAGGCGGCCACCCGGGAAGATCCAGAGATCACCGAGGAGCCCCGCGGCCTGCACGCGAAGGTCGTTGCGGTCTGGCATCGGCGCCGCGCCCACGTGCTGATCGGCAGCGCCAACCTCACGCGCCCCGGCTGGCTCGGCGCCAACGCCGAGGCATGGCTGCTGCTCTCCGGCAACCCCGCCCTGGCCGACGCGCTGTGGGACTGGTCCACGGACAGGTCCTGCGAGTATCACGCGCCCAGCAAGCCGGCGGCCGGCCCCGACGCGGAGATCAAGGCGCTCGACGACGCCCATCGCTACGTGGCCGCGCGGCGCTACACGCTCCACGAGCACGGCGCGGAGGGAGCGCGCCTCGAAGCCGATGCGCCTCCGCTGCCCCGGGCGCTGGGGCAGCTCGACCTGCGCGTCGCGCGGCTGTCGCAGCCGAAGGTGGCGTCGCCCTGGGCCCCGGAGGCACGCGCCACGGCGATGCCGGCCTGCGATCGGGCGGAGCGGACCGCGTTCTTGATCTTCACGCTGCGCGCGGGGGCCGGCCCGGAGGCGCTGGAGCGCGCCTGGGTGCAGCACGTCACGCTCGAGCCGGAGCTCGACGACCAGCGCGACGGCGCGCTGCTCCGCAGCGTGCTCGGCCCGCGGCAGTTCCTCGAGTACCTTCGCGGCTACCTCGATCCGGACGCGGGAGACGGCCTCGACGAGCTACCCGGCGAGGCGCGCGCCGGCGCTCCGGGCCACGGGGACGGCTCGCAGGGCCGCTCCACGGAAGAGCTTCGTGTCGAGACGATCCTGCGCGCGCTGGCGAAGGCCCCGGAGCAGACGGTCGCCAACCTGGGCAAGGCCATCGAGCAGTACCGCGCTGCGGCGGTAGCCGGCGGCGATCCCCAGCTCGGTGAGCTCTGGCAGGTCTGGCAGGCCGTGGAGGAGGCCTACGGCCGATGAGCGCGACGACGAGGAAGGCGTTCCAGCAAGCCACGGTCGATCACGCGCTCGCGCGGCTCCGCGAGCGCAAGGGCTCACGGCGCTTCCTCGTCGCCGACGAGGTCGGGCTGGGCAAGACGCTGATCGCCCAGGGGGTGATCGAGGGCCTGTGCGCGGACGCGAGCGCCGAGGGGCGGACGCTCCGGGTCTTCTATGTCTGCTCGAGCCTCGGCATCGCCAGCCAGAACACCACACGACTGCTCGACGTGCTGCCGACCGAGGAGCAGCGGGAGGCGGCGCAGGTCAAGGTGGGTCGCTTGACGGAGATCCCTGGTCTCGAGGCGCCGCCGGACGCGCCCTTTCACCTCTACTCGCTGACCCCTGGGACCTCGCTCCAGGCAGGCACGGGTAGGCTGGCCGAGCGCGCCCTGATCGGGAAGGCGATCGAGCAGATCTGGCCGGATCTCCCCAGGCTCCGTGGGTTCAAGGACGCCATGATGGGCCAGGCGAGCCCCGACTCCTGGCGCGACGCCTGGAAACGGGTGCAATGGCCCGAGCGCGGAGCCGGGTACCTGCGCCGCTTCCGCGCGCACCTCGCGCAGGAGCTCGGCCTCAGCCCGCAGGCCTGGAGTCAAAGCATTCACGAGCGCCTCCGCGCCCGGTTCGACGACGCGGAGCAACGCCGCGAGACCGTCGAGCTCCTGCGCCGCGCCATGACGCTCGCCGTGATCGAGGAGCTCGCCCCCGGGCTCTTGATCTTCGACGAGTTCCAGCGCTTCTTCGAGGTGCTCCCCACCAGCGAGGAAGAGGAGACGGACGGGCAGGACAAGGACGACGATCGCATCGAGGAGGCCCACCATGTCGTCCGGACGATGCTGCGTCCCAAGGCGGATCCAGCGGAGCGGCCTGCCGTCCTGCTGCTGTCCGCGACGCCGTACCGGATGTACGCGCGTTTCCGCGAGGGTGGCCGGCACCACGACGAGTTCTTCGACCTGCTTCGCTTCCTGCACGGCGACTCGGCCGCGAAGGAGCTCCCGCGGCTCCAGGAGGACTTCCAGCTCTATCAAGAGCGCATCGTCCGCGATCCACCCGGCTCCGAGGCCGTGCACGCCGTGCGGCGGCGCCTCGAGCAGCAGCTCAAGCGCGTGATGGCCCGGACCGAGCGGCGCGCCCTGATGGACGCGGAGCTGTCGCGCGCGCGGTCGGCGCAGCGGACGGCCCCGGTGGAAGCGCGGGATCTCGCGGTCTTCCGGCACTTCGCGGCCTGCGTGCGCCCCGAGGATCAGCACATGGTCGAGCCGCTCTGGTCCTCCATCCCCTACCCGATCCAGATGATGCGGCAGGACTATGTCGCCAGCCGCCACGCGGACCTGGCGAAGGCCGCGACCCCCGCGGCGGAGGTCCGCCTCAGCCGGACGCGGCTCCGCGACTACTCACACGCGGAGCATCCGAGCCCGAAGCTCCGGGCGCTCCTCGACGCGATGCCGCGGCAGGTGCTCGCCCTGCCCTGGATACCGCCTTCCCGCCCGTGGTGGCCGCTCGGCGGCGTCTTCCGGGAGGCGGCCACCGGCGCGGAGAAGCCGTCGAAGACGCTGGTCTTCTCGCGCTTCCGCGCGGTCCCGCGCGCGCTCGCGACGCTCCTCAGCTACGAGGCCGAGCGCGCCGCCTTCCAGCCGGAGGGCAGTCGTCGCTTCGGCTACTGGACGCGCCAGCGCTCGGAAGCGCGCAAGGCGCGGAAAGGGCGAGCGCGCGGCCGAGACCGGCGGGAGCTGCTCCGTCCGCCGCCGCCGGCGTTCACCTTCGGGGCCTCCAGAGGACACGATCTCCGGCTGCTGCTGATGTTCTTGCCGCTGCCACGGCTGGCGGAGCTTGGCGACCCGCTGGCCATCGAGATGGCGAAGGACATGGATCTCGCGACGGCGCGCGAGCGCGTCAGGGCGCGGCTCGAAGAGGTCCTCGGCATCGACAAAAAGAGGGAGCGGCGTGAGCCGGCGTGGAAGTGGGCGCTGCACGTGGAGCGCGCGGCGCCCACCTGGAGGGCGCTGCGAGAGGGCATCGAGAGCGCGGCCAGCGGGCTGCGCGCGGAGCATCGAGGCGTGGCGGCCGCGTGCCAGCACCTCCTCGAGGCGCCCGGCGGGCCAGAGGGCGCGCCTTCACCGGCGGAGCTCGACGACCTCGCCGAGCACGCGCTCACGGCGCCGGGGATGGTGCTCTGGCGGGCGAAGACAAGAGTGTTCGGCCAGGCGGAGGACAAGGCCGCCAGCATCGCGAACGTGGCTCGCATCTCGCTGGTCGCGCTGCGCACGCACCTGGACGCGCCCGAGTGGCACAGGATCCTGGCCGCGCAAGCCGCGCGGAAGCCAGCCTGGAAGCGGCGGGCGGCGACCCAGCCGCACCCGATCGCGCTCCGCCGGGCGGTGTGGGACGGGAACCTGGAGGCGGTCCTCGACGAGTACCTGGTTGGCTTGCAGGGCCTCGGGCGCCCCGGGCCGAGCGGCGAAGACGGCGAAGCGGAGCTCACCGAGCTCGGGAACGTGCTCGCCATCCGCGGCGTGCGCCTCGAGGTCGACGGCCTCGGGCCGAAGCGGACCAAGCTGCCGTTGCGCTGCCACGCCGCGCTGCCCTTCGGCCTGACGTCGAGCGAGGCCAGCGCCGACTCCGGCGAGCCCCTCCGCAGCGAGACCGTGCGCCAGGCGTTCAACTCGCCCTTCCGCCCGATGGCGCTGGTCACGACCTCGATCGGGCAAGAGGGCCTCGACTTTCACCGCTACTGCGGCCACGTCGTCCACTGGGATTTGCCGAGCAACCCGGTGGATCTCGAGCAGCGCGAAGGACGGGTCGCCCGCTACGGTGGCCTCGCGGTGCGCCAGGCGCTCGCGGCCCGCATCGGGGAGCTCGCGCGGGATCGCAGCCCCTGGCACGTGCTCGCCGAGCGCTTTCGCGACCGGGAGTCGGCCGGTGGCCTCGTCCCCTGGTGGGACTTCCACGGGGCGAGGATCCGGCGCACGATCGTGCGGCCAGGCTTCTCGGAGCAGGAGCGCCGCCTGGCCGAGCTCGAGAACGCCCTCGCGCTGTACCGCTACGCGCTGGGTCAGCCCGATCAGGAGGCCCTCGTGCGGGCGCTGGAGCGGCGCATCGCGGGCGCCGATGACCACGAGCGAGAGCGGCTGAGGGAATGGCTCCGCGAGGCGGCGCTGGATCTCTGCCCGCTCCTCCCCGAGCAGCGGCGCCCTTGTGACCAGCCCAATCTCCGCGATAGCGTCGAGATCATCAGGAGGAGCGCCCCGTGATGGATCCGGTGGATGTTCGGGATCGCCTCGTCGACGTGCTGCGCGAGGACCTCATCGGCCCCACCGAGCCAGAAGAGGCCCTGGAGGAGTCGCCGTCCCGCTGGTACCTCACAGGCTTCCTCGTCCCGTTCGAGGGCGGAGAGGCCGCGCGCTCCGACCCGGAGGCCGACGACGAGCTCGAGGCCCCTGGCGACAGCGGCGACGGGGAGGACGCCACGCAGCCCGAGGAGGTCTCCAAGCGCAGGGTCCTCTTGCCTGCGTCCATCGGCATCAGCGTGCTGCTCCCGCCGGGCACGAGGACGATCGACGTCACGGCGCGCTGGGGCGACTACGTTCGCGACGACGCGCCCGCGGGGGAACAGCTCAAGCGCGACAGGCCCTGGCGGCGCAAGCCGCGCGCGGAGAGCCGAACCGTCACCATCGAGCCGGACGAGAGGGAGCCGACGATCATCGCCCTCGAGGAGCACAAGGGGCTCGAGCTCCAGGTGCTCTCGCGGACCGTCGGCGGCGGCGGCACCGCGACGAGCGTGTTCCTGGTGAACCGGCGACAGCCGGTGACGCCCCGCGACAGCTCCACGGCCTTCCAGGTCAGCCTCTCGATGAGCTGCGATCCGGGCTTCGTGGGCCGGCCGAACCTGCGCGGCCGCGACGATGGGCACAGCGCGCCGGCGGACTTCGACGAGCAGATGGCCGATCTCCAGTACCGCGACGCATTCGAGTACGCCGTCGGCCACGGCGTGGCCACCGAGGCGAAGCTCGACGGCGACGGGGCTTGCCGGCATGTCGAGACCGTGTGGATCCCGAGCGCCGAGGTCGAGAAGGTGGTGCCGGCGGCCGCGGGCGTGGCCGAGATGGGGATGGCGGCGCTGGCTGAAGCGCCCGATTTGCCCGCCGCGCTGCTCCCGCTCACGGACGCGTACCTGCAGTGGATCGAGGACCAGGCCAAGACGCCTCTCGCCGAGGAGGCGCACCGCTCGGTCCTCGCCGAGCTCATGGGCAACGCGCGCTACGTGCAGGGGCGGATCCGCGAAGGCATCGCGGCGCTCGCCGATCCCGACGCGGCGCTCGCCTTCCGGATCGCCAACCGCGCCATGGCGCGCGTCGCGCGGGTGAGCCGCCCGAACGACGCCCCCGCCTGGTACCCGTTCCAGCTCGCGTTCGTGCTGATGAACGTGCCTGGCATCGTCCACCCGGAGCACGCGAGCCGGCGCGACGTCGATCTCCTCTTCTTCCCCACCGGCGGCGGCAAGACCGAGGCGTACCTCGGCCTCGCCGCGTTCACGCTGGTCTACCGCCGCCTGCGCCACGGCGACATCCGCGGCGCGGGCGTGAGCGTGCTGATGCGCTACACGCTCCGCCTGCTCACCCTCGATCAGCTCCGCCGCGCCGCCGCGCTGGTGTGCGCGCTGGAGCTGGAGCGCGATGGAGAGCCGCGACTCGGCGCCTGGCCGTTCGAGATCGGCCTGTGGGTCGGCCGGGCCGCGACGCCGAACCGGATGGGCAAGAAGGGCGACAACGACCCGCACTCCGCGCGTGAAAAGACGCTCGCGTACCGGAATCGCTCGAAGGGCAATCCGGTGCCGATCCCGCTGGAGAAGTGCCCCTGGTGCGGCGAGCCGTTCAAGGCGAAGAGCTTCCGTCTCACGCCGGACGACGACGCGCCCACCCAGCTCGAGGTGCGCTGCGTCGACCCGCGCTGCGTCTGGTCGGGTGACCGCCCGCTGCCGATCGTCGCCGTCGACGTCCCGCTCTACCGCCGGCTCCCGTGCTTCGTGCTCGCCACCGTCGACAAGTTCGCGCAGCTCCCCTGGGTGGGCGAGACGGGCGCGCTCTTTGGCCGGGTCGCGCGCCATGACGCCGCCGGTTTCTACGGTCCCTGCGACGATCCGCGCGTCGGCGCGCCCATCCCCGGGGGCCGCCTGCCGCCTCCGGATCTGATCATCCAGGACGAGCTGCACCTCATCGCCGGTCCGCTCGGCACGCTGGTCGGGCTCTACGAGACAGCGATCGACACCCTGGCCACGGACGCGACGGGCGCGCGGCCCAAGGTCGTCGCCTCGACCGCCACGGCGCGCCGGGCCAGCCAGCAGATCCGGGCCCTGTTCGCGCGACCGGAGACGGTGGTGTTCCCCCCGCCCGGCCCGGACCGGCGCGACTCGTTCTTCGCGTGCACTGTCCCCGTGCCTCCCTCCCGCGAACACCGCGCGGCGCCCGGCTTCGCCAATGCCCGCCGCTACGTCGGCATCGCCGCCCCTGGACGGAGCCTCAAGAAGACGATGCTGCGCGCGTACCTGGCGCTGCTCTCGGCAGCGCAGCGGCTGTACGAGCAGGAGGGCGGACATGCGGTGAAAGACAACCCTGCCGCGCCGTACATGACGCTCGTCGGCTATTTCAACAGCCTGCGAGAGCTCGGAGGCAGCCGGCGTATCGTCGAGGACGAGGTCACGACGCGCCTCTACGCCTACGACAGGCGCCGGCCGGCTGTCTTCGCCAAGCGATCTCTGGGAGAGGTGGTGGAGCTGACGAGCCGTGAGCCGACGTTCCGGGTAGCCGAGTCGCAGGAGCGCCTGCGCGCGCTGCCGCGCGAGAAGGAGAAGCGCCCGGTCGACGTGGTGCTGGCGACGAACATGATCTCCGTCGGCCTCGATATCCCGCGGCTCGGCCTGATGGCCGTGCTGGGGCAGCCGAAGACGACGGCCGAGTACATCCAGGCGACGAGCCGCGTCGGCCGCGTGGCGCGGCTGCCCGGCCTGGTGGTGACGCTCTTCAACGTGCACCGGCCGCGCGATCGCTCTCACTACGAGCGCTTTCAGGCCTACCACGAGAGCTTCTATCGCGCGGTGGAGGCCGTGAGCGTGACGCCGTTCTCGCCGCGCGCGATCGATCGCGCGGCGCCCGCGGTCACGGTGGCGCTGGCGCGGCTCTCCGAGGCGTGCATGACCCCCACGAAGGGAGCAGCGAAGATCGAGGCGGCGCGGCCGCTCGTGGAGCGGGTGAAGGACGCGTTTCAGGCGCGCGCGAAGGGCTCCCTCGGGGACGAGGCGCCGTCGCTGCCGGTCGACGTGGGTAAGCGCGTGGGCGACCTCTTCGATTCATGGCAGCGCGTCGCCGAACGTCACCGAAAGGGCCACTCGGTGCTGGGCTACACGAGCGCCGAGAGAGGCCAGCAGGGGCTGCTCTACGATCCGCTGGACGCGCCGCCCGAGGACAAGGACGCGGCCAAGTTCAAGGCGCAGCGATCGCTCCGCGACGTCGAGCCGAGCGTGAACCTCTTCGTGCGGATCCCTGAGAACGAGGGTGAGTGATGGCCGCCAAGAAGGAGAAGCATGTGCCCCCCGACGGGCAGATCCGGCGCAGCCAGATCGTCACGACGTTCGGTCCTGGCGCGCTGGTCGATCTGACCGAGCGCTCGGGGATCGTCGCTGGGCTAGAGCACTGGGGTGATCCCGAAAAGGCCGGCTCCGGCTTCCGCGAGGTGGACGAGCCCCGCCTCCTGGCGAGGCTCGCCGGCCAGGGGATCCGCAAGCTCTACACGCCGCCGACGTTGCCCCGCAACGAGGAGGGTGCGGCGGGCATCGTGGTCTGGGAGTTCCCGCAATGGTTCCTCCTTCAGCCGGACGCCCCGGAGGAGCGCTGGGATCATGAGCTCGGCCTGCGCTCAAGGCAGCTGCTCCACCGCCACGCGTTCCGCGGGATGATGTATGGCAAGCGCAAGGCCGTCCCGATCCGCTTCGTGCAGGCGTGCCCGTACGGGCACGTGAGCGACATCGACTGGGGGCGCTTCGTGCACAAGGGGGGGAGCGGCTGTCATGGCGAGCTGTGGATGGATGAACGCGGCACGACGGGCGACTTCGCCGACATCTTCGTGCGCTGCCGTGAATGCAAGAAGACCCGCTCGCTGGCAGAGGCGATCCCGCGCCGGCCGAACGATCCGGGCGACATGCCGCTCGGCGCGTGCGAGGGCTGCGAGCCGTGGCTGGGACCGGATCGGTGGCGAGGGCGGCCGCAGGGCTGTCCCCCGGCCGCCGAGGCGCCTCAGAAGAAGGTTGGCAACCGGCTGCTCGTGCGCTCGGCGACGAACGCGTATTTCCCGGAGCTGGTCACGGTGATCTCCATCCCCGAGCAGCGCTCGGCGATCGACGAGGCGGTCGGCTCGGTCTGGGATGCCGCGCTGAGCCAGGTCGAGGCGCTGGAGGATTTGAAGGCGGCCCGTCGCTGGAATCGGGACGTCGACAAGGCGCTCAACGGGCACGATGACGTGACGGTGCTGGCGGCAATCCATCGGCGCCGGGCGGCACCGCCCGTGGCCGCGCCCAGGTCGTTCAAGGGGCCGGAGATGGTGAAGCTCCTGAGCGACGACCTGGGCATCGATCTGCCGGAGAGCGATTTCTTCGCGACCGAGATCGCGTTGCCGGCACGCCGCCCCGAGGTGCTGCGGGCGGTGCGCCGCGTGCTCGCCGTGCACCGCCTGCGCGAGGTGGTGGCGACGCTCGGGTTCACGCGGCTCGAGCCGCCTGTCCGTGACGCCGAGGGCTCACTCGATCTCGGCGTGCGGCGCGCGCGGCTCGCCAAGGAGGCCACCTGGCTCCCCGCCGTGGAGAATCGCGGAGAAGGCGTCTTCGTGGCCTTCGAGCCGGAGGCCATCGAGACGTGGGCGGACAGCGACGCCGTACGGCCCCGCCAAGCCCAGCTCGAGGCGGGCGTCGATGCCTGGCGCGCGGGCCGCCCGGGGGCGCCGCTGCGTTTCCCCGGCGTCGAATACGTGATGCTCCATTCGCTCTCGCATCTCCTGATCACGGCGGTGTCGCTGGAGTGCGGCTACGCCGCGAGCTCGATCCGCGAGCGCATCTACGCGGGGCCGGAGGGCTTCGGCATCCTGCTCTACACCTCGACGCCGGACGCGGAGGGCACGCTCGGCGGTCTCGCGGCCGTCGCTCGCAAGCTGGAACGTCATATCACCGCGGCGCTCGCCTACGGCGCCCTCTGCTCGAACGATCCGGTGTGCGCCCAGCACGAGCCGCACAGCGCGGTGGAAGAGCGGTTCTTCCACGGCGCCGCCTGCCACGGCTGCGTGCTTGTCGCGGAGCCCAGCTGCGAGTGGCAGAACGAGTTCCTGGACCGGGCGCTCGTCGTGCCGACGGTGCAGGACGCCGGGGCGGCATTCTTCGCCGGGGCACGTTCTCATCGCGCAGGGGGTGCGCGGTGAGCACGTCCTCGTTTCCAGGCGTGCCGGCGCAGACACTGTTCGATCTCGCCGAGGCGCTCGCGTCCGGCCGGCTCGCGTGGCCGCCCTCGGCGCTGTCCCTGCGAGCGCGCGGCTACTCCGAGCTGGTTCAGGTGTTGCTCGGAGGGCTCACCGCCCTCCAGACCGTCTTCCCGACTCCCTCGGGGGCGGCCGCCGCGCTCCGGCTCGTCGGGGCCGAACGTGCCGCGTGGGAGCGCGCCGACGATCGCCGGCTGGATCTCGTGTGGTCTGGCCCCGAAGCCGCCTCCCAGAGCCGGGACACGGGGATCGCCGTACGCGAGCTCTTCGCGGACGCACGTCGAAAGGTGCTGTTGTCGACCTACAACCTGGGCGCGCCGTCGGTGCTCGCGCCGTTGGTCGAGAGAAGGCGCAAGGATCCGGCGTTCGAGGTGCGGATGTTCGTCAACATCAGCGATCATCTCATGAAGGAGTGGAGAGCGGCCGGCGAGGATCCCTTGGCGGCGTTCCGCCGCAGGTTTGCCGAGCGCTACTGGTCCGGGGCACCGCTACCGACGGTGTTTTACGATCCCCGCGCGCTCTCGAAGGCCAAGGCGCCGCAGCTCCACGCGAAGTGCATCGTCGTCGATGACGAGGTGGCGCTGGTGACGTCCGCCAACTTCAGCGAGGCGGCGCAGACCGACAACATCGAGGTCGGCGTCGTGGTGCGAGACCCGCGCTTCGCCAGCGCGCTGTCGCAGCAGTTCGAGGGGCTGGTGGCGAGAGGGCTCCTGGAACAGGCCATCTGAAGCGGCAGACTGCGAAGCGGGAGAGGGCATCGTCACGCCGAGCACACCCGAGCCCGCCTGGAGTATGCTCGGCCCGTGCCGATCCTCGACCAGACCTTTTTCGCCCGCCTCGACGCGCGGATCGTGCACGAATACGCCATCGTATACGACCGGCTCAATCATCGCGCAACGGTGTCTCGGTCACGTCGAGGTCCGCGGCGTGGCCAAGGGATCGCGGGGACGCGAGGGTGGCCTGTTCACCGCAGAGACGGGTGACCCCCATCTTTTCTGGGAGGCGCGTCCACCCGGAGACGGGTGCTACCCATCTCTTCCTGGAGGCCCCTCCACCGCGGAGACGGGTGCCACCCATCTTTTCCTGGAGCCACGTCCTCCGGGAGACGGGTGCACCCCTCTCCCGCGTGGACGAGCCAGCTCACCCGGACGGGTTCACGGCGTCCCGCCCGCCTCGAACGAGGGTGCCGTGCTGGCCTCGGGCTTCTTGGCGGAGGCCTTGCGACGGGATCTCGCGAGGTCGTCGACCATCTCGACGTAGGGCGCCAGCAGGAACGCGGCGAGCGTTTCGCTCCCCGGGATCTCCGGATCGGCGTGGTTCTCGATCTTCTGGATCAGGCTCCGCAGCGCATCCCGGGCGGCGCTCCACTGCGGCCGGCCGTCGGTCGGCGCGCCCTCCTTGGTGAGGACCACGTTCGTGAAGCCGTAGGCCTCGCCGAAGCGCGCATGGGCGGAGACGAGCTGCTGGTAGTGCCGGGTCCCGCCGAACCCCTCGATCACCGCCTGGGCGCGCTCCTCCTCCAGCATCTTCATCCGCTGCACCATCGCGGCCCACTGCACCCGGGGCCGGCGCGTGATGAAGCGCAGCCCCTCGGGCGCCGGGAAGAGCTGCCCATATAGCCAGCGCGCCTCGGACGGCGACGGCGTCTTTCCATCGGGGGAGAGCCCGGCGGCGCCCCCATTCCACTGCTCGAACGCGCGCCATCGGTCGTCGCTGTCGGTGTTCGCCGCGCTCCGCTCGGCCTCGGTCGGCGCCGCATGACGCTGGTCGGCCTGCGCGCTCGCCCGCAGGTCGCGGAACCCCTGAAGCTCCGTCGCGGCCGCGTCGAAGCGCTTCCACGGCCTGTCGATGTGCGGCGGCAGCGCCGCGATGGGCTCGAGCCCCCTGGGCAGCGCCGCATCGCCCTCTTTGCGCTTACCGCCCTTCGGCCTGAGCACCGCCGCGATCCGCGCGCTCATCTGATCTCGGAGACCGATCACGTCGTCTGCGACGAGCTCCGGGGGGAGGACCATGGTCGAAAACATCGGTGATTCACTCACGGGGGAAACCTCCTGTGCTGTCTGATGGGTTCTGGCCTGCCGCCGTGGCGACACGCCGTGGTTTCGTTGCGGCGTGGCCGCACGGCAACCCACGTGCCGGCGCGAGATGCGTGCATGTCTCGGCGAAACGTCTCAGACAGCGAGGCGCTGAGCGCAATGCCCGGTCATGACCCGCAACGGATTGCGCTGTTGCGCAACGCCCCCGTCGGCGCGTCACGACCGCTTGTGTCGCGGTGCCCGGGCTCTGCGTGGACCACCACCAGGCTCGCGTAGCTCCGGGAGAGCTCCAGGCGTCGCGCCGACCGTTCGCTCCGCGGACGCTCAGGGCAGCCACCGGCAAACGTCGACGATCTCCCGGGCCACCGCGACGACGCCCTGCGGTCCAGCGACGCGGGCGAACAACGGCGCCAGGTGCCCGAGGTCGTCCTTCGTCCAGTCGTCGAGGAGATCGGGCCGCGGCTTCCAGCCGAGATAGTTCAGGATTCTCTGGCAGACGCGGCGCGCGTGCGGCTCGGTCATCGAGGCGGCCAGCGGGATCAGCGCGAAGAGCGCCTCGTCCTCGTCGCTCGGCTGCTCCAGAGCGCGCTCGACCAGATCGCGCGCAATCGCCGGCGCGTCATCCGGCGAGGCCACGGCGATCGCGACCAGGGCTGGCCAGTTGGCGCCGATCTCGCCTGACAGGTCGAGGACCGCATCCGCCCCGAGAGCCCGGGTCCACGCAGCGGCGTTCCGCTCGAAGAGCAGGCGCGCGCCGTCGCTCGCCAGCAGATCGCCCGACAGCTGGGCCCAGGCGGCCTCGCGGACCGCGGCGGGCAGGTGCGCGAGCAGCGCGGATCGCACCTCGATCCGGTCCGACGGCTCGGGCAGCGTTTCCACCAGCGCGAGCGCATCCTCCACGCGCCCCAGATCGCAGAGGCGCGCGGCGACGGCCGTCACCACCGGGCGCCGGAAGCTGGCCGCAGCCGCGCACGCCTGGACCAGCGCGGACGCGGCGCCGGCAGGTGCGTGCGGCGCGAGCGCGCAGATGCTCCAGCACGCGTCCGGCGGAAGCGCGTCGCCCGCGAGCAGCGACAGCGCGAGCCCCAGCGCCTCCGACGCGCCCGCTTCCCGCTCCTCCGCGGGTAGCCCCGAAGCGAGGCGCGCGAGGACCATGTGCCGCTCCGAAGGCGGCAGCGCCTCGGACCATGCCCAGAGCCCGCGCACCGCCGCGGGAGACCATCGCGCGGCGGCCTCCGAGAGCCGCGGCAGCTCGTCGCTCCTCGCGTCGGCCGGGACCTCGGCGAACACCTCGCGACCGAGGTCGAGCGCCTCGGGCTCGGGCAGCAGCGCCGCCAGGGACACGCGCGCGAGCCGGCTCTCCTTGCTCTGCTCGCGAGCGAGCCGCGCCGCTGCCTCGCGCGCGGCCGTCACGCGCGCCTGCCCGTCGAGAGCGCGCGCCACGGCGGCGAGCGCGGCCCCGCCGGCGTGCTCCTCGCTGGCGGCCTCGAGCGCCCAGCCGAGCACGACGGCGCGCTCGGCGTCGGGCAGCTCGTTCGCCAGCCGGATCAGGGCACCGGCGCGCTCCGCGGCGTCGGCGAGCGGTCGTCCAGCCTCGAGGATGTCCTCGCCCACACGCGGCATCTCGATGTGGGGTCCGGCGGATCCCTCGCCGCCCTGGGCCCCTTCCTCTTTCTCCTCGTCCTCCTGCGCGGCCTGCGCAGCCAGCACACGACGCGTCTCCTCGAAGCCAAGGCTCTCCCGCACGGAGCTCGTGACGAGCAGGCAGCGGACCCGCGCGGCCAGCACCGCCACGACATCGCCTCCGGCCGCTGCATCGACCAGAAGGCTCGCCGCGCACGCCGCCGTCGCGTCCACGTCGGCGATGAACCCGGACGAGCCATCCGGGCGTGTCCTCCACACATCGAGCCACGCCCTCGAGACCAGGTCGAGCCGCTCTGCGAGGCTCGCGCCGACCCGCTCCAGGTGAGCGCGCCAGTTCCGGCATACGTAGTCAGAGACCGTGCCCGACGCGAACGCGCGCTTCCCGTGGTCGGCGAACCGGCGATCGACCGCCGCGCGCTCGTGCGGCGCGAGCCGCCCTTCGATGGCCTCCGCCCAGGCCGGGTGACGGAGCGCGAGGCCTGTTTCTCCGGCGGCGACCAGCGGTCCGCTCAGCTCGTTCCAGGCGCCGGCGCTCACCGTCGAGATCGAGAAAAGCTCCTCACCGTCGATCGGGCCGAGCGCGCCTGCAAGCCATGGCAATACGGGGCGGATCACGCCGCCGGCGCAGAGCTCAAGGACCCCCGGAGCCCCGGCGTGAGCGCTCGCGAGCGGCGGCGCCACAGCCGCGGGATCCTTCGCGAAGGCCTCCACGAGCGCCTCCACGAGGAGCGGCTCCCCGCCGCTCACCCGTGCGACGTCGTCCTTCACGCTGGCCGGCAGCTCGCCGAGCCTCCCCCCGATCGCCTCCGCGACCTCATCGACTGCGATCGGCGCCAGCGCGATCACCTCGGTTTCCTCCCGGAGCCTTCCCAGCGCCTCGATCGAGCGCGCCGACAGCACGGCGCGCACGCCGGGGCCGAGGTCTCGCAGGAATCGCTGCGCTGCATCGAGCGTCCAGGAGGCGCCCTCGTCGAACCCGTCGAGAATCACGACGAGCGGCCTGCTTCCGGGCGGGCGGCCCTCCTCGAGCATGATCGCGAGGTCGCGCCGCATCTCCTCGACCCCGTGCGCCCGTTCGCCGATGCGCCGCGGCGTCCTGAGGAACAGAGCCACGCGAGCATAGAGGAGGTTCAGCACCGTATGCTCCAGCGCCGTACCGAACCGGCGGCTCACGGGGACGAACGCTACCTCGTGCCGGCCCGCGCGGGCCAGCTCCAGCGCCCACGCGCCCAGCAGCATCGACTTGCCGCGCCCGCTCGGCCCGAGCAGCGCCGCGCGCGCACCGCCGCGCTCCAGCCACGCTTCGAGGCCCGCCACGGCGAAAGCGCGCGCCTCCCCGCCGAGGGGGACGCTGCGGCAGCGCTCGACCTCGCGCCAGAAGGCGAGGACGCCGCGCTCCGCCGCCGCCGGGCCCTTGGCCAGCGCATCCGGTGCTCGCGAAGGAGGGATCATGTGCCTGCGAAGGGCGGCGTGCTCGAAGCGGTTGCGGTTGTAGCAGAGGCCGATCTCGTCGTCCCCAGTACTGCCCGCGAAACCGGATCGGCGTCGACACGGGCGCCAGCGCGTCGCGCGCGGGCTCGACCTTTCCCCAGGCGCTCCGCCGCAGCTCGCACGCGACGGCGCCGTCGGGGCCGACGAGCCGCTCCGGCGTACCGATCTCGTCGTTCAGGTAATGATACCACTCGCCCTCTCCGGCGCGCTGCGCCCACGGCGCGCCGGCCTCGACGACGTAGGTGCGCGCATCCACCGTTGGCACGGCGTGGGCAGCCGCGTCGCCCGTGACCTGCCGGATCTCGTGCACGAGCTCGGCGCCATCCCAGACGAACCTCGTCGCGCTCTCCGGCCGTAGCTCGCCGGTCGCGAGCCGCCGGGAGACCCGCTTGGCCACGCGCCTGGCGTCCGGATCGTAAGAGAACTCCACGAAGGTGCCGTCGGCGCGCTCGACCGAGTGCAAGAGCCCACGCGCGTCCCAGGTGTATCGGGTGACCTCGAGCGCTCCGGCGGAGGTCCTGGCCCGCGTCTCCTTGAGGCGCGCGTCGTCGTCCCAGAGGAGCTCGGTGTCTCCCTTCCTGAGCAAGCGATTGCCAGGACCGTACGAGCGATCCTTCTTGCCAGCGGCGACGTCGAACACGTTCCCGCAGGCGTCGTAGCGAAAGATCTCGGCGCGCTCGTGCTCCGGGACGTTCCCCAGGATCTGGCTCGCGGGGTCGTACTCGAAGCGGCGCGTACCGTACGCCTGGTACCACGCCTCGACCAGCTCCGACGCAGGCGAGTATCGGTATGCCTGGTGCACCGTCATCGACGCCGGGGCAGGGCCCACCCACGCTGGCTCGTTCGGCCCGACGTGGACGCGGCTCGACGGCGAGCAGACGCGCCGCTCGACGAGGCGATCCATCACGTCCCACGCGCTCTCGATCCGGCCGCCTCGCGGGAGCACGCGGCAGACCTCACGCCCCGCGGCGTCGTACGCGATCCGGACCTCGTCTCTTCCGTCGAGGATCACCCTCTCGGCGAGCCCGCCGACGTTGCGAATCCACCTGGCAGAGTGACCGAACGACGTGGTGCGTTCGACGACATCACCCATGAGATCGAAGGTGCGCCGGACGGTCGCGGCCTCGCCTCCCACGATCTGGGTCTCGGACACGACCCAGCCGACGGCGTTGCGCTCATACGTGAACGAACCGGCCGGGCTCTCGGCGGCGATCACATCGCCGCGGTCGTCGTACGTGAACCTCTCGACGCTGCCGTCATCGAAGGTGCGCGCGACGAGCTGCCCGGCGAGGTCGTACGTGTACTCCGTCCTCTCGCCCGCGGCGTTCTGGAAGGAGATGAGCCGGCCATTGTAATCGTATTTGTATCGAGACACGCGCCCGTCGAACCCACGCTCGCTGGTCACCATCCCCGCGGTGTCGAGCTCGAGCCTGTGGCGCTCCCCGAGCGCGTTCTGGATCTCGACGAGGCGCCCCTCACGGTTGTACCGGAACCGTGTGCTCTCTCCGTTCGGCTTGTGCACCTCGCAGAGCTTGTGGAAGCCGCCTCGCACGAACCGGGTCACCTGCTGGTTTGGCTGGAGGACCGCGGTGCAGTCCCCCATCCCGTCGTATTCATAGCGGGTCGTCCCGCCGTCGGGCCGGTGGACGCCGGTGAGGTTGCCGCGGTTGTCATAGGTGTACGACAGCACCGCGCCGCTCGTATCCCGGATCGAGCGGCACCGGCCCCAGTAGTCATAGGCCAGCTGCGTCTTGCCCCCGAGCGCGTCGGCCTTCTCGACCATGTTCCCGAGATCGTCATAGAGGTACGTCGTGCGGCCGCCGTTCGGCGCCACCGTCTCGATAAGCCGCCCGTGCGCGTCCTGGCGCACCTGGAACACCGCCCCGAGGGGGTCGGTCCAGATGAGCCCGTCGGGCGTCCGCCCGATCTCGGTGACGCCGCCCGCCGGATCGATCGCCCGGCGGATGTGCCCGTCCGGATCGCGCGCGATCTTCGTCATTCGACCGAGCGGATCGGTGATGGAGAGCTCGCGGCCGAGGCGATCCCGCTGCCAGACGGTCATGGCGCCGGCCGGATCGACGAACGTCCGGAGGTGCCCGTGCTCGTCGTACGTCCGGCTGAACACGGCCCCGGCGCTCACGGCCTTGTCGAGCTTGCCGAAGCGGTTCCCGAAGTAGCGATGAACCGTGATGGAGTCCGCGACTTCGACGTATCCGTCCTCTCCGAACTCCAGCTTGCAGTGATAGATGCCTCTGGCGACGGTCTTGCCGTCGGCCAGGTGCGTCGGCACGTCCTCCGCCAGGCTGCGGTCGGGCCCATCGTCGTAAGCGCCCCACGTCTCGACGCAGCGGCGCCGATCGTCGTAGCGGAATGAGAACGTGAGCCCGGTAGGGCTCGTATGGGAGGTGAGGAGGTGTTCCTGGTACGTGTAGCGCGTCGTGTAGCCGTCAGCGTCGGTCGCGGACGTGAGATCCCCGGCCGCGTCGTAGCTATACTGCGAGAGAGGCACCCAGACACCGCGCTCCCGCGCGTTCTTGATCTCGAAGGCGCCGATGCGCCCGTCGGGCGCCCGCCGTACCCGGACGATCCGGCCGACGCTGTCGGTGATCTCGGCGAGCACGCCCTCGCGGTACGAGAGCCTGATCTCGTTGTTGTATCGGTCCTTGATCGCGGTGAGCCGGTACCGCTTCCCCGCCGCTTCGGCGAACACGTACCAGCGGCCATCGCCGGTATCGAGGACGAAGCCGCGCTCCTCCCGGGCGAGGACCCATCCGTGGGGGCCCGCCGCGCCGGCGCCCGCGGGGATCGCGTCGAGATCGACCGGCCCATCGTCGGTCCAGACGCGGAGGATGCGCTGCCGCACCTCGATCTCCCACGCCAGCGAGTGGCTCCACCCGAACCCCAGCCCGACGTCGCGCTCGGACGCCGCGGTGGTGTACGACCGCACGATCGAGAGCGGCAGCGGTCCCGGAAGCTCGAGATCGACGGCGGGAATCGTGAACACCCGGCCCGTCACCACGTCGACCGGGTCGCCCTTCGCAGCCATTCCCGATTTCTTGCCGCCATGGTGGTTCGGGCAGCCGGCGCCGTCGCCGCCTGCGCTGCCACACCCGGACTTCCCGCCGCCGCTGGGGCGTCCTTGCCGCCGTTGGAGCCATTGCCGCCCTGTTTACCGCCAGAGCCGTTTCCTCCAGCGCCACCGCCCCCGCCACCGGCCCCGCCCCCTCCCATGATGAAGACGCCCGGGTTCATTCCAGGGATGGCGGGGATGTTCGGTACAGGCGCAGTGCGGGCCATGGTCTTCTCCCGGGTCTCGTGCGGTCTTGCCGCCGTGTGATCCACACGAGCGTACACCGCCTGGCCCCCGGATGCACCGACGTGAGCCGCAAGCGGGGTGGGCAGCTCACCCGGGCTTGGAGCGCCGCTCGATCGTGGACAACGCGGTCAGGCGCCGGCGGCGCTCGAGCCGAGGCGCGCGATCATGCGCGCGAATCCGATGCTCGTCCGAGCACGATGCTCGTATTGATGCCGCCAAAGCCGAACGAATTGCTCAGGGCGACGCCGATGTCCGCCGCCTCGCTGGCCCGACCGACCAGCCTGCAAGGAGTCTCGAGCGGGTCGTCCAGGTTGAAGTTGCCGTGCACGAAACCCGCTCGCATCTGCACGAGCGTGGCCACGGCTTCAACGACCCCCGCGGCCCAGAGGCAGTGACCCGTCACGACCTTCGTCGAGTTCACCGGGACCTCCGCGCAGCGCTCGCCGAGCACCTCCGCGATCGCCCGTAGCTCGACCTCGTCGCCCAGCGGCGTTCCGGTGCCGTGCGCGTTCACGTAGCTCACGTGGCTCGCGCCCGCACCTGCGTCGGCGAGCGCGCGGCGCATGGCGCCGACTTCGCCTTCAACGGACGGGCTCGAGCCGCTCTTGGCGTCGAGGACGATGCCGCCCCCGAGCACGCATCCGAGCGGCTCCGCGCCCCTGGCACGAGCGGACGCAGCGCTTTCCAGCAACAGCGCGGCGCTCGCCTGGCCAGGGATGAAGCCCCCGTGGCGGCGATCGAACGGCCTGCAAGCTCGGTGCGGGGCGTCGAGGAAGAACTCGCCGCCGAGCGCGCCGATGCTGACGAGCGTCTGCATTTGAAAGAGCGACAGCTCGGCGAGCGCGCCGACGACGAGGCAGGCATCGGCCTGGCCGCCGCAGACGAGGCGCGCGCCGTGAATGATCGCGACGTTTCCGGACGCCGACGCCCCGGCCACGCACATCCCCTCGCCGCGGATGTCGAACGCCTCGCTGACGCACCCAAGGACGTCGGTGTCAAGAATCCGGAGCGCTGCGCTCGGGCTCACGTAGGCGGGTTCTTGTCGGAAGGCCGGCAGCGCCTCCTGCTCGAATGCGTGCGTGAGGTTCTGCCCTCCGACGACGATGCCGATCCGTTCGCCGGAGAGCGCCGCGCCGGCCGGCCACAACGCCTCCGACGCCGCGAGGAGCGCGGCTTGTACGGCAAGAGGAGCTCGAGCGCCGAGCTTGCGGAGGCGCGGGTGAAGTTCGCCGGTCCGGCCTTGACCGCCGAACGCGACCTGAAGAACGGCCTCCGGCACCGGCGCCTCGATGTAGCCCGCGCGCGTCGAGATCGCGGGCGACGTGACCGTGAACGGCCGTGCCCCCTCGCGGAGCGCGCGCTCGAACGACGCGACCCCTGACCCAAAGGGGCCCACGATGCCCATGCCCGTGACAAGCACGCCTTTCATGCGAGCTCCGCTTCTCCTGGGGGCGTCGCCGTCAAGCGCTGAGCTTGCGATACAGGACGTCGACGAGCCCGCCGATGTTCTTCGCCTCGGCGAGCTCGCTGCCCGGCACCTTGATCCGCAGCGCCGCCATGGCCCCCACGACGATCTCCGCGCGATCGACGGAGTTGGCCCCGAGCTCCGAGAGGCTCCTCTCCGGGCGCAGCAAGGTCGCATCCACCTCCGGAAGGACCATCACGATGTTTTCACGCACGATCGACAACACTTCATCACGCGTCATGACTCAACCTCCTCCTGGGCGCCCCTCATGCAGCGTCGCTGCATGAGCTTCATTTCCAACCGATGAGAGTTCAGCCGGCTGCCGGTCGGCCCCCCCCCGCGGCGAGCGGACCGACCGGGCTCGTGCCGGAGCGAAAGCCTTGAGCCACGATGAGGCCGGTGAGCACCGTGGTCACCAGCAACATCAGGAACACGTCGCGAAACCCGTCGACCTGCGCCTGCAGCGGCGCTCGCAGCGGGCCCTCGCCCGAGGCCATGTCGACGTGCGACATGACACGCCACGACCAGAGCCCGGTGACCGTCGCGACGCCCACGGTCTGGCCCAAGAGCCGCGCCACCGACAAGAGCCCCGCCCCGATGCCCGTGCGCGCCGTCTGGATCGACGACATGATGGTCGCGCTGTTCGGTGTTTGGAAGAGCCCCACGCCGACCGCCAGGACAAGGAACTTCAGCGCATACTCGACCTTGCCTGTCTCTTGGGAGAGCGTGCTGATCGCGTAGAAGCCCACCGCCGTGAGCAGCAGTCCGCCGAGGATGAGGCGGCGCGCGCCGAAGCGATCGCTCAGACCTCCCGCGAGCGGGGCAACCACGGTGAGCGCGATCGGGGTCACGGCGAGGAGCAGCCCCGTGGTTCGAACGCTGAGGGCGAGCACGTTCTGCAGATAGAAGGGCATCAAAACCAGGGTCCCGCCGAGAGCGATCGAATTCAGCACCGCCCCCGCCAGGTTCGTGCTGAAGAGCGCGTTCCTGAAGATCCGCAGCTCGAGGAGGGGCGTCTTGACCTTGAGCTCGACGACGACAAAAGCGATGAACGAGCCCACGCTGACCGCCCAGAGCGCCGCCGCGCCCTCGGGACCCATCCCCGAACGCTCGCCCCCGGTGATCGCGATCACGAGGCTTGAGATCCCGAGAAAGAGCGCGGTGGCGCCCAGGAGATCGAACGACTCCTGCGCGGCCGGGCGCGTCGCCGGAATATCGCGCAGAGCGCGCACCGCCGCGAACAGACCGATGGGGACGTTGATCAGGAAGATCCAATTCCAGCCCAGCGAGGAGACCAGAACTCCTCCGAGCCCCGGCCCCAGAATGAGCCCCAGGGAGACGGTCGCGCCCATCATGCCGAACGCCTTCCCGCGCTCGGCCGGCGCGACGAGCTCGGTCACCAAGGCGGGCCCGAGCGCCAGCAGGATGGCGCTTCCGACGCCCTGGACCGCGCGTCCCAGGAGCAGCCACCCGGCGTTCCAGGGGACCGCGCAGACCGCGGAGCCCGCGGTGAAAATAACGATACCAGCGATGTACAACCGCTTCTTGCCGAAGATGTCGCCGAGACGGCCCATCGCGAGCACGAGCCCGCTCGTGACGACCAGGTACGAGAGTACGATCCACTGCAGGACCACAAACGAGCCGTGCAAGGCTTCGCCGATCGAAGGGAGCGCAACGTTGACGATGCTGCTGTCGAGCATCGACATGAAGATGCATACCAGCACCACCACCATTGCCCGGCTCAGCCCGCCCTTGACAACTTGATCGGTTTTTGCGTTTTCCATGATCTCACCCAGCCAGATAAGCGGCGTCCGCGACCGAGTCAAGAAATACCGGTTTCAGAGCCGCGCCTCCTCCCGTTCATCGCGCTGCGCGCGCCGCATATGGTCTTCTGCACCGCGCATCAACAGCACAGCGATGGAATCGACGTGTCGCGATCGCCAGCTCTCGTAAGGGGTGCCCTTGACCCATTCATTGAAAGCGGCCATCGCCGGCCCGCACTGCACCTGATAATCCGTCTTTTGCTGCGCGCTGCCCCGCAGCGCCAGGCGCGTCGAGTGCACGAAATACCAGCGGAATATGGCCGCCATTTTGGCCTTCGGGCTTCGCTCCATCTCCCGAAGACGCGCCGGGTTCGACCTTTCGAAGTAGCTCCGCGTTTCGTCCCATACCTCCGCGAAGCTCCGGCATAGATAACGCTCCTCGATCCGCCGACGGACCTGCGGGTCGATCTCGTCCAAAGACGAGTGGCGGCGATACAGCTCGTAGAGCTCATTGGCACGAGGCGCGAAGAGAAGGCCTCGACCGACCACCTGCACGCGAGCTCCCAGCTCGAACATATCGCCGGCGGGCGCGTAGGCGGTGTCGCCCAGGGCTACCCGTTGGAGCAGATCTTTGACCGCGTCGCTCGTCCCCGCCTCGACCGTGCACTGATTGATCGAGCCGGTGAGCACGAAGTCTGCCCCCATCAGGAAGGCGGCCGCGGCGGACTCGGGCGCCCCGATTCCCCCCGCCGCCCCGACGCGCACGCTCTTCGCGTAGCCTTGCGCCCTGCACACGCGATCGCGCAGTCGAAGAATGCATGGCAGGAGCACGATCAGGACACCTCGATCGGTGTGCCCGCCAGAGTCGGCCTCCACGCAGATGTCGCTCGCGACGGGCGCGCGCAGCGCGACCTCTGCCTCTTCTGCGCTGAGCCGCCCCGCGGCGCGCAGCCGCTCGACGACCGCCGGGGGAGCGGGGCGTAGGAACGACTCGGCGATCTCGGCGCGCGAGACCTTCGCGATGAGACGGCGGCGCACAGCCGGCTCGCCGTCAGCTCCCCAGCGCGCCCCTTTGAATCGATACCACACCACACCGTCGCTGATCTGCGTGAACGCGGCCGCCTCGACGTTGACCACGTTGGCCTTCAAGAGCAGCTCTACGGTGGCCATTTCCAGCCTGGGGTCATCCAGGTTCGCGAGGAGATTTGCGCCGAACGCCTGCGTCGGACCGAGCTCTCCCTGGATCCTGTCGAGCTCCCGCTCAATCTGCGCGAGCGTCATTCCCCCCGTCCCCAGGAAGCTCAAGAGGTTCGCTCGCCCCATGCGAATGACGAGATCACTCGAAGCGATGCCCTTGTACATCGCCCCTGCCACATAGGCGAGGTCGACCCCGTAATCCTTACGAAATTCAGCGCTCCCAAGCATCAGGCGCGGGCTCCAATCTCGTCCGGCCGCGCGCGCGACGTCCCGCCGTGCACCGCCGCGTCGATACGCGCGATCGCTTCGCTGAGCATCTCCCGAGCGCCGCCGAACGGCGTCATGATCGGCACCACGGTCGCCTCCGTGTGGCCCGGCAGGATGTTCTTGACGAAGGTGGCCAAGGTCCCCGACGGGCTCAGATCGACGTACACGTGACGTTCCTGGTGCTCGAGCTTCTCTATCGTATCGGCAAAGCGCACCGGCGTCCGGATCACCTGCCAGATATGCCGGTGATCGAAGCGCGACACCGGGCCGGTGGTGGCGCAGGAAATCAAGGCGACCCGGGGCGGCGCTGGCGGGGAGGAGAGCTGCAGCGCTGGGCTGACACGCGCCAGCGGATCGAGCCACCGCGAGTGAAACCCGTACCGCACCGGCAAGCGGACCTGGAGGACGTTCCGCCCCCGCAGCTCTGCCTCGACCTGAGCAAGGGCAGCGAGCGACCCCGCGACGACGAAGTGTCGCTCGAAATTGACCGAAACGAGCTCGCATCCCGCGAAGAGCCGGGGCTCGTCTCGAAACAGGCGCACGTCGCCGATGACGGCCGTCATTCCGGCTTCCGAGCAGCGCTCGACCACGAGCTCGGCTTGCCGGAGAACCGCCATGAACACGTCCTCGAACGGCGCCACGCCCGAGACCGCGGCCGCCGCGAACTCGCCCAGGCTGTAACCGATGAGCACGTCGGGCTCGATACCCCGCCCGAGGAGCGCCTGGGCGAGCGCGAACTCCACGAGGACTATGGCTGGGTGCGTCTCCGAAATATGGTCGAACGGGTCGGCCCTGCTCCTCGACCGATCGAACATGACCTCGATGAGCGAACGGCCCTTCACGCGCCGGAACAGCTCATCGCCGCGGAGGAGCCACGTCCGAAACGTCGAGTCTGCGTCGAAGAGCTCGCGCCCCATGTGATAGTGCTGCGAGCCTTGTCCGCCGAACATGAAAACGACGGGTCTGCCTCGGGCGTCCATCGGATCACCTCTCCGTGTGATTCTTTGCAAAGCTCACCGACAACGGATCTCGATCCGACCGACGGCGGCAGAGACGGGCCTGGAGCCCGCGCGACGTGAGCAAGGCGCGATCGTTCACTTCAAGATTCGCTTCAAGAGCGGCGTCAACACCGGCCGAGCAGCCACTTCGACCCACTCCGTCACCCCGCGCAACGCCATGTACCGGACGCTCTCGCTCCACCGAACGACCCCCGTGATCTGCTGCGTCAGCCCCGCGGCGATTCGGCCGTTCGCGTACGGGAGAGCGCGAAGGTTCGATACCACGGGGATCTTCAGCCTCGCGAAGTGAAACGTCTCGACGAGCCTCCCGAACTCCGTCTTCGCCTCCTGCATGTAACGGGAGTGGAATGCGCCCCCGACCCGCAGGATGTGGTACACGGCACCGGCCTCCTCGAACACCTTCTTCGCCGCCTCGATCTCCGCCTTCGGCCCAGCGATCGCGAACTGCGAGGGCGAGTTGAAATTGGCCACATCGATGTTCACGATGTCGTTCTTGATGAACAGCTCGCGGATGTCACTCTCTCCGAACCCGACCACCGCGGCCATTCCACCGCCTTTTGACGCGCCCATGAGCGCGCCGCGCTTCTTGACCAGGCGCAGCCCGTCCTCGAAGCTGAATGCGCCAGCCGCGAGGAGCGCGTTGTATTCGCCCAGCGAGTGCCCCGCGCAATAGTCAGCGGGACCCGATCCGTCGCGAACCTTCTTCATGTAGGAGAGGGCGTTCACGACATAGATCGCGGGCTGCGTGTACTCGGTGTTGTCAAGCCTGCCTTCCCCGTCGCTCAGGCAGAGCTCTTCGATCGAGTAGCCAAGGACGTCGTTGGCGCGGGCGACGTACTCCGGGAACTCCGCGAAGAGCTCGCGGCCCATCCCACGCGACTGCGATCCTTGACCCGCAAAAATATAGGCCTTCATCAGGAGTACCTCGGTTCGGGGCGGTTCATCGGCCGGAGCGGCGTTCCCATGGAAACGTGCGAGCCTCGACGAAGTTGCGGATGTTCTCCTTCACGGTCGCCGAAGCACCCAGCCGCGCCGTCTCTTCAACAGCGGCCTGCTCCATCGCCGTGTCGATGATCCACATCTTCCGAAAAAAACCCTTGAGCTCGCTCACCGTGTCGGCAGTGATTCGATTCAGCCGTATGCGAATGACCCTCTCGAGCTCGTCCAGATCAGGGCCGAGGTAGTCGACGAGCTGCAGCCGGTGAGCCTCCTCAGCAGAGATGGACGCGGCGGTGAGCGTCATGCGAAACGCGGCCTGAAACCCGACGCGGCGAACCAGGTACGGGACGACGTTGGACGGAAGCAGCCCCCAGAGGGCCTCGGTCAAGGTGAAGGTGACCTTGGGAGTCGCGAGCACGAGATCGCTCGCGGCGACAAAGCCGACGCCGCCCGCCGTGACCGCCCCCGCGACGCGCGAGACGACGACTCGACGGGAGGTCGCCAGCCGCTTGAGCGTGAGCATGTACTCTTCGGTCCTCTCCTGCATCGTCCGAAGGTCTACCTGATCGGCGAGCTTGGCCATCTCGTCGAAGTCCATACCGGAGCAGAAGATGTCCCCGTCGGCCTGGAGCACCACCATGCGGCAATCCGGAGCGGCCTCGGCCAGGTCGAGCGCCGCGTTCAACTCCCGGAGCAGAGCACGGTTGATGGCGTTTCTGTGCTCCGGGCGATGCAGGGTGATCCGCGCGGCGCCGCCGCTGTTTTCATAGTGCAGGGTCTCGAACGTCACGGCATTCACTCCTCAGTATCCGAATTCGAGCTCTACCCGAGCGCGGACTTCGGGCAACTTGAACGTGATCTCATGCATCTCGAGCTCGCGGCTCACGGCGCGAGGGAGCTCGTCGCGAAGCGCTTGCGTCATCGTCGCCTTCAGAAGCTTGAGCGACGTGACGGGCTTTGAAGCGAGATCCGCGGCGATGGTCAGGGCCTGCTGCAGCACGCGGTCGCGCTTGACGACCTGGAAGGGCACACCGCGGCGTCGCAGCTCCTCCCCGTGGAAGCCGTTGGCCGTCAGGAGCATCTCGTGCGCGAGCGCGGGCCCGAGCCGGTGCGGAAGGAGGCACGTCGCTCCGACGCCGGGCGTGAACCCGTAGCGCATGAAGTTGGCGCTGTAGATCGACTCCTCGGCCAAAATCACGATGTCCGCGTACAAGCCGAAGACCAGCCCGCCACCGAGGGCGTGGCCCGCCATCGCGGCGACCGTCGGGATCGGGCAATCGAGCAGCGCCCGATAGAAATGACCGACGGCGAAGGTGTAGTTGCCCTCGATGAGCTCGAGCAGCTCGCTCCGGCTGCCGCCGCAGCAGAAATGCCGTTCCAGTCCCGACACGACGACGCAGCGCACCTCCGGATGCCGGGCGACCTCGGCCAGCTTGTTCGTCAACTCTTCGATGAGGGTGCGCGAGAACATGTTCTTGCTTGCACGATCGCACAGCATCAAATGCGCGATGTGATCGGAGCGAAATTCGAGCAAAACGATGGGCTCCACCTGCTTCTCCCTCCGCGTCCCTAGGGGTTACCGTGCTGGGCGACGAGGACGTGCGCGTTGGTGCCGCCGAATCCGAACGAGCTGACGCCCGCGATCCGCCGCGCCCCTGAGGCCGGCCACGGCTCACACGCCGTGGGAACAGCGAACCGCCCGTCGGCCGAATCGAGGTGCGGGTTGAGCGTCCGCACGTGGAGATGCGGCGGGATCGTGCCGTGGTGGACCGCCAGCGCCGCCTTCATCAACCCCGCGATCCCGGCCGCGCCCTCGAGGTGCCCGATGTTCGTCTTCACCGATCCGATCCAGCACCGGGAATCCGGGGTTCGGCGTCGATCGAGGACCTTCCGCAGCGCGTTGAACTCGATGGGATCTCCGAGCGGCGTGCCGCTGCCGTGCGCCTCCACGAATCCGACGTCCGAAGGTGTCACGCCGGCGTCCTCGAGCGCCTGCTCCACCACCGCCTGCTGCGCCGGGCCGTTCGGCGCGGTCAAACCGTTGCTGCGCCCGTCCTGGTTCACGGCCGAGCCGACCAACGTGGCGACGATGCGGTCATGGTCGCGGAGCGCGTCCGACAGACGTTTGAGCACCACCACCGCGCAGCCCTCGCCGCGCGCGAACCCGTCCGCCGCAGCATCAAAGGCCTTGCAGCGCCCGTCCGGCGCCAGCATTCCGGCCTGCGAGAGGGCGATGCTGACCTCCGGCGCGAGGATGAGGTTGGCGCCCCCCACGAGCGCGAGATCCGACTCCCCCATGCGCAAGCTTTGACACGCGAGGTGGGCCGCCACGAGCGACGAAGAGCACGCCGTATCGACCGTCAGGCTCGGGCCGCGCAGGTCGAAGAAGTACGAGAGTCGGTTGGCGGCAATGGCGAGAGATCCACCGGTTCCCGCGTACGGGCTGACGGAGAGCGCCTGCGTGAACAGGAGGCGTGCGTAATCGAAATTGCAGAGGCCCGCGAAGACCCCCGTTTTGCTGCCGGCCAGGCGCCGCGGCGACAGGCGCGCGGACTCCATGGCCTCCCATGCGACGGTCAAGAGAAAGCGTTGCTGAGGGTCCATCGCCTCGGCTTCGATCCCCGCGATCCCGAAGAAGTCCGCGTCGAACCCGGTGACCTTGGAAAGAAAACCTCCGCGCCGGGAAATCATCTTTCCGGGCGTTCCCGGTCGAGCGTCGTAGTAACGGGCAACATCCCAACGCGAGCTCGGGATCTCCGACGTGCAGTCGCGGCCGGCGATCAGCGTTTCCCAGAACGCTCGCGGATTGTCGCTGCCGGGGAACCGGCACGCCATGCCGACGATGGCGATGGGCTCGTCCGATCCCACTGGGATGCCGCGGCGCGCGGGGATCTTGGCGAGGGCAGCCGGCGCGTCGACGGGCGCCGGGTGCTCGGTCGGCTTCACGAGGTGCTCCGTCAGCAGGTAGTCAGTCATCTGCTTGACCGTCGGAAAGTCGAACGCGAGGGTCACCGGCAAGGTCTGGCCGATGTGAGCCGTGAGCATGTTGCGCAGCTCGACCGCCATGAGCGAATCCAGACCGAGCTCTTTCAGCGGGGTCGCGAGCGGCACCGCGCTCGACGTGGGCAACGACAGAACCTTGGCCACCTCCAGGCGCAGCGTGGACTCGATCTCCGACCTTTGTTCGGCGGGTGAGAGCGAAGCCAATCGCGCGATCGGCGACGATGCCGAAGAGGAAGGTGCCGCGCGGCGCGGCGGCGCCCCGGTCTGGACGATCAGCGAGCGCCACAACGGCGGCACCTCGTCGGCCGCCGCGGCTTGCGCCGACGCGGGCAGATCCAGCTTGAAGAGGCCGAGCTGGGGGTCGCTTCGAAGCCACGCGTCCTCCAGCAAGGCGAGGCCCTCCGCTGGGGTATGTGACCCGACACCGAGACGCGCCAAACGCACGCGATCCGGCTGGCCGAGCGACGCCGCCATCCCCGCCCCGAGCCAGGCCCCCCAGTTCAAGCTGAGGCCGCACAATCCTTGGGTTCGGCGGTGGTGCGCGAGGCCGTCCAGAAAGCTGTTGGCCGCGGCGTAGTTGCTCTGCCCGGCGGAGCCGAGCATCGCCGCCGCGGACGAGAACAGCACGAAAAAATCGAGCGAGAGGCCCCGCGTCGCTTCATGCAGATTCCACGCGCCCTGCGCCTTCGGCGTGAAGACCTGCGCGAAGCGTCGTCCGTTTTGCTGCATCAAGATCCCGTCTTCAAGGACACCCGCTGCGTGGATTACGCCCCGCAGCGACTCCCGTCCGAGCGACGACATCAGCGCTTCGACCTGCGCGCGGTCCGCGACGTCCGCCTGCGCCACCGTCACGCGCGCGCCCAGCGCACGCAGCTCTTCGACCTTGGCGAGCTGCGCGGGTGAGGGAGTTTTGCGCCCCACCAGGACGAGATGCGCGATCCCATGTTTTTCAATCAACCAGCGCGCCACGAGCAGCCCGAGCCCGCCCAGTCCGCCGGTGATCAGCGCCGTCGCGTCGGGCCGCTTCGTCTCCAGGCCGGGCGCCCGAAGCACGATCTTTCCCACGTGGCGGGCCTGCGCCATGAAACGAAAGGCCGCCTGCGCCTGCCTCATTTCGAAGCTCGTCACGGGGAGCGGACGCAGCCGACCGCCGGCGAACCCGGCCAGGATCTGGGTCAACATCTCCTGGATCCGCGCCGGCCCGGCCTCGAGCAGATCGAACGCGCGGTACAGCACACCCGGATGCTTCGACGCAACGTCCGACACGCTCCGCACGTCGGTCTTGCCCATTTCCAGGAAGCGCCCGCCCGGTGAGAGCAACGAGAGGCTTTTGTCCACATGATCACCGGCGAGCGCGTTCAACACCACGTCGATGCCGCCGGGCCGCTTCGTCCGGCTCCACGCTTCGGCGTAATCGAGCGACCGGGAGTCCGCGATCGCCTCGACGCCCATCGCCCGCAGCACCTCGTGCTTCGACGCGCTCGCGGTCGCCAGGACCTCCGCCCCCATCCACCGCGCGAGCTGCACGGCCGCCATCCCCACGCCTCCCGCAGCCGCGTGCACGAGGATGCGCTCGCCCGCTCTCAGGTCCGCGAGCTCGCGGAGCGCGTACCACGCGGTCAAGAACACGGTGGGTACCGACGCCGCCTGCTCCCACGTCCACTCGGGCGGGCGCCGGATCACCTGGCGCGCGTCCACCGTGACGTAGCGGCCGAAAGAACCCGGGACCAAGCCCATCACCGCGTCCCCCACGGCGACGTGCTGCACGCCCTCGCCCACCGCCGCCACCACGCCCGCGCAGTCGCCGCCCAGGAGGCCCGCGTCGCCCGGGTACATTCCAAGCGCATTGAGCACGTCCCGGAAGTTGAGCCCGGCGGCTCGGACTTCGATCTCCACTTCAGCCGGGCCCGGCGCTCGCCTCGAGGTCGGTACCCATTGCAGACTCTCGAGCAAACCTCGCTTCGAGCTCTCCAGCCGGTAGTTGGGCGTCTCCGGCGAAAATGTGTCGGGCTCGCGCGGCGCCTTCACCAGCCGAGCGACCCAGCGCTTGCCGCTGCGCAGCGCCACCTGGTTCTCCGCGTCGCCGCTCACGACCTCGCGCCACAGCCCTCCGGCGAGCTCGTCCACATCGATCAGGCGGCACGACAGCTCGGGATGCTCCTGAAAGACCGCGCGCCCCAATCCCCACAGCGCCGACGACGCCATGTCCACGGCGTCCCCCGGCGCCACCGGTTGTGCGCCTTGCGTGACGCACAAGAGCCGCTTCACGCGCCCGCTTCGCACCAGCGCTTGCGTCAGCTCCAAAGCGCCCACGGCGCGACTCTCGGCGCGATCCGCCGGAGAGCCTTCCCCGCTCGCGCGCTCCCAAATCCGTACGACCCCTTCGAACGCGCCTCCCGCCTCGAGCTCGCGCTTCGCCTCCGGCCAGGTCGCGAATCGACCTTCCCCTCCCCTCGCGCACAGCTCACGCACGAGCGCCTCCGCAAGCTCTTCGTGGTCCGCCAGGATCAACCACCGGCCCCGCACCGGCGGGACCTCCGCCTGCGGCGCAGACTCCACCCATTCAAGCCTGTAAATCGCCTGCTCCGTTGTGCTCGTGGACGCCCGTTGCAGTGCGTGTGACGGCGCTTGCTTGCACTGGAGCCCGGCGACCTCGGCCACCACTCTCCCCTCGTCGTCGAGGATCTGCACGTCTCCCGTCACGACCTCGCGGCGCGGGTCGCTCGTCAAGCGCGCGTGCACCCAGCCGCGCTCCGCCGCGTCGGTCCGCTGCGCGTACCCCGCCGCTCCGAACGGCAGATACAGCCGATCCTCGGCGGCTCCCCGCATCACGATCGACGCCAGCACCTGCAGCGCTGTGTCGAGGAGAACCGGATGGATTCCGTACTCCGGCGCCTGCTTCGCGCACCGCGCCGGTAGCCGCACGCGCGCGAGCATCTCGCCGGGCGCGGCCCACAGCGCTTCCATCCCACGAAATGACTCGCCGAGCCCCAGCCCCTGCTGCTCGAACGCCGCGTATGCCGCGTCCACGTCCTGCGGTTCGGCGCACCGCGCCCGCAACCCGGCAACGTCCACCGGGGCCGCGCCTGCGCCACCGAGCTCCGAGAGCACGCCCGAGACGTGCAGCGTCCACGCGCCGTCGCCGCTCGCCTTCCTGCTGTAGATCTTCACGCTTCGCCGGCCCTCGACCGGCTCCGCGACGACCACCTGCGCGTCTCGCCCCGCCGGATCATCCAGCACCAGCGGCGCAAGGACGAGCAGGTCATTGACCCGCACCTTGGCTCCCGTGACCTTCGCCCCGGCGGCCGACATCATCTCCAGGAGACCGGCCGCGGGGACGACCACCTTGCCGAGCACGCGATGGTCGGCGAGGTAGTGACCGTCACGCGGGCTGAGCCGGTTTTCGAACAACGCGCCTTCTCCGCCCAGAGCCACCTGCTCGCCGAGCAGCTCGTGCCCCGTTTCCTGGCCGCGACGGCTTTGCGGCCTCGACTTGCTTTCGAACCAGTAGCGCGTCCTCTGAAATGTATAGGTCGGCAACCGCACGCGCCGGCGGGCATACGGCGCGTCGAATCGTTTCCAATCGACGCCCGCGCCACGCACAAACAGCTCGCCCAGGCTGCTCAGCATCGTCTCCCACTCGCCTCGCCCCTGGCACAGCGACGGCAGCCACGCGCACTCCGCCGCGTCTTCGATCCGCGCCGCCTCCGCGCCGAACCGCGCTGGATGCGGCCCGACCTCCAGAAACACGTCGATTCCCTTGGCGCGCAGCACCTCCACGCCTCGCTCGGCGGCGATGGCCTCTCCCACGGCGCGGCGCCAGGACTCTGCCCGCGCCGGCTCCAGCCTCGCCATGAGCCCGGCCTCGTGAGGTATCAAGAGGATCGATGGCGCCTTGAACGTCGTCGGCGCCGCCTTGTCGGAAGGCCCCGAGGTCGGCTCCGCCTGCGGCGACCGGCTCCGCTCGATGATGAGCTGCAATCCCTCTTCCATCGTGAGCACGTCCGCCGCGCACGCCGCCGCGTACTCGCCAGCGCCGTGGCCCATGACCGCGTCAGGCATGGCGCCCCACGACCGCCACAGCTCGCAGAGCGCGAACTGAAGCGCGAAGAGCGCCGGCAGCGTATCCTCGGCTTCGTCGAGCGCGGCGCCGCTCGCGCCTCCGCCGAGCATCACCCCGAGCAGGCTCCGGCCCGCGATCCGCTTCATCTCCGCGTCGCAGCGATCGAGCGCCTGCCGGAACACGGGCTCTGTTTCGTAGAGCGAACGGCCCATTCCCGGGTAATGCGCACCTCCATCGGCGAAGAAAAAACCGATCTTGGCCGGCTTGGACCGGTCGGCCCGACCGCGCGCGCACTCGGCCGCCGTCTCTCCTCGCGCGAACGCCTCGAGCCTCTCCTGGGCTTGCTGCTTCGTCCGGGCGACCACCGCCAGTCGCTCCGGGAGCCGGCTCCGCCCAGCGCCGGCGGTGTGCGCGATGTCTTCCAGCCGGTCCTCGGTCTGGGCGAGCCTTTGCGCGTACTTTCCGGCCAGCGCGCGGAGCGCCTCGGCGGTGTTCGCGCTCACCGGGATCACGTGGACCGGCCGCTCGACATCCGGCTTCGCCGACGCCGGCCGCGAAGGTGCCTCCTCAAGCACGACGTGAGCGTTGGTCCCGCTCATGCCGAACGAGCTCACGCCCGCCCGACGCGGCTTCGCGCCGCGCGGCCAGGCGAGCTCGCTCGTCGGAATCACGAAGGGGGTCCCCTCAAGCGACATCCGCGGATTGAGCGCGCGCAGGTGCAAATGGGCGGGGATACACTCGTGATGAAGCGCCAGGACGCTCTTCATCAACCCGGCGACTCCGGCGGCCGCCTCGAGGTGTCCGATGTTCGTCTTCACCGAGCCGAGCGCGCAGCTCGAGCCATCCGCGCGGGCGGCGCCGAACACGCTGCTGAGGGCCTCGACCTCGATGGGGTCGCCGAGGGACGTGCCGGTGCCGTGTGCCTCGATGTAGCCGATGTCGGACGGGGACAGCTTCGCCTGGGCGAGCGCCCGCCTGAGCAGTTGCTGCTGCGCGAGCATGTTCGGCGCAGTGAGCGCGGTCGAGCTGCCGTCTTGGTTGACGGCCGACCCTCGAATCAAACCCCAGATGCAATCTCCATCCCGCAGCGCGTCCGATAGGCGCTTGAGCACGAGCACGCCGCACCCTTCACCGCGGACGAAGCCATTCGCGCGCGCGTCGAAGGTCTTGCAGCGCCCGTCGGGAGAGAGCGCCTTCAGCGGCACCAGGATGTCCATCGAACGCGGCGAGAGAATGAGGTTCACGCCGGCCGCCAGCGCCAGATCGCACTCTTGCGTTCGCAAGCTCTGACAGGCCAGGTGCGTGGCGACGAGCGACGACGAGCAGACGGTGTCGATCGCCACCGACGGTCCTTGGAAGCCGAAGACATACGACACGCGCCCGGCTGCGAAGCTGCTGGAGTTGCCCGTCCCGTTATAAGCGTCCACGTCGGCCGGCGGCGCGGCGGTGAGGAGCTGGGCGTAGTCGGCGCTCGAAATGCCGACGAAGACTCCCGCGGGCGCACCGACGAGCCCGTCCGGGGCGTAGCCCGCATCCTCGAGCGCTTCCCAGGTCAGCTCGAGGAGCAGGCGCTGCTGCGGGTCGAGCTTCACGGCCTCGCGCGGCGCGATGTGGAAGAGCTCCGCGTCGAAGGCGTCGACCGAATCCAGGAGTCCCGCCCAGCGGACCTCCGGCGCCGCGCCCGCCGCCGCGTCGGGCCAGCGCGCGCGCGTCTCGCTGATCGCGTCGACGCGCCGGCTCAGGAGATCCCAGTACGAAGAGAGCGTGTTGACCCCTCCTGGATACCGGCAGGCCATGCCCACGATGGCGATCGGCTCCGACCGGATCCGGTCGAGCATCTCCAGCCCATGCTGCGCCTTCATGAGCGCGATCTGCGCTCGATCGAGCTGCGAGAGTCCAGTCCCTGTGCCCTGGGTCATTTGAGATATTCCTCGATCGCCGACAGCGTTTTTTCGAGGAGTGCGTTCTTCTCCTCGTGCGAGAGGCTCAAGATGGGCGCGACGCTCATCGGAGCCGCCGGGTGTACGAGCACGTCGACCGGAACGTTCGTCTCGACGCGCGGGTCCCCGCTCGTCTCCGCCGCGAGCCGACCCGAGAGGTGCTCCGCCAGAGCGGTCACGTTGGAGTATGTCCAGATCAACGTGGCCGCGAGCTTCAGACCGAGACCGGTCTCGAGCCGATTGCGCAGCTCCAATCCCATGAGGGAATCGAGCCCCATGCCCCGGAAAGGCGCCGTCGGGTCGACCCTGGACGCATCCATCCGGAGGACAGTCCCCACCTGTTCTCTAAGGAAGCGCTCGACCAGCGCGCGGCGCTCCGAAGCGGACGCCTTGCTCAGCGACTGCTGCATCGACTTGGCCGTCTTGCTCAATCCCCGGAGCTGGCCGGCCGCTTGGACCAGCTCGGAGAACAGGGACGAGGCGGCGACGTGCGGATGGCACTCGACCCACTGCCGCAAGTCGAGCGGTATGACGCCGAGCTGCACGCGGTCGCCGCCCAGCTCGTCGGCGAGGACGGCGATGCCCTCCTCGGGAGTCATACTTCGCATTCCCATGGTCGCCAGCCGCGCGCCTCGGTTGTCCTGAGCCGCCGCCAACCCGACCTCGGAGAACGCTCCCCAGTCGAGGCTCAACGCGGGGAGGCCGAGGGCGCGCCGATGATGAGCCAACGCGTCGAGGAATGCGTTGGCCGCGGCGTAATTGGCCTGTCCCGCGGCGCCGAGGAGCCCCGACGCCGAGGCATAGAGGACGAAGAAATCGAGCGGTTGATCGCGCGTGAGCTCGTGCAGGTGCCACGCGCCCGCCACCTTGGGCGCGGTCACCTTGGCCAGTCGCTCGGCCGTCTGCCGCTCCAGGAGGGAGTCGTCGAGCACGCCCGCCGCGTGCACGACGCCGCGCAGCGGCGGCAGCTCCTTCGCGATTCGCTCCAGCACGCGCTCGACGTCGGAGCGAACCGAGACGTCCGCCGCCTCGACGACCACCTGGGCCCCGGAGGCCTTCATTCGCGCGACAGCCCCGATCTGCTCGGCAGTGTGCGCTCCGCGCCGACTCGTCAGAACCAGGTGGCGCGCCCCCTCGGACACCAACCACGCGGCCAGCGACAATCCGAGGCCGCCGAGCCCACCGACGACGAGGTACGTCGCGCCCTGGGCGATTCTCGTCGGGCCAAACGACGTCCCCGCGGACCGAAGCTTCGCCGCGGGCCCCACGCGCGCGACGAAGCGGCCCTCTGGACGAAGCGCGATCTCGTCCTCGCGATCGTCGACGAGCAGATGTCTCGCGAGCTCGTTCACCTCGTCCGGGAGCGGTCGCGGCGCCAGATCGAGCCGCGTGCAGGAGAGCTCCGGGTGCTCGGCCGCGATCGTTCGACCGAGCCCCCAGAGCAGCGCGGGGCCGGGCGAGCTCGGGGTCGATGGAGCCCCAACCTGGTGCACGCCGCGCGTGACGATCCAGAGCCGCGGCGCGTCTCGCAAGGAGAGGCGCGAGAGCGCCTGTACGGCGTGGAGCAGGCCCCCGCAGTCGCGCTGCCCGACGCGCGCCAGCGAGGCGACGGTGATCTCATCGGGCGGCGGGCCGTCGAGGCTCCAGAGGTGCACGATGTCTCGACACGGCGAGGAGCCGAACAGATCCTCGAAGACCCGCGAGCCCTCCAGGGGGATCTCCGAAGCGCGTACGGACGTGGCCGATACCCCCTCCGCCCGCAGCGCGTTCGCGAGAGCATCCCCGACGCCGCCCTCGTCCGCGAGGATCACGACCCGGCCCGACCTGCCCGAGGCCGTGCGCTCGCGCTCCGGCAACGGCGCCGGATGAAAGCGGTGCTCAAGGCGGCGGATCTCCTCACCCGCGACCGCGCCGCGCTCGAGCCGCTGGACGCGCAGCCCCCGCACGTCGACCAGCACGCCTCCGGACTCGTCCAGCAGAGACACGTCGCCCGTGAAGCTGCCCTTCGCCTCGTCGATCTCTCGGAGCCAAACGTGGCTCCATACGTTGCCCTCGAGCGGCCCCCGAACCCGCACGGACTTCACGCCTACCGGGACCATCGGCCCCGCCGTCGACGACCCCGACGCGGCCATCAACACCTGAAAGCAGCCGTCGAGGAAGTCGGGAGGGACGATGTAGCGCCTCGCCCCCGAGGTCCCCTCGCCCGCGAGCTGCATCTCGCCGAGCGCCTCCTTCTCTCCGACCCAGAGGCGCGCGATCCGTTGAAACGACGGCCCGTAAACGAGGCCTCGCTCCGAGAGCGCGCCGTAGTACTCGCCGCCGCTCACGGCCGTGCGGCAGCGCGCGCGCACCTCGCGAGGCGGCTCCGGTGCGACCTTCTCCGGCTCGCCGAGCCGCAGTTTCCCCCGCGCGTGCCGCACCCACGACGAGCTCGCGTCCTCCCAGCTCGAGATCTGAAAGCCCATCCACCCCGGTTCGTCTTCCACGCAGGCGAGCTGAACGACCTTCGCTTCCTGCAGGAGAACGAGCGCGACGTCGAGCGAGAGATCCTCCACCACGTGAGCTCTTCCACCGAAGAGCTCTCTCGCCGCCGCGAGGGCCATCTCCACAAAGCCCGCGCCTGGGAAGATGATCGCGTCTTCGACCCGATGATCCTTGAGGTACGGCAACGCCTCGAGGCCGATGGCGCTCTCCCATACCGCGATCTTCTTCGGCGTCGAGAGCTCGATGCGCTCCCCGAGCAGCGGGTGCCCTCCGCGCTGCGGCCGTCGCTCCTTCGGCTTCTCCAACCAGTAGCGATCGCGCTGGAACGCATAGGTCGGCACGGCCGTCCGCCTCGCGCCCGCAGCCGCGTAGACCTTCTCCCAATCGACCTCGACGCCGTGCACATGGAGCTGTGCGGCGGCGGCTCGAAAGCGCGAGGCGGCGTCCGCGTCGCGGTGGAGCGAACCGACGACGGCCTCGTGCCCCGCAAGCCCGAGCGGGGCAGCGAGGAGAGGATGAGCGCTCACCTCCAGGAGCACGGCGGCGTCGCGCTGCCCGAGCGCTTCGAGCGCCAGGTCCATCCGCACGGGCATACGCAGGTTGTCCGCCCAGTATCCGCCACCCAGCTCGGTGCCGATCGCCTGCTTGCCGAGCACCGTCGAGTAGAACGGCGTGCTCGCCTCGCGGGGCGCGAGATCGGCGAGCCCCTCACGGATAGCTCCCAGGATCGGGTCCATCTGCGGCGAGTGCGACGCATAGTCCACCGCGATGCGGCGGCAGAAGACGCTTCGACGCTCCAGCTCGACCAGCAGCGCCTCCAACCGGGAACGATCGCCCGCGACGACGGTCGACTCGCTCGTATTCACGACGGCCACCGACAGCCCTTCGTGTGTGGCCAGGAGGGCTTCCACCTCCTTCATCGGGAGGCCAACGCTGACCATCGCCCCGCTGCCGTCCAGTCGACTCAAGAGGCGGCTCCGAACGCTGACGACGCGCGCGCCCTCCTCCAGCGACAGCGCGCCGGCCACGACGGCCGCGGCGACCTCTCCCTGGCTGTGCCCGACGACGGCGGCCGGCTCCACGCCGCAGGACTGCCACAACCGCGAGAGCGCGACGGCGACCGCAAACAAGACCGGTTGGACGATGGCCACCTTCTCCAGCGCGCTCCGCTGCGCATCGTCGTCTTGCTCCAGCAGCTCCAGCACCGAGAAGCCTGCGTGCTGACGTATCGCGGCGTCGCACGCGGCCAGGGCCTCACGAAACACCGGCTCGTTCAGCAACGTCCGGCACATGCCCGGGTACTGGCTGCCTTGGCCGGGGAAGATGAAGACGGCCCGGTCTCGGCGTGCCGTCGCGCGGATCGCGTCGGACGGCAGATCCCCTCGCGCCAAGGCGCGGAGCGCCTCCTTGGCCGACGGTGCGTCCGCCACCGAGACCGCGACGCGCTCTCGGAAGGCGGTTCGCGTCGCCGCGAGGCTATACGCGATATCCAGGAGCGAGCTGTCGTGGTCGTCCAGCCACGCCGCCAAGCGCCCCGCGTTGCCCCGCAGCGCCTCCTCCGTGTGACCCGACAACACCAGCTGGACCCGCGGCAAGCTCAGCTTCGGCGGCGCCGCGCTCGGCGTGGCCTCAGGCGCCCCTTCCAGAATGATGTGCGCGTTCGTCCCCGAGAACCCGAACGAGGACACACCGATGCGCCGCGGGTGCTCCCTCTGTTCCCACGGTATCGCGGTGGTCGCCACCTTCACCGGAGAGCGATCCCAAGCGATGTTCGGGTTCGGACGGTCGTTGAAGTGCAACGACGGCGGCACGCGGCGATGCTGCAGCGCGAGCACCGCTTTGATCATCCCCGCGATGCCCGCGGCCCCTTCGGTGTGCCCGATGTTCGTTTTCACCGACGTGAGCAGCAGGGGGCGGTCCGGCGAGCGCCCCTCTCCATAGACGCTCGCCAGCGCGTCGACCTCGATGGGATCGCCCAAGATCGTCCCCGTCCCGTGGCACTCCACGACGTCGATCGTGGCCGGCTCGATCTGCGCCTGCTTGAGCGCCCGGCGCAGCATCTGCTCCTGAGCGACGCCGCTGGGAGCGGTGAACCCGTTCGACGTCCCGTCTTGATTGACGACGCTGCTCCGGATCACGGCGAGGATCGGATCACCGTCCCGCTGCGCGTCCTCCAGGCGCTTCAGCACCACCATCCCGCAGCCTTCACCCCGCACGTAACCGTCGGCGTCGGCGGAGAACGCATGGCACCGCCCCGTCTTGGAGAGGGCTGTCAGGCGGGAGAAATAGACGTAGCCCTCCGGGGCGAGCAGGAGACTCACCCCTCCGGCCAGCGCCATGTCGCATTCCCCTGCCCGGAGCGCCTGCACGGCCAGGTGCACGGCCACCAGGGAGGACGAGCATGCCGTGTCGACCGGCATGTTGGGGCCGTGCAGGCCGAGCCAGTACGAGAGTCGGCCCGCCATCGCGCTGTGGGTGGTGCCGAGGAGCGTGTACGGGTCAATCCGGTCCCTGTCACGGAGAGCGTCAATTTGGTACTCCGGCAGGGTCAAAATGCCGACGTAGACGCCTGTCGAGGAGCCGGCGACCCGCTTGGCGGTCATCCCTCCCCGCTCGAGCGCTTCCCACGCTGTCTCGAGGAGCAACCTCTCGCGCGGATCGATCGTCAGCGCCTCGCGCGGGCTGATCCCGAAGAAACCAGGATCGAACCGGTCCACTTCGCCGACGAAGCCGCCCACGCGGCAGTACGTGGTGCCGACCGTCTCCGGATTCGGGTCATAGACCGCGTCGACGTCCCACCGGTAACGCGGGATCTCGGTGATCGCGTCCCGTCCGTCATCCAGGAGCTGCCAGAACCCCTCCGGACTGTCGACGCCGCCGGGAAACCGGCAGGCCATGGAGACGATCGCGATGGCGCCGTGCGCCCCTGCCTCCAGCTGCGCTATTCGCGCCTGGAGCTTCGTGACGGCCGCCATCGCGCGGCGCAGCCGGATTGTTTGCTCGTCGCTCACGACCTATGCCCCCGCCGAAGAATCGGCGCCCAAGATGTCATCGAGCTGCGCGTCTATTTCCACGTTCGACGCCGCCGCGCCCCCCGCCTCGTCGATCAGGTCCTCGCCCTTCGTCTGCCGCGGCCGTGCGTCCCGGGCAGCTCGCCCCTCGGTCAGCTCCACGAGGAGCGCGTGAGCCTGCTGCTCCTGCATCCCCCGGAGGCGCTGGAGGAGCTGCACCGGCGTGAGCGTCGCCTGAGCCGCCGGCTGGCGCAGCAGTCCGAGGAGGTGCTCGGCGAGAGCAACGGGCGTCGCGTGTCTGTACAAGAGCGTCGACGGCAGCTCGCACCCCAACGCGTCGCTCAGCGAGCTGCGCAAGGACACCGCGCCGTACGAGTTCAAGCCGAGATCCGACCACGTCCGGGAGCGATCAAACGTCCAGTTGGTATTGAGCTGCTTGCGGAGGCGCGCCTCGATCGCCGCGATGAGGTGGTCGCGTCGGCGCGGCTCGGGCAGCCCGCCCAGCTCGGCGGCCAGCGCCCCGGAAGGCTCCGCCGCGCCCGGACGCGGCGCTCGGGTCGCTTGAGATTGGAGATCGCCGGGCCGGAAGATCCCGGCCTCGAGCGCCTGGAGCGGCTTCGACAAGAGCTCGACCACGCGCCGAAGGAAGTGGCAGGCAGTCATGCCGTTGATCGCGCGGTGATCGTGCGTGAACGTGACGTGCGCCGCCCACCCCACGGCCAATCGGCCATCGACGACGATCGGTCTCCGCGACAGCCGGTGCAGCGCCAGGAGCCCGACCTGCGGCACGTTGAGCAGCGGCGCCGCGAGGAGCACCCCCGCGTCCCCCGGGCATGAGACGGTGAATGTGCCTCCCATGCTCTCGCTCGGCGAAAGCGCGTTGGCGTGCGCCCTCTCCCCGAGGTCGCGGATCTTCTCCGCCAGCTCACGGAGCGAGAGCCCCGCGCAGTCGCTCATGACGGGAACCGCCAGCCCTTCGTCCAGGTGCACGGCGACAGCCATGTCGACCTGGTCGTAGATCACGAGCTCCTGTTTCGCTTCGTCGAATCGAGCGTTCGCCTCGGGCACCTCGCGGAACGCCGCGATCGCCGCCTGCACGAGGAACGGCACGTAGCCGATATCGAGGAGCTGCTGCAGGCGGAACAGCGCATCCAGCTGGGCCTCCTCGACGACCATCACCGTCGGGACGAGCTGCGCGCGCGACAGGTTCTGCGCGGCCGCCCGGCCGACGCCCTGGAGCCGCCGCCGCGCCCGGACGCCGACGCCGAGGTTTCCCTGCACAGCAGCGCCGAGATTTCCCTGCGCGGCGGCCCGCACCACATCCGCGGTGATCGGGCCGGAGTGCTGTAGGGCCTCGAGCGAGACGCCGAGCTCCGCGGCCAACTTGCGGACGCTGGGCAGGACCTGGATCGCGCCGCCCGCGGGTCGCCGCGAGCTCGCCTTGGCGTTCGCCTGGAGGATGGCCTCGACGTCCTCGCCGGCTTCGCCGATGACGGCCAGCGGATCGCCCACCTGGATGGTTTCTCCTGTCAGGGCGACCACCTTGAGCACCTTGCCCGTCCTCGGTGAGGGCGCGTCGACCGTCGCCTTGGCGGTGACCACCTCGACGAGGGGATCGTCCTCCTGCACGTCGTCGCCTTCGGCGACGTGCCAGCGCACGACCTCTGCTTCGGCGATTCCTTCCCCGAGATCTGGCAATACGTAAACGAAACCCATATCAGATACCCGTCCTACGCCGCGAGCACTTGCTTGATAGCGTCAACGACCCGCGCCCAGTCGGGGCGGTGATAGTGTTCGACGCTGTAATAAGGGTACGGAGCGTCGTACCCGCTCACGCGCACCACTGGCGCGCGCAGGTCATACAGGGCTTCTTCCGCCGCGAGCGCCGCGATCTCGCTGGCCAGGCTGCACGACCTCGGCGACTCCTGCACGATCACCACGCGGCCGCTGGCCCTCACCGCGTCCAGGATGCCCGCTCTGTCGAGCGGCGAGAGCGTACGCACGTCGCAAATGTGCGCCGAGACTCCCTCCTCGCGGATGACATCCGCCGCCTGCACGGCGACGTCGATCATCGCCCCCCACGCGATCAGCGTGACGTCGCTCCCCTCACGCACCGTGCGCACCGACCCGAGCGGGACGATGTGCTCCGTCTCCGGCACCTCGCCCCGCGCGTGGCGGTAGAGCTTCTTCGGCTCGAGAAACACCACTGGGTCCTGCGCGCGGAGCGCCGCGGTCAGGAGCCCTTTCGCGTCCGCCGGCGTCGAGGGCATGACAACGACCAGGCCGGGTGTGTGGCAATAATAGGCCTCCGGCGAGTCGGAGTGCAGCTCGGGGGCCTTCACGCCGCCGCCGCACGGCATGCGGATCACCATCGGCATCGCCGCGGCGCCCCGCGTCCGCCACCGGTACCTGCTCACGTGGGTGAAGATCTGGTTCAGCGCCGGATAGCTGAAAGCGTCGAACTGGAGCTCGCAGACCGGCCGCCAGCCCGAGAGACACAACCCAACGGCCATCCCCACGATCCCCGCTTCGGAGATGGGCGCGTCCACGACGCGATCGGCGCCGAAGGTCTGCTGCAAATCGGCGGTCACGCGGAACACACCGCCGCTGCGCCCGATGTCCTGGCCGAGCAGCATCGCGCGCGGATTTCTGTGTAGCTCTTCTCGAAGAGCAAGGTTAATCGCGTCAGCGAATGCGAGTAGGGTCATCTACCGATCCTCACGGTGATCCGTAGCGGGTGCGCACGGCGCGGAGTCGCTCCATGTCGCTCCGCATGGCTGGAGTTTGCTCTTCGAGGACGTGCTGAAAGATCAGCTCTGGGTCGGCGGTCGGGAGCGCCTCCGCCTTGACGATGCCCGCGGCCACCGAGGCCAGCGCCTCCGATCGGTACTGGGCCGCCTGCTCGTCGCTGAGCAGCCCGCGCGCCCGAAGGTATGTCTCCATCTGCCCGAGGCACTCCTCGCGCCGCGCCTTTTCAGCCTCCACATCGTCGCGGTACGCGCTTGGATCGTCCGGAAACGCGTGGGCTTGCGCCCGATAGATCACACATTCGATGAAGACGGGCCCCCCCCCGTCGCGAGCCCGCTCGGCCCCCTGCCGGGTGGCCTCGTAGACCGCGAGCACGTCGTTCCCGTCGACGCGCACGCTTGGAATGCCGTAGCCCACCGCCTTGTCCGCCAGGTACATCGCCCGAGTCTGGCGCGATACGGGGGTGCTGATCGCCCATTGATTGTTCGTGCACACGAGCAAGACAGGGGCCCGCGTCACCGCGGCGAAATTGGCTCCTTCGTGAAACTCGCCCTCCGACGTGGCGCCATCGCCGAAGAAGACCGCCGCGACCGTGTCGCGCCCTTGCAGCTTCTCGCCCCAAGCGAACCCCGCCGCGTGGGGGACGTGAGAGGCCACCGGAATGCAAATCGAGCCAACTCGCCACTCGTGGGGATTCCAGAACCCCTCGGGCTGACCGCGGCACCCCGCCAGGATCGCCTCGGGCGACATGCCCCGGAGCAGGCACAGCTTGTTCTCGCGGTAGGACGGGAAAGCCCAGTCGGTGTCGCGCAGGGCCGCCATGACGCCCACGTGGATCGCCTCATGGCCCCACGAGATCGCCCAGGTGCCGATGCGGCCGTGCCGGTGGTACACGAGCGCCCGCTCGTCGAGCACGCGGAGCGCGACCATCTGTCGATACATCATCAGCGCGTGCGAGTTGTCCGCCACGTCCGCGTGGGGGACATTCGACGCGTCGGGAGTGCCAAGGACGCGAAACAGCTCCGGCGAGTCACCGCGGCGGAGCGCCCATTCACATTTCATCTCTCATCCCCCATGCCCGAGGTCGCAAAAACGAGGTCTCCGTTGGCCCGATTCTTGACGTGTGCGCCCATCCCGTCGCGCTCTCGCGCCGCGCCGCTCCGGCCGGAAGCGGACGTCGCCAGCAGGTCCGCCTGAATGTGCTCAACCATCGGGCGCAGCGTCCGCTCCCCCATGATGCTGAAGTGGTTGCCCTCGATGACCCGGACGAGCAGGTTCGGAATGTAACGAGACCAGCCGTTGTCGGGCTTGGCGCCCAGCGCGTTGAAATCGGCGATCGTGTCTTCGTTGATGAACGCGTTCAGGTTGTCGATCACATCGTCGACCCCGTCGCTGGCCGCCCGCGGAATGCCCTCGTGCATCGTTACGTGGACCTGCCGCATCGTGTCCCTGGCGACCGAGGCCTCGAGCGGTTGATTGGCCTTGTACAGGATGGTCCGCCCCGGAAACTCGCACGGGTCGTACACGATGTTCGCGATTCGCTCGGTGGCGAGGTTCTTCTTGAGCAGGCTCCGGAACGAGCCGTCTTCCGAGTTGGGCAGCGAGTGCTTGATGACGTTGTCGAGCGCCACCAGCTTCTCGCGCTCGTTCATCACATAGGTGTCCAACAGGTAGAGCGTGCCTACCTGCTCGCCGCTCGCCCGGAGCTGCTGCGCCATCTCGAAGGCGATCATCCCGCCGCGCGACCACCCGCCGAGATAGTAGGGGCCGCGCGGCTGAACCTCTCTCAGATGGCGGAGGTACACTGCCGCGAGTTCGGTGACGGTGCGGATCAGCGGCTCGCCGCTGTACAGGTTGTACGACTCGATGGCGTAGAGCGGCTGGCTCTTGTCGAGATAGGTAGAGAGTTTGATGTACGCCTCGGCCCCCGCCCCGCCGGGGTGGACGAGAAAGAGTGGCACCTTGTGCCCCGCCGTGTTGAAGCTCAAGATCGGCACGTAGCGCGCCCCGGCGGGTACACTCGCGGGCTGCACCACCCCGGTTCGCTTGAGAACGAGCCGCTTCCGCTCGGGGGCGGAAGGAGACTCGGGAGCGTGGCTCGCCGGATCCGCGGTCCGGACGGGCGGCTCCGCCGCCGCTGGTGGCTCCGCCGCCGCTGCCGGCGCGGGGCTCGCGATCGACTCCGATCCCCTCGAGACCGTCGAGTCAGCGGTCGACGCGGCCGCGCCCTCGATGATCGAGGTGAGGCGGTCGAGCACGTCGCCCACGCGCGTGACGTCGTAGAGCGCCGCGGCCGTCAGGCGAAGTCCAAAGACCTCGTTGACTCGCATCACGAACTGCATCGTCATGACCGAGTCGACGCCTAGGCTGGTGAGCTCGGCGTCTCGATCGATCTTCGACTCGGGCAGCAGCAAGATGTCACTCAGAATGCGCACGCCCTTGGCGTAAACGTGCGACGCCGCGGGTTGCTCCGGACGCCCCGCGTCCTCGGCTCGATCGACCGAGCGCGGCGCTGACACCGGCGGCGCTGACACCGGCGGCGCTGACACCGGCGGCGCTGACACCGGCGGCGCTGACACCGGCGGCGCTGACACCGGCGGCGCCGACATCACGTGAGGCGCCGTCGTGTGCTCGGTGGGCGGCGCGGTGCGATGGTCGAACCAGCAATGCTCGGTGGCGAAGGGGTAGAGCGGCGCGTCAAGCAAGCGGGCACGAGGCGCAACGCGCGCCCAGTCGACCTCAGCACCTTCGATGTAAAGCGCCCCGATCGAGCGCAAGACCGCTCGAAGCTCTTCGCCGTCGCCGCACTCTACGAGCCGGCGGTATGCGGTCTCGAAGGCGGCCGCCGCGTGCCGCTCCGGCTTGACGCGGGCGTTCGACGACAGGACCGACGGGGGCGCTTCCCCCCGTAGCACGGCGTCGAGCGCCGCGCGGAGCTCGTCGACGCTCTGCACGACAAACGCGTGCCGCGACGCCCAATGGGCGCGAGTCCTGTTCAACGTGAACGCCAAGTCGGCCAGCGAGACGTCGCCGGCCACCGCCAACCAATCGCGGAGCTCGGTCACGCGCGTGCTCCGCGCACGCTCGTTCCGGGCCGAAATGCCGATCAACACGTGGGACCGCGGACTACCCTCCGCCGGGACGTACCGGGGCGGCGCCTCCTCGAGCACCACGTGGGCGTACGTCCCTCCGAACCCAAATGAGCTGACCCCGGCTCGGCGCGGCTCACCCGCCCGCGCGGGCCAGTGCCGCTTCTCGGCGGGGATGTAGATCGCACTCCCCTCGAGGCTGATGTACGGATTGAGCTTCCGAAAACCGTGCAACGCGGGAATCGTCTCGTTCTGCATGGCCAGCACGGTCCGGATGACGCCGGTGATGCCGGCCGCCCCTTCGGTGTGACCCACCTGCGCCTTGGCCGACCCGACCGCGCAGAAGCCCGGTTCGGTCGTGTGCGCAGCGAACGCGGCCTTGATCGCGTTGATCTCGATGGGATCCCCGAGCGGAGTACCCGTGCCGTGCGCCTCGATGTAGCCGATGCGCGTGGGGTCGACCCCCGCGTTCTGCCACGCCTCGCGCATGACTTCGGTCTCCATCTTGGCGTTGGGCGCGGTCGGCGACGGCGTGTAGCCTCCGTGGTTCACCGCGGAGCCGGTGATGACGGCGTGGATCCGATCACCGTCCGCGATCGCGGCGGAGAGCGGCTTGAGCAAACACACGCCGACCGCTTCCCCGGGGACGTAGCCGTCCGCGCGCTCGTCGAACGTGTGACAACGCCCCGTCGGAGACAACGCGCCGATGCTGCAGAAATAGCGATAGTGCCAGGAGCTGAGCAGCAGGTTGACGCCCGCCACAAACGCGAGATCACATTTGCCCCGGCGCAGCGCGTCGCTGGCCATGTCGAGGGCGACGAGCGACGACGAGCACGCGGTATCAATGGTGAGGCTCGGCCCGCGCAGATCGAGGAAAAATGAAGGTCGGTTCGCGAGCATGGTCGCGGCGTTGCCGGTCCCGTCGTGAGGATCAACGACCTTGCCGACCCGGCCCATCTCCTGCGCGTAGTCGTAAAAGCAGCAGCCGACGAACACACCCGCTCGAGAGCCGCGTATCTTGACGCCGTAACCGGCGTTCTCGGCGGCGTGATAGAGCGTTTGCAACAGCAGGCGCTGCTGCGGGTCCATGAGCTCCGCCTCTCTTCGCGATATGCCGAAAAATTCCGCGTCGAACTCGGCGACGTCGCTCACGAACGAGCCCCACTTCGCGTAGGTCTTGTCCGCCTGTCGCGTGCCCGCCTCGAACCAGGGCCGGTAGTCCCAATGGTCGAGCGGCACCTCCCGCACCACATCCCGATCGAGCGCGGTGTTCCGCCAGAACGCCTCGAGACCCGGCGCCTCCGCCCAGCGCCCCGCCATCCCGATGATGGCGATGCGCTCGTCGGCTTGCCGGGGCGCGCTGCTCTGGACCGGCTTCGCGGCCGGCGTCGGCCGCGGAGGGGACTCAACGGTCACGCCGCAGAACGCGCGAAATTTCTCGCCGTATTCCTGGGCGAAGAAGGCGGTGAGGTCGCTCAAGTTCGGATATTCGAAGAACACCGTCGGATAGAGCTGAACACCGACCTCCTTCTCGATGCTGGCTGCGAGACCGACGAGCTGATTCGAATCGATCCCGAGATCCATGAAGTTGGTCTTAGGATCGATGGGCCTTGACGAGCCGACCAACGCTTCCAATTTGCGAACGACGTAGCTCTCGACGAGATCGGTCGAGTCCGAAGTGCGAGCCTCGACGCCGTGGGCGACCAGGGGCGCCGGCGTGACGTCGCGCCTCGCCTGCTCCGCGGTCGCCGAGCTGTTCGTCGCTCGAATGCGTTTGCAGGTGAAGCCTCGGACGTCGACGAGCACGCTGCCGCTCGCGTCCACGAGCACGATGTCGATGATCGTGACCTCGTCGTTGGCCTTGACCAGCCGGGAGACGCTGAAGCAGCGGGCGGGAACCGCGGCATACTGCGTGAGCGAGCCGATAAAAATTGGAATGAAGGGCTTGGAGCGCGCGCCCTCCGGCAGGAGGACCGCCGCGGAGAGGATCGCCCCATCCAGCAGCGCGGGATGGACGCTCTCGTAGGTCGTCTCGAAGGCGAGCGCGTCCGAGAGCGCGAGCTCACCGATCGCTCGATCACCCCTCACGTGGACCTTGCGGACCGTGTGGAGCGAAGGGCCGTGCTCGATGCCGTCGCGCCGCCCGTAGAGATCGTGCCCCGGAACAACCGCCGATGCCGCGCGCAGCTCCGCCTCGAGCTCGATCGCCGGAGGCCGCCCGCCCGGGGCAGGCACGTACTCACCGTGAGCCGGGATGCGCGAGCCGCCTGCCCTGTCCGCGTGTGTGAAGAGCGCGCGGAACTTTGTTTCGCCCGCGTGCTCCTCGATCTCCACCGAGACGTGACATGGGACGCCGGCGCGCACCTTCATGGGTTCGACGAAGGTGACGCGTTGGAGCGCGCACGCACCGCCGGCGCGCCCGGTCCGCCTCCACGCGTCGAGCGCCAGGCTCACGTACGTGACACCGAGCAGGACCGGCTCGCTCTGCACGAGGTGATCGCGGACGTACGCGTCCCCGAGCGAGAACTGGCGCGAGAACGCGGCGTCCGTCGCCGAGGGGCGCTGCTCGCCGCGCAGCGTGGCGATTCGTCGCATCGCATCGTCGCGCGACAGCTCGCCTCGCTCGACACTCTCGAAGATTTTCCGTAAAGCCGTGTCCATTTGCCCGCTCCCTCGCGTCAAAGTGCCTGCGCGGTCATTCGCGTCGCTTGTTCCGAGCTCAGCTCGCCCCGCTCGAGGCGGCTGAGGATGTCCCACAGATGGCGTTCGTCGTGCCTCGGCGCCGGGGTTGTCCCGTCCGCCCAGAAGCGCCGACGCCGAAACCGTTGAGGGGGGCGCTCTTGCCGTCGCGCCGGCACCGATCGAGGCGCCTCCTCCACGATCATGTGGCAGTTGGTGCCGCCGAAACCGAACGACGAGATCCCCGCCCGGCGCACTCCCTTGAGCGGGCGCCACTCCTGCGTGCCCCGGACCGGGTAGAACGGCGATTGCTCGAACTGGAATCGCGCGTGGGGCGCGTCGCAGTGGAGCGTCGCGGGGATTGTCCCGTGCTGGAGCGACAAGATCACCTTGATCAAGCTCGCGATCCCGGCGGCCCGCATCAGGTGCCCCACGCTGGATTTCACCGAACCGATGCCGCAGTACCGCTTCGCCTCGGTCTGCTTGGAGTACGCCTTGGAAGCGGCCTTGACCTCGATGGGATCGCCGAGCAGCGTCCCCGTGCCGTGCGCCTCGAGGTACGAAATGGTGTCGGCCGACACCGAGGCGTTGGCGAGCGCCAGCTCGATCACCGCCTCCTGCGCCGCCTGATTCGGCACGGTCAAGCCCATCGTGCGGCCGTCGTTATTGACCGCCGATCCCAGGATGACGCCGAGGATCCGGTCACCGTCCTTCACGGCCTGGTCGTATCGTTTGAGCAGAACGAGCCCCGCGCCCTCGCCGAGGACGAAGCCGTTCGCCTTCTCGTCGAAGACGCGGCAAACGCCGGTATCCGACAGGACGCTGGCGCGGCTGAACGATACGAACTGGCGGTCGTCCAGGAGGAGCCCGATGCCACCCGCAACAGCCATGTCCACGGACCCGTCGACCAGCGCCTTGCAGGCGTCGTGCACGGCGATCAGCGCCGAGGCGCAGGCGGCGTCGATGGTCTGGGCCGCGCCTTTGAGGTTGTAGAAGTCGGCGACCCGGGCCGCGACCATGTTCGAAATGGTGCTCACGACGGCCTTGGCGAGCTGCTTGTCGCTCAGGTTGCCCTCGACCAGGTTGATGTAGCTGCTCTGCGACGCGCCGAGGAGCACGGCGATGTTTCGCCCCTCGATCTCGCCGCGTGCATACCCCGCCCGGTCAAACAACTCCTGGGTCAGCTCGAGCACGATGCGCTGCTGGGGATCCATCACCACCGCGTCCTCGTCGGCGACGCCGAAGAACTCGTTGTCGAAGAGATCCACGCCTTCGATGAAGCCGCCCCACTTCGAGTAGGATCTGCCGGCGCGCTTATCGGGGCTAAACGATCGACCGACGTCCCAGCGATCGGGCGGCACCTCGGTGACCAGGCACTTTTCGCCCCGCAAGTTCTCCCAGAACGACTCCGGGCTCGGAGAACCCGGGAAGCGGCAGGCCATCCCGATCACGGCGATCCGGCGATCGGGCGCCCGCTCAGCGGGCACCGGCGCGGCGGCAGGCGACCGCGAAGGCGCGATCGGCTCCATGGACGGGGCCGGAGCTTCCGTCCGCACGCCGTTCGCCTTGGCGCTCGGCTCCCCGACGAACCCCTCGGCGACCAGCGCCTTCGCGAGCTGATGGACGGTCGGATTCTCGAGGATCATGCTGGGCGGCACTGGCAAGTGGACGTGCTGCTCGATCGCCGACAGGATCTTCATCATGAGGATCGAATCGACTCCCAGCGTGTCGAACGGCGCGTCGGGGTCGACGTCGGCAGCGTCGAGCCCGAGGGTCGCCACGCAGATCTGAGTCAACATGGCGACAGCGGCCTGCTCTCGTTGACCGGGATCGCCGCCCGTCCGCTGCGGCGGGGGCTCGTGCATCGCCGCGACAGGCCCGCGCTCGATCGCGCCCGCAGCGACCGTTGATACCTCGACATCGTCACCTTCCAGGCCGAGGTAACGAGAGACGGCGGAGACGCGCCCGCGCGCCACGGCGACGCGCGGAACGCCCCGCGCGAGGATCGTCCGGAACGCGTCCATCCCCTCCGCCGTCTCGAGCGGCTCGAGACCGAACGCGTCTCGCAGCCGCTGCTCGATCTCGACGGTGACCTGCATTCCGCCGTCCCGCCAGAGCGGCCAGTCGATGGCCACGGTGATTCCCGAGCATTCGCCTCGCTCGCGCTGCCCTTCGCGCCACGCCGCAAAGTGGCCGAGAAAGGCGTTGGCGGTCGCGTAGTCCACCTGGCCCACGTTGCCCTTCAGCGCCGCCAGCGACGAGAACGCGGCGAAGAAATCGAGATGTTGGCGCGCGGTGGCTCGATGGAGGTGAACCGCGCCGAACACCTTCGGCAACATGACGCGTTCGAAGTCTGCGCGTGTCTTGTTGACGAGAAGCGAATCGTTGAGCACGCCGGCCGCGTGGATGATTCCTCGCAGCGCGCCGAGCTTGTCTTGAATCGCCGGGATCAGCGCGTCGACCTCGTCCGCGCATGCGACGTCGCAGGAGAAGTACTCGACGGCCGCCGCGCCCGCGCGGCGCAGCGGCTCGAGCTTGGCTTCGATCATCGGATCGCGGGCGTGCCGCCCGACGAGCGCGAGGCGGGCTCCGAACTCCGACGCGAGCCAATGCGCGACGTGACGACCGACGCCGCCCATGCCGCCCGTGACGAGGTAGACACCACCGGCGACCGGCGCCGCCGCGACCGCCGACGTGCCGGCAGCGTCGGCCTCCAGGCGTCGCACACCCATAAAGCGCGATTGCTGGGGATCGACCCACCGCACGTGGCGCGGCGCGCCCTTGCTGAACAGATCTCGCGCGAGCACGTCGACGAGCACCGACGGCGCACGGCACGCCTCTCCGAGCCCAACAACCCGGAGGTCGTAGTCCGGCTTTTCCCGGACGACGCTCTCCGCAAAACCAGCCATCATCGCGTCGGCGCCGGCCAGCGGGTCATCCGTAAGGTACGCATGCAGGAGGCGAAGCTTCCTCGTCCCTGCCCGAGCCAAGGCGGCGACGAGATCGAACGTCGCGAGCGGGCCCGTCGCAATTCTGTCCTCCAGCGATTCCCCGGCCCCGCCGCGTTGCGCGCCGTGGAGGGACCAAAGGTTGAGCACGTGACTCACCGCGATGCCGCCGGCCGCGAGAGCGCTCCACAGCCGAGCAAAGTCCTCCGGGCGGCTTGGGTCCACGCAGTATTCGGCCGGACCGAGCTGCGCGAACGGCGCGTCGGGGGTCACCGAGATGATCGGCATCCGATGCTGCCTCTCGGAACACCAGGATTGGAGGGCACTCGAGAGACCAGCCCGCCCCTCGAGCACCAGCACGCCACGCGCAGCGGCCAGGTCGATCGGCACCTCCACCGCGGGGCGGTCGCGCCAGTCGACCTCACACAGCACGACGCGCGAGCTCGTCGGCGCCTGGATAGATTGCGTCTTCTTCGCATACTTCCGAACGGTGAGATTCTCGATGCTGACCCGCACCTGCCCATCGAGCGCGATCAGCTTGAGATCGACCTGACGCGACAGGCTGGGACCGGGGTTTTTGGATGGTTTGACATCCACGAGGACGTACAGTTCGGAGTCGACGGGCCCGTACACCTCCACAGCATCCATGCTGAACGGAACCGACGAACCTTCGCCCTCGTCCTGCGCGAACCCGATGAGGCTTTGAAGCGCACCGTCGAGGAGACCGGCCATAACGAGCTCTCCGCCTCGCGAAGGACGCGCCTCGATCTTCGCCACGAGCTTGGTACCCGCGCGCTGGACCCATTGCAGCGTTCGGAAGCTCGGGCCGTAGTCGATCCCGAGCCGCGCGAACTTCGCGTAGATCTCCGCGCCCTTCAAGACCGTGACCGCCTGCTCGAGGAGGGGCGCGAGGGCCACCGGGGGCGGGATCCGGGCGAGGTCCCTCTCCTCCCAGGAGCCGCGGCAATGAACGACGGTTCGCCCCGCTTCGTCTGTCGAGCTGAAGACGAACCGTCCGGGCTCTTCAAGCGACAAACGAAGTCGCGGCGCCGAGCCGCGGACCCGGCAGGCGTCGAGCCAGACGCACCCGAAGAGCCGGACGGCCCGCTTGCCGCCGCGTTCGAGCGCGGCGCGGATCAGCTCCAGATACTGCACCGCTGGAACGATCGACTGCCCGGCGATTCGATGATCGGCCAACGTCGGCTGCTCCTCGGAGAGCTCGAAGGTCTCGACCCCATGGCTCGGTTCTTCAACCGCCGCCGCGAACGAACCGCGGCAGAGGCCAGCGCCGTTCTCATACGCACCGTTCTCGCGCGCACCATTGTGATGCGCACCGTTCTCCTGGACCCGGGGGCTCACTCGATGCGACGGAGCCAGAGCCGGAGACGTCTTGCTCGCCGAGTCATTGGACGACACCTCGATCCAGCACCGGCGCCTCTGGAACGGATAACCGGGCAAGCTCAAAGGGCGGGCGCTTTCTCCCTCGTGCAGAATCGCCCAATCGACGTCCAGCCCTCTCGCGTAGAGCGCCCCGAGGACCGTCAGCTTGCGCGCGTAGGTCGCATCGTCTAGGCCGTCTCGCCGCCGGACCTGCTCGATTACGATGGTGAGCACCTCCGTGAAAAGGAGCGCGTCGGAGGCGCTCGTCTCCTTGGCGGAAGCGGGCCCAAAGACGACGCGCGGCCCCGCCTCGCCCCGGCGAGCGGCCTCCAGCGATTGTTGGAGCTCGCTCACCGACGTAGCAATCAACGCGACACGATGGGCAAAATGCGCGCGGCGGCGGTTCAGCGTGTAGCTCAAAGCTTGAAGATCGATACGGCCATCAGCCTCGGTCAAGGCCTCGGAGAGAGCCGCCAACCTCTGCCGGAGTGCGTCGGGCGTCCGCGCCGAGACCGCGAACAGGTAAGCCGGTTTGGGCGTGCTCGGGGCGATCGGCAATGCAGGCGGCTCGTCCACGATCAAGTGAGCATTGGTGCCGCTGAACCCGAACGAGCTGATCGCAGAGCGCCGCGGCGCGCCCTGCGGCGCCTCCCATGCGGCTATCTCGGTCTGAACCGTGAACGGCGTCTCCTCGAAGGCGATGTGCCGATTCGAACGCTCGTAATGGATCGATGGCACGAGGGTGCGGTGCTTCATGCACAGCAGCACCTTGATCAGGCTCACGACGCCGGCGGCGCCCGACGTGTGGCCGATGTTGCCCTTCACCGAGCCGAGCGCACAGAAGCGCGACTTCTGCGTAAACGTGCGAAACGCCGCGCTGAGCGCCTCTACCTCGATCGGATCGCCGAGCTTGGTCCCCGTGCCGTGAGCCTCGACGTACTGGATGCTCTCCGGGTGAATCCCCGTCCTCTCATACAGCTCGACGAGCAGCGCCTTCTGCGAGATCGAGCTCGGCGCCGTGATCCCGTTGGTCCTGCCGTCTTGATTCGTCAGCGACCCCCGAACGATCCCCCAGATCCTGTCCCCGTCAGCGATCGCGTCGCTCAAACGTTTCAGGACGACAACGCCGACCCCCTCGCTGGGAGCGATACCATCGGCTCCGTCGTCGAACGGCGAGCACGCCCCCCGGGGCGAGAGCATCCCGAGCTTGCTCATTCCGATGTACGACGACTCGGTCAGATAGCAGGTCACGCCGCCGGCGATCATCATATCGGTGTGCCGGTTCTTGAGCGACTCACACGCCAGATGAATGGCCACGAGAGACGATGAGCATGCCGTGTTGATGGTGAGCGCCGGGCCCTTGAGGTTCAGGAAGTACGACGGACGTGAGGCGAGCATCGACTCGGCGATGCCCGTCGTGCCGTGCTCGCTGGGGCTGGAGCCCGACCGGATGATCACCTCTTGGTAATCATTGTTCATGATTCCGGCGTAGACGCCCACACGCCTGCCGCGCACGTCGTCCGGCGTGTAGCCGGCGTCCTCGAGCGCCGACCAGCACTCCTCGAGAAAGAGGCGGTGCTGGGGATCGATCCAGCTCGCCTCGGCAGGCGAGATATTGAAGAAGAGCGGGTCGAACTTGTCGACGTCGTCCAGGAATCCCCCCCACTTGCTGTATGTTTTGCCCGGCGCCTGGCGATCCGGATCGAACCAGAGCTGCGGATCCCAGCGCTCGTGGGGCACCTCTCGCACCGAGTCGCGACCTTGGTAGAGATTGACCCAGAACTCGCGCGCATCGCGCGCGCCGGGTACACGGCAAGAGAGCCCGACGACTGCGATCGGTTCGTCCGGATCCGCGGCGCGGGCCGCCGGTGCTTGCGCCGGCGCTTCACGCCGCACCTCCGGAGCCGCGCTCGGCGGCGCTTCACGCCGCGCCTCCGGAGCCGCGCTCGGCGGCGCTTCACGCCGCGCCTCCGGAGCCGCGCTCGGCGGCGCTTCACGCCGCACTTCCGACACCGCGCGATGCACGATCGGACGACTCCCGGACCCGCTACTTTCCTCTGGTGAGCGGTCGCCCGCGTGGGACGCCTCTGCGAGGATCTCCGCGACGTGCTCGGCGAGCTCGGCGATGCTTGGATAGCTGTAAAGAATACTCGCCGGCAGATCGGTTCCCCACGCCTGATTGCAGCGCTTGACGATCTCGACGCCCAGGATCGAGTCGACCCCTATCTCTGCGAAGGCCGCCGCGTCCTTCAGGTCATTCGGCGAGACGAGCAGCCCTGCCGCCACGACCTCACGAAGCTCTCTACGGATTTCGGCCTGCGCGCGCGTCGGAGGCGGCGCGGTCCGGCGGGCCGCGCTCTCCGCCGGGGGCGCGTCCACGATGGGCGATGGCGCAGGGCCGGCGATGCCCACTGGCTTCAGAGAAATGCGCGACCCCCGAGGCGCTTCGACTCCAGGGCCGTCGACGTGCTCCGCCAGCGCGCGGATCGAGGGCAGGTCGTAAAGAGCCGTGCTCTTCAGCTCCACGCCGAATGCGCGGTTGACCTTCTTCACGACTTCGACCGCGAGGATCGAGTCGATCCCGAGCTCGGAGAACGATGCATCGGCGTCCAACTGCTCGGGGCTCAGCAGCAGTTCGTCGGCCACAATCTGCTTCAGGCGGCTGCTCGTGCTCACTTTCGCGCGCTCCAATCGATGTAGGTCACGGAGTTTCACTCCGAAATAGTCTTCAAACGAATCTTGTGGTGAGAATCACCATTGAGCGTGAACGTTGGCGCTTTGTCAGACGGCGCTCCGCGGGGGATCGTGAGCGCTTTGAGCGGGCGTCTGGATTGCTGTGCAGGCACGGCTGGCAACACCGCCGGCGGCGACGCGGACAGCTCGTCGAACCAATAACGAATCCGCTCGAAGGGGTAACCGGGAATCGAGATGCGGCGCACCGCCTCGCCCTCGTACAGGAGCTGCCAGTCGAGCTCCGCGCCGGCCACATAGGCATCGGCGATCGACGCCAGCGCAGGCCGGTCGCCCCGGCTCGCCGACGCGAGCGCCGATCTCGGGTCGCGCGATCCACCTCGGGCGTTCGACGCCGCGGCGTCCGCCTGCCCGCGAGCGGGCGCGGGCAAGTCGGGAGCGCTCCGGACCCGGTCGCGCTCCGCGACCAGGCGCTCTTCGAGCTCGCTACGCGTCGACGCGACGATCGCACAACGATGCGCGTGGTGAGCCCGCCCGGCGTTCAGCGTGAAGCTCAGCGCCCCGAGATCGACGTCGGCCTGGGAGCCGAGCCACTCGAGCAACTCGGTGATGCGGCGTGAGAGCTGCGAGGGCTTCCTGGCCGATACACAGAAAACATAGGCCGGCCGGCCCGCCGTCCGGCGCGGTACGTCGGGTGACTCCTCCAGGACGACATGCGCGTTCACGCCGCCGAAGCCGAACGAGCTCACGCCAGCGCGCCGCGGGATGTCGTCGTTTATCCGCGTCCAACCGATGGTGTCCGCGTGCACGAAGAAGGCGCTGTCGTCGAGCTGGATATACGGGTTCAGGGTCTTGAAGTGCACGTTCCCGGGGAGCTTGTGATGGCGGAAAGCCAAGAGGGCCTTGAGGAGCCCGGCCATTCCAGCGGCGGCTTCGAGGTGCCCGACGTTCGTCTTCACGGCTCCGAGCGCGCAGTAACCTCTCGTGGAGAGCGCCCCCTCCGGCGGGAATACCAGCTTGAGCGCATCGATCTCGACCGGATCTCCGAGGCTCGTCCCCGTGCCGTGCGTTTCGAGGTACGTGATCGTCCGCGGATCAACCTTCGCCTTTTCGAGCGCGCGCCGGATGACCGCCGCCTGGGCCGGGGCGCGAGGCGCGGTCATCGAGTTGGCGCGACCGCCGTGATTGGTGGCGATCCCCTTGATGACGCCGTAGATAGAATCGCCGTCGGCCAGCGCTCGAGCGAGCGGCTTGAGCACGACCGCGCCGGACCCTTCCCCCTTCACGTAACCGTCGGCGGCGGCGTCAAACGTCCGGCAACGTCCAGTGGGCGACAGGATCCCCAACCGGCTGGACACGACGTACGACCGCGGACTGACGATGACGCTCGCCGCGCCGGCGAGCGCGATCTCGCACTCGCCGGTCTCAAGCGCCTGCACGGCTCGATGCAAGGCTACGAGCCCGGACGAACACGCCGTATCAATCGTCTCGCTCGGCCCGACCAGGTCGAGCAGGAACGAGATGCGATTGGCGAGCATGCTGCTGTAATTGCCGGTCGCCATATACGCGTGCGATTCGCCATGCGCGGCGAGGAGGCTCTGATACTCGCCGAAGTTCATCCCCCCGAAGACGCCGACCGATCGCCCAGCAAGCGAGCTGGTCGAGTATCCAGCGTCTTCGAACGCGTGGTACGCGACCTCGAGGAAGACGCGTTGCTGCGGATCCATCAACGCCGCTTCACGCCGGTTGATGCCGAAGAAATCCGCGTCAAATTTATCGACGTCTCCGTGGAACGCCCCCCATTTCGAGACCGACTGCGCGACGCCCTCGCCGAAGTACTGCCGCCAGTCCCAGCGCGCGGCAGGGACCTCGGTCACGAGATCGCGCCGCGCTACGAGGTGTTGCCAGAACGCATCGAGATCGCGCGACTGCGGCATCGCGCCGCTCATTCCGATAATGGCAATTCCTTCGGGTTGAGCCGCGGGCGCGCCCCGGGACGAGCCACGCGGCGGCGGCGCGGCGGCGGCCGAGGCGGGCATGGCTCCTGTACCGGCGCCCGCGGCGCCGGTGGCCGAAGGCGGATCGGGATCCACTGCAGCCGGGGGCGCGGCGGCCGCGACGCGGCCGATGGTCCCCTGCTCCGGGGTGGTCGGAGGGGCGCCCGACGACGAATGGATCGTCGGGGAATGCGCGGCCTCCACGTGGTGCGCCAACGCCCGGAGCGTCTCGTACGAGAAGACGACGCTGGGCATCAGCTTTACTCCGAGCCGCGAATTCGCCCTCTCGACGAACGTCTTGAGCGAAATTGAATCAAGCCCCAGGTTCGAGAACGTCTCGGCGGAGTCGATGTCCGCCTCCGGGAGCTTCAGTTGAGCGCCCACGAGCGCGCGGAGCTCCTCCTCGATCGTGACGGCCGACGGACCAGGGGCGCGCCCGGCTCTCTCCGCCCCTTCCGCGGCCTCGACGGTGGACACCGCGGACTGCTTCAAGGTCGTGTCCGCCGCCGCCCCCGCGTCGAGCTCCCGTTCGCACGCACGTGACAGCGTCTGTTCGAACAGCGCTCCGTCGCCGTCGATCACCATCAGGTGGGGCCGGCCGAGACCAAGGCAGCGCTCGAACGCCTCGATGCCGCGCGCGCTTGGGAGGGGGACGAGCCCCTGCGCCTCGCGCATCCAGCGCGCGAGCGCCGCCATCTGCGCCGGGCCGGGCTTCATGCCCCCATCCTCCCAAAGCGGCCAGCTGATCGCGGCGATACGCGGCCCCGGAGCGCCGGCGCGGGCAGCGGCAAATGCGTCGAGGAACGCGTTTGCAAATGCGTAGTCCACGTTCTCCGGATTACCGATGACAGAGGAGATCGACGAGAACAGCGCGATAAAATCGAGCCGGCGTGAGCCGACCGCGTGCAGCAGGTTCAACGTCCCCTGCACCTTCGGCGCGAGCACCGTGCGCGCCTCCTCGACGGCCTTCCGTTTGATCGGCGCGGCCGCGCCCACGCCCGCCGCGTGGACGATGCCGTGAAGGGCGCCGAACCGCCGCTCGGCGAGCTCGACGACGCCGAGCGCCTGTTCTGCGATCGTGACGTCCGCGGGGACGTAGACGACCTCCGCCCCGAGCGCGGCGAGCCGCTCGATATGGCGCTCCTTGCCGCCGTCCAGCGGTGCGCGTCCGACGAGCACCAGCTTGGCGCGGTACGCCCGCGCGAGGTGCTCGGCAACGATGAGCCCAAGCCCTCCGCAGCCGCCCGTGATCACATAGACGCCGCCCTCTCGAACGCCAGCCGAGGCGCGCTCGGCGCTCACCCGCTCGAACCGCTCGATGGCGCGGCGCTCACCCGAGTACCGCACGCGCACGCCGCGGGTCGAGCCGTTCTCCAGCTCTCTTACCAACGTTGCGGCCACCGCGCTCGGAGGCGCCGCCGCGCCGCCAAAGGCAACGACCCACATGTCGAGCGCGGGATGCTCGAGCGCGACCGACTTGACGAACCCGACCATCGCCGCGTACACGGGCTGCGGGCCCTCGGCCTCCCGATAGCCGAACAGAAAGCGGACTTGACGTCTTCGCGCTACGAGGCCGCGAGCGAGGAAGAGCACCGAATAGAAGCTCTCGTCGAGCTGCGCATCAACTGCTCGCACATCCGGCGAGAACCGGTGTTGCGCCCACAGGTGCGCCACGGCCGCGCAGCCTCCGTGGTCTCCCTCGATCGACGACAAAAGCCGCTCGTAGCCTTCGGGATCACCCGGATCGAGCTCGTACCGCAGCGCATCGACGCGGCGGTATTCCCGCCCCTGCTCGACGAGAACGACGGGGCGACCGCCGAGGTGGCGGCTCACGCGCGGGGCGAGCGCATCATCGACATCGAAGAGAAGAACGGCGCCGGGCGGCAGCGCATGCGCGCCGGCCGCGGGCAAAGGAGCGTCCCGGAACCTCGGCTCGTAGTAGCCGAGGTCCGTCCCGCACGCGATCGCCGCGCCCCGCGCGCCGCTCGCCTCGAGCCAGTGTCGCCGCTTCTCGAACGGATAGGAAGGCAACGGCACACGTCGAACTCGCGCAGTCCCGAAGATCGCGCCGAAGTCCACCCGCTTGCCCCGGCAATAGAGCTCGCTGAGGGCGAGCAGCACGCTGCGATATCGCTCGGGCGTCAGATCGCCGCGCGTCACCGTCGTCGCGAGATACTCCGAGAGCTCGTCCATCAACGGCTCCGAGCCGTCTTTGCTACTCGCGGCGGTCCCGCTCACGACAGCGGCGCACGGGCGCCCCTCCAGCCGGTGCGCGAGCGCCTCGTCGAGCTCATCGTAAGATTTCACGACCAGCGCGCAGGTGTGCGTGAAGTGGCTGCGCGTCATGGCGAGGTTGAAGCTCAGCTCTCCAAGCGTCACCTCCGAGCGGTGCTGTCCGATCCATCGCCGGAGGTCGCTCAGCCGTTCCTGGAGCGACCATTCGCTCTTCGCGGAGAGCACGAGCATCGAATACGGCCTCTCAGGAGGCGGGCTCGAAGGCGCCGGCGGAGGGGCCTCCTCCACAATGACGTGCGCGTTGGCCCCGCCGAATCCGAACGAGCTCACTCCCGCGCGGCGCGGGACCCGTCGGCCTGAAGCGTCGAGTCCACTCGTCCACGGCCGCGGGCGGTCCGCGATGAAAAACGGAGAGCCCTCAAGGTTGATGTACGGATTGACGGTCTGGACGTGAAGGGTCCGAGGGATCATCTGGTGCCGCAGCGCCAGGATGACCTTCACGAGCCCGGCGATGCCGGCTGCGGGCTCGAGGTGACCGATGTTGCTCTTCACGGACCCGAGCCCGCACGACGCCGACGCGGTGGCGCCGCCTTCAGCAAACGCTTGCTTCAAGCCGTCGATCTCGACCGGATCGCCCAGCTCCGTCCCCGTGCCGTGGGTCTCGACGTAGCTCACGCTCCCGGCGCCGAGCCCTGCGTCGGCGAGCGCGCGGAGGATCACGTCGCGCTGCGACGCCGAGTTCGGCGCGGTCAGGGACGTGGCTCTGCCGCCGTGGTTGACCGCGCTGCCACGTAGGACGGCGTGGATCGGATCGCCGTCGCGAAGCGCCTTCGAGAGCGGCTTGAGGACGAGGGCGCCGGCCCCTTCGCCCTTGACGTAGCCGTTGGCTCGCGCGTCGAAGGTCTTGCAGCGCCCGTCCGGAGACAGAATGCGCATCTGACTGGGGTAGACGAACCCGAGCGGCGAGAGCATCAGGCTCACGGCGCCGACGATCGCCATCTCGCATTCGTTCCGGCGCAGCGCGCCCAGGGCGCGATGCACGGCGACGAGCGCGCTCGAGCAGGCCGTGCTCACGACCTCACTGGGGCCCCTGAGATCGAGCAAGTACGAGATCCGGTTCACCAGGAGCGCGTCGATGTTCCCCGTTACGCGGAACGCGTCGCGCTCTCGGTGCGCCTCCAGCACCTCCTGGTACTCGCTGACCTGCGTTCCACCGAATACGCCGACGCTCCGGCCCGCGAGCGCCAGCGGGTCGTGGCAGGCGTTCTCGATCGCGCTCCACACGACTTGAAGGAAGAGCCGGTGCTGCGGATCCATGAGCTCCGCCTCGCGCGGCGATATGCGGAAGAACGCCGCATCGAAGCAGTCGACGTTCGCGACGAACCCTCCCCATTTCGAGTTCGTCTTCTGTGGGTCGCGCGTGGAGTCGCCGAAGAAGGCGCGGGAGTCCCAGCGCTCCCGCGGCACCTCCGTCACGAGGTCGTCCCCCGCCGCGAGGTGCGCCCACAGCTCGTCGACGTCCTTCGACTGGGGAAATACGCCGGCCATCCCGATCACGGCGATCGGCTCCGAGCCCGCCGGCGAGGTGCCGAGCGGCGGATCACCTCCTCGCAGCGAACCTTCTTGCCACCCCTCCTCTCGTCCCAGATCGCTTCGTCCCGGTTCTGTTCGTTTCACTTCTTCTCGTCCCGCTCGGGCGCCCTGCATCGCCGGTTCCGTCGCCGTCGTGAGCTTCTCCACGGGAGAACTCTTTGGCTCACCGGCGAGCTTCAGAACATCGGGCAACTTCGTGATCAAGTAGTCGGCGAGAGCGTGCAACGTTCCATACTGGAAGAAGAGATTGGGCGTGATCGGCAGCGAATAGGTTCGCGAGAGGCGCGATGCGAGATCCTTGAGCGACAACGAGTCGAATCCGAACTCGGTGAGCGGCGCGCGCGGGTCGATGGACGATTCGGGTTCCTTGAGAATGCGCGCCGCGAGCTCCACGAGCGCGCGCTCGAGCGACGCGGATCCCTGCGCTGATGGCCTCGGCTGCGTCGGCCCCGACGGCGCCGGCGTGTCCACAGACAACGACGCTGCCGGCTCGTCCGGCTCACCATGTCGCTCGGCCCGCGCGGCCGCCGCCAACATGGGCCTTACCTTGCTCAACTCCCCTTCCGTCACGACGATGTGAGCCTCGCCCAACCCCAGGGAGAGCTCGAAGGCGCGTAGGCCGGACGCGGCCGACAACGGCACCAGGCCTTGCGTCTTTCGCATCCACGCGATCCACGCCTTCTTGGCTTCCTCCGCGGGCCCCATCGCTCCGTCCGCCCAGAACGGCCAGGCGATCGAGAGGCTGAGCCCAGGCCGTCGCGCCAATGTGCGCGCCCGCATGAAGCCATCGAGGAACCCGTTCGCCGCCGCGTACGCCGAATAACCGGCCGTCCCGGCAGCGGCCGCCAACGACGAGAACCCGACGAAGAGGTCGAGCGGAAGATGCCTCGTCGCGCGATCGAGGTGGATGACTCCCTCCGCCTTGACGGCCAGCAATCGCTCGAGCTCGACGGCGTCGAGATCGAGCACCGGCTTCGAGCCGCCCACGCCGGCGACGTGCAACACCCCGTGCACTGTCCCGAACGCGGCGACCGCGCGCCGCACGGCGGCCTCGACCTGATCGAAGCGCGTCACGTCGCACTCGAGCGCCAGAACGTCGCCTTCTCGCGAGCCCGAGGGCGGCGCTTTCGGCGGCAGCCGACGACCGAGAAGCACGAGCTTCGCTTGCCACTCGGTCGCCAACCATTCGGCGAATCGGCGACCGAGCGCGCCGAAGGCGCCGGACACGATGTAGACGCCGCCCCGCCGCAAGGGAACGGGCGACGGCGCGGCCTCGAGCGGAACGTAGCTCTTGACCGAGCGCCTCCGCATCGCATCATAGCGAACCTCGAACGCGGTGTCGCCGGAGAGAACCTCGCGCGCCAAGAGCAACGCGCGGGCGGACGCGTCCAGATCAGGAGAAAGCTCTAGGACGCGGCAATAGAACGAGGCATGCTCCGCGAGCGCCGATTTCGCCCACGCCGCCGCCGCCGCGGCCAGCGGGGCTGACGACGGCCCCACGTGAACGGCGAGCACATCGATCGTCCGGTGCGGCGCCGCTCGAATCAAGGCCTGCGAGAGCCTCCATAGCGAGCCGAGCGCCATCCGGTAGAGGCGAGCGCAGTCAACCGATTCCTGGTTGACGTCCGGAGCACACCAGATCACCCGCTGGGGAAATCGATTCTCCGCGCGCAACCTATCTATCGCGGTCGCGTAATTGGTCTCATCGCCGGCGAGAACAGCAACGTCGAGCCCCGGCCATCGGGCGCGAAGCTCTCGCGCGTATTCCTGCCCACCGACGACGAGAAGGGCGCCGGCCGGTTGGATGCTATCGACGGACAGCTCGGAGTGCACAAAGGCCGGGCCGAAGACCCCCAGGCTGATGTCCTGCTCGGGTTTCGGAATCCAGAACCGCTCGCCCTCGAAGGGGTAGCCCGGCATGGGTATCCGGCGGCGTTCCCGGCCCAAGAAGAGCCTGGCCCAGTCGATTACGCGGCCACGGACGAACGCCGCCGCGATCCCTTCGAGCGCGCGACCGAGCCGGCTCGGATCCGACATCGCGCTTGCCGCCGCTTCGACCGCGGCGTCGTGAACGGCGTCCGCCGCGCGCTCCGCGTCGAAAAATCCCTGGGGTCGTTCGCCGCGATCGACCGCGGTCAACGCCGCCTTCAGCTCCGCGAGCGACCCGACGACAAACGCGCAGCGCTTGGTGAAATTACTCCCGCTCACGTTGATCGTGAAGGCGACGTCGGCAAGCGCGTAGGTGTCACCCACTTCGTCGAGCCACGATCGCAGCGCACGTATCCGTGCCAACAGCGCGCGCTCCGTCTTCGCGGAGAGCGCGATGACCTCGGCGGTAGAGGATTCCACCGTTCGAGGCGATCGCTCCGGCGCCTCCTCAAGCACAATGTGCGCGTTGGTCCCGCCGAACCCGAATGAGCTGACCCCGGCGCGCCGAGGTATGGGATGTCGGGTTTCCCCCGCCCTGCGCGCCCACGGCGTGAGTCGGGTGACGATCGAGAGCCGAGTCCCGTTGAGCTTCAGATACGGATTGACGGTCTCGAGATGCAGCAACGGCGGCAGCTCCCGATGCCAGAGAGCTAGCAGGACCTTGACGACGCCTGCGACGCCGGCCGCCGCTTCCAGGTGCCCGATGTTCGTCTTCAGCGATCCGATGCGGCAGCGCTCGCCCTCCGACGCGCACTCCCAGGGGACCCCGAAGTGCCGGAACACACCCTTGATGCCGTCGATTTCGATGGGGTCGCCCAGCTCGGTGCCGGTACCGTGCGCCTCGATGTAGCCCAGCGTCTCCGGCCGGATACGCGCGCGCTCGAGCGCGTCGATGATGACCCGGCTCTGCGCCCCCGCTTCCGGGGCGGTGAGTGAGCTCACCTTGCCGCCGTGATTGACGGCGCTCCCCTTGATGACGCCGTACACGTGATCGCCGTCGGCCAGCGCTCGGTCGAGCGGCTTGAGGAGCAACACCGCGACGCCCTCGCCCTTCACGTAACCGTCTGCGCGCGCGTCGAATGTCCGGCAGCGCCCCGTCGTAGAAAGGACGCCGAGCTGTGCCGTCACGACCTGCGCCTTGGGGCTGAGGTTGAGGCTGACTCCACCCGCCAGCGCCGCTTCGCACTCGCCGTTCTGAATCGCCTGCACGGCCCGATGGATCGCCACGAGAGAGCTCGAGCAGGCCGTGTCGACGGTCTCGCTCGGGCCGCGCAGATCGAGGAGATACGAGACGCGGTTCGTCAGAATCGACTGGGAATTACCCGTTCCAGTGTACCCGTCGTAGATCCGCGCAGCGAAGACGACATCCTCATAGCCGTGGAATTGCGCGCCGGCGAAAACGCCGACCCGGCGCCCCGCGAACGCGCGCGGCGAATAGCCCCCGTCTTCGATCGCGTGCCAAGCGTTCTCGAGGAACAGGCGCTGCTGCGGGTCCATGACCTCGGCTTCCCGCCGCGAGATCCCGAAAAAGGCAGCGTCGAAGCGATCGACGTCGCGAACGAAAGCCCCCCAATGTGGCACGGGCTTCGCCAGCTCTCCGTCCTTCGCGTCGAAGGTGGAGAAGTCCAAGCGGTCGGTCGGCGCTTCGGTCACGGAATCTCTCGCCTCGACGAGGTTCCGCCAGAAGGCCTGGAGGTCCGGCGCGTCGGGAAACATCCCGCTCATCCCGATGACGGCGACCTCAGCCGGGCGGCTCGCGTCGGCGGCGCTTTGCCGGACGAGATCGAGCGGCTCGAGCCTCCGCCCTCGAAACCCTTCGAATCGGCGCGTCTTGCCGGAAGCTCGATCCGGCGCGTCCGCCACGGCCTGGTGCTCCGAGAGGATATGCGCGGTCAAGCGCGCGATGCTGTCGTGCGTGAAGAACGTGCTCGGAGCAAGATCGATTTGCAGCTCGTCGCTGATCGCACGCGCGTAGGCCTTGAGCATGATCGAGTCGAAGCCGTGCTCGGGCAGCGTGCGCTCTGGATCAGCGGCGCCCTGCCCCCGTTTGAGGAGCGCATCGGCGATCCGACAGAGCACCGCCTGAACGCGCACGAACGTTTGATCTCGCGTCTCCTGCATGGGTCAGCCTCGGCCAGCTTTCGTGAGCAGCGACAGCAGCTTCGACGCGTCGCCCTGCGCGGCGATCGAGGCCGGAGCCTCCGCGCGGAGCGCCTCGTCGAACAGCGCGAAGCCCACCTCGTTCGACAGTGAAACCATCCCGCGCGCAGCGAGCGCCGAGTCCACGTCGTCGGTCACTCGTATGCCGCCTTCGTGCCAATGACCCCAAGCGATCGCGCGGGTCACCCCCGCACGCTCGGAGGTCACTCGCTGCGCCTCTCGCAACTCGGCGAACGCCAGCTGGAACGCGTTGGCCGCAGCGAAGTCCGCTTGACCCACGTTGCCCACGGCGCCGACGAGCGACGAGAACATCACGAAGAAGTCGAGCGGCTCGCGACGCGTGGCAACGTCGAGGTGAACGGTCCCCGCGATCTTCGGAGCGATGACCTCGTTCAGGGCATCGAGCCCTTTGGTCGCCACGAGACCATCACGCAGCACGCCTGCCGCATGCACAACTCCGTGGATCGGCCCGTACTCCGCGCGCACCCGCGCCACGAGCTCGTCCGCCTCATCCTGACGGGTGACGTCGCATCGCACAAACGTGACGCGGCTCCCCAAAGCGCGGCAGCGCGCCATGACGTCTTCCTGCCGCGGCGTGGGCGCCGATCGTCCAGTGAGCACGAGGTTCACCGGCGCGAGCCGCGCGAAGCGCTCCGCGAACAACAGCCCGAGGCCACCGAGGCCGCCCGTGAGCACGTACGTACCGTGCGCGCGCACCGGATGCGGGGCCGGCGCCGGCAAGAGCGACGCCAGCTCCCACGTCTTCGCCCAACGTCCGCCGCTATCGTAACGAACCTCGATGTCGCCCGACCAGACGGCGAGCTCCGCTCGGAGCATGACCTCGGCTTTGACCGGATCGTCTTCCGACCAGGCGTCTTCCACCGCGCGCACGGTGGTGCGTGCTTGCTCCAAAGCGAACGCTCGCAGCAAGCCGGTCGCCGACGCGCCAAGGGGCTGCACGAGCTCGGGACGCCCGCCGTACCAAACCAGGAATTGCAAGGGGCGATCCCACCGCGCGGCGACGAGAGCACGGGCCATCCAGTAGAGCGAGCGCACGCCGTGGTCGAGCTGCGAGTCGATCTGATTGGGCCGGTAGCCGAAGTCACCTTTGGCCCAACGATGGACGATGTGTCCAGGTACGAAGCTCTCGCCGCGCAGCGCTTCGAGCAGCGCGGTGTAGTGCTCGCCTCGGGTGACATCGATCGTGTACGTCAGCGCGTCGCACCGGCGGAACTCCGCTCCGGGCAAGACGAGGGCGACGCCCGCGTCGCGCTCGCTCTCCCGAACTCGTCGAGCGAGGCGATCGTCGGTGTCGAAGATCAGCACGCCCTCGCCGATGGTCGAGGGGGCTCTCCCGTCGGGAGGGCGCGCCACGAGGCGCGGGCGCGCCAGCATCGGACCGGGCGTGACCTGCTCGAGTCGGCCCCCGGCGCCGCGCGCCCCGCCCACGAGCTGAAAGAGCACCTGCTCGATGACGACGACGACCTCGCGATTCACGTCGAAAACGACAATATCGTAGGTCGGCGCCCCCTGCCCGCTCGCCGTCGATCGGACACGCGCGAACCGCGGCTCGCGCGTGGCGTCCGCGATGGCGATGGATTCGATTCTCTCCACGACGGCCGGAGCCTCCGAGGATCGGGCGATCAAGAACTCCGCCGCCTGGAGCGCCGCGAAGAACGCTCGCCTCACCGGCTCTTGCCGGTCGCTCTCGGGTGCCAGAGACGAGAGCTCGACCCACGCGTCGTCCGCCGCCCACAGGTTGATCGATTCGATGAGCCGCGCGTCCAGCGCATACTCCACCCCCCGAGCCGCCAGCGTGTCGTAGACCGCCGCCGCCGTGGCGCGCTCGCGCGCCGCTCCGGAGGGGAACGTGTCCGGAAACGGTGGAACCGGGCCACGGCCATCTGTTTCCCATTGCCCCTGCATGACGATCTCTTCCGTCGTCTCGCTCCCGAGCCCTATCTCGAACGAGGCCGTGTCACCGTCGTCCCGCAGCCATAGGCACACGGGCACGCGCCGGCCGAGCACGAGGTGGTTCGCCCAAACGCAAGAACGCCATCGCAAGCCGTCAACCTGGCATCGCAACGCCCTCAGGCCCGCAAAAGCGAGCTCGAAATAGAACGCAGCATGGACCAGGGGCGCCCCCTCGACGCGATGCTGAAGGACGCTCGCATCATCGTCACCCAAGAGCTTCGCGAAGCCTTGACGACCCAACCTGGATAGGTCCGCATCCCAGAATGAATCCAGCGTCCAGGGCCGCGCGCCCGATATCGCCGAATGGGGCCTTTCGGCCTGAAACCAGAAGTCGACATCCGTGAATGGGTAGGCCGGCAGGTCGAATGGGGCCCCCTCCGACGGGTCGCCGCACACACGTCGCCAATCAATGTCGGCTCCCTGCCGGTACCAGTCGCAGACGGCCTCCAGCGCCGCCCTGCGCTCCTTCGGCTCCGTGCCGCTCTCTTCCAAAGCGCTCGTCGCGGTCTCGAGCGACAGCCGCGGTCCATCGACATCGACATCGGCACGTCGCGGCGCCTCCCCGGCCGCCCGCCGCTCGAGCGCGGCCGAGAGGTCGTCGAGCGAGTCGAAGAGCCCGCAGAATCGCACGCCGAAATGGGTGCGTCCCACGTTCAACGCTCGACTCAACTCTCCCATTGAAATCCCGTTACGCCCACCCGACAGCCACTCGCGCATCGATCCGGCGAGGCGCCGAAGCTCTTGCTCATTTCGCGCCGAGAGCGCGACGATCCAGCTCTGTCCGACGGCGACGCGGCCGCGATCGCCATCGGCCGAGTCGGCTTGCCCGAGGAGGTCACCGTTCATGGCACGTACCAGTCACCGGGACAGGCCGAAGCGGCGACGTCCATTCTCGAAATGACCCGACGACCATCAATCATGGTTCTTTACCCGCCCACCGAACGCGAACGCGCCTATTCCGCCCTGGAACGCGCGAGTCCACCAAACGGGCCAGCTAGTGAGCCCAGTTGTATTTTCGATGATAGTTCGACCCGACGCTCTCCAGCACGAGCAAGCCGCTGTTCGTGAACTGTCGGTCGTAGATGTCTCGGTATCCGGAGACGTCGACCCGCCGATCGCGCACGCCGAACGTCCACTCCGAGTTCAGCGTCAGCAGGTTCTCATACTCGGCCATGTTGAGCCGATAGCGCTTTCGAAGCGCCTCTGCCGGGCCGAGGGCCCGCACCAGCTCCTGTCCGCGTCGAGAGATGATTCCGCTATAGAACTCCGAAGAGCAGCCCGAACCGTACGAAAAGAGCCCGACGCGCTTGGCGGAATCGAGCGGCACGGAATCGATCAGCCCGATCAGGGCGAGGAAGATGGATGCGGAGTAGATGTTACCGACCTCCGCGCAATACTTGAGCGACGGCGTCACGCGCTGTTTGAAGTCACGCTCGATGCTCTCCGGCGGGACCTTCATGTTGCGAAGCATGTTGCGGTGAGCGCCCTTCACCATTCCACCGAACGGCGTGTGGAACACGAGGTAGTCAAATGCAGACTGAAAATCCGCACCTTCGACCCGCTCCACGTAGCTTCGAAAGCTCTGTTCCAGACAGTCGAGATAGGAGAGAAGAGACAGATCCGGATCGCCGGCCTCGACGTGCACGTCCGGCCGGCAGGTGTCCATGACCTCGTAACCGTGATAGCCGTTCGCGCCGAAATCCAGCTCCAGGACGTGCGGCTCGTCGCCGACGATCATGGCCACGGCGCCCGTCCCCTGGGACGGCTCCGCGTATGTGTGCTTCGCTGTCGCGCTCGTGATGTCGGTCGCCACGACGAGCGCCTTCGCGCCTGGCGCCGCGTTGGACCTCACAAAATTGGCAGCCATCTGTAGAGCCGCCGTACCGCCGTAGCACGCCTGCTTCACTTCGAACATTCGGCAGCGGCGGCTGAGCCCCAGGTAGTCGTGGACGTAGTTGCTGAGCGATTTGCCGAAATCGAGTCCGGATTCGGTGGATGTGATCAGTAGCTCGATCTTCTCAACAGAAGACCGATCGAGCGAATCAATGAGCGGCTTTGCCGCGTTCACGCCGTTCGTCACCGAATCCTCGCACGGCAGACATACGGACTTCTTGTCCATCAGCAGGTTTCCGAAGCGTTTCAATTCGAGGCCTCGGTGCTCGAATATCATCCGCACGTCGATACATGCCTGCCCGAGATAAGCGTTAATGCGCTCGATTCCGACGTCCATCGACTCTCTCCCGCGATCGACCCGTCACGATTTTTTACGACCTGGAACGGCAAACACAATGGCGCAGCCTGAGAGAGCCGAACAGCGCTCTCACGCCTGTCAGCCCCTCATGAGCGCCTGCTCCTACCGCGACATCCCCACCGGCGGCGACCATCGTTCCAGCCATGCACCTCCGGACGCGGATGAGATCGCGGTCCGGCCGGACCTTCGAGCATTGCATCGAAGGTTCCTAACTTTTTACAAAATTAACCTGTTCGACGCTCTGGCGTCGCCGCTTCGCAATCTCATTGAAACAATTGAAATCGTTCAATATCGTCGCTGCACCGGTGGCGCCAATCAATGGCTGGCACACCTGCAAGCCTGTGCGACACACGTGTCGCCAAGAGCAGTCGCAGCGGCAAGTACCCCTCAAAACCTCCCGTCGCCGGCCAACAAAGACGCATCGTGCGCCTGAGTTGCTCGCGTTCCAGCATGCAAGAGCACGATTTCGTCGTCGTGCCTTGAAGTGCTCGCGTCTCTTTGGCTGGCGCGGTATGATTCTGTCCGCCAGGCCACATATAACACTGCCGACAGATTGAGCAATAGGTATCTGCAAGCCGCATTACTTCCGCGCATGACGTAAATTTGCGTCGACAATGAAACGCGTATGGGGCCGAGCATCGGTACTTCACCCGCAGGCCAGGCAGGCGCATGCCTGGCGCCAGGGCAAGACCCGGCCGCTTTACCGCTTTACCGGCTCATGAGCCGCGCGAAGCGAGCACGAGCGAACCATGCTTTACACTACGCCGAAGGTGTTGTGCCGGACCCGATCCCGAGGCCGCGTCACCGCAGAAGGTCGTCGCGCCGAGCCCGTCGATGGTCGACCCGTTCGTGCCCTTCATCGTCGAGCAGCTCGGCAAGTATCCCTCGCTGCGCTCGAGTCGCCTCCTCGGCATGCTCAAGGAGCGCGGCCATCCGGGCGGTCCCGATCCGCTGCGCCGGGTGTTCGATCGGCCGTCTCCGCCCCAAGAAGCCCGCAGACTCAACAGCCAACACTCTTGACACTCCCCGTCGCTCGCGGCTCGCCAAGGGCGAGAAGCGGCACCGCCACAGGCGGTACCGCTTCGTTGTCCCCGCAAACCCGCTTCGGGAGTGATGAAATTCAAATTCTACTTCTGGCGGCCCGGTCCAGGTCGAGTGCGCTTGAGTCGAGGCTTGGCGGGGGCGTCGGTGCGGGCTGCGCGCTCTGGGCCCTTTGCACCGATCACCTCCGGCCGTTTCAGCAACGTCTGTATGGCCAGAACCTGCGCGGCCGTGGAGATGAAGCGCAAAGGCCGGCCCGCGGTGGTCCGCGATCCTTCGCCCACGCCGTGAGGCAGCGTCGGGTACTCGTCCAGAAGCGCCCGAAGCGTCGATGTCGTCTCGGCCCCGAGCACGCCCTCGAGCCGGTCGAGCTTGCCGCGCGAGCGCCACGGCTTGCCCGCGTCGGCATCCGCCCCGAGCCCGAGGGCCACGCGCTCGATCTCTCGGGCCGTCTGCGCGTCGGACTGGTCGGCGGCCAGCTTTTTCAGCGTTTTCCGTATCGCGTCGGCGGCGAAGAGCGACACCCGGTGATGCAGGATGTTCCACCCGGCCATGAAAATCTTTACCGCGTCGTGCTCGATGATCACCGACACGAGCTCGTCCGGGCTCGGCTTCTTGCGCGCCGATCGCTCTCCGAGGAGTTGTTCGAGCCCGAGGTTGCACGTGCAGATGGCGGCTTCGACTGCCTCGAACGGCCGGAACGCACCGCCGTTGTAGCTGCATCCGGAGATGAGGACGTTCACGAGGTAGCTCAGCTCCATCAGGCGCTTCCCATAGATCTCCGCGTCGCGCGTCTTCACCTCGCGGATCGCCGACGTGAACGGGAGGTCTTCCCCGTGCTTCGTGCCGGCCGTGAGGAGCCCCGGCTCGGTCGCAGGCGGCAGGACGTCCGCTTCGCGCAAAACCTCGAGGAAGCCCTTGAGGTTCTGCTGATTCGCCGCATTCTTCGCCTCGAGCGCGTCCGACCGCCGAGCCGCCGCTGCGGTGGGTCGATCCTTCACCGCCGCCGCTCGGAAATGGGCGCGCGTGACAGCGTCGTACGTTCGGGACTGCAGTGTTTCTTCCAGGGGTGTGACCCTCGACAGATTGAGGAAGCTCGCCGCCGCCGAAGGGGCGACGAACCCCTCTTGCTCGCGCCGATCTTCCCGCTCACCGGCCACGTCAGACTCCAGCATTTCCTCGGAGGTGAGGACGTCGTACAGACCGCCGGATTCTTCAATGTACTCGGAGGAGATGGCGCAGCACCTGTCGAGCAGCGTTCGTAGGAGGGTGTGATGCTCCTTGTCCAGCTCGACCAGGACCGAGAGAATGGGCTCCCAGCTCCGGTGGTTCTTGGCGATGACCCGGAACTCCTCGAACTCTTGGTACAGACAGCCCTCGAGCGCCTTTTCCACGAGATCGTCATCGTCCGAATGCGCCGAGCTCGACATCTGCACGCAGAGCCCGTCGATGTCGATCACGAGGACGTGCTTGCACAGGGCCAGCGTGACGAAGTCTTCGTCGAGCTCGGCGATCTTCTGCGCCGCGAACGCCTCACCAGCCTCGAGCATGACCTCGATCCAGAGGGCGAATCGATCTGCGTCGAACGTCTCGTCCTTGCCCGGGCGCTCGCTGCGCCACAAATCCTCGTCGAAGATTCCCTCGAGCTGCGCGGTCGTCGCGAGCGCGACGATCTCGCCCGCGTCTTCCAGGCCAATGTGATGAATAAGCTTGGTGAGCACCGGGGCCGGTAGGCCCTGCACGAGGTGGACGAGATCCGGCTGTTCAAGGAGTCGCGTCACGAGGTGGCGAGGACGGGTCGATGTGGTGAGCGGTGTTTTCATGATTTGCCTTCTTTAGCGCTCTGGACGCGCCTGTAAAGCGCGATCGTCGCGAGGGATGATGAGCAGGTGTCGCCGCTCGGCGCCCGCCCGACGCTTCAAATGAAATCTATTTTGAGCGGCTTCCAGGTTAACTGTACGTTTTCGCCGTGCCCTGTTCATGAAGGCCGTGGGAGGCGACGCTCGTGGGCGCGCACGCGGCGACGCACTTGGCCTGGCGCCCGTCACGCTCACCAGCCGGGGCAGCCCGCGCGCGCCGCTGCGTCCGCCTTCCGCCCGGTGTTGAAGACCGACACGATCCGCACATTTCAGCCCCTCCCGTCGTGATGTCGGGGGCGGGGCGGCACCGGCGGAAAGGTCGCCCCAGCGAGGTGCAGCAGTGGAGAGCCCCCATGTTGGCGACACCGGCATTGCGCTTGCAACTCGCGCACGCCGAGGCCATGGCCGCACACGGAAACCACCTCCGCTGACCGGATCACGGAGCGCGTCAACGAGCTCCGGCACAGCTTCCAGCTCCAGCTCGACCGCGGTGATGGCGTGTCGTTCACGATCCCCGTGGTCAACGACTGAGGAGTCGGGGTTGCCCCCATAGACGCCTCACCGTGGGTGACACCGCGGCGAGGCACCGGCGCAGCATGCCCGCTGCGCAGACACATGAGGTGATGATGAAGGCCACGACCAGTAACTCGGTTGATATGACGTCTGTGCGGCGCAGGTTCGGAACCGTGCGCGACAGTTAGCTTGCCGCTTTCCGGGAGCGCGAGAGCCGTCGAGTGCATCCTGCTCGCTGTCCTGTCTGGCGATCACGCGCTGCTGGTGGGCCCTCCCGGTACGACGAGGAGCGCCTTGTTCTTCGGGTTCCTGTCGCGCTACCCAGAGGCGCGGAAGTTCCAGACGCTGGTGACCAAGTTCGGATCCGAGGACGAGTATTTCGGGCCGGTGGAGCTCAGCGCCCTGAAGAACGATCCCTGCGAGCGCAATCTCGACGGCCGGCTCGCCGGGGTCGAGTGCGCCTTCCTCGATGAGGTGTTCAAGCGGTCCGACTCGGCCTCGGCCCAGATCAAGCTCGCTGAGTGGGACGCGGCGCGGGCGGACGTCGACCGGGTGACGCTGCCCGAGCGCATCGTGCAGGAGCTCCTCCGGATCCGGAACGAGCTCAAGGCCAACGGGATCGTCGTCTCCGACCGGCGCTGGATCATGATCACCCGCGTGCTCCGCGCCGCCACCTGGCTGGACGACTGCGCCGAGGTCGAGCTCGATCACCTCGCCGTGCACCGGCGAAGGTCTGTTCGGTCGAGCAGGGCCAACCACATATCCGGTCTGCTACCGGCCGAGCAGGATGCCGGCTCGCCCATCAGGGGGTGGACGGTCGCGCGCTGGATGCGGCAGGCAACGCGCCGCGCCGGGCTCGCTGTGCTCGAGGGCCCGCACCCCCTCCGCCATACGGTCTGCTCGCACCTCGCGATGCGGGCGGCGCCTGTGATGCCGATCAAGGAGCTCGCCGGGCACCGCGACGTCTCGACGAGACCATGGGCCACATGCACCTGTCGCCGAGCGCGATCGCGTTGCTCGACGCGTCGCCTGCCGGGGCGGTCCGTGGAGAAAACCTGGAACAGGCGGGAGTGCTGGTCGGAAAGGTCAGCAGTTCCGCGTAGTTACTTAGTGGGTCGACAGGGACTCGAACCCTGGACCTACGGATTAAAAGTCCGCAGCTCTACCGACTGAGCTATCGACCCGATTCAGCGGCCGGCGAAGCTAGCAGAAGCCCCCGCCAGGTTCCACCTTTCCGTTCCCGCCGCCTCCCTGCTCTCTGCCCTCCCCGTCCTCTCCCCAGCCCCTCCCCGTCTCCCCCCTCCCCGTCTCCCCCCTCCCCGTCTCCCCCCTCCCCGTCTCCCCCCTCCCCGTCTCCCCCCTCCCCGTCTCCCCCCTCCCCGTCTCCCCCCTCCCCGTCTCCCCCCTCCCCGTCTCCCCCCTCCCCCCCTCCCCCCGTCTCCCCCTCCTTCCGCTTCCGCCCCCTCCCTCTCCACCGCCGTCCTCCCGCCTCCCCCCTCGCTTCCCGCTCACCGCCGCCTTCCTCGCGCCCTCGCCTCGCGCTATGAGGTCGCGCCATGTCGTCGTCACGCCCTTCCGCCGCCTCCAAGGAATCGTTCGCTTCGCTCTTCGAGCAGTCCGAAGGAGCTGGCAAGCAGCGCCGCCGCCAGTACCACACGGGTGAGACCGTCGAGGTGACGGTGGTCGCGATCGCTCGCGAGGCGGTCTTCGCGGATCTTGGCGGCAAGCAGGAGGGCATGTTCGAGCGCGTCGCGCTCGCCGACGGCGACGGCAAGCTCCGCGTTGCGGTCGGCTCGCGCGTCTCGGCCGTGGTCGCCGGCGTCGACTCCGGCACCGGCCAGGTGCGCCTCACGCCGGTCGTCGTGCGCGCGAACGACGACGGCGACGGCGGGACGTCGCTCGCGGTCTCCGCGCCTGCCGCGGGCGGCGCGCCGCTGCTCGTCGAGGGAGCGCGGGTCAAGGGCAAGGTGACGGGCATCGAGCGTTACGGCGTCTTCGTCCAGATCGCGGGCACCTCGGGCCGCTCGGGCCGCGGCCTGGTCCCGACGGCCGAGACAGCGACGCCTCGCTCCGCCGACCTGAAGAAGCACTTCACGGTGGGGCAGGACGTCGAGGCGAAGATCCTCAACGTGGACGAGTCCGGCAAGATCCGCCTCTCGATCTCCGCGCTCCGCGTCGACGAGGAGCGCGGCCAGTTCGAGTCGTACGCCAAGGGCGAGCGCTCCGGCGGCGGCAACGACAAGGGCGCCAAGCCCGCGCCTCGCAACTTCGGCACGCTGGGTGACCTGCTCGCGAAGAAGGTCAAGCGCTAGCGCTTCTTCCCCCTCGTCCCGTCTCCAGCTCCGCGTCCCGTCTCCCTCTCCCTCCTCTCCCTCCCCGTCCTCACGCCGCCGGCAGGAGATTGCATCTCCCCCTCGGTTCGGCATACACCTCGCCCGCTCAGCCCCTGCGGCTCCAGCTTCGGCTGCCCGTCGCCCGCTGGCTCGCTGGCCCCGCGCGCCTTCGCGCCTCGGGCCTGGGTGTCCCTGCCTCCGCCTTCGCGTCGATGCCTTCCCTCGCTCGAGCCTCCACCCCCGCGTCGCTGCCCGCACCGCAGCGCTCTCCGCGCACGCGCGCTCGCCCCCGCGTCGGCTCTCGCGCCACGGCGCCCTCCCGCTTGCTCTCCGGCGCCCTGCTCCGCGCTCGCGCTTTCTCCGTCACCGTCGCCTTCGCCGGCGCCGCCCCGCTCGTCCTTTCGGCCACGGCCTGCGCTCCGTCCCAGGATCCGCCCGGCAGGGCCACCGACGATCACCGCTCCGGCGCCGCTCAAGCGACCGCCCCGGTCGCCGGCGGTGCCGCCCTCGCCGTCCCGGGTCTCCCCTCGCCCGAATTCATGGCCCCCTCTCCTGGATCCGCCGCGCCGGACGCAGTGTCCCCTGCGTCGCTCGCGTCGCCGGCCGCCGCATCACCCTCCTCGAAGGAGTCCACGCTCCCGGGCCGGGGCGCGAAGATCGCCAGCATCGCGATGCGCACCTGGATCTACGTCGCTCCCGACGAGCGCTCGACGAAGCTCGGTTACCTGCGCGCCGGCGCGGTCGTCGATCGGGCCGAGCTCCCTGCGGGCACCGACGGATGTGCCGGCGGCTGGTACCGGATCGCGCCGCGCGGCTACGTCTGCGTGGGCAAGGGCGCCTCGCTCGCGCTCGAGCACCAGGTGGTCGCCGCCGCCGTGCGCGGCCCGCGCCGTGGTGCGCCGGTGCCTTACTACTACGTCATGTCGGGCTCGCCCCCGCCGCACCTCTACTTCCGGCTCCCGACCGTCGAGGATCAGCGCCGCGTCGAGGGGTCCACGCTCGCCGTCCACCTCGCCCGCGCCGCCGTCGCGCCCTCGTCGTTGCCGCTCGATCCCGTGCCGGAGTTCCTCCTCGCCGGTCGGGATCTCCCCAAGCCGTACGGCGCCGAGGAGAAGCTCCACTACTCGGTGCACACGGGCCGCACCAAGGAGAGCTCCGCCTTCGGCCTGATCACGACCTTCGAGTGGACCAACCGCCGCTTCGGCCTCACGACCGAGCTCGACCTCATCCCGCTCGATCGCACCCGCCCCGCGCGCCTCAGCGCGATGCGCGGCGTGATCATCAAGGATCTCGACGCCGAGGGCGCCGAGGTCCCCGCGAGCGCCTCCGACACGGCATCCCCGTCCGCCGCGGCGTCGTCGGCATCCCCCACGTCCTCGGCCGCCCCGCCGCCCGCCGCCGCTCCACCGGCCGACACCGCGAGCTTCTCCATCGCCGAGCTGCCTGCCGACGAGCTGCCTCCTCCGCCGCCCGGCACCGACCCCCGCCCCGATCCCGCCTTGAAGGGCGCCCCTGCCTTCGTCCGCGTCCACGGCACCACGCGGCAGCGCCCTTCCGCGTCGGGCCGCGCGCTCGTCGACGCGGGCCTCGCGCCGCACCGCTCGGGCTGGGTGCTCACCGGCCGCACGCGAGGCGGCGCCAAGGGGTTGCTCGAGACCACCGAGGGCTCATGGCTCGCCGCCGACCACCTCATCATCGCCGAGCTGCGCAAGGACCCTCAGGGGTTCGCGCGCGACGGCAAGAAGTGGATCGACATCTCGATCCGCCGCCAGATGCTCGTCGCTTACGAGGGCACGCGCCCCGTGTTCGCGGCGCTCATCTCCAGCGGTCGCAGCGGCATGGCCGATCCCGAGGAGACCGACGCCACCGTCCGTGGTTCGTTCTACATCCACGCGAAGCACGTCTCGACCACGATGGACGGCGATGACGAGGCGTCCGAGGCGGCGTTCGACCTGCGTGACGTGCCGTACACCCAGTACTTCCACGGGGGTTACGCGCTGCATGGCGCGTACTGGCACGACGAGTTCGGCAAGGCGCGCAGCCACGGCTGCATCAACCTGGCCCCTGCCGACGCGGCCTGGCTCTTCGAGTGGACCGAGCCCGCCGTCCCGCCCGAGTGGCACGGGGCGATGAACATCGAGGGCGGCGGCACGCTCGTCTATGTGCACGGCTGACGGCTCCGTGCACGGCTGACGGCTCCGTGCACGGCTGACGGCTCCGTGCACGGCTGACGGCTCCGTGCACGGCTGACGGCTCCGTGCACGGCTGACGGCTCCGGCTGCCCCGGCCCCCTCAGGACAGCGGGACGACCGGCCCAGCTCGCCAGGTGCATCCGGCGAGCTGGGCGGGAGGGCCGCTCACCCGACCGCTGATGGCCCTCCCGTCCGTCCCGTTACTGGCAGGACGCCGGCATCTGCGCGCCGACGAGGAGGCCGCGCAGGGTCGAGAGCGCTTGCCTTCCCTGCGGCGAGTTCGCCAGGCCGTCGCACGCCGAGGCGGCCGCGAGGTAGCCGCCCTGCTGCTCGGGCGGGGCCGACTTCGCGTTCTGGCGCAGCGCCGCGCAGCACTTGCGGATCCCGCTGGAATCGCCCGTGCCGACCACCTTCTTTCCAGCGTCCGCGTCCGCCGTGTCGGCGTCCGCCGCATCCGCCCCGGCGTCCTCCTCGGGCACGATCTGCGTCGTGGGGGTCGGCGTCGGGGCCGGCGTCGGCACGACGGGCGGAGCCGAGGGCACCGGCGGCACGTCGTCCTCTTCCTTCTTGGGGCACCCGCTGGTGACCAGAGCCACTGCAAGGGGGAACATCAGCGCCCCCAGAACCGTGAAGAGCCGTGTAGGTTTCATCTCACCTCAAGTATCCGATTCGCGTTTGCGTGGGAACTTCTGTTCGACGAGGAACGCCCCGATCGCAACCAACTTCCCCGAGCGCACGCGGTCATGAGGCCCGCCGGCTGCACGCCCTCGGCGATCCGAGCGGTCGAAGTATGGGCGTCACGAGCCCGCTCGCAAGATCGCGAACGCCGCCGACGGGCGCGCTTCAGGTGCTCCCCGACCTCGGTAGCAGGCGCGTGCGTCGCGGCGAACACGGCGAGCGCGACGGACGTGAGGCACGCGGCGAACGCGGCGAACGCGGCGCGCGCGCGGGGCGGAATCGATCGCAGCGCTCGGTGACCGCCGTCGATCAGCGTGGGCCTGGGCGCGCGGCGGGCCCAAGCACGCGCGCCTGTGCATGTCCAAATCTCGAAAGGACACGCCGACCGGCCGGCGCAGGCGCGCGACTCCAGCGCTCGACCGATACGGCTGAAGCGGGAGCAACCATGAAGTACACGCAGCACGAGGAGTGGACGAACGAACCGCAATCCGCCGCCACCAGCCCCGGAGAAGACACATCGGTCTCGTTCTCGGTGGACGCGTCCTCGGCGGACGCGCCCTCGCTGGATACGCAGGCGATCACGGAGGATGCCGCCGTCGCGATCCCGCCCGCGGCGCGCGCCGCGAGCGAGGAGCGCGACGCGTCCTCGGGGCAGATCGACCTCACCGCGCTGAAGGCCGGTGAGGAGGGCGCCCGCCCCCAGGTCCTCGACCTCTTGCCGATCTTCCCGTTCGGCGAGCCGCCCGCGTCCGCACCCGTGCCTGAGGCGCCGGCGCTCGACGTGCCGGCGCGCGCGTGGCGCGCCCGCTCGATCGCGATCCTGCTCGCAGGCGCCGCCGCGATCGCGGCCCTCACGGCGGGCATCTCTTCCCCGGATGCCGCCGCCACCGGCCCTCGCGCGACGGCCGGCCTCGCCGCCGCCGCGCGCGCGGTCGAGGCGCGGCTCCCGCGTATCGAGGCGCCCGCCGAGCGCGCGCTGGTCGCGCCTCCTGCGCTGGTCGCGCCTCCTGCCGAGCGCGACAGCTCTGGCGACGCGCCCGACGGCGTCGCCGCATCGCAGCGCGCGCCCGAGAACCGTGTACGGGCCCCGGGAGCAGCCGCGCCGACGCGCGCCAAGCCGGGCCCTGCGGCGCCGAACACGATCGACCGCCGCGCTCCCACCGACCCCTGCCGCGGCGACCTCCTCTGCGCGATGCGCCGCGCCACGGGCGGCTGATCCACCGCCGAGCCCCGCGGCAGACCGCCGCGGCCTCGGTCGGGCTCGCTCCCGGCAAGACCCCGCTCAGATAACTCGTTCAGACGGCGCGCCGGGCTCGCGCCCGGCAAGACCCCCGCTCAGATAACTCGTTCAGGCAGCGCGCCGGGCTCGCGCCCGGCAAGGCCCCGCTCAGACGGCGCGCCGGGCCCGCGCCCGGCGTGGACCTCGTCAGGCGGAGGCCGGGCTCGGGCCGGGCGGGCACCCCGCGTGCGCCGCGATCGAATCGAGCAGGCGGTTCAGATCGAACGGCTTTGCGACCGACGCGCACGCGCCCACCTCGCGGGCCCAGGTGCCGGCGTCCACCGCGGCCGTCATCACGAGGATGGGCGCGCGCGGACCAGGACACGACGCGTACGCGCGGGCGAACCCCCAACCGTCCATCACCGGCATGCGCATGTCGAGCAGGATGAGATTCGGCCGGTTGCGCTCCAGCAGCGCGAGCGCGGCCTCGCCGTCGCTCGCCGAGAGGACGTCATAGCCCTCCTCCTCCAGCGTGATCTCGAGCATTTCCCGGATCTCCTGGTCGTCGTCCACGATCAGGATCTGCTTGCGCCGTGTCACGCGGCTCCTTTCGGTTTGCAGCTTGGCCCGAGGCTCGGCGCTCGCCGTCCCCTCCACTCCGGTTCCACAGTACCCGTCTGCCACGATATCCCCCCACACGGGCGCTTCCCATGCGCGAACACCACTCAGGCAAACGATGTCACGCCCGCGTCCCATGTCGCACGCGACGAGCGCAATATCGACTGCGGAGCCCGTTCGGGTCAGACGCTCATGGCCGCGAACGCGCCCCGGACGGCGAGGGCGGCGCGACATCGCCGGCAATCTCCATCCTGGGCAGAAGCGAGGCGTCGATCTCGGTTCTCTCTCCGCTCACGAGCTGCTCGATGACGGCTGCTGCGCGCGTGATGTCGTCGACGAGCAGCGGGATCGCCAGCCCGCCCATGCCATCCGGCGTGCTTGCGAGCCGAGCGCGCGCCTTGTCGAGCAGGCGCAATGCCCCCGGTGGGCTCTGCATCCTCGTGAGCTTGTGCAGGGCCGCGGCGACGAGGATGAGCCCCTGGAGAAACGCCTTCCTCACGGGGTCGGTCTCGTCTCGCCACCCGGACTCCCACAGCTCGTGCGCCTCGAAGAACCGCCCCGCGCGGTAAGCCTCCAGCCCGCGTTGGACGATCGCTTCGAGCGCGGCGTCGGTGGAGGAGCTCATGGCGCGGAGCGACAGCGGACAGCGGACAGCGGACGGCGGACAGCGGACGGCGGACAGCGGACGGCGGACAGCGGACGGCGGACAGCGGACGGCGGACAGCGGAGCGTACCACGCGCCCCGGACGCCCGCGCTCCGGCGCTCCGGTGCTACGCTCGGCGCGTGCAGCGGTGGATCCTCGTCGCGGTGATTGCTGGGCTCCACCTCCTGGCGTTCGCGATCGGCATCCTCCTGCGCCGCCGCAGGCGACGGCGGCGCCTGCAGGCCGACGAGGCGCGCGCCATCGCCGCGCACGCCGACGCAGCGCGCGCCCGCGCCGCCCGCCCGCGCTGACCCCGCTCGCCCGCGCTGACCCCGCTCGCCCGCGCCGAGGCCACGCGCGCCCGCGCCGGCCGCCGCCCCCTCAGCGCGCGAGCAGGCTGCGCAGCCGATCGAGCGCCGCCGCGTGCGCCCGCACCGAGAGCCGGCCGCCGACGTCGTCGTACTCCTCCGAGAGCACGCGCGCGTTCTCGTAGATCTCCCCGATGAGGCCCTGCTTCGCGTACGGCAAGAGCAGCTCGGCCTCCACCATCGACTGCTCGAAGAACGCGATGATCGCCTCCCGCAGCGCCGCCACGTCGTCCGGGATCTTCGCCGACAGCTGCGTCGCCTCGGGGAACTCGAGGCGCAGCGCCTCCCGCTCCTCCTCGGAGAGCCGGTCCACCTTGTTCAGCAGGAGCCGGCTCGGCACCTCGCTCGCGCCGATCTCGGAGAGCACGCCGCGCGTCACCGCGAGCTGATCGCGGAACGTCGGATCCGACGCATCGGCCACGTAGAGCAGGAGCGACGCCTCGAGCGCCTCGTCCAGCGTCGAGCGGAAGCTCGCCACGAGATCGTGCGGCAGCTTCTTGATGAAGCCGACCGTGTCCGAGACGAGGATCCGCGGGCGCACCTCCGGGTGGAGCGCGCGCACAGTCGTGTCGAGCGTCGCGAAGAGCTTGTCGGCGACGAGCACCTCGCTGCCCGTCAGCGCCCGCATCAGCGACGACTTCCCCGCGTTCGTGTAGCCGACCAGCGCGACGCGGCGCTGCCCTTGCCGGAGCGCGCGGCGCGTCGACTGCTCGCGCTGGACCGCGACGAGCTCCTCCTTCAGCTCCGCGATGCGATCGCGGATCTTGCGCCGATCGAGCTCGAGCGCGCTCTCGCCGGCGCCCTTGCCGCCGATCCCGCCGCGCTGCCGGTCCCCGCCGCCGCCCGTCTCCCGGAGCCGCGGCGCGACGTAGTTGAGCCGCGCGATCTCGACCTCGAGCTTCGCCTCCCGGCTCCGCGCGTGGCGGTGGAAGATCTCGATGATCACGCCCGCCCGGTCGAGCACCTGCGCGCCCGTCGCCCGCTCCAGGTTGCGCGCCTGGCTCGGCGAGATGTCGTGGTCGACCGCCACGACCGTCGCCAGGCGCGCCGCCTGCCCGGCGCCGCCCGCGCGCCGCTCCGCGTCGCCGCCGTCGCCCGCGTCGTCGCCGTCGTCTCCGCCGAGCTCGACGTCGTCCTCGTCGCCCTCACCGCTCTCTGCGGCCCGGCGCGCGCGCGCCTTGTTCTTCCGCTCCGGCGCGCCCGAGGGCACGACGCCGCTGCCGCCCGTGAGCTCCGCGAGCTCCCTGAGCTTGCCCTCCCCGAGCACCGCGGCCGCCGCGAGCGCGCCGCGCCGCTGCGACACGGTCGCGATCACGTCGAAGCCGAGCGTGTGCACGAGGCGGCCGAGCTCGGCCAGATCGGCGGCGTGTTCTACATCGTCGACGCCGGGGAGCTGCACCCCGACGAGCACAGCGAGGGGACGTTCTTGGTTGGTCGTGGTCATACGGTCGTGTGCGAGGGCGGGAGCTTCGCCTCATCCACCCCCGCGACGCAAGCCGCCGCGCGCTCGCCCGCGCCTCGCTGCGTCGCCTCGGACGAACCCGCCGGGCTCGCTCCGGTGAACCGCCGAGCTCGCCCCGACGCGGACCACGAGGGCGGGCAGGGACAGCCCGACGCCGGCAGCGGGCGTCGCCTTCCGAGCACGCCCGAGGCACGCGCGCCACATCCCGGGGCGCACGAGCGGCGTCACCTCGCGCGTGCCGCCTCGCCGTGCAGCCGCGCGCTCTCGATGGCCAGCGACGCGAGGCGCCCGAGCTCCGCGGCCACGCTCCTGTCGTCTTGCCGGAGCTCGCGCTCCACGGTCCAGAGGCTCAGCAGGCCGAGCTTGCGGCCGCGCGCCGCGAGCGGCACGAGGATCGCCGAGCGGGCGCCGAGCTCCCGCAGCGCCGAGAGGTGCTCCGGCCCGCGGGCGATCCGCTGCAGCCACGGATCGGTGACCAGCGGGATCAGCGTGGCCTCCCTGCGGGCCGTCGCCTCGGCCAGCGAGGCGGCGTCGCCGAGCAGCAGCGGCGGGTGTTTGAGCAGCCTCGGCAGGAGCGCCCGCGCCTCGGGCAGGCGCGCGGACGCGACGAGCCGCGGGGCGCCGCCGCCGTCGTCGAGATCGAGCGCGCAGAGGTCCGCGAAGCGCTCGCCGCCGAGGCGCACCACCTGCTCGATCATCCCGTCGTGGTCGTTCGACTCCGCCATCAGCGCGCTCGCGTCGATCAGGATCTGCCGCGCGCGCTCGGCCTTCCTGAGCTCGGTCACGTCCTCGACCGTCATCACGGCCGCGGTGATGCGGCCGTCGGCGTCACGCACGGGGGCCACGCTGAAGCTCCCGAGGCGGCGCTCTCCGTCCGCGCGGACGAACTCCATCTCGTCGCGGGAGACCGTCTCGCCGCCGTGCAGCGCCCGGTGGAGCAGCCAGCGCGCGCGCTGGTCGTCGTCGGTCTCGCTGAGCAGCGTCCGCAGCGGCGCGTTGCTCGGGGTCTCCTCGGGGCCGCGGACGATCTCCGCGAACCGCCGGTTGTTGAGCGCGACGGCGCCCGACGTCCCCTCCGCGACGACAACGCCGACCGGGAGCCGCTGGATCGTCGCCTCGAACCGGCCGCGCTCCGCGGCGAGCTGCTCGCGCAGCTGGGCCTGGGTCGCGAGCGCGGCCGCGCGCTCGGCCGCCTTCTTGAAGAGCAGCCGGTCTCCCTCGGAGAACTCCGCCACGCGGCGGGAGCTCACGACCGTGACGCCGACGAGGCGGCCCTCCGAGAGCATCGGCACGCCGTAGAGCGCGTGGAGCGCGTCGCTCGGGCGCTCGCTCTGCGCCCCCGACTCGGGCCCCGCCGCGCCGCCCCCGGCGTCGGTGGCCAGCGGATCCGGCGCGGCCGAGCGCAGCGCCACCGGGCGCCGCTCGCGGACCACGCGCCCGACGAAGCCCTCCGCCAGCCTGTAGGCGCGCAGGCCCCACAGCGCCTCGTCGACGCCGATGCCGGCCCGGATCCGCAGCACCTCGCCCTCGAGCAGCAGCATCACCGCCCAGTCGACCGACCGCGCCGACTCGACGAGCACCTCGACCAGCCGCCGCAGCAGCCGATCGATGTGGACGTTGCCCATGCCCTCGGCCGAGACGCGATCGAGCGCGCCGAGCGCGCGCTCGCGCAGCGCGGCGCTCCGCGTCGCCGGATCGATGATCACCTGATCGAGCACCTCGTGCAGGATCGTCATCTCGACCCACGATGGCTGCGTGCCTGTCCGCTCGAGCATCCGGAGCACGCAGCGGCGCAGCACCGAGTACTGCGCGGCGACGTCCTCGAGCTCGAACCCGTCGCGGAGCTTGTCGAGCACGCGGAAGCCGAGCAGCGGCTCGGGGAACTCGACCGACACGGACTCGACGCCGCCCCACGCGTCCTGCTCCTGGTCGCCCGGCGGCGCAGCCGCGGCCGCCACGGCCGCCTCGAGGCGCTCGGCGAGGCGCGCGAAGATGGAGGGCAGCTCCTCGCGCAGCGCGATGTAGCCGGGGGACTGCTCGCCCGGCGCGCGGCGACGCTCGGCGCGCTCCCAAGCCTCCAGGATCTCCGCGCTGTGGGCGCGCAGGAAGACGGCGAGCGGCGATCTGGGAAGGTCTCTAGGGGCCATTCACGCGCTGGCCGGAGCCGCGGCGCCCTCAGTCTACGCCAGCCCACGAGGACGTAGATCCAGAAACGAACCGGCGGCGGCTCGCCCGTCCCGCTCTCCCGCGGACGGCGCCGAGTCGGTCCGCCCTCTCCGTCCGCACCCTTCTGCCTGCGCCATGCGAGCGCTCTTCGATAAGCGGTTATGTTGCGCTCGTCTGCGCGCCTGCGCCGTCGCGCTCGCTCGTGTGCCGGGGCGCCCGAGCTCCCGGCAGCCGGCGCGCTCGCGCGTGTCGCCGCGCTAGCGTGCGCGCCGGCGCCGCCGCGCGCTCGCGAGGCCCGCCGCGAGCGCGAGCCAGACCGCACCGCCGGCGGGCGGCGCGGCGTCCTCGCCCCGCGCCGCGCCTGCCGCGCCGATCTTGCACCCGCACCCTTCCGACGCCTCCTCTGGCGGCGGCTCGGATCCCCCGCCGCCGCTGCCGGTCGCTGCGGCGCCGTCGCACTGCTGCGAGCCGATGGTGAGCGCCGTCGCACCCCACAGCGGAGCGCAGGTCGAGGCCGCGCCGCTCTCCGGCGCGCACTCGATCGGCCCGCAGAGCCCGTCGAGGTGCAGCAGCGCGGAGAAGCTCTCGCCGTCGTCGATCGATCGGCCCACCGTGAAGCCGTCGGCGAACTCGTCGCCGCAGGCGAAGAGCGCCGCGGCGGTCCAGGTCAAGCACCGCGCGCCGACGTCCGAGATCTTCTCGAACTCGAGCGACGCGGCCGGCGCGCGCCAGATTCCGTCCTGGGGCCCGCCCACGATCACGGTCGCGCCGTCCGGCGAGAGCGCGAACCCGAGGAGGTCGCCGGCGCTCTCGAAGGCGGTGGTGAAGCTGCGCCCTCCGTCCTTCGAGACGAGCAGCGCGTCGGTCGGATCACCGTCGAGCCGCACGTAGACGGTGTCGGGGTCGACGGGATCGATCGCGCCGAGGAACGGCAGGCGCATGTCGTCGCTCCCCGGGATGTCGAGCCGCTCCCAGGTCGCGCCGCGATCGTCGGTGCGCTGGAGGGCCCCGGCGTAGTCGGGCGCGCCGTAGCGGCCGCTCACGTAGACGCGCGCGCGGTCCGAGGGCGCAGCGTCGACCGTGTGGGCGAGGAAGTCCTCGGGCAGATCGACGGCGGCCTTCGTCCAGCTGTCCGCGTTGTCGCTCGTCTCCCAGAGCTGGGTCAGGAACTTACCTGCCCCGAGCCCCGCGCTGACGACGAGCACGGCACGGGAAGGGTCCTCGCGATCGGCCGAGAGGTCGATGACGTAGCGGTTCAGCAGCTCGCCCTGGGCGAACGACCAGTCGCAGCCGCCGTTCTTCGACGCGCTGAGGCCGTCGAAGACGCCGGCGATGATCGTCCCGTCGGCGAGGAAGGCGAGCATCGGATCCTCGTTCCCGGCGAAGCCGACGACCGGCTCGCAGATCCAGCGCCAGCGCTCGCCGCCGTCGTGCGTGGCGAGCAGGCCGTAGGTCGCGCGGACCATGAGGCGCGACGGGTCGCTCGGGTGCGACGCGATCAAGCCTGCGGCCGGGAAGCGGCCGTTGGCCGAGGCCGGCGCGGCCAACGCCGCGACCGAGAGCAGCGCCGCGACCGAGAGCAGCGGCGCCGCGCAGGACGAGAGGGGGCCACGCCGCCGCGCGCCTGGCCCGCTTCGGGAGTGACGCGTCGGCGCCGGGAGGGCTCGCACGGAGCGTTCTGTAGGGGCTCGCACGAGGGGTGAGCCTAGTGGACGTCGAACTCGAATGCCGCCTCGTCGATGAGAGACGAGGTCAGGGCCCGGCATTGCACGTCCCAGAGGCCCCCCATCCCGAACGGCACGTCGGCGACCTCGTACAGGCCGGGCTCGATCTCCGTGCCCTCGTGCACGGACCCGTGCCCCATGCTCGTCATGCTGGCGTAGCAGCGGAGCTTCATCCGCTGCGCCGGGTCCCGCGAGTCGGTCCAGGTGAGCCGCACGTGGAAGGTGTTGAAGCCTCGCTTGATCGGCTCGGTCGACTCCACCGCGAACTCGATGCGCCCGTTCGCACCGACGTCCAGCCGGTGGCCGTCGTCCGGCTCCACGTCCCGGGGTCCGCAGCCCGCCGGCGAGACGACGGCGAGCGCCGCGATGAGGGCGGCGCGGGCGCGCGCCCAGCGGCGCCTGGTAGGTGACTTCGGCGAAGGCTGTTCACGAGGTTCAATCACGTCTTCCCCACACGTAGCGGAGGCCTGCGGACAGGGCGGCGAACGCGCCCTCGTTGCGGCCGATCCCGGAGATCGGCACGTCCACCTGGAGGTTGCCGACGGCGGTCCAGCGCGCGCCGATGTCGTGGGCCAGCACGGCGAGCAGCGCCGTCCGCGCGCGCTCCTTTCCCATGGGATCGCGCGGGCCCGGGCCAGGCTCATCCTCGCGCGGCTCGCCCTCGCGCTCGTGGAGCGCGCCCACGGTGAGCGAGGCGCCGGAGGGCCACGAGGGCCCCGCCGCGGCGAGGATCTGCAGGCGGGGCGCGGACCGCGCCGCGTCGCCGTCGGGGAGACGGTAGCTGGTGCGGACGCTGGTCGAGGCGGAGAGCAGCGCGTGGAACGAGCCCCACGACTTCTCGAAGACCATCCCCGGCCGGATCTCGGCCACCCCGAGGCCGGTCGTGTCGGCGCCGGTGATGTCGATGCCGTCGACGCCCATCGCGCGGGCGCCGGTCGCGCCGCTCACGCCGACGTCGAACGGCGCCGTCGCGGTGCTCGGGCCGCGCCCGGTCGGGAGCGTCACGCCGAGCGTGAACGCGGCGGACGGGATCCACGGCGACGCCGCGCCGTCGATAAGGTCGATCCTGGCTGCCGCGCCCAGGTCACCCTGCCCGCCGCCGGACGACGTGGCGCCGAGCCCCACCCCGCTCCAGGTGACCATCATCGGAACGGACACGGCGAGCTGAAGGTGATCCCCGGCCCGCACCAGCCACCCGGCCTCGGCCCTCAGCTCGCGGTGGTAGACGCCCTCGCCGGACGCGTCGAAGCCTCCGTCCACCGCCCACGCCCCGAGCTGCTCGGAGAGCCGGACAGAGAAGCTCGCCGCGGCGCGCTCCGAGGGAGCGAGCCACTGGGCCATGCCGTGTCCCGCACCGCAGCAGGCCGACGCGCGCGCGGCCCTCGGGTGCGCCGCGACCGACAGCAGGAGCACCACACCGGCGACGGCTCTGGCCAGCACGGCCGCTCCTATAGGCGAGGCTCCTGCCCCGCGCCAATGCGACACGTTGTCGCGCGGAGGGCTCCTGATCTCGGTCGGGCCGCACCTTCACGCGGTGTCCCGAGCCGTTTCCGTTCCGCGCGCAGCGCCTCGCGACCGCGCGCGGGGCTCGGCGACGGCGCGGCGCTCAGCTGGCGAGGGCCTGGCGGTAGACCTGGACGTAGCGGCGCGCGGGGCGGTCCCAGCCGAGGTCGAGGCGCATGATGCGGCGCTGGACCGCGGGCCAGCGGGGCGACGTGAGGGCCGCGAGGGCGCGCTGCACGCCGCCGAGCAGCGAGGTGGCCGTCGGCTTGTCGAACAGGAACCCCGTGCCTGTCTCCAGGGCGGCGTCGATGTCGACGATCGTGTCGACGAGGCCTCCGGTCCTGCACGCCACCGGGGCAGCGCCGTAGCGTTGCGCGTACAGCTGCACGAGGCCGCACGGCTCGAAGCGCGACGGCACGACGACGAGGTCGGCCGCGGCCATGAGCCGGTGCACGACGGCCTCGCTCACCCCGCCGAGGAACTTCGCCCGCTCGGGCGCCTTGGCCGCGGCGGCGGAGAGCTTCTCCATGAGCTCGGCGTCGCCCTCGCCGGCCACGACGACGCTGACGTCGCCCTTCAGGATCTTCGGCATGGCGTTCGCGAGCAGGTCGCTGCCCTTCTGTGCGACCACCCTGCCGATGGACACGAGGAGCGGGCGATCCGGCCGGATCTCGAGCCCGAGCTCCTGGAGGAGCGCGCTCTTGCAGCGGCCCTTGTTGCTCACGTCCTCCGCGTCGTAGCGGGCGATAATGGCCGGATCGGTCATCGGGTTCCAGACGGCGTAGTCGATGCCGTTTACGATGCCGGACAGCTGGTTCGCCCGGGTGCGGAGCACGCCGTCGAGGCGCTCGCCTTGCTTCGGCGTGAGGATCTCGTTCGCGTAGGTGGTCGAGACGGTGGTGAGCGCGTCCGCGGCCAGGATGCCGCCCTTGAGGAAGTTGAGCTGGCCGTAGAACTCGAGCCGCTCGGGCCGGAAGTGGTCGCCGTCGAGGCCGAGGTACGGGAGCGCGTCCTTCGGGAAGAGGCCCTGGTGCGCGGCGTTGTGGAGGGTCAGCACGGTCCGGCCAGGCGCGGACTGCTGGTGGCGGAGCAGGTACGGCACCATGGCGGTGGGCCAGTCGTGGGCGTGGACGATATCGAACGGCGAGCCCGACCGGGCGCGCTGGCGGACGAGCTCCACGACGGCGCGGGAGAACAGGGAGAACCGGCGCGCGTTGTCCTCGTAGTCGCGCCCCTCCTCGCCGTAGATGCCGGGCCGATCGTGGAAGCCTGGTACGTCGAGGACGACGAGCTCCACGCCCGTGCTGAGCCGCCCGTCGAAGAGCGTCACCTGGATCGGCCCGCCCGGCGACACCTTCGCGTCGACCTCGAGCGGCATCGGGGTGAGGCGGCGCGCCATCATCAGCCCGCTCGAGTCGAGCGCCTGGTAGCGCGGCAGCGCGATCGTCACCTTGTGCCCGAGCAGCCGGAGCGCCTTCGAGAGCGACGAAACGACGTCGGCCAGGCCGCCGACCTTGACGATGGGCGCGATCTCGGACGCAGCGAAGAGGATGTCCATGCGGGCGCCGTCTGTAGCACGAACCGGGGCGCGTACAGCGCAGCTTCCGAACCCACAGCGCCGCTGAACCCTGGCCAGCGCCCGGGTGTCGCCGCAGAGGCAGCGCCACGCGCACCGTTTTGGAGCAACTTTCCATCCGCGCCACATCCCTTCCTGGGCCCTACATGGCGGAGACGGGCCGTCCTGCCCTGTGTATCGTTTCTCCATGAGCAGTACGCTTACCTTTCCCAGGCTTTCCTTGCTCCTCGCCCTCCTCGCCACCGGCGTCGCCGTGAGCTGCAGCGCCACGAACGACGGCGGCGGTTCGTCCCAGGGCTCCGGCGGCATCGGCGGCATCGGTGGCAATGCCAGCAGCGGCGGCAGCGGCGGCGCCGACCCCGGCACCGGTTCGGGCTTCGGCGAAGGCGGCGCGGGCCTCGACTTCGCCGGCTCGCACGGATCGAGCGGCACGGACGGCGGCGGCGGCGGCGCATGCCAGCAGCTCGACATCACGTTCGAGCCGCAGACGCCGACCGTGATGATCGTCGTCGATCGCTCGGGCAGCATGTACGCCAGCGGCTTCTGGGATCCGCTCAAGACCGCCGTGCTCAACGTCGTCGACAGGCTGCAGGACAGGGTGCGCTTCGGCTTCGTGACGTTCACCGGGATCGAGAACATGCAGTGCCCGCTGCTCGCGAGGGCCGACGGCATCGCCCTCAACCACCACGCCGCCATCTCGGCCGCCTACGAAGAGGCCTCCACGGTGCCGCCCGGCAAGCTCGAGACGCCCACCGCCATGACGTTCAACGAGACCGTCGTCCCGGAGCTCCTCGCGTTCCCGGAGCCCGGCCCCAGGTACATCCTGTTCGTCACCGACGGCGAGCCCGATCGCTGCGACGACGTGCTGGCCGTGTGCGCGCGCGACGACGTCGTCGGCGCGGTGCAGGACGCCTACGACAAGGGCATCGGCACGTTCGTCTTCGGCCTCGGGTCGGGCGCGCTCGCGCAGCACCTGCAGGACGTGGCGAACGCCGGCGCGGGCCAGCCCGTCCGGCGGCCCCAGAACGGCACGAACGAGGATTGCTTCGCCGGCGCAGGCACTTACGCCGACGCCGGCGGCACCGCCACCTACTACACGCCGGACCCCACCGACGCGTCCTCCCTGGAGGACGAGCTCGACGCGGCCATCGCCGGCGTCAAGAGCTGCACCTTCGACCTCCAGGGCTCGATCGAGGTCGACCTCCGCAACGCGTCGCTCGGCCAGGTGCTCCTCGACGGCACGCCCGTGCCCTACGACGCGCAGAACGGCTGGACGATGGAGAGCGCCACCCAGCTCACCCTCGTCGGCGACGCCTGCGAGCAGCTCAAGGACGCGCAGGAGATCTCGTTCGACTTCCCCTGCGAGATCCTCGTCCCCCAGTGAACCCAGGGAGCAGCGCGCCGACGCGCGCCGCCCCTTTTCCGCGCCACGGGCCGGCGCTTTTGCTAAAGGCCAAGGCCGGCTCGGCCCATGACCAGGATCAGCGCGCGAGAGCTCGCCGGCACGAGCGGCCCCTTCGGCCGCGGCACCCCGGTGGTGCGCCCCGCGGAGGTGCCGGAGGGGTCGGTCGTCACCGTGCTGCGCGTGCCGCCGGAGTCGGCCGGCATGCGGCTCGACCGGTTCGTACAGACCCAGCTCAAGCGGACGAGCCGCACGCGCGCCGCCGAGATCGTCGCCCGCGGCGCCTACTCGCCCGAGGCGAGGCGCCTGCGCGGCAGCGATCGCGTCCGGCCGGAGCAGTGCATCCTCCTCTGGCGGGAGCCATGGGACGAGCAGGCGCCCGACACCCCGATCCCGGTCCTCCACGAGGACGACGCGCTGCTCGCCATCAACAAGCCGGCGGGCCTGCCGGTGCACCCCACGGCGCGGTACCACAAGAGCACCGTGATCAAGATGATGGAGGCCGCGCGCCCCGACGAGCGGCTGTTCCTGGCCCACCGGCTGGACCGGGAGACGAGCGGCGTGCTGCTGCTCTGCCGCACGCCCGAGGCCGACCGGACCGTGAAGGCGCAGTTCGAGGAGCGCACCGGCGTCGTCAAGCGCTACACCGCGATCGCCTGGGGCTGGCCCGAGCACGATACGTTCCGGGTCGAGCTGCCGCTCGAGCTCGACGACGCGAGCCGCTACAAGGTCAAGATGCGGGTCGCGCCGCCGGGCCGCGGCCTCGCGTCGGCCACCGCGTGCGAGGTGCTGGGCCGCCGCGCCGATCCCCTCACCGGCCGGCGCTACGCGCTCGTCCGCTGCACGCTCGAGACCGGCCGGCAGCACCAGATCCGGGTCCACCTCGCGGCGAGCGGCTTGCCGCTCGTCGGAGACAAGCTCTACGGCCCGGACGAGGGCATGTTCGCGCGCGGCGCCGACGGCGTGCTCACCGACGACGACCGCCGCGCGCTCGAGCTCGACCGTCACGCCCTCCACGCCGCGCTCCTGGAGCTCACGCACCCGATGACAGGCGAACGCGTGCGCATCGAGGCGCAGCTCTCGGACGATCTGCGCACCTTCTGGGACGCGCTCGACGCGTGATCCAAGCGGAAGGCGGAGGATCCAGCGCGGGCCACCCCTCCGCTCGTGTGTGTGCGAGGTGACGCTTGCGGGACGCGATGACACCGGTGGGCGAGGCGGCGCCTGCGGCGCGCCATGGACGCTGCGACCGGAGCCCCGCTCGAGCGCCTGCGGATCTTGTGCCGAAGTGCCGACTTACGTACGATGGCCGAGATGACGCGTGCGCGAGACGACCTCGAGGCGCTGCGGGATCCAGCGCTCCGGTCCACACCGCTCGAGGCCGAGAGCACCGCCCAGAGCACGACATCCGGGCCGGTGCCTGGTCCGGGAGAGACGATGCAGGACGCGGCGGCGCCCTCTCCAGGAGAGCCTGCCGGCGCCGGAGAGCCGCTGCAGGCGGGCCCGGAGCGGGCCGCAGCGGCCTCGTCGGCCGGCGCCACGCCGCTGCAGGCCGACCCGCGGGCCCGGGGCGACGAGAGCCTGGATCGGGAGCGCTACGAGCGGTACGCGATGCCGGCGAGCGACCTGCCCGCGGCCAACGTGCAGGCCTTTCGCGGCGACGCGAGCGGGGTGCTCGCGATCGTCCGGCGCGCCGTGCAGTCCGTCACGCGCGATCCGGCGCGCCACCGGCGCCGGCTGCCGAAGTCCCGCTTCGACGCGATCCGCAGCCTGCCGGAGCTCGCGATGGCGCTCGACTACGCGGTGACGCGCATGCAGCCCGAGAGCGCGCCGCCGCCCGAGATCGTCGAGAAGCTCGATCTGCTCTACGGGGTGCTGCGCCCGACGCTCGCCACGGCCGAGGTGTACTTCCCGCGCAGCATCGTCCCGGAGACCTTCGGCATCGTCCGGCGCGCGCTCGTCGCCGGCGATCCCGCGAGCGCGACGGCCACCATCACCAACCTCATCCTGGACCGGTGGAGCCACGTGCAGAGCCGGATCCCGATCACGAGGGAGGAGCTGACGCAGCTGAACGGCACCGCGAAGTGGCTGCTCAGCAACACCCGCCCGCCGGAGCGGCTCGACTCGAGGGACATCCGCGATCGGCTGTGGTCGCTCCTGCGCGAGCGCTACGAGCAGCTGCGGGTGATCGCCCAGGAGGTCTCGGGCGACGACTCGCGGGAGTACGCGCCCGAGCGGCTCGCGGCCGATTGATCCGGCGGGCGGAGGCGCCCCGGCGCGGCGTGGAAGCCCGGCCAGGTCCGGACGGACATCCGGGGAGCGGGGCGGGTGTACCGCCCCGCAGGCCCGATCTACGCTGCCTCCATGCAGGAGCTCCGCAAGACGACCTGTAACCGCGACTGCCCCGACGCCTGCAGCATCGTGGCCACCGTGGAGGACGGCCGCGTCGTGCGCCTCGGCGGCGACCCGGACCACCCGATCACGCGGGGCTTCCTCTGCTACCGCACATCGCGCTTCCTGGAGACCCAGTACTCGCCCGAGCGGCTGACGACGCCGCTGCTCCGCAAGGGCGGCGAGCTCACGCCCGTCTCCTGGGAGGAAGCGCTCGACACAGCGGCCGAGCAGCTCCTCACGATCCGGCGCGAGTCCGGCCCGGCCGCGATCTTCCATTACCGGAGCGGCGGCTCGCTCGGGATGCTCACGGGGATCGCCGACGCGTTCTTCGCGCGGTTCGGGCCGGTCACGGTCAAGCGCGGCGACATCTGCTCCGGCGCGGGCGACGCCGCGCAGCTCACCGATTTCGGGGAGGAGGACAGCCATGATCTCGCCGATCTGCTCAACGCCCGGCACGTCCTCCTCTGGGGCAAGAACGTCTTCACCTCGAGCCCTCACACGCTCCCGGTGCTGCGCGAGGCGAAGGCGCGCGGCGCGGAGCTCGTGCTCATCGATCCGGTGCACCACAGGACGGCGTCGCTCTGCGGAGCGTTCTACCAGCCGCGCCCCGGCGGCGACTTCGCGCTCGCGATGGCCGTCGCGCGCGTGCTCTTCGACGAGGGGTGGGCCGATCCGCGCGCCGCGGACTACTGCGATCACCTCGACGCCTTCCGCGCGCTCGCGCGCCGGAGCTCGGTCGCCGCGTGGTGCCGCGAGGCCGACGTGCCCGAGCGCGCGGCCCTGGACCTCGCGCGCCGCCTCGCCGAGAGGCCCACGGCGATCCTCGTGGGCTGGGGCATGGGCCGGCGCACCTCGGGCGGTGCGATCGTGCGCGCCCTCGACGCGCTGGGAGCGGTGAGCGGGAACCTCGGCATCCCGGGCGGCGGCGTCTCGTTCTATTTCAAGCGGCGCCGCGCGTTCGACCTCTCGCCGTTCGAGGGCGAGCGCCCGGCGCCCCGCACCGTCTGCGAGCCCCTGCTCGGGCGCGAGGTGCTCGGGATGAGCGACCCGCCGATCCGCGCCGTCTGGGTGACCGCGGGCAACCCGGTCGCCATGCTGCCCGAGTCCGACACCGTCGCGGAGTCGCTCCGGACGCGCGAGTTCGTCGTCGTTGTCGACTCCTTCCTCACGGACACGGCGCGGGTCGCCCACCTCGTGCTGCCCACGACGACGCTCCTCGAGGCGGACGACGTGGTCGGCGCCTACGGCCACCATTACCTCGGCGTCGCCACGCCCGTGGTCCCGCCCCCGGCCGGGGTGAAGAGCGATCTCGAGATCATGCAGGCGCTCGCGCGGCGCGTGGGCCTCGGCGGCGCGCTCGACGGCAGCGCCCGCGACTGGAAGCGGCGGGTCACCGAGCCCAGGCTCGCGCCGCTCGGCGTCACGCTCGAGACGCTGGAGCGCGGGCCGGTGCGCAACCCGCTGGCGCCGAAGGTGCTGTTCGAGGACCTCAAGTTCCCGACCCCGAGCGGCCGGGTCAACCTCATCACCGAGGCGCCCGAGGAGCGCGTGGATCCCGACGCGAGCGAATTCCCGCTGCTGCTCATGGCGCTCTCCACCGAGAAGTCCCAGTCGTCGCAGTGGGCGCGACCCCAGCGCGGTCCGGCCGTCGTCACGGTCCACCCGGACGCGGCCGGCGGCGTACCCGACGGCGGCGCCTGCCGGATCGCGTCGCGCGTCGGCGCCATGACGGCGCTGCTCCGCCACGATCCTGCGCAGCGCCGCGACGTCGCGCTCCTCCCGAAGGGAGGCCACCTCCGGGACGGCCGCTGCGCCAACGCGCTGATCACCGCGCGCACCACCGACATCGGCGAGGGCGGCGCGCTCTACGAGGAGCGGGTGCGCGTCGAGCCGATCGACCCGCCGGCGCCCCTGCCCTAGCGCGCGGCCCGCGCGGCGGACGCGGCCCACGGCGCGGCGGGGCCCAGGCTCCGGTCGGGCCCCGCCGTGCCCGCCGAACTCGCTGGCCCGCGCGGCCGGCGGTCTCTTACGCTCGCGCGATGGCGAGAGAGCTGCCTGCAAGGTTCGGGATCACACCGCACGCGGCGCGCCGCCTGGCGAACCGGCAGATCGCGATCGGCGCGTCGATGGCGCTGGTGGGCGCGGGCGTGAGCGCGACGGGGCTCGGCAGCGTCGCGGCCGGGGTGCCCTTCGGGATGGCCGGCGCGCTCTTGATCGCGATCGGGCTGCGCGCCCGATCGATCGGCGTCGCCGTGCAGGTCGTCAACAAGGCGTACAACCTCGCGGCTTCCGGCCAGCGTGAGGACGCCGCCGAGCTGCTCGACTACGCGCAAGCGACGTGCCGCTCGCGCTACGTCCTGCGCGTCATCGACGTGCAGCGCACGCTCGCCGCCATGCAGCGCGGCGACCTCGAGGGCGCGCTCGCCCGCGCCGACGCCGCGGTCAACCGCCCCACCGACCCGCTCTCCTTTCACCTGGAGCACGCGACGATCGCCGCGGCGCGCTCGCTGAGGGCCCTGCTCCGCGCCTCGACGAGCGATCGCGACGGCGCCGCGGCGGACATCGAGTTCGTGCGGACGAGCGCCCTGGCGTCGCCCGAGGTGCTCGCCCGCGCGGAGCTCGCGGCCGCGGTGCTCCTGGAGCGCTCGGGCGACAGGGAGGCGCTGCGGGCGCACCTGCTCCGCGAGCGGGGCCTCCTCGTCGAGCACACGCGCCCGCGCGAGCGCGCCCTCGTCCGCGCCTACCAGCGCATGCTGAAGGCGAAGGCGAGCTCGGTCTACCGCACCGGCGCGAAGCGGGAGCCCGAGGCGGGAGGCGAGCTCTCGGCGGCGGACTGGGCGGCGCGCATCTCGCCCGACGCCGCGCCGTTCATGCGCGCCCCCGCGCTGGCGGCGGGCGGTGTGGAGGAGCTGTCGCGCGCGGAGGTGGACCGCGCCGACGCCTCCGCGCGCGCCGCGGCGGAGGGACGCGCGGGGAGCAACCGCCAGCCGGTGACGAAGGCGGCGCGCCGCGTGCTGCTCGTGTGGGTGGCCCTGGTGATGCTGTTCCTGGGGGTGTGGCAGCTCTTGAGCTCCGATCAGGCGCCGCCGGTGGCGCCTGAAGTCGAGCGTCTGCCAGCGGAGCCGATCGTCGGACCGCTCTCCATTGTCCTGGCGTTGCCGATCTTCTTCATCGTGATGCTCGTCGGGGCCGTGCTCGTGAACATGGCGCGCGCGCGCAAGCTCTCGCAGCGCTTCATGGCCGCCCAGGTCGCCGTGGCGAAGGGCGAGGAGCAGCGGGGGAAGGGTGAGCTCGAGGCCCTCACGCGAAGCAAGGTGCCCGGGGCCGCGGCGCAGGCGCACCTCGCGCTCGCCGAGCTGTCGGAGCGACAGGGAGAGCTCTCCGCGGCGCTCGCGGCGTGCGAGGCGGGGCTCGCGCGGCTGGGCACCGCGGCGGCGCGCGCGATGGCGGCGGACATCCTGCTGCCTGCGCTCCTGGCCGAGCGCGCGTTCCTGTTCGCGGCGATGGACCGGCGCGCCGACGCGCGCGCCGAGATGGCGCTGCTCGCGGAGCGGTACGCGTCGTACCCGTTCCTGGAGAGGGCCAGGATGCGGGTGGCGCTCGCGCTGCGGGCGCGGGAGGGCGACATCGCCGGGGCTGCGCGCCTCACCGAGCGAGACGCGGACCTGCCGCTGAACGCGCGCGACGAGCTGCTCGCCGACGTGTGCCGCGCGGCGGCGAGCCCGGGCGCCGCGGGCGCTGGCGAGGTGGAGCGGCTCCGCGAGGAGCTCCGGCTCGACGCCGCGAGCCGGCGCTGGCTCTCGGCGGTCGCGCCGGCGGCGCTCGCGGCGTTCGAGCGCCTGAGGGAGCAAGGCGACGCGGGCGTGCTCGCCGAGGCCGAGGCCCTCGCGGAGACGGAGGTGCTCGCGGAGACGGAGGCGCTCGCGGAGGCCGAGGCCCTCGCGGAGCGCGCCGGGGTGCGCCCGCGGGACGCCGGGGCGGCGTGAGCGCCGCGGCGCCGCGGCGTGGGAGCGGCCTCTGGCGCAGCTGCGGGCGCAGATCCTCGCGCCGGACGAGCGCGGCGCCCGATCGATCCACGGCGCGCGTCGCCGATCAGTCTTCTCGAGCAGGCGCCCGCATCGGCTCCCTCGGCCTGGTCCGCTCGGGGGGCGCGGCGGCCGAGCCCTCCACGGCGTCGCCGATCTCGCGCGCCACGTCCTCCACGGTGCGCAGGCTGATCCTCCCGGCGAGCACCAGGGTCGCGCCGATCTCGCTGCAGTCGATGGGATCCAGCCGCACCGGCGACGCGAACGCGTTGACGGCCGCCATCTGCCCGGCGGCGTAATCGAGGCGCGCGCCGAACACGAGATCGCCGTACCGGGTATAGGAGACCAACCCGAGCGACGCGTGGGCGCCGCTCATCCGCTCGAAGAAGAGCTTCGACTCGGCGGACATGGGGCCTCGCAGGCTCGACAGCGCGTTGAAATCGGAGGCGACGCCGCCCACGAGGCTGAGGTCGCGCGTGAGGAACACCTCGGCGCCGAGCCCGACGTTGACGATGGGCGCCGCCGCCTCGACGATGTCGAGCCGGCCCCGCGCCCGGCTCGTCACCGCGCCCCCGGCGATCGCGATCTCCTCACGTTCGGCGGCGATCCGCGCGAACTCGCGCTGGCCCATGTAGAAGAAGCCGTCGAGCTCCAGCCGCAGCCTGCTCCACTCCGCGCTCGCGCCGATCGCGACGCGGGCTGGAGAGGGGGCCACGAACTCCCCTTCACCGGCCCAGTAGCGCGCCGCCGCCGTCCCGTCGGCGCGCGTGTCGACGTAGCTCGCGTCCAGGGAGTCGACGGCATGAACGCTGGGCGTCCGCAGGCTGATCCCGGCCGAGAACACCCGGCTCAGCCGGTACGTGACGCCGACATGCGCGAGGAGGTCCCATGAATCGCCCGAGAGCGCGGCCTGGTAGGTCGCGCTGCTCGCCGAGCCCGCGCTGGTGTCCTCCACGAGGCTGGCGACGCCGAGCGAGCTCGTGTAGCGGGTGCGCACGAGCGAGAGCGAGGCGCCCACGGCGAGGCGCGAGGTGGCGCTGTAGCTCCACGAAGGACCGGCGCTGAAGCGACCCCACGCGTAGCGGAGCGTCTGCGCCTGGCTCACGCGTCGCGAGGCGGACTCCCCCGAGAATCGCAGCGCGTCGAACCCGAACTCGTTCTCCTCCGTCTTGCCGAGGCAGGCGGCGACGACCTGTCGGCCGACCGGCACCCGCGTCGAATCTGCGCCTCGTGCGCCGCTCTTCCAGTTGAAGAAATAGCATGTCGCGTCAGGGAGGCTGTCCAGCCCATGATCGCTCACCGACGTGCGATCGAGCCGGAGATCACCGTACAGGCCGGGGTCGGCCGGCCCTGGCTGGTGCCACCGTTGCAGCGTGCGGTGCGCGTAGCGGAAGAACGCCGACGAGAACGCGATGTTCCGGTCCTCGATGCGGACGATCGTGGCCGGGTTCAGGAAGGGCGCGGCGCCGTCGACGCCCAGCACGACCCCTGTGCCCCCCAGGAGCGCCGATCGCCCGCCGAGGAGCGCGGACTCGTACCTTCCCTGCGCGCGCGCCGCGTCTCCGCCGAGCGTCCCGAGCAGCCCGCTGGCGAGGCCGAGCAGCGCTCGGCGCGCTCCGGAGCTGCGAACCAGGGCGCGCGGGCTCGGCATGGCAGGCGCCAGCATGGCTCACAGCGCCGTCGCCGCAATGGCCGCAGCGCCCGCCCGCCCACGGCCCCCTCCCGAGGCGGCGAGCTCCTGCCCCGCCGCGCCGCGTGTCCCTGCGACGCCGCCCCGCGGTCTCTCTTGAGTCGCCGTTGGAGGGGGCGAGAAGTAAACTGCGAGGGATGTCTGATCCGCTTCGCAGAGATGGGTCCGCCATGCCCGTGCCGCCCCTCGCCCCGCTGAAGGCCGTTGATCTCGAGGACGAGCGGCTGAAACGCTTGAACGCCCTCGGGCATTTTCTGGACAACTCCATCCGTATCCCTGGAGTCGGCTACCGGGTCGGCTACGACGCCGTGATCGGGTTGATCCCTGGGGTCGGCGATCTCATCGGTTTCGCGCTCTCGATTTACATCGTGCTCGCGGCGACGCGTTACCGTCTCCCCGCCTCGGCGGTGCTGCGCATGGTGCTCAACGTGGGCCTCGAGACGCTGCTCGGCACGGTCCCTCTCGTAGGCGATCTCTTCGACGCGACCTACAAGGCGAACGCGCGCAACCTCGACCTGCTGCGCGCCCACCTCGCAGCGCGGGCGCAGGGCGGCGCGTCGCCCTCGAATCTTCGTTTCTACGCCGGCCTGTTCCTGGCGCTGGCAGGCATCCTCGCCCTGGCAACTCTCATGCTCTTCTCGCTGACAAGAGCCCTACAAGCCCTCTTCGGCTCCTGACGCCCCCGGCCCGACGCCCCCGCACCCGCGCCCCCTGCTCAACCCGCCTCTCCTCTCCACGACGGCCCCGGCCCGTTCCGCCACGCCCCCGGCCCGTTCCGCCACGCCCCCGGCCCGTTCCGCCACGCCCCCGGCCCGAGCGGGGCGCACCCGCACAGGAGACGGGCCCAGATCGGCGTTTTCGGCGCGCAGGCGTACTCTTGTACGCCGAGCACCGAAAACGTCGAGATGGGCCCGTATCCGCCGCGGGTGCGCCCCGCTCAGTTGCGGGAGCTGATGAAGAGGCGGAGCACATGCCAGAACAGCATGGCGACCGACGCGAAGAGCTCGAGCGCGGCGCCCACGTACCGGTCCTCGGGGAAGTGGTGCAGGATGTTCGACGTGTCGTACAGGATGGCGGCCCCAGCGAACGCGACCATGGCGACGCTGAAGAAGGTGCCGAGCTGGAAGCCGAACAGCGCGCCTGCCGCGATGAGGACGAGCGCGCAGATGGCGCCCCAGCGCAGGAGAGCCCCAAGGAACGAGAAATCCTTGCGGGTCACGAACGCGATCGCGGTGAGCCCGGCGAAGCCGGCCATCGTGGCGAGCCCAGCGCTCTGGATCGCGCCAGGAGCGACCATGTCCGCGATGTAAAGGAGCGGCACGAAGACGATCGCCTGGGCGAGCACGAAGCCGCCGAGCGCGGCGTACTGCGCCGGCTTCGATACAGACGTGTGCGCCGCGCGGCTGGCCAGCCAGCTCACGAGCATGAACGCCCCGAGCACCAGCAGCCAGCTCGTGCCCATCATCGCCCTCGCGATGACCGAGGCGACGCCGGTCTTGAACAGCGCGACCTCGATCGCAGCGAAGAGGACGATCGCACCGAACAGGTGGTTGTACGTTCGCACGATGAAGCGCTCGCGCGACTCGGCACCGGCGCGGAGCACCGACGAGCGGTTCCCGTATCCTACGTAGTTCTGGTCCATGTTCCCTCTCTGGTAGGCCTCGACTCTAGCACGCGAAGCACGCCGCATGCCCGCGGCGAGGCGGCCGGGGGACGAGGCGCAGCCCCACGACGCCGTGAGCGCCGGCGCCTGTGCACAGGCCCTCCGCCGCTCGCCGGCTCCCGGGAAAGCCGGTTGGCAGGCCCCCTAAGGCACCGCTCAGGGCCCCCCGGAGCCCGCGGCGCCCGCCGCACGACGATGGAAATGCGGACGTCGCGCCCTGCGTCCTGTCGAAGTCTCCCTGGAAGGAGGGATTAAATCCCCTTCGGGATCTTGTCGAGGTCCACCTGGGAGAGCGCATGCCGGATCAGCGCGCTCCTGTTAGCCTTGGTCATCCCGCGCGCCTTGAGCGAGCTGACCATCTCGTCCAGCCGCTCGAGATCCTCGGTGTACATCGAGATACAGATGACTTTGTAGTGCTGCGGTCTCTCTGGCGCCGGCGCAGCACCCGGCTCGGATGCGGCGCCGCTCGTCCGGGCCTTCGCGCGCCCACGAGGCGCTTCCGTGGACGTATAGAACGCCCCGGACAAAACACCTTCCACTTCGTCGCGATCGAGCAGCGCCCGCGCGGCGCCCCCGAGATCGCCTTCGCTTTTCATTGCTTCCTCCAGCTCCCCTGCCCGGTCGAGGCTCCGCGACTGCGGGCCCTTCATTCAGCGAACCCCCGCGTCCGCGGGTCCCTGCATCCAGCGGGACTCCGCGTCCGCGGGTCCCTTCATCCAGCGGGACTCCGCGTCCGCGGGTCCCTTCACGCCCCCGCCGCCGCAGCGCCCGGCCGCTCGGTGGCTGCGTCCCCCCGGTCGACGCTCCACGCTGTCCCTTCGCGCGCCGCCCCTGCCTCGGAGCCCGCCGTACCGCGCTCGCGGCTCTCGATGATGCGATCGACCACCGCGAGGTAATCGTCCGCGGCAGGGGTTCCCGACGCGTACTCGAAGATCGTCTGCCCTTGCGCGGGTGCCTCCTTGACCTTGATCGCCTGCCGGATCGGCGCGAGGCAGCGCTCCCCGAAGTGCTGCTTCATCGTGCTCACCGCCTCGCGCGCGATCTTCGCGCGGCCGTCGTAGAAGGTCGGCAGCACGCCCCAGATCTGCACCGGGTGATGCAGCAGCGCGTTCACGTTCTTCACCGTCTTGATCACCTGCCGGACGCCGACGAGCGACAGATAGTCGCACGCGACAGGGACGAGCACGCTGTCGGCGAACACCAGCGCGTTCTGGTTCATCAACGACAGGCTCGGCGAGCAATCGAGCACCACGTAATCGTACTCGGCCGCCGCAGCGGAGAGGCGATCCGAGAGCACGCGGTCGCGGTTCTGGCGCCCTGCCAGGTAGAGCTCCGCCGCGGCGAGCGTCTCGTTGGACGGCAGGAGATCCAGGTTCGGTCGAACCGTCTTGGTCGCGTCCGCGACCCGGAGCCCCATCACGAGCACGTGATAAAGCGACCGCTCCGCGCCCGCGCCGAGCGAGACAGAGACGTTCCCCTGCGCGTCGGTGTCGACGAGGAGCACCCGCTTGTCGCGCGCCGCGAGCCCGGCCGCCACGCTCACGGCTGTCGTCGTCTTGCCCGTACCGCCCTTGTGGTTGAACACGGCCAGACAGCGGGGCACCCCGGAAGGGCGCTGCGGCGGCTGCGCCGGCCGCTTCGCGCCCCCCGCCGGCGACAGGGGCACCGCGACCGCGCCCTGCCCTTTGAGCTCCGCCGGACGAGCGGCGGACGCGACCGGCGCGGCCCGCCCCGTCGCCTCGCCCTGGGCGCTCGCCCGAGCCGCCGGCGGCGCCGGCTCACCTGCCGCCGCGGCGGAGCGCGATCCGCCTCCTGCCAGCGGCGCCTCGTCACCGGTCGCCGTTGCTCCCTCGGCCGGCGCCGCGGCCGCCGCCGCGATGTCACCGAGCCGCACCCCCTTCGCCTCACGGACCAGCTGCGTCCGGCACCCCAGCGAGCACGCGTAGTGCCGGCGCCCGGCGACGTAGAGCACCTGGGACACGAGATCCGGCGGAAACCGCTTCGCGCACGCGTCGCACGTGGCGAGCGCGGCGCCGTCCTGCCCGCCGAGCTGGCTCTTTTCCAGGCATTTCTGCGAGCAGAAGAAGGAGAAGCCGCCGTCCTTCTCCTCCATCTGGTACCGGAACTGGACCTCGAATCCGGTCCCGCACACGCTGCACGTCTCGCTGATTCCGCCCACAGCTCGCTCCTTCGCGCCGCGCACAGCGCTTTGCCCAGGCGCAGCGTTGACCATCATCACAGTCAAGGCGCAAAGGTCAACTTTTCTGCGAGCGTGACCCACCCATCCGGCGCAAGGGTGTGGGAGCGCGCGCATCCCGGGGCGGAGGCGCGAGGCGGTTCAGCGACGGGACCTCGGCGCCAGACCAGCTCAGTGACGGAAATGCCGGGCCCCGGTGAACACCATCGCGATCCCCGCCGCGTCCGCCGCGGCGATGACCTCCGCGTCCTTCACGCTGCCGCCAGGCTGCGCGACCGCGGTGATGCCGTGCTCCGCGGCGAGCACCACGTTGTCCGGGAACGGGAAGAACGCGTCCGACGCGAGGACGCTCCCGCGAGCCCGCTCGCCCGCCTTGCTGCAGGCGATGCGCACGCTCTCGACCCGCGACATCTGTCCGGCGCCGATCCCGACCGTCCGCCCCGGCATCGCGAGCACAATCGCGTTGGATTTCACGTGCTTGCAGACGCGCCAACCGAGATCGAGCGCCTCGATCTCCTTCTCCGTCGGCGCGCGCTTCGTCACCACCCGGCCGCCGCGCACCTCGCCGGCCGCCGAGGCATCCCGCTCCTGGACCACCAGGCCGCCGCCGACGCGCTTGAACGTCAGCTCCCGGTGATCCGCGGGCAGGAGCGCGCCGGTCGCGAGCACCCGGAGGTTCTTCTTGGTCCGGAGCACCTCCAGCGCCTCGGGCGCGTAGGCGGGCGCGACAACGCACTCCAGGAACGTCTCGACGAGCACCTCGGCGGCGGCGCGGTCGACCTCGCGGTTCAGGGCGACGATCCCACCGAAGGCGCTCACGGCGTCCGCGTCGCGCGCCGTCCGGTAGGCGGCCGCGAGGCTGTCGCCGGTCGCGACGCCGCACGGGTTCGTGTGCTTCACGACGACCGCGGCGGGCTGCGCGAGCTCGCGCACCGCCTCGAACGCGGCGTCCACGTCGACGAGGTTGTTGAACGAGAGCTCCTTGCCGCCCGCGCCCAGCGACTCCGCCAGCGCGAGCGACCCCGCGGCCGCGCCCCGCTCACGATAGAAGGCGCCGGACTGGTGCGGGTTCTCGCCGTACCGGAGCGGATAAGCCCGCTCGAGGGCGAGCGTGAGGAAGCGCGGATAGGCCTCGCGCTCCGCCGCGTTCGGCTCACCCTCCTCGGGCAGCGAGGACAGGTAACCGGACACCATCCCGTCGTAGGCCGCCGTGTGCGCAAACGCCTTGGTGGCGAGCCGGCGGCGGGTGGCGCTCGACACCTCACCTTGCCTGTCGATCTCGGCGAGCACAGCATCGTAGTCGGCCGGATCGACCACCACCGCGACGCGCGCGTGGTTCTTGGCCGCGCTCCGCACCATCGACGGCCCGCCGATATCGATGTTCTCGATGATCTCGGGGTGCGTGACCCCCGGTTTCCGGACGGTCGCCTCGAAGGGATAGAGATTGCACACAACGAGATCGATCGGCGCCCCGCCGAGCCGCGCGAGATCCTCGTCGTCGATCGCGCCGCGCATCAGGATGCCGCCGTGCACCCGCGGATGGAGCGTCTTCACCCGGCCATCCATGACCTCGGGCGAGCCGGTATAGGCCTCCACCCCGATGACCGGCACGCCGGCGTCCGCGAGCGCCCGCTGCGTCCCCCCGGTCGAGAGGATCTCCACGCCCTTCTCCGCGAGCCGCCTGGCCAGCGGGAGCAGTCCCGTCTTGTCGGATACCGAAATCAGTGCGCGTCGAATCATTGCGACGGACAGCTAGCCCGTCTCTGCGGCCGCCGCCAGCCCCGCGCTCACGCGCCGGGCGGCGCGGCCGGCGTCGTCGGCTCGCCCGCCGCGGCCGGCGGCGCCTTGACCGGCTCCGCCTCGGCGACGAGCTCGCCGTCCCGGTACTCCAGGACGCCCTTGGGCGGCCCGAAGATCGCATAGGCGTCCGGCAGGATGAGCGCCTCACGGAGCACGTCGTCGACGTGCTCGACGAGCACGAGCCGCAGCGCCTTCAGCACCCGCCGCGGCACGTCCCGGAGATCCTTCCGGTTCTCCTTCGGCAGGATGACGGTCGCGATTCCGCCGCGGTGGGCCGCGAGCAGCTTCTCCTTGAGCCCGCCGATCGGCATCACGCGCCCGCGCAGGGTGATCTCGCCCGTCATCGCGAGATCCCTCCGGACAGGCACCTTCATGAGCGAGCTGACGAGCGCGGTCACCATCGTGACGCCGGCGCTGGGCCCGTCCTTGCGGACGAAATCGGGGAAGTGAATGTGGACGTCGACCTTCTGATAGACGTCCGCCTCGAGCCCGAGGCGGTCGAGGCGCGAGCGGACATAGCTCATCGCCGCGTGCCCGCTCTCCTCCATCCCCTTCTCGAGCAGCCCGGTGATCACGAGCTTGCCCTTGCCCGGCACCACCGTCGCCTCGGCCGGGAGCAGATCGCCCCCGACGTTCGTCACGGCGAGGCCGTTCACGAGGCCCACCTCATCGCGCTCCTCGCGCCGGCCGAGCCGGTACTTGGGGACGCCGAGGTACTTCGGGATGCTCTTCGCGACGACCTCGATCGGCTTCTCCTTGCCGTCGGACACCACCCGCCTGGCCACCTTGCGGCAGACGCTCGCGATCTCGCGCTCCAGCGAGCGCACGCCGCTCTCCTTCGTGTAGTGGTGGATGATCGTCCGGAGCGCGCCCTCCGTGAAGTCGAGCGACACATCCTCGAGGCCGCACTCCTTCCGCTGCCGGGGCACGAGGTACTTCACGGCGATGTTCAGCTTCTCGAACTCCGTGTATCCCGAGAGCTGGATGACCTCCATGCGGTCCTGGAGCGGCACGGGGATGCCAGAGAGCGTGTTCGCCGTCGTGATGAACATCACGTCGGAGAGGTCGTAATCGAGATCCAGGTAGTGGTCGTTGAACGTGTGGTTCTGCTCCGGATCGAGCACCTCGAGCAGCGCAGCCGCCGGATCCCCGCGGAAGTCGGTCGACATCTTGTCGACCTCGTCGAGCAGGAACACGGGGTTGTTCGTCCCGACCTTCTTGAGCGACTGGATCAGCTTGCCGGGCAGCGCGCCGATGTACGTCCGCCGGTGGCCCCGGATCTCCGCCTCATCGCGCACGCCGCCGAGCGACAGCCTCACGAACTTGCGCCCCGTCGCGCGCGCGATCGACTTCGCCAGGCTCGTCTTGCCGACGCCGGGCGGTCCCACGAAGCAGAGCACCGGACCCTTGAGCTTCTTCGTGAGCGCCTGGACAGCCAGGTACTCGAGGATCCGCTCCTTGATCTTCTTGAGGCCGTAGTGGTCCTCATCGAGGATCCGCTCGGCCTCGACGAGGTCATAACGCTCCTCGCTCTTGTCGTACCAGGGGAGCTCCAGGATCCAATCGATGTAGTTGCGCACCACGGTCGCCTCGGCGCTCGTGGGGTGCATCATCTTCAGCTTCTTGAGCTCCTTCTTGACCTTCGCGGCGGCCTCCTTGCTCATCCGCTTGGTCTTGAGGGCCTCTTCGATCTCCTGGATCTCGTTCTTGAACTCGTCGCGCTCGCCGCCGCCCAGCTCCTTCTGGATGGCCTGCATCTGCTCGTTGAGGTAGTACTCCTTCTGCGTCTTCTCCATCTGCTTCTTGACGCGACTCCGGATCTTCTTCTCCACCTGGAGAATCTCGATCTCGGCCTGCATCAACTCGATGAGACGCTCGAGCCGCTTCTGCGGCTCCTCCATCTCGAGCAGCGCCTGTCGGTCGGTCAGCTTGATGGTCGGCAGGTTGGCGATGATGGTGTCGGCCAGCCGCGAGGCCTCGTCGATGGCCTGCACCGCCATCAAGACCTCGGGCTGGATCTTCTTGTTGAGCTTGACGTACATCTCGAACGTCGACTGGACCGAGCGCATCAGCGCCTCGACCTCGACGCTCGCGACCGAGCTCTCGACGATCTCGTCGTATTCGATCAGGAAGTACGCATCGCTCTGGACGTAGCGGCGGATGCGCGCCCGGCGCTTGCCCTCGATGAGGACCTTGACGGTGCCGTCCGGGAGGCGGAGCAGCTGCATGATCGCGCCGACCGATCCGACGCCGAAGATGTCGTCCGGCGTCGGATCGTTCGTCTTCGCGTTGCGCTGCGCGGCGAGGAAGATCTCCTTGCCGCGGTTCATCGCCTCGTCGAGCGCGGCGATGCTGCGCTCGCGCCCGACGAACAGCTGCGAGACCATGTGTGGAAAGACGATGATGTCGCGAAGCGGGAGCAACGGGACGATCCCGCGCTCGGGTGCGTTCTTGCCGCGATCACTGTCGTTCTTGAAGAACATCCGCCGTCTTTCCGGGAGTGTCGGGAGGTCGGGGCACCCCCGCCTCGGTTGTCAAATGCCTTGGTTTGATGCTGAACTTCCGCCGGCTCGTCCCGCTGCCCTCCAGGGACACGCGGCGCCGGCACGCTCGGAGGAGCCTCCGGGGGGCGAGGGCTCGGCTCGGGCCGCGACGTGCGCCCCGGCCCGCGGCCCCCCGGGGGCGAGCGCTACGCGAGCTCCGCCTCCTTCGTGTACACGATGAGCGGAGGCTCGTGCTTCACGATCACGTCCTCGCTGACGACGACCTCCTTGATCCCCGTGCGGGACGGGACGTCGTACATGATGTCGAGCATCGCCGACTCGAGGATCGCGCGGAGGCCGCGGGCGCCGCTGTTCCTCTCGAGGGCCTGACGGGCCACCGCCACGAGCGCGCCCCGGGTGAACTTGAGCTTCACGCCGTCCATCTCGAACAGCTTCTGGTACTGCTTGACCAGGCTGTTCTTCGGCTTCGTGAGGATGTCGATGAGCGCCTCCTCGTTGAGCTCGTGGAGCGTCGCCACCATCGGCAGACGTCCGATGAACTCCGGGATGAGCCCGAACTTGAGGAGATCCTCCGGCTGGACGACGCTGAGCAGCTCGCCCAGCTTGAATTCCTTCTTCCCCTTGATGTCCGCGCCGAAGCCGAGGGTGTTCTGGCCGATGCGCCGCTGGATGATCTGGTCGAGCCCGACGAACGCGCCGCCGCAGATGAACAGGATGTTCGTCGTGTCGACCTGCAGGAAATCCTGCTGCGGGTGCTTGCGCCCGCCCTTCGGGGGGACGTTGGCGATCGTCCCCTCGATGATCTTGAGCAGCGCCTGCTGCACGCCCTCGCCGGAGACGTCGCGGGTGATGCTCGGGTTGTCGCTCTTCCGGCTGATCTTGTCGATCTCGTCGATGTAGACGATGCCGCGCTGCGCGCGCTCGACGTCGTGATCCGCGTTCTGGAGGAGCTGGACGATGATGTTCTCGACGTCCTCGCCGACGTACCCGGCCTCGGTCAGCGTCGTCGCGTCCGCGATGGCGAAGGGGACGTTGATGATCTTGGCGAGCGTCTGCGCGAGGAGGGTCTTGCCGGAGCCCGTCGGCCCCAGCAGGAGGATGTTCGACTTGGACAGCTCCACGTCGTCCGAGGAGACCCGGCTGTCGATGCGCTTGTAGTGGTTGTGCACCGCCACAGCGAGGATCTTCTTGGCGCGGTTCTGGCCGACGACGTACTCGTCCAAGGTCGCTTTGATGTCGGCGGGCTTGGGCACCGGGGTCGACCCCGCGTACGGCTCGTCCTTCTCGACCTCCTCCGCGATGATGTCATTGCACAGCCCGATGCACTCATCGCAGATGTAGACCGTGGGGCCCGCGATGAGCTTCTTCACCTCTTTCTGCGACTTGCCGCAGAAAGAGCAGCTTAGATTGCCATTCGAGTGATCGTCCCGCCTTCGCTCCACTTCGACCCTCAGTGCGGTCTGCCGACGCTACCGCTTCAATGAGAGGTGGGGTCCCGCCGCGGCGGCGGCCCCTCCAACTTGCGGCGGGAACGGCTTCCACCGTTCCCTCGATTTTCAGCGATGCGCAGCCAAACGCCGCGCTCGGATTCTAGTGCGGTGCCCGTACCGTCGCAAGCTAACGGGGGTGGTCTCCAGCCTGTGGCCGAAGTCAGGGAATCACCCGATGGCGCCCCGCCGTAGGCCACCGATGTGGCCGCGCATCGCGCGAAAAACGCGAAAAGCAGCGGATCGAGCGAGCGCAGCGCGGCGCGTGAAGCGCCGGGCCCGCGTGCTCCGCTGCTGCGCGCCCGCGCGCAATGCCCCGCCCGCCACAGCGGCGGGGCGTGGCATGGCGTGGCTACGCCGCGCCGCGGCGCGGCCCGGGGCGACACCGCGCCGGCCTTCACCCCGAGCACGCCCGCCGGACGCGGCGGCGCGGCCACCTACTTGTTCCGCTTCGGGAAGACCTCGTCGATCAGGCCATACTCCTTGGCCTGCGTCGCGCTCAGGTAGAAGTCGCGCTCGATGTCCTTCGCCAGCTCGTCCCGGTTCTTGCCGGTCGCGTCGACGAGGATGTCGATCAGCGTCTCCTTGATCTTCTTGATCTCGCGCGCCTGGATCTCGATGTCCGTCGCCTGGCCGCGCGCGCCGCCGAGCGGCTGGTGGATCATCATCCGCGCGTGCGGCAGCGCGAAGCGCCGACCCTTGCGACCGGCGCCGAGCAGCACGGCGCCCATCGACGCGGCCTGGCCGATGCACATCGTCGACACCGGGCAACGCACGTACTGCATCGTGTCGTACATCGCGAGCCCCGACGTCACCACGCCGCCCGGGCTGTTGATGTAGACCTGGATCTCCTTCTCGGGATCCTCGCTCTCCAGGAAGAGGAACTGCGCGATCACGGCGTTCGCGACGAAGTCGTCGATCTCCGTGCCGATGAAGACGATGCGATCCTTGAGGAGACGGCTGAAGATGTTCCACTCCCGCTCGCCGCGGTGGGTCACCTCGGTGACCGTCGGGAGGATGTAGGCCTTCTCGCGTTCGAGAAACTCGATGGCTTGGGTGCGGGTTTCGACTCGTCGGGTCATCCGGTGCTCCGGGGGGTTCGCTGCCGCGCGGCAGGGGCTCTACTCCTGGGCCAGACTGCGTCCGATCGCAAGACCGAACGCGCCCGAGGTTACCGGAAATATCGGCCGCTCGCCGCGCGGCGCACGGAACACGCGGCGCGCCGCGGCCCGCTCGATCCGGCCCGCGCGCGCGCCCGACGTCGCTCGAGAGCGCGAGAGGCGCGACCTGGACAAACGGCGCACGCCGGCGCAGCAGAGCTGAGGCGCCGGCGTGCGGGGCAGGAGTCCGGCCATTCCGCGCCGGACCGCTGCTGGGCGCAGCTAGCTCGCGTCGGCGACCTTCGCCGCAGCCTCGATGATGTCGAGGATCTTGTCCTCGAGGATCATCCCGGCGAAGAGCTCGCGCTTCTGGGGCTCGCGGTACTCCGCCTTGATCTTCGCCACGTTCTTGCCGGTCTGCTCGGCGAGCTCCTCGTAGCCCTTCTCGAGGTCGGCCTCGGTGATCCTGACCGCCTTCGCCTTCGCGATCTCGGCCATGACAAGGCCCGCGCGCACCTTCATCTCGGCGTCGAGCCGCACGCGGGCGCGGAACTCCGGCGTCGGATCGACGCGCTGCCCCTGCCTCCGCGCCGTCGCGAGCAGCTCGCGCTCGGCGAGCTGCGCCTGCTGATCGACGAGCGACGGCGGGACCGGGATCGGGTTCGCCTTGCAGAGCTCCACAACGAGCTGCTCGGCGACGGCGTCGCTCGCCCGCTGCGTCAGCTCCTTCTCGAGCTTCTTGCGGAGCGACTCGCGGAGCGCGGACAGGCTCTCGTCGCCGCAGTCCTTCGCGAACTCATCGTCCACCTCGGGGAAGATGCGCTCCCGCAGATCCTTCAGCGTGATGTGGAAGGTCGCCTGCTTGCCCCGCAGGTCCGCGTTGGAGTGCTGCTCGGAGAACGTGACCGGGACGTCCTTCGACTGGCCGGGCGTCATCCCGGCGAGCGCGTCCTCGATCTCCTTGAAGACCTGGCCGCTGCCGAGCTCGGTCTCGATCTCCTGCTCCTTCGTGTCTCGCAGCGCGCCGCCGACCTCGAGGGTGAACGCGATCGTCGCGACATCCCCCTTCGCCGCGGGGCGCTCCGGCTCGGGCGCCTGCAGCGTCGAGTGCTCGCGCCGGAGGGCGGTGATCTCGGCGTCGATCATCTCGTCGCTCGGCGTGGTCGAGGGGCGCTTCACCTCGAAGCCCTCCCACTTCACCTCGGCGATGTCGGGGCGGACCTCGAAGCGGGCCTTGTAGGAGAACGCGTCGTCAGGGCGGAGCTCGGTGGGCGCGATCGCCGGCTGGGACAGGGGCTGCACCTGCTTGTCGGCGAGCGCCTGGTTCAGCGTGGCGTCGACGAGCCGCTGGGCGACATCGGCGTGGATGCGGCCGCCGTAGAGGTGCGCGAGCACCTGGCGCGGCGCCTTGCCAGGCCGGTAGCCCCGGACCCGGGCCGTCCGCTGGAGCGCCGTATAGGCCTTGTCGACCTCGCTCCGGACCCGGTCCGCGGGGACCTCCACCTGAAACTCCATCAGCACGGGAGAAAGCTTTTCGACGTTGACTTGCATGGCGGTTTTTTCGAAGGGCGGCACTCGTGCCACGCGTCGCTGGGGGGGTCAAGACGAGCGACAGGACGCTGCTTTAAAAAAAAGGAGCCCCGGCGGAGAGGCGGCCGCCGGGGCTCAGATCCCGGGAGGGATCGTGCAAGCTGTTGTGCAGCGCCGCGCAGCGCCGACGCTGGCGACGCGACGTCACGGGGCAGCGGCGCCGAGCGCGACCGCGAGGACGTTGAAGCCATCCCGCGCGTCACGCCGCCGCGCCGCCGCGCTCAGTCGTCGTCCGAGACGTCGAAGGGATCCTTGTCGAAGTCGAGCTCGGCGTCGAAGGACCCTTCCTCCTCGACGATGTCCTCGAGCGAGAAGCCGACACGGCTCGGGCGGAGAATCTCCCGCTCGAACTCTGAGAAGCTCTGATACGACCTGGGAAGCGGCATCTGTCCTCCTCACATGTGCCGAGGCGACGTCGGTGCGTCGGTCTGCTCGGCGAAGCTGGGCACCACGTCCGTGTTCAAGGGGCGATCGGCGTCGGCCCGCGACTCGAGGTCGAGGGCGGACGACGGCGCGAGCCGATCGCCGACCTGCGTTGAAGCGAAGGCGAAAGCACGAGGACCTGCGCAGGAGCGAGCGGCGCAGGACCGCGCCCGTCGCCCCAGAAGGCGCGAGCAAGGACCCGATCGACGGGCCCCGGGTCGCAGCAGGCGAGCAGCGCCCCGCCGAGGCCGAAGCTGCGGCCTCGCCTCGAGGCTCGACCGCGCGCCCATGCCTTCGCCGTTCGGCCACCTTTGCCTACATCAAGCGACATGTGGGCACTGTAGATATCCCTGCCGTTCAGGCCAACAATCCGGCAAGCGATCGGTGGGATGGCGGCGAGCGGGTGAAGACGCCGCCCGCGGGTCACGCCCCCGAGGGCGCTCCGGCCCGGCGTCCAGGGCGAGTGCTGGGCGCCGCAGCCCAGCGTCCAGGGCGTCCCGGGACGCCCGCGGCGCCAGCGCGCTGGGTCCGCGCGCTGGGCCGACCGCAGGACAGACCCGCACGCTCGGTCGAACGTTTGTGTCGAGGCGCCCGCTTCTCTCGACGTGCCGATGGGGGTCGTGTAAGCAGCCTGGTCGGACGCGACACAGCACGATGCCATCGCCCAACGAGGGGGGCGCGCCCGGCAAGCCCGGCTCCGCCCCCAAGCCTTCGCCTGTCATCTTCGCCGTCGCCAACCAGAAGGGGGGCGTCGGCAAGACCACGACCTCGGTCAACCTGGCCGCGAGCTTCGCCGCGGCAGAGTGCCGTACGCTGCTCGTCGACTGCGATCCGCAGGGGAACGCCTCGAGCGGCGTCGGCGTGCGGCGCGGGAGCTTCGAGCTGTCCCTCTACGACGTCCTGATCGGGCGGGCGGCGCTGAAGGACGCGATCGTCCCGACCGAGGTGCCGCTCCTCGGCGTGGTGCCCGCGACCCAGGACCTCGTCGCGGCGGAGCTCGAGCTGGTCGACGCGGACGACCGCGCGGTGCGGCTGCGCAACGCCCTGCGCCCGCAGCTCGCGGGCTACGACTACGTCGTGCTCGATTGCCCGCCGTCGCTCGGGCTCCTCACGCTGAACGCGCTCACCGCGGCGCACCGGGTGCTCGTGCCGCTCCAGTGCGAGTACTACGCGCTCGAGGGGCTGACGCACCTGATGGCGACCATCGACCGGGTGCGGAGCGCCTTCAACCCGGAGCTCACGGTCGAGGGCGTCGTCCTCACGATGTACGACGGGCGCAACTCGCTCACCCACCAGGTGGCCGACGAGGTGAAGGCGCACTTCCGCGTCTTCGACGCGATCATCCCGCGCAACGTGAAGCTCAGCGAGGCGCCGTCGCACGGCAAGCCGGCGCTGCTCTACGACGCGCAGTCGAAGGGGGCGCAGGGCTACCTGAGCCTCGCGCGCGAGATCCTGGACGGCCCGCCCGCCGCCGCGGCAGACACGAAGAAGCGGCCGCGCGGGGACGCCGCCGAGGCGGAGCCGCCGGCCGAGCCTTCGCCCCCGCAGAACCCCGGAGAGCGCGCGAGGGACGCACGACCCAGATCATGAATGCCGATCAGAAAGGGGCGCGGCGCGCGCTCGGACGGGGGCTCGACGCCCTGCTCCCGGCGGCGCCGCCGGCGACAGCGACTGCGGCCGAGGGGCGCAGCGTGTTCGTGTGTGCGATCGAGAAGATCGTCCCGCAGAAGGGGCAGCCGCGGCAGCACTTCGACGAGACCGAGCTGGAGGAGCTCACCGGCAGCATCCGCGAGCACGGGCTCATCGAGCCGCTCATCGTGCGCAGGACGCAGGCGGGGAACGACGCCTTCGAGCTCATCGCGGGCGAGCGGCGGTGGCGCGCCGCGCAGCGCGCGGGGCTCAGGGAGGTGCTCGTCGTCGTCAAGGACGTCTCCCCCAAGGAGGCGTTTGAGCTCGCGCTCGTCGAGAACGTGCAGCGAGCCGACCTCAACCCGATCGAGATCGCCGAGGCGTTCGACCGGCTGCTGCGCGAGCACAGCTACACGCACCAGACCCTCGCCGAGCGCGTCGGCAAGGACCGCACGACGATCGTCAACTCGCTCCGGCTGCTCCGGCTGCCGCCGCGGATCCGCACCATGGTCATCTCGCGCGAGCTGAGCGAGGGCCACGCGCGCGCGCTGCTCGGCGCGCCCAGCGACAAGGTGATGGCCGACGTCGCGGAGCGGACCGTCCACGGCAAGCTCCCCGTCCGCAAGGTCGAGGCGCTGATCAAGGCGGCGAAGGAGAAGGAGCTCCGGGCCGCCGACGGCGAGGAGCCGGGCGAGAAGAAGCGCGGCGGGAAGTCGCCCGCGATCAAGGACCTGGAGGCGCGGCTCGCGCGGCGGCTCGGGACCCGGGTCGAGGTGCGCGACGAGGGCGGCCACGGCGAGCTCGGCATCACCTACGGCTCGCTCGACGAGCTCGACAGGATCATCGCGCTGCTCGGCGCGTGAGCCGGCGCGGCCGGCCCCTCGCCCGCGCGCCCGAAGGCGCGCGGCCGGGCGCTACTTCACCCTGGCGCTGAGCTCCTTCACCTTGGCGCGGGCGCGCTTGCCGATCTCGGTGTCGCCGCCGTGCTTCCCGGCCTCGGTGAGCGCGGCGATCGCGCTCTGCGGCTTGCGCTCGGCCAGGAACGACAGGCCGAGGTAGTAGTGCGCGGCCGCGAACCGGGGGTCCACCTTGATCGCCGCCTGGTAGTCGGCGCGCGCCCCCGGCTCATCGCCGAGCTCGTGGCGGCACGTCCCGCGGCGCACGTGGAACTCGGCCTCCGGCTTCAGCTTGATGGCGCGGTCGAACGCCGCCACGCAGTCGGCGTAGGCCTTCGCCGGCCCGAGCATCCGCCCGATCGTCGCGATCGTCGCCACGTCGTCGCCGGTCGCAGCGAGCGCCTTCCTGAGCTCGGCCGCGGCCCGGTCGAGCACCTTCGCCTCGAACAGCATCGCGCCGTAGGCGAAGCGCGTGGCGGCCGTGTCCTCCGCCTTGAGCGCCGCCTCGTAGTGCTTGCTCGCGTTCGCGACGTCGCCCTTCAGCCCGTACGCGTAGCCCAGGTTCTGGTGGAGCGCGGCCCGGTCCGGCGCCTGCTCGATCGCCTTCGAGAGCACCGCGATCGCCTCGTCCGGCCGAGGCGGCTCGTCCAGGTAGAGCGCGGCCAGGTTCAGCGCGGCGGCCTCGAGCTTGGGATCGCTCGCGAGCGCCTTCTTGTACGACGCCTCGGCGCCGGCGCGATCGTTCGTCTTCTCGTTCGCGAGGCCGAGGTAGTAGTGCGCCTCGGCGCTGCCCGGCTCGTGCTCGATCGCCTGGAGGAGGTGCTGCTTCGCCTCCTCGTACTTCTCGTTCTTGATGTACGCGATGCCCCGGTCCAGCGCCGTGGACGACGCGCCCTTCGAGGCCGCCGCGTCGCTGCCTTCGGGCGGATCGGCCAGGAGCGGGTCGCGCTGGGGCTCCTGCGCTCCACCACACGAAAGGGCGCACGCCGCGACGCACGCGGCAAGCGCCATAGCCGAAAGGACCCGCTGCGCGGCGGGCCTCGCCGTCGTCGTCCACACAGCGCGCGTAAACCACCTCTCGTTCATCCGACACTCCCTTCGCCGTCCAGGCCCTGGAGGACCGCGTGCAGCCGCTCCTCCACCTCTTGCGTCCGCTTGCCGTTCGGGATCTTCGTCCCGTCCGCGTCGCTCACGTAGAACACGTCGGCCACGCGCGTCCCCTCCGTGTTGATCTTGGCGACCGAGATCGAGAGGCCGAGCTGGTAGAGCGCGTCCGAGATCGCGAACAGGAGGCCGGGGCGATCGCGCGTGAGGACCTCGATCACCGTGTGGTGCGAGGCGCGATCGTCGATGGATATCTGCGTCCGGACCTTCGGCGTCGGGCGCTCGCGCAGCGCGCCGCCCCGGCGCTTCTTGGCGAGCTCGGCGCCGGAGAGCTGCCCCGTGAGCACCGCCTGGATGTCGGTCACGAGCTTCGGGATGGCGCGCGCCACCCCCCCTACCCCTTCGCCGCGGTCGCGCACCCAGAACAGGTCGACGGCCTGCAGGCGCACGCCCGCCGGCGGGGACGAGCCTGCCCTCGCGCGGATCACGCCGCCGTCGTCCATCCCCTCGTCGTCGCACGCGCGCGAGTGGATCTGCGCCGCGTGGACCTCGAGGCGCGAGGCCGCGAGCGCGGCCGTGATCGCGGCGAGCAAGCCGGGGCGATCCGGCGCCACCACGCAGACCTCCGCGGCCTCCGGGTGGCGCGACGGGACGAGCGCGACCGAGACGGTGTTGGCGCCGGACTGCTGCTGCCGGGCGAGCTCCGAGTGCGCGGCGATCGCGGCCGGGCTGTTCGCGAGCAGGTAGCGCTCGGGCATCGACGCGAGGTAGCGGGCCAGGAAGTCCCGCTGCGCGCGCCGCTCGGCCTCGCTCGCGGCCGGGAGGTCCTCGAGGGCGCCGACCGTGCCGCTGATCGCGCGGGCCATGCGCTGGTCGTCGATGTCGAACGACCCCGCGTCCTCGCGCGCGCCGCGCAGGGCCCTGTCCGCGGAGAGGTACAGCTCGTCGAGCATGCGCGCCTTCCACGACGTCATCGACGTGGGGCTCGTGGTCGAGATGTCGGCGACCGTGAGCAGGTAGAGATCGCGCAGCCCCTCGCGGCCGTGCACCTCCTGGCAGAACTCCGAGATCGTCGCGGGATCATCGAGATCGCGCCGGGTCGCGATGAGGTACATCACGAGGTGCTTCAGCACGAGGTGGCACGCCTCGTCGATGTCCTCCTGAGGGAAGCCGAGCCGCGCCAGGATCTTCCTGGCCATCTCGGCGCCGCGCCCGCTGTGATCGGTGCCCCCGATCGCCTTGCCCACGTCGTGCAGGAGCGTGGCGAAGAACAGCATCGTCGGCCGCGTCGCCTCGGCGGCGAGCCGGCACGCGAGCCCGAACTCGCCCGCGAGCTCGCCCCGCACGAGCGCCGCCAGCCGATCGACCGCGGCGACCGAGTGAACGTCGACCGTGTACACGTGGTAGACGTCGTGATGGACGCGCCCGACCACCGGCAAAAACTCCGGGATCATCGCGAGCAAGAGGCCGAGGTCGTGCAGCTCGCGGACGACCGAGCCGCTCTGCAGCTCCGTCTCCTTGCACGTGGCGACGAGGGTCCGGAACCGCTCGGCGGCCTCGGGGCTCTCGCGTAGCGCCGCGCAGAACGCCGGATCGCCGGCGGCGCGGACGATCGCGCCGCGCGCGTAGGGCAAGAGCGGCACGCCGCGCTCGACGGCCTCGGAGACGAGCCGCAGCGCGATCGCCGGATCGGTCCTCAGCAGATCCGGATCGCTCATCGTGATGCAGCCGTCGAAGAGGCGGACCCCGGCGCCGAGGTCCTCGTCGCGGCGGCGGCGCCGCGTCAGCGTCGGCGTGGCGCGCGAGACGATCATGTCGAGGGAGCGCGAGATGGTCCGGGCGCTCCGGTAGTAGTCGCTCATCATCCGCTCGATCGCCTCCGGCGACACCGCGGCCTCGCCGGGGGGGGGCGCGCCCTTCCGGCCGGCGTCGGCCGGACCGGCGCCCTTGCTGTAGCCGAGCGCCCCCGCGCAGAGCTCCTGCTCGTCGAACGTCAGCCGGTCGGTCCTCCGCCCGGAGTGGGCGTGGAGCAGGTTGCGGATGCGCCAGAGCATCTCCGCGGCGCCCCGGATCTCCTCCGCCTCGCGGGCGACGAGCGCGCCGAAGCGGACGAGCGCGTCGAACTCGCCGACGCCGTAGCGCGCCTTCGCGGCCCAGCGGGCGACGTCGAGATCGCGCAGCCCGCCCGCGCCGTTCTTCACGTCCGGCTCCAGGAGGTAGACCGATCCGCCGAAGCGCTCGTGCCGCTGCGAGATCTCCTTCCCGAGCCGCTCGATGAAGCGGGGCAGCTCCGAGTGCGCGAAGATGCCCGACGAGGCGCGCTGCCAGAGCGACTCCGACAGCGACGCGTCGCCGACGACGTGCCGCCAGTCGAGCAGGCTCGTCGCCGTGGGCAGGTCCTCGCGCGCGCCGTCGATGAGGTCGTCGATGGTGACGACCTGGTGCCCCACGGCGACCCCCATGTCCCAGAGCGGGTAGAGCAGCGCGTCCGCGATGGCGCTGGCGCGCTGGGCGTTGTGGGCGAGGATGCGCAGATCGAGGTCGCTCCGCAGCGCGACCGCGCCGCGGCCGTAGCCGCCGACGCCGGCGATCGCGACCGAGTCCCACTCCTTGCGGCTGGGCCCGCCGGACTCGCGCAGCAGGTGGAAGAGGCGCGCCAGGAGATCGTCGAGCAGGCGCGCGTGGCGCCGCCCCAGGGCGACCCCGACGGCGGCCGGATCCGCGGCCGGCGTGGGGCCGCTCGGCGCCGTGCGATCGAGCTCGGCGCGCTCGCGCGCATAGGCGGCGCGGAGCTCGACGAGCCCGCTGGGCCTGGACGTGGGGGAGAGGTCGACGCTCATGCGGTGTCGTTCTGCTTTCTCAGGCGCCAGGGGCGCGGAAGGCGGTGACGTGCGCGTTCACCTTGACCGGCGTCAGGCCGGCGCCGCAGAGGCGCGGCGCCTCGCTCGCGGCGGAGAACAGGAGCCCGCCCGGGCCGAGCTCGGCCGCGAGGCGCCGCGCGACCGCGTCGCCAGCGGGCTCTGCGAGATACAGGAGCACGTTCTTGAAGAAGATGATCTGGAACCCCCCGCTCGGCACGGCGTGCACCAGATCGCAGACCTCGAAGGACACGACGTCGCGGAGCTGCTGGCCGACGTGCAGCGCGCCGCCCTTCTCTTCACAGTAACGCTGAACGAAGGACGGGGGGAGCTGGTCGACGGCCTCGGCGGAGTAGACGGCCTCGCGCGCCGCCTCGATCGCGGGAGCGGCGCGGTCGACCCCGAGCACGCTGAAGCGGCGGCCCGCGCTCGCGAGCACCATCGCCAGGGTATACGCCTCCTCGCCGGTGCTGCACCCGGCCGAGAGGCCGGCGATGGGCAGGTCGGGCGGGAGCCTGGGCAGCACCGAGGCGGCGATCGCCTCCCAGATGATCGGGTCGCGGTAGAAGCGCGTCTCGCCGACGCGGAGCGCGCTGACGATCTCCTCGATGGCCTCCCTGTCGTCCCGCAGCCGCTCGGCGGCCGCGAGCGGCGACACGCCGTGGCGCGCGGCCACGGCGCTGAGCACGGCGAGGACCCGCTCGCGCACCCAGCCTGGTGCGGCGAGGCTGCGGCCCAGGCCGAACCGGCGCTGCAGCTCGGCGAGCGCGAGGTCGACGGCCCGCTGGGCGGACCGCGCCGCAGGACCTCCTCCCGCTCTCGACGATCGGGCCATGGAAGGTCGTCGCGTTCAGCCGAGGAAGCCGGCTTTCCTGGCCTGGGCTCCCTTGCCGCCGCCGTCGAGGGCGATGGCGAACACGTCCTTCAGCGCGAGCACGAACGTCTCGCCCTTGGTGCTGCGCGCCTTGAGGAGCCCGCCCGCGCTCGACACGGCCTCGATCTTGGTCACCGGGAGCGACACGCCGTCGTGCGCGGCGTAGATCGTGAGCACGCGCCCTTCAGGGAGCTCGGCCCAGCCGTCTTTGTCGGTCTTCGCCTCTGCCGTCTCGAGGGCTGCCTTGAGTAGGTCGTCGGTCATGAGCAACGTTTCCGTCCCGCGCCCTGCCGCGTCAAGCACGTGCTCGCCCTTACGGTGATGCAAGGCGATCGGCGTCCTGCGGGGCCTCCTCCGTGGTACCGTACTGTGCGGATGTCGAGAAGGCCGCCCAGCCAGCCCCCCCCGCGAGGGGCCCCCCCGGAGGCGCAGCAGGTGGGCAACATGCCGCCGGGGTGGCAGCCGGAGGATCACCTCTTCGTCGACGACATCAAGAAATCGTTCGGGGCGACGAAGGTGCTGCACGGCATCACGATGCACCTCCGGCGGACCGAGACGGCGGTGATCATCGGCGGGTCGGGCGCCGGCAAGACGACGCTGCTCCGGCTGCTCATCGGGCTGGAGCGGCCGACCACCGGCCACATCTGGGTCGACGGCGTGGACATGGGCGCGCTCGACGATTTCGAGATGAACCGGATGCGCCAGCGGTTCGGCATGGTGTTCCAGTACGCGGCGCTGCTCGACTCGCTGACGATCTTCGACAACGTGGCGTTCCCGCTGCGCGAGCACCGGAAGCACATGTCGAAGCGGGACATCCGCGACAAGGTCGTGGGCATGCTGAACTCGCTCGGCCTCGAGAACAAGGAGGACCGGATGCCGTCGGAGCTGTCCGGCGGGCAGCGCAAGCGCGTGGGCCTGGCGCGCGCGCTGATGCTGGAGCCCGAGATCCTCATCTACGACGAGCCGACCAGCGGGCTCGATCCGCTGACGAGCCGGATGGTCGACGACCTGATCGAGGAGACGCGGGCGCGCTTCAAGGTGACGAGCGTGGTGATCTCGCACGACATGGCGAGCACGTTCCGCATCGCGCACCAGGCGTTCCTCGTGATCCAGGGGCGCGTCGTCGCGTCGGGGACGCCGGACGAGCTGGCGCACGGCGACAACGAGCAGGCGCGCCAGTTCATCGCGGCGTCGGGGGTGGCGACGGACGAGGTGTCGCGGGTGAACCGGCCCGCGCTCGCGGACGGCACGGGCGGGCGGGTGATCGAGTTCAGGAAGGCGGCGGAGTAGCAGCCGGGTCGAGCGCCACGGCGCCCGGCCGAAACCGGGACCCGGGTGGCGCGCTACAGGCGGAGCAGCGCGACGTGGCGGCCGCGCGGCGTCGTGACGTCGCTGAACCGGGGCGCGGTCCGGGCGAGCCGGCCGCGGGCGTCGAAGATCACGAGCGTCGCGCGCCTCTGGCGCAGGCGCGCGAGGTAGCTGTCGAGCTGGGCGAGGCCTTCGCGGAGCGGGTCCTTCTGGCCCTTGCGCCACACCTTGAGCTCGACCGCGCGCCGCTGGACGGCCCGGGCGCCGCCGGGCTTCTGGTAGGGAAAGCGGACGAGCAGATCGATGCGCCCGCGGCCGACGCCGTACTCGCGATCGATGGATCCGCCGCCGTTGACCGCGCGCTGGAGGAAGGCCATCAGGACGAGCTGCGGGGCGACCTCGGGGTACGGCATCCCGGAGGCGAGCACCTCGCCGTGCTCGTGCCAGAACGCGGCGAACGCGCGGAGCAAGCGCCGGAACGCGAGGCGGCCGTCGGGCAGGCGGAAGCGCTCGGGCGGGGCGTCGATCCGCTCCTCGGCCGAGGCGGAAAGGACGCGGGCGATCACCTCGCGGTAGATGGGGTTCGCGACGCGCAGCGGCTTGCCCTGGGCGATGAGCCCGAGATCGCGGGCGTAGGAGACGTCGTCGTCATACGTGTCGCCGCCGCCCTCGTACGTCCCCGCGAGCATGGGCTCGATCACGCGGCGGACGCGGGGCTCGGCGAGCTTGCTGACCAGCGAGTCGAGGTGGGTGGCGCGCGCGAGGATGAGGTGCTCCTTGGCCTTCTCGACATGCGCCGAGGTGATGGGCTCGCCCGGCGGGATGGCGAGCTTCTCGACGATCTCGCGGCCGAGGGCGTTGACGAGCCACAGCTGTCCGACGGTGAGGTCGAAGGCCCGGGAGAGCGCCGCGTCGAGGAAGACCTGGCCGGTGTCCTCGGTGTGCTGAGCATAGAGCGCGCGGAGCTCTTCCTCCGAGAAGTCGCCGAGCCGCAGCGACTCGAGCTTGATGTTGAACGGGCTCGCGGTGCCGAGGCGCTCGGGATCGCCCCCGCTCGCAGCCTTGTCGTCGCGCACGTCGCGCAGCCCGCAGCGGATGATCGATGCGGGGAAGTGCTCGGGGCGGCTGGGGAAGCCGGCGCGGAGCTGGCGCAGGACGCTGAGCAGGCCCTGGCCACGCAGGGCGTCGATCTCGTCGAAGATGAGGGCGAGCGGACGCGGGCAGGCGCGCGCCCAGGCGGTGAGGGCCGCCGAGAGGAGGCCCTCATCGCCCTCGAGAGAGAACGGCGGCGGCTGGAGCTCGGGCGGCAGCGCGATCTGCGCCGCGCGCGTGAGCTCGCGCAGGACGGCGCGCTGGGCGGAGCCGTAGTCGTCGCCGGCGGCGCTGCCCTCCTCGCAGGAGAAGAGGACGGCGGCGTGCCGACCCGAGGCCGTGAGCCGCTCGGCGACGGCGCGCAGGGCGGTCGTCTTGCCCGTCTGCCTCGGGGCGTGGACGACGAAGTAGCCCATCTGCTCGACGAGCCTCGGGGCCTCGGGCAGGCGGCTCTCGGCCGGGATCATGTAGTGCAGATCGGGGCGGCACGGCCCGGTCGTGTTGAAGCGGCGCTTCGCCCGCGCGAGCGTTGGGCCAGCGGCGGCGCGAACGCAAGGGCACGGCCGCCGAACACGGTGACCGCGACTCGAGCGAGAAGGTGAAACGAATGGAGCGGTGGTTCTGGATCGGTCTCGGTGGTGCGGCGGGGACCCTCGCCCGCTACGGGCTCTCGACGTGGTGCCAGCAGCGCTTCGGCGCCGAGTTTCCGTATGGGACGCTCGCCGTCAACGTGATCGGGTCGTTCTTGCTCGGCGTCATCGGAGAGGTCGCCACGACGACGGAGCTCCTGTCGCCGACGCTCCGCCTCAGCCTGAGCACCGGCGTGATGGGCGGCTTCACCACGTACTCGAGCTTCAACAACGAGACGATCCGGCTCATCGAGTACAGGTCGTGGGCGGCGGGGCTCGCCAACATCGCGATCACGCTGGTCGCTTGCTTGCTCGCCGGCGTCCTCGGGATGGTCGTCACGAGGCGGCTCATCGCGGGCTAGGGCGCCCGAGGTGGGGCCGTATCGCGCTGAGCCGGGGCTACCTCCTGGGTCCGAGTTGTCGGGCCAGGCCCTCGGTCAGTCCACGAGCCCTCGCTCCCTGCTCGCCTCGTCCAGCCGCACGAAGCTCGCTCCCCCGCGCGAGACCTCCTCCATGAACGCTCCCAGCGCCTCGAGCCGCCTGCCCAGCGCGATCCGGAGCTCCGGCTGGTACGGCGCGAGCGCCTCGAGACCGTCGCTCCGGTCGAGGAAGTCCATCCCGTGCAGCTCCAGGTTGACGAGCACCTCCCCGGCGCAGGCGCGCGCCAGGAGCCGCGCGCCCGCCGCGCCCGCGAGCGCCACGCTGCCGCCGATGACCGGCAGCCGGAGCCCCGGTGTCACCTGGATCGGCAGCTCAATGAAGCGTCGACCGCCACGGCGGTACCACGGCCGCCCCGGCCGGTACGGCCGGCGGGGCGCCGCGAGCACGCGCGGGGTGTCCAGGATCGCCAGCGACCCCCTGCCCTTCACCCGCTGCACGCCCATCGCGAGCGCCTTCGCGGCGTAGTACGGCGGGCACGGGAACACCGAGGAGTCGAACGCGACACCGACCGCGTCGAGCGCGTCGAACAGCGCGTCGCTCACCGTGTACCCCGGCGCGCGGAAGCCCGTCGGACGCCGGCCGACCGCCTCCGCGATCGCCTCGGCGCCCAGCAGGACCTCCCGCGCGATCGCGGCGCGCGGGAGCCGCGAGAGGTCGTAGCGGTGCCCGTACGAGTGGTTCTCGACCGCGTGGCCGGCGTCGCTCAGCGCGCGCAAGGCCGCCGCGCTCTCGGGGCGCGCGAGGTCGCGGCCGATCGCGAACAGCGTGACGGGGATGCCGTGGGAGGCAGCGAAGTCAGCGATGCGCGGCAGCGCCGTGTCGTACACGGCGCTCAGCGCGGCCGCCGCCCCGGAGCGATCCGGGACGGCGAGCCCGTGGATGGCGAAGTAGTTCGGGACCTCGTCGAGGTCGATCGAGACGGCGGCGAGGCGCCCCCGCATCGGACCGCGTCAGCTCGCGGCCATCTTCGCCACCTCGGCGGCGAAGTCGTCCTCTTTCTTGGCGATGCCCTCGCCGCGCTCGTACCGCACGAAGCGCGTGAGCTTGAGCTCGCCGCCGGCCGCCTTCGACGCCGCCTGGAGGAGCTTCTCGATCGTCTGGCCGCTCTCGCCGCGCGACGCGGCCTCCACCGACTCCTGCTCGAGCAGCGCGACCTCCGAGTACCACTTGTTGAACTTGCCCTCGATGATCTTCGGCCACGCCGCCTCGGGCTTCGGCTTCGGATCCTCGCGCAGCTGCGCCTCGAAGATCTCCTGCTGCTTGGCCTTCAGCTCCGCCGTGACCTCATCGCGACGGAGGACGAGCGGGCTCATCGCGGCGGCCTGCATCGCCGTCTCCTCGACGAACTTCTGCACCGCAGGGTGCTCCGCCACCGCCTGGCTCGACGCCTCGACCGCCACGAGCACGCCGATCTTGCCGCCGAGGTGCACGTACTCGTGCGCGACGCCGTGCTTGCCCGCCGGGATCGACACGCGATCCCAGCGGCGCACCGCGATCTTCTCGCCGATGCGCGCGGTCAGCTCGGTGGCCGTGTCGGCGATCGACTTTCCGCCGATCGAGAGCTGACCCGCGTCCGCGCCGTCGGGCGCCTTCTCGAGGGCCGCGAGCACGTCGCCGACGAACTGACGGAACGCGTCGTTGCGAGCGGCGAAGTCGGTCTGGATGTTGACCTCGACCATCGTCGCGCTGCGCCGATCGGCCGCGACCACCGCGCGGACCTCGCCCTCGGTGGCGGACGCGCCGGCCCGCTTGGCGCTCTTCGCGAGACCCTTCTTCAGGATGATCTCGACCGCCTTCTCCATGTCGCCCTCGGCCTCCGTGAGGGCGCTCTTGCAGTCGCTCATCCCCGCCTGGGTACGCTCACGAAGCTCCTTGATCGCCTGCGCATTGATGCCGGCCATGGCTCTTTCTCCTTCAACCTGAAACCTAGATAGGAAGAGGCCGCGCCGAGCGGCCCCCGTTCACACACGTCCGACTGCTGTTGCACGAACGGCCCGAGCGAGGGCGGGTCGAACCGCAGAGGCACAGAAGGCGCAGAGGCGTGAAATTTTCATTTCTGTCCCTGCGCCCTCTCTGCTCTCTCGCGGCTGCCACACCGCCCAGGCGAGCAGCGACGTCGTCGTCACCGCGCCGCCCGAGCGCTGGGCCGCTCCGTCGCGGCTCGCGCCGCGCTACGACGCCTGCTGCTGGCGCGGACCGCCGCCGCGGCCGCCGCGGCCGCCCTGGTAGACGTTGATCTCGTCGCGCTGGCCGCGACCGCCGCCCGCCGCCTGCTGCCCGCCCTCGCCGTGATCCTTGCGGCGCTGCGCGCCCTCGACGCACGCGTCCGCGACACGGGCCGTGATCAGCCGGATCGAGCGGATGGCGTCGTCGTTGCCAGGGATCACGAAGTCGACGAGATCCGGGTCGCAGTTCGTGTCCGTGATGGCCACGACCGGGACGTTCAGCTTGCGCGCCTCGCTGATCGCGATGGACTCCTGGTGCGGATCGATCACGAAGATCGCCGCCGGGAGGCCGCCCATCCCCTTGAGGCCGCCCAGGTACTTCTCGAGCCGCTCGCGCTCCTTCTCGAGGCGGACGACCTCCTTCTTGAGCAGCTGCTCGTAGGTGCCGTCCTCCTTCATGCGCTCGAGGGTGCGCAGGCGATCGAGGCCCTGCTTGATCGTCCGGAAGTTCGTCAGCGTGCCGCCGAGCCAGCGGTTCGTGACGAAGTACATGCCCGACCGGCGGGCCTCCTCCTGCACGATGTCCTGCGCCTGGCGCTTCGTGCCGACGAACAGCACGTGGCCGCCGCGGCCGACGGCGTCGGTCAGGAAGTCGTACGCGCGCTTGAAGAGCCGCGTCGTCTGGTCGAGATCGATGATGTGGATGCCGTTGCGCGCGCCGTAGATGAACGGCCGCATCTTCGGGTTCCAGCGCTTCGTCTGGTGGCCGAAGTGCACGCCCGCGTCGAGCAGCGAGCGGAGCGGAAGCGGGAAATCCCCCGGCTGGGGGGCGGCGGCCTGCATGGTGTCGGCCGCGGGGACGGATGCGGAGAAGCTGGTATCAGTCACGGCAGTGTCCTTTCGGTTGGTCCGCCGCTCCCCCTCCCGCGACCAACCCCAGGCGCGGACAGGAGCGTCCGTGCTGCTGGGGCACCGGGCCGCGGAATGCCGTGGGTGCCAGGAGAGCGTGTGGATTCGGTTCTGCGGCAGCGAAGGCGAGGATTCAGCCTCCGCTGTCCCCCTCGTCACGAGACCGCAAGAAGGGGGCGGTTTGCTACCCCGAGGCACATCGCTTGTCAAGCGATGAAGCCGCCACCTCGGCATGCACAATTTCCGTGTGTTTGCGTGTGTCTTCGCGCGGCTCTCCGCGCAGGCGTACACTCGCCTCGTGCGAACCGCATCACGAGGCTTTCTTACCGCACGCTTTGCTTCGGTCTGCGCAGGGCTCGCGATCGTCTCCGCCTGCATCGCCTCGGCGCCGGAGGGCATCCGCCGGCACACCGACGGCGATGGCGGCGATTTCGGCGTGGACCCGCAGACCACGTCGACCTCATCGTCCGCCGGCGCAGGGCTGCCCGGCGGCGATCCGCACGCGCTGCTCGGCGCGGATCCGACGCACGGGCCGTTCAACGGAGGCCAGCGCGTCCTGCTCCACGGCAACGGCTTCAGCTCGCAGATCCGCGTCTGGTTCGGCGACGTCGAGGTCGATCCATCCGCGATCGTGCCGATCGATCCCAGCCGGGTCCAGGTGGCGGCGCCGCCGGGCGCGGCGGGCCCGGTGGAGCTCGCCGTGCAGAACGGCGACGACACGTCGACCCGGCGAACGCTGCCGGGAGGCTACGTGTACGACGCGCTCTATGCGTCGCCGTCGAGCGGGCCGATCTCCGGCGGGACGACCATCCAGCTCGTCGGCCAGGGCACGCGCTGGAACGAGAGGACGGTCGCGAAGATCGATCAGAAGCCGTGCACGTCGCTCGCCGTCCAGGAGCCGACGCGGCTCCTGTGCACGGTGCCCCAGGGCACGCCGGGCGCGAAGACGATCTCGGTGACGACCGGCGGCGAGACGATCCTCGTGCTGGACGGCTACACCTACGAGGACAGCGAGAACGGCTTCAAGGGCGGGCTCAGCGGCGCGCCGCTCGCCGGACGGCTGAAGGTGCTCGTCTACAACAACTTCACGGGTGATCCGATCCCGGGAGCGAGCGTCGTCGTCGGCACCGACACGACCTCCCCGATCGAGGTCGACGCGTCCGGCGTCGCGGTGATCGAGGACGCGTCGCTCGATTCGCCGCGCACCGTCACCGTGGCCGCGACGTGCCATAGCCCGATCTCGTTCGTCGACGTGCCGGTCGACACGGTGACCGTCTACCTGGATCCGGTGCTCACCCCCGCGTGCGGCGCGTCCGGCGATCCACCCCCGCCGGTCGGCGGCAAGGTCGGCAGCGCGGGGGCGATCGAGGGTGAGCTCGTCTGGGACACGTCGCTGGACCCCGGGAGCGTCGGGTGGGGCAACATCCCGAGCCCGCGCCGCGAAACCGAGCGAAAGGCGGCGTACGTGTTCACGACGGGCGTCGATCCGCTCGCGACCTTCAGGCTGCCGTCCGAGTTCCAGGCCATCACGCCGGAGACGTCGGGCGAGCTCGGGCACGGGTTCACGATGTACGTCGCGCCCGGCAACCGCACGATCTACGCGCTGGCGGGCCTCGAGGATCGCTCGACGACCCCGCCGCGGTTCACCGCGTACGCCATGGGCGTGGTCCGCGGGATCCCCGTGCTCCCGAACGAGTGGACGAGCGAGGTGTTCGTGCGGATCAATCAGCCGCTCGACCATGCCCTCTCGATGGACGTCAGGGCGCCGGCGAAGGGGCCGAAGGGGCCGGATCGGATCCAGGCGAACGTGTCGCTGATGATCGGCAACGACGGGTTCGCGACGCTCCCGATCGGCGCACAGAGCCCGCTGATCCCGTTCGACGGGGGGCTGACGTTCGTCGGCGTGCCGCCGCTCGCCCGCGACCTGCTCGGCGCGAGCTACCACTCGTCCGCGCGCGCGGTGACCGGCCAGGCCGGGCTCGCGCCGCTGTCCGTCGTCGGGCGGGTCCTCTCGACCAGCACGAGCGAGCCCGTGCGCATCGGCGACTTCGTGGGGGTGCCGACGCTCGAGGCGCCCGCGCAGAACAGCGCCTGGGATGGGTCCCACCTCGCGACCTCGTTCGGCGCGGGCGCGCCCGTCGACCTCAGCGTCTACGACATCGCGAGCGGAAACGGCCTCGTCCGGTGGACCGTAGCCGTGCCGGCAGGGTCGCACGCCGTCGAGGTGCCGGACCTCCGGCAGCTCGGGCTCGAGCACGGCGCGCTGCCGCCGGGGCCGCTCACGATCGGGGTGTACGGGGCGCGGATCGACGGCTTCGATTACGGCAAGCTCGTCTACCGGCAGCTCAAGCCGGCAGGGATGGCGGCCTACTCCCTCGACAGCTTCAACGCACACCTGTGATGAGCGCCCCGCCCCACCCGACGCGAGCGCGCAGGCCGACGCGCGCACGCAAGCAAGGACGCCGCGCCCGATCGCGGCACGCTGCAGCCGCCGCCCTCGTCGCCGTCGCCGCGGGGCTCGGGCTCGCGCCGAGCTGCTTCGACAGCGGCACCCGGTGGGGCGCTCGGCCGGAGGAGCCGCCGCTCTGCACGGCCGGCGACGTGCGCTGCGGGGCGGAGCTCGCGCGCTGCGAGGAGACCGGCGCAGGGCTGGCCTGGGTGACGCTCGACGACTGCGCCGCTCAAGGGCTCGTCTGCGCGTCGCTCGAGCTCGGCTGCCGGCCCTGCGTGCCCGCCGCGCACTCGTGCCGCGGGCAGGACGTCGTCGTCTGCGACGCGGACGGCAGGTTCGGCCGCGTGATCGACACCTGCGACACGGAGGCCGGCGAGGCGTGCCGGAGCGGGAGCTGCCAGCAGCTCTGCGCCGTCGCGGAGCTCGAGCGGAGCAACGTGGGGTGCGAGTACTGGGCGGTCGATCTGGACAACGCGCGGATCGACGCGACAGGAAACGCGGCGGCGCAGCAGTTCGCGGTGGTGGTCTCGAACCCCCAGCCGGACGTGCCGAACGAGATCCACATCTTCCAGGACGACGGCGCGCCGGGCGACGAGCCTGCCCCGGTGGAGATCGCGAGCGGGCTCGTCGCGCCGCTCTATCTCCAGGTGTTCAAGCTCGGGCCGCGCGAGGTCGATGGCAGCCCGGAGGGCGAGTACAACACGGGCACGCACACGGCGCTCACGCGGCACGCGTACAAGATCACGTCGAAGTTCCCCATCGTCGCCTACCAGTTCAACCCGCTGGAGAACGCCAACGTGTTCTCCAACGACGCCTCGCTGCTGAAGCCGCGCGAGGCGCTGACGTACAGCCCGGGCGCGATGGCGACGGCGTACGTCGTCACAGGGTGGCCGCAGACCATCGCTGTCACGGACGATCCGGACACGAACTTCGATCCGCAGAACCCGATCGACCTCCGGGCGTTCCTGACCATCGTCGGGACGCGCGAAGGGACGACCGTGCAGGTGACGACGAAGGCGAAGGTCGTCGGGGGCGGGCCCGTCCCGGAGACGCCAGAGGGCGGGTCGATCGAGGTCAAGCTCGGCGCGTTCGACGTGCTCAACCTGGAGAGCGGCGGGTTCAACGCGGACTTCACCGGATCGATCGTGAAGGCCGATCAGCCGATCGCGGTCTTCACCGGAAGCGAGGCCTCGGACGCGCCGCACTTCGAGGTGCTCGCGGATCGCCGCTGCTGCGCCGACCACCTGGAGGATCAGCTCGATCCGACCCGGACCGCCGGCAAGCGGTTCGCGGTGCCGCACACGCCGAGCCGGTCGCGGACCGTCAAGGAGGCCGGCGCGCGGATCGAGGCCGTGCCCGAGCCGGAGTACGTCAGGATCGTGGCGGCCAGCGGCAAGGGCGCCGTGATCGCGACGACCCTGCCGCCGCCGGACGATCGGATCACGCTGTCGGCGCTGGGCGCGTTCCGCGAGGTGACGGCGTGGGGCGACTTCATGATCGAGAGCTCCGAGCCGGTCATCGTGTCGCAGATCATGGCCAGCCAGAACGCGACGGGGGTCAAGCAAGGGCTGCCAGGCGGAGACCCGAGCCTGATCATCCTGCCGCCCATCGAGCAGTTCCGGCCGGACTACGTGTTCCTGACGCCGGACAAGTACGCGTTCGACTTCATCTCGGTGGTCGCGCCGCGGTCGGCCGTCGTGCGCCTCGACGACGCGACGCTCGGGCCGGACGAGTGCGAGATCGCGCCTGCGGACGGGCTCACGGAGGAGCAGCGCGGGGGCGGCGCGCCGTCATTCGTCGTCTACCGCTGCCAGCTGAGCTTCGCGGCGATCGATCCGGCGCGGCAGGCGCCGGACAACGTGCTGCCCGGGATGCAGCGCGACGGCGTGCACTGGCTCACGGCCTCCGCGCCCGTGGGGCTGCTCGTGACGGGGTTCGACTCGTTCGTGAGCTACGGGTACGCGGGCGGCACCGAGCTCCGCGAGATCGCGCCGCCGGACTGAGCCGCCGCGGTCAGCCGCCGCCGCCGAGGAGCCCCTTCAGCTTGGCCACGAGCCGCAGCGCGTCGAGCGGCGCGAGCCGATCGACGTCCACGGCGCGCAGGGTCTCGATGACGGCCGACTGCTCCGGCGGCACCGCGGCCTGCGCGGGGGCGAACAGGTCGAGCTGCGCGGCGCCGCCGCGCGTGCGGCCGCGGAGGGAGGCATGCTTGCCGCCCGGCAGCGCGGCGCCCGACTCCAGCGTCGCGAGGATCGCGCGGGCGCGCGCGAGCACCCCCTCGGGGACCCCCGCGAGCCGCGCGACCGCCACGCCGTAGCTGCGGCTCGCGGGGCCCGCCTCGAGCTTGTGGAGGAAGATCACGTCGTCGCCGTGCTCGCGCGCGGCGACGGAGTAGTTCGCGATGCCCGGCGCGCGCGTCGAGAGCTCCGTCAGCTCGTGGTAGTGCGTCGCGAACAGGGCGCGGCAGCCGATCGCGTCGAACAGGTGCTCCGCCACGGCCCACGCGATCGCGAGGCCGTCGTACGTGCTCGTGCCGCGGCCGATCTCGTCGAGGATCACCAGCGATCTCCGCGTCGCGTCGCGGAGGATCTCGGCGGTCTCCCGCATCTCCACCATGAACGTGCTCTCGCCGCGCGCGACGTTGTCGCTCGCGCCCACCCGCGAGAGGATCCGGTCGACGAGGCCGATCTCCGCCTCGCGCGCCGGGACGTAGCTGCCCATCTGCGCGAGGACCACGATCAGCGCCACCTGGCGCATGAGCGTCGATTTGCCCGCCATGTTGGGGCCCGTGATCAGCCAGAGCCGCTCGCCCGAGAGATCGAGTCGCGTGTCGTTCGGCACGAAGTGCCCCGCGGCCGCGTAACGCTCGACCACCGGGTGGCGACCGTCGCGGATCGCGAGCGCCTCGCCCGCCGTGACGTGCGGCCTCACGTAGTCGTTGCGGTGGGCGACGTCGGCGAGGGCGGCGGCGACGTCCCACGCCGCGAGCTTGCGCGCGAGCGCGCGGAGGCGGCCCTCGCTCTTCGCGACGAGGGCCCGCAGCCGGTCGAAGAGCGCTGTCTCCCGCTCCAGCGCGCGCGCCCCGGCGTGCTCGATCTTGTCGGCGAGCTCGTCGAGCTCGTCGCTCGTGTAGCGCTCGCCGGTCGCGACGGTCTGCTTGCGGCGGAAGGTCGCCGGGACCTTGGCGAGGTGCGCGCGCGTCACCTCGATGTACCAGCCGAAGACGCGCGTGTACTTGACCCGGAGCGAGGGCGCGCCCGTCTGCGTGCGCAGCTTCGCCTCGAGCGCGAGGATGAGCTCCGTCGCGTTCTTCTCGACGCCGCGCGCGTCGTCGAGCTCCTTGTCGTAGCCCTCGCGGAAGATGCCGCCCTCGCGCGTGTTCGGGGGCGGCCGCTCGATCAGCGCGGCGGTGAGCTCGGCGCACACGTCGGCGACGACATCCAGCGCCGCCGCCTCGGCGAGGAGCGGCTCGGAGCTCGATCCGGTCGCAGCGCCCTCCTTGCCCCGCGCAGCGGCGCCGTCGTCGCTCCGCGCCGCCGCCTTGCCGAGGTCGGGGATCGACCGGACCGCGGCGATCGCCGCCGGGGCCGCCGTGAGGCCGTCGCGCAGGAGGCCGAGATCGCGCGGCGTGGCCTCACCAAGGAGCGCGCGGACGCTGAGGCGCTCGAGGTCGCCGACGCCGCCGAGCGCTTCCCGCAGCTCGCCGCGGGCGCGCGGGTGCGAGACGAAGAGCTCCACCTCGTCGAGGCGCCGGCGGATGCCGGCCAGGTCCGCGAGCGGCGAGAGCAGGCGGCGGCGCAGGAGCCGGGCGCCGCCCGGCGTGACCGTGCAGTCGATGACGTCGAGCAGGGTGCCGCGGCGGCCGCCGTCCGCAGCGCGCACGAGCTCCAGGTGCGCCTGGGCCGTCTCGTCGATGCGCAGCGTGCCCGAGGTGTCGTGCGGGGCGATGCGGCGCACCGGGATGCGCGCGCCGGGGCTGCAGCGGCGCGCGAAGCGCAGCGCCCGCGCCGCGGCGCGCACCGCCGGGAGCGGGTGCTCGGCCAGCGCCGCCGCCGAGATCGGCTCGATCGCGGCGTCATCGAGGATCGACGCGACCTGCGCGCTGTCGAGCTCCTCGTCGTCGCGCAGCGCCGCGCGGCAGGCGAGCGAGGCGGCTGCCGCGCGGACGTCCGGGAGGTCCCGGGCGATGAGCGCCTCGCGCGGATCCGCCCGGGCGAGCTCCGCGAGCAGCGTCGCGGCGTCCGGGACCGAGGTGGCCGAGAGCTCGCCGGTGGAGAGATCCAGCAGCGAGAGGCCGTAGGGGCCCCCCACTCCGAGGGCGTCGCCGCGCGGCACGCCGCCGCCGTCGACCGCCGCCAGGTAGTGGTTGGCGCGCGCGTCGAGCTGATCGGTCTCGGTGACGAGCCCCGGCGTGACGACGCGCACGACCTGCCGCGGCACGAGCCCCTTGATCTTCGACGGATCCCCGCACTGCTCGCAGATCGCCACCTTGTGACCGAGCGCGAGCAGCCGCGCGATGTACCCGTGCGCCGCGTGGTGCGGGACGCCGGCCATCGGGGATTCGTCGGGCTCGCCCTTGTTGCGGCTCGTGAGCGTCAGGTTCAGCGCGCGCGACACGAGGACCGCGTCGTCGTTGAACATCTCGTAGAAGTCGCCCATCCGGAAGAAGAGGATGGCGTCGGGGTGGAGCGCCTTCGCATCCTCATACTGGCGCATCACCGGGGTCAGCTTCTTCCTGGCCGCAGGCTGCTCGGACGGCTGCATCGCCGGCGTCTTAGTCTCGACCGCCGGTGAGGTCTACGCGTGATTCGCGCGTTTGTTCCGCTGTTTTCGTGGAAATATCGGCGCCGGAGCCGCAATGCCGCGGGGCCGGCAGGCGGCTCAGCGGTACCGGCGCGTCACGGCGACGTCGCGTGAGCTCAGCAGGAACAGGCCCTGGACCGAGCCGTCGGTGACGGCGAGCTGGCCCGTGGCCGGAACGAGCTGGATGGACTGCGGCTGGAGCTCCGATGTGTCGCTGATGTCCGCGAGGTCCAGGGCGAGCGGCGTGAACGCCCCCTGGGTGGTGAAGCGGAACTGCATGTCCTGCTCGGGCACGCCGCCCGTGACCGCGAACCGGAACATCGGGTTGAGGAACGCACCCACGTCACCGTCGGCGACGCGCCCGTCGCGCGGCGTATGGACGACGCGCCCGTTGAACCGCGAGAGGCGCGTGTCGCACGAGTTGCGGCAGTAGCCGCCCGCAGGATCGGCGATCACGTGGTGCAGGAAGCCGGCGCCGTTGCTCCGGACGACCCACTGGGCCCCGGCGCGGATGTCGAGCTGCACCGAGCCGGCGAAGCAGCACGCCGCGAACCCGACCTCGTCCGTCCGATCGAGCTCGAGGTGGTCCTCGTAGGCCTCGACGATGCGGAGCGCCGGGCGCGACGTGATGACGCTGCCGTACTTCGCGTTGCAGGTGTCGAACGAGCAGACGGCCGAGTCGACGCTCTTCCAGTAGGTGGCATCTTCGTCCGGGAGCTCGGACGTGATCTGCGCGAAGTCGGCGAGCTGCTCGGCGCGGGTCTCGGCCTCGCCCTCCGGGACGCCCGCGGCCTTCAGCTGCGCCTTCACGCTGGTCAGGCTCTGCACGCCGCGGCGGCAAAAGCGGGCGTCGGCGCCCCTCAGGTGGAGGTTCTCGTCGAAGGCGACGGAGGCCCGGGTGATCGACGTGAACACCCCCTCGTACGTCACGGCCCACGTCTCGTTGGCGATGTGCACCCGCGGGTCCTCGAGGTTCATCGTCAGCGCGTGCTGCGGCCCGCCGGACCTCATCACGAGCCCCCGCTCGTCGAGCTCGCTTTCAGGGCTGTCGCTCGACGCGATCGCCTCGCGCCGCACGCCCACCGCGAGCGCGAGGTCAGTCGCGGCCCCGTCGGACGGGAACGTGGCGCGCATCTTCGGGCTCTCGCCGGAGAGCGGCACGACAGCGCCGCTGCGATCGTAGAGGATCGGCAGGCCCTGCACGCCGGGCTCGAGCTGGCCGGAGCCGTCGCTCGCCACGATGTAGGTCTCCGAGCGGACAGCGTGCGGGAGGACGACGTTGCAGGACGCCTCGCCGCTCGTCTCGAGCAGCGGGCTGCTCGGCGAAGCGTCTGCGTCGCAGCCCGCGCGGACGCTCTGGCGCTCGGGTCCGCGGCAGGCCGCGTCGAGGTCGTCGATGTCGACGATCGCGACCTGCCCGTTCGTGAGCGCCATGTACGCGAACGTGCCCCGGAGCTTCAGCGGGCCGGCGCCGGAGTCGCGATCGGCCGACGTGCGGTACAGCGTCTCGAGGTCGCACGACGTGACGCTGCTGTCGCACGTCCTGAGCTCCGGGAGGGGGCTGCACCGGATCCCCCTCGGCACCACGCCCGTCGCCGGGAGGCTCCTCGGGACCTCGCGCTGCACGATCGCGAGATCGCGGACGGGCGCCGGCAGGCGGATGCGGTCGGGCGGCTGGAACGGGTTCCAGTCCGGGTTCTCGCGAGAGAGCGGCGACCGGCTGGACGCGTCTTCGCTGACGCCGTCGCTGACGTCGAAGACCATCACGCTGCCGTCACCGGCGTCGACCGCGTAGAGGTAGCGGTTGAACTCGGGGGGCGACGCCTGGCTCACCGCGAGGCGCCTCGTCGTGACGACGCGCCCGGGGTCGAGCGTCGACGCGGGAAGCAGCGGGGGCTGCTCGCGCGGCTCGCAGGGCGTCGGTAGGTCGACGACGTGGATCACCGGCGCGTTGAGATCCGCGACGTACAGCCGGTTGCCGGAGAGCGCGAGCCCCGCGGGCCGGGGCATCTCGGAGGCCGGCTCCGAGCTGGCCGCGACCGCCGGCTGGGAGCACGACACCCCGTCGGGCGACACCCCGTCGGGCGGCGGCTCGTCGGGCGGCCCGGCGGGCGGGAGCGAGACCTGGAGAGGGACCCACCGCTCCACATCGCACGCCGCGAAGCCTCCGTCCTGGTACGCCGCGTCCTCGAGCAGCTTCTGCGCGTCGATCACGACGAAGCCGCCGAGATCCGGCAGGGTCACGAGGAGCTTCTGCCGGCCGCCGCCCTCCATGTCCAAGCTCCCGTTCGACGTGGAGCAGACATCGTCCACGAACGCACCGGGGTCGCCAGGCTTCGGCTCGACGGTGTACGTGTCGTTCGGTGCTTTGCACGACCTACGCAGCTTGCCGCTTCCGTCCGGATCCGGCGGGTCGGCGACGAGCAGCATCTCGCCCGGCGCCGAGGGGAGCGAGCAGGCCGGCCAGGAGCTGAGCGACGGGACCGGGCAGCCCTCGCGCGGCAGCACCTTCGCCGACGGGAGCGCGTAGATCCCCGCGCGCCCCGGCTCGGCGACGGCGACGAACGACGCGGTCCCGCCCGGCGTCGCGACGATGTCGACCGGCTGCGCGCCGACCGGGAGGAAGCTCGGGGCGGGCGTGCCCGTGTCCCGATCGACGATCAGCGAGGACTCGGTCGTCAGGTCGACGACCGCGACCTCGCCGTGCGCGGTCTGCGTGACGAGGCCGTAGAGGTGCGGGAGCGTGGCCCTGCCCCCGTCCTTGGCGTCGACCTCGTAGTCGGTGGACGACTCGACGGTGCCGTACGAGCAGTCCGTGATCGGCAGCGAGCGCATCACGCCCGGCTTGTCGGGATCCGGCCGGTCGATGGCGAGGCAGACGAAGGCGCTGCGGCCGGACTGCGCCAGGGCCTCGACGGCGACCGGCGTGGCCTCCGCGGCGCACCCGGCGAGCGCCAGGCCGGAGGTGGAGGCGAGGAGCGCGAGGCGCGGCTTCATTGGGACTCCCGAGGCGGGACGGGCGTGCCCACCGTGAGGATCATCGTTCCGAACGTGTTCGCCTTGCGCATGTCGAGGTCGACAACGCCGAGGTACGAGTCGGTGAAATGCGCGATGTACATGAGGGAATAGGGTTCGCAGCCGGCGCTGCCCTGCTCGGTTTCGCAGCGCTTCTTGTCGGCGTCGTCGCCGCGCGTGGAGCCCGTGTCGAACGCGAGCGCCTGCGGCCCGCGCCCGGTCTTGATGACGGCATCGACGCGGCGCGCTGCCGGGTCGTAGGAGAACGCGAGCCCCGAGTCGAACGCGAGCGCGAAGACCCTGCGGCTGCGCGCGCCCTCCAGGTCGATCACCTCGCCCACCTCGATCCGAGACGGGTAGGCCCCGAGCGGGGCGGCGTCGTGGAACGCGATCGAGTAGAACACCGAGGCCCGCTTCTCCGTGCTGACGTCCGAGCCCCTCTTGACCAGCGTCGTCGTCAGCTCGCCGATGAGGAGCGAGTTCGGGCCGCGATGCGCCACGTACACCGGGATCGGGATCGCCACGCACCCCTCGAGGCACTCGACCGCGTCATCCGCGCAGCCGTCCTCGCACGCCTGCCGCTCGCTCGCGTCGAACGCGATCCCGCGGGAGTCGATGCCGCTCGCGAGCGCGGTGATCGGCGTCGGCGTCGACTCGTACAGGCGCGGCGCCCCGCCTGAAGCGGCGTCCTGATAGCGGAGCAGGCCGAGCTCCGGCGCCGCGAGGTACGTGACCGCGAACGCGGGCTGGTCGTCGATCGCCCACCCGCTCTGCTGCAGCGCCCCGAGCACGCTCGGGCGCGGCACGGCCGCGAGCTCCGTCGGCCCGAAGGGGAGATCCGTGAGGACGTGCGCGAGCTGCGGTCGCTCGTTCGCTTCCCAGCGGTTCACGATGACGCTCGCGGCGTTCTCCGTCTGGTGCGAGACGACGATGCTCGTCCCGCCCGGGCCGGCGGCGATCCCGAACGGCTCCAGCGGCAGCTTGCGCCGGATGAGCTCCCGGCCCGGGTCTTCCCCGATGCGGTAATCTCTGCTGCAGCGCCCGCCCGCCGCGCTCGCGCCGCAGTCCAGCTGGAAGCAGGCGTCACCCTCGCAGGGCTGCGCGCCGGCGTCGTCGGACCGATCGTCGGCGACATCGAAGAAGGTCACCGAGGGGTCGCCGCGCACGGGCACGAACAGGCGCGCCTGCCGCTCCGCGCCGGGGTCGGCGCCCTCGCCGCTGAGCGGCCTGTGCACGAGGAGGAGGTTGGACGCGAACGCGCCGATCACGGCCGAGCTCCGGACGACCTCGTCGTCGCCCTCGAGGGCGGAGATGTCGAGCGGCCCGCACGGCCCCGGGTGGATCGTCGACGCAGCGTTGGTCGCCAGCCCCACCTTCTCGCACGCACCGCGCACGCCCGCGCCGGCGTCCGGCCCGCCGGGAACGAGCCCCGACTGGAGCGTGAGCGCCCGCTTGCGCAGCCGCTGGAGATCCAGCGCCTGGACCGTGCCGCCGTTGAACTGGAGATCGAAGTCCGAGTTCGCGACGTAGAGGACCCGTCCCCCGGGAGACACCGCCAGGCCCGTCGGGTAATAGAGCCCCTCGACCGGCGGCGGGAGGCCCTCGCCCTCGACGAAGCAGCCCACGACCCCGAGCCCGCCCACGCCCACGATCGAGGCCGCGAGGCCCACGCCAACGATGCGAGGTGTCTGGAGAAGTGTGCGGGCGAGCTTCATGCGGGCGCGGAGACTAGTCAGCACCAGGAGCACTGGCAACCCGCTCCGCTCGGTGGGTTCGTTTGCGGCGGACACGCCCCGGGCGCGCGGCGCTCGCAGCGGGCCTCCTGGCGAACGAGCGGCACACGCCGCCGCGAGGGCCCTCGTTTCTCGCGCGCACCTGCCGCAGCGCAGCACGCCCGCACGGCCTGCCCCGGGTAAGCGCGCACAGCCCGCCAGGCGCAGCCTCTTCCTGGCGAGGCGCGCTGGTCTGGGCGAGGCGCTCTGCAGCGGTCGCCCGTCACGGGGCGGCGAGCCCTGCGGCGGGGTGAGGTGGCGCTCCCCTGCCCCGGGTGGTGCCCAAGGTGCGCCCCTGCAGTGTGGGCTCCACAGGTCAAGGCCGACCGGGATCGATCGCCGTCGTCCGTCCCCCTGCACGTTGATCTCGGAGACGCGGCGCGCCTTTGCTACGTTGGTCGCCGGGACATGGCCGATCTCGCAGCCGCCCTTGTCATGGGAATCGCCCTTCTTGGGCTGATCTATTGGTATTTTCGCTCGAACAACGGCGACCGGACCCGTCCTCGCGCGGCGACGACGCCGACGCAGGGGGGCCCAGGAGCCCAAGCCCTCGACGAGGGGGAGGCAGATCTCGAAGATTCAACGACGAGGCCAGGCGCAGCAGGGCTGCGGGGCGGCACGCCCGCGAGCGAGAACGCCCACGCGAAGACCGCAGGAGGTCACGGCCGCACCGAGCGCGTCTCGAGCGCCGACTGGAAGCGCTCGAACGGCCCATCGCGCCGCGACGACGACGACGACGCGTTCAACGACGATGACGACGACCTCACGCTGATCACGCTGGCGCCGCCGGAGGTGCTGCAGAGCACGATCAAGCGCGCGAGCGTCCCGTCGTACGGCGGCGACGATGACGACGACGACGATGATGACGACGGGCACGAGCGCGAGGAGCCGTCCGCCGTCCCCATCATCTACGACGACGAGGCCGCCGTCGACGAGCCGACCAGCTCGTCGCCGCTCCTGCTCATCAGCGCCGTCGGCCAGACGGACCCCGGTCAGAAGCGCAAGAAGAACGAGGACTGCTACCTCTGCCTGGACGAGCACTACCTGTTCGCCGTGGCGGACGGCATGGGCGGCCACGCCGGCGGCGACGTCGCCAGCCGCCTCGCGGTCGACACGATCGCGCGCGCGTTCAAGGATCAGGCGTTCGTGGACAGCGACGCGGAGAGCCCCTACCCCGACGTCCCGCGTCGCGGCAGCGAGCTCGCGGTCGCGATCCAGCAAGCGAACCAGGCGATCTACGAGCGGGCCCACGCCGAGCGGAGCCTCACGGGCATGGGCACGACCCTCGTCAGCGCGCGGTTCTCGCCCAACAAGCAGCGCCTCTACATCGGCCACGTGGGCGACAGCCGCTGTTATCGCCTGCGCGACAACGAGCTGACGCAGCTCACCACCGATCACACGATGGGCGCCGCGGGGATCACCGGGCCGATGGCGAACCACCTGAGCCGGGCGATCGGAATCTCCCCCGCAGTCAAGGTCGATCTGATCATCGCCCGGCCCCACCCCGGCGACGTCTACCTCCTCTGCTCCGACGGCCTCTCGAAGATGACGAGCCACGAGGCGATCCGCGACATCCTGCTCGCCGAGCCCGATCCCGAGAAGGCGTCGCAGGCGCTCATCGAGAAGGCGAACGCGGGCGGCGGGCGGGACAACATCACCGTCATCCTCGTCCGCGTCAGCGATCCCAAGGACCTCGCGCGGCTCGCCTCGCGCGCTGGTGCCAGCGCCGGCGCCAGCGCTGGCTGACCGCTCGCCGGCCCCTTCCCCTCGCCCCCTCCCTCCCCCTCCAACGAGATCGACCGCGCACGGCGCTGACCGAGAGGTCCGCGCGGCCGGCGGAGCATGCCCGCCGCGCGCAGGCCATTGCAGACAGCGTGTCTGCATTGCCATGAGCGCAGGCGGATTCTCATGCTCCGCGCCGGTCAGCTGCCTGCGTGCATACGGGCGAGTGGTCACGCTCGTCACGGATCCGGATCCCGCTCGTGCGCAATCGTGATTTCGAGGCCATTACCATTCACGAGCTTCGATTATCACGTCAATTGATGCCAGCCGGGATCGCGAAGAGAAGCGACGTGAGCTCTTGACGTGCTTTGCCTCGAGAGCGCTTCATGGCGGCCACGGATGGCTCGTCCAGCGGAGCCGCTGATCGGGGATATGGCACGCTCCTTTCTCTGCATGATCGTCTTCGCCTCTCTGCTGCTCAGCGCGCCATCGCGCGCGGCGGAGCCGGCACGCCGCGCGCTGCGGCTGCGCTACAGCGAGGATGCGCAAGCGGCCTCGTGCCCCGGAGAGCGCGCGCTGCGCGAGCGGATCCGGCTGCGCGTCGGGTACGACCCTTTCCGCGAGGACGCGACCGAGGAGGTCGAGGTCGCGATCAGGCCTCACGGCGCCCACGTCGTCGCGACGACGACCTACCGGAACGCCGACGGGCGGGTCTCCGGCCGTGGCTTTGACCTCTCGCACGGAGACGGCGCCTGCGAGCAGCTCACCCATACCGTCGCGGTCGCGATCTCCTTCACGCTGACGCCGTTCGCGAGCGACGAGCGAGCGCCCGCCGCGCCGCCTCGCCCAGAGATCGCGCCGGCGCGCCCGGAGCCCGCGAGCAGGCCCGGCGAGCCGTGGAGTTCGGCGCGGATCGGCATAGGCGCGATAGCGGGGCTCGGGGTGCCCGAGGGGCTGTTCGGCGGCGCCTCCTTGCTCGTCGGGCTTCGCTGGTCACAGAGCCTCTCCTTCTCGCTGGAGAGCCGGGGCACGTTCGTCGTGTCGAAGCCGAGCGCGCTCGGGCACGACGAGGTGTCGAGTCCGTACGCCCCGAGCCCCGGCGGGAGCACAGACGCGCGATCGCCGTACCTGCGCACGCACACGAGCGGCGCCTTCGCTCCGTGCCTTCACACCGTCGACCTGCTCGTCACATGCGCGCTCGTCGAGATGGGCGTCGCGCACGTCGGCGATCGGGCCACCCCCGCCGCCGACGTGTCCCTGCTGTTCATGGCGCTCGGGCTCCGCGGCGGGATCGAGGTCGCGCTCAACGACACGCTCTCCTTCTATACCCACGCCGAGGTCCTCGCCGCGCTCGGGCTCGTCGACCACCCGCTCGCCGGCGCGCTGAGACCTCCGCGTCCGAGCGCTTCCCTCGGCGCCGGGCTGCTCGCGGGGTTCTGAGCGCGCGGAGGGCCCCGCGCGGGCAGGAGGGTGGTGCGGACGGCGCGGATGCTGGCTGGAATTTTCGAGCGCCGTGCCCCGATCGCGCCGCTCATGGCGGCGCTACGCCGCGGAGCAGCACGACGATGGCGCGCGATCCGGGCTTCGGCCCAGGTCGCCCGCCGGCGCTCCGCGCCGCGCAGAATGCCTTCTCGCTGGCATGAGGACGCGAGGTTCGCGTAGCCTATCCGGACGGTGCTCCCGGAGTTCACCGACCCGACCGACCGCTTCATGATCGAAGCCCGCAGCCGAAGCGGCGGCATGGGTGATATTTTCAAGGGCACGGATCAGAGCACCGGGGCGCCGGTCGCGCTCAAGGTCCTGCGCGCCGCCGCGTCGCCCCAGGAGCGCGCCCGCTTCGGGCGCGAGATCTCGATCCTCGCGGATCTGAGGCACCCCAACATCGTTCAATACGTCGCGCACGGCACCTGGCTCGACGGGCGCCTCTTCTTCGCGATGGAGTGGCTCGACGGCGAGGATCTCGGGCAGCGCCAGCGGCGCGCGCCGCTCGGCATGCGCGACTCGGTCGAGGTCGTCCGGCGCAGCGCCGCCGCGATGGCCGCCATCCACGCCCGCGGCGTCGTCCACCGCGACCTCAAGCTGTCCAACATCTTCCTCGTCCGCGGCAAGGGCACCGCGATCAAGCTGATCGACTTCGGCGTCGTGAAGCTCGCGGTCCCGGACGACTGCCCGACCGAGCGCGGCACGATCATCGGCACCCCGCATTTCATGGCGCCCGAGCAGGCGCGCGGCGAGGCGATCGACGCGCGGGCCGACGTGTACTCGCTGGGCGCCGTCCTGTTCCGCCTGATCACGGGCAGGAACGTGTTCGAGACCGAGAACGCGATCGCGCTGCTCAGCCGCCTCGTTGTCGAGGATCCCCCGCGCTCGCAGCAGATCCGCTTCGACGTGCCCGAGGCCCTCGACGAGGTGCTCGCGCGCGCCATCGCCCGCGATCGCGAGCAGCGGTACGAGAACGGCGGCGAGCTGGCGCGCGCGCTCGCGCGGGTCGGGGAGCTGAACAACGATCCCCCCGCGACCGACAGGTCCGCCTCGATCGTCCGGCGCGCGGCCGCGCAGGAGATGATGCCGAGGCCCGCCGGGCCGGGCGACGAGCGGCCGCAGGTGCGGCTCGCCAACAGCGAGCGGCGCGTGGTCGCCTGCGCGCTCTTCGAGCTGGGCGCCGGCCCGCTCCGCCCCGCGGTGGACGCCGCGCTCCGCGAGGCCCTCGGCGACGACCCGCGGTTCGAGCCGCTCCCCGACGGGAGGCTCGCCGCGGCGCTCGGGGTGGAGCGCTCGCGGGGCGACGAGGCGGCGCGCGCCGCGCGGGCGGCGCTGACCGTGGCCCGATCCACGCCGGGCGCGCGGGCCTCGGTCGCGGTCGGGCACGCCGTCCGCGGCAGGGCGAGCCTCGCCGGCGAGGCGCTCGATCGCGCCGCGCAGCAGCTGGAGTACGCGGCGCCCGGCACGGTCAGGATCGACGCCCACGCGACAGCGGCGCTGGAGGGGCGGTTCGTGGTCCAGGAGGACGCGCGCGGCGGCGTGCTCGTCCACGAGGACGCCGCCGGCTTCGACGCGCGCAAGCTCGCCGGGCTCCCCACGGCCCCCCTCGGGCGCGAGCACGAGCTCGCCAGGCTCCAGGGCATCTTCAGAGAGATCGCCGAGGGCGGCGCGCCGCGCGCGGCGCTCGTGACCGGCCCCGCCGGCATCGGCAAGAGCCGCGTCCGCGCCGAGCTGATCCAGCACCTCGAGACGGCGCCGCACGCGCCGATCATCCTGCTCTGCCGCGGCGACGCGATGAGCCAGGGCGCGGGCCTCACGGGGCTGGGCCGCGCCCTGCGCGCGCTCATGGGCATCCGCGAGTGCGAGCGCCTCGAGGACCAGGTGCAGAAGGTGAGCGCCCACGTGGCGATGCGCCTGGCCCGCCCGCTCCGCTTCCTCGCCGGCTTCATCGGGGAGCTCGTCGGCGTGCCCTTCCCCGACGAGGGCAACGAGCCGCTGCGCGCGGCCCGCGAGAGCCCGCAGCTCATGGAATCGCGCACGCGGATGGCGGTGGAGGCGTTCTTCCGATCGAAGTCCGAGACCACGCCGCAGATCCTGGTCATCGAGGACATGCACTGGGCCGACAGCACCACGGTCGAGCTCGTCGACTGGCTGCTCGGCTGCGCCGATCTCCGCTTCGGGGTCTTCGCCTTCGCGCGGCCCGAGCTCTCCGCCCGGTTCCCGTCGCTGTGGGAGCACCGCGACGTGACCCGCGTGACGCTCCCGCCGCTGTCCCCTGAGGCCGCGGATCGGCTCGTGGCGAGCGCCCTCCCGCAGGCCGACCCGGCCACGCGCGGCGCCATCGTCCAGCGCGCCGGCGGCTACGAGCTCTTCCTGGAGGAGCTCATCCGGTCCGCCGCGGAGGGGCGCGACGGCGTGCCGCTCAGCGTGCAGGCCCTGGTGCAGGCCCGCGTCGATCGCATGTCGAGCGGGGTGCGCGGGGCGCTGCGCGCCGCGTCCGTCTTCGGCCAGGTCTTCTGGACGGCGGGCGTCGCGGCGCTGCTCGAGCGCGCCGTGGGCGCGGAGCTCGCCGAGCTGGAGGCGGGCGAGATGATCGCGCGCCAGCTGGAGCCGCGGGTCCCGGGGCAGGTGCAGTGGACGTTCCGGCAGGCGGTCGTGCGCGACGCGGCGTACGCGTCGATCCTCGAGGAAGACCGCGCCGCGCTCCACCTCGCCGTGGCCGCCTGGCTCGAGTCCGCGGGCGTCGATCCGGGGCTGATCGCGCGCCACGCCGAGGCGGGCGGCGACAAGGCGCGGGCGGCGCTGCTCTACGCGCGCGCGACGCGGGACCCGGCGGCGAGCGGCGCGGAGCTCGACGAGGCGCTCGAGCGCGCGACGCGCGGGCTCGCTTGCGGGGCCGAGGGGACCACGCGCGCCGCGCTCCTGGTCCGCCGGGCGGAGCTCCTCGAGCTGCTCGGCCGCCTCGACGAGGCGCTCGACGCCGCGGAGCAGGCGTCTCGCCTCGCGCTGCCCGGCTCGGATCTGTGGGGCGAGGCGCAGGTCGTCGCGGCGACCTGCATGATCGAGGCGGGCCGGGGCGCCGAGGGCGACGCGCGCGCCGCGTCCGCGCTCTCTCCGCAGTTCGCGGCGGCGCTCGCGCCGTCGATCCGCGCGAAGCTCCTCGCGTCGCGCGTCCGCGCCCTGGCGGCGCTGAGCCGGCCCGCCGAGGCGCTCCGCGCCGCGCACGCGGCGACGGAAGCCGCGCGCGGGAGCGGCTCGGCCGACGCGCTCCTCCACGCCCGGGAGGCCCAGCTGGCCGCGCTGATGCACGCCGGCGATCTGGCCGCCGCGGCCTCTCTGGGCGCGTCGCTCGTCGCGGACGCCGACGGGGCCGGCGACGCCGTCATCGCGGCGAGGGCCCGACTGAACACCGGCTCGGCGCTGAACCAGCTCGGCCTGTTCGAGGAGGCGCAGGCGCTGCTCGAGCGCGCGCTGCTCGACGCGCGGAGCCGGAAGCTCCGGGCGATCGAGGGGTTCGCGCTCCACAACCTCGGGATGTCGTATGCGCGGCTCGGCAACATCGAGGAGGGCGTCGCGCTCGAGCGCCAGGCGAGCGGGATCGCCGACGCGTGCCAGATCTCCCGCCTGAGGTTCGCCGGCCGGCTGTACGAGGCGCTCTTCCTCGTCTGGCGCGGCGCCCCCGGCGACCACGCGACCGCCCACGCCGTCGCGCGCTGGCTCTGCGAGGAGGCGGCGCACCACACGGCCGCGCTGCAGGCGATGGCGAGCTTCGCGATGGCCCGCGTCCAGCTGGCGCGCCGCGAGCTCAGGGCCGCGGTCGACGCGGCGCGCGAGGCCTCGCGCCACCTCGCGGGTGGGCCCATCGAGGAGTGGAGCGACGCGATCCGCGTCACGCTCGTCGAGGCCCTCCTCGCGATCGGGGACGAGCGCGAGGCGAACGCCGCGCTCGACGCCGCGTTCTCCGCCCTGGCCGCGCGCGTCGAGGCCCTGCGGGATCCCCGCCAGCGCGACGCGTTCCTCCGGGGGAACGACGACGTCGGGCGTCTGATCGCCCTCGCTCGCGAGCGCCTCGGCCGGTCGCTGCCCTCGACGCAGCGGCCGCCGCACGCGGCGGACCCGTCCGCCCAGCGGGCCGCCGGGGCGCCGTCGCGGAGCAAGGTCGCGAAGACCGCCGGCGCCCTGGGACGGAAGGAGCGCGCCGAGGCGCCGAGCAACAACGATCCGGCGGCGCACCGGAGCGCGAGCCCTGCGCAGAGCAAGGATGCGCACCCGGAGGGCGCGGCGGCGGCAGCGCACGAGAAGGGCGCGCCACGTTCTTGACGTTGGGTGGCCAGGTAGCTAAGGCCATCCGCGATGCGAAACAACGCTCCTGAGCGGCTCGTCGCGCGCTGTTCCACGTTCTCCACCCCTGCGCGTCCGGCCGGCGCGAGCCAGGGTGCTGCGCTGGCAGCCCGCCCGACCTCGGGCCGGTGGCTCACGGCGCGCGTCCTGCCGCTGCTCGCGGCCGCGGCGCTCGGCAGCGCGGCGCTGCTGTCGCCCGCGCCCGCGTCCGCGCAGTCGAAGATCGCCGTCGTCGACGTGCGCCGCGCCATGCTGGAGACCGAGGAAGGGCTCCGCGTCCAGGCGACGCTCAAGAAGCTGTTCGACAGCCGCCAGGTGGAGCTCGACACGAAGCGCCGCGCGCTCGACGACGAGCGGGACAAGCTCGACAAGGAGGCGCAGGCGGGCAAGACGCCGAAGGACGTGCTCCAGCGCAGGTTCGAGACCTGGCAGCGGCAGGCCGCCGAGTTCCAGGCGACGACGCTCGACGCCCAGCGCGAGATGCAGCGCAAGGAGAGCGAGCTCACGACGCCGATGCTGCAGAAGGTGCTCGGCCTCCTCCGGCGCCTCGCGGCGCAGGAGGGTTACGACCTCATCCTCGACAAGTCGGCCGTTCCCTACTACCGCGCCGATCTCGAGCTCACCGATCGCGCGATCCAGATGTACAACAGCGGGCAGGCCGGCGAGGCGCCGCCCGCGAAGGGCGCGCCGCCGGCCAAGGGCGCGCCGCCCGCCGCCCCGGCGAAGCCGGCCGCGCCCGCCAAGAAGTAGCCGCGCAGCGCCCGTCGCTCGCGGGGCGCTCGTGGCTCACGCCGCGCGGTGCGATATCCTCTGGGCGGGGGCGCGGAGCGCGAACGGGCGCTGCGCGGCCACCTGGCACGGAGGTGGTTCGGTGGCCTCTTTTCTCGTCGGCCGGGGAGCGCGCCTCACGGCCTGCATCGGGCTCGGCGCCGCAGGCGCCCTGGCCGCTCCCGCCGCCTGCCTGTACCCCGAGTACACCTTCGATGAGCCCGAGCCTTCCGGCGGCACCGGGGCCATCAGCAGCTCCAGCGGGGATGGGGCGGAGGACTGCGCGAACGGCGCCGACGACGACGGCGACGGTCAGATCGACTGCGCCGATCCCGCGTGCGGCGACTTCGTGTGCACGGCGGCCGTGCCGGAGGGCTGGAGCGGCTACTTCGCGCTGTTCGACGGTGAGCCCGCGATGGACCCCGGCTGCCCACCCGCGTTCGCCGCGGGGCCTCCGTTCGCCGGAAACCGCGGACTGACCGCGCCGCCGGCGAGCTGCACGTGCTCGTGCGGTCCCGCGGAGGGGCAAGCCTGCGACCCGGTGGACGGGATCACGATCACCGTCGCGGACGCGCCTTGCGGCTCGGAGCCGCACTGCCTCTTCCCGCTCGCGACGCCCGGCTGGGCGGCCCAGGTGTGCAGGGGCCCCGATGGAGTCTTCAGCGACAGGCTGACCTGCGGGCCGAGCAGCGACGCGGAGTGCTCGGCGACCACCGGGGCACCGTGCGCCGTGTCGGTCAGCGTGAGCCCGCTCGCGGCCTCGGGCGGCGCGTGCGCGCCGAGCGACGTGCAGGTGCAGAGGCCGGACCCGAGGTGGACGCGCCTCGGCCGCGCGTGCGCCGCGGCCGAGCCGCTCGGCCGCGGCTGCAACCTCGGTCAGGTCTGCGCGCCGAAGCCGGCCGCGCCGTTCGAGGGCGGCCTCTGCATCGCCAGGGACGGCGACGCCGCCTGCCCACCGGGCCCCTACACGGAGCGGCGCGTCTTCTTCACCGACATCGAGGACAGCCGCGGCTGCGACGACGACTGCGCGTGCGGCGCGCCGTCGGGCGGGACGTGCCCGACGACCGTCGCCCTCTACTCCGACGCGCAGCTGCACACCTGCTCGATGCAGGTGACGGAGCTGCCCGCGGGCAGCTGCGTGGACCTCGAGGACAACCCTTCGGTCGTGGGCCGCAAGGTGACGTCGCTCGGCGCGCCCACCGACGGCGCGTGCCGGCCGAGCGGCGGCACGCCCAGCGGAGAGGCCCGCGGCGCGAGCCCGCGGACGTTCTGCTGCCGCCCCTGATGCGCCCGCCGGCCCGCAGGGCGCCCGGCCTCAGAAGCTGCCGGCGACGCTGAGGCCCACGAGGTCGGCGCCAGGCGCCTGCGGCAGGACCTCCGCGCGGCGGACGCCCGCGCGGGCGCGCCGCCCGGCCGCGGCAGCGGCTGCGCGGGCGCTCGCGTCCGGCTCGGCCGCGGCCGCGCTGCCGCTCATCACGAGCAGCGTGACCCCCGCGGCGACGCCGGCGACACCGAGCCCGATCGCCGCCTCGGCGACGCCCGTGTAGAGCCGGCCTCGATCGGCGACGGGCCTGGCGGAAGGAGGGCAGCTCCTGTCGCCGCCGCACAGCGCGTCGAGATCGCTCAGCGTACCGGCGCGGAGGCCGAGGAAGATCGCACCCACTGCGCCGCTCGCGATCCCCGCGCCGAGCACGGCGAGGCCCGGCACCTTCGACGGACGCGTCGCCGGCAGGCGCGCCAGCGCGGCCCTCGGCGGCACCTCCACGGGCGCGCCTCCCGGCGACGCGCTCGCGGGCCGCGACGCCGCCGGCGGATCGGCGATCGCGATCTCCACGGTCTTCGCGTCCCGCTCCGCGAGCGTGACGGTCTCCCGCGCCGCCTCGCGATCGCCGACCCAGGCCGAGACCACGTGGGGCCCTGGATCGACCGGGATGTCGGCGCTGATCTCGGAGGCGCCGAGCGCGGCGCCGTCGAGCAGGATCGTGGCGGTCAGCGCCCCCGCGCCCCGGCGGATCGCGAGCCTCGGGATGCGGGCCTCGAGGTCCTCGATCCGCGCGCCGACGTTCGCGCTGACGTCGTTCGCCCGGGGGTCCCCGTCGGCCGCGGCCGCGGCGATGCGGTAGTTGCCGAGCGCCGAGACGAGCTTGCCGAGCCGCGCCTCGCACTCCGCGATGTTGAACAGCACCTGAGGCGTCCGCCGCACGCTCGCGACCGCATGGAACTTCGCGAGCGCCGCGGCGCAGTGGTTCGCCGCGCTGAGCGCGACCCCCTCCTGGAAGAGCGCCCGCGCCTCCGCGAGCTCCTCCTTGGACTGTGCCCGCGCCGAGGGCGGCGCGATCAGCGCGGCGCCGAGCGCGGAGGCCGAGATGACCCGCCGCCAGCTGATCCTCCGAAGTCCGCGTCGCTCCATGCATCCCCCTCGCGGGCACCGCGCCCCTCTTCGCGCTCGGCTCGGCTCGCGTGCGTCCGAGCGCGCCGACGTCCGCGCGCCGTTTACCCTACGCGCCGGCGGGGCCGCGTCCAGCGGCCCGGGGCGCCGGACGCGCGCGCCGCGATCGGCCGCCAGGCCTGGATCGCCTCCTCCTGCGCCACCACGAAGTCGTGCGGATCGAAGCGCACGAAGTGCCCGGTGCGGATGATCAGCTCGCGCTGGAGCAGCCGGCGCTCGCCCGGGGTGACCCGCCCCGTGTCCAGCTCGTCGAGCACGACGTCGGGTGTGTAGGGGCGCCCGCGGCGGTAGCGCGCGCTCATGTCCCAGCCCTGGCAGCGCTCACGCCAGAAGGCCCGCCAGCGCGCGGCGTCCACCGTGGGCTGCTCCTCCATCTCCGGCGCCGGCGCCTCGGGCAGGTCGTTGGGATCGCTGACCAGCTGCGCCAGCTTGAGCTCGCGAGGCTCGCCCACGTCGGGCTCGGGCGGATCGGCGACGAAGATCTCCTCGTCCTCCACCGCGACCTCCTCCCACATCCCCGCGCCGGTGATCCGCTCCAGCGCGTAGGCCGCGGCGAGCTTCACTTCCGCGTCCACGTCGCGCTCGAGCAGGTCGATGAGCAGCGGCACCGCGGCGGCCGCGCCGGCCCAGCCCACGGCGAAGATCAGGCCGCGGCGGGGCGCCTCGGCGGTGCGCGAGGCGAGCAGCCGCGCGTCGGCGTCGTCGCCCGCGAGCGCGAGCAGGAGCGCCGCGGCGTCCGCGCTGTCGGCCTCCTCCAGCGCGCCGCGCAGCGCGAGCGGGGCGTGCGGGTGATCCGAGAGCGCCATGGCCGTCCAGGCGGCCTCGCGCAGCGCCGGGTCCGGCGCCGCGGTCGACGCGAGCGCCCGCTGGATCAGCTCGGGCAAGCGGGGGCCCGGCGTGCAGCCGAGGTGGTGGAGCGCGCACGTCGCCACGGGGGCCTCGTCGTCCGACGCCGCCGCGACGAGCTCGTCCTCGGTCGCGAAGCCGCGGTAGGCGAGGACGTCGATCGCCATCGCGCGGACCAGCGGCTCGCCCTCGCGGAGCAGACTGCGGAGCGCGAGCGGCAGGTGCTCGTGCGGGACCAGCTTCAGGGCAGCGCCGAGCGCGTCGATGAACGCCCTGTCCTTGCCGCTCCGGAGCAGCGCGAGCTCGGCCGCGGCGAGCGCGTCGCGGCCGGCGAAGCAGCCGAGCACCATCGCGCTCGCGAAGGCGACGCTCGCGTCCTTCACGGGCGCGTCGGCCACGAGCCGCGGCACGTGCTCGAGCGCCGGCGCCCCGATCGCCGCGATCACGTCGATGGCCGCGAGCATGCGCCGCTCGAGGACCAGCGCCCCGCGGAAGGGGTCGCCGAGCAGCGGCGCCCGCTGCATGCCGACCATCGCGACCTCCTCGAAGCACTCGCGGGCGCGGGCGCGGAGGAAGGCGAGATCGTCGATGGCGTCGCCGATCTCCGGCGCGAAGCCCGGCGGCACGGGGCGCGCAGCTCCCTCGTCGGGGCGCGCCGCGGGCGGCCGCGCCTCCGCCGCCGCAGGGAGCGCGCCGGGCGCGGGCGCCTGCTGCTTCAGCGCCTCGACGGCGGCCTCGAGCTCCTCGAACGTCCGCGGCGGCGCGATCGGCGGCGGGGGCTTCGCGACGAGCTCGGCCGGGGGCGGCTCCGGGACCTTGAGCAGCGGCGCGAGCGACGCCCGCTGGACCGCGTGCAGCCGCGGCAGGTCGCGGCTCGCCAGGATCGGCGGCAGGTCGAGCGGCGGCGCCGGCGGCACGAGGGCGAGCCGCGCCGCCGCTTGCTCGAGCCAGCCGCGCGCGCTCCGGAGCTGCTCGTCCACCGCCGCGAAGCCCGCGTCGAGCCCGAGCGCCTGCTCGATCCGAGCGGCGACGTTGTCCGTTTCTGCCAGGGCGGCACGCACGGCGCCGAGGGGTTCGGCGCGGCCGTCGAAGGCGTCGTAGATCGCGCCGAGGGCCCGCTCCAGGGCGCGCGCGGGCCCGGTCAGGTCGGTCACCGGCTCGACGTCGTGCTCGAGCGACAGGGCTGCGCGGCGGAGCGCGGCGTGCGCGTTCTCGAGCTTGTCGTGGGCGAGCACGTCCGTGCCGGCGGGCGCGGAGGGCTTCCCCTCCTGACCGCCGGGCGCGACGAAGGGCAGGTATGAGAAGGACACGCGCCATGAATACACCTGCGCGAAGGAGGCCCCAAGACGCACGCTGAGGTAGCCTGCCCGGACGATGAAGGATCCTCCGCAGAGCGCGCAGAACGTCGACGACGTCGAGGTGTACGCGACGCTGGCCGCCCAGCTCGCGGACCCGAGCGCCGACCGCGCGGCGCTCCTCGCGGCGCACGGGCTCGACGAGGCCGGCTGGGAGGCGCTCGACGACGCCTGGCAGGCGCGGCTCTCCGAGGCGGACGACGACGACGGCGAGGAGGTGGGCGTGCCGCCGCTCGTCGTCGCCTTCGCCGAGACGTTCGCGCGGGTGCAGCGCGCCCGAGCGAAGAGCGAGCTGTCGTTCGAGCGCTTCCTCGAGGCCGCGCGCGGGTTGAAGCGCGGCACCGACATGGCGACGGTGCTGAGCCGCCTGGACCTGACGCTCGAGGACTACCTGAGCGCGCAGCAGCGATGGACCGCGGCGATGCTCGAGGACGAGGCGCTCATGGCGCGGTTTCAGCGGGCCATGAGGTAACCGGGACGGCCGCGGGGCGACATCGGCCGGGCCGCCGCAGCGCGCCGCCCGACGGTGACGAGGGGGTATGTTCGTGGACATGGTGGAGCGCGACGAGGAGGTCCGATCGATCCGGCTCGAGGAGCTCGCCGCCGTGGCCGGGGCCCTCGAGGCGGGCCTGCCGCGCGACGAGGTGCTCGCGGACGCGGGGCTCTCGGCCGCGGCGTGGGAAGCGGAGCGGGAGCGGTGGATGTCCAGGCTCGCCGCGCAGGCCGCGCGCGGGCAGCTGCGATCGAGCCGCCGGTACCTGGAGCTCGTCGCCGCGCAGAAGCGCCGCGCCGAGGAGAAGGCGCGGGGCGCGCGCAGGAAGCTGGAAGGGCCGATGCCGGTCGCGCCCGCAGCGCGCATCGCCCCGCTGCAGGGGGCGCCTCGGGATGGGACGACGCCGCCGCCTGCCGCGGGCGTGAGCGCCGCGGCCGTGGGCGACGAGGGGGCTGCGCGATCTCCGTGGGCCAGGCTGAATGCCGCCACGCCGCTGCCCGGGGTCGTGCAGCCTTCGCCGTTGCCGCCGGCCATGCCTTCGCCGTTGCCGCCGGCCATGCCTTCGCCGTCGCTGTTGCCGGCGGTGCCGTCGCCGCTGCCCCTGCCAAGCCTGGAGCGGCCATCGGCGGCGCCGCGAGCCCGCATGACGCTCCTCGGCACGACGCCTCTCCCGGGCCGGGATGCACTGCCGTTCCGTCAAGACGTGTCCACCGCGCCCGCGGTCGAGGGCACGAGTGCGCCACCGGCGGACAGCCCGGAGATGGCGATGACGGCCATCGGCACGGTCGGCTCGCTGGGGGCCGACAGAGCCTTGCCCTTTTCCGGCACGGCCCCGTTATCTCCGCTCGATGCCGCTCTGCCCTTCTCGCGGCCGGCCCCTGTCCCTCCGGCCGACAACGCATTGCCCTTCTCGCGACCGGCCGACAACGCATTGCCCTTCTCGCGACCGGCCTCCTCGCCGCCCGCCGCCAATCCCCTGCCCTTCTCTCGCCCAGCCTCCTCGCCGCCCGCCGACAACGCCCTGCCGTTCTCGCGACCGACCCCCTCGCCGCCCGCAGACAACGCCCTGCCCTTCGCTCGTCCGGGCCAATCACCCGCGCCATCGAGGCCCGCCAGGGGGGAGATCGCTCCGCAACCGCCCCAGATCCCGACGGGGCGCTGGGCCCTGCCCTTCCTCCAGCCAAGCGCCGCCGAGCCGTCCGCGAGCGCGACGCCCGCGGAGCCCGCCGCGCAGGCGCACGCCGGCATGGAGGACGACGAGACGATGCGCCGCGTGGAGCGCATCTCCCTCGCGCGGTACGCGCGCCTGTGCGCCGACCTGCGCGACCATCCGAATCACATCCCGCAGATCCAGAGCCACTATGGGTTGACCCCGCAGAGCTGGGTCGCGCTGCACAGGATCTGGCATGAGCGCCTCGAGGCCGATCCGGCGCTCAAGGCGCAGTGGCAGGCGCTCATCGACCAGAGCGCGACGAGCTGAGGACACCCGCGCTCGAGTCGGGCGCCGCTCAGCGCCGGCGTCGAGAGGTGCCGAGGCTCACCGCGCGCCGGATTTTGATTGACATCGGCCATGTGAACGTTCACATTTTACCCCCAGGGATATCCTTTCGCTTCGCCCTGGAAGCCTGCGCTCGGGACCTCGCCTGTACCAGTTCGGGGGCGAAGCGCCGCCCGAGCGGCCATGATCAAGGGCTCTGGACCAACAGGTAAGGTGAACATGCGTCGCTCACGTACATTGGCGAGAACGGCTGGTTGCGGGTTCGCGCTCACCACGGTCGGGCTCGTCGCGAGCCCCTCCGCGCTGGCCGATTACCCCATCGCTTCGCACCGCTACCTCGCCGACCCGGCCTCGCTGGTGCACGACGGGCGCGTCTATCTCTACGGCTCGAACGACGACGACAACGTCAAGGCGGACGGCTCGGACGACGGCTACAAGATGGCCTCGTTCGTGGCCATCTCGAGCAGCGACATGAAGAACTGGACCGACCACGGGGAAGTGATCCGCGTGCCCCGCGACGCCTCCTGGGCGGCCAACACGTGGGCCCCCTCGCTCATAGAGCGCAACGGCAACATCTACATGTACTTCGCCAACAACGGATCAGGTATCGGCGTCGCCAAGAGCGACAGCCCGACCGGACCGTTCAGAGACGGGAAGGGCAGCGCCCTGATCACCTCGAGCACCCCCGGCGCCTCGGGCCAGAACATCTGGCTCTTCGATCCGGGGGTCTTCATCGATGACGACGGCCAAGCGTACCTCTACTTCGGCGGCAACGGCGAGCAGAACGCGCGCGTCATCAAGCTGAACAACGACATGGTGAGCGTCTCGGGCTCGGCCTCCACGATCACGGTCCCGTACTTCTTCGAGGCCTCGTGGATGCACAAGCGGAACGGCGTTTACTATCTGTCGTACTCGACGAACCCCGCGAACGGCATGCGGATCGACTACCTCACGAGCTCGAGCCCCACCTCCGGCTTCACCCACCGCGGCACGGTGGGGCCCCAGCCGCCGAAGAACAACAACAACAACAACCACGCGGCAATCTTCGAGTTCGGCGGCTCCTGGTACCACGCCTACCACAATCGCTCCGTCGCCAACGACGCCGGCGAGCCCCCGGGCTATCGCCGGAACCTCGGGATCGAGTCGTTCACCTACAAGGAGGACGGGTCGATCGTGCCGGTGACCTACACGACGGACGGGCTCAAGCAGCTCGCGAACCTCGACCCCTACGCGCGCGTCGAAGCCGAGACCTTCAACGCGCAGAGCGGCATCGAGACGGAGCGCTGCGAGGAGGGCGGGATGGACGTCTCGTTCATCAACAACGGAGACTGGGTGCGCCTCCGCGGGGTCGACTTCGGCGAAGGGGCGGAGAGCTTCAGCGCGCGCGTCGCGAGCGGCGCGGAGGGGGGCAGCATCGAGCTCCGCCTGGATGCGCGCGACGGCAAGCTCGTGGGCACCTGCGCGGTCGGGGCGACGGGGGGCTGGCAGAAGTGGAGCGACGTGTCGTGTGCGGTCGACGGCGCCGCAGGCGTGCACGATCTCTATCTCGTCTTCACCGGCGGCGGGTCGAACCTCTTCAACATGAACTTCTGGCAGTTCTCGCCCGTCGGGGGCGAGGGCGCCGGCGGGGGTGGCACGGGGGGAAGCACGAGCGGCGGCGGCGACGGCAGCGTCAGCAGCGTCAGCGCCAGCAGCGGCGGTGACGTCGGCGCCGGCTCCGGCTCCGGAGGAGCGCCCTCGACGGGTGCGGCCACGGGTGGAGGGTCCCCCAGCTCAACGTCAGCCGCCCAGGCGTCGTCGGGGGGCACCTCCGGCGAGGAGTCGGGCGAGCCGGCTGGTTGTAGCTGCCGCTCGGCGAGCCGCGCGCCGTCCGGGGGTGCCCTCGCGCTGACGGCGCTGCTCGCGGCGTCCCTGGGGCTCCGGCAGCGCGGCCGGAGGGGGCGTCGTCCGGGAGTGACGAGCTGAATCGGTAACCCAGGCGGCGATGGCCACATCGCCGTGGACGCGCGGGGTCAGCCCTCTTCGGGTCCGGGCCCGATCTCCGAGAACCAATCATCGAGCTCGGCGAGCGTCCTGGCCCAGGCCACGAGCGCGGCTTCACCTCCCAGACGCAGGAGGAGCGTGTCCAGGCACGCGCCATTGTCATAACGTCGATCGTACGTGAAGAGAGGCGTGATCTCGGCGATCGTGGGGCGCCACGCCTCGGGTGAAGCGCGCTCTCGCCATACGTCGCACAGGCTCTCCTCCGACATCCACGGGAACATGCGGCAGATCGAGCCGTCCGACTCCTCGGGGGGCTCGCGGAGCGCCTCCTTGACCGTGTCGGCGACGGCGGCGGACAAGCTCTCCCTCGCTTCTGCGGAGAGCGACGGGAACACGGACGCCCACGCAGACAGCCTGTTCGATGCTCGAGCAGCGCCGCGCACGAGCTCCGCGAAGCGAGCCGCGTGCTCCTCGCTCTTCAGCGACTTCCCTACCATCTCGAGCATTCCAGACGCATCCTCGTCTTCCAGGTCCGGACGCACGAGGCGCTCCACGTCGGAAAACGAGCCCAGAGCGAGCGCGATCTCCAGCTCGGGCTGATGGCGGTCGTCATCCCCTTCCATCGCGGCACAAAAGCTGGTCGCAAGGTCTCCGTCGCCGAGCTCCACTGCACGAATGGAGAGCGCCGCGAGCGCGTCGTCAATCTGAGAGCCCATGCACGGCAACACCTTCTCGTGAATGGTGCGGAGCTCCTCCAGCGTCGCCGATTCCGCCCAGTTCTCGATGGCGCGGTCCTCGACGCGAAAGGCTTCTGGAGGCACCGAGAAGAACATGCGCGCCAGCTCCGCTCGGACATCCGCCGTGACGAAGGAGACGAGCTCGGAGGCGACGAAGTTACGGTCGGAGACGTCCGTCCGCTCTTTCACCTCCGCGAGGGGAGCATCCTGCACCTCGGCCGCGAGCCACGGAGGCAGCCGCGCGCAGCGGAGCGGCCCGAGCGAATCCGCGGATCCTCGCGATTCGCCTTGCCAGCGACGGACGAGCGCTCGGGCCTCGTCGGGAACACATCGGTTCCATTCACTCTCGGGAATATGAAAGAGAAAGCGCTGCGCCGTGAGCGGAAACCGTTCGGAGGACAGCAGCCATCCCATGGCTCGTTGAACGATTGCGCTCGCTCCCGCTGAGGTCCCCAGGAGCCGCTCCGTCAAGACGTCAAGGCGATCTCCGAGCTTTGGCAAGGTGGAGATCTGCTCATCCACGTCGTCGAGTCGCTCGGCGCGGCGCTCCTCGGGGTAGAGCGGCGCCAGCAGGGCAGCCCAGAACGCACGGCTCTCTGGACGGAGCCGAGCAAGGCGCCTGGCCGCCAGCAGCAGAACCTCCTCCCGCGCGGGGAAGCGCAGCCGCTCGGCGATCCGCCGGAGCGCACCGATCACGAGCGCTTTCACGACACGGCGCCATTTCAGCTCGCCCAATACGAAGCCTCTGCGGTCTCGCGCGTATGCCGAGGGGGTCTCGGTCGCGCCGGCGGCCTCGTTCCCTGCGACGGCGCGATCTGCTTCGTGCAGCAATGGCGTTGGCCATGCTGCATCCGCCTCGGACACGGCGGGCCGGACCGCCCGCCACAGCCGCAGCCTGTCTTTCTCGTTCAGCGGCTTGGCGAGCTCGATGCCTGCGTCCGGCCGAAAGATCCCCTCGTGGATGGCACCGCCAACCACGTCCGGGAGCGCGTGCACGAACGAAGTGATGAGCTGCTCGAAGAGTGTTCGCAACCGCAGCGCCTGCCCCATGCAACGGCCGCGCGAGGCTTCCGACGTCACTTCGCCGAACGCTGCGTGGCTTCGCCGCCACGCGGCGACGACGAGCGCACGAAAGCCGAACGCACCGCCATCCAGGGGTTCCCAGGCGGCGCGCATCGGCTCGGCGATCACGCGATCGAGCTCTTCCGCCGTGGCATCGTGTCGCAGGAAATGCATCACCCCGTATCGAATGACGTATTCTGATCGAGCGACAGGGGCGATGCTCCCTTCGGAGTAGCTATCGAGAGTCGCCCGGACATGTGCGGTCAAGAGCGCCTGACCACGGGCATCGCCCAGATGGCTCAAGCGCAGAGCGAGATCTTTCCCGAGACTTCGATGCAGGAACGCGGCGCCATGGGTTGTGTGACAGAGCCATGGCTCGAGCTTCCGCAACGTGGCAAACACTCGCGTCTCGGCCTGATCGCCGCCCACGATCTGGACCAGCTCTGCCTCCGCTATCGGCCCGCTGGAAGCGCTCAAGACGCACACGGTATCCGCGTCGACGTCACCGTGCAACGCCGCGACGGAGCGCTCCGACGGCATCTCCAGGACGACATCAGACCAATCGTTCAACCAATGAAGGGCCTCACCCCATCGAGCGGCCGTGACACCGGGGTCGTTGTCCGCAGACACCCACACGCGGACGTTCCCGGGCAGCCCCGCTGACCCTCCGATGCGCGGCCATACCGCCGGATCATCGTTCTCGTGGGCACCGTCGAGGACGATCAGCAGCGGCACCTCGGGATTCTCGTCACCGTCGAGGATCGGTCGGATGTCATCTGCCACGCGAGGAGCGAGCGCACGCTCGGACGCCTTCCTCGAAGTCAATGCTCCGAGCCGCGCATGGAGCGCGGCGACCCATACCGAGGGATCCGCCATGCCGCCGTGGACCGAGATCGGGATGAATGCAACGCGGGCCAGCCCTCGCCGCGTGAGATGAACACAGAACGCGCCGAGCAGAGCGCTCGCGCCAGAGCGCGCAGGAGCCCTGATCAACGCCCGCTCGCCTGGGCGGGAGCTCGTCCAGAGCGCTTCCAGCGCTGACCACGGGCCCGGTTCGGGCGAGGCGGGAGGACGAGGCTCGCCGTGAAGCCAGGCCGCCACCGCCGGCGAGGCGAGGAGGGCCCGCGTGGCGAGCCAGACCGCGTCCGGCGCGCGCTCCAGCCCAGTGAGCAAACCTGAAAACGCAGCTTCTTCGCCGATGCCTGTCATCTTTTCTTCCGGTTCCGATTCCGGGTCGGATCGGTGCTTGCGTCCTCAGGCGGTGCGAATTTCGGATCCGGCGGCGGCGGCGGCTGCTTGTCTGGCCGCTTGTAATTGCCTCGCCGTCCCACACGTACGACACAGGGCCGCGCCGGAGAAGCACGTTGCCGCGCCCGTACTCGCGCTCCGGCGCGCCGGGGCCGAGCTCGCGCACGTTCCCCTCCGCGTCGTACCGGAAGTGCTCGCCCTGCCCGTGGACGTCGGTGCGCGCCAGCACCTGCCCGCGCGGAGAAGGTGGCCCCGATGGGGTCGCGCCATAGCCGACAACGAAGACTCCGGGGTTCATCCCCGGGATGTTGGGGACGGGTGCCGCCCGCATTGCGGTTTCAACGCTGCCTGAGTGCACGCTAGGACAGCAGAGCCTTCCAGCGGACACGCGGTGCGTGCCGTCAATTCAACCGCAAGAGCCTCCCGACGATCCGGAACAGCCCCCGCGACGCGGCGCTGATGCGGCTGCCCACGACCTCGATGTCGCCGTCCTGGCGAATGCGGACCGCGCCTCGGCCCGAGCGGAGCAGCAGCTCCTGCTCCGCCTCGATGGCGACGGTGGTCGCCTTGAGGTGGAGCGTCTGCGGGCGCTGCGTCGTCAGCGCCGCGACGATCAGCGGGGGCTCGCCCTCGCAGAGCTCGACGAGCACGGCGTCGCCGCGGGCGCGGGCGTCGGCGATCACCTCGGGATCGACGTCGGGCGCGATCTGGGCGTCGACGGGCCCTTCCGCGCCACGGACGTGGATCGACGCCGTCCGCCCCGCGATCGAGGCGACGCGCGCGGTCCGCATGGCGGCGCCGAGCGGCTGCGCCTTCCGCGCCGGGAGCGGCGCCGCGGCCGGCTCGGCGAGCACGTCGTCCAGGGTCACGCGCGGCGACTCGGACGCCTCCTCGGCCGTGGTCCCGGCGTGGGGCTCGTCCAGCGAGAGCGACGCGCCGGCCGCCCGCGTACCACCGTCGAACTGAGTTGCCATCAGACCTCCGAGACCTTCTTCGGCAGCTGGATCTTCGGCGCCAGGATGGTCACGAGCGGGGACGTGATGGTGACGCCGGCGCCGTCGATCACCACCTCGCTGGCGCCGCACTTGAAGACGATGGCGCCCTTCGCCTCCACCTTGTGGAAGGCCCCGATGAACGTCGCGGGCCCGACGGCCTGCACCACGTGAGACCCCTTGAGCTTGTCGACGATCGCGCCGCCCACCATCGCCGTGCGCGAGCCGGTGACCGTCTCGCTCTCGCCCCCGTTGCTGAGGACGACCAGGCCCGTCGCCTTCTCGTTCTTCGAGCCCGTGACGCTCTCCGCGTAGCTGCCGAACGCCACCTGCACGGTCGCGGCGCCGACGTCGATCGTCTTCTTGCCGGTCACGTTGTTGTCGATGTCCTGGATCGCGCCCAGGACCTTCATCGAGCCCACGTCCTCCTTGTGGGTGCCCGTGACCTTGGCGGTCGTGTGCCCGGGGCCCTTCTCGCGGTCGGTCGCGTCGACGCCATCGACGGCGCCGTCCGGCCCGCCGACGTTGGCCGTCGACCCGCCGCCGCCGCCACCCCCGTCCATGCCGAGGGCCGAGGCGAGCGCCTCCGGCTTCACGAAGACCTTCCCGGCGAGGCTGCTCTGCGCCACGTTCGACGCGATCGAGGCGAGCATGTTGGGCGCCGCGGCGCCCGGCGCGCCGCCGGCGGCGCCGCCCCCGCCCCCGCCGCCGCCCCCGCCCATCGAGGCCGCGAGCTGGCTCGCGCCGGGAATGCCCGACGCGCCCGCGATCATTCCGGGCATGCGGCTCATGTCCCCGCCGGCGACGGCCTGCATCGCGCCCGCGACCCCCGCCGCCTTCTGGGTCAGCCCGTTGATCGGCGCCATCACCTGGTTGATGGCGCCGTCGACCTGCCCCTGGACCGCCGCGATCGCGTTGTTGGCCATCACGCTCGCGAACTGCACAGCCGCCTGCGCCGCGAGCGCGAGCATCGCCTCGAGGGGGTTACCGTCCATCTCGAACTGGTTGCCGCCGACGGTGGTCGTCGCGTTGCCCTTCGCCGTCAGCGCCGACACAGCGTTCACCTCGACGTTGCGGTTGCCTCCGACGCTGATCGTCTGGTTCGCGCCCACCGTGTTCTGCGAGCCCTTCGTGATCTTCGTCGTCTGGTTGCCGCCGACCTCGAGCGATGCGTTGTTCCCGACGACGGACGTCTCGTTGTTGCCGATGTTCCGCTTGGCGTTGTTCGCCGCGACCGTCTTCATGTCGCGCTGGGCGTGCACCATGATCTCCTCGGAGCCCGCCTTGTCCTCGAAGCGGATCTCGTTGGCCCCGCCGCCGCCCGGCGTGCTCGAGGTCTGGATCGCCGTGCGGGTCTTGCCCTCCGGCAGCGCGTACGGCGGCATGGTGACGCCGTTGTAGAGACGCCCGGTCACGATCGGCCGATCGGGGTTCCCCTCGAGGAACTCGACGATGACCTCCCAGCCGATGCGCGGGAGCATCATCGAGCCGGAGGTCTGGAGCTGCGCGACCCGCATCCAGCACGACGCCTTGTCGTCGATCACGTCGCTGCGATCCCAGTGGAACTTCACCTTGCAGCGGCCGAACTCATCGGTGTGGATCGCCTCGGTCTGGGAGCCGGCGGGCGCCACCACCGTCGCGGTCTGCGGCCCCTCGATGAGCGGGATCGGCGTGATGCGCCGCGGCCTGTACTTCACGGAAGCCGGCACGAGGCGCGCCCGCGCCCTGGAGCGCGGCGTCGTGCGCTCGCTGCCGCCGAGCGCGTCGTCCGCCTCGTGGACGTAGGTGTGCTTCACCGCGAAGAGGAAGTACTCGCCGTCGAGCTCGCCGGCGTCCGTGATCGTGAGCTTCTGGCCGACCGCGAGGCGCGAGCAGATTGTGTCGATCTCGATCGTGTGCCGCTCGACCTGCTCTTCCTCCAGCCGGATCTGCGCGAGCCGCTGCCCCTCGCTCGGCTCGAAGTAGCCGCCCGGGTAGTCGTAGCGCTCCAGCGCGTCGTTCTCGCCCGACGCCGCGGTCGCCGTGAGATCGAGCTTCGGCCGCTTGAAGTCGAAATCGCGGAGGACGAACTTGCCGGAGCGCACCCGCTCGAGCTCGCGGATCGCGTAGATCGCGTCGCGCTCGTCGGCCGCGCTGAGCCCGGTGCGCCGGCGGAACGGCAGCGCGGGGTCGCCCGCGATCGGCCCGGCGACGGTGCTGTCGTCGTCGAAGACGAGGAGCTCACCGTCGGCGTCCACCTCGACGAAGCTGTAGATGCCCTCGTGCTCCATGAGCCGCGAGATGAACGCGAGCGCGCTCTCCTGGTACTGCACGCAGTACTCGCGCTTCGGACAGTCGCCGCTCAGCCGCCACGCGACCTTGGTGATCCCGTGATCCTCGAGGACCTTCGCCACGATCTCCTTGGCGCTCATGTCCTGGAAGATCCGCGAGTCGACGCTGCGCGCGAGGAGCGCGAGCGAGGAGACGACGCGGACGGCGTAGCGGACGCCCAGCAGCCCCTCGACGCCGAGCTCGGTGGTGCCGATCGAGGTCGCGGCCTCCACCGTGCCCGCGATGACGCGCGGCGCCTCCCCGGGCACGCCGAAGGAGAGCGCCGCGGGCTTGCCGATCATCGCCTCGAGCTCCTGGTACGTGTGGAGGTACACCTCGACGTCGAGGACGAGCGGCCTGCCGGCCTCGTGGGTCGACTCGAAGCGGAGCACCCGGGCCGCGGGGACCTCGTCGATCGTGAAGTGCGCAATCATCTCGCGTGCCACGTTCGCCTCCTCCTCAGTTGTCGAGCACCAGCGCGGCGGTGTCGGAGACGTCGCCGTCGAGCTTCGCCGAGACGCCGATGATCGCGACGCTCGCGGGCGTCAGCGAGAGGATCGACGCGCCCATGACGAGCGTGAGCGCACCGGTCGCCTCGAAGACGGCGTTGTTCGCCTTGACGAGCTGCGCGCCCCCCGCAAGCTCGGTGTACGTGCCGAGCGAGCTCTCCACGCGGTTCCCGTTCGCCACGTTGACGATCGCGCCGCCGACCTTCACGTTCATCGATCCGCCGACCTGGACGCCGCGGCCCGACTTGACCGCGATCACCTTCGCGCCGGTGGCCGTCTCGCTCCGGTCGCCCTGGACCGTCACGGAGCGGTGCCCCAGCGCGAGCTCGACGAGCGCCGCGCCGACCTCGTGGTTGAAGCCGGCCAGGGTCTGATCCGTGACCGAGCCGACCACGAGATCGATCTGGTTGCCGGACACCGTGAGCGAGCTGTTGCCGGTGACGTCGCGCTTGTGATCCCCGCCGATCTTCATGTCGCGGTTCCCGCCGATCGAGAGCGAGTGATCGCCGCCCATGTCGTCGACGTGGAAGGTCTCGATCTTCATCGACTGGTTGCCCGAGACCGAGAGCGTCTGGTTCGACCCGATGCTGGTCGTCATGCTGTCCGTGACGTTCGTCGTCTGGTCCGCGCCGATCTTCTTCTTGTGGTTGTTGCCGATCGACTCGGTCGCGTTGTTCTTCACCTCGGTGGACATGTCCTTCGAGGCGTTGATGAACATCTCCTCGCCGCCCTTCGTGTCCGACATCCGGAGCTCGTTGGTGCTGCCCCCGCCCGGCGTCGTCGCGGTCTGGAGGGAGCTCTTCCCCGCCTCCTTCGGGAGCGCGTAGGGCGGCGGCGTGAGCGCGTTGTACATGCGGCCCATCACGAACGGCCGATCCGCGTCGCCCTCGACGTGGCGCACGGTGACCTCCCACCCGACGCGCGGCAGCAGCATGGATCCGCCCGTGGGCACCTGGCTCGTGCGGATCCAGCGGCTCGACGTGTCGTCCTTCTTTCCGGAGCGATCCCAGTGGAAGGAGACCTTCACCTGCCCGCTCGCGTCCGTGTGGATCTCCTGCCCCGAGGCCCCGGTGGTCATCGCGGTCTGCGTGCCCGGGATCACCTGCTCGCGGGCGCGCCGCGGGGGCCTGTAGCGCGTGGTCCCGGTCGGCACGCCCCAGAACTCGCAGCTCGACCGGAGGTCGCGCGCGCCGTCCTCCGCGCCCGCGCGGCCGGAGAGCTCGAAGTTCCGCGGCCGGCTGCCGGCGATACGCGCGCGCACGACGAGGTACTCTTGGTTGAGCGGGTCGTAGGGGTGGCCGTCGACCGAGAAGCGCCGGCCAGGGAGCAGCGCGAGCGAGCCGGTCTCGCCGTGCACGACGTCGCGCTCCGCCTGCACCGAGTCGAGCAGCACCTTGGCGAGCCGCTCCGCGACGCCCGCGTCGGCGGTGCGCGCCGGTTGCTCGTAGATCTCGAGCACGTGCTCCCCGGGATCGCTCCCCTCGGCCGACGCCTCCGGCTTCGTCGAGGGCTTCTCCGGGTCGTAGTCGCGGACGAACACCTTGTCGCTCCGCACGGAGACCTCCCGCGAGAGGCGGACGACGCGATCCCCGAAGCCCTCGACGCCGAAGTCCTGGAAGAACGGCAGCGAGGTCGCGCCCTCGATGTCCTCGAGGCCGGTCGGCGAGTCGCCGAAGACGAGGACGTCTTCTTCGTCCTTCATGTGGATCGCGAAGTAGATCCCCTCCTCGGCGAGGAGGCGGTGCACGAAATCGAGGTCCCGCTCGCGGTACTGGACCGTATAGACCCGCGTCGGGTGGGGCTCGGTCACGCGCCAGTCCTGCTGGCCCGCGGGCACGCCGGCGCCCTCGAGGACCTCCTTCACGATGTCGACAGCGCTCTTGTCCTGGAAGATCCGGCAGTCGGAGCGCTGCCCGAGGTTCCACAGCGCCGGCGCGACCTCGATCCGCAGCGTGGGCACGTCGTCGGGATCGGGCACGAGCTCGGCGAGGACGATGGTCCCGGCGAACGAGCGCGTCTGCGTGTCGTCGCTGCGCGACAGCGTGAACACAGCGCGCTTGCCGAGGACCTCCTTCGGCCTCGGCAGCGCCGCCTCGTCGTCGAGCAGCTCGCACTCGAGGCGGGTGAGCTCCGAGAGCTGCTCCGTGAGCTCGAAGCGCAGCACCCGGTAGTTCTTGCCCTCCACGCTGAGGGAGGGGATCGCGAGGACATGATGATCAGCCACTCTTCACCTCTCTCTTCACGTCACCAGCGCTCATGGGCCCTCACGATCCGAGCTTCATCGACGCGCCCATCTTGACGACGAGCGCGCCCTTGACCGCGATCTTCGACCCCTTGATCACGACCGGTCCGCCGCCGAGCTTGAGCTCGCTGCCGCCGCCCTTGAAGACGCCGACGGCGCCGAAGAGGGTGATGAGCGGCGCCTGCACCACGAGATCACCGTCCAGCTTCTGGTAGTGGAGGCCGCCGACCATGTTGGTGACGCCGAGCGCCACGTGGGAGAGCGAGCCCTTCGTGAGGTGGAGCTCCGCCGCCAGCGAGGTCTGGTCCTTGTTGGCCGTGATCTGCTCGCCGTGGCTGCCGTTGATGATCTGCGCCTTCACGGCGCCCACCGTCTCCGTCATCCCGCCGAGGACGTTGTCGTTGATCGAGCCCAGGCTGCCGGAGAGCTGCAGCGCGCCGACCTTGCGGCTCATGTCCCCGGTGATGGAGTGCCTGACGCCGTTCGAGATCGTGATCTGGTTGCCGCTCACCGTGTAGGAGCGATTGCCGGTGACCTTCTCGACGTAGTTGCTGATCGCGTTGGTCGTGTCGTTGCCGCCGATCGAGATGCTCTGGTTGCCGGTGATCTTGTGCGAGAGCACCGCGCCGACGTCGAGCGATTGATTGCCGGCGACGGAGGTCGAGTCGTCGACCTTCACCGAGCGGGAGCCGTTCACGCTGATGTGCTGCTCCTCGTTGACCGTCACCTCCTCGACCTTGTCGTTCTTGATGGTGACGTTGAGGTCCTTCTGGGCGTGGATGCCGAACCCCTGGCTCCCCGCGGTGTCGGACATGCCGATCTGGTTGTGGCCGCCCGCGCCCGGCGACGACATGCTCTTCAGCGTGCCGGACGCCTTGGCGGCGGGGAGCGCGTCGGGCGGCGTCTTCTCCGCGTTGTACGTGCGCCCGAGCACGAGCGGCCGGTCCGGGTCGCCGTCGAGGAACGCGACCGAGACCTCCCAGCCGACGCGGGGGAGGATCATCGAGCCGCCCATCGCGACCTGCGAGACGCGCAGCCAGCAGCTCGAGGTGTGGTCCTGCTGGCCCTGCCGGTCCCAGAAGAAGCGGACCTTGATGCGGCCGTACTTGTCGACGTGGATCGCCTGCTCCTGGGTGCTCGACCCCGTGACGACCGCCGTCTGGATGCCGCGGATGCGCGGCCGCCGCGCGCGGCGCTCCGCCGCGAAGGGCGCGCCCTTGGGGACGCCGCGGAAGTGGTTCTCCACGTCGTAGTTCGTCGCGCCGCCGGTGAGCGTCTGGTTGCCGCGCGAGACGAGGTGGGTGACCACGAACTCGCCGTTCAGGCACGGCTCCGCGGCGCCCTCGACGGCGAACGGCTCGCCCACCTTGAGCCCGGCCGCGCGGCTCTCGCCCTCGCACACGTCGGCGTCGGCGGAGAGCTCGCGCATGCGGGCCTCGGCGCGGCGGCCGCCCACGCTCCCCTTCGTGAAGCCGGCGGGGTACTCGAAGTAGGGCGCCGCGATGGCCTCCTTGCGGGGCAGCGCGGACTCCGGCGTCACGTCGGGCTTCTCGAAATCGTGGTCCCGGAGGTGGACGAGGCTCGTGCGCAGCGCGCGCGTCCTCGTGAGCTTGGAGAGCGGCAGGCTCCCGGGCAGGCCGCCCTGCGCCATGCGGAAGCTCACCGGCATCCCCTCCTCCACCTCGAAGGCGGCGGGGTCGTCGGTGATGATCATCGTGTGCCCGGCGGCCTCGTGCCGGAAGTAGTAGAAGAGGCCGTTGTCCTCGAGGAGCCGCGAGACGAAGTTGAGGTGCGACTCGCGGTACTGGACGATGAACTCGCGCGGCTCATACTCCTTCGCGATCCGCCACTCGACCTTGTCGCCGAAGCCGGCGTCCTCGAAGACCGATTGCGCGACCTGGACGATGGTCTTCTCCTGGAAGATGCGGCACCCCTCGCGGTGCGCGAGCGCGGCCAGCGCGGGCCGCAGGCGGACGTCGAACTGGCGGCTCTCGCCCACGATGTGCGCGAAGCCGGCGCGGTCCACGATGCCGTCGTACAGCCGCTCCTGGCCCGACGTGTCGACGACGCGCAGGCAGAGGCGGCTGCGCAGGCAGTCCTCGACCCGGAACGACGCGTCCAGCGTCGCGAAGCGCACCTCGACCGTGTAGGGGGTGGAGATCGCCTCGACGGCCTCGAAGCGGGTCACGGAGACGTCCGCGGGGAGCTTGTCGCCCTCCAGGGAGAAGGTGGCGAAGGTAGCGGCCATTGGCGGCATGGTAGGCGATCGGCGGACGGCGCCAAGCCCTGGCGCTGGAACGCGACGCGGTGGGAGCGGCGTGGGGGCCGGATCGCGCGGACCTCCGGGCGGCGCGCGCAGTTCGGGTCCAGATCGCCGGAGCGCCCGCGCGGCAGGCCGGAGCGCAGCAGAGGACCTGGACGCGAGCGAGCACGGCGCGACCCGTCTCACGCGACGGCGGACACGCGACGCGCTGTGCAGTGAATGCAGGTCGTCACCGCATGAACGCACCGTCGCGCAGCTTCACGCCCAGCTGACCATGAAGTCACGCGGGCGGAGGGCGTCAAACCGCAGCTTGTCAGATCACTGGGTGCATCATCGTGCCCGCAGCTGACGTCGTCGAGAATCTCGGATTTTAAACGCAAAGGCGCAAAGGCGCAAAGGCGCAAAAAAGCGGGGAGGATGACCGACAAAGCTGGAGCGATCCATGCACGCAATGTCAACGGCGTTTCGTGCGTAACCGCTGCTGCTCCTGAGCTGGGAGGTCATCGCCGTAGCCCGCGCGGGACGAAAAGAAGGCAGCTCGCCGCCTCCCGAGCCCGCGGGAAGAGAAACCGTGCGACGGCCACGGCGAGGCCGGCTCCGAGCGCCGCGCTGCCGAGCGCGGTTAGCAGGCCCCCGGTGTCGTGCTCGCCGCGCACCACGAAGACCGAGAGAACCAGGAGCGGATTGCCCACGGTCGCGTGGCCGGTCATCCAGAAGCTCGCCGTCGCGAAGGCGCCGAGGGCCAGCGGAACCTTGATGTCGCGACGCTGTGCCACGCCGAGCGCGACGAGCACGAAGCCGAGGCTCGCCATCGCCTCGCCGAGGCCGTGCGTACCGGCCACGGTCGCGTTCCCGGCAGCCCAGAGCGGCGCGAGCCGTGACGCGACTGACGTCGCCGCGCCGGCCCCACAGAGCTGCGCGAGTACCCGTGCTCCCGCGCTTCTCCAAGGCTGCCCGCCCATCGCGGATGCGATGAGCGTGATGAGCGGGTTGGTCTGGGCGCCTGAGAGCCCGCCGAACGACCAGAGCACCAACCCGTAGCCGAGGCCCAGCGCGATGGAGCCCAGCAATGCGCCAGCCATCGTTCCGGCTCCCAGCTGCCCTCGGACCGCGCCCGACCCGAACATGACGGCGACGAGGAGCGCGCTGCCCAGCAGCTCTCCCATCACCGGTCGGAGCCAGGCGGGGCCGCGCATGCGCTACGCCAACGCCGTGGGTTCGAGGTTCTCCGGCCTCTCGGCGAGCTCGTCCGGCGTGAGCCGGGCGTAGATCTCGACGAGGTTGCCGTCAGGGTCCTCGAGCCACAGCTCGTGGAGCGGCGTGCCACGCCACGTCGTGCGCGGCGGCTTGCTCACCGTCAACCCGGCGGCCGTCGCGAGCTCGTAGGACCGAACGACCGCGGCCTTGCCAGCGACGGCAATACCGAGGTGGCAGAGCGTGTCTCGGTGCAGCTCCTTGCCGTCGGAGACGACGAGCACGAAGTTCGTGTGCAGCTCCGGCCGGACGAAGGTCGCGTAGCGATGCGTCCACTCCTTCGGCTCGGTGCCGAGGAGCCAAGCGTAGAAACGCGTGCTCTTCGCGAGATCCTTCACGCGCACGCTGGCGTGGAACTCCTGCGCCTGTGGCCCCTCGGGGAGGTCGAGCAGCGCGTCGAGCACCTCGAGCCTCGCCTGGATCTGGTCCCGCGCGGTCCGGAACCGCGTCAGCATCTCCTCGCGTGGGATCGACGGATCCTTGCTCGCCGGATCCTGAATGGGCCAGTGCAGCCGGCGCGCCTTGCCGAGGAAGACCGGGCAGACCTCCTCGGCGCAGAGCGTGATGACCGTGCCCACGGTGGCGGCGTCGATCGTCTGCACAGATTTCGAGTGGTGCGTCGTCAGGTCGACCCCGACCTCGCGCATCACCTCGATCGCGTACGGGTTCACCTTCGACGGCTCGCTCCCCGCGCTCTGCACGGCGACGCGCGAGCCGAAGAGCTTGCGAGCAAGGCCCTCGGCCATCTGGCTGCGCGCCGAGTTGGCGACGCAAAGAAAAAGGATCGTCTTGCCGGTGTTCATCGTGGTCAGGCCTTGCTCTCGGGAGTGCTCGGGCCGGCGCATGCGGGCGGCGCGACATCGAGCCGGGTGTTGGGGAAGAAGCGCCTCTGCGCCCACAGGGCGACGTTCACGAGGCCGATGAGGACGGGCACCTCGACGAGAGGACCGATGACCGCCGCGAACGCCGCACCGCTGTGAATGCCGAAGCTCGCGATCGCGACAGCGATGGCCAGCTCGAAGTTGTTCGACGCAGCCGTGAACGAGAGCGTCGCCGACTGCTTGTAGTCCGCGCCGACGCGCTTGCTCATGAAGAACGACACCGCGAACATCAGCACGAAATAGATGAGCAGCGGCACCGCGATGCGAAGAACGTCGAGCGGCAGCTGCACGATGGTCTCGCCCTTCAGCGAGAACATCACCACGATGGTGAACAGCAGGGAGACGAGCGTGATGGGGCCGATGCGAGGCACGAACGCCTTCTCGTACCAGTCACGCCCCTTCGTGCGCACGAGCACCCGTCGCGTGAGGAACCCGGCGGCGAAGGGCACACCGAGGTAGATGGCCACGCTCGTCGCGATCTCGCCGATGGTGATGTTCACGACGGCTCCCTCGAGTCCGAGCCAGGTCGGCAGGAGCGTGGCGAAGAAGTACGCGTAGACCGAGAAGAACAGGACCTGGAAGATCGAGTTGAAGGCCACGAGCCCGGCGCAGTACTCGGTGTCGCCCTTGGCGAGATCGTTCCAGACGATGACCATCGCGATGCAGCGCGCGAGCCCGATGAGGATGAGACCGAGCATGTACTCTGGCTTGTCGCGCAGGAACACCACCGCGAGCCCGAACATCAGCAGCGGACCGATGATCCAGTTCTGGACCAGCGACAGCGTGAGCACCCGCTTGTTGCGGAAGACCTTGCCGAGCTCCTCGTAGCGGACCTTGGCGAGCGGCGGGTACATCATCAGGATCAGCCCGGCCGCGATAGGGATCGACGTCGTGCCGACGCTCATGTCGTTGAGCGCAGTCGTGAACCCGGGCGCGAGGAAGCCGAGGGCGACGCCCAGGCCCATCGCGAGGAAGATCCAGAGCGTCAGGTAGCGGTCGAGGAAGGAGAGCTTGCCGAGCAGGCCGGCCTTTGCGTTGGTCATGCGGGTTCAGTTCCTTGTGGTCGTGCGAGGCGTCGTGTCCGTGCCTGGAAGCGACGCGAGCCACGACGCGATGCGAGCCCGGAGGCTCTCGCGCACCTCGATGACGCGCGCGAGCTTCTCCTCGTGCGAGCCGGTGAACGTGGCCGGATCGGGGAAGCTCCAGTACAGGCGCTGTGTGACGCCGGGGAACAGCGGGCACTTCTGACCGTGCTCCTCGTCGCAGACGCCGACGACGTAGTTGAAGCGGCGGCCGGCCTTGAACAGCTCGAAGACCGACGGCTGCGTCGCGGTCGACGGCAGGGAGAGGCCGATGCCGGCCAGTGCCTCGACGACGAGCGGGTTCACCTCGCGCGGCTCGAAGCCGGCGCTGGTGACCTCGAAGCGAGGTCCGCCGAGCTGGCGCAGGAGGGCCTCGGCCATGCGGCTGCGCGCGGCGTTGTGCACGCAGACGAAGAGCACGCGCAGGTCTGCTTTCATGTTGCCCCTCCGGGCGCGATGGCTTTGATGGTGCCCGACAGCTCGCACGCGGCGGCGACATCGCCGGCGAAGCGGGTCAGCTCGGGATCGATGCTCGGTCCACAGACGCCAGTGGAACAGCACATGGCGGGATCGAACACGCGGATGGTCACGGACATGGGAACTTCTTTTCGTTAATCGTCGATGGGCGATAGGTTAGACATGCGGCAGCCATCAGAGCCCCCCGACGAGGGCCTTCAGACGCCGGAGCGCCCGGGGCTCGATGCAGTAACAGACGCGAGGGCCGTCGACGTCGCCGCGGATGAGGCCGGCCTCCTTGAGCACCTTCAGGTGCTGCGAGACCGTCGACTGGGCGAGCGGCAGCTCGTCCACGATGTCGCCGCAGACGCAGGCGTTCTTTCGGATCAGGATACGCACGATCTTCACGCGCGCCGGGTGTCCGAGCGCCTTCGACAGGCTGGCCAGCTCCTCGTCGGCCTCGTCGCCCTCGATCGGCCGTAGGTCTACCTGCTCGCGCGCAGGCGGACAGCAGCGGTCGGCCGCCTCGGGCTTCGCTTTCATCGTAAGGAAACGATAGGTGACGATGCACCCTCTGTCAATCGGCGGATTTCACGCCTGGTGTCGCCGTGAGGCGCTCGGGCTTCGCGTCGAGGACGGGACAGCCCGGAGCGGGGTGGCCTCAGGCGAGGCCAGGCCGCGCAAAGCGGAGCGCGATGGGGCGCAGCCCGAGCACGACGTGCACGAGCGCCGTGAGCGCCGCGCCCGGGAGCAGGTTGAGCGCGATGGTGTGCGTGAGCGCCGGGAGCACGGTGTCGAGGAGGGCGGGCGCGTCGAGCGACCAAGCCGAGGCAGGGCGGGCGGCGAGGACGAGCGCGACCGAGGCGGAGTAGAGCGCGATCAGACCCGCGTGGAGCGCGTATTCACGCGGCGTGAGCCCACCGAGGTCCTCGCGGGAGCGCCGCTCCTCGAGCACGTCGAGGATGACGACGACGAAGGAGGCAGCGAAGGCGCCCACGCCGGCCCAGAGGAGGAGACCGGCGCTCGGAGCGAGGTAAAGCATGCCAATGACGACGGCGAAGAGCGCCGCGTGGATCGTGTGAAGGTGGTGCTCGCGGCGCGAGGCCTCATGGGCGAAGAGGCGGTATTTCCAGAGATGAAAGTAGATCCCGTCGATCGCGCCGACGGCGGCATAAACGGCGAGCAGGATGGATGCGATCTCGTTCATGTCGATGACCTCCGCCGAGGAGGACGGGGCTCGAGCGATGAGGACGCAGGAAATCGAACGAGACGCAGAGCGTCCGAGGAGGCGAAGAGGATCGATGGGATCGAGCGCGAAGGGGGGGAGCAGCGAGCGCTGGGCCAGGCCGGGAGCGGGGCTTGTGTGGGCCGGCCAGGAGGACGGGGCGCGCGTCAACCGCAGGAGCAGCGGGGCCCGTTGCCCGGAGCGCGCGGCACGCAGTCGATGACGTGCCCGCGCGCGTCGAGGGCCACCTCGCAGCACTGCTCCACCAGCGAGCGCAGCTTCTCCCGCCCGCGCTGGACGCGGGACTTCAACGCGGTGAGCGAGATGCCCAGCATGTCGGCCGCTGCCTTCTGCGAGAGGCCTTCGAGCTCGGTGAGGGTGAGGGCCTCACGATAGGGCGACGGGAGCATGGCGACGAGCGGACCCATCGCCAGGGCGAGGAGCTCGGCGGCCCCGTCGTCGCCGCTCGAGGGTTCTGCCTCCATCTCGGGGACGTCCTCCTCCAGGAGGAGATGGCGCGCGCGGGCCCGGTGGTGCTCGGCGATGGCGCTTCGAGCGACCTGGTAGACCCAGGGGCCGAAGCGTTCGTCATCGCGCAGCCCACCCACGCCCCGCTGCATGCGCAGGAACACGTCCTGCACGACGTCGTCGGCGTCGGCCGCCGTCGGGACGCGGCGCACGACGAAGGGGCGCAGGCGTGCCTCGAGCCGACGCCAGGCGCCGCGCGCGTCTGCGTCGATCATGCCCGAGCCTCCGGCCGAGCCGGTTTGATCGCCTCGATCGTCGCGGAGGTGATGTACTGCTCGGCGCCCGATCCGGGCACCCAGTCACGGATGAACTCGCGGCTTTGGGGCTTCACCCCGATGCGTATGTCCGTGAATCCGGCGTGCTGCAACAGCTCCTGGAGCTCGTCGGCCCGGATCGCCCCCGCGACGCACCCGGTGAGCGCGGCGACCTGCTCGCGTAACGCGGCGGGCAGCTCTGCGGTGGCAATGACGTCGGCGATCGCAAGCCGGCCGCCGGGGCGGAGGACACGGTAGGCCTCTCGGAACACGGCGGGCTTGTCCGGGGAGAGATTGATGACGCAGTTCGAGAGGATGACGTCGGCCGTCGCGTCGGCGACGGGCAGATGCTCGATTTCGCCGAGGCGGAACTCGACGTTGGTCGCGTTGATCTTTCGCGCGTTTTCCCGCGCTTTGGCGACCATTTCCGGGGTCATATCCACGCCGATCACCCGGCCGCCCGGGCCGACCTGGCTGGCGGCGAGGAAGCAGTCGAACCCGCCGCCGCTGCCGAGGTCGAGCACGGTCTCGCCCGGCTGGAGGGCGGCGATCGCCTGGGGGTTGCCGCAGCCGAGCCCCATGTCCGCGCCCTCCGGGACAGCCGCGAGGTCTTCGCGCGTATAGCCGAGACCGAGCGACGCCACGGGCGCGGGCGCGCAGCAGCTCGGGGCGCAGCAGCCCGTCCCGGCCAGGGCGACTTTTCCGTAATGATCTCGGACAGCTTCACGGGTCTGGTGGATGGTTCGATCGGTCATCTCGGGCCTCCTGCCTGGAGGACGGGGATCCGAGCGGATGGACGCAGAAAATCGACTTGGGTCTCGTCGAGCCGGGCGCGCGAACCGCGGCGGCGCGCGCCCGGCCGGCGCGGGCGCGGCGTCATCGTGGGGCAGTATGGCTTATGTGTTCCGTGAGAGCGCAGACCATCACCACCCGGCAGCGTCCTCCCGCGACGGCCACCACTGGGCGGGCACGATCACTGCGCCGGGCCGAAACGCGCTCTGGGGTGGGTTCGTCCGCGCCTAGGGCTCCTCTCCTAAGTAACGCGCCGCTGCAGTTCATTGTCACGCGCAAGCGCCAGCAGGCGGGCGGGGCCGGCCGGCTCCTCGGTCACCCAGGGCACGATCGCCACCCTCTTCGCGTGAAAGGTGCGCACGACGTCGATCTGCTCGAGCTCGGCGGCAACACGCTGCTTCAGGCACGGGTCTGCCGAGTCGGTGGCCGCCAGGCTGCCGTTGATGACCCATCCGAACGGCTCGATCTGAGCACGACGCAGATCCGCTTGGAGGCGGGCCGCTTCGGAGACGGGCGTCGTTTCGGCGAGCGTCACCAGAAGAACTTTCGTGTAGTCGGGATCCCGCAGCCTCATGAGCGGTGTGACGAGTCGCATGGAGGCCTGCTTCGGCTCCGGACCCGTTCCGATGACCTGCCGGTGATAAGAGCCCGTCGTGTCGAGGAGGAGGAGCGTGTGCCCGGTGGGAGCGGTGTCGAGGACGACGAAGTTCGAGCGAGCCTGGGAGACGATCCTCGAGAACGCCGTGAAGACGGCGACCTCCTCGTAGCACGGCGAGCGAAGATCCTCGGCGAGCAAGGCTCTGCCGGCATCATCGAGGCTCGCGCCGCGCGTCGCCATCACGCGGTCCACGTAAGCCTTCGCCTCGGTGGCCGGATCGATGCGGCTGATCGTCAGGTTCTCGATCTGCCCATCGAGTGTCGAGGCGATGTGGGCCGCCGGATCGGTGGTGCTCAGGTGCACGTGGTGACCGCGCGAGGCCAGCTCGGCAGCGATCGAGGCAGCGATCGTCGTCTTTCCCACACCGCCCTTTCCCATCACCATCACGAGCCCTCGGCCGGGCATCGCGATCTCGTCGATGAGGGACGAGAGACGCGGGAGCGATGGCCTCGCGATCGGGGAAACGGCATGCGACAGGGCTTCGGCCGCGCGATCGTCGAGGAGCGCGCGGAGCGCCGGGAGGCCCACCATGTTGAAGGCGCGCAGAGGGACGCGCAACGTGGGCAGTCCCTGCAATCGAGGAGGCAGCGCGCGGAGCGCCGCTCGCCCGCGCTCCGTGAGCGCGGCAGCGACTGGATCGGCCTGATCGGCAGCCTCGAACACCGCGTTGATGGCGAGCTGTTGGTTCTTGATGCCGATGGCCATCAGCTCACCCGACGTCCGCTCGGCCTCGCGTAGAGCAGCTCGATCAGGCCGCGTCACCAGGACGATCGTGGTGCGAGCGCTGTCGGCCAGCGCGCCCATCGCCGCGGCGAAGCGCGCCTCCTGCATCCTCAGCCCCGTGTGCGGACCGAGACACGAGGCTCCCTGCGCGGTCGACTGGAGGAAGCTGGTCCAGGCGCGTGGCAGGCTGAGGAGCCGCAACGTGTGTCCGGTGGGCGCGGTGTCGAATAACACGTGGTCAAACGCCGCGGACGCCTGGTCGCCAGCGAGCAGCTCGGCAAACTCGTCGAATGCGGCGATCTCGACTGTGCACGCGCCGGCGAGCTGCTCGCGCAGCTCGGCGAGCTGGCCTTCCGTCCAGAGTTCGCGATACGGCGAGATGACGCGCTCGCGGTAGGCGCTGGCTGCCCGCTCGGGATCGATGTTGAGGGCCCAGAGTCGGTCGACACCGGGAACCTTGGTCGGCCGGTTCGAGAGCGCGACGCCGAGCATCTCGTCGAGGTTCGAGGCCGGGTCGGTGCTGACCAGGAGGATTCGCTTCCCTGCGTCCGCGAGGCGGATCGCTGTCGCACACGCGAGAGCCGTCTTGCCGACGCCCCCCTTTCCGGTGAAGAAGAGGAAGCGACCCGGCTGGTCCAGGAAGATCGTCATCGATGTGGCCTCCGTCAGATTGTGCCAGGCACGGCTTGGCACCGACACTCGACAGCCGAGCCTGGCCGAGCGCCTCCACGGGCGGATGGTCCTACCTCGTCGGGCAGGTCGTCCTGTTCATGGGCGCCTCCAGTGGCGAAGGTAGCACGCCGCACCCCCCATAGGCCTCGCGGTGCGGATGCCGGTCGCCTACCCAGCGCCTGCGCCTCGGATGCAGCAGCCTCAGCGTGCGTGCACCCCGCGAGTTGTTGCCGCAGAGGCTCGTTTGAACCGGTATCCAGGAGAGCCGATCACTCGATGAGGATCGGCCGCGCCGGGACCGCCGCGCGCGGCAGCTCCTCCTGCGCCACCCGGGCCTGCGCCTCGGGCGCCGTCACCTTGCCGGCGAGCGCGAAACGCACCGGGATCTCCACGAGCGTCGAGAGCCGGCTCGGCTCCAGGGAAGCCCGCAGCGCGAGGACGCCGTTCACCTGCCGCACGCCCCCGAGCGGCGCGGCCAGCGACACCCCTGGGGGGAGCGGGATGCGCACGTCGACCTCGACCGGGCGGCCCAGCGAGTGGCGCAGCGAGACCCCGAGCTTCCCCGTCGTCCCCGCGCGCGGGCGCTTCGGCCACGAGATCTCCACCTGCACGGGGCTCGCCGCCGCGGCCGGCGGCCGGCTCCAGCGCCGGAGCGCCGGGCGCTCCAGGCGCGCCACGACCGCGGGCCCCGCTGCCTCGACCGTCACCTCGGTCGCGCCCGCGTCGAGCGGCACCACGAGCCGCCCCGACGGCCCGACCTGCACGTCGCGGCGCGCGCCACCCGACGTGACCGTGACCCGTGCGGCCCCTCGGCCCTCGCCCCCGTGGGCCAGGAGCGCGCGCACCACCGCGCGCGTGCTGGCCGGCGCGCCGTAGCCGCCGCGCACGTCGCGCTGCACGCCCACCCAGCCGAGGAGCTTCGCGGGCGGCGCCGCGCTCCGGCCGAGCCCGGCGGCGCGGAGGAGCGCCGCGTAGACCACCGCGCGCGCGCTCCGATCCTCGGCCTGACCCGGCGGCAAGGTGACGCCGCCGGTCGGGAGCAGCGCCACCCAGGCGCGCAGCCGGTCCGCCACGTTCGCGGCCAGCGCCGCCCGGTGCGGCCGCTCCGCGAGCGCGAGCAGGACCCGGGCGAGCGCCACGCGATCGCCGCTCCGGATCACCTCGTCCAGCGTCGTCGTGACGAACGCGTCCCAGCACGCGTTCACCGCGCCCCCCGCCGGCGAGGGCTCGACCTCGAGCGCGTCGAGCGCCGCCGCGGGCTGCAAGGGCTCGGGCGGGCAGCGCGCGTCGATCTTCGGCAGCTCCTCCGCCACGGACGCGGGCGCGAAGGTGCGCGCCCGGAGCGCCGGTGGCCAGAAGACCATGTCCTTCTTGCTGCCCTTGTACGCGAGCAGCCGGCCCACGGCGCGGCGGCCGATGTCCTCCGCGCGCGCGGCGAGCGGCGCGCCCTCGCCCCCGCGCGCGGCGGCCCAGCGGCGCACGAGCGCCGCGACCTCCACCGCGTCCGCCATCGCCCCGGCAGACGAGAGCCGGTCGGGATCCATCGCCTCGAGCGCCGCGGTGAGCGCGCCCGCGAGGCCGCGCTCGACGACGAGCCGGGGACGGCCGGTGGGCTGGTAGCGCTGCGCGTCCGCCGCGACGCGCAGCGTGGCCGCGGCGCCGCCCTCGACGACCTGGGCGATGTTCAGGTCGGTGGGCTCGCCCGCGGGGCGCACGTCCCACGCGTGCACGAGCGTGTCGCCCGGGGTCCCCTGCGCCTTCAGGGCGACCGCGAGCTCCGCCCGCCCCGCGCGCAGCGCGCGCACCCGCGCGCGCACCGGGGCCGCGCCCCCCGCGGGCACGTCGACCGCCACCGCCCGGCGCCGAGGGTCCGCGAGCGCGGCCACGCCGCGCGCCGTGAGCTCCACGATCGCGCGGAGCGGCCTCGACGAGCGGTTCCGGACCGAGATCTCGACGTCGACCTCGTCGCCCTCGACCCACGCGGCGCCCGCCTCCACGCGCGCCGAGAGCGGCTGCGCGGTGGGCACGTCGAGCGTGGCCGTGGCCGGCGTGGCGCCGTCCGGCACGCCCACGAAGACGAGCCGGAAGGTCGTCTCGACGTCGCCGAGCGGGACGCGCATCCGCAGCCGGCCATCCTTGTCGGTGCGCTGGGGCGGCGACCAGAAGAACACGCCCCGCGGCGCGCCGTACGAGGTGCGGTGGGCGCCGCCCAGCCTGCCGTGGCCTGAACCGAACCCGACGCCGGAGCCCGTACCCCCGCCGCCGGTGCCGATGCCGCTCAGGCCGAGCCCCTCGCCCAGCGACGTGCCCGTGAACTCCTCCAGGAGGCTCTCCCACGCCGACACCGTGGCGTCGCCGACCTCCATGTCGAACTTCGCGTCGACAAGGCGATCCTCGCCGACCGCCCTGGCGTACGGCGTGCCCGAACGCAGCACGCGCTCGAACGGATCCCGCACGTCGTCGCCCGTGCCGATCCGGCCGTCGGGCCCGGGCGCGTGCAGGGCGAAGCCGCGCCGCACCGTGAGGAACGGCGCGGGCGGCGCGGTCGTCGGGGTGAACTGGATCGTGCCGCCCCAGGGATCGAGCAGGAGCGACTCCTCGAGCTGCGCGTCGCGCACCAGGCGGCGGAGCAGCGCGTTCGGATCGCGGAGCGCCGGCTCGTCCGGGTCGAGCAGCCGCTCGCGCCGGAACGCCCGCGCCGCGGCGAGGATGCGGAAGAGCTTGAGGCGGGTGACGCGGCGAGCGACGTGATCGAACGTGACCTGCGGGTCCACCGCAAGGAGGTCCGCGAGCGAGAGCGGCTCGCCGCCGGGCGTCTCGGGGGGCGCATCCATGGCGGCCGTGACCAGGGTCATCAGCTCGGGGTTCCATGCATAGGCGCCGCCCGGCCCGCGGCGGCGTACGTCGCGCAGCCGCTCCGGGTCGCTGGTGGCCTCGAAGACCGCCCCCTCGAGCGAGCGAAGGACCTGGCCGAACGCCTCGTCGAGCGCCGCCCGCGCGGAGCCGGCCGGATCGTTCGCCGGCGCGATCGCCTCGCGCGCCCGCGCGCCGAGCTCCGCGCGCCGGAGCGGTTCCAGCGCGGGATCGCCCTGCAGGAAGGCGCCGCAGCGCTCGGGCTCGACCATGCCCTGGCAGAGCCGCGCGCGCGTGTCGAGCGCCGCGAGGCCGCCGACGCTGCCCCCGCCGTGCAGATCCACGACGACGGCCGCGACGGTCCCGGGCAGGCCGCGGCTGCCCCCGTCGGTGAGCGCGAGGTCCACGTCGACGGCGCCGCGCGGGGCCGCGCGGCCGCCGGTCATGCGGGCCTCGAGCCGAGGGAGGACGCGCGGCGTGACGAGCACCGCGCCGCCCGCCTGCCGCGCGGCGGCGGCCGACCGGGGAGCGGCGGCGCTGAGCGTCCAGACGCCGGCCGCGCCCTCGGGCAGGCCGAGCGCGCCGCCCTCCGGGCCTCCGGCGATCCAGGCGCTCGCCGCGCGGGCCGCGTTGTCCGCCTGGACGATCACGCTCCAGCCTGCGCCGTCCGCTGCCCTGCCGCCCGCCGGCCGCCGGTCGGCGCGGGCGTCCGCGCCGCCGGCGTCGATCACGCGGAGCGCGAGCGCGTCGCCGGCGCGAGCGAGGAGCCGCTCGGGCCGGAGCAGCGCCGAGGCGTCGCGATCGACGGAGACGCACAGCGCGAACGGCTCGCGCCGCGACGCGAGCGCCGGGAGCTCGCCTGATGGCCGCACGCGCACCGCCGCCGCGACGCCGCCGGCGCACGGCCCGACGTTGCGGAAGGCCCCGAGCTCGACGGGCGCGTCCCAGGTCACCTCGGCCTCGCCGTACGCGTCGGTGGTCACGGCGGCCTGGAGCCCGTCGCCCTCGACGGTGAAGGTGCCCTGCACCGGCTTCCGCCGCGCATCGCGGACGCGCAGGAGCATGCGCTGAGCGACGCCCGGAACGATCGCCCCCGCCTCCGGGAGCAGCGTCGCCTCCGAGGTGGGGCTCTCCACGGAGACGGTGGCCTCGCGCTCGAGCTCGTGCCCCTCGAACGTCGCGCGCGCGACGACGCGCAGCGTGGTCCCTGCGCCCTGCACCACGGTGGTGGGCGCCACGGCCGCGCCGCGGACCTCACCGGCCGCGTCGGTGCGCGCGGGCGTCGTGAGCTTCTCCCACGCGGCCCTGTCCTCGGGCGGGCTCGTGCCCTTCGGCCCGATCCAGGTCCGCACCGGCAGCCCGGCCACGGGCTGGCCGGCGCCATCGCGGATCCGGATCACGTAGCTCGCGCGATCCCCGGCGCGCAGATCCTGCTCGGACCACTCGGCCAGCATCTGCGGGGCGCCGGGCGTCTCTTCGCGCGGCGAGAGGGAGATCTCCGCGGCGTTCGACGAGGCCCCCGCCGCGCCCCGCGCGCGGGCGCGGAGGATCCAGCGCCAGCCGGGCTCGTCGATCCACGGGACGGGCACGCGTGTCATCGCAACGCCGGCCGCGTCGGTCGTGACCACGGCCGTGTGCCGCGCGGCGCCGCCCTCGAGCAGGCTGACCTCCACGGGGACCCGCGGGGCCGGCTGCCCCGAGGCCTGGCTCTGCACGGTGATCCACGCCGATATCGCGCTGCCCGGCACCACGCGCGTGTCAGGGACGTGCAGGTCGACCTGGAGCGGCGCCAGTCGCTGCACGGTGAGCGTCCGGGTCCGCTGCCGGTCGCCGGCGCGCACGCCGAGCAGTAGCCGGAGCTCGCGCTCGGGCCCCTCGGGGATCGGGACGTCCAGGTGGGCGCGCCCCTTCGCGTCGGTGGTGACCCGCACGGGCGGCGGGACGGCGGTGACCTTGCCGAGGTGCTCGGGATCCCAGGTCGCCTCCACGGTGACCGTCTCGAGCGGCCGGAGCGTGATCGCGGTGGGGAAGCCGAGCGCCAGGACCTGGACCGGCAGGGTGGCGCCGGGCGCGCCGCGGTCGGGGGCGTGGACGAAGAGATCGAGGCCGCGGGCGACGGCATCGCGGCCCTCCGTGGCCGCGTCGGAGGTCGTGGCGGCACCTAGGGCGGCGATGACGACGAGGCCGGCGAGCGGAAGCGAAGGCCTGGGCATGGTGCCTTCGACACGGCAGAGGGGCGCAGGTTCCTGCGCTGCACGGCGCCGCGCGGGGTGGCCGGCGCGGCGCGCGATCGGGCCAAGGTTGCCGTCCGGCGACGGGCTCCGGCGAAAGGTGTCGACCACCTGCGGGTTGAGTTTCAACTCTCCGGGGAGGGTGTCGACCGCTGGTGGCCGGATTCGGCCACTGGAGGAACTGCACTTCCTTGCGCCAAAACTAGCGCACAAGATCGTCAGGCTGGCCGGGTCCAGCCAGTTTCAGTCAAAACCAGCCACTACTCCCAGGGTCCTCTCAGCCACCGCACACGGTCCCGCCAGCGCTCCCGGCTGCCTCCGGGACACCGCACACGGTCCAGCCGGAGGCTCCCAGCTACCTCCCGACGACCGTACCATGCCGTCGGTGAACACACCGGTCGGCATCGCGCCCGAACGCGCATGTGACTCGCGCGGCACCAGCATCAACGCTTCTTCGCTCGCGAAGATTGCTCGAACAGCGTTGACACCTCGAGAACAGGGATAACGCGCCGCTTGCCGTCGACCTCATATTCGATCTCGTAGGTGTCCACAGGCGGCGACAGCAAGGGCTTCTTGCGTCTCTGGAGAAGCCCCGTAGTATCGCCAGCGATTTGCTCAAAGATAGGCCCAGGCCTAAGCACTTTCCAGCAAACGACGGCATCTATGGCCTTGAAGAAGTGATCGAGCGGGTTCCCCGCAGAAACGTCGAACTTGAACTCGACCCGCGCCAACGTCGTCTTTGGAGTGATGAGCTGCTGCGCGTCATGTGCCACGCTCGCGATCGCATCGACACCGATCTTGGCGTTGTATTCGAGCACGTGGAGCGGCATGCGGTAGCGGCTCGACAGAAGGCCGTACAGATAGAAGAGCTCTTGCTCCGAGCGGGGCGCCATCATGGGGATAGCCTCGTCCAGATCGAGCGGCGTGAGCCCTGGCACGTCCGACGGGTCGATGACCTCGGCCTTCTTCGGTTTGTCGAGCCAAGCTCGAACGTAGTCTCGCCGACGGTCCATCTGCTGAACTTCGCGCTCACGAAGACCCGAGTGCCTCGCGGAGCGTAGACGCTGGATCCAGTCCCTGAAAGATTCCTCTTTGAGCTTCTCCCGCAACCACTCCACAAGGTGGTTATGTATCGCCGGGGCGTGCTCCGCGAAGTTCGAGACATCACCACGGTTGGCCGTAGGTAAGAACCGCTGATGATTGATGAACACCTGCCAATTGCGGAGGTTCCCGAGATCGTAACCGAGACCATCCGGCGAGGCGTCCTCGAGCGCCCTTACCAGAAGCTCATTCTTGCGGACGACTGGAATATAGTCACGACAAAGCCAGAGACCGAAACGCTCCTCGAAGCCGTAGAGTCCGCGATGGTTCTGCCAGCTAGCCTCCACGTAGTATTCCCGCTGACGCCGATTTCCCTCGATGCGACCGATAATCCCGTAGCCGTCTTCGCGCATCCAGTCAGCCGGCGAGCTCAAACGGAGCGCTGTCAGGTCGTCGCGCGCGCCACGTTTGTTGGCGGCCGAGCTCTCGTTGACGTCGGCGAAGCGATGGCCGAAACTGTGCAGTTCTGGCTTTTGGGCATAGTGCTCGACGTCCTTTCCCCATGCGGCGATCAGATCCTTATCACGCCCATACATGGGCGTGTAGGCAGGTTCCCCATTCACACGAAGATCCACCCTTATCGGGCGCAGAGGGACCTCCTGCGTCGCTAGCCCTTCGAGGTGGTCACCTTCGACAGCCTCGTGGAAGGAGAGACGTGTATCGAACAAGCCGCTCCTCAGATCCCCGACAACTGTGAACCAATCTATATAAGAACACAGGCCTCGACGACGAAGCAGCTTGTCGGCATCGCCAAAGAGCAGCTGCTCTACCCAGATCGCCGTCCCGCTCTCGCGCGAAAACAGACCAAAATCCACGAGATCCCGTGCTCGCTGCTCATCCGACCCGAGCCAGTGGATATCGATATCGGCATCCGCCTTCAACTCTGACGGACGCCGGACGGTGCATATCCGCCACGAGGAATCACCCTTGCACTTAGTGGCTACTGTCAGCCGTTCACTCGCGAAGAAGAGCTTGGTACCATGACCCTTGTATCCAATGCGAAGCTGCGCGGCCTTCCTCGACGCGCCGATCCCCCAAAACGCGCCCAGACGGTCGTCGTTCATGCCCTCGCCGTCATCCGCGAAGAGAATGCTCGGCTTGTCCGGCGTGGCCTCCCGCCAGGTCCTGATCCAGACCCGGTGCGCGCCGTGATCTTTCGCGTTCGAGAGCGCCTCCCGGACGATCTCGAGGGCGTCAACCTTGTTCTCTCGCAGCTCACGCACCAGATTTTCATGGTCGTGAATGCGCCTGACCTTCCCCGGTTGGCTCATAATTTCCAGCTTACCACGAGCTCGCCGGCGACGGGCTCGAGACCTCAGGACCGGTGGGGCCAGGACGTGACACGGTCCACGTCAGGTGCACGTGTGACGTCCTCACGCTTCACCCCGGCGCCACGACCACCATCGCCGCGCGCTCTCCGCCGTCGCTCCCGGCGAGGGAGACTGCACACGGGTGCGGCGCAAAGGCTCGCGCGAACGCCTCCGACGCGATGGCGAGGTGCAGCGGCATCGCCGCGGCGCCGAGCGCGCCGATCCGCTGGGCGGGGCACTCCAGCTGCTGCGGATCGCAGAAGAGCTGCTGCGTGCGCACCGAGGCGGCCTGTAGCTCGAAATGGCGGAAGGTCTCGAAGGTGATGTCGGTGAGCATCCAGCCCGCGCGCAGCCCGCGCTCGGCCAGCGGCGCGAGCGCGGCGCGGAGCGCGGCGGTGAGGCCCGTGGCCTGGAACGCGGACTCGTCGTTGTCCGGGCGGGCCCGCTCGTGGGCTGTGGAGAGGCCGACGATCTGCCCGAGCTCGCGGATCAGCGCGCGCCGCGCGACGTCGGGGCGCGTGAGGACCACGAAGGCCGCGCACTCGCCGGGGACGAGGGCGTCGAGGTTGTCCGGCCGGAAGAGCCGGCCCGCGGCGTCGAGCGCGGCGATGCGCGCGGGGTCGTAGTCGGTGTGCACGCCGCCGAGCAGCGCCGCATCGATCGCGCCTCGCGCGAGCGCGTCGCACAGCTCCGGCAGCAAGTACCCCGGCGCGGCGGGGCCGCGCGTCGAGACCTTGACCGCGATCTCCGGCGCGCACCCGTACGACTGCGCCCGCGCGGCGAGCTCGGCGGCGACCCGCTGCGCCGGGGCCTCACCGCCCGGCGGCCGCTGCCCGAGGTGCTCGTCGAGGCACAGGCCCATCTGCAGGCGAAGCCCCCGCGCCGCGGGGCCGAGCTTCTCGAGCGCCTCGCCGAGCGCGCGCTCCGCGAGCAGGACGGCGCGCGCCGCGCCCGTGACGCGCGGATCGATGGTGGGCAGGAAGCACATCGTGACGCGCTCGCCCTGCCCGTCCACGAGCGGCGACTCGCGCATCGCCGCGGCCGAGGCGCGGTGCGAGAAGGCGGTGTCGATCGAGCGCAGCCCGACGGGCGTGACCGCGCCCGCGGCCACCATGACGGCGAGGGGCCTCACGCTCGCCCCCGCTCGCGCACGATCACGCGCGCGTCCTTCATCCGCCTGGGCGCCTTGACGTGCGCGCGCCAGACCATCTCGACGGCCACCGGCTTCTGCGGGCCCGTGGCGTAGAGGTCGACGAGCACGGTGTCGAGGTGGGGCGCGAAGGCGACCGGCGCGCGGTCCTTCACGTGGAACTCGATCTCGATCTGCACCTTCGGGAGCTCGAAGCTGAGCGCCCCCTCGGGCGTGAGGTTGAGCGCCCGCACCGGCTCGCCGCCCGCGAGCGGCGGATCCGCGATGAGGCCCGGCGAGGCGCAGAGGTTGAAGCGGTGGTCGAAGTCCTCGGGCAGGAGCGGCGCGCGGTTCTCCCGCCACGCGGCGTCGTACGTCCCGGCGTACCCGCGGCGCGGCTCCCAGTGCCGGCCGACGGCCCCGATCCCCGCGGGCGGCGGCTCGGTCTTCGCGGTCCGGATCGGGTACGAGGGATCCTCGATGGCCGGCGCCGGCTGGTGGGTGAGCGAGGCCGGCGCGCGCGTGACGCCCGTGCCGATCGGGTTGCGCGGCTCCTCGAGGGGCGCCGCGGGATCGTCGTCGTCCCGCCCGCCCCAGGCGTGGTCGTAGCGCATGTCGATCTGCTCGATGGGCGCCGGCGCGGTGAGGGCGGCGCCCTTGTCCACCCAGAGCCGCTTGCCGAACACGACAAGCGATTTCTTGAGCGGGCCCACCTCGACGCGCACGTCGAAGGACGGCACCGCCTTGCCGTTCGGCGCGTACGCCGTGGCCACGAAGATCACGTCGGTCGCCGGCTTGAACAGGCAGACGTCGGCCGGGTACGCGACGCTCTCGGGCTTCTTCTCCTCCCAGGGCAGGTCGGCGAGGCGGACCCCGCGCGTGCGCTCGGGGGGCGCGAGCTCGAGGCTGCCGTCGTCCTGGAGCTCGAAGCTCGCCTTGACGATCGTGACCAGCTGCTCGCCGTCCCGGTCGACGAGCAGCTGTGGGTGCGCGGCGAAGTCCGTCTTGTTGTCGAGCGGGGGCTGGCTCATCGCGGGCGCATTATCGACAGGATCGGAGGCGATGTCTCTCCGAGTTCGACGGAGGCGCGCGCGATCACCCGGCCATGGCCACCTCGGCGGCATACGCGTCGAGGCCGTGGCCGCGCAGCATCGCCTCCACGAGCGCGATCGGCTCGGCGCAGGCCGGATCGTCCGCGCCCTCCCCGGCGACGACCGCCGGCAGCGCCCGGGCCACGACGAGCCGCACGGCACGATCGCGGAGCGCGAGCGAGAGCGGCAGCGCGCCGAGCAGGCGGTGGCCGTGCAAGGCCGCGCGCAGGGTGAAGCGCTCGCGGTCGCCGACGCGCGCGCGCACGGGCGAGAGCAGCAGCGCAACGAGCAGGTCGGGCTCGGCCAGCGCCAGGGTCGCGTCCGCGATCCACCGCGTGGCCCTCCGGGCGAGGTCCCGCTCGCTCCTCCACGAAGCGTCCTCGCGCGCCCGCCGCGCCGCGCGGCCGTGGAGCGCGGCGAGCCAGGGCGCGAGCGCCGCCGGATCCAGCGGATCGGGCCGCTCGAAGCGCGCGATCGCCCCCTCGGCGAGGCCCTCTGCCTCGATCGCGAGGGCGAGCGAGAAGAGGCCCGCGGCGATGTCGGGCGGGGGCGCAGCCGCGGCGAGGCGCCGCGACCAGGCGATCACCTCGGCGCGGGAGGCGGTCACGCCGGGCGCCACCTGCGCGCGCTCCGGCAGCCGGGCGACATCGATGCGCTCGTCCAGATCCCCCCGCGTGACGAGCCGCGGATCGAGCAGCGGCGCGCCGCCGGGGCGGCCCACGCTGACCAGCACGCAGGCGCACTCCACGGCGACCGAGACGCGCACCGACTCGCCGTCGTCGATGAAGCTGGTCGGGAAGGTGCGGCACCCGAGCGGCTTGGCCTCGGGCCCGCCCTTCGCGTGGAGCGAGCAGCGCCCCTCGCCCTCGAGGTAGGCGCACCGGCCGTCCCGCATCGCCACGACGGAGGCCGCGCACGGCCACGTCCCGCGCTCCGGCGTGAAGGCCCGCTCGTGGCGCGCGCCCCCGCTCAGCACGTCGGGCCGCAATGCCCGCGCCCGCGCGGCCTCCTCGGGATCGAAGAGGATCGAGGCGTAGATCCGGCAGCAGCTCCCGCGGCCGTCGCAGTGCAGGCTGAAGTCGGGCAGCACCTCCAGCGGGCGCTCGCGGGGATCGCGCTCCCCCGGGTCCAGCGCGGGCGCCGCGGGCGTCGCGGCCTCCCAGGAGCCCGCGTCCCCGCCGGCGTCGTCCGCTCCGAGCAGCCCCGCGGCGTGGAGCTCCGCGAAGAACGCCTGCGCCGCGGGCACACGCGCGTGTGCGCCCTCGCGGGCCGCCGCGATGACGATGCCCTCGACGTCGCGCGTCCCGTCGGCCGCGGAGAGCAGGACCCACTCCCGTGGGCCGAGCTGGAGGAGCTGCCCGGTGCGGACATCGTGGAGGATGACGCGTTCCTCCTCGCCGACCACGTGGCGCCGCGCGAGCACGTGGGCGGCGAGGCGAGGGCGCGCCGGCGGCGTGCTCGGGCTCACCCGAGCGACGCTATCCGACGCCGGCGGCAGCGCGCCACCCAAACGAGGCACGGCGGCGCAGGCCGCCCCCGCCGCGCTCTCCCCGGGCGGCGCGCGACGGCCGCAGCGGCGCCCTCAGCGCACGCACTTCACCCATCAGGCGTTGCTGACGATCCCGTCGCTCAGGTTGAGTACGCCTCGGAAGGAGGGGTCAAAACACATTTCCTGCCAATCCACAGAAATCGCCCGGCACCGCCGTCTCAGCTCCTGCTCGATGTGCCGAGTCGCAGACCCTACGCGCCTTTGGCAGGCGCAACGCCCCTGATCGCTCCGGGCGACCGCGCGTTCCCGTGCCCTGACAATTCTTCGATCAGCCTTAACCCGTGACGTCCCGCGTGCACAGCACCCTCCGATCGGAGTTGACACCGAAAATGTGAACGCTCACAATGCATTCTTGCGGGTGTCCTTTGTCCTCCAGATCCATTCCTATGGTAAAGACCAAGGAGTGGTTCGGGCTCCAGGGACGCGGAGGGTAGACCCCAGCCACCGGGGCGCACTGTGGGAAGAACGCGCCGCCAGCTTTGCGACAGGTCACGGGGACAACGTCCGGGTAAGGGCGACGCCACGCGTGATGTCAACACGTTCTTGAGAGTGATCAGCAAGGAGACCAGCCGTGAAAGAGACGAAGTCCTGGGGCAGGGGTTGGGCGGTCGTGGCGCCCTTCGTGTTGGGGCTGCTCGCGATGACGGGGTGCAACGAGAAGAGCGAGGGGACGGCCGCCGCGCCGGCCGAGGGCGGCGGCGCGAAGCCGAAGATCGTCAAGCTCGCCTTCGTCACCAACAACGCGTCCGAGTTCTGGAAGATCGCCCAGGCGGGCGTCCGGAAATATGAGCAAGAGAGCAAGGTTCAAGTCGACGTGAAGATGCCGTCGAACGGCACCACGGAGGAGCAGAACCAGATCCTCGAGAACCTCTCGAGTCAGGGCTACGACGCCATCGCCGTGAGCGCCATCGCGCCGGCCGATCAGGTCCCGGTGCTCAACAAGGTGGCCGAGAAGAGCAAGCTCATCACGTTCGACTCGGACGCCCCTGCGTCGAGCCGCCTTCTCTACATCGGCACCAACAACCACGAGGCCGGCAAGGCGCTCGGCGCCCACATCGTGAAGCTCCTCCCGGAGGGCGGCAAGATGGCCGTGTTCGTCGGCACGCTCTCCGCGGACAACGCGAAGCAGCGCCTGCAAGGCATCCAGGACGCGATCGCCGGCAAGAACATCGAGATCGTCGACAAGCGCGAGGACAACACCGACCGCGCGAAGGCGCGCTCCAACGTGGAGGACATCATCAACGCGCACCCGGACCTGAAGCTCGTCGCCGGCCTGTGGTCTTACAACGGCCCCGCCATCGCGGCGGCGATCGAGGCGCTCGGGAAGAAGGGCAAGGTCCTCGCGGCGGTGTTCGACGAGGAACAGGAGACGCTCACGGCCATCGAGAACGGCACGATCTCGGCCACGGTCGTCCAGAAGCCCTTTCAGTTCGGTTACCTGGCGAGCAAGTGGGCGCACGAGCTCTCGGTCAAGCCCGACACGGCGAAGGCGCAGATCCCGGCCAACAAGAGCATCGACACCGGCATCGACGTGATCGAAAGGACCAACGTCGCGGCCTTCAAACAGCAGCTCGCCGAAATGAAGAAGTGAGCGTGACAGCGCCCGCTCCGGATCTGCTCGCGATGCGCGCGATCACCAAGCGGTTCGCCGGGGTGGTCGCGCTCCGGGGCGTCTCTCTCTCGCTGAAGCCGGGCGAGGTGCTGGCCCTCATGGGCGAGAACGGCGCGGGCAAGAGCACGCTCATGAAGATCCTCGGGGGCGCCCTGCAGCCCGACGAAGGCGAGATCCACATCGACGGGAAGAACGTCGCCATCGAGAGCGTGCGCGCCGCCAAGCGCCTCGGCATCGCGCTCATCCATCAGGAGCTGATGCTGGCGCCGAACCTGGACATCGCGGCCAACATCTTCCTCGGCAACGAAGGCGGCGCGACGGGGCTGCTCCTCCGTCCGCTGCCGAAGGGCGACATGGCCGCCCGCGCCAGGGAGCTGCTCCTGCGCGTGGGCTTGCGGCTCCCGCCCTCGACCCCGGTGTCCGCGTTGACCGCCGGTCAGATGCAGATGGTCGAGATCGCCAAGGCGCTCGCCCTGAACGCGCGCATCCTCATCATGGACGAGCCGACTTCGTCGCTCACGAGCGGTGAGTCCGAGCATCTCTTCGGGATCATCCGCAAGCTCCGGGCGGACGGCATCGGCATCGTCTACATCTCGCACCGCATGGAAGAGGTCATGGCGCTGGCGGACCGGGTGACGGTCCTGCGCGACGGCCGCCACGTCGGGGACCTCGCGCGCGCGGGAGCGACGCGCGAACAGATCGTCTCCATGATGGTGGGCCGCGAGCTCAGCGCGCACTACTTCCCGGAGAAGCGGCCCCGCACATCGACCGAGCCCGTGCTGGTGGTCGAAGGGCTCGTCGTGCCCGGCGCGCCCGCGCAGATCTCCTTCTCGGCCGGACGCGGGGAGATCCTCGGCTTCGCCGGCCTGGTCGGCTCGGGCCGCACGGAGCTCATGCAGGCGATCTTCGGGGTCACCCCGGCGCTCGGGGGACACATGACGCTCGAAGGCAAGGAGTTTGCGCCTCGAAAACCCAGGGACGCCATCGACCGCGGCGTCTACCTGGCGCCGGAGGATCGCAAGCGCCACGGCCTCGTACTGCCGCTCAGCGTCGCGGAGAACACCTCCCTGCCCAACATCGGCAGCTACAGCCGCTGGGGCTTCCTGAACAGGGAGACGGAGCGCCGGGTCGCCGAATCGGAGGTGCAGCGCTTGAGGACGAAGACGCCCGGCATCCGCCAGCTCGTCGTGAACCTCTCCGGCGGAAACCAGCAGAAGGTGGTGCTCGGGAAATGGCTGGCCATGAACCCGCGCGTGCTCATCCTGGACGAGCCGACGCGGGGCGTCGACGTCGGCGCCAAGGCCGAGATATACCGCCACATGACCGCTCTCGCGGATGAAGGCATCACGATCTTGATGGTCAGCTCGGACATGGAAGAGATCATCGGAATGAGCGATCGCGTCGCCGTCATGCACGAGCGACGCATCAAGGGCGTGTTGCCGCGGGAACGGCTCAGCCAGGAGCGGATCGCGACCTTGATGACGGGCCACGCCGACAAGGAGGATTGGTCGTGAGGCGTGAGCTCGGGATGACCATCGCGCTCTTCGTGATGTGTCTGGCCCTCTACATCTCGAACCCGGATTTTCTCGGGCAGTCGAACTCGATCAACACCCTGCGGCAGATCTCGATGCTCGGGATCTTCGCGATCGGCATCGGGTTCGTCATCATCGCCGGCGGCATCGATCTGTCGATCGGGTCCGTGATCGGCCTGACGGGCGTCCTCATCGCCAAGCTCTCGTCGACCCAGCTCGGCGGCCTGGGTTATCCGCTCTGGATCGGCATTCCGGTGGCGCTCGGCGTGGCGCTGCTGATCGGCCTCGGCCAGGGCCTGTTGATCACGCGGCTCAAGCTGCAGCCGTTCATCGTCACGCTCGGCGGCATGCTGTTCTTGCGCGGCGTCTCGCAGACCATCGCCGGCGGGGGCACGCTGAGCCTCGGTGGCTCGCCGCTGCTCACCCTCGCGAACGGCGGGCTGCTCAAGAGCGGGAGCGACGCGCTCGTCCCGTATCCGCTTTTGATGTTCCTCGCCGTGGGCGGCGTGGCGGCCTACGCGCTGCACTTCACGGTGTTCGGCCGGTACGTTTACGCGATCGGCGGCAACCGCGACGCGGCCGAGTACTCCGGCATCAACGTGAGGCGGGTGGAGACGTCGACCTATGTGATCTCGGCGGGCCTCGGCGGCGTGGCTGGCGTCTGTTACGCGTCGTACATCGGCCAGATGTCGCAGCAGGTCGGCATCGCGTACGAGATGTACGCGATCGCCGCGGCCGTTCTCGGCGGCTGCTCGCTTCGCGGGGGTGAAGGCACGGTGCTCGGCATCATCATCGGCTCCGCGGTGATGCGCGTCATCGACAACGGCATCAACATGTTTCAGCTGCCGTACCAGGACGCCGACCGCATCCAGCGCATCTGGCGCCTGGACCCGAACTGGACCTTCATCATCATCGGCGCCGTGATCCTCGTCGCCGTGATCCTCGACCAGATCGTGCACATCGTGCAGACGAAGCGGCGCATCCGGCATGCCTCCGCGGGCGCCGCCGAGGCGGCGCCGAGCCTGCAGGCGGCCGCGGCGGTCAGCGCGGCGGGGCCGCCCGCCGCGAGAGCGCCCGATCGCGAGAGCGTCTGAGCTTTCCGGCGATGGGAGACGAACCGGCAAGTCGCCAGGAGCGCCCCGCCCTGACCCTCAGAGAAGTCGTTGCCTCCTCAGCCTGGCGGTCCGGCCTGAGCGGCGCCGGAGCTCGTGACCCCTGTCGCCCGCCCCGTCTCGGCGCCATGACGGGTCCATGTCAGCGCACTCGAAGAAGACGTCTATCGGTTGCTCCGGCAACAGCAGGCCCACGAACAAGAACAAGCGACATCACTGGAAGCGCTACCGCGGCCAGGGCAAGGCACACCACGGGTGATCGCCGTCACGGCGAGGTGAGCCGGCGAGCATAACCCGCCGCCCGACCCACGAGCGCGGCGGCCGCGATGACGCCGCGCGCCCGCAGCGTCTCCCGGGGCGAACGCGCCTCCGGCGGCGCGACGAACGCCTCGAGCCAGGCCTCGGCCGGCGGTCGCGCCAGCACCCCGCCGAGGTCGAACAGCGAGAGATCCGGGACCCCGGCCGCCACCGCGGCAGCCACGTCCTCGCGGAGCTCGGCGACCGAGCGGTAGACAGGCTCGTCGCCGAGCGCGCCTTTGCCCACGGCGCCCAGCGAGGCGCCCGCCCTCGGACCGAACCGCCGGGCGGCGGCGCGGCACCCCCAGGCGAGCAGCGTGAGCGCGTCCTCCCGGCCCATCGCACCGCGCGAGTACCCCTCGAACAGCGACGTGTACAGCATCGCGCCGACGCGCCCCCACGGCGGCGCGGACACGGGCGTCCCGAGCAGCTGCTCCCAGCCGCATGACGACCCGTCGGTCAAGACGAGCGGCACGATCGCCGCCGAGGTCGCCACTCCGCGCGCGTGCACCGCGCCCGCCAGCTCCACGTACGCGCGCTGCGCATCGCTCCACCGCGGGCTCCCCCGCGCTCCCCGCGGCCCACCGCCGAGCAGATCGAGCGCGCCGCGCCCCCCCGCGAGGGCCCGCCGCAGCGCCTCGATCGGCGGCTCGAGATCGAACACGACCTCCGCCACGGCCAGGCGCCGCGCGTCGAGCGCGTCCAGCAGCCGCGCGACGAACGCGCCGAACGCCGCCACATTGCCGGCGCTCGCCCAGCGCCCGTCCTCGTCCGCGATCATCGGCCACACAGCGACCGGCACCCCCGCGTCCGCGCACGCCGCCACGAGATCCGGCAGCCCCGCCGCGGTCTCCGGCCGCACCGCGATCGAGAGCTCCAGCGCATACCGCCGCAACAGCGCGAGCGTCCCGGGCGCCCGCACCACCTCGAGCGGCAGCAGCTCGCTCCAGATCCGGCGGCGAGGCGTCACGCCCGCCGCCCGCGCCGCGAAGCCGCCTGCGCTCGGTCGCCGCCCGCGCAGCGGCGCCGCCGTTTCCTTCCGAACGCCCCGGAGCCCCCGCTACACTCGCGCGTCATGAAGATCCTCTATGGCGTCGTCGGCGAAGGGATGGGGCACGCCATGCGCTCGCGCGTGGTGATCGAACACCTGCTCGCGCAGGGACACGAGCTCGAGATCATGGCGTCGGGCAGGGCGACCGACTTCCTGTCCAAGCGCTTCGCGGGGGTGAACCGCATCCACGGGCTCCACATGATCTACGAGGAGAACCGGGTCCGGCGCGGCAAGACGCTCTGGTCCAACGTGCTCTCCGGCGCCACGGGCACGCCGAAGAACATCGCCGCGTACTTCGAGCTCATCAAGGACTTTCGCCCCGAGCTCACCGTCAGCGACTTCGAGTCGTGGACGTACCTCTACGCCAAGCTCCACCGGCTGCCGATCCTCTCGGTCGACAACATGCAGATCATCAACCGGTGCACCCACGACGCGGAGATCCTCGCCGGCCACGAGGCGGGTTTCCAGCTCACGCGCGCGTTCGTGAAGAGCAAGCTGCCGTTCTGCAACCATTACGTCATCGCCACGTTCTTCCGCCCGCCGGTCCGCAAGCAGGAGACGACGCTGGTGCCGCCGATCCTCCGCCCCGAGATCATCGCCGCGAACCGCCGCCCCGGGGAGCACCTGCTCGTCTACCAGACCGCCGAGGGGAACGACGCGCTGACGGCGACGCTCGCGAAGACCGGGCTCGAGTGCCGCATCTACGGGATGCGCCGGAACATCACGGAGGAGCAGGTCGAGGGCAACCTGCGCTACCGCCCCTTCAGCGAGGAGGGCTTCATCGACGACCTCGCGTCGTGCCGCGCCGTCATCGCCGGCGGCGGGTTCACGCTCATGGGGGAGGCGGTCTACCTGCGCAAGCCGATGCTCGCCGTCCCTCTCGGCCGCCAGTTCGAGCAGGTGCTGAACGCCCGCTACCTCGAGCGCGAGGGGTTCGGCCGCGGCGCCGATTCGCTGGACGATCCGGCCGTCGTCACGGATTTCGTGAAGGCCATCCCGGCCTGTGAAGAGAAGCTCGCGGGTTACTCCCAGGACGGCAACCGGCAGCTGTTCGAGGTGATGGACGGCCTGCTCGATCGCGCGCACGCCGGCGTGCTCTGAGCGCGGCGGCCGGCGCGCCGCGCTCGGCCAGGCGCCCTCCCCTACTTCGGCCTGCAGCCCTTGAGGTCCGAGCCGGAGACGCCGTTGCACTCCTGGTCCGCGGGGCAGTCCGTCTGTTCGACGCACGTCTTCAGGCACTCGAGCGCCGCGCTGTCGTCGGGCTTGCCGCAGACCGCCCCGCTCTCACACTCGCCGTCCGCGCCCGCTTCGTCGCACGCCTCGCCGAGCGCCGCCTCGCCGCCACAGCCCCACGCGAGCAGCGCGCCGACGAAGAGCCCCATCCCGATCCACCTGGTTCGCATGCATGACCTCCCTTGTCTTCATCCCACCCGCAGGCGGCAGGGCGCGTCGACGCCGCTCACGTGATGGCGCGGCGCGCTCTCGGCCCCCTCCGCACGCAGCCCGATGCTACCGCGCGCTGCGGCTCTTGACGCCCTGGCGCTGGCTCCACGACGCCGATGCCGTCTCCTCGATCCGGATGAGCACGGCGGTGATGTTGTCGCGGCCACCGTTCTCGTTGGCGCAGTCGATGAGCTTGCCGCACGCGTCGGCGAGCACGGCGTTGTCCTCGACGATGCGCGCGATCTCGCGATCGTCGACGAGCCCGTGGAGGCCGTCGGAGCAGAGGAGGAACACGTCGCCCGCCTCGACGCGCTCCGCGCGCAGGTCGATGTCGACGCTGGGGCCGATGCCGAGCGCCCGCGTGATCACGTTGCGGGGCAGGTAAGCGAGGTCGCGCTCCGTGAGGTCGGGCCGCTCGAGGAGCGCGTCCGCGATGAGCGAGTGGTCGCGGGTCAGCTGCGAGATATCGCCGTTGCGGAGGAGGTAGCAGCGGCTGTCGCCGGCGTGGGCGACGTAGAACTTCCGCTCCCGCGGCGAGAACGCGGCGGCGACGACCGTGGTCCCCATCCCGCGGTAGAACCGCGAGTCGTCGGCGTGCGCGAAGATGCGCGCGTTCGCGTACGTCACGGCGGCGCGCAGCCTGTCGCCGGTCGACGCCTTGCGCCGCTTGCCGTTCGCGTCGCGGAAGTAGCCGGCGATGGCGCTCGCGGCGATCCGGCTCGCGACCTCGCCGGCCTCGTGCCCGCCCATGCCATCCGCGACGACGTAGACGTTGAACTCGGGGAGGAGGATGTATCGGTCCTCGTTGTGGACCCGCTCCCTGCCGACGTCGGATAGACCTGCCGCGGTGGCGCGCATTCGCCCCGAGTCTAGACGACGCTTGGCCCCCCAGGGAACTGGGTTAATCTCCCCGCCATGTCCGACCTTGTGATCGACAACCCGTATACCCTCGAGGAAGCCGTCCGCCGGCCTCTTGCAGACGAGGCCGCCGTCGACCGCCTCCTCGACACGGCGACCGCCGCCGCGCGGCGCTTCTCGCACACATCCATCGCCGAGCGCGCCGCCCTGTGCCAGCGCGCGGTCGAGCACATCGAGGCCAACACCCCGTCGATCGCCGCCGACATCACCCGCATGATGGGCAAGCCCCTGCGCCAATCCCGCAATGAAGTCGCGGGGATGGCCAAGCGAGCCCGGCACATGATCGCGATCGCCGAGGGCGCGCTCGCCGATGTGATCCTGCCGGAGCTCCCCGGGCTCGAGCGGCGGATCGTGCGCGCTCCGCTCGGCGTTGTCTTCAATCTGCCCGCCTGGAATTATCCGCTCCTCACCGCCGTGAACGTGGTCATCCCCGCGGTGCTCTCGGGCAATGTGGTGCTGCTCAAGCACTCGCCGCGCTCGCCGCTCTGCGGAGAGCACTTCGCGACGGCGTTCGCGGAGGCCGGCGCGCCGCCCGGCCTCGTCCAGGCCTTCCACTGCAGCCACGCCACGTCCGAGCGCATCGCGTCGGACCCGCGGGTCAACTTCGTCGGTTTCACCGGTTCCGTCGAAGGCGGACGCCGGATCTATGCGGCCACATCGAAGAAGGTGGCCGTCGACGCCGGCCTGGAGCTCGGCGGGAAGGACGGCGCCTACGTCGCGGCCGACGCGGACCTCGAGAAGGCGGTGGACGGGATCGTCGACGGCGCCTGTTACAACGCGGGACAGAGCTGCTGCGCTGTCGAGCGCGCGTATGTGCACCGCGACCTCTATCCGAAGTTCGTGGAGGCCGCGCTGGAGCTGATGAAGCGTTACGTCCTCGGCGATCCGACCGACGAGCGGACGAACCTGGGTCCGATGGCGCAGCCTCACGCGCCGGCGTTCCTGGAGGCGCAGGTGAAGCAGGCGCTCTCCCGGGGGGCGAAGGCGCTCTGCGGCGGTCGGGCGACCCAGGTCGACGGCCGTGGCCGCTTCTTCGAGCCGACGCTCCTCGTGGACACGGCGCCCGATCTCGACGTGATGCGCATCGAGTCGTTCGGGCCGGTGCTGCCCATCGTGCCGGTCTCGTCCGACGAGGAGGCGCTCGCGCTGATGAACGACAGCGATCTCGGGCTCACCGCGTCGGTCTGGACGCGCGACCGCGAGCGCGCCGCGCGGCTCGCGCGCGAGCTCGACGTCGGCACGGTCTTCATGAACCAGTGTGACACCCTGGATCCGGCGCTCCCGTGGACGGGCGCGAAGAACAGCGGCAAGGGCGCGACGCTCTCGACGCTCGGGTTCCTGCACCTGACGCGGCCGAAATCGATCAACTTCAAGATCGGCTGAAGGCCCGGGCGCGCGGCGCTAACACCGCGCCTCGCGCAGCCCGAGAGCCGATGAGCTCGAAGGAGACGGCTTGCGCCGGGGGCGAAGTGCGGTATCCCGAGGCGATGGAAACTCAAGAGATCTATCGCGGGCGCCTCATCGATCACGTTCAGCTCGTCGTGGCCGACCTGGCGGCGAGCAAGAAGTTCTATCGTGCCGTCTTCGACGTGATCGGGATCCCGATCGCAGGCGAGGCCAACGATTACTTCTGGGCCGACGAGCTCTTCATCTCGAGCGCGGACTCGCCGGCCGCGGCCGGCGTGACCACCGGCCGGACGCACCTCGCCTTCCAGGCGAGCGACCGCGCCACGGTCGATCGGTTCCACGCCGCCGCGATCGCCGCGGGCGGCAAGGACAACGGCGCTCCGGGCAAGCGCCCGTACCACCCCGGCTACTACGCGGCGTTCGTGCTCGACCCGGATGGGAACAACATCGAGGTCGTCCACCATGGCCAGGCGAACAGGTCGGCGGACGCGATAAAGATCACGTTCTGATCGCGAAGATGTCGCGAGAGCATTGAAGAACCGACAGAGAATCGATTGAAATTGGCACGGGCGCCGGCGCACCACCGCTGCTCCTCCCGCGCTTCTTTCCCTGCTCCCCCTCTCGGCGCCTGCTCGTCTCTCCTCAAACGGACTGCCGCGCTGGCTCTCCGTCGATGCAGACACGCTTCCTGGCGACGGGCCTCGGCGCGACGTCGTTCAGGACCACCCCGAGGATGCGGCGATCGCCGAGCTGCTCGGCGGCCCTCGTCAGCGACGACGCCCGGGTCAGCGAGGCGCGCGCGACGAGGACGATGCCGTCGGAGGCGTCCTCGATGACGTTGGCGTCGCCCGAGCCAAGGACCGGAGGGCCGTCGATGACGACGTAATCGTGGTAGCGCCGCAGCGTGCGCATCGCGGCCTCGAAGTGGACCGAGTGGAGCGCCGCGGGGTAGCTCGCCTCGAGCGATGGCTCCGCGAGCACCGAGAGCGACTGGCTGACGGCGATGACGCCGAGCGGGCGGATCTCGCCCGCCATCCGCCGCCGGAGCTGCTCCGAGAAGCTCGCGTGCGCGGGCAGCCGCAGGCCGAGCGTCGCCGCGACGCGGGGGCACGTGAGGTGGCCGTCGACGAGCAGCACCCGGGCGCGCTCGGCCTCGGCGAGCGTCATCGCCAGGCGGACCGCCAGCGCTGTCTTGCCCTCGGCCCGGCCGGGGCTCACCACCGCGACCGCGAGCGGCTCGCCCGCCCGCCGCTGATCGAGCCGGTGCCGCAGGACCCGGAGCGCCGCGAGCGCGGGCGCGGGCGCCCCCCGGAGCAGCTCGAACACGCCGTGCCCCTCGGGATCGAGGTCCGCGCCGATGATCTCCACCTCGGGCCCATCGAACGCGGGGCCGCCGGCGCGCGCGAACGAGCGCACGCCCATGCAGGCGAGCGGCGCCTCGGGCGCGCTCCAGGACGACCGGTCGACCACCTCGCAGTCGCCGACATCGAGGCCGTCCCGGAGCGTGTCCTCCGGGGCGGCGCCGGCCGGAGCGACGCCGGCCAGAGCGGCCTCTTCCGGTGCGCCGGACGGCTCTGCGTTATGCCCGCGCCCGCCGGGCGGCTCCGTGCCGGGCCCAGCCGCGCCAGGCGGGTCTGCGCCATGCCCGCGCCCGCCGGGCGGCTCCGTGCCGTACTTCGGCTCGATGGGCGGCTCCGCGTAGTACGCGGGCACGATCGTGCGCTCGCGGAGCGGCGGGCGCGCCGGGAGCTCCGGCATCGCGGCCAGCAGGGCTGGGCCGCCGAGCGCGTGGATGTCGCCGCCGTCGTAGAGCGTGTCGTTGAGCAGCACCCGGGCCCCGGCGACGCCGAGCGCGAAGAAGAACGTCACCGCGGCGCCCGCGAAGAAGACGCGGCCCCGCCCCCGGTCAGGGCGGCTCGGCAGGTAGGCCTGGTCGAGGACGTCGAGCTCGGTCTCGCTCTTGTTCTCGGCGGCGTCCGCGGACAGGTCAGCGGCCCGCTCGTTGGCCTGAACGGCCTTCAGGTACTCGCGCGCCCGCTCCAGATCGAGGCGGAGCCGGTGCCACTCGGTCTCGAGCTCGATCACGCGCTCCTCGGCGCCCCCGTCGGCCGCCCACTGCGGCGCGCGCGGCGTATCGCCCCTGGCCGCGCTCTCCGCCGGCGCGCGCGGCGCATCGCCCCCCGCCGGCCCCCTGCCGCCTCCGGCGCGCGCGCGCAGGCCCGCGATCTGCCGGAGGAGCGCGGTCCGCTCCGCCGCGAGCGCCGCGCGCCGCGACGGGGTGAGCGCGCGCGCGTCGCCGGCCGGCGCCTCGGTGACGCCCGCGCGCACGAGCCCGAGCGCGCTCTCGGCCGCGGTGAGCTGGCTCTTCGCCGCCTCGACGCGGCGCTTCGCGGCGACGGCGTCCGGGTGGATCGGGGTCACGGTCGTGAGCTTCTCGGCGAGCGCCGCCTCGGCCGCCGCGACCGCGGCGACGGCGGCGGAGCGGGCCCGCTGCGCCTCGACGACGCTCTGGGGCAGCGGCTGCCCCGGCGCCGCCGCAGGCGATCGCCCGGCCCCGAGCAGCGCCTCGACCCGCGCGAGCTGCCGCTCGAGCGCCGCGAGTTGCGGGTCGACCGGGCGGACAGGCTGCGCTGACAACAGAGCGCGCGCGCCGGCCGCGGGCGCAGGGGCGCCGGGCGAGCCGAGCTGCTGGGGCGCCGGTGCATAGGGAGAGTCGTTGAGCCCCCACTGGAACTGCGGGTTCCTGGCGAGGAACGTCGCCAGCGCGCGGCTCGCCGCGTCGACCTTGGAGCTCGCCTCGGCGAGCTCCTTCCGCAGGAAATCGCGGGTCATCGTCGCCGTGCCGAGGCTGTCGCGGCGGTAGTCGTCGAGCAGGATCTGCGTGAGGCGGGCGGCGACCTGCTGCGCCACGTGCGGATCGTCGTGGGTGAACGAGACGACGTACGTATCGCTGCTCTGCGCGCGGAAGCCGACGTGGGTCTTCATCTCCTCGACGGCCTCGACCATCGAGCGGGCGGTCTTCTCCGGGTAGAGCCCGAACGCCTCGACGACGCCGGCGAGTGTGCCGCGCGCGGTAAGCGCATCCTTGAGCTTCGACCCGAGGCGCGCCGCGCGCGCGGTGCTGCTCTGCGGATCGCGGCCAGTCTGGATGGTGTCGCGGTAGAGGATCGTGGCCTCGCTCCGCCACACCCGCTTCGTGGCGAGCGCCAGGGCGAAGGAGATCGCGAGTCCGACGGCCAGCATCGCGGCCGCTCCGCGCCAGTACATCCGGACCCGGCCGAGGACGCTGATCGCGCGATCCAGGCGCTCCCGGGGTGTGCTCTCCGTGCTCAGGCTGGCCATGGTGTTCCTCGCCCCGCGGGCAGCGCGTCCGGCGCCGCGCGGCGCGGAGGGCGCGCGCGGGGGTGCTCCGCCCCCGCACGGCAAGGCGCGTGCTCGCGGGCGCGTCACCCCGGGACGCACCCGCCAGGGGGGACGCGGCTCGGGTGAGCGAGGGCGAACGGCGCCGTGGACACTCCACCTGCGGCGAGCGCTGATTCCTTGCCGGACAGCTACAGGCAGACGGGTGCTCCTCGCGGCCGTGCCATGGCAGCTTCTCGGCCGGAGCTCTTCTGTTCCGATGGTGGGGCGCAGCGCGAGCAGGCCAGCCCCTTCTAGGAGTTGCACGTGTTCCGGGCCGCCCGACTCGTCCACGCGGTTCGGCGCGCACCTGGTGCAAGCTGAAGAGCCCTGGTGCTCACCGTCCCGCCGAGCCCGACATCGAGCTTTCCGAGGTCGGTATGGTCGCGCCGGTTCGCCAGCAGCAACCTCCACGGTAGTACTATCCGCGGCGGTGGCGCCTCGCGTGCCGCACCATCGGAACGGACCTCCGTCCCCGGCTACCGCTCCTGAGCCTCCGCGTAGGTGATACCCTGCTCCAGGGTCCTGCACGTGACGACCCCGTGAAGCTCGGCGCCGAGCGTCACGAGGGTCATCGCGACCTCGGGCCGGATCCCGGTGAGCACCACCCGCGCGCCGAGCAACCGCGCCGCATGGGCGGCTTGGACGAGCCCGGAGGCCACCAGGGTGTCGACCACGGGGACCCCGGTGATATCGAGGATGGCGCTGTGCGCGCTGTGATGTGAGATGCCATTCAGCAGGACCTCGATCACGCGCACCACGCGCTGCGAGTCCATCGATCCGACGAGCGGCATCACCAGGATCCTGCGGCGGACGGGTATGAGCGGCGTGGATATCTCCGCGATGGCGTTCGCCTGCACCCGGATGAGCTCTTCTTGGAATCGGCTCCGCTCCTCTTCTGCCCGACGCCTCTCCTCCTCGGCAAGCTTGCGTTCCCTGATGTCGCGCGTGGTGCCGATGAAGAGCACCTCCGCGCCGAAGGCCATCTCGGCAACGCTGACCTCCACCGGAAACTCGCCCCCGTCCCGATGCCGGCAGAGCATCTCGCGGCGGTTGACGGGCAGATCCGAGAAGCCCAGCGGCGGGCACTTCAGCAGGGACGCGTCTTTCGCGTCGCCACCAGGCGCGGGCGCGCTGGACGTGACAAGGAGACTGGAGACATCCCGCCGAGCCACCTCCCGCTCCCCGTACCCGAAGAGGAGCTCGGCCGCCGGATTGAGGTATTTGATGGCGCCATGCTGGTCAAAGGTGAACACCGCGTCCACCATGTTGTCGATAACGCTCCGGAGCCGGAGCTCGCTCTCCTGCAGCGCGGACATCTGCAGCATTGTCTCGCGCTTCAATCTGCCGACCATCAGCGCCGTCACTGGCAGGGTGATGGCCCACACGATGACGCGCTGGAGGTTCTCGTCCGTGTAATGGAACGGCTGACCGGAAATCGAGAAGAACAGCGCGATGTAGAGCCAGCTGAACGTCGCGCTGATCAGCCCGGGGATGATCCCTCCGACATAAGCCGAGTAGACGAGCGCGAGGACCAGAATAGCGGGCGGGTTGGGTATTCCCAGCAAAGCCTTCTTCGCCAGCATGACGGCGAGAACGGCGAGAAATGTGAACAGCGGACCGCAGCTCAGCGGCCACAGTCGTTTGAGCGAAGACATCCCCATGATCATTGCGAACCGCGTCCCCCACGAGGCTGCGCCAAGTGGCCATCGTGCACGGCGCCGTCTTCCAGTGTCAAGGCAAAAATCAGTTGACACGGGAGAGGCGACGGCGTGGTCTCGTCGCGATGAGCCCGCAGGCTGGCTGTGGACCGAAAGCGGCCCTTTCAATGCTGCAGGTTGTGGAGAAGGCGGTCCCGCAGCTGGTGCTTGACGCCCCCGAAGCGCTTGGATTTCCTTCTCCCTGGAGCTGACGACCCTTTATGCGCTCGCGGGGCCCGCGTTCGCCGCCGCGCCGTGCCTTTCCTGCTGGGCAAGCGCGACTGATGGAAGGGGTGCATCGTGCATAGGCTGGGGGTTCCACACCAACCATCCCACGCACGATGCGCCTTCAATATTCTCAGGGTAGAGCCCGAACCTCGCGCCCGTCGGAGGAGGCGGGCTCGCCTGCTCGGCGAGCCCTGGTCCCCGTCACAGCCGCTGCGAGTAGTACTCGATGATCAGCTGAACCGCGATGGGGAACGGGATGCTCGTCTCGTCCGGCAGCGCGGCCACGCGCGCCTGCCGGGCGTCCTTGTCGACAGCGAGCCACGTGGGGGCTTCCATGTCCGTCCTCGCGAGGCCCTCCACGACGGTCCGGTGGTCACGGCGCTTCTCGCTCACGCTCACCGTCTCTCCGGTGGTGACGCGGTAGGACGGGATATCGACGCGCTTTCCGTTGATGAGCACGTGCCCGTGCGCCACCAGCTGCCGCGCGGCCGGGATGGTGCGCGCGAAGCCCGCGCGGAAGATGACGTTGTCGAGCCGCCGCTCGAGCAGCTCGATGAGCTTCGTCCCGGCGGCGAGATCGCTCCTGCGCGCCTCGAGCATGAGCGTCTTCAGCTGCGTGTCGGTGAGGCCATAGTTGAGCCTGACCTTCTGCTTCTCGCGGAGCCGCAGGGCGAACTCGCTGAGCTTCTTGCGGGCCTGTCCGTGCTGCCCGGGGGGGTAAGGCCTCCGCTCCGTCTTCCTGGCCGACAGCCCGGGGAGCTCGACCCCGAGCGCGCGCATGACCTTGACGCGAGGTCCGGTGTAACGGCTCATGCCCGGGCCCTCCCCAGGGACGCGCGCGCGTCGCGATGGTGGAGCGCGGCGCCGCAGGGCGCCGGTGCGTCAACGTAGTCCTGGATGTTCATCGAGCGTCTCTGTCCTTGTTCATGGGTCTTGCTGTTGCTTGTTATGGAGGTGTTATCGAGGGTGCCGTCGAGGGCTCACACGCGCCGGAGGTGGCGGAGGATCGGGAACTGCGCCTTGCGAAAGAAGCGCGCGAGTCCATTCGTGGTCCGGATGCGGGCGCCGAGCGGCTCGGGATAGTCGTTATCGCCCAGGACGCGCAGCCATGGAAACGTCTCGACGACGCCTCCCTCTCGGTGGAGCTCGACGTGACGCGCGCCCCTCGCCGCGGTGGGACGGAGCTGGAGGCACGGGCTCGCGTCGAGCAGGAGCTCCACGTCCTTGGCGAGGCGCAGGGAGACCTGGGTCAAGAAGGCGCCGATCCGCTCGGGGCCGAGATGGGAGAAGAGGCCGAGGCCGAGGATCAACGTGGGCCAGTCCTGCGCGTCGGCGAGCTGATCGATCCAGTGATCGCAGCCGGGGGACGCGGTGGCCAGCGCATACCGCGGCGTCTGCGGGGCGCGCCGGGACTTCCACGCGACCACGCGGGGAACGTCGATGTCGATCCAGTGGAGGTGCCCGTTGTCGACGCGCGAGAATCGGGTGCACGGCCCGGAGAAGAGCCCGATGGCCAGCCCGTCCGGGTGACGGCGGAAGAAGTCGTCCACGACGTCATCGACCAGCCGCGTGCGGGTCGCGAGGGGGCGGAGCTCCTGTTCCGTGAAGCCGGCGCGCTCGACCTCGAGCAAGCGAGCGAGCTGGCGCGCTTCCTCGTCGTGGAGCCCGAGGTCAGGAAACGCGTCGGAGGCGTACGCGCACGCGGCGACTCCCGCGAGCTCGCGTCGAGCAAACGAAGGGGCAGCGTCGATACTGAAAATCATTTTCATTTTCGTTACAGGGACGAGCGCCCTGTGTCAAGCGGCGAACAGCCGGCGATCAGCCGCGACCCACCCAGGTTGAGCTGCGGCGACCCCACCCAGGTTGAGCTGAGCTGCGGAGCCGCGACCCCACCCAGGTTGAGCTGCGGCGCCTCTCCCCGTCGCTGCGTGCTGCGACCCTGCCCGGCCCGCGCGCTTGCGGTCGTCCGCCCCGCCTCTTGACGGCTGACAGTCGAGAGCTATCTTTTAGATATATCTTTTAGAATATCGACCCGGCCGCCACAGGGCCGCCGGGCCGTGGAGCCGGGGTGGTCTGCGCACGAGCGCGCGGCAGCTGAGTGTTCGCCGCCGTGGTGGTCCGCCGCCGAGCCAGAGAGGGATTTTGTCTATGTTCTGGGGATACGAACACCATCACCATCACTGCGCAGGCCCGCGAGGGCCGAGGGGGGGTCCGTTCGGGAGGGGTCGGCCCGGCATGGGTGGCGGCCCGCCGGGCTGGTGGGGCGACTGGTTTGGAGGGCCGCCGCTCCGCGCCGATCGCGGCGGCGTGCGCTACCTCGTGCTCGACGTGCTCGCCGAGCGAGCTCGCCATGGCTACGAGGTCATCCAGGCGATCGAGCAGCGCAGCGGCGACACCTACCGGCCGAGCCCCGGCGTCATCTATCCGACGCTGCAGATGCTCGAGGAGCTCGGCCACGCGCGCGTCATCGAGGCCGAGGGGCGCAAGATCTACGAGATCACCGACGCGGGGCGCGAGGACCTCAAGGCGAACCGCGAGTACGTCGACGAGTTCTACGAGCGCTTCGTCGAGACCTCGTGGGAGCGCTTCGCCGAGGATTTCGGCGACGTCATGAAGCGCATCGGCTCGCTCATGAAGATGCTGCGCCACGCGATGCGCCGGGGGCGCATCACGCCCGCCGTGCTCGCGCGCACCGTGAAGGTGCTCGACAAGGCGGCGGCCGAGATCGAGGAGCTGCTCGCCGAAGATCCGGAGGGGCGCGCCGGCCGGCGCCCGTGATCCGCGCCGCCCTGGAATCAGGGCGCGACGCGCGCAGGCACGCTCTCGAAGCAGAACACCCGCCAGGCGTGTGGCTGGCCAGGACGCACGAGCTCCGTCACAGCGCCGCTCGTGAACTCCGCGACGACACCGCGCCAGAACGCCAGAGCGCCCCGGTTCCCCTCGGCGACGCGCACGGTCCACTTCCCGGGGAGGCCGTTCCACAGGAGGCACGCCGCCTGGCGGCCCACGCCAGAGCGGCGATAGCGGCGAAGGACGAAGAACTCGGCCACATCGAGGGTGTCCGCGTCCTCCACCGCCGGCGAACCGCGCGTCGCCAGCACAAACCCCGCGACACGCCCGCCGCATCGAATGAGAAACGCGAACCGCCGCTCCCGCTCCGACCAGTAGAGAGGGAGCCTGGGGTAACCGAAGCGCCCGTCCTGCCCCAGCTCGACCGCGGGGAACACATCGCTGAGATCGTGAATGTACAGCTCGAGAAGATTGGACAGGATCACCGCATCCGCCAGCGTCGCCGCGTCCAGAGAGACAGTCTGCGCATCTGCCATATCCAGCTCTCCCATCCGCCAGCGCGCGCTCGGGCGCTCCTCGACGGTGCCCAGCGCCTCGTCACACGCGTCGATCCACGACGACAGCCACCTTCACTCGCCAGCCGCGCGCCCCGCGACGCGGCCTGTGCCCTCGGTTCAGCCGATGAAGCCGCGCGCGCGGGCGATCGCCTCGATCGCCGGCCTCCGCCGCTCCAGCTCCTCGACGTCCTTGACGGGAAGGAACCGGGCCGCGAGGCCCTCGCGCGGGACGCGCACGAACCGGGCGGGCAGGCCGAAGGTGACCTCGTTCAGGATGCGCTCGAACTGGATCGCCTTGCGGTCGTCCACCTTCTTCTCGACCTCCACATAGATCCAGTCCAGCGCGAGCGCGCTGAGCGCCTCGGCGCTCGCCAGGAAGGTGTTGGTGTTGAAGACGGGCACGACCTTCGGATCGAACCCGACCGGTAGCCGGAAGTCCTCTGCCATCACCGGTCGGCCGTTCCACCGCATTGGCCCGCCGCCCTTGTCGCCGCCCTTGTCGACCACCTCGACGGAGAGGGGCCCGCCATGGCCGAGGTGCCAGCCGAGGAGGACCGGATCGACGGTCGCGCCGAGGTTGTCGAGGTTGGCGATCCAGACGATCTTCCCGCCGCGGGCGATGAAGCGGCCGAGGAGGCCGCTCTCGCGGAGGGCGTCCGGGAGATCGCCGTGGCCGGTGGCGTAGACGCTCGGCTCGCCCGCCTCGTCCAGGAACAGCCCGCCTTCCGGGGTCAGGCGCAGCGAGACGTGCTGCTCGAACGTTGCGCACAGATCGCCCGGCTCGTCGAGGCGCGGGCCGAGCGCCTCGCGGATCGGCCCGTTCGTCGCCTCGCTGGTCATCAGCCACAGCGGGACCGGGACCCCTGTCGTGCGCCGGAGGTGATCGCTCTCGGCGAGGCGCAGATCGAGGAAGGTCCGACCGGGCAGCACCTCGACGAGCGCCTTGACCACGCCCCCCATCCGGGTGGCCATCCCGCCGGCGAGGACGCAGAGGGCGACCTCGCCCCGTCGCAGCGCGGCCAGGCCCGCCTCGCGGCAGCGGGCGTGCTCGGGCGTGCCCTCGGCGGGCAGGTCGGCGACATCGCCGGGCGCGGGCGGCTCGACCGTGCCCTGGAGGCGGTTGCGGGCGTCCCGGTCCTTGCCGATGGACGCGGCCCACCCGGCGACGCGATCGGGGTCGAACCCGCGAGCCCGGAGGCGAGCGAGGAGAGGGCCAGGGAGCGCGGCGATCTGCTGGGTGAGGGAAGACACGGTATCCTCAAAAGACCACGAGGCGATGCGCGAGGCAACGGCATCGTGCATCCGGCCACGCCGTTCAGAATGGGCGCGCCTCCTGCTCGAGAGGCACCTCGCGCCTGCGCACACACCCGAGATCCGGATGGCGCTGAATGCGTCGTACGTGGCTCCCTGATGCCGCGTCGCTCGCCTGAAGATCGCCAGTTCCATTCCGAGAATGGCCCCTCTCCAGGAAATCACGCTGACCCGGGAGCCCCCGGTCCGGCTTCCGTCAGCGGCCGGTCGACTCCAGGAACAGCTCCTCCACCGCCGCCGCGGTCGCCGCGCGCTGGAGCCAGCGTCCCAGGACGTCCACGTCCGTCTCGCCGAGGATCCGGCCCCTCGCCTCCTCGCTCGCCGGGACGCCGCGCGCGTTCAGCAGCATCAGGATCGCCGCCGACAGCTGCCCCACCGCCTGCTCGGCCCGCGCCTGCTCCTGCTCGATCCGGGCCTCGGCGGCCTCGATCATCCCCTCCAGCTTGCCCACCAGCTCGCTGGCGGTGACCAGCTCAGCGGTATCCGCGTAAAAGCGGAGACGCCCCGCCTCCACTGCCAGATCCAGATCGAGGATCTCCGATCGGTACCGCCCGGCACGCGAGGGGATGCTCTCGTAGCGCCGCGCGCCGGTGGGCGGTAACCGGTGAGCTTTGAGGTGCCCGCGCGGGATGTCGTAGATGAAGTACTCGCGGATCCCGAGGGTCGCGTAGCGCACGACGTTATCGACGAAGTCCTTGCGCCAGTTGCCGGCGTAGTGCACCTCGATCGCGAGGTCGATCCCCTTGCCCTCGGCGCTGACCATCCAGCAGAGGCGCGGGGTGGGATCGACGTCGGTCACCGCGATCACGTCGGACGTGAAGCCCTTCTCGCCCGGATAGTGGACCTTCATCTCGGCGCCGATGTAGATGCGCCGCCCGCGCCGGCCGAACCAGGCGCGGAGCGTGTCGCGGGCTTCCACCTTGGCGTCGAAGTGCGGGTCCCCTTCGGCCATGGCCAGGCGCTCGTCGATCTCCTCCTGGGACATGGAGTCGACGAGCGCCGCGATCGCCTGCTGGCGCTGAGCGGGCGACATCGCGGCCCACTCGGCCTCCGTCGGGGCGCGCGGCGCCTCGGCCGGGATCGGCGCCGCTGCGGGGCCGACGGGCTTGCGGATGGGAGCCGACATCCCGCCCAGCATACCACCATTCCAGGGCGCGCCCGCCGAACGACCTGCGAGGCCGCGCCGCGGACGGCCCAGGGGCGCCCGGCGCTCGCGGGCGCGCTCACCCGAGGAACCGGAGCAAGATGTTGAGCAGCACGAGCACCACGACCATCCCGCCGCACACGAGCGCGACCTCTCTCCCGGACACACGCACCACGACGCGGCTGTCCTCGGCCCGCGCGGCGCCGTAGAGCGCGGCGGAGGCGCCGAACACCATGTAGAGGATGTCCTTGTAGGCCCACGAGAGGAAGAAGATGCCGATCAGCGCGCCGCACAGGCTCACGAAGATCGCCGGCGCGAACCGCCTCGCCGTGGGGCCGACTTCGACGTCGCCCAGCCAGATCGACAGCGGCACCTTGATCGACGCGTACAGGACGAGCGCGAACAGGCACATCCCGAGCAAGCCCGTCTCGGCTGCTGCGAGGAGATAGGAGTTGTGGGCGGTCAAGCCGAGCGACGACTCGTCGCCGAACTGCCCTGCGCCGACGCCGATCCCCCTGGTCCGGCGGATCAGCTCGAACGCCTCCCGGAGCAGCTCGACGCGCTCGCCCGAGCTCTCGCTCGCCTCCTCGCCGCTCCGGCCCCCGAGCAGGAGCATGGGCGGCCCGACGAAGCAGGCGGCGATGACGCCGAGGGTCCCGCTCCGGCGGATGAAGCTGATGCCGAGCACCGCCAGGTACACGATGACGCCCGAGCGCGAGCGCGACAGGACGACCATCGCGCCGATCGCCGCGATGACGGCCGTCACGGGGAGCGCGCGGAGCGCCCCGGCCACGCGCGAGATCAGCCGATCCGTGAGCAGGACGGGCAGCGTCAGCGCGCGGCGCGCCCCGCAGGCCCGCGCGGCCCCTGGCGCAGCGCCGCCGGACGGCGCGCCGGCCGACGGGGGTGGGCCCCCGCGGACGGACCTGCGCGGACGGCGCGGGCCGGAGCGCCGCTCGGCGAGCGCGATCGCGAGCGGGATCGACATTCCGGCCATCAGCGAGAGCTCGTTGGGATCGGCGAGCGAGCCGCGGTAGCGGACGCGGCCATCGATGGTCGACGTGCCGAGCGGCCCGGGGCGCTCGCACCGGTAGTTGCCGTCGGGTACGGGCGCCTCGATGCGGCAGTCGAGGTTGGTCTCGCAGGGGCGTCCATCCGGCTCGAGCTCGCCCTTGCCTTCCCAGTCATCGGGCGCCGCGATCATGCAGCCGTGGGGCTGGAACGCCTGCACGATCGCGACCACGGTCGTGAGGACGGCGCAGCCGACGAGCGTGATCGCCAGCGCCCGCAGCCCTCGCGGCGAGGCGGCGGCGACGGCGACGGCGACGAAGATGCCCGCGACGGTCGCGAGCTGCATTCCGCGCTCCTCGAGCGCGGTCGGGCGCTTCAGCGCGGTGGTCAGCGCTGCCCAGGCGAGGAACGCGAGCGCATAGACGACCTGAGGCGCGAGCGTCGGTTTGAGCCTCCGCCACACGACGTCGAGGGCGACGCAGAGCAGGGTGATCCCGAACGCCGCGTGCACGAGCGGAATCCCCGAGAGCGCGGGGATGAACTCCTGCGGCTTGATGATGACGAGCGCGCACAGCGCGCACACGACCCACGCTGCCATGGTGTGGCGCGCCGTTCGCGTGGCGCGCGCCGCGCACGGGCGGCCCGCGCCGCGCCCTCGTGACGGCCGCGCGGAGGCGCCCTGCGCGGGCGCGATGAGGCGCGGCGCGCATTCCCCCCTTCCGCGCGACGGATCTAGCACCGCGGGCCCGAGCGGCACGCGGGAAGAGCGCCAGTGCGCGCGCGAGGAGCAGGCGCGGAGCGCGGCGGCGGGATCGGCGCTTGCTGGAGCGCCATCGCATCAAGGAGGCTGGAAACCGCATGTGCTCCCGCTGTGTCCGGATTGCCCTGCTCTGCTCCGCGCTCACGGTCCTCATGGCGCTCCCGGGCTGCGGCGCGCGCGCACCACGCGTCGATTTCGATGCGGAGCGCCGCGCGACGAGCGCCTATGCGGTCGGCCCCGGCGACGTGCTGGAGGTGCGCGCCTGGAAGAACGAGGCGCTGAGCCAGCGCGTCACGGTGCGACCCGACGGGTTCATCACGATCCCGCTCGTCGGCGACGTCCTGGTGTCGGGGCGCACCGTCATGGGCATCGCCGAGGACATCGCGACGCAGGCCGCCAAGTTCTATCATGAGAAGCCGGTCGTCAGCGTCGAGGTGGCAGAGCTCCACAGCTACCGGGTCTACGTGATGGGCGAGGTGTCGCGTCCTGGCGAGTTCACGCCGAGGGCGCAGATCACCGTGCTCCAGGCGCTCGCCCTCGCGGGCGGATTCACGCGCTTCGCCGATCCCGACGAGGTGGTGATCGTCCGGCGCGACGCGATCGGCGAGCGCAGGATTCCGTTCGCGTTCGATGAGGTCGTCGGGAAAGGCGATCTCCGCGGGGATCTGCCGCTGCAAACGAACGATACGGTGGTGGTGCCGTAGGAAGGCCCGCATCGGCGACACGGCGTTCCGGGAGACGGCTTATCCGCATGCGGCGGCGGCGCGCGCGGGTGGGCAGCGTTCACGTCGCAGAGAGCCCGTCGCGCTTCGATGGGCGTCCTCCCCTGCCCCGCCGGACATCGTTGGATGATCGCCGCACCAAGTTCTGGCATCCTGGGCAGGATGCGCCCCGAGGCCACGCCGCTCGTCGCCGTATTGACCCTCGCGTTGCCGGTGATCGTCGCGGCGTGTTCCCCCGCGAGCCCTGGCCCCCCGGGCCCCGCCGGCAAGGCCACGGCGCCGAGCTCTCCGGTCCTCGCGGCAGCCAGCGCGCCTTCTGGCCCGGAAACCCCTGGGCCTGCCGGCGTGGCGTCCTCGGGGGCGGCGCGGGCCGATGGCGCGCAGGGCGCCGCGCCCTACCCCGCCCCAACCGAGCCGGTCCCCGCCATCTCGGCGGACGAGGCCGAGGCGATCCTGTTCCCGGGCGACGCCGCCGCCCACCGGGACGCCATCGACGCCTGCCGGCGCGGGAACGCCGGGACAGCGGCCGCGCCAAGCCCGGCGCACGAGCGCATCCGCTGCCTGCTCGCGCTCCGCTACCAGGGCGACCCGCAGGCCGCAGCGAGCGCGACCGCGCTCTTCGATCAGAACGGCAGCGTCGCCGGGCTGGAGCGGGAGCACATGATGGACGGCGGCTACCGCGGCATGCTCCACCTCGTCCCGGAGCTGCCGGTGCGCGCCGAGCGCCGCCACCTCGAGTGGACGGTGTCGGCGATCGCCGACTTCGACGCCTTCGTCGCGGATCTCGCGGCCGCGGCCAGCTCGCCCGTGCGCTACCGGCACCGCGCCCTCGCGCTCCGGTACTTCCGGTCCGTGCGGGCGCGGACGCCTTCCGCGTACGCCTCGGGCTGGACGGTCGCGTACAACCTCTCCGGCTCGCTCCATCGCTCCGCGGACGACGTGCGGGAGACGCTCTTCCACGAGCTCTTCCACCTGAACGACGGCGCGCACGGCGGGTGGTCCCAGGCGGCGCTCTCGCCGATCTACGACGGGATCGTCGCGCGCTGCGGGACGAGGATCTCCTGCCTCACACCGTACTCGCCGAACGAGACCATCGTGAAGGGCGGCACGTATTACTCGTTCCAGCCTGGAAACGGCGTGGTGGAGTACGCCGCCGAGCTGGCGATCCGCTACTACCGCGAGCAGCGCGCGGCGCTCCGCGGCAAGCGGCTCGCGAAGGCGCCGTTCAAGTGCGGCCCGCCGGAGAACGCGCGGGCGTGGTCGCTGCTCGCGAAAGAGTTCTTCGGCGGCGCAGATCGGGTGGCGCCCTGCCGGGAAGGCCCTCCGGCAGCGCCCTGAGCCACATCGCCGCGCGTGCTCTCATCGGCCCGCGCGCGGCGCATGCCATGACGATGGGACGCAATCCCCATCGGAGGCCCGGTCGCGCGCAGGCGCGTCACCCCGCCTGCGACCGGTGGACGATCGAGGGTCGCGGCAGATCGAGCTGCGGCATGGGATCGAAGAGCGAGCGCTCCGCGTCGGCGACCTCCTCGGCCGAGAAGGGCCGGAGGGTCTGGCAGAACTCGACCATGATGCCGTTGGGATCGATCGTGCAGATCGAGCGGCAGAACTCGCGATCTCGCTCGGTCACCTCGAGGCCGTGCGAGAGCCACCGCGCGAGCATCCGACCGTAGAACTCGCCCGTCGGGGCGCTGAAAGCCAGGTGGTTCATCCACACCGGCAGCCCGAGCCCTGTCGAGAGATCGGTCCTGAAGCGCCCCCGCACCGTCTCCTCGTGCAGATCCCAGAACGCCAGCAGCGGACCATCGGGCTCGCTGATCCGATACAGCGCGTGCCTCGCCCAGCCCCCGTCGCGGCTGCCCTCGTAAGGCACCGCGATGACCTTCACGAGACGGAACCCCATGACCCGGGTATAAAACCGGTGTGTGGCGACCAGATCGCTGGTCGCCAGCGCGATGTGATGCACCGCCATCGTCCCCCCCTTTGCGTGCACGTCGAGGATGCCACGAGCCGGAGCGGTCGTTCAAGCTGGATTTCGAGCGCGGCGGGATCGGCGCTGAGCCCCCGGGCGGCTGCGCTATCCTCGGCGCAGGCCATGTCCGACGGCGATCTCGTGTTCGCATCCATGCCCGCCGGGCTCATCGCCTTCGCCTCGTCGTGCGGAGTCCCGCAGGAGGAGCTCCTCCGGGCTGCCGGCGTCGCGCCCGAGGTCCTCGCCGCGCCCGACGAGCTCGTGCCGTATGCATCGCTCTTCTCGCTGTGGGAGGTCCTTCTCCAGCGCCTCCCCGGCGAGCCGCTCGGGCTGCGTTATGCGCGATGCATCCCGGTGTCGGTCGTCGGCATCGTGGGGCACGTCCTTCGCCACAGCGAGACCGTGCGGCAGGGCGTCGCCGTCTATGGCCGCTTCTGCCGGCTGATGGACCCGTACCTCCGCATCACCCTCGAGGAGCACGGCGGGGTCGCCCGGCTCGCTCTCGAGCACGAGCCGCGCGTCGTCGCCATGGCCGAGCCGATCGAGATGATGATCGCGACGCTCGCGCGCTTCATCGCGCTCTACCTCGGCGGGTCGGCGCGGCCGATCGAGGCGCTGTTCCGCCATCCTCGGCGGCACCCGCCGTCGCTCTACGAGGAGGCCATCGGGGCCCCGGCCCGCTTCGACGCGGGCGCCACGGGCCTCGTCTACGATGCGCGTTTGCTCGACGCGCCCCTGGTCGGCGCGGACCCGTCGGTACGCGATTACCTCGTTCGCCACGCCGAGCAGCTCCTCGCCGCGCGCGCCGCGCCCGCCAGCGCCGCGACGCTCGACGCGCGCGTGCGCGCCCGCATCGACGAGCGGCTCGACCGCGGCGACGTGGACCAGGAGGGGATCGCGCGCTCTCTGGGCATGAGCACGCGGTCGCTCCAGCGCGCGCTCAAGGACATCGGCACGTCGTTCACGGCGCAGCTCGACGAGGCCCGGCGGGAGAAGGCGCTCGATCTCGTCCGCCGGGCTGACCTGGCGCTCCAGGAGATCGCGTTCCTGCTCGGCTATGGCGAGCCGCGCCATTTCTACCGCAGCTTCCGTCGCTGGACGGGAACGACACCGGGAGAGTACCGGCGCGCCCGCGCCCGGTAGCTCCGTGGGTCAGAAATCTCCGCCAGGGATTGCTGGCGCGCGGAACCAGGGCGGCCGCGAAGCGGGATGCTCGGAAAAAAATTTGCTCCGCTCGTCGTGGGCGTTGCGCCCATCCTCGGATGTGACTACGGCGTTCGCCGGGCTGAACGACTTCGCATGACCCACGATGCTCCGCCTGAAGTGGTGAGCGACCGCTTCGACATGTTCACGCGCGCAGAGCGCCCGGATCTGGGCGCCCTGATGGATGTCGTCGTCGCGCAGGCATGGGCCGTGACGCCGTTCATCTACTCCAACGACGTCGAGGACGCCTATCTGGAGATCCTCAGGGAGACCCCCGCGTTCACGTTCGGCCTCGTCGAGAGGGCGACGGGGCGCCTGGCCGCGGTCGGCAACGCCGCGCCGATCGCCGTGCGGAGCGACGATCTGGCGGCGCTGCCCGACAGCGGCTGGAGGTGGCAGGTCCTCCGTGCGAAGGCGGTCCGCGACGGCGAGCCGCCAACCCACCTGGGCGCCTTCACCGCCTCGGTATCGCCGCTGTTCCGCGGCCAGGGCGTGAGCGCGCTCGTTCTCGCCGGCTTCAAGGCCCTGGCGAGGCGATCGGGCCTCGCCGGCGTGCTCGCCCCGGTGCGCCCCCCGTCCAAGGCATCCTGCCCGGGCATCGATATCGAGGAGTTCCTCGATCGCGCCCGCGAGGACGGGTTGCCCACCGATCCGTGGATCCGAACGCATGTCCGCATCGGGGGCCGGATCGCCGGGACTCCCCGTTGCGCCCTCGTGGTCGACCTGGAGCTCGATTTCTGGGAGGTCTGGCTCGGCAGGCCTATCCTGCCTTCCGAGCGGTCTTTCGAGATCCCCGGCGGCCTTGCCCCCGTGTACGTCCAGGGCCGGCGCGGACGTTATGAAGAGCCGGCTGTCTGGATCGTTCACTCGCTCTGACCCAGAGCTGCTGGACCGGACCGGCGATGTGGATTTCGGGCCCTATGGCCGCCCGGCACAGGCCTCGTCGCTGTCCCATCGGGGGTGCACCAGCCGCTCGGCGGTCGCAACCGTGCCTCGCGCGTCGGTCACCACCCCCCTGATCCGGAGCGGTTCTCCGATGGCACAAGCTGGCTCGCGGAGCACGGCCGGCCATCCGATGAACTCGCACCGGCCGTCCTCGATCTCCTCGAGCTCGATCCTCCCCCGGCTGGTCGTCGCCGAGGACGGGTCGCCGATCACGGTCGTCGTGACCTCGAGCTGGGCGCCCTCCGGCTCCAGGCCGAGCGTCCTGACGCTCGTCCACACGTGCCAGCCGCCCTGCGCGCCGTGGGCGAGCTCGACCTCCTGGCCGTCGGCCAGCGGCTCGAACTGCCACTCGCCGGTGCCGAGCTCGGCGATGCCCTGCGCCGGCGGCTCGTCCCCGCCGGCGCAGCCAGGAGCGAACGCGAGGAGCACGGCGAAACCGGCGGCGGAGGTCGAGCAGGTCACGGCGTGGACTCCTACGAGCGCCGGCGGCGGCGCGCGGCCGCCAGCAGCCCGAGCAGCGCGCCGCTGAGACCGACGGCGCCGCCAGCATGGCCGCCGGCGTTGCAGCCTCCAGAGGCGGCCCCGACGGCGGGCGGCGGCACATCGACCGGTCGGCCGCCCGGCAGCGAATCGGGCAGCTGCGGGACGCGCCTGTCGTAGAAGGACGTGGGGACGGGCTCGTCGGGAAGCACGCAGGTCGTCGTGCGGCCGCCGTCGGCGGCGATCGTGCCTACCGCCACATAACCGGTCGAACAGCGGCAGGTCGGCGTCATGTTCATCGGCACGCACTCGCCGTTCGCGCCGCAATCGAACGTCGCGCAAGGATCCGCGAGCGGCGGCGCGTCAGGGAGCGCCCGGTCACCCGGGTTGAGGAACGACATGCGGAGGTCCTGGCAGGTCACCGTCGGCCGACCCGACGGATCGCGCGTGGTGCGCGCCGTCGTCCCGGGCACGCACGCGCAGGCGGCGACGGGCTGGGCGCCGTCCGCGCCCTCGACGACGCGGCACAGGCCGCCTGCGCCGCACGCCGCGAAGTCGCACGGCGACGCGGCGCCGGCAGCCTCGGCGCCCGGCGGGCCCACGCACAGGTCGCGGTCATCGACGTAGCGCGGGAGCAGGCGGGTGTTCGACACAACGGGACCGTCGGTGCGCCGGAACATCGGATCGACGGTCATCTCCTCGGGCGACAGGCGGGTATAGAGCCGGGTGATCGTCGCGTTGCCCTCCAGCAGCGGCAGCAGCGCGTCACGCGCGGCCAGCTGATCCTCGTCCGAGGTCATCGTGTTGCGGACCTGCTCGGCGATGTCGGTCGTCGGTCCGCTCATCTCCGTGACGAAGCCTCGACCGCCGGCCTCGTCGACGCCGCGCGCGACGAGCGCCGTCCAGTTCGTCTGCACCGGCCACTGGTTCGCGCTCCAGACGATCTGGTTGTCGTCGATCTCGACGTCCGGCCAGTTGGCCGGCCCATAACGCCGGTCGCCGAGGATCATCACGGTGATGCCCATCTCCGGCTCGGCCGCGATCGCCGTCAGCCGGATCGGGATCGACGGAGACCCCGACGGAAGCGTGAAGCGGAACGGCTGGATGTCGGTGACCTCAGCGTCCGGCTGGAGCCGCAGCGCGAGGAACTTCATCCCCTCGCTCGTATAGATGCGGATGTACGGCAGCATCGCGTCGTTGACGCGGAAGTTGTTGTCGCGAAGCCAGGCGACGAGCGCCGTGGGATCGGTCGACTCGACAACGGCCACGTCATACGGCCCGACCTCTTCCCGGATGTGCACCGTGACGTCGCCGTCGTCGGTGCCGCCCGCGGTGGCCCCGCCCCCCGCGGCAGATTCGGGAAAGGCGGGGTAGCAGTTCGGGTCGTCGGGCCACTGGAACTGCGGGCCCGTCGCTGAATCGAGGGCGGTGAGCGCAAGCTGCGGGAACACAGCGAGGCTCTCCACCGCCGGCACCTCGGCCAGCGGAACCACCCAGGCGAAGTCCGGCGCCGCGCCGGCATACTGGATCTGCGTCACCATCGTGACCGAACCATCCTGGTTCGTCGCGAACAAGATCCGCTCCGCGGTCTGGTCCACCGGCTGTCGTCCGCAAAAGAATCCGCCGCACGCCTCGGCGGGTCGTGGCGCCGTCATCAGCGCCGCCGCCGCCGCCATCACCGGAGCCATCCATAGCTTGCGCATGGTCTACATCCTCCTCGCCCGACCGATCGGGCGAACGCCCCCAGGCAAACACGGTGCCATGCACAAGAAAAGGCGATTCCTGGGTACGACGCCCGAAGGTCAAAACACCACCCCGCGCTCGACCCCCATGCGGCCGTCAGCGCTCCTCACCGCATCAACGTGGCACGAGCCAGGCGTCGAACGGCGCGAAGTAGGCGCCCCCCTCGACCTCGTTGTCGGCGCGGTAGAGATCGAAGTCGGCCGGCAGGTCCGGGAAATCGGGGCTTGAGAAGCCGCGCACCTCCCAGGTCGAGTAGCGGTTGAACGTCTGCCCGAAATCGAACGGCAGCACGCCCGGCGGGAATACCGGATCGACGAAGCGCAGCCACACGCGCAGGCAGTCGGGATCGGCGGGATCCTCCTCGTCGCCGCCGTCGCACGCCTCGTGGAGCTGCGTCACCGCGATCGGACGATCGCCCGTGAACGTCACGTGCTCGAAGATGGCCGGCTTCTCCTGGATGAACACGTAAGCAAGGATCTTGATGTCATCGACGGTGCCCCCCTGCATGCGGGGCGTGTCGTCGAGCGGGATGGCCTTGACGCCGATCGACGCCAGCCCGTTGTCCACCGCCACGACGTCGCCGAACAGCAGCGGGTTCACGTAGGCACCCCAGAGGACGCCGTAGTGGCCGTTCGACCAGAACGCGTTGTCGCGGTACGCCGGCTGTGCGACCTCGAGGTTGTGCCAGATCATCGCGCCGTGCCCGCGGACGTGATGGGCGACGTTGCCGTCGAAGACGAAGTCCGCCGGCCGCCCCGATCCCCCCTCCTGCCAGCCGAAGCCGGAGACGTCCTCGCCTGTGCCGTCGTAGCCCACGCCGACGGCTACCGAGTCGCGCGCGCCCGAGCCCTCGCCGCCCGACACGGCGATGCCCGTCATGCGGTGGTCCACGCGGATGCAGCCGTCGACGCGCTCGGGGATGCCGACGCGCGCGGCCAGCACGTGGTCGAGCAGCACGCCGGACGGCGCCTTCTCGCGATCGTCGCAGAACGTGCCGCACGCGCCGTTGTCGTAGAACAGGCCGAAGCCCACCCCCTCGGTGTCGTAGCCGGCGACGTCGGTGATCTCGATGTCGTTCGACTGCTCGACCATGATGAAGTGGAGCTCGCCGCCCCAGATCGCCGCGTGACGCACGAACGAGCCCGCCGAGGCGTCCTTCTGCTGGTGGAACCAGAGCGGCGCGCGGCGGGCGGGGAGCGCGGTCCCCTCGGCGCCGCCGCTGCACGGGATCAGCGGGCCGAGCCAGCGGAGCTCCACGCTGTCGAGCTGCACGTGCCCCTGCTCGGCGACCAGGATGTGCGCGTGCGCGGTGTCGTCGGCCGAGCGGATGACCACGTTGCGCGACAGGTTCGCGGCCTCGGCGCGGCGCAGGCAGTCCGCGCAGCCGTCGTGAGCGAACGCCGGCGCGTGGGCCAGCGTCACCTCGTTCCCGTCGACGGCGGCGATGGTCCCCTCGTCGAACTGGTCGACCGCCACGTCGCCGCCGGCGAGCGGGGCCGAGGGGGTGAGGACGACGCGATCGCCGGCCTTCCACCCCGACGCGTCATCGACGGTGAACACGGCGTCGCCGTCCCCCGCGCCCTCGACGAGCTTCCCCCAGGCGCGCTTGGGCGCGCCGGCCGCGAGCAGGCGCCCGGCGCCCATGACCCACACCCCGACGTCGCCGTCGACGACGGAGATGGGCGTGTCGACCGACTGCGAGCCTTCCCCGCCCTCCGCCGCGCTGGGCGTGCCGGCGTACTCCTCGTCGTGCATGCCGGTGAAGATGATCTCGGCGGTCACGCCGTCGGGGATGCGGTCGTCCGGCGTGCCGTAGTCGACCGTCCCCTCCACGACCAGGTTGCCGTGCAGGGTCAGCGTGGCTGACGCCTCGCGCGACGCGCGCAGCGTACCGCCGGCCTGGACCAGGACCGTCCGCGCCTCGGCGGGGCAGTCGATGACAACGACCTTCCCTGACGGGATCACAACGTCGGTGTCCGCGCCGGAGGGCGCGCCGCCCCAGGTCGCGGCGTCGCAGAAGGAGCAGGACTCGCCGTCAGGGCAGTCGGCGGTCGAGCCATTGGGACCCTCGGGGCCATTCCCCGAGCTGCCGCAGGCCGCGAGCGCGGCGGCGGCCACGAGTGAGAGCGCGAGACGTGTTCGAACCATCGTTCCTCCCATCGCCGCCTAGGGACACGCCGCCAGGTCGGCGGCGACCTCGGGCGGCGCGAGCGCGCGCAGCTCCGCGCGCTCGTCGAGGGCGAGCCCCTCACACCCATCCCGCCAGGCGTTGCCAAGGACCACGTGATGATCGGACGTGAGCGTCCCGCCGCCGGCCAGGAACGCCGCCTCGCGCGCGAAGAAGCGGCGCAGCAGCGCGGCGCGGATCGGGCCGGGGACGCGCCGCAGCGGCACGGCGAGCAGGCGCACCGGCCCGCGATCGGTGCCGAAATCGTCGGCGAGCGCGCCCTGCGACTCCTCCAGGCTGCCGACGAGGTGGAGGTAGATGATCGTCCACGGGCCCGCGCCGGCGCCGTCGGCGGCGGTGAGGACGTCCTTCCAGTTCAGCGGTCGATCGCCCGACGTGTGGCCCCGACCCGGGTTGACCGCAGCCTGGGCCACCCACCAGGAGAAGGCCTGCGCCATCGCGTCGGGCACGGCGTCGGCCAAGGCCGCCTCGAAGAACGCGAAGCCGACCTCGTAGGGGAACGCGGGCCCGCCGTCGGGAAAGCCGTGGTCCGCGCCGTCGAAGCCGCCGTGGCGCCGCTGCCAGTCCCACAGCTTGATCGCGGCGTAGCGCAGGAGCTCCACGCGCCCGGCGTGATCACCGGTGGTGATGAGGATCTCCTTGCCGATCTGCACGGCGGCGGTCTCGAAGGCGCGCGCGGCCTCGAGCGTGCCGTCGCGCGCGAGCGCGGCCTGCGCCTCGGCGAGCCGGCCGTCGTCGCGCGTGAACCAGGTCTCGTCGATCCTGCGCGGCAGCCAGCGCATCCACGACGGCGTCTCGACGGGGAGCGCGATGGCCGAGGTGTCGAACGACGCGGCCAGGTCCCAGGCCGGGTCCTCGGGGAAGCCGCCGGGGAACAGCGCGGCGCCGAGCGCCTCGTCGGAGTCGAGCACGGCCTTATGCCCGGCGCCGGCCGCGCCTGCGTACAGCGGACCGGGCTGGAACGGCGCGTCGATCACGCGTCCGGCGGGGGGGACGGCCAGAGAGCGCACGTAGCTCGCGAGGTCGGCGGCCTCGGCGGGGGTGAACAGGTGGTGCTGGGCGCGCGCGATCAGGCTGTGATTGGAGAACGCGAAGTAGGCCAGGTCGGCGCCATCGTCGGCGTGGCAGCGCGCGCACACCGGCCCGCCGTCACGGCTCTCCTCGGCGAAGAAGCGCCGCCCGCGCTCGATGGCGTCGGCGCCGCCCGACGGCGCGGTCCAGGCGCCAGGGTCGTCGGCGGGCAGGTCGGCCGTCCCCCGCTGCCCCCCGGCCACCACGGCCACGTCGATCACGCGGAACCCGGATACGTCGCGAACCTGGCGGTCGTAGCGGAACACAACGCGGTTCGGGCCCGCGCGCAGCGTGCCCTCGGCGAGGGGGAGCGTGGCCGTCGCGTGGCCGCCCGACGGCCTGCGCAGCCCGGGCGCGGCGAGGTCGATCGGCGCCGCGTCGTTCACCACCACGTACGCCGCGCCGGCCTCGACGACGTTGTGCACCGTGAGCGCGAGCGCGGCGCCGGGCGCGGAGGCGACGTCGCCGGGGACGTCGATCGTGACCGCGACAGCGGCGCCCGGCGCGCCGAGGACTTCAATCGGGAGCGAGGTCGCGGTCGGGATCGCATCCTCGCTTCCATCCGGCGCGCACCCCGTCAGGACCACGGCGAGCGCAAGCTGGGCGAGCCGTCGCACGACCACAGCATATCAGCGGCCGCCGAGGGTTTCGTCAGGTTCAACGCCGAGGCACGACACACCCACATCCGCCCCGGGGGATCACACGCGCGAGCCGGTCGTCCAGACGCTGGATGTGCGCTTCCAGTCGCCCCCTTGGCACGGTGTCGACTCGGGCGCGGAGTTGCCGCAGATCGTCAATTGCGGATCCAGCGCCACCATGCCGGGAGGGAGCGGTTCGCTCGGGCTGAGCAACTGGGTTGGCGCCACGCGCCGCCGCGTTGGCATGGAGCGCACTTAACCTCCTTCGGACACCGCAGAAATAGCGCTCTTCTCGGCCGGGAGAGCAGCGCCCTCGCTGGTACGCGTGTTGCCAATATCACCCATGATGTGGCAAATGAGGTCTCTCCATCTCGCATGGTTGACGCTCGCCACCGTGGCGTGCGGCACGGATCCGGTGGCGGTAGACCCCCGGACAACCTCCCAGCTGGTCCTCGACGGAGGGCTCAGCGAGGAGCCCCCGCAGGTCATCGTGCTGGTCGTCGATGACGCGGACACGGCCGAAGCCGCGCAGCTCCGTGAGCGCGTCGCCCAGAGCGTGCGCGCAGGCCTCCTTGCCGTGATCGAATCGCGGTGGGGAACATGCGGCAGCGCGGATCCGGCCCAGTGGCACGCCGGCGATATTCGGCTGGTCGTCGCGCGGCCGAGCGCGCCCGACGCTGCGGCGCTCGTCACCTCGAGGGAAATCCCCGCGCTCGCGTGGACCACGCAGACCTCGCACGAGGAGGAGGTCGAGGCGGTGATGGCAGGCGTGACAGAGGCGCTGGGACAGCGGCTCGCGGAGCCCGGGGAGGAGTACCGCCCGCTACGGACGGCGACGCGCGCGCTGGAGCTCGTCACGGGCGCGCGCGCCCCCGTGGGGGAGGCCGAGGTAGCCCTCGTCAGGTCGCTGCCTCAGCACAGGATCGCGAGGCTGCTCGTCGCGAGCACGCGCGACGACGAGGGGCCCGGGCTCGTCGCCGACGAGGTACCCAGCCGGACAGCGCTGTCGATGACCCTGGACACGGAGGTGGTCGGGCCTTTCACCACGCCCGATTGGACCTGTCACGCCATCGACGAGGGCAGCGGGCGACTCGCGGCGTGGAGCGAGCTCGTGGGCGCGGACCCGATCGCCTCGAGCTGCGACGATCAGCACACGTGGGACATGCTCCTTCACCCGGGCTTTGCCGATTGCGGCTTCATCTGCCAGGCCCACCCGCTCGCCGTGGACGCCGGAGGCGTGGTCGCTTGCAAGGTCATGATCGATCAGGCCGATCTCGAGGGCTGCGATGCCGCGCCAGGTCGGCGCGATCCAGGCGGGCAGCCCACGTTCGTCGAGCGCGGCGGCAAGGTGCTGCGCCGCTGCGAGGTCGTGCAGCTCGCCGGCGCCGACCTGGAGAGCTGCCGGCATTCGCTCGATTGTCCAGGATGCCGGAGCGGCTTCTGCGCGACCGAGGTGCCGGAGCTCGTGTCGCAGAGGCGCTGCGGGCCCTCGGAGCACCCATGGCCGCTCCGGTTCATCGGCGGCGCGCTCGAAGGCCGTGGAGGGTGGATCACCATCACCTGCAGTACCGAAGAAGCGGAATGAGAGGCGACATCGCGCGGTGCGCCGTGCCGAAAGGAACCAGCTGGGTCGCGTTCAGTCGATGATCGTCCAGGTGGCCTTGGCGGTGCAGCCGTAGGCGTCGAGCGCGCCGGGGTGCGAGAGCGGGACGAGCTTGGTCTGCCCCTTGGCGAGCGGCCCGGTCACCGAGCGCGTGTAGGGCCCAGGATCGCCGTAGTAGTGCGTGACGGTGAAGGTGATCTTCGCCGTGTCCGGAACGCCAAAGAGCGAGGTGTTCTTGATCGCCGCGTTCGGGTTGAAGATGCTGGGAAACGTGATCGAGCAGGAGAGGTTCACCGTCTTCGTCACCGGGCCGCCGCCGTCATCCCCCCCCGGGGCCGATGATCGCCTCTGCGCCCTCACCCACGACCTCGGCGGCGTCGCTCGCGCCCTCATCGGCGCTGTCGCCGTCGAGCGGCTCGGCGATGCAGCCGACGAGCGAGAAGGATGAGATGAGCGAGCAGAGGAGCAGGTTCTTGAGCTTCATGGTGGTATATCCTTGGGTCGGGGGTTCACGCTCACGAGATCGCGTCTCGGCGGCCTCCGGCGATACCGAGTCGCCCGGGAGGCCCTCGTCGCTGTCTCGCGGCGTCGCATTCCGATAGAGCAACCGGCGGGCCAGGTTGTCGGGGCGCTTCGGGAGGCCGCCCGGCGCGCCCAGGATCCACCGGGAAGACGGCCTCTTTCGGGGTTTTCGCGCTCCTCCTCGCGGCGCCGGGGGGCGCCCGCGCGGCGCGGTGGAGGTCAGAGCCCCCACGCCGACGGCGCGAGCCTCCACCAGGTGTCCTCTCAGGAGCTCTCTGGCCCGCGAGGCCGCGGCCGGCTCAGGCGATGTGGTCGTTCGACGTGTCGGCGCCGCCCGCGCGCCCACGTCCCGCGGGCCGTGAAGGGAGCGCGGCGCCTTCGGTGCACGAGCCCGAGGAGTCGAGCGCCCGTCCGTCGCGATCCGGCGGCCTCCTTGACGGCGATCGGCGCCCCATGGGATCGTCCGACACGCAGGCCGAGGCGCATTTTTCCGAGGCGCGCAGCGCGCAGGGCGCTCCTCGGCGTCCAGGTGGCCCCGCCGTGGGCGGGGCGCCTCGGTGAAGCTCAAGGAGCGTTGGTGCTGGCACCGGGCGATCATCCCCCCTCTTTCTCCTCGGACCCTCCGAGGGGTCACGCCGCCTGCGTGGGGGTCCTGGTTGGCCCCTGCGTCGCGCTCGCCATCCTCGCGGGCAAGCACGTGGCCGTCCCCTGGTTCGTGGTGGAGGCGGGCTTGTTCGTCGCGCTCCTCTGCGTCGCCGCCGCGACCCGCAGCCCTGCGCTGCGCGTCTCCCTTCCCCTCTTCGTCTTTCCGCTCGCATACCTTTTCTTCCGAATGACCCGGGATGCGATGACGTGCCCCGACATTCCCCCTTCCTGGCACGTATGGCGAGAGTGGCTGCCGGCCATCGGGAGCGTGTTCGGGCTCATGTCCGCCCTCGTCGGCGCCCTCGGGGTGGTGTTCTTCGCTGCCATGGCGAGCACCATGGTCCACGTGCCGCCGCGCGCTCTCCACGCGGCGAGCATCGCCGTCCTCGCGCTGGCCACGGGCCTCATTGCCGTGTCGACCGCTCACGCCGTGCGAGAGCCCGATCCGGAGGATCACATCGCGTCCCTTCCGAGCATCGGAGTCGTCCCGCCCGTCGAGGGGGAGCCCTCGATGATCGCCGAGGGCCCGTCGGACCCGTCCGGACCGCCCCTCGTGACGCGCATCCACGACGTGACCATCGGCCGGCTGGGCGTGCGCCGGCTGTGCCCGAGCCTGTCCGAGAGGTGTTTTCTCGATGTGGAGGAGACCGGGAGGCCGTTCGACGCTCAGCTCGTGACGTGGCTGTCTCAGCGCGGCACGTACACGATGGTCGACCCCGAGGCGTGCCGGCAGCAGCCGGGCTGGATCGATCCCCGCGATTCTTTCATCATCCGCCAGGCGTCGCCGCTCGTTCGCAAGGCGTCTCTGTTCGCCAAGGGCCGCCAGCTGGACGAGCTGCTCGTGCTCGACGGAGCGATCTACGATGCCCATCGCGGCGGCGAAGCAGGTCCGGTCGTCCTCGCGGCGCCGCGGTTCTTCCCGATGCCCGCGTCCATGCGGCTCGTCGCAGACGTGCTCGGCGCTCACCGGCGCGCGATCGCCGTCGCGGCCTGCGGAGTGCTGCTCTCCGCGGTGCTGCTCCGCCATCGCTGGCGCGCCCGCCGCGCCCTCGCGCGGATCGCGGGGGCGAGGGTCGCGATACTCGAGGAAAACGGCTGGCTCGACTTCGCGGACGGCTCGCCTCCCGTGCGCGCCGCAGACCGCGGCTTGCCGCCCGGACCGGTCGTGGTCCTCGGACCGACGTCCGGGGGCACGTACCGGGGAGGGGCTCTCTGCGGCGCCGAGATCGTCGCCGGAGAGCAGGCCCGGCTGCTCGAGCGAGGGAGCGCGCGGATCGCGCGGCTCGACGTCCTCGTCTTCTTCGTCGCGGTGCTCGCGCCGCTGCCGCTGCTGACCATCGCGATCACGCTGAGCCTCTGGTAGCCCCCTGCCCGCCGTTGCGCGCCCCATGCGGGTGCTAGGGTGGCGCTCATGTCGAACGCGCTCCGAGCGACGCTCCTGAGCCTCTTCGGCAGCCTCGCCCCGAGCTGTGCCTCGCCGGGCCTGCTCGCCGCGACGGCGGCGCCCTCGGCGCCCGCAGATCTCGTGATCACCGCCGGCGTCGTCCGGACCATGGACCCCGGGAACCCGCGCGCCGAAGCGGTCGCCGTGCGCGGCGAGCGGATCGTCTTCGTGGGCAGCGCGGCCGGCGCGAAGGCCTTCGTCGGACCGGGGACGCGCGTCGAGGAGATGCCGGGGCGCGCGGTCGTGCCCGGTCTCGTCGACGGGCATGCCCATCTCTACGGGCTCGGGGTCGCGCTGGAGACGCTGAGCGTACGCGGCGCGAAGAGCGCCGAGGCGGCGGCGGCGCTCGTGGCCGAGGCGGCGAAGGCCCGCCCGAAGGCCGAGTGGATCACCGGGCGCGGCTGGGACCAGAACCACTGGCCGGGCGCCGCGTTCCCCACGCACGCCCCGCTCGACGCGGCGGCGCCGGAGCACCCGGTGGCGTTGCGCCGCGTCGACGGGCACGCGCTCTGGGCGAACGCCGCGGCGATGCGCGCGGCCGGGGTCGGCCGAGGCACGCAGGATCCGCCGGGCGGGCGCATCCTGCGCGATGCGGCGGGCGAGCCGACGGGCGTCTTCATCGACAACGCGATGGGCCTCATCGAGGCCAGGGTCCCGGCCGACCCGCCCGCCGTGCGCGAGCGGCGCATCCTGCGCGCGGCCGAGGAGGCGCTCTCGTCCGGGCTCACGGGCGTGCACGAGATGGGCATCGACGACGAGACGGTGGCCGTCTACCGGGCGCTCGCCGCCGCCGGGCGGCTGCCGATCCGCGTCACCGCGTACCTCGCGGGCGACGGGAACCTCGAGGGGCTGAAGGCGCGCGCGCCCGACGTGGACCCGACGGGCACGGCGATGTTCGTGCTGCGCGGGGTCAAGCTCTTCGCGGACGGCGCGCTCGGCTCGCGCGGCGCGGCGCTGCTCGCGCCGTACGCGGACGAGCCCTCGACGAGCGGGCTCCTGCTCATGGATCGCGAGGCGCTCGCGCGCGCGGCGCGGCTCGTCGCGGACGCGGGCTTCCAGCTCGCGGTGCACGCGATCGGCGACCGCGCCAACCGCGCCGTGCTCGACGCGTTCGAGGCGCTCGGCCCGGGACGGGCGGCGGCGCTGCGGTTCCGGGTGGAGCACGCGCAGATCCTCTCGCCCGACGATCTGCCGCGCTTCGCGGCGCTCGGGGTGATCGCCTCGATGCAGCCGACCCACGCGACGAGCGACATGCCGTGGGCGCCCGCGCGGCTCGGCGCCGATCGCCTGAAGGGCGCCTATGCCTGGCGGTCGCTCCTGTCGTCGGGCGCGCGCGTCGTGTTCGGCTCGGATTTCCCGGTAGAGGACGCCTCACCGCTGCTCGGCATCCATGCAGCCGTGACCCGGCAGGATCTCTCGGGCCACCCCCCGGGCGGGTGGATGCCCGAGGAGCGGCTCGACCTCGACGAGGCGCTCCTGGCCTTCACCGGGGCGCCCGCGTACGCGGCCTTCGCCGAGGGCCAGCGGGGCCGGATCGCGCCTGGCTACGTGGCCGATCTGACCGTCCTCGGCCGCGATCTCTCGCCCGATCGCTCGCTCGTCGACACGCCGATCGACATGGTGGTCGTCGGCGGCCGCGTGGCGCGCGCGCCGGCGCCGCGGTGAGCGGCGCGCGCTGCGCTTCGTCCGGACCGCCATGCGACCTCACGGCCGGCGCATGCAAACGACGAACGAAAGGAGGAATGAGCACCTATGCTTGCACGCTACCAGATCGTCCGCGGGCGCCGTCCGGAGGGTGATCCGCTGCCAGAGGGCAGGCGGTACGACACGCGCAAACACACGCACCACGTCCTGAGGCCCACCCCGGAGATCGTCGAAGAGTTCCTGTCGGATCCCTCGCAAGCTGGCTTCAAGAGGTTTCGCGCCGCCTACTTTGCGGTACTCGACAAGAGATTTACGGAGCAACGGGAGCACTTCGACGCGCTGGCTCAGGAGGCCCTGCAAGGCGACGTGTTCCTCGGCTGCAACTGCCCCACGGCGCGCCAGCCCGACGTGCGGCATTGCCACACGTGGCTGGCGCTGGAGTACCTCGCCCGCAAGTACCCGGACCTGGACGTGAGGTTCGATGCGCGGTGAGCGGCGTTCCCTCCTGCCCGCGGCGAGCGAGGCCGCTCGGGCGTCGGGCTTTCCCTGGGTGCGGCGAGGGCCCCGCGGCTCAGCGCCGCATCCGTGAGCAGCAGTCGTCCGCCTCGGGAGCGGCGGCCGCGGGCCGCGCGCCGCTCGAGTCGGACAGGTCCTCCTGCTCGTCGGGGTAGCGGATGCGCTCGTCGCCGGCCTTGGCGCCCAGCCCGGTGCTGCGCCCCTTGGGCTCTTCCCATTCCTCCTGGCGCCCGAGCGCGGTAGCGCCGGCCGACTCCGACGGGGTGGTCACGAGGCCTTGGTCGGACGGACACCGCGCGGCGCGCCCCCGCCTGGCGCCGTCCGTCGTAACATTGGCGCCCGACGCCGCTGCCGCAGCGGCGCGCCGAGCCCATCCTTGCGTCGATCCCGGTGAGGCGCCGCGCGCCCCCGGGATCGAGCCCCCGCCGAGGTACGCCATGAGCCAGTTGCCCCGAGGCCCGCGCAGCCGACTTCTCACGACCTACAAGTTCCTCACCCGTCCGTTCGAGTTCCTCACGCATTGCGCCGCCACCTACGGCGATGTCTTCAACGTCCCCGTGCTCAGCGGCGACGTCGTGATCGCCGGAGGCCCCAGGACGGTGCAGGACGTGATGACGGCGCCGCCCGAGACCTTCCTTCCCTTCGCCACCAAGGCGATCGCGCCGCTCGTGGGGGAGCACTCGCTGCTCATGCTCTCGGACGAGCGCCACAGGCGAGAGCGGAAGCTGCTGACGCCGCCGTTCCACGGCGATCGCATGCGCGCCTACGCGGCGGCGATGGCGGACACCGCCGCCCGCCGGCTCACCGAGGCGGCGCGCGCGCCCCGCGCCATCGCCCAGGAGCTCACGCAGGCGATCTCGCTCGACGTCATCATCCGCGCCGTCTTCGGCGTGGAGGAGCCGTCTCGAACGAGCGCGTTCGCTCAGGCCGTCGTCGCCATGACCGACGCGCTGACCCCGGCGCTGACCTTCCTGCCGCCCTTGCAGCGGGAGCTCGGCGGCATCGGCCCCTACGCGCGCTTCCGCCGGCGCGTAGGCGACCTGGACGCCCTGTTCCGGGCGCAGATCGAGCGGGCGCGCGCGGCCCCGGGCGACGACATCCTGAGCCTCATGGTCTCGGCGCGTTACGACGACGGATCGCGCATGAGCGATCAGGCCATCTTCGACGAGCTCCGGACGCTGCTGTTCGCCGGGCACGAGACCACGGCGCTCGCCCTCGCGTGGGCCCTCGATCACGTGCACCGTCACCCCGGCGTCCTCGCGCGCCTCCGCGACGAGATCGACGCCCTCGGCCCGGAGCCCGACCCCGAGCGCCTCGCTGCCCTGCCCTACCTGGACGCCGTGTGCAAGGAGGCGCTGCGCATCTATCCGATCGTCACCGAGTCCCCGCGCCTCCTGGCGCAGCCGTTCCGCCTCGGCGAGCACGAGCTCCTGCCGGGAACGGGGGTGGCGCCCTGCATCCTGCTCGTGCACCACCACCCCGAGCTCTACCCCGAGCCGTCCCGGTTCAGGCCAGAGCGCTTCCTGGAGCGAAAGTTCTCGCCGTTCGAGTACCTGCCGTTCGGCGGCGGACACCGCCGCTGCATCGGCGCGGCCTTCGCGATGTTCGAGATGAAGATCGTGCTCGGCTTGGCGCTGTCAGCATGCGAGTTCAGCCTGCTCGACGAGCGTCCGCCCCGCCCCGTGCGCCGCAACCTGACGCTGAGCCCGTCGGGCGGCGTCCCGCTCGTCGTGCGCGCCCGGGGGCGGAGCCGCCTTTACGCCGCCGCCTGATCCTGGCGCGAGGAGGCGCAGGGGAAGCCCCGGCACGGGAATGCGCCGCCGTGGATGACACGACACGGCGGACATGGAGGAGAGAGAGAACATCACGACATAAAACCTCCGTGCTCTCGGCGCTTTGGCGATCGTCAGGGGTGGTTCTGGAATAGAGGGGCTCCCCCGCTTGCCGCATCGCCCCCATGCTGAGACGCCTCCTCCGCTCGACCGCCGCCTCCTCGCCTCCCTGTGCATCTCTCTCTGGACCGGTCGTGCCGATCGGCGCGGCCACGGGCGTCCTTCGGCAGCGCACCCCGGGCCCATCGCGTCACGCGGGGCCGCTCACCCGGCTCGGATGGGCTGCCGCGCTGCTCCTGGCGGCGCCCTCGTGCGAGTCGGTCACCCCCTCGGTATCGCCGCGCCCCTCCGCGGCGGCGCAATCGCCGCGCCCCTCCGCGGCGGCGCAAGCCCGGCTGGAGCTGCACGCCGGCGATGCCGACGTCTGGGCCTTCAGCGCGCGCGTCCAGGGCGCCCTCGCCGGGGCGGGCACGCTGGAGGACTGCGCGATCCGGGTCGGCGGCGACGTGTTCCCGGCGGCGATCGAGCAGCAGCGGTTCTTCGCGGACGTCCCGCTGCTCGAGGGCGAGAACGAGATCGTCGCGCGCTGCCGGGAAGCGAGCGCTGGCGAGCTGGACTCTCCGCCCGTCACCTACCGCGTCCGGCTGGAGGACACCCCGCGCGCCCGCGCCCGCGCCGCGCTGGCCGGCGGCAAGCTCGTCCTCGACGCGACGAGCAGCGAGCCCAGCGAGCGCTCCCGCGCCGAGCTCGTCGCCTTCGACTGGTTCCGCGTGCGCGGCGGCGCGGCGCCGGAGCCGCTCGGGCAGGGCGCTCGCCTCGAGCTGCCGGCGCCCGACGTCGGCGGTCAGGCGCTGTACGAGCTCAGGGTGCGCGACGAGCGCGGCCGGGGCGACGCCGCGCGTGTCGCGCCGCCGCTCGAAGCCCCCTCTGGCAGGGCCGCACCGGCGTGGATCGACGATGCCGTCCTCTACGGCGTCGTGCCGCCGTTCTTCGGCGATCCGCCGCTCCGGAGCGTCCGCGCCGCCCTCCCCGCGATCGAGCGGCTCGGCGTCACGGCGATCTGGCTATCTCCTATCTTCGCCGCGCCCGAGGGCGACTTCGGGTATGCCGTCACCGATTACTTCAGCGTGCGCCCCGACTACGGGACCGAGCAAGATCTCCGCGAGCTCGTGGACGACGCGCACCGGCGCGGCCTGCGCGTGCTGCTCGATCTCGTGCCCAACCACACCTCGGCCGAGCACCCGTATTTCCGTGAAGCCCAGCGGCGCACGAACCGCGCCCACACCTTCGCCTTCTACGATCGCGATGAGGGCGGCGAGCCGACGCATTACTTCGACTGGGAGCACCTGCCGAACCTGAACTACGACAGCGCCGAGGTGGCGCGCTGGATGCTCGAGGCGTCCCTGCACTGGGTGCGCCGGTTCGACATCGATGGTTATCGCGTCGACGCCGCGTGGGGCATCCAGCAGCGGCGGGGCGCGCTCTGGTCTCCCTGGGCCGCCGAGCTCCGGCGTGTGAGCCCGCATGTCGCGCTGATCGCCGAGGCCTCGGCGCGCGATCCGTACTACCTGCAGAACGGGTTCGACGCGGCCTATGACTGGACCGAGGAGCTCGGACACTGGGCCTGGAAGGACGTGTTCGGCGCGCCGCGGGGCATCGCGGCCCGGCTCGGCGCGGCGCTCGCCGCCACCGCGGCGCGCGCCGAGCGCCCCGAGCGCACGCTCAGGTTCATCAACAACAACGACACGGGCGCGCGCTTCGTCACCCGCCACGGACCGGGGCTGACGCGCGTCGCCGCGGCGGCGCTGCTGACCCTGCCCGGGATCCCGTGCGTCTACACGTTCGACGAGCTCGGCGCCGAGTACGAGCCTTACGGCGGCCTCGCCCCGGTCTCACGGCCCCCGCGCGGCCAGCTGGCGCGGCATTACGAGCAGCTGATCCGGCTCAGGCGCGGTGTCGCCGCGCTCCGGTCGCCGGGGCACCACACGGTGCACGCCGGGGGGCCGGACGACGAGGTCTTCGCCTATGTCAGGCACGGTGACGACGCGTCTCGCTTCGCGCTCGTGGTCCTGAATTTCAGCGAGCGATCCGTGAAGAAGCGCCTCACCGTCCCGGAGCCGTTCGCCGCCCACGCGCGAGGCGGCCTGCGCGACGCGCTGAGCGGCGCCGGCGCGCACCTCCGGGCCGGCGCCCTCGCGCTGGACCTCGCGCCCTGGGACGTCCGCGTCCTCGTGCCGCGGTAGGACAAAGGACGAGCCCCGCGCGGCGGTGAGGGCTGCGCTCATCCCAGACATCTGTTATAGCGGACAAACGTCCAACGTTTGACTCGGCAGCGAGGCGTCCCTGCCGCCAGGACGCTCAGCATCGCCGATACATACAGTAGAATTCAACACTTGGCACTCAACTCACCTGCGCGAGGCGACGGGGGTCGCCCGGCGTGAGGAGGATGATTTTCATGGCTCAGGAGCAATGGTCCGCCGTCGATCGCTACCTCACCGATCTGCTCGTGCCGTCCGACGCCGCGCTCGATGCGGCGCTCGCGGCCAGCGCCGCTGCCGGCCTGCCGCCGATCAACGTCGCGCCGAACCAGGGCAAGCTGCTGCATCTCCTGGCGCGGATCCGGGGGGCGCGAGCCATCCTGGAGATCGGCACGCTCGGGGGTTACAGCACGATCTGGCTCGCGCGGGCGCTGCCCGACGGCGGCCGCCTGATCACGCTCGAGTCGGAGCCGAAGCACGCCGAGGTCGCCCGCGCGAACCTCGATCGCGCCGGGCTGGCCGACGTCGTCGAGCTGCGCCTGGGGCGAGCGCTCGACACGCTGCCGAAGCTCGCCGCGGAGGGCCGCGGCCCGTTCGACCTCATCTTCATCGACGCCGACAAGCCGAGCAATCCCGACTACTTCGCGTGGGCGCTCAAGCTCTCCCGCCGCGGCAGCGTCATCGTGATCGACAACGTCGTGCGCAAGGGGGCGGTCATCGACCCCGAGAGCGCCGATCCCAACGTCCAGGGGGTGCGCCGCCTGAACAAGCTGCTCGCGGCCGAGCGACGCGTGAGCGCGACGGCGATCCAGACCGTGGGCAGCAAGGGATACGACGGCCTCGCGATCGTCCTTGTCACCGAGGATCCGTAGCCGCAGCGGCCGAGCGTCCGGGGGCGCTCCTCGCGCCCTGCCACGCCGGGCCACAACACGCCGGGCCACAAAAAACAGAGCGCCCATTCGACGGCGGGGGGGGAAGCCGTCACGGGCGCTCTGCCGTGGATATCTAGCAGGATACGGGCCAGGGCTTCTCCGTACTTGTTTCAAGGACTTACCCATCAGGAAGTCCCTGAAGCTTTCGATCCTGAGATGGTTGCTTGCAGACCTGACGGATGCGCTCGCGTCGCGGCCCAGGGCTGTGCGGCGGCGGTCCAGCGCGATCACGGCTCGTCGCCGGGATCTACGCCCTCCGTCGACTCGGCTTCCGGCTCGCCCTCGGCGGCCGGCATCTCGAAGGTCACGGCTCCCGCTCCTGGCGAAGGCGCTCCGGGCGCGGAACCACCCACGGCACTGGGTGCCTCATCGCGCATGCGGCGGACGTCGCTGAGAATCTAAGATTTCAACGCAAAGGCGCAAAGGCGCGAAGACGCAAAAAAGCGGAGAGAGAATGCAAAGCATCCATCGAGTGGTCAATGGATAGCAAGAATAGAACTACAGGCCCCTCTCATGTCTTTTTGCGTCTTTGCGCCCTGGCGCCTTTGCGTTCAATTCTCCGGTCTCCCGCTGCGCGCCGACGCGTCCACGCACAGCCTGTGCGACGACGATCCGGGAGCAGCCGACACGTCCCACGGAGGCCCGCGACGCTTCGCTCAGAATTGCGATGCGGTGGGGCGCCTCGCGGATGCCCGCAGGCCGCTCCGTGCTTGCCCGGCCCGCGCGCCGACAGATTCTGTCGGGGGAACCTAAAAAAAAAGAGCGCCCATTCGACGGCGGGGGGGGAAGCCGTCACGGGCGCTCTGCCGTGGTTACTTAGCAGGACACGGACCAGGGCCTTTCCGCACCGTTTTCAAGGACTTAACCGTAAGGAAGACCCTGAAGCTTTCGATCCTGAGATCGCCGCTTGCAAACCTGACGGATGCACTCGCGCCGCGGCCCGCGCTCCGTGCGGCGGTGGTCCAGCGCGATCACCGCTCGCGGCGCTCCCCCCAGTGACCGGCGGCGCCCGCCGTCGCGCGGCGTGGCACGCCGGCGCGACCCAACCCCGCTCATCGCCGGGTCTCACGGACAGTGAGGCGCCGTGGCGTCGCCCGGATGCATGACGGAAACGACCATCGTGCGTCGCTGGGATGTCGCCTACCGCAGCGTCCTGGCCTACGATGCAGGGCCAGTCGCACACATGCCCAGCGTGTCCCCTGCTCCTCGCGGAACTCACGCCAAGGCACAGCTCCCCGCGGCGGACCGGGTTGTCGCCGCCAGCGTGGGCGGCGTCTTCTTCGCGCTCTACGTGCGTACGCTGGCCCCCGGCCTGCTCCAGGACGACAGCGGGGAGTTCCAGTCGCTCGCCCGGCTCGCCGGTCACAGCCACCCGACCGGTTACCCGGTGTATCTGGCGCTCGCTCGCGCGGTCTCGTGGCTTCCACTCCGCGACGTCGCGTACCGGGTCAACCTGCTCTCTGCGGTCCTGGGCGCGGTCGCGGTCGCGTGCGTCTACCTCGCCGTGCGCTCGCTCGTGGCCTCGCGCGGCGCGGCGCTCGTCGCGGCGTCGGCGCTCGCGATGGCGCCGACGTTCTGGTCGCAGGCCGTCATCGCGGAGGTATACACCGCCGGCGCCGCGTTCCTCGCGCTCATCCTGGTCCTCCTCCTCCGCTGGCGGATCCACGCCCGCCCCGGCGCCGTCTTCGCCGCCGGGCTCCTCGGCGGCATGAGTCTCGGCGTCCACTTCACCGTCGCGCTCGCCGCGCCGGCGATCCTCGCGTTCCTGTGGCTGCACCGAGGGCGCGCCCACGCCGTCTTCCGCCCCGCGATCGCAGGCGCGGCCGCGGGCGTCGGCGTCACGGTCGCGCTCTTCGCCCTGAACGATTGGGCCGCCTCGCCGGCGAGCTACTTCGAGACGGTCGTCAACCCCTCGCGCTCGCAGTGGGGCCTCGACGCCACCGCCCTCGACGAGCCCTGGGAGCGGCTCCGCTTCAGCTGGAGCGCGAGGCAGTTCCAGCACCTCATGTTCGTCGATCCGGCCAAGAATCTGCCCCTGCGCGCCGGCGCCTACTTCGGAAAGCTGCCTGCCGAGCTATCGTATCCGCTCCTGATCCTCGCCGCGATTGGCGCGCTCGCGCTCCTCGTCGACCGCCCGCGCGTCGCGATCCTGCCCCTCGGCGCCGTCGCGGGGCAATGGCTCTTCACGTTCAACTACGGCGTCCAGGACATCTATGCCTTCCATGTCCCGGGTTACGTGCTCCTGGCCGTCCTCGCAGGCGCCGGCCTCGGGGCCATCGTGGAGGCTCCGGCGCGGCTCGGCGCGTTCGGACCGCGCGGTCGCGAGGGCGTGAGCGCGGTGCTCGCGGCGGGATTCCTCGGCGGCGGCCTCGGACCGGTCGCCGCCCCGCGGCTCGCCGACGTCCGGGCGGGGACCTACACGTTCGATGCGCCGTGGTATCCCTTGCAGCTCGCGAACGGCGATGTGCTGCATGACGATGTCCGTGTCGCCGTGCGCGGCCTCGCCGCGGGAGCGCTCGTCGTGACCAACTGGGACATGCTCTACCTGTTCCACTATGCCGCCCGGCTCGACGAGGAGCGCGACGATCTGCGGTTCATCGCGGCCAGCCGCGCCGAATCGCTCGATGCCTTCCTCCTCGCGAGCGCCGCGACCCGCCCGGTGCTCGCCGAGAACGCGGTCGCGAAGCACTTCACCGGGCGATGCAAGACCGAGCGGGTGCGCGCCGGCGCGGTCGTCTTCCACCGGATCTGGCCCGAGACATGCGGCCCGCGGCCGGCGCCGCCCTGAGGGCGTGCCGATGCCGTCCGGAGCGGCGGCTACTCCGGGAAATTCGTCAGCGCGCAGTAGAGGATCCATTCAACATCGCTCCCGCTGCCCGCTTTCTTCGAGCATACGTCCTTCTTGTCCGGGTCTAACCTCCATCGCGATCCACAAAACGCCTCTTTCGCCTCCTGGCCGGAGGCCGTCAAGGCGAGGCAGATCAATTGACGCTCGATGCGCGGCCCGTCATGAAAACCCAGCTCATCCGGTGCGGTGATGGTGACCTCTGACGCGTTCATGTCATCCAACATGACCTCGCCAGGCCCTTCGCCCACATCCTCCGCCGCCATGGCACACGAGAAACAAGCGAGAGATAGCACGAGAGCGGCAATCGACCTGGTTGTCGTGACTTGCATGAGTGAAGGTTGCTGCGATTTGTAGACCACGGTCGAGCGCGCATGGACGATGCACTGGCGTTCTCGGATCCATGCTGGGCATACGTGCGACTGGAAATCGAGAGAGTGGTCCGATCCGCCGCTGGGGACGAAGCGCTCCGCCCTCTGCGACGAATCAGCGCTTGAGCCCGGTCCGCGCGAGCCCCTCCACGAAGTACCGCTGCGCGAACAGGAAGAGCACCACGAGCGGCAACATCGCGAGGGAGGCGCCCGCCATGAGCACGGCCGGCTCGCCGCCGTAGGCGTTCTGGGTGCCGGCGATCATCTGCTGGATGTTCATCTTCTGCGGAGAGATGATGTAGACGAGCGGCCCGAAGTAGTCGTTCCAGGCGGCCTTGAGCCCGAGGACCGCGAGCGTCGCGACGGCCGGCCCGGCGAGGGGGAAGACCACCCGCGTGAACGTCTGGAAAGGGTTCGCGCCGTCCAGCGTCGCGGCCTCGATGAGCTCGTCCGGAATGCTCGCGAAGTACTGCCGCATCAGGAAGATCGCGACCGCGCTGCCCGTCGCGCCCGGCACGATGAGCGGATAGTAGGTGTCGATCCAGCCGATCCGGGCGAAGCCCACGAACTGCGGGATCAACGTGACCACGCTCGGCAGCATCATCGTCGACAGGAGCGCGGCGAAGATCGCGTCGCGCCCCGGAAAACGGAGCTTCGCGAAGGCGTAGCCGGCGAACGACGCCGTGAGGAGGCCCCCGAGGGTGGACGGGACGGCGATGAGGAGCGTGTTCCAGGTGCCGCGGAGGATGTCGATCTCGGCGAAGGCTTGCCGGTAGTTGGCGAGCGTCGGGCGGGCCGGGATCCAGCGGATCGGGACCGCGTAGATCTCGTCCGCCGGCTTCACGCTGGTGCTGATCATGAACGCGAAGGGCGCCAGCACGAAGACGGCCACCAGCGCGAGGACCGCATAGGAGAGGAGCCGGAGCGCGCGGCGCCCCCGGGACCTCCGGCCGCTACTCATCGTGCACCCAGCGCCGGGCGAGGCGGAACTGGAGCACGGTCACGATCATCACGAGCGCGCCGAGCACCCAGGCCATCGCCGACGCATAACCCATCTGGAAGTACTGAAAGCCGGTGAGGTAGAGATAGAGCATGAACGTCGCCGAGCGGAACTCCGGGCCGCCGCGCGTCATCACGTAGACCTGATCGAAGCTCTGCAGCCCGCCGATGACGCTGGTGACGGCGATGAAGAACGTCATCGGGCTGATGGCCGGCAGGGTCACGTGCCGGAAGCGCTGCCAGGCGTTCGCCCCGTCGAGCTCCGCGGCCTCGAGCAGCGATCGCGGCACGCCCTGGAGCGCGGCCAGGAAGAGGACCATGTTGTAGCCGAGCCCGCTCCAGATCCCCATCACGACGAGCGCGGGCTTGACGAGGTGCGGGCTCGAGAGCCACCCGGGCGGGTCGGCGACGCCGAGGGCGCGGAGGTACGTGTTGATGAGCCCGTAATCGGCGTTGTAGATCCACTTCCAGAGCAGCGCCGCGGCCACGATCGAGCACACGGAGGGGATGAAATAGACGGTGCGGAAGAACCCCTCGAGCCTGAGCTTCTGGTTCAACAGGAGCGCGAGGAAGAGGGAGATGGCGATGCCGACCGGGATGCCGAGGAGGTAAAAGGCCGTGTTGGCGAGCGTCCGCCAGATGAAGAAATCCCGGGCGAAGAGGCGAGCGTAGTTGTCGAGGCCGACCCACTGCGGCGGCGTGAGCACCTCGAAGCGGGTGAAGCTCAGATAGAGCGACGCCAGCATCGGGCCGAGCGCGAACACGACGAAGCCGAGCACGGGGATCGCCACGAACGCGCAACCCCAGCGCGCGTCGGCGCGGGCGCGCGGAATCTGCTTGTTCAACGCGCCGCCTCCGGTCCGGGGTTGTTCTCCCGCATGGTTTGCTCGACGACCGGCGCGAGGGCCGGGAGCAGCTCGCGGGCGGGCCGTTCGCCGCGCCAGACCTCGGGGAGGAAGCTCGCGAAGACCTCGTGCCAGAAGGCGTTGGGCATCTCGGTCTCGGGGCTCGGGCGGCTCGTCTCGGCGGCGCGCAGGAAGACCGCGGCGTGGGCCGGCCGCTGCCCGGGCTGGAGGAAGGCGGCGGTCGCGGCGACCGATCGCTGATTGGGCACCTGGAGCCCGGATCGGACCAGCTCGCTCTGTCCCTCGGGGCCGGCCAGGTACTCGATCAACGTGAACGCCTCGGCGATGCGCCGGCTCGCGGCGCTGACGGCGAGCCCCACGGAGCCCGACCAGCTCACCGAGGTCATGCCCGGCTTCGGCACAGGCACGGGCGCGACATCCCAGTCGAAGCGCATCCGGCGATACCGCGGGACCATCCAGCGCCCGTCGATGTGCATGGCGGCGAGCCCGGCCTCGAAGAGCTCGCTCTGCCCGGCGCCGCCGCTGCGGGCGAGGTTGGGCGCCACCTGATGGCGGAGGGCCAGATCCGCGCACCACTGCACCGCGTCCATCGACACGCCGGAGTCCATGAGCCACCGGCGCTGCGCCGCGTCCACGATCTCGCCGCCCGCGGACCACACAGCGGCTTCATAGGGATATCCGGTGATCCCCCAGTGCTGGACATACCCCTCGCGGTACGTGAGCGCGCGAAAGGCAGCGATGGCCTGATCCCAGGTCATCGGCACCTCGGGATCCGGCGCGGGCACGCCGCGGCGGCGGAGCACGTCCTTGTTGTAGTAGAGCACCGTGGGGCCGATGTCCTTCGGCAGCGCGTAGAGGCTGCCCTCGTGGAGGACGCGGCCGTTCCAGCGATAGCGGGCCAGGGCGCTCGGCCAGATGTCGGCGAGGTCGAGGGTCCGACTCTCCTGCACGAGACCGTCGATGTCGCGCAGGACGCCCTGACTGACCATCTCGCCGAACGCGCCGTCGGGCACGTAGAAGACGTCGGGCGCGCGCTTCGCCACGATCATCAGCCGGAGCTTGTTGAGGTAGTCGTAGCCGACGCCGGGCACCTGCGTGTACTCGACGCGGATCTCCGGGTGGATCCGCTCGAAGGCGGCGAGCGCCGACCGCATGATGGCCCGCTCCTCCGGCATCCCCCAGCCGACGAAGGTGATGGTGGTGCGCGCGACGTGCGAGCGGGGATCGGCCTTCGAGGCGCATCCGGCGGGCGAGATGGACGCGCACCAGACAACGAGCCAGAGCGCGCGACGGGCCATCTCAGACCCGCTCCTCGGTGCGCGGATCGAACAGGTGGACGTGCTCCGGCGCGGCGGCCAGCGTCACGCGCGCGCCGACGGCCGGCGTCGTGCCACGATCCAGCCAGCGGCACACGATCGCGGCGTCGCCGACGCGCAGGTGGACGTACGACTCGAACCCCATCGCCTCGACCATCTCGACATCGCCCTCCACGCCCAGCGACGCGCCGGCGGGCGCCGGGCCGAGGTGCTCGGGCCGGACGCCCGCGATCACCCGGCCCTCGCGGTGCTCCGTTGTCCTCGGCAGCGCGAGCCGCACGCTCGGCGCCGAGAGCACCGAGGTCGGGCCGTCGAGGCGGAGCTCGGCGGGGATCAGGTTCATCGGGGGTGCGCCGATGAACGTCGCGACGAAGACGTTGGCCGGCCGGTCGTAGAGCTCCTGCGGGCTGTCGTGCTGGAGGAGCGCGCCTCCGCGGAGGACGGCGATCCGCTCCCCGAGGGTGAGCGCCTCCGTCTGATCGTGGGTCACGTACACGAGCGTCGTCCCGAGGCGACGATGCAGGCGGCGCAGCTCGGCGCGCATCGAGCTGCGCAGCGCGGCGTCGAGGTTCGAGAGCGGCTCGTCCATGAGCAGCACGCCCGGCTCGCGCACGATGGCGCGCCCGATGGCCACGCGCTGCTGCTGGCCGCCCGAGAGCGCCCGCGGCTTGCGATCGAGGAGGTGATCGATCGCCAGCGCGCGCGCGGTGGCCTCCACGCGGCGCTTCACCTCGTCGCGCGGCACGCGGCGGAGCGCGAGCGAGAAGGCCATGTTCTCGAAGCACGTCATGTGCGGGTAGAGCGCGTAGCTCTGGAAGACCATGGCGACGTCGCGCTGCTTCGGGGGCACGTCGTTGACCACGCGGCCGCCGATGGAGAGCGTCCCGCCGTCGACGTCCTCGAGGCCCGCGATCATCCGGAGCGTCGTCGACTTGCCGCACCCGGAAGGCCCGACGAGCACGAGGAGCTCGCCGTCCTCGATGCGCAGCGACAGGTCCTCCACGATGGGCGCGCTCCCCTGGTAGCGCTTGTACACATGCTCGAACGCGATCGCGGCCACGCTTCCGCCTCCTCGGCGCCGCTGCTCGTGAACCGCGGCGTGGGCGAGATCAAGCTGCCGGGCGAGCGCCGCCTTCGCGTCGCCGGGCGAGCCCCCCGCTGAACACCGGGCCGATGATCTCGGCCAGATCCGAGGCGCCGTGACCGCGCGCGACGAGATCTTCGGTGATCGCACTGCCAATGTAGCCGGATCCGCCGGTGACCAGGACGCGCATGAAGCCTCCTAACTTTGTGGCCGGGGGTCACGCTCCGCGACGTAGCGCGCGAGCGCGTCGTCGAGCGACGGCAACAGGAGCCCGCGGCCGCTCCCGAGCGCGCTGTACCGCGGGCGCGGCGCGGCCAGGCCGAGCGCGCGGCTCGGGCAGCGCACGAGCCGCGTCGCGGGGACGCGCGCGAGCGCCGCGCTGCGCGAGGCGAGCTCCGCCCAGCTCGTGGCGTCCCGGTTCGCGAGGTGCCAGATGCCGCGCTCGCCGTCGATCAGCAGATCGAGGGTCGCGTGCACGAGATCCGGGACGTAGGTCGGCGAGACGATCACGTCGTCGGCCGCGTGGAAGCTCCGGCCCTCGCCGAGGGCGCGCAGCGCGGCGCCGACGAAGTTCGCTTCGTCCCAGGGACAGAAGAACGCGGCGGTGCGCACCACCAGCGCCTCCGGGAGGATCGCCAGGACGTTCCACTCCGCCGTCGCCTTGCTGCGGCCGTAGACGTTGAGCGGCCGCGCGGGATCGGTCTCCACGTACGGCGAGCGCTGCGCGCCGTCGAAGACCAGATCGGCCGAGAAGGTCACGAGCCGCGCGTCACGCCGGCGACACGCGATCGCGAGCACGGCGGGCCCCAGCGCGTTCTCGCGCTCGCAGCGGTGCGGCTCGCGCTCGGCCTCGTCGACGCCCACGAACCCCGCCGTGTTGACGACGGCCCACGGGGAGAACCGATCGAGCGCGCGCTCGACCGACGCGGGATCGGCGATGTCCATCTCGTCGCGCCCGATCGTGCGATGGGGCAGGCCGCGCAGCGCGCACAGGCGCGCGAACGCGCGGCCGAGCGCCCCCTTCGCGCCGGTGATCAGGATGGGCGGACCGGCGGCGGCGGCCTCGGGCGCGGGCGCGACGGCCGCGGCCGGACCGTACGTCAGCCGCTCGGGGCGCCGCCACCAGCCCGGCGGGGCGAGCGCGGGATGCTCGAAGCGATCGCCGCGCGCGAGCGCGGAGACCAGCCGCGCGAGCGCCGTGGACCGCGGCTCGGGGCCGCGTACATCGAACACGCCCGGCTCGTAGTGCCCGCGCTCCTCGGTGACGAGGCAGCTCCAGTCGAAGCAGCCGAGGAGCGACCACGCGGTGACCGCGCGCACGTCCGCGCCCGCCGCGCGCGCGGCCTCCGCGGCGCGGAACGCCTCGACAAGCCAGCGAAGCTGCTCCTCGCGCGGCCCGCCGAGGTGCACCTCGCTGATCGCCACGGGCCGGCGGTAGCGATCCCAGACCTCCTGGAGCCGCGCGCGGTGCCCGTCGATGCCTCCGGCGACCGCACGCACGGCCTCGACGTCGGCATACGCGTGCTTGCCATTTCCGCCGTGCGACCAGGCGGGGTAACAGGCCAGCCGCTCGTCGAGGAAGCGCTCGCTCGTGATGTAGTAGTTGATGCCGAGGACGTCCGGCGGACAGGGATCCTCGACGAACCACGCGAGCTCGGCGGGCGACGCGCCCCACCCGAGGAGCAGCGGAAACAGCGGGTGATCGCCGTCCACGCGCCCCGTGAGCAGATCGAAGCTGAGCCAGCGCCGGTGATTCTCGTGGTCGGCCTGGTACGCGAGCAGCGGCGTGCTCGTCGTCTTGCCGATATCCTCGGTCTGGATCAGGCGCGCCCGGGGGATCACCTCCCGGATGGCGCGCATGGCGAGCGCGATCGCGCGGCACTCGGTGAGCAGCGCGCGCACGAACGTGCGCGGATCGCGGCCGTGCGGGTACCAGTGCCCGTACAGGCCCGAGAAGCGGGCCGTCGTGAGCGGCTCGTTCACCGGCGTCCAGTCGGTGACCCACGGATAACGCTCGGCCGCCGCGCGGGCGAAGCGGGCGAGCCCCTCCGGGAAGCCCGGATCGACGAGGCTCGTGTAACGCGGGCCGCTGCCGTGGTGGACGAGCCCGATGATGGGCCGCACCTCGAGCGCCCGGAGCCGCTCCATCCGCGCGTCGGCCCAGCCGAAGTCCAGGCGCTCCGGCCGATCGGGGGCCGTCCGCTCCCAGAGCACGGGCATGCGCAGCGCCTGGATCCCGAGCGCGGCAAAGCGATCGAGATCATCGAGGCGGCGCGCGTGCCCGCTCCGCTCGAGCTGGTGGTGAACCACGTCGCCGACGCGGTTGACCGTGCACTCCACCCCGCCCCAGATCTCGAGGGGCGCCCTCGCCTCTACCGCCATGGTCAAGCCGCCTTGGCCGCGGCGAGCTGTCGGTTCGGCACGCCGGCCAGCTTGGCATAGAGGGTGAGCGCCTGCGCCACCACCTGGTCCATGTTGTAGTAGCGATAGGTCCCGAGCCGCCCGGCGAAGTGGACGCCGGGCGTCTCCCTGGCGAGCTCCTCGTACCTGCGGTAGAGGGCCGCGTTCTCCGGCCGCGGCACGGGGTAATACGGGTCGCCCTCGCCCTTCGGGATCTCGTAGACGATGGTCGTCTTCGGGTGCACCTGGCCCGTGAGGTGCTTGAACTCGGTGACCCGGGTATACGGGTTCTCGTTCGGATAGTTGATGACCGGCGCGTCCTGGTACCTCTCTTGATCCTTGGTCTCGAAGTGGAACTCCAGGGATCGATACGGCAGCTTTCCGAAGCGATAGTCGAAGAAGGCGTCGACGGGGCCGGTGAAGATCACCTCGCGATGAGGGATCTCGCTCTGCATCTCGCGAAACGAGGCGTTGAGCAGGATCTTGATGTTCGGGTGATCGACCATCCGCTCGAACATGCGCGTGAAGCCGTGGAGCGGCATGGCCTGGTAGGTGTCGGTGAAGTACCGATCGTCGCGGTTGCTCCGCACCGGCACCCGCGCGGTCACGGCGGCGTCGAGCTCGGACGGGTCGAGTCCCCACTGCTTCCGGGTGTAGTGCTTGAAGAACTTCTCGTAGAGCTCGACGCCGACCTTGCTGACGATCACGTCCTCGCTTGTGCGGATCTGCTCGCGTCGCACGGCCCGGGAGGCGAGGAACACCTCCACCTCGGGCGCGCTCAGGCGCAGGCCGTAGAGCTGGTTGATGGTGTCGAGGTTGATGGGGATGGGGACGAGCTGCCCGTCCACCCAGGCGCGCACGCGGTGCTGGTACGGGCGCCACTCGGTGAACTGCGAGAGGTACTCGAAGACCTCCCGCGAGTTGGTGTGGAAGACGTGGGGGCCGTACCTGTGCACGAGGACGCCGGCGGCGTCGTGGTGATCATAGGCGTTGCCGCCGATGTGGGGGCGGACATCGCAGAGCACCACCTTCTTGCCCGAGCCGCGCGCGAGCCGCTCGGCGAGCACGCAGCCTGCGAAGCCGGCGCCGACGATGAGATAGTCAAACATCGGCGCCCTGTCGCGCCGCCGGGCGCCGGCCCACCATCAGCACGCCGTCGAGGAGCTTCTCGATCTTCGACCATGTCGCGTCCCACGATCCCTGTGCGAGCAGCGCGTCGGCCCGGGAGAGCCGCGCGGCGTGGTCCTCGGCGAGGTACGCCTCGACGGCGGCCACGAAATCGCCCGCGGTGTCCGCGATGCGCGCGAGGCCGAGCTCGCCGTAGGGCCGGACCACATCGCGGATCGACGTGGAGACGACGGGCTTGCCGCCCGCGAGGTACTCCGGCGTCTTGGTGGGGCTGATGAAGCGCGTGGCCTCGTTACGCGCGAACGGAAGGAGCGCCACGTCCCAGCCCGCGAGGTAGGCGGGCAGCTCCTCGTAGGTCTTCTTGCCGAGATAGTGAATGTTGGGCGCGCGAGGCAGGCTCGCCGGATCGATCTTCACGACCGGACCGACGAAGACGAGGTGCCATTCAGGCCGGGCGGCGGCCACGCCGGCGATGAGATCGAGATCCATGCGCTCGTCGATGACGCCGAAGTAACCGAGCCGCGGGCCCGGGATCGTGGCCTGATCGACGGGCGGCGCGAGCGGCCGGCGCGCCGCCGCGAAGTGGGCGATGTCGACGCTGCTCGGGAGCAGGTGCACGTTCGCGTGCAGCGCCCTCTTGGACTCGTAGAGGCTGCGCCCTCCCGTGAAGACAACGTCGGCGCGGCGGAGCAGCTCGGCCTCGTGGTGCTTGAGCGCGGGCGGCGCGCCGGCGAACGCGGAGAGCTCGTCCATGCAGTCATACACGACCGCGCTGGCCGCGAGGTGCCGCGAGAACAGGAGCGCCATCGGCGTGTAGTACCAGAGCACGTGATCGTCGATGCCGAAGCGATCGAGCATGTCGTCGACGAGATCGCGCTGTAGCGCGTGGTTCCGCGCGTCGTCGAGGCCTGGTGGCAGGTGCGGCGTGACGACGCGCACGCCGTGGCGATCGACGGGCGCGGCCTCGATCCGCGGCGGCCCGTCGCTCCACATCGGCTCCTCGAAGAAGAACACGCGCCGCGTGCGCGCGCAGCGCGAGAGGAGGTGCTGCGGGCGCTGGAAGACGAAGCTCCAGCGCAGGTGCGAGAAGCAGACGACGTCCGGCCGCCGTTTCGGGCTCATGCTTGTCCTCCTCGGTGGCGGCCGCGGCGCGGCTGATGTGCACGAGCGTGCCGCCCGGGAGGGGCAATACAAGGAACGTACCTGAGGGCCACGTCCATCGCGGAGCTCGGCCGCCGCTCAGCCGCCCGGCTTGGCGAGGCTCCGTTGGAACATCACTCCTCCCCGGCGATCACCTCGTCCATCATGATGCCTTCCTGGCGCGGGCCTGCGCACTCCGCGAGCTCCATCGGGTCGGGGTGCACCTGCCCCGCGGCCCGGCCGCGCGTGGCGGCGGCGATGGCGTCGATCAGGAATTTCGGCGTCCTATCGGCGTAGAGAAGCCCGTTGGCCTCCTGGTAGGTATCGGTGAGCTGCGTGTAGCAGAAGCCGGCGAGCAGCGGTGTCGCGCGCACCACGGCGAGGAGGCGCTCGTACGCCCGCTCCAGCGCCGCTGGGTTATCGGCGGAGGTGTATCCCCACGTGCCGGGGCGGCGGAGCGCGATACCGCCCATCTCCGAGAGCACGATCGGGTGCTCCAGCTTGCGCGAGTGGCCGTCGAGCACGAGCACGCGGCCGCCGGGGCGCTCGCGCCGGAAGAGCCGCGGGCGACACTCGCCGCCGTCGTAGCGCTGGGCGATCCGGGCCGGATCCGGATCGTAGTCATGGATACCGATGATGTCGGTGGCCACGGCCTCCCAGCCGTCGTTGCCGATCACCGGGCGCGTCGGGTCCAGCGTCTTGGTGAGGTGATAGAGCGCCTTGACCCCGTGCCGCTCGCGCGCGCTGTCCGGCAGGTTGGGCACGCCCCAGGACTCGTTGAAGGGCACCCAGGCGATGACGCACGGATGGCTGAAATCGCGGTTGATCGCCTCCGTCCACTCGCGCGTGAGGCGCTCGATCGAGAGGGGCGTGAAGCGGTAAGCGCTCGGCATCTCCTCCCACACGAGCAAGCCCAGCCGATCGGCCCAGTAGAGATAGCGCGGATCCTCGATCTTCTGGTGCTTGCGTGCGCCGTTGAACCCCATGGCGCGCGTGAGCTCGATGTCGCGCCGGAGCGCGTCGTCGTCGGGCGCGGTCATCCCGGTCTCGGGCCAGTAGCCCTGATCGAGCACCATCCGGAGCCCGACGGGCCGCCCGTTGAGCAGCACGCGGTCGCCCTGCACCGCGATGGATCGGAGCGCTGTGTAGCTGTGCACGCGATCGATCGTCTCGCCGTCGCGGGTGACGAGCTCGATCTCGGCGTCGATGAGCGTGGGTGACTCCGGGCTCCAGAGCAGCTGGTTGCGCGAGTCGTCGATGCCCGGATCGGAGAGCGCGATCCGGCGGTGGACCTCGCCGAGCACGACGGCGTAGCTGTCCTCGGCGAGCAGCGCGCCGTTCGCGCTGAGGCGCAGGCGCAGCCGCAGTCCGTCCCGGCGCTCGCCGCCGATCCTGGCATAGAAATCGAGCTCCCATCGGTCGAGGCTCGACTGCCAGCGGAGCGCCGCGATCGAGCTCGCGGGCACGCGCTCCATCCACACCGTCTGCCAGATGCCGGTCGTGCGCGGGTACCAGATGGAGTGCGGTTCGAGCTGCCAATCCTGCTTGCCGCGCGGCTTGGCGAGGTCGAGCGGATCGTCCTCTGCGCGCACGACGATCTCGACGGCGCGCGCTGAACCGACGAGGTCGGTGATGTCGATGCTGAAGGGGGTGTAGCCGCCGGTATGATGCGCCGCGCGGCTCCCCGCGACCCAGACCGTCGCGTCGTAGTCGACGGCTCCGAAGTGCAGTATCAGCCGCTCTCCACCGCGGAGCTCCGGCACCGCGATGGTGCGCCGGTACCAGACGGCGCGGAAGAGGCCGCGCGCGCCCACGCCGCTCCGCGGTGTCTCCGGCGCGAAGGGGACCTCGATGAAGCCCTCCCAGCCCACGTCGGCCGGCTCCCGGAAGCGCGCCTCGGGATCGAGCGCGAAGCTCCACGTACCGTTGAGTGATTCCCACCCGGCGCGCCGGAGCTGCGGCCGCGGGTAGCCATGCGCGCGCCCGCCGGCGGTGGAGAGGTCTGCTCCAGGGGGGGGCTCGGCGGAGACGGACGGGCGGTTCATCCTTCGAGGTGCTTCCTTTGCTGTACGGCGGGGCAGACCTTACAGCGCCTCAGGCGTCACGCCATGCCGCCAGCGCGGGTTTTGATCCGCGCGGTGGCGCAGACTTCATCGACGCGAGAATACCGGACAATCACCGTCTCTCCATGAGTCCGGGAATTCCGGCGTTTCGAGCGGGCCCAGCGGCAAGCGGGCAAGTGGCCTCGAACGGTGGGCTCGATCGGACAGGGAAGCTGCTCGCCGCGAGCTGGTCGCGCTTCACTCGGCGTAGACGGCCACCGTCGCGGTGCACGAGGCGTTGCCGACGCAGCCGGCGCGGAAGGTGTAGTAGTCCGAGAACGCCGCGACGTGCGTCGTCTTCGGCATCTCGGAGCAGCCGATCGTCTCGGCGGAGTCCACGGCGACCTGGACGCCGTTGCGATCGAAGAGGCGGATGTACGACATCCCCGAGCGGCTCGCCCCGTAGAGCACCGCCGCGCAGGTGCCGAAGGAGATCGTCTCTCCGGCGTTGAAGAAGTACGCCTGGTCGACATAGTTGGTCGTGGCGTAGTTCGTGCTGCTCCTCGAGTACGAGAAGGTGCCTTTACCGCGCGCGATCGCCACCGTCCCGCTGCACGAGGAGAAGCCGTCACAGCCGGCCCGGATCTGGAAGGGCCAGCCCGTCGCCGACGTCGTATAGCGGATCTGCGCCGAGATCGACCCCGAGGGGCCGTCGTTCGCCGAGGCCACCTGCACGGGCGACCCGGAGCTCAGGTCGAAGAGGCGGAGGTACGTGTCCCCCGAGGAGCTGGCGCCGACGATGCCGGTCGTGCCGATCATCACGCGCCGGCTCGGGTTGATATTGAGGTTGAAATTGGCCGTGTTCACCGTGGCGTTGTTGGTCGCGCTCCGGCTGAAGGAGAAGACCGATATCGCCTCCTCGGCCTCGCCCACGACCTCGCTCTGCTCCTCTTCGCTGAACGCCTCGGCCGCGCAACCGGCCGAGAGCGTCATTGTCAGGGCCAAAAGGACTTGTTCAAACGAGCGGGTGTTCATGTTCTTCCTTCGCTGCCTTTCTCCGGGGTCGCGCGGGCGCGTGAGCGGATCTCGCGGGCGCGCGCGTGCGGGGACGCTGTTCATTCCTGCGCGGGCGGAACCCGCGGGCGCGTCAGGGGACGTCACCTCGAGAGGTGTCGCGTGGCCTGCGCGGTAGCTCGATCGGATTCAGCGTACCGCCAAGCACAGCCGTAGCAAAGCCCTTGCGATCACCCGACCAGCGGGCGAAGGAAGTCGTCGAGCTGCTCGAGCGTGCCCGGCGAAGCGCGCCATCCGATGTAGCCGTCCGGGCGGACCAGCACGAGCGCATCGCCATCAACGCCATAGCCAGTGCGCGCGTACCTATCCGTATCGACGAGGGCGCGCCGGCTGGCCGGCTCCCCCGGCTGCACCACCGCGCGCGCGTGCACGGCGGGGCCATACCGGGCGTTCACCCGGGCGACCGTGTCCCCGTGGGCCGCGCCGAAGGCGAGCAGCGTGAAGTGCGGGCCACGGAACACATCGAACAGGCGGACGGGCGCGCCCTCGGCGTCATGACAGGGCGCATCGGGCGCTCGGTCCCCCGCGAGGACGCGCGCCGGCGCGCCGTGATCGTCGCGGGCCTCGTCACGGGCCAGCGAGCTCCCGCGGTAGCTGATGTCGAGCTGCTGCGTCTCCGGGCCGCGCCGCACCTCGCCCGGGCTTCCCTCCGCGGTCCGGCGATGCAGCCTCGAGGTGAGGCCGAGCATCGCCGCGGCGACGGGAAGCCGCTCCTCCTCGTAGGTGTCGAGCAGCGCCGCGGGCGCTCCCGCCAGCACCTGGCCGAGCTTCCAGCCGAGGTTGTAGGCGTCCTGGATGCCGGTGTTCAGGCCCTGCCCGCCGGCCGCGGGGTGCACGTGCGCGGCGTCGCCGGCCAGGAACACCCGGCCGACCCGGTACCGGTCCACCATCCGCACGCTGGGCCGGTAGAGCGACAGCCAGCTCGCGTCGTGCAGCCGGACATCCGAGCGCCCGGTCCGCTCGTGGAACAGCCTCTGGACGGCCTCCGCCGTCAGCTCGGGCGCCTCGTCGCCATGGATCGGTATCAGGATCTGGAAGCGCTCCGTGCCGGGCAGCGGGCACAGCGCGACCGGGCCGCCGAGCGCTTTCGGCCATGCATGCCAGCGCTCGCGGTCCAGCCCGTCGGCGCGGACGTCGCCCACGAGCGCCCGGTCCGCCTCCAGCGTCTCCCCCTGAAAGCCGACGCCGAGCGCGCGCCGCACGAAGCTGCGCCCCCCGTCCGCGCCGACGAGGTAGCCGGCGCGGACCCGCTCCGTCTCGCCCCCGCGGACCAGCGTGGCGGTCACGCCGTCGCCGTCCTGCTCGAAGCCGGTCAGCTCGGTGGCGAGCTCGACACGGACGCCGTGCTGCGCGAGCCGGGCGCGCAGGATCTCCTCCGTCCGCCATTGCCCGAGGAGCAGGATGTTCGGATAAGGCACGTCCGGCGCCGGCGCGCGGCGCTCGAACATGGCCCAGTCGCCGAGCACCGCGGCGCCGTCGTAGGCGCGGATCAGCGGGTAAGGGGCTCCGGCGGCCATCGCCGCGTCGACCACCCCGAGATCGTCGAGGACCTCGAGGGTGCGCGGCTGCACGCCCTTTCCGCGAGAGCCGGCGAAATGGGCAGGCGCCTTGTCGACGATCCGGCACACAACGCCACGGCGGGCCAGATCGCACGCGAGGGTCAGGCCGGTGGGCCCCGCCCCCGCGATGAGGACATGCGTGCTCAGCGACGGATTCATTGGCTGTCTCCTGTCAGGTGAAGTCACGCCATCTTGGAAGCTGTCGCTTGCCTCGTCAGCTTGCGTTCTGCCAGCATGGTTCCATGCGCAAGCGGGACGCTGCCACGCCGCGGAAACAGCCGACGCAGGACCGGTCGCGCGCGACGGTCGAGGCGATCCTGCAGGCGACCGCTTACATTCTGGTCCGGGACGGGTACGCGCGGCTGACGACGAACCGCGTGGCCCAGCGGGCCGGGGTGAACGTCGCGTCGCTGTACCAGTTCTTTCCGGGCAAGGAGGCGCTCGTGGCCGAGCTCCACCGCCGGCACATCGAGCAGGGCCGCGCGGCCGCGGCCGCGGTGCTCGCCGCGCATCGGGGGCAGCCGCCCGATCGGGTGGTCCGGACGATCGTGGAGGCCGGCATCGCCGCCCACGCGGTGGAGCCCGAGCTGCACCGCGTGTTCCTCGAGCAAATGCCGCGCATCAGGGCGACCCGCTCCGCGGCGAGCGAGGGCTTCCTTCTCGAGGAGGCAAAGCAGCTCCTCGCGGCGTGGGGCTGCCCGGCGCCGGACGTGGAGCTCGCGTGGTGGATGATGCAGACCGCGGCGCACGCGGTCGTGCATCAGGCGATCGTCGAGCGGCCCGACGACGTGCGCTCCGGCGCGCTGGCCGAGGAGCTCGTGCAGCTGCTCGAGCGCTACCTGCGCGGGAAGCAGACCCCAGGGCCCCGCGCCGGCGCGGGGCGGGAGGACACGTGATCTCGTCGAGGGCGCCGAGGGCGACTGCCCCACGTGGCCTCCGCGCGCTCAGCCGGGCGTGGCGATCTCGTCGTAGCCGCGGCCGCTGAACTGGAGGAGGCAGACGCCGTGGCCGAAGGGATCGGCCAGGCGGAGCATGCGCCCCCACGCCGCCACCTCGATCTCGGCTTCGGGGACGGCGCCTGCCTGCTGCGCGCGGCGCGCGGCGGCCTCGAGATCGTCGACCACGAAATCGAGGTGGACCGGCGTCCAGTGACGCCGGTAGTCGCGCGGGGACGCGCCGGCGGCAGGCTCGCTGCCGGCCGGCTTCACAAGGACGTAGATGGGAGCCGCCGCGCCGAGGAGCTCGACCCCGGAGGCACCAAAGCGCCGCCCGACGCGCAAGCCGAACGCACGCGTGTAGAACGCGATGGCAGGATCGAGCGCCGGGACATCGATGTTGACGAGCAGGTCAGACATGCGATGAGGGTAGCAGCAGGGCACGTCGCGACCTAGCACCACTGCGTCGCAGCCCGTCGAGCCCGGCAACGACCGACCGGCGGGAGCTGCACGCTCGGGCGGATATCCCTGTAGATCGAGGAGTCTTTTCGTCGCGCCGGGGTCGACGCGGCGCCCGCGCGACACAGCCTTCGGGGCCATGGAGTACATGATGGACCCCGCTGCGGAGCAGCGGTTGCAGGCCTACTTGTCCGAGATTGGCGACGTGCTCGGCCATCCGCTGCGGCGCGAGTCCTTCGCGACGTATGCGTTGGGGCTGCTCGGCGAGGCGGAGCGCAAGAGCGTCGAACCGATCGCGGCGCGCGCCTGCCCCGATCCGGAACGCGTCGAGGTGGCGCACCAACGCCTGCTGCACTTCGTCTCGAACTCGCATTGGGACGACGAGGCCGTGCGCGTTCACGCTGCGCGCTATGCGATCGGAGCGATGACCCAGCAGGCCCCCGTGACCTCGTGGATCGTCGACGACACGGGCTTCTTGAAGAAGGGGACCCACTCCGTCGGCGTTCAGCGGCAATACACCGGCTCCGCCGGTAAGACCACCAATTGCCAGATCGGGGTCAGCCTCAGTGTGGCGACCCGCTATCACCATGTCCCCATTGACTTCGAGCTGTACCTGCCGCAAAGCTGGGCGGACGATCCAGCACGACGACGAGAGGCGCGCATCCCCGACCAAGTCGTCTACAAGACCAAGATCGACTTGGCGCTCGAGATGATCGAGCGCGCCGTCCATCACGGCATTCCCGGGGATATCGTGCTGGCCGACGCCGCCTACGGCAATTCTAATGCGTTCCGGGAGACGGTGCGGTTGCTGGGCTTCGACTACGCCGTCGGCATCGAATCGCCCACAAAGGTCCTCCCGCTGCGACGTCGTGGCGCTGTCGACCCAAGCCCGACCGTCAGCGCCGCCGACTTCGCGCAACGCCTCGGACGCGGGGCGTTTCGTCGCCTGTGCTGGCGGGAAGGCACGTGTCGAACGTTGTCCTCGCGCTTCGCACTTCGGCGCGTCCAGGTGGCGCACGAGGACGGGATCCCGATCGAGCAGCACCCGCCCGTTTGGCTCCTGATGGAGTGGCCAGACGACGAGCCGAAGCCGACCAAGTTCGCGCTCACGACGCTTCCGGCGCGGATGACGAACAAAGAGATCGTTCGGAGGTTCAAGGAACGCTACCGCACCGAAAAGGTCTACGAAGAGTTGAAGGGGGAGCTGGGCCTCGACCACTTTGAGGGCCGTCGGTTTCGCGGCTGGCATCATCACGTCACGGTCGCGCTGAGCTGCTATGCCTTCGTGGTCGCGGAACGCACGCGGCCTTTTCCCCCCTCGGCCGCCCGGCCGCGTCGCCCCCGTGCGCTCGCGCTCGCGGCCTGAGCGCCACTTCCCGGACTCCTTTCCCACGGTTCGTCTCGCCATCGCTCGCGTGCTGACCCGCTGGTTGCCCCGATGCCCAAGCTGCCACGCGTCGCAGTCCAGGGGCGATCCGTTTCAGCTCGCTGGGCCGTGACGCAGTGGTGCTAGTTCTACTGCGGGAAGTTGGTGAGACCTGAGTAGGCCGGCGACAGCCACCTGGTCGGTTGGTGTCGTTTGTTTCTCACTTTGTCCTCCGAAAGTTAGAACAGGGGGTTTCCATCTGCGGTCGGGTGCCCAAGATGGGCGTCGCGATGACATACACGCTGGACAACGCAGCGAAGTCTCGGTTGGATGACTACTTTGCCCAGATCGGCGCCCACCTACGACGAAAGGAGCAGCGGGCGTCGTTCGCGGCTTACGCCTTTGGCATTCTGGGCGAGGGGGAGAGAAAGAGCGTCGAGCCCATCGCGGCGCGCGCGTTCGGAGAGCCACGCGAGACGCAGCGCGCCCATGACCGGCTTCTCCACTTCTTGAGGGACTCGCCGTGGAGCGATCGCGATGTCCGCCGTGAGGCTGCGCACTATGTGACGAGGGCCATGCACGAACAGGATCCGATCTCGGTCTGGATCGTCGATGACACGGGCTTCCTCAAGCAAGGGGACCACTCTGTCGGTGTCCAGCGCCAGTACACAGGCACCGCAGGGAAGATCACGAACTGCCAGGTTGGCGTGAGCCTCTGCGCCGCAAACAGAACCGAGCACGTCCCTCTCGATTTTGAGCTGTACCTCCCTCAGCAGTGGCTGGATGACGAGGAGCGCCGGAAGGAGGCCAGGATTCCGTCCGATCAGGTGTTCAAGACCAAGCCGGATCTCGCGCTCGACATGATCGCCCGCGCAATAGCCGACGAGATCCCGGGAGACATCGTTCTCGCGGATGCGGCCTATGGCACCTCGTCCGGTTTTCGTGACGCGCTGCGAAGCTATGGGCTTGACTTCGCCGTGGCCGTCAACGCGACCACGGGCGTGTGGTTGCTCGACGCCAAGGAACGACGCCGCGGCGCCGCCGTCGGCGTTCAGAAGCTCGGCATCGAGCTCGGGCTGCAGGCCTTCCGGCGAGTGACGTGGCGCACAGGAACACGCGGAAAGCTCGCCAGCCGCTTCTGCTTTCGCAGAGTGAAGGCGGCCCATGACGATGGGTCCGAGCCCAAGGACAGAGAGGTCCTGTGGCTCGTGATCGAGTGGCCGCACGACGAAACGAAGCCGACGAAGTTTGCCCTGACCACGCTGCCTCGCCGGATGAGCAAGAAGCAGATCGTCAGAACCCTGAAGGAACGATGGCGCACCGAACACGCCTACGAGGAGCTCAAAGGGGAGCTGGGGCTCGACCACTATGAAGGACGGTCGTTCCCTGGATGGCACCATCACGTGTCCGTCGTCCTGTGCTGCTACGCGTTCATTGTTGCTGAACGCGTGCGGCATTTTCCCCCCTCGGTCCGAGGGGAAGCGCAAGGCTACGCGCTCCGTAGCGCGGCCTGAGCGCCACTTCGCCGACTCCTTCACCACTCTCCGCCTCGCCATAGCGTACGCCCTCATCGCGTGGCTCCCTCGATGCCCTCTGTGTCACCGTCGAGGGATCCCACACTCTCCAAAGGGTCAACTGCATTCTTTTGCGGCGGAGTGCACAACTGAGGGCGGGGTTGTGTCGATAGACACGAGATGAACCGCCAAGACACCAAGGACGCCAAGGAAGAAGTGAGGAGCGAGCCCGACGCGGAGTTGGATCGCCTCGCCCACTGCGTGATCGGCGCCGCGCTTGAAGTGCACCGAACTCTCGGCCCTGGCTTCCTCGAAGCTATCTACGAGGAAGCGCTCTGCGTCGAGCTTTCCTTGCGCCGCATTCCGTTCGCCCGGCAAGTGCCCATCGGCGTGGACTACAAGGGGAATCTGGTGGGCCAGGCTCGATTGGATCTCGTGGTGGATGGTCAGCTCGTCGTCGAGCTCAAGGCCACCGAGGGCATTGCCCCGATCCACGTTGCGCAGCTTCTGTCGTACCTCAAGGCGGCAAGACTACGGCTTGGCCTCTTGATCACCTTCAAAGTGGCCTTCCTCCGTACCGGTGTCAGGCGCGTGGTTCATTCCCCGTAAATTTGGCGTTCTTGGCGTTCTTGGCGGTTCCTCTCTTTCCGCGACGAACCTCCCGCAGTAGTGCTAGCATCCGGTTCACGGCCGCCCCTCGGGTGATCGCCATTCGGAGGGCGCGCCGGCGATCTCGTGCGGGCGTTCCACTCGGATTCGCTCAGATGGGTGCCTCGTCCAGGGCCGCCTCCGCGATCTCGTCGGAATACAGCTCCGCAAGCGCGGCGAAGCCAGGCTGACACGCGTCCATCAACGCCCGGCGCTCTCCGGGGGCGAGCTCGCTGAAGCGCGAGCGCGCCGGACGCACGATGCCCGCCATGCGCTCGATCCAGGCGTCATCGGCGTCGACGCCGATGAACTCCATCAGGCGAGCGATGGTCGGGCGCGGCGCTCGACCGAAGTCCTCGTAACGAAGCGTCAAGAGCCGCCCGGGTGCGACGCCCGAGAGCTCGTCGAGCCCAGTGACGATCTCGCCGGACCAGTAATGACCGCACAGCGGCAGCGGCGTCTCGTAGCGCAGGAAGGCCTCGCGATCGAAGCGCTCGGGCAAGAACGGGAGCAGCTCCTCGGGCACGTCGTCCACGTACGCGCGGTCCCTCGATTCCCACGGGTCGACGCCGAGGATCTCGGTCAGCTGAACCGCGATCAACGCCATGCGAAACCCGAGGTGACGGCTCATCGAGATTGCGCAGGTGCGGCCGTCGCGCACCAGATGCACGAAGCGAGCGTCGGGGAAATTCTTGAGCAGCCGGCGAACCAGCCGCAGCGACCCCCCGGAACGCTCGACCCACGTTCGCTTGCCGAAGCGGTGAGCGAGAAACCCGAACACCTGCTGATAGTGCTGGCCGACCGCCGCCGTCGGCAGGGTGGCGACGAAGCGCTCGAGGTCGTCGAGCAGCGCCTCTGGCTCGTCGCACAGGTGCGGAAGCGCGGTCTCCAGGATGGCCGGCACACCCGGTACGCCGCCGAAACATGGGAGCGCCGCCGGCCGATACAGCACCTCGTCCATCATGACGTCGTGGCGCCGCATCGTCGCCAGCTTGGGCTGGATGCCCGCGAGGATCCGCCAGAGCGCGTCCGCGCCGATCGGAGGGTCGGGGAAGCACGGGGAGATCCGTCCACCGAGGTCGGTGGCCAGCGAGAAGAACTCGGAGATGCTCAGCAGGTCCGGATGCCGGCGCACGAGGTTCGACAGCATGGTCGACCCACAACGCCCCGTCCCCACGATGAAGAGCGGCCCTGTCGCGCTCATGTCAGCGTGCCACCGGGAGGTTCTTGCGGGTCTCTTCGAGGACCTGAAAGTACCACTGGCAGAGCGCCACGAGGGGCACCTCCGCGTACGCAAAACGCTCGCCCCCTCGGAGCGCCGCGTCCGTCCGGATTCGCTCGAAATGCTTGTGACCGATGATGTACGAGCCGTAGAAGTCCATCCGCTTGTCGAGCTGCTGATCGAGCCACGAGAGGTCGTCACGCCGGTCGATGAAGATGGGCGCGTGCATACCGAGCAGCTCGAACATCGCGCGCACCGTCGCGCCGGTCTTCCATGGGAATGGATGCGTCAGATGAAACACACCCGCGCATGCGTCCTGGAGGGCGATCGCGACGGCCTCCTGGACGACCGCATCGACCGGAACGAGGTTCAGGTCGCCATCCGGGTCGACCCTCATCCGCACGGGGGACCTCGAGAGCAAGCCCTTCTGGGTGCGCTCGATCATCCCGCGGAACTGCACGAGCTGGCGAAAGAAACCATAACAGCCCGAAAACGAGGTCGCCCCGAGCGTGTGGCTATGCCCCACAACGATGCTGGGGCGAAAGATACGAACGCGCCCGTTCGCCCAGGATGCGACGAGCGTCTCGGCGTCGATCTTGCTTTGCTCGTAGTGGTTGTTGGTCGCGTTGCCGCGGCTCTGCACCTCGGGGATCACCCCCGTCGCTCGCCCCGCAACATACGCCGTGCTGATGTAATTGAACGTCCCCGCCCCGAGCTGCTCCGCGAGGGCGAGGACGCGGCGGGTGCCTTCGACGTTGGTCGCCCTGATGACGTCCACGTGACGGTCCTCGTATTGGAGCGATGCGGCGGCATGCCACACCTGCGCGACGCGAACATCGATCGGCTCGCGGATGCCGCACTCTTGCTCGACGACGTCACCGGCGACGACACGGCACCTGTCGAGCTTCGCGAGCACATCGGTCGCTTCGTAGAGGGTTGCAGCATGGTGGATGGACCGGCGGAACCTCTCGACGGCTCCGGTGTCGCCGGGTCGGACCAGCGTCACGATGTCGTCATCGGTCCGCCGCAGCAGCTCCAGGACGAGCGCGGCGCCGACAAACCCGGTCGCCCCGGTCACGAGATGCGCTTTCTTCATGGCGGAGAGGGAGCGTATCGCGTGGCCAAGGCGACCGGAAGGGCCCTTCCCCTCAGGCCGTCATCGCGCTCTGGGCCGCTTCGTCCGGGCTCCCTGCCAGGAGCAACCTCGACGCCGGCCGCACGATCTCCTCGATCACGCGCGCGGCCGCCTCGCCGCGCGCCGCGGCGCCGAAGCGCCCGTGCGCCGCGAGCTGCGCACTTCCTGCGCTGTCGCCTCCCTCGATCTCCGCGCGCCCGAGCCCCGCGAACACCTCTTCCACCGCCGCCCGCACCCGCTCGCCGCCCGCGCGGATCGCCCACGCCACCGTGCCCCACGCGAGCTCCGCGTGCCGCGCCTCGTCCGCGGCGATGATCGCGAGCGCGCTCCGCACCGCCGGGTCCTCCGCTGCGCCGAGCTCCTCGGCCGCGACAACCGCCGCGATGGTCTCGCCGATGCAGCCCTCCCTCGCGGCGCGCGCTGCGATCGACGCGAGGTCTGCCTCGACCTCCACCCGCCCGTCGAAGGGAAACGCGCCCGGCGCGATCGCCTCGCCCGCATAGGCGCTCGCGAGGGCGAAGCAGAGGCGCGCGTGGCGGGCCTCGTCGAGCGCCGCGCGGTGCGCCTCCTCCACGAGATCGGCCGGCGCGCCCGCGGCGAGCAGCTCGAGCGCGAAGCGGCCGAACGAGGCCACGGACGCGTGCTCGAAGAGCGCGTCGCGCGTCCACGCCGCGGCAAGCGCCGCCCGCACATCGGCGGTGAGATGATCGATCCGCGGCGCGACGGCCTCCGGCGCGCCCCACCCGGCGCTGCCGCGGGCGCGGACGAACGGCGCTGTCCGCGCCGCCTCCTCGACGAGGTACGGGCGCCCCTCACACATGGGGATGAAATACGTCTCATAGCAGCACTGGCCGTCCTGCAAGGCTCCATCGCTCTTGACGCTGTGCGATCCGAAGCCGGTATGATTGAGGATCTCCTGCCCTTCCGACCGCGAGGGGCACGCGACAGGCTCGCTCCCGCCGGCACCTCCGCCGCCCCCGGCTCCCCCCTCGCCGCCAGCATCTCCGAGGCTGCTCGCATCGTCCTGCGGCCACGCGAAGCAGGCCACCTTGGAGACGGGCTCGGGATCCTCGGGACAGCTGCTGTAGGTAGTGGTGCAGCCGGCCGCGCCCGCCGCAGCGGGGAGCGCGAGCAGGGCGAAGAGGCGATGGGCGAGCGTGCGGCGGAAGGTATGTGCGGTATTCATCGGGGACCTCGTTGATGAAGAGCAGGGCTCGACGCGCTTGCACGGCGCATGCCTCCGCGAATTCAGGCTCAATTCGAGCCCTCCGCGCCGGCGGAGTATGGTCGGGCGGTCATGGAAGACGCGCAGCTTTACGCCCTCTCGCGGATAGGGCACGTCCCCTTCCATGGAGGAGCCTCAAAATCCGACCGACGCGCAGCCCCCCGCCCCCGAGCCCGAACCGCCGGAGTCGCTCGAGGCGCTCGTGCCGAAGCGCAGGCTCTGGCCGGTCTTCGCGGTGCTCGGCCTCGTGATCGCGGCGGCGGGCCTCCTCGCCTTCCGCTCGATGACGGCGACCGATCCGCTGCGCATCCTCGTGGCGATCGATCTCGACGGGTACTGGTGGGAAGGTTCGCAGCCCGCGGCGAGGCTCGCCGACGAGCTCGGCGAGCACCTCGCGGAGCTCGGGTTCGATCCCGTGAAGGGCGGCGATCCGAAGGTGATGAAGGCGCTGGAGAGCGCCAAGGACCCGAAGGAGGCCGCGAAGGCGCTCGGCGCCGGCTTCATCGTCGAGGCGCGCCTCGCGCCCGAGATCGTGGAGCACCCCATCAAGGAGGGTTACTTCGAGCTCCGGGTCGACGCGCCGGTGACGCTCACGTTCCTCGACAAGGGCACGTCGACCGAGGGGCGGATCCGCGGCTACTCCGGGGCGCCGAAGAAGGACCGCGCGATGGCGCTGCTCGCGAACTCCATGGCGTCGCAGGCGCTCGACGCGGTGATCGCGCAGCTCATGGACCACCCCTCGGTGCGCGAGATCACGGAGGGATCGGACATCAAGCTGCTGGAGCGGCTGGCGTCGGCGCGCAGGTTCGTGAAGGACCGCGCCGCGAACCTCGACCGGGCCGCCGGCGCGTACGCCGCCCGCGCGAAGGAGATCGAGGCCGAGGAGCAGGGGCGCGTGACCTTCCTGTCGCCCCAGGCGGCGGAGGACCTGCTCGTGGGCACGGCCGAGGGCGGCTATTTCGTCAAGACGGCCGATGTCTCGGTGTTCCACTCGGTGAGGTCCAGGGACCTCGCCCGCAGCGAAGCGCTGGAGACGGTCGAGTGGCGGCCGCTCGATCGGCCGGCCGTCCCCACGACGGATCCCGGCGCGGTCAAGCCGATGTGGAGGGGTTATCACGTGTACTCGTATCCGTCGTCGCAGCGCGACGGCGACCGGGTCGCGCTGGTGGAGGACTTCTTCGGCTGGGCCAAGACGATCACGGTCGTCGACCGATCCGGGCAGAGCAAGCGCGTGCGCGTCGATCCGGAGCACCGCTTCGTCGACCCGAAGCTCGCCCCCGGCGGCAGGTTCGTGGCGGTCTACGATCGCCCGGAGGCGGGCGCGCAAGCCGATCTGATGGTGCTCGACACCGACGGCGGCAAGGAGGTGTTCGGCTTCCACACCGAGAACCAGTCGCTCGGCGGGTTCGCGTGGCTCGACGAGACGAGGCTCGCGTTCGTCTACGTGCCCGACGCGTCGGAGGGCGACGCGCCGCACCTCGCGGTGGTCGACGTGACCAAGCAGCCGCTGTCGATCGAGCGCCCGTTCCGCGCGAAGCCCGGGGAGGACCTGCGCAACCCGGCGGCATCGAGCGACGGGACGAAGATCGTGTGCGTCGTCGACGGCGACGAGCCGGGGATCGCGGTCATCGACACGGCGACGTGGCGCCGGAAGGTGTACGCGGCCCCGGGCGGCGCTTCGTGGCCCGCGTTCTCGCCCGACGCCGCGCGCGTCGCGTTCGAGACGCGGGGCGCGGGCGGCACGGACATCGCGGTGCTGGCGCTCTCCACGGGCGAGATCAAGAAGCTGACCGTGGGCTCCGCGACGGAGCGGGTGCCGCGGTTCTCCGCCGACGGAAAGCGCGTGCTGTTCGAGGTGCGGTACCGCGACCCGGTGTTCCCGCAGAAGCGGTCGATCTCGCGCATCGCGAGCGCGGCGGTCGAGCCGTGAGCGCGCCTCTCCTCCCGCCGCAGCACGGCGCCGGCGCCCCGCAGAACGCAGGCGCCCCGCCGCAAAACATCGGCGCCCCGCCGCAGCACGCCGGCGCCCCGCCGCAGCACGCCGCCGCTCCTCCCGGCGAGGAGAGCGCCGCGACCGCGATGTTCTACCGCATGTCGGCCGAGCGCCTCCGCGCGCGCTGCCTGTGGAGCGGCCTCGCGCTCGCGCTGTCGGCGCTGGTGCCGTACGAGGTCGCCTACGGCCACGGGATTTTCGTGTGGAGCGTGCTCCCCGAGCTCGCGCCCGCCGCCCAGGTCGCCGCGCTCGCGCCCGCGATCGCCGGCCTGTGGCTGCTCTTCCTCGGCGCGCGCACCGAGCGGCGCGCGGGCCTGCTCGTCGAGCGGCCGACGTCGCGCGCCATCGCCGTGCTCGCCGCGTTCGTGGCCGTGAACGTCGCCGTGTGGATCGGCCGCCGGAGCTCCGCGTGGGACATGCTGCCGCTGCCGGACAGCCTGGTGACGCGGCCGGCCCCGTTCCTCGCGGTCTTCGCGTTCACCGCGGCGGGCGTTGTGCTCCGCTTCCACGCCCGGGCGCGCAGGGGCGGCAGCGCGCTGCTCATCGCGTCGCTCGCCGCGGCGCTCGTCTTCTACCTCTGGCCATCGCGCGGCGAGATCCCCGCGCAGACGATCGCGCGCGCGGCCGTGCTCGTCGCGACGCTGCCCGACGCCCGCTTCCAGCTCGGCTACGGCATGGTCCTGCTCTTCGTGCTCGGCCCGCTCGCGATCGCCCTGCTGGGCCTCGCCTACGTGCGCCGCGTCCCCCGGCGCGAGCACCCGGGCCTCGCGATCGCGGCCGTGTGGGCCATGCCCGGCCTCATGCTGCTCTTCGTGTACCGCGCGTTCCTCTCGGGCGGCTGGGGCGTCGAGGCGGGCACCGTCGCCTTCTTCGCGCTCCTGCTCGCCGCGGTCGTGGCGGTGCTCGCCTCCGCGATCGAGGTGCTCGCGCTCGGCGTGATGGTGCCCGAAGCCGAGCTGGAGCCAGGCGTCGGGGCCAGCTCGGGCGGCGCCCGGCCGATCGTGGCGGCAGGCGCGGCCGCGGCCTCGGTCGCCGCGCTGCTGGGGGCCCTGCTCGTGCTCGGCCGCCCCGCGCCGAAGGGCGTCGACTGGAGGCTCGGCGCGCCCACGGCCGAATGGGACAAGGTGTACGGCGAGCTCTTGCCGAGCTGGGAGCGCGTGCGCATCGCCCGCGACGCGCACGCGCGCGGCGGACGCGCGCAGGGCACGGGCGCGGAGGCGCAGGTGCTGACCAGGGCGCGCAGCCGCGAGATGCTCGCGCTCGCCAGGGCGCAGCCCGACGGTAAGGACGTCGCCGCGGCGCTCGCGACGCTGGCCGCTCAGGTGGACGATCTCGAGCTCTCCGGCCGCGCGTTCGGCCGGCTCGTCGCCGAGGCCAACGACGCGGCGCGACGCGCCGGGCTCGGGTACTACCTCGACGCGGCCGTCAATCTCGGTGTCTCGGCCGACGGCGCCACGCGGCGCTTCTACACAACGCCTTACCGGGTCAAGGAGGTCCACGCCTACCGCGTCGGCCGCGACCGCTTCGCGACGCTCCTCGTGGAGCCGATGACGGGCGAGCGCCGTGTCCACCTCGGCTTCTCGCGCGACCAGGATCCCTTCGCGCTCGTCCTCGGCTCCGAGGTCCGGTCCTACGCCGAGCGGTTCGATCAGGAGGGCGCGACGTGCCACGCGGCGGCGGACGGCGGGGCCAACGCTCACGCCGGCGCCCTCGCGCGCTGCGACGCCGCGCTCGCGAAGCTGCGCGAGCGCCTGGGCTCCACGCTCGAGCGGGCCGTGCTCGCCGGCACCGAGCGGCACGAGCTCCAGCACCAGATCGACGGCCCTCACCTGCCCCTCTCGCCCGCGGTGACCGAGCTGCTCGCCGGCTTCTCCGACGAGGCGCAGGGCCGCGTGAGCCGCGAGCTCTCCGCGTACATCGCCGAGATGACGGCCGGCGACGCGCCGCCGCAGCTCACGCTCGTGCACCTGTTCCCCTTCGGCGTCGTGGCGCGCGGCGGCGCCGAGCACCGGGTGGCCACGCTCGTCCTCGAGACGCTCTCCGGGAAGAAGCTGCGCTTCGGCGCGCGGGAGGTCGATCCCGAGACGTACGCGCAGGCGTTCGAGGAGCAGGTCCGCCGCGGCGACGACGAGCTGCGCGAGGCCGCGCGGCGGGGCTACCGTGAGCACTTCGGGGTGGATCTGCAGGAGCCCGTGCGGGAGTGACCGCCCCGCTCGCCTGGAAGCGCCGCCGTGGCAGCCGGCCCCGCTCGCCTGCGCGCCTCAGCGCAGGACGCGCGTCTCGCGTGCCGCCGACAGCGCCGCGCCGCCGGCCCACGGCTCCATCCGGTCTCCCAGCGAGGCGCGCACCTTCGCGACCTCGTCCCGCGTGATGGCGGGCGCGCTGTTCCCCCAGCTCGACCGGACATAGGTGAGCACCAGCGCGACGTCCTCGTCCGACAGCGTGACGCCGAGGTTGGGCATCACGTCGTTGTAGAGCGCACCGTTCACCTCCATCGGGCCGGCGGCGCCGAGCAGCGTGATCCGGATCGGCGTCTCCTTGTCCTCGAGCAGCCATGACGAGCCGGTGAGGGGCGGATAGCGGCCCGGCTTCCCCTCCCCCCTGGCCTGGTGACAGTTGGCGCACGAGCGATAATAGATCTTGCCGCCCTGGGCGAGGTCCTCGGCCGGGACGCCGGACGCCGCCACGCCGCCCGTCGGCGTCCGGGCGTCCAGCTTCCGGAGGACCATCCACGGCAGCGCGAGCACGCCGAAGGCCACGATCAGCATGATCACCACGACGTGCGCCGTGCTCTGCGCTCCGTCTCGAGCGTCGTCGCGCTTGCTTGTTGGACCCACGGGGTGCTCCTCCGCCGCAGGTGAAGCGCACACGTCCGCGGCCGTCAAGGATCCCCTGGCGCCCGCGGACGCGCCTCGGCTCGGCGCGACTACGCGGTCGCCGTGGCCACGGCGACCGCGGCGCTCTCGCTCCTCGCGGCGGGGGCGCGCGCCGCCTTCTTGCGGGTGACGCTGCGCCGGCCGTCGATGCTGACGGGCGCGTCCCCGTCCACCGTCACGCGGCGCACCACGCGGACCTGATCGCCGTAGTCGTTGATCGCGTAGTGCTGCGTGGCGCGGTTGTCCCAGACCGCCACGTCGCCCGCGGCCCAGCGCCAGCGCACGGTGTTCTCGAGGCGCGTGACGTGCTCCTGGAGCACCTGGAAGAGGTGCGTCGAGTCGTGGGACGAGACGCCGAGCAGCCGCTTGACGAAGTGGCCGAGCACGAGCGACCTCTCCCCGGTCTCCGGGTGGACGCGCACGACGGGGTGCTCGGTCTCGTACACGGTCGACGTGAACACCTCCTGGTAGCGCCGCACGTCGTCCGCCGACGAGTTCGGCTTCCGCGCCTGGTAGTCGTACTCGTTGCTGTGGACCGCCCACAGCGTGTCCGCGAGCGCGCGCAGCGCGGGCGGCAGATCCTGGTACGCGGCGACCGTGTTGGCCCAGACGGTGTCGCCACCGTACGCCGGGATCACGAGCGCCCGGAGGATCGAGGCCCTCGGGTAGGCGTCCACGAACGTGACGTCGGTGTGCCAGGAGTTCGCGCGCCCGCCCTCCCGCGAGTCGAGCTCGTGGATGGTTTCGGTGCCATTGACCACGGGCACCGTCGGGTGCGCCACGGGCTTGGCGCCGAACAGCGTGGTGAGCGCCTCCTGCGAGCCGTCGTCGAGGTGGTGCTGGCCCCTGAAGAAGATGACCTTGTATCGCAGCCAGGCTTTCCGGATCTCGCTCACGGTGGCGGCGTCGAGATCGCCGCTGAGGCGCACGCCGCGCACCTCCGCGCCGATCCGGCCAGCGACGGGGACGATCTCGAGGACGTTGTTGCTCTGGTTCTGTGTAGCGCTCATGCGGAATTCTCCTCGTGGCAGAGAAAGCGAAAAGGGTGCTGGGATGGCGTCGCGGTGTGGTGGTCGGCTATCGACCTGTCAGCTTCTGCTGGGCGATCTCCACGCGCAGCGGCAGCGGGTCGATCCCGAGCACCTTCCCTGTCGGCCCGACGAGGCCCGCCACGTGCTCTGCGAGCAGCCCGGTGCCGCTGCCGACGTCGAGCACGTGATCGCCGGGGCGGACGCCGAGCCCCACGATCAGCCGCTTTCCATGGCGGAACTGCCGATCGGCGCTGCGCACCTCGTAGTCCTGCGCGAGCTGGGGCGTATCGAAGACGAGACTGAGACCACTCATGCGACGGCTCCGTGAAAAGGTTGTTCTCTGGCGCGCTGGGCGGGGTGACGGCCCGGGCGGCGCACCACCGCGGGCCCGGGCGGCGCACCGCCGAGCGCGCCCTCCGGGCCGGGTCGCTGCTCCGACGCGCGTCGTCGTCGTCGGCGGCGTATCGCACGCGCCGTGCCAGGCATTTCCACGCGCTTCGGCCGGACTCCGCGCGCCAGGTGCTGCGTCACGAGCACGCGGTCAGCAGCGCCTGCTGCCGAGGCCGCACCGCGGCGCGAGCATGGCGCCGGAGCGGCGCACGAGCGCGGCGGACAGGCCATGCCGGGTGTCCAAGCCGTGTGAACGATCCGGCGCTGGACGCGCGGTGTACAGCAAGAGTGGACCATTCGATAGGTTCACCTTTTCAGAGGGCGCCCTGCCCTCATCGCGCTCCGTCGGCTCCACCGCTCCTGTCCGGTCGATCGTCGATTGATCGACGTTCACATCCCTGCAAAGGACGACGGGTGACCGGATGAAGCGCGCGGCGCGGGGGCGATGCGCGATGCGCGCATGGCGAAGGTGTGACTCCACGCTCCCAAGCGCTCCTCTCCTGTGGCAGACTGAGCGCATGCTTTTTCATGTCGTGAGGAACGGTTCACTCGTCGGCGCGCTGCTGTTCGCGGCGGGATGCAGCTCGGGCGGCGGGCAGGCGCAGCCCGAGGGCGAAGGGGGGTCGGGCGCCACGGTGGGCAGCGGCGGATCGGGCGCGCAAACGAGCGGCGCAGGCGGCGCAGGCAGCGCGGGTGGCGCGAGCTGCGCAGAGTTCGCGATGCCCACCGACGTGGACTGCGCTGCGCCGCTCGACGGCGTGCTGCCGGTGGATCTGCGCTGTACGGGGCTCTACGGGAACTTCGATCAGCGCGAGCTCGCGTGCGGTGTGCTCGAGTACAAGCCTGCCGTGGAGCTCTGGAGCGACGGCGCCAGGAAGCGGCGCTTCGTGTCGATTCCGAAAGGGCAGCAGGTGGACACGACCAATCCGGACGCGTTCATCTACCCCGAGGGGACGCAGTTCTGGAAGGAGTTCAGCGTGACGGGCGCGGGCGGCGCGCAGCGGCTCGCGGAGACTCGCCTCCTGCGCAAGACGGCCGCCGGCTGGGTCTACACGAGCTATGTGTGGTCCGAGGACGAGAAGCAGGCGATCCAGATGCAGAACGACTTCGGCGTGGAAGATCTCTACGGCACCGGCCACACGGTGCCGAACCGCGATCAGTGCCAGGAGTGCCACGTCGGACGCGCCGATTACGTCCTCGGCTGGGACGCGCTGATGCTCGGCACTGGCGCCCAGGGGATCTCGGCCGAGACGCTGGTCGAGCTCGGCGTGATCGCGGACGCGAGCAATCTCGCCCTCACGATTCCTGGCAACGAGGTGGAGCGCCAGGCGCTCGGCTACCTTCACGCCAACTGCGGCGTGAGCTGTCACAACGACCTCCCCGAATCGGCGGCCCACGATACGGGCCTGTACCTGCGGCTCGAGGCGGGCGAGCTCGGCGAAGTGATGGCCACGGACGCCGCCCGGACGGGCATCAACAAGCGCCCCGCGGAGAACGCGAAGTATGAGGGCCTCACAAACCCCGATCCCGCCAACTGGTACGACATCCGGCCGGGGGACCCGTCGCGCAGCTTGCTTGTCGCCCGCCAGGTGCTCCGCGGCTTCGAAGGGCAGATGCCGCGCATCGGGACGCACAAGGTCGACGAGACGGGCGTGGAGGTGGTCTCGCGCTGGATCCAGGAGATGAAGGAAACCTACCCGTCGCCTGGACCCTAGTACCTCGGGTCAGAGATCCTGCCAGGGACCGGCGTCGCGAGGGGAGAAAGAGTTCAACGCAAAGGCGCCAAGTCGCAAAGCCGCAAAACTGCGCAAGATCTGTCTTTTGCGGCTTTGCGACTTTGCGGCTTTGCGTTGAAATCTCTCCCCAGATCGCTGGCCGGACTTCTGGCTGGCGGAACTAGAGAGCAACGGGATCGATGTGCGGGATGCCAGGAGGGAGGCGGAGCGCCCTGGGCACTTCTGACGCCTGAGGGGGCGGGCCGGAGGGCGCTGACGGCGCCCCCCCCGAGCCCCGAATGTCGTGAGACCGGCGGCTCGGATTCCCGCCGACCTCACGCGTTCGCCAGGCTCACGTCGGTCCCGGGGCGCCGTCCGCGATCCATTTACGCAAGATCTCGAGCTGCGCCGGGGTGACGGTCGGCCCCCCCGTGCTGGGCGGCATCACGCCCGAGATGCACTGCGCCGTGGAGGACTCCTGGCACCCCGCGGCTTCCGCCTTGCCGGCGGCCTTGAGGTAGAGCCAGCTGTGGTCGGGGTCGCCCGGGACCACGAGCTTGAACTGGCCGCCGTCGCGGGAGGGCACGTTGACCAGACCGTCGACGATCTCCTTGGAGCTGAGGCGGCCACCGAGCGACAGCCCCGCGTTGGGGCCCGACTCGGCGTGGCAGCCGCTGCACAGGTTCGTCGCGCTCTCGAAGATGGGCCGAACCTTCTCGTGGAAGTACCCGGACTCCACCGGCAAAGGCGCATTGGGATCCCTGACATCCTCGGGGTCCAGGTTCTCCTTGATGATCTTGATCTCGGTATCCATCTCGCGGCACTGCGCGACGAGATCGTCCTTCAGCTTCTGATCCGTCGGCAACAACCCCTTGGCGCGCCGGTACTTCTCCCACACGTTGTCGATCCAGCCGTGGAGCTTCCAGAACATGTAGTTGTCGATGTTCGCGCTGGTGTTGTTCACACCGTGCGTCGTGTTGCCCGGCCGCGCCCACTTGGCGTGCAGAACGAAGTGGAGCCCCACCCACGGCATGTTGGTCGCGCCCGCCAGCTTCTGCCCCACGTTGCACTGAAGCCAGAAGCCGAGCTCGCCTTCGTCCTTGAACCGCGCGAGGTTCTCGGGCTTGTCGATCTCATCGCCGATTTTCCCGGCTTCGAGGGCGGCCGCGTCCCAGTTCTTCCACGCGGAGCGCCACTGGGACGGCACATCCTCCGCCTTGGTCGGGAACTTGGTGAAGCCCGTGAACTGCTCTTTATGGTTGGGCCAGAGCTGCTGCAACGCCTGGATCATGTGGCGGTGAAACACAAGGAACTGATAGCCGTCGCCGGCGCTCTGACAGTTCTGATCCTTCGGGACCAGCTGCTTGAAGTTGCAGATGCCCACCTTGCTTCCGGCGCCCCCGAAGTTGCAGGCGCGGATCGCGTGCCACTCGACGTGAGCGTCCTGCCACTTGTTTTCATACATCCAGTCCAGGACCTGGGGCTGCACCGTCGTATCGACGATGTCCGGACTGTTGTTGCCGGGCGGGAAGAACTCCGCCGGGCCATCCTTCATGGTGGGATCCGAGTCGCTCGGATGGGGCATGTACCCGCTCACGCAGTGGTCGTACGCAGGATGGTCGTCCGGACCGCCGCCGACACCGGCGCCTCCGGTGCCCGAGCCCGAGCCTGAGCCCGAATCCGCGCCCGTGCTCGCTTGCGAGCCCGCCCCCGTGCCGGCGCCCGAACCTGAGTTCACGCTCGATTGCGAGCCCGCGCCGCCCGTCCCGCCCGTCGCGTCGGGTCCTCCCGCGCCGCCCTCCGACGCGCCGCTCAACGAGTTGCCATCGTCACCGGCGCACGCGCCGAGCAACAACGCCGCCAGCGCGGCGAGCGTCGCCAGGCCCCGCCGGGATGTACGGAGGTCGGTCGCAGAACCCTGGTGCAGGTCGATAAATCGCATGTCGCTCTCTCAGGCGCTCAGGCCGTTAGGCTCAGTCCGTCAGGCGCAACCCGCCTCACCGCGAGCAGGTAACACCACTGTACCAGCGTCACGCGAACTTCGTCAACGGTGTTAACGAATGTACTGTGCTCGTGTATTTATAAACCTTGTGAACGCTCACAGGCAGTCTGTGCAGTGAGGGCGGCCCTTTCGACGCGTGGTGACTCGGTAGCCAGGCCGTCGGCTTCAGATGTCGAGTCGAGCGAGGCGACTTGTCAGCGCCGGTGTCTCAGCGGACGTGGATATCCGGCTTCGGCGCCGCGGCCATCCCCTCCCCGATATGGAAGCTCGGGTGAGGCGGCTGGTTGTAGGCGCCGTTTTGCCACGAGATGGCAACGCGGTACTGCGGATCGTGCATCAGTGTGTAGATCCGGTTCGTCGCGACCTGGTCCGTCGTGAAGATGCGGATGGAATCGCCGCAGCGGAAGATCACCTCTTCACGCCAGTCGCCCAGGATGTCGGCGCTGAGCGTCGGCGTGCTCTTCGTGCCGTTGTTCGAGGTACACCCCGTGGCCGTGAAGTTCCCCCCTTGGCCGTCGGCCTGGCGGATGCCGTTGCTGTCGAGGAGCTCCCGGCTCAGGTCGGCGTCCCACCAGATGAGGAAGTTGCTCGACGCAGGGCGGCTCCCGACGCGACCGCCGTCCGAGCCGCGCAGCAGCTCGCTGTTGTTGACCCACGCCTCGCTGCCGGGGCTGCGCGGGTCGACGTCCGCCGCCACGCCCCGGCCAGGGCCCTCCTCGCCGCCGTTGCCTGGCCCCTTCCACAGGACCTCGCACGTCCGGGCGTCGCGCATGGCGTAGGCGGGCGACTCGCCGCCCTCGTACGGCTGGAACACCTCGAGGCCAGGGCGCGACGGGATGTGATCCGTGACGTGCAGCGCGTCGCCGTGAGCATAGTAGTCCACCGCGCAGAGGCCCTTGCCGTCGTTGTCGAACGTGGCGCCCCCGTTGATGATCTCCTGCTGCGGGTCGTCGTCCACGTTCGCGACGCTGATGGAGTGGCAGCCCTTGCCGCCGAACGCCTCGTTGGCGCGGCTCGAGCTGGAGTCGAACGTCCAGAGGTTCGAGAGCGCGCCGTCGCGGTAGTTCCAGGCCGAGAGCGTCGTGCGCGCGTAATAGCCGCGCCCGAACACCACGCTCGGGCGCCCCGTGTCGTCGAGGAACGCGACGGTGCCGACGAAGCGGTCGACGCGGTTGCCGTAACACTCGTTGTTGCCCCAGCTGCACACGTCGCCGCGGCCGACCTTGAACTCGGTCGTGGCGAGCTCCGCGCCGGTGTCGCCGGCGAACACGGTGAGGTACTCCGGGCCGGTGAGGATATAGCCGTCGTTGTTGCGGTAATCCTTGGAATCGTCGTCGCCGGCCGCGGGCCCCTTGCTCAGGTACTCGCCCCTCCCATCGCGCGTCCCCGGCGCCGTCTTGACGGCCACCTCCGCCTTCCCGTCGCCGTCGAGATCGTACACGAGGAACGGCGAGTAGTGCGCTCCGGCCCGGATGTTCACGCCGAGATCGATGCGCCAGAGCCGCTTGCCGTCGAGCGAGTACGCGTCGAGGTAGGTCTTGCCGGTGCGGCCGGCCTTCGAGTTGTCCTGGAGGTTCGACGGGTCCCACTTGAGGATGATCTCGTAACGCCCGTCGCCGTCCACGTCTCCCACGCTGCCATCGCCGCTCGAGTACGTGGTGCCGTCCCCTGCGGGCGGCGGTGTCGTCGGGATGGACAGGGCTCCATCCTTCCACACGGTCGCGGACTCCGACTCGCCCTGCTCGACGCCGCCGATGACGGGGCGCACTGTGTAGACCGAGCTCGGAGAGCCGTCGCGGTCCACGAGGTTCGTGGAGTCCGCGAGCGGCGCGGCGTTGACCTTGGCGCCGTCGCGGTAGACGTTGAACGCGATGTCGTCGGGGTCGTAGCCGAACAGGCGAAAGCCCACGTACGTGCCGCCTTCCGTGGGCACGGCCACGACACCGCGGTCGAGGTCTTCCATCTGCGCGAACCCCGTCGGCTCGCCCGCGCCCGTGCCCGCGCCGCCGCTGCCGGTCGCGGCGCTGGTCCCTGCGGTGCCGCTGCCGGACGCTGCGCTGGTCCCCGCGCCGCCGCTGCCGGACGCAGCGCTGGTGCCCGCGCCGCTGCCGCTGCCGCTGGACGCCGCTCCGGTCGCGCCAGCGCCCGTCCCGGCGCCCTCTCCGCCGGCCCCGTCCGAGCCGGTTCCGGTGTCACCGCTCGATCCGCATGCCAGGTGAGCGGCAGCGAGCGAAAAGCAAATCAAGAAAATAGGTCGTCTCATGCATACCTCGTGTGGCCCCTCATCGTCCGGTCGGCGCCTCGCCTCCCGGCCGTGAGCGGAATGGTGGCCTCGTTTCTCACCCAGGTTGTGAGAGCAGGACGAAGTCAGTCACCAGAATTGCACGGGACGCACGATTTCTCGGGCATCGAAAATTTACCGCCACGCACCTGAGGACAGCGGGCTCGACTGGCCCGAGCTCCTTCAGGACAGCAGGTGCTCGCGCTCGAACGGCTCACCGCGAGACCCGTTGTGGCGGGGATGGGGATGGGGGGCTGCTGCCGTGAAGGCACGCGGAGGCGCTCGCGGCGCCTCTAGGTCTGGCGAGCGACCGTGAGGACGCGGAACGTCTCGTCCGCGGCGGCGCCCGGCTTGCGCCGGGTGCCCCACCCCACCGCGGCCCGGTAGCTCCCGAGCAGCCCGGACGCCTCGAGCCGTCCCTCGTCCACGGCGACCGGCCGCTCCGCCTCCGGGGCCACATAGAGCGCGTCCACCGGGCAGTAGGCCTCGCACATGAAGCACGTCTGGCAGTCGCCCTGCCGGGCGATGACCGGCGCGCCGCCCGGCACACGGTCGAACACGTCGGTGGGGCAGACCTCGACGCAGAGATCGCACCCGATGCACCGGGCATCGCTGACGAGCTCGATCATGGCGCCTGCAAAGGCGCAGCCGCCGGTGGCGATGACCACGGCCCCGGCCCTCACCACCCACCTGTGCGCGCGCTGCCGGCAGATGCCGGACGCCCCGGCGACCACGCCGCTCCCGTCGACGAGGAGCTCGAGCGCGGGGCTGTGATCGAGGATGCGGACGCCCGCGAGCACGACGCGCGCGCCCTTCGCCGCCGCGGCGAGCGCGGCCCAGGTCCCGGCGGGCCCGCCGCCCAGCACCAGGACGTCGGCCTCCAGCGCCAGCGTGTCGCTCCCGTCGAGGACGCGTCCGACCTCGCCCTCAGGCTCCAGTTCCTCGCTCATGTTGGGAAGGCTCCCTTGTTCAGGCCAGCTGCCTTGTCCGCCCCCTTCCACTGCAATGGCAGCCGACATGCCATGGCCTGTTTCCCGGCACCGATCCGGTGGGCGGCTCCCTGATTGCTGGAGAGGCACCAGGGGCTGCTGCCAAGGTGCTGCTCCGGGCGCACCTCCGTGGCACCTCGCGCGCATCGACCGCTGGGCCCCGGCTACTGCAGCCTCCCCTGCCGCGATGCCAGGCTGTTCCCTGCGCGCCTCGGCGCCGCGCTCGCACAGCGCGACGATCCGTGAAGGCGCGCCAGCCGGACGCATCCGTTATAACGGACAAACTATCCACCCCAAAGAACAAAACCGCGCTGCTCGCCGGGTGAGCGGACCCCTCTCAAGAAACAGGTCGTCTCATGCATACCTCGCGCGGTCCCTCATCGTCCGGTCGGCGGCTCGCCTCCCGGCCGTGAGGGGCAAAGCCCGTCACATGAATCGCACGGGCCACACGATTTCTCGGGGCGTCGGAGAGTTACCGCCCTGCACCGCACCTCCGCCAGGACAACGGGCTCGAGTACCATATCTGAGCGGGGCGCCATGCTCGAGATCAGCCTTCATGCTGGCGTGGGACACCCCGTCTCGCTGGTGATGCTGGCGCTGCTCGGGCTCTTCATCGGCTACATCGCGGGGATGTTCGGCGTGGGCGGCGGCTTCCTGCTCACGCCGGTGCTGATCGCGATCGTGGGCGTGCCCGCGCCGGTCGCGGTCGGCTCGGCGCTCTGCCAGAAGTGCGGCACCTCGATCGCGTCCTTCCTGAAGTACCGCCACCTCGGGCGCGGCGAGCCTCGCATCGATCTCGTGATGCTCGGCGGCAGCCTGATCGGCGTGGACGCCGGGACGCGCCTGCTCGTCGTGCTGGGCGCGGCCTCGGGGCTCATGGGCATCGGCGGCGGCGTCCTCTTCATGCCGATCCTGCTCTACGGCTTCGGGCTCTCGGTGCGCAACGCCGCAGGCACGGGCGTGCTGCTCCTCTTCGTGACCGTCGCCGTGGGCACGTTCGAGCAAGCGCTCCATGGCTTCGTCTCGCTCCGCCTCGCCCTGGCCCTGCTCGTCCGCTCCTCCGTCGGCTCCCAGCTCGGCGCGCTCACCACCAACGTCCTCCCGAACCGGATCCTCCGCCTCCTCTTCGCCGTGCTCGTCGCCGCGACCGTCGTCATGATCGCGGTGGACCTGGGTCATCTCCTGATCGGCCACCAGGGGGGCCGCTGATCCAGCTGGCCCGCGCATCCGCCGCGCGGCGCGCGCTGGCGACCGATGTACGCCGTCACGAGCAACAGCCCGGCTGACATCGCCAGCGAGAGCGCCTTCTGGCAGCCCATGCCGATCTGCCCCTCTCTCCGAGGCGCCTCCTCGTCGCCGTCGTGGCAAGCGCGGAAGAGGCAGAGAGGGCAATGAACAGATGAGCCCGCTCACCCTCTGTTTTACGAGCCGTGATCTCCGCACAGCTCGCCCTGCTCTCTGCGCGGCGCCCCGCTTGCCGTCGGCCGGTCCTGGCACCAAGCCAGTCGTATGAAGTTCTCCGTTCTGGCTCTGGCCGCCCTCGGCGTCGCCATGCTCACGACGGGGTGTAGCAAGGAGGACCGAGCCCTCGCGGAGGAGCGCCCGGTGCAGCCCGCGAGGGTCGAGCGGCAGCCCGTCGAGCCGCCGCTCACGGCGACCGAGGTGCCCGTGCCAGGCGACTTGCCGGCGTTCGTCGTCACCGGGCCGCTCGGCGCGTGTCCACGGATGGTGTTCCTTCACGGCATGTGCGGGCACGGGCTGGGCTACGTGCAGGCCTTCACGAGGACGGCGCGGGAGCACGGCGGTGTGCTCGGGCTCCAGGGCGACGTGCCTTGCGGCGCCGACCGGGTGTTCAGCAAGTACTCGCCCGACGCCGAGGAGCAGGACGGCCGCATCCGGAACGCGCTGGCGGCGTGCGGCGGCGAGGCGGAAGACCTCGTGGTCATCGGCTACTCGCAGGGTGCCTATCTCGCGGAGCGGCTCGCGGAGCGGTGGCCGGAGCGGTACTCGCGGCTGGTGCTGCTCGGCGCGCCCACGACGCCCTCGGCCGCGCGCCTCCGGGACATCCGGGGCGCGGTGATGATCAGCGGCGAGCTCGACGCCACGTACCGCATGAAAGACGGCGCGAGCGGGCTCCTCGCCGCGAAGATACCGGCGGTCTACCGGGAGATGCCCGGCGCGCACCACGGAGCGCTGCCGGACGCCGAGCGGGTGATGGACGAGGCGCTCGACTGGCTCGACGAGAACGCGCGGCCCCGCCTCTGACAGGGGGCCCGGCGCGCGTGTGTTATGGATCTCGCGCAGCTGGTCGAGCGCGCGCCCTCCGAGGTGCCGCGGGACGTGGCTGATCTGAAGATCGAGGTGGAGGCCGTGCTCGCCGTCTCTTGAGCGCCCGACCGGCGGCGCGGGCAGGGATCACACGGCGGGCGCCGCGCCTTCTGCGCGGGAGCACGCATCGACGTCCTCCCAGAACGTCGGGTACGTCTTCGCGACGCAGGCCGGATCCTCGATGGTGATCCCTGGCCGGCAGAGCCCCAGGATCGCGAAGCTCATCGCCATGCGGTGGTCGCTGTAGCTGCGCACGAGCGCGGGCGTCAGCGGCCGAGGCTCGATACGGAGCCAGTCGTCACCGTGGGTCACCTCCTGGCCCAGGCGGCGGAGCTCCGCGACCGTGGCGGCGAGGCGGTCCGTCTCCTTGATCCGGATGTTCGCCACGTTCCGGATCGTCGTCGGCCCCTCGAGGAGCGGGGCGATCGCGGCCAGCGTCATCACGGTGTCCGAGATGTGGTGCATGTCGACGTCGATGCCGCGCAGGCGCCCGTCGCTGCGCACGGTGGTGGCATCGGCCTGCCGGCTCACGCGCGCGCCCGCCTGCTCCAGGAGCTCGACGAACCGGTAGTCTCCCTGCAACGCGCCCTCGGCGAGCCCGGGCACGGTGATGGCGCCGCCCGCGGCCGCGGCGAGCGCGAACGGATAGCTCGCGGACGACGCGTCCGGCTCGATCGGGTACGCCCGCGGGCGGTACCCCGCGGCGGGATGGACCGTGAACCCGCCCGCGGCCTCGTCGATGCGACCGCCGAAATCCGCGACCATGCGCCGCGTGATCTCGACGTAGGGGCGACTGACCAGCTCACCGGCCACACGCAGATCGATGGCGGCGTCGGCGAAGGGGCCCGCCATCATCACCGCCGAGAAGTACTGGCTGGAGCGATCGCCGCGCATCGTCAGCGTGCCACCCTTCAGCCGGCCGCCCCGGATCCGGAGCGGCGGGCACCCGGTCGCGCACTCCACGTCCGCCCCGAGCTGCCTCAGGCCGTCGACCAGATCGGCGATCGGCCGCTTGGCCATGTGCTCGTCGCCGACCAGCACCACCTCGCCCGGCACGAGGCACGCGAGCGCCGCCAGGAACCGCACCGTTGTGCCGCTGTTCCCGACGAACAGCTCGCGCCCCGGCGCGCGCAGCCGGCCCCGCCCCCCCTTCACCACCAGCGTGTGCGGCCCGGCGTCCTCGATCCCGATCCCCAGCGCTTCCAGCGCAGACCGCATGTGCCGCGTGTCGTCGCTGTGGAGCACCCCTTCCAGCGTGCTCTCGCCGTCGGCGAGCGCAGCCAGGACGAGCGCGCGGTTCGTGATGCTCTTCGAGCCAGGGACCCGCCAGATCCGATCCGGCGGCGAGGACAGCGGGGTGATGGGCAGAGGACCAGCAGGGATCATGGGGGCGGCGGACTATAGCGGGGCGCAGATTCGTGCGCCACGGGCTCATCGCGTCGCTCGACGGAGCCCGGATCACACGAATCTTCGCGCCGCCGCCGCCGCCGCCGCCGCCGCCGCGCCACCGCGCCTCACTGCGGCGCGTACGCATTGAACTCGCCGCTCGCGTGCAGCAGCGCCATGAAATACAGCATGCCGTCGTCCCCGTGGATCGGGCACCGTTCAGGCCGCCTCGCCGTGCATGACACGCCATGATCCGACGCGCGCAACAGCGCCGCGGCTTGGTTGCGAACACCCCAGCTCAGGACGAACGCGGACGGACAGTGATGCTCACGACCGCACACGCGAGAGCGCCAGGGGCGTCACGCAATGAACAGTAACCATGGAATAATCTGGGCTCTCTGTAGAGCGAATTCACACACCGCTTTCCTCGCCCCAATCGCCGACCGCCGCCCACGACATGGTCGCGGTCGATCGCGCCAGCCCGAACCGCCCAGCCCGATCGAGCGCAATGACGCCCCCGGTGATGTCGAGGCGCTCCGCCAGGTGCGCGATGATCCCGCTCGCCGCGTCGACCGCGCCGACGCCCGCGCGCATCCGCTCCACGGCCGAGTGCGCAACGGCGAGCCGGATCATCCCCTCGCCGTGGCCCGTCGTCGACACGGCCCCGGCCTCGTCGTCCGCGTACGTCCCTGCCCCGATGAGGGGCGAGTCCCCCACCCGCCCCACCCGCTTGTTGACCGTGCCGCCCGTGCTCGTCGCCGCGGCGGTGAGCCCGCCCTCGTCGAGCGCCACCGCGCCGACCGTGTTGCCCGCCCAGGAGGTCGCGCGGATGCCTTGCTGGGCCGCCGCGAGCGCCTCCCGGGCCGCCTCCGTGATGAGCGCCGCCTCGCCCACGGGCGTGAACCCCTTCATCCGCGCGAACCGCGCGGCGCCGTGCGCCGCGTACAGCACGTGCCGGCCGTCCTCCAGCGCAGCGCGCGCGATCGCGATCGGCTCGGCGAACTCCGAGAGCGCGCAGACCGCGCCGGCCCTGAGCCCGCGGCCCTCCATGATCGACGCGTCGAGCTCGACGTGGCCCTCCTCGTTGAGGCACGCGCCCGTGCCCGCGTTGAAGAGCGGATCGTCCTCGAGGACGCGCACCGCGCGTTCGACCGCGTCGAGCGCGCTCCCTCCCTCGGAGAGCACACGCGCCCCCTCGCGCGCAGCGCGGAGGCACCCCGCCGCATGCAGCGGCCGCCGCTCCGGAGCGACGTTGCCCGCGCCGCCGTGGACCAGGACGGTGCGCCGCCCGCCGCGCCCGCCCAGAGAATGGATGACGTGCTTCACGATCGTGGCACCCTACCGCGGCGCGCGCCCGGAGGTCCACGCCCACCCGACGCTCACTCGGGCGGGAGCGCGCTCCGCTTGGCCTTGAGATCGTAGGCCATGCCGCACGGCAGCGCCGCGACCACCGGCGCGACGCTGAGCTCTCCGGCGACGAGGTCCTCGCACCGAGACCCCGCGGTGGGCACGAACTCGAAGGACATCGTCGCCTTGAACCCCGCGACGTCATCCCCTCTGCCGCCGAGCTGCCCGAGCGCCCGGTCGCGGCGCTCGACGGAGCACGGCGGCCCCGGCGGCGCGTCGCCGGCGCGCATGTCCACCACCACGCGCCCGTCGATCGAGAAGCTCACCTCGTCGTCGTCGATGACGCCTGCGATCACGCTGGCGCCGTTGTTCCAGTACAGGGCGCCGTCGCCGCGCGCGAGCTCGACGTCGAACTCCCACAGGCGCTTCGCGCCGAGCGCCCCCTCCCCGCACGTGTTCGCCGTCTGCGTCCCGACCACGTGGAACGCGCCGAGCGCGGCTCCCAGCTCCGGCGCCTCTCGATCCCCGAAGGCGTCGGCGCACGCTGGAAGCAGGGGCAACGCCGGCAGCAGCGCGAGCAGCAGCATCCGCATCGAGCCCGCGTACCAGACGGGCACGGCGCAGGACAAAAAAGCGCTCCCAGGCAATGGAAATAAAAACGGGTCGGGTGCTTTGCTCGCACCCGACCCGTCCCGTGGGCCTCTACCGGAGGCCTTCTGGACCCCGCTTGATCCCGCCTGTGCGGCGCCCCCCTGTCCCATCGCGACGAGCGTTCAGCCCCGGAGCACCGGTGAGAATCGTTGCCGAAAGACCTGAGTCTTCCTCGATTCCCTCTCTGCCGGCCTCGCGGAGGTCGCTATGGCAGTCAACAGGTTAACGAGCGCCGGACCTGGCCGAGCGCGGAAGCGTTTGCAAGGCCCCGATGACCCTGCGTCCACGCTCCACGAGGGTCAGCCGTTCCCAGCCTCCGGTATAGAAGAGCCACTGGTACTGTGCATGGTGTCCATCCCTCCTCCGGCTTGCCGGCACCCCGCGCCGGATCGAAAGAGATCGTCCGGCATGGCAAGGGTGTTCGATTGCGGATCAGCGGAGAGCCCGCCGATCTGGTGTCGACCCCGGCACCGTGGTGCTCCACGGCAGGACCATCCTGGAGCTGATGCTCCGTCCGAGGCCGAGGACCAGCGTATCACCGCTGTTCAGGCGAGCAAGGGGCTCACGCACCGAAACATCGAAAGCGATTCTCTTCCATTCCATCCATGTCCACCCACGGTCCGCATCGTCCCACCGCTCCCACCGCGTCTCGCGGCGCAGCCGGGCAGGCGTCGGTCGACAAGGCACACCGCACACCGCGCGCGGCCGGGCAGGCGTCACCGGAGGACCAGCCAGGCAGGGCGAGGTGAAAGGCGCGTCTCGGCAGGACGAGGCGCAGCGCGCTCCGGCGAGACGACGTGCCGGACGCAAACGCGCAGCCGTCGGAACAGGTCCGGTGGAACAACGGCAGGGACGTCGCGCGGCGGATCGGCGCGCCGTGACCGGGCCCCGCGCGCGTCAGACGTGTGCGAACCAGCTCGCCTCCTCGCCCTCCGGCAGCGCCGTGGCGAGGACCGCGAGCATCGCGTCGATCTCTTCCTTCGTGTGGACCCCGCTGCGCAGGATCGCCGCCGGGCCGTCGCCCCCGGGCACCACGACCGACTCCACCGCGAGCGCGGTGTTGACTCCATAGCCGTACGACGCCAGCGTCACGACCGCGGTGGCTTCCCGGTCGTCGAGCAGCCGGCGGATCGTCAGCGTGCGCCGCACGCGCTCGCTGTCCTCGGCCCACGACGCGAGCCACGCGCGCGCCGCCTCGTCGAGGCCGACGAGCACGAGCTGCGCGGGAGGCAGCGCGTCAGGATCGGCCGCGGCGACGGCGGCGCGGTGGAAGCCCCGCACCTCGCGGCACCAGAGCGGCGGCGCGCCGTCGACCCGCACGAGAAAACCGTAGGGGCCACGGGCCCCCTCTCGCTCCGAGCCCCCCGAAGAAGCGGAAGAGAAACTATCGTTCGACACGAAGGGAGACGATACACGAGCTCTGCTCGGCGGAGGAAGCCCGCTCAATTGCGCAGCACGTCGAGCCGACACGGCTCCGCCCCGGTCACACCGGTCCCACGCACGCCACCTGGGTACGCTCGCCGATGCCCATGGCGACCACAACGAGAGCGCCACACTCCTGGGATTTCGGCTAAGGTGGCCCCCGCCTCCCCCGTGGAGCCCGTCCGGGACGGGGTGCGCCCTGCACCTACGGCGTCGCCCCGGCCGACGGGCTCCAGTCCAGCCCGCAGCGGCGGGTCGGGGCGGCGGCAGCAGCGCCCGACGCCGGGCGCGCTGCCGCGGAAGGCCGGCGAAGAGGCCCGCCGGCGCGTCCCGCGTCACCTCGATCCCGATCCGAACCGCAGGCAATGAAGCTCACGTCACAACAAGTCATCGAGATCGTCATCGCGCTCTGCGCCTACTTCGGCGTCGCGTTCGCGCTCAACTGGTTCGCCCCGTCGCGGCTCCGCGTGCTCGCGCGGTACAGCACGGTCGCCGCGGGCGTCGCGCTCTTCTTCTATGGTCTGGACCGGTACATCGACGAGCACGCCCGCGCCGTGGACATGGCGAAGGTGGCGATCGCGATGGGCGCCGCGCTCTGCGTCTTCTACGAGACGCACCGCGAGGGGATGCGCCGGCCGATCGCGGAGCGCTGGAAGCGGTTCGCAGGCGTGGCGCTCGGTGTCGCCGCCATCATCGCGTACTTCAACGGCTTCCGCTTCGGCTATCCCAAGTATTACCACCGCTGGGATCAGTTCCACTATTACATGGGGGCCAAGTACTTCCCGGAGATGGGGTACGACGGCCTCTACAAATGCGCGCTGATCGCGCAGGACGAGCTGGGGCTCGTCACGTACACGAACGAGGACACCGGGCGGCAGGTCAAGCTGGACATGGCGAAGGAGGTGCGCCACCCGGACAAGAAGATCCGGAACCTCGGTGGCGACAACCTCCTCATGCCGGCGAGCGAGGTGCTCAGCACGCCCGAGATCTGCAAGACGCACTTCTCACCGGAGCGCTGGGACGCGTTCAAGGCCGACGTGCAGTTCTTCCGGACAGCCTCGGACAAGGGCTACTGGGAGGACATGCAGAAGGACCACGGCTACAACCCGCCGCCGGTCTGGACGATCATGGGTAAGTTCTGGGCGGACCTCCAGCCGGCCAGCACCCGCTACCTCCAGTTCCTCGCCAGCTTCGATATTTTCTATCTGCTCGGGATGTTCGCTGCCCTCTACTGGGCCTTCGGGTGGCGGGTCTTCGCCGTCGCGGCGATCTTCTGGGGCTGCCAGTCGTCGGCGCCGTTCTACTGGACGGGCGGCGCGTTCCTCCGGCAGGACTGGCTCTTCTACCTGGTCCTCTCGGCCTGCCTCATCCGGAAGCGCTACTTCAAGCTCGCGGGCGCGAGCATGGTCTACGCGGGCCTCCTGCGCATCTTCCCGGGCCTGCCCGTGATCGGCTGGCTCACCGTCGCCGGGATTCACCTCGTCCGCCACAAGCGCATGGCGAGATCGCACGTGCAGGTGCTGATCGGCGGCGTCCTCGCGGCCGCCGTGCTCGTTCCGGTGAGCATGAAGGTCTCGGGCACGGACTCGTACCGGCAGTTCTACGAGCACACGCTCAAGGTGCACGACCAGACGCCGCTGACGAACCACATGGGCCTCCGCGTGCTCGTCGGCCACCAGCCCGGTACGGGCGTCGAGTCCGGCCGCATGAAGTACACGAAGGACACGAAGCTCGTCGATCCGTTCGAGGTCTGGAAGCGGATGCGCAACGAGCGCTACGCGAAATACCGCTGGATCGCCTATGGGATCATCGCCGCGAGCCTGGCGGGCTTCATCTACGTGTGCCGGCGGGTCCGCTCGCTGTGGGTGGCCCAGTGCCTCGCCCAGATCTTCGTCATCCTGCTCTCGCAGCTGACCTGTTATTACTATTCATTCATGATCTTGAGCGCGCCGCTCACCCGGGTGAAACGCCAGATCGAGGTCCCCCTGTTCGGCCTGGCGGCGCTCAGCCAGTTCATCTGGATCACGTTCAACTACAACGACGACAAGTACACGGCGCTCACCGCTGTCTCACTCGCCTTCTGCTATTACCTGCTCTGGATCTTCTCGGGTAAGACGATGCCGTGGGCGCGGCAGCCCGAGCCGGCGAGCGAGGACGGCGGAAAGCCGACGGCCCAGCAGGCCTGAGGCGCTCGCCTCCTGCTGGGTCGCCACGGCAGCGCCTCCCATGCCCAGAGTTGCCTGGAAACAAACGATGACAGAAGCAGAGCGAGAGCATCCCGACGAGCGAAGCGACCTCCAGGGAGACGAGGCCCGGCCCAGCGATCCTGGGGCGGCGGCCGACCGGGGGAACACGCCGGCCCCGCCGCGCGGCGACGACCGGGCGGTCCACGCTTTCCGGAAGGTCCCGCGGACGGGCGTCATCTACGTGACGACCGAGGCCGCGCGCCTCGGGTTCAAGGCGGGCGCCGACGAGGGGACGGACGGCTGGTGCAACCTCGGGCAGGGCCAGCCGGAGACGGGCCCGCTCCCGGGCTCGCCCGCGCGCTGCGCGTCGGTGCCGATCTCCGGAGACGACCAGGAATACGCGCCCGTGGCCGGCCTCTGGGAGCTGCGCGAGGCGATCGCGTCGCTCTACAACCGCGCGTACCGGCGGGGCATGCCGTCGCGCTACACGGCCGAGAACGTGGCGGTGTCGGGCGGGGGTCGCATCGCCCTCACCCGCGCCGCGGCGGCGCTCGGGCAGATCAACCTCGGCCACTTCCTCCCCGATTACACGGCCTACGAGGAGCTGCTCGACGTCTTCCGGCTGTTCTCGCCGATCCCGATCCTGCTGGAGGGCGAACGCGGCTACTCGTTCTCCGTCGGCGACCTGCGCCGCGAGATCCTGGGCCGCGGCCTGAGCGCGATCCTCGCCTCGAACCCCTGCAACCCGACCGGGAAGCACGTGCGCGGCGAAGAGCTCGCCGCCTGGGTCCGCACCGCGAAGGAGCTCGATTGCGCGCTCCTGCTCGACGAGTTCTACTCGCACTACATCTACGGGATGGGCGACGTCGCCCCGATGGAGAGCGCCGCGCGCTATGTCGAGGAGGTCGACCGCGATCCGGTCGTGATCTTCGACGGCCTGACCAAGAACTGGCGCTACCCCGGCTGGCGCGTCACCTGGACGCTGGGGCCGCGCGAGGTCATCGAGGCGGTGGCGAGCGCCGGCAGCTTCCTCGACGGCGGCGGCTCCAAGCCGATGCAGCGCGCCGCGGCAGAGCTGCTTACCATCGAGCACACCCGCGCCGAGACGACGGCCATCCACCGGACGTTCTCGCACAAGCGGGAGATCATGCTCGAGGGGCTGCGCAGGATCGGCGTCACGGTCGACGCGGAGCCCGAGGGCACGTTCTACGTCTGGGGCTCGGTCGCGGATCTGCCCCCGGGGCTCTCCGACGGCTACGGCTTCTTCCGGGCGGCCCTCGGGGAGCGGATCATCGTCGTGCCGGGCGAGTTCTTCGACGTCAACCCCGGCAAGCGCCGGGCGGGGCGGCCGTCGCGGTTCCGCCACCACGTCCGTTTTTCTTTCGGCCCGAGCGAGGACGTCCTCGTCCGGGCGCTCGGGCGGCTCGAGCGCATGGTAGGCGAGCGTCGCCGGGCCTGACACCGGCGGCGCCGCGCAGGGGAGCGGGAAGACGGGGCCGAGCGCCAGGTCTTGTCGCGCTGCACGTCTTCCGACATGGTGGGGGAGCGCGTGGCCAAAGATCCGTGGAGTGATTGGAACGACGACGACCCGGGGAACTTCCAGCCGGGCGATACGATCGGCCCCTACGAGCTGCTGTTCCCTGCAGCCGTGGGCGGCATGGCCGCCGTGTGGGCTGCGCGGCTCAGGCGGCCCAACGGCTCCGTCCAGATCGTCGCCGTCAAGCTGCTGTCGGACGCGATGCGCGGGGATGACGACGCGCGGGCGATGTTCCTCGACGAGGCGTGCACCGCGTCGCGGATCCTCCACCCGAACGTCGTGCACATCCTCGCGTACGGCGAGGTCCGCGATCGGCCGTACCTCGCGATGGAGTGGATCGACGGCGCCCCGATCGCGAAGATCTTCTCGAACCAGAAGGCGAAGCGCGCGCTCTTGCCGCTCGGCTGGGTGCTCCACGTGATGATCGACGCGTGCGCCGGGCTGCACGCGGCGCACGAGGTCCGCGACGACACGGGCGAGCTCCTCAACCTGATCCACCGCGACGTCACGCCGGAGAACGTGATGGTGACGTTCGACGGCATGGTCAAGGTCGTCGACTTCGGCGTCGCGAAGACGCGGGCGCGCGCGCAGACCAGCCGCGTCGGCGCGATCAAGGGCAAGACGGGGTATTTCTCGCCCGAGCAGGTCATGGGCGGGACGCTCGACCGCCGCAGCGATCTCTTCTCGATGGGCGTGCTGCTCTACCTGCTGGTGACGGGTCACACGCCGTTCCGGGGCAAGGGCCCGCTGGAGGCGATGCAGCAGATCGCCAACCGCAACCCGCAGCCGCCGCGCGAGATCATGCCCGAGGTCCACCCGGAGCTCGACCGCATCATCATGCGCGCGCTCGCCAAGAACCCGAACGAGCGGTACCAGACGGCCGCGGAGCTGCGCCGCGATCTCGAGCAGGTGAGCGCCGCGGTCCGCGAGAGCTACACCGACAAACAGGTCGGCCAGCTCGTGCGCGATCTGCTCCCCGGGGTCGCCGAGGCGCGCAAGGAGCGGATCGATCAGGCGCTCGACGAGCTCGACCGGATCCTCGCCGAGCGCGCCCACCCTCAGAAGCCGCAGGCCTCGCGCCCCGAGGACGCGACCGAGGTGATGCTGCGGCGCATCTCCATGCTGCCGATCCTGCAGGACGGCCCGGAGTCGACGGAGGGCGGGGGCGTGGCCGACGCAGCGCCGCCCTCGTCCCCGGCAGGCCCCGCGAGCTCGCGCATGTCGGGGCCGGCGAGCTCGCGCATGTCGGGACCGGCCAGCTCGCGCATGTCGGGACCGGCGAGCTCGCGCATGTCGGGGCCGGCGAGCTCGCGCCTGCCGGCGCCGACGAGCCCGCGCCGCGCGAACGCCGATCCGATGCGCAAGTCGAATCCGGACGCGACGCGCAAATCGACCCCGGATGCGACCCGCAAGTCGAACCCGGACGGCGCAGGCTCGCCGCTCGATTTCCCGGCGGGGCTTTCGCCGCTGCCGCTGCTCCCGCCGCCGCTGCACGTGGGGCCGCCGGTGCCCCCGGGGCCGGCGGCTTACGTCGGTCCGGCGGCGCACGCGGGCGGCCCCACGAGCGCTGTCGCGTCCGCGCCCGAGCGCCGCGCGTCCCCTCCCGCGAAGGGGTCCTTCGTCCGCGTGGCGTTGCTCGCGCTCATCGTCTTCGGCGTGGTCGCGGCCGTTGCGTTCCTGCTGCTCGCGCGCTCCGGCCGCATACGGCTCGGCGGTGTGGTGGTGCCTTCCGCCAACCCCAGCGCGTCCGCACCGACGGTACAAGCGCCCGATGCCGGCGCCGATGCCGCGGCGAAGCCGGACGCGGCAGCGACGGCGTCGACGGTCGCGAGCGACGCCGTCGCGGACGCCGCGGCCCCGACCGATGCAGCCGCAGCCGAGCTGAGCGCCGACGCGGCCGCCCCCGCCGACGCGGCCGCCGATGCCGCAGCGCCCGCCGATGCCGCGGTGCCCGCCGATGCAGCCACCCCTCTCCCGAGCGCGCAGCCGGCATACGTCCCCGGCGCCGCGCCCGCGCCGGGGGCGCCGTACCCGGGCTCCTCGGCCACCCCTGCGCCGCGCGTCCCAGGGCCCTTGCCCACGCCGTCCGTCACCGGGTGGCCTCCGCCACGGCCTGCGAGCCAGCCCGGACTGCCGGCGACTCCGCCCGCCTCGACGCTGCCGCGCGGGCCCGTCCCCGGCCAGGCGCCGCCGCGGCCGCGCCCCGCTGCGCCTCCCCTCGACCTGGCGCCGCGGTAGCGCCTTCGGACCGGGCGCGGCTGCCTCCCCCGCAGCCGCGCGGCCGGCGCGTCGCGCTCAGTCCTCCTTCGGCTTCTCGGGCTGCGCCTCGTCGGGCGGCGGGGGCGGGGTGGCGCGGGCCGCAGCTTTCTTCAGCGACGACTCGGCGAGCGACACCAGCATGGCGAGGTTCACCGGCTTCGAGAGCAGGAAGATCGCGTGCCGTCGCAGCGCGCGGATGCGCGCCTGCTGCGACTCGTCGGCCGTCACGACGAAGACGGGCGTGTCGCGGTTCAGCGCTCCCTTGGCCGAGAGCGACTCGAGCACGCTGAAGCCGTCGATCAGCGGCATGTGCAGATCGAGCACCACGAGATCGAACTTGCGCGCGGAGAGCCGGCGCAGCGCCGGCGCCCCGCCGTTCGCCTCCTCGACGTCGCCCAGCGTACGGAGCGAACGCGCAAACATGGCTCGGATCGCGGCGTCGTCGTCGATGACGAGGATGCACGTCACAGCGTCATGATCGCACGGACGCAGAAGCGCTGGAAGCCCGCCGCCAGCGCCCGCATCGCCCGGAGCGCGCGTACGCAAGCGTGCGCAGCGCCGGTGGCGCGCGCAACGCAGACGGACGCGTCGCCAGCGCAGATCCCGTGTTCAGCGGTCCCGGCCGAGACATGGACGCCACGTACGGGCTGCGGTAAACGCGGAGCCGGACGTCATCGACCCCGCGCACCGCAAAGGAACGATCCCATGGGCAAGTTCACCCTCACACACGAGATCAACTGCAACCTCGAGACGTTCTGGAAGCTGTTCCTGGACAAGACATTCAACGAGGAGCTCTACAGGAAGGAGCTCGGTTTCCCCGAGTTCACGATCACGGAGCAGGTCGAGACGGCGACCGAGATCATCCGGAGGTCGGCCGGGAAGCCGAAGATGAATTTGCCTGGTCCCGTCGAGAAGCTGCTCGGCTCCGGGTTCCGCTACACCGAAGAGGGCAAGCTGAACAAGGCGACGAACGTGTGGACCTTCAAGCTGACGCCAAGCACCCTGGCCGACAAGATGCGCAACGAGGGCGTGGTGCGCGCCGAGGCCATCGGCGACAACAAGGTGCGTCGGATCGCCGAGATCACGATCGAAGCGAAGGTGTTCGGCATCGGCGGCATGCTCGAGAGCAGCGCCGAAAAGGAGCTTCGGCAAGGGTGGGAGGTCAGCGCGGTCTTCATGAACAAGTGGATCGCTCAGGGCAAAACGGCTTAGCCGGGCCAGTGGCGATCGGCCGGTCCCTGCCGCGCACCGCCTAGGGCGCCTGACGCCGGCGCTGCCCGACGAACGGACGGCGACGCCGGCGAGAGGGAGACGAGAGGGGATCGCGAGCGGCCGTCTCGCGGCCTCCCTCCCGCGAACGAGCGAGGGCGCACCCCTGCACGTCCAGGGTCAAAGCGGGAGATCTGCGGCTCCGGCTCTTGCTGCGGTGGCGTGCGGGAACCAGGGCCACGGCATGGAGCACGTCGTCATCATCGGTGCCGGCTTCGGCGGCCTCTACGCGGCGCGGGCGCTCCGGCGCGAGCCGGTACGGGTGACCGTGATCGACCGGCACAACCATCACACGTTCCAGCCCCTCCTGTATCAGGTCGCGACGGCGGGCCTGAGCGCGAGCGACATCGCCACGCCCATCCGCCACGTGCTGCGCAAGCAGAAGAACACGAGCGTGATCCTCGCCGAGGTGAAGGCGATCGATCCCGTCCAGAAGCGGGTGATCTTCGAGGACGGCGAGCTCGGCTACGACAAGCTGATCATCGCGGCCGGGGCGTCGCATTCGTACTTCGGGAACGACGCGTGGGCGGCCTTCGCGCCCGGGCTCAAGACCGTCGAGGACGCGCTCGAGATTCGCCGGCGCGTCCTCCTCGCCTTCGAGGCGGCCGAGCGCGAGCCGGATCCGGCGCGGCGGAGCGCCTGGATGACGTTCGTGGTGGTGGGCGCGGGCCCGACGGGCGTCGAGCTCGCCGGCGCCCTCTCGGAGCTCGCGAGGCACACGCTCGTGCGCGAGTTCCGGCACATCGATCCGAGCAGCGCCCGCATCCTCCTGCTGGAAGGGGCCGGGCAGGTGCTGCCGTCGTACGTGCCGGAGCTCGGCGAGAAGGCGCGACAGCAGCTGGCCGCGCTCAACGTGGAGGTGCGGACGAACTGCCGCGTCACCGACATCGACGAGGAGGGGGTCTCGATCGGCGACAAGCGGATCGAAGCCAGGACCGTGCTCTGGGGGGCCGGCGTGGCGGCGTCCGCCCTCGCCCGCACCCTCGGCGCGCCGCTCGACCGGGCGGGGCGCGTGCTGGTGGCGCCGGACCTGACGGTGCCGGGTCACGAGGACATCTACGTCATCGGCGACCTCGCGTCGCTGAAGCAGGAGGACGGGACGCCCGTGCCCGGCGTGGCGCCCGCCGCGATCCAGGGAGGGCGCCACGCCGCGCGCTGCATCGCGCGCACCCTGCGGGGGCTGCCGCGGCTGCCGTTCCGGTACAACGACCGGGGATCCCTGGCGACGATCGGGCGCGCCGCGGCGGTCGCCGACTTCGGCAAGCTGAAGCTCTCCGGGTTCCTGGCGTGGCTCGCGTGGCTGTTCGTGCATATCCTCTTCCTGATCGGCTTCCGTAACCGCTTCCTGGTGCTGTTCTCGTGGGCCCTGTCCTACGTGACCTACGAGCGCGCCTCGCGGTTGATCACGGGCGAGATCCCGCCGCTCCTGGAGGACCACCACGCGCCGGCGCTCGAGGCGCGCATGGACGGTGGCGCCGTGAGGAGGCACCAGCCGATGGAGCCCGCGCGCACGCGCGCATAGCCGCCGCCCGAGAGCACACACGCCGCGCGCCGGCGCCCTGCGCTCGTCTGGACCTTCGCGACGGAGCTGCGTTAGCGTCGTTGACCATGACGACCCATCCCGGACAGGGCGCCTCGACGCACCCGTGGCGAGCGCTCCTCGCCAGCGCAGCCCCCCTCGCCGCACTCCTGCTCAGCGCCCCCTCCGCCTTCGCGCAGGCGCCTCCCGCTGCGTCCTCGCCGCGCGAGCCGCAGCCCGCGCCCCACGGGGCCCCCGCGCCGTACGGCGCGCCTGCCCCGTATGGGCAGCAGCCCGGCTACTACCCGCCTCCGGGATACGCCCCGCCTCCGGGATACGGCCCGCCTCCGGGATACGCCCCGCCCCCGGGATACGCCCCGCCCCCGGGATACGCCTCGCCTTCCGGCTCGTATCCGGTTGGCCCGAGGGTCATGAACTACGAGGAAGGGCAGGCCGTCCCGGAAGGTTACCGCGTCGAGGAGAGGGCGCGCCGCGGCCTGGTCATCGGCGGCGCCGTGACGTTCGGCGTCACCTACATCCTCTCGGCGATGGTCGGGCTCGTGGCGGAGAGCGCGGACAGGGCGAGCGGCGGAAGCGGCGAGAGTTACCTCCCGCTCTACATCCCGCTCGCCGGACCGTTCATCACCGTCGGCACCGCCGATGCGAAGGGCGGCGGCGTCTTCGTCCTCATGGTCGACGGGCTGGCTCAGGTCGCCGGGGCCGCGATGTTCATCGGCGGCCTGGCCGCGCCGGAGAAGAAGCTCGTCCGCAACGACGTCGCCCTGTCGGTGAAGCCGATCGTCACGGGCGACACCGTCGGGCTCGGCGTCTCCGGCTCGCTCTGAGCGCGCGCGGCCCGGCGTCACGGCGCGACGGGCGGCGTCTCATCCATCGTCTTGACGGCGCGCTTGGCCCTGCGGCGCACGTCGACGTGCAGCGACTCGTCGAAGTTGATGGCCGAGAACGCCGCCCGCGCCTCGATGTTCTTGCCGAGCGCGGCGTACGCCTCGGCCTCGTTCCATCGCAGCTTCCAGTCGCGCTTCGCGAGGTCCGAGAGCCTCGCGGCGTCGGCGATGATGTCCGGGTACCGCTGCTGCTTCCCGAGCTCGGTCCAGTACTCGGCCCGGAGGTCGTCGTCCCCGGGCGCGAGCGCGACGGCCGCCGCGAAGCCCGCGAGCGCGTCGTCGATCCGACCTGCGACCAGCTCGGCGCGGGCGAGCGAGCGGCGCGCGCCGGCGCTCTCGGGGTGAGCCGCGACGAAGGCGGTGAGCGCGGGGATCGCCTCGTTGACCTTCTGGATGTCCGCGGGATCGCTCGGCCAGAACCGGAGCGAGAGCGCCGCGAGGTCGCCTGGGTCGCTCTCCAGCGCGCGCTCGACCGCGGCGGGCACCTCCGCGCCGCGGCCCGCATGGGACAGGCACTTGGCGAGCTCGACCCAGGCGCCCGACGAGGACGGCGCCGTCGCGACGAAGGCCTCGGCCGCGGCGAGCGCCTCGTCGGTGCGCCCGAGCGAGCGGAGCGCGGCGATCCGCGCGAGGTGCGCGCGCTCGCGGCTCGCCCCTTCGCCCGAGGCGGCGACGGCGCGCTCCGCTGCAGCCAGCGCGACGTCGTGGCGGAGCTCGCGCTCATGGTAGGCGAGCTGCTCGAGATAGAAGGCGCCGTCGCGCGGCGCCGCGTCCCACTGGCCCGCGAGGTACTCGAGCACCGCGTCGGAGCGCACGTAGACGAGCGAGGCCGCGTCGCGCGGGTTCTCGTAGATCGGCAGGAGGACCCCGAGCTGGACCATCGCGTCGAGCGCCGGCTGGCAGTCGGGCTTCGCCTCGAGCGCGAGCACCATCTCGTCGAGGGCGGCGTCCTTCTTCTGCATCGCCAGGTGCACTTGCCCGACCGCCACGTGGTAGTCGGCGTCCCCCTGGAACGTCTTTCGGATCGCCTGGAAGCTCTTCAGCGCCGCGGGGTGATCGCCCATGTTCGCCTGCGCCGAGGCGAGGTTCAGCCGCGCGGCGTGATCGTCGGGATCCATCGTGATGATGCGCTTGAGCGCCGAGATCGCCTTCTCGTAATCGCGCTCGCCGAACGCCTTCTGCGCGCGCTCCCAGACCGGAGCCTTGTCGAGGAACGCCTCGAACTGCGAGACGAGCGTGCTGTTCTGCTTGCGCCAGACGCCGCTCTTGCCGGGCTCGGAGTTCGTGAGGAAGTCTTTGATCCACTTGCGGGCGGCGTCGATGCTGAGCCCCTTGTCAGCCAGCCCCTCGAACTCCCCCCGAGGCACCGGCATGCGCGCGGGGATCCCCTGCCGGCGCGCCGTGGTCTCATCCAGGCCGATCAGCACCCAGTCGCTTTGCTCGCTCATGATCCAAGGACGGTAGCCGCCGTGCCCCGCCGGGATCAAGCGACGTCTCGGCGCGTCGGGCGCGCTCGCGCGCTCCCCCGCCAGCGCGCGCAGCGGCGCTTCAGGAATAGAACCAGGCCAGCAAGACGAACGCCATGAAGGCCGCCGCCGCGACGGCGAGCGCGAGCGCGCGCGGCACGCCGAGGAGCATCGGCCGGAGGCTTGCCTGAAACGCGACAGCGTCCGCGGCGGTGGGCAGGCCGATCGCGTCGCCCGCAGCGTCGCCCCGGACGGCGAGCGCGGCGTAGGGCGCGCCTGCCGCGTCGCTCCTCGCTGGGTCGGCGCCCATGAACGGCTGGGCCGCGCCCGCATCCCCGGGCGTCGGCGTGAGCCGATGCAGGGCCGCGCTCGCGTCCCCGGGCGCGGGAGTGAGCCGATGCGGGGGCGCGCCGAAGTCCGAGGGCCTCGACGTGGCGGGTGACGCCAGGTGCTCAAGGCCGAGCTGGGCGAGGATGGCCCGCTGCTCGTTGCCCGACGCGGAAGGCAGCGCCGCCGTCTCGGGCGCGAGCGTGAGCGGCGCGGACATCACCTTGTGCATCGCCCGCTCGAGCGCGAGCGCCTCGTCGAGGCGGTGCGACGCGCGCTCCGGTGCGGCGCTCGCGGAGAGGCGCAGCGCCTCGGTGGCCATCTCGGAGAGGTGAGCAGCCACCTTGGCCAGCGCCAGCTTGCGCTCGGCGTGGGCGACCGCGAAGCGCGCCTCCTCGCGGAGCCGGAGCGCCTCGGTCGTGAGGCGGTCGACCTCCGCGTGCAGCGGCCTCGCCACTCCCGGCGCGCCCTGCGCCGTGAGCGGTGTGTCGGCGTCGTGATCCACGGAGAATACGCGCACGGGAGAGATCGAGGGCGTCGCCTCGTTCCCGGACGTCGCGCGCAGCTCGTTCCCCGACACCGGCAGCGGCTCGCTGTCCCGATCGGTGAGCGATCCATACGAGGGCAGGCTGCTGCGGCGCCGTGCTCCGCCCGAGCTGGAGGACCCGGGATCTGCGCGCACCCTGCCGTTGCTGCCGACGACGACCGTCGCCTCCTCGACCGTCTCGGAGGCGATCGGTCCGCGCCGGTCGAGGTCGTCGTCCGCGGCGTCCGCCTCGCGCGGGGTGAGGCCGGTCGGCGACCGGGACAGCGTCCCGCGGCGCGCCTCGATGTCGGTCGCGTCGTCGCTCTGAGCGCGCGCGCCCCCGCCGCCGCGGAGCCGACCGGGGGCGTTCGCCCCCCTGCCCCGCGGATCGGCCGAAGGCCGGCGCGGGATCGCCTCGGCTGTCGAGAGCGAGGGGCGCGGCGCCTTGGCGACCCCGGCGAAGCCGCCGGTGACGGCGCGCTCGAACCAGCGCATCTGCCTCATCGCGTTGCGCCGCACGAAGCGCCCGAGCGCCTCCTCGTTCCCCTCGTGGTACCCGTGGCTGTGCAGCCAGCCCTCCAGCCGAGCAAGGATCTCGTCCGCGCTCTGGAAGCGCGACGGCGGGTCCCTTTCGAGACAGCGCATCACGATCGACACGAGCTCCTTGTCGATCTTCGGCCGGAGCTCCCGCAGGTCGGACGCTGGCTGCGTCGACATGCTCCGCAGGAGCTCGTAGTCGCTCGTCGACGGCCACGGGTGCTTGCCGGTGAAGAGCTCGAACAGCACGACGCCGAGCGAGAACAGGTCGGAGCGCCTGTCGGCGGCGCCCCCGCGGGCCTGCTCCGGCGCCATGTACGTCGTCACGCGCCGGCGCGCCCCGACGGCCGTCGTCGCCACGCGGAGCGACGATTTGGCGAGCCCGAAATCGGCGATCTTCACCTCGCCCTGGAACCCGACGAGCACGTTGCCCGGCGTCAGATCGCGGTGCACGAGGTTGAGCAGCGCGCCGGAAGGCGAGCGGAGCTCGTGCGCCGCGCTGAGCCCGCGGCAGAGCGTCGCGCCGACGTGGACGACGAGCCGCTCGGAGAACATCTCGCCGGTGTCGAAGACGGTCTTCATGAGCCGCGCGAGGCTCACGCCCTGCACGAGCTCGACGGCGAAGTACCACCCCTGCTCGTCCGTCCCCCAGCCGGCGACCTCGACCACGTTCGGGTGCTTGAGCGCCGCGGTCGTGCGCACCTCGTCGAGGAACCGGGTGGAGACGTTCTGATCCTCGGCGAAGTGCGGGTGCAGCCGCTTGACGGCGAGCAGCTCCCCAGGCCGGTGCGGACCTGCCGACCTGCAGAGATCAACGCGGGTGGTGGCACCGGACGCGATCTCGGCAAGGAACTGGAACGAGAGCGCAGCCGGCGAGGGCTCGGGGAGCCGAGACATGCACGGAGAAGTCTAGCGGGCGACGGCCCCCACCGGAAAGAGCCTCAGACGCCCGCGCGCACCGCGGCGATCGCGGCGGCGACCCCGGAGGGGGTGGCCTTGAGGTGCACGTCCAGGTGGTCATCCTTGGTCTTGAGCGCACGGACACCGAGCACCGGCGCGCAGATGCGCAGCGCCCGCACGACCGCCGAATTCCCGCCGAGGGCCGGGATTTTGAGGAGATCCAGGGTAATCCTGTCCCCCTTCGCGTCGATCAGCGCGGCGGGCCGCTTGGGCATGAAGGAGACGAGATCGCCCGGCTTGTTCAGGTCGATCGCCCCCGAGCCGATCAGCCCGGCGATCGGCGAGGCCTCGTCGCCCATCACCTGCAGCTTGAGGTCGGCGATCCGCAGGCCGACCTGGATCGCTTCCGCGCGCACGTCGAGCTCCTCGGCGAAGGCCGTGAACGAGGCCCGGATCGGGGCGCCCATGATCTTCACCGTCAGGGCGAGGCGCAGGCCCGGGGGCGCGGCCTCGATCACGATGTCCTTCGGCGCGCGCTTTCCGCCGCTGAGCTCTCGCGCCAGATAGCGCAGCGCATCGATCGGGACGCCGAACCGCAGGCGGAGCGCGCCGCGGAGCGCCCTCGCGATCTCCTCGGGGTGCGCCTTGAGATAGTCACCGGCGTGGCGAAGCAAGACCTTCGGATCGGGCTTGGGCATCGTTGGGGCCGCTACGATTGCCCGGAGTCGGGCCAGCGCGCAAGGGGCGAGCGCGGTCCGCCGGGAGGCCCTCGACGACCGGAGGTCGCTGTTCGAACGGGGGCGACTCGGTCACACTCGGGCCCGATGCAGACCAGGATCCTACTTGTCATGGCGACAACAGCGCTCGCGATCGGCTGCGGATCGGCCGACGCGACGCTCGAGTGGACGCCGAGCGGAGGCGGGGGCGGTGGCCAGGGAGGCAACGACGATGGCCGGGGCAGCGATGGCGACGGCCAGCACAGCGGCGCGGGCCAGGATGATGGCGGGGGTAAGGGCGATGGCGGCGGCGGCACGCCGAGCGGCGACGACGGCGGTTCGAGCGACGGCGGGGCGCCGGGAGCCTTCTGCAACCCACCTCCGGCGTGCGACGCGGCGCCGCCCGATCCGGGCGAGGAGCTCGCGTGGAATCACCCGTCCTCGTACCTCATCGCGGGCGCTGGGAGCCCCAACCACCGCGGACGCGACCTCTACCTGACGCCGGGCGACCCGCAGTGGATCATCGGAAAGTTCTCCTACGGGATCACGGACAAGGACCTGAAGGATGAGCGGGTCGACATCTATCTGCTCCGCGGCTGCGGCGGAGAGTGGGAGCGCCTCGGCTCGGCGACCACGACGGAAGCGGACTCGGCGCACCGCGCGGTCGAGGGCGTCAGCGACGACGGCGGCCGCGTCTTCTTCGAGATCCCCGCGGCGCAGCGGCTCGGTCCGGGCCGGCACCGGGTCCACCTGGTCGTCCGCGGCGACCTCTCGAGCACCGACCTCTTCATCGAGGTCGTCCCGCGGGGCGCGCCGATGTTCGTCAGCGACGTCGATGGGACGCTCACCGGCACGGAGACCGAGGAGTTCACCTCACTCCTCCTCGGCGAGTTGCCCGGCGCGCACGCGCACGCCGCGGCGGCGTTCCACCGGCTCACGTCGAAGGGCTATCGCCCGATGTACCTGACCGCGCGGCCGGAGTGGCTCGTCCAGCGCACGCGCGATTTCCTCGAGGCGTACGGCTTCCCGCCTGGCATCGTGCACACCACGCTGAGCCTGACAGGCGCGACGGGCGACGGCGCCGCAGAGTACAAGACAGCGGAGCTCGGGCGGCTGTTCGACGGAAGGGAGATGCTGCCCGCGTGGGCGTTCGGCAACACGGCGACCGACGCCGAGGCCTACGACAACGGCGGCGTGATGCCGGTCGCGCGGCGCGTGTTCTACCGGTTCGACGATGAGTCGCACGGGGGCCGTCGCATCGACGGCTACGACGAGCTGTTCGCCGAGATCGACGCGCTCCCCAGCCTCTGCGATTGAACCGCCCCGCCGGCGCGTCGACCCGTCAGCCGGACGCCTGCTCGGTCCGGTCGGCGCTCGCCGGCGCCTCCGACGCGGCCGCGGCGCCGGCCGGCGCTTCGACGCGACCACCGATCGAGCGGAGGAGCTCGCTCACCGCGGCGTGGGCGCGCTCGCGCAGCTCGTTGACCCGCGCGCCCTCGCGGCCGTCCGGGCGCACGGCGATCGGCGCGCCGACCCGGACGCGGACGACCCGCAGGGTGCCGTCGCCGGTGTCGAGGGCGCCCTTCTTCATGAGGAGGTGCGTGCCGTCGATGGCGACCGGCACCACGGGCACGCCGGCGCGGACGGCTGCATAGAAGCCGCCGTTCTTGAACTGCCGGAGGATGCCGTCCTCGCTCCTCGTCCCCTCGGGGAAGACGAGCAGCGGCTTGCCGCTCTTGAGCACCTCCTCGAACCGCGAGATCGCCTCGACCGCGGCGCGGGAGCCGACCGTGCGATCGACTGGCACATGACCCGCGAGCCGGAGGTGCCAGCCGAGGAATGGGATCTTCATGAGGGAGCGCTTGGCGGCCCACTTGAAATCGCCCGGCAGCACGGCGCCGAGGGCCAGGATGTCAAGCAGGCTCTGGTGGTTGGAGCAGTAGACGAACACCCCGGGAGGCACGTTCTCGAGTCCGCTCGTCTGGATCTCGATATCGAGCCCTCGCGCGCTCGCCTGACACCAGCGTCGCATCGCCCACAGGCTCGCGGAGCGCTGCGGCGTGAGGGGGCCCAGCGTCAGAGACACGGTGCCGTACGCCATGGTCCTGAGGGTGAAAGGGACCCACTGGCGCGTCGCCAGCCATGCGCTCCTGAGATCCATACTACAGCGCTTACCACTCTCCATGTCGGGCGAAAACGCGTAGCGTCTTGCGCACCGGCGCTGCGTGCAAGCGGCGTTACTCGACTCCGGATCGTCGCTTCGCGGCGCGGCGAAAGGCGCGATCCGGCGCTCGCCCACCTCGGAAGTTCGCGATGGGCCAGGATCGCTCCGCGGGCCAGCGTGGCGGCTCGAGCGACGCGCTCTTGCGGTGGCGTGCGGTTACGGCGCGAGCGGCGGCGTGAGAAGCCCCCAGCCGACCGTGGCCGGCCGCCCGGCACGCTCGAACTTGACCGTGTACAGGCCTGTCTCCTCGGCGCTCTGCACGACGGCGGGGCGCAGCGCGCCGACCCATTCGGCCCAGACGCTCGCCCCGATCTTGAGCTGCGGCTTGACGGGGAGCGGACGGAGCGCCGACTCGTCGGCGAGCAGCGCGGCGCCACCATAACCGAGGGCAAACCACCGTGCGGAGCTGCTGGATAGCGACGTCAGGACGGCGCCCGGCTCGGCCGCGGGACCGCCGAGCCGCGACACGAGCAGCACGTGGCGCCACGTGTCGCCGTCCTTCCATGCGGCGAAGTTGCCGGGGGCGAGCCCCGCTGTCTGCACCACGAAGCGAACCCCCTTGAGCTGCGCGAGCGGGGTCCGCGGGTCCATGTCGGTGTAGCGGACCTCGATCTTGTCCTTCACGAAGCGGGTGAGGACGGCGTGCTTCATGACGCCGTTCCACTCCGTGAGCAGCGGGTCGTGGGGCCGGAGGCGGGGCGCGTCGGGCACGGGGATGACGTAGCCCGGGTGAACCTTGAACGACGGTCCCCCCCTCCCCTCGACGATGAGGTCGTCGCCGTCGAAGCCGACCACGGTCGCCGCATACAGCACGAGCGTGGACCCGAGCTTGGCCCCGGCGAGCATCCGGTCCGAGAAGGTGAACACGCGGCGGCCCGGCTCGAGCTTGATCGGGTACGGGGGGAGGCCGAGCGGGTTCGACGCGTGCGCCGCGCCGGTCGGCGTCGAGGTCTCCGCGAACGCAGGCCGCGGCAGCGCAGCGACCGGCGGGCTCTGAGAGGGCATCGGCGTCGGGGTCGACACCGGCGCCGACTCGCACGCGGCCGCGAAGCTCGCGGCCAGGAGGCAAGCGAGCGCCGCGAGCACGCCGCGGGAGCGCGGCGCTCGGGCCCCGAGGCATCGCGTCGCGCGGCGCTCGCGATCCTTCGAGGTGGCGCGACGCAGCCTGCGGGACCCGGCCCCGAGACCGCCGGGACGTCGGTCAGCCATCGCGGGCGAGCATGGACTGCGAAACGGACGACGGCGAGCAGAAAGGGACAGCAGAACGACCCGGCGAAGCGTCGGCGGTCAGACCTGACCGCCCGCGTCAGAGCTGGAGAAGGAGGGCGCCGCGGTGCGGCGGAGCACCGCTCTCCTCGCGACGTGCTCGGCGCCTCTGCGCTAACCTGCGGCGCGATGAAGCGCGCGTTCAGCGTCGATGAGCTCAAGCAGACCGCGCCGCGCCTCGCCGTGGAGCGCCGCGCCGTGCGCTTCCAGGACGTCGACGCGGCCGGCATCGTCTTCTATCCGCGGGTCCTCGAGTATTTCAGCGACGCGTACATGATCGCGCTGAAGGAGCGAGGCATCGACCTCCCTGCGATGATCGCGGGCGGCACGATCAAGCTGCCGCTCGTCCACGCCGAGGCGGATTACCTCCTGCCGCTCCGGTTCGGTGACGCCATCGATGTCGAGGTGCTCGCGCCGAAGCTCGGCGACACGTCGTTCACGGTGGGCTACCGCGTGACGACGGCGGGCCGGGTCGCCGCCATCGGGCAGACCGTGCACGTGTGCATCGACGGCGCGCGCTTCACGCCGTGCCCGCTCCCGGACGATCTGCGCAGCGCGCTCGCCTAGCCGCGCCGAGCGACGGCCGCTGGACGGCGCGCCGGGCGCTAGCGTGGAGGGAACGGGGCGAGCGCGGCCGCGAGCTGCGCCGCCGCGCCCGCGCGATCGAGCTTGCCGGCCGCGGTGAGCGGCAGCGCCGCGACGGCGCAGAGGCGCCGCGGGCGTTTGTGCGGGGCGAGCCGCGCCGCGACGACGGCCGCGAGATCGCCGAGCAATGCGGGCGAGGGCGCGGCGCCGCCCGCCTCGCACGGCGCGCCCTGCTCGGGGACGATCGCCGCGGCGACGACCTGGCCCCAGCGATCGTCAGGCACGCCGAACACCACCGCGCCGGCGACGCCCGCGCAGGACGCGAGGACCTGCTCCACCTCGGCGGGGTAAACGTTCTCGCCGCCGGTCACGATGAGATCGCTGCGGCGCGCCGCGACATGCAGCCGCCCGGCGGCGTCGAGCGCGCCGAGATCGCCGGTGCCGAACCACCCGGCGCCGTCGACCGAGAGCTCCGGCGCGCGGTCGGAGCCGCGGTAGTAGCCGCGGAACAGCACCGGGCCGCGGATCTCGATGCGGCCCACGCCGTCGCTGCCGGCGCCCTCGATGCGAAGCTCGACGCCGGCGATCGGGGAGCCGGAGCCCGGCTCTGTCGCGCGCGGATCGCGCGGGCGCTGCACGGTGACCTGCGAGCACGCCTCGGTGAGGCCGTACGTGGTGAGCGCGGGGACCCCGCGGCGCGCGCACTCGTCGAGCGCCCGCTCCGGAGCGCCCGCGCCGCCGACGAGCACCGCGCGGAGCCGGGCGAGGACGTTGTCGCGATCGGCCTCCAGCAGCGCCAGAAGCATCGTCGGCACGACGGAGAGCAGCGTCGCGCGGTCGCGGGCGATCGAGGCGAGCACCGAGGCGGGCTCGAAGCGAGGCGCGAGGATCACAGCGCGCCGCGCGAGCAAGCAGCGGGTCACGATCGAGAGGCCACCGACGTGGCAGAGCGGAAGGCAGAGCAGCCAGCGATCATCGTCGCGCACGCCGAGGTTGGCCGCGCTCCCCTCGGCGGCGGCGAGGAACGCGCGGCGCGAGAGCACCGCGCCCTTGGGACGCCCGGTGGTGCCCGAGGTGTAGACGATCGCCAGATCGCCGGAAGGGTCCGGCGGCGGGACGCGCGCGGCCTCGGCGGCGCGCGCCCCGCGCTCGCGGAGCGCGCCGATCTCCGGCGCGGCGTCGTCGAGCAAGGCGGCGAGCGCAGGCTCGCGCAGCACGAGGTCGGGGCGCGCATCGTCGATCAGGAGGCCCGCCTCGCCGGCCGTGAGCCGGGGATGGATCGGGACGAGCACGGCGCCGAGCGCGAGCAGCGCGTGGATGACGACCACGGTCCCGAGGGCGTTCGGGGCGACGAGCGCCACGCGGGCCCCCTGCCCTACCCCCGCGCGGGCGAGCCGAGCAGACACCGCCGCGACCGCGGGCGCCAGCTCGCCGAAGCGGAGGGCGCCGCCGGGGCCGACGCGGAGCGCGGGGACGTCGATCGCGCGCTGCGCGTCGTCCTCGGCGCCGCCGAGGACGATCGCGGTCCGAGCGGCGATCGCGGGATCGCGCACGGCGTCGAGGAGGCTCAGTCCGTCCATGGCCGGATGCCGAGGCCGGGCTGATCGCTGGCCGCGACCAGGCCGCCCTCGCGGAGCTGCGGGATCCGGATCGCGGGCCACGCCTCCAGGCCGGCGTGCGCGTCGAGGCCGCACGCGAGCGGCGCGCGCGGCAAGGCGAGCGCGAGCTCACACGAGGCGGCGAGCGCGATGGGCCCGTCGAAGAGGTGCGTCACCACGGCGTCGATGCCGCGCGCCTGCGCCCTGCAGCCGAGCGCGTGCGCGCGCATCAGGCCGAGCATCGCGGGCTTCAGGATGAACGCAGCGCAGCCTTCCGCTTCGAGCAGGCGCTCCGGCATGCCCTCGACCGCGAGCGACTCGTCGGCCGCCCACGGGACCTCGCGCGCGCCGAGGTGATGGAGGAGCTCCGGCGCGACCGGCTGCTCGACGAAGCGCGGGCCGAGCGGCGCGAGGAGCGCGAGCCGACGGGGCGCCTCGTCGAGCGACCACGCCGCGTTCGCGTCGAGCCGGAGCTCGACGCCCGGGTGCTCCCGCCGCAGCGCGCGCAGCGCCTCGAGGTCGCGCGCGAAGCCCTCCTCCCCGCGCGAGCGGAGCTTCACCTTGATCGCGCGGACGCCGCGCGCGGCGAGCGCGCGAGCGCGATCGAGCATCTCCGGCAGAGCCTCCGAGGTCGTGAGCAGCCCGTTGACCTGGACCTCGGCGTAGCGACCGTGTCCGCCGAGGCACGCCGACATCGAGAGGCCGAGCCGCTGGCCCAGCAGATCGAGCAGCGCCGTCTCCAGGGCGAAGCGCGCCGCCGGGAGATCCCGCAGCCGCGGTGACACCGGCGCGAGCGCGCGCTGGATGGCGGACGCCGTGGCCGTCGGTGTCGCTTCCTCGGCCGGCAGCTCGATCGCGCCGAGCGCCCCCGGCAGCTCGGCGAGCGCGCGCTGGTCGTCGTCGGCCGTGTCGGGTGAGAAGCCGGGGAGCGGGGTGGCCTCACCCAGGCCGACGCGCCCCTCGTCGTCGATGAGCGACAGCACGAGGCCCCGGCGCGCGCCCTCGAGGACCCGGGACGCGAGGCGGGCATCGACGACGCGCATGATCCCTACAGCCGGGCCGCGAGGCCGAGCGAGAAGAGCAGCGCATAGGCGAGCAGCAGCTTCGCCGTCCCGGCGAGGCAGTCGTTGAGCGGCCGGCCGTCGGTCGTCGCCAGCACCCGGAGCAGGCGCACCGCGCGCGGGAACGTCGCGAACACGAGGAGCGTCCACCGCCGGCCCTCGCCGGCGGCGAGCGCGACCGGCACCGCGTAGGCGGCGGCAAAGAGCATCGCGTATTCGATGACGCCCGCGCGGCGCCCGAGCCGGACGGCGAGCGTGCGCTTGCCGGCGACGACGTCCGTCTCGCGATCGCGGATGTTGTTGACGACGAGCACGGCGGTGGCGATGGCGCCGATCGGCACGGCCGCCGACCACGCCAGCGGCGGGACCGAGCCGAGCTGGACGAACGCCGTACCGCAGACGGCGACGAGGCCGAAGAACACGAACACGAAGAGGTCGCCGAGGCCGTGATAGCCGAGCGGGTACGGCCCACCGGTATACGCGACACCAGCGAGGATCGAGACGACGCCGATCACCACGATGGGCCACCCACCCACGAACGCCAGGTACACCCCGACCGGCAGCGTGAGCGCGATCGTGACGAGCAGCCCGGCGCGCACCTGGCGCGGGGTGAGCAGCCCCGCCTGCACGGCGCGCGTGGGGCCGAGCCGCTCGTGTGTGTCGGCGCCCTTCTCGTGATCGAAGACGTCGTTCGCGAAGTTCGTCGCGATCTGGATGAGCATCGCGCCCGCGAGCGCCGAGAGCGCCGGGCCGAGCCGCATCCCGCCGAGCGCGTAGGCGACGGCCGTCCCGACCATCACCGGCGCGAGCGCCGCGGTGAGCGTCGCCGGCCGGCACGCGAGGAGCCACGCCCGGAGCGAGCCGGGGCGCACGCCACCCGGGGCCGCTGCGCCCGCCGTCTGAGGGGCCGCCGCGGCGCTCACGATCCCCTCTCCAGCTCGTGGGGCCCGCGCGCCCTCGCGGCGGCGCGAGCGCTCCCGCGCTGCGCGGCGCCCTCGCCGGACGCGCCGCGCGCGACATCGTCGGGTGCGGGACTCGTGTTCGCGTTGACCTGGCTCATGATCCTGGATCCCTCTCGGCAAGCTCGGGGTTCTCGGCGCGCGCGCCGCTCATGGAGTCTGCAGATCGGCCGCCGCGCCGTCCGCGGTCGGCGCGCTGACCAGGGCCGCGACGTCGCGACGAACGTCGGACCAGAGCCGCGCCACGCGGGCGGCACCGTCGTGGGGCGGCACCACCGCCTCGATCAGCGTCGCGCCCGTCCGCTGGTACCCCGCGGCGAGCGCGCGGGTGAGATCCCCGGCGGTGCCGGCGCGCGCGTAGGCGAGCCCGAACATCGCCGCCGCCGGCGCAAAATCGAGGTGCTGCGGCATCGTGAAGCACCGCTCGAGCAGCTCGGCGCCGCGCCTGGCGATGGGAAGGTGCTCGAAGATACGGCCGCCGTCGTTCTGGACCACCACGATGACGAGCGGCGCTCGGCCGTCTCCCGCTGCCTTCGCGGCGAGGAGCAGCCCGGTCAGATCGTGCAGCAGGCTGAGATCGCCGAGCAGCAACGTCACCGGCGCGGCGGCCGCCACGCGCGCGCCGGCCGCCGCCGACACGAGGCCGTCGATCCCGCTCGCCCCGCGCTGGTGCAGCACGCGCAGCGCGCGCGCCGACGGAGAGCAGTACGTGTCGAGGTCGCGCACCGGCATGCTGTTGCCGATCGCGAGCAGCGAGCCCGCAGGGCACGCGCTGGCCACCATCCGGGCGATGGCCCCCTCCGTCAGCTCGTCCCCGGCGCAAGCGCGCGCGGCGTGCGCCGCCGCGATCTCGCCGGCGCGCGCGAACGTCGCGGCCCAGTCCCGCCGCCCGCGCCCCAGGCTCAGCGCCGCCCCCGCGAGGCGCGCCGCGAGCGCCTCGCACACCTCCACGGGCTCACCCATGACGAGGGCGGCCGCGGCGCTCGTCGGGTCGTTCCAGCCGTGCGCCGAGACGACGACGCGGCGCGCGCTCGTGTGCTCGGCGATGTAGGTCGCGTAGCCGGCCGACGTCGGCGGGGCGCCGAGCTCGAGGAGGAGGTCGGGCGCGTTCGCCGCGCGGAACTCGGGCGCGCGGAGGAACGAATCGAACGACGCCGGCATCACGACGCCCTCGGTGAGGCCGCCAAAGCAGATCTGGCTCGTGCCCTCGGCGAGCACCGGGAAGCCTGTCGCGCGCGAGAGCGCGAGCACGGCGCGGCGCGCGCGCGCGTCGTCCTCTCGGCTCTCGGCGGGGCCGCACACGATGAGCCCCCGCTCCGCGCGCGCGCAGCGCGCGGCGAGCTCCTCGATCGCGCGCCCATCGACCCCGGCGCGGGCCGACACGACCCGCGTGCCGCCGCGGCGCATCAGCGCCTCCCACTCTGCCTGCCATGGCTCGGGCCCGGTCACGTCGACCGGCTCGAGCGGCTTGCGGAAGCGCGCGTTGATGTGGACCGGGCCCGGCGTCGGCGACAGCGCGCGCGCGACCGCCTGGGCCGCGATGCGCGTCACCGCGCGCATCGCGAGGGGCGACGGATCCGGCAGCCCGAGCTCGGCGAAGTGACGGACGTGGTCGCCGAAGAGCTTGGTCTGATCGATGGTCTGCGCGGCCGCGGCGTCGGCGAGCTCCCACGGGCGGTCGGCCGTGATCGCGATGAGCGGGGTGAAGCTCTGGTGCGCCTCGATGATCGCCGGGAGCGCGTGCGCGCCGGCGGTGCCCGAGGTGCAGACGAAGACGCTGGGCCGTCCGGTGACGCGCGCCTGCCCGAGCGCGAAGAACGCGGCGGCCCGCTCGTCGACGACGCTCTGGCAGCGCACCTCCTCGCTCTCCATCGCCGCGATCGCGAGCGGCGTGGAGCGCGATCCGGGGCAGAGGACCAGGTCGCGCACCCCGGCCTGCGCGAGCGCGCGGACGAACAGCTGCGCCCAGGCAGAGTGGAGGTTCGACCCGCCCATCACCGCCCCCCTAGGCCCTCTCTGGCGCGCACCTCAGGCCCCCTCCGGCGTCGCGACGAAGAGGCACACGACGCCCATCGTGAGCGGCTCCACGCGGAGCACGCGCAGCCCCGCGCCGCGCATCAGCTCCGCGAACTCGTCCGGCGGCGGGAACCTCGCGATCGAGTCCTGCAGGTACCGGTACTCGTCCTTGCCGGAGATCGCGCCGCCCACGTACGGGACGACCGTGTGGATGTGGAAGCGCGCGAGCTTGCCCATGAGCCCGCTGCGCGGCTCGCTGAGCTCGAGGATCGCGATGCGCCCCCCGGGCCGCGTGACGCGCGCCATCTCGCGGAGCGCCCGCGCGCGATCCGGAACGTTGCGGATCCCGAACGCCATCGAGATGGCGTCGACGCTCGCGTCGCCGAGCTGGAGCTGCTGCGCGTCGCCGACCTCGAGCTCGACCCGCCCCGCGAGCCCCGCGGCCTCCACCTTCCGGCGGCCGACGCCGAGCATCCCCTGCGACGGATCGACCCCGATGACCTTCACCTCGTGCGCCCGCGCGATCGCGATCGCGAGATCGGCGGTGCCGGTCGCGAGGTCGAGCACCGTCGCGCCGGGCGAGAGCTCGAGCGAGCGCACCGCGCGCCGCCGCCAGCCCTGATCGAGCCCCAGCGAGATGACCCGGTTCAGGAGGTCGTACCGCTCCGCGATGCCGTCGAACATCTCGCCGGTGCCGAAGCGGCGCCCGCCGCGCGGCGCCTGATCCTGGCTCGCCTCGCTCATGTCCCACCCCCCGCCTGGTGCACCGCGCGCGGCGCCTCGGCTCGCTCTGCGACGAACCGCTTGCCTTCGCCGGACGGCGGCGCGGCGGACTCCCCGCCCGCCGTCGACGTGCCGTCGATCGCGCGCTTCCGCTCGTGGAGCCGCATGTGGCCTCGCTGGATGCCCTCGCTCGCGAGCGCGCGCAGCGCCGCCAGGTTGGACGCCAGCCCGACGGACGCCAGCACCACCGCGAGCTCGCGCGCGCTCTTCGCGCCCACGAGCTGCAGCGCCGCGCGCACGCCCGCGTGCACCTCGGTCGCGCCGCCCACCGTGCCGACGGCGAGCGGCAGCTCGGCCCGCCCCACGAGCCCGCCGGGGACGCGCTCCCACGTGCTGAGCGGCCGGTACCGGCCGCCGATCGCCGCGTACGCGTGCGCGCCCGCCTCGATGGCGCGGAAGTCCTGCCCGAGCGCCACAGCGGCCGCGTCGAGCCCGTTCATGAAGCCCTTGTTGTGGGTCGTCGCCCGGTACGGATCGAGCTCCGCGAAGCGGCTCGCCCGCGCGATGCCGCTCGCCACGTCCGCGCCCCCGAGCGCGTCGTCCGTCACGGTGGCCGTCACCCGGACGAGGCGCCGGACGGTCAGGTTCGAGAGGATCCGCAGGCCCAGCGTCCCGCCGGCGATGCGCTGCACGAGCGGCGCCACCGCCTCTGCGACGGTGTCGACCAGGTTCGCGCCCATGGCGTCGCCGACCTCGACGTAGAGGTGCACGACGAGCACGCCGAGCTCCGCCGAGAGGACGCGCACCTCGAGATCGCGGCAGCCGCCGCCGCGCGCCACCATCCTGGGGATGGCAGCGTCCCCGGCCGCGAGCAGGCTCGCGCGGGCCGCCTCCAGCCGGCCCGCGGCCGCCTCCGCGTCCGGCACGTCGTCGAGCTGGACCTGGGCGGTCATGATCGGCGGGTCCGCCTCGCCGGAGAAGCCGCCCGACCGCCGGACCATGCGCGCCGCGTTCGACGCGGCGGCGATGACGCTCGGCTCCTCCACCGCCATCGGCACCAGCACGTCGCGCTGGTTCACGCGGAAGTTCAGCGCCAGGCCGAGCGGGAGCGCGTGCGTCGCGATGACGTTCTCGCACATCCGATCGGCCACCGCCGTCGGCAGCCCTCCCCCGCTGGCGAGGTGCGCGAGCGCCTCCTCGTCGAGAAGACCGAGCGCCTGGATCGCGCGGAGCCGCTCCTCGAGGCACCGCTTGTAGAAGCCGCTGATCCGGCTGGACACGTGTTGGCTCATCGGGTGTCTCCGCGCGCCGCGCGCGCTCGCGAGCGGGGCGCGCGCTCCGCGCACTGCATCAAGGGGTTCGTCATCGCCGCTCACCGCTTCCGCCGGGGCGTCGACATCGCGACCCCCTCCAGCGCCGCCTTCGCCGGGCTCTCCGGGAGCGGCTCGATGCTCCGCACCGCGTCCCCGCAGAGCCGGGACGCGAGCTCCAGGCAGTCGTCCACGACGCGCTTCTCGACCATGATCTGCGCGATGCGCCGGCCGAGCTCCGGCTCGACGGCCTTGTCCTCCGACGCGCAGTGCGCCTCGAGGGCGGGCGTGAGCTCGCGGTCGCGCTCCATGGCGAGGAGCAGCGGGTACGTCATCTTGCCCTCGCGCAGGTCCGTGAGCAGCGCCTTGCCGGTCGCCTCCGGGTCGCCGGCGAAGTCGAGCACATCGTCGACGAGCTGGAACGCGACCCCGAGGCTCGTCCCGAAGCTCTCGAGCGCCTTGCAGAGCGGCTCGCTCACGCCGCCCGCGCGCGCCCCTGCGAACATCGCCCAGCGGAACAGCGACGCCGTCTTGCCGTCGACGATCTGGAAGTACTCGCTCGTGCTCGTGCGCACGCGGCCCCGCGACGCGAGCTGGAGCGCCTCGGCCACGACCATCTCCTTGATCACGAGGAGCACCCGCTCGAGCACGTCGGTCATGCCGACCGCCTGGATCTTGGAGAGCGCGTCGAGCAGGAGGTAGTCGCCGCCGAAGATCGAGGCGGCGTTGCCGTAGATGACCCGCGCCGCGTCCGCGCCGCGCCGGAGGTCGCCTAGATCGACGACGTCGTCGTGCAGCAGCGTCGCGTTGTGGACGAGCTCGACCGCGACCGCGAACGTCCGCGCGGCGTCGTTGAAGCCGCTCCCGATGTGGGAGGCCAGCGCGACGCAGATGGGCCGCAGCCGCTTGCCGTTCAGGCCGAGCAAGTGCCGAGCGCTCCGGTGCGCCGGCGTCTCGCCGTCCAGCCCGACCTTCGCGATCTCGCGCTCGATGTCGCCGAGGTCCCCGTCGAGCAGGCGCCTCAGCTCCGCGAGGCGCGCGGCGAGCGCGTCGAGCCCTCGCCCAGCGCACATGCCTCCGAGGCTCGAGACGACATCGCTCCGCTGGACCGTCCCAGTAAACGTTGTAGTCGCAGTCATCCCATCTCCACCTGGAAGCACGAGCGCACGCTGCGCCCCGCACCGCGCGGGGCCCCCGTGACGGTCGAGCTCTCCGAAATCACGGGCCCGCTAGGCGCCTCGCCGGGAGCGCACGGCGCGGATGGGGAACCGGACCAGATCCCCGAACCGCGAGAAATCCACGGTCCTGCTCTTGATGAACCCGTCGAGCGCGGCCTGCGCGACGATCACGAACGAGAGGAGCCGCTCCACCCGATCGAGGCTGAACCGGGCGGCGTCGCTGGGAGGCAGGCCCTCGAGCAGCGCCGAAGCCCGCTCGAGGCGCTCCCTCACGGAGTCGGCGATCAGCCGCTCGCGCTCGGCGAACACTTTGGAAATCATCTTCCAGAAGTCCGTCTCGGCCTCGAAGAACTCCTTCCGCTCGCCCGGTTTCCATACTCTTCGTACTACACCCCACCTTTGCAATTCTGTCAGCGACATACTCATTGCGCCGGAAGAAACCTGCAGCCGCTCGCCGATCTCGGCGGCGGAGAGGGCTCCGCCTTCAATGAACAGGACGGTCCAGATCCGTCCGAGCACCCGGCGGAAGCCCCAGTGCTCGATGACGTCGCCGATCGCGTCCGCCGCGAGCAGCTCCGCCTGGCGATGGATGTCGCTTGCGTGGCTCATGAAAGTTTCAAAATTCTTTGAAAGAACTGTGTGGGCCGACTTGCGCCGGCGTCAAGACATTCCCGACCGTTCTCGCCACGCAGCGCGGACGAGGGGGGTCGGTTCCTGGCTGGCGCGGGCGCGCGGGTCACTTCCTGGGCCGCGCGCCGCGCGGCCTGGCGTCGCGCGCCGGGGTGCTCCTGGGCACGGCTCGCGCGTCGCGGCCGCAGATCTTCGGCGCGGGCCGTTCCCGGCCTCGCGGCGGTGCGTGGCGTGATTCGGGTGTGAACCGCTCTCGACGGCGCTAGCTCACGCCTGCATCCGGGCCATGAGGTCGCGGTTTTGCCGGAGCAGCGCCTCGGGCATGCGCGAGCCGAACGACTCCAGGAACGCCTCGCGATCGCGCGCCTCCTCCAGCCACGCGTCGCGGTCGATGGCGAAGAGCTCGCGCATTGCCTCGTCGTTCACGCCGAGGCCGCTCGTGTCGAGCTCACCGTCCGTGGGCATGATCCCGACGGCTGTGTCGTGTCCCTTCGCGTCCCCGCGCACGCGCGCGACGATCCAGCGGAGGACGCGGAGGTTCTCGCCGAAGCCTGGCCAGAGGAGCGCGCCCGCCTCGCCCCGCCGGAACCAGTTCACGTGGAAGATCTTCGGGAACGCCGCGCGGTTCTCGCCGAGCTCGATCCAGTGCCGGAAGTAATCGCCCATGTTGTATCCGCAGAAGGGGCGCATCGCCATCGGGTCGCGGCGGACGACCCCGACCTTCCCGGTGGCGGCCGCGGTCGTCTCCGAGGCCATCGTTGCGCCCAGATAGACGCCGTGGGCCCAGCCGCGCGCCTCGCAGACGAGCGGCGCGAGCCGCGCTCGCCGTCCGCCGAAGACGATGGCCGAGATGGGCACGCCCGCTGCGGCGTCGAACTCCGTCGAGATGGACGGGCACTGGCGGGCCGGCGCGGTGAACCGGCTGTTGGGATGCGCCGCGGGCTCCCCGCTGCCGGGCGTCCACCGGCGTCCCCTCCAGTCGGTGAGCACCGGCGGCACCGGACCGTCGAAGCCTTCCCACCACGGCGTCCCCTCCGGCGTGAGCGCCACGTTCGTGAAGATCGAGTTCCTGGCCAGCGTCGCCAGGGCGTTCGGGTTCGTCCTTGAGCTCGTCCCCGGCGCCACGCCGAAGAAGCCCGCCTCGGGGTTGATCGCCCAGAGCCGGCCATCCCGGCCGACGCGGAGCCAGGCGATGTCGTCGCCGACGGTCCATACCTTCCACCCCTTCTGGGACGCCGGCGGCACCAGCATGGCGAGGTTCGTCTTCCCGCAGGCGCTCGGGAACGCCGCGCAGATGTACGTCACCCGCCCTCCCGGGTCCTCCAGGCCGAGGATGAGCATGTGCTCCGCGAACCACCCTTCGTCGCGCGCCATCGTGCTCGCGATGCGCAGCGCGAAACACTTCTTCCCGAGCAGCGCGTTGCCCCCATACCCGGAGCCGACGCTCCAGATGAGTCGCTCCGCCGGAAAATGGCAGACGAAGCGGCGCTCGGGGCTCAGGTCCCCGAGCGAGTGCAGCCCCCTGCAGAAGTCATCGGAGCTGCCCAGCGCATCGAGCGCGACCCGGCCCATACGGGTCATGATCCGCATGCTCGCCACGACATAAGGGCTGTCGGTGATTTCGATTCCGACCTTCGCCGAGGGCGATCCCACTGGGCCCATCAGGTACGGGACGACGAACATCGTTCGCCCCTTCATCGCCCCGTCAAACAGCGGTCCGACCCGCTGCGAGGCCTCGTCCGGCGACATCCAGTTGTTCGTCGGGCCCGCGTCTTCCTTGTCGCGAGTGCAGATGAACGTGAGGTGCTCAGTCCGGGCGACGTCGGTCGGGTCGCTCCGGTGAAGGTAGCAGCTCGGGTATCTCTCCCCGTCGAGCGCGAGGAGCGTACCGTCGCTCAGCATCCCCTGGATCAGCGTTCGGTTCTCCGCCTCGGAGCCGTCACAGAAGACGACCCGATCAGGCCGCGTCTGATGGGCGACCTCGTCCACCCACGCTGAAAGTTTCCGGTTTTGCATACGACTGCGAGCCTAGCCCGAGCGAGAACCTCCGCCAAGCGACAGTACTATTGTAGTATTTCGTCAAATCTGGACGATCTGGCAGAGGGCGTGGCGTGGCAGCCGGCCGGCGTTCACGCGTCGGATGGGCTCAGTTCACGCGAGGCGAACGCAGGGACGTTCGGCTATGCTGGAGACGTGCAGCGTGTCGTCGACCTCCCTGATCGGGGCAGACTGATCGTCGCCACCGATTTACAGGGCAATGTCGCGGATTTCGAGCGAGTTGCCGAGATCTTCGAGCAGGCGGCGACCGGCCGTGACGGCGCGGTCCTCGTGATCACGGGCGACCTGGTCCACGGGCCCGAGCTCGACGAAGGTGAATGGCCCGACTACCTGGGCTCGTTCTACCGGGGCGATTCCGTGACCTTGTTGAAAAAGGCGAGGAGTCTCGCGGAACGCCACCCCGGCAGGGTTCACTACCTGCTCGGAAACCACGAGCACGCGCACGTGGGAGGTCCGGTGGTGGCGAAATTCTTCCCGGACGAGGCGCTGCGGCTCGAAGATCTCCTCGGCCCGGAGGACACGCTGACGATGCGAAGCTGGTTCCGCGGGTGGCCGTTCGTCGCGGCCGCGCGCTCGGCCCGGCTCGTCATGCTCCACGCGGCGCCGCACGCCCGCATTCAGAGCCGGCAAGATCTCGATCGGCTCCCGCTCGACGGGTTCCTCGACGTGCCGCTCTCGGAGATGAGCCTGCACGGGACGCTCGGCGCGCTGCTCTGGGCGCGGAGCACATCGAGCGACCGCGCCTATGCCTTCCTCCGCGCGATCGACCCGGACGCTCGCGTGGCGATCTACGGGCACGACGTCGCGCGCGAGGGGTATGCCACCGAGCGCGAGCCGCTGCTCTGCCTGTCGACGAGCTTCGGTTGCTACGACGGCGACAAGCTCTACCTGGAGTGGGATCTCGCCGAGCCCGCGGAGAGCGCCGCCGACGTCGCCTGGCGCGGGCTCCGGTCGCTGTACCCCGACGCGCCGCGCGTCCACAGCGAACCCTGATCGTCCCGACGAGAACGTCGCCAGGGCGCTAGCGACCGAGCTCCTCGACGAGGACCGCAACGCCCTGGTCGATCTCGGCGTCGGTGAGGTAAGGCGCGGGGCCGATGCGGAGCACGTCGCGCCGAGCGTCGACGAGCACGCGCCGGGCGCGGAGGCGCTCCACGACGTCGCCCGCTCGCGCCGAGCGCACGCCGACGAAGCCGCCCCGGCGCTCGGGCTCGCGGGGCGAGACGATGTCGCCCCCGTGGCCCGCGGCGTCGAGGAGGTCGAGGATGCGCCCGGTCTGGCGGAGCGATATCGCGCGCAGCCGCGGGACTGTGAGGCCGAAGCGATCCCAGTGCTCGATCACCGCGGCGGCGCGGTAGAGCGCGGAGGGGTCGAACGTGGAGCCCGCGAATCGCGCGCCCCCGGGCGCGTACGCGACGCCGCCGCTGCTGCCCGCGAGCGAGCCGAAGTCGGCGAACCAGCCGGTGAAGACCGGGCGCAGCCCGCAGCCGTGCGGGACGCGCATCCAGCAGATCCCCTCGCCCATCGCCGCGTACTTGTAGCCCCCCGCGACCGCGAAGACGTGAGGCGCCGCGCTGCCCCACGCGAGCGGGACGACGTTGAACGCGTGGTAGGCGTCCACGAGCGGGACGGCGCCGATCTCGGCCGCGCGCGCGACGATCTCGTCGAGCCGCGGCACCACCGTCGCGCTCTCGAAGAGCACGGCCGAGATCGCGAGCATCGAGGTGCCCGGCCGGAGCGCCGCGAGCAGCCGGTCGGCGAGCGCGTTGCGCGGCTCGACGCTCACCCAGTCGATCTCGACGCCCTCCTCGGCGAGGCGGGCGAGCTGGCGCCTGAGCGAGTGGAACTCGCCCTGCGTGGTGACGATCCGGAGCCGCTCGCGCCGAGGGAGCGACGTGATCAGCCGGTAGACGAGCTCGTGGGTGTTCTGGCCGAAGGCGATGGCATCGCCGCGCTCGAAGCCCATCCGCTCCAGGATCGCCGCGCCGACGGCCGAGAGCCTCGGCAACACCGCGGCGTCCCACTTGCCGTCGACGAGCCGCGCAGCGTCGTCGAAGCATGCGGCGAGCGCGTCGCGCGCCACATCAGGCCAGGCCTGGTGGGAGTGCCCCGTGAGCAGGATGCGCGGCGCCGCGTCCCCCGCCGGCGCGAGGAAGCGCGAGTACGCCGCGCGAAACGCGTCGAGGTCGAGAGAGAAGCCCTGTTCCACGTCTCCTTGCATTCCAGCTCTTCGGTCGCGGTATCGCGCGGCGAACACGCAGGGCGACGAGGCCCCGTACGCGCTGCCGCTTAACCCACTTCGATGCCCACTTCCACCCAGTCGGTCCGTGGGGTGCGGTGCGTTGCGCAGGATGCGTGGATTGCGTCCTCGACGCGCGTGGATCGACCTGGAGCGCTCTGCCATCTGCCCCACGCGCGCGCCGACAGCCCAGGCGACCGGACGCGAGAGGGCCCGCTTCTGCACGAAATCGAGCATCAACGGGGCTGGCCCCTCGCCCCGCCATGTCGTGCTCGCCGAGGCGAGGCAGCGGAGCGCGCGGCGGGGGCGCGCCTCCGGCCGGTCCGATCATCGTAGGGGGAGGTAGCTCTCTCGGAGCCATGTGGAGCGGCATGCGCTCCGGATCGAGGTGGGAGGTTCCATGACGGGCGAGGATTGCAGCGGCGTGGGAGGGGGGCCGGCGCGTCGTCGCGCTAGACTGCGCAACCTGCCGATGCGACCGCGCGCGGAATACCTCGAAGGGCTCGTCGACCTCACGTCCCACGACGACCCGAACGTCCGGCGCGCGCTGTTCCGGCAGACGATCGCCTCGCTGGCGCTGGTCGATGCGCTCGATGGATCGACCCCGCTCGACTCCCTCAGCCCGGATGGCCTGCTCCGGAGCGTCCAGACCGCCATGGCCGACGGGCTTCTCGACGATCTGAGCTGGCTCGCGCCGGCCGCGGCGAGCGTGGCGCTCTACGAGATCGCCGGGGCGCTCCCGCTCGGGCCGGAGCGGCGCGAGCTGGGCAGGCGCGTCCTGGGACAGCTCTATGCCGGCAACGCAGCGACGTTCGTCGCCCTCGCGACGCGCATGGCGGCCGGCTCGGCCCGCGGCCTGTCCGGGGCAGGGATCCGCGCCCGCGTGATGCTCTCGCTCTGGCTCCCCGCCGGCACCGACATCCCGGTCGAACCGCTCGCGCTCCTGCTCGCCTCGCGGCGCGAGCTGTCGCGCGACTGGATCGCCGCGCCGTCGACCGGCTCGCTCCCGGAGCGACGGCTCGCCGCGCGCCTGATCGAGCGCGCCGCCCGCGAGGCGACCCGCCGGGCCATGCAGGGCGACGACCTCCCGCTCCGGCTGTTCCGCAACGTCGGCGACGGACGGCGGCGCGACCTCGACCGCAGCGCCGACGGGATCGCGCTCGCCTGGCAGACGCTCCTCGCCGATCGCGAGCCGCTCGTGTGGCGCCACGTCGCCGCGGCGCGAGGGCTGCTCGCCGGGGTGCTGCCCGACTTCGCCGAGGAGGTCCGCGCGCTGCTCGCCCAGGATCTCTCGCCCACCGAGTGGCGGCGCGGCGCGGCGTCGCTGGCCGCGAGCATCGCCGTGGATCCGGACGGCGCGCTCGGACGCGCGATCGAGCTCCTCCGGAGCCCGCTGCTCGCCGCGGACCCGGGCATTGCCACGGCGATGGCCTGGGGGCTCCCCGTCGCGGCCGACGCGGAGCCCGAGGCCGCCGACGCGCTGCTCGACGAGATCGCGCGCGCGTCCCCGATGGCGACCGCCGAGGCGATCGTCGAGCTCCGGCGCGAGCTGCGCGGCGTGATGAGCCGCGGCGAGCCGTTCGGCACCCGCGCCGCGGCGCGCTGCGCCCGCGCGCTCGAGGACGCGCTCGAGGCCCCGCCCAGCGCGCACGTCCGCGACGACGGGCTCGCGGCGCTGGCGCGCGTCATCCACCGCGACCTCTCGATGGACAGCGCCGGGGTGGCGCTGCTGCGCGGCGCGCTCGACAGCGCCGTCGCGGCGTTCGTCGAGACCGGCCCGCGCGACGCGCACGGCCGCGCGCTCGAGGCCTACGCCCTCGCGACCGAGGTGGTGGGCGCGCTCGAGGAGATCGAGCTCTGCGAGCACGACGACGCGCAGAGCACCGCGGCGCGCAGGGCCGCGGTGGGGCTCGTGCGCGAGCTGGACGCCGAGCTGCTCGGCTCCGGCCTGCTGAAGAGCCTCCTGCTCCTGAACCGGCGGCCGAGCGAGGACGCGACCGGGGTCGCGTCCCTGGACGATCTCGACGAGCGGCTCGCCCGCTGGCTGCTCCGCGCCGAGGGGCCCGCCGCGCGGGCGAGCGCCTCGCCGCCCCTGCACGTCACCGTGCACCAGCGCAACCTGCGCGCGCTCATCCACCTGATCGACGGCGAGAGCACCGACTTCGGCGGCGAGCCAGAGCTCAAGGCGCGGGTGCTCGCCCGCTGGACGGGCGCCATCGGCGTGCTGCTCGACCGGCTGCGCGCCGAACGCGGCTCGTCGCTCCGCCGCGCCATCGCCGCCTCGGTCGCCCGCGGCCTCGACGCGCTCGTGCGCGAAGGCGCCGCCGACGCGGCCGACATCTTCTTGCACGCGGCGATGCGCGGCGGCGACCCAGACGACCTCGACGTGCTCGGTCAGGCGAGCATGCACCCGGACGTCACCCAGCTGCTGCGCGCCTACGCGCGGTTCGCGCGCGGCGGGCGCGAGGGCGGCGCGCGCGCGCGCGCGCCGGAGAGCGACGCCGCGCCGTCGCGCCGGTCGACCCGGCAGGGCGGCCTCGACGCGGAGCTCGCCGAGGCCGAGCGCGCGCGCGTGGCGCTCGAGCGCATCGCCGCCATCGAGGCGCTCGTCACGGCGCTCCCTGCGGGTGCGTCGCAGCGCACGGAGATCGTGCGGGGCGCGCTCGCCCGCCTCGCGCGCGCGCTCGGAGCCATGAACGCGGCCCGCGCGCTCAGCGCGCTGACCGGCGCGGGTGACGGCGACGCGGACGCCTCGCCGCTCGCCGCCCTGGAAGAGGCCCTGACGCGCCTCGCGCAGCTGACCGCGGGCGCGCGCCGGCGCTGCGGGGAGCACCCGGCCTCCGCGCCCTCCCGCGCGACCGAGCCGCTGCGCCTCGCCATCGAGGTCGCGCTGCAGGAGGAAGGCGACGCGGAGCCGAGCGTCGCCGCGCCGATCGAGGCGCTCGTCTCGGCCGCGCGCGCGAGCATCCCGAGCGCGCTCGCCGACGTGGTCGCCCTCGTCGTGCCGCGCGTCCTGCTGCTCCCGGTCCGGCGGCAGAGCGCCCCGAGCGGGGTCGCCCTGCCCGAGCAGCCGCTGCCCGCGTGGCTGCCGAGCCGGCGCACGCTCGGCGGCTTCTACGTGCACCGCCAGCTCGGCGGCGGCTCGCTGGGGACGGTGTTCGTCGTCACCCGCACCGAGGAACGACACGATCCGTCGGCGGAGCGCTTCGCCCTCAAGGTGCCGGAGTACGATCACACGGCGGCCAGGAGCGTCTCGGAAGCCGACTTCCTCCGCCTGTTCCGGGAGGAGGCGGGCGCGCTGCTCTCGCTGCCCGATCACCCGAACCTCGCCGGCTTCGTCACGTTCGACGCGGGCGCCCGCCCCAAGCCGATCCTCGTGATGGAGCTCATCGAGGGCATCCGCTGCGACAAGCTGCTCGACGCTCGAGGCCTCACCTCGCGGAGCGCCGTGGCGCTGCTCGACGGCATCCTCGCCGGGCTGGAAGCCATGCATGCCGTCGGCGTCGGACACCTCGACATCAAGCCGACGAACGTGATCCTGCGCGGGGGACGCGAGCCCGTGCTCGTCGATTTCGGCCTCGCCGGCCGCCACATCCGCCCCGGCTGCGCCACCGGCTGCTACGGCGCCCCGGAGATCTGGGGCGTCGTCCCCACCGGGGTCACGCCGACCCCGCTCACGGCCGACGTCTACAGCTTCGGCTGCCTCGCCTACGAGATCCTCACCGGCAAGACGCTGTTCGACGCGCCCACCGAGGTCGCGCTCATCACGGCGCACGTCACGCACGACGGGCTCCCTGCGCCGATCAAGCGGATCGCCGACGATCCGAGGACCGCAGACATCGCGGCGTTCATGTATGCCTGTTTACGACACAACCCGAACGATCGCGCGAATGCCTCCTCCCTGAGGGAAATGCTGCTGCGGATCACCGGCCAGCTCGCTGACCTGAGATGGCCGCTCGACGACGAGCGCGCTGCCAGGCCCGGCACCGGTGGACCTCGGAAAGTCCATACAGGAAATTCCTGATGCGTTTTTCCTCTGAATCCTGTCGGCTCAAAGAAGGATTTAAGCAGTAGGTTGTTTCTCGGCGGCGCGTTCGGGGGGGCCGCGTATCAGGCCGCCATGGCCCCCGGGTCAGCGCTGCTCGATCCCCATCGACGTCCCGGCGCATCCCGGCGGCCAACCTTTCTCGATCGCGGCTGAGCGCTGGAGTCGCGCCCCGCGATGCTCTAAGGGCGGCGTCGTTGATCTCTGCGCTGAAACCGCCTCGCGACGAAGCCGAGCTCCGGTGCCGGGCGGCCGCGCTCGCCGGCCTGAAGCTCGCCGATCTCGCACGCGCGCTCGGTTGCGCCGTGCCCCGAGGCGGCGTGCGCACGAAGGGCGCCGCCGGCGTGCTCGTCGAGCGCGCGCTCGGCGCGACGGCCGGCTCGACGTCGAGGCCCGATTTTCCCCACCTCGGGATCGAGCTCAAGACGATCCCCGTCGAGGTCACCGGGGCGCCGCAGGAGTCGACGTTCGTCTGCTCGATCTCGCTGTCGGACGCCGATCGTGCGGAGTGGGAGACGTCGCGCGCTCGCGCGAAGCTCGCCTGCGTGCTCTGGGTCCCGATCATCGCAGCTCCGGGCCGGCCGAGCGAGGAGCGACGGCTGGGCGCCCCGCGGCTCTGGCGGCCGACGGACGCGCAGGAGCGCGTGCTGCGCGCCGATTTCGAGGACCTGATGGGGCTCATTGGCATCGGCGCGGTCGAGGCGCTCACCGCGCACGCGGGGCGCTGGCTCCAGGTGCGGCCGAAGGCGGCGAGCGGGCGCTCGCGGACGCTCGCGTTCGGCCGCGACGGGGAGATGATTGCCGCGCTGCCGCGCGGCTTCTACCTGCGCCCCAGCTTCACCGGCGCGATCCTCAGCGATCCAGCCGCGATCCCGGCGTGACCGGAGAGCCCCCGCCGCGAACGGGCGGCCCGGCGCGCGTCACTTGCAGGGGACGACCTTCTTGGAGCCGTCCGGCATCGTGGCGGTGCATGTCTCCAGCGAGAGATCGTCGTTCACGGTCGGCGTGACGGTGCGCGGCGCCGGCGCATCCACGGCAGCCCCTCCAGCTTCCGTCGGGCGCGCGCGCCCTCGCCCGCCCGCGCCGGCGCGCGGCGGCTTGCCAGCGCTGGCGCTCGGCGCTGTCGAGCTCGCTGCGGACGGCCCGCTCCCCGCATCCGCCGCCGTCTCGGTCGAGCTCGCGCCCGCATCCGATGGGCCAGCGTCCACCGCGCTCGCGCTCGCCGCGCTCTCGCCCGCGTCAGCGGTCGCTGCGGTGGCCGCAGGGACAGCGACCGTCGGGATCGCGGCGGCCGTGTCTGGCGCCTGAGGCGCCGTCGCCGTCGGCGCGCCGGGAGTCGCGGTGTCGCCTGACGAAGGCGCGTCCGCCGGAGCGGTCGCCTCGCTCCCTCCCACCGCGAAGCGGCTTCGCTGGAACTGGAGCGCGCCCCACGCGCCCACGAGGACAGCGACGGCCCCGACCCCCACGTAGAGCAGCGTGCGCCCGCGGCGCGGGGCCTCTTCCTCGACCGGAGGCGTGGAGCTGCCCGTGCGCGCGCCCCTGTCGCTCACCGACGGCCCGCCGCTGCTCGTGCGCGAGGCGCGCGACGTCCGCGTCATGGCCGCCCGCGATGCCGGCGGAGGCAGGTCGAGCTCCACGGCGTGCTGGCGAAGGATCGCGCCGATGGTCGTGCGCGTGCCCGGAGCGGCGTACGGCGCGAGCGCCTGAACGAACTCCGCGATCGACTGGAAGCGATCCTCCGGCTCGCGCGCGATCGACTTCTCGATCACCTCGACGAGGCCCTCCGGCACCTCGGGGCGGAGGTCCTGGAGCGCCTCGGGCGGCGACGTGTAGATCTTCGCGCACAGCTCGGGGAAGCTATCGGCGACGTACGGCGGCCTGCCGCCGATGATCTCGAAGAGGCACACGCCGAGCGCGTAGATGTCGGTGCGAGGATCGACGCTCTTCGAGGAGCGCATCTGCTCGGGGGACATGTAGAGCGCGGACCCGAGGATCGTGGTCGTCTGCGTGAGCGAGACGTTGCCCGTGTCGCCGGTGAGGATCTTCGAGACGCCGAAGTCGAGCACCTTGATGTGCGGCGCGCCGTCCGGGCGCTTCGTCAGGAACAGGTTCGCCGGCTTCAGATCGCGGTGGACGATCCCGAGCGCGTGCGCCTCCGCGAGCGCCTCGCACGCCTGGACGATGTGATCGATGCACTCGCCGATCGCGAGCGTGCCCGACTCGGCGGCGTGGCCCGCGAGGTCCACGCCGTCGAGCAGCTCCATCACCATGTACGGCTCGCCGCTCTCGAGTGCGGCCACGTCGAGCACGCGCACGACGTGGTGCGTCTGCAGCTTGGCGACCGTGCGCGCCTCGCGCATGAACCGCTCCGACGCCTCGGTGTACGACATGAACTCCGGGAGCAGGAACTTGATGGCGACACGCGTATCGAGATCGAGGTGCAGCGCCTCGACCACGAGGCCCATGCCTCCACGGCCGATCGTGCGCTCGACGCGGTACTTGCGCGCAATGACGGTGCCAGGCGCAATCGTGTAGACGTTGTCAGCCTTCGGTTCCCCCGGGCCGAGCGGAAACGCAGCCGTCTCCGGGCCGACCGAGACTTCTCCTTCGGTCGAGTCCGGCTCACCAGAGGAGGGCGCCATCGAGCTAAGGTATACACGTCGCGCTTCTCCGAAGCGATTCCCCTCACGCCGCAGGAATGCAAAGAGCTGCGAAAAACCGCCTCCCAGGTGGGACGCGGGCGCGGAACAGGCGGAATCAAGCGCAGTCCAGGGCTAGCCGGCGCGCCTCACGCACCGCCGCACCACGGACGAAGCGCCCCCGCGGTCCGATTGTGAGCGCCGATGACCGAAAGGCCGTTCCTTCAGGTTCGGCTCAGCGGTCGGCCCGCGCTCATGGCCTCTCGCCTCTCGATGCCGGTTGACAGCGAGCTCAGCGGGTGCGCGCCGGCGGAGTCCGGGATCGGCGCATGTTCGCCGTCGAGGAGGTCCGGTGCGGTCCCTCGGTGCCGTGCGCCGGGGTTTGCCGCGTCGCCTTGAGGTTGCCGAGATCGGCCTCGATCTCGACGCCGAGCGCGCGGCAGCGACGGATGAGCCGCTCCAGATCGACCCCCGCCTCGATGAGCAAGCCCGAGGGGGGCGACGGATCGACGAACATCTCGGCCGCCGGTCTCCGCGTGCGGAGCAGCTCGCGGATCTCGGGATCCTCGATCCAGAGGAAGCCGGAGGCGCCGACGAAGCTCGCCTTGCCGATGACGACGCTCGCCTGGATGAGCATGCGCGAGATGGTGTCCGGCAGCGGCGCCACCGCCTCGATGCGAGAGCGCAGGGCGTCGCTGTCGAGGCCCACCGACAGCGCGCGCGCGATCGACGGCGGCGTGAGCAGGAGATCGACCTGATCGCCGACGCGGCCGATCTCGGCGAACGACGAGAGCCCGAGCACGGCAGCGACCTTGGCGCTCAGGCCGACGCGCAGCGCGTGCGCCTCGACGAACTTGCTCTTGCTGCTGTCCGAGCTCGGCGCGGAGCCCGCGAGGAGCGCCCGCCCGCGCGGCGTCAGCCGGAGCGCCAGCTCCGCGCTGGCCACGTCCTCGGCCCCGCCGAGATCGATGATCCCGAGCGCTGGCAGCGACTCCAGCGCGATCCGCCGCGTGATGTCGGGGACCTCCGGCGCCTCCACCGAGGCGCGCTCGGCCCAGCGACGGACCAGCCGCTCGACCCCGGCGATGCGCTCGTCCGCCGCCAGGTAGCCCTGAAGCGACTGCCAGGGGACCCAGCGGCCTTCGCCGAGATCGTGCAGCGCGTCGAGCACCATCTCGCGGAGCGCGCCGATGGGGCTCGCGTCGCGGTTGTCCGACGCGACCCGGAGAACCTCCCGCTCGGCGCGCGCTTCATCCCACGCGCCGCCGCGGCGCCACGTCGTGAACAGGAGCGGCGTCAGCTCCTGCACCTGGAGCGAGCCGGGCGGCGTCGCCGGCGACGCGGCGGATGCGTCCCAGAGCCCGACGGCGCGCGACAGCGCTGCGACGAGCGCGACGCCCTCGACGTCCCGCCCGAAGCGCTGCGCGAGCCGGACGAGCAGCGATCGCGGCGTCCCGACGCCGGGGCGCACGTCGCTGCCGGGCTCGCGCACGCAGTACGCGAGCGCCAGCGCGAGCATCCCGGGATCCGAGGCGAAGCGAGCTCGCCGCGGGGCGTGATCCTCCTCCAGGACGAACGACCGGATCTGCTCGCGCCGCTTCTCGCGCATCCTACGGCGATCCGCGCCGACGATGGCGGCCACCTCGGTCGGCACGACGTGCCGGTTCGGATGGATCGGGATCAGGAAGGCGCGGCGCTCGAGCGCGAAGCCCGCGCCGCGGCGGCTCGCCGTCACCCCGCTCGCGCTGCGCAGGCGCATCGGCTCCCGCTCCAGATCGAGAAGCTCCTGCGTGTCCACCTCGCCGCCGACGGCCTCGATGGACTCGAGCAGGCGGCGCTCGACGGGCGCGAGGCGATCGATCTCCTCGCGGAGCCGCTCCGGATCGCTCAGCGTCTCCCACGCGTTCTCGAGGGACAGCGCGATGGGCGGCGTGGCCGGGCGGCCGAGGTAGTGCGTCGCGATCGCGCTCATCGTCTCGAAGGGCGCCTGCGCGAGCAGCGCCCGGATCGCCCGGGGGTCCTCGCTCTCCCAGCTCTTCAGCTGGACGAGGAACGCCGCCGGGAGGACGAGCTCGATGCCCTCGTCGGTCTTGCGCGCGTAGACGACGCCACGGGCGATGAGCGGCTCGAGGCCGGCTGGGAGCGAGGGGACGACGAGCACGCCGCCCGCCTCGGCGATGCGATGGAGCAGCTCGCGGCTGGCGGTCGGGAGCCGCGACGGGTCGCGCACGTCGGGGAGGCCGACCAGCGCCCGCGCCGCCTGAGAAGGCGCGTCGATGCGCTTCGCAGCGTCGATGCGGATCCCCATGCGTGTGATGAGGCCCTTGAGCTCCGACTCTGGGAGGGCGCGGAGGATGGCGTCGAGCCGCCTCGGCGACTCGTCGAGCTCAGCCTCATCACTGCTCGCCATGCCTCCCGATTCGCGTGTCACCCGACCTTGCTCCTCATCTGCAGGATGCTCCCGCCCCGACTGTCGTCCGTTGGTCGTGGTCATGCGCTCGACTTGATCTCCCGGATATCCGATGACCCGCGTTAACCAACGGAATAGTCAGCCTCCTACCGTACACCAGGATGCTCGTCCAGCTTCAAGAAATCGAGCACTTTCATCCTCCGAACACAATTTTCTCCGATCGCAATTTCGCTCGCTGGCATCGCGGCGCCTCCTTTTCGTCTGGTCGCGTCTGGTCGCGTCTGGTCGCGTCTGTTCACCCCGCTGTGGTCCACGTCGTCCTTGCACGTTCCTCGTACGTTCCTCGTACGTTCCTCGTACGTTCCTCGCATGGTCGCGCGCTGTTCGCCCGATTCGCCTCTGGCATCTCAGCCGCGCATCTCGAGCGCTCGTCTCGTGCACCGCGACCGCACGCAATCGCACGCAATCACACGCGCTCGTACGCAATCGCACGCGGCCGCGGGGCAGCGCTCGCGGTGCCGTGGTGCGCCACGCGTGCCTTCGCCTCACGCAACGCTCGACGCAATTTGCCCCTCGCTTGACGTTGGCGACGTCCGCGACGTCGGCCGCACGACGTCCGCCGCGCGACTCCGCCTCGGCGTGGCTGGCCCCGTCGCGTGGATTCCGTCGCACGCCACGCTCATGACGCCCCGACGCCGCGCGCCTGTCGTCCTCGTCAGGCGGAGCCGACCGGTTCGCTGGATCGCTCACGAGGAAGGCTCGGCGACGAGCCGCGCTTGCCTTTCCGCGGGCCCACGTGGGAACGTCGCATACCTCCTTGATTTCCCGCCCCTGTTCGAGGCGCACCATGCTGTGCTCCACACCGCACGCCCGAAGCAATGAGCCCTCCCCCCTGCGCGCACGCCCGCAGATCGACGCCATCAGGCGACTCCTGAGTGACTCGGCGCCGTTTGCGCCCATGGCGTCGAGTGGAGACCCATCTTGATCCTGCGCGACCCAGTCCACGGCTTGATCGAGTTCGAGAGCGGCGAAGCGGCCATCGTTCCGCGCTTGCTCGGCACTCGCGAGGTGCAGCGGCTGCGGCGCATCCGTCAGCTCGGGCTGACGTCGCTCGCCTTCCCAGGCGCCGAGCACACCCGCTTCTCGCACGCGCTCGGGGCCGCCCACGTGATGCGCCTCCTGATCGCGAGGCTCCGTCAAATCGATCGCGACCTTCCGTTCTGGCAGAGAGTGACCAGCGACCGCGCGCGCGACGCGATCGCCGCAGCGTTCCTGCACGATCTCGGCCACGGCCCGCTGTCGCACCTCTTCGAGGAAGCCATGCCGGGGGCGCTCCACCACGAGCGCTGGACCGAGCGCATCCTGCTCGACCCGTCCTCGGACGTGCACCAGGTGCTCGTGCGCCAGGATCCCTATCTCCCGCAGCGGGTCGCCGACCTCATCGGCGGACGGCACGAGCTGCCGTACCTCGCCAAGGCGGTGAGCGGCACCTTTGACGTCGATCGCTGCGACTACCTGCTCCGAGACGCGCACGCGACGGGCGTCAGGTACGGCGAGTACGACCTGCCATGGCTGCTCCGCAGCCTCAGGTTCAGCGACGTCCAGGTGGAGATGCCCGGCGGCGGCGCCGCGTCTGCCCCGCCAGCGCCCGCGCTCGCCATCGACGGTACGAAGGGGATGAGCGCGATAGAGTCGTTCCTGCTCGCTCGCTTCTTCATGTTTCAGCAGGTCTATTTCCACAAGACGACGCGCAGCGCGGAGTGGATGATCGGCGCCATCCTGCGGCGCGTCGTCACCCGCCTCACCGCCGGGGACCGGATCCCCGAGGTCCCCACGGCTGTCGCGGCGATGGCCGTCGGCGAGATGCCCACCCTGGAGCAGTACCTCGAGCTCGACGATCAGGTCCTGCTCGGGTCCATCCATGCCTGGGAAGCGGCGCCCGATCCCGTGCTGTCCGATCTCGCCCGCCGCCTGCGCGTGCGCTCGCTCTTCAAGTCGGTCGAGCTGTTCCCGGAGCCCGGCGAGTCGCCGGCCGAGCGCGACGCCCGGCGGGCGGCGGCGCTCGAGACCGTGCGCGAGATCGCGCAGAGCGCCGGGCTCGACCCGGAGGTGTACGTCGGCGTCGACGTCGCCGAGGACACGCCCTACGCCGAGGACGCGTCGCTCATGGTCGTCTACTCCAGAGGGCGCCCGCGGCGCCCCGCCGAGGTGTCCTTCTTGCTGGATCGGCTGCGCAACGAGACGATGACTCGCACCCGGATCCTCTTCGCGCCCGAGCTGCGGGATACGGTGCGGGAGGCGCTGATACGCTGATGACCACCAGGAACAAGGCAGCCCGCGGATCGTCCGAGCCCACGCGCCGCACCATCACCAGAGCGCTCGCCGGCGTCGCAGCGCTCGCGGCGCTCGCGGGGGCGTCCACGGCGTATGCGGAAGGCGACGGCGCGTACGGCCGGCTGGACGGAGACCTCGATCTGCGCGCGGGCGCAGGCGCCTCGTTCGCAGATGGGGGTCCGGCGCTCTGCGCGCGCGGCGCCGCGGTGTACCTCTCGACCGCCGGCCTGTACGCGCACTACACGGACGCGCTCGGCGCAGAGGGAGCGCCCGTCGCGCGCTCGATCGCGAGCGGCGTCTTCATCCAGCCGCTCTTCCTCGCCCGCTATGCGAGCAATCTCGAGCGCAGCGCGCCCTGGCTCGACCTCTTCATCGATTCCGTGGCGCTCGGCGTGGGCTCGTTCTGGGAAGCGCCGCCCGGAGCCGCGCTCGCCGCGGAGCCCGGGCTGGAGCTCTCGATGTCGCTCGACGTGCCGCTCCTGGGAGACGCCACGGGCCCGTTCCTCGGCCTGCGGGGTGCGCTCCGCCTTCGCGGGCCGGAGCTCTCGGGCAACGATGGCCCGCGCGACACGCAGCGGGCGCTCCTCTCGGTCACGCTCGGCTGGCATCACTTCCTCCGCGCGCACCTCGTCGACGCAGGCGACCGCGCCCCCGCCCAGGGGGCGGCGCAGCGCGGCGTGGTTGGCGCGAGGACCCGTTGAGCGCCGCGCTCGACGAGCTCCGCGCGACGCTGGTGGCCGCGTTCCGCGCCGGGCTCTCAGAGCTCGAGCCAGCTGGGCTCGTCGAGCGCGCGCTCGACGCCGAAGCCGGAGCGCACCGCGGCCGCGTGTTCGTGATCGCGGCGGGGAAGGCGGCGCCCGGGATGGCCCAGGGGGCGCTCCGCCGCTGGGGTGACAGGATCGCCGGAGGGCTCGTCATCACCGTCGCGGCCCCGGCGCTCGCCGCGCGCGATGAGACGACATCGATGGCCGACCCCGAGGAGGCCGCGCTGCGCCCGCTGCGCGTGATGCGCGCGGCGCACCCCATCCCCGACGCGCGCAGCGTGGACGCGGCCGAAGCGGCCCTCGCCATCGCGGCCGCGCTCGGGCCCGAGGATCTGTTGATCGCCCTCCTCTCCGGCGGCGCCTCGGCGCTGCTCGCCGCGCCGCCTCCGGGCGTGTCCCTCGCGGACAAGCAGGCCATCGTCGCAGAGCTGCTGGAAGCAGGCGCGCCGATCCAGGACGTCAACCTCGTTCGCCGCCACCTGTCGCGGATCAAGGGCGGGCGGCTCGCGGCGGCGGCGGCCCCGGCGCGCGTGCTGACGCTGCTCATGAGCGACGTCGTGGGTGGACTCCCGCACGACGTCGGCTCGGGCCCCACCGTCCCGGACCCGACGCGCGTGGAGGAGGCGCTCGCCGCGCTCGATCGCTGGGCCCCTCGGTTCGCGCGGCTCACGCCCGCGTTCAGCGAATCGCTGAAGCCAGCGGACGCGAGGCGCCTGGAAGCGCGCGTGCTCGCCGATCCGGACAAGCTCGCGGATCGCGTGGCGGCGGCCCTCGCCGACAGGGCAGGGCTCCGCGCCACCGCCGCCCGCGCCGAGGACGGCGACGCGCGCGCGATCGTCGAGCGTCGCCTCGCGCTCGCGCGCACCCTCGCTCCCGGCGAAGCGGCCGTGATCCCGTGCGAACCGACGCTGGCGCTGTCGGCCCACCGCGGGGCCGGCGGCCGCGCAGGATGGATCGCGCTCGCTGCCCTGCGCGGCTTGCCACCGGACGTCGCGCTCCTCTGCGCGGCCTCCGACGGCGTCGACGGCAGCTCCGGCGCCGCGGGAGCGGCCGTTGCCCGCGCGGCAGCCGCCGCGACGGACGACCGCACGATCGACTCCGCGCTCGCGCGCTTCGACGACGCCGTCGTTCACCGCGCGCTCGGCACGCGTGTCGAGACGGGCCCCACAGGTCACAACCTCACGGACCTGCACATCGTCGCGCGAGACTTCCCAGGAGGCGCGCGTGCGCGCTGACGCGGCAGCGCGCGCTGCGGCGAAGCAGCGCGCGTGAGCTCACGCGGCGGCGCGCGCTACGAGGCGAGCTCACGCGCGCAGGCGCGATGAGCGGCACGCACGCCGCGGAAGCGGCGCGCCCTCACTGCGGCTCGGTGACCGCGGCCGTGGTGTCGCCCATCGCCTCGCGCACCGCGAGCGCGAGCGCGCAGCTGTTCGCCTGCCGCTGCCGGGCATCGAGCACGCTCCCCTCGATCGAGGGCGTCCCACCGATGAGGTTGCCGCTCGCCTCGCGGCGCACCCGCAGGATGGGCTTGCCGTCCGACAGCCGCCACACCCCGACCCGCGCCATGTGCGACACCCCGAGCAACGCTTCGGTGCTCGTCGCTCCCTCGGCCGGCTCGTCGAGGACGAGGAGGTAATACTGCGCCCGCGTGAGGAGCTCCGCCGCGAGCGGAACATCGTCGCGCATCGTGTCCTCGAAGCTGGACTCCAGCAGCCGCAAGCGGAGCTCGCTCGAGGCATCCTGTGCGTCACGCACCCACTCGTCCGAGAGGACGTGCATCGTACGGTAGGCGACGCGCAGGTTGAATGGCTGCGCGGGCCTGGAGCAGCGCTCGGCCTCGTTGCAGTACTCGCCCGCGGGGCAGTCCCGCGTGCGCTTGCACTCCGCGCCGGCCAGCGGGTTCGGGTTCGGTACACGCAAGAGACACGCAGTGAACGCGTCGCGGAGCGACTGCTGCGCGTTCTTCCGGACGGCGTCGACGCCCGTGGCCTCGTCTACCCGGAGGCGCAGGTAAATACCCGCAATCTCACGAAAATTCCACGTCTTGAGCGCCTCCCGATCCACGAGATCGGCGCCGGCGCTCCGCGCCAGATCGAGGGTCCAGCCCTCCACGCGCTCGCGCATGGGGAACCAGCGCGGGCCGAGCTCGACGGCGACGGCGCGCTGGCGCGCCATCAGCTTCTGGCGCGCGCTCTCCATCTGCCCCTGCGACCACTTCCAGTGGAGGATCGCCGAGACCGCCAGGACGAGGGCCGTGTAACCCCAGAACTTCGCCGGGGGCCAGCGCATCTTGGAGCGCGCCTCGCGCGCCTTGTAGACCGACGGCAGGCCGCGCTCGCGGGGCGGCTGTTCAGAGGACATAGCAGAGGCTCCACGCAGGAGGCCCCAGCCCGCTCACCCGAGCAAGGCAGCCTCCTCCACGCGAGCCGCGTAGAGGCGAAGGCCGCGCCGAGCGCGCCGCTGGAGCCACCACCGTTCCATGGTGACCGAGGCCGCCGGGAGTCGCCCGGCGTGCCCCATCCTTCTGTGCTCGATAGGTCAAGAAGCGGGGATCACTGCGACTTCGGGAGCTTGCTGACCATGAAGCTGACGTTCGGGTAACCGGCGAACGCCGCGGTCTGGAACACGCTCTTCACGACCAGCGCGGGCACGTTCTGATCGACCTGGAGGATGCACACGCCGGGGAACGGCTTGTTCGGCTGCACCTGCTTCCACAGCTCGCGCTTGTTCTTGAGCAGGTTGAAGAGCTCGTCGATCTTCTGAAGGCGCCCGAGCTCCTCGATCGCGCGGGTCGACCCGGCCAGGGCGCCGTCGACGAGGATCTGGTTGCCGTTCACGGCGACCATCGGCGCGTCGATGACGTCCTCGACGTTCTCCGCCTTCGGGAGCTTGACGTTCTTGTCGACAGCGATCTCGCCTGACGCCGAGAAGGACATCAGGAGGAAGATCACGGTCACGACGAGGAAGTCGATGAAGCTCACGAGGTTGAGCCCCGCGTTCGGGCTGCGAGCGCCGTGTCCGGACACCTTGTTCCACACGAACCGGAGCGGCACGCCCTTCATCAGCCGGCGGCCCGGCTGGTGGATCACGTGGGCGTGGGGGTTCTTGTGGTGCTTCGGATTGAACCTATCCATGTGCGCGCTCCTGCCTCAGCGGACCGAGAACGTCATGTTGAACACGGGGACCTGCTTGTTCCCATCGGGCAGCCGCATCTCGCGCTTGGGCGCGTAGAGCGCGTCGAGCACCGCGACGATCTCCTTGAAGGGCGTCCGGTTGTCGGTGTGGAGGATGGCCTGATCGAGCTTCTTGTCGCTCGGATCCCGGTGGCCGCCGTGGGTCTTCCACTCCTCCTCGATCCGCTTCGCCAGCTCGGGGTAGCGGACGATCTTCGAGCTCGCGTCGCCGATCTCGACGGGCGACTTGTTCACCTTGACCTCGTTGACCACCGTCGCGCCCTGCTTCCACACGAGCCCGAACTCGCTCTCGCCGATGTGCAGGTTCAGCACCTTCTCCGGCGTCTGCGGGGTGAGCTCCTTGTTCGGGTCCGGAGGGCCAGGGACCTGGGCGTCCGCGTTCATGCGCGAGTTGGTGACCCAGACCGCCGTGATCAACAGGAATGCAATCGTGACCATCAGCAGGTCGATGAACGGGATCATGTTGATATCGCTGTTCGTCGACCGCTTCTTGCCGCCACCGTCGCCGACGTCTACGCCGCCCATATTGCCTTCCCAACGTGAGCCTGAGCCCACCTATCCAAGTTGTTCCGGGGAACGCCCTGCCCGCAGCTCGCGGTGGGCCACCATGCTGGGTCTGACTTCGTCGCTCTTCCGAAGTTCCCGGGACCCCGGCGGCGGAACCCGCCGTCCGGGGCTTCGAGGCGCGAGAGCGGGCCCAGGCGACATCGCGCGCGGAGGGCGCTCGACGACCTGGACCCGCCGAGGACCATCAGGCAGCCGCCTGACCTACTGCTGCGACATTCACCTTCTGACGGTTCGCGACGACGAGGTTGAGGATCTGCACCGACGCCTCGTTGATGTCGTCCTCGATGTGCTGCGTCTTGCCGTTCAGCACGGCGAAGCCGATGAGGCCGATGATGGCCACGCCGAGGCCGAAGGCGGTGCAGTTCATGGCCTCGGAGATCCCGAGCGCGAGCACGCGGGCCTTCTGGCTGGGGTCGACCGACTCGCCGGCGACGGAGCCGAACGACTTGATGAGGCCCGTCACGGTCCCGAGGAGGCCGGAGAGCATCGCGAGGTTCGCGAGCAGCGCGAGGTACGAGGTGCGCGCCGAGATCTTCGGCAGCTCGCGGAGAGCCGCCTCGTCCATCGCCGCCTGGACCTCCTCGTCGGGACGGTTCACCTTGACAAGGCCGGCCTGGACGATGCGGGCGAGCGGGGCGTTCGCCGCCGAACACATCTTCACGGCCTTGGCAACGTCACCCGCCAGGATGCACTTCTGCATGGTGGCGAGAAAGACGTCCTTGTTGATGGACGAGCCGAACAGGTAGAGGGCGCGTTCGACGATGATGCCGATCGTGAGGATCGACCAGAACAGGATGGGCCACATACCCCACCCACCCTCTTTGAAAGCTTCATACGCTCCGTGCATTGCTTCTGTCCTCCAGTTCGCCTCGCGTCCCCGGGATGAGGTTTCGCGCAACTCGATCGGTTCCCTTTGTCAGACTCGTGTTGCCGAGGGGCGGCAGTCTTTCACTCACACGTAAAGACGGATGAGAGGCCTGTTTTGCTTGGCGGCGCTGGCCGTGGACGGCGTGCTGCTGTCGCTCTCTGGCGAGATGCCCACGGGACGCTAGCCGAGCGGCGCTGACCTCTGCAAGAGTCCTGATCGTCTCTTCTGGTGCCGGCGCGCGGCGCCGTCCCAGCTCTCCCACCTGTCGTCCAAGACTGACTTCGCGTCGTCGCGCCAGGGGCCCTTTCATGGCTCTGGGCGCGGCTCCCCGTTCACCGCAGAGCGTGCCGCCTTGTGGCCAAGCTACGCCGACGCGCCCGGGGGACTCGCGCATCTTCGCGATTGAGACCCGGCGCCGTCAAGAGAGATTTGGCCACACGTGAGCGCTCTGATACGGGCAAAACTTTACAACAATCGCGAGGTTATGTCATGATCGGCCGGGAGCGATGCGGGCCGACCAGCGGCAGATGCCGCGAATTTCAGGGGGCGCAGCGCCCGCATGACCACCGCCGGCCGGATCGCGCGCCGCGGCAGTGCGAGCCGCGTCACCCGGAAGCGAGCGCAGCGACTCATCCGCCCGGACGACGCGGCGATGGCAGAGCACGGTGGCCCGCTCAGACGCCGGCAGCCGGAGCGATTCAGGGGTCTCCGGACCTACCTGTCCGGCCCGGGCGCCGTCGGCGCCCGTCCGCGTGGCCGGGGCGAGCTCGCCGTAAGATGCGCTGGTTCTTGCGGGGATTTTCGGCGATCCCGGCCTCGCGGCCCGGGGCGCGGCAGCATCGCCGAGCTTGCACACGGGATCGGGCGGCAGTTATAGTCGCCGCGCCTGGAGATTGTCGGGCTTCTGACGACGCTGAGAAAGGGACTTCGAGGATGCGTCATCTGCTGATGTTGGCGGCCGAGGGTGGTGGCGAAGGTGGGATGTGGGAGGCCATCAAGCACAATCCGACCTTCCTGATCGCGAACCTGGTCGTCTCCGCGGTCGTGGTGACCATCATCATCGAACGAACCGCGTTCCAGCTGGGACGCTACCGCGTGAACTCCAAGGAGTTCTTCGCGCAGGTCAAGAAGCTGGTGGCGGCCGGCAACATCGACCGCGCCATCAAGCTCTGCGACGCGAGCGACTACCCGATCCTGCAGCTCGTCAAGGCCGGCCTGACCCACGCGAACAAGGGGGCCGACGAGATCGACGCCGCCCTCAGCGAGAAGCTGTCCGAGCTCAAGCCGGCCGTGGAGAAGCGCATCGGCGCCCTGTGGTCGCTCGCGAACATCGCGACGCTGATCGGCCTCATCGGGACGGTCTCCGGCCTGATCAACACGTTCGCCTCCATCGCCGCTCAGGGCCTCTCGCAGGCCGACAAGCAGCGGATGCTCTCGAACGGCATCGCGGAGGCCATGTACAACACGGCGTTCGGCCTCGCCATCGCGGTCGTCTGCATGATCGCGCACGTGCTGCTCCACACCCGCTCCAAGAACATCCAGCACGATCTCGAGTCGACGACCGAGCGCGTCTTCAACCTGCTCACGATCAGCAGCAAGCCTGGCTACTAGCCCATGGCGGACCCGCAAGACGTCCCGCTCAGCTCGGCGCAGCGATCGAAGATCCGGCGCCTATCGCACCCCAAGGAGCCCGAAGCCGGGGAGGAGGCCGGCGAGCTCAACGTCGTCCCGTACCTCGACATCATCATGAACATCCTCATCTTCGTGCTCGCCAGCGTGTCGGTGACATTCGTGTCGTCGATCGACACGACCCCGCCATCCATCGGGGGGGGCAAGGTGCGCAGCGAGCTCTCGAGCAAGGCGTTGAACCTCTCCGCGTTCATCACGAGCCAGGGGATCTCGCTGAAGACGTCGAGCGGCAACATCGCGACCGGCTGCCAGGACGTGGGCGGCGGGGTCACGGTGCCGAAGGCGAACGACAGCTATGACTACCTCGCGCTCACGGCGTGCGCGAAGCGCCTCAAGAACGCCCGCCCCGAGTTCAAAGAGGAGACGCAGGTGACGATCACGGCGAACCCGGGCATCGACTACAAGACGATCATCGACGTGATGGATGCGCTGAGGAGCGACGACGGGGAGGTGCTGTTCCCGGAGGTCCACTTCGGGGTGGCCCGATGAGCGTCGAGCAGCGACCTGCCCCGCGGCCGAAGGCGAGCGTCGTCCGCTATAAGGCGGCCCTCCGGAAGGCGATCCGAAGGAACCGGCGGGACCCCGAGATCGACTTCTTGAACATCACGGCGATGCTCGACCTGATGACGATCATCCTCGTCTTCTTGCTGAAGAGCGTGGGATCGTCGGCGGCATCCATCCCGCAGTCGAAGGACCTCACCCTGCCGAAGTCGGTGATGCAGGCCGAGCCCTCCCAGGAGGGCGTGGTCGTCATCGTCTCGAAGTCGCAGATCCTGGTCGGCGAGGATCCGACCCCTATCGTCATGCTGCCCAACCGCGAGCAGCTCGCGCAGTCGGGCGTCGACGCAAAGTACAAGCGAAGCGGCCCGAACGATCTCTACATCGTGCCGCTGGCGAACGCCCTGTCCCACGCGCGCGAGACGGACAAGGCCATTCGCGCAGCGAAAGGGCTCGATCCGTCGTCGTCGGAGGCGATCATCGTCGCCGACGCAACCACGCCGTACCGCCTGCTGATCGAGGTCCTGTTCACCCTGGGGCAGAGCGAGTTCGGCAAGTACCACCTGATGGTCCTGAGCGGCGGCCGCAAGCCGTAGCCCCCTCCCCCGCCCTGCGGTGCCGGAAGGCCCCGTGAGGGCCACTCCGAGCGCCGCCATGGATCCACCCGTGCCTCGATGAGGGCGCGCTCCCCTGCGCGCCCTCATGGATCGGCCGGTGCTCCGCGACTGGCGCGCTCCCCTGCGCGCCGTCGTCCGTTCAGTCCACCGCGAACAGCTCTTCCAGGTCGGCCTTGGTGAGCTTCTTCGCGCCGCCCGCGTCCTCGCTGAGGACGGAGGCGACGAGCTGACGCTTCTTGTCCTTGAGCAGCAGGATCTTCTCCTCGATCGTCCCCTCGGCGATGAGCCGATAGGCCGTCACCACCTTCGTCTGCCCGATGCGGTGGGCGCGGTCGGTGGCCTGCTGCTCGACCGCCGGGTTCCACCACGGATCGAAGTGGATGACCGTGTCGGCCGCGGTGAGGTTCAAGCCCGTGCCGCCCGCCTTGAGGCTGATGAGGAAGACCGGCACGCTCGGATCGTTCTGGAAGCGGTCGACGCGCTCCGCCCGGTCCTTCGTGGAGCCGTCGAGGTACTCGTAGGCGACACCATCCTCCTTCATCGCCTTCTCGATGAGCCTCAGCATCATCACGAACTGGCTGAAGACGAGGACCTTGTGCCCGCCCTCGACGGCGTTCGCGATGAGCTCGCGGACCGCGACGAGCTTGCCCGAGTCGTCGTCGCCGAACTCCCGCGGCAAGCCGAGCAGCCGCGGGTCGCAGGCCGCCTGCCGGAGGCGGGTGAGGCCGGCGAGGATCTGCAGCTGGCTCTTCGCGAGGCCGACGCGCTCGACCTCGCCGAGGACCTGCGCCCGCACCTCGCGCGCGACCTGCAGGTAGAGCGCCCGCTGCTCGCCGGTGAGATCGCAGATCTGATCCATCTCGATCTTCTCGGGAAGATCCTTGGCGACCTCCTGCTTCGTGCGGCGCAGGATGAACGGGTGGATGGCGGCGCGGAGCCGCTGCGCGGTCCTGTAGTCGCCCGCCTCGATCGGGCGCGAGAAGCGGGCCTCGAACTTGTCGAGCGAGCCGAGCAGGCCCGGTGAGACGAAGTCGAAGATGGACCAGATCTCCGAGAGCCGGTTCTCGATGGGCGTGCCCGTCAGCGCGAGCCGGCGCTTCGCGCGGAGCCGCTTGGCCGCCGCGGCGGTGGCGCTCATCGGGTTCTTGATGTGCTGCGCCTCGTCGAGGATGGCGTAGCTCAGGTCGAGTTGCGCGAGGAAATCCTCGTCGCGACGGAGGAGCGCGTAGCTCGTGATCACCACCTCCGCGGCCTTCACCTCGTCGATCTGATCCTTGCGATCGGCGCCGTGCCAGAGGGCGACCGACAGCGAGGGCGCGAACCGGGCGAGCTCGCGCTCCCAGTTCGTGACGACGCTCGTCGGGGCGACGATCAGCGCGCGCATGTGCTTCTCCTCCTGCTTGACGGCGAGCAGGAGGGCGAGCGTCTGGACCGTCTTGCCGAGGCCCATGTCGTCGGCGAGCACGCCGCCCGAGCCGATGTCATGGATGAACTTGAGCCACGAGAGGCCCGCCTCCTGGTAGGGACGGAGCGTCGCCTTCAGGTTCCTGGGCCGCTTGGTGCTGCCGATCTCGTCGATGTTGCTGAGCTTCTGGAACAGCTCGCGCGCGGAGGCGGTCACGTTCGATCCGCTCGCGTGCTGGAGCAGCTCGTGCACCCGCCCGGCCTGCGCGAGGGGCAGCCGGCCGTTCTTGCCGGCCGCCATCATCAGCTCGACCTCGCGATCGAGCATCGCGCGCACCGCGTCGGGATCGAACCCGGCGAACGACCCGTCCTCGAGGCGGACGTAGCGCTTGCCCTCGGCGAGACAGCGGCGCAGCTCGTCGCGATCGACGCCGACACCCTCGCTCTCGAAGCTGAGCTTGACGTTCAGCCAGTCCATCCCCGAGGTGACCTTGGCGAACACGCCGATCGGCCTGCCGCGCACCTGCGTGTCGACGAGATCCTCGGGGACGAAGAGATCCCAGTCGTCGGGGAGCTCGGCGAGCCCCTCGGTCCAGAAGGTGAGCGCCTGGTCGCCGTTCGCGACGAAGCCCTGGCCCGTCTCGTCCGGCTTGAGCCCGAGGGCGAGCAGCTTGCTCGCCGCCTCCTGCTGCGCGGCGATGTCCACGCGGATGCAGCGGGCGCGCTTCATCCCCTCCTCGGGCGGCTGAATGAGCACAGGGGGCGACATGCCGTCGGCGCGCACGGCGACCTCGGCGTCGCCGTAGGCGGCGGTCAGCGTGACGCGCGCCTCGATGAGCGAGCCGCCCGCGCGCATGCGGAACGTGGGCACGAGATCGACGACCTCGGCGATCTGGTTCAGGTCGGGCAGCTCCGCGCCGACCTCGAGCGCGATCTTGGGCAGCCCCTGCATGATGATGCGGGCCAGCTCGCTCATCGGCTCGCCGATGGTCGGCGAGCGGAGCAGGCGGCGCATCGCCGCGGGGGAGACGCGCTTGTCGATGCGGCGCGCGAGCCCCTCCTGCGTGTCGATGTGCCAGCCCGGCCAGCCCTCGAACCACCCGCCCTGCAGCAGCGAGAAGCGGCGCTTGTCGTTCCCCCGTTCGAAGCTCGTCTTCACGATGATGGTGTCGCCGCCGACGGTCTCGAGATCGAAGCGCGGCCGCAGGCTGTCGTCGCCGAAGCGGAGCTGCATCAGGGCCGGCTCGAGCAGCACGCGCTGCCCCTCGAGCAGCGGGAGCAGCTCGGCCACGTCCTCGCCGCGGATGTCGACGGCCGGGTGGCGCGGGTTGCCGCTCTCGAACCGGGCGAGCAGCCGGAGCGCGTCGCGATCCGGCGTCGGATAGAGCGCCTGCCAGGCCAGCGCCGCAGAGGGCAGCACCGGGACGCGCGCCTCGGCGTCGAGGACGGTGACGGTCAGCGCCCCTTGCCGCACGTGGAGGCGGAACTCCACGCGCCGTGCCCCGGTGACGCCCTCGGGCGGAAGCCAGGCGCCGATCCCCGTCTGCTTGGCCGTCGCGTCCAGGATCGGCGCCGCGAGGGCGACGGGTGAGCCCGGCGGCCCGTGGGTGCCGACGACGGTCGGGACGGGCGCCGCCGGCGTGATCGCCAGGCGCCCGCGGCGGTCGCGACGGCGCACGCGCTTCAGGGCGTCACCGCCGGCGTGGGCGGTCTGCGGGACGAGCGCCGGGATCGGCGGCTCGCGCCGCGGCTGCGCGCCGCGCGCCTGGTCGCGGATGCTGATGAGCAGCGCCGCGACGTGCTTGCAGTGCTGCCCAGCCTTCTGGAACGCCGGACAGGAACACTGTGACTGGATGCCATCGGGCGATAGCTCGACCTTGACGGGATACGGCTCGGAGTCGGCGGCGCGGACGGTGCCGCTCGCCATCGTCTCGTTGATGGAGATGTCCTCGACGACGCGGCGGCGGAAGTACTCCAGCCCGCGGAGAAAGGTGCGGGCGCCAAGCAGCCTTCGCAGGCCACGATCGCTGAGGGTGGAGAGTGCGTCGGAGATCGGAGGCGGCACGTCGTGGGCTCGGGATACGGGTGCGGCGGCAATTCGCCGGGATGGGTCGGGTGAACGGGATCTCTTGGCAAATCCCGCTGGGTGAAGAACCGTCATCAGATGAAGAACGGTAAGAACACGATGATCACGGCGGGGAGCATCTTGATGAGCACGTGGATCGCGGGACCGGCCACGTCCTTGAGCGGATCGCCGATCGTGTCGCCGACGACGGCGGCACCATAGGTGGGGTTGTCCGCCCGCGCCCCCGTCTCGTCGACAAGGTAGCGCCCACCGTGCGCGCCGGTCGCGATGTACTGCCTCGCATTGTCCCAGATCGCCCCGGTATTCCCCAAGAAGAGCGATCCGAGGACGCCTGCGACCGTCCCGGCCATGATCAAGGCCGCGACTGAATCGGCCGCGACCAGAGGATTATCTTCCGTCCTTGCAAAGCGCAAGGCAAGTCCCACGACGACGGGCACCACCGCGGAGACGAGGGCTGGCGCGATCATATGGCGCAGCGCGGCCCGAGAGACCATCTCGACGCAGGGCTCGTGGTCGCCGACGAAGCCCGGCGGGCGGGCGCGGGCCTGGCGCCTCACCTCGTCGAGGACGCGTCGGCCAGCCTGGAGGACGTTGCGAATGCAGCGGCCGGCCAGCCAGAAGACAAGGAGGATCCCGACCAAGGCGCCGAGATAGACCTCGGGCCGGTCGAGGCGCAGGACCATCGCGGTCGTCTCGCCGCGGATCGGCGCGCTCGACGCCAACGCGCGGCGCCGGGACTCATCGAGGTAGCCGGCGACGAGCAGCAGCGAGGCGAGCGCGGCCACGCCGGCCGTGTACGCCTTCGTGAGCGCCTTGGTCGTGTTGCCGACGGCATCGAGCACGAGGGTGCGGCCACGCACGTCCGGCCGCTCGCGGGCGACGGTCACGGCGACGATCCCGCCCGCGTTGTCCACGATGGGGCCGAACGCATCCATGGCGAGGACGTACCCCGCGGTGCCCAGCATCCCCATCGTCGCGACCGCGGTGCCGAACAGGCCCCCCCCGGCGAGCCCGGAGCGGGCGCCGAGCAGGTAGGAGCCGAAGGTGGCGCCGACGACGACCAGGAGCGGGAGCACCGAGCTCTCGAGGCCGATGGCGAGCCCGCGCAGCACCGCCATCGCAGAGCCGCTGCGGGCCGCCTCGGCGAGCTCGCGCACCGGGCGGTGCCGCTGCTCGGTGTAGTACTGCGTGACGTGCAGCACGCCGATGCCGGTGACGATGCCGATCACACCGCAGGCGAAGAAGATGACCCAGTGGGCGTCGAGCAGCCACTTGGCGGCCCCGGCGATGCCGACGGCGTGGAGGGTGGCCGTGACGTAGAGCCCCCGCACGAGGGCGTTGAAGGCGTCCTCGCGGTCGTCGGTCTTGACGACCATCACGCCGAAGAGCGTCGCGATGAGGCCGAACGCGCGGCTGACGAGCGGGAAGAGCACGACGGCGAGGGCGCTCGGGAGCCCGGCGTTGTTGCGGAAGAGCATCGCGCCCACCACCATGGCGCCCGCGTTCTCGGCGACGGTGGAGGCGAAGACGCCGGCCGCGCGCCCGGCGCAGTCGCCGACCGTATCACCCGCCAGATCGACGATCGTGGCCGGGTTCTGGAGGTCGTCCTCGTCGAGCCCGACCTCCGCGCCGGCGAGATCCGCGCCGAGGTCGGCCGCCTTGGAGAAGGTACCGCCGCCGAGCTGCGCCATCAGGGCGGCGAAAGACGCGCCGAGCGGGTAACCGGCGATGACCCAGGGGATGGTCGGGGCGAGCGCGAGCGCCTCGGCCGGCTCGGCGCCGAAGCCGCCACGGAACGCGAGGACCGCGGCGAACAGGCCGCCGAGGCCGAGCAGGCTCATGCTCGCGACGAAGAGCCCCGACACGGCGCCGCCGCGGAGGGCGATCTGCAAGGCGAGATCGAGCGAGCGGCGGGCGCCGCTCGCGGCGCGTACGCTGGTGCGGGGCGCGATCCAGGCGGCGACACGGCCGGTCGCGACCGCGCTGGCGGCCCCGACCGCGAACGAGAGCGTCAGCCAGACACCGAGCTCCAGCGCCGGCACCGGGTTGTTCTCCCCGGCGCGCCGGAGGAGGCCGTAAGCGAGGAAGATGGCGCCTCCGACCATCGCGGAGACCGCGCCGATCACGCTGCTCTGGCGGCGAAAGTACGCCTCCGCGACCCCCTGGATGATCGCGGCGACGCGCTGCATCTCGGGCTCGACCGCGGGGCGTGCGACGACCCAGCGAGCGAGGTAAGCCGCAAAGGCGAGCCCGAGCAGGCCGCCGCTGAGGATGAGCGCAAGCTCCGTCATGACGGGCGGACCGGGCGCGCACCGTGGACGCGCTGCCTCGGCCGGTGAGGGATGATGCGGGTGGTTGCCACGGTGTCGACAACGGCGCCGCAGGAACCCGCGGTGCAGCGGCGCACGCCTTCCCTACTCCGGCCAGGAGGGCCGTGCAAGCGAAGAAGACGCGCGCGGCGAGGTCATTTCAGGTCCTTCACGTCGCGTCCGACCACGTGGTCCAGCCGGGTCTTGGCGACGAGCGCGCCGACACGCGCGTTGAGCTGCTGGAGCCGCGCGCGCGTCACCTCGCCCTCGGCGTCGACCACGTCGACGCTCGTGGCCCGCCCTGCCCGGAACAGCTCGGATCGGACGCGCATCGACTCCGCGGCCGCCGCGAGCTGGCGCTCCGCTGACTCGATGCTGCTCGCGGCCTTGCTCAGCTCGGAATACGCCGAGGTCACCTCGAGGCGGAGGGCGTCGCGCAGCGCGGCCTTCTGCTCCGCGATCTGCGTGGTGCGGGCGTTCGCCTCGGCGGACGCGCCCGCGGTGGCGAAGATGTCGTTGACGACCCACGTGGCGCGGACGCCGGCGGACCATGTCAAAGCGAACTTATCCTGCGTCGGGAAGACACGCTGGTTGGGGTTCGCGTAGGTGAGATCGGCGAACCCATCCACGCGCGGAAAGTAGCCGGCCCTCGTGACCGCCTCGGCCTTCTCGAGCGAGTACTGCGTCTCGTCGAGCGCGCGGATCTCGAGGCGCTTCTGGAGCGCCTCCTGGACCAGCCCCGGGAGCGCCTCGGCTGGCGGCTTCGCGGGCGCGCTGCCCATCACGTCGATCCCCAGCGTGAGCGGCCTGTCCTGTGCGGCGCCGAGCGCGATCCGGATCTGGTCATCCGCGACAAGGAGCGCGGCTTGCGCCTCGTTGAGCACCTGCTCTGCGCCGGCCACCTGAGCCTCGAGCCGGAGCACGTCGGCGCGTGAGAGCAGACCCACCTCGAAGGTGCGGCGCGCGTCCTCGACGTGCGCCTTCGCCTGAGACACCGCCTCACCTGCGACGACGACCTGCCCCCTCACGCGGACCCAGTTGAAGAAGGCGACCTTCGCGTCGGCCGCGGCCTGAAGGGTCTCCGCCTGGAGCTCGAGCTTCTTCGCGCTCTCCGCGTGGGACGCAGCCGCATATCCCTGGGAGATGCGGAACACGTAGTCCGAGATGGGGACGGCGAGATTCGCCGCGAGCGAAATGCTGTTGAGGGGCGCCGGAAAGGACAGCGAGGCTGCCCCCACCGGCTGACCGCCGCTGTCGACGACACACTGCCCTTGCACGCCAGGCGGACACGGACCGACCTGGATCAGCCCCGTGTTCTGCGCGCCGACGATGCCCCCGAGCCCTGCGCTCTCGACCTCAGACAGGCGCGTGTACGTCGCCGTCAGGGTCACGCGCGGAAAGAAATTGACCATCGCCTGGTCGACCTTCGCAGCCGCCGCGCGGAGATCGGCCTGCTTGGCGCGGAGCGACGCGCGCGTTTGCAGCGCAGCCTTCGCGACGTCGTCCGGGGTCAGCCCTCCCGGCTGCGGCGCGAGCGCCGTGGCGAGCGGATCGGCCTTCGGCGCCGCCGGCTGGGCCGCAGCGACAGGAGCGCCCGGGGGCTGCGGTTGGCCCGCGGCAGGAGGCGCCGGGGCGGGCGGCGGGGTGACCGGCTGCGGAGCCGCCGGTCGGGGAGCGGCCGGCTGCCCCGCGGCCGGTGAGGCGATGAGCCCGAGGGCGAGCAGCCCGGCGAGCGTCGAAGCCAGCGAGATGCTGCGTCGAGACGAGGGTGCGGTGCTTTTCATGACCGGTCGGTCACTTATGGGCGGCGAGAGCACCCGTCAAGTCACAGGCGATCCCACGCATCGCGTCTCGGCGATGGCTCGCCTCGCCGTCCGGCGAAGGTGACCGGGCAGCCCGCGCTCTCGGCCCACGGGATGCTTGCGCCCCAAGGCCCACGTCCTACGCAGACCGCGCCGGACACCGTCCGCAGCGACGCCGGGCCCGATGGTCTGGTGCGCTCGTCATGCCGTGCCGCAATGGGCCACGACAGCAGGGACGTCGTCACCGATGCGCATCCCGGGACCCTCGCCAGACCCGCCCCCCAACCCCGCTCACGCGCGTTGTGGACGGCAGGAATACGTCGCTCTCTCCGCGGCAACACGTATTGCCGCGCGCGATCGAATGGAAGAACATCGAATGAAGTGGCCGCCATCTTGCTTGGCGGCGGACCGGAGGCCCTCATGCATAGACTGCTTGCGTCGCGCCGCAGCTTCTCCCCGTTCCTCGCCATCCTTGTCATCGCATCACCCTTTGCCGCCTGCGCTCCGTGGGAGCTCGGTGAGGACGACACCCCCGACATCGGCATCGGCGATCCGGGGAGCGTCGCGGTCGCGGCGGAGCCGCCGCCCGCCATCAGCGGCGGAACGCTCGCCGTGAGCAAGAGCGCCCTCCGGGCGGTGGCCGCGGATCCGGATCGCGACCGCGTCTGGATCGTCGATCTCCAGGCGCAGAAGCTGACCGCGGAGATCGCCCTGCAGAAGGGCGACGAGCCGGGCAGGGTCGTCGAGGACGACGCCGGTCGCTTCCACGTCGCGCTCCGCCGCGGCGGCGCGATCGTGACCGTCGACGCGGAGAGCGGGACGATCGTCGACCGGCGCGACGTGTGCCCGGCCCCGCGGGGGGTCGCCTACGATGCGCAGACCGACGCGCTCCATGTGGCCTGCCTCGGCGGCGAGCTCGTCACGCTCCCGGCCGGTCCCGGAGCGGCGACGCGCCGCCTGAAGCTCGATCGCGATCTGCGCGACGTGATCGTGGACGGGGACCGGCTCCTGGTCAGCAAGTTCCGGTCTGCCGAGCTGCTCACCATCGGGGCGGACGGCATCGTCATGGAGCAAAAGAAGCTCCCGAAGTTCAACCTGTTCGGTCAGGAGTTCGCGCCGACCGTCGCCTGGCGGACGATCAAGCTGCCGACTGGCGGTGTCGCGATGGTCCACCAGCGCGCCTTGATCGCGCCCGTCGAGATCGTGGAGGGGGGCTACAGCTCCGGCGGATGCGATGGGAGCGTCGTCCACGGCACGGTCTCGGAGGTCGGGACGCCCGACTCCGACGGCCAGCCGAACCTGGCCGCTGCTCTCCCCTCCGCGACCCTCCCGGTCGATGTCGCGGTGTCCGATGACGGTCTCTCGTATGCGGTCGTCGCGGCCGGCAGGAGCGAGATCCTCATGACCAGCCGCGCGAACTTGAACCTGACGGCTGATGCCTTCGAAGGAACCTGCGTCGAGGCGGAGCAGCGCGTGGTCGTGGAAGGCGAGCCCACGGCCGTCGCGTTCGCCGGCGGCTCCGTGGTGGTGCAGACCCGCGAGCCGGCGGGCATCCAGGTCCTCGGGGCTCCCAACACCGCCGGCAACCGCGCCGCCAAGGTCATCACGCTCCCCGGGGAGAGCCGGAGGGACACCGGCCACGAGATGTTCCACCGGAACACTGCCGGCCCGATGGCGTGCGCGTCATGCCATCCGGAGGGAGGCGAGGACAGCCATACCTGGCACTTCAACCCCATCGGACCGCGGCGCACCCAGTTCGTCAGCGGCGGGATCCTCAACACGGCCCCGTTCCACTGGGACGGCGATATGTCGGGTATCGAAGCCATCATGGACGAGGTCTTCGAGCGGCGCATGGGCGGCATGCACCAGGGACCGCGCCGGGTGAAGGTCTTCGCCCGGTGGATCGACAGCCTCCCCGCTCCGCCGGTGTCGTCGGCGCCCGACGCAGAGGCCGTCGCGCGCGGCGAGGCCCTCTTCCACGACAAGGCCGTCGACTGCGCGAGCTGCCACGCGGGCGCTCAGCTCACGACCAACGACTCGTTCGACGTCGGGACGGGCAAGCCCTTCCAGGTGCCGTCGCTGGTCCGCATCGGCGCGCGCGCGCCGTTCATGCACGACGGTTGCGCGCCGACGCTGAAGGACCGGTTCACCAACCCCGCCTGCGGCGGCGGCGACCGGCACGGCAAGACGTCCCAGCTCTCGGACGCCCAGATCGACGATCTGGTCGCCTACCTCGAGACCCTCTGACCCCTTCCGGCGGGATTTTCCGCCGGTGAGCCCGCCCGGTCGCGCCCCTTCACCGCGAATGATGTAACGAGCGCCGAGCCGCGATATGCTGGCGCGGCGTGAACGTCGCCGAAAAAGTCGCCACCCTCGAAGCGCTCCTCCACCGGGTGCAGCGGAACGCCGCTGCGCCTCGCACCCGGGCGCAGCTCGCGGCCTCCGCCGAGCTCGTCCCGCATCGCGGCGAGGCGCCCGGCGCCATCGCCAACGACACGGCGGGCGCGGCCTCGCCCGACCCCAGGTTCAGCTCGACGGAAACGTCGCCGGCGAACGAAGCACGGCCGGCAGCGGCGGCCAGCGCGGTCGCAGCGAGCGGACCGTCTGCGCCGCGCTCCCTCGAGCCCGTCCTGGACGACGTCGGTGGCATCGACGCCTTCAGCCCGGCGGCCGCGCAGGCATCGCAGACCGCGGCGGCCAGCGCCGCGAGGCAGCCCGCAGCGGCCGCGAAGGCACCGCAGCAATCTCCGGCGAAGACGCCGCAGCAGCCGCCGGTGAAGACGCCCGCGGCGGCCACGCCCGCAGCGAGCGGGGTCAAGGCCGCAGCCGTCAAGCCGGCCGCGGCGACGCCGGCGCGCAACCCTGCGCCGCCTCCGAGCTCCCCCGGGAAGCCGGCCGCCAGGCCCGCCGCCTCCATCGATCCCCCCCGGGCTGACGCCGGCCCCCCCGCCGGTGCTCAGGAGACCTTCCGTCCTCCCGCGGAGGCGGCCGAGCTGAAGCCGAGAGAGGCAGCCAGGACCGCGGCCAAGGTCACCGCGCCTGCGGCCAGGTCAGCTGCCCTGGGCAAGGACGCGCCCGCTGCAGGCCCGGCGGTGCCCCCGGCCCGGGGCTCCAGCCCGCGCGCAGAGACGAAGCCGTTCTTCCCCCACGAGGACGTCGCTGCGCGGCCGAAGGTGGCGGAGAGCGACAGCGAGCTCTCGTTCGCAGGGCTCCTCCCCGACGAGCCGGAACCCGGCAAGAAGCCCGCTGCAGCGCTGAAGCTCCCGGCCGAGCGCAGGGCGGCGCCGGATGCCGAGGCGCGCGCGGAGCGCAGATCCCTGCCCGACCGCGCGGAGGTACACGCCACGGCCGCCGCGGACGACGCCTCCACGCTCGAGGCGGTCACCGCCCGTGGGCCGTCCTCTTCTGGTGAGCCGGTCACCCCCAAGGCGCCGGATCCGATCGCCGCCGCCACGCGGCGCGCGATGGGGGAGCCTGCCACCGAGCGAGAGTTCAGCCGCGAGATGGTCGACGACGAGCCGACCGTGATCCGCGGCATGCTCGAGGACGAGCCCACCGTCATTCGTTCTCGCCCCGAGGGCCTCGAAGACGAGGAGACGGCGGTCCGTTCCGCGCGGTCCGAAGCCCAGGCCGTCGCGCGCTCGGTCGCGGAAGAGACCGGCGCTTCGTCGCCTGGAACGCTGTCCAGAGACGCCAGCGACGAAGCGGATCGCAGGTCCAGGCCGAAGGCGGCCGACCGCGACCTTCTCCCGAAGGTCATCACCAAGGACCCGCCCCTCCCGGCCGACAAGGACGTGAAGCCTTCCGACCACGTCACGACGCGGCCCGCCGTGGACGCCGGCATCACCGTGCGACCGCCGCCGCGCCCGCGCTCCCGCGTGGGCATCGTGATCGCCGCCGTGGCGCTCCTCGTGGGCGGCGCAGCGGTCGCGTACCGGCTCAGCGTGTCTGACCCCGAGCCCGCGCCCCTCCCCGACGTCGCCCCCGACACGTCTCCGGGAGCGACGCAGAGCGCGACCGCGCAGCCGCCTGCCACCGCGCCGACGCCGACCGCCGCGCCCACCGAGACGGCGCCCGCTGCACCGTCCGCGGCCGAGACCGCGACGCCGGCAGCGAGCGCTGCGCCCGAAGCGAGCGCTGCGCCCGAGGCGAGCGCTGCGCCCGAGGCGAGCGCTGCGCCGGCCGCAGGCAAGGCCGAGGATCTGCCACCGAGCCGGGGCCACCTGACGGTCAATTCGCCAGAGCGCGCGTCGGTGTATGTGAACGGCTCGCTCGCCGGAAGCACCGGAGAGACGCTCGACGTGCCTTGCGGGACGCGTTACGTGCGGCTCGGCAAGCTGACGACGGAGAAGACGTCGACCCCCGCGTGGCTCTCCGCCGGCCAGGCGGTCATCGTCGGTTGCCGCAAGCAAACGGTCGTGTCGATCACGCCCGCCGCGGCGAGCCCGACGCCCGACCGGCCCACGAAGCGGAAAGGCAGCCCCGCCGGCACCGCCACCCCGGACGGTGAGGGCGCTGCGCCCGCGCCCGCTGAAGAGACCGCGCCTGCACCTGATCCCGCTCCGTAAAAACCCGCGCCCCCGGCCGGTCCGGTCGGGGCCTGCTCCCTCGGGGTCGCCACATGCCCCATGCAGAGGGGCAGGAGCGCGGTGCTAGGCTCCGCGCCCGATGGATTCCGAGACGACTCCCCTTCCCCACGAGGCCGGCGCCACAGCTGGCGACGCGGCGTCGTCGGCGTCCGTCAGGGTGGCGAGCTCCGGTCCCTTCCCGCTGCGCAGCCCGGCAGGGGGAGCGCCCCTCGACGGCGTGGCGGAGACAGAGCTCAGCGACCTCGCGACGATCGTCGCCAGAGCGCGGGCGGCGCAGATCGCCTGGGCTGAGGTCCCGATCAGGGAGCGCGCCGAGCTCATCGCGCGCGTCAAGAAGCGCCTGCTCGCGCGGGCCGAGGAGATCGCGACGCTCGTGCACCGCGAGTGCGGCAAGCCGATCGAGGAGGCCGCGCTCGCTGAAGTGCTCCCGAACGCGGATCTCATCGACTACTGGAGCCGGTCCATCGAGGAGCTCCTCGACGACCCCCCCGTCGCGCTCGATCCGCTCGCCTACCCCGGCAAGGTCGGGCGCATCCAGAGGGATCCGCGCGGCGTCGTCGCGCTCATCACGCCCTGGAACTACCCTGTCGCGATCCCGCTGCGCACGATCGTGCCGGCGCTGCTCGCGGGCAACGCCGTCGTCTTCAAGCCGAGCGAGGTCACGCCGCGCTCCGGCGCGCTCGTCGCGTCGCTGTTCGACGGGCTGCTCCCGGACGGCGTCCTCGCCGTGGCGCAGGGCGGCGGCGACGTCGGCGCCGCGCTCGTCGGGGCCGGCGTCGATCTCGTCGTCTTCACGGGCAGCGTCGCCACCGGCAAGACGATCGCCGTCGCGTGCGCCGAGCGCCTCATCCCGACATCCCTGGAGCTCGGCGGGAAGGACAGCGCCATCGTCCTCGGCGACTGCGATCTGGAGCGCGCCGCGCGCGGCGTCCTCTGGGGCGCCTTCACGAACGCCGGACAGAACTGCGCCTCCATCGAGCGCGTCTACGTCGAGCAGGCGATCGCGGACCGCTTCATCGCGCGCGTCGTCGCGCTCGCGGGGCAGCTCCGGGCAGGCATCGACGTCGGCGTGATGACGACGGCGCGGCAGGCGGAGCTCGTGCGGCATCAGCTCGAGGCGGCCGTCGAGGGCGGGGCAGAGATCCTCGCCGGCGGCACGCCGGAAGAGGGCTCGCTCGCCTTCCCACCGACGGTCCTCAAGGTGGAGCGCGAGGACACGCCGCTGCTCCGGGAGGAGACCTTCGGCCCCGTTCTTCCCATCCTGGTGGTGAAGGACGCCGAGGAGGCGATCGCGCGCACCAACGCGTCCCGCTTCGCGCTCACGACCAGCCTCTGGACCCGCGGCTACGAGCGGGCCCACGCGCTCGCGCGACGGCTGCGCTCCGGCGTGGTGACGATCAACAACCACGGCTTCACGGGCGCGCTCCCGGCCGCGCCGTGGACGGGGGCGGGAGACAGCGGCTACGGCGTCACGAGCAGCCCGCACGCGCTCGCGGAGCTCACGCGGCCGCGCTTCTTGCTCGAGGACCGCAGCAGGGCGAAGAGCGAGCTGTGGTGGTACCCTTATACGCCCGCGCTCCGGACGGTCGCCTTCGCGATGGCGCGGGCGCGAGGTGGAGCCGGATGGTTCGGCCGCGTCAGCGCCCTCGTCGAGCTCGTCGCCGCGCTCGCGAGGCGCATGCTCGGTCGCTGATCCTGAGACCTATCGAGCGAACGCATGCGCCCTCTGATCCTCCTCTCCAACGATGACGGCTACTCAGCCCCGGGTCTGACCGCGGTGCGGGACGAGCTCGCCCGGCACGCCGACGTGGTGGTGTGCGCCCCCGCGGTCAACCAGAGCGCGACGAGCCACTCCCTGAGCCTGCACCGCGTCCTCCGGCTGCTGGAGGCTGCGCCCGGCGTGTTCGCGGTCGACGGGACGCCCGCCGACTGCATCTACGTCGCCCTTCACGCCGGCACGCGCGTGCTGCCGCGGCGCCCCGATCTGGTCGTGTCGGGCATGAACCACGGGCTCAACCTGGGCGCCGACATCTTCTACTCGGGCACCGTGGCCGCCGCGCGCGAAGGAGCGCTCCGCGGAGTCCCCTCGCTCGCGCTCTCCGCCGATGCAGGCGCGTCGCTCCCGGCCGCAGCGGCGCTCGGCGTCAAGCTCGCCCTCGCCCTCCACCGCGCCGCCGGGCAGGAGGGCCGCCGTCCAGCGCCGCTGCTCAACGTCAACATCCCTGCGGGCGCCAGCTGGCCCGTGCGGGCCACGCGCATGGGCGCGCGCCTGTACACCGAAGAGGTGATCTTTCGCCGGGATCCGCGCGGGCACGAGTACCTCTGGATCGGCGGCGCGGGCGTACGCCACGACCTCGTCCCCGGCTCGGACACCGAGGCCTACGACGCAGGGGCCGTCAGCGTCACGCCGCTGACCCTCGACCTCTTCGCCGCGCAGCATGAGGGCATCGCAGGCCTCCTCGCCGCGGAGCTCAACGACGGCCACATCACATGACGTAGCTCGCGCCGCGACGCGTGGAGCGCTTTCCGGCTCGAATGCGGTCGCCTACGCTCGGCGTCATGTTCAATCACGACGCCCTGCCCTCCGAGCACGCGCTCCGTTATCTCAAGGCGCACCTCCGGAACGTCGCGGATTTTCCGAAGCCCGGGATCCTCTTCAAGGACATCACGCCCCTCCTCGCGGATCCGCGGGCGCTCCACATCACGCTGGATCTCCTGGCCCAGCGCTTCGTCGGAGAGCATGTCGACGTCGTGGTCGGCGTCGAGTCCCGGGGCTTCATCTTCGGCGGCGCGCTGTCGGCCCGGCTCAACGCCAGCTTCGTGCCCGTGCGCAAGCCAGGCAAGCTCCCGGCCGCGACCGATCGGGTGGCGTACGCGCTCGAATACGGCGAGGCAGAGCTCGAGATGCACAAGGGCTCGATCAGGCCGGGGGCCCGGGTCCTCATCGTGGACGACCTGCTCGCGACCGGCGGCACGGCCGCGGCCGCGGCCGAGCTCGCGCGCACGCAGGGCGGCGAGGTCGCCGGCTTCGCCTTCGTCGTCGAGCTCGATTTCCTCGGCGGTCGTGCGCTCCTCGCGGAGCGCGCCGGCGACGCGGCGCCGGTCTTCTCGATCGTGCACTTCGCCGCGGGCGAGTGAGCGTTCACTCCTGGCCCACGCCGACCTGCAGCTTGCGCGCGACGGTGCGGCTCGCGGTCGTCGCCCGGGTCGGCCCGCCGACGGGGAACGTGATGACGATCGCGCCTGTCCCGCCCTTGGTGATGCCCCCGCCGTGCGCCCCCACCAGCTTGCCCAGGCTCGCGGCATCGAGCGAGGCGCCTGCGCCGCGCAAGGCGTCGATCGGCCCCACCCCCGGCAGCGCGGCGAGCGCCCCACGATCGACCGCCGACATCTCGGCGAAGAGGCCGGACGAATAGACGAGCGCCGTCGCCGCTGCGGCCGGATCCGAGCCGCGGAACCAGGCGCCGGCGTCGTGGTAGGGCAGGTGCGCGCAGCGCGCGTACAGGGCGCCCAGCGCCGCGGCGGACGCGTCGGCCATGCGATCGCCGAGCGCGACGAAGCGCGCCCGGTGCGCGGGATCGAAGTATGCCCGCGCGTATCCGCCAGAGAAGCGCGCGGTGATCGCGCGCCACGACGGAGAGCGCCTTGCCTCCTCCGCATCGAACCCGGGGACGATCTCAACAGCCCCGTCGGTGATCGCGGCGAGCTCGGCATCGGCGCCCACCGTCAGCTTGCCCTGCGCGATGAGCACGCCGAGCCCCACGGACTCGGCGGTCAGGGCTGCTGGTTCCCCGGCGCCGGCGCCGCGCGGCATCGCCAGCCAGAGCTCGGCGACCCAGCCCGCGAGCTCGAACGGCCCCATGGAAGCGCCGGCGTAGATCCGCTTGCGCGCGGCCTCGCAGGTGCGCGCGTTCCGCGCCGCATCCTCGCCGGCGGTCGTCTCCGGCTCTGTGGGCGAGGCGGCCGGGGCCTCCCGCGATCGGAGCATGCGCGACGCGAAGAGCGCGACGACGATCACGAGCGCGATCGCGCCGACGGGGATCACGAGGTGCCGCGCTGGCCGGACCCGGGCGGCCGGCGCAGGCGGCGCGAGCGAGCTCACCGCGCGGTGCGCCAGAGCGAGCCGCCGCGCGATGTCGGACGCCTTACGCGTGCGCAGCTCCTGTGGCAGAAGCGGCCACTGCTCGACCAGCTGCTCCAGATCGATGGCCACGGGCGCACCGCGCCCACGCAGCGCGATCTGGCGTCCCTGCACGCTCACCGAGCCCGATGTTCCAAACAGGCCCAGGGCCTCCTGTACAGCCGCCTCGATCTCCCGCGCGCTGGGATCGTCCACCCTCGCAGGGTAGCCGGATCTGCCGCCGGCATGCCGCCGCTTCTTCACGCCGCCCGGCCGTCACGGTCGCAGGCGCGGGCGGAGACGGAAATGCCGCGGACGGCCGGCGGACATGGCACATTCCCGCGCGTGCAGAAGACGCGCGTCTACCTGTCGCCGGGCATGTTCGGCTTCGCGACCCTCGCCTCCCTCGAGTACTTCGAGCACTTCATCCGCGCGATCGAGGAGCGGTTCCGCGATCGCGGCCGGATCGTCGAGATCCACGTCTGCGAGGTCCACCCGACCGCCTCCATCCTCCGCCGGGCGGCGAAGCTCGCCCGCCTCGTGGACGAGAGCGCCGGGGACGACGACGGCCCCATCCACATCGTAGGCCACTCGACCGGAGGCCTGGACGCTCGCCTCGTCGCTTCGCCGACGGCGCGGCTCCCCGGGAACGCTCACCGCCGGCTCGGCTGGACGAGCCGGCTGCGGTCCGTCACCACCATCAACACGCCCCATTTCGGCACCCCGCTCGCCGCCTTCTTCGCCACGGTGAGCGGCCAGCGCCTGCTCTACGCCGTCACCGCGCTGACGGTGGCCGGCCTCAAGCTCGGCGCGCCGCCGCTCGCCGCCGCGTCGGCGCTGGTCGCCGCGTTCGGCCGGGCGCAGCTCGGCTTCTTCGAGATCGAGCTCATCGATCGCGCGATCGAGAGCTTCATCCGCGTGCTCGACGACGCATCGAGCCGCGAGCTGCGCGCCTGGCTGAAGCTCTTGCGCGACGACCAGGGCGCCATCGTCCAGCTCATGCCCGAGGCGATGGATCTGCTCCACGCCGGCCTCGAGGACCGCGCGGGCTTGCGGTACCAGAGCGTCGCGACCTACGCGCCACGCAACGCCGTCCGCGACTGGGTATCGGCGCTCCGGTCGCCGTGGGGAGCGATGTCGGCTGCCATCTTCACCGCGCTGTCGAACATCACCGCCCGCCTGAACGAGCACTACCCTTGCCGCTCCCACGACGGCTCGATCGAGCAGAAGCTCGCGCGCGTGCTCGGGGAGCTGCCGCCGCCGGACGCCAACGACGGCGTGGTCCCGCTGGCCTCGCAGGTCTGGGGGGAGCTCATCTGGGCCGGCAAGGCCGACCACCTGGACATCGTCGGCCATTTTCCGGGCAAGGGCGGGCACATCGACTGGCTGGCGAGCGGAGCCCGCTTCAATCGCCTGCGCTTCGACGCGGTGCTCGACCGCATCGTGACCGGGATGGTGGCCGGCGAGCAGGGCGGCCTGACAGAGCACGCGGCGGCGCCGCCGCGCCCGCTCGCGGAGGCGCGCGCCTCGGAGCGCGGCGTGGAGGTGGGGCAGAGCAGCGCCTCGACGAGCTCGGGCGGCGAGCCCGCCGCGTGAGCCGCGGCGGCGCGGCGCGCGCGCTCGATCTGATCACGGCGGAGCTCGTCGAGTGCCGGCGCTGCCCGCGGCTCGTGGCGTGGCGCGAGCAAGTCGCGCGAGAGAAGCGGCGCGCTTACCGGGGCCAGACCTACTGGGGCCGCCCTGTGCCGGGCTTCGGCGATCCGGACGCGCCGCTCGTGATCGTCGGGCTCGCTCCGGCGGCGCACGGCGGGAACCGCACCGGCCGCATGTTCACGGGCGATCGGTCGGGTGACTTCCTCTACGCGGCGCTCTATCGAGCGGGGCTCGCCTCGCAGCCGACGAGCACCTCGCGCGACGACGGGCTCTCGCTCCGGGGCGTGTTCATCACCGCCCCCTGCCGCTGCGCTCCCCCGGACAACAAGCCCACGATCGCCGAGCTCGCGGCGTGCCGCGGGTGGATCGACCGAGAGCTCGCAGCGCTGCATCGGGCGCGCGTCTACCTCGCGCTCGGCAAGATCGGCTATGACGCCGTCGCCGCGCTCTCCCGCTCGCGCGGCGCGTCCGCGGGGGATCGCGCGGAAGCTCACCCACGCCTCCCACCGTTCGCGCACGGCGTGGAGGCGGCGATCCCCGATCCGCGCGGCGGCGGGGCGGCGCTGCTCTTCGGCAGCTACCACGTCAGCCAGCAGAACACCCAGACGGGGCGCCTCACCGGCGACATGTTCGACGAGGTCCTGCGCCGCGCCGTCAGCGCGGCGGGGCTTCGCGCCCCCCAGCGATCGGGACGTTAGTCCTGCTTCGACAGGAGCTTCTGCAGATCGCCCGACTGGAACATCTCCGTCAGGATGTCGGAGCCGCCGATGAACTTCCCGTCCACGTAGACCTGCGGGATCGTCGGCCACTGCGAGAAGTCCTTGATCCCTTGGCGCAGCGAGGGATCGGACAGCACGTTGACGTCCTTGAAGTCCACGCCGCACTTTTTCAGGATGTCGACGGCCCGCGCCGAGAACCCGCATTGCGGGAAGGTCTTGGTGCCCTTCATGAAGAGGACGACGCGGTTGCTCTCGACGGTATCCTTGATCGCCTGGTGGATGTCGCTCATGGCTCGTTCCTGATCTCCCGCCGCGAGCGGGATCGCCCATTGTTCAATCTACACAGAAGCGGCGCGTGACTGCCGGGCGGCACGCCGTGGCGTGCCGGCGGGGCTCGCGAGGGGACCGCGCTGGGCTCGCCAAGCGAACCACGTGACCGCCCCGCCCCGCGCGCGGTTGAGAACGGGGTTTCTGGTGTCGCCCTCCGCCCGCGTCAACTGGGCTGGAGCGCCGCAGGGGTCCCATGGAAGGCTGCAGGGACCAGTGTAGCCAGTGGTTCCTCGGGCGGGTGCGCCGACGGCTTGGTGCGTCTTCGCGGGGGCTGAGGCGGTAGGCAGCGCCGGCCAGGCTCAGCGCATCCATCGGGGGCTCGACGGCCGCGGCCGTGCGGGGACACGGCGGGCGATCGACACCGCGCGCGGCCGCCCGCGAACACCGAAACGTCGAACGCTGGTCGACAACGTGCTCCAGGACCTGGGTACCCGGGCCGCGGCGACGCCGCTTTCCGCTCGCTGGACGCGCCTCGTGCCATCTGCACCGCAGCGTCTGGCCTCGCGCCGCCAAGTCGTTGTAGAACACGCCCCCACCTCGGCCGTCTTACCGACCGTGACCAGCGGCGGTGAGCCGCCGCGGGTGCGGCGAGCGTCCCATTCTCGCGGCCTCACCCGCACAACCCTGAAGGAGCCTCGTATGCGCTTGCACGTCCTCATCCCAGCGGCCCTGCTCGGCCTCGCGCCCCTCGCCTGCGGCGGCAGCGACCCGGAGCCGAACAACCCGTCGCAGATGCAGAACCAGTACGGGGCGTCAAACCAGTACCCCCCCGGACAATACCCGCCCGGACAGTACGGTCAGCCCACCCAGCCGGGCCAGTACGGCCAACCCACCCAGCCGGGCCAGTACCCGCCGCCGGCCACCACGACCCCCACCCCGGCGCCGACGACGCCGACCGCAACGGGCACGAGCACCGGCCAGGCGACCCCGATCGCGCCGGCCGCGGTCAGCGCAGCGACCCCGATCCTCACCGCGATGGCGGCCTCCGAGGTCCAGGGCATGCAGCCGGAGGGCGGCGCGTTCGCCGGGCAGTTCCAGGACGGCCAGACGCTCGAGCAGCCGTTCAACATCCAGCCGGGCAAATGTTACTCGGTGATCGGCGTGGGCCTCGGCGTCCAGGAGCTCAACCTGCAGATCGTCGCGCAGCCCGCGCCGATGCTGCCGCCCGTGGTGCTCTCCCAGGACAACACAACGGGACCGAACGCCACGCTCGGTGGCAAAGGCTCTTGCTTCAAGAATCCGCTCCCCGTGGGCGGCCCCGCGAAGGCCATCATGACCGTCAAGGGCAGCGGCCTCGCCGTCGCCCAGATCTACGTGAAGTAGTCGCGCCCCTGCGGGCTGGCGCCGTCTGCCTCATGTATCGAGGCGCGGCGCCACCGCTCGCGCCTCGGGACCTCCGTCGTACGTTTGCCCCTCCACTGTTCGCCGGGGGAGATGCAAGGTACACTCCAAGAGTGAGCTTGCCTTGGAAGTACTCGGCTCCCTGGATCGCCATCGTCGGACTGGCGTCCTGCTCTTTTCGCATGGCCAATGAGTCGACGGGCGGCCCCGATATGCCCGGGGAGACCGCTCAACCCACCGTCCTGGCGTTCGAGGAGGAAGGCACGCTCCAGCTCGTGCCAGGGGAGCTGCGCACGGTCTGGGTCGCGGGACAACCGCCGGCGCCCTACGAGGTGAGCTTCACCCTCCTCGGCGAAGCTGCAGGTGCATGGGTCGACCGCACGACGGCCGTCGCGGACGAAAGTGGGAGGGCCTCGGTTCAGCTCCACGCGTCGACCCTGGGAAGCACGTTTCGGCTCCGCGCCGCGACGAAGGGCGGGCCGTCCGCGGAGCTCGGTGTTTCGGTGAGCGCGGAGGGCTTCGGCACGCTCCGCGTCATCCCGGTCTACGAGGGGACGCGCGTCGCGAAGGACTGGACGGCGAGCGTCGTCGCGGAGGCCACCTGCGAGGAGATCGCAGCGGCTGCGCCCGAAGCCCCCGTGGGCGCGCTCGTGGCGCACGGCGGTCCGGACGAACCGGTTGTCGTCAAGGGCGCGCCTGTAGGGCCGAGCCTTACCGTCGCTCTGCACAGCGGTCGGATCATGTGGGGTTGCGTGGGCGAACGAGAGCTGCAGGCCGGCTCCGCGCGCGACGTCTGGGTCCCGATCAAGGACCTGCCGATCGATATGGCGGCGACGCGCCTCGACACGAAGCTGACCCTCGTGACGGCGGAGGGGCTGACCGCGATGCTCGAAGCAGCGACCGAGCAGCTGCTCGACGCATTCTCGCCTGCCGGCGTGGAAGCCGCGTCCCTGCTCGACGCCATGCAGCGCGCGGCGCCGCCGGACCATGCGCGCGCGTTTGCCGCGCAGCGGATCGAGCGTGACTGGGACGCTGCAGCAGAGGCGCACCTCGCCGCGCTCCCGATCCCCCTGCGCGACAGGTGTCGTGGATGGGCGCGTGCCGGGCTCGCGAGGACGCCGCTCGCGCTCGACGGCCAGCTGAGCGGCGTGGCAGACATGCAGGGACGCGCGCTCTTCGAGGCGAGCTGGCTCGGCAGCGTGACCTCTGACAACGCGGGCGTGCCACCGGCACATTTCATGTCGTGGACGGCGGATCCCGGCGACGTGCTCCGGCTCGCGGGGACGCTGACATGGTCGCCAACCCGGTACATCGGCGGAGTGACGGGGCTCGGGGTCGCAGCGGAGGAGGCCGCGGAGTCGGTCCCCGCAGCGCTCGCCGCTGCCGCAGAGTGCCAGGCGCTCGGCGAGCTGCTCGGCGGCTACTCCGACTGCACGAGCGACTGCATGGCGATGCTGTGCGCTGGCGGGCTCACGCTCCTGTGGCGTGCTGGAACCGAGGCATCGGAGACAGCCGGGATGATCGGCGAGATCGTCGTGAACGCTTCAGGCCCTGCGCAGCTCAACAGCTCCGCCGCGCCGATCGCATGGACGGCCGACTGGCTCGGGACCATCCGCTACGGAGGAGGCGAGGAGGTCGGCGTCGAGGGACGGGTGAACGCCGTTTCGCCGGAGGCCATCACCCGCTAGCGGATCATCTTGCGGCGTCCTTCGGCTCGCAGCGCAACCGCCACCTCCGGCCCGTTGCGCGCTCGGTCGCAGCGAGCGGGATCGCGCTGGCGCCAACATCGTTCTGCTTCTCGGGTGCCTTCGAGAAGGCGCCCTGCAGCCTCACCGCCATCGCCTCGACGCACGCGCTGCCTGGATCCAGGCGAAGCCGGAACTCGGCGCCGTCGACGGAGGGCGCGCTTCCGCCGAGATCGAAGCTCGGCGAGCCCTCCAGGCTCGTGTCGAGGAGCCAGCCGTCCTGACCCGGAGCGCAGCGCTCGATCCGCGTATCCGCGAGGTCCTTGCGGCCGAGCGGCACGGCCTCGCCGAGCGCGCCGGTCTCGCCGTCGATCGGGAGCACGTGCCAGGAGCCGGCGCGCACGCCAGGGTCGGGAGCCGCCGAGATGAGCAGGCCGACGCCGCCGCCCAGCGCACGCCGGACCAGGCGCGGAGGATCCACGCCGTAGCCCGAGCGGCCAGGGCGATAGTAGGTCGCCAGCTGTCGCGCGATCCCGAGGTCGGCGCGCCACAGCGCGACGACGTCGTACGAGCCGCCGGGCGTCACGAAGAACCACGTCTCGCCGAGCCGCACGGCGCCGTTCGGAAACGGCCGGAGGAAATTGCCGGCGCGGCCTGCGCTGTCGCGCAACGGAAGGATCGGCATCCCTTCGGAGGCTGCGAACAGGCTGCATCCGGCGCCCCGACACACGTGGGTCAGCGCGGCCCGTCCGCCAGGATCGAGGTACGCGCCCCAGGACGCCGCCCCCTGAGTCACCACCCCGAGCGCCTCGGCGGCCGACGCCTCATCCGACCAAGGCGAGGCGCTCACGCCGCTGGAACGCACCCCGCCATCCGGGTCGAAGCGATCGTCGAAGCGGAGGAGCCAGCGCCCGGCGCGCGCCCAGTCTGCGCCTCGCTTGCCCCATGCGTAGGCGCGCATCGTCACGATGTCGTACGGAGCCCCGTTATCGAGGCCGATCTCGTCGACCCCGCGCTTGGGCGGCGGCGTGTTGCGGAAAGGAGCCCACGGCGACGTCGGTGTCTCCGTCGACGCCGAGCGCGTGACCGACGAGGCCGGGCGCGCCCCCTCGGCGCGCGCGGAAGGCGCGGCGGGAGGCTTGTCCGGCAGCGGTGGCGTCGAGGAGCCGAGGGCCTCGCAGCGCATCGCGATCGGGCTCCCCGCGCGGAGCGGCGTCTGGAGCACCGGCGGCGGCTTCGCCTCGGCGAGATCGTCCGGCAGCGCCGTCTTGCCCCAGCCGACCCGGATCCAGCCCCTGAAGACGCAGCCGACGGGGCCGCACGCGCGCGTCCTCGACGCCGCGGTGTCGTCGTCCCGCTCCGGCAGATCGAGCGAGCGCCAGGTCATGCCGCCGTCCGTCGACTCGGCGGCGCGCTCGCCTTCTCCGAGGGAGAACGCGAACCGCCCAGACAAGAGCGCGCCCGTGCCGTCCTGGCGCGGCGCCCCAGCGGTCACCTTCCCGCTCTTCGCGTCGATCCGAACGCCCACGATCGGACCGCCTGCCTCTACCCAGCCGCCGATGACGCCGGGCTCACGCTCCTCGAACCCTTCGATCCACATACCGCGCTGCAGATCGCGCGCGGTGCTGCGCGGCTTGGGCGGGAGGATCAGCGGGACGGTCATGACGTCGCTCCCCTTGAGCAGCGTGAGCTGCCCCGCCGCGTCCAGGCGAGGCGGCGAGAGGACGGCGATGCGGCCGTCGGACAGCGCGACGACGCGCTCGATGCCGACGTCTCGCGTGGGCGCGCGGACGTGGATCTCGCGGGCGCGCCCGTCGGCGGCGACGACGCAGTACGCACGCCCGGCACGCTCCGCGCTGTCTTCGCTGCAGGAGCCGCGGATCACCAGCGCGCCGTTGCCGCTCGCGACCACGAAGCGGGGCTCGTCGAAGCGCATCAGCCGACGCATGCCGAGCGGCGGCTGGAACGCGTACAGGGTCGTCGGCCCCTCGCGCTCGCCGCACACGAACCCGAACGACGCCCCCGCGCGGATCGCATGGCAGGCCGCCTCTCGCTCAGGATAGGCGTCGGGCGCGACGTCGATGACCGCCCCGTCGCGCAGCGAGACGCGCGCCAGGGCGCCGCCGCGAGCCACCACCGCGGTCGCGCTCGAGTCGGGCCACCCGTCCTCGACCGCGGCGCGGAGCGGGCGCCTCCCGAGAGGCCCCTGCGCGCGCGCCGGCGGCTCCTGCACGTCGTCGGAAGCATCCAGCGTGCGGTACGTCACGCCGCCGCGCGCATCGACCGCGTAGAGCCCGCTCGCGGTCATGACGGCGGGATCGCCGCCGACGACGGCGACAGACGTCGGCCGCGCGTCGATCTCGACCTCACGCCAGGTGGCCCCGGCGTCGAACGTGACGAGCAGGCCGCGCAGATCGGCCTCGACCAGGGCCCGCCATCCGTCAGCGAAGGCGATCTGGCCGTACGTGCTCGTCGGTGGGAGCGGGCCGAGCGGCATCGCCGCGCCCGTCTGCGCGTCGATCGCGAGGAGCCGGTGGCTGTGAGAGAGCCGAGCGTAGAGGCGATCGAACCCCGCGAGGATCTCGTTCGCCTCCGACGGCAGCTGGACGAGCGGCTCGAGCGGGGCGAGCCACGCCTGGGCCCGCCAGAGCTGCGCGCTGCCGCGGTTCGAGGCGTGGAACAGGTACCCGCCGCCGAGGCGCGTCGGCAGCTTGAGCGAGGTGACCTGACCTGACGGCAACAGGTCGGCGGCGCGCTCGAGCGATCCATCGTCGTGCGCGACGACGCGCATGCGATCGATGAGCACCCGCTTGGCCCCCGCCTCGCTGGCCACCACGCCGCGCTCTCCGACGAGATCCGGGAGCAGCCGCGATGGAGTGACCATGGTCACGAGCGCCCCCTGCGACGATCGCCCGCCCGGAGCCGGGCGCGACGCCTGCCCGGAAGCGCTGCGATCGCTCGACGCCGGTCCTCCGGAGGGCGCCATCCCCGCCTGTCCACCGCACCCTGCCGCGCTCGCGCAGAGGAGCAGCGCCATCGTGGAGCGCCGCGCCGCGCCCGGCATCCGCCGAGGAATCGGCGCGCGCAGCCGCCCGTCGGGCTCACTCATGACGGACGATGCTAGCGCGGCGGTCCAGGCGCCGCACCGTCCTTGCGGGCGCCCACGCCAAGGTTCAGCCGCGGCTCGCGTCGTGCGTGTCTGCAGCGGCTGGCCCATGCCGGCCGCGCATCGCGCGCCCAGCGCCGGAGCAGCCGCTGCACGCGCGGCTCCGGCGACGAGGAGCTCCTCTCACCGATCGAACGACGGCCGACGCGCGTTCACTTGCCCTTGGCGGAGCACTGCATCGCGCACATCAGATCGCCGACCGCGCACCCGCAGCCGCCGCGCTTCGCGGGGGCCGGAGCGGCCGGCGCCGGGGCGGCCGCAGCAGGAGCCTGCTTGCCTCCGGTGCTGCCACCGGTGCTCGGTCGCGTCGAGGGCCTCGTGCTCGGACGCGCCCCTGCTGCCGTCGGCGCGGCGCTCGGCGCGGCGCTCGCGACGGGTTCTGCCGTCGCGGTCGCCGACGCCGTCGCCGACGCGGTGGGCGCGGGCGCCGGCGCCGTGTCGAGGGGCGCCGTCGTCGCCGGCGCGGCGGCCGTGGGCGGCGTGGTCTCGACCGCGGTGGGGACCGGCGTGCTGCCCCCGCCCTTCATCAGGAAGAAGACACCTGCGATCGCGATGCCCGCGATCGCGATGCCCGCGGCGATGATCAGCGGGGCGCGGTTCTTGGAAGGGGCCTCGCCGACGTTCGGCGGCGCGACCGACGGCGCTCGCGCCGTGGTCACGATCGGCGCGCTGAGCTGGAACAGGCCGCCATCGTTGGCGACGATGCTCGCGACGGGCGACGGCGCTCGGACGCCGGCTCCCGACGCAAGGGCCTTCAGGTCGATGAGGCCGGAGTCGTCCGAGGCGGTGACGGCCGCCCGCGCCGGGGCCGGAGCGGCGGCCTTCGCCGTGAGGGCGCTCAGCGAGAACAGCATCGAGTTCTCGTCGCGCTGGCCAGGCGCGGCGCCGCTCTTGAAGAGCGGAGCGCTCGTCGCCACATCGTCGGAGCTGGGCCGGTGCGCCTCGACGCCCGGGCTCGCGCCGAAGAGATCCTGCGTCGGACGCGCCGGATCGCGACGCACCGCCGCTGCTCGAGGAGCGGCCGCCGCGACCGACTCGACGCCCGGGGAGGTCTGCCCGAGGGCCGCTCCCCCGCTGGGCACCGACGTCGAGGGCACCGGCGCCGCCTCCTGCGCGGCGACGGAGGCGGGAGCGCTGCCTGCATGCAGGGCCGCGACGATCGTGTCGATCTGGCCGAGCGGCTGCCAGTCGGCCATGCCGTCTGCCCAGACGTACGTCTCGGCGTTGATCACCCCCGACTGGTAGCTCGTGACGATCTCGGCCAGCGCCATCGAGCGCTGATCGCCGTCCGCCACGTTGACCAGGTACGTCGTCCCGTCATTCGGAACGGTCGTGCCGGAGACCGGATCGGCGACCCCGCCGTTGGTCGTCACGCCCGAGCTGTTCACGAGGATCGTCGCGCCGCATTTGCGGCACTTGATCTTGACGGTTCTGCCTTGGACCTTCTCGTCCGAGACGGTGTATTTCGACTGACAGGACTGGCAGGTGATCTTCATTGGGGGCTGGCCCGCTGGGGTGTAGTGCCGGCGAGGCGTCGCGTAGAGTTTACCTTGATGCCGCGCCGGTGGCTCGCTCTCTGACGTGCCAGTCGCGCGTCTGATCTCGCAGCTCCGCTTTACGATAGCCGAGGTCGTCGTCCCTTCGTAAAGCACAAAGGGACGGACCTCCGACGAGACCGTTGTCGGGGTGCGGCGCAGCAGCGCGCAGGTCGGGCTCCGGAGTGCGACCAGCCGGCTGGCGGCGCGGCTCAGGCGCCCCTCCGCGCGGGGATCCGCGCGGGGATCCGCGCGGGGAGGCGCCTCACACTCGACGCGCCCGCGCGACCCGTGATTGCTGCGGTACTGCGAACCTGCGGTGTGGCGGTGTGAGCTCGCGGCGCGGCGCGGTGTGGCCTCGCGGCGCAGAGCGGCAAGGAGGCTCCGTCAGGCGTCGCCGCGCGCGGAACCGAGCTCTTCCAGGACGGGCTCGTCGGTGACGACCGGCACATCGTCGACCGGGTCTTGCGGCTCGGCGCTCTCGCTGTGCCCCTGGGCCTCGTGGCTCCCCACGTGCTCCCCGTACGCCTGCAGCTTCGAGTACAGGCCACGGCGGCTGATCCCGAGCACGCGGGCGGCGCGCTGTTTGTTGCCGCGCACCGCCTCGAGCGTCAGCAGGATGAGCTTGCGCTCCGCGTCCGCCAGGCGCGTTCCGACCGGAAGGCGCAGCACGAGCGGGTGCTCGGCCGCTTCGCCGGCGTCCCGCGACGGCTCGGCCTCGTGCGTGCCCGCCTCCCCCGGCCTCCGCGGCATCGAGGCTGGGCCGATGGAGGACGGCACAGGCTGCGCGCCGACGTGCGACGGCACGGGCTCGGAGGGAACCACCAGGTCGGCGGCATGAACGATCGGCACCGAGAGCGGCTCGGCCGGCTCGGCAGGGACGACCGGCGCCGCCACCCTCGCCGACGGGATGCTGTCATAGGAACGCCGGCCCGAGCGCCGTTCGATCCGGCCCTGGCCGAGCTGGACGTCGTTGGCCGAGACCAGCTCGTTCGAGGCGAAGAGCGCCGTCTGCTCGATGACGTTGCGCAGCTCGCGGACGTTGCCGGGCCAGTCGTGCTCGGCCAGCCGCTCGACGGCGGCGTCGGAGAGGCGGCGGGCCGGGGTGCCGTAGCGCTTGGCGAACTTCAGCAGGAAGCGCTCGGCGATGGGCAGGATGTCCTCCCTGCGCTCGCGCAGCGGGGGCAGCGTCACCGTGAACACGTTGAGCCGGTAGTAGAGGTCCTCGCGGAAGACGCAGTCGTCGACGAGGTCGAGCAGGTCCTTGTTCGTGGCGGCGACGACGCGGACGTCGGCCTCGATCTCCTTGCGGCCGCCGACGCGCGTGAACCGGTACGTCTCGAGCACGCGGAGGAGGCTGACCTGCACGGCCGCGTCCATCGTGCCCACCTCGTCGAGGAAGACGGTGCCGCCCGCCGCCGCCTCGAACTTGCCCTCCGCGGCCGCGAACGCGCCGGTGAACGAGCCCTTCTCGTGGCCGAAGAGCTCGCTGCCGATGAGCTCGCGCGGGATCGCGCCCGTGTGGACCGGCACGAACGGGCCCGCGCGGCGGCGGCTCCGGTTGTGGATGGCGCGCGCGACGAGCTCCTTGCCCGTGCCGCTCTCGCCGACGATGAGCACGGGCGCCATCGTCGCGGCGACGCGCTCGATGCGGGTGAAGACCTCCCGCATCCGCGGCGAGCCGCCGATCATCCCCTCGAACACGAGCTGCCCATGGAGGGGGTCGTCGTCGTCGAACTCGGTCGGCGGCGACGAGAGGAGCTCGCGCACGAGCAGCACGAGGCGCGCCGGATCGAGCGGCTTCTGGAGGTAGTCGGCCGCTCCCAGCTTGAGCGCGTCGACGGCGCTGGTGATCGACGCCGCGCCGGTGACCATGACCACGTGGGGCGGCGGCGCCTTCGGCTCGGGCCCCTCGAGCTCGCCGGGCGAGAGCCGGCGCATCAGATCGACCCCCGTCATGCCCGGAAGGTTGAGATCCGTGACGAGCACGTCAGCCGGCGTCCGCTGGTGGATCTCGAGCGCTTGCTCGCCGCTCGACGCAACGACGACGTCGAGCCCTTCGTGGCGCAGCACCGCCTCGAGGATGGCCGCCTGGTCGGGCTCGTCCTCGACGAGAAGCACACGGCCGTGATGGCTGTGGCTGCGATGCGGCGAGCGCGCTTGTCCACGCGGAATTGCAGCTGAAACTGCGTTCGGTCCCAAAGCTTCCCTCCCAGCTCGGCGGACGGACGGCTCGGCCCCGTGCGAGTTGAAACGTGCCGTTAAACTTGTACCTCGCGGGGGCCTGTTATCAACTCGGGAGTTGCCTCCTTCTCGGGTGCAAAGCCCCCCTCACATACCGTCCGCGACATGCCGTGCCTGCCCGACGGATGTGGCGCCCCTGGCTCACTGACTCCTGTGGTGACACGCCGCCGCGCGCATCACCAGCGCTCGATGATGCCGCATGCGATGCGATCGGCCAGCGCCATGCACGTAAGCATCGGATTCACTGCCGGACTTCCAGGAAAGATGCTCGTGTCAGCGACGTACACATTGTCCAGATCGTGGCAGCGCCCCTCCTCATCGACCACCCCGTCCCGCGGGCGCCTCGACATCCGCGCCGTACCGAAGGCGTGATTCGCCGCGGTGATCGTGTCGCGCCCGTCGAGCCGTTTGCTCTTCAGGATCTCGGCTTCTTTCGGCGACGTCAGCTCGTCGGGCACGCCGTGCAGCCCGGGCAGTATCGACGAGGCCCCCGCCGCCCAGCAGATGTCGGACAAGATGCCGAGACCGCGCTGGATCTTCTCGACGTCGCGCGGTGCGTAGTCGAATCGCACATCCGGGTCCCAGCTGCCGCGCTTCGGACGCACCGTCCCGCGCGACTGCTCGGCTGCAATGATGACGTCGAACGGCGCCATCCGATTGTATGTCCGGAGATGACGCTGGTAGTCGTGCCCGAGGCCGGGAAATCGCGCGGCGAGCACGGCCGGAGGCGACCAGAGGACCTCCAGCTTGATCCCTTGCTCGATGAAGTGGAGCGAGTGATAGCCCTGGGTCGCGCCCTCCCATGGATCGATGGGCTCCGGGAACACCGCCATGATGGCGAGCCCCGGGTGGAGCTGCAGCTCGTTGCCCACGTGGCCGCTCGAGCCGGCGGCGCCGCTGCGGAGCAGGATGAGCGGGGTCGCCATGCAGCCGGCCGCGAGCACGACGAGCTCCGCCCGTATCTCGACGGGCGCCCCCTCGCGCCAGGTGAACGGCTCGATCGTGCGCCCGCGCATCCCGGCGGCGCGCCTGCCGGAGAGCAGCAGGTGCTCGGCGCGGACGCTTGTGAAGACGCGCGCGCCCGCCCGGATCGCGGCGGGGACGTACGAGACGTCGGTCGACATCTTTGCGCGGTTGCGGCACCCCGTGAAGCACTCGCCCGAGCCGCGGCAGCCGCGCACGTTGCGGTGGGTCGGCTCGCTCGACAGCCCCAGCGCGTCGCAGCCGCGCTTGAAGCGCAGGTTGCGCTCGCCCTGCACCTCCATCGGCGTGGGCGAGACGCCGAGCAGGCGCTCGACGCGATCGTAGTGGGGCAGCAGCGCGTCCAGGGTGAGCGAGGCCGTGCCGGTCCGCTCTGCCCACTTGTCGAACACCCAGGCGGGCGAGCGCGCGCAGATGGCCGAGTTGACGACCGAGCCGCCCCCGAGCGCGATCGCCTGCATGGTCGGGATGAGCATGCGCCCGCGGGCGGCGCGCATCCCCCCCTCGCGCAGCGTGCGCGAGAGCGACTCGCCCGGCTCCTGGCGGAAATCCTCCACCCCGAACGGCGGCCCCTCCTCGACGAGGATCACGTCGCGGCCCGCCTCGGCGAGCTCCTTGGCGACGACCGCGCCGCCCGGACCCGAGCCGACGACGAGCACCTCGCACGACGCCCGCATCTCGCCCTCGTAGTCGGCGAACACCTTCACCTGCGAGCGCGGCTCGTCGGGCGTGAGCGGCTCCACCGCGCCCCTCGATCGGAGCGTCGCCTCGGAGAGCGAGCGCCGCTCGCGGCCCACGGCGCGAGGCGGCTCCGGGAAGACGGGGAGCTTCACGCCGTCACCCCCGGCGCGAGCGACGGGGGCGCCGCGGCGGCGGGCTCACCCGCCGCTCGGCCGGCGGCGCGGCGCTCGAAGGGCGTGGCGCAGCAGGCGACGCCGATCGCGCCGGCGACCTTCTCGTTCGCGAGATACCCCATCGAGAGCATCGTCCGGAGCGAGAGGAACGTCACCCGCCGGAGGTAGATGCAGCTCTGCGCCATCGACGCGAGCACCGCGATGCGATCGGCCTGCGGGAGGCGCGTGAAGCGTGCGCGGCGCGGCCCGAAGACCCAGGGCGAGAGCTCGACGAAGTGGAACAGCAGCCGCATGTAAGGCCGGAGAGGCCGCGGTGTGCGCGCGACGTAGCGGTCCACGTACTCGACCAGCCCGGCCTCCGTGCCGGAGACCGGGATCGGGCCCCCGGCCGGGAACAGGGCGTCAGCGCAGGCCGCCACGATGGCCCGCTCCTTCACGGACAGCGCGGGAGAGGGCGCACCGGGGGCCGACGCCCTGCGCACGAGGAAGACGGCGGCGAGGGCGAGCGCCGCCAGGACAACGACGGGAACGATCACGGGCAGGTGCGCAACGAGCTCGCTCATCACTCGACTCCTTCCTTGTCAGCACGGGAAGCCGTCGCCGTGGCTGCCTCGACAGCGTAGCCCTACAGTCAGAGTGCGCAATTTCGTTCGCACTGCGTGCGGGTGTTCGCACACCATCCTGTCCCGATTTACGCAGCTCGACGTTGTGGCTGTGACAATCGCGGTATCGTCCGCGCCCGATGAGCGACGAGCCCGTGACCGCGGTGGGGAGGAGCGAGGAGGTGGGACACGACGAGTCCATCGAAGGCGAGGAGCCGTCCGGAGCCGAGCGCGACAGCTCGCCGGCGCGCGATCTTCGAACCTGGCTCGCTGGCGCTCCCCTCCCCGCCTCGCTGGAGCTCACGCTCGGGCTGCTCGCGCCGATGGTGATCACGATCGCGGCCGCGCTCCGCGTCGCGAGCTTCACGATCGACGACGCGTACATCTCGTTCCGGTATGCGGAGAACCTCGCGAACGGAAACGGGCTCGTTTACAACGTGGGCGAGCGCGTCGAGGGCTACACGAACTTCCTCTGGACGGTGCTCCTCGCCGCGGCGGTGAAGCTCGGCGCGGCGCCGGCGGCGGCGTCGAAGGTGCTCGGCGCCGCCTGCGCCGCAGGTGCGCTCGTCCCGACCTACCTGCTCTCCCGGCGGCTGCGTCCGTTCTCGAACGTGCCCTGCCTCGCGACGTGGCTGCTCGCGATGAGCGTCCTCTTCTCCGGCTACGCGGTGTTCGGGCTGGAGACGCCGCTGTTCCTCCTGCTCACGCTCGCGGGGACCGAGCTCTTCTTCCGCGAAGAGGACGCCGCCAGCGACGACAGCGGCGCTCGGCCCGCGCTCGTCTTCTCATGGTTCCCCTGGTTCCCCTGGTCCGGCGCGGTGTTCGCGCTCGCCGCGCTCACCCGCCCGGAGGCGCCGCTGTTCCTCGGGCTGCTCGTCGTCTGGCACTCGGAGCAGGCGCTCTCGCGCCGGAGCGTGCTGCGCCTTGTCGCGTTCGCGCTCCCGGTCGCCGCGCACCTCGTATGGCGGCACAGCTACTACGGCGCGTGGCTCCCGAACACGCTCGCCGCGAAGACGGGCGACTTCGCGCAGCAGATCCAGGGCGGGGGCGACTACGTCCGCAAGTACGCGCAGCACGCCGGCGCCTTCCTGTGGCTCGGGATCCTCTCGGTCGCCTCATCCATCGTCCACCGGCGCCGGAGCGGCCTCGCGATCGCGTCGATCGCGCTGCTGTTCGGCGTGTACGTCGTCGCCGTGGGCGGCGACTGGATGCCTTACTTCCGGTTCCTCGCGCCCGCGGAGCCGTTCGCGTTCCTGCTCGCCGACGACGCGGTCCGCGCGATCGCCGCGCGCCGCGAGCGCGTGGCGTCGCTCGCGATCGCGGCGTTCGGCGCGATCACGATCGCGACCCGCGCCGGCGAGCTCGTGCGAGCCCAGCGGAACCTCCTCGTCAACGACAAGGGCTTCTGGGACGACGCCGCAGGGCGCTCCGCGGAGTGGCTCGTCCAGAACGCGGAGCCTGGCCCCATCGCGCTCGCCGACATCGGCTACGTCGGTTACCGCACGGGCTTCCCGGTCGTGGACATGCTCGGGCTGCTCAGCCCCGAGGTCTCCCGCCTGCCGGGCGCGTACACGCACAAGGTCGGGGCCGGCTACACCGACGCGATCTTCGCGAAGAACCCGCGCTACTTCTTGCTCATCTCCTCCGCGATCGACTGCAAGAGCCCCACGGTGCCCTCCTCCCGCGCCTCGTACGAAGACCCAAGGTTCAAGGCGGACTACAGGCTCCGCGAGGTCATCGCCCTCCGGAAGGGCGGCGCCTGGTGCATCTACGGGAAGACGTCGTATCCCTGACGAGCGTCGCCGGAGCGCGCGCGTCGTCCCGCGCTTCGCCTCGCGGCCCCTTCGCGCCGCGCCTCACGTCCGCGCCGGCGCTCCGCCTCGCTCCGCTTCCGCGTCGGCCGCGCGGGCCGCCCAGAAGGCGCGCACGTCCTCGATGCGGTCGGTCCGGCGTGCGTCGGGCAAGCTGTCGAGCAGCACGCGGCCGTAGCCGCGCGTGCGGATCCTCCGGTCCAGGATCGCGACGATGCCGCGATCGGTGCGCGCGCGGATCAGCCGGCCGAAGCCCTGCTTCAAGGTGATCGCGGCCTGCGGCACGCTGTAGGCGATGAACGGGTTGCCGCCGCCCTGCTCGATCGCCGTGCACCGGGCCGCGACGACGGGATCGGTCGGCACCGCGAACGGGAGCTTCTCGATGATCACGAGGCGCAGGGCCTCGCCGGGGACGTCCACCCCTTCCCAGAAGCTCATCGTCGCGACGAGCACCGCGTGCCGCTCTGCGCGGAAGCGGCGGAGCAGCGCGCCCTTCGGCGCGTCCCCCTGCACGAGCAGCGGGGCCTGCCGCCCCGAAGCGCTCCCGTCCGCGCGGGCCACCGCCGCGGCGCGCCCGAGCCGGACGCGGAGGGCCGCGGCGAGCGCGTTCATGGCGCGGATCGACGTGCAGAGGAGGAACGCGCCGCCGCCCGTGATGCCGATGAGCTCGGCCGCGCGATCGGCGGCCCGCTCGACGAACGCCGCGTCGGTCGCCTCCGGGAGGTCGCGCGGCGTGTAGAGCAGCGCGGCGGTCGGGTAGTCGAAGGGCGAAGGGACCTCGAGCTCGTCGACAGGGACCGACACGTCCTCGTCGAGTCCCATCCGCGAGCGGAGGAAGCGGAACCCCGCCCCGGCGGAGCCGCCCGTCGTCAGCGTGGCGCTCGTCAGCACCACGGCGCCGATCCGCTCGAAGACGTGCTCGCGCAGCATGTCCCCGAGATCGACCGGCGACGCGCCGAACGAGACGGCGCGGCCGCGCACCTCGACCCACGTGACCTGGTTCGTCGCGGGGTCGACGATCCGCGCCGCGTCGTCCCGCAGCTGCGCGGCGCGGTTGCCGACGAGCTGCACCGCCTCGCTGATCGCGTTCGCGCTCGCGTACGCCGCGAGCGCCTCGAGGTGGTCGTCGAGGCGGTGGTACGCGTCGAGCAGCTCCCCGGACCAGGCGTCCCTGGCGAGCGGGCTCCGGGCTTCGCCGCGATCCCCGCCGCCGGCGGCGCCGCCCAGCGAGGCGAGCCGATCGAAGAGCGCGTCCGCGGACTCGCGCACCACGGCCGTGATCGCCGTCCCCTCGCCCCGCCCGAGGATGCGATCGGCGAGGCCCGACGCGATGAAGGCCCGGTCCGCGTCGCGCAGCATCGAGTCGACCCGCGCGCGAGAGACGCGGACGCCGAAGAAGCCCGTCGCGATGTCCTCGAGCTGGTGCGCCTCGTCGAAGATGACCGCGTCGTACGGCGGGAGCGCGCCGGCGCCGGCGAAGCCGCGGCGCGCTCCGGCGATCTTCAGCGCGAGATCCGCGAAGAAGAGGTGGTGGTTGACGACGAGGAGGCGCGCCGCCTCGCTGTCGCGCTTCATCCGCGTGACGAAGCACCTATCGAAGTACTCGCACGAGGCGCCGAGGCGCGTCTCGCTGGACGACGCGACCTCTCGCCAGAGCGGATCCCCCTCGGCGAGGTGGGCGAGCTCCGCGACGTCGCCCATCTCGGTCTCCTGCGCCCACGCCTCGATCAGCGGCAGCGAGCGCCCCGCGAGCCCGGCGCCCGCGCCAGGGCTGGTCCGGAGCTCGCTGAAGCGCCGCAGGCACAGGTAGTTGCCGAGCCCCTTCACCAGCGCCGCGCGCGGATCCAGCCGGAGGTGCTCGGCCACGAGCGGCAGATCCTTCGTGTAGATCTGGTCCTCGAGCGCCTTCGTCGCGGTCGAGACGACGACCTTGCGACCGCTCAGTATCGCGGGCACCAGGTAGGCGAGCGTCTTGCCCGTCCCGGTGCCCGCCTCGCAGAGGAGGATGCGGTCCTCGGCGAGCGCCCGCTCGACGGCGCTCGCCATCGCCACCTGCCCCTGTCGGTCCTCGTACCCGTCCAGGCCGCGCGCGAACGGGCCCGAGGGCCCGAGCAGGCTCGCGGCGCGGTCAAAAGGCATCGCGTACCGCTCAGCGCGGCAGGGCAGTCTTCTCCAGCGAGAGGGCGAACCCCACCTCGCTGATGGCGAGCTCGAGCGACGCCACGCCCTTCTCGAAGTGGACCTCGCACCACGTATCGAGCGTCCGCTCGGCGTCGCCGGGGTCGCGGACGTGGCGGAGGGCGGCCTCGGCCTCGGTGTAGCCACGCGCCACGGCGGGCTCGGCCATCCCGCGCGCCCGCTCGAAGAGCTGCTCGTCCGCCGCACCCGGGAAGTCGTTGCGCTGGGCGCGCACGACGAACCCGACCCGCAGCGGCTCGGCGCCCACGACGATCCCCGAGTCCATGAGGAGGTTCTCCCGCACCCGCTCCGCGACCTGCACGGCGTCGCCCCGGGTGCGATAAACCTCGAATCCGGCCTGGAGCAGGGCCTTCTTTATCTCCGCGGGTGTCGGCATCTTCCGCTGGTTTCCGGCTACCCCCAGCTGTCAGCAGGAACATCCATCGCAAAATTGCGGGTGCCTCGTCAAGCCGACAGCGCCGACCAGGTGTGGCGCTCTTGCGCGCCGGCGCGCTCCTGTGAGCTCAGGAGCTCGATCGCGGCGACCTCGAGGGGCCTCCTTCCACGCCCCCCAGACCGTTGATGCGCTCCCGATCCTCCAGGCCATCCAGGAAACACACCCCCACGATCGATCCATCGGGCTCGTCCTGCACCCACATTATCTTACCTGGACGCGGGCTTCTGCCGTCGAGCCAGACCGTTAGCTCCGTACCGGGATCGAGTGAATTTTCTATCACCACCCTGAGTCCGCCGACGCTCACGTTCAGCGTCCAGCCGGCGACGGCGCGCTCGCCGGTCTCCAGGCGTACCCGTTCGCTCAGCTCACGGCGTGGGCTCCTGCGACGGTTGGCCAGGAGCTCAGGCGGAATCTGGAGTGACGGGGGGGTGAGGGTTCTGCGTCGAATCACGAAAGAAAATTACAAGCACACGCCGTGCCCGGGGACAGAAATGTGAGCTCCGGTCGATATTCAGTATGGACGGGAGCTGCGTCCTGCGCGGTGCACGAGGATGCGCCCTCTACGGCGGCCGTCAGTGCGCGTCGGCGTGGTCGGGCTGGTGGCCGGAGCCGTCGCTCGGCTCCTCGAAGACGGAGACGGGCTCGAGCAGGGACAGCTGCTCGCGCTTGATGCCTACGCCCTTGTCGGAGAAGAAGAGGTCGTTCTCCTGAAGCCGCGAACGCACACGGGCGATGAACAGGATAGGCATGCCCGCCTGCGTGTAACCGAGCTGCACGAGCGTGCCCTTCGGCCAGTTGCCGCCGTCGAACGCGAGCTCCTTGCGAAGCGTGTAGAACCCTTCGGCGGGGAGGCGCTGCAGGGAGTCTGCCCACGTCGTGCCCCGGAACGCGACGGCAGGGCCGTGGAAGTGCCAGCGGTTGTGAACGTTGTGGTCGGGCGTCGTGACCGTCGGCAGACCGTTGTCCGAGTGGTTGTGGAAGGAGACGATGGTGCCAGCAGGCACCTTGTCCTCGTTTCCGGGGAGCGGCTTTGTCGTCAGGTAGAGGCCGCAATCGGGGAGGTGTGACTTCGAGCTTGCCATGGCATGTGCCCCTAGCCCCGCTCCCGACCGCCGTAAAGACACGCCGTCGACGCCGTGCTATGCCGCGCCAGGCCAAGGCGGGAGGCCGCTCGAAGAGCGAGCGGCGCACGCCCCGGGAGCGAGCCCTTCGTGAACAGACTGAGCCAAATCTTCGGCGCCGCCATCATCATCGCGATCGCCGTCGTCTTCATCGTCCAGTTTCGCCCGAGCACGGGGCCCGTGCAGTCGGCCGGGAGCACCTGTGCAGTCGAGGTCCGAGGCAGCTGCATCTCCTCGATCGACTTCAACGCGTCGAAGAACCTGCTCGCGATGCGGAGCCCCGACGAAAACCGCCTCCGGGCGATGGGTTACCGGCGGCTCACGGCGGAGGGGCTCTACGAGCGGTGGCTCCTCAACGAGGACGCGAAGCGCCTCGGGATCAGCGTCTCGGACGACGAGCTCACGAACGAGCTCGTGGCTGGCAGGGTGCATGTCTCGCTCCCGGCAGACAAGATCCGCCAGGTCGGTTACGCCCTCAGCCTCCGGGAAGACCTCACTCGCTACCTGGACGTCCGCAACCGGCAAACGAAGAAATTCGACAACAAGCAGTACGAGAAGCAAATCCGGAACATCACGAAGATGAGCCCCACGGACTTCCGCGATTACCAGCGGAAGGAGCTCATCGCCGCCCGGATGCGCGAGCTCATCCGGGCCCGGGTCCGGGTCGGCGAGAATGAGGCGTTCGAGCAGTTCTCGCGCGAGAAATCCACGAGGACGCTCGCCTATGTGCGCTTCGACCGGCGCTTCTACAGCGATCTCATCGTGGACACGTCGGAGAAGGCGATCCAGGCCTGGGCCGACAACAACAAAGAAGAGCTCGACAAGGCCTGGGAGGGGCGGAAGGCGCAGTATCAGCCCGAGTGCCGCGTCGCCCGCGTCCTCAGGGTCGAGGTGAAGCCCGAGGAGGCCGAGCAGGGACCGGAGGCGGGCAAGGCCGCCGCGAAGGCGCGGATCGAGGGCGCGGTCCAGCGCCTGAAGAAGGGCGAGAGCTTCGCCGACGTGGCCCGCAGCGCGAGCGACGATCCGAGCGCGGCGCGCGGCGGCGAGCTCGGATGCGTGGCCAAGGGGCGCCTGAGCAAGCCTGTCGAGGACAAGCTCTTCGAGATGAAGTCGGGCGATGTCTCGGACCTCATCGAGACCGAGGACGGCTTCCACGTGATCAAGCTCGAGCAGATCGCGAAGGACGCCGAGGCCGAGAAGATCGGCCGGCAGGAGACGGCGCGCGACCTCTACATCGCCCACGAGTCGGAGCGGCTCGCGGCCGAGGCCGCGAAGCAGGTGCTCGCCGCCGCAGCGGGCGGCAAGTCGCTGGAGGACGCGCTCGCCGCGTACATGGCCCAGCTCACGCCGGCGAAAGCGAGGGAGAAGGAGGGCGCCGCGGCGCCGGGCGCGAAGGCGGGCGCCGCGGCGAAGCAGGACGGCAACAAGGACGGGGGCGCGAAGGAGGGTGGCCAGGCCGAGGCCGGGGAGGCGCGAGCTCCCTACACGATCGCGACGCACCCGAACCGGCCCACCGTTGAGACGAGCCTGCCGTTCAACGTCTCCGGCTCGCCCATCGCCGACGCGAGGGACAGCACCGAGGCCGCGCGCATCGCCTTCCAGCTCAACAAGCCGGGCGACCTGCCCAAGGACGTCGTGGCGTTGGCGAACGGTTATGCGGTGATCCAGCTCAAGGAGAAGACCTCTGCGAGCCAGGAGCAGTGGGACAAGGATCGCGAGTTCTACACGTCGGCCATGCGCGCCGCGAAGCAGAACGACGCGCTCATCGGGTACGTGCGCCGGCTGAAGTCGACGATCGGCAGCGAGGTGAAGTACGACCAGAACCTCCTCAAGGAGTCCAAGCCAGCCGAGGACGGCTCCGGCGAGCCGCCGCTGCCGCTCGAAGACGAGGGGGAATGACGTCGCTCCCGCTGCGTGACGCGCGCGACGTCGTCCTCTCGAACGGCCTCAAGGTCGTCCTCGTACCGCAACCGCACGTCCACCGGGCGGTCGCGTCGCTTTACCTGCGCGTCGGCTCGCGGTTCGAGAGCCAGCAGAACAACGGGATCTCGCACTTCCTGGAGCACATGGTGTTCCGGGGGACGCCGACGCTGCCGACCGCGCACGCGCAGGCGCTCGCCTTCGAGCGCCTCGGAGGGACGCTCTACGCGGCGACGCACGTCGACCACGGCGTGATGAGCATCTCCGTGCCGCCGACGAACCTGGAGCCGGTGCTGGCCCTGCTGGGCGAGGTGACCACGTCGCCCCGCTTCACCGCGATCGAGGTCGAGCGCGGCATCGTGCGCGAGGAGATCCTCGAGGACCTGGACGACGAGGGGCGCGACATCGACGCGGACAACAACGCGCGCGCGCTCATGTACGAGCGACACCCGCTCGGGTTCACCATCACGGGCGACATCGAGGCGCTCGATCGCTTCGACGAGCCGATGCTGCGCGTCCACCACGCCCGGCACTACACGACGGCGAACGCGGTGCTCTGCCTCGCGGGGCGGCTCGATCCCGAGGCGTGCGCGCGGGTCGCCGAGCGGCACTTCGGCGCCATGCCGCGCGGCGAGCAGGTGCCCGCCGCGCCCCCGCCCAACGGGCAGAAGAAGCCGAGGTTCCGCTTCATCGAGAACCAGTCGAGCCAGACCGATCTGCGGATCGCGTTCCGGGGCGTGAGCGAGCGCGATCCGCGCGAGCCCGCCGTGGAGATGCTCCTCCGCGTCCTCGACGACGGCATGTCGACGCGGCTGTACGAGCGGATCTGCGATCGGCTGGGCCTCTGCTACGACGTGTCGGGGATGTTCGAGGCCTACGAGGACGACGGGGTCGTCGACATCGCCGCGGGCGTCCAGCACGACCGCGCGACGGTGGTGGTCCGGGAGATCTTCGCGTTGCTCCGCGAGCTCGCCGAGGTCGGCCCGCGCGAGGACGAGCTCGCCAAGGCGCGCGACCGCCACCTCTGGTCGGTGGAGGCGATGCTCGACGACGCCGAGGCGACCGCCGGCTTCCACGGGCTCGCCGCGCTCGCCGACATCACGCGCACCCCGGAGGCGCGGCACGAGGAGCTCGCTCGCGTCAGCGTCGCCGACGTGCGCGACGCCGCGCGCGCGCTGTTCCGGCCGGAGCGCCTCACCGTGGTGGCCGTGGGCCTGCTCCGCTCCTCGGAAGAGGCGAAGCTGGAGAAGGCCGTCCGCTCGTTCGGTTGACCCAGCACGAGCCAAGAGCCGCGGCGCACCACGACAGCGGCGATCGAAGAGGAAGCGGAAGGAGCGGCCGTCGAAGGGCGCCCCCGTGCGCACGGCTGGCCACGGCTGCCCGCCGCACGGGAGCCAGCCTCGGCGTGCGAGCCGGGGTGCCCGGGCACACGTGTCAGCCGGGCCTTGGCGGCGAACCGGGCGCGTTCAGGGCCTTGCTCAAACTATTTGCATCTATGCGCATCAACACATATACATGATCCATGGTCTCGGCCGCAGAGACGCCGGCTCAACCGGAGGAGGCGGTGGCGCGGTGCGAGCTGTACCGGCTGCTGGCGGATCCGGTGCGGGTGCGGCTCCTCGGCCTGGCCGCGGCGGAGGAGCTCGCGGTCGGGGAGCTGGCCGAGCTGCTCCGCGAGGGCCAGCCGAAGATTTCGCGCCACGCGGCCGCGCTCCGTGAGGCGGGGATCCTGCTCGCCAGACGCCAGGGGACGTGGACGCTGCTCCGCCTGGATCCGCGCGCAACGACCGATCCCGTGGTCGACGACGCGGTGCGCGCGGGCCAGCGCGCGTGCGCGGCGGACGGGACGCTCGCGCGCGTCGAGGAGGTGCTGGCCGCGCGCGACGCCGAGACGCGCGAGTTCTTCGCGCGCGGCGGGCGGCCGTTGCGCCCGGGGCCGCCGGCCGAGCTCGCCGCCTACCTCGCGGCGCTCGCGCCGCTCCTGCCCCATCGGCGGCTGGCGGTCGACGCGGGCACCGGCGACGGGGCGCTGCTAGAGGTGCTGTCGCCCGTCTTCGATCGCGTCGTCGCGCTCGATCGCGCGAGCGCGCAGCTGCAGCTCGCCGGGGAGCGCCTGCGGCGGCGCAGCCTCGAGAACGTCGAGCTGGTGTGCGGCGAGATCGACGGGCCCGAGGTGATCCGGGCCGTGGCGCGCGCGCTCGGCGGCGATCCTCCGGAGGCCGGCGAGGCGCTCTCCGGGGGCGCCGACGTTGTCTTCGCGGCGCGCGTGCTGCACCACGCGCCTCAGCCGGCGAAGGCGATGCGCGCGCTCGTCGAGCTCGCGCGCCCGGCCGCGCCCGGCCGCGGCGACGGCGCTCACGCCCGCGGGGGCGCGGTGTGCGTGCTCGATTACGAGGCGCACCACGATCAGGCCCTCCGGGAGCAGGAGGCGGACATCTGGCTCGGCTTCTCGCCGGGCGATCTCCGAGGCCTCGCCGAGGAGGCCGGGCTCACCGGCGTCGAGCTCCGGCGGCTGCCGTCGGCATGGCAGGGCGAAGGCCCGGATCGACACCTGGTTTGGCAGCTGCTCGTCGGCTGGCGCGGCGCGCGCTCAAGCGCATTCACCGAAAAGGCAAAGGGACACCATGACTGCTGAGAAGAAGCTCTCCTACAAGGTCGCCGACATCACGCTCGCGGACTGGGGTCGCAAGGAGATCCGCATCGCCGAGAAGGAGATGCCCGGGCTGATGGCGCTCAGGGCGGAGTACGGCCCGACGCAGCCGCTCAAGGGCGCGCGCGTCGCCGGCTGCCTCCACATGACGATCCAGACCGCGGTGCTGATCGAGACGCTGGTGGCCCTCGGCGCCGAGGTCACCTGGACGAGCTGCAACATCTACTCGACGCAGGATCACGCGGCGGCGGCGATCGCGGCGGCCGGCATCCCGGTCTTCGCGTGGAAGGGCGAGACCCTCGAGGAGTACGACTGGTGCATCGAGCAGCAGCTCTACGCCTTCAAGGGCGGCAAGGGGCCCAACATGATCCTCGACGACGGCGGCGATCTCACGATCGTCGCCCACGAGAAGCACCCGGAGCTCTTCACCGGCGCCGACCCGATCCGCGGGCTGTCCGAGGAGACGACGACCGGCGTGCACCGGCTCTACGAGATGCACCGCGCGGGCAAGCTGAAGGTGCCCGCGATCAACGTCAACGACTCGGTGACCAAGAGCAAGTTCGACAACCTCTACGGTTGCCGCGAGTCGCTGGGCGACGGGATCAAGCGGGCCACCGACGTGATGTTCGCCGGCAAGGTCGCCGTCGTGTGCGGCTACGGCGACGTCGGCAAGGGGTGCGCGCAGTCGCTGCGCGGCCTGGGGGCGCGCGTGATCATCACGGAGATCGACCCGATCTGCGCGCTGCAGGCGGCGATGGAGGGCTACGAGGTGAAGCGCCTCGAGACCGTCGCCCCGGTCGGCGACATCTTCGTCACGGCGACCGGCTGCGAGGACGTCGTCCGGGCGGAGCACATGATCGCGATGAAGGACGAGGCGATCCTCTGCAACATCGGGCACTTCGACTCCGAGATCCAGATCGCGTGGCTCGAGAAGAACCCCGAGATCAAGGAGGAGAGCATCAAGCCGCAGGTCGATCACTTCATCTTCCCGGACGGCAAGCGGCTGATCGTCCTCGCGCGCGGCCGGCTCGTGAACCTCGGGTGCGCCACCGGCCACCCGTCGTTCGTGATGTCGACCTCGTTCTCCAACCAGGTCCTCGCGCAGATCGCCCTGTGGACCGAGAAGCACACGATCGGCGTCCACCTGCTGCCGAAGAAGCTCGACGAGAAGGTCGCGGCGCTGCACCTGCCGAAGCTCGGGGTCGAGCTGACCCAGCTCACGACGGAGCAGGCGAAGTACCTGGGCGTCCCCGCCGAGGGCCCCTTCAAGGCCGAGAACTACCGCTACTGAGCGGCGGGCTTTCGGCGCCTCCGCCGCTGGGGTAGGCGGCCGAACGATGGATCCTCGCCACAGCAAGGACGAAGCCCAGCGCACCCTCGACACCTACGCCTCGACCTGGGGCGAGGATCTCGCCCTCCGCGTCTACACCTCCCGCCTGCTCGGCGCCGATCCGTCGCTCGTCCTCCACGGGGGCGGGAACACGAGCGTCAAGAGCACGGCCGTCGACCTGCTCGGCGATCGCGTCGACGTGCTCTTCATCAAGGGCAGCGGGTGGGACCTCGCGACCATCGAGCCGCGCGGCTTCCCGGCGTGCCGCCTCGCGCCGCTCCAGCGCGCCTGCGCGCTCGAGGCGATGACCGACGAGCAGATGGTCGCGCTGCTGCGCGGCCAGATGCTGGATCCGGCGAGCCCGACGCCATCGGTCGAGGCGCTGCTGCACGCGATCATCCCCGCGAAGTTCGTCGATCACACGCACGCGGACGCCGTCCTCGCGGTCATCGATCAGCCCGGCTCGGCCGAGGTCGTCCAGGCGATCTACGGGGACGGCGCGCTCTTCGTGCCGTACGTCATGCCGGGCTTCGCGCTCGCCCGCCGCGTCGCCGAGCTCGTCCGGGAGCGCCTCGCGCGAGGGGCGCTCCCGTCGCTGATGATCCTCGACAAGCACGGCGTCTTCACGTGGGGAGACACCGCCGAGGAGAGCTACACGCGCATGATCGACGCCGTGACGCGCGCCGAGCACTACATCGCCGAGCGCAGCGTGATCGTCTCGCACCCCACGGTGGTGGCGGATCCGGACCTCCGGGCCGCCATCGGGCCGGTCGTCCGCGGAGCGCTCGCCCGCGCGTCGGGGCGCCCCTGGGTCTGCACGCTCCGCACCGGCCTGGAGCTGCTCGCGTTCTGCGCGCGCGACGATCTGGCCAGGGTCTCGCAGATCGGCTGCGCCACGCCGGATCACGTCATCCGCACCAAGGCGCGGCCGCTCGTCATCCACAGCCACGACATCACCGACACGGCGCGCTTCCGCGCGACCGTCGAGCAGGCCATCGCGAGGTACGTGGACGAGTACCACGAGTACTTCCGCCGCTCCTGCGCGGCGCGGAGCGTCGTCCGCGACGAGCTCGATCCGTTCCCGCGGGTGCTGCTGTTCCCCGGGGCGGGCGCGCTGTGCGTGGGCGGCACCCGCGCCGAGGCGGAGATCGTCGCGGACGTCTACGCCCATACCGTCTCCGTGATCGAGGCCGCCGAGGCGCTCGGCGGGTACCAGCCGGTCCCGGAGCTCGATCTCTTCGACATGGAGTACTGGAGCCTCGAGCAGGCGAAGCTGAAGCTCGGCGCAGGCCAGCGGGGCCCGCTCGATCGACGGATCGCGCTCGTCACGGGCGCCGCCTCGGGGATCGGCCACGCGACGGCGGCGGCGTTCCTCGCCGCGGGGGCGCACGTGGTGCTGGCCGATCGCGACGAGGAGTCGCTCGAGAAGGCCGCCGCCGAGCTCGGGGGCCGCTACCGCGGCCGCTGCATGAAGGTCGCCTGCGACGTGCGCAGCGAGGCGAGCGTGCACCGCGCGTTCGCGCAGAGCGCGGCGCACTTCGGCGGCGTCGACGTCGTCGTGTCGAATGCAGGCCGCGCGTTCTCTGGATCGCTCCACACGTCCGAGGGGCACGAGGCCCTGTGCGCGTCGCTCGAGCTGAACCTGCTCGGCCACCAGAACGTCGCCCGCGCGGCGGCGCGGGTGCTGCTCGCGCAGGGCTCAGGCGGCGCGATCCTGTTCAACGCGTCGAAGAGCGCGTTCAACCAGGGGCCCGATTTCGGCCCCTACGGCGTCGCCAAGGCGGCGCTCGTCTCGCTGATGCGCCAGTACGCCGTGGACCTCGGGCCTCAGGGCATCCGGGCCAACGCCGTGAACGCCGACCGGATCCGCACCGCGCTCTTCGGCGCCGGCTTGCTGGAGGCGCGCGCCCGCGCCCGCAACGTCTCGGTCGACGACTACTTCCGCGACAACCTTCTCCGGCGCGAGACCACCGCGGCGGACGTGGCGCAGGCCTTCCTCTACCTCGCGACCGCCGAGGCCACGACGGGCTGCGTCGTGACCGTCGACGGCGGGAACGCCGCCGCTTTCCCCCGCTGAGCCGGTCGGCTCAGGGCCCCTACGCGCTCGCCCCGCCGCCGCCCTGGCCGATCACGGCCTCGTCGAGGGGCTTCTGGGCGTCGAGCCGGATCTTCTTCCAGTCCCCCGAGCGGAACTTCCACACCATGGTCGCGGCGAGGAGGACCACGTACGCGACGCCGGCGCCCCAGATGCCCATCAGGCCGAAGCCGAGCGTGATGCCGAGCAGCCACGCCAGCGGGACGAGGCAGGTGAAGTGCAGGATGAGCTCCACGACCATCACGAACATCGTGTTGCCCGCGCCGAAGAGCGCCTGCGTCAGGATCATGCCGACCGCGACGAGCGGCGTGCAGATGCCCATGATCTGGAGCGGCCGGAGCGCCGCGGCCTGGACGAGCTCGCTGCTGCTGGCGAACGCGAGGATCTGCGGCGCGAAGATCGCCTCGAGCAGGCCGACGACGCCGAAGATCGCGAGCCCCAGCCGGACGCTGGTCCAGCCGAAGCGCGCGGCCTTGTCGCCGTCCTTCTCGCCGAGCGACTGCGCGACCAGCGTCGCCGTCGACGTGCCGAAGGCGAGGCAGGCGGTGAACGTGAGCTTCAGGATCCCGACGATCACCGTGGTCGCGGCGCCGTACACCGGCTCCGCGCGGCCGCCGGGGCAGAGCGGCGAGACCACGCCCGCCGGCGCGACCTGGTCGAGCTTGCTGGCGATCGCGTAGAAGAGGGCGAAGCCCGTCATGATCGCGACGGTCGCGACGGCGCTCGGGATCGACAGCCTGAGGATGGACCAGACGAGCGGGGCCGAGAGCTTGCTCGTGGCGAACGGGCGGTAGCTGCGCCGGTACTCCGGCAGGAGCGCGTACGCGAGCATGATCGCGAGGCCGACGTAGGTCGAGATGAAGCCGGCCATGCCCGCGCCGGCGATGCCGTACTTCGGGATGCCGAGCGAGGCGTTGCCGAAGATGAGCAGGAGGCAGAGCACGATGTTCAGCCCGTTCATCGCGAGGGCCGAGACCAGGTGGATGTGCGTCTTGCCGATCCCGTCGAAGAACGCCTTCAGCGCGAACGTCGCCGCCATCGACGTCACGCCGAGCAGGCGCCAGCCGAGGTAATCGAGCGCCGCCTGCCGCGCGTCCGGCACCTTGATGATGACGGACAGGATGTACGGCATCGTCAGGTACCCGATCGCGGAGAACACGACGCCGGCGACGATCGCGAAGAACAGGGCGTTCGCGAGGACCGCGCCAGCGTCCGCGGGGCGATTCTCGGCGAAGCGGCGCGCCGTGAACGCCTGCGTGCCGACCGAGATCGCGCTGAGCGAGCCGCCGAACAGCCACAGGACGATCAGCGACGGCAAGAGCGCCGCGTGCGCGTTCGAGGACTCGGGGCACGGCAGGTGCGCGAAGAAGACGATGTCGACCTCGTTGACGATGCTCTGGGTGAGCATCGCCGCCACGGTCGGCAGCGCGAGCCGCAGGATGGCGCGATGGGGTGGGCCCGAAGTAACGGCGTTCGAACCCGGCGCGGACAAGGCGATCTGAGCCATCGCAGGCTGCGCGGTATACAACGCCGCGGCCCATGCGCGAGCGAAATGCGCCGCGCGACGCGCGGCTACTCCGCTTTCGCGACCCGGGACCGCCGCTTGTGACGGCGCCGCTTCGCTTCGCTGCGATCCTCGTGCGCGTCTTTCGCCGCCGTGGCAGCCTCGCCACGCGCGGGTGTCGGCGCGGCCGACTCGCGCGCCGCGGACGAGGACGATCGCTCGCGCGCCTTGGGCTCGCGCTTCGCGACCTCGCGGGAGGCGCGATCCGCCGCGCCGCGCGCCGCAGGTTTGTCGGCCTTCGGCGTCGGCGCGCGCGCGGTCATCGCCGAGGCGCGCCGGGCGGACTCGCCCCTCGCGAGCGGCTTCGCCGCGTCGCTCTTCGCGACGGCGGCCTGCGCAGGTGACACGACCGCCGCAGGCTGCGCGGCTCCCTCTCGGGGCGCGGCGGCATCGGAGCCGGCGGCGGGCACAGCCGCGAGGGCCGGAGGCGTGGCGCTCCCCTGCCCTGCCGCGCTGGCCGCCGCGAGAGCTGCCGCGACGGACGCCGGCGCGTAGGAAGCTGCCGCGAGCGACGGCGCCTCCGCAGCTGCCGCCGGCGCCTCCGCAACGACCGCCGGCGCCTCCGCGGCGACCGCCGGCGCGGCGGGCTGCGCCGCATCACCCGACGTCGCGGCCGCCTCGCCCGCAGCGCCGACGAGCGCAGCGACCGCGGGGACACGGGCCACCAGCTCGCGCCCCTTGCCGACGACCAGCACGCCCGCGAGCGCCATCGCGGCAGCGACCGCGGCGAACCCCAGCGCGCGGCGGCGGGTGCGCGCGCGAGCAGGTCGCCCCAGCGCCTCCAGGATGGCCTTTCGCATCTCGGCGGCGCTCTGGAAGCGGACGCTCGGGTGACGGGCCAGCGCGCGCATCACCAGATCGTCGACGAACGTCGGGATCTGCCGGGTCGGCGCGCGCTCGCGGAGGCGCTCGGGGCTGCCCTTGATCTTCGCGTCGATCAGCGCGACGAGGCTCTGCTCGACGAACGGCAGGCGCCCCGTGAGCATCTCGTAGAGGACGCAGCCGAGCGCGTAGAGATCGGCGCGCCCGTCGATGCGCCCCGACGCGGCCTGCTCGGGGGCCATGTACTCGGGCGTCCCGACGATCGCGACCGCGGCCCGGGCCGGCCCTTCGCCGGCGCCCGTCTCGTCTACGACGCCGTCGGCCTCGCCGCGATCGTCGGAGAGGCGCTTCGCGAGCCCGAAATCGAGCAGCTTCAGGCCGGCGTCCGCGAGGGAGAGCGCCCCCTCGACGCCGCGCGGGCGCGTCATGAAGAGGTTCTCGGGCTTGATGTCCCGGTGAACGAGCCCCTCGGCGTGCGCGAGCTCGAGCGCGCTCAGCACCTTGGCGGCCATCGCGAGCGCGTCCCTCCAGTCGATCGCGCCGCCGCGGACGAGCAGGGCGTCGAGCGTCTCGCCCTCCAGGAGGTCCATGGCGCAGAACAGCCGGCCGTCCGCGGCCATGCCGAAATCGTGGACCTTCACGAGGTGCTCGTGCGAGAGGCGCGAGAGGACGCGGGCCTCGCGGCGGAAGCGGCTCGCGATCACGTCGGTCGCCGAGTGCTCCGCCGAGACGACCTTGAGCGCCACGCGGCGCCCCAGATCGACGTGCTCCGCCTCGTGGACGGTGCTGCTCGCGCCCGTCCCGATCTCGCGCAGCAGCCGGTAGCGCGTCCCGGGCAGCGTGCCGTCGTCCACGCGCTCGGCGGAGGCCATGGCCTCGGCGCGCGGGCTCACCGGCGTCACGGCCGTGGCGCGATGGGCCTTGGCAGCGGCGACGAGGGCCGCGAACTCGCCGCGCGAGCGCCCCGGCTCGCCAGGGAACAGGCGCTGCATCAGGTGCGCGGCCCGCGCGCGCACGCCGCGTTCGCCGCCGGGCAGGGCGACCGCCGCCCCGAGGAGCGCGGCGAGGTCGCGCGCGGCGGCGCGGCTCGACGGGTACCGGGCCTCGCGGTCGAAGGCCGTGAGCCGCCCGATGGCGGCGTCGAGCGCCGACGGGGCCCCGAGCGACAGCGCGATCGGCGGCGGGTCGTTCTGGTTGCGCGCGACCGCGGCCATGTGCGTCTGCGCGTCGCCCTGGAGGAACCGGCGCCCCGCGCACAGCTCCCAGAGCATGATCCCGAGCGCATAGAGATCGACCCGCGCGTCGCCCGGGTCGCCGTTGGCGACCTCCGGCGCGACGTAGCCCGGCTTCGCGAAGACGACGCCCGCGACCGTGTGGCAGCGCCGGTTCTGCCCGCGGGCGGTGCCGAAATCGATGATCTTCACGTCGCCGGCGAAGCCGAGCATCACGTTCTGCGGCGACAGATCGCGGTGGACGATGGCGAGCGCGGCGCCCGACGGGTCCCTGCGCTCGTGCACGTGGGCGAGCGCCTCGGCGATCATCGTCGCGATCGCGACCGCCTCCGCCCAGTCGAAGCGGTGCCCGAGCTGCACCGCGCGGGCCCGGACCTCGCCGAGGCTCCGGCCCTCGACGTGCTCGACCACCGCGTAAGGCTCCCCCGTCGCGGGGTCGACGTCCGCCTCGATGACCTGCGCGACGCCGGAGTGCTGGAGCTGCGCCTGCACCCGCGCTTCGTCCAGGAAGCGGGCGATGTAGCTCGGATCGGACGCGTGCTCGCGGCGGATGATCTTCACGACGACGGGGCGCTCGGCGCCTTCCAGCCCGGTCGTGGAGGCGAGGAACACCTCCCCCATGCCTCCCCGAGCGATGCGCCGCAGGAGCACGTAACGGCCGAGCGGCCGGGGAACATCGTCCGCAGCGAAGCCGCTCTTGGTGGGCTCGTGCGAGGGCGGAGGAACCGGGCGAGGCACGGTCGCGGAGGAGTTCGCCATGAAGCGAACCTACCGGATGTAGGACAAGGTGGGCCAAGTTCGCGCGAATCGCTGCGCGACGCTGAAATCGCCCGTGCTCCTGCTGACGCGGGCCGCTCGAACCACCGTTTCGACACAGGGGATCTCCACCTTATCCACAGGGTTATCCACACCCTGTCGACAAGTGGCGTCCTCCGGGCGGTACCCTGGAGAAGCGTCGGGATCCGTCCAGGAAGACCCCGAAGTGTCGCGTTCCTGCGGGGATCCGGGCCATTGCTCTCCCTGCATGCCTCGGCTAATCCTTGCGAGGGATGTCGCGACACGCTGTCCAGCGCCTGATGACCGTGCTGACGTTCGCGTTGGCGCTGGTCCTGCCGCTGACAGCGCGCGCCGCGATCGTCCCGGTGTGCGAGGAAGACCGGATGACGATCGTCGCCCCGCCGGACGAGCCGTCATGCACCGTCTTGACCAGCGTCGACGATGCGACGGGCGAGACGAGGGACGCGCCGATCTGCGATCCCCGCGGAGCTTCCTCGGTCGCTCCGCCCCGCACCCTCCCGATCACCGACGCGCGGATCGACGCGGCGCCGGGCTGCGCCAGGGGCGATGGCGGGCCGATGGTCGGGCCGAACTCGCGGCACCCCGGCCCTGTGAGCGAGCTCTCCAGCGCCCCGCAGCAGGCGTTGCTCCTTCCTGACCTCGTCCTCCCCGCCCCGTGCGCGCCGCTCTCGCTCTTCTCGTTCGCGGCGCTCTCCGGAGGACCGCGTCCCGGCGTCGCGCAGGGCGTTTACCACCCGCCTCGATGAGGCGAGCTCGCCGGCAGCCCGCACGTGATCGCGCCGCGTGGTCTCTCGTGGACCGCAGCTCTCGGCGCGACGGCGTCTCTGCCGCGAGATCCGGAGCGCTTGCCGGTCTGACCCGAGCCTCCTAGGCGCTGGTCCGGTCCCACGTCGCGCAGGCTCGCCCTCTCGAGGGCGAGGTGCCAGCTGCGTCCGTGGCCGGGCGCAGGCGCCGGCGTGAGGGGTCGAGATCGGCCCTGGCGCTCCGCTGGGGGCTGCGCCGCGCGCACGCGGCGGCGGCTCCCTCGGCCCGGGGTGGCTCGCCGCCCTGGGAGGTCACGATTCGCGATCTTGTCGCGGGCGCTGCACCCGGTGCCGCGCCCGCGTTGAAGGAGGGGCCCGCCTGGCGGAGCCCCACCACGTTGAGAGAGGAAACATCATGAACAAGGGAACAGCCATCGTCGGCTTTCTTCTCTGCTTCATCGCAGGGATGGGGCTGATGTGGAGCATCGATCGGAGCGCCGGCTCGCGCGGGCATGAGATCTCGGCGGCCCTCGAGGACGGTCAGCCGTGGACCGACGAGGACGCGGCGGTCCCGGTGTCGTCGAAGGACCCCATGTGGGGCACCCGGGCGGCGCCGGTGACGATGGTCGTCTTCAGCGACTTCGAGTGTCCGTTCTGCAGCAAGGTCGAGACGACGATCAACCAGCTCAAGGACAAGTACGGTCCCGAGAAGCTGCGCATCCTCTGGAAGAACAACCCGCTCCCCTTCCACAAGAACGCGCGCCCGGCGGCGCTCGCGGCCGAGACCGTGTTCCGCCTCGGCGGCTCGAAGGCGTTCTGGAAGTTCCACGAGCTCGCCTTCCAGAACCAGAAGAGCCTCACGCCCGAGAACTTCGAGAAGTGGGCCGGCGACGCCGGCGTCGACAGGGCGAAGTTCAAGGCGGCGTTCGATCGGCAGGAGTACATGGCCAAGATCGACGCCGACATGGCGGTCGGCAAGACCTCGGGCGTCACCGGCACGCCCGCCTCGATCATCAACGGCGTGTTCCTGAGCGGCGCTCAGCCGATCGACAAGTTCACGTCCGTCATCGACGAGCAGCTCAAGGCCGCGCAGGCGGCGGTCGCCGCCGGGACCAAGCCCGACAAGGTGTACGCGAAGCTCGCGGGGGAGAACAAGGCGAAGGCGCCGCCGCAGAAGGACCGCGAGCGCCCGCAGGAGGACGACAAGACCATCTGGAAGGTGCCCGTCGGCGACGCGCCGGCGAAGGGCCCGGCCACCGCGCTGGTCACCATCGTCGAGTGGTCCGACTTCCAGTGCCCGTTCTGCAGCAAGGTCGTCCCGACCCTCGACGAGATCGTCAAGACCTACGGGGACAAGGTCCGGTTCGTCTGGAAGAACAACCCGCTCCCGTTCCACCAGCGCGCCGAGCCCGCGGCTGAGCTCGCGATGGAGGCCCGCGCGCAGAAGGGCGAGAAGGGCTTCTGGGACGCGTACGATCTGCTCTGGAAGAACCAGCAGAAGCTCAACGACGAGGACCTGCTCGGCTACGCCAAGGAGCTCGGGCTCGACGTCGAGAAGGTGAAGGCCGCGATCGCCACCAAGAAGCACGGCGCGTCCATCGCCGCCGATCAGGAGCTCGCGGACGACCTGCAGGCGTCCGGGACCCCGCACTTCTTCATCAACGGCCGCCGGCTCGTCGGCGCGCAGCCGATCGACAAGTTCAAGACGATCATCGACGAGGAGATCAAGAAGTCGGAGGCGCTGCTCGCCAAGGGCGTCGCGGCCAAGGACCTCTACGCCGAGATCATCAAGGACGGCAAGGAGCCCCCGCCGCCCGAGCGCAAGGAGGTCTCCGCTCCGGCGCCGAACAGCCCGTGGAAGGGCGGCGAGAAGGCCAAGGTCGTGATGCAGGTCTTCTCGGACTTCGAGTGCCCGTTCTGCAAGCGCGTCGAGGACACGGTCTCCCAGATCTCGAAGACCTACGGCGACAAGCTGAAGATCGTGTGGCGCCACCGGCCGCTGCCGATGCACAAGAACGCGCCGCTCGCGTCCGAGGCCGCGCAGGAGGCCTACACGCAGAAGGGCAACGCCGGGTTCTGGGCGTACCACGAGGTGCTCTTCAAGAATCAGGGGCAGCCGGACGCCCTCTCGCGCGCCTCGCTCGAGAAGTACGCCGAGGAGCAGGGCCTCGACCTGGCCAAGTTCAAGAAGGCGCTCGACGGGAACACCCACAAGGCGTTCGTGGACTCCGAGGGCGCCGTGGCGGACAAGGCTGGCATCAGCGGGACGCCGGCGTTCGTCGTGAACGGCTACTTCATCAGCGGCGCGCAGCCGTTCTCGAAGTTCAAGAAGCTCATCGACAAGGCCATGAAGGAAGCCGGCGAGACCGCGCCCGCCGGGCTGCCCGCCAAGAGGCCGGCGCCCGCCACGCAGCCGGCCGCCGCCCCCGCCGCGCCGAAGTGAACCGCCGCCGCGCGGTTCGCTCGCTCCCCTTCCCCTGACCCTCCCTGAAGCCCACCCGACGGGCGGCTCCCGCTGAGCGGCCGAGCCGCCCGCCTCCCCGCGCGACGCGGGCTCAACCTCCTTCTGCGCGCGTCGTCCGTGAGGCGGCGGCGCGCCGCTCCCACGGGAGGCGGCGCCGCGAGCCGCCCGCCCGCTGCCACCCGCTCCATGGTTGCGGCGTCAGCCGGTGGTGCGGAACCGCGAGCGCCCCTCGGAGATCCACCACGCGCGGTAGCGCTCCTGGGCGGCCTCCCGCTCCTGCCGCGGCAGGTCCTCGTAGTACCCGAAGTACTCCTTGGTGACGCCCTTCAGCTCGTCGATCGCCGCGCGGCGGATGGCAGGCTTCTCGTGCGTGAGCGCGTCGATGATCCACTCGATGCGATGGCGCTCGCCGTTCCTCGACCACCACGACAGCCACCTGCGCGCGTCCCGGCCGAGATCGTCCCGCGTGACGACGACCAGCGCCCGCGCCGCCGCCTCGACGATCGCCTCGTGAGGGTCGGTGAGCGCGCTGATGAGCGCCGGCACGCTGCCTCCCGAGCGGATCTCGGTCATCGTCTCGATGGCCGCGAGCCGCCGCGCGGACGCCTCCTCGCGGTCGCGCGCGATGTGGTCGAGCCCCTGCAGGATCGGGCCGCCCGCGGGCGGCGCCGCGATCAGCGAGGCGGCCGACTGGATCGCGATCCGCCGCACGGCGACGCTGTCGTCGAAGAGCCGTGGGAGCAGCGCGTTGGCGGCCTCCGGGTACGTCAGCTCGCCGAGCACGTGCGTGGCCCACAGGCGCACCTCGGGATCGGGCGAGGCGCTCCGCACGGTCATGAAGGGCAGCGCCGGGCGCCGGATCGCGACGATGAGCTCGAGCAGCGGCCCGCACTGGGAGGCAGGCGGCACGGAGGCGACGATCGCGGCGCCCTCCGGGCCGGCGAGCTGCTCACGGAAGCGCTGACGATCGATCCGGAGCGGACCGGGAAACCGCGCGGCGACGACCGAGATCGCCGTGTCGCCGTTGCGCACGAGCTCGGCGAACGCCCTCGCGCCGGCCTCGCCGCCCGCGAGGACATGTTGAACGAGCGATGTGTACTCCGCGCGCAGGTCGCCGGCCGGCGACGGCGAGACCGCGGCGCGCCGCTCGGACGGGGGCCTCGCGTACGCCGTGGCGCTCTCGACGGCGACAGGCGTACGGCGGCGCCATGAAGGCCGCCCCGCGGCCGGCGCCGGCCCGAGCTCCCGGTGCTCTTCTGCGCCCGGCGTGATCGAGCTGTCGAGCATCCACGGCGGCCGTGAGTAGCGCTTCGTCCGCGCCTCTTCCGGCTCGCCGAGATCGAGGTCCTCCGACGCCGAAGGGACCGGCGCCGCGGGGATCTCGAGGTCGGGGATCTCGTCGATGAGCGCCGACGACGCCGCGGCGCGCGGCCCAGGCAGCGGCGTGACCACCGGCATCATCGGCGCCGTGACCGCCGGCATCATCGGCGGCGTGACCGCCGGCATCATCGGCGCCGTGACGGCCGTGCCGGACACGACGTCCGCGTCCACCTCGAGGCCCGACCGGAACTGCGGCTCGGAGCCCATGCGCTGCGCGTGCGGCGTCGGGGCCGGCGGGATCGTCGAGCTGAAGGCCATCGCATGCGCGACACCTTCGTCCGGCCGCACGGGCTCGGTCTCCACGCCGGTGCCGCGAAGGCCGAAGGCCCGCGCGACGGCGTCGATCCCAGAAGCGCCGTCCTCCGTGCTCCAGCCGCCCTGCGGCCGCACGGCTTGCGGCGCGACGTCGGAGGGCTCGGCGGGCGGGGGCTCTCCCGCGTCGCGGTCCCCATCCGCCGCAGGCAGCTGCGCGCCCGCGGCGGCGACGTGCGAGCCGTGCGCGTCCGCGCGGACCATGCTCCTCAGCTCCATCAGCGCGGCGCGGGTGCGCAGGGAGAGCGGTCCCTCCGTGGCCTGCTCGTCCATCGGCGCAGCGGCGTCCTCAGAACGCGCGGAGGCGTCCTCCGAAGGCGCGGGCGCGGGATGCGGCGGCGCGGGCGCCTTCTGCTGAGGCGCGGCGGCCTCGTGGGGCGCCGGGCCGTCGCTTTGCTGGGCTCCGCCGCTGCGGTTCTGCTTCTTTCGCAGGATGAGCCGCTCCAGCACCGTCGCCGCGACGCCGGCGAGCGCGATGAGGTCTCCGATGCTCGAGAGCTCGACCGAGGTGGCGCCGTCGTCGCCGTAGACGAGCGCGACGACGCGGCTGCGCACGACGATCGGGACGACCGCCACGGCGGCCGCATGTACCTTCCTGCCGAGCTCGCGCTGGAGCTCGGCGTCAGGCGCGCTGCCGGCGACGGCGCTGACGACCGGCGCGCGGAGCGCGCGCGCCCTGGAGAGGGCGCTCGGACGTTCGAAGGGCACGGCGATCTTCGTGACGCGCTCGCGCTCGGCGCCTGGACCTGAAGCGTTGCGACCTTCAGCGCGCTCGCCGTGCACCGTGAACAGGACCGTGTACTCGAAGTACTGCTGAGCGAAGTCGAAGAGGACCCCGAGCACCTCTTCGCTCGATCCGACGGCGGCGAGCGCCTGCTCGGCCATGGCCAGCGTGAAGGGGCCTTTCCGCCTCTGCGCAGCGGACGCAGACCGTCCCGCCTCGCGCATGGAGACCTTCGCCGCCGGCGCGCTCGAGGAGAGCTCGCGTCGCTCCGCCGGAGTTGCCGCAGGCGCCGACGCTGCGGGTGACGGCGCCGCGGGTGCCGACGGTACGGGTACCGGCGCCTCAGGTGCCGGCGCTGCGGGTACCGATGCCGCCGCTGTCGACGCCGTGGATGCGGATCCGTGGGGCTGCTGCTGGAGCGCCGCAGCGGCTCGCGGCAGCGGCTCCTGCTGAGGCCGGTGCGCAGCAGAGGCCCGCTTCAGCCAGCCTGTCAGGAGCTGGGTGCCTGGCGCTGGCGAACGCACGCCGGACAGCGCCGACGCCGGCGAAGCCGCTGCTTTCGGGGCCGGCTCCGGGATCTCGACGGGCGGCCCCTGGGCTTCCACGCGGGACGACGTGCGCACGGCCTCCGATGGCGTCAGCGGCGAAAGGTGCTGAGCGAGCTGCTCGGAGCGCGGCGTCGGCACTGCCGGCTCGATCGCCGGCTCTTCCTGCAACGCGGCCGCCTGCCCGGTATGCGCGGCCGCCTCACCGGGTGCTGGCGCGGCGCGCTGTGAAGCGACCGCCTCGACCCGAGGCATGTGCGCCTCGGGGTAGCGGAGCAAGGAGAGATCGAGCGGATACGCAGCGACGACCGTCGGCTCGTCATCCATCTCGTGGAGCGGCGGCTTCCTCGGCGTGGGCACCGCCTCGTTGAGCGCGACGTCCGCTACGTCCGCGACGACCGTGTCCTCGTCGTAGATCGAGGTCAGCGATTCGACCGTCGGAGCATCCTCGATGCTGGGTCGCTTTTGCTGGGTCTCAGCGGCATCCTCGGGCTCATCGACGCTGGCCAGCGAAGCCGCCTCGACGCCTGGAGGTGACGTGGGGCGGCCCCCTGCCGGAGAATCCACATCGGCGCCAGGGAGCGAGGCGGCAGCGAGCTCGGCCGGTGGATCCGCGACGATCTCGGCAGGCGAACCCGTGTCGTTCTGCGCGGACGAGCTGGCGTCGATCGCCGCGTGTGGAGCCGCGTCGGTGCCCGCAGGTGAGGCGGGCTGCGGCGCCGGCTGGACCGCAGGGCCAGGCTCGTTCGCCGGGTTCGACTCGTTCGATTCGTTCGGGCTCGGCTCGGCGCGCGCGTCGAGCTGCTTCACCAGCCGCGACAACCGCCGCTCCAGGGCCACGCCGTAGTGCTCGGCGAGCGCCTGGCGGATGCGCACCAGCGGCGCGGCGAGCTGCCGCAGGCTGACCCCCAGCGCGAAGCTCAGCTCCTCCGCCACGGGCAACGCGAGGGGCTCTGCCGTGGCGATGACGAGCGTCGCCTCGCGCTGCGGGGTTCCCGTCGCTGCCACGTCGAGGCCTGCGCGTACGTCGAGGGGGAACACGCGGTGCTGGACCGCAAGCTCGACGGGGATCGTCCGGAGCACCCCGGGCGACGCGGGCCGCAGCCGGCCCACGGCGGGCGGGAGCCCGAGGCTCTCCGCGAGCAGCGCCGTGAGCTCTCGCTCACGCACCGCACCCAGCTCCAGCACATTCGTGGCGAGATCGCCGCCGTGGAGCACTTGGCGGGCGATCGCCTCCTCGACCACCCGCATCGAGGTAACCCCATGCTGCACGAGGAGAGAGCTCAGCGTCGGCATCGAGGCGCATTCATGGGTGGGCGGTGGAAGTTGGAGCACGCTCGCGACGTGCGACCGCGTTCATCCTAGACGAAGTCTTCATCGGACACGATCCGCGCGTTGCGAGCCCAGGGCAGGATCTCATCCGTCATCGCCGCTCGCGCTCGCCGCATGGCCGCGACCCGTCGTTTCGGGCGAGCCGGGGGGAGAGCCCCGCCGAACGCCGCCGAGAGAGCACGTGAATCGCAGCCCGGTCGCGGAGAGCCCCGGGGCCGGCTCCGTCGAGCCGCCGCCCGCGCGCTCGGACGAGGGCTCCACGGTCAGCCCGCCCCCGTGCGCACCGAGGATGCCACGCGCGATCGCGAGGCCGAGGCCCAGCCGCTCTCGACGGCGCGGCGCGACAGGGTCGGCGGGGATCGCCGCCCGCTCGCCGAACGGATCGAGCAGCCGGGCGAGCGGCTCGGGCGCGACGGGGCCGGCCTCGTCGATGACGGTCACCATCGCCTCACCGCCAGAGATCGAGACACGCATCTGCACGGGGCGATCGCGCGAGCGCAGGATGGCGAAGCCGAGCACGTACTCGATCGCCACCCGGAGCAGCTCCGGATCCCCCTCCACGGGCGCGCCCCCGTCGGGCTCGGCATCGAAGGAGATGCGCACGCCACGGGCGGTGGCCGCTTCCTCGAGATGCCCCGCCGCGCGGCGGGCGAGCTCGCCAGCATCACACGAGGCGATCGCCATGGGACGGCTCGCGTCCTCGCGGAGCCAGATGGAGTTGTCGAACTCGTCGAGCAGCCGCTTCAGCCGCTCGCCCGCGCCGCGCACGCGCTCCAGCATGTCCCGCGGCGCCGCCCCGAGGTCCTTCTGGTAACGCAGGAGATAGTGGACCCCCGCCAGCATGGTCGCCAGCTCGCCCCGAAGATCGTGGCCCACACGCGCGAAGAACTCGTCATCCATCCACATAAACGCCTGCTCCGAATATGCAGCAGCGCGGACCGCGAGCATCAGACGAGCAAGCCAACTGTCGTCGGGGCTCCCCCGAAACAGCGGTCGCCGGAGGCTGGGGGTGAACCGCGCAGAGACCCCCATCTGCGCTGGACAGTTGATGGTTGCGGATAAGCGACCTGGGCACAAGGTGTACCTGGGGTTCAGGTTCCGCCTCCACCAGCGCGGGGGGGCCTTTCCAGAAACGCCGGCGGGAGGCCGTTGCTCCTCGTTGCTCTCCTTCCATGTTCTTCCATGTTCCATGGGTCCATGGTCATGCTTCCGCGCATCAGCGCATCGAAGCCCGAGCACCTGGGGAGCGCTGTCAGCCGAGCCGCGAGCGGGGGAGCATGTCCGAGGCAGAGCGCAGAGAGTTCACCGAGCATCACGACGAGCAGGGAGACGAGGATACCCTGGTGATCGAGCGGCGGCGCCGGGTCCTCATCGTCGATGATGATCCTGATTTCCTCGTCATGGCGGAGGCGGCGCTCGCTGCGCACGGCTTCCTGGTAGAGCGGGCAGCCGGTGGGTTGCGTGGCGTGTTCCTCGCGACGCAGGACGTGCCGGATGTGATCCTGTGTGACCTGAGGATGCCCGGCATCGACGGCTTCGTCGTCGCCGAGGCGCTGCGCGCCGATCCGGCGACCCAGCACGTCGCCATCTTCGCGTGCACTGGCCGGCGCGATCTCGAGGCCCGCGCCGCCCTCAACGCCTCGGCGTTCGACGGTGTGCTCGTGAAGCCGGTCGACTGGGACAGCGCCGCTCGTTTGCTCCATGAGATCGTCGGCGTCCGCCGCCCCTACGGACCTACCTAGGGCACATCAGGAGCAACCTGAAACCCCTTCAGGGCAAATGCAGGATAACCCCTGCGTGGGAGGGGAAATGCCCGGCATTGTGCCCGCAATCAGGTATACAAACATGACGTGACCCGAGCGGATCGCCCCCCTACATGACCCTGCGTGAGAGGCCGGCCGAGCGATGCCGGAGCCCCTTACGACCGATCGGGCGGCGCGGCGCGCCGAGGAATGGAAAGGTTCACTGGAATGGAAGTGAAGTCTGATGACAACGCGGTCTCGCCGCTCGTCCTGGTCGTGGACGACTTCCAGGACAACCGGGAGATGTTCGCGGAATACTTGTCTTTCTCCGGGTTCCGCGTGGCCGAGGCGGCGACGGGGCGCGAGGCGCTCGACCGCGCCTTCGAGCTGATCCCGGACCTCATCCTGATGGACCTCTCGCTCCCCGAGATCGACGGCTGGGAGGCGACGCGCCACCTCAAGAGCGATCCTCGCACCATGAGGATCCCCATCGTCGCCCTCACGGGTCACACGCTGGCGGGGCACTCGCGCGAGGCGAAGGACGCCGGGTGCGACGCCTTCCTGACGAAGCCGTGTCTGCCGGACACGCTCGTGCTCGAGATTCGCCGCCTCCTGTCGCGCGGCAGCGCGTCATCGCAGCCGGAAAGCGCGCCCTGACGCGCCGCGAATCCCCCTTCACGGAATCGGCGAAACCTACACAGCGCGCACGAGCTCGCGAGATCCGCGAGGCGCGAGACTGCGGCGAGACTGCGGCGAGACTGCGAATAACGCACCTGCGCTCCCGTGCTGCCAGGACTTGACTGCGGCACCACCTGACTATTCTCGGTCCGGTCTTTCTGGCTAACTGAGGGCTTGAGAGGCACGAGGGGACAAGAATGGCGGGGGTGACGAGAAAAAAAGCCGGGAAGAACGCGACGGACGGCGCGGACGCAGCGCACGGCCGCACGCTCCGCGGGCGCACCACAGCGGCGCCCCTGCGCGCTCCGAAGCGGGGCTCGACGTCCGCCGCGGCGAGCGGGCCTCGATCCGCGGGACCGGCGACCTTGCGCGCCAGGGCGCCCAGGCGATCGAAGGCGGACGCGGAGCGGCTCGCCCCGCGGGGCGACGCGGCCAAGCGCGAGCGGATCATCGAGGAGCAGCGCCAGCTCCTCGAGCGCCGCGCGGAGGCGGCAGAGCGCATCCTCCGCGAGACCGTGTCCACCATCTCTCACGACCTCAGGAACTCGCTGAGCGTGATCGTCGTGAGCGCCCGCATGCTGATGCGATCCGTCCCTCAGGAGGGCCCGGGTAGGCGGCAGCTCGAGGCGATCACCCGCGCGGCGGACGAGATCAACCAGCTCGCGCAGGACCTGATCGACGCCATGAGCATCGAGAGCGGATCGCTGAAGGTCGGCAAAGGCGCGCACGAGGTCGAGCCGATCCTCGACAAGGCGATCGAGCTCATGGCGCCCACGGTCGCGCTGAAGCCGCTCGAGATCGCGAAGGAGCTGCCGCACGAGCTGCCGCCCATCGCGTGCGATCGGGAGCGCATCGTCCAGGTCATCGCCACCCTGCTCGGCAACGCCATGCGCTTCACGCCGAAGGGCGGACGCATCACGGTGCGCGCCGAGCCGTCGGGCACCGACGCGCGATTCTCGATCTCCGATACCGGACCTGGCATCTCCCCGGAGCAACGACCGCTGCTCTTCGCTCGCCACGCGCCCCCTCGAAGGCCCATGGGACAAGGGATGGGGCTCGCGGCGTTCGTCACCAAGGGCATCGTGGAGGCCCACGGCGGTACGATCTGGGTCGAGAGCTCGCCCGGCCAGGGCAGCACGTTCTTCTTCACCATCCCCGCCGCCGGGCTCTCGGTGCGCACAGCCACCTGAAGGGCACGAGGGTCACCGGGGCGCGCCCCGAACGCTGCGCGCGATCAGGCGGGCTCCCCCCTGGCGCGGAGCGCGCGCGGCGGGTGCGCGCGGCGTCAGGCCGGTCCGAGCGCCGAGAGCCAGCGGCGGAGGATCGTGCGACCCTCGGACAGCTTTCGAAGCGACGACCACTCGTTGCGCTGGTGCGCCTGGGCGTTCTCGCCGGGGCCGAAGTTGACCGCAGGCACCCCGAGCTCCGCGAAGCGGGCCACGTCGGTCCACGCCTGCTTCGGCTCGACCGCGGCGACGCCCGCCTCGCGCAGCGCGACGACGAGCGGGTGCGACGCGTGCGGCGGCGCCGAAGGGCTGAGGTCGCGCCAGGCGATCTCGGCGCGCCCGTCCACGAGCGCCTCGATGGTCCGCTGCGCCTCCTGGATCGACGTCCCAGGCGAGAAGCGGTGGTTCAGGTTGATCGTGAACTCGTCCGGAACGACGTTCCGCCCGCGCCCGCCCTGCGCCATCGTCGCCGTCGTCACGGCGCGGTAGACGAAGCCGTCGATCTCGACCTCGCGCGGCGCGAGCGCGGCGAGCTCGCACAGGAGCGGGCCTGCCTTGTAGATGGCGTTCTCCCCTTGCCACGGCCGCGCGCTGTGCGCCGTCCGCCCGCGGAACGTCAGCCCCGCGTGGAGCGACCCGCTCGCGCCGAGGCTCAGCCGGTTGTCGCTCGGCTCGAGGCACACCGCGAGATCGAGCGCGCGGAGGTCCGGCTCGCGCTCGATGACCAGCGCGAGCTCGTTCTCCAGGTACGGGCCCTCCTCCCGCGCGTAGAACACGAGCGTCAGATCCACGCCCGCGATCGCCTCCCGCTCGCCCTCGACGAGGTCGAGCATCAGCGCGAGCCCTGACTTCATGTCGCTCGCGCCGGGGCCGTAGAGGCGATCCCCCTCGAGCCGCGGCGGCCCGTCGTGCGAGGTGCGCACCACGTCGAGGTGCCCGGCCAGCGCGATCTTCGGGCCGCCCGTGCCCTGCGTCACCTGCACGACGAGCGAGTCGCCGTGGCGGCGCACCGGCGCGGCGAGCCGAGCCCGACCGAGCCGCTCCGCCACCGCGCAGCACAGCTCCTGCTCTTCGCCCGTGGGCGACGGCACGGAGCAGAGCCAGAGCAGCGTGTCCGCGAGATCGGCCGCGGCCGCCGCGTCCGCGTCGGAGCGCGCGCTCACACCGGCACCGCGAAATCTCGCAGCGCCGCGTTGAGCGACACCTTGCGATCCGTCGCCTCGCTCCGCTTGCCGATGATGAGCGCGCAGGGGATCGAGAACTCCCCTGCGGGGAAGCGCTTCGGCCGCGTCCCCGGGATCACCACGCTGCGCGCGGGCACCCGGCCGCGGTGCTCCACGACCTCCGGCCCCGTGACGTCCAGGATCGCCGTCGACGCGGTGAGCACCACGCCGGCGCCGAGCACCGCCTCCTCCTCGACCACGACGCCCTCCACCACGATCACGCGGGAGCCCACGAAGACGCCGTCCTCGATAATCACCGGCCGCGCCCCCGGCGGCTCGAGCACCCCGCCGATGCCGACGCCCCCGGCGAGGTGCACCCCTCGCCCGATCTGCGCGCAGCTGCCGACCGTCGCCCAGGTGTCGACCATCGACCCCGAGCCGACCCACGCGCCGATGTTCACGTAGCCGGGCATCACGATCGCGCCCTGCTCGAGGAACGCGCCGTAGCGCACCGTCCCCGGCGGGACGACGCGCACGCCCGCCTTGTCGAGGCCCCGCTTGAGCGGGATCTTGTCGTGGAACTCGAAGGGGCCGACCTCCATCACGCTCATGCTGCGGAGCGAGAAGTAGAGAAGGATCGCCTCCTTGATCCACGCGTGCGTCACCCACCTGTGCGGGGCGCCCTCGCCGGTGGACGCCGCGCCTTCGCCGCCCGCCTGCGCGGTCTTGTCGGGCTCGGCGACGCGGAGCAGGCCTTGATCGAGGCTCTCGATCGTGCGGAGGACCGCGGCCTCGTGCGCGGGCGAGCGGAGGAGCTCGCGGTCGCGGAACGCCGCCTCGACAAGGGACTTCATGGATTCTTCGGTGGCCATGGCGCCGCCTTTAGCACGGCCGAGCCAGCACCGGCACCGGGGTCAGAACGTCATGGTGACGACGCGCCCGCCCGTCCCCTCGACGAGCTCGATGCGCGCGCGGCGCGCGACGACGCGGGCCACGGCGGCCGCCCGCTCGCCCCCGTCGCGCAGCACCACGTCGAGGGCGACCGCCGGCGCGCCGTCGCGCGGGCCGCGCTCGGCGATGCGCACCATCGAGCGCCCGTCCGAGAGGCGGGACACGGTGAGGTGCGGGCTCGCCACGCCCGCGGCGCTGACCATGCCGACCGCGAGCTCCATGAGCCCGCTCACGGCGCGCACGTCGCCCTCCACCTCGTTGGCGCGGCCATCGGAGGAGGCGATCGAGATGCCGACGACGGGCCGCCCCTCGGCCGTGGCGGCGCTCCAGTTGCGGAGCACGTCGATGAGATCGAGCGGCGTCGGGCGCAGCTCGAGGGTCGCGATCACGAGCTCGGACAGGCGGAGCGCGCCGCTCAGCTCCCGGGCCGTCCTGCGCACCGACGCCTCGAGCCCCAGGCGCTGCCGCGCGTCGATGCCGCGCTCGGAGCCGCCGCGATCCCCGCGGCCGCGGCCAGAGCCGCGCGCCGGCGAGGCGCCCGCCGCGGCGCGGGACAGCTCGTCCGTGAGGCGCGCGACCTCGACGCCCGCGTGGCCGAGGACCGCGCAGGCGGCGTCGGCCGCCGCGGCGTCGGCCGCCGCGGCGGAGTCTGTCTCGACGAAGCCGTCGCGGACCGCGGCGGACAGGCTGTCGAGGGCAACGACGAGCGCCGCGCACCCCTCGCACACCTCCGGCAGCGCGAGCGCGACCCCACGCGGCCCGACGCGGCGCGAGCCGAGGAGGTGCGCGAAGCTCTCGATGCCTGCCGCGCCGTCCCGCGCCGCGCCGAGCGCAGCCGCGAGCCGCTCGCCGAGCATCAGGCCGTCGCGCTCGGGGCGACCTCGTAACCCGCGAAGAAGTAGCCGATCTCCCGCGCGGCGGTCGCCGGCTTGTCGGAGCCGTGGACCGCGTTCTCGCCCACGTTCGCCCCGTAGAGCTTGCGGATCGTCCCCTCCGCCGCCTTGGCCGGGTCCGTCGCGCCGATGACCTCGCGGTACTTCGCCACCGCGTCCTCGCGCTCGAGCGCCATCACCAGGATGGGGCTGCGCGACATGAACGTCACGAGCTCGTCGAAGAAGCCGCGACCCCGGTGCTCCGCGTAGAAGCCCTCGGCCTCCGCGCGGGTAAGGTGGATGCGCTTCATCGCTTTGACCGTGAAGCCCTCCTTCTCGAGGCGGGCGACGATCGCGCCGGCCGTGTTCTTTTCCATCGCATCAGGCTTGATGATTGAGAGAGTTCGCTCGAGGGCCATGGGCGGCCCAATTAGGCGAAAACGCAGAGCATTGCAAGCGCCACGCATTCCGTCCTGGGAGTCCGCCGCCCGCCTCGCTGCACGATCCGCCGCCCGGCCGCGCCGCTCCAGGCTGCTCTCCCGGCCGCGCTGCCGCGCTCCCCCGGGTCGAGGATCGGCCGCGTCCGAGCCGCCCGCCGTCCGTCTCGGATCTCCGCGCTCTCCTCGCGCTCCATCTCGTCGTTGTCGCAATTCCGTCTCGCGACGGCGACGCGTGAGGCGAGCGATCGCCATCAAGCTGTCACAATGCGCTGCTACATACATCCGCCATGCCGAGCCATGTGCTCATCGTGGAGGACGAGCGCGACCTCCAGCGCGTCCTCACCTACAACTTCCGTCAAGCTGGGTTCGATGTGGTGTCCGCCGGGAGCGGAGAGACAGCGCTCCGGGCGGTCAAGGAAGAGCGGTTCGATCTCGTCCTGCTCGACCTGATGCTCCCGGACATGTCGGGCACGGAGATCTGCCGCCGCCTCAAGCAGAACCCGCAAACCTCGGCGGTGCCCGTCATCATGGTCACGGCCAAGGGCGAGGAGATCGACCGGATCGTCGGCTTCGAGCTCGGGGCCGACGACTACGTCGTGAAGCCGTTCAGCGTGCGCGAGCTCATCCTGCGCGCCCGGGCGATCCTCAAGCGCTCGGAGAGCCCGGCGTCGGCGCCGGAGAAATTCGATTTCGGCATCCTGCGGGTCGACCGCGCCGCGCACCGCGCCTGGGTGCAGGAGGCCGAGATCGCGCTGACCGCGCTCGAGTTCCGCCTGCTCATGATGCTCTACGATCGCCGCGGGCGCGTGCTGTCGCGCGATCTCCTGCTCGACGAGGTGTGGGGCTCGCACGTCGACGTCACCGCGCGCAACGTCGACACCCACGTGAAGCGCGTCCGCGAGAAGCTCGGGGCGGCGGGCGATTACATCGAGACCGTGCGCGGCGTCGGCTACCGGTTCCGCGCCGAGCCCGAGGTCGTCTAGAGGGCCCATGCGCTTGCCGAGGGGGCTGGGCATCGGCGCGAAGCTCGCGGCGGGGACGGTGCTCGCCCTCCTCGTCGCAGGCGTCCCGATCGAGCGCCTCGCCGCGCGCGACATGGAAGCGGCGCTGCTCGCGGAGCACAGCCCGCGCGCGGCCGTCGACGCCGCGCTGCTTCGCTCGCGGCGCACGCTGCTGCTCGGCATGGGCACCGTGATCGTCGTCGCCGTCTCGGTCGGTGCCGCCACGGCCTTCTTCGTCACGCGACCGATCCGGAGGCTGACCGGCTTCGCGCAGGCGATGTCCGAGGGCGACCTGTCGACGCGCGCCCCGCTGCGCGGCTCGGGCGAGCTCCGCCAGCTCGCGCGCGCGCTGAACCACCTCACGAGCGAGCTCTCCCGATCCACCGCCGAGGTGCGGACGGAGCGCGCCCTGCTCGCGGGCATCCTCGACGGGATGAGCGAGGGCGTCCTCGTGCTCGATCGCGACGGGAGGATCCTCCTCGCCAACCGGGCGCTCCGCGCGATGGCCTCCCTCGGCGAGGACGCGCTCGGTCGATCGGTCATCGAGTCGATCCGCAACGCGCGGCTCACCGAGGCGATCCAGCTCGCCGGCCAGCGGGACGAGCCGGTCGACGTCGAGGTCGAGCTCGGGCGGACGCTGCCGAGGCGGCTGCTCGTGCGCGTGTCGCGCCGGAAGGGCCCGGAGCGGCCCGGGCACGATGAGCGCGAGGCCCTCGCCGCGTGGGGCGCGGATCACGACGGCGCGTCCGCCGAGCCGGGGCTCATCGCGGTGTTCCACGACGTCACCGACCTCCGCCGGCTGGAGACGATCCGGACCGACTTCGTCGCCAACGTGTCCCACGAGCTGCGCACCCCGGTCACCGCGATCAGCACCGCCGCCGAGACACTGCAGCTCGGCGCGCTGAAGGACCCCGACGAGGCCGCCGAGTTCGTCGACGTGATCGATCGGCACGCGAAGCGCCTCCGCCACCTCGTCGACGACCTGCTCGACCTCTCGAAGATCGAGGCGAAGAACTTCCGCCTCGCGCTGTCGGAGCTCGACATCGCCCCCGCCATCGAGCACGTCACGCAGCTGCTCGCCGAGGCGGCGCGCCGGCGCAGGGTCACGCTGACGGTCGACGCCTCCGCGCTCCCGCCCGTCCGGTGCGACCGCCGCGCGCTCGAGCAGGTCCTCATGAACCTGCTCGACAACGCCATCAAGTACGCGGGCGAGGGGGCTCACGTCACGGTGAAGGCGCGCTCGGCCGATCAGCAGGTGACGCTCGCCGTCGTCGACGACGGCCCCGGTATTCCGCCTCACCACCTGGGCCGCATCTTCGAGCGGTTCTACCGGGTCGACGCCGGCCGCTCACGCGATCTGGGCGGCACCGGTCTCGGCCTCGCCATCGTGAAGCACCTGGTCGAGCTGATGAACGGCTCGATCGAGGTCGAGAGCGCCATCGGCCGCGGCACCCAGTTCACCGTCCGCCTGGCGCGCGCCGGGTGATCCACGCGAACCACGCAAAGGCAGGAAAGCGCGGTACTCGCTGTTCCACCTTGCCGTCACGGAGCTGTCACAAACCTCGATTACGCCTTGCTGTGCATGGCTCGAATTCTGCTCACCCTGGCGATGTTCCTCCTGACCGCGGCGTGCGGTCGCTCCGATGCCCCCCAAGACACCGGCTCGCTCCCCGGCGCGAAGAAGGACACCGCGCCGCAGCCGACCGCTGACGGGGACATCACCTTGACGGGCGCGGGCGCGACGTTCCCGTACCCTCTCTACACGAAGTGGATCGCTGAGTTTCAGAAGGCCAACTCCAAGGTCAAGATCAACTACCAGTCCATCGGCTCAGGCGGTGGGATCCGGCAGATCACCGAGCGGACCGTCGACTTCGGCGCCTCCGACGCGCCGATGAACGAGGAGCAGCTCGGGAAGGCCGCCGGCATCCTTCACCTGCCGACGTGCCTGGGCGCGGTCGTGCTGACCTACAACCTCGAGGGTGTCCCGTCTGGCCTGAAGCTCACGCCGGAGGCGGCCGCGCACATCTTCCTGGGCAAGATCAAGAAGTGGAACGACCCGGCCCTCCAGAAGGAGAACCCGGACGTGAAGCTCCCCGACAAGGAGATCGCGACGGTCCACCGCTCGGACGGCAGCGGAACGACCAAGATCTTCGTCGACTACCTGAGCGCGGTCAGCCCGGACTGGAAGAGCGGACCGGGGACCGGGACAAGCGTCAACTGGCCCGGCGGCCTCGGCGCCAAGGGCAACGACGGCGTCTCCGCCCTCATCACGAGCACGCCCGCCTCGATCGGCTACATCGAGCTCGCGTACGCGATGCAGAACAAGCTCACGTTCGCCTCGCTCAAGAACAAGAGCGGGAAGTTCATCGCCCCGTCGCTGGAGAGCACGACCGCCGCAGGCGCCGGCGCCGCCGCCAAGATGCCGGACGACCTCCGGATCTCGCTCGTGGATGCCGAGGGCGAGGACGCATACCCCATCGCCGGCTTCACGTACCTGCTCGTGTACCAGGAGCAGAAGGACCTCGCGAAGGGCAAGGTGCTCTCCAGCTTCATCAAGTGGGCGATGCAAGACGGCCAGAAGTTCACGAACGACCTCCATTACGCCCCGCTGCCCGCGGCGGTCGTCGAGAAGGTCAACAAGAAGCTCGCCGCGCTGGTCGGCCCTGACGGCAAGCCCCTGCTCGCCCCATGACCCCAGGAATGCGCGCCAGCCGCGCGAACGGCGCCCCGCCGTGCGCGGCTGGCGTGCGCGCAGGAGCGCAGGATAGGTCCATGAGCACCGTAGAAGTCCCGATGCAACAAGCCGCCTCGCCCGCGCCACACAGCGATGCGCCACATGGCACGCGCGGCGCAGATCGAGCGTTCCGCGCCATCCTGACGATGTTCGGCCTCACGGTGCTCGCGGTGCCAGCGCTGATGGTGCTGGAGCTCATCCGATCGTCGCGGCTCGCCATCGACAAGTTCGGGCTGGGGTTCCTCGGCGGGAGCGTGTGGGACCCTGCGCGCGAGGAGTTCGGCGCGCTCCCGTTCGTGTACGGCACGGTCGTCACCTCGCTGATCGCCATCGTGCTCGCCGTCCCCGTCTCGCTCGGCCTCGCGATCTTCCTGTCGGATCTGGCCCCCCACCGGATCCGCAAGCCGCTCGGGTTCATGGTCGAGCTCCTCGCGGCGATCCCGAGCGTCGTCTACGGCTTCTGGGGCATCGCCGTGCTCCGCCCCTGGCTCCGGGACACCGTCGAGCCGGTCATGATCAAGTACTTCGGGTACATCCCCCTCTTCGAGGGTCCGCCGCTCGGATTCGGCATGTTCGCCGCGGGCGTGATCCTCGCCATCATGATCGTCCCGACGATCACGTCGGTGTCGCGGGAGGTGATGCAGGCGGTGCCCCAGCTGCACCGCGAGGCGGCGGTCGGCCTCGGCGCGTGCGCGTGGGACACGATCCGCTACGCGGTCCTCCCCTCGGCGCGCTCGGGCATCATCGGGGCCATCATCCTCGGGCTGAACCGGGCGCTCGGCGAGACGATGGCGGTCACGATGATGATCGGCAACGTCCCGAAGGTGAGCGCGTCGATCTTCCACCCCGGCTATTCGATGGCGAGCGTCATCGCCAACGAGTTCGTCGAGGCGACAAGCGACATGTACGTATCGGCGCTGTCCAAGATCGCGCTGCTCCTCTTCGGGGTCGCCCTCCTCCTCAACCTCTTCGCCCGGTGGCTCGTGAGCTCGACCAAGAGCAAGCTGGAGAAGCGCGCATGAACAGCGACACCCCTGTCCCCGTGGCGAGCCCCACGAGCGCCCCCCGGCGCACGCTGCTCGAGCCCGCGCCGGGCGAGACGCTGCGCCGCGTACGCAGCTACTTCTTCGAAGGGCTCTGCGTGTCGAGCGCCGTCGTCGTCCTGGTCCCGCTGTTCCTGATCTTCATCTACGTCGTCAGCAAAGGCCTTGGCGGGCTGTCCCTCGACTTCTTCACGCAGCTGCCGAAGCCCGTCGGCGACGAGCGGAGCGGCATGGGCAACGCGGTCGTCGGCACGCTCATCCTCGTCGCCATCGGCTGCGGCATCGGGTTGCCGACGGGCATCCTCGCCGGCATCTACCTGGCCGAGATCGGGCGCGGCAAGCTCGCTGCCGCCATCCGGTTCATCGCCGACGTGCTCGGCGGCGTTCCCTCGATCACCATCGGCGTGTTCGTCTACGCCCTCGTCGTGGTCACGATGAAGCGCTTCTCGGCGCTCGCGGGCGGCATCGCGCTCGCGATCGTGATGCTCCCGACGGTGACCCGCACGACGGAGGAGCTGCTCAAGCTGGTGCCTGCCCACCTCCGCGAGGCGTCGCTCGCCCTCGGCGTGCCGGAGTGGCGCACGAGCCTCCTCGTCGTGCTCCGGACGGCCTCGCCCGGGATCGGCACCGGCGTGATGCTCGCCGTGGCCCGCATCGCCGGCGAGACCGCGCCGGTGCTCCTCACCGCGCTCGGCTCATCGTACTGGAGCTTCGCCATCGACCGCCCCATCGCCTCGCTGCCGGTGCAGATCTGGCGGAACGCGACTTCGCCCTACCCGAAGTGGCAGCAGGAGGCGTGGACCGGCGCCCTCGTGCTGATCGTCATCGTCTTCCTCCTCAACCTGCTCGCGCGCATCGTCACGTCGCGGAGCGTCAAGGCGCGCTAAAGGCACTCGATGAGCTCGTTTGACTCACTGCACCACAAAGTACGGTCCGGGGAACGCCGCAGCGGGCTCGACACCGGTGTCATCGACAGCCGCTCCACGGAGCCAGAGGACGAGGCGCCGCCAGCCAAGATCAGCGTCACCCGGCTCAACGCCTATTTTCACAAGTTCCACGCCATCCACGACATCACGCTGAACATCCCCGACGGCCAGGTCACAGCGGTCATCGGCCCGTCCGGGTGCGGGAAGTCGACGTTCCTGCGCTGTCTCAACCGGATGCACGAGCAGGTGCCCGGGGCCTCGGCGAAGGGCTCCGTCATGATCGACGGCGTGAACATCTATGACAAAGCCGTCGACCCTGTAAGGCTGCGGCGCCGCGTCGGCATGGTGTTCCAGAAACCCAACCCGTTTCCAACGATGTCCATCCGCGAGAACGTCCTCGCCGGGCACAAGCTGAACGGCATCTCCGTCAAGGATCCCACAGGCCTCGTCGAGAAGTGCCTGCGCCAGGTGGCGCTCTGGGACGAGGTGAAGGACAAGCTCGATCAGTCCGGGCTATCCCTCTCGGGCGGCCAGCAGCAGCGGCTCTGCATCGCCCGCGTCCTCGCGGTGGAGCCGGAGGTGATCCTGCTCGACGAGCCGTGCTCTGCGCTCGATCCCATCGCGACCGCGCGCGTCGAGGAGCTCATCGACGAGCTGAAAGAGCGATATACTTGCGTGCTCGTAACACACAACATGCAGCAGGCCGCGCGGTGCTCTGACTATACCGCCTTCTTCTACATGGGGGACTTGGTGGAGTTCGACAGGACCCAGACCATCTTCACCAACCCCAAGGAGAGCAAGACGGAAGACTACGTCACCGGGAAGTTCGGCTGATGGAAGCGGGGGATAGAGTCATGCCGACGTCGCACACGAGCAAGGTCTACGAGCACGAGCTACGCACGCTTCGCGAGAAGCTGCTGCTCATGGGCAGCCTCGTCGAGGAGATGATCCAGAAAGGCTCGACCGCGCTCACGACGCGCGACACGGGCCTCGCCAAGGCGACGATCCGGCTCGATCGCCGGATCAACCGCCTCGAGTGCGAGGTCGACGAGCTCTGTATGAGGATCCTCGCGACGCGCCAGCCCGTCGCGTCCGACCTGCGCTTCGTCACCACGGCGCTGAAGATCGTCACCGATCTGGAGCGGGTCGGCGACCTCGTGGTGAACGTCTGCGAGCGCGTGCAGGAGCTCAACGAGGAGCCGCCGCTCGCGCCGGTGGCGGATCTGCAAGGCCTCGCGGACGAGGCGATCGAGGTGGTGCACGAGGCGCTGGACGCGCTGGTCGCCCGCGACTGCGAGCGAGCGAACCAGCTGCTCACGCGCGATGACGTGATCGACGAGCACTACGCCCGCATCTTCCAGGAGGTGCTCCTCGTCATGAGCCGCGATCCGAGCACGGTGTACAGGGCCACACGCATCCAGTCGATCGCCAAGTACCTGGAGCGCATCGCCGATCACGCGATGAACATCGCCGAGTCGGTCGTCTTCCTCGTCAAGGGGACGGACATCCGGCACCACAACCGCCTGAAGGAGAACGACCCGCTCTCCTCGCCTCCCCCGGCGGGGCTTCGCCTGCGCTAGGCGCCGGCGCCGCCCGGAGGCGCGCCCGGCCGGCGCCCGCGCTAGGCGCCGGCGCTGGCCGGAGGCGCCGTCCCACCGTGGCCGTGGGGCTCCTCGTCGCCGTGCGCGTGCGCGTGCCCGTGATGCGCCTCGTGCCCGTGCTCGCCGGCGCAGCGGGCGTCCTCCCATCCGACCCAGTAGGGGCCGTCCGGCCCGTGCTCACGCTTCCAGATCGGCAGGCGCTCCTTGATGCGGTCGATGAGCAGGCGGCACCCGCGGAACGCCTCTCCCCGGTGCGGCGCGCTCGCGGCGCAGGCGACGGCGACATCGCCGACGTGGAGCGCGCCCACCCGGTGCGTCGCGGCGACGCGCACGCCAGGGAGCTCGGCGGCGATCTCCGACAGGATCCGCTCGAGCTCGGCCTCGGCCATCGTCCCGTAGGCCTCGTACTCCAGCAGCGTGACCGAACGGCCCTCGTTGACGTCGCGCACGACGCCAAGGAACGTGGCGATGCCGCCCGCGCCAGGGTGAGACACGGCGGCGATGAGCTCGTCGAGACCGAGCGGCTCGGCGCGGATCCGGCTCACGGCGCGCTCCGCTGGAAATGGCCGGAGCGGCCCCCGCTCTTCTCGAGCAGCTTGATGTCCGAGATCACCATCTCGCGATCGATCCCCTTGAGCATGTCGTAGATGGTCAAGCACGCGGCGCTCACCGCGACCATGGCTTCCATCTCGACCCCTGTGCGATCCACCGCCTCCGCGGCGGCGGTCACCCGGATCGTCGCGGAGGGCTCGTCCACGTCGAGCGAGACCGAGACGTGCGTGAGCGCGATGCCGTGGCAGAGCGGGATGAGCTCCGGCGTGCGCTTCGCCGCCATGATCCCGGCGATCCGCGCCGCGGCCAGCACGTCGCCTTTCGGGGCGTCGTCGCGCGCGACCCGGGCGATCGTCTCGGGGCGCATCATCACGGCGCCGGACGCGACAGCGCGGCGGTGCGTGACGGGCTTGCCTTCGACAGGCACCATGCGGGCCTCGCCGCTCGGAGAGAGGTGAGTCGAGAGCGCTTCGCCCTCGCCGGGTCGATCAGGAGTTCGCGGCATCGCCCCGGAATCTGACACGGCAGCCGTGAGGACCGGAAGCCGAACGTGATCCGGCCCCGCTCGGATCCGCCCGCTCCGTCAGCCGCCGATCGCGCGGATCGACACCGCGGAGGCCGTCTCTTCGGTGCAGCCCTTCCAGACCTTGCCGTCCGGCTTGAGGCGCCACGCCTCGTCCAGGCGCAGGCGGATCGCCGCCCGATCGCCGCTCTTCGCCTCGCGCGAGGCGTCGACGCCATCGTCGGTGGCGAGGCACGGCCGGAGCACGCCCGTCGAGGAGACGCGCAGGCGATCACAGCTCTCGCAGAACGTGTCGCTGGTGCCCGTGATGAAGCCGACGCGGAGCGACGGGTCGCGGCGAGCGCGGACGTACCTGGCCGGGCCGAGGCCGGGCTCGGCAGCCGCCTCCTCCGAGAGGAGGTGCTCGGCAAGGCGCGCCCTCATCTCGGCCGCGGTGACGAGGTGCTTGCCGACGAGCCGAGCGCCCTCGGCGATCGGCATCACCTCGAGGAAGCGCGGCACCATCCGGCGCTCCCAGGCCCACAGCGCGAGCCGCTCGATCTCGTCGTCGTTCACGCCGCGGAGGACCACCGTGTTCAGCTTGATCGGCGAGAAGCCCGCCGCGATCGCGGCGCCGATGCCGTCGAGCACCCGGGCGAGCTCGCCGCCCCGGGTCATCTCGCCGAAGCGCCCGGGATCGAGGGTGTCGATCGAGACGTTCAGCCGGTGCAGCCCGGCGGCGCGAAGCGGCCCGGCGAGCCGCGCGAGCTGCGACGCGTTCGTCGTGAGGGCCAGATCCTCGAAGCCGAGCGCGGCGAGGCACCCGACGATCGACACGATCTCAGGGTGGAGCAGCGGCTCGCCGCCGGTCAGGCGCACCCGCCGGATGCCGGCGTCGCGCAGCGCCTCGAACATGGTGCGCCAGGCGGCCGTCATGAGCTTGCCGTCGGCATAGCCGTCATGCCGCGAAGGGCGGCAGTAGGTACACGCGAAGTCGCACCGATCCGTGACCGAGATGCGCACGCTCCGCGGCGCGGGCCCCGCGTGCTCGCCAGCTGCCTCGCGGGCGCCGTCGCGGTACGGGATCACGGCGGCGCGTCGGCCAGCGTCTCCGCCGCCGACGAGCGGCAGCGATCGCCGCCGCGGAGCCGATGCGTCGCCAGCAGTGCGCGCAGGATCGAGGCCGCCGATAGAAGAAGGCATGGCGCGTCCCTCTCGGGTCCTCTCGCTAGCCGCCCGCCACCGGCGGGATCAGCGCGACCTCGTCACCGAAACCTACAGGATCGCTCGGCGTCGCATAGACGCCGTTCACCGCCACCCGGATGGATCCCTTGTAGGGGCCGAGCCCCGGATAACGAGCACAGACGTGCTCCAGGAGCTCCGCTGCGGTGCAGGGGCCAGCCAGCGGCAGCGCCACTTCTCCGGTACCCAGCACATCCCTCGCGCCAGCGAATGCAAGCACGCGTACCGCTGCATCCATCACCGCAACCTAGCATCGCTCCGCGGACCCGACACGACGAACTGCCGCCAAGCGACCTCGGGCCGCCCTGGCGCCAGGCACGTGGCGAGATTCGAGTCTACCGGGCCCGGCCGGCACGGCTATCATCGGGCGGCTCATCGTCATGTCGGAAGAAGGCTTTTTACCGGGCACGATCCTGGCCGGTCGCTATCAGGTCCGCCGAGAGCTGGGCCGCGGCGGCATGGGGGTCGTCTATCTCTGCCGCGATCTCGTGCTCGACGAGCGCGTCGCCGTGAAGCTGCTCGACCGGCCAGGCGCGGCGGCCCGCCCCGAGGACGCCTGGTGGTTCCAGGAGGAAGCCCGGGCGCTCGCCGGGCTCTCTCATCCGGCGCTCGTCAAGGCCCGCGACTTCGGGGCGCTCAGCAACGGGACGCCGTACCTCGTGATGGACGCCGTCCCGGGGCGATCGCTCCACGAGTGGCTCTACCTCGCGCGGCTCGAGGACCCGCTGCCCTGGCCGATCATCTGGAGCGTCATCGACCAGGTGCTCGGCGCGCTGGCGCACGCGCACGCGCGCGGCGTGATCCACGGGGACCTCAAGCCGTCCAACGTCCTCGTCGATCTGCAGCACGGGGGCGAGCCGCCGCTCGTGCACGTGCTCGACCTCGGGCTGGCCTGGCTCATCCAGGACCGGGTCGATCACCGGCTCGACGGCTCCAGGGAGAGCGAACCCACGGTGCGCTGGGGCGCGGGCACCCCGGGCTGGATGGCGCCCGAGCAGATCCGCTTCGCGGCGCCCCACGTCGGACCGCCGACGGACCTCTACGCGCTCGGCTGCATCCTCTACGCCCTGCTCGCCGGCGGCGAGGTCTACGACGGCAACAACGACGAGCTCCTCCAGCAGCACCGGAGCGCGTCGATCCCGGACCTGCCGCTCCCCCCGCCGGTGCCGGGCGACGTCGCGAAGTTCGCGAAGCGGCTGCTCGCGAAGCGGCCCTGGCACCGCTTCGACTTCGCGGGCGACGCGCGGCGGGTGTGGAAGCGGTTCGAGCCGCGCAACAACGCGAACGTGACCGCGACGCCGCTGCCGATCGCCCTCTTGACGAGCGGCCGTCTGCCCCCGAGCCGCAAGGAGCTGCTCACGCCCGAGCTCATCGAGCCTCCAGACGACGACCCGCCGCCGTCCGTGACGACCACCGGGCTGCTCGCGCTCCGGCCGAGCCCGTTCGTCGCGCGGACCGGGGAGCGGGCGCGGCTCATGGAGGTCGTGGCCGAGATGGTCGACGCGCCGAAGGCGATGCACCGGTTCGTCCTGCTCGCGGGCGAGGCCGGCGTCGGCAAGAGCCGGCTGGCCGAGTGGCTCTGCGAGGAGGTCCACGAGCGGGCGCTCATGGTGCCGCTCCGCGCGCGCTACCGGCGCATCGCGGCGCCGCTCGACGGCGTGCTCGGCGCGGTGACCCAGCACTACCGGCTGGAGCGGGCCGAGCGCGAGATCGTCGAGAAGGTGCTGATGAACCTCTGGGAGGTCCCGCCCGAGGACGAGGTCGGCAAGACGTGGGTCGCGGCGACGGCCGAGTGGATCAAGCCGTCGCCCCCGGGGAGCGAGGCGGTCGGCCCGACGGGGAAGCGCTTCCGCCTGGATCGCCCGGAGCTCCGCTGGCTGATCATCCGCAAGACGCTGGAGAGGATCGGCCGGGACAGGCCGGTGCTGCTCTGGCTCGACGATCTGCACTACGCCTCGTCGACGACGTTCGAGGGGCTCCTCACGCTCCACCGCGACGCGCCGAACCTGGGCCTGCTCGTCGTGGCGACCGTCAGGAGCGAGGCGGTCGAGTGCGATCCGGTGGCGGCGAGGCGGATCGAGGGGGCGCTCGCGGCCTACGTCGGGGAGCGGCTCGACGTCGCCCCGCTGAACCCCACGCAGACGCACGCGCTGCTCCGGGAGACGCTTCCGCTCGACGACGCGGCGGCCGAGGCGGCGACGGCCCGCAGCAAGGGGAACCCGCTCTTCGCGCTGCAGCTGCTGCACGCGTGGGCGGGCGGTGGGCACCTCCAGCTCCGCGCGGGCAAGTACTTCGTGCCGAGGGCGTCGATGGCCGTGCAGGCGGCCACGACCGCCGACCTCTGGGAAGAGCGCCTCGCGGCGCTGCCCGAGGAGCTCCGCACCGGCGCGCGCGCCGCCGCCGCGCTCGGCGGCGACATCCGGCGCGAGATCCTGCGCGCGCTGCTCACCTCGCTCGACATCTCGGCGGACCGGGCGATCGCGTCCATGCAGCGCGCCCAGATCCTCCTCGCCGTGGGCGATCGCCTGCGCTGGCCGCACGCGCTGCTCCAGGAGCACCTCCTCTCGCAGCTCTTCCTCGAGCCGGACGCGGCCCGCGTGTTCCGCGCCGCCGCCGACGCGCTCGGGGCGCACCCGGCCGCGTCGAGCCGCCGCATCCTCCGGCACCGGGTCGTCAGCCTCCTGCGCGCCGGCGACACCGACGAGGCCGCGGCGCTGATGCACGCGCACGTGGCGGCGCACTGGCAGAGCTCGCGCGACATCGCGGCGACGCTCCGCGATCTCGCCGTGCTCGACGGCAAGCTGCCCGGGGGGAGCGACTCGCGCCCGGGCCTCCGGGGCGGGGTGGACGCGCGGCCCGTGCTGACGGGGACGCGCCTCGGGACGCAGCTGCGCTTCCGCGCCGAGGCGCTGCGGCTGGCGGGGAGGCTCGACGAGGCGAGGCGCGACGCGGAGGACGCGCGGCGCATCTTCGAGCAAGCCGGCGACCGCGAGAACCAGGCGCACTGCCTGCGCCTGCTCGGGCACATCGCGTCGGACCTCGGCGCGGAGGCGCAGGGCCGGCGGCTCGTGGCGCGGGCGCACGCGATCTTCGACGAGATCGGCCACGGCCACGGGCAGGCGCAGTGCGAGGTGCTGCTCGGCGAGATCGACTACCTGCTCGGCGAGCACGCGCGGGCGCGGGCGGTGCTCGCGTCCGGGGCGTCGCGGTTCATGGAGGTCGGCGATCGGCTCGGCCGGGCGCAATGCCTGCTGCTGCAGAGCATGGTCGAGCAGGCCGGGGCGACCTCGGAGGCGGCGCGCGCGCTGCTCACGACCGCGCACGCCGACTTCGACGCCATCGGCTACCGGCTCGGGCTCGCGCAGTGCGACCTCGCGCTGTCGCACTCGGACCACCGCGTCGGCAACTTCGAGGCCGCGCGCTCGGGCGCGCTCGCGGCGCGGCAGAGCTTCCGCGACGTCGCGAACCCGCGCGGCGAGGCCGGGTGCGAGCGCCTCCTCTCGATGGTGGCGCTCGACGCGGGCGCGCCGGAGCTCGCCGAGGAGCACGCGCTCGCCGCCGGCAGGCTCTTCGAGCGGCTCGGGGATCCGTGGGGCCTGGTGGAAGCGCGGCTGCTCTTCGCGCAGATCGCGCTCCACCGCGGGGACGCGGAGCTCGCTCGCGAGCACCTGATGGCGTGCGAGGCGGTGGCGCTCGCGGAGGCGGAGCCCCGGCAGCACCGGCACCTGACGCTCGCCTGGCTCGCGTACCACGAGGGGCGCTTCCACGAGGCGGCGCGCGAGCTCGACGCGGCGCGCGCGGCCTTCAAGGACAGCCGCACCGGGGACCACACGCCGCAGCTCCTCGAGCGCTTCGCGCGGATGGGCTGGCCCAAGCCGGCGGGCGCGCGGATCAGCGGCTGGATGCGCACCCTCGAGAACACCTGAGCCGGAAGCCGAGCACGCGGGGCGCCCGCGCAAGGCCCCCTCCACGAGACCTTTCCAAGAGGATCAGAGGCCCTCGATAGCCGACGCTCTCACGAGCAGCGTCGCCGAGCGGGTCTCACCCGCACAGGAGACGGGTCCAGATCGGCGTTTTCGGCGCGCAAGCGCACTCCCGTGCGCTGAGCACCGAAAACGCCGAGATGGGCCCGTATCCGAAGCGGGTGAGCCCCGCTCCGGGTGAGCCCCGCTCAAAGAGGGAGCCAGAAGTCCGGCCCGAAGAGCCGGCGCGCGTCCTCGATGGTGCGGAGGGCACGTGGCAGATCGAGCCTCGCCTGGTGCTCGGCCAGCTGCACGACGTAGGGGATCCAGAGCGGCCTGCAGACGACGAGCGCGGCGAGGTGGAACTCCGCCTCCTCGGTCTGGCCGAGATCCATCGCGACACGCGCCAGGAGGCTGTGCACCGGGACGGGCGACCCGAGCGGCGCGATGGCCGTGGCGCAGCGCCGCACGCTCTCGGCGGCCTCCTCGCTGGGGTGCCGCCGGAACTCCTGGAACGTCTCCTCGAGCTCGTGCTCGTCGCTCACCTGCTCCGGCAAGTGCTGCGTGACGAGCGCCTTCCAGTGATCGACGAACGGCAGATCGGCGAGGGCGCTCGAGCTGTCGGCGTGGGCAAGGAGCATATCGGCCTCCTTCCAGTCGCCAGCCTCTCGGGCGAACTCGAGCCCCGAGACGACCCGAGCCTCCTCGTGGAGCCCAGGCTCCTTCGTCAGGAGCCAGCGCTGCCAGTAGAGCGCGCCCCGGAAGGCCACGCGCGCGAGCGGCTCTTTATCGTCCGCGCGCATCTGCAGCGCCTTGTCCAGGAGCGCCCCCTTGTGCCGCTGCACGTCGTCGACAACGAGGCTCGCTGGCCAAGCGCAGAGCCCGCACGCCTCCGAGATCATCGCACCCCCCTCGCACCGCGCTAGAGCTGCCTGCCGACAGGCAGCGCAGAAGGAACCCCCGGCGATACAGACCAACGCTACCACGGCGCCCGCAGCACGCGAGAGGTCGTCGCCAGCGGGTGGGTGGAAGACAACATCGACGAAGGCAACAGCGCTCGACTGCCACCGCGCGAGCGGCCTGCACCGGGACGGATCCCGGACCAGGGAGCGGATGAAGGGCGAACCGACGAAACCGACGATGCCGACGAAACCGACGAAACCGAGCGGGACGACGAGGACGACGACAACAACCACCCGCGCCGAGCCGCGCGCGGGCTCATGGACCTCGATCTCCACCGAGGCTTCCTGCACAATGCGCCGCTTGCGGCAGCGGCAGAGAGGGGGTGTCGGCGGCCGCTCGAGGTGCTGATTGGCGATCGAGATCGAGAGGACAACGCGGCGGCACGGCGCTCCTGACCCCCTGCGGCGCCCACGATGAGCCAGCCCGATCTCCACCGCGCCGCATTCGAGGCGGCCGAAGACGCGATCCTCCTCCTGGAGAACGGCCGCGTGATCGACGCCAACCCGAGCGCGATCCGGCTGCTCGCCGGATCCGCGGGCGGCCTCGTCGGACGGGAGCTCGCGGAGCTCGCGCCGCTCCTGCAGCCCGACGGACAGGCCTCCGCCGAACGCCTCGCGCAGCGGCTCGACGCGGCGGGCCGGGGCGAGCCGCAGCGGTTTCGGTGGCTCTACCGGCGCCCGGGCGGGGACTTCATCCAGACCGACACGCAGATCGCGCGGCTCACCCTCCCCGACCGCGAAGGGCCGATCCTGCGCGCGGTCGTGCGCGAGGAGGACAAGGAGCAGCGGCGGCTCTACGCGCTCGCCGTCGACATGCTCGGCGCCGCGACGCTCGACGGGCGGTTCAAGGAGCTCAGCCCCTCGTGGGAGCGCACCCTCGGGTTCAACCGCCAGGAGCTGATGGCGCGGCCCTACCTCGAGTTCATCCACCCCGAGGACAAGGCGCGCACCCTCTCGGAGACAGACACGTTCTCGACGGGCGCGCAGACGATCACCTACGAGAACCGCTTCCTCTGCAAGGACGGCTCGTACCGGTGGCTCGAGTGGAACGCGATGCTCGCGCTCGACGAGGGGCTCGTCTACTTCGTCGCCCGCGACGTCACGCGGCGCAAGACCGCCGAGATCTCGCTCCGTGAGTCCGAGGAGAAGCTGCGGGCGCTGTACGACGGCATCCCGCACCACCTGGTGGTCGTCGACAAGGACGCGCGCATCGTCTCGGTGAACCGGCCGTCTCCCGGGGTCCGGGAGGAAAGCGTCGTCGGCCGGAGCCTCTACGATTTCACGGCGCCGGAGTACCACGCCACGGTGAGGGAGGCGCTCCACACGGTGCTCCGGGAGGGAGGCCGCGCGAGCTACGAGGTGGTCGGCCTCGGGGTGAACGGCGGGCGGGCGTGGTACGCGAACCACGTCAGCGCGATCCGGGGGGCGGACGAGGTCACGAACGCGCTCATCGTGGGGGAGAACATCACCGAGCGCCGGCGCGCCGAGGAGCAGCGCCGGGAGAGCGAGGCGCGCTTCCACGCGGCCGTCGAGGCCAGCATGGACGCGTTCCTCACGCTGGCCTCCCACCGCGACGACAGCGAGGAGATCGCCGACTTCGTGATCACGGGGCTCAACGCGCGCGCCGCGACGATGCTGTCGTCGATGCCGCGCGAGCAGCTCCTCGGTCGGCGCCTCTCGGAGCTCGTCCACTCGGTCGAGGCCGGCGTCCTCCTCGAGAGGTGCCTGCGCGGCCTCCGGAAGGGGGCGCCGATCGAGGAGGAGATCCTCCTGCCCGCGCCGGACGCCCAGGCGTCGCGCCCGAGCGTCTGGGTGCACCACCAGATCGTGCCGATCCAGGGCGGCGTCGCCGTGACGATGCGCGACACCACCGAGCGCAAGCGGCTCGAAGATCAGCTGCGCCAGTCGATCGAGCGCCTCGAGGTGTACGCCGAGGAGCTGGAAGGCAAGAACCGGATGCTCGCCGCGGAGAACGCCGAACGCGAGCGGACCGCGAGCGTCCTGCGCCAGCAGCAGGAGGCGATCCGCGCGCTGTCGACGCCGATCATCCAGGCGTGGGAGGGCGTCCTCGTGCTGCCGATCATCGGCGCGCTCGACCGCGCCCGGGCCACGGACGTCATGGAGAAGCTGCTGGGGGAGATCGTCCGCACGCAGGCCCACTTCGCCGTGCTCGATCTGACCGGCGTGGAGGACGTGGACACGCCGACGGTCGACCACCTGTTCCAGGTGGCCCGGGCCGCGAGCCTGCTCGGCAGCCGCTGCCTCGTCTCCGGGATCTCCCCCGGGGTCGCGCAGGCCATCGTGACGCTCGGCAGCGACGCGCGGACGCTCGAGACCTTCGGCGCGCTGGAGGACGCCCTGCGCCACGCGCTTGTCGTGTCCGGCGCCCGGCTGCCGAACGCGCGCGGCAAGGCGCTGTAGCGGCGGCCTCGCTACGCGTCGTCGGCCGCGAGCTCGTCGTGGAGCTCCCGGGCGCGCGCCGCGTGGCGCACCGCCGCGGCGCCCTCGCCCATCGCGGCGGCGTGCGCCGCGGCGCGGTCGTGCGCCGCCGCGGCCGCCCGCAGATCGCCGCCCCGCTCGTAGTGGTGGGCGAGGAGGGCGGCCCCCTCGTCGCGCGCCTCCACGTTCGACGCGCGGTGCTCGATCCAGTCGGCGACGAGCAGGTGGATCCGCCGGCGGATCTTGAGGCTCAGCATCTCGTAGGCGACCTCGCACGTCGCCTGCTCCACGAACACGTACTCGCGCTCGCCGGGGAACGACGCGGGGGAGCGGAGCCGGATCAGCTGGCGCTCACAGAGGCGCGCGAGCAGCTCGGCGGTGGACGCGCTGCCCCCGTGGCGCACCGAGAACGGCGGATCGAGATCCTGGAGCTCCGCGAGGATGCGCTCGCTCGACATCGGCGAGCGCGCCTGCGGGGCGTCGTTCCGGAGCCGCTCGACCGCGCCCTCCCAGAAGGTCCGGCCGACGACCGCGGCCTGCGCGAGGAGGCCGCGCGCGCCTTCGTCCAGGCGGTCGAGGCGCGCCTGGACCACGCCGTGCACCGCCGGCGGCAGGCTCAGCGCGCCGATCGCGTCGTCACGGACGTGCCACGCGCCGTCCTGGGCCTCGATGGCGCCGGCGTCCACGAGGAGGTGGAGGGTCTCCTCCACGGTTCGCGGGTTGCCCTCGGAGCGCTCGGCGATCGCGCGCACGAGCTCGTGGTCGAGCCCGGAGGCGCCGCGGAGCCGATCCCGGATCATCTCCTCCGCGTGCCGCCGCGCGAGCGGCGACGCGTCGACGCGGACGTACGCTTCCTTCCCGACGCCCCAGTCCGGGCGGCGCTCGTAGAGCTCGGGGCGCGCGGTGCACACCATGCAGAGCGGCAGCCCCTCGGCGTTCGCCACGAGCTCCTCGACGAGGTCGAGCGTCGCGTCGTCGGCCCACTGCAGGTCGTCGCACACGATCACCATCGGCGTCCGCTCGAGCGCGAAGGTGACGAGCAGCGCGAGCGCGGAGGCGATCCGGCGCCTCGCCAGCACGCTGCCGCGCGCCGCGGCCTCGAGGAGCCCGGCGGGCGCGGGCCGCGCGCCCAGGATGGCCGCCAGCCGGGCGAGGATCTCCTCGAGGTCGCTCCCCCCGGTCGGCCTCGACAGCGAGGGGGACGGATCGAGCTCGTCGTCGTCCTCGTACCGCGCCGCCCCGGCTCCCCTGCGCCCGCTGACGGTCGAGCTGATCGGCCCTCGGAGCGGGACGGACGAGGCGCGGGTCACGATGGGCGACGCGCCCCCGAGGGCGGCGGCCCTGGCCCCCGCGCCGGCGGCCTCCCGCTCGGCGCGGACGCGGGCGCGCGCGGCGCGCAGCCGGATCCAGCGCAGGCCGCGGCGCAGCTTGCGCAGGATGACCTGGGCCGGATCGGCCTCGTGGATGCCGAACCAGCGGCGGAGCAGCGCGCCGGCCAGGCCATAGCTCGAATCCTGCGCGAGCGCCGAGCACTGCGCCGACAGGACGAGCAGCCCCCCGGGCGGCGCGAGCGCGTACCCGCGCTCCGAGGAGGGCGCGCCGCCCCCGGCGCCGCCGTCGCGGAGGCCCGCGAAGAGCTCAGCGAGCATCCGCGTCCGCCCCACGCCGGGCGCGCCGACCAGCGTGATGAGGCGCGGCCGCCGCTCGTGGAAGGCGGTCTCGACGAGATCACACAGACGCTGCATCTCCGCGCCGCGCCCGACGAGGCGCGTCGAGAGCCCATGGAAATCGGGCGGCACGAGCGCGTGGTGGAGCGGCGCCTCGCCGAGCACCCGATAGATCGGCGGCGCCGCGCCGTGCGCGGTGGACGGCGGCGGCGCCGCCGGCGCCCGGACCGCGCCGGCGCTCGCGCCCGCGTCGAGCGCCTCGACAAGGAAGCGCCCGAGGACGAGGCGGTGGGTGTCGCGGCCGATCACGATCGCGCCGCGCGGCGCGAGCTGCTGCAGGTGCCCCGCGCCGTCGACCGCCTCGCCGATGACGGCGAGATCTTGCCGCGCCGAGCCCCCGACGCCGACGAAGGCCCGCCCCGTCGCGATGCCGAACCGCACCGAGAGGCGGACCGATCGCGCGGCGCGCGGCAGCGTGAGGCGCGGGATCGCGGCCTGGGCGCCGAGCGCCGCGACGATCGCTCGCTCGGCGTCGCTGTCGGTCGAGCGAGGGACGCCGAAGACCGCCATGACGCGCCCGCCGATCGGGCGCTCGACGATCCCGTGCATCTGCTCGACGTGCTCCGCGAGCACCTGAAAGCAGCGGTCGACGACGTCCTTGACGTCCTCGGGATCGAGCCGCGACGAGAGCGCGGTCGCCTCGGACAGATCCGCGAACAGGACGGTGCAGACCCGGTGCTCACCGCCCTCGAACGGCAGCGCGGCACGGGTCCGCGGCGAGCCGCGATCGGAGCTCACGCTCCCCCTCATCCCGCTGCTGTCCGGCGCCCGCCACGGCGTCGACGACGGCGGCAGCGACGGCGGCGGGACGGACAGCGCCGGCGGCGGCGGCAGCGGCGGCAGGTGGACGGCGGCGAGGTCGAGCAGCCCGTCCGCGTCGTCGATCGCGTCCCCCGAACCGAAGGCGGGCGCGCGCAGGGTGTCGCGCGCGACGACGACGACGCTTGAGCGGTGGGCGGCCTCCAGGGCGGCCCACATCTCGCCGAGGTTGTGGAACCGCTGCGAGGGGTTGATCGCGAGCGCGCGGCCGAGCACCGCCTCGACGTCGGCGTTCGCGTTCACCCCGCGGGCGCGGAAGCTCGGCCGGATCGCCTCGTCGCTCGACGCGACGAAGAGCTGGATGACGTCGCCGCCCGAGAGGGCGGGCTGACCGCTCGCGACCTCGACGAGGATGAGGGCCATCGCATAGACGTCGGTCCAGGGCCCTGTCGCGCCGAACCGCGGGCTGAACTGCTCCGGCGCGCCGTACTGCGGCGTGAAGGCGCGGAAGGTTCGTCCCGTCTGGACGAGCGCCGCTGCGAACGTCGGCGTCTCGGAGAAGACCTTGGCGAGGCCGAAGTCGAGCACCTTCATGCGGTCGCCGAGCAGGAACAGGTTGGCCGGCTTGACGTCGCGGTGAGACACGTTCTCGTCGTGGGCGACGGCGAGCGCGGAGGCGACCGGCGCGAGGAGCCGGATCGCCTCGCCGAGGCTCCTCGGCGGGAGCCTGTCGGCGCTGCGGCGCTTGAGATCCTGCTCGAGCGTCTCGCCCTCCAGCCACTCCATGACGATGTACGGCGTCCATGGCCCCTTCGGAGCGGCGGCGGCGCCGATGTCGAGCGCCTGGACGATGCCCATCGTCCGGCGTGAGAGCTGGTGGAGCAGGCGCGCCTCCTCGCGGAACTTCGCGAGGAAGCCGTCCTGCTGGTCAGGGCTTAGACCCGCGGGGATCTTGAGACATTTGACGGCGACCGGCGAATCGAAGCCGAGGTGCCGGGCCCTGTAGACGACGCCGAACGCTCCCTCGCCCGCCAGCGCCTCGACGGCGAACTGGCCGTCGATGATCGACCCCACCCAGCCGAACGGGTCGCTGGCCTGCATCGTTGCCTAGGCTACCTGTTGCGCCGAACCCCGAGCAAGAGAAGCAACGGCCGCGGGCGAGGGGATGTGCGAGGCGGGGCGCGCGTGGGGCCGCGCCGAACTCGCGGCTCCAGGGAGGAAAAGGGGCCCTGACGGCCGCAGCGGGCGACTGGCATGGATCCATCTCCGCTGGCCGGGTAGCGATGAGGCGGGCGATTCGAGCTCAACGGCGCCGATCTGCCTACATGAGCGCTGCGGCGCTGCGGCAGAACTCGGACCGCCGGACCACCGCAGATCCGGTCCATCGAGGCGCACTGCCGTCCTCGCGCTTCTCTCATCGCCACGCGCACCACGCGGCGCGTACCGGTGGATCGAGCACGAAGGCGGGTCTCGTGGATCGGGGACAGGCAGCTCATGGGCGCTCCTGCCTGTCACGGTCGGCCTGCGCTGCAGGCCCTCACGGGCCCGCAGCGTCGCCGAAGCAGCCGTATCCCTTGCTCCACAGCGGGAATTCAGAAGGGCGAGGGAGAGCGCGCCGCGTCGCTTCGCCGTCGACCGCCGCGGACGGCGGCGCCATCCTGAACGCATGAACTTCCTGCTTCATCGCCACCTCGCCGCGCGCGACCTCGGCTCGGCCACCGCGGGCGCGGCGGCGATGCTCCCGGACCTCTGGCGCATAGCCGACCGGCGCGTCAGGCCCTCCCGCGCGCCCGATCGCCCCGCCGCCCCACCGCCGCGCCTCGCCGAGGTCCTGGCCGGCATCGACCACCACGTCGCCGCCGACCGCTGGTTCCACGCCGCCCCTGTCTTCGTGGAGGGCGAGCGCCGCCTCGCCGCCGCGTTGCGCGCCGCCTCGCTCGGCGCGCCCCGGCTCGCGCTGTTCGCCCACGTGCTCTGGGAGATGTGCCTCGACGGCGCGCTCGTCCGCAGGACCGGCCTCGCGCCCCTCCTCGACGACCTCCGCGCCGGCCTCGAAGCCATCGACGGCGCCCCGACCGAGGCGGCCGCCTCGATCCACCACTTCCAGCAGCGCGCTCCCTCCCCCGCCGGCGCCCTCGCCGATCGCGCCGCCTTCGAATCGCGGCTCCGTCGCATCTGCGACGAGCTCACCCGCGGCCCCTGGATCGCCGGCTACCAGGACGGCGCCGGCCTCGTCCTCCGCCTCTCAGGCGTGCGCGCGCGCTTCGGCATGCCCCCCTTCACGCCGGACCAGCACGCCCGCCTGGCCGCCCTCCTCGACGCCCTCGCCGCCTCCGCAGACGACGCGCTGACCGACCTCCTCCACACCGCACCCAAGCACTGAAGCGCCCCCCGCTCCCCTTCATCCAGACGGCGACCGCCTCTCCTATTCATTCGTGCACGATGATCGTGGTTCCTTCGCCCAGCTCCTCGCCTGTGTTGATCGCGTGCCATCCGGGCGGCACCGGGGGATCGGTCCACAGGAACAGCCGGTGGGCGTCGATGGGCGCCAGGTTGATGCAGCCGTGGCTGCGCGGCGTGCCGAAGACGTCGTGCCAGTACGCTGCGTGGAGCGCGTAGCCGCTCGCGAAGTACTGGATGTACGGCACGTCCTTGAGGGCGTAGGTCCCCTCGCCGCGGCGCCGCGTCACGCCGTACTCCCCGTCGCCCTTGCGGGGGACCACCTTCTCGCCCGCCGCGGGCTTCGCCGCCGCGCTCGCGCCGGGCTTCTTCGGGGATCGCTCCTTCGAGGAGCCGCCCTTCTCCGGCTTCGCCCCGCGCGAGCCCGACGGCGCGTCGGCGGTCGTCTCCGCGCGGCCGCCGACGCTCGACGACTCGTTCGAGTCCATCGTCGCCGTGATGTGCTTGTTGCGGATGCGGAAGACGCCGCGCACCGTCGCGGTCGTGGTCTTGGGATCGGCCACCCCGGCCTGGCCGGTCGAGACGAGCGTGGCGTAGACCGGGCGCTTGCCCTCCCAGAGGACGAGCGTCTGGTGCGTGATCGACACCTCGATCCACTTCTCGCCCTTCTCGGCGACCTCCGGCCACGCGGACGGCGCGACCGCGAGCCCGACGTCCAGCTGGCTCACGTACCGCTGGTCCCGGGTGCGGTAGTACTTCACGCCCTCGATCCGGCGCATCCTGCCGGTCAGCGGGACGATGTCCCGGAACGGCAGCTCCTTGCCCGGCGTCGCCTTGTCGCCCTGGATCTGGACGTCGCGAGCGCCCCGCGCGCGGACGAAGGCGAGCGGCAGCGTGAGCGCATCGGTCAGCTCGACGCCGTGCCAGGGAGAGCCGGTGTCGGGCTTGATCTTCGTCGCAGGCGCGAGCCGCAGATCGGTCGTGATCGCGAACCGCCGGCTCAGCGACTCCGGTCCGGTCGCGAACGATCCGATCAGCGACAGGCCGGTGAAGCGCCGCGCGCGATCGGCGAAGACCGCGTAGTCCGGGACCTTGAAGTCGCTGATGTTGCGGATGAGGCGCTTGCCGCCCTCGAGCCAGAACGGGATCGGGTCGCCGTCCCCTTCCCCGCCGAGCAGGGCGCCCTCGCCGAGCTCGAGCGAGTTCTTCCCCAGGCCGAGCTCGCCGAGCTGCTTGCCCGGAAGCGGCACGCCGCGCGCGTCGATCGCCACGTCGTTCGCGCCGAGGATGACCCGCTGCACCGTCGCCTTGTTCTCCTCGAACCACGACAGGTGCTCGTCGAGCTTGAACTCCGATTTGCGCTGCTCCTCTGCGGTGGGGACGCGCAGGTAGAGCGGCAGCACCGCGCGGACGAAGGCGTACCGGTACGGGAGCGCGGTCCTCAGGTTCGGCCCGGGGCCGGCGGCCTTGAGGATCGGGTCGTTCAGGTCGAGCGTCGCCTCCTCGCCCACGCAGAGGTAGCCGTGGGGCTCGATCGCATACCAGCCGCCCGGACAGCCCGCGGTGCCTGCGGGCTCAGCGGAGCGGGGCACCCTGGAGCCGACGCGCAGGTACCCGAGCTTCTTCGACGTGTCGCGCGGCTCCTTGTAGACGGTCGCCACGAAGGCCGTCACGCCGAGCAGCGGCTTGTCGCTCGGCGGCCACGCGGGCGCCGCGAGCTCCGCGGGCGCGGCCTGCCCGTCGGTCGCCGTGAGCGCCGCGAGCGCCGCGCCTTCGCCCGCGTCGCCGGCCAGGGCCGCGGCCCCCGCGTCCGCCGGGACGTCCGCGGGCTTGCGACAGCCGCACGCCGCCGCCGTGAGCGCCGCGAGGTGAGCGAGACAGAGAGCGAGGCGCGCCGCGCGCCGCGCGCCGTGAGGCTTCCCGGAGGACAGCAGGGCGCCCATGCGGGCGTACTTGCCAAAATCGGCGCGCGACGAAAAGCCCAAAACACGCGGCGGCGCGCGCCGGCGCTGGTCCCTCGGGGCTCCGCCCCGAACCCGGCGCCCGCTTCGCGGCCGGTCTGGTCGCGCGCTTCAGCGATCCCCGGCGGGATTTCCGGCGCGCGCACCTAGGCCAAGAGGCCCGGCAACACCCCCGTGCAGTACGCGGGGTTGCCGAACGTCGACACGTCCACGCCCATCGCGTTGCACAGCGCGACGAGCAGGTTGTTGTGCGGATCGCCGGTATAGCGCAAAAATCTTCCAGTCCTGAGCGCCCCGCCGGCGCCCCCCGCGATCACGTACGGCATGTCGCGCCGCGAGTGGCTCTGCCCCTCCGAGATGTCCGTGCACCAGAGGACGAGCGTGTTGTCGAGGAGCGTGCCCGTGCCCTCCTGGACGGCGTCGAGCCTCTCGAGCAGGTAAGCGAGCTGCTCCGCCTGCCAGCGCCCGATGTCGACGAGCTGCTGCTGCTTGCCCGCGTCGGCGATGTTCGAGTGCGAGAGCGCGTGGTGCGTCTCCGACTGGCCGAGCCACGTGAACACCTTGCCCGCCTGCGTCGCGCTCCACTGGATGGATGCGACCCGCGTGAGATCGCAGGCGAGCGCCATCGCGAGCAGGTCGGTCTGCAGCCTCCCGATCGCGGGGAAGTTGTCGTTCGCGTAGACGTCGAGCGGCTCGCCCAGCGCCGGCAAGGCGCACGCGCCGCCGAGGAGCGCCGGCACGTCGAGCCGCTGCTCGATGTCGTTCAGCGCGTGGAGGTGCTGCTCGAGCTTCCGCCGGTCCTCCCCCCCCAGCTCGCGCGCGAGGGCGCCGTAGTCCTCCATGACGCCGCCGAGCACCCGGCGGCGCAGGACGCGCCGCCGCGCGAGCTCCGCCGGATCGGCGGTGAGGTCCAGGAACAGCCGGTCGAACGCCGCGCGCGGATCGTCCTCGGGCGGGACCGGCTGGCCCGGGCCGAGGTAGGAGAGGCGCGACGAGACATTGGCGTACTGGACCTGGACGCCGAGCTCGAGCGACGAGAGCTTCGTGCGATCCCCGAGCCTCGCGGCGAGGAGCTGATCGACCGAGATGCCCCCGCCCCAGCCGACCCGCGCGGCCGGGTTGCAGGCGTACGGGAAGAGGGTCCCCTCCTGGAGCTCCGTGCCCGTGAGCGCCTGGCCGATGCCCTGCTGGTGAGAGTCGCCCGGCCCATGGTGGGCGGACTCCATGTCGATGCCCTCGACGACGAGCAGCTTGTCCCGGTAGGGCGAGAGCGGCGCGAGGATCTCTCCGAGCTCGAACGACGTCTCGGTCCCGGTCGGCTGCCAGGCCTCCTTCACCGTGCCGAGGCCGGTGAAGAAGACGACGAAGCGCTTCGGGAGATCGACGGCGCTCGCCGATCCCGCCATGGCGTCGAGGAAGGGGAGCGCGAGGGCGAGCCCGCCGGCCCCGCGCAGGAAGGTGCGGCGATCGAGGCGCCTCCTCGACGCCCGGCGCTGTGCGGCGCCGCTCACGGCGCACCCCCTGCGTCCGGCGCCGCGCGGCGGTAGCGGAACGCGTCCGTCTGGGTCAGCGCCACGAGCAGCGCCTTGATGTTGTACCCGCTCTCGGCGAACGCCGCCTCGATCTGGCGCATGCTGCACTCGTCCTCCGCCTGCTCGGCGCGGCCGTAGCCGAAGCGGAACCACTGCGTCGCGACGCACTGGCGCACCTCGTCGCTCTCCGCGAGGCGGTGCGCGAGCTCCACCGCCCCGTCGAAGGGCCCATCGACATTCCGGCTCGCCACGATCTCGCCGCTCGCGTCGACCGGGACGCCCTGGTCGACCTCGCGGTAGAGGCCGATCCCGTCGTAGCGCTCGAACCCGAAGCCGATCGGATCCATGAGCCGGTGGCAGCCAGCGCAGGCCGGGTCCGCCGCGTGCTGCTCGAACTGCCGGCGGGTCGGGATCCCTTCCCGCACCGGCGGCGGCTGGATGTCCACGTCGGGCGGCGGCGGCGGCAGAATCTGGCAGAGCAGCCGCTCCCGGACGAACTTGCCGCGGTGGACGGGCGAGGACTGATCCGGCTTCGCGAGCACCGCGAGCACGCTGGCGTGGGTGAGGAAGCCGGCGCGCTGCGCTGGGTCGAGCGGCACGACCGAGAGCTCGCCGGGCGCCTCCGCGCCGCCCGCCGCTCCCAGGCCGTAGAACGCGCGGAGCTCGGCGTTCATCAGCGAGTAGGGCGCCGTCAGCAGCGTCGCCACGTCGCCGGCGCCGTCCTCGAACACGACGTGATCGAGGAACGCCTCGGTCTCCGCCCGGAGGAGCGCCGGGAGCCCGGCGTGGAAGCCGGGGTAGACCGCCGGGTCCTTGGTGAGGGTGTCGATGTTCGAGAGCTGCAGCCATTGCGCGTGGAAGTTCGCGACGGCGGCGCGGGCGCGCGGGTCCTCGAGCATGCGGCGGGCCTGCGCGGCGATCTGCGCCGCGGAGCGGAGCTCCCCCGCGTCGGCTGCCGCGAACAGCGCGTCGTCGGGCATCGAGCTCCAGAGCAGGTACGAGAGCCGCGAGGCGATCTCGTGGTCCGAGAGCGCCACCACGCCCTCGCCGGCCGGATCCGGCATGCCGTGCTCGACGCGGTAAAGGAAGTGCGGCGACTGGAGCATCGCCTGGATCACGAGCTCGACGCCGGTCGAGAAGCCGTGCTCGTCGTTCCCGAAGGCGAAGAGCCGCGCGAGCCGCTCGCTCTCCGCGGGCGCGAGGGGCCGGCGGAACGCGCGCTTGCCGAGGCGATCGATGAGCTCCGCAGCGCACGCGTCGGGCCCCTGCACCGCCGGGTCGCACCCCGGAAGGAGCCTCTCGAAATCCTTCGCGGCCCGCGCCGCGATCGCCTCGGAGGCCTTCATGAGCTGCTCGGCGAGGAGCTGCGTGACCCCGAGCGCCGCCGCCTGGTTGTTGAACCCGAGCGCCTCCTCCTCGACAACGAAGGCGTCGGCCGGCGCGCTGTCGTCGCCGAGGAGATCGAGGATCGTGTTGTTGTACTCGAAGCGCGTCATCCGCCGGAGCGGCGACGCGCCCGGCCGGATCTCCGCGCAGCGCGGCGCCTCGCCTTCCGCTCCCCCCGCGGCCCCGCCGCCGCGCCCGCCGGAGCAGGCGACGGCCGCCGCCACGACGGTCGCAAGCCCGAGAGAGCCGCCGGGGCCGCGCGCCGCGCGGCGGTGCCGTCCTCTTAACCGGTCCATCTGCCCTCTCCCCCCTTAGGGAACGCGCTGGCCTGCGATGCGGCGCTGCGCATCGAGCAACGACATGTCTCACGTCGCGGGGGCCCGTCAAGGCGCCAAGAAAGACGAGGCTCGGCGCGCCCCGCGAGTCCGATTGCAGCGGAGTCTCGTAGCGACACTGCGCGTCACCAAAAATGTCGCTGAGCCCCTCGAAAGAGGCTGGATCCAGCCGGGACATCGCTTGTAGGCTCGCCGCGTGCAAGCTTCGTTTGACGCCGCTGCCGGCAAAAGGCCCGCGCGGAAGCCGACCAGGTTCAGAACGCTGTCCCTCTCTTTGAGCCTCTGTGGGAGGATCCTCCTCGGGCTCTCCGCCGCGACGGTCACGACGTTCGCGCTCTCGCCCATCGCGCTCGCCGCCCCCAAGGGGTCGAAGTCGATCGCGATCCACATCGAGGGGCCGAACGCGGACGACATCCGCGAAGACATCGTGTCCCTCGTCCCGGAGACGCTGAAGGTCGTGGACGCCGACGCGTTCTCGAAGTCGCTGCGGGGCGCCGGCCAGACCAAGCCGGTGGGCGACGCGCTGGTGGGAAAGGCTCAGCGGAAGAAGGCCCTCGACCGCATCCGCAAGGCGGGCAAGGCCGCGAAGGTCGAGGGGGTGATCTACGGCGTCTCGCGGACGAACAAGAAGAAGAAAAAGGAGGTCTATCTCGTCTACGTCGACGAGAACGCCGGTGACCTCGCGGTGGACAGCGCGGTGCCGCTGAGCGGCTCGCGGGACGACCGCAAGAAGGCGCTGGAAGAGCTGCTCGGCCCGACGCTCTCGCAGATCGCGCCGGCGGCCGCCGCGGCCGACGAGGACCAGCCGAAGGACGGCGGCGACGAGGGCGGCGACGGCGGCGGCGAGAAGGACGGCGACGGCGACGAGAAGAGCAGCGACGACGGCGACAAGGGCGGCGACGACGGCGACAAGGGCGGGAAGCGCAAGCCCCACGACCCCCGCTCGGCGCTCTTCTCGATCGAGGCCGGCGTCGAGTTTGCCGGCCGCTGGTTCGAGTACTCCGATCCGGTCACGCAGAACCTCCGGCCCTACGACGTCTTCGGTCAGCCCGCGCTGTCGATCTCCGGCGAGGTGTACCCGCTCGCGTCGACGGACATCCCGGTGCTCAAGGGCCTCGGCATCACCGCGGGGTTCATGATGGCGCCCGGCCTCAACTCGGCGGTGGGCGACGGCGACCCGCTCCCCACGACCTACCAGCGCATCAACCTGGGGCTGCGGGAGCGGCTGTCGATCGGCGAGTCGTCCGTGCTCGGCATCTCCGCCGGGCTCCGGCTCCTGACCTTCGAGGTCGACGCGGCGGAGGCTCTGGCCAGCACGGTTCCGAACGTCTCCTACACGCTGATCCGGGCCGGCCTCGACGCGCGGGTGCCGGCCGGCCCGGTCGCGCTGGCGCTCGGCGCCGAATACCTCTTCCCGCTCTCGTCAGGCCAGGTCTACGATCGGTTCGAGGGCGCGAGCGTGCAGGGCATCGGCGCGATGGCCGGGGTGCTCGTGCCCGTCACGACCGGCGTCGAGGCGCGGCTCCTCGTCGAGTACGCGCGGTTCTTCTCGTCGTTCGAGCCCGCGATCGGCGACCGGTACGTCGCCGGCGGGGCGATCGACCAGTACCTTGGGGTGCGGCTCGCCGGAGCCTACGTTTACTGAGCGAGAGAGAGAGGTAGCACGTGACGTACATCGCTTTCCTTGGCGGGCGCACCGCGCTCGCCGCCGCCGTGATGAGCGGCGCCGCGTTCATCATCAGCTGCGCGGGGACCCTCGACGACAAGGACCAGTACCTCGCCGGCGGCGACGGGCCTGGCGGCGGAAACGGCCAGGGCACCGGCGCGGCGACCGGCGGCGAGGCCGCGACCACCACCGGCGGCGACGCCGCGGCCACCACCGGCGGCGACGCCGCGACCACCGGCGGCGACGCCGCGACCACCAGCGCGAGCAGCGGCGGTGGCGCCGGATGCGCTGAAGCGCAGGCGCTGGTGATGGCGAAGTGCGCCACCGCGGGCTGCCACGATGGGCAAGCGAACCTGGGGGGCCTCAATCTGACGGCGGGCTGGGAGACCAGGGTCGCGGGCCAGGCGTCCGATTGCGGCGGCGAAGCCACGGTGGTCGTGCCGGGCGATCCGGACGCCAGCTTGATGTACTTGAAGGTCACGGACGCCCCGCCGTGCGACAACCGGATGCCGCTCGGTCCGACGCTCAACGCCGACGAGATAAAGTGTCTCTACGACTACATCGCGGCGCTCCCGCCGTGAGGTAGCGAAGGAGCGTCTGGCCGCGGCAGCGGCGCGGGCGGCGCGGTCGTCCCCTCGATGAGACCGCCTCGTTGGCGCCCCCGTGGCCAAACGCTACGCTCGCCGCGATGCTGCGCCGGCGCTCGTTCTGGATCGCCGCGGCCGCCGTCGCCTACACCGCCTTCGCCGCGCTCCGGGCGTCCGGTGGCCACGGGCCCGCGTGGCTCGCCCTGCTCGGGCTGCCGGTCTTGCTCGCGCTCGGCCTCCGCTGGGTAGAGCGGCCGCCGCGGGGAGAGGACCGGATCGAGCCGGCGGCCCGCCGCGCGGCCGCCGTCTGCCTCACCGGCGCCGCGATGCTCGCCGCCGCGCGGAGCGGCCCCTCCGGGCTCGCGCTGATCGCGCTCGGCAACCTCGGCGCCGCGGCCGCGTCGATGGCCGCCCTGGTCGGGCTCGCGCGCATCGCGGGCCTCGGCGGCCTGCTCGAGCCTCCGCCGAGCACGCGGCGCCTCGACGCGGCGGCGTTCGCTTCGCTCTTCTGGACCGTCGCGGTCGCCCTGCCCGCCGTCTCCGCGGTGGCGCCCGAGCGCGCGGCGGATCTCGATCCGCTGCTCGTCCACTACGCCACCTCCGCCGCGTCGCTCGGCTCGCTCACGGTGACGCTCGTGGCGATCGCGCGCGTCCGCATCGCGCGGCGGCTCGAGCTCGGCGTGGCCGACCGGGTCGAGGCAGCGCTGCTGCTCACGGCGACCGCGCTGGCGGTCGGCCTCGCGGCGGCCTTCGTCGGCGTCGCGCCCCCCGAGTCGATCCTGCCGGTCACGAGCGCCGTCGCGGCGGTCTGCGTCGCGTTCTGCACCGTGGCCGCGGACGCGGCGCAGGTCTCGCGCGCGCTCCGCGGCACGCTCGCCGTCGCGACGCTCGCGACCCCGCCGGCGCTGCTCGCGGTCTATGCCGTGCACCAGGCGCCGCGCGGCGATCTCGGGCTCCGCGGCGCGCCGCAGTCGTCCGTCGGCGTCGCCGTGTTCGGCGCGTGCGCGCTCTGCGCGCTCGCGGGGCTCGCGGCGCCGGCGCTCGCGCGCCGGTTCGCGCCGGAGGGGGCGCGCTGGCTCGGGGCCTTCGACGCCGCGACGCGCGCGGCGATGAACCCGGAGCCGGAGGCGGCGCTCGAGGCGGCGCTCTCCGCGCTTCGCGAGGCGTCGGACGCCGGCGTCGCCGGGCAGGCCCCGCCGGCGCTCTACCTGCTCTCGCCGCCGGAGCAGGTGACCGTCGATCGCGCCGGTTACAAGCACACCGAGCCGGCGGAGGTGCCGGCGCGCCTCATCGAGCTCGCCCAGCTCGAGCCGGAGCGCGTCCTGCGCGTCGAGGCCGCCGAGGCCGTCGAGGTCCGGCGGCCGGAGGTGCGCCCGCTGCTCGCCTGGCTCGCGGAGCGCGACGTCGGCGTGGTCGCCCTTGTGAACGACGCGGAGGGCCCGATCGGGGCGCTCGCCATCCCGCGGGCCCGGCGCGCGTCGCCGATGACGCTGGAGGAGGTGAGCGGCCTGCGCGCGGTCGCTGACCGGCTCGGGGCGGTGATCGCGGTGTCGGCGATGCTGTCGGGGTCGCGCGGCCGCGAGGTCGCCGCCCGCCGCGAGGCGGAGGAGCGCGCGCGCGAGGTGAGCCGGCTCGAGCGGGCCGTGGCGCAGGGCGCGGGGCGGTTCCGCGCGATCGCGGCGCTGCTCGCGCGGCCGGCGCGGGCCGCCGCCTACAGCCCCGCCGCCCGCGCGGCGCTCGAGCAGCTGGAGCGGCTCGGCGTGGCCGGCGGCCCGGTCACGCTGCTGACGGCGCCAGGGATCGACGCGGTGGCGTGGGGCGCGGTCGTCCACCTGACCTCACCGCGCGCGGGCGGCCCGCTGGCGATCGTCGACGGCGCGGCGCCCGTCCCCGAGGGGTTCGCGCAGGCGTTCGCGCAGGCGCGGGGCGCTGCGCCGGCGCGCGACGAGGCGGCTGCGATCGAGGGCTCCGCGGGGACGCCGAGCGCGCTCGCGCTGTGGCGCGATCCGGACAGCTCGCCCATCGAGGCGGCGCGGGGGGGCACGCTGCTCGTGCTCGACGCCCAGGCCTTGCCGTCGGAGGTGCAGAGCTACCTCGGCGCGGCGCTGCCGGACGACGTGGGGCTCGTCGTCGCGGTGCCTCAGACCGTGGACGCGCTCGCGGCGACAGGTCAGCTGAGCGAGCGGCTCGCGGACCGGCTCGGCGACCGTGCCGTCGCGCTGCCCTCGCTGTCGTCGCGCGCCGAGGATCTCCGTGCGCTCGCGCTGGATCACCTCGCGCGCATCGGCGTCCGCCTGCGGGGCCGGCCGTTCGGCCTGGATCTGCGCGCGCTGCAGGCGGTGCTCGATCACCCGTGGCCCGGCAACGACGCCGAGATGGGCGCGGTCCTGCTCCGCGCGGCGCTCGTGGCCAAGGGCGACGTCATCGGCGAGAAGGATCTCGCGGCGATCGGCTTCGCTCCGCCGCCCGAGCCCGCCAGCGGGGCGGACAGCGCCCGCGGCGAGGCGCGCCGCGCCCGGCGGCGGCGCGCGGACCCGAGGGGCTAGGCTAGGCGGTAGACCGCCGGCGGGGGCGCCCTGGCAGCTCAGCGTCGCGTGGGGGGACGCCCGCCGGCGTGCACCGCCGCGTGGGGGGACGCCTGGGAATCTGTTCGCTCACCAGCAAAGGCTGGATGCGTCACCCCGAGAATCGACGCATGAGCCAAGCTCGTCCATCGCTGGATGCTTCAGGCTGGCAGCTCTCGGAGCGCGCGAGCTCCTTCTTCACAAGCGATGATGCATCTCCGGATGTCTCGCAAACATGTAGTTTCAAGCGGCTCGCCGGCGAGCTCGATCGGCGAGGGGCGCCGTGGTTGGACAAGGTGTTCGAATTTGAAGAGGACTTCGGTGGCCTGGTGCGTCGAGGGACCCATCCAAAGGCGCCTTCCTTGGCCCTCGGACTCTTTCAGTTGATACGCCTGGCCTTGGCCTCGGTTCTCCCGACGACGAAGAGCCCGAGGACGACGCCGCGCTCGTCTCATCGACGTGGCCCATGGCACGTTTGACAGCGACCGGCGATCCGATGGTCCAGGTAGGCCTGTACACGACGGAACGAGATCTCTACATCGACGAGGCTGGCTGGGAAATGAAGGCATCGGGATCGCGCAGGCTCTCCGACTGCCCATCATCGAGGAGGCCTCGGACGCGCCGGGCACGACGCCCTCCGGCGCGAAGGTATCGCCGTCGATGAATGATCGGACGCCGATGCCGCTTCCCCGCGCGGCGGGATCACGTTCGTGGTGAACCCGCCCGAGGCTCCCCCCTCCCTGAGCGCGCGGAGCGCGCGATTTGGGAGGGGCGGGCCGCGCGCAGGCGCGGAGCGCCGAGCACGGACCGGGGGTGGGCATCCGCTGCCGCTGCTGCGCCCTCTCGCGCGTCTCGCTCGTCGGGCACCGAAGCTCCCGGTGCCCTCACCCGGCGCCCGACGAGAGAGCGCGATGGGGTCGCGAGGCCGCTCAGTAGAAGCGGTAACCGAGGCTCGCCGGCGCCGCGAACACCCAGCCGTCGAGGCCCTTCATGACCGTCGGCGAGACGCTCAGCAGGAGCGCGCCCGACGTCCAGCCCGCGCTCGGTAGGTCCGCGAGCACGAGCGAGACATCGACGCTCCCGCCGAACGCGATCGTCTCCACGAGCGCGCTCTCGGGGAGGCTGCCCTCGCGCGCGTTCACCGCGACCTCGCTCCGACCATAGTTGAGATGGACCACCTCGGAGGGGATCTCCCCCTTGATCCCGGTGACCTTCGCCTCCTGCGCCACCGGGCCCACGAGCCCCGAAAGGCCGAGCCAGACGCGCCCGAGACGCATCGAGGCAGAGGGGCCGCCGACGACGAGATAACCGCCGCCGAACCGGTAGCCGCCCCGCACACGCGCGCCGAGGTGCAGATCCTCGGAGAGCGCAAACCCGATGAACGCCTCCCCGCCGGCAAACGGCCCGATCGCCGGATCGAAGCTCGCATGGCAGACCTCATCGTCGCAGGGCGCGATGAGCTCACCCTCCGGGATGTTGTAGCTGTACGAGTACGCGCTCAGATCACCGAAGCTGCCGGAGTCCATCAGGCCGATCAACGCGCCGCCGGCCACCCCGGCCTCGATCACGAAGCCCCCGGTGTGCCTCGGCGAGGAGCCAGAGCTCCGCTCCGGCTCCTCGGCTGCAGGAGGTGCCGCAGGCGACGCATCGGTCTCCGGCACCGCTGCGCCCTTCCCCGGCGCCGCAGCAACCGCGCCCTTCCCAGGCACCGCTGCGCCCTTCCCCGGCGCCGCAGCAACGGCGCCCTTCCCAGGCACCGCTGCGTCCTTCCCCGACCCCGCTGCGCCCTTCCCAGGCACCGCGGCGCCCTTCCCCGGCCCCGCGGCGCCGTCCCCTGACGCCGCGCTCCCCTTCTCCGGCGCCGCCGCCACCGGCGCCGCCGGCGCTTCCGCCGCGGGAGCAGGCTGCGCAACGGCCGAGGCGTCCTTGGCGAGCGCCGGCACCGCCACGGTCTTCCGCTCGCCCCGCTTGATCGAGACCGACTTCTCCCACGGCTTTCTGCCAGGAGCGCTCGCGCTCACCTTGTGCTGGCCAGGATCGATCGGCCTCGCCTGACCCCAGAGCGCGCCGTCGACCGGCGCCCCATCCAGCATCACCTCGAGCCCCTCGACCGCGGCCGCCCGCGGCACGCTCAGCGTCAGCCGCGGGAGCGACAGCTCCAGCTTCGCTCCCCTCGCCTTCGCGTCGGCCTCCAGGCGCTTGTTGCCCTCCTTGCGGGCCGCCGCGCCGAGATCGATGTACTCGGACCACGCCGTCGCGATCTTGCCCTGCTTCTCGTGGCACATCGCCAGCGCGAGGAGCGTCGCCGACCTCGGGCTCAGCCTGTAACTCTCCTCGAGCTTCGGGCAGGCCTCCGCGACCTTGCCCTTCTTCATCAGGGCTTTGCCCTCGTCGAGCAGCGCCTCCGCCTGCGCGAACGCGACGCCCGGGCTCACCGCGAGCGCGAGCGCGAGCGCGACGCCGGCGAGGCGCGCGCAGGAGCGCCCGGCGCGCGGCAACGCCTCGACACAGGAGCCGCGGCGCCGCGCGCGCCAGAGGGAAGCAAGCAACTTGTCGGAAGTCTCAGCGTCTTGCCGGTTCAAACGGTTCGTCGCTCCCAGGGCCATGCCCGTGAGGTGATGTCGAAGGCGCGGGCGCGAGGACGGCGCGCCTCTCCAAGGAGGACGGAGCGTACCACGCCCCGTTTGAGCCGAGCAAAGCCGCGCGCCGTGCGTGGAGATGACGGGACGGGCGCGTGGCAGGCGCGGGTCAGCCGGCCGCAGAGCGCTCGTCGAGCAGCTTGATACCGGCGGCGACCTCGCTGGCGAACGACTCGGCGAGCGCCCGGGCCTGGCAGAACCGCGGCGGGACCTCCCGGGCGGCGCGGGCGAGCGCCGCGACGACGAGGTCGTGGGGCTGGCGCACGAGGACGCGGTACGCGAGGCTCCGGCCAGCAGGCGTGGCGACGACCGCGAGCGTCGAGGCCGACCACGCGAACGGCGGATCCTTCCGCGCGGCGGTCGCGAGATCCGTGAGCGGCGTGCGCGTCATCCAGAGGGAGAGCGCCTCGGCGAAGTCCGGCGGAGCGAGCCCGGGGACGCCGTGGCCCATGTCCGCGAGGCCGACGCGCCGGGTCTCGACCTGCACGCCGCGCAGCTGCCGCCACCGGAGCAGCCGCGGGGGCGGGCGCTGGCCGCGGAAGCTCGCGCGGCCCGTCCACCAGGCGACGAGCGCGTCCGTGCGAAAGCAGTCGAGCACCCGCGCGAACGTCGCGTGCCGCGAGAGCGCGGACCCGACGTCCGCCGGCGCGGGCACGAGCTCGCAGAGGTCGCGCACGCTCGCGAGCAGGCGGGGATAGCGGCTGCGCGTGAGCACGCCGGCGAGCTCGTGGTTCGTGAGCTGGAGCAGGTCGTTCAGCGCGGCCAGGAGCGCCCACTCGGCCGCGCCGAGCTCCGGGAGCACGTCGATCGGGGCGATGAGGCGCGCGACGCGGACGCGGACCAGATCGATGCGCGAGCCGAGGTCGCGATCGATCGCCGGCGCGCCGTCGCCGAGGAGGAGCGCGAGCCGGACGCCGAAGGGGCGCACAAGGCGCAGCGGACCGCCGAGGACGAGCGGCGCGAGCACGCTCGCCTGGAGCTCGGAGAGGCGCTCGGCGATCGCTTCAGGCTGGGTCATTGGGGCGTCCGGCCAGGGCCCGGCGGCAGCGCCCTCGGCTCGGCCAGCGGCTCGGACGGAGCCAGGTCGCGCAGCGGCCGGATGCCGACGCCGCCGAGCACGACCTCGGGCAGCTCGGTGGCCAGCGCCGCCGTGAGGCCCGCGGACGACACGGCCACCGCCGACCATTGCTGGGCCTCGAGCAGCGCCGTCTCGAGGGGGACGAACGCCTCCTCCGGCACGCCGATCGCCCTCCCGTCGCGCCCGATGAACAGCGCCTGCCCGGCGGGGGCGCCCAGCGCGCGGAACAGCACGCCGGGCGCGACCGCAGGGACCGCGTCGTACCCGGCAGGGATGTAGAGGCCCGGATGGACCTCCCGGAAGAACTCGCCGACCGGGATCCCCTCGATGCCCGTGGGGTGCCTGAGGAACGCGCCTGCCGCGGTGAAGGCGATGCGGGCGCGGCGCAGGGTCTCGGGGCCGAGCGCATAGGCGACGTGCCGCAGGAGCGGCATCTCCTGCGGCCGGATCCACGACGCAGTGACCGACCGCCACGGCTCGGAGCTCGGGACGAGGCGGAGCGAGAGCACGACCGACGCGGGGCGCTGCGCGTCGCCCTCCGCCGCCACCTTCGCCGCGACGGGCTCGCGGCCGAGCTCCACCCGGGCGAACGCCGCCACGTCGCCCATCGCCGGAAGCTTCGCGATCTCCAGCGCCTCGCGGCCCCCGCCCCGGAAGAGCACGAGGCCCGCCTCGCCGAACACCGGGCAGGCGCGGAGGTTGACCGGGTGCCGGAACCCGACCTCCACCGCCGCGCCCGGCGCGACCGGGACGAAATACCCGAGCCCCGGCGTGCTCGTGAGCAGCGGGACCATCCGGGCAGGGATGGCCGGCACGCGGAAGAGGTACCGGAGCACCGGGGCGTCATCGAAGCTCGACTCCGGCGGCCACTCGCACAGGCCGACCTCGGCCTCGACGCTGCTCCGGGAGAAGTACCGGATCAGCGCCGGGCCGAGCCCCGACTCCGCGAGCAGCCAGCGCGGGCCAGGGTCCCGTCCGGCGGCCGGATCGAGGTGCGGCTCGAGCCGGAGCAGCAGCGTCCGCACGTCGACGCGCCGCTCGACCTCGTACGTCTGCGAGAAGGCGTTGTGATAGAGCGAGAGCGCCGCGTCGCTGGGCAGGATCTGCGGGACGTCGTACCCGAACGGCGCGGCCGCATCGCGGTACTGGACGAAATGCCGGCTCGTGCCGGTGAAGCTGTAGCCGCCCGCGAGCCGCGCGATCTCGGCGACACGGTCGAGCCGATCGCTGCTCTCGGCCGCGAACAGGAGGGTGACCTCCCGCGCCCCCAGCTTCGAGCGCACGATCTCGACGGCGAGCGAGCGGAGGATGTCCGCGAGCGAGCCCTGCCGCGTGTAGAGCGCCAGGAAGGCGACGAGCCGATCGATCGACGGCAGGAGGACGAGCCCCTTGGCGCCGAGCGCGACCCCCTTGGCGTCGAGCCCGAGGCCGGGCGTGCGCAGCCGGGTCTGGTGAACGGCGACGCGATCGAGCATCGAAATGGCTCCCGCCGCTCGAACGTAACGTGACGTTGAAGACGGTGAACGTGACGTTGAAGGAGCAGCGGAGCCGACGACCGTAGGAGGAGCCGCCGGATCCGTCAAGGGAGGCCCGCCGCGCGCGCTGCGCGCTGCCCGCTCCACGACGTCTCCGGCCGGATCGCCGCGTCCGCGACGCTGCAGGGTTCCCGTGACGGCGACACTGGAACTGCCATGAGCGACGGCGTAGTCTCTTTCGCGAATGCGCCCTGTCGGAACACCGCAGGCCCACGCGGCCCGGCGCCATGAGATCGCCTCTCCGCTGCGCCGGAGCCCCCCCGGCGCCCCTGTCCTACGGACCACGTCGGCCAGCGCATGAGCTCCGCGCGCATCGAGTCCGCACGGCCGCTCGTCGCAGGCCGGTTCCACATCGAGCACGAGGTCGGGCGCGGCGGGATCGGCACCGTGCACCGCGCCTTCGACGTGCAGACAGAGCGGTACGTCGCGCTGAAGATCATCACGGCGGTCGGCGTCGACGCCGAGGGCCAGGCCCGGCTCTCCCGCGAGGGGCAGATCCTCTCCGAGCTCGATCACCCGGGGATCGTGAGGGTCGTTGCGTTCGGGACGCTCGAGGCGAGCGCTGTCGACGCGGAGGGGCGGCGGATCGAGGAGGGCGCGACCTTCATCGCGATGGAGTGGCTCGACGGCGAGGACCTGGCGGCGCGCCAGAAGCGCTCCCCGCTCTCGCTGCGCGAGGGGATCGAGGTCGGGCGGCAGGTCGCGAGCGCGCTCGCGGCCGCGCACGCCGCGGGCGTCGTCCACCGCGACATCAAGCCGTCCAACATCCTCCTCCTGCGCGGCTCGCCGGACGCCCCGCTCCGCACCAAGCTCGTCGACTTCGGCGTCGCGGCGTCGAAGGAGCTCGTGCTCACGACGGACGCGGGCGGCCTCGTCGGCACGCCGGCGTACATCTCGCCGGAGCAGGCGCGCGGCGACGCGACGGTGGACGCGCGCAGCGACCTCTACTCGCTCGGCGCGACGCTGTTCGAGCTGGTCGCCGGACGGCCGCCGCACATGGGGCCGACCTCGATCGCGACCCTCGTCCGCCTGGCGACCACGCCCGCGCCGCGCCTCTCGGAGTTCCTGCTCGACGTGCCGCCGGCGCTCGACGACCTGATCCACGCGCTCCTGCTCGCCGACCGGGAGCTCCGGCCGAGCTCGGCGCACGAGGTGGCGGACAGGCTCGCGGCGCTCGCCGACGAGCCGTACCTGCCCACCCCGTCGCCGCTGCGCGTGAGCGACAACCCGCCGGGCGCGATGGGGACGCGCCTCGTGACCACGATCGTGGCGCTGCACGTGGCCACCGGCGAGGAGCGCCAGCGGGAGCTCGAAGCGCTGCGCCGCCGCGGGGCCGACGCGCTGCCGCTCGGCACGGACTCGATCGCCGCCCACCTCGGCGTGCGGCAGGCCCACGGCGACGAGGCGTCCCGCGCCCTCGAGCTCGGGCTCGCGCTCGGCGGCCGCGGCGGCCGCGTCGGCGTCGCCTCCGGCCGCATGCGCGTCGACAGGACGCGCGCGGCCGGCGAGGTCGTCGACCGCGCGGTCGCGCTCGCGCGCGAGGCGGGCCTCGGCAGGGTCCTCGCGGACGCCACCACGGTGGAGCTGTCCCGCGGGCGCTTCATGGGCGAGCCCCTGGAGAGCGGCGCCGTGCGGGTGCTCGCGCGCGCGCCGAAGCGGCCCGACGCGCAGACGCCGTTCGTGGGGCGGGACGCCGAGCTCATCACGACCGTCGCGGCGTTCGAGCGCTGCGTGGAGGACGGGACGCCGGTCGTGATGAGCATCTCGGGGCCGCCGGGGATCGGCAAGAGCCGGCTCGCGCGCGAGTTCGTCGCCCGCATCGTGGATCGGCCGGATCCGCCGCGGCTCATCCAGCTGCGCTGCGAGTCGTTCGGCCGCGCGCAGGCGCTCGGCGTCGCCACGGACGCGCTGCGGGTCCTCATGGGCCTGCCGAAGGGCGCGTCGCTGGAGCAGGCCGAGGACGCGGTGCGCGCGCGGCGGCCGCTCCACGGCGACGGCGGGCTCCTCGCGCGCCTGCTCGCGAACCAGCCGTTCCCCGACGGCGTCGACCTGCGCGGCGCGCGCGACGCGCTCTACCTCTCGATGACCGACATCGCCGTCGACGCGGCATCGAGCGAGCCGTGCGCGCTGCTCGTCGAGGACGCGCAGTGGGCCGACCCGGAGAGCGTCGCGTGGCTCGATCACCTCCTCGGGCGGGCGACCGGGAGGGCGCTGTTCATCCTGCTCATGGTGCGCCCCGCGTTCTGGCGCGACCAGGGCCAGCGCTTCGCCGGCCGCGACCACGTGCGCGTGGAGCTGCGCCCCATCGCGCGCCGGGCCACGCGCGAGATCGCGCGGGCGGTCTTCAGCGCGGCCGCGGCCGCGCGGCCGTTCGAGGACGCGACGCTCGACCGCGTCGCGCAGCAGGCGGCCGGCTCGCCGCTCTTCGCCGAGGAGCTCGCGCGGGTCATCGCTTCAGGCAAGGACGCCGCCACGGCGCCGACCATCGAGGCGGCCATCCAGGTGAGCCTCGACGCGCTCGACGAGCCCACCCGGGAGGCGGTGGTGCGCATGAGCGTCTTCGGCCTGTCGGTGTGGGACGTGGGCCTCGCCGAGGTCGGGGTGGCAGAGCCCGCGACGGCGCTGAAGAAGCTCATCGCCGCGGAGCTCCTCGTCGCGCAGCCCGCGTCGCGCTTCCCGGCCGCGCGCGAGTACCTGTTCAAGCACGCGCTCGTCCGCGACGTCGCCTACGCCTCCGTCGGCGACGAGCTCCGCCAGAGGCTGCACGCCGCGGCGGCGCGCTGGCTCGATCGGCTCGGCGAGGACAGCGCGACGGTGGCGCAGCACTTCGACCTCGGCGGCGAGCACGAGGAGGCGGCGATCCGCTGGGAGGCCGCCGCGCGGCGCGCCCTGGCGACGAACTCGCTCCGCGACGCGGTCACCATGGCCGATCGCGCGCTCGTGTTCTCCCCCGACAAGCCGACGGCGTTCGCGCGCGCGGTCCTCCTCGAGGAGGCGTACTCGCGGCTCGACGCGCGCTCGCCCGAGCGCGACTCGGCGATCCGGGCGATGTGGGAGAACGTCTTCGACGAGGCGAGCGAGCTGCGCACGCTGACGGCCCGCGCGCGCTACGACCACGCGTGCGGCTCGGGGATCGACCTGGAGGAGCGGCTGACGGCGCTGCGCGACCGCGCCCGGTCGATCGATCTCGTCGAGGAGGAGGCGCAGTGCTCGGCGACGCTGGCGCAGGTCCACGCGTTCGCCGGTCAGCTGGCGATGGCCGAGCAGGAGGCCGCGCACCTGCTCGACCTCGCGGCGCGGCGGAACCTCGTCTGGGCGGCGGTCGACGCCTGGCAAACGCGCGCGGTCGCCCACCAGACCCGCGGCGAGCCGGCCGCCGCGCTGGGGGCGCGCCGGAACGCGGCGCGGGCCGCGCGCCGCGCCGGGCTGCAGGAGCGCGAGGCGATGCTGACGATGAACGTCGGCTTCGCGCTGACGACCATCGGCGCCCGGGAAGAGGCGCTCCAGGAGATCGAGGGGGGCATCGCCAGGGCGCAGGCGATCGGCAGCTCGGGGGCGGCGCGGCACGGGCAGATGATCCTGCTCTGCTGGGCGGCGACGTTCGGCCCCGAGCCCCGGCTCGACGCCGTGCTCGCGGAGCCGCGCGCGAGCGCGGACGAGGCCGCGGGGAGCATGTGGGTCGTGCGCGACCGCGTGACGCTCGGCATCCTGTTCTACCGGGGCTGCGAGCTCCTGCGCCTCGAGTCGTCGGGCCTGGCGCGGGCGCGCTCGCTGCTGAAGAAGGCCACCGACGCGTACCGCGTCACGGACAACCGCGACGTCCTGCCCGTGGCGCTCGGGTTCTGCGCCGAGGCGGAGCGCCGCTTCGGCGACGCCGAGCAGGCCCGCGAGATCGCGCGGGAGGCGGCGGCCCTCGTCGAGGCGGGCGCGCCGAGCCTGCTCAACGAGGCGCCGATCTACCTCGCGCTCCACGACGCCTGCGTGGACATGGGCGATCTGGAGGGCGCGCGGGCCGCGATGGAGCGCGCGATGCCCCCGCTCCTGCGCCGGCTGAAGGGCCTCGAGGGGACGCCCTACGCCAGCTCGTTCCTGCTCAACCTGCCGCAGAACTCGGCGCTGCTCGTGGCCGCCGAGGCCTACGGCTGCGTGCCGCCGGAGCTCGAGGCGATGCTGAGCGGCCGGCCGTAAGGCCCCGCGCGGCGCTCCGACGCCCCTCTCGCGCGGCCTCCGGCGGTTACGCCGAGCCCGCGGCCCTGCCCGTCACTTCCGGGGCGCGGTGCCGCCGCCCGCCTTGGGCGACGTCGGCTGCAGCTGGCGGAGGTTGATGGTCAGCACCTCGTCGCGCGTGAACACCACGAAGCGCGCCTCCGGGGTGTAGCCGTCGGCCGTGACCCGGATGCGGTGCCCGGTGCCATCCCGGCTGAACCTCGCGAAGAACGGGTTGCTGGGGAGCTCCACGTCGTCGAGGTAGATCTTCGCGTCCAGCGGCGTGGCGATGATCCGGAGCTCGACGAGGTTGGCGACCGGGGGCGCGTAGGTCGGAGGAGAAGGCGTCGTGGCATCGCCCCCCCTCGCCTCCGGAGGAACATCGCTCTCCGGCGAGGTCCTCGGGGTGCGGAGCGCGAGGACCGCCCAGGCGCCGCCGATCAGCAGCACCGAGAGCACGGCGATCCCCGCGCTCCAGAGCGCCTTTCGCCTGGTTGACTTGGTGTTGGCGACCATGATCGTGGGGATCGTCTGGCGGTTCGAGATGCTGTCCTCGCGCGACGGGTCGTCGCCCAGCATCTGCTCCCCCACCGGCGCGGCGAACTGCTGCGACATCTGCGAGAGCGGCATGCGCTGAGACCACGGCACGGCGCCGCGCTCCTCGAGCACGGGCAGGATCTCGAACTCCTCCCCGCCCTCGGCCGCGCTGGCGTGGAGCCGCCCCAGCTGGTCGCTGATCGCGGATCTCACCTCGGCGCGGCGGTGCGCGAAGGTCTCGCCGATGAGGCGGCCGATCTCGGCCGAGGAGGGGCGGCGGCCCATCGTCGCCAGGTACGCCTCGACGTCGTCACGCATCTGGGCCGCCGTCGCGTACCGCTCCTCGGGCGCCATCGCGAGCGCGCGCGAACATATCCGCTCGAGGGCGTCAGGCGCCGCGGGCCACCGCTCGCGCAGCTTCGGGATCTCGCCGAACGTGAGCCGCTGGAGGATCTGCACGTCGGAGAGATCTCCCCAGAAGCGCTCGCCCACGACGAGCTCCCAGAAGATGAGGCCCATCGAGAAGATGTCCGCTCGGCGGTCGACCATCGTCGCGAGGGCCTGCTCCGGCGCCATGTACCGGATCTTCCCCTTCACGACGCCGGTGCTGGTGTCCGCGTCGCGCGTCGCCCACTTCGCGATCCCGAAGTCGACGACCTTCGCCTGCCCGTCGTAGGTGACGAAGATGTTGTGCGGGCTGATGTCGCGGTGGACCACATGGAGCGGCTGGCCGTTGAAATCCATGAGGTCGTGCGCGTAGTGAAGCCCGGCGAGCGCGTCGGCGAGGATCGCCAGGTAGACCGCGCGGTGACGCGACGGGTCGATCTTCCTGCAGATCCGATCGAGCGAGTGCCCTTCCAGGTACTCCATCACGATGTAGTACTGGTCGTCGATCTGGCCGCACTCGTACGTCTGCACGACGTTCGGGTGGTTCAGCCGCGCGGCGAGCCTCGCCTCGTCGAGGAACATCGCGTTGACCTCGGGCTCGGTCGCGATCCCCGGCTTGAGCCGCTTGATCACGACCAGCTTCTCGAACCCGAGCGGGCCGCGATGCGCAGCGAGGAAGACCTCGGCCATCCCTCCCTGCCCAAGCTTTGCGATCAGCCTGTATCTCCCGAAGCCTCTCGCGGACTGCACGGGGAGCCGGACGATCATCGATGACGAGGTCACAGCACCTGATCGTTCGTAAGGATTGCTGACTCGTCAAGCAGACTCATGGAGATGTGCATCCCTCCGGCACAGCGGAGCCCCGGGGCGAGGAGCGCACGCGCGCTCCCCCTGAATGCCCCGGGTGCTCCGGTTAATGAGGTGAATTCCGCTACTTAGGCCCTGCTGCCGCGCGAGATCACCCCTCGCCGATGGCGATCCCGAGCGCCTGACGCAGCGCGAAATACTGATCGCTTGTCGAGAACACGATCAGCTCCTTGAGCCTGTCCTGGGGCGGGAGATCCCCGGGCTGCTGCGGCTCGGCGGCGATGATCTTCTTCGCGATCTCGAGATCGCCCGAGAGGAGCAGGCCGGTGCGCGCCGCGGTGATGTCGACGCACTGGACCCACCGCTTGATGTTGGCCTTCGCGCCCTCCGCAAGGAACTTCTTGACCACCATGCGGAGCCCCTCGAGCTGCATCGGCTGCATGAACCCGCGGAGCGTCTGCGCGGTCGCCGTGATCTGCTTCTCGATGTCCGGCGGGACCGACGTGTCGGGCGCGACGAGCTTGATCCCGGCGAAGAGGAGCACCGTCAGCTCGGTGACCGTCGGGAACAGCGTCTTGATGTAGTGCTCGCCGCGGTACATCGCGAGGTGCTTGCCGACGATGAACGTGAGCTCCTGCGGCGAGAACCCGGTCAGCACGGTCTGCCCCGCGACGGACGCCGGCTGCTCGTTCGCCACCGCGACGAGCGCGCCGGGCACGTCGCTCCGCACGTAGAGCCGCGGCGCCGGCAGGCCCAGGACGTTGGCCGCCCACCCGAAGGTCCGGGCGAACGTCACCGTCGAGGTCGCCGGATCCTGCAGGAAGCGCTGATCGAGGACCGGCAGCTCACGGCGCTGCTTCAGCGTCTCGATCTTCGCCCTGAGCGCGGCCCCCGCGATCATCTCGAAGATCTTGCCGACGTAGAGGTTCTCCTCCTCGTGGAACAGGTTCCTGATCCACTGCTCGTTGTCGAGCCGGCTCTTCGCCTGGATGAGCCCCTGCGGGCGGTAGTCCTCGAAGTACTGCTGCTCGTCGGGATCGGCCTTGCGGAGGAACGACAGCGCCGCCGCGACGCACCAGGCCTGGTCGTAGCGCTTGCTGTCCACGTACAGGCGGTAGAGCCGCTTGTACGGGTCGATCTTCATCGGATCGATCTTGACCATCGCCTGGAACTCGCCGGTCGCCAGATCGAACTGCTCCGACTGCTCGTAGAGCTCCGCGAGGATCAGGTGCTCCGTCGCGTCCTCGGGCTTGAGCCGCGACGCCATGCGGAACGTCTCGACGGCGGCCGTCCTGTCGCCGAGCCGATCGCGGTAGATGAGCCCGAGCGCGTGCCAGAGGCTGTACTCGAGGTCCGTGTTCCCCTTGCCGGCCACCCGGTGCAGCATCTTGCGGTACGCCCGCTCGAGCTGCTTCCACTCCTTCTGCGCCGTGAGGATCTTGTTGATGCGCTCGAAGGCCTCGAGGGAGTGCGGGTTCAGGTCCAGCGTGTCGTTGAACAGCTCCACCGCGCGCGCCGGGTCGTCCAGCTTGTCGCGGTAGATCTGCGCCATCGTGTAGAGGTAACGGCTCTTCCGATCCGGCTGCGGCTCGAGCTCCGCGATGCGCTGGAGGCAGTCCACCATCCGCTCCCACTGCCCCGTACGCTGGTAGAGCTGGAGCAGCTTGTGGAGCAGCACGTGGTTCTGCGGCTCCAGGTCGAGCGCCTCCTCCAGGGCCTCCACGCCCTTCGGGATGTTGTTCTCCTTGTCGACCCAGATGTCGCCGATGTCGTTCAACATCTTGAACCGCTCGGGGCCGTCCATGATGTTGTCGAGGATCAGCCGCTTGTAGTGGCAGACCTGCTTCCAGTCCTTGAGCGCGTCGTAGACGGCGACCATCGCCTCGAGCGTCGGCCGGTGCGCGGGCTCGGCCCCGAGCGCCTTCTCGAAGTTGTTGACCGCCTGCTTCGACTGCCCCTGCGCCTGCTTGATGCAGCCGAGCTTGTAGTAGACGGTCGCGCGCTCCTCGGTCTCGGCCTCGTCGAGGCTGGTGAGCACCTTCTGGTAGTTCGTCAGCGCGCTCGCCCAGTCGCCGAGCTTGAAGCTGACGTCCGCCAGGCCCCGGATCGTCTCCTGATCGGCCAGATCGAGGTTGTGCGCGGCCGTGTACGCCTTGAGCGAGGCGTCGTCCTTGCCGAGCCGATCGAGGACCCGCCCGAAGGTCCGCTGCAGCCGGTGCTGCTCTGACCTGTCGCGCTTGCCGCTCTTCCTGACGAGCATCTCCGCGAGCGGCTCGGCCTGGGCCCACCGCTCCGTGGAGACGTACTCGCTCAGGAGCGGCATCGCGGCGTCCTCGTTGTCGGGATCGCTCTGGAGCGCCATCTCGTACGCCTGCACCGCGAGCGTGTGCTCGCCGAGCATGTCGTCCCGGAGCTTGCCGAGCTCGACGAGCAGCCGCGCCTTGGCGCGGGGCGCGTCGGTGTTCATCTGCTCCTGGTCGAGGTAACGCGCCGCCCGGTCCCAGTCGGCCGCGTCGATCGCGATCACCCGCAGCGCCGCCAGCGTCGGCACGTGCGACGGATCGAGATCGAGCGCCATCTCGAAGCGCTCCTGGGCCAGGACCCGCTCGCCGAGCTTCTCGTCGAGCTGCCTGCCGATCCGGAAGTACATCTCGACGCGCTGCTTGCCGTCGGCCGTCAGGTCGGCGACGCGCGTCATGTACTCGATGGCCTTCGACGAGTTGTCCTGCTTCTCGTAGAGCTTCGCCAGCGCCTCCAGGGCCGGGATGTGCGTGTCCTGGATGTCGACGATGTTCAGGTACGCGTCGATGGCGCGGTCGAGGTCCTCGATCTCCTCTGCGTAGACCTTGGCCGTGTGGGACCAGAGCTCGATCTTCTTCTGCCGATCCTCCGCCGCGTTGATGTGGCGATCGTAGGTGTTGATGAGATCGTGCCACTGGCGGAGCCGGCGATAGCAGCGCTCCAGGGCCTCGAGCGCGGGCTCGTGGCTCGGGTCGATCTCGACCACCTGCTCGAGGCGCGCGGCCGACAGATCGGGCTTCAGGAACTGCTCCTCCTGGAGGGTCGCGATCTTCATCAGCACGTCGATGCGCTCGCGCTCCGTGGTGACCACGTCGAGCTGCATCTCGAGGACGCGCACGAGATCCGGCCACTGGTGCGTGGCCGTGTAGACGCGCTCGAGCCCCCGCATCGCGAGGAGGTTCGAGGCGTCGATGTCCAGCACCTCGCGGTAGACCGCGCCGGCCTTGTCGATCAGGCCGAGCTTGGACTCGTAGAGGCCGGCGGTGCGCAGCTTCACGGCCGCGACGACGTCGGACTCGTTCACGGCCCGCGCCTTGCGGAGCAGGACGTCGACGAGATCGTTCGACTGATCGCGATCCGTGTAGATCCGCTCCAGCGCCTCGAGGGCCGGGAGGTGCAGCGGATCCACGTCGAGGGCGCGCCGGTAGAAGCTGAGCCCCTGCTCGACCTCGCCCATGTGCCGCTCGAGGACCTCGCCGAGCTCGGTCAGGACCTCCTTCCGATCGACGTCAGTGACCGCGACGTTGAGGGCGCTCGTCAGCATCTGCCCCTGCTGCTGCCACTGGCCGGTCTTCTTGAAGAAGTTCGCCATCTGGCGCAGCACGGCGACGTTGTTCGGGTCGTGCGCGAGGATCTGCTGGTAGTACGGCTGGGCGTACTCGGGGTGGCCGAGGTCCTCCGCGTACCACTTGGCGAGGCGCAGGCAGAGCGTGATCTTCTGGAGCGGGGCCGTCTGCTGCTGCAGCCACCCGTTCACCGTCTGCACGAGCTCCGGCCAGCGGTTCGTCGCCTGCGCCATGCGCTCGAGGTAGCGGACCGTGTCCATGTCGGAGAAGTCCATCTCGAACGCCGTGAGCAGCGCGTCGAAGGCCTGCGGCTTGTCCTCGAGCTGCTCCTCGAAGACACGGGCCACCTTGCGGAGGATGTCGGTCTTCTCGGAGACCTCCTCGCGCGAGTCGAGCCGCGCGAGGTAGAGCTCGATGAGCGGCTCGCTCCGCCGGGCCGCGTCGTGGAGCTGCTCGAGCGCCGCGAAGGCCTGGTCGTGCGTCGGCTCGAGCTCCAGGACCTTCTCGTACGCGAGCGTGCCCCGGTCCCTCTCCTCGACCTGGTGCTCCCAGATCTGCGCCACCTCGAGGTACTCGCGCACCTTGTCCGCCGGCGACTCGTAGGCCGCCGCCCGGCCCATCTTCACGTCGATGACCTCGACCCAGCGCCCCTCGGCCCGGAGCAGGTTCTCCAGGGCGGCCATCGCCTCGAAGTCCTTCGGGTCGACCTCGAGCAGCTTCCTCCAGGCGTCGATGGCGTCGTACGCCTGCCCGAGGACGTGCTGGTAGGTCGTCCCGAGCTCGCGGTACAGCGCGATCACGTTCTCGGCCGGCAGCACGTCCCGCGCCCGATCCACCGTCTGGTGGAGCGAGCTCACGATCTGCTCGGGCTCATTGCGCAGCCGCCAGATCGCCGCGATGGCGTAGAGCGCCTCGAGGTTCGCGTAGTCGATGTCGAGCACGCGCTGGTAGTCGTCGAGCGACGAGTCGTCGCGGCCGAGCTGCTCGTGGAACAGCTTGGCGCGGCGGAGCAGCACCGCGACGCGCGACTCGTCGTCGATCGCGATGTCGTAATGCCGCTCGAGGACGTCGCAGAGCTCGGACCACTGCCCCACCCGCTCATAGAGGTTGGACAGCGCCCCGAGCGCCTCCGGATCCTCGCCCCGGAGGTCGAGGACGCGCTTCCAGGTCTCGACCGCGCCCTGGACGTCGTTCAGCCGATCGGCGAGCAGGTGCGCCATCTTGGCGCGGATGTCGGCCTCCTGGCTGTCGCCCATCGCGTTCTCGAGCTCCCGCTCCAGCACGACCTTGAGCTGGGTCCAGGCACCCTTGGCCGTGTAGATGCGCTCGAGGGCGCTGATCGCCTGCTCGTTCGTCGTCTCGAGCTCGTCGAAGATGCGCCGGAACGCGCGGATGGCGTCGTCGAGCTGACCAAGCCGCTCCTCGTACGTCTGCCCGAGCCGGAGGTACAGGTCGACGAGCTCCGGGCGATCCTCGGTCGCGCGCACCCGCTGCTCGAGCACGCTCGCGAGCTCCGGGTACTGCTCGAGCTGCGTGTAGATCCGATCGAGGTTCGAGAGCGCCTCGGCCTCGAGCGGCTCGATGCCGAGCACGTACCGGTACGTCTCCTCGGCCTTGGCGACGTCGCTCAGGTCGGTCTCGAAGACCCGCGCGAGCCGCTTGCCGATGCCGGTCTGGACGTCCTTGTCGCTGTGGATGCCCAGCACGTCGGCGTACGCGTTGGCGAGCATCTCCCAGCCGCCGTCGACCGAGCCGGCGAGCCGCTCGACCTCCTCGAGCGTCTTCTCGTCGCCCGGGTACTCCTTCAACGCCCGCATGAAGACGGCGAGGGCCCCGTCCGGCGAGATGAGGCGCTCCTCCTGGAGCTCCCCCAGCCGGTAGTACATCGCCTGCCGCTCCTGCGCCTCGGTGAGGTGGGTGAGCTCCGCCTCGAGCACCCCGCCGAGCTTCTCCCACTCCGCCGCCGCCTGGTAGAGCGGCTCCAGGATGGCGCCGATCTCGATCTGCTTGATCCCGGCCGCGAAGAGCCCCTCGAGGGCCTCGAGCGTGGGCGAGTGCTCGGGCGCCGCCGTGAGCACCTCGCGGTACGCCCCGATGGCCGCGGGCAGGTCGTTGAGGCGCGTTTGATAGACCACGCCGAGCCGGTACTTGAACTCGAGGATCTCGTCCGGCGACTGCGCGATCTCCGACTCGCGCGACAGGATGGTGACGAGATCGCCCCACCGCTCGGTCGCGGTGAACAGGCGATCGAGCGACGCGATCGCGGTCTGGTTCTCCGGCTCGACCTCGAGCACGCGCCGGTAGCGCGCGACGGCGCTGTCGATGTCGTCGAGCTGCGTCTCGAAGATCTGCGCGAGCCGGAGCCCGAGCTCCACGAAGCGCGCCGGCTCCTCGCCGAGCCGGCCGAGCTCCGTGTCGTACAGCGCGGCGACCTGCGGCCAGCGGTTCACCATCATCGCGAGCCGCTCCAGGTTCGAGAGCGACTCCTCGTTGCCGATGTCGCACGTCACCGCCCGCGCGTACGTCTCGAACGCGGTGACGTGGTCGCTCAGCATCTCCTCCGACAGGCGCGCGATGCGGTGGAGCAGATCGACCTTCTCGTACGGGTCCTCGGCCACCTTGACCCGGACCTCGAGCACGCTGATCAGCTTCTGCCACTCGCCGGACGCGTCGTAGATCGGCTCGAGCACCAGCGCGGCGCCGAGCGGCTCGCGGCTGCCGTCCTTGATCTGCTCGAGCGCCCGCAGCGTCGGCTCGTGATCGGGCATCTGCTGCAAGAGATCGCGGTAGAGCTCGATCGCGCGGGACACGTCGTCGAGGTGCTTCTCGTAGAGCTCCGCGATCCGGTACTGGTAGCTGATGCCCTCCGCCGGGTCCGCGGTGATCTCCGCCTCGTGCTGGAGCACGCTGAGCAGCTCGAGCCAGTTCTGCGACGTCTGGTAGAGGACGTCGAGCCGCCCGAGCGCCTGGAGATCGTCCGGATCGATCTCGAGAACGCGCTGGTACGTGTCGATCGCGCTCGCGACGTTGCCGAGCTCGCGCTCGTACACCGCGCCGATCTGGTAGTAGATGCGCTTCTTCTCGTTCGAATCGAGGACGAGATCGGCCTTCTTCGCGTAGACCGAGAGGAGCTCCTGCCAGCGTGAGAGGCTGAGGTAGAGCTTCGTCAGCGCGTCGATGGCCCGAAGATCCTCGGCGTCGAGCTCGAGCACCTTGCCGTAGACGGCGATGGCCTGATCGTGCCGCTCGAGCACCTCCTCCTCGAGGCTCGCGGCCTGGAAGAGGGCGAGCTTCTTCTCGCTCAGGTCGTCGAGGATGTCCGCCTTCTGCTGGAGGATCTGCGACAGCTCGTTGTAGCGCTCCGAGGTCCTGAACAGCCGCTCGAGCGACTCGGCGGCGTGCAGGTTGCGCGGATCGATCTCGAGCACGCGCCGGTAGTGCCCGACGGCGCTGTCCATGTCGCCGAGGTCTCCCTCGTAGATCCGCGCGCTCATCGTGTAGAGCGAGCTCGCGAGCTCCGCGTCCGTCTGCTGCGCCGCCAGCGTCTCGAACACGCGCGCCAGGTCGGCGAAGCGACCGGTCGCGCGCGCGAGCCGGTCGAGCCCCTCCTGCGTCGACTCCGAGGCCGGATCCTGGCTCAGCGCCCGCGCGTAGGTGTCGAAGGCCGAGCTGAGGTCGCCGCCCGCGTCCTCGTAGAGCACGGCGATCTGGTGGAGCAGCTCGACGCGACGGGTCACGTCGTCGCTGCGCCGCACCTGCACCTCGTGCACCCCGATGAGCTTCTGGAAGTCGCCCGACTGGCGGTACAGCGGCTCGAGGATCTCCGCGATCGCGAGCTCGTGCTCGGCGACCTTCCCGAGGCGCTCGAGCGCCCCGAGCGCCTCGACGTTGGTCGGCTCGCGCTCGAGCACCTGCCGGTAGATGTCGATCGCCGAGTCGACGAGCCGCATCCGCGACTCCCGCAGCGCGGCGAGCCGGAGCATCAACCGGATCTGCGCCTCCTCCTCGACCGCGATGCCGAGCTGCGCCTCGAGGTTGTCCGCCAGCTCTTCCCACATGCCCTGGCGGCTGAAGAGCCCGTCGAGCGCCGTCAGCGCCACCAGGCTCGTGTTGTCGATGGAGAGGACCTCGCGGTACGCGGCGATCGCCTCCTCCGGCTGCCCGAGCCGCTGCTCGTAGACCTCGGCCATCTGCGCATAGAGGCCCTCGCGCTCGGTCGGCTGGTGCACGAGCTCGATGCGGCGCCGGTAGACGCCGATGAGGTCGCCCCAGCGCTCGGTGCGCCGGTAGAGCTCGTCCATCGCCTCCAGCGCCTCCGAGTCGGCGGGGTCGATCGAGAGCACGCGGAGGTAGCCGTTCGCCGCCTCCTCGACCTTGCCGAGCCGCTCGTGGATGCTCGCGAGGCGCATCCAGTACTCGCGGCTCAGCCGCGCGTCGCTCAGCGAATCGGCGATCTCGCTGAAGATGACGTCGAGCTTGTCCCAGGCGCCCGCCTGCGCGGCGAGCGACTCGAGCTCCGCCCGCGTCTCGGCGTGCGACGGGTCGTCCTTGAGCGCCCGCGACTGCGCGTCGAACGCGCGGCCCAGGTCGCTCAGGCTCTCGGCCGCCGTCCGCGCCACCTTCCGGAGCAGCGCGACGCGGGTCGCCGTGTCGCCCTCGGCCGCGGCGAGGATCTCGAGCGCCTGGATCAGCTTCTCCCAGTCGCCGCGCCCCTCGTAGATCTCCTGCAGGATGGCCGCCGCCTCGGCCCGCAGGGACTCGTTCGAGAGCAGCGCCTCGAGCGCGAGGCGCGCCGCGTCGTTGCCCGGATCGAGGATCAGGATTTCCTTGTAGTTCTCGAGCGCTCCGGCCGCATCGTTCAGGTGCTTCTCGAGGGTGCTCCCGAGCCGGAACTTGAGGTCGATGAGCGCCTGCTCGTCGAGCGGAGAGTCGATCCGCTTGCGGAGCACGTCGACGTAGGACTCCCAGTCCTGCTGCTCGCGGTAGAGCTTGTCGAGCGCCGCGAGCGCCTGCGGGTCCGTCGGCTCGTCGTCGAGCACCTGGCGGTACGTCCCGATCGCCTGCGCCGCGTCGCGCAGCTCCCCTTCGTAGAGCTCCGCGATCGCATAGAGGATCTGCTTGCGCTCCTCCGGCTCGGTGACGATGCCGAGCTTCTTCTCGTAGATGCCGAGCAGCTCGCCGAACCGGCCCGTCTCGCGGTAGAGCCGCTCCAGCGCGCCGATCGCGGCCTGGTTCTCGCCGTCCGCCTCGTACACGGCGCGGAACTGCGAGAGCGCCTCGTCGATGCGCTTCACCTCATCGAGCAGCACCCGCCCGAGCCGGAGCCGGAGATCGACCCCGAGCGCGATGTCCCCCTCGCTCTCGGCGCGCGAGATCGCCGACGAGTAGGCCTGGATCAGGGCGTCCCACCCCTCCGTCGAGCGCGCGGCGCGCTCGACGTCATCGATGCACTGCTCGTCCTGCGGGGCGATCTGGAAGGCCGAGAGGTAACGCTCGAACGCCCGCTGCGGCTCCTTGAGGCGCGTCTCGTAGAGCGCCGCGACCTGCCGGTAGAGGTCGAGCCGGGAGACGTCGTCCTGGTCGTGCGAGAGCTTCACCTCGATGGCGCCGGCGAGCCCCTTCGGGTTGTTCGCCTGCGTGTAGATCGGGATGAGCGCCTCGGCCGCGGCGAGGTGCGAGCCGTCGATCGAGAGCACCTTCTCGTAGGCGCGCGCCGCGCGATCCGCCTTCTGCTTCTGGACCATCCAGAGCTCGGCGATCTTGACCAGCAGGCTGATCTTGGCCGCGTCGTCGGTCTCCTTGGCCTCCTGCGACTCGAGGACGCGGATGAACTCGTCCCACTTGCCGCTCTCGGCGTAGAACACCTCGAGGTCGTCCCAGCGCTGCAGCTGCAGGTACGCCTTCTTGAGCGCCTCCTGGGCCTTGCGGTCCTGGGGGTTCAGCGCGATCACCTCTTGCCAGGCCTTGACGGCCGCCTCGTCGTCCTTGAGGCGCTCGCCGTAGAGCTGCGCGAGCTTGCTGAGGAGCGCGAGCTTCTGGGTGCTGTCGAAGGTCGTGTCGACCTGCTTCTGCAGCACCCTCGCGAACGCCTGGTAGTCCTTGTTCTTCTCGTAGAGCCCGGCCAGCGCGTTCAGCGCCTCGGGGTTCTCCGGGTCGTTCGCGAGGACCTCGTCCCAGAGCTCGATGCAGAAGTCGACCTTCTTCACCCGCTCCGACGCGAGCTTCGCGATCTCGAGGTACTTCGCGGCGCGATCGCCGCCCTCCGGGAGCGCCGCGGCCTCGCGGCGGAGCAGCCCGATGAGCTTCTCCCAGTCGCGCCGCTTCTCGTAGCTCTGGCGGAGGAAGTCGATCGCCTGCGCGTGCTCGCCGTCGATCGCGAGGATCGACTCGTAGCACTTCACCGCCTCGGCCGCGTTCGAGAACTTGCCCGAGTAGAGCTCCGCCGCCTTCGCGTAGTTGTCGATCTTCTCGGCAGGATCCGAGACCGCCTCGGCGATCTCGATCAGCGTCTTGACGTATTCGTTGTACCGCTTGGCCTGCTCCTGCTTCTGGGCCTTGGCCTTGAGCTCCTCGACGCGGCCCGCGGTCTCCGCCCCGGGAGGAGGCGGCGCTGTCGGCCGCCGGCCGACCTCCGAGTCCGCAGGCCTGCTCTCGGCGGGAGCCCGCGCAGGAGGCGGCGGCTCGATGTCGGCCACCGAGGACCTCGCGTCGCGCTCGTCCACGGACGAGGCGTCCACAGGGGCGCTCGCGGGCGCGCTCGCCCTGCCGCTCACCGGGGCCGGCGCGCTCACCGGGGCCGGCGTACTGAGCGGGGCCGGCGCGCTCACCGGGGCCGGCGTGCTGAGCGGGGCCTGCGCGCTGACGGGCGCAGGCGCGCTCGCGGGAAGCGGCGTGGCGTCCGCAGGCGCGACCGGCGCGACGACAACGGGCGCGGGCGCGACGACAACGGGCGCGGCGGCGACGGGCGCGGGCGCGGGTGCGACGACAACGGGCGCAGGCGCGGCGGCAGCCGGCGGAGGCGCGGACGGCGCGACAGGAGCGGCCGCGAGGCGCTCGCCGATCTGCGCTTCGAACGCGCTCACGCTCGGGTGCGTCGGGGCAACCGCCGCGAGCCTCTCGAACCAGCTCCTGGCCCGGATGAGGTTGCCGAGCTGGCGCCAGGCGACGCCGCCCGCCTGCGCGATCATGTACGGGGAGCTGCCGTTCTGGTTGGCAGCGCTCTCCGCCAGCGACGCGACGCGCTCCCAGTTGCCCTCCTTCGTCCCCCACAGCTCGCGCAGGTAGGCGAACGCAGCCTCGTTCGATGGATCGAACCGGAGCGATTCCTCGAGGAGCTTCGACCCGATCTCGACGTTCTGGTGCCGCGTGGCCCAGCGGACGCCGAACTTGAACGCCGCCTCTCCGCGCGCCACGCCGGCGCGCGCGTCGAGGATCCGGCGCTGCGTCTCCACGATCGCCTGCGGCCGCTCCGCCTCGACGAGGAGCCCCTCGAACATCGCCGCGGCCTGCTTGTCGGAAGGCGCCGTCTCGTACGCCCTCCGGAGCAGGTCCTCGAGCTGACCGCGATCGAAGCGCTTCGCGAGGCGCGCCGCGCGGAGCAGCAGCCGCTTGCGCTCGTCGGTGCTCGCGGCGGCGTCGGCCGCATCCACCAGCTCCGCCATGCGCGCCGACCACGATGACTGATCGACCTGCATGTCGAAGAGGCAGGCCCGCGCCTCCTCGCTCGTCCCGCCGGACGCGGCGAGGCCTTTCGCGTACATCTCCGTCGCGCGCTCGAAATCGCCCGCGTCGCAGAGCACGTCGCCGAGCTCCACGCGGAGCTCGGCGGCCGCGGTCCCCTCGGGGGCGTTCCTCAGCTCGAGCTCCAGGAGCTTCTGGACCATGTTGGTCTTGCCGAGGTCCCAGTAGATGGAACGAGCCGACTCCAGCGCCTCTAGCAGCGCTGGATTCAGCTTGTAGGCGTCCTGGAAGTGCTTCAGCGCCTTGACGGCCTGAAGGAACTTCTCCTCGAGCAGCCGCCCGAGCTTCAGGTGATATGCCGCCTTCCGGGTCGCGTCCCCTTCGGCCGCAATCCCCTTCTCGAGCTCCTCGACGAGCCCTTGCCAGTCATGAACCGACTCGAGATGATTGAGACGCTGCGCAAGATCCATTGATTATCGACCCTCGGCCCCGACCTTCGAACGAATTGAAACGCTTACGTGCCCCGTGCCGCGCGCGGCATCACGGCTACTGACCGCCGAGCCGCGCGACGAGCGTGTTCGCCGTCTCGCACTCGGTCTTGAAGCTCGCCGCCTTCGAGCCCTTGCAGGCGCGCGTGGTGAACCCCTTGAGCATCTGGATTGCCTCCTGCTTGCGCGGCGGATCCAGGGTCGCGTAGGTGCTCCCGAGACTCCAGAGAATCTGTACCGACTCGGGACCATCCGTGGGCGCCACCGCCTTGGCGGCCTCGAGCTCGGACACCATCTCCGCCGTGGACCCCCGATCCTGGTAGACCGACGCGAGCAGGCTGTGGACGCCGAAGAGGTACTTGTCCCCCGGCTTCGCGAACGACATCGCCTCCTTGAGCACCTGCTCGGCCTCCTTCGTGTACCCGAGACGGGTGTACAGGTCGGCGAGCGCCGCGTAGTAGCGGATTTCGCTCGGATTGTGCTCGATCGCCTTGGTGAGGTTCTCGAGCGACTTCTGCTCGTCGTCCGTCCAGAGGTAGACGTTCCCGAGCTGGGAGTAGCAATCCGCGAAGTTGGGGTCGTTCTCGATACACTTCTGGTACGGCTCTTTGGCCTCTTCGTACGAGATCGTCTTTTTCTTCGCTTGCTGCTCGAGCGCCCACCCCCGTTCGAACCAGTAGTTGGCGAACTTCGGGGCGATCTGCGTGGCGCGAGCCAGCGTCGATGCGACCTTGTCCCAGGACTCCGACTTCTTGTGTGCCATCGCCAGCTTGAAGAAGATGCGGTGGTTGTTCGGGTCGAGCTTGGTCGCCTGCTCGTACTTGTTGGCCGCACCGTCGGGGTTGACGGCGACCTCCTTGTCGGCCTGATTCGCCAGGATGACGGCCTCCTGGCGATGGCGGCTGCAGCCCAGGCCTGCCGCGCTCGCCGCGACCAGGCCAACCATCAAGAATGCCCCAAGCTTCATCTCGCTCACCTTTCGAATGGCCCCGGCATCGCCGGCCTCTGAGTGACCTGGGCGTCGCGTCGCCCCTCTTCAACGTCCCGGAGTCGGCTGCGCCGCTCCTTCACAGCGTTCCGGAGTCGGCTACGCCGCTCCGTCCCCAATCCCGGAGTCGGCTGCGCCGCTCCGTCAGCAATCTAGGAGACGGGCTGCCCCGCTCCGTGTGGCACCGTCACAAGCGTCCCGAGGTGGCGCGCGTTGAACCTCACGCGGCGACGCGAGAATAGGCGGAGGCAACCGCGGAAGTCCAGGGCTTCAGACCCCGCGCATGCGCCTCGCTGCAGCGCCTCCACGCGGCGCCCCCGCCCTCCCCCGCGCGGCGGACGCCGAGCTGGCCACCCCACGGCGCTCGCCGCAGACCGCCGGCCGCGCCCGGCGCCGGCCGCAGCCAGCGCTGAAATGGAAAACGCCCCGCACATCGCGTGCGGGGCGTTCGCTCGAACCGAGCGGCGAGGCGGGCTCAGCCGCCGGGGCTGAGCATGATCGGGTAGACGACGGTGACGATGCCGCCCTCGGGCTGCGGGAACGACAGGCCGTAGAACGCCCGAACGACGCAGGAAACCACGCCGTTATCGGGCAGATCCGAACCTCCGTTACCCACGTTGGAGACCGCGCCGTCGCGCCCGATGACGAAGCGCACCGCGACACGGCCCTGCAGATTCGGGTTGTTCCTGAGCCCGTTCTCGTAGCAGAGCCGGAATCGACCGAAGTTCTGGCGGACGATACGCTGGATGACCTCGGGGGGCAGACGGCCGCTCACGCTGGTCGCACCCATGCGCACCTGCGGCGGCTTGGTGCGATGCGACCCACCGAGGCGGCCATGGCCGGAGCCGAAGCCCTGGCCGGTGCCGGTGCCAGCGCCGTGCCCGATGGTGCCGATCGAGCCGAGGCCGATGCCCTCGCCGCGCCCGCCACCGCCCTCGCCGATGCCGGAGAGGCCGAGGCCGCCAGCGCCGAACGAGTCGCCGATCTGATCGCCCCACATGTTGCCGCGGGCGCTCAGCGGATCGTTCCCGAGCGAATCGTCGCGTCCCCACGGCGCGGTCGGCGCGTTCGGATCGCCGCCTGCGCCGGCGTTCAGCAGCCCGATCATGCCGAACTCCGCGGCGTCGCGGAGCGCAGCCTGGCGGGCGATGTGCGGATCCGGGTTGTCGGCGGGCCCCTGGACGCCGTAGCGGTTGCCGGTGGCCTTGGTGTTCGGGTTACCCATCGAACCCTCTTCACCCTTGGCGCGGGTACCGGTGCCACCCTCCTTGTTGTCCGCCGCGTTGTCGGCGACCTGCTCGGTCTCCTTCTCCTCCATCTCCTTCTCGGCGGCCGCCGCGAGGTACTGCTGGATGAGGAACTGCTGGTCAGCGGAGATCCCGTCCTCGCCCGTATCGCCGAGGGGCGGCATGAAGAAGGCCATCGCCGCGAGCAGCCCGAGGTGAACCGCCATCGAGAGGCCCGTGTACAGCAGGCTCTGCGTGTCCAGCTGGAGGTGGCCGGCCACGACCTTGCCTGCGTTCACGGCGGACACCTGGAAGACGATGCCGTCGAGCTCGACCTTCGCCTTCCCGCCCGACGGAAGCGCCATCTGGTAGGCGCCAGAGAGCTCGGAACACGGCTGCGTGAGGCCCTGATCGATCGCCTGCTGCACCGTCATCTTCGGCCTACCCGGGATCTCGATGGTCCCGGTCGCGCGGGGCAGGAGCACCACGGAGACCGAGCCAGAGCGATCCGCGAGGATGATGGGCGCCCGCGTCGTGCCGAGCTTCTCCGAGGGGATGAAGTAGTCGCACTTGAAGTTCTTCCCCGCCTCCTCACCCACGTAGAAGGAGCGCGGCGGCGTGAGGTGCTCGACGTGGAGCACCGCGGCATCCCACAGAATCATGACCTCGACCGAGGCCGCCGGGACCTCGGTTTCGTCGCTCGGCACGTCCGGCCCGTTCTTCACGAGCGTGTACGTGTAGGAGCCCTCGGGCGCGTCCGGGGGCACCTCGTCGACGGCCGGCGCCGACTGCGCGAACGGGTTGTTGTAGGAGAACGCATCCGCGCCGCCCGCGGAGGCCGCGGCGAACGGGTTCCCAGGCGGCGCGGCCGCGAACGGATTCCCGGGCGCCGCAGCGCCGAACGGGTTCCCACCAGGCGCCGCCGCAAACGGGTTGGCGGGAACCGGCTTCGCAGGGCCCGCGGCCGCGGCGACCGCCACCGGCTCCGCGCGCTCCAGCATGATCTTCGTGCCGCCGATCTGGAGCTGATCGCCTGGGCTGATCTTGCACTTGTTGACGCGCGCCCCGTTCACCATCGTGCCCGGCTCGTTGCCGAGATCGATGAGCGTGATGTCCTGCGGGGAGGCGACCTCGATGACCGCGTGCATGCGCGAGGCAAGCTCGTCATCGACACGCAGATGGCTCTTCGCGTCCTTGCCTACCTTGACGATATCCTGGGTGATCGTCTCCCGGCGGACAAGCGCCTCGTTTTGGTAGAGCGCAAATGTGAGAGCGACCCTTTGCTTGCCTTCCATCTCCGCCAGCCTTCCCTGTGCGCCGCGCGGCGCACGCCCCCAGCACCGGGGGGTAAATCGATAGGGCAGGTGCCAAACCTGCCCGTCACATCAGAGGTTCTCGACCGACTTGAGCATTTCCGGAACGAACGAGGTGCGGGGCCTGATCAGCGTCGTCCGGACAGGGCCGGGCCGCACGCGGATGGTGGCGTCGTTGGGGCCGAACCCGCCGGCGTTCAGCGGGTCGTCCGAGAACTCGTACCCGTACCCCTCGTCCTTCTTCCCACCGCCAGGAGCCGCTCCCTGCGCGAACGCCGATGAGGCGACCACGCTCGTAAGAACGGCAGCCACGACTCCCGCACCCAATCGGGTCAACCCTCTCATTCCAGCCTCCTCACAATGTTCCGACGCGGTTACAGTGCCATTGTACCGCCTTCGACGGCGGCCGGTCAACCAGCTTCGCATGCTATCGAGGCGTCGGAGAGCACGACCCACACACGCCTCGACAACCGATTCGACCCAAGGTTCCCAGAACGCGGCGACGAAGACGAAAAGAGCGAGCCCCCTTCTCCTTGATGCAGCTTCGTGCAGCGAGAGAAGAGGGCTCCAGGTGCCGTTGTCCGTCGCACCGCCACGTAGTCCGACCCGCCCGTCGAGCTCGCCCGGAATACTACCGTATCCCTCGCTCACGGCGCGCCGGACGAGGCTCCGCTACTGGGCAGGAGCCGGGGCCGGGGTCGTCGCTTCGCCCCCTTCACCCCCTTCGCCCTCGCTCCCGGCAGCTGCCTCCTGCTCGGCTTCCTTCGTCTTCATGTCGGCCTCGGCCGCCTTCCGCTCGGCCTCGGTCTGCTTGTTGAAGGCGATGATCTGGTCGATCTCGCTCATACGCTCCTTCGACCGCTTCACCGCGTCGGCGAACTCGGCGCTTGCGCCCGCCTTCTGGATGAACTGACCGAACAGCCCCTTCGCCGACATGAGGGCGCCCTCGGCCCCCTTGCCGCCCGACTTCGCCTTGTACTCCTGGGTCAGGATCGCCTCGTTGTAGTAGGTCTCGGCGCGCTCGGGGGCGACCTTCTTCGCGGCTTCGAGCTCGGCGCTCGCGGACGCCACCATGCTGTCGAAGTTCGCGTCGTCGATCTGACCGCGCAGGGCGAGCGCGAGGCCCAGATGAGCGTCGTAGTCGTTCGGACGCATCTTCAGGGCCGCGCGGTACGCCTCGTCCGCCTGCTGGAACCCGCGGAACTGGAGGTTCACCGCCGCGTAGTTCATCTGCGCCTCGTAGAAGGTCGGATCGAGCCTCCTCGCGAGGTTGAACTCCTGCACGGCGCCGTTCAGGTTCGCGAGCTCGACCTGGATCATCCCCGCGGTGTTGTGGATCGGCGCGTAGTTGGGGTTCTTGCGGATGGCCTGGGAGCAGACAAGCGCCGCGAGCTCCAGCGCCTGGGTGTCGACCTTCTTCTGCTTGCTGACGTTGGTCGCGACCGCCTTGCCCGTCTTCCTGCCCGCCTTCTGCTTCGCCGTCTCCAGGTAGTAGATCGCGAGCTGGTTGAACGCGGGCATGAAGGCGTCATCGACGGCCAGCGCGCTCTGGATGTACCTCTTCGCGCGCTGGAAGTCGTTGGGGCCATCGTTGTCCGCGACCTGGTTGCCGCGCTTCATGTACAGGAGCGCGAGGTGCACGAGCGCCTCGACGTTCTTGTACTGAGCATCGACGACGGCGGCCTGGCGCATCTCGCTGATCGCCGCGTCGAGGTTCCTCTCGCCCGACTCCGCCAGGTTGTAGAGCGCCACCTGGACCCGCGCGGGGTGGAACTTCGGGTTCCTCTGAAGCGCTTGCGTGAAGTGCTTCTTCGCCTCCGAGTCCTTCTTGCAACGCTGGTACGCGAGCCCCGCGTTGTAGATGGCCTCGGCGAACGTCGAGTCCCCTTGCTCGTCCGCCGCGTCCAGGAACAGCTGGGCCGTCGAGCTGCAAGTCGCCTCGGACCAGTCCCCAGCCTTGTCGTGCTGGACCATGGTATCCATGGCCGTCTTGAACTTGTTGGCCGCCTCGACCGACACGGCCTGACCCTTGCTGTCCGTGATCGTCTTGCCCGTCGTCGGGTCCTTCGCCCCGTGAGCCGTGCCGCCGGTGGTGCCGCCGCCACAACCCGTCGCGGCCAGAAGGAGCACCGCAACCGCTGCCAATGAGGTGATGCTTCTCATGTTTCGCTCCATCACTTCCTGGGTCGGGTCGTGGCCCGATCGAGCGCCGAGCCTTCCTTGGACGCGCCACCCGCCGGCGCCGCCTTCTTGTCCTCGCCCGCCTTCTTGTCCTCGCCCTCTTCCTTGTCCTTGCTCGCAGCCGGCTTGTCGGTTGCGGTCAGCGCTTCTCGGAAGGGGGTCCCGTCGAGGTTCAGCGGCGCAGGGCGTTCGCTCATGCCGGAGTTGACCCGCGACGGCGAGCCACGGAATTCGTCGATGAGGTGGTACTCGGCGCCGTAGTTCTTCGACAGCCACACCTCGCAGGTACGCGAGTAGTCGTCGAAGTACTGGTACTTCACGGACAGGTCGAGGCAGGTCTTGAACGCGCCCTTCGCCATCTGCTTCTGAGGCTCGCTCGCCTCGTCGAGGCGCGAGTAGTACTCACCCCGGATCTCGTCGTACGAGACGTCGGTGCCCGGGACCACGCCGTGCCCCTTCCATTCCTTCGGGATGGGCGCGGCGCGGAACTCGGCGACGAACTTGCCCCACATCTGACCGACGCGCGCGCCGGCCGCGATGACCCACTTCGGCGGAGGCGTCGGCTCCAGCTTGAGGATCTTCTGGTACTCGACGTCGGCCGCCTCGATCGCCGGGCGCTTCTTCTTCACCCAGTCGGCGACCTTGGTGTTGATGTGCTTGAGGACGTCCTCGCGGTTCCCGGAGCCCTTGTACTCGGGGAACTTGATCTTATCGACGTCCTTCCGCTTCTGCTCGGCGAAGTGGAAGTAGGCCTCGCCGACCGCGGTCAGCACCTTGCCGAGCCGGCGCAGCTTCTCCGGCTCCTCGCCGCCGATCGCGTCGAGCTTCTTGAGCGCGGCCGCGGGGTCCTTCCAGTAGCCGCGGACCTTGTTGTACTCGCCGTTCGCCGGGGTCACGCTCTTCGTCTGCAGCAGGACGCGCGCGTACATCGCGTGCGCCTGCACCTGGACGTCGAACGTCGCGTTGCGATCGATCTGCGGCATCGCCGTCGACAGCCGCCGGCGCGCCTGATCCCAGTCCTCGCGATCGATGTAGTGCGCGCCGATCGCGAACGCGATCTGCGCCGTCTGCGCCGGCTTCGCCTTGCCGTAGTTCTTGTTGAAGAGGTCGGCGTCCTTGATCGCCTGGTCCTCCTGACCGAGGCCGAGCCGCAGCACGACCGCGTCCTGGAGCGCCTCGGCGGCCTTCTCCCCCTTCGGGTTCTCGCGGGCGTAGCGCTCGTACCAGTTCGCCGCCTCGTCGTAGACCGCGATCGCCTGGTAGTTGCCGCCGATCTCGTAGATCGACGTCTTCGCCAGCTCGGTGTTGTGGAGGTTGTACCGCGGGTCGAGCAGGATCTTGCGGGCCGAGATCGACTTGGCGATGAGGCGGGCGGCCTGGAACGCCTTCGCGGCGTTGTAGAGGACCTCTTCGCTCTTCTCGCACGCGGGCTGCTTCGCCTCGCAAGCGGCCTCGCCGTACTTCTTCCACATGTCCATGTAGGCGACGGCGGCCTTCTCATAGTTCTTGAGGGCCTCGACGCCACCGGCCGCGTCAGCAGCCTCGACGAGCTTCTGCGCGCGCAGGCGCTCGATGTCGCGCTGGATGCGGATCAGGATGCCGCACTGCTCGGCGTTCTCCTTCTCCTTGCCGCCCTTGCAGTAGAGATCGATGAACTTGGGCACGTCCGCGGCCATGTCGTCGTAACAAGACGGACGCGGCGGATCCATGTTCGCGCCGAGGACGTTGAGCGACTCGAGGTAGAGCTGAGACGCGTAGATGCCGACCTCCTTGTCGGCATGGTTCAGCGCCACGTCGCGGAACGCGAGCGCGGCCTCCTCCCAGTGCTGCGCCTCGAAGTACGTGCGGCCGCGCGCGTACTTCACCTCGACGTACTGCTCCTGGGCTTCCTTGTCGTTCGCCGCAGGCTTGATGTAGCAGACGTACCGGTTGAAGGCGGTGATCATGCCCTTCTGGCTGTCACTGAAGTCCTTCGGCTGGAACTTCGCCTTCTCCGCCTTCTTGTCGCCCTTCTTGCCCGTCCCCCCGTCGGGGAGGTTGCCGGACCCCTTCTTGTCGGAGCCGTCCTTGTGGGTCTCGGTGTAGATGTTCTGGTAGCAGAGCACCGAGGCGTACGCGGCCTCAGCGGCCTGCGGGCCGTTCGGATCCTCGGCCACGACCGAGTCGAACGCGGGACCGCACTTGGCCCAGTCCTTCTGGAAGTACAGAAGGTCGGCCATCGCGTACTTGATCTTGAAGATGTTCGGCCAGTCCTCCTTCAGGATGCGGGGGAACTCGAACTTGGCGAACTGCTCCTGCTTGAAGTTGTTGACGACCTTGTCGTAGAGCTGCGCGGCGAGCTGCATCGTCTTCTTGTCGCCGGTGCCGCGCACGCCGCCCGAGCCCACCGCCTCCAGGTGCCAGGCCATCGCCGTCTCGGTCAGCAGACCAGCGGTGATGTTCGAGCACTTCAGCTTGGCGTCCGCCGGGTGCCCCTCGCCCTGGAACTTGTTGTGGACGTCGAGCTGGCGCCCGAGCTCGCCCATGATCTGGTCCTTGTTGCCAGACTTCATGGCGAGCGTCGCCTCCGCGATGTGCCCCTGGTAGACGCAGTACCTCGGGCCCCGATCGCGGGTCATCAGGTCGGTGTAGAGCTCGATGCCCTCCTTGTAGTGACCGGTGTCGAGGTAGTTCTGCCCGAGGTCGTCCATCATCTTGAACGTCTTCTCGGAGCTGCCGCTCGCGTCGCCGCTGAGCGGACGGAGGAAGTCGTGCGACTTGCGCGGGTCGCCCGCGAGCGCGTAGACGGGGATGATGTCGCGCCGCGCCGAGACCGCGAGCTGCGCCGCGTTCGGCATCTGCTGGAACTGCTGCCCGTACTCGATCGTCTTCTTGAACTCGCTGATGGCGCGGGCGAAGTCGCCCTTGTTCCAGTAGACGTACCCGAGCTTGTAGTGGGCGTAGCCCCAGACCTTGTTCTCGGGCGGCGGGTACTGGGTGACCTTGACGTACGACTGCTCCGCCAGGTCCCACTTGGACGGGTCGCCCTGCGCCTCGTTGAAGAAGAGCTCACCGAAGGCGAGGTACGCGTTCGGGATGTACTTCGAGTTCGGCCAGTTCTTGATGAGCTCGAAGTAGACCTTGCGAGCGTCCTCGAGCTGCTGGGCCTGCTCGTACTCATAGGCGAGGTAGTAGAGGACCTCGTCCGTGCAGCCCGTGCTCTTCGCGGGGTCGGCCGCGTTGGTGCTCTGGCAGTACTTCGGATACTGGGTCTTCAGGTCCGTGTAGTACTTGATCGCCTGCTTACGCGCGAGGACGAGGATCTTGTCGGCCTTGCCGATCTCTGCCTTGAGCCCGGCGACGGCCTTCGGGTTCTTTCGCTTGGCCTCGTCCGCCTTGATCTGCCCCTCGGTCTTGTCACGGAACGCCGCCGACTCGAGCTCGACGTAGCCCTCGGCGAGGCGCCGCATCAGCTTCGGCCGGTCCGGCGCGTTCTTGGGTGTCGAGGAGTACAGGCCCTCGAGCCCCTGGATCTCCGTCACGAGCAGGCTCCTCACCTTCGGGGCGAGGCGATTGCGCCGCTCGTCGCGCTGCGCCGAGGCCTGTGAAGCGGTCGGATTGGCCGGCTTCGTCAAATCCTCGCGCTTCTTCAGCTGGATCCCCTGCGGGGCTGACTTGAAGCTGACCTGCGGCTTCTTGCCCGCCGACACCTGGAGCTTGCCGCCCGGACAGGCGGCGATCGCATCCTTCGCCGGCTGCGTGATGCACGCGTCGGCCGCCGACGCGGGGCTCGTTGTGACCGCGCACGCCGCCACGGCCAACGTACCCGCCGCCGCGCGGAGCGCATGCAGTACACCGAACTTCGACTGCTTCATCTCCATCTCCGTCCCTCCGCCACGGACCCCCGTGAGGAAGCGCTGCCTGCCCCGCGACCGCCGGCCGCGGGGCCAACCATGATGAAATCGCTCACTTGCTGCACTTCGACGTCACGACCTGCCGGTAGAAGCCGAGCTCGTCGCGCCAGTACTCGCCGTCGAACGGCCAGAGCACGTGCTCGTCGTCGGGCTTGACGACGCCGTACGTGAGCGCGTCCTCCTTCGACAGCTGGCCGCTGACGACCTGCTGATCGAGCTTGTTCCTCTCGGCCGCGGTGATGTCGATGAGGATCTTCGACGAGTCGCGGAGGTGCTCGTTGAGCTCGTCGAGGTTGCGCTGGTAGCGCTCCCGGCCGAGCGTGCCGGCGTTCCGGATCGCGAGGCTCCTCGCGAACTCGAGCGCGTCGGTCACGTCGCTGCCGACCGGAGAGTTGCGGAAGTTGGCGGGCGCCTTCTTGAACCGGTCGGCCTCCTCATCGAGGATGCGCACGTACTCCATGTTGCGGCGGAGCTGGCGGTCGGAGAGCGCGTTCTCGACGATCGGCCGGACCCTCGGCGGGATGTCGCCCTTGCCGGCGCCCACGTCCTTCAGGAACTGGAAGAAGCGCTCCTCGTTCCCCTCCCCCTGGTACCGCGCCAGGATCGACTCGAGGTCCTTCTTGATCGGCTCGTACTTCTTCTTCATCTTCGCGACGATCGTGGTCGCGTCGCCGTACTGGCAGATCGTGAACGAGACGACGGCCTTCAGGATGTCGGCCTCGGGATAGAACGAGTTCGGGAAGTAGGGCGACTCGATCGTGTGGATGTTGCCGAGCGCCTGCGGGTACAGCCCGGCCATGAAGTACGCCCAGGACTGCTCGAAGAGGCTGTCCAGCCAGTACTCGCTCGCGACGTCGACGCGGTTCCAGTACTTGACGGCGGCCGAGAGCTTCGCGGCGTCGATCGTCGGAACGTTGTTGTCGTCGAGGCGGACGGAGGCCGAGTAGTAGGTGCGCGCCATCGAGAGGAACGCGAGGTCGCGCATGCGCGCCTCGTCCTCGAGGCCCTCGACGCCCTCGTCGATCGCCTGGACGATGCGCTGGAACGACTTGACAGCCGGCACCGACTTGCGCAGCTGCACGTACGAGATGCCGCTGAAGAACTGGGCCTGGACGTAGTACTTGCTGTTCGGGTCGACCTTGGCGAAGAGGCTGATGGCCTCCTCGTAGTTCCGGTTCCGGTACTTGTAGCGGCCGAGCAGGTAGTTGAGCTGCCAGTAGAGGTCGCGCTGCTGGGGGTTGTTGAACCGCGCGACCTGCTCGGTCTTGTACTTGCCGACGCGCTCGATGATGTCCGCCGGCTCCGGGAGCTGCGTCGCGAGCTTGGACAGCCAGAGCAGCGTCTCGTTGAACTTGAGGTGGTTCGGCTTGTCGGCGATCTGCGAGAAGATCGCGTAGCTCGCCTGGTAGAACTGCAGGCGGTAGAGCGCGATCGCGAGGTGGTACTGGGCGATCTGCTTGTTGCCATCGTCATCGCCGGTGTCGCCGTCGACGACGCGCTTCAGCTGCCGCGCGGCGTCGCTCCACCGCTCGCTGTCGAAGAGCCGCTTGCCCTGCGCCGCCTCCTCCGTCATCTGGCCCGCGGTCACGGGGCCCGCATCCTCGTCGGCGCTGACCTCTTTGCTGGGCTTCTTGTCGCCCTTGGCGTCCGCCTTTTCAGCCGCGACGGGCTTACCTTTGCCGGGCTGCGCATGCCCCACGGCGGGGGATAGCAACAGGGCAGAAGCTACAAGGCAGATACTCGCCACCCGGTTCCGCATCGTCGTTCCTCGCTTTCGGCGACGTAAAGATCGTGGCCCCTTCGCCCCGTTCGCGGCTCCACACACGGAGAACGCGCGCCGTAGACCCCCGAGGCAGCTCGGTCAGGAACCAAAAAGTTCAATGAGAATCAACGGATACTTGCGTGTGGCGGGGGATGGTAGGATTGTGGCGCGCAGCTTGTCAAGCGATGCCGGGCAAGGGGCCCCTCTTGCATTCCCGTCCTGAGACACCGGGCGCCGGGTCGACCTTGGGGTTGCGCACTGCGTAGGAGTCGACGGTGGAATTATCGAACGGAGGCGCGCTCGCTTCCTTAAGTGCGTTCGTCGCGCCGTCGCCGCACTGTTGCCGCCCAGGCGGCAGCGTGACCGTCCGCTGCCAAGGGACGCCAAGGGACGAGAACGCGCAGGGTCGAACGCCTCGCACCGGCGGCGCCCGCCCACCTCGGCGACGTGGACGGGCGCGCCCCATCCGGCTGTTGACGCTCGAGGCGCGCTTCGTCTAGGGTCCAACCGCTGACGTTGTGCCTTTGAGCACCTCGACTTGAGCGTTTTCTTGCCTCCCGTCCGCGCGCCTCTGCAGAAGCGGTGGCGCGCACCGCCGCCGAAGGAGCACGTTCTGATGACCCGTTCCATTCTGTCCGGCCTGCTCGGCCTGCTCAGCGTCGTCGCAATGGCGAGCCTGCCCTCCGCGTGCGAGAGCGGCGGCGTCGGCGACCCGTGTCTGCCTGAAGACGAGTACGATTCGCAGTTCGCTGGCTTCAAGGTGACGGAAGAGAACATCGAATCGCGATCCTTCCAGTGCCAGACGCGGATCTGCCTGGTGAACCACTTCCAGGGGCGCGTGAGCTGCCCGCTCGGCCAGGAGGCGCCCGCGACGTGTATCCCCGGGCAGGGCGGGTGCACCAGCTGCGTGGAGTCGGGGACATACGCGCCCGACTGCGAACCGTCGAGGCCGGACGGCGGCGCGAGCCAGTGCCTCAGCGGCGTGTGCGACGCAGCGGGCGCCTTCTGTCGCTGCGGCGCCGACGCGGACTGCCCCGGCAGCGGCTGGAAGTGCGAGGAGGGCGTCTGCAAGCTCTACCTCTGCCGCGACGGCTTCACCGGCTGCCAGGACCCGACGAAGTCGGCGGCAGAGAACGAGGGCAAAGCCTGCTGCGTGCCGGGGACCGACGACCAGGTCGCGTCGCCCGTGTGCGGCCAATGCGCCGCCAACTCGAACCGGAACGCGCAGCAGGCGGTGTACTGCTCGTGCCGGTGCGGCGTGGCCGACGGCGAGCCGGACGACCCGAACTTCAACTTCTGCGAGTGCCCGCAGGGCTTCACCTGCTCGGAGATCCGGCCGAACGTCGGCCTCGGGGACCCGAACATCACCGGCAAGTACTGCATCAAGCAGAACACGGGGTTCGAGAACGAGGGGGCCTGCGGCGACGTGCAGGGCCGCGCCAACTCGGACCAGTGCGAAGGCTTCTAGGCGTCGGGTGACCGGCCGTCGCGGTTCGCGAAGCCCTCGCCCGACGACGGCCGATCTGGCCGGCACCTCCCTCTCCCTCCCTCCCATCGACGATTCGAGTTCACACGACGGCCGGCCGCCCGGGCGCGCCGCCACGCGCAGCGCACCGGCGGCTTCGGCGACGAGCCGGACCGCGATGGGGCCCGCTGGCGCTCCGGCGGCCGACGCGCGGCGAGCGCTCGGCGCGCGCGCGGAGGACGCGGTCGTCGCTCACCTCGCCGCGCAGGGCGTGGAGATCGTCGCGCGCAACGCGCGGGTCGGGCGGCTGGAGATCGACGTGATCGCGCGCGACGGCCCCGTCATCGTGATCATCGAGGTGCGAACGCGCGGCGCCGGCTCGTACGTCCGCGCCCTCGACAGCATCGACGCGCGCAAGCGCGCCCGCGTGCGGCGAGCGGGCGAGCGGCTCTGGCGCGCCACGTTCTCGCGCGTGAGGGGCGTGGAGCGGATGCGCTTCGACGCCGCGTCCGTGACGTTCCTCCCGAGCGGAGAAGCGACGGTCGAGATCGTCAAGGCCGCATTCTAGCGTGGCCTGAACTCCTCCTATTTTTGGCTTGATTTCGGGCTGGATTCGAACAGCGCGTACGTCGATCGGCCGCGCGCGGGCGCGTTCACGCGTCGAGCTGCTCCTGCATCTCGCTGCGGAGTCGCTTCAGCTGGGAGAGCCCCTCGGGATCGATCTCCATCGTCCCCTTCTGGGCGTGCGCCCCCGCCTCGAGCTTCTCGAGGATCGCATCCATCTTGGCGATCTTGCCCTGCTGGCGCGCCCTCAGGTCCTCGACCATCTTCTCGAACGCCTCGAAGAAGTGCTGGAGCTCGTCGCCCTTCCGGAGCTTCTCGCGCACGATCAGCTTGCCCTCGCCGACCTGACGGAGCAGCCGCTTCATCTTGAAGATCGGCCCGGCGATCTTGTGCGTGAAGACGATGCCCGCGATGCCGACGCCGAGGACGAGCAACGACAGGAGCGCGACGATGAGGCGGAGCAGCATCTGCTGGTTGTTCGCGACGTCGGCGGCCTGCCGCTCGAGCGCCTCCGCCCGCTGCTGCAGCGTGGCCGCGTCGCGCTCGAGCCGCGACTGCTCGTCCTTGAGCTTGCTCTCGTCGCGCTGCGCCGCCTCGCCGAACGTCTTCGCGAGCTCGGGGTCGTCCTTGTACTCCTTCGCGATGTTCATCGCGACGACCTCGCTGACCCGACGGCTCTGGACGAGCACCTCCTGGCCGCGCTTGACGGTCTCCTGACCCTGACGGACCGTCTCTTGTCCCTGCTGCACGGCGCTGCGGCTCTGCTCGATGATCTTCGAGCTCGCGTTCCAGAGGAGGATCCCGAGCGCCACGGAGAGCGCAAGGCTGATCCCCACGAGGAACCCCGTGTATTTCAGCTGAAAGTTCTGGTCGATCAGGTAGTTCCGCGCGCTCCGCTGGTAGCGCGCTCTGACCTCCGGCGCGGAGGTCTGCGGGGCCGTGCTGGAAGCGTCGCTCATGGGATCCTCGGAGCTGGCTGGAGATGACAAGGGTCGTGAGGCACTGGAGAAGCCAAGTTCGAGCAGCGAAGGTGCGTCACAGCGAGGCGACGACCTTGTGGAAGGTCTCGACCGCGTTCTCGACGCACATCTTCATCAGGATGTTCTCGCTCTGGACGTCTTTCTTCGGGGTGCCGCTCTGCGTGAGCTTCGGCGCGAACTCACCCTGGAGCGACTTGGACGGATAGGTCCACATGCTGACGCGGACCACCTGGGTGAGGTTGCCGCCCTGGTACACGGCGGGCTCGACCGTGGCGAGGAGATAGAACCCCTTCAGCTTCTTGCCGTTCAGAATCTTCTTGCCTTGCGCCACCGTCTCGCCCTTGGGGGCGACCGCGTAGCCGGCCTTCGCGAGGATCTTCGACTGTATCGCGGCGCGCACGAGCGGCTCGATCTCGGACTCCGGGCGGCCGCTCTTGTTCGTGATCTCGATGGCCACGTAGTACTTCGTGTCCGCGCCCGGAGGCGGCGGCGCCGCCGAGCCGCCCGCGCCCCCGCCGCCGGCGGACAGCGCCGCGATCGACTTCTGCATCTGCGACTTGACCGCCGGCGTCTGCTCGCGGCCCTCGGCGCGCTCCAGGCACGCGAGCCCCGCGGGCTTGCCGAGCTTGCCGAGCGCCGCGGCCGCCGCGACCTTGACGGACGCGTTGCCGTCCGTGAGCGCGTCGCAGAGCGGCCTCGTGGCGGCGTCGTCTCCCGACGCGCCGAGCGCGAGCGCCGCCTGCGTGCGGACGCGATAGTCCTCGTTGGTCCTGAGCTGGTCGGCCAGGTAGCTCGTGCGCTGATCCGCGTAGAGCCTCGTGGGTATCAGCGAGAGTACAAGCGTCACAACCAGCAACACGAGCACTGAAAAGGGCCGACGCATTCCACGTCCGACGATACACGAGCGCATCGCCGCCGTGGCGATCGGATCAGCGGGTCTACGCCCGAAATTTGGTGCGCACACGCTCGCACTTTTGCCTTGCATTCGCTCGCTCCTCGCTGCGACCAGACTGGACGGTTTGACGCGGCCTGCCCGCGGCGCTTCAACGCGTGAACCATGTTGGGCTCACGGCGAACACGGCTTCACCATCCGCTTATCTACCCACCGCTGCCGCCATCGACCCGACGCGCTGCCGCGAGCTCGCGTGCACGTCCGCTCACGTCCGCTTACGTCCGCACTCGCCGCTTGCTCGCTCGCTCGCGCCACGCGCGCCGGGCGAGCGCGAGCTCGGCACGGCTTCGGATCGGCTTCCCCTTGCCCGTACCGCGTCGGCGTGACCGATAATGCGCGATCATGACGAGGAGCTCGCCGGAGGCCTTCGGGAGATGCGCGGACTGAGACGATGCCTGCCGTGGGCGCTCCTCGCGGCCACGGCGCTCGCGGCGGCGCCCGCGGCGCACGCGCAGACGCAAGGTGCGCCGCTCCGCATCCATGTGCGCGGAAGCGCGCAGATCGAGGCGGTCGCCTGGACCGAGCCCGACGCGTTCGTCGTGCGCGGAAGCGTGGTCGACGACGCGCGGAGCGCGATCGCGGAGGCGCCGCTCTCCATCGATGCTCTCACGAGCGCCGGCGCCCCCGCGGTCCTGCCGGCGGCCTTCGGGTGCGCGGCCGACGGCGGGGCGCGCGCCCGCGAGCCCCGCCCCTCGCAAGGCGGCTACGTGATCGCGACAGACGAGCGCGGCGGGTTCTGCCTCCGCGGGCGCGCGCCGCTCGCGGGCGCGACGCTGCGCATCCGGTTCGCAGGGGGAAAGCTCTACGACGCGGTCGAGGCGAAGATCCCGATCGAGGCGCACGCGGCCCCGCTCGCGCCGGTGATCCTCCGGTTCGATCCGCCGGTCGACGCGGTCGATCTCGATCGCCCGACGGTGAACGTCACCGTGGCGCTCCGGCTCGATCGCAGCGGCGCGCGCGGCGTCGGGAGCGGCGCGCCGTTCGAGCGCGAGCGCCTCCCGGTCGTGCTCGAGGACGAGCGCGGCGCGCGGCTCGCGGAGGCTCCGACCGGCGGCGACGGCCGCGCGCGCTTCGAGCTCCCGACCGAGCGGCTCGACGGCGCCGGCCAGGGCGTGCTGCGCGCGCGCTTCGATGGAACCGACACGCTCGCGAAGGCGAGCGTCAGCCAGAGCGTCGTCCGGTACGCGCAGGTCACGCTTGCTCTGTCGCATCCTGTCGAGCCGGCGCGCGCGGAGGACGGCGTGCCGATCGACGTCGAGGTTCGCTCGTCCCGCGGCCCGGTCGAGGGCGGCGTGGTCGAGGCGCTGCGCGCGGGCGAGCCCGTCGGGGCGGCCACCGTGGCCGGCGGCAAGGCGCGGGTGATCGCCGCGTTCACCGCCGAGCGAGCGGGGACGGTCCCGATCTCGCTCCGCTACGTGCCCGCCTCGCCCTGGTGGATCCCCGGCGCGGAGCTCGCGATCGACGTGCCCGTCGCGGGCCCCGGGGCGTGGCGGCAGATCGCGCTCGGCGCCGCCGTCCTCGCCATCGCGGGCTGGGTGCTCGGCGGCTGGCGGCGGGCGCCGAAGCGCGCCGCAACGACGCGCGCGGGCGACGAGCGGCCCGTCGCGCCGCCCGGCCGCGCCGGCGTGCGCGTCATGGGACCGCTCGAGGGCGCGACCGGCTGGCGAGGCGCCGTCGCCGACGCGCATGACGGGACGCCCATCGCGCGCGCCGAGCTCGAGATCGTCGTCCCTGCCTTCGATGGCAGCGGCGTCATCGCCCGCGCGCTGACCGACGACGTCGGCGAGTTCTCGATCGAGGCGCCGTACCGGAGCGACGCGAGGCTCGTGGTCCGCGCGCCGATGCACAGCAGCCACGAGCAGGCGCTCCCGTCGCCGAGCAAGCTGGGCATCGCGCTGGTCACGCGGCGCCGCGCCGTCCTCGATCGCCTCGTCCGCTGGGCGCGGCGCCAGGGGGCGCCCTTCGAGGGGCCGCCGGAGCCGACGCCCGGGCACGTGCGCCGGGTGGCGAGCAGGGTTCAGCAGCGCGAGGTCGAGCTCTGGGCGAGTCGGATCGAGCACGCCGCCTTCGGTCCCGATCCCGTGGACGAGCGGATCGAGCAGGACCTCGGGGCGTCGGAGCCCAAGCCGGGCGCCTCGCCGCAGGCCCCGTGAGCCAGGCGCACGGGGCCTGCGGAGCGCCGGCCCCGTCGCCGCGCCGATCTGCCGTTTCGCTGGTCGGATCGCGCCCCCGCGCGACCGCACGTTGACGTATGGGGTGCGTCCCATATAGTCGGCTCCCTCGCCGGAGAACGCCAACGTGGAAATCGCCCTAATTATCGTCGGCCTCGTCGTGGTGGCGGCGATCGTCTACTTCGTCACGAAGAAGGCGCCGCCACCGGAGATCGCAGCGCCCCCCGAACCGAAGAAGCTCCAGGAGAAGGCGAAGCAGCCCTCCGAGAAGCCGGCGGACAAGCCGACCGAGAAGCCGCGTGCCCCGAAGAAGCCTCCGGCGGAGGAAGCTCCTCCGAAGGCGAAGGAGCCCGCGCCGCAGGAGGAGCCGCCCGCGGGGGCGCCCGCCCCTGTCGAGGCGCCCGTCGCGCCGCCGCCCGCCATCGCGCCGGCGGCGCCCGAGCCCACGGTCGCGGAGGCGCCCATCGCGCCCGCGATCGAGGCGCCAGCCGTCAAGCCGGCCGCCAGGCCAGCGCGGGAGACCGCGCCTCCGGCCGCGCGCAAGCGAGACATCGAGGGGCTCCGCAAAGGCCTCACGAAGGTGCGGGAGAGCGAGGGGTTCTTCGGCCGGCTGAAGGCGCTGTTCGCCGGCAAGAAGGAGATCGATCCCAACGTCGTCGAGCAGATCGAAGAGGTGCTGCTCACCTCGGACGTCGGCGTGAAGACGACAGAGCTCCTCCTCGACGAGATCCGGTCGGCGCTCAGCAGGAACGAGCTCGCAGACACCGACAAGGTCTGGGACGCGCTGCGCGAGCACGCGAAGCGGATCCTGCGCGTCGGCGCCGGCGGCGGGCTGCCGCTGAAGGCGCAGCCCACCGTGGTGATGGTGGTCGGAGTGAACGGCGTGGGAAAGACGACCACGATCGGCAAGCTCGCGACGCAGCTCAAGGCCGAGGGCCGGACGGTGGTGCTCGCGGCGGGCGACACGTTCCGGGCGGCGGCGGTGCAGCAGCTCAACGTCTGGGGCAAGCGCGTCGGCTGCGAGGTCGTGCGCGGCAAGGACGGCGCGAACCCCGGCGCGGTGATCTTCGACGCGATCCAGAAGGCGAAGGACACCGGCGCCGACGTGGTGCTCGCCGACACGGCCGGCAGGCTGCACACGAAGACGAACCTCATGGAGGAGCTGTCCAGGGTCGCGCGCACCATGAACAAGGCGCTCGAGGGTGCGCCTCACGAGACGCTGCTCGTGCTCGACGCGACGAACGGCCAGAACGCCATGCAGCAGGCCGCGCTCTTCAAGGAGGCGCTGCCCATCACCGGCATCGTGCTGACGAAGCTCGACGGCACCGCCAAGGGCGGCGTCATCCTCGGCATCTGCGCCGAGCACGGGCTGCCCGTCCGGTACGTCGGCATCGGCGAACGCGCGGAAGACCTCCGCGAGTTCGAGCCCGACGAGTTCGTCGAGGCGATGCTCGGCCGCGCCAGCGGCTCCGAAGACGCGGCCGCCTGACGCGCGCTCCGCGGCGTGAGCGCTGGCGGCGCTCGATCTCTCCTCACCACCCAATCGCGCGGCTCCGCGCCGGTCCAACCAACGGGCGATGGCTCCGATGTCTCAGCACGCCGCGGCTCTGCCGCTGAACCCGTCAGGCGCCGCCATCGCCTCGCCCCCGGCGCAAGCACACCGGCGTTCCGAGCATGCGGTGATTGTGCAGCGAGTCTGCCGCTCGGCGCGAGTCCACACGGTCGCGTGCCCTCTGCGAACGCGCCGGTCGTCCGTGGCAAAAGGATTTGGTTGTTGATCCTTTTATTTTCGGCGTGATATAGTCCGTCGGGCTTGGCGGTTGACCGAATTATTTAATGAATTCGAGTAGTTAGGAAGCTGTACTACCTGGGCGATCGATCGCTCGCATCGCACGGACTTCGGAAGGGATGGCGATGAACCAGGCTCGCGTGGGGCTTCTCGTTGCGGCTGCGCTGGTCGCGATGCCGCTTACGGCATCAGCTCAGCCAAAAGGGCAACCCAAGGAAATCAACCTCGACGAGCCAGAGACTCCTGCCGAAGGCACGGAGCCGGTGGAGGCGCCCGCAGCCCCTGCCGAGGGCGGCGAGACGACGGGGCTTGGGGACATCTGTGCGATCGATCCGACGGCGTGTCCCACGATCAATTTGGAGAAGGAGGCCGCGAAGGATCTCAAGAACGAGACCTACGCGGTGCAGCAGATCTACGCGCTGCGCTACCACCGCTTCGAGGTGAACCCGTACTTCGGGCTGACGATGAACGATCAGTTCGTCGGCCACAACGGGCCGGGGCTCGCGGTCAACTGGTACCTCACCAACGTCCTCGCGATCGGGGTCAACGGCAACTGGTACGGTGCGCTCAACACGCCGTCGGATTTCAACTTCCAGACGAGCAGGGCGGCGCGTGTCGGCGAGCCGATCACCGAGTATCAGTGGAACGCGAATGCGAACTTCACGTACGTCCCCGCGTACGGCAAGTTCGCCGGGTTCAGCGACTTCATCTTCCACTACGACTTCTTCGTACTGGGCGGTGTCGGCGCGATCTCGACGAGGCCCATGGCCGTCGTCGATCCCGACAACCGCACCTTCGACTGGAAGCCGAAGCTCTCGTTCCACGTCGGCGGTGGCCTCCGCATCTTCTTCAACCGCTGGTTTGCGGCGATGTTCGAGGTCAGCGACTACATCTTCTTCGACGAGCTCGAGAACCCCAGCGTCGACAAGAACAACCCTCAGGACAAGAGCACCTGGCTCGCCGAGGGGAAGAGCTTCACCAACAACGTACAGGCGCAGGTCGGGCTGTCGGTCTTCCTGCCGTTCTCCTGGGAATACCGGCTGCCGAAGTGAGGACTTTGGACGCGGGGACGCGCAGACGCTGAGCGCGAGACATAGGATGATTCAGCCAAAGACGGGGACAGGCATGATGCGTCGATTCGTCCAGAGCCTCTGCACCGTGGTGGCAGGGCTTACCGGCTGTGCACTTCTGATGACGGCTGCGCCCGCGGAGGCGCAGGAGATTCAGCTCACGGGCCCTCTTGCCGGCGCGCCGGCCGTGCGGAAGCTCCGGCTCCACCGTGACGGGCGGTTCGAGGTGGCTCCAGGCGCATCGTTCACGCTGCTGGACGAGTACCGGCGGACGATCATGCCGGGCCTGCGGCTCACCTACCACTTCACGGACTGGCTCGGCTTCGGCGCCTGGGGCGGGTACGGGTTTCAGTACAACACCGGGTTGACGGACGAGCTCCAGCGCGTCGCGATCGACGGGCGTAACTGCGACACCCAGCCGTTCACGAAGGCGTGCCAGCTGACCAGGGTCAACCTGACCAAGGGCGACCTGACGAAGGATCAGCTCGGACAGATCCAGTGGGTCGCAGCGCCTCAGGTCACAGTCGTTCCCTTCCGCGGAAAGCTGGCGCTGTTCGCCGAGCTCTTCGTTGACACCGACGTGAGCTTCTTCGCGGGAGCCGCGGCGATCGGCGTGAAGGAGCGCAAGGAGTGCGGCACGACTACCCAGAACGCCTGCGCGGAGACCTTCGGGCTCGAGAGCCGCATGGCCTTCGCGCCGACGTTCGGCCTCGGCTGGAACTTCTACCCGTCGGACTTCATCGGCTTCGGCGCGGAGTGGCGCGCCCTGCCGTTCGCATGGAATACTTCGGGCTTCGACAACCACGGGCTCGGAACGGACGAGGCGTTCCCTGATCGCAAGGTGGACGACAAGGATCGCGAGTTCCACTTCACGAGCATGGTCACCGTGAGCCTGAGTATTCAGTTCCCCACCGGCATCAAGACAACCGAGTAGACGGCTGCGCCGGCTCGCGGTGACCGAGCCGCTCCGCCCGGGATAGCCCGGGCGGGAAGCCCACTTTGCCGGGAGCCGCTCTAGCGGGGTGCGGGTTCGTGTGATACGAGCTCCGCCGCTAGGCAGGCGCGTGAGGCGTACGAAAGTACGCCTCAGCGAGCCGAACGACGCCGATGAGCCCGTAGCGCACGAAGATGCACCCCGCTATAGATCGGGCGACGATCGCCGGGTAGCTCGGACCGGGCGGCGGGGACAGCCACCAGAGGTCAGCGTTGGGTATTTTCGATTTTCTCCGCAAAAGCAATCCCCCTGCCGGGGGCGCCCCCTCCGACAAGAAGGTGGCCGGGCCTGCGAAGGTCGTCGCGGACAAGCGCGCTCAGACGTACGACCGCCTTGACGCCATCCAGTCGCTCGCCGCGATGAAGAGCGCGGATGCGGCGGCTGCGCTCCTCAGGCGCTTCACGTTCTCGATCGACCCCTCCATCACGGATCAAGAGGAGAAGGATCTGGCGTTCCGGGGGATCGTCGATGCGGGCAAGGACGCGGTGCCTGCCGTTGTCGAGTTCTGCATCAAGGCCGAGGCGCTCACCTGGCCGCTCAAGATCCTGCGGGCGCTGCTCGACGACACCGGGTACCGAACCGAGCTCGTCCAGCTGCTCGACCGCTTCGACACGGAGTATGCGCGCAACGTCGAGCCGAAGCAGCAGCTCATCATGGCGCTGGGCGACATCAAGGGCGACGACGTGCGGGTGGCGGTCGAGCGGTTCCTCGACGACGTCAACGAGACGGTCCGTTTCCACGCCGTGCAGACCATCTTTTCCCAGGGCGACGAGGCGAGCGTGCCAGCGCTGGTGAAGATGCTCGCGACCGAGGAGTCGGTCCGGGTGAAGAACAAGGTCGCCGAGGGGCTGATGGCCCGGGGCTGGACGGTGCCCGCCGAGCTGCGGAGCGGCGCGAGCCAGGCGCTCCAGGACTCGAACGGCTTCAGCGTGGGCTCGGACGGCAAGCTCCGGAAGGGCGCTGGATACAGCTGACCCGGCGCGCATCGTGACAAGTCCGTTCGTCCTGCGATCGGGTTGACATCATCACCGCACGTGGACGAAACTCCACGCCATGCTTGTTCAGCCCTCGGCGGTAGCTGAGAGCGAAGCCGCGCAGACCGGCCCGCACAAGACGAAAGCGAGCGCAGTCCGTGATTGAGCACCGCTCATGGCTGGCGGAGCTTCCGTCACGACCTCGTCCCCGGCGCGCGAGCGACGCGCGCCCAGGCACGCTCGTGGGGAGCGCCCGTCGCGTCCTCCTCTGTCGCATCCCCCTGTCACGCGCGCTCGCCGCGGCGTGCCTGCTGCCGTGCGCGCTCGCCGCGCGCAGCGCGGCCGCAGCCGACTTCGAGGTCGAGTCGACGACCGGCGTCCAGGCCTACGAGGTCGCGGGCCCCTGGGGCGACACGAACATCGAGCGGCGGCGGCTCCTTCAGACGCTGGGGCTCGCCGTCTACAACCTCCAGGGCGACTCCGCCCCAGGCGAGGCCGACTACTCGGCGACCGTGCGGCTCCGGCTCGACGCGGACTTCGGGATGAATGGCCACCTCGACGGCGCGCAGCGGGGCGGCGAGACCGACTACAGCATCGATGGCGGCTCGCGCTACATCCCGGGGCTGCGCGAGGCGCCCCTCGATCTGATGTACGCGTACGTCGAAGGGCGGAACGTCGCCAGCGGGTGGCTCGGCTTCCGGGTCGGCCGCCAGTACGTGAGCGACGTGCTCGGGTGGTGGTCGTTCGACGGCGCGCTCGTCCGGGTGACGACGCCCTACTACGTCCAACTCGAGGCGTACGGCGGGCTCGAGCAGCGCGGCGGCCTGCCGCTCTCCACATCGCGCTTCGAGCGGCAGGGGATCTGGCGCGGCAGCCACCGGGGATTCGGCGACGACCGGACGCAGCCCGGGAGCGCAGCCGATTTCCCGTCGTACCAGGAGGCCGATCTGGCGCCGGCGTTCGGCGTCGCGCTCGAGAGCGCCGGTCCGAACTACATCCACGGTCGCCTGACCTACCGCCGCGTTTACAACCTGGGAACCTCTGTCACCCAGCAGTTCCCGGATCCGGACGGAGGCGTCCGGACGTCCGATGGGTCGCGCATCTCGCAGGATCGCCTCGGGTACGCCGCCAACCTCAACAAGCCGGATCTCGGTGGCATCAAGGGCGGAGTGACCTACGACTTCTATAACCAGCTCGTCGGCTCGTTCTACGGCGGCCTGGAGGTGTACGCCGGGAGCCGGGTCACGCTGGGGGCGGACGTCGACTACTTCGTTCCGACGTTTGACGCGGACTCGATCTGGAACTGGTTCACCCACGATCCCATCACCACGATCACCGGACGGGCGGCGGTGGACGTCACCCGCGAGATCGATGTCGCGGCCTGGGGCGGCACGCGGATGTGGATCGCGGAAGGCAACCCGGAGGAGTTCGGCGCTGGCCAGTGCGAGGCGGTGAGGCAACCGGGCTGCGTCGGTGCGACGTCGCTCGATCCGAATGACGGCGATCTCCGCGACTACGCGCGCGACGAGGAGAACCGCGCCGCGACGATCTCGACCGATGTGCTCGCGAACCTCGCGGGCCGCTACCGCACGCGCACGACGTCGGTCGAGCTCCGCGGGATGCTGCAGACGGGGGAGCGCGGGCGGCGGACGGGGGCCGATCTCTCGGGAGAGAAGCGGCTGAGCGGGCAGCGCTACGCGCTCGGAGCGCGGATGTCGCTGTACAACTGGGAGGATCCGCTCAGGCCGGACCGGGGCGCGACGTCGTTCGGATATGTCCTCGGGGCCGGGTATCGGCCGGGCGAGGCGGCGGATTTCAAGATCGAGTGGGAGCACGACATGAACCGGCTGGTGGGCCAGCGCTTCCGCGTCGTCGGCCTCGTGAACCTGCGGGTGGCGCCGTGAGCGAGGATCGCATGGACGCAAGACAGGACGGACGCCGCCGCGCTCGGCGAGACGAGGCGAGATTCGTCCCTGGGTGGGTCGCGATCGTCGCATGCCTGGGCGCGCTGGCGCTCGCGATCGTGGGCCCCGAGGCGGCAGCTCAGCCGAAGCCCCCGGCGGCAGCAGGCGACGACAGCGCCGAGGCGGCAGAGGATGACGCGGAGGAAGGCGACGCCGAGGGAGAGGCGCCCGCCAAGGCGCCGCGCGGCGGATACACGTCGGGCCTCCACCCGATGCCCGCGGACGCGGAGGTGCCGCTGGCGTGGATGCCGCCCGGGACGAGCGCGACCCCGGTCCCGAGCGACGAGATCTACCCCCCGCAGACGCTGACGATCCGCTTCAACCACAAGAAGCACGTCAAGGGGCTCAAGCAGACGTGCAAATCGTGCCACGGCGCGGCCTACACGAGCGGCGCGGTGACGGATCGGCTGCTGCCGAAGCCGAGCGAGACGTGCGACAACTGTCATGATGTCGATCACTCCGACCTCACCCAGGTGAAGGCGGGGACGAACGAGAACGGACAGTGTGTGTACTGCCATATCGGGGAGAACGCTGGCAGCGACGGAAAGGTGGCGCCGCTCGTGCTGCCGCACGCGAACCTCCGCTTCCCTCACGCGAAGCACGTGAACCGGAACATCAAGTGCAGCCAGTGCCACGGCCGCGTCGACCGGATCGAGCTCGCTACCCGTGATCAGCTGCCTCGCATGGCCGGCTGCTTCACGTGCCACAACATGAGCGGCGCGGCTCAGGGTGAGGCGAAGAGCGACTGCGACGTCTGCCACCTGACGCGCCCCGACGGGCGGCTCGTGACGGCGTTCGCCACGGGCGATCTGCTGCCGCCCGCGTGGCTGCACAGCGCGGGGCACACGCCCGACTGGCTCGAGCGGCACAAGCAGGTCGCCGCGAACGACAGCGCCTTCTGCGGGTCATGCCACAGCGCGAACTACTGCACCGACTGCCACGACGGGAAGATCCGTCCGCGCAACGTCCACCCGAACGACTTCCTCTCGATGCACCCGCAAGCGGCCCGGCAGGACAATCCTCGCTGCGTGAGCTGCCATCAGGAGCAGACGTTCTGTGCGGACTGTCACCGGCGGACGGGCGTGGCGCGCGATGCGCCGAGCGCAGCGCGGCCCACGGGGCGCCGCTTCCATCCCCCGCCGGCGGAGTGGACCACGGCGCCGCGGAGCGCGAAGCACCACGCCTGGGAAGCCGAGCGAAACCTGAATGCGTGCGTTTCCTGCCACACCGAGCGGGACTGCGCGACCTGCCACGCGACGCGCGGGGCGTCAGGCGGGCAAGGGCTGAACCCGCACCCGCTCGGGTTCGAGAGCAAGTGCAAGACGGCGTTCTCCAGGAACCCGCGTCCGTGCCTGGTGTGCCATCAGTCGAGCGACAGGTTCGTGCAGCGGTGCCAATGAAAAGTCAAAATCCGTCAGTATATTCCTTGCCCTGGCCTTCCGGCGACGGGTATAGCGAAGTGCGCGCGGCTTCCCTAACGATCGCCGCGAACGCCAAGGAGAACGGGCGTGAAGGAGCTGATCAAGTACCTGATCGACAACCTCTATCTCGATTTCCAGGGGGAAATCACGCTGGAGCAAGTGCGGGGCTTCCTCCGCGAGGACGACGGACGGGATGCACGCCAACTTTTGTCGAAGCTCATCGAGGAGAAAGGGGTAGACGACATGCTGATCACGCTGGCCGACTGTCTCAAGGAGCACATTCAGTCCGGGGTAAACGAGAAGGTCGTCCGCGAGCAGCTCTCGCTCTACTCCGAGAGCTGAGCACGCTGGCTCGCGCCACACGCCTCGCCCCCCTCCCCCTCTGCCTGCAGGCGGCCCTCGCGACGGCCGGCTGCGACGTGGGGGAGGCCACGCTCCAGCCGATCGACACCCCGCCTGTCCAGCTGATCGAGGCGCGCGCCACGACCAGCCTCGACCAGAACTATCAGCCCGTCCGCACCGCGCTCGATCCCGCCGGCACGACCGAGGTCCTGTCGACCGCGAGCTTCGTTTTGAAGTTCGATCGTTACCTGCTGCCGAGCTCGGTGAGCGCCACGGTCGGCGCCGAATCCGTGTGCGTCTCGGGCGATCTGGCCACGGTCCAGACCTACGCGGACTGCGTCAATCCGATCGCCCTGGCGCCCACGTACAACCCTGTCCAGCGGGAGGTCATCTTCCGCCAGATCGAGGGCATGCCGGGCCTGGTTCCCGGGACCCGGTATGCGCTGACGGTCTTCAAGCCGGCGGACGAGGCTGCGCCGTCCGGCGTCCGCGCGTTCGACGGCGCGCCCCTCGGCGGCAACACGCGCATCGAGTTCTCCGTCGCAGCGACGAACCCGCCTCAGGCGATGCTGGAGCGCCCGCCGAGCGGCGACTTCTTCTGCCAGCGAGACCTCGAGTGCGTCACGGCCACGGCAGCTTGCCAGGGCGACGCTCCCACGGATCCGACGTGCGTCGCCTGCGTGAGGGGCGCCGCGTACTACCTCTTCTACGGCTGCTTCGGGTGCCACAACGGCGCGAGCGCCGCCGCAGGGCTGGACCTGAACCTGGGCACGGCGTTCAACCAGCTCGATCCGCTGCTCGAGACCGCGATCGGGCGCACCGCGCACCAGACCCAGATGGGCGAGAAGGCGCACGTGGGAGAGGCATCCCCGGAGCGCTTCGGCAGGGCCATGCCGCTCATCGACCCGGGAAATCCGGGGAACAGCTACCTGCTCTACAAGATCCTCATCGGGCCGAGCGCGGTCGACCCCTCCTTGCCCGCCGATGCGGCGGAGAAGCTCCGCCAGGAGAACGAGCGGCTGCAGGCGGCGTTCGTGGTGGGGATGCCGATGCCGCCCCCGCCATCAAACCCCATCTTCTGGCTCCACTCCCAGGGGCCGGACGAGCAGAACACAACGCCCTACGTGGACGGCATGGACATCCTGTCCGCGTGGATCCTCAACGGCGCCGCGCCGCGAGACTGCTCCGCCCCAGCTGCCTCGCCCTGACGGCGCTCGCGGAACGTCACATCACGCGATTCCGCCCGGCCTTCTTCGCATGGTAGAGCCGCTCGTCGGCGCGGCGGTAGAGCTCCATCGGCGAGACCGGCGCGTCCGGCGTGACGCCGGCGACCCCGAAGCTCGCGGTGACGGCGACCTCACCCTCCTCGAAGCGGAACGGCGTGCGCTCCACGAGCGCGCGCAGCTTCTCGGCCACCAGGCGGGCGCTGTCGACGGCGATCTCCGGCACGAGCAGGGCGAACTCCTCCCCGCCGACGCGCGCGAGGATGTCGTCGCGGCGGACATTCGCAGCGGCGAGCGAGGCCATCTGGCGGAGCACGGCGTCGCCCGTGAGGTGCCCGCGGGTGTCGTTGATGTTCTTGAAGTGATCGATGTCGAACATGATGAGCGCGAGGTGGCGATGGTAGCGACAAGCCCGCGACACCTCGCGCTCCAGCGCGACCTCGAAGGAGCGCTTGTTGTGGACCTGCGTCAGACCGTCGAAGGTCATCAGCCGGTAGATCTCCTCGTGATACGAGAGCTCGACGTTCCCACCCTGGATGAACTTGAAGATCGTCCGGCCGATCTTCACCTGGTCACCGTCCTTGAGGACGCGCTCATCGACGGAGACGTCGTTCACGTAGGTGCCATTGGTCGAGCCGAGATCGCGGACAACGTAGCTCATCCCCGTCCAGGAGATGCGCGCGTGACGCCGGCTCACCGCGTCGTCGTCGAGCGGGATATCGGTCTGTATCGCGCGCCCACACTCGATCGCCCCGGTCCCTAGCGCGATGCGGCGCCCGAGCTCGGTGCCGTAGATCACCACCAGGCACGCGGTGCCCGGCGCCGCCGGCAGCACCGGCGGGGCGATCGCGGTGCAGGTGACGAGCGTCTGCCGATGATCGTTCTCTTGCTTCGCCACGCTAGGGGACCCAAGTACACCAGAGCCGACGTGCCAGGGCAACGCGCGTCGCGCGTCGGACATGGTAGGCTTCGGCCATGAAACACTGCGGTTTCGCGCAGATGTGTGTCGCTGCCACGATGGTCGCCGGGCTCGCCTTTCCTCTCAGCGGGTGTGGCACGAGCTCGCCCCCGATCGACGAGGGCGACGCCGCGCCCGCGCCGCAGCAACCCGAGACCGTCACGACCTTTCCGGACGCGCCGCCGCTCCCGGGCGAGGCCGAGTGCAAGGTCGTCGTCACGACGGGGATCCCCGTCACGTCGGCGCAACACGTGGCCACGTGCGCGCCTGTACAGTACGCGACCAACCCGCCGAGCGGGGGAGATCACTGGGGCCTGTGGGCCGAGTACAAGCGCTTCGAGTCCGAGGTCCCGCGCGAGATGTACGTCCACAACCTCGAGCACGGCGCGATCGTCCTCGCGTACCGATGCGCCTCGTCGGGCTGCGCAGAGGTGAAGGCGGTGCTCGACGAGGTGCGGGCCGAGGCCGCCTCCGATCCGAAGTGCCTCATGGTGCCGGGAGGGCCGGAGGCGCGCCTCGTGATGACGCCCGACAGCGCGCTGGACACGCCGGTCGCGGCCGCGGCCTGGGGCGCGACGTACACCGCGACGTGCCTCGACAAAGCGTCGCTCGCGCGCTTCGTGGCGGACCACTACGGCAAGGGCCCGGAAGACACCTGCAGCGACGCGGGGGCCGTCGATATCGATCTGCCGGACGGCGGCGCGCCGACCTGCGGTGACGGATCGGGCGGCGGCGGCGGGGCAGGCGCGGCGGGGGGCGCGGCGCCGGATCCGTAACCGGGTTGACAGGTGGCTCCTTGCCCGGGAGCATTCCGGGGATGAGCGAGCCGTCGACCGTGACACCTCGGTTGGCAGAGCGCTTCCGGCTGCTGGACGTCGCGGGGTCCGGCGGGTCGGCCGAGGTCTGGAGGGCCGTCGATCAGGAGCGCGGCGGCGTGGTGGCGCTCAAGATCGAGGCGCGCGGGCGCGGAGCGTCCGCGGCGCAGCGCGCCTCCGCGCGGCGGGCCCTCGGCCGCGAGGCGCTGCACGCGGCGCTGGCGCTCTCGCCGCGGCTGCCGGAGCTCGTCGACGTCGGCTGGTTCGTGGGGCCGTCCGGCGTCGCGCGCGTCGCGCGCGGCGAGGGGGCTCCCGGCGAGGAGGGGCGCGCGTTCGTCGCGATGCGCTGGATCGAAGGGCGAGCCGTCGCCGACGCCCTGCGCGGGCTGCCCCCTGACGAGCGCGCGGCGCTCGCGCTCGCCGCCGCGCGCGACGCGGGCGAGGCGCTCGCCGACCTGCACGGCATCGGCCTGGCGCACGGAGACCTCAAGCCGGAGAACCTGATCCTGACGCCGGAGGGGCGGATCGCGGTGATCGACCTGGGGCTCGCCTGCTCGATCCACGAGACGTCCGTGGACGGGGCGACGCTGCGGTACATCGCGCGCCGGGACGCGGAGCTCGGAGACGCGCGGGCGAGGGATCTGCTCGCGCTGGGGACGCTGCTCGCCGAGATCGCCTTCCCCGGCGTGGCGGACGCGGACGATCCGATCGGAGCGGCGCGGTCCGCGGCGGCCGCGGAGAGCGCGGCCGGGCCGCCGCTCGACGCGATCTGCCGGGCGCTCCTCTCGCCCTCCCCCGCGGCGCGCCCGTCGTCCGCGTGGGTCACCGAGTCGGCCCGCGCCGCGATCGCCGGCGCGCGGCGCGCGCGGCCCCCGTTCGCCGCGCCCCCCGCGGGGCGCGGCGGCCGCGATGCGGGGGCGCCCGGCGCAGAGCGCGATCGACAGGACCGCGACGCGCGCCGCGTGCGCGCCGCCTACCTGCGCCTGCGGCGGCAGGAGCTCGAGGCGGCGCTCGGGGTGCGCGACGATGTCGCCCCCTGGCTCGTGGACGCGTTCGCGGTGGTCGAGCGCGTGCGGGCGCTCTCCGGCGCGCCGCTCCGCGCGGGCGACGGCGCGGCCCGCGTGGGTCCGCCGCAGAGCGACGCGGCGTGGCTGGGGCGGCTCGGGCCGGACCGCGTCGCGCGGTGGCTCACCGCGCTCGCGGGGACGAGCGCGGCGGCGTGGCCGATGGGGCCGCTCGCGTCTGCGCCGGAGAGGGCGCTCGCGGACGCGCTCGTCGCGCTCGCGCGGCAGGTCCCGCCGCGCGCCTGGACGTTCGCGGACGTCGAGGTGGCCGTGCTGGGAACCCCGGGGAGCGGCGCGCGGCGGGGGGCGAGCGCGCCGCCGAACGACCGCGGAGCGGCCGAGGGCGCCGCCGAAGCGCACGCCATCGGCGCGGCGGAGGCGGCGGCGCTGGCGCTCGCGATCGCGCGGGTGCCGCCGGATCCGCTCGCGATCGAGGCGATCGAGCAGCGCGACGACGCGCCGGCCAGCCTGGTCGTCGCGGCGGCCAACGCGCTCCGGCTGCACGGCGACGCCGGGCGCGCGCGGAGCCTGATGCTGCGCTCGTGCGTTCGAGGCGCGACGGAGGCCGCGGCGCTCGCGGCGGAGGTGCTGCGGCGCGCCGGCGATCGCGCCCTCGCGGAGGAGCGCGCGCGCGCCGCGATCGACGCCGGCGCGGACTCGGAGGGGCGCGCGCGCGCGGTGCTCGCGCGCCTCGCGATCGACGCGGGGGCGCTGGAGGCGGCCGACGCGCTCGCCGGGGAGGCGGCCACGGCGCCGCTCTGCGAGGTGCGCGCGCTGCTCGCCGTGCTGCGCGGCGACACCGCGCGGGCGCTGTCGGAGGTGGCGCGCGGCGAGGCGCTCGCGAGCTCCGTCGAGGAGCTGGCGCGGATGGCCGCCGTGCGCGGCTACGCGTGGCACGCGAGCGATCCGGAGCGCGCGCACGCGTCGTTCAGCGCCGCGGTGGACTACGCCGTCCGCGCCGGCGCGGTGGTCGAGGAGGCGACCTACCGGACCGGCGAGGCGGCGGCGGCGGTGGATCTCGGCGATCTCGACGGCGCGATCGCGACCTCGACCCGCGCGGCGCTGCTCTGGGAGCACCTCGGCCGGCCGGCGCAGGGCGCGCGGGCGCTGCTCGCCTGCGCCGCCGCCTACGCCACCGCGGGCCTGGTGCACGAGACCTGCCGGACCGCCGAGGACGCCATCGCGCGGGCCCGCGACGCGGGCGACGCGAAGGCGGAGGCGTACGCGCTCTGGGCCATCGCCGACGTGGTCGCCGCGCGGGGCGACGGCGTCGTGAGCGCGGACGTCGGATCGCACGTCGACCCGCGCGCGGCGGCGGCGCGCGCGGCGGCGCTCCTCGCCGGAGGCTCCGCGGACGACGCGCTCCGGGCGGCCGCGCGGCTCCTCCGCCACGGCGCGGGCGAGCTCGATGGAGCCCGCGTCGAGGAGCTCGACGAGCTCGCGAACGGCCCGGAGCCCGCGGCGGCCTCGCGGCTCGACTGGTGGGGAGCGCGCGCCGTGATCGCGCTCGTCGCGGACGACGTCGGCGCCGCGACCGCCGCGGACGATGTCGACGCCGCGACCGCCGCGGACGACGTCGACGCCGCGACCGCCGCGGACGACGTCGGCGCCGCGACCGCCGCGGAGGACGCGCCGCGCGGCCCGGCGGGCGCGTCGGTGTGGCGCGGCCGCAGCGACCGCATCCTCGCCGCGATCGCCGCGCTCGCGGGCGCCCGCGCCCCGATCGCCGCGCGCGGCCCGGCGCTGGCCGCGGCGCACGCGCTGGCCGTCAGGGCCGGGCAGACGGACGTCGCGCACCGGGTGCTCGCGGCGCTCGCCGACGCCGCGCGCGAGCTCTGCGGGCGCAACGCTGGGGCAGGCTCGGCGGGCGCCTCCGCCGCCTCGCCAGGGGCGTCGGCGCTCTCCGGCGCGGTCCGGTCGCTCCCGTGGGTCGTCCGCGCGCGGGCGCTGCCGGAGAGCGGGCTTCGGCCCGAGCAGGCGCGCGATCTGGAGGCCCTCGTCGGCGCGCTCGGCGAGCGCGAGCGGCTCGCGCCGCTGCTCGACCGGGTCGTCGACGCGCTCGTGCTCTGGACGGGGGTCGAGCGGGGGCTCCTGCTCCTGCGCGCCCCGAACGGGCGCCTCGTCCCGCGGGCCGCGCGCAACCTGGCGCGCTCGAGCCTCGGCGCGGAGCAGCTCGCGCTGTCGGAGACCCTCGCGCGCCGCGCCCTGGAGGCGCGCGAGCCGGTGGTCGCGGTCGACGCGGCGGGGGAGCTGCCGAGCGTGCACCACAGCGTGCACGCGCTGAAGCTGCGGAGCGTGCTGGCCGTCCCGCTCGTGGCGCGCGGCGAGGCGCTCGGCGTCGTCTACCTCGACGACCGCGTGCGCCGCGGCGCGTTCGGCGCGCAGGAGCTCCGGTGGGCGCGCGCCATCGCGTCGGTCGCGGCGCTCGCGATCTCCGACGCGCGCGCGCAGGTCGAGCTGCGCCGCGCCGCACGCCGCGCGGAGCGCGCCTCGTCGCGCCTCGCCGAGGAGCTCGCGCGGCGCGAGGCGGAGCTCGACGCCGCGGCGCTCGAGCTCGCCAGGGCGCGCGGCGGCCGCGACACGCGCTACCGGTACGACGCCATCATCGGCGAGAGCGAGCCGCTCCGCGCGATGCTGCGCCTCGTCGATCGGGTGACCGCCTCCGAGGTGCCGGTGCTCGTGTGCGGCGAGTCCGGCAGCGGCAAGGAGCTCGTGGCGCGGGCCATCCACCACAACGGCCCGCGCGCCGCGCACGCGTTCGTGAGCGAGAACTGCGGCGCGATCCCCGAAGGGCTCCTCGAGTCGGCGCTCTTCGGGCACGTGCGCGGCGCGTTCACGGGCGCGGATCGCCCGCGCGCCGGGCTCTTCGAGGTGGCCGATCGGGGCACGCTGTTCCTCGACGAGATCGGCGAGATGAGCCTCGCGATGCAGACGAAGCTGCTGCGGGTCATCGAGGACGGCCTCGTTAGGCCGATCGGCTCCGAGCGGGCGCGCAAGGTCGACGTGCGCGTCATCGCCGCGACCCACCGGGATCTGGAGGCGCTCGTCCGGGCCCGCGCATTCCGGGAGGATCTGCTCTACAGGCTGAACATCATCACGATCCGGGTGCCGCCGCTGCGCGAGCGCGCGACGGACGTTCCGCTCATCGTCCAGCACTTCGTCGAGAAGCACAGCCGCGGCTCGGTCCGGGTCACGCGCGGGGCGATGGAGCGGCTCTCGGCCTGCGCGTGGCCGGGCAACGTGCGCCAGCTGGAGAACGAGATCCGGCGGGCGATCGTGCTCTGCGACGGGACCATCGATCGGGAGCACCTCTCACCGGAGATCGCGCACGGCGGCAACGCGACGCCCCGCGAGCTCGGCCTCAACGTTCGAGCGAGGATCGACGCGCTGGAGACGGAGCTCGTGCGCGACGCGCTCGAGCGCACGCGCGGGAACCAGACGCAGGCCGCCAAGCTGCTGGGCCTGTCCAGGTTCGGCCTTCAGAAGATGATCAAGCGGCTCTCCATCGAGGCGTGAGGAGGGCCCGAGCGGGTCACCTCGACTTCACGAGGGCGCCCGCGTCGCGCAGGATCGCGTCGATCCCGTCGTCGTTCGCCTCGTAGTAGCCGCGGATCACGCCCTGCTGGTCGACCAGCACGAGGCGCTCGCCATGGAAGATGCTGAACAGGCCAGGGCTCGACTCCTTCTTGCCCATGGCGATCTTGAAGCCGTCGAGGACCGTCGACTCTATCTGATCGAGGGGGCCTGTCAGGAACGTCCAGCGCTCGAGCGGGAGCCGCTGCGACGCCGCGTAGGCCGCGAGCACCGCCGGGGTGTCGTTCTCCGGATCGACGGTGAATGTCACGAGATGGAGCGCGTCACCGAGATCGCGGCCTCGGCGCTCGATCTCGCTCATGCGCTGCGTGAGCTTGGGACAGACGGTCGGGCAGGTCGTGAAGATGAAGTCCGCGATCCACACGCGGCCCCGGAGCTGCTCCCGCCCGAACCGCGCGCCCCGCTGATCCGTGAGCTCGAAGGCGGGCAGAGGGATGCGGATCGCGGGCGTCTCCGCGGCCTGGCCGTGGAGCGCGCGCCCGGCGACCCCGATGGTGGCGAGCGCGACGAGCCCGACCAGCGCGAGGAGCGCGGCCCAGAACAACGGCGTGCCCACGAGCCCGCGGCGCCGAGTCCTCCCCGCGTCGCCGCGGTCGGATGGAAATGATTGGCCGGTCGGCTCCGCGGGCGGCAGAGCGCCGCTCGCGTGGCGCGTGTGCTCCGTTGAGACCATCCGGTGACGCTTAAGGGCCTGTCGCCAGTGAGTCAAGGCGACGAGGCGCCGCTCAGGCGCCGATCATCAGCGCAGCGAAGAGGAGCACCAGGTAGACCATGGAGGCGAAGAAGACCTGACGCGCCCAGCGAGCGCCTGTGCCCGCGCGGAGACCGTAGACGCCGAGCCCGAAGAACGCGCCGCCGAGGAGGACCGCGGCGCCGAGGTAGACAGGGCCCGCCACGCCGAGCGGGACGAAAAGCACCGAGGACAGCACGAGCAGCGCGAGGTAGCCGACGATGTGGCGCCGTGTCGTGAGATCGCCCTTCTCGAGCGGCAGCACCTTGAGCCCCGCGCGCTGGTACTCGTCCTGACGGAAGAGCGAAATCGCGAGGAAATGCGGGATCTGCCAGAGAAACATGACAGCGAAGAGCAGGAAGCCGGGCGCGTCGATCTGCCCTGTGACGCTCGTCCACCCGAGCAGCGGCGGGATGGCGCCGGGGATCGCCCCGATCGGCAGCGACAGCGTCGTCCTGCGCTTGAGCGGGGTATAGACGAGGACGTAGCTGAGCAGCGCCACCGCGGCGAGCACGCCCGTGATCGCGTTCACCCCGAGAAACAGCACCGGAATCGAGGCGGCCGAGAGCGCGATCCCGAACCAGAGCGCCAGCTCCGGCGAAAGCCGCCGCGCCGGCAAGGGGCGGCTCCGCGTCCGCGCCATCAGCAGATCGGTGTCGCGCTCGATGTACATGTTGAGCGCGTTGGCGCCGGACACGACGAGCGCCGTCCCCAGCAACGCCAGCGCGAGCTGCGCCGGGGGCACCGCCGCGCGCTCGATCGCGGCCTCTCCCGCCAGTCCGGCGCGGAGATAGCGGCTCGCGACCCACATGCCGCCGAGCATCGTGGCGACCACCATCCTCGTGATGCGCGGCTTGGTGAGGCTCACGAGATCGGCCGCTGCCTTGAGCAGCGGGCGCGCGCCCGTGGGGACCGCACAGCCGTCGCCCTCGGACGGCTCGGCCTGGCCAACGTAAGGGACCGGGGCGCGCTCGGCAGCCTGCTCGACGCTCATGGTCACGCGCGCACCTCGCTGCTGTGCCCGGCGCCCGCGCCGCGCGCTCGCGCGACATCTCCCAAGACCCCTGGTCTCGGGACAGCTACACTGAAAAACGATGTCATCACCGGAGCGCGGGAGGCGGGAGAAAACAGCATCGGGGCCGGGAGACTAGCGCGCACAACACGTCTCGGGGAGTCGAGTTCGTCAGTTGTCGCCCGCCTTCCTTTAGGGCACGAGTCCCCTTGCGGCAACCGTCGTGGCGTGCTCATCCGTTCTTTGCGCGTCGAGCGAGCCTGGAAAGGTCGCTGCACCGCGCCGCTCGCCGCCAGCCGGGCGGCCCGGGGCGGGGCGACGCCTGCTGCAGGCGCTGCCATGGATCTCACCAAAGGCCCTTGAGCTCGTCCTTGTTTTCCGCCGGCTCAGGCTCTGTGCCGGCGTACGTGAACGTGACCTGGGCAGGCTTGTCGTCCGCCACCGTGACGTCGGCCGTCTTCAGGCCATGGTGGGGGTGCCACGCCTCGAGCTTGTACTTGCCGGCAGGGACCTTCTCGATCGTGAACGAGCCGTCATCGCCGCTCACGGCGAAGAAGGGGTGATCCGTCACCACGACAAAGCCGCGCATCCACGGGTGGACGTCGCAGGTGAGCTTGATGATGCCGTCCTTCCACGCCTTCGTGAGCGGCGCGGCGCCCCCCGGCTGCGCCTGGTTGAACAGCGTCTCAGAGCCCTTGTAGGTGTGCACGTTGTGCAGCGTCCGGTCGCTGTTCTTGATGTCGACCTGCTGCTCGGAGACCACGCCCTGGATGCGCGGCACATACATGCAGTCCTGCTGGTCGACCACCGCGTGCGCGTCGGGCGCCTTCCAGCTGCCCGGCACGCCTCCGACCGCGATGCGGACGAAGGTGTCCTTGAGCTTGCCATCGTTGACGACAACAGCGTTGTACAGGACATCTTTGTCCTGGCAGACCGGGGCGTCCTTGCGCGCGGTGGGGACCTTCATCTCGACCGGCTTCCCGGTGAACTTGACGACCCCCTTGATGATCCCCTTGCCCGCGGGGGCAGCCGGGGCGGCCTCCTGCGCCGTGGCCTTCGGCGCTTCAGACCCCTGCGGGGCCGCGGCGGGCTTCTCGACCGAAGCCGCCGTGGTGGCGGTCGCGGCCGTTCCGCCGCTGGGCCTCGAGGGCTCCTCGGGGCACCCTGCGAGCGCCAGCGCGCTGAGCGCGAGAGCAGAGAGCGAGGCGAGATCGCGACGATGCATGAGGACTCTCCCGCGCCCGCGGCGCGCCACGCGAGCCTGATTCGCGCCCCTCCCCGGGCCTGACCTGGCCTTTTAAGGAGGGACCGTCTGGACCGGGCGGCGGCTCCCGCCGCGTCCTTCTGGCGAGCAACGGGTGGAATGCCGCGCGCTGTTCTTCCGCACAGCGAGGGCGTGCTTAACGAGTGTCGTCGCTCGCGTCAACCTGACGCGCCGCCGGTGATGTCCGGTTTCCCGGCGCCCGGGAGCGAGCTCGAGGTGCGCTCGCGCTCGTTCGCGAGCATGGCCGCCCACAAGCCGCGCTCGTCGCGGGCCGCGAGCGCGATGCAGAGGGCGGCGATCACCAGCGACAGCGCGCCGAGCGGCACCTCCGGGGCGCTGCCCGCGACGAGCAGCAGCGCGAGCGCGCCGCCCAGCGCCGGCAGCCGCGGCGGGGCGACGAGCGCGAGCGCGACGACCACCACCGACAGGGCGGCGACGAAGAGCTGGATCGAGAGCGGCACGACCGGAGCGGGGCGGGTGAGCAGCCGGTCGAGCGCGCGGCGGAAGAGCGCCTCGACCACGGATGCGTCGTCGGCGGCGCCCGCGAGCGCCGCCCGCGTGGCGAACAGCGCCGACGCGAGCGCCACCAGCGAGAGCGGGCTCACGAGGCGCGGCCGCGGCGGCTCGGCGTCACGCGGCCGCGCCTCGCGGCCCGCGCCGAGCGCGACCGTCGCCGCGAGGACGGCCAGCGCGTCGAGCGCGAACGCGGCGGTCGCGACAGAGCTCGTCGCGCCGGCGAGCGCCTTCGAGCCGCGTTCGTTCGCCCAGACGGCCAGGAAGACGCCGGCGAGCCGCACGAGCGCGGAGGCGCCGACGAGCCCGAGCGCGGCCGCGACCGGCCGCACGAACGGGACGCGGAGCGCCTCCCACGCGCTGCCGACCGCGAGGATCGCGGCGCTCACGCCGATGAGCGCGGCGGACAGATCGGGCACGCGCTGCACGGTCGCGTGCAGCACGACCAGGATGACGAAGCTGCCCGCGACGATGGCGCCGATCCGCAGCGCGTACGGGACGCGGCTCCGCACGACCGCGCTGATCAGCGCCATCGCGACGACGATGGCGCCGATCGCGAAGAGCTGCGATGCGCCGGCGCCGGCGAGCTCGATCGTGTGGACAGCGCGCTCGATGCCCACCGCCAGGCCGACCATCGCCGGCGCGACCATGCGGCCGAGGATCATCGCGAGCAGGGCGAGGACGGCGAGCGGCCGGATGAGCGCGAGCACAGGCAGGCCGGCGAGCGGAGGCCGCCCTGCGGCGGAGGACCGGCGCTCGGTGGGCGGAGGCTCGCCGCCCTCCTCGCGACGAGGCGAGGCAGCGGTGTCCGGCGCGGCGGAGGGAGGAGGGCCTTCGGGTGGGAGATCGATGGTGAGGAGCATGAAAGAAGAGCGCCCGTCGCTCAGCCCTTGTCCCAGGCGCGGGGGGCGTCGAGATCCGTGAAGACCGCGGCGGTCGCCGAGGCGTCGATCAGGTCCTGCATCCGCTGGCCGCCGGCCTCCTCGACGATGCGATCGTCGTACTCGTCCGCGAGCACGGACAGATCCCGGAGGGCGACCAGGATCTCGTCGGCGTCGAGCGTCTCGCCGCCGAGGAGCGTGTGGACGATGACCACACACGAGCCCTGCGCGACGTAACCGAAGGCGCCGAAGCGGATGCGCGCGTTCAGGCGGAGCAGCTTCATCGCGAGGTCCGGCGTCATCTCGACGCCGCGGGCGAGCTGCGCGACGAGCCGCACGAGCGCGCGATCGGGCGCCCAGGGAAGGACATGAAGGTAGACGTACGCGGTCCCCTGGCGAACGACGTAGAACTGCGGCTCGACTCGGGTGAACGCCGGGGAATCCGCGAGCGCCGCCTCGATGCGCGCGTTGGTCACTCGAACGGCCTCGTCGGAATCCTTCGGCATGACGCGGAGGATACATCGCCGCGGTCCCGGTGCAGAGCCGGGACCTAACGCCTGAGCGGAAGCAGCGGACCTGGCGTCGCCGGCGCCCCCTCGTCGCCCGGGACGGGCCGCGGCCCCTTGCGCACAGGCGCCGGCTCGATCGGGGCGGCGCCGGTGGGCGCCTTCAGCAGGAACGGGCGGGCGTTGCGGGTCGAGCACGCGTCGTACGGATCCCGGTGGAACTCCCAGTGAAGGTACACGTTGCCGTCCGGCGAGACGATCGCGTCCGGCGCCTTGCCGAACGGCGACGCGCGGTGCACCGAGTTCAGCGCGACGATGTCGAAGGCCGTCATCCCGCTCGGCCTCGTGACCCCGAGGCGCACGACGCTGCCGCTGTCCTTGTTCAGGACGATCTCCACGTGCGTGACCCGGTTCTGGTTGAACGCGTGTCCGGAGGGCAAGCTCTCGAGCGACGCCAGGAACTCCTCCGCGAAGATCGGGTGGAGCCGGTTGTGGATCATGTTGATGTACGTCGCGAACGGCACCCGCGCGGCGTTGAGCGAGGTCTGGTTGCCGGGCTTGACCGAGGGATCGTAGTTCTCGATCGCGGCACGCCATTTCTTCCACTTGTCCGTCGTCTCCCACGAGCCCCGGTGCGCGCTCCTGCGGGAGGCGCCGTCCGAGGCCCGCTCCGCCCTGAGCTTCTCGTTGCCGACGGCCGCCTGCACGCCGGCCATGTCCAGGTTGAGGTTGGGCCCGCCGGGGAGGCCCGGCGCGCCGAGGCCGATCGAGCCGACACGGACCGGGCTCTGGTAGGGCTGCGGCGTCGCCTTCTTGCCGGCCACGCGGCTCTTGCCGTCGCCGCCCGGGTTCGCCGGATTGAGCGTATAGCCGCCGCGCGCGCCGTCGATCACCTCGGGCGACGCAGGGCCGGAGCCGCCCGCGGCGCCCTTCTCCGGCGGCGGAAGCGCGGGAGAGACCTGCGCGACGCGAGCGCCGCCGCTCGCGCCCGGCACGCTCGGCGGGGACGCCGCCCGCGCGGCCTGCGCTGCCTGCGCCGGCGACGCCGGGCTGTGGTGCTCCGCGCTCTCGCTCTCGGGGTTCCCCTCGCCGGGGGCGTGCTTCTCGTTTCCGGCGCGCTCCTCGCTGTGGCCGCTGTGATCGTGGTCGCTGTCGCCGACCCTGTCCGTCGGCGCCTTCGGCCCCGACGGCGTCCCGGGCGTCGGCTCGGGATCGTCCTGATCCTTCGAGCGGATCTGCGCCATGGTCTCCTCGTCGACCTTGTTGGCGTCGTCCGCGATCCGGTGCGCCTCGGGGTTGTCCTGCTGGTCCTTCTGGACGTGCTGACGGACGGCGATCCGCTGATCCGCCGGGGGCAGCGGCGGCGGCGGCGCCGGCTGGACCGGTACGATCTTGGCCACCTCTTCCTTGGGCGGCTCAGGCTTTGGCGGCGCGGGCGGAGGCGCCTTCGCCTGGCGCGGCGGCTCGGCCTTCGGCGGCTTCCGCGGCGGGATCGTCGCCGCCCTGGTCGGCTCGGGCGTCGGCTGCTGCGGATCGGGCGTCGCGTCCTTGTCCGGCTCGCTGTCCGACGGTAGCTGGGGCGGCGCGAGCGGGGCGGGAGGCGGCGTGAGCGCCGCGCCGTCGGTCAGGATCTCGAACGTCGTATCGCCCGGCCGGAGGCCGTCCCTCACCGCGTGGACCATCTGGCGGAGCTGGGCGCGATCCTCGATGACCTGCGCCACCTCGACGGCGCCGCCGCCGCCCGCCATGTGCGCCACGATCGCCGCGCAGATCCACAGGGCGAGCGGGATGTGGGCGTCACGCGACACGGCGCTCAACGCCTCCGCGCTGCAGAGGCCGCACCGCGCGACATGGCGCAGGCGTAACAGCAGCGAAAGACGGTCACCGGTGGCACCTCCAGACTCCGCGTGAACGACCTGCTCGAACAGTGCGCCGATGCGCCAAACGTACCCCGGAAGCGGTTCGAACCTAGCATCCAGGGATCAGCGCAGCAACGGTCGGCTCGCGCTCAGCCGCATCAGCCGCATCGTCCGCGCGGCGCCGCGCCGCGCCGCGCCGCGCCGCGCGTGCGACGCGATCCGCGGGAAGCAGCCCCGGGCGGGCGCGCCGGCGCCCCGGCTGCGCCCGCCCTCGGCGAGGCGCCCTGCGCCGTCGCGCCGGCGCCACGATCAGAGCTTGATGATCGCGTCCCAGTGATCCGCGATCTCCTGCGCCGTCCAGACGCCGCCCTCGTCCTTGAACTTCCCGGGGCTCTGGACGACCTTGTAAATGTACATCTGTGCACCGGCGACGGCGAGGACGTTGCCGGTCTTGTCGGCGCACAGGTCGGACGCGAGGAACAGCGCCGCAGGCGCCACGTGCGCCGGCGTGAGCGTGTCACCCGCCGATTGGAACATGGGCAGATCCTCCGTCATACGGGTCTTGGCGATGGGCGCGATCGCGTTGACGGTGATCCGTTGCTTCTGCAGCTCGATCGCGGCGGTGCGGGTGATGCCGTAGATGCCGGCCTTGGCAGCCGCGTAGTTGGCCTGCCCGAAGTTGCCGAGCATCCCGGAGACGCTCGTGGTGTTGACGATCCGCCCTCCCCCGCCCTGCGCGACCATCTGCTTCGCGGCGGCCTGCGTGCAAAGGAACGTCCCCTTCAGGTGAACGGCGATGACGGCGTCCCACATGCCCTCATCCATCTTGAGGAGCGTCTTGTCGCGGACGATTCCCGCGTTGTTCACCAGGATGTCGACCCGGCCGAACGCATCGACAGCGGTCTTCACGATCTTCGCCGCGCCCTCGGGGGTCGTCACGCTGTCGAAGCTCGGCGCGGCCTGCCCGCCCGCGGCCTTGATCTCCTCCGCGACCTGCGCCGCCATCGCGTCGCTCGAGCCGGACCCGTCGCGCGTCCCGCCGAGGTCGTTGACGACGACCTTCGCGCCCTCCCGGGCGAAGAGCAGCGCTTCCTCGCGGCCGATCCCGCCGCCGGCTCCCGTGATGATCGCGACCTTTCCGTCGAGCAAGCCCATCGCAGATTCCTCCTGATCCGCGCGCCGGCGCTGTGCGCCGTGCCGTTTTCGCGCGGAGCTTCGCACGGCGGGCCTCGACCCGGGCACACATTCGTGCGCGCAGGCGCGCGCAACGGAATCGAGCGAGGGCCGAGCGAGGGCCGAGCGAGCGCCGAGCGCCGAGCGACGGCGCGCGCGAGCGGGCCCGTCCGGCGAGGGTGACGGCCGTGCACCCGAGCGCCTGCGCCGCTTCCTTGGCCGATCGAGCGCGGCAGTGATAACGCCGCCTTCGATGCAACTGCCCAGCCGCCTTTCCACGTCGACCCTGGGAGACCTGCTCGGCGCGCTGCACCGCGAGAAGACCACCGGGCTCCTGGAGCTCTGCGAGCTCCGGACGCCGAGCGGCTCGACGGTGCCGGGCCGCCAGCACAGGATCCAGCTCTTCTCCGGCCTCGTCACGGCCGTCGAGACGCCGCTCCGGGTGCCCCGCCTCGGCGAGATCCTCGCGAAGGAGGGCTCCGCGCCCGAGCCGTCGATCCAGCGGCTCGCCGCGCTCGTCGCCGCGCACCGGGGGCGCCGGACCGGCGAGGTGCTCGTGGCGGCGGGGCTCATCCCGGCGACCGCGGTCGACCGCGCGCTCCGGATCCAGCTCCGCGCGCGCCTCGAGGCGCTCTTCAGCATCGAGGAGGCGACCATCTGCTTCCACACGGCGAGGCCCCTCGCCGGGTCGCTGCGGCAGACCGGCCCGCTCTCGCCGACCGATTTCCTCCACGGCCGCCCGCGCGCGCGGGATCGGCAGCGGCGCGCCGGCTCATCGGCGCGCGCCGCGCACGGCGGACCGGCAGGCGCGCCGCCGCGCGCCGCTCGGGCGGAGGAGCCGCGCCGCCGGGCGCTCGAAGCGCTGGGCCTGCGAGAGGGCGCGACCGAGGCCGAGATCCGCCGCGCATTCCGCCGCCTGGCCGCGTCCCTGCACCCCGACCGCGCGGCCGCGCACGCCGGCGACGGCGCCCAGCGCACCGCGCGGTTCGCCGAGCTCTCGGCCGCCTACCACCTGCTCGTCGCCTGACCGCCTACGCCCGGCCCACGAGGCGCTCGATCAGGAACGACGCCACGGTGATCGGCTTGGTGCCCGGGCCGAAGCCAGCGTCGAAGCCGAGCTCGACGGCCAGGTTGTGATCGATGCGCGGGCCGCCGAGCAGCAGGATCACCTTGTCCCGGAAGCCCTGGCGCGTCGCGAGGTCGACGAGCGCCGCCGCGTTCTCCTTGTGGCAGTTCCGCTGCGTGATCACCTGCGAGACCAGGATCGCGTCCGCGCCGAGCGCCTTGGCCTTCTCGCAGAGCTCGGCGTTCTCGACCTGCGCGCCGAGGTTGTGGGCGTCGAAGCACTTGAAGCTCTCGAGCCCCTTCTCGCCGGCAAACCCCTTGTAATTCAGGATCGCGTCGATGCCGACCGTGTGCGCGTCGCTGCCCGTGCAGGCCCCGACGACCACGATCTTGCGGCCGAGCTTCTTCGCCTGCGCCTCGATGTCGTCCCGCGTGAGCGGCTGGGCGGCGAGCTCCTCGACCTCGATGTCCGAGAGGTCGACCCCGTGCTGGGAGTGCCCGTAAACGACGAAATACGTGTGCTCCCGGCTGGCCTGCTCCATCGCCGTGACCAGCGGCTCGCGCAGGCCGTGCGACTCCGCAAAGCGCTTCGCCGCCTCGCGCGCGCGGTCGCCCGGCAGGACGCGGAGCGTGAACGACATCTGGACCATCCCGTCGCCCTCGCGGTCGCCATACGCACGCAGGATGTTTCGCGGTGTCATGCTCACCTCCGTCTACAGGCTACAGGGGGCGGGCTGCGCCGATCCCTCGTTGACAGTAGCGCCAGGCGGCCTCGCGCGGCTAGGGCGATCGCGCCGCAGAGAGCGAGCGAAAACGATACGAAAGCTCAGAGAGCATGCCTTCTGAAGACTCCAGTGACGTGGCTTCCCGGAGCGGTTCGAGCCCGACTCCGGCGCTGTGCTGGGACGAGAAGGGAGTGAGACGCCAGGATGTAATGAGCAGAGATCCAGGGGTTCCTGGCGTCCATGGCGCCTCGGCGGTCCCTTTTCCGATCGTTCCGTTCCCCTCGATCGGCGCGTCAGCGCTGGAAGGAGAGGGGCTCGTTGCAGCGCGGGCATCGACCCGACCAGTACCGCTCGTGGTGGGCCGGCTCGCTGGGGTCCGGGCGTCGGATCCGCCGCGCGCAGCGGGCGCAGTGGACCCGATCGACGAGCTCCTCGATGAAGCCGTGCGACGGGTGGGCGTCGATCAGCTTGCGCAGCTCGGAGAACACCTCTGACGAGGGAAGGCGACCCGCGCGGCGCAGGAGATCCTCGGCCGCGCGGCGGACGTCGTCCCTCTGCGGCGGCTTCGCCTTCGCGGGGGGCGCGGGCGCCGGGAGGTGAGCGAGCTGAGCGCGCATCCGCTCGAGCTCCTCCCTGAGCTCGTCGATCGCGCGCTGCTGTCGGTCGAGCGCCTGCCGCTGCTCCTCGACCCGATCCTCGAGGATCTCGAGCCGCACTGCATCGGTCGCTCCGCTCCGGTAAGGCGAACCGCCGCGCCGTGTCTCCCCGGGCGTCCTTCCGCTCATGCGCCCATGCTCGCAGATTCCGGTCGGCTTATGGCCGCTCCAGCACATCGAGGATCGGATTGAGGTACTCCGGGTGCCGCACCACGACGCCCGAGTACCCCTTCCCCCCGGTGCGCGTGCGCTTGACGTCGCCGAACGCGCCTCGCCCGATGGCGTCCCAGACGGTCTCCTGCTCGACCTCTCGCAGCAGCTCGTGCGCCTTGTCGAGGACCTCCCGGGCGCGCCGCTCGACGATACCGCCCGGCTTCCACTGGATCTCGTCGCCGAGGTGCCGCGCCGCCGTGAAGATGTAGCGGGCGCTCTTCAGCGAGAGATACCTGTCCATGAGGAGCGGTGTGTGGACCGCCTCGCTGAACATCCCGAGCAGCTCGATCGACTGGCCGGTCGTGATCCCGACCAGGTTGAACATCGCGTCGTGGACGTGGCTGTGGAAGATGTCGCCTGTCTTGAACTTGGTGGGCGGCATCCACTTGATCGGGTGCCGGTCGAAGATCTGCCGGACGAGCTGGGCCTGGGCGAGCTCGAAGAGGAGGCTGTCCTCGAGCCAGGGGTCGATCTCGAAGGCGTGGCCGAGGCCCATCTGCTCCTCGCGGAGGCCCGCGCGCCGCGCGAACGCCTCGTTGATGAACTGCGACGCGAGCACCGTATGGGCCTTCTCGACCGCGTCGGCGGTCGTGAGGTAGTTGTCCTCTCCCGTGTTGATGACGATGCCGCTCCTCGCGATGATCCTGCGGGAGAAGTACTGATCGATGAACGTCCGCTGCATGTTGATGTCGCGGAACAGGATCCCGTACATCGCGTCGTTGAGCAGCATGTCGAGCCGCTCCACCGCCGCCATCCAGGCGATCTCGCTCATGCAGAGGCCGGAGGAGTAGTTCGTCTGCGCGAGGTAGGTGCCGGTGTCGCGGGTCGCCTCGTCGGCGGCGCGGCGGATGATCCTGAAGTTCTCCTGGGTCGCGTACGTGCCGCCGTATCCCTCGGTGGTCGGCCCCTCTGGGACGTAGTCGAGGAGCGACTGGGCGGTCGCGCGGATCACGGCGACGATGTCGGCGCCGGCGAACCCGGCGGCCTTGGCCTGCACGGCGTCGTCGTAGATGTTGCCCGTCGCGACGATGACGTACTTGAGCGGCGCGACGCCGACCCGGTGCGCCGCCTTGGTGGCCTCGCGCTCGTCGCGGGCCCTGTCGATCCGGGCGATCGCCTCCCGCGTCGCGGCCTCGAGCGCGCCGCGCGCCTCGGCCGCGGAGGGCCCCGGGCCGAGGTCGGCCGCCTCGCTGAACGCCAGCATCTCCGCGGCCTCCTGCACCGAGCCGGCGCCCTCGCAGAGCGCCCGGCCGAGGTGGTATGCGACGCCGCGGCCGGCTTGCCCCGCCCTGTGGATGCGATCGACCAGCGCGTTCACGAGCGGCGTCCCCTCGGCGTCGGCGCCGACCACGCCGTAGGCGCGGGCGACGGTGCGCTCGACGCCGACCGTTGTGTGGCGGTCGATGAAGCGCTGCACCTCGTCGGCGATGTCGGCGGCAAACGCGCGGCACGCCTCCACCTTTTCCTGCTCCACGGGGACAGTCGTCATGGATTTCTCCGGGGCAAGCGCTCTTAGCGCACTCTCACCGCGGCCGGTACTCCGCCGCAGGATCCATGGCGGAGCGTGGAACAGCCGGCCTTGCGGGACTCAGCGGCGGCCGATGACGGCGCGGCGCGGCGCGCGATGACGGCGCACGGCGCACGGCGCTCGGCAGCGACGCCGGCGGCGGGCGGCCTCACGCGTGCGCGGCGCGGCCGGGGGCGCTAGACGACGGGGGTCATGGGCAAGCTCATCCTGCTCTTCACGGCGCTCCCGATCCTGGAGCTCTGGCTCCTCCTGTCGATCGGCGACGTCATCGGCTTCTGGCCTACCGTGGCGATCGCGCTCGGGACGGCGGTCCTCGGCGCAGCACTCGCGAAGCGCGAGGGGCTCAAGGTGCTCGCCTCGTGGCGCGGCGCGATGGCCGCGGGGCGCGTCCCGGACGAGGGGCTCACGGGAGGGCTCCTTGTGCTCCTCGGGGCGGCCCTGCTCGTCACGCCGGGGGTGCTGACCGACGTGGCAGGGCTCCTGCTCCTGCTCCCGCCGGTGCGCCGCCGCGTCGCGGCGGTGGTGCGGGAGCGGTTCGAGCGACGGGTGGCCGCGGCGAGCGCCGCCGGTATCGGCGTGGGCGGCCCCGGCAACGGCGCGTTCTTCAGCATGAAGGTCATCGACCTGAGCGGCGGGCCGTTCGGCGAGCGCACCGAGGGGCGCGCTGGCGCGTCCCGCGGGCAACCGGCGTCATGGCAGGTCATCGACGTCGATGCGGAGGTGACCGAGGGCGCCGAGCAGGATGAAGCCGGCGGGCCAGCGCGAACGACGCGACGACTGCCCGGCTGACACCCCGATGTCATCGATGCCCCGGCGAACGCACGCGCGCTCGCGCTGCCCGGAGCACCAGCGACTCTCACGCACGACCCCCGAACACCGGCGTCAGGAGCTCGGCGAGACACGCGAGCAATGACGCAGGACAATGATTCACGTCCGAGCTGCACGACTGAAACGACAAAGAAACAGAGAGCATTGTAGGCTCCTCAACGTCGTCGGCGCAGCCCGACATCCCAGGAGAAACGACATGAAGATCTGAACCCGCGCAACATCACGCAACAACGCACAACGACACCAACGCAGCAACCTCTATGAAAGATCCAACTCGAACCTCGATCCCGTCGACCCGGCCGCGCCGCCCCGGGAGCAGCGCGAAGGACGACCCTGGCACGACGTCCAGCCCTGAGCAGCGCCGACGCGCTCGCCTGAACGCCCGGCAGGCGGTGCTCCAGCAGCCCCGCCGCACGCCCTCGCGGAGGGTGCCGAGATGAGGCTCATCAAGTCGATGGCCGGCTGGCTCCTCGGGTACGTCGATCCACGGGAGCCGCTCGGCAGCTCGCTCATCAACGCTCTTTCCCGGCTCCCCATCCACCTCGCCGCGGACGCCGTATGCCTCCGGAGGAACGCGGACTCCGGCGCCCTCGAGGTGCTCCTGACCCAGCGCGGAGCGTCGGCGGCAGGCCCTGGAGAGTGGTGCTGCCCCGGCAGCGTCCTCTCGCCGGGCGAGCAGCCCGAGCACGTCCTCCACCGGGTCGGGATGACGATCTCCGACTTCACGTTCGTCGGCGACTACTTCTCGGCCGCCACGCGCGGCTGGATGCTCTCCCGGGTCCATCAGGCGAAGCTCGCCGAGCTCCCGGCCACGGGCACCTGGTGGCCAGTCGAGCAGCTGCCGAACAACCTGGTACCCAAGCACCGGGAGCTGATCATCCCGATGGCGGTCAAGGCCTTCCACGCCCAGCGCGCGAAGCGCTCGCAGGCCCAGCGCGCGAAGCGCTCGCAGAAGGTCGCCAGCGCGCCGCTCACGTGAGGATCCGCGCGGGGTCCGGCCACGCGAGCGCGCCCCGCTCAAGGCACATCTCGGACGCTCGCTCCGAGAGGCGCCCGCGGGATCACAGGAGATGTGTGATCATCCGCCCTTCAGCGTACAGCCATCTCCAGCGCCAGCTGCTCGATGGAGCGCTGCGGTCGTCCGTCTATGCTGCTCCGGGCGAGCGCGGCGCGTGACTGGACACGGACAGAGCATGTAGCGCCCAGACACACCAGGAAAGGAAGCGTGGGGGGGCCGCGCCGTCGGTCCGCTCGCGCCGTGCACGGCCGGCCGCTATGGTTCGCGCGCCGCTTGCGTTACGCTGCGTGGTACGGCTGTGGATCCCCGCGGCGGCGCTCTCCGCGGGTGATTCCGCACGGACATGGAAGACATGACGGTCGACAAGACAGCTCTCATCGTGGGAGGAACGGGCCTCGTCGGCGGCCACTGCCTGCGCCTCCTCGTGCAACAGCCAGCGTACACGAAGGTCGTCGCCCTGCTCCGCCGCCCGGCCCCGATCGAGGATGCGCGGCTCTCGCAGCGCATCGTCGACTTCGACCGGCTCGAAGGCGCGGACTTCGCCGGCGTGAGCGACGTGTTCTGTGCGCTCGGGACGACGATCGCCAAGGCCGGCTCCGAAGAGGCCTTCTACGAGATCGATTATCGCTACCCCATCACCGTCGCCAGGCTCGCCGAGAAGGCCGGGGTGAAGCAGTTCGTCCTGGTCTCCTCCGTGGGCGCCGACCCGCGCTCGACCAGCTTCTACCTGCGCGTAAAGGGCGAGCTGGAGCAGGAGCTCTCGGCGGCGAGCTTCGCGGCGGTCCACGTGCTCAGGCCGAGCCTGCTCCTCGGCGAGCGGGGCGAGGTCAGGAAGGGCGAGGCCATCGGCGTCGCGGCGGCGCAGACGCTCCGGTTCACGATGAAGGGCGGCCTGCGCAGGTACCGGCCCATCGACGCGAGGACCGTCGCCGGCGCGATGGTCGCCGCCGCGCTCGGCGGGCGGAGCGGTCGCCACGTCTATCACTTCGACGACATGGAAGCGCTCGCCAAGGGCATCGGCGTCGTCCAGGCCTGATCACCGCCATGGCGCCGCCACCCACCGGGCGACGCAAGCGCGCGAAAATGCTAGGGCTCTCGGCAGGCACGGCGCTCGCTCGATGACGCCGCCATGGTCCTCGCTGAACGCCCCTCGCCGATCGTGACCGAGCGTCTCGCCCCCTCCCCGCTGCGCCCGCCGGAGAGCCCGCCGCCGTCGCTCGACGCCGTGCTCGCGGAGCGGTTCGGCATCGCCGCGTTCCGGCCGTGGCAGCGCGAGGCGATCGAGGCCCTGCTCGGGGGCGCGGGCCGCGTCCTCGTGGTCGCCCCGACCGGCGGCGGCAAGTCGCTCTGCTACCAGCTCCCGGCCGTCGCCCTGCCAGGCACGGCGCTCGTCCTGAGCCCGCTCATCTCCCTGATGGAAGATCAGGTCCGCGCCCTCGAGGCGCGCGGCATCCCGGCGACGTTCATCGCGTCCAGCCTCGCGCGCGAGGAGAACGGCCGCCGCCTCGCCGCCCTCCGCCGCGGCGAGTACAAGCTCGTCTACGCCGCGCCCGAGCGCCTCGCCCTCGACGGGTTCCTCGAGGCGCTCGCCGCGTGCCGCCTCTCGCTCGTCGCCGTCGACGAGGCGCACTGCATCGTCCAGTGGGGGCACGACTTCCGGCCCGACTACCTGCGGATCGGCGCCGCGCTCGCGCGGCTCCGGCCGCCCCGGGTCCTCGCCTGCACCGCGACGGCGACCCCCGACGCGCGCGACGAGATCATCCGCCGGCTCGGCTGGCCGCTGCCCGCGCCCGACGGCGCAGGCGATGCGGTGAGCGGGCGCGGGCGGGGCCCCGAGGAGCCGCCCCCCAAGGTGATCCTGCGCGGCTTCGCCCGGCCCAACCTCCACCTGCAGGTCTCCGCGGTCGACGGCCCGCGCGAGGCGGGGCGCCGCACGGCGCGCGCGCTGCTGGAGGCCCTCGGTGATCCCGGGCGGCCCCGCGGGGCGGGCATCGTCTACGCGGCCACCCGCAAGGGAGCCGAGCGCCTCGCCGAGGCGCTCCGCGACGCCGGCTGGAACGCGGAAGCGTACCACGCCGGGCTCGCCCCCGAGTCCCGCGCGCGCCTCTCGGCGGGCTTCGCCGATCGCAGCCTCTCCGTGGTCGTGGCCACGAACGCCTTCGGCATGGGGATCGATCGCCCCGACGTCCGCCTCGTCGTGCACGCCCAGCCGCCGTCGTCGATCGAGGCGTACTACCAGGAGGTCGGCCGCGCCGGGCGGGACGGCGCCCCGGCCCGCGGCCTCCTCTTGTTCGCGCCCGCGGACATCGCGCTGCGCCGCCGGCTCTGCCAGCTCGGCGAGGGGGGCGTCGAGGCCAGCGCCGACGACGCCGCGCGCGCCTGGGGGCTGTTCCGCGAGCTGCTCCGCTACGTCGACGCCGCGACGTGCCGGCACGACTTCATCCTCCGCTACTTCGGCGACGAGGCGGAGTCGCTCGGCGGCTGCGGCCACTGCGACGTCTGCCTGGAGGTCGACGCCCTCGAGGCGAGCGACCCGGCCGCGCTCGCCCGCGACAACGACCTCGTGCGCCGCGCGCTCGCCGGCGTCGCGCGGGTGAAGGGCGGCGCCGGGATGCAGGCGGTCGCGTCGATGCTGATCGGCGAGTCGAACGAGCGCGTCCGCCGCATGGGGCTCGACAGGCTCTCGACCTTCGGCGTCCTCGAGAGGAAGAGCCACGACGAGGCGATGTCGATCCTCCGCGCGCTGCTCGCCAACGCGTGGATCGATCTCACGACCGGCGAGTTCCCCGTCCCCCTCATCACGCCGGCGGGCTGGCGCGTGATGCGCGGAGAGGTGCCCGCGCGGGTGCGGCTCCCGGTGCCCGCGGCGCGGCGCCGGGCCCATCGCCCGCGCGGCGCGGCGCCGGGCCCGTCGCCGGCGGCCGCGCCCTCCCCGCGGGCGCGCGCGCAGCCGGCCCCGCAGGCGTTCGCGTCCGCAGCGACCCACGACGACGCCGCGCGCCCTGCGCCGGTCGCCCCCCTCCCCGCCTCGCGCGCGCAAGCGGAGCCCGGCGTCGAGCTCGAGGAGCGCGACGTGCCGCTGTACGAGGCGCTCCGGGCGCACAGGGCCGCGCTCGCGAAGGAGAAGTCGCTGCCCGCCTACGTCATCGCGCACGACCGGACGCTCCGGGAAATCGCGCGGATCCGGCCCGCGTCGCTCGACGACCTCGCGCTCGCGCGCGGCATGGGGCAGGCGAAGATCTCGAGCTACGGGGAGGGCATCCTCCGCGTCGTCCGGGAGTTCTCGGGCCCCTGATCGGCCCGGGACCTCAGGCGAGACCGGCGACGCGGAGCTCCGCGATGAGCTGGCCATCCAGGCTGACGAACGTCGTCAGGCGCCCCTCGACGTTGATGAACACGTCGAGCATCAGGCCCGCGCCGAGATCCAGGACATGAAGGTCCCCCTTGAGGACCACCGTCGGGGCCTCGCCTCCCCTCGGCGGCCGCCTGGGTTCCCTCTCCATGGCCTTCTTCGAGTTCATGCCCGCCTCCGCCCACTGGCCCGTCCACGCCCAGGACCGCCGCCGCACGCCGCGCGGCCGACCCGGACGCGACCGCACGCGCGAGGCAGCCCGCCCGCCGGCCACCACGTCAAGCGCGTTCCATGCCGCGCTCGCACGGCTGGAGTGATCCTTCCCTTCACGCAGCCCCCTTTCTCGCCCGCTCCTCACCCGACCGGCGCTGCCTTCATTTCATGGGATCGGCTTCACAGGAAGGCACGAAGTTCAGCGAGGATCGGACTTTTCTTCCGGCTTCCCATCCTCCCGATCGAGCCGGGCAACCCCTGTCGAGCTGGGCAGCCACGATCCCTCACCTCTCCCTCGCCCAGGACGAGAGCGACGCTGCTGCGCCCACCGAGACCCGGCCCGAGGCGAGCACCGGCCCCAGCGCTGGCTGCTCCACGAGCAGCGCCTCGACCCGCAGCAGCGCCGGAAGGTAGACGACCTCCCGCGCGAGGCCGCCGCCCCGGTGGACGCGCGCCGCGATGCGCAGGGCGTCCCCCGTGGAGCGCGCGCCGCGCGCCTCGATCAGCCGCGCGGTCTCGACGAAGCCCGCGCCGCGCTCGACGCTCCGCGCGGCGAGGTGGCGCAGCCCGAGCTCGATCCGGCGGGCGCCGACCAGGTACCCCGCGGCGCGCTCGCGCGCGAGCGCCCAGCCCTCCTGATCGTCGCCCCCGTTCGCGGTCCCGATCGCGAAGATCCCGAGCGGGAGCGCCGCGGCGCGCACGCTGGGCGCCGCGTGCCCCTCGATCTCGTGGAGCACCGTGCGCTCGACGTCGTCGCGCGTGAGCATGCGCCCCCGCGCGACCTGGATCACCCCGTCGCCCGTCGCGGCGAGCGGCGCGATGTCGGCGATCACGACCCGGAGGGGCAGGCGCCGCGCCCCGATCTCGCCGCGCATCCGCGACACGAGCGACAGGGGCGAGCGCGCGTCATCGCTCCGCACCCGCTCCTCGTCGCTCGACGCGGCGCCCGCCTCCTGCTCGACCCAGGCCGCGGCGAGCGCGTCCGCCTGCTCGTCGAACGCGTCGCGCGCGGCGTAGCGGCGGCGCGCGGCCGCCCAGCACCCGGCCCCGCCCGCGGCCTCGCAGATGGCGGCCTCCGCGGCGAGCTCGCTCGCGCGGCCGGCGTAGACCGCGCCGAGCTCCCCTTGCCCCGCGAGCCGCTCGGCCGCGGCCTCCATCGCCTTCCGGAGATCGCCGTGGTCCTGCGCTGGCGCGTAGGCGAACCGCGGGAGCTCCCCGCCGCTCCGAGCCCAGGAGGCGGCGAGCCGCGCGAGCTCCTCGACGAGGTTCACCGGCGTGCTCGACCCGACGACGCGGATCCGCCGCGCCGCGGCGCCGAGGAGCCGATCCGCGTCCGGCACCCACGCCGGAGGCGCCGGCCGCTCGGCCGATCTAGCTCGAGGACGCCGCGCCACGGCCCGCCGCTCCTTCCAGGTACGCCCCCGCCCCGTGCGCCCCCGCCTCGTGAGAGCGCCGCGCCCGCCTCAGAGCAGGTTCGCCGCGAGCTCCGCGAGCTCGCTCCGCTCGCCCTTGGCGAGAACCACGTGACCCGCGATGCGCTCGCGCTTGAACCGCTCCGCCACCACGAGCAGGCCGTTCGACGCGTGGTCCACGTACGGGTTGTCGATCTGCTGAGGGTCGCCGGTCAGCACGATCTTGGTCCCCTCGCCGCACCGCGTGATGATCGTCTTCACCTCGTGCGGGGTGAGGTTCTGGGCCTCGTCCACGATGAGGTACTGGTGCGGCAGGCTGCGCCCGCGGATGTAGGTCAGCGGCTCGACCTGGATCTGTCCGCTCTCCAGGAGCTCCACGAAGCCGCGCGCGTCGCGCCCCGGCCTCGTGCCGCCGTTCGAGAACAGGAACTCGAGGTTGTCGAAGATCGGCTGCATCCACGGGTTCAGCTTCTCGTCCACGTCGCCCGGAAGGAAGCCCAGATCGCGCCCGAGCGGCATGATCGGCCGGCTCACGAGCAGCCGGCTGTAGGCGTTGTCCTCGGTCGTCCGCTTGAGCGCCGCCGCGAGCGCAAGGAGCGTCTTGCCCGTCCCGGCCTTGCCGATCAGCGTGATCAGCCGGACCGAATCGTCGAGCAGGAGGTCCAGCGCGAACGCCTGCTCCTTGTTGCGCGGCCGGACCCCCATCACCCCCTCCCGCCCGACGCGGAGCGCGACGATCTGCCCGCGCGCCGCGTCGAAGCGGCCGAGCGCCGTGTGGCTCGGCGCCGCCGCGTCGCGGAGCAGCACCGCAGAATTCGGCAACAAATCCGCGAGGTTGGCGCCGGAGAGAAAGCCGTTCTGGAAGAACGCGTCGATCTCGGCGCCGGGCACCTCGAGCTCCACCACCGACTGCTCGATGGCCGGGTCGTGCACCCGCTGGTTCTCGTACGTCTCCGCCGGGATCCCGAGCGCGTCGGCGCGGATCCGGAGGTTCGTGTCCATCGTCACGAAGATGGTCGGCCGATCCTTGTGCCGATCGCGGATGTCGATCGCCGTCTGCAGGATGGCGTTGTCCTGCGATCCGGACTCCAGCCCCACGAGCAGCTCCGGCCGCCGCTCCGGGATCGCGATCCGCAGCGTTCCGCCGCTCTCGAGCAGCACCCCGGTCGCGAGCGTCCCGGCGCCGCGGACCTCGTCGAGCAGCCGGGCGATCGTCCTCGCGTTGCGCCCGCGCTCGGAGCCCTCCCGCTTGAACTGATCGATCTCCTCGATCGCGTAGATCGGGATGATGACGTCGTTGTCCTCGAACCTGAAGATCGCGTGTGGATCGTGGAGGAGGACGTTCGCGTCGAGAACGTAATTCTTCTTCATGGGGGAGCGGGACGACGTAGCCGCCTGAAGCGACGGGCGCAAGAGAGCTGTTATGCCGCCCGCGCTCGGTTGTTGTCCCAGCCGGCCCGTCGTCGTCAGAGATCGATCCGGTAGTCCTTGATCTTGTAGAGCAGCGCCCGGTGGCTGATCTCCAGCACCTCGGCCGCCTTGGTCCGGTTGCCCTTCGTCTTCTGGAGCGCGCGCCGGATGAGGATCTCCTCGATGACGCGGGACGTCTTCTTGATCGACAGCTCGCCGCTCGTCAGCTGCATCTGGATCGGATCGCGCGCCTCGCGGATCCGCTCGGGCAGGTCGGCCTCGCCGATGCGCTCGCCCTCGCAGAGCACCATGGCGCGCTCGACGGTGTTCTCCAGCTCCCGCACGTTGCCCGGCCAGCGGTACTCCAGGAGCAGCCGCCGCGCCTCGGGCTCGAAGCCGCGGATGTTGATGCCGAACCGCGCGTTGTTCCTCGCGAGGAAGTGATCCATGAGGATCGGGATGTCCTCCCGCCGCTCGCGGAGCGGAGGGATCGCGATCGGGAGCACGTTGATCCGGTAGAAGAGGTCCTCGCGGAACCGGCCGGCCTGCGTCTCGGCCATCAGGTCGCGGTGGGTCGCCGCGAGGATGCGGACGTCGACCTTGATGTCCTTGCTGTCCCCCAGCCGGCGGAGCGTCTCCTCCTGGAGCACCCGGAGCAGCTTCACCTGCAGTGGGAGCGGCAGCTCGCCGATCTCGTCGAGCAGCAGCGTGCCGTGGTTCGCCTGCTCGAACAGCCCCGCCCTGTCGTTCACCGCGTCGGTGAACGCGCCCCGCTTGTACCCGAAGAGCTCGCTCTCCAGCAGGTTCTCCGGGATGGCGCCGCAGTTGACCGCGACGAACGGCCCGCCGCGGCGGTTCGACCGCCGGTGGATCGCCCGGGCCACGAGCTCCTTGCCGACGCCGCTCTCGCCCGTGATGAGCGCCGTGGTCTTGTAGTCGGCGACCTTCGCGATCGTCTTGAAGATCACCTGCATCGGCGGGCTCTTCGCGAGGATCTCCTCGAAGAGGTTCTCCCGCCGGATCTCCTGGCGCAGGACGCGGTTCTCGCGGCGGAGCGCCTCCCGCTCCTCGGCCTTGCGGAGCGTGAGCAGCACCTCCTCGGCCTTGAACGGCTTCTGGAGGTAATCGTAGGCGCCGGCCTTCATCGCCTCGATCGCCAGGTCCACGTTGCCGTAGGCGCTCATCACGATGACCGTGGCCTCGTTGCCCTTGGCCTTCAGCGTCGCCAGCAGATCGAGCCCGCCCATCCTGGGCATCCGGACGTCGGTCAGGATGACGTCGGGCCCGAACGTCTCGACCATCGCGAGCGCCTCCTCGCCGCTCGAGACCGCCTCGACCTCGTAGCCGTCCCGCTTGAGGAAGGTGCGCACAACGAGGCGCAGGTTTTCTTCGTCGTCAACGACTAGGACACGGCGCATAGACCCTGAAAACTTTTCCTACACCGGCGCGCACCACTCCGCAACGAGTTGCGTCTTTGCCCCTGCCGCAGCCTGTCCTCCGCGGTGTTTGGGAGTCGGGCGCAGCGCGCGCGGGCTCCCGGCGGGCGAGCTCTGCGAACGTCGCCGCGCACCACGCGAACGCCCCTGCGCGACGCGGAATGCGCGTGCGCGGCGACGGCGCTTCGCGGCGCTCGCGGCGCGCCGGGACGACGCGGTGGTGGCAGTTGACGCGGCCCGCGCAGGCTGCTTTAGCGGCGACACGCGCAGGGAACCAGCTGGGGCCCGAGAGGCCTCGATCCTGCACGCCGGAGCGGCTTTCGCGGACAGGACCGCGCCCCTTAATTCGATCGCGTGAGGAGCCAGGGCATGAGGATGAAGGATCGTCTGGTCGACCAAGCAAAGAAGCTCACCTCGTCGGGCGTGGTCGTCCGTGTCGTCAGCAACGATCGCGTGATGCGGCTCGCCACGGGGGTCATGGACGCGAAGAACCGCCTGCGCGCCGCCCGGGAGCGGGCCGCAGAGGCCTGGGACATCCTGCTCAACGGGCACGCGCTCCCGAACATCGATCCCGCGCTCGACGACGAGGCCGGCGTCCACGTGGCGACGCCGTCCCGCGCGGCGGCCCGCCAGCCCGCCGCGGGCGGCGCGGGGCTGTCGGTCGTGGAGGAGACGGCGAGCAGCGACGCGCCGCGCGAGCGTACCGCCGCCCGCGCGCACGTGAACGGCGTCGGCGCGAACGGCGCGGGCTCGAACGGCGCCGGCACCTACGTGGCCGCGGCGGCCGAGCAGCAGCTCGCGACCCAGATGGCGGCGCGGACGTCGCTGTCGCGGATCGGCGGGCGCGACGTGTTCGAGAAGGCGTACAAGTTCATGACCGCGGACAACGCCCGCGCCATGGGCGTCTACCCCTTCTTCCGCCCGCTCGACTTCAACAACGGCCCCGAGGCGCAGCTCGAGGGCCGGACCGTGATCATGCTCGGCTCGAACAACTACCTCGGGCTGACGACCCACCCGAAGGTGCGGGAAGCCGCGCGGAACGCCATCGACAAATACGGCACCAGCATGACCGGCTCGCGGCTCGTGAACGGGTCGATGCGCCTCCACAACGAGCTCGAGCAGAAGCTCGCCGCCTTCCACGGCAAGGAGGCGGGGCTCGTGTTCACGACGGGCTATCAGGTGAACATCGCGACCATCTCGGCGCTGCTCAGCAACAAGCGGAGCGTCGCGATGATCGACAAGGACGATCACGCATCCATCTACGACGGCGTGCGGCTCGCGCAGGCGTCCGGCGCCCGGATGGTGCGCTACAAGCACAGCGATCCCGCCGCGCTCGACAGCGCGCTCTCCGAGATCGCCGACACCGAGGGCGCCCTCGTGATCACCGACGGCGTCTTCAGCGCCCAGGGGGAGATCGCGAGTCTGCCCGGGATCGTCGAGGTGGTGAAGAAGCACAAGGCGCGGCTCCTCGTCGACGACGCGCACGCGCTCGGCGTCATCGGCCCGGGGGGCCGCGGCACCGCCGCGCACTTCGGCCTCGAGAAGGAGGTCGACCTCATCGGCGGCACCTTCTCGAAGTCGCTCGCCTCGATCGGCGGCTGGCTCGTCGGTGAGCGAAAGGTGCTCGATTACATTCAGCATTTTGCCTACAGCTTCCTCTTCGCGGCGAGCGCCGCGCCGCCCTGCGTGGCCGCCGCCATGGCCTCGCTCGAGGTCATGCAGGAGGAGCCCTGGCGCCAGGAGAAGCTCCGCGAGAACTTCACGTACATGCGCACCGAGCTGCAGCGGCTCGGCTTCGAGCTCGGCAAGACCGAGACGGCCGTCATCCCCATCTACATCCGCGACGATCTCAAGACCGTGATGATGTGGAAGTCGCTCCTCGACGACTACTCGCTCTACGTGAATCCGTTCATCACGCCCGGCGTCCCGCCCAAGCAGCAGGTCCTCCGCACGAGCTACATGGCGACCCACGAGCGCAAGCACCTCGATCACGCGCTCGAGGCGTTCGAGAAGGTCGGCAAGAAGTTCGGCGTCATCTGAGCCGGTGAGCCGGAAGGAGCGCGCCCTACGGGCCCGCTCCCGCGCTCGACGTGTTCGACGCGCGCCCGCCACGTTCGGCATTTTCGCCGCGCGACGGGCGTGGTCAGCTGAGCGGTCATGGATCTTCGACCGTTCGCGCAAGGCGTCGCCGGTGCGCTGGGACCTGCGCTCCGCTCTTTCTTCCTGACCGCCGCGGCCATGTCGTTCCTGGCCCTCGTGCTCGCCGCCTCGTCGTATGCCATCGCGGCCGACGGCTCGGCGCTGCGCGGAGCGCTGGCGGCCGTCGCGGCGCTCGCGCTCTCCGCCGTGATCGGCTTCACGCTGTCGTGGAAGCGGGCGCTCGGCACGGGCATCCTGCAGGTCGTGCGGGCGAAGCGCCTCGGCGGGACGCTCGTGAGCGCCGTGTTCGAGCGGCTGCTCGGCGTCTCCGAGCAGGCCGAGGCGGGCGCCCGCGGCGGGCGGATGGCGCAGGCGGTGGAGCGCGTCCCGCTCAACGAGGCGGTGAAGCGCCTGCGCCTCGCCGTGATCCACAGGGTGCAGGCCGCGCCGACAGGGGGCGGCGTACGGGGGTTCCTGCGGCGCAGGATCGAGGCGCAGCTGCTCGGGACCATCGAGACGCTGACGCTGGCGCGCTTCCGCAACGAGGCCAACCAGGGAGGCGGCATCGACCTGCTGAAGGTGCGGGACGAGCTCGCCCAGGGCGTCGACGGCCTCGTCACGGACCAGATCGAGGGGACGCTGCTGAAGATGACGCTGCTCCTCGTCGGGGCAGCCACGCTGGCGTCGCTCGGGGCGGCCGCGGGCATCCAGCACATCCCCTTGTGATCCTCCTCTCAAACCAGGCGCAGGTCCTCTCCCCCTGCGCGGCCTCGGCGATCGGCGCCTCGCCCGATCGAGCGCCGCCAACGGCTCAAGCCGCTCCCCTGCCCGATCGACGCCTGTCGTAGCGAGTTGCGCCAGCGCAGGCAGGCCACGCCACCGCGCGCCGCTCGGAGGCTCTCCGTGCACATCGGCTTTGCCTAATTGCTCTCCATTACGTTAGTGTCAGCCGACTGCCGTTACGTTTCATGTTGCTCTCATGTTTCATGTTGCTTTCACCTCATGCTTCGCAGAGGAGGCAATTCGATGATGGAGAACGATATGGGGAGATGTTGCTCGGCGCTCGCTTGCGTCGTGGGGTTGCTCGCGTCGCCGGCCGCCTGGGCTCAGGATCCCGCGCCGCCCCCGGCTGATCCGGGCGCAGCGGCCGCGGCCGGAGCGACGGCCGCGCCGACGCCCGCGGCGGAGCCCGCCGCGCCGGCGCCGCAGGCGAGCCAGATCCCGAGCTGGTTCCGCTTCGACGCAGACAGCCTCGGTCTCCAGCTCTGGGCCGGCGCCACGCACCAGGTCGGCCCCATCAGCCTCTCGAGCGACATCTACCTCACCACGCTGGGAACCGCGGAGTTCGACATCGGGCCCGCCTTCACGATGGGTCCTGTCATCATCAACCCGATGGTGGGCTTTTCGTTCAACTTCATGACGATGGAGCCGGCGGCGCTCGTCGCCCCGCAGCTGTTCACCTTCGTCGACTCGAAGCCCGTTTACTTCGAGTCGTGGATCCTGGGGTCGTTCTCCAGCATCTTCAACGAGAGCGTCCAGAACTACGTCTACACGCGGGACTTCCTGCTCTACTACCCCATCGACGACTTCGGCATCGGCCCGCACCTCGAGGCCACGGTCGACCTCAACGAGGTCACGCTCGAGGACGACCCATTGACCGCCGGTCCGGACGTCGACGAGAGCGGCCTCGCCAGCCTGCAGGTCGGCGGCGTGATCGGGCTGAACTACGGCACGGGAAACAAGCTGCTCCTTTACCTCGGCTACGAGACGCAGAAGGAGAGCCAGGCCAACCAGACGAACAAGCTCGCTGGCCGGTTCACGTTCATCCACAACTTCTGACGGCGCGCGCCGCGCGGCGACGCCCGCCGGCGCGGTAGGGGCGCACGCCCTCGCCGCCTTCCACCTTCCGGTCGAGCTTCCCGCCGGCCTCGCGCGCTGGTACCGCAGCGCCATGGCCAGACCGATCTCGTTCTTCACGACCGCGCTGTGCACGTTGCTGGGGCTCGGGTGTCAGGCCCGGGACGGCGCCCCGCCGGCCGCGCCGGCCCCGAGCGCGTCCTGGTGCGGGCCCGCCGACTGCGGCCCCCTCTCGGTGCCCGTCTGCGACGATGGCTCCAGCGGCGCCCCGCAGTGCGTGCGCGCCCAGAACGGGGCGTGCCAGTGGGTGCGCGTCTGTCAGGGCCCGGAGCCGGCCGCCGGGACGGCGACCCCTGGGCCGAGCGAGCCCGCCACGCCGGACGCTCAGCAGGCCGACCCGCCGCCGGCCCCGGCGCTCGCGGACACGAACGCCGCGTTCGCGCAGCGCCTCTACGGCAAGCTCGCCGCCACGAAAGACAAGCTCTTCTTCTCGCCGGCGAGCATCTCGACCGCGCTGGCCATGACCTACGCCGGCGCCCGCGGCGAGACCGCGGCTCAGATGGCGAAGACGCTCGAGTTCACCCTCCCGCCCGAGGCGCTCCACCCCGCGTTCGCCGGGCTCCTCAAGGCGCTGGCGCTGGCGACCGGGCCCAAGGGGCCCGAGCTCCGGATCGCCAACCGGCTGTGGGGCCAGGCCGGGCTGCCGATCGAGCCCGCGTTCCAGAGCACCACCCAGCAGCACTACGGGGCCGGGATCGAGCTCGTCGATTTCAAGGGCGGGAGCGAGCCGGCGCGGGGGCGCATCAATCAATGGGTCGAACAACAGACGAACGGGAAGATCAAGGACCTGATGCCCGCCGGCAGCATCACAGGTCTCACACGGCTCGTCCTCACGAACGCCGTCTACTTCAAGGGGAAGTGGGCGACGCCGTTCGACAAGCAGGCCACCAAGAACGAGCCGTTCACGGTCAAGCCCGGAACGGCGCCTGCCGTGCCGATGATGCGCAAGACGCTCCAGGCGGGCTTTGGAAAGACCGCTGACGCGTCGGTGCTGGAGCTCGCGTACGAGGCGCAGAGCCCCGAGCGCCGGCTGGCCATGGTCGTCGTCCTGCCCGAGCAGGTGGACGGGCTTGCGAAGGTGGAGCAGCGCCTGGCGGCGGGGGAGCTCAAGGCGTACGTGGAGGCGCTCCATCCGGCGCGGGTCGACGTGGCGCTCCCGCGCTTCAAGATGACCGCCGAGCTCGAGCTGTCGTCGACCCTGAGCGCGCTGGGCATGCCGCTCGCGTTCGACGACAAGAAGGCCGACTTCACCGGGATCACGAGGGCGGAGCCGCTCTTCATCTCCCAGGTCCGCCACAAGGCGTTCGTGGAGGTCAACGAGGAAGGGACCGAAGCCGCCGCGGCCACGGGGGTCGTCATGACGACACGGTCGGCCCCGGCGCTGCCCCAGGTGTTCCGCGCGGATCACCCGTTCGTGTTCCTGATCCGTGACGTCGCGACAGGCACCGTGCTGTTCATGGGCCGCGTGACCGACCCGCGATGACGTTCCTCCCGGCGGACGGGGGCCGAAAGTCCGCGCGGAGCGCCAGAACCGCCGTACGATGAGCCGTTTTGCCGAGCCTTCACGGGCTCCGCCACCCCCCATCTCGAGGAGCGAGCGATGAAGAACGAAGACGCCGCGAAGGTGCTGCATGCCGTCCGTGACCTGGCCCCCGCGATCGCCTCACGGAGCGCGGAGATCGAGGAGGCGCGGCGCCTCCCCGCGGATCTCCTCGGCCAGCTCAAGGCGGCGGGTTGCTTCCGGATGTTCGTGCCGAGGAGCCACGGCGGCCACGAGGTCGATCTGCGCACGGGGATGGACGTCCTCGAGGCGCTCGCCCGGGCGGACGGGGCCACCGGATGGACCGTGATGATCGGCTCAGAGAGCCCGAACCTCTTCTCGCTCCTGGCGCGCGAGCGCTTCGACGCCATTTATGCCGGCGGGCCGGACGTGATCATCGGCGGCGGCTTCAACGCGCAGGGGGAAGCCCACGCGACGGACGGCGGCTACCGGGTCACCGGGCGCTGGAGCTTCGCGAGCGGCTGCGAGCACGCCAGCTGGCTGTTCGGGAACTGCGTGATCATGGACGGCGGCCGCCCGCGGATGGGCCCGGCGGGCGAGGCGGGCGAGATGCCAGAGATGCGGGGCATGCTGTTCCCGGCGAGCGAGGCGCGCATCCTCGACACCTGGTCCGTGCTCGGCCTGCGCGGCACGGGGAGCCACGATATCGCGCTGGAAGGGGCCTTCTGCCCCGAGGCGAACACCTTCGATATCTTCCGGGGCCAGCCGTCGGTGGCGGGGCCCGGCTTCGTCGCGCCGGTCCTGCACTTCGTGCTCCACATGGGAGCCGTGGCCGTGGGGATCGCCCAGGGGGCGCTCGACGACGTCGTGACGCTCGCGAGCTCGGGCAAGAAGCGGCTGTATGCGCGCGCCCAGCTGGCGGACTCTCCGCTGTTCCAGGTGAACCTCGGCCGCGCCGAGACGAGCGTCCGCGCGGCGCGCGCCCTGCTGCGCGACACGGGGGACGAGCTGTGGGACGCGTGTGTGAACAACCCGGGCGCCGCCCTCGCGATGGCGCCGCGGATCTCGGGCGCCCTGGCCTGGGTGACGGAGGTGACCGCGCGGGCCGTGGACGCCTGCTATCAGGCGGGCGGAGGCGGAGTCGCCCGGAACGCCTCGCCCGTGCAACGGCGGTTCCGGGACATTCACACCTTCTCGCAGCACGCCGCCGCCGCAGAGGGCTGGTTCGGCCAGGTCGGCGCCGCGCTCCTGGGGCAGCCGACCGGCTTCTGGACCTGAACCTTGACGACCACGACCACGAACAACGACCACGAACAACGCGGTATACGTGGTCGTATTGCGCCCCGCCCCGCTCGCCCCGCTGGTCCTCGCCGCCGTCTCGTTCGTCGCCTGCGCCGGTGCCCCGCGCCAGGCTGACGCTCCCGCGCCGCCGCGGCCCCGGGCGGGCGCCTGCCCGGCCCGTCCGGCCTGCGACGCGCCGCCGCCGGCGGCCCTGCCGCGCGGGTTCAGGCACACGCGCTCGCGGCTCGTCGCGGCCGGGTGGCCGCGCCACCGCGGGCGCGACCTCTTCGCCCGCGCCGACGGGCCCCAGTGGGCCATCGCGAAGTTCGCTTACGGGCCGCAGGACGACGATCTCGAGGACGAGGACGTCGAGGCCTACCTGCTCCGCGGCTGCAGCGGCGCCTGGGAGCGGCTCGGCACCTTCCGGACGAGCGACGACGACCGCCCGCACCCGACCACGGAGGGGATCCCGGACACCGGCGGGCGCGTCTACATCGACCTCGCCGCGGGGCGGCGCCTCGAGGTCGGCCGACACCGCGTCCACCTCGCCGTGGCCGGCGACGCCACGAGCGCGGATCTGTTCATCGAGATCCTCCCGCCCGGCGCGCAGGTGGCCGTGACCGACGTCGACGGGACGCTCACGTCGAGCGAGGTGGCGGTCGTCAGCGAGCTCGTCGGCGGCGGCCCGCCGGCCGCCCACCCCGGCGCGGCGGAGGCGATGCGCGCCCTCGCCGAGAGCGGGATCTACCTTTTCTATGTGACAGCGCGCCCCGAGTGGCTCGTGGGCAGCACGAGGGTCTGGCTGCGAGAGCAGGGTTTCCCGCCGGGCATCCTCCACACAACCATCGGCGTCACCGGCGCGTTCGGCGGCGCGGCGGCCAAGTACAAGACGATCGAGCTCGGATGGCTCAAGGCGCGCACAGGCATCGTGCCCTCCTTCGGCTTCGGCAACATGCCGAGCGACGTGGCGACGTACACGGCCGCCGGGATCCCCGCCTCGCGGTGCTTTTATTACAAGCTCGGCGGCGATCTCCGCGGCGGCGTGCCCCACGAAGACTACCGGGGCCTCGCCCCGGCGCTCTTCAGCCCACAGGTCGCCTGCGCGCCCTGAAGGATGAAGGGTGCGCTCGCGACGCGGGCCTGCGCGCCACGTCAGCGGCGGGCGCGCCCGCATCAGGGAGCGCCGCTGCCACCGATCACTGCGGGATGTCGATCACGTCCTCGCAGGTGAAGTCGACGCCCAGGGACGCCTCTGGATCGGACTGTATCGCGCCGCACACGCTCTCGCAGAGCTCGATCTGCGTCGGGTTCGACGGGTTGTCGTAGCGCCAGGCGTCGGCGCTCCCGCACGCCTGATCGTACGCGACGGCCTTCGGCTGGCCCCCTCCGCTCGTGTACGTCACGCGCACCCGCTGCTTGTCGAACGTCCGCCCGTCGGGAGCGGCCGGGATCGCGACGTTGCACGACACCGCGGCGCCGCGGATCTCGTCGATCGCCGCCCTGAACGCGGTCGCGGTCGCGTCGGGGTTGCCGGTCTCGATGATGAACGCCTTCCCCGTGCCGCCCGCCACGGCGATGTCGCGCAGGTTGTCGACGTTCCCCGGCTCGTCCTCCGGCGGGTTCGCCACCCCGATCACGTAGGTCGGGACGTTGTCCTGGCGCGCCCCCTCGACGCGCTCGACGACGGCCTCGATGCTGTCCGCGTCTCTGCTGCAGCGCTGCGGGTAGCCGTCGGTCACGAGCACGAGCGCGTACTTCCCGGGGTTCTCCTGGCGCTGCGCCTCGATGAAAGTCACCGTCCCGTCGACAACGAACGCCGTCGGCGTGCTCATGCCCCAGTCGTTGTTGGTCTCGGGCGTGACATCGTCGATCGCCTTGCCGAACGCCTCGGAGGGCAGCGGCGTCATCGCGACGTCCGGCGTGCGGTAGGTTCCGGCGTCGCACATCCGCCGCTCGCCGGGGAAGAACGTGAGCGAGGCGGTGAGCCCCGCGGACGCCGGATCCTTGAAGAACTGCTTGGTCGCGGCGACGACGGGATCCCACTTGAGCTCCTTGCTGTGCGAGGGCCTGTCGTTCATCCCCATGCTGCCTGAGACATCGAACGCGACAGCCAGGTACACGGGCTGGAGCCCGGCCTGGGCCGATTGCGTGGCGCACGCCTCGCCGGCCCCGGTCGAAGGGCCTGCGCCGCTGCTGAGGCCGCCTGAGCCGGCGCCGCTGCCCGAGGTCACCCCCCCTGAACCGAAGCCGCCGTCGTCGCCTCCGCTCCCATTACCCGAGCTGTTCCCGGCGCCCGAGCCGCTCTGATTGAGATTCTCGTCGTCACCGCCGCCGCACGCCGCGCTGGCCACGGCGACCGTGAACAAGGCAATGCCCATCGCAGGCAATCTCATGGCCTGACTCCTTTTTAAGTAAGTACCGGCGCTGCGCGCCGGTAGAACGGCAGACCACCAAACGCGATCTCAGGAGCCGGCGCGTCGCCGGACCATGCTCCTGAGAACTCGCCACCCATGCCCAGTATAAGCCATCGCGCAGCGCATGGCGAGATGCGCTTTCTCAAAGTTCGTATCAGTTTCGTGACATCCGGTTCGTTCGCGCTGGCTCGCATTGGCTCGCGCGCCCTCAGCGCAACTCACCCGTGTGGCCGCACGCCTGTGCGCCTCTGTGACCTGTGTGCGCACACAGGCGCGCGCCGGTGCTACGGTTCGGGCCTGATGGTCCGCGCAGTGTGTTTCGATCTGATGGATACCGTCCTCTACGACCCGTACCGGGAGGCGCTCGCCGCGGCGATCCGGTCCGCCGCGCCCGCAGCGCCCGCCGCGCCCCCCGAGATTGCAAAGCACCGCGACCCCACGTGCTGGCCTGCGTTCGAGATCGGCGAGATCGATGAGGCCGAGTTCGCTCGCCGGTTCTTTCGTGAAGGCGCCGAGGGGTTCTCGTTCGACCTCGACGCGTTCAACCGGGTGCGCCGCGCGGGATATCGGTTCTTGCCCGGCGTGCGGGAGATCGTCGCGTCGCTCGAGGGCCGCGCGCTGAGGTTCGTGGCGAGCAATTACCCCGTGTGGGTCGAGGAGGTGCGCGAGGCGTTCGCGCTCGACGTCCTGTTCGAGGGGGTCTATTCGAGCCATCACCTGGGCGTGCGCAAGCCGGCGCGCGAGTTCTTCGATCGGCTCATGCCGCGCATCGGGGTCGGAGCGGGCGAGTGCCTGTTCGTCGACGATCGCGCGGAGAACTGCGAGGCGGCGGCCGCGATCGGGATGCGCGCGCACGTGTTCGACGGGGCCGCGGGGCTGCGCGCGCGGCTGGTCGCCGAGGGGCTGCTCGGCGGGTGACGCGCTCGCGCTGCGTCGCCCCGCGCGTCAGAGCGCGGCGCAGAGCGGGCACGACGCGCCCGCGTGCGGCGCGTCGCCGCGATGGAGATCGAGGATGGCGCGGGAGATCTGCGCGAGCTCGCGCCGCACCTCGCGGCGCATCCCCTTCACGCGCGGGATGGCCATCGAGTCGTAGGCCGTGGTCTGGTGCCGCATCCAGGCGATCACGGCCGACTCGGCGCGCTGCGCGACCGGGATCCGCTCGGTGCGGGCGACGGTGCCGCTGCCGACCGGCGTGGCGTGCAGCGTCACCTTGGTCGCGACCGCCCGCGCGAGCGCCGCGTAGCGCGGCGAGAACCGGAGGAACGCGGCCACGGCCGCCTCGAACTCGCGCACGTACTCCTCCTGGTCGCGCTCCCTCCGCCGGGCGTCCGCCTCCCGCTTCTTCGCGTACGCGGGCGTGCTGCGCTCGGCCTCGAGCGCCGCGCGGGCGGCCTCGACGTTGGCGGCAGGCGCCCAGAGACCCTGGGAGAACGTCTTCCTCCCGCGCTTCTCGACGACCATCCAGGACGGGCCCGCGAGCTTCACCCGGCGGGTGAGCCCGGCGTCGCCCGGGGGCAGGCACACCCAGCCTTCGGGTGGCGAGAGCAGCGCGCCGTCGGGCGCGCGGAAGCGGCGGGGATCCGGGGTCGGGGCCAGGGTAAGGCACTCGGGCATGGCGAACCGCCGGCGTGCTAGGCCAGGTCATGCCGCGCGTCCAGAAGACGCCGGCCGGCGCCGTCGCCCCGCGCCGAAGCGGCCCGCTGGAGGATGGTACGCTCCGCGCCAGCGAGGGGCGCTCGCCGGTGTTCGCCCCGGCGCGGCCAACAGGACAGGAGGACAGCGTGTCGGACGACGATCGCACGAGGTGGGACGCCCGCTACCGCGAGGGTGGCGGCCATCCGGGGGAGCCGTCCGCCGTGCTCACGGCGCTCGATCCGCTCCTGCCCCGGCGCGGGCGCGCGCTCGACCTGGCGGGCGGCGCGGGTCGTCACGCCCTGTGGCTCGCGCGGCGCGGGCTCGACGTGACGCTGGCCGACATCTCCGAGGTCGGGCTCGGCATCGCGCGGACCGCCGCGGCCAGAGAGGGGCTCGCGCTGCGCACGGTGGCGCTCGACGTGGAGCGCGACCCGCTCCCTGCCGGGCCGTGGGACCTCCTCCTGATCTTCTACTTCCTCGAGCGCAGGCTCGCGGCCTGCGCGGCGGAGCTCGCCCCGGGCGGCCACCTCGTCGTCGTGCACCCGACGCGGTCGAACCTGCTGCGGCACGCGCACCCGAGCGCGCGCTGGCTGCTCGAGGACGGCGAGCTCCCGGGGCTCCTCGGCGAGGCGCTCGAGGTGGTCCGTTACGAGGAAGGGTGGCTCGAGGAAGGGCATCACGAGGCTCGCCTCGTCGCGCGACGTCGAGGCGTCGCGGCGCCTCCTCCGTGACGGCGGCCCGCCGCCGACGTCGCGCGACGACCATGACGCACGAGCTCCGCGCCGGCGGGCGCCCGGCGCTCGTACGTCGCGGTGCGCGGGTTCCCCAAGGCTTGCCGCGACGCGAAGATCGCGCTTTGCTCGCGCCATGCGCTTCGCTCGCCTCGCGCCTCCCGATCAGGATCGCCCAGCCTTCTTCGCCCGCCTCGACGGCGCAGCCGCGCTCGTCCTGGACGCTCCGCCCTGGCTCGGCGGCAAGACCACGGGGGAGGCCGTGGCGTGGACCGACATCGACCTCGCCTGTCCCGTGGCCCCCACGAAGATCGTGTGTGTGGGGCGCAATTACGCCGCGCACGCGCAGGAGCTGGGCAACGACGTCCCGGTCGAGCCGCTCCTCTTCCTCAAGCCGCCGTCGGCGCTCATCGGTCCTGGCCAGTCCATCGTGCTCCCTCCGGAGAGCCAGCGAGTCGAGCACGAGGCGGAGCTCGGCGTGGTCATCGGCCGCCGCGCCCGGGCCGTGCGGCCGGAGGAGGCGCTGGATCACGTGCTCGGGTACACCTGCCTGGGCGACATCACCGCGCGGGATCTGCAACGGAAGGACGTGCAATTCACGCGGGGCAAGGGGTTCGACACGTTCTGCCCCGTCGGGCCGTGGATCGAGACGGCGCTCGATCCCGCGGCGCTCCGCGTGCGGGCAGTCGTGAACTCCCAGGTGCGGCAGGACGGGATGACGGCGCAGATGATCTGGGGAGTGGCCGAGCTGGTCGCGTACATCAGCCGGGTGATGACGCTGGAGCCTGGCGACGTCATCGCGACCGGGACGCCCCAGGGCGTGGGGCCGATCGTGTCCGGCGACGAGCTCGTCATCGACATCGCCGGCGCCACGGCCGAGGCGCGCGGGATCGGCGCGCTGCGGGTGTCCGTGGCCGCGCGGGGAGACGGCGCGAACGGGCGCTAGCTCGGCGAGCGGCCCGCGGGCGGGCCGGAGCGACGCTCCGACCCCGGCGCTCATCTCAAGGAAAAGCTCACCTCAGCCCTTCCGCTGCTCTGATATCCCTCCACGAACATCGAGACCTCGCTCAAGGTCCCCATGTTCATCCCCAGACTCTGCCATGCGTCGAAGTGGTTGGCGACGGTGATGGTTCCGCTCGTGCGCTTCTGCGTGCGAACGCTCCAGAACTGGGGAGGGGCATTGACGCCATCGATCCCAATCACATCGGATCGATCGATTCTGTAGATGTCATAGACGCCTCCGTCGCTCGTGACGGTGCCCATGGTTCTTGTTCCGCCAGGGGGGCGCCATGTGCCCCAGCCATCGACGATATAGTATTCGACGTCCGGCTTCTTCGTCCACCCATAGACACCCAGGTAGGCGTTGCCGTTTGGCTGAAAGTCAGCCTCGTAGGTCACGATCTGGTTCGCCGACCCGGGCCTCCGGCCTTTGCGGCCCAGCAAGTTGTTGATATCGCTCCATTCCACGCTGAAGCCATCCGCGGTGCTGGTCAGGCAGCCGGTCCCCCGGTCCATCCAGAGTTGATAGGTGAAGCCGCAGTGGTCGCCGGTTTGATTGCTGCAGACCGACGGTTCGGATGTCGTGCACGCGTCGGGTGCGCCGCCGGCCCCGCCGCCGCCCGTCCCCGAGCTGCTGCTCGACGACGAGCCCCCGCCGGCCCCATCGCCGCCCGTCCCCGAGCTGCTGCTCGTCGACGAGATCGAGCCGCTGCTCGACGACGACGAGCTGCTCGACGAGGAGTCCAGGACGTCGAGGTCCTCGCCCACGATGCGCTCGGCGTTGCACGCCAGCAGGCCGCATGCCATCGAAGCGGATAAGTAGCCGAGCAACGGAGCGATGCGCATTGAAAGGTTCTCCATGATGGACCGGCGAAGCCGCAGGCTTCTGCTCGAGATGAATTACTGAACCATCGAGACGCCTGCGTACCCTCGAACCATGGGTCAAGATTCAAATTTTTCGACCAGCGCGCTCGTGTTCGCGGTGTTCACGAATGCACCCGCGGGCCTGCGCCGACCACATGCCCGGCGATCACGACGCTCGCCAGACAGATGCTCACACTCGAATACGCCGTGTGATGGGGCCGGGCATCACCACGGAGAAAGCAAGACCCACTCGGACGCGCAGCTGCAAGAAGCAAATAATCCCGACAGTACCCTCACTCGGAGTCGGCCCTTGCGCGATCCCGCGACCGACTGCGGCCCCCGGCGGAGAGAGGTCCGGACCGTCAAGGGAGGGTGGAATACTCTTACGATCAGGAGGCGAAAGTCGAGGGTCCTTTCTTCATCGCGACCGCTTCGCGGTGCGGCGTCTTGCAAGATCACAGTCACGCTGCGCGCGTGGGTTCGATCATCGAAGCATCATCGAACCCGGATTCGTTCACTCTCCTGAGAATCGGCGATACCTCAGCGGTGGGCGCGTTCCATGGCTTCTCGCCGCAGAGGATCTCCGGATAGGCCACCACCATCCCGCTGGAGCGCCAGCGCCACACCCAGCCGAAGGCGGGTCTGCCCTCCACCTCCGAGGTATTGACGCGCTGGAAGCCGACCCCGCGCGCAGCAAGCCGCCCACCCATCCACGCACCAAGCGTCGATGACCGCTGCGATCCCGGCGAGGACGTCGAGCCCGGGACCGCGCCATCTCTGCCCCCCTCGCTCCACGCGGCGCGCCTGGCCCACCCTCGTTGAGGTACCGCGAACTGTTATGCTCCCGATGTCGATCCCGATGAGGGATCTCCCTGAGTCCGATCGACCGTTGAGCGAGGCGGCGACGTCAGTCGATCGCGATCGCAACCGCCGTGTCGTCCGGGTACGTGAAATCCTGCCTGACAGTAAACGGTGCGCTGGGGTTAAAGCATGTGCTGCTTAGTTCACACTTGGCCGCGCCGAAGAGCTCGATGGCGATCTCGAGCGCTCCGGGCTGCACGGCGACGGCGCGCTGGCAGAACGCGACGAATGGATTGTCCGGCCGAACCGCGCAGGCGCTCGGCATCTGCTGGCGCTCGTACAGCACGCCTGTCCAACCGAACGTCGCGCTCTGTCCGGCCGCGATCTCGATCACGCTCCCGTCGTGGCAGTCGAGCGGCCAGTATTCTGCCGTCTGGACCTCCTCGCAGGTCATCTCGAGGTTCGAGAGCTCCGCATTGCCGAGTTGCCCACCCTCCGGAGCCACGCGGAAGCGGTCGGAGCAATTGTCGTTGTGGTGATAGATGGGCGTCGCGCGGTTGTTGGTCACCGTGAACGTCACCTGCGGTCCTGGCTCGTCGTCCTCGAACGCCGAGCAATCGACCGCGCCGCCGCCGGGCCCCGGGCCGGAGCCGCCGTCCCCCCCTTCGCTGCCGCCGGAGGAGCTGCTCGTGGGACCGCCCGGGCCCACCGTCGTCGAATCGACGCAGGCGGACGCCAGAAAACAAATCGAAACCATCGCCAGGATCCTCGACATGCGCATCACCTCCGCGGATAGCAAAGGTTGGTCCAGGCTCAGGGATCCCGCAGATTGCGTGGTTTCGCCGTGTCGCAGAAGATCGCGCGTGCCCCAGTGAGCCTTTCTGTGCCGGAGGGGCAGCGCGACCTCCCGAGAGGGCGCTCGCTCAGACCCCGGCGCCCTCCCGCAGCACGATCGTCACGTGCGACAGCCCTGTCCCGCCGAGGAGCATCGCCTTCACGAGGAACTCGACCATCGTGTCGAGGCACTCGGCGGGCGAGAAGCCCGCTCGCCCCGCCCCGAGCAGCGGCAGCGCCATGCTCCGGAGCTTCATCGTGTCCGCGTGATAGAAGCACCCTTCCAGGAGCCGCAGGATGAGATCGCGCGTCGGCCTGTAGGTCGCCACGTGATCCCAGTCGAGCGTGATCGCGTGGAACACGAACCGCGCGTTCAACCTGCCGCCGGAGCTGACCACCACCCCTCCGTGCCGCACGGGAACGTACTTGCGCGTCTCCATGTGGCACACGCCGCCGCTCGCGTGGTTCAGCGCGAGCGCCACGCCGCCCGACATGGTGAGCTGCCCGTCGTCCGCGCTCACGAGCGCGTCGGCCGACACGCCTGCGATGTTCGCGCGCACGATCGAGAGCGTCCTGTCCCCGTGGAACTGGAAGGCCGTGACCGGCCCCGCAGGGCCGCCCGACAGGAGGGCGGGCCGGAAGCGCTTGTACTGCTCCATGTACACGCGGAGCGTCAGGTCGTGCGGGTCCCCCCAGCGGGTGCTCTGGGCGCCCACGAGGGCGGTGTCGATCTCGTCGAAGGACTGGAAGCGGTCCTTCGGGTCCTTGGCCAGGCAGCGCTCCAGGACGGCCTGCACGTCCTCGTCGAGCTCGGGACGGAGCGCCCGCGGCCGGGCCGGGATGTCCTGCCGGTGCGCGAGCAGGAGCGGCAGGAGCTCCTGCTCCTCGAACGGCCGCTGTCCCGTGGCCGCGTGGTAGAACGACGCGCCATAGCTGTAGATGTCCGCGCGCGTGTCGCTCTCCTGCGGGCTCCACGCCTGCTCCGGCGCCATGTAAAACGGCGTCCCCAGCACGGTGCCCATCGCGGTGAGGGGCTGCTCCCGGAGCGCCGAGGGCCCCGTCGTGGCGGTCAGGCGCGCGAGGCCGAAGTCGGCGACCTTCAGCTCCCCTGACGGGGCGATCAGCATGTTCGACGGCTTCAGGTCGCGGTGCATCACGCCGAGCTCGGTCGCGGCGGCCATCCCCCGCGCCGCATGGAGCATGTAGCGCCGCAGATCGTCGAGCGGCAGCGGCCCATCCTGGAGCCTCGCGGCCAGCGACGGGCCGCCCACGTACTCCATCACCATGAACGGCGAACGGCTCGAGAGGAAGCCGAAGTCGTAGCAGCTCACCACGTGCGGCGACTTGATGAGCGCCGAGATGCGCGCCTCGCGCAGCATCCGCTCCCCGGCGTTCGGATCCGTGTGCCCGGTGAGCACCTTGATCGCGACGACCCGCGCGAGCGCGAGGTGGCGCGCGCGGAAGACGGCGCCCATCGAGCCCACGCCGAGCAACCCCTCCACGCTGTACCGGCCCGCGAGCTCCTTGCCCAGCGTCGACGCGTCGATCATGAACGGACCATCGCTTGCACCAGCGATGATGTTCGGAACCCCGGGCGCCGCGGTCAAGGGGCACGGCGCGCGACGCGGATCAGACGGCGTACGCCGCGGGAGCGCCGGCCTTCACGCGCTGGCGGGGCGCCTCGCGCAGCCTCGCGATCTCGGCCTCGACGCGGGCCCTGAGGCGCGGATCGTCGGCGAGGCGCCTGGCCCAGAGCCGCTTCATGCGCACCCACACGGTGCGTCGGATCGCGCGGTGGCCGAGCGTCGCCGCGTCCCCGCTGCGCTCGGTCGCCACGATCAGCCGGGCATAGTCAGCCGCATGCAGGGGGCCACAGACGGCTTCCCACGCGCCGACGTAGGCCGCGTCGAACCTGTCGCGGAGCGCCCGCTCGCGGCGCCTGGCCTCTTCCGTCATCGAGTCCCGCCACCGCCGCTCGGCCTCTGCCCAGCGCGCCTCCGACAGGCCGTGCGCCTTGAGCACGTCGGCGCGGGGGACCGGCTTCTCGGCGAGCTCCGCCGTGACGATGGCGCACCGCTCGAGGCTCACCTCTTCGGCGTCGCCGAGCGGCGGGAGCGACCCGGAGGGCGCTTCGTCCTCGCGCCGGAGGACGTGAAAGAAGCGGGACGCGGCCGGCCGCTCGGGCTCACGCGCGAGGACGCCCGAGGCCGGGGCGGCGTAGGACGAAGACTCGACGGGCGGCGGCAACACCTCGGCGGACGGCGGCGGAGCATCCTCCAGCGCGAGGGTCGCGAGCCCCATGGGCGGGCCGGGCGCCGGTGAAGCGAGCGCGCCAGACCAGGGCGCGCCGGGGATGGGCGCCCTGAGCTCGAGGAGGGGCGCGGGCCTCGGGTCGAAGAAGAACGGGATCGCGGGCCGCTCGCCGACGCGCACCTCCTCCTCGCTCGACAGGGCGAGCGTCGCGCTCGCGACGGCATCGATCTGCGGTCGCGCTGGCTCGGACCGGCCCTGCCGCGCCGATCCCGGCGCGGGCGCGAACGGAAGCGCCGGCGCGCGCACCGCCGCCTCGCTCAGCTCGTCGGCGAGCGTTGCGGTCACGACGGCATGGATCTGCGGTCGCGCCGGATCGGGCGGGCTCTGGCTCGCCGATCCCGGCGCGGGCGCAAACGGAAGCGCCGGCGCGCGCACCGCCGCCTCGCCCAGCTCGTCGGAGAGCGCGACCGTCAGCAGCGGCGACGGGCCCTGGATCAGGTCGATGATCTCGATCTCGTCGTCCGAGAGGTGGATGGTGCGCCCCGGATCCCCGTCCCGCCGGCGCGCCTGGCCGGGCGCGTCCTCGATGTGCACGGTCCCTTGCGGGCCGATCGGGAGCGCACCCGGAACCGCTCCCGCGGCGCCGGAGGCCCACCCGGGGCGTAGGTCAGGCCACGCGAGCTCCTCGCCGTCGACCGCGACGCCGGCCGCGATCCGCACGGCCGCGAGGGCATGGTCGTCGGGGACGGGGACGATCTGACGCCACACGACCGTGCAGCGCTGCTCGGCGCCGTCGATCCGGAGCGTGTCCGCGTTGAGCTCGATGACGTCGCCCCCTGTCGCAGGAGGCGCGGCGAGCCCGTGGATCCGCGCCACGCCGCGCGCTCGGGGCAGGCGCATCTCCAGCCGGGGAGCGGCCGGGTGCAAGTTCTCGAGCACGATCGACTCGTCGCCGCGCAGATAGTCGATCCGCTGGTCCGGGGGCGCCGCCTGGAAGTACGACCAGTCGAAGCCAGCGGGGATCTCCGCGTTCGGGCCCTCGAGCGTCTCGCGCCGGGTCTTGCCGAGCAGCCGCTTGCGCACGGGCCAGGCGCGCGCGATCGGGCCGAGCCCCGCGGGCCGCGCGGGGTCCCGGGGATCGAGGACCCTGGCCTCGCCGTCGCTCGCGTCGATGCCGAAGGGGTTCTCCCACCCGTTCGCGCCGCGCGCTGCCTTCTCGTACACGAGGGGCATCCGCTGGAACGGCTTCTTGTCGCGGACGAGGAGGCGTTTGTCGAGCGCGCAGCCGCCCGCGCCGAAGACGGCGAGCCGCACCGGCAAGCGCTCGACATGCGCCCCCTCGGGGGCGTGGGCGTCGCCCGTGAAGAGCACGTCCGCGCGGCCCAGGTAGGGCGCGAGATCGCCGGTGAACCGCACGCTCCGCGCGGGGTTCTTGCCGTGATGGACCTCGGCGCGGAGGATCTCCTGCGGCTCCGTCCGCCACATGGCCGCGCCGGGCGTGAACGCGAAGCTCGCCTTGACGATGATCGTGATGTAGCGCTGGCCCTGCGTGCGCCACGAGACGGCGGCGGCCTCGGCGCCCGGGAGCGACGTCACGGCGTCGGGCGGCAGCGCGCTCACGACCGCGTCCTTCTGCAGAAGCACCTTGCCATGGTTCGCATCGCGTCAAGCATCGCTCGGCGACCATTGAACCCGCTCAACGTGAACATCGCGTTGCAATCGCGTGATCTGCGTGTGGAGCCGGCGGGGCGGCGAGGGCGTGGGCGGGCGTGGGCGAGCGTGGACCGGAGCCGCCGCTCACCCGCCGCACGGGTTCGCCCGGCATGCCCGGACGAAGCCGATCTCGCTCTGCCCCGCCTCGATCCGCTCGACCCACCAGGCGAGCCCCGGATAGGTGGCCCGGATGAACGCCGCCGCCTCCGCGAAGCGCGCCGCGTCTCCCCGCGCGGCGTAGATCTCGGCGCGGAGCGCGTGGGCCTCCGGCTCGTAGACGCCGCGGAGCACGTCGAGGAGGGCCGGATCCACGTCACCGAGCGGCTGCGGTCCGTACAACAGATAACGCAGGACGCTGTCGAAGCGGAGCGGATCGCCCGGCTCCACGCGGCCTGTGAGCACCGCGCCGCCCTCCGGAGGGAGGCTCGTCCAGCGGCCCCAGGAGCCGGCGCGGGCGGCCTCGGGCGCCAGGCGCCCGAGCTCGCGCTGCTCCTCGGGGCTCGGCGCCGCGAGCTCGATCGGCGCCGGCGCGCTCTCCGCGCGGTCCGGCGGCCCGACGTAGACGATCGCCAGCGTGTACTGGCCGGGATCGAGCCCCGCCGGGAGGTACGACGAGACATCGATGAGCATGCGCCTGCACTCGCCCGGGCACAGGCGGAACACCGGCGTGCCGTGCTCGGGGAGCACGACCGGCGCGGGCTCGGTCCTCACGACCTCCTCGCCCGTGCCCGCCCGCGCGAGGCGGACGCCGATCGCGCCGGCGTTGCCCGCCCAGCTCGGGCGCGGGAGCCGCAGGATGCAGGCCCCAGGGCGGTCGGCGCACAGCGTGATGGCCACGTGCAGGGGGAAACCGAGCACATAGCGGCGATCGTGATCGAGTGACCGGAGCACCAGCCCAGGCGGGCCGACCGGGTCCCCGGCGCTCCGCGCGTGTTCATCGGACATGACAGCCCCTCATCTCCATCGAAGTCCCCTGTTGTTCTCGAGGCGCACGCGCCGGGTCTCCTTCACGTGGCGCCCGCACAGGTCGTTGCCGACCCGCCCGTCGGTCCCGGGGATGAGCTGCTGGTCGGCGTCCACCATCCAGTGGGACCGATAGTTCATGCAGCACGTCGTCCGGCGCGGCTGCCGGTAATCGAAGTAGCCGCACTTGTGCGGCATCCCGAACGCGTGCGTGAGCTCGTGGACGATCGTGTGGAGCGTGGCTTGCTCGTAGCCGCGCCGGGGCTGCGCCCCCTCGGGGTCCCACCACGCCCTGTGATGGGTGAAGAGGATCGTCCTGCCGGCGAAGTACCTCGCCGGCCCGATGTCGATCGTGGGGCTCATGCCGGCGGTGTAGGCGGCCCCTGAGCCCCGCACGTCGGCCTCGACGCGCGCGGGGATGCCGTAGCCCGGGGGCTCCCACGCCCCGTCCCTGCGGCGGGCCCGAGGGAAGAAGAAGAGGCGCCGCTCGTACGCGTGCGCCAGGGACCCGTCGCCCGCGGTGAACTGGCTCTGGATGTCGTGCGGCGCGAGCCAGAGGCGGGTCCGCGGCGGGTCGTCGAGGATCGCCGCGCTCGCGACCGAGAAGCTCATCTGCCAGCCGTCCCAGCGAAACGTGACGTAGCTCGCTTCCGGGTGGGCGCCGGGGATCTCCACGTACTCGCCGCGCCGCTCGCCCTCGCCGCCGTCCAGGATCGTGACGCTCCCGGAGAACAGCAGGTCGCCCCGGACCTCGGGCACGGGGTGCGGCTCGAGCGCGGCGATCAGGCAGAACCAGCCAGGTTCCCCGGCGTGCTCGAAGTGCTCGCTCACGAAGCGCGAGGCCATCTCGCCGAGCGTGCCCGCGTCGAGCGCCATCTGCTGCAGGTCCTGGATCACGCGCGCCTCGGTGAAATCGAGCTGGGTGAAGACGGGCTCGAAGTGCTCCGGCGCCTGCTCCACGGGGACCGGGGGCGCGCTCTCCATCCGGATGTACTCGACGTCGATCCGGCGCCAGAGCGTCATGATCCCGGTCTCGTCGCCGGCCGCCTCGGCGACGCCACCGGCGTCGAGCTCGGCGCGCACGATCAGGTTGTCTCCGGCGATGTCGGTCATGTGGCGCCGGATCGTGCTCCGCCCCCCCACGACCGCCGTGCTCGCGCTGGTCTCCGTCACGTCGGACAGCGCGTAGCCCTCCACCTCTTCCCAGCCAGGTGCCCTGTCCTGCGTTCCCTCGTTGTCGTCTTCAGCCGGGCCCACATAGTCCCCCGCGGCGTCGTAATCGTTCTCGTCGAGGGTGGCCGCCCAGTCCGGGTGCACCTCCGGCCGCTCATTCGAGGGATCGTCTGGATCGCGCGCGCTCCAGCGAATCCGGGCTCCTTCTGGCAGCTCGCCCTCGGTTCTCGTCACCTCGACCGTGATCTCGACGAGCTGCGTATTCTTTGCCCACTGCCCATCGAGATCTCGGTTGATGTAGACGCGTCCCCGGTTATCGAGGCTCTTGTAACCTGGCTTGTATCCAGCCGCCCGCGTCGTCCCCGGCGGCGCCGTGCTGTCGGGAAAGCCCGGCAGATACAGGCCCTTGATGTCGACAATCCGGACCGAGATCATCGGGGCAGAGCATTGCAATTGCCGCGCTCAGCTCGGCCGCCTCCGGGCGTCTCATCCCCCGGGGCGCGCGCCATCCGCTTGTCGCTTTCTCCCGGCGCGCGTTCGTGCGTAGACTCCGCGCCCTCATGAGCTTCGAGCCAGTTGCAGGTTTTCGCTTCGGCGCCATCAGCGCCGGGATCCGGAAAGACGGGCGCATCGACGTCGCGCTCGCGGTGGCCGATCAGCCGGCGATCGTCGCCGGCATGTTCACGCGGAACGTGGTGCGCGCGGCGCCCGTGGACATCGCGATGCAGCGCGTCCTGTCGGGGCGCGCTCGCGCCGTCGTCGCCAACAGCGGGTGCGCGAACGCGTGCACGGGCGAGGCAGGCTGGAAGGCGACGCTCGATACGACGCGCGCCGTCGCCGAGTCCATCGGCGCCTCGGAGGACGAGGTGCTCCCCGCCTCGACCGGCGTGATCGGCGCCGTCCTGCCGGCGCACCGGATCATCGAGCGTGTCCCCGAGCTGTCGGCCCGCCTGTCGCCGAAGGGCTACCTCGATTTCGCCCAGGCGATCTGCACGACCGACCGCTGGCCGAAGCTCGCGCAGCGCAAGCTCGGCGCCGGCGCGACGCTGCTCGGCATCGGCAAGGGCGCCGGGATGATCCACCCGGACGTGGGCCCGCCCCACGCGACGATGCTCGTCTTCCTGTTCACCGACGCCGTGCTCGACGCCGGCGAGGCGAGCGACGCGCTGGCGGCCTCGTGCGACGTGACGTTCAACGCGTGCAGCGTCGACGGGGACACAAGCACCAACGACACGGTGCTCCTCCTGTCCTCCGGCGCGTCGCAGCGCCGCGTGTCGCGCGACGAGCTCTCGGCGGGCCTCACCGAGGTGTGCGGCGAGCTCGCGCGCTCGATGGTGGCCGACGGCGAGGGCAGCACGCACGTCGCCGAGATCCGCGTCCGCGGGCTCGCGACGCGCGACGGTGCGCGCGCCGTCGCGCGTACGGTGGCCACGTCGATGCTCGTGAAGACCGCGCTGTTCGGCAAGGACGCGAACTGGGGGCGGCTGCTCGCCGCCGCGGGCCGCGCAGGCGTCCCCTTCGACCCGCGCGAGGCCCAGATCCTCGTCGGCGGGATCCCGATCGTGCGGAACGGCGCGCCGATCGGGGCGGAAGCCGAGCTCAAGGCGAACGAGGTGCTCGCGCGCGACACCTATGTCATCGAGCTCGTGCTCGGCAGCGGCCCCGGCGACTTCGCGTACCTCACGAGCGACCTCGGACACGGCTACGTCGACGTGAACGCCGGGTACCGCTCCTGATCCTCACGGGGTGACCGGCCGGGCTGCTCGCAGCGAGCGCCTCCGCACCTTCGCCCTGACCGGAAGCGCCTGCTGCGGCCCTCCCCATCGCGCCCGGGCCCCGAGCGCCGGCCGTCCCCCGCCTCCCACCGCGCGACCCCCGCGGATCAGTGAACCTCGCGCGACGAGCGCAGGTGAACGCAGGTTCACAGAATGAGCGCCTCGTCGGGCTTCCCGGCGCTCCGCTCCTGCCGCCCCGTGGCACGCTGCGTGTTAGCGCGCGTCATGGTAGTCGTGCGGGAAGGCCGCGCCGGTGCCGGCCGCCGCTGGAGGACTTCGATGCTTCTTCATTCCCCCCTTGCGAAGATCCTGGGTCGAGGCGCGCTGTTCCTGATGATCGGCGCGACCGCGACGGGCTGCGGCGGCTGTGGCGACGCGTCGCTCCAGTGCGACCCCGATGGCGAGAACTGTTTCCTCTGCGACGGTTACGGGTGTCGCCCCGTGGAGCCGGACATCGACACCGGCAGCAGCGGGGGTCAGGGCGGCGCGGGTCCGGCAGACCCGGGCCAGGGCGGCGCGGGCCAGGGCGGCGCGGGGGGCGCGGAGGCCGAGTGCGACGCGGAGCTCACCACGTGTCCCTGCGACGGCGACAGCGCATGCGAGGACGGCACGCGGTGCGTCGACGGGCTCTGCATCGCGGCGTGCGAGTTCAGCTACGAGTGCGGCGACGGCAGGGTGTGCGTGAACGGCGAGTGCAGAGATGGCTGCTCCAACGCCGCGCCCTGCACGGAGCCCGGCACGCGCTGTGACCGCGGGGTCTGCGTCCCCGACCCCGCGAACCCCGAGTGCGGCGACGCGGCCCCGTGCGAGGGCGGCGCGGTCTGCGTCGACGGCGCCTGCACCACCGGCTGCGCGACGCACGCGGACTGCGCGCCCGGCGAGGTGTGCAACGCGGCCACCGGCGCGTGCATGAACGACCCCTCGCCTCAGCCCGGCTGCGGCGCCAAGGCCTGCGCGGCGCAGGGCCAGGAGTGCATGGAGGACGGCTACTGCCACTACCCGTGCGAGAACACCCGGGCCTGCCAGCTCATCGACAGCCGCTTCGTCGGCTGCGAGGACGGGTTCTGCAAGACGCGGGAGGAGGTCGCGCCGGAGTGCTCGCTCGACGAGCCTTGCCCCGACGGCGAGAGCTGCATCTCGGGCAAGTGCCTCTGATCCCCCGCACACCTTGACCGTCCGTCACGCGGCAGGTAATCGCCTCCAATGGTCTCCCGCTCTCCCGTCCGTCGGCCCGCGTCGCTCTTCGCCCGGATCGCCCGCGCCGCCGCCGTCTCGCTCGCCCTCGCCGTGCCGAGCGTCGCCGCCGCCGAGACCCGGATCGCCGTCGTCGACGTGCAGCACGCCGTCATGCAGACGGAGGACGGTATCCGAGCGCAGGCCACGCTGAAGAAGCTCTTCGACCGGCGGCAGCAGGAGCTCGACGCGAAGCAGACCGAGCTCCAGCGGGCGCGCGAGGACATCGAGAAGCAGTCGCGCGTGCTCTCGCGCGAGTCGCTCCAGAAGCGGATGGAGGACTGGCAGCGCCAGATGGTCGAGCTCCAGACCGTGTTCGTCGACTACAACAAGGAGCTCCAGAAGAAGCAGGGCGAGCTCACCGGGCCCATCCTCAAGAAGATGATGCTCATCGTCGGCAGGATCGCGAAGAAGTCGGGCTACGAGATCATCTTCGACAAGCAAGCGGCCCCGTACGTCCGCGCCGATCTCGATCTGACGGAGCAGGTCATCCAGCTCTACAACACCGGCGGCGGCGAGGACGACGCGGGCGGCGACAAGGCAGAGAAGAAGGACGACGCGAAGTAGCGCGCCGCCCGCGCGCTCCACACCGCGGAAAGGAGCCGGCCTTGCCTGAGCGAACCCAAGCGCCCGTCACGCTCGACATCCATCAGATCCTGTCGATCCTGCCGCACCGTTACCCCCTCGTGATGGTCGATCGGGTGACGGAGATCACCGCCAACAAGTGCATCCGCGGCTACAAGTGCGTCGCCTACAACGAGCCCTGGTTTCAGGGGCACTTCCCCCAGCGGCCGATCATGCCCGGGGTGCTGATCCTGGAGTCGCTCACGCAGCTCGGCGGCATCCTCGCCTATGCGTCGGATCCGTTCGACGCCACGTCGAACCTCATGTTCTTCCTTGGCATCGACAAGGCGAAGTTCCGCCACACCGTGACGCCCGGCGACCGGCTCGATCTCTACGCCGAGGTGCTGCACCACCGCTCGAACGTCTGGAAGCTGCGCGGCGAGGCGAGCGTCGACGGGACGCTCTGCGCCGAGGGAGAGATGCTCGCTTCCATCGTGGATCGCGAGCCCTGATCGGGGAGGGAGATCGCATCATGAGGCCCAGTTCATCGCCGTCGTTCGCCCGTGTCCTCGCGGCCCTCTGCGCCTCGCTCGCCCTCGCGCTCGCAGGCGGCTGCGGCGGCGCCGCGCCCGTCGCTCCGCCGGCGCCCGAGGCGGGCGGCGGCCTGATCGGCTCGGCGGCGCCCGAGCTCGCGGCCGAGGTCGTGAGCGGCGAGGGGCCCTCCACGCTCAAGGAAGCGCGCGGCAAGGTGGTGATCGTCGATTTCTGGGCGACCTACTGCCGCCCCTGCAGAAGATCGTTCCCCAGGTACCAGGAGCTCGTCGACCGCTTCGGCGGCGATCTCGCCGTGCTCGCCGTCTCCCTCGACGCCCCCGAGGACGTCTCGACGGAGCAGATTGCGGGGTTCGCGGACGAGGCGGGGGTCAGGTTCAAGATCCTCTGGGACAAGGACCAGCGCGCGGAGAAGGCGTACAGGCCGCGGAGGATGCCGACCGCGTTCGTCGTCGATCGGGACGGCGTCGTGCGCCATGTCCACGCGGGCTACGAGGACGGCGAGACGGACAAGATCTCCCGGGAGATCGAGGCGCTGCTCGGCCCGGCGGCGGCTCCGCCGCCTGCCGGCGGCGGCCGCCGATCCCCTTGACGCTGCCGAGGAGGCGACGCTCGTCTTGACGACCCCCACCCTGATCCGGCGCGTCTCGGTCGAGGCGCTCGACATCCCCCTGCACGAGCCGTTCGGCATCGCCGGCGGCGCGCAGGAGCGCGCGGCGAACCTCCTCGTCACCGTGGAGCTCGCCGACGGGACGCTCGGCTTCGGCGAGGCGGCGCCGCTGCCCGCGTTCAACGGCGAGACGCAGGACGGGTCACGCGCCGCCGCCGTCTCCCTGCGCGAGGCGGTGGTGGGCTCGGACGCGCGCGCGTGGCGCGCCGTCGCGCGCGCGCTCCGCGAGGCGTCCGGGGGCGGCGCGGGCGCGGCGCGCTGCGCGATCGAGACAGCGATCCTCGACGCGCTCACGAAGCGCGCGGGCATGCCGCTCTGGGCCTTCTTCGGCGGCTCCGGGACGGCGCTCACGACCGACATCACCATCACCACCGGCTCGCCGGAGCGCGCGGGGGAGGCCGCGCGGCGCGCCGCGGCCATGGGCTTCCGCGCGCTCAAGGTGAAGGTCGGCGGCCGCCTCGCCGCGTCGGACCCGGCGCGCATCGAGGCGATTTACGCGGCCGCGCCCGGGGCGTCGCTGATCCTCGACGGCAACGGCGGGCTCACGGCGGGCGAGGCGCTCGCGCTCGTCGCGCACGCGCGCCGGCTCGGCGCAAACGTCGCGCTGCTGGAGCAGCCGGTGCCGCGGGACGACTGGGACGGCATGAAGGAGGTCACGCGGCGCGCCGGCGTCGACGTGGCCGCCGACGAGAGCGCCGCCTCCGCGGAGGACGTGCTCCGCGTCGCGGCGGAGCGCGCGGCGACCGTGGTCAACATCAAGCTGATGAAGGGCGGCATCGCCGAGGCGCTCGACATCGCGGCGGTCGCCCGCGCCGCGGGGCTCGGGCTCATGATCGGCGGGATGGTCGAGTCGGTGCTCGCGATGACGGCGTCGGCGTGCTTCGCCGCCGGCCTCGGCGGGTTCTCGTTCGTCGATCTCGACACGCCCTTGTTTCTCGCCGAGAACCCGTTCGACGGCGGCTTCGTCCAGCGAGGCTCGGCGCTCTCCCTCGAGGGGATCCGCGCCGGCCATAGCGTCACCCCGAAGCGCCGCTCTCCAGGGGCGGGCTAGCGGTCGCGTCGCCGACGGCGCCGATCCACGCCGGCACGCCCAGCTGATCGAACGGGCCCCGCAGGTCGTCGGGCAGCGGCGCGGCGAGGCGCAGCGGCGCGCCCGTCTCGGGGTGGGCGACGGCGAGCTCGGCCGCGTGGAGCGCGAGGCGGTGCAGCGCGTACCGCTCGCGGAACAGGCGGTTGTGCTCGCCCTTGCCGTAGTTCACGTCGCCGATGATCGGGTGGCTGATGTGCTTGAGGTGCCTCCGCACCTGGTGCAGGCGGCCCGTGCGCGGGCGCGCCTCGACGACGGCGTAACGCTCGAGCGCGTGGAGGCGCTCGAAGTCGGTGACGGCCGGCACGCGCGGCCCGCCCTCGCGCCGCGGGATCGGGTGATCGACGCACCCGCGCTCTGGGGGCACGCCGCGCACGAGCGCCAGGTAGCGCTTCCGCGCGAGGCCCTGCTCGAACTGCGCGCAGAGCAGCGCCGCGGCCGCGGCGTCGAGCGCGACGAGCAGCACGCCGCTCGTCGCGCGGTCGAGGCGGTGGACCGGGTAGACCTTCCGGCCCAGCGCGCGCTCGGCGAGGTCGACGAACACGACCGGCGCGTCGCCCCAGCCGCGGTGAACGAGCAGCCCGGACGGCTTCGCGAAGGCCGCGACGCGATCGTCCAGGTGGAGCAGGGAGAGCTGCATCTCGGCCGCGCTCATCCCGTCCCGAGCGCGAGGTACCGCGCGAGCCGCTGGTACAGGGCGGCCGCGAGCTCCGCGTCGTGCTCGCAGACCTCGGCGAAATCGTCCTTGCGGATCCGGATGAGCCGCGTCCGCGCCGCGGCGACGGGCAGCTCGCCCTTGCGCCGCGCGCCCACGAGCGACTCCGGGAAGAGCAGGCCGGAGGACCCGACGCGCCGCCCGTCCGGCAGATTCACGGCCCCGTCGAGCACCAGGTAAGCGACCAGATCGCTGGCGACGTCGCGCGGGATCCGATCCCCCGCGCAGAGCTCCACCTCGACGCCGGCCGCGAGCGCCCCGAGCACCGCCGCGGGGCTCATGCCGGCGAGGAGCGGGCACGCGGAGAGCACCGACAGATCGCGCGAGGAGGGGCCGGCGTCGTCCGCGCGCTTCACGAAGCGCTCCTTGATGTCGATGACGATCGCGCTCGCGTTGTCGTGGCCCCCCCGCTCGCGCGCGTGGCCGAGGAGGCCCGCGGCGACCTCCTGGGGCCCGCCCTTCGAGCAGAAGCGGGAGAGCGACGCCTCGCTGTCGATCGCGTTGTGCACCCCGTCGGTGCAGAGGAGGATGCGGTCGCCGCGCGAGAGATCGACGAACACGGTGTCGACAGCGACGGTGCCCGCGAGCCCGATCGCGTTCACGAGCGGGTTCCGTTGCGGCTTCCTGGCCGGGGTCGGGTTTCCGGCCGCGCGGAGCGTATCGTAGAGAGCGTGGTCCTGGGTGAGCTGGACGGTGGTCGTCGGGCGAACCAGGTACGCGCGGCTGTCGCCGGCGTGGGCGAAGAACGCCCGGCTGTGCGCGAGCACGACGAAATCGAGCGTCGTGCCCATCCCCTGGTAGCTCGGCTCCGTGCGGCGCGCCTCCAGGATGGCCGCGTGCGCGGCCTCGGTCACGCGCCGGAGCAGCGCGAACACCTCGCGCCGCGCCTCGATGTTCGGGTCGGCCACGTACGCGTCGAGGATGGCGGCGGCGGGCGGACGGAGCACCTCGCCGCGCACCGTGTCGACGGCGATCTGAGCCGCGACCTCGCCCGCGGCGTGGCCGCCCATCCCGTCGGCGATGGCGAAGAGGGCGAGCTCGGGGCAACAGAGGATCCGGTCCTCATTGCTCGGGCGGACGAGGCCGACATCGGTCGATGCGGCGAACTCGATGCGATAGTCGAAGCGTGGGAGGATCCGGGACACCGCGACCAGGATAGACACCGTGCGGGCGGCGTCAAAATGGCGCGTCTGCCGGCGACCGCGCGGCGGCTCCACGCCCGCTCGCCAGCGTCGGCCGGCGCTCGGCCGGCGCTCGGCCGGCGCTCGCCCCTTCGCCCCTGTCCCTGCCGCGAGCGCGCGCCACGTTGCCGCCCGCTGCCCCCCCTTGGCGTGGCGGCGCGCAGCGGGGCCTCGCCCTGGCTCCCTGACGCGGGCCGGCGCGCCCTGCGCACCGGCCGAGGCGAGGCCGTGCCTCCGGCGGACACACCAGCGTGCAACGCGCACGGATCCACGGTTGGCCCGACTCTCGCGTCTTCGGGGAGCATGCAACTCATCGAGGTGGACGTCGGGCGCTTTCGGCTCGAATTCGGCGGAGGGCTCGGGCTGGAGGTCATCGTCCTGTTCAGCCGCTCGGTGGCCTTCTGGCGCTGGGGCGGCGAGCTCGTTGCGGAGGTCAGCGTCGGCGTGAGCTGAACCGGACAGCCGTCGTCTCGACCCGAGCCCCGCCGGCCACAGCAGATTCGGGGCGCGCAGCGAAAGAGCCCCAGACGAAAAATTCCGGTAGGATTCGGCTCGACCGCATGAGGCCTCGCCGCTGTCTGACATCCACCACGCTCGCTCCTGCCGCGGCTCTGCCGGAGGCCTGCGCAGCGACTCCGCCGTTCACGCTCGAGCTCGGCGGTCCGACGCGGACCGCGACGCGCGCGACCTCGCGCCGCTCGTGGAGCGCGCGATGACGGTAGAACCGCGGATCGACGTCGCCACGATGCGGCGCGCGCTCTCCACCGCCGAGGCGGTGATGGCGCTGAACCCTCCCGAGTCGCCGATGAGCGAGGGGTACCGGCTGTTCCGCGTGTCAGGCGGTGACGTCGCGTGGCTGGACCTGCCCGCGAACAGCAGCGCATATGCCGTCTTCGGCTCGCACCCGCGCTGCGACATGAAGTTCGCGTCGGGCGACGACGTCTGCGTGCGCCACCTGGTCGCCACCTGCTGCAACCTCCCCGACGGCGGCTTCGGCCTGCGGCTCATGGATCTGCAGACCTCGATCCCCTTCTTCGTGGACGACGACGTGCCGCGGCGGTCGATCGTCGTCAGCGGCCCGCTGCTCGTGCGCATCGGCAAGCACGTGGTCGGCGGGCTCCCGGTCGGGCCGCGCGCCTCGTCGAGGGTGCTCGAGGTGAGCTCGTGCGGGATGAGCGAGCCGCCGCGCGGCCTCGAGAGCGTCGCGAGCAAGGCCGTCAGCGAGGGCGCCGCGCCGCCCCCGGCGACCGAGGGCATCACGACCAGCCACCGCTTCGCCCGCGGAGAGATCTCGCACATCACGTCGGTGCGCCCCGTCTCGCACATCGAGGAGATGGTGGCGCCGCGCGCGAAGAGCGGGTACGTGCGGCTCACGCTGCAATCGAGCGAGCGCAGCGCCGCGGTCGAGCTGCCCCAGCAGGCGCTCGACGACGGCGTGCTGCTCGGGCGCGCCGACAACTGCCTGGACCGCGGCCTGCGCGCCGTCCTGAGCACGCACATCTCGCGGACCCACCTGCTGCTCCTGCGGGACGGGGCGGAGATCATGGCCCTCGATCTCTGCTCGACGAACGGGACGAGGTTCGCAGGCCAGAAGGTCCGCCGCGTGATGGTGCCCGCCGAGGGCCTCGCGCTCACGCTCGGCCCCGAGCTCACGCTGATCTGGCACCCGCAGACCTGACGCGGGTCGCCCTCGCGGCGCGCTACGCGAGGAGCTGGCGCGCGATGACGAGGCGCTGGATCTGGCTCGTGCCTTCGTAGATCTGGAGGACCTTCGCGTCGCGCATCATCTTCTCGACGGGGTACTCCTTCACGTAGCCGTTGCCGCCGAACACCTGCACGGCGTCCACGGCGGTCTGCATGGCGCTGTCAGCGCCGTAGGCCTTCGCGAAGCTCGAGACGATCGGGTCGCGCACCCCGTGATCGAGGTTCCACGCGGCCTTCTGGTAGAGCAGGCGCGTCCCCTCGACGCGGATCGCCATCTCCGCGAGCATCCACTGGATGAGCTGGTGGTTGCCGATCGGCTGGCCGAAGGTCTTGCGCTCCTTGGCGTAGGCCACGCACTCGTCGACGCAGCGCCGCATCAGGCCCGTCGCGGCCGCGCCGATGTCGGGGCGGGTCTGGTTGAAGGTCTCCATGGCGAGCTTGAAGCCCTGCCCCTCGGGCGCGAGCAGGTTCGCCTTCGGCACCTTCACATCATCAAGGAACACCTGGGCGGTGTCGCTCGCCCGCTGGCCGAGCTTGTCCTCCTTCTTGCCGACGCGGACGCCGGGCGTGTCGCGGTCGACGATGAACGCCGCGATCCCCTTGTGGCGCAGCTCCGGGTTCGACGTCGCGAAGATCACGTAGTAGCGCGCGTAGCTCGCGTTCGTGATCCAGCACTTCTGCCCGTTCAGCACGTAGTCGTCCCCGTGCTTCGTGAAGCGCGTCTTGAGGCCCGCGACGTCGCTGCCCGCGTCCGGCTCGCTCGTGCAGTAGCTCGCCATGATCGGCTCCGCGGTGAGCATGCCGAGGTACTTCTTCTTCTGATCCTCGTTGCCGGCGAGCTTGATGGGGGTGAGCGCGAGGCCGTTCGCGAGGAAGCTCGTCTGGATCCCGGTACACCCGTACGAGAGCTCCTCGGCGAGGAGGGCGTTCTCGAGCTCGCCCATCCCCGGGCCGCCGTACTCGGCCGGGCAGGTCGGGTTGACGAGGCCGATGTTCCAGCCCTCCACGAAGACATCCATCGGGAAGTACGACTTCTGATCGCACTCGGCCGCGATCGGGAGGATGCGCTCCTTCGTGAAGCGACGCGCCGTATCGATGAGAGCCTTGTGCTCTTCGCTCACAGAGAAATCGACCACCTTGTGACCTCCGGCTAGTGGGGCGGGGACGGCGCTCAGCGGGCCGGCCAGCTACGCGGGACGAGGGCCTGCGCCCCCGTCACTCCTTCATTCTGCGCCTGCGTCGCTCGAGCTCGGCACGAACGGCGCGGCTGCCCAGAATGTAGCCGACGATCAGCCCAAGCATCAGCACCACGGGGATGTAGAGCGCGTGCTGCGGGGTCATCTCCCCCAGGTTCGGCATCAGCTCGCCCCCTGGCCCGCTCCAGCCCGCGCCTTCTGCACGGCGGCCTCGAGCGCGTCGATGCGCCGGTCGATCTGCTTCTGCCGGCGCCAGGAGACGAAGACCAGCGCGAAGAGGATGAGCCAGATCGCGGCGTACGCCTCGACCAGCAGCTTCTCTCCGCTCTGCATGTCGTTCCCCCCCTGGACGGGGCGGAACGCCTGCGCTCGGTCGTCCGTCGTGGTGCTCGTCGGCTGCTGCAACGCCGCATGGGAGAACAAGGAATGATTGGATTGCATGTTGTCAGTCCTCTCCGATGCCGGCTTCGAGGGCCTCTTGCTCGAGCTCCGCGAGCCGCGCGGACGCGAGATCGACGCGGTAACGCGCCCACACGAGCGCGAGGGTGAGCAGGGTGAACGAGAGGAAGCCGAAGCCGAGCGCCATCTTCATGTCAGGGTGCCCGAGCCCGCCGCCTTTGCCCGTGATGACCGTGGGGTGGTTACCGCCCCACATTTTCACCGAATAATGGATGATCGGCAGGTTGGCCGCGCCGAGGACGCCCAGGGCCGCCGCGAACTTGCGCTCGGCGTCGCTGTCGCCGGTGAAGGCGCGGAGCACGACGTAAGCGATGTAGATAAGCACGCTGAGCAGCGACGTCGTGAGGCGCGGATCCCACGTCCAGTACACGCCCCACGCCTTGGCGGCCCACAGCGGACCGGTGACGAGGACGATCAGCCCCATCGCCACGGCGACCTCGGCGCCGGCCTTCGCGAGCGAGTCCCAGCGCTGGGTGCCGCGCGCGAGGTAGCCGGCGGAGCCGATGAAGCAGATGGTCGCGCCGATGTACATCGCGTAGCCGGCGGGGGCGTGGAAGTAGAAGATCTTCTGCACGATCCCCATCGAGGCCTCGGTCGGCACGACGTACGCCACGAAGTGGAGAGTGCCGATGATGGCGAGGGCCGACGCCGCGAGCAGGACGTAAAACGCGATGCTGGCGCCCGCGGATGCGCCGCTCGCCGCGCGCCGCGCCGCATCACCGTTCGCTGCCAAAGCCACCTTGTGCGGCGCCCGCTCGACGTTGACGTTGGCTCCCATGCTGTCGCGCACCGTACTGCCAAGGACGGTCGCGTTCAAGCCGGGGTGACGTTGAGCCGAGCGGCGCCCGAGCGGCGCCCGAGCGACGCAGCGCGTGCCTCAGCGCGGCCGCCCCCTCGCTCAGGTGCCGTCCGGCGCGATGGCGTCCCAGCCGGTCGCCTTCGCCAGCCGCGACATCGCCATGTCGAGATCCATCGTCGCGTTCAGCTGGTTGAATCGGTTCGTGGCATATGCCTTGGCTGGATCGATGAGATCCTTGTCCGCCATCGTCCCGACGTCGATTCCTTGCTGCACCATCACGAGCCAGCGCTTCCCGTACTTGGCCGCCTTGGTGTACGCGTCGAGCCGCTTCTGGGCCTCCACGACCTCGGCATAGGCGGTCTCGACCTCGGTCGCGACCCCGCCCATGGCGAATCGCTGCGTCGCGGCCATCTCCTCGAGCTGCGCCTCGGCGGCGCGGATGCGCGCCGATTGCGGCAAGAGGTCGAGCTTCCACTGCAGCGCGAGCGCCGCGCTGTAGTGGAAGAAGTTGCCGGGGTCGCTGGTGAACGGGTTCAGCTGATCCGCGACCTCCGGGGCGGCGCTCACCCCGACCTGCAGGGCGATGCCGATGTCGGGGAACAGCTGCGCGCGCGCGAGCCGCACCTGCGCGGACCTCGCGTCGAAGCCGGCGCGCGCCTGCGCGAGCTCCGGCCGGTACAGGCGCGCCGCGGTCAGGTAACGGGTGACGTGACCGAGCCGGTGGTTCGGCGGGCGGATCGGGACGTCGGGGATGTCGAGATCCGCGACGCCCGTGTAGAAGCGCAGCCCCGCCAGCGCGACCGAGATGTATTTGTCGACCTCGGCCCCGCGCGCCTCGAGCTCGGCCCCGAAGGTCTGCAGCTTGAGCAGCTCGATGGGATCGCCCTCCTCGCGCTCGACCTGCTCCTCGAGGCGCCGGAGGGCCTTGTCCATCTCGGCCCTCACGTCGACGAGCAGGCTCCGCGAGTCGCGCGCGAGCTGGAGGCCGAAGTAGGCCTTGCGGACGTCGAGCCGCACCGCGTCCCGCTCCTTCTCGACGCTCGCCTGGTTCACCCGGACGTTCGCCTCGGCGGCGTCCCAGAGGTTCGTGATCTTCCCGAACGTCCAGAGCGGGATGACGCCGTCGATGTTCACGCGCCAGCCGACCCCGAGGCTCGACGTGAGCGAGACGTCGGTGTTCGGGCTGAAGACGTTGTTCCCGCGGACGGTCGGCGCGAGCGCGACGCCGCCCGTCAGCTTGAACTGAGAGAACGGGGCGTACCGGGCCTCGTCGAGCTGCGCGCGGACCTGGTCGAGCTTCGCGCGCGCGGCGGCGACGTTCGGGTGATTGCGGTCGGCGAGCGCGAGCACGCCGGGGAGATCGTGGACCACCGCCGCTCGCCGTCCTGGGGCCCCGCCGACGTCGGCGGCCGCGGCAGGGAGCGGCGCGAGCCGGACCGCGAGGGAAACGGCGGCGGCAGCAAGGGCAGCTCGTGCAGCGCGTCGGGCCATTTTCGGCGCAACGTAGCACGAGCCGGCCGCGCGCTTCTGCGACGTGCGCGCGCGACGTGCGACCGGCGACGTGTCCGCGCGTCAGCCCGCGCCGCCCTTGCTCGGCCGCGCCCCGTCGCTCTCCCCCTGCGCCGGCTCGTCTCCGCGCGACGCGACCTTTTTCTTCAGCCTCCGGAAGTTCGAGCGATCCATCCCTGCCTGCCGCGCCGCCTCGCTGAGGTTGTTGTCCGTGCGCTCCAGCAGGCGCCCGACGTAGATCTGATCGAACGCGTCGACGGCGCGCTCCTTGGCCTCCGCGTACGGGAGATCGCAGAGCTCGGCCGGCAAGACGAGCGCGTCCCTCGGAGGGCGAAGCGGCGGCCCGGAGCGCCCCGACACCGAGGGCGGCAGATCCGCGGGCAGGATCGCCTCGCCGCGCGCGGAGATCACGGCGTGCTCGATGGCGCTCTCGAGCTCGCGCGCGTTGCCCGGCCACGCGTGCTCGCGGAGCAGGCGCGCCGCCTCGGGGCCGATCCGCTTGACGTCGCGCCCGTGCCTGCGCGCGCACCGGTTCAGGAAGTGGCTCGCGAGCAGCGCGACGTCCTCCTTGCGCCGCCGGAGCGGCGGCAGCTCGACGACGATGACGCCGAGGCGGTACGCGAGATCCTCCCGGAGCTGGCCGACGGAGGCGAGCTCGCGGAGGCCTTCGCACGTCGACGCGATCACGCGCACGTCGACGCGGCGCGGCTCGCCCCCCGCCCTCGCGATCTCGCCGTGCGTGAGGACCCGGAGCAGCCTGGCCTGGGCCCCGGGCGGCAGCGCCGAGACCTCGTCGAGGAAGAGCGTGCCCTTGTCCGCCGCCTCGATCAGGCCCCCGCGGGCGCGCCCGTCCGCCGAGGCGTCGCCGCCCTCGCCGAAGAGCTCGTCCTCGGCCCGCGACCCCGGCAGCGCGCTGCAGTCGACGGCGACGAACGGCCGCGCGGCGCGCGGGCCGCGCCGGTGGACGGCGCGCGCGACGAGCTCCTTGCCCGTCCCGCGCTCGCCCATGAGCAGGAGGGGCGCGCCGACGGCCGCCACGCCGAGCGCCTTCCTGTAGGCGTCCTGCATCGCCGCGGAGCTCGTGATCACCTCGCCGAGCTGCTCGTGCTCGTCGACCCGCTCCTCGAGGGCCCGCGCGCGGCCCTCGAGCCGCCGGCGCTCGATCGCGCGCTCGATCGCGATCGAGACCGCGGCCTCCGCGTCGACGGGCTTCGTCACGAACCCGTACGCGCCGGCGCGCACGGCCGCGATCGCGGCGTCGAGGTCGGCGTGGCCGGCCATCACCACGACCTCGACGTCCGGGTACGTCGCCCTGATCCGATCGAGCACCTCGGCGCCGCTCATACGCGGCATGGCCAGGTCGAGCAGCACCGCCTCGACGCGGGTCGTCGCGAGCAGCCCGAGCGCCGCGGGGCCGTCCTCCGCGGTGAGGACGTCGAAGTCGCGCACCAGCGCGCGCGCCAGGCCGCGGCGCAGCGCCGGCTCGTCGTCGACGAGGAGGATACGGGCGCGATCTGCGGCGTTCACGAGGCGGAGCGGCGGGGCGGGACTACAGCGGCTTGCGTGAGACGAAGGGCGGGAGGTCGGTGCCCCGGCGCGTCTGCGGCTCCCTCGGCTCGTCGGTCGCCGCAGGCGCCGCGTGCGTCGCGGCGAAGGCGGGATCGCTGGAGCGGCGGAGCTTCCCCGGCGGAGGCGAGGACTGCGGCTCGCCGCTCGCCGCCGGCGTGTAGATCTGGCCGTGCTGCTGGAAGACGCAGATCCGGTTGCCGCCCTCGCGCTTCGCCTGGTTGAGCGCGCTCTCGGCGGCGCGGATCAGCCCGTCCTTGGAGCGGACGTCGCGCGAGGGGTAGAGCGCGACGCCGATCGAGACGCTGCACGGCCTCGCCTCTCCGCCGAACTCGACCGGGTTGCCGGCGGCCTCGCGCCAGATCCGCTCGGCCACCGTGAGCGACCCGGCGAAGTGGGTGCTCGGCAGCACGATGAGGAACTCCTCGCCGCCGTAGCGCGCGACAACGTCCACCTCCCGGACGGAGCGGCGGATCCCATCGGCCACGCGCCGGATCACGGCGTCGCCGAGCGTGCGCCCCCCGGTCTCGTTCATCACCTTCAGCCGATCGATGTCGACGAGCACGCAGGCGAACGGCTCGTGGTAGCGCTCCGCGCGCTTGAACTCCTCGTTGAGCCGCGTGAAGAGGTAGCGGTAGTTGTAGAGCCCCGTCATCTCGTCGTGGATGGAGAGCTGCTCCAGGTAGGCGCGCTGCGCCGCGACCTGGTCGTGCAGCCGCTTGATCCGGAGCATCGCGCCGACCCGCGCGAGGAGCTCCTCCTCCTCGAACGGCTTGCAGACGTAGTCGTCGGCGCCGATCTTGAGCCCCTCGACCCGGTTCGCCGTGTCGCTCTTCACGGTGACCAGCACGACGGGGAGGAACGACTCGGAGGTCATGCTCTTGAGCAGTCTGCACGCCTCGAGGCCGGTGAGCCGGGGCATCACGATGTCGAGGAGCACGAGATCGACCCCTCCCCGCCCGATCAGCTCGATCGCCTCCTGACCGTCGTCGACCGCCTCGACCTGGAAGCCCGCCTTCTGGAGGATGCTCGCCAGCATCTGGCGCGCGAGGCGGTCGTCGTCCGCGACGACGATCCTGGCCGGTCGACCGCTCGGGAGCTCGATCGGCGAGAGCGGAGCGCTTCGGAGTTCGTCGCTGTTCGGCACCGGCCCATCCTCCCTTCAGCCGGGGCCGGGCGCAACGAGATCGCGCTGCGGCGGACGCCGCCTCGCCGAAGGGCGCGCGCGGTCGCGCGCAATCGCGAAGGCAATCGCGGGGGTTGCCCGGGCAAGTCGCCCCTGCATCGCCGATCTCGCGCGGGCTGCCGTCGCGCTGGTTTCGCGGTAAGGACCCGGCATGACTCAGGCGCGGTTCTGGAAGCTCGCTGCGCTCGCGCTGGCCTTCACGCTCGGCGTGATCCTGTGGGGCGCGTTCGTGCGCGCGACCGGCTCGGGGGCCGGCTGCGGCAGCCACTGGCCGACGTGCAACGGCGACGTCATCCCGCGCTCTCCGAGCGCGGCGACCTTCATCGAGTTCACGCACCGCGCCACCTCGGGCGTCGCGTTCCTGCTCGTCGCGCTGCAGCTCGTCTGGGCCTTCGTCGCGTACCCGTCGGGCCACCCCGTGCGCGGCGGCGCGGCCGCGTCGATGCTGTTCATGATCACCGAGGCGGCGGTCGGCGCCGGGATCGTCCTGCTCGAGTACGTCGCCCACGACGCGTCGGCGGCCCGCGCGATCTGGATGGCCGTGCACCTCATCAACACGTTCCTGCTGGTGGGCGCCATGACCTGCACCCTCTACTGGGCGCGCGGGGGCCGGCGCGTGCGCCTGCGCGGCCAGGGGGTGACGGGCGCGCTGCTCGGCGCCGCGCTCGCGGGGGTCCTGGCGGTGGGCGTGACCGGGGCCATCGCCGCGCTCGGGGACACGCTCTTCGCCGCGGCGTCGCTCCGCGAGGGCCTGGCGCAGGATTTCTCGCCCGCGGCGCACTTCCTGCTGCAGCTGCGCGTGCTGCACCCGACCGTGGCGGCGGCCGTGGGCGTCTACCTCCTCTTCGCCCGCGGCGCCGTCGCTGCCCGGCGCCCCTCGCCCGAGGTCGCGCGGCTCTCGGCGGCGACCGGAGCGCTCGTGCTGCTGCAGATCGGCGCGGGGCTCCTCAACCTCTTCTTGCTCGCGCCGGTGTGGATGCAGCTCGTCCACCTCCTGCTCGCCGATCTCCTGTGGATGGTCCTCGTCACGTTCGCCGCGGCGGCGATGAGCGAGTCGGCCTCGGCGGCGGACGCGGGCCCGCCCGGGGAGAAGGCGCGGCGGGAGGCCATCGCCACCTAGTTGCCCTCCCGCGGTGAGCTCGGCCGCGTCCCGGGCCCCCGCCGCGGCCAGCCGGTGCTCTAGAGATCCGAGCTCTCCTCGTCGCTCCCGGGGTCCTGCGAGATCGTGCGGCGCTCCGAGCGCTTGCGCGCTCCCTCGGCCGGCGCCGCGGAGCGCTGCTCGGGGACGGACGGGGGGAAGTCGACCTGGAGCACCATCCCTTGATCGGTCTCGAGCACGCGGTAGGTCGCGTCGGCCTGGGTGCGCAGGTCGATCACCATGTCGAGATCGTTGCCCTGGCCGACGAGCTGCACCTGGGTCACCGGGGTCGCGAAGAACGACGTCACGAGCGGGAAGCGGTTCGTCTGGATCGCCCCCGCGCCCTTCAGCCGGTAGACGAGGCGTCCGGCGGCCTTCGACTCGGCGACGTCGACCTTGCCCCCGTGGATCTGCACGAACACGCGCGAGCCCCCGGTCGGGAGCATGCGGAAGCCGGGGAAGGTGGCGACCGGCCGCCCGGCGAGGCTCGCCTGCGCGTCCTTCTTGGGCTTGCGCGCGCGCCCGGGGCGCTTCGGCGCGCCGGCGCTGCCGCCGCGCGGCTTGTTGACCGCCGGCTTCTGCGGGGCCGCGGCCTTCTCCGGCGCCGTGGAGGCCTTCGGGGCCGGCTGGGCGGTGGCGCCCTGCGCGACGGCCAGCGACGAGGCGAGGCCGAGGGCCAGCGAGAGGCTCAGCGAGAGGTGCCTGGAAGGTCGCATGCGACCAAGTACAGCACGAGCGCCTGGCCCGGCAAAGACGGCAGCACGGTAAGCTCCGCGTGTGCCGGCCCGCGCTCCACGCTTCTCGCATGTCATCGGCGTCGACGACGCGCCGTTCGCCCGCGACCACCGCGGCGACGTGCAGGTCGTCGGGACGGTCTTTTCGGGGCTGCGCCTCGAGGGCGTCCTCTCCACCCGCGTGAGGCGCGACGGGCGGAACGCCACGCCCGCGATCGCCGCGATGATCCGCGGCTCGCGCTTCTACCCCCAGGCGCAGGTGGTCATGCTCCAGGGCATCGCGGTGGCGGGCTTCAACGTCGTCGATCTCGCGGCGCTGCACGAAGCCCTCGCGCTGCCGGTCGTGGTGGTGGCGCGGCGCCTCCCGGACCTCGACGCGATCCGCGACGCGCTGCTCTCGCGCGTCCGGGGAGGGCGCCGCAAGTGGGCGCTCATCCAGCGCGCCGGCCCGATGGAGCCGGTCGCGGGCGTGCACGTGCAGCGCGCCGGGATCTCGCTGGACGACGCGAGCGCGCTCATCGCGCGGCTCTCGGTGAACGGCCGCCTCCCCGAGCCCCTGCGCGCCGCGCACCTCATCGCCGGCGGGTTGACCACCGGCGAGAGCCGCGGGCGCGCGTAAGTGGACGCTGACGAGCCGCGACGGCTCGCGCGCGTCAGAGCGCCTGCCGGCGCGGAGCGCTGGCGGTGCCCGCCTTCTCGGCCTTCTTCCCGCGGCCTGTCACCTTCGAGTAGATGACGTCGAGGTTGGCGTTGATGTCGAGATAGAACTGAGCGTCAGGGCTGTAGAAGAAGTTCCTGCGCTGGCCGTCCTCCCCGAGCTGCGCCGTGGTGTTGTTGTAGCCGAGCGTGAGGTCGACAACCTCGTAGACCGGGTAGCTCACGTTGATGTCGAACGCCGTGTTCGGGAGGTAGGTGGCCCCGTCGAAGCGATACGGGGCGCAGCCGGTGCTGATCTCGATGCATCCCTCTCCGAGCTCGGGCTTGAACCGGCTGAGCAGCCCGAAGCTCGCCCCCAGCGAGAGGTCCTTGTAGAGCGGCACGTCGAGATCGAGGCTCGTGGTCAGGCGATTGAGGACCTGAGCATACCCACTCAGCTGTTCGTCGAGCTCGCTCTCACCGCTCGGGTTCTGCCGGAGTCGTCGGATGTCGGGGTTCACCCGCATGATCGATCGGGAGAACAGGTGGGCGTACGTCACGCCGAGCGTCGCCGTCACATGGTTGAGTCCGTCGGCCTTCGAACCGAGCAACTTGATCTTCTGGATCACCTGCGGGCCAACCGACACGGTGAAGTAGTCGCCTGAGTTCCAGCTCTGCGGCGAGGTCGGCAGGATCACACGCAGCCGCATGGCGGCATCCGTCTTGTACTCGCCTTTGTTGGCGCCGCCGCTCTCCCAGAGCGCACGGCTGTACCGGGCGCCGAGCGACATGTCCTTGAGCTGCGGCTCCCGGTACGTGGCGGTGGTGTCGCTGTTCGTGAGCTCGACGAGCCAGCCGATCTCGGCAGAGAGCGACACCTTCTCCTTGGGGCGATCGAGCAGGTAGTAGTTCGGCCGCAGCGTGAAGTCCCAGCCGTAGACCTGGATATCGGGCGTGTACTCGCCGCCGACGCCGAAGAGGGTCGTGCTGCCGGCCTGGTTCCAGGTGAAGCTCGTCCCGCGCCAGCGCAGGGTCGTCTCTTCGTCCTCCTCCTGCACGGCGTCCGCCGCGGTGGCCTGATTCCACTGCACAACCGGGGAGACCGCCGCTGCGTCCGGCCGCGGAGGCTCCGGGGGCGACGGCGGCTCCGCCGGAGGCTGAGGCTGCGCGGGGGGTGCTGGCTCCGTGGGCGGAGCGGCAGCGGGCACAGCAGCAGGCGCGCCGGGCGCAGCAGCAGGCGCGCCGGGCGCTGCCGGCGGGGCGGCCGGTTGCTCGGTCGGCTGGAGCGGCGTGGGATCGACCGGCGGAGCTGTCGGCGGCGCGGGCGGCGTCTGCGCGGACGCCACCGAGATGCTGCCCAGGACACCGGCAGCCACAAGCAACGATCGGAACGTCATCTCCACTCCCTCTCCTGGTCGCCTCGGACCCTCACGCTCCACCGCGCGCTTGGCCAAACGTCGGCCCCACTCCGCGCGCCCCCGGCGGTCAGCGCGCCAGGACACCTGCTCGGTCCGCCCTCTCTGCAGAAAACGTACCCTGCCGCAAGGACCACCCAAGCATTGGTAATCATTCAACAACCACGGCCGCCGCCGCGCGCCCGTTACGGGGCTGACGCGCACCCCCGTTGCGAATGTGACGATGCCTGAAGTAAGCCAGCGGGCGATGGAGCCGATGTCCTTTCCGGGCGACAGGGATTCGCCCCTCTCGCCGCGATCCCCAGGAAGCCCCCGCGGTGACGACGGCGGGGGCCACCGGCCCACCGAGATCAACGCCCTCCTCGGCCGCGGTACGCACTTCGAAGGCAAGCTCTTCTTCGAGGGCCGCGTGCGCATCGACGGCAGCTTCCGCGGCGAGATCCGCGGCGAGGACGTGCTCGTGATCGGCGAAGGGGCGCTCGTGATCGGGGAGATCCACGTCGTGACGTGCATCGTCACGGGCGGCGAGGTCCAGGCGAGCATCCGCGCCCGCGATGCCATCGAGCTCTACGCTCCATCCAAGGTGACCGGCGCCTTGCACGCGCCCGCCATCTTCATCGACCGCGGCGTGCAGTTCGACGGCTCCTGCAAGATGGCCCCGCTCGACGAGGAGCCAGGTGAGCGGCCCCTGCGGCCGCCCGCGTCGTCGTCCGAGCCCGACGCCGACGCTGCGGGACAGGCCGCGAGCGCCGCGCCCACCACGCCCACGACCGACGACAGCGCGCAACGCGGCGTGAACGCGAAGCGCGCCGACGCCGACCGCTGAATTCCGACCTCGGCCGAAGAAAGCATGTTTTCTGTAGTGCGCAGGCGTGCGGCCGCGTGCTGACGGAGTTACATGTAGCGAGGGGCTGCGGTCTCGCCGCCCGAGGCGCATGTCCGCGACGTGGGGGGGAGCCCGCGCTGACGGACGTCGCTCGAACAGGAGAGTCCATGAAGAAACTGTGGTCCCTGTCCTTGATCGCCTTCTCGCTCACAGTCCTCGCCCTCTCCCTCTCGCCGCGCGCGGCCCGCGCCGCCGACGCCGAGTCGGAGAAGCTCGCGTCGCTCGGGAAGGCGCTCCGGTACACGCTGAAGACCACCGGGCCCGTCGCCGCGATCGACACCGGGGGCGCGGCGATCCTCGTGAAAGCGCCCCTGCCGACGGTCCGGAAGATCATCACCTCCTACGGCAACTACAAGACGTTCATCGGCCCCTTCGACCAGAGCCGCGTGCTCACGAAGCGCAAGGGCACGAGCGAGGTCTATCTCCAGGTGCCGATCCTGAACGGCGCCGCGCACATCTGGACGGTCGCCGACATGTCGCCGCCCATCAAGGACGGCGCCGACGAGGTGATCTCCGGCCGCCACAAGCGCGGCAACGTCGCCGACTTCCGCGCCCGCTGGCGGCTCCGCGCCGTCGATGAGCACCACACGATCCTGAAGCTCGAGCTCTTCGTCGCCCCGAAGCTCCCTTTCCCACCCTCGGTCGTGACGACACAGCTCGTCAAGGCGGCCGACAAGGCGGTGACCGCTGTGCGGAATCGCGCACAGTCCGAGGCGCCCCCCGGCGCCGGGGCCACCACCGCCGCCGCCACCGACATCCCGCCGGGCGCCGCAGCGAGCACGTCCGCTGCCGCGTCCGCTGGCGCCGCGCCCGCCGCGCGAGGCGACGACCAGAGCAGCGTGACGGCGGCCCCCGCCGTGCTGCCAGCGAGCGTGGCCGATCTGCCGCCGGCCAACGACACGAGCGTCCGCCGCGACAAGGACGTGGCGCGCCGCTAGCTCTCCCCGCAACCGACCCAACCGACAGGGCGCCTCGCGACAGAGCGCCCAGCCACCCCTTCTCCCCTTCCCTACTTCCGTCCGCCCTTCCCGCTCGGTCTACCGAGGCGGCTCGCGTTCCCGTCGTGACGCCCGGTCGCCTCCGATCGCCGCCGCCCAGCGCTGAGCCTGTTGAAAACCCCGGAGCGCCCCGGGCGTGCTCCGGCGCGCGCTCGCCGGGTGCAATTCCGCAGATCTACGGAGGCTACGGCCTGGACCGTCCGGGGTTCCCAACAGGTTTTTCAACACGCATTCCGATTTGCCCACAAGAATTCCCACATTCCGCGGGATTTTTTCAACACGGCGCGCCCCCGGCGGAGGTTGCGAGGGGACGGATGCATGAAGTAAAGCGTCTGCCGTGAGGTACCCCTTGCTGGACGTGCATTCAGATGCGCCGGCGCCCTCTCAGCCCCCTGCCGTGGCGGGCGCCTGCGCTTCCCGGGAGCGGCGCTCGGCCGTCTCGCGGTGGTGAGCAGAACATCGCTCCTCATTGTCCCGACCGAGCGGCACGTTGAACGCGAGCTCGCCTCTCTCGATCTGCGCGACGCGCGCAGCGCGGACCAGGAAATCCGCTCACGGTGGAGCTTCGTCTCCGAGGCGCTCGCGCTGCTGGCGCCGGACGCCGCCATAGCGAGCCCTCACACCACCCGCCTCGCCACCCGGCTCGCCCTCGACGCCCTGCCGCCGGATCGACTTCGGCAGCCGGCCGAGCCCGCCGCGCGCGTCGCGCTCGCGCACGCCCTCGACCGCGCCCTCGGGAGCTTCCGGCGCGCCGGGACCTCCCCGGCGGAGCTGCGGGCGCTCGGGACCCCGTACGCGATCGCCATCGCCGAGGTCCTCGATCGGGCGGACGCCGCCCTGCGGGCGGCGGGCCTCGTCGACCCGCGCTGCGCGGGGTCCCTGCTCGCGCGGGCGCTCCGCTCGGCCGGCGCGGCCGCCGCGCTCCCGCTCCCGCGCAAGGTCACCATCCGCGGCGCCGTGGCCTGGGAGCCCGACGATCTCGCCTGGGTCGAGGCGCTCCACGCCGCGGTCCGCGCCCGCGGCGGCGCGGGCGTCACCGTCGAGCTGCCCGCGCTGCCGGACGACGGCGCGGCGCCGGTCGCCGACGCCCTGGAGCGGCGCTGGGCCTCGCTCGAGGACGCGCCCGAGATCGCGTGGGTGCCCGACGGCGGAGCGGAGCCGCTCGCCGCCATCGCGGCGAGGACCCCGGAGGGCGAGGCGCGCGCCGCCGCCGCCGAGGTGGCCGCCGCGCTCGGCCGCGGGATCCCGCCGGAGCGGATCGCCGTCGTCGTGCCGGCGCTCGACGACGCCGCGCTCGAGCCCCTCCGCGCCGCCCTCGCCGACGCGGGCGTCCGCTCGTCGGAGCCGCGCGGCCGCGCCGCCGCGAGCTGCCCCGACGGGCGCGTCGCGCTCGCCATCCTGCGCCTCGCCGTCGGGCCGGTGCGCCGCGAGCAGGCGATCGAGATCCTCCGCGCCCCGGGGGTCCACGCCGGCGCCTGGATGGACCGCACGTCCGCCGCCGAGGCGGAGCGGCGCTCGACCGACCTCGCCCACCGGCTGCGCGACGTGCCGGTCGAGGTGGATCGCACGGGCCGGCTGCTCATCGACGGCCTCATCTCGGTCGTGGCGGCCCGCCGCGCGGACCGCCGCGCAGGGACGGCGCGGCCGGCGCCGGCGACCGCGCAGGAGGCGCTGAGCGACCCGGAGCTCGCCCTGGGCCTGGAGGTCCTGGGCGGCGCGTACGGCGACGAGGACGGCGACGACGAGGCGTGGATGCCGCACGCGCTGGAGCGGCTGCTCGCCAGCGCCCGCTGGATCGGCGAGGCGACGACGCGGCCCGAGATCGTGCGGCGCTTCCTGTCGCTCCTCGACAAGCTGGGCTTCGGCGAGCCCGGGATCGAGGAGCTCCGCGCCGCGCTGCGCGGCGAGCGGCGGAGCGGCGGCGCGCTCGCGCTCGAGGCGATGGGCGCGATGGGCCAGGGCGCCCGGGCTGCGCGCGCGATCCGCGAGCAGGCCGAGGCGCTCGCGCGGGCCGCGTACGACCTCGGCTGCGAGGAGCGCCCCGCCACAGCGGCCGAGATCTACGCGGAGCTCGAGCGGGCCGCGGCCGAGCAGGGCGCCGGGCCCCGCGGCGACGCCGGCCGCGCCGGCGCTGTGCGCATCGACGTCGCCGCGGGGTTCACGGCGCTCGAGCATGACGTGGTGGTGGTGACCGGGCTCGACGCGCGCGCCTACGGCGGAAGCCCGGGCGCGGACGAGACGCTGCTCGGTGAGGCGCTCCGCGGGCGGCTGCCGGCGCCGAGCCGCCCCGCGTCGGGGCGCGAGCGCCAGGCGGCCCAGCGCGCGGAGCTCGGCTGGGCGCTCGCCGGCGCCCGGCGCGTCGCCCTCTGCTACACGCGCGGCGTAGACGACAGCGAGCCGAACGAGCCGCACCCGCTCTTCATCGCGGCCGCGGGGGCCGGCGCGCCCCAGCGGACGGAGCCCGCCTCGCGCGTCGCCCCGGACGCGGCGCCCCTCGGCCCGCGCGACGCGGAGCTCATCGCCCTCGCGGGCGGAGGGCGGCCGGCGGCGGACCTCGCGGAGCGGATCCGGATCGAGCGCGCCCGCGCGGACTTCTTCCTCGATCCGCGCGCGCCGATCGACCTCCACACGGGCCGCGTCCTCGTCGACCGCGATCCCGCGCTCGCCGCGCAGCTCAGGGCCGCGATCGGCGGGGCGCACCCCGACAGGCCGATCGCCGTCACCCACATCGAGCGCGCCGTGGGCTGCGCCTTCGCCGCGTTCGCCCGCCGCGTCCTGCACGTGCGCCGCGCCGAGGATCTCGCCGAGTCGGCCGACGCGCGCGAGCGCGGCACGCTGATCCACCGCGCCCTGCAGGCCTCGTTCGAGGCGCTGCGCGAGCTCGGCCCGGAGCGCGATCCGGCCGAGCAGCTCGCGGCGGCGCGCGCCGCGGCCGAGGCGGCGCTCGGCGCCTCGGCGCCCATGGCCCCGCTCCGCCGCGAGGCCGTCGAGAAGGCGATCGCGGACGTGATGGAGGTCGTGGCCCGCACGCTCGACGGAGACGGGGAGGACGCGTCGCCGGAGCTCCGCTTCTTCCTGGCCGAGCGGCGCTTCGGCGCCGGAGAGCCGCCCCCGTGGCAGCCGCTCGAGCTCCCCCCGCTGTCCGACGAGGAGGACGGCCCGAGCCTGTGGGTCGACGGCCAGATCGACAGGCTCGATCGATCGACCGACCAGCGCGTCGTGCGGGTCGTCGACTACAAGACCGGCAAGCTCCCCGACGCCAAGGAGCGGCGGAGGGCGCTCCAGCTGCCGCTGTACAGCGCCATCGCGGCGCGCGCGCTGGGCGCGGAGGAGGTGCGGGCCGTCTACATCGGCGTGCGCCAGCGCGGGCTCATCGAGCTGTGGCCGCGCACGGCGGACGAGCAGCGCGCGCTCGCCGAGGGCTGGGCCGAGGCCGCGCGCACGGCGCGGGCCGCTGTCGTCGCGCTCTGGGAGGGCAAGGCCGCGCCGCGGCCGACGCTCTCGACGATGTGCGCGCGGTGCGACGCGCGCGACGTGTGCCGCCGCCCCGCGGTCGTGCCGAGCGACGAGGCCGCGGAGGAGGTGGCGTGAGCGACGCCCCGCGCGGCGCGGAGCTCGCCGGGGGCGACGCGCTCATCTACGCCTTCCGCCGCAACGTCGTGGTCGCCGCGAGCGCCGGCACCGGCAAGACGCACCGCCTCACGGCGCTCTACGTGCTGCTCACGCTCGGCCTCACCTCCCTCGGCCTGCCCGACGCCGCGTCCGCCGCGCCGCCTGTGCCGCCGGACCGCATCGTCGCGACGACGTTCTCGCGCGCCGCAGCCCGGGAGATCGCCCACCGCGTCGAGCGATCGCTCCGCGAGATCGCCCGCTGGAACGGCGAGGCGGACATCCCCTTCGCCGACATCCTCCGGGCGCGGCAGGCGGCCGTCGCCGGCCTCCCCGGCGCCGGCGGCGGCGCGTCGCTGCCCGTCGCCGAGCTGCGCAAGCGCGCGGAGGAGGCGATCGCCCGCCTCCCCGCCGCGCGCATCGACACGCTCCACGGCGTCGCCAAGCAGATCGTGGACAGGCACGCGATCGCGATGGGGCTCTCGCCCACGGCCCGCATCCTCGACGAGGAGGAGGCGCAGGCGCTCAGCGACCTCGCCGTCGACGAGGCGCTGAGCCGCGCGCTCGCCGAGGGGGGCGAGCGCGCCGAGGCCGCGCGCGCGCTCATCGCCGCGACGGGCGGCGTCGAGGCCGCGCGGAGCGAGGTCACGCGGCTGCTCGACCGGCTCGACGAGGACGGCCTCGCGCCGCGCCGGCTCGCCGTGTCCGACCACGCCGCCGAGGCCGGCGCGCTCGCGCGGGAGCTCCGCCGCCTCGCCGCCGGGAGCGCCGCGCTCGGCAGCGCCGCCTTCCGCGCGCCGGCGGCGGCGCTCGTGGCGGCGCTCGGCCGCGAGGACGGCGGCGCGCCCTTCCCCGCGAGCGCCGCGAGCGCCCCGCTCATCGAGCTCCTCACGCAGCGCAAGCCGCACAAGAGCAAGTCGACGCCGGCCGACGAGGCGCTCATCGCCTTCCGCGAGGCGCTGCCGGGCGAGAAGCACCGTGACAAGGCGCAGCAGCTGCTCGGCTTCCTCCGCGAGGCCCCGGCCCTGTCGCGCCGCGAGGCGCGGATCATCGAGCTGCTGGAGGAGATCCGCGAGCGGCTCTCGGCGATCCGCCGGACCGAGGGCGGCCTCGGGTTCGGGGATCTCCTGCGCGCCGCCCGCGACGGCCTGCGGGACGATCCGGCGATCGGCGCGGCGGTCCGCGGCTCGGTCGACGTGCTGCTCGTCGACGAGTTCCAGGACACGAGCGCTGTGCAGCGCGATCTCGTGTACCTCCTGCGCGAGCGGGACGACGCCGCCCTCTCGCGTCCGGCCGGCGCGGCCCCGACGGCGGCCAGCCTGTCCGGTCATGGCCTGTTCCTCGTCGGCGATCGCAAGCAATCCATCTACGGGTTCCGCGGGGCCGACGTCTCCATCTTCTGCCGCGTCTGCGCGGAGCTCGCCGGCGCCGCCGCGGGCCGCGCGCTCGAGCTGGCGCCCGCGCTCTGGTCGCCGGACCCGAGCGCCGATTTCGTGGCGCTCCGCGAGAGCCGCCGGTCGACGCCCGAGCTGCTCGCGTTCATCAACGCCTTCTCCGCGCGCGATTTCGCCCAGGATCGCGGCTCGGGCGACGGCGGCGCGGACGACGGCGACGCGGGCGCGCCCCGGGCCTCGCCGCGCGAGTTCGAGATCGCCTACAGCGCGGCCGAGCACCTGGTCGCGGCGCCGGGCAGGGCCGCGGAGGGCCCGACGGACGTCGTGCTCGTCAGCGACGGCGGCGGCGCTCCCGACGGGGTCGACGCCCTCGTCCGGGACGCGCGCGGACAGCTGCGCGAGGCGCTGATCGCGGCCGCGTACATCGCGCGGCGCGTCCGCGGCGCGGGCGGCGACGGCGCCGCGACTGGCGACCTGCGCTTCCGCGACGTCGCCGTGCTCACCCGTCGGAGGAGCACGATCCCGCTCGTCGAGCTGGCGCTCGCGCGCCTCGAGATCCCGTACGTGGTGGCCGGCCGCGCGCTCTTCGACGCGGCCGAGGTCCGCGATCTGGCCGCAATCCTCCGCCTCCTGCTCGATCCGCGCGATCGCCTGGCCCTGGCGACCGTCCTCCGCGGCCCGGTGGTGGCGCTCTCCGACACGTCGCTCGCGCTCCTCGCGCCTCCTGGCCGCGGCCTCGCGGTCCCGTTGCTCGGCCGCTGGCCCGCCGCGTTGGCGCAAGGTGTCTGGTCGCCCTCGCCCGAAGACGCCGAGCTCGACGACGGGCGCCCGCTCCCCGTCCTCGCGCGCCTCCCCGCGGGCGATCGCGAGCGGCTCGAGGCGTTCCGCGCCCGTTATGCCGGCCTGCGCCGCGCCGCGCTCCGCTCGACGCCGGGCGAGGCGATCCGCGCCGCGGTCACCGCCTTCGATCTCGACCGCGTCATCGCGGCGCTCCCTCGCGCCCAGGCCCGCCTCGGCAACGTCGACCGCCTGGTCTCCATCGCCCGCCGCCGTGGCGGCTCGCTCGCGAGCTTCGTCCGCTGGCTCGACCGCCGCATCCGCGACGAGGCGGACGAGCCCGAGGCCGCTGTCTTCTCGCCCGAGGACGACGCCGTGCGGCTCACGACGATCCACGCCAGCAAGGGGCTCGATTTCCCGGCCGTCGTGCTCCTGGATCTCAACGCGGAGCCCCGCGCGGCTCAGCCTGGCCTGAGCTACGTCCCCGCCGCGGGGGACCGCCCTGCCGCCCTGCTCGTGCGCCACTTCGCGCGGATCATCGACGGGCGGTCGCGGACCGGCTCGCTCCACGACGCGGAGGCGTCGGCGCGCGGGCCGTTGTTGCCCGTCAGCACGCCCGCGCTCCAGGCGGCGCGCGCCGAGGTGCGGGCGCGGGAGCGCGCCGAGCGGCAGCGGCTCACGTACGTCGCGATCACGCGCGCCCGGCGCGAGCTGGTGCTCGTCGGCGCCGAGGCGAAGCCACGGAGCGGCTCGGCGTGGCTGACGCTGAAGGCGGCGGTCGACGCCGAACCCCGGGCCACAGCGGAGGCCGACGGCGAGCCCCGCAGCGCCGCGGCGGACCTCGGCCTCGAGGCCTCCACGCCGCTCGCCGGCGCCATCCGCGCGACGCTCGACGCCAGCGCGCTGCTCGCCGGGGCGAAGGCGCCCGCGCCTGGCACCGACGCGTACGCGCGCGCCGCGCCGGCCCCCCGGGCGCCGCCGGCGACAGGGCCGGCGCGCGCCCAGACCGTGCTGGTCGCGGCCGCGTCCCTCGCGGCGTTCCAGGCGTGCCCGCGCCGCTTCCGGCTGCGCCACCTCCTCGGGATCGGCGAGCCTGCCGGCGGGGACCAGCTCGGCCTGTTCGACGTCGAGGGCCCGCCCGAGCTCCCGGGCGAGGAGCGCGTCGAGCTCGAGGACGGCGCGGATCCTCGCCCTCCCGGTCGCGCCGTACACCGGGTGCTCCAGCGCTGGCCGCGCGCGCGCTGGGGTGAGCCGACCGAGGCCGAGGAGGTCGTCGCCCGCCTCACCTTCGAAGGGTTCCCGCCGCACGGCCCGGACGTGCTGCGCACCGCAGAGCGTGTCGCGCGCTTCCTGGACGGCCCCTACGCGCGGCAGGTGCGCGCCGAGGAGGCGTCGCTCCTCCGGGAGGAGGCGCTCGTGCTCGACGTCGAGCCCCAGCGCGCCGGACGACGGCGCGGCGCGAGGCTCGCGCTCTCGTTCGCCGTCGATCTCGCCGTCCTGCACCCGGGCGGCCTCGTCGACGTCGTCGAGTACAAGCGCGCGCGCCCCCGGGCGGATCTCTCGCCGTACGAGCTCCGCCTGCGCGCGGTTGCGCTCGCGCTCAGGAGGCGCCACCCCGACCGCCCCGTCCGCGCAGGCGTGCTCTTCGTCGGCGCCGAGGTCGAGCCCGTGTGGCTCGCGGCGTCGGGCCCCATGGGGACCCTCACCGACGACGAGCACGCGCGGTTCGAGCGCGAGCTCGCCCGGCTGGCCGAGCGCTTCGCCGAGGCGAGGGCCGAGGATCGCTTCGACGGCGTCCCGGTCGAGGCGTGCCGCAAGCTGCGCTGCGGCTTCGTGCGGGCCTGCCACGGCTAGCATCGCCGCGGCCCCCGGAGCGCGCTCGAAATCGAACGAAGGCGGGAAGGCGCTCGTGGAGCGCCCTGCCGCTACACCCCCGCCTGCTCCTCGACCTCCTCCTGCGACGCGCTCTGCGCCGGAGCGCGCCGCGGCGGCTCCAGCACGAGCGGCAGGATCTCCTCCATCGACGACACCATCGTGATCTTGATCTGCTCCTTGACGTCCTGCGGTACGTCCTCGAGGTCGCGCCGGTTCTTCGCCGGGATGAGCACGTGCCGGATCCCGGCGCGGTGGGCCGCGAGCAGCTTCTCCTTGACGCCGCCGACCGGCATCACCCGCCCGCGCAGCGAGATTTCCCCCGTCATCGCCACGTCGCTGCGCACCGACGCCCCGAGCAGCAGCGACGCCACCGCGGCGAACATCGTCACGCCCGCGCTCGGCCCGTCCTTCGGCGTGCCGTGCTGCGGGATGTGCACGTGCAGATCGATCTCCTTGAGCCACTCCGGATCGAGGTGCAGCCGATCGGCCTTGCTGCGCACGAAGCTCACCGCCGTGCTCGCCGACTCCTGCATCACGTTCCGCATGTTGCCGGTGAGCACCACGTTGCCCTTGCCCGGCATCTTCGTCGCCTCGATGAAGAGGATCTCGCCGCCCGCCGGCGTCCACGCGAGGCCGGTCGCGACCCCGGGCTGGAGCGTCCGCTCGGCGATCTCGGGGCGGTGCTTGTGCGGGCCGAGCACCTGCTCCACGTGCTCGGGCGTCGCCACCTCGCGCACGTCGTGGCCCTCGGCGACCTTCACCGCCGTCGCGCGGCACACCGCCGCGATCTGCCGCTCCAGGCCGCGCACGCCGGCCTCGCGCGTGTAGTGGTCGACGACCGCCTCGATGCCCGGCTCCGTGAACTCCAGGCGCTCGTCCGTGAGCCCGTGCGCCGACAGCTGCTTCGGCACAAGGAACTCCCGCGCGATCCCCAGCTTGTCCGTCCGCGTGTAGCCGGGCACCTCGATGACCTCCATGCGGTCGACGAGCGGCCCCGGGATCCCGTCCCAGTTGTTCGCGGTCGCGAGGAACATCACCTGCGACAGATCGAACGGCAGGTCGAGGTAGTGGTCCTGGAACGTCGAGTTCTGCTCCGGATCGAGCACCTCGAGGAGCGCCGCCGCCGGATCGCCCCGCAGGTCGACGCCCATCTTGTCGACCTCGTCGAGCACGAGCACCGGGTTCTTGGTCCCCGCCTTCTTCAGCGCCTGCAGGATGCGCCCGGGCAGCGCGCCCACGTACGTGCGCCGGTGCCCGCGGATCTCCGCCTCGTCGCGCACGCCGCCGAGCGCGATCCGCTCGTAGCGGCGCCCCATGCTGCGCGCGATCGACTTGCCGAGCGACGTCTTGCCGACGCCGGGCGGCCCGATGAAGAGCAGGATCGGCCCCTTCTTGTCGGTGCGAAGCTGCCGGATCGCCGAGTACTCGACGATCCGCTTCTTCACCTTCTCCAGCCCGAGGTGATCCTCGTCGAGGCAGCGCCGCACGCTCTCGACGCTCAGCTTGTCCACCGTCGTCTTGGACCACGGCAGATCCGCGATCCACTCGAGGTACGTCTTGGTCACGTTGAACTCGGCCGACTGCTGCGCCATCGAGCGCAGCCGGCTGAGCTGCTTGCGGACCACCTTGTCGACCTCCGCCGGCACCTTGGCGCGCCGGATGCGCTCGCGGAGCTCCTCGATCTCGTCGTCGTCGCCGCCCTCGCCGAGCTCCTCCTTGATCGACTTCATCTGCTGCCGGAGGATGTACTCGCGCTGCGACTTGCCCATCTCCTCCTGCACCATGGAGGAGATCTCCTTCTTGACCCGCAGCACCTCGAGCTGGCGGCCGACCATCGCGAGCACGAGGCGGACGCGCGCCTTCACGTCGAACGCCTCGAGGATCTCCTGCTTGTCGCCGACCGAGGCCTGCGCCTGCGGGAAGTTCGAGGCGATCAGATCGGCGAGCGCGCCCGGCTCGCGCACGTTGTCGAGGATGCCCGCCGTGTCGCGCGGCAGGTTCGGCATCAGGCCGAGCACCTCGCGCGTCGCCTCGCGCAGGCCCGCGCCGAGCGCCTCGAGCTCCACGTCGCGCACGAGCGACTCCGGGATGCGCTCGATCCGCGCGCGCATGTACGGCTCCAGCGAGAACGCCGACTTCACGCGGAAGCGGCCGAGCCCGTTCAGCACGACCGAGTAGTTGTTCGGGCCGAGCCGGATGACCTTCACCACGCGCGCGACGGTCCCGACGGAGTAGAGCTCCTTGAACGTCGGCTCGTCCACGTCGGGCGACCTCTGGCTGATCACGCCCACCAGCGCGCGCTCGCGGCCGAGGAGATCCTCGACCAGGCGCACGCTCCGCGGCCGGCCGACGTTGATCGGCACGACCGACATCGGGAACAGCACCGAGTTGCGCAGCGGGAGGATCGGGACGCTATCCGCGTCGGGCGAGGGAGGCGTTCGCGAAGAAGGATCGCCGGTCGGCATGCAGACAACCCTAGTACAGCGCTCTTCTCGAAGCCATGACGCGGGCGCGCCGCTAGAAGTCCTTGATCTTCCAGACCCCGTGCTCACGCGTGAAAGCGACCGTGCCGCCGGCGCCATAGGCCATCGACGCGCTGTCCCCGGTCTCCTCGATGGTCGCGGTCGGCAGCGCCGCCTTGATCGCCTGGACGACCCGGTTGATCTGCTCCTTCTGCGGCCCCTCCCAGGCGCTCTTCAGCTTCTCGGGCGTCAGCTGCGCCGCGGCGGCCGCGGCCTTGACCGTCCCGGGCCGACCGCCAGGCTTCTGCGCCGCGTCAGCTCCCGCGGCCGCCGGCGCGGCTCCAGGTCCGGCGGGCTGCGCCGGGCCCTCGCCGCCGGCGCGCGCGGAGCCCGCCTCGCCGGGCGCGCCTGCCTCATCGGGCGCGGCGCCCACGGGCTCGACGAGGCCTTCCCTCTCGGCGTCGGGAACGTAGCGCATGATCACGTCGTAGCGCCTCCGCTCGAAGGCCCGCAGGAACCCCACCAGCGCCTGCCGGGGCGTCGCCTGACCGTAGAGATCGACCGCCGCCGCGTCGAGCCGCCAGCGACCGCCCTCGAAGACGAGCAGGAGCTCCTCGCCGTTCGGCATGGTGACCGTCGCGGTCACCACCGGATCGGCCGCGGGCCGCGCGATGGCGCGGGCGATCTCGAGCGCGTCGTCCGGGTTGTCCCGCACCGCGCGCCGGAAGGCCTCGAGCGACATCGACCGCTTGGCCTCGTCCGAGAGCAGCCGGTAGGCCGCGTCGACGCGCCCCTCCTGGAGCGCCTGCGCGTAGGCCCGGAGCGTGTCGCTCGGGCCCTGCTGTGCGTAGCTCGATCCGCACGCCGGGAGCGCGAGGGCGAGCAGGAGAAGCGCCGTGCGTTTCACGGATCGCGCCATAGCACACGCGGCGGCGAGCGCGCAGGCCCTGCACGGCCGGCCATCCCTGGCCGGACTCCGGGCGGGCGGACCTAGGCGACGGGGCGCCAGTCGTCGCCGTGGAGCTGCGGGAACGATACCTTGCATGTGCCCGGATCTATCCCCTGAAGCAACGCTTGCCCGTTCTGATCGAGCAGCCCTTCACGAACCGACTGATCGGGCAGCTCGATACGATATTTCATGAACGGTACAGGCTTCGGCGGAGCTCCGTCGTCCATGAGCTGGATCGAGATCCAGTCCTTGTCTCCCTTAGCCGGAGGGTCGGGCACCCCGCCCCTGGAGGACTCGGGCTTTGTGACGAGGGCCGCGCCCGCCGAGACACGTCGCACGCGGAACGCGTGGAGCCTGCCGTCGGCGAACGCCTCCCGCAGCCGCGCTCGCAGCCTGCCCGGATCGAGCCCGACGCCCACGGCCACGGGATGGCCGAGCGCCTCGCAGATGTCGATGAGGAGCAACCTGCCCCAGGTCTCGTCGGTGAACCACGCGTCCACGCGCCACGTCGCTTCCAGCGCGGAAAGCACTTCAGCCCCCTCGGGCAGCGACCCACCGAGGCGCCGTACGATCCACACCTTCTCGGGGAAGCAGCCGACATGCCAGCTATGATGCATTGTTGAATCAGCTCCCTCCGAAGCACAAATGTATCTGGCTGTGCCGGCGGGGTAAAGCGCCGACGCAGAGCCCGAGAGCATGACGTGCAGGGTTGCCGCTCCGAAAGGGCCCTGGTAGGTTCGGCCGAATGCCTCAGAAGCACGTCGTCCGCCAGGGAGAGCACCTGGCGTCCATCGCAGCGCACTACGGCTTCGCGAACGACGATGTGATCTGGCAGCACCCGGACAACGCGGAGCTCAGCCGGGAACGGAGATCGCCGTACGTCCTCGCGCCGGGCGATACGCTCGCGATCCCCGATGCCGATGCGAAGGAGGTCGAGGCGAGCACAGGGAGGATGCACCGCTTCGTCCTGAGAAGCACGTGGCTCCAGCTCGCGGTGCGCCTGCTCGACTGGCGAGATCAGGCGCTTCACGGCGCTCGCTGCGAGCTCGCGGTCGACGGCATCGCCGAGGAGATGACGACGGACGGTGACGGCGTCGTTCGTAAGCGGATCCCGCGCGACGCCCGGCGGGCAACGCTCACGTACGGAGGGGTGGGGTACGATCTCGCGATCGGACACCTCGATCCGGTCGAAGCGCCGGCGGGGCTTTCGGCGCGGCTGAACGCGATGGGCTACTGGGCGGGCGATCCTGGCGACGCGGACGAAGACATGCTCCGCTTCGCCATCGAGCTCTTCCAGTACGATCACGGGCTGACGGTCGATGGCGAGCGCACGCCGTCGCTGGAGGCAGCCGTCGAAGATGCTTATGGCTGCTGAGCGCGGCGCACGGCGCGGCTCGGCGTCCGGACGCCGCACCGCGAGAGGACGCCTCGCTCGCTGCTACGTCCTGATTACCCTGGCGGCGCTCGGTGGATGCGGCAGCACGCGATCGGAGCCGCCGCCCAGCGGCAGTCGGTCGCCGCTGGTGGCCGTGCCTCCGGTGCCCCCGAACCCGACGCGCGATGCTGCGCTGGACGCCGTGCCGGACGCATCGGCGCCGCCCGCACCGACGACCGCGACGGATGCGGGGGCCGGACTCACGACAGAGCCGAGTGTAGCGGCCGAGGCGCTCGACGACGCGACGCTCGATCGCCGGGTCTTCCGGCAGGTCCTTGTCGGAGCGCTACGCTACCCGCCGACTCGACTGACGTGGGTCCTCTTCCGCGGCGCGACGCGCGCGCGATTGCAGGTATTCTGCCAGGTCGGCAAGCCTCCCACGCAGCTCGGGATGTCACTCAATGGTGACGAGAACGACGAGACTCGGTGGCCCGCGCCCACCATGACCGTATACACCGGCGCGCGCGCGTCCGAGGACCCACGCTCCTATCGTCTCTCCGCAACGGCCGGCCCCGCCGAGACCGGCTGCGGAGTGATGCCAGGCGCCTTGGGCCTCCGATGCCGCCCCGACCATGTCTCGGTTCTTTCAGCGGGCGCCGCCCTGATCCCAGGCAAGAAGACGGACGGCGATGAAAAGACGACAGCGCGCTGGCAGCCCGCATCGCGATCGCGGGTCGAGGCGCTGCGCTGTGATCTCGCGGTGGACGGCACCCCGGCAAGCTGGCCGGTCCGTTACTCGATGCGAGAGTGGCCGCTCGTGTTCGCCGCTCCGAGCGAGGGCGCGCCCGGCATCGAGTGGGCCCACGAGAACTCGGATCAGGTCGTCCAGGAGGGCGGTTACCGTTGGATGCCAGCGCCGCATTGAGTAACAGATTCAAGAATTCGCGTTGACACGCTTGCAGCCACACGCAACGCGACAGCGTCAATCCCGACCCGCCGACGAAGCGTGGTCTCCTGAGTGAACATCGCATGACAGAGTGGCTCGACGACGATCCGGAAGGCTTTGCAACGCAGGACGCGCTGGTCTCGACCCAGGGCCCTCGCGTGAGGCTGCCGTTCTACGTGGCACCGGCGACCGACACGCGGTTCAATACCGTGCGCCCATCGATCGCGCCCATCGCGTGCTGGCGCCTCAACGAGGCGCTGTTCGATCTCGACTCCTCGCTGCTCAAGCCGGGGGTGCGGGCGAGCGCACCTCGGTTCGCGGCGCTCCTGCGCGCCAACGAAGGATCGCTCGCGGCGGTATTCGGCCACGCGGACGCGTCAGGCCTCGACGATTACAACCGAGGCCTCAGCGTTCGCCGCGCCCAGGCGCTCTACGGGCTCCTCACCCGCGACGTGGCCCTCTGGGAGAAGCTCTATGAAGAGCCGCTCGGCAACGACCGCTGGGGGACTCGCGCGGTGCAAATGATGCTGGGCGCGCTGCTCGACCCCGCTGCCGATCCGGAGCGTCCTTACTACGCGGGAGATCCAAGCGGCATCGAAGACGGCCCCACCATCGCTGCGGTGCGGCGCTTCCAGGCCGATCGTGGGCTCACCACGGACGGGGACGCCGGGCCGAAGACGCGCGCAGAGCTCTTCGCGGCCTACATGGATGCGGTATGCACCGATGCCGCCGGACAGCCGTTCTCGATGACGCTCGACAGGTTCGTCGGTCGGGGCGAGGATCCGCTGGGCAAGGGCGCGCACCAGGGGTGCAGCGAATTCAACCCCGTGCTCGTCATCTCTCAAGCCGATCAGCGGAAGTACGACTCCGGTGCGGCTCCTCGCGCCGAGCGCGACGCGCGGAACGCGTCAAACCGTCGCGCGATGGTGTTCCTCTTCCCCGGCGATATTCCGGTCACCGCCAGCGCCTGGCCGTGCCCCCGCGCCGACGAGGGCTCCGCCGCCTGCCGCAAGATGTTCTGGCCCGACGGAGACCAGCGCCGCCGCCCGGACCTCGAAGCTCGCGAGTATCGAAACGATCACCGCACCATGGCGTGCACCTGGTACGACCGGTTCGCGCGCTTTTCGCCGTGCGAGGGTCGGACGTACACCCAGATCACCATCACCCTCCGCAACCGCTGGGCGGAGCTCATCGCGGGCGCCCCCTACCGGATCCAGGCCGCCGGTCGCTCGCGCGTCGGTCGCGCGCCTGACGGGGTGGCGACGATCACGGTGCCAGGCGTCCCGGAGCGCTGCCTCGTCGAGTGGGGCCGCACCGAGGACCGGGGCATGGACGAGATGGAGGGGCCACCGCCCTTCCGCCTGGAGCTGTACGTGAACTACGATATCGGCACGATCGAGGAGCAGGCCAGGAAGCGATTGCACAACATCGGCTATCCTGACACCGATCCTCTTGACGCCGCGGTACGCGCATTTCAATGGGACATCGGCCTCTCCGCGACCGGGACGCTCGACGAGTCGACGCACCTCGCGCTCGTCGCGGCGCACGGCACGCTCGCGACGCCGGTGGTATCGCTCGACGAGGCCGACCGTGGGTAGGGGGCCCGTCCCTGCCGTGCCTGCGCGCGTGTTGGCGCTGAAGACGCCACCCTTCCCGAACACGTATGCGGACCCGCTGAGGCCGAACGCCAAGCTCCAAAAGGCGCTCGACGACGCCGTCGCGGCCGGGCCCGGCACGAGCTGGCGGACGGCCGTGGCGATCGTCTCGCTGGAGCCCGATGGCTCTCGCCCGATTGCACACTTCAGGGGCAACGAGGTACATTTCTCGGCCAGCCTGCTCAAGGTCGCGGCGATGTACTCGGCCTTCGAGCTCCGCCGCACGCTGCGAGACATCGCCGCGGAGCTCGGCGGGAGCACGACCAAGGCGGCGCTGCTCAAGGACGCAGCGCTGTACCTCGATCCCGCGATCCTGACGCGGGTCTCATCGATACCGGCGCTCAAGGGCGTCCTCAAGTTCCACGCGGTACCGCAGTACGCGAGCACGTTTGACGTCCTCCCGTTGAGCCCGGGGCCGGGCTTCACCGTGAACTTCTCGAGCGCTTTCCAGGGCCACCTTGAGAAGATGATCGCGATCAGCGACAACGGCAGCGCCGCCCAGTGCGTGCACGGATCCGGCTACGGCTATCTGAACGGCGCGCTCGCGTCGGGAGGCTTCTTCGACGCGGCCACCAACACCGGTATCTGGTTGGCGGGGGACTACACTGCCAAGTACCCCTACTTCCGCATCGATTCCGTGAACGACGGGAAGGTCGCCCAGGCGACCACCGCGACTCACCTCGCGCGGATGTACACGCTGATGTACGACGGCACGCTGGTCGGCGGCATCAGCAGCGGTGAGATGAGGGATCTCCTGGCCAAGGCGGTCGCCGTGCCGGAGGTCTTCATCGACCGCGCCTCGCCGCCCCTCAACTTCACGGTGACCCACACGAAGGTGGGGCTCGCCCAGCTCAAGCCGGTGAACGGCGGCAGCAACGTCTACTCGGAGGGCTCGATCATCCAACACGCGTCGGGCCGCGAGTTCGTCGCTGTGTGGCAGAACTTCCTCTTCGAGTCCTCCGGGTTCGATCCGGTCGGGCACGTGGTGCGAGACACCATCGACAAGTACCTGAGGCCATGACACGGAGCCAGGTGCCGTCACCTCGATGACGCGCGGAGCAGGCCGAGGGCGAGCTCGACTCCGCCGGGTAGGGTCGAGCCCGCTGGACAGCCGGGATCTTGCGCGGTGAACCGGTGCGCTGGCCAGGGCGAGCCAGGCGCTCAGGTCGCCCCGGTCACTTCGCGCGCTTCAGCACCGCCCCGTCCTTCACCGGCGCGCCGTCGCTGCCGTCCGGCGATCCCTCGTTGATCCAGTAGACGGTCGCCTCGTCCACCGCGATGTCGCCCGGCCGCGCCTGCCCCGAGGCCAGCACCTCCTGCTCCCCGCCGCCCTTGGGCATGCGCACGACCGTCCCCGCGTCGCGCCGCGTCCAGTACACGTGCCCCTCGTCCACCGCGAGGCCGTTCAGCTGGCCCTGATCCGACGCGATCTCCTCGGGCGCGCCGACCTCCGCCCCGCTCAGATCCGCCCGGAAGACGCTGCCGCCCTCGAAGCTCGCCCAGTAGACCGCCGCCGCGTTCCCCTCCCCGTCCACGTCGAGCGCGATCTCCCGCGGCGTGAGCTGCTCCGCGGCGATCGTCACCGAGGCCTCTCCCACGCGGCACGCCACCGCCCCGTCGGTCCTGCCCAGCGTGCCCTGGTACGTCCAGCACACGGTGTCCCCCGCGCTGGCCACGCGGTAGGGCGACGAGAACGCCGTGCCGGGCGGCGTGAGGTCCTCCGGCGCGCCGAGCGCGACCTCCGCGCCGCTGCCGCTCAGCTGCGCCCGGAACACGCCGCCTCCCCAGAGCTCGGTCCACGCGAGCGCGCCGCCCGAGAGCGCGAGCCCCTCGGGCTGCTCCAGATCCGCGAGCAGCACGCGCGGCTCGCCGCCCGCGAGCGGGACCACGCTCAGCGTGCCGTCCTCCGCGCTCGTCCAGAAGGCCACCTGCCGCGCCTCGTCGATCGCGAGATCCCGCGGCGAGGCCTGCGTCGCGCCGAGGATCCGCGGATCGCCGCCGCCGATGGGCGCCGTCTTCAGCTCCCCGTCCTCCTGGGCCATCCCCTCCCCGTCGAACGTGGCGCCCGCGATCCACGTCACGCCCCCCGCCGCCACCCGCAGCGACACAGGGTGGACCTGCGCCACAGCGATGGGGACCGGCGCCGACGCGTCAGGCCTCGTGGACTCGCCGCCCAGCAGCGCCGACCAAGGGCCGCACGTCGGCAGATCCGTGCCCTTCCTGCGGCACTGCCCCTCGCCCGCCGCCGCGATCGCGAGCCCCGCGAGCTTGCCGCTCTGCGCCCGCCGGCACACCTCGACCGGCAGCCGGAGCACGTTGCCCTCCTCCACCCGGAAGCCCGCGTCGCTCTCCGCGTCGAGCGGCACGAAACACGCGCTCTCGCCGCAGATGCCGCCGCCCTGCGTGAGCAGCGCGACGTTCACGTCGCCGCTCGGCGCGGCGGCCCGGCAGACGGTGCCGTCCGCGGCGAACGCCTCGAGATCGACCGGCGCCGACGCGGCGCCGGCGAAGCACTTCAGCGTGTCGAAGCAGAGCCCATCGCCGTCGCCTGTCCCGCCGCCGAACACGGCCAGAGCCTCGTAATCGGGCAGCTCGCTCGAGTCGACCTCGCGCGGCACGCAGGAGCCCGCGACGCAGCTCTGGCCCTCGGGGCAGCTGTTCTTGACGAGCACGTTGCCCTCCGCGTCGCGCAGCGCGTTGCCCTGCGCGTCGCGCTCGACCTCGGCCGAGCCGTCGCACAGGAACTGGATGGGCATGTGCAGCGTCGCCGTGCGCCCCTCGGGCACCGTCGTCAGCACCTCGCGGAGCAGGCGCACCCCGTCCTTCCCGCCGCGGCTCGCGATGACGCGCACCCGGAGCGCCTGCGACGGGTCGTCGGGCGTGAGGAAGCCCAGCGTCGCGGGCAGGAGGATCGACCCCTCGCTCCCGAGCCGCTCGAACGTCTCGTCGTAGACGACGGACCCGTCGAGCGTCGCCTCGATCCGGACCGTATCGATGTCCTTCGGCAGCGACATGTCCGTCTGGAAGACGACCATGAGCTGCCCCTTCTCGCCGCCGCAGGCCGAAACCCCCGCCGCCGCCGCGAGCGCGAGCAACGCCGCCGCCGACACCGACCTGGTCCGCTTCGTCCGTTTCATCCGCATCAACGTCTCCCTCCGAAGCCGAGCGGGACCGTGCCCAGGCTGCCCTGCTCCGCCGGCGTCCCCGGCTCGAAGAGCAGCGAGCCCGCGACGAGCGCGCCCGCGAAGATCGCCGCGCCGCCGCCGATCCAGAGCCACTTGCTCGCGCCGCCCCGCTGCGCGGCGCGCTCCAGCGACACGTCGATCCGGCGGCGCTCGTCGTCGCGGACCAGGATCTGCGCCTCGTGCGGCGTCATCCCCGGCGCCGTCACCCGCAGCGCGTGGGTCCCGCTCTGCACCGAGCCCTCCCAGCGGCCCTTGCCCACCACCTTGCCGTCGATCGCGATGAGATCGTCCTGCCCCGCGGCGACGGCGAGCCGCCCCCGGTGCAACGCCCGGTCGAGCCGCGCCACGAGCGCCACGCTGTCGCCGCCCACGACCTTCACCTGCCGGACGAAATCGACGAAGCCCGGCTTCGACACGCGGATGCGGCGCTCGCCGATGTCGATCGGCACCGGCGCGGCGAGCGGCGTCGTCCCGACCGGCTCGTCGTCCACGAACACCGCGGCCCCCGGCTCGCTCGCCGTGATCGCGAGGAAGGACACGAACGCCCCGGCCGCCTTGATCAGGTCGGCGATGTCCTGCTTGTCGCGGGCCGACAGCGCGGCGCCCGCCTCGGCCTCCATCCGGCGCAGCGTCGCGATCATCTTCGCGTAGCGCCGCAGGTTCTTCTGGCAGAGCGCGACCTTCCAGAGCAGCCGGTGATCGCGCGACAGCTCGTAGGCGCGCTCGTACCGCGCGAGCGCGCCCGCGTAGTCACCGTCGTCGAACAGCGCCGCGCCCGCCCCGTGCTCGGCCCTGGCCATCCCGGTCAGCGACTCCGCGAGCGGCGTCTCCGCCGGCGGCGTCGCGGCGGGCGGCGTCGCGGCGGGCGCGGAGCGCGCCGGCTGGGCCGCGGCGACGCTCGCCGCGAGCCAAACGCCGAGCGCGGCCGCGATGGCGCGCCCCCAATGGCCCAGGTGCTTCCCTCGCATCGATGCTCCTTGCTGGCGGAGGCACGCCGCGATGGCCGCGCTCCGACTCTCCGACTCTCCACCTCGGATCACCGCGATGCTACCCGATGCACGCGCCGCACGAGCAACTGTTGGAAACGTCTCGGACAAATCGCCTTTGCTCCGCTCGCGGTGGCGGGGATACCATCCGGCGCCCATGAGAGGCTTCATCACGGTGGGCGCGGCGCTCGCGGGCGCGCTGATCGGCATCGCCCTCGGCCCGTCCTCCGCGCGCGCGGAGGGGCCTGGCGCCGTCGCGCTCAGCCGGTTCGAGCCGACACCCGCGGGTGATCCGCTCTTCGGTGTGCCGTCGCCGTTCATCGGAGGGCACCTTGTCCCGCGCGGCCTCGTGCTGTTCGACCACGCGGAGGATCCGCTCACGCTCGGAGGCGGCGCCTCGCCCGAGCGGGCGATCGTCGGAAGCCAGTCGCTCCTCCACGTCGGCGGCTCCCTCTCGCTGTGGGATCGGCTGCTCGTCTCGGCGTCGCTGCCGCTCGCGCTCGCCCAGAGCGGCGACGGCGCCGCCGCGGCGGCCGGCGCAGGCGCGCCCGAGGCGCCCTCTTCCCCGGCGCTCGGCGATCTGCGTCTCGGCGTGCGCGTCCGGCTGCTCGGCGACGACGGTGACCCCTTCCAGATCGGCACGAGCGCGTCCCTGCACCTGCCCACGGGCAGCTCGGACGCATACGTCGGCGAGGGCGCGGTCCGCGTCACGCCGCAGCTCCTGCTCGGCGGGCGGGTCGCGCGCGTCGTGTGGAGCGTCGCGGCCGGCGCGGTGATGCGGAGCTCCGAGAGCCCCTCGACGCTCGCTTATGGCGGCGGCGCGGGCGTGCTCCTCTGGGACGAGCGGCTGCAGCTCGGCCCGGAGGCGTACGCCGAGACGATGCTCCAGGGCGGCTCCCTGTCGCTCACCGCGCGCGAGCGGGTCGAGGTGGAGAGGACGACGAGCGCCGAGTTCCTGCTGGGCGCGCGGTTCCGCCCCCTCGCCGGCCTCGTCGTCGGGGCGGCCGCCGGTCCGGGCATCGGCGACGCGATCGGCACACCGTCGTTCCGCGCGATGGGGACGGTGGCGTGGGCTCCCCCGGCGCCGCCGCCCGCCGGCGCGGCGGCGGACGTGGGCGCGAACGCGGATCCGGACATGGACGGCATCCCCGGCCCGCGGGACGCGTGCCCGTACGCGCACGGCCCGGCCAGCGCCGATGCGAAGAGGAACGGCTGCCCCGTCGAGGACGAGGACGAGGACGGCGTCGCCGATCAAGACGACCTCTGCCCCCATGCGGCCGCGGGCTCCGGGGGCGGCGACCCGTCGCGGCGCGGCTGCCCCGCGGACCAGGACGGCGACGGATTGCCCGACGCGCTCGACGCGTGCCCGACAGAGAAGGGCGACGCGGCGGGCGGCGCGACGCGCCCTGGCTGCCCCCCTGCTCCTCGCCAGCCCACGGACCAGGACGGCGACGGCCTGCCCGACGACGCCGACGCGTGCCCGCGCGAGAAGGGCCCGGCGAGCGGCGACGCAGGCTCGAGCGGCTGCCCGACACGGGTGCGGGTGCAGGGCGAGCAGATCGTGCTGCTGGAGCCGGTCGTGTTCCGCGTGCTGAAGAATGACCCGGCGCCGATCGATCCGAAGAGCGAGGCGGTGCTCGCCGAGGTGCGCGACGTCATCGAGCAGCACCCGGAGTGGGTGAAGATCGAGGTCTCCGCGCACACGGACGGCGCCGGCAACGCCAGGTTCAACGAGACGCTCTCGACCGCTCGCGCGGAGGCCGTGCGCCGGTGGCTCGTCGGGAAGGGCATCGCGGCCGAGCGGCTGGTCGCGAAGGGATACGGGGCGAGCCAGCCGATCTCGGACGACAGGAGCGCGGCCGGGAGGGAGAAGAACCGGCGCGTGCAGCTCCTCGTCCTGGAGAAGAGATAGCCGGCGGGCGACGTCGGAGCGCTGACGAGCGCGGTTGAGCCGTCAGGCGCGGCCCGGGGAGCGAGAGAGTGATGATGAAGCGAACCGTCATGGCCACAGCAGTCGGCGCCGCGCTGGCCCTCGCGGCGGCGCCGCGGAGCGCGGCGGCGCAGTGCGCTGTCACAGGGCCCGTTCAGGCGCTCGTCGATGGTCTCAACTTCCGGTGGGACGTCGGGACGGAGGGGGTGATCAGCGACGGGACCGATGACGCCTTCGACAGCGGCATGCTGCTTCGGGTGGACGGGGTCGCCTTTCCTGCCTCGGCACGGGTGGAGGAGATGGACGGGCGGCAGCTCGTCCACGGGCCGGCGCTGCTCGGCGATCTCGAGGTCACCCGGAAGCTGTACGTGCCGACCGACGAGGGCTGGGCGCGCTTCCTGGAGATCCTCCACAACCCCACCGCCCGAGAGCGGGCAACGGTCGTGCGGATCGAGACGAACGTCGGAGCCGACAGCGCTACCACCATCACGCAGTCGCACACCGGCGATCTGGAGTTCACGCCCGCGGATCGATGGCTCGCCACCGACGACGCCAACGACATGGCGGGAGATCCGAGCCTCTTCTTCAATTTCTACGGGCCTTCCGCGGCGATCGCCCCGAGGAGCGTCGGGATGGCCACCTTCGACTGCGCGGAAACGCAGGGGCCCGCCGTCGAGTTCACCCTGAACCTGCCGCCCGGAGAGACGCGGGTCGTCATGCACTTCGGCGGCCAGCGCGCGAGCCGGGCCGATTCCCACGCGGGTGCGGCCCACCTCGACGCGCTCCCGGCGCCGGCGCTCGCCGGGATGTCGGTGGCCGAGCGGGCCTTCGTCGTCAACTGGGACGTGGACGACGACGGCGACGACGACAGCGTGAAGGACCTCGACGACAACTGCCCGTCCGCGCCGAACCCGGCTCAGGCGGACGCCGACAGCGACGGCGCGGGCGACGTCTGCGATCCCGACGACGACGGCGACGGCGTCCTCGACGGCGACGACAGCTGCCCGCTCACGCCGAACCCCGATCAGTCGGACCTCGAGGGCGACGGCGCGGGCGACGCCTGCGATCCCGACGACGACGGCGACGGCGTGCCCGATGACGTCGACAACTGCCCGTCGGCGCCCAACGCGGGGCAGGAGAACAACAAGGACGAGTCGCCGCCGGACGAGATCGGCGACGCGTGCGACGACGACGACGACAACGACGGTCTGGGTGACGCGGCCGACAACTGCCCGCTCGTCCCCAACCCCGGTCAGGCCGACGCCGACACGGACGGCCGGGGCGACGCGTGCGACCTGAACGCGCTGGACAGGGACGACGACGGCGTGGAGGACGGCGTGGACAACTGCCTCTCCATCCCGAACCCCGAGCAGTCCGATCTCGACCGCGACGGCGAGGGCGACGCGTGCGACGGCGACGACGACGGCGACGGCGCGCCCGACGGCGGCGACAACTGCCCGCTCACGGCGAACCCGAGCCAGAGCGACGGCGACGACGACGGCTACGGCGACCGGTGCGACGACGACGACGACGGCGACGGCGCGCCCGACGCCGACGACAACTGCCCGCTCCTCTCGAACGAAGGGCAGGAGGACGCGAACGGCGACCACGTCGGCGACGCGTGCGACTGCGGCGCGCCGGCGAAGTCCGACGGCGCGCCCTGCGACGACGGCGACCCCTGCACCCGGACCGACGCCTGCGACGGCGGCGTCTGCAAGGGCGCCGATCCGGTCGTGTGCGCGCCCTCCGGGGACGTCTGCACCTCCGCGCGGTGCCACCCGAGGCACGGCGAGTGCGCGCTCTTCCCCAACGAGGGCGCCCGCTGCCCCGGCGGCACCTGCGTGGCCGGCGGCTGCGTGCCCGACGACGCCGGCAGCGGAGGCGGTGGCGCGGGCGGCGAAGACGGTGCGGGCGGCGGCGGCGCGGGCTCGGGCGGTGCCGACGCGGGCTCGGGCGGCGGCGACGCCGGGGCGGGCGGCGGCGGAGGCCACGGCGGCGAGGACGGCTCGGGCGGCGAGGGCGCCACCCCCAGGCCGCTGCGCGGCGACCCCCGGGCGCACGGCAACGGCTGCGGGCTCGCGGCGGGCACTGACGGGGCGGCGGGCTCGGCAGCGGCGTGGCTCGCCGCCGCGGCGCTCCTCGCGCGGTGGCGGCGGCGGCGCGGATGACGCGCACCGCCCGGCTGCGTCACTCCACAGACGGGCTGACGCCGAGCGCGCCCCCGGCGGCGGCGCCCCCCTCCCCCGCTGCCGCCGGCTGGCGAGGCCCCTCGGTGCCGGCGCCCCCGGCCTTGCCGCCGGCGTAGCGCCTGCCGGCTCGCTCGGACGCCTTCAGGACGGGGCCGCGGATCGTCTCGATGGCTTCCGCCGGAGCGCTGGAGATCTCCAGGTTGGAGAGCACCGCGGCGACGACGCGGAGCCATTGATTGCGCGCCGCCAGGATCGTCGCGTTCACGACCGGCGCGGTCTTCTCCTTGGCTGCGAGCGCGTCCCGCCGGTGCTCGATCGTCGAGAGCTCCTTGCCCGACGCGATCCACCGCTGCACGGTGTGGAGCAGCGTCGTCTTGCCCGGCGCCGGGATCGCCTTGAGGAACGCGGCGGTCGAGGGCTCCTCGTCGAGGAGCCGGGCGATCCGCGCCGTGTTGCCCGACTCCGCGGTGGGCGACGCCTTGATGATGGCGAGCCCGGTCGGGAACAGCCTGGCCTGGGCCTGATCACACGCCTCCGCCCCCCCGACGTCCGGCGGCTCCTCCGCCAGACAGTGCTCGCGGTGCGCGTCGATGCCGTACGAGACCGCCTTGGCCAGGTGATCGTGGCGCTCGTCGACCTTCGAGAGCTCGTCGCTCAAGGCCGTCATCCCGGCCGACACGCCCGTCCTGCTCGGGCGAACCGCGAGCACGGCGCCGTGGACCTCGGCCACCTTGTCGTGCAGGCCGGCGATCTCCGGGATCGACAGGAACAGCCGCTTCCGCTGGGCATCCTCGATCCACGGAGCGACGAGGGCGACCATCTCTTCAATCATCAGGTGTTTCAACATGGGACAGACCTCCACGTGGGGGACAGCGCGTCGTGCCAGGGAAGCGCCGGTCTCGTGTCCTGTCGATGACACCCGATTACAGGAGCAACCGCGGAGCGCGCAGCGCGGCCCCAAGGCGCGCCTCGGGGTGACCGACCCGACGTGGCGGCCCTCACCGGCGCCCGTCATGAGCCGAGGCTCACAGGAGCCGGGGGGAAGGCGGCCCCGATCTGGCGCGCAGCGTAATTTTGAAGGGAAGCCCAGATGTGGACCTGGGCACCCCGTTCGCGGCAAGGTCCTGGGAAGATCGCGATCTTGCTGGCACGTCGAGCTCCAGCGCTCGGGCAGATCGCGTTCTGGGCGAGCGCCTGACGACGAGCGTCAGCTCAGATCACGTTCTCGACGGGACACCCGAGTTCGAGCGTCCTCCCAGATCGCGATGTGCCGGAACGCCGGACGACGAGTGTCAGCCCAGGTCACCGCCTTGACGGCATGTCGCTATCGACCGCTTTCCCACATCGCAACCTGTCGGAACGCCAGACGACAAGCGTCCTGTCAGGTCACGCTCTCGACGGCACATCGATATCGACCGATTTCCCAGATCTCGACCTGCCGGAACGCCGGACGGCGAGCGTTCGAGTGGGTGGAGGGGTACTTCGGCCAAGGGTAGGTGCTTTTGAACCGTGAGGTCGCCCAAAGACGCCAAGAAGCGCCAGAAGACGCCAGAATTTTTGTGTTTTTTCTTGGCGTCTTCTGGCGTTCTTTTGGCGTCTTCACGGCTTCGCGGAGCCCGACGCCGACCACGGCCCGCACGTCGGCAGACCCACGGTCTTCTGGACGCACGCGGCCGTCACCGGCGACGTCACGACAGCCGCGATCCTGCCGGCGGCCACCTGATCACAGACGGCGGTCGGCAGCTGGATCCGCCCGTCCTCCGCCACCTGGAAGCCATCGGCGCTGCCGGCGTCGAGCGCCACAAGGCAACGTTCGGCGTCATCGCAGATCCCGTCGCCCGCCGCGGTCTCCAGCGCCACGTTCAGCGGGACCCCGGCCTCGCCCGCGATCGAACACGCAGCGTCGACCTCCGCAGGCGTCGTGCCCTGGAAGCAGGCCGTCACGTCGAAGCAATCGCCGTCGCCGTCGCCGTCGCCGCCGCCATAGACGTCCCCGGGCGCGTAGTCGGGGAGCGCGCCCGCATCGACCTCGCTCGATGCACACGCCCCCGCGACGCAGGTCTGCCCCTCCAAGCAGTGCTTGTTCACCACGCCGCCGCTCCCGTCGCTCTCACCCGAGTCGTCGCAGAGGAAATTGAGCGGCAGCGTCAGCAGCGCGACGCGGTTCTTCGGGATCCTCGTGACCGCCTCGCGCAGGACGCGCGGCGCGCCGAGCTCGTCCCCGAGGAGGGCGCTGACCTTGATCCGGATCGAGTCGCCCCCGCCGCTCGAGGAGTAGAAGCCGATCGTCGCCGGCAAGCGCGCGGCGGCGTCGGACTCGCCGAGCCGCTCGTAGGTCGCCGAGAACCTGGGGGTGCCGCCCTCGAACACCTGCACCTGGAGGGCGCCGAAGTCCTTGGGCATCTCGAGATCCGTCGAGACGGCGAGCATGATCTCGTCCGGCGGAGAGCACCCGCAGGCCGCGACAGCGACGACCGCGGCGAGCGCCGCCCGGGCGACGGCGCTCATCGGCCACCCCCGAAGGGGATCGTGAACTTGGCGCCGCCCTGCCGGGACAGGGAGACCGAGCCAGGCGACGTGCGGCCGTCCACCGGCGGCTCCGGGCCGAAGACCCCCGTGGCGACCAGGACCGCGCCCGCGAGCACCAGCACACCGCCGCCGATCCAGAGCCAGGTCTCGACGTTCCCCTGCTTGGGCTGCGGGACCAGCGTGACCTGCACGCGGCGCGTCTGGTTGTCCTGGATCATCACCTCGGACTGGTGCGTCACCATGCCGGACGCCGTGACGCGGAGCGCGTGGCCGCCGCTCGGCACAGGGCCGTCGTAGCCGCCGCGGCCGACCACGCGACCATCGATGGAGATGACGGCGTCCGGCGCCGCCGCGACGATGAGGCGCCCTTGATGAACCTCTTTCTCCAGCGTGGCCGTGACCGGGACCTCGCCGCCGCCCGTCACCTGCTGGGAGACCTCGACGTCCTTGAAGCCCTTCTTGGTCACCCGGATCTTCCGGGTGCCGACGTCGAGCAGCACGGGCTCGCTCAGCGGCGTCTGGCCGACCTCCTCGCCGTCGACGAAGACCGTCGCCCCCGCCTCGCTGGCCTTCAGATCGAGCCGGCTCACGTAGGCCTTCGTCGCCTCGATGAGCGCAGCGGCGTCCTTGCGATCCTGCTCCCCGAGCTGAGGGCCGGCGTCCCTGAGGAGCTTCTCGACCGTCCCGAGGAGTCGCGCGTAGCGCTTCAGGTTCTTCTGGCAGAGGGCGATGTTCCAGAGCAGCCGCGGGTCGCCGGAGAGCTCGAAGGAACGCTCGAACTTGATGATGGCGTTGCGGTAGTCGCCGTCGTTGAAAAGGATCCGCGCCGCCTCGTACTCGGCCTTGGCCTCGCCCGTGAGCGTCGCGGACAGCGGCCCCTGGACGGCAGACGCGCCCGCGGCAGGCGCCGGCTGCGCCCCCGCAGGCGCCGGCTGCGCCCCCGCGGGCGCCGGCTGCGCTCCCGCGGGCGCGAGGGCCGTCAGCACGGCGCCGCCGAGCGCGACCGCGGCGCCGGCGCGCAGGCTCCGGCTGCTCCACAGCGGGAGCCGTTCGCTTCCTGGCCAACTCATCTGGGCTTACCTTTGTCGTTCAGCACATCGAAGATGCTCCCCGGCTGTGCGGCGGTCGCGGTCGCGGTCGCGCTCGGCGCGGCGGTCGCGGCCGGTGGGGCCGAGGGCGCGGCGGTGGGCTTCGGCCGAGGGCTCGTGGCGACCGGCGTCGCGCTCGACGGCGCCTTCGGCCCGGCGGTCGACAGCGGCGCCGCGGTGGCCACCGGGGACACGATCGCTGACGGCGCCGCGGTCGCCGGCGGCTGCGGCTCCGCTGTCACCTCCGGAGGCGCGACAGGCGGGGGCGGGGCGGGCGTCGCGGGCGCCGAGGGCTCGGCGGAGGCGGTCGCCGACACGGCGGACGGGTCGGCGGGAGGAGCGCCCGCGCCGCCGTGGAACGTGACGAAGCGCAGGATCCCGCCGATCACGACGGCGGCGGCCACCACGGCCAGCGCGAGCACGACGCCGCTCCGCGAGCGCGGCCCGGGCGCGGCGCCCCCGGCCGTCCAGCCAGGCGCGGTGCCCGCCGGGCCGGCGGTGTGGCCGGCCGCGCCGACCCCGCCGCCCGCCGTCGCGCCGGCAGGCGGCGCCGCGCTGTGCCGCGCGGTCGCCGCGGGGACGCCGCTCACGCGGTCCTGCGACGTCTGCCATGCGGGCGGCGTGCTCATGCGCTCGCGCACGGAGCTCGCCCGATCCCGGAAGGAGACCGCGGGGACGAGCCCCAGCGTCCGCTCGATCCGCTCCAGCGAGGCCAGCGCGAGCGGAGGCCCGAAATCGACGATGGCGCCCGCGAGCTCGGCGACCGACTTGAAGCGCTTCGCGACGTCCCTCTCGAGGCAGCGCAGGATCGCCGCCTCGAGGCCCGGCGGCAGGTCGGGCCGGAACGTGGTCGGGGGCGGCGGCGACTCGGTGTTGATCATCAGGATGAGCTCGGACAGCGAGCTCGCGTCGAAGGGGACACGCGCGGTGAGCAGCTGGTAGAGGATGGCGCCGAGCGACCAGATGTCGGCGCGCGCGTCGACCGAGCGCGCCGAGCGCATCTGCTCGGGCGCCATGTAGAGCGGCGAGCCGAGCACCATCGCCGTCTTCGTCAGCCCGAGCTCCGGCTCGGCCCCGGCCGTCGACGGGTCCGCGAGCGCCTTCGAGATGCCGAAGTCGAGCACCTTCACCATGCCGGTGCCGTCCGCCGCGCGCGTGAGGAAGAGGTTCGCCGGCTTGAGATCGCGGTGGATGATGCCGGCCGCGTGCGCCTCGGCGATGGCCTCGCAGGCCTCGAGCACGTAGCTCACGGCCTCCTCCAGATCGAGCGGGCCGCGCTGCCGAAGCGTCTCCTGGAGGTCGCTCCCCTCCAGGTACTCCATCACCATGAACGGCGCGCCCGTCTCGAGCGTCCCGACGTCGAGCACGCGCGCGACGTGCTCGCTCTTCAGGCGCACCGCCGCGCGCGCCTCGCGCACGAAGCGCTCCACCATCTCGTCGTTGGCGCCGGGATGGAGCAGCTTGATGGCGACCCGCTGGTGGAGCTTCTCGTGCAACGCGGCGACGACGACGCCCATGCCCCCTTGCCCGAGGATGCGCTCGACCCGGTATTTTCCCGATAGAATTTGACCTTCGGTGACCGGTGAGCTCACGGACGCTCCCGCGCTGGGGCTGCCTCCAGGGCGCCACCACCGCCACGTTATCCAGGGGGCCACCTTATGCGATCCGGCGCTCGCATCCAAGGCCATTGCCGCGCTACCTGCCACGTCATCGGGATCACGCCGCTTCCCTTGCGGCCGAGGGCGACTACCCTACGCGCCATGCCCCGCATCGCCAGTGTCGAGCGCAAGACGCGCGAGACCGACATCCGCATCGAGATCGATCTCGACGGCCAGGGCCGCTCGGAGATCAAGACGCCGCTCCCCTTCCTCACGCACATGCTCGATCAGATCGCCCGCCACGGCCTGTTCGACCTCACCATCCACGCCGTGGGCGACGTCGAGATCGACGGCCACCACACGACCGAGGACTGCGGCATCACCCTGGGCACGGCCGTGCAGAAGGCGCTCGGCGACAAGGCGGGCATCGCCCGCTACGGCGAGGCGACGCTCCCCATGGATGAGGCGCTCGCGCAGTGCGCGCTGGACCTCTCCGGCAGGCCGTACTTCGTCTGGCGCGTGCCGCTGCCCAAGGCGAAGCTCGGCACCTGGGACGTCGAGCTCGCCCCGGTGTTCTTCGAGGGCTTCGCGCGCGGCGTCGGCGCGAACCTCCACGTCCGCCTCATCGAGGGGGACAACCTGCACCACATCGTCGAGATCTGCTTCAAGTCGTTCGCCAAGGCGCTGATGAAGGCGACCCGGATCGAGCCGCGCGTCGCCGGCATCCCGTCCACCAAGGGGAGCCTCTGAGCCATGCAAGCCATCGCGCTCGTCGATTTCGGGATGGGCAACCTGCGCTCCGTGGAGCGGGCGCTCCTCCAGGCCGCCGAGGACGCCGGCGCGCCGTGCGCGGTGACGCGCACGGGCGACCCGGAGATCATCGGCCGGGCCGACAAGGTGGTGGTGCCCGGCCAGGGCGCCTTCCGCGACTGCGCCGCGGCGCTGCAGAACGGCATCGGCGAGGCGCTGCGCGCGCAGATCCGGAAGGGGACGCATTACCTCGGCATCTGCCTCGGCATGCAGGCGCTCTTCGACGGGAGCGAGGAGGCGGAGGGCGCGCGCGGGCTCGGCGTGTTCCCCGGCACCGTCAAGCGCCTGACCCCACAGCCGAGCGCGGCCGGAGCGGACGCAGCTCCGGGCGAGCCCTGGGTCGGGATCAAGATCCCCCACATGGGCTGGAACCGCATCGCGTTCGCGCGCGAGGTGGCGGGCCCGCTCGCGGTGTTCGCGGGCGAGCGCCCCTTCGTCTACTTCGTCCACAGCTACCACGCCGTCCCGCTCGATCCCGCGCTGGTCGCGGCGACGACGGAGCACGGCCCGCACCGCGTCACCGCCGCGATCGAGCGGGACAACGTCACGGCGACGCAGTTCCACCCCGAGAAGAGCCAGGCCGCCGGCCTGCGCCTGCTCGCCCGCTTCCTGAACGGCTGACCCGCGCGCGTCAGTGCGGGCGGAGCAGGCGCTGGTGCACCTGCTTGACCTGCGCGAGCTTGAGGTGCGCGCCCAGGGGAAGCTCGGGCGCGCGCGCCACACCCGCGCCGCGCCCGCGCCGCGCCCGGCGCGAGGGGGGGATCGGCGAGGAGATCGACGAGGAGCGCCGCGCCGCCCTCACCCGCTGCGGCCGCCGCGGGGCGAGCGGGAGATCGACGATGAACGCCGCGCCGCAGCCGAGTTCGCTCTCGACCCGGATCGCGCCGCCGTGCGCGCGCGCCGCGACGTGCGCGATGTACAGGCCGAGCCCCAGGCCGCCGAAGCGCTCCACCGGGACGGCGCGCTCGAAGCGCGCGAAGATCCGCTCTTGGTCCTCCCGCGCGATCCCCATGCCGTGGTCGCGCACGATGAGCCGCGCCCGCGCGCGCGTCGCGCGCACCTCGATCGAGATCGGCTTGCCCTCGCCGAAGGTGAGCGCGTTCTTGATCAGGTGGAACGCCATGCGCTCGAGCTGGGACCGGTCCCACCAGCCGATCACCGGGCCCTCGGCCGCGACCGAGATGGCGCCGCACGCGGCCGGCCGGTGCGCGACCGCCGTCGCGACCACCTCGCGGATGAGCCCGACGAGATCGACCGGCTCGCGGGTCGGGGCGCCGTGCGCCAGGCCGCCGTGCCTCGCCTGGAACATGTCGTCGCAGAGCCGGGCGAGACGGCCGAGCTGACGATCGAAGACGGCCAGCATCGCCGCCGCCCACGCCGGGGTCTTCTCCGGCTCCTGCTGGCTCATCCGCTTCGTCAGCTGGAGCTGCAGGAGGAGCGAGGTCACGGGCGTCCTGATCTCGTGCGCGGCGAGCACGAGGAAATCTTCCCGGATCCGGGCGGTGTCGTCCCGGATCGGGACAGCGGGGATACGAGGGTCGAAGTCGTCCAAAAACGCGGTCATGGCAGAGCCTGCTGGGCGGAGTTGTGGTGTGCCCCCGCGCCCGCGAAGGCATGGAGTGTGCCGGCCCAGGAGGGCCCGCAGATTGCCACTTCCGGCGGCAGGAGAGCGCCCCATCTGCCGAGCGGACGCGCGTCAAGGCGTCGCATCACGCCGTCCACTGCGCAAAAAACCAGCGGTGGTGAGCCGAGCTGCCTGGGCCATTCTGCAGCGCGCGGCGCATCGGGTCACGCCGGAGCGCCGCCAGGCTGCTGCGGTACACGGGTCAGGGCGCACCCCTGCTTGCGGGCCAGGGTCCGCGGAGCAGCTTTGTCCGCATGCAACACCAGAGTGGAGAGCAACACCGGAGTACGGATCCGGAGGCCAGGGCTCAGATCCGCGGATCCATGAGCGAGCTGCACGCGCTCCTCAGGGAGTTCGACACCGCGATGCTCGTCACGATGACCCCCGAGGGGCTGATGCGGGGGCGGCCGATGGAGATCCAGGAGCCGGCCGAGCTGATGGATTGCGATCTCTGGTTCGTGACGGAGGACGAGGCGGCGAAGACAGGCGAGATCACCCGCGAGCACCAGGTGGCGGTCTGCTGCTACAGGCCGCGGGATCGGGCGTACATCTCGATCTCGGCGCGCGCGACGATCGAGAGGAACGAGGAGAAGATCCGGAGCCTCTGGAAGCCCTCGTGGAAGGCGTGGCTGCCGGCCGGCCCCACCCACCCTCACGCCGCCCTCCTGAAGCTCTACGTCGAGCGCGCCGAGTACTGGGAGCCCGAGGGCGGGCGGCTGCGGGTCCTCTACGAGAAGGCCAAGGCGCTCGTCCAGCGGAGGTCGGCGGAAGACAAGCTGAACCCGCCGAAGCACATCTGAGCCGCGCCTGCGGCGGCGAGCGGGCGTACCCCGAAGCGAGAGGGTCCCTGGGCTGGATGAACCTCGGATGGCTCAGCCAGGTGTCGGCGCAGCGTCGGCCGGGCGCCGCGCGCGCTCCCCGTCAGGGGTGCCGCCCTCGAGCGCCGCGCAGATCTCGGCAAAGCTGTCAAAGGGTGTGCACGGTGTCCCCTCGCGGGAGCAGAGCACGTCGAGGGCGCTGTCCCGCACCGCGAACACGCGATCGCAGCACCGCGCCGCGGGGTAGTCCAGCCGGCCGTCGCCGATGTAGACCGTGGAGGTCTCGCCGGTGGCCGCCTTCAGCTGATCGAGCACGCGGATCTTGAAGTCCTCGCCGGGACCGAGCGGCACCGTCTCCGGCACGGTCACGCGCCAGCGCCCATCGAAGACGGCATCGAAGCAAGAGAACGCGGTGCCCGGCGGCAGGAACTCGCGGATGTAGAACGGCAAGCCGTGGCTGATCACGTGGAAAACCCACGATTGGCGGGCGCACAGGGCCAGGAGATCCTCGAAGCCCGACCGCAGCCCGGCGTGCGGGCGCAGCTCGGCCAGGAGCTCGGCGGCCGGGCGATCCACGTCGGCGTAGCCGCGGCGGAGGAGCTCGAACGGCGTGAGCTCGCCGGAGGTGGCAGGCGCGAGCAGCACCTGCCGCCAGTCATAGCGGAGGTGGGCGTCCCAGATCCGGTTCGTCAGGTCGTCGCGGGTGATGGTCCCGTCGAAGTCGCAAAGAATGAGCACGACCGCTGATTTGCACGCCGCCACGCCGGACGCCACCGCCGTGCTGCGCTGACCGGCCCTCGCCACGGGATCGCCTCCCACGGCGAGGGCGCGGCGCGCGCCCCCGAGCCGGGCCTCCGCAGGATCAGCCGCCGGTCCCGGCCAGGCCGCGACCGTCAGAGCGCGACAGGGAACGGATTGCGCTCGCTGAACCCGGCCTGGTGAAAGTAGGGATAGGGCAGCTTCGCCTTGCTGGCGGCATCCAGCTTCGCGATGTGCTCCGGCGCGAGGTTCCAGCCGACGGCCCCGAGGTTCTGTCGAAGCTGCTCCTCGTTACGAGCGCCGATGATGACGTTCGCGACGCTCGGCCGCTGCAGCAGCCAGTTGAGCGCGATCTGCGGGACGGTCTTGCCCGTCTCCTTCGCCACCGCGTCGAGCGCGTCGACCACACCATAGAGGTACTCGTCGTCGATCTGCGGCCCCCCCTCGACAGACAGCTTGTTCCGGAGCCGGGTGACCTCCGGCAACGGCTGCCCGCGCCGGATCTTCCCCGTGAGCCGCCCCCAGCCCAGCGGGCTCCAGACCACCGCGCCGACCCTCTGATCGAGCGCCAGCGGCATGAGCTCCCACTCGTAGTCGCGCGCCACCAGCGAATAATACGCCTGGTGGGCCACGTACCGAGAGAGACCATATTTCTCCGACACCGCGAGCGACTTCATCAGGTGCCAACCGGAGAAATTCGAGCAGCCCAGGTAGCGGATCTTCCCCGCTCGCACGAGATCGTCCAGCGTGCCGAGCGTCTCCTCGAGCGGCGTGACCGCGTCGAAGCCGTGCAGCTGAAAGAGATCGATATAATCCGTCTGCAGCCGGCGCAGGCTCCCCTCGATCGACCGGATCAGGTGATACCGCGACGAGCCGACGTCGTTGGGGCCCTTGCCGCTCCGGAAGGTCGCCTTCGTGGAGATGATGACCTTGTCGCGCCTGCCCTTGATCGCGTGGCCGAGGATCTCCTCGGCGAGCCCGTCGGAGTAGATGTCGGCCGAATCGAACATGTTCATCCCGGCCTCGAGCGAGACGTCGACCAGCCGAGTCGCCTCGGCCACGTCGCTCGATCCCCACCCCCGGAAGAACTCGTTGGAGCCACCGAACGTCCCCGTCCCGAGGCTCAGCACCGGTACCTTGAACCCTGACCCGCCGAGCTGTCTGAACTCCATGAATCGCCTCCGCGCCAAATGGGGACAACCTCAGCGCGGGGGAGAGGAGCGCCGGACATCAGGCTCTCGCCCCCTTGCCGCGGTCGTGGACGGTTAGGAACTCCAAAGCGATCCGGAAGTCAAGCACCACCGTGATCACAGCCCGAGATCGAACCGGAACGCCCGCAGCGCCTCCGCGCTCGCAGAGCACCGGAGGCGCTCGTCACGAGGCATCTGCCCGAGCGTTCGCGTGTCGCCGGCCGGGATGAACATCGGCTCCCAGTGGATGCCCTCGTCTCCCCGCCGCTCGACGGCGATCTCGCCGAGGACGCTGCCCGTGTAGACACGCAGCGTCCGGCCGTCGCAGTAACACACCTTCTGGACCACGTGCGCTGCGCGCGACTGCCCCGGAGGGATGAGGGAGCAAATCCGGTCCTGCAGCCGCTCCCAGAACGGCATCACGAGCGGGCCCGGGAACCCGTTCAGGTGCTCGATGAAGAGACCGCCGTGCTCGACGAAGAGCGGCACGAGGGAGAGCCGGTAGGCGGCGAGGGCCTCCTCGCGAACGACGGTGTCGAGATCCGAGGAGAGGATCTGGGGCACGTCGAGCCGGAGGACGCGGAGCGGCGTCGGGGCGTCCTTCCATACATACGTCATGTCCGCGATCTTGCGGTGGCTCGACGAGACGAAATAGACCATGATCACCGCCCTCACGCGTCCCCTCACCCGTCCCCTCACCCGTCCAGAGCGTCGAGCAGGTCAACGACGCTCTTCGTCTTGTCGTTCGGGTCGAGCTCGATCACGTCGATGTGCCAGTCCTCGAGCAGCGCCGGCTGGACGAGCCCGGCGCCGAAGGTCGCCCAGTAGCCGCGGCGGTTCGAGGCGCGCCTCGCGAGCTGCGGGCTGCCCTCGATGCGCATCTGCTCCATGCGGTACCAGATGTACCGGATGTCGACGTCGCCGAAGCTGTAGCCGAGGAAGAGGAAGCTGTTGCTGAGCAGATCGGCCCGCAGGCGCTGATCGGGCGCCGCCTCGAGCCGGAGGCGGCTGAAGTACTGCGATTCGGTGAGCACCACCGTCTCGGGCCAGTCGAGGTCTCCATGAAACTTGATGACGTGGCACGCCCCCTGCGCCGGGCACCGCGCGAAGTCGTCGAACCTGGCGAGCGCCACGGCCTCTTTGCCAGCGTCCCGCAGCGCCTCCTCGATGTGGTGCTCGAAGTTGGTCGTGTAGATGGTCGAGAAGTCGCGGCGCGCCAGGGCCTTGTGCTGGCACGAGCTCCTGCGCCGCTCGTCGACCTCGCGCGCGTGGAAGCGCGCGCGCATCTCGGCGATGAAGCTGTCGAGGCCGCCCGCGAACTCGCGGGCGAAGAAGCCGGCGAGCTGCGGGGGCAGGCCGTGCAGCTCGAAGAGCGCTGGCTCGAACCCGAGCGCGGCGCCCATCCACCCCATCAGCTCCTTCCACATCGGCAGCCGGAGCGGGGCAGAGAAGCCCGCGCCCAGAAAGGGAATGAGGCGACCTTCCCGGTACGCCTGCCGGAGCGGGATCGCCGCTTGCTCAAGCGTGAGTACAGCCATCTTCAGCGAGCGATGGTAACTGCCCGACGACCTCGTGCAACCAGCGCCCGCCGGGCCGGAGCGCCTCGCCCCGAGCGGATGTCGGCGCGGAGGTCGGCCGGCGCGCAAGGACAGAAGCCACGATGCCTCAGGACACACGCGGCAGAGCCCGGCGCTGCGGAGGAGGGCGCCGGTCGCACCTCCCTCTCCACGGCGGCAGAGCGGCGTCGAGCGGGCCCTCTCGCGAGGCGAAATGTCAGTAGAATCCCGCGCATGGTCGAGCCCGGAGAGCGCCCCGGAGCCCGACGAGAGCTACGCGGTGTACGGTTGCGGCCTCGATGGAACGTGCGAGATCGCGGACCTCCAGCCGGGCGGGTCGAGGTCGCCGCGGGGAGACGGGCGGTGGGGACACGCGGATCTGGGGGGAAACGTGTGGGAGTGGGTGCTGGATTCGTTCGCGGCGGACGACCCGATCGAGTGCGATGACTGCGCCGTCCTCACCCCCGACACGAACCACATGATCTGGGGCGGGGGCTGGCGCAGCGGGAAGGAGACATTGCTCACCTCCGCCTTCCAGGAGCGCCCGCCGACGGGCCACTTCGCCGGCGTACGGCTGCGGTGCGCACGAGCGCGGTGATGCGCGCGGTCGGACGTCGCAGCGTCGCGGCCGCGGCTCCGCGCAGCGCGCCCCTCGCGGGTCCCTGGATCCTTGACGCGACAGCCGCCGCGCGCGACCCTCCCGCCGTGTCGGGCACGCTCGCGGACGGAACGGTCTTCGCGCACCGCTATCGCGTGGCGCGCCTCCTCGCCGTGGGCGCGATGGGGTCCGTCTACGAGGTTGTGCACATCGAGACGAACCGCCGCCGGGCGCTGAAGGTGATGCACGCGTACCTCTTCCAGAGCGAGGAGATGCGCAGCCGCTTCAAGCGCGAAGCGCAGATCACGGCGGACATCGAGAGCGAGTACATCGTCGACGTCTTCGACGCGGGCATCGACGAGGCGACAGGCATGCCGTTCCTCGTGATGGAGCTGCTCCGCGGCGAGGAGCTCGGCCAGCGCCTCAAGCGCCTCGGCAGGCTGCCTCCCGGCGAGGTCGCGACGTACCTCCAGCAGACCGCGTCGGCCCTCGACCGGACCCACGCGGCGTCCATCATCCACCGGGATCTCAAGCCGGAGAACCTGTTCGTCACCCAGCGGGACGACGGGACGCCCCGCATGAAGATCCTCGACTTCGGCGTGGCGAAGCTGCTCGCCGAGGGCGGGACGGCGGCCGGCATCACGCGGAGCCTCGGGACGCCCATCTACATGGCGCCCGAGCAGTTCCGCACCGACACGAAGCTCACCAGCGCCGTGGACATCTACGCGCTCGGGATGATCGCGTACACGCTGCTCGTGGGGACGCCGTACTGGAGCCCGGAGGCGCTCAGCGCGAACGACGTGATCGCGTTCGCGCTCGTGGCCGTCCACGGGCCGCAGGAGCCGCCGGTCCACCGGGCGATGTCGCAGCGGGTGGTGCTGCCGCAGAGCTTCGATGGCTGGTTCGCTCGGGCCACGGCCGTCGATCCGGCGACGCGGTTCCGCCTCGCGAGCGAGGCGGCGCAGGCGCTCTCCGAGCTGCTCGGCCTCGCCCCGGCCAGCAGCGGGCGTTCACCCCGCCCGACCACGCCGCCCTGGGCCGTGGCGAGCCCCTCGGCGCACGCGCTCACCGCGCCCACGATCACCCCGCTTACCACGCCCGCGATCACCGCGCTCACCACGCCCGCGATCACCGCGCCCGCGATGATGCCGCCGGTGGCGACGAGCGTCGGCCCGATGGGGCCGGAGCACCCGTCTCGCTCCCCGGTCGCGCCCCTCGCGGCGACCATGGAGACGTCGGTGACGTCCGTCCCTTCAGGGAACACCACGCCGATCGCGCCAAGCCGAGCCCCGCTCGTCGCCGCCGCAGTCGTCCTCGGGCTCGGGGTGCTTGGCGCAGGGACCTGGCTCCTGATCCGCGCCGGGGCCCAGGCCGATCCAGCGGTGGCCGCGCCGCCTTCGGCCCCCGCGCCGGACGCCGCCTCGGCGAGCGCCGCCGCGACCGCTGCGCCGACCGCTGCGCCGAGCGCGACGCCGCCGGCAGAGCCGTCCGCGCCGGCGCCCAGCGCCTCCGCGCCGGCGCTCGCCGCGGAGCCCACCCCGCCCGCGACCAGCGCGAGCGCCAGCGCGGGGCCGGCTGCGCGCGGGGCGGCGGGCGCTCCCCCGAAGGTGGCGCCGAGGCCCGCTTCGACCGGGCGAACAGGCGCCGCCTCTCGCCCCAAAGTCCCTTTGCTCGGACGAGATTGAGGCCGATGTCCGCCGCGCTGCCGGTCCGATCCTCGCCGACACCCGTCGACACCTTCGCCTGTGGATGCCCCAGAACATGACACGTCGCCTGCGCCGGATGGCTCCTCTCGCTCTCGTCCTCTGGCCGCTCGCCGCCGCGACGCCCGCCGCGGCGCAGGACAGCGCGGCCGCGGAAGCCCTCTTCAACCGGGGCCTCGCCGAGATGGAAGCGGGCCAGTACGAGACGGGCTGCAACGCGATCGCCGAGAGCCACCGGCTCGAGCCCAAGCCGGGGGCGCTCTTCACGCTGGCCATCTGCGAGTCGAGGTGGGGCCGCGTCGCGAGCGCGTTCGCGCACTTCGGGGAGTACCTTGCGCTCCACGAGCAGCTGACGCCGGAGCAGAAGCGCCGGCAAGGCGAGCGACCCAAGGTCGCCCGGGAGGAGCGCGAGAAGCTGGCCCCGCTCGTGCCGGAGCTCGCGCTCTCCCTCCCGCCCGGAGCCCCCGCGGGGACGGTGGTGAAGCGCGACGGTCGCGCGGTGGACAGCGCCGCGCTGGGCGCGAGCGTGCCGGTGGATCCGGGAGCGCACGTCGTGTCGACGCAGGCGCCGGGAGGGCCTGTCCAGGAGACGCGGATCCACCTCGCTCAAGGCGAGAAGAAGCGCGTCGAGCTGCAGGTGAGCGGCGCCCCGGCGCCGTCCGCCGAGGGCCTTTCAGGCCGGCAGGCGGCCGTGTACGCGGCCGGCGGCGTCGGCGTCGCGGGGCTCGTGCTCGGCGGGGTGACGGGCGCGCTCACGCTCGGCAAGAAGAGCGTCGTCCGCGAGCACTGCGGCAGCGGGATCGGCCTGAGCGACCCGACAGCCTGCGACCAGACGGGCCTGGACGCGGCGGAGAGCGCGAGCACCACCGGGCTCGTGAGCACGATCGGGTTCGGCGTGGGGCTGGCCGGGCTCGGGGCGGCGGCGGTCCTCTACCTGACCGAGCCGAAGCAGAGCGACATGACCGCCGGCGCGACGTCAAGGCGGATCCGCGCAGGCGTGCTCGCGGCAGGCCCGGAGGGGGTCGTGCTCGGGGCGAGCGGGTCGTGGTGACGCGGCGGGGCCGTTCACCTTCGCGACCTTCGCCGCCTCTACCCACCGGCGCAGAGGCGCGCTAGACCCGCCGCGTGCAGCTCATCCCCGCCATCGATCTCCTCGGAGGCCAGGCCGTGCGCCTCCATCAAGGGCGCTACGATCAGGTCACCGTCTACGACAAGGACCCGGCGGCGCTCGCCGCTCGCCTCCGCCGTGCCTGCGCTCGGCTGCACGTGGTCGACCTGGAAGGGGCCCGCGCCGGCCTGCCCGTCCAGGCCGACGCCGTCCGCGCCGTCATCGCGGCCTTCGGCGCGGAGGGCGGCAGCGTGCAGGTGGGCGGCGGCATCCGCTCCGCCGCCGCGGCCGAGAGCTACCTCGCGCTGGGCGCCGAGCGCATCGTGCTCGGGACCGCCGCGGTGAACGATCCCGCGCTCGTGCGCGACCTCGCCGGCCGCTTCCCGGGGCGCGTCGTGGTCGCCGTGGACGCCAAGGACGGGCGCGTGGCCGTGCAGGGCTGGGAGCAGGTCTCCTCGGTCACCGCCCTCGACGTCGCCCGCGCGCTCGCCGGCGCCCCCGTCGCGGCGCTCCTCTACACCGACGTCTCCCGCGACGGCACGCAGGTCGGCCCCAACCTGGAAGCCACCCGCGAGCTCGCCGCCTCGTGCGGCTTCCCCGTCCTGGCCTCCGGAGGAGTCGGATCGCTCGCTCACCTGCGCGCGCTCGCGCAGATCCCCGGCGTCAGCGGCGTCATCGTGGGCCGCGCGCTCTACGAGGGGGCCTTCACGCTCGCCGAGGCGATCGAGGCGGCGAGCGCCTGACGGCGTGTGTGCGTTTTCGTGTACGATCCCCCCGACAATGCACGAGCGCGACGACCCACGGCCCTCCTCACGCGAAGTCGCGGCGGAGGAGTTCCTGTTCCACCTGCACCGGGGCAGCGAGCTCCTGCAGGACAACCGGGTCCACGCCGCGAAGGCGGAGCTCGAGCGCGCGCTGTCGCTCCAGCCGAGCGATCCCAAGGGGCAAGACCTGCTCGGGATCGTCTACTTCCGCCTGGGGCTCTACCCGCGGGCGATCGCGATCTATGAGCGGCTGATCCAGGCCCACCCGGAGGCGGTCGAGCCGCGCATCAACCTCGCGCTCTCGTACCTCAAGACCGGGCAGCCCGCGCAGGCGCGGTCCGAGCTCGAGAAGGCGCTCGAGCAGAACCCGAAGCACCAGCGCGCGTGGGGCTACCTGGGGCTCGCGTTCCAGCGCATGGGCGACTACGAGCGCGCGAGCCACGCGTTCGCGGCGGGCGGCCACGACGCGATGGCGCGCCGCCTGCTCGACATGACGGGCGGCGCAACCGGCCGCTACTCGATGGAGCCTCCCGACACCGAGGATCAGCCGCCGGTCGAGGCCAAGGTCGAGGTGCAGCGCGCCGCAGGCGAGGCCGTGCAGGCGCTCGATCGCGCCGGCGCGGGCTTCCGGCACGACTCGGATCTGCCGCGCATCCCGTCAGGGACATGGTCGGCCATCGAGCCTGGCCGCGAGATGATGCCGACGATCCCGGCGCCGCCGTCGTTCAAGAGCCTCGGGGCGGACAGCCGCGCGGGAGGCGCGACGAACCCGCCCGGCGCGGGCAAGGCTCCCGGCCCGAGGGTCGGCGCGGCGCCGACGGTCCCGTCGATGCCGGCGGTGCAGGCGACGCCGGGAGGGAGCGTGTCGCCGACCGTGCGCCGCAGCACGGTGGCGCCCGAGGAGCCCTCCGCGACGGGCCGCTTCGCGATCGCCGTCGCGGCCGGCGGCGGCGCGGCGGACGCGGCGGCGGCGAGCAAGAAGGCGGCGGGGCGGCCGTCGTCGTCCTCGCTGCCGCCTCCCACGGCGGCGCCCGCCGCGACGCCGCCGGCCGCGACGCCGTCCGCGGCGCCGCCGCTGGAGACGCTCTCGGCGCTCGCGCGCGAGCGGCTGCTGGTCTTCCCGCGCGAGGCCGCGGTCACGCGGCACCCGACCGGCGTCGTGCTCGTGCAGTCGGCGAAGGGCTTCGTCGCCCGGCTCGACGCGCTGCGCACCATGAGCGTGCACTCCGGGACGGCCACGCATGTGCTGAAGCGGCAGGCGCGCGGGCGCATCTTCGACGAGCCGCTCGGCGGGCCGAGCACGCCCTTCATCGAGATCGGCGGGCGCTGCGAGCTCGTGCTCGGCGCGCCGGAGGGGCGGCGGCTCCACCCGGTGACGCTCGGGGAAGAGTCCATCTACCTGCGCGAGGACGTCCTCGTCGGCTTCGATCTGCCGATCGGCTACGAGAACGGCCGCCTGCCGGCCGGCGAGGGCGAGGCGGTCGCGATGGTGCAGCTCCGCGGCCGCGGCCACATGGTCCTGTCGGTGCCCGAGCGCGCCGCCGCGCTGGAGATCACCCCGTCGCGGCCGACGTCGACGCGCGCGACCGCGGTGCTCGGGTGGATGGGCCGGCTCCTGCCGCGCACGCTGCCCGCCTCCGAGGCGCCTGGAGGGATGCAGGGCTTCGTGACGTTCGGCGGAGAGGGGATGGTCCTCGTCGATGGTCGCTAGCGCGGGCACGTCCCTGCGGGGCATCAAGGCGCAGCGGCGGCGCACGCTCTGGGAAGACGCGCGGAACCTCCCGAACCTGCTCACGTTCGCCCGGATCCTCATGATCCCGGCCGTCCTCCTGCTCCTGTCGAGGGGCGCGCCGCGGGACTGCTTCTGGGCCGCGGGCGTCTACTCGCTCGCGGCGATCACCGACATGCTCGACGGCTACCTGGCGCGGCGGCAGGGCCTCGTGAGCGTGCTCGGCAAGTTCCTCGATCCGCTCGCCGACAAGCTCATCGTCGCCGCCACGCTCGTGTGGCTCGTGCCGATGGGCCGGATCCCGGCGTGGGCGGTGGTGCTGCTCATCTCGCGCGAGATCACGATCACGGCGCTCCGCTCCATCGCCTCGACCGAGGGGCTCGTCATCGCGGCGGGCGACGGCGGGAAGATCAAGACAGCGCTGCAGATGATCGGGATCGTCTGCTTGATCCTCGGCTACCCGTACCACATCCACCTCGGCGTCGACTTCGGAGAGGTCGACGTGGTGCACGTCGGACGGCTGCTCATCTATCTATCACTCATCTTCTCGATCACGAGCGCCGCGCAGTACATGGGCCTGTTCATCGACGCCATCGACGCCAAGAACCGGCCGGCCCCTCCGCAGTAGATGGGCAATAGGCAAGCCCGCCTGGTTCTGCTAGACCAGCGCGCGTGAAAGCCCCGAAGACATCGCGCAACGCCTTGCGCCCCGCGCTCCTCCTGGCCGCGCTCGCCGCGGCGATCGTCGCCTCCGCCGCGAGCTGCAGCCGGCAGCAAGAGGGCGAGCCCTGCGAGATCGCGAACGGCGACGATGACTGCGCCGATGGCCTCGAGTGCATGGGCATCGGTCAGCAGCAGCAACAACATCGTTGCTGCAGGCCGGATGCGGTCACGCAGGTCTGCGATCCCAACCAGAATCCGACGACGAGCGGCGCGAGCAGCACGAGCAGCACGAGCAGCACGAGCGGCACGGGAGGCAGCGGCGGTGGCACCGGCGGCGCGGGCGGCACCGGCGGCGCGGGCGAGGGCGGAAGCGGGGGCGGTACGGGTGGCGCCGGTGGTACGGGCGGAGGCGGTGGCGGCACCGGTGGCGCGGGTGGCGGCACCGGCGGCGCGGGCGGCACCGGCGGCGCGGGCGGGCGCTAGCGCAGCGAAGGCAGCCCCCGCACCCACCCGGAGGCGACAGGCGCGAGCGCTCCAGGCCTCGCGCTTGCGTCGAGGGCAGGCGGCGCGCGTCGATGCGCCGCCCGCCGCGTGACGCCAGCGGCCTCAGTCCCTCACTTCAGCCCAGCTCGCGGCGCGCCCGCGCACGCCGCCTGAGCACGGCAGCCCCGGCGAGCGCGACCCCGGCGAGCGCCGTCCACGGCGCGACGGGCGCGCTCGGCTCGGCGGCGCGGCAAGCGCACCCCACGACCGTCTCCGGTTCGGGATCCTCGATCGGATCGGTCGGGTCCGGCGTCGCGCCGCCCGTGGAGCCGGCGGGCTCCGGCTCGACGGGCTCCGTCGGATCGACCGGCGGCTCCACCCCGAGATCTTCGCTCTCCACCGTCACGGACGAGGACGGACAGTTCTTGTGGCCGATCACCAGGTAGTACGTCTTCGTGGGATCGAACGGCGGATCGGAGGTCTCGTCGATGACGATCTCGCCGTCCGTCTCCGTGATCCCCTCGACCCTGTAATCGTACTTCGTGGCCTCCGGCAGGAGCTCTCCCAGGGTGAAGCCGACGTGCCGGCCGGCCCTCACGTAGATGCTCCACTCGACGTCGTTCCCACGGTCGGGATCGAGCTCCACGGTGAAGCGGACGCCCTTCGCGGCCCGATCCGGCTTGCTCTTGAAGTGGAAGAGGCTCTGCAGGCTGAGCTGCGAGCGGTAATCCGCGCACGACGCCCCCGAGCCGAAGACCAGCGAGTCGATCCCGAACATGTTCGTCGTCTGCGACTTGCCCCCGGTCAGATCGAGCACCTCCTCGCAGTCGTCGAGGCCCCGGCTCTCGAGCAGCGCGTCGACGGCGCCGGCGTCCGCCTCCGTGAGCTCACCGGCGGTCACCAGCTTGCCGGTCGCCCGCTTCAGCGCCTTGGCGAAATCGCCGAACGAGGCGTTGGGGGTCAGCAGCGTCACCGTGCCCCAGACGAGCTTGTCGCCCACCTTGGCCCCGAATTTCTCGCGCAAGGACCACGCGAGGCTGCCGATCAGCTCGCCGTCCTCGTGCACCTCGCCCACCAGATCGCCGGGGCACGTCTTGCTGTCCTTCGCGAGGTCGCGCGCCATGCCGAAGGGCGCCAGCGTCGCCTCGCCGAGCGTGGAGTCGCCGTTCACGGTGCAGGCGAAATAGTCCGCGATGCCCTCATCGATGCTGCCGGCCCACGGGGAGAGCCCGTATTCGTTGATCGCGAACTGCCCCCCATTGTAGCCGACCGCGTTGGCGGAGACGTAATGGGTGAACTCGTGGAGGAACACGTCGGAGTCGTCCGAGAAATCGAAGAACGAGCCCTGGCCGATGGCGATCAGGTTCGGCGCGCGGAAGGGCTCGCTCACGCCCTCTCCCGAGAAGAACGCGTTGTCCATCGGCCGGCCCGCCTCCAGCATGTTGGCGACCGCGACGAGCTTCCAGCCAGGCGCCCCCATGTCGATCTGGTGGGTCGACACGAAGTAATCGCGCATCCGGGTGAGGTGGTAATAGATGCCGACCTGCGCGAACTGGTCGTGCGCATCCTCCGCGCTCGTGGGCGGATCGTAGAGGAAGTCCTCCCCTGCGTTCGGCTCGACGCTCTGCTCCAGGGTGAGCGGGACGCCGTTGGTGAGGTCGCCATCCACGTAATTCACCACCTTGAAGTTGCCGTTCCAGCCGCTCAAGGTCTGGGGATCCGCCGCGTCGAGGCCGCTGAGCTCGAGATCCTGGACCTCGGGGGTGACCGCCGAGCTGATGGGGTAAACGCGCCCTCGTACGTGCACGGCCAGCGAGCGCCTGTGGACGAGCTTGCCTGTGTGCGCGTCGATGAGGTAGCGCTCCCCGCCGCGATCCGACCGGACATCGACGACCCAGACGAGCTTGCCGCCGGTCTCCGCCTCGGGAAACACCGCGAGCGCCGCGTTCGGCCGCTCCGCGAGCGTCATCCCGTAGGTCGCCTCGACCGCGCGCCGCGCGGCCTCTTCCCCGTGAGTCGGCGTCGTCGCCACCGACAGGTCCCGCGCCACGTCGAGCACGACGACCTCCGCGCGGTTCTCCCGGGTGAGGTCGATGGCCACCGCGGCGCCGAGCACGGGCAGTCCGGCGTGGACCTGCCCAAACCGGACAGTGCGGTGATCGCCATCGACGAGCTCGCTCTGGTAACGCAGCGAGACGCCCTGGAGGCGGAGGTCCGAAGCGGCGTGCTTCAGCGCCGCCTCCGCCGCGCCCCGCGCGCCGTCCGTGCCGCGGAAGGACAGCGCCGTTGCCGGCGAGCCCTGCCGTAGCGTGTGCCACTCCGACGCGGCGGCGGGCCCCGCAGCGGCCAAGGCTGCGAGTGCGGTCAACGGAAGCAAGAGCGGCAGTCGTCTCATGGGTTCATCTCTCCGGCTGGATTTCTGCTGGCTTTCTGCAAGCAGCGCTCGCGTGAGGCGCGGCAGGGCCGGACCGACGAGCGCGACCAACGTAACGAGTTGCGTTGGCTCATCAAGGAGAAGCGACGCGACGTCCTCGCGGAAAATCAAGGAGTTGTGGCCGCGATTGCCTCGTTACGTGACCTCCCTGGTCAACCTGCGTGGTATGTCTCCGGCACCTTCAACGCAGGCTCCCGTGGCTCTCTCTGAAACAAACACCTCCATTGGATTCCCGGCGACGTTCGCCCCGAGCGACATCGTCTCCGCCTGTCCCCCGTGCCCCACAGGGCCCTCCGGTGCGCCGCTGCCCGGCACGGTTCGCGTCGGCGGCCGCGTGCTCGAGGTCGCGGAGGGCGCTGTCGTCCTCGGCGACGCGTTCGGCGCGCTGCGCGTCGCGCTCGAGGGCGCGCCCGCGCCACCGCTCGAGGTCGGCGATCTCGCGATCGTCGAGGGCGCGCCGGCGCCGGCGCCGACCGACCGCGCGCTCGCGTCCGCGCGGCTCGTCGAGCGGATCGCACCCCGGAGACCGCCGCGGGCGCGCTCGGGCGCCGCCGCGCCGCCGTCGAGCGAGACGGAGCGCGTGATCCATCGCGGGCGCGGCGCGGCGCTCGCGCAGCGCGCGGCGGCGCTCGCCGCGGTGCGGGCGCTGTTCGCCGAGCGCGGCTTCCTCGAGGTGGAGACGCCGAGCATGGTCCCGTCCCCCGGGCTCGATCTGCACCTCGACGCGTTCGCTGTGCAGGCGGCGCGCCCGACGTTCCTGATCACGAGCCCGGAGTACCAGATGAAGCGGCTGCTCTCGGGAGGCGTCCCGCGCTGCTTCCAGCTCGCGCGCTGCTTCCGGCGCGGGGAGCTCGGGGACAGGCACAACCCGGAGTTCACGATGCTCGAATGGTACCGCGCCTTCGCCGGCGTGGACGAGGTGATGGCCGACACCGAGGCGATCGTGCAGCGCGTCGCGGGCGCGCTCGGCGCGGAGGGCACGATCTCGACGTCCGGCAAGCAGGTACGTTTGGAGCGGCCGTTCCCGCGGATCTCGATCGGCGAGGCGTTCGCGCGCTGGGCGGGCGTGCCCGCGGACGACGCGATCGCGCTCGCGTCGAGCGACGAGGAGCGCTTCTTCCGCCTGCTCGTGGACGCGGTGGAGCCGGCGATCGCCGCGCTGCCCCACCCGGTGTTCCTTGTCGATTTCCCCGCGCCGTTCGCGTCGCTCGCGCGGCTCAAGCCGAGCGATCCGCAGGTCTGCGAGCGGTTCGAGCTGTATGTCGCGGGCGTCGAGCTCTGCAACGGCTTCGGCGAGCTGACCGACCCGGTCGAGCAGCGCGCGCGGCTCCTCGCCGATCAGGCGGCGCGGGCCGCCCAGGGCAAGCCGGTCTATCCGATCGACGAGCGCTTCCTCGACGCGCTCGAGGAGGGGATGCCGCCCGCGGCGGGCAACGCGCTCGGGGTCGATCGCCTCGTCGCGCTGTGCCTCGGCGCCGCGTCGATCGGCGACGTCCTCGCGTTCCCTCACGGCTGGCTGTGACCGGCGCGGCGGTCCCCGACGGCGACGCGCGCCTCTCCCCGGAGGTCCTGTCGCAGCTCGCCCGCAAGTACCTCACGCTCGCGGAGCTCCGCCGCGCGCGCGCGGCCGGGGAGCCGATCCCGGGCAAGGAGGTGTTCCGCGCGCTCGCGGGGGAGTTCCCCGGCGCGCTGAACGAGCTCGACAACCTGCCCTTCGACGAGATCGAGCGGCGCCGCGACGCGCTCTCACGGGCCCTCGCCGGGGGCCCGGAGGAGCGCTGGATGGCGTGGATGCACGGCTACCACACGCTGATGCGGGCGGCGCTCTACGTGAAGATCCGCGTGGCACGGCGGGAGGAGCTGTCCGACGTCGCCGCGGCGGCGCTCGCGGAGCGGGCGGCGAGGCACGCCGGCACCCCCATCGACGTCGCGTTCGTGATCGCGGTCAAGGCGCCGCCGGACGGCCGGCTGAACCGCCTCGTCCTCGGCCGGCTCGCGACGACGTTCGGCGCGTCGATGGCGGAGATCCGGGGGACGATCTTCCCGCGGCGGGGGGCGGCGGGCGGCTGAAGCGCGGCGCACCCAGCCGAGCGCCCCCGTGACGAGCTCCGGCCATCGGCTAAGCTCCGCGCCCGATGGAACGTCTCTTCTTCCTGCTCTCGGGCGTTTACGGGTTCCTCGCGGTGGCGCTCGGCGCCTTCGGCGCCCACGGGGTCAAGGCGACGCTCGACGCGGCGCCGGACGGCGCGCTGCGCCTCTCCTGGTGGCAAACGGGCGCCCAGTACCACCTGGCCCACGCGCTCGCGCTGGCGCTCGCCGCCCACCTCGCCGCGCGCACCGGCGGCACGGCGGCGACCGTCGCCGGCTTCTGCTTCGCGGGCGGCGTGCTCCTCTTCTCCGGCAGCCTCTACGTGATGACCGTGACGGGCGTCCGCGTCCTCGGCATGGTCACGCCGCTCGGCGGGCTGCTCCTGCTCGCGGGCTGGGGCGCGGTGGCCGTGGCCGCGCTCGGGTTGGCGAAGGGCTGAGGCGCCCGGCAGCGGGCGCCGCCGCGCCTACGTCGTCCTGCGCGCGAAGAGCCGGCCGAACCGCGCGGACGCGCGCTCGCGGAGGGAGGCCACGCGGGACCGGACACGCCCCCAGCGCTCGCTGCGCGCGAGATCGTCGAGCAGCGAGTACGAGACCGGCGTGACGATCAGGGTGAGCAGCAGGCTCAGGGATTGGCCGCCGATGACCACGACGGCGATCGTCTGGCGCTCCTCGGCCCCGGGCCCCGTGCCCAGCCAGAGCGGGAGCATGCCCGCGACCAGGGCCAGCGTGGTCATCAGGATGGGCCGCAGCCGATCTCGGTTCGCCTGGAGGATCGCCTCCTCGCGCGGCACGCCCTCGCCCCGCAGCTTGTTCATGTGGTCGACCTGGAGGATCGAGTTCTTCTTCACCACGCCGAACAGCACGAGGAAGCCGAGCGCAGAGTACAGGTTCAGCGTGTTCCCGGTCGCCCACAGGCTGAGCAGCGCGAACGGCACCGACAGCGGCAGCGAGAGCAGGATCGTCACCGGGTGCACCAGGCTCTCGAACTGCGACGCCAGGATCATGTACATGAGCACGATCGACAGGAGGAACGCCCAGATGAACTCGCCGAAGGTGCGCTCGAGCTCCGCGCCGCGGCCGCGCACGCTTGTCGTGTACGCCGCGGGCATGTCCATCTCCCGCGCGGCGCCGCGCAGCGCCTCCAGCCGGTCGGCGAGCGCGTAACCGGGGGCGACGCCGGCGCGCAGGCTCGAGACCCGCTGGCGATCGAGCCGGTCGATGCGCGACGGGCTCCTCGCCTCCTCGATGCGCACCAGGTTGTCGAGGCGCACAAGGTCGCCCCGGAGCAGCGGCGTCCCGGCCGAGGGCGCCGTCGCACCGCCGGCGCCGCCCGGCGACGGCGCGGCCTGCGCGCGCGCCGTCCGGGGCACGTAGAGGCGGCGGACGGCCGCCACCCGATCGCGATCCTCCTCGATGAGGCGCAGCTGCACGTCGTAGTTCTCGTTCTCGGCCTCGTCCCGGAAGCGCGAGACCGCCTGATCTCCGCCCACCATCAGGCGCAGCGCGGTCGCGATGTCCTGCGTCCGGACCCCGAGCTGCGCCGCGCGATCGCGCTCGATGAGCACCCGGAGCTCGGGCCGGTCGATCTTCAGCGTCACGTCGGCGTCCACGATGCCGCCGAGCTGCGCGGAGCGCTCGCGGAGCTCGTTCGCGTAACGCTCGAGCTGCTCGATGTCGGGGCCCTGGATCGCGAAGTCGATCTCAAAGTTCCCGCCGCCGATGTTGAACGACGGCACGTTGCGCACCGAGATCCGGAGATCGGAGTACTTGCGCAGCTTGCGCCGCACCTCCTGCATCACGTCCTTCTGCGAGGTGTTGTCCTTGAAGGCGCGCCACGGATGGCCGGAGAATGTCTCCCGGAGCAGCCGTGTCAGGGAGAACGTGCGCTCGTCGTGCGGGGCGATCCGCACGAAGGCCTCGCCCGCGCTGACGCCGCCCACGAAGCCGCCGCCCGCAGTGGCGAGCACGCTCCGCACCCCGCGCACCCCGCGGACGTCATCGCTGATCTGGCGCATCACGTCGTCCATCGCGCCGATGCTCGCGCTGAGCGGGGCCGTGACGCGGATCTCGAACTCCGCGTCGTCCGCGCCCGAGGGGATGTACTCCTGCTTCACGAGCCCGTAGAGCGGCACGGCCGACGCCATCACCAGCGCGCCCGAGACGGCGACGAGCCCCCGGTGCCGCATCGCGAACGCGAGGGCGCGCGTGTACCTGGCCTCGAGCCTCCCGTAGAAGCCCTCTCGCGTCGCCGCCCCGCCCCCGCCGCCCGGCCCCCCCGCCTCCCCCGCCCCGTGCGCGCGGGCGCCCTCCTCGCGGAGCAGGCGCGCGCTCATCATCGGGGTCAGCGTGAAGCTGACGAGCAGGCTCACGAGGATCGCGACCGTGGCCGTGATCCCGAACTGGAACAGGAACCGCCCCGAGATCGACGACATGAACGAAACGGGGACGAAGATGACGACGAGCGACAGCGTCGTCGCGAGCACGGCGAGCCCGATCTCCTGCGTCGCGGCCCTGGCCGCCTCGAAGGAGTCCATCTTCTTCTCCTCGACGAAGCGGAAGATGTTCTCGAGGACGACGATGGCGTCGTCGATGACGATGCCCACCATCAGCACGAGCGCCAGCATCGTCACGCTGTTCAGCGTGAAGTCGAGCAGCCACATCATGCCGAACGTCGCGACGACCGACGTCGGGATGGCGACGCCCGCGATGATCGTGGACCGCCACGACCGCATGAAGAGCAGGACGACCGCGCACGCGAGGATGCTGCCGAGGACGAGGTGCACGTTGATCTCGTGCAGCGCCGTGTAGATGTAGCCCGACTGATCGCGGATCACCTCCAGTCGCACGTCCTCGGGCATCTGCTCGGAGAGCTTCGCCAGGTTGGCCTTCACGGCCTCGATCACCGCGACCGTGTTGGCGCCCGACTGCCGCACGACGTCGAGGACGACGGTGGGCTTGCCGTCGAGGCGGGCCAGCGAGCGCTGCTCGTAGGTGCCGTCCTCGGCGCGGCCGATGTCGCGCACCCGGACGGGCCGCCCGTCGACGGTGGCGACGACCAGATCGTTGAACGCGCCCGCGTCCTCGATGCGGCCCATCGTGCGCAGCGTCCGCTCCTCCTCCTTGCCCGTGACGTTCCCCGCGGGGATGTTCGCGTTCTGCTGCACGATCGCGTCGCGGACGGCGGTGATCGGCAGGCCGTACGCGGCGAGGCGGTCGGCGTTCAGCCAGATCTTGATGGCGCGCTGCTGCCCCCCCACGACGCGCACCTCGCCGACGCCCGACGACCGCTCGAGCTGCACCCGCACGAGCTTGTCGGCCAGCTCGGTGAGCTCCCGGATCGATCGATCGGCCGAGAGGGCGATCGACATGACCGGGGTCGAGTCGTTGTCCTGCTTCGCGATGACGGGCGGATCGGTGCCCACCGGGAGCCGGCGCAGCGCCGCCTGCACGCGATCGCGGACGTCCTGCGCCGCCGAGTCGATGTCCCGGTCGAGGTTGAACGTGGCGACGACGACGGAGGTTCCGCTCGTCGAGATCGAGCGGAGCTCGGCGATCCCCTCGACGGTGTTGACCGCCGCCTCGATCTCCTCGGAGATCTCCGACTCGACGTCCTCGGGCGCGCCGCCGGGGAGCGTGGTGCGGACCGAGACCGTCGGCAGGTCCACGGCGGGGAAGCGATCCACGCCCAGCTTGAAGTACGCCACGGCGCCGACCACCACGAGGGCGAGCGTCAGCATGGCGGCGAAGACGGGCCGCTGGATGCAGATCCTGGCGAGCGCTTGCACCCTAGCCCCCTTCCACCACGCGCACCGGCTGCCCTTGCTGGAGCGATCCGGGCTTTGCGACGACGGACTCCCCCGCCGCGACGCCGGACACGATCTCGACCCGATCCCCCGACGTCTTTCCGGTGGTGACCAGCTTCTCCTTCGCCTTGCCGTCCTCGACCGTGATGACCTTCGCGAGGCCGGCGAACCGGACGACGGCGGTCGCCGGCACGGTCGGCACCGGCCTCGAGCTCACGACGATCTGCGCGCTGACGAGGCTCCCCGGCCGCAGGTGGCCGGGGTTCTTGATGTCGCTCTCCACGAGCAGGGTGCGGCTCTGCGGGTCGAGCGCGGGCGCGAGGCGCGCGACCGTCCCTGGATAGGTGGCGCTGTCTCCCTGGAGGGTCACGCGCACGGGCTGGCCCGCGCGCACCGCGGCCGCCTCGAGCTCGGGGATGGCCACGCGCAGCCGCAGCGGGTCGATCCGGACGACGTCCACGATCGGCGCCCCCGCGGCGAGGTACTGGCCGACGTTCGCTCTCCGCACCTGGACGACGCCATCGAGCGGCGATCGCACGAGGGTGTCGGCGAGCTGCTGCCGCGCCATGCGCAGCTCGGAGCGCCGCTGGCGGACGGCGGCCTCGCGGATGCGCACCTCCTCCCGCGCCGACTGCACGGCGGTCTCCGCGCGGACCGCCGCCGCCTCGGCCGCGTCGAGGTCCATGCCCGACATCAGCCCTTCCCTGGCGAGCCCACGCGCCCGGACCTGGTTGGCCTGCGCTTCCTTGAACGTCGCGAGGGCCTGCCTCACGACCGCCGTGCCCTCGATATCGAGCTCGCTGTCCGGCCCGTCCGGGGGCAAGCCGAGCTGGGCGCGGCTCTGCGCCAGCGCGGCCGTGGCCTGCTCGATGCGCAGCTCGTAGTCCCGCGCCTCCAGCTGAGCGATGACCTGATCTCGCTGGACCGGGCTCGCCAGGTCGACCGAGATCGAGGCGAGGCGCCCGGCCACCTTGGCCCCGAGCGTCACCTGCTCGTCGGCGTCGAGGGTCCCCGAGATGTCGACGGCCTGTTCCATGACGAGCTCCGTCACGGGGGCGAGCGTCACCTCCTTGACGCTGGCCGCAGGCTTCTCCGCCTTCGCGCCGCCGGGCTGAGACGCTCCCTGATTGCATGCGAGGCACTGCAGAGCGGCCGCGAACGCGACCGCCGATGTCCAGAGCCCCCTTGGCGGGCCGGAGGCGCGGTGACGGGAGTTTTCGGGCTGGCGAAGCTCGGGAAGGACAGTCCACATGGCGGCGGCCTCGGATGACCAGGAACGCCCCCCCGAGCGCGTATTCGCCGCAGGATAGTGACGGCATCAAGGTTGGAGCGCAACGTGCGCTCGAGCACGCCGCAGCGGTGTCCGCTTCGCGAAAGTGGCTGGGATCGGGCTCTCGACGTGTCGGATCGCTGCCGTCAGGTCGATTCAGGCTCAGGCTCAGGCGCTGCCGGTGTCGGGCTCGATCCGGTCGTCTCGGGCTCATCCTGCTTCACTGCGCGCCGACGCGCGCGGGCACGCGCGCTCGATGTGCGGAAGAGCGCGAGCACCTTGCGCTCATCGCGGTAGACATAGCGGCCTGCGGCGCGGATCTCGTCCATGGCCTCGCGCAGCCACCAGAAGGCGCGATTCCGGAGTGCCATCCCGGCGTTGCCCCCGGGATCGACGGCGCGCTCCGCCGCGCCGCTGCTGAGCGCCGCGGCGAGCTCACGGGCGCGCTCCGGGGCGCGCTTCGGAAGATCGGCCCTGGCCAGCGCGTCGCGGTGCTGCTCGAGGAGCTCGGCGAGCTGGCTCAGATCGCTCACCAGGTCGGCGACGCCGGTGCCAAGGAGGATCCCGTCGATGCGCCGCTCCACCTCCTCGTCCGCCGCGAGGAAGTAGCGGAGCGCCGCGATGGCGTCGCGCTTGAGGGCCTCCGCGTCCTTGCGCTGCGCGCGCAGGTCCGAGGAGAGCGGGAGCGTGCGGACCTCGGTCCAGGCGGACTCGGCGGCGGTTAGCAGGTCGCGCCGGGCAGAGATCGAGGTGCCGACGTCCTTCGAGAGCCTGCTCTTCTTGTAGATCTCCTTGCCGAGCTTGCTCAAGGCGACCTCGAGCTCCCGCGCCTCCTGCAACGTATCGGAGACGGGGTGGTCGATCGGCGCCTCATAGGCAGGATCGAGATCGAGCAGCTCCTGCCGCTGGGCGGCCGTGAGCGTCGACTTCTTCTTCTTGCCGCCGCGCTGCGGCTCAGCGGAGGGCTTCTCGCCCTGCGTGTCCGCGTCCGAGGCGGCCTCGGTTCGTGACTTCTTCTTTTTTTCGCTGGCCATTGGCGTGAGCGTACGGCAGCTCGCGCCATGCGGTCGAGCGTCAAGGGCGCGTGCTGACCCGCCAGGAGTCCGGCCAGAGATCGGGAGAGAGAATTCAACGCAAAGGCGCAAAGGCGCAAAGGCGCAAACGAAAGAACAATTGTCGTGCATTTTGGCGCCTTGGCGCTGAATTCTCTCCACCGGCGAGGCGAGAAGGCTGGGCCGCCGCCCTCACATCGCTGCTCCCGCGGCAGCGGACATCGCCTGTCCCGGCCCACCCGGCGCGGGCGCGGCCGCGGCCACGGGCAGGAGCGGCACGCCGTCGCGGTAGATGACCACGTTCCCGAGCACGGCCGGCACCCGCGGCCCCGGCGTGACGATGCCGACCAGGTTGAGCGGGTCGCACGCCGAGAGCTGCACGATCTCGCCGGACAGGGGCTCTCGCCGGACGGCGCGGAGCGCGTCGAGCGCCTCGGGCAGCGCGAAATGCTCGCCCACGAAGCCGGCGACGAGGTGCCCTCCCCGGAGCTGACCCGCCATCTCGAGCCGCCGGTAGACCCGGAGGAGGTCGCGCCACGCGGGCGGCCGCGGCTCGCGCGCGAGCAGCTCGCGACAGACCACGCCGTAGCGGCGGAGGTACTGGTGCGCGAGCGCCTCGACAGCGTCGGGGCCCTCGGCGCCCTCGCCGGCAGCGGACGCGAACGCGTCCGGCCGCGATCGCAGGAGCGACCACCTGCCCGACGCGACGGGGCCGCCCCGGCGCGCCCCGACGCGCAGGCGGCCCGCGCCCAGCGCGACGGCCGCGCCGCCGCCGCCGAGCAGCGAGCGAAGCGCCGCGAAGCCGTCGCCGGTCACGAGCCCCGCGGCGACGAGCTCCCAGAGCGCCTCCTCGACCTCGTCCCGGGAGCGGCCCGCGCGGCCCGCGCCGCCCACGCCGACAGCGAGGTCGTCGAAGAACGACGCGCCCGCGCGCGTCAGGAACGACAGCACGCCCTGCGCCGCTTCGGAGAGCGACGCCGGCGGCGGCGCGCCCTCGGCCTCCCGCGGCGCGAGGAGCCACGGGAGATCGCGGCGCAGCGCCAGCGTGATCGGCGCAGCGCGCGTGGGCGCCGCCGCGTCGCGCGGGACCACGCGGCCCCACGCCACCTCGCCGGACAGGCAGAGCGCGTCGAGCAGCCCCTCGTCGTAGCCGGCCACGCGCGCGGGCAGCACCGCCTGCTCCCACGCCCCGGCGGCGAGCTCGAAGCCCTGCAGCTGCTCGATCACCCGCCCGAGGCCTCCCGGCCCACGCGCCTGCGTGCCCGGCCGCACGCCCTGCCACGCCAGGAGGAACCGGAGGAGCTCCGCCGCGGTAGCGGGCTCGATCGCCTTGCGCAGCCCGGTGACGGTGCGGCGGTGGATGCGGGCGAGGAGCTGGCGGTCGCACCACTCGATCAACGGATCGCCGCCGCCCGCGGCGGCCTGCGACGGATCGCCGCCGCCCGCGGCGGCCTGCGCCGGCCGCGAGGGCGCGCTCGGCAGGAAGCGCCCGCGCAGCGCGCCGCCGGCGAGCTCGATCCGCGCGAGCGCGGACAGCGCCTCGTACGCAGGCACGTCGAGCCGCGACGCGAGATCCTCGGTCGAGATCGGCCCCGCGGCGCTCAGGAAGCCGCGGACGAGCGCCGTGATCGCGGCGCCGCGATCGACCGCCCCGGCGGCGCCGCGCACGGCGGGCGGCACCGCGACGTCGGGCGCGAACACCGCCTCCGGCCAGATCACCTCGACAAGCGGCCGCCGCTCGGTCGCCACCCAGCGCGGCGCGCGCGGCACGCCCGCGCCCGGCGCAGCGCCCACCTCGGCCGCGCGCCCCGCGGCGCAGAGCGCCTCGAAGTGCCTCGCGAGGCCGCTCCGGATCCCCTCCTCCGCGGGGAGCGCGACCCGGTCGAGCAGGAGCTCGTGCAGCTCGTCCGCGTCGCGCACGTCCGGCCGCGCCTCGGCGACCACCTCGGCGACGACCGCAGGATCGAGCCCGCCCAGCCGCTCGGCGACCTCCGCCGGGAGCCCGCGCCGCACCCGGACCGCCCTCGCGCGGCGCTCCTCCAGCGGGGCGTCGTCGAGGAACGCGTAGGGGTTCGCGTTCAGGATCTCGTGCGAGAAGACGCTCGGCTCCGGCGTGTCGAGCGCGACGACGCGGATCGCCCCGCTGCGCAGGCCGACGAGCAGCGCGCGCAGCCCCTCGACATCCATCAGCTCGGTCAGGCAGTCGCGCAGCGCCTCGCGGACGAGCGGGTGATCCGGCGGATCGACGTGCGCGAAGAGCCCGTGGTTGTCCTGGCAGCCCTGCTGCTCGGGGAAGATCGAGAGCAGGAGGTCGTCGGCGCGCATGCGCTGGAGCGCCGGCGGCACCCGCCGGCCCCCGCGGAACCGGAGCAGCGCGAGCGCGCGGGACGCGGCCCAGCGGAAGCGCGTGCGGAACATCGGGCCCTGGAGAGCGGCCTGGACGAGCACCTCCTCGAGGCCCTCGGGACGGACCAGATCGAGCACCTCGTCGATCGGGATCCCGTGCTCCGCGGACAGCGAGAGCAGCACGCCGTCGTCGGTCGCCGCCGCCTGGAGCTCGAAGTCGAACGACCGGCAGAAGCGCTTGCGCAGCGCGAGCCCGAGCGCGCGATTCACGCGGCCGCCGAGCGGCGTGTGGACGACGATCTGCTGCCCCCCGGCCTCGTCGAAGAAGCGCTCGACCACGACGGTCGCGCCGCCCGGGACCGCGCCGAGCGCCGCGCGCCCCGCCTCGATGTAGTCGCGCACGAGCAGCGCGCCGCGCGCGTCGAGCGCGCACGCCTCCATGAGCCAGCGCGCCGCCCGGGACCGCGCCGCCCGCGCCTCCTCGCCGCCCTGGCCCCGCTCGGCCGCCGGCCGCGCCCCCTCGGCCCGCTCCTCGTCGAGGCGCGCGGCGACCTCGGCGCGGAGCGCCGCGACCTCGGCCGAGAGCTCCGGCGTGCGCGCCGGCGCCTCTCCGAGCCAGAACGGCACCGTCGGCGCGGCGCCGTGGGCGTCCTCGACCCACATCTGGCCGCCCTCCAGCCGGAGCACCCGCCAGGAGGTGTTGCCCAGCAGGAAGACGTCGCCCCCGGACGACTCGATCGCGAAATCCTCGTCGAGCGTGCCGACCTTGGTGCCGTCGGGCTGGACCACCACGTCGACGGCCGCGATGTCGGGGATCGCCCCGCCCGAGGTGAGCGCCGCGAGCCGCGCGCCGCGCCGCCCGCGCAGCCGGCCGCCGATCGCGTCGCGGTAGACGAGCGACCCGGCCCGCTGCCGCGCGCCACGGGCCGCGGACGCGCCGTCGTCCGCCGCGGCGGCGCCGCCCGAGACCATGGCCACCACCGCGTCGAAGTCGCGGCGCGAGAGGCCTTCGTAAGGCGCGGCCCTTCGGACGAGCGCGTAGAGCCCCTCTTGGTCCCGCTCCTCGCAGGCGCACGCGGCGATGATCTGCTGCGCGAGCACGTCGAGCGGCCCCTCGCGCGACGTCATCCGATCGAGCTCGCCGCGGCGCGCGGCGCGCACGATCGCCGCGCACTCGACGAGCTGGTCGCGCGTCAGCGGGAAGAGCCGCCCGCGCGGCGTCGCGGCGAGGGCGTGGCCCGAGCGACCGATGCGCTGGAGGGCGACGTTGATCGACCGCGGCGAGCCGACGAGGCAGGCGAGGTCGACCGCGCCGACGTCGATGCCGAGCTCGAGCGACGCGGTCGCGACGACGACCCGGAGCTCCCCGGCCTTGAGGCGCCGCTCCGCCGAGAGGCGCCGGGCCCGCGAGAGGCTGCCGTGGTGGGCCGCCACGACGTCCTCGCCGAGCCGCGCGCCGAGCGCGTGCGCGACCCGCTCGACGAGGCGGCGCGTGTTGACGAACACCAGCGTCGACCGCGCTCCCTCCGTGAGCGTCGCGATGCGGTCGTAGATCTCGGTCCACTGCTCGTGCGTACAGACCGCGCCGAGCTCGTCGCGGGGCACCTCGATGGCGAGATCGAGATCCCGCCGCTGCCCGACGTCGACGATCTGGGGCAGCTCGCGCGCGCCGGCGACGAGCCGGGCGGCGATCTCGATGGGGCGGACCGTGGCGCTGAGCCCCACGCGCTGCGGCCGGGCGCCGCCCTGGCCGATCACGAGGTCCTCGAGCCGCTCGAGCGAGAGCGCGAGGTGGGCGCCGCGCTTGTCGCCTGCGATCGCGTGGACCTCGTCGAGGATCACCGTGCGCACCCCGGAGAGCGCGCGCCGCCCCGACGCGCTGGTCAGCAGGATGAACGCGGACTCCGGCGTCGTGACGAGCACGTGCGGCGGCCGGGCCGCCATGGCGCGCCGCTCCTGCGCGGGGCTGTCGCCGGTCCGCACGAGGGCCCGGATGCCCGGCGCGGGCAGGCCCGCCGCCTCCATGGCCGCGGAGATCTCGGCGATCGGCTGCTCGAGGTTGCGGTGGACATCGTGGGAGAGCGCCTTCAGCGGCGAGATGTAAAGGACATCCGTGCGGTCCTCGAGCGCGCCTCGCGCCGCGTCGCGGACGAGCCGGTCGAGGCAGAAGAGGAAGGCCGCGAGCGTCTTGCCGGCGCCGGTCGGCGCACTGATCAGCGCGTCGCGGCCGGCCGCGATGACCGGCCAGGCGCGCTCCTGGGCAGGGGCGGGGGCGCCGAAGCGGTCACGAAACCACCGGTCGACGACGGGGTGAAACATCCCGTCGAGGGTAGCCCGCCGGGGGGAGAGGCGAAAGCGAGAGGGGCGGCGGCTGGCGTGCGGGAGCGGCGCTGGGCCAAGGCCCGCGGCGACCTGGGCGAGCGCTCGACGAAAGATATCGACAGATGCCTGTCGGGTTCTCTTCTGGCCTTCCGGATGAAGGAGTGAAAACGCACTGCTGGACGCCGTTTCAGCGCGCCGTCTTCGACGCGGAGTCCGGTCAGACCTGGTCAGAGTGGGAGATGCGATCAAGGCAATCGAACGTTGGGGCGAGTGGGCACTTGCCTTCGCAAAGGCGTTTACCCCCCCTACCCACCGCAAAGGCGTTTGGCCCCCTACCCTACCGTGCCGAATCTCCCCGAGCTCTGACGCGCGGCTGCGTCACACGCGCCGCTGGCTGCCGTTCTGCCAGGCGATGAGCGCGAACCAGACCATCATCAAGATCGACGCCGGCGCCAGCACCGTCGGGGGCAAGAAGGGCGAGACGAAGCTGTAGGCGAAGAGCAAGGCGCCGGCGGGGACGCCGACGAGCTTCACCGGCAGCGAGGCGGCGCGCGACGCCGTCACGATCCAAAAAGTTACCGCCACACGTGCGGCGCCGCGCCGTCAGCGCCCGCCGCGGCCTCGCCGGGCCGCGCGATCCGCCTCTTCGTCGCCGAGCTCCTCCGACTCGGCCTCGTCCGCGTCGAGCGGCGCGATCCGCGACCTCTTCGACGCGCCCTCGACCGGCGCCGGCGGCGGAGCGCTCCCGCGGATCTCCTGCGCGACCCGCGAGAGCAGCGTCGCGACGCCCTCCTCGACGGCGTGCCCGAAATCCTCCGCGCTCTGCTCGAGGCGCTGCTTGCGCTCGAGCCGCTCGGCCCTGCGCTGCTCCTTCAGCCGCCGCTGCTGCTCTTTCCGCGCCTGCGCGGCGCTGCGCTCGAGCTCCCGGCCGATCTGCCGCGGGGACACGTCGCTGGAGAGCGCGACGAGCGCGTGGAAGGCGAGCCCCAGGCCGCACCCGAGCAGCGGCCAGAAGAACCACCACGGCCCGTCCGTGAGCGCGTTCACCGCGAAGAGGAACGCGTTCACGAGGAGGTACGAGAACAGGTGCGAGCGGAACCCCTTGCGCCGGCGCGCGAGGATGGCCTCGCGCGCCGCCCCCTCGCCCCGGACTTGCTCGATGTCGCGCGATGCGGCATCGATCGCGCCCCGGGAAATGCCGATCTCCTCGGCCGCCGCGACCAGCTCGTCATGGCTCACGTCGCGCGTCTGCGCGTCCCGGAGGGCGCGCTCCAGGATGGCCCGCACCTCGGCCTCGCTGTACTGCCGCCCGCTCTGCTTGCCCGGTTTCGTCATCGCTCTCCTCGCGACCGCGCGGAGCATACGCTTGACCGCGTGCGTCCGCGCCGCTTCCATGAAGGCAAGGACCCCATGAGCAGCGAAACCGCCTCACAACGCGTGGGGACCACGATCCGCAACAAGTGGACGCTGGAGCGGCTGCTCGGCGCCGGCGGCATGGCCGCCGTCTACGTCGGCGTCCACCGGATCGGCCGCCGGGACGCGCTCAAGATCCTGCACCCGCAGGCCGCGAAGTCGAAGGAGATCTGCGACCGGTTCGAGCGCGAGGCCCAGGCCGCGAACCGCTTCCGCCACCCGGGCGCCGTCGAGATCCGCGACATCGACGTCGCCGAGGACGGGGCGCCGTTCCTGGTGATGGAGCTCCTCGAGGGTGAGTCGCTCGCCGAGCGCGAGCGCCGCCTCGGCGGCCTCCAGCTGGCGGAGGTGCTCCGCTTCACCGCGCAGGTGCTCGACACGCTCGCCGCGGCGCACGCGCAGGGGATCATCCACCGCGACATCAAGCCGCCCAACCTGTACGTCGTCGGCGACGGCGCAGGGGACACGCCCGCGCACGGCGGCGGCCCGCGCATCAAGGTCCTCGATTTCGGGCTCGCGCGGATCCGCCAGGACTCCAGCCTCCAGGGGGAGCTCACGCGGATGGGCCTGGTGCTCGGCACGACGCCGTACATGCCGCCGGAGCAGGCGAAGGGCCGCGACATCGACACCCGCGCCGACCTCTTCGCGGTCGGCGCCACCATGTTCCGGCTGATCGCCGGCCGCCATGTCCACGAGGCGAGCACCGATTTCGACCTCCTGCTGAAGATGGGCAGGGAGCCGGCGCCGCCGCTCGCGCAGCGCGCGCCGCACGCGCCGCGCGACGTGTGCCTCGTCGTCGATCGCGCGCTCGCCTTCGACCGCGACCAGCGCTACCCCGACGCGCGCCAGATGCTGGAGGACGTGCGCGCCCTCCTGCGCAGCGAGCCGCCCCCGCGCGCGTCGCGGTTCGCGCACGCGCTCGCTCCGGACGCGATCACGCTGCGAGAGCAGCCGTCGCCCCGTGGCGCCGCGGACGAGAGCGGGCCCGCCACGATCCCGGTGAGGCCCGCGAGCGTCTCGACCGCTGTCGAGGGCATCACGGGCATCACCGTCGACTGGAGCGACGAGCCGCCCGTGAGCGGCGGCTCCATCACCAAGGAGTGGGTGCGCCCCGAGGCCGCGAAGGAGGACTCGATCGCCGTCGACTGGAGCGACGAGCCGCTCGACGCGGCCGCGCCCGCCTCGCGCCCGGCGCGGCGCTGACCTGGCGGCGGGCGGGTCCGCCAGCCGGGGCGAAAGCGCCGCTGCCGCCCGAGCAAGACGGGAGCCGCTCGGCTAGGATGCGCCGGCCATGCTCGGCGAAGCGAAGCGGATCTACCTGGCCACGCGGAAGAAGCACGATCAGCTCTTCAACACCTACCTGATGCGCCCGCTCGCCGGCGGCGTGGTCGCGCTCCTCGCGCGGACCGCGATCACGCCGAACCAGGTGACGCTGCTCAACCTCGCCGTGTTCGTCGTCGCGGCGGCGCTGCTCGTCGCGCTGCCCACGGCGGCGGGGGGCCTCGTCGCCATCGCCGTGCTCGAGCTGAGCTACCTCCTCGACTGCGCCGACGGGATGCTGGCGCGCCACAAGCAGCTCGCGTCGAAGGAGGGCCACCTCTTCGACTTCTTCACCGACGAGCTCAAGGCGGTGCTCCTCTCGGGCGCCCTCTCGATGCGCCTCTTCAGCGCCGGCGGCCTCGGGCTGGACGGCGGCCGCTGGCCCGGCGGAGACCCGCGCTTCCTGCTCGCCGGCGTCGTCGGGGTCGCGGTGATCGCCTCGGCGATCTCGCTCACGAACTTCGTCCGCCGCCCGGAGATCAGCGGCAAGGAGACCTCGGTCTCCGCCTATTACGAGACCGCCACGGGGGAGCGGCCCCGGTCGCCCGCCGCCCGGGCGGCGGCGCTCGTGATGACGTTCCTGCGCTTCCTGAACCACTACCCGAGCCACATCTGGGCGTTCGCGCTCGCGGACCGGCTCGACGTGTTCTTCTGGATGTATGTGCTGATCAACCTCCTCTACCTGGCGAAGGGCTGGCTCGGGCTGCTGCTCAGGTTCGGACGATCGTAGTCCCTCATCGCCCCCGCCGTAGGGCCATGTCATCGGGCGAATGCGTCGAGACGACTACCCTGCGTTCCTGTGTGCGATGACCGAACTGCATGATCCGCCCTGACGGACTGGTGGAGATCCTGGGCCCGGTTGCGGTATGAACGCGCGATGGAGATCCAAGATCTGTCCGACTTCATGCGCGCCGACCCTCGCTTCGCCACCCGCCGCAAATGGCTGATCCTGAGCGAGACCGTGTACACGCCCACGGGTGAGAAGGTGGAAGAAGGGTTCCGCTACTTCACCTGCCCGATCGGAGCGCTCACTGCCGCCCTGGAGAGGCGGGACTTCGCCGCCATCGCGAAGCTCCCCTTCGCTCTGGATGGGGAGGGCGAGCCGGACACCTCCGCGGTGCGCCTGGATCTCGCCTATACCGCGTCCGGTGCGCTCGCCGCCTTCCAGCCCGTGGAGTATCGCGACCACGCGCCCACGTGCGTGTCGGCGCCCCTGGTCCTCGAGCGCGCGGAGGCCCAGGCGCTCCGCGACATCCTGCGAGAGCTCGACCAGTCCGCCTAGCACGACTGCCGCGGTGACAGGGCAGCACCTTTGGCGCGCACGCAGCCGGGTGCTGCTCCACTTCGCGCGCCGCGCGCGGCGCGGCCATGCTGGCAACCGCTCCTTGCAAGCTTCCCGGAGGCTCGGTTAAAGCGCCTCGATGCGGAGATCCCTTCCCTGGCTGGCTTGCTTCACCCTCGGCCTCGGGCCCGTAGGCTGCGGCACAGAGGGCGATGACAGGACCCCGGCCACACCTTCGGAGTACAAGCACCCTTTGCCGGAAGGCGAGAGCATCTGTGGGCGAGCCGACTTCGAGGAGATGTTCCCTTTCTCCCTTCGATCCTCGACCCTCCCCGTGCTCGTGCACCACTACAAGGCGGAAGAGCGCGACACCGCGCGCCAGGTCCTCGCGTTCGTCGAGGAGGGCTGGGACTATCATGTGCGCCAGATCGGCATGCGCCCGCCCATCGGCGATGGCGGAGAGTGCGGGCCGGACGACGCGCTCGATGTGTTCGTGTGGAGAGGCCACCGCAGCTGCCTCGTCGACGTCCTCGGGGGCGAGCCGTCGACCTCATGGGACGACCGGCACCCCTACATGATCGTCGATCCGTGGGGTCCTTACGGCGGCTCCGCTCTCGAGGAGACCGTGGTGCACGAGATGGCGCACGCCTCGCAGGCCGCGGACGACTGGAGCGAGAGCCCCGTCGTGTTCGAGATGTCGGCGACGTTCCTCGACCAGGTCCGCGCGGATCGCTATGCGGATGAGGGCCTGGCCGATTTCCAGAGGCACCCGGAATGGGCGATCGACCACAACGACCATTACGAGACATGGTCCATGTACGGCGCCTCCATGGTGCTGCTCTACCTCAAAGATCGGTTCTTCGACGGCGATCCGCGGTTCGTCTCGCGCATGTGGCTCGGGTCGCGCGACGCCCCCGCCACAGGCGACGGCGCGCAGCCCAACGAGCCTGACTTCGTCGATGCGCTCGATTCGATGCTCCGAGAGGCGGCGGGCATGAGCTATGTCGAGGCCGTCCCCGAGCTCGCGCGCTGGCGCTGGTACACCGGCGATCACATCGACGACCGCCATTTCCGCCATTTCGCGGGCGGCCTTCAGAACCTCGCGGCGGCGAAGCTCTCGCTGGCGGCCCAGGTCGAGGCCAGGCCGGGCAGGATCGACGTCCGCGAGCGCGCGCCGATGTTGCTCGGCACCAGCTATATCGAGCTCTCGGCAGGAACGGACACGCCACGATCGCTCCGGGTGTCGCTCGAGGCGCCCGACGACGCGAGGCGCCGCTTCGTCGTCCAGGCCGTCCCCGGGCTGACGCCCGACTCGGATGGCGAGGTCCTGGATCTGTCGTCCGGCTCCGCGGAGCTGAAGCTCGCAGCCGACGGGAAACGAACGCTCGTGGTGACCGCGCTGCCCACCGGCGCCTACGATCCCGACGCGAGACGTGAAGAGCGGTATCCGTTCACCCTGATCGTGCGCGACGACGCGGCGCCGCGCCCCGCGTGGAGGCGCGGCGCCGCGCCTCGGCCAAGGGAGCCGGGAAGGTCGATGGTCAGCGCTTCGCGACCGGGTCGAACAGGGGCACGAGGCGCTCTTCGATCTCCGTGAGGTAGTCCATGAGCCCGGTCGCGGCGCCTCGCTGCTTCAGGGTGGTCAAGGGAGGGTCTTTCATGCATGCTTCCTCCCGCTCTGGATCCCCTCCCGTGAGCGCATGGAGCACCCGCTTCGCATCGCGCTTCGCGCCTTCCTCGCTCGCCGTGAGCCGCTCGGCGCCCAAGCGGGGGTCGAAACCCAGATCCTTGTGCTCGCGCTCGAGGAGCGCTCTCTCGGCGTCGTCGCGAGACTCGTAGCCAGCGAGGATCCAGCACTTTCGCTTGGTATTGGCGACGCCGATGACGACCGCGAAGGGCCACGGCTGTGAGTCCCGCGCCTGCTCGAAGCCCTCGCGACGTCGGCTCAGCTTGTCCGCGTCACGCGTGAGGATCACAACATCTGGAGGAGAGCCGAGCGTGGCGAGGAGCTTCAGGGCCTGCTCGGCCATCGCTGCGTCTGGTTCGCGCGGTCTTCCGCCGGAGAACCCGTGCGCGACGACATGCCGCTCCCTCGCCATCCCCTTCATGCTCGTCCACTTCAGGTAAGAATCCTGCCGGCAGATACCGTGATAATTGCGAAGGAAGTCGATCGTCTCCGAGTCAATCCAGTCGACATTTTCGCAGAGCGCTCGATCGGACAGCACGCAGGCCGTGCGCCGGTCGGCGTCCGCTTCACAGACGATCGCTATCGAGTAGGCCGCCTGCTCAGGCATGGGGCTGCGGGCCTCGATCGCGCACCCATTCCTCGCCGACCATGCTCCAGATCTCCCCTGGGCGCATGAACTCCTTCCAGCGCTGAAATTGCGGATGATCGTTCAACCGGGCCCACCTCACGGCGCCGGTCTCGTCGGCGCTCATCAGTCGAACCTCCTCAGGCTCGAGATGATCGATGAGGTAGGGGGAGTGGCTCGTCGCGACGATCTGCAGGTCAGGAAGCGCGTCGAGCAGCTTGCGGATCTGCCCGACCAGATCGGCGATGGCCCTCGGGTGGATCGCACGCTCAAGGTCGTCGATAAGGAGCAAGTGCGCGCTCCTACGACCGATGATCGCCGTTAAGATACCCAGCACGATAAGCGTCCCCTCGCTCGCGGCATGGGCTGGTAGACCGGCCGCACCGCGCGTGTCCAGCACGACACGATGGCCAACGTACTCGCGCTCTACGGTGCTCGTCGTCGTCTGGCCGTTGATGGTCACCCGTTGGACCTCGGGCCGCCTCACCGCTGACCTCTCCAGGCGGATCCTCTCCACGGACGGAATGACTGCACGCAGCGCCTCCTCGACACGTCGGAAGTCGTCCGCGCGCGAGATGAGCATCTCGGCGAGCACGGCGGCCAGGCCATCGCCGTCCGGATCGATTCGCGGCACGAGCGAGGCGCTGTAGGACGGCTGGGCAAGCTTGGTCGCGTCGAGCCTGAGCAGGTCCGCCGGAGGGCGAACAGCATCTATCGCCTCTCGATCGTCCTCTGACAAATGAGAGCTACCTCCCGGATAGGTGAGCTCGTGGTCACCGTAGTGAACGGTCACGTACCTTCCCCAGTGCGTTTCGTCGTATTCCTCTGCACGAAGCTCGATCGAGCCCGCCTTGCCCCTCCAGGTGCCCGTGCATCGAATCTCGATCGGATCGCTGGTGCCGTGAGAGCGGACCACGGACGGATGTCGCTCACCTTCCAGAGCTGACCACGGGTCTTCCGCGTGGAGAGCTGCCAGCCCTTGAAGCACGCTCGTCTTCCCAGAGGCGTTCGGCCCTACCAGCACCGTGAACCGCTCGAGCGGGAAACGGATGTCCCGCAGCGCTTTGAAATTCTTGAAGCTGACGGTCTCGATCATGGGCGTGCACCGAAGCCTTCCGCGGGCCCCGGGAGCCTAGACGACCCCGTCCATCCCGGCCACCTCGCCCGCCTGACCTGCTCGCCCTCCGGCTTCCTCCAGCAACGAGATCGCCCGGCTTCTCGCTGCGCGGAGGAGCGAGATCGCTCCCGCCGCGGCGTGTTGCCCTGAAACGCGGCTCTATTCCGCTGCGCGGCGCTGGCTCGTCGCACGGCGCCCCGCTCGGCGTCGGTCCGTCATCGTGCACACGTGCCGCGCATCTCAGCGTCACGGTCCGCGGTGTGGCGCCGCCATTCCTCCAGGACCTGGAGAGAGGCGCGCCAACCGCCCACAGAACACGCGCCGCCAAAAACTGGCCCTCCTCCCCCTCCCGTGCATTACCGTCGCCGCGCCATGGACACGCCGCCCCGACCGCGCGCCGCAGCTTCACCCGCGGCGCGCCGCCCTGCGTTCGCGTTCCTCGCCCTCGGTGCGCTCCTCTCGGGCTGCGGCCAGCCCCGGTCCGGGAGCACCCCCGACGCGCCACTCGAGGCCCCCGGCAGCGCTAGCGCCAAGGAGGCCGCCGCGCAGGGCCCTGCCTCCAGCTCCTCTCCCGCCTCCCCCGCCCCGGCCGAGGACGAGCCGCCGCCCGGCCTGCCCGAGGGCCCGCCCATCGTCTCGCTCGGCGGCGTCGCCACCCCGCCGGCGCCGATCCCCGAGGGCCGCCCGCGGCTCGCCAGCACCTCGATGCTCACCCGCGTCCTTGCGCGGCCCAGCGCCGACGCGAAGCCCGTCGGCTTCCTGCGCGCCGGCGCGGTCGTGGAGACGGATCCCGAGCCCGCCGGCACGTCCGGCTGCCCCGGGGGCTTCCGCAAGATCAAGCCGTTCGGGTACGTGTGCGTCGGCCCCGATGCGACGCTCGACCTGAACGACGAGATCGTCCGCGCCACGGCCCGCCGCCCCGACGTCACCCACAAGCTCCCGTACATGTACGGGACCGTCACGCGCGGCGGCCCGGCCTACGCGCGCATCCCCACCGAGGACGATGTCGCGCGCTTCGAGCCGAGCCTCAAGAAGCACCTCGATCGCTGGGCCAAGGACGAGGAGAGCGGCGCCACCTACGGCCTCGACGTCTGGCTCAAATGGAGCGCCGAGCCCGCCCCGCCCGCGCTCGACGCGCTCGCGCAGCGCATCACCGATCGCGAGATCCCCTGGTATCTGCGCGACGGCCGGCGCGCCCCCAACCTCTCCGGCCTCATCAAGACGAGCGACGCCGTGAAGATCGACGAGGTCTCGCGGCGCAACGGGATGGCCTTCCTCGAGTCGTTCCTCCACGAGGGCCGGCGCTACAACGTCACCACCGATCTGCGCGTCGTCCCGGCCGACAGGTTCCGCCCCATCCGCGGCTCCGAGTTCCACGGCGTCGAGATCGGCAAGGACATCGACTTCCCGTTCGCGCTCGTGCGCCGCGCCGGCGGCAAGCGATGGCGCGTCGAGGGCAAGAAGCTCGTCGACGGCGGAGAGCTCGAGTGGCGCTCCGCCGTGCCCCTCACCGGCAAACAGCAGTTCTTCGGCGGCAAGCTGCACTACGAGACGAAGGACGGCGACTGGGTCGACGACCGCCACGCAGGCCGCATCGACCCTGCCAAGAAGATGCCTGCCTGGGGCAAGAACGGCGAGAAGTGGCTCGACGTCAACATCACGAAGCAGGTGCTCGTCGCCTACGAGGGCACGAAGCCCGTCTATGCGACGCTGATCTCGAGCGGCGAGGCGGGGCTCGAGGACCACGAGTCCAGCACCGCGACCAAGCGCGGGATCTTCCGTATTCACACGAAGTTCGTCACGAGCACCATGGACTCGGACACCGTCGGTGAGGAGTTCGAGCTGCGCGACGTGCCTTACGTGCAGTACTTCGAGGAGGGCTATGCGCTGCACGGCGCGTACTGGCACGACAAGTTCGGCCGGCCCAAGAGCCACGGCTGCATCAACCTGTCTCCAGAGGACGCCCGCCGCCTGTTCTTCTGGACCGAGCCGGCCGTCCCGCCGGGATGGCACGGCGCAGCGCGCTCGCTGACCGGCACCGTGGTGTTCGTCCACCCCTGAGCCGCGCGGCGCCACGGCGCCACGACCACCACGCGCCCGGCAGCCCCTCGGCTCGGGCAGGCAAGGGCAGCGCGAACGCTCGGCGCGCTCGCACGCGAGAGGAGCGGGACAGATCGATCGGAGGCCACACTCCGTGCGACTGCCGGCTCGAACGGCGCCGGGGTCGTGGTAGCGTCCCGCCCATGCAGCTTGCCGTCGTGGGAACAGGGTATGTCGGCCTCGTCGCCGGCGCGGGGTTCGCGGATTTCGGGAATGACGTGGCGTGCGTCGACGTGTCCGCTGCCAAGATCGAGATGCTGAAGCGCGGAGAGGTGCCGATCTACGAGCCCGGCCTCGACGTGCTGATCGCGAAGAACACCCGCGACGGCAGGCTCCGGTTCTCCACAGACGTCGCCGCCGCCATCCGCGACGCCGAGATCGTCTTCATCGCCGTCGGTACGCCCCAGGCGGACGACGGCTCCGCCGACCTCTCCGCCGTCGAGGCCGTCGGCGAGACGATCGGCAAGAACCTGAACAATTTCAAGGTGATCGCCACGAAGAGCACGGTCCCCGTCGGGACGGCGGACCGGCTCCGGCAGATCATCGGCGCGAACGCCACCCAGCCGTTCGCTGTCGCGTCGAACCCGGAGTTCCTCAAGGAGGGTGACGCGGTCAACGACTTCATGAAGCCCGACCGCGTGATCATCGGATCGGACGACCCGAAGGCCCGCGAGATCCTGCGCCACCTCTACAACCCGTTCGTGCGGGCGAGCGATCGCATCCAGCTCATGGACGCGCGCTCGGCCGAGCTCACCAAGTACGCCGCCAACGCGCTGCTCGCGTCGCGCATCTCGTTCATGAACGACCTGGCCGTGCTCGCGGAGAAGGTCGGCGCGGACATCGAGCTCGTGCGCAAGGGCGTCGGGGCCGACCCGCGCATCGGCACGAAGTTCCTGTTCGCCGGCCCTGGGTTCGGCGGGTCGTGCTTCCCCAAGGACCTCTCGGCCATCCTCTACACCGCGGGCTCCGTCGGGCACGATCTGGAGATCGTCCGGGCGACCGAGCGGATCAACGCGCGGCAGAAGCGGCTGCTCGCCAGCAAGGTGAGCGCCTACTTCGACGGCGCGCTGAAGGGGAAGACGATCGCGGTCTGGGGGCTCGCGTTCAAGCCGCAGACGGACGACATCCGCGAGGCGCCGGCGCTCACGCTCATCGACGCGCTGCTCGAGGCGGGCGCGACGGTCCAGGCGCACGATCCGCAGGCGATGCCGAACGTGCGCGCCATCTACGGGAACCGCATCCTCCTGAGCGACGGCATGTACGGCGCGGCCGAGGGCGCGGACGCGCTGGTCGTCGTCACCGAGTGGCACGAGTACCGGCGCCCGGACTTCCACCGGCTGAAGCGCATCCTGAGCTCCCCGGCGCTCTTCGACGGGCGCAACATCTGGGAGCCGGACGAGCTCCGCGGCATGGGGTTCGTCTACACGGGCATCGGCAGGAAGTAGCGCGCGCCGCGCCGGTAGCGCGGCGCGGCGCAGCACGCCGCCGACGTGGCGCGCCGCGCCCCTCAGGCGTCGTCGTGGTCTGACGGCGGCACCTGGCGGCGGGTGCTCGGCGCCTCCTCGCCGACGTACCGCGGCAAGTTCACGGGTGTGTGGTTGCGGTTGCCCGACAGCTCCTCGCCCAGGTGCCGCGTCCCGTTCGCGGGCGTGTGCCGCCGGCTGCTCGGCGGCTCCTCGCCCATGTGGCGCGCGGCGATGGGCGTCGGCATCGACATCCGCCGGCTGCTCGGGGGCTCCTCGCCGGTGTGACGGTCCCAGCGCCGCTCGAGCATCTTCCGATCGACGCCGATGAGCCGCGCCGCGGCCGCCTTGTTGCCGCCGCAGCTCTCGATCGCGTGGTGCAGGACGGCGCGCTCGATCACGCGGAGCTTCGATCCCAGCCGCTCGGGCAGCGCGAGCAGCGCGCGCGCCAGCCGGTCGATCTCCGCCGTGGCGTCCACGACCGGCCGCTCGCGCGCGAGCTCCTCGAGCGTGGGGACGTCGATGAGATCGTCGTCCGCGAGCAGCCCCAGCCGCTCGACCACGTTCCGGAGCTCACGCACGTTGCCGGGCCAGGGCCGCCGGACCAGCCACGCGATCGCGTCGTCGGTGTAGCGCAGCTTTCGCGGCAGCTCCGCGCTGAACGCGAGCAGGAGCTCGATGAGATCGGCGTCGCGCTCGGCCAGCGACGGGACGTGCACCGTGACGACGTTGAGCCTGTAGAAGAGGTCCTCGCGGAAGCGCCCCTCGCTGATGCGCTTCTCCAGGTCGACGTGGGTCGCGGCGAGGACGCGGGCGCGCAGCGGGATCTCCGACTCGGCGCCGAGGGGGCGGAAGCGGCGATCCTCGACGACGCGCAGGAGCTTCGCCTGGAGCTCGCCGGGCATCTCGGCGATCTCGTCGAGCAGGATGGTGCCCGCGCCCGCGAGCTCGAGCTGGCCGCGCATGCGCTTCTCGGCGCCGGTGAAGGCGCCGCGCTCGTGCCCGAAGATGAGCGACTCGATGAGCGTCCCGGGCAGCGCCGAGCAGTTCACCGCGACGAACGGCTCGCCGCGGCGCGAGCTCATCTCGTGCAGCGCGCGGGCGACCATCTCCTTGCCGCTGCCGGTCTCGCCGCGGATGAGCACCGTCTTGCTCGACTCGGCGACCCGCTCGATGATCCGGCGGACGCGCTCCATCCCCGCGGACGAGCCGAGGAGCGCCTTCGTGCCGAACGTGCGGTCGACCCGCTCGCGGAGCCGCACCACCTCGCCCTTCAGGAGCAGCCGCTCGCGCTGCCCCTCGATGATCGGCAGGAGCATCTCCGGGCAGAGCTCGTCCTTCAGCACGTAGTCCTGCGCGCCGAGCCGCATGGCCTCCCGGATCTCGGAGAGCTCGCTGACCGACGTGACCATCAGCGCCGGCGTGCTCCGCCCCGAGGCCCGCACCCGCCGCAGGATCTCCAGGCCGCCGCGGTCGCGCGGATCGTCCGACAGGCGCACGTCGAGGAGCAGGAGGTCCGGCGCGCTCCGCTCCACGACCGCCATCGCGTCGTCCAGGCCGACCGCCTCCAGCACCTCGACCTCGTCGAGCGCGGCCAGGATCTGCCGCAGCGTGCGGCGGCCGCTCCGGTGATCATCGACGATCAGGATCTTCACGCGACCTCTTCTTCCGCGGTCATGGAGACGTCGGCGGCGGGGATCGAGATCACGAACCGCGTCGTGCCGTCGCGCCGCTCCGGCTCGATCAACCACCCGTGGGCCCGGACGATGCGGTGCGTGATGGCGAGCCCGAGCCCCGTCCCGCGGGGCTTCGTCGTGTACCAGGGCGCGAAGAGGCGCGACGCGTCCCCCGAGATGCCCGGCCCCGTGTCCCACACGACGAGCTCGGCGCCGCTCTCGGTGGTCTCCCAGACGACCCCGATCGTCCCCTTGTCGCCGGCCGCGTCGAGGCCGTTCGAGAGGAGGTTGACGAGCACCTGCGTGGCCTGATCGGGATCGCAGCGGAGCCTCGCTCCGGCGCTCACGCGCGCCTCGATCCGCCGCTTGCCGAGCTGATCGCGCAGGAGCATCTCCGCCCGGCCGACGAGCTCCTCGACCGCGAGGCGGCGGCGCTCGAGCTTCCTGTGCGTCACCCGGCGCAGCCCCATCACGAGGCGCTCGAGGCGCTCGACCTCCTCGCAGCCGATGTCGACCTCCTCGGCGTCCAGGCTCTGGTTCTTCGATCCGCGCTTGAACACGGAGCGGAAGAAGTTGATCGGGTAGCGCACCTCGTGGGTGATCTCGGCCGCGAGCGTCTCGATGAGCGCCGCGCGCTCGTCGCGCCACGCGGCGGCCTGCTCCCGCCGCCGCCGCTCCAGCTCCGCGTAGCTGTGGGCGTGCGCCATGGCGAGCGCGGCCTGGTTGCCGATCGTGCGGAGCAGGTCGAGATCCTCGCTGGTGAACAGGGCGCCGCCGCGCTTCTTGCCCACCTCGAGGACGCCGAGCAGCCGGCCGCGGAACATGACGGTCAGCGAGAGCTCGCTCGCGCTCGCGCTCGGCTCGGAGGGCTCGACCTCGATGACCCGCTCGCCGCTCGACTCGTCCGCCCTCGGCGCCGGCTCGCCGGGCGCGGCGCCGGCGCCGTCCGCGCCGTCGGCCGCGTCGACGGCGATGCGACGGAAGGTGACGCGCTCGCAGGAGAGCCAGCGCGCCACCGTGCGCTCGACCGCGAAGGCGACCTCGTCGGGATCGGCGACGAGCGTCAGCTCCTCGCTGAGCTGCTCGACGGTGGGCTTGTACTCCGCGCGCGCCGGGAAGAGCTTCCGATCGCCGGCGCCGAGCGCGAACACGACGAGCGCCGCGCTGACGACGGCGGCCGGCGCCGCGACCTTGATCGCGCCGAGCAGCGGGAGTCCGGCGTACCCCGCGCACGCGGAGCAGAGGATCACCGTGAGCGCGACCATCATGCAGGCGATGATGACGCGCGTGAGCGGGCGCGACAGGAGCGCGCGGCTCCCCCAGAGGTCGTAGCGGATGAACGCGACGACGCTCGAGACGGGCGTGAGGGCGAGCGCGGGGATCGCGAACCACGCGAGCGTCGACGCCGGGGCGCCGAGCATGGCGAGCATGAAGCCGAGGGCGATCACCACGTGCGGCGGCGCCATCGCGAGGAGCAGCGCGCGCAGCGTGCGGCGGCGATCGCCCTCCGCCGCGGCGAAGCGGAGGATCAGCGTGGTCGCGAAGAAGAAGAACGACGCCACGAACAGGATCGCGCAGACGCTCCGGAGCGCGACGGTGGTCCAGCCCATGGCGTGCGAGGCGAGCAGGGCGGCGGCGAGCAGGCCGCCGAGCCCGTGCGCGATCCGCGCGAAGACGGGGTAGCGCGCGATGAGGGGGACGTCGTCCGGCAGCCGCAGCGCCAGCGTGAAGAAGCTCATCGGGACGAGCGCGTAGGCGACGTGGAAGAACGGGACGAGGTGGCGCGAGCTGTGGTAGTCGAACAGCGCGAACTGGAAGAGCGCGGCGAACAGCGCGGCGCTCGCGAAGGCGCGGGCGAGCTTGCCGTGGGGGCTCGCGCTGAGGGCGATGAGCGCGGCGCCCACGTAGAGCGAGGCGACGACCATCAGCCCGCCGGCGTAGAACCACCAGGCGAGCGCGTCGAAGGGGACGAGGGAGAGCTCGACGTCGCGCAGCCCCTCCGCCGTCTCGACGCGGGCGTGCACGGAGCGGCGCCCCTCGCGCGCCGCCCGCTCGACCGCGGCGTCCCAGGCGCCGGCGCGGTAGCGCCCCGCGGTGCTCTCGAGGCGCCAGCCGTCGACCTCGACGACGCGATCCGGGTACCGGAGGCCCTTCTGGAAGCCCTCCCAGGACGGCAGGCCCACGCTCGAGACAACGCCGTCCGGATCGACGAGCACGCCGGGGAACGGGCGCTCGTACCAGCTCAGAGCGCTCCTCATCCCCGAGCCGCCCAGCACGAGCGCCGCGAGGACGACCACCGCGAGGAGCCAACGGCGATTCTCGATAGCTGGCATCGGGAGAGCCGACGGCGCGCAAATTGCGCCGCCAGCCACTCACGATACGCTGGAACTCCGGGTGAACCAACGGGGCTCGCGCGCCGGACGCGGCGCAACGCGCCCGTCACCGGCGATCCCGGCGCCCCAGCGGCGCTACTACGCAATTATTATTACGTTTTTCCGCGGAGATGAGAGCGGGATCACCCCGCGGCGGGACGGCAGCGCGCTCAGGCGGCGCCCTCGTGCGCGTCGCCGTCCGTGGCGTCCGCGAACACGACGTCCGCCAGCGCTCCGAAGCGCGACTCGACGTCGGCGACAGCGGCGGCGTCGGTCGCCGATCGCTCGAGCCGGTCGAGCAGGGCGGTGATCTCGTCCCGCACGCGCGGCGAGGGCGGCGGCGCCGCGCGGCTCGCGGCGAGGGCGCGGACGAGGAGCGAGAGCTGCCGCAGCACGGCGCCGGCGCCGTGGGCGCGCCGGCGCCGCGGGTCGCCCGCGGTGAGGCGGGCGTGGCGCACGAGCGCGCAGACGCCGTGGCAGAGGCTCGGGTCGGCGAGCAGCGCCCGGACCGCCCAGCGCGCGAGGCGGCGCGAGTACAGGCGGCGGACGAGCGGCCCCTCGGCGCGGGCGTCGTGCCAGATGCGCGCGGCGCCGTCCTCGCCGACGGACACCAGCGCGAGCGCGATGGGATCTCCGGCGGCGAGGCAGGCTCGACCGGCGTCGATGCGGCCGTAGCCGTGCTTGGCGTTGTGGCCGTCGCGATCGCGTCCGTCGGGGAGCACGTCCCACGCGTCGGCGATCGGCTCGGCCGACGCGGGCGCCGCGGGGGGCACCGGGGCGAGCGTGCGCATCACGAGGGCGTCGAGCTCGGGCAGGCGGAGCGACGGGTTCTGCGACAGGACGAGGAGCAGCGAGCCCGCGGCGAGGGCCGAGGCCCCGCTCGACTCGGCGTGGCAGAGCCGCTCGAGCGCGGGGGTCGCGCTGGACGCGGACGGCAGCGGGCAGGTGATGTCGTCCCCCGGCGCGAGCCACCGCACCGCCGGGCCGCGGTTGGCGAAGGGGCGGCTGCGCCCCCGCCGGTCCCGCCAGAGGAACCACCCCTCGCCGCGGGCGCCCGGGCCGACGCAGAACACGCGCGGATCGCTCGCGGGCTCGCCGAACCCGAGCGCGAAGCTCGCGTGCAGCGACTCGGGGGGGCTCGAGGCCTCACGGCCCGTGGGGAACACGACAGGGCAGCCCCGGCCGCGGCGCCCGAGGCGGGCGGCGAACTCGAGCGCGTCGTCGAGCATGGGCGTCGTCGAGCCCTCGACGTACGCGGCGCACACAACGACGTCGGCGCCGTCGCTGACCGCCCGGACGATCGCGACCGGCAGGGCGAGGACGCACGAGCCAGGCTTCGGGATCAGGTAGAGCCGGGGCGACGCGTCCGGCGCGACGCCGCGGAACCCGCCGGGGCGACGGCCCCCCACGGCCCACGCGACCATGAACGCGCCGTGCGCCTGGCTGCGCGGCGGCTGCTCCATCATGACGAGCACCTCGCGCTCGAGGCCGAGCTCGTCGGCCGTCCACGCGTCGTCGTCGATGACCCCGAGGCGCGTCCCGGCGCCGCCCCCGCAGCGGCGGCGATCGACGCCGATCCCGCCGCCCTCGTCGCGCAGGAACCAGCGGCCGGGGGTGACGGGCTCGTCCTCGACCGACGCGCGGCGCGCGGTCCACCCCTCCGGGCGCGCCGGGGCGCCGGCGGCCGCGTCGAAGCGCGGGGCGACGGCGGCGCTCGGGCGCCGGGCCGACGCGACGTAGCGCACCGGCAGCGCCGCGGCCGAGAGCGCCGCGGCGACGTCGGCGCGGCGCCCGGGGTCGGGGGACCGGACGCGGAGCCAGAAGATGGGCGTCCGTTCGATGACCCGCTCGACCGCGACCCGGGACCAGCGCGCCCCGAGCGCCGCGGCGACCGCGTCGGGCGCGACGGGGCACCGCGAGGCGACGACGATGTCAAGAGGACCATCATCGTCGTCGCCGGCGGCGGTGGGGACGGGGGCATAGCCGAAGTCCCATGGCGGGCGCCGCGGGCGCGCCCTGGGCGTGGCGGACGACGCCGGAGGCGGCGCGCTCTTGCGACCGGGCGCCGGACGCGCGCGCGCGGACCCCTCCTCCGGAGAGCCCGCCCCTCCTCGCGCGGCCGCGCCGCGGCCGCGGCTCATGCCAGCACGGCCTTGGCCCAGGCGTTGAGCGCGTGGGCGCGGTTCGCGAAGCCGGGGCTCTCGGCCTCGCACCGCGCGAGCTCCTGCGCTTGCGCCGCCTTCCCCTCCGCCCAGGCCGCGACGCGGCGAGCGCCGAGCACCGCGGCGCGCCGCCGCGCGGCGCGGAAGCACCGGCGCTCGCCGTCGAGCATCGCCGCGAGGACGCCGGACTCGAGGACGATCCGGCGGACGGGGAGCAGGGACGAGGGCGCGTCGGGGATCGGCGGATCGCTCTGCGCCGTCGGCGTCACCGCGATCCCCCAGGGCGGCGTGCCGAGCGGCCCGTACGCGACCGCGCCGCGGTGGCGCGGCTCCGAGCCGCGCTCCCGATCGCGCTCCTCGGCCTGGGGCTCTCCGTGCGCGCGCGATCGGAGCTCCGAGGCCAGGACGACGGCCCAGGCGCCGCCTCGCTGGTAGTCGTCCTGCCAGTCCATGACGTCGTCGTGGAGCTGCAGCCCGAGCCACACCGACGACAGCAGCCGCGCGAGCACCTCGCGCCGCTCGGCCGTCCAGCCGGCGGCGTGCGCGAGGGCGATCGACGCCGGGAAGCCGACGCTCTGCTTGCCGAGGGAGAGCGCGTAATAGCGGCTGAAGCCGGCGGGCCCGCCGCTCGCGAGGAGGCTGCGCTCGGTCTCGATGGCGAACAGCGTCGCGTCGTCCGCGCGCGCGAAATCGATGGCCGGGTCGTCGACCCCTGGCGCGACGCGGCGGAGCGCCTCGTCGCGCGCCCGCCGGGCGTGCGCCAGGATGGCCTCGAGCTGCCAGGTCGGGCGGACCTGCTTGTCCTTGATGCGATCGGTGCCGAACGCCTCGATGACGGCGAGCAGGTGCGCGAGGAGCGCGTCCTGCACCGTGGCCCCGCGGACGCCCGGCATGGCCTCCGCGAGCAGCGCGGGCGCGGCCAGCGTGATCTCGTTGCTGAACACGGCGCTCCAGGGCACGTCGCGCGACGGCGACAGGCCGAGCGTGTAGGCCAGCCCCTGCGCGTCGGCGTGCAGCATCCCCGGGAGGGTCCGCCAGAACGCCTTGTAGAGCTCGTCCACCCAGAGGGCGTCATCCATGCGCGGGCACCTCCCTCGCCCGGCGCGGCGCGCCGGGCTCGGCGCTCGCGGTGCGCGGCGCGCTCCGGGCGCCGGTAGATGGCACCGGGGCAGAGCCGCGCCGGTGAGACGTACGCCGATGGCGGTGCAACCCCGCCTGTCGCCTGCGCCGCAGCATCAATAGACGTTCGACTCCTTCCAGGGCGACAGGCACACGTTGAAGCGCTCCTCGACCACGATCGCGCGCCACTGGAGCACCTGGGAGGCGCTCAGCCCATCGAAGAAGCCGCCGATCCAGGAGCGGATGCGGCCGTTGAGCTGCGCGCGGATCCTGGCCGCGTCCACCGGCTCCTCATCTGCCTCGGGCGCGACGACGTAGAGGGCGAGCAGCTGCTTGAACTCGTCGAAGTGCTCCTGGTTTCGGAGCAGGGAGATGTAGAGCGCGCGCAGCTGTGCGTGCGGGTCGATCGAATTCACCGTTTGCATGGGCCTCCGCCGCCGGCCCACCGCCGGCGTCGGACGGCACATTGCACGTCACGGGCCGCCGTGAGCCAGCGTGTAACCCATTGAAATTACTCGATCGCCGACGGTGGCCGGAGCTGGGCGATACCCGAAACCGACCATCATCTGCCCGAATCCGACCGCTCCGCTCGACGCGGTGTCGCCTTTCCACGGAGCTGGACATAGATATGTCCAGTGCTGCACGTGCCCGACTCGACACCAGCCGGGATCGCAAAAGACGCACCGGCACAGGCCGTTGATTTCATACGCAGCCGAATCGAGCCGTGACGCTGGATCACTTCCCACCGCCGAAGCTCGGGCTGCCGCCCCCGCTCGGAATGAAGAGGACGCCGCCGCCACCCCCACCGCAGTCGCTGAGCGCGATGAGAATGAGGAGGACGACGATCACGACGACGACGATGACGACGATCCGGCCGGCTCCGGCGCCCGTCCCGTCACCGAACGAGGGGCTCGGCGGGGGTGGCAGGTGGAAGGCGGCGGCGAGCTCCTTGCCTGGAAGCGGTGAGCAGAACGACACGCTCACCTCGGTCGGGGCCTGCTCGATGCTGACCTTGCCGCCCTCGCCCTGGTACTCCGTGGCCTGCACCGCCTCGCCGATCTCGACCTTCCAGTAGAACTCGCCGATGACGTATTCCACCTCGGCGTGGACGCTCTGCTTGAGCGCATACGTCCGCCCCTGATAGCTCGCCGTCGAGCCCATCGGCTGGACCTCGCCGGGCGAGAGAGGCGTCACGAGCTGCCAGGCCCCGTCCTCTTCCATGAGCCACAGGTAGCCAACGCTCGGTCCGCCGTAGAGCAGGTACTCGCGCCAGCGGTAACGCTCGCCCTCCACGGTGCAGCCGCGGATGACGAAGCCGATGCAGAGCACGCGCGTGCCGCGGAGCTGGCCCTCGGCGCCGAGCGGGACGTACGGCTCCATGGGCGGCCTGGGGACCTGGCCGAGCGCGACGAGCGCGCCCTTCGTGAGGTCACTCGCCGTACCGCAGTACCGGCAGACGATGCGCTCCGTGGTGCCGGGCGCGGCGAGCGGCAGGTTGCCGCCGCAGCTCGGGCACACGACGGCCGACACCTGCGCCGTGGGTTGGTCCACAGGGGCCCCGGTGTCGAGCTGCATGATGGCCGGGTCGATCTGCCGGCCCAGGTAGAGCTTGGGCGGGATCGTCCGCCCGTCGCCGTAGTCGAGCGTCCCGAACTCGCCCCTCGGCCCCGCGATGTCGACGAAGCCCGTCACAACGCCCGGCGCGGCGACGTGGGGCATCTCTCCTTCGGCCGAGATCACGCGCCGGCTGCCGACCTCGACGACGGTGAACATGCCGTGCCCCTCGAGGTGGACACGGCCGCCCGGCTGGAGGGAGCTCCACTGCGGCAGCCCGTTCAGCGGGAGCGGCGCCTCGGTGGTGGCGTACCAGCGCCCCTGGGCGAACGCGACCCACGTCCAGCGGCCGCTGGCCGGGAACGCGATGAAGATCTCCTGCCAGGGCGCGCCCGGCGCGCTGGCCCGATCGAGCTGGACGCGGCCGTCGACCACGAACGGCTCGTTGCCCCAGCGCCCGGTGACGCCGAGCTGGAGGGGCGTGGGAATCTCGACCAGGTCGGCGACGCGCCCGACGGCGCGGAGGTCCCGATCGGTGCGCGCGACGACGAATTTGCAGTGCTTGCACACCTGCGCCATCGCGCCCGCGAAGCGAAACGTGATCGGCGCGCCGCAGGAGGGGCACGCGGCTGCTCGGTCGAAGGGCGTGCTCACGCGAGCACCATACTAGAAGCCTCGACCACGGAAGAGGAAGCGTTTCAAGGTGCGCCGGCGAGCCCGAACAGGCTGTGGTCCAGCGCGAGCGGTGCTAGGACCGCGCCGATGCCGGCCATCGAGGAGAGCCCTGCGGGAGCTCGGGGCGCCCCTCCCGGGGACGCCCAGGCGCACTTCCCTGCGGCGCAGCCGCTGCCCCGGCTCGTGCACCCGGCGCTCCTCGCGAGCGTGTTCGTCATCGCCACGTCGGGGCTCGTCTACGAGCTCATCACCGGCACGCTCGCGAGCTACGTCCTCGGCGACTCGGTGACGCAGTTCAGCTTCGTCATCGGCCTTTACCTGTTCGCGATGGGGATCGGCTCGTACCTCTCCCAGTACATCGAGAGCCGGCTCCTCGAGCGCTTCGTCGAGATCGAGCTCGGCCTCGCGCTCGTCGGGGGGCTCTCCGCGCCGATGCTCTTCCGGGTCTACACGGCGCTCGGGTCGTTCCGCGCGCTGCTCTACTCGCTCGTGCTGCTCATCGGGATGCTCGTGGGGCTCGAGATCCCGCTGCTCATCCGGCTGCTCAACTTCTCGCTGGATCTGAAGCGGCTCGTCGCGCGCGTGCTCACGCTCGACTACATCGGCGCGCTGGCCGCGAGCCTTCTCTTCCCCTCGCTCCTCCTGCCGCGCCTCGGGATCCACCAGACGAGCCTGTTCTTCGGCATGCTCAACGCGGCCGTCGCGCTCACGAGCACGTTCCTGTTCCCGCTCGATCGCGCCGTCATCGTCCGGCTGCGGGCGCTCTGCCTGATCGTGATCGCCGGGCTCGGGGTCGCCTTCGCGCTCGTCTCGCGGTTCGTCGAGCGCTCGGAGGCGCTCTATTTCGGGGCGCCCATCGTCTACGCGGCGCAGTCGCCGTACCAGCGCCTCGTCATCACGAGGAGCCCGCGCACGACGCGCCTCTTCCTCAACGGCAACCTCCAGTTCTCGTCGGACGACGAGCACCGGTACCACGAGGTGCTCGTGCACCCGGCCGTCGCCGCACTGGGGCGCGAGCCGCGGCGCGCGCTGATCCTCGGCGGCGGCGACGGGCTCGCCGCGCGCGAGCTGCTCCGTTACCCGTCGGTCGAGCAGATCCTGCTCGTCGACCTCGACGGCGCGGTCACCGGCGCCTTCCGCGATCTGCCGCTCGCCGTGGACCTGAACCAGGGCTCGCTGCGCGACCCGCGCGTCGCCGTCCGCAACGAGGACGCGTTCAAGTACCTCGAGGAGTCGACCGAGTCGTTCGATCTCGCGATCGTCGACTTCCCCGATCCCGGCAACTACGCCGTCGGCAAGCTGTACACGGACGCCTTCTATCACCTGCTCCGGCAGCGGCTCTCCGTGCGCGGGCTCGCCGTCGTCCAGGCGACGTCGCCCCACTACGCGCGCGAGTCGTTCTGGAGCGTCGTGACGACGCTCGAGGCGGCCGGCTTCAAGACCGCGCCGCTCCACGTCTATGTGCCGAGCTTCGGCGAGTGGGGCTTCATCCTGGCGGGCGGCGAGGGGCTCGCCGCGCCCGGCGCCCTCCGGATCGATCCGTCGAGGCTCCGCTACCTCGACTCGAGCGGCCTGCCGGAGCTCTTCCGGTTCCCCCGCGATCTCGGCCGCGTCGAGGCGCCGATCAACCGGCTGAACGACCAGAAGCTCGTCTCCGTGTACACGCGCGAGTGGGCCGAGTGGACCCGGTGATCCGGTGAACCGCCGCGGCTTCCTGAGCTCCGTGGCCGCGGGCTGGGTCGTGCACACGGCCGCGCCGGGGCGCGCGCCGCTCGCCGGCGAGATCGTCGGCGCGGCCCACGGCGCGGGCCACCTGCTCCGCGGCGGCCCGTTGCCCGCGGCGAGCGGCCCCGCCGAGCGCGCGGACGTCGTGATCGTCGGCAGCGGGGTGAGCGGGCTGTCGGCCGCGTGGCGGCTCGCCGGCGCGGGGCTCGATCTGCGGGTCCTCGAGCTCGAGCCGAGGCCGGGCGGCACGAGCGCGTGGGGCGACGACGGCGTCGTGCCGTACCCCTGGGGCGCGCACTACCTCGCCGCGCCGAACGTCGAGGCGCGCGCGGCGCTGCGGCTGCTCGAGCAGATGGGCGTCGTCACGGGCTGGGACGCGGCGGGGCGCCCCGTGTTCGATCCGAGGCGGCTGTGCCACGCGCCGGGCGAGCGGCTGTTCTACGAGGGCGCGTGGCACAGCGGCCTCGCGCCGGTCGACGCGCTCTCGAGCGAGGCGCTGGACGAGCTCGAGAGGTTCCACGCGCTCGAGGAGGAGCTCACGGAGCTCATCGGCAGCGACGGGCGCCCGGCGTTCCAGATCCCGCTCGATCGCTCCTCCCGCGACCCCGAGCTCCTCCAGCTCGACCGGATGAGCATGGCGGCGTGGCTCGATCGCGAGGGGTACCGCACGGCGTTCCTGCGCTGGTACGTGCGCTACGCGATGCTCGACGACTTCGGCGGCGAGCTCGAGGAGATCTCGGCCTGGGCGGGGCTGCACTACTTCGCGGGGCGCAAGGCGCGCGCGCCCGAGCTCGCGGGCAGCCGCTACCTCGTCTGGCCCGAGGGCAACGGCCGGCTCGTGAAGGCGCTGATCGAGCGCGCGGCGCCGCGCGTGTCGCTCGGCGCGCTCGTCACGTCGGTGCGCCCGCAGCCGAGCGGCCGCGTCGAGATCGACTACGTCGACGTGCAGCGCGGCGAGGCGCGCCGCATCGAGGCCCGCGCGGCGATCCTCGCGGCGCCGGCGTTCGTCGTGCGCCGGATCTTCGCGGGGAGCGCGGCGGGCGAGCTGCCGGAGCGGGTCGCGTCGGCGTGGCTCGTGGCGAACCTGCACGTCGAGCGGCCCATCGATCCCAACCACGCGTGGGATTCCGTCCTCTACGGCGCGGAGGGGCTCGGCTACGTCGACGCGCGCCACCAGCTCACCGATCTCGCGGCGGCGACGACGCAGCGGTCGCGCCTCGCGACGCCGGTGCAGCGCACCGTGCTGACCTACTACCGCGCCTTCGGCGGGCCGGACGTCGCCGCCGCGCGCGCGGCGCTGCTCCGCGCGCCGTGGTCGTCGCTCGCCGACGGCGTGCTGCGCGATCTCGCGCCGGCGCACCCGCACCTGCGCGACGACGTCGAGCGGATGGACGTCATGATCTGGGGGCACGCGATGCCGCGCCCGCGCCCCGGCTTCCTCGGCCCGCGGCCGTTCGAGCCGCGCTGCGCGCTGTCCGAGCGCGTCGCCTGGGCGCACGTCGATCAGCCGGGGATGGCGCTCTTCGAGGAGGCGCAGGCCTGCGGCGTACGCGCCGCCGAGACGATCGCGGCCTCGGCGGGGATCGCGATCGGCGAGAGCTGGCTCTGAGCTCGAGCGCCCGTCGCCTCGGCGCGCCGCGCGACGGGGAACCTCACGTCCTCTCTCATCTTTCAAGAGCAAAGTGCGTCCGGCGAGCGGGCGCCTCCGGAACGGTCCTTTACCCCTGCCGCCGGCCGCTTCCAGCGGCCACGGCGAGGCCGCGGTGGGAGATCCGGCCCAGGATTTCAGCTTTGCCCTCGCCTTGAACTTGCGCTGCCCCCCTGCTCCGCGTCTACTCTCTGCCCATGTTGCGGACCCGGTTTGCCGGGATGACGGATACCGGGCTCCTCCGGGACCACAATGAGGACAACCTCCTCGTCAGCGAGGAGTACCGTGTCGTGGCCGTGGCGGATGGAATGGGCGGACACCGCTCGGGCGACGTCGCGAGCCAGCTGGCCGTGAGCACCCTCTCGGACTTCTTGTCCGTGACGGTCGGGAGGGACGCCACCTGGCCCTTCCCTGCCGATCCGAACCTGACCGAGGAGGAGAACTACGTCGTCACCGGCCTCAGGCTGGCGAACCGGCGCATCTTCGATCGCTCGCTCAAGACGCTCGCCGACTTCGGCATGGGCACGACGATCGTGGCGGCGATGTTCTCCAAGGACGCCGAGCACGTGACGGTGGGTCACGTCGGGGACAGCCGCTGCTATCGCCTGCGCGACAGCCAGATCACGCAGCTCACCCGCGATCACTCGCTCGTCAGCGACGCGGCGCACATGGCGCCGTGGATGACCGAGGAGGAGGTCAGGCAGCTGCCGGCCAACGTCATCACGCGCGCGCTCGGCATCCGCGAGGACGTCCTCGTCGATCTCGTGACGGACGAGACGCGGCACGGTGACGTGTACCTCCTCTGCTCGGACGGCCTGTCCGGGCTGGTGAGCGACGATCAGATCCTCGAGCTCGTGATGTCCAGCGGCTCGCTGGACGCTGCGTGCACGGCGCTCATCGATCGGGCGAACTACTTCGGCGGCACCGACAACATCACGGTCGTCCTGGCCCGCGTCGAAGAGGTGCCCGACGGCAAGCGCCCCTTCAACGACGAGCCCACCCAGGAAAGCCGCTAGCCCGCCGCGCCGCGCCGCGCCGCGCCGCGCCGTTCTGCGGTCGCGTCGCGTCGCGCGCGAGCTCCCGACACCGCCGCCGCGCAGGCCTCACCTCCTGCGCGGTGCGATCTCGCTCGGACCAGCGAGCGATCCCCCTCGGGCAGGGCAGTTCGGCGCCACGATCGCGTCGCGCGGAGCGCCACCCTCCCCCGCGCGCGCACCACGCTCCGGACGCCCCCGGACGCCCCGCCCCGATGCGTCGGCGATGCGTCGGCTACAGGACGAAGTGATCCATGAGCTGAAGGACCTCCAGGTTCAGCCCCTTCAGCGCGGCGCACTCCCGCTCCACCTCGGCCTGGAAGACCGGCTTGATGTGGTAGAGCATCGTCGGCAGATCCCTCGGCGCGCGGAACTTCTGGAGCTCGAGCGCGAGCGTCTGCGGCGTGTGGTGGCCGCTCACGGTGGCGAGGCGCTGCTCCCGGTTGGGGAAGCTGACTTCCATCAGCAGCGCGCGGAGGTCCTGCTGCTGGTTCAGCACCTCCCACAGCCGCTCCGTGGGCCCGGTGTCGCCGCTGTACGCGATCGCGCCGCCGTCCCCTTCGATCACGAACGCCGACGCGTCGATCGTGTGCGTCACGTGGACCGCGCGCACGAGCCGACCGGCGACCGGCGTGGGGCGCTCCGGCTTGAGCTCGAGGTACTGGATGGTCGGCTGCCCGGCGCTCGGGATCACCGCGAAATCGGGCCAGAGCACGTTGTTGAAGAAGTGCTTCTTGAGCGTCCGCAGCGTCTCGCGCGTGCCCGCGATCACGAGCGGCGGGCACCCGAGCTGGCAACGGTTGTCCGCGATCGTGGCCAGGTCGCGGATGTGATCGAGGTGCGCGTGGCTCACCAGGCACGCCTCGATGCGCGCCTGGTCCTTCACCTCGAGCCCGCTGGTCAGCGAGCCGGCGTCGATCGCGAGGACGTCGTCCACGACGAACGCGCACGTGCGATGCCTGGGGGTCTCCCCGCCGTGGCAGCCGATGACACGCAGCTCCACTGGTTCAGCTCTCTCCGCCGAACTTCTGCGGCATGTCCAGGAACTCGATGAAATCCCGGAACCTGCGCATGTCGGTCACCATGATCGCCGCGGGTCCAGGCGGCCCGTACGAGAGGAGCTTCAGCCGGCGGAGCCGCTTCATCACCTCGTCCACCGTCTCTTGCTCGACGTCGACCTCGCGCGCGATGTCCTCGGGAGACAAGCGGACGCGTATGCCTTCAGGCGTCTCCGCTCCGAAGGCCTCGGCGTGGCGCGCGAGCGCGAGCATCACGCGCGCCTTCGGGTCGCGGTGCATGAGGATCTCGACGAGCGAGTTCGCCGCGTCGAGCCGCTTCGCCAGCTTCTTGAGGAGACGGAGCGCAATCTCGACGTCGCGCTGCAGCATGACCTCGAGCTTCCGCGCGTCGATCACGAGGCAGCGGGACGGCTCGCTCACGGTGGCCGTCGCGTTCCGGGGCTTGCCGTTCAAGATCGCCATCTCGCCGACGAACTCGCCGGGCCCGAGCACCGCGAGCACCTTGTCCTCGCCGGCGACCGACTTCGTGATCCGCACGGCGCCCGACTGGATGACGAACATGACGTCGCCGGAGTCACCCTCACGAAAGAGCACGTCGCCCGGCACGTACTCGCGGCCATAGCGGGCGAACGACGACTCCGACATTGCCCGGGAGTCTAGCGCCCCACGTGACCGCGGGTCAAAAACCCGGGCAAGAGCGCTGGCGCTCACAAAACACAAAACGCGAGGGGCCCCCCAAGCCAGCATGCTTTGGAGGGCCCCTCGGCCCGCTTCGTCGGGGCAGCGCGCTCAGCGGGCCGGCGCCGCGCGGAGGCGGCGGCAGCCCGAGAGCGGCGCGGACAGGCGATCAACCCATGTCGAAGTCGCCCATGCCGCCCATGCCGCCCATACCCCCCATGCCGCCCATACCCCCCATGCCGCCCATGCCGCCGGGAGCCCCGCCGCCCGCGGCCTTCTCCTTCTTGGGCTTCTCGGCGACGAGGGCCTCGGTCGTGAGCATCAGCGCGGCGACGCTGGCCGCGTTGGAGAGCGCGTGCCGCACGACCTTGGCGGGGTCGATGACGCCGCCGGCGAGCAGGTCCTCGTACGAGTCGGTCGCGGCGTTGTAGCCGAACGTCGGCGCGCCCGTCCGGACCTTCTCCGCGACCACCGTCCCGTCGACCCCCGCGTTCTGGGCGATCTGGCGGAGCGGCGCCTCCACGGCGCGGCGCACGAGCCGCACGCCGACGTCGCGCTCGTCGTTGAACTTGAGCGACTCCAGCGAGGCGGCCGCCCGGAAGAGGGCCACGCCGCCGCCGACCACGATGCCTTCCTCGACGGCCGCGCGGGTCGCGTGCAGCGCGTCCTCGACGCGCGCCTTCTTCTCCTTCATCTCGACCTCGGTCGCCGCGCCGACCTTCACCACCGCGACGCCGCCGGCGAGCTTCGCGAGCCGCTCCTGGAGCTTCTCGCGATCGTAGTCGCTCGCCGTGTCCGCGATCTGCTTGCGGATCGCCTCGATGCGGCCCTTGATGGCCGTCTTGTCGCCCTGGCCGTCGACGATGACGGTGTTGTCCTTGTCGATCTCGACCCGCTTGGCCGTCCCGAGGTCGCGCACCGTGGCGCTCTCGAGCTTCTGGCCGAGGTCCTCCATGAACGGCGTCGCGCCCGTGAGGATCGCTATGTCCTTGAGCATGTCCTTGCGGCGATCGCCGAAGCCGGGCGCCTTCACGGCGGCGACCTTGATCGTGCCGCGCAGCTTGTTCACGACGAGCGTGGCGAGCGCCTCACCCTCGATGTCCTCGGAGAGGATGAGCAGCTCGCGCCCCTGCTTCACCACCTGCTCGAGCAGCGGCAGGAGGTCGGCCATGGCCGAGATCTTCTTCTCGTGCACGAGGATGAGCGGGTTCGTGAGCACCGCGGTCATCTTCTCGGGGTCGGTCACGAAGTAGGGCGAGAGGTAGCCGCGGTCGAACTGCATGCCGTCGACGGTCTCGAGCTCCGTCGTCATGCGCTTGTTCTCCTCGACCGTGATCACGCCCTCCTTGCCGACCTTCTCCATGGCGTCGGCGAGGATCTGGCCGATCTCCTTGTCGCCGTTGGCGCTGACCGTGGCGACCTGGGCGATCTGGTCCTTGTCCTTGGTCGGCTTGGCGGCCTTCTGCACGGCCTCGATGACCTTCGCGACCGCCGCGTCGATGCCGCGCTTCAGATCCATCGGGTTGTGGCCGGCCTCGACGAGCTTGAGGCCCTCGCCGAAGATCGCCTGCGCCAGCACCGTCGCCGTCGTCGTGCCGTCGCCCGCCTTGTCGCTGGTCTTCGAGGCGACCTCGCGCACCATCTGGGCGCCCATGTTCTCGAGCTTGCCGGCGAGCTCGACCTCCTTGGCGACCGTGACCCCGTCCTTCGTCACGACCGGGGAGCCCCAGCTCTTCTCGATGACGACGTTCCGCCCCTTCGGCCCGAGGGTCACCTTGACCGCATCGGCGAGCGTGTTCACGCCCTTGAGGATCGCGGCGCGGGCGCCGCGGCTAAAAACGATCTGCTTCGCAGCCATCTCTCAATCCCCTCGCGGCCGCGCGGCCGCGTGTACTAACGCTTGCGTTCGGTTGCCTCAGACCTGGTTCAGGAGGCGGACTCGGTCACGGCGAGCACGTCGTCCTCGCGGATGAGCACGTGCTCCTCGCCGTCGAGCTTCACCTCGGTGCCGCTGTACTTGCCGAACAGCACCTTGTCCCCGACCTTCACATCGAGCGGGCGAACCTTGCCGTCCTTCAGGACCTTGCCGTTGCCCACCGCAACGACGCGCCCCTCGATCGGCTTCTCCTTCGCGGCGTCGGGGATGATGATGCCCCCCTTGGTCTTCGTCTCGCTCTCGACGCGCTTGACGACAATCCGATCCTGCAGCGGCCTGATTTTCATGCTGGCTCCCTCGTCCTCGGCTTGTTGACTGACCATCGGCTCGCCGGAGGTCCCGTTCGCCCCCCCGCTGGGGCGATCCGCCCGCGCGACGAGAGCTAAGTGCCCGACATCGCAGTGTCTTGGCACTCTCCTAGGCCGGTGGCTAAACCGCGGCCGAAAGTAAATCAGTCACCCGGCGCGTCAAGGGCACGTAGCAGGGAGCCGCGACTTTTCCGGGGTCGAAAGTTCAGACCGCCGAAGCCGAGATGTCTGGAGAAGCGACGGCGAGGGGCACGGTCGCGACATCATGGAGCCTCCCAGGGACGAGCCCCCGCCGAGAGCAGAGTTACAACATGAACGGACAATGGCAACAGCGACGTACAGTTGCGCGGCGACAGAGGGAAGGCGTGCAACGAGGGCGGAGCGGGTTGGGCGAAGGATTGAGCAGGGGGGAGGCCCTGCTCACCCCGCGAAGCGCGCGAACCATCTGAAATGTGGGCGATTTTTGGCGGCGAGCATTTTTCTTCGGCGGGTCCGATTTTGGTCGCTTGACAATCCAGGCAGCCCGAGTAGATTCCGCGGCCCGTGGCGCTGAAACACGGCGCTGACCCCTTGGGGGATCGTCTAACGGCAGGACGCAAGATTCTGGCTCTTGCTATCAAGGTTCGAATCCTTGTCCCCCAGCCAGGCCGCTCAGCTCTGCTGTCGGTCTTCTCCACAGAACAAGGTCCCATCGTCTAGCGGTTAGGACATCGGCCTCTCACGCCGGTAACGCGGGTTCGATTCCCGCTGGGATCGCCACTTCTACCTCATCCGCCTCGTTTCCTGCTGCTTCCATTGGATGTCGTGCGTCGAGCACGACGCGAAGCACAGCGTCATCTGACGAGCACGCAGGACAGCGAAGACGTCCTGCTCCGTTCACGTTGCGCTACCCTCTGGCGCATGGCGGCGCAGGACGAAGAGGAGCTGTTCGACATCCTCGATGATGGCGGCCGGCCGCTCGGCGTGCGCAAGGCGCGCAGGCTCGTTCACCGCGACGGCGACTGGCACAGGAGCGTTCACGTGTGGGTGCTCCTCGAGAGGGGGCCCGACGATGGCCTGGTGCCGGACAGCGGCCAGAGCGCCGCGGAGCCCTGGGTGCTCTTCCAGCAGCGCAGCCCCGACAAGGACACCTGGCCCGGTGCGCTCGAGGTCGCCGTGTCGGGGCACTACCGCGCCGGAGAGGATCTCGCGGGGGCGCTGCGCGAGGCGGAGGAGGAGATCGGCCTGCCGCTCTCGCCGCACGATGTGGTCCGGCTCGGCACGCGCCGCAGCCAGGACGATCACGCGCCGGGCATCGTCGATCGCGAGCTGCAGGACGTGCTGCTCGCGACGACCCGCCGCGCGCTCGAGGAACTGCGTCCCGATCCGAACGAGGTGACCGCGCTGCTGTCGCTCCCGCTCGGCGCGGCGCTGCGCCTCGTCCGAGGCGAGGTGCCCCGCGCGAGCGGCTTCGTGCGGCGGCCGCCGGACGCCGCGGGCGCCGTGAAGGTCGAGCCGCGCGACGTGCGGCTCGACGAGTTCGTTGTCGCGCGCGACGGCTACTTCGAGCGCGCGCTCGACACGATCCGCCGGCGCCTCGCGGGCGAGGCGCCGGCCCCGTGGCTCCTCGGCTAGGACGGCGGCGCCTTCTCCTCGCGCCCGTGCTGTCGTCAGCCTGAGCCGCGGCGCCCGTCCGCCGGCCACCGGGGCTTCTCGGGGGGCACCGCCGACGCGACGAGGAACCCTTCGGCGCGGTGCGGGGCGAGCCCGCAACGCGCGTTCATGCGCTTGGCGATCTCGTCGCCGGCCCGGACGAGCGCGTAGAACCACCGGATCCCGAAGCGATCGTGCCCTTCCCGGAGCGCCGCCGCCTGCAGGGGGGCCCCGAGCCCCCGCCCGCGGTGGTCCTCGCGCAGACAGGTGCAGATCGGCATGGCCGTCCACGAGGGCGCCTCGCCCACGTCGGAGATCCAGAGCGGGGGGGCGCCCAGCAGCCCGAGCTGGGCGAGCGCCTCGCGCCCGCCGATCTCGGCAGGCTGTGGCCGCGTCACGACGCACAGGGTGGTGCAGCCGATCAGCGCCCCCGCGCCGTCGCGCAGCGCGAGCGTCAAGGAGCGCCCCTCGCCGCCGCGCAGGGTCCACCCCGGGAGCGGCGCGTGGCCGCTCTCGGCCTGAAGCTCCTGGATCGCGCGGATCGACGCCTCGTCGTCGTCCGGCGACACCCTGGACAGGCGCAGGCGCGGCGGGAACGTGCGAAACCGGCTGAGCCCCTGCACGGCGGCGCGCACCTCGCCGGCCGGGGCGCCCATCACCGAGAGGTCCTCGTCCACGGAGAGCCCCGCCTGGCGCAGCGACGCGGAGAGCGCGGCGAGCTCCGGCCGGGGGGCATGCAGGATCACGCGCTCGAAGCAGCGCACGAGCGCCTCGCGCCGCTCCGGCGACGTCCGCTGGGCGTGCAGCAGGATCAGCGAGCGACCGTCGGTGGTGATGCCGTCCTGCTCGCCGATCCAGTCGCGGGCGGCGTACAGGATCCGCTGAGCACGGTAGTCCGCGGCTTCACCGTAACAACCCGGTCCGTCCGCAGGACCGGGGCCGCGCTGCTGCGGGGCGTCGTCGCGATCGAGGTCGAAGGCAAGCATCATGGCGGCATCCCTCCTGTCGAGAAGCAACGGCGGCTGCCACGAATGGCGGCCCCTCGAGGAGCCGCCACCCGGCGTGGGACGCCCGCGCCCAGCGCCCGAGCGAGCCCCTGCCGCGCCGCGCAGGTCCACCGGCGAGATGGCCTGACGCGGCGGTGCGCGAATGCGGGAGAACTCCGCTCCACCAGCGGCTGTTCAGCCCGCGTGTCGAGACTTCAACTTATCCCTGCTCGGCGATCGCGCAAGCGGCGACATGCCATGATCCGGGCAGCGCGCCAGCGGGGACACGCGTGCTCATGCATGCTTACAAGCAATCGGAATCACTGATGAATCAGGCCAACATCCGCTATCGTCCTCAAGGCACATCGCCGCCCGGCTGGGCCGTGGCGTGGACATAGAACGACCTAGCCTGGAGCGACGCATGGCCCCGGGCACCCGCGCGTCGGGGGCGGACCGGCGAGGCGCGTCGGACGAGCGCGCTCGCTCGCGGTGCCTTCGGCGGTTGAGGACGATCGCGCGCCCTGGTAGGTTGGCGTCCAGTATTGCGCGATGACCACCGCCCTTGTCACCGAAGCCGACGACGACGCGCCCGTGACGCCACGCCCGTTCCTCAAATGGGCGGGCGGCAAGGGCCAGCTGCTCCGACAGTTCCAGCCGCTCCTCCCCGCGTCCTACGGGCGCTACTTCGAGCCCTTCATGGGGGGGGCCGCGCTCTTCTTCTGCCTGCAGCCGAAGCGCGCGACGCTGACGGACGTCAACGCCGAGCTCATCGACTGCTACCGGGCGGTGCGCGATCGGGTCGACGAGGTGATCGCCGCGCTGGGCAGCCACGCCTACGAGGAGACGCACTACTACAAGGTTCGCGACGTCGATCCCGCCTCGCTCTCGCTGCCCGAGCGCGCCGCGCGGACCATCTTCCTGAACAAGACGGGGTTCAACGGGCTCTACCGGGTGAACAGCGCCGGCCGCTTCAACGTGCCTTTCGGCCGCTACGTCAAGCCGGCCATCTGCAACCCGCCCCAGCTGCGGGCCTGCTCGGCGGCGCTGCAGGGCGTCGAGATCGAGGTCCGCGACTTCGAGCGCGTGCTGGACCACGCCCAGGAAGGCGACTTCGTGTACCTGGACCCGCCGTACTCGCCGGTCTCGTCGACCGCGAACTTCACGTCTTACAGCGCGGGCGGCTTCGGCTTCCGCGACCAGGAGCGCCTCGCGGCCCTCTTCGCGGAGCTCGACGGGCGAGGCGTCCAGGTGATGCTCTCGAACTCCGATGTTCCGGAGATCCCGCCGCTCTACAAGCGGTTCAAGATCGACCGCGTCGCGGCGCTCCGGAGCATCAACGCGAAGAGCGACGCCAGAGGCCGCGTGGGGGAGATCGTGATCCGGAACTACGGGACCAGGCGGGGCCGCAAGGCGGCGCCCGCAGACAAGGCGGGCTGAGCCCGGCGGCGCCGCGCGGCGCGCGGCGCGCGGCTCAATCGACGGTCTTCCCCTCGTGCTTCTCCGGATCGGGGGCCGCGCGCTCCTCGGCGTACGCCATCGCCACCTCGATCTCCTCGTGGATCTCGCGCGAGGTGACCTTGTTCCCCGAGGGATCGACGGCCTCCCACACGAAGCCGCGGACCTCCCCCGGGCGCTCGGGTATCCAGCGGACCCGCAAGGTCCAGCCATGCAACTCGGCCGTATAGCCACCTTCCTCGTGATCCCGCTGCCATGCAGAGACGGTCGGGTGCTTCACCATCGCGAGGTCTCCGGCGCAGAAGGTCGAGAGGACTGAAGAACTGTTCCCGAATGGCCGCGCTCCCCCCCCGAGCAACGCCGCCGTCCGGGAACACGGGGAAGATAGCAGGCGCCCGGCGCGCGGCGATCAGGCAGGCGTGTGTTCCTCATGCGGATGCACCTTACCCGAATCCCAGCGCGCGCCGAAAGGTCCTCGCCTTCCGATGGGGCCGTCGGCGCGAGCAGCGTGAACAGCACAGGCATCATCGCGCGGACGGGCGGCGCCTGCGATGCGCACCCCATGCTACGAAGCATGCATGGGGGCAGGAATCGTCGTCTTCTTCGGGCTCGCGCTCGTCGCCTATCTCCTGGTTGCCCCGCTCGTCGCCTTCGTGTTCGCCGTCCGGGCCAACCGGCGCAACGAGGACCTGCTGCTGCGGATCCACGCGCTGGAGCACCGGGTGGCCGAGCTCTCGGGACAGCGCGGCCGCGCAGCGCTCACCGCAGCGACGGAGAGCCCGCGAAGCACACACGGCCTGGAGCAAGAGCCGATTGCCCAGGGCGCGTTCCCGCCCCCGGCGGCGGCGCAACCCGGCCTCGACGCCGAGGGCGCAGGTGCACCGCCCGCGCTCGACGCGGCGACCGCCGCCGCGCCGCCCGCGCTCGACATGGCGACCGCCGGCGCGCCGCCCGCGCTCGACGCGGCGGCCGCCGGCGCGCCTCCCGAGATCGCGCATCCGCCCGCCACCGCGCCCCCGGCGATCGCGTCCACGGCGTTCGCCGCCGCGGAGGCCGCGGCGCCCCCCGCGGTCGCGTTCCCGGGTCCCGCTGCTCCTCCGTTGCCTCGCGTGCCTCGCGCGCTTCGCCCCGCTGCGACGCTCGACGCCGGCGCGTCCGGCGCCGGCTCGACCGCGCACCGCGAGGCCCCGGAGCGACCCTCCATCGAGGAGCGGCTCGGCCTCACCTGGCTCACCCGCGCGGGCGCGACCACCTTCTTGCTCGGCGCGCTCTTCTTCTTCAAGTATGCCTCGGACAACGCCTGGATCGGGCCGTTCGGGCGCGTCGCGCTCGGCGCCGCGACCGGCGTCGCGCTCCTCGCGATCGCCGAGGTGCTCCGCGGGCGCGCGCAGCGTCGCTTCGTCCACACGCTCATCGGCCTCGGCCTCTCGGTCCTGATCGCGTCGGTGTGGGCGAGCGCCGCGCTGTACGAGATCGTCCCGATCTCCGCGGCATTCGCGGCGGACACGGTGCTCCTCCTGCTCGGCGCCGGCCTCGCGCTCCGCCACCGCGGCGAGGCCATCCTGGTCCTCAGCCTCGTCGCCGGCTTCCTCAACCCCGTCGTGCTGTCGACGGGGCAGGACCGGCCGCTCGTCCTGTTCGGCTACCTCCTGCTCATGACGAGCGTCGCCCACGCCGTCGCAGCGAGGCTCGGCTTCCGCGTCGCGCCGTGGCTCGCGATCGCAGGCCATACGGCGCTGTTCTGGGGCTGGTACGCCACGCACTTCGACGCCAGCGCCGCCCCGGCCAGCGGAGACCCGGACGCGGCGCCCTGGCTCGACTCGCCCGCGCAGGCGCTCCCGGGGCCCTACTTCCCGCTCGCCGCGCGCGCGGCGCCCCTCGCGTTCGTCGCGCTCGCCGCGGCGCAGGGCATCCTGCGCGCGCTGTGGCTGCGCCGCGCGCCCGCCTCGAGCCCCGATCGAAGCGCCGCGCCGGCCGGCGCGGCAGCGACCGGCGTCCTCCGCGTCGCGGCGCGCGCGGACGCCACGGCGACCAGCATCGCCGCGCTCGTGCTCGCCCACGCGGGCGCGACCGCGCTGCTCTTCGACGCGCCGCGCGCGCTCACGGCCGCCGCCATCGCGCTCGCGCTCGCGGCGCTGGTCGCCCTGCGCGCGCCGGAGGAGGGCGCCTGGCTGCTGGCGCCGATGGGCGCCGCCTTCCTCGCCTTCGCCGCGACGTTTTCGGACGCGCCTGCCGCGCACCGGACGACGCTCGTCGCGCTCGTCGCGGCCTGGACGCTCGTCTACCTCGCGGGGTGGCTCCGCGGCGCCGGGCTCGCGCGCCAGCTCGATCGGAAGACCGCCATCGCGTGCTCCGCCGGCGCGGCGCTCTTCGCCTGCACCGCGGGCATGCTGCTGATCGAGGCCGATGCGGCGCTCTTCGCGCTCGCGCTCGCGGGCGCGGCCGCCCTCGCGGCGTGGACGGCCGCGCGCGCCGCGCTCCCCGGCCTGCTTCTCACTGCGGCGATCGTCTCGGCAGGCGCGCTCGCGGCGGCCGCGCGTTTCGCGATCGCGCCGGCGGACGCGGGCGCCTCGGCGGCCGCCGGTGCCGTCGACGCCATCGACGCCGTCAACGCAGGCTTCCTCGGCGCCTCGGCGCTCGTCATGCTGGTGTTCCTCGGCGCCGCGGGCGCCTCGGCGCGGCGCCCGCGCGAGCCCGGCGCGCCGGCGCTCTCGTGGTCCGACGCGCTCGCCGCGTGCGTGGCGACGCTCGGGTTCGTCGCGGCCGCGCTCGGCGCCACGCCGGAGGACACGCCGACGCTCCGCGCGCTGCTCACCGCGGGCGCCGGCGCCCTGGACCTGGCGCTCGGCGCCGCGCTCCTGCGCGCCGGCGTGACCCGCGCCGGCGCCGCGCCCCCCGCCGATCGCATCGCCCTGCTCCTCGGACAGGCGCTCGCCCTGTTCGCCGCGGCCGTCGCGTTCGGGCTCGGCGGCGCGACGGTCACCGTGGTCTGGAGCATCCTCGCGGCCGTGGCGGCCGCGATCGCGGCGCGCACCGGCGAGCGCGCCTGGCTCGCCGTCACCCTGCTGCTCTTCGCCGCCGCCCTCGCGCGGGCGCTCGTCGTCGATCGGGCCGAGGCCGAGGCGCTCGTCACAGCCTGGTTCGCGACGCACGGCCGCGATGGGGCGATGGCGGTTCCCGTCCTGCTGAACGCGAGGACCTATGCGTTCGCGGGCGTGAGCGCCGCCCTGCTCGCAGCGGGGCGGCTGCTGTCGCGCGCGGCGTTCGCCCGCCCCCCGGACGCCGCGCGCGCCGAGCTGCGCGGCGCCGCGGTCGCGGCGCTGGGCGCAGGGTACGCCCTGCTCATCACGACCGTCGTCATCGAGGTGCGGAGCGCGATCGCCGCGCTCCCTGCCGCCCCCCCTGCCCCGCTCGACGCGGCCGAGTTCGCCGAGCTCACCGTGCAGCACCGCGCCGCCCTCGAGGGCCAGCAAGGCAGCCTCGCGATGGCGACGACGCTCGTGCTCGCCCTCGCGGCGATCGCGCTGCTCACCGCGGGGTTCGCGGCGCGCGACGCCTTCCATCGCTACGCCGGGCTCGCCCTGTTCGCCGTCACCATCGCGAAGCTCGTGACCTGGGACGTCTGGCACGTCGAGCGCATCTACCAGATCGCCCTCTTCACGGGCGTCGGGGCGCTGCTCGTCGGCGGAGGGTTCCTCTACGCGCGGTTCGGCCGGCGCCTCGTGACGCTCCTGCGCGCCGGATCGCGGGGCGCGGCCGGGCCGCTCGCGCTGCTCGCGGCGATGGGCCTCGCGCGGCCCGCCGAGGCGCAGACCGGGGCGGCGCCCCCGACCGAGAGGCACGCGCTCGTCCGGCCCATCGAGGGCGTGGACGCCGCCGGCGACCACCGCGTCGACGTCGATCTCGACCTCTACCGCGAGAGCCGCGCGGAAGAGCTGCTCGCCGACGTCCGCATCGCAGGCCCCGACGGCGCCGAGGTGCCCTACGTGATCCGCGAGCCGGGCGCCGCGCACTCTCCCGGGCGGATCGCGGCCACGATGCTCGATCCCGGGGTCGACGCCGCCGGCGTGGCGCACGCGACCTGGGCGCTCGACGCGCCCGGCACGCGCCACTGCCGCGTCGAGCTCAGCGTCACCGGCGGCGGCTTCCTCCGCGAGGCGCGGGTCGAGACCGGCGCGGATCCGAGGGCGCTCAGCGAGGTCGCGCGCGGCGCCTACGTGTACCGCATCCCCCGGGGCTCGGAGACGGTCGAGCACCTGTCGGTCCGCTATCCCCTCTCGCGCGCCGCCCTGGTCCGGATCCGCCTTGTCCCCGAGGGTGCCCCGGCGCGCGACGCGGCCGCGGACGTCCGGATCACGGGCGGCGGCGTCTCGTGCGAGCCGCAGGCCCCCACCGAGTCCCCCGCGCTGCTGCCGCTCGCGATCGTCGAGACGCAGCGGGACAGCGAGGCGAAGACGACGCTCGTCACGCTCGACGCAGGCGCCGACGGTGTGCCGCTGGAGGCCGTCCTCCTCGACGTCGCCACGCCGGAGTTCAGCCGCCGCGTCGACGTCGCCTCGACCACGTACCGCGCGGTCTGGCCGGCCGTAGGGAGCGGCCTGATCCACCGCATCCGTCCGCACGGCGAGTCAGGGCCCTCGCTCGCGTCGACACGGATCCCGCTGAGCCCGACCCGGAAGCGCTTCCTCCGGCTCACGATCCACGACGGCGACTCGGCGCCGCTCTCCCTCTCGGGCGCGCAAGGCGAGGTGCGGGCGCGCGAGATCGTGCTCCGCGCCGCGCGGCCGGGCCCGCACTGGCTCTACGTCGGCGACGCGCTCGGCAAGCGCCCGAGCTACGATCTGGCCGACCTGCTCGACCCCGCCGCGCGCGAGCGTCCCCCCGCCGTGAGGCTCGGCGCCGCAGCGGCAAACCCGGAGCTCGGCGCCGCCCCGGTCGCGCGCGACCTGCCGTTCACCGAGCGGCACCGGGCGCCGATCGGGGGCGCGCTGGCCGTCGGGCTGCTCGCGCTCTCGCTGTGGGCCGCGCGGCTCCTGAAGCGAGGGGAGCGAGGGGAGCGAGGGGAACAGGCGCGAGGCGCGCCGCCCGACGACCCCGCGCCGCCGCGGCAGCGAACAGAAGACAGCGAGCCCAGGCCGTGATGTGCTCGCATGTTGCCGTGGGTCGCCGGGAACGCGGCGCTCCGGCGATCCGGACCAACCATCGAGGTGGATGCACCATGAGAGGCGGGCGCTTCGTCTACTTGGGTCTCTGCGCGAGCGTCGGGGCGGCGCTCTGGGCCTCGGGCGCGTGCTCCGCGACGGCGCGCGACCGGCAGCAGGCGCCTGGCGAGGGCGGCGGCGGGGGCGCGACCAGCGCCACGACGGCGGAGGCGGGCGCCGGCGGACGCGCGGAGTCGACGGGCTCCTGGGCTGATTTCGGCGGCGGCGCGCCGGCGGAGGAGGGCCCGTCGCCCGACGAGGACGGTGATGGGTTCACCATCGAGGACGGCGACTGCAACGACGGCGACACGAACGTCAACCCAGGCGCCGTCGAGGTCGTGATCACGGAGCCCGACCCGAGCGGCGCGGTGCCCGAGCCGGCCGACGAGGACTGCGACGGCGTGATCGACGACGCGCCGCCGGCCTGCGACAGGAACATCGCTCCTGCCGACTTCGACGCCATCCACGGGGCCCACGCGATCGACCTCTGCGCCAAGGCGTCGCCCGGCGACAGGAAGTGGGGCGTGCTGAGCGCGCAGTACGTGCGCGGCGACGGCTCACCCGCGGCGCCCTCGCCCGCGGTGGGCGTGCTCGATTCCTTCGGCCCCAACGTGCGCCCGCAGGGCGGGACACGCCTGCTCGTCCTGTCCTCGGGTCGCGCCCGGATCGCGGGGTGGCCGGGCGCGTGCAACGCGGATAGCTGCGAGAACTACGGGCCGGGCGACGCGCCGCCCGGCTTCCCGCAAGGCCCCCCCGAGTGCGCTCCCTCGGCGAACATCCACGACGACATCGCGCTCGAGCTCGTCATCCGCGCGCCGACGAACGCGACAGGCTACGAGTTCGCGTTCAAGTTCTACACCTTCGAATACCCCGAGTTCATCGGAGAAGAACACTGCTTCAATGACCAGTTCATCGCCCTGGCGACGCCGGCCCCGCCAGGGTCGCTCAACGGCAATCTCTCGTTCGATCGCCTTGGCAACCCTGTCAGCGTCAAACTCAGCTTCTTCGATGTCTGCGAGGATTGCCCGCTCGGGACGGACGAGCTCGAGGGCACCGGCTTCGGGCTCTGGAACAACGCCGGCGCGACCGGCTGGCTGCGCACGCGGGCCCCGGTGACCGGCGGCGAGGAGCTCAAGCTGCGGTTCATGATCTTCGACACCGGCGACGAAAGGGTCGACTCGACAGCGCTCGTCGACGGCTTCAAGTGGGTCGCGAACGGCGGCACCGTCCCGCTCGAGACCGCGCCCGTCGAGGATCCACGGTAACCCCCGGGGTCCGGGCCACCCGAGCCCTCCGGATCACGCGCGCCGTGGCCGGCGAGATCCCGTATTTCATGATCCCGTATTTCATGACCGGGATTGTTGCGCAAATCGATACGATGCCGCGATGCTGCTCCCTTCCTTGGAGAACCTCGCCTGCTTCGAGGCCGCGGCGCGGACGCTGAACTTCCGGACCGCGGCGCGCGCCGTCGCGCTCAGCCCCGCCGCGTTCGGCCAGCGCATCCGGCAGATCGAGGAGCAGGTCGGCGCGGCGCTGTTCGAGCGCACCACGCGCCGGGTGCAGCTGACGCCGCGCGGGCTCGCCTTGCTGCCGCGCGCCCGCCAGTGCCTGGCGCTCGCCGAGGACTGCCTCCGCAGCGCGATGGGCCCCGCGCCCGCTCCGGTCGAGCTGACGCTCGGCACGCGGTTCGAGCTCGGGATGTCGTGGATCGTCCCCCAGCTCGGCGCGCTGACGCGGCGGCGCCCCGAGCTGACGCTCCACCTCTATTTCGGCGCCTCCGACGACCTGCTGAAGCGCCTCTACGACCGCAGCGTCGATTGCGTCGTCACCAGCGCGCGCTGGTGCGCCACGAGCCTGGCGGCGGAGACGCTGCACGAGGAGCGCTACGCGTTCGTGGCCTCCCCCAAGCTGCTCCGGCGCGAAGCGTTCGCCCGCCCGGAGCACGCGTCGCGGCACTGCCTGCTCGACATCGACCCGACCATGCCGCTGTTCCGGTACCTCGCCGATCAGGCGGGCGGCGCCGGCTGCTTCGCGTTCGCGCGGCACCGCTGGGTGGGGCTCGGCGCCGCCATCAAGGCGCTGGTGCTCGCCGGCGAGGGCGTCGCCGTGCTGCCGCGCCACATGGTCGCCGCCGAGCTCCGCGGCGGCAAGCTGAAGCGGCTCCTGCCGTCCGCGCCCCTCGCGCGCGATCATTTCCGGCTCATCTACCGGCGCGACGACCCGCGGAGCTCGCTCTACGCGAAGCTCGCCGAGTCGCTGCGCGCGGTGCCGATCCAGTGAGGCGCGCGCTCGCCGGCGCGGCGCGGAGCGGGCTGAACGGCGTAGACTCCCGCCCGAGGACCATGAGCGAGCTCCCCGGCGCCAGCGCGCGCCTCCCCGCGACGCCGATCACGGCGCAGGACATCAACGGCGGACCGGACCCGGAGCGCCGCATCCCCTTCGTCATCACGGCGCCCGGCGTGTACACCCTCGTGGAAGACGTCGACTGGGTGGCGCAGGACGCGAGCGCGCGGGCCATCACGATCGCGAGCGACGATGTCACGCTCGACCTGGGCGGCAGGACGCTGCGGCAGATCGACCCTCCGGCGTCCGTCGTCGCCCCCGACCCGGGCGCGAGGCCTTGCCGAGGCGAGGTCGTCTCCGGGAACGTGGGCGTGTTCGCCGAGGGGAGGACGCGGCTCGTCATCAGGAACGGCAGCGTGCTCGGGATCCAGGGGGTGGGGATCGCCGCCAGGGCGTGCAGCCAGCTGGATCTGCTCGATCTGTCGGTCCGGCGGTGCGGCGGCGACGGCGTGATCGACACGGGCTTCCTGTGCCGCAACGGCGGGATCTTCGTGATGGGCGCCCGGGACGCGGCCGGCGGCGTCGCCTTCGCCGAAGGCATCCGGATGATCAACTGCGTGTGCTCGGAGAACACGAGCCGGCTCGACTTCGCCGTGACGCTGGGCGCGCTCGTCCTGTTCTGCGACGACGTGCAGGTCAAGCAGTGCGTGTTCAACCGCACGGCGAACACCAGCGCCCAGCCGAGCGGCGTGCAGTTCAACGTCGTCGGCGCCGACTTCGTCATCTGCCGCAACGTGCTCGTGGAGGACTGCGAGGCGCACGACAACACGTCGGGCGGAGAGCCGGCCGGCTTCTTCGCGTGGGGAGAGAACTACAAATTCCTGCGCTGCAGGGCGAACCGGAACTTCACGCTCACCGGGAACCGCGCGTGCGGGTTCAACATCTCGACGACGAGCAACCTGGAGATGGTCGAGTGCGAGGCGGACGGGAACTACAACGCGAACCCGGCCGCCTCCGCCGATGCGGTCAAGGACTTCTCCGCGCTCGGCTTTCGCCTCGGCAGGGCGGTGTACCGCGGGCTGCTCGAGGGGTGCCGCGCGATCGGCAACCACGGCGCGAGCGCGAACGCGCCCGCCGGCGGCTTCGCGCTCCACTCGACCCGCCACGTGGTGCTGAGGCGCTGCGTGGCCGTGGGGAACAGGAACGCGAGCGGGACCGCCGAGGACGACGGGCTCGCGGCCGGGTTCATCGCCTCGACGCCGCTCGCGGATCCGCAGGGGGGCCTCGTGGGCGGCGAGGGCAACGCGTTCGTCGACTGCATCGCCGACGGCAACACGGTCCACCGTGCGCCCCTGTTCGTGCAGCCGCCGGCCCCGCCCGTCGACGCCGGTCCGTCGCGGGGCGACCCGCAGAAGGGCGCGGGGTTCCTGCTCGAGAGGCAGAGCGACGCGAGGATCATCGGCTGCCAGTCCGCGAACAACGACGGCAAAGGGATCTGGCTGAGGGCCTGCGCGCGCGCGCTGGTCGAGGGAAACACGCTGTCGAGGAACACGCTTTACGGCATCCAGAACGAGGATCCCGCGGGGCTCAGCGCCTTCACCGGCAACCGGGCGCACCTCAACGGGTCCCGACATCGCCACAACTACGTCGGGCTGCCGCCGGGCACGCCGGTCCGCAAATGGACGCTCGGCTCCCCTCCCCTCGACGGCCCTCCGGACGGGATAGCCAACCTCAGCACCCGGCTGCCCTGAGGGCCGCGAGCGCCTCGCGCCGCCGGGCGGCGATCACCGGGTGCGGGCGAGCGCGCCGGGGGTGATCCCGAACCGCCGCTTGAAGAGCCGTGTCAGGTGGCTCTGGTCGGCGAAGCCGAGCGCGCGCGCGAGCTCCCCGATCGGGCGGTCGCCGGCGAGCAGCGCCTCGCGCGCGCGATCGAGCCGCCGCCGCGTCACGTAGGCGAGCGGCGGCTCCCCCAGCGCTCGCTTGAACTCCCGCGCCATGTGCGCTGGGCTCAGCCCGGCCACGCCGGAGAGCGCCTCCAGCCCGAAATCGTCGCCGAGGTGCGCCTCGATGAAGTCGAGCAAGCGCCGCAGCGTCGCGGGGGAGAGACCGCCCCGGGCCGGCCGCTCCGCCCGCGCCGCATGGCGGGCGCCGAGGCGCGCCGCGAGCCCGGAGAGCATCGCGTCCGCGAAGAGCGCGCCCGTGGCGCCGCCGCGCGAGACCTCGACCAAGAGCGCGCGGAGCACATGCTCGATCTGGGCGTCCACGAGCCCCACGCAGGGCTCGATCAGCAGCTCCCGCACCCCCGCGAGCCGCGCGAGCCGCGCGGGGTCGAGCACGAGCGCGCCATAGATCGTGGGCTCGCTCACGCGATGGGAGAAAGGCACCTCCGCGGGCTGGAGCCAGAGGCTGCCGGGCGGCATCTCCACGCGCTCGAAGCCGCGCTGGCCCTTTCGCTCGAAGCGCAGCGGCGCGTCCGCGAGGTTGATGGCGATGTAATGGCCTGCGACGGCGAGGTGGTCTGTCTCCCAGGACGGGTTCACGCCGAGCTCGGCCACCATACCGGTCCAGCGCAGCGAGCGGCTCGACGCGCGGATCTCCGCCTGCCGGAGCGCCTCGATGGGCTCGCGGGTGCCGGCGCGGACGAACGGGATGGCGCTGCGGGAGACGCGAGAGGCGCGGGAGATCATCGGAGAGCCGGCCCCAGCATGCGCCCGCGGCGCGGGGCCGGTCAACGCAGCAGCCCGGTTCCAGGGAGCGCAGCGGCGTTCTATAGCGCCCTTCCCGCCCGCCCTAGGATGCCCGTCGCCGGGCGACGACTGCGCCCGAGGAGGACGACCATGGAGATGCGTTACAAGCTGCTCGGCGGCAGCGGGCTCAAGGTCTCGGAGATCAGCCTTGGCACCATGACCTTCGGCGAGGACTGGGGCTTCGGCGCCTCGGCCGAGGCGTGCCGCGGCATCCTCGAGGCGTACCGCGCCCGCGGCGGCAACTTCATCGACACCGCCAACAAGTACACGAACGGCAGCGCCGAGCGGATCGTCGGGGAGCTCGTCCGCGGCGACCGCGGCGCGTGGGTCATCGCGACGAAGTACTCGCTCTCCATGAACGACGCCGATCCGAGCGCGAGCGGCAACGGCAGGAAGAACCTTGTCCAGTCCGTCGAGGCGAGCCTCAAGCGCCTGGGGACGGACTACATCGATCTGCTCTGGGTCCATGCGTGGGACTGGACGACGCCGGAGGCCGAGCTCATGCGCGCGCTCGACGACGTGGTGCGCGCGGGCAAGGTGCTCTATGTCGGCATGTCCGACGCGCCTGCGTGGGTCGTCTCCCGGGCGAACGCGATCGCCGAGCTCCGGGGCTGGTCGCAGTTCGTCGGCATCGAGATCGAGTACAGCCTGATCGAGCGCACGGTGGAGCGGGAGCTCGTCCCGATGGCGTCCCGGCTCGGCCTGGGCGTGCTCGCGTGGGCGCCCATGGCCGGCGGCGTGCTGACGGGCAAGTACACGCGGGGTGGCGGCAACGACGCCGCGCGCGCGGCGATGAACCAGGGGCGCCTGGACGAGCGGGGCCTGCGCGTCGCGCGCGCGGTCGACGCGGTGGCCGAGGAGCTCGGCTGCTCCTCGGCGCAGGTGGCCCTCGCGTGGCTCAGGTCGCGCCCGGCGCAGGTGATCCCCATCATCGGCGCCCGGAAGCCCGAGCAGATGCAGGACTGCCTGGGCTGCCTCGATGTCGTCTTGCCCGCCGCGGCCCTCGAGAGGCTCGACGCGGCGAGCCGGGTGCCGCTCGGCTTTCCCTACGAGTTCCTGGGCACCCCCGGCACCGAGCGGGTCGTCTACGGCGCCACGGCGGCGCGGCTCGACGTGCCCAACCCCGTCCGGAGGCTCGCCTCGGGCGGGTGACGCCGGCCTCGCCGCCTCGCTCCGGCGCGCGTCAGCGATTCCCGTCCTGCGCCTGCTCGACGCGCGTCCGGATGGCTGCAACGGCGCGCGCCGAGCCGTCCAGGTTCTCCGCGTTGAGGAGGCTCTTCGGAAGCGGCAGCTTCGGCCGGAGGAACACCTCGAGGGACAGGCGCGCCGACTGGGCGTCGATCTTCTCTAGCCGCCAGATGGCCTGGAGATCTTGCACATTGCCGGAGATGAAGCGGGACGAGTACGTCTCGACGCCATCCTCGACGACCGGCTTCTGGATCTCGATGCGCGCCCACATCGTGACCGCGCCCGAAAGGGCCGAGACCTCCATGTAGAGATCCCACCCGCCCGCGGGCGTGCGCCCGAGCAGGCGGCACTTCTTGTAGTGCGGCATGAACTCCGGATAACGCTCGAACGAGAGCACCGCGGCGCGCACGCGCTCCAGCGAGCCCTTCACGACCACCGTCGACCGTCCACGCGCCAATCCGGTGCTTCCGATCGGGACTTCCATGCTCGTGATCCCGGTCGTATCCGGCGCCGGCTGCGCGCGCTCGGCCTGCTCGCCGTCGCTCGTGACAGCCGGCAGGACATCGCCTCTGTCGCGCTGCGCCGGCAGGCGCGGTACATCCAGGTTGATCCCCCGTTCCCCCGTGCTGCACGCGGTGGCCACGAGGGCGAGTCCCCCGGCGAGCGCGCGCGGGATCGGTGCGCGATGGCCGGTCGTTGTCGAGCGAGTTCTCCGCATGACGGCCCAGCTTGCCAGCGACGTGCCGGCCGCCCCCATCGCCCCGATGATACCGCGCAACACATCCGCTCGGGCCGCCCCCCCACCCCGGCCACCAAGAACGGATCACCGGCCCATCGAGCGCGGAAAACACGGGCTCCTTCCCGATTCTCCACGAGAGCTCGGAAGGCCCCCTGTCTCCCCCTTCGCGCCCCTATCGGTCAGGATTCGCCAGAGAGGTAAGCTGTCAGACTCGGAATGGGGATGCCCGTCGGGCGGCCGAACTGCCAGTCCGCCGACTCGACCCCGACGCCGCCGATGTCGAGGTGGATGAACGGCAGCGCCCCCCCCTTGAGCCCCGAGGCGATGTCGAGGAACGCGAAGGGGAACTGGTGCCCGCGCGGCGTGTTCACCGAGGCGAGGCGGTTCGAGGAGACCACGTCCTCGGCGCTCGACCGGGGCGCCACGAACGCGTAGTCCTCGCGCCGCGGTCGGACGCGCTCCATCGGCTCGCCCCAGCGCTCCGCGAGGACGTCGAGCCTGTCGAGCTCCGCCCGCGCGGCGGAGTTGCCGATCGCGCCGGTGTAAGGCCCGTGGGCGCGGTAGACGTGCCCGGTCAGCGTCGCGACAGAGAACACGATAGGGTCCGCCGCGCCGCTCATGGCGAGCTCCCGCCCGAGCGCGAGCAGGTCAGCCAGGATGAGGCGGCCCTCGGCGTCGGTGTTGCCGATCCGGACGCGCACGCCGGCGCGGCTGCGGATGATCTCGTCGCTCACATAGGACTCCTCGCCGATGCTGTTGCGCACGAGCCCGAGGAGCCCCACGATGCGCACGCCCTCCAGGCCGAGCGCCGCGGCCGCGCGCACGAGGCCGGCGACCGCGCCGGCGCCGCCCTTGTCCCGGGACATGCCGGCCATGTGCCCGTCGGTCTTCAGGTCGACGCCGCCCGTGTCGTAGGTGACGCCCTTGCCCGCGAGCAGCACCGTTCGCCGGATCTCCCCGCGAGGCCTGTAGTCGAGCCGCACGACGCACGGCCGGTGCCGCTCGACGACCCGCGACGCGCGCGATACCGCGCTGATGAGCGGATAGTCATCGACGTTGCGCTCGATCTTGACGAGCACGCCCGTCCTGGCGAACGCCGCCTCGCACATCTCGGCGACGCGGCGGGGCGCCATCCGCTCCGGCTCGGTGCCCGTGATGTCGCGGCAGAGCGCCCGACCGACCTCGACGGCCGCGATCTCGCGGGCGCGCGCCTCCGACAGCCCGAGCACCGCGAGCGACTCGGCCGAGCGCGGGGCCATCTCCGCCTCCCGCGCCTCGAGCGGCGTCCACTGGCTCCCGAGCGCGGCGAGCGCGCCCACCTCGACGGCCCGCGCGAACCGCGGCGCGGCGCCCACCGGAGCGCGCACGACGAGCAGCGGCCGGCTCGCCCCCGCGTCCACCGCCCGCGCGAAGCCGGCCGCCGCGGCCTCCGCGACGGAGCGGACGTCATCGACGTCCTCCGAGAGCGGCCCCATCGGCGCGAGCACCAGGCGCCCGCCAGGCACCCCCGGCGCCGGCAGGACGAGCGGAGCACTCTTGCCCTCGAGCGCGGAGTCGACGCGCGCCGCAGCCTCGACCACCGCGCCCACGGCGGACCCGAGCCCCCCCGCGTACTTCGCGATGGGCGACGGCGCGACGAGGACGACAGCATCACACGCCGCGATCGCCGCGTTCGACTCCGCGAGGGCGTTGGCGGGCAGCCCCGCCAGGGAGGTGACATGGACCATGGCGGCGAATGATGTCACAGGGGTCAGCATTTTTGCAGCACCCGTCGCCGCCGATAGGGCACCGAGAGGGCACCGACATGCGCCCCGGAGAGCAGGCTGTCGCGCGGGCATGGCGCGCGGGCATCACGCGCCGCGCTCGGCGCGTGATGCCCGCGCGCCGAGCGGCCAAGTGCGCTCGTCCGCCCCTGCGGTCACGCGCGAGGCGGCCGGCGTCGAGCCCGGCGCCGCTTCAGGAGAAGAGCACGACGCTGCGGATCGACTCGCCTTCGTGCATGAGGTCGAAGGAGTGGTTGATGTCGTCGAGCGGCATCGTGTGGGTGATCAGCTCGTCGATCTTGATCTTGCCCTCCATGTACCAGTCGACGATCTTGGGAACGTCGGTGCGCCCCTTGGCGCCGCCGAACGCGGTGCCCTTCCAGACGCGCCCGGTGACGAGCTGGAAGGGGCGCGTGGCGATCTCCTCGCCGGCCCCGGCGACGCCGATGATGATGCTCGTCCCCCAGCCCTTGTGGCAGCACTCGAGCGCCTGGCGCATCACCTTGACGTTGCCGATGCACTCGAAGCTGAAATCGGCGCCGCCCCGGGTCAGATCGACGAGGTAGGGCACGAGATCCCCCGCCACCTCGCTCGGGTTGACGAAGTGGGTCATGCCGAACCTCTCGGCCAGCTCGCGGCGCTTCGGGTTGATGTCGACGCCGACGATGATGTCGGCGCCGGCCATCCGGGCGCCCTGGATCACGTTCAGCCCGATGCCGCCGAGGCCGAAGACAACGACGTTGTCGCCGGGCCTCACCTGCGCGGTGTTGATGACGGCGCCGATACCCGTCGTCACGCCGCAGCCGATATAACAGACCTTGTCGAACGGCGCGTCCTCGCGGATCTTGGCGACGGCGATCTCGGGCAGGACGGTGAAGCTCGAGAAGGTCGACGTGCCCATGTAATGGTGAATCCGCTCCTTGCCGATCGAGAAGCGGCTCGTCCCGTCCGGCATGAGCCCGCGCCCCTGCGTGGCGCGGATGGCCTGGCAGAGGTTGGTTTTTCCGCTCGTGCAATAAGAGCACTGCCGGCACTCGGGCGTGTAGAGGGGAATCACGTGATCGCCTTTCTTGAGGCTCTTCACGGACGGCCCGACGTCGACGACGACGCCCGCGCCCTCATGGCCGAGGATCGCGGGGAAGAGCCCCTCCGGATCCTTTCCTGAGAGCGTGTAAGCGTCGGTGTGACAGACGCCCGTCGCCTTGATCTCGATGAGGACCTCGCCCTCGCGAGGGCCCTCCACCTGGACGTCCTCGACCGTCAGCTTCTCGCCGGCCTTGTGGGCCACGGCTGCGCGCGCTTTCATGATCGGTGGTTCTCCTCCCGCAAGCGGGGCGTTCGGGGCCCGAGCGGCGCCCGAGCCACTCCCATAGCCGGGCGGGGAAGCAGGTTTCAAGGGGAACCCCGCCGGCGCCGCCCCGCCTCGCCCGCCGTCCAGCCTGCCCGCATTGCGCCGCCCGGCCTGCCCGCATCGCGCAGCCCGCTCGCCGCCCGCGCCGCCACCCGAGGATGGCGTTCGCGTGACAGCACGCGTACGATCACCCCGCTGTCCTTATGAACACACTCCGTTGCCCACCGGGTCTCCGCGCGCTCATCGCAACAGCCGCGCTGGTCCTCGTCGCCTGCACCGGCGAGAGCACGCCTGCCGGCGGGGCGGCCGGCAAGGGCGGTGGCGGCGCCGGCGGTGGAGGCGGCGAGGGCGCTTCCTCCGAGGGTGGCCACGGAGGACAGGGAGGCGCGCCGCTCGACAGCATGGAGTGTGTCGACGAGTGCCCCGCTGAGAGCGCTGGTATCACGATCGGCTGCAAGAAGCGCTTCATGTTCGGAATGAACTATGCGTGGCACAACTTCGCCGGCGACTTCGGCGGCATCGCCGCGTGGGACAAGCGCGGCGTCGAGGCCGAGGCGGAGACGCACGCGAAGAACCTCGCCGACATCCGCGCTCACGGGGCGAGCGTCGTGCGGTGGTGGATGCTGCCGGAGATCCGGGGCGAGAGCGTCGCCTTCGACACGAGCGAGAACCCGACCGGCCTCGGGGGCACGACGCGGCGCGACGTCCAGAAGGCGCTCGAGCTCGCCGAGCAGGCGGACGTCAACCTGGTGTTCTGCCTGTTCTCCTTCGACAACTTCCACCCGACGCGGATCGACGCCGACGTGAAGACCGTCGGTATCACCCCCCTCGTGAAGGACGCAAAGCGGCGCGCGAAGCTGATAGACAAGGTCGTCCGGCCGATCGCCAGGGCCGTGGCGCAGAGCCCTCACCGGCACCGGATGGTCGCGTGGGACGTGATCAACGAGCCCGAGCTGGCCATGACCGGAGCGAGCCCGGACGACGGCCCTCGCTACGAGCCCGACGCCCAGGTGGATCCGATCGAGCACGCGCAGATGGCGGCGTTCCTCGGCGAGGCCATCCGGGCGCTGCGCGCGGAGAGCACGGCGCTCGTCACGATCGGCTCGGCGTCGATGAAGTGGGCGCGGTCCTGGCGAGACACCGACGTCGATTTCTACACCTTTCATATCAACGACCGGGTCAACCTGTACTGGCCATACAACCAGTCGCCCAAGGACTACGGCATCACCGACAAGCCCGTCATCATGGGGGATTTTCCCATCGCCGGCCTGGCGACGGCCGCTTTGCCGACGCTCCTGGAGAGCTGGTACAGCCAGGGATACGCGGGCGCGATCAGCTGGGCCTACAGCGACGCGACAGCCGCCGAGCTCGAGACGATCAAGGCCTTCTCCGACGCGAAGGGCTGCGGCGTGACGTACTGAGAGCCCCTCTCACGACAGCCAGTAGTCGACGAGGGACGCGCCGGTCACGTCGTGGGTGACCCCGGCCGCGATCGCCCACTGGGCCAGCGCGCGGCCGAGCGCCGCCATGGTCGTGAAGCGCCCGTCAGGGTCCTTGGCCAGGCCGCGCTCGATGATCTCCCAGAGCCGCGGGTGCAGCTCGAGGGCCTCCGGGCGCGGCGCGGCGGCGCGCAGCACGTCGTGCACGATGGAGATGCTGCTCGGGCCGCCGAACGGGCGACGGCTGCTCACGAGTTCGTAGAGCACGACGCACGCGCTCCACACGTCGGCGCGCGCGTCCGACTCCTGCCCGCCGCGGACCTGCTCGGGCGCCATGTAGGCCGGGCTCCCGACCAGCGTTTCCCTCTGCTCGTCGCCCGCCGCGCGCACCGCGGTGGACGCGATCCCGAAGTCGATCAGCTTGGGGACGCTGCGGCGGCCCTCGCGCACGAGGACGATGTTCGCCGGCTTCACGTCCCGGTGCACGACCCCGGCGCCGTGCGCCGCGCCGAGCGCGCCGATCACGGGAAGGAGCAGCTGGACCGCGGAGACGGGCGACATCGGGCCCGACTCGGCGAGCGCCTGGGCGAGCGACCGGCCCTGGAGGAGCTCCATCACCGCGAACGGCTCGCCCTCCTCCGTGAAGCAGAGATCGAAGATCCGCACCGCGGCGCGATGCGACACCCGCGCCGTCGCCTGCGCCTCCCGGATCAACCGCGAGGCGGCCTCGGGGACGGCGCAGTCGCGACGGATGAGCTTCAGCGCGACATCGAGGCTCAGGGAGAGATTCCGCGCCTTCCACACGGCGCCCATGCTGCCCTCTCCGAGGAGCTCTGTGAGGCGATAGCGCCCCCCGAGGACGTCGCCTGGGGCGTAGCGCCGCAGCGCGGCGGAGCCCGGGTCGTTCGCAGGAACCGCCAGGGCGGCGGCGGGGGGCGCGCCGGCAAGGCCGGTCCGCAGCGTGGCGGGCGGTACGCTCGCCGGGGTGGCCGGAGCGTCGCTCGGCGTCTCCAGCGGCGCGACGTCCCCGCCGTGACGGAAGGCCGAGCCGGACGGCCTCGACAGGCGGCCCGACGTCCGGAGGTCGACGGGCTCGAACGGAGGGCGGTGAGACGAAGGCCAGCGCGGAGACCGCGGCGAGCGGTACGCACGCTGAGAGGCCCGGCCCCCGCTCGGAGGGCGGGAGCGATTCGACGCGGGATCCATCGAGCCGCCATGTGGCGTCGTGGAGCTGTCAGTTCGGTGGCTGTCCATGTCCTTTGCCCACGTGTGCTGCAAGGAGCAGGCCGATGAAAATCGCCGCAGATCCGCCTCTTTCCCGCCCGCCGCGGCGCCGGGATTGCGGTGTGGAGGCATCAGATCCGGCGCCCGCGGCCATCGGCTAGCCCGGGGGGCAGCGCGCCGTCCGCCGGGCCCGTCGCGCGGCGCGTCGTCCGCCGGCGCGTTCCCGGGACGAGCGTGCGACCGATCCGTCGGCGCAACGGTCGTCGCACGACGCATTCCCTGCGCGCCACACAGGCGCTCGACGGGTACATCGACAGCCGATGTCGGTCAGGATCGCCCGATAGCCAGCGAGCGAGGCACCCCCGGGGCGCGCGTCGGGATCGCCGCGAGGCGGTCGCCCCGCGCGCCGCTCAGCGGGCCGAGCCGGGCACGACGCGCCCCTTGAACGCGATCGGCACCTCGAGGGCGGTGGCCGCCTCGACGAGCAGCGCGTGCTCGCTCTCGTGGACCACGCCGTCGGCGGCCACGAGGCGGACGGCCAGCTCGATCGCGGCCTCGCGCATCCGCACGTCGGGCAGGCGGACGCGAAGCGCCGCGAAGCGGCCGCTCCTTCCCTCGTCGCGCACCGAGCGCTCGATGATGGAGATGAGCGACTCGACGAGGTCGGCCCCGAGGCGCCCCTCGCTCATGGCCGCCACGTGCCGCGCGAGCTCGGCGCGCTCGGCCTCGTTGATGGACCCGTCAGCGTATGCGGCGAGGAACATGATCTCGACCATCGCCTCGAGCCTGTTGAGCTCGAGGTGACGAAACGAAAGCTGCGTTTCTTCCATCATGCGGTCCTCAGGATAGCGTATCACGGCCGCGCTTGACACAGCGCCCCTGGGCCCGCTCGGTAACGGCGCTCGCCGCGCGGCAACGGCGCTCGCCGCGCGGCAACGGCGCTCGCCGCGCGGCAACGGCGCTCGCCGCGCGGCAGCGGCCTCCGGCAGCGCGCGGCGAAAGTTCTCGTCGAGCGCGACGCCGGTCGGTGCTCAACTCTCCCCACCATGAGCACCACCACCCCGACCGACCTCTTCCTGTCGCTGACGCCGCACAAGGTGATCGAGGCCGTCGAGGCCGCGGGCGTCCACTGCAACCGCGTCTGCTACCCGCTGAACTCGTTCGAGAACCGCGTCTACGAGGTCGAGCGCGAGGATCGCACCCGCGTCATCGCCAAGTTCTACCGGCCGGGGCGCTGGACGCGGGAGCAGATCCTCGAGGAGCACCGGTTCCTCGCGGAGCTCGCGGACGCCGAGATCCCCGTCTGCCCGACGCGCCCGTTCCCCGACGGCGAGACGCTCAAGCAGATCGACCACATCCCCTACTGCCTCTTCGAGCGCATGGGCGGCCGCGCCCCCGACGAGCTCGGCGACGAGCTGTTCGTGCGCCTCGGCAGGCTCGCCGCCCGCATCCACAACGTGGGCGCCGCCAGCGCCGCCGAGCACCGCGTCCGGCTCTCCGCCGATTCCTACGCGCGCGAGGACCTCGGCTGGCTCGTCGAGCGCAAGCTCATCCCCGCGGCCGTCGAGCGGCGGTACCTCGCGGCCGCGCGCGCCGTCGCGGACGCGGCCGAGGAGCGCCTGCGCGGCGTCGACGTGCACCGCATCCACGGCGATCTGCACCCCGGCAACCTGCTCCTGCGCGACGGCGCGCTCCGCGTGCTCGACTTCGACGACATGGTCGTCGGCCCCGCCGTGCAGGACCTGTGGCTCCTCCTCCCCGGCCGCGACGAGGCCGCCCGGCAGCAGCGCGAGCTCTTCATCGAGGGCTACGAGGAGCTCCGCCGCTTCGACCGCTCGACCCTCGGGCTGATCGAGCCGCTCCGAGGGCTCCGCATGATCCACTACGCGGCATGGATCGCGCGGCGATGGCACGACCCCATCTTCCCGAGGACCTTTCCGCACTTCGGCACGGAGGCGTACTGGCGCGAGGAGGCGAGCTCGCTCGAGGAGGTGCTCCAGCTGACGCGCGATGGAGACACGGGCGGCCCCGGCGGCGGCGCGGACGAGCCGCCGCCGAGCGGGGGAAAGTATTTCTGGGATATGAACTGATCGCGGTCGCGCGCGGCTTCGATCGATCAGAGGCGCTTCAGCACCAGGATCAGCCGCCACGCCGCGGCGTGCTCGAACGGCACGTCGACGTTGAAGTCGCCGAGCGTCGCCACCAGCGAGAGCTCCGGCACCCGCTCCGCGACGCGGCGCCACCCGGCGAGGTCCGGGACGTACCACGTCGCCTCCTGCCGGATCGACGAGAGCTCCCTCGGCGCGCCGCCGTTGCGCCGGGCCGAGCACACCACCTCGAGGGTCACGGGCACGACGCGATCGGGCGTCGACCGCTCGATGTGGATGCGGAACCGCGCGTCGATCGACTGCTCGCCGCGCAGCTCGGTCCACTCCGTCCTGTTCACGCCGGACGGCGTGAGATCGGCCGGGTGGGTCGCCTCGATGACGTGGACGCCGCCCGGCAGGAGGAGCGAGGCGGCGAGCCGGAGGTGGCGCTCGAGCGCCGCCGGCGTGGCCAGCTGGTGGATCGCCGAGAGCGGCACGAACGAGAGATCGACCGGCGCGACGTCCGGGCGCTCGTCGAGCTCCGCGCACGAGAAGCGGATGCACGCCCCGGCGCCGCGGGCGCCCGCGGCGCGCTCCGCGAAGGCGATCATCGCCGCCGAGCCGTCCGCGCCGGCGCAGCCGACGCCGAGCTCCGCGAAGGCCTCCAGGTGCCGCGCGGGCCCGCAGGCCCACGAGAGGACGCGCTGCACCGGGCGGCCGCCGAAGCGGCGCGCGCACGCGAGCAGGAAGTCGCGCTCGGCGGCGTAATCGCGGTAGCCGAACGCCGCGTCGTAGAGCGCAGGCTCGCCCGGCGGCGTATCGCTGCGCGCGGGCGCCTCGCCGCGCGCCGGCGCCTCGCCGGCCGAGGGCGCCGCCGAGGCGCGCGCCGGGGCGACCCGCTTCGTGTAGATCATGAGATCGTCGCCCGGCGCGTAGAAGTCGGCGAGGACCGCGGCCCGCGTGAACTGCACCGCGTCGTAGAAGCGCACCGCCGCGCCGTGCCCCTCCCGGCTGCCCGTCTCGACGCGCACGAGGCCGCCGCCCTCGCGCGCGATCTCGCTCTCCATCGTGGCCACGAGCCCCCGCGCCACCCCCGACCGGGAGAAATCGGGCGAGGTCGCGATCCAGTACAGGTCGTACGTGGACTGCGTCATCGGCGTGCGGCCGTAGCAGAGGTACCCGAGGAGGCGCGGCGCCCCGTCGCCGCCCGGGGCGCCCTGGAAGCTCAGCACGAACCGGTAGCCATAACCGTCCGTCGAAGGCTGGCCGAGCGTCACGTCGACGAGCTCCAGCGCCACCGCGCGCTCGTCGTCGGTGAACGCCGGGACCGACTCGAGCAGCGCCGCGATGAGCGGCCGGTCTTCCGCGCGGAGGCCGCGCTGGGTGATCACGGCGCCTCGGGCGCGGCGGCGAGGGCGCCGCGGGCAGCGGAGCGCGCCGCGGCGCGGCCCCGCGCCGGCGCGCGGCCCCGCGCGCGGAGCAGGTCGTCGTGGCGCGGGCCGCGGGCGAGCGCCGCGCGGAGGATCTCCCAGACGACGTCGGCGTACGACAGGCCGGCGCGCGCCGCCGCCCGCGCGAAGCCGGCGTCCGGCGAGAGATCGCAGTTCGGGTTGACGTCGATGACGTGCGGCGTGCCGCGCTCGTCGAGCCGCACGTCGACGCGGCCGTAGTCGCGCAGGCCGAGCACCTCGAACGCGCGGCGGCCCACGGCGGCGACCCGGCGCAGATCGAGCGGCCGCAGCACCGCCGCCGAGGAGGGCGTCCCGATCGACGCGGCGGTCTCCGGGCGCCACTTCGACTCGTACGTGACCACATGCGGGTGCCCCTCTGGCAGGCCCTGAAACGTGATCTCGCCGGGCGGCAGCACCCGCGGCGTCGGCCACCCGAGCAGCGAGACCGAGATCTCCCGCCCGTGCACGTAACGCTGCACCACCACCGGCTGGCGGCACTGCGCGACGACCGCGGCGACCTGGTCGCGGAGCGCCCTGCGATCGTGGACGACCGAGCCCCGATCGATCCCCATCGAGCCGTCCTCGCGCTCCGGCTTGACGATGACCGGGAACGCGACCTCCGGGATGCGATCCGGGCCTTCGACCCGCACCGTCGCCGGAACGCGCACGCCGGCGCGCGCGAGGATCCGGTTCGCCTCGGCCTTGTGCAGGCAGCTCCGGAGCGCGACGTGATCGCTGCCCGTGAAGCGGAGATCGAGCCCCGCGAGCAGCCACGCGCACATGACCTCGTGGCGGCTGTCGCCGTCGAGCGCCTCGCACAGGTTGAAGATCACGTCCGGGCGATGGTCGCCGATGGCCGCGAGCACCTCGCTCGGCCGGAGCACAGGCCGGTGCGCCACGCGCACGCCCGGGGCCGCGGCGAGGGCCGCGAGCACGCTCTCCGCGACCACCGCGCTGCCGTCCTCGCGACCGAGCCGGAGCCGCCCGCTCCCCACCCGCTGCGCGAGTGGCGGCTCGTCGACGACTTCCTCCGGATCTCTGTTCGACAGGATCAGTATCCGAGGCTCAGGCACCGCACGCCTCCGGACCTACGCGGGGCAGGAGAGCCCGCGACAGGCGCGCCGAGCTCAGGGAGCGGCCCGTGAGAGGCCTGGCCATCGGCGAACGCGGAGAGGGTGCCCTGTCGAGAGACACACGAACGAACCGGAATCCATGCATGCAAGTGGCCACACTTCACCAGCTTGCCCGGCAATCGCAAGGGGAGATTTGCCCTCTCCGGACGGAAAGGAAGGCGCGACGCGCCGCGGCTCAAAGCCCCGCGCCGGGATCGGATCCGGCGCGTGCGGCCGGGAAGCGAGCTTTCCGAGCACAACGTATCTCGGACAACAGGCTCTTCACACGCCAGCCACACGCGCGGGAGCGTCGGAGACGAGAGGAGACGGCTGGCTGCAGGGGGAAGGGTCGAGTCCGGCGGGCGAGCCGATGAAAGCGGAGAGCGCCGGACGCGCGCGGCGAGCGGGCGGCCTGCCGCCGAGGACGCCTGAAAAGGACTTCCCTTTCCGGCGTCCTCGAGCCACCGCCGGTCAGGCGGCCTGGCCTTCGGGGCGCGGCCTGCGATCGGCCGGGAAACAGGCCTGGATCTCGTCCATGCCGAGCGTCTCCTTCTCGAGGAGCGCCCTGACGAGCGCCTCGATCTCGCCGCGCCGGGACCTCACGATCTCGATGGCGCGCGAGAGCTGCGCTTCCGTGAGCGCCCGCGCCGTCTCGTCGACCCGGTCGAGCAGGGCCGGGCTCCGCGAGGGGTGCCCGTCGCCGACGCAGATGGGGCCGAGGTGGCTCATGCCGAGCTCCGCGACCATCTTCCACGCGATCGTCGAGGCGCGCTGGATGTCGTCCGAGGCGCCCGCCGTCATCGTCCCGAGGACGACCATCTCGGCGGCGCGGCCGCCCATCAGCATGCAGATCTGATCCTCGAGGTACTCTTTCCGGTACATCAGCCGATCCTTCTCGGGCAGCGCCTGGGTCACGCCCAGCGCGCGGCCCCGCGGCAGGATCGACACCTTGTGCACGGGATCGCAGCTCGGTGCGAGGAGCCCGACCGCGACGTGCCCGGCCTCGTGGACGGCGGTCGCATAACGCTCGTCCTCGTCGACGAGCACCCCTTTGCGCTCGAGCCCCATGAGCACCCGGTCGCGCGCGCGGTCGATGTGCGTCGGGTCCACCGCGTCGGCGCCCTCGCGGGCCGCGAGGATGGCCGCCTCGTTCAGGAGGTTGGCCAGGTCGGCGCCCGAGAAGCCCGGCGTGCCGCGGGCGATGTAGCCGAGATCGACCTCCCCCTGGAGCGGGATCGGCCCGGCGTGGACGTTGAGGATCTCCTCGCGGCCGCGCACGTCGGGGAGCGGCACGGTGACCTTGCGGTCGAAGCGCCCGGGCCGGAGCAGCGCCGGGTCGAGCATGTCGGCGCGGTTGGTCGACGCGATGACCACGATGCCTGTCTCGTGGTCGAACCCGTCCATCTCGACGAGCAGCTGGTTCAAGGTCTGGTCGTGCTCCGCGGAGGCGGAGTCGCCGTGCCCCTTCGCGCGAGCCCGCCCCACGGCGTCGATCTCGTCGATGAAGACGATGCACGGCGCGGACTTGCGCGCCTCGGCGAAGAGCGCGCGGACGCGGGAGGCGCCCACGCCGACGAACATCTCCTGGAAGCTCGACCCCGACGCCGAGAGGAACCGCACGCCCGCCTCGCACGCGACGGCGCGCGCGAGCAGCGTCTTGCCGGTCCCGGGCTCGCCCGTCAGCAGCACGCCGCGCGGCGGGCGGCCGCCGAGGCGCGCGAAGCGATCGGGGCTCTTCAGGAACTCGACCGTCTCGGCGAGCTCCTGCTTGACCTCGTGCATCCCCGCGACGTCGGCGAAGCGCACCGCCGCCCGCGCCGCCCCGGCCTTCACGTCGGAGAAGACCTTCGGGCTGCGCCGCCGGCTCACCGTGAAGAGCGCGAAGCCGACCGCGGCCAGCACGACCACCGGGAGCACCGCGGACGCGGCGCGCGACGGATCCTCCCGGGAGGCGAAGTCGACAGAGGCGCCGGCGCCCGCGAACCGGGAGACCAGCTCCTGCCGGAGCGTCGGCTCGTCGACGACGGCCGTCACGGCGGCGCCGCCCGCCTGACGAACGAGGAAGCGATCCCCGCTCACCTCGACCGCGGTCGCCTGCCCCGCCTGCGCGATCTGGAGGAGCTCGGTGTACGTCGCCGTACGCTGCGTGGACGACTCGCGCGCCGCGCGCAGCGCGAGCCCGAGCGTGACCGCAAGCACCACCCCCATGAACCCAAGCACCCAGAGCCGGCGCCCCGCGGGCCCCAGCCGCTTACTCACCTGCAAGAACCAGGAATTCACTGCTGCGCCACCTTACTGCTCCGGCGTCGGGCCGGAGCGGATCTCAGGTGTAGCAAGGATACGAACCTCAGGAAGTTCCTTCTGCAATCATTCTGACGATCTGAGCCGTAGAAACCTGCGAAAGGATGGCAGCACCGCAAAACGGAATACGGAGAACGGACAGCGACAGGACAAACGTCTCTGCGGACTTGGCAGCATGGGGACGACCCATCGACGAGCTCGCCGATGGCGGATTGACGAGCTCGCCTGAGAGCCTCCTTCTCGGGATGGAGTCGCCGGTGGAGCAGGAACCAGGAGCGAGGGGCAGAGAGGGGGCGGAGAGGGGCAGAGAGGGGCTGTCTGCGCGCTACGCCCCGGCGGCTGGCGCGGTATCGGGCGCGAACGGCAGCGAGAAGCGGAATGTCGTCGCGCCGCCGGGGCTGCTCTCGACGGAGATGCTGCCCCCGTGGGCCTCCACGAGGCCCTTCGTGATGTAGAGGCCGAGACCGACGCCGCGGACGCCGCGCGGAGCGGCGTCGGGCGCGCGCCAGAAGCGCTTGAACAGGTACGGGAGCGACGCCTCCGGGATACCGCCGCCCCAGTTGGTCACCGCGACGTGCGCGCTGCCCGGCCCGGCGTCGACCGCGACCACGATGTCGCCCTCCGGCCGACCGTACTTGGCCGCGTTGGAGAGCAGGTTGGTGACGATCTGCTCGAGCCGCCCTGGGTCCACCAGGACGGCGGGCACATCGCCCTTGACCTCCAGGCGCAGGGCGTGACCCGCGGTCACCTCGGCCGACTTCTCGAGGATCTCGCCGAGCTGCGCGCGCAGATTGACCGGCGAACGATCCAGCGTGAGCTGCCGCGCCTCGATCCGCGACGCGTCGAGGAGGTCGTCGATCATGCGGCGCAGCCGCTCGATGGACGAGGTGATCCTGTCGAGCTGTTTCCGGCAGTCCGCGACGGGCCGCTCGCCGGCCGCGCGACCCAGGAGCTGGCTCGCGGTCGCGATGACCTGGATGGGCTGGCGGAGATCGTGAGCGATGACGCCGATCCACTCCTGGCGCTGCCGATCCAGCTCCTTGAACGCCGAGATGTCATGAAAGACGGCGACGGCGCCCTGGAGCTCACCGTCGTTCGAGCGCACCTGAGCCGCGTTGACCAGCACCGGGACGAGGCCGCGGTCGGCGCGCCGCAAGAGCCCTTCGACGCCCGTCACGCCCTCCCCGCGCTGAAGGGCCCGGACCAGCGGGCGCTCGTCCCAGACGACGGGCTCTCCAGCCGGCGTCCTGTGCTCGAAACACAGCCGGTTGCCCCAGGGATCGGGATCGTCCTCGACGCCCGACGCGTACTGGAGCGCGAGCTTGTTGCAGCTGATGAGCCGCCCCTTGGCGTCGACAAGGATCGCCGCTTCGGGCAGCTGCTCGATGACCGCCTCGAGCTGCGAGCGGATGCGCCGCTCCGCCTCGTGCGCGCGCGAGACCTCGGCCTCCATCGCCTTGCGGCGCCCGATGTCGCGGCAGATCGTCGAGACGCCGGTGACGCGGCCCGACGCGTCCACGATCGACGACACCGTGACCTCGATGTCGATGCTCTTCCCGTCCTTGGTCCGGCTCACGGCCTCGAAGCGCTCGACGCGCTCGCCGCGGCGCAGGTGCGCGAGGACGGCCTCCGCCTCGCCGGCGCGCTCGGGCAGGCACAGGAGGGGCAGCTTCTTCCCGATCGCCTCGCAGACGCAGTAGCCGTAAAGGCGCTCCGCCGCCGGGTTCCAGCTCAGGATGGTGCCGTCGAGGGAGGTGCCGATCACGGCGTCGTCCGAGGCCTGCGCGACGGTCGCGAGGAAGGCGCGCGCCTCCTCGGCGCGCTGCCGCGCCTCGTCGAGGAGGTTCATGCGCGCCGCGCTGACCCAGAGCATGGCCCCGAGCAGGAGCGTCGTGATGGCGGAGGCGAGCGATAATGACGCTGCGATGGGGTATGCCCCGCGAGCCGCTCCGAACAGGAAGAGGCGGCCAATCACGAGCGGAACGAGGACGACGTAGGGCAGGAAGCGCCGCAGCAGGATGCCTCCGGACCGGCCGGCCGTCAGCGTGGCGAACGCCGTGCAATCGGGCCGCGCCATGAGGAGCCCGGCGCAGAGGGCGAGGAACGCGATCGCCGCGTGGAGCGCCATGCCCGTGAACGGAAATAGCGGCGGCAGCCCATAGAAGTAGCCGACGCCGAACACGTAGCCGGTCAGCGCCGTCAGCGCGAGCGCCGCGGCAAGGAGCGCGCTCCATTCCGAGAACAGGCACGCTCGCCGCGTCTTCACGCGCAGCGAGAGGAGCGAAAGGCCGATCAGGACGCAGCAGAGCGAGGTGTTTGGCGGCGGCCTGCCCGGGAACTTGCGCGGGAAATCCACGCGCCCCGCGAGCAGCACGCGATCGATGCCGAGATCCCAGGCGAAGATGTACTGCGCGAGGACCGCGAAGCCGAGCGCGAGGACGACGGCGGCGCACGCCTGTCCCAGCCGGCGGAGCGGCGCCGGGCACTCTCGCGCGCCCAGCGCCCAGAGCGACACCCCCGCCAAAACGAGGGCGACGGCGGTGTTGGGCACCATGAGCGGCAGGCCGTCCGCGATGGCGACGAGGGCGGTCGCCCCGATCCACCAGCCGAGCAGCGTCACGCATCCAACGGCGAACGAACAGGTCGCTGCGATGACGACACCGCGCCGCGCGCTGCTCGAAGGCGCCATCGCATCGGCGTCTCTCATCGGGTCCTCCCGACCGGAGCATAATGTCGGGACGGCGCGGCTTCACATGGGCAATTCAAGCGCGCACATGGGTCGGCGCACGCGCTGTCCAACCCAGATGGATCAGGACGCTCCAGCGCGTGCCGACATCATCCGCCCGGCCGGACGCAGCAGGGCAGCGCGGGTCAAGATCCGCCGCGCGAGAGCGGGCGGCGACGCCCTCGCGCGGACCGCGCGAGGGCGCGCGCGAGAGCTCAGCGCTTCGTCCCGAAGACCGCCGCGTCGACGGAGAGCCTACCCGGCCCGACGAGGAGGAGCGCAACGGAGATGCCGAGGTACACCGCCGCCGCCTCGTAGGAGGGTCCGCCCATCGCGACGAACGGATCGCCGTTCGAGACGTGAACCGCGACCGCGACGGCCATGGTGGCGGCGAGGCCCAGCGACGCGAGCGGCGTCAGGAGGCCGAGGATCCAGGCAAGGCCGCCCCCGAACTCCGAGAGCGCGGCCAGCCCTTGCAAGAACCCCGGAACGGGCGCGGTGGGCCCCATCCAGCTGAAGGGGGCCTGGATCTTCCCCCAGCCGTGAAACATGAACGCGGCGCCGATAACGACGCGCAGCGCGAGCAGCCCGACCGAGGCCGAGAACGGCACGTCAGTCACCCGCAGGAATCTCTTGAGCATCGGGAACACTCCTCTCGGCTCGGTAGTAAGGAGGAACGTCCGGGACATCAAGCGCGACGAGAGGGCCGGAGGCGCCGGGCCCCCGCGGCCCGGACCCGGCGCGCCGGCCCGCGCCTCACGCGCTGGTCCGGGCCTCCAGGTCGTGATGGTGCGCGGCGGCGGCGCGCTCGTCGCGGAGGGCCTCGAGGCACCGCCGCTTGATCGCCGCGAACTCGCCGGAGCCCACGATCGCCGCGGTCCTCGGCCTCCCGAAGGGCACCGCGATCTCCGCGCCGACGCGGCAGGGGCGGCGGGTCATCAGGGCGATGCGGTCGGACAGGAAGATGGCCTCGTCGATGTCGTGCGTGACGAACAGCACCGTCGTGCGCACCTGGCGGAAGACGTCGAGCAGCAGCTCCTGCATCGAGAGCCTGGTCTGGGCGTCCAGCGCGCTGAACGGCTCGTCCATCAGCACGACGCGCGGCTCCGTGATCAGCACGCGCGCGATCTCCACGCGCTGCTGCATGCCGCCGGAGAGATGCGCCGGATAGGCGTCCTCGAACCCCGACAGCCCGACGAGCGAGAGCAGGCGCCGGGACGCCTCCCTGCGCTCGCGCTCGGGGACGCCGCGCACCTTGAGGCCGAAGCCGACGTTGTTCAGCACCGTCTTCCAGGGGAGCAGGGAGCTCTGCTGGAAGACCATGCCGCGCGCCGGCCCCGGCCCCTCGACCCGCTCGCCGCCGACGACGATGCTGCCGCGCTCCGGCGCCACGTACCCGGCGACGGCGTTCAGGATCGTCGACTTCCCGCACCCGGACGGGCCGAGCAGGCTCACGAGCTCGCCGCCCTCGACGCGGAGGTCGAGGTCGCGCACCGCCTCGACGCGCCGGGCGCCCGTCCCGAGGGCTACGGACAGGCCGCGGATCTCCACGGCGCCCCCCGGGCTCTCCCGGCGCGCCGCGCGGTTCGCGTCGAGCGTCATCGGCCCTTCTCCTGGGGCTCTTGCCACGGGGTGAGCCACGCGCCGACCCGCAGGACGAGCGCGCTGCTGAGCATGCCGAGCAGGCCGATGAGCAGCATGCCGAGGACGATGTCCGGATAACGCTGCAAGTTGTACGACTCCCAGGTGAAGTAGCCGATGCCGTACTGCCCCCCGATCATCTCGGCGGTCACGAGGCAGAACCAGGACGTCCCCATGCCGATGCTCATCCCCGTGACGATGCTCGGCAGCGCGCCCGGCAGGACCACCTCGAGGAACAGGCGGAGCGGGCGCGCGCCCAGGCTGCGGGAGCTCGCGATGAGCCGCGGATCGAGGGCGCCCACGCCGTGGATCGTCGCGATCAGGATGGGGAACAGCGCCCCCATGGTCGTGATGAAGATCATGCTCAGCTCGGCCGACGGGAACATCAGGATCGCGAGCGGGAGCCAGGCGACGCCGGGGATGGGGCGCAGGATCTCGAGCGGCGGCAGCAGGGTGTCCTCGGCGAGCCGCGACCTGCCGATGAGGAGCCCGAGCACGACCCCCGTGGCGCCCGCGGCGGCGAACCCAGCGAGGACGCGGAACACGCTGTTCCCGAGGTGCTGCCACAGCTTCGGCGAGGCGAAGAGCTCCCGCGCCGCGCCGAGCACGTCGGTCGGCGCGGGCACGTTGAGGAACGTGACGACGCCGAGATCCGCGCGGGTCATCGACGCCCACTGCCAGAGGCCGACGCACGCCGCCACGGACAGGGCGCGCAGGAGGGCGCGGCGGAGGTCGCGGCGCGGGCGCCCGTCGCGGGGCGCGCGGCCCGGCGCGGGGGACGGGGCGCCCCGCCGGGCCGCGCTCGCCGCTGCGGGCGCGAAGGCCGCGCTCGCCGGGGCGGGCGCGAAGGCCGCGCCGCCGGCGAGCTCCGCCCCGGCCGGCGCGCTGCGCTCGGAGATCATCGTCATGGCGCCGCCGCCGTGAGCTTCGCGCGCTCGGCCCGCAGGGTCGCGAAGTCGACGACCGCCGCGCCGTTCTCCGCGGCCCACCGCTCCGCGTCCTCCTTCGCCAGGAACGCCGACAGGCCGCCGTCCGGGCGCCTCGCGTACCACGCGCGATCGGCGAGGAGCTTCACCCCGCTCGCGCGATCGTGCACGAACACCGCGCGGATCTCCTTGCCCTCGATCGTCAGCTGCCCGAGCGCGGCGAGCGCCGTGCCCGGGCTGGCGTACGCGCGCACCTTCGGCTCGCCCGCGACCCAGATCTGCGCGACGAGCGTCGGCTCGGCGATCGGCTCCCCGGACAGCGCGTCCTTCCCGGACAGCGGGAGCTTCGCGTAGCTCGCGAGCCGCGCCTCGTAGTCGAGCCCGAGCTCCGCCGCCGCGCGCCGGATGTACCGGTCGTCCACGAACGCGCCGACATCGAGGGTCGTGTCCGTGCGCTTCAGCAGCGTGAGCGTGTCGACCGCCACCTGGAGGGCGCGTCGGACCTCGGGCTTGATCGTGAAGTCCCGCGTCTGGATGCCGAGCGGGCCGTGGAACATGTAGGCGACCTCGGCGTCCACCCCGGTCACCTTCTCGATGAGCTCGCTGTACTTCTCGGGCTCCTCCGCGAACAGGCGATCGGCCTCGAGCGCCGCCTTGAGGAAGGCCACGACGATCTCCGGGTATTTCGAAGCGTACGCCTCGCGCACCAGCACGCCGTGCGCCGTCGGCACCTTCACGCCGGAGCCGTCGTAGATCTTCCGGGCGAAGCCGCGGAAGGGGAACAGCTCCGCGAACGGGACGAAATCCGCGTGCGCGTCGATCTTGTTCGCCTTGAGCGACGAGCCGCCCACCTCCGGCGACTGCGAGACGAGCGTCACGTCCTTGTCCGGGTCCCAGCCGAGATCGCGGATCGCCCGGAGCAGCATGCCGTGGGCCGACGACCCGAACGGCACCGAGATCTGCTTGCCCTTGAGGTCCTTCAGGCCCTGGGCCGGGGAGTCGCTCGGCACGACGATCCCGTTGCCGCTCCCCAGCGCGCTGCCGGAGAGCGTGGCGATGAAGCGGCTGCGGCTCCCCTGCTTCTGGAACGCCACGCCGTTCAGCACGCCGGGGAAGTCGGCCATCGCGCCGATATCGAGCTTCTCGGCCACCATCTCGGTCGTCAGCGGCGGCCCCGAGGTGAAGTCCTTCCACTCGATCTCGTAGGTGACGTCCTTGTACTTGCCGTCCCTCGGCAGGTGCTTCTCGAGCAGCTTGAGCTCCCGGATGAGCAGCCCGCCGGTGGCGCAATTGATTGTCGTGTCCTGCGTCCCTATCGCGATCCGGATCGTCTGCTTCGCCTCCGGCTTGCACGACAGCCCGGCGACGACCGCGGCGAGCAACGTGAGGAAGACGAGCGCGCGAAGTGCCCTGGTCATCGGTTCAATCCCTCGCAAAGGTCTCATGTCGTTCGTTGCCTCGCCCGATTCCCGCCCGGATGGCCTCGATCGCGCGGCCAGCCGCTTTACGCACCTCGACGTCGGCGTCGCCGAGCAGCCGGCGGAGCGGCGCCTCCGCGGCCGCCGCCTCGATCTCGCCGAGCGCCTGCGCGGCCGCCTTGCGCAGATCCGCGAGATCGCTCCCGAGCAGCCCGACGAGGTCCTCCGTGGCCGAGGCGGCCCGGAGCCGCCCGAGCGCGAGCGCCGCCTCCTTCCGGACCTGCCAGGCGCCGTCGTCGAGCGCGCTCCGGAGGTGCGGCGCCGCGAGGCCGTGCGCCGAGCGGCCGAGCACGATGGTGGCCTCGACCCGCACCCGCCAGTCCGGATCGGAGAGCAGCCCCACGAGGTCCTGGACGAGCGCGGTATTACCCCGCGCGCCGAGCGACTCGAGCGCACCGATCGCCACCTGCCGCACCCGCGCGTCGGGATCGCGCAGGCTCGGGCGGAGCGCCGGCGCCGACTCGGGCCGCCGCAGGTAAGCCAGGGAGAGGACCGCCTCGCGACGCACCTCGGGATCCGGGTCGCCGAGCGCCGCTTCGAGGGGCGCGAGCGCCCGCGGGTCGCGGATCTCGCGGAGCGCCACGATCACCGAGGTGCGGACGAACGGGCTCGTGTGCCCCAGCGCCTCGATGAGGTGCGTGGCGGCGTCTGCCCCGCGGATCTCGCGGAGCGCCGTGGCGGCCGCCTCCCTCACGCGGGCGTCCTCGTCGTCGAGCGCCCCGAGGACGGCGGGCACCGCGCGGGCGTCGCCGAGATCCTCGAGGTGCCCGAGCGCGAGCGCCCGCACCGTCGGATCCTCGTCGCGGACCGCCGCGATCAGGGGGTGGATGATCTCCGGATCCGAGAGATCCTCTATCTGCGTCAGCGCGAGCTGGCGCGCGCCGGGGTCGGGATCCCCGAGGATGCCCTCGAGATCCTGCGCGAGCGAAGGCTGTGTCATGTCGTCTCCGCCGTGGTGTCGCTATCGGAGAAGAAAGGGGATCTTCACGGTGATGGCCTCTTTGGGGCAATCGATCTCGCACGCGAGGCAATACCAGCACTCGTCGTAGGCCATGCGGGCCTTCTTCGTCTCGGGATCGATCGCGAGGCAATCGACCGGGCACGAGTCGATGCAGATGCGGCAGCCCTTGATGCACGACGCCTCGTCGATGACGACCGGCAGATCGAGCCGCACGGCGGCCTCGGCGTGGCCCACGGACCTGGCGCTCTGCGCCTTGACGGATTCGCGGTTGAGCAGGTGACCCATCGCTTGATTGACCTCGTGTTCTCGCGTTCTCGCGCGCTCGTCAGGCCGACGCGCGCTGCTCCTCGGCCGGGATGCGCAGCCGGTGGTAGGCATTGCGCTCGCCGTCGTCGATCGGGAAGAGATAGGGCTCCACCGGCCTCTTGAAGGCGACCATCTCGCCGCGCTCGTCCTTCTTCAGCTGCACATGCGTGAACCAGCGCTGGTCGTCCATCTCGGGGTAATCGAGCCGGTAGTGGTAGAGGCCCCAGCGGCTCTCGGTCCGGTACAGCGACGCGCGCGCCGCCATCTCCGCGCAGTCGCGGATGAAATGGCACTCCATCACCCGCATGAGCTCGTGGGGGCTCTCCGCCGTGACCTCCTCGAGCTCCTCCTTCGCGCGCAGGAAGTACTCGAGCCCGAGCGTCATCTTGTTCCCCGTCTTGGGCGGCTGGAGATAATCGTTCACCAGGCGCCGCACCTTGTATTCGTACTGGTGCGGCGCCACCCCGCTCCGTCGCGAGAGGGGGGCGAGGATGCGCTCTCGCTCGGCGTCGACCGCGGCGGCGAGCGGCTCGACCGCGGGCGCGCGCTCGAGGTAATCGAGCGCGCTCTGGGCGCAGATCTTCCCGTAGGTGAGCGCGCCGAGCAGGTAGTTGTGCGGCACGCACGCCATGTCGCCGGCGGCGTAGAGCCCGGGCACCGTGGTCTCGCCCTTCTCGTTGACCCAGACCCCCGACGCGCTGTGGCCGCTGCACAGGCCGATCTCGGAGATGTGCATCTCGACGAGATCGTTCGCGTAGCTGTGCCCCCTCCCCTCGTGGAAGCGCCCGCGGCTCGGGCGCTCCGTCTGGTGCAGGACCCGCTCGACCTCGGTGATCGTCTCCGGGGCGAGGTGGGTGAGCTGCAGGTACACGGGGCCGTTGGCGGAGTGGAGCTCCCGGTAGAACTCGAGCATCATCTGCCCGCTCCAGTAATCGCTCTCGATGAAGCGGTGCCCCCGGGCGTTGACCGTGTGCCCGCCGAGCGGGCCTGTCACGTACGCGCACGCCGGACCGTTGTAGTCCTTGATGAGCGGGTTCACCTGGAAGCACTCGATGCCCGAGAGCTCGGCGCCCGCGTGGTACGCCATCGAGTAGCCGTCTCCCGCGTTCGACGGGTTCTCGTACGTCCCGTGGAGGTATCCCGACGCCGGCAGCCCGAGCCGCCCCGAGGCGCCGCAGCACAGGATGACCGCCCTCGCCTTGATGATCTCGATATGTCCTTCCCGGGTGTCGAAGCCGATCACCCCGGCGACGTGGCCGTCGGTCACGAGGATCCGGGTCGCCATCACGCGGTTGACGACCTTCACGCCGGCGCGCTTGACCATGCGCGTCAGGATCTTCTTGAGATCGTACCCCTCGGGCATCGGGAGGACGTAGCTCCCGTTGTGGTGGACCTTCTTGACGTCGAAATCGCCCGATCGCGTCTTCTGGAACTTCACGCCCCAGGAATCGAGCTCCTGGATCATCGCGAAGCTGTTGCGCGCATATTGATAGACGGCGCGCTGGTTCACGATGCCGTCGTTGGCCACCGTGATCTCCTTCACGTACTGCTCCGGCGTCGCGTGCCCTGGGATGATGGCGTTGTTCAGCCCATCCATGCCTATCGCGATGGCGCCGCTCCGCTTGATATGCGCCTTCTCGAGGAGGACGACCCTCCCCCGGGGCAACCGCTGTTGCGCCTCCACCGCTGCAGTGGAGCCTGCGCTGCCGCCGCCCACGACGACGACGTCCGCCTCTGTCACGCGAATGTCCATTACAAGCCCTCAAGGTTTCGGGCGCGCGCACACGACGACCCCACCGCCTCTCGGCCCAATGGCCAACGGCCAGCGGCCGGGGTCGGACGCCCGGCGTCTCACATCACAGACGCAGCATCCGTTTTAACAGACGACCTGTGCTTCGGCAACAGCTTTGTTGCTGCTGGCACAGCACCGGCCGGGTGTCGGGCGCCGTGGGAGGGCGCCTTGCAAGTGAAACGTCAGGGCCGGGGTCTGGCGGCCCCGCCATCGCGGATGTGCGGCGCGCGGGCAGGCTCACCCCCGGCGGGGATCCCCGAGCCACCCAGAAAGATTCGCCTTTCCACCCTGGTTGTCTCCCCGGAGACGCGGGCGGGACGCTACCATGCGGGTCAACCCGTAGTCCTCCCATGGATCGGGGGAACCGAGCGCGGACCTCGTTCATCACCGGTCACCCGATTCACCGCGCTCGGCGCCTCCCAGCCAGGGCGCCCGCGCGCCGCTTCGCTGCATGGCCAAGCACCCGTCCCAGCTCGCCGACCTAGAGATCCAGCGCCGCCTCGGCGCTGGCGGCATGGCGGAGGTCTTCCTCGCCAAGAAGCGGGGCGCCGAGGGGACGTACAAGCTCCTCGTCGTCAAGCGCATCCTCCCCGCGCACGGGGCCTCGCGGCGCTTCCGCGCGATGTTCGTGGAGGAGGCCCACCTCGCCACGCGCCTGAACCACCCGAACATCGTCCAGGTCTACGAGTTCTCGGACCACGGCGAGGACGGGCTGCTCCTCTCGATGGAGTACGTCGAGGGCTTCGACCTCGGCAAGCTGATGCGGGCCGCCCAGCAGAAGGAGTCGCGGATCCCGCCGCTCGTGTCGGCGTTCATCGTCTCCGAGGCGGCGAAGGGGCTGCACTACGCCCACGAACGCAAGGACGAGGGCGGCATGCCGCTCGCCATCGTCCACCGCGACGTCTCGCCGCAGAACATCCTGCTCTCGCTCGAGGGCGTCGTGAAGATCGCCGACTTCGGCATCGCCAGCGCCAACCTCTTCCGCGAGGAGCCCGGCGTGCTGAAGGGCAAGTTCGGGTACATGTCGCCCGAGCAGGCGCGCGGCGAGCGCGTCGACCGGCGCAGCGACATCTACGCCCTCGGCGTCGTGCTCTACGAGCTGCTCGCCATGCGCTCGCCGTACGGCAAGCTCGACGACGAGGCGCTGCTCCAGGCCGTGAAGGAGGGCCGGTTCGACCCCCCGTCGTCGCACGCGCGCGACATCCCCGCGGAGCTCGAGGCGATCGTGATGCGCGCGATGGAGCGCGAGCCCGAGGCCCGCTTCCAGACCGCGCGCGACCTGGCCGGGGCGGTCGCGCGCGCGCTGCTCGCGCGGCAAGAGCTCGTCGACAACGCCTCGGTCGAGCAGACCGTGGCCCACCTGCTCGGGCGCGACCGCGCGGAGGAGGCGCGCGAGGGCGCCGCGCGGCGCGTGGAGGGCGCGGATGGCGCGGATGGCGCGGAGGAGCAGCCCGCGGACGACGGCTCCGTGGCGCAGCCGCAGACGCTCGCGGCGGTGCCGGCCGCGCGCACCGGAGGCGACGGCGAGGGCACGGGCGCGCCGCGGGCCGTGCGCGAGGTGCGCCACGTCGCCGTGGTCACGCTGCGCATCGAGGGCGTCGACGCGCTGCTCGGGGCGCAGGGCCGGCTCGCCGGCAAGCGCAGCGGGCGATCGATCCGCACGACCCTCGACGCGATCGCCTTCAAGCACGGGGCGATCTGGTCGTGGGAGTCGCACGCGAGCGCGCGCGCGGTGGTCGGGCTGCTCGCGAACCCCTCGCGCGCCGCGGCCGACGCCGCCTCGCTGGCGGTCGACGTGCACGAGGCGCTCGCGGGCGCGTCGGAGGACCTGCCCGTCGAGCTCCGCGCCGCGATCGGCATCGTCCGCGGCATCGCGTACGGCGAGCGCGACGAGCAGGGGCACCTCATCAACCACGCGCTCAAGGAGCCCGCGAACTTCCTCGCCGAGCGCCTCGGCAGCCGCACCCCGTTCGGCAAGACCTGGGTCGCGGGCGGCGTCTACCGCCTCGTCCGCCGCGACTTCCGCTGGGGCGACGCGCCCTCGCTCGACCTCGACGACGCCCGCGGCTACCCGGTCCCGCACCAGATGCGGCTCTACGCGCTGCAGCGGCCGCTCACGCGCGAGGAGCGGATGGCCGAGATCGCGCTCTCGCCGAACGACCTCGTGGGGCGCGACGCGGAGCGGGCCGATCTGCACGCGGCCTACCACCGGGCGATCTCGCCGCCCGTGAAGGGCAACGTCGAGGCGCCCGCGCGCTTCGGCGAGAGCGAGCCGCCGGGGAGCCGGCAGAGCAGGCCCCCGAGCATCTCGAGCAGGCCCTCGAGCCCGCCTGTCGGCGCGCTCCGCGGCCAGTCCGTGGCGCGCGTCATCGTCGGCGAGATGGGCATCGGCAAGAGCGCGCTCATCTCCACGTTCCTCTCGGAGCTCCCCGGCGACGCGCGCGTGCTCCACGTCGAGTGCTCGCCCGTGAAGAGCGAGCTGCCGCTCGCCACGGTCTGCGACGTGCTCCGCGACGTCACCGGGATGGGGCTCGATCACGCGATCGACGACGCGTCCCACGTGATCCGCGCCCTGCTCGGGCCCATCGCCCGCTCGCCGCTCGGCGCGCGCATCGTCACGCGGCTCGCCGAGCTCGTCACCGGCAAGCAGCTCGAGCACCCCGAGGAGGAGGCGGCCGCCTACGGCCGCGACGTGGTGGTGCGGGGCGTGAAGTACCTGCTCGGCTCGCTGGCGCGCCACCAGCCGCTCGTCGTCGTCATCGACGGCCTCCAGTGGGCCGACCGGCCGAGCCTGGAGCTGCTCTCGGAGCTCCTGAAGCAGCGCGCGGAGCGGCTCCCGGTGCTCGTGCTGCTCCTCACGCGCCCCGAGGAGCGGGTGACCCCGTTCATCGAGGGGCTCGTGCGGATCGAGCTCCGCGGGCTCAGCGCCGAGGAGCAGATGCGCCTCGTCGAGGCCCGCCTCGGCGTGCGCGACGGGGTGGCGGCCGTCTGCGGCGAGCTCGTGCCGCGCGTCGCCGGCAACCCGTTCTTCCTGCTCGAGATGATCGACGCGCTCCTCGAGCGGGGCACGCTGGAGATCGTCGAGCACCCGGGCGGGCGGCACGAGCTCGTGCGCCACGACCGGACGGGGGATCGCGGCGAGCCGCTGCCCTCGACGCTGGAGCAGCTCATCGGCGACCGCCTGCGCGAGCTGCCGCCGGCGGAGCACGACGTCGTGAACTGGCTGGCGGTCGCGGGGGGGCCGCTGCTCAAGGACGACATCCTGAACCTGACGCGGCTCGCCGACGACGAGGCGGTGACGCGGCTCTGCGCGCGCGGCCTGTGCGATCGCCGCGCCGGGGCGGTGGACTTCCGGCACCCGCTCGTGCGCGACGTGGCCTACCTCGCGCTCGACGGCGCGAGCCGCGTGCGCATGCACCGGCGGCTCGGCGAGCACCTCTCGACGACGCCGCTCTCGCAGGGGCTCTCGGCGGCGATCGTGGCGCAGCACCTCGCGCGGGGCGAGGCGCCCGGGCCGGCGGCGGAGCTCTACCTCGACGCCGCGCGGGCCGCGCGCGCGGGGCACCAGGCGCAGCTGTCGCGGCGGTACTACGAGCGCGCGCTGTCGCTCCTGCCGACCGGCGACACGCGGCGGATGATCGCGCACGAGGCGCTGGAGGCGATCTTCCGCCACCTCGGCCGCCGCCGCGACCGGCGGCGGCACCTCGCGGCGCTGCGCCAGCTCGCGAAGGAGAGCGGCCACGCGCGCTGGGCGGCGCTCGCCCTCGTGCGCACCGCGCGGTTCGACCTCGACGACGGCTACCTCGCCCGCGGCCTGCCGGTGGCGCAGCGCGCGGCCGAGATCGCCCGCATCGCGCGCCGCCCCGCGCTCGAGGTCGAGGCGCTCACGATCCTGTCGGAGGTGCTGCGCGAGCTCGGCGACGTCCAGGGCGCGATCAGCGCGTCGGATCGCGCGCTCCGGGTGACGCAGGCGGGCGGGCTGACGCCGCGGGCGCGCGCGGAGGTGCTGCGCACGAAGGGGGTGCTCCTGCGCCGGGTCGGCCGCGTGCAGGAGGCGGTGGAGGCCTACGCCGAGGCGATCGCGGTGTTCCGCGCGGTGGGGGCGCGCCGCAGCGAGGCGCGCGCGAAGAACTCGCTCGCGGTGGCGATGTTCGTGCTCGAGCGCTTCGAGGACGCGATCGCGGTCGGGCTCTCGTCGATCTCCATCGATCTCGCGATCGGCGGCCGGTTCCAGATCGCCAAGACGTTGAGCAACATCGGCCACGCCTACGCGAAGCTGGGGGACGTCCCGCGGAGCCTGGCGTACATGAAGCGGGCGCGCGAGGCCCACGAGCGCTATGACGATCAGGATGCGCGGGCCGACACGCTCCTCTGCTCGGCAGGGATCCTCCTCGAGGCGGGCGACGTCGACGCCGCGCACACGCTCTGCGCCGACGCGGGCGCGCTCATCGCGGTGACCGGCAGCGTCTACGACATGATCCACGAGCGCAACGTCCGCGGCCTGCTGGCCAGGGCGCGAGGCGACATCCAGGGCGCGATCGCGAACGCCTCCGAGGCGCGGCAGCTCGCCGAGTCGCAGGGGCTCATGAGCTACCACGCCCACGCGACGGCGATCGAGGCGGCGTCGCGGGTGGACGCGGGGGAGGTCCACTCCGGGGTGCTGCTCGCGCGGACGGCGCTCGGCGCTGTCGAGGCGGGCAGCTCGGAGTATGGCATCGAGGTGCGCGACCTCTGCTGCGAGGCGCTGCAGAAGGGCGCGCCGGCGAGCTCGACGGACGCGTACCACCGCGCGGCGGCGCACGTGCGGAGGGTGGCGGGCTACATCCGCGACGCGCGGCTCAGGGCGCTGTTCCTGGAGCGCACCGTGGTGCGGCGGGTCCTCGCCGCGGAGGCGGACGGACCGGCGGCGGCGCACGACCCGCTGCGCCGCGGGGAGATGGCATGACGGGAACGGGCGCGAGGACCGGGGCGAAGCCGCGGCGCAAGGTGGCGGTGATCCTCTCGGGCGGAGGCGCGCGGGGCGCGTACGAGGTCGGCGTGCTGTCGTACGTCCTCGACGCGTTCGCCCGCCTCCGCGGGGCGCCGCCGCGCATCGACATCCTGTGCGGGACGTCGGTGGGCGCGGTGAACGCGTGTTACCTCGCGGCGCACCTCGACGATCCGACGCTGGGGGTGCGACGCCTCGTCAACCTGTGGACGCAGCTGAAGCTGGAGACGGTGCTCGGCTTCGGGGTCCGGCAGGCGATCTCGATGCCGAAGCTGCTGTTCGGGGGCGGGTCGGAGGGGGTGGGCCTGTTCGACGTCTCGCCGATGCAGCGGCTCGTCGAGCGGGAGATCCCGTGGCGCGCGATCGCGCGGACGCTGCGCCACGGCTACCTCTCGGCGGTGAGCGTGTCGACGACGGAGATCGGGACGGGCCGCACGGTGATCTTCATGCAGACGGGCCCGGACGGGGCGCTGCCGACGACAGCGCCGCCGCGGACGATCATCCGGGGGGCGCTGATAGGCCCGCAGCACGCGCTCGCGTCGGCGGCGATCCCGATCCTGTTTCCGCCGGTGCGGATCGGCCGCGATCTGTACATGGACGGGGGCGTGCGGCAGAACACGCCGATCGCGCCGGCGCTGCGGCTGGGGGCGACGCACGTCCTGGCGATCGGGCTGTCGCGCGAGGTGCGGAGCATCGACGCGGGGGACAGCGGCAAGCCGCCGGGGATGGCGCTCGTGCTCGGCAAGGTGCTGAACGCGTTCCTGCTCGACCACATCCAGACCGATTTCGAGGTGCTGACGCGGGTGAACCACATGATCGAGGACGGGGAGCAGGCGTTCGGCCCGGATTTCCTGCAATCGATCAACGGGGCCGCCGCGCTGCGCGGGGCGCTGCCGTACCGGAGGGTGGAGACGCTGGTGGTGCGGCCGAGCGCGGATCTCGGGCGCCTGGCGGCGGAGCACGTGAGGGCGGGCAAGCTGCAGGGCGGCCCGGCGATGATGCGGAGGCTGCTCTCGCTGGTGGACGTGGGCGCGGAGAACGACGCGGATCTCGCGAGCTACCTGCTGTTCGACGGCTCGTTCACGCGGAAGCTGATCGAGCTGGGGCGCGCGGACGCGGAGGCGAGGCGGCACGACGTCGCGGACTTCTTCGGGAGCGCGGCGGAGGAGGCGGAGCCCCGGCTGTCGGACAGCGCGGAGTGGTCGATCCCGCCGCCGGTGGGGCCGGGGAGATCCGTGTAGGGGGCGAGAGGTGGTCGAATCGAGGAACCTCGCAGAACTCCTCCGGAACCGCCTACGTGCCCAGGCGGATCTCTTCGCCGCGCTCACGAACCACCCCACGGTCGTCGGTTCCGGCAGGGAGCACGCGCTTGCGGAGCTGCTCCGCGAGGTCGTTCCGCGCCGCCTGGAGGTCCTCACCGGCGCGATCGCGCGCGTAGACGATCAGGGACAGCCCCAATTGGCGACCGCGCAGGCGGACATCATGCTCGTGGACACGATCGACTATCCGATGCTTCTCCGTGTCGGGACGACGGTCGTCGCGATCCCGCAGGCGGTGCGCGCAGTGGTGGAAGTGAAGAGCGGCCTCGCGCGCGGAGCGAAGTTCATCGATGCCGTCGATCAGCTTGGACGGCTCCAGCTCGACGCTGGAGCCGACAACCCGTTCGTGACCGCCCTCTTCTCCTTCGGAGCGCCGACGAAATCGGCCACGTTCCGCGGCTGGCTCGAAGACGTCATCGAGGCGCGCGCCAAGCGCGGAAACGCCGTAACCGCTGCGTCCGATGCCGAGGCGAAGCGGACCGCACGAGAGGCGCAGGCCGCGCTCGCCCCTCCCTTCCTTCCGGACCTCCTCTTCTCGGACGAGGGTGCCATCGCCATGAAGATCGACGATGCCGGCAAGCCGGCATACCGCTTCTACGAGTGCGAGGCCGGCGCCCCCACCGCCGTCGCGTTTCTCGACCAGATGATGATGTTGACCGCGCCGCGTGTGATCGAGACGGTCCCCGCGGACCCGGCGGTCGCCGGCCGCGTAACCAAGGCGTTCCGCCTTGTTTCGTCGTTCCTGAGGGCGCCGCTCGCGGAGGCCAAGAAATGTGCGATCCTACAGGTGGCGTAGCGAGAAAGAGCCGGGCGAGCCCATGTTCGTGACCCAGATCTACGATCGGAAGACATTCCTCGAAAAGGCGCGCGAGATGGGCGTCGAGGTACGGATCGTACGGTCGCCCACGGTCGTCCCGGTGACCGAAGGAAGCGCCGTGCTCATGCACGCGGCCATCCGAGTGCAGTACGCGATCGAGTTCCCGTCGGAAGACGGACCCGCGACCTGGATCTACCGAGAGACCCATCTCGCCGACGATCGCGGGAACATCAAGCTGGGAAGCGCGCTCCTCGCGGACGTTGAGGCGCAGAAACTGCCCCACGTCATCCTGAGCCGCAGCGGGTCGATATAGTCTCGACTCGGACACAGCTGCCCGGTGTCAGGCAGCTGTGCCCAAGTCGAGGCTTGTACCTCGTCGCCCGAGTTCCTCCCTGGCTGCGGGTGAGGTCGTGCCGAGCGACCCGGCCCCCGTGGACGCGGAAACAGGGAGGAACCTAGCGCTACTGTGGGAAGTCGGACGGAGAAGTGGACCGCCAAGCCGCCAACGGCGCCAAGAGACCAGGGAACCGGGGGCGAAGAGACGAAGGTCACTTCCGCCGCTCCCCGCCGGATCCCCAGAGATTGAGGAGCGCGTGCGCAGCCGCGGGCACCCGCACGAGGCGTGGGAGCCAGCCATTGGGTAGCAGGCGCTGGTGCCCCCCGAGCGCGGCCCGCACGGCACGCAGGCCCTTGCGGTGGGCGTGGAGGCGAGCAGCGAGGAACACCACCATTCGCCGCGCCCCTCTGGGCCCCTCGAAGCGCCGGATGTCGATGACGTGAGCTGCCTGGTACGCGTGCCACTGGCGACCGTCCTTCACCACCTGGAGCACGAGGTGGCCCTTCTCGAGGTGCTCGCAGAGAGAGGCCCCAACCCACGCGAACTCCTGAAGCTCTTCGGCACCACGACGGACGCGCCGCGCGGCCGCCGGCCGTGCGCGCTTCGCCTCACGCTCATCGTCCTCGTCCCAGTCGTTCATCGTCAAGGGGACGACCCAGAGCGGCGGATGCTCTGGCACGCCACCCTTGCTTGAACGCCGGCGGGGGGCAGACAGCGGAGCATGCCCGATCTGCGGGGGCTTGTAGAGCTTCCGCAGCTGCCTAGCGTGTTCGGCCGTCACCTCCTCGCCGAGGTGGCTCTCAACGAAGCGACGAGCTTCGGCGACGACGGAACGGTCCGTGATCAGCACAGCTGCCTCCTGAAGCACGGAAGCCGACCGGCGGGACACGTTCATCGAGCCGAGGAAAACCGCGTCCGCGAACACGAAGACTTTGGCGTGGAGGTTCTCGACGCTGTGGACGGCCACGCCACGGTTGATGAAGTACAGGAGCTCGGCCGGGTCAGTCTGGCCCGACTTGACGGCGCGCTCGCTGGCGTCGACTACGAGACGGCTTCCGCGCTTGAGCGGCAGCAGCTTCCGCGCCCCCCGGGCGCAGTAGGCGACGGCGACATCTCCCGGCACGCGCCGCGCGAGCTTGGTGATGCGCGACCACACGCCGCTCGCAATGAACTCGGTTCCCATCCCAGCACTCCCTCAGTGCCCGCGAAGCGTCGTACGCGCGCTTGTTCGCCGCGCGGCGAGCGACCATCGTCCGCCGCTCCGACCACGTTGCCGACCGCCCGTCCTGGGCTTCTCGCTGTTCACTCTTCCCCTATCCGCCTTCAGCTTCACCGGCATCACCTCGGCGGGCTCGTCGTTCGGATTCCGGTGGACGAGCAGGCGCGTCGTGGGCGTCGAGGCGGTCGAAGTTCGGCGAGCGGAGCAGTTGGGGCACGGATCCAAGTCTCGGCCACCGCGTCGCCTTCGTCTACACCGCCGAGTGGTGCTCGATCGAAGGCGAGGCCTCTCGGAGAAAACGATCTCGACGAGACCGTCGAGGAGTTCGTCCCCGTGAGCGACATGCTTGTGGAGGGACATGGCCTCGACGTGACGACGCTGGCCGACAGCCCGCACCACCGCGGCGTCGAGGCCGGCCTCATCGGCGAACGCGAGCGCCGCCCGCAGCACCCGATCCCGCGATAGAGGCATGCGCGGGTCGGCCCGCCACCATGCTCCGGCGCACCCCTCGACAGAGCTTTGTTCGGCGTCCGTGGCGAGCGCTCCCGGAGTATCGCCACGACCCCGCTGAATACGCCATCATGGCGTCATGAATCCTCCGTGCTTCTCCGTTGACACGATTACACAACAAATTCATTATCCAACAGCGTGCCACTCGAAGGCTCACATACCGCCAGCACACCTGTCCTTCACCGATGCTGCCGTCACACCGATCGCCGACCCGACGGCGCTCAACGGGCTGCACGACGTCGGGAAGAGCCGCGCTAAAAACGCGTATTCGTAGGGGTGCAGGACAAGATCGTCGTCACCGGCTGACGGCTCGGATTGGAGCGAGAACCATGACCATCAACTCGAAGTTCCTGATCGCGGCGCTGGGGGTGGGAATACTGGGTTGGGCTTCAGTGGCGCGCGCCGAGGCTCCCTCGGCAGCATCCGAGGCAGATCGCGCTCCGAACGAGTTCGCCCCGGCCCTGCGCCGCGGGGAATGGCTCTCGTCTCTGGGGTTGCACGCTTCGCTCGGCCTCGCCTTCGGTGGCGACGAGCTCGCCGAGCTCACGTACTCGGACGGCTCCACGACCGCCGTCCACGCCGGAGAAGGGATCTCCCTCTCCGGTGGACTGACCTGGACGCCTCTCTGGCTCGGGGATCGCGTGGGACTCGGTCTCGGGCTGGACGCCGGGTGGAAGTACAAGAGCACCCTCGTCGACGCCGATGGCTCGATCAAGCTGGAGCGCATCCCATTGATGGCCTCCGCCCGAAGCCTGGTGGCAATCGACAGCTCATGGCACGGCGTCGTGGCCGCGGGCGGGATCCTGGAGCTCGACCCGCACCTCTATGGCGATGGCGTCCTCGGCGGCGCCGATGCTCGGTTCGACGACGCCCTTGGCGGCATGCTGGAACTGGGTGTTCTGTGGGGTCGTCCGAAGGGCTTCGGGTTCGAGATGACCGGGCGCTGGACGATCCTGAGCTACGAGTACATGGGCGAGAGCAGCAACGCCAGCAGCGGGTCCGTCAACCTGACGGCCCACTTCTTCCTCTGAGGAGGAGAGGAAAGCGCCGAGCCTGGATTCGACCCCAGGCGGGCGGCGCGCCGTGCGGATCAGCGATCGTCGAGCGATTCGGTACCAGCAGCGGACCCGGTTCGTTGCGAGCCGTCGGCCATGATCGGCCGAGCGCCCCTCAGCGCTCCTTGTCCTTCTTGCCGCTCCCCTTCTCGCTCTTCTTCTTGGCGTCGTCGGCCTTCTTCTTGTCGTGCTTCTCGTTCTTCTCGGGCTTCGACTTCGACGCCACCTTCTTCGACTCGCCGCGGCCGAGCGAGATCTCCAGGCGATCGCCGCGCGCCTTCGCCTTGTAGGCGGGCACGCCGTCCTTGAACTGCAGGGTGACCTCCGCGCCGTGCGCGGTGTTGACCACGCGCACCGACGCGATGCGCTTGTCCTTGCGGGCGAGGCCGCTGCCCGACGACAGCGCCCGCCGATCGGGCAGCGAGACCGTGAAGCCCATCGCGCCGGCCGCGCCGTTCAGCTCCTCGATCGGGCCGTCCATCTTCAGCTTCAGGACGATGGGGTTCCTCACCGACCCCTGCCCCCACTCCCGCGGCCCCTCCCGGTCGCCGTCGTCCGCTACCTCCACCTCGTCGTCCTCGCCCGGGCCGCCCGGGACCGCCGCGCCCGGCGCGAGCGCGTCGCCGGCCAGCGCGCTCGGCTCCGCCGGCGGCGTCGGCGGCACAGGCTCCGTCGTCGACAGCGGCGTCGCGCCGAACAGCGGGACGTTCGCCGTGAGCGCGCCGCCCGGCGCTGCAGCCGGCCCCGCGGCCGCCGCGAGGGCAGGCGCGCCGGAGGACGCCGACGCCGGCAGCGCCGGCGCGCCCGCGGCCGACTCGGCCCCGGCCGAGGGGGCGTCGCCGCCCCGCAGGCCCAAGAAGCGCGCCGCACCGAACACAACGAGCACCGCCGCCAGCCCAAGGAAGCTGCCGACCGCGGCCGCCTTCTTGTTGAAGCGCGGCGGCTCCCCGCCTTCGCCCGCCTCCTCCTCGGGCTCCTCGCGCACCAGCCGGCGCCCGCCGGACTTCAGCGCGCCGGCCGGCGGCGGCGCCGTCTTGCGGCGCGGGCCGCCGTCCTTCCCCGACCCGTCGCCGTCGCCTGCGCGCGCGGCGCGCCGCGCCTTGATCCTCGCCACGAGGCCCGCCATGGCCGTGGCCGCGCGCGCCCCGGCGCCGGCGAGCGCGGGCGCGATCTTGCCCGCCACCGCCTTGCCCGCCATCGCGGCCTTCTCGCCGACCTCGCGCAGCCGGCCCGGCTGCGCGTCGGCAGCCGCCTCGGCGCCCGCGTCCTCGGCCGCGCTCCCCGCGGAGGGCGGCGCCCCGTCGTCCGCGGAGGGCGGAGCCGCGTCGGCGCCCGCGCGCGCCTCGCGGGCCGAGAGCGCCGGCGACACGTCGCTGTCGTGATCGTCGTCCGCGTGGGCCGCCGCGACGCCGCTCGCACCCGAGGGGACGCGCTCGCCCCGAGGCTCGGCCGGCGGCGCCGAGGACGGCCGCGCCATCGCGCGCTCGCTTTGATGATCGCGCGCCGGAACCGTCGGCGCCGTGGAAGGCCGCGCAGCCGCGCGCTCGCTTTGATGATCGCGCGCCGGGACGGTCGGCGCCGACGACGGCCGCCCGGCCGCACGCTCGCCCGGCGGCGACGACGGCGACCGCGCCGGCGCGCCGGCGTCGTGGGAAGATCGCGCCGGGGCCGGGGGGAGCGCCTCGGGCGACGAGGGCCGCGGCCGCGGCGCCTTGGCCGCGCGGGGCGCCTCGTAGCACAGCGTGACCACGAGCTGCGGCACGCTCGTCGCCGGGTCGACCTCGACCTTCACGTGATCGATGTACGCCTCGCGGCGCGTGCCCTGATCGACCTCCTCCAGCTCGAGGGAGCGACCCACCTTGAGGAACTCCAGGTTGGAGCCGACCTCCAGGTCGTCGAGCCCGCCGCCGCGCACGCGCGCCTTCATGGGCGAGCCCAGACCCTCGATGTGGAGCCGCACGCGGGAGCCCCGCTGCGCGGCCCCGAGCGACGCGGCGGCGGCCTGGACGCTGAGCGCCGGCGCGGCGCCCGCGGCGCCTGCGCCGCCCGCGTCGATCGACGAGCACATCGCGCGCACCGCCTCCTCCGCCCCGGCGTCGAGGCCGGTGAAGCGCAGGCCGAACTCGCCGCCGCGCGCCTGCTCGGCGCGCCAGCAGACCTCGCCCTCGACGACCAGCTCCTTGCCGAGCCCGTCGAACCGGCAGATCAGGGCGTCGCCGACCCGCGGCAGGTACGCCGTGCGCAGGCGCATCCCCTCGGGGGACATGTCGATCGACTCGGCCTCGAAGCCGCCGCCCGACGTCTCGCCGACCGCGACGAGCGCCTCGACGCGGACCCGCTGCCCGGCGCCCGCGCGCCGCTCGCCGCCGCCCTCGCGCTCCCTGTCCAAGGATTCCGGCGCCTTGCGAACGCCCTCTCCCTCTGCGCCTCGACCGTTCATACGCCCATTCCTCCGCCGCGAAGCCGCGTCCGCCGTCGCGGGCCCTCCGCGGTGCAGAGGGCCCATTGGCCGGCAGTACGGCGTAAGCCCCGCGCTGGCCAAGTTTTGGAGGCCCCGGCCACGCGCCATTCGCCACGTGCGACGTGCACGCGCGCCGCCGTGATGCGCAGCGTTGTGACGCGGGGAGCAACGGAGCCACCGAGCAACGGGGGCGGAGGCGGAGTGCGATGGGCGGCAGGCGGTGAGAGGTGGTGCCGGGCGGTGTGATCGACCGCTCGCTTCACCTGGCGCTCGGGGGGGCAAACGTGGGAAACTCTCGCGATGGGCAAGGACGAGCCCCCGCAGAACCAGGACACGCCCGCGCCCGCCGCGAATCAGGATGTCGTCTTCATCCACAGCCCCGTCGAGCAGGGGGAGGGCTTCCGGGTGATCCGGAGCCGGGAGGACCGGCTCGAGATCGGCGAGCTGCGGCCCACCGAGCACGGGCGCCCGCTGAACGGGGAGCTCGTGAAGCTGACGCAGCGGTCCGAGCACGCGCGGCTCTTCGACGTGGAGGTGCTCCTCCCGGCGGCGCGCGGCGAGTCGCCCCGGTCAGGCCCCGCGCAGGTCGCGACCGACGCCTACCGCTCGAACTGGGAGGCGATCTTCGGCCCGCGAGAGGCGAACAAGCTCGCCAACTGAGCGGGCCGTCAGCGAGGCGCCATGGCGGCGAGCTGCCGCGCCTGGCCGGTCTTCCGGAGCGCGTACGCGATCCCGCGCTGGAGCGTCCCCTGGACGACGGTCTCGCGGAGGTCGATCCCGAGGCTGACCAGCGTCTGCGAGACGTGGCCTCGGATCCCGGTGATCACCGCCTCGGCGCCGAGCAGCCGCAGCGCGGTCGCGGCCCGGACGAGCGTCGCGGCGACGCTGCTGTCCACGCCCTTCACGCCGGTGATGTCCAGGATGACGACCTGCGCCGACGTGTCCGCCACGCCGTGCAGCGCCGTCTCGAGCGCCTCGTCCGCCCGCTCCGCGTCCAGGGTCCCGATGAGCGGCATGACCATGATCTGGTCGGTGATCGGGATGAGCGGCGTCGACAGCTCGGCGAGCCGCTCCCGCTGCACGCGGATGAGGTCCTCCTGGAGGGCGGCGCGCGCCCGCTCGGCGCTCTCCCGCTCGACGAGCTCCGCCTCCAGCTGCACCTTCGCCGCCGAGAGCTCCGCGGTGCGGGCGGCGACGGCCGCCTCGAGCGCGTCGTTGGCGTTGCGGAGCTCGTCGCTCGCCGCCTGGACGCGCGCGTAGAGCAGCGCGTTCTTCACGGCGACGGCGGCCTGCGCGGCGACGAGCTCGAGCACGTCGAGGCGGGCGGGCGAGAACACCTCGGGCGCGGCGTTGTTCTCCAGATACAGGACGCCCGAGACCTCCCCCTGGCTCACCATGGGCAGCGCGAGCACCGATCGCGGCTTGCGCGCCGCGACGTAGGGGTCGCCGTCGAACCGCCCGTCCTGCGCGGCGTCGGCCACGACGACGGCGCTCCCGGTGCGCATCGCGAGCTCGATCACCCGGGCTGCGGCGGCGCCGCTCTCGCGCACGGGCGTGGACGGGCCGACGCGCACCTCGCCCTCTTCCTCGGCGACGGCCTCCACGCGCGGCCCGCCCTCGTGGCCCAGGATCAGCGCGCCCCGCTGGGCGCCGACGCTCTCGATGGCGAGCCGGAGCAGCCGCGTCATCACGCGGCCGAGGTCGATCTCGCGCGCCACCGCCTGCGCGGCGCGGATGAGGGCCGCCGCGTCGAGCAGCGCCACGCGCCGCGCGACCGTATCGGTCGTCGACGAGGCGACCGAGGTCAGGTTCGACAGGACGCTCGCGGACGCGGGCTGGCCCGCCGCCGCGCGGGGGAGCAGCTGGACGTACGCCTCCTCCATCTGCCGCAGCTTGGCCGTGGCGCCCCAGCGCGCGTAGGCCTGGTAGGCCTCGACGAGGCACGAGCGCGCGAGCCACGGCATGCGCCTCGCCGCGAGGAACCTGCCGCAGAGCTCGCTGACGAGCGCGCGGTAGCGCACGTACCCCGCCTGCTCCGCGGCGTCGCTCGCCTGCTGGTAGAGCTCGAGGATCGGCTCCAGCGCCTCCCCGGCGACGCGCGCGCGCTCCGCCCGGACGAGCAGCTCCAGGTGCCGGAGCTCGGGGCAGTCCCGCGCGAGGACGGCGAGCTTGTCGTGGCTCGACGCGAGCATCTCGGCCAGCGCGCCGCCCTCTTCCCCGCTCGCCCGAGGGCCGAGCGCCAGGAGGGTGAGGCAGGTGTAGAGCGGCAGATCGACGATGCCGATGTACTGGCCCGTCAGGGCGCGGGCCCGCTCGTGCGCGCGGCGCGCCATCCGCAGCGCGCCCTCGTGGTCGCCGTAGAGGTACGCGAGCGCGAGCTTGTTCGTGTAGTAGAAGCCAGCGACGATCGCGAAGCCCATCCCATCGAGCTTCGGCACGAAGGCGTCCTCGTCGAAGCCGGCGTCGCTCAGCGTGCCGCGGTCCAGCGTGCGCCCCTCGAGGTTCTGGATCACCTGCCGCGCGACGGTCTGGACCGCCGTCGACAGCGCGTCCTTCGTGCGGGAGGTGAAGCGCAGGAACCCGCCGACGTCCTCGCGCACGCGCCGGAGCTCGCCCTCCAGGCTGAGCTTCATCTGGGCGACGAGGTTGGAGGCCGCCGACGCGAACATGAAGTCGCCGGTCTCCATCCCGGCGACCCGCGCCCGCTGGAGCACCTCGAGCGCCTCGCGCTGCGGCCTCGAGTGGTTCATGACGACCCCGTAGTTGAAGTCGACCTTCGCCCGGATGGCATCGACCCGGTACCTGTCGTTCAGGGCGACGCCCATCCGCACGATCCTGTAGCCCTCGTGCGGCTGGCCCCAGAACGCGGCCAGGTAGAAGCCGTGGAGCGCGTACGCCACGCTGGCCATCGGCGAGATCCCGTGCCGGAGCGACAGGTTCGTCATCCTGACGGCGAGGAGCTGGGCCAGCGGCGGGTTGAGGAAGTACGCCGATGGCGAGCCGTAGCCGAGCATCTCCACCACGGCCCTGACGCGCGGATCGGCGAGCTCCGGGCCCGCGCCGACGTCCTCGCCCCGCCGTGCGGCGAAGCCGCGCCCGGCCTCGGCGAGCTCCGCGCGGAGCGCGGCGGCGAGCGCCTCGCCCGCGGTGGGCACCTCCATACCGAAGAGGCGCAGGCCCTGGAGCGCCAGCGCGAGCGTGTCCGCCCAGCGGTGCTGCGCGTTGTAGAGGACCATCCGCGTGCAGTACACGCGCGCGCGCTGGACGTCCGAGGCGGCGCGCTCGAGGAGGGCGTCGAAGAGCGCCTCCGCCTCGTCGCAGCGGCCGCTCAGGTACGCGCACTCGGCCTTCGCGGCGCAAATGTCGAAGATGTCGAAGATGTCGAAGGCGTCGGAGGCGAGGCCCGGCTCGCCGGCCCATGGATCCGGGCCGAGCGCGGACGCCGCGGCGCTCAGGTAGCCGAACGCGGCGTCGTACGCGGTCGCCGCCTGCGCGCGCCGCCCCGCGGCCCGGTTGAGCCGCACGAGCTCGCCGCGCTCCGCCGGATCCTCGATCGGGGCCGGGGCGAGGTTCAGGTGGCCGACGACGACGAACAGATCCTCGTCGCTCGGGTCCTCGCCGAGGCTCGCCGCGAGCAGCCGGCCGATGCGGTGGTGCAGCCGCTTCCGCTCCGGCTCGTCGATGAGCGCGTACGCCGCCTGCTGGACGCGATCGTGCAGGAACCGGTACGAGACGCGGAACGAGGGGTCCTCGAGCAGCCTGCCCGCGACCGCCGCGTCGCCGGCGTGGACGAGGCGGTACTCGGGATCGAGGGGCACGACGACGCCCGCCCGCAGGGCCTCCCAGAGGGCCGCGGCCACCTCGCCCGGGGGCTGCTCGGCGACGAGCGCGAGCGTCCGGAGGTCGAAGCGGTGGCCCACGCAGGCGGCGAGCCGGAGGGCGCGCTGCGCGCCGGGTGCGAGCCGCCGGATCTTCGCGGCCATCAGCTCGACGACGCCCTCCGCGCCCTCCGCGCTCCGGGCGCGCTCGAGGCTCCACGCCCACGCCCCCGCGGCCGGATCGAAGCGCACGATCCCCTCGCCGGCGAGGGCGTGCAGGAGCTGGTGGATGAAGAACGGGTTGCCCGCGGTCCGCTCCAGGATGAGCGCCGCGAAGGCGTCCGTGTCCTCGAGGCGGCAGCGCAGGGCGTCGGCGAGGAGCCGGCGGATGTCCTCGATCTCGAGCGGCCCGAGCCACACCTCGGAGGCGGACGCGCCCGCGACCCGCAGGCCGCCGACGAACCTCGCCAGCGGGTGGGCGTCGTCGACTTCCTGGTCGCGGTAGGCGCCGATCACGAGCATCCCGCGGACGTCGGGATCGGTCAGGAGGAGCTCGAGGAGCTTCAGCGAGGCCGGGTCGGCCCACTGGAGGTCGTCGATGAAGAGCGCGAGGAGGTGCTCCTCCGTGACGGCGCGGACGAAGGTCTGGAACGCCAGGCTGAAGCGGTTCTTCGACTCGCTCGGCCCGAGCGGCTGCACGGCGGGCTGGGGTCCGACGACGCGCTCGAGCTCGGGGATCACGTCGACGACGACCTGGCCGATCGAGCCGAGCGCGGCGCTCAGCCGGGCCTTCCAGCGCGCCACGGACTCCTCGCCCTCCGACAGGATGCGCTCGCACAGCTCGCCGAACGCCCGCGCGATGGCCGCGTAGGGGGTGCGCTGCTTGAGCTGGCCGAACTTCCCCGAGACGAAGTACCCGGGCCGCCGCGCGAGCACCTTGTAGACCTCGCGGACGAGGGCGGACTTGCCGACGCCGGCGTGGCCGGAGATGAGGAACAGCTCGACGGCGCCGGCGCCGGCCGAAGCGCGCTCGCACGCGGCCACGATCGCCTGCGCCTCGGCCTCGCGCCCGTAGAGCTTCTCCGGCAGCCAGAGCCGGCCGCCCGCGTCGCGCTCGCCGAGCGGGAAAGGATCGACGCGGCCGTCGGCCTCGTACCTCCGGAGGCACTCCTCGAGATCGGCGCGCAGCGCCTCGGCGCACGGATACCGATCCTCGGCGGCCTTGGAGAGGAGCTTCATGACGAGATCGGAGACGACGCGCGGGATCTCGGCCGATACGGCGTGCGGCGGCGTCGGCGTCCTGGCCAGGTGGCAGTGCACGAGCTCCATGGCGCTCGGCGCGGTGAACGGGGGCGCGCCCGTGAGCATCTCGTAGAGGGTGACGCCCAGGGAGTAGAGGTCCGTCCGGCAGTCGAGGCTGCGGTTCATCCAGCCCGTCTGCTCGGGTGACATGTACGGAAGGGTCCCCTCCACGGCGCCCGGGTTCTCGGCCCTCGGCGCCTCCTGCGACAGGCGCGTTGCGATCCCGAAGTCGGAGAGCTTGACCACCAGCGGATCGAGGCGGACGAGCAGGTTGTGCGGCTTGACGTCCTTGTGAATGATGCCCGCGTGGTGCAGCGACGCGAGGGCGTCCGCCACGTGGATGCCGATCCGCAAGGTCGTGGCCAGGCCGAGCCTCTCGCCCCGCAGGACGATGTCGAGCGACGCGCCGCCGAAATCCTCCAGGACGAGCACGGGCCCCCCGTCGCTCTCCTCGACGTCCAGGACGCGGAGGACGCCCGGGTGCGCGATCTCGCGCGTGATGACCAGCTCGTGGCGGAGCCTCGCGATCGCGCGCGGCGACGCCCGCCCGGCGCTCGGTCCCTTCAGCACGACCGGCTGCCCGTCCGACGCGCGGCGCGCGCGGCGCACCGTGATCATCGTCCCCTCGTGGAGGGTGGCTTCCGCGGCGTAGCCCTGCAGCGGGCTCGCGGATCCGGTGGCATGAACCGCGCCGAGTGTGGTCATGCGTACAGGTTACAACTGATACGGAACCTACCGTGACGGCGTTCGACGTCGCTTCGGTGCCGCTGTGGCCGGAATCAGTAGCCCAGCGCACATCCCATCGACGATCCTCGTCGTTCCTTGTCTCGAGCTCCACGGGGGCGCGGGCGTGCCGAATCTTGAGCCGCGGCGGCCTCCCGGGGAACACTGCTGGGCGTGTTCCCGACGCGCCGGTCGACCGTCCCGCCCTTGACAGCGGTCGCGCCCTTCACGCAAAGGCGAGGCGTGCAAGCGCTACCGCTGGCGGCGACCGATGACGAGGCGCTCGCGCGCGCCGCCGCGCAGGGGCACCCGGGCGCCGCGCCGATCCTCTGGCAGCGGTTCGCGCCGCTCGTGCGCCGGATCCTGACGCGCACCCTCGGGCCGGGCGACGAGGTCGACGATCATGTGCAGGACACATTCCTGCGCTTCTTCCGCGTGGCGAAGGACCTCAGGGACCCTTCGCTGCTCTCGAGCTTCATCGTCGGCATCGCGGTGCGCGTGGCGCGCGCCGAGCTGCGGCGCAGGCGCGTGCGGCGCTGGCTCCAGCTGTCGCCCTCGGGCGAGCTCCCGGACATGGGGGGCGCGCAGCAGGATCCGCAGGGGCGCGCGGCGCTCACGCGGCTCTACCGCATCCTCGACCAGGTCGACGACAGGTCCCGGACGCTCTTCGTGCTGCGGTTCATCGAGGGGCTCGAGCTCACCGAGATCGCCGCCGCGCTCGGCTGCTCCCTGGCCACGACGAAGCGCCACCTCGCACGCGCGTCGCACCGGATCCTCACCGCCGCGGAGCGCGATCCCGCGCTCTCGGCCTACCTCACCAAGGCCCCGCAGGACCTCGATCGGCCCGGGACCCTCCCCGCCGACGGAGGAGATCGCGATGAATGAAGCGGAGAAGCTGAGCCGGCTCGCGGACCTCGTGCGGAGCGGCGTCCCCGCGGACGTCGACGCGGCGCACGACGCCGCCGAGCGCGCCCGCTTCGTGGAGGCGGTGAGCCGCGGCGCGGGCCGCGCGGGAGCGCCGGGCCGCGTGGGCTCGTGGCTGCGCGCCTCGCCCCTGTGGAGCGCGCTCACCGGGCGGCCGCGGTGGAGCTTCGCGCTCGCCGGCGCGGCGGCGCTCGCGCTCGCGCTCGTCACGCTCTGGCCGGCGCGGCCGCTCGACTACGCCGTCGAGGGCGCGCCTTCCGCCGCGGGCCGGTACATCGCCGCCACGGCCGGCGGCGAGGCGCGGCTCCGCTTCACGGACGGCACCTCCGTCGCGCTCTCGCCGGGCAGCGCGATGCGCGTGGTCGACGTCGACGCGGCCGGGGCGCGCATGCTGCTCGAGGACGGCCGCGCGTCGCTGCGCGTCACGCGGCGGCCGAGGGCGCGCTGGTCCGTCGAGGCGGGGCCGTTCGCGGTGCTGGTCACCGGCACGGCGTTCGACGTGTCCTGGAGCCGCGGCGACGGCACGCTGCGCGTCGCTCTGCACGAGGGGAGCGTGACCGTGCGCGGGCCGCTCGCGCCCGAGGGGCTGCCGCTCCGCGCCGGGCAGCGGCTCGTGGCGCGGATGCGCGAGGGCGACGTGCAGATCTCGAGCGGCGACGCCGCGAGCGCGGCGGATCCGGCGCCGGAGGCGCTGCCGCCCGCGGGCACGGCGGCGCAGCCCCGGGAGGAGAAGACCATCGGACCTGGCGGCGCCGGGGGCGGCGACGCTGGGGCCGTACGGCCGGAGGGCTCGCGGGCAGAGGGGGCGCCCGCGAGCCCTCCGACGGACGGTGCGGGGCCGGCGGCGCCGGCCGGCGCGGCGGTGGCGCCGAGCTGGGCGCAGCGCGTGGCTGCGGGGGATTTCCGGGCGGTCCTGGCCGAGGCGGAGCAGCGCGGACTCGGGGGGGTGCTCGAGCGGGGCGCGCTGGACGACCTTGTCGCCCTCGGGGACGCGGCGCGGTACGCGCGGCGCGGCGACGTGGCGCAGCGCGCGCTCTCGGCGACGCGCAAGCGGTTCCCGGGGACGAGCCAGGGCAAGGCGGCGGCCTTCCTGCTCGGCCGCCTGATCCACGACGGCGGCTCGCCCGAGGCGGCCGTCGCCTGGTACGACACGTACCTCGCCGAGTCGCCGGGCGGCCCGTTCGCGGCCGAGGCGCTCGGCCGCAAGATGGTGGCGGTCGAGCGCACGGCCGGCCGGGCGGCGGCGCGCCCCATCGCGGAGCTCTACCTGAAGCGCCACCCGCGCGGCGCGCACGAGCCGGTGGCGCGCGATCTCCTCACGCCGTGACGCCCGGCGGGTGACTCACCCGTTCTGGCATCCATCGTTTGATCCGATCGGGAGAACGTTCGGGTGGGGGGCTTGCCCCCATAAGCGTTACCCAGGCTTCGCGCCGCGTTCTCCCATGTCCGAACGTTTACGTGGTCGTGGTCGTGGTCGTTTACGTGGTCGTGGTCGTGGTCGTTCACGGCCTACCGTTGACGATTACGACCACGACCACGACCACGTAAACGACCACGTAAACGTTCACGTTCACGTTCACGTTCACGCTGGTGACCAATGGTGTGGTGGAAGGCGCAGGCCTGAGGGGCAATCCGGCGCGCCCTCCCGCGCGCCGCGCTGCCCACCTCGGGCCGGTCAGCTCGCCGCGCCCTCTCGCGCGGCGAGCACGGATGACCTCAGACGTGAAGGCGCTAGTTCGAGCGGCTCAGCGGGTACTTGTAGAAGTTCTGCGCCCACTCGATGGTCCAGATCGTCGGCTCCACGTACACGTTCTTGTCCGCGCCGAGGATCATGCCCCGCTTCATCTTCGCCATCGCCGTCAGGAAGACCTTGCGATCGTCCTCCATGCGCGGCCGCATCACGGTCGACGGGGGATACAGCTCCTTGACCTGAGCCACCGTCGCCGCGTCGTTGATCCACCCGTCGACCCCGTGCTCGCCCTTCGGGAGGCGCGAGCCGCCGGCGTCCAGCCAGTCGCGCAGATCGTTGTTGCCGCGGTTCATGCCGTCAGCGTGGCAGCCGATGCAGGAGCTGCCGGTGTTCAGGCGGCGATCCTGGGTGGCGAAGCCCACCGTGCTGTTGATCTGCGCGTCCGAAGCGGTCTTCTGGAGGCGCGGATCACGCACGATGTTGACGAAGGCGTCGACGCGGCGCTGGTTGATGCCGCCCCAGAGGGAGTACCCCTGCAGGCCGTTCGGCAGATCCCAGATCACCTCTTCCGCCGACTGCTGGAGGCCGTCGGTCCCGGTGTAGTAGCGGCAGTTGATGTAGCTGCCGCCCGCGTAGCTCGGCGCCCCGTCGCACCCCGCCGGCTCCGTGCCGTTCGGCTGAGCCAGCGTCGCGATGAAGCTGTAGTTGCTCGCCGAGCCGCCGGCCCCGCTGATGAACTTGGGGATCGGGTGCGCCCAGAAGGGGAACCGGATCTGGCCCGTCTCGTACGCCTGCTCGATGGTGGTCACGCCGTCGAGCTGCCCGCTGAAGACGTCCCACGTCTTCCAGTAGTACCCGCCGGTCTTCGTCCTGGCCCTGAAGTACATGCGGGAATCGACGGTGATGGCCTGCTTCGTGAGCATGTACTCGTACGACTTCACCCCCGCGTCGTGGAGGACGCCGAGCTCGGCCTCGAGATCCTGCGCGTACCAGGGGATCGCCATGATGGCGTTGTAGACGTCCGGGCGTGTCAGCGTGTAGACGAGCTGGCTCGCCTCGATGTAATCGGTCTTGAAGCCGTTGACGTTGGGCGGCAGCACCTGGCTGTCCGTGGCGCCCTCCACGTTGCCGGCGAGGACGCGCCCCCAGACGAGCCTGGCGAAGCTCGGATCCACCTGGACCGTCGAGGTGTATCTGTACCGCTCCTTGAACGTGACGTCGGAGCCGACGGGCTCACCCAGGTAGTTGACCGAGGTCCTCCCGAAGAAGACGTCGTCGTCCGATCCGCCGAAGTGGAGCTTCGTGACCCCCTTGTTGTAGCCCCAGTAGTTGCGGGTATCGAAGCGGTAGACCATGCCCTTGCCGTTGATGTCCACCGGGTTGACGATCGTGGGGGCCCAGCGCGCGGTCGAGTTCAGGGCCTTCGACAGCCCCACGCGGGCCACGTTGAGCTCCTCTGCGCTGACGCCCGCGTTGTGGAGCTCGTGCAGCGAGGCGTACTTGATGAACTCCGCGTCCGCCGCGGCGACGGTGGCCTTGTCCGTCGCGATCCACGCCTTGACCTGGTCCTCGGTGACCTTCTCGCCGGCCGCGACGGGGCGCGGGGTGGCCGGCAGGGTCGGCGCGACGGCGTTCGCCCACGCCGTGACGGCGTTGAGCATCTGCGTGTTCGCGTCTCTGCAGCTCGTCCCGAAGCAGTTGTGACGGTCGATGCCCATCCGGACCACGAGCTTGGAGTCCGCCGGCTTCTTGAAGTTGACGCGCGTGAGCGCGTACTCGTGGGCCAGCGCCGGATCGACGTCGGAGTGCATGGGCGCCTGGGCCTTGCCCGTCGAGCTGTGGCAGCCAGAGCAGTTGGCGGTCAAGAGCGGGTAGACCGTCGTCTTGAAGGCCTCCAGCGACGCGGCCATGTTGAAGTTCATCTCCTTCGGAAGGCAGACAGCCTCGACGTTCTTGCCGCCCTTCCCGTCCGGGATCTGGCTGTAGCCGAGCGTGCAGCCCGACGCCGGGTTGACCCCCGTATCCGCGTCGCCGCCGCCAGCGCCGCCCGAGCCGCCAGTACCGCCCGAGCCGCCTGAACCACCGGCGCCGGTGCTCGCGCTGCTTGAGCTGGTCGAGCTGGTCGAGCTGCTTGAGCTGGTCGAGCCGCCAGCACCACCAGCGCCGCCCGAACCACCCACGCCGGTGCTCGCGCTGCTTGAGCTGCTTGAGCTGCTCGAGCTGCCCCCCACGACCTTGAACGTGAACTTCTGGTTGTCGCCGTTCGCCCAGCTGTACTGCTGGAGGCCGGCGCCGTCCGCGGTCGACCGCCCGGTGACGTCGAGCGCCTTGTTGCTGTTTCGGGCCATGATCCGCTGGGCGTTGTTGCCGGCGTCCACGAACGAAAATTGCTGGCTCGTGGCGTTGCCGCAGCTGGATTGGACGACGGTGGCACCGTTCGCCGTCGATCCACCGTTGATCCCGAGGCAGAGTCCGCTGTTCACGTTCCGCAGCCGGAAGGTTCCACTCCCTGCGGACTCCGCCCGGAACTGCTGTCGCGTGGCGCCGTTGCACGTGGCGATCTGCGCAGCTGCCGAGCTCGCCGTGCTGCCCCCGCGTATCTCGACGCACTTGTTGCTCTGCACGCCGACGAGCGTGTAGACCGCGTTCGGGTCGATCGTGAGGCTCTCCTCGAGCGCGTCGCCTTGCTCGCTGCCGGCGTCGTCCAGACCAGCGATGCATGAGACGGCGAGAAGGCTCGTCGCGAAGGCGAGCAGGGCGCTCCTTGATGCGAATCTCATGTTGTTCTCCTCTGTCAAGTAAGAAATACGGTCTATCTACCTCTACTGCGGGAAGTTGCCCCGGATCAGCAGAAAAACCGCCAAGGCGCCGAGGCCGCCAAGAGAAGAAGGGGAGGGCCGTCTCGGCATTCCCCCTCTTATTTCCCTGGTTGCTTGGCGCCCTTGGCGGCTTGGCGGTTCGCTTCTCAGGGCGACCTCCCGCAGTAGTGCTACAGCTCGACGCTGCCCTTGCGCTGGTCAGGGGCTCTCGACACGCAATGCGCAATGGATGCTCCGGAGGGACGGCCGCGGTGGTCATCGGTCATCGCCCCCCAGGGGATCTCGATCACGAGGTGCGGAGCTGGAGGACTCGTTCGACAGGCGGTCAGGCACCGCTAAGAGGTTTACTCTTGTCCCCTATCGCGTTACGAGTCAAGCCAATCATGCGTCCCGCCGCGTCATTTGCATCATTTGCATGCTCGTTTGCCTGATCATTCACATGGTCTTTCACGTGAGCGTTCACATACTCGAACCCACGATCGCTCGGGCGATCGTTTACAAATCCCCGCAAACACGCACAAATTTGCGCATATCCCGCCGTCGATCCTCTTCACTTTGCCGCGCATCTGCCCATCTTGTTCACTTTGCCGGCATTTATGAACGACTATTTACGAAGCCACGACCACAGCAGTTGATGGCCAATGACCTGTGCCGCAATGTCCCACATTGACCGAGACATTTGGCTCCTCGCGCCCTTTTCGCCCGTGTCACTGAACGGGTCGAGTCTCGCCTGAACGAGGGTTGCCGCGGCACCGCTGGATCATCGGATGACCAGGGCTTCGCCGTGCGTTGATTCCTGCGCAGATCCAGGCAGGTCGTCCCCGCTCCCCCGAGGCGGCACCCGGAGAAGCACGGGGCGAATCGCCGAGGGGCCAGCGCAAGGAGAAAGCGTCAGGCGATGGTCAACATTGACAAGTTGAGAACAATTTGTCAAGTTCAGGCCTTGACGGTCTGCGCGCCGATCCCAAAGCTCATCCGGTGCGTGAGCGAGCCACCCTGGCCGAGCGCGCGCTACAGCAGGAGGAGCCCACGCCTCCTCCGGCGACCAGGCCGCGGCGTGGTCGCCTTCAAGGTCGTGTTCTGTCTCGCCAGGCACCGCGCCCGGCAGGAGGTCGTCCCCTCATGAACGATTCACGGCGTCGCAAAGGGCTGCGGCTCGAGCGGGCGCGCGCTTCAGCCCAGTTCAAGGACGGCAAGTTCGAGAACCCGTCGGGCGCCGGCCCCACAATGACCAAGGGCTCGACGCTGCCCGTGCTCGGCGAGTTCTTCTTCCGCCGCGGCCGGCGGGAGCCGCCCGCGCCGCTGCCCGTCGTGCGGCCCCACGAGACCTGGGCCCGGCAGAGCGACACCGGCCTGCGGGTCACCTGGCTCGGCCACAGCACCGTCCTCCTCGAGCTCGATGGCCGCCGGGTCCTCACCGATCCGGTGTTCGGCGAGCGCGCCTCGCCGGTCTCCTTCGCCGGGCCGCTGCGCTTCCATCCGGTCCCGGCCGCGCTCGACGAGCTGCCGCCGCTCGACGCGGTCCTGCTCTCCCACGACCACTTCGATCACCTCTGCGCGCCGACGATCGAGGCGCTGGCCCGCACGCGCGTCCCCTTCGTCACGCCCCTCGGCGTGGGCGCGCTCCTCGAGGCGCTCGGCGTCGACCCGGCGCGGATCACCGAGCTCGACTGGCACGAGCGCGCGGAGATCGGCGGCGTCCGCTTCACCGCGACGCCCTCTCAGCACTTCTCGGGCCGCGGGCCGATGAGCCGCAACGCGACGCTCTGGGCTTCCTGGGTCATCGAGGCGGAGCGGCGCAAGGTCTTCTTCTCCGGCGACACCGGGCTGTTCCCCGGGTTCGAGGACATCGGCAAGCAACACGGCCCCTTCGACCTGGTGATGCTCGAGGTCGGCGCGTATCACCCCGCGTGGGGGACCATCCACCTCGGCCCCGAGAACGCGCTGACCGCGTTCGAGATGCTCGGCGGCGGCACGCTCCTGCCCGTCCACTGGGGCACCTTCAACCTCGGCCTCCACGACTGGGACGAGCCGGCCGAGACGCTGCTCTCCCTGGCCACCGAGCGCGGCGCGCGCGTCGTGACCCCCCGGATCGGCGCCGCGTTCGAGCCCGAGCGGGTCGGGGCGCCGACCCCATGGTGGCGAGCGGTCGCGGACCCTCGGTGACGGACGGCGGCCAGCCCCCTTCAGCGGGAACGCCACGCCGCGCCTCGCGCGGTCACGCCGCCCGGGGCCTCGTCTCGGGCGAGGGCGGCGTGATCTGCTCGACCGTGTAGGCATATTCGTAGGTCTTGCGGAACTCGCGCCAGCTCCGGAGCTGCGGCATCCACTCGTCGTCCCGCAGCGCGCTGAGCAGGAGCAGGATGCGCGACTCGGAGGACAGCCGTATCACGGCGTCGCGCGTCTCCTGCGTCGCCATGCAGAGCTCGAGATCGGTCGCGGTGCGGATCCCATGCGCCTTCAGCCTCGAAAGGATGCTCGACGGCGCGTTCCGGGCCGGCTCGGCCTCGTCTCGCGCGTGGAGATACAGGATCGCCTGATCCACGAGGTCGACGAGGCGCGGGGCCGGGATGCGCGTGCGCAGGATCAGCTCGATCAGGTTGTGGTGCGCGAGGTTCTCGATGTTCTCGATGCCCTCCTCGAGCAGGCGCGCCTTGTCGTAGAGCGTGATGCCCTCGAGGTGGGTCAGCGGGTCGCGGTCCTTCAGGGTAGGGACGAAGAAGGTGACCATGCGCGTCTTGAGCAGGTCATGGAGAACGGCGAGCCCGGTGTCCGGCACGATGCCAATGAAGAAGGCGAGCAGAAGCAGGTGCCAGGGCGCGCTGTCGATGGGCGCCGCGCCGCCCGAGAGCGAGGCGCCCTCGAACGTCTTGCTCATGACCCAGGCCAGGATCGTGGCGATGATGATGCGCACGGAGATGTGGCTGTACGCCTTGGGCCCGAGATCCGCCCGCACATAGCGGCGGAATACCATGTTGAGCGCGAAGAAATACGTGCCGAGGAACGCGAACGTGAAGGCGGTCCGGTTGGGGATGAACAGGGAGTGAAGCTCGACCGGCGTGTCCCCCAGCGTCTCGGCCACGGACGCCACCGTCGGCAGCGCCGAGATCACCCAGCCGACCGAGAGGAGGAACGTGCTGAGGATGATCGGGACGAAGAACAGCGGACCGCGCCGGGTGTCCAGCGCGTCCTTCATCAGCGGAGAATAGGCCCGCTCCGCCTCGTCGATCGTGCGGAGCGCGGGGTCGAGCCGCAGCACGTCGCGGTGAAACTGCTCCTTCACCACGTTACGGCGCTGCTCCGCGAACAGAAAGAACAGGAGCGCGGGCAACGTCGCCGCGGCGCCGATGAACAGCGCAAAGAGGAGCAGCAACGCCATGCTGCGCATCGATAACGTGAAGATCTCGTGAAGGCGCTTCTCGGCCTGCAAGAGGACCGTGGCGGCGGGGATGCCGAACCCCACGAGGCACACCGCCAGCATGCCGATCGCGCGCCAGAACTGGTCGCGCAGCATCAACGCGGTGCTGCGATGGCGATGCCGGGCCCAGCGCTCCAGCGACGGGAACACGGTGAACGCGATCATCCCGACGCCGACCGCGCCGAAGGCCAGGCGGGCCCAGCCGTCCAGGGTGGCCATGAACAGCGACGTGAGCCCCCCGAGGACCAGCACCCCCGCGATGGCGGCGGCGTCGAGGCTCGGCTCTTCGGCCTGGACCGGGGCGCGCTTCTCCACATAACCACGCTCGAGCCAGACGCTCAGATCCAGCCGCTGCGCCGCCGCCTCCGTCGTGCGCACCACGTCGAAAGGCGCCACGACGAGATCGCTGCCGTCGCGCCGGATGCAGATCCGGCGAGCCGTCTTGTTGACGAGCTCGATCTCCTCGGCGAGCGGCCCCTGCCGTGCGTCCCCTCGCCCGCCGGGCGGCCGCCGCGCCCGCTCTGGCCTGGAAGGAGGCTGCCCTGCCTCCGGCGAGGCCTCCTGAGGGCCTGACTGCCCCTGCCGCCCCCCGGTCGTCGGGCTCACGAGCACCAGCGGACCGCCGTCGCGCTTCGGCTCCGAGCCGCTGTGTTGGCGCGACGGCAGCTGCTGCAGATCGTCGATCTCCCCATCTGCCATGGCGTTTCCCCTCGATCGGCGCGGTCGCCCCTGATCCCTGCGGCGGCGCATCGACGGCAGGCTGGGGCCCAGTCGAGCTTATGCCCATCGACGCTCCTCCGCGAGAGCGCGCCGCATCGTGGAGGCCCTCCCGGTCATGGCCCGTCCGGACGGACGCTGCGGGATCCACGTGGCTCGGCGCCTCGGGTACGTCGCTGGGCCTCATGCCCTCTCCCCCTGGCCCCCTCCCCCTGGCCCCTTCCCCGTTCACTGCAATGCGCCTCCACCCCCGCCTGCGATCTGATAGAGCCCTGGCGCGTGCGCTCCCTCACTCTCCTGCTCTGGCTCCTCCTCGCGTCGGCGCCCGCCGCGGCGCGGGCCGACGCGGCGCCGCCCGGCGCGCCCTCAGGGAAGGCCGAGGCGGCCGCGTCACGGGTGGTGATCGTCGAGGCCGGCGTGGACGACCCGCTCGTGCTCGAGGCGGCGACGCGGCTGCGGGCCGAGCTCGGCGCGGCGGGGTTCGAGGTGGTGCGCGTCCTGCGAGCGCCCGAGGGCGACCTGCGCGCAGGGCTGGAGCGCGCCGCGAAGGAGGCGGACGCGTTCGCGGCCGCGACGATCGTCCGCTCGCGGACGGGCGCGACCGCCGACCTGTGGATCGTCGACCGGGTGACGCAGAAGACGGTGGTGCGCGCCGTGGAGGCGGCCGGCGCGGCGGCGCCGTCGGTGATGGCCGTGCGCGCGGTCGAGCTCCTGCAGGCGAGCCTGCTGGAGGCGAGCCTGCAGGAGCCGCAGGGGCGCGCCGCGGAGGACGGCGGCGCCGCCGTTCCCGACGACGTGCGGCGGTGGATGGCGCCCGTCCGGCAGCGGGCCGGGATGCCCCCTGCGCCGGAGCGGGCCGGGATGCTCGCGGGCGTCGGCGTGGAAGCCGGCTTCGTGGCGCTCCTGAGCGCAGACGGCGTCGGGCCGGCGCTGGGGCCCGCGCTGCGGCTGTCGTACGGGGTCGGCGCGGACGGCCGCGGCGGCGCGCTGCCCGCGGGGCTCGCGGCGCGGCTGACATTCGCCGGGCCGACGCTGGGGCCGACGCTCGAGGGCGAGCTCGGCACGGTGTCCGTCCGTCAGGAGATGGCCTTTCTGGAGGCGGTATGGGCGCTGGACACGGGCGGCGCGATCTGGCCTGTGCTCTCGGCCGGCGTAGGCGGAATTCACCTGTTCGTCAGCGGTGATCCCCTGCCGCCGCTGCGGAGCGCGACGGGCGATGTCTGGTCGGTCGCCGCGGCCCTGGGCGGGGGCGCCGGGCTGCGCCTGACCGACCGCGCGGCCCTCCTGGTGGATGCACACGCGATCTTCGCCGAGCCCCGCGCCGTCGTGACGCTCGGCGGCGAGCGGCTCGGCACCGCGGGGAGACCGACGTTCGCCGGGTTTCTTGGGCTGCTCGTGCGGCTCTGAGGCGGGCCGCGCCCGCGTGGCCCGGCAAGGGGCAGCGAACGCCGGCACGAGGCCGTTTGCCGATGTTGGAGAGGCGCCGATTCCGGTACCGTCTGTGAATCAGTCGACGGCGCGCCCGATGGGGGCACGTCCTCCTGGTTCGGGTGACAGCGATGAGAGTGCGAAGAATTGCGGCGGCTTTGCTCACCACGGTCGCATTTTCTACGGGATTTCTCGGCTGCTCTGACGATGCCGACAGCGGCGCGGGAGGCACATCGACGAGCGACGGCGCGGGCGCCGGCAGCAACGGCGCGGGCGCGGCGGGCCATGGCGGCTCCGGCGGCTCCGGCCACGGTGGCTCCGGCGACGGCGGCTCCGACGGCAACGACGGCGGCTCCAGCGCCCAGAGCGGCGCCGGGGGCGGCGACGGCGGCTCGGGCGACGGCGGCTCAGGCGACGGCGGCTCGGGCGAAGGGCGGGGGCTCGGCGCCCGGTGCGAGAGGGACGCGGACTGCGGCCGGCGCGGCTACTGCTTCAAGGAGTCGGGCGACGAGTTCCTCGGCGGAGGCCCGGCGGGCGGGTACTGCACGACCACGTGCACGGGAGACAGCGACTGTGAGGGCGAAGGCAGCGCGTGCTTCGACGGCCTCTGCCTTCTCGGCTGCACCTCGGGCGAGCCCCCGCTCGAGAGCATCGTCGACGAGCTCGATCCGACGAAGTGCCGCGGCCGCGAGGAGCTGCGCTGCGAGGAGATCGGCGATGTATCCGTATGCATGCCGAACTGCGGATCGGACAGCCAGTGCGGCGGCCGGGTGTGCGATCCCCGCGTAAACATCTGCGTCGACGAGCCCACGCAAGGGCTGCCGGCGGGCGCCGAGTGCGCGCTCGAGGCCGACGGCACGGATCCCTGCGCGGGGTGGTGCATCGACATCGGCGCCGACGTCGGCGTGTGCGCCGAGCTGTGCGGGCTCGGCGGGGACGTCGCCAACGAGGACTGCGGAGGGCTGGAGAGCGGTCTCTGCTTGTATCCTCTGACAGCCGAGCCCGGGGTTGGTGACCTCGGAATGTGCGCGCCCGCGTGCAACAGCCACAGCGACTGCCTGCTGCCGCACGCCTCGTGTGTGTTCTTTGGCGTGGAGACCAACGGATTCTGCCTCTTCGACGTGACGAAGTGCCCGAAAGGCCAGAGGGCCTGCGCGAAGGGAGAGATCTGCACCGCGACGCCTGAAGGCCGTCTGTGCCTCGACGAGAATTACCCCCTGGAGGACCCGGACACAGGCGGTACGGGTGGTGGTGGCGGCGCAGATGGCACCGGTGGCGCAGGCAGCACGAGTGGCGCAGGCAGCACGAGTGGCGCAGGCAGCACGAGTGGCGCAGGCAGCACGAGTGGCGCAGGCAGCACGAGTGGCGCGGGCGGCACGGATGGCGCAGGCGGCACGAATGGCGCCGGCGGCACGGATGCCGCGGGCGGCGCCGGCGGCACGAATGGCGCCGGCGGCACGGATGCCGCGGGTGGCGCAGGCGGCACGAATGGCGCCGGCGGCACGGATGGCGCAGGCGGCGCAGGCGGCACGAATGGCGCCGGCGGCACGAATGGCGCCGGCGGCACGGATGCCGCGGGTGGCGCAGGCGGCACGAATGGCGCAGGCGGCACGAATGGCGCAGGTGGCACGAATGGCGCCGGCGGCTCCCTCGATGGGTCTTCGGTGTCTGCCGGGGGCGCCGAATAGCGGGAAGCGCGATCAGGGCGCTGGCCGCTCCTGTCCAAGCAGCAGCGTTGTCGCCTCGGGCGCTTGCCAGTCCCTCGCGCCCGTGAAGCGGAGGGACATCCTGCCGTCCGCCTCCACAAGGAAGGTGTCGGGCAACGTCGAGACCCCGAACCGCTGCTGCACCGCAGGGGATCCGGCCCGCACGACGCCGGGCGGGACCTCGCCCCCGAAGAAGGCGCGCACGACCTCCCAGTTCTCGTCGACGCTCACGGCCACGACCTGGAGCCTCCCGGCCCTCTCCAGCTCTTGGCCGAGCTCCAGCAAGCGCGGGAGCTCGGCGCGGCAGGGGGCGCACCAGGTGGCCCAGAAGTGGAGCAGCACAGGGCGGCCGCGCAGAGCGGCGGCGCGAAGCGAGGTCCCGTCCGGTTGCTCGAAGGCAGCGTCGGGCACGCGCTGGCCGTCATGGAGCCGCTCGACCGCGAAAGGGCGCCCTCGACGGCCGACGCCGCGGTGGCGCTCCACGGCCCAGTAGAGCCCCATGGCGAGCGCCTGGACGAGGATCAGGACGCCCGCCGTGACGGCGATCGCGCGGAGGCGGGAGCGCGCGCTCACCGGCTATTCCGCCGCAGGCGACAGAGCCGGGCCAGCGGGCCGCGGAGGCTCGGAGGCGCCCGCCTCTCCGGCGGCGTCCGCGCGGAGCCTCCCGCCGACCACGCTGTAGAGCGCCGGCAGGACGAGCAGCGTGAGCAGCGTGGAGGAGATCACGCCGCCGATCACGACGGTCGCGAGCGGGCGCTGGACCTCGGCGCCGACGCCCGTGTTCAGCGCCATCGGCAGGAAGCCCAGGGAGGCGACGAGCGCCGTCATGAGGACCGGGCGGAGGCGCCGCTCGGCCGCGAGCTCGATGGCGTCGCGCACCGGCATCCCGGCCGCCGTGAGCTGCCGGATGGTCGAGACGAGCACCATGTCCCCGAGCACCGCGACGCCCGACAGGGCCACGAACCCGACGCCCGCGGAGATGCTGAACGGCAGATCGCGGAGCCAGAGCGCGACGACGCCGCCGATCGCGGCGAACGGGACGCCCGTGAAGACGCGGACCGCATCCAGGAGCCGCCCGTACGTGAAGTAGAGCAAGAGCAGGATCAGCCCGAGCGCGATGGGCACGACGACGAGCAGGCGCGCCTGCGCCCGCTCGAGGTGCTCGAACTGCCCGCCGAAGCGGACGTAGTAGCCGGGCGGGAGCTCGACCTCCCGATCGAGCCTCGCCCTCGCCTCCTCGACGAAGGTGCCCACGTCGCGGCCCCGGACGTTCGCCTGCACGACGATCCGGCGCTTGGCCCACTCGCGGTTGATCGCGGCCGGCCCCTCGGTCGTGCGGATCTTCGCGAGCCGCGCGAGCGGGATGCGCTCCCCGCCGGCCGCGGTGACCAGGATGCGGCCGATCGAGGCGGGGTCCTCCCGGTAGCGATCGTCGATGCGCAGCACCACGGGGAAGCGGCGCTCGCCCTCCTGGAGCTGCCCCACCTCCCGCGCGCCGAGCGCCTCGACGACATCCAGGACGTCGGCGGCCGCGATGCCGTGGCGGGCGATGGCGGCGCGGTCGACCTCGATCTCGAGCACGGGCTGGCCTGTCACCTGCTCGGTCACGACGTCCGCGGCGCCTGGGATCTGCTTGAGGGAGGCCTCGATCTCGCGCGCCTTCTGCTTGAGCGTGTCGAAGTCGTCGCCGAACAGCTTCACCCCGAGATCGGCCCGGATCCCCGCGACCATCTCGTTGACCCGCATCTCGATGGGCTGCGTGTAGATGACGCGCATGCCCGGCATCCCCGCGAGCTCGGACTCCATCGCCTGGACGAGCTCGTCCTGCGTGGCGGCGCGCTTCCATGCCTCCCGCGGCTTGAGCGTGATGAACATGTCGGACAGCTCGAGCCCCATCGGGTCCGTCGCCACCTCCGCGGTGCCCGTGCGCGTCCAGACGCGCTCGATCTCGTCCGGAAACCTGTCGAGGAGGACCCGCTCGAGCCGGGTGCCGTAGCGGATCGACTCGCCCGCGGAGACCCCCGAGAGCCGCACGGTGTTCGCGACGAGGGTGCCCTCACGGAGCCGCGGCACGAACTCGGAGCCGAGCCGCGTCGCGAGGAAAGCCGCGTTGCCGAGCAGCAGCGCGGCCCCGGCGAGCACCGCCCAGCGCCACCGCAGCGCGAGCTGCAGCGCGGGCCGGTAGGCCCGCTTGAGGAGGCGCACGAGCGCGTTGTCGCGCTCCTTCATGCGGCGCGGCAGGAGCAGGCTCGCGAGCGCCGGCATGAGCGTGAACGACAGGATCATCGAGCCGATGAGCGCGAAGATGACGGTGAGCGCCATCGGCCGGAACAGCTTCCCCTCCGCCCCCTCGAGCGCGAGGATCGGCAGGTAGACGATCATGATGATCAGCTCGCCGAACATCGTCGGCTTGCGGACCTCGATCGAGGCGTCGCGCACGACGTCCGTCGTGCTCCGGTCGCTCGCGTCCTCGGAGAGCCGCCGGACCGAGTTCTCGACCATGATCACCGAGCTGTCGACGACGAGGCCGAAGTCGATCGCGCCGAGGCTCATCAGGCTCCCCGCGACGCCCGCGCGCAGCATGAGGTCGAAGGCGAAGAGCATCGACAGGGGGATGGCCGAGGCCACGATGAGCCCGGCGCGGAGGTTGCCGAGGAAGGCGAAGAGCACCGCCACGACCAGCAGCGCGCCCTCGAGCAGGTTCTTCTGCACGGTGCCGAGCACCCTGTCGATGAGCTCGGTGCGGTCGTAGACGACGGCGACGTCGACCCCTGGTGGCAGGCTCTTCTCGACCTCCGAAAGGCGCGCCTTGAGCCGCGTCGTGACGTCGTGGCTGTTCTCGCCCATCAGCATGAAGCCGAGGCCGAGAACGACCTCGCCCTGGCCGTCGGCGGTGACCGCGCCCCGCCGGATCTCGCGCCCCTCGACCACCCGGGCGACGTCGCGCACCCGGATGGGCGCCCCGCCCTTGGCGGCGACCACGATGTCCTCGATGTCGCTCACGCGCGTGGCGATGCCGATGCCCTGGATCAGGCTGGATTCGCCGGCCTGGTCCAGGTTGCCCCCGCCCACGTTGGCGTTGTTGCGCTCCAGCGCCTCGGAGAGGTCGTGGAGCGAGAGCCCCCGCGCGGTGAGCTCCGCCGGGTCGACGAGCACCTGGATCTGCCGCTCATCGCCGCCCCACGCGTTCACCTCGGCCACGCCGCGCACCGAGCGGAGCTGCGGCGCGATGACCCAGTCGTGGACCGTCCGCAGCTCGCTCAGCGACTTGCCCTTGCCCGTGACCACGTAGTGGAACACCTCGCCGAGCCCGGTGGCGACCGGGCCGAGCTCCGGGCGATGGATCCCCGGCGGCAACGTCACGGTCTGGAGGCGCTCCATGACGACCTGGCGGGCCAGGTAGATGTCCGTGTCGTCCTCGAAGCGGGCGGTGACCTGGGAGAGGCCGAAGCGGGAGAGCGAGCGGACCTCCTCGAGCCTGGGCAGCCCCGAGATCGCCTGCTCGACGGGCGCCGTGATCTGGCGCTCGATCTCGACGGGGGAGAGGGCAGGCGCGACGGTGTTGATCTGCACCTGCACAGGCGTCGTGTCAGGGAAGGCGTCGATCGGCAGGCGGCGGAAGGCGAGGATGCCCGCCAGGGAGAGGCCTATCGAGGCCAGGATCACGAGGAACCGGTGGCGGAGCGACCAGGTGATGACGGCGTTCAGCATGGCCCGCGGCTCAGTCCTCGCCGCAGCAGCCGGCGCCGATGCTCTCCTTGAGCGTCTCGGTCTTGAGCAGGAAGCTCCCTTCCGTCGCGACCTCCTCGCCCGGACGCACGCCCCTGGTCACCTCGACAAGGTCGCCCTCGGTCGCCCCGACCTCGACCCGCCGCGCCTCGAACTGGTCGTCCGCGAGCCGCACGAACACGAGCTTCACCGTCCTCGCGCGCTGCACCGCGGCGCGGGGCACAACGACCGCCGCGCGGGAGGGGGCGAGGATGCGCGCCCTGCCGAACATGTTGGCCCGCAGCGCGCCGCCCGGGTTCGCGAGCGGGACGCGCGCCCTGGCCGTGCGCGTGGCCGGGTCGATGGCCGGCGCCACGTACGTGATCTCCCCTCTGAGCTCGCGCCCCTCGATGCCGTCGACCTCGATGACCACCGGCTGCTTCAGCGAGACGGCAGCGAGCTCGGTCTCGGGGACGTCGAGCTCGGCCCACATGCTCGAGACGTCGACCACCTCGAACAGGGTCTCCTCGACGCCGACGAGCCTGCCCACGCTCGCCTTCCGCTGCGTCACGACGCCGGCGAGCGGGGTCGCGAGCGTGTAGCCCCCGCTCCCGCCCGCGCTCGCGCCCACGACGGCCAGGGAGGCCGCGAAGGAGGCGCGCTCGGCACGGGCGGCGTCGAGCTCCTGCTGCGCGGCGAGGACGCTCCGGCGCGACGAGATCCCCTCCTTTTCGAGCTGCTCCTCGCGCTTCAGGTTCTCCTCGGCGATCGTGAGGCGCGACTGCGCGCCGGCGAGCCGCGATCGATCCGCACCCACGTCGGCGCTGTCGATGATCGCGAGCGGCGCGCCCTTCTTGACCTCCGCGCCCACGTCCACGTGAAGCTGCCGGACGACCCCCGGGGCGCGGGCGTTGATCTCCGCCACCTTGAGCGCGTCGTAGACGATCCTGGCGGTCACGGGGATGCCACCGCCGCCCTGACGCTCGACGGCCTTTGCGGTGAGGATCCCGGCGAGCCGGGCCGTGTCCTTGGTCTTGAGCTTGACCTTCGTCCCGTCGGCAGGCGCGCCGTCGCTCGCCACGTCGGCCTCCGGCTTGCCGCCGCGCTCGGGGTGGCAGATGGGGCAGATGGACTCCGGAAACTCGTGCTCCTTGCACCAGTCTCCCTTGGCCTGGAAGACCGGGGCGAGCCTCGGGTTGCACTTCGTGCACAGGGCTTCCAGCACGCCGTGCTCCTTGCACATGGCGCCCTCGACGGCCGACGCCGCGCTCCGCTTCACCCCGGCCTTCTCCGCCGCGGAGCTGTCGGTCCCTTTGCCCCCGCAGCCCGGGAGCCCGGCGAGGAGCAGGAGCACCGCAATGCCAACGCGGCCTGGCACGTCAGCTCCCCTTCGGCGGCCGGACGATCTTCAGATCAGGATTGCACTTGAGGCACTGCGACTCGGGCAGCCCGTGCTCGGCGCACCAATCGCCCGTGGCCTTGAAGGCCGGGATCAGATCCGGGTTGCAGCGGGTGCACTGCGACTCGGGCACCTGGTGCTCTCCGCACCAGTCCTCGTGGGAGCCGGGCTTCACGTCGGCCGGCGCGTGCGCCGCCGCCTTGGCCTGCGTCTGCTCGGGCGCGTCCTTGCCGGCGCTCGGCGCCTCCTTCGAGCACGACGCAGCGCCGAGGGCGAAGGCGCAGATCAGGACCGAGATGGAACGAAGCTTCATGGGCCTTTTCTCATGGTTGTTCGCGGCGTCACGCGACGGGAGCGCCTCGGACGCGCGCCAGCGCACCGGCACCACCGTTACCGCCGCTGGCCCTGGCCGCAAGCGTAGAGCGCGAGCCGGGGACGAGGTCCGGCCATCCCTGGGCGGACCTCCGGCGGATAGAGCCATCGCCGGTGGGCGGCGTCCCACCGCCCGCCGTCTTCACACCCCTGCAGGCTTGTCCGAGAGCGACTGGATGCACATCCGCAGCCCCTCGCGGAGGTTCCGCAGCGTGGTCACGGCGGACAGCTCGAGGCCGAGCGACGTGATCAGCGCGGCCACCGCGGGGCGCACGCCGGTGATGACCCCCTTCGCGCCGAGCAGCTCGACCGCGCGGATGATCCGGATCACGTGATCGGCGGTCTCGCCGTCGATGCTGTCCACGCCGGTCATGTCGAGGATCGCATAGCGGGAGCCCGTCCTGACGATGGCGTCGAGCAGCTCCTCGGTGATCACCCCGGCCCTCACGCCGTCGAGCGTGCCGATCAACGGGAGCGTCAGCACGCCGTCCCACACCTGGATGATCGGGGTGGCGAGCGCGCGGAGCTCGTGCTGCTGCCGCTCGATGAGCGACAGCTTGTCGCGGAGCTCCTGCTCGGTCCGCTGGAGCTCCTCGGCGATGCGGGCGCGCTCGTCGACCTCGCGCTTCAGCTTGTGCAGCGTGATGGCCAGGTCGGTCTTCGTCGCCCGCTCCTCGTCGAGCAGGTGCTGCAGCCGGTCCTCCAGGCTGGTCGTGGCGGGGCGCACCGTGAACTCGTCGTGGGCGTCGCCTCGCGCGGCGAACGACGTCTGCTCGACGTCGCACTCCTCCCCGAAGAGCCGGGTGCAGAACCCGGCCAGCTTGCCCGCGATCATGCTGCTGCCCCAGCAGACATCGAGCTCCTTCTGGTAGACCGACTCCCACCCGTTCACCACGCGGAAGCGGGCCTCCTTCCGCTCCCGGTCCAGGGAGAGCACGTGCCACACGCCCCAGCCCGCCGTGGCCGCGCCGACGCCGAGCGCCTTGAAGCCCTCCTCGAACGTCGGATAACCGGAGATGTAGGTCCAGTCGTCGTCGATGCTGAGCCGCCCGCCGCTCTCCACGGCGAGGTTGAAGCGCTCGGTCCCCGCCATCCGCTGGAAGCCGGACATCAGGCCAACCACGCTGCTCGGCAGGAACATCGACACCGAGGGGACGCCGGCCCACGTGCACTGCCCGTTCTCGAGATCCCACTCGATCGCCATCCCCCCGACGACGACGCGGATCTTCTTGTCCAGAAGCTCAGAGCTTGTGCTCATAAATTCCCCGAGTCCACGAGCGCCCCCGCCCGCCTGCGGCAGTGTACCGGCTCGACCCGGCGCGCGTCGCCCTCGACGGGCGAGCCGCGACCGCGCTCCGGGGCTCGCGCGGGAGCGCACGTCCGTGACGGCCCCTCGAGAGGCGGGGCCAGAGGCGCGGCGACGGTGCAGGCGGCGGCGAACAGGCCAGAGAAAGAGAGCAAAGCGCTGCTCGTCCCGCGGAACCCGCCGCTCGTGGCCGAGAACCCGGCGCTCGTCGGTTCGTCCCTGATCTTCGCGAGCTCGGCTGGCAGCCTGGCGCGGCATGAAACCCATCTCGCAATGGCTGATGGCAGCCGGCCTTGTCACGCTGGCTGTCCCACAAACTGGGTGCAGCGGGGAGTCTCCCGCACTTCCCGAGCGGGACGAGCTCCGCGAGGAGCTCGAGCGTCGCCTCTCGGACGCGGCCGCGGCCGGGTTCTCCGGGTCGGTGCTGGTCACGGTCGACGGGGCCGAGGTGCTCGCGAGCGGCTACGGCCTGGCGGATCGGGACAGCAACATCCCCAACGTCGCCGGCACGGCGTACGACTTCGGCTCCGTGATGAAGGACCTGACCGCGACGGCCATCTTCAAGCTCGAAGGCGACGGCGCGCTCGCTGTCACCGACTCGCTCGCGACCCTCTTCGATGACGTGCCGGCCGACAAGGCCGAGATCACGCTCGTTCAGATCCTCCAGCACCGCGCCGGGTTCGACGAGTACCACGACACGGAGGGGGACTTCGAGCCGATGACGCGGCTCGAAGCGCGCCAGCGGATCTTCGCGCAGGAGCTGCTGTTCGAGCCGGGAAGCAACGAGCAATACTCCAACTCCGGCTACACGCTGCTCGCCGACGTCGTGGAGACCGTCTCGGGACGAGCGTTCACGGACTACGTGCGTGACGAGCTCTTCGCTCCCGCCCACATGCGACAGAGCGGGTTCTTCGGTGACCCGATCTGGGAGCAGATCGACACAGCGATCGGATACGACGCCTCGACCTTCGGGGAGAACGACCCCGCCGGATGGCCGTACACCTGGTCGCTCGTCGGCAATGGCGGGCTGGTGACGACCGTCTCCGACCTCGAGCGCTGGCTGGTCGCCGTCTGGAAGGGAGAGGTGCTCGGTCCGGCCGCATTCGCGTCGTACGAGACGCATTACCTCTCGGGCGGCGCCCACGACCTGGAGGGCAAGACGGTCTACGCCGTGGCCGGCGCCGGGGACTATGGCCTTGGAGGGGTCGCTGTCGACTGCCCGGCGGCGAACACGCGCGTGATCCTCGGGACGAACACGTACGATGTGTTTGATATCGAGGGCTTCGGGGTCGAGCTGGCGAAGCTTGTCCTCTCGGCCGAGAGAGGCGAGCTCAGTCGGGAAGAGTGATGCCGACGGTGTTCTCCAGGAGCCGCTGCCGGACCTCTCGCGCGCGATCGCGCGAGACGGGCACGCGGAGACTTGGACCGACCTCGAGGATCAGCTCCCCGTCGAGCCGGCCGAGCCCGCGCACGTACGCCGGGGCGACGAGCCAGTTGCGGTGCACGCGAAGGACACGGTCGCCCAGCGTGGCCCCGAGCGCGTTGAGCGAGAGGTCCACCGAGAACACGCCGTCGGCGTGGTGGAGATAGGTGAGCCGCTCGGCCGCCTGAAACGCCAGCATGCCGTCGAGGTCCAGGAAGACCAGGCGGTCGTCTCTTCGCGCGACAAGGCGCGGCTTTCCCGCGCTCGGGGACGGCGCCCGGCGTCGCTCGAGGAGCCGCGCCACACACGTTGTGACGCGGTCGAGCGTGAACGGCTTGAGGAGATAGTCGACAGCGCCCATCTCGAACCCATCGAGCGCGTGGTGCGCCAGCGCGGTGGCGAGCACCACCGCCGGCGGGCTCGCGAGAGCCGAGAGGGAGCGGGCGAACTCGAGGCCCGACGTGTCTCCAGGGCGATCGACGAGCCGGATGTCGACGAAGACGGCGTCGATGCCGAGCTCGACGCGATCGAGCGCCTCTCGAGCCGCCTCGACGTTCGTCACCGCGGCGATGGCTCCGAAGCTCCCTGTATCGCGCAGCAGCTCCACGAGGAAGTTGCGCGCCGGCCACTCGTCCTCGACGACGAGAGCGGAGAGCTGCTTCATGCGGTCCTCCTGGGCAGCGTGACCTCCAGGCGCGTCCGGCCGGGCCTCGAGTCGATGCGCAGCGACGCGTCGGCCGACTCCAGGGCGACGCGGCGCCGCACCAGCGCGAGCCCCCGCCCCTCCGGCGGGACAGCGGCCAGGTCGAAGCCGGGGCCCTCGTCCTCGACGGCGCAGCGCAGGTGCCCTGCCTCCCCGGTGATCTGCAGGACGACACGGCCGCGCTCCCGCCGGCGCAGCGCGCCGTGGTGCACCGCGTTCTCCAGCAGGGGCTGGAGCAGCAGCACAGGGAGCACGCAGTCGTCCACCGAGGCGTCCACGTCCCATTCGAACGCGAGCCGCCCGAAGTGCCGGGACTCCAGGATGCGCGCGAAGCCCCGCAGCCAGCTCACCTCCTCGCGGACCGTGTGATGGGATCGCCGCGATCCCTGCATGATGTCCCGCAGCAGGTCGCCGAGCGTCGCGATCAGGGTGCGCGCCTCGGCCGGCTCTTCGGTCACCAGGCCGGCGATCGTGTTGAGCGTGTTCAACACGAAGTGAGGCTCGAGCGCGGCGCGGATGTGCGCGAGCTCGACCTCCTGGCGCAGCGCGCGCCGCTCGTCCTCGAGCCTCCGCTCGGCGCCGATCTGTCGAGGCAGCTCGATCAGGAGGGCCCAGAAGCCGAACAGGGCGTCGCCGTCGAAGAAGCCCACGACGGCGGTGGCCACGAGCGGCCGTCGCGGTCCTTCTGGAAACACCTCGGGCAGCGCCGTGGCGACCAGGAAGAAGAAGGTGGTGGCGATGGAGCTGGCGATCCCGGCGGTGAACGCGAGCACGACGAGCTGACGCCATATCGGCGCGCGCCGCGGCTCGATGCGGCGCGCCACCAGCGTGAGCGCGCCGAGGACCGCCGCGACCCACGCCGCGGTGCCCAGCCCGCGCCAGGGCTCGAAGCTTCCCTGGTCGATCCAGTCGAGGAGCCAGAGCACGGCCGTGGTGATCACCACGGCCTTGCCGACGTGGGCCTTTCCCGGGCTTGCGGGCTCCTGCGTCACCCGTTCAACGCTAGCAGCGGAGGGCCCCCCGCGCGGTCGCGCCGAGCGTGTCGCGCGTCGTCCCTCTCGCGTAGACTCGGGCCCCCGATGCTCCTCACGCTCACCACCACGCACCGGCCGGCGACCGACCTCGGTTACCTGCTCGTCAAGAACCCGGCGTACACGCAGTCGTTCCCGCTGTCGTTCGGCAAGGCGCACGTGTTCTATCCGGAGGCGACCGAGGAGCGGTGCACCGCCGCGCTCCTGCTCGACGTCGACCCCGTGGACCTCGTGCGCGGGCGCGGCGCGGGCGAGCCCGGGACGCTCGCGCAGTACGTGAACGACCGGCCCTACGTCGCCTCGTCGTTCCTCTCCGTGGCGATCGCGCAGGTCTTCGGCTCGGCGCTCGGCGGCAAGTGCCGCGACCGCCCGGAGCTCGCGGACGCGCCGATCCCCCTCTCCGCCACGATCGAGGCCCTGCCGTGCCGCGGCGGAGAGGCGCTGCTCCGGCGGCTCTTCGAGCCGCTCGGCTACGAGATCGCGGCCGAGCGCCTCCCGCTCGACGAGGCGTTCCCGGAGTGGGGCCAGAGCGGCTACCTGCGCGTCTCGCTCGCGAGGACGTGCCGGCTCAGGGAGCTGCTCGCGCACCTCTACGTGCTCGTGCCCGTGCTCGACGACAAGAAGCACTACTACGTGGGCGACGCCGAGGTCGACAACCTCCTCGCCAAGGGCAAGGGGTGGCTCGCGGAGCACCCGGAGCGCGAGGCGATCGCGCTCCGCTACCTGAAGCACAGCCGGCCGCTCTTCCGGGCCGCGCTCGCGCGGCTCGTGGCCGACGACGAGGCGAGCCCCGAGGAGGCCGAGGACGAGAAGGCCGCGCCCGAGGACCGGGGCGAGGCGCGGATCAGCCTCGACGAGGCGCGGCGCGAGGCCGTCGTCGCGGCGCTCCGCCGGGCCGAGGCGAGGAGCGTGCTCGACCTCGGCTGCGGCGAGGGCAAGCTGCTGAAGCGCCTCGTCGACGAGCGCGTCTTCGAGCGCGTCGCGGGCGCGGACGTCTCCATGCGCAGCCTCGAGATCGCGAAGAACCGGCTGCGCCTCGACGACCTGCCCGACAAGCAGCGGCGGCGCATCCAGCTCTTCCAGGCGTCGGTCACCTACCGCGACGCGCGCTTCTCGGGCTACGACGCCGCGACCCTCGTCGAGGTCATCGAGCACGTGGACCTCTCGCGGCTCGGCGCGCTCACGCGCAGCGTCTTCGAGCACGCGCGGCCGCGCGTCGTCCTCGTGACCACCCCGAACGCCGAGTACAACGCGCTGTTCGAGGGGCTGCCGCGCGGCGCGCTCCGCCACGGCGACCACCGCTTCGAGTGGACGCGCGCCGAGTTCCACGCCTTCTGCGAGGGGGTCGCGGCCGCGCACGGCTACGCCGTCGAGCACCTGCCCATCGGCCCGATGGATCCCTCGCTCGGCGCGCCGACGCAGATGGCGATCTTCACGCGCGAGGGCGGCGCGGGCGGCACGAGCAGCACCAACGGAGCGGGCGGCGGAGAGGCCCAGGACGGCGGCGCGGGCGGCGCCGAAGCGCAGGCGACGGAGGTGGCGTCGTGAGCGAGCAGGCCCCCCTCATCGTCCCTTCCCTCTCGCTGGTCGTGCTCGTCGGCGCGTCCGGCTCCGGCAAGAGCACGTTCGCGAGGGCGCACTTCAAGCCGACCGAGATCCTCTCGTCCGATCACTACCGCGGCGTCGTGTCCGACGACGAGAACGATCAGGCCGCCAGCGCGTCCGCCTTCGAGGTCCTGCACTTCATCGCGGGCAAGCGGCTCGCGTCGGGGCGGCTCGCCGTCGTCGACGCGACCAACGTGCAGGCGGACGCGCGCAGGCCGCTCGTCGCGCTCGCGCGCGAGCACCACGTGCTGCCTGTGGCCATCGTGCTCGACATGCCCGAGAAGCTCTGCCACGCGCGCAACGCCGGCCGGCCGGACCGGCAGTTCGGCCCGCACGTCGTGCGGGGCCAGAGCCGCGAGCTGCGCCGCTCGCTCAAGGAGCTCCGGCGCGAGGGCTTCCGCTACGTGCACGTGCTCTCCTCGCCCGAGGAGGTCGCGGCGGCCACGATCGAGCGGCAGCGCCTGTGGACCGATCGCCGCGACGAGCGCGGGCCGTTCGACATCATCGGCGACGTCCACGGCTGCTTCGACGAGCTCGTCGAGCTGCTCGAGGCGCTCGGCTACAAGCTGGAGGGGCTGCCGGACGCGCCGCGCGTGTCGCCCCCCGAGGGCCGGCGCGCGATCTTCCTCGGCGACCTCGTGGACCGCGGGCCGCGCTCGCCCGACGTGCTGCGCCTCGCGATGGCGATGGTCGCGTCGGGCGCCGCGCTCTGCGTGCCCGGCAACCACGACGTGAAGCTGCTGAAGAAGCTGCGCGGGCGCGACGTGAAGCCGACGCACGGGCTCGAGCGGACGCTCGAGCAGCTCGAGTCGGAGACGGACGCGTTCAAGGCGAAGGCGGCGGACTTCATCGACGGGCTCGTCAGCCACTACGTGCTCGACGACGGCAACCTCGCGGTCGCGCACGCGGGGGTGAAGGAGGCGTTCCAGGGCCGGGGCTCGGGCGCCGTGCGCGAGTTCTGCCTGTACGGCGAGACCACGGGCGAGACCGACGAGTACGGCCTTCCCGTGCGGTACAACTGGGCCTCGGAGTACCGCGGCAAGGCGATGGTGGTCTACGGCCACACGCCGACGACGGTGGCCGAGTGGGAGAACCGCACCATCTGCATCGACACGGGGTGCGTGTTCGGCGGCGCGCTCACGGCGCTCCGCTACCCGGAGCGCGAGCTCGTCGAGGTCAAGGCGCGCCGCGTGTACTACGAGCCCGCGAAGCCGCTCGCGCCGCTCGCGGGCGAGCCGAAGGCCGGCGCGCGGGGGCAGGCGCACGACGTGCTCGACATCGACGACGTGCGCGGCCGGCGCGCGATCCGGACGCGGGTGCACGGCATGGTGACGATCCGGGAGGAGAACGCGGCGGCGGCGCTCGAGGCGATGAGCCGCTTCGCCGTGGATCCCCGGTGGCTCATCTACCTGCCGCCGACGATGTCGCCGAGCGAGACGGCGAAGGACGGGGGCCTGCTCGAGCACCCGCGCGAGGCGTTCGCGTACTTCCGGCAGAACGGCGTGGGCCGCGTCGTCTGCGAGGAGAAGCACATGGGGTCGCGCGCGGTGCTCGTCGTGTGCCGCGACGAGGCCGCGCGGCGGCGGAGGTTCCGCCTCGACGAGGGGCCGCTCGGCGTGTGCACGACGCGCACGGGCAGGCCGTTCTTCTCGGACGAGGCGCGGAGCCGGGAGCTCATCGACCGGGTGCGGGCGGCGATGGATCGGGCGGATCTGTGGGCCGAGCTGCGCACGGACTGGGTCTGCCTCGACGCCGAGCTCCTGCCCTGGTCGGCGAAGGCGCAGGATCTCCTGCGCGGCCAGTACGCCGCCGTGGGCTCGTCGGGCCGCGCGTCGCTCGACGCGGCGGTGCGGGCGCTCACGATGACCGCCGCGCGCGACGAGAGCGCGCGGGAGCTGCTCGAGCGGCACGCGGCCCGGAAGGCGGCGATGGACGGGTACGTGGCGGCGTACCGGCGCTACTGCTGGCCGGTGCGGTCGCTCGCGGACCTCCGGCTGGCGCCGTTCCACCTGCTGGCGAGCGAGGGCGCGGTGCACGCGGCGCGGGACCACGGCTTCCACCTGCGGCAGCTCGCGCGGCTCGCCGAGGTCGATCCGGCGTTCTTCGTGGAGACCCCGCACCGCGTCGTCGACCTCTCGGACCCGCAGAGCGAGGCGCAGGCGGTGGCCTTCTGGACGGAGATGGTCGAGCGCGGCGGCGAGGGCATGGTGGTCAAGTCATGGGAGTGGGTGGTCCGCGGCCCGCGCGGGCTCGTCCAGCCGGCGATCAAGTGCCGCGGGCCGGAGTACCTGCGCATCATCTACGGGCCGGAGTACCTGACGCCGCAGCACCTCGCGCGGCTGCGCCACCGCAGCGTGTCGTCGAAGCGCGCGCTCGCGCTGCGGGAGTACGCGCTCGGCCTGGAGGCGCTCCACCGCTTCGTGGAGGGCGAGCCGCTGCACCGCGTGCACGAGTGTGTGTTCGGGGTGCTGGCGCTGGAGAGCGAGCCGGTCGATCCGCGGCTGTGACGGGGAGCGGGAAAGCGGTGGTCGTCATCCCGCTCCTCGGCGATGTCCATCGGTACGCGCGGATCGAACGAGGCGGCGCCCCGGGCGTTCGTCGATATCTTCCGTGGCGTTTCCGGGGTCGATCGGTTTTTCGCTGCCGCCTCCCGACCGCTGAGAGATCGTTCTCCTTCTTTGTTCTGTCATGGGGACGAGCGCCCGGAATCTCGCGACGTCGTACAGCGGCTCCATGCGGCGCCGTGAGCGTCGCTTCGTAGAGCGGCGCGCTGAGCGCAGCGCCACAGCGTCTTTCAGGCAAGACGTGTCGAGAGCGGGAGGAGCGACCGTCGAGCGGGCTCGTGGTCGCGTCGTCCCCGATGCGACGCGGGCATCTTGACGAGAGGCAGATCGCCCGGCCGTCGCGCAGCGCACGGACGAAAACCCACCGCGCGCCGCGGCGGGGGGGCCGCGGGGCGCGGGCCCGCTTCGTCACGGCGACAGCGTCACGGACTTCGCGTCGAGCGCCACCTCGTAGTAGCCGTGCGGATCCCAGTTCAGCGGAACGCCGTTCTGCTTGAGCGTCCCGCCGGTGACCGTCACGCGCAGGTACTTGCCCGGCGGGAAGTTGGCGGGGAGCTGCCACGTGTAGGTCGTCGCGCCGCCGGACGTCGAGGTGGTGGCGGAGGAGACCGCCTTCTGGCCGCGCCAGTAAGCGCCGACGTTGACCACGCTGTCGAGCCACATGTCGCCGAGCGCCTTGGAGTGCTTGACGTGATCGACGAAGGCCTGGAGCCCGACCGGCTGATAGGCGCCGTCGCTGCCGCCGGTGAAGCCGTGCACCAGGACGGTGCGCCACTTCTTGGCGTCCCGCGCGCTCGTGACCTGCTGGTCCAGCACCGTCGTCGAGGCGCCGGTCGGGGGGATGTAGCAGGGCAGCGTGAACGGATCGGTCGAGTCGTTCGGGCCGATGAGGTTGTTGGCCACGCCCCGGTTGATGAGGAAGCGCGTCCTGGCGATGCTCGAGTACACGGACGAGCCGTTCGGAGCCGCCATCGTCCACACCTTGGTGCCGAACCTGCTCTCGATGAACTGCGTCGCGGCGTCCGTATCGGCGCCGCTGTCATTGCTCGAATGGCTCTTCGTGTGGTTGCCGAGCTCGTGCCCGTCGCTCAGCGCCCTTTGCCACACCGAGTTGGTCGATTCGGTCTTGCCGGTCTGGAGGTAGAAGGTGAACGGAACGTCGAGCGCGTTCAGCGTGTCGTAGTTCTGGATCTGGCTCGAGTTCGAGTCGTCGAACGTGTACGACACGGCGCCCGTGAAGCCGGCCCAGTTGATGACCCTGAACCCGCCGGCCGCGCCGGACGGCTTCGCCACATTGCTGGATCCGGGCGGCGTCGGAAGGCCGGAATTGACCACCGGGCCTCCACCGCTGCCGCCCGCGCCTCCGCCGCCTGAGCCTCCGCCGCCGCCCGCGCCACCTGCGCCGGAGCTGGCCGACGAGCTGCTGCTGGAGCTGCTCGAAGCGCTGCTGGAGCTGCTCGAAGCGCTGCTGGAGCTGCTCGAGGCGCTGCTGGAGCTCGCCGACGTCGAGCCGCCGTTCCCGTTGCCGTTGACCGACGTGATCGAAGGCTTCGCCGTGCCGTTCGCGCAGAACCCCCAGGTCGTCGACGCTGCTGCTCCCGCCGACGCTGCTGCCAGCGAGCCGTTGTAGCTCTCGTTGGTGGCGTTCAGTTGCCCGTTCGACTGCGTGATCCGCGCATTCCACGAGCTGACCGTCGTCGCGCCGTTGAGCGCGATCGAAAGGCCCCAGGACGTGCTCGGCCTGGAGCTCATGTTCTTCACGGTCACGTTGGCGCAGTACCCCGTCGACCACTGCGACTGGTACGACAGCTCCGCCGACATCGTCCCGTCCGAGCTGAGCAGCTCGCCCTCCAGCGACAGGATCTCTTCGTCGTCCGGAGACGCGGCGATGCAGGCGGCCAGGCAGCAAGCGATCGAAACCGAGCCGAAGCTCAGCAAGCTAGCAAAGCGCATAAATTTTCTCCCAGGAGCGGCCGAGAGGCCGCAAGCAAGTTCCGTAAGATGCCACGCCGACGCGCCGCGCGCAAAGCATATGACACGGCGCGCTCAACCTATCTTTGCTTCGTGGCCCCCAATTTCCGATTTCCCACTTCCCCACTTCCCCACTTCCCCACTTCCCACCTCTGATGCCCGACCAGCGACCCTTCGATCACACCATGTACCGAGTCAAGCACAATTGCTCTCTCAAGCCCGTGACGAATCAAACACCATGCTGTAGTTCAATGTAGCGAAGCAGCATGGGGCACACCGGCGAGCCCACAGCCATCAGTGGCAACGAAACTATTCATCGACGCGATCTGCCAACATCACGTCTCCCATGGCCGCCCGCGTTCCTTGAAGGAAAACTATTGAACCACAGGTGCACAGAGCACACGGATGCTCCTCTGTGCCTCGCTGCCTCTGTGGCTCGTGCTCGAGATCAAGGCCGCGCTCGAGCGATGCGGTAACAGAGCGCCCCTCAGCCGAATCGGGCCTGGGCGACCCGCTACCAGATCTGCGGGAACGATGGACGGCGCCCGCGCGCGGCGCCGCGCCCGTGAGGGCGCCGAGATCGCCGCGCGCGCCGGCCCGACGGCGGGAATGACAGGGTTGTTACGGCGACAAGGTGAGCGCGCCCGCGTCGAGCGCGATCTCGTGGTAGCCGTGCTCGTTCCACGCCAGCGCGTTTCCCCCTGCGTCAGCGTGCCGCCATCCACCGTCACACGGAGGTACTTCCCCGTCGGGAAGTGCTCCGGCAGCGTCCAGGTCGTCTCGTCGCCGGACGTGTCGCGCGTCGCCTCTGCGAGCACCTTCTGACCAACCCAGTAGGCCCCGACCTCGACCAATTGGCATTCTCGAGAAGAGAAATTGAACAGGGAGGCGGGGAGACGGGGAGGGTTGGTGGGATTCCACTCCCCTCCTCCCCGCCTCCCTGTGAATTTTTCCGGAATTTCGAGGGAGGTTTCAGTTCTACGGGCTCATCCACGTCGTGCGGCTCGCTGCGGCGTACTTTCGTATGCCTCGCTGCAGCGCCTGACGGCTGAGCTCGTATCCCGCGAACCTGCAAGGAGCAGGAGGCGGCGGACGGCGCGCGAGCCGCGCTCCGTCCGCCGGGAGATCGCCGTCAAGCCGGGCGATCGAGCTCGTCCCAGAGGCGCACGTCGCTGCGCTCTTTCAGGAAGATCCCGCCGACGACGACGGTGATGAGCGCCACCGCGATCGGATAGAGGAGCCCCGCGTAGATGTTGCCCGTCGCGACCGTCACCGACGAGGCGATGAGCGGCAAGAGCCCGCCGAACACGCCGTTGCCGACGTGGTACGGGATCGAGAGCGACGTGTAACGCACCTTCGCAGGGAAGGCCTCGACGAGGTAGGCCGCGATCGGGCCGTAGACCATCGTGACGAACAGCACGAGCACGAACACGAGCGCGGTGAGCACGACCGGGTTGTCCGCGTTCTGCTTCATCGCCCAGAACACCGGGAAGAAGCCGATCGCGCCGCACAGGTTGCCCGCGAGCATGATCTTCTTGCGGCCGATGCGGTCCGAGAGCGCGCCGAAGAACACGAAGAACGGCATGCCGAGGGCGAGCGCGGAGGCGATCACGATCGTGGCCGTGATGAACGGGACCTTCAGCGTGTTCTGCAGGAAGTAGAGGGCGTAGAACTGCCCCGTGTACCAGACCACGCCCTGGCCGGCCGTGGCGCCGAAGAGGGCGACGAGGATGACCTTCCAGTTGCGCTTGTTGCCGAGGCTGTCCTTGATGGGAGCGGTCGACGTCTTCCCCTCGGCCTTGAGCTTGCTGAAGATCGGCGACTCCTTGAGGCGGGAACGCACGTAGAAGGACACGACGACGAGGATGACCGACAGGAGGAACGGGATGCGCCAGCCCCAGTCCTTGAAGGCCTCCTCGCCCACGATGAGGCGGGTGCTGAGGATCACCGCCAGCGAGACGAACAGACCGAGCGTCGCCGTGATCTGGATGAACGAGGTGTAGAAGCCGCGCTTCTCGTCGGGTGAGTGCTCGGCGACGTACACCGCCGCGCCGCCGTACTCGCCGCCGAGCGCGAGGCCCTGGACGAGGCGGATCAGGACGAGCGCGATCGGGGCGAGCAGCCCGATCTTGTCGTACGTCGGCAAGAAGCCGATGAGCGCCGTCGCGCCGCCCATGAGCAGCAGCGTCACGAGGAACGCGTACTTCCGACCGACGATATCGCCGATGCGCCCGAACACGAGCGCGCCGAACGGGCGGACGACGAAGCCCGTGGCGAACGTGCCGAGCGTCAAGAGGAAGCTCGCCGTCGGGTTGTCCTTCGGGAAGAAGTGGGTCGAGATGATCGCGGCGAGACTCCCGAAGATATAGAAGTCGTACCACTCGATCATCGTGCCGCCAGCGGACGCGAAGATGACCTTCCAGAGCGTGGAGCTGCTGACAACCTCACGCCCGGCCGCGGGGGCCTGGGTCGTGGGCGTCACGTCGAAGGTTTGGGGAGACGTCTGTGCCATGAGAACGGTTCCTCGGAGGAGTTCCAGCGCTCGTCGAGAGGGCCGGAGACGGGCTTGGAGGCGCGCCGAGCGGAAAGAGGCAGCCAGGGTGTTCTTCATGGCTCCTCCTCACCCCGCACGCGAGGGAGGAGGAGGGGCCGGGCAGCGCGTGGGTCGATGCCCTGTCACCCCCGGCTCGCGGAATGCTGCTCTCTTTGATCTCAATACCACGCAAGCAGCCTTGAGAATACCTGTTCGTCCACGGGGCAAGCACGCTGGCGGGCTCGTTCGGCCACGTCTCGTTACGATCGGTAACACCCGACGTCCCGCGCCGACCGCTTCACCCCGCGCCCGCGAGCGGCAGCCGGACGACGACCGTCGTCCCCCGCCCCACCGCGCTCCGCAGCGTGAGGGTCCCGCCGTGATCCTCGACGATCGAGCGCGAGAGCGGCAAGCCGAGCCCCGTGCCGCTCGGGTCGCGCTTCGTCGTCACGAACGGCTCCAGCACCGCGGCGAGGAGCTCCTCGGGGATGCCGCTGCCGTGGTCCTCGACCTCGACGACGATCTGGCCCGCGTCGATCCACCCTCGGACGGCGATGAGCGCGCCGGCCTCGGACGCGTCGCGGGCGTTCGCGAGCAGGTTGACGAAGACCTGGACGAGCTCGCGCCGGTCGCCGATGACGACGAGCGCCTCTGGGCAGGCCTGATCCACGCGGACGTGGGGCGCCGCGCGGTCGAGCCGGATGAGCCGCACGGCCTCGGCGACCACCTCGGCGAGCGCCACGCGCCCGACCCGCGCGCGCGCGCCCTCGCCGGGCTTCGGCACGGCGCCGGTGCGGCTGTGGTCGAGCAGCGAGCGCAGGATGGCCTCGATGCGCGCCGCCTCGCCGAGGATGAGGCCCGCCCGCGCGCGGATCTCGTCGCTGTCGGACTCGGCGCGGAGGTTCTGCGCGAGGCAGGCGATGCCGGTGAGGGGGTTGCCGACCTCGTGGGCCACGCCGGCGGCGAGGCGGCCGAGCTGGGCGAGGCGGTCGCGGTGGGCGAGCTGCGCCTCGAGCGCGCGCTGCTCGGTGCGGTCCTCCACGAGGAGGACCACGCCCCCCGAGGCGGCGCGCGCGTCGAGCGGGTCGAGCGCGGCGCGGTGGACGCGCAGCGAGCGCGCGCGGCCGGCCACGTGCGCCTCGATCTCGTCCGCGCCGGCCTCGCCCGCCGAGGCGGCGCGGGCGGCGCGCGCGAACAGCTCCGCGAACGGGGCCGGCAGCCGGTCGAGCGGCGCCCCGACGAGGTCGCGCTCCTCGGCGCCGACGAGCGCCTCGAGGCGCCGGTTCACGAGGCTGATCGCGCCGTCGGAGCCCACGGCGCAGACGCCGAGGGGGAGCTGCGCGAGCACCGAGCGGAGCCAGCGCCGCAGGAGGTCGAGCTCCTTCGCGGCGCCGACGAACGTCGTCGTGGCCTCCCCGCGCGCGAGGCGCCGCTCCAGCCAGCGGAGCTGCTCGGTGAGCGCGCCGGTCGCCGCTCTGCCGCCGAACGCCCCGGGGGCGGCCTGCGCGTCCGCCTCCGCGACGGTCCTCGCGAGCACCGGGCCGACGAGCGGCGACAGGTTGCGGTGCAGGCGCTCCTGCAGCGCGTGGAGCTCCGTGGGCCGCGTCTCGTCGCGCGGGATGTCGAGCTCGATCCGGGCGCGCGTGACCTCGAGCGCGGCCGCCTCGCGGCCGAGCAGCCGCGCGAGCCGCTCCTCCAGCGCGCCAACGCTCGAGGCCACGGTCGCGCGCTCGACCGACGGGCCGATCTCGCGGCGCGTGCACAGGCGCGCCGCCTCGCGCTCCTCCTCGGCCGGGGGGCGCAGGAGCGAGACGAGCCCGAGCGTGGCGCCGTTGACGGCGAGCGACACGAACGTGGGCAGCGACCAGGTGTCCGTGACCGTCACGTACACGGCGGGGTCGGCCCGGCCCGCGCCCTCGCGCAGGAGATCGAGCCACCCCGGGTCGAGCCCGGACAGCTCGGGCAGGAAGGGCGCGAGGCAGGTGGCCGTCCACGTGCCGATGCCGGCGAGGAGCCCGGCGAGGAACCCCGCGCGCGTCGCGCGCTCCCAGAAGAGCGCGGCGAAGAGCCCCGGCAGGAACTGCGCGAAGGCGACGAACGACACGATGCCGCTCTCGACGAGCAGCCCGCGGTGCGGCTGCGCGCGGTGGAACAGCCACCCGCCGGTGAGGATGACGATCAGGAGCCCGCGGCGGAGCCACAGCACGCGCGCGTAGACGTTGCGGCGCAGCGTCCTGCGGGCGATCGGCAGGAGCAGGTGCGTGGCGCTGGCGCTCGCGAGGGCGACGGCGGTGACCATGACCATGGCGCTCGCCGCGGAGATGCCGCCGATGAACGCGGCGAGCGCGAGCCAGCCCTGGCCGAGCAGCTGCGGCACGAGCAGCACGTAGCTGTCGGCGGGCTCGGCCGGCGCGAGGCGGGTCCCGGCCCAGAGGACGGGCAGCACGGGCAGGTTGAGCGCGAGCAGGAAGAGCGGGAAGGCCCAGGCCGCCCTGGCGAGCGCGCGGTCGCCGGCGCCGCCCGCGAACGCCATGTGCCACTGCCTCGGCAGCAGGAAGGCGGCGGCGAAGCTGATGACGAGCATCGACGTCCAGCCGCTGTCCTCGCGCACGGGGCGGCCGAGCGCCTCGACCTCGGCGGCGTGATCGCCCAGCCAGTCCGCGAGCCCGCCCGCCCCGCCGAAGGCCCCGAGCACGGCGACGAGGCCCACGGCCGCGAGCACGGCGAGCTTCGCCGCCGACTCGAACGCGACCGCCGCCGCGAGGCCGTCCTCCCGCCCCTGCTCGGCGGCCGGGCGGGCGCCGAAGAACGCCGTGAAGAGCGTGAGCAGCGCCCAGAAGACGGCGCCCACGGCCTCCTCGTGCCCGGGCCCGGAGAGCACGCGGACCGACTGCTCTGTCGCGCGGAACTGCTGCGCGACGTAGGGCACGCTGGCGACGACGGAGAAGGCGGCGACGACCGCCCCCGCCGCGGGGCTCTGGAAGCGGAAGGCGAAGAGGTCGGCGAGCGAGGAGAGGCGCTGCTCGCGCGTGATCCGCAGGACGCGCGACCAGAGGAGCGGGGTGGCGATGCACGCGAGCGTCGGGCCGAGGTAAACCGCGAGGAAGACGAGGCCGTGGCGCTGCGCGAAGCCGACGCCGCCGTAGTAGGTCCACGACGAGGCGTAGACGCCGAGCGAGAGGGCGAGGACGAGCGGGTGGCGCGCGAGCGCGCGGGGGATCCGCTCGCGCTGCGCGGCGAGCGCGATCGCGGCGAGCACGGCGAGCCAGGCCACCGTGGCGAAGAGCAAGACGCCGACGTCGATCACGGCGGCCCTCGATCACCGGCGCCGGGCGCCGGGTCGCCGCGATCGCGCTCGCCGCGGGCGTGATCGCCGCTCGGCAGGTCGCCGCGATCGCCGCGGTCGGAGCGCGTCGCGAGCGCGGCGAGCGCGATCAGCGCGGCCCAGACCGCGAAGACCGCGGCCACCGCGAGCAGGCCTCGGGCCCAGAGCAGCCGCGCCGGCGACACGAGCAGCACCGTGCCCAGCAGCATGAGCACGAGCGCGCGATCCGCCGCGCCGGCATCCGCGCCGTGTCCTCCGGTCATGTGGAGAGGCTACTCAGGGCCGCCGCGGCTGAACATGCGCGGGCTCACAACGCAACGCATCATCACCCTGGGTGATGGGGTGCGGCGCGCCGGCGCTCACCCGCTCTCGGCCACGATCCCTGCGAGCAGGTTGCGCGCGTGGGTGATGACGCCCTCGTCGCCGGACTCGACTCCCCACTTCGCCGCGATCGCGGGGAACGCCGCCCAGCGCTCGCCGGCGTGGGCCGCGAGGCCCGGCCACGTCGTGCCGCCGGCCGCCTCGAAGCGCGCGATGCACGCGTCGAGCGCGGGCTTGCCGAAGGCGCCGACGAAGAGCGCGAAGTCGACCGAGGGATCGCCGATGTGGGCCTCGGTCCAGTCCAGGATCCCCGTGAGCCGGCCGCCCTCGTCGAGCAGCATGTGGCCGGGGTGGAGATCGCCGTGCACGAGGGCGAGGTCGCGCGGCCAGATCGCGTCGTTCTCGAGCCAGCGCTGCCACCGGGCCCACAGCGCGTCCGGCGGCGCCAGCGCGGCGCGCGTCTCGTCCATGGCCCGCGCATGGACCTGGCGCGCGTCGGCGATGGACTTCACGGGGACGCCCGCCGAGCGGGCCGCCGCCGCGTCCACGCGCTGGAGCGCCGCGAGCGCCTCGGCCACCGACGCGATGAACACATCGGACGGCGCCGCCGGATCGACGCGGCTCCAGCGCGGGCCCGCCTCGGGATCGAAGGAGACGGCGGGCACGTCGCCGAGGCGCGGATAGGCGATCACGTGGTCGGTGTGAACACGCCAGTCCGGCACGGCCACCGGCAAGCGCTGGCGCACGAGGGCCAGCACGCGCGCTTCGACGCGCGCCGACGCGACGACCGCGATGCGGCGCGGCGTGCGCACGACCCACGGAACGCCGCCCTCGTCGTGGGCGTGCACGACGAGGAAGTCGAGCCCGCTCCGGTCGAAGTCGGCGTGGGACGTGACGAGACGGAGCCCCTCGCGGCGCGCCGCATCGAGGAGCGCGCCGACCGAATCGATGGGCGCGAAGGAGGAAGAGCCGGTGGAGGAGATTTCGTTGATTGCGGTCATGAGAGCGAGCCTCTTCGCGCGCCACCTTTCCAGGGCGGCGCGCGCGGATGGGGAAGACTCGCGGCGCGAGCTCACGGCCGGCGGGGCGTGCGTGACGTGAACGTTCCAGGTTGCCGGGCATGAGTCACCGCGCCCCGGTCTTCCACGTTGCAGGGGAAGACAGGGCACGGACAGGCACCCGCGCGCACGCCTCGCTGCCCCGGCAGCGCCGGGGCGACAGGGCGGACGAGGATGCCGAGCTCAGCGCAGCCGGAGGAATGCCACGGCCGGAGCATCTCACGCGGGGCCCGGCGCCGCAACGGCGTTCAGGGCGCCTGGCTCGACGCTGGCCCGGCGGCACGGCGGCGCCGCGAGCTCCCGGCTCGGCCTCGAGCCAGGCGGCGAGGGTCCGCCTCCGCCTGGCTTACCCCCTCGCCTCTCTCCCCGAGAGCTTCGCCTTCATCAGGAAGTGCGAGAACGCCCCGAGGAACTCGCTCACCGACACACTGCCGTTCCTGTCGAGGTCGCAGACCTGCAAAAACTCGTCAACCTCGCTGTCGTGGAAGCCCTTCTCGCGAAACTTCGCCATGATCTCGGCCACGTCCAGAGCGCCGTCCCGATTCGTGTCGATCTCCTCGAAGGCCTGGAGCATCGAGTCCCGCATCATCGCTTTGAAGATCGCATCGCGAAGCTCGAGCTCCAGCACATCCAGGATGCTCCCCTCGGGCGACTCCGGGAGCCAGGGCGCCATCACCGTGGACCTCAGCACCGTCACCGTCGAGCCCTGCGACGCCGAGACCCCGAGGCGCCGCTTGTAGTCCTCGATGAAGACGTTGCCGTAGTGCTCCTCGCTGAAGTCCGTCGTGCTCACGATCATCCGGTAGTGATAGATGTCGTCCCCGGGGGCGATGCTCAAGAGATCATAGATCGCCTTGTTCAATCGGTTCATCATCTCGAGGCTGGTGTTGATCGAACCGTCTGGGTGCTTGAAGTTGACGGCGTAGGTGAGGATGTTCTGATCGGGACCGAGCTCCGGCAGCACCGCCATCGCCTCGGGGTCGGCCAGGAGCTCCTCGAGGCTCGGTCGGTCGATGCGCTCGCGGATGAACTGCAGCTCGCTCTCCACGTCGCCGCCCCCGATCTCGGCTGGAAGCCGCGGGACCGGCACGATGATGAACCGATCTTCCCGGCGAGCCAAGCAGAGGAGCCGCGCGTAGAACCTCTTGCAGTTGAACAGGGCCTTCCGGTGGAGCTGCCCGTACCCGCTCCGGGTGGGCCGGATGACCTTGTGGCTCAGGTAGACCGCCGCCACCGCGGCTCCTGGCTTCGACCCTTCGAGCCCATAGATGCCCACGGTCGGCTCCGCGTCCCCGTGGACGATGTAGGGGGCCTTGAACGTCACCATGTCGCGCATCGCCGAGTTCCGGTAGCAGAGCGCCCCGGCCGGGTACGGGACATAGCCCGACTTGTGCGGGTCCACCGTGATCGAATCCGCCCGGCCGAGCGCCGAGAGCTGCGCCGTCACGTACCTGCTCATCCCGATCTCGGCCGCGGGCCCCGAGGGCGCGTCCTTCGCGCGCGGCCCCTCGTCAGGGCGGAGGATCGAGGCGAAATAGCCGCCCCATGCGGCGTCCGCGTGGACCGTGAACGAGAGCCCCTCCTTCTGGAATCGATGGCGCAGGTCGAGGATCGCCTTCAGCGGATCGACCGCGCTCTCCTCCGTGCTCCCGACGACGCTCACCACCGTGTAGACCGGCCGCCGCTCGTCGAGGCAACGCCTCAGCGTCGCCTCCAGCGCGGAGAGGCTCATCCGCGCGTCGCAGTCCACGGGGATATCGAGCACGTTCGCCGAGCCGATGCCCAGCACGGCCGCTGCCTTGGGGAATGAGTAGTGCTTCGTGGCGGGGACGAGAAACACAGGCGAGCACGGCAGGTCCGCCCCACATCGCCGGTAGAGCTCCTGGATCCCCAGGTGCTGGAGGGAGTGGCCCGCCATCGCCGCCGTGATCGTGTCGCTCGAGATGCCGTACTCCTGCGTGAGGCGCGCGGGCAGCGCGAGGATCTCGTCCACCTTGAGGTTCAGGAGCGACCAGGCGTCGAGGTCGCCGAGCAGCGCGCGCCTGCCGTCGCACGTGGTCACGACGAGCTCACGCGCCGCCGAGAGGCTCGGCTCGGATCTCAGCGCGTCCCGGAGCGACAACGGGTAGAATTTCAAGTTCCTGGAAGACCAGATCGCCTCGATGTTCGCGACCGTGCCGCCGCACGTGATGTGTCCCCAGGGTCGAATGGCCTTGTCGCCGGCGCCCTCGTCCGGCAGCGGATAGCCGAGCATCCGGCAGAGATCGTCGCCCACGATCATCTCCAGGATCGTGGTCGCCGTGGACCCTTCGAACGCGACGTTGTTGGGGTTGTAGAGCATCGCGGCGAAGTAGCCGAGCACGCTGGGGATCGAGGTATCCCAGTTCATGTGCCCCTGGTACCGATCGCTGAAGAAGGGCACGGATTTCTTGAGGAACGACATGAGCGACCGAAAGCTGTCCTTCAGCGTATCCATCGTGTGGAGATAGGACGGGTGCCGCTTGGCCTGCTCGGTGATGTGCGTGGGATCCTGAGGGTGGAAGTTCCGTCGCCAGAACGAGTGATCCCGGATGGCCTCCACGATGAGCCTCTCGAACTCGTCAGCGTTCTCGGCCTTCGGGCCCAAGAACCACGCCTCCGGCGACCTCGTCCCGGCCCCTTTGAGGAACGGCCCGTCGCCGAACTGGAAGTATTGTTTCATCCTGGATCTGTCGTTCGACGCCCGCCCGTCCATAAGGCTTTCGCTCCTCTTCGCTCGCCGTCTCGAGGGAATCTCGCAACGAAGGTGGCCAGACGGTACAGGTCACCTTGGCCACGGTCAAGCCGGCGCGAAAACCAGAGAATCGAACCGCCAAGGCGCCAAGGACGCCAAGGACGCCAAGGACGCCAAGAAAACAATAAGTTCTTGGCGTCCTTGGCGCCTTGGCGGTTCAATTTCTGGCTGTTTGCAGGCGGCTTCAACCCGTTTGTCTCTCTAGCTGTCTGGTGCCGAGTCCTCCCCCGCGAGGTCGAGGAGGCGCGCGAGGACGACCTCGAGCCACCCCACCGCGTGCCCGCACCGACCGGCGCCCCACGGCGCCGGCTCCCCGGCCCGGAGCGCCCGCGCCCCGTTGGCGATGCCGCCGGGGCGCCGCCCGAGGTGCCGCGCGCAGAGGTCGCGCAGGTCGAGGAACGGCGGGCGCCGGACGCCCTCCTGCGCGAGCAGGTCCAGGGTGAAGGTGCCCCACGCGCCCAGCACGCCGCCCGGGCCGACGAACGCGAGGAACCGGGTCAGGGCGGCGCTCACGCTCTCGCCGTCCAGCAGGCGGCCCTCGGGCACCTCGAGCTGGTGCGCGACGCTCGGGCCCAGCGGCCGGCGCGGGCGGAGGAATGCCTCGAAGCGCTCGCCCGACGCGCGGCAGGCCACGAGGTGCACGAGCTCGGACGTCGGCTCGGCCGCGCCGGCGCCCGCAGGCCAGCCGGAGCTGGCCCCGCCGTCGACGAGCACCACCCTCTCCGGCTCGGCGAGGTAGGGGCGCAGCGGCGCGAGCGGCGAGGCCGCCTGCGCGCGCCGCCGCCGCGGGGCCTTGCTCCTCGCCTGGTGCTCGATCTGCCGGTCGACCATGAACGTGAAGGCCCGGAGCATCTCGTCGAAGCGCGCGGGCTCGCCCTCGAGCGCGGCCAGCGCGCTGGCCACCGCCTCGACCGTGGCGAGGCACTCGGGCCGCGGCTCCTTGCGGATGCGGTAGTTGCCCGGCGCGCGGGGCGTCACGCCGATGCGCCGCAGCGAGGCCAGGCGCGGGTTCAGCGCGAGCATCTTCCTCGCCTGCCACCACGTGCCGTCGACCACGATGAGCGAGCGCACCGGCGCCCCGCCCGCCGCGGGCGCGTCGCCCCCGGGGAAGAGCACGGCCGTTGTCGGATCGCTCGCGAGGGCGGCGATCCGGGCGTCGTCCTCGAAGACCACCCCCTCGTGCAGCTCGGAGTTGGGAAGCGCCAAGTGGGCCATGCGCGCCGTGCCGATGCCGACCTTCCTCTCGCGCGGGTGCTGGAGGAGCACGACCCGGGTCCTCGTCGGCAAGGAAGGCAGGAGCGCGCAGTAGCAGACCGGACGGGGGCGCCGGCAGCGCCAGCAGACGTCGCGCATGGGAGGGGTACCCTATAGGCTGCGCTGGCCTCGAGGTCCATGACCTGCAACTCCCGGTTCTCGTGCCGCGGCAGGCCCTGGGTGAAGAGGAGAAGAAACGCAAAGTCGCAAAGACGCAAAGTCGCAAGGGAGAGGGATAGAGCTCATCCCTGCTCTTTGCGTCATTTCATTTTTGCGTCTTTGCGCCTTTGCGCCTTTGCGTTTCTTCTCCCTCTCGAGATCTCGCAGCGCTCGCCCCCTCAGCCCTTCCCGGCCGGCTCCCACGCCTCCAGCAGCTGCCGCGCCGCGCGCAGCGGGCTGAGCGACCCCGCCTCGACGAGCGCCTCCACGCCGGACAGGCGCTCGCGCACGGCAGCGCTGCGCAGGAACGCGTCCCGCAGGTGCCCCTCGATGAGCTCGAACAGCCAGCGGCGCGCCTGCCCCGCGCGGCGGCGCAGGAGCCAGCCGCTGGCCTGCATGTGCGCGCGGTGGCGCAGCACGCTCTCCCACGCCTCGCGGACGCCGCGGCCCTCCTGGGCCGAGCAGACGGAGGCGACGGGGGCCCAGCCGTGAGGCGCCGGCGGGAACAGGTGCAAAGCGCTCTCGTAATCGCGGCGCGCTCGCGCGGCCCTGTCGACGTTCCCGCCATCGGCCTTGTTGATGATCACGAGATCGACGAGCTCCATGATGCCCCGCTTCACGCCTTGCAGCTCGTCGCCGGCCCCAGGCAGCATGAGGAGCAGGAAGCAATCCGTCATGTCGGCGACCGCGACCTCGGATTGCCCGACACCGACCGTCTCGACAAGGATGTTGCGGTATCCGGCCGCCTCGCAGAGCACGATGGCCTGGCGCGTGGCCCGCGCCACGCCGCCGAGCGAGCCGCCCGACGGCGAGGGGCGGATGAAGGCCCGCGGGTCGCTCGCCAGCCGTGGCATCCGCGTCTTGTCGCCGAGGATGCTCCCGCCATGGACAGGGCTGCTCGGGTCGACCGCGAGCACGGCCACCGTCTCCTCGCGATCGCGCACGAGGTGAACGCCGAGCGCGTCGACGAACGTGCTCTTGCCGACCCCAGGCACGCCGGTGATGCCGAGGCGCGTGGCGCCGCCGGCGTGAGGCAGGCAGCGCTCCAAAACCTCCTCGGCGAGCTCCTGGTGGCGGGGCAGCGAGCTCTCGGCCAGCGTGATCGCGCGCGCGAGCGCCGCCCGGTCGCCCGCGAGGAGACCGTCGACGAGCTGGCTCGGGCTCGACTTCAACCTAGCGCGCCTCCTGCGACGAGAGGCTCCCAAGGAGCGTCCGGACGATCCGCGCCGCGGCCTCGGGGATGACCGTCCCGGGCCCGAAGATCCCCGCGACGCCGCGCTCCTCCAGATACCGGTAGTCCTGCGGCGGGATCACGCCGCCCGCCACCACGAGGATGTCCCCGCGGCCGGCCTGCCCGAGCGCGTCGATGAGCTGCGGCACCAGCGTCTTGTGGCCGCCGGCGAGCGAGGACACCCCGACCACGTGCACGTCGTTCTCGACGGCGTGACGGGCCACCTCGTCCGGGGTCTGGAAGAGCGGGCCGATATCGACGTCGAACCCGAGATCCGCAAAGGCGGTGGCGATGACCTTCATCCCCCGGTCGTGCCCGTCTTGGCCCATCTTGGCGACAAGGATGCGCGGGCGCCGGCCCTCGAGCGCCGCGAACTCGCGGACGAGCGCCTCCACCTCGCGGCCAGCGCCCGCATCGCGGATCTCCGCGCCGTACACGCCGCTCACCGTGCGCACCGGGGCCTCGTAGCGGCCAAAGACACGCTCGAGCGCGTCCGAGATCTCGCCGAGCGTCGCGCGGCGGCGCGCGGCGTCGACGGCGAGCGCCAGCAGGTTCCCCTCGCCCGTCTCGGCGGCGCGGGTGAGCGCGGCGAGCGACTCGCCGACAGCAGCCTCCGCGCGGGCGGCCTTCACCTCGCGCAGCCGCGCGAGCTGCTTCTCGCGAACCGCGGTGTTGTCCACCTCGCGGAGCGCGATCGGCGCCTCTCTCTCCAGCCTGTACGCGTTGACCCCGACGATGATGTCACGGCCCGCGTCGATCCGGGCCTGCTTCCGGGCCGCGGCCTCCTCGATGCGCAGCTTGGGCAGGCCGTTCTCGATGGCCTTGACCATGCCGCCCAGGGACTCCACCTCCTGGATGAACTGCCACGCTCTCCGCGCGAGCCGGTCTGTCAGGCGCTCGACGTGGTAGGAGCCGCCCCACGGGTCGATGACCCGACAGACATCGGTCTCCCGCTGCAAGAAGAGCTGGGTGTCGCGCGCGATCTTCGCCGAGAAGTCCGAGGGGAGCGCCAGCGCCTCGTCCAGGGCGTTCGTGTGCAGCGACTGCGTGCCGCCGAGCACGGCCGCGAGCGCCTCGATGGCCGTGCGCGTGACGTTGTTGAACGGGTCCTGCTCGGTCAGGCTCCACCCCGACGTCTGGCAGTGGGTCCTGAGCGCCATCGTCTTCGGGTTCTTCGGGCGGAACCCCTTCACGATCTTCGCCCACAGGAGCCGCGCGGCCCGCAGCTTGGCGATCTCGGTGAAATGGTCCATTCCGATGCCGAAGAAGAACGAGAACCGCCCGGCGAAATCGTCGATGTCCATGCCCGACGCGATGCCGGTGCGCAGGTACTCGAGGCCGTCGGCGAGCGTGTACGCGAGCTCCAGCTCGGCGGTCGCGCCGGCCTCCTGCATGTGATAGCCGCTGATGCTGATCGAGTTGAACCTGGGTGTCTTCTCGGCGGTGTAACGGAAGATGTCGCCGACGATCCTCATCGACGGCGCCGGAGGGTAGATATAGGTGTTCCGGACCATGAACTCCTTGAGGATGTCGTTCTGGATGGTCCCGGAGAGCAGCTCGGGGCGCACGCCCTGCTCCTCGGCGGCGACGATGTAGAACGCCATGATGGGGAGCACGGCGCCGTTCATGGTCATCGACACGCTCATCGTATCGAGCGGTATCTGGTCGAAGAGGATCTTCATGTCCTCGACGGTGTCGATGGCCACGCCGGCCTTCCCCACGTCGCCGACGACGCGCGGGTGATCCGAGTCGTAGCCGCGGTGGGTCGCGAGGTCGAAGGCCACCGACAGCCCGGTCTGCCCTGCGGCCAGGTTGCGGCGGTAGAACGCGTTCGATTCCTCGGCCGTGGAGTACCCGGCGTACTGGCGGACGGTCCACGGGCGGACAACGTACATGCTTGTATACGGCCCGCGCAGGAACGGCGGCGCGCCGGCGGAGAAGCCGAGGTGCTCGAGCGACGCGACGTCCGACGGGGCCGCGCCCGGCTCCGGGATCTCCCCTGTGTCGCCGAGCTGCTGCAGCGCCGCGCGCGCGAGGCTCCGCGCGAGCTGCTCGATGGTCCAGGAGCCGGCAGCAGGGCTGTCTCGTGCGTCGAAGCGGGCCTCCTCGCGGAGGATGACCCGGGCGTTGCCGAGCAGGCGCTCGGGCGGCGTGACGACGATGTCGTCCGCGCCGCCCGCGATGGCCGCCATCATCCCGACGATGCCGCGGAGGAGGTTCTTGTGCTCCTCGTCGCCAGGGACCGCGGCCGACGGGATGACGGCGGTGATCGTGGCGCCCGGCCGCAGGCGCTCGGCCAGGAGGCGCGCGGCGCAGAGGCGGGCGATCTCCAGGAAATAGCTGCATCCCATCGTGAAGCGCAGCTCCGGCGCGCCGCTCCGGAGCTCGGCGACAAGCGACGCCACGAGCGGGCCGCCCGTGGCCGGCGGGAGCGGGGGGCTGTCCGGCGCGAAGATCGGCGGCACGAGCAGCCCCTCGGCGCTCGCCCAGGAGAGGTCGTCCGCGGTCTTGCCCTTGAGATCCCGGTGGAGCGCCTGCTTCCACGTCGCGAGCGCGACCGGCGCGAAATCGGCGAAGAGCCTGTCATCCATGGGACTGCACGACCTCGATGAGGTGACCGAACGGCGCGTCCTCGCGCGATCGGGGGTGCACGAAGAAGATCGTCGTGCCCCGGGAGCCCGGCCGCGGCGCCGCGTCGATGATGCGGAAGCCGCGCGCCTTGAGCTCGTCGAAGGCGGCCTGGACGTCGCTGACCCGGTAGGCGACGTGGGCGAAGCCCCCGCGACCGCCGTTCTTCTCGATGAGCTTCTGGACGGGAGACTCGGGAGAGAGCGGCTCGAGGAGCTGGACGTGGTTGTCGCTGTCGCCGATGCGGAGCATCACCTCGCGGACCTGATCCGTGCCCCGCACCTCCTCCCGGTGCACCTCGCGGAAGCCGAGCATCTCGTACGCCTTCACCTGCGCGTCGAGCTGCCCGGCGGGCACCGCCATGGCGATGTGGTCGATGAACAGAAACCCGGGAATCTGGTCCTTCATGGGCTCTCCTTGAATCGGGATCGCGCGGCGAGGATCTGGCGCCGTGGTCGGCCGCATCCGGGAAGCTGCCCGGATGGAGCAGTCCGCCAGGGGGCCAAGGATACCCTTTCGGATTGCAAATCCTGTTCCTGACGTCCTTGGTGCTCTCGTGTTCCTGTGCCCGTCTCGTTCGAGCGCCGCATCGGCAGGGATCGCCGGCGTCGAGACAGCAGAAGGTCCTGAAAACGCCAGGACCGGACCTTCTGCCGCGCGGCATGACGACGATGTAGGTGTTTGCCCTTGCCTCGCGGAGGGCGTGTCGGAGCGGCAGGGGCCGGCCGTGCCGAGGGGCGCGCCATGCGCACAGCTTGCGTCGCGACGCAGGCCGGGGGCAAGCACCGCGCGCTGACGCGGGCCCCGCTGCGCGGCGTGCTCAGCGCTCGCCCCGCGCGGTCATGGTCCTCTCGCTCAGGCTCCCCCGCCGAGGCGGCTCTCCGCAACGCCGCCACCGCGCCGGGCTGCGAGCGTGGGCCGGGGTTGTTATAGACCGCGAGACGCGCAACGCAGCGTGAGCGCGCCCGGGGCAACACAGGGGGGAGCTGCGCCATGCAGGGACGGGAGCACGAGGAGCTCGTCGCGGAGATCGAGCGGCTGCGCCAGCGAGTGCGCGCGCTCGAGAAGGACATGATTCGTCGCGACGCGAGGGTGGGACGGATCGAAGAATACCTGCGACTCCTGACAAACTACATGCCGGCGGCGGTAGCGTTGTTCGACCGCGACATGCGTTACCTGCTGACGAGCAGGCGCTGGCTCGAAGATTACGGCCTTCCGCCGGGCGAGCTCATCGGCCTCTCGCACTACGAGGTCTTCCCCGAGATCCCTCAGCGATGGAAAGACAGCCATCAGCGCTGTCTCGCGGGCGCGAGCGAGCGCCACGAGGAGGACCCGTTCCAGCGGGCCGACGGGCGCATCGAGTGGGTGCGCTGGCAGGTCTTCCCGTGGCACGACGAGCGCGGCGAGATCGGTGGCATCATGATGTTCACCGAGGTCATCACCAAGCAGAAGGAGCTCCAGGAGCGGCTGCGCGTGCAGTCTGCCGCCCTTCGCGAGCTGTCGACGCCGATCATCCCGATCTGCGACGAGGTGCTGGTCCTGCCGCTCATCGGCACGCTGGACGAGCGCCGCTCGCACCAGCTGGCGGAGGCGCTCCTCCACAAGATCTCCGACAAGGGAGCGCAGGTATGCATCGTCGACCTCACGGGTGTCTCCGCCTTCGACACGGCGGCGGCGAGCGCGCTCGCGCGGATCGCGCAGGCGGTGCGGCTGCTCGGCGCCGAGGTGGTGTTGACGGGCATCCGGCCCGAGGTCGCTCAGACGCTTGTCGGCCTGGAGGTGGAGCTCAGCAGCATCGTCACGCGCCGCGACCTCTCGCACGGGATCGCGTTCGCGATGGCGACAAGGAAGCCCTGACCGCCCGACCCCTCCGGGCTCACCGGATCCGCCACGCCGGGTGCTCGTCCCCGAGGGCGGGCGCCTCCACAAGGCCGTTCTCGACCGCCCCGTCGTCGCTCTCCGGCTCGCACAGGTACACGGCGATCGCGCCGAGCGGCTGCTCGGTGTCGACCCGGGACCAGCCCTCGGGGGCCCGCCGGGCCTCCTCGCTCCACCGCACCGACACCTCGCCGACCCGGGCCGCCTCCAGGATCGCCCGTCCGCCCTCGGCGCCGAGCGACGCCACCCGGGCGACCTCGACGTCGTGGACGCCCCCGGCCGGCTCGACGCGGAGCCCGTGCCGGCGCAGGGCGTCGGCGATCGCCGGCGGCACGAGGTAGGCCCGCGGCCGATCCACCACCGTGGTCCCGACGAACCGCGCGTGGTGCGGGATCCGCAGGGTGACCGGCTCGCCGTCGAACGCCCGCGGGCTGCGCGTCAGGACGTCGATCGGGGTCCCGGCCGGCTCGAGGCGGTACCGGACCGCGACGCGCTCCGGCGGCCGGGCGCTCGCGGCCACGACCTCGCGGACCGCGTCGGCGTGGGCGGCGACCCAGGAGAGGGCCTCTATCTGCCACGCCGAGGCGGTCTGGACGCGCTCCTCGAACGGGAGGTAGCTGTAACACTCGAGAAGCAGGTCGAGCCGCCCGGTAAGCCCGCGGTAGTTCGAGCCGAACCGCGGATGGTGCGGGTAGGTCATCCAGCCGAGGCCGACGGGCGCCGCCGGATCGACCTCGCCGTCCGCGTCGAGCACGCGCTCGTCCTCGACGAAGTTGCCGTACCAGCCGCTCTCGAAGCCGCGCCGCCGGACGGCGGCGATCACGTCGGGGACCAGGCGGTCGCGCACCATCGCGATCGGCTCGGGGCGGCCCGACTCGATGGTGTGCGGCACGTCGACCGTCATGTGGAACCGGTGCACCGACCCGTTGGTCGCGTGGTTGTCTATCGTGAGATCGGGCGCCCAGGGGATGCACACGCGCTGCTGGAGCAGGCGCATCTCGGGTGCGGCCTGGCGGAGGTAGTCGCGGTTCAGGTTGATGCCCTGGCTCTGGGTGCGGGTGCCGACGACGGGACCTGGCTGGCCGGTGAGCTTCTTGAGGTCGAGGCGGCGGTTCCGCGGATCGAGCGCGTCGTTGCCATCCGCGTTGAACAGCGGGACGACGAGCAGCACGAGCGCGTCGAGCCAGTCGGGGTGGCGGCCGTCGAGCAGATCGCGGACGAGCGCGAGGCTGGCCTCCTTGCCCTCCACCTCGCCGGGGTGGATCCCGTCGAGCATCAGCACCACGGGGCGCCCGGCGCGGCGGGCCTCGTCCGGGGATCGCACGCCGTCCCTGGACAGCACGAGCAGCGGCAGCTCCCGCCCGTCCGGGCTGGTCCCGAAGGTGGTCACGTGCAGGCGCGGGTCGTTGCGTCCTTCGAGCGCGCGGACGAACCGCATCACGTCGGCGTGCAGGGAGGTCTCCCGGAATCCGGTGGCTTCGGCGCGGGTGAGCAGCATGGGCCCGATCTCTACCCCGCCGCGCGCAGGAAGGGGCCGTGATCGGCGACGACGGCGCGACGACGGCGCGCCCCGCCGGAAGAGCCCGCACGTGTGGTCGTGTGGTGGGTGTGGTGGACGAAGCGACGGAGTCCTCGTCCAGGCTGGCCAGATCGACAGGACAGGATGCGACGCGAAACCATGGAAGGCTCGGCAGGCACGTCAGACACGCATGTCTTCCCGTCGCCACGGTCGCCGGCGCGCGCGGTCGGCGCTCGGTGCGCAACGCGGTCCATGCGGCGAAGCGGCGGCGCGGCGACGCGGCGACGCAGCATCAGACGCTCAAAGAACGGATTGTCATTTTGGCAGGATGAGCCATTGTACAGGTGGCGGACGTGTCAGCTTTGGCAGAGCGGCGCAAGAAGCACCGCGATCCATGCGCTGGTTCCAGCGGATGGCTGCTGGCACGACCCTCGCATTCACAGGAGATGTCCCACAGACGCTGGCAGCGAGCGGGCGCTCGCGAACGAGGCAGGTAGCACCATGTTGAAGATCCTCCGGAAGTTGAATGAAGGGAGCCTCCTCCAGCGCACAATGATGCATATCGCGGTGCTCGTCGCCGGTTCTGCGAGCGTCGTCGCGCTGACCAGCGTGTTGCTCGTGTCGACCGCGAGGACCGTTCTGCCGCGCCACGATGCGACCGAGGCCGACGCCGACAAGGCGGATGAGGAGCAGGGCGCGGACTCGGATGCTGATCCGGGCTCGTCGGAGGCGGCGGCGAGCCCCGCCGGCCCGAGAGCCGTGCCCAAGGCGCTGGCGCAGGCGCGCATGGCGAACCGGCGCGAGAGCGCGGTGGCGCGGTGATCACCGGATCACCGCATCACCCCATGGCCCTGGCGCAAACGCGCGATGGCCGTCGCATCGCCCCGAGCGCGTGAGCGCTCCCGGCTTCGCAACAGGACATACGAGGGAACGAACCCGGACGGCATGACGCATGCGCTGTCGACCCGTCACCGGGCGCGCGGCTGGTGCTTGACACGCCCGAGAGCTTTTCGGTCTCCTTCTCCCCTGCGTGAGCCTCTTCATCACCTACCGCCGCCTGAAGCGCGGCGAGACCCCTGACCCGCGGATCACGCAGTGCTCGGAGGGACCTGTGGGGGTCACGGCGCGCGCGTGACAGCGGTGCGCTGGACAGGCTGGTTCACGCCGGAGCGGCGCGCCGCCGCGGCTCTGGTCGCGCTGGGCGCCGTCTTGCGGGCCGCCCTGTTCGCGGCGCAGCCGGAGCCGAGGGTCTGGTTCGACAGCGGGACCTATCTCTTCCGCTCGCTGCCGGGCGCGGCTCCGGCGCTGGACCGGCAGCAGGGTTACTCGTGGTTCCTGCGCGGGCTCCGGGCGATCTCCCCGGATCTCCGGCTCATCCAGGCGACGCAGCTGACCCTCGGCCTGATCACGGCGCTGCTGTTCTACGGGATCGCCCGGCGGCTCGCGCCGCGCCCGGGCTGGGCGCCGCTCGCGGCGCTCGGGCTGTGCCTGTTCTGGCCCACGAACCTCCTGCTCGAGACCCGCGAGCCGCGTCGCGCTCAGCGCGGCGCTCGACAGGCCTGCTGACGCTGGGAGTATCCTGCTTGGCCACCTCCGGGAAGCGACGCTGCCGGCGGGCACGCTGGACCGACACGTCAAGCTGACCACGGCGTCCACTGCGCACCAGGCGGTGAAGCAGATCTACGGCATCGACGTGTCGACCTGGCACGAGACGCGCTCCTTCACCCTCCCCTACCGCGGGCCGCTCACCGTGCTCAAGCCGATCCTCGCGGCGGCCGCGCTCGGGGCGCTCGTGCTCCAGCTGTCGAGGCGGCATCGCCGCGGTTATCAGCTCGCGCTCGCGGGGAGCGCGCTGCTGTTCACGGCGGCGGTGTCGATATCGATCCTGCCAGAGCAGCGGCACGTGCAGCTGGCGGAGAACCTGATGCTGCTCAACATCGCTCTCCTCGCGGGGCAGGTGCTGGCGCGGCAGCGGGCGCAGGAGGGCACGGCGCGATAAGGAACACCCCGGCCGCGGAAACGCCGCGCCGGGGTGCCCGCGGCTGGATCCGCTCGGCGCGCCCGTGGTAGCACCGTCGCCGATGACCCAGCCCCCGAGCCCCCTCGCCACCCCTGTCGCGTGGAACATGGTCGCCGACGACTACGCGGCTGACATCGTCCCTCACTTCGAGAAGTATGCCGCAGACGCGCTCCGGCTCGCCGGCGTCGGCCCGGGCGCCCGCGTGCTCGACGTGGCCGCCGGGCCAGGCACCCTGTCCCTCCTCGCCGCCGGGGAGGCGCGCGTGACCGCGATCGATTTCGCGCCCGCGATGGTCGAGCAGCTGCGCGAGCGCGCCGCGCGCGCGGCGCTCGCGGTGGACGCCCGCGTCGGCGACGGCATGGCGCTGCCCTTCGACGACGGCGCGTTCGACGCGGCCTTCTCGATGTTCGGGCTGATGTTCTTCCCGGACCGCGACCGCGGCTTCCGCGAGCTCCTCCGGGTGCTGCGTCCCGGTGGCCGCGCCGTCGTCGGGAGCTGGGCGCCGATGGACAGGACGCCCATCCTGGCCGAGCTCTTCTCGGGGATCGGCGCCGAGCTGCCCGGGCTGCCCTTCGGCGAGGGCAAGGCGCCGCTCGGAGACCCAGGCGAGTTCCGCGCCGAGATGGAAGCTGCCGGGTTCCGGGACGTCTCGGTGCGCGAGGTCGAGCACTCCCGCGAGTCGCCCTCGACCGAGGAGTTCTGGCGCTCGGTTTGCCGGACGAACGCGCCGCTGGTGCTCCTGCGGGACAAGCTGGGCGACGAGCGCTGGGAAGCGTTCGGCAAGGCGATCCTCGGCAGGCTGCAGGCGCGGTTCGGCGACGGTCCTCAGCAGCTCTCGATGACCGCCCTCCTGGGCGTGGGCACGCGGTAGCGACGGTCGCGGCGCGGCCGCACCGGCTACGGAGCGACGCGGAGCGTCCGCGACGCCACGAGCGCCCGGCAGAGGGCGATCCGGTCGTCCAGGTCGAGCCCGGGCAGTTCGCGCACGTAGAAGATGCCGTGCCGGGCGATGAAGCGCAGCGCGGGCTCGCCCCAGGCGTCGACGCGGACGAGCACCGCGTCGCCGTCGACGAGCTCCGCCTTGCCGTCGCTCAGCCGGACCGACACCTCGCGATCGCGGATCGCGCGGCGCGGGCCGCAGACGGACGAAGCGTCGCTCCACAGCTCGGGCGGCGGCTCGCCGTACAGGGCGCTGTACGCGGCCGCGAACTCGTCCCACGTCGCCTCGCGGCAGGCGTGCGTGACGGGCGCGTTGCTCGGCGCATGGTGCAGGAAGCGCCCGAAGAAGCGCTGGCAGAAGTCGGCATATTCGATCGTGAAGAGGACGAACTGGTGCCAGGCCTCGTCCACGCGCAGCGAGAACATCGGGTAAGCGCGGGAGCGATCGGAGTCGACGAGCCAGAGATAACGCACGAGCTCCCGGAACAGCGCCTCTGCCTCGCGCTCGGTGGCCACGGTCTTGTTCATGAGCAGCTTGCTGATGACGAACGGCGCCCGGTAGGCAAAGAGATCAGGCCGCCTGGGCGCGCCCGGCGTCACGACGTCTGTTTGCGGCGGTTGCGTGGATTGCGTGGATTGCATGGGTCAGTTCTCCTGCGCTTCGAAGGGCTGAAAGGTTCCCCAGTCGACGAGGGCGCGGGCGAGCGTTAACTGCTCCGCCTCCGCGAGGCCGGGAATGTCGGTGGGGCGGAGCTCCCCGGCGGCCGACACCGCGCGGAGGGCGGGCCCGGCCCACGCGTCGACGCGGAGCAGGACCTGGGCGCGCCCGCCGCAGCGAGCGACGAGCTCGGCGCGGCCCGCGCGGGGCGCCACGTCGAGATCCACGCCCGGCCAGCGGCGCGCGAGGACGGTGTGCGCGCCGAGGGCCTCGGTCCGGCCGAGCGCCCGGGCGACGCGCCGCCGGGTCCCCGCGTCGCCGCGGGCGTGGAGGCGCGCGAGGAGCGCGGCGGCCTGCGGGCCCCGGCGCTCGAGGGCGTCAATCTGCGCCCGGCGAACGCACTCCCGCTCGTGCGCGAGGAGCGCCGCCGAGAGCGCGTCGTCCGGCTCGGCCCGGGGCGCCATGGGGGTCAGGCCCTCGATGGGGCCCACCTGCGCCTCGATGACCGGACCGTCGTGAGGGCCGAACAGGTGCAGCGAGATGGACCAGCTCCCCGTCGGGTTCCGCGGGTCGTGGATGCACGGCCCGTAGATGTGACCGACCCGCCCGGCCTCCGCGGAGAACAGCCGCTTCGGCACAAGCCGCCGCGCGCGGGCCGTGGCGTCCCAGTCGAAGGTCGCGACATCGAGCGTGTTGTGGACGACCGCCGTGACCGTCCAGTCCGAGTGCTCATGGGCGCCGGCCGCGCGCCCAGGCCGCCAGTACGCGAACGCGAGGCGCACGCCGAGCTCGGGGAGGACGTGGAACGGCGCGAGCTCCGGCGCGCCGTCGCGACGCTCGATCTCGAGCGCGAAGAGGTCGAGCAGGAGCTCGTCGTCCGCGAGCCCGGCGCGGACCGCGCCCTCGACCGCGCGGACGTGATCGCGCGGCGGATGGCCGCGGCCCTCGGGGCCCGGGAAATCGAGCCGCCCGAAGAGGGCGGTGAGCTCGGCGAGCCTCATGGCGCGATCCGGAGGTAGTCGCCCTTCACGAGCGGACGGCAGAGCGCCACGCGTTCGCCGTCCTCGAGGCCGGGGAGCTCGCGGACATAGAAGTGATCGCAGTCGACGATGAACTGCAGCGCGTCCTTCGCCCACGCGTCGATGCGCAGGAGGACGCGCTGCGGCTCCACCGACCACACGAGCTCCGCCCTCCCCTCCTCGACCCGGACATAGATGGGGCGGCCGAACTTGACGCGGATGAGGCGTGTGTCGGGCGTCACGGCGAGCTCGTCGCTCCACGCGGCGGAGAGGGGCCCAAAGAGCGCCTCGTACTCGGCGCGATACTCGGCGAGCGTCATCTCGGGGCGCGCGCCAAGCTCGCCGCGAGGGGCGGTGTTGGCAGTGTGGTGCACGAACTCGCCGAAGAAGCGATGGCCGAACGCCGCGTACTCCTCGGTGAAGAGGACGAACTGGTGCCAGACCTCGTCGATCCTGCGGGAGAACATGGGGACTTGCCGGGTCCGGTCTGCGCGGCAGACGAAGATATATTTCTTCACCTCGTCGAAGAGCCGCGCCGCATCTTCGCGGGAGGAGGCCATCCGGTCCTTGACGAGCTTCTCCTCGAGCCACGGCGCGCGGAAGGAGAGCAGTTCGGGGATGATTGACGTGTCCATCACCGTGCGCTCGTTGCGAGCTTCGTGCCGAGCGGCGCTCACCCGCTTCGGGGACGGGGCCATCTCGACGTTTTCGGTGCTCAGCGCACCGGAGTGCGCCTGCGCGCCGAAAACGCCGATCTGAGCCCGTCTCCTGTGCGGGTGAGCGCCGCTCGGGGACCCCATCGCGTGCGCCGGCGCTGACCCGCTCGGGAAGGGCGATGCCAGACGGATTTCCCCAATTGGGAAAGGGGTTGCTCAAGCGCGGCCGGTACCCCGCCAAAGCGGCCGATACCGCGCCGAAAACGGCGTGGCACGGCGACTGCAATAGCCCTCCTCGCGGGACGTCGAGTCCCCGAATGAAATAACCAACCTATCTACGGAGCAATCGCCATGAACGAGCAGATCAAGGTCGAGGTCGAGGTCGAGTCGAAGCAGGAGACCGTCGAGGAGCGCCCTGCGCGCCTGACGGTGGAGGTCCCCACGGAGCTCCAGGCGGGCCTTGCCGCGCCGGTTTGCACCTGTCCGCCCGGCTGCTGCTGCTGAGACGCCGACGAGGCCCGCGAGGAGCCGAAGACCGCGGCCCGCGGCGACCGGCACCTCGAACCTGACGATACGACCGCGGAGGCCCGCGCTGCGATGAGCAGCGTCGGGCCTTTCGCGTTCAAGACGGTTCAAGACGCACGATGCGCCGGCGAGGCCGGCCGTTCAGGCCGAAGGCTCACAGATCGAAGCGACCCGACGCCTCGGGCTGATAGACGATGCGCTCGATCCGGAGCCGCCGGGTGCGGCTCGGCGTGGGCCACTCCACCTCGTCGGCCTCTCGACAGCCGAGCAGCGCGAGCCCCATCGGCGCGAGCACCGAGATGCGGCCGCTCTTCACGTCGGCGATCCCGGGAAACACCACGGTCACGCAGAGCCGCTCCTCCGTGTCGAGATCGAAGAGCTCGACCCTGGAGTTCATGGTGACCACGTTCGGCGGGATATCCGCCGGCTTCACCACGTCGGCGCGCTCGATCTCGATCTCGAGCGCCTCCAGGTTGGGGGAGTCTCCCCCGGGCCGCGCGCGCAGCGCCTCGAGCAGCCGCGCGAGGCGATCGCGGTCAAATTCGGTGAGGACGATGGGGTTCGTGTGAGGTGCCATGAGCTGGGATCTCCTTGTGTCGTCAGTGCGATCCGGGCCTGGCCGAAGTTCCGCGCCGGCGAGCTGGACGGCGGGAGTGCTCGCCCAGGTCGCCCGCTCAGGCGCCCTCGACGCCAGGCCCGCTTCCTTCAGGGAGCGGCCAGCGAAAGACGCCGGAAGGCCGCTCCCCTACGAGCGTGCGGGCGACCTCCGGCAGAGAAGCCGGGATCGCAGGGGAATGAGCGCGCTACGCGCGCCGCGGCAAGGCCACGAACGCGACGCGACGGGGTGCAGGCAGGCGCTCATTCCATGGGCATGGTAACACGGCGGTCTCCCCCGGCGCCATGACAGGGGGAAGCGGTCCTCATTTCCGTCGTCGTCCCCCCCGACCTTTCATCAGCCCCAGGCGGGCTCGGCCATCGACCGGGCTGGTGCCCTGCGAGGTCGACGGCCTCGGCGCACCAGCCCTAGATTTGTAGCCGGCATCACTCGTGGCGACATGCCGGGGGCGTGCGAAGCAGGGCGCCGGGCAAGTTGGACATGGCCCGGTGCCTGCTCGACCAGACACCTGCCCATGTCCGACATGCCGGGGGGGCCTCACCCAGCAGGCGCCCGCTCATGTCCGATATGCCGGGGGCGTCACCCAGCAGGCGCCCGCCCATGGTCGACATGCCCGCCGCTTGCTCGGCGACGGCACCGACCCATGCTTGACATGCCCACAGCCAGCTATCGGCGGGGCGCAGGATCAGAAGGAGTCCATCAAATTTGCATCGCACGACCGGATTGGGGCCGTGTCCGAGGTGGCAACGACGGCCACCGAAAGCTCGAAGACGCCAAGCTGTGCGCTGAACGCCTCCAAAAACGCTGGTTTCTCCTGCGCCTCGAGCTGGAATCGATTGGCAGATGGCCGTGTGGGACCTGGGGGGGCTTTGCCGGGCAGCGCGTGTGCCGGGGCGGCACAAGCAACGTGCGGCGCGAGCCTGAAGTCGCATGGATCCAGAGGCATGCCCAAGGCGTTGCGGCTCTATCGGGCACAGAATCTGAACAGCACGCTCACGGAGTACCTGTCGCGGTACGCAACGGCGAGATCGGGTTTGCCGTCGCCGTTCAGGTCCGCAGTCGCCACCGAGCTAACACTACCGATCGTTGGATAGGCAACGTCCGTGGCCAACGTGCCCTCTCCCTCGTTGAGCAGCACGCTCATGCTGTTGCTTTCCTGGTTCGCGACAGCGAGGTCGGGCTTGTCATCGCCGTTCAGGTCCGCGGCCGCAATCGAGCTGGGGAACTCGCCCACTTCGTAGTCGAGCTTGGGGGAAAATGTGCCGTCTCCCTTGTTGCGCAGCACGCTCACGCTGTTGCTGGCCCTGTTCACGACGGCGAGGTCGGGCTTGCCGTCGCCGTTCAGGTGCACAGCCACCACCGTGACAGGGTACTCGCCCGTCGGGTAGTCGAGCTTAGGGGCAAACGTGCCGTCTCCCTTGTTCAGCAGCACGCTCATGCTGTTGCTGGCCTCGTTCGCAACAGCGAGGTCGAGCTTGCCGTCGCCGTTCAGGTCCGCGGCCGCCATCGCGACGGGAGCCTCGCCCGTCGGGTAGTCGAGCTTGGGGGCGAACGTGCCGTCTCTCTTGTTGCGCAGCACGCTCACGCTGTTGCTGGTCCTGTTCACGACGGCGAGGTCGGGCTTGTCATCGCCGTTCAGGTCCGCGGCCGCCACCGCGACGGGGAGCTCGACCACTTTGTAGTCGAGCTTGGGGGCAAACGTGCCGTCTCCCTTGTTCAGCAGCACGCTCACGGTCGCGCTGTCGAGATTCGCAACGGCGAGGTCGGGCTTGCCGTCGCCATTCAGGTCCGCGGCCGCCACCGCGAGGGGGTCCCTGCCCGTCGGGTACTCGAGCTTGGGGGCGAACGTGCCGTCTCCCTTGTTCAGCAGCACGCTCACGCTGTCGAGGCCGTAGTTCGGTACGGCGAGGTCGGGCTTGTCGTCGCCGTTCAGGTCCACGGCAGCCACTGACCTGGGGTTGGTGCCCGTCGGGTACTCGAGCTTGAGGGCGAACGTGCGGTAGCCGTAGCCGTCGCCGAGCAGCACGCTCACGCGGTTGCTAGCCGCGTTCGCAACGGCGAGGTCGGGCTTGCCGTCGCCGTTCAGATCCGCGGCCACCACTGACCTGGGGTCCTCGCCCGTCGGGTAGTCGTGCTCGGGAGCGAAGGCGCACGTGCCGTCTCCCCTGTTGCGCAGCACGCTCACGGTGCCGCTGTCACGGTTCGCAACGGCGAGGTCGGGCCTGCCGTCGCCGTTCCGGTCCACGACCGCCACTGACCAGGGCTCCTCGCCCGTCGGGTAGTCGCGCTTGAGGGCGAACGTTCCGTCTCCCCTGTTGCACAGCGTGCTCACGGTCGCGCTGTCGCGATTCGCAAAGGCGAGGTCGGGCTTGCCGTCGCCGTTCAGGTCCGCGGCCGCCACTGACGAGGGACTATCGCCGGTCGGGTAGTCGAGCTTGGGGGCGAACGTGCCGTCTCCCTTGTTCAGCAGCACGCTCACGCTGTCGCTGCCCGCGTTCGCGACAGCGAGGTCGGGCTTGCCGTCGCCGTTCACGTCCGCGGCCGCCACCGAACTGGGGGAATTACCCGTTGGGTAGTAGCGCGTGGGGGCGAACGTGCCGTCTCCCTTGTTCAGCAGCACGCTCACGCTGTCGAGGCCGTAGCTCGTTACGGCGAGGTCGGACTTGCCGTCGCCGTTCACGTCCGCGGCCGCCACCGAAGAGGGGCTGCGGTCCGTTGGATAGTCGAGCTTGGGGGCGAACGTGCCGTCTCCCTTGTTCAGCAGCACGCTCACGCTGTCGCTGCCCGCATTCGCGACGGCGAGGTCGGGCTTGCCGTCGCCGTTCAGGTCCGCGGCTGCCACCGAAGAGGGGCCGAAGCCCGTTGGATAGTCCAGCGCGGGGGCGGGGATGGTGATGCCGTTGTTGACCACCACACTCACGGTGCCACTCTCGAAGTTCGCGACGGCGAGGTCGGGCGTTCCGTCGCCGTTGAGATCCGCAGCCGCTACCGAGACGGGGAATTGCCCCACAGGAAAGGACAGCTCGTCACTAAATTTGAGCTTTCTACAGATGCACATCCCATTGCCGCAACGCTCTCCCACCCCACAGACCACGGGGGCGCTGTCCCTGCACGCAGCGGTGGTTGGATCGCAACCGACACAGGGATCGCAGACAGGACCGTAATTTTGCCAGCTCCCTTTCTCGTCGCAGTACTGCGGAATGTGCTCTGAGCACCGCAAATCTTCCGGCGTGCAGTCCAGCACGCAGTCGCCGTCCGAGCATTGATACCCAGCAACCAAATCGCACGACTCACCCGTGCTATACCATTGCCCCTTCTCGCCACACGCCTGGGGCGTGAGGCCCAGACACCGCTTGTCCCCGGGAGCACATTCACCCATACACTCGCCTTCGTAGCAGGTCTTATCGTCACACGGCCCCCCTTGTAGATCCTGCCAATCCTTCGCTATGCAGATCTGGGGCTGCTGGAGCTGCTGGCCGATGCACCGTCTGGCACCGTCAAGGCACACGGGGACGCACTCACCGCCAACGCATTGCTGACTGGCGCACGGGCTCTCGGGTGCGTCCTCCCATCGCCCCGCCCTGCAGATCTGGGGCAGCTGGCCGCTACACTGCCTATCGCCATCGTCGCACACGGGGCGGCACTCACCGTTCTCGCATTTCTGGCCAATGCAGGGCGCCGCTGACACATTCTGCCATCGTCCAATGTTGCAGACCTGGGGCCAATCGCTGTCACACCGCCTGGCGCCTTCCTCGCACACGGACGACTTGAACTCGCCCACCCCCAGCACGCCGTTGCACGCCCAGAGGACAAGGCTGATAAGGATCGCCCCCACGCTCCAGACGCTGCCCGACCTCCCACCCCTTTTCGGCTGGCTCATCAGAACCTTCCTTTCACCTCGAAGCCCCCGAGCCCCACGCCCGCGCTCACGCTCGGGTCGGCGCCCCGTTCACCGCTTTCCGGCCTCGTGAGCAGCAGCACGGCCGTCCCCGCCACCGCCCCGAGCCCCCCCACCACCAGGCCGATGGTCGCCGCCGTCCCCAGAGACGCCGCGGCTTCCTGGTCCCGTTTCTCCCTGGAAGTGCATTGCTTGTTTGGAGAACGGGCCTCGAGCTCGTTGACCTTGCCGAGCGCCATCCCCCCGGCCACGGCAAACACCCCGAGCCCCGCCACCCCCACGCCGTAGCCCAACCCCACCCCGATCTTCCTGTTCCTCGCCGCGCGCTCCTCCGCCAGACGGTCCGCCAGCGATACCGACAGCTCCCGCTGCTTGCGCCGCTCCAGCCGCACCGTGCGCGTCTCCGAGACGAACCCGCCCGCGCTCACCTCGATCACATGCTCCCCCAGCGGCAGCCGCCCTTCCCACGGCGCTTTGCCCACCACCCGCGCATCGATGGTCACCGTCGCCCCCGCCGGCGTCGACTCGACCCGCAGCGACGCGTCTCGCTCCTCCGCCCCAAGCACCAGCCGGGTCTCCTCGTACGGCCTCACCGACGCTGCCGTCACGCTCGAAGCCACCCTCGCTCCGTCCTTTGCCGCCGTCGCCGTCGCCTCGCACGCAGCCAGCGCCTCCACCCCCATGAACCCGTGCAACCGCACCTTGTGCTCGCCAGCGTCCACCAGCCCCTGCCAGGGCGTCACCCCGACATCCTTGCCGTCCAGCTCCACGCGAAGCACCCAGTTGTGCTTCTCGCTCAGCACCAGCAGTCCCTTTCTCGACTTCGCCATCAGCTCCGCCATGCTCGCCTTTCCGGCCTTGACTTCCACCGTCGTCCTGCCCGGCGCAAAGCCCTCTTTCTCGACGCGGACGGCCCAGCTTCCCGCACTCAATCCTATCGGCCTTTAGAGGGGGGAGCTTGCCGCGCAGGCGATCGTCGATGAGTTACATCTCATGACCGGATCGGGGCTGACTCCGAGAGGGTGACGATGGCCACCTGCGTCTGGATGACGTCGAGCTCTGGATGAGCTGAACCTTCTGAAACCGTTGGTTCTCCTGCGCCTCGCATTGGGGCCGATAAGCAGATGGTCGTGCAGAAACGGAATCGGGACCTTCCGGGCGACGCTGGTACCGGGCCGGCACAAGCAATGCGCAGCGCGATCCTGGCGTGACGTGGGGCCACAGGCGTATCCAAGGCGTTGAATTGCTATCGGTCGCAGATACTGAATAGCACTCTCACGGTGTTAGCCTCCAAGTGCGCGACAGCGAGGTCAGGTCTGCCGTCGCCGTTCAGGTCCGCGGTCGCCACTGAGTATGGCTCATCGCTCGTTGGATAGTCAACCTTCGGAGTGAACGTGCCGTCGCCCTTGTTGAGTAGCACGTGCACGCTGTCGCTATCGACGCTCGCGACGGCGAGGTCGCGCTTGTCATCGCTGTTCAGGTCCGCGGCCGTCACCGAGCTGGAGCCCTCACCTGGTAGGTAGTCGAGCTTGGGGGCGAACGTACCATCCCCGTTGTTAAGTAGCACGCTCACGCCGGCGCTGCCTCGGCTCGCGACCGCGAGGTCAGGCTTGCCGTCGCCGTTCAGGTCGGCAGCTGCCACCGAGGAGAGGCTATCGCCAGTCGGGTAGTCGAGTTTGGGGGCGAACGTGCCGTATCCCTTGTTGAACAGCACGCTCACGCTGTTGCTGGCCCAGTTCGCGACGACGAGGTCGGGCTTGCCGTCGCCGCTCAGGTCCGAAGCCGCTACCGACGTGGGCTCCTCGCCCGTTGGGTAGTCGTGTTTGGGGGCGAAGGTGCCGTCTCCCTTGTTGACCAGTACGCTCACCGTGGCGCTCTCGATATTCGCGACGGCGAGGTCGGGCTTGCCGTCGCCGTTCAGGTCCGCAGCCGCTACCGACGTGGGCTCCTCGCCCGTTGGGTAGTCGTGCTTGGGGGCGAGCGTGCCGTCTCCCTCGTTGAACAGCACGCTCACGCTATCGCTGGCCCAGTTCGCGACAGCGAGGTCGGGCTTGCCATCGCCGTTCAGGTCCGCGGTCGCCACCGAAAAGGGGCCCTCGCCCGTCGGGTAGTCGACCTTGGGGGCGAACGTGCCGTCTCCCCTGTTGAACAGCACGCTCACGCTGTTGATGTAGTAGTTCGCGACGGCGAGGTCGGGCTGGCCGTCGCCATTCAGGTCCGCGGCCGCCACCGAAATGGGACCGCCGCGCGTCGGGTAGTCGAGCGTGGGGGCGAACGTGCCGTCTCCCTTGTTGAACAACACGGTCATGCTGTTACTGCGCTCGTTCGCGACGGCGAGGTCGGGCTGGCCGTCTCCGTTCAGGTCCGCGACCGCCACCGAGCTTGGGAGATTACCCGTCGGGTAGTCGAGCTCGCCGGCGAATGTGCCGTCTCCCTGGTTGAACAGCACGCTCACGCTGTTGCTGCCCCCGTTCGCGACGGCGAGGTCGGGCTGGCCGTCTCCGTTCACATCCGCGGCCGCCACCGAGCTGGGGTAATTACCCGTCGGGTAGTCGAGCGTGGGGGCGAATGTGCCGTCTCCCTCGTTGAACAGCACGCTCACGCTGTTGCTGCGCTCGTTCGCGACGGCGAGGTCGGGCTGGCCGTCTCCGTTCACATCCGCGGCCGCCACCGAGCTGGGGTAATTACCCGTCGGGTAGTCGAGCTTGGGGGCGAAGGTGCCGTCTCCCTTGTTGAACAGCACGCTCACGCTGTTGCTGCCCCCGTTCGCGACGGCGAGGTCGGGCTGGCCGTCTCCGTTGAGGTCCGCGGCCGCCACCGAGATAGGGCCGTCACCCGTCGGGTAGTCGAGCTTGGGGGCGAACGTGCCATCTCCCTTGTTGAACAGCACGCTCACGCTGTTGCTGCCCCAGTTCGCGACGGCGAGGTCGGGCTGGCCGTCTCCGTTGAGGTCCGTGGCCGCCACCGAACGGGGGACATCGCCCGTCGGGTAGTCGAGCTTGGGGGCGAACGTACCGTCTCCCTTGTTGAACAGCACGCTCACGCTGTCGCTGCCCCCGTTCGCGACGGCGAGGTCGGGCTGGCCGTCTCCGTTGAGATCCGCGACCGCAACCGAAGAGGGACCCTCGCCCGTTGGATAGTAGACCCTGCGGGCGGGGATGCTGAGGCCGTTATTGACCAGCACGGTCACGCCGACGCTGATCAGGCTCGCGACCACTAGGTCGGGCTTGGCGTCGCCGTTGAGGTCCGCAACCGCTACCGAGGTGGGGGAAACACCCACAGAAAAGGGGATCACATTACTAAGCACGAATTTTCTACAGATGCACGTCCCATTGGCACAAATCTCCCCCATTTCACAGACCACGGGGGCGCTGTCGTTGCACGCAGCGGTGGTTGGATCGCAACCGACACAGGGGTCGCAGACAGGACCGATATTCTGCCAGCTCCCGTTCGCGTCGCAGTACTGCGGAATGTTTTCTGAGCACCGCAGATCCGGCGGTTTACAAATGTACAGACAGTCTCCGCCCGAGCACTGAAACCCCGCATTCGAATCGCACGGGTCACGCGTGCTTTGCCATTCCCCATTCTTGTCACACTCCTGGGGCGTGAGGCCCTGGCACCTCTTCCGCTCTGGAGCACAAATACCTTCGCACTTGCCGAATATGCATGCCTGATCAACGCACGGGCCCTCGGGTGCATCCACCCATCGCCCCGCCCTGCAGATCTGGGGCTGCTGGGGCTGCTGGTCGCTGCACCGCCTATCGCCATAGTCGCACACGGCGCGGCACTCACCGTTCTCGCATTTCTGATCAATGCAGGGGGCCGCTGACACGTTCTGCCATCGTCCAATATTGCAGACCTGGGGCCGATCGCCATCACACCGCCTGGCTCCTTCGTCACACGCGGCCGGCTTGAACTCGCCCACCCCCAGCACACCGTTGCAAGCCCAGAGGACAAGGCTGATAAGGATCGCCCCCGCGATCCGGACTCCGCCCGACCTCCCACCCCTTTTCGGCTGGCTCATCAGAACCTTCCTTTCACCTCGAAGCCCCCGAGCCCCACGCCCGCGCTCACGCTCGGGCCGCCGCCCCGTTCACCGCTTTCCGGCCTCGTGAGCAGTAGCACGGCCGTCCCCGCCGCCGCCCCGAGCCCTCCCACCACCAGGCCGATGGTCGCCGCCGTCCCCAGAGACGCCGCGGCTTCCTGGTCCCGTTCCTCCCTGGAAGTGCATTGCTTGTTTGGACAACGGGCCTCGAGCTCGTTGACCTTGTCGAGCGCCATCCCCCCGGCCACGGCAAACACCCCGAGCCCCGCCACCCCCACGCCGTAGCCCAACCCCACCCCGATCTTCCTGTTCCTCGCCGCGCGCTCCTCCGCCAGACGGTCCGCCAGCGATACCGACAGCTCCCGCTGCTTGCGCCGCTCCAGCCGCACCGTGCGCGTCTCCGAGACGAACCCGCCCGCGCTCACCTCGATCACATGCTCCCCCAGCGGCAGCCGCCCTTCCCACGGCGCTTTGCCCACCACCCGCGCATCGATGGTCACCGTCGCCCCCGCCGGCGTCGACTCGACCCGCAGCGACGCGTCTCGCTCCTCCGCCCCAAGCACCAGCCGGGTCTCCTCGTACGGCCTCACCGACGCTGCCGTCACGCTCGAAGCCACCCTCGCTCCGTCCTTTGCCGCCGTCGCCGTCGCCTCGCACGCAGCCAGCGCCTCCACCCCCATGAACCCGTGCAACCGCACCTTGTGCTCGCCAGCGTCCACCAGCCCCTGCCAGGGCGTCACCCCGACATCCTTGCCGTCCAGCTCCACGCGAAGCACCCAGTTGTGCTTCTCGCTCACCACCAGCAGTCCCTTCCTCGACTTCGCCACCAGCTCCGCCACGCTCTCCTGTCCGGCCTTGACCTCCACCGTCGTCCTGAGCGGCGCGAACCCCTCTTTCTGGACGCGGATCGCCCGGCTCCCCGCGCTCACCCGCAGCGGCTTCTCCAGGGGGAGCTTGCCCCGCAGGCGATCGTCGATGAACAGCAACGCCCCGGCTGGCGCGTCGCCCGTCACCGCCAGCGTCCCCACCAGGCCCGAGAGCTCCGCCATCTCGGCCGCCACCGTCGCCTCGGTCTTGGCAGGCATCCGCGGGAACTCGCGGCGCATCTCCTCGTACTGGTCCAGCGCGTCGTCGAACTGGCCGACCTGCTTGAGGCACGACGCGATATAACCCATGGTGTTCCGGTTCTTCTTGTGCCAGAGCGATCTGCGAAACGCCTCCAGCGCATCGCGATACTCCTGCTTGTCGAAGTGGGCGACGCCCGCCTGGAATTGGGCCCGAGCCTCGGCCTCATTGCCGTAGACCTCCGCTTGCGAATCCTTGCCCTGCGGCGCAGGCGGCGCCGCCTTCGCTTCGACGTCGATCAGCCCCAGTGCAAGGACCCAGCCAGCCAGTCTTCTCGAGTGAATTGGACGCACGAGCTTCGCCCTCCTCCCAGCCGTCATAACACCCGGGACATCATTCGTCGTCGAAGCCGCCGTAGCGCGCCGGTAGCTTCGGCTTCGCTACCGGTCTCGCCGGCGGAACCGCGTTGAAGTCCACGAGCGGCGGGGAGGGCTGGCTCTCCTGGATCGTCACATCCTTATCCAGCACCTCCTTCGCCCCCTTCCACACGCGCACACGGCGCACCTCGCCGACCTTGCCGGTCAGGTCGATCGCCCCATCCCGGCGATACGCCGGCTGGCCATCCACCTCCATCAAGGCGTCACCCGGCACCACGAGGAGAGGCACCCGGCGCTCGTCCGGCCCGAGGACGGCCATCCCGGCGCGAGCCGTTGCCCTGGGCGCCTCGCCCTTCACCACGCTCGACGCTGCCGGCGCACCGCCTCCGGCCTCCGACGGCGGCTGTTCACAAGCGACAAGGCACATCGCAGGCGCCATCACGAACGCCCTCGCGACGAACGCCCCCCTGAGATGGACGCGCACCCAGGTGCCGACGCTCATGGTCCCCGTCCCTCCCCGAAGAACGGCGTCCTCGAATGCTCGCGCTCGCACGCCGCATGACGCTCCGACGCTCTGTCCGGTGGCTCGCCGAGATGGAGCATCCGCAAGCTCGCGGGAAGGCAATCCGCATTGCTCGAGACGAGGCCCCGTCGGAGCTCTGCGACGTCTATCGTGAAGGTGCGGGAGGTGTTGTCGGCCGCGACGGTGAAGAGCTGCTTCCCGCCGTCCAGGAAGGCCATGGAGATGATCGCCACCTGCGTGTCGAGCAGGACTGGCTCGCTCGTCCCGGGGCGGTCCCATCCATCGCGGCGCCACAGGAGGACGCCGCCGTGCCGCAACGAGAAGGCGATCTGGCCGCCATCGGGGCTCCAGATGGCCTCCGGGACGGCGACGCCGCGATCCAAGGACGCGACGACCGCGCCGCTCGTCGCGTCCCAGACCTGGACGGTGCCATCCTCGGATCCGGTGACGATGCGTTGTCCGTCTGGGCTCCACGCCGCGCTGTACACGGCGCCTCCGTGCCCTTTGAACACCATGGGCTCCTGCGCCCCCGAGGCAAGCCAGACGCGCGCCGTGTGGTCCATGGACGTGGTGACGATGCGTTGTCCGTCTGGGCTCCACGCAGCCCTCGTGAGACCGTCGGTGTGCCCGGACAGCACCCGAGCATCCCACGTGCCGTCCGCGGAGACGACGCGCGCGGTCCGGTCATCCGATACGGTGACGAGGCGCGTTCCATCGGGGCTCCACGCGGCGGCGCGCACCGCGGCCACGTGGCCCAGGATCGACACGGCATCTCCCTTGCCGTCCACGGGGACGACGCGGGTCGTCCCGTCGAAGCACGCCGCGGCGACGCGCGCACCGTCGGGGCTCAGGGCCGCGCCCGCAAGCCATGCCTCCTGTTGCGCGAGCACGACGTCCACGCCCGCGCCGTCCGCGCGCCACACACGCACCGCGCGGTCGTCGTAAGCGGATGCGACGAGCTCGGCGCCAGGGCCGATCGACGCAGCGTGGTAGAACGCGCGACGCTCGCGCGGCAACGATTCGAGCAGCGCGGGGCGCCAGATCCGGAGCGTGTTGTCTCGCGAAGGCACCCCGACCTGCGGCGCCGCGGCCGTGAGCACCCGCGTTCCTTCCGGGCTCCACGCGGCGGACAATACCGGGCCGTCGTGGCCGGCCAAAACCAGCTCCTTACCTCCCTCCGACGGCCAGAGACGCGCTGTCTGATCGAGCGAGGCCGTGGCGACATACCTGCCGTCCGGCCGGAAGGCCACGAAGGTGACGGGGCGGCTGTGCCCCGCGAGGACGACCGGCTCTCCGGTGCCGTCGGCGCTCCAGACCCGGACCGTCTTGTCGGCCGACGCCGTGGCGACACGCGCGCCATCGGCGCTCCACGCAGCGAAGAGGACGCTGCCCTGGTGGCCTTCGAGCTCGACCGGTTTGCCCTCGCCGGAAGCACCGAAAATCCGGGCGACACCGTCGCTCCACGCGGTCAGGACGCGCGTTCCATCCGGGCTCGGCGCGGCAAAGAGGATCTTGGCATCCGGCCCTTTCAAGATTACAGGCTGCCCGGCGCCGTCGGCTGCCCAGATACGCGCTGTCCCGTCCTCGGACGCCGTGAGCACGCGCGCTCCGTCAGAGAAGAATGCAGCCGCGGTCAGCGCCCCCGTATGGCCTCTCAGCTCGATGCTGCCCTCGCCGCCGGCAACCGCGTAGACGCGGGCAATGTTGTCGGCCGAGGCGGTCACGACGCGGGCTCCATCGGGGCTCCATGCAGCGCGACCCACAGGCCCGCCCCCGGCATCGAACACGGCGATCTGGCCACCGCTCTCGCCCCACACGCGCGTTGTCCCCTCCTCCGAGGCGGTGAGCACGCGCTTATCGTCAGGACTGAACGCAACCGCGTTGATCGGCCCCTCATGCCCGGAGAACACGACGGGATCACCCGTTCCGTCGGCGCTCCAGAGCCTCGCCGTTCCGTCGTCGGACGCGGACAGGACCCGCTGGCCGTGATGGCTCCACACGACCGCGCGGAGCGGCTGCTCGTGGCCACGGAGCGTGACGAAGAGCGCATTCTGGCCGAGCGCGTCGCTCGCCAGCGCGAGCCAGCCGCGCGCGGCCTCGGGCCGCTGCACCTCCGGCAAGAGCTTGATGCCCCACGCGATCTGGCCGCTGTTCTTGAGCTCGCGAAAGCCCGCGAGCAGGCGCGCGTCCGAGGCCTCGATCTCCTTGTCCTTGGCGATCGCCTCGGCCGCCCGGGCCTCCTTCGCCGCGGTCTGGGCGGCCACCCGCTGGCGAAACGCATAGAGGCCCAGCGCCATCGCACCCGCCGCCACCACGACCGCCACGAGCGCCAGGACCGCGAAGAAGCGCCGCTGCTGCCGCGCCCTCGCGAGCCGCGCGGCCGCCTCGCTGCGCTCGCGCGCGAGCTCCCTCTCCTGCTCTTCCTCGCGGCGGCGCTGCGCTTCCTCGCGGCGGCGCTGTTCCTCCTCGAGCTCGCGCTGCTGCCGCGCCTCGGAGACCCTGCGCGCCAGCCAGTCGTGGCCTATCTCGAAATAGCGGCTGCCCTGGTGCTCCTCGGCGTGGAGGATGGCGGCGCCTTCGAGCGCCTTGAGGATCGGCCCGAGTTCCTCGGCCGGCAAGAGCCGGAGCAGCTCCTTCTCGGTGCGCAGCGTGCGGCTGCCGTCCGCCGTGATGAGGTGATCTTCCAGGAGGCGCCGCGCCGCCGCGCTGAGCGTGCCGAGCTCGTCGAGCGTCGCCTCCAGGTAACGCCGCAGGATCGGCTCGGCCTCGACGGCCTCCTGCTCCTCCGCGACGCCGCCCTGCGCCCGCTGCTGGAACAGCGCCCGGCAGACGATCTGCGCATAAGCAGCCTGCGCCTCGGCGTCGTCCGACTCGGCCTGGCCGGGCATGCGCACCTGGAGCATGAGCGCGCGCACCGGCGCGAGCTCCCAGGTCTGCGGCGGCTGCCCGCAGGCCGCGGCCTTGCAAACCGCCTCGGAGAGCTCGGCCACGGTGAGCGGGCCGACCCGGAAGCCGTGGCTCAACAGCCGGCGGTGCTCGCGCAGCCGATCGCGGAAGCGACCCAGGTAGTCCTCGCGGAGCAAGACCACCACGCGCAGGCCGCGGAGCGGCGTGTCCACGAGGCGATTCAATGCGGCGAAGAACGCCTCCACCTCGGTCGTGCTCCGGCTCGGATAAAGGAGCTGCTCGATCTGGTCGAGGTACAAAAGCGCGATCCGGGGCGACTTGCGCGCGGCGCGCTGCGCGGCCGCCAGCAAGGCCTCTTCGGCCGGCAGCTCGGCCGGCAGCTCGCCGAACGAAAGCGCGGAGTAGACCGCGTCCGCGAGCCACTGCGTGGGCTCCTTGTTCTCGGGCCAAGCGTCGACCCGCACGACCCGGAGCCGCTGCGTGTCGACGAGCGCAGGGATCACCGACGCCTGCATGAGCGATGACTTGCCCGCTCCAGACGGCCCATAAACGGTCACGCAGCGGTTGGCGAGGACGCTCGCCTCGAGGCGGTACGAGAGCTCTCCGCGACCGTGGAACCGATCCCGATCGGCGGCGCGGTACGGCTGCGGGCCGGGAAAGGGGTTCGGCGAGGCGACGACACTCGCGGGCTCCGCCACCTCCTCGGCCGAGATCCGGCCGCCGGAAGGAGGAGATACGCTGCTGCGCCCTCCGTCCGCCTCCTCGCCTTCCGGCAGCGCGCCCTCGCTCACGGCCCCTCGTCGGGGGTGAACGCCTCGAGCTGCGGTACGAGCTCCGGCTCCTCGATCACCGAGGCGATGCGCCCGCCGCCCGGGAGCCCGCAGCCGGCCTCCCAGATCTCGGGCTCGCTGGCGTCGGCGTCCGGCGTCAAGATCGCCAGGCTGTCGCTCGGCGCCTGCCGCTGATCGTAGAGCCAGCGCAGCAGCATGCGATGGCGAAAGTCGAGCGCCGAGAGCCCGACGAAGAGGCCTGATTGAACGCGAGGCCGCGAGAGCAGCTCCTCCATCCATACCGGAGGGTCGAGCCCGAGAGCCCCAAGGAAGCCGTGGATATGATCGTCCTCGGTGAGCACCGGGTGGGAGAAGATGGGGCGGGACCCGGCCGAATATCCCCCATAAAGACGTAGGATCACGACGTCGCTGTCCAGGTCGAACCGCCTCGGAAGGACGGGCTCCATCTTCCACGCGGCGGCCCCGGCGGCGCGCTTCACCACGAGCGGCTTGCCGCTTGCGCCCAGCTGCGATGGCTGGACGGCGAACACGTTCCGCCGCGGGTGAGCCTCGGCGATGGCGCGCTCCATGTGTGGCCGCCAGAGCAACGTGATGTGGACGCCGGGCGTGACGAGGCGCGCGAGCGTCCGGGCGAGCGACGGGACCGGCACCTCGAGAGAGGCCATGAGCGCTTGCTGGAAGAGCACGTGCAAGCTCTCCTGCCCGAACCTGAGCGCGCACCGCTGCGTGAGGGCGCTCAGCGAGAGGGTCGCGGTCGCGGTGTCGCCGCCCTCCTTCATGAACGAGAGGAGCTCGGCCTTCAGCGCGGCACGGTCCTCCTCGAAATCACCGAGCACCATCGTGAACGGCCTCTCGAGCAGGCTTTGCAGCGCCGGCGAGAGGCCCCTGGAGCCCCGCCGCGCTCGCTGCTGAGAGACACGGCGCTCGCCGAAGTCGAAGATCGCCGAGCCTGTGCCTCGCAAAAAGAGGATGGGAGAGAACGCCTCGGCGCTCTGAGCGAGCAGCGTCCTGCGCGCCGCCGCCACGCTCGCGCCGATGTCGCCGAGGCCTCGCTCCGCGCCCGTGAGGGACCGGTAGATCTCGGACGAGCAGAGGCGCGCCACGTCCGCCTTCACCGGCCACAGGTGGGCCACCACCGCGTCCGCGCCGGCGCTCGCCAGGATCTCGGCCGCGCTGCCGAACGCGCCTGCCTTCGCGCCCTCGCAGGCTTCGAGGACCACGACGCGCAGCTCCTCGCAGAAGCTCGCGGATAGCTCGCGTCCGAGCGCCTCCGCGGTGATCCACGCCTCCTCGCCGTCCTCGTCGTCGGCCACGCGAAGGACCGGCTTCCCCGAGAGATCCACCCCGCCATGACCGAGCCAGTGCAGCACGTGAGGGGTCTTGCCGCGCCGCAGCCGGTCGAAGAGGACTTGAGCGCTGATGTCCGGGCCGGCGATCGGGTCCAGCCACTCCACCTCACCCGCCTCGATGGATGGCGAGAGGGCCTCTTTCAGCACCACGAGGCTCCGCTCGTCGCTCCCCGGCGCGATCGCCAGCACGCGCACGGCTCCCAGGACGTCGCGCGGCTCCCAGGGATCCGGCGAGGTCACCCCGCGCGCCAGGAGGACCTTCGGGTCTGTCCCCAAGAAGCCCTCCATGGTACCCGGACGGCAAAGGGCTTCCCAGGGGATCCCCAGGAGCGCGCGGTCGCGCAGGAACAATCGCACGAGGAGCGGGCTGTCTTTCGACGCCTCGCGGAGCCTCGCCAGCACGTCCCGGAGATCGCCCTGGAGCAGCTCGCCGTAGAGCGCCTGGGCCTCCTTCACGACGGCGGGATCGAGCGCCCTTCCGCTCCGGACCGCCCTCCCGACCTTGCTGGCGAAGCTTTGCAGCGCATCGATGCCCAGCTCGGACGAGAGCGTGTGCGCCGGGGGGCGCTCTCCGCGGCTCCCGCGCGCGCCCACACGCACGCCCTGCCCGCCGGAGTCCACCTCGATCTCGATCCACATGGGCATACTCCGATGCAGACGTCACTGCATAGGCGAGCCGCCTCGTCTACTGCGCCAATCGCGGGAGAACGACAATGAGCATGCGGATTCGCAACGACAACGCGAGGTCACGACGGCACACGCGCGCTCCGATCAATCGATAGTGATGGGTGCGGCCCTCTCCTGCGCGGTGTGCATCCCATCGGCGGTTACCCGCCTCGGGCTGCGCGTCACGGAGGAGCACGCTTGTCCCAGACTCGAGCAGATACCATGCCAAGCACCAGGGGCCCTGGTTCCGCCTCGTGCCCCTCAGGAACCGAACGAGCCTTCCAAGAACGTAGGACCGCACGAGCTGCACCCATTGCGGAGCTCTCCACGCCCGAGCGCAAGCGGCATGGGTCGACGCTCAGCGCGTCGGCGGCTCATCCGCGCCCGGCGATGCGCGCCGCAGCACCCATGATGCGTCAACAGGTCCCGGACGCGTCAGCTCGACGCGTCCGCAGCTCCCGGACGCGTCAACGTGACGCGTCCGCAGGTCCCGGACGCGTCAGCTCGACGCCGGAGGCGAGCTGCCGGCCGCCGCCGTCGTTGAGGTCGGCTCGCCGCCCCCGCCGCCCCCCAGCGCCCCTTCCAGCGCTTCCTCCACCGACAGCACCTCGATCCGTCGACCCCAGTGCTCCCGCGGTATCCCGTGCACGAGCCCCTGCACCGCGTCCCTCCAGGAGTCCCTCGCCTCCGGGAACGCCCGCCCGAGCAGCCCCAGCGCCTGCACCCCGATCCCGGGAATGCGGCATTGCACCGCGAGCTCCGCAAGGGACCGCACCTCTCCCCCCTGCGCGCCCGCTCCGCACGCCAGCGCCACAGACCGCGCCAGCAGCGCCCCCCACGGCCGCGCCATCTGCCGCCACAGCCACGCCGCCCTGTCCGCGAGCGCCGCAGCGAGCTCCAGCGCCCCGGCCCGGTAGGCCACGGCCGCCTCGTTCAGCCGCACAAGCGCCTCCAGCTCCTGCACGCCCACCCGCTGCACCGCCTCGACCAGCTCCAGATCCGGCTCGTGCGCCTCCCCCATGCGGTAGCGCGCGGCGCGGAGCAGCCACTCTGCGCGCCCTTCCCAGTACGCATGCCGGGCCCGCGCAGCCAGCTCTCGTCCGACGGCCGCGCGCTCGGCCGCCTCCTGGTGACGGAACGCCTCCAGCAGCGCCGAGGCGCAGTTCACGGTCGCCGCGATCCGCGCGGTCAGCCGCGGCTCCTCCTCCGCCACGACCGCGTGCAGCGCCGCCGCTTCCTCGAACCGTCCCTGGCTATAACGCAGCAGCGCCTGCCCCTCGATGAAGCAGAGCTGCGCCATCGGCTCTCCGGATCGCTCCGCCCACTCCCTCACCGCCGCAAGGACCTCTCCCAGCAGCGACGGCGACGACTTGGCCGCAGCCACCACGACACGCACCCGCTGGCGCCGCCGCTCCAGCTCGGCATCGGCGAACGGGGGAATCCCGTCCGCCAGCTCCAGGGCACGCATCCCGTTCGCGCCCGGCGCCGCGAGCCCGGCGCGCACCAGCGACTCCAGGTACCCCACCTTCGGGGTGCGGCGCACCGCGCGCGACACCTCGTAGAGCACCCGATCCAGCGCGTACGGCGTGCCCTCCGCGAACGCCAGCTTCACCCACTCCGCGAGGAGCGCGTCCTCGTATCCGGCCTCCATGTGGTCCTGCTGCCGCACGACGCGCAGCCCCTCCGCGAGCGCCGTCACCGCAGCGGCCAGATCCCCCTCGCGCCCGCGCCGCTGCGCGACCTCGATCGCCTCGGCCCACGCCTCATGCACGTCCTCGGCGGCGAGCCAGTGGAACAGGCGCCCCTCCTGGCCGGGGCGCAGCGTCCGAGCGATCGCCCGGTGCGCCGCCAGGCGGCGGCTCGACGGCCACGGGATGTCCACCTGTCCGCGGGGCACCATGCGTCCACCCGGCAGCCGCCGCGCCGCGCCGCTCGCCTCGATCGCCTCGCATTCCGCCTCGATCTTCCACAGCGGCTGCTCCATCACCTGCGCGAGCTGCGGCAGCTCCAGGTGATGTCCACCAACCGCCAACCATCGCAGCAGCTCCTCCTGGTGCGACTCGCGCTCCCTCTCCACCGGGGAGGACCGCGCGCGCATCGCGCCGAGCATGCCGGCGCTCAGTCGCACCAGCCCGTCGCGGTCGATCCGTAGCTGCGCGCTGTCCCAGCGGGCCAGCCCGAGGCGCACCCACAACGTCACCTCGGCTTCGATCCACAGGGGCAGCCCTTCGGTCCGCTCCCAGAGCGCCCGCGCCGCGTCCTCGCGCAGGTGCAGCAGCCGGTCGGGCCCCGCAAACAGCGGGCGCAGCGCCGCCTCGTCGAGCGGGCGCAGCCACGCGACGTCCGCCGCCCCCTCCCGCGCATCGGAAGGCGCAGCCAGGAGCGCCCGCACGATCGTGCCTCGCCCGGAACGGACCCGATCCAGCACCGCAGCCGACCACCGATCGAGCCCCTCCGCGTCGTCCGCGACAACGACCACGCCCCGCGCGAGCACGGACCGCAGCTCCGCCTCGACCCAGGCCGTCATGTCAGCGAGCCCGAGCCCCGCGCCTTGCTGAGGCACCCCGACCACCGCTTGCACGCTGGCCAGCGGCGTGCGGGCAGCGCGCGTCCACGCCACCTCCCGCCCCTCGCGCGCGAGCGCCTCGGCCGCATCGCCCAGGCAGCGCGAGCGCCCGGAGCCCGGCGAGCCCACCACATCCACCGAGCGCCCCGCCCGCGCGGCCGCGAGCACCTCGCCGAGCGCGCATCCATCTCCGAGGAGCGGTAACGTCGGTCCGGCCCGCGCCAGGGCCGGCTGCCCTCGGAGGGCCGCCAGCACCTCGATCGCCGTCCGGAAGCGCTGCTCCTTGTCCCGCGCGAGCAGCCGATCGACGATCCCCGCCACGTCCGCCGGCAGGTCGGTGGCGAGCTCGTGCACGGGGGGCGCGGGCTCCAGGAGACGCGCCCGCAGCATCTGCTGGAGGTCCTCCCGGTCGTGAGGGATCTGCCCCGTGAGCGCGTCGTAGAGCATCACGCCGATCGCGTAGAGATCGGTCCGTGGATCCACCACCCTGCCCAGGATCTGCTCCGGGGCGAGGTAGAGCGGCGTGCCGAGGATCTCTCCTGCTTCCGTCAACCGATCCGACGGATCGCGCCAGAGCGAGACGCCGAAATCCAGCACCGTGGGGCGCCCCTCCCGGCTCACCAGGATGTTGTCGGGCTTGAGATCCCGGTGAACGATGCCCGCCGCGTGCACCCGCGCGAGCACCTCGAGCAGCGCCATCGTCGGGTCGACGAGCGCGGCCCAGCTGCAGCGGCGTCGTTCCCCGCCCCGGCGCGCGACGCTCCCCGGAAACGGCTCGCCCTCGACACGCTCCATCACAAGGAATGGCCTGCCGCCCTCCATGCCGTCGTCGAGGAGCTGCACCACGCCGGGCACGCGGAGCATCCGGAGCGTCGTGATCTCCCGATGGATCCGCGAGAGAAGCTGGCCCCCAGCATGGCGCATCCACTTGAACGCCACCTGCCCGCCGAGAACGAGATCGTCGGCCGCCCAGACCTCGCCGTGCGCGCCGGCGCCCAGGCGCTCGACCAGGCGGTAGCGGCCCGCGATCACGCGGCCGATCTGGCTCGCCTCGCCGGGAGGCGCTGCCTGCAACGACGCTGTCGCCTCGGCGCTGGCACTCGTGCCGCCTGCTCCTGACAGGAGCTCGCGCGCTGCGCCGGCCGCGTTGGGGTCGTGATCGCGCTCGGTCGTCGGGAGGAGCGTGTCATCCCTCGGCGCCATGCGCCCAATCTAGCGCCAGCGCCCGGGCGGCGTCTTCCGCAAACGGGTCGACCGCGGCAGGCGCGCAGGCCGCCGAACCTCGGCAAGCGGCGCTATCGCGCGGCCGGGACCCGCTCTCCGCGGTAGTTGATGCACCCGGTGATCACGAAGATGCTGCCAGGGCCCCATCCCCGGTTTGCCACATCGATGAACTCCTGGAGCGACTTCGCTTCCTGCGGCCCTGTCTTGACCGCGACCGCCGCGCTCTTGCCGGCCGGCTCGTACGCCGCGGGCAGCATCCAGTACTCCGTGCTCGCCGGATCGAGCAGTCCATTCACCACATAGGCGAGGCCCCGTGCTTCGAGCGCCATCGCCGCGTTCAACCTCGCTCCCGCCGCTTCGAACGGCTCGTTCCGCGCCAATACGACCCCGGCGGCTCTCTGCTGCAGCACCTGGAAAAGCCTCCCTCCCGTGGGATCCAGCTGGAAGTCGCAAATTCCTACGTCGGGATACGTGGGCGCAGGCAGGCGCGATGCCGGCGGGATCTTCGTCCATGCCTTCTGCCTGGATGCCTCGTCGTAGCGGTAGACGTCGGCCTGAGCCCACACATAGAACGAGCCGGGCCGCCACAGCTCGGCCACGTTCGCCTGCCAATCCGAGAGCGACCATTGGGCCATGTGCTCAGGCGGCGGTTCGATGTCGAGCGCATTGTGCGGGTGCTCGAACAGGAGCCAGCGCTGCAGCTGGCCACGCTGCGTCTCCACGCTGAACGCGTAACCAATCACCTTCCTGCTCTTCGGGTTGACGACCTGAACAGCCCCAGCTTGGAGCAGCCCCATGATGCTCATGAACTCTTCCTCCTCATGCTCTCAGCGCAGACGAGCGCCCGCGCCGCGAGCCGTGCAGGCGCAGTGGGCGCGGGTTCGCGACGCCAGGTTCAACCGCCCTGGTACACCCGGCCGGACCGTCGCTCCGCCGCTCCTTCGCTCCTTCCTTGCAGGGCCTGTGCCAGCGACGTCGGTCGAGTGCCGTTCGAGGAGGGCGGAACGCCGGTCGCGGCAGGGTGTCCCCGGATCGCTATCGCGTGGTTCCCTGGTTCTTGCGGCCGCTGCGCGCCATGTTCAACATGCCGTGCCAATGGAGCCTGGAAGCCGAGCACTGCTCGAGAGATCGACGCTCATTGGCCGGCACACCACCGGCGGCGCGCAAGGCAGCGCCGCAAGGCGGATGCTGACGATCCTGTACCACCCCTGCCTGGATCGCATCGGAGATCGAGCGCTGCTCCCCGACCTCGATGCGGGCGGGGCAGCGCCGCTGTCGCGGGCGGAGCCTGCCTTCGCGCCGCCTGGTCGATCGGGGGGCGAGCCGCTCGCCGACGAGTACCTGAGCCGCAAACCCTTGCGCTTGTTTCCAGCCACCGACGGGGGAGTACGGCTCGAGCTTGGCGACAGCAGCACGGTGGTCGTGGTCCACGGCAAGCGCCTACAGTCCGCCGCCCACTTCTCCGCCGCGCAGCTCAGGCGGGGTGTCATCCTCGAGCTCGGTCATCGCGTGGTTCTCCTGCTCCACGCTTCGGCTTCCCGGCAGGACCTCATCACAGGCAGCAGCGTGCCAGGCGAGGAGCGCGAGCTGATCGGCGACAGCGACGGTTTGCGGCAGCTCCTCTGGGAGGTGCGGAGTGTCGCCGACATCGAGCTGCCCGTCCTGATCCGCGGAGAGACCGGCAGCGGTAAGGAGCTCGTCGCGCACGCCATCCACCAGGCGGGGCCACGGCGCGGGCGTCCGTTCGTGGCGATCAACTTCAGCGCCATCGCGCCGACGCTGGCGAGCGCGGAGCTGTTCGGCACCGAAAAGGCATCTTTCAGCGGCGCTGTGCAACGGAAGGGCTACTTCGAGCAGGCGCACGGCGGCACCCTGTTCCTCGACGAGATCGGAGACGCCCCGCTCGATCTCCAGATCGCCCTGCTGCGTGTCCTCGAGACCGGCGAAGTGCAGCGCACGGGCGCGCAGGTCCGCAAGGTCGACGCCAGGGTGATTGCGGCCACGGACGCGGATCTCGAGGCGAAGGTGGCCAGCGGGATGTTTCGCGCCCCTCTGCTGAACCGCCTCTCCGCGTATGAGCTCAGCGTCCCGCCGCTGCGCGAGCGCCGGGACGATATTGGCCGGCTCCTGATCCGCTTCTTCCGCGAGGAGCTAGAGCGGGTCGGTGAGATGCACCGGCTCGCTCCCCCCGCGCCGGAGGACAAACCGTGGCTCCCGGCCTCGCTCGTCGCCCGGCTCGCCGAGTACGATTGGCCGGGCAACATCCGACAGCTCCGGAACGTCATACGGCAGCTCGTCATCGGGAGCCGCGGCAGGGACCGCCTCGAGGTCACCCCCGCGGTGGAGCGGCTCCTGGCCGCGCCCTCGAGCGCGGGCGCCGAGCTGCCCGAGGACGATTCGCCGGCACGGCACGCGGCCCGTTCACCCACGAGGCCTGAGCCAGCCGCGCCCGCGGCTCCGCCGGGCCAGATCGCGTCCGCTCCGGCCTCCGCGACCGACGCGGCGCCCCACCCGACCCGGCGCTCGACGGCCGACATCACCGAAGACGAGCTGGCTGACGCGCTCCACGCGAGCCGGTGGAACCGCGCCGAGGCCGCGAAGCGGCTCGGCATCACCCGCCCCTCGATCTACGTGCTCATCGAACGCTATCCGCGGTTCCGCGCGGCGCAGGATCTGACGCTCGAAGAACTCACCAGCTGCCACCGGGAGTGCGAAGGCGATCTCGGGCGCATGGTCGAGCGACTCCAGGTGTCGGAGGAGGCGCTGGCGCGTCGGGTACGCGATCTCGGTCTGGGCTAGGGTGCGGTGTTGGCCCGCCGGAACACGGACATGCCCCGCCGAGAATGAGGCAGGCACGCCTGGGCTCGCTCGCGGATCTGCCATAGCGCGCGCTTCGACGGGGAATCGGGCTCGAACCCGATCACCCATGGGCGCCAGCGTTCGAGCGCCAGGCTCTTTTCACCAGCGCAGCTCAGGTCGACACGCGCCCGGTGGCTTTACGCGTCCGGTCGTCACCGACGCGTCCGGTCGTCACCGACGCGTCAGTTCGTCACCGACGCATCACCTCGTCGCCGACGCGTCAAGTCGTCACCGACGCGTCAACCGCCGGCGCGGCGACCCCTCCAAGCAGCAGTGAGCAGGGCGCGGCTTCACCTCGGCAGCAGCTCCACCGCATCCATTCGCGCGTCTTCCGGAGCCGACCTTCGTTCCTCATTATTCGTATCAGGTTCTCGCGACGCGGATCGCAACGCCGGACGAGCCCAGGTCAGTCGGTTCCCTCGCTGACGAGGTGACGCAAACGACTGCGCCTCACGCGGCGTCCGGCGTTCGACATCCTGCACTGCAGCCTGTCTGCACACTGGCATGGCGGATGCTATTGAGCCCAGCCGAAGACGGCTGCCGCCCACCATGAGCCGGCGGGCATCGAGCGCCGCAGAAGGTCATGGGGCGGATCCTTCGCCAGCGACGCACGCCCTGGCTCACGGACAGCAGGCCTCGCAATCTCATCACAGCATCCCATTCCTGGCCCTCGAAATTCGATCACGTAAACAGTCATTTTTTCTGCACAATACAAGGAGTGATAGAATGAAACGTGGCAAGTTGAACGTTGCGTTCGTCTCTGCAGCGGCAATCATGATCGCTTCCGGCGCCGCGAGTGCCGCCCCCACCATGGAGCTAACGCAACTGCCGGTGTCGCAGTCGCTCCGGGAGACGTTGAAGAACCAGCGCGGCATGACGGAGACGCAAGTCGACGAGTTCATGGCGACGCTCGCAGAGATCGCCTTCTACGACGATCACAAGAACCCGACGGACGAGAGGCGCAACGACCCCTCGGTCGCCAAGGTCTACTGGGCAGCGCCTTTCTTCGCGCCGAACCCCACGCGGAGCGCCGTCGGCGCGGACTCGTTCGCAGATTACGCCCTCGCGATCCTGGACGCGGCCGACCAGCTGCTCAATTCCTTCGAGCTGGAGGCCCAGGAGTACCTGCGGCTGACCCTCCGCCAGAAGGATATCGAGGACAAGATCGACAAGATCGATAAGGCCCTCGCCGGCTCCATCGATCCGATCGCTCGCCAGAGCCTCGAGCAGCTGCGCCCGCAGCTCGAAGACGAGCTGGCCGCCGTCGAGGCGGAGATCGCCGCGCTCGCCAGCGCGGGCGCCGAGGGCGCCGCCAGCCTCGGGAGCTCGCTGCGGCGATCCATCGCCAACAGCTTCGTGCTGCAGATGTCCCGCATCGGCGTGGCGCCCAACGCCCAGGAGCAGGCGCTGCTCAATTCCAGCAATCCGCAGAGCTGGGTCGCAGGCCTGACCCAGCTGCGCGCGCGCGCGAGCAATGGCCAGTTCGGCCTGCGCCAGGCCATCCTGGAGAGCGGCTACACCGCGGAGCAGCGCGACGTGCTGCGCGTCTACCTCGAGCTGCGCCCGGACGTCGTCGCCAAGAACCTGTCGCCCACGAAGGTGTACGCCCGCCCGACGGCGCAGACGGTCTTCGATCAGGAGGACGGGCTCATTACGCGCCAGAGCGCCGAACAGATCCGCGGCGTCAACCTCGGCAGCGGCGGCGCGTGCGGCAGCGTCCGCTCCTGCAGCGTCCTCATCGAGTACACGAACGTCGGCGTGAGGCCCGCGCGCTTCTCCCACGGCGGTCCCACCGAGGTGACGTCCGTCATGCTGCCGGTCCGCTTCGAGGCCGACGTGACGGTGGCCGTGCCCGACTTCGTCGGAAGCATCGAGTGCGACTTCAAGACCGGCTGGACGGCCCAGGGCCGCGCCGACATCAAGGACGGCGCCATCATCTATGACGGAGACCTGACGAACAAGATCAAGTATGACAGCATCGACTCTGGGTTCGGCGGCTGCCGACTCGACATCCCGAAGGGATCCGAGGACTCGGCATTCTATCATATCCTGACGGACCTGGACCGCTACTACACCAAGCTGCACAGGGAGCGGCAGCAGGCCGCCAAGCGGGAGAAGAACGCGTACCGCAAGTCGATCGAGGCCGAGCTGCAGCAGCACCAGGCGAACGCCCAGCGCCCCAAGCGCGGAGGCTGGTTCGGCGACGTCTTCGGCCTGTTTCTCGGCGGGGGCATCTTCCCTGGCATCGGTGCCCGGCTCATCGGCGAGACCCGCGGTTTCTACTGGCACACGACCATCCTCGATACCAGCAGCATCGATGCGATCCATGTGCAGCAGAGCTATAACGTGCGTAATCTCACGGGCACCCGGCGCTACTCGTTCGACGGATTCCCGCTGGTCTGCTGGACACCGGCCGCGGGGAGCCTCACCAAGGTCATGAAGGCATGCCCGGACGCGCTATTCCCGGAGGCGACCACGGAGGTCGACGTGGGCGAAGAGGCCTGCGCGGAGACGGACGTCTTCGGCGACTGCGTGGACGCGGAGTCGACGGAGATCTGATCGATCGCACGGCGGCGGGGGTCGGCGGCACCGGCCCCCGCCGCCGTGTTACGCCGCTCAACGGAGCTTTCAGCGAGGAAGTCATGCGAAACATGTTGAAGAGTCCGAAACACGCAGGGGTGGTCGCGGGCCTCGTCGCCCTCTGCGCCTCCGGATCCACGGCAGCGCAGACAGCGCCGCAGGAATTCGAGGTGCGCTACACGGCCGCCGCGGGCGGCAGCACGGAGCTCGCGCCCATGCCGACGGTCGCCGTCATTCCGAAGGGGAACGCTGCGATCTCGTCCGATCTGTCCACGCAGCTCACCGACGCTGTGACCGACGCGGGAGACGGCGCCGCGGACGGCTATCGCTTCTCGGCGACGGCGCGCCCGTCGGGGAGCGCTGTCCGGTGGGGCTACAACGCCCTCACCCAGCCGCGCTCGGCCAACAGGAATCTCACGGAGGCGTACCTCAATAACCTGCTCTCGTGCCTCCACTCGCTCGCGGAGGATAGCGTCGAGATCGCGGCGCTGAACCTTCTGCTCGCCGGCGGTGCCCTGCCGGGCGATACCGAGCGCGAGGCCGCCAGGAACGGCGGCCGGCAGATGTTCGATAACTGGAAGGCCAACCGCTGCCAGACGAGGCGAAACTCGCTGCCGTTCTTCGAGCGGAACAAGGCCGACATCCGGGCCGCCACCTCCGGCATGCTGACCGACCAGTTCGACGCGACCGTCTTCAACGGTCAGCCGCTGCTCGATCTCATCCGGTCGCTCTATCCGCTGTTCTATCATCCCGGCGGCCTGTGGGCGGTCGACCGCAAGGCGCGGCTCGATGCCCTGTTCGTCACGGCCGTGGACGGCGGCTTCCTCACGGTCGACGAGGCGAGGAACGTCGCCCAGATCGAGTTCAGCAGCTACTGGGATTGGGTGGTCTACGTGACTGCGAACAAACCGACGCTCTCGCGCGCTTTCTTCTCGGCGGTCGCGGAGCACTGTGTCGGAAGCATCGACGGGCTTGGCGAGCCGTTCCAGTTGCAGCAATGCGTGGACGGCGGGGATCTCGAGCTGGTCACCCTGCGCGCGCGGGGCAAGGACTACGTTGCTGCGCAGGCGGGAGGGGCGCAATGACCCGGCGCCGATGGATCGCGGCGGGCGCTGTCGCCGTCGTCGCGGCGCTCGGGCTCGTCGCCGCGGGAACGCGGGGCGATCTCGGCCGCGCGGCAACGGCGCTCCGGCTCGGGGATGTGCCGAACGGGGGTGGGCAGGCGGGCGAGCGCACCGCGGCAGGCGAGCATGCGCAGGCGAAGGAGCGCGCTGGCGCCCCCTCGAGCCGCGCGCGACTCCGACCGGGCAGAGCGGCCGCCGGGGCCGCGGACGCGCCGTCCGAGGACGCCAGCCAGCGGCCGAAGGTCGACGTGGAGAAGGTCGAGGCGGCGCTCGATCGTTTCAACACGATATCCAGCCGCATCACGCAGGAGCAGCTGGACGCGGAGCAGAAGCGCATGCTGGAGGCGAAGGAGAAGCTGTCGGCCATCGAGGCGCCGGAGCCCAGCGCACGAGAGATCGTCGATGCTCACGGGTTTGAGTGGGTCGAGCTCACCTACCCCTCCGGCGACGTCCGGTACGAGCTCCCGCAGGCGCGCCCGTGAGCTTGCACGGCCGGGATCGCGAGGTGCCGATCCCGGCAATGCCAGCGCGCTCCTGCGGCGGCGCTCCAGAGGAACATCACGTGGTGGCACTCCAGAGGAATATCCAATGAAGGACCGGCTGACCGCCGGCCTGCAGACGCAGACATCAGGAGAGGGCACATGCGCCAGTCAAAGCTTTGGTTCGTGGTGGTCGCGCTCGCTGCCGCACTCCCGGCGTGCGGAGGGACATCCGGAGGCAACGCTCCAGGCAACCCTCCTGACGATGCGGGCCCGACCGAGATCGACGAGGATTCAGGCAACGCTCCAGGCAAACCTCCTGAGGATGCGGGCCCACCCGGGATCGACGAGGATTCCGGAGTGTCGCCCACCTGCATCGAGGAGCAGGTGACCTACGTCCTGGCTCTCCTGCCGCCTGGGGAGAACCTCAGCGTCGCCGAGGCAGTCCAGGCCGTGCTGGCGCACCCCGAGTTCACCAGGGAGATGCCCTACTGCTCCGGCAAGCGGCCGTAGCCGCTCGTGTCGCGTGGTCGAGTTAGCCCAACTGGACTGAGTGGATCAGTAGAATCGCTCAGCCCGCGCTTTCTCGTGTTCTCTGCCGCGAGCAGCCGTTCTCACCGACTGGCTCTCACGGCAGCGACAACGACCGCCATGCCGAGGCCGTCCTCCGCCCCCTGACGCTCACGGGTGCGCGATGACGATCAGCGCCGGCGCCCGCTCCAGCACGGCGCCCACGCACTCGCGGGCGGTGAGCGGATCCAGCGCCCCGAAGCTCTCGTCGAGGATCACCGCATCCGAGCGCTGGAGCAGCGCCCGCGCCAGGAACAGCCGGCTCCGCTCGCCGTGCGAGAGCTGCCACCCCGTCTCGCCCACGACCTGATCGAGCCCCGAGGGCATCCTGTCCAGCAGCGGCCCGAGCCCCAGCTTGCGGCAGACGACCTCCGCCTCCCGCCGGTCCTCGGGCGACGCGGGCCACGCGCGGCCCATCAGCAGGTTGAACGCGAGCGTCCCGGAGAGAACGTGGTTGTCGTGGAACTGCGGCGCGCTCGCCACACGGCTGCGCCACGCCGCCCCGCCCAGCGTCCGCCGGTCGAGGCCGCGCAGCAGCACGAGCCCCGACGACGGCGCGTGAAGGCCGCTCAGCACGGCCGCGAGCGTCGACTTGCCGCCGCCGGAGCGCCCCTCCAGCAGCAGCCGGTCGCCCTTCGAGAGGACCAGGTCGCAGCCGCGGAGGACGGGCTCGCCGCGCTCCCCGTCGTAGCGGAACGACACGCCCCGCGCCTCGATCACGACGTCCGACGCCGCGGGGCGCCCGAGCACGGCCTGGGGGATCCCGGCGGGCTCGCGGCCCTCGGCCGCCACGAAAAGCCGCGCGATCGAGCGCCACGACACCGCAGCCGAGAGCAGCGCGCCGAGGCTCGTCGCCAGCGTCGCGAACGCGGCCTGCGCCTGGAGGATGCCGCCGGTCGCGACGACGAGCGGGCCCGCGCCCACCCCGCCCAGGACCGCCGGGACCAGGCCGAGCAGCCCGAGCGCGAGCCAACCGCGCGCCGGGAGCGACGCAAGGAGATCCCCCACGCGATCCATCCCGCGCGCGGCGCGGTGGTAGCGCTCGAGCGCCGCGTCCTCCTCCAGGTGGTGAAGCTGCGAGGCCTGCTGGGCGACGCGCGTCCGGTGCCCGACGACGTGCTCCACGAAGCCGCACGTGATCGCGAACCGCTCGCCCGTCCACGTCGCCCGCTCCCGGGCGAAGCGGCGCCCGAGCAGCGCCACAGCGACGGTCCACCCGAGGAGCAGCGCGACGTGGAGGCCGCCGCCCGCGCCGGCGGCGAGGACCGCCGCGGCGCTCGCAAGCTGCACGAGCGCGACGATCGCTCCAAGCGCGCCGCCGAGCCCGGCCGTCTCGACCGCCTCGGACTCGGAGACCATCGCCAGCAGCTCGCCCGAGCCGCGCGCCCGGATCGTCGCCGGATCCAGGCGGAGCGCGCCGCACAGCAGGCGCTGCTTGAGGAGCGCGGCGACGTCGATCGTGAGCATGCCCCCCGTGAACGACGCGAACAGCTGCACGAAGAGCGCCGAGAGCGACAGGAGCACCCACGCGAGCAGCCACCCCGGCTGCACGTCGCCGTCGAGCGCGCCCGCGCCGATCAGCCACCAGGCGAAGACGCCGAGCGCGATCTGCAAAGCGGCGGCCGCGAGGAAGATCGCGCCCCGGCGGAGCACCCCGCGCCTCGAGAGCAGGCGCCGGAAGCTCGACCCCGGATCGGGGCGCAGCAGCCACACGCCGTCGATGGGGCGATCCGCGACGAGCTGGGAGAGCAGCTCGTCGCGCGCCCGTGCGGCGCGCCGCGGCGGGACCCGCGCCGCGGCGAGCCACTTGTCGACGTGCGACGCGGGGCGATCCTCGAGGTGGGCGGTGAGCGCCCGGCGCACGGTCTCCAGCGGGATCCGCGCCGGCGTGAGCGCCGGCGTCAGCACCGAGAGCCCCCGCCGGCCCGCGGAGATCACCGCGAGGTAGCCCTGCTCGACGCGGACGATCGAGGGGCCGAGGGACGGGAGCGCGCGCGCGAGCTCGGCGAAGCTGCACTGGACGGCCTCCGCCTCGACGCCCATGCACCCCGCGTACGCCTCGATCCACGCGGTGGGGTCGCCCTCGGGCGGCGCGCCGGGCGACGGCGCCGCGCCGCTCGCGAGCCCGCACGCGGCTGTGAGCGCGCTCATCGCGTGGCCGAGCGCGGACGGCTGCCACGCAAGCCCCGCCAGCGCGGCCTGCGCGGCCTCGCCCGCCTTCACGCGGCCCCCTGGAGGAGCCGGCCGCCCTCCATCGTCGCGCTCCGGAAGCGCTCCTTCGACCACACCTCGTCGCGCGCCCGCGCGTCCGCCTCGGCGAGCGCGCGGTAGCGGCTCCGCGGGTCGTCCATGAGCTCGCGCGGCGCGCCGTCCTCGACGACCCTGCCCCCCTCGACGACCAGCACGCGGTCGAAGCCGAGCGTGTCCATGACGTCGTGGCTGACGAGGACGAGCGTCGAGCGCCCCCAGTGCTCCCGCGCGCGCGCGAGGAGCTCCCGGCGCCGCTCGCGCTCGAGCCCGCGGAACGGCTCGTCGAGGAGCACGAGGCGCGCGTCGCCCTTCATGAGCGCCCGCGCGAGGCGGACGCGCTGCCCCTGCCCGCCCGACAGGCGCGCGCCCCCCTCGCCGATCGCCGCCTGCAAGCCGTCGGGCAGGCTCTCCAGGACGCCGGTGAGCTCGGCCTGGCTCATGGACAGGGGCACGCGCGCGAGGGCGTCGCCGGCGTGGCCGAAGGTGATGTTCTCGAGGAGCGTGCGGTTCCAGAGCTGGATCGCCGGGTCCACCCACGCGGTCGCGCGGCGCAGGCGCTCGACCGCCGCGTCGTCGAAGGGGCGCCCGTCGACGAGCACCTCCCCCCCGGACGCCCGCAGCCACCCGAGGAGCAGCGAGAGCAGCGACGATTTCCCCGCGCCCGACGCCCCCACGATCGCGACGTGCGCCCCCGCAGGGACGCTCAGCGAGACATCGGACAGGAGCGTGTGCCCTCCCGCCTTCACGCTCACGCCCCGGAGGTCGATCGACGTGGCGCACGCGGCGCCCGCTGCATCGCCTACGCCCTCGGCGGGCGCGCGGGGCAGGTCCATCTCCGGCGCCGCGAGCGGCGCGAAGAGGCGCACGGACGCGTTGCGCACGTTCTTCCAGCCGAGCAGCGCCGCGACGAGCTCCTGCGCCGCCGCGGGGAGGCGGAGCGACCAGAACACGAGCAGGAGCAGCGCCGCGGCCGGACCGCCGGAGGCGACGTAGCCGCCGACGATCGCGACCGCCACGGCCGTGCTCGCGATCCCCTGGGCGGCCAGCATGGCGGTGGACTGCGCGTGCACCAGCCGGCCGGTCCGCGCCCACTCGACGAGCAGCGCCTCGTGCTCGCGCCGCACCGCCCGCTCCGCGCCGTGGACGCGGATGGGCACCACGCCGAGCAGGGCGTCGAGGTAGAACCGCTCGAGCGACGCCGCGTGCGTGCGCAGGCGCATGAGGCTCTCCACGAGCGGCCGCCGCGCGAGGTACGGCGCGGCGAGCGCGACCGCCGCCGCCACGAGCGACAGCCACGCGCCGCCCGGGTAGAGCCAGACGACCCCGAGGAGCGTCGCGGCGAACGACAGCGCCGCGCGCGCGATGCGGGCGAAGAGCGCCGGGGCCTCGCGCATCAGGTGCATCGCGTGGCCCCGCGCGGTCATGTCCGAGGTCGGCCGGCTGCGCAGGTAGCGATCCTCGAGCCGCGGCAGCTTCTCCAGGAACGCGGCGCGGAAGCGCACCTCGAGGGCGCGCCCGAGGCGCGAGACGGCGTGGGCCACGAAGATCTCGAGCGCCAGGCCCCCGGCGGCGAACGCGACGAGGGCGATGATCCCGAGCGCGCGCTGGTACGCGACGGTGACGCTCTTCACCGCGTCGAACAGCCCGCGGAGGACGACAACGTCGATCGCCGCGATGGCCGCGCTCGCCGCGAGCGCCACCCCGACGAGCGCGAGCGCCCCGCCCGCGTCGGCGCGCAGCATCCAGAAGAACAGGCGCGAGGGGGATGGCGTCGGCAGCTCGAGCTCCCGGCGAACGGACGCCGGCAGCGCCGCGGTCGCGCTCGCGCGCGGCGCGGGCCGGTCCGGCGTGGCCGCGCGCGCGGCCTCGGGCGCGGCGCTGCCGCGGTAGCTCGGCGGCGGCGCGACAGCCGAGGACGCAGGCGCGGGCGCGGCCGCGCTGGCCTCGCCCGCGCCGCGCTGACGCGGGCGACGCGGGCCGACGTGGACGATGACGGCGCCGTGCACGAGGAGCTTCCCCGGCGCCTTGCCCTCCGTGGCCCAGAAGAACCCCTTCGGGATGGCGCCCGCCTCCCCGGCCAGGGCGCGCTCGAAGACGCCCTCGAGCACGCGCTGCGCCTCGCCCCCGCGCGCGATCGCGCCGCCGCGGACGAGGCGCGCCACCATCCGCACCGCGGCGTCGAGCGCCGCGAACGGCTTCCACCCCGGGTCCGCGTCGGCCCGGGCGATCAGCGCCTCCCCGTCTGCGCGCAGCGCGCGCAGCTTCGCGCGGAGCGGGCCGAGCGAGTCGGCGGACGACGCCCACCGCCGCCACCGATCGACCGAGATCGGGATCGGGAAGTGCGGCATGTCCTCCATGAAGCGCTCAGCGCGCACCCAGCGGCGCCCGCTTCCTGGGTCGAGGATCTGCACGAACGGCCCGAGCCGCCGCCAGACGACCACGAAGTGAAGCGCGCCGCCCGCGCCGCGCTTGACCACGATCGCGGGCAGGCAGTCGGCCTCTGGCAGGAGAAAGCTGTCGTGGGGGACCACCACCTCGGCGGTCGCGAGCCCGAGCTCCTGCCCGAGCGCGGCGAGCGCGTCGATCGACGTCCCGTCCACGTCCGTCTGGCAGCGGTCGCGGAGCCACTCGTAGTGCACGTCGACGCCGAACCCCTGCAGCACCGCCTTGAGCGCGGCGGGGCCGCAGTCCATGAGCGACGCCTGCAGCACCTCGGGGACGAGGAACGCGCGCTTCATCGCGCACCTCCCGGCGCCACCGCGCGCAGGAGGAGCGCCCACGGCGAGACGCGCTCCACCTCGACCTCGGTGGTCCCCGGCATCCCGTGCTGCACCGGGATCGACGCCGCGCTCTCCGGCCGCACGAGCAGCTCGACGCGGATCGCGCCCTCGTACGGCTCGCTCGCAACGTGGGAGACCTCCCCCTCGATCATGCCGAACTGCGTCCACGCGAACCCGTCGAGGCGCATCCGCGCCCTCTGCCCGGGGACGATGCGCCCCACCGCGTCGGACGGCGCGAAGAGCGCGACGGCGTGGAGGTCGTCGCCCGGGACGACCGTCGCCACGAGGTCGCCCGGCTTGAGCACGTCCCCCACCTGGAGCGCCGCGATGTTCCCGAGCTTCCCCGCGATGGGCGCGCGGACCTTGCGCCGCTCGATCTGCGCGAGCGCCGTGTGCACCGCCGCGTCGGCCGCCTGCTGCTCGGCCACCAGATCCCCGAGCGCGCGGGCCAGCTCGGCGAGGCGGGCCGCCGTCTGCCGCTCGTCGTGGCGCCCCGCGACCGAGAGCCGCTGGACATCGGCGCGCGCCCCCTCCGCCTTGAGGTGCTCGTCGGCGGCGCGGCTCTTCGCCTCGAGGTGGTCGGCCGTCGACGCGAGCCGCTCGTCGTGCAGGCGCTCGGAGATCGCGCGGAGCTCCTCGCCGTGCGCGGCGGAGAGATCCCGCTGGCGCAGGTCGATCCTGGCGCGCGCGACCGAGGCGTCGGACAGCTTCACCTGCAACGCGCGCACCTCCTCCTCGACCGCGATCTGGTGCTGCAGCGCCTCGATCTTCGGCGCGAGCGCGGCCGCCCTCGTGCGCTCCTCCTCCAGGCGCCGCTCCTCGACGGCGGCGTCCAGCTCGACGAGCACCTCCCCTTGCTCCACGTGGCGGCCGAGCGAGACCTGCACCACCGACACGCGCCCGGGCTCGGCGGCGGCCACGCGGTGGGCCATCCGGCTGACCTCCAGGCGCGCCTTCCCGGTCGTCGCGTAGACGGAGACACGCGCCGCGTGCATCCAGCCCGCCCAGGCGCCGAGCACGGCGAGGATCACGGCGAGGCGGATCCAGGTCCTCGGACCGCGCTCGGTCTCGAGCGACCGCATCGTGCGGAAGAACGGCGAGGCCACGTCAGCACTCCTCCAGCGCGACCTTCTTGCGGGGCCGCGCGATGCCGTACGCGTTGAGCTTGTTGGTCAGCGTGCGCCGCGACACGCCGAGCAGCGCGGCGGCCCGCGTCTGGTTCTGGCGGGCCTGCTCGAGCGCGGCGACGATGCGGTCTCGCTCGAAGGAGCGCAGATCGCCCTTGATCCCGGCCTCGACCGGCGCCCGCGGCGCCTCCAGCATCAGGTGGTCCGCGCCGATCGTCCCGCCCTTCGACATCACCACCGCGCGCTCGACCACGTGGCGCAGCTCCCGGACGTTCCCCGGCCAGGCGTGCGAGAGCAGCGCGGCCGTCGCCTCCTTCGCGAGCGGCGGCGCCGGGCGCGCGAGCCGCTGCGAGAGGCGCGCCGCGAAGAGCGCCGCGAGCGGCAGGATCTCGGAGGTGCGGGCCCGGAGCGGCGGGATCCGCAGGGTGATCGCGTTGAGGCGGAAGTAGAGGTCCTGGCGGAAGCTCCCCTCCCGCACCATCTGCTCGAGATCGCGGTGCGTCGCCGCGATCACCCGGACGTCCACGCGCCGCGGGCGCGTGCTCCCGACGCGGACGATCTCGCCGTACTCCAGCGTGCGGAGCAGCTTCGCCTGGGTGCGCGGGGACAGCTCCCCCACCTCGTCGAGGAAGAGCGTGCCCTCGTGGGCGGCCTCGAACAGCCCTTCGCGCGGCGCCACCGCCCCGGTGAACGCGCCGCGCTCGTGGCCGAAGAGCTCGCTCTCGACGAGCGACTCCGACAGGCTCGCGCAGTTGACCTTCACGAAGCGCTCGCGGGGATGCCCCGACATGCCGGCGATCCACTCCGCCACCACCTCTTTCCCCGTCCCGGTCTCGCCGAGGATCAGGACCGGAAGCGGCGTGGGCGCCACGGTCTCGAGGGCCTCTCGCAGGCGCCTCATCTCCGGATCGAGCGCGAGAAAACCGCTGGAACAGCCATCCACCATGAAAGCTCCCCCTCGCGCCGAAGGCGCGGGACGGCGTGTCGCAGGTGCGACCGAGTTCAGGAGCGAGCCGAAGCAAGTCGGTGGCCAACACGCCGATCCATCGATGAACGGACTGGCCTGGGTGCCCGCGTGCTCCGTGGCGGCGCGAGGCACCGCCGAGGAGAGCGAGCAGGACGGGCAGGATGTCCCGCGCGGAGGCTGCGCGTCGAGGCTCGCCGCGCCGCCTGGAGGCCGGAGCCTCCACCCGATGGCGGGAGCCGCCACCAGGAAGGAGCGAGACGCTCACGGCGCGGGCGCGCCGCCGTCATGGACTGTCATCGCGTCGAGCGTCGATCGGGCCGGCCGGCCAGCGCGGGCGCCGACGTCGAGGGCAGCCGCGCCGCGTCGGCGCGACTTGCGCAACATCGGCACGTCGTGCGCCACGCCGACGCGGGCACCGCGGCGCGTGGTCCTCGCCGGAGATCGAGCGCGTGTTCGTCCGCGCGGGGGCGCCCCCTGGGCCGCCTGGGTGCCGCCGGCGGCCTCCGGCCGCGGCGGGTGTTATCGCAGGATGCCCAGGGCGGTCTCGATCTGGTTGCGGGCGACGACGCCGTGATCGTCGATCGAGTAGTCGTCGGCCTCGAGCCGGAAGGTGCGCGTCGCGGTGACGTCCGCCCGGCCGCTGAAGCGGTACGGGATGACGGGCGACGAGAGCGTCTCGCGGAGCAGCTGGAAGCCGAGATCGACGGGGACGCTCACGGGGACGCGGACCTGGGTCGTGCGGTCGGAAGCGAGCCACACGCCGTCGCCGTCGGCCCGGAAGTCGACCGCCAGCGGGTAGCGGCCGGCGAGCACGACCTGACCGCGCACCGCGCGGACAGCGACGTCGTACGAGTTCGGGTTGTGCACGTTGACGACGATCGTCATGAGGATGCCGAGGCTCGGCGGGAAGGCGATGCGGATCCCTGTGATCTCGGCGTGGTCGAGCTGCATCGTCGGCTTGCTGACGCACGCGGCGCCGGCGATCGCCGTCAGCGCTGCGAGCGCGAGCGCGAGCGCGGGCAGGCGGCGCAGGGGGGTGGTCTTCCGGGGAAACGGCACGAGCGCGAGCTTAACCGCGCAGGGCCACGCCGTCACCTCGCGGCGTGGTGGGGCGGGCGCGGCGAACGGCGGCGCGCGGAGCGCTCGGCTCACCACGGGAGGTCGCACGCCGTGTGGCTGTCGCACGATGCGCGCTCGGCAGCCAAGGCCACGCCACGCATCCACGACCGGCCGGTGTTCATCGCGGCCCAAGACGATCTCTGGCTTCCCCCCTCGGAGGCTCCCGCCGCCGAACGCCTTTATCGTCCTGTCGTGTCGCGCGCCTCGGAGAGGCCCTCGGCGGCGTCGACGGGTCGGCGAATGGGGCCGCTCGCGCGCCCGGCGAGCTCGACATCATCGAAGGATCGACTGGTCCGGAACTTGCTCTAAACGTGCATGTGATGCCGTTGCCCAAGATCTGCGCCGCCGAGCTCATGACCGAGAACCCCCGGACCGTGCGGGTCGACGACCCCATCGGCGAGGCGGTGAACGTGCTCCAGACGATGGACTTCCGCCACGTGCCGGTCGTCGACGAGCAGGGTGAGCTGGTCGGGATGCTCAGCGATCGCGACCTGCGCGCGCTCCAGTCGCCCTACGCGGAGGACACCGCGGGGGCCGGCGCAGCGCCGCGGAAGGCCCGCGCGCCGGTGTCCACGATCATGAGCGGCAATGTCGTGAGCGCCAGTCCGGACGCGGACGTGACCGAGCTCATGGAGCTCATGCTCGACAACAAGATCGGCGCGCTCCCGGTCGTCGACGGAGAAGGCGCGCTGGTCGGCATCGTCAGCTATGTGGACATCTTTCGCGGGCTCCTCATGGAGGAGTGACCGCCGCTTCAGCGAGGTGGACTGGGCTACCCTGGCGCTTCACGCCGGCGCGGCCGCGCGGAGGTCGACAACGGAGCGCGCGAGCTCGGGCCCGGCGCGCCGGAACACGACGAGCTCCCCGGCGTCTTCGCCCTCGACCGCGTAACGAAGGACGGGACCGAACACCTCGCCGAGCTCCCCGGCGTTGCACGTGGGCAGGTAGGTGCGCAATACCCGCGGGTCGTAGTAGCGAAAGAACATGGCCGCTCCGTCCGGACCCAGGACGCGGAGCAGCCGGCGCAGGTGCCGCCGCACTGTCTCGAGGGGAGACGGCGTGGCGAGGAAGATACCCCAGCTCTTCCCCCACCCGAGCCGGAGCAGGCGTCGCGTGAGCTCCCCCGATCGCTGGAGCCTCACCAGGTAGGGCGCCACCTGGGCCAGCTCCGGGCCCAGCTCGCCCGCGAGGAGACAGCAGTGCGGCAGGTCCGAGGAGCGCACCGAGTCGGAGATCGCCGTGTCGCGGGCGCCGTCGAGGACGGCGTAGACCAGATCCGCCTCCGCGCCCCAGAGGTGCTGAACGATTCGATCGAGCGCGGCGTCATCCATCCATCACCTCGCGGCGGGGCCGCCCGGCGCGGCCCCGGGCATGATAACCTGCCTCCGTGCTGCGGCTGCGGTTGAACGAGCGTTTTCTCGACCTTGTCTCGCCGGAGGGCGGCGGGCCCGCGAGGCCGGGCGAGGAGCGGTGGATCGATCTCTTCTGGTCGTGGGAAGAGCCGCCCCCGGGCGATCGCGTGCCGCTTCGCGGAGATCGGCTCGCGGCGCGGCGCACCATCGCCTCGCTCGGCGCGCGCGCCGAGATCCTGCACGAGCTGCGGCGGTTCCTCCGCGAGGATCGGCCCTGGCTCTCGATGTCGCCGGACGATCGCGAGGTGATCGACCACCTCGCGGCCGCGCTCGCGGCGGGGCACGTGCACGTCGCGGAGGCCCCGGACCAGGGTGGCTCCGGGAAGGACCTGGCCCAGCCCGCGCCCTCTCCCGCCGCGGCGGTCCCGGCCCAGCGCCCGCGCGCCGCGGCAGCGCCGGTGGAGGAGCCCGACGACGCGCACGAGGAGCCGTGCTGGCCGTGCCTGCAGCGGGCCGCCGCCTCGGCCCAGGCGTTCCGGGACGCGGCCGCGGCAGGGCTCCCGTTCATCGCGGACAGCCCGCGCGCCCCCTGACGGCGCGGAGCGCCGCGCCTGACCGAATCCAATCGGCCGGAGTGGTGGTACCGTCGGCCCCCCTATGGATGTCGTCTCCGACGGGCCGCTCCCCGTCGCCTCGCTCCTCTGGCAGGTGCGCTCCCTGACCTGGGTGCTCACCGTCATCTGCAAGGCGACGTTCACGCTCGCGCCGGGCGAGTCGCCGCTCGCGCCCGCGCAGGAGCCGATCCGCGAGCGCGACGCGCACCTGGGCGACGACCCCGCGCGCAGCCTGATCGAGGCGAGCGATCTCGCGCCGCAGAAGCAGGGCGCCGATGTCGTCCTCGTCGGCCACGCCCACGCGCCCGGCGGCAGCCCCGCGCGGTCGCTGATCGCGCGGATGGCGGTGGGCGAGATCGACAAACCCATTCAGGTGTTCTGCGATCGCCTGTTCACCCAGGGGGGCGAGCTCCAGGAAGGAGCGCACTTCACGGCGATGCCGCTCGCCTACGAGCGCGCCGCGGGCGGGCCGGACACGGACAACCCCGCGGGCATCCATCGGGAGGCGCGCGACGCCCGCGGCAGGGCCGCCGTCCCGAACCTCCTCCCCGTGGATCACGTCGTGGCCAGCCCGGACGATCCGATCGCGGCCGTGGGCTTCGGGCCCATCGCCCCCACCTGGCCTTTGCGGCACCGCAGGCTCGGCAGACACGCGGCGGCCTGGTCGTCGGGCGCGCTCCTCTCGAGCCCGCTTCCGGAGGATCTCGATCGCACCTTCTTCAACGTCGCTCCGCTCGATCAGCGCCTGCTGCAGCTCCGCGAGGACGAGCAGATCGTGCTCGAGAACCTCCATCCTCGCCACCCGCGCCTCGTCACGAGCCTCCCCGGCGTCCGCCCGCGGGCGACCGTCACCGGCCGCGCCGGCGGGCCGCGCGAGCTCGGCATGCGCTGCGACACGCTCGTGATCGACACCGATCGCCTCCTCTGCACGCTGACCTGGCGAGGCCAGCTCCCGCTCGCGAGCCCCAAGGAGTCAGGGCAGATCCGCGTCTCGCTGGAGCGGCCCGCGCGGCAGGCGCCGGCCGAGGCGCCCACCCCCTCGGCGCCGGGGCCCCATCCGCCGCCGCGGGTAGCCCCGGCCGCGCCCAGGGTGAATCCCCCCGCCCCCGGCCCGTCGACGCTGACCCTCGACATCCACGCGAAGTCGCTGGGCCCCCAGCAGGCGCCGATCATGCCCTTTCGCGCGGGGCCGCCCACGCCGCCTCCTCCCGAGGCGCCCGCGCCGCGGCCGGCCGAGCCGCCCGGTGTCCGGCCGAAGCCGAGCTCGACCGAGGGCGAGACGGGCGATCTCACCGAGGATGCGACGAAGGTGCCTCTCCCCTTCGTCGCCCCGTCCTCGGCGCCGCCCCCCGCGGCCGCATCGAACACCCCTCCTCCGAACACCCCTTCTCCGATCCCTGCCCCGCCGATCGCGAAGGCCTCGCCCGGCGAGCCGGTGAGCCCCTGGGCGGCCGGCGCCCCGCAGCCCGGGTCGAGCGCCATGGGCATGATCCCGCACGCGCCGGCGGCGCCGCAGACCATCGGCGCGATGCTCGCGGGCGCAGGCGGGGCAGCGGACGCCGGCGCCGCGCTCGCGCCCGCGCAGCGGGACGCGCTGACGCTCGTCTGGTTCGATCGGAAGAGCGTGCCGCGCATCGTCCGCAAGCCGGCCTGGCAGCGCCTGCTCGACGCCATGGAGGCCGAGCCCCTCGACCCGGAGGCCGACGATCCGGCCCTCTCCGACGAGCCCGCCGAGATCGAGGATCGGGCGCAGGTCTTCGAGATCCTCGATCGCGGCGCGGCCGCCGACGTCGCGGGCGTGCACGGCGCGCTGGCGCGCGCCGCCGGCAAGCGCGGCATGCCGGTGCCGCCGCTCGAGCTGATCGAGGGCGAGCTCTCGCTGTCCTTTGACGAAGTGGAGACGCTGAAGGCGCTGGTCTCCACCGCGACGCCGCTCGCGGCCGGCGACGACGCGCTCGCGGCGGCGCTCGGGGCCGCCGAGAAATTCCTCGCCACGCCGGGCGTCTCGACGGCGCCCGCCGTCGCCGAGGCGCTGAGCGGGAAGATCCGCGAGGCGCTCGGCCACGGAAAGAGGGGCCGGGTGGAGCTCGCGAACGAGCAGGTGGAGCGCGCGCTGCTGGAGCAGCGGCACTACCAGAAGCGCAAGGTGCTGGGCGGGCCGCACCTGCGCGGGTTGCTGCGCGTCGCGGGAGAGACGCAGCCGCTCGTGATCTACCTGCCGGCCTCGATCGCCGAGGCGCTGCCGCTCTCGGCGCGCTTCCGGGCGCGGGTGATCGCGGCGGTGCACCCGGCGATGGACGAGCGAGAGGCGGAGCCGGTGGCGCTCCAGGCGGCGGCGCTGGGCCGGGTGGTGCAGGTCAGGCAGCGGCGCGCATCCTGAGGATCCGGACAGGCGCCGTCACGCCCCCCCGAGCCGCAGGACCTCGCCCGTCTCGCCCTCGATGACGAACCCGCCGATCTCCGTCCCCAGGATCTCGCTCCGCTGCCGCGCCGAGCACGACGGCAGGAACGACCGCAGCACCCGCGGATCGTAGAACCGGAAATAGAGCCCCTTCCCCGTCTCTTCGTCCCTCACGATCAGCGACCGCCGCAACCTCTGCCGCACCTCTCGAAGAGGCCTCCGCCCGGTCAGGTAGACTCCCCAGCTCTCGCCCCACCCCTCGTTCACGAGCACCGGCAGGAGCGCCGACCCCTTCTCTATCCGCACGAGGTGCGGCGCCGCCCGGGCCATCGCCTCGCCCGCGACGCCCTCGAAGAGCGAGCGATTCTCGTCCTCGCAGCCGCGCAGCAGCGTGAGGATGCGCCGCTCACGGGCGGCGTCGAGGAGCGCGAAGAGCGGCTCCGGCTCGCTCTGCAGCGCCTCCAGCGCGACCGCCCGCGCGGCGAGCAGCTCCCGTGACGGCGGCGGGCGCGGCGGCGCAGGGGGGAAATCGGCGCCCAGATCGTCGGGCACGAGCCGCAGCAGGAAGTGGGTTTGCCCCGCGACGATGAGGGCGCCGTCGCCGATCGTGGCCTCGGCGACCGCCTTGCCGCCGACCTGCGTCCCCCGGCGGCTCCGATCGAGGAGCCGGCACGCGGCGCCGTCCCAGGCCACCTCGAAGTGCACCGGCGCCATCTGCTCGTCCTGCGAGATCACGATATCTGCCCGCCCGAGGCGCCCCACGCGCAGCGCCTCGCCGGCCTGGAGGCGCACGCGCCGCCCGGCGAGCAGCCCTGATGTCACGTGGAGCAGCGCCTTCACCCGGCGCCGTCCATCCGGCAGCTCTCGCAATCGAGGAACGGAGTCCCCGACGCGGACGCGGCGACCAACGCATCGATGGTGGGGGTCGAGCCGATGTTCACCGTCGGGCACCCCGTCACGATCGCGCCCTTCGGCGCCGTCTCGTCGCCGAGCCGCGCGGCCATGGCGCCCTCGATGAACACGGTCGCCGAGCCCTGGACGATCGCGGCGCTGGCCGGGCACGCGGCGCGATCGCCGACCCGCGCCGCGGGCAGGAAGCCGATGTTCACCGTCCTGGCCGACGAGACGAGCGGCGTGGGCCCAGGGTGGGTCGGGCAGGTGTGCAGATCGGTGAGGCGCGCGGCGGCGGGCATGATCTCGCTCCTCCTCGTCTCAGGGAGACGACGTGTCCTTGGGGTGCGCCTCTTCGGCATCGAGCGGCGCCGCCGGGTTCGCGCCCTGGCCGGCGCCCGGCGCGCCGCCGCTGTTGATGTTGACGATGGTTCCCACGATGTCGACGCCCCCTGAGTGGATGTCGATGAAGCCTCCTGGCCCCTTGATGGTGAGCCGCTGGCCGGCCTCGAGCACAAGGGTCGCCCCCGCCTTGATGTGGAGCTGCTTGCCGGCCTCGAGCGCGTGGTTCGCGCCCACGCGCTCGTCCCGGTTCACCGCGACCGTGAGCGACACCGAGCCGTCGACGGCCGTTCGCTGGTCCAGCTTCACGTGCACGTGGTCACCCCCGTGGACGAGCTGCTTTCGCGCGCCCTTCACGACGACGTGCTCGTCGCCTCCCACGGTGCTCCGCTTGTGGCGCGCGGTGCGCTCGACCTCATCGCGCTTGACGAGCTGGTTCCTGTCGCGCTGCGCCTGCATGTAGACGAGCTCCTGGCCCGCCTGGTCCTCGAACTTGATCTCGTTGTAGCCCGCGCCGCCGGGCGACGAGCTGCTCTTCCAGGTGCTCACCGTCTTGTGATCCGGCAGCTTGTACGGCACGAGCTCGCGGCCGTTGAAGGCGCGCCCGGCCACGATCGGGAGATCTGGATCGCCGTCGAGGAAGGCCACCAGCACCTCCTGGCCGACGCGGGGGAGCATGAACATCCCGAAGCCGGCGCCCGCCCAGCCCTGGCTCACGCGCATCCAGCATGAGCTGTTGTCGTCGAGCTTGCCCTCGCGATCCCACGGGAACTGCACGCGCACCCGCCCGAGCTCGTCGGTGTGGATCTCGGCGCCCGGCGGCCCCACCACGGTCGCGCTCTGCAGCCCGGGCGCGACCGGCCTGGGCGTCTTGCGCGCCGGCCGGTACGGGACCTTGGGATCGGCGAAGAGCGCGCGCCCGCGCACGCTCCACGGCTCGCCGAGCGAGGCCACGATCTCGAGCTCGGCCACCAGGAGCGGCCCCTTTCCGAGCTCCGGGTGCGGGTGCTGATCGACGGCGAAGACCCGGCCGGGGTAGAGGTCGATCACGTTGGCCTCGAAGAGCACGCCGCGCTTGTCGGCGCGCATCGCCGCGAGGACCCGCGTCGAGAGATCGGCCCCGTGCTTCGGGTCGTGGCGGTAAACGCCCTTGGCGTCGCCGACGGGCGCGCCGCCCCCGGCGCTCGCGGCGAGGAACGCGCCGGGCTCGTAGCGGTACTGCTCGTACGTCGCCTCGGGCGCGGGCGCCGCGGGCGCCTCGCCGGTGAGCGCGAACGAGGGCTTGCGGAAGTCGTGGCCGCGGATCGTGCTCGCGCCGGGCCGGACCTCGTGGCCGAGCCGCACCCTTGTGACGAACTCGCGCGCGGCGGTCTCGAGGGGGTTGTCGACGTACGGCAGCGGCGGCCCCGGCCGCAGCGGCTCCGCCTCGAGCTTGTCGCTCAGGGTGAGCTTGGTGTCCGCCCCGCGGTCCGGGAAGGTGTAGGCGATGCCCGCCTCCTCGAGGAGGCGGCAGAGAAAGGCGTGATCACTCTCGCCGTGCTGCACCTTGTATTCGAGCCTGGGGTACGCGCCGCGATCGATCTTCCACGCCGGCTCGATCGCCCACTCGCCGAGGAGCGCATCGACGATGTCGGGGATGGAGAGGTGCTGGTAGATGCGGTGGCCGCGGCGCTGGGTGAGCAGCCAGAGGCGCGGCACGATGCGGAGGTAGTACGTCGAGAGCCCCGTCGGCTCGGCCTGCACCTGCTCCACGTGGCTGCACACGCCTTGCCAGAGCCTGCTGCTCAGCCAGTGGAGGTGCGCGGTGTCGGGCTGGATCTGGAGCGACGCGCTCTGGCCGACGAGCGACTCCAGCTCGATATCCGAGAGCCTGGACCGGGCCCACACCGAGACGGCGAAGAGCTCGGAGACAGCCTCCTGGACCACGACACGGCGCACGGAGAGCGAGTCCTCCCCGGACTGGAACGAGAGCTCGAAGATCGACATTCGGATCGGTCCTGGGTGCGGGCCCCGCCGCGGGAGGCTGCGGAGAGCGCATGGTAGCCCACCTCGGAAAAGAACGGGGCCTGTCAACCAGGAGCATCGCGTCGTCCTGGTCCCGCAACCAGACAAACGTCGAAGCAATCCAGAAAAATCCTCGAGATTGAGCGGTCAGCCTTCGCGTCCCCACGAGTGCGCCGGGGCGAGCCGCGCCTCGAACCAGCAGAACGTCTCGCGCACCCGGAACACGCCGCCGTCGCCGTGCTGCTCGGCGAACCGAGAGAGCGCCGCGGGCTCGATGGCCCGCGGGTCGAACCGCTCGTGGGTCGTCGCCTGCCACCACCTCAGCAACGCGTCCAGCGTCGGAACCACGTGAGTACCATGCTGCTCCTCCAGGCGGAGCAGCTGCAGCCCGGCGCCCTCGACGTGGTGCGCGAGCGCCGCGGCGTCCTCGAAGGCGAAATCCCGCAGGATCCTCTCCCCGGAAGGGTCTGCGAGCCGCGAGAGCTCCCCGACGAGCGCGGGGAGCGACGAGACGCACTGGACGAGGATGCGGCCTGCGGGGCGGAGCCGGTCGCGCGTCAGGCGGAGGACCGCGCGCTTGTCGCGGATCCAGTGAAACACGAAGTTCGAGAAGACGAGATCGAAGGAGCGCTCCCGGGCGACCTCGCCGAGGGTCTCGGCCGCCGCCACCTGGAACTCCAGGTTGGGCGCGCCTGCGGTGCGCCGGGCGAGCGCGATCCGCGCCTCGTCCGGATCGATCCCAAGGACGCGCCCGTCGGGGCCCACGAGCTCGGCGAGCTGCCGCGTGAGGCCGCCGGTGCCGCAGCCGAGGTCGAGCACGAGCTCGCCTCGCCTCACGCCGGCGAACGCGAGGAGGCGCTCGCCGCGCCCCCTCTGCCAGAGGCTCCCTCTCCGGTAGGCCTGCGCGGCGCTCGACGCGGCCACGTCAGGCCTCCTGACGCCAACGTCCTTGTGGAGGCTCCCAGGGAGGTCACGTCTCATCTCGCCCCCCCGTGCTCGAAGCGCGCGGTGATGAAGTAGCTCTACTGCGGGAAGTCGGCCGGGGAAGCGAACCGCCAAGACGCCATAAGACGCCAAGAAAGCCGGGGAACAGGGGGGAATGCCCGGACGGCCAGCTTTCCCCTCTCCCCTTGGCGTCCTTGGCGGCTTGGCGGTTTTTCTGCTGATCGGGGGCAACTTCCCGCAGTAGAGGTAGCCAGAGCCCCCGTGCCATCGCGCGCCGCCGGGGCGTTCCGTGACCTGCGACCTATGGCAAGCACCGCACCACCGTCGTCAGTCGGTGATCGTCTCGTATTGCAGCATCGTCCCGCACGCCGCCGCGAAGTACCCGAGGAGCAACATCATGTCCACGCCCGGCCCGAACGCGGTCACCTTCGCCGAGGAGAAGAACGCGAACAGGATGTCTCCCACGGCCATGAGCGCGCAGCCCGCGAGCAGCGATCCCCAGATCGCCCACACCTTGCCGCCGCGAAAGGCGCACGCGATCCGCAGCATCACCAGCGCGGGGACGAGCGCGATCAGATCGAGGATGGGATAGGCGATGTTGATGAGCCGCTCGCCGAGCGGCACCGGCGCGCGCGCGATCGGGGCGAGCACGGGATAACCGACGATCGCCATCGCCGCCGCCGCGCCCGCGGCGATGCCGAGGTGCTCGCGCGCGCTGCCGACGGGGAAGCCGGACGCGCGGTACACGAAGACGAAGCGCACCGACGCGGCGATCAGCAGCGCATATCCCAGGAGGAACGCGGCGTCCGCGATGGACGGCAGCGGCGTGGGCGCGCGCGCGACGAGCGGATAGTACACGAGCCCGACCTGGCCCAGGGTGAAGAGCGCGAGCCACGCGCCGAGCAGGAACCACGGGCCGCGCGCCGGGTTGTCGCGCTCGAGGCGCGCGGCGCTGCGCAGGCCGAACACGGCGGCGACCGCGAGGCACGCGAGCCGCACGAGCGGACCCACGGTGTCGACGACCGGCGTCGGGAGGAGCCGCTCGGAGAGCTCGGCGGACGGGGGCAGCAGGCGCGGGACGTACACCGCGCACACGATCGTCACCACCACCGGCGCCACGCGGCGAACGGGGACGCGCGTCATCGAGCTCCTCCCTGCGCCCCGATCGCGGCGCGCGCCTCGTCGAGGATCCGCTGGGCCTTGTCGCGCCCGACGAACACGCCGAGCCCCGGCGCGACCGCGGCCAGCAAGCGCTGCACGTCGGCAGGGGCGAGGCGCCCGTGCTTGAACTCCAGCTTGTCCGCCTGGCTGCGCACGGCCGCGCGCGCCATGTTCTCGCCGAGGTACGGCGCGAGCACGTCCACCAGCTTCTTGATCACCTCGTCCGCCGGAAGCATCGCCCTCAGCAGCGACGCGCCATGGCGGCCGGGAGCTCGCCCTGGCGGACGACGTGGATGGTCATGGAGGCGCTCGCAAGGTAGATCGCGCCGCGCGAGAGGGTCAATGAGGCAGAGGACGCGCCCGCGGGCCGCTTCACATGCTCCGTGACCATCTCCGAGAGCTCATCGAGCTGCCCACTCGCGGGTCGGCGCTCGGGAGCCGCGGTGTTCGCGCCGCAGCGCAAAGGCGATACCCTCCTCGAGGGTTTGAAGCGCCACGAGGTCGCCGAGGCCGACGCCCTGTCGAGCTCGCCTTCTCATGGAGCCCCCTTGATCTCGCAGGTCAGCGGAACGGCTGGGCAGAAACGGGCAATTTATGGCCTCACTGAACGGGACCAACCATCGATACAGCTTCACTTTTCCAAGAGGAAGGCGGATGGCGCACGGAACCCTCGTCACATGGGGTGATCGGGGATCACCCTTGACTTATTAAAAACTCTTTACTTTCCCTCTCCCCGCGGCTCATCCAACGACGGCGATGATCGTTCTGGAGCAAATTTACACCCGCTTCTCCGCTCGGAAGCCTCGTGCTACGCAAATGACACCGGCGGTCTGCCGATGCTCCCTCTGGCGTCTAGCTCAGCGGCTGCGCGGAAGCATGCATCCGGCACCCAGCGGTCCGGCATCCAGCGGTAACGAGGAGCACCATGCGAATCAACGATCAGGCAGGTCCGTCCACCGTGTCATTGGGCAAGATGTCTCAACGCACGTTCGGTTTCCTCTCGTGCGCTGCGGCCTTGCTGCTGGGCGCCTGTAGCGGCGACGATCCCGACGTCGGGGGCTCTGGTGGAGCAGGCGGCGGCGTGTCGTCGACCTCCACCACGACCTCCTCGTTGACCGGCACCAACGCCGGCCCCAGCACCAGCGGCGCCGGCGCGGGCGACGCCTCCACCGCTGCTGCGACCACGGGCTCCTCCTCGTCGACCGGAGATCCCGCCGGTGGCACCGGCGGCTCGAGCGGGACGGGCGACACGCATCCGAAGGATCATTGCGTGGACGGTTACGATCCCCATCCCAGCGACGCGACGATGAAGGACGGCTCGGCGGAGTTCGTGAAGAACAACCAGATCGATCTCACGGTCCAGCCGGAAGTCATCGCCTGGATGGAGGAGAACGAATGGCAAGCCGCCCACTTCGAGTGGCATAGCATCCGGCGCTGCAATACCGGCATGGGCATGAGCAGGGTCAATATCTGCAAATCGGCGGTCCCGGTCCCGGCGGACCAGGAGTGCAAGACGACGGGCGACGGCTTCCAGTTCCTCGCCATGCACCGGCACATGATCCAGTCGCTGAAGCAGCTCTGGCCGAAGCACTCGGAGCAGTTCGAGGGCTTCAAGAAGTTCCCCACGACCGCGGAGGAGGTGCCCCAGCAGTGGAGATCGGACTTCAGGGCCTGGAGCGCCACGACGCTCGCCAACGCGAAGATCGGCGACGAGATCGACAAGCCGGAGAACCTGAGCCGCTTCCCGGACGAGGGCGCGCTCGGTATGTGGCTCCAGTGTTTCGCCGGCCAGGCCATCCCCGGCAGCAACCAGCAGGCCAGCGGCCTTCACGGCGATCTCCACTTCAAGTGGGTGCGCCCCCAGAACACCGATCACGGCCTCGGCAACCAGTTCACGAACATCGACAACTACATGTTCTGGAAGCTGCACGGCTGGATCGACAACGTCTGGGAGAAGTACCGTGTCGCCAAGGGCATGTCGCCCACCGACCAGAAGCTGAAGGACGCGGTGGCCGCCCAGTGCTACGAGATGGACGCGATCGCTCAGGTCATCAATCCTGACCTGAATCCGGATCCGGATCCGGGGAATCCCCTGCCCGAGGAGTCCGGCGTGTTCCACGAGACCATCCGTCCGATCTTCGAGAGCGCGATCCACAAGTGCAGCGGTTGCCACGCTGCGCCGTCGACCGGTCCCGCAGCAGGCCTGTCGCTCGGCGGCGACATCAGCTCGACGGACATCGTCGCGGGTCTCGTCAACAAGACCGCCAAGGGCGGTGGGCAGTTCAAGCTCATCGTCCCGGGGAACCCGGACCAGAGCTGGCTCTACCTCAAGGTCGCAGGGACGGCCGGGAGCGCCGGATGCAGGCCTTCCGCCGGCGGCACCTGCCAGACGGGCGTCATGCCGCAGGCCGCGGACGGCAAGCCGAGCGTGACGAGCGCTGAGCTCGCGACCCTCCGCCAGTGGATCCAGAGCGGCGCGCCCGCGCCGACGAAGAACTAGAGCGATTCCCACCCGTCCCTGGTACACGCGTCGCAGCGAGGCGGTCACCCGCACAGGAGACGGGTCCAGATCGGCGTTTTCGGCGCGGAAGCGCACTCTGGTGCGCTGAGCACCGAAAACGTCGAGATGGGCCCGTATCCGAAGCGGGTGGCCGGCTCGCATCTTACGGCTTGGTTACCTCGAAGGACGCGACGTTCACCGAGCCGCCCAGGGACTGCGTGGCGTAGTTGAAGATGCCGAACCGGTAACCGAGGAAGTACTGCCAGTTCTTGTTCATGCCGAGCGTGTTGCCCAGGTTGGTGAACTTGGCGCCGTCCGTGCTGTAGGAGAAGCGCGCTTGCGCGCCGCCGTTGTCCGAGCGGACGTTGGCCTCCACGCGCAGCCAGATCTTGCCGCCGGACACGTCGGCGCCGGCCACCTCGGTGCCCTTGCCCGTCGTGGCCCAGGAGGTGTTCATGTTGACCCCATTGGTCATCACGACGCGCGTCGCCGCGCCGGTCTTCTTGACACCGATCCACGCCGACATGTCGCGCAGGGCAGCGAGGCCGGCGACGTCGCCGTTCTGCATCTTGCTATAGTCGAGCTCGATCGTCGCGATCGAGACGGGTCCTTCGATACGGCGCGTCAGCGTGTTTCGAGCGGCGTACAGATCGTCGGTCACCGTCGCCGTCTGCAGGGTCAGCCCAGCCCCCGAGGACCACTTGGTGCTGTCGGGGTTGTGGTTCCACTCCCACTCGGGGCGCAGGGTCGCCCCCGCGAAGGTGTCCTTGGTCACAGGCGGCTTCACGCGATTCGATCCGCAAGGCAGGTCCGGGAAGGGGTACGAACCTCCCCATTTGCCGTCCACCAGGGTGAGCGAGGGCCAGCCGTCTTTCCAGGTCATCGGGGCCATCACCGGGATGCGGCCCGCCGGGTACGAGTCGTTGAACCCGAGGTAGTACCAGTCGCCGTTCTGCGTCTGGACGACGCCGCCCTGGTGCGGGGAGCCGCCGGAGCCCGGAGCGCCGGAGTAGGGCAGCTTGACCGCGAAGGGCCGCAGCTCGTAGGGACCAAAGGGCCCGCTCGTCGAGCGCAGCACATACTCACCGTTCGCGTACTGCGTGGTGAAGATGTAGTAGTCCCCGTCCTTCTTGATCATGCGAGAGCCCTCCAGCGGTCCGGAGAGGTTGCCCGGCGTCTGGAACACCGTCTGACTCTTGACCTGGCTGAAGCCGTCTGCGCTCAGCTGCGCCACGCTGATCGTGTTGTTTCCGGAAGCCACGTACATGGTGTCGTCGTCGTCGATCAACAGCCCCATGTCGTAGTAGCAGCCGCCCTTGTGCTTCTCCCACGGACCTTCGGGGGACTTGGCGGTGAAGACCCAGCCGCCGCCCTTGTTGTGCATGCAGCCCATCCAGTAGAAGGTCTTGTTGCTCTTCCGGTACTGGAGCGTCGAAGCCCAGATGCCGTTCACATAGGATCGACCCCCGCTCAGGTCGTACGACGGGTCGACGTCCAGCAGGGGAACGGAGTGGGAGACGTATTCCCAGTGAACGAGATCGTAGGAGCGGAGCAGGGGCGCTCCAGGCGCATGGTGGAAGGTGGACGCCGTGTAGTAGTACGTGTCGTCCACGCGAATGACCTCCAGATCGGGGAGGTCTTGCCAGATGAGAGGATTGGAGTAGGTCTCGGGGCAGACGGCGGGGGCGCCGCCGCCGTCGCCGCCGTCGCCGCCGTCGCCGCCGCCGGTGCCGGGGTCAGCGCCCCCGGACGCGGCGGAGCTTCCGCTGGCGCTCGTCGAACCGCCGCTCGTCGTTTGCCCGTTGCTCCCGCCCGAGCTGCTGCTGCTCGAAACGCCCGCTCCAGGGCCGGTCGTCGCGCCCGTGGCGCCGCCGCCGCCATCACCGTCGCCCACCTGCGACTCCCCGCTACAACTTGCGACGAGAGCGAGGAGACAGACAGCAGACGCCGTACCGCCTGCGCGTCGGTTGAAAGAGCGGGTGTTGGTAGTTCGGGAAGGAAGGTGCATGGTGATGGCCTGTTAAGAGGTGTCAGCGAGAGCGCGCGGCTGTCAGAAAAAGAAAAACGAACGCGTCGAGGCGACGCTGCTCCTCGATCGCGACGACCGGGCGTGGTCGCGCGGTCGCCGTCCAGAAGCATTCGCCCGAACTTCTCGGGTAAATTCACAGGGAGGCAGGGAGACGGGGAGTAAAATTCCACCGATCTCCCCGTCTCCCTGCCTCCCCGTTCAATTTTCCGCGAAAATGCAAACCCAGGGGAGGCGTTGTCAGGTCACCGCCCTGCCCGAGCGTGCCTGAGACAATTGTGAACGTTCACATTCAGCGAGTCAACCAAAATTGACGAGGGCGCGCCGCCGTCGACGGAGGCTCAGGAGCGCGGCCGGGGGATCCCGAGCCGCTGCCGCCGCTCCCACAGCGCCTTGCGGCTGATGCCGAGGCGGCGGGCGATCTCGGTCTCCGTCAGCTCGTGCTGGTGCTCGAGGACGAAGCGGCGGAAATAGCCCTCGAGAGAGTCGGACGGGGGCTCTCCCTCGTGCGCGTCCGCGGCAGGCGCGGGCGAAGGCGGTTGAGGGGGCGCGTCGAGCCCGAGCAGCTCCAGCCCGATCTCGCTCGCATCGGCGAGCACCATCGCGCGGTGAACGGCGTTCTCGAGCTCGCGGATGTTGCCCGGCCAGGGGGCCGCGGCGATGGCGGCGCGCGCCTCCGGCGTCAGCGTGAACGGCGCGCGGCCCATCGCCCACGCGCGCCGCCGGAGCAGCGACTCCGCGAGGCGCACCGCATCGCCCGGCCGCTCGCGCAGCGGCGGGAGGCGGATCTCGAGGACCCGCAGCCGGAAGTAGAGGTCGCTCATGAACGATCCGTCGCGCACCATCGCCACGAGATCTCGGCGCGTCGCCGCGATGAGGCGCACGTCGACGCGCCGGGCGCGGGTCGCGCCCACGCGCCGCACCTCGCCCGTCTGGAGGAAGCGGAGGAGCCGCGCCTGGACTTTGGGCGGCAGCTCGGCGATCTCGTCGAGCAGCAGCGTCCCGCCCTCCGCGGCCTCGCAGAGCCCCGCGCGCGCCGCGATCGCGCCGGGGACGGCGCCGCGCTCGTAGCCGAAGAGCTCCCCCTCGATCTGCCCCTCGGGGATGGCCGCGCAGTGGACCGGGACGAACGCCAGCTGCCGGCGCGGGCTCAGCCGGTGCACGGCGCGGGCGAGCGTCTCCTTGCCCGTGCCGCTCTCGCCGAGGACAAGCAGCGTCGCCTCGCTCGGGGCGACCTTGCGCACCCGCGCGAACACCTCGCGCATGGCCGCAGAGCCGCCGACCATGCCCTCGAGCTCGTCGTCTTCAGATGTAGGCGGCACGGGCGGCACGGGCGGCGCTGGCACCGAGGCGCCTGGCGCGACGTCGGGCAGCGCGCTCCGCGCAGGCCGCGCGCCGGGGAGGTGATGGTCGAGGAGGGCGACGAGCTCGGCATGATCGAACGGCTTCGACAGGTAATCCGCAGCGCCGCGCTTCACGGCGTCCACGGCCGCCTTCACCGTGGCGTAGCTCGTCATGAGCACGACCGGCGCGCCGCCGCACTGCCCGACGAGCGCGGTGCCCGGCGCGCCCGGCAGGCGCACGTCGGCCAGCACCAGATCGAACGCGCGCAGATCGTGATCCGCCGAGGCGTCCTCGACCGACCCCGCCTCGATGACGTCGTGCCCGTGACGGACGAGCAGCCGCCGGAGCTCCGTCCGGATGACGACCTCGTCCTCGACCAGCAGGATCCGGCTCACGGCGCCACCTCGAGCCCGCGCATGGGACAAGGCTACTCAGGACCGTTGCGGCTGAATACGCGAGGACGCATAGCGCAACGCGTCAACGTTGACGGCTCCGTTGTCCAGGTTACCGATTGCAGCGCCATGCGAGGACCGAGGCGCATTCTCCGCCAGGGGAGCGAGGGGTCTTCGCCGGGCGCGCGGTAGCTCGGAGCTCCGCGCGCCCGACCGGGCCCCCCACGAGCGGCCTCCGCTCTACTTGGGCTGGGGGACGAACAGCAAGAGGTCGATGGCGTTCGCCAGCGCTTCCAGGCCGGTCGGGTTGAAGTGCAGCCCGTCATCCTGGTAGTCGAGGTCAGCCTTCAGCTTGGTGGGATCGCTGGGGTCGACGACCGCCGGCTCGAAATCGATGACCTTGTCGAACTTGCCGCTCATGCGGATCCAGGTGTTGACCGTCTGGCGGGTGGTCTCGCGGGCCGCGGTGAAGTACCCGGTGCCGAGCGGCGTGATGGGCGCTCCATAAACGAGCATCCCTTTCTCCTTCGCCTTGGTGATGAACTCGCCATAGGCCGCGATCAGGTTCTCGGCGACGGGCGGCTGGCTGTCGGTGCCGATGTCGTTCACGCCGATGAACGTGATCAGCCATTTCGCGCCGCGCTGGTCCAGGACGTCACGCTGGAAGCGGGCCTTGGCCGTCGGCCCGAGCCCGCCGGTGAGCACGTTGCCCCCGCCGATGCCGACGTTCAGCACGGCGACCTGCTGGGTCCCCTGATTGGACCGCAGCCGGCGAGACAGGAAGTCCGGCCAGCGGGTGTTCCCGTCCGTGTCCGAGCCGCGGCCATCGGTGATCGAATCCCCCAGGATGACGACCGCTGCCGCCTCGGGAGCCGCGTCGACGTCGAGGCCCGTGATGTAGTACCAGTGCGGGGTGGACACAGGGGAGGTCAGGTTCGCCGCCGAGACCCCGTTGCCGGTCTGGATATACGAGTTGGTCCGCGAGCCGGGGTGCCCGTTGATCCCGGCCGGCACGGCGCCGAACTTGATGGTCACCGCCATCTTGGTGTTGGGCTTGATTGTGTACTCGATCGGATCGGAGAAGACCGTCTTGCCCACCGCGATGGTCACCGCATCGGCCCCCGCGAACTTCAGGGCATGGTCGGTGGCCACGTTGATGCCGTCAGCGGTCGTCGACTCCGCGATGTGGACCGACTCCATGGTCACCGGCCCGTCGCCGTACTCGTTCGAGAGCAGCAGCCGCACGCCCTTGCCGCCGATCGACGTATAGATCACCTGGCGCAGCGTGTTGTTGGCCAGGCCCGGCGGCGCGGGCGGGTTGTTGCCGGGCTCGGTCAGCTGCGGGCCGGTCGTCCACGTCCCGACCCAGTGCGCCTCCGCCGCGCCGCCGGCGCCACCACCGCCGCCGTCGCCGCCGCCGCCCGTGGCCCCGCCGCCGCCGGTGGCGCCAGCGCCGCCGCCGCCGGTGTCGCCCCCGCCCCCGCCGCCGCCGCCGCCGCCGGAGGCATCACCCCCGCCGGAGCTCGCCGCCGCGCTGCTCGAGCTGGACGTCGAGCTGGACGTGCTGCTCGATGTCGTGGTGTCCGTGTCATCGCCGCAGCCGGTGACAGCCAAAAACAGAAGCGCACAAAGTATTCTTCGCATGGTCCTCGACGCTCGAAAGATTGCTGTGTTCGCGATCGTTCGAATTGCCCCTCGGCGCACCGCCCCCGCCGACCAGCAGCTCCTTCAGCGCATTCGAACTTTCGAATTTTTTGATTTCAGCCGATAGCGCGCCGGTTCGCTCGTGCGCGCAGCGTCGCCCGGCTCGAGCCCCGATCGATCGAAGAGCTCATCAGGAGGGCCGCGCTGCCCACCGTCGATGTCCGGAGGCGCGCGGGAGAGCGCGGGCTGATGCCATGTCCCTCACACGCGCCACCGAGTGTGTCACACGAGGACTCGGTATACTACTCGGTTCATCGCCGGGAGGACGCCCGGGGCGCGCCGTTCGACCACGTGGCGTTACCTTCGGTAACGCTTCGATGCGCTCGCGTTACGTTCGGTAACACCCGGCGCAGCGCGTCGTCGAGGCGCTTCGACCCGTGGCCCGAGGCCGCCGTGGGTCGCGCGGGCGGCGCGCCGGCCAGCCCGGCGCCACCGCCGAGCAGGTCGCAAGAGCACCGCGTCACGGGACCGGCTGCGATGGCATTCGCGCCGGCTGGGCGCCGGCTGGGTCGACGGATCAGCGGCGCTCCATGCACTCGCTCACCCGGGCAAGCACCGCTCCGTGATTGAACTCGTCGAACCTTCGGCGCTCGCAGATGCCCTGGTCGCTGCTGCACCGCGTGGCTACCCGAACGCCGCTGCTGAGGTCGCTCACGTCGTAGCACACCGCGACGTCCTGCGATGCGCACGAGTCGTGGCAGTCGAGTGGTAGGGATTCGCACCGCTCGCGGAGGCTCAGCTGGCACTCGTCGCTCGAAGAGAAGCACTCCTGAGACTGTCGGCCGCAGAACCAGGGAGGGTCAACGGATCGCGCGACCGGTTCCCGACCGCACCGGAAGCGGAGCCGGAATACGATGCCGCGCTCCGTCCTCATGCCCGTTCCCTCGTTGGACGACAGCACGGTATAGCCCTCCGGACAGGCCTCGCCGGCTCTCTCGTGCGCCTTGGCTATCGTGTCCTTCTAGGTGGCGAAGAAGATCCCTTTGGCCTCCACGACGAGGCCGGCGTCGGTCGACTCGATGACGTACGCGTATGTCTGCCCGCTCGACGCACAGCCGGCCATCGACATCGCCGCCATCACACGCAACCACATGCGTGCCAGGCTATCGACGCGCGTTCTTCGCTGCAAGGCGGCCGTACGCCACCCAACCAGGCAGCTCGTCGGCGTCTTGATGGCGACCGGCGTGCCGGTGCCGGCGGTGTCCGATGGTAGGATGCGGCGCATGCCCCTGCCGCACCTCGATCCCGGAGCGCTCAAGGCCATCGTCGAGTCCCCCGAGGAGCCGCACCCGACCGATGCGGTCCGCGCGTACCGGTGCTCCTTGCGCCTCGACTTGTGATGAGCGCTCCCATGGACCGAGAGTGGCCGCTCGACGCGGACGACTTCTCTGCCTACTACGCCTTCGCGCCGGCGGCGCTCGCCATCCGCGAGTGCGTGCGGCTGCGCGCCGTGCGCGAGCTCGATCTGCCGGAGCCGCTGCTCGACGTCGGCTGCGGCGACGGCCTGTTCGCGCGCCTGGCCTACCCGGACAAGCAGGCGTGGGGCATCGACATCAACCCGACCGAGGTGCAGCGCGCGCAGCGGACCGCGTCGTACCGCACGCTCATCTGCGGCAACATCGTCAACGTCCACCTGCCCGAGGGGTTCTTCGGCAGCGCCATCGCCAACTGCAGCCTCGAGCACGTGCCCGATCTCCACGGCGCCCTCGTGAACATCCGGCGCGCGCTCAAGCCCGGGGCGCGGTTCGTGCTCATCGTGCCCACGCCCGACTGGACGTACCAGCTCGCCCTGCCCGAGGCGCTCCGCTCCGTGGGCCTGGTCGGCCTCTCGCGCGCGTACGGCGACGCGCTCGACCGGGTGTTCTCGCACGTCCACCTCTACGACGAGGCGGGCTGGCGCGATCACCTCGCGCGCGCGGGCTTCGACCTCGTGGAGACGCGCCCCATCGCGGGCCGGCCGACCTCGTGGGCGTTCGACTTCATGCTGTACCCGAGCTTGCTCGGCTACGTGATGCGCAAGCTCACCGGCCGCTGGATCGCCATGCCAGCGCTCCGCCCGCTCACCGTCGACGTGGCGCGCGCCGTGGTCAACGCGCTCGGGCGCCTCGCCCCGGGCGGCGACGCGGCCGCCGAGTACCTGCTCGTGGCGCAGGCGGGGCCCGATGGCTGAAACGGCGGCGCCGCCCGGGGACTACTTCTCGAACCACCGCCGCCGCGAGCGGTTCCCGTGGTCGCTCTACCACGGCGCGCTCACCCGCCCCCTCGCCCGCGCCATCGCCGCGCGCGGCCCACGCCCGCGCGTGCTCCTCGTCGGCTGCGGCCTCGAAGGGGAGATCCCCGGCGCGCCGGCCGCGACGGAGCTCTACGGCTGCGATCTCGACGCGCGCGCCATCGAGGCGTGCCGGCGCCTCTACCCGGCGCGCGCGGGGCGCTTCGCCGTCTGTCCGGGCCCGTACGAGCTCCCGACGGGCGGCGGGTTCGACGGCCCGTTCGACGTCGTGCTCGCGAAGGAGGTCGTCGAGCACACCCTCGATCCGTCGCGCTGGGCGCGCGGGCTCTCGGCGCGCCTCGCGCCGGGCGGCGCGCTGCTGCTCACGACCCCGAACTACGGCCGCCTGTCGACGCTGCCGCTCATCGAGGCCACGGTGCTCGAGTGGATCGCGCGCTGCGACGGCTTCTCGCGCAAGCACATCCACCCGAGCAAGTTCGACGAGCGCAGCCTGGCGGCGCTCGACGTCGGGGAGCGGATGCGGCTCGTGTCGGTGCGGCGCACGCTCACCGGCTGGTCGCTCCTCGGCACCTGGCAACGCGCCCCGGGCTGACCCGGGCGACGGCGAGCTCCGTTGATGCTCTACCTCCTGCTCGCGCTCGGCGTCCTCGTCCTCCGGCTGGCCGAGCTCCGCGCCGGCGCGGCCGCCGGCCCCACCGCGCCCGCGCCGGCCGTACCCGTCGCGCCCGCGCCGGCCGTACCCGTCGCGCCCGTGCCGGCCGTACCCGTCGCGTCGGCGCCCGCGCCGCGCCTCGCCTGGCTCGCCGCCGCCACGGCGGTGGCGGTGGCGCTCCTGCCCGCGCTGCGCGACGCACCCGCGCTCGCCGGGCGCGGCGCCGCGCTGGCGATGGACACGATCTCGCACCTCGCCATCGCCCACGACATCGCGACGAGCGGCCTGCCGCACGGGTGGATCGCCACGAACAACGGCGGCTTCCCGATGGCGCTGCACTACCCGCCGGTCGGCTGGCTGCTCGTGGCGGCGTTGATCCGCCTCGGCGTCGCGCCGGTGGTCGCGGTGAAGGGGCTCGGCTTCGCCGCCTTCGTCGGGGCCCCGCTGGTCGTCCTCGCCGCGGCCCGCGCGGTCGGCGCGCGGCCCGCGTCGGCCGCCGCCGGCGCGGTGGCGCTCGCGTGGGTCGCGCCGTACGTGCAGTTCGCCGGCGGGTGGCCGTCGTTCTTCCTCCTCGGGCTGCTCTCGCAGATCCTGGTCATCCCACTCGTCATCGCGTGGGCCGCCGCGGTGATCCGCCCCGCCCGCTTCGAGCTCGGACCGGCGCTCGCCGCCGCCTGCGCGGCGACGCACCCGCAGGTCTTCACGGTGAGCGCCGCCGTCCTGGGCGCGGCCGCGATCGCCGCGTGGGATCGACGGCTGTGCGCGCGCGTGCTCCGCTCGATCGCCGGCGGTGGCCTTGTCGCGGCCGCGCTCTACGGCCCCGGCATCGCGTCGATGGCCGCGCCCTTCGGCTGGCCTCCCGGCCTCGGCTGGCGGCACATCGGCTTCGGGCCCGAGCGCGTGCTGCCGTGGATGCTCGACGGCGACCTGCTCGACCACGCGCACGCCCCGGTGATCGGCTCCGCGTGGATCGCCGCCTGCTTCCTGCACGCGACGCGCCTCCGCGCCCCGGCGTCCCGGGCCGTCCTCGCGGCGTCGGCGCTCGCGCTGCTCCTCTCGATGAGCGGCGCCTGGATCGCCGGCGCAGGCCCGCTCGGCCGCTCGCTGCTCTCGCTGTTCCAGCCGATGCGCGCCCTCGCCCTCCTGCCGCTCGTCGCGGCCGCGGCCATCCTCAGCGCGCTCGACCTCGCGGCCGCGGCGCTCGCGCGCATCGGCGCCGCGCTGGCAGTGAGGGGCGCGCGCCGCTCGCGCCCCGCGCTCGCCAGGCTCCTGCCGGCCGCGCTCGCCGGACTCCTGCCGGCCGCGCTCGCGCTCGTCGCGGCCCTCGAGATCCCCGCCCGCGCGGCCGATCTCCACGTCCTTGCAGAGAACCAGGCCGCGCTCGTCGCGTCGCGCAGCTGCCCGCCGCCCGCCGAGGGCTTCGACCCCGATCTCATCGCCCGCTGGCTCGCCGAGGCGCCGCACGGCCGCGCGAGCTACGCCGTCGAGGACGAGTTCGCGATCTGCTCCATGATGCAGGCCGCCGATCTCCGCCGCGCGGTCCCGATGGCCGTCTCGACCGGCGCAGGCTCGCATGTGGGCGTTCACGCGGCGGCCTTCCTCAAGGTGGCGCCCGAGCGCCCCGGGAGCGCCGCGCGCGCGGAGGCGCTCGGCATCCGCACGCTCATCCACCTGACCAGGCAGCGGCCGGGGCCGCCCGAGGCGTGGGCGCTCGTGGACAGGCGCGGCGAGGTCGAGCTGTCTCGGCGGGTGGGCGGCACGGACTACGTGGGGCTCGGGTGCGTGCGCGAGGTGTGGCGCGGCCGGGACGCCGATCTGCTCGCGGCGCTCTTCGAGCACCTGAAGCAGCCGCGCACCGTGCTCGACACGCCTGGTGAGCTCGTGGCGCTGGAGGCGGCCCGCGGCCCGCTGGACCGCGTGGCCGTGGCCGACGACGGCTGCGACGCGGCCCGCGCCAGCGTGCGCGAGGCGCCGCGCGAGCCGGGCGCGTACGAGGCGATCGTCGACGCGGAGGCGCCGGTCGACGTGGTCTTCCGCGCCACGGCGTACAGCGGCTGGCGCGTGCGGGACGACGGCGCCGAGCTGGCCACGAGGCGCGTCGCCCCGGGCTTCTTCGCGGTGCGCGTCGGGCCCGGCAAGCACCACCTGGAAGCGGTGGTGGCGCTGCCGCGGTTTTACCTGCAGGGGATCGCGCTCGCCTGCGGGGCCGCGCTCGCGCTGGGGGCGCCGCGGCTGCGGCGGCCGATCTTCCGCCGGGGCCGGGGCACTGTCACCAGACACCGGTGACGGGATGGCTCCGCCGGAGCGATGATAAAAACGGACGCGCCGGGCAGCGGGGAGCGAACGAGTGCAGAAGGCGGCAGAGAGGTCGACGTACACGCGGGTTGCTGTCGTGCAGCTCGCCTATCATCCGGCGATCGTCGTGGATCGGCGATCGCCGCTCGAGGATCCGCTGTTCGATCCCAGGGTGGCGTCGGACTCGCTCGTGCCGTCGCGGGGCGAGGTGCCGGAGGCGATCAAGCCGAAGCTCGACGCGCTCCGGCGGCGCATCCGGGAGGCGTACGACGCGCAGCTCCTCGCGCGGGTGAGGGCGGTGCTCGCCGCGTGCCGCGAGTACGGCGCGAGGATCGCGGTGCTCCCCGAGTACAGCGTCCCGTGGGAGATCCTCGAGGGCGTCGCCGAGGCCGCGGGCGACATAGTCGTCGTGGCCGGGACGCACACGGTCGACCGGGCAGCGCGGCGATCCGGGGTGTACGAGCGGCTCGGTGCGGCAGTGCTCCCCACGGTCGGGCAGTCGGTATGTCCGGTGCTCCACGGCGGCAGGCTGCTCGGCCTGCAGGCGAAGCTGAGCCCAGCGATCCCGGAGCGGAGCTCGATGCGACCTGGCGCGGCCTGGACGCCCGTCGAGATGCCGGACGGCCTCCCGGGGCCCATGGGCGTGCTGGTCTGTCTCGACTTCCTGTTTCGAGAAGGCGAACCGCACCGGAAGCTCGTGGCCGAGCGCCTCGGGGCGTGTCGATTCCTCGCCGTGCCGAGCCTTACGCCGCACCACACGCTGCCGGAGTTCGCCGGCAAGGCGTGGGAGGAGGCGCGCCGGTACGGGCGGCCGGTACTCTATTGCGACGGCGCCGAAGGCGGCGGCACGTCGGTGTACGTCGACGAGGGGCAGGCGCACGACCTTCAGCGGTTCCCGGATCGCGCCGGATACCTCGGGCCGGGCGACGAAGGGGTGATCGTCGCCGACGTCGACCTCGGGTACGAGCGGGCCGGAAGGTCGACGCGGTACGAGGCGCCGAGGCCGGTGGTGCCGGTCGCCGAGGCGACGCTCGTGTACCGCGTGCACCCGGCCGGGGAGGCGTACGCGCGGTGGCTCGATGAGGCGCGGGAGCTGCTCGCGCGGGATGACGACGACGCGCTGGAGGCGGTCGTCGCGCGGCTCGATCATGCGCGCGACGTGCTTCTGAACGCGGGTGGGCTCTCCGGGGCCGCGGCGCGGGGGAGGCGGCTCAGGCGGCTGTACGGCGAGCTCGACAAGGTGACGAGCGTCGAACAGCTACGCCAGTTCATGCGCGAGGTGGTGGTCCCGGCGGAGGTGCTGCCGCTCGCGGCGCTGCGGGCGGCGATGGCCGGCGCGGCCGCCGACGTGGTGTTCGGGTGGATGGCGCAGCGGGAGGCGCGGGAGGCCGGGTTCGCCGAGGTCGAGGCGCGGCTCCGGAAGGCGGTGGACGCGACGCGGGGGACCGGCGAGTGGACGAGCGACGGCGCGGCGGCGCTCGGGGCCGTGGCGCAGGCGGTGCGCGGGCCGCGCGAGGTCGACGAGAGCAGGCAGGACGAGAGGCCGGCGCCAGAGGTGCGGGTGGTATTGCCGGGAGCGCTGGATCCAGCGGCGCTCGGGACGAGGAGGGGTCGGGGGTGGACCCTCGCGTTTCAGAAGCGTCCCGCTGACCTAATCGAGGTCATCACGGATCGCCTCCGGCGCGCGGCGGCGGCAGACGCTGAAGCGCGGCGGCCCGTCGAGGAGCTGGACGAGCACGGGCACGTCACGCGATTCTCTGAGCACCAGATCAACGCGGCAGAGGACCTTCGCCTGCTCGCGACGGCGGAGGGGAGAAAGCGTATCGCGACCGTCGCTGTCTCGTCCGAGAGCCAGAGCGTTCCGCCCGCCATTCTGATCGCATCGTCCCGAGACGAGGGGTGGGTCCTGTGGACCGACGGTGGCGAGGGATCCATCGGTGATCGCTCGGAAGGACTGCTCGCCGCGCTCGCCGAGACCGGGCTTGCGGGCGCTGCATGCGACGAGATCCCGCCGGCCGCGCGGCGGGACCGGATCGCGGGCCTCTTGCCCCGCTTTGGCGGTGCGCGCGCCGTAATCGCGGCGCTCCGCGACCAGCGGCTGCGCGAGGTCGACGGCAGGTTCGTGGAGCCCAACGCCCGTGTCGACGGCGGGGAGCCCACACCCATGCTCGGCGCCCTCGACGCATGGCTGTCGTCGGGCGAGCCAACGGTCCTCGTCCTCGGCGAGTTCGGGCTGGGGAAATCGACGGCGCTCGCCGTGTGGGCTGACAGGCGCTGGGAATCCGGGGCGACGCCGCTGCCGCTGCTCGTGAACCTCGCCGGCGCGTCCCTGTCGGTGAGCGCGGAGCAGCTCCTGCTCCAGGCAGCCCGGCTTGATCACGCTCCCGAGAACCGCGCCGCCCTGCGCCTCCTCATCCGGCATCGCCTGATCGTGCCCTGCTTCGATGGCTTCGACGAGATGGCGACGCGCCTCGAGGCCACGGAGCTCGCAGGCCGGCTCTCCGGGCTGCTCGAGATCGCGGCGGGTGGAGGAAAGGTGGTCGTCTCCTCGCGGGACAACTACTTTCCCAGCCAGGCGCACCTAGCGACGACGACCGAGAGCGCGCTGTCGCAGGCGCTCGGCGCGCCGGCGGGGATCCTGCGCGTCGTGCTCCAGCCGTTCACCGACGATCAGGTGCGTGATCTCGTGCGGCAGATCCGCGGAGAGGGCGGCGCCGCGGCGGCGCTCTCGCGCATCGCCCGGATCTACGACCTCAAAGATCTGGTGCACCGGCCGCTGCTGCTCGGGATGGTGCTGGCGACGCAGGACGACCTGTCTTCCGGGGCGAAGGTCGGCCGGGCGGACCTCTACGAGGCGTACCTGAAGCGATGGCTCGCCAACACGCGAAAGGACGACCCGGAGTGCTTCACGGACGAGCAGAAGAAGGAGTTCGCAGAGGCGCTGGCCGAGCAGCTCTGGCGGTCTGGAAAGGCGACCTGCACGTGGCAGGAGCTCCAAAGCTCCGTCCGCGCTCGCCTCTTCCCGCTCCTGCCCGAAGGCATGCCGCCAGGCGCGGCGTTCCTGGAGATCCAGGGCGGAGCGTTCTTCGTCCACGAGGGCGAGGACGGGTATCGCTTCGCGCACAAGTCGTTCCTCGAGTACTTCCTCGCCCGCGCGCTGGTCGCGACGCTGCCTGAGCGGCCGGAGGAGGCGCTCCGGACAAGGCCGATCACGCAGGAGGTGGCGGCGTTCGTGGGCGAGATCCTGAGGACGGACGGCGAGCCGAAGCGCGCTCTCGCGGTCCGCGCGGTTCAGTCGTTCCTGGCGGAGGATCGGCGGCCGGTGCGGCGACCCCGTGAGGCCGCCGAGAACGCCCTGCGGCTGCTGCTCGGCCTCTCTCGATGGGCAGACGATACGGCGGACTGGATCCCGGGCGGCGCGGACCTTCGTGGGGCGCAGCTCGCCGGCGAGGATCTTCGCGGGGCGCGCCTCGCCGGTGCGAACCTGGAGGACGCGAACCTCGCGGGCGCCGATCTCTCGGGAGCGGATCTGACGGGCGCCGTGCTGAGCGGAGCCACACTGTCGGGAGCGAAGCTCGACCGAGCGCTCCTCCGCCGCGTTATCGCGCATCGCGCAGACTTCACCCAGGCCGAGGCAAACGGTGCCGAGGTTGAGGCGGCGGAGCTCATGGGCGCGGTCTTCCGGCAGTCGACCTGGACAGGGTGCCTCTGGCGAGGCGCGCGGGCCGACGGCGCCGACGTGAGCGCGTGGATGGCTGCGGGAAGGGGCGGGCTCCTCGCGCGCGCGCGCCCCCTTGCCCCGATACCGCCGCAGGTGCAGACGGAGCTTGTCTCGGGACACACCAGCCCCATCAACGCGATTGCCTGGGCGCCTGACGGCAAGCGTCTGGCGAGCGTCGGAGACAGCACGGTGTGCCTCTGGGACCCGAGCACCGGAAAGGAGCTCGCGCGCATCGAGGGACACTCGGATCGGGTCATGGCCGTGGCCTGGCACCCGGATGGCACGCGCCTGGCGAGCGCCGGACACGACAGGACAGTGCGCCTCTGGGACGCGAGCACCGGAAAGGAGCTCGCTCGCCTCAAGGGACATTCGCATCGCGTCTGGGCCGTGGCCTGGCGCCCCGATGGCAAGTGCCTGGCGAGCGCCGAGTACGACGGGACGGTCCGCCTCTGGGACGCGAGCACCGGAAAGGAGCTCGCTTGCCTCAAGGGACATTCGGAGTGGGTTATGGCCGTGGCCTGGCACCCCGATGGCAAGCGCCTGGCGAGCGCCGGACACGACAGGACGGTGCGTCTGTGGAACGCGGACACCGGAAAGGAGCTCGCTCGCATCGACGGACATTCGGATTCGGTCAGGGCCGTGGCCTGGCATCCCGACGGCAGGTGCCTGGCGAGCGCCGGCGACGACTCGACAGTGCGCCTCTGGGACGCGGACACCGGCAACGAGCTCGCTCGCCTCAAGGGACATTCGGAGTGGGTCATGGCCGTGGCCTGGCACCCCGGCGGCAAGCGCCTCGCGAGCGCCGGACACGACGGGACGGTGCGTCTGTGGGACCCAGGCACCGGAAAGGAGCTCGCTCGCCTCAAGGGACATCTACGCGGGGCCAGCGCCATGGCCTGGCACCCCGACGGCAAGCGCCTGGCGAGCGCCGGAGACGACAGGACAGTGCGCCTCTGGGACGCGGACACCGGTAACGAGCTCGCTCGCATCGAGGGACATTCGGATTCGGTCAGGGCCGTGGCGTGGCACCCCGGCGGCAAGCGCCTCGCGAGCGCCGGCGACGACTCGACAGTGCGCCTCTGGGACGCGGACACCGGCAACGAGCTCGCTCGCCTCAAGGGACATTCGGAGTGGGTCATGGCCGTGGCCTGGCACCCCAGCGGCAAGCGCCTCGCGAGCGCGGGACGCGACAGGACGGTGCGCCTGTGGGACGCGGACACTGGCGACGAGCTCGCTCGCCTCAAGGGACATTCGGATTGGGTCATGGCCGTGGCCTGGCACCCCGGCGGCAAGCGCCTCGCGAGCGCCGGACACGACAGGACAGTGCGCCTCTGGGACGCGGACAGCGGCAACGAGCTCGCTCGCATCGAGGGACATTCGAGTTGGGTCATGGCCGTGGCCTGGCACCCCGACGGCAGGCGCCTGGCGAGCGCCGGAGACGACACCGTGCGCCTGTGGGACGCGGACACCGGGAACGAGCTCGCTCGCCTCAAGGGAGGCTCATCGAGCATCGTGGCCGTGGCCTGGCACCCCGACGGCAGGCGCCTGGCGAGCGCGGGAGACGACGGGACGGTGCGCCTGTGGGACGCAGACACCGGCAACGAGCTCGCTCGCCTCAAGGGACGCTCATCGAGCGTCGTGGCCGTGGCCTGGCACCCCGACGGCAGGCACCTGGCGAGCGCCCACGGCAGAACAGTGCGCCTCTGGGATCCGGGCACCGGAAAGGAGCTCGCCGACCTCAAGGCACATTCGTCCTGGATCGATGCGATCGCCTGGCACCCCGACGGCAAGCGCCTGGCGAGCGCCGGAGACGGGTCGATACAGATCTGGAGCGCCGTCGACGTCAAGCTCCTCGCCTCGTTCGAGTCCGCGGGTGTCGTCACCCTCACTCGCACCGCCGGTGGCTTCTGCTCGTTCGTTGGCGTCCAGCCGGACCGCACCCGCCTCGCCCTTCGCCGCCCCGATTCGACAGCCACGCTATACCTTCCCCTCGCTGGCTTCCGCGACGTCCTCCACCGCCCCGACAAGGTGAAGGCGGCGCTCGCCGGGGATCTCAGCGGCGACAACCTCGAGGAGGAGCTCGCCCTGCACGGCTACGCAGGCGGCGTCCCCTGGAATGGCGAAGAGCACTTCATCGCGGCTGGTCCCGTAGCCCCCGCACCGGCCGCCGCGGCCCCCGCACCGGCCGCCGCGGCCCCCGCACCGGCCGCCGCGGCCCCCGCACCGGCCGCCGCGGCCCCCGCACCGGCCACCGCGGGCCCCGCAGCAGGGTGGTGGCCGGTTTTGGTCCGTTGGGGCCAACGATTCTGCGGAGTTGCGAGGCAAAACAGACTACCCCCGCAGCCACCACTCCTGCGCTCGTAAGCGGCGCCGCCGCGCCCGCATTTGCCGCCCCTGCTCTCCCGCGCGCCCCCGCGATCCGCCCGGCTTCCCTCGAATCGCTCTCCCTCCCCGTCGACCCCCTCCCCAACCCCTTCCGCCCCGGCCCCGCCCTCACCGACGCTTCTGCCCTCCCCGGCCGCGCCCCCATCCTCGCCGAGCTCCTCGCCCTCATCGACAGCCGCAGCCCCGCGGTGCTCCGCGGCCCGCGCCGCTCGGGCAAGACCTCCATCCTCCACCACCTCGCCGCGCGCCTCTCCCCTGCCCGCGCCGTCCACCACCGCTCTCTCGAGGGCCGCGCCTCTCCCCTTCGCACCGCCGACGATCTCGCCGTCTTCCTCGACCCCTCTCTCCAGTCCGACGTCACCCCCGCGCTCACCCTCCGCGACCGCCTCTCCAGCGCCGGGAACGCCGTCCTGCTCCTCGACGAGGTCGCCAATCTCCACCAGGCCGACGCCACCGTCTTCGCCTGGCTCCGCGCCGTCGGCCAGGAGAGGACCAGCGTCGTGCTCGTCGGCTCGCACTGGGACTGGGTCACCATCGTCGAGCACGCCTTCGCCGCCGCCCCGGGCTCCTCGTTCGGCAACGACGTCACCCCCATCAACCTCGGTCCGCTCTCCGAGGCGGACGCGATCCGCTTCCTCGTCGACACCGCTCCTCCCGACGTCGCGGTGGAGGCCGAGCGCACCGCCCGCTGGATCGTCGAGCTATGCGGCCCATGGCCCTTCTATCTCCAGGTGATGGGTTATGCCCTCGTCCAGGCCGTCCGCGCAGGCCAGCGCCGCGCCCTTGTCGAGCGCGCCGGCGTGCGGGAGCTCTACGAGCAGCGCCTCCTGCTCGACCGCGACGCGGCCTTCTTCCGCCCCCGCTGGGCCGAGCTGCCCCAGCGCGCGCGCGCCGTGCTCGGCGCCCTCCGCGGCGCGCCCGACGCGGCGCTGCCCGAGGTGCGAAGGCTGCCTTCCGAGGACGTCGCCGTCCTCTGCGACGCGGGCCTCTGCGATGCGCTCGGCGCATGGCTTTCGGATCCGCCGTTCTTCGACTGGATCCGCCGGGTGGCCAGGGAGCCAAGGAGAGAGCCGTGATGCGCGCGTTCGACGTGAGGAGAGCCTACTCGCCGGAACGCGATGTCCGCGATCACGCGCAGCTCCTGGATCTCTTGCAGTCCTTGCCGGTGAACGGCGTGATATGGCCGCTCGTCGGCGCGCGCAGGGCCGGGAAGACGTGGACGCTCAGGGCGCTCGAGCACCACCTCGGCCTCGCCGACAAGACGAGCGTGCGTTACCTCGACCTCCGCAAGTTCGGCCGGGCGCTCCCCAGCGTGCCGCCGGGGACAACGCTCCTCCTGGATGAGCCGCAGCTCGCCGGCCAAGGCGGCAGCCCGCGCGACGCGAGCGCCTTCCTGCGCTGGTGCGTCGACCTCTACACGGCCGACACAAGGATCTTCCTGGCGATGAGCCCCGCCGAGTGGATCGCGCTCGAACGCGCGGCCTCCGGCGACGCCGGGCTCGTCTGCTCGCGGGACATGCGCTTCCTCGATCCCCTCACGCACAGCGAGGCGCTCAAGCTCGCCCGCACCGCGGTGTCGAGGGCGCTCCTCCCCGAGCTGCCCGCCGCCTGGCGCCGGAATCCCTTCCTGCTCGAGCTCGTCTTCGAGCTGGCCGAGCAATCTCCCGCTCTGGCGAACACCCCATGGGCGCTCCTGCGAACGGCGCGCGTGCGCAGCGAGCTCCTGGAGTTCGGCTATCACCGCGCCGTGTTCGAGGACGGGCTGACCGACGCGCAGCGGAGCGCGCTCCGCGAGATCGCGCGCGGCGCAGCGCCTCGCGACGAGAATGTCCATCTGCTCGAGCGCTGCGGCCTCGTCCAGCAGCGGGGCGGGCGCCCCGTGCTCGCCGATCCGATCCTCGAAGCGAACCTGTGCCCGCTGCGGATCCACCATGTCTCCGACATCCATTTCGGCCCGAAATCCGCCGAGCGCATCGACGTGAAGGAGAGGACCCCGCACGGCGACACCCTGAAGGGCGGGCTGGGCCCCCCGCGCGTCTGCGATCACTACGTCGAGCACGTCGCCGAGCTCGCCGCGGCCGGCCGCGCGCCGCACCTGCTCGTCGTGTCCGGCGACGTCGCCGAGTGGGCCGACGACGCCCAGTACGCCGAGGCCCGCCTCTGGCTCGATCAGGTCTCCAGGCACCTCGCCAATCACCCTCGCCTCCCGCCCGACGAGCCCAACGTGCTGCTCGTGGGCGGCAATCACGACGTCGACTGGCGGCAGGCGACGGGGCCCGCGCAGGCCGGGACGCAGGCGCGCCACGTGCCTTTCGCGCGGGCGTTCGGCGATCACCCGCGCTGCGCGCGGCCGCCGCTCGAGGAGCCGCCGGCGACGCGGGCGCTCGCGGTGGCGCGGTATGCGGATCTCGGGGTGGAGTTCGCGCTGCTCGGATCGGCGGAGTTCGGCGGCCAGGAGGAGGAGGATCCGGTCCGGGACGAGCTCCTCTCGCTCATCGGCCGCCTGCGCCAAGGCGCCATGGAGGAGCCGAACGCCGAGCGCGCCGCGGCGCTGCGCGACCACGTGGCGCGCATCGATCCCGGCCTGGTCCACAACGCGGATCTCCAGCGCCTGCGCAGGGCGCAGTGGCACGCGCCGATCCGGATCGCGGTCCTGCATCACCCGGTGTCCCCGCTGCCGTCCACCGAGCTCGCCCGCTTCGGCGGCCTGATCAACGCCGGTGAGGTGAAGGACGCGCTGGCCCACAAGGAGTTCTGCCTGGTGCTCCACGGCCACAGCCACACAGGCTGGTTCGGCAAGGAGCAATGGCCAGAGCGGCACGAGGACTGGACGATCCGGATCGCCGCGGCGCCGTCCCTCTCGAGCCGGGAGGTGCAGGAGCACAACGGCTACAATGAGATCGAGATAGCGCGCGACGGCGCGGGCGGCGAGGTCGGCTACCAGATCCACGTGAGGCGCATGGTGAGAGAGGGCGCGACCTGGACGCGGCGAGCGTCGATGGGGCCGTTCGCGCCGGGGAAGTAGCGCCAAATCGGCAGAAAAACCGCCAAGGTCGCCAAGGTCGCCAAGGGGAGAGCGGAGGTGCGGTTCCGGCATTTCCCCTTCCATTTCCCTGGTATTCTGGCGCCCTTGGCGTCATGGCGGTTCGCTTCCCCGTCCGACTTCCCGCACGAGACCACGAGGGGCCTGCGTGAGACGAACGTTCGGGTGGAACACCGAGCCGTCTCGCCTTCTTGTGATGGCGCCCCTCCGTGGCGGCCAGCACCATCGTCCTCGGCGGTCGAACCGCGGCCGCCCGATGGCGAGGGCGGATCGCGGCGAGGCCGCGCGACCGTCGGCGCCGGGCGGCACCGCAGGGCGCTTCGGCGACTCGCGCTGACCGTGCGCCGATAAACGTCCGCTTCCTCGGACATACCCGCACCCCTGCGCCGCGCCTCCGGGGCCGAGAGACGTCGTGATCCAGACGCAAATCCGGCGCCCCTGAAGAACCGCATCACGCCCCCGCTGCCACGCCTGGACAGGGCTGCCTCACGTCCGGCGGGACGTACCCAGGTCGAGACCTGAGGACCGCGCGCTCTTGCGCTCCTCGTCCGTGAGCTGCAGATCCTTGGGACGAAGCCCAGTGCATGCCTTGTTCTGCATGCCATGAGACGCCTCTCGAACCAGCGGATGCCCACCGCGGATGGCCGAACAGAGGATGACATCCCTCGGAGAAGCGCTCTCAAGCGAACAGCCACAGAGCACGAAAGCGAGACCAAATGAGCCGGACAGAGGACTGCGCAGAGATTCTACCGCTCGCAGAAGCATTGCCAAGACCGGACGAGGAGGTGGAGACGGGGATATTCGGGACGAGGTTCCCCAGGTCGCTCGGGTTCACGCTCATCGCCAAGGTCATACCAGGACGAGAGGACGTGGTTCGCGCGTACGGGACGACCATCGAGAACCTGATCAAGGAGCAGCCTCACGCGCTCGCCCCGCTCGCGCTCCACTTTCTGCGCTGGGCCCTCTTCAAGGACGGCGACACCACGTGGTTCCTCTACATCGGGTTCTTCGATACGGACTTCGACAAGTACATCGAGGACGCGGTGATGCTGTTCAAACAGGCAGGCATCAACACGATATTCGAGCAGCTCGAAGGGTTTCCGGCGGACTGGAAGGAGAACCCCGCCGCGTTCGCCAAGTTCGCTCGCGAGCACGCCGCCCAGCCGTTCATGGAATACGCGGAGTACCCAGGCGTCACCGGCGTGGAGACGGTCAAGGCGCTCAACGTCAAGCGTGCCCTGTCCACGATGCTCGACCAGATGCAGTGAGCGCGCTCTTTGATGACGAGACAGGAGCCGCGATCCCCGCGCTCGTCACGAGGCCCACCAGCGCGAGGTCCCAGGACGGACGAGATCCAAAGTGAAGGAACATGACGAATGAGCACGTCAAGACAGCTCGGCCACGCATACAACCAGACACACACACCACGGAAGTACGCGCCGGGCAGGCGGCGGTTCAGTGTGTACATCTCCTGGACATATCCCGGGGAAGCGAACCGGGACGTCACCGAGCTGGACAACCGATTCTCCACCATGACCGACGTTCGCCGGGTCGCGTGGCCGACCTATGAAACGCCACAGTACTCGGATCCTCTGAGGTTTCAGCAGGGGATCGCCGCGACGCTGGAGCTATTTTTCCTGTCGTGGACACGCTTCCAGGAGGCCATCGGCGAGACAACCGGTTATCCAGTGCCCATGTACCAGCGGACCGACCAGGCGGGGCGCGCGCTGCCTCTCGATGAGCGAGTGCTCGCCGACACGGACACGCTGCTGGTGTGGGGGCTGGATCACAACGTGACGCAGCAGGAGGCCGCGCCCGAGGAGATCGAGTCGGTCCGGCAGTTCCTTGCGCGCGACGGGACGTGTCTGATCCTGGGGCCGCACCACGATATCGGGGATTCGGCGGATCTGAAGGTTCGCGCCATGGAGCACATCCATCACGGCGACCCGCTGGTACCCCATCAGGAGCGCTTTGGCGGGTATGTACGCTCCCTGATGAGAGGGCTGGGCATCCCCATCGAGAACCGCTGGGGGCTCCGCCCCGCGGTCGTCCGTGGGACCCGTGAGACTGCTCCCTTGGCCACGATCATGGACCTGGACACGCGCGGGTGGCTCGACAAGGTCACCAGATTCAACCTCCACCCGCACCTCCCCCACTATGCGTTGACGACCGAGGACACGAAGAACATTCATGTTCTGGCGAGGCAGCCCATCGACATGTCCCATCCGCATCCGTTCACCCTGGCTGGCAACACGGAGTTCAACAGGATTGTCTGGATGCCTCCGGACGGCGACCGGGCCGGCGACGTCTTGCTGGCGGACTCCACTTTGTTCAGCACCTTGTTCGGAGTCGAGGGCGACCTGGACACCTTCTGGAAGAACCTGGCGCTGAGATAGCACCACCCGCGACGGAGGAGATCGATGCCCGAATCAGTCAGCGGCTCGCTCGAGCTGGATGATATACAGAGCGGGGTCTTGCGCCCGCGGCCGGCGCCGTACGTGGCGACGTACCTCTTGCTCCGCATCGACGACCGCAAGGAAGGGCGGGAGTTGATGAGGCGGCTCAGCGACGTGGTGGCCTCGGCCGCCCACCCAGAGAGCCCGGTGGCCGACACCTGGCTGAGCGCCTCGCTCACCTTCCAGGGCCTCAAGGCGCTCGGCGTGCCGCGGGAGTCGCTGGACAGCTTCGCGTGGGAGTTCCAGCAGGGGATGGCGGCGCGCGCGCGCCAGCTCGGAGACACCGGCGATAGCAGCCCCGAGCACTGGGAAGCGCCGCTCGGAAGCCCGGACCTCCACGTCGTGATCACGGCTCTGTCGCCGGACGCGCAGGGCCTGGAGGCGATGCTTGAGCGCGCGCGAGCCGCGATGCAGGCGTTGCCGGGGGTCGTGTTGATCTGGCACCAGGATTGCTATGCGTTGCCTGGTCCGAAGGAACATTTTGGGTTCCGGGACGGCATGAGCCATCCGGCGATCGAGGGCAGCGGCGTCCAGGGGACCAACCCGGCGGAGCGTCCTCTCAAGGCGGGTGAGTTCGTCCTGGGCTACCCGGACGAGCTGGGCGGCGCCCAGATGCCCCAGCCCGAGGCGCTGGGCCGCAACGGCACCTACGTGGCCTTTCGCAAGCTGCGCCAGCGCGTGGCGCTGTTCCGGCGATACGTGAAGGAGAGCTCCCTCGGCCCGGAAGACGAGGAGCTCCTCGCGGCGAAGATGATGGGGCGCTGGCGGAGCGGCGCGCCCCTGGCGCTCTCCCCGTGCTGCGACGATCCCGAGCTGGGAGGCGACCGGCTACGCAGCAACGCCTTTCTCTATGGAGACGACCCGATAGGCTTCAAGACGCCCCCGGGATCACACATTCGGCGCGCAAACCCGCGGGACTCGAGCGTGGCGGGCATGGTCAACCTGCACCGGATGATCCGGCGTGGGACCGTCTATGGTCCCCCGCTCCCGGAGGGGGTCCTGGAGGACGACGGCGTCGATCGGGGGCTCATGTTTTCCTTCATCGGAGCGCACCTGGGCCGGCAGTTCGAGTTCGTGCAGACGGAGTGGGTCAACAGCGGCGTCTTCATCGGGGCGGCCAGCATCAAGGACCCCATCGCCGGATCCAGCGCGGGGGACGGTGACTTCAGCATTCCACGGCGCCCGGTCCCGCGGCGCCTCCATGGATTGCCGCGGTTCGTCGTGACAAGGGGCGGAGAGTACGCATTCATGCCAGGGCTGCGCGCCCTGCGCTGGCTCGCTGATCTCCAGACATGAGCTGCGTTTTCACCGGACGCGCACAGCTCGTTCACTCCAGAACCCGCTGGCACAGGTTCCCGGCGAGGTCCGCCTGTCCCCACCTCGCCGTCGGAGCCCGCAGCGGCGCCCGAGGCGACGGCTCGGTCGGCAGCGCCAGGCAGGCCAGGATCTTGTTCACCACGCCGGGCTGGATGACGGTCGCCATCACCCGCGTCCTCCCGGCACACCTCGTGCGCGGCGCCGGCAAGACGGACGCGTCCGACGCAGGCGAAGACCCGACGCGCCTCGAGCACGCCTGTCCGCCGATCACGATCGCTGACCAGCAGGCGCCCTGAGCCGCCTCGCGCGCCGTGATGGGCACGGCGCGGACATCAACCGGAAACATACGGTCGACAACCCACCTGGGGCATGACATCAACCGGAAACATACGAACGACAACCCACCTGGGGCACGACATCGACCGGAAACATATGATCTACAATCTATTTTTGGCTCGACATCGACCGGAAACATACGATTTACGAACCATTCACGGTCCTTGTTTTATGAATCCGTCCTGAGGCCTCGATCGCCGCACCGCGAGGTCCTTCAGAACTTGCAACTTACGAGGACCCATGACCCAGGCTACCAAGGCGACCAAGATCGAGCTATTTTCGCTGTCGACTCCAGCGATGCGCGCGTTCCACCTGACCTGGCTGGCGTTCTTCGCCTGCTTCTTCGCGTGGTTCGCGGTGGCACCGCTGATGCCGGTCATCAAGGGCGAATTCGGGCTGACCAAGGAGCAGATCGCCAACATCAACATCGCCGCGGTGGGCATCACGGTGGCGGGTCGTCTGGTGATCGGGCCGCTCTGCGACAAGTACGGCCCGCGGGCGACCTACACGTGCTTGCTGGCGCTCGGCGCCATCCCCGTGCTCGGGATCGCGCTCGCGCAGAGCTATGAGGTCTTCCTGTTCTTCAGGCTGCTGATCGGCATGATCGGCGCGAGCTTCGTCATCACGCAGTACCACACGTCCGTCATGTTCGCCCCCAACGTGGTCGGCACCGCGAACGCCACCAGCGCGGGCTGGGGCAACGCCGGAGGGGGGGTCACGCAGTCGACCATGCCCTGGGTGCTCGCGGCGGTGCTGAGCCTGGGTGTCAGCTCATCGCTCGGCTGGCGCCTCGCGATGGTGGTGCCGGGCGCGCTCATGCTCGTCGTCGCGGTCCTCTACTGGAAGTACACCCAGGACTGCCCGCAAGGGAACTACAAGGACCTCCGCGCGGCGGGCGTCGAGATCGAGGGCGGGAAGAAGGGCGGATGGGCGGTCTTCAAGGCGGCGATGGGCAACTACCGGTCCTGGATGCTGTTCGTCACGTACGGAGCCTGCTTCGGGATCGAGCTCTTCGTGCACAACGTGGCGGCCAGCTACTTCGTGGACCGCTTCAAGCTGGATCTCCAGACCGCGGGCATGGCCGCGGGCAGCTTCGGGCTCCTGGCGCTGTTCGCGCGCGCCGTGGGCGGCATCCTCTCCGATCGGCTGGCTCATCGGAAGGGCCTGGACGCCCGCACGACCCTCCTCTTCGCGCTGATGGTCGGCGAGGGGCTCGGCCTGCTCTGGTTCTCCCGGACGCAGACGGCGGGGATGGCGGTGGTCGCGATGATCTGCTTCGGGCTCTTCACGCACATGGCGTGCGGTGCCACCTACGCGCTCGTGCCCTTCATCGATCGCAAGGCGCTCGGCGGCGTCGCGGGCATCGTGGGCGCGGGCGGCAATGTCGGCGCGGTCGCGGCGGGCTTCCTGCTCAAGGCGGTCGGCGACACCCAGGACTGCTTTGCGGTGCTGGGCTTCGCCGCGCTCGTCTCGTCGGTGTGCGCGATCCTGGTGCGCTTCACGGCCGCCCACAAGGCCAGCGAACAGGCCCTCTACGACAAGGCCCTCGCCGAGCGCCTCGCCCAGAGCGGCGCCCCGGCCACGGTCGGCCTCGCGCGCGCAAGCTGAACACGCTTGGAGGTGACCGCCGCGAACCACCGAGGGTCTCGCGGCGTCGCCTGTCGGCGGGAGCGCAGGGCGCCTCGTCACCGGCCTCCACAACCCGCGGTCGAGCGCGGAGCCCGCCCGTGAAGGTGCGGGACGTCACCGCGCCCGCGGCTGCTGGCCCGGAGAACCTACCACCGCTCCATCTCAAAGTGATCGCGCACGATCCACTGAGGCGTTCCGCAGTCGTGGACGCTGCCCAGCGTGAACCGCTGACCAAAGCCGCGCAGCGCCGCCATCTGCTCGGGTGTCGCGGAGGTGATGTTCGCGAGCAGCCGCAAGCTCGGCAGCCCCTCGCCGCGCAGGAGCGACAGCGCCGCGTCCGCGCCGAGCGGCGTGAAGAATGACATGAGCAGCTCGAGCGACCGATCTCGAGCCTGACTCAACGCGTACGCGGCCGCGTCATCGAAGTCACCCTCCTCCACGTTCAGCCGCTGCAGCGAGGCCCAGCTCGCGCTCTCCGCCAGGTCACGCCAGAACGCCGGGCCCGCCGGAGTTCCCCACAAGCTCAGCGAGCGCAGCCTTGCCGCCAGCGGCAGATCCGACAGACGCGGCATCATGCTGGCGTCCACCTCACCGCAGCCGAGCGCCAGCCGCTCCAGCCGGGGCCAGCATGCGCCCTCGAACAGCGTGAGAAGCGATCCACTCAACACGCGCTCGTTGAAGCCGAGCGACAGGTGGCGCAATCGCGGCCAGGCACCCGCGCCGTGCAAAGCCCTGAGCCCGGCGTCCCCGATCCGTAGATTCCACAGCCCCAGTTGCTCGAGCTCCTCCTTCCGCAGCACGCGAGCAAACTCCGCCATCACGGCGTCCCCCTCGAAGCTCGCGCCGCTCGCTTCCAGCACCAGCTGCCGCAGCATCGTCGCCGCGGGGGCTCGCGCCAGCGTCAACGCGTCCCCTGCGTCGAGCAAGGCATCGGACAACAGCAGCCGTCGCGGCTTCAACACCTCGAGCGCAGCCAGGCACTCCTCCAGCTCGGCGCGCGGCAATTGCTCGAGCTCCAGCGAGCCCGCGTCCAGCAGCCGTACTCGAGTCAGACGCCACAGGCACGCCGCATGATGTTTCCTCACCCGACGCACCTTGAACAACCCCCACTCGAACTCGCCGTCGACCCCGTCCTTGTCGCCCAGCCCCCACGCCCCGCGCAGCTCCTCCCGCGCCCTCCGCCGCGCTTGCCACGCCCCCGCCTCGTCGGCTCTCACCCGCCGCTCCCATTCGATCAGCTCGGCCAGCGGATCACCCGCCGCCGTCAACGTCCCGGCGTACGCGAGCCAGGCCTGCGCATCGGTCGGATCACGCCGCAGCGCGGCCTCGAGCTCTCCATCGTTCATCGTTCGCCCTCAGCGTCGCTGTGCCTACAATGCCACCTTCGCGCGGTCGACGCCAAACCCAGGCGCCCTCGCAGCCGGGGGCGCGAGCGCGCGGCCGCAGGTCAGCGCGAGAGCTGGCTCGTCGAGCTACGCAGCTCCCGGCGCCCCGCCGACAGGGCCTCCATCAGCGCGGTGTCCTCGGCTGGCTTGACGAGGTGCTTGTCGAAGCCCGCCTCTCGCGATCTCCTCCGGTCCTCGTCCTGACCGTAGCCGCTCAGGGCGACGAGGCGCGTCGACGCGAGCGACGGCTCGGCGCGGATGGCGCGGGCCACGGCGTACCCATCCATCCCGCCCGGCAACCCGAGGTCGCACAGGACCACATCCGGAGGACGCGTCCGGGCCGCCGTCAGGCCGGTCGGGCCGTCGAACGCCGTCTCCACGTCGTAGCCGCTCAGGGTCAAGAGCATCTCGAGGCTCTCGGCCGCGTCGTGGTTGTCCTCGATCACGAGGACGCGGACCCCCTGGCGACTGGCCTCCTCCCCGCCGGAGGCGGCCGACAGGTCCCGGGCGACCGGCGCCGCGAGCGGCAGCCGCAGCGTGAACACCGAGCCGCGGCCGGGCCCCTCGCTGTGGGCCGCCACCGTCCCGCCGTGGAGCTCGACGAGCCCCTTCACCAGCGCAAGGCCGAGCCCGAGCCCCCCCTTGCTCCGGGCCAGCCCCTGATCCGCCTGGCTGAACGGATCGAAGATGCGCGCTAGCAGCCCCGGGTCCATCCCGACGCCGTTGTCCTCGACCGTGATGAGGGCCTGTCCAGACACGCCCCCTTCGCGCCCGGGCACCCGAGGACGAGAGTCCGCCTCGACGCGCACGCCCACGCGCCCGCCCCCGCTCGCGCCCGCGTCGGTGAACTTGCCGGCGTTCTGCAGCAGATTGCCCAGCATCTGCGCCAGCCGGGTGTCGTCGCCCTCGACCCAGAGCGGCTCGTCCGGCGCGCTCACGCGGAGCGCCACGCCCTCGGCCTCGAGGTTCGCCCGGTAATCCTCGGCGGTCTGGCGGACGATGCCGACGAGATCGCAACGCGCCTTGCGGAGCTGGATCCGGCCGCGGGCGATGCGGGAGATGTCGAGCAGGTCGTCGATCAGCCGGACCATGTGCGTGACCTGGCGATCGATCACGTCCCGGGCTCGCCGCTGCACGGGATCCGCCGCTCCGACCCTCCGGAGCATCGCGACGGCCGTGCGGACGGGCGCGAGGGGGTTGCGCAGCTCGTGGGCCAGCATGGCCAGGAACTCGTCCTTCCGCCGGTCCGCGTCCCGCAGCGCCTGCTCTGCGAGCTTGAGATCGTGGATGTTGATCGCGATCCCGAACCAGCGGACGATCCGGCCCGAGGCGTCGCGGATGGGCCGCCCGCGCACCTTGAACCACTGGTATCCGCCGTCGCGCCACCGGATACGGTACTCCAGGTCATACGGGGCGAGCCCCCCGACCGCGGCGCGCCAGGAGGCGAAGACCCGCTCCCGATCGTCCGGGTGCAGGACCTCGAGCCACCGGTCGCCGAACTGCCGCTCGGCGGGCACGCCGGTGAACTCGACCCATTGCTCGCTGAAGAACTCGCAGTAGCCGTCGGGCCGCGTCGCCCACACCATGCCCGGGATCGATTCGAGTGTCTGACGGTGAAAGAGCTCGCTCTCGCGCAGGGCGGCCTCCGCCCGGTGGCGCTCGGTCAGGTCCAGCATCGAGCCGATCATGCGGGTGGGCGCGCCGCTCGCGCTCCGGCCGATGTAGCCGCGGTCGAGGATGGGCGCGTACGAGCCGTCGCCCTTGCGAAAGCGGTACTCGTCGGTCCAGCTCTCCCCGTTGCCCTCGATCGCCGCGCGGATCCCCTCGGTCACCCGCGCCCTGTCCTCGGGGTGGATGCGGTCGTACCAGCCCTCGGGGCCGTCACCGAGCTCCTCCGGCGTGCAGCCGAAGTGCTGGACGACCGCTCCGTTCCAGAAGACCCGGTTCGTCTCCAGGTCCCAGTCCCAGATCACGTCGTTCGTGGCACGGTTGACGAGGCGATACTGCTCCTCGCTCCGCCGGACGGCCGCCTCGGCCTCCAGCCGGGCGGCTTCTGCGCTGGCGGCGCGGTCGCGGGCATCGCTCTCTCGCAGCGCCACCTCGGCCTGCCCGGCCGCGGTGGCCTCCTCGGCGCGCTGGCGGCCAGTCCCGTCCACCCGTGAGCTCCGCATCGTCCTCGCCCGGAGGTTTGCGTAATGGCGCGTTCGGCGTTTCGCCACCACCAACCCGCTCGTCGCGCCGAGAAACGATGCCCGAGACCGCGGCGGCGCGGGCCCCCGCGCGCGCCCCGTCAGCCGGGGCGAGCTCGCCTGCGCGGTTGCGGCCGCGGCCTCTGGTAACAATGCATAGAGCGTGGCTGCGCTGGGGAAATCCGCGGAAGAAGGCGCCGCCGACGCGCTCAAGCGACAGCTGGCCGAGCTCGGCGGCGCCGAGGTGTTGCTGCAGGCGATCCTGGACAGCGCATCCGACTGCATCCTGGTGCTCTCCCCGGAGGGCACGATCCTGCTCTCCGGCCGCGCGCTGCCGCGGGCGAGCTCGACGAGCCTGCTGCGGACGAGCATCTACGAGCACATCGCGCCGGAGACGCGAGAGGCGGCCCGCTCCTGCGTCGAGCGCGTCGTGCGGTCGGGGGCGCCCGACAGCTGCGAGTGCGCGATCCGCGGCGAGCACGGCCATGTAGCGCTCTACGAGGCGAGGGTCAGCCCCATCCTGCGCGGCGGCCGCGTCGCCACCCTGCTCATGATCTGCGCCGACGTCACGGAGCGGAGGGCGACGGAAGCGGCGCTCCGGAGGAGCGAGGAGCGCTATCGTTCGGTGATCGCCGCCCTCGACGAGGGGATCGTCCTCCAGGACGCGAGCGGCGCGATCCAGGCGTGCAACGCGAGCGCAGAGCGCATCCTCGGGCTCACGTCCGCGGAGATGGCGGGCCGGGAGAGCCGCGATCCCCGCTGGAGCGCCGTCCACGAGGACGGCTCTCCGTTCAACGGCGACCTGCACCCGGCCATCGTGACGCTCCGCACGGGGGCGCCGCAGAAGAACGTGATCATGGGGGTCCACCGGCCGGAGGGCGAGATGGCGTGGATCTCCATCAACTCGCAGCCGCTGCTCCGCGCTGGCGAGGCCCTCCCCTACGCGGTCGTCGCGTCGTTCCACGACATCACGGAGCGCAAGCGGTCCGAGGAGGAGCTGAGGAGGAGCGAGGAGCGCTTTCGCGCCACGTTCAACCAGGCCGCGGTCGGCATCGGCCAGGCGTCGGTCGAGGGCCGATGGCTCCGGCTGAACGAGAGGTTCTGCGATCTCGTGGGTTACTCCCACGCCGAGATGACCGATCTCACGTTCCAGCAGATCACCTATCCGCCGGATCTGCCTGCCGATATCGAGAACCTGCGCCGCATCCTGTCGGGGGAGGTCCAGACGGCCTCGCAGGAGAAGCGTTATGTCCGGAAGGGCGGCGAGCCGGTCTGGGTGAAGGTCACGGTCTCGCTGGTCCGTCACGCCTCCGGGGCGCCTGCCTACTTCATCGTCATCGCGGAGGACATCACGGACCGGAAGCACGTCGAGGAGACGCGCCAGGAGTTCTTGACCATCGCGTCGCACGAGCTCAAGACGCCCCTTACCCCGGTGATGCTCCGGGTGCAGGCGCTCCTGCGCATGTACCGGAGGGCCGGCGGGCCGCCGCCGACCGCCGAGGAGGTGATCCCGAAGCTCGAGGCCGTGGAGGCGCTGCTCGGCAGGCTGCACCGGCTCGTCGAGGAGCTGCTCGACATCTCGCAGATCACGGCGGCGCCGATGACGGTGACGCCGGAGGAGGTCGACCTCAGCGCGCTCCTCCGGGACATCCTGCACGGACACGCGGCGCTGCTCCGGCGCGCGGCGTGCCCGGTCACCGTCGACGCGCCGAGCGCCCTCCTCGGCCAGTGGGACCCGGTGCGGATCGAGCAGATCATCACCAACCTGCTCTCCAACGCGTCCAAGTACGGCGGCGGCAAGCCCGTCGACGTGGCGCTCGCGGCGTCCGGCGACATGGCCCGCCTCACCGTCCGCGACCGCGGGATCGGCATCGCGGCGGCCGATCACGAGCGGATCTTCCGCTGCTTTCAGCGGGCGACGACGTCGCGCCACTACAGCGGGTTCGGGCTCGGGCTGTGGATCGTGCGCGAGGCGGCGGAGGCGATGGGCGGGGCGGTCCGCGTCGAGAGCCGCCTGGGCGAGGGCGCGAGGTTCACGGTCGAGCTGCCGCGCGCGCGGCGGCACGCGAGCCCCTGATCAGCTCGCGTCCGGGGGCATGATCCCGCGCACGAGCTTCTGCGCGCTCGCCATGCTGGAGACCAGGCTGTGATGCTGCACGGCCTTCTCGACGGCCGCGATGAGCCCCGACACGTCGCCGTTCTTGTCGAAATAGCCGAACGCCTTGTGGGTCGAGAGCAGGTCTTGCTTCTCCAGGATGTCCTGGAACGCGGTGTAGAAGATGATCGGCACCTTCGGGAACAGCGCCTTGATCTTCAGGTAGGCAGTGAGCCCGTCGATGCCCGGCATGCGGATATCGAGGATGACCAGGCTGACCATCTCCGTCATGGCGGCGATGCCCTCCTGCGCGCTCGCGTACAGGCGCACGTCGTAATCACGCCGCAGCGTGAACTCGAGCGCGGACCGCATCCGCGGGTCGTCGTCGATCACGACCACGATCGCCCGCTCCTTATCGGGCGCCTCCGGCGCCTCGTCCGAAGCTTCGCGGAAGCGCCTGGTGAATTTCGCCGATGTCATCTTGGCGCCTCCTTTCAATTCCCGGAGAGGTTGAGATCGATCCGGCCGGCGGGCGCGCCGGCCGGCTGCGGCTGTTGCGGCTGCTGCGGCTCGTGGTGGAGCGCCGCGCGCGGAAGCCGGACGACGAACGTCGTTCCTCGGTCCGCCGCGCTCTCGACGTCGATCGTCCCGCGGTACATCGCGACGAGGCGGGAGACGAAGCTGAGCCCCAGGCCAACGCCGGTCGTCGGCTTCGTCGAGAAGAACGGCTGGAAGATCTTCGAGAGGTCGTCGGACGAGATCCCGTCGGCGTTGTCGCTGATGGTGACGACCTGAAGCTCCCCCTCGTCGACCGTCTCGACCCGCATCCGCCGGCCGCGGCCGTCGCCGACAAGGAGCAGCGCGTCGCGCGCGTTCAGGACGATGTTGCTCACGATGGAGTCGAAGTGCGACTCGTATCCGACGACCGCCGAGCCGCCCCGGAGATCGAGCTCGACCGACACGCCCTGGCGCGCGAACTCGTCGCGGTGCCGCGCCGCGACGGACTCGATGACGCGGCGGAGGCTCACGACCTCGTTGCCGGCGAGCGCGACGCCGAGCTTCGAGTACTCCAGGATCCTGTTCGTGACGCTCAGCGCGCGCCCCGTGCAGTCGCCCACCATCCGGAGCACGCTGTCGAGCGTCTCCTCCGCCTCCTCGATGTCGCCCAGATGGGCGAGGACCGCCTTGATCTTGCCCTCCGGGATATCGCCCTTGAGCAAGTCGAACAGCTCGCCGAGCCGGGCCGCGTTCTTGGCGCACAGCGTCTCGCCGCCCTGGGTCACGGACTCGAGCACCATGGCGGCCCCCGAGAGCGCGTTGCGCATCTCGTGCGCGAAGCCGCCCGCCATCTGGTTCTCGACCGCCTCCCGCTCCAGGCGGACGATCGTCGCGTGGGCCTGCTCGAGCTCCGCCGTGCGCTCGCGGACCTTCTGCTCCACGCCCGTGTAGAGCTTCGCGTTCTCGATGGAGATGGCCATCTGCGAGGACAGCATCGAGAGGAGCTCCAGCCGATCCTGGGTGAACGTCCCGGCCGCCGTGTTGTTCTCGAGGTAAATGGCCCCGTAAAGGTCGTTATGGTGGATGATGGGCGTGCACAGGACGGACCTCGGGCAGCGCTGAGCGACGTAGTCGTCGCGCTGGAACTGCCTGTCTGTGGAGGCGTCGGAGAGGACGACGCACTGGCCCGTCCGCGCGACGTACTGCACGATCGCGGCCCAGAGGAGCGGGCGTTCGTGCGCCGCTGCCTTGTCGAGGGGCAGCCCCGGGAAGCGCGGCTCGTCGCGGCCGTCGGTCCAGTCGACCTCGGCCTCGATCCGCAGGCCGTCGCTGTCCCGGAGGACGAGGCAGCCGCGCTGGGCGCCGGCGTTCTCCATGGCGACCGACATGAGCTTGGCGAGGAGCCTGTCGAGCACGATCTCCCCGGAGATCGCCTGCGCCGCCTTCAGGACCGTCCTGAGGTCGAGGCGAGATGCGCCGAGCGAGGTCGTCGTGACGAACGTCCGTGAGGGCGCGATCTCCGAGGATCGCGGAGCGTGCGCCTCGCGCGCGACGAGCTGCGGATACCGCTCCTCCAGGTCCTGCGCCTTGCGGACGGCGCCCCAGAGGTTGTAGTGGTAGCTCGCGTCCGCGAGGTAGACGCGCGCGAGCTTCTCTTTCCCCTGCGCGAGCCAGAACCGCCCCGCCAGCTCGCAGGCGACCGCGGCCTCGTTCACGTAATCGTGCTCCGAGGCGGACGCGATGGCGCGGTCGTACAGGTCCAGCGCCTCGGCAGCGCGGCCGTCGATCCGCGCGAGCTCGGCCTCCACGAGCAGGTACCTGTGCAGGAAGTTGCTGGCGCACGTCGCCGACAGCGCCTTCAGCTTTGCCTGGTTCTCCGACAGCTTCTCGCGGTAGCGCGCCCTGTCCTCCGGCGAGGCCGCCGGGTAGAGCGCGGTCATGGCAAGGGAGTAATAGAAGGTGTGCAGCGGCGTGAACACCTTGCCCGTGCTGGCGCCGAGGGTCGGCTCCGTCTCGGCGGCGTGCCTGTAGGCGAGCTCGTATTCGCCGAAGACGAAATAGAGCATGGCCTGCGCCGTATGGATATAATTGACGGTGTTGAAGTTCTTTGTCGCGTAGAGTCCGGGGAGCGCCTGCTCGGCGTCGAAGAACTCTCCCTTGATCTTCGCCGCGTGCTCGGACCTGCCGGTGAGGTTCCGGATGACCTGCCGCCACACGCTGAGCTGGTTGATGACCTGCTCCTGCTTGAACCTGAACACCTCCTCGATGTGCCTGTCGAACATCGCCTCGAGGTCGAGGAGGTTCTGCCCGGAGACGGCGCCGCAGACGAAGGCGTTGATGAGGCAGTACGCGGCGCTCTCGGCGTCGCCGTTCTCGGCGTAGCTCAGGTACCCTTCGATGAGCGGCGCCTGGCTCTCGCGGGCCGGACGGTAGAAGTGCCGGGAGAGCCCGTAATAGAAGTTGTAGACGCTCGCCTTGTAGAACGGCTCGTCCCGGCGCCTGTGCACCGCGATCGCCAGCTCACCGAACCGGGATCCCGTCGCGATGTCGCCAACGCCGGCGTTGACGAGCACGCTGAACGCCGCGAACGCATAGGACGAGAGCGGCGACTCGCCGTGATCCATCGTCAGGTCGAGCGCGCGGCAGATGAAGAGCCCGAGCATCTCCGGCGCGGCGAAATACGACGCATGGATGGCGCGCCGGAGGATCACGAGCGCGGCTTGCTTCGGGGCCTCCGTCATCGGAGGGAGCCGGCCGAGGCGCTCGATGCCGATCTCGGCGACCTGCTTCGTCGTCTTCGTGTAGGCGTCGAGGAAATCCTGCATGCCGGGGCTCGCCGGGAACGTCTCGCCGAGCTGCGCGAGCGCCTCCACGGCGATGTCCACGGCCTTCCGGAACTCCGCCTGGGTGTGGTGATAGAGGATCAGGAGCTCGTAGAGCTTGCTCCTGTTCATGACGTCGTGGATCTCGCCCAGGGCGGCGTCCACGAGCGCCTTCATCGCGCCCCAGTCGGCGTTCATGCACGCCGCCTCGGCCGCGCCGACGTGGAGCGCGCTCATCAGCGCAGGCTCGCTCTGCCAGGCGCTCGCGGGCAGCAGCGAGAGGCCTCGAGCGAAGTAGCCGCGCGCCGCGTCGAAGGCGGCGGAGAGCAGCGCGCGCCGGCCCGCGAGGAGGTTCAGCTCCGCGAGGCGCCGCTGCTCGGCGGCGTCGCTCAGCAGGTCGGCGCCGCGGTTCAGGTGGTAGACGACGTCGAAGACCTTCTCCTCGGGGGCGCGCCCGCCCAGGCTCCGCAGGAGCAGCCGGCCGATGTCGGCGTGCAGGCCGCTGCGCTCGCCGTCCTCGATCATGGCGTACGCGGCCTGCTGGACGCGATCGTGGAGGAACCTGTAGTCCGGGAAGACGAGCGGCGCGGCGAGATCGTCGGGCGCCGCGGGCTCCATCGGGGAGAGCGGGACGAGGAGGCCCTCCTGCAGCGCGGGCACGAGGTGCCTGTAGGCATCGGCGCGGGTCTCCTCGCGGATGACCGCCAGCCTGCCCAGGTCGAAGCGGTTGCCGAGGCAGGACGCCGACATGAGCGCTCGCTGCGTGTCCGCGGGGAGCTGCCGGAGCTTGCCGATCATCAGATCGACGACGTTGTCCGTGATGTTCCTGGACTCGATGTGCTCGACGTCCCACGTCCACGCCGCGAGCCCGGCGTCGTACCGCAGACACCCGGTGTTGTGCAGCGTCCGGAGGAACTCGTTGACGAAGAACGGGTTGCCGCCCGTCTTCCGCGTGACCAGCGCGGCGAGCGGCATGACCGCCGCGGCGTCCGCGCGCAGCGCGTCGGCGAGCATCCGACAGACCATCTCGGCGCCGAGCGGCCCGGGAGAGATCTCGCGCACCCGGCCGACCGCCCCTTCCCGTCGCAGCGCGGCGATCGCGGCCGAGAGCGGGTGCGCGGCCCCCACCTCGTTGTCGCGGTAGGCGCCGATCACGAGCAGGCCGCGCAGCTTCGCGTCGGTCATCAAGAGCTCGATGACCCGGAGGGACGCCGCGTCGGCCCACTGCAGGTCGTCGAGGAAGATGGCCAGCGGGCGCTCGGCGTCACAGAACACGCGGACGAAGTTCTGGAGGACGCGCACGAAGCGGTTCTGGGACTCGGCGGGCCCCAGCGCCTGGACGGCCGGCTGGTCGCCCACGATGCGCTCGATCTCCGGGATCACGTCGACGAGGACCTGCCCGTTCACCCCGAGAGCGGCCTTGATCTTCGAGCGCCAGAGCGCGAACTGCGCCTCGGGCTCGGCGACGATCTGCCGCACCAGGTCGCGGAACGCGCTGGTGATCGCTGTGTACGGGGTGCTTCGCTGGAGCTGGTCGTACTTGCCCGCGACGAAGTACCCGCGCGCCTCGGTGATGGGCTTGTACAGCTCGTGCGCCAGCGCGGACTTGCCGATCCCCGAGTACCCGGCGATGAGCATCAGCTCGGCGCCGCCCCGCGCCGCGCGCTCGAACGCCTCGAGCAGCGCCTGCGCCTCGCGCTCGCGCCCGTAGAGCTGCTGCGGGATGCGGAGCTCGCCGGAGGCGTCGGCGCGGCCCAGCGGGAACGGGGCGATCTCGCCCGTGGCCGCGAGGCGCCGCTCGCACTCCTCCAGGTCGTGAAGGAGGCCCCCCGCGCTCTGGTAACGGCCCTCGGCCGCCTTGGCCATGAGCTTCATCACGAGGTCCGACAGGACCTCCGGCACGCCCGGACAGCGCGCGCGCGGCGGGGCGGGATCGCGCGCGACGTGGCAGTGAACGAGCTCCATGGCGTCGGTCGCGCTGAAGGGCGGCGCGCCCGTGAGGAGCTCGTAGAAGGTGGCGCCGAGCGAGTAGAAATCGGTGCGATGGTCGAGCGACCGGTTCATGCGACCGGTCTGCTCGGGAGAGATGTAGGCGAGCGTCCCCTCGAGCACCGCGGGGCTCTTGATCGAGAGCTCTTCCCGGGAAAGCCGCGTCGAGATGCCAAAGTCGATGATCTTGGCAACACCCGTCTCGCGGTTGACTACGATATTGGACGGATTGATATCCTTGTGTATAATTCCGCCTCCGTGGACTTCGCGAAGAGCGCTCGTGATCTGGATCGCAAGCCGGACGAAGTCCGCGGCGTCGAACGGGCGGCGCTGGAGGTGGTGGAGGTGGTGCGCCAGCGAGCGGCCGCCGAAATCCTCGAGGACGAGGAGGAGCCCGTTCTCGTGCCTGCACAGGTCGAGCGCCCGGACGACGCCCGGCGCATCCAGGTTGCGGAGCACCGCGTATTCATGCCGGTAGCGCGTGAGCTCCGTCTGGCTGGGATAGTCCGAGCGCAGCAGCTTGAGGATCACGGCGCGCCCGTCTCCGGCGCGCTGGCCCCGGTAGACGCGCGAGCTGCCGCTCTCGTAGATCGTGTCGGTCGCTTGATACCCCGAGATCGTCAGCATCACTCCCCTTGACGTCAGACGTGCTCTGGCGCTGTCAGGCCCGGCCAACAGCCCCACCGCGTGGCATGCCCCCGCCACGGATGTGTCCTGGATGGTATCACGAAGACGCTTCGCGGCTGGACGAATCTCGCGGGACAGCGTGGGTGGATATCCGCCGTTGATACCTGTTCTGGTTCGAAGTGCCACCTGGGGAGCCGGGCCTGCGAGGTCTCCGGACAGGCAACAGGGAACAGCGGGCGATGGTCCGCATGGAGCCGAGATGCTGCCGATACGCTAGCTCCGTCGCCCTACGACGCCGCGCGCTCGATTCGGGCTCGCACCGTGACCACGCCGCTCTCGCCGACATCATGGCGGGCGTTCGCGCCGCCCTCGGCGCAGGCTCGCGCATCCTCGGCCGGTGGGCCGAGAAGTCGCCTCGCGGCGCCGTCGTCGCCCGCACGCTTCACGAAGGCGCCCGGCGTGAGCCCGACGAGCTCCCGGAAATCGGCGATGAGGTGCGCCTGGTCGTAATAGCCCGCGTCTCTCGCGATGCGCGCCCAGTCCTTCGAGGTCGCTGCCATCCGCACCGCACGCTGCAGGCGAACGGTGCGCGCGAAATCCTTCGGCGAGACGCCGACGCTCTCGGTGAAGGCACGGCGGAGATGCCGCGCCGTGACGCCCAGCCGCTCCGCCACCCTCTCCACCCGGACCTCGTCTCCTTCGAGCAAGCGAACCGCGCGGCGCGCGAGCCGCGCCGATGCCGATTCGAACGTCTGGCGGGTGCGAAGGGCGATGGCGCGGGACACTCGGTCGAGGAGCTCCGGCAGGCTGCGCGCCGCGAGCAGCTCGTCGCATAGATCGCCGCCCGGGCGGCCCCAGATGTCTTCCAGCGGGATGATCCGATCCGTCAGCGCGTTCGCGGCCACGCCGAGGAGCGGCGCCGACCAGCCTGGCTTGAACTGGATGCTGATCGCCCGCGCCACGCCGCCGGCGTTCTTGAACAGCGCGTGCGTGCGCGGCCCCGCGACGCACACGTCGCCTCTCCGGCCCTCCTCGAGCACGCGGAAGACGAGCATCGTTCGTCCGTCGGGCAGCCGTTCATGACGAGTGCGCCCACCCACCGGCAGGAGCGAGTGAACGCCCTCGACGAAGCGCGAGAGCGAGAACGTCGCCGCGGTGTCCGTCGTGTGCAGCACCGTCGCAGTGTCGCGCGCCGGCTGCGATCGTTCAAGCCGACGCGGAGCGAGCGCTCCGAAAATGTCCGGTCCTTCCAATGAGAGAGCGGTGGCGGGAGCTACCAAGGCGATGAGCGGGGCCGAGCCCCCGAAAGGAACTCCACATCATGAGCCAACCGACTCCCGCAGCGAACGCCTCCAGCGCACCCGCGCAGGTCTCCTCGATCCACCCCATCGTGCTGCCCGCTCCCGGCCGCCCCGTCGATCTCCAGGTGCGCGTCTCCGCGCCCGTGACCGGAAGCGAGCTGCCCATCCTGCTGCTCTCGCACGGCCACGGCCCCTCCAACTTCGTCTCGTCGCTCCACGGCTACGCCCCGCTCGCCAACTACTTCGCGGCGCACGGCTTCGTCGTGATCCAGCCCACGCATCTCGACTCGAAGACGCTGCCCTTCAGAGGCTCGGACCATCCCGATGCGCCTCTCTTCTGGCGCGCGCGCGCCGAGGACATGAGCCGCATCCTTGACCAGCTCGACGCGATCGAGCGCGCCGTCCCTGCGATCGCCGGGCGTGTGGATCGAAGCAAGGTGGCCGTCCTCGGCCACTCGATGGGCGGGCACACCGCGAGCGTGCTGCTCGGCGCGCGGAACGTGGACCCCCACGACGGAAGAGAGGTGAGCGTCGCCGAGCCGCGGATCAAGGCGGGCGTGCTGCTCGCCGCGCCCGGCCGAGGCGACGCCCTCAGCAAGTACGCAGCAGAGAACTACCCATTCTTCGCGAACATCGATTTTTCCACCATGACGACGCCCGCGCTCGTGGTCGCCGGCGACAAGGACGGCTCTCCCCACCTGACGACCGCAGGCGCCGCCTGGCACGAGGATCCCTACTTCCTCTCCCCAGGCCCCAAGTCGCTGCTCATGCTGGTCGACGCAGAGCACGGGCTGGGGGGCGTCGCGGGCTACGACCTCGCCGAGACCACCGACGAGAACCCCGAGCGCGTGGCTGCCGTCCAGCTCCTCACGCGGGCCTACCTCCACACCGCGCTTTACCCCGGAGACCCCGCCTGGCAGGACGCACAAAGCGCGCTGACGGACGCTGTCAAGCCGCTCGGACGAGTCGAGTCCAAGTCGTGATGATCGAGCGCTCGCGGACGAGGCCTGCCGAGCATTAGTTCCGCCCGCCAGAAGTCCGGCCAGCGATCTGGGGAGAGATTTCAACGCAAAGACGCAAAGACGCAAAGACGCAAAGACGCAAAACTGCACAAGAATCCGTTCTTTTTTTTGCGCCTTTGCGCCTTTGCGGCTTTGCGTTGAAATCTTTCTCCCTTCGCGACACCGGTCCCTGGCAGGATCTCTGACCCGAGGTACTCGGCAGGCGAGTGAGGCGTACGAAAGTACCACGCAGCGAGCCGAACGACGCGGCACGAAGATGCGTCCGCGTTCACCCCGTGAGCGCGTCGAGGGCCGCGAGCAGCGGCGCGGCCCTCTCGCGATCGATCATCTGCACATAGGCGATCCTGCCGCGCAGGTGCGCCTCGAAGTCCGGCACGCCCTGGCGGTTCTGGGCGGCGAGGCCGGTCTTCTTCGCCGCGTGGAGGATCGCGCGCAGGCGGCGCACCTCCTCGCGCGGCGCCGAGGGCTTGTCGTTGACCACGACGCCCGTCACCACCTGCCGACCGCCGGCGCGCTGGATACGGCCCTTGGCCGGATTGATGGCGAACCCCTCCTCCTCGACGATGTGGCGGACTCGGGCGAGCAGCATCGCAAGTTCGCCGCGCTTGCCCGGTGGTGCCGAGAAGGTGAGGTCGTCCGCGTACCGGGTGTAGGTGAAGCCCGCGCGGGCGCACATGCCGGCGAGGCGGCGATCGAGCTTCCGCGCGACCTGGTTCGAGATCGCCGGGCTCGTGCAGGCGCCCTGCGGCAGCGCGCGATCGCCGACCGCGACCCAGTAGCGCTGCCCGTCGTACTCGACCGGCCGCCGCGGCGGCTCGGTGCAGAGCAGGGCGAGGAGCGTGGCCACCGCCGGCGAATAGCCGAGCCGATGGAAGACGCCGCGCACCCGCGGGAACGTGATGGTCGGGAAGAAATCGGACAGGTCGAGGTTCACGACCACATCGCGGCGCGTGTGCGGGCGCGCGTTGGTGACCGTGGAGCGGCCCTTCACGAAGCCGTGCGCGGGCTCCTCGACGGGCAGCTTCTCCAGGACCTCGCGCAGGACCCAGGCCTGCGCCGCGGCCAGCGAGGCATGGGGCGCCGCGAGCTGCCTCGTCCCGCCCGAGCGCTTCGGGACGTCGAAGTACACGTAGTGAGGGCGCTCGACGGCCTCGCCATGAAAGCAGAGCCAGCGCAGCCGCGGGACGGCGACGCCGAGGGCCGCGGCCAGGTCGGCCGGGGTGGACAGCACGGGCAGCCCGCGCTGGGCGAGCGACTCGACGTGCGAGCGCCGGTCCGCGAGGCCCGCCGAGACGTCGGCGCCCACGAAGAGGATGTCCTCGGCCCGGCGGCGCGCCACCGCCTCGGCGCGCTGCCGCTTGCGCTCGGCGCTCTTGCGCCGCTTCTCCTCTTTGCGGGCGAGCTTCTCGCGCTTGAGCCGCTCGATCGCCTCGTCGGCCGAGCGCGCCGCGTTGGTGCCGGCGAGCGCGGCGGCGTCCTTGTGCCTGAGCCAGAGATCGCCGACGCGGTGGATCTCGGCGATCTGCGCCTCGGTGAGCAGGCCGCGCAGGATGAGGCCCCGATCGATGAGGGCGGTGCGCTCGTCGCTCTGCGGCGGGATCGTGTCCACGCGGCCGATCCAGGCCGTCTGGTACGGGTTGATCTTGAGCGCGCGCTTGCGCAGCTCATCCGCGGAGAGGCCGAGGATTTCGCCGGCGTCGTAGGGATCCACGGGGCGCAGCGTCGCGCCCGCCGCCGCGGCGCCGGGCTGCCCCGCGCGGGCCGCCGGCTTCGCCGCCTGGGCCCCCTGGACATGCGCAGGCGCGGCCCCGGCGCCTCCGCCGTCGGCCTGCTCGGCCTTGGTCCCGTCCGGCGCTCGCTCGCCCTGCTCGGCCCCGCCAAGGCCGAGCATCGACTTCAGCTTGTCCCAGAAGCCCATTCGACCGTTCCTGTGGACAGCACCCGGTCCAGCCCTCCAAGGAGGCCCGCCCGCCCGACTACTTGCTCGTGACCACGCCCGATCACCCAGGCGCCGGGCAGCTGTGCGGTTCCAGGACCGTCAGGTTCCTCTGAGTGGAACCGCACAGCTGCCAAAGGCGCCCAAAGAATATCGGGGGTGGGGATGCATGGAAGAACAACCTCCACCACGGCGGAGCGCCGCAGCATGTTGGGCTCGAGCGGACGGATCTCCTTGCAGGGCTGGACTCTCAGGTCTCTGGTGAACCTCACTTCGTCGATCGCCTGGCGACGAGCCACGCGAGGCCCACCACCGCGGCGGGGCTCGCCTTGAACTGGTCAGCGACGCGCCGGATCTCGGCCAGCACGTCCGCGTGGACCGGAAGCGTCCTCACGACCGGCGCGCGGAGCTCGCGCGCGCGGAGCGCCCGCTCCGCCTCCGGCCCGCCGAGCGCGAGGGCCTCGGCCCAGGAGCGGCAGCCCTGGATGCGCTCGAACGCGAGATCCCACGACGCCTCGACGACCTCCGCGAGCCCCGCCCGCTGGGCCGCCGCGGCGCGCTCGATCTCGACGAGGAGCTCCGCGGGGAACGGCACGGCCTCGCCTCGCGGGGCGGCCGCCGGCGCCCGCGGGCCGCGCGGGGCGGCCTCCGCCTGCCCCGGCGGCTCCGGAGGCTGCAGCGACGGCGCTGCGTCACCGCGGCCGGACAGGTGGAGCTTGACCGCGAGCAGGTGCCGGCACGGGCCCGCGCGCAGCCGGTTCTTGTAGAAGTACGAGCAGCTGCACTTCGCCTTCTTGATCGCGCCGTCGGCGTCGAGGAGCAGCTCGCAGCGCGTCGCCTTGGCCCTGGCCATGACGACGCGGCGGCCGCCGGAGAGGGTCTCTTCCCGCGCGATCTCCACCCCGCCCTGGGCGATGCGCCGGCCCTCCGCGAGCTCCGGGGGCTCGGGGCCGAGCAGCGCGTCGGAGAGGGCGACCGGCATCACCGGGCGGCAGCGATAACACTCCGCGGCGTGGTCGTAAACCACCTGCCCCTGCTTCGCGGTGAGGTGCAGCGCGCTGCGGAGCGCGCCGTCCGGCGCGCCCATCGCCACGGCGAGCTCGCCGTAAGACGCGCGCCGGACCATCTCGAGGTGGCGCGCGACGCGTTCCGCGAGCTGCGCGTCCGGGGAGAAGGCGTCCGCCGTGACGTCGAGGTGAGAGCCCGAGGTCCAGTCGTTCGCCGTCCATCCCGAGAGCGCGAGGGTGAAGCGCATCTCGCCCATGAAGACGATCCACAGGCTCGGCAGCCCGGAGCCGAGCAGCCGCACCTCGATGCGATCGGCGAGCGGCAAGAGCCGCGCGAGCACCGAGAGGCGGCGCCTGCCCCACACCTTGATCTCCTCGGTCGCCTCCGCCGCCGGCGCGCCCCTCGGCGCCCCGGAGCGGTACGGGCCGAGCCCACCCGCGCCCGCCGCGGGCCCCGCGGCCACGGGGCCATCGTCGCAGGTGACGCCGCGGCACGGGATGGAGACGCCCCAGGGGTCGAGCACGAGGATCGGCGCCTTGCCCGGCGTGAGCTGGAAGCGCAGGCTGCGCGGGCCCGTGCGCTCGCGGTGCCGATCGAGGTGCGCGAGCAGCGAGTAGACAGCCTCCACGGGGAGGTCGACCCTCCGGCACGGCAGGCACATCGCCGCCTGGAGCTGGCCGAAGCCGCGCAGCCACGAGGGCGGGAGATCGATCTTCTCCTCGCGGTAGTCGCCGCGGCCCTCCACCGCGACCTCGAAGCCGGTCGGATCGACGAGGAGCCGCGTCGGCCGGTAGCTGCGGAGCGTCTGGAAGTGCTCGTAGAGCGCGAGCGAGTAGTCGACGTTCGTCGTGCCGAGGCCGGCGTCCTGCGCGCCCCGGAAGGCGTCGCGATCGACCGAGAGGCAGCCGTAGCTCGACTCGTCCTTGGAGAAGCACTCGAAGAAGACGACATCGGGCGCGACGGTCACGACCGGATCGCAGGGGACGAGGTGGCGGAAGAGCTGCGGATCGCTCCGCGCGAGCTCGTTCGCCCAGCGGACGCGCGCCCCCCAGTAGAGCTTGTGCATCTTCCGGAAGTCGGCCTCGAGGTTCGGCGGCCGCGGCGCGCTCCCGAGCCGCGCGAGCTCGGCCTTCATGGCCTCGCCGTGGAGCTCCCGGCGGAGCCGGGCCTCGCGCTCGGCCTCCTGCTGCTTCCACGCCTCGTGGGCGGAGCGATCCTTCGGCAGGCGCCGCAGGTCGCCCACGACGACGTCGTGGAGCGCGCTGATCGCCTCGCGGAAGCGCACCGGCCGCGCGAGCTCGCCGTCGAAGAAGACCCTGGGGCGCGCGAGGTTGGGCGCGAAGCTCAGGGCGGCGCCGCCGGCGAGCTCCTTCACGCCGCTCGTGCCGAGGTAGCGGAGATCGAAGCTCACGCCGCGTCCTCCCCCTCGAACAGCCGGAGCTCGGGGAGCCTGCGCGCGATGGCGTCGCGCAGCGCGGGGGCGCGGAACGCGGCGCGGGCGAGCGCCCCGAGGGCGGCGCGCCGCTCGGGCGCGCGCACGCTGCGGAGCGCGACGCCGAGCAGCGGCAGGAGCGCGTCGGCCTCGCCCGGCCGGGCGACAACGCGGTCCGCGATCTGCCGGACGACCGCGCGCTTGTCGCGCGCGCCGCCGTGGACGGCGAGCAGCGCCGCCGCCCAGACGTGCCGCAGCGCCTCGGGCGAGAAGGCCGCCTTGCGCGCGGCGAGGTGCCGGATCAGGAACGCGCGGGCGTCGGCGTGGGGCGTCTCGGCCAGGGCGGCCCACAGGCCTGTGTCGTCGCGGAAGCGGGCGTCGGCCTCGAAGAGCTCGAGCGCCCGGGCGCGGACGTCCTCGTGGCGGGAATCCAGGAGATCGCGCACGTGCTCGGCCCGGCCGTGGGGCGAGCGCCCGATCACCTCGACGAGCCACGCGACCGCTTCGTCCCGCACGCGGGGGGCGACGGCGGCCGCGAGGCGCGCGAGGGTGTCGAGATCGGCGGCGGTCTCGACGGGCTTCGTCCTCGCCCAGCGGAGGCCGAGCTCCGCGACCGGCGCGGCGCGCGCGCGGGCGAGGTCCACGCACTCGGCGAGCGAGAGCCGCGCCGGCGAGACGTGCTCGACCACGGCCTCGCAGAGAAAGACGAGCGCCGCCGCGTTCTCGGTCTGGAGCAGCGAGAGCCAGTCCGCGATCGGCAGGCTCCCGAGGCCCGGGATCTGCCGGAGCAGGCCGGCGGCGAGGGTCTGCACCTCGTCGTGCGGGCTCTCGAGGAGCGCGCGCACGCGGGCGAGCGGCAGGCCGCGGAGCTCGGCGGCGTACGCGCGCTCGAGGAGCCCGAGGGCGAACGCCCGGACGGTGCGGCTCCTCGCGGCCGTGACCAGGCCGAGCACCTCGTCGAAGGCGCCCTGCCACGCCTCGGGGTAGATCGGCGCGGGCTCGAGATCGGCGAGGGAAGCGCCCACGGCGACGCAGACGCCGCGCGGGAGGCGCTCGAGGGCGGGCGAGCCCCAGTAGAGCGCGTGGAGCAGCCCCCAGGCGTCCAGCAGGCGCTCGGGCCTGTCGAGGTGCTCGTCGCGGTAGAGCGCGAGCGCGGCGCGGATCGCGCGGCCGTAGCGGGCGGCGTCGCGCCGGCCGAGCCGCCGGAAGTAGCGGAACGCTCGGCGCCGCAGGTAATGGCGCGTCCGCAGCGAGAAGCGCGGCGACTCGACGTCGCCCTGCGGGAGGCGGACCGGCACGCCGGTGTCGCTGACGAGGCAGGGCTCGTCGCTGGAGGTCCTTGTCACCCAGTCGTAGCGGGCCACCTTGACGAGCTTTCGGCGGACGAGGCGATCGAAGGCGACCATGAAGCGGCCGACGACCTCGTCGTCTCCCGCCTGCTCGGCGAGTTTGTAAAGGACCTTGACGAGGCCGCGGTGGTGCGGCCTGTCGCAGCCGTCGTCGATGTAGCGGAGCAGCGCGCGGCGCGCGAACGGGCGCCGGTCCGCGTACCAGCGCGGGGCGAGCGCCTTCAGCTTCCGGCCCGCCTCCGAGGCGAGCACCTCGTCCACGAACCGGTCGTCGCCGGCCTCGAAGTGCTCGTCGAGGAGGAGCGTCGACGCTGTCTGGGATCGAGCGGCGCTCATGCGCCGCAGGATGCTACGGAACCCGCGAGGAGCCGGTCAAGGGCGGCGCCGCCGCGCCGCGCGTCGCGCGAGGGGGGGTCACGCGACGCGCGGCGCGGACGGCGCCTGCGATACCGCCTTAGCGGCGCTCAGCGCACTCGCCGCGCGACACGACCGACACGCCCGCCGCGTGCGCGAAGCACTCGTTGCCGTACGTGTTGTCGTCGCAGCCGCAGACCGGGTCGTACTGCTCCGTGCACGCCTCCGGGATGGTCTCGCAGGTGCCCGTCATGTCGGCCGCGCCGCACATGGCCTCGAGGCTGTAGTTGCAGAACTCGCCCTTGCCACAGGCGAAGCCCGCGATGCCGCCGCAGAACGTCCCGGGAGCAGGCGCGCACTCGCCCTTCGACGCGACCGACACGCCCGCCGAGGCGGCGGCGCAGGCGTTGCCGTACGTCTGGCCGTCGCAGCCGCAGACCGGGTTGTACTCGAACGTGCACGCCTCCGGGATGGGCGTGCAGACCCCCGGCCCGTCCCACGCGCCGCACTCGACCTCGGGCGGGAAGTTGCAGAACTCGCCCTTCTCGCACGTCCAGCCGCCGCGGGTGCCGCACGCCTTGCCTTCCGAAGGAGGCGGCTCGCACTCGCCCTTCGACGCGACCGACACGCCCGCCGCGTTCGCCGTGCACGCGTTGCCGTACGTGTTCCCGTCACAGCCGCAGACGGGGTCGTACTCCCTGGTGCACCCGCCCGGCGTGGGCAGGCAGGTGCCCGTCATGTCGCCCGCGCCGCACTGGGCGTCCGGCGCGAAGTCACAGAACTCACCCTCCTTGCAGGAGAGGCCGAGGAGGCCGCCGCAGACGTCCCCCGGAGGAGGCGCGCACTCGCCGACCGACGACACCGACGTGCCCGCCGCGTTCGCCATGCACTCGTTGCCGTACGTGTTGCCGTCACAGCCGCAGACCGGCCTGTACTCCTTCGTGCACGCCTTGGGGATGGCCTGGCAGGTGCCCGTCTGATCGGCCGCGCCGCACATGGCGTCGAGCTCGTAGTCGCAGAAGAGGCCCTTCTTGCAGGAGAGGCCGAGGAGGCCGCCGCAGGCCTTGCCCTGCCCGCCGCCGCCCTTCACCTCCGCCGAGTCGGTGGCGGTGCTGTCGTCGGCGATCTGCACGTGACAGCCCGCGGCGAGCGGGAACATCGACAGCGCGAGCCAGAGGAAGGATCCGATACGGCTGCTCTTGATACGATTCTGAACGTTCATGGGTTCCTCCAAAAGAGCCCCGCCGTCACCGGCGAGGCGATAGACATCCACGAGCCCCTCCCCTCCAGAGGAAGGGCGCCTGGCGCCGCGCGCAGTACGGCGAGCGCGGCGCGCGAGTTCGATGTTCGTCTCCCCGACCGCTCAGTCGGGGAGCGTCAGTGTCAGGACGCGGCGCCCGGGCTCGGGCGCCGTGACCTCGAGGAAGAGCACGTCCTCGCGCTCGACCCCTTCACCGTCCGCGCGCACCGTGACGGCGGCGGACTCGCCCGCCGGCACAACGAACGCCTCCGCCGGGCTGACCCCGAACGGCCCCGCGCCGCGGCGCAGGCGCGGCGCGCCGATGGACACGCCCTCTGCGCACGTGTTGCGGACGACCACGTCGCTCGCGCCGGCCGCCTCGATCGAGACCCACGCGGCGGGCTCGATCGTGAGGCAAGGCAGGTGCGCCAGCATCGTCCGCGTCGCTTCGATGGGCTCCCCCGTGAGCTGCAGATCCACCGGCTCCGACCGGCGCTCGCCCTGCTTCACCTGGATCCGCAGGACCTGATCCGTCGACGCGTCCACCGCGGCCACGAAGCTGCCGTCGCGGTTGATCTCCGCGATGACGGGCGCGTCCGCGCTGTCGAGGTTCGTCACCACGACCACGCCCTCCGCCGGCTCGACCGCGCCAGGCTCGCCCTTGAGGAAGACCTGTTGCCGCAAGACCTGGGGGTCGCCCGACACGCCGACGAGCCCTGTGTCCAGGAACGGGTCGTGGACCGGCGGGCTCGGCTGCGGGCTCACGACACAGCCGCCAACGAGCGCTCCGAGGAGCGTCGCGACGCGCGCGCCCCGCCGCCCTCGGTGTCCGTATGTCGTCCGCATCGCCATGCCAGCCATTAGAGCAAACCTGGTGCCGAAGGAAAAAGGACGGAAATCATCGTGAAATGCGAGGCACAAGTGTCTCATCGAGTGTCTCACTGTCTCAGATGGCACATTCGTGAGACACTGCGGGGGTGAGCCAAGCCGAAGGGACCCTGCTCGCCCGCCGCTACCGCCTGATCCGCCCCCTGGGGCGGGGGGGCCTGGCGACGGCGTGGCTCGCGCGGGACGAGGCGCTCGGGCGGGACCTGTGCCTCAAGCTGCTCGGCCACGCGCGCACGGCGGAGCGGGCGGCGTTCCGCGGCGAGTTCAGGATGCTGGCGGGGCTCTTCCATCCGCACCTCGTCCGGGTCCTCGACTTCGGCATGCTCCGGGAGACCGGCGAGCCGCGCTTCTACTTCACGTCGGAGGCGGTGCTGGGCGCGCCGCTCGACGAGTACGTGACAGGCCGGCGCTTCGAGGAGGCGCGGGGTGCGATCGTGGACGTGCTCGACGCGCTGCGGTTCCTCCACCGCGCGCGCATCCGCCACGGCGACGTGAAGCCGGCCAACATCCTCGTCGGGGCCTCGGGGCGCGCGGTGCTGATCGATCTGTCCTGCGCGGCGCGGCTCGGCGGGAGGCCCGACGAGGGCGTCTCCGGAACGCGGGGCTACCTCGCGCCCGAGGTGATCCGGGGCGAGGCGGCCGACGGGCGCGCGGACCTGTTCTCGCTCGGCCGCACGCTCGAGGCGATCGCGCCGCTGCTCGCGGAGCCGCTGCCGGAGGCGATCGGCGCGCTCGTCGAGCGCCTGGTGCGGTCCGAGCCGCGCGACCGCCCGGCCGACGCGGGCGAGGTGCTCGACTGGGTGGGCGCAGCGCCGCGCGCCGTGGCCCCGCCGCCGCCGGAGCCGCCGCACCTCGTGGGGCGCGACGCGGAGATGCGCGCGGTCGCCGAGGCGCTCGCCGCGCTCGAGCGAGGCGAGCGCGGCCCGCGCGTCTGCGTGATCGCCGGGGAGCCGGGCTGCGGGAAGAGCCGCCTCCTCCGCGAGGCGACGTGGAGCGCCGAGCTCCGGATGGAGGCCGTGGAGGGCTTCCCCAGGGCCAGCGCGCCGGTGGCCTCGATGCTGCGCCGCGCGACCGGCGAGGAGGCGCTCCCCGCCGGCGCGCTGGGCGCCCTGCGCGCGCACGAGCGCCTGACGCGGGCGCGGGGAGGACACGCGGGGGCGGGGGCCGGGCCGCTGGTGCTCGTGCTCGACGACGCCGACGAGGTGAGCGGGGCGGACCGGGAGATGCTCGAGGCGCTCGCGCGCCTGCTCGGCCCCGAGGATCCGGTCCTGCTCCTCGCCGCCGAGCGCGTCCCGCACGGCGGCGGCCGGGCGCCGCTCGCCGCGGTGGCCGCCGAGGCGGGGCGGAGCGCGCGCGAGGTCGCGCTGCCGCCGCTCGGGCGCGAGGCGGTGCAGCGCTGGATGGACGACATCGGCCTGGGCGACGCGACGGAGGTCGTGCTGCGCGCGAGCGCGGGGTGGCCCGCGGATCTCGTGGTGATCGCGGGGCGGCTCGCCGAGAGCGGGGACGTGGCCGGGCTCGACGCGACGACGCCCGGGGCGAGCGCGCGCTACGCGCTGCGGCTGCGAGGCCTCGGGCGGCCGCTGCGGGACGCGGTGGCGACGCTGGCCGTGCAGGGGGGCGCGGTCGCCGACGAGGAGCTGCCGCCGCTGGGGCTCCCGGTCGCGCACCTGGCCGAGCTCGCCGCCCGCGGCGTCGCCGCGCGCACCGCAGGGGGGTGGACGCTGACGCGCGCCGGGCCGATCGCCGCCCTCCTCTGCGCCCTCGGCGGCGAGGTGGTCCGCGCGGCGCACGCGCGGGCGGCAGCCGCCCTGCCGGCGCACGCCGAGCAGCGGGTGCTGCACCTCGCGCTGTCGGGCGACGCGGCGGCGGCCGAGCGCCTGTTCCTCGAGCGCCGCGCGGAGCGCGAGGCGGATCCGAGGCCGTGGGGCGCGACCGCGGAGGCGCTGCTCGAGGTGGCGACGTCGGCGGAGGCGCGGCTCGAGATCGCGTCCACCCTCCAGCGCGTCGGCCGCGCGGCGCGGGCGCGCGAGGTGCTGGAGCACCTGCTCGCGAGCGACGAGGCCGCAGGGATCGGCGCGCGGCGCGCGCAGGCGCTCGTCCGGCTCGGCGCGTGCCTGCTGGAGCTGGGCGACCCCACGGCGGCGCTCGCGCGGCTCGACGAGGCCGAGCGGAGCGAGCAGGCCGGCGGGGAGGGATCGGCGGCGTCGTTCACGGCGGGCGAGCGCGCGGGGCTCGCCGATCTCGCGAGCCGGGCGCTCTTGCGGCTCGGATCCCACGCGGAGGCGCGGGCCCGCGCCGAGCCGGCGCTCGCGTGGTGCGAAGAGCCGGAGGTGTTGGCGAGCCTCCACGAGGACGTCGGCGTCGCGGCGAGCTACCTCGGGGAGCGCCGGCTCGCGGGGCTGCACCTCGGGCTCGCCGCCGGGCTGCACCGGGATCGGCGGGCGCCGAGGGCGCTGGTGCGGGCGCTGTCGTACCAGGCGATCGACGCCTTCCGGGCCGGGGAGGTCGAGGCGGCGCTCGTCGGGTACCGGCAGGCGCTGGCGACGGCGGAGGAGCACGGGCTCGGCGACCTGGTGGCGCGCTGCAGCCTCAACGTGGGTACGGCGTGCCACCAGTCGGGCGAGCTCGGGGAAGCGCTCGCCGCCTACGAGCGCGGGGCGCGGCTCGCCTCCGCCCTGGGCCAGGCGGACCTGGTCCTCGTCCTCGATTTCGATCTGGCGAAGCTCTGGGCGGACGTGGGGGCGTTCGAGCGGGCCGCCCGCGTGGCCTCCCGGGTTGAGGCGGAGGCCGCGCGGCGGGGCGCGCCGTTCTTCGCGGCGGCGGCGGCCTCGGTCCTGGGGGACTGCGCGCTTGCAAGCGGCGACGCCGAGGAGGCGGCGCGCTGCTTCGAGCGGTCGCGGCGCGGCTTCGAGGCCCAGGGGGCGCAGCGGGAGGTGGTGGAGGAGGAGCTGGAGCTCTGCCGGGCCCACCTCGCGCGGGGCGCGGTGGGGGACGCGCGGGCCGCGCTGGGGCGGGCGCGGGAGCACGACGCCGCCCGGGAGGCGCCCGACCTCGGGGCGCGCGCGGCGCTGCTGGAAGGGCGGCTCGCGCTGCTCGACGGCGAGGGCGACCGCAACCTGGGTCAGGTCGATTCCGACCAGGGCGGCTTAAACCTCGGTCAGCCCAACCTCGGTCAGGGCGACCCCAACCTCGGTCAGCCCAACCTCGGTCAGCCCAACCTCGGTCAGGGCGACCCCAACCTCGGTCAGCCCAACCTCGGTCAGCCCAACCTCGGTCAGGGCGACCCCAACCTCGGTCAGCTCAACCTCGGTCAGGACCTCACCGCCGCCCGGGAGCGCCTCGAGCGCGCCCTGGGGCTCGCCGAGCGCGCGGCGCAGCCCGACCTCGCCGCGGATGTCCGCCTGGCGCTGGCCGAAGCCCACGAGCTCGCAGGCGAGCCGGAGGCCGCCGCGGCGCAGCGGGAGCGCGCGGCCGCCGCCTGGACCGCCATGGCGCGCTCGCTGCCGGAGGCGCTGCAGCACGCCTTCTGGACCCACCCCCGCCGCCGCGCGGCGCAGCCGGCGCGCGCGCCCGCGGCGGCCGAGGCCGCGGCGCCGCCGACGGCCGAGCGCACGGCCAAGCTCGAGCGGCTCCTCGCGGTGTTCCGCAGGCTCAACTCCTCCGTCGAGATCGCCGACATCCTCGCGATGGCCATGGACGCCGCGATCGACCTCACGGCCGCGGAGCGCGGGTTCCTGCTGATCGAGCAGCCGGGCGGCGAGCTGCGCGTCGCGGTCGCGCGCAACGTCGACCGGGAGAAGGTCGGCAGGAGCCACCTCAAGTTCAGCTACGGCATCGCCGAGCGCGCGATCGCGACGCAGGAGCCCGTTGTCACCGTGGACGCCCAGGAGGACCCGCGCTTCCACGAGCACGCGTCGGTGCACGCGATGCGGCTCAGGTCCGTGATCGCCGTGCCGATACGCTCGCCGGACGGCGTGCTCGGCGCGCTCTACCTCGACAACCGCTTCCGGCGCGCGCGGTTCGCGCCGGAGGACGTCGACCTGCTCCTCGCCTTCGCCGACCAGGTCGCGCTCGCGCTGCGCAACGCGCGGCTCGTCGACGACCTGCGCCGCCGCACCGTGGAGCTCGAGGCCGAGCGCCGCCGCGTCGAGGAGCTCCTGCGCGGCCAGGCGGCGGAGATCGACCGGCTGCAGGAGCAGGTGCTCGTCCGCCAGCAGGCCCTGGAGCACCGCTACGATTACGGCGCCATCGTCGGGCGCGGCACCGCGCTCCGCGCGGTGTTCGCGACGCTCGACCGCGTGGTCGAGGCGCCGGTCAGCGTGCTCGTGACGGGCGAGAGCGGCACCGGCAAGGAGCTCGTCGCGCGCGCCATCCACTTCGCCGGCCCGCGGAAGAGCGGTCCGTTCATGGGGATCAACTGCGCCGCGCTCCCCGCCGCGCTGCTCGAGTCGGAGCTGTTCGGGCACGTCCGCGGCGCGTTCACGGGGGCCGACCGGGACCGGACCGGCCTCGTGGTCGCCGCGCGCGGCGGCACGCTCTTCCTCGACGAGCTGGGCGAGATGCCGCTCGAGGTGCAGGCGAAGCTGCTCCGGGTGCTCCAGGAGCGGGAGGTGCGCCCGGTGGGCAGCGCCGAGGCCGTGCGCGTGGACTTCCGCCTCGTCTGCGCGACGAACCGCGATCTCCTGGCCGAGGCCGCGCGCGGGCGCTTCCGGGAGGACCTCTACTACCGCGTCGCGGTGGTGCAGATCCGGCTGCCCGCGCTGCGCGATCGCCTGGAGGACCTTCCGGAGCTCGCGCTCCACTTCGTGCGCCGCGCCGCAGAGCAGCTGGGCCGCCCGGCGCCGCAGCTGTCCCACGAGGCGCTGCGGCGGCTCGGCCAGCACGGCTGGCCCGGCAACGTGCGCGAGCTGGAGAACGTGATCACGAAGGCGGTCGTGCTGTGCGACGGCCGCAGGATCGGCCCCGACGACGTGGACCTGCCCCGCGCGCAGGAAGGCGGCGGCCGCGGCGCGCCGCGACCGCCGCGCGACGAGCGCGCCGCGCTGCTCGCCGCGCTCGAGCGGACCGGCTGGAACGCGCTCCAGGCCGCGCGCGAGGCGGGCATGTCGAGGGCGACGTTCTACCGGAAGCTGCGGCGGCTCGGAATCGAACGGCCGATCGAACGGCCGCTCGAACCGCCCATCGCGCGCACGACCGAACGGCCGAAAGGCGCCCACGACGACTGAGCCCTTCCTCCAGCGCCCCGAGCGCGAGCGCGGGCCCGATCGGCCGCTGGCGACTGGCGCTCTGGACGGCGTCCGTCACAGGCGTACACACGCACCGTCCTCCGCCCGATAGCGTTAGTTCTGCCCTTCTGACATCGCCGGCACGGGGCAGTTCGCCCCACTTGGGGCAGTCCGGCCTCTATTCAGCCATGAGCTTGCCAGCCGCGCGGCGCCGCACACCGACGCGATTGAAAAGTCACCCATGACACGGCGTGGAGAGAGCCATCTCATCCACCGGCGTGACGTGGATCATGCTCCACCCTGGCCACGACCGCGCGCCGACAGGCGCTCTCCGCCGACGATGGCCCGGGCCTTGCGAGGGGTGCCGGGCATGAACACAGCAAAATTCGTCCTGCTGCTGCCTCTCTCGATCGCCGCTGCGGCCGGCTGCGATCGAGCGGAAGGCACGACTCGCTCGGACGGCAATCCCGCGGTTCCAGGCGAGATCGCCCAGCGGGCGAACAACCCCACGCCGACGGCCGCCGACAACACAGGCAAGAACGATCGCGATCGCGATCCCGCCGCGCTGACCCCCGGGGACCAGGGCGAGAACGAGGCCGATCGCACGATCACCCAGAAGATCCGGCAGGCGGTGATCGCGAACGACGCGCTCTCGATGAGCGCGAAGAACGTCAAGATCATCACGACGGGGCAGGTGGTGACGCTGCGCGGCCCGGTGAAGAGCGACAAGGAGAAGGCCGACATCGCCGCCATCGCCGTCGCGATCCCGGGTGTGCAGAGGGTCGATAACCAGCTCGAAGTCGACGTTGACTGAACCGACACGATCGGTCCGAAAGGAAGACGACACCATGGCAACGAAGAAAGCGGTCCTTGGCCTCGTGAGCACGCTCGCTCAGGCAGACATCATCGTCGGCGATCTCCAGCGCGCCGGCTTCATGACAGGCGACATCTCGGCGCTCTTCCCGGACAAGCACGGGACGCGGGACTTCGCGCACGAGAAGCACACGAAGGCGCCCGAGGGCGCGACGGCGGGCGCCAGCGCGGGCGGCGCGGTCGGCGGGACCCTCGGGCTGCTCGCCGGCATCGGCGCCCTCGCCATCCCGGGGCTCGGGCCGTTCATCGCGGCAGGCCCCATCATGGCCGCGCTGAGCGGCGCCGCGGCAGGCGCCGCGCTCGGCGGCGTGACCGGCGCCCTGATCGGGCTCGGCATCCCCGAGGTCGAGGCCAAGCAGTACGAGGGCAAGATCAAGGGCGGCAACATCCTCATCTCCGTCCACGTCGAGGACAGCAACGAGCGCGCGCTCGCCAAGCAGATCCTCGAGCGCGGCGGCGCGACCGACGTCGCGGTCCTCACCGAAGAGGGGATCTCGTCGAAGCACAGGGCCGTCGCCTGAGCGTGACGCGCTGTCATCCCACGTGATCTCGGGCAGCTGCCCGCCTGACGCCGCGCATCGGCCGGTGTCAGGCGGGCAGCCGCTCGAGGTCGAGCTCGTCCGACGGCGTGATGTCGGCCTTGAGGAAGCGCTGCATCTGCCGGAGCGCGTGGCCGTTGTCCTCTTCCGTCTCGGAGGCCACGCAGTCCGACGGGACGAGCAGCCGGTAATCGCGCATGTAGGCGTCGTTCGCCGTGAACAGGACGCAGATGTTCCCCGCCATGCCGGTGAGGAGGAGCGTCTGCGCGCCCAGCGACTCGAGCAGGATCTCCAGCGTCGTGCCGTAGAAGCCGGAGTGCTTGGGCTTGAGCACGAAATAATCGTCCTCTCCAGGCCGCAGCAGCGCCGCGATCTCGCGGCCGCGCACGCCCTCTTCCAGGCAGTGCTCGATCTGACGGTGGAAGTTGGATTGCCAGCGGCCGAAGTTGTCGTTCACGTAGACCGCCGGAATGCCGGCGTCGCGACACCGCTGCTTCAGCGCCCGGATGCGGTGCGCCATCGGGCGCGCGTGGGCGAGCAGCCGATCACCTCCCTGGAAGTCCAGATCGTTGATCACGTCGATGAGGAGCAGCGCTGTCCGGCTCTCGTCCGGCGCGGCGCCGTGAAGATCGTGGGAACGCCGAGGCATGTCGTGCGCCGGTTATAACCTGCCAGAGAGGGCGCGTGGGGCAGCGATCACCGCCGATCACCGCCGCGCCCGGTCCGCCGTGGCGAAACGCGACCTCGGCCGTGGCGGCGCGCGGCAGGAGGCGCGGGTTCCGCGATGCCCCCAGGCGGCCAGGACGGGCCCGCTGCGCAGGATCAGCGAGGACGCGTCGTCGGCCGCCGGCTTGCATTGCTCGCCATGACGGACCTGGCGCGGGCCCCTCGGGTCGCCTTCCGGGTCGAAGGAGCGCACATGCCTCGCAGCATCTGGAAAGGGAGTATCAGCTTCGGGCTCGTGCAGATCCCGGTGGCCCTCTACCCCGCCGAGGAGCCCGACGAGCTCCACTTCACGCAGCTCGACAGGCGCACCATGGGGCCGATCCGCTACGAGCGCGTGAACCGGGAGACGGGCGAGCCGGTGAGCTGGGACGATATCGTCCGTGGCTATGCCTACGAGAAGGGCGAGTATGTCGTCCTGTCCGACGAGGACCTGCGCCGCGCGAACGTGGAGGCGACGCAGACCGTGGACATCCTCGACTTCGTCGACGCCTCGGAGATCGACCCGATCTACTACGACAAGCCGTATTTCCTCGCTCCCGCGTCCCAGAACGGCAAGAAGCGATCGCCGGTGACGGCGTATGTCCTCCTGCGCGAGGCGCTGCGGAAGACGGGCAAGGTCGGTATCGCGAAGGTCGTGATCCGGACGCGTGAGCACATCGCCGCGGTGAGGCCGCACGGCAGAGGGCTCATGCTGAACCTGCTCCGGTTCGCGCACGAGCTCCGCTCCGACGAGGAGCTCGACCTGCCCGAGATGGACGCCCAGGGAAAGGGGCTCGGCAAGCGGGAGCTGGAGATGGCGGAGCGGCTGGTGGCCGAGATGGCCACCGCGTGGGAGCCGGAGAAATACAAGGACGAGTACCGCGACGACGTGATGAAGCTCATCGAGAAGAAGGTGAAATCCGGCCGCACGACGGCGCCCGCGGAGCCTGTCGAGGAAGAGCCCCACCGCCGCTCCACCGGCACGGTGGACCTCATCGCGCTGCTCAAGAAGAGCCTCGGACAGAAGGGCGAGAAGGCCGCGAACGACGAAGCGAAAGACGGCGCAAAGAACGGCGCGAAGAACGGCGCGAAAAGCGGTGGAAGAGCGCCGGAAGGCGGCAAATCCAGGGTGCGAAAGGCGGAGGCCCCGAAGCGGAAGGGCGGCAGCTCGCGTCGGGCCGCGTAGCGCGCACGGAGAAGCGGCCTGCACGCCGCCTGCCGGTCTGGCCGGGGGCGCAGAGGGAGGGTAGAGCGAGCTCATGCGCCCCAAGTATCCGGCGGACGTCACGGCGGCTTTTCTCGAGCTGCAGGGGCAGCCCCCGCTCGCGGCGCAGAAGCTGGCTCCGGGCGCCCGCGTCGCCCCCGACGAGGCGCCGCCCTCCTTCGCCGCGATCCTGACGCAGCTGATCGAGACGCTGTTCTTCGCGTCCATGGCGACCGAGGAGGGGCGGCTCAACCCGATCGGCGTCGTGTTCGCCGAGCACCTCGCCGAGTTCGAGTCCGGAGAGCCCGCGTGGGATCTCGTGCGGTTCGCGTCCCCGGTGGCGTTCGACGCGGAGCACCTGGCCAACCTCGGTCCGGCGAGCGCGTGGCCGCGCGCCTTCCTGGCCGTGGTGCCGCTCGATGGGTCGCTCGCCGTCGCCGGCATCGCGGTGCCGCACGGCCGGCCGTCGTTCGCGCTCGATCAGCTCGTGCGCGTCGTCGCCCCGAAGCCCGGCGTCGTGGCCGTGTACCGCGGTGAATGGGAGGTCGTCCGTTACGAGCGCGGGGCCGTGCGGACGTGGATGCCCAAGAACCGGCCGCTGCTCGACTCCATCGAGCGGACCGTCGCGCGGGACCAGGCGAGCGCGCTCGCCCGCAACGTGCGCGGCTACCTGCTACGCATCGTCGAGGGGATGGTCGAGCTCGGTCGCGGCGGGCTCCTCGTCGTTCTGGGGCCGGGCGAGGGCCTGCCGCAGCTCTTCGGGGAAGAGGGCAATCAGCTCGACACCGAGGTCAAGCGGCTGGCCCCTGCCCTGTGCCTCGGCTCGGCCATCCTCGACCTCGCCGGCGCGCACGAGGCCTACCTGCCGGACGGGCCATGCCCGCCGTCCGTGAGGAGGCCAGCGCCGCGCGACTCGGAGCACGCGCTGCAGAGATCCGAGCGCGTCAGCCGGCTGCTCGAGATCATCGTGCGGCTGACGACCGTCGACGGCGCGGTCGTGATGAGCCACGCCCTCGACGTGCTCGCGTTCGGCGCGAAGCTGCCGCCTCCGCGGGCGATCATCTCCGAGGTCTTCGCCGCTACCCCCGACCAGCGGATGGACGCGAGCCTGAGCCTCGACGCGCGCGGCACCCGCCACCGCGCGGCGGCCGCGTTCGTCGCGGGGTACCCGGAGCGGATCGCCTTCATCGTCTCCCAGGACGGCAACGCGGCGACGTTCCAGGAGATCGAGGGGAAGGTCGTCTACTGGCCGCTTTGACGAGGCGCGACCTGCGATGTCAAAGATGCCGCAGGATGGCCGCAGGCATCTGGTCGAGCGGCGCCGCGGCCGCGGCCAGCCCGGCCTCCAGCACGCGGCGGGGCATGCCGTAAACGACGCAGGACGACTCGGCCTCCGCGAGGACCCTCCCGCCCGCCGCGCGGATCGCCCGGGAGCCCTCCAGGCCGTCGTCCCCCATGCCCGTCAGCACGACCCCGAGCACGCCCGGCCCGAACTCGGCCGCGGCGCTCGCGAAGAGCAGATCCACCGACGGGCAATAGAGGGACGCGCCGGCCGTCGCCGGGAAGCAGACGCTGGCGCGCGTCAGGTTGCGCCGGACCTCGATGTGCGTCCCCCCGCGCGCGAGGACCACGAGCCCGGGCCGGAGCGGGAGGCCGTCCGACGCCTCGACGATCGAGAGCGCGCTCCCGTCGTCGAGGCGGCGCGCCAGCGACTCCGTGTAACCAGGAGGGATGTGCAGCGCGACGACGATGGGGACCGGGAACCCGGCGGGCATCGCCGCGAGGAGCCGCGTCAGCGCCAGCGGGCCGCCGGTCGAGGCGCCGATCACGACGAGCCGCGTGCGCGAGAGCGCCGGGATCGCGCCGGGCGCGGGCGGCGGGGCGAGCGGCGGCTCCGCGCGGTGGACCTTCGCCTCGGCGGCGGCGAGCACCTTGCGGACCAGCTCGTCCCCGAGGCCGAAGAGGCGATCGGTCGCGAGCGCCGTCGGCTTCTCGACGAGATCGGTCGCGCCCTCCTGGAGCGCCCTGACCCCGACATCGCTGTCCGCGTCGGCGCTGCTGACGACGATCACCCGCGGCGCGCCCTCGCGCGGCAACGACGCGAGCACGCCGAGGCCGTCGAGGTTCGGCATCACGAGATCCAGCGTGACGACATCCGGCTTGTAGCGCGCGATCTTCTCCAGCGCGTCGAGGCCGTCCATGGCCGTGTCGACGACCTCGATCGAGGAGCTCGCGCCGAGGACCTGCCGCAGCACCTTGCGCACGAAGGCCGAGTCGTCGACCACGAGCACGCGGACCGCGGGGCGCCTCATGGCTGCGCGTTCCGGTACAGGAACACGCCGCCCCGCTCCTCGCAGGCGAGCGCGGTGCCGAGCCTGAAGAGCGACTCGGAGACCCCGACCAGGAGGACCCCGCCCGCGGAGAGCGCCCCCGAGAGGTTCTTGACCACCCACCGCGCCGTGTTGTCGTGGAAGTAGATGAGCACGTTGCGGCAGACCACGACGTCGAGCTGCCCGAGCGACGCGACCTGGGACGCGTCGAGCAGGTTGATCCGCCGCCAGTCGATCGCCCGCCGCAGCTCGGCGCTCACGACGACGCGATCGGGCGTCACCTGCAGCCACCGGTCGGCGAACGGAGGCGGCGGGGCGTTGCTCCGGAGCGAGCGCGGCCCGTGCACGCCGCCCTGGGCCCGCGAGAGCGCCCGCGCGCTGATGTCGCTCGCGATGAGCTCGACCTTGTCGAGCAGGCCCCGCTCGGCCAGGAGCATCGCGAGCGTGAGCGGCTCCTCGCCGCTCGAGCAGGCCGCCGACCAGATCCGCGGCCGGCCGCCCGCCGCCACCCGCGGCGCGACGAACTCCGAGACCGCGAGCTCGAGCTGCGCGAGCTCGCGGAAGAAGTACGTCTCGCCCACGACCAGCCCGTCGATCAGCGCGTCCATCTCGGCCGCGCCCCCCGGGTCGTAGCGGAGGAAGTAGTAGTAATCGAGCAGCGAGTCGAAGCCGGCGTCGAGGGCGCGCGCCGACAGCTTGTCGCCGAGCAGCTCGCGATCGCCCGCGTCGTAGTGGAAGCCGATCTTCTCGGCGACGAGCGCGCTGAAGATCGCGAAGACCTGCGGAGAGATGGGGAGGCGGCTCGTCATGCCCACGGGATCAGGCCCACTGCGCGAGGACGGACGCGGAAACGCGCCGCACCTCGGGATCTGGATCGGTCCTCGCGGCGCGCTCGACCGCCGCGAAGCCCTCGCGGGTGGCCACCGCGGCGAGCGTCGTGGCGGCCGCCTTCCGCGCCGGCGCGCGCGGCAGCCGGAGCGCCTCGAGGAGCGCGGCGTACGCCCCGGGGAGCCGCATCCGCGCGAGCGCCGCGGTCAGGAGCGGCGAGAGCTCGTCGTCCGCCGTCCCCAGCGCGTCGAGGATGCCCTCGATGCGGCCCGGCACGGGCGTCGAGAGCGCGGAGAGCAGAGGGCCCTGCGCCCGCGACGTGACGAGCAGCGCGACAAGGGTCCTCGTCGCCTCGACGCCGGGCCGCCCGGCGATGAAGCTGGTCGCGGCCGCCTGCACGCTCTCGTCGGAGTCGCTCGCCGCCCGCACGAGCGCGGGCAGGACCTCGGGCGACGAGAAGCCGGAGATCGCCGAGACCGCGACCAGCCGGGTCGCCACGTCCGCGGACGAGAGCGCGTCGAGCAACGTCGGCAGCGACGCCTCCCGCCCCGCGATGCCGAGCCCGATCAGCGCCGACCGCCGCATGTCCGTGTCGCCGTCCCGGGCCGCCTGCTCCAGCGCCGCGAGCGCGAGATCGCCCTTGATCCCCGACAGCGCCTCGATCGCCGCCACGCGCACCTGGCCGCTCTCGTCCCGGAGCCGCTCGGCGATGACCCCTGCCGCCGCCTCCCACCCGAGCTTCCCCAGCGACTGGCAGGCGTAGTACCGGACCCACGCGTCGCCGTCGCCGAGCCCCGCGAGGAGCGCGTCGATCACGCGGGGATCCCGGCGCGACTGCCCGAGCGCCCGCATCGCCACGGCCCGGATCCGCGCCGCGGGATCGGCCGCGACCGCGACGAGCGCGTCGAGCGCCGCCGGCGCCGCGAGGGACGCGAGGCCATGGATCGCCTGCTCGCGCGCCCGCACGTCGGGGTCGCCGAGGCTGTCGAGGAAGACCGGCAGCGCCGACGGAGGCGCGAGGTGCCCGAGGATCCGGAGGGCCGTCCGCCGCGCGGCCGGGGCCCCGTCGCGGGCCGCGGCGAGCGCGAGCGCCTCGACGTCCGGGCCGCCGAGGCCCTGGATCGCGGCCGTCGCGGCGTGGACCACGCGGGGGCTCGGGTCGTCGAGGACCTGGAACAGCGCGCGCGCCGAGCCGGGCTCCGCGATGCGCGCCAGCGCGTCGCACGCCGCGGCGCGGACCTCCGCGTCCGGATCGGCGAGGCAGCGCTCCACGTCGCCCGCGGCCGCGACGCCCCGGACGAGCGGCAGGAGCAGGAGCCTGCGCGCGCTGTCGCCGTCGCGCAGCGCCGCGAGCACCCGGGGGTCCGCGCTCCGCGAGAGCTGGCCGAGCGCCTCCGCGGCGGCGCTCGCGACGGGAGGATCGGCGTCGAGCAGGCGCGTCAGCTCGAGCAGGGCCTCCTCGCCCCCGATCGCGCCGAGCACGCTGCAGAGGGCGGCCTGCTCGGCCGGATCCGCGCCCGCGAGGCTCTGGGAGAGCCGCCGCGCCACGCCGGGCGCCGGCGCCTCGCTCCGGAGCGCCTCGTCGATCGGCGCGACCGTCGCGTAGCGCTCGCGGTACCGCTCGCGCAGCTCGGCGAGCGCCGCCGCGCCGACACGCACGACGCCGTCGCTCGGCCGCGCGAGCAGGCGCACCAGCGGCGCCACGGCGCCGCGGCTGCCGGTGCGACCGAGCGCCCGCGCCGCCTCGAGCACGTAGCGCGGATCCTCGAGGAGGACCGCCAGCGGGTCGGTCGCGCGCGGGTCGCCGCTCCGGCCCAGCACGTCGATCGCCGGGAAGACACGGAAGAAATTTCCGCTCGAGACGGCATCCACGAGCGAGTCGACAGCGGACCTGCCGCCGACCCGGCCGAGCGCCTCGATCGCGGCGACCGCGACGTTGTCGTCGGGGTGCGACGTGAGCTCCGCGAGCCGGGGGACGGCCTTCGCGCTGCCGCGGCGGCCGAGGATCTGCGCCGCGTCGGCGACGAGCGCGGGGCGAGGATCCAGGGTCAGCGCGAGCACGGCGGCGTCGACGTCGCCCAGCGACGCGACGAGCGCGTCGACCGTGGCGGCGATGCGCGCCTCGCTGTCGCGCCGGGCGGAGAGGCACGCGCAGAGGGGGTGGACGGCCGCGTCGCCGAGCGCCGCCAGCGACGCGACGACGGCCCGCCGCACGGTCCAGCTCGGATCCGCGAGCATCTCGATGAGCTCGGGCGCCCCCGGAGGCCCCGAGGCGGCGAGCCGCTCGACCCGCTCGACGCGCTGCCGCTCCGCGTCCGAGACCGCGGGCGCGTGTCGACGAGCGATCATGCCGTCTCCGGCGTGGGGTGCGGCGTCCCGTTCGTCTTGATGTGGGCGACGGCGTGGGCGACCGTCGCGACGACGCCCGCGACCGCGTCCGCGTGCTCCGCGCTCACCTGCCGGATCCTGCCGAGCTGCTCGAGCACCTGGCCTGCGTCGCTCGCGATCGCGCCGGTGTCCCTCGCGTGCCTGGCCGTGGAGGCGAGCAGCTCCCGGACCGGGTCGCGCAGCCGCGAGAGCGAGGCGGCGTGCTGCTCGCTCCGGGTCGAGAGCTCACCGATCCCCTTCTCGGCGGCCTGGAGCGACGACGTGTGCCGGCTCGCGCCCGACGCGAGGGCCGCGATCGCCTCCGCCTGATCGGCCACGGCCCGCGCCGTTTGCCTGGCGATCCGGCGCACGGACTCCCCCTCCTTCGCGAGGGACGCCGTCGCCTTGCCCTGGTCCGCCGTGGCGGCGGTCACCGCCGCCGCGAGCCGCGCGACCTGGCGGGCGGACGCCTCCAGCTGCTTCGCCGCCCGCGCCTGCTCGCCGGTGTTCCGCGCCGACTGGACCGACAGCCGCCGGATGTCGTCCATGGCGCGCGCGATCTCGGTCGCGCCGCCCGCCTGCTCCGCGAGGCCGGCGACCATGCGCTGAGACGCGCCCGAGACCTCCTGCGTGAGCGCGGTGATCCCGGCCAGGGCGCGGGTCTGCTCGACCACCGCGACGCTGGTCTGCTGGGTCAGCGCGCGCATCTGCGCGGCGACCTTGGCGAGCTGCGACGCCCCCGTCGCCTGCTCGTCCATCGCCCGCGACACCCGCTCGGCGGTGGACGTGAGCTGCGCGTTGGCCCTCACGGCGTCCCGCAGCGCGCGCGCCTGCTCGGCGGTCGCGTCCTTCGTCTGCCGGGCCATGCGCCGCATCTCTGCGCTGCCCTGCGCGAGCGACTGGATCGCCTTGGTCTGCTCGGCCGCGGAGCGCGCGACCGCCTTGCCCTCGTCGCTCATGCGCGACGCCGTCTGGGTCAGGGAGGCCACCGCCTGCACCTGATCCGCGTTCGCCCGGTCGATGTCGCGGATCGAGCGGCCGAGCTCCTCGACCCCCTGCAGGATGGACGCGAGCGCCCGATCGGCGTCGCTCGCGAGCCGGGTCCCCTCGTCCGCGACCTTCACGCCCTCGCTCGAGGCGGCCACCGCCTCCCGGGCGCTCGCCTGGAGCGCGCGGACGATCTTGGCGATCTCGGCGCTCGAGACGGCGGCCCGATCGGCGAGGTTGCGGATCTCCTCGGCGACGACGGCGAAGCCGCGGCCGTGCTCCCCCGCGCGCGCGGCCTCGATGCTGGCGTTGAGCGAGAGGAGGTTCGTGCGGTCGGCGATCAGGTTGATCGTCTGGACGATGTCGCCGATCTCCTCCGCCCGCTTGCCCATCTCCTTCATGACCGACGCGGAGTCGGCCATCGCCTGCCGGATGCTCCCGAGCCCGGCGATGGACCTGCCGACCGTCGCGGCGCCCTGGCGTGCGGTCGCGACCCCCTGCTCGGCGGTCGCGCGCGCGGTCTCGACGATGGCGACGATCCGCCGCGTCGAGGCCTCGACCTGCGACGACGTGGCGGCGTTGCCGGCCGCGAGCCCGCTGATCTGCTCGGCGCTCTGCGCGACCTGCTGCGCGGTCCGCGCGAGCTCCTCGGCGGCGACGGCGTTCGCCTCGACGGTCGCAGCGTTCTTCTCGGCGGTGGCCGCGACCTCCTCGACCGAGCTCGCGATCTCCGTGATCGTGCTCGCGGTCGTCGACGTGCTCGAGTCGAGCGCCTTCGCGCTCTCGGCCACCCCGCGGATCGACCGCGCCATCTGCTCGGCGGTCGCCGCGGTCTCCTCGACCGCGCTCGCCATCTCGATCGCGTCCTTCGCGACGCGATCGAGGGAGCCGCTCACGCCCACGACGGTCCCCGCCATGGTCGAGATCTGCGCCCCGACCCCCTTGGCGTCGCTCGAGAGGCGCGCGACGCCCTTCGACATCTCCTCGATGGTGGCCCCGATCTCCTCGATGGCCGCGGCGTTGCTCTCGCCGCGGGCCGCCGCCTCGTCGGCCGATCCGCTCGTCACGGAGACCGACCCGAGGAGCTCCTCGCTGGAGGACGCGAGCTCCTCGGCGCTGGCGCTCACCGCCTTCACCGATCGGGCGATCTCCTCGAGCGCCGCCGCGGTCGTCTCCGCCGACGCGGCGAGCGTCTCTGCGTCGCCCTTCACGCTGGCGAGCGCGGGGGCGAGGGCGCCGATGCCGCTCGCCATGCCCTCGGTCCCCCTCACGACCTCGATGACGGCGTCGCCCACCCGCTGCCCGGAGCGGGCGAGCGCCTGCGCGGCCGCGCCGGCCTCCTCGAGCTCGCCCGCGAGCGCCCCCGCCATGGCCCCCTGCTCCCTGCCGGCCGCGGCCTGCTCGGCGCCGAGGGCGGCGAGCCGCGCGGCCGCCTGCTCGACGCCGGCGACGGTCGCGACCGCCTGACGGAGCGCGCGCTCGGTCTGCTCCGCCCGCGCGAGCGCGCCGTCGATGTCCGCGATTGCATCAGATGCCATGATCCTGCTCCTCACCGATGATCCTGCCGACGTCGACGAGCATGACGAGGCGCTCCCCGAGCTTCGCGACGGCCCTGACGAACCCGGCGCTCTCCTCCGCCATGACCTCGGGGGGCGGCCTCAGCTCGCCCTCGGCGATGTTGACGACCTCGCGCGCGCTGTCCACCAGGAGGCCCACGGTGCGGCCGCCGCGCTGAACGACGATGACGCGCGAGTCCAGCGTCGGCTCCGCGCTCGGGAGCCCGAAGCGGACGCGCAGATCCACGACCGGGACCACGCGGCCCCGGATCTGCACCAGGCCGCCGACGTACGATCGCGCCCCCGGCACCCGGGTCGCCCCGGCGAACGACTCCATGTGGAGCACGTCCGCCGCCGAGATGACGTACTCGGTGTCCGCCACCTTCAGGACCACGTGCAGGTCGCTCACGAGGCCACCCGGGCGAGCGCGCCGCGGCCGCCGCGGCCAGCGGAGACCTTGCCGCTGAGGGTCACGAGGTCGAGGACGAGCGTGGGGCGGCCGTCGCCGAGATCCGTCGAGCCCGACACGCCCGGCACCCGGACGAGCGGGTCCTCGAGCGGCCGCACGACCACCTCCTGCTGGCCGATCACGCGGGTCACGCCGAACGCGAAGGGCGCGCCGTGGCGGCGGACGACGAGCGCCCTGCGCGCCGGCGAGGCCCCGAGCTCGAAGAGGGCGCCGAGATCGACGAGGGGCACGACCTCACCGCGGCGCTCGATCAACATGGTCCCGCCCCGCGCTTCGCCCGGCGCTGGCAACATCGCCCCGCCCCGCGCTTCGCCCGGCGCTGGCAACATCGCCCCGCCCCGCGCTTCGCCCAGGGCTGGCAACATCGCCCCGCCCCGCGCTTCGCCCGGCGCTGGGCCGCGAATGATGCGCGCGGCGTCGATCTCCACGACCTCCTCGACGCCCGCGACGGGCGTCACGAACAGCTGGTCACCGCACAGGAAGGAGAAGGCGTCCACGATGGTCAACGTGAGCGGGATCCGGAGGGTGAAGGTGGTGCCGGCGCGGGGCGACGTGCTCACCGAGAGCTCGCCGCTGAGCTGCTCCACGGCGATGCGGCGCACGATGTCCATCCCGAGCCCGCGGCCGCTGGTCTTCGTCGCCTTGTCGAGCGTCGACAGCCCGGGGAGCGTGATGAGGTCGAGCAGCGCCGCGTCGCTCTCGGGCGCGGGGCGGCCGGCCCGCCTCGCGACCAGCGCGCGATCGATGCCGCGGCCGTCGTCGGCGACGCTGAGCTCGAGCTGGTTGCTGGAGCGCTCGAAGCACGAGACCCGGACGACGCCCTCCTCGGGCTTGCCGAGGCGCCGCCGCTCGGCGGCCGGCTCGATCGCGTGATCGACGGCGTTGCGGAGCAGGTGCACGATCGCAGGGAAGACGCGCTCCGCGACCGCCTTGTCGAGCTCGGCCTTGCCGGCGTCGATCTCGAGCCGGACCTGCTTGCCGGTGGCGCGGCCGAGGCCGCGGACGACGAGCGGCACGCGCTCGAGGAGCTCCGCCACGGAGATCATGCGCGCGCGCATGATGGCGCCGCGGAGGTCGCGCAGCGTCCGGTCGTGCTCGCGCAGGATCTCCGACAGATCGCGCGTGTCGGCCCCGCGGGCGCGCAGCGCGGCGGCCGCCCGAGCGAGCCGGAACCGCGTCACGACGAGCGCCGACAGCTTGTCGAGCGCGTCGTCGAGGCGCGCCACCTCGACGCGGACGACGCCTCGGAGCTGGGGCTCCCGGTCCGCCGGCTCGTCCGGCTCGCGCTCCGCCAGCGCCGCGACAGCCGGCGGGACGGGGGGCTCCACGGTGAGCGCGCGGACGCCATCCGCCGCCGCCGCGCGCGCGACCTCCTCGTCGGTCGCGCCCGTGAGGACGAGGAGCGCGAAGGCGATGCCGCCCGGCGCGCCCTCGCTGGCCGGCACCGAGAGCGGGATGACCTTGACGATCTCGGCGAGCTTGCCGACGCGCTCGCGGACGGTCGTGATGTTCACCCCCTCGGCGGTGCGCGCCGGCGAGGGGACGAAGTCGACGCGCAGCGCGCGCCGCCCGCCGGCCACGCCCTGCGCGAGCTGCACCCGCTCGCCGGGCCCGAGCTTCGCGAGGATCTCGGGATCGGCGCCGATGGTCGGCACGGGCGGCGACGGCGCGGCGGCGAGATCGAGCGCGTTGAGCGCGGCGAGGAGCTCGGGCGCCGCCGGCAGCACCGGCTTGCCCTCGGCGAGGGCCCGCGCCCGCTCCTCGATGGACCGGAGCCCGCGGAGCAGCACCTCGATCGACGAGGCGGAGAGGCTCCCGGCCGCCCGGTCCGCCGCCCGGAGCACGGTCTCCATCGCGTGGGCGAGATCCACAATCGGCTCCACGCCGACCATGGCGGAGAGGCCCTTGATGGTGTGAAGAGCGCGGAAGAGCTCCCGGATCGCCTTGGGGCTCGATTCGCCGCCGCGGAGGGCCGCCTCGGCGGCGAGCAGGTTGGCCGTCGACGCCGAGAGGTGCTCTTCCACCTCGACGAGGTAGCCGGCCACGAACTCGTTCACATCGAGCGCGCCGCCCATCCGATCATCCGGCGCTGGCGACGCTGTCCTGCAGGAGCGCGCGCACGCTGGCCAGGATGGCGTCGGGAGTGAAGGGCTTCGTCATGAACTCCGACGCCCCCGCGGCGAGCGTGCGGGCGCGGGACTCCTCATCACCCCGGGTCGTCACCACCAGGATCGGCAGGCTCCGCAGCCTGTCTTGACCCCGGATGAACTCGATCACCTCGAGTCCCCCGATGTCGGGCATATTCAGGTCGAGCACCACGAGATCGAACGGCCTGAGCGAGAGCGTCTCAATCGCCTCGAGCCCGCTCGCCGCGTGCGCGAACCCGTGCTGCTCTGCCCGGAGGCAGGCCACCACCATCTCGCGCATCACCCGGCTGTCATCGACGACGAGGATCTCTGCCACAGCGGTGCTCGGCCGAGGGAATAGCCTTTCCGAATGCGGGGTGTCAATCGCGCTTGTGCGTCCGTGCCAGAATCAGGGAAATCCCGTCGGACACGTCCCGAGCTGCGGAGGCGACGCTCGGGCGGCCAGACGCTGCCCGCGCGCCGAGGAGCGCCAGTGCGCCAGCGAACGTCGGCGGACGCGAACGCCATCGCCAAGACAGACGTCGATGGGACCCGGCGAGCGCTGGGTGACACGCGCAATGACCGGAAGCGACCTGACGCAACTGACGCGACTGACGCAACTGACGCAACTGACGCGACTGACGCAACTGACGCAACTGACGAAACCGACGCAACCGACGCGCCCCGACCCGACCGGCTGCAACCGGAAGCAACCGACGCAGACAGGCGGAAGAGGGCGACAGGGCGCCTTTCATCGTATTGGGCTTGCATCGTCGCGGGCTCTCCCTCAGATGAGACTGGGCGGTAAAGATGCTTGCGGAACCAACGGGTCTCCGCGCCCCATCCCGCCCCGAGGCGCCGCCCTGTGGCGATATGCCTCACGGCCCCCGCTGCTCCTGGAGAACCATGAATCGGCCAATGACGATGGACTTCGTGCTCGCCGACGCCGCGCGCGACGCGGACGGCCCGCCCCGGCGCCCGGCGCCGGCCGCGGGGCGAGGCGTCCGGGAGGGGGGCATGGAGCCTCCGCCGAGCGAGCACGCGCAGCGCGGGGTGGTGTGGATCCTCGACGATTCGTTGCTGGAGGCCGAGATGGCCGCGCGCGCCCTCGCGCCAGGGTACGAGGCCCAGGTCTTCACGGACGCCGCCGCGATGCTCGAGCGCGTGGCGGGGGGCGATCTGCCGGACGTCCTCGTGCTCGACCAGGTGATGCCGGGCCTGTCCGGCACCGAGATCTGTAGTCTCCTGCGGTCGCGCGCCGCCACGGTCGGGCTCCCGATCCTCATCCTGACCGTGGCCGGGCAGGAGGAGGACCTCGTCGAGGGGCTCACCGCGGGCGCCGACGACTACGTGGTCAAGCCCTGCCCGGCGGCCGCGCTGTCGGCGCGCGTCGGTGCGCTCCTTCGCACGAAGCGTCTCCGCGAGCGGGCCGAGCGGGCCGAGCGGATCGCGGCGGTGGAGCGCGATCTGCTGCGGGCGCTCATCGAGCAGAGCGGCGACGGCATCATGGCCGCGGACGCGCGCGGGGCGCTCCGCATCTGCAACGGCGAGGCCCAGCGGCAGCACGGGGTGTACGAGAGCGACGCGCGCGACGCGCTCGCGTCGCTCCGGACCCGCGGGCTGCTCGCGCTGGACGGCCGGCCGCTGCGCCCCGACGAGGACCCGCTCCACCGCGCGCTCCGGGGCGAGAAGGTCGAGAACGCGCGCTGGCTCGTCACGCGCCCGGACGGCTCGATCCGCGCCCTCGCCGGGACGGCATCGCCGCTCAGGCACGCCGACGGCTCGCCCGCGGGCGCCGTGCTGATCACCCGCGACGAGACCGACGCGATCGAGGCGGAGCGGGCGCTCCGGGACAGCGAGGAGCGCTATCGCGTCATCATCAGCGCGCTCGAGGAGGGCATCACGCTCCAGGACGAGCGAGGCGTCATCCGCACCGCGAACGCGAGCGCCGAGCGGATCCTGGGCCTGCCCATGGCCGAGCTCGTCGGGTCCACGATGCTCGGCCCGTCGTGCAGGATCATCCGCGAGGACGGCTCGTCGTTCCCTTTCGAGATGTACCCCTCGCAGATCGCGCTCCGGACCGGCGCGCCCCAGTCGGGCGTCCTCGGGCTGGAGCGGCAGGGCGGCTCGGTCCAGTGGCTCTCGGTGAACGCGCAGCCGCTCCGCCACGCGGACGGCTCGGTGGCCGGCGTCGTCTCCTCGTTCTTCGACATCACGGCGCGAAAGCGCGCGGAGGAGGAGCGGCAAGACCTGCTCGCCGCGGCCCAGTCCGCCCGGCGGGAGGCCGAGGCCGCGAGCCACCTGAAGGACGAGTTCCTGGCGACGATGAGCCACGAGCTCCGCACGCCGCTCACGGCGGTCCTCGGCTGGGTCCGGATGCTGCGCACCGGCAAGCTCGCCGAGGAGCGCCGCGACAAGGCGCTGGAGACGGTGGAGCGCAACGCCCAGGCGCAGGCGCAGCTCATCGACGATCTGCTCGACATCTCGCGCATCATGGCCGGCAAGCTCCGGCTGGACGTCCATCCGATCGAGCTCGTGCCCGTGATCGACGCCGCCATCGAGGTCGTGCGGCCGGCCGCCGACGCCAAGGGGGTGCGGCTCCAGTCGCACCTCGAGCCCGGCGTGGGCGCCGTCGCGGGCGACGCGGGCCGGCTGCAGCAGGTCGTCTGGAACCTGCTCAACAACGCGGTGAAGTTCACGCCGCGGGGCGGCGTGGTGCACATCCGGCTCGATCGCGCCGACGGGTCCGCCGAGATCACCGTGTCCGACACCGGCCAGGGCATCGAGCCCGCGTTCTTGCCTTACGTGTTCGAGCAGTTCCGGCAGGCCGAGAGCGGCACGACCCGCAGGCACGGCGGCCTGGGCCTGGGGCTCACGATCGTGAAGAGCCTGGTGGAGATGCACGGCGGCACGGCCCACGCGCTGAGCGACGGGGAGGGTCGGGGCGCCACGTTCGTCGTCCAGCTGCCGCTCGCGGCGCCGCCGAGCCACGACCGGGGGCGCCGGCTGGCGCCGCTGCTGTCCGCCGCCTCCGGGAGCGACCGCCCGCCGGAGCTCGCGGCGCTGAACGTGCTCGTGGTCGAGGACGAGGACGACACGCGCGAGCTCCTCGTCACGATGCTCGAGCAGTGCGGCGCGCGCGTGACGGCCGTGTCGTCCGCCGCCGAGGCGCTGCTCGCGGTGAAGGCGCTGCAGCCCGACGTGCTCGTGTCCGACGTCGCGATGCCCGGAGAGGACGGCTACGTGCTGATCCGCAAGATCCGCGCGCTCCCGGCGGCCAGCGGGGGGCGCACCCCGGCGATCGCGCTCACCGCCTATGCGCGCACGGAGGACCGCATGCGCGCATTGCGGGCAGGGTTCAACACCCATGTCCCGAAGCCCATCGAGCCGGCGGAGCTGCTCGCGGTGCTCACGACCATGTGCGGCTCGAGGGCGGGCTCCTAGGTCGCCTGCGGCGCGCGATCGCGCCATCGCGCCGCTCGCACGATCGGCGCGGCGCGGCGCGCCGCCGGCTCACCCCCTCCGGCAGCTCCGCTCGATGGTGTCCATCAGCTTCAGCACGTCGAACGGCTTGCTGAGGATCGCGTCCGCGTCGATGCCGGCGCGCTCCGTCGCGCCGCGCGCGGTCATCACCACGGTGGGCGTGGCGGCGAGCGTCGGGTCGCGCTTCTGCTCGGCGCGAAACTGGAACCCATCCATGACCGGCATCATCAGGTCGAGCAGGACGAGCGCGATGGACGAGGGGTCGTCCCGCAGGCATGCGAGGGCCTCGCGCCCGTTCGAGGCGCAGGCGACCGCATACCCCTCCTCTTCGAGGAGCTCGCTCAACGTCCGGCGGATCGCGGCGTCGTCATCGACGATCAGGATGCGCTTGCTGGGACGGCTCGTCGTCATGCGCACTCGCTCCCTTCGCAGGGTGACAGCGACCAGGGCGCCACGACCTCGGGCCGGCCCGCGGGGCCCCCTCGCGCCGGGCGCCTCAGGCGCCCTCGAATCCCGGCAGACCCTGCCGGCCCGAGGCTCGAGGGCCGGCGAGCGGCAGGGTCACCTTGAAGGTCGAGCCCTCTCCCAGGACAGAGCTCACCTCGATCGAACCCTCCAGCGCTTCGACCACCTGCATCGTGATGTAGAGCCCCATGCCCAGGCCGCCATAGTGCCGCGCCGACACGGCGCGCTCGAACCGCCCGAAGATCCGGCCGATGTGCTCCTGCGCGATCCCGATGCCGTGGTCCGCGATCGTCAACGTGGCCATCGAGTCCATCGAGGCGACGGTGATCTCTATCGAGTTTCCCTGACCATACTTGAGCGCGTTCGAGACGAGGTTCTCGACGACCTGCTCGAGCCGCACACGATCCCAGCTCCCTGCGGCGTCGTCCGCCGCGCTCACGGTGACCCGCGAGCCCGCCTCCGCGATCTCGCCGCCTTCCTGGAAGCGAGACACCACCTGCCGGACGATGTCCGACAGCCGGACCTGCTCGAGCTCCAGGGCGAGGCGCCCCGCGGAGATGCGGGAGATGTCGAGGAGGTTCTCGACGAGCCGCCTCAGCCGCTCGCTCTGCCGGCGAACGAGCCCGAGCCTGTCCATGAGCCACGGAAGGCGCTCCCTGTCGGGGCACAGCTCGGGCGCACGGCGCATCAGGGTCTGGATCTGCAGCGCGAGCGGGGTGAGCGGCGTCTTCAGCTCGTGGGAGGCGATCGAGAGGAACTCGTCCCGCAGCGCGATCGCGCTCTGCGCGTCCCTGTACAGGCGCGCGTTGTCCACCGCGAGCGCGCAGCGGCGCCCGAGCTCCTCCGCCGCCGCGAGGTCCGCCTGGCTGTACCGGCGCTCGGATCGCACGACCATGAAGCTCAGCGTCCCGAAGAGCCGCCCTCGCCGCGCCAGCGGGACGCACATGAACGAGTGCGCCCCGATGGCCCGTATCACCCGGAGGTGCTCCTCGTTCTGCGCGATGGCGCGCATCTGCTCGTCCGTGAAGTGCTCGACGAGCACCGACCTCTGCTCGAGGAGCACCTTGGTCGGCGGGTGCTCCGGGTTGCCGTCGAGCCTGGGCGCGAAGCGCTTCGCCTCCTCGGCCACGGCGGCGAGCGAAGGGTCCGAGTGCGCCACGCCCACCCGCCGGAAGGCGCCGTCCTCCTCGTCGAGCGCGTCGACGACGCAGAAGTCGGCGAGGACGGGCACCGCGAGCTGCGCCACCCGCGCGAGCGTCGTGGAATAATCGAGAGACTCGGCCAGCACCACGCTCGCCGCGTCCAGGAAGCGGGGCAGCTCCTGCGCGCGCTCCCGCTCCGCGGCCTCGACCGCGCGCCGCCGCATCCGCGCCATCTCGATCTGCGTCCGGACGCGGGCGAGGAGCTCGCGCGGCGAGAACGGCTTCACCAGGTAATCGTCCGCCCCCGTGTCGAGGCCCTCGACGACGGCGTCCTCCCCCGCCCGGGCGGACACGAGCACCACAGGGACGCTGCTCGTCCTCGGGTCCGCGCGGAGCTCCCGGAGGAGCTCCACGCCGTCGAGCTCGGGCATCATCACGTCGCTCACCACGAGGTCGGGCGGGCGCGCGAGCGCGGCCTCGAGGGCCGCCCGCCCGTCCGAGGCCGCCTCCACGCTCCACCTCGGCGTGAGCAGGTGGACGAGGTACTCGCGCATGTCCGCGTTGTCGTCGGCGACGAGGATCCGGCCCTCTCCGCCGCCCGGGCCGACCTGCGCGGCCGCGGCGTCGGCGCGCGGCTCCGGGCCCGCCGGCGCCGCTGCTTCGCGCCCGGGTGACTGGGGTGAAGACCACTGGGACGCCTCGAGCACGTGGAGGCTCGCGCTCGCCGGCGAGGGCGCCGGCTCCCCGGGGGCGACCACGCGCTCCGGCGAGAGGTGCGCGCGGCCCCTCGGGATCGCCACGGTGAACGCGCTCCCCTGCCCCACCGCGCTCGAGGCGCGCAGCGAGCCCCCGTGCGCCTTGACGAGCTCCTGGACCAGGGAGAGCCCGATCCCGGTGCCCTCGATGCTCCGACTACGCGCGCCGTGCACGCGGTGGAACCGCTCGAAGATGCGCGGGAGCTCCTCCGAGGGGATCCCGGTGCCGGTGTCGCGCACGGTCAGCTCGACGTGGTCCGGGTGAGCGCGCAGCGAGACCGCGATCTCCCCCTCGAACGTGAACTTGAAGGCGTTCGAGAGGAGGTTCATGACGACCTTCTCCCATTGCGCCGCGTCGACGTAGACGGGCTCGGGCAGCGGCGGGCAGTCCACGACGAGCGACAGGCCCGCGCCCTCGATCAGCGAGCGGAAGGAGCTCGCGAGCTCCGCCGTGAGCCGCGCGAGATCGGTGGGCGCGAACGACGTCTGGAGGCGCCCCGCCTCGATGCGGGAGAAATCGAGCAGCGTGTTCACGAGCCGGAGGAGCCGGAGCGTGCTCCGGTGGGCCGCGGCGAGGCCGTCGCCCGCGAGAGACCCCGCCGGGCTCGACAGCGCGTCCTCGACGCGCCCGAGGATGAGCGTGAGCGGGGTGCGGAACTCGTGGCTCACGTTGGCCACGAACTCCGTCTTGAGGCGGTCGAGCGTCGCGAGCTCGTCCCGGTGCTGCGCGACCTCGCGCTCGAGCCGCCGCTGCTCGGTGACGTCCCGCCCCTCGGCGATCATGAAGACGACCTTGCCCTGCCGATCCTTCACGGGGTTCAGGTTGAAATCGATCGTGATGCGCTTCTCACCTTCGTTCCCCCCGAGCACCTCCACGTCGTACCTGACGAACTCGCCGCGCGCCGCGCGCCGCACGGCGTCCTTCAGGCGCTCCTGGATCTCCGGAGAGCCCTGCCACCAGCGGCACTCCCAGAAGGGCACGCCGTGCACCTCCCTCCGCTCCACGCCGGCGCCGCTGGTCGAGGTGTGGTTCGACTCCCAGCTCGTACCGTGGGCGTCGAGAAGGCCGAAGAACTGGAAAGAGCTGTTCATCGCGACCCGCGCCGCGAGGAGCCGCATCAGCCCCGACTCGCGGCCAGGGCTCGCGCGGGCGAGCTCCTGCTTCAGGAGCTCGGTGTCCCAGAGGAGATGTTCTTCGGAGTCGTCCACAGGTCGCACGATCGCGAGGTCTTCCAGGCATTCGATGAAGTCGCGCCCTTCTGCGCGCTCCTCGCTCGACCGCTGTTTCATCCCTTCTCGCATCACGCTCGCGGCTGCTCGAGGCAGAGAACAGCTCATCCTGAAGCGCTTAGTGGAGATCGCCGACCACGCAAGGGCTGAGCGGCAACCCCCCTTGAACTTCCACGGGGGCCCGCGCGCGGATCCGGATCGTTCGAGCGCACGCCCCCCTGCGCGCGCCGCAGCAGCCGATCACCACCCGCTGCTGCTGAGGCAGCAGCCCCCTCCCACCGCTCCTCCACGGTCACGGCCAGGGCAGAGCTGGCCCGGTTAGTGCACTTGGCATGTGAGGGCGGAGCGCGCGAAGACCGTCAGCTCATGAGGGCGCGCAGGGCGCCCCAGGACATCTCGGTGGAACTCAAGACATCTCTGCAGCGCGCCCTCGGCGCTCCGGTGCTCCCGGACACGCCCTTCCGGTTCATCGTTCACTTCGTCGGCCGTTACCGCGCCTGGTATCTGGCGATGTTCGTGTTCGAGTCGGCCCACGCCTCGTGCGGCATCATGATCCCGTATGCCATCGGGCACAGGTCATCCAGGGGGTGACGCAGGCGTCGGGCGCTGGCCGCGCCGCGCTGAGCGGGCGGCTGCGCGACGCGCTGGCGCTGTTCGTCGCGCTCATCGCCGGCGAGTTCCTGTTCAGCCGGATCGCCGGCCTCTGTCAGATCCTCGTCGGGCCGTGGCAGCGCCAGAACGTGACCCGCAATCTGTACGCGTACCTCCAGCACCACTCCCATCGTTACTTCAGCAACAACTTCGCCGGGGCGCTCGCCCACCGCATCAGCGAGACGTCGATGGGGGTCTCGCAGACCCTGTGGGCCATCCTCTTCGACTTCTGGCCCATCGCCATCGTCTTCTCGGTCTCGTTCGGGCTGCTCTACCGCGCTCACCCGGCGCTCGCCGCGGTCGTCTCGGCGTGGGCGGCGCTGTTCGTCGGCATCTCCTACTGGCTCGCGACCCGGTGTCAGCCCCACGCGGTGCGCGCCGCGTCCGCGCGGAGCATCACCGAGCAGGCCATCCAGGACACGCTGGACGACGTCATGAAGGGGAAGACGGTGCTCGTCGTCGCCCATCGCCTCTCGACCGTGGTCCACCTCGACCGCATCCTGGTGTTCGAGGACGGCCGGATCATCGAGGACGGCACGCACGCCGAGCTGCTCGCGCGAAACGGGGCCTACAAGCGGCTCTGGAGCAAGCAGTCGGACGGATTTCTGCCGGAGAGCGCCGCCGACGCGCCTGCGGCGATGGAGGCGCCGCAGGCCCGCGTCCACGAGGCACCGCGGCTCCAGCCGGCGGCTGACCGCGCCGACGAGCTCCCGCGGGGTGCTCCGCTGAAAGCGTGGGAGGCACCGCTCGCCTGAGCGGCCGCCCGATCGAGCAGGCCGCGGGCGCTCGTGCTCACCGAGCTCAGGCCGAGGCCGGCTCCTTGAGGCGAGCGTCCCCCGACGCCGAGGCGCGCAGGACTGGAGCGCGCCGGCGCCGGAGAGGCGCGCTTACCGGAAGCTCCACGGCTGCGGCTGACCCATGCGGGCGCGGAGGCCCTCCTCCCAGCGGACGAGCCGCGGCGTGAGCCACGCCGTGCCCACGGCCAGGACGGCGCCGGCGACGACGTCGACCGCGTAGTGCCAGCGGAGGAGCATGGTGGAGACGATGATGTTCATGGAGAAGAACGCGGCCACCACGGCGAGCCAGAAGAGGCGCCGGTCGGTGCGGGCGCGGTGGAACGTGTACAGGGCGAACCAGAGGGGAGCGGCCGTGTGCAGGGAGGGAAAGACGTCCTTCATCGCGCCGCCGGCCTGCACGACGCTGCTCACGCAGCCCCAGAAGAAGCCGCCGTCCAGCGGCCCCTGATAGAGGTGGCTCAGCGCCTTGATGGGGCCGTACGCAGGGACCGCCATGTAACCGAGCTGGCCAACACAGTAGACGATCGTGGTGCCGACCGCGTACTCCGTCGTCCCCCGGCCTGGGCGGGCGACCCATAGCGCCAGCACCATCGAGAGGAAACAGATCAAGAAGTAGCTGAAGTAGAAGAAGGAGAACCACTCCACGATCGGGCGCGTGTTGAAGCGCTCCATCCAGAGCGCCGGCTCGACGTGGAAGAGGACGAGGTCGAGGCGGAGGAGCTCCGCGTCGACGCTGTCGCTCCGGACGGTCGGCAGGAGGGTCCGGAGCGACAGGTAGTTGAGGAGGAAAGCGCCGACGAGCGAGAGTCGATAAAGGACGCTCCGGAGCAAGGGCGCCAGGAACGTCGCGCGGCGCACGAGCACGCAGACGGACACCAGGGCGGCGATGCCCGCCAGATTGCGGTTCATGCACTGCGCTCGCAGCTCCGTCGGCGGCGCGCCAAGCAGGACGATCGTCGTCAAGGCGAGATAGCCGATGAGGATCGCGTCGTGGAGAGCGAACACGCCGACCAGGCCGCGCAGAGCGTCCTTCAACAGCGCGCCTTCGGGCTCGACGTCGACCAGCCCGCCGGAGCCGGCGACCTCATCGCAGTCCGTTGTGAGCCTCTCTTGCATTCGGGGATGTTCCAGGGATGGCATGGTGCGCATGGGCTGATGACGCCGGGCCGCTCTGTATCACGTGTTCGCGCGTGGCGTCACCGTGACATCGGTGACGCTCCAGCGACCGGGAGGTAACGGGCGGAGCAACTCGGGGGCCACACGGATGTCGAGTTTTTGACGGGCCGGTTCGCGCCGCCTGACAGCCTAGGGGGCCTCCACGCTCCCGGGATGGCGCTCCCGCGACAGCCGAACCGCCGCCTCGGCGGACCGCTCGCGTGCGAACGCGGCGACGCAGCGGCGCAGGGTCTACGCGTCACGACGACGCTGTCGCGTCCCAGGTTGGACTGCCGGGCTCCCGGAAGCGCAGAATCTGCGCGACGGCGTCGCCCCTGGATCTGCGGGACGGCTGCGCCCACAACGTGGGTCGGGGGATCCGCGACGGCGATCGACAACGCGGGCCGTCAAGCACGCTGGGCACCGGAGCTCGATCGTCGCGGCGTCCCGTCGGCCGCGACGTCGGCGACGTCGCGAGCGCTGGAGTCGTCCACACGAGAGGGCGCCGTGGATTTCGACCACGTGGCGCGGACGAGGCGCGATGGCCCGCGCGCTCATGATCGGTGGGGCAGTCTGCCGCGCGGCGGGGCGTCCGCTGGAACGCCGGTCTCGGCCGGGCTGAGCGGCGCCGGACGCAACGCGACGCAATCGGCGCTGCGCACGTCGGCGCAGAAACCGCGTCTTCCCCGGGCGCGCGCGGAGGATCGCGGTCACCTCACCCTGCTGGAGCGCACCCTGGACGCTCCCGAGCGCCCACGAAAGTCCACGGAAGTCCCGCTGGATCCGCGCCGGTGACGTCGCGTGTCCATGGATCCCTCTTCATGGCACTCGCGTTGCAGTCCCCCGGAGGAGCCGACATCGTTCAGCGACGATCCCACAGGGCACCACGCCTGGGTCGCCCCGTGAGGGCGCTGATGCGATGCGCCCAGACACCAAGGAGACGACGCATGGCACAGCAACACGGTCAGAGCAGCAGTCGTGGGTTCGCCGCGATGGACCAGAAGCAGCAACGCGCGATCGCCAGCATGGGCGGCAAGGCCGCGCACGAGAAGGGCACGGCCCACGAGTTCAGCTCCGAGGAGGCCCGCGCGGCCGGCCGCAAGGGCGGCGCGAGCGTGAGCCAGAATCGCGAGCACATGGCCGCGATCGGCCGCAAGGGCGGCGCGGCCGTGAGCCAGAACCGCGGACACATGGCGCAGATCGGCCGCAAGGGCGGCGAGTCGCGCGGCGACGGACAGAGCGACGCGCTGGGGGAGAGCGAGCGCGAGGGCGAGCAGGGCAGCAGCGCCGCACGGCACGCCGACGCCGCCGAGCCGCGCCACGAGGCGAACTGAGCAGCGCTGCGGCACATCGCCGCCGGTGATCAGGCGCGCGGGGGTGCCCGCGCGCCCGATCGTCCGTCACGGCGAGAGCGTGACGAGGAAGACGTCGCCGTTGCTGCGATCGCCCACACGCGCGCTGTGCTCGATGGCGGGGAGGCCGCCGCCGAGCTCGATCCGCTCGCCGTGGAAGAGGCCAGCGGCAACGGTGTTCCCGCTTCGGGTGACGGCCTGGGCCGTCGAGAAGCAGAAGACCCCATCGCGGTAGACGTCGGACCAGAGCTCCTCGGAGAAGTCCGGACTCAGCTTCGCGACGAACGCATCGCCCGACTCGGGCGGCACGATCTCCACGGGCGGCCCGCCAAGCTCGAGCGCCTCCGTGAAGTAACCGCTCAGCACGTGGTTGCCCCAGGGGTCCTGCGAGAAGCCCCAGACGAACTCGTCGCCCGCGGACGGGAGCCCACGGGCGGCGAGCGGCTCACCGGTCTCCGCGTCGAGCCGGGCCATGTAGAGGTCGTAATCCCCGACCGCGGCGCGCTCGATGTCCGTGAGCCCGACGCGGAACGGAGCGCTGTAGTTGCCGAGCACGACCGGATGGCCATCCAGCCCGAGGCCGACGAACTTGGCGAACTGCTCGCCGGCGGCGCCCAGCGACCGGCCCCAGACGAGGCTGCCCGACGCGAGATCGAACCGCAGGACGAGCCCATCGATGCCGTAGATCGGCTCGTCGTCGCGCGAGCCGTCGACGGCGCTCTCCACGACGAGGCCGTCGATCTCGAGCCTTCCGCCGAACGCGCCGGCCGCGTAGAGGGCCGACTCGCCGACCGCGATGCTGCGGAAGCGCTGCCAGCTCTCCGCGGAGCCGAACCGCCGGCTCCAGAGGTGCCCGCCGCCGGCGTCGAGCTTCGCCACGACGACGTTGGGACCGCCGCTCCCCTCGAGCGCGGTCCCGGGCGCCTCGCTGAAATTGATGCTGCCGTCGACCATGCCGAGGACGACGATCTCCCCCGCCTCGGTGACGGCCACGGCCGTGGCGCCCTGGTCGAGCTCGCCGCCGAAGCGCTTGCTGAAGAGGTGGTTGCCGCCGGCGTCGAGCTTGGCGACGAAGAGGTCCTTCCCACCGGCGCTCACGAGCTCCGTGCTCGCGTCCGCGCCGAAGTTGAGGGTTCCCTCGAACTCCCCGGCGACGACGACGTTGCCGATCGAATCCGTGGCCACCGCGAACGCTACCTGATCGGACTTGCCCCCGAAACGCCTGCTCCAGACGTGGCCTCCCGCCGCGTCGAGCTTCACGACGAAGAGGTCGAGACCACCGTCGCTCACGAGGGCGTCTGCCTCGCCACCGAAGTTGATCGCCGTCTCGAAGCCGCCGACCAGGACGACGTTGTCGTGCGGATCCGCCGTGATCGCCTCGATTCGCTCGTTCTTCGCCTCGCCGGCGCCGAGCCCCCACAGGGCATCTCCGAGGAACGCCGGAGGCTCGCCGCCGCCGCTACCGCCCGCGCCGCCGTCGCCGCCTGCGCCCCCCACTCCACCTGATGCCCCGGCGCCCGCTTCGCCACCTTGCCCCCCAGTACCTCCGACTCCACCGCTGCCGCCGGCGCCTTGCCCCCCGGCGCCTCCGACTCCACCGCTGCCGCCGGCGCCTTGGCCCCCGGCACCTCCTTCACCGCCTTGCCCCCCGCCGCCTCCGGCCCCGCCCTGCCCGCCTTCGCCGCCTTGCCCGCCGGCGCCTCCGACGCCGCTCGCCGACGAGGTGACGCCGTCCTCAGGCTCCGAGTCGCAGCCGTTGCAGCCCAGGGGAAGCCCCATGCTCGTCAGAAGAGCAATCCGAGCCACGTTCGTCACCAGGTGCGCTTTCATCCATCCTCCATGTCTCGACGAAGAGCCCGAGCCGTGGGCGCTCGGTGGAGCCAAGGCCGATCCGGCACCCCTTCGCTGTGGGCTGTCGAACGTCCTCAATCTGCTGTGTCGTGGACGTCAAGTACGCGTGCGCGCGGATCGAATCAAGCGGCTGTCGCGGCGAATTCGTGGCAACGATCGGCTACCCCTGGATCCGCCGGAACGGCGCGTCCCACCTGGACGGCGCGCCTCGCCTGAACGGCGCTCCCCGCTGACCAACCGTTCTCTTGCACGCGGCCCGCGATGGCCTCGGACGCGCGCCGCGCCCGTCGCAGGTTTGCCTCATCGTGGCAGAATGCCCCACCGCGAGCCGGCGGCACGTCCAACATACAAGCCGCGCCGGGCGGCGGTGGGCGCGGTACGCGATCTGCATCGTCCCGTGAGTGATGTGGGTGGCTTGGCTCAGGAGCGCGACGACTCCGTTTACGCTCGTTACGCTCGCGCCCTTCGCGTGCAGCGGCGACAAGCGCCGCGCGGACAAGAGCCGTTACGGTGCTCGGCCGCTCACCCGCCTGTCGCCCGCTCGCTTCAACCACCTCTCCGCCGACCCGCGGAAGGGGTCTGACGAGCTCGCCCGAGCGCGCATTCGCGCGCGAACGAAGAGCGCCGCCGGCGCGCGTCCCCCCGCGCGCGCCGGCGGCGCGGCGGCCATGGAGGCCGCATCCGGGGCGTCTGGCGAGGCGGATCATCACGCCTCCCGGGCGGCAGACCCCATGACCCATCACCGAGACGAAGCGCCGAGCCAGAGCGCTCGGCGTCCAGACGCGGAGCGCCTATGACGGAGCGAGCCTACGATAAAAACACCGCCTGGACCCACGCCGTCATCCCTCCGATGACCCCGCTCGCGACCGACCACGAGGCGGACGTGTGCGTCGTTGGCGCGGGGATCGCCGGGCTGACGACTGCGTATCTCCTCGCGAAGGCCGGCAAGCGCGTCGTCGTCCTCGACAACGGCGCCATCGGCGGGGGCGAGTCAGGGCTCACCACCGCGCACATCACGCACGCGCTCGACCGGCGCTGGGCCTCGCTCGCGAAGCTCCACAGCAAGAGCCGCCTGCGCCGCGCCGCAAGGAGCCACACGGCGGCCATCGAGACGATCGAGCGGATCGTCACGGAAGAGAAGATCGACTGCGACTTCCGGCGCGTCCACGGCTATCTCTTCACAGCCCCGGGATCGCCCCCGTCCACCCTCCGGGACGAGCTCGAGGCCGCGCACCGCGCCGGGCTCGGCTCGACCCATTACGTCGACCGCGCGCCGCTGCTCGATTTCGATACGGGGCCCGCGGTCCGCTTCCCCGATCAGGCGCAGTTTCATATCCGCAGGTACCTCGCGGGGCTCGCGCGAGCGATCGAGCGCGACGGCGGCAAGCTCTACACGCTCGCGCACGTGGTCGACGTCGACGAGGGCGCCGTGCCTCACCGGGTGGTCGTCAAGACGGCGCGCGGGCACCGGGTGATCGCCGGCGAGGCCGTGCTCGCCACGAACTCCCCGTTCATTCCGCGCTTCTCCGTGCACCTGAAGCAAGCCGGTTACCGGACCTACGTCGTCGGCCTGCGCATCCCGCGGGGCGCTGTCCCACCGGGGCTCTACTGGGACACGGCCGAACCGTTCCATTACGTCCGCCTCGCCAACATCAACGGCGCGGACGGCCCGGACGAGGTGCTCCTCGTGGGAGGAGAGGACCACAAGACCGGACAGGCCAGCGACGCGGACCAGCGCCACGCGCGGCTCGAGGCATGGGCGAGAGAGCGCTTCACGCAGGCCGGCGAGGTGCTGCACCGCTGGTCCGGCGAGGTGATGGAGACGGTCGACGGCCTCGCGTACATCGGTCGCATCAAGAAGGGATCGAGGATCCTCATCTCCACGGGCGACTGTGGCAACGGCATGACGCACGGGACGATCGCGGGCCTCGTGATCTCCGATCTCGTGCAGGGCCGCGAGAGCCGGATGGCGTCGCTCTTCGATCCCGCCCGCGTCAACCTGAGCCTGGCCGCCGTCTCCGAGTACGCGAAGGAGAACCTCAATGTCGCGTGCCAGTACGCCTCATGGCTCGGCAAGGGCGATGTCCCTGACGTGGCGCAGATAGCGCCCGGCGCAGGCGCCGTCGTGCGCAGGGGCCTGAAGAAGCTCGCCGTCTACCGTGATCCGCAAGGGCAGATCCACGAGATGTCGGCCATGTGCTCCCACCTCGGCGGCGTGGTCTCGTGGAACTCCGCGGAGCGCAGCTGGGACTGCCGCTGTCACGGCGCCCGCTTCGACGCCATGGGCCGCGTCCTCCGGGGCCCGGCGACGGCCGATCTCACGCCGATCGCGCCGAGCGAGGCGCCTCTCAGCGCCGGAGGATCGGTCTCGCCGCCGAGGGAGCGGGAGGGGGTCGCCGGCCAGCCTGCGGTCGTGCCCCTGCCCCAGAGTCGCGCGGCCACGTGAACGGAGCGAGTCGCGAACGCCAACATGCGGTGAGCGCAATGGGCATGGATCGACGTGATCAACGGGATCAACACGATCGACGCCAACCGCGATGCGCGCGCCATGGGCCCATGAGCACGATGCGCGCGCGCTGGCGTAGTTGACCCCCGCGCGAGCGGCGTGCGATCATGATCGAGTAGTCCGGGACAGTCCCGGGCGGCTTGGTGATGAGATGAAATTGTTGCGCCCCCGTGCCTCCCGCGCCGCAGGCATAGCCCTGGCTGTCCTCTCGGTCGCCGGGGCGCTTCCGGCGCGGGCCGAGCCCTCGGCGGCCGATCGGCAGACCGCGCGGACGCTCCTCATCGAGGGGCGCAAGAAGCGCGACGCGGGGGACGTCGCCGGCGCCCGCGAGGATTTCCAGGCGGCCCATGCGCTCGTGCGCGCCCCCACGACGGGGCTCGATCTCGCGCGCGCCGACGAGGCGCTCGGTCGCCTGATCGAGGCCCGGGAGACGGCCTACGAGGTCGTCCACCTGCCCCTCGGGAGCGACGAGCCGCCGGTGTTCACGCAGGCGCGGGCGTCCGCCGCGGCGATGGTCGATCAGCTCGAGGCGCGCATCCCGTCGCTCCAGCTCCGGGTCGACGGCGCGGCGCTGGACCAGATCGACGCGCGCGTGGACGGCCAGCCGATCCCCCGCGCGGCGCTCCCCTACCCGCGCAAGCTCAACCCCGGTCGCCACGAGGTGGTGGTGTCGGCGCCCGGCTTCCAGACGGCGCGGCGCGAGGTCACGCTGAAGCAGGCGGAGCGCGCGCCGGTGGAGGTCCGCATCCACCTCGTGCCGGGGCGCTCGACCGAGCCGAAGCCAGGTGCTGCCGCAGGTGGGAGCATGAGCGCAAACGTGGGCGGAGGGCAGCAGCCGCCCGCGGACGCGCCGGCGGAGCCCCGCGCGCCGGTGCCGCTGTGGGCATGGACGGCGGGCGGCGTGGGGCTCGCGGCGCTCGCGGGGGGTGCGGTGTTCGCTGCCGACCACCTGGCGGCGCGGGCTCGGGTCGAGGACGAGTGCCCCGGGTCCGTGTGTGATCGGGGCGTCCACGACTTCGAGAGCATGGAGGGGCTCCGGGCGCGGTGGAACCGCAGCCTGGGGCTGTCGGTGACGCTCGGCGCGGTCGGCCTCGTGGGCGTGGGCGCGGCGCTGGGCGGCATCCTCCTGCGGCCCAGGGCGGGCGGCGAGCAGGCGTCGTCGCTCGTGCCGATCGCGACGCCCACGGCGCAGGGCCTGGTGTGGCAGGGGGTGTTCTGATGAGGGTACGGCGGTTCTATCCGGCGACAGCCGGCGCGGCGCTCAGCGTCGTGATGGTCGGCGCTGCGGCGCTCGGCGCTGTGGTCCTCGGCTGCGCTCCCGAGCTCAGCCTGGCGACCCCTGTGGGGGCCGGCGGCGAAGGCGGCGGCGGCGCGCCGCGGTCGGGCGGCGAGGTGCAGTGGGCGCGCGCGCTCGGGGGCGACGGGGAGCGTGCAGGGGCGAGCGTGGCCGTCTTCGACGACCGCACCGCGGCGCTCGTTGGCAGGCTCACGAAGGCGGAGGACGTGGCCCTCGACGACGAGAGCGTGACCCCGATCGGCGAGGAGAACGTCTTCTGGGCGCGGCTCGCGGCGAGCGACGGGTCGGGGCTCGGGCTGAAGCGCTTCGGTGCGTTCGATCCGCAGACGGTGAACGCGCTCGTGCCGGACGGGAACGAGGGCCTCCTGGTCGCGGGGGAGTTCTCCGGCACGCTGGAGTTCGGCGGCGAGCCGCGGACGAGCGCCGGCGGGCGAGACGGCTACGTCGCGAGGCTCGACGCGGAGGGGCAGGAGCTGTGGCTGCAGCCGCTCGGGGGCATCGGCTTCCAGGCGGCGACGAGCGTGGGGGCGACGGCGGCGGGGCTCCTCGCCGTGGCCGGCCGCTTCTCGGGCGCGCTGCACGTCGGCAAGGACCGGCTCGAGAGCGCCGGAGGCAGCGACGTGTTCCTGGCGAGCTTCAACAACGACGGCGTGCCGCTCTGGAGCAAGCGCTTCGGCGACGGCTTCGATCAGCAGGCCCGCGCCGTGGCGATGGACGCGCGCAACAACGCGATCGTGATCGGAGATTTCGCCGGCACGCTCGATCTGGGCGGCGAGCCGCTGGAGAGCGCCGGGGATTTCGATGTGTTCGTGGCGAGCTTCAACGCGCTCGGCGAGCACCGCTGGAGCAAGCGCTTCGGCGACGCGGGGCCGCAGCGGGCCAAGGCGGTCGCGGTGGACGGGGCGGGCAACGTGATCGTCGGCGGGGAGTTCGGCGCGACGATCGATCTCGGCGGGGGCCCTCGGACGGCCGGAGAGCACCAGGCGGTGTTCGTGGCCAAGCTCGATCCGGAGGGCGAGCACATCTACAGCCGGGTGATCGGCGAGGACGGCGCGTCGCTGGGGCAGCTCCTCGTCGACGGCGTGGGGGACGTGGTCGTCGCGGGGGGGTTCCGCGGAGACACGACGCTGGCGGACGGATCGGTGACGAGCGCGGGGGACGACGACGTGTTCGTGGCCAAGCTCGATCCGGAGGGCGGCTACCGGTGGAGCCACCGCTTCGGCAGCGCCGGCGCGGACCGGGCGACGGGCGTGGCCATCGACCGTGACAGGCAGGTCTACGTGACCGGCGCGTTCACCGGGAAGGTGACGTTCGGGGAAAAGCGGATCGAGGGAGGCGAGGGCACGGACGTGTTCGTGACCAAGCTGTCGCCATGAAGGCCATGACGAATGGAGGCGCGATGAAACGTGCGGGGACGAGGGGCGTGCGGTCGCGCGGGCGACGGTTCTCGGTGGGGCTCGTGGCGGGCCTGTTCGGGCTGATCCTGCCGGCAACGGGCTGGGCGGAGGACCCCGATACCGATCTGGACGGGGTCGTGGATTCCCAGGACAACTGCTTGCAGACCCAGAATCCGGACCAGGCGGACGCCGACGGCGATGTGGTCGGCGATGCGTGCGACGACTGCCAGTCCGCTCCCAACCAGGATCAGCGGGATTCGGACTCCGACGGCGTCGGCGACGCGTGCGACAACTGTCCTGTCGCGATGAACCCGGACCAGTCGGACGCGGAGGCGGACGGCACCGGCGACGCCTGCGACGACGATGACGACAACGACGGTGTCCTGGATGCCGACGACAACTGTCCTTTCACGGTGAACGCCAATCAGCTGGACTCCGATGGAGACGGCACCGGCGACGTTTGTGAGGCCGGTGACGACGACGGCGACGGCATCGACAACGACGTCGACAACTGCCGCGACGTCCCGAACTCGCTCCAGCAGGACAGAGACGACGACAAGATCGGCGATCTCTGCGACAACTGCCCTGCCACGCGCAATCCGAACCAGGAGGACGGCGACGGCAACGGCATCGGCGACTTCTGCGAGCCCGACATCGACACCGACGGCGACGGGCTGCGCAACGCAGAGGACAACTGCCCTGTAGATCAGAACCCTGGCCAGGAGAACGCCGACGGGGACAGCCTCGGGGACGCCTGCGATCCCGACAGCGACGACGACGGCGTGGTCGACGTGGAGGACAACTGCGCTGTCGTGTCCAATCTGTTCCAGGAAGATACGGACGACGACGGCACCGGCGATGCCTGCGAGGACGACGACGACAACGACGGCGTCGTGGACGCGGAGGACAACTGCCCGCACGTGCTCAACCAGGATCAGACCGACGGCGACGGCGACGGCCGCGGCGACGCCTGCGACCTCGGGGCCGATGTCGACGGCGACCGCGACGGCATCACGGACGAGACGGACAACTGCCCGCACGTGCCGAACCCCGATCAGACGGACGCCGACGACAACGGCGTGGGCAACGCCTGCGAGGACGTGGACGGAGATGGCCTGAGCGACGCGGCGGACAACTGCGACGAGGAGTACAACCCCGATCAGGCCGACAGCGACGGCGACGGTCAGGGCGACGCCTGCGAGGAAGACGACGACAACGACGGCGTCCCGGACGAGCAGGACAACTGCGCCTCCGTCCCCAACGCGGATCAGGCCGACAACGACGAGGACTATCAGGGCGACGCCTGCGACGTCGATGACGCGGACGACGACAACGACGGCGTCCCGGACGGCGACGACAACTGCCCGCTCGCGGCCAACGCGGATCAGGGGGATGGCGACGCCGACGGGGTAGGCGACGCCTGCGACGACAGCGGCGGTGCGGGCAGCAGCGGCGGCGGGTCCACGGAGCCGGAGGTCTCGTCCGGGCTGGTCTGCGCGATGCAGCGAGGCGAGCGCGGCGGCGCGCTCGTCGGCCTCGTGGCGCTCCTCGCGGGCGCGCTGGGCCTGGGCGCTCGCCGACGGCGCGATCACGCGGCGTGACCGCCGCTGCGCGCGGCCCTGGCGTGTAGCGGGCCACGCGACCCCATGAGAGCGACGAGCGTGCCCGCTCGGTTGCCACCCCGAAGAGAAGAGACAACGGAGAGCACAACGTGGGTTATCACCCCACGACGACACGCCGGTTTCGCGATGGCTCCGCGTTTTTTTCGCGACGGGTCTTTTTCTGAGCCGTGACCTGACCGCGGCGGAACTGCTCCGGATGAACGCGCCGGTAGTCCCGCTCCGCAGCGCGCGCTGCGGACGGGAGCGCCTGAGCCACCTCTGGAGACACCATGCGCCTAGCTCTCTCTCTCTCTCTCTCGTTGGTGACCGCCCTGTTTGGACTCACCCTCAGCGCCGGCTGTAGCGACAGCACCGTTGACGGCGCCGCCCCGTCCGGCGGCGCGGGGGGAGGCGGCAGCGCGAGCGGCGGCGGCAGCGCGAGCGGCGGCGGCAGCGCGAGCGGCGGCGGCAGCGCGAGCGGCGGCGGCAGCGCGAGCGGCGGAGGGGCCGGCACCGGCGCCGCGGGCGGAGGCATGGCGACGCCGACGAGCATCGTCGAGTGCCAGGGCAAGACGTACGCGTGCGGGGATCTCGTCGACAACGACGACGATGGGCTCCTCGACGCGCAGGATCCGGACTGCCTCGGCCCGTGCGACAACACCGAGGGCAGCTACTACGGCGGGATCCCCGGCCAGGCGGGGCCGGCGTGCACCGTCGACTGTTATTTCGACCAGGACTCCGGGTCCGGCAACGACGATTGCCACTGGAACCACAAATGCGATGAGCACGAGGTCGCGCCCGGGTTTCACCCGGAGTCCAACAACGGGACGATGTGCGCCTATGACAGCCGGGCCTCGACGCCGGGCGCCGATGGCAAGAGCTGCAGCGATCTCAACGGCGAGCAGTCCGATATGTGCCATACGACCTGCGGTCCGCTCACGCCGAACGGCTGCGACTGCTTCGGCTGCTGCGAGCTGCCGGCGGGCGGCGGCAAGTACGTCTGGCTCGGCTCCGACGCCGATGGCAGCGGTGAAGGCTCCTGCTCGCGCGGCCACGAGTCCGACCCGACCCGCTGCGAGCCCTGCACACCGGTGGATGCTTGCCTGAACGAGTGCGGCCGCTGCGAGCTGTGCCTTGGCAAGGACACGCTGCCAGACGACTGCTTCGAGTCCGGCACCGGCGCAGGGGGCAGCGGCGGAGTCGGAGGCGGAGCCGCGACAGGCGGCGGCGGAGACGCGACCGGCAGCGGCGGCGGGCCCACCGGCGAGCCCCAAGGCCAGTGCGCAGCGGGGGTCCAGCCGTGCGGGCTCTCCGGCCAGGAGCCTTGTGCCGCAGGCTACTACTGCATCACCGGCTGCTGCCAGGTCATCTTGAACTAGCCCTGCGCTTGACCGGGTTCTCCCTGGATTCGAGGACAGGGATTGAACCACGAAAGACACGGAAGAACCGGAGGTATGTGCTCCCCCTGCTCGGTGCCCGCCGCGCCTGCGTGATTCACTGTCCCTGCTCGGAGCGGCGACAGGCTCGCAGGCGGCGGCGCTGGCCGCTCGCGAGCTGAGAAGCTGAGCCTGCAGCGACAAGACGTGGTTTGAAAGGAGACGAGTCGATGGTGATGCGCTCGATGTCTGTTGGGATGCTGTGCGCCTTGATGGGGATGGGGTGCGGCGGCGACGACGAGGGTCAGCCGCAGAGCTGCTCGGTGGCCGCGCAGACAGGGTGCGCCGCCCCGCAGGTGTGCGAGGAGGTGGAGGGCGCCGAGCCCGCTTGCTTCGAGCCGGTGACCCTGAGGGGGCGCGTCTACGACTCGCTCGACGACAAGGCCATCGCGGGCGCGCACGTGCTCGCCCGGGACCCGAGCGACGCGGTGATCTCCCGGGTGGCCGTCACCGCGGCCGACGGGACGTATGAGCTCGTCGTGCCCGCGCGGCGCGACGCGAGCGGCGCTCCGATCGAGGTCAACATCACGCTGCGCGCCGACGCGCAGACGTACGAGACGTTCCCGAAGGCGCCGCGGGTCGCGCTGCCCATCGACCTCTCCACCGCGGCGGGCAAACCGCTCGCGATCGAGTCGGCGGCGACGGAGATCTCGCTGTTGCCGCTCTCGGACAGCGAGGGGCTCGGTTCCATCTCCGGGGTCGTCCACGCCGACCAGCCCGGCGGGACGCTGCTGGTCGCGGGCGGCGCCACCGGCGCGGCCGATCTCGACGGCAGCTACACCATCTACAACGTGGCTGCGGGCGACGTCACGGTGAAGGGTTATGCCGCCGACCTCGCGCTCGACACGGCGAGCGCGACCGTCAGCGCCGGCAAGGAGACGACGGGCGTGGATCTCCACGCGACCGGAGACGCCACGGCGGTGGTGAGCGGCAAGGTCGAGATCGTGAATGCTCCAGGGGGGAGCGCGACGTCGGTCATCCTCGTCGTGGCCGATACTTTTGACGAGGCGACAGCGCGCGGCGAGACCCCGCGAGGGCTCCGGCAAGGCAACGTCACCGGCGAGTTCTCGATCGCCGGGGTGCCCGACGGCGAGTACGTGGTCCTGGCCGCCTTCGAGGACGACGCGCTCGTGCGGGATCCTGACACGTCGATTGGCGGGACCGAGATCGTGCGCATCGCGGTCTCCGGCCAGGATCTGCCCGTCGCGGAGTCCTTCAAGGTGACGGGCGCGCTCGCCGTGGTCTCGCCCGGCGCGAGCACGATGGAGGAGGTGAGCGGGACACCGACGTTCGTCTTCGAGGACGACTCCAGCGAAGATCTGTACGAGGTGCGGTTGTTCGACGCGCTCGGCGCCAAGATCTGGGAGAACCTCGAGGTGCCCAGGGTGTCGGGGAGCGAGAACGTCTCCGTCGAGTACGACGGTCCAGCGCTGATCCCGGGGATGATCTACCAGTTCAGGACCACCTCGAAGAAGGACGGCACGCCCATCTCGCAGACCGAGGATCTGAAGGGGGTCTTCGTCTACAGGTGATCGCAGGGCGCGCGGGCGCCGCCGTCAGCAGCGACGGCGGCGGGCGCGGCGCGCGCTGCCGAGCGCCACGAAGACGCCGCACAGCGCGAGCGCGCGGGCCGCTCCTGACGCATACCCGGTCTCACCGCCGACGACCGCATACGCGCAGCTGATGCTCAAACAGCAGCAGTGGCCCTGGGGCGCTCCTCCCTCGGATTGGCCCCCTCCCCCTTCCCCACCCCCACCCGCCGCATCTCGGCCACCGCCGACCCCTGTGCCGCCCGCCCCGCCGGCATCGGTGGAGCAATCGCCGCCGGCGCCGTCGCCCCTGCCTCCAGCGCCCTCGGCCGGTCCTCCGGCGTCGCCGCCACCGCCTGCGCCGCCGCCGCTTGCGCCGCCACCGCCCTCTCCGCCGCCGCCTGCGCCGCTGCCGCCCTCTCCGCCGCCGCCCACGCCTACTGCAGTCCCTCCGTCGTCGCCGCCTCCGCCCCCTCCCGCGGTGGCGCTGATCGGCGTGTTCCGGCAGCCAAAGAAGGGATGGCATTCGTCCGTGGTCGTCGGATCCCCGTCATCGCAGTAGAGCGGGATGTCGCTCAGACAGAGTCCCTGGAAGCAGACCTCGCTGCCATTGCAGACATCGAAATCATCGCAGCTGGCGCCGTCCGGCAGGCTCACGTCCGTGGGGCAGCTCCCTGCGCCGTCGCAATACTCCCCGGGATCGCACAGCGAGGTCGCGATGCGACAGATCGTGGTCGGCGGCTCGGCGGTGCACAGAGCCGAGCAGCAATCCCCGTTGCGCAGGTTGCCGTCGTCGCACTGCTCGCCGAGCCCGAGCTCGCCATCGCCGCAGACGGCGGGCCTCACCGTGAGCACCGTGGGATCGGCCGCGCCGGCGAACAGGGGCTCGTCGGTCATCGCGCTCGACTCGTTGACGCCGTCGGAGTCCGCGTCGAAGAAGAGCGTGCCCTGGTTCGTGACGACGAGTCCATCGGTCAGGGGAAGGAGGAGCGCTTCCATCGTGAGCTCCACCCACTCCCCCGGCTCGATATGGCCGTCCCAGCCCACCGTGTTGGTGGCGGGATCGGCCGAGACCGCGCCGCTGTTCGCGAACGCGCCTTCCAGCAGGAGCTCGGGGGGGAGCACGTCCACGAACTCGAACCCTGCATTGTCGGGCTGCACGCGCCCACCCGTGTTGCTGATGAGCGCCGTATAGGCGAGGTCCTCACCGGCGATGCGCTCGCCGACGACCGTGAGATAGCCGATCAGGCGCGCTGGCACGGAGACGTCGATGCGCACGCCGCTCTCGTTGTTCTCCGGCGCCGGATCGTGCTCGCTCGCGCTCACCTTCGCCGTGCTCTCGATCTCCTCGTCGACCGTGGACGGCGGGAGCGTGGGCGCGACCAGGGTGACCGCGATCGACGAGCTCTCGCGTGCGGCGAGCGAGGCGCGCCGGCACGCGAGCTCTTCGCCGGCCCGGTCGCACGTCCAGCCGGTCCCCGAGGCGCTGACGAGGCTCGCCCCGGCGGGCAGAACGGACGACACGACGACGTCGCTCGCATCGCCCGGTCCCTCGTTGGCGACGTCGATCGTCATCGTGAGCTGGGCGCCCGGCGACACAGGATCCGGCGCGGCCGTCTGGGTGATGGCCAGATCCGCCCCGCAGGCACCGGACACGACCGGCACCGCCGCGAACACGATGTTGTCGACCGCGACGCCGCACGGCCCGGGGCGCCCGATATCCGTGCAGACCCGGCTGTCGTCCTGCGTGTAGTCGAAGCGGAGCCTCACGGTCCGCCCGCGCAGCCCCGCGCCAGGGAAGCGGATCGACACGCGCTTGCTCCCGCTGGAGCTGCCGGACCATACCGCGTTATCCTCCAGGTAGGCCGGGTCGTCGCGGGCTGGAAGGTGCTTTGGGAAGTGGTGGCTCCCGCCGGTGACGATCCGCTCGGCGAACGCCTCCGCGAGCACCGCCCGGGGCGCGGCGCCGGCCGTGAGATCCTCCACGCGCAGCGTCAGACCGTCGAACGCCTGGATGAGCTTTTGCGGATCGTCCTCCAGCTCGTAGGTGAGATCGAAGTCGAGCGTGACGTGGGAGTTCCCGGAGCTCTCCGGGATGGTCACGGCGGGCGACACCAGCGCGACGAGCGACGTCGCCGCCTCCTCGTCGTGAAATGCCGCGTTATTTCCGGGCGTCAGCGTCTGCGCGACGGTCCATGGCGAGGCGGCGGCCGTCCCGCCGGCGCGCACCGACCGCCAGCCGGAGGGCAGCGCCGGCGCGCTCGCTGCGTCGAAATCCTCGCGGAGGAGGACCTCCGCGGCGCCCGGCGAGCCCGTCTCGATCTGGATCGGCAGCTCGACCGTGCCCTGAGCCGAGCTCACCGTGAGCGTCAGATCGATCGGCGCTCCAGGAACGAAGTCCCGGCCCGTCCTGAGGACGAATGGCGCGTCGCCCGCGACTGTGCGGAGGGGCTCGATATCCGGGTAGAGCGCGCTCGCCCTCACGATGGTCACGGAGCGCGTCTCTGTGGACAGCGTGGCGGTGATCCGGGAGACGGTCGTCCTGCCGGAGATCGGGTTGGCGAGGTAGTTCTCGAGGTAGACGCCGACGTCGACGAGCTCCCCCGGATCGACGCGCTCGTTCGCGAGGGCGCCGCACGCGGTGTCGTCGATCCGGGCGCCGGCCGCGCGCAGCGGCGGAACGCGGGCGAGCTCGTCGAGGACGTCGAGGTGGACGTTGGGTGCGATCAGGGAGGTCGACGACGGCTGCCCCTCGTCGAACCGCGGCGGGGTGGCCGTCATGCTGAAGACGCTGTAGAGCTCACCGGCGAGCGCGACGCCGCCGATGCGATCGCCGAGGTTCTGCCGGGAGGCGTCGTTGCCATGGCCCGCGTGAAAGGGGTGGTCCGAGATCGGCGCAGGCGGGCTGAAGGAGGCGCCTTGATCGCTCGACGCGGTGTGGACGATCTCGGTCAGGTCGCCGGAGCTGTCGACATCCTGGTCGTAGTAGACGACGTGCGCGGTGCCGGTCGTTCGGTCGACGGCCACGAAGGGGAAGAACTGGGCCCGATCGCGCCCCGGATTGCTGTTGAGGAGGACGGCGGGGCCTGCGGTGCACTGCTCCGTGAACGAGCGCAGGGCGATGTCCCCTGTCCCGTGGGCGCCGCTCCGCTGATAGACGACGTAGACCTGCCGCGTGGCCTGGTCGACGTCGATCGACGGGGCGCTCCTTCCGTGGTCGACGCCGAGGATCTGGTCTTCCGTGGGGTAGCTGGCGTCGTCGAGGAGGGTGAGCCGCCCCCAGGTGACGCCTCCGTCGATCGACCGGCGGCAACCGATGTTGCGCAGCGAGGTCCCCGGCTCGATGGCGCGAAAGACGGCGTAGACGACCGAGTCCCTGTCGGTCGCCCCGGCGAGGATGCGCGCGTTCGGCCCGTCGAGATCGCCACCGGCGGGCGCCTGCGCGATCGTGGCCGCTGGCGACCAGGTCTGGCCGAGATCGTCGGAGTGGCTGTAGACGATCCTCGGAGACGCTCCGCCACGCTGAACCCAGGTAACGGAGAGGCGCCCGGTCGCCGGGTTGACGTCGATGGAGGCCTGCTCGGCGCTCTCCCCCGCGACGAACGCGGGGGTCACCTCGACCGGCGCGGACCACGAGGAGCCGGCCGTGCTGCTGCCGGGGTTCGAGGCATGGAGGCAGAGGCCCTGGAGGCCATCGGCGGGGCGAACGTAGGTGGAGGAGCTGACGAACACGTCGCGGGTCGGATCGTGGACGACGCGCGGGGCGCCGAGCACCTGGCCGCCGGCGACCGAGGGCAGCACCCCCGCGCCGCTCGGGCCGAGGACCTCGGCGAAGGATCTCCCGCCGTCGGCGGAGCGCGCAACGCCGGACAGGCTGATCGGATTCGCGAGGGCGCCGCGCGGATCGGTGTAGGTCGCGATGAGGATGCTCGCGTCCGCGTTGGCGGCGAGCGCGGGCTGGTGCTGAGCGCCGAGCGCGTCGACCGCGTGCACGGTGCGGTCGGCGCTCGCGACGGCCGCGAGCCGAGCTGCGCCGAGCGCCTCCGGTTCGTCGCTGCCACAACCGGCGCCGGCGGTGAGGAGCCCCCCGCTGAGCAACCAAGCGACAGTGCGTCGCGCGCGCATAACACCTCCGAAAGGAGATAGATGCCGCGAGCTCTCAGGACGTGCCGATTTCCCCGACATTGCGAGGCCTGTCCGGCGAACGGGCGCGATGTGCTGGGGTCGGTCTCGCACAACGCCAGCGCAAGCCGCGCGCCGCGCGACGGATGCGCCCGGCGCGAAGGCGCGCGTCGACGCGCTTTCCATTTCGTCCCCTTTCGTCCTGGCCGGCGAGCCGTGTGCCAGGAGCCGGTGCGTCCCGCGCGGAGCGTCGTGGGGCCGGCAGGCGCCTGGGCGGACGGGGGGCGAGCACGAGGTCCGCGAGACGGCGTGCCGCTGCGAAGGCCACCTCCGCATCTCCGACGGGGCCCTCACCCGGGTTGGCGGCCGGGGCCCTCACCCGGGTTGGCGGCGGACCCCTCACCTGCCGTCAACCTGGATGCGCCGTCCGGGCTGACCGGGCAGCGAGGGGCGACTACGTGGGGGGTATCGCTGGGAGGCGGGGTCCACCTGTAGAACTGTTGAGCTCCTTCTTTGGTTTTGTTACCGGCCCACGATGCATCGCCAGCATCGCCCTCATTGCCTTCGCAGCGGCCGCCGTCTACCGAGCCGCGTTGCGACGTCGCGCTCGACTGACGTTGCGCTCTACACACGCTCTGCCCTGCCCCACGACCTGACCATTGGGTGGCGCAGGTGGCGAAGAGGATGGCGGCCGCCACCGGCTCGGTCACCCCAATCCTCAAAAATCCCTGAATTTCTAGTCTGGCACGGCGCTTGACATACCCGTCAGGCATGAGCCAGCCTCGTGCGATCGTCCCCGGCGCTACGTATCTTCTCACCCGCCGTGTACTGCGAAGGCATTTTCTCTTCCGCCCCGATTCCGCGATCACACGGCTCGTGATCTATACCCTGGCCGTCTCGGCCCATCGCTATGGTATCCTCGTGCATGCCCTCTGCGTGATGTCCACGCACATTCATATCGTTGTAACAGACACACACGGCGAACTACCACGATTTCTTCAGAGATTCCATCGACTTGTCGCTCTCGGCACCAAGATCTTGCGCGCGTGGGAGGGGCCGGTGTGGGACGATCGAGCAACGAGCGTGGTACGGCTAGCAACACGGGACGCTCTGGTGGAGAAGATCGCTTATACGCTCGCAAATCCGGTCGCTGCTGGTCTCGTTCCGCATGCACATGAGTGGCCAGGGGCCAAGGTGCTCGTCGGCGACATCGGCCGCGGCGTGCTGCGCGCACAACGCCCTGAAATATACTTCAATCCACAAAACCCCGAATGGCCAACCGACGTGGCACTTGCGATCACGCTTCCACCGTCAATCAGCGATTCCAACGCCGACAAATTTCGCCGTGAGATCACAGGACGGATCGATCTGCACGAGAGGCAGGCTCACGCTGCCCTACAGCGACAAAGGCTTGGCTTCCTCGGGGCTGCGCGCGCGAGGAACATTTCTCCTTACAAGCGAGCAACGAGCATCGAGCCACTTCGCGATCTCAATCCAGTATTCGCAGTCGGCCGCCGGCAGGCAGACGCAAAGAGCGCCGCCATCGCGGCTGTCCGAGCCTTTCGCATCGCATACCGACATTCGATCAATCAATGGCGCACAGGCGCGCGCAGCGTAATTTTCCCTGCGGGCACGTGGTGGATGCGCGTGTTCCACGGGGTCACCGTTAACGAGGGCGAGCCTGCGGCCGCATAGACGCAGGACCAGCGCACGTTGACACGATTACATTAATATCGGAAAACCAGGAGCATCGGTTCGCCCGTCGCACGACACGACCAACGCCTGGATACGGCGTTGTTGCACGCGACGGGCGGGACCAAGCATTCGATCTCCTTCAAGACTCGATTCATGCGCAACAACGGACGATTCGGCTGGCAGGCAGGCGTACTGGCTCGCCAGCTCGGGTTTGCTCGAGGCTGCCAGCCTCGGCGTGAACAGAGTCCGAGCGGTCGAGATGTCTGCGTGGAGTGGAGTCGTGAGTCGACATTGCCATCGTGACGAGAGGCGATCCGGGACGGGGACCGAGCTGGCGCGCGCGTCGCGTAGCGCCCCCGCTACGACGTACACGAGATAAGCTCCCAGCACGGTGGGGTTGCGTGCCCGGCCGCAGCACGGTGGGGTTGAGCCCGCGCGCGGAGCGAACCACGGTCGGGTCGAGACCGCGGGTCGAATCGCGCCGCCTATGCTAGACCGCGCTGCGCCGATGCCCCCCGAGCGCTCCCTCACTTCCACCTCGATCTCCCCGCTCAGCGCCACGATCGCCGAGCTCTCAGGCCACGTCGACGACAGCGCCTCGAACGATACCGCTACCAGCGGCCCGCCCGCCTCCACGCCGGCCGACTTCGAGCCGCTCCCGTCGTTCGACCTCCCGGCAGACCGCCGGGTCGTCACGCCCCGTGAGCTCGCCGCAGAGCTCGCCGCGGCGCCACCGGGCACCCGTCATGTCACAGGCTCGGCCGGCTCGGCCGGTGCCCTCGTCATCCGTCGCCTCATCGCGGCCGCCGCCGGGCGCCGGATCATCGCCCTCACTCCCGACGTCGACAGCGCCCGCGCTCTGGCGGCCGATACCTCGTTCCTGCTCGTCGATCGGGACGCCGATGACGCCGAGGCCGCCGGCTCGACCACGTTCGGCCGCGTCCTTCTCTACCTGCCGAACGAGGCCAGCCCTTACGCGGATGTCAACCCGGACCGCCGAGGCGCCCAGACCCGCCTCGCCACGCTCTTCCACCTCGGCATGGACCTTCCCTGGTCGGTCCTCCTCTGCCCCATCACCGCGCTCGCCCGCAAGGTCGTACCCAGGGACGAGATCACCGAACACGCCGAGCTCGTCATCGCCGAGCAGGAGATGGATCGCGACGCGCTCTCGGCGCGCCTCGGTGCATCGGGCTACGTCCGCAGCCCCCTCGTAGAAGACCCCGGGACCTTCGCCGTCCGCGGCGCGCTCCTCGATGTCTGGGCGCCCTCCGCCGAGCTGCCGGTGCGCATCGACTTTTACGGAGACATCGTCGCATCGATCAAGACCTTCAACCCCGACGACCAGCGCACGGTCGCCGACGTGAAGGAGGTCTGGATCCCGCCGGCACGCGAGGCGATCCTCACGCCTGCCAATGTCGAGCGGGCCCGCCAGCGGGTGCGCGCCGCGTGTGACGTCATCGACTTCCCTTCAACCAAGGCGCGCGCCCTGGTCGACGACGTCGCGAGCGGCCGCGCCTTCTTCGGGGCCGAAGGCTACTTGCCTGCCTTCATCGACCTCGCCTCCTTCACGTCGTACCTGCCCGACGACGCGCTCATCCTCCTTGAGGACCCATCCTCCGTCACTGCCGCCGTGCGCAACGAGCTCGGTCGCGCTGCGGCCGATCGGAGCAACAAAGACCGTGAGCCGCACTTCCCGCTGGCCTCCTTCTACGAGGACGAGGCGCACGTTGCCTCGTGGCTCGGCGCGCGTGTCGTGCTTGCCCTGCACCGCACCGGGGTTGAGGGTGCTGCGGAAAACCGGAACTCGCTGGAGCGCTTCGAGGTCGTCCCTGAGGACGTCCCGTCGCTCGCGACGCGCGACCAGTCGGACCTCGAGCGCGCCATCAAGACGGCCCGCGCGTCACGCGGCAAGCACGGCGCTCTCGACCCGCTCGTTCGTCGCGTGGTCGCTTGGCAAGAAGCAGGCCTACGAGTGCTCATCGCTGCACGCGCGCAGACCCAGGTTGAGCGCCTCGTCGCCCTGCTCCGCCATCGCGACGTGCGGGTGAAGGCCAACCTCGGTCCGTTCGACCCCACGTTCTTCGATGGCAGCAGCTCCGCCGCTCCGCGCGACACGGCCCTCGTCGTCACGGGCTCTCTTGCGCGCGGCGTCATCGCTCCTGCCGAGGGGCTCGCGCTGGTCACGGAGGAGGAAATCTTCGGTGCCCGCGCTCACCGCCGCGCCGCGCGCGCCGCCGCCTCCTCCACGAAGCCGTCGCAGGCCTTTCTAGAGGACCTCCGCAACCTCGGCGTCGGCGACTACGTCGTCCACGTAGAGCACGGCATCGGGCGGTACCTTGGCCTCGTCCACAAGCAGGTCGGCTCAACCACGGTCGATCTCATCGCCGTCGAGTACGCCGGCGGCGACAAGCTCTACCTCCCCGTCTACCGCCTGAACCAGATCCAGAAATTCAGCGGCGGCGAAGGCGCCCCCAAGCTCGACCGGCTCGGCGGGCAGACGTTCGCCAAGACAAAGGCGCGGGTCGAGAAGAGCGTCCGCAAGATGGCCGACGAGCTCCTCCGCCTCTACGCCGAGCGCCGCGCCGCCACGGCGGAGCCCGTTCCACCGCCGGACGACGATTACCGCGCCTTCGAAGCGACCTTCCCCTTCGACGAGACGCCGGACCAGGCCCGGGCGATCACCGAGGTTACGGCCGACCTCGAGTCTGGCCGTCCGATGGACCGCCTCGTCTGCGGCGATGTCGGGTTCGGAAAGACCGAGGTTGCCATCCGCGCGGCCTTCCGCGCCGCAAACGCCGGCAGGCAGGTCGCCGTCCTCTGCCCAACCACGGTGCTCGCGCAGCAGCACTACCTCAGCTTCCGATCCCGGATGGCCTCCTACCCCATCGAGGTCCGCGTCATGTCCCGCTTCCAGACCAAGCAGGAGCAGGACGAGGTCTCTCGCGGCCTCCGCGACGGCAGCGTCGACGTCGTGATCGGCACCCACCGCCTCCTCTCCAAGGACGTCCACTTCAAGCGGCTCGGCCTCCTCGTCGTCGACGAGGAGCAGCGCTTCGGCGTCACCCACAAGGAGCGCATCAAGGCGCTCAAGACGAACGTCGACGTCCTCACGCTCTCGGCCACCCCCATCCCCCGCACCCTGCAGATGGCGGTCTCCGGCCTCCGCGACATGTCGATCATCACGACCCCCCCGGTCGATCGCCGCGCCATCCGCACCGTGGTGACCCGCCACGACGAGGCCGTCCTCCGGGAGGCCGTCCTCCGCGAGCTCGGCCGCGGCGGCCAGGTGTTCTACGTCTACAACCGCGTCGAGGGCCTCTACGAGCGCGCCGCCCGCCTCGCCGAGCTCGTCCCGAGCGCCCGCATCTGCGTCGCCCACGGCCAGATGAGCGAGCAGAACCTCGAGCAGGCGATGCTCGACTTCGTCGAGGGGCGCTACGACGTCCTCTGCGCCACCGCCATCATCGAGAGCGGCCTCGACATCCCCCGCGCCAACACGATCCTCATCGACCGCGCCGACATGTTCGGCCTCTCGCAGCTCTACCAGCTGCGCGGCCGCGTCGGCCGCTCCAAGGAGCGCGCTTACTGCTACCTCATCGTCCCGCCCCCGAACGCCATGACCGACGAGGCCCGCGCCCGCATCGAGGCCCTCGAGCGCCACACCGAGCTCGGCTCCGGCTTCCAGATCGCCTCGCTCGACCTGGAGCTGCGCGGCTCCGGCGACCTCCTCGGCGCCGAGCAGAGCGGCACCGTCGCCCAGGTTGGCTTCGAGCTCTTCTGCCAGATGCTCGACGAGGCCGTCCACGAGCTGCGCGGCGAACCCGTGGTCCACGACGTCGACACCGAGCTCTCCTTCGACGCCGACGCGCTTCTGCCAGAAGAGTACATTTCCGATGTAGGCGTACGCCTCTCCCTCTACAAGCGGCTCGCCGGTGCCGCCTCGACCGAGGACGTGCAGGACCTCGCGGTCGAGATGGAGGATCGCTTCGGCCCGCCTCCGCTCGAGGCGCGCCGGTTCGTGCACCTCATGCGGCTCAAGACCGAGCTGCGCCGGCTGAAGGCGCTCGCATGCGAGGCGAGCGCCAAGGGCGTGACGCTGCACTTGCGCGAGGACACCCCGCTCGACCATGCCAAGGTGCTCAAGCTGGTCCAGCCGAAGAGCTCACCTTACCGACTCTCGCCCGACATGCGGCTCACCCGCCGAGCCAAGGAGGGCGAGGTCTTCACGAGCGGTCTGGAGGCGACCGACAAGCTCCTCAGCGAGCTCGCCGGCTGCCTCAAGGAGGGCTGTGATCTCGCCTAGCGGGAGCGCCCACGACGTCGTCGCGCCCCGCGGAAGCGCGCGGGCGAGGCGGCGCGGCGCTCCGGCGGTGATAACCTCCCGTGAGCGGAGGGACGGATGATCGATCGCCCGGATCGCGAGCGGCTCGCGGCGCTCCAGCGGAGCGTCATGACCTGCTGGTACAGCCCCTTCCAGCTGGCCCGCTCCGCGCTCGACCTCACCGTCTCCCGCCTGATGGGCGCACGCGGCGATTTCCGCCTTCTCGAGGCGATCGCGGGGCCGCAGCCGCCCTTCGACTATGCCGTCCGTAGCGGCGTCATGCGCGACGAGCTCTGGATCGATTACGTGGCGGACACGGGCGATGGCTTCAACCCCACCTACGCGATCGCCTCCCTCCTCGCGCGGCCGGTCCTCTCGCTGGGCGGCCGGGAGACGAGGCGCGGAGAGGTGCTCATCATGGGCGGCGACCAGGTCTACCCCTCGGCCACGCGTCAGGCGTATTGGACGCGGCTCGTCGAGCCCTACGCGGCCGCGCTCCCGAAGGCCGATGTGACGGATCCGCCGCACCTGTTCGCCATCCCTGGCAACCACGACTGGTACGACGGGCTGATGAGCTTCATGCGCCTCTTCGGCCAGAAACGCACGCTCGGCGCCTGGAAGACGTTCCAGTCGCGGAGCTACTTCGCGCTGAAGCTGCCCCACGGCTTCTGGCTGCTCGGCGTCGACATCCAGCTCGAGTCCGACATCGACCAGCCGCAGATCGAGTATTTCTGCAAGCTGGCGACGCACGACATGCGCGACGGCGATCGCGTGATCCTCTGCACCGCCGAGCCTGACTGGGTGAAGGGCGCCATCTACAACCCAGAGCTCCAGAGCAACCTCGCCTTCTTCGAGAAGCAGCTCGCCGACGCGCGGCCCGGGGTCGAGATCGTCGCGCGCATCGCCGGAGATCTGCACCACTATCGCCGCCACGAGTCCGCGGACGGCCGGCAAAACGTCATCGCCGGCGGCGGCGGCGCGTTCCTCCACCCGACCCACGGCGAGCCGGTCACCGTGGTCCGCTCCGGCGCGGGCGCCGACCAGCGCCCTTATATGTTGCGCGCCTCGTTTCCGTCAGAGTCGGAGTCGCGCCGGCTCGCCTGGCGCAACCTCTGGTTCGCTCGGCACAACCTCGGCTTCTGGCCTGCCGCCGCCTTCGTCTACATGCTCTCCTCCCTGACGCTGCCCCGTCCGGGGCCGGGGGCCGTGGGGTGGGTCCTCGTCGTCGTGCTCGTGTTCATCGTCTTCACGGACACCTACAAGACCTGGTATCGCCGGTTCGCGGGCTCGCTCCACGCGCTCGCACACCTCGGGGCGGCGCTGGGGCTCGCGCACCTCGGCGGCGCGCTGCTCGGCGTCGACGTCCGGGACCTCCCGTCCATGTGGAGCCTCCTCGTCGTGACGCTCTTCGTCGGCGCCACCGGCGCCGTGGTCGGGTCGACGATCATGGGCGTGTATCTCCTGATCTCGCTCAACGTCGCGCGGCGGCACGGCAACGAAGCGTTCTCGGCGCTCCGGATCCAGGACTACAAGAACTTCTTGCGGATTCACGTCCACCGCGACGGCCTCACCCTCTATCCCGTGGGGCTGAGGAAGGTGCCGCGCGCGTGGAAGGTGGCCGACGATCGCAAGCCCGGCGAGCCGCACTTCGTCCCCGCCCACGGCGCCCTGGCGCCGGAGCTCATCGAGGAGCCCATCACCCTCCCGACCGCGCGGCAGCCACGCCGGACCGGCCAACTCACGGTCGACGCGGCAGGCGCCGGGCACCGCGAGTGCCCCGCGGGCGAGCGGCGGAGTCGCCCCCCCGCAGCGGGCGCCGCGGCGGGAGCCCGCGCGTCCGAGCCGTAGAGGCAGACCGGAGCCCTGGCGATCGTTCCTTCTGCATGAGGCAGTTCGCCTCAGCCGGGACATTCTGCCTTTGCGCTGGCAGGCACAACCACGTCCGGTCCGTCGGCTCGTGGAAGCGGTCGACCGCAGAAGGACCTCTTTCGTGCCGAGCTCGCCGCGCGCTCCTGCGCGCGCGAACGTGAGGTCAGAGGACGCAGCGAGGTTTTCTGGCGCGAGCCGGCTGCGCTCAGGGCGACGCGGCGGCGCTGGGCAGCCTCGGCGGAGCGGCCTTCGGACAGATCTCGCGCAGCTCACCGGGGGGCGAGAGCGGATCGGGGCCTTCCCTGGGGCAGGAGCCCGGGCCATTCGCGATGGCGTCCTGACCACGGTCGTCCGGGGTCCATTCGCGGTTGATGCTGGGCGCGTTCGCGAGCCCCTCGGCGCAACCCGCGGAGGCGGCGAGGAGCAGCGCGAGCGCGGCGCGCATCGAGCGGCCAAGAGAGCGTTTCATAGGCACATCCCATCTCCCCGCGGCGCCGGCGCTGGCGGCGCCGGTCCACGGAAGCTGTCAGGGTCTCCCGTCTCCCGACGTGTAATCACGGTCCGTGCCAGGTCGAGGTTGCCGGGTCGTTCGGGATGCCGGACCGCCCGCCGCGGCCGGCATCGGCAGCCTCGAGCGGCGGCCGAGCCGGGCGCGGCAACGGCGACCACAAGTTCCGGTGACGACGTGTGCATGGCTTGCGCCCCCACGCAAATGCCCCAGGTGGTGGGCGGTGGGGTCCGAGCGGAGCGGGATCCCGGAAGGAGTGTCGATCATGGCGAGAGACGTCATCGAGGTGCTCAACGACCTCATCCAGCTCGATCGCGACGCGATCGCCGCTTACGACCGCGCCATCGAGGCGTGCGAGCACGCTCATACCAGGGAGAGGCTCGCGAGCTTCAGGGACGATCACGCGCGCCACGTGGTGGATCTGACCGCGCATGTGACGTCGCTCGGCGGCATCGCGGCACAGACCCGCGACCTCAAGGGCAAGCTCATCGAAGGGTTCACGGCGATCACGAGCCAGGGAGACCAGAGCGCGCTCCTCGCCATGCGCGGCAACGAGGAGCTCACGAACCGGCAATACCAGGCGGCGCTGGACGAGTCGCTCACGGCCGAGGCGCGCGCGATCGTCGAGCGCAACTACACTGATGAGCAGCGGCACCTCGCGTGGATCAAGGACGCGCTGTCAAGGAAGGTCTGGGAACAAGCCGCTTAGTGGGCGGTCGGCCCGCGGCGGTGGTGAGTACGATCGGAAGCAGATTCCAAGGTTGGGGGTAATATGAAATCGAATCGGTCCATCCAACTCGCGCTCGCCATGGGAGCGCTCGCGGTCGTGCCGGCGCTCGCGGCCGCACAGACGGGCGGCACTGGCTCGCCGCAGCAACGCGAATCGGGCTCGCCGGGAGCGGCGCAGGGCGGCGCGCTGCATCAGGGCGACAAGCCCAGCCCGAGCGGCGCACAGCGCACGCAGCAGCAGCAGGGGCAGAGTCAGAAGAGACAGGCGATCAATCTCCAGGAGAAGATCTCGTTCCCGGTCGAGGAAGGGTGCACCTACACGGCCTCCGTGAACGGTCGGATCGATCCCGTCGCCGCGGGCAAGTCGCAGCAGCCGTCCGGCGGCCAGACCGGCAGCGGCAACCTGGGACGGGGCAGCGGGGGTGTGCAGGGCGGCGGCGCGGGGGCGCAGGGCCAGACCGACGGCAGCCAGGCCCAGGCCCATGCCGGCGCTCAAGGCGGCACCCAGCACCACGAAGGCGCCCAGGCCGGCAGGGCTCAAGCGGGCGGCCAGGCGGGGCCTGGTGCTGACTATCGCGAAGGTCAGGAGAAGGTGAAGCCCAACCTCACCGTCGCCGCCAGCGTCAGCTGCCCGAACGCGGTCGATCTCAAGGTCTCCGACACGCTGAAGACGGACAAGGCCATCAGCCGCTCGGAGCTCGAGGAGATGATCTCGCGTCGAACGAGCATCGCGACCGAGAAGGGCGGCCGCTTCTGCATGTACGTGCCGCAGTTCGAGCTGACGCGCGAGAAGCTGAGCGGAAAGGGCATCGCCCAGCTCTGCCGCGTGCCCGCGGCGGCCGAGAAGGGCGGAACGCCGTAACCGCCGAGGGGTGGAGAGGGCGATCCTGAGGGCGCGTGCCCTCAGGATCGCCCGGTGAACGTGCCGCTGCGCCGCGGCCGCGCCGGCTCAGGGGGTCGGAGTGGGCAGCGGGCAGGAGTTCAGCCTGCCGATGACGAAGGGCCGCGCCCCGTTCCCCGTCGTCCAGTACACCGTGGCGCCCGACGTGACGCTCCACGAGTGGCCGATCATGTTCCCCGTGACAGTATCGTGATAGAGACGCATGTAGCCCGTCCCCGGCCCCGCGGTGAAGTTGGTGCACGTGCCCGTCCACCGGCTGTCCTTGTAGATGGTGCTGCACCCGTGGACCGAGGAAGTAGAGTCAGCGATCGGCAACGCCCACTGCGTTGTGTTCGCGTAAACCGGAGTCATGGGGGTCGTGAGCTGCACCGCCGGGCCCGTGACGATCACGGTGTGCCCACCGTACGACGCCGTCTTGTTGAGGACGAGCACGTCGCCCGCAGCGATGCTGCTGACGTTCGAGATCAGCGAGACGATGGCCCCGGTCTTGGTGAACTCGGTATAGTACTTCTCCGAGCTCGGGCTCGTCGAACCCCAGTAGTAGGACATGTTGGCGTTGTCGTTCGACGCGTCCACTACCGGGTTCGGGTCGAACCAGAACTCCTCTTTCTGAACGCCCGTGAGGAAGACAGCTCCGGTCCCCGATGGCGTACCGGCAGCGATGAAGTCGAGCGCTCCGGCGGAGAGCAGGGAGCACGCGTCGGCCGGGGCAGAGCCGAGCGCGACGAGAGAAGCAGCAGATACCATCAGAAAGCGAGCCGCATTGCTGAGCATGAAGTACCTCGGTTGACGGTTACCACGTTGCAGTTCCGCAGGCCGAGCAGATTCGGTTGAGGAGGTCGATCGTTTACAGCCAGAGAATCGCACCTGGTCGCGTCGAGCCTAGCATCCAGTGTTTACTTCCAACACACGGCATTCGTCAACACACTTCGATCACGTTCTCCATCCATTCAATCATTTTTCTGTGCTCATGTAGGACACGAGAGCGCTTCAGACGGCACTGCCGGATACTGTCCACCGCGTGATGGTGACCTGGAGTCATCGAATCGGTCGTCGTTTGCCTCGCGCCTCGCGCGCCTCGCGCGCCTTGAGCCCTTCGCGAACGCTGGCGCGCAGCGTCAGCGTCCGTGAAGGGAGACATCGTGACGCGTCGGTCTGGAAGCTGGCCTCAGCGGAATCCAGCAACACGCCAATCGCTGAGCGCTGGGGTTCGATGAGGCCGCAGTGGCGACCGCAGGAGGGGAATGTCGCCGATCGGGTGAGACGAGGCATGCTGGGGACGCGGCGAGGCGGCTCGAGACAAGCCGCCTCGCCCTCGCGCCCGTCCGGACGGACCGCCTCAGTACGGCAGTTCATCCAGCGCAGGCACCTCCGGGGGCCGCCCCCGTGCGCCGTTCTTCCCGAGCCGCGCCGTGGTCGGCACGCCCGCCCCGGGCTGCGTCGGCTCGCCGTCGTCGTCCGGACCCGGCACCGGCTCCGTCAACGGGGCCCGCCGCCCCGCGAAGCGGAGATCCCGCGCGATCACCTCGGTGCGGTAGCGCTTGATCCCGTCCTTCTCGTAGCTCGACGTGCGCAGCCCCCCCTCGATGAGCACGCCGTCCCCCTTCGTCAGCACCTTCGCCAGCGCCTCGGCGCGCGGCCCCCAGAACACGATGCTGTGCCACTCGGTGCGCTCCTTGGGCTCCTTGTTCCTGTCCACGAACGACTCGTTCGTCGCCATGCGCAGGTGAAGCACCGGGGTGCCGTTGCCCGTGTAGCGCAGCTCCGGATCCGAGCCGAGATTGCCCATGAGGATCACCTTGTTCAGTCCTTCGTTCATGACATGCTCCAGTCCGCTTCTGTGTTGTCGTCTGCTGTCGTTCTCTTGTCCGTGTCGTCTCTGCGGTCGCTCACCATCCGCCGGCGCCCACCGCCCTGCGCCTCTCGCGAGGCGCGGCGTCGTCGCGCAGCGAGAGCGACCGCGCCGGCGCCGGCGAGCCGCCGGGCGCGCCGGCCGCCCCGAGATCAGGAATCCATGGCCGCGCTGCCGTTGCCACCGTTGGCGCGCGTCGGCGCCGCCGCGTCGACGGCGGCGCGGAGCGACGAGGCGAGCGTCGGCTTGCCGAGCAGCGCCTCGCGGGCGCGCTCCCTCCCCTGCCCGATGTGCTCGCCCGCGAACGACAGGTGCGCGCCGCTCTTCTCCACGACCCCGAGCTGGCAGGCGAAGTCGATGAGATCCGCCGCGCCGTCGATGCCCGCTCCCCACCGGATGTCGAACTCGGCTTCTTTGAACGGAGGAGCCATTTTGTTCTTGACCACCTTGACGCGCGTCCTGCTTCCAATGGCCTCGTCGCTCACCTTCACGGGCCCCACCCGGCGCACGTCGAGCCGCACGCTCGCGTAGAACTTGAGCGCGTTGCCGCCGGTCGTCACCTCGGGATTGCCGAAGACGACGCCGATCTTCTGCCGGAGCTGGTTGATGAAGATGAGCGTGGTGTCGGTGCGGTGGCAGATGCCCGTGAGCTTCCGCAGCGCCTGGCTCATCAGCCGCGCCTGGAGGCCCATGTGCGAATCGCCCATGTCCCCCTCGATCTCGGCCTTGGGCGTGAGCGCAGCCACCGAGTCGACGACGATCACGTCGACGGCGCCCGAGCGCGCGAGCATCTCGACGATCTCGAGCGCCTGCTCGCCGTTGTCCGGCTGCGAGACGAGCAGCCTGTCGATGTCGACGCCGACCGAGCGCGCGTACGTGACGTCGAACGCGTGCTCGGCGTCGATGAACGCGGCGACGCCGCCCGCGCGCTGCGCCTCCCGCATCGCGTGCAGCGTGAGCGTGGTCTTCCCCGACGACTCCGGGCCATAGATCTCCACGATGCGCCCGCGCGGGTATCCCCCGATCCCCAGCGCCGCGTCGAGCGACAGCGCTCCGGTCCGGATCAAGCCGATGTCCCGGGTCTCGTTCTCGTCGTTCAATGACATGATCGCCCCCTTCCCGAACTGCTTCTCGATGGTGCCAACGACGGTCTTCACGGTGCGGAGCTTCTCAGCGATCTCGGTCATCATCTCGGTCTCTCCTTTTCGACTGCGTTCGTTGCTTGTTGCGGTTCAACGGTTGCGTGGTGAACGTGCGCGCCCCCGAGCGCGCGGACAGACGATCCAGCGCGGCCGTCGGGGCGGCCGCGATCGCGCCGGCATCGCTGCGGGCGCGGTGGTCCTTGGCCCTCTGGCGAGCTCAGGCGCCCGCGCCGGTGGTGGCGGGCGCCGGCCCGCAGGCGGCCTCGCGATCGAACAGCCGCGCGCCGATCGCCTCTGCCACGTGCGCTGCCCGCACGGCAGAGCTCCTGTCCATGTCGGCGAGCGTGCGGGCGACCCGCAGCACCTTGGTGTACGCCCGCGCGGAGAGGCCGAGCCGCTCCACGGCCGACGCGAGCACGCGCGCGCCGGTCGCGTCCGGCATGGCGACGCGCGCGAGATCGCGCGGGCCGAGCTCGGCGTTGTGCGTCGCCGCGACCTCCCCCGCCTCGAAGCGCGCCCGCTGCGCGGCCCGGGCCTCGACCACGCGCGCCCGCACCGCCGCGGAGCTCTCCGGCGCGTCGAGCGACGACCGGCCGTCGGCGAGCGGTGCGCACAGGTGAGCGACATCGACGGGCGGCAAGGAGATGTGGAGATCGATGCGATCGAGCAGCGGCCCGCTCAGCCGCGCGCGGTAGGCGCGGACGCGATCGAGGGAGCAGGCGCAGCGATTGCCGCGGTCGCCATGGAAGCCGCACGGACAGGGATTGATGGCGGCCACCAGGATCGGACGCGCCGGGAACACGACGCGGGCGCGGGCGCGGCAAAGGGCGACCGTGCCCTCTTCGAGCGGCTCGCGGAGCGACTCGAGGACGCCGCGGCGGAACTCGAGCAGCTCGTCGAGGAACAGACACCCATGGTGGGCCAGGGAGACCTCGCCGGGGCGGATGGGATCCCCGCCGCCGACGAGACCAGCTGCGCTGACGGTATGGTGCGGGGCGCGGAACGGGCGAATCGCGACGAGGCCCCTGTCCGGGGAGAGCAGCCCGGCGACGGAGTGGATCGCGGTGATATCGAGCGCCTCGTCATAGGACATCGGCGGCAAGACGGTTGGCAGGCGCCGAGCAAGCATGGTCTTTCCGCTGCCTGGCGGGCCGACCATGATCAGGTTGTGTCCCCCGGAAGCGGCGATCTCGAGGGCGCGGCGCGCCCCGTGCTGGCCTCGGACCTCCGCGAGATCTGCCGCCGCAGCGCTCGGCTCCGCGTCGATCGCGGCCATGGCTTCCGCGCCCGGAAGGGGCTTGTTGCCGCGGAGGTGCGCGACCACCTGGCCGAGGTGCTCCGCGATGAGGACGTCGATACCCGCCACGCTCGCCGCTTCGCGCGCGTTGCCCTGGGGCACGATCGCGCGCGTGACCCCCTGCGCCGCCGCGCCGCGCAGCGCGGGAAGGACGCCGCGCACGGGGCGCACCGCGCCGCTCAACGAGAGCTCGCCGAGCAGGCCAATCCGGTCGAGCCCCTCGGCGGGCACCTTGCCGAGCGCCGCGAGCGCGGCGATCGCGATGGCGAGATCGTACGCGCCGCCGCTCTTCTTGAGATCTGCCGGGGCGAGGTTCACGGTGATCACATATTCGTCAAGCTCGATGCCCAGTTGCTGGAGCGCGGCGCGGACCCGCACGCGGCTCTCGCGGACGCTCGCCTCGGCGAGACCCACCATCTGGAAAAACGACGGACCGCGGCCCGAGTCGACCTCCACCCGGATGGGGTGCGCGTCGAGCCCGAGCAGAGAGAACGTGAGCGCCGTGGCCTGCATGCCAGAGCCCTTTCGCGAAAGGCGTGCCAGACAGAGAGGGCGGCGAACTCAGGGGATTTCGCGGCGGGAGGGGTGGCGGACACGGCGGACGGGGTGGCGGCCGCCAGAGGGCGTCGCCGGAATCGAGAAGATCACCGGCAGGACCCCGACGAGCCAGCGTTGCCACGGCGACAGGCCAAGGCAGTTGTCCCCAGTCCCTGTGCGTGTGGCCCGTGGCGCCCGCCGCGCCTCATTACACGCGCTCTTGCTATTTCATCATGAGCAGCAAGAATTGGTCGCTTCCACGTCGTCGGTCCGAGCGACGGCCCTGTCCGACGGACGATTGGATTCGCGACATCGCGGCTCGCCAACCTCGCTCCCTTCGAGTAGAGACAGGCGGATGCCGGGGACTCCGCACGAGGTGCTCGTCGTCGCGCTGCGGGATCGTCCAGCGCTGCTCGCCGATCTCTTCCACCAGCTCACCGGCTGCTCGCTCGGCGTGCCGGCCGAGGTGATCGACGCGACCGTGCGCTTCACCAGAGCCATCGAGGTTCGTCCGGATCTGCTGCTGCGCTCGCGACAGCGGGGCTGGCTGATGGTCGAGGTCCAGAATTCCATCGATGAGCGCAAGCGGAGGAGCTGGCCGCTTGCGGTCAGCGTGCTTGTCCATCAGGAGAAGGCGATGGGCGAGGTGCTCGTGATCACGGCCAGCCGCCGCGTGGCCTCCTGGGCGAAGCGGGTCGCGCACCTCCAGGGCGAGCTCGGCACGCGCTTCGAGCTGACGCCGCGGGTGCTGCTCCTGGCAGGTCGACGCGTCGAGGCGCTGCTCGATCCGATGCACCCGGAACTCGCGCTCTTCGCCGCGTGGGCCGTACACCACCGCCGCGGGCCGGCCGCGCGCAGGATCGTGATGCGCGCCCTGGAGCTGACCGAAAAGCACCTCGCCGACGAGCCGTTGCGGGACGCGCAGGCGCGTGCGATCCTCGCCGTGCTGAGCGACGCCATGCTGGCCGCGCTCAGGGAGATGGCCATGGATCCGAGCAAAGTCCCTGAAACCCCGGCGTCTCGACGTTTCCGGCTCTTCTTCGAGAAGCGTGGTCGGGCCGAGGGAAAGATCGAGGGCAAGATCGAGGGCAAGATCGAGGGAAAGCAGGAGGCCCTGCTCGCGGTGCTCGAAGCGCGCGGCCTGTCACCGACGGCGGATGAGCGGGCTCACATCGATGCCTGCACGGCTCCTGCGGAGCTCGACCGATGGATCGCCCGCGCAGCGACGGCGGCGTCCCTGAGCGAGGTGTTCGCGTCGAAGCCGGCCAGCACGACCCGCCGATCCCCTGCCAAGACGCGCTCGCGCGCGCCGGACCACCGTGGACCGCGGGCACAGAACGCGACAAGGCCCCAGAAACCAGGGCGCTCGCGGTAACTGCGCGCGAGCGCCGGCCCGCAGCAGCTACTCGGGCGCGCGATACCTCGCGACGACGATCGTGATGTCGTCGTCCGGGCTCGGGCACCACCCCTCGACGGCCTCGAGGATCCGGTCGCGAATGACGCCGACAGGCTCCGTCTGGACAGCCTCGATGACGGCGCAGAGCCGCTCCAGCCCGAACTGCTCGTGATGGGCGTTCCGCGCCTCGGTCACGCCATCGCTGTAGAGCACGAGCACGTCCCCATCCCCAAGGTAGAGCTCGGCATCCCGCGTCAGCGCGCCGATCTCCGGCAGCGCGCCGATCCAGACGCCTGAGCTCGGAATGCACCCGCAGCGCCGCGTCCGCGCCGAGCACACGATCAGGTCGTCGTGCGCGCCCGCGAACGTCACGCGCCCGTTGCGCTCGTACCGGAGCAAGAGGAGCGTCGCGTGCTCGTCGCGCTCCAGACGATCGCGGACGTTCTTGTAGATTGCCTTGTTGAGCGCCGTGACGACCTTCGCCGGGCTCGCGGCCGGGTCGTTGCACGTGAGCGCCGATACCATGCTCTGGATCATCAGCATGATGAGACCCGCCGCGAGCCCGTGCCCCGCGACGTCGCCGATCCCCAGCCACCCGCCCCCGTTCGCCGGGATCACATCGTAGTAATCACCGCCGACCTCGGCCGCAGGCTTCATGATCGCGCAGAGGTCGAGCCCCTCGATAGAGAGCTGCTTCGGCACCAGCGTGGTCTGGATACGCGCCGCGACCTGGCTCTCCTGACGGACCCGCTCCTGCTCCAGCCGCTCGCGCAGCTCCACCTCACGGACGACCTGCCGGTGCAGCGCCGCGGCCTTGACCGCGGAGCCGAGCTGGAGGCGCAGCACCTCGTAGATCATCCCGCTGGCGCGGTGGTCGAGCACCGCGACGCCGAACCTCTCCTCGTCGCCGAACGCGACCGGGAGCACGATCCTGCTGATGCGCTCGTCGGCGTCCAGGAAGCCCGGGGGCGCGAGGAGGTGCGCCGGGAAGCTCACGGCCGGCACCTCCACCTCGTGGCCGTCCTCCATCACGAACAGCGGCTTCATGGTGGCGTGCTGAGCGTCGTCGTACAGCGACACGGCGACGTCCGAGAACCGCATCCTCGGCAGCTCCGACGCCAGCAACCCCTTGAGCACGGGCAGGCTCAAGCACGCGGAGAAGCCCCGCGCGCCGTAGGTGACGTCGATCGCGGCGAGCTCGACGTTCAGCCGCTGCTCCCCCTCGACGTGCACGCACTCGCTCCCGATCAGGATGCGCGCTGCGTGCCAGAGATGCTCCAGCGCCGCGTCGCCGCTCACGGGCGACCCCTGTACCCGCGAGCGCAAGAGCGATATCACCGCCTGGAACTCCTCGAGGAGCACGCCCTCGCGCCTCGCCCCGTCAAGGAGCGACTGGAGCGCGCTCAGGAAGCGCCCCTCGTCGCCCGCGAGCTCCGCCTCGATCGCGGCGAGCAGGTCGCCCGCCCAGCCGTCGAGGGCGCCGCTCGGGATCGCCACGGTGCTCGCGAGCGCGCGCTCCAGCGACGCCCGCTGATCCGCGATGGCGCGCGGAAAGCCGCGGACCGAGGGGACCGGCTGCAGGAACGTGTCGCCCGCGCGGTACCCGCACCCGCAGGACTCGCGCTGCGTGAGCTCGACCGGTGCGAGCTGCAGCGGCTCGACGGCCTCGCCGTCGATCATGCGGAGGACCGTGCTCACGGCCATCCCCCCGAGCCGCTCGATCGGCTGGCGGACCGTCGTCAACGACGGCTTCGTGAAGCGCGCGATGCCGACGTCATCGAACCCGCAAACGAGGACGTCTTCCGGGATGCGGCGTCCCTCGGCCTTGAGCACCTCGATCGCCGCGAGCGCCATCCTGTCGTTGGCCGCCACCACGGCGTCGAACGCCACCCCGCGAGCCAAAAGTTCGCGCATCGCCGCGCGCCCCGTCGGGATCGTGAACCCACCGAACACGAGGAGGCGCTCGTCGCAAGGGATCGCCCGCGCCGCAAGCGCCCTCCGGTACCCGCCGGCGCGCAGCGCGGCCTCCTCGCTGCTGCTCGGGCCGCCGATGTACGCGATGCGCCGGCACCCGTGCTCGTCCGCCATGTGTCCGACCGAGATCTCGCTCCCGAGGGCGTTGTCGACCATCAGGCTCGGCACACCGTCGATCGCGGTCCCGATGCTGCAGACCGGCAGCGGCGCGAAGGACCGGCAGAACGATCGCATGACCTCCATGCCGCCGTAAGGGGAGAGCGTCGACGAGGCGACGATGACGCCGTCGGCGGTCTCAGGGCCGATGAGGTGATAGAAGGTGCCCCGGTCGGCCACCTCCGGCCGGCGAGCCATGGCCGGATCGCTGAACGCCGTCAGCAGGTTGACGTCGTGCGCCGCGGCGCCACGTTCGATCCCGGCCCGCAGCTCGGACTGGTAGTCGCCAACGACATTGTCGATCAGAAATGCGAGCGTCCGACGCTTCCTCGTCATGGCCTCGGGCTCTCGATCATGCATCCGCGATCGAGACCAGCTCCGGGCATATGCGATCCAGGGGCTTCAGGCTCCGGCGCTGCCATGTCCGCTGCGCGTCCGTGACGAACCGTATCCTGCATTTGAGGCCATGGCCCATCAGGCCGCAGATGAAGCCGACGAACGCCTTGAGGCAGCTCGAGCTCATGAAGCGCAGCTCGCGCACGTCGAACTCGACGGTGCTCACCGAGAGGCGCATCACCTCGCCCTCCAGCGCCTTGACGTACCTGCTGAGCGGCGGAGATGCCGCCATGTCCCCCGTGCCGGTGAGCTTGACGCTGAGGGTGTCGTCCCTCAAGGCTGGCTCGATCCCGAAGCTGTCGGTGACGACAGGATCCACGCTCAAGCAGCTCATCTCTTCTCCATCTCTCGACCGAGCGCGGGACGACCGCCGGATCGTTCCTCTGGATGCCGCAGCCGACGGCCAGCGCGATGGTCGATGCGAGCTCTCCACACTACGACGTAGTCGCGCCGGATCCAATCCCTTCCCGCAAGCCGCGCGGGTCGTCGATCTCGTCACGCGCCACGCGCCACGCGCCACGCGTGAGCACCGGTAGCAGGTGGAAGTCGCACACGATGCGGCGTCGTGGGGTGAGCACCGCAACATTTCGCGAACAGGCTCTCGATGCAGAGCGCGCCCGCTCGATCGTGGCGTGCCGGCTCGGAGCGCGGGATGCCTCCGAATTCATGTGGATGTCGCCCGGGCGCGTGGCGCCTCGCAAGGCAGGCGCCGTGCGGCGCGTCGACGGTCGCGCGTCGCGCGTCGCGCCGGCGTGGTTTCAGAGCGCGCTGACGAGCGGCCCGGCGTCGCCTTCGAGCCATTGCTCGGAGATCATGACGCTCGTCGAGAGCCCGGTCTGGAAGCGGTATCCTTCCTCGATCGAGAGGATCTCGATGACCCTCCTGTCGCCGATCCGGACGGGGAAGATCACCGAGACGCTCGACGGAAAGGGGCCGTCCTCGTCGGCCCTGTGCTCGCCGACCGAGACAGACTCACCTCCCGCCCCCGCGCCGAGCGACCTCACGGCGACCACCGACGGAACGCTGCAATCGATCCGCAGCCACTCGCGCTGCAGGCGCGCCTTGCACGCGCCGCCCCTCGCGACGCGCGCGAGCGACACCTGCTCCGCGGCGTCCCACTCGGCCGCTGCCGGCCGCGCCGTCCGCTCGGGCCGCGGCGGCGTCGCCTCGAGCGCGCGCCTCTGCGGCACCGCCGCACCTCCTTCCGCGTCCGCCGAGCGTCCCGCGGCTCCCGCCTGCGGCCCGGCCGCCGCGTCTCCCGCCGGGGCGAGCACCGACTCCGCCGCCTGCGCCGGCGCGAGCGCGCCGAGCAGGACCATCCCGATCACCGCTCTCTTCTTCATAACGTCCTCAAGAAGGCGGCGAGCGCCGCCTTGTCATTCCTCGACATGTGGCTGGTGCGACCCATCCGGTCCCGGTTTTCGTCGAGGAGCTCTTCGAGCGTCTTCGCGGATCCATCGTGGTAATAGGGCGCCGTCCCGCCGACGAAGCGCAGCGAGGGCGTCTTGAACACCTGGCCCGCCTTCTCCTCGGCGAACCCGGGCCGCGCAGCGAACCCGGGCATCGGGTAGCCCATGCGGTCGGTGTGCTCCGTCTCGGGCACGTGGCAGCGTGCGCACTGCGCCGTGTCGCTCAGGAAGAGGGCGCGGCCGTGCTCCTCCTGCGGCGTGAGCTTCCGGGCCTCCCTGGGCGGCGGCACGAGGCCCGCGCGCAGGAACGCGGCCAGGTGGCGCGCCCTCAGGGCGAGCTCGCCGTTGCCCAGACCACCGGGCCCCCACCGGTGAAGGCCGAACCCCTCGCGGAGGCGCTCCGCCAGGTTCTCGCTCTGGGCGTTCCAGCCATAGGGCCCCTCGGTCGACACGCGGCCCGCGAGCATGGGAGTCTGCCGGGGCACGCCGCCGCGCGGCTCCACGTCGACCGGCTGGTTCTCGGCGGAACCGAGGAAATTGACGCTCTCGCCGCCGATGTCCATCACGTGGGCCTCGTGCCACACATGGCCGTCGTCGCGCCCGTCCGGGTGGCAGCCAGCGCACCCGAGGCCGCCGCTCGTTCCCCAGTCGACCGCGTTGTAGAAGAGCTTCCGGCCAAGGGCGGCCTGCTGCGGGACCGGCGCGCCGGCCAGCGCGATGTACGGCACGGGGCTCGGCTCGAACGGAGCGTCGTCGCGGTGCTCGTCGAGGCGCACGATCGCGAGGGCGTCCGTGGAACGGCAAACCACCCACGCCATGGACTCGTCCGCGGACAGCGCGACGCCGCTGGGCGCGCCGCACAGGGTCGCCACGTAGATGTCAGGCCCGGCATGGCGGCCGAGATCGTAGGTGCGGAGCGGCCGGAGCACCGGATCGACCGCGAGCGCGTCGAGCTCCACCAAGGTGTCGGTGCCCTCGCTGGCGACGAGCAGGGTGCGGGTGCTCTTCCGGTACACGAGCGCGCGCGGCTGGACGAACGGGGCGAGCGAGGTGTTGGGGAGCTCCAGCTCCGCATCGTTGAACGGGGCATCGTCGAGCGCGCTCGCCCGCCATAGCGGCGCGCCCTGGCGGCGCCGGGGCGCGAGGGGCGCCTCGTCGCTCGTCATGAGGACGTCGACCGTCGAGGCGCCGAACCACGCCTGTTCGCCGAGCGCGCCGAGCGCGTGGCGCGCGACGAAGAGGCGGCGGCCATCCGGCGAGAGCGCGGCCGCGTAGCCGAGCGACGCGGAGAGCGACTTGCCATGAGGAGCCCGGAAAGGCGACGGAGGGAGGGCGACCGGACGGGCCTCGGGAGCGCCACCCAGCGCGATCCGGGTGAGCGCGGCGGACGTGAGGTGCGTGACGTACGCGGCCGCGCCGTCCTCGCGGATCACGACGCCGCGGGGCTCGCGCGGGACATCGATGGCCCATGTCGCGGTCGCGGTCGCGAGGTCCACCGCAGAGACCTTGCCGGCCCATGCGCTGGTGACGAGCGCCGTGCGCTCATCGGGAGTGATCGCGAGCCCCCAGGCGTCGGCCGCCAGGGGCACGCGGGCCGCTTCCACGAGCCCCGCCGCCGGATCGGGCCGCATGATGAGGAGGAGCCCGGGATCGCGGATCGTGACGAGCACGCGGTCCGCGAGCGCGATCACCTGCGCCGGCCGCCCCGGCATGGCGATCTCGACAGGCGGCGTGCTCACGTCGACGGGAAGCGGGATGCGCCGGAGGACAGCGTGGTCCTCGTCGGCCAGATAGAGCGCGTCGTCCTCCGGCGCGCGCGCGAGCGCGCCGCCGACCCGCGTGACGGCCTTGAGCTTCTGCGGCGGCGGGGAGGCCGGCGGACCCGGCGCCGCCGTCCCGGCGACCTCGGCGCTGCGCTCGACGGCCGGCGTCTCTCTGGAGGGGCGCGAGCAAGCCGCGACGAGGAGCGCGGCCAGGAGGAGGGTTGATGGTCGGTGCTTCATCGGTCGCCCGAGCCAACGACGGCGCCTGGCGCTCGTATTCCTCGGCACCCTCGGTCCCGATCCTCCGCGCCCCGGCCACCCCTGCGCGCGAGGCGTCGCGGCGCCAGCGACAGCCCTCCCTCTCTTCTTGGCGACCTTGGCGCCATGGCGGTTCCTCTGCTGATCCGGGGCGACTCCCAGCAGTGAAGCAAGAGAACCTCTCAGCCTCGCTGCAGCGGTAGATGTGTGTGTGACGTGCGCTGTGGTACGGTCATCGCGCGTCCCGTTGCCTGGATACAGCGGCTCGCGTGGAGCCTTGGGGAGCGTTGGTGGGACCGAGGGTGGGGCGACTCGGCACATCGGAAAGTGCCGGCGCTGGCCGGCCGCGAGCGGCTACGCCCGCCGCGGCCGGCGCCCGGCGCCCCTCACCGCGCGATAGTCGGTGAGGAGCGACCCCAGGATCGTGACCGCCCCCGCGGCGACGTGGATCACCGCGGCGAGCGGGTCGCGCTTCGCGTAGCCGAGCGCGAACGGCGCCGCGATCGCCGACACGCCGAAGGCATGGTCGATGACCTCGTGCGCCTCGATCGGTATCCGCTTTGCCAGGCTCAGCCGGTAGTCGGTGAGCAGGGAGACGAAGATCACCGACGCGCCGAGCGCGACACCCGCGATCCTCGCGGCCTTCGTCCGCGCGGAGAGCCCGGCCAGAGCGACGATGAGCCCGTTCGAGTAATCGAGGGCGGAGTGCACGTCCTCGGGGACGATCCGCGCGAGGGGCGCGGCGCCGAGGAGCGGCCTCGAGGGGATCGTCGTCGTCCGCTGCGCCTCCCGCACGCCTGGGGCGAGCGAGGCGAGCTCTGCAGCCGGTACGTCGTCCGGCGGCAGGTAGGTCGTCGGCAGCTCGTATGCGCCCAGCGGAACGTCGGATTGTGCCATGATGTCCTCCCGCCCTGCGCAGAGGCAATCCACAGACCGGGGACAGGCCTCCTTCGCGGCGCGGTGCCCAGCTCTCTTGAGCTCGGCCCTCCCCCCTCGCCTCGCGCAGATCGGTCCGCGCGCGCGGCGCGCCCGACGGAGGCCTCTGTTCGTGCGATCCGCGATGCTAGGCTGCGCCCATGGGAGTCCGGATTATTCCTCTCGGCGGCCTCGGCGAGGTCGGGATGAACGCGATGCTGATCGAGGAGGAAGGCCGCCGCGTGCTCGTCGACTGCGGCGTCATGTTCCCCAACGACCAGGTGCTCGGCGTCGAGGTCGCGATCCCCGACCTCAGCTACGTCCGCGAGGCGGGCGGGGTCGACGCGGTGCTGCTCACGCACGGCCACGAGGATCACATCGGCGGGCTGCCGTCGCTGCTGCGCGAGTTCCCCGTCCCCGTGTACGGGACGCGCTTCACGCTCCGGCTGGTGCGCGAGCGCCTCGCCGAGCACGGCATCGACGTGCCGCTCCGCGAGGTCGAGCCGCAACAGCACTTCGCGGCGGGCCCGTTCCGCGCCGAGCCCCTCCGCGTGACCCACTCCATCCCCGACGCGGTCGGCTACGCCATCGAGACGGGCGAGGGGATCCTCATCCACACGGGCGACTACAAGATCGATCTCACCCCCGTGGCCGGCGAGCGGCTCGATCTCGGCCGCTTCGCCGAGTACGGCCGCGCCGGCGTGGCGGCGCTCCTCTCGGACTCCACCAACTCGGAGCGCGACGGCTGGTCGGTCAGCGAGACCGCGGTGGCCGAGGGGTTCACCCGGCGGTTTCGCGAGGCGAAGGGGCGCATCCTCGTCGCGCTGTTCGCCTCCAACGTCCACCGGGTCCAGAGCGTCCTCGACCTCGCCGCCCAGCTCGGCCGCAAGGTGGTGCTCGCCGGGCGCAGCCTCGCGACCAACACGCGGATCGCCCAGGAGATCGGCATCCTGAGCGTCCCCCCCGGCGTGCTCGTCGACGACGCCACGGCGGCCTCGCTCCCGCCCGAGCGCCTCGTCGTGCTCGCTTCGGGCGCGCAGGGCGAGCCGAACAGCGCCCTCGCGCGCATGGCCATGGGCGACCACCACCGGCTGCGGGTCGATCCGGGCGACACGGTGATCTTCTCGTCCCGCGCGATCCCCGGGAACGAGATCGCCGTCAGTCAGCTCGCCAACCGCCTGGCGAAGCGCGGCGCGGTGGTGCTCGATCGCGGCCTCGATCCCATCCACGCGAGCGGCCACGCGCAGGCCGAGGAGCAGAAGGTCCTCCTCGACGCCGTCCGGCCGGAGCACTTCGTCCCCATCCACGGCGAGTACCGGATGCTGCTCGCCCACGCGCGCACGGCGCTCCGGATGGGCGTGCCGGCGTCGGGGGTCTTCGTCGTCGAGGACGGCGACTCGCTGATCCTCGAGAACGGCCGGATGCGCCTCGGCGAGACGGTGAAGAGCGGGCGGGTGTGGCTCGACGCGCGCGGCGGGCTCGACGTCTCCGAGCTGGTGCTCCGCGAGCGCGAGCAGATCTCGGATCAGGGGCTCGTGATGGTCCTGGTGGTGGCCGACCGCAAGACGGGCGAGATCTTGCGCGGCCCCGATCTCCTCGGGCGCGGCGTGGCGCACTTCGAGGAGGGCGGCCCGCTGTACGCCGCCGCGCTCGACAGCGCGCGCGACGCGCTCGCTGCGATGTCGCCCGCGGCGCGCACGCTGGCGCCGGCGCTGGAGGACGCGCTCAGCCGCGGCGTGCGGCGGGTGTTCCGGCGCGAGGCCTCGCGGCGCCCCGCCGTCCTCCCGCTGGCCGTGTTGCTGTGAGGTCCAGCGCCTCTCGGTCAGGCGGGCCAGGCGGGCCAGGCGGCCCGCGCGGCCCAGGCGCCTGGCCGCGCTGACAGGCGATCTGGAGTGAGCGTGGCTGTCGCCGACGCTGGATCACGCGGACCGGCGGAGCCCCTTTGTTCTGTCGCGGCATGACCGGAGTCGCTCCATGGTCCATCCTGGGGGGTTGCCCTCAGGGCGCGTGTCCCGTCGAGCGCCCGAGCCGATCACCGCGCGACGCGGCACCAGGGTGGAGCAGGCGAGATGAACGAGAGTCCCACGAACTCGCGCCTTCTGGGCGAGGCGGAGACGACGATCACGGAGGGAAGGGGCGCTGTCGCCGAGCCGCGGGCCGAGGAGCAGAGCGGCGCCGACCCCCGCCCTCCCCCGTCGTCGCGGCGGGGGGCGCCCGCCAGCCGGCGGGCCGCGCCGCCTTCGCGGCCGAGCGAGGACGTCGCCGCTGTCTATCTCCAGGAGATCTCGGGCAGCGCGCCGCTGAGCCGCGAGCTCGAGGTGGAGCTCGGCCGTCGTATCGAGTCGGCGGAGCGCGCGATGATCGAGGCCTGGGTCGCGTCGCCCGTCGCGCTGCGGGCGCTCGCGGCGCTGGCGGACGATGTGCGGGCGGGGCGGGTGGACACGAGCGATCTGCTTCTGAATGCGGACGCCGAGGACGCGCCGAGCGACGCGACGTCCGTGAGGATGGCGCGGCTGCTCGGGCTCGCGCGGTCCCTGGCGGAGGCCGGGCGGACGGAGGCGAGCGGGCAGCGAGCGCGCGCCGCGCTCTCGGCCGGGCTCTCCGACGTGCGCCTGGGCCCCCTGGTGGAGGCGCGGATCGAGCGCGCGCTGAGCGCGGCGATCCCCGCGGTCGACAGGCTCGGGCGCGAGGCGATCGAGGGGACGCTCTCCGCCATGCGCGCCGCTCGCCGGGAGGCGGTCGAGGCGAGGGCCGAGATGGTACGCGCGAACCTGCGGCTCGTGGCGGCGGCAGCCCGCCAGCTCCGGCACCGCGGCGTGCCGCTGCTCGACCTCATCCAGGAGGGCAATCTCGGGCTGATCCGCGCGGCGGAGAAGTTCGATTACCGGCGCGGCTATCGGTTCAGCACGTATGCGATGTGGTGGATCAAGCAGGCGCTCTCTCGCGCGCTGCTCTATCAGGGCCAGGTCATCCGGGTGCCGGTCCACATCGCCGAGACCCGGCGCCGGGCGCTGCAGGCGCGGCGGGAGCTCGAGCAGGAGCACGCGCGCGAGGCGGCGCCCGAGGAGGTCGCCGAGCGGAGCGGGCTGTCGATGGAGAAGCTCCAGACGTTGCGGGAGATGGCGCTGCCGCCGGTGTACCTCGACGCTCCGGTGGGGGACGACGACGGCGCGCGCCAGGGGGACTTCTTCGCGAGCGAGGGCGCCGCGCCGGACGAGCTGCTTGTGCACCGCCGCCTGCACGCGCAGGTCTCCGCGCTGCTCGAGTCGCTGACGCCGCGCGAGCGCGACGTGCTGCGGCTCCGGTTCGGCCTCGACGGCGGGCAGCCGCACACGCTCGCCGAGATCGGGGGCATGTTCTCGGTGAGCCGCGAGCGCGTCCGGCAGATCGAGGAGAGCGCGCTGAGCAAGCTGCGCACGCTGTCGCGGAGGCAAGCGCTGGAGACGCCGCTCGGGGGTTGAGGGGCACGGCGCGGCGGCTGACCCGGGCAGCCGTCGCGCCGCGATGGGCGGACGCGCCGATGTCGCGGCGGCCCTCCGCCGCACGGACCGCTTGCGCGACAGCGCACTTGCGCGCGATGGTAGCGTCTCTTCACCCGAGGAACGCTCATGAAGGACATCCTCTCCGCTCGCCTGGAATCGCGTGCTTTCTCTGCAGATGCCGTCGAGCTCCACGAGCTCACCGGGCGCGAGGTCGTCTCGCAGCCCTTCGAGTTCCAGCTCCGCGTCGTCTGCAAGACGCCCGAGGGCCTCGACGAGGAGGCGCTCCTCGCCGAGCCCGCCGCGCTCGTTTTCCTCCGCGGCGATCGCGAGGAGCGGCGCCTCTTCGGCGTGATCTCCGTCGTGCGCGACGCGCTCCACACCGAGACGCTGCACATGGCCTACACCCTCACCTTCGTCCCGCGCGCCTTCCGGATGACGCTCACCGAGACCTCGGAGATCTTCATGGATCTCACCGTCCCGGAGGTCATCAAGACCAAGCTCCAGCGCGCCGGACTCCAGGAGGGCGACGACTTCGAGCTCCGCCTGGTCTCCGACTATCCACCGCGCGAGTACATCGTGCAGTACAAGGAGACGGACCTCCACTTCGTCTCACGACTCGCGGAGCACCTCGGCATCTCCTTCTTCTTCGAGCACCGCGACGGCCGCGACGTCATCGTCTTCTCCGACGCCAACAGCGGCTTTCAGCCCATCGCCGGCGGCGGGCGCGCCCACTTCTACCCGCGCGGCGATCAGCTCGGCGTCTACCGCCTCGAGGGCACGACACGCACCATCCCGAGCCGCTACGTCGTCAAGGACTACAACTACCGGACACCACATGTGCCTTTGATGGCGGCGGCGACGGTCTCGGCCGTGTCCGGCGGCGACATCGTCGAGTACGGCGCCCACTTCAAGACCCCGGACGAGGCCGAGCGCATCGCTGCGATCCGCGCCGAGGAGCTGCGCGCGGGCCGCAAGGTCTTCGAGGGCGCCAGCGACGTCCAGGCCCTCGCCGCCGGCGCTCGCCTCACCCTCGAGGGACACCCCCGCGGCGACGTCGAGCTCCTGCTCGTCGAGGTCCGCCACCGCCTCCAGCAGGCCACCCTCAACGCCGGCACCGGTGAGGAGCGCGCTTATGCCAACGAGTTCAGGGCCATCCCCTTCTCGACGACGTACCGCCCGCCGCGCGTCACCCCGAAGCCGAAGGTCCACGGCGTCATCACCGGCGTCATCGACGCCGCCGCCAAGGGCCAGTACGCCGAGGTCGACGAGACCGGCCGCTACCGCGTCCGCTTCCTCTTCGATACCAGCGCCGCCGACGACGGCAAGGCCTCGCGCCTCATCCGCATGGCACAGCCCCACGCAGGCGCCGGATACGGCTTCCACTTCCCCCTGCGCAGCGGCGTCGAGGTCATCCTTACCTTCATCGACGGCGACCCCGACAGGCCCATCATCGCAGGCGCCGTCCCCAACCCCCACACGCCCAGCACCGTCGACGCAAAGAACGCCCGCAGGAACGTCATCCGTACCGGCGGCGGAAACGAGATCAACATCGACGACAACGAGGGCGAGGAGCGCATCAAGCTCTCGACCCCCTACGGCGGCGCCACCTTTCAGCTCGGCTCTCCGAACACCCCGGAGGCTGGCGCTGCGATCACCACGAAGGAGGCCTACACGGCCGTCGCCAACGCAGGCGTGAGCACGCTCACATCCGTGAGCACGGTGATGTCCGACGTCGCCTCCGTCCTGGCTTCCGGAAATATCGTCAATCACGCTGGAGCGGCGAGCGTCATGGAGGCGCTCAAGGGAGAGAAGGGGCAGAAGCTGCTGGACGGCGTGCTCGGCGTCGCAAAGAGCGTCGTGGACACCAACACGAAATGGCACGGCCTTCAGCACGCAAGGCTCGACGAAGAAGCCGTGAAAGCGCAGGCGCGTGTCGACGCCCTCGAACGCTCGGTGACTAGCAGGATGCAAACCATCGACTTCATGACGCGCCCCGAGGGTGACAACGCCAAGGGCGCGAGCCGGCCGACCACACGCCAGGAGTGGGATGCCAGCCATCCCGAGGACGTCCAGAGGATCGCAAAGGCGACGGAAGACGCGAAGGCCGCGAAGGCCCTGGCCGACTCGTACAAGACGCTGAACGCGCAGAGCGACGACGCGGTGACCTGGCGAACCGCCGGGGATTCGCTCGAGAGGGCAAAGGCGGGAAGTGCGCTATTAAATGCCAGGCGTGACCTCATCAGCTCCACCACGAAGATCGCCCAACGAAACACGGATCATGCCAGCGTCGCGGGCGCGAAAGGCATGGCTCTCCTGGCCAACGGCTTCGCATCGGCGGGCCGGATCCCATCTCCTGTCCCCGCACCTGGAACCCCGATCAACTTGAATTCTTCCATGGTGACATCCGCCATCACGGGGCTCACGAGCGCCTGTGTGCTCGGCGGCGCCAATGCGACAATGTCAGCCAATGGGCAAGCTATCGTTGCAGGCGGGGCGGCCGCGGTACTGAAGTCCGGCGGCGCCGTCGAGATCGCAGGCAGGGCCAGAGCCCTGGTCACATCCGATGCGCTCGTGGACCTGATGTCGCTCGGTCTCTTAAAGCTCAAGAGCAGCCACGCGATCACAATCGACAGCGACAATGTCGTGCACATAGAGTCGGGCACAAGGCTCGACATGAAGACTGGCAGCTCGCTCGAGATGAGAGCCACAGGGCCGCTCGTCGCCGAGTCGAGCGGCGCCGTCAACATCAAGTCCAAAGGTGCGACGAGCATCAAGAGCGCCGGCAAACTCGAGATAGAAGGAAGCTCCGCGCTCGTCAAGGGGGGGCAATGGAGCCTGAGCGCAGATGACGCCACCGTCACCGTTGGGAACAAAGATTGCCGCTTGGCGGTCACAGGGAGCCAGGCGCGCCTCATCAAGGGAGGCTCCATGTGCAGCGTAACGAGCAGCACTATCGAACTGTTTGCCGGATCGGCGAAGGTCACCGTCGGAAAGGGCGCATTCAAGGTCAGAGCAGGCCGCATCGATCTTGGATAGAGCCAAACCGATTCTTCCGGCATTCAACTGCAACTCTCATACGCAAAGAACGCAAGAATCAGTAAAATCGTGAGCACCCATGAGATCTTGTTAATGAAGCTCTTGCTCGCCTTCTCCCGCCTCGTCAGCTCCCCGTGAACTCGCAGCAAATCCTCCTGGCAGGCATTGGCCCGCACGTTTGCCATCTCCATGACGTTCTCAACGTGCTGCTGGAAGACCTCGTCCATGCTCGGGTTCTTCGGCCTGGGCTCCTTCTCGCTGGCGAAGAGGAGCTTGCACCTCGGGTCGAACTTCCAGGCGAGCCCCTCCTTGCCGAACAGCCAGAACGACCCGTCTGGACATACAGCGATGGTCATGTCCGCGCGCGGCAGGGCGTCGCGCTCCGCGTACAGGATCACGCTCTCGTTGCCCGTTGCGCCGACCCGCACGAGTCGATCGCCGCGGATGACATAAGCATTCCCGTCACGATCGGCGCCTAGCGCACCACTCTGCCGATCCGCGGAGCCGCCGCCGATCTCGACGCAGTATACCTTGCGCCCGCCTCGTTCGAAGCGAGCGAGCAGGTTCCCGTCGAGCAGGTAGAGAGAACCATCCGGACCGCAATGTATAGACGTGCTCGCCAAGGACGAAAGCGTCACCGGATGATCGGCGAGCGAGGTCAAGCTCCAGCAGGACCCCTCGCCGGTGTCGTCCCGCGCGGCGCCGTTGGTCCACACGGGCATAGCCGCTCCGTCCGCCCCGATCCGCTGGAGCTTGCCATCCTTCTGGAGCAGCAGCGAGCCGTCATGATCGTAGCTCAGGCAGCCCTGCTCGATCAAACTCAGCTCGATGCTCGGCGCCACGGCGCCTGCGCGCTCGAGGGGCGCACCCGTCGCCGACGCGAGCCGGAGCGGTGGCGCACCTCCGGCGTCGATCACGAGGAGCGCGTCCTTCGCGCATCCAAGGAAGCGCACCTCCTCCGATCGATCGCGCTGGAGCCAACGGATGCCCAGCGAGGGATCCATGGACCACAGGACCCTGTCGATCTTGTGTTGCGTTCTTCCAGCCTGGTCGAGGAACCAGCGCGACTGCGTGGCTGCGCAGTAGAGGTTCCCCTCCGCGTCGACGGCCGCCTCCGGCAGCCCTTCCCAGTCGAACAGCCCCGCGGCGACGGCCTGCGCGGCGGGGGTGCGCACGACGACGGACGGCGCGAAGCAGAGATACCAGTGCGCCACCACCCGCCTTCGTCCCCGGTACACGAACTCATCCGGGACGTGGACGCTCGCGCTGCAGAAGCGGCACACACACGCTCGGCTCACCCCGTCGAAGGCGACCGGCGAGCCGCACTGCGGGCACGGAAACGTCGCCGGCTCCGCCTGGGGCGCAGGGGCTCCTGCGAGCCGGTCCGGCTCCTCGCCGACCAGGTGCGTGATGTCAGGGAGCGCTCCGGCCAGCTCCGGCGGCACCCGCCGGACCCAGGTCTGCACCGCGCAGCGATCGCAACGGAGCATCGCTTGATCCACCACCGCCTGGATGCTCGATGCGGGGATCGCCTTCTCGCAGCCCTGGCACGCGGGCGCGCGCCGGATGTAGGCGGCCGACAGCTTGCCGGCCGCGCTGCGACGCACCTCGTTGGGGAGCAATCTTGGGCCGTTGTAGAGCGGATCACGGAGCAACGCTTGCCAGAGATCGACACCGAGCGCCGCCGGCCTCCCGCAGCTCGGGCAGCCCACCTCGCGAGCCAGCGTGTTGACCGGCATCGGCATCCTGCACGTCCCGCACGCCGTCTCGATCTTCACCGCGACGCTGATCATCCCTCTCCTCTCCCCTCCCCCGCTCCCAGCCAACGCCCCCGGCACCCCCGGCGAGCTCACGCCCAGCCCGCACGCTACCTCAGCGACACAGGCCGCGCGATGGCCTAGCCTCGCCGCGCCCCTGTCCGCCGAGCGCAACGACGGCTCCGCCGCGACCGCAGCCGAGCTCCGGCAAAAGAGCCAGCGCGGCGAGCTCGCCGGCAGCCACATCGCGGACGCGGCCGCGCCCGGCATCGATCTCCGCGGCGCCTATCTCTCGCAGGCCCTCCGGCGCGACATCGATCTCCGCGGCGCGAGCCTCTCCGGCGCCGTCTTCCGCAACGTGAACCGCTATGCCATCCAGAGGGGTTCTGGCGCGCCGCGCACCCCGACCGGGGGCGTCGGGACGGCCTCGGGCCTCCTGGCGGGAGCCCGCCAGCCCCCGCTCAGCGCGGCGAGTCCCCGCGGCGGTACTCCGCGGTCGCCTCATCGAGCCGGGCCTTGAGGGCTGGATCGAGCGCCAGCTCGGCCGCGGCGATCGTCGCGTCCAGCTGCTCCGGCCGGCTGGCGCCGATGATCGCCGACGTGATCGCCGGGTTGGCGAGCACCCACGCGACCGCGACGCTCGTCAGCGATAGCCCTGCTTCGGCGACGATGCCCTGCAGCTTCTCGACGGTCGCGAACGCGCGCTCGTTCCAGTAGCGCTGCTGGTAGATCGTCCCCGCCGTGCCGAGCGTGAAGCGGGTGTCCGTCGTCGGCTCGCCGCGGCGGTGCTTGCCCGTGAGGAGCCCGCCGGCGAGCGGGTTGTAGGGGATGACGCCGAGCCCCTCCTCCTGCGCGAGCGGGAGCAGCTCGCGCTCGATCTCCCGGAACAACAGCGCATAACGCGGCTGCACGGACACGAACCGCGCGAGCCCGCGCACGTCGGCGCGGCCGAGCGCGCGCGCCAGGCGATATGCCAGGTAGTTGGAGACGCCGATGTACCGCGCCTTGCCTGAGCGAACGACGATGTCGAGCGCCTCCAGCGTCTCGTCGATCGGGGTGTCGCGATCGTCGGAGTGGAGCTGATAGAGATCCACGTAATCGGTGCCGAGACGGCGCAGGGAGGCGTCGATCGCGTCCAGGATGTGCTTGCGGGAGGCGCCCTGATCCCACGCGTTCGGGCCCACGCGGCCGACGCACTTGGTGGCGAGGATGAAGCGGTCTCGCTTGCCCTTGAGCCAGCGGCCGACGATCTCCTCGGTGCGCCCGGCGGCCTCCAGACCGCCGCCCAGCGGATACACGTCGGCCGTGTCGAGGAAGTTGACGCCGGCCGCAGCGGCCTTGTCGAGGATGGCGCGGGAGGTCTCCTCGTCCGTCTGGAAGCCGAACGTCATCGTGCCCAGGCACAGGCGAGAAACGGTGAGGCCGGTACGGCCGAGTCGGGTCGTCGGGATGCTCATGATTTTCCGTTGGTGCTTTGGCTAGGTTGGCTCGAGGCGTCGAGCTGGCGCCCTCGTCTTCAGCTCCCGCGCGTGGCGCGGGCCCGTCGGTCAGGGCTCAATAATAGATCGGCCCGACGCTGCCGCCGCCTGCGACGACGGCATCGCCGTTGATCGCGACGCTCCTCGACGAGGCGAGGAACGCGACGACCCACGCGACCTCGCGGGAGTCGACGATCCGGCCGATGCTCACCGACGCGGCGAGGTCCTTCTCCGGCTCCGGCCGTGCGCCGGCAGGCCGGGCGGCGTGTCTGCTTCGCAGGCAGCAGCCTGCTGGCGACGTGCTGGGGGTGGAGCAGCTCGCCCGCCGCCGAGGCGCGCGGAGCGAGCGCCTGGCGCGCGAGGGCGCCCTGCGCGAGCCCGCCGAGGCGGCGCAGGCAGCGGCTCAGCGCGGCGGCGAGCCGCCCGAGAGGGCGCGGGTCACCGCGACCGGAGCCGGTCGACGACCGCGAGCACGCCCGCCGCGATCGCGAGGATGGGCGCGAAGATCACGCCGCCGAACCACGCCAGCGCGTAGGCGACGCCGAGCGACGGATCGCCCCCACCGGCGGGCGGGGGCGTGCCGCTCAGCACCGAGACATGCTCGCGCAGGCCGAGCACGTGGCAGGCAACGAAGGCCGCAAGGAGCATCGCGGCGCCGAGGGCCAGCTGTCGGCTCACAGGGCACCTCCCGCGCCGGCGATCCGCTCCCAGAGCGGGCCGAAGCTCAGCGCGTAGAGCAGCGCCGCGTCGCCGACCTGGTTGCTCGCGGCGTACCGCAGCCGGTCGCCCTCGCGGATCGGGAACGCGGCGAGGTCGAGCGACGTGAGCAGCCCTCCGAGGTACGGCGCGTCGCCGAAGGCCGCGGCGCCGAGCAGCGCGAGGCCGCTCGATCCGGCGCTCGCCCCGACGAGCGGCACGATCGGGCCCGAGTCCACGTCCTCCGGGCCGGCCCACGAGCGCGGCCACTCGCGCGCCCAGCCGAAGCCGAGGAGCTCTGCCCCGAGCTCGCGGCGCGCCCGCGCGTACTGATCGCGCGCGAAATCAGCGTCGATCAGGAGCAGCGCGTGCGCGACCAGCCAGAGGGACGACCCCTCCGGGCCGTCCAGGATCCTGCCGTCGTGGGTGTAGCTCGACACGAGCAGCCCCGTCTTCGGGTCCAGGAGCCGGGCGCGCGCCGCCGCGAGCCAGCGGCGGCCGAGATCGAGGCCGCGGCGCTCGCCGTGCAGCGCGTCGGCCATGCGCATCGCGGAGAGGGCGAGCGTGTTGCAGAAGGTCCAGCACTCGTCGGGGTAGCTCTCGGCCGACAGCACGGGGCTCCGTTCCATGCGGGACCGCATCTCGGCGACGCGCGCGTCGAGCTCGGCCTCGTGATCGGCGCGTCGCGCGACCAGGGCGCGCGCGCCCAGCATGAGCGCGATCTCGCCGTCCACGAAGAGGCTGCGCGCAGGCTGCTGCACGAACGGCCGCCGCGTGGCGTACGGCATCATGAAGTGCAGCATCCCCCGCTCGCGCTCGATCGCGAGGGTCTCGTCGACGATCCGGTCGATGACGGCGAGGTGGCGCGCCTGGGCGCCCGGATCCCGCAGCGCGGCGTTGGCGAGGCCGAGGACGAGGAAGGTCCGTCCCATGAAGTCCCACTCGGCGTTCGCGGCCCGCATCCGCGCGAGCGCCGCGCCCTGCGCGGCGCTGTCCTTCTCCCAGAGCGAGAGCTGATGCGCGAGCAGCGCCTGGCCACGCGGCGAGAGCGCGCCCGAGGCGCCGTGCTCGCCCGGCTCGCTCCGGAAGAAGAGGTGGAGGCACGGAAGCCATACGGCCGTGGCGACCAGCAGCGACAGCGCGGCGGCGCCGAGCCGGCGCAGGCGGCCCGCCGCCGCAGGGCGAACCACGACGCCGGCGGTGGAGGAGAGGTCGGTCATGGGACGGAGCGTGGCGCGGCGCCGTGGCCGGGCTGCGCGCGAGATGTGGCGGATCGGAGGAGGCTCCGGGGATTCTCTCACCGGATGGCCGATCTCGCCCACGGCGCTGATGGGGAGCGCTCTGGCACGCCGCCGCCCTTCGAGGCGGGCGGCCAAGATCCTGAGGGGCGCTCGCTTCCAGGAATTCGAAGCGGAGGCGCAAGTGAGCGTCATCGTGAATCAGAAGGAGCAGATTCAGAGCCTGGCTGCGGACGCCCGATAGCGCCGGGTGGATCCACGGGGGGGTCCCGCCGGAAGAGCCTCCTCATGACGGCGCGGGTCATGGTGAGGAGGTTCTCGCTGGTGAAGCGGAACCAGAAGCCTGCGTAGCAGCCGTTCGTGCGGAAGCCGGGGTTGGCCGCGGCGTAGCGCCGCGCGGCCGGGCGCTCGAAGTAGCGCGGCGGATACCGGCTCACCGTCTCCTCGGTCATGAAGATGTTGACGCGGAAGAGCCCGGTCTCGTCGTCGACGTGGTAGTTGCTCTCCCTGGCGAGCTTCAGGAACGCCTCGCGCACCGCCTCGTCCTCGGCGGCGCCCCGGCGCTTCGGATCGAAGAGCTCGTAGCGCGCGAGCGCCTCGGTGATGGAGACGAACCCGAAGAGGCTCGCGATCGAGAGCCGGTAGAAGCGGGTCCGCGGGGCGCGGCGCTTCGTCTCGAGCAAGAACAGGAGGCCGGAGACGAGGTGCAGCCCGCGGGTCCGGAAGTCCGGCGAGATCCTGAGCTTCCCGCCGACGATGGCCCGGCTGCGGGGCAAGGCGAGCGGCGCGGTCTTCCAGAACTGGAAGCCGACGATCGCCCCGGTGTCGGCGCGGCGGAAGACGTGGACGACATCGTTGGTCCTCGCGTGGACGCAGAAGTGCCCGAAGTCCTCGGCCATGAGCGCGTTCGAGAGGGCGTGGAGCTCGCGCAGGCGCGGCTCGGTGAAGTCGCGCCGCTCGACGGTCTCGAGGCGGACGGCGGGGCGCAGCGGGGAGAGGCCGAGAAGGACGTTCAACATGGTGGGCTCCGAAGGCTCCGGGATGACCCCGTATCCGCGGCGGGTGAACGGCACGCCGCGCGAGAAGGTGCCGCCGCGCAGGAGGAGCGCCAGCGCGAACGGATGGATGTCGTCTTACGACATGCCTAACAGGGCGTACAGCGCCCGCGCGGCCTCGCCCGCAGCGACGTTCACCGGGTCGGCCAGCGCCGCGTCCGCGCCGAACGTCGTGCGCAGCGGCCGCTGCCCGTGCGGCGTCTCCAGCAGCCTCAGAAGCACGCCCGCGACCTCTTCCGGGGATGGCCCCTTCATGGTCCTGGCCATCTCGAGCGTGGCGCGCCCCACGCCCCCGAGCGCCCCGTACTCGGCGGCGCGCGCCGTGTCGTCGTCCAGCCACATGTTGTCGAAGATCTTCGTCTGGACCATTCCCGGCTCCAGGATCACGACGTCGATCCCGAACGACGCGAGCTCGCGCTTGTAGCCCTCGGCGATCATCTCCATCCCGGCCTTGGCCGCGCAGTAGAGCGTCGTGGTCGGTACGACGATGCGCCCGCCGAAGCTGGACGTGAAGGCGAGCACCCCGGTCTTTCGCCGGCGCATGTGCGGCAGCACGGCGCGACAGACGCGCTGCGTCCCGAGGACGTGGGTATCGAGGAGCCGTTGCAGCAGATCGACGCTGCCGCACTCGGTCAGCCCCATCAGGCAGCCGCCCGCGTTGTTCAGGAGCACATCGATCTTCCCCGTCTTCTCCACCACCGTCGCCACCGCCGCGGCCACGGAGGCGTCGTCCGTCACGTCGAGCGCAACCGCCTCGATGGGGATCCCCGCGGTCGCCAGCCCGGCCACCTCGTCGCGCGCCGCTCGGTTCCTGCCGTTGGGATCGCGCATGCCCGCGAAGGCGACATACCCGTTCCTCGCGAGCGTCTCCGCCACGCTCCGGCCGATCCCCGTGCTCGCGCCCGTCACCAGCGCCACCCGCTTCGCCGTCATCGGTCCTTCCCTCCTCGGGCGCCGAGGCCTCACGCGGCCCTCGTTGCCCCGTCGACGGTGATACACGAGCCGGAGAAAATTGGAATTCCGGATGGAGGTGCACGGCAACATCCAGCCAGGATTGAAATTCAAACAGGAGGCGTCGGCGCTCGCCGCCGACAGGCCCTACGCCACGGCGAACCCGGCGCAGAGCACGTCCTATGATTGGGACGACGAGCCGAGCGGGTCAGGCAGATCGAGGAGAACGCATTGAGCAAGCTCCGGATGCTGTCGCGGAGGCAGGCGCCCGAGATGGCGCTGGAGGGCTGATGGACTGCCGCGAGCGGCGCCGAGCGCGGCGACGCTCCGTTGCACGAGCACCTTGAAAGAGAGCTCGTCGACGGGCGATGGTAGCGTCTCTTCACCCGAGGGACGCTCATGAAGGACATCCTCTCTGCTCGCCTGGAATCGCGTGCTTTCTCGGCCGACGCGGTCGAGCTCCACGACCTCACCGGGCGCGAGGTCATCTCGCAACCGTTCGAGTTCCAGCTCCACGTCGTGTGCAAGAGCCCCGAGGGGCTCGACGAGGAGGCGCTCCTCGCCGAGCCCGCCGCGCTCGTGTTCCTGAGGGGCGACCGCGAGGAGCGGCGGCTCTTCGGCGTCATCTCCGTCGTGCGCGACGCGCTCCACACGGAGACACTGCACATGGCGTACACGCTCACCTTCGTGCCGCGCGCGTTCCGGCTGACCCTCACCGAGACGTCGGAGATCTTCATGGATCTCTCGGTCCCCGAGATCATCAAGAAGAAGCTCGAGCGGGCCGGTCTCCACGAGGGCGACGACTTCGAGCTCCGCCTTGTCTCGACGTACCCGCCGCGCGAGTACGTCGTGCAGTACAAGGAGACCGACCTCCAGTTCGTCTCGCGCCTCGCCGAGCACCTCGGCATCTCGTTCTTCTTCGAGCACCGCGACGGCCGCGACGTCGTGGTCTTCTCCGACACGAACAGCGGTTTTCAGCCGGTCGCCGGCGACGGGCGCGCGCACTTCTACCCGCGCGGCGATCGCATCGGCGTCCACCGCCTGGAGGGCACGACGCGCACCGTCCCGAGCCGGTACGTGGTGAAGGACTACAACTACCGCGCACCGCACGTGCCTTTGATGGCCGCGGCGACCGTCTCTGAGGCGTCCGGCGGCGGCATCGTCGAGTACGGCGCGCATTTCAAGACCCCCGACGAGGGCGAGCGCATCGCGGTCCTCCGCGCGGAGGAGCTGCGCGCCGGCCGCAGGGTGTTCGAGGGAGCCAGCGACGTGCAGGCCCTCGGCGCCGGCGCGAGGCTCACGCTCGAGGGACACCCGCGCGGAGACATCGAGTTGCTGCTCGTCGAGGTGCGCCACCGGCTGCAGCAGGCCACGCTCAACGCGGGCACGGGCGAGGAACGCGCCTACGAGAACGACTTCCGCGCGATCCCCTATGCGACCACGTACCGCCCGCCGCGCGTCACCCCGAAGCCCAAGGTGCACGGCGTGATCACGGGCGTCATCGACGCCGCGGCCAAGGGCCAGTACGCCGAGGTCGATGAGAGCGGCCGCTACCGCGTGCGCTTCCTGTTCGACACCAGCAGCGCCGAGGACGGCAAGGCATCGAGGCTCATCCGCATGGCCCAGCCCCATACCGGAGCGGGCTACGGGTTCCACTTCCCGCTTCGCAGCGGAGTGGAGGTGATTCTCACCTTCATCGACGGCGACCCGGACCGGCCGATCATCGCCGGCGCGGTGCCGAACCCGCAGACGCCGAGCACGGTCGACGCGAAGAACGCGCGCAGGAACGTCATCCGGACCGGCGGCGGCAACGAGATCAACATCGATGACAACGAGGGCGAGGAGCGGATCAAGCTCTCGACGCCGTACGGCGGCGCGACCTTCCAGCTCGGATCCCCGAACACGCCGGAGTCCGGCGCGGCGCTCACCACGAAGGAGGCGATCACGGCGCTCGGCGCTGCCGGCGTCAGCACATTGACGTCGGTCGCCACGACCCTCACGGACATCGCGTCCGTCGTGGCGTCCTCGAGCATCACACAGTACGCAACTGCCGCGCAAGCGTTCTCAAAGGCGCTGACCGATGACAAGCATCATAAGATCGTGGACGACATCCTCGGCGTCGCGAAGACCGCGCTCGAACTACCGAAGAAATGGGACGCGATGCAGCAGGCGAAGGCGAACGAGGAGGTCGTCATCGCGGAGGAGCACATGAAGAGGGTGCTCGCGGCGGCCCAGGCGAAGGCTCCTTACCCGGAGAACAACCCGCCGCCGAAGAAGGATCATTACGGGTTGCTCAGGGCCATGACGAAGGAAGAATGGGAGAAAGAGGCCCCCGAGTACCAGGCAGCGGTCGCAGCCACCAAACAACACGCTGACGCGAAGAAGAGAGCCGAAGATCTGGCGAAGAAGATCGCCGAAGAAGAACAGACGCGACGAAAAGCCGGGATCGTGCATGACATCGTATCGGGGACCAGCGGGGCCGCGAAGGCGCTCCGCGAGGGCAAGAAGGCCGGAGTCGAACTGCTGAGCGACGCCGCGAAGAAGGCCGGGAAGGCGATGGAAGCCGCGCAAGTCGGAATTGCGAACAGCATGATTGGCGCGGCCAACGGGATCGCCGCGGTCCCTCGCGTCTCGGCGGTCATACCTGGCATGGGCGCCCCCTTCTTCCTCGGTGGCGGGGACAACTCAGCGGTGCTGATGGGCAAGGTCGACGCGTTCGTCGGCGGCGCCGCGTCCGCTGCGCTCTCCTCCGCTGGCAACGCCATCGTCTCTGGCGGCGCGATCGCCATGCTGAAATCGGGAGGCAGGGCGTCCGTGGGCGCCGGCGGCGCTACGCTCATCACAGCCGGCTCCAAGATCGACCTCAAATCTGGCGCCTTCATATCAAAGTCATCCGGATCGACCAAAGTCCAGAGCGGCGGGCTCATGCGGCTCAAGACAGGCAAATCGCTCAACGTCAGCGCCATTGGCGATGCTCAAATAAAGTCTAATGCGTCCATCAACATCCAATCCGCCTCTCACACAACCATAAAGGCATCGGGAAGCCTGCAAGAGAACGCGGCCAGTATCCACATCAAATCCACCGGCGACGCCAAGATCGATGGTGCAACGCAGGCAGAGGTCACGTCCGGAGGCTGGGGAATGAGCGCAAAGCCTGGCAACGTCACGGTCGGCTCAAGGACCGACGGTCTGTCTGTCAAGGGCGGGACAGTGTCGGTAAAGAACGGAGGTTCCCAGTGTATTCTGGGGGCCAGCGCAGCCAAGCTGGTAAAAGGCGGGACCAGCGTAGCGTGCTCTTCTTCCAGGGTAACTATCCGTGGCGGCCGGATCGAGCTCGGCTAGCAGACGCATACACGCTCTGATTGAACAGGAGCCTCTCGCTCCCTGCACCAGAGACCAATCTACGACATTGCAGCAGCAACCATCAATAGCGCCAAGAGCCCCAGCACAACGATAGCTGCAATAATCCCAATAATCCTCTCTACTCTCGCCGCCTCTGCTCTCCGCTCACGCATGAGCCGATCCGACTCTTCGTTCTTTGCTTGAATCTTGGCCTTGACCGCATCCATCTGTCGCTCGAAGACTTGCTGGCGCGTCAACTTCTTGGGTCTGGACTCCTTTTCGCTCGCGAAGAGAAGCTCGCCGTCGCGGTCAAACCTCCAGGCGCGCCCCTTCGTGCCAAAGAGCCAGTACGACCCATCGGGACACACAGCAATGCTCATCTCCGCTCGCGGCAGATCGTCGCGCTTCGACTCCAGGACGACGCTCGGCTCACCTGCCGCGCTGACACGAACGACCTGCTCGCGGCAAAGCAAATAGGAATTCCCAGCGACGTCGACGCCGATGGTACGATATCTAAAATCGGACTCCGAAGAGGACAGATCGAATTCATGGAGCACACGACCATCGACGTCGACCCGAACGAATCGATTCATATACATGCAGTCGATCGCGCCACCAGGGCCGGGATGAATGCGCTTGAGCCCGGCCTGAAGCTCGACAGGAGACACGCCCTGTGCAGTGCCGCCAGGCCGTACCGGCATCCCGACACCGCTCGGCGAAATTCGCCGAACGATGTCCTCTTTGAGGATGAGCAGCGAGCCATCACGGTCACAGACTAGATCCTCGCAGTCGAGCAGTTCGCCGTCGATCTTCGTCTCCGTGCCGCCGGCCTCCTCGATCGGCGAGCCAGTCGAGGAAGATAACCAGGGCATGGACGACTTCCCGCGACTTGTCACGAGGAGCGCACCACGCGGGGAGAGCGCGAGGTGCACGGCTGCCCTCCGGTTGCGGTGAAGCCAACGAACGTTCAGCGACGGGTCGATGGACCAAAGGACGTTGTCAGGGCTTTCTCTCGGGGAATTTCCCTCGCCGGGGACCCAGTGCGTCTGCCTCGCCGCGCAGTAGAGGTTGCCCTCCGCGTCGACCGCCGCCACAGGCGGCTCTTCCCAGTCGAACAGCCCTGCGGCGACGGCCTGCGGGGCCGGTGCGCTGTCGGCGATCGACGGATGAAAGATGAGAAACCAGTCCGCCGCCACCTTCCTTCGCCCGCGATATACGAAGTCGTCCGGTACGTGCACGTTCGCGCTGCAGAAGCGGCACGTGTACGCTCGGTTCACGCCGTCGAACGCGACGGGTGAGCCGCACTGCGGGCATGGAAACGTCGCCGCCTCCGCCGCATTTGCCTGCGCCATCGCGGGCGAGTCAGGATCTTCGCCCACGAGGTGCGTGATGTCCGGGAGCGCTCCCGCGAGTTCCACCGGCACCGCTCGCACCCAGGTCTGCTTGGCGCAACGGTCACACTGGAGCATCGCCTGCTCTCGCACCTCTACGATGCTCGCGACGGGGATCTCCTTCTCGCATCCCTGGCAGCACGGACCGCGCCGGGTGTAAGCGGCCGAGAGCTTCCTCGCAGAGCACTGCCGCCCCTCGTTCGCTAACATCCTCGGCCCGTCGTAGACCGGATCGCGCAGCAGCGCCTGCCAGACATCGTCGCTCACCTCCGTCGGCCTCCCGCAGCTCGGGCAGCCCACCTCGCGAGCGAGTGTGTTGATCGGCATCGGCATCCTGCAGGTGCCGCACTCCGTCTCGATCCTCACCGCGACGCTGATCATGCCTCTCCGCTCCTCTCCCCTCCCCCGCCCCCAGCCAACGCCCGTCCAGCAACTGCGGCGAAGGCACTTCAGGCTGCACGCTACCTCAGTGACACCCCCCGCGCGATGGCCTAGCCTCGCCCGAACCATGCCCGCGGAGCGCAACGATGGCTCACCCCCGACGCCTGCCGAGCTCTTGCAGAAGAGCCAGCGCGACGAGCTCGCCGGCAGCCACATCTCGGGCGCCGTCGCCCCCGGCATCGATCTCCGCGGCGCCGATCTCTCCAAGGCCCTCTGGCAGGACGTCGATCTGCGCGGCGCGAACCTCGCCGGCGCCACGCTCTCCGGCGCCATCTTCCGCAACGTGAACCTCGAGGGCGCCGACCTCACCGACGCCGACCTCACCGGCGCCCTCCTCGGCGGCCCTCCCGGCGAGGCCTGCCGCCTCGCGGGCGCCGATCTCCGCGACGCCGTCCTCTCCAACACCTCCCTCCACCAGGTCGACCTCACCGGCGCCAAGCTCTCCGGCGCCCTGCTCGAGCGAGCCGATCTCCGCGCCACGCGCCTCCACAAGGCCGAGCTCCTCGACGCGGTCCTCTCCGGCGCGCGCCTCCAGCGCTGCGACGCCCAGGGCGCCCGCCTCGACCGCGCCGCCGTCGACGGCGCCGATCTCTCCTCCGCCGACCTCACGGGCGCCTCGCTCCGCGACGTCGATCTCCGCGCCGCCGTCACGACAGGCCTCCTCCTCGGCGGCGCCGATCTCCTGCGCGCCGCCGCCGCCGGACTCGACTTCTCCGCCTCGGGCCCCCCGGCGTCCCTCGCGGGCGCCGAGCTCCACGCCTCCCGCCTCACCGCGATCGATCTCCGCCGCACCGCCCTCGAGGGCGCGCGCCTCGTCCAGTGCGACCTCGCCCGGGCCGACCTCTCCGGCGCGAGCTGCGACGGGCTTGTCCTCGACGGCTCCTCGCTCCGGGGCGCCCAGCTCCAGCGCTGGCGGGCCCGCGGCGCCTCCCTCGCCGGGGCGGACCTCACCGGCGCCTCCCTCGACGGCGCCGATCTCCGCAACACCAACCTCGCCGGCGCCACCCTCGACGAGGCGTCTCTCGCCGGCGCGAAGCTCGAGGGCTGCTCGCTCGAGGGCGTCCGCCTCGCGGGCGTCGACCTGCGCGGCCTCGACCTCGCGGGCGTCTCCCTCGGCAAGGCCGCGCTCACGGGCCTCTCGTGGGCCGGCGTGAACCTCTCCGGCGCCGACCTCGCCGAGGCCGACCTGCGCGGCGCCGACCTCGCGGGCGCCGACCTCTCGGACGCCGACCTCTCCGGCGCCTGCCTCGCCGGCGCGAAGCTCGGCGGCGCCGCCTTCCGCGGGGCGCAGCTCGCCGACGTCGACCTCACCGAGGCCGATCTCTCCGACGCGGATCTCTCGGAAGCCGCCCTGTCCACCGCCGCCGTCGCCGGGGCCGACCTCCGCCGGACACGGCTCTTCGCGGCCGACCTCTCCGGCGCCGATCTCCGCACCATGCAGCTCGCCGGCGCGGTGATCGAACAATCGCTGCTCTGCGACGCGAACGGCGAGGGCGCCGATCTCCGCGGCTGCGTCCTGACGAATGCCACGCTGTCGGGCGCGAACCTCCGCGGCGCCAACCTCACCTCGGTGGAGGCCTCTCAGCTCAACCTCGAAGGCGCCGACCTGAAGGGCGCGAAGCTCGCGGGCCTGCGCGCCCCCTCCGCGAACCTCAAGAGAGCGATCCTCGACGGCGCCGATCTCTCCCGCGCCGACCTCTCCGACGCCGCGCTCAACGACGCCGTGCTGCGCCGCGCCCACCTGCGCGAGGCCAGCCTCGGCGCGGCGAGGCTCCCGGGCGCGGACCTGCGCGACGCGGTGATGGCGAACGCCGATCTCTCGCTGGCCGATCTCTCGCACGCACGCCTCGAGCGCGCTCACCTCGTGAACGCCAACCTCGAGGGCGCCGACCTGCACCGGGCCAGGCTCGATGACGCCGAGCTGCTCGGGGCGCGCACCCGCAACATGAAGAACACCGACCCTGACCGCGCGCGCGCGGAAGACTTCCGGACGGAGACCCGATGAACGCGAACGACGCTGTCGCCCTGGAACACGAGCCCTCCCCGGGCGGCGTGCTCGAGGCCACCCTCGTCGACCTGGAAGACGCCGCGCGCGCCGTCGTGCGCCTCGTCCGGCCCGGCGCCCCCGGCGCCGAGGGCGCCACGGCGCGCGCGCGGCTCGCCGTGCCCGGCTACCAGGCCACCCCCGGCGACCGGGTGCTCGTCTCGAAACACGCAGCCACGTCGGATTTTTACATCGTCGGCATCCTCCTCGCCGCCCGAGGGCCCGTGATCCACACGGCCGAGGGGGCCACGGCGTCGGCCGAGGGGAGCACGATCGCGATCCGGGACGCGTCGGGCGCTGTCGCCGTCACGTACGACGCCGCGACGGGCGCGGCGCGCGTCGCCGCCCCCGCGGGGGACCTGACGCTCGCGGCGCCGCGGGGGAAGGTCGTCGTCGAGGCGGCCACGGACGTGGAGCTCCGCGCGCGGCGCGACGTCCGGCACAGCGCGGGGCGGCGCGTGGCGAGCGTGGTCGGTGAGGGCGGCGAGCCGGCGCTCGTTGTGGAGCGGGCGGCCGTGCGCGTGTCCGCGGCGGCGGTCGACGTGACGTCGGAGAGGGCGTCGCTCCACGCGACCGAGGCGACCGTGCTCGCCGAGCGGATCGCCACGACCGCCGCGCAGATCGCCGCCACCGCCGGCCGGATGGAGATCCAGGCCGAGCGGCTGATCGAGCGGGCAAAGGACGCTTACCGCGACGTCGACGGGCTGCTCCAGACCCGGGCGAGGCGCGCGCGCTCGCTCATCCGCGAGGCGTATCAGCTCGTCAGCGAGCGGACATCGATGGTCTCGAAGAAGGAGACATCGATCGACGGCGAGCGCGTGCTGCTCGGATGAGCCAGCGTGGCAGTGGAGGGATCCCGAGATGAAGATGCCCGCAGCGACGAAGGCCGGAGGCATGTGCTTCGCCATGCCGGACGTGTGCAAGGTGCCAGCGCCGCCGGCGCCCCCGGTGCCGACCCCGTTCCCGAACATCGGGACGCTGAACGGCTGCGAGTCGACCGTCTCCAAGGTGCTCGTCCAGAAGAAGGAGACAGTGACCGAAGCATCGAAGATGCCGAGCAGCAAGGGGGATGAGGCCGGCACGCTCGGCGGGATGGTCTCGAACGTGAACCGAGGGCAGGTGACCTTCAAGCGCGCGAGCTCGAAGGTCTACGCCAAGGGGAAGAAGATCGTCTATCACACCGCGATGTCGGCCCATAACGGCTCGAACGCGAACATGCCCGCCGGCGCCCACGTCGCGCCCTCGCAGGTGAAGGTGTTCGTGGCGGTGTGATCCGTGCCGCTCATCGCTCCTCCAGCTTGGTCCCTGCCGTGAAGGCCTCTGCGATGTGGAGTTCGGCCGTGCGCGCCTTCCACGTCTCCGCCTGATACAGGTTGGCGCCGCGCAGGTCGGCCCCCTCGAGATCGGCGCTGTCGAAGGCGGCGCGCATCAGGTTCGCCTGGCGCAGGCGCGCGCCGCGGAGCCGCGCCTTGCGGAAGCGGGCGTCGACAAGGTCGGCGCCCTCGAAGGTGGCCCGGTCGAGCGTCGCCCGGGTGAAGCTCGCCTCCGGGAGCGCCGCGCCCGCGAAGACGGCCTCGGTGAGGTCGGCGCCCTCCCACACGGAGCCCGGGCCCCGCACACGACGGAACGACCCGTTCCGGAAGACCGCGTCGTCGGCGCGGAGGTCGGCGACCGAGGCCCCGTCCAGGGTGACGCGCGCCCCTGCAGCACCATAGATTTTCACATCATCGAGCGTCGCGTCGCGGAAGCTCGCCTCGTCGAGGGCGGCCTGCATCATCTCGGCGCCGGTGAGGTCCGCGCGATCGAAGCAGGCCCTCGTGAGCGTGGCCCCCGCGAAGCTGGCGCCGGGCGCCCGGGCCCCCTCGAAGACGGCGCCCTCGCAGCGCGCCTCGGCCGCGGCCGCGAGCTCCAGGACGGCGCCGGCGAAGCGCGCGGCCTTGAGGCTCGCGCCGGTGAGGTCGGCCCGGGTGAGGTCGGCTCCCTCGAAGCGCGCGCCCTCGGCGTCGGCCTCCGCGAGCACGGCCTCGACGAGCCGCGCGCCGTCCAGGCACGCGCCCCGGAGGTTCGCCCGCTTCAGGATGACGCCGCCCAGGTCGGCCCCGGCGAGGTCCGCGCCGGACAGGTCGATGCCGGTCAGGTCCATGCCGGCGAGCGGCTCGCCGAGGCGAAGGAGCTCGAGGACGGCGTCGCGGCCGGCGGTCGGCGGCGCCGCCACGGGATCGCGGGGAGCAGCGTCTTCTCGCGGGGGGACGTCGCCTTCCTCCGCCTGCGCCGGCGCTGCGGCAGCCTCCGACGCGGCCGCCCCCGCCGCCGCCGCGCCGCTCCCGGCCGCGGTGCGCCGCCGCGCGCGCGCCTGGGCGAGCGCCTCGGCGATGCGCGCCTCGAGGGCCGATGCGCCCTCCTCGGCCGCGGTGTCGTTCGCCGCCCCCTCCTCGCCTGCCGCCGGCGCCTCGGCCGCCTCGCGCGCCGCGAGCTCCGCGAAGAAGCGCGCCCGCGCGTCGTGCTTCGCCGTCGGCTCGCTCTTCGCCCCGCCCTGCGCCATCGGCTCGCTCAGGACGAACAGCGACGCAATCTCGGAAGCGTCCTCGTCGGCCACGTCGAGCAGGCCCCGCCAGACCAGCACGAGCCGGAGCGCGTCGGCGTCGAACCACACGGTGTCGAGCCGCATCGGGACCTCGGAGAACCCGCCGCCGGCCTTCTCCGTCGCCTGCTTGAACACGCGGACCCGCAGCTCGGGCAGCCGCCCCCGGACGACCTCGCCCTCCGGGCGCACGGACCAGAGCTCGAACGGCTCGTCCCCCCGGGGATAGGCGATCTGCTGCTCCGCGGGCGCGGCGTTGAAGAAGGTCCAGTCGAAGTCGTCGGGGAAGAACGGCCAGCGCGTCTTCCTCCAGCGCTCGCCGTACGACCCGATCTTCTCGAGGCGATCGCTCCACGTCGCCGCGATCGGCGCGAAGCACGCCGGAGAGGGCCTGTCGCCCGCCGAGCGGATCACCCGATCCGGCAGCTCGAGCGACGGGAGCGCGCCGCCTGCCCGCGCGCCGTACCCGGTCCCGACGGGGTTCGGGCCGAACCCGGCGCCGCCGAAGGCGCTCTCGAAGCGGAGGGGGATGCGGTCCCACGGCCCGGGCGCGGTGGGCGCGCCGAGCGCGTCCCAGCGGCGCGGTCCGACGGCCGCGACGGAGCGGTCGAGCGCGTCGCCCAGGCGCAGCCGGACGAGGGCCGTGGCGTCGCCGTCGCCGTCGCGGTGCGCATGCCCGACCAGCAGGACGTCGGCTTTCGGCTTGAAGATCGCGAAATCGGACGGGTAGCGGAGGCTCTTCTCGGGATCGTCGTCGACGTGGACGTCGCCGCCGGGGAGCTCCTGATCGGCCGCGATGACCGCCGGCGCCCCGGGCACGAGGTCAAAGGTGCCCTTGACCACGACGGTGAGCGAGTCCCTCGGCGGCCGGGCCTGCCAGGGGATGGTGAAGGCGGCGAACGGGGTGAGGTTCAGGATCGGGACGTTCTCGGTGGTCCTCGCGGGCGGCGGCAGGTCGGGCGAGCCGGCGAGATCTTCGCTGGTCGGCTTCGACGGCTCCGGCTCGGGCAGCGGCAGCGTGGCCGTGGGCAGCGGGGCGCCGGCGTGCGCCGCGATGTGCGCGGCCATGGCGGGAAAGGCCTGCCGGAGGGCCTCCAGCGAGACCTCGGCGGGTGCCCGCGCGGGCTCGGCCTGCACCGCGGGCCGGGGCGGCGCGATCGGGAACGGCGCGTCCTCCTGGCGCGCGCCGCGCAGCACGTCCTGGAGATTGAACTCGCGCGTGTCCACGAGCACCGGCGGCTGCACGGACACCGGCGGCTGCCCCGACACCGGCGGCTGCACGGACACCGGCAGCTGCGCGGACACCGGCGGCGCCGGCCCGCCCGCGCCTCCGGCCGCCTCCCCGGCCCCGGGACGCGCCTCCGAGGCCTCCCCGGCGACGGCGCCGGGCGGCGCCGGGTCGAACGCGCGGAGGGCCTCGGCGAAGGCAGCGGGGTCGAGGGGGCGCGTCTGCGTCAGGTCGAGCGACGGGCGCGCCGCCTCCGCGCCCGCGCCGCGCGCGGCCCACTCCTCGGCGCTCATGCCGCGGACAACCGACGGATCCGGCTCGGGAATCGGGAGCGACAGCCGCGCGCCCGCGGGCGGCCTCACGCCCTCGGGCAGCGGCGCTGTCGTCGCGCCGACCGCCGGCGCGCCCGCGGCGGCGGGCTCCGGCGCAGGCCACACCGCGCGCTCGTCGAGGGGCGCCAGCGTCACCAGGATCCTGCCGCGCTCGACGGCCTCCAGGGCGCGCTCGGCGACGGCCAGGGACGCGCGCCACGTCAGGGTGCACCGGAGCGCGTCGGCGTCGATCCAGAGCGTGTCGCAGCGCACGGTGAGCTCGACGCCGGCGGGGTCGGCGAGCCGCGGCGCGCGGAGGAGCACGCGCGCCGTCACGCCGGGCAGGCGAGAGCGCACCTGGGCGGCCGTGGGGTGGAGGCCTTCCAGCAGGATCCACTCGTCCCCGCGCAGGTAGCGTATCTGCTGGTCGCGCGGGGCCGCGTTGAAGTAGCCCCAGTCCATGGCGATAGGGAGCTCCGGGACAGGCAGCAGGAGCTTCGCGGGATCCCACGCGCCGAGCGCGCGCCGCCGCTGCGGCCACGCGCTCGAGATGGGCCCGAAGCCGTCGGGGGCGTCGGGCGCAGCGGGGTTGACGATGCTCGGCAGCCGGAGGTCGGCGGGGTCGGCCCCCCTTCCGACAGGGTTCTCGGGGCAGCGCGCGCCGCCGAAGGCGAGCTCGTAGCGCACGGGCAGCCTGGAGAACGGGGCCGGCGCCGTCGCCTGGCCGGTCGCGGGATCGCGCTGCCGCTCGCCCACGACCTGGAGCCGCTTGTCGATAGCGGGCACCTGCCCGTGCGCATCGAAGACGGCGAGGCGCACCCACCGGTGGCTCACGCGCTGGCCGGGCGCGGCGTACGCGCTGCCGGTGAGCAGGACGTCGGCGCGGGGCTTGTGGGGCACGGCATCCGAGGCGACATAGAGGCTCCGGCCCGCGTTCTGCTCGTGGAAGACGTCGTCGAAGAGCGGCAGCGGCGCGGCCAACGCGGCGACGCCGTCGGGCGAGAGCTGGAACGTCGCCTTCACGGCGACGGTCACACAGGGTCCGTTCGCCGTTCGCCAGAGCAACGCCGACGCGGCCAGGGGGGACAGGGAAATGGGCTGCATGAACGGCCCGGCACACTAGCCGAGAGCGCCGGCGGATGCGCCCCCCTCAGCGAGGCGGGGCTGCTCCGCGCTTCGACCCGCGTGGGGTGAGGAGCCGTGATCCTCGGAAGCGATGTTGAGAGACGAACCAGGGCGACCCGGCGCGAGATCCCTGGAGCTCCTCGCGCCCTGGCCGTCCTGGTCTCCCGTGTCTCTGCCGTCGCGTCACGCCACGGCGAAGCCGGCGCTGAGCAGGTCCTGCGGCCGGGACGACGAGCCGATGTGGACACGGAAATCCCCTGGCTCCACCACGCGGCGCCCCTCCGCGTCGACCAGGGACAGCTCCGCCACGGGCAGGTCGAAGCGCACCTTGCGCGCCTCCCCCGCGGCCAGGCTCACGCGGCGGAAGGCCTTCAGCTCCTTCTGCGCCCACGTGGACGACGTCACCAGATCTTCGATGTACAGCTGGGCTATCTCGACGCCCTCACGCCCGCCAGCGTTGGTGATCGTCACCTCGAACGACGCCGTGCCGCCTCGCTCCACGCTCGGCGTCAGGACCTGCAGATCGCCGTAGGTGAAGCGCGTGTAGCTCAGGCCGAAGCCGAAGGCGAACGCCGGCTCCTGCGTGAGATCGGCGTAGCGATTCCCGTGCTGACCGCGGGCCTGGTTGTAGAATATCGGCTGCTGGCCCACGTGGTAGGGGAACGAGATCGTCAGCTTGCCAGAGGGGTTGATCTTGCCGAACACCGCCTCGGCCACGGCCCGCCCGCCCATCATCCCCGGGTTGAACGCCTCGAGGATCGCCGCCGCGCCGAGCGCCGAGCGCGGCAGGACCAGCGGCTTGCTGTTGACGAGGACAACGACGGTGGGAACGCCGGTCCTTGCGATCGCGTCCGAGAGGGCCCGCTGTCCGCCCATGAGCTCGAGGGTCGCCGTGCTCTTCGTCTCGCCGATGAGCTCGATCCTGTCCCCCAGGACAAGCACCACCGCGTCTGCGCCCCGCGCCAGCTCGACCGCCGCGGGAATGCCGGACTCGTCCTCGCTGAGACCCGAGCAGCCCTCGGCATAGACCACCTCGCACCCCGGGGGCGCGAGCTCCCGTATCCCATCCACGATCGTGACGATGCTCGAGCGGGGGTGCTGCGACCCGTTGCCGCCGCTCATCTGGCCCGAGCCGAGCGACCAGTCGCCCAGCTGGGCGATCGTGTCGTCCGCGTTGGGGCCGATCACCGCGATCCGCCGCAAGGGCCTCGACGCCGCCTCCGCGAGCGGCAGGACGCCGTCGTTCTTGAGCAGCACGAGAGACGCCCGCGCGACCTCCAGGTTCAGGTCCCGGTGGGCCGCACACCCGATGATCTCCTGGATGCGCTGCTCGCTGCTGTACCCGGGGTCCTCGAAGAGCCCCAGGGAGAACTTGAGCGACAGGACGCGCCGCACGACCGCGTCGATCTCGGCCTCGGCGAGGAGCCCGCGGCGCACCGCCTCCAGAGCGCCCTCGTAGAACTGCGGTGTCGCCATCATCAGGTCGTTTCCGCTCCGGACCGCCACCGTGGCCGCCTCGGCCATGTCCTTGCAGACCTTCTGATCGAGCACGAGATTGCCCACGTTGTTCCAGTCGGTCACGAGGATCCCCTCGAACCCCCACTCCTCCTTGAGGACCTCCGTCAGGAGCCAGCGGTTGGCGGTGGCCGGGATCCCGTCCATGGACTGATATCCGGTCATGAAGGCCATGCAGCCGCTCCTCGCGGCCCGCTCGAAGGGCGGCAGGAAATACGAGCGCAGGTAGCGCCGCGAGATGTTCGCCTCCGAGGCGTCGCGGCCGCCCAGCGTCTCCGAGTATCCCGCGTAGTGCTTGGCGGTCGCCAGCACCGCGTCCGGATCGTCCAGGCCCTTGCCCTGATAGCCCTTGATCATCGCGCAGGCGAGCTCGCCGATCAGATAGGGATCCTCGCCGAAGGTCTCCCCCACCCTGCCCCAGCGGAGATCGCGTGTGAGGCACAGGACGGGAGAGAACGTCCACTTGAGTCCCGTGGCCCGCATCTCGGCGGCGGTCACCCGCGCGACCTGCTCCAAGAGCCCCGTATCCCAGCTGCAGGCCATGGCGAGCTGCGTGGGGAAGATCGTGGCGCCCGCCCAGAAGGAATGGCCATGGATCCCGTCGTCGGCCATCAGCACCGGAATGCCAAGGCGGGTGTCCAGCGCGCGCCGGATCGCCGTGTCAGCGTCCTTCCCGTTGCAGTGCAGGAGGCTGCCGACCTTCATCCGCCCGATCGCGTCCTCCAGATCTCCCTGGGCGTCGAGCTGCATGAGCTGCCCCACCTTCTCGTCCAGGGTCATCCGACTCAGGAGGTCTTCCACCCGCTTTCCCACGGGCTGCTTGGCATCTTTGTAGAGAGGAGCGTCGTTCATGGGTTCTCCTGCACGATGGGGAGCGCACGGCGACAAGTCCACCGTCGCGCTCGTCGCGAGCGTGGCGGTGGGGGAATCCCCCCCACCACCGAGCGCAGCGCGCGGGCTCCCTCGAGGGCCGTGTGCCGGCCGGGTCGCGCGCCGCCAGAGACCGCGGCCCCCGTCGACTCAGACGCGGAGCACGGCGCTGCCCCACGTGAGGCCGCCGCCGAGCGCACACAGCAGCACGTGATTTCCGGGCAGGATCCGGCCATCGCGGAGCGCCTCGTCGAGCGCCATGGCCACCGAGCCCGCGCAGGTCCCGGCCGCGCCGGCGCCGTCGACAGCGCCGAGGACGCGCTCGGGCGAGCACCCGAGGCGCTCGGCGAGGAGGGCGACGAGGTGCGGGTCGGCGTGGTGCGGGATCACCCAGTCGACGTCCGCGGGCGCAAGCCCGGCGGCCGCGACCGCCGAGAGGGCGTGGGCCCCGAGGTGCTCCTCCGCGGCCTGCCGCAGCTCGGGCTGCTTCACGCGCAGGTACTGCCGCCGGTCGGCCAGCCGCTCCACGGTGAGCGGCTCCGCGGATCCTCCGCCGGGCACCTGGAGAACATCGGCCCTCTTCCCGTCGGCGCGCAAGCCGACGCTCAGGATCCCCCGACCATCGCCGGTCGCCGGCCCGATCACCACCGCGCCGGCGCCGTCGCCGAACAGCTGGGCCGAGGCCCTGTCCCGCGGATCCAGGCGGCGGGAGAGCAGGTCCGCACCGATGACGAGCACGTGCTTCATGGTCCCCGCCGTCACGAACTGGTTCGCCACCGACAGCCCGTAGAGGAAGCCCGTCAGCGACGCGGAGAGGTCGAACGACGGGATGTGCTCTGCGCCGAGCTTCTGCTGCACGTACACCGCGGTCGCCGGCATCGGCGCGTCGCCGCTCGAGGTGGCGAGGATGATCATCTCGAGATCCCGCGGCCCGACGCCGGCCGCCTCGAGGGCCGCCTTCGCCGCCCGCGCCGCCAGGTCGCTCGTCCGCTCGCCGGGCGCGACGCGGCGCCGCTCGTCGCTCGCGCCCGGGTCGCCCGCCGCGCCGTCCGCCGGCGGCGCGCCCGCCTGCGCCTCGCCCGTCGGGACGGCGAGCGGCAGGGAGCGGCCTGTGCCGAGGATGCGCGCGCGTGGATTTCTGGCATCGAACGTCATCGCGGCCGCAGCCTACATCAAGGGCTGCTCGTTGGAACGGGCGATCGTGCCCTGCCGCTCGGTCCACGGAATGCTTGAGTCGCGGGCGCGCTCCGGTACATAAAGCGCCTCGATGGCTACGAGCTCCGAAGACAGAGACCGCCCCGACACGGATGAAGCGCCTCCCGGCGAGGCCGACGCGCAGGACACCCCCAGCGAGGAGGACGGCGAGGGCCGCGCCGACGCCGCGGCGCCCGCCAGAGCCTCGCGTCCTGCAAAGCAGGCTGGCGCAGCGCGGCGCCCGGCCGGCAAGAAGCCCGGCGCGCGGCCTCGCGCCGCCGCCCAACCGCAGGGCGGCTCGCTCGGCAAGAGCATGATCCTGTTCCTCATCATCATCGGCGGCCTCGCCGCGGCCTTCGCCTATTTCGGGCGTGAGCCTGCGGCCGGCACGGCCGGCCCCAAGTGGAAACCCGGGGACAAGTCCCAGGTCGAGGTCACCCTCGTGTCCACCGACATCAAGGATCTCGCCTGCTGGTCGGCCGAGGAAGTCAGCGGCCGGCACTGCGCGTTCGAGTCGCCCACCCAGGGTTGGTCCAAGGGGGATGCAGACGACAAAAAGCTGCTCCGTCCTTACACGACCACGGACCGCGTCCAGTTCCTCGCCGCCGGCCTCTGGAGCGAGCCTGCGCTCACCTCAGGCAAGCTGCCGTCCGCGCGGTTCGCGTTGAAGTGCACCTACACCGTCGAAGGCAGGATGAAGCGGCCCGGCATCCGCTGGTCCAGCGAGGGCGCATGGCTCGACAGGACCGATGACTGGTACACGGGGCTCCTGTCGGACTGCAAGCTCATCACCCCCTGATGTCGCAGGCGCCGCTGCATTCATCGTCGTGACGCGCGTGAAGCGGCGCACGACGCGGTGCATACAGCCGGCGCTGCGCCGTGTGCCATGCCCCCCTCGTGTGGCCGCGCCCCTCCGTGGTAGTGTGATTTTCGGCTTGGAGGTGCTCATGCCCTGTCATCGGGTGATCGCGTTGCTGTCGTGGGCCGCATTGTTCGCCGTCGCTGGATGTGAAGCTGACCCGGGCACCGTGGACCTTTGGCCGACCTATGTCACCGCATCGAGCTCCTCCAGCGGGGGCGCGGGCGGGGAAGGCGGAGCGACCTCCACCGTCGCGACGACGAGCTCGGGGGGCGAAGGCGGCATGGGCGGCGAGGGCGGCACGATGTGCACGTGCGAGCCCGGGCTCTCGTGCTGTGGATCGGAGTGCGTCAACCTGGCCGGTGATCCGCGCAATTGCGGGTCGTGCGGCACGACCTGCACCGAGACTCAGGTCTGCATCCAGGGCGAGTGCGCGGATGCGTGCGCCCCCGGCTTCGGCTGCGAAGAAGGCCTCTGCTGCGGCGTGCGATGCTGCGACGCTGGCGAGATCTGCTGCGACTACGGCGACAGCGCCGGCGCGCCCGACCTTCACTGTCAGGCGACGGTGAACGGCACCTGCCCCCTCGCCTGCAGCGGCTGCGAGAACTGACGGACGTCGATAGCGACGCGCGGCGCGCCAGGCGGCGCCGCGCGTCGGCGCATTGCTCGCGCCGCGCCTCGTGCGCGCGGCAGGCCGCGCATTGCGCGCGCTGCGCCTCGTGTGCGCGGCAGGCAGCGCGCAGCGCGCCTCGCCCGCGCGCCGCGCACGCCGCGTCGGCTCACGCCTTCTCGAAGATCTTGCCCGGGTACTTTCGCTCGAAGTGCCCCACCACGCCCCGGCCGATCGCCTCGATGGTGAGCGCCGCGATGCCCATCTTGATGGCCGGCCCGATCAGGGGGACGAAGCCGACCGCCCGGGTGGCCAGGAATTTCAGGCCTTGCCCGAGGATCGCGAAGCTCCCGCCGGCGGCGGTCGTCACCACGGATCCCATGTTCTCGCCGTAGATCTCGCCGACCATCGCCATCATGTGCGTCTCGATCGCGACGAGCCCGGCGGAGGTCGAGATCGGGAGCGGAAGCGCGGCGAACGCCGCCCCGCCGATCGCGTAGCGGTGAACCCAGCGGAGAGCTTCATCCCTGCACGTCGTCATGTCCCGAGGTTGCCGCAAGTCGCGCCGTCCGTCCATCGAGCACCGCGCTGACGGCGCGGGCGCGTCGAAGGCCCGGCCACGCGCGGGCCTTCTGTGCGCTGCCTTCCCGCGCCGCGGGAACCGCGCGTGCATGGCCCTCGCTCGGCTCGACCTCCGCGATCGCGCCGGAGGGCGGCGCCCGAGGCAAAGCGACCCCGCGAGGGGATGTTGGACCGTCGGAACCCGTGGCGATCCGGGCTCCAGGGAGGTTGCCCATGACAGCTCGACGCGCGCTCTTCGGCCTGCCCCTGCTCTGCGCTTGCGCCGCCTTTGCGGCGTGCGGCGCGGAGCCACGCCCCGCCTCGCCCGGAGCGGAGCCGCCGACCGGCCCTGCGCCTACGGAGGCGCCCGACGCCGAGCGCGTCCCTCTGTTCGAGGACATCGGCGCTCTCCATCACCCCGTGACGACGTCATCGCAGCTCGCGCAACGCTATTTCGATCAGGGATTGCGGCTCGTCTACGCGTTCAACCACGACGAGGCGAGGAAGGCATTCCGGGAGGCCGCCCGCCTCGATCCCGGCCTCGCCATGGCCCGCTGGGGCATCGCGCTCACGCTCGGCCCCAACATCAACCAGCCGGCCGACGCGGCGCGGGAGCGGGCCGCCCTCGAGGCCGTGGAGGAGGCGCGCGCGCTCGCCGCGTCCGCCAGCGAGCGCGAGCGCGCGTACATCGACGCGCTGGCGGAGCGCCACGCTTCAACGTCGGCCCGCGACCGCGCTGACCTCGACCGCGCCTACGCGAGCGCCATGCGCGATCTCGCCCGTCGCTTCCCCGACGACCTCGACGCGGGTGTCCTCTTCGCCGAGGCGCTCATGGATCTGCGCCCGTGGGATCTCTGGACACAGGACGGCCGGCCGCAGCCCGGGACCGAGGAGATCATCTCCACGCTGGAGGGCGTCCTCCGGCGAGATCCCGAGCACCTCGGCGCGAATCACTACTACATCCACGCGGTCGAGGCGTCGCGCGCGCCGGAGCGGGCGCTGCCGAGCGCCGAGCGGATCGGCGGTCTGGCCCCTGGCGCTGGGCACCTCGTGCACATGGCGTCGCACATCTTCATGCGCGTCGGTCGCTACGCCGACGCCTCCGACGCGAACGAGCAGGCGGTGCTGGCCGATCGCCGGTACATCCGCGAGCGGCGGCCGGAGGGCATCTATCCGATGATGTACTTCCCTCACAACCTCCATTTCCTCTCGGTCTCGGCGAGCATGGAGGGGCGCAGCGCCGTCGCCGTGCGCGCCGCGCGAGAGCTGGCCGCGGCGGTGCCCGACCACAACGTCCGACACATGCCGATGCTCGAGATGTTCCGCCCTGCGCTGCTGTTCGCGCTCGTCCGGTTCGGACGGTGGCACGACGTCCTCGCAGCGCCGGCGCCGCCGCCCGAGCTGCGGTACACGACGGGGATCTGGCGCTATGCGCGCGGCCGCGCGCTCGCCGCGACCGGGCGCCATGACGATGCCGCGCGCGAGGCGGCGGTGCTCCGGGCGATGGCGTCCGAGAGCCGGGACGACGCGACGATCGGCAGGAACCGCGCGAAGGATCTGCTCGAGATCGCCTCGCTCGTGCTCGAGGGCCAGATCGCGTCCGAGCGCGGCGACACCGGCGCCGCTGCTCGCATGCTCGAGGACGCCGCGCGCATCGAGGACGAGCTGCGCTATTTCGAGCCGCCGGACTGGCCCGAGCCGGTCCGCCACACGCTCGGCGCGGTGCTCCTCACGGCGGGCCGCGCGCGCGAAGCGGAGGCGACTTACCGGGAGGACCTGCGCCAGAACCCGCAGAATGGCTGGTCGCTGTGCGGGCTCGAGCGCAGCCTCCGCGCACAGGGCAAGGAAGAGGAAGCGGACGCCGCACACGCGCGCTTCAAGCGCGCCTGGGCGCGAGCCGACGTGCGGCTGTCCGGGTCACGCCCGTGAATGTCCGGTCTCGAGCGGCTGGAGACGGCGAGAGAGGCGCGCATTGCCGGCGTGTGCATCGGAGCATCTGCTAGGTTGGTGGGGTGTTGCGCGCGAAGCTTGGACACTCGGCGCTCTGGTGTCTTTTCTCTCTCGCTTCCAGCCTGTGCGCGGTCTCGCTCTTCGGCTGCGAGAGCACCGACCTGCCGCCGTATACCCACCTCCCGGGGGAGGGCGGCGGCGGCTCGGGGTGTGCGCCGGGGCAGATCAGCGGCGCCAGCGGATGTGCGCAGGTGGGCATTCGGGGCTGCGCCGACGCCTTCGTCGACGAGGACGGCTTCTGTCGTCCCGCGCTCGCGAAGTGCTCGCCCGGGACGATCCCGAAGCACGACGAGGGCTGCATCGAAGTCGGGATCCCCGGCTGTGCGACCGAGTTCGTGGAGGACGGTGCCTGCCATCCCACCATGGCCAGGTGCCCGGAGGGGACATTCGCGGTCCCGCAGAAGGGCTGTGTTTCCATCGACGGGCCGGACGGCTGTGGCTCGGCGCCATGGGGCGAGATCGTCGAGACGCCCGGCGATCTCCACGTCGATCCTGGCTACGAGGGCGAAGACGGCGACGGGTCGCGGGAGAGGCCGTTCACGACGCTGGCGGAGGCGCTGGCGGGCGTCCAGGCGGACGGGCGCGTCGTCCTGGCCGAGGGCGAGTACGACGAGCCGATCGAGATCGCGAAGCCCATCGAGATCGTCGGGAGGTGCGCCTCGCGGGTGGTGCTCCGGGGCGAGCAGAGCGATCCCAGCGGCAACGTCAGCGCGGTCTGGATCCACGACGTCGACCGCGCCGGCGTGCGCGGCGTGAGCGTGCTCAGCGCCTCGATCGGGGTGCTGATCCAGGCAGCGGCGGTCTCGGTGCGCGACATCCGGGTGACGGGCGAGAGCGGCAATGGTCTCGTGGTCGCGCTCCCTGGCGCGAGCCTCGATCTGTCGCGCAGCCTCGTCCAGTCGTCGTGGGCGGACGATGGAGCGGGCGAGGTCTGGACCAGCGTGCTCGTCGTCTCCGGGGCCGAAGCGCGGCTCACCGAGAACGCGCTGGTCGGCGGCGCGGTCAACCTGCGGATCAGCTCCGAGGCGGCGGAGGTGGTCGCGGAGGGCAACCTGCTGGAGGCCGCGGCGCTGCGGTGGGCGACGAGCGACGCCGTCGGCGTGCACCTCGATAACGGCACGCTCCGGCTCGACGCGAACGCGCTCGTCCACCATCACCTGGGCGCGCTGGTGACGGGCGCCGGCGCGGAGCTCGTGGCGGCGCGCAACCTCATCGCCGCCCCGGCGGACGCGGCGCCCGAGGCCGGCGGCCTGGCCGTGGAGCAGGGCGCGCGCGCGTCGCTCGCGTCCAGCGTCCTGTCCGGCGCGTGCGATGCGTTGCTCGCCGTCGCGGACGCCGGCACGGAGGTCGAGGCCTCTGGCAACCTCTTCGACGTCGCGTCCGCCTCGGAGAGCGTTCACCTCGGCGTCGCCGTCGAGCAGCGCGGCGGAGCGCTCTCGCTGTCGTCGAGCCTCGTGCGCCAGGCCGGCGACGCTGGGCTGGTCGTCTCGGGCGGGACGCTCTCGACGAGCGGCGTGGTCATCGAGGGCACGCGCGCGAACCCGCTGCACCGGGACCGCGCCGCCGGCGTGCTCGTGCAGGGTGGCCGCGCCGCGCTTGCGTCGACGTACGTCCTGGAGCCCCACGTCGCGGGCGTGTCCGCGTCCCGGGGCGCGACCCTCGAGATCTCGGACAGCCTCATCGAGCGCTCGCTGCCGGAGGAGCGCGACGGCACGGGCGGCGTCGGCCTGCTGAGCGCCGGGGCGGCGCAGGTCCTCGTCCAGAGGTCGGCCGTGCTGGAGAGCCGCGTGGCGGGCCTGCTGCTGGCCTCGCCGAGCACGGTGGAGGACACGGTCATCCTCGGGGTCGAGGGCGGCACGTTCTCGGCCCTGGGCTCCGGTGGGCAGGCGGAATCGGTGCCCGACCTGGGCGACGGCCTCGTGGTCCTGGGCTCGACGGCGCAGGTGAGCTCGGTGCAGGTGCAGCGCTGCGCGCGCGCCGGTTTGCTGTTCAGCGACAGCCACGGCGCGCTCGCGAGCTCGGAGTCCACCGGCAACCGGTTTGGCCTCGTCGTGCAGGGCGCGCAGGCGCCGTCGGTGTCGGAGGACAACAGCTTCGAGGGCAACCAGGAGAGCGATCGGCTCGCCCAAGGCGCGCTCCCCGTCCCGAGCAGCGCCACGCCCGCCCCGTGACGCTCGCGGTTTGCGTCGCCGAGAGCTTGCGTCGATGTCGCGAGAACGACGTCGGTCAGGGCTCACGATCGCGTCGATGACGACGATCGCGCACCTCACGGACTTCCATCTCCTCGAGGCGGATCACGACCGGCGCCGCGGCGCCGAGCGGTGGCGGCTTCGTTACCTGAGCTTCGGCCGCCCCATCGACGCGGCGCAACGCCGCCGTCGCACGCTGGCCGCGCTCATCGAGGCGGGGCGGAGCGGGGCGGACCACCTGGTGCTCACCGGCGACCTCACGGAAGACGGGACCCCTGCCCAGTTCGAGGTGCTCGCCGCCGTCCTGGCGGAGAGCGGCTGGGACCCGGCCCGCGTCACGTTGGTGCCTGGCAACCACGACGCGTATACCGAAGGCGCGTGGGAGCGCGCGCTGGAGGGCTGCCTCCGCCCCTTCGCGGCGACGAGCAGGCAGGGGACGGCCGTCGCGCTGCCTGGGGCTGTCGTCGCCGCGGTCTCGACCGCCATGATGCAGCCGGTGACCCGCTCGGCGGGCGCGATCGCGGCCCGCGAGCTCTCGTGGATCGCCTCGCTCGCCGCCGAGGCGCGCCGCTCGGGCGACGCGCTCGTGCTCGCCCAGCACCACCCGCCTCTCCGCCATCCGATCGGCGCGATGCAGTGGCTGGACGGGCTCATTAACAGCGCTGAGCTCATGGCATTGCTCCACGAGCACGATCACCTTCACGTGATCCACGGCCATACGCACCGAGCGCACGACGCGCCGGTGCGCTCAGGCGCGCCGCCTCGCATCTTCTGCGCTCAGGCGCTCGTGGACGGACCTTCACCGCTACGCCTCTACCGTGTGCGTTGCGGACGCCTCCTGTCCGAGCGGGCGCGGGTTCGGAGCGGCGCGTCGGCGTTCGCGCTGGCGTAGAATCTCTCACACGCACTGCAGCGAGCGTTCCCCTCATCGCGCTCTTTTCGCCCAAGACGCGGCTCGTATAGAGTCCTCGTTCGATCATGAAATTCACGCGCTTACTCAGGGGTACCATCACCGTCGTTGCTCTCTCGACGTTCGCGGCCCAGCTGGGCTGCGGCGGCGCCGCGCCCACGTCCGTGGCGCCGGTGATGGTCGACGCCGAGCCTGTCGAGACGTCGGGCCCGAAGATGAGCTCGGGTTCCGAGATCGGCGGCATGAACGAGGAGAAGGTGCAAGCGGCGTTCGAGCGCGCGTCGTCGCGGCTCTCGCGCTGCTACCAGAAAGGCGTCCAGCGGATCCCCTATCTCGGGGGCGAGATCCGCTTCAAGGTCCGGGTGACCGAGGAGGGCACGGCGCGCTGGGCGTTCGTGAAGGACTCGAACCTGGGCGATCGCGAGACCGAGGCGTGCATGCTGAGCGTCCTGAAGGCGACGAGGTGGCCGAAGCCGGTCGGCGGAGAGGGCCTGGCGGAGAACAGCTTCACCTTCGAGCCGAGCAGCGACGAGCGCCTGCCCGTGCCCTGGACGCCCGACCAGCTCGGGACGCCGTACAAGAAGGCGAGGCCGGCGCTCGCGTCGTGCCGGAGCCAGGCGGGCGCCAGCCAGATCAAGGCCACGCTCTACATCGACACCGACGGCAAGCCGCTCAGCGTGGGCGTGTCCAGCAACGACGAACGGGGCGAGGAGGCGGCCGAGTGTGTCGCCGGTGCGCTGCGCGAGATCACCTTCCCCTCTCCTGGCAGCTATGCATCGAAGGTGAGCGTCGACATCAATTGACGTGACGTCGCGCACCCTGCGCAGCGACCGCCCGCACGCCGGGCTGGCCGCTGGCTGAGGTGCCCGGCAGGCGCGCTGCGTCCCGCCTGGTCCGAGGCGGCGAGGGCCGCAGGGCTCGTCCATTGGCCGCGAATTCTACCGCCCTTGCTGGCAGCGCGCGCCGCGGGACTGCGCTACGCTCTCGTCGTGGGCAAGGTCCTCCGGCAGATCCTGGTGCTCTTGTGGAAGGTGGCTCGCCTCGTCCTGTGGAAGTGGCTGAAGCCGCGCCTCATGAGGTTCGCGATGATCACGGCGGCGCTCGTCGGGGTCATCCTGCTCGTGGTGGCCGTGCTCGGCAGGCTTTAGCAGCGAGCGCGGCTCCCCGGCTGGCAGCCGCCGGCGGCGCGGCTGTCGTTCGCTTGTCCGCGGCCGCATCCGGCAACTAGTCTCTCCCGCTTGCATGGCTAGCTCACCGCCTTCCTTCCTCCTCGCGGCCCTGACGTGCGCGATCGCGTCGGGGGGCGCCGCAGCTTGCTCCGAAGAGAGCCCCGCCGAGGCGGCGCCTGCCTCGCTCGAGGCGGAGGCCCTGCGGGCGCCCCCCGAGGCGGACGCGCCGCGCGTGTCCTCGGGAGCGGCCGCGCCGCGCGCCGCGGTCGTCGAGGCGGCGCACGTCACGAAGGCGTCGGACCCGGCCCAGGCGGAGGCCGACGCGCCGCCCGCGGCGAGCGCGGCGGCAACGCCGCCGCCCACCAGCGCGGCGGCGGAGGGCGCGCGCATCTACTCCAAGGCGCGGTTTGCGTGGATCAGCCCTGGCCCTTACCCGACGCGGGGCTGGAGCGGCTACCTGGGGCTCGGCGGCTCCGTCGCGCTGCGCGGCGGCAGCCTCGAGTCCGCGCGGACGCCCGGCGAGGGGTGCGACGCGTGGTACGCCATCGAGCCGCGGGGCTACGTCTGCGCCGGCGCCAGCGCCGCGGTCGACCCGAACGACCCGGTCGTGGCCGCGCTGCGGCCTCACGCGCCCAGGGTCGACTCCCCGTGGCCCTATGACTACGCGGAGTCGACCGGCGCGCCGCGCTACCCGCAGCTCCCGAGCGCGAAGGAGCAGCGGCGCTCCGAGTGGGACCTCGAGGAGCACCTCGCGAACATCGCGAAGGTGCGCGCCGCCGAGGGCGCTGGCGAGGAAGCCATCCGCGAGATCGACGAGGCCCTCGTGGGCGTCGACCTGAAGCCCGCGGGGGTCGCCGCCCCGGCGCTGTTTCCATTCGGCGGCCTCGTGCGCGAGGGGCGCGACCGGATCGTGAACGGCTCGACGGTGGCGTTCACCCGCGCGTTCGACGCGCAGGATCGGACCTGGGTGGTGACCTCGGACCAGGCGTACATGCCGAAGGATCGCCTGAAGCCCTACCCGCGCTCGAGCTTCCAGGGCGTCTGGCTGAAGGACGGGCGTTCGCTCCCGCTCGCGTTCTTCCGCAAGACCGATCGGCCGAAGTACCAGCGGGGCGCCGGCGGCCGCTTCGAGCCGACCGGCGCGTCGTTCGCGCGGCTCGCCTCGGTCGGGCTCACCGGTCGCGCCGAGGTCGAGGACGGCGAGCGGCTCCTCGAGACGCAGGAGCCGGGGATCTACGTGCGCGCGGACGATGCCGTCGTGATCGAGGCGGCGAAGAGCTCGCCGCTCGATGGCGACGGCGATCCGTCGTCGCCGCGCAAGTGGATCGAGGTCAGCGTGCTCGGCGGGTGGTTCGTCGCCTACGAAGAGCTCACCCCGGTCTTCGCGACGCTCATCTCACCGGGGCGCGGCGGCGTCCCGAGGCAGGGCATCCCCGCCATCGAGACCGCGGCGACGCCGACCGGGCGCTTCCGCATCGACGGGAAGTTCGTGACGGCGACGATGGTCTCGAGCACGAACGACAAGATCGTCCACTCCGAGGTGCAGTTCGTGCAGAACTTCAGCGGACCTCACGCGCTGCACGGCGCGTACTGGCACGACGCCTGGGGCGAGCCGAAGAGCGGCGGCTGCGTCAACCTCTCCCCCATCGACGCGAAGCAGATGTTCGCCTGGACCGACCCGCCGGTGCCGGAGGGGTGGCACGGCCTGCGGGCCTCCCGCGACGCCGGCCGCTCCACGGTGGTCCTCATTCACCGCTGATCGCGCGCGCGATCCGGCCCACGAGCCGCAGCGCGGCTTCCGCGAACACGTCCGGATCGAGCAGCAGGCCGACCACGAGGAAGCCGTCGCGCGGCATATCGAAGAAGTAGCCGGGGTGGACGATGATCCCCTCGTCGCGCACGAGGAGCTCGACCCAGCCGTCCTCGTCATGCACGCGCGGGACCTCCAGCGTCGCGTACCAGCCGCCGTCGATCGGGAGCCGCCGGACCGCGCCCCCGGCGCGCGCGGCGAGCGCCGCGTCGAGCGCGGCCAGGTTGGCCTGCACGCGCGACAGGATCGCGCGCTGGACGGGCGCCCGCGAGGCGAGGATCTCCGGCAGCGCGAGCTGCACCGGGGTGCCGACCGAGAGGTAGGTGTCCGCGATGACCTCGAGCCGCTCCAGCGCCGCCGCGGCGAGCTCCGGCGGCCCCGAGACCGCGATCCAGCCGAGCTTGAGCTGCGGCAGCGCCATCACCTTGGAGAGCCCGCTCAGCACGAACGTCAGCGCCTGCCGCGAGCCGGCGAAGCTCGGCAAGCGGTCCGGGGCGAGGTCTCCGTGGGCGTAGTCCCCGAAGACCTCGTCGACGATCAGCGCGAGCCCGCGCTCCCTGGCGCACGCCTCGAGCGCGGCGGCGTCGTCGCGGCGCACGAAGGAGCCGGTCGGGTTGTTCGGATGGACGAGCACCACCGCGCGCGTCCGCTCGCCGGCCGCGCGCTCGAGCGCGCCGAGGTCGATGCGCCATCCTTCCTCCCTGAGGAGCGGGTAGGGCGTGAGCGCGACGTCCTCGAGGCAGGCGAGGTACTCGAGCAGCGGGTAGGACGGCACGGGGACGAGCACGTCGTCGCCGCGCTCGGCGAGCAGCTTGAGCAGCCATCCGTACGCTTCGCTGGTGCTGGCCGTCAGCACGACGCTCGACGGATCCACGTCGAGCCCGCGCTCTTGGTAGTAGCGCGACACCGCGGCGCGCGCCGCCGGATCGCCGAGCGGCAGCGGCGCGTACCGCGCGCCGCGCGGCTCGCCGAGCGGCGCGATGAGGTGAGCCGTCTCGGCGATCCCGCAGCGCGTCGGGTTCGACTCGGTGAAATCGACGAGCGCGCGCCCCGCCCCGCGCGCCTCGGCGAGCACGGAGGCGAGGCTGTTGCCCGAGAGATCCCAGCCTGTGCGCGCCGCGAACCGCAGCGGCCGGGGCGCGCGCGCGTGCCCCGCGTCCGCCTCTGCCGCGGGAGGTCGATCCACGATCACCCGTTTCTCCATTCGTCCATGCTCCATCGCCGTCGTGCTCTACCCCGCCCCGCCGCTTGGCCACGGTGACACGGACGGCGGCGGACGGCAGCCGCGCGCGCCCGGGCGACGCAAGGGCGCGCGGGCAGCGGGGGTGCTCAGCCGCGGCGCCGACGGCGCGCCGCGGACGCCGCCACGAGGAGGCTCGCGAGGCCCCAGGCGGCGCGGCTCGACGGCGGCGTGCCGTCCGGGCGACCCGCGGCCCAGGCGCACGCGCCGCTGGTCGCCTCGAGCTCTCCGTTCGCCATCCAGACGTCGCTCCCCACCGGGAGCTCGCGCGCGCCGAGCGAGGCGCCGTCGTAGAGCACCTCGACGGCCAGCGTCGCCCCTCCGGAGCCGCGCGGCGCGGCGACCGCGAACTGCCACAGCCCGCGGCGCACCTCCCGGAGCGGCGTGTGCATCACCCCGCCGCGGACGGCGACCGTGAGCTTCCCATCGACGCCCCTCACCGGGGCGCCGTCAGGGCGTCGCAGCTCGATCGTCCCCCAGACCGGCCACGACGGGTCGGGCCTCGCGTAGGTGCTCGACAGGACGTACCAGCTCTTGTCGAGCGCCGGCTCGTTCTCGCCGGTCTCGACGGCCTCGAGCGCGAGGCGCGCGCCTTCGAGATCGAGCACGCCGGGACCGAGCTGCGCGTCGAGCGGCACCGCGCCCCTCGGGTACCGCGCGCCTGCCTGGAGCGCCTCCGTGACCTCCGCCTGGGTCAGGTTCGGGTTGACCTGGAAGAGGAGCGCGATCGCCCCTGCGACCTGCGGCGCCGCCATGGACGACCCTGACGCGATCGCGTGGTAGTCGTCGACGACGAAGCAAGGCTCGTCACCGGGGCACCCGGGCGTATCGAACAGCCCTCCGGGATCGTCGCGCGGGTCGACGCCGCTCGCCATGGCGGCCGCGACAAGGCCGCCGGGCGCGCTGATCTCCGGCTTGGCCACGCCGAACGGCGTGGGGCCAGCCGCGCTGAAGTAGCAGGCGCTGTCCTCTTCGATGTCCACGCCGTCGAGGCTCGTGAGGCGCACGCTCGTGGAGCTGCCCTGCGGCTGCCAGCGGACGCGGTTGATGGTGCACCCCACGGCGAGCAGCCCGGGGTGGCTCGCGGGCACGTTGATCGTCCCTTGCTTGATGGCGCGCGGGAAAAGGAGCCCGAGATCGTGCGACGGCGAGACGTCGCCGAGCCCTGTCACCCAGAGCTGCGCGTCTCCTTGGCCTCGCAGGCGGATCGCGAACTCGCCCGCCTTCCACGCCCCGCTGAAGGCCACGACGGCGCTGTTCGTCGCCGCGGTAATGGGCGACTTCCCGTTCGCGAGCCGGTTGATGACCGCGCCGGTCGTCTCGCCGTCGTCGCCTGTGTAGCCGGCGTCGTCTCCGGGCTCGATCAGGCCGATCCACGCCTCGCCGCCTGGCCCGTCGAGGCCGACCGACACCTCGTCCCCGGGCCGGAAGGTGATCCAGACGTATCCTTCGCCGCGCTCCGCGCTCGGCGTGCGGATGGGCACGCGCGTCTCGGCGTGCGCCGACACGTGGGCCTCGGTGTGGATCCCGAGCGACCCTTCGCCGTCGATCTCGTACGTCGCGCCGCTGTTGCCGGCGGCGACGACGATCGCCCGCCCCGGATGAGCGCTGCCGACCATCGCGGCGAGCCCTGCCTCGAGCGGGCTGGTCCCGTCGTGGGGCCCGAAATCGCTCCCGACGCTCAGGTTGACGACCGCCGGCATGTTCAGCTCCTCGGCGCGGTCGAAGATGAACTGCACCGCCTTGAGGATGTCCGGATCGTCGAAGCCCTCGCCGGGCCGCGCCGGCGCGGCGATGATCAGCGTCGCGGCGGGCGCCACGCCGATGTACCGCGGCCGCTCCGAGACCATCGGCCCGCCGTTGCCTGCCGCGATGGATGCCACGTGCGTGCCGTGCCCCGCGATATCGCGGAGGATGCCGGGCTTGCTCTGCGCGAGCAGGGCGTCGATGTCGGCGTCGGAGAAGATCGCGCACGCCGACTGGTCCGGATCATCGCACCCGTACGTGTGCTCGAGCGCCGCGTGCAGCCCCTTCGGGCTTCCGGCCTGCAGCATCCATCGGATCCGTGTCTTGCCGTCCTTGTCTCGAAAATCCGGGTGGGTCACGTCGAGACCGGTATCGACGACGCCGACGACCACCCCCTTGCCGTCCGCGCCGGTGGCCTTCCTGTACGGCTCGACGCGGATCCACCCCTTGGACCGATCCAGCAGGGGCCGCCGCGGCGGTCCTGTGAGCAGCCTGAGCTCCGGGTGCGCGGCGGAGAAGGCGCCGACGTCGCCGGGCGCGAGCCGGATGGTCCCGAAGCCTGGCGCGACCGGGAGGAGCCCGAGCGCTCGCGCGTCGGCGCCGGCGGGCAGCGGCACCGTCACGGCGATGCGCCCCCGCGGATCGGCGAGCGGGTGCCGACCCAGGCGCGAGCCGAGCAGGCGCGCCACCGCCGGGGCCGAGACGTCGGCGCGCGCTTCACCCGCCGCGAGGGTGAGGCCGAGCAGCGCGATGGAGAGCGGAAACCTGCGGGCGAGCACGCCGCGAGTCTACACCACGTCACCACGTCCGCGCGCGGCCGAGGTCTCGAAGGGCGCCGCCCTCACCGCGCGCTCTCCGGAGCGCGCCGTGTGCCGCTCACACCGGCGGCACGAGGTGCTTCTTTCGCGGCCTCTCCTCGATCTTGCCAGCGTACCGCTCGAAGCGGCGCGCCACCTCGCGGCGGAGGTTCGCCGTCGGGATGATCGCGTCGATCACGAGCTCGCTCGCGAGCTTCTCCAGATCGACGTCGGCCCGGTACTCGTCGCGCAGCTTCTGCACGAGCGCCTCGCGCTCGGGTCCCGCCGGGATCGCCTGGATCTTGTTGAAGTAGACGGCGTTCACCGCGGCGCTCGGCCCCATCACCGCGATCGAGGCCGAGGGCAGGGCGATGCACTCGTCGGGCGCGAACGCCGGCCCGCACATCGCGTAGAGCCCGGCCCCGTACGCCTTGCGCACGACGACGGACAGCTTCGGCACGCTCGCCTCGCTCACCGCGGCGATCATCTTCGCCCCGGCCCGGATGATCCCCTGCCTCTCGACGACGGTCCCGATCATGAAGCCGGGCACGTCGGCGAGGTACAGGAGCGGGATGTTGAAGGCGTCGCACAGCCAGATGAACCGCGCCGCCTTGTCGGCCGAGTCCACGAACAGCACGCCGCCCTTGTATTTTGGCTGGTTCGCGACGATGCCGACCGCGCGTCCCTCGACGCGCGCGAGCCCCGTCACGATCTCTCGCGCATAGAGCTTCTTGATCTCGACGAAGCTGCCCTCGTCGATGATGGCGTCGATGACGGCCATGATGTCGAACGGCTTGTTCTCGTCGGCGGGGATCACGTCCTCGAGCGGCCGCTGCCCTGGCTTCTCCGGCCTCGGCTCGACGCGGGGCGCGGTCTCGGCGGAGCTCTGCGGCATCAGCGCGAGGTAGCGCTTCGCGAAGGCGATCGCCTCCTCCTCGGTCTTCACGAGCACGTCGCCGCACCCCGAGACCGAGCAGTGCATGCGCGCTCCGCCGAGCTCTTCGAGCGTGACCTTCTCGCCGATCACCATCTCGGCCATCCGCGGAGAGCCCAGGTACATGCTCGCGTTGCTCTCGACCATGCACACGACGTCGCAGAACGCCGGGATGTACGCGCCCCCCGCCGCCGACGGGCCGAACAGCAGGCAGATCTGCGGGACGAGGCCGCTCAGCTCGACCTGGTTGTAGAAGATCCGGCCCGCGCCGCGCCGCCCGGGGAACATCTCGATCTGATCGGTGATCCGCGCCCCCGCGGAGTCGACGAGGTAGAGCAGCGGGCACCGGAGGCGCCGCGCGGTCTCCTGCACGCGCAGGATCTTCTCCACGGTGCGGCGCCCCCACGAGCCGGCCTTCACCGTCGAGTCGTTCGCCATCACGCACACGGGGCGCCCGCCCACCGTCCCGGTGCCCGTGATGACGCCGTCGGCCGGCAGCTCGGGATCCAGCGCGTTGGCGAGCGCCGCGTCCTCGATGAAGCTGCCTTCATCGACGAGCAGCGCGACGCGTTGCCGCGCGAACAGCTTGCCCTGTTCCGCGTTCTTGTCGTGGTACTTCTGCGCGCCTCCCTTCTCGATGCGCGCCGTGAGATCCCGCAGCTTCTGATCGAGCGACATGGCGCGACCCATAGCCCTAAGCGCGCCGGGCGACCACCTCCCGCGCCGCCGATTCGAGCTCCCGCGCGGTCCGGGCGACCAGCACCTTCGTCGACGCGGCGGCGTAGCGCGGCATCGCGCTGTCTCCCGTCCCCCAGGCGCCCGGCCCCTCGGGGCACAGCCACAGGAGCGCCCGCGCCCGGTCGCGGAGCCTCCTCACGACCTCCGCCTCGTCCGCGAAGTAGTTCGTGCGCCCGTCGCCCAGGATCACGAGGGTCACCCGCCGGTCCACGTCACGCCCGTGTCGCTCCTCGAAGGCCAGCAGGGCGCGCCCGTAATTCGAGTTGTGCGCCCGGCTCACCACCTCGCCGCGCTGGATCCGCTCGAGCGCCGAGCTCGCCGGCAACGCCTCGAAGAGCTCGGTCGTCTCGGCGAGCTCGCTCACGAAGACGAACGAGCGCGTCCGGTCGAAGAGCTCCTGCGCCGCGCAGACGAACTCGAGCATGAACCGCGCGGCGACGCGGACCGAGTCCGACACGTCGCACAGGATCATCAGGCGCGGCTTGTCGCGCCGCCGCGCTCGACGCGCCGGCTGGAACGGCACGCCGCCGGTCTGGAGGCTGCGCCGCAGCGTCCGGTGGGGATCGATCCTCCCGCGCCGCGCGCGGCGCCTCCGGAGCCGCTCCACGCCCCGGAGCCGCACGGACAGCTCCTTCACTGCGCGGCGCACCTCCTCCATCTCGCCCTCGCCGAGCGAGGCGAACGGGACATCCATGCGGCCCTGGGCAGCTGGCTCCTCGCCCTCGACGCGCCGGAGCGACAGCGTCACGTGCTCGCGCACGCGATGCCGCATGCGCTCCAGCTCAGCGGCGAGCGCCTCCGCGAGGGCCCTCCCCCGCTCCTCGCCGAGCGCCTCCTCGAGCGCGCTCCGGATCCGCCGCAGCGCGCTCGCGACGGCCGGCACCCCGAGCTGATCCATCACCCGCTGCGCGAAGAACCCGACCTGGAGCGAGCTCGTCATCGGCGCGAGCACGCGCGCGATGCCGGCCGCCTGGAGCGCTCGGTCGAGCTCCCCCGCGGTCCTTGCGAGCGCCTGAAAGGCGATCGCGTCGCCCGAGGCGCCGCTCCGCTCCGCCGCCGCGCTCAGCAGATCGCGCAGGGCGGAGAGCTCCCCATCCGAGAACCCTCGCTCCCGCAGGCGCCCCCACAGATCGCCGACGTGCGCGCCCGCGGGGGAGAAGAAGCGGTCGAAGCAGGCGCGGTACCGGCGGAGATCGGCGGCGCGCTCGACGACCACCGCGCCGATGGCGTCGCGCAGCGTCCCTCGGTCGCCGAACCCGACGAGGGCGCACGCGCGCGTGACATCGATGGCCTGCGCCGTCGAGACGGCGAAGCCGTCGCGGCGCAGCGCCCAGAGGAACTCGTCGATGGAGAGGAGCATGGAGAGCGCACCGGTCCAGCCCGCGCGGCTCCGCGGCGGCTACGGCGCCGGCGCGGGCTCCGCGAGCAGCGCCTTGAGGAGCTTCTCGATCTCGGCGTGCCGGGTCGGGTCGTACCCGACCACCACGTCCCGGATGACGCCCTTCTTGTCGATCACGAACATCGTGGGGAGCGCCTTGACGCCGTAGGCCGCGGAGGTCGACTCCGACCCGTCCGCCGCGACCGCGTAGCGCATCGAGAGGGCCTGCGCTGTCTTCGTCGCGACGCTCACGTCGTCGGTCGTCACGCCCACGACCCGCAGCCCCTGCGCGGCGTACGCCGCGTGCCACGCCGAGAGCTGCGGGGCCATCAAGCGGCACGGCCCGCACCACGTCGCCCAGAAATCGAGCAGCACCACGTTTCCGCGCAGGGTCCCGATGTTCGCCGGGACGGTCCCTCCGACGGTGGTGAGCGACTTCCAGGCTGGCGCGAACGTGCCGATCTTGTCGAGGCGAAGGATCTGATCGTGCCCGGGGAACGGCACCAGCGTCGGCGCGACGTCTCGCTCTCGTCCGCCGCGCCGGATCCGGAGGTTCACCACATTTCCAGGCCCCGCGAGCGCGACACGCGCGACGAGCTGCTTTGGCTCGTCGATCTGGACGCCATCCGCCGCGATGACCTGATCCCCGTCCACGATGCCCGCCTTGGCCGCCGGCGAGCTGGTGACGACGTGCTTCGCGACCACCCCCCCGGCCGGCCCCGGCTCCAGCTCCACGCCCAGCCAGGCGCGGCGGGACGCCTCCTCGGCGGCTGCGTGCGGGGCGCCTCCCAGCAGCGCGGCGCCCGACAGCGACACCAGCGTGGCGGCCCAGAGGGCGCGCCATGCGCGGCCTCGCCTGGAAGAGGCCAGGTACATCCGGGCAGTGTAGCATCTCGACCGGTGCGGTCCCGAACCCGCCTCTCTGCGTGGTGCGCGCTCGCTGCGGCGTCGCTCGCCTCGATGACGCTCTCGACGGAGGCGCGGGTCCGCTCCGGGTGGGCCCCCCTGCCGCTCGGCTGTGCGCCGCCCCCGCCGTCCCTGTCCCCCGCTCACGTCGCGGAGACCACGGAGTGGATCGGACGCGGTTCCAGCTCCGTCCCCGAGGCGCGCGCGCCGGCCGCCACGCCGGCTGCACCGCCGGCCGCGGCGCCCTCGGCGTGGGAGCTCGCCGGGCAGCTCGCGAGCTTCCAGCCCGTCACGGGTCGAGCTCGCTCCCAGCACTTCACTGGCGAGATGGACGCGGAGGTGAGGGTCAACGCGGCGGCTGCGCCCTACCCGCAGCTCGGTCCGGATCGCGTTCTCCCCTCTGGCGCGGCCGTGGTCGAGTTCCACTACCGGGCGGGCGCATCGGAGCCCGACACGCTTCTGGCCATGGTGAAGCGACCGGCTGGCTACGACCCCGACGGCGGCAACTGGGAGTACCTCGTCCTCACGCCCCAGGGCACCTCCACCCACCGCGGCGCCCTGCCCCTCTGCAAACGCTGTCATGCCGACGCCCCGCACGACCACCTCTTCGGCGGCCCCCGATAGGCGCTCGCGTGGCCCTCGATAGCGCGACGCGTCACAGCGTCCGTTGGTCGGGGCTCTCGGTCCGCAAAGATTGCGAAACACGGCATGGCACGCGACACAGCTGCCCGAGCACTCGTCGGACACGGATCCACGACAGCCGAAGAAACCGCGGCGAAACGTGAGTATTCCGCTGGACGTACGCGCGCGCGAGGACGCGCCGAGGACGAGGCTGGGAGATGGCACAGAGGCTGCTCCAGGCGGAATTGGCCGTGTTCTGCGCTGTGGGCTGCAGCGTGTCTCGGTCCTCCTCCCCTCGTAACGGGCCTCACTAGCTTGTGCTTGGTCGTTCAGCGGGCGCCATCCCGCCTCTTCATGGCGCCGCTGCTGCTTGGCTTACAGCTTCTTCCCGTTTCGTCAGCTTGGCCTGCTCGTCCCGTGGTGCGCTTTCAGAGCTTCGCTTGCCCTTCGAGAGCGTGTGAAAGCGCGCGGCCATTCCGTGACGGAGTCGCCGCGCGCCCTGTTTTTGTCCTGCGCTCCGAGCAGGCGCCCTCAGGCATCGATCACTTTTCCTTTGACAGCTCGCTCGGGGGCGTATAAACGCCGGCACTCACTTCGCGCAACCGAGCGCGACGCGGGAGTGCGGTGGCGTAGCCACGCCTTGCACTTGCCTTCACCAGAGCGCCCATAGCTCAGCTGGATAGAGCATCGGCCTACGAAGCCGGGGGTCGGAAGTTCGAATCTTCCTGGGCGCGCCTGATCGGTCATGTAAAAGGTCCTCAGCCTCTCATGGATGTCATGGATGACGGAGCGGATTTGCTCCTCTCCCCTGTGGCACAGCCGGAGGAACCAGCGAGCGTCGACGCGCTGTGGATGCGCGAGGCGCTCGCGGAGGCCGAGGCTGCGGCAGGTGCCGGTGACGTCCCCGTGGGGGCGCTCATCGTCGACGCGTCGGGGACGGTGCTGGCGCGCGGTCGAAACCGCCGCGAGATCGACCAGGATCCGACGGGGCACGCCGAGGTGGACGCGCTGCGGGCGGCTGCCAGGCGGCTTGGTCATTGGCGGCTCGAAGGGGCGACGGTCTACGCGACGCTGGAGCCGTGTCCCATGTGCGCCGGCGCGCTCGTCAATGCCAGGATTGCGCGGCTCGTCTACGGCTGCCCGGACCCGAAGGCGGGAGCGGTCGACACGCTCTTCGCGATCGGGCGCGACAACCGGCTCAACCATCGCTTCGCGGTGACGTCGGGCGTGCTCGCAGACGAGTGCGCCGGCGTGCTCCGCGCGTTCTTCGCGAAGCTCCGGACCGCCGCGTCGAAGCGCTGACGGCCCGGCCTGCGCGTGTGGGCGTCAAGGCGCCGCCCAGGCACCCCCCTCGTCCTCTCCCGATCTCTCCTCGCCGGCTTCACCGCCGTCCTCGGAGGGCTGGCGGGGCGCCAGATGAGGCGCCGGGGAGCCTCGCACCACGACCTCCTGGAGCCCCTTCTCCAGCTCCTCGTCGGAGATCCGATGGCGCCTGTGCGCGATCTGCATGAGTTTGCGCAGGTACCCGCTCCACGCAGCGGTGACCTCGCCGTTCGCATCGAAGTGCTGCACGCTCGGGTTTGGGAGGATCGAGGCGATGTAGAGCGCCTGTCCGAGCGAGAGCTGCGCCGCGGACGCATTGAAGTAGTGCCGCGCGGCGGCGCCGATGCCGTAGACCAGCGGCCCGAACTCCACAGCGTTCAGGTAGAGCTCCATGATCTGCTCCTTGGTGAGCTCCTGCTCCAGGTACATGGTGAGCAAGGTTTCCTGGAGCTTGCGCGCCACGCTCTTGGTCCGCTCGAGGTAGAGGTTCTTGGCGAGCTGCATGCTGACGGTGCTCGCCCCCCGCACGAACCTCCTCTTCCGGAGGTTCTCGCGGATCGAGTTCTTGATGGCTTCCTCGTCGAACCCGTGGTGCCGGTGGAAGGCGCCGTCCTCCGTGGTCAGCACGGCGACCTCCATGAAGCGGGAGATGTCCTCGTAGGGGACCCAATCGGCGGTCCCTGGCCCGGACTCGATGTCGACGCGCTTGCTCCCGGGCCCGTAAACCAGGCGCCGGAACGCGCGCTTGAAGCGATCGACGCTGAGCTCCGGCGGCATCTCCGTCACGCGGCAGGTGTTGGAGACGCCCCAGTCCAGCAAAAAATTCCGGTCGAGGTTCGCGGTATCGAACCGGAGCTTCCCTTCGATCCCGAACGAGCCGGCGAGCCTCATGCCGTGGAGCTTCGCCACGATCCCTTTGGGCACTGAATCCAGCATCGACTGGCAAGCCGTGAGGGGCACCTCGAAGGTGCCGCGGACCCGGTGTGAGTTCCCGGCGTGCTCGTACTCGCCGTGCGCGATCAGCCTCAGCGCACCGAGGTCGACCTCGGCGTCCTCGGCGACGAGCTTGGACCCGTCGAGCTTGCCGTTCGCCTTCGCTCGCCATGCCAGGTCGAGGCCTGCGATGGGCTCGTCTGCCAGTGCCGCGCTCCGCAGAGAGAGGTTTCTCAGCCTTCCTTCGCCGTCGACGCCAAGCGTCTGGCCGTCGGCCGAGAGGACGACCCGCGCGCGGCTGACGATCGACGTCCTCGCCACATCGAACAGGCCCATGTCCCCTTCATGGACGCCGAGGGTGGAGAGCCAGATGGGTCCGCCCTGCACATCGGCGACGATCTCCTGCGGGATCTCCTTCGCGTCGCTGAGCGGCACGCGAAGGCGAAAGGTGAGCGCTTGCTGGGCGTCGGCGCCGGCGGCCGCGATGGCGGCCTCTCCAGGCGAGAGCTCCACCACGAGCGAGCCCGCCTCGCGCCGCACGGCGAGGTGCCCCGGTCCCAGGTTGAGGTGATCGGCGTCGCGCCGGAGGCGCGCGGTGACACCTGCGACGTCGACCTTGGCGTCCTTGCCGAGCGCCAGATCGATGCCCTGCGCCGCCCGCAGAAGGGCTTCTCGAACCGCAGCCCCTCGATTCCGCCCCGCCTCGGCCCCGTCGCCGCGCTCGGCCGTCCTCGTCAGCTGTGCCGGATGGGTGCGCCCGCTCTGCTCAGGCACGACCTGAGGTTCAGGGGTCCCCTCCGGGAGCGCCACGTTCGCGTCGATGGATTCGGCCGAGAGCTCGCTCACCTGGTACCGCCCCTGCTCCAGGGCGAGCACCAGCCGGCCGTGTCGGACCGAGAAGGCTGCCCGTCCCAGGGACAGGATCGCTTCGCGCGCCGCGATGGCTGTCCGCCCTCCCGCGCGCGACAGGTGCACGTTGTCGGCCGACAGGCTCTCCGCGGGCGAGTCGGCCCGATCGGTCCAGACGAGCCGCAAGCCCTCCAGCTCGGTGCTACCGCCCCCATCGCTCGTCGCGGTGCCGGCGCGTCCTGCCGGCTGCCCCGCCCGCCAGGTCTCCAATTCGTGGAGGATCGCCTCGCGCGGGCCGACGGCGGAGACCGTCCCCCCGCGCATCGTCACGCGCCGTCCCGAAACGCCCAGCCCGACGGCGACCTCCTCCAGGCGGATGGAGATGCTCGGCACCCCGCGCAGCTGGACGTCCACCCCCTTCAGGGAGACGCCGCTCCAGGTCGGCCGAACCTGGTCGATCGACAGCGATGCCCCGTACCGATCAGCCGCCTGCTCGGCCTGGTAGCGCACAAAAGGGGCGAACCCGACGACGAGCCCGCCACAGAGGGCCCCCCCGGCGACCGCAGCGATTCTCCTGCGCTTGAATCCCAAGGTTCCCCTAGGGTAGCAACGCCTGGCGGCCGGAAGAAACTCGCAGCGTCATCTTGATCTCGCGCCGCCGTCCCCTGCCGGCCCCCTCGCTGCCGCCTGCGCTGGCACTTCTTCTCACGCGGCGCGCCGCGCCGCACGCCGCGCGAACGCCCAGATCTGCGACCAGCGAAAATTCAAGCCAGACAGCAAAACGAAAGCCTTCAACAGGCTCCTGGCGCATGTCGGGACCAACGATCGCGGGGGTCGCGACGCGTTGATCAAAAGCAGCGCCAGTGAAGCCAAGTCCCAAGGTGAGCTCGGCGCCGCGAAGATGCTGCAGAGCAGCATCCCGAGGTCAAAGCAAAATGACAAAAAAAAACCTGCGCACGGCTCTCACCATGCGCAGGTTCGAAGAAAATCCCGGCGGCGTCCTACTCTCCCACCAGGTTGCCCTGGCAGTACCATCGGCTCCAAGAAGCTTAACTTCCGAGTTCGGTATGGGATCGGGTGTGACCTTCTCGATATCACCACCGGAAACTTGTGGGTGCGTCCAATCGGAACCCTCCGGAGCCCGCTTCTCGCGGTGCTCTACGGCAGGGCCAGCTGTGTCACGCTGCTCGTCACCCGAACTCCGGGCGCGACGCTTCGATGTTTGCCTTAGAAGTATGGTCAAGCCGCACGACCTATTAGTACCGGTTAGCTCCGCCGATTGCTCGGCTTC